>NZ_JBNDMH010000002.1:0-4184049 GCF_050436485.1 Paraburkholderia sp. Clong3 | reverse complement strand
GCTTCGGCGGACCGCAAGGCGCGCTCGTGATGGAGGTGCTGCTCGACGGCATCGCGCGCGAGCTGCGGCTCGATCCGCTCGACGTGCGGCTCGCGAATTACTACGGCGTCGGCGAACGGGATACGACGCCGTACGGACAACGCGTCGAAGACAACATCATCGCGCCGCTGACCGACGCGCTGCTAGATTCGTGTGACTACCGCGCGCGTCGCGCGGCACTCGCCGAATTCAATGCGAAGAGTCCCGTGCTCAAACGCGGCCTCGCGTTTTCGCCGGTCAAGTTCGGCATCTCGTTCAACGTGCCGTTCCTGAATCAGGCCGGCGCGCTCGTGCACGTGTACAAGGACGGCTCCGTGCTCGTCAATCACGGCGGCACCGAGATGGGCCAGGGGCTCAACACGAAAGTCGCGCAGGTGGTCGCGAATCAGTTCGGCTTGCCGTTATCGCGCGTCCGGGTGACCGCGACCGATACCTCGAAGGTCGCCAACACGTCGGCGACCGCGGCCTCGACCGGCAGCGACCTGAACGGCATGGCCGCCGAAGCCGCCGCGCGGACGATCCGCGCGCGGCTCGCCGAACTCGCGGTGCGCCAGCTCGGTGGCGACGCCAACGACGTGCAATTCGCGCGCGGCAGCGTGTCGGTGAACGGCGGCGCGCTGCCGTTCGAACAGCTCGTCAACGCCGCGTATCTCGCGCGCGTGCAGTTGTGGTCGGACGGCTTCTACGCGACGCCGAAAGTGCATTGGGATGCGAAGTCGCTGACCGGTCATCCGTTCTATTACTTCGCGTATGGTGCGGCGGTGTCGGAGGTCGTCGTCGATACGCTGACCGGCGAGTGGAAGCTCCTGCGCGCGGACGTGCTGCACGACGCGGGCCAGTCGATCAATCCGGCGATCGATCTCGGCCAGATCGAAGGCGGCTTCATTCAGGGCATGGGCTGGCTCACCACTGAAGAGCTATGGTGGAGCCGCGACGGCCGCCTGATGACGCACGCGCCGTCGACGTACAAGATTCCCGCGGTCAGCGACACGCCCGCCGCGTTCCACGTTCGGCTCTACGACAACAGCAACGCCGAGCCGACCGTGTTCCGCTCGAAGGCGGTCGGCGAGCCGCCGTTGCTGCTGCCGTTTTCGGTGTTTCTCGCGATTCGCGACGCGATCGCGGCCGCAGTGCCGGGCGCGCGACATGCTCCGCCGTTGCGCGCGCCGGCGACGCCCGAGGCGATAGTCGATGCGCTGGACACGTTGAGTGCGATGAACGCGTCGCAGACCGCAGATCCGACCGAAGCCGCCGCGCACCCCGATAGCACCGACACAAACACGCAACCCGCCGCGGAAACGCCCCACGCGGCCCCCCACGGAGAATCGCCGGATGCAAGCCTGGCTCACTGACCTGCAACATCTTGTCGCGCATGGCGACGCCGCCGTGCTGGTGACGGTCGCGCGCGTCGAAGGTTCGGCGCCGCGCGAAGCCGGCACGAAGATGATCGTCACGCGCGAGGCGGCCAGGCATACGATTGGCGGCGGCCACCTCGAATGGAAGGCGATCGAGACCGCGCGCCAGGTGCTGCGCGACGGCATGCGCGCGCCGCACATGCGCCGGCTCGAACGCTTCGCGCTGGGGCCGAGCCTCGGCCAGTGCTGCGGCGGCGCCGTGATCCTCGCTTTCGAGCGGCTCGACGTCGGCGATCTCGGCTGGCTCACGTCGCTCGCCAAGCGCCTCGCGGCGGGGCAATCGACGGTGCGTAGCGTATCATTCGGCCCCGCGCCGGATGCGGTGATGCTGTCCGAGCCCGAGCCCGGCATCGACGGCGCCGACTGTCTGCTGTGGGACGGCGCCGGTTTCGACGACAGCAGCGCGCTCCTGACCGAAACCATCGCGCCGGGCGAATTCGCCGTCGTGCTGTTCGGCGCCGGTCACGTCGGCGCGGCGCTCGTGCGCGTGCTGGCGACACTGCCTTGCACGGTGCGCTGGGTCGACGAGCGCGACGCGCAGTTTCCGTCGCTCGATGCGCTGCACGCGCCGAACGTGACGATCGACGCGAACGACGCACCCGACGAGGCGATCGATCAGGCCACGCCGAGCACGTACTTCGTCGTGATGACGCACAACCACGCGCGCGATCTCGAACTGGCCGAGCGCATCCTGCGGCGCGGCGACTTCGCGTTCTTCGGCATGATCGGCTCGCATACCAAGCGCAAGCAGTTCGAGCATCGGCTCGCGGCTCGCGGCATCGATCCGGCGCGGATCACGCGGATGAAGTGTCCGCTCGGTGTCGACGGCATCGTCGACAAGTCGCCCGAGGTCATCGCGATCTCGGCGGCCGCGCAGGTGTTGCAGGCCGTCGAAGCGAACGCGGGTGCGCGCCACCCGACGCAGGCGGTTTGATACGCGGCCGGAGCCGCTCGTTACCCAACACACAATTCCAAACCACGATGAACCCGACAACCGCTACCCCTGTTTTCCCCGTTACGCTCGCCGACAAAACCGCGCGCGCACCGAAGGCCGAGCTGCATATCCACATCGAAGGCTCGCTCGAACCCGAGCTGATTTTCGCGCTCGCGCAACGCAACGGCGTGAAGCTCGCCTACGACTCGGTGGAAGCCTTGCGCGCCGCCTATGCGTTCACCGACCTGCAATCGTTCCTCGACATCTACTACGCGGGCGCGAGCGTGCTGCTGCACGAGCAGGACTTCTACGACATGACGATGGCCTACGTCGAGCGCTGTCTCGCCGACAACGTCGTGCATAGCGAAATCTTCTTCGACCCGCAGACGCATACCGAGCGTGGCGTGCGGATCGCGACCGTCGTGGCCGGCATCGAACGCGCGCTCGCCGACGCGGAGAAGCGCGGCATGTCGAGCAAGCTGATCCTGTGTTTCCTGCGCCATCTGTCCGAGGACGATGCGCTCGCCACCTTCGACGAAGCGCTGCCGCTGTTCGAGCAGTACGAGCATCGGCTGATCGGCGTGGGGCTCGATTCGTCGGAACGCGGCCATCCGCCGTCGAAGTTCGAGCGCGTGTTCGCGAAGGCGCGCGCGCTCGGTCTGAAGCTCGTCGCGCATGCGGGCGAGGAAGGCCCGCCGTCCTACATCTACGAAGCGCTCGACGTCCTGAAGGTCGACCGCGTCGATCACGGCGTGCGCAGCATCGAGGACCCGGCGCTCGTCACGCGTCTCGCCGATACGCGCGTCGCGCTGACCGTGTGCCCGCTGTCGAACCTGAAGCTGTGCGTGTTCGACGACCTGACCAGGCACACGCTGAAAGACCTGCTCGATCGCGGCGTCGCGGTGACCGTCAATTCCGACGATCCGGCCTATTTCGGCGGCTACGTGAACGCGAACTATCTGGCGACGATCGACGCGCTGAAGCTCGACGACGCCGAGGTCTACACGATCATCCGCAACGGCTTCGAGGCGTCGTTCGTGACGCCCGAGGAACGCGCGATGCTGATCGGTAAGCTCGACGAGCATTGGCGGCACTGAGTGGCGGCACGGAGCCGCGCGCCGACGGATTTCAACTGACGGGCCTCGACCGACGTCGGCGGCCGGCGGCTTCGCTTCGTTCGGGCAAACGGCAACGACCCGAACCGGGAAGCCGCTGCCGCTGCCTGCGCCGCCCAGCTTTCAACATTCGGAGACAGCTTTTCCATGACTGAATCGGCTCATACCGCGCAAGCGGCGCAAGCGGCATTCCGCGCTCCTCTGCTGACCTTCAACGGCGATCCGGCGCACGCGCCGAACGCCGTGGTGTTTCACGAGGACGGTCTCCTGATCGTGGAAGACGGCCGCGTCGTCGCGGCGGACGCGTATGCGGCGCTCGCGTCGCGGCTCGCGCCCGGCACGCAGGTCGTGGAGCGGCGCGACAAGCTGATCGTGCCGGGCTTCATCGATACCCACATCCACTATCCGCAGACCGACATGATCGCGTCGCCGGCGCCGGGTCTGCTGCCGTGGCTCGACACGTACACGTTCCCAACCGAGCGCCGCTTCGCCGACATCGCGCACGCCCGCGACACGGCGAGCTTTTTCCTCGACGAACTGCTCGCCTGCGGCACGACGACCGCGCTCGTGTACTGCACGGTGCACAAGGAATCCGCCGACGCCCTCTTCGCCGAGAGCGAAGCGCGCAATCTGCGCATGGTCGCGGGCAAGGTGCTGATGGACCGCCACTGCCCCGCGTTCCTGCGCGACACCGCGCAATCGGGCTACGACGACAGCGCCGAGCTGATCGGCCGCTGGCACGATCGCGGCCGCCAGATGTACGCGCTGACGCCGCGCTTCGCGCCGACCTCGACCGAAGCGCAGCTCGAAGCATGCGGCGCGCTCGCGCGGCTGCATCCGGACGTGTTCGTTCAGAGCCACGTCGCCGAGAACACCGACGAGGTGAAATGGGTCGCCGAGCTGTTCCCCGGCCACCGCAGCTATCTCGACATCTACGATCACTATGGGCTCTTGCGCCGTCGCGCGGTGTACGGCCATTGCATCTACCTCGACGACGAGGACCGCAAGCGCATGGCGCAAACCGGCGCGCTCGCCTCGCACTGTCCGACCTCGAACCTGTTCCTCGGCAGCGGCCTGTTCGACTTCGACAAGGCCGACTCGGCCGGCATGCCGATCGCGCTCGCGACCGACGTCGGCGGCGGCACGTCGTTCTCGATGCTGCAGACGATGAACGAAGCGCACAAGGTCGCGCGCCTCGGCGGCCATCATCTGACGGCGACGCGCATGTTCTATCTCGCGACCGCCGGCGCGGCCGAAGCGCTCGATCTCGGCGACAAGATCGGCACGCTGAGGGACGGCTCGGAAGCGGACTTCGTCGTGCTCGATCCGCAGGCGACGCCGCTGCTCGCGCGCCGCACCGCGCGGCGCGAATCGCTCGAGGCGCTGCTGTTCGCATTCGCGCTGCTCGGTGACGATCGCGCCGTGTATGAAACGTATGCGGCCGGCAAGTGCGTGCATCGCCGCGACGACGCGCGCCAGCGCGTGCCGGGGCGCGCGAAGATCGCGGCTTGACACCAGCTTCGGTTGAGACGCCCCAGTCGCAGAAGAAACGCTAGGGTCTGTTTACATATTGAACGCACGTGCGAATGCCCGCTATCGGCCGCAGGGCAAGGAGTAAGGAGCGCTGCGTGGCCGCGCCACGTGAGCGACGCGCGACGCCGCCATGCGGCCGATAGCGGGCATTCCCCTGGAATGAAATTCAGAACTGGGGTTGCCGCGAGAAGGGCCGCTCGCTGCGTCATGCTCCTTGCGAATACGTCGAGTATTCGCGGCGTCGCAATCCTTGCGAGCGGCCCTTCTCGCGGCAACGCACGTGCGTTCCATATGTAAACAGACCCTAGTGCGCGTCTTGGTCCGCGAGTGCTCACAAATTGGCTATTCAGTGTCAATTTCGAGCGTCTCAAATTCGACGGCAATCTCAGCGCCAACTGTTGAGAAAACGTATGCGATATGGTCGGCACGGCGCTTTCCAAAATGCGCGGATTTCTTGAGTACCTCGATTGCCGCGGCATATGCCTCGTCACCGGGTTTCAACACCTCAATCGAATTGACGATGTTCAACAATCCACCGTCAATGATGCTCGCGCGCGTCACTCCAAGAAAGGTAACGGTCGCGCGCCGGCTCTCCTCGTACAACCCAAGTGTTAGTACGTTTGGTGTATTGGCGCCACCTTCCTTGCTGGTCGCAATCGCATCCAGGTACCAGTCATGAAAACCGCCGAACTGTTCCAGTGCATCTGTGATGGTCATGGTGGCTTGTCCTATGGAAGTATGGAGACCGGCCAGCCGTGATCGCGGCCCTGGTCGTCCCAGTTGTGGGCGTGCGGATTTGGCTGGCCATGATGGTTGTCGAAGTCAATATCAACGGTCGGGGTGCCTTGTGAACCGTACATCCGCCATTGCTTCTTTTTCCCCGGCGCGTTCGCAACCCACGTGTTGGGCATACCCTCAAACGGGATTCCAGCCAGTTCCGTCGAGTCCCCCGACAAGTCGTTGGCGTAGTATGCGAACGGCTGGGCATCGCCGAGCAGCGTTGAGGCGCCCGCATCGTGGGCCAGATCGCCGTCGCTGCTGCTGGCTGCCGTGGCTGCGCGTGCAGCGATCAGCCCGGTTTGCGGGGTGGCTGGATCAGCCCGGCCGGACAGCATGGGTTCCCCGTTCGGGAGACCGACGGCCCTCGCCGCGAGATTGCTCAACGGCGTGCTGTGGGGGGATGGAAACAGGTCAGCCCGCGGGCCTTTAATGACAAGACGAGCACCTCGGCGCAGATCGTCGAGAAGCGCATTAATGATCCACCAGCCATCGATGTTGGGGTTCCAGTTTCGCACACCATCAAACGCCAGCAACTGACGATCAATGAGACGCCTGACCAGCGTTAGGTCCTCCTCCCACTTTCTCTGATTCAATCTGACAATACTGAGAAATTCCTGGGTCTCCGCCTTGGCCTTCTGAAGGTCTGCGGCCCTTCCGAGGCACGCCTTGTAGTGCCGCTCATCGCAGATGACATAACAGGCACCAAGGGGCCTTTGACAGCGCAGCTCCACGGAGTGCATTTCAAATACGGACAAGGACATAGGCGTGTCGACGATCTATTTGAAGTTGCTGCCCGGATTGGCAGCATCCAGATAGATACCGTGCTCGGGGTTGTCCATATATGGGCGACAGCCCAAAACCTCAACTGCCCTCGATCCCCTGGGACACGCCCAAAGCGCCGGCCCGCCTCAGCCCGCCTTGCACACCTCGTGCAACGCGTTGAGGCGCCGCACCGGATCCGCGACATACGGATTCGACTCGTCCCACGCGTAACCGGCGAGCACCGCGCAGATCATGCGGCGGATCGGCGTCACCTGTTCCGGGTAGTAGATGATGTCCTGCAGCTCGCCCGTGTACCAGCGCTCGACGAACGCCCGGAACGTATCGATGCCCTTGCGCAACGGCACGTCGTAATCGGCTGACCAGTCGACCGTCGCGCCGTCGAGCTGCCGGTTCAGCGCGCGCGCCGCCAGATGCGCGGAGCGCAGCGCGATCGTCACGCCCGACGAAAACACCGGATCGAGAAACTCGCCCGCATTGCCGAGCAGCGCATAGCCCGGCCCATGCAGACTCGCGACATTCGCCGCGTAGCCGCCGATCTGCCGCACCGGCATCAGGAACGGCGCCTGCCCGATCAGCCGGTTCAGCGTTGGCTCCTGCCGGGTCAGCGCGCGCAGCGCCGCCTCGCGCTGTGTTTCGGGCACCTCGAGAAAACTCGCCTCGGCGACACATCCCACCGAACAACGGCCGCCCGCGAGCGGAATCATCCAGAACCACACGTCGCGACGCTCGGGATGCGTCGCGATGCAGATCTTGTTGCGATCGATGGCGTCGAGCGCGAGCCCGTCGCGCACGTGCGTGAACAATGCGGCGCGCGTCGGCATGCGCGTCGGCGCCTCCAGCTTCAGCAGGCGCGGCAGCACGCGCCCGAAGCCGCTCGCATCGAGCACGAAACGCGCTTCGACCCGATACGCGCCGGCACTTTCATCGACGACGTCGAGCACCGGTGCCGCGCCCGTGCGCACCGCGCTCACGGTGTGGCCGAACCGCACGTCGGCACCCTGCGCGGCCGCGCAGCGAATCAGCACGTCGTCGAACAGCGCGCGCTCGACCTGGTACGTGGTGCCCCAGCCCGGCGAATGCTTGTCGCGAAAGTCGAACGACGAGCTCTGGTCGCGATATACGAAGTGCGCGCCGTTCTTGTACTGGAAGCCCGCCTCGACGACGGCCTGCAGCATGCCGGCCTCTTCGAGGTACGCCATGCTTTGCGGCAACAGGCTCTCGCCGATCGAAAAGCGCGGAAAGTGCTGACGCTCCAGCACCAGCACCGAGCGGCCCACCTTACGCAGCAGCGCGGCGGCCACCGCGCCGGCGGGACCCGCGCCGATGATCGCGACGTCGACCACGGTCCGCTTTGAAGAATCGCTGTTCAAATCACTCCTCCAACGGTTTGCGTGCGTTGCCGCGCCGTATGCGAGCCTCGCCACGCTTCGAACATCAGGCTTGCGCAGCTCCCGCCGAACCCGAAAGAAACCGACATCGCCGTGTCGATGCGCGCGTCGCGCGGCAAGCGCACGAGCGGCATGTCCCGCACTTGCGGCTCCGGCGTATCGACCAGCGCGGTCGCCGCGATAAAGCCGTCGCGCATCATCAACAGCGTATAGATCGCTTCGTGCGCGCCGCACGCGCCGAGCGAATGCCCGGTCATGCCCTTGGTCGACGAAAACGCGGGCAACCCTTGCACCGATGCACCGAACACCTCGCGCAACGCGTGCAGCTCTTCGAGATCGCCGAGCGGTGTGGACGGCGCATGCGTGTTCACGTAGTCGGGACGCCGGCCCGCCTGCTCGAGCGCGCCGCGCATCGCGCGCGCGATGCCGGCCGCACGCGGCGCGACCATGCCCGCGCGATCGGTGCAATCGCCGAAGCCGCTCAGCTCCGCGTAGATGCGCGCGCCGCGCGCGAGCGCATGATCGAGCGCTTCGAGCACGAGCACGCCGCCGCCCGACGCGATCACGAAACCGTCGCGCTGCGTGTCGTACGGTCGCGACGCGCTCCGGGGCGTGTCGTTGAAGCGGCGCGACAGCGCGCCCATCGCGTCGAACATCAGCGTCGTGTTGTCGTGCAGCGCTTCGCTGCCGCCCGCGAGCACGATCTGCTGGCGGCCGGTCTGGACCAGCTGCATCGCCTGCCCGATCGCGAGCGCCGACGTCGTGCATGCCGATGACGGCGAATAGCTGACGCCTTCGAGCCCGAACATCTGCGCGACGTTCGCCGACGCGGTGCTGCTCATCACATGCGGCACCGTGAACGGCGGCACCTTGTCGACGCCGCGCGAGTGCGCGATCGCGAGCGCCGCGTCGTAGCTCGCCATCGTGCCGACGCCCGAGCCGATCACGACACCCGCGCGCGGCGACTGCAATGAAGCGGGGTCGAGCCTTGCATCGTCGATCGCGCGTCGCGCCGCGTGGCACGCAAAGCGCGCGGTGTCGCCCATGAAGCGTTCGAGCTTGCGCTCGAACGGCGCCTCGTGCGCGACCGACGCCACGCCCGCGACTTGCGATGCAAGCCCGCGCTCGCGCCATGCATCGATACGTTCGATTCGCGAGTGCCCCGCGCGCAACGCCGCGCAGACCTGGTCGAGCGTATTGCCGAAACACGACACGATGCCCATGCCGGTCACGACCACGCGTTGCAGGCCTGTGCTCATCGAACGCGCCGGAAAATCAGCGACGTGTTGATGCCGCCGAACGCGAAGTTGTTGCTCATCACGTACTCGGCGTCGATCTCGCGCGCGCCGCCGACGATGTAATCCAGCGGCGCGCAAGCCGGATCGAGGTGGTCGAGATTCAGGGTGGGCACGTACCAGTTGCGCTTCATCATCTCGATCGTCCACCACGCCTCGGTCGCGCCGCACGCGCCTAGCGTATGGCCCACATAGCTTTTCAGCGAGCTGATCGGCATGCGCGCGCCGAAGGTCTGCGCGGTCGCATGGCTTTCGGCGATGTCGCCGCGATCGGTCGACGTACCGTGCGCGTTCACGTAGGCAATCGCTTCGGGCGGCAATTGCGCGTCGCGCAGCGCGAGTTGCATCGCGAGCGCCATCGTGTCGGCGGTGGGTTGCGTCATGTGCGCGCCGTCCGAGTTGCAGCCGAAGCCGACCACTTCCGCGTGAATCCGCGCGCCGCGCGCCAGCGCATGCTCGTACTCTTCGAGGACGAGCGTCGCCGCGCCCTCGCCGACCACGAGGCCGTCGCGCGCGGCATCGAACGGACGCGGCGTCAGATGCGGCTCGTCGTTGCGCGTGCTGGTCGCGTACAGCGTGTCGAACACGGCGACCGCGGGACCCGACAGCTCTTCCGCGCCGCCCGCGAGCATCAGCGTCTGTTTGCCGGACTGGATCGCCTCGTACGCATAGCCGATCGCCTGGCTGCCCGACGCGCACGCGCACGAGGTCGGGATGATGCGGCCTTTGAGGTCCCAGAACAGGCTCACGTTGACGGCCGTCGTGTGCGGCATCATCTGCACGTAGCTGTTCGACGTGACGTTGCTCATCAAACCGGTTTCGAGCATCGTGCCGAACGCGCGGATCGGCTGCACCGAGCCCGACGACGAACCGTACGCGACGCCCATGCGGCCATCCGCGATGCTCGTGTCGTCGGCGAGGCCCGCGTCGGCGAGCGCGAGTTCGCTCGCGCGCACCGAGTACAGCGACACCGGGCCCATCGAACGCACTTTCTTGCGCGGGTAATGCGCGGGGATCGTGAACCCGAGCAGCGGACACGCGAGCCGCGTATGCAGCGACTCGAAGTAATCCCACTCGGAGATGCGCCGCACCGCGTTCTCGCCGCGCTTCAGGCGCGCTTGAACCGCGTCCCAGCTATCGCCGAACGCGGTCACGCCGCCCATGCCGGTGATGACGACGCGCTTCATCAGACCATCCCGCCGTTCACGCCGATCACCTGGCGCGTCACATACGACGCGCCATCCGACATCAGAAAGCTCACCACCGACGCGACCTCCGCCGGCTGGCCGACGCGGTTCATCGGCACGGTCTTCAGCGCGTGATCGAGCGTCACCTGTTCGAGCATGCCGGTTTCGATCAACCCCGGCGCGACGCAATTGACGGTGATGTTGCGCGACGCGAGTTCGACCGCGAGCGCCTTGGTCGCGCCGATCAGTCCCGCTTTCGCGGCGCTGTAATTGACCTGGCCGCGATTGCCCATCACGCCCGACACCGACGCGATCGTGACGATACGGCCGCCCTGGCGCGCGCGCACCATCGGCATGGTCAGCGGATGCACGACGTTGTAGAAGGCATCGAGGCCGGTTTCGATCACGACGTCCCAGTCTTCTTCGGTGAGCGCCGGAAACGCCGCGTCGCGCGTGACACCCGCGCTGCACACAATGCCGTAGTAAGGACCGTGCGCGGCGACGTCGGCTTCGAGCGCCTCGCGGCACACCGCGCGCTCGCGCACGTCGAATTGCAGCACGCGCGCCGTGCCGCCCTGCGCGGCGATGCCCGTCGCGACCGCGTCGGCTTCGCTGCGTCCGGTGCGGCAATGCACGGTCACGGCGAACCCGTCGACGGCCAACTTGTACGCAATCGCGCGGCCGATGCCGCGGCTTGCGCCGGTAACGAGAACTCGCCGGCTCATGAACTCATACTCCCTTCGATGAATGACTGAAAATCGGGCGGTTGAAACACCTTGATCACCGCTTCGGCACAGCGCGCGTCGCCGTCGTCGATCGTGCATTCGTAGGCACTGTGGCCTGCGTCGCTGCGCAGCAGCTCGCTCACGTGAACGCGCAAACGCGCGCCGCTTTGGAACACCGGCTGCAGCGCCTGATAGCTGCGCGAGCCGAGCAGCACGCCGGGACGCGCATGGCCGCCGCCGCGCATCGCGACGAGCGCGATGTGCGCGGCGATCGCCTGCGCCATCAGTTCGATGCCGATCCAGGCGGGCATCGCGCCGGCGGCGTCGGCATACCATGCGTGCGGGTCGACGTCGGCGAAGGCGCTCAGCGTGGTGTCGGCGAACGTGTCGATCGCATCGAGCAGCAGCATGCTGCCGCGATGCGGGATGATCGCTTCGATCGGCTGACGCACGAGTTGCTCGACAGTGAGTGGCGGAGTCGTCATGCGCTTTACCGGGCGAGAATCAGGCTGACATTGCTGCCGCCGAACGCGAACGAATTGCTCATCGCGTACTGCGTGCCCGTGCCGCGCGGCAGATGGCGCGCGCCCGCGACGAGATCGAGCGCGGGCAGCGCGGGATCGGCCTCGCCGTCCCATAGATGCGGCGGCAACGTCGCGTTCTCGCGCGCGAGCGTGAGCCACGCGAAGCCGAGTTCGGTCGCGCCGGCCGCGCCGAGCTGGTGGCCGGTCAACGGCTTGGTGCCGCTCGCGGCGACGCCGCCGGGGAACACGCGCGCCATCAGATGCGCTTCCATTTCGTCGTTCTTCTGCGTGGCGGTCGCGTGCAGATTCACATAGCCGACCGCCGAGGCCGCGATGCCCGCGTCCCCGAGCGCTTCGCGAAGCGCGAGTTCGCCACCGACGCCCTGCGGGTCCGGCGCCGAAATATGATGCGCGTCGCTCGATTCGCCGAGGCCCGCGAGCCGCACCGCCGCTTCGTCGCGGCTCATCAGGAACACGGCCGCGCCCTCGCCGACGTTGATGCCGCGGCGATTGCGGCTCATCGGATTGGTGCGCGCGCTGCTGGTCGATTCGAGCGACGCAAAGCCCTGCACCGTCAATTCGCATAGCGAATCGACACCACCGACGACGACCGCATCGCATAGCTGCAATTGCAGCAGCCGACGCGCCGACGCGAACGCCTTCGCGCTCGACGTACACGCGGTCGAAATCGTAAACGCCGGCCCGTGCACGCCGAGCGCGGCGGCAGCGAACGGCGCGGCGGTGCCGATTTCCATCTGCCGATAGTTGAAGTTGGCCGGCAACTCGCCGGCTCGTGCGTGATAGACGAACGCGGTTTCGGCCGCCTCGATGCCCGACGTGCTGGTGCCGAGCACGACGCCGATGCGCTGCGGGCCGTAGCGCTCGCGCGCGGCTTCGAACGCGGGCGCGATCTGCGCGAGCGCCGCGAGCAGCAGCCGGTTGTTGCGGCAGTCGTAGCGCGCGAGGTCGGCGCGCGGCGCGAGATCGAGCGGCGCGAGCACGCTGCCGACGAACGCGTCGCCGATGCCGGTATGCACGTTGCCCATGCCGGGCGAGCGCGCGGCGGCGAGCGCCGGCACGATCTCGTCGACGTCGCCGCCGAGCGCGTTGATCATGCCTAGCGCGTGCAAATAAACTGTTGGCGCTTTCATGCCGCCCTCCGTGGTTCCGATGACTTGCCCGAGCGCGCTGCCGATGGCATGCCGAGAGGCGCGAGCAGCACCGCCACCGCGATGCCGAGCGCGAGCGTGGTGCCGAAGCTTTTGAGCGCGGGCATCGCGCTCACGCCGAGCATGCCGAACGACAACAACGTGGTCGCCGCCGACAGCAGCACGCCGGTCCACACCGCGCCGAGATCCGCCTCTGCGCGCACGCAGCCTTCGCGCAGGAACACCGCATAGTTTGCGCCGACGCCAAGCACCAGCATCAGCGCGAGCCAGTTGAACAGATTGAGCGGCACGCCCGCGTAGCCGAACACCGCCAGCGCGACGCCGACCGCGAACAGCACCGGCAAGGTCGTGGCGATACCCCCGCGCGCCCCGTAGCGCAGCATCAGCAGCACGCACACGAGCACGAGCGCGCCGCCGAGCCACCAGCCGCTATCCACGCGATACGCGCCGAACAGCCTCGACACGCTCGCGGCCTTATCGACGAACACGACGCCGGGCAGGCCGCGCGCGAGCGCGATCAGCGCGGGCTCGTTGCGCGGCGTCACGCCTTGCGGGATCACGACGGCCGCGTAGCCAGATTGATGAGCCCGATTCTTGTCATTCGATCCCGCCGCGCCGAGCCACAGATGCCGATACGGCTGCGACCACGGCGCCGCGAGCCAGCGCTCGACGGTCAGCGGCGCGGGCGGCTGAGCGAAGCCGGCGAGCCACGCATCGGCGACTTCGTCCTTGAAGCCCGCTTGCAGCAGCGTCGCACGCAACGCGGCGAAGTCGCCGAACACATGCCGCGCGAGCAGCGCGCGATCCTCGCGCTGACGTTGCGCGGACGGCACGAACTGCGCGACCGACTGGTAGCCGCCGACGCTATCGGCGCTGCCGTTCAGCGCATCGAGCTTCGCACCGAGCGCTTCGGCGCGTTGCAGCACCGCTTCCTGGGTCGCGCCGCGCACGACGAAAAACTGCGCGCTGTTATCGACGCCGACCGCCTCGCGCACCGTGTCTTCCTGCGCGGCCAGCGACGCATCGCGCTGGATCAGCAGATGGATGTCGTCGTCGCTGCTCAGACGCAGCCAACCGGGCACCGACGCGATCAGCAGCAGCGCGGCGACCAGCCAGGCGCGCTTGCCGCCGAGCGCATGCTGCCAGCGCGCGAGCAGCCGCGCCGCGCTCGCGAACAGGCGCCGAGGGCTGTGCTTCGGCGCGCGCGTGAGCAGCGCGGGCAGCAGCGACAGTACCGACGCGAACGCGGTCGTAATGCCCACCATCGCGAAGCACGCGATCTGCTTCAACGCGGGGAACGGCACCCACATCAGGATCGCGTAGCCGAGCAGGCTCGTCGCCAGCGCAACGCCCAGCGCGGGCCGTACCCTCCGCGCGCCGAGCCGCGCATCCCAGTCGCGGCCCGCGCCGAGATAGACGACGAAATACTGGATCGAGTAATCGACAGCCTCGCCGATCAGGCTCGCGCCGAACACGAGCGTCAACAGATGCAGCTTGCCGAAGATCAGCAGCGTCGCCGCGAGCGCGCAGACGATGCCGAGCGCGGTCGATACGAAGCCGAGCAGCAACAGACGCGGCGAGCGGAACACCCACATCATCAGCAGCGCGATGCCGGCGAGCGACGCGATGCCGATCACGTGCACCTCGTGTTCGGAAGCGCTGCGCGCGGCCTCGGCGTAGAACACGGCGCCCGTGCGTGCAACCGATACGTCGGGAAACGTCTGACGCAACGCGCTTTGCGCATCGGCGAGCGCCGCGTGTACCGCGCGCTGCGTCTTCGTTTCGTAGGCGGAGCCCGGCAGGGTCGCGATGACCAGCACGCTGGTCATGTCGCCATGCGCGTCGTGACGATGCGACACCAGCAGGTTGTCCTCGACTTCCAGATTCGACGTCGCGAGCGGCAGATTGCCGAGCCAGCGTTCGAGCCAGCCGAACGGATCGTCGGCGAGTTGCGTACTGAGGCCGCCTTGCAGCGGG
Source organism: Paraburkholderia sp. Clong3 (assembly GCF_050436485.1). Lineage (NCBI taxonomy): Bacteria > Pseudomonadati > Pseudomonadota > Betaproteobacteria > Burkholderiales > Burkholderiaceae > Paraburkholderia > Paraburkholderia sp. Clong3. The sequence goes on along the minus strand of NZ_JBNDMH010000002.1, from coordinate 4,169,185 downwards.
CTGTAGATGCGCTGCGCGAGCATGTCGTGCAGCGTCGTCGCGCGCGCGGTCGCGAGCGCGGTGCGATCGGCCGGCGCGAGCAGGCCGAAGCGGTATGGCAGATACAGCGCCGAGATCTGCGACAGGTCGAACGGCGGCAGTTCGGCCGTCACCGATGCGAATGCGCCGCTCTTTTGCAGCGACGCGCCCAGCTGCTTCGCGGCCGCTTTCGCGTGCGCATCGTCGCGGCTCGTGACGAGCAGCACGGTGCGATCGCCGAGCGCGCTCGCGAGCGTGTCGACCGCTTTCTCGGCGACCGGGTCCGCTTCGGTCGCGGGCAGCAGCGCGAGCAGATTGGTTTCGAGCGGCGACGCTCCGGCGAAGCGCCAGCCGCAATACAGCGCCGCCAGCAGCGCGAGCACGAGCCATGCGGCGCGCACGCCCCACGCATGTTTCGCGGTTCGCTGCTGCGGCATGTCCATCACGGCGCTCCAAACAGGCTGCGCTCGTCCGGCGTCGGCTCGGCAACGGCCATGCTGTTCGCGAACTCGAGCTTCGTCACGTCGCCGTTCGCGAGCGTGATGCGCAGGTTTTGCAGATAATCGCCGCCGCTCATGTCGAGGCCCTTGATCGATTGCGCGAGCTGCGGTTGATTCGGCGTGAGTCGCATGCGCCATTGCGCAGCGCTGCCTTCGGCGCTCACGTCGAACTGCGAGTACAGCGCCGACAGATCGCCGCCGAGCATCGCGCGCATCATCTTCGACACTTGCGCGACGCCGCGGCTGCCCTGCGCGCTATGCGTGCTCACGCGGCGGCCGCTGGCGTCGAGTTGCGCGACGCCAGCGTCGGTGATCACGTAGGTGGCCTTGTACGGCGTGTCGATCCGCCAGATCACGCCGCGCTCGCGGAAGAACAGCAAGGTGCCGTTGCTGACGAGCGGCTGCTTCATCGCGGCAAGCGTCTGCGTCTGCGTGAACTGCGCGCGCACGCCCTTGGGCTGCGCGAGACGCGCGGCGATCTGCGAGACGAGCGCGGCGTTGGCGTTGCTGGCGGCGTTGGCGGCTGGAGCCGTATTGCTGGCGGTGGCCGCATCGGCCGACGCCGCTGCCAATGCAAGCGCCCCGATTGCGACGATCGCCCCCGCCAGCCGCAACACGAGCGCTCCCAGCGCGCACCGGTTCACCGTCCCCATACGCGCTCCAGCTTTTCGAATACGACCGGCGGCGACACGAACTGCAATTCCTCGGTGGCGGCATCGACGGCGACCTGGACCGTATAGCCCTTCGTGAGCCGCGCGCCCGATGCGCAATCGACGATTTCATAGCCTATTTTCAGGCGGTTTTCGTATTCGAGCAGTTGCGCGCGCACCTCGATCTTCTGTCCGTACACGGCGGCCCGCACGTACCTCAGATGCGCCTCGACGATCGGCCACAGATAGCCGGACGCCCGCATCTCGCGATAGTCGTAGTCGAACGCGCGCAACAGCGCCGCGCGGCCCAACTCGAAGTACTTCAGATAATTGCCGTGCCAGCACACGTTCATTGCGTCGACGTCGTGAAACGGCACTTCGACGGTCGCGCTCGCGGCGAGCACGTGCTGCGTTTTCGCGGGCTCGCTCATGCGTTGACTCCTTGGCGATCGGCAGCGGCACCGGCATCCACATGCGCCGCGGCACTCGTAACAGCGCGTGCGTGCCGCACATCGTTCAGATCATGGTCGGCCATTTGCGCCTCGCTCGGGGCTGGCCCAGAAATCGAAGAAATTGAACCATTGGTAAGGGGCCTTGCGGCAATAGTGTTCGAGGCGCAGCGCGTAGCGTTGCGCCCACGCTGCCAGATGCTGCGCGCGTTCGCGGCGCGGCAGCTCGATGCGCTCGGCGAACGGCTCGAAATACATGCGGTAACCGTCGCGTTCCTTCAGGCAGAAGAACAGGTAGACCGGACAGCCGAGCGCATGCGCGAGCACGTAGGGTCCTTGCGCGAACCGCGCGCTCGCGCCGAGAAATTGCGCGTCGGTGGTGCGTCCCGCCTCGCGCGCCGGCACCCGATCGCCGACGATCACCAGCAGCTCGCCCGCATCGATGCGCTGCTGCATCAGCACCGCCGTCTCGGGACCGAAGTCGCCGACTTCGAGCAGATGCCGCGCGAAGTCGCGATTCGACGACGCCAGCACCTCATTGAAGCGGCGCGCGTGCCCGGTGTAGACGACCGCCGTGACCTTCGCGTGTTCGCCGCGGATGGCGAGCGCGCGCATCATCTCCAGATTGCCGAGGTGCGCGCCGATCACGAGCGCGCCCTTGCCGCTCGCGATCAGTGCTTCGAACGCCGCAGGATCGTCGAACGTGACGTCGGTGTCGTCGACGCGGCCGGTCCATGCGGCGAGCTTGTCGAAGCCCGATTGCGCGAACGCGAGCATATGGCGATACGCGGACAGCCAGCCCGGGCGCGGCGTATCCGCCGACGGCGCGACCGCGCTCAGATGCGCGAAGTAGTTGTCCGACGCGGCGCGCGCCGCGCGGCCCGTCAGCAGAAAATACGCGACGACCGGATGCAGCCACAGCGCCGTGAAGCGGCGGCCGAACAGCTTGCAGCTCAGCGCGAGCAGGCTCATGCCGAGGCGGCTGCCGCGTTCGGCGATGCGCCACCAGGCTTCGGGCCGGGCTTCATCGGCGGCGTCGGCCAGCGCGCCGCGGCGCGGCATCAGCTTGTGCGCGAGCAGCATCGGCAGACGCCACAGCATCCCGAACACGAGCCGCGTATGGCTGCGGCTGATTCGGACGTTGTCCCACAGCACGTCGAAATGCGACACGCCGTCGGCCGCGTAGGTCACGCGCGTCGGGATCGAGCGGAACGCGGCGCGGCGCCAGTAGAGACGCACGAGGATCTCGATGTCGAAGTCCATGCGCGTGGGCAGTCGCACGCTGTCGATCAGCTCGCACGCGAGCGCGAGCGGATACAGACGAAAGCCGCACATCGAATCGCGAATCGTCAGCGACAGCGTCTCGATCCACACCCACACGTGGGTCAGATAGCGGCCGTACAGACGTGCCTTCGGCACGCTGTCGTCGTAGACCGGACGGCCGAGAATCACCGCGCCGGGTTCGACGCGCGCGGCATCGATGAAGCGCGGCACGTCGGTCGCATCGTGCTGGCCGTCGGCGTCGATCTGCAGCGCGTGCGTGTAGCCCGCGGCGCGCGCGGCGCGCAGGCCCGCCATCACTGCCGCGCCCTTGCCGCCGTTTGCCGGCAGACGCAGCAGCGTCATCTGCTGTGCGTATTGCAGCGCGAGCGCGGCGAGTACCCGCCGGGTCGGCGCGTCGCTGCCGTCGTCGACGACGAAGATCGGCAGGCCGTGCACCGCGAGATGCGCGACGCTCGCACCGATCGCGTCCTTGTGGTTGTAGATCGGAATGACGATGCAGGGCGCGAACGTCATCACGCGTCCTCCCGATGCACGAGCAAGCCCGACGCGCATTCGCGTCCGTCGAGCCGGTACGCGAACTGCACACGCCGGCGCGCGGCATCATAGGCGAGCGTGAGCTCGAGCACCGCACCGGGCGACACCGGCGCCATGAACTTCAGGCGGTCGACCGATGCCACCTCTCGCACGCGCGGCCAATGCCCGGCCGCGAGCCGCGCTGCCCAGTCGACCTGCACGACGCCCGGCAGAATCGGCAGACCCGGAAAGTGGCCGGCGAAATGCTGGAGTGACTGCGGCACGCGCAGCACGTAGTGCAGCGTGTCGCCGACGCGCATGTCGCCGACGCGCATGTCGCCGACGCGCGTTTCGGCGACGCGCGTTTCGGCGAGCACTTCCATGCCCTCGGCGAGCGGCGCGAACGCGGCCGCAACCGCGCTCGCGGGCAGCTTGCCGCGCGCGTCGAATGGCAGGCTCACGCGAAAACGCCAATGACGCGGCAGCACGACCGCATCGAAGTAATCGGCCAGATGCCGGCGCAGCGTTTTCGCCAGCGCGACGCGGCCTTCGTCGCGCAACGCAGCGCCGCCCGCTTCGGTCAGCGCGACCACCGCGCCGACGCGTTCGCGCGACGCGCCTATGAGCGGCACCAGCGCCGCCTGCGCGACATACGGATGCAGCGCGAGACGCGCCTCGAGTTCCGGCAGCGAGACGCGCTTGCCGCCGAGCTTCAGCACGCGGTCGAGGCGCCCTTGCAAGCGGAAGCGCCCGTCGGCATCGAACGCGATGCGATCGCCGGTGCGATGCCAGCCGTCGTGGTCGAGATGCGGCGAGCGCACGCACAGCGCGCCGTCGTCGTCGCGGCGCACCTCGGCGCCGGCGACCGGCTGCCACGCGTCGCCCTGATCCTGACGCCGCCACGCGATCCCGCCGGTTTCCGTGCTGCCGTAGATTTCGAGCGGCGCCGCGCCGTAGCTCGCCGCATAGGCCTGCGCGGCGTCGGCAGCGAGCGGGCCACCCGACGAAAAGAACGCGCGCGGCGCGGGCGTAAGCGCGGCGAAGCCCGGCAACGCGGGCCAACGCGACAGCTGCGCGGGCGTCGACACGACCGCCGTCGCGCCGCATTGCGCGATGCGCGCCTGCAGCTGCAGCGGCTCGACGCCGATCGCGCGATCGAAGGCGCGACCGGCCGCGAGCGGCCACAACACGCGAAACAGCAAACCGTAGATGTGGTGATGCGGCACGCTCGCGAGCATCGTCGCGTCGCCGAGCAATGCGCCCCATTGCCGTTCAAGCGTGCGGACTTCGGCGTTGAATTGCGCGAGCGTCTTGCGGATCGGCTTCGGCGTGCCGCTGCTGCCGGATGTGTAGAGCGTCATCGGCGCATGGGCGTCGATCGGGTGGGCGGTGTGAGCCGTGCGATGCGTCGCTGCGACGAACGGCGGCAGATCCGCATCCGTCAGCAGGAAGTCGTAGGCGTGCGCGAGATCGGCGAGATAGCCCGGCGTTGCATTGGCCGGAATCACCGGCTCCTTGCCGCACGCGAACAGCGCGAACAATGCGCAGGCGAACTCGAACGGATCGTCGATGCAGAGCGCGCAGCGCCGCGCGTCGGGCGTTCGCACGAGCTCGATCAAGCCCTCGACGCGCGCGCGAAACGCCGCGCGATCGAGCAGCACGGCGCCATCGCGGCACACCGGTGCGGCGGACGTCGCAAGGGCGGCATCGGCCGACAACAGATCATGCAATGCGAGCATCAGGCGGCCTCCGAATCCGCTCGCGCGGCGCGCGGCATCACGAACAGACGTCGCCATACGTATTCGCCCGCCAGCAGCGCGCCGATCAGTCCATAGGCGATCGCGCCGTTGTACAGCGACCAGGCCGCGCGGCTCCAATAGAGCGCGGTGTAGACGGAAAACGCGCCGTTCAGCACGAAGAAAACGCACCAGACCTGAGTCACGCGCCGCGTATAGCGCACCGCACCCGGCGGCAGATCGGGACTGCCGAGGCGCGCAAATTTTTCGATCATCGACGGCCCGCGCACGAGCGTCGCGCCGAACGCGATCAGCAAACCGAGATTGACGAGCGACGGATAGAAGCGCAGCAGCAGCTCGCTATCGGTGACGACGATGGTCGCCGATGCGCAGCTCAGCATCGCCACCACGCTCCAGTCGAGCGTGGAAAGCTGCCGCAGCGACATCGCAACCGGACCGCCGCCGGCCCAGCGCTGCAGCCATAAAGTCACGAGCAGCATGCCGCCGACGAGACGCGGCGCGTCCCAGCGCCATGCGCACAAGATCAGCGCGGGGTAAGCGAGTTTCAGCAGCACCTGCAGGACGGTCCTGCTCCAGTGAGGCCGCGCGCCGGATTCGCTTGCGGCGGGACGTGGCTGCGACATCTGCGTGCGCGGGTGCGCGACCGGCATCAGCCTTGCGCCGCGAGCAACGATTCGACCGCGCCGATCACGTCGCCGACCGTGCGCACGGATTTGAAGTTCTCCGGCTTGATGCGGCGGCCGGTCATCTCCTGCAGCTTGATCGCGAGATCGACCGCGTCGATGCTGTCGAGATCGAGGTCTTCGAACAGGTTTGCGTCGGGCGTCACGCGCTGCGGCTCGATCGCGAAGTTTTCCTGAAAGATCGCGCGGATGCGCCCAAGAATCTCAGTCTCGGTCACGATTAAACCCCCTTCCTTGCGGTTTCGTTCGCAGTGTGCGCCGCTTCGCGCTGACTCTCGACCAACGCGGCAAGCGTGTTGATCGAGCGAAAGTGCTCGCGCGTGCGTTCGTCGTTCGCCACGATGGTCAATTGGTATTGTTTGCGCAGCACGATGCCGATTTCGAGCGCGTCGATCGAATCGAGACCGATGCCGTCGGAACCGAACAACGGGGCGTCGTCGTCGATATCGGCGGGGCTCAGGTCTTCGAGATCGAGGGCTTCGATCAGAAGCTTTTTAATTTCCAGTTTTAAAGAATCCATAGTCGAACAGGTGCTGGGTAATGTGGGCTTCTACGGCATTCGTCACGCTGCGCGCCGCGATGGCCGCGGTGGTGTCGTGCGCGGCCAGCTCGTCGACGCCAAGCGGCGCGAGCACGTTCACGCGCATCCGGAAAGCGCGCGCCGGCACGTCGTACCAGCGCATCTGCCGCGTGAACGCGGGCGGATCGCAATCCATCAATACCGGCACGATCGGCGCGCCGGCCTTCAGCGCCATGTGCGCGAATCCGCGCGAGAACGCGTGCAGCCGGTTCGGCGCCGGGCTGCGCGTGCCTTCCGGAAAAATGATCATCGTATAGCCGGCCGCGAGCTGCTTCGCGCCGGCCTCGACGAGCGCGATCGCGTCCGCGTTGCTCACGTATTCGGCCGCGCGCACGATGCCCCAGAAACACGGGTTGTGCCAGTGCGTGTGCTTCACGACGCAGCACGCGCGCGGCGTCAACGACAGCAGAACCATCACGTCGAGGTAAGTCGGGTGATTCGCGACGACGATCGCCGGCCCGCCCGCGCACAACGCCTCGGCGCCGGACACCTCGAGTTCCATCACGCCGAGACCGCGCAGCATCGCGACGAGCGCGCGGAAAAACCGCTGAATCACGACGGTCACCGCGCGCTGCCGCGAGGCGCGATGCGGCCACAGCCACGCGAGCGGAAACACGAGCACCGAAAACAGCACGCCGCACACGCCGAACGCGACGAAAGCGAGGCCAGTCGCGCAAAAACGCCACGCGTAATCAAGCCGCGCGCTCATCCCACCTCCAGTGCCACAGCGCGCCGGCGCGCTGCCAGCGCGCGGGCCGGCCGGTTTCGAGGCAGTGCAGCAGCGCCTCGCTCTGGGTCGCAAAGCTCGGGGCGGCGCTCAACGCGGATCGCGGGTCGCCGCGTTGCTCGGCCACCTCCTCGTCAGCGCGGGTCAAAGAGCAAACAACGTGCCCAGCCGACGCATCTTTGTCGAGCAACACCGCGATCGCACCGCCGTGCACTTCGTCTTCGATCGTGCCGTACGCGAGATCGGCCGGTTCGTCGGCATACACGAGCAGCACCGGCGCATCCGGTTGCGTCGCGTATTGCGCATACGCTTCGAGCAGTGCATAGCCGAGCGTCTGCGCGCCAGCCGATACCGCGCTCGCGGCCGAGCGGTCGCCGCGCGCAATCCCGAACACGCCGGTCATCGCGTTCAACACCGACAGGCTGAAGGCGGTCGGCGATACCGGCTCGCCGGCGCTGATGCTGCGCAGGATGTCGGTGGTACGCCGCAACTCCCCGTGCCGCGAAGCGAACACCACGCGCGCGGGTTCCTGCGCGACGCAGTCGTGCGCGACCTTGAGCGCCACCTTGGACAGCGTGCTGAGACGCCGCCGCACGATCGGCTCGATGAAGCCGATATCGGGTGCGGCAGACGAGGTAGCCGGCCAGCTAGACCAGCGACCGACCGGAATGGTCCAGTGCAGATCGGGCATATTGGTGTTCGCGCGTGGAAACGGGGAAGGGGCTCAAGCGCCTGACGGAATACACAGCCGTCACGGCGAGCGCCGCCGCGCGGATCGGGAAGTTCCAACCCGGGACCGACCAGTCTGCCTGTCAGGGAATGCAGCACCGGCGATCGGGCCCGATTTGTCAGGCGCCCCTGACAATCGGTGTAGTGGATAGCGGCTCAGGCTCCGTTTGTGGCCGAATAGTACCGGGTATTTTGAATCAGATCGGCGAGGAAAGACGTATCCATCTGTATCCGCGCCTGTCACGCAACACATTGTTAGACGATTTGACAAGACCGGCCGCGACGACGCACCGGAAGGCGATCTCGTGCGTCGGCGCTGGCGCGACAATGCCGCCGGAACCGACGAAAAACCTTTCATTCGTCTTTCTTCGAATGCACCGCAGAGCGAAAACACCGACGCCGCGTCGTCCGTGCAAACAACATTCGTGGCAACGATGCGTCCGCGCCTGCTATACTCCGGCCCTCATTGGGGAGTAGCCGCCCCGCGGCACGTCCGCACCGCTTCGCCGGTGCGTCGCACGTGTGGTTCGCGGGGGCGCCTGTCAACAGACTTGGCCTGCACGGCCATGGCAGTCGCAGCCTCTGGCCTGGCGAGACCGATGATCCACACGCGCCGCAACAGGGCCCGGCGTGTCGTGGGTCGTCGCTCGTTCATCTTCGGCCCGAGGAATCCATTCAACGTGAATCAAGCTTTTCTGATTTCGACCGGAGCGGTCGCGCTCGCCGAGATCGGCGACAAGACGCAACTGCTCTCGCTCGTGCTGGCCGCGCGCTATCGCAAGCCCGTGCCGATCATTCTCGGCGTGCTCACGGCGACGCTGATCAATCACGCAGGAGCCGGCGCGCTCGGCGCGTGGCTCGGCTCGATGCTGACGCCGACCATCATGCGCTGGGCGCTGGCGGTGTCGTTTATCGGCATGGGGCTGTGGATTCTCGTGCCCGACAAGCTCGACGACGAGGAAGCCAACACGAACCGCACGCACTTCGGGGTGTTCGGCGCGACGGTCGTCACGTTCTTCCTCGCGGAAATGGGCGACAAGACACAGATTGCGACGGTCGCCCTCGCCGCGCGCTTTCACGATTTCTTCGGCGTGGTGGCCGGCACGACGCTCGGCATGATGATCGCGAACGTGCCGGCGATCCTGCTCGGCGACCGCTTCGCGCATCGTCTGCCGACCAGGCTCGTGCACGGCATCGCCGCGGTGATGTTCGTCGTGCTGGGCGCGATGGCGTTGTTCGGGGTCGGGGTCTGAGCTACTGCGCGGCCTTCGGCGCCGACGCCGCGCCCGCGGGGGGCGTGGCCGCCGGCAGCGACACTTCGTTGGCGTCGGCACCGCCACCGCCGCCGAGCGGAATCTTCACGGTGCGCACCGCGCCGTTGGCCAGCGGGAAATCAGCCAGCGCGCTACGCGCCAGATATGGCATTGCCCGCACCAGCGACGACTCCTCGCCGACATTGCGCGCCGTGACGTTGTAGACCTCCCGGCCGCTCGCGCGCTCGGTGATCCGGATGCCGAGCAGATGCGTGAACACCGGATAGCTCTGGTTCACGTACGTCGCCGGGAAAGGTCCCCACGGTCCCCACGGATCGAACGGCCGGCCCCAGTAAGGACCGGGCCACGGGTTGTAGTAGACCGGCTGCGCGACGGTCACGATGTCCGAGCGGATGCCATAGGCGAGCTCGACCAGATAGCGCGCGTCGTCGTGCGAGACTTCGCGGAACGCGTGCAAGGCGAGCTCGTTCGCGACGATCCGCTCGTACGCGCTCAGCTCGAGATTGTTCTTCTGATCCTCGTGCCGCGTGAACGCATAGGTGCGCGTCGCGTCGCTTCCGCTCCAGTCCGAGAACGCCGTGACCTGCGTGGTCACGTAGGTCGTGCAGCCGGACAGCAGCGCCGTCAGCGCGATGAACAGCAGCGCGACGCGGCGGGTCCATCGATCGATGTTCATGGTCTGCCTCGTGATGCCTCTGATTGCATCTATTCTGCTTCAGTTAAAACTCTGCTTCAGTCGAGATTATTCCGTCGCGCGATCCGCTGCCCGGCGGACGATGCCGGCGCTCCGCCACGCGTGGCGCCCGATAATACGCTGACCTCGCCAGCCGGTAAAAGGTTCTTCCCCGGTCCGTCGAAAGCGGCAGCGCTACCCGGCGCCGAGACTCGGCCCCCTTCCCTTCCGCACGATTGCCCGAGGCTTTGTACAATGAGTCGACCAAGCCCGGCTCGCGCGCCGTTTGCGCGCCCGACCGCTCAAGTACACCACCACAGAACGCCATGGCCGATACCGCAACGCCCAATGTGATCCGCCGCGCCGATTACGCGCCGCCCGCCTTCCTGATCGACACCGTCGCACTGGAGTTCGATCTGGTCCCCGAACGCACGGTCGTCAGGAACACGATGCGTGTTCGCCGCAACCCGGATGCGTCGCGCGCCGCGCATCTCGAACTGATGGGCGAGCAACTGGAGTTCGTCAGCGCCGCGATCGACGGCAAGCCATTCCCGAACGCGCACCCCCACGAGCACGGCCTGCTGCTCGACGAGGTGCCGGACAGCTTCGAGCTGACCCTCACCAGCATCTGCAATCCCGCGGAAAACACCACGCTGTCGGGGCTGTATGTGTCGAGCGGCAACTTCTTCACGCAGTGCGAGGCCGAGGGCTTTCGCCGCATCACCTATTTCCTCGACCGCCCCGACGTGATGGCGAGCTTCACGGTCACGCTGCGCGCGAGCAAGGCCGACTATCCGGTGCTGCTGTCGAACGGCAATCTTCTGGAACAAGGCGAGTTGCCCGACGGCCGCCATTTCGCGCGCTGGGAGGACCCGTTCAGGAAGCCGAGCTATCTGTTCGCGCTCGTCGCGGGCAAGCTCGTCGCGCTCGAAGAACGCGTGAAGACCGGCTCAGGCAAGGAAAAGCTGCTGCAGGTCTGGGTCGAGCCGCACGATCTCGACAAGACCCGTCACGCGATGGATTCGCTGATCCACTCGATCCGCTGGGACGAACAGCGCTTCGGGCTCGAGCTCGATCTGGACCGCTTCATGATCGTCGCGGTCAGCGACTTCAACATGGGCGCGATGGAGAACAAGGGGCTCAACATCTTCAACACGAAGTACGTGCTCGCGAACCCCGAAACGGCCACCGACACCGACTTCTCGAACATCGAGGCGGTGGTCGGTCACGAGTACTTCCACAACTGGACCGGCAATCGCGTGACCTGCCGCGACTGGTTCCAGCTGAGCCTGAAGGAAGGCCTGACGGTGTTCCGCGACCAGGAGTTCTCGGCCGACATGGCGGGCGGCGCCACCGACGAAGCCGCGCGCGCGACCAAGCGCATCGAGGACGTGCGGGTGCTGCGCCAGATGCAGTTCGCCGAGGACGCGGGCCCGATGGCGCATCCGGTGCGCCCGGAAAGCTACGTCGAGATCAACAACTTCTACACGATGACCGTCTACGAGAAAGGCTCGGAAGTCGTGCGGATGTATCAGACGCTGTTCGGCCGCGACGGCTTTCGCCACGGCATGGACCTGTACTTCAAGCGTCACGACGGCCAGGCCGTGACCTGCGACGACTTCCGTCACGCGCTCGCCGACGCGAACGGCCGCGACCTCGCGCAGTTCGAGCGCTGGTATAGCCAGGCCGGCACGCCGCGCGTGTCGGTGCGCACGCGCTACGACGCCGCGCAGCAGCGCTACGGCGTGACACTGCGCCAGGGCTACGGCGATGCCGTGCCGGCCGCGCGCGAAACGCAGAAGGGGCCGCTGCTGATTCCGTTCGCGATCGGTCTGATCGGCAAGGACGGCCGCGATCTGCCGCTGCAGCTCGACGGCGAGGCGAAGGCGTCGGAGTCGACCACGCGCGTGCTCGAATTCACGCAGACCGAGCAGACCTTCACGTTCGTCAACGTCGGGCAGGAACCGCTGCCGTCGCTGCTGCGCAATTTCTCGGCGCCGGTGATCGTCGAATACGACTACACGGGCGAACAGCTCGCGTTCCTGCTCGCGCACGACAGCGATCCGTTCAACCGCTGGGAAGCCGGCCAGCGGCTTGCCACGCGCGAGTTGCTCGCGCTGGCCGCGCGCGCGGCCACGGGCGCGGCGCTGCAGTTCGACGACTCGGTGGTCGCCGCGTTCGCGCGCGTTTTGACCGACGAGACGCTCTCGCCGGCGTTCCGCGAGCTCGCACTGATGCTGCCGTCCGAAGCGTATCTCGCCGAGCAGATGGCCGAATCGAATCCGGCCGCGGTGCACGCGGCACGGCAGTTCGTGCGCAAGCGCCTCGCGAATGCGCTGCGTGACGACTGGCTGAAGGTCTACGAGCAGCATCGCACGCCGGGCGCCTATGAAACGACGCCCGAGGCCGCCGGTCATCGCGCGCTGAAGAATCTGGCGCTGTCGTATCTGACCGAACTCGACGACTCCGCGGACGCCGTGCGTCTCGCGGCCGCGCAATATGAAACCGCGAACAACATGACCGACCGCGCGGCCGCGCTGTCGGCACTGCTCAACGCGGCCGCGCCGCAAGGCGGCAGCCCCGAGGCGCAGCACGCGCTCGACGACTTCTATCGACGCTTCGAGAAGGAGCCGCTCGTCATCGACAAATGGTTCGCGTTGCAGGCCACCCAGCGCGGCGGCGCACGACATCCGGTGATCGATACGGTGCGCAAGCTGATGACGCATCCGGCCTTCAACCTGAAGAACCCGAACCGGGCGCGTTCGCTGATTTTCAGCTTCTGCGCGGCCAACCCCGCACAGTTCCACGCGGCAGATGGCTCCGGCTACGCATTCTGGGCCGAGCAGGTGATCGCGCTCGACGCGCTCAATCCGCAGGTGGCCGCGCGCCTCGCGCGCTCGCTCGAACTGTGGCGACGCTTCACGCCGGCGCTGCGCGACAGCATGCGCGCGGCGCTCGAGAAAGTGGCCGCACAGGTCAAGTCGCGCGACGTGCGCGAGATCGTCGAGAAGGCGTTGGCGTGATGCCTCTCTGAGTTCCCGGGTCACATCGGAAAGCCGGCACGCGTTGCCGGCTTTTTTTTTCGCGCTGTTTTCAGCTGCGTTCACGCGCTCGTGTCGCGCCGTTAGCCGTTTGGCCGACTGTTCATCGGACCTCGCCGGGCAGAAAGTATACGTACAGGTTTGATGGTTTACATTTAACGCAGCACGTTATACGATTCGATGATCACGACATTCGCAGACAAGGCCACCGCAAGAATTTTCCAGGGCAGGTTCGTGCATTCGTTGCCACGCTCGATCCAGGCGCTAGCGCATCGCAAGTGGCTGATGATCGACGCCGCGAGCTCCGTCTCGAATTTGCACGCGCCGCCCGGAAACCGGCTCGAAGCCTTGCAAGGCCAGCGCAGCGGGCAATGGAGCATCCGCATCAATGCGCAGTGGCGCATCTGTTTTCACTTCGTCGGCGAGAACGCGCTGAATGTCGTGATCATCGACTATCACTGACTACTGGGAGACCGACATGGTCATCAAACGCTCGGCGCTCAACAGCATCGATTTCTCCGACATCGATACGGGCGCGGCCATTGCCGAGATCCATCCGGGCGAAATTCTGCGCAGCGAGTTCCTCGAGCCGCTCGGCATGTCCGTCAACGCGCTCGCGCTCGCGCTGCGGGTGCCGGCGCCGCGCATCAACGACGTCGTGCGCGGCCGCCGCGCAATCTCCGCCGATACCGCGCTGCGGCTCGAGCGCTACTTCGGCGCCAGCGCGCAGTTCTGGCTCAATCTGCAAATCGCCTACGACCTGCGTGTCGCCACCGCCGCCGCCGGCGAGCAGATCGAACGGGAAATCGAACCGATGCCGCGCGCCGAGCGCCCGAAACTGCCCCGCGTGCCGGCCGGACACGCCCGGGCCGCAGCCCTCGCAGCCAGCGTCAGCGGCACCGTCTCGGCCAAGGCGCGCCGCAAGACCTGAAGCCGGTCGTGCAACCAAAAGCACGGAGCCGACACAAACGAGCGGTTAAAATCCCATCATTCTTCTAGCCTTCCGGAGTACAGCAATGTCTTTGCAACGTCGTACCACTCTCACGAAGTACCTGATCGAGCAGCAGCGCGAAACCAACAACCTGCCCGCCGACCTGCGCCTGCTGATCGAAGTCGTCGCGCGCGCGTGCAAGGCGATCAGCTACCACGTCAGCAAGGGCGCGCTCGGCGATGCGCTCGGCTCGGCGGGCAGCGAAAACGTCCAGGGAGAAGTGCAGAAGAAGCTCGACATCCTCTCGAACGAAATTCTGCTCGAGGCGAACGAATGGGGCGGCAACCTCGCGGGCATGGCCTCCGAGGAAATGGAACAATTCTTCCCGATTCCGGCCAACTATCCGAAGGGCGAATATCTGCTCGTGTTCGATCCGCTCGACGGCTCGTCGAACATCGACGTGAACGTGTCGATCGGTACGATCTTCTCGGTGCTGCGCTGCCCGGACGGCCATCAGGCCACCGAGCAATCGTTCCTGCAGCCGGGCACGCAGCAGGTCGCCGCGGGCTATGCGGTGTACGGCCCGCAAACGGTGCTCGTGCTGACCACCGGTAACGGCGTGAACTGCTTCACGCTCGATCGCGAGCTCGGCTCGTGGGTGCTCACGCAAAGCGACATGCGCATTCCCGTCGAAACGCGCGAGTACGCGATCAACGCGTCGAACGAACGCCACTGGTATCCGCCGGTTCAGCAATACATCGGCGAGCTGAAGGCGGGTAAGGACGGCTCGCGTCAGGCCGACTTCAACATGCGCTGGATCGCGTCGATGGTCTCCGACGTGCATCGCATCCTGAGTCGCGGCGGCATCTTCATGTACCCGGCCGACAAGCGCACGCCGGACAAGCCGGGCAAGCTGCGTCTGATGTACGAAGCGAATCCGATGGCGTTCATCGTCGAGCAGGCGGGCGGCGCCGCAACCAACGGCGAGAAGCGCATTCTCGACATCCAGCCGAAGAGCCTGCACGAGCGCGTCGCGGTGTTTCTCGGCTCGAAGAACGAGGTCGATCGCGTGACCCGCTATCACCTCGAAGCGAAGAAGTGATCTCGAAAGAAAAAAATGCCTCAAGGGGCTTGTCAAGGCACTAAAGTAGTCCCTATAATTTCGGCTCTCCTGATGCCGGAATAGCTCAGACGGTAGAGCAGCGCATTCGTAATGCGAAGGTCGGGGGTTCGATTCCTCTTTCCGGCACCATCAAGTTTCAAGCAAAAAGCCCAGTCCTCGCGACTGGGCTTTTTGTTTTCTGGCGTCTGTGTAGGCGCTGTGTAGGCATTTCACGTCAACTAGATGTGTTTTCGGACGGCCAGGTTCTCGAATATTTCACGAACTGTCGGTCGAGCCTAGCCTGGTGCATCTGGCCGAGTTCGACCCTGCTCTGCCGTTTGCTTGTCCGTCGGCTGAATGGCCGCCTTGAGATGGGGATGCGACACGGCGTCCTGCCGGCAGGATCGGGAAATCTGCCAGTGCCGACAAGTGGGGCCAAGCCGATTTCTATCGAGCATGCACGCTGCTCGCCCGAGGCCATCGTTGACGCGTCCGTGCATTGAAGTCATTGATTAATCGGCTGATCCAGTCGTGCAGTAGTGAGCAAACTTTTCTGCGGAGAGCGCGAAACCCTTCTGCCTGGCGAGTTCCCAAGGACGTTCGCATTGGTGCGTGGATTCACACCAGGAATACCCAGCCGATCCAATACAACCATGTGCATCGCGATCTGCACCGACAACGGGTGACGGGCTGCTGGGCGGCGAGGCCGCGCAAGCGCTTAGCAAGCATGTCATCGTGACAGTGGCCCAGCAAAGAGAAAAGTAGTCTCGGCGCATAAAATGAGTCCCAGATTTGTGTGACGTCGGATTTTGGTCTTTTTGCCGTTTCGCTTGTGGGCTAACCGGGCAGCGAGCCGCTGCCGGTTCCGACCGCGCTCGATGCTAACGGCCAATCTGCTGTATCCCCGCCAGTCGCCAGGCCGGGTCGCCATGTCCGTGGCCCACGATGTTCCAGACCTCCTCGAACGGCTGCGCCGTCTGCGCGTCCTCGTCTTCCCGCATCTGGCCGTGAAAGCGAAGGCTAACCAGTGTTTCGCTGCCATTGTGTTCCGTGCTCAACAATTCCACGTCCAGCTGCGTGATTTCCGTATGGCTCGGCTGGTTGCCCCGATCTTCCAGGTCCCGCTTGATCACCGCGAACATTTCCGGGGTTGTCAGTTCGAAAAGGTCGCCTTGTTCGTTCTGGTCCCAGGCGCGTTGCAGACGCAGGAACAAGGTCCTGGCCGATGCCAGCAAGACCGCCTGATCGAGCCCGACAGGCAGCCCCGGCACTGTCGTTGTTTGTGCCGCTGCGGCGGAATTCATCGCTGTGCGCGGCCAGGCACCGAAATTCGTCTCAGGCGCCGCCTGCCTGCTCTGATTCATGAGCCAGGAGCCGTTCATGCGCTGCCCGTTCGCCGCGTCGTGCCCATAAGCGAGATCCGGACGGCGCCGGTTGGCAATGAAGCGGAACAGCATGATGCCGGCGACAATCACGAGGCCGATCACCACTACGTTCGACAGCATCTGGGCCAGCCCTTCACCCAGCCCCAACGACGACATCAGCGCGGCAATGCCGAGTCCTGCGGCCAGGCCGGCGAGCGGGCCCATCCAGCGGTTGGCTGGCTTCGCGGCAGCGGCCGCCGGCGCGGCCTGCTGCGCCGGTTGAGCTTGCTGGCTCCGTTGGCCTTGCCCGGAGGGCGACGCCGTCTGCGACTGGCGGCCGACACTACTACCACCGCCAATACGCTTCGCTTCGGCATGGTTGGATGCGACAGTGCCCGCGACGAGCACTAGCGCCATGGCCAGTACAGCGGTACCGCGCGTCACGACACGCGCAAGGCGTCGCAACTGATTGATTGTGTGCGAATACATAAGAATCTCTTTCGTGTAGGACAGAAACTCGCGAAGGTCGCCCGAACGCGTCTTTCCATCGCGGACCGCAAATAGCGAGCAATACCGCTCGTACGATGCCACCGTAGCCGTGCATGCATGGCTTGCTTAGACGGCATCAGGCTCAGCGCTCCAGGTGCACTCGCGTTGACTCGCGCGGCGCTTCGCGAGGCGCGCCTGGCGTCTGCGGACGATCGAAGAAACGGCACGGGCAAGCGCGAGATCGAGGGCGCCGCGCCAGTCTTTCGCAATCGACGTCACCACGACCGGATTCGCACCGGGCACCTGCACCTGCACCTGGCAACGCTTATCGAGTCCGCGGCGCGGGCCGTTGACGTCGGAGAGATTGACGGTGGCCCGGGAAACCAGCCAGGCCATCCGGCGGAACACAAACTGGGTGCGTTGGCGCGCGAAGCTGCGCAAGCGTGCAGCTTCAATGTCGCAGGACTTGAACAGGACTTGCATGAGACCTCCATCAGAAACAGAAAGAAAAGACGGGTTAGCGAAACAACGACCGCCGGGGCGGAAGCCTGTGTGCTTAGTCGTTGAAACCAGTTTATCGGTTTAACGCGCCATTACAATCCCCTTTCACCCAATAAATACTTGTCGCGTCTGCAACGTCACCCCAGTGGGCGCAAAGCAATTACAAACGACAAAACGCCGGAGCGAATGACGAATTCGCGCCGGCGCAAAAATGCAATGAAACGCTAATACTGGAACGGGATGGAATGCCGGTCTGCGCGGCTGAATGCAGGCCCGGGTGCAGACGATGAAGCGGCGACGATGCCGCTCGCCGGAGCTCACCGGGCCGGGCAGTTGAAAGCGCCCGGCCATCCGGCTGATAGCCCATCAACTTCCTTTGTAGATCGAATGATCCGAGGCCACCTGGGTCGGTGCGCCGGAAGCGGCCGAGCCCGATTTCACGCCACCGTGGCCACTGAGTGCCTGCTGAGCCGCCACGCTTTTCAGCGCGCCCTGGAGGTGCGCCGGGTAGTGCGCGTCACTGTGGTTGCGGTCGTAGCCCGCCTGCTGCAACTGGACCAGTTCCGCGCGCACCTGCTCACGGGTGAGGGGGCCGTTGCTGTTAGCGGATGCAATCGTCGGCAGAGCGAGGACCGAAACGAGTGCGATAACCGGAATGAATGTTTTAGTCATGGTTAATTCTCCAATTTAAATTTCAGAAACAGAAAATACTGGGTTAGCGAAACAACGACCGCCGGGGGCGGAAGCCTGTGTGCTTAGTCGTTGAAGCCAGTTTATCGGTTTAACGCACCATTACAATCACCTTTCACCAAACAGATACTTTCCGCATCTGCAACGTCATCGGGGTGCCTCGCGGCGCAAAGCAATTACAAACGACGAAACGCCGGAGCGAAACGAATTCGCCCCGGCGCAAGAATGCAATGAAACTGTCGCTAATACTGGAAGGGGGATGGAATGCCGGTCTGCGCGGCTAAGTGCAGGCTGCCGTCACGCGCGTTCGTCAGGCCGCTGGCCGCGACCTGCGCAGTCGTGGTGGTCTCGTGCAAAATCCAGGCCGGTGTTGGTTATCGCCGCAAGACGTTATTCATCGTGGCCCGGCGTCCTGCAACTACGCGCCATCGAATCGCACCCAGTTGGGCGCACTGCCGGACAGCGGTGCGGCAGCCTACAGCAAAAGCAGCGTTGCCGAGACGACGCACGTCGGCACGATGGCAGCGAGCAACAGGCCGAGCAGGCTGACTGACTCATCATGGAATCCCTTGTGCACGATGGCGAGTCCTGCGGGATTCGGCGCGTTGGCGATCACTGTGAGACCGCCTCCAGCCACTGCGCCGGCCAGCAGCATGTACTTCGCCTGGTCCGGAAGGCCCGCGATCAGCGAGCCGAGATAGGTAATCGCCGCGTTGTCCATGATCGCCGTCAGGCCAAGCGCGCCCGCATAAAGTGCGTAAGCATCGAGCGATGCGACGACCGGCTGCAGCCACCATCGCTGCAAACCCCCGAGCACGACCAGGCCTCCGAGAAAGAATGCTACCAGCAGGCTCTCGCGCAACATCAGCGGCGACTGGTACTGCTCGTATGCCTGCGTGAAGCCCAAAAAGAAAAGCAGGAGGCCGATGAAGATAACCGGGTGATGGGCCGACAGCACCACCGCGACGAGAAAACCGGTGTGTATCAGCGTGACGCCCGTCGGAACGGGAACCGCGGCGGCGGGCGCGTCGTTGCGCTCTGCGTGCTTCGGGAGCTTGCGGTGCATGAATAGCAGCAAGCCTGTTGCGTTGACCAGCACGGCGATGGCGGCCTTCCAGCCGAACTGCGCCGCCATGAACGCGCTGTCCCATCCCCAGGCGGCGGCAACCATCAGCACCGGAGGCGCGGCATAGGCGGTCAGCATGCCGCCGACCGACACGTTGACAAACAGCACCGCGAGCGTGAGATATTTCCAGTGTTCGGCGATCGGCGACCTGAAAAGCCGGTCTCGCAGGATCAGCGCTGCCAGCGTCATTGCGGCCGGCTCCGTGATGAACGAGCCGAGCAACGGAACGAGGGTCAGGGAAAGCCAGATGACGCCTGTTTCCGTCTTGACGGGAAGGACACGCGCGATGTGCGACACGAGCGTCGTGACCGCGTCGAGAATGGGCCGGCTCGCGGCGATCACCATGATCACGAAGACAAACAGGGCTTCGGTGAAGGAGCGCGATTCAGCATAGGCCACCGCCTGCGCCGAACCGGCCAGCGCGACGATAGCCAGACACAGGATCAGGGCCCAGAGGCCGAAGACGACTTCCACTTCGCCGAGAAAGTGAAACAGGCCCGCGTGGTGCGGGTGCCGGTGGGCCAGAACCTCGAAGCGTTTCGCAAGGAGCGTATGGAGCAGGGCCAGTCCGAAGATGACTGTGCCGGCGATTTCAACTGAATGTGGCATGTGTTCGCTTTGAATGGCGATGGAACGGACTCTGGAACGCACGCGGTTGGTGTTGCCGCCGGCCGGATCGCTGGCCTCGCTTTTAGGCAGCTCTCAGCGTAGCCACGACATCGTGCCGCGTATCGGTATCGACGCGGGCAAGCAGCCTGACCGTGTGGAGGCCGATCCTGAGCGCGTCGACTTCGAGAAAGTTTCCGGAGGCCGCCATGAGGTTTGTAGTGCAAATTAATTGTGTCAATCCAGAATTCTGGCGACAGGGCCGAGCGGCGCCTGGAATTCGTTGAACTCAAATTCTTATCGAGGGGCTAGCCGGACTCGATCGCCAGTTGACAGTTTCATTTGATCTATGAGGGTTGGCGGCCGAAATTCCCCTCGATTCTGCGCGTGAAGCATGCGCGGCAGCAATTGGCGTGAGGCGTCTAACACGCTCAGCCATTCACATCTGATCGCCTGGCACGGACCCGTTGTTCAATGGAGTGTTACTCCGGCATCGCCGACGAATGGTGATTGAGGATCTTCCACTCCCCATCAACCTTCTTGTACACGAATGTATAGCGCGCATGCACCTTCTGATGCTTGCCGTTCTTCACCAGGTCGAACGTATAGACGCCCGTGTCCAGCGCCGAATCGTCGCTCAGCAAGCGGATCTCGCGGAGGTTGATCGTACCGTGCGGTTTCAGCTTCAGAAACTTCACGAAATAGTCCTTGATGCTGGCGGGAGTCGTGCGGACTTCATTGGAAACCGTTGGCTCCAGTACGGCATCGGGTGCGTACAGCCTGGCAACGGAGTCGGCGTCGCCCGTTGCGAGCGCCTCATTCCACCGATCGAACAGCGACGCGATTTCAGCTTCGCGCTGATTCGTCGGCGCCACGGCGATTTCGCGATAGACCTGCGGTACGAGGACTTCGCCTGCAAACACGCTAGTGCTGAAAACAACTGCGGCGGCGATCAAAATCTTCTTCATTTTTTGCGTTCAATCCATTTAAATGAGAACCAACGAGGAGTCGGGAAACTACAGCCACCAGGCGCCTTAGGCTACAAGGGAACCTTTCAGGTATCGCCGCCTGCCAACGGCCAGCCAGCTATGTCGTCAGTCGACCTGTCCGGGACGTATTGTGATATTACACCCAAAATTGATGCATTCGTCAACTATGACGTTAGAGGAAAGTTTTAGCCTCGTTGTTCGCAAACGCTTCGCGCGAACAGACGCCTGACGACGTTGCAAGCGCGGAAACTCACGCGTCGACGCGCACGACGCAACGCTACGACCAACATTCGAGCGCGATCCAGTTTGAAGAGGTTGAGCGGATTTCTTTATAGAAGTGGACAGATATTCAGCGTCAAATCCACGCCGGACTTCCGCCATTCGATCGTGCAAATCGAATGTCTCTTGATGGCCGGACGCGGCCGATGTGACAGGCCGCATTCCTCGAAAGGTCGCGAAACAAGCCCTCTACGACATGACAGATCGCGCTTCTCATTCGGATCGCCGCTGCTCTTCGAGAATCGCCTGAATGCGCCGGTGCGGTGGTTGTGGGGTCGTTTGCAAAGGACAGCGCAGACCGTCTCTCTGATATCGACCTGGTAGTCTTTTGTCTGGAAGGCGCAGGACATTCGTTACTTCAAACGATAATCAAGCAATTCGCGCCGTCGAAAATTCTTTTCACGTTCGACGGCATGCACGATTTGGACAGAGTGATAGATCGCCTCGCTAATGCGTTCCAGAACGCATTGTTGACAATCCAGCCCGCTGTGTCGAACGACCGAAAGGGCCGGGCCCGGACGGTCGACCTGTGTTGCTGCGGTTGCGCCGCAGCATCGCCGCCAACTTCCGTAGCCGACCCACTTCCGACGTCAGGTCCGGCGTTGCGCCAGTGGCCGTTTCCACGTGGACAAGCGGCGGTCAAACTCTTTGTTCGACCATCGGCGGTCGGTACGTTCTACTCCTGTAGACTGCCGCAATGACCCAAGAAATCGATTACCTCAATCCCAGCCTTCCTTCTGGCCTTCGGCGCGTGTCAATGCCCGTGGTCGATGCGACCCCCACAACGCTTGATGGATTCGGCAGGCTTGTAGCAGACCCGAGCGAGTGTTCGATCGAGATTGTGCAGTGGCCGGCAGTGGGTGCAAGGCCCGTTGACCCTGGAACCGGTGATGAGGCAGGCACGACCGAAGGCACATTTGTGAGCGAATGGCGCGGGGACATTCTGTACGGTCGAAACGAGGCTGTGGGCGGCAACTACATCCTTGCGTACGCAGTGGAGCCCGAAGCAGCCCGTGACGACAACACCAATGTACCGGAGCGCATGTTGCTTTGGCACGCGAACTACCACCCAGACGGTGGACAACTGTTCTTTCCTCTCGACCATCGCCCGTTCTACGTTCCCCTGGCGCTGCCCGGGGACGACATAGCGCCAGAGAAGTTCGTGTGCTTTCGCTTTGATGGACAGCAGGGCCTCTACATCCATCCAAACATCTGGCATGAAGGTGTGTTCACTCTCGAAGGAACCCAGCGGTTCTTTGACAAGCAGGGCGCCGTCCACGCGCGCGTCTCTGTCGACTTTGCCCGCGAGTTTGGTTGTCTCCTCGAGGCACCGATTGCCCGCGACGCCCAACCCCTTCGAGGCGGCGGCCTACAGCTGTAGCGCGAAGGGAACACCCGCTCCCGACGGCGGACATACGTCCTCGGTTCGCCAGTATCGCATCCCTTTATGAGAGTAATGAGGCGCGCGCCACGCGCACGAAGTATCCCTGAAATTAACGGACGTCACCGACAGGCGAACAACGTTAGTCATCGTTCGTCAGGAAAACTGCGAAACGACGTGTCGATTCGAACGTGGAAAACGCAATGACCAGGCCGACGGTGATCGGCACTGCGAGGAAGGCGCCCGCGATGCCCCAGATCGACGACCACACCGCCAGACTGATCAGGATCACCGCGGGGCTCAGGTTCAGTGAGCCGCCCATCAGCCACGGGTCGAGGAGATGGCCGACCACGAAGTTCGCGAGCGTGAGCGAGATAAACAGCACGATCGCCGCGTTCCACTGGCCGAACTGCAGCGCGACGAGCAGCGTCGGCACCGCGACCGAGATCCACGAGCCCGCATACGGGATGAAGTTCAGCAGGCCGGCCAGCACCGCCCACAGCTCCGCGAATTCGAGTCCGACGAGCCGCATGCAGATCCAGCTCGCGATGCCAAGGATCGCGCCGAGCAGGGTCTTCATTGCGAGATAGACGCCGATCTTCGAGTTGATCTCGTCGATTACCGACACGATCCGCGTCGAGTCGCCCGCGAAGTTCACGAGCTTGCGGCGGTATTTCGCGTGCTCGATGAGAAAGAACGTCGCATAAAGCAGCACGACGATGATCGCCGCGAGCAGCGACGACACCGACGACAGCGTGGCGGTTATGATCGCCTGCACGTTGACGCTCGCTAACAGGTCGCGGCGGATCGCAGCCCAGTTGGCCTCCGTTTCGATGTGCAGCAGCGCGGCGAACTTCGTAAACAGTACGAGCAGCGTCGCCTCGTACTTCGGCGCGACGGCCATCAGCCGGTCCCTGTCGGACAGCAGCAGGTCGACCGACAGGTAGACCGTGAAGAGCATCAGCGTCGCAGCGATCGCGTGGCGCAGGCCGTCCCGCAGGCGTGCACCGAGGTAGGGAATGCGGCGCAGCAGGTTGGCGAGACCGAAGACCACGTACGTCGCGATGATGCCGAACGCAATTGGCACCAGCACGGGGCGGCCGACATACAGTCCCCACCCGAGCAGTGTGGCGAGCACGGCCGCACATGTGCATTTCAGCAGACCCGGGTTCATGCGTTTCCTCGCGAGCAGCGCTGCCTGGCGGGTTGTGGGCCGCCGCGTCAGTCGCAGCGGGACTTTTCGTCGGGTAGCGTCGGGTCGGTGGTGCGGCGCTTGCGCCGTCCTCGCCACAGCAGGCTGACGACGAGCGCGACGACACCCGCGCCGATCACGATCGCCATCGCAGCCGGCAGGTGCGAGCGGACCCACGGCACGTTGCCGAAAAAATACCCGGGACCCGCAAGTGAGCATATCCAGATCACCGCGCCGCCGGTCGCGAAGCGCACGAAGCGGCGAAACGGCATCTTCGTCGCGCCGGCGAGCGCGGGCGCGACCGCCCGGACGATTGCGATGAACGGAGAGTACAGCAGCAGCGCGGCGCCGTGACGTACGTAGAGCGCGCGCGTTCGCGCAGTCACCTTGTCGATCCAGCCGCTGCGCTTCGGGTTCCATACCGACGCGACGGCACGTGCCAGCGCATAGTTGAACACTTTTCCTGCAACCGCGGCCGCGACCAGCAACGGCGCGAGCCACACAGGCTGCAGCACGCCGACGGCAGCGAGCGCGCCGGACAGGAACAGGAGCATGTCCGCGGGCAGAATGACGAGCGGCAGTACGCCGACACTGCAGAAGACGATCGCCCCGAGGATTGCGTAGGCCAACGGCCCATGCTGGACCAGCAGCGCTTCGAGGTCCTGGTCCAGTTGCAAGACGAATTGCACGAACGTGGCCATGTGTGCCGGCTACGTGTCCGTTGGTGGAGGGGGAAGTATAGCGGCAAGCGCGCAGCAGTCCCGCGCCGTGTGGCTGGCGGGCGCAATCGCGTTGCGCATCTTGACGTCGCGAGCAGCCGGCCACGCCGTCGCGTGTCTGATCGTGTTCGCAGGAATCGCCATCTTGCAGGATCGTTTTCTCTACTTCCCTGAGAAAGCCGCAATCGAGGAGTTCACCTCCGGTGGACTGCGCGCCTGGCCGACACCTGAGGCGTTCAGGGGCCTCGTGGCGGAGCCGGCCGGGTCCGCGCGCGCCACGGTCATCGTCTTTCATGGCAACGCGGGGCATGCCGGACACCGCTCATTCTATGCCGCAGCGCTCACCCGGCTCGGGCTGCGCGTGATTCTCGCCGAATATCCAGGCTACGGGCCGCGCACCGGTGCATTAGGCGAAGCGAGTCTGGTCGACGATGCTCAACAAACCATCGCGCTCGCACATCGCCTCTATGGAGCGTCGCTGCTGCTCATCACGCCATGGGATCGGCTCGAGCACGTCGCCGCTTACCACTATCCGTGGCTGCCCGTGAAGTGGCTGCTGCGCGACCGATACGACAGCGTGACCCACCTGGCGTCGTTAGGCCGCCCTGTTCTCGTCGTGGTTGCTGAACGCGACAGCATAGTCCCCCCCGCGCTTCGGCGAAGCGCTCTACAACTCGCTGGCCGCGTCGACGAAACCTGGTGGCGGGAGGCGATCGGCTTCCTGCTCACGCCTTCGCATTGAAATATGAAAGCACGCTCCGTCCCGTCGAGCTGGAAACGCTTCTATGTCCTCGATGCGAAGAGCAGGCCTGTCGAGGTGTTCGACCGCGGCGGGTGGTCGCGCTGGATGACTGAGAACGAACTGATCTTCCGCCGCACGCTGCTGGACGAATCCGGCGTGACGGTCACGACCCGCTTCCGCGGTGTGTCCGAACCGAAAACCGGGGAGGTTTCGCTATTCGTGACGCGCATCGCCGGAATG
This sequence comes from Paraburkholderia sp. Clong3, assembly GCF_050436485.1. Taxonomy (NCBI): domain Bacteria; kingdom Pseudomonadati; phylum Pseudomonadota; class Betaproteobacteria; order Burkholderiales; family Burkholderiaceae; genus Paraburkholderia; species Paraburkholderia sp. Clong3. The sequence goes on along the minus strand of NZ_JBNDMH010000002.1, from coordinate 4,143,956 downwards.
GAAGCGCGAGACAACACGAGCTACGGAGCACGTATGTTCGATGAGGCGCTGGAGCAGCATGAGCGCATCGTGCAGAAAATCCTCCGGATGCTGACCGCGCGGTGATCGCCACAGCGCGACGATTCTCCGCGAGACGCAAATGCCACAGAAGGCACAAGGGCGTGTAGATTAGGATCTTGTTGCGACCCGCCACTGTGTCTTCGAATCGGTCGCCATCCGAACCAGTCCTGAAGTTGCACAGGAGCCGGCATGAACACGAAGCACAGCAAGAAAGGTCATCTCGAAGCCGCGGCGTCACACCACGAGCAGGCCGCGCGACATCACCGCGAGGCGTCGCGGCATTTCGATGACGGTCAAGACTTTGCCCACGCCGCACATCAGGCGATGATGGCCCATGGCCATACGTTGCATGCGATCGATCAGGCACACGACGCTGGCGCGCACAGCGCCAATACGCCATCAATAACGCCTCCATCGACCGGCTCAGGCGCAAGTGCCGCGGACGTGGCAAAACATCATGCGGCGGCCGTGGAGCTTCACACGCAGGCGGCGCAGCATATGCGCCACGCCGTCAAGCTCTTCGATCAGGATCGTAGCGCGGCCTCCCACGACGCACAGCTAGCGCTCTCCCTTGCACTGCGCGCTTTGTCCCTTGGCAACGAAGCAGCCAGACTATTTGTCAAGCTCGCTGCCAGTGGTGCATCGTGAGTTAAGGCCGGTTGAATTCAAGCCAGTCACAACTTATTTGGTGGAGTATTCGGAGTGGTGCGGTATCCGCTTATACCGATTCTTGAGCGCACCGAAAGCTGAATCGCTTTCTGCACGGCATGCACGCCGTACAGCACCAGGTTGTCGCGCGGATCTACGGTCGTGGGCCTGCCGCAAAGATCCGCGCATTGATAGGTATGGCGCAATCCAGCGCGCCACTCGCGACTAGGCCTTTCGCTCCACTCAGGTGAAGCCGGTAAGGAAAGGTGCTCAACCCGCGTAGCGCTGAAACTGGCTCGTTCAACTACACTTCGTCGCCTGAGCGGACGGGCAAGGAGGAACGCGCTGGTCATCTGGGAACGAGCTGTAGATGCGGTGCTGTACGCGCTTAAACCGAGACCGCTAAAAGAGCCGCTGATGGATGTTGGATTCGCTCGTTGACAATGAGCTCAGGACTCAACTCTTGTTTGTTGAACGACCCAAACTGGGCCGAAACCAGAAGTTCCTCTCCCTGCTCGCGCGAGGCCACGCAAGTACTAGTGCATGGTATGCGTGACGTGGAAATAGATTTCAGGCGCCTCATCGCGCCCCGCCCTGCGCTTCGCTGTCCGACGCATCAATGCACGCATATGCGACCCACGTACGAGATTTGCCGAAACCGCCGCATTGGCATCGCGGAGCGCAGTGGCCAGTTCGTGCGCAAATACGCGTTACGCGTTGAAACACCGCCAGCGCTCCTTCGTTTCCTCTACCACCCGTTGCGAATAGCCAGCGAGCGAGTCACGACAACCATTTGCGGTATCGCGCTCGAACAACTCATCCGCTATCCGCTGCGCCGCCGTTTGCCAGTTATCCCGATTCGCCGGTTCACCAGCCTCGGTGGGTAGTTTCGCATCGCACACTGGGAGCGCCATTTCGTCGGGCAAAGTCATCCCAGATGTCCCGCGCCACGCCTGCAACACGATCCGTAGCACACCGAAAGTCACGCGCGACAGCCGGCTCAGCACTCTCGCGCACCGCGAAAACAGAAACAGAACGGCAAACCATTCGGCGCTGATCGACCACGACACGAAGTTCCAGCTTGCTTCGCGACGAAACATCGGCCGACGAACACCAGAAACGTCACCAGATACAGCGGATACACGCGCGCAAACCGCTTGACGATAAACGATCGATAGTCGACCCAGCCGAACGCGGTCGCTCGCGAAGGAAGATACGTATAGGCAAGGATGAAGCCGCGCAGCATGAAAAAGATGTCAACACCCCAGACCCGGTTATCGACGAGTTGCACAATGCCCCGTGGCAGCCCCCTTCGTTGTCGGCAAAGTGATGAACGACGGCGAGCAACGCCGCGAACGCACGCAGTCCAGTCAGGCCGTAGATCTTTCGCATTGAATTGCCCGGCGATCACGCAAGTGAGCACGACGCAGCGCCAGGTAAAAGAGGTGCGGCCACGCGATGCGCGGCTCCCAGCGGCAAATAGTGTTGATGCAACGATGTTGCGAGACAGACCTACCCGCCTCGCGCAGCCGGCCTTCGGTATCGGCTGTTTGCAGACTGATGCGGGTGTGGTTGCCGGTTCGCCCGACAACGGGTGAGAGGCCGACGGCAGCACGGCAATTGCATCGTATAAGTTCGCCGCAACGCGGTGTGTGCGCTAACACCCCACTTGATCGGTAAGGTCTCGAGGGTGCGCCGACGAGTCGCTTCGGGCCTGATACAGCCGTGTGCGGTCAGCGTTGCGCCGCGTCCGGCGCGACGTCGTGGCGCAACGCATGGCCAGCCTGGTCGGGAACGTGGAGCGGGTCGTACGACCGTGGCATCGCGAGGTTGCGCGCAACGACGGTATCGGCCTGTGCGCTCGGCTGCTGGCGTGGCGCGCCGTATGCGGCTATCGCTTGCGCGGGTGCCGACGCGAACCACAGGATCCTGCCGGCGCATTCGATGCCAACCTGACGTCCGTTCCAGTAGACAGCGTTTTCCATCGCGACCTCTCCCCGAACATGAAGAACGTCATCATCCGCGCTGCGCCTCGCGTGTCCGTCTGCCAGCGCACGTCGAGCCATCAGTAGTCGCTTCAATCATAGGTGGCCCGGTGCGCTGCGCATGACTTGTCACCAAATGAGGTCCTTTTGTCACAGCAATGCGGGAATGAGTTTGCCAACCCCTGTCAGTCAGTTGATTAACGACCAGATCTTTAAATAGTGTTTTGCGCGGTCAACGCGATGGGGAATGGGTCGTTTACCAAGAATTAGACTGCGAGTTATGCAATCGGCAAATTGCGTCCGTTCAGTTCAGGAAAAGCGAAAAACCTGTCGATGCGGCAATGCACAAGTTTGTCACGTTTTAGTCATGCGACAACGTTAGATGCAGCGCGGCGACAATATCGATCGGTCGTGCTGAAGCCTACGCTGGGCAAGGCTCAGAGGGACTGGCAGAAGGAGCGGGAAGGAGATGATTTCGCGCTGGCAATTAAGCGGATCAAGCAGACCGCGAAACGCAGGCAATAGTCAGACGATAAATTTTATTCAATCCCTCCGCTGGTGTGTCGGCTTGTGCCGTTAAAGCAACAGAGTGTGTATGACTCGCATCGGACACTGGTGCGATGCAGGGAACGAGGCCGATAATCGATTCGCAAAGGAGAAAGATCATGGATGCCAAACCACCGAAGATTCCGACCCCGGACAAAGTTCTTTACCCGGATCCGGAACCTGTGGCCGTCGAGTTTTTGGGAGCCGAGCTGCCCGAGCATGTTCGCGCTTTCTTTGACGAACAACGCAAGTCGTGCGATCCGAAGTAACGGACCCTTGGCGCGGTGCAGCATTCGCGCTCGCTGATTTCACGTGCGGCGAATACTCGCGCCCTCATTACGCGTCCGACATCTCCGTCATGACGTTGGATCAGCTCGCCTGAGCACAGCAGTTGCACGGGCCACGCGGCTCGAGCGCCTTCATACGCGCGTCCTCCTCTCGCCCACTTCGCCCCGACGATCCGTGTGAATCGACCCGGTGCTCGCAGGTTGTGGCGCATCATTTATTCTTCTGTTTTTCCGTCAACGGCCGCCCGGCCACGTCCACCTCATGAATCATTTGCATCGCTTCGGCGCGTCATGCGCGCTCGTCATCGCCGCCGCCTTCGCCTTCTCGCCCGTCCCCGCCCTCGCCGACGGCGACGACACCGCGCTCACGAGCCTGATCGCGCTGGTTTCGCAGCGCCTTGCACTCGCGGAACCGGTCGCACGCTGGAAGTGGGCGAACCACCGGCCGATCACCGATACGCCGCGTGAAAACGCGCTGCTCGCCGAGGTGGAAAAGCGCGCCGCGGCGGCAAACGTCGACCCGGCGTTCGCCCGCGCGTTCTTCCAGGATCAGATCGATGCGAGCAAAGACGTGCAGAACGCGCTCTTCGCGAACTGGCGTCGCACCCAGCCACCGCAAGGTCCCGCACCCGATCTCGCAACCAGCACCCGACCGCAGCTCGACAAGCTGACACAGTCGTTGATGGCGAGTCTGGCGCGCGTGCAGCCGCTGCGCGCGGCGGACGATTGCCCGTCGCGGGTCGCGCAATCGCTGGCTAACTGGAAGGCGCTGACGCGCTATGACTCTGCGCATTCGAGCGCGTTGACGCACGCACTAGGTCACGTGTGCGAGACGGGCGGAGTCGGCGCCACCGGCTGATTCCGGTAACGCCACGGCGCGCGCACGTCGCATAAGCGTCACGCGACGATGCTCGACTCAGGGCTGTCACGCGACACGCTCAACGGCGTCACGCGCAGGCCTCGCGCCAGATGGCTTTGCAGGATACGGTACGTCGAGAGTTCGAACGACCCAGCCAGCGTCGACGCATGCAGCTGCGCCGCCGCGACGAGCGACGGCGCGTGTCCGAGGTAGCGCCAGCGATCGACCACGTGGAAGATACCCTGCGCGTCCTCACGCTCCTCGAACACGATGGGCCCCTCGAACGGCCACGGCGCGTTCGCGGGATCGCTCTTCGTCACGCGCGGCAAGCGGTTGTGGCCCGGCCGCAGCGTTGCGATCCACTGCGCCTCCGCGAGCATCGCGCCGAGTTCGCCGCCAGTCGCGTGCCATTCGACGCGTCGCACGAGCTGCGCTAGCCGCATATCCTTCGACGAACGCCGCTCGCCAGTCAGATGCGAGCGCAGCCGCTGACGCACGCGCACGCTGCGACCGACATACAGCGGCGCATCGTCTTCGCCATAAAACGCATACACGCCACAGCCAGCCGGCGCGGTGTCGAGCAAATCCTCGGTGATGTCGCCGGCGAGCCGGTAGCGACGCGTCGTGCGCTCGATCTGCGCGCGCAGCGCTTCCAGCGGCACGAGCGTCGGCAGACGCTGCCAGAACTGCCAGATCAGATCGGCGTCGGCGAGCGCGCGGTGGCGGTCGGACGGCACCAGCGCATGGCGTTCGACCAGCGCATCGAGACCGTGGCGCTTTTCGCCGGGAAACAGCGCGCGCGACAGCCGCACCGTGCACAGCACGTCCGGATCGAACGCGATTCCCGCGCGACGAAATTCGCTGCGTAAAAATCCGCGATCGAAACTCGCGTTGTGCGCGACGAACAGCTTGCCGTTCAAACGCTCGAACAACGCGGGCGCGATCGACTCGAACGTCGGTGCGCCGCGCACCATGTCGTTCGTGATGCCGGTCAGCTGCTGGATGAACGACGGAATCGGCTGCTGCGGGTCGATCAGGCTGCTCCAGCGCGAGACGCTAGCCAGCCCGACTTCGACGACGCCAACCTCAGTAATGCGGTGCTCGCTCGTGGAGCCGCCGGTCGTTTCGAGATCTACGAAAACGATGGGTGCATCGAGTGCCGGTTCCGGCGAAAGCAGTTCAGACATGGGACAAGGGATTCGGGCGCATGAATTTGCGGCAAGTATGCACCAGTTGGACGTTGCGCATCCAGACAGCGCCGCGTGCGCAGCTGGAAACTGCGTCCGCACAGGCCGTCGATTTTGCGCTGAAATCCCGCAGACGCTTAAACCAGACCATTAATCCAGACGTAGTCAATTCGTTTCGATGGATTATCTTCCGACAATAATGCGTATTGTTGAACCACGCAGTTACCGAAGATCCGACCTCGGAGACATCTAGATAAAAATAAAAACCCTCGCGCGACGGCGAGGGTTTTTCGCTCCCGACTGGGTGGGCGGCGCGCCCAGCCCAGCGCATTTACAGCGGCTGAATGTTGGCCGCCTGCTTGCCCTTCGGGCTGGTCTTGATTTCAAAAGACACGCGCTGATTTTCCTTCAACGACTTGAAGCCCTCGCTGCGGATCTCCGAAAAGTGCGCGAACAGATCCTCGCCACCCGCGTCCGACGTGATGAAGCCAAAACCCTTAGCATCGTTGAACCATTTGACGACACCAGTTTCCATTTCCTGTTTTCCCTCTGTGATTAATCCAAAGCGGGCGTTGCCCTCGAATCGATCTAACCCCGATTCAGGTGCCTATATCTGATCAAGACAGAAACAGCCAATCAAATTCGGCTTTGCCGTTATACGGGGAACAGAGAATGACCGTCAAGTAAACTTTTCATATGCGTTTAGCGTATAAAAAGATAAGACTTCAAACTACACGGATATAGGTCGGCGCGTCGAATTTACCTGAACGAAAATAATCCGAGTCCGCAAACGGAAAAATTTGCGAAAATATGCAACACGAATGTAACAAAGTCTATCTTTGCGTAAGTGTTTGTCCGACTTGTTGCGGCGCCGCCTCACTCGCATGATGCAAGTCAGTTGTAGCGATGCGCTTCAGGAGGTTGCCATGCTGTCCAAGGAAATTCACCGTCTCTTCACCTGGCTCACTCATTCGCACGCAAAGGTCATATCAGACCAGCCCGCACAGACTGGGGATTCATGCACCGTTTTCGACTTCGATCCGATGTGGCACGGAGACCACTGGCAGAACCTGCTCTCCTCGCCAATGGATGCGCGCCGTTATGTGATGGAAGACTGGAGCGTGCCCGCGCAGGCGGACTGGGACGACGCGGAAGGTACTGCGCCCGCTCATTAGAGACATTCGCGAAACTCGTCCGCCATAAAAAAAGCGCGACTGGAAGGTCGCGCTGACAAAGGTTTGGAGATCTTTTTCGTCAACGAAAAAGTCTGCTTCGGAAAGCAGAAATTACAGTATAGCGGTCATATGCAAGTTCGATTATTCACACGATTAACAATCGTCTATTGCCGCAACAACAACAATCGTTTTCCCGCATTTCTGCCCGTTGTTTTTCCGCATCATTCGGTGTCGCGAATCAGCAACGCGCTTTAGGAAAATTCAGACGCCGAATCCGCCCAGTCGCCGCAAAGCCTTTATCCGTAAGGCTCGAATGGCGATTAACGATCGTTTCTCCTCGCGTAATACTTTATTGCGAGAATCGGAACGCCAACTCCAGGAAGTGTCTATCTACACTCTGCCTAATCGGAAACCGGCGCGGATCTGGTCAACGCGCTTCTCACGCGGATTCCGCTTCTCGCAGCGCTCGCGTGAAGGTCTCCCAAGCCAGGGTTTTATACCTCTCTCGCTCTTGGAGTTATATCAATGAAGAAGACACTCATGGTCGCTGCCCTGTCGGGCGTTTTCGTAACGGCAGCGCACGCGCAAAGTAGCGTCACCCTATATGGCCTGATCGACGCCGGTATCACTTATACGAACAACCAGCATCCGAATCCGAGTAGTAACCAGCACGGCGCCAACGTGGCGATGACGAGCGGCTCGGTGAACGGCAGCCGTTTCGGCCTGCGTGGCGCTGAAGATCTGGGCGGTGGTCTGAAGGCCATCTTCACGTTGGAGAACGGCTTCGGCATCAATGACGGCACGCTCAAGCAGAACAGCCGTCTGTTCGGCCGTCAGGCCTTCGTCGGTCTGTCGAGCGACCAGTTCGGTGCCGTGACCCTCGGCCGTCAATACGACAGCATGGTCGACTACGTCGGCCCGCTGGCACTGACCGGCACGCAGTACGGCGGCACGCAGTTCGCGCACCCGTTCGACAACGACAACTTGAACAACTCGTTCCGTATCAACAATTCGGCCAAATTCCAGAGCGCGAACTACGGCGGCTTCAAGTTTGGCGGCTTGTACGGCTTCTCGAACCAGGCTGCCGGCTTCGCCAACAACCGCGCTTACAGTGCGGGCGCGTCGTATAACTGGGGCGGCCTGAACGTTGCCGCTGCGTACATGCAACTGAACAGCAATGGCGCGAACAGCGCAGCCGCTGCGTTCAACTCGGGTGGCGCGGTGTCGGGCGACAACACGTTCTTCGCTCAGCGTCAGCAAACGTGGGGCGCAGGCGCCAACTACGCGTTCGGCCCGGCAACCGTCGGCCTCGTGTACTCGCAGACGAACCTGCATGGCTTGGCAGGTATCAGCGCGGCCAATTCGGGCATAACGGGCGGCATCGGCTTCCCGACCAACAGCGCTCAGTTCCAGAACTTTGAAGCCAACGCCCGTTACGCGCTGACGCCGGCAATCAGCATCGCTGGCGCGTACACGTACACGCGCGCGAACCTGTCGAGCTCGCACGTGCACTGGAACCAGGTCAACCTGCAAACCGCGTACGCATTGTCCAAGCGTACCGACGTGTATCTGCAAGGCGTGTATCAGGCAGCAAACGAAGACTCGATCGTTAACGCCTACATCAATGGCGTGGGCGGTGCTTCGGGCAACAACAAGCAAGTCGCTGTGACCGCAGGTCTGCGTCACCGCTTCTAAGCACTGCGCAAGGACTGGCAGTAGAGAAGGCGCCGTTCGCGGCGCCTTTTTTATGTCCGTGCCGACGTGGGTTTTTGCCGCTTTGTGCGCAGGCCTGCGTGCGTGCACGTGAGCCCACGTCCTCGCCAGAGGCCTAGCGGCCGCTATCAGGCAGCGGATACTTGACGTCGAGAATATCGATCGGCTGCGGACCGGCCGGCGTGAACAGCGTGACCGTATCGCCGACTTTAGCCTTCAGCAGCGCACGCGCAATGGGCGAAATCCAGCTCACGTGCCCGATGTCCAGGTCCACCTCGTCGACACCGACGATCGTCACCTGATGCTCTTCGCCGTCCTCGGTCGCATAGTCGACCGTCGCGCCGAAAAACACCTGGTCGACGTTTTCCTGCCGGCTGCTATCGACGACCTCGGCTAGATCGAGCCGCTTGGTCAGAAAACGGATGCGCCGGTCGATTTCCCGCAGACGGCGTTTGCCGTAGATGTAGTCGCCATTCTCCGAGCGGTCGCCGTTCGACGCCGCCCACGACACGAGCTTGACAACCTCGGGCCGCTCGACATCGATCAGATGCAGCAATTCATCACGCATACGCCGATGACCGGCGGGAGTCATGTAGTTTTTGGTGCCGGCGGGCACGTCGGGCTGGGCGATGTCGAGATCGTCATCGTTGTCTTCGCTCGACTCTTTGACAAAGGCCTTGTTCATAATCATCCATTAACAGCAACTAGCAACAATCTCATAAAAGGTTACACGATCGGGCCGGCAACACAAATCGCCGTGATGGGCTTCCGTTTTTCAAATCTGTTGGCTATAATCTCGTTTCTGTGTGCGGCTGTAGCTCAGTTGGATAGAGTACTTGGCTACGAACCAAGGGGTCGTGGGTTCGAATCCTGCCAGCCGCGCCACCTTATTCGAGAGCGCCCTTACAGGGAGCTCTCAGGTTTCATCAGTTTTTACAGTAAGCATCACCGTTTTGCGTGCGGCTGTAGCTCAGTTGGATAGAGTACTTGGCTACGAACCAAGGGGTCGTGGGTTCGAATCCTGCCAGCCGCACCACCTATGAAGGGCCTTCCAACCGGAAGGCCCTTTGTTTTTTCTGGCGCACCATGCCGTGCCCGTGCGCCAGCAACTCATCGCGGCGGCGACTGGATATCCCCAATTTGTCCATCCGGGTGCGGCAAGTCCTCGACGACCTCGCCCACCGTTTGCTCGCTGATCGTCTCGGTCCGCATGCCGGTCAGTGCCTGGCGCTCGAGCAGCACGTCGTCGACGGTATCGCCAAAACGGCTCACGACAAACGCCCGCAGCAAAGCAATGCGCAGCGAGTCGCCCATTCCCTCCGAGGCTCGCTGCCCGCCCTTGAACTCAGCGACGCATACCGCGCCTTTATCGCTCTGCTCGCGCACGTCGAGCCGCATCGCGCGCTCGAGCACAACGGCAGCCGCCTCCCATGACGCGGAAGGCGTGAAACGCCCGTCCCACGGACGACCACGATCGTTGCCGCGGATCGCAACAGTCTCGCCGCTATCGGTAAAGTAGATTTCGCGCACGAAGTCGTGCAGGCTGCGCGCCACCCAGTAATCGAGCGCCACGTCAGCGAGGTCGGACACGTTCATCTGCGTTCCCCCTGGAGTTCAGGTGAGACCTGCCTTGAGTTGTATCCTGAGCCGCCGCACGAAAGATGCCTGACTGGCGAGAAGCGCCAGTCCAAGCCGCGCCGACGCCCAGCCGGAAGCCGTTCAGTAGTCCGCGCGCTCGCGGTCGATGCGCATGCCGCCGTCGTGGCGGTGATGCCCCTCTTCGCTCGGCCGCTCACGCGTGATGCGCATCACATCGGGATTCGTGCGCACGCGCCGCATCACATTGGCCAGATGCACCCGATCGCTGACCTGGATCACGAAGCGCAGAATCGTGGATTCCTGCGACAGATCTTCGTCCATCGCGATATGGACGATGTTCGCGTCCGCCGATGTGATGTCGGCCGCTACGCGGGCGAACACGCCCTTGGTGTTCTTGACCAGTACCTTGACCGCGACATCGAACAACCGCCCCGGCTGCGGTGCCCACGCGACGTCGATCCAGCGGCCCGGATCGCGCCGGTGGATACGCTGCGCGACGCGGCAGTCGGTGGTATGAATCGCCATGCCGAGACCGATGCCGATATAGCCCATGATGTCGTCGCCCGGAATCGGACGGCAACACGCGGACAGCTGCACCGACATGCCCTCGGTACCGGTGATGACGACCGGCGGCGCGTGCGGCGTCGAACCGGACTCGGAGCGCGAGCCGTCGTCGTCGGCGTCGCGCCCGCTCATCAGCACTTCGATGCGCTTGGCCATCACCGCGGCGACCCGCCGGCCGAGACCGATGTCCGCGAAAATTTCCTGACGGTTCTTGTTGCCCGTCCACTGCACGAGCTTTTCCCACGCCTCCGGCGTCACATCCGATAGCGCAAGGCCATAGCCCTTCAACGCCTGATCGACGAGACGCTCGCCGAGCTGCACCGACTCGTTCAGACGCATCGTCTTCAGATAATGACGGATCGCCGAGCGCGCCTTGCCGCTGCGCACGAAGCCGAGCCATGCGGGGTTCGGCTTCGAATACGGCGCCGTGATGACTTCGACGATGTCGCCGCTCTTCAGCTCGGTACGCAACGGCAACAGCTCGTTGTTGATCTTCACCGCGACGCACTGGTTGCCGAGGTCGCTGTGGATCGAGTACGCGAAGTCGAGCGCGGTGGCGCCGCGCGGCAGCGCCATGATCTTCGACTTCGGCGTGAACACGTAGACCGCATCCGGGAACAGGTCGATCTTCACGTGCTCGAGAAATTCGCTCGAATCGCCCGCTTCGCTCTGAATGTCGAGCAGCGACTTCAGCCACTGGTGCGCACGCTTCTGCACGTCGTTCAGATCCGCGCTGCCGTTCTTGTACAGCCAGTGCGCGGCAACGCCCGCCTCGGCGATCTCGTGCATCTTGCGCGTGCGCACCTGAAACTCGATCGGTGCGCCGAACGGGCCGACGAGCGTGGTGTGCAGCGACTGATAGCCGTTCACCTTCGGGATCGCGATGTAATCCTTGAACTTGCCCGGAACAGGCTTGAAAAGCGCATGCAACGCGCCGATGCAGGTATAACACTCGAGCGCGCTCTCGACGACCACGCGAAAACCATACACGTCGAGCACCTGCGAAAACGACAGCTGCTTGTCGCGCATCTTCTTGTAAATGCTGAAGATGGTTTTCTCGCGACCGGTGACTTCGGCGTCGAGCTTCGCGTCCGCAATCGCGCGCTGCACCGATTCGAGAATCTTGCCGACCACCTCGCGACGATTGCCGCGCGCCGCCTTCACGGCTTTTTCGAGTGTCGCGTAACGGTGCGGGTTAAAGTTCGCGAAACTCAGGTCCTGCAGCTCGCGATAGGTATTATTCAGGCCGAGCCGGTGAGCGATCGGCGCGTAAATGTCTAGCGTTTCGCGCGCGACACGGCGACGTTTCTCCGACGGCACCGCGCCGAGCGTGCGCATGTTGTGCAGCCGGTCGGCGAGCTTCACGAGGATCACGCGCACGTCGCGCGCCATCGCGAGCAGCATCTTGCGGAAGTTCTCCGCTTGCGCTTCCTCGCGATTGCGAAACTCCATCTTGTCCAGCTTGGACAACCCGTCGACCAGCTCCGCGACCTTCGCGCCGAAGCGCTCGGCGAGCTCCGCCTTGGTCACGCCCTGGTCTTCCATCACGTCGTGCAGCAGCGCCGCCATGATCGCCTGGGCGTCGAGATTCCAGCCCGCGCAGATTTCCGCGACGGCGACCGGATGCGTGATGTAGGGCTCGCCGCTCTGGCGATACTGGCCGAGGTGGGCTTCGTCGCTGAAGTGGAACGCCGCCTTGATGTCCTTGATCTCTTCCGGCTGCAGATAGCCGGACAGCGCAGACGTCAGATTGGCGATGGAGACGACGTCATGCCGGCGCGGCTGCTCCGGCGTGGCGGTCGGCCCGAACAGATGGCGAAACGATTGCTCGAGGACCGCGTCGATGTACTTGCGTGCAGAGGACGGCGAGTCGGTGTCGTGCTCCGCTTCCGTGGCGGTGGGCGGGGTAGCACTCATGGTCGCCTCCGGTAGCGGTCAGGGTTGGACGCAGTTCTGCACGTTGAGCAATCCGGTGTGGCGAATACCGGCAAGTCGAAAACGAAAATCCGTGGGCCTTAGACCGGCACCTTCTTCAGCATTTCGACGCCGACCTGACCCGATGCGATTTCACGCAGGGCGAGGACGGTGGGCTTGTCGCGGCTTTCGATTTTCGGCGTGTGGCCTTGAGCGAGCTGACGCGCGCGATAGGTTGCGGCAAGCGCGAGTTCGAAACGGTTCGGGATCTGTTTGAGGCAGTCTTCGACGGTAATGCGGGCCATGTTGGGTTCCTTCTCAGTATGTTGCTTATTCTACCTTATGTGCTTGACACCACGCCGCGCTCACGCATGCGGCAGGTGGATGCCGAGCTGCATGAAAAGCTGCGTGTGACGCGCGTACTGCGACGCGAAGCGCGAGCGCGTCGCGCCGACGAGGCACTGCAACTCCGCCAGCGCGCGATCGAAGTTCTCGTTGATCACGACGTACTCCGCTTCGGCCGCGTGCGCGATCTCGCCGCCCGCCGCGAGCAAGCGTCGCGTGATTACGTTCGGCTCGTCCTGGCCGCGCTTTTTCAGACGCTCTTCGAGCGCTTCGAGCGACGGCGGCAGAATGAAAATCTCCACCGCGTTGTTGAATTGCTTCTTCACCTGCTGCGCACCCTGCCAGTCGATTTCGAGCAGCACGTCATGGCCGTTTTTCATCTGCTCCTCGATCCACACGCGCGACGTGCCGTAATAGTTGCCGTGCACTTCCGCGCTTTCGAGAAACTCGCCCGCGTCGTGACGCTGCATGAAATCTTCGACGCTCGTGAAGTGATAGTGCTCGCCGTCCTGCTCCTTCGGACGCGGCGGGCGCGTCGTGTAGGAGATCGACAGACGGATCGCGTCGTCGCTCGCGAGCAACGCGTTCACGAGCGTCGACTTGCCCGCGCCCGACGGCGCGACGACCATGAACAGGTTGCCGGGATAAGCGCCGGCGTACGAATGGCGCGCCGCGCCGGTTTCGCGTGGATGGTGGTCGGTCATGATGTGTGGTGCTCCAGCCTTATTCGAGATTCTGTACCTGCTCGCGCATCTGTTCGATCAAGAGCTTCAGCGTCATCGACGAATCCGCGAGTTCCTTCGCCGCCGCCTTCGAACCGAGCGTGTTCGCTTCGCGGTTCAGCTCCTGCATCATGAAGTCGAGCCGCTTGCCGACCTTGCCGCCCTTCTCGATCACGTGACGCGTTTCGTTCAGGTGCGCGGTGAGGCGCGACAGCTCTTCGGCGATGTCGATGCGAATGCCGTACATCGTCACTTCCTGGCGAATCCGCTCGTTGATCTCTTCGCGCGACACGATCGTCGCGGCCGCATCCGGCGCGGCGATGCCGAGCGCTTCCTGCAGACGCTCGACGATTTTCTGCTGATGTCGCGCAATCAGCTCGGGCACGAGCGGGGTGATCTTCACGACGATCGTCTCCATTTCGGTGACGTTGGCGAGCAGCATCGTCGCGAGTTGCGCGCCTTCACGCGCGCGCACGTCGATCAGGTCCGCGATCGCCTGCTTGCCGCATCCGAGCACCGCTTCGCGCAGCGTCTCGGGCGCGATGCCGCTTTCGGCGAGCACGCCCGGCCAGCGCAGAATTTCGCCGGTGCGCAGACGGCCGGCTTCAGGAAACGTGCCGAGCACCGTGCGTTCCAGCTGCGCGAGTTGCGCGAGCGCGTCGCGGTTGATCGCGCCCGCGTTCGCCGACTGCTCGCTGCGCTGCAGATTCACGCGAATGTCGACCTTGCCGCGCGACAGCTTGTTCATCAGCATCTCGCGCAGCGTCGGTTCGACGACGCGCACGTCTTCCGGCATGCGGAAGTTCAGATCGAGAAAGCGCGAGTTCACCGTGCGCAATTCGACCGACACGCTGACGCCACCCGTGCCCGAGGCTGCCACGAGTTCGCGCGTGGCGCTCGCATAGCCAGTCATGCTGTAGATCATCGTATTTCTCGCGATTGCGGCCATGCGGTAGACGATGGCCTGAGAAGCGGATCGCCCGGCGTGTACGAGACGCGGGGCGGGGAATCGGCATTATCCCATTTTTGTCGCAGCCATCCGTATGGGCAACCGCCCTATCCGATCGGCGGTAAAATTAGGGTTTTTCCTCCGCCCTCCTCCAGCCCATCCCGACCCATTCCGACATGAGCAACGACACCCAACGCCCCAGCGGCCGCCAGCCCCACCAGTTGCGCGACGTGCGCATCACGCGTCACTACACGAAGCATGCGGAGGGCTCGGTGCTGGTCGAATTCGGCGACACCAAGGTGATCTGCACCGCGAGCGTCAGCGAGAGCGTACCGCCGTTTCTGCGCGATCGCGGCCAGGGCTGGCTCACCGCCGAATACGGCATGCTGCCGCGCGCCACGCATACCCGCAGCGACCGCGAAGCCGCGCGCGGCAAACAAACCGGCCGCACGCAGGAAATCCAGCGGCTGATCGGCCGCGCGCTGCGCTCGGTGTTCGATCTCGAGAAGCTCGGCGCGCGCACGCTCAATCTCGACTGCGACGTGATCCAGGCCGATGGCGGCACACGCACCGCGAGCATTACCGGCGCGTTCGTCGCCGCGCATGATGCGGTCGCCAGATTGCTTGCCACGGGCCGCATCGAAAGCTCGCCGATCCTGGATTACGTCGCCGCGATTTCGGTCGGCGTGTACGACGGCGTGCCGGTGCTCGACCTCGACTACGACGAAGACTCGCAGTGCGACACCGACATGAACGTCGTAATGACGGGGGCGGGCGGCTTCGTCGAAATTCAGGGCACTGCGGAAGGCGTGCCGTTCTCGCGCGAAGAAATGAATGCGCTGCTCGATCTCGCGAGCGACGGCATCAGCACGCTGATCGCGAAGCAGAAAGAGGCGCTGGGAGTGCAGCAGTGAATGAGGTTCGTCAGGACGGTGGCGGGAACAATGCTCACGGCGTAACGTCGGGAATGCCGCTGAAAAAGGTTGTGCTCGCGTCGAACAACGCGGGCAAGCTGCGCGAATTTGCGGCGCTGCTCGGCGCGGCCGGCATCGAGTTGATCGCGCAAGGCGAGCTCAACGTGCCGGAAGCGGAAGAACCGCATCCCACCTTCGTCGAAAACGCGCTGACGAAGGCCCGTCACGCTGCGCGGCTCACCGGCCTGCCCGCGCTCGCCGACGACTCGGGCCTTTGCGTGCGCGCGCTGCGCGGCGCGCCGGGCGTCTACTCGGCCCGCTTCGCGCAACTCGCCGGCGGCGAGAAAAGCGACGCGGCGAACAACGCGCGCCTCGTCGACGACCTGCGGGACGTGAGCGACCGCCGCGGCTATTACTACTGCGTGCTCGCACTCGTGCGTCACGCGGACGATCCCGAACCGCTGATCGCCGAAGGCCGCTGGCATGGCGAAATCCTGGACGCGCCGCGCGGCGAGCATGGCTTCGGTTACGACCCGTACTTCTATCTGCCGTCGCTGAACGCGAGCGCCGCCGAACTCGAGCCGGCGCTCAAGAACGCGAGCAGCCATCGCGCGATCGCGTTGCGGCAACTGCTCGCGCGTCTGTCGGAGGAAGCGTGATTCCGATCCGATCGACGCCGGCGGACCTCGGCAAGGGTGTCGTCAGTGCGTTCACGTCGCCGGGCAGCATCCGTTTGACGTCGCTGCCGCCACTTGCGCTGTACGTGCATTTCCCGTGGTGCGTGCGCAAGTGCCCGTACTGCGACTTCAATTCGCACGAGTGGAAAGGCGAGACGTTCCCGGAGAACGACTACCTCGACGCGCTGCGCGCCGATCTGGAAATGGCGTTGCCGCTGATCTGGGGGCGCCAGGTGCATACGGTGTTCATCGGCGGGGGCACGCCTAGTTTGCTGTCGGCGGCGGGGCTCGATCGCATGCTGTCGGATATACGCGCGCTGCTGCCGCTCGACGCCGACGCGGAAATCACGCTCGAAGCGAACCCCGGCACGTTCGAAGCCGACAAGTTCGCGCAGTTTCGCGCGAGCGGCGTGAACCGGCTGTCGGTCGGCATCCAGAGTTTCAACGAAACGCATCTGAAGGCGCTCGGCCGCATTCACGACGCGGCGCAGGCACGCCACGCGGTCGAAGTCGCCGCGACCACGTTCGACAACTTCAACCTCGACCTGATGTTCGCGCTGCCCAAGCAAACGCTCGCCGAATGTCAGGCCGACGTGGAAACGGCGTTGTCGTTTGCCCCGCCGCATCTGTCGCTGTATCACCTGACGCTCGAACCGAACACGCTATTCGCCAGGTTTCCGCCCGCGTTGCCCGACGATGACGCGTCCGCAGACATGCAGGACTGGATTCATCAACGCACCGCCGAGGCCGGCTACGGGCGCTACGAGGTGTCCGCGTATGCGCAGCCGCATCGGCAGAGCAAACACAATCTGAACTACTGGCGCTTCGGCGACTATCTCGGCATCGGCGCGGGCGCGCATACGAAGCTGTCGTTTCCTAATCGCATCGTGCGCCAGGCGCGCTACAAGCATCCGACCACGTTCATCGAGCAGGCCAGGGCTGGTGCAAGCGTGCAGGAAGAGCATGAGGTCGGGCCGCGCGATCTGCCGTTCGAGTTCATGCTGAACGCGCTGCGCCTGGTAGAAGGATTTCCGGTGCATCGGTTCATCGAGCGCACGGGCCTGTCGATCACGACGATCGAGCCGGCGTTGCAGGAAGCGGAACAGCGCAAGCTGATCACACGCGACCACGAACGGATCGCGCCGACGCCGCTTGGGCAGGCGTTCCTGAACGACTTGCAGGCGCTGTTCCTGAAAGATCCGCAGTGATGGCGGGTCGGCCGGACTCGCAACGAGGTCTTTTCAGGTTACAATTTGCAGCTTGGAGGTGTGGCCGAGTGGTTTAAGGCACCGGTCTTGAAAACCGGCGAAGGAGCAATCCTTCCGTGAGTTCGAATCTCACCGCCTCCGCCACCTCTCTCCAGGGCGTTGATTTCCCGTATAATCCTGCTCCTTCAACGAGTTAGGGTTAAAAGGTGTGCCGGTTATGTGTGCCGATACCTCACGGGATGACGACGTGTCCGTCAAGCTGATTCCCCATTCCAACGGCCGGAGCCGCAACTGGTACGTCGACATTTCTGTCCCGGCCTCGCTGCAGGATATCGCCGGCACCGACCGTACCCGACGCAGCACGGGCACCCCCGACCGCGTCAAAGCGCTCGCTGAAGGTGCGCGCATCGAAGCGGAACTCCGCGCCGAATGGGCGGAGGATGCCGAGAAAAAGAAAAAGAAAGAGGAACAGACGCAGACGCCTGCGAGACCGCCCCTTCCCGAGGGCTCACTCATTGCCGACCTGGAGCCTCCTCTCGTCTACGACTCTCCCGGGAAACCCACCGCGCTCTCGCCTTCCCTCATCAAGCGAATCTGCGCGATGCGCATGGCCGACTGGGAAAAGACCCTGCACGATGACCGGAACATCAACACCGGGGACAAGCAGAAGGACCGCATCGCGGCGAAAGCACTCGCGCGCGAGATGAGGCCGTTCAGCCGGAGAGTCGACCGCATGACGCGGACGGTGATTGCCCGGGGCAACGTCGCCCGCGCGTGGGATATTGTTGCGGAACAGGCGCTCGAATATGCGGAAGACGCCGCATACCTCGTTGCGCCAGACGACCCGCTCCTGCACGATTTCGTCCTTGCCTTTGCCGAAACCGAACGGGTCGCGCACGAAGTTATCACAACGGTACTCAACGGAAAGGGGTCCGAATTTCCGGTACCTGCATCATCCGGAGCGCTACTTTCCGCCGTCATCCCTGAATATGAAGCCCACAAGCGTGGCTCCATCGAAAAAAAATCAATCTCGAAAAGCGTGTCGGTCTGGGAACGCCTGATTGCGTTCGTTGGCGACGTGCCGGTCAACGACGTAACTGCGCACGACATTTACCGGTTCCTAGAAGACCGCCTTCACGCGAAGGTCAAGCCCTGGTCGCAGTCCTATGCCGACGGATTCGTGCGACGGGCTCTGCGCGAATTTTTTGCACTCGCGCGCACGCAGGGCCACATGCACGCCGACAATCCCATGAATCACCTCGAGACCACGCCGAAAATCTCGAAGCAGGAGGAGAAGGCGCGGAAGAAGCCCCGGAAACCCTTCACAGTCGCCCAGGTCAACGCGGTTTTTGCATCGGACTGGTATGACCCGGATGCCAGACACTGGACCGGAAAAATGTCGACGGACCTGGCCGGTCGCTACTGGTGCCCGCTCATTTCCACCTGCCACGGCATGCGTGTGCGCGAAGTCGTCCAGTTGGTCAACAGCGATTTCAGCTTCATCGACGCTGTCCTTCTGGTCAGGGTCCAGACCGACCTGAACGAGGTTGACGACACGGCCAGTCTGCCTGAACGCAGACTGAAAAATGAGGCGACGTTCCGGACGGTTCCGGTTCACCCGAGACTCTGCACCCTCGGGCTCGCGGATTTCATCCGGGACATGCAGGTCACCCACCCGCCAGGCACGCCGCTGTTCCCGTCAGCGATTCCCAACCCGGGAGGCGAGGCACCGTTGTGGGGACGCGCCTATGAGCAAGCCTTCCTGCGTCATGTCCGCGACCGCCTCGGGTTTGGTCACGGGTTTGGCAATCACAGTTTCCGTCATCAGCACGAAGACCGCGTGCGGGACGCACAAGCCATCAATGGTGCTTGGCCTGCAGGACTGGGCGAGTTCCTTACCGGCCGCCGGTTGCCGCGTGCGTCGGACCAGGAGATTTTCCGCGCGCTGAGCAGCGCTATCGACTATGGCAACGGCTACATGCCAGCGCACATCCAGCGCTTTGTCGCGCAGATTGACTTCGAGGGAGTCGTTTTTCCCCCGGTCTACAGAGAATGGCTGGCGGGCCAGCTCTCGTAAGTCGGGCGGGTCCACCGTCGCACAGCCAGAGACCGTCAGCAATCCGCGACCCGTGTTCTTCCGGTTGCACCGCCCTGCCCTGCCGCAGCATGCGGGACCGGGTGACACACCGACCGGCCATTTGGCCTGACTCAGGTCCGGGTTCGATGTCGTCGCCGGCGCTGCCCAGCGCGATGGCCGCTGTGGTTATCCACACCGGGTCGGCCGGACGTCGCCTTCCCCGGTGCCCATTGCCCGAGCTCGCCCGCACGCGATTACAGCATCCCGGGCGCACCCCGACTGGGCCGCCACGGAGAATGCCTCGCGCAACGCGAGCAGGCACCCGGCGCTTTGCTGACCTCGTCCTGCCTGTAGAGCCTGCCTGCCAGAAAATAAAACCGTCGTCTACACGTTGCCAGAATGACGCGTCTCGCCTCGTTCTGCCATGTACCGTCGTCCTGAGCCCCACACGGCCACATGGCTAGCGACCCTGGGGCAGGGAAACACCATGCAGTTGCTCGATTTGCACGACCTGGCGGCGCTTCTGAAACGCGCGCCGCACACCATCAAACGGGATTTGCGCCGCAATCCGCTGGCCGTTCCGCCCCGGCTCCCTAGGTTCGACGCCGCAATGACCACGGAAGCGTCGGACAGGGCATGGGGTTCAAGGAGCGGCTGAAACAGACAACCAGCGCGGAGAAATCGTGAAGACACCTGGATTGGCGTCACTGACCGCGACGCGCGCGCCGGCGGCGGTCGCGGCTAGCGCTCTTTAGCGCTATTCTTCGATGCAGAGCCTGTGCCACTTTCTCGCGTTCCAATATTGGTTTTCGACAAAGCACAAATTTCTTCTAAAGCTAGAGGTTGAAAAAAATAATATGTCACCAGATGGTGTAAAAAACAGCATCTTCGAACTTGTCACCGACTCTAACAACGCAGTGGTAGCGATGTCCGGGAAATGGGGAACCGGAAAGACGTGGCTATGGCGGTCGATTAAGAAAGACGTCGAGGACAAAATCGGTCGGCCCACGCTGTATGTGTCGCTTTTTGGCATTCGTTCAGCCGACGAGATGAAGCTACGCCTTCTAGCCGATGCAGCGTTGCACGGAGACGAGAGCAAGCTGAAACGAGAGACCATAAAAACCCTATCGACGGGCATGCGGGTTCTACGAAGGCTGCATCCGGGCGCGGCACTCCTAAACGACCTTGCCTTGCTTTCGATGGATGCCGTACTTAAAGACCGATTTGTCGTTATTGATGATATTGAGCGTGCACAATCATCTTTTGCGCTAGATGAACTGCTCGGCTTCATCAATCAATTTGCCGAACATATCAACACTCGATTTCTGCTAATTCTCAATATCGGCGAGCTCAAAGACGTTGAGAGATGGGACGCCCTGCGTGAAAAGGTCATTCAGCATGAAATATCCCTTGAGCCAAGCGCCATCAACGCGTTTGATATCGCTCTCCGTGAGGTACCCTGTCGTTACGCGGAGGAACTTCGCGCGGTAGTTTCGAGGATAAATGTCACTAATATCCGTGTCCTGCATCGTTTGCTGCGCACCGTGAATTCGACCGTGGGTCGATATCCAAATCTGTCGACCGAGATAGCAAGCCGCATGGTCCCTTCTACTGCGCTGCTCGCAGCCATTCATTACAAGGCGCTCGCAGATGGGCCTTCGAAGGAGTTCGTTCTTAGCTTCAATTCCTTCATTGCAGCATTTCACAGGATTGAAGGGCAAAACAATGAACAGACCGGCTGGGAATCATTGCTTGGAGACCTTGGAATCATGGTATCGGATGAATACGAAGTCCTTGTAGCCAGATACCTTGACACCGGACTGCTGGACCGCGAAGGCCTCGATGCCATCGTCTCAAAGTACCAATCGGAGACGGATGTCCAGACACTCCATAGTGAATTCCAGAGCCTAATTGGCGACTATTGGGGCGACCCCGCCGCCTCCTGTTGACGGCGGCGTAAATCCGCACATAAATGGCGGCACAAGGTTCACCAGGACCGTCAACAATGAAGCGCCGTTGACGGCCTCGGTCGGGGTGGCCGGTCCCAATCAGAATGGATCGCCGATGTCGTTGAGATTGGGATCCTCGGGAGGGGAATGCTGTTCGTGCAGCAGGTCATGCAGGGCGAGGTCATAGTGCATGCAGATCCGGGCACGCAGATCCCCGATGAGTTCGACGACGGCGAGCGCCTGTTCCGGCGACCAGTTGTCCGGTATCAGGAAGTCGAGCCCACGGGTGATGCCCGAAGGCAGGTGTGCCAGGCGCTTCATGATTTCTTCTCCGCACGCGCGCTACTGCGTCTGCTGGCGCGTTGCTCGGCCCTCTCGCGCGCTTCCTTGACCCGGTAGGACTCGCCCTCGATGGCAATGACTTCGGCGCGATGGACCAGCCGGTCAACGAGCGAGACGACACAGGCGGCGTTCGGGAACACCTCGTGCCATTCGGAGAACGGTCTGTTGGTTGTGACCACGGTACTTGCCGATCCGTACCTGCGGCTGACCAGTTCGAACAGCAGATCGGCGTGGCGGTTTGAGTACGAGAGGTAACCGACCTCATCAATCACCAGGACGTCAGGGGATGCATAGCGGCGCAGGCGTCGACGCAGCGCCGAATCGCTGTCCAGTGCGGCCAGTTCGCCGAGCATCTGACCGGCGGTAGTGAACAGCGCGGTGTGACCGTGCACGAGCGCCTGATAGGCGAGATTGAGCGCGAGGGTTGACTTGCCGACACCATTCGGGCCGATCAACACGACGTTGGCGGTATCCCTGACGAACCCGAGCGACATCAACTCTTCAACGGCAAGCCGGTCGCAGCGCGTGGGCCAGCTCCAGTCGAAGTCGCACAGCGGCTTGAAGTTGCCCAGGCGGGCATCGCGGATACGTCGCTCCAGTGATCGGCGGGCGCGCTCATCCTCTTCCCACTGCAACAGCGGCGCGACCCACTGTTCGGCGGCCACATCGGTCCAATGCGCGAGCAGTCCGTACAGACGCAGGGCGTTCGCGCGCCCATGAAGGTTCTCAGGCGTGTTCATCGGCGCCTCCCGCAAGCTGGTCGTAGATGTCGAGCCGGTGTGGTGTCACCAGCGTGTCCTTGTTGCGCACGTGTTCGGGCAGGATGAGGGTGACTGGCGGCGGGGCCTGCCGTGCCTCGCGCCGGCGCTCAAGCGCCAGACGTACCGGATTGGGATGAGGCGCCGCGTCGCTGGCAAGGGTTTCCTCGATCGCGGCCTGCAGTTCGGCCGGGCCATAGCGGTCGAGCAGTCGCAGCAGGTGCGTGGTGATATTGCCCAGATTGCCGCCACGCTCAGCGGCGTGCAGCATCAGGGTCCGGCTGGCCGGCGCAGCCCGGGCCAGATGATCAAGACCGCGATGGTGACGGGCCTCGTGCTTCCTTGCGACGAGCGCATCGATGTGTGCGGCAATCTCGATCTGCGCGCCGCGATCGTAACTGCGTTCATGGGTGGCGAGCAGATCGGCGCCGTCGAGAATGCGTACGCGCCGGGGATCAGCTCGTACCGTGAGCGTGCGTCGCACATGGGTATACGGGATCGTATAGTCGTTCAGGTCGAAGCGCACGTAGGGCGTCTTGCCGACCTTCACGGCGAGAAGCAGCTCACACGGGTACGGATTCTCCGGCAACGTGAGCAGGCTGGGCTGTTCGCGCCCGAAGGCCTCGCGCACGGTGATCATGGGTTCTTCGCGGCAGGGCCGCTCAGCAGCGGGTCCCGCGCACCAGATTGCCGCCTGGGCGTTGAGATCGTCGAGGTCCGTGAATCTGCGAGCGGCAAAGAAGCTCTCGCGTACAAAGCGGATTGCCCGTTCAACGCGCCCCTTCTCGTTGCCCCGTGCGACAGCCACCGGACGAGGCTCATAACGATGATGCGCGGCGAACGCGAGCAATGTCGGGTGGAAGCGGATCGCATCGCCCTGACGCTCAAGCACGGCGCTACGCAGGTTATCGTAAAGCAGAACCCTGGGGACCCCGGACCATGCTTCGAAGGCGCCGGCATGTCCTGCCAGGAAACTGTCCATACGGGCATCGAGGAAGAAGCGCAGATAGATCTGCCGTGACCACGACAGCACCATCACGAAGGCCATCAGCGGTCGTCGTGCCCGACCGATCTGCAGGTGACCGAAGCTGGCCCAATCGACCTGCGCCTGTTCCCCGGGCAGCGTGCGCAGGCGCAGGTAAGCCTCAGGTACCGGGCGTGGCCGGTGCAGCGAGATCAGGTGCCGGAAGTGGTGGTGACTGCCCCGGTAGCCGCGCTCATACACCATCGCATACAGGCGACTGGCCGTGAGCGAGGGAAACTTCTTTAGCGTCTCGTGGATGAACGGCAGGTAAGCATCGATCTGTGAGGCTCGCTGCACGGCGCCAATCCTGGGCAGGCCGGCCTGGGCCAGCACGCGCTGGACGGTGCCGCGGTGCACGCGCAACTGGCGCGCGATGGTGCCGCAACGCCACTTCTCCACGTGGTAATAGCGCAGGATCTGCGCCTCGAGTTCAGCTCCAATGGTCATGGGTCGTTTCCTGTTCTGTCAGTAGTAGTACGAACATCACGGAAGACCCGACGGCGCAGTGGCCCGATGCGTACAAGGCCCGAACAGATGCGGCGACAGAAGCAGCAAGGCGTCGATCCGGGCGCGGCGACAGTGGATGTCGATGCGGTGGCCGTCGTCGTCGAAGTCAGTGGCAGTAGAGCATTGGCGACGGGTGTCGGGGAACGCTGATGCGTCACTTTATTGAGGCGCTGACGATAGCGACGCATCCGTTCGGCATGTGCAAAGCGGCCACGACGACTGAGTTGATAGCGTTGGCCAGCCTCGCGCAGGCGGGCGCGGCGCGAGGCCTGTGAGCAGTCGCCACCGCAGTAAATCTGGCCGCGATCGCAACGGCGGCACACGACGACCTGCGCCCGGCAGCGGGCGCACAGAAAGAGGCGGCCAGTGGCCGGCATCGGCAGTCCCCGTCAATGCCGAAGCGGAATCGACGAGGCGGATCAGCCGTGCCATACTGGCCCGGCACCCGTACCCCGTTGTGCGCGTGTGGGGCTCGACACTGGAATGAACTTGGCGGTTAGGACCGGTGTCGGGCCTGTTTCTTCGGCGGTCAGTTGTAGTCGTTCTTCTACCGCATCCCGATTCCCGCGTCATCCCCCTGCCGAACCGAACATCCCCGGTGCGTCTGCGCTCGCCCTACGGGCTCCCTCCGACGCACCCGAATGTGAGCCTCATGAAACGTCCCAGAGTCGCCGGGCTGAACAGCAATCGCGTCGCCCGGCTGTCCGACGCCGCCATCCAATGTCGGATTCCGACCGCCATTCACACCTCCAATTCCGAACTTCGGGAACGCGCCGTAACCCTGTCCCGAAATGTCGCGAAGCTCGATATGTACTCAGTCACGTCATTTAGTAATCTCGCAATCCGGTTGGGAGACCAGGGGTTGGCCAATACGACAATTGACAGTTGGATTCGCGACTTCCAGCAACGCGAAAGCAGCTTGCAGTTTTCACGGTCAGGTGCTGTCGAAACACATGGTCGGGACTTACATCCCCGTATACGCCTAGCGGTCGAGGACGCTTGGCGACGGGCGTTCCCTCGCCCGGAACTCATTGAAATCGGCACTCGCGACGAGAGCGATGGTTTAAGGGAGAGCGACCTAGTCGCCTTGCGAACGGTGACTCTCGACGAGTTTTTGCAGACTCTCCACGCTCTCCGGGGCGACAATGCACGCACATTTCTTCGAGCCGGGATTCGCTGGTTTCATACGGGTGGCCTGCCCGAAATCCCAGCCGCCGGCCGACTCTTCGTAGAGGCTTGTCGCGCGGTAATCCGTGACCAGCCTCAAGCTCGACTCACCTTTGTTATCCAGTCGGTATTCGCAGACAACGGAATGGCAGAGTTGCTAGTAACACAATAGCAATTCCATTTTCGCAACGCGTTGAAGGGCGCAAGCAGGCGCTGCTGCCCCGATTGCAACGTCGTAGTCTTCCGCAATGAGGCGTGCTATCCGCTTCTCGATGTGCCACTTAGGTCGCGCGCGGAAAGCGCTCTAGGAAGCTGGTTAAACATGCCCCTGATTCAGGAACGGCTACACGAAATCTTTGGAGCACGAAGGGTAAAAATCGCGGAACGCGGCAATACGATTATTTCCGAGGGCGCGGCGTGGATTGCGCACGACCGCGCCCGCCTGATGCTGGCCAAGAATGTCGAGGTTATGGTCGCAAGGTCAGACCACTTTCCCGTCCTTAAGCCCGGTACGTTGATGCCCCGCGAAGGCGAATTTCAGGGTTTGCGCGACCCGTTGACTTTGTATTGCAGCGACCCCACCGACGGCGTCGCAAAATTCAGATTGACTGCGCCCATGCGGACCGGAAGAAGCGTTCAGAAAACCGACGAGCGGAATTCGCTGGGTATGCTCGCGGTGGCCGTTGACGCCAGCAAGCCGCCTCTGCTTGAACGTCTCCTTCTGAATGTCTCCATCGATGAAGACCTCGTGCTAAGGGCGACAGCCAATTCGACAATCGCGGGGGAGTCTGACTCCCTAGAACTGCACAACCTCGAATTCGGCCTCAACTTCTGTGCTGAACTGCCGGATGACGGTGCGAAAAACCTTGACGATGAATCGCAGCATACCAGCAGAGAACATGACGCCGGCTCAATTCAATTGCGACCCAATATCGCCGTTCGACCAGACGACCTGAAGGTGGTACCGGGCGAGGTACTTTACCGTTGGAACTCCCACTACTTTGAGTTGAGAAACTCACCCCCGCGCGAACAGGATTACGAGAAGACGAATATACGGGCCGTGCGGTGCGTGTCGGAAAGTCTACTGCGAATGCGCTGCTCTTCGTGCCAGAGCCGCAAAGGGGAACAACGTCGACGCCGGGACTCATGGTGATTTCCAGAAGGGGCGGAGCCGTCTTCCGTAAATGCTCTGCCCCCTGCGTCATCGGAGTAGCGCCAAGGCAAATCGGCCTGCTCGCGAGCCATTTCGCGCTCCGGTTCGGTTCCCATCTTCGAGGCTGCTTGTTACGCGACGCGACTTGACCGGAACCGGAGGATTTAGTCGTTATTTACGAGCTTGCCGAGCATGGCTGGCACCGCACATTCAGCCATTGCGACTTGCGCGGCGCTGACGAAATATCGACTAGCCCAAAACCGCCAACATGGCACCGCACTTAGCTCTAGTAAGAGCCACGTACAGTAGCTTTCTCTGCGTCTCGGTTTCTTCGACGTCGCCCAAATAGCTTTTTGGGGCAACTACCACCACACAATCAAATTCTAACCCTTTGGCCCGGTGCATCGTGGCCAAATGAATCGAATCTAGTGCATCGGCGTGGTTGCTTTGCGCTGTAATCGCGACACATGCGAGCCCCGCTGCCTGTAGCTGAATGGCCATGGACTCTCTCGCCTTTTCGCTCGCGGTAATCACGCAGAACGTCAATGACACGCCGTCGGTCTGCGATGCTGTCCATTGACGAATAAACTCGACGGCCTCCTGGGCCGCGCTCTCCAGTCCGTCCGCTGCTATCACTTCGGGATTCGGTCCGTGCGAAACCGATTTATAGCGTTTCGTCTCGTCATGACCGTCATCCAAATCATCCACGTCGCACCCCTCCAGCAAGGCGACTGCTTTACGCCTGATTTCGTCGGTGGTGCGGTAGTTAAGGTAGAGTTTCTTAGAACGTCCCCGAATATCAATACCGCAGCGACTCATGGCTGCTTTATTTCTGCTGTAGATGCGCTGATGGCCGTCGCCGACAAAGAACAGGTCATTGTTCCCGACGGCTATCAAGGCACGCAAAAGGCGCAAGGCTTGCGGCCCGAGGTCTTGAGTCTCGTCTACCACGATGGCACTGTAAGGTGCTGTAGAGGCGGGTTCGCAGCGCAATATGTCCGCGACCTCGCGATAAGCATCATCTACTTCCTTCAGCTTTCTCGAGGACAGCTGACCTCGGTACTCCTCGAACACAGGCCAAACAGCATCGCGTTTGGCGCGACCAAGAATCACGCCCCTGCCGGTTCTTCGGGCCGTACGGTATTGGTCCAAAGTTGTGATTCCCTGGGCCAGAATCACCTGTTCAAGCTCGTGTTCATAGAAGTTATCGGGTAGGTCAAGGGTCGAGTCTTTGGCCGCCAGGGCCGCTTGCCAGGCCTGGAATGCTGCATCCTGTTTGCGGTCGTAGACAATACGGTGTTCCAGCTTGCGGCTGCGCATGAACGCATTGACCCACGCGTCGAGGTTACGCACTTCCAGCTTCGACATGGTTTCACTACTGCAAAGCGTACGAAGGTTTTGCTCGATGTCGGCCGCAAGATTCTTCGTGAACGTGGTGAACAGCACCTTTTTGCCCACCGGCGTTCTTTCCTCGGCCAACCACTTGGCCCGGTGCATGGCCAGCACCGTCTTTCCTGTACCTGCCCCGCCGAGCACCCGCACGGCGCCGCTACGGTCCCCCACGGCCAGCTTTTGCTGCGTGGGATGCAGAAACACCCGCCACTGTGCCAATGGGGCATTCATGATGGCCAGCATCGTCTCATCATCGTTGACAACCACAAACCTGGACTGTGATTCCGGCGCCGCCAGCGCTGTCGCAAAGTCCGCAGTGTCAATTGTTCGGTCTACCCGAGTTTCGCGAGCAGTGAGTACCTCGCTCACGGTGTCGCCGGCGGCAACCAGGAACAGGCCTTCGTAAGCCTCCATTGGCAGCTTCACCTGGACGGAGTCCAGTTGAGCTTCAGAGTCAATGGAACGCACTGTTGCCAATAGCTCCTCCGGAACCCCGAGACTCATCAACTCGCGGTCGGCGAGATGCGCAAACAACTGCTGGACAGCTGTCGCCTCCGCAGCCGTGGCATCCGCTGCCGCCGATTCACCCAAAAGCGCGACACCCGGTGCCGGAACGGTGGCCTCTTGCGCCAGGTTCTCGACGCTCACCAGCTGCATGGCACCCGTGACCGGATTGATGGTCAGTTTCCGGTTTTCCGCCCAGCGGTAAGCGTCGTCATGGTGGTCAACGTACAGCAGCACGTACACATCTCCCATACTGGGCTTGAAGACGATGCCACGCCAGTCTCTGTCTAGGCGCACCGACTTCAGGTTCGGGTCACGTGCGCTGTTGATGTTCTCGTAGTTGATACCAGGACTTTTCGGGTCTGCCTGGAACTGGATAGCCCATTTCATTACCTTGGAATGCACGCTGACCGGCAACCTCGCCAGCTGCAGAAGGAAATCTTGCGACAGGGCAACCTTGGGTTTCAAGCTCACGAAATCACTCCTGGTTGATTCAATTCAAGCCCCAACGAGGGGGCGACGGCTAACGGCCATGATTGACCGGACACCAACGCGTGGGTGTCATCAAGCAGAACCACTTGCCATTGCGCATGTTGCCAAGTCTCGGCCATATCCTCCTGGTCAGGTCTGAGGACGACCAGCTTGGCATGCGACCACGCGAGCTCGGCATCAGCCAAAACGCGTCCTTTTTCATCGGCGAGTTCAAGGCCAACTTCTGGGGTTAAGGCTCCAGCGTGAGCCAGTTGCGTGAGCCCTGGTTTCAACTCGCTCAAGACCTGGCCCAACACCTCCACCCAGGCATGATGCAACGCTGCCTGGTCACCCGCCTGCGCCGGGGCGGTATCCAGGCTTGCCTGCGTGGTGCTCAGCACGTCGTAATCCCGCGCGCCCAGCCCATCGACTGTCGTCAACAACATGGCCGGCAAACACTGGACCGCGTTGAACACCATCAGCCACCTGCGCCAAGCCAGGTGCAACGCTTCCTCGTCACCGGCGGCCGACTCATCCAGCACCACCACGCCCGGCGCTGACCAGGCCTGCGCAGATAATTGCCCCTTGGCCAGGGCCAAAGGCCACCAACCGACTTGGCTGCAGGCGCCTTGCGGTCTGGACACGCTGGGCGCAAAGCCCTTGCCCGGCTCCCGGACTCCCTCGGGCAGACGCGGCAACCACTGGCCCATCTGGTGGGCACACGCCGACTTGTCCTGCTCCGTGGCCGGCACCATCAAAAAGCCCAGCCACAAGGCATTACGCTGCAATTGCTCCAGCGCAGCATCCTGCCCCTGTGCATCGTTTCCGGCGGCGAGCCACTGCAGCAAACGCGCCACAGCGTGTTGTGTGTAGGCCTTTTCCTGCGCCCGTGGTACGGTGGGCAAGGCTCCATTGCCGTCATGGCGAGACATGGCGACGAGGGGTGACTCCAGGTCGGTATCCAGACTGCCGTCCAATGCAGTCATCACATCGTTGTGCGTCACCGACCAGACCCAAAAGCGCCCACTCGCCACGATGGCGCTGCGTTTTCGGGCATCTTCGCGCAAGCATTGCTTGTGGTATGCCCAGCCGTCGCAAAACACCGCAATGGGTTTGCGTCCGGACGTGACGGACCACGGCCAGATTACGAAATCCGGCTTGCTCGGAATCAACACCCCTTGGTCCTTGCCCAGCTCGCACTGGGGCTCGACGTGGTATCTCTGCTGTCCCACTTCGAGCGTATAGCCGGACTTGCCGTTGACAATGTCCTGCACCAGCTTGACCATCGGAATACCAGCCACGCCCCCCAGGCGCTTGAGGCTCTCAATGAACCGTGCTTCCAGTACCGAATCGAAGTTGGGGTTGATGTAGATGTCGGAGATGGTCTGGACCCGCTCCAGCTTGTCGAGCGAGCCAACCAGTTCGGTTAGCACCGACTTCGCCATATCGCGGGAAACGAGCCCCATGCTGCGCCCGAGGCGGTACTGGTACAGACAGCGGTAACAACCGTCCTTATCCGGGTCATCGTTGCATTGGCAATTGGTCACGGCCCCCAGCGCCAGGCGCAGCACGTCAGCGAGAGTGCCCGCGTCCTGCGCCAGCAACTGGTGGAGATAACCCGTTCCACCCGGCACCGAGTCGTAGAGCATCACGTAGTGCTTGCGCGGTCCACCGTCCTTGCCGGGCTCGTCTTGCAGCACCATCCGCAGATGGTCCACCTTGCCCCCAAAGCGCTTTTTCAGGCCCAACTGCATGGCGGCCATGAAGGACTGCACCACCCGCTCATCGACCCCGTTCTTGGTGTAAGGCACCAGGACGCGCAGCGCCTCTGACTCAAACTCCCGGTACAGGTACAGGCACTCCAGCACGTTCGCTGGGTCCTCGTTCCCATGCTTGGGGCAATCGAAACTGTGGTTTTGCCCAATTGGGTCGCTGTTGCGACGGGCCGGCTTTTGCACCTTGCCACAGTGCCGGCACAACTTGAATCCAGGACGTGAGGTGTCCTTGTCAGCAACCTTGAAAGGCTCGCCCGCCTTTGCCAGCTCCCCAAAGTTCACGTCCCGGAACGTTACCCTCGAGATAAACTCAAAGCCGAAAGGCAACGCCCCCGTGGAGATTTGCCACGCCTCGCGCACGTGCGACGGCGAGAAATCAGCCAGCAACTGCCGGACGTAATACTTGGGCTCCCGGTCCTCGGCGCTGTCATCGATGCGTACGTCGGTGTCGTTGCTGTTGGCAATCGCCTGCCTGAAGCGCAGCAAAGTCCGCTTTTGCGCGGCGTCGGACCACATGGCGTCAGCGCAACGGGGGCACGCCATGTGCAGGTCTGGCTCGACAGCCACGTTTTGCATATGGTGACAGCTCGGGCAGAAGCGCCAGTCCTCGGTCTTGGCCAGATTCATGTTTATCTGGTCCACTTCGACTCGCCGCTGGTTGGCATAGAAGCGGTTCTCCGGCGCGAACTCCGACAGTGCCGAGTTGGCTGGCCGTTCGTACTTGAGGGTCTTAAGCGTGACATACGCGCCCTGCCCTGGTTCGTCAGCACCTCGCTTCCGCCACAGCACCGATTTGAGCTCTACACCTGCCTCGGGGAAGGCATAGTTGGGAATCAGCCCCGCGTCGGTCAGCGTGTTGAGCAAATCTCGGGTGTTGATTTCCTTTATCAGCTCCAGCATCGTGTCGCGCTCGCGCAGCAGGTTATCGATTTCAGCCTGGGTAGCCTCGTCTTTGGGTTTTTGCTGGAGTTTGGTTTTAGCCTTGTCGAGCTCATCCTTACGCTTTTTGTAGGCGCGACGCTCATCCAGCAACTCTCCTAGCGCCTTCATCAACCGGGTGCGCAGTCCATCGACGTCGGTCTGCCCTTGCATGTAATCCCACAAACGGGCGCGTACGACGTCGTCCATGTCTTCGGCCAGCAACTGGACAAAGCCGTCGAATAGCCGTTCCTCGTGGGCCAAAACATAGTCGCAAAAGATATTCGGGAAGCGGTCCTGTTTTGACTGCTCCATTGCGTCGAGAGCTTGCGAGGTCTTGTCGGGCAACGCGGTCAGATTGGTGAGACTGGCGACCCAGTCGTCCATGCAGAATGCAAATAACTGCCGACGCAACACCTCTGCTGCACGCAAGAAGACTCCTGGGGGCGCTACCTCACCGGCAATCATCTCCTCAGTCTCGGCGAAGAAGTAGAGGTCGTGCGGGCTGTTGCCGTCTGCCAGGGTGGTGGTCATGGCGTTGCCGTCGCGTCGCCCCGCCCGACCCGTACGCTGCAGAAAACTGGCCTGGTTGGGCGGGACAGAGCACAGCAACACTGATGAAAGGTCACCGATGTCCACACCCATCTCGAGTGTCGGTGTGGCCGAGAGCAGGTTCTCATACCAAGGCTTTGGGCTTCTGTCCTTGAAGCGACTTTCCAGAGCCTCGCGCACCGGACGCTCGAGCAAACCGGTGTGCTCAGCGGCAATCACACGACGCAGGTCTCCTTCGCTGAAGCGTTGAGCCCACCAGTCGGCGGCGGTCGGGATGAGAGCCTCATAGTGGGACTCCACAGCGTCAAGGCACGGCATGCCGAGAAGAAATTCAGCGTCTCGGCGCGGTACCGCCAGTTTGCGCTTGCTGCCGGAAGTAGCCAGAAAGGCTACGTCGGTGTCGAGCAGCAAGGCGTCGGGGTTGAGCGCCAAAGTGTCGCCCTGTTGGTGCGGAGTCTGGAGCAGGAAGCCCTCTTCGAGCAAGACGGCAAACGCGGCTCGGTACATGTCCGCCGCCATGCCTTTGGCCAGCAGGGTTTGCTGCCCTAGCACCGCTGCTGCCCAGCGGTCGTACCAGGTAGCGCGGGAAGTGCCGGACAACTTGTCGAAGTCGCGCTGCTTTCCGAGCGTCAAAAACACCGGTCGGGGGGTATTTTCGCCCATCTTGGGCATCCATTCGCCACGCCCACCTGTTCTCAGCAAGGCATACACGTTGCCGTCACCTGCATACAGAGCCAACTCCGGGTGCATGACGCCACCCCGCCTGCGCATGTGTGTGAGCGTACCCCACAGCCATTGCGCCACAGTCTTATGTTCGAGCTCGTGGGCGCCGAAGTGTTCGCGCAAAGATGGCAGCAATCGCTGAGCCACCTTATCCACCCCCTCCCAGGGCACGGAAAGCGTCGCCTTGCCAATGCGCTCCAGCGTGCGCCCCCTCTGCCCGAAATAGGTCAGTTCGCTGACCGCCTGCCACAGCAGCCGTTTTTTCACCTTGGCGGGCAACCGGCTCGTGGTCGGCAAGCGATGGTGCTGCATGAGCTCCACCGCCCAGTCGCGCTGCCAGGCCATGTTGGGCCCCAGGAACTCCGAGACCAGGGTCTCCGGGCTCATGTGAAGAATCGAACCGGGCTTGTCGAACTGGTCCTCGGCCCGGGCCAGAAACTGCGACCAGCTCAGACCCGGCTGAGCCAGTTCATCCATCACGTGGGCCAATGCGGTACGCACATTGTTCAGGTATGAACGCGCCCCAAAGAAGCCCGCACGGTGAGCGGCATCCTGCACCGAATCCGAAAACGCAATCAACTTCTTGTCGTCGTTGAAGATGCTCGCCCAACTGCTTTCAACCACCTGCGAGCCCAGAGTGGCAGTGCGCGCACCAAGCAATCGCAACTCCCCCCTTTCGCCACAGGCAGGACAGGTATCGTCATGCCGTGTGTACTGGGCCTGGCCGATGACCTGGGTACGTTGCGCCGTCACGCGAAACACTGACAACAGCTCCTGATGCCCGCATGCCAGACAGGCCGCATCCCCTTGCTGAACATTGCCGCAAGCCACGCATACCTGTTGATTGATGCCTTCGACGTGGGACCGACCGATGCTTTCGGCCGCATACAGCCGGGCGACTTCCGGTCGCCTCGCAAACCAGGTGTTGTAAATCTCGTCGAGCTGAGTAGACGGTTTGCTGCTGCCTTGAACAATCCGAGACAGCCACCCCGTAGTTCGACACTGGCTGCACTGTACCAGGGGCAAATACACTCCGTCGCGCTCTGCCGGAAGGTCACGCTCGCTGCGCAAACAGACCTCTTCCCGGTCGGCACTGAGCTTGCTCACCATGCGCCGCAGCTCCCGCACCCACAACTGGAGGCGCAGGGTCACCAGGGGCTGCTCACCCTCGCGGAGTGCCCATGCAACCATTACCAGCAGGGCGTCCAGCACCAGGTGAACATGTGCCGCGTTAGCGGCGGGCATGCTGCGGGCAAATGCATCACCCAGTTCGCCATAGCTCACCACCGCGCCCTTGAGCAGCTTCAGCAGGTTGACGAAGAGCTGGTGACGTTTAAGCAGCTGCCCCAAGCCCTTGCGCCAGACAGGGTCCGTCACATCGACAGGCTGCGGCTCGTCAGGAAAGAGCAGCCTGAACCAGGCTTGCACCGCCGCCTTAGGAGACGCATATCCAGACGGCTCGAGTACCTCGGCAAGCTCGGGCCGGAACAGGAACATGAAGTCCACCGTGGCGTCTTCCAAGAACACGCCCACGGACTGGCGGTTTTCTGTCACGACCGAATCGGGCGCAAATGGCACCCCAAAAATCTGTCGGGCATACTCGCGCAAGGGGGCGGTATTCGTCGCCCCGCCGAGAGTGGCAGAGGTCCCGGCGCAAATGAGGTGTTCCGGAGGCACCTGCAGGCGGGCCCGCAAGCGTCGCAGCAGCAAGGCCAAATCGGTACCTTGTGCTCCATCGAAGGTGTGCAACTCGTCCACCACCACGTAACGCAAGGTCGTCGGGGTGTTGCCAGACCACAGCTGCCGGTCCTTCGGGCGGAGCATCAGATAGTCCAACATCTTGTAGTTGGTCAGCAGGATGTCCGGCGCGTGTTTGCGCAGCGTGTCCCGGTCCGTGATGACGCTGTGTGGGGTCATCACCATGCCGTCGCCGGGTGTCCCCGCTTGACCGCCCACGTACAAACCAACTCGAAGGCCTGCGAACGCGGGTACCGTGGCTACCTGTTGGGCTATGCGTCGTGCCTGGTCGGTGGCTAGGGCGTTCATGGGATAAATCACCAGCGCCTTGATGCCCGCTTCGCCCGCAGCACGAGCCCGTGCGCAGTGGTCTAGCACGGGGTACAAAAAGCATTCCGTCTTACCGCTGCCTGTCCCTGTGGCCACCAAAGTGTTGGCTGCCAGATGCCGGCTAGACAGGCGGTTCCATGCCTGTTCCTGGTGGCTGTAGCCCGCGTAAGCTGTCTCGAACGCCGAAAAGAAATTCTTGCCCGCCGCCCCCGGCGCGAAGGGCAGCCCCACCTGTACATAAGGTCCCTTCAGCCATGCTGCTTCATCTTCAACGAATCGGCTCATCAAACCGTGCATGAAGGTGTCAGCGGGCTCGAAGCCAGCTACGAGAAACTGTTTCAGGCCAGTCTGGATGTCTTTGGCCAGTAGAGATGGAAGCATGTTGTCCTATTCGATTTTTCTACCCTGACGGAGCCTCCCAAACGGACATCCATGCTGCGGGAGGCCCCGGCTGAGCTATACGCACGACTCAGTCGCTGGCTAGAGAGCCAGGTCGTATTCGATTGGCAGGCCTTGGTTTGACATTCTTTCTGCTCTAACCTGGCTGCCTTGATGCTATGGGTTCGTCGACACTACTGGTTCTTGGCCTGGCTCATTTCTTTTTTCGCCGCGCATCTGCCACCACAGGCCGCCACCCCAACGCTTCCTCCACCTGCTTCCACACAACATTGATGAGTTGACGCTCCGCTTGTACCCGTACACCTGCGCGCAAGTCAGCCAAGGGGTACCAGCGCTGATTCGTCTCTTGGTAAAAGTACTGGGTGTAGACATTCCCCGTATTGGAGATACGGTGTGTTTTCGTACGCGCGAGACAGCAGCGTGAACGCCTGGTTCAGGCTGAGCGCAGTTTTTTTAGGGAAGCCGCTTGGCATCAGTAACGTGCTGCACACGAGCTCCGAACGCTCCAGCCCCTTAAGTCGCAACCACAGCCCCCCTTTATCTGACGCGCCGGCCAACTCCAGTTGTTTTGCACCGAGTTTGCGCGGGCCAATGTGGACCGGTTCAAAGCGGGTGGTCCCGGCGGGCACATTTTCCAGTGAGACGTCCGGCCATGCCCCTAGCCGCGCGCCGCCCTTGCTACGGTCATTCAGCGCTACCATCAAACAAGTGCCTTCCTCCAGGATTTTCACTACTGTTTCCTGGCTAACGAGTTTAAGAAACCGTTCGTCGTTAATTCGGTCGGCATTGATAGTCAACTCGCCCAGCGTGCCGTCTCTAACCGGCACGTCGCCACCACAGAAGAACTCCCAGCGGTCGCCTACCCGCTTTACAGGAATCGTGACCTTTTCGGTCCATTCGGGCTCGAAATAGTTCTCACTCGGCATGAGCGCTCCTTCCTTTATGCTGCAATACGCAGCCCGCGCCCCGACAGTGCAAAGAGCGGCCGATGCTAACAAGCTCGAAGCAATTTATATTTTTGTATCTCAAACTACACTGCATGAACGTGCTCATACCTCGGCACCCTCAAAGAATGCCCATGCCGTTCTATAGTCATCCTCACGATTGGCACGCGTGAACGGGGCTGTGTAGGTACGCTCAACCGTCGTTGCCCCTCCCGGCAAGGTGTTGTCAGTCACCCATTGCGTGATGACGGTACCGTCGGGCACTTTTGGGGTGCCGCCTTGCTTGACGATGGCCTTGCTATCGCCCGTCGTGGGACTGGCATAGGCCCACAGTTCTTCCCAGCCAAAGTTGCCTTCGCGGATTTTGCTGTCTGGCGTCTGAATGCGGGTGCGCGGCGTGCTGCGGCCCCCCTTGCGCGGTAGCCCTACGCCCACCAGCCCCTTACTGTTGGTAAAGACAATGCGACCGTTAATATCGTACCAGGTGTCACGCTCGTTTTGTTGTATCACTGGGAACTGCACGCGGTAAATGAGCAGCAGCTCGTCGAGCTTGAGGCCCAGTGCTTGAGCCACCAGCACGTCAATTTCAACCAGCGCCATGCGGCGAGCGTAATCGCTGCGTAATGCGCAGTTGCGCGTCCATGTTCCGGTGAGGTTTTGCCAGAAATCGTGCGGCAATCGGGGATTATCGGGATGGCTCCAGCACTCATCGGCAAACGCTACGTCGTAGAGTTCTTCCCACAGGGGCGCGTAGTAACAGGTCAGACAGGATAACGCCAAATATCGCAGATTCAGACTGTTGTTCTCGACGATTGGCAAACGGTCAGTAGAATCACTCCGCATATGACCCTTGCCGGTAGTCTTAATAAAAAAGTCCGCAGGAATCGAACTAACACCAGCGGAAAACGAAATCATCGCGCGGTAATCTCTAAAAGATATAGAAAATCCCCCGTCAATGTGCGCGACTTGGGGCGGGATAATTGCTCCTATCGCTGTTCGTTCCATCGATGGACTAATCATCGTCCGGTGAATGTGGCGAAAGAAATCTGTCACCTTCTTTGCATGCGGTCTTTGTGTCGTTACTAAATCACTCCAAGGCACAGACGGAGTACGGCGCAAGTATTCGGCACGGTCGGCCATCGGGCGATAGTTGGTGCGTGGCAGGTAGTCCTCGGGTAAGGTCACGAGGTCGATGGCGTCGTAAGCGAGTGGTGTGTCGCACAGTTGGCGAGGCGATTTATAAAAGGGATTCGCCACAAAGAAATGCGGACCCGAGAGCACCCAATCCGTCGGGCTCATGGCAAACCCAGAGTCAGTGGCGGGGCGGCGACTCATGGTGCCGTCTTTCTGTGCGGCTGTTTCGTGCCACATTTCAGTCGGGAAATAACCGTCCCCCAAATCTGCCAATCTGCGCGGATAGGAAGCCAACTTTGCCAGCACGCTGCTCAAGGTCCCAGCATGTAACGCGGGCAGACGGGCGCGGCGCGGCCGGGTGCCTGGTTCATCGTAAAGTTGGGCGAAAGTCGCCAAAGAGGCATCGTCTACCCTCACGATGCGGTCACGGTGCCCGTCAGTGTTCCACTGACCTTGGTCATTCTTGATGCCACCGGGTAAGCCTGCGCCATCGTGCTGGTAGCTCGCATCCACCGTTGAAGGCAAAAACAAATTGGCTAGGTTGTCAAACGCAACGACACCTCGAATAGGCCCATAGACATTGATACTGTATTTGGCCCGGTGCCCAATGGGGAAAAGCATTTCTTGGTTTTGAAATTGGAAATGTCGCCGCAGTCGTAAGTACATCGCCTCTCGCAGATAACCCCCCTTGGGGTCGTCATACGGTCCTTCCGGGTGTAACAGTGCGCTCACCCCTTGCGGGCTTGAAATTCTCCATGCCAGCGGCATGAAACACTTGTACAAATTCGCCGACATTCCCTTAAGCAGTGGATAGTTCTGCACCCCTGTCAGGAAGTTCTGCGTGCCTTCAGCCTCTTGCAACTCTTCAGTCCAAGCGTCAAGCAAGCCTGCGAAGTCGTTGAATGCCTCACTGCGCAGCTTCGCCAGGTCACTCGCGCTGATTTTACGAATCGCAAAAACCGGGTTGCGTTCTCCGAGAATTCCCGCCTCGTTCCACTCCACCTTTAACCAGGGCGGGTTCCCGAGAATCAGGTCGAAGCCGCCACTTTTGAGCAACACATCAGCAAAGCACAAGTCCCAATGCATGAAGCGACGAGCCTCGGCCACCGCCTCCACCTCGGCCACGCGCGGGAAATGTTGCCGCAGCTTGCTGATGCGCAATTGCCCAAACTTGTCGTGCAGGTTAGGTACCCCCGTCGCCTGACTCAGCGGAAGCTGGTCCTCGAAACCCATCAAGGTGCCCTGCACTTCAGGAATGAGGACCTGTGGCTCTTCCGGCCCGGTCGGTTGCAGGTCCAGTCCCGGCTGGGGGCCGATGTCGATGACGTTACCCTCCAGGATGGCGCCCACTTCCATCCACCACTCCTCGCGGCTGGGCAGATACTGGCTATGCGTGATAGGCCAGAACCACAGCGCGCACCAGTAATCCATGACCAGCTTGAGACGGCGAAACGGCGTCGCGAGGTCGCCGTCTTCATTGAGCAGGCCCTGCCTGCGAATAGCCTCTTTCTGGGCGCGGGAGAAGTTGTGGGCGCCGTCTTCATTCAGACCGCCCTCGTAGGGCCAGACGGACATCGAGTCTTCTGTGCGCGCCCGGTCGCGTGCCAGCGCGGCGGCGTGTTCCTCCCAGAGTTCCTCCACGCGGTGGCTGAGCTGCTGCAGGCGCGCCGTTTCATAGTGGGTCAGCGCCGCCGTCATGGTCTTGCGCCATGCTTTCAGACGCTCAAAATCCTGCGGGTACAGGGCTTTGGCCACCTTGTCGGTGTAATTCGCCATGCCGGGGTCGGGCAGCAAAAAGTGCCAGATTTCGTCCATCCGACGCGGCTCACTCGCGGTGACGCGGCGCGGTGGCTCTTCGTGCCAGGCGGGTTTGGCTCCCTTTTTGAGGGAGGCGGCGCTGTAAACCTGATGGCGCGCGCCGATGAGGCTGTTGCCCGCGAACAGCTGATAGCCAAACCAGGGCACGCGGGCCGGCAAGGGGCGGCCGTTCTCGTCGGTTTCGCCATAGATGGCGTTCAGCCAGATGGAGACTTCCGCGAGTTCCACCGCGACGGGATTCAGGTCCACGCCAAACACGTTGCGGTCAGCCAGATACATGCGCACCTTTTGCAGCTCCTGCGGGTAGTCGTCGTGGGGTACGCGGCGACCCAGCTCGGCCTGTTTGCGCTCCAAGTAAGCTTCGGATAGCTGATTGACCGCCTCGTTCAGAAACGCGGCGCTACCCATTGCTGGCTCGCACACGGTGAGCGTGAGGATGTCATCGGCTTCGTTGACGCGGTCGCTGTCCAGCAACTCCTTGAGGGCGTATTTCACCAGGCAGCTGGTGAGCACTTGGGGGGTGTAGTAGCTGGCGGATTTTTGCCGGTCGCGCCCTGCGAGGCGGTAAATGAAGTTGCCGCGCCCGTGCTTGCGCAGCACCTGGTGACCGGCGTCGTTTGTGTCATAAACACGCTCATCTTCCCTGTAGTCTGACAGGCGGCCGGCAGGTACAAACCAAGCATTTTCGAGCAAATCTGCGTCGTTGCCTTCAGTGCGGCCACGGCGACCCGAGGTCGCTTCCTCGTCGTTGTCGTCGCCCTCTTCTCCATCCTCCCCGCCGCCATCATCGCCAGCGGAGGCACGGCCTTTTTTGGGCGCGGGTTTGACTTCGTACAGGTCTTCGGCGGCAAAGAACCCCCGGTAGCTGAGCAGCGCCTCGTACACCGCACCCAGCTGGTTGATGGACAGCAACTGGTAGCTGACACGACCGCTGCGTTTGCCCTTGCCCTGACCACGGCTGAGGGACATCAGGCGGATGATGCGTTGCCAGACATGGTTGGGAAAGCGCACCTTGACCAGCAACGGCATGGTGCTGTCGTCAAACAGACGGCTGTCCAGCGGTGCCAGGGCAAAAGTATCTTTGGCGCCAGCTACAGTGTCACCAAGCTGGTGCTGGACGGAGTCGACCTGGCCGCACCCCTCCGCCACCAGCCTGAACAGGCGGCGCAGCGTGGCGTCGAAATACAGGCCATCGCGGGCATGCGGGGTGGGCAGAGGCTGCATTTCCAGGTCGCGCAGGCTCTCAAGACTGTAACCTTTGAGGTAGACCTCGCTCTTGCTGATGGGCACATAGCCCAGTTCGGGCCTTGCCTCGATGTAGAACATGAACAGCAGCCGGTACACCATCCGCAGGCATTCGAGGCTGAGGTCGGTGTCGACGAGCTGGTCTTTGCCGCTGAAGAACCCCTTCCTGGCGTCAGCCGCCTGTTGGCGCAGCTGGTTGGCGGCTTCGTTGCCAAGCAGCTCAATGGCTTCACGGAGCGCATATTTAAGGTCTTCGCTCACGCCAAAAGCATGCTTGTGGGCGTTTTCGTCGAGGGATTCAAGCAGGCTGCTGCCCTCGCCCGGAGCCAGGCTGGTTTTGTGCAGCAATGCGGCAGCGGCCTTGAGGGTGTCGGTATCCTTGCGGTCGAGGATGTCCGCCCAGTCAAAGCGCAGGGCACGGTTGTTGGGCCACTTGTACCGGTCCAACAGCAGCCATTGGTCCAGTCCCACCAGCAGCACGTAGCGGGGCGCGGTTTCAGCGCCAAAGACGGCGTCTGACAGCATCTCCGCCCAGGTTTCGCCGTGCAGAGGATTCGGCACAGTTTCGCCGCCGTAGTGCAGGGTGCTCAGGGCATGGTCGAGCAGGTCTTCGCCTTCGGCACCGGGCTTGTAGGCAGGGACAACGGCCAGTTGTGGCAGTTGCAGGTACCAAAACGGAATGGGCGAGCCTAGCACCAGCTCGTAGCTAGTGGGTAGATTGGCGGGTCCGGTGTACCCCAACGCTTGTAACAAGCCCGTCTGGATTTGGGTGAAAACCTGCCAGCGTTCGGCATCGTCACGGGCCCGGTTGATTTGGCTGCGCAAAGCAAACCAGCGCTGTGCCCAGGCAGACAGTCGTTTCGGAGGCGCCCGGTGAGCCTCTTCGCCGGGGTGGACGACTTCGTCAGCGTCCCAAGCGTCGAGACGGGCTTTGATGTCACCCTTGAATACCTCAGCCAGATAGTGGTGGCTGTAAAACTCGTTTTCGTTGGCAATGCCAGCGAAAGTTTGAACGGCTTCCAATACGGGCATCGTCAGGCTCCGACATTCGATGAGGACACCGGGCCAGGATGGCAGACACCGGCAAGCACCTGAATCCAAGGCTGGGGCTCGGTAGTCAGGGTATCGTGCACCCACTGGCGGTAGTCGTCAAAGACGCGGTTGATTTGCTGGCTGCGCTGCTCAAAACGACCTCGCTTGACCGTTTCTAGTTGGCGTTCCAGGTCGAGCGTGAGCTGCTCCATCTGGCGAGCTTGCAGCCGCTGCAGTTCGGTCAACGTACCCGCCAGTCGTCGCTCAAGCTGGCTGGCAAAGGCAGTTTGTTTTTGCAGCATATAAGCGTGCATAGCTTTGACCGCTTCGGGTAAGACGGCTTGCATGGAGGGGATGGCATCTACGAACTCAGGCGTGTGGCCCCGATTGGGCAGGCCGCCAGCTTTGAGGCCGGCACGGGCCACGAAGGCATCGAAGGACTCCAGCGCAAAAGCGCACTGCTCCGCTCCATTGACAATTCGGCTGGCCACCTGCCACTCCACCAGCAAAGGCTGTCCCTTGCGGTTGGGCACCAGGCTCATCAGGATGAACGCCTGTTCGCCCGGTTGCAGCTTGTGACTTTGCAGCAAAGGAGCGCGGTGCCGCCCAAAGTGGGTAAGCACACGGTCACCCAGCCAGTCCATGATTGGGTGCTGCGGCCACAGGTAGTGCAATAGAGGCCAGGTGTCATCTTCGGCCCGAGCT
Source organism: Paraburkholderia sp. Clong3 (assembly GCF_050436485.1). NCBI lineage: Bacteria > Pseudomonadati > Pseudomonadota > Betaproteobacteria > Burkholderiales > Burkholderiaceae > Paraburkholderia > Paraburkholderia sp. Clong3. The sequence goes on along the minus strand of NZ_JBNDMH010000002.1, from coordinate 4,101,948 downwards.
TGACGAGCGGTTTCAATTGCCGCGTCCATGCGCTTCGCGTCGGCACACAGGGAGTAGTGGTCGTTGCTCGCTTGCACCTCACGCGGTAGCTGGCGCAAGCGTTCCTGCAGGTCCGGAGGCGCAGTAATGGCGATGATTTGCTCATCGTCGTCGGGAGCCCACTGGCACAGGGTCCCGCCGTGGTTAAGTTGGGTGAGCGCTGTCTTGGCGTAGTGGAAGTCACTGGCGAACAAGGACGCAGGCTCGTCGATATGGTCCAGGCTGTTGCCTGGCTGTTCCGCAGGGTCAGGGGCGGTGCCTTCGGTCGGGGTAGCGACTGCACCACCGCCAAAGAGCTGCATCAGCCAGTCGCCGTCGTTGTCGTCTTCGACAGCGGCGGCCTGGTCCAACGTGGCTTCGACCTGTTCAGGGCTTAGGCCATCGGCCATGAAGCCTGCGACTTTCTCAGTTTCCTTGTCAGGGTCGTAGACGTTGAGGAAAGCGGATGGGTCACCCAGGTTGAAGTTGGCTTGCTCGTCCTTTTGTTCAAGGATTTCGAGAATACGCAGGTCGCCCTTGATTTTTTCGTTCGCGGTTTCGGTGAACAGGTAAACGATATGCGGCTGCTGTTTTTGCCCGTAACGGTCTACCCGGCCGTTGCGCTGCTGGAAGACCATGAGCGACCACGGCAAATCGAAGTGCACCAGGCGGTGGCAGAAGTAGTGCAGGTTCAGGCCTTCGCTGGCTACGTCCGAGCACAGCAGCACGCGCAGCGGGTCTTCGAGGCGGCAAAAGCGCTCCACCAGTTCCTGCTGTTCGGTGTCGGCCATCTGGCCGTGCAACACCTCGATTTGATTGGGCCTGAGTTTGAGGTCGGTGATGAGCTGCGCTTGCAGCCAGCGCAGAGTTTCAATGCGCTCCGAAAAGATGACCAGGCGGTCAGAAGCGTCCTGCACCTTCCAGCCAAAATCGGCCGAACGCAGTTGCCGCAGGAGACGCTGATATTTGCTGAATCCACTCGCTGTCGAGTCCTGGGTCAAGGCCTGCAGGGCATCAGCCAGCAGTTGCAGGCCTTGCACCTCAGTGGCCTCGTCTGCAGTCGGGCTGGATTTGCTTTGCAGCAGGTCCATGCGCTTTAGTGTGGACTCCAGAGCCGCCGCCGGGCTGGAGAACAAGGCCTTCTGCAGGCCAATGCGCTGAAGCTCGGACTGGCGACCGGCCTTGTGCTGCCCCCCCTGTGTGAAGGACACATCCAGCAAGGCGCGGTAAACCGCTTCTTCGTACGCACTGGCAGGTTGACGCAGGCAGGTGGTCTGGCGCTCCTGGAAGTCGGCGGTCACCTGGTCACGGATGTCCTTTTTGAAGCGGCGAATCACTAGGCCCTTGCTTCGGAAATCGTCCGGGGTATAGTCGTCAGGGTCCGAGATGGCGGTAGGGTCCAGCAAGCTCATCAACGAGGCGAAGCTGCGGGCTGAACCGTCGTGTGGTGTTGCAGACAGGAGGATGAGCGTGTCCGAGCGCGTCGCCAGCAGCCTGGCCAGCCGGGCGCGGCGGGACAGGCCGGTCTCCCCTGCACGGGCGGCCACGTTGTGGCATTCGTCAATGACGATGATGTCCCACCACGCGTTTTCCAGATAGTTGCGGTACTCCAGATTGCTTTTGAGCGTATCGATGGAGATGATGCTGCGGTCAAAGTAATTGAACGGATTGTGATTGGCCGGAATGCGGTTGCGCACCCGTGCCAGACCAACAGAGTCCAGCCGCACCAGCGGGATGGAGAAGCGGCTCCACCACTCCTTCTGGAACTGGGTGAGCATGGCCTTCTGGGTGACCACCAGGATGCGCTTGCCCCGGCCTCGCTGAATCAGCTCAGTGGTAAGCACGCCTGCTTCCATCGTCTTGCCCAGACCAACAGCGTCCGCAATCAGGATGCGCGAACGGGGCTGACGCAGGGCTTGCAGAGCTGGGTCCAGCTGGTAAGGGACCAGATTCATCACGCCCCGGTGCCCCAGGTGAATGCGCTCGTCATTGGCTACGCTGCGACGGCGCAGGCTCTCCAGATACAGGACCGTGGCGTTGTACGTGGGGCTGGCGTCTGGCACCAGCTCAGTCTTCGCCGGGTCGAGGATTTCGATGGCGTCTTCGAGGCTGGTCAGAAACAGCGCTGACTGACCGCGAACCAGGTCAGAGATACCATCGCAGGTGAGGAGCCATCCTCCATCTGCGGCGGGGTCCACGCGGCGAATGAGCCACTCTTCATCACGTATAACGGCGCGTGCACCGGGGGCAAACGGGAGCATATTAATCAGGCCATTTTTATAGTCGTCGCAAATACTAACAAAGAAGTGCTAGTTCCCGAAATTGGACAAGCTGACAAGTAACGTCCACCAACTAACACGCGCGAGGTTGTCGAGGAGGCAGAGCGCCTGCGCCCCGTCGTCACTCTAGGTACCCGATTGTGATGCCCACGTGAGCCTGTCGAAATCGCTTCGGAGGTTCCATTTCGATTTCGTGCTCTGTTGGGGTATCTCGGATGCGTCGTGGAACTCATAGGGGACGCCAAGGGCGTCGCCCACAAGGAGCCCGTACAGTCCGCCACGGATACGGTGGCCTCGCGAGAGCTCCTTGGGAGTTCATTTTTCTGACCTCTTCTGGATAATTGTTGTTCTGCCCGCGCGCCACGTGCTACCCGTCTGAAGCGTCACACGGCCAGGCTACCGATATGCGGACGACTACGTTCTTTAGCTGCGTTATCCGGCGACTATGCCGTAACAGGCCTGGCTTCGTATGCTTCGTCAAAAATGCGTTCGAGCGTAGGACTAACTCCCCGAAGACCGTCCACCACAGCCTTTGCCCAGTCGAAATACTCGCGCTTGCGCTCCGCCGTCCAGTCTGCTGGCGGGCTGCCTGAAATATCGCGGAGATTGCAGATTTTGTCGGCAAGCTTTACCAGCTTTGCCTGACCGCTGATATGTGATGCATGCTCAACCTGCAGGCGCTTCCTTTCCCCCTTCGGCAGAGATTTGTCGTCCGTTACCTCCAGCACAATACCCGCGACCGTATGCCCGAACTGTTCAGCGAGTTCGGACAGGGTTGTCTCAGTGTCTTCGATTGTGTCGTGAAGAATAGCGGCGACCAGCACGTCCTCGTCTTCAATATCGCCCTCGTTTGCGAGCACATCGGCCAGCGCTATAGGGTGATTTATGTACGGCGACGCATCCGCATCTTTCCGGCGTTGATTGCGATGCTTGTCGGCGGCAAAAGCTATGGCGTTGATGACAATGTTCACGAGTAGTTCCTTGATTGGTTGACAAACGCCAGCTTCACTTCCAGCACACAATTCACGGCAATTGGGTCCCGTAAGCCCTCATCTCTGGGCACGGTCGGGACGGAGCTCATTTCTAGCTCGCGATTCTTATCACGCGCAGCTCCGCTATTGAACCCAGCTTTACGATTTATCTCCATTCCAAACCGGTACGGTGTCCCCGCATCCGCGTAGTCTCGCTGGTACGGCGGCATTCCCAAGCTTTTGCCAGTGAAGAAGTGTTCGATTTTTCATGTACTCACATTTGTCTCGGGATTTTCTTTCGACGGGGGCGCTTACTCGAACCAGTGAATTCGGGGAGTTATCGCGTACCTCATGCCGCCCGAGAGGTGCGAAACACGTAAGGTATAACTCCGCTTCACAGCGGGATATCGGCCTGCAGGAAGCGAACTTTAGACCATCATCGTAATTTGACTATTGGCGGCCACAGCGGCGGACCAGTGACTGACCGTATTTTCACGGTAAGGCGCGTCTCCACCATTCCAGTTGCAAGCGTAGACACGTTATGGGACATTTCTTGTCCTGACACAACGCCCACAAAAGTCGATGGCCAAAATCGATTCTGAAATCCTCGCCGTGCTGCCAACCCCACGGTCGCAACAACGCTGGCTGACGACGCCGGGCGTGGCTGAAGCGCTGAGGCGTAAAGGCCAGACAAGACATGCCGCCAAACAGCAATTATTGTGTTTAAATTCCAGTACTCACAAAATAAACTCCTAGGGCCGTCATGCGCATTGAATCAGTTCGCATCAAAAACCTGAGAACAATCAAGGATGCAGTTGTTGCCATTGACCCGTACAACTGCTTCGTCGGGCCGAATGGCGCGGGCAAATCAACCTTTCTGTTTGCGTTGAACGTCTTCTTCCGCGAGACCGACGGCGTATCTACCGATGTCACGGCTCTGTCCGCCGAGGACTTTCACCGAAAGGATACGTCAGAACCAATCGAAATCACGGTCACGTTTTGCGAGTTGGACGACAACGCCAAGCAGGAGTTCAAAGAGTATTTTAGGCAAGACAGGTTGATTGTCACAGCGAAAGCAATCTTTGACCCAGTTACCGGCCGCGCCGAAGTGCGACAGTTCGGCGAACGATTGGGAATGTCGGAGTTCATGACCTTCTTCCGACGTCAGGGCGACAAGGCCAAGGCTGACGAGCTGAAGCAGATATACATGGCTCTCCAGGATAAATTCGAGCTGCCAAAACCTGGCAGCGTAGCTGCGATGGCCGACGCCCTAAAGACCTTTGAGGCGGACCGCCCAGACCAATGCGTACTGATTCCTAGCGAGGACCAGTTTTACGGCGTCAGCAAAGGTGCGAACCGGCTCCAGAAATATTTGCAGTGGGTCTACATTCCCGCTGTCAAGGATGCGACAGCTGAACAATCCGAAGGAAAGGCCACTGCTCTGGGAAGATTGCTTGCGAGAACGGTACGGTCTAAAGTCAATTTCGCTGAGCGCCTGAACGCTCTGGCCCAGCAGGCGCGCGACGAATACCAGAAACTGCTGGATGAGAGTCAGGGCGCACTCGAAGGCATCTCCGATTCGCTACAGAACCGGTTAATGCAGTGGGCGCATCCGGACACCAGTCTGCGGGTAAGTTGGCAGCAGGACCCGGACAAGTCAGTCAAGGTTGAGGAGCCGTTCGCGAAGATTATCGCCGGCGAAGGCACGTTCGAAGGCGAGTTGGCTCGCTTTGGCCACGGTTTCCAACGCTCCTTCCTCCTTGCTCTGCTGCAGGAACTAGCAAGCCAAGGAGAGTCCACCGAACCACGACTCATACTCGGCTGCGAAGAGCCAGAACTCTACCAGCATCCTCCTCAGGCGCGACACCTCGCGGGCGTCCTGCACAGTCTGGCCACCGGTGGCTCTCAGGTGTTGGTAACGACCCACAGCCCGCTGTTTGTTTCGGGCGACTCCTTCGAAAGCGTACGGCTCGTACGTCGCGATTCAGCCACGAAAGCATCGTGCGCCACGCGGCCGTCGCCGACCGAAATCGGACGTCACTATGCGGAACTGACTGGTGAGGCCCCTCTCGCCGCAAGGGGGAGCCTCGCAAGAATCGCGCAGATATTGCAGCCAACACTTTCCGAGATTTTCTTCGCCCAGAAGCTCATTTTGGTCGAGGGAATTGAAGACGTTGCCTATATTCACTCGTGGCTGACACTGACCGACCGCATGCATGAATTCCGGAAAGCCGGTTGCCACATCGTCCCGGTCGACGGCAAGAGCCATCTGCTCCGTCCCGCAATCATCGCTCGGCAGCTGGCGATTCCTCTTTATGTCATTTTCGACGGCGACGCTGATTGCGAAGATAAGCACAAGGCGCACCATCAGAAAGACAACACGGCTCTGCTCAAACTACTGGGCGGCGATGAGAAGACGCCGCTCCCAACCGACACGGTTTGGACCAAAGACTTCACCATGTGGCGCACAAATCTTGGTCAAACCGTTGACTCAGAACTCACAGCGTTCGTGGGAGCTGCTCAGTACGAGCAGGTAAAGAACAGGGCGCACGCGTTCTACGGCAACGCAAAGGGTATACATAAGAATCCCCTGCTTATCGGTGCAAAGCTCGCCTTCTCACTCGACGACGGAGCGAAATCGGCGTCGCTCGACAAACTCTGCGTCCAGATTCTCGAATTCGGGAACAGGTAAATCTCGGTCGGTCAGCCTTGCAAGCCGCCCACTGGCCGATGACTACCAGGCTAGGGGCGCGTCCTCGTATCACAGAATCGTTGTTCCACACTGTCGTCCCTATGCGCATCCTTCATACCTCAGACTGGCATTTGGGCCAGCACTTCATTGGCAAGAGTCGCCAATCCGAGCATCAGGCGCTCATCGACTGGCTTCTCGTGCAGGTGGATGAGCACGCAGTAGACGCAGTGTTGATAGCGGGAGACATCTTCGATACCGGAACACCGCCGAGCTATGCGCGCGAGCTTTACAGCCAGCTGGTCGTACGGCTGCACGCGGCGGGCGTGAGCTTGTTGTTGCTTGGGGGCAACCACGACTCCGTGGCTACATTACGCGAAAGCAGTGCCCTGCTCGCACAGTTGAGTGCGACCGTCGTTCCTTCGACTGAGGACTCGACTTCGCAAGTTCAGGTCTTGCTTAAACACAGTGACAACGGGAGCCGTGAACCCGGGTGTGTCGTGTGCGCCATTCCGTTCATTCGTGCGCGTGACGTTCAGCAAAGTCAGGCAGGGCAAAGCGCGGAGGACAAGCAGCAATCTCTGCAGACCGCGATTCAGGAACATTACCGCGCAGTGTTTGACGCTGCCAACAAGCGGCGAGCCGAACTGGCGGCACAGCTGGGTCGCTCTCTGCCGTTGATTGCGACCGGCCATCTAACGACCGTAGGAGCCGTAACCAGCGAATCGGTACGCGAAATCTATGTAGGTTCGCTTGAGGCTTTTCCCACGTCAGCCTTTCCACCGGTTGATTACATTGCCCTGGGTCACATTCATCGACCACAGAAAGTTGGAGGACTGGACCACATCCGATACAGCGGGTCGCCAATCCCCCTAAGCTTCGATGAGGCAAAACAGCAGAAGGAGGTGCTGCTCGTTGACGTGAATGCCGATGGGTTAGCGGCGGTGACACCCTTGCGGGTGCCCCGGTTCCAGCCACTTATGGCGATTACCGGTAACCTCTCCACGCTCGCGAAGACATTCGCCGAACTCGCCAGTGAAGCTACGGCTGAGCGGCCCGTGTGGGCTAGAAGTGACTGTGGCTGAGGATGACTACCTCGTCGATTTGCCAGCACGCATCCAGACCCTAGCCGAGGGGTTACCGGTGGAAATCTTACGCATTCGGCGCGACCGTGGGAACTCCGCCCCACATCTCGTTTCCCAAAGCCATGAAACGCTTGATGAGTTGAGTCCTCACGACGTGTTTGCGCGCCGGCTTAAGCAAGAGGAACTGACAGACGAATTACGGTTGAAGTTGACGGAACATTATCGCGACGTTGTTGCAACTGTGACGGAGGGAAAAGCATGAAAATCCTGACCCTTCGACTCAAAAACCTTAATTCGCTGAAAGGCGAGTGGCATATCGACTTCACCAAACCGCCCTTCTCCAACAATGGCCTTTTCGCCATTACCGGGCCAACCGGCGCAGGCAAGTCGACGCTTCTCGATGCTATCTGCCTCGCGCTCTATCACGAGACTCCACGGTTGAAGAACGTATCCGCATCGTCCAACGACATCATGACGCGACACACAGCCGAGTGTCTGGCAGAGGTCGAGTTCGAGGTGAAAGGGACGGCCTACCGCGCCTTTTGGAGTCAGCGACGCTCCCGGGATAAGGTCGACGGCGCGCTGCAGCAACCGAGAGTCGAACTTGCGTCCTCTGATGGCACCATCATCACGACGCAAAGCAACGAAAAGGTGAAGCGCGTCGAGTCCATCACCGGTCTCGATTTTCCACGCTTTACTAAGTCGATGTTGCTTGCACAAGGTGGATTTGCTGCGTTTCTAAACGCAAATGCCAATGACCGCGCCGAGCTTCTTGAAGAGCTGACCGGCACGGTTATTTACGGCGAAATTTCACGTACCGTGTTCGAACAGACGCGGGAAGCAAAGCAAATACTCGACCAGTTCAAGGCACGCGCGGACGGAGTCGAACTTCTGACCGACGAGCAGCGCCAGAGCGTGCAGGAAGATATCAAAGGCCTCGAAGTCCAGCTGATAGACGTACAACAACAGCAACAGGTCTTGCAAACTCGTCGTCAATGGAGAGCCGACCTGACAAAGTCAGAGCAGGAGCTGAAGACGGCAGAGGCGAGGTCGACCGGAGCCAATGAGGCGCTCCGGGCGTCATCGAGCGACCTGCGGCGCCTAGAGGAAAGCGAGCCGGCTGAAGCCCTGCGGCCGCTATATCAAAACCAACAGAGGGCCGAGGCCGAGTACCGTAAAACCGATGAAGCCATCAAGAACGCTTCGCGAGAATATGAAGAATTTCTACGCAAACAGCATCGGTGCCACCGTGCAGCTCGAGCCTTCGCTGACCAGGTTCGCGATAATGCTCAAGCCGCGCTGCAGCGGCTTGAACGTGAACGAGAGCAGCTCGACGATTTCTGTGCAGCCAATCCAAAACGGGCTGCATTGGGAGAGCGCTTGGGAGTGTGGCACGGACAAATCGCGCGTCGGGCGCAGCTCGCATCGGAAATCACGGTGTTGCGAAAAGCGCAGCAACAGCTGGACCAAGAGCAACTCAAACGCAACAGTGACCTGACCACGCGTGCCGCCGAACTCCTGCGCGCCCAGACGTCGAAAGCTGCATCAGACGCCAGGCTGCAGACAGCGCAGTCGGAGCAGCAGCAGCGAATGGACGGCCGCACCCTAGCCGAAATGCGTCACCGATGGCAGACCGAACAAGCGGCGGTTAGTCGCTGGCAGCAGTTAGAGACGCTCGGGCAGCGCCTGCGTGAGCTCACCGAACATCGCGCCGAGCTTTTCCGCCAGATAACCGAGGGACGAGCCACAATTGTAGAGCAGGAAACGGCAATCAAACGTCTGCGCGAGCAGCACGAAGACCTACAAAAGCAGGTGGCCGATAAGCAGAAGCTGCTGGAGCAGGAGCAGCTCATCCGTAGCCTCGACGACCATCGCCAACGTCTTCAGCCCGGCGCGGCCTGCCCCCTTTGCGGCTCGCTGGAGCATCCAGCGGTTGCCAGATACCAAAGCCTCGACGTCTCGCTCACCGAAGCCAGCCTGAGACAAAAGACCGTCGAGCTTAATGCCCATGGGGCCCAGATTCAACGTGCCGCCGATGAGCAATCCGCACGACGCGCAACACAGACGCAATGGGAACTCCAGCACGAGAAGGTCGAGTCTGACGCAGCGAAAATGCAAACGCAATGGGACGCCGACATTCACGCCGACATTCTCGACTTGCGCACGGAAAACACGCTCCGTGCAGATAACTGGCGGTTTCCGGAAACCCTAACTGCCGGGCGCCAGATTGCCGAGCAAGCCGTTGCACGTGTCAAGCAGGAACTCGACGTCGTAGACGGGTGCGAATTGTTGCTTGGGCAACTTCGCCAAGTCAACCATAAGGATGGCGAAGCCGTCCAGGCCGCGCAAAGCCGAGTTGATTTGCTGAAACAGTGGATTCAGGCCGGAGATATTCGGCAGGCTGAGTTGCTGCGGGATGTTCAGACGCGCGATATTGAACTGCGCGACGTTTGCGACGCATTAGAAAATTCACTCCTTGACGGTGGATTTGCCCTCCATGACCTGCCGGAGGATACGGCGGCGTGGTTGCAGGAACGCGCCGGCGAATGGCAGGGCTGGCAACAAACGCAGCGCCGACTGCAGCAACTTGCGGAAGAACTGACGCGCCAGAGGGCTTTATGCAGGACGGCGGAAGTCGAGGCTGAGCAATGGCACGACAGATGGCTCGCTCTCTCGTCGACGGACGAAGGGGAAGCTGACGACATCGTGCTACCTGGCGACATCTCCGACCCTGCAGTGTCGCTGTCGCGCTGTGCCGCAGAAATCGGCGAACTGAAAGACTATCTTGCGTCGCTGCGTGGGCGGCAGACGCAGTTAGCGACAAACCTTGCTGCGCAGCAAAAAGCGATGGATGAGACATCGTCCGCGTGGCAGACTGCATTGACCGAGAGTCCCTTTGTCGACCTTCCCGCGTTTTTGGCAGCGCTACTACCGGTTGAAGAGCGCCAGCGCCTTAGGCATCTTAAGGAGCAGCTGCATCGGGCGAAACAGCAGGCAGATGCCGTGCTCACCACCACTCGTGAAAAGCACAATCACCTGGTGTCGCTCGCTCACACCACGGCCCTCCTCGGTGAACTTGACGCCCAATTGATGGAAATAGATACCCAACGCCGGACACTAAGCGAAAAGATTGGTGGAAAGCGGGCGACTTTAACCAGCGATGAGCAGCGGCGGCAGAATCAGCAGGCTCTGTTTTCCGAGATTGACGAGCGCACGAGAGAAGTTGATGTCTGGCAGCGCCTCGACGGCCTGATAGGCTCTGCGAAGGGTGACAAGTTTCGCAAATTCGCACAAGGGCTCACTCTCGACCATTTGCTGGCGCTCGCCAACCGCCACCTAGACCGATTGCACGCGCGTTACCTTTTGAAACGGAAGGCGACCGGAGAGCTCGAGTTAGAGATTGTCGACGGCTGGCAAGGCGATGTTACGCGCGACACCCGCACCCTCTCTGGAGGCGAAAGCTTCCTCGTTAGCCTGGCATTGGCATTGGCCCTGTCCGACCTCGTCAGCCATAAGACCTCCATTGACTCTCTCTTCCTCGACGAGGGATTTGGGACGCTCGATGGCGACACGCTGGAGGTTGCGCTTGATGCTCTGGATACGTTGAACGCGAGCGGCAAGATGATTGGTGTCATCAGCCACGTTGAAGGTCTGAAGGACCGCGTCGCCACGCAAATTCGGGTCGAAAAAGGCGGTGGTGTCGGACACTCCCGACTTTTTTGGTGAGTTGGTGGGCACCCACTATGGGTTGGCTGAATCCGACCACTTAATCAAAACAAAACATGCTCACTGCGATACTCGGGGGAAAGCGTCGGGGCTCAGGGCTCGACGGGCAGTCTCTCCAAATGGAGGCCGCCGTCGGCTCGGAAGACCTTCTCACATCCATCGTCTTCGAGCGGATAGCGTACTTGGATGCAGAGAGCTTTAAGGCCCTCTTCGCTCAGCTGTGTCCTCGTGTGCCGTCTCCTGGCCGCCTCGACTCAATCGACTTTTGGCCGCGACTTGAACTTGCGGAACACATTGTCGAACCCGACGTCGTCATGACCTGCGAGTCCGCCGTTGTGCTGGTGGAAGCGAAACGTTGGGACACAGCAGACATGCAGTCCGTCACGCAGGTGGCGAGCGAACTGTGCGCGCTGCGTGAGAACGAGCCATCCGCGACCAAACTGCCGCTCATTGCACTGCTGGTCGGAGGGCGGCAAGACATTTCGGAACGGGCGACGCATGCATTCCAAACAAATGTCGAGACCGTTCTCGCCGAGCAAGGAGTCGCACTCAATTTTTCGCTCGTCGCCGTACGCTGGACGAATGTCCTCGCGGCCCTGCGCCGAATACCGAACTCGCAAGAGGGCTCGCGGCGGCTCGTCGACGATATCGAACGAGGTATGGCGTTCCACGGCGTAGCCGGCAATGGTAACACTAGGCTCTTCGACCTTCAGCCCTGCGGCATTGAGTCGGCGCGGTGTCCGCTTCTTGTTGAAAGCAGCTTGGTCAACAGGTCTATTGTCCCGGCCGCAATGCGAACGAGCGCCGCATGTGGACACCTGTGGCAGCTGTCGCCTCTCTCCATTGATTCCAGTTCCTTCCAGCTCTGCACAAGATGACGACAAACGAAAACCTCGGCGCCGCGCTACTCGATGTCCGAAAAGCGTATCGCCTCATTGCTGATTATCAGACGTCGATGCTCAATCTGGTCAATGACGTCGCGAGCAATCTCGACGTCCAGTACTACAGCGCCCACCATAGGTACACGCCGCCTCGGAACTACAACAACCCGCCTTTTGGGCTCCGTACCGGCGTTGACTATCTTCCGCTGCTCGATGTCACATATCTCTATCTCAACCGGGAGGCGTACGAGCAAGGGAGAATCAATGGGCCGCAGGCGGGTGACTACCTAATCGACTTCCGCCTCGTGTCGGACTCGAAGTTGCTTGACGAAGAGCAAGGCCGCGAACCCTCTCCACCGGAGAAATCGGCAAGCCTCCTGATTACTTACCTGTTTCTGGCACGCGAGTCCTTTCCTCAAGACACGAACTGGTACCACAAGATATGGGACAACGCCCGCTACCCAGTGAGCGACGGAATATGGGAGTCCGAGGGCAACATGCCCTTGGCTGTCTGTCGCATCCCGATTCAGCTGGAGCGCTTCGTCGACGCGTCACAGCCAGCAATGGCAGCGGCGGAAATAAGGAACGCTCTGACGTCCGGCCAGCATCTTGTGGCGGACCATTGATGGCAAGCCTGAAATGCTACGTCGGCGCGCACATGCGCGCCAAATGCCTGATACGGAAGAATTATTCGCTATGTGCCGAAATGCAGGCACGAAGACCTGCATCTCGACAGTAATCCCGCGTTACGAATCTCGCAGGGCCGTTTCACCTGTGTCCAACATTGCCTCCTACACTCCGAACCGTACTCACTGACATTGCACGCAACGTGCGAGGAGAAGGGAAGATGAACAAGACAATCCTTGGTGCGGCTCTCGGTCTGGCAGTGCTGGCAGCATCAACAGCGGCATCGGCCCACGTCGACGTCGGCATCGGTATCGGCATCCCGGTCGGAGTCTATGCGCCGGCTGAGCCAGTGTACGCGCCCCCTCCTCCCGTCGCGTATGCTCCCGCACCGGTCGCCGTTGCCTACGGTGGCTACGACGATTGGCGCGCGCGCGAATGGCGCGAGCGTCGCGAATGGCGCGAACGTGAGTGGCGTCGCGACCAATGGCGTGAACACGAGTGGCACGACCGGGGCCGCTGGGGCGGCGATTGAATCGGCGCCGAACGGCACCACATCTGGAAAACACAACCTGAGCCTATCCGTCGTCATCCCTTGAACTCGTCAACCGCAAGCTCAACGGGCTCACCGTCTCCGACTCTCTTGTCGGTGTACATAGAAACGTCACTGCGGTGCAGCAGAGAGTCGATTGTGTCGCCTTCTTTGGCTTCGGCGACGCCCACGCTGATTGACACGCGAAGGTCGGCTGCGATTGGCTCCCAGTCGAAGTTGCGCACTTCCAAAACAATGCGCTTGCAAATCTTCACGGCCGGCTCTTTATCAATACGAGTGAGCATTACGACAAATTCGTCGCCGGCGAGGCGAGCGGGCAGGTCGTGTTCGCGCACATGTGCCGATAAAATGACTGCCAGCGTTTTGAGAACGCGGTCTCCAACAGCGTGACCAAAGGTGTCATTGATGGACTTGAATCCGTCAATGTCGATGAACGCGATGCTTAGACTTTGCCCCGTCTCGGATGTCAGCCGCAGTTCGGTCGACAGACGCTGCTCGAAGCAGCGCCTGTTCGCGATGCCAGTCAACGTGTCTTCAAGGGACCAACGTTCGAACTGCCGGGAACTCTCCCTTAGCTTGTGGAGGTGCGCTTCCGATTCGCGTGCCGTCAATTGCCATTCGACCACGCGCGCACGGCTGGCGAGACTGTCCGCACGCACCCGCCTTTCGAGCAGTCGTAGGTTGCATAGCGCTTGGCGCGCAAGATGACGCTCCCCTTGTCTTTCGTATATGTGATGCAAGAACAGGTAGCCGACCTTGGCCAGCTGTTCGTGGTCGCCCCTACTCGATACGTCGGTCATACGCTCGAGTAATGCATATGCGCTCGAATAGTCCCGTCCAGCACAAGAAATCTCGGCCTCAAGCCAGTTGGCGTAGGCGTCCAGCCAAGTTGTGAAGCCAAGCCTGATTAGATACTTTCGAGCAGACTGCAGTTCGGCTTCCGCCGCATCTACATCGCCGCGCCAGCACTCCATGAACCCTGCAACGAGGCAGGCCAGAATTAGCCCGGTCAGATGGAACCCTTGCGCAAGGAATAATGCCGTGCCGGTTTCTTCCTTCTCCCGATATTTCTCGACCAGACGGGCCAGTTGCCCGACATCAGGCGTCAATCCCAGTTCGTAGCGGTCGCGCGCGAGACGTATTTTCTCGGCCCACGCCTGGTTCAGGCGCGGCTGGTAGGTGCTGAGCTGCCGGCCTGAACGAATTGCCGCCTCAGTAGAGTGCACATAGGCGTCATCCGCCTCTGAGAAATTTCCGCTCCACGTAAATGCGACCCCAAGATAGTTGTACGCCAGAACCACTTGCTGATTTGACCCGTGCCGCTCAGCCAGTTTGACGCCTAACAACGCCGCCTCGACCGCCTCGATTTCGCGGCCGAGCATGATGGATGAGTGCGCGAGCGTATTCAGCGCGTCTATCTCGCCCGTGACGTCGCCCGCTTCCTGATAAAGATGGACAGCGCGCTGGCTCGTGTCCGCAGCGCGTCGCATGCGAAATGACAGACGGTCGCAATGTGCGAGGCACGCTAGCGCCTGCGCCTCCATGGGGGTATTTTCTGTGGCCTTTGCGAGGCCCAGCAGCGATTGGGCAAGCTCGTTTGCCCGTCCGAATTCCCCGGCGTCGAGCGCGGCTCGCACGCCTCGTAGAATTAGCTCGGGGTCGTGACCGAGCGTTTCGGAAGTCGCGACGATGCTCATCGGCCTATACCCCGGGTCATGACGCTTCTTGAAAGCAGATGTTTCCGATTCGGCTCGTGCTCTGGCACGGCGGCGAATATCCCGCACTGCATCCGACTTACCCCTAGGAATAACTATGGACCCAAGTAGGCGGGGTGCGTCCACCGCTACCTCGTCTCATCTCTTTTTTGAAATAATATCAGGGCAGCGTCCTTTTCGAGGCGACAGAAGTCATCGAGTCGCCGCTGGGTACTCACCAGATTGCGGTGTCTACGGGCACTTGACAGACGAGCACAGTGCATAACGGCATCTGTAATTGAAACTTTAGAATCTCGCCGCGAACAACGAGTGCGCGGTGGTCCCGTGCGTAACAGCAATTTCCCAGTCGGCGTTTCCTTCCGGTTGTCAGCCGCGCGCCCATCATCGGAAGACAACGATTCGTTTGGCAAGCGAAACCGCGCTCGTGCCGGACGCGAGCTATCGCAACACGTTTCGCAAGCTTGTACGAAATCTGAGTCCAACGGGAAAGGAGTTCGAGAGCCTTGAGTTCTATTCGGCCGGGTCGAGGAGATGGCGTGCATCAACGCCATTGCGCGGACGAAAATTTCAAGGGTAATTCGCGCCGAGCAACCGAAGCCCGCTGCCGGCGAATATTCCATCGAGCTTACAGGGAGTTTGCGCGCAGTCGACCTCAACGACGACTGGTTGAAAATCCATGTGCCTGACCAAGGTGAAGAGAAAGTAGCCACTCGGAGACACAGGTTGCCCAAGTCTTCCGGTCGTATCACTGGGACGTCGCGTGTATCGCCGCACGGGGTGTCGCGATGCTGAAGTTTGCTGAAGAGCGTTGGGATTTCCGCCGCACCGACAAGCCAGGCGACTACAACTCGTATCTGCCATTCCTGTTCGGTGAGAAGGCAGATGAGAATCGCCAAGGTTACGCAAGTTCGGGCAAGAAAATCGACGGACGCAACATCAATGCGTTGGTTGACAGTCTGCTTGCCTGAAGTCCGTGCAGCGGTGGGCAACTTGCGACTGCAGTTGCCCACGGTTTTTGCGACACCCAACAGCTTGGGCACCGCTGCACAAAGCAAAGCAGGTTAGTCGTTAAGAACGTTCCACTTTTTCGCGACTTTGACGTACGCACTTGCGACGAGGACAGTCACTGCACCCGCTACAAAAGCGATGGCATGTGACTTGAGGTATTCCATAGGGCCAGGAAACATTTCACGCTCCTTGAAATGAGTGCCCGCACTCGGCACAAAAGCGAGACGCCCGCTCATTCCTTGCGCCGCAGGATGGGCAAGCCTTGGTGTGAGCCTCTACGATGGCCTTTTGGCGCATGTAGGCGATTTGAATGACGCATGGCACAGTGACCCGATAGGCCGGACTCGCCATGTCTGCTAGCGTCCATACGCCTGTAACGACCCAGCCAATGGGGCCGAGCAGCACGCCGATTGTGCGCGCGACCGTCGCGTTCACAACAAGGGGAAGCCCCCGACCAAGCAGCGCCTTCGATACGGCATTGGCCACGATTAGTGAGAGCTTGTAGGTGGCGAACCCACCCACGCGGCCCGCCGCAATGAACGCAGCACCCGCCGCAGGCCCAAGCATTGAAAGGTCGGACACGTTCAGCTCTTTCAACACCGCAGCCCTTTCATCCGGGGACATTTTCTCGAACGAGTCCCGGAGAATTTTGCGAAGAATTCCGTCCTCGATTACGAGGATGTCATCGCTCTTGTCGAACGGGACCTTCAGGTGTGAGGCCACGTCCTTGACGACCTCGTCATAGGTGATAGTCGCATCCACGTCCGGAAGAACCTTGTCCAGTAGCGAGCCAAATGGAATGCTGCTGCGGACATCACGGTACACATTTGTCAGCGTGTTGCCACCGAACGCGCGTATTTCCTGGGACACAAGTTTTCGGTCGAGTTCTGTATAGGCCTTCCGAGCCTTACACTTGACCAGTCTCTCGCAAACGTCATTATTCAAAGAGATGCGGCCTTTGCCGCTATCAGTAATGTAGTCTCCAAGAATATCTAGGTCGGCGATGTCCGCCTGCGCGAGCAAGTGTGAGAGGTTGCCGGGGTTCTTGATGAAGTCGTCGCTCATTGGGTTAGCCTAGCGTTTGTAGTTCCAAGAATGCTGCAGATGGTCAGCAGCGCAGGGAGATGAGAGGTGGTGACTCCGTCCATTCGGAATGGAATCGATGCAGCGGTCGTCGATATGGACACTTTTGTAGCGTGCCGGAAATCCCTTACCTCCTGAGAAACTTTGGAGTCACGTTCGTCCTCGACGGTATTGAGCAGTCTGCCAATGCGCAAGGCGGCTTCCGCCACGCGCTGAGAAGTTGTCGAATCCATGCCCTGAAGCTCCGCTGCCAACGCGGTGAAAGTCGAATCCCTCATAGCCTGCTGAAACGTCAACATCCCGCTTCCCAAGCTGGCCCAGTCTTGAGGCCTCATCAGCAAGATTGCTGGCGGGACTCCGACTGCCTCCGCGAGTCGGCAGATAATGTCCAAATCAGGATTCGCTGGCGTTTCGTCAGAGCGACCACCAAGGTACTTTGCCAAGGTTGACCTGCCCATTCCCGCGCGCTCGGCCAACTGCGTTTGCGACAGAGCATCCAGGGCTCCGTCTTCATCTTCCGACGCAACCCGCATGCTGCGTCGCAGAGCTTCCACGAAGCATCGCGAGACGTCGCGGAAGGTGGTGCTTTCTTCTATTTCGTCGCTCACATCGTCCTCCGTCTTGTTGGATGGGAGTCTAGGGGAAAGAAGTTTCTTGCTCCAACAAAACTTGTCTGCGGCGGTGAACACCACTTGGTTGCATAATGTCGTCCGGAATGGTAGACCGCAGGCGAAAATGCAGTGAGCCTCGAGGCGCTGCAGGTCGGGACTGCACATGTCTATGCACGTAGACAAGCTCGCGGAACCAGCGTGTGTGTGTAAGTTTGTCGTGGCATAGTAGGCCGACTATCTGTGGATGAGCTGTCCAATGCCAGACTTACGCAACGTTGGCGAGCATCCTTACCGATAGCGCAGCGCGAGGGATGAGTCGTCTATTCACTATATCTCGCGATTCGGCATTGCCGTAATTCTGGCCGGCGGAGGTCTCCGATGTTTTTCGCCAGGAGCTCACGTCGCTGGATTGGATTGGCCAGGCGGCGCTCGAACATCCTCAGTTTCAAGGACACGCTTATGTTTCAAGACTCACAGAGTACGGTGCCTCAAGCAAAGCCGTCGTTGCCACATGCCATCGTTCTTGGCGACGATACCCAACGACCCGCAATCCGCATCGCCCCCCTTTCGGACGAAGAGCGATATCGCACGGCGAACGCGTTGCCAGGGGATTCAATGTTGACGTCCAAGCTGAGCGCGGGACTTCAGGGCGTTCCCTCGCTGCTCGTGGAAGAGGGGCATCGCGGCAAACGCCTGATGGAGGTTGTCATCAACGGTGACCTCGTTCGGGCGAAAGACGGCGTCGGTCTCCGGGCATGGACGGTGGATGCGAATAACAAAATCTCGGAACACGCAAAGCTTTTCGAGGCCGATAAGTTGCAGACGATGGTCAATGCTGCTGCGGTCTGGCAAGTGGCATCGGTCGTGGTAGCTCAGAAGCACCTGGCTGATATCTCCGCCAAGTTGGACGACATTCGCAAGGGTGTGCAAGGCGTGTCAGATTTCCTCAGTGAGGAGCGCCGCGCCAAGGTCACAGGAACTTACGAATATCTCGAAGTGGCTGTCTCCGCCATCAGCAAGGGCGAGCTGTCACCAGCAGTCCGTACGCAGCTTGAGAGTCGCGACCTGGAGCTCATTCAGGTGCAACACCATCTTCAGCAGGAGTTGCTCCGGCGGTGCAGTCAACCGGTCGAGCACAAGGAGATGTTCGGAACCGACGACCTTCAGATGGATACGGTGACCAAGTATGAGAACCTCACAGACCTTGCGAAAGATATGCGTCTCACCCTGAAGACGCGAGCGCTGGCTTGGTACGTGCTGTCACTCTACCCCGGGGAAGCGGCGCTAAAGCAGGCCCGCATGGAGCGCCTGCTGCGCAGTGTTGAAGAGGTTGAGGCTCACCTGCAAACCATCGAAACGAGTGCAGAGCGTGACTGCCAGAACTTCTCCTCTATCTGGAACAACGGTACCACGCTGGCCATTCGCAAGACCAATGTGCGTGAAGCGGCGCAAGCGCTGTCTGAGGACCTGGTTAGCGGAACCCACGAGGCCAAGAAAGATGTCAAAACGTCTAACGCTTTGCTCTTGACGCATGACGCACCTACATACCTCGTGTTCGAAGTTGAGGATGGATGCATCGGCGAGCTTCGAATGTGTGTGAGCTAACAAAAACACAAACGACCGAACACAGGTCCACTCTCCGCCCTCCCGCACGGATTCGAAATTTAATCGGTCATCTGAGGTGCATCCGTGCTGGTTGTTCCGCGTCGATGCGGTTGCGGGGCCAGCCCGTAACAGTCAGCACATGGGCCCGGCGTACGCAAGCAACCGACTATGCCATCTCATCACGCCCGGTTACTCAGGTGACTGCGAGAGTTCCAGGAGCACGCAAGGAGTTGTTTGGTCTTGGCGTCAGCGTATCCGACCGTTGAGCCATAGAGGCAAGCCAAGTTGGAAAGTGTCTCGCGTCATTGCTTCCGAGTGTACAACGCTTCGCTTAGTTCGTCCGCCTTCGAAAAAAGAACCATCTCGACCATTTGGTTCGACACGCCTTGGCCAAGACTCGTCGCAATGTGGGCCAACATATCCCTGTACGTGCTGTAGCAAGACCTATTATCAATTTTGGCCGACGCCTGTTGACGAGCCATCGATGCGACTACCTTCTGCGCAGCTACAACCCGCCCATTCCGGCTTGGTAGCTTTGGGAAAAATACTGGAGCGCTCACCCCGTTCAGAATCTGTATCGCGTTGAGTGATATCGACGTTCGCGCGTCGAATATCGCAAACCTGTAGGGGTCGCGAACGGTTAGAGCCTTCGACCAGGAAGCAATGCCCGTGATTCCCCGCGACATAATTTCGTCTTCGTCACCGACGGAATAGAATGTAATATTCTGCTCACTATTCGTATGAATTCCGCCCCAATCGGCGATATACCAATTACACAGTCGCACGCGCTCAAGCGGCGACCCAACCAACCAGGCATCATGCAGTCGCGTTTTCAAAGACAGATTTTTGTCCATCAAAGATGTTTCGCCTTCTGTCCATTCAAACTTACAGGGGACGCTATCGGGAATGCTCCAACCATAAGTCTCGGGAAGTGAAGGAAGGTTTTTCTCGACGTACTCGAGGATGGCTTTGTGCATATTCTATATTTCCACATGGTGTTGAGCCAGCATCACCGCGATGCTTCGCCAATTCTTTCAACCTGATGTTGAGCAATCTATTTCGTCTCGCGGCCATCAACTTAACGGCAGTAAAGAGACTTTCTTTAGAGCGCGACGTTGGGAGGTCATCACCCTGCACTTAGTCACGTTGTGCGCCCGGAAGACGTTTCTTCGGTGATGCCGGTATCAGCCGCCATGTTCTCGTTGCTCGCAACTGTCACTCTCCCTGGAGCGCTCTGCTGATGCCCGTTCTGCACCACAGCACTGCCGGCAGCTAGAATAAGGTCAATGATATGTTCGAGAGGGGTTACAAGACGCCTCTCCGCCTCGGCAAGAAACATCTCTTTTGTGATTGGCGGAAACTTTCCTTTATGATTAACAAATTGCCTCGTAGGGTTCTCAGCCGATTTCCAATTCCAGGTCTTCGGGTCCGTGCCGAAAAAGAGTGGATATATGTGCGCGAAAAGCCCTTCCGTCGGCCTCGGAAGCTTGCGCTGTCCTGGTGCGGACTTACCATCAACACGGTTGACTTTGCCTTTAGTCCAATACCTCTGCTCGACTCCATTCCCGTTGTTTGACGGTTCTTCAAATATGTAGATTGCGTGTTTGTCGAGAATGCCGAAGTTCTTCGCTGCGTCGCTCAGCCGTCTAAGATAGACAGCCTCGTTTCCATGAATCCGTTTGTAGCCGACAGTCGTTTTCACTTCAATGATAAAAAATGGTGTCACGGCACCTGACGCCAATTTTTTCGATATCAGAATGTCGACTCGAGTGGGCTGTCCGCCGCCCGGTGGCTCTCTGGATGCCTCAAGCGCTACATCGTATCCCTCGGCGCCGAGTACTTTCCGCAAGTAGTATGCGAGAAGGTCCTGGAAGACATCGGCCAATCCATGTCTGCGCTCTCGCTGAAATTCCACTGCGTGTTTCCAGCCCACGTAGCGCAAATATGCCAGGTGGTAGAAGAGAGCCTTGCTGAGGGCGTATTTATCGCCGGGTGGTAGTCTTAGGGGCGTGCGGCACGTGAGGTCCTCATACATCCTTGCGTAATGGTCAGAGAAGCTACAAGCTTCTATAGCTTGGTCGATAGCCGATTTGGTCATTTTCATGTGAGTCGCCGTTTCTTCGTCCTCGGGCCATGCGCCATACGTGACAACCACAGGGTACGGGCGGTGCAGTGACGGGCAGCGGAGTTTGCTTAGTAGATTATGAGAAAATTCAATGTGAGAGTAGCACGCTGAAGCTCATTGCCAAACACGTCCGTTCATTGCGTGAACAAGCCAGGCGGCACGGGCAACACCTCTACGCAATCGAAATGTATAACGCCATTGAACCATATGGCGCGCGCCTCAGGCCGCAAGTTGGGCCCGCGTGCATAAGAGCGCATCACTCCATTCACTTCCAGATACGGCGCAGCGAGCAGAGAGAAAAATCCGTCCTCAATTGGGGGTTTCGTACGAATACGGAGCAAGTACGACGGGGAATCCGAAAGCTCGTTCAGGGTGTTCAAGGCGTGGACCGTATCTCTGTCATACATCTGCATCACCGTCTCGAAAACGAGGGGAGCAAACTGCCGAGCGAAATCCACCAAAGCTTGAGCCTTACGGTTCGGCTCAGACCCAGCCTCTGCACCGAGACACGCGTCCTCCTGCGTAAGTGTGAGAAGTACCGCGCTGAAATGAGAGGGGGCAACCGCGAGCTGTTCCCACAGGCTGAGCTCAAGGGGGAAGTAGGATTCCTGAGTGCGGTCGTACCGATTACGTGCCGCCTCCAGCACTGGCGCCAGATGTCTCTGGAGCCTCTCGATAAGCCGGTGAACGGAGTACGTTCCAAGCGCATTCGCACGCAGCCCCTTCGCACGCAGCTTTTCGACCGGTGTTCTAGTTGCATGGAACAGGCCGTAGGGCGATTCCTCACCCGCGATAATTTGTGCAATCGCGACCATAGCGTCCTCTTATGTCGTTAGGCACTATGCAGATGAGCGTCCAGCTCTGCCACCAACGTTTTGACATGGGCTGGCGATATCCGAACCGGACCGTGCCATGGAAAAACCTTCGGCAAAAGTTGGCTGAGCGCGAAGCTCCACTGCTCGAGCGAGCCGAATAGGAACGCCTCACCGCTTTTTTGGGCTTCAAACGCTTCGGTCAGCAGCCCCATCACGCTTGTAAAGCAGCTGCTAACGCTTATCGGACTATTGAGTAGTTGGTCAATCCTCTCTTCCTCGGGACTGTCGCACGAGTTAAGAACCGCAGCCGTTCTCTTCGTTGAGTACTCGTCCGTAGTCAGCACCACATCGACCTCGCAGCAAAAGCGCCTTGCGACGATAGTCGCTAGGACCTGCTTCCCGTCTCTTTCGTGGCTTTCCCAAACCAGTTCACCCTGCTCGACGGTGACGCCAGGCAGCGAGCCTTGATAGACAGCAATTGACGACATCGCGTTTCCTTTGATTCACCTAGACCTCACCGCAACGTCGTTATCAGACGCTTAAGGAGAGCCGCTCATCGATAAGTTTCAGCGCCTCTTGTGCTCCGCACGGGATTCCTAGGCCGAACTTTGGAGAAATCTCATCCTCGCGGGGATTGATGCGGATGACCCTCGGCCCATGTTGCTCACTGAAGTGGCGAACTGTTGGTAGAGCGCGCCCGGCGCCGAGTTCGATAACAACCAGTCTCTCGACAGCGGGTACCCACGACGTGAGCCTTGCCAGTTGACGCTCGGAGTATTTCTCGACCCATGCATGGTCCCAGAACATCAGGATATTTGGCCGCGCGAGCTTGCCACAGTTAGGACAGACCGGCAACGCGTTGACGAGTCGGCCCGACTGTTCGTCGACCATTGGTTCAAAATCGCTCGAATCCCAAGCCGTTTCCTCGCAAGGCGCCGTGCACTGAAGCGAGTGAATCGTCCCGTGCACTTCCGCCACCCTGTCCAGCGCGAAGCCCGCTTTCTGAAACTGACCGTCCACGTTGCTGGTAAATACAAACGCTCCATGCTCCATCTTGTCAGTCCAACCACGAAGAATCTTGAACCCTTCATGCGGGACGGTTTCGCGGTAAAGCGCGAGGCGGTGTCCGTAGAAACCCCATGCAAGAGTCGGGGTGGCGGTGAAACTCATCGGATTTGCCATATCTTCGAACGAAAGCTTTGCCCTCTTGAGCGCAGGATAGGCTCGCCACAAGCCTTCCGTACCACGGAAGTCAGGCAATCCGGAATCCACGCCCATGCCAGCCCCAGCCGTAACGAGCAGACCATCGGCTGCGCGCAACCAGTTCGCGGCCGCGTCAATCTTGTCCTTGAAATCCACTCCCGTTCTCCGTTTTCGAGGCGTTACTTTTGAGCGCGCCAAATCAGAGCAGACAACTGATTATCGGTGCCGACCTTGCGCATGATGCTGTCCCGAGTCAGGTCCGGTTCTGGGTCGTATTCGCCTAGAAGATGCGACGTCGCATTATAGGCAACCTGCTTGCCTCGGCAATCTGTGTCAATGCTGCCAATGATGCGGTACCTGCCATCTCGAATATATTCTTTGCTCATGCGAAAGTTTTCCTGACTAAATCGACGTTTTCCCCGTCACTGGGCCTAGGCGGATGTGCTGCGATTGCTTGACACGTTGCTCTTTGTATCGACGCTCCGCTCTCAACCGCAAAGCCATGTTAAATGCTCCGTGAGACAAAAACTGTCCCACGCTGAACGACTGTCGGTTGGCGAGTCAGAAGTTACAATTTTGGTCGCAACTCCGGATACTTCCGAGTACATCAACTTGAAAGCGGGCACACACGATGGCATCAAAGGTTCCACTGGACGAGGCAATCCTCTCGATATTGCACGATGAAAGGCACCCAGAGCCATGGATGTCGACATCGGAAGTCGTGCAGCAGCTCAGGGAGCGCGGCCACGCGATTAAGTGGACCAAACTTGTGCTCCGCCATTTGAAAAGCCTTGAGAATGAGCACGGGTACGTGCTCTCGCGGGAGGATGACGCCGGCCGATTGTTGTTGTGGCAGAGACGACCGTGGCTTTATGGTGCCCGCCGTGACGCCAACTTGATGACTGCGTCGGAGGCAGTGGCGTTCTCTGTATTTGGCAGGTTCGCGGGCAACAAGCTGCCGGAAACCATTACCCAAGAAATCGCACCACTCTTCAAAGCGGCCGACATCAGGCTGTCACAGGACAGGCGCGACAGCCGTATCTATCGAGCGTGGCCGGATAAGGTCGCCTCCGTGGATGGCACTTTTGCTCTGGTGCGGCCCAAACCCGCGCCTGATATCGTGCAGGTGGTAGCAACAGCAACGTTTTACGAGCGCGAGCTTTTGGTGACTTACCGCGCCGCCTACAAAAGAGAAAACGCCGAGGAAGCGCCACCCAAGCGTCTCTGCCCGCTGGGTCTTGTCGAATCAGCAGGCGTGATGTTCATGGTCGCACAAGACCCGACGCGCCCCCCCCGGCCGGAGGCTGGCAAGCCCAACTGGCTGCGGACACTTTACCGTCTAGACCGCATCAGCAAAGCCGTCGACACCGGGCAGTCGTTCTCATATCCAGCCGATTTCAAGCTGACTCGGTATATCGAAACCGAGCAGGCATTCGACTTCGTCACTGAGGAGCCGGTCTGGCTCGAACTCGCATTCGAAGGCAACGCGGGAAACCACCTGAAGGAATCGAAGATGGCAAGGGACCAGGTGGTAGAGGAACTGCCAGATGGCCGACTCAAGGTCTCAGGGACCGTGATTCCGAGTCTGAAGCTTAGGTGGTGGATTCGGTCTATCGGCTCAGGCGTGGAAATACTCGCGCCGGCTGAGCTTCGGAACGAGTTTGCAGCCGAGTTCAAAAAACTTGCGGTGCGCTATCGCTGAGTCTCGGCGCCACCAACTTAGCCGTCACGCTGTCTTGCGGGGCAGCGCGGCCTCCCCCGACGGGGGACTAATCTGCAGCAGAATTCGCGCTACGCGCGCGCGTTGCGTAGGCGTAAGCGTGGGAATGGCCGCAAGTTCCGAGGCACGCACACGCCAGTACGCCGGCGTCAACACAGTGGTCGCGCCATCGACCGACAGGACGTACTCGAGATGAGCAATCGCCGAATCTGCGGTTTTGCCGGTGTACGCGCCCGCTAAAGACTTTTCGGGTTTGCCGCCATCGGCTGTCGGGTGTTCCGACCGCAATGTTTTCTTGGCCCTCAGGGTCATTCATTCGCTTCCGTGAACGCAACCCGTTCATTCTCAGAGGTGTAATGGACATTTTGTGTCCCATGACCATCCGGTCGCACGGGTACTCGCCAATCCAGCGTTTGCCAACTGACTACACGGCCCATTTCGGCGAACCTAGTCTTTGATTCGAGCACATTTCCGAACTAGGCGGGAATCCACGCCTGCGTGCAGTCGCGTCGACTATGGTTGACGGCGTTAGCGCATCCTCCCGCCGTGGGGAAACTGACCTTGCCGGCCAAAAGCGCGGGACGAAGACGCTGCGTAGGCAGCATCGGAGCCCGTAATCCTCCGTGACCAATCTCGCACGGCCGTTTCACCTGTGTCCAATATCCCCTCATCCCGCCGGAGATGCCGTGCTGAGAACCGTCGCACAGCGCCTGAAGAAGACGCTACGCCACGGCGAGACCATAGTCCGGCTCGGCGGCGACGAATTCGCCGTCATTTTTGAGCACGCGACGCGTGCTGCCGGTGCCGAACTTGCCCAGCGCATTATCCATTTCCTGTCCGAACCGTATCCTCTGTCAAAGGGCGCAAGCGCAACGATTGGCGCGAGTGTCGGCATTGCCCTGGCAATAGCAGGCGAAACTTTGAAATCGCTGATGAAGCGGGCCGACGCGGCGCTCTACGAGGCGAAAGCGGAGGGTAAGGGCACGTTTCGCTTCGCGACTATGGACATTGCGTGCAGGGACGCCGCCGAAAGCTGCGACAACCCATCTTCGCCGCAAATGTCTGAATAGGGTCGAGGGCAAACGTCACAGAAAGCCTTGCAGACCGCCCGTATGTTCTTTGCCCCTTCATCCGGCCACAAATGCGGCGCTCACGAAGAGCAACTGCACGCCACGCGGCCGTGGCTCATTGACGACCGAGCGCTGTCAACGCGGCGGCGTTCGACGGCCGGACGCCAGGACCTTCGAAATAGCACAAGTCGCATCCGGCATGCGGGTCATATTCCGACAACTGGCCGACCGGGGACGACGTGTCCGGTACTGATGCATCAAGAAGCAATTGGGACACGTGGGTCTCGCCGATAGCGGGTAGAGACCTGCCCCGCGCCAACGTGCCGCCGACCACCGACCAGGACAGCGCAGACAGGACGAGTCATTGCCGCCGCTTCTGCGAAAGCAGACGGTCGAATTCCTCACGTGCATCGCGCAGTTCCTGCATGGCGGCGGCAAACCGTGCGAGTTCAAGCGTCGACGGCTGCGCGCCTCCATTGCCATCAAAATGCTTTTCCAGCGCTGCTGACGCTGCCTGCACTTCCCGTGCGGCACCAGCGATGCGCTCAAGTGCTGCGGCCTCCGGCGAGGCCTTGATTTCTGCCATCATGTCCAGGTGGCCCGCGCGGCTAATACCGCAAAGTCATGTTTGATTGGACATCACAGTTGCCCGACTTCTTCTCGCTCGGGCACTCGCCCGCTGCCGGGACGCGCTATTTCCTCGGGTCGAAGTCATCGACGGTCAGCACGATGCGCTCGCCCGGCCGCGCGCGGGCCTTTCGTTCCGCCAAAGCCACGATGCGCCTGCGGCCTTCGGAGAAGGCCTTGAGAACGCGTGCATCAGTTGCTCCGGGTTGCACCCAGAAATGCTGCTCGAGTGTCTCACGCGTCACGACGCACGCGATGTCGCGACCACCGAGTGACAGCGCGAAAACGACGCCGTCCGTTGAAACACTGGGTTCAAGTTCAAGGGCTTCCACGATAAGCGCTCAAAAGGTTGTTTCCACGTATTGCCCTATCGTACGGGCGAAGCGGCAGAAGTTTCAACAAAACCTGAGCGGCACTCGTCGCTTTTGCCCAGCATTGAGCGTTGTGGGACCGGACACGGCATCTCGACGTTGCTTGCCAGAAAAAAAAGGCCGGCACAGCGGGAAAGGAGAAATCGCCGCGCCGTGTTCGACGGATACTGTCGAACACCCGCAGGAAAAACCAGGGCAAGCCGCTAGTGTCGCGTGCGGTCTGGCAGGGACTGAAGTAGAGCGGTGACGTCCATCTCTTCATCCAGTTCCGGCCAGTACAACTGCTGGCGGTCCAAAGAGATGGCAAAACACCCTCGCTCCGCTGCCGTGGCTGTCAGCAGCACAGGAAACCAGCCTAGCGGGAATTCAACGGCCTGGCCGTCAGACAGGTCGAGAAAGAGGTGCCCGCTGTCGAAATGCACGCTTACCGCCCCGCTGTCCATGGCCGTCTCCTGACTGAGAAGCAACTTAAAGATAGCCCTCCGCAAGGCGCCATACAAGAAAGAATGCTGGTAACCGGGACTGCGTCCGCGTTGGGGCCGAAGTGATGCTTTTCCTTAATTTCAACGCGATGTCGCCGGTCAGCGGTTTGCCAGGTTTGACCGGTGAAGTTACGGCAAAGGGGACCTGATGGGATATTTAATCGCTCGAACCCATGAGCCGGCGCTCCTGAACCGCGTCCGTTCAGCAGCCGGCATGTCTTTCCGCCTAGTTCCGACAGGCGTATGTTCGCCACGCCCCGTCCATCGGGGCAGCCGTCGTCTTCCTCCAACGAAACGGCGGCTGGGTTCACAAAAGTAAACTCAACGGAAGGCCCGAGCTGCAAACAATCGCCTGCTTTTAGCGTGTGGACGACCTCACCTTCCTCAAGAGTCAGTGCCCAGAAGTGACTCCCCAATGCGAAAATAGATGTAGACGAAAAGACCAAAATCGATAAACTCTATTTGCATGCCAAAGACCTCTCGTGCACTTCAGCAACTACCTCCCGCTACACTTAAAGCCATCGAAAAATTAGGGGCTGACTTAGCGGTAGCACGATTGCGCCGCAAGGAATCCCTGAAAACCTGGGCCAAGCGCATGGGAGTTACAGTTCCCACCCTGCAGCGACTTGAGGCGGGAGACCCTGCAGTGAGCATAGGCATCGTGGCAACGGGGCTGTGGCTTATCCTGCGGGACGGAGAGTTAGCCCAACTCGCCGCTCCGGAACATGACCGTGGCGCGATTGAAATGGACGTTCGCAAGGCTATCGACCTAGGGCGCGCGCGTGCACGAGCGTCCGCCGAAAAGCGTGTGCGCAAGGCTCACACGAAGGACTGAGATGCGCCTAAACAATCGCCACCCTTGGTATCAGGCGGACCAAGCCTTGCGTCGTTACGTTGGTGCGCTGAGATTGGATTCGGCCGCTAGAGTCCCTGCATCACATTTGCTATGGAGGGAGTCCTTCCATCATCGAAGCGGGTAAGTCATTGATTTCACGAGATTGGCCGTATAAAAATCAAATTTGAGTTTTATACGGCCAATCGGGGTCAAACCAGCATCTCTGCGTGGCGGCGATTCGTCGAGCTCATAAGACCGTCGAAATTGGCCCGGGACATATGCAATGCGAGCTTGGCTTCATCGCCAGGATAGCTGCCGGCGTCAATTTGCTCGTTTTATCAGCTCAGTATCTGCTCGCGTTTGAGCAGATACTGAGCTGATTGCCGAACTAGGCAGGAAACCTAACAGTCGTCTACCGTCAGACCACAGTGACTAAAAATTCAGCGCCGAGTCTGCTCTCAATCCCTACACACCCGGCATAACTACCGGCATGCTGCCGCGTAGGAACTCGTTGGCCGTTTCTGCTTCGTCTTTCATTGAGGTAATCCCGCCCAGAAAATATTGCGCGCGACGGCCACTACGTCATCGCCATAGCCCACCGGTATCGGCGCATGCTTGATGCGCGGGACGTTGTCGACAACAATCCACGCAATCGCGCCACGCCATGGGACGTTCACATCAAAGCGTGCGGTCAGGCGCCCATCGTCGGAAACAAACATGGTTAGCACGGCACTTCGAGGATAAGGCCCGTCTGGTTGCGCGTGCTGCAGAGCGCGAGCAGTTCGTTCCCATCATGTCTCACCAAGCAATCCCGTTCTCGCACCGGTACAGATGCGAGGCATTGCCGGCGCGAGGTCATGCGCGAGGTACGCCCCGGCATGCACCGATACTGTAGTCAGAGGTGGCGCCGGACTTGTCGGCGACGAAGGCAAGTTGTCATTTAGCATGGACGATGCCCTCCAACATCTTGCGCGCAGTCGTGACAACTTCATCATCCGCTGTATAAGGGACGCACTTCCCAGAGCGCTTGCTTATCAGTGAGGCCAGCATACCGAGCGCAAAAGGTCGACTGCACGAAAGGAAGATGTACGTCCCTACGATGCCCATGGTGATAGTCCTTGCCATCGCCTTCTCGCCGGCGTGTACGGCAGCGTAAGGCGCTGATTTATGGGGATTGCTGCGTAAAACATAAATTCTGGCGTTACACGGCCAATTTCGGCAGACCTAGTCTGAGGACATGCCAGTTGCGCTCGTTTGCAATCGGTCGAGTTCCGCGTCGTAGAGTCCCATGCGGTCTGTTGATTCCACCATTTTATCGATACCTCTCCGTTGCCGTTTCTTTTGTCTCTTCTTGTATAAAAGCACTTCCGTTCTCGAAAACAGTTGATGAGGTGCCGTAGGACTACAACTCGTGGGTGTCACTTTGCCCGAACGAACCAGCGCGTCAAAATGCGAGCGCGAAACGAATAACAATCGTGCAGCCTCATTCCTATCGATTTTTGGGTCGATATTGGAACGGCGCGCTCGCTTTAGATTACGAACCTTCATGGGTCTTCCTTCAATGGCCGTAGACCTCCAGCCTCAAGCGACGTTGGTCAACGAAAGGCTCAAGTAGACGGCTCACCGAATCGTTCGCGAAGCCGTGACCGAAGCAGGGCAACGACGGCAGGGTCGCCTAGCCCTACTTCGGTCTGACAATGAATCAGGCGGTCGCGGTAGCTTCCGAATCCGTCTTTCCGGTCATCAATAGCTAACCATCGCTCCAACGAGTGACGTCGAACGTAATCAAGAACTTGGCCCCCCCGAGACAACCTCGGCCAAAGCAGCTCGTTTTCACAACCCTGATAAGTCGCCCCAATCACTTTTCTACGCAACAATGAGTCCGGCAACATGTTCAGCGTGGGCTCGACGCCGAAACGAAAAGTCCAGTCTGAAGACAGTACAACCTCGACATCGGGATAGCAACGCAGCAGGCCGTCAAGCGTTGGCACATATTCAAACAATTCAATGCGGCCGGGCGCGCTGCTGACAATTCGACCTCCCACGGCGTAGCTATCGCCTCGATGCAGAACGCCGTCAATATCCACAAAGAGCACCCGCCGCAACAGCTGTCCCATCAGCGGTCTCCGTCCGCGCGGGCACGGTCTCTGGACTCTTCGCGGTCTAGTTCGTCAAAAAATGCGTCACCGTCGCGATAGTTTCCTTGCGCTATATCCCTCCGGGCGAGCTCAAGGATAAGCGGCAGTGTGGCTGTGTTGAAACGGTCTTGCGTGCAGGAGGCACGCATGCTTAATCTATTACGCGATGTTGGCATTTCTGGCTCCTGAAATCGTGCCCGGAGATTGCATTCAGGATTCTCCTCAGCTCATCATCAATGCAAGCGCTATAACCGCTAAAGCGACAGTTTTCTGACGGCTACAACGACATGGAGTACCACGCCGACGATGTCTTCGTCAGCGACCCGGATTGCGTCTAGCTTGTAGGTCGACACCTCGTGACAAACGACGTTTGCGTGTGCAACGCCGTCAACGATACTCACAGCAATACGTGCCTCAGGAATGGGCGGAGCCTGACCGGCGGGCTGCCGAGAGACGAATACCGTTGCCTCACTTGCCGTGGCGTAGGGTCCACATGGTTGGATATACCCGCCTGACAGTAGTGCATCCTCTGCACGCATCCAGAGATTGACCCTCGGGTCCACCTCATGCGCCGCTGTCAACGTAGGTTCGATATCACGTGGTTCCACCTCGTAGCTGCCGACATAAATCGTGACAACAGTCCGCACCCATTCCGCCGCGTACGCCCGAGCCATTTGGCGCAGCAATCGATATTGCCTCTCCTCGCGGAGTGCTTCGAGCGGCGAAATGCCGCCAAGGTTAGCGTGTCTTGATGACAGATATCCGAGCCTACACGATGGCGGCGCCGGCACGAGTATGCGGCAGATTGAATACAAACGCCTGAGGTCAAGTCCGAGCGTCGCAAGAAGCGCAGGCAGATAAGCCACTCCGTCGACTTCTATCGCGAATACGTCCCCCCTCTGAAGCATGCGCGCAAGTTGGCTTTCGCTGAGGCGGAGTCGTTCGCGGAATTCGTCCTCACCCAACAGCTCGCCGGAACGTACCATCTTCCGCCTCGCGGCAAGTGCCTGTTGCTCGATTTCATCCCAAAAGGTCATCGCGATTCAACTCCCATGTCGACAAACTAATGAACTTGAAACGATTACCGACGCATTTGTCTTCGGAACTCATGCGCAACAGCGCCAATGGGCAAAGGCGGAACTACAATTGCGGACCAGTCTACGGCGCGTATCGGTCGGATTTTTCGCCAGTCGAGGGTTGGAGAGCGCCGCGTTGATGAGCGCCCGTCGTCGCTTGTCGGCTTGAGAAGACGCCGTAATATCTGAGATTTGTTGGACCGTTCGACAAGACAACCACGTGCTCGCTCGTATGAGTGACGTCGCAGCAGTCAACATCAGCGCGTGGATGGCCGGGGTACCGTACTTCATACCTGCTGCCGAAGGAATAGCCTTTTTCGTGTATCCACAACTCGGAAGGGATTAACACTTCACAGATTTCCTCCGACCCGTCACTATCGGCATGCGAGTCGAGGAATAGCACCACGCTTTCCGGGTCGGCGTCGGCTAACAGTGTTACGAGTTCACGAACTTTCATCGGTGTCTCCGCTCTAGCCTCTTCATGCGCGTGCATGCGTTTAGTAACCAAGGAGCCAAGTGCGTCGGAAATATCGCAGCAACGCACTGACCACGATGTCGGGAGCCATCCTTCGGATGTGACCTAGAACGTCTTTTCGAAGCTCGTTCTCAACCCTATGGCCTGCTAACACGGAACGCCCAACCAACACAATGTCGAGTCGCCCGACGGGCGCGTTGTGACAGCAGGCTTCCTTCCGGTCAGGAAGCCCCGCTCTGCTCGCCGAATTGCTCTGCCAGTCGGCGTCGCAACACTTCGACCGTCTCAAAATCGCTGAGCGCTGATTGCTCATTGCACTTCGCGAAGTGTTGCTCGTGGCCCTCGAAACCGTCGTTTTGGTCGTCAATCGCGAGCCATCGTGTCAGGCGGTGCACATGAACGTATCGCAGCACCTGTATGCCTCGTCCGATTCTTGGCCAAGCCCGCGCGTCAGCGTACCTCGAGTGATAAGTTGCGCCAGCAACGCGCCCTCTTTCGGCCCGATTGCCCGATTTCCAGTTGCAGCGAATACTCTAGGAGGACTTGGCGTGCACTGCCACGACGAAGTTGCGGACCGCCCGAAGCCGTCTATTTTGGTGCAGCGAGCCAACCAGCCGAACCACGAGCAATCAATTCAATAATCTGACCATCGGGGTAGTGCCGTAGCAACCTTATTGCCTCTTGACGCAGGGCGTCCATGTCTTCCACTGCACTTATCTGTGAGAGCGCAATCAGCAATTCCCTTGTGCGCAACAGCGCACGCGTACGTTCATCTGGCATCGTCATCGCTGCCTCCCATACACACGTTAGCGGTGTTCAGGGTCCGCTGAAAGCAGGGCACTCGGCGCGCAGCAGCCGCAGCACGATGTCCCAGACGCAGTCGCTCGATTTGCACATAACTGGGCCGATGTCCATACGCGGCGCCTCAGTGAGGATGCTCGCAGAGGCAGCACTGTCCTCGATAACAATATCCAGTCGCGCCACGAGTACTCCCTCGTCGGCACACCGGTTTAGAACTCGCTCGACAAACATGGTCATGTGAGGTGTCGGTAACGCAACTGGCTCAAGCGGATAGTAGTACCTCGCAGAAATGCGGAGAGTCACCAACATTGCGGACAGGCAGCGCACAGCCACTGATGACGCTACCGGACTGATATGCGTCTCTGCCTCTCCACTCGTCACCGTGAGCAACGGCAAGCTCTGACCGGCATGCAGATACTCACCTGCATGAACACGCGCACGCCATAGGACGGACGGAGTCTCGGGATTGGAATTCATTCGACAAAGCCTGTTAAATGCGCGGGCCTGTTTCTCGGAGACAACGCCATCGCAGAACCGGGTGTCGCGAGTTCATGCCGCAGGTCCGAGGCGACTCGGATTCGCATCTCGCGGTCACCCTCAGTCATTCGGCAACATGGCGCATCTTGACGCGGCAAAGTGTGCCTTCATCAACGCCACCATACGTCGGTCGCCAGATATGAGAGCGAGTTCGCGGCGCGTCGGCGCTTCAATGGCGACCCGACCGAACGAGTCGATGAGGTTCGCAAGCTCAGAACAAGCGGAGTCAATCTCGCTTGCGTCGCCGGCAAAGGAAACAACGCGGGGTCTATGTTCGGACGGAAACGAGTCGCTTCTGTCCGCGATAGCTACCCATTCGCCGGGACGCGTCGAAAGATAATCACCAATAAACTCGTATGGCGACTCAGCAATCGTGTTGACTGAGTCAAATATCTTCGGCTGAAGCCTCCCTAGGGATGGAGCCACCTCTGCGAGCCTTCGTCCCCTCATGCGGCTGGTGGCAAGAACGCCGACAGAACCGGCGAAGCCCTCAAGGCAATTTGCAAGCTTGTCAATGCACTCGTGCCAGGCGTCGGTCGGATGCAATGACGCCAGATTATTCCCCTCGGCACCATGCGTCGGGCGCGGCGGCGGAAGCCAATCAAGGCATAAAAATACAAAAATCATGTTTTCTTTCCAGGCTCAAATTTAGACGTGGCGAAGAGATTGTCGCCATCATCAGCGCCCCCAGACCCAAGCGCAACGGAGGTCTACCGGCTTATTGTATCCATTTGACTTGTAAAGCTCAACGTTTACATCGTTTGACTTTACAAGGCCAGTGTTGTAGACGATTAGCTTGCAAAGACGAATAGTTACGGCTTTTCAATTCGTCTTTAAAAAATGCGCGACCTTGCAGAAGTTTTCGCGAAGGAGATGCGACGCCGCCGTGACGCGTCAGGGCTTGCACAAGAGGCCTTAGGTGTAATGCTTGGCCTCGATAGAAACAGCGTCAGTCGAGTTGAGCGTGGCGCGCCGAATATACCCATTGAGAGAGCTGCTGCCATCGCCGAAGCTCTAGGAACAAGTCTCGCAGAAATGCTCGGCGGCGAAGGGCCAGGAAAGACGGCGTCTGAAATGCGCGACGCGTTCGCCGGGCGGGTGCGCGCATTGCGGTTGGGACTCAACCTCAATCAGCGGGAACTCGCGAAAAAGATGAAGGTAGATAGAAACTGGGTGAGCGCCGTGGAGTCTGGAAAGCAGAACATAAGGTTAAGAACGCTACAGAGTTTCGCGCGAGCGTTGTGTGTGAAGCCGGCAGACCTGTTATA
This sequence comes from Paraburkholderia sp. Clong3, assembly GCF_050436485.1. NCBI lineage: Bacteria > Pseudomonadati > Pseudomonadota > Betaproteobacteria > Burkholderiales > Burkholderiaceae > Paraburkholderia > Paraburkholderia sp. Clong3. Next base: position 4,067,557 of record NZ_JBNDMH010000002.1, on the reverse strand, counting down.
GAGCGCCGTCGGTACCAACTATAGCTCGCCGCTGTTACGCAGAGAGCGCTAGGTCGTACCTAGTTGAAAGCCAGCCCAGCCATTTGGGCGGCCGACATTTCGTATCGCCGGGCCGCAGTGCTTCCACTACTGTCCACATGCAGGTAATCAGCGGGCATTTCCTTCGATAACTCGCATCGAAAATGCACTAGGCCTAAAGCGGGATGCCCTGCGAAACTTACTAAAGCAGCCGGATGCGCCCTCGCAACACGAATATATTGCACCTGCGAAGATTCCGTATCGCGAGCGGCAGCAGTCACGAAGGATGGACCCATACGCGCTACCCGAGTCGGAGCTGTCGCCTATATTTTTGAACGAATGGCGCGACCTGTTCGACTATAAGACCGCGACTACCCGCACTCGACTAAAGCGAAGAAAGCGTGGTTACTGGAGGTTATTACGCAAATCCAAAATCGCGACCCCCCTTTCCTCTGCCGCGCAAAAAGGAGAGCTCGGGTCCGTCACGGCCAACATTGCACTCGACGCAATAAGACGTTACCTCGGGTTTTTATGCAAACCACGGACCGACGGCGGCTTGGGAATTGCAAAGTCCGATGTTATGACACTTGCATGGCTAGCCGTCCCCGACGCCGTGAACGCTTTTCTCGAGTTTATGACACAACGGTCCGACGGAATCGTGCATTGGGGACAAAGGGGTTTTGCAAGCTTTGTATGCAGCCTGACCTCGAAGGAATATGGATTTCTGACGCAGCAACCCCATTTTATCGAGCGCCTCAACATTCCGATTGTTCACGGCTCGTTTCAGGAAATGTGCGCGGAGACTCACGAGATTGCCAGCGAATGGAGATGCAAGGCTGCTAACTTTTCTCGAAACCCAGAGGAGCCGATACGCGGGCTTCTCGCGCTAGAAGAACCTCTGGCCCCTCTCTTGAGAGCGATTGCAAAGCTCGACTCGGCTGCAGCAGAATCTCTGCCTGGCAGCGTCGACGAAGCGGTGCATAAGCGGGACGCGCTGTTGCTGACAATATTGACGGCCAACCCGTTAAGACGTCGAAACTTGATGCTTATGACCTACTTTGAAGACGGCTCTGGCAATCTATACCGCCGAGAGGACGGCTGGAGGTTACGATACGAGCCAAGCGACTTCAAAAACGAGAGAGGGGCCGCTAGCGGACCTTACGACGTTCCCTTGCCGCCGGATGCTTCTTGGCGTATCGAGGAATATCTAGATGAATTCCGTCCACGGCTCCTCCAACACAATCCTGACGCGCCATGGGTGATGCCTAGCCGACGGTCAACGCTTTGGCAGAGCCTTACCAAGCAAGTCGAAAAGATTACGAGGCGATTTGTCGCCGAGACACCGGGGTTCGGTCCGCACGCAGTGCGACACCTTGTTGCGACTGACTACCTTCGAAAGCACCCGAACGACTATCCCACGGTCGCTCAACTGCTGAATGACCGGCTTGAAACTGTGATAGCAGAATATGCGCATCTGAAACACGACGACTCCTTTGGGCGCTGGCAAGAACATCTTCGGGCAATACCAAAAAATTGAACGATTCTAATGGTCTTCGACTCGCCTGAGTGCTAGCCAAATTCACGAGAGGGTACCTTTAACGACTTGGCGAAAAAATAAAGATGTAGGCACTGCTTCGTCTCGAATACGTGCCTACACGATAGTATGAGCCAAGGAGAGATGAGGTCGCTCCCAAGACGCTCGCGGTGGTGCACTCAGGTGCAGATAGCCCCGGTTTCTGGAATGAATCCGCGTCGTCTCTCATTGATTGAGGCACCAGCTCGAAGACAGCCCAAGCCCTTGAACGGCCGTGGGCTGCGCTTCTGCCCGGACATAAGACATCGTCCACCTTCGCTCCCTAGTTTCACGCGCTCGCTGGAACTGGCTGGGATGCGCGCCTTTCCTTCGCAACACAGTCCTCTCGCAGAGCACGCGTCGCGCCGTGAGGTCTGCGAGAGTGGAGATGACACACTACTTGCCGCGACCTTGTTTGACAGGAACTGTGAAAAATGGAAATCAGAGTTGAGAAAGTCATCGCATCCGACGGCGAAGAGCAATGCGATATAGATTTAGGCCAACACCTCGGTAAAAAGGCGCTATCCGCCGGAGAAAAGTCCGAATTAGCCTGGGACCTATAGAACGTTCTCGGCAACGAGGCCTACAATCAAAACGCCGACTAATTCACGGATTAACCACGTGAGACAGTTTCATGGTCGAATGGAGTGATGAACGGCAGCATCGTCCTTCGCGTACGCGGCGCATCGGCGCAGGCGCGAGGATTCAGTTTCCTTGTTGACGTCACAGCCGAAAGCAAGCCGCGCCTCGACTGACGGTACTGGTATACCCAGTGCACGCGGAAACTGCCATACATCAGTACGGAAGTGAACAGACGCTGTGGCCCTCCTGCTCCAACACTGTTTTGCGCGCTTGGGCCCCATCACCGAGAACTTCCCACGAATCCGGGCGACCTGTGATGTTCTGGGTTCATTACAACCCATTGAAGAGGGCGCTATGACGAAAATTCGGCGGATGCATACCTCACGGAGGTTTTGGTGGCCGGAGGACGACCGAAGGGAACCCATGCCGACCGAATCGCGGTGGTCTGGCCACGCGACATCATTCGCCGAATTGGAACGGCGGGGGTTGCAGATTCCGGAAGCCCTTAAGGGCGAGGTCGCGCGCCACTCTAACGCGATGGTTCGGGTTTCAGCTCTTGCCGACCGGATATTTGTCACCTTTGCTTTACCGACTGGTGGTCGTTCAAGGTCGGTGCCTGAACATGACTCAGAATCGCCTGATGTAGCCATCGACCGCCTTGAAGCAGTTGGCTTCAAGGATGTGATGCGGCTTGCGTCGGGTATATCGGCAGCGGGAACTATCGAACTGGTTTCTCGCTTTCTAAATGTCGTTTTATCGCTACGGTACGCAGGCGAGGTTAGCTCGGAGTGTGAAAAACCGGACCCGTCGGAACCGTTCGACCGCCACAGACTGTTCATCGCACCCCCAAAGCTGGTTGTGCCATGTCCCGAAAACTCCGGATTTGGATATGCGGCTTTCGCGCCTCCCCCCAGGCTGGCCCACGAGATGCGGAACCCACCACCAGTCAGTTACTATAGCCCCGCTTCCGCCGATATAGCCTCACTGCTCGGGAAGCCGAGCGGACTCACTGGCGCGGGCGTTACCGTTGCCATTGTAGACACTGGCTTTTACCGTCACCGGTGCTTTAACGGCTACGACTACCATCCAATGACAACGGGTGACGAATCCGACCCGGATATCGACGACCGTGGCCACGGCACGTCGATGGCGTGGAACGTTTTTGCGGTGGCCCCTCAAGCCAGAGTATTGGGATACAAATTCAGTGACCAGACGCCCGCATATCGCGCCTTCGGTGATGCAGTGAACTCTGGCGCAGATATCATCTGTTGCTCGTGGTGCTATCTGGAAGAGGATGCGGATGCACTTAAGACGTCCCTCAGAGACCCAATTTTGAACGCCATCAAGCAAGGCACGATAGTTATTTTCGCCGTCGGAAACAGGTCCAATTACAGTATTCTCAACAACCTTGCCGTTGCTAAAACGTGGCCGGCATCCATGCCTGAGGTTATTGCGGTGGGTGGCATACACGCGGACCCAAATCGAGTTCTCCGAAAGAGCAATCTGTCAAACGAGTTCGTGAGCAGTCTCAATCCTGGCCGGGTCGTGCCTGATATAGGCGGCCTCTGCGGGCTAGCTCCGCACGGTATTTACTTCGTATTGCCAACTCAGCCAAGAAGCGAAAAAGATAAAGAACGTCCGGGACGTCCTCACCCCAATTTCGACGAAACAAAGAAGGATGACGGCTGGTGGGGTGGCAGCGGTACAAGTTCTGCTACAGCACAGATGGGAGGAGTCGCTGCCCTCCTTGTGCAGGCTGCACGCCAACAGGGCTACATGCATCTAATTAACCAAGCCTATATCAAGCATTTGGTTTGTTCCTCTGCAAAGTCCGTGCCGCCGGGCCCGTCAGGAATTCACTATGGATTGGCAGATGTGACAGAAGCCGTCAAGCAGATATAGCGCTTATAGTCAAGTCTATGTAAAATAAATTGGCGAAAATTTTGTATTGCCTATAATTTTCGCACTTGGTAAGGAGAATCGTATGACAATCTGGGCCGTTGTAAGGGTTATGCCTGACGCGCATCGCGGCTCGGGTCTGGACGAACCGTCCGCCGAAAAGCTGCAGGCAACTGTCAGTGTGCTGGCGCGCCTCGGTTTTTCCCGGGTTCGCCCTATCGCATTTGGTGTGTCCTTTGCAGGCCAATCGCAAGACTTCAAGCGCGTCTTCAATATTGAACTGCGTGACGGGCAGGTCTTCGGCAAGGACATTCGGCCCGCTGGCGAGCTAGCGAACCTGGTTGACCGTCTCGAAGTCGCACCGACGGCCACGTTGTGCGCGTAGCGACTGGGGCTCGTGCTGTACTCCCACCTCGCGGTTAGTCTTCATGCTTTAGCAGTCTCCAACGGACCGCCGTCTGTTGGCAAAACGTGGTGAACACGGCTGACGCAAGCCCGCAAGCTCCTTCATCTCCGGTCTTTTCAAGACGCCTGGACTAGACGTACACCTGAACACCAGCCTCACTTTGCTGCCCGCGCCCATGCGCAGGCCCGCTGCGCAGTGTCACGCGAGACCATCGCCGGAAACGTCTTCTCCCGAACTCGCGCGCGCATTACACGGTAGGAGGGTTCACATGTCACCTGCGTTCTATATCGTCGCGGTTGTAGCAATTGCGACCGGGTCCGCCCTCGCCGCCCAATACCTGGCAGCAAAAGCGGCAATGATTGCCAACGAATGGGAGAAGCCTCGCGATGCCTTTTTGGCATCGGACTCGCTGCCGGTCAGTGGTAAAGCCGGGTTTTTCAAACCTGCTTCGTGGACATCGGTCGCTGCGGCCGTAGTGACGACTGCCATCGTGCTTGGATACGTGATTTCAGTCCAGTCGGTGCTTGCTCCGCTGGAAGAAGCCCGACACGAGGTAATGACCCGTTTACCGCTCTGTACCAACGCGTCGACGAAACCCGCAAGCCCTCAGGCAGAGCCGACGTGTACCGAGGAAGTGGCGCGAATCACGCAACGTTTTGCCGAAGGCCGAGCCAAGCTCGCAGGCAACCAGGGCATCCTCCTAGGCTTTGCTGCCTTTGTGGTTCTTGCATTGTTGTTCGTCCCACACGGTGCGTATTGGTTGCACAGAAAATGGCTTCACAACGCCAGGCACGTCCTGACGCCCAAGGTCTTCATTCACCAGACTCATCTGGCGACAATGCTAGGCCTTTTGGTATGCTCGTTTGGGGCGTTTCTGCTAACGCATTTTGGCAACTCGTTGATAGAAGCAGGTAATGGCATAGCGGACATCGGCTCGAACGTCATCAGCCCGCTCGCGTTCGACTCCGAGCAATATCTAAAAACGTTGACGGCCTACGGGCCTTTGACTCAAAGCAAGATGGTCGTTGACGACATTACCCATATCACGAGCGGCTTGCACATTATTGCGGCCCAAAGTTTTATCGTGTTGCTTGTGCTGTTCGAAATCGTAAAGGAATCCTTTATCAAGCCTGTTTTGAAGGAAGGCGTGAGCGAGTTCCGTCACGTGCCGCCGCCCCCTGCGCCGGCGAAGAAAAGTGAAAATAAAGACAACCAAGTCCAGCCTCAACACACGGCCACCGAGCGGCCTCGCGTTTCGAATCCAGCTTCGACCGGACCCGCCGCCGAATTGACCTCAAGAGGCGCAATTCTCCCGGCGAACGGCGCTCCTACGGAATCCCCGGCGCCCGCTGGCGCTCTGGACAACCAGGCTACACCTGCTCCGGGAAACGGTTCGGATGCCGCAACAACAACCGTGCCGAAGGATGCCAAAGGCGCGGCCACTGCTGAGGGCCCTGAAGCTCCGCAAAAGGACGGGCATTTCTGAGCTGACAGTCAGCGAAGTACCCTTCGCAAGCAGATACGACTACGTGTAGCAAGTCGGTTCGGCAGAGCCCGCTTACGCCAATAACGTTGCGTGCCTTATCTAGGCGTCGGCATGACAACTTCGGCCTCAGACCGGGATGAAGGTCGCGGGATGAGCGACAACTATGTGCATGTATTCCGTACGACTTTCACACGGAAAGACCGGAAATCCTCCTCCGTCGAACGAACCTGCGTGCTGGGCAAAAGGGAGGGTATTGATGCCTTCGGCAAGGGGGTGGTTCCTGTCGGCGACCTCAATAGCACGGTCGAGAAAATTCGGATGAACGCCCGTTATGGAACTCACCGTGTCGGCCTGAACGCCCACCTTTCGCGATTCCTGCCTCGTGCAACTCGAGTCCGCAGATGACAGGCGCCGCAGAACCGAGGTCTGCACGCAAGCAACGGTGCGGCGACGGCGTCTCCTAACCGGACTAGCCAGCTGTTGGTGCCGGCAGGCCGAAAGTCGCATCGCATCAAACAACCCCGCATTGCGTGTGCCGGCGAGGTGTGCCAGTATGACCCTGTGGACTTGACCTAAGTCCTTGATTTGACTGGTCCGGTTTTATACTGAGCGAGAATCTCACCGCCTCCGCCAGGACACAAGCAAGGACGGGCCTCTTGGCCCGTTTTTCGTTTCTACCCGCACCGCTACCCGCACGCCATCGAGCGGTGCCAATCGCGCGTCTCGACCAACCTTGATTGGCGTGGCACCAGTCTTGATCCCTCCATTTTTTGGAGGATCTTGGCAAATGCCAATACGACATTGTCTTAATGTCGAATTGTCGAGAGCGTTTGTTTAGGGCTCTCCGCCGATTGTGATGTCGCATTTTCTGGACTGGCTACCCTCGGTCAAATCAGATTTGAAATCCGACTTAATCGAGAAGGCTCATCGACCGAGTTCGCCGTGCTCACCATCAGTCCGCGATTCGATGCTGCCTGTCGATGAGGCGACGGTGGAAGCGACTACCGGGCTTGCGCAGATGCTGTGAACAAACGGGCTTTATCAGTCGGGCACGGCCGGGTCGAACAGGGCAACTCCCATGAATGCATGGAAATCAGGAGAATGACCACCACAGTGCCCCGGACAACGAACGCACCACGGCCGTGCGGATAGCACCATTATGGTTTTGAAGTGGGTGTCGTACGTCCCGGTATCTTCCGCGGGTCCAAGGCTCCGTACGACACAGATGGCTTCTGACCAGGACGCAAGACAGCGTCATCGACAACACCGACGAGCTGGCGACGCAATGCTTCGAGACCACGGGCGACGTCTGCGACGTCCCAGTTCAACTCCCTTGCGATGAAACTCGGAAATGTTTGCAGATACGACACGGCTTCTGCCGCGGTCCGGACGCCTTGGGCCGACAATGCTTTTGCAACCTGTTCAGGCAACAGAAGCTCCGACTTCGTCACCTTTGCGCCGAAGTCGCCGGACCTCACTGGGCGAGCTGAATGGGTCGCCTTGATCAACACTGCGGGCATATGCCACTCCTACCGTAACACACCACTAGACTACCACTTCCTAAAAGCCGATCGCGCTTCCAGACAAGGAGGATGTTGATAAACAACGTCCGGTGCACCACATTCGGAACGCAACGGCATTACAGGACCAGCATCTCCCACATGTAAGTATCTACATAAGTAGCAGACAGGTCACCGTATCCGGGGGCGGGGGAGTAGCTGTTGCCCGGCGAGGGTGCTTGTGCCGCCCAAAGAGTGTCCCAGCTGTTCCGGAATACAAACCAGCCTCCCAGCGGCTCATTCGGATCGGGCTCGTAGCCAACGACGCAGACAGCATGCCCGTCCTTTGCCACCGAGGTCGGTGGTGGATTCAATACGCGGCCATACGCCCAGGCGACAGGCGTCGTCCAGTTGTTACCGGCAACCATCGGGTCGTCCGAAAATACCGGCACCCCTATCGCAACAGGGCGGCCGTTTTGCAGTTGCTGGAGCACTGCGGCTGCACCCGTTCCCGGAACCGTAAACTGTTGATATGAATGCGCAGCGGGTTGATTGGCCGCAGCATTCGTTTGTGCGCCTATGCTTGGGTTTCCGTTGCCTGCTTGTGACACATTGCCGGGTATGAACGTTGGATTGTACGGCCAGTCGGCTTCGTTGCAGATTCCAATTTGAGCCAACGCATCGCGTGCGAATTCGAGGTACGTCCCGTCCTGGTTCGGCCTAGGGTCCGCTGTTCCCGTTTTGATTGCCCAGTAGAGAAACTGCTCCGAAAAGTCTTGAGGAGCAGCGCCTGCCCCGGCCTGGGTCAGTTCGACGCACGCGGTAGACGCAAACGACACGCACGTTCCCCGCTGCCCCTGGTTCATGATCCGCCAATTGATGCCTTGGCGCAGATCAATGGCCGTCGCTCCGGCCGGTTGGGCCACCTGAGCCGACGTCGACCCTGCTGGCAACGCCTGAACGACGCTATTGATGTTCCATTGGGTCCCTGGCGGGTGCACAGCGCCAAGCGAAGGTAGCGGCTGCGTAGCAGCCGCGGTCATACCCGCGGCGTAGGAGCCTGCCAGGTGGCGCACGGCAATTGATGAGAGAAGTGGCACCCGTACACCAGCACGGGCAAGCGAATGTCGGAACCCGACCGTCAGGCTGTGCAGGTCTTCGTGCGATGTCACGCCGGCCTGGGCCAGAACGGCCTTCTCCTCCCCAGTGAGTTGAACAGAAGCGGAAAGGGAATCCAGGAAACGTGACATGATCGTGCCTCCGGCCAAAAGCCCCGTGCTTCGCGCTCTTTTTGTTCGCAGATCTACACTTTGTCGACGGACCGACCCATTGCCCCAGCAGCACAATTGAGCACTGTGCGTCACCGCTCATCAGCTACGGCAACGTTTTGTGACTATAGGGGACAGTATTTACTCGCGCAAGTAAAAAGGCGGGTCGTTTTTACGACTCGATCGTCATGGGTGGTCCTGCTCAGGGTCATCCGTTACGTGCCGGAATTTATGGACCATTCTCTCGTTTGTCCGATTTTGCAGCGGATCATTCTGATTCAAGTGCACGCTGGACGTTCAACGCGTTCCAGCATGCACAATGTGGGTACATGGTCAGGTAGAGGCGTAAAGCTCCTCGCCAGCCGTTGCAGGACAAGGGGCAGAAGCGGACAGACGCTCCGCGCTGCTCCGGTGCACTAGCGCGCGCCGCAGCTCTTGCTCCTGCAATGCCTCGGCGCGCTTACGCTCGTTCGGATCGTCGCTTTCCAGCATTCGCGGAAGATCGGCCATCTCTTTCGCGTACGTTGCATCGAGCAGGTCAGCCAGCGTCATCTTCTGCTCGACTTCCACCCGCTCGACGTAAAACCCGGCCGCCTTGCCGCCCTGCTTACGACATCGGATCGGCCTTCCTTTAGGAGTTCGCCCATAGCACCTATGGCAGCCGCAAAGCTAGAGCTCCCATTGAATCAATGCAGCGTCGGCCATCCCACTGATCGTATGCCGCCGGACTCCGCAGCCCTCATTTTTTACAACTCTAGAGGTATGCCACATGTCGAAACTGCTATTCGACGGACAGACACATCAAATCTCGTTTGTTGATGCCACCGGTAAGACGATCGGTACTTGGGCGGCTTACAACAACGTCGACAGCCACGCGGCAATCCGCCATATTCCGAATGGAACATATAGCGTGCAGGACCAAGCCACCCCGCACCATCATGTGGCATCTGCCAATGGTCCGTACGGCTTGTATGGGATCATCCGTTTCAACGTGCCAGGCCATACCGGCATTGGCGTGCATTCGGGCAGAGCTAATGCCCGCTATTTGCCGGGACCTCAGCACCCGACAAAGAGCTGCATCCGCACGTCCGACGACGCCATGAGAGAAATCCGCGAACAGCTGCACCGGGACCCGATCACGGCTGTAGAAGTCAACCACAATGATTCCGTGGCCGCGCGCACGGCAACTGAGCGCAATCGAGCCAGGAATCTTGCGGGACATACTCATGGATAGACGCAAGTGCACCTATTTTTTTGGTTCATCCGACTTTCGTGTGGGTCACGACAGGCGGATATAGATCGAGGCCGCCGCAGTGGAAATAGACGGCGATCTTGAAATGGTCGGGATTGCGATAGCCGCAGGCGCGCTTTTGGACGGTAGCGATCTTGGAGTTCAGGCCTTCTGCGACGGCATTGGTGATGCGATGGGCGAAGTAGGTCAATACGTTGGGCAGGTGGCGAGCGATCAGCCTGGCAGCCGCGATCATCGGTGCCAGGCGGCTGTGTGTTGCCCAGAAGTACCAGCGCTTCCAGAACTTCGTTGCCCATGTGGCAGAAGTGTAGTTCCACAGCGCCCGCAGCGCCTCCTTGAGCGCCCAGGCCCGGCCCGTCTTCAGTTCCGCGTTCCTGAGAGCGTCAAAGCGTTGTCTGGCCTTGTCCGTCATATTCTCTGGATTGGTCAGCCACAGGTACTTGCTCTGGACCAGTGTTGCGTTGCCCGCCTTCATCAGCGCCTTGTGTTCCTGCTTGCGGACCTTGTCCACCGCGTCGAGCACATGGCGCATGATGTGAAAGCGATCGAAGACCATCTTCGCGTCTGCGTCCGGAAGCTTCTCGCGGCAGGCATTGATGAACGGCGGCCACATGTCCAGGCTGATCGCGTCCACGTTCTCACGGTACGACGGCGGGAAGGCGTCGAAGTAGGCGCCAAGGCTCGCCTCCTTGCGCTCGTCACCAATATATTCGACCGTCGATTCCTTCAGGTCGCAGACCAGTGTCATGTAACGGTGCCCCTTGGCAATCGCCTTCTCGTCGACACCCAGCAGCGTCGGCATGGTTATGCCCCTGGTTGCCCGGCCGCGCACGACCGCACGTGTCATCACGCCCCAGGCTTCATCCCAGGTGATGCGCAAAATCTCGGCTGCACGCTTGATATTGGCCGCGAGCAGCACGTCGATAGCCAGCGCCTCGAACAGATTCGTAAAGCGGCTGCCCGGCTGCGACCAGGGAAGCGTCACTTGCCGCACGCCATGCTCGGGGCACGACACGCGCGGCGGCCGTGCATGCAGGTAGGTCAGGAACTGACAGCTGTCCAGGTGGCGCCATCCCCGCTCGGCAAGGTGATCATAGACGCCCAGTTCGCGCCCGCATTCCGGGCACGCAAACCGCTCCCCCAGCCCGTGTCCGACATGGACCTCAACGTGTTGATGCGCCATGTCCAATTCGACCCGCTCCACCGTCCAGGGCGCCGTCAACCCAAGCAATTGTCGGTACAACTCCACGCTGTCCATCGCATCCTCTGCTGCCAGACCATGCGCGACAGCGTACTACCGACCCACAGAAGTGTCTGAAGAACCATTTTTTTACGCGTCTCATGGGTGTGGTCGCCTTCATTGCACTAGCGTGGATGCCGGTTGCGTATGGCATAACCTGCACGGAGCGTGAGGCAAGTGCGGCGGATGCAGCAATCGATCACCTCGACACGTGGGCAAAGGTGAATGAGGCGTTCAACAAGTACGCGCAGTGTGACGATGGCGAAATCGCGGAAGGCAACTCAGAAGCTGTCGCGCGTCTGCTAGTGGATCACTGGCACACTTTGCCGCAACTGGGTGTATTGATAAAACGTAATCCGTCGTTGAAAGCCTTTGTGCTCCGCCACATCGATACGACGCTAGACACTGACGATCTTTCCAGAATCGCCAAGCTTTCAACGTCATCTTGCCCGATCGGCATGAGTTCTCTATGTCGAGAATTAGCGGCCGCCACAGAGAAAGTCATGCCGTAGTTGCTATATGGCTGTAATGTCGAATTCAAACCACCGCCACCGCCTCAACCTCGATCTTGAACCCATAGTGCAACTGCGGCACCGGCACGACCGCGCGCGCCGGCCTTGCCTCGCCGGCCCAGCCCGCATAGATCTGATTGAAGCTCGCCCAATGTTCGACATCGACGACATACACGCGCACCTGCACCAGTTGCGCGACGCTGCTGCCGACGCTTTCGAGCGCCGCCTTCACATTGGCCAGAACCTGTTCGGCCTGCGCGTCGAACGACGCATCGGCGAGCTTTTCGCCTTGCGCGTTGATCGGCAATTGCCCGGACACGAAGACGAAGCCATTCGCGACCGCGACATGACTGTAGTGGCCGCCGGGTTTCGCCAGCGCGGCCGGATTGTCGGTGTGGGGCAAACGTGAGGCGTGCGTGCTATCGGTCATCCACCACTCCAGAAGTGAAAATCTCGGAGCGATTCATCGCCGTGCTTCATTCAGCACGAACCCGCGCACGACGCAATACGCATCACGCGTCCGCCATCTCGAGCTTTTCGCGCGCATCCGCGCAACGACGATTCAGATCGCGATGCATCAACTGGCTATCGAGCAGAGCCGATACATCCGTCAAACCGTGATCAAAGCGCAACACGTATTCGATGTCGGTGTAATCGTAATAAGCGCCGCTGTCGGCCAGCCGTTGCGCTTCGGCGAAGGCGGCAAATTGCCGTTCGCCGTTCATCAGGTCTTTGATCGCCATGAGTGCCGCTCCGAGGAACAGTGACTTCATCATAGCAATGCATACCGCGACGCACGGTGGTGCGCGCGCAACACCAGGTGTTTTCCGGAGACGCGTCCGATGAACTCACGCGTCGGCCGATGCCCACAGCCGCAATAGCACGATCGTCATCCAGTTTTCACGCCGTTTTCACAGCGCTCGCGCAGTGCTCACCCTCGATATCCGAACAACACGCTCACACAGCCGCAACCGGCGACTTCGTCCCGTGCCAACGCATCACGAGCATGCGTCCGACAAAGCACAGACAGCCCGCCACGCCGACCACGATACCCATGCCCTTCGGCGTGCCGTCCTGCCACAGTCCGACCGCGAGGCTCGACAGTGCGCCGAGCGCGAGTTGCACCGCGCCGAACACGGCCGCCGCGGCGCCCGCGTTGGCGGGATAGCGATGCATCAGATCGGTCGTGCAGTTGGCGGACAACACGCCCACCACGCTGACGACGAAGAACAGCCCGAACACGATCGACCATAAGCCGCCCCACCCCGTCAGCGACACGACGGACACGAACAGCGACGCGACGAAGCTCACGGTCGCCGCGAACGAGATGATCGGCACCGGCCCGAGTCGGCCGACGAGCCGCGTGTTCAGGTAATTGCCGAACATGATGCCGACGATGTTCAGCGCGAACAGGAAGCCGTAGTGCTGCGCGGACACGTGGAAATACTCGATGTATACGAACGGCGTCGCCGTGATGTACGCGAACATCGACGCGAACGCCATGCCGCCGCACAACATGTGTCCCCACGCGACCGGATCGCGCAGCAGCGTGCCATACGCGCCGAACGACTTCAGCAGCGCCGACTGCGCGCGCATCTCGCGCGGCCACGTCTCCGGCACCTTCAGGAATGCGGTCACCGCGCACACGGAACCGAACAGCGTCAGCGCGACGAACACGGCGCGCCAGCCGCCCAGCAGCAGCAACTGTCCGCCGATCAGCGGCGCGAGCAGTGGACCGATCGCCGTGACGATCGCGATCATCGACAGGACGCGCGCCGCGTCGCCCGGCTCGTGCGCGTCGCGCGCGATCGCGCGAGCCAGCACCGACGCCGCGCCCGCGCCCAACGCCTGCACGAAGCGGAAACCAACCAGCGAGCCGATCGAGACCGACAGCGAGCAGGCGATGCTCGCGAGCGCATACATGATGATGCCGCCAAGCAGGATCGGCCGACGGCCATACGTATCGGACAGCGGACCGTACAGCAGCATGCCGATCGAAAAGCCGAACATGAAGCTCGTGAGCGTCGATTGCGCGGCGCCCGTGCCGACCGCGAAGGCCTGCGCGATGGTCGGCAGGCTCGGCAGATACATGTCGATGGAAATCGGGCCGCACGCGGCCAGCGCGCCGAGCAACAGGATCAGCCGGCCATCGGGCCGGCGTCTGACGACGTGAGACATGGGAAATCCGGATGGAACGCCGCGCCGGCATCGGCAGCGGAACGGGTGAAGCGGGAACGGCCATCAGTTGACCGGCTCGATTGTACGCGACGGTTAATCCGCTGACGGCGCTCGTGGCCCGCTGCGTGGACGTTGCGCGACAGCGCCGCGCGGCGCAATCAGCCTCGATCGGTTAAGCTGCCGCCAGCATGCCCAACGCGCTTCCGTATGCGCAGCTTGACGGCCCGACATAAACGCTCGACCTCGCGCAACGCCCCTCCCCTGATCCCGTTCGAACCCGCGATGACCGCCTTCCTGCTCATCTGGAGCCCCAAAAAATGGCCGTGGCCCGAGTTGCCCGACATCGCGAAACGCGTGGCGGCCGGCGACGCGGTGGCCGACGTGTGGGGCTGCGGCTTCGCGCGCGGCATCCTGCCCGGCGATCGCGTGTTCCTGCATCGCGTCGCGCAGGAGCCGAAGGGCATCTTCGGTTCGGGCTACGTGACGCGCGCGCCCTACGAAGTCCCCGACGCGTCGACCAAACGCGGCTACCGGCTGTGCATCGATTTCGTCTACGACTGGCTCGTCGATGCGCATCACGCGCCGGTCATCACGCGCGATCAGCTGCGTGTGCATCCGTTCTCGGTGCAGACGTGGGATGCGCAAAGCTCGGGCACGATCATCAAGCCCATCGCCGAAGGCGCGCTGGAGAAGCGCTGGGCCGAATTGACCGGCAGGCGCAAGCCGCCGACGACACCCGCACCGGGCAGCTAGGCGAAACACGCGCCGCCGCGACCGCCCGCCCGCACAGCCCGCCGGCGCCGACTCCGGTACAATTTCTCGATCCACCCCAGCATCGCGCGAAGGGTCCGCGGGAATCGTCCGAGGCCCTTTGCGCCGCTGCGCAACCCCTGCTCCCTATTCCAGCCATCGCCATGTCCAGAAACGAAACCCTCTTCGAACGCGCGCAACGCACGATCCCCGGCGGCGTGAATTCGCCGGTGCGCGCTTTCCGTTCCGTCGGCGGCACACCGCGTTTCATCGAGCGCGCGCAAGGCCCGTACTTCTGGGACGCGGACGGCCAGCGCTATACCGACTACATCGGCTCGTGGGGCCCCATGATCCTCGGCCACCTTCATCCCGAAGTGCTGGAAGCCGTGCAGCGCGTGCTCGTGAATGGCTTTTCGTTCGGCGCGCCGACCGAGTCGGAAGTCGAGATCGCCGAGGAAATCTGCAAGCTGGTGCCGTCGATCGAACAGGTGCGCATGGTGTCGAGCGGCACCGAGGCGACGATGAGCGCGCTGCGTCTCGCGCGCGGCTTCACGAACCGCAGCCGCATCGTCAAGTTCGAAGGCTGCTATCACGGCCACGCGGACAGCCTGCTCGTGAAGGCCGGCTCGGGCCTCCTGACCTTCGGCAATCCGACCTCGGCGGGCGTGCCGGTCGATATCGCGAAGCACACCACCGTGCTCGAATACAACAACGTCGCCGAGCTCGAAGAAGCGTTCAAGGCGTTCGGCAACGAGATCGCCTCGGTGATCGTCGAGCCGGTCGCTGGCAACATGAACCTCGTGCGCGCGACCCCTGAATTCCTGCAGGCGCTGCGGCGCCTGTGCACCGAGTACGGTGCGGTGCTGATTTTCGACGAAGTGATGTGCGGCTTCCGCGTCGCGCTCGGCGGCGCGCAGCAACTCTACGGCATCACGCCGGACCTCACCTGCCTCGGCAAGGTAATCGGCGGCGGCATGCCGGCGGCGGCGTTCGGCGGCCGGCGCGACATCATGGCTCACCTCGCGCCGCTCGGCGGCGTCTATCAGGCGGGCACGCTGTCGGGCAATCCGATCGCGGTCGCGGCCGGCCTGAAGACGCTGCAGCTAATCCAGGCGCCCGGCTTCTACGACACGCTCGCCGCGCGCACCACGCGTCTCGCGCAAGGGCTCGCGCGGGCGGCACGCGAAGCGGACGTGCCGTTCGCGGCCGATGCGCTCGGCGGCATGTTCGGCATCTACTTTCGCGAATCGATCCCGACGAGCTTCGCCGACGTCACGAAGAGCGATGTGCCGCGCTTCAACGCGTTCTTCCACAAGATGCTCGACGCGGGCGTGTACTTCGCGCCGTCCGCGTATGAGGCCGGCTTCGTGTCGAGCGCGCACGACGACGCGGTGATCGACGCGACGATCGACGCCGCGCGCGGCGCGTTCGCAGCGTTGAAAGGCTGAAGCCGGGCCCGAAGCAAAGGCCGCAACTCGCACGACCCAGACACCGCACCACAACGGACACCGATGTTCTCGCAAACCGATTTCGTCCACATGGAACGCGCGCTCGCGCTCGCGAAGCGCGGCATGTACACGGCCGACCCGAATCCGCGGGTCGGTTGCGTGCTCGTCAGAAACGGCGAGGTGATCGGCGAAGGCTTCACGCAGCCGGCCGGCCAGGATCACGCCGAAATTCGCGCGCTGAAGGACGCGCGCTCGCGCGGCCACGACCTGCGCGGTGCGACCGCCTACGTGACGCTCGAACCGTGCAGCCATTTCGGCCGCACGCCGCCGTGCGCGAACGCGCTGATCGAAGCGCAGATCGGCCGCGTGATCGCGGCGATGGAAGATCCCAACCCGCAGGTCTCCGGCCGCGGTCTCGCGAGGCTGCGCGAAGCCGGTATCGAAGTGCGCTGCGGGCTGCTCGCGAACGAAGCGCGGGAGCTGAACATCGGCTTCGTGTCGCGCATGACGCGCGGCCGTCCGTGGGTGCGCATGAAAGTGGCGGCGTCGCTCGATGGCCGCACCGGCTTGCCGTCGGGTGAGAGCCAGTGGATCACGAGCGCGGCCGCGCGGGCCGACGGTCATGCGTGGCGGGCGCGCGCGTCGGCGATCCTGACCGGCATCGGCACTGTGCGCGAGGACAATCCGCGCATGACCGTGCGCGCGGTCGATACACCGCGCCAACCGCACCGCGTGCTGATCGACAGCCAGCTCGACGTGCCGCTCGACGCGCAGATCCTGGCCGGCGCGCCGACGCTGATCTTCTGCGGCGAGCTCGACGCGCGTCTCGAAGAACGCGCGAGCGCGCTGCGCGAGCGCGGCGCCGAGATCGTGCCGCTGCCGAACGCGTTCGGCAAGGTGGATCTCCCGCGCATGCTGAGCGTGCTCGGCGAGCGTCACGTCAACGAGCTGCACGTCGAAGCCGGCTACAAGCTGAACGGTTCGCTGCTGCGCGAAGGCTGCGTCGATGAACTGCTGGTCTATCTCGCGCCGAGCCTGCTCGGCGTGGACTCGATGAGCATGTTCAATCTGGACGCGCCCGACCGGCTCGAAGACCGCGTTAAGCTGAATTTCCACACGGTCGAGCGGATCGGCGACGATCTGCGGATCCTCGCGCGTTTCGCGCCGACAGCCTTACCCGGGACCGACACCGTGTCTCCCACCGTTTCGAAATGATCAAGGACTAGCACGATGTTTACAGGAATCGTCGCGGCAGTGGGCCGCATCGAATCAGTCAAGCCGCTCGGCACGGGCGGCGACGCGGGCGTGCGCCTGAACGTCGAGGCGGGCGGGCTCGACCTCGCCGATGTGCAGCTCGGCGACAGCATCACGATCCAGGGCGCCTGCATGACGGTGGTCGCGAAGACCGCTCATTCGTTCGAGGTCGACGTGTCGCGCGAGAGCCTGAACCGCACGGCCGGTCTCGGCGAAACCGGCGAGGTCAATCTCGAGAAAGCGCTGCGCGCGCATGACCGGCTCGGTGGACACATCGTGTCCGGACACGTCGACGGACTCGGTATCGTCACGCGTTTCGCGCCGGTCGGCGAATCGCACGAGCTGCGCATTCTCGCGACGCGCGACATCGGTCGTTATCTCGCGTACAAGGGATCGATTACGGTCAATGGCGTGAGCCTGACCGTGAACTCCGTCGTTGATCGCGACGACGGCTGCGAGTTTTCAATCAATCTGATTCCGCATACCGTGCAGGTGACGGCGCTCAAGCATCTGCACGACGGGGTAAAAGTGAATCTGGAGATCGATCTGATTGCGCGCTATGTGGAGCGGATGCTCAATGCGCCGCGCGATGGCGATCCATCCTCGACGTAACCTGGACACTTCCCTCGAGACCGTTACGCGATACCAGGAGCGCATGCTCGGTGCGTACCGGCAAAGCCATCGATCTGCGCAGCAAGCCGGTTTGGGCGAGGCGAATCCGGGGCCGTGACCCAGCGCGCGTGCACGATCCGAAGCTGACAAACCCAATGAAAGAGCCGCACCTGCTCCGTCGCTGGAATCCGCTGCGTGTGCACCTGACGAAAGCGTCGCTGATCCTTGCCTGCATCGTCGGTACGGGCGCAGCCAGTGCCACGATCACGTCGACACCGCAATTCGCGGCCGAGCTCGTCGAGCTCCTGCACCTGGCCGGGCGACGTGGAGCTGGTCAGCCACAACACACCATCGGCGCTATCGGTGAAGCGCCGCGTCAACGCGGCGTTGTCCGGCGTCACAACTCCTCGACACTTCAGGGATTCGGCCGGCAAGACCGCCGGCCGTTGGCAACGAAAGGCGGCGGCCGTGTCGCCACGGCGCCGCCTCGTGCGATTACGCTTCGGCCGAAGCGCGCAGACGATGGACGAGCTGGTTGTCCTTACCCTGGACCAGCGGCGTGATCGTGAAGTTGAACTCGATCTCCTTGTACGTATCGGCCTTCAGGCCCAGCGCCGCGCCACCGGATTTCTCGACGACCGGCGGAATCAGCTCTTCGCGCGTTGCATACGCGAAGTCGTCCCAGATCAGCGGATCGCCTTCGATGTTGAACTGCGTGGTCAGCTTGCGATGGCCGTCGCTGCTGACGAAGAAGTGCACGTGCGCCGGACGGTTGCCGTGACGGCCCAGCACGTTCAGCAGCTGCTGCGTCGAGCCGTGCGGCGGGCAGCCGTAGCCTACCGGCATCAGCGTGCGGACCTCGTACTTGCCGTCGGCGCCGGTCTTCACCGCGCCGCGCAGGTTGAAGTCGCTCTGCGCGCCGGTCGGATCGAAGTGCGAGTAGAAGCCCTTCGAGTTCGCGTGCCAGCACTCGACGACCGCGCCGGCGACCGGCTTGCCGTCCAGATCCTTGACCGTGCCGCGAATCACGAGCGGGCCCGCGTCTTCGTCCGGGTTGACGTCGATCTTCGAGACGCCCTCGCGCACCGTCGCGCCGGCGACGTACAGCGGGCCTTCGATCGTACGCGGCGTGCCGCCTTCGAGACCGATCTTCTTGTCCTCGGCGTCCATGCGGATGTCGAGATACTTCTCGAGACCGAGGCCGGCCGCGAGCAGCGCCGCTTCGCCGTCCTGACCGAGCTTGTTCAGATAGTTGACGCCGGCCCAGACTTCGTCGGGCGTGATGTCGAGGTCATCGATTGCCTTGAACAGGTCGCCCAGCAGACGGAAAACGATCTGCTGGAAACGCGCGTTGCCATTCCCGGCATCGACGTTGGAAGCGGCTTTCAGCAGATCCTGCACTTCTTTGGTTTCAAATACTTTGACGCTCACGATGACTGTCTCCAGTTGGTATAGGGGGAAAAGATGGCTTTGGATGCGCTCGCCGTCAAAAGCGCCTGGCCCCTGGGCTCAGATGTCGCCGTCCCGAATCGACGACGGGTGACGACACAGAGGCGTCACCGAAATCTTCATGTACGGGAACAGAGGCAAGCCGGACAGAATGTCGTGAAGTTCGGCATTGCTCTCTACATCGAAGATGCTGTAATTCGCGTACTCGCCAACGAGGCGCCAGATATGACGCCACTTGCCGCTACGCTGGAGCTCCTGCGAGTAAGCCTTCTCGCGGGTCTTGATTTCGTTCGCCACTTCGGCCGGCATGTCGACCGGCAGGTGCACGTCCATTCGTACATGGAAAAGCATCGTTGAATCCTCTTGATCTGAATCCGTTTAGCGGGTGACCTTCATCAGCCCGTCGCGCGTGAATCGTTCGACCTTCGCCTCGTCGAGTTCGATGCCGAGACCCGAGCCGTTCGGCACGGTCAGTTCGAAGTCGCTGTAGTCGAGCGGCGTGGTCAGAATGTCTTCGGTGATCAGCAGCGGCCCGAACAGCTCGGTGCCCCATTGCAGATTCGCGAAGCTCGCGAACAGATGCGCCGACGCCACCGTGCTGAACGCACCTTCGAGCATCGTGCCGCCGTACAGCTCGATGCCGGCGGCATCTGCGATCGCGGCCACGCGCTGCGCGGCGAACAGGCCCCCGCTCTGTTCGATCTTGATCGCGAACACATCGGCGCCGCCGTTCTTCGCGATCTCGAACGCGCTGTCCGGGCCTTGCAGGACTTCGTCGGCCATCAGCGCGACCGGGAAGCGGCGCATCAGTCGCGCGAGCGCCGCGGCGGACGCGACCGGCTGCTCGACCAGATCGCAGCCCGCGTCGGCCAGCGCCGGAATCGCCCAGGCGGCCTGGGTCTCGCTCCACGCCATGTTCACGTCGACGCGCACCGCGGCGCGCTCGCCGACCGCTTTCTTGATCTCGGCGACGTGCTTGATGTCGGTCTTCAGTTCCTTCGCGCCGATCTTCAGCTTGAAGACCTTGTGGCGGCGCACGTCGAGCATGTGCTCGGCTTCGGCGATGTCCTTCGCGGTATCGCCCGACGCGAGCGTCCACGCAACCGGCAGGCGCTCACGGCGACGGCCGCCGAGCAGTTCGCTCACCGGCACGCCGAGACGTTTGCCTTGCGCGTCGAGCAGCGCGGTTTCGAGCGCGCTCTTCGAGAAATGATTGACCTTGACCAGCTTGCCGAGGTGCGCCATCAGCGCCTGGATCTGCGTCGCGTCCTTGCCGATCATCGCCGGGGCGAAGTAGGCGTCGATCGCGAGCTTCATTGCTTCGGGGCTTTCCGGGCCATAGGCCATGCCGGCGATCGTGGTGCCTTCGCCAATCCCGACGATGCCGTCGCTGCAGTACACCTTGACCAGCATCAGCGTCTGCCCGTACATCGTGGCGACCGACAGCTTGTGAGGGCGGATCGTCGGCAGATCGACGAGGCGGGTTTCGATACGTTCGATGGTCGCTTGGATCATGGCGGCTGCGTCGAGAAATGAGTTCATTGGATGTTTTTATACCCTTCGCCCGTTTGGCCCGTCCAATACTTTTCCTGTCCTATTTCATACCTGCAGGGTATGGTGAGGTCAGCAAGCCCGGCCTTTCTATGGATTTTGCATTGCACCATGCAGGTGGGGCATCGAAAAAGAGGCCGCTTTTGCGCCTCAAACATGACTTGGGTCAATGTTCGATGCATGGAGAGCATGTTGTGTAACCAGCCGGATCGCGCAGTGAGTACTCCATCGTTCCGGACTGTGGCTCATGCGCGTGGGCAACACTCCCGCTACAACTCGCCGCGCGCGGCCAGCGCGGCGATGCGCTCGGCGGTGCGACACGCGATCGCCTGAATCGTCAGCGACGGATTCACGCCGCCCACGGTCGGAAACACCGAGCCGTCGCACACCCACAGGTTGCGGATGTCCCAGCTGCGGCAGTCCGCGTCGACGACGCTCGTCGACGGATCGTCACCCATGCGCGCGGTGCCGTTCAGGTGGCAGGTGTCGTCGGTCTCGCGCCAGATCTCCTTGCCGCCGGCGGCCGCGAGCGCCTGCTCCATGAAGTCGAGCGAATGCGCGATGAGCCGCTTGTCGTTGTCGCACCATGAATAGGTGACGCGCGCGATCGGCAGCCCGTACTGGTCCTTCTCGTCGGCAAGCGTCACGCGGTTGCGCTGCTGCGGCAGCATCTCGCCGACGATCTTCAGCCCCGCCTGGTGGTTGTACTTGAGCATCTCCGCGCCGAGCGCGTCGCCCCACAACCCGCGGCTGTTCTGCACCGCGACCCATCCGTTCGGCAGCGGACCCTGGCTCATGTAGCAGTAGCCGCCGAAAAAATCTTTGCCCTTGTCTTCGTAGTTCCAGTGCTCGGTGAGCGCGAGCGACGGCGGCCCTTTGTACCAGCGGATGTCTTCATCGAAGGTGCCGTAGACGGCCTGATTCGACTGCGCCATCAGGTTTTTGCCTACGAGTCCCGAACTGTTCGCGAGTCCGTCGGGAAAGCGGCTGTTGGCCGACATCAGCAACAGGCGCGGCGTTTCGATCGCGTAGCCGGCCACCACCACGTGCTTCGCGCGCTGGAATCGCCAGCGTCCTTCGCGCAGATATTCGACGCCGGTGGCGAGCCCCGCGTCGTTGGTGACGACGCGGCCGACCATCGCCAGATCGCGCACCTCGGCGCCGGCTCGCAGCGCACGCGGGATCCACGTGACAAGCGCGCTTTGCTTCGCGTTGGTCGCGCAGCCGGACACGCAAAAGCCGCGGTACACGCACGGATGCGCGCGGCCACGCGGCGCGGAGAGGGTCGCGAGCGGCGTCGGGCTCCAGCCGATGCCGAGCGCCTCGGCGCCGCGCGCGAGCACCAGCGCCGCCGCGTTCAGCTCATGCGCGCGATACGGATAGCGCGGCCGCTTCGGCCCCCACGGATAATTCACCGGTCCGGAGATTTTCAGCGCGTCCTCGACCTCGCCGTAGTAGTGCCACATCTCGTGCCAGTCGAGCGGCCAGTCGGCGCCATAGCCGAGCACGCTGCGCGACTTGAACCACTCGGGCCGAAAGCGCAGCGACACCATCGCGAAATGGACCGTGCTGCCGCCCACCGCCTTGCCGCTGTTGTTGTTGCCGAGCTTCAGCGGATTGTCGCCGTCGCAGATGCGCTCGTCGGTCCAGAACAGTTTTTCCTGATGCGCTTCGTCAGACGCGAACTCTTCGAGCGGACGCCACCACGCGCCGGCATCGAACGCGACGACCTTGAAGCCTTTTTCCGCAAGCCGGCACGCAAGCGTGCCACCGCCGGCGCCGGTGCCGACGATCGCGAAATCGACCTCCTCGCCGTCAGGGTACGTGCGCATCGGCACCCAGCCGCCGCGCTGGAACACGTCGGGTGCGCGGCCGTCCTTGCCGCGCGGCCGTTGCTGCGCGTCATCGGACACGGCGGTTCTCCTTCGCGGCCTGCTCATGGGTGTCGGGCGTCGCTTCGACCGCCTCCCACGGATCGCGCCGGTTCAGGTACATGCGCACATAGCCGCGCGGATTCGCCGGGCCGCCGAAGCCGATCTCGCTCCACGCGTGCGGGTGCGAGTAGTAGAGGCCGCAGATGTCGTGCAGCACGCGCTCGCCGAAGAACAGCTTCGACGGCATGCCGCGCCACGCGGGGTTCGTCAGTTCGCCGCGCTGCATCTCGCCGAGCAGCGCGATCTGCGTGTCCTCCGCGAGGCTCGCGAACGGCAGGCCGCCGCGCTCGCGGCACTCGGCATCGAGCGCGGCGAGGCCGATGCGCCAGGCGTCGCGCATCGGCGGCAAACGGGCGTCGCGGTAGCCGTCGTTGCCATTGCCGGCGAGCCGCGCGTCGAGCAGCGCGGCGAGCGGCACCACCGGCTGCGCATTCGTTTGCGGCACGATGCGGGCGCACAGCGACGTGACCGCGAGCCATTCGACCGCGTTGAAAAAGCGCGGCTCGAGCGGTGTCGCGAGGCGTTCGGCGATCACCGCGCGGGTGTGCGCGTCCCACGACGGCGTCGTGCGTTTGTCGAGCACGTCGTAGCCGGGATAGCGGGTGGCTCGGGTCGAGCGTGGTCCGTCGGTCATTTTTCAGTCTCCCGCAGACGCAGTGCGGCGAGCCCGGCGAGCGCCAGCGCGGAAAAGCTCGGCGGCGCGGGCAGCGGCGGCCCGTCGAACAGATTCTGGCTCCAGTTGCGCCAGCCGCCCTGACGACGCGCGATCCCGCGCGCGTGAAAACCCGCGCCGACAAAGCCGAGCACGGTCGTGATGCGTAACCAGAGCCGCGTGTACCAGCGCTCGCGCGGAGCGGACAGCGCGGCATGCGCGAGCAGCGCAGCCGTGATCGGCGGAATGCTGACCGGCGCGTACATCGCGCGATGCTGAAACGCGCCACGAAAATGCAGCAGCGCGGCCTCCCCCACCGTGCCGACGAGACCCGCCGCGACCAGCAGACCGAGCGCCTGACCGGCCGGCATGCCGAGCAGTTGCGGGTCGACTGCGGGCTCGTCGCGCAAGCGTTCGGCGACGGCACCGAGCGCGCCTGACAGCAGCAACGCGCTCGGCGCGCCGAGCGGTGCCGCGTGAAACAGGTTGTTCCAGCTCCAGCCGCCCGGCCGCTTCATCACGTTGTAGAAATGGAAGCCCGTGCCGGCGATGCCCGTCGCCGCCGCGGGTCAGATAGATCGCACGGCGCGCGCGATGCGTCTGGCCGCGACGATCCGCGCCACCATGCAGGCCCGCGGCGAGCGACAGACTCGCGCTGACGAGTGGCGTGAACATCGCGGGGTTGTCGAACGAGCCGCGGTAGTGCTCCATCGCGCTGTCGGCGAGCACCGACAGCGCGAGCAGCGCGGAGCTGTGGTTGAAGGTGCGGGCCGCTTCGACGTGTGCCTCCGCCTCGGCGATGGGTTCGCTCGCGTGCACGCGCGCCGGCGCGCGCTGATGGCTGCGGGCGGCACACGTCGGGAACGTCACGGATGCCCGACGCTCGTGGTGTTGCGGGCCGCTCTCACGCCGTTCGCGATGCGACTCCGGTCTTCCCGCGCCGCGCGCGGCCAACGCCGCGACGGCCGTCACCGCCGCCGCCGTGTACAGCAATCCGGGTACGCGTGAAGAGCCCATCGATATCGCTTCCTTGTCGTGGCCTGTTTTATTTGATGAGATAGCGCTCGGCGTCACCATGCTTGAACTCGAGCCCGCAACCGGGCCGCGACAGGTCCGGCTCCATCTGGCCGTCGCGCAACCGCGGCGCACCGTCGAACAGCATGGCTTCGATCCGGGCGTGGTCATGGAACCACTCCTGATGGCGCAAGCGCGGCGCCGCGCACGCGACGTGCAGATGCAGCGCCGGTGCGCAATGCGCGGACAGCGGCACGTGATACGCGTCGCACAGCGCGGCGGCCTGCAGGAAGCCGGTGATGCCGCCGCAACGGCTCGCGTCGGCCTGCAGCACGTCGACGGCCCCCGCCGCGAGCAGGTGGCGGAAGTCGTCGAGCGTGTAGCCGTATTCGCCGGCGGCGATCTCCATGCCGGCCGGCACGCGCTCGCGTACGCCGCGCAGGCCCGCTTCGTCGTCCGAAGACACGGGCTCCTCGAACCAGCTCACCTGGTGCTCGGCGAAACGTTGCGCGTAGTACAGCGCCCGTTGCGGCGTGAACGCGCCGTTGGCGTCGACGAACAGGCCCGCGCCGCCGATCGCCGCGCGCGCCGCCGCGACGCGCGCCGGGTCCTTGTCCGGCTCGCTGCCGATTTTCATCTTTACCCACCGGCAGCCGTCCTGCGCGACCCAGCCGGCGAACTGCTGCTGCAAGCGCTGGTTCGTATACGTGGTGAAGCCGCCGCTGCCGTAAGCCGGCACGGCCGGGCGCAACGCGCCGAGCAGCCCGACGAGCGGCACGCCGAGCAGCTTCGCCTTCAGGTCCCACAGCGCGCAGTCGATTGCCGAAATGGCTGTCGCGGCCAGTCCCGCGCGGCCGAGATTGCGCACCTGGCGCTGCAACCGTTGCCAATGCGCGCCGACGTCCAATCCGTCGTGATTCAGCACGCAGGCGGCGAGCGCGCCCTGGATCAGCGCGACGATGCAGGCATCGCTGTACGTGTAGCCGATGCCGGTGTCGCCGCCCGCGTCGACCTCGACGACGACCAGCGTGGTCGCGTCCCACGCGAACGTGCCGTCGGCCTCCGGCGCGTCGGTCGGAATGCGGTACGCGCTCGCGCGCAGCGCGCTCACGGGCGCTTGCGACGAGCCCCCGCTCGTGGCGCCGCGCTTCATCGACGCGCTCCTTGCGCGCACGCGTGACGCCCTTCATTGATGCAACAGCCGACGGTCCCCGACATTCCGGTCTCCGGGTGGTAGTGAGACGAAGCTGCCTGCTGCGTCGCAAGTACCGTTCCGCACTATTGCAATCCGTAAAGCGGGCCGCGCTGGAGCACTCTTCGCGTTGCCGCCAACGCCACTCGCGCGCGCGCCCACCGTTTCGACGAGCATGGCAACCCCGCCCGGCTCGTCACAGTCGGCCAAACGGCCTATGTCGTCTGGCGGAGGCGACTTGGGCTCGCGCGTGGCGTAAAATACGCGCTTTCCCGAAAAACTCGCCAACATGACGCTCGCCTCCACCCAAGAGATCATTGCCGAACTGAAAGCCGGCCGGATGGTGATCCTCGTCGACGAAGAAGACCGCGAAAACGAGGGCGACCTCGTGATCGCCGCCGAGTTTGTCACTCCGGAAGCGATCAATTTCATGGCTCGCTACGGCCGCGGCCTGATCTGCCTGACGCTGACCCAGGATCGCTGCCAGCAGCTGAACCTGCCGCTGATGACCTACCGCAACGGCACGCAGTACGGCACCGCGTTCACGGTCAGCATCGAAGCGGCCGAAGGCGTGACGACCGGCATCTCGGCGGCCGACCGGGCCCGCACGATCGCGGCCGCGGTCGCGCCGGACGCCAAGGCCGAGCACATCGTGCAGCCGGGCCATATCTTCCCGATCATGGCGCAGCCGGGCGGCGTGCTGGTGCGCGCCGGCCATACCGAGGCCGGCTGCGACTTCACGAGGCTCGCGGGCCTCACGCCTGCCGCGGTGATCTGCGAAGTGATCAAGGACGACGGCACGATGGCGCGTCTGCCGGACCTGCTCGAGTTCGGCAAGGAGCACGGCCTGAAGACCGGCACGATCGCCGATCTGATTCACTATCGCAGCCGCACCGAGTCGATCGTCGAGCGTGTTTGCGAACGTACGATGCAAACCGCGCACGGCGCGTTCCGCGCGGTCATGTATCTCGATCAGCCGAGCGGCCAGCCGCACATCGCGCTGGTGCGCGGCACGCCGATGCCCGATCGCGACACGCCGGTGCGCGTGCACGAGCCGCTGTCGGTGCTGGATCTGCTCGAAGTCGGCGAATCCACCCATTCGTGGACGCTGGACGCGGCCATCCAGGAAATCGCAGAACGCGATCTCGGCGTGGTCGTACTGCTGAACTGCGGCGACTCGAAAGACCATCTGATCGACGTCTTCAAGGCGTTCGACTCGAAGGAAAAAGCGGACGCGCTGAAGCGCCGGCCGGTCGACTTCAAGACCTACGGCATCGGCGCGCAGATTCTGCGCGAACTCGGCGTCGGCAAGATGCAGGTGCTGTCGAACCCACGCAAGCTCGGCAGCATGTCGGGTTATGGTCTCGAAGTCACGGGCTTCATTCCGATGCCCGGCAGCAAAACGCAAGCCCCGCAACTCTGATCCGGCCACTCACGCGCCTCGCGCCCACTCAAACACTACGGAATTCATATGGAAATCGGACAATACCAACCGAATCTCGACGGCGACGGACTGCGCATCGGCATCGTCCAGGCGCGCTTTAACGAACCCGTCTGCAACGGCCTCGCCGACTCCTGCATCGAAGAACTCGAACGCCTCGGCGTGACCGGCGAAGACGTGCTGCTCGTCACGGTGCCGGGCGCGCTGGAAATCCCGCTCGCGCTGCAAAAGCTCGCGGAAAGCGCGCAATTCGACGCGCTGATCGCGCTCGGCGCGGTGATCCGCGGCGAGACCTATCACTTCGAGCTGGTTTCGAACGAAAGCGGCGCGGGCATCACGCGCATCGGCCTCGACTTCGGCATTCCGGTCGCGAACGCGGTGCTGACCACCGAGAACGACGAGCAAGCCGTCGCGCGCATGACCGAGAAGGGTCGCGACGCCGCGCGCGTGGCTGTCGAAATGGCGAACCTCGCGGTCGCGCTCGAGCAGCTCGGCGGCGATGACGACGAAGATGAAGACGAAGACGACGAGGAAGAGGCATGAAGAGCGCACGCCGACGCTCCCGCGAACTGGCCACGCAGGGGCTTTACCAGTGGCTGCTGTCGGGCTCGCCCGGCGTTGAGATCGACGCGCAACTACGCGGCGCGCAAGGTTACGACAAGGCCGATCACGAGCACCTGGACGCGATCCTGCATGGCGTGATGCGCGATTCCGAAGCACTTTCCGCCGCGATCGCGCCGTGCCTCGACCGTCCGATCGATCAACTGTCGCCGGTCGAACGCGCGGTGCTGCTGGTCGCCGCGTTCGAACTGAAGAATCACGTCGACATTCCGTATCGCGTGGTCATCAACGAAGCGGTCGAGCTGACCAAGACGTTCGGCGGCTCGGACGGCTACAAGTACGTGAACGGCGTGCTCGACAAGCTCTCGGCGCAACTGCGCGCCACCGAGACTCAGGCGGCTCGCAAGAGCTGAGCGCGGCGCCGGTGGGGCCATGCCGCGCATCGGCTCCCTGCCACGTCGCACTGCACAGGGCGAAGCACCTCGATCGCCCGCAAGGACGGCGCTGCGCGCATCGATGAACGCATCATTTGATGGGTAGGCGCCGTCCTGCTTCTGAACTGGACTGACCGTATGAACTCCGTGACCGAACCTCTCGTGCGGCTTGCCGCGCGCGTCGACGCCATCCAGCCTTTCTACGTGATGGAACTGGCCAAGGAGGCCGTGCTGCTCGAACGCGCGGGGCGCGACATCATTCACATGGGCATCGGCGAGCCGGATTTCACGGCGCCCGAGCCGGTCATCGAGGCGGCCGCGAGCGCGCTGCGCCGCGGCGTCACGCAGTACACCAGCGCGCTCGGCGTGCACGCGCTGCGCGATGCGATTTCCGCGCATTACGCCGAGTTCTACGGCATCGACGTCGATCCGGCGCGGATCGTGGTGACCGCGGGCGCATCGGCCGCGCTCTTGCTGGCGTGCGCGGCGCTCGTCGATCGCGACGACGAAATATTGATGCCCGACCCGTGCTATCCGTGCAACCGCCATTTCGTGATCGCCGCCGAAGGCAAGCCGGTGATGGTGCCGAGCGGGCCGGCCGAGCGCTTCCAGCTGACCGCCGCCGACGTCGAACGCCTGTGGGGCGAGCGCACCCGCGGCGTGCTGCTCGCGTCGCCGTCGAATCCGACCGGCACGTCGATCGAGCCGGCCGAACTCGAGCGCATCGTCAAGGCCGTGCGCGCGCGCGGCGGCTTCACGATCGTCGACGAGATCTACCAGGGCCTCAGCTACGACGCCAAGCCGGTGTCGGCGCTGTCGTTCGGCGACGACGTGGTCACCGTCAACAGCTTCTCGAAGTACTTCAACATGACCGGCTGGCGCCTCGGCTGGCTCGTCGTGCCGCCCGCGCTGGTCAGCGCGTTCGAAAAGCTCGCGCAGAATCTGTTCATCTGCGCGTCGGCGCTCGCGCAGCACGCGGCGCTCGCCTGTTTCGAGCCGGCGACGATCGCGATCTACGAAGCGCGGCGCCTCGAATTCAAGCGACGCCGCGACTTCATCGCGCCGGCGCTCGAATCGCTCGGCTTCTCCGTGCCGGTGATGCCGGACGGTGCGTTCTACGTGTACGCGGACTGCCGTGGCGTCGCGCATCCGGCGGCCGGCGACAGCGCGGCGCTCACGAAGGCGATGCTGCACGATGCCGGGGTCGTGCTGGTGCCGGGCATGGACTTCGGCACGCACGCGCCGAAGGACTACATCCGGCTGTCGTATGCGACCGCGTATCCAAAGCTCGAAGAGGCGGTCGAGCGGCTGGCAAAGCTGTTCGGGCAGCATTGACGCATCGGGATTGATTCGGCAGCAACCGGCCCGCCAGACGCAAAAAAGGACACCCTCGGGTGTCCTTGTTTTCATGCGGCACGGCAACGTCTAACTCAAGCCCCCAGCTCCGACGCCGACGCCACGTGGCGCGTCGTCGAATTGGCGTTCGCGTCGTCCTGATCGGCCGGCTGCGTGTGCACCGCCGACGTCGCCGGGCTCAGCGCGTGACCGCCTTGCAGCGTCACCTGAACGCGCTTGCCGTTGCCACCACTCGTCGCCGCGGCTGGCGCCGGCGTGGCCGACGCGGTCAGCACCGGAGCTTGCGGCGCATTGATCGGCACCTTACGGCCGCGCGCGACGTCGCGCAGACGACCGCGCTCGGCCATCACCTTCGCGCCGTAGCCGCCGTCATCCGGCGCGGTCGAGCCGACGTACAGACGCAGGCCGCCCGGCAGCGAGCCGCCACGCGCGATGCAGTCCTTCAGCACGAGCGCGCCGACCTTGATGTTCGCGAGCGGTTCGAGCGCCGCGCGTTGGCCGCCGAAATACTGGAATTTGTCCGAATGCACCTTCGACATCACCTGCATCAGGCCCTGCGCGCCGACGCCGCTCTCGGCGTACGGATTGAAGCCCGATTCGATCGCCATCACTGACAGCAGCAGCAGCGGATCGAGGCCGACTTCGCGGCCGGTGTCGAACGCGGCTTTGACGAGCTCGCCGACGGGCTCCTGTGCGACGCGATAACGCCGCGCGAGGTACGACGCGACCAGGTCCTGCTCGTGGCTCGACACGAGCACGCGGTCATCGCGTGCATCGGCGGACACGCGCTGCTGCGGAATCAGACGTGCGAGCGCGCTGACGCCCTGCATCGTGCGCGGATCGAGGCCGTTGAGCGCGGCGGCGCTCGTGCCCGACGTGCCGGCGCCGTCGAACGCGCCGTCGAAGCCGGTGGTGGCCGCGGTGAGGGTCATGCTGCCGTCGTTCGAGCCATCGGTGGGACTCGGCGTGGTCAGCATGTTCGGCGAATTGGCCGACAGCGATTCGTCGGAGGATGCGTCGGCGTTTCTGGTCGGTCCAATGGCGGGCAGCGGATTGCCTTGCAGCAGGCGGGCGGGGCCCGCTTGCACGGCAGCGGAAATGACCGGCATCAGACGCGCGGCGAGCGCGCCGCGCCAGGTCGGCATCAGCCACAGTGCGAGAGCCAGCACCACGGCGATCCCGCCGACAATGCTGAACAGGTGATGACTCAGTCGCGTCCCGCTGCGCAGCGCAGCGCGCACAACCTGCGCAATACGCCCATCGGGACGCCACGATAACCAGGCGTTCATTCAGATCTCCCATCTTGCATGATCCGCGAACTCCGCCGGGACAAATCAGGCGGTACAGCGCGCTCGCAGAGTCAAGACATCGCGTGCTCTCTGGTTGGGCAGCAGCGACGTCGGGAAAACGGCAACAAATACCGTTTGGGGAGCCATCTCAAAAACAGCCCACACATACTCGATGTGTATCGGGCTTGGCTCCCACGCGAAAAACCAGCGTTGGTGGACGCTGGTGAGGGACTTCAATAATGCCGTTCTACCCTGCAGGGAAGCAAAACGGTGACGCGTTGCGTCTGAGGACCGGGGGCGACGGTAAAAAGGTTAACGCCCTGCAACCAATGTGGACGGATTCTATGCACGGTTTTATAGATCGTCAACACTATAGAATTCAAGAATGATAACTTTTTGTAATTATGAACAGTGTTCAGTCATCCGAGAACCGCGCTCAATGCGCGTTTCGGGCGATCCGACCCTGGCTGTTTGGACCAGGCCATTTGGTTGATCTACGTGCGGTGGCTAACGCAGGTAAAATCGACAATCGTTTTTTGCGTCAGATAGGTACCAACGCCGTTCCTCCTGCCCTCCCCGTCCTATGCGCCGTGCATGCGGCCCTGAACCGTCACAGATGAAATACAAAGACTTACGCGATTTCATCGGCCGCCTCGAGGCGATCGGTGAATTGCGCCGAATTTCGCAAAAAGTGTCGCCGAATCTCGAAATGACCGAACTTTGCGACCGTGTGCTCCGCGCGGGCGGCCCGGCTCTGTTGTTCGAGAACACCGAGCGGCACGCGTTCCCGGTGCTCGGCAATCTGTTCGGCACGCCGCGCCGCGTCGCGCTTGGCATGGGCATCGATGCCGAAGCGGGCGCGGGCGACGAGGCGGCGCTCGAATCGCTGCGCGATGTCGGTCGGCTACTCTCCGCGTTGAAGGAACCCGAGCCGCCGAAAGGGCTCAAGGACGCCGGCAAGCTGCTGTCGCTAGCGAAGGCCGTGTGGGACATGGCGCCGAAGACGGTCAACGCACCGCCCTGCCAGGAAATCGTCTGGGAAGGCAATGACGTCGACCTTGCCAGATTGCCCATTCAGACCTGCTGGCCCGGCGATGCCGGGCCGTTGATCACCTGGGGTCTGACCGTCACGAAAGGGCCGAACAAGAGTCGACAAAACCTGGGTATCTATCGCCAGCAACTGATCGGGCGTAACAAGCTGATCATGCGCTGGCTGGCGCATCGCGGCGGCGCGCTCGATTTTCGTGAGTTCGCGCTTAAAAATCCCGGCAAGCCGTATCCGGTGGCCGTCGTGCTCGGTGCGGACCCGGCGACGATTCTCGGCGCGGTCACGCCGGTACCCGACACGCTGTCCGAATACCAGTTCGCCGGCCTGCTGCGCGGCGGGCGCACCGAGCTCGCGAAATGCGTCACACCGGGCGTCGACGGTCTGCAGGTCCCCGCGCGCGCCGAGATCGTGCTCGAGGGCTTCATCTATCCGCAGGAAGGCGCACCCTCGCCCGCCCCGGCCGGCGCACCGCCGCGTCCGTCGAAGGGTGCGTCGGCCACGTACGAACACGCGCTCGAAGGCCCGTATGGCGATCACACCGGGTACTACAACGAACAGGAGTGGTTCCCGGTCTTCACGGTCGAGCGCATCACGATGCGCCGCGACGCGATCTATCACTCCACCTACACCGGCAGACCGCCCGACGAGCCGGCGGTGCTCGGCGTCGCGCTGAACGAAGTGTTCGTACCGCTGCTGCAGAAGCAGTTCACCGAGATCACGGACTTCTATCTGCCGCCCGAAGGCTGCAGTTACCGCATGGCGATCGTGCAAATGAAGAAGAGCTACCCCGGCCACGCGAAACGCGTGATGTTCGGCGTGTGGAGCTTCCTGCGGCAGTTCATGTATACGAAGTTCATCGTCGTCGTCGATGAGGACGTCAATATCCGGGACTGGAAGGAAGTGATCTGGGCGATCACCACGCGAGTGGACCCGACGCGCGACACGGTGCTCGTCGACCGCACGCCGATCGACTATCTCGATTTCGCGTCGCCGGTAGCCGGCCTCGGCTCGAAGATGGGGCTCGACGCAACCAACAAGTGGCCGGGCGAAACCGACCGCGAATGGGGCCGCCCGATCGTGATGGACGACGCAGTCAAACAGCGTATCGATAGCTTGTGGAACGAGTTGGGCCTCGGCCTGTAACGCGCGCGGGACAACACAATCAATAACGGATGGAGCGCTCGCGCGGATGCACGCTTTTTCAATGATGTCGGACGGCTTTTTTCTGTCCTTGTCGCTGTGCCTCGATATCGGTCTCGTGAACGTCGCGATCATTTCGCTGACGCTGTCGCACGGCTTTCGGCCGGGCTTCTGGCTCGGCCTCGGCTCGTGCGTCGGCGATCTCATTTACGCGACGCTCGCGCTCGCGGGCATGGCCGCGCTGCTGCAGTTCGAATCGGTGCGCTGGGTCGTATGGATCGGCGGCGCGGCGATCCTCCTGTTTCTCACCTGGAAGATGGCGCGTGAAGCGATGTTCCCGGCCACGGCGCAAGCTGTTGCCGGCGAAGGCGACGCGGCTGCGCCGCATCAGTCGGCATGGCGCGGGTTTCTGCGCGGCGTGCTGCTCGCGGTGTCGTCGCCGTCGGCGATCCTGTGGTTCGCAGCAGTCGGCGGCGCGCTGATCGCGAAGGCCGGCGCAACGAGCCCGACAACCGCGCTGATCTTCCTCGGCGGATTCTTTCTGGGCGGCCTGTGCTGGACGCTTTTCATCTGCGGGCTCGGCAGCCAGGGACGCAAGCGCGCGGGCGCCGGTCTGCTGCGCGCGTGTCACGTTCTGTCGGCGCTGCTGTTCGCCTATTTCTCATACAGCGTGATCGTCAACGGGTATCGCGATCTGATCGTGCAGAGCACCGCGCAAGTGGCAAGCTGAGGCGGCTCGCGAACAAAAAAACGGCTCGCATCGGCGAGCCGTTTTTCTTCATGCGACTCGACGTGAGCCGCTCATGCGAGGTACTGCGCGAGCTTCGGCAGATCGACATTGCCACCGCTCACCACCACGCCGACGCGCTTGCCCTTCACCGGCACGACGCCGTTCAGCACCGCCGCCGCCGCGAGACAACCAGTCGGTTCGACGACAATCTTCATGCGCTGCGCGAAAAAGCGCATCGTCTCGATCAGTTGCGCATCGCTGACCGTTTCGATTCGCGCGACCAGCTGGCGGATGACCGCGAACGTGTAGTGGCCCAGATGGGTCGAGGCGGCGCCATCGGCAATCGTGCGCGGCGCGTCGATATGAACGATCTCGCCGCGTGCGAGCGACTGCCGGCCGTCGTTGCCCGCCTCGGGCTCGATGCCGATCACCGTGCAGGCCGGGCTCAGCGCGGCCGCCGACAATGCGCTGCCGCTGATCAACCCGCCGCCGCCAAGGCACACGAACAACATGTCGAGCGGGCCGGTTTCGTCGATCAGTTCTTTGACCGCGGTGCCCTGGCCGGCGATCACGTGCGGATGATCGTACGGCGGGATCAGCGTCATGCCGCGCTCTTCGGCGAGCCGGCGGCCGATTTTCTCGCGATTTTCCTTGTAGCGGTCGTAGCTGATCACTTCGCCGCCGTAGCCTTTGGTCGCGGCGACCTTGGCCTCGGGTGCGTCGTGCGGCATCACGATCGTCGCGTGAATGCCGGCGAGGCGCGCCGACAGCGCGATCGCCTGCGCGTGATTGCCCGACGAATAGGTCAGCACGCCCGCCTTGCGCTGCTCCGCGTCGAAATGCGAAATCGCGTTGTACGCGCCGCGGAACTTGAACGCGCCCATGCGCTGGAAGTTTTCGCACTTGAAGAACACCGACGCGCCAGTGCGCTCGTCGAACGTGCTCGATGTCAGAACGGGGGTGCGGTGCGCGACGCCTTCGAGACGCGCGGCGGCGTCGAGGACGTCATCGAAGGTGGGAGCGGGAAGCGCTTGCATCGGCGAAACTCTCCTGGAGCGGTGGCGAAGCAGCCATTCTCCCAGCTTCCTCGATGCTTTGGAACGGCGCTCGCGCGAGCGCGCGACACCAGCCAGGAACGCTGCGGAAAGCAAAAACCAGCGACACAAAAAGAAACGACGTAACCCGGCACAAGCCGGCGTTACGCCGTCGACGTTCCCACGCGCGTCAAGCGCGCCCGCACTTCTTAATGACGATAGTACGAGTGCCCGTAACCGCGATAGTAGCCACGGTAGCCACGATAGTAAGGGCGGCCATAGGCGTAATAGCCTCCGACCACCACCGGAGCCGGTGCGAACACAACCGGCGGCGCGTACACCGGCGGAGGCGGCGGCGGGGCGTAATAGACAGGCGGCGGCGCCGCATAGACCGGATAGGCCGGCGCGATCGGCACCCCAAGGCCGATACCGACGGAAACACCTGCCTCAGCGGCGCCGGTAAGTCCCAAGCCGAGTGCGGCTGCAACGACAAACGGAACGATCTTTTTCACTTCTATTCTCCTAGCGCGGCCTGCCAAGGTCGCCGACTGCGCATGCCTCGCATGCTGTGAAATCAATGTATCTAAAAAGCCCCGGCCGAAATGTTCACATTTGTTGCAAATTGCAAGGGCGAGCCGAAGCGTTTTGCCGAGCGCGGCGCGAGCGCGCCTACGCGCCGCCGCGACCAAAGCGAAATCAGCCGGGAATCAAGGGGTTGCACGCGGGCGACGGGCCGCGCGTCACAGGTCTGATCGAGCGCAGGGGTTTGAGTTCGCGCATCGGTAATCTTTAATTACAAATTCGCTTCAATCCTGACAGCCGGAAGCAAATTCCCAACAAAAAATGCCCGGCTCAATTGCTCGAGGCCGGGCATTTTCTCATCTGCGAAGACCGCGCGACTAGCCGACCTTCACATACACGAATTCGCGGGACACGTTGGGCGGCACGTATGCGCCGCTGATCCGCACGCGCGGCGTAAGGCGCTTTTTCTGATCCCACCAGCGACGGCGCTGGGCGCGCGTCAGGAACCGCAAGTGCTTTCGGTAAGAAAAAATACTCATCTCGACCCTCCCGAATTTCTGACTGCGAACGAAGTACGGAAAATACGACTGCCAAACCGGCTCATCGACCACTGTTCCTGTCATGTACGATTGTGAGCAGTTTTCACAACCGCGGGCGTCACGCCACCCGATGACCGACCGTTGGCGCCATATCGCCCGCAAACTCATCCGACGACCGCTGTCGAACCGTGCAAGGGGCCGGATCGCGGCCGCGCTTCGCCGGATGCGAGATACTGCTGCTTTCCCATTCACACGATCCGTCTGGAGCAGGTGACCATGTCCCAGTCTTCCTTGCCGCGCGTCGGCTTCATCGGCGCGGGGCGGCTCGCGCGTTGTCTCGCGCTCGCGTTTGCGCGCGCCGGCTATCCGGTCACCGCGGTGGCGAGCCGCTCGGCCGATTCCGCGCGCAGGCTCGCCGCCCAGATCGCACACTGCGCGGCCACTGACGACCCGCAACAGGCCGTCGACGCCGCCGATATCGTTTTTTTAGCCGTTCCTGACGACAGCATCGGTACGACAGCGCACACACTCCGCTTTGGAGGCGATGCGGCAAGCCACCCCGGCAAAGCGCTCGTGCACTGCAGCGGCGCCTCGCCGGTCGAACTGCTCGCGCCAGCGCGCGATCAGGGCGCGGCGATCGGCGGCTTTCATCCGTTGTATCTATTTAGCGGCGAGCTCGCCGATCTCGAGCGTATCGTCGGCTGCTCGGTGACGATCGAAGCCGACGGCGAACTGAAGGAGACGCTGACCGCGCTCGCGCTCGCGCTGCGCTGCCATCCGCTGTCGATTCCGCCGGGCGGCCGCATGCTGTATCACGCCGCCGCGCACTACGCGGCGAGCTTCGCGCTCTGCAGCCTCGCCGAATGCGTGGCGTTGTGGCGCACGCTCGGCTTCGCCGAAGACGACGCGCTGCGCGCGCTGCTGCCGATGCTCGCCGGCACGATCGAAACCGCGCGCGACAAAGGCCTGCCGAACGCGCTCGCGGGGCCGGTATCGCGCGGCGATACGGGTGTCGTCGAGAAGCAGCTCGCGCTGCTCGAAGGCTTTGGCGGCGACCATGCCGCGCTGTATGGTCTGCTGACGCGCCGCGCGGTCAACCTCGCCCGACGTCGCGCAACGCCGGCCGCGACGATTGAAGCGATCTCCGAAGCTGTGGAAGAATCGCTGGGCCGCTCGCTGAATCAGGCCGCGGCAGGTGCAAGGGTCAAGTAAGCCGTGATAATGTGACGTCCGGCACGCCGGGCGAACCACGCGACGACCCGCGCCGCGCTTCGGGACCAACAGACGAGAAAGCACAATGATCAAGGTCAGCATCCTCTACCCGTACCGGGAAAACGGCCGCTTCGACATGGACTACTACTGCGCGACCCATATGCCGTTCGCGGCGAAGCTGTTCGGGCCGGCGCTGAAAGGCTGGTCGGTCGACGCGGGCCTGAACGCCGGGCCGCCCGGCACGCCACCGCCTTACGTGGCCGCGGGACACTTCCTGTTCGATAGCGCGGACGACTTCTATAAAGTGTTCAAGCCCGCGTCCGAGCAACTATTAGCGGATATCCCGAACTACACCGACGGCGGCAACGGCACAATCCTGATCAGCGAGGTCCGGATTTCCGTGTGATGCCGGACAGACAGCCATCGGGAGGCGGCGCGCAATGACGTCGAACCTCCGGTTGGCTAACCGGGTAAATCCAGAAAACCGCCGGCACGCACCGATCGGGCGACGCCGGCAGCCCGCGGCCGGTCGGCGGCCGTCATCAGAAGCATAAGGACACGAGATGTTTGGCGATATCGCCCGTTTTCTGCTCAATACCGTTTTCACGCTGTTTGGCGCTGCGCTGCTGTTGCGCGCGTGGCTGCAGGTTGTGCGCCTGCCGCCGTACAACCCGGTCTCGAACGCCGTGCTGCAGGCGACCAACTGGATCGTGCTGCCGCTGCGGCGCATCCTGCCGAGCACGCGCAACATCGACTGGGCGAGCGTGGTCGCAACGCTGATCGCCGCGATCATCTACGTCGTCCTGATGATCGTGCTGACGGGCGCGGATCCGCTGACGCTCGTGCCGACGCTGCTGATCGTGGCGGTGCTCACCGCGATCAAGTGGGCGCTCAATCTGATCATCTGGATGACGATCCTGATGGCGCTGCTGTCGTGGCTCAATCCGCGTTCGCCCGCGATGCCGATTCTGTATCAGCTGACCGCGCCGTTTCTGAATCCGTTGCGTCGCGTGCTGCCGAAATTCGGCGGTATCGATCTGTCGCCGATCCTGCTGTTCGTGATCGTGCAGGTGCTGCAGATGGTCGTCACGCGCGCGGCGGTTCAGCTGACTTATTTTGTGATCTGAGCTGATTGCGCGGGAAAGTTGGGCTGACGCGCGGCGGCCGCTTGAGTCGGCGCGGCTTCTACACGGCTGCCGCGAAACCGCGGCTCTCCCCCGTCCGGAACACCGACACCGTCTGCTTCATCTTGCGCGCCTGCGTCTCGAGCGATTGCGCGGCCGCCGCGGCCTGTTCGACGAGCGCCGCGTTCCGCTGCGTGGTCTCGTCCATCTGCGTGACGGCCTGACCGACCTGGTGAATGCTGCGGTTCTGCTCTTCGGAGGCCGTTGCGATCTCGCTGACGATATCCGACACGCGATGAATCGCGGCCTTGATATCCGCCATCGTCGTGCTGACTTCGGCTGCCTGCTGCGTGCCGCCTTCGATGATCGCGACCGACGTCGTGATCATCTCCTTGATCTCCTTGGCCGCGCTCGCCGAGCGCTGCGCGAGGTTGCGCACCTCGCTCGCGACCACCGCGAAACCGCGCCCCTGCTCGCCCGCGCGCGCGGCCTCGACCGCCGCGTTCAACGCGAGAATATTGGTTTGGAACGCAATGCCCTCGATCACGCCGGTGATCTCGGAGATTTTCGTCGAACTGCCGCTGATATCACCGATCGTGCGCACCATGCCCTCGACGGCAGTGTTGCCGGTGTTGGCGACCTGTGCAGCCTCAGTCGCGAGCGCGCTCGCGTTGCGCGCGTTGTCGCTGTTGCGGGTGACGGTCTGCGTCAATTCCGACATGCTCGCCGCGGTCTGTTCGAGCGAAGCGGCCTGCTCTTCGGTGCGAGCGGACAGATCGATGTTGCCGCTCGCGATCTGCTGCGAAGCGATGCTGACCGACTCGGCGCTTTCGCGAATCGAACCGATCGTCGCCGCGAGACGCTCCTGCATGTGCGCGACCGCGCGCAAGATACTGCCGTCGTCGGCGGCGCCGGTGTGCAGTCGCTGGCTCAAGTCGCCGCCCGCGATCTGCTCGACGACCTTCGCGACTTCGGCCGGTTCGCCGCCGATCTGCCGCACGACCGCGCGCGTCACCAGCAGCCCCAGGCCGATCGCAACCGCGACGCCGACGACCGCGCAGCTCGCGATCCACCACGTCACCGAGCGAACCATCTCGACGCCGTTCGCGACACGCTGCCTGGCCAACTCATCCCGCACATCGGACAGCTTGATCATCAGCGTGCGCAGCTTGACATGCAGCGGGTCGGTGGTCGATTTGAGCTCGGCGAGCGCGCCGGTCTGATCGCCCTGATCGGCCAGCGCCATCACCTTCGCGACCGAACTCATATAGGCCGGATAGGCGGCGTCGAAGTCGCTCAGCAATTGCTTCTGCGCGTCGGTGGTCGCATGCTTGCGCTCGTAGTCGAATGCCGACAGGATCGCCGCTTCACCGCCGTGATTCAGGCGCACCGTATCGGCGCGGCCTGCCGGCTCCGGATTCAGGATGTACGAATAGAGGCGCCGGAAGTGCGAAGCGGCCTGCCACGCGGCGGTGCCGTCGTCGCGCACAGGCACGAATTCGCGGTCGTACATTTCGGTTTGCATCGTCGCGACTTCGCGCACCTTCAGCACACCGACCGTGCCGACGATGGCCGTTACGAACGCGCACAGCATCAACGAGCCGACAAGCTTCTGGCTCAGTTTCAGATTGGAAAGCCACCGCATCTTGGGAAAATCTCTTGATCGGGATGGGAAGCGCCGGGTTCGTGCCGGCTTGCGGGGTGCGCAAGCGCACGGTGTTGGGCAGTATTCGGATTAACGGCAGGCGCAGACAAAGTCTGAAGGCTCGCGCCGTTCGAACCGCAGAAGCGAAAAGACGGGTCGGCTGCTCGTGCGCGCGAGCCATACCCCTGCCCAAACGGCCCAAAAGCCTGTAAAATAGCGCGCTCTGCGGGCGTCGTATAATGGTAATACCCTAGCTTCCCAAGCTAGAGCCGTGGGTTCGATTCCCATCGCCCGCTCCACTTTCCCGCTGAGTGTTCAGCGGAATCCAGCAAGAGCCGCCTCCCTGAAGGCGGCTTTTTTGTAGTGGCAACGGCCCGGCACAGCGCGCAAGCCGCGCAGCCCCCACCCTTGCAGCAGCATCGACGATGATCCACGATCCAAACGACTCCGGTCTCCCGGACGACGCCCCGACCCCCACGAGCGCAGCCGACCAGCCCGCCGGCACCGAGACGAACGACGTCGACGGCACGCCGGGTGCAACGCCGGCAGACACGCTTCATCACCGCCGCATCCGCAGCTTCGTCACGCGCGCGGGTCGCGTGTCGACCGGCCAGCGCCGCGCGCTCGATGAGTTCGGCCCGCGCTTCGTCGTGCCCTATGCACCACAACAACCCGACTGGACCGGCGTGTTCGGCCGCGAAGCGCCGCGCGTGCTGGAGATCGGCTTCGGCATGGGCGCCACCACCGCGGAGATCGCCGCGCAGCGTCCCGACGACGACTTCCTGGGCGTCGAAGTCCACGAGCCCGGCGTCGGCGCGTTGCTGAAGCTGATCGGCGAGCAGTCGCTGACGAACATCCGCATCATCCAGCACGACGCGGTCGAAGTGCTCGAGCACATGATCGCGCCCGACAGCCTCGACGGCGTGCACATCTTTTTCCCCGACCCGTGGCACAAGGCGCGCCATCACAAGCGCCGGCTGATCCAGCCGAAGTTCGTCGCACTGCTCGTGTCGCGTCTGAAGCCGGATGCGTATCTGCATTGCGCGACCGACTGGCAGAACTACGCCGAACAGATGCTCGAAGTGCTCGGCGCCGATCCGCTGCTCGAAAACACCGCCGACACCTACGCGCCGCGGCCCGACTATCGTCCGGTGACGAAGTTCGAACGGCGTGGCCTGCGGCTCGGCCACGGCGTGTGGGACCTCGTGTTCCGCAAGCGCGGCGCCGCGTAACGCGACGAGACGGCAAGCCAACGAAAAAAGGTCCGCACATACGCGGACCTTTTTTCATCGCACGGCAAATCTCAATCGGCCCAGCTCAACCCGCCGCTATAACCGATCAGCAGGATCAGCAGGCCAAAGCCGATCCGATACCACGCGAACACCGTGAAGTCGTGCGACGCGACATAGCGCAGCAGCCAGCGGATGCAGACGAACGCACTGACAAACGCGGCCGCGAAGCCGAGCGCGAAGCTGCCGAGCGCGTCGGTGGTGAGCAGGTGCCAGTCCTTGTACAGCTCATAGGCCGTCGCGCCGAAGATGATCGGAATCGCGAGAAAGAATGAAAACTCGGTCGCGGCGCGGCGCTCGATGCCGAACAGCATGCCGCCGATGATCGTCGAGCCCGAGCGCGAGGTCCCCGGAATCAGCGCGAAGCACTGTGCGAGGCCGACTTTCAACGCATCGAGCGGGCTCAGATCGTCGATGCTGCGCACCCGCACCGCCGCCTCGCCGCGCGCGCGCTGACGCGCCTCCGCCCACAGGATCACGACGCCGCCCGCGACCAGCGCAAACGCGACCGGCACCGGTGAAAACAGCACCTCCTTGATCGACTTCTCGAACAGCAGGCCGAGCACGACTGCCGGAATCGTCGCAATGATCACGTTCAGCGCGAAGCGGCGCGCCTCGGGCCGGCTCGGCAGCCCCACGATCACGTTGCCGATGCGCCGGCGAAACTCCCAGCACACGGCGAGAATCGCGCCGAGCTGGATCACGACATCGAAGGTCTTCGCGTGCTCGTCGGTGAAATCCAGCAGACTGCCGACGACGATCAGATGCCCGGTGCTCGACACCGGCAAGAACTCCGTCAAACCCTCGACCACGCCGAGAATCAGCGCCTTGCAAGCCAGTAACCAGTCCATCCGTGCCCCTTATCGCGGTAGGTTGTCGCAACGAAATGGGCCCGCACGGTCATGACTGGCATGCGCGGCCCACGTGGCCGCGCGTGCCAGTCATCTTTCGACGATCTGCACGCGTATGCCGTTTGTAAGGATCGTGATTGTACCGGGTTCGTAGTTGACGCCGGCAAATTGCAGTTGCTCGGGCTTGAACGTGTAGATCGGATAGTTGGTCAGCAATTGGGTCGCGAGCAGCGCCGCGGCCGCGTTGATCTGCTGCGTGTACATCTGCGCCTCGCCGCTCACGCTGACGTTGTCGACACGCGGCGACTTGAGGATCACCGAACGGCTCGCCGCGTCGTATGCAAGTTCACTCGACAGCGTGAACACGCCATCGACCGGCTGCTGCAGGAACGGACTCGCGAAACGCGCGTCGAGCTTCACCTGCACGCGGTTCGCATCGGGCAGCATGCCCACCACCGGATTGCTCAGCGCGACATCGAACACCTGCGACACTGTGCGCTGATACGGGAACTTGCGCTGCACGGCCTCCTGCACCTGCTTCTGCGAGAACGTGTAGTGCGACGGCATGAACGGAAACGTCGGGCTCGCGCAAGCCGCGAGCGACACAGTGATGCCAAGCGCGCTGCAGCCGGTCAGCGCAGCGCGCAGAAAGCGGCGCCGGGCCGGCGCTGCGGGTCGAGTCATGCGAAATCTCCTGTGGAAGCCCTTGCGGACATCGGCTTGCATTGACGGGTGTGGTCAGCGACGGCGTTTACCGCATGCCGCGCGTCATGGATGGGATGCCGGTTGTGTTTGCGCCTCGAGTTGCGTGAGCCACGCGAGCGCTTCGCCGCGATTCGCGCCGCACATCTCGAGTTGCGGCTGCAGACCCGAGCAGCATGCGGGCCGCTCCGGCCGGCCGAAGATCGCGCAGCGCAGATCGTCACCGAGTTGCACGCAGCGCACGCCCGCCGGCTTGCCATGTCGGGAGTTTTTTTGGTCCACGGCCATGCTAGATGTCGACTAGGCACGACGACGACGCGCTGGTCAATCGCCTGCCTAGTCTTTTAGTTCGATGCTTTCCCTTTCTTGCCCTTAGTTGAACGTCCGCGCGCAATGTCGTCGCTATCGAACTCCAAGCTCTGCTGACTGGGCACATTGCCCCCTTCGAGCAGGTGGCGAGCCCGGTTAGCCAGCGTCACAAACTGCGTCAGAGCGGCTT
Source organism: Paraburkholderia sp. Clong3 (assembly GCF_050436485.1). Lineage (NCBI taxonomy): Bacteria > Pseudomonadati > Pseudomonadota > Betaproteobacteria > Burkholderiales > Burkholderiaceae > Paraburkholderia > Paraburkholderia sp. Clong3. Next base: position 4,024,372 of record NZ_JBNDMH010000002.1, on the reverse strand, counting down.
GCAGGTCTTTCTCGCGAGCACTGTCGTGGGGTAACCTAGCATCCGAGTCCGGCGAAGAACCAGTCGCCAAGCGAAATTGACATGCCGCGCCAGGGATGGCTTCGATTGAGATGACTCGGGGCAAGAGCTTCGGGAGCAAATTGAATGCATCGGGCCCGTCGAAAGTGCTGGCCATCCATGAATACTCAATCCAACATAAGTCGAATCCAGTAGACTCGGACCAATCGAAACGCTGCCGCACTTGCCGCTCTACACCCTTTACAGCCTTGGACCACCCAGCATCCCACGTCGACGGACCTGCCAGCCCGGCAATCAGCCCGTACCATGCTAGTGCGGTAGGGAATCGCTTGCTTACGCGACGCAGCAGGAATTCATGGGACGTGCTCCGACCTACTAAAAATGCGGCTGCCGCGAGCAGGACAGAAGGCAGCCCGTTGTTGGCACCGTGTGCCTCTGCATTTGTCAGTTCCGTCGAAAGACGTTGAAAAGCAAGAACCCGTTCCTCGATAGAATCGCTTGAGAGACCTGGGATGTTCCGCAGTTTCATCGACGTAGGAAATAACGCAGCGCGCGCGGAGTCGCGCATAAACTTCGACGCAGCGTCGAGGACCAAGTTAGCGGTCTCCTCGGCGGAGACGGGCGTTCCGAATTGCCCTCCCGCCATCGCCCAGATAGGCATCAAATCGCTAACCGTAACTGAGCGCCGCACGAAACGTCGGTCTGCTTCGACCTGGCTCAGCCGGTCACCACAAATCTTGGTCGCCTCACCCGTCCCATGCATACAGGCAGCCCGCGCGATTGCCATTGAGAAGCACGCTCCAGCGCGCGATAGAGGAACAGACGCCAGTTCGACATCGGTTTCACCCTGAGCTAAGACTTCACCCAGAATGACAGACGACCAAATATCCTCGCGCAAATCGCGCATGTCTCCCTGCGTCCTGCCGAAAATCCCCCAATCTTGACTAGATACTACGCGTGCGTACTGACTCAATGGTGCCGTCTCAGGGGCATATGTTCTGAGCCACGAAAGTGTTTCGACGGCCGACGCATCCCCCAGCACTAAGAGGACGGGCGGATTATAGTCGGCTCTCATTCTCGAATCACAATACCCAACGGCTACACGCGAATCTTTTAGGTCATAGGGTTCAATCGAGAATTGCGCGGGACCGCTTAAAGTATGGCGTCCACCAAAAAGCACATCGGGAACAATATCCCGTGGAAGTATTTGCCAACGAATGGTGGGTTCATTCATGCTGCGTCACCTGGCAGTAAATCTTCAAGGTCAAAGTGCGTTGGCTCAGAAAATGCGTTTTCGAGCGGTTTGTTTGTCTCGCCTGTGCGATAAGCGTTCAGCGCAGTTTTTGCACGCGTTATTGCTGTGAACCCCAATCGTGAACGATTTAACGGAAAATCGGCAAGCTCTTCGGTGGCGTACATATGCACCGCTCTAAATTCAGTACCCTTAGCACCATGAATAGTTAAAACATGAATTGGACGCCCACCCATAAAAGTAGAATCAGCGTCCACTCCGTGGACTGCCACTTTATCGGCAAGGTCAGTAGCATTGAATCTTTCACGCAACTCGATTCGAGTATCTTTTTTCCCGCAAAAAATTCCGATTGTATCACCAGCAAAAGCGTCAAGCTGGACACGTATTATCTCTAGCATCTTTTCGAACTGTTCATCTCTGCTTTTCAGGAGATGCATCTTTGCGCTAGACTCCCCTTGCTCTTTGGGATTGTAGTTCGATGTTGCCTCTAGGCTGTTAGCACCCGACGCGGGTGGCAATAGTCGGTCAGCGACACGAGCGATACGCTGACCAATACGAAAATGGCGCTTTAAAGTGTGTTGCTGCAAACCTAGCTTTTCAGCGACAGCCAGTCCGTCGCGATTATAAATTCCTTGTCGGCCATCGCCACAAATACAGACGTTGTCGCTTAAACCTAAGAGAGCTTCCAGCTCCTCGGATGTTAAATCTTGTGCCTCGTCTACGAATATTGCACTAAAGAGCTTGGGCGCGGGAATTTTGAGATTAGCCTCCTTCACCAACGCCAGCACTTCGGCGCGTGACTGGTCGTCAAAATCAATATTCTTTTGCAATGCCGGCCGACCCAAATACTGAAAAATATGGTCCGATGCCCAAGAATGATAGGTTTTAACTTGGTCTGGCGATATTAGGCCTGCGGCTCCGATACCTGTTCGAATGAAATCGGCCAGCGCACGAGTATAGGTAACAATAAGGACATTCTTCTCACCGGTACCTGCAAGAAACTCTGCACGAAGCAATAAGAGATTTGTCTTCCCCGAGCCAGGCGGCCCAACCAATGAATGTTTGCCATATGGAGGAAGCTTGATGAACGCCTTCTGGTCGTCATCAAGTTCTTTTACTGACCTAAACCAACCCTTGTTCATTTTTTTGCTCCTTGAGGGTTAAGCAACCAAGTCGGCGTCGTGGAGTGTGCTCGCATCCGCTGCGCCCTCCAGGCGGTCAAGAGCAGAGCCAGCCGCATTCGCGACAGCACCGGCAGCCGACGCGGCCCCCTCTGCTTCATTTTCCCCGATGGTAGCTACGGCGACCAACCGCGTGCTAGTTCCGACCTTACCAACGGCCTGCGCCGCTCGCACCAGCTTTGCCCGGAGCGACACGTTGACGGTTCTTTCATAAAGCTGCTGCTGCCAGTCGAAATGTAGCTCACACTCAACCGTCCATTCGGCGCTTACAGCCAAGAGTAACTGCGCAACCTGCACATCTCCAGGAGCCGACGGACGGAGCGTGAGGGGCATATCAGTTCCGCATACCTGCAAGAGTTCGGTCCGCACCATTTCGCAAAAGCGCCGGAAGAATTCGCCTCTATCGAACTCTAGCCGGGAAGCGTTTGCTGCGCTCATTTGGCCCCCGGCATTCACCTTGCCTTTCGCAAGCCTAACTCGCAATGTCGCAAGGGGGTCCTTCGCATCGCCCAAATTGAAATCCTCCCAGCCCACCAATTGGAGGCGGGATTCCAAATCCTTCACAAGGCAACGCGAAGCAAGTGATTTGAGGCTCGCCAATCGAGCAGGATTTCCGTCAGAGAATACGGGCACCTTTGAGAGCACCGCTCGCGCGACAAGCCATCTGTTTTCCAGGCTCATCTCGTACTGGAATAGAGGCTGCTTTGCTATGAGGTCGTGCAACACAGCGCCAAGCTGGTAAAAGTTCAAACCTTTCCATAGCTTCGGCGACGGCTCGTCCAGTCGGAACAGGTACTCCGGCGAACTGTACTGCGCCGTAGCAAGAAACGGTCGGGTACTTCCATGGTCCGTTATAGCGCCATCCGGCGCGTCGCTCTGCTCAACCTCTCGCACGACGCCAAGGTCGAGCAGCTTGAGCGTCGTGAAATCCGCTGAAACGTGGATGTTTTCGGGCTTGATGTCACGGTGCACTATCCCGAGCGTGTCCAAAAACTTAACTGCGTCGACAAGCTGGGTGAACAAAGGAACCACAGCTTCATCAGGTACCGTGCCGAGCGCCTCCGTGAGCGGCGGCCAGTCCAAGTACTCCATTTCGACGAAAGCGGTACCCTCCGCTTCGACGACTTCGAATGTCTGGACTAGTGAGGGGCAGCGATGCCCTATTAGCTTGCGTTGCACATCTAAGCGCTTTCGCTCGGCAGCCCCAGTGAGTCCGTCAAAGAATTTCGGGTTAAAGCCCTTGAACACGCGCTGGCCCGCAGGGGATGGAACCAAAAACACTGCTGCGGAACCACCGGACGTCAAGTATTTCGCTTCCCCATATCCCGCTTTACCCGCGAGGTGTCGGCGAAGCCGTTCGGCCACGTCGGCGACGATTTTTTCGTCGAGTGCTGGCATGACAGTTCCCCCGTGAAGACGTCGTCAGTTTTCTTTCTATCGCCCTGTAACCGCCGAAAGGTGCAGTGCATCATTATAGCCACGCTCAATTGGGAGAAGTCTGTCGTTCCACTCTATCGAGCCAGCGAATAGCTTGCTCTCGGCTCTCCCCGCACATCTCATCGCTTGGCCGCAAAGACTGACAAACGACTGGTCTCTCCGGACGGCCAAAAATCATGCATCGGTCATCTTCGTCGAGCTGAATGCAGCGTGCTCCCGCTGGCTTTCCACGAGCCATGCCAGGGATGGGGCTAGATATGGACGGGGAGATGCAACATGCACCGCAGTTGGGGCGACAGTTCATGGTGTAATTACTTGACTGACGGCTTGCCGTTCGGCATGCCCGGAATCGGGCTCGAAATCGACGGCGCGATACAGCACGCGCCGCAATCGGGACGGCACGCGTGAGCGTCCACCCATGCACTGTTCAACCTTTGATCCACGTCATCTTTCCTGAACTCAAACCTTGGCAACGTATTGCCAGACCCGCATTGTGCCACTGCCTGTCCGTGCGACCCTTTTACACAATCGGGTCCCGTGGGCACGCACGTAAACTCGAAGCTGCTGACTGACCATGACACGCGGCACGCGGCGAGAGCCGCCCACCGTCCGACACCGCTCATGTCCCAAACCGACACCCTGTTCCGCCCCGACCTGCTCGCGCGCTACAGCGCGAACGGTCCCCGGTATACGTCCTATCCGACCGCGCCGCAGTTCCGTGAGTCGTTCGACACCGCCGACTATCACCGCGCCGCCGCCGACCCGGGTACCGCGTCGACCGATCTGTCTCTGTACTTCCACATTCCGTTTTGCGACACCGTGTGCTTCTACTGCGGCTGCAACAAGGTCGTGACGAGAAATCGCGCGCATGCGCGGCCGTACCTTGAGCGGCTCAAACGCGAAATCGGTTTGCAGGCCGCGTGTTTCGATACGCAGCGGCCCGTCTCGCAATTGCATTGGGGCGGCGGCACGCCGACGTTTTTGTCGCATGACGAGATGGCCGAGCTGATGGCCGCGACGCGCGAGCACTTCAAACTTCTGCCCGACGATCGAGCCGAATATTCGATCGAGGTCGATCCGCGCGAGGCGTCGCCCGACACGGTCGCGCTTCTGCGCCGCCTCGGCTTCAACCGGCTGAGCCTCGGCGTGCAGGACTTCGATCCGCGCGTCCAGCAGGCGATCAATCGCATCCAGCCGTTCGAGATGACCGCATCGGTGATGCAGGCGGCGCGCACGTACGGTTTTCATTCGATCGGCGTCGATCTGATTTACGGGCTGCCGCATCAAACCGTCGCGAGCTTCAGCCGCACGCTCGACACGATGCTCGAACTGGCGCCGGACCGGCTGTCGGTGTTCGCGTATGCGCACATGCCGCAGCTCTTCAAGATGCAGCGCCAGATGGATCCAGCGACGCTGCCGTCGAGCGAGGAGCGGCTGGCTCTGCTGCAACGGGTCGTCGAACGGCTGACTGAAGCGGGCTATGTGTACATCGGCATGGATCACTTCGCGCTGCCCACCGACGAGCTCGCTCGCGCGCAGGCGCAGCGCACGCTGCATCGCAATTTCCAGGGCTATAGCACGCGGGCCGAGTGCGATCTGATCGGTTTTGGCGCCTCGTCGATCGGCAAGGTCGGCGACGTGTACGCGCAGAACGCGCGAGAGCTGCCCGCTTACACCGACTCGATCGATGCGGGCCGGCTCACGATCGCGCGCGGCATCCGCCTGTCCGCCGACGACCGTCTGCGGCGCGACGTGATCACGCAGCTGATGTGCAACCTCGAACTGCGCTTCGACGAATTCGAAGCGGCGTACGGCATCCACTTCGCCGACACGTTCGCGCCGGAACTCGCGCGTCTGCGTTCATTCGAGGACGACGGGCTGATCTCGCTCGGCGCACGCAAGCTCGAAGTGCGAATGGCCGGCCGCATGCTCGTGCGCAATCTCGCGATGGTATTTGACCGCTATCTGGGCGAGCAGACGCTCACACGATTCTCGCGCACGGTCTGAGCACCGCTCGCCGCGAACGCGCTGTGGCGGGTGAAGGCAATCGACTTGCCCGTCTACCGATTTTCGGCCATAATCTACGTCTTCCTTGCGCGCTGAACTCCCGATGCGCGCGCTGCAGTATCTGCCCAGGTGGTGAAATTGGTAGACGCAGGGGACTCAAAATCCCCCGCCGCAAGGCGTGCCGGTTCGATTCCGGCCCTGGGCACCAAACACTCATCAACCGGTTTCAACGGTTCACCACGAAGCCCCGACAGCTAGCGCTGAGCGGGGCTTTTGTTTGCTGTAGTCTCGAAGGGTTCACCAGCGATTACAACCCCCACCAGGGGGTCGTTTCGGGGGTTGCCACGATTCAAGCGCCCGTCGGATGGAAAACGCCCCCAGCAGCGGCGCGACAACCGGAGACGCAAACATGGCGCTGACCGATGCCACGATCCGTAACACGAAGCCGGGTGAAAAACAGCAGAAGCTGTACGACGGTGGCGGCCTGCTGCTGCTTGTCACGCCAACGGGCAGCAAGCGATGGATTTTCAAGTACCGTTTTGCCGGAAAGGAAAAGAGCCTCGCACTTGGCGTCGATCCAGGCGTGCCGCTTGCCGATGCCCGCAAGCGTCGGGACGACGCCCGCGAAAAACTGGCAGCAAACATTGATCCGGGGGAAGCCAAAAAGGCCGGGAAACGCGCCGCCCGCCTTGCTGCTGCCAATTCATTCGAAGCCGTTGCGCTCGCCTGGATGGAAGAGCGCGGCCAGTCCGTTGAAAGCGGGCAGTATGAAAAAACGCTTGCGCGTTTCAGGAATGACGCGTTTCCCTGGCTTGGCAAGCGACCCATCGCGGAAATTGACGCACCCGAGATTCTGGCGGTCCTTAAACGCGTGGATAGCCGGGGCGCTCGCTTTACGGCTCACCGTCTGCGCAGCGAAATAAGCCGCGTGTTCCGTTTCGCGATCAAGGAGGGCTATTGCAAAACCGATCCGGCACGCGATCTGGTTGGCGCAATACCGCCTGCACAGACAACGCATTGCGCCTCGATCACCGAGCCCGCCAAGGTCGCGGAGATGTTGCGGGCCTTCGATGCCTTTTCCGGCACGTTCCCGGTTTTGTGTGCGCTCAACCGCACAAAATTCATTCGCGAGCGCCGCGAGATGATGCAGGAGTGGGCCGATTACCTTGACCGGATCAAGGCCGGGGCCGAAGTCATTCCGATCAAAGGCGGGACGGTCGCCTGACTACCTCAGCGGGACAACCATTTGGAACAGCGCCGCCCGATGATGGAAGCGTGGGCCGTGCATGTTTGCGGCATAGAGGATTAGTTCAGAAGTGCGGCCCATAACACTTGCGCTGTGCCTTACAAGCTCGCACAAAAAAGCCGACTCGCGAGGATCGGCTTGTGCATTCGAGCGAGGCTCTATCGATATTCATCAATCTCAACCGTGCCGCCCATGACTTCCATCAAGGTGCGAATATCGTCGGGCACATCAGGCACGCGGTCGCCGCTCTCGTTGTCCCAATAACAGAAGAAACGCATCTGTGCGCCCTTGTCTGCGAGTAGCTGGCGCAAGTCGTCTCGCGGCAAATTCAGGCGATCAATAAGATAGCGGAGATGCGGTTCCAGCGAGTCGCTATGAACGGCGGCTTTGCTTCTCACCCCCCACACGCCGGTACGCCCCGGCATGCTGCTCAATCGCCCCGACGGAGTCATAAACCGCTTCCCCTTGACTATCGCCGTGTCGGGCGGAACGCCGAAATATCTGGTCCAAACCTCGGGATCTAAATCATCCCCGGCTATTGAAAATGATGCATGTGCGAGTTGATGTGCGTTCATCGTATGAAGATCAGTTTGCATAGTCGTGCATATTGCCGATGATGTTTTTTCTAAATTCAACGTCCCCACTATCGTGCCAAATGACATTGTCATCGCCTCGCAGCTTGAGGTCATATTTCATCGCATGGACCATGTCGCCAAACGTGTCGCGGCCATACCCCAGCATCTTCGCCGCGTAGTTTGGATTGTTCGTGCTCGCGGCGAGTTCAACGACATCGCCGCTCAACGCATCAGGCACATACTCAAACGGCTGCGCGTCGCCGAGCAGCGTTGATGCGCCTCTATCGCCAGCCCTGGCTGCGCGCGCAGCGTTCAGCCGGGTTTGCAAGGTGGCCGGATCATACTGGACAGACAGCACAGGTTCGCCGTCCGGGCGATTACCGGCCCTCGCTGCGATATCCCTCAACGGCGTGCTGCTGTAGGGTGACGGAAACAGGCTATCGCGAGGGCCTTTAATGGCAAGCAGGGCACCGCGGCGCACCTCTTCGAGAAGCGCAAGGATGACCCACCAGCCATCGGTGTCAGGGTTCCGGTCCCGTACATGATGAAAAAACAGCCAGTGACCGCCAATGAGATTCCTGACCAGTTTCCGGTCCTCCTCCCACTTCCTGTGATTCAGTTGGGCAATGTCAAGAAATTCCCCGGTCTCCGCACTGGCCCTCTGAAGGTCTGCGGCCTTGCCGAGACACGCTTTATAGTGCCATTCGTCGCAGATGACATAACAGGCACCCGGTGGCCGCTGGCAGAACAGCTCCACGGAGTGCATTTCAAATACGGACAGGGACATGGGTGTGTCGATGGTCTATCTGAAGTCGCTGCCGGGGTTGACAGCAGTCAGATAATTACCGTGCGACAGGCAGTCCGTACATGGGCAACAGCCCAAAATCTCCACGGCTCTCGATGAAACGGAAAAAAGCGCCCGCAGGAACATTGCGGTTTTTCGCGCCCGTAGCGCGGATGCTCGCGGGCAGCGACCGTACCGCGGGTCTATGACCTTTCCAGCCGTTGGCGGCACTCGCGCAGCAGATCATTCGCCCGAAGCCGCTGCTCGCGCCAATACGGCGCGTACGTCCGCGAGCGCATCCTCGAAGAGCATTCGAGCGAGGCTCTATCGATATTCATCAATCTCAACCGTGCCGCCCATGGCTTCCATCATGGTGCGAATATCGTCGGGCACATCAGGCACGCGGTCGCCGCTCTCGTTGTCCCAATAACAGAAGAAGCGCATATGCGCGCCAGTGCGCTTGAGCAATTCGGGCAGGTCTGATCGGGGCAATGCCAAGCGTTCGACAAGATAGCGAAGGTGAGGCGCAAGAATATTACTCTGAACATGCCCCTTGCTATCCACACTCCATACACCAATTCGAGCGGGGTACTTGCTAGTGCGCCCAGATGGTGTAGTGCGGAATTGCCCCCGAACACTCTGCATGTCCGGTTCAACGCCAAAATAGTTTGTCCAGAATTCGGGCCGCTCCACGTCCTGATAGATAGTGAAAGAAGCATGTGCAAGTTGATGGGTCGTTACCATAACATTCCTTTAGGGTGTCCAACTGTGCATGTTGTCGATAATCACGCCGTTAAATTCCACGTCTCCATCGTCATGCCAGATTACGTTGTTGTCGCCGCGCAATTTGTTGTACTGCTTCATAGCGTGAAGCATGTCGCTGAACGTGTTTTGATCGTATCCAAGCATCTTGGCGGCATAGCGTGGGTTATTGGTGCTCGCGGCGAGTTCAACGACATCGCCGCTCAACGCATCAGGCACATACTCAAACGGCTGCGCGTCGCCGAGCAGCGTTGATGCGCCTCTATCGCCAGCCCTGGCTGCGCGCGCAGCGTTCAGCCGGGTTTGCAAGGTGGCCGGATCATACTGGACAGACAGCACAGGTTCGCCGTCCGGGCGATTACCGGCCCTCGCTGCGATATCCCTCAACGGCGTGCTGCTGTAGGATGACGGAAACAGGCTATCGCGAGGGCCTTTAATGGCAAGCAGGGCACCGCGGCGCACCTCTTCGAGAAGCGCAAGGATGACCCACCAGCCATCGGTGTCAGGGTGCCGGTCCCGTACATGATGAAAAAACAGCCAGTGACCGCCAATGAGATTCCTGACCAGTTTCCGGTCCTCCTCCCACTTCCTGTGATTCAGTTGGGCAATATCAAGAAATTCCCGGGTCTCCGCACTGGCCCTCTGAAGGTCTGCGGCCTTGCCGAGACACGCTTTATAGTGCCATTCGTCGCAGATGACATAACAGGCACCCGGTGGCCGCTGGCAGAACAGCTCCACGGAGTGCATTTCAAATACGGACAGGGACATGGGTGTGTCGATGGTCTATCTGAAGTCGCTGCCGGGGTTGACAGCAGTCAGATAATTACCGTGCGACAGGCAGTCCATACATGGGCGACAGCCCAAAATCTCCACGGCTCTCGATGAAACGGAAAAAAGCGCCCGCAGGAACATTGCGGTTTTTCGCGCCCGTAGCGCGGATGCTCGCGGGCAGCGACCGTACCACTGGTCTATGACCTTTCCAGCCGCCGGCGGCACTCGCGTAGCAGATCATTCGCCCGAAGCCGCTGTTCGCGCCAATACGGCGCGTACGTCCGCGAGCGCATCCTCGAAGAGACCAAAAATCGACACCTGCGCAACCGTTGCCGCTTTGGAGAAAGTCGAATGCTTGTTGTGGGTCGGGCGCTGCCCGTCGTGGCGAGTAGCCAGCGGCCAGGAGCGGCGGCAATGCATCTGCGCAGTCGCCAGTAGATTTGATTTGAGTCGCCTCCCCCTCGATCCCTTTATAATCCGGCATGACTTCCTTCACTCCCCATGCTGCAACCCGACGAGCGGAACCGCCCACGCGATTCATCGGTTCGCCGATTCCGCACACCTCAGCGACCCATTCGCCTTCCACGCATTTCGAACGCACGCGCCACGAGCCGCACTGGTCGGTCGTATGAAAATACCCAAACGGCTTGCACCGCTTCTTGACGAAGGACTCATCGACGAAGTGATCGGTCAGTTGATGAGCGGCAAGGAAGCAACCGTCTACGTCGTGCGCAGCGGCGACTCGATGCGGTGTGCAAAGGTCTACAAGGACGCGAAGCAGCGCAGTTTCCGGCAAGCCGCATCGTATCGGGACGGCCGCAAGGTCAAGAACAGCCGGCAGGCGCGTGCGATGGAAAAAGGTACTCGCTATGGGCGCCAGATGCAGGAGGAGTTGTGGCAAAACGCCGAAGTCGACGCACTGTTCCGACTTGCCGACGGGGGCGTGAGAGTGCCGCAACCCTATATCTGTACCGATGGGGTGTTACTGATGGAACTGGTGGTCGACGCAACGGGTGACGTCGCGCCACGCCTCAACGACGTCCATCTGACTGAAGCGCGCGCCCTTGAACTGCACGCCCTGCTGCTCAACCAGGTTGTCCGCATGCTCTGCGCGGGTGTGATTCACGGCGACCTGTCCGAATACAACATCCTGCTGGCGGCTGATGGACCGGTGATCATCGATCTGCCTCAGGCCATCGACGCCGCCGCCAACAACGAAGCCGCCTCGATGCTCAAGCGTGACGTCGACAACCTGGCGGCGTACTTCGGACGGTTTGCACCGCAAATTCTCGGCGCGGACTACGGAACGGAGATCTGGGCGCTGTTCGAAGCAGGCGAGCTGAAAGTCGATGTCAAATTGACCGGCCGCATCGAGCTCGACACGCGACCAGTCGACCTCGATAGCGTGCTGCAGGAACTCGAAGAGACACGTCTTGACGAAGACGCGCGAGTGCGGCGACAGCAGGAACTGAGCGCGAACTGATAACCCGTGCTCGATGTACCCCGAAAGGTGCCCCGAAACAAGGTCTTCGACGAATGTTGCACCGGGAACCGGTTGCGCACCGTCAGAATAGTCGAGTTCGGCCAGTTTCCGTCGCTGGACCGAGCGTCGCGTTCGGTTGCCGCGCCACCGCAAATCCGTCCATGATTCGTCCCGAATCTAATTAAACAGCCATCGGCGCGTTAGCGACCGTCGCCAGTGCGGGCCCATGCGAGCCTGTCTGACCGCATTTTGATGTATGCCGGATCAGAGGACAGCGCGGGAGAGAGTTCACTCCAGGTTAACTCGGAAGGCGGCCCAAGATAAAGGATGGCGTCGAACTGCTCCTGCATCACAGGAGAGCGGACAGGATCGACATATATCTCCACCATGACGTCGTCGTGCCTAGTGAACATGGCGTGCGGATAATACGATCGAAAGCTCGCCTCTCCGAGCGGAGTGCCGAGAATGAGCGCAAGACTTGGCGTCAGCCAGGAGCTGACGTCGGACTGTAAAGTCGCCGGATCACCAAACACCGGGGTCCAAACAGAATAGACTTTGACGCCTTGGCTTTCCAGCAACGAAACGATGGTATTCGGCAACGGGTCGAATCGTTGCTCTGCCTTCTCTGGGAATTTCAATTGCCAGTACAGGTTCTTGCGCAAAAGGTGCATGCCGCCATAGACGACCAAAGCGCGGCGCTGCCTGGCCAGCACTTCACGTTGGATAATTTCAACCGCACAGGTGTTGCGGTCGCCCATGGCTTTCCAAGCCTTATCGAGATCGTCGGCGCTATTGATTTTCGACCAATCTATCGGCGGATCGCCTAACAAGATGCGAATCTGACGGTCTTTAGGGAGCGAGGCATTCACATCGCGGACTTCACGAAAAAGCCCTTCAAAGACAGGACGATCCCACACATCGTGGGGCTGCGTAGTGTTTTGCCAAGCTTGGCGGAGTTGATCTTCGGGTACGTCATCCCCCGCAACGAACCGGTCCATCATCTCCTGATAAAGAGAATTGCCACTTTCAACTACGATGTCGTTCACGATGTAAGCAAATCGGGGGTCCCGGATCAGCGAAACCCGAAAAGCATATGCTTGCTCACAGCCGTGGCCGCCGTCGCAAAGCGCGACGACATTGTGGGATTTGAAAGCGTCAAGAATAGCGGCGATCGGATCAATCGGACTTGCAGCTATTGTCATCGTGTGGGCTCCATCACTCTGGCGGCGAACGTTACGAATCGTTGAACAAGCATTTATGACGGTCGGACAGGCGGCAGGGTTCTGCGTGATGCATCTGGTTGGGTGTCTGGGTCCAATCAACGCGACCTTCCCTTGTGGGTCGACATGAGCTGGATGCCTTAAGCGGAAGTCAGCTCGGACGCGCCCTCCCGATCTCACCCGCCAGTGCATTCCCCAATACAGCTCCTGTCGATGATGATGGGCCGCCCGGTTTAATCGGCGATCGGCTCTTCATGCTCCATCGTATCGGCGGAATCAGCATTCTCGACCCGAGTCAAAACGAACTCGGCGACCGAGTTCCAGTGCCTCAATGCGGCCACGCGCCCGTTTTCCATCACGAACTCGAATGTCCTTTGTGGCCATTTCGGGTTGCGAAACTGAAGACCCTTGAGCGGAGTTAAAACTTCCGCAGGAGCCTCTGGAAAGTGCAGCATGAGCTGGTTGTCGCGCCGCAGCTTGATCGTGCACTTGGCGCCGAAAGCAGCCTGGTACGTGCCGGTAAGCTGCTTGAGCACACCTGGCGCAGGCGCGTCCGGAATCCGGACGAACACGGCATCCGTCGCGTCGAGCCACAAACTGACGCGGTCGATATCGCCGAGTGGACTGGTCAGAAACGACATGGACCACGCGCCTTCGGCCTCGTCATCGTCGGTATCGAACCGGTCGTAGTGGTAATGATGCAATGGCAGCTTCGTTTGACGGAAACGAAACTGAAGCTGGAAATCGTTGAGTGAGATATGTAGTTGCCCGTAGGCAGGATGCTCGTAGCGACCGACGTAGTCTGCGAGATCGTGTGAGGGCCGCGTGTCTGGAATTGCGCTTGGCCTTACCCGTTCGCGCGACTCGCGCGTGTTCTGCTTTGCTTTCAAATGGAACTCGCGCAATGCGTCCATCGAACTCGACTCACCCAGTCCCAGCAGGCGGTCGTAGACGTTGTAGCCGACGGCATTTCGCAGCATCGAGCAGTGGTCCCCGATCACGAACACGACTACGCCCAATTTCTCGCGCGGCAAATACGAGACCTGCGAATGGAAGGCGCGGAGATCGCCGCCATGACTCGCAAGCAGATGTCCCCGATACGAAGAGGTTTGCCGGCCCATCCCATAGATTGAATTAATCTCCGGCTCAAAACCAAGGACGTCGCCCAGCGGGTCCGGAAATGCGAGCCCAGGCGCCAAAGTAGCCTGCAGTATCTGCTCCGGAATCACCTTCTTTCCAGCCATCACCCCGTTGTTCATCAACACGGCCAGCCAGCGACTCATATCATCGAGGCTAGAGACAATGCTCCCCGCTGGACTCGACCAGTTCAATTCCGGATACGGTGTCTGCCAGAGCGCCTCACTATCGCGCCTCTCCGTGAACGGTACCGCGTGATTCGGATGAGCCAGCATGTCGGCAATGGTGAAAGCAGTCTGGGGCATACCCACAGGACTCAGAACCTCGTCGCGGACGAATTGATCCCACGACTTGCCGCTTAGCAACTCGATGATGTGGCCCACAGCCTCGTACATCATATTGTTGTAGATAAGCTTCGATCGAAATGGAGCGATAGGCTTCATGAATCGGATCCGGTCGAATAGTTCCTTCTTTGAGAACTCGGCTCTATGCAGGATCATGTCGTACCGGGGCACGCCGGTACGATGGCCGAGCATATCGCGTAGTGTCACCGCGGCATCGAGCGACTTGTCGTAAAAGCGCAAACTCGGGACAACATCGCGGATCGGCTGATCGAAGGTCAGCGCGCCCTTTTCGACCAAAATGCCGGCGGCAATGGCCGTAAATAACTTGGTGTTCGACGCGATAGGAAACAAGGTTGACGATAAAAACGGCAGTCTGTTTGCATAGTCACGATAACCGTAGCCTCTCGTGAAGATGACTTTTTCGTCTTTTACAATACTGACGCCTATGCCGGGCGCGTTCCATTCATGCACCCGTGCTTTTATGTAATCGTCGAAATCGCCCAGATCGCTTAGCATCTACCGTCCTTTGATTCGAAGATCAATTGTCGAGAGAGAGGTTGCTCTCATGCTCTTGCCCGATCGCTGAATACAGAGCAAAATCCGTCGCGCTCATTTGCCAGAGGATACTCAGGAAGCCTCTTTGGAGGCACTCACCCTGTCTTGAACGGTATGGCTTTTTGATGTGAAGCAGTGAAGACTGGAGCAAGTCAAAAACCGCAAGAAATTCTACAGGGAACAATAAAAAAGTATTCGATTAGTGAATCGCTAATGCCACGACTGCGTTCCTGAACGAACGGCCGTTATGGAGAAAATTGAACGACTTTTGCGGATCGGGTATCGCCCATCGAGGTTGGCGCAGACTGATTATCTCTTCACTTGAAAGAAGAGTCGAAATGGACGCGATCTTGAGATGGCCGAACAGACGGAAGACTGAGTGGTGATCGCCGGACAGCAATCGGACGCTGTCCGGTCAGGATGAGACATTCGACACACGTTTCTGATTCGTCGACAATCGGTGAATATAGACAAACCTCGACGGAAGACTTGAGATGATGCTGCGGCCGACAGAAATCCAGATTGAATCAACCCGGCTCTTGATCAAACCGTTCTCGGCCAACGACGCGGATGCTGCGTTCTCGTTCATCACCCCTTCGCTCACCCGTCACATGGCGTGGGAGCCGCCAGCATCCCGGCAGGATTTTGATGGTGTTTGGCGATCCTGGGTACCGTCGATTGACGATGGGTCAGACTATGTGTTCGCGATACGTCAACGCGCCGACGGGAGTTTCCTTGGGTTAGCCGGGCTTCACCGCGTCCGCACCGAGAGCCCGGAACTCGGTATCTGGATTCGTGAAGATCGTCATCGAAATGGGTTTGGTTGTGAAGCTGTGACCCTTGTTGCACACTGGGCAACGCGAACCATTGGTTGTGAAAGCTTTACCTATCCGGTTGCCGAAGAGAACCGTCCCAGCCGGCGCATCGCCGAATCGCTAGGCGGCGTCATTGTGGAAAGCCGCGCGACGCCAAAGTACAAGTCTGTGGTTTACAGAATTCCTCGCCAGCCAGTCGCAAGCGAGGTATAGGCGATTCTGCCTGTGGACTGGCTTCCGTCGGGCAAGATCGGTCAGTCAAGGTCAACGCCCAGATCGTCAACTGCGTGCGTGTCGGTCGACGCGAGTGTTAGCGACCCGATAACGATGAACTGCTCCAGCGTTCATACAATGCTGCGATATCCGTGGCACAGAGCAACTTCATCGACTTGCCGATCTCGTCCAGCGGCCAGTCCCACCAGTTCATCTCGAGGAGCATCCCGATCTCATCGTCCGAAAAGCGCTTTCGGATCGGCTTTGCCGGATTCCCGCCGATGATCGTATAGGGTTCAACGTCCTTCGTGACAACGGCGCAACTCCCGATCACGGCACCGTGACCGATGTGAACACCTGGCATGATCATCGCTTCGGAACCGATCCAGACGTCATTCCCGACAACCGTATCGCCGGCGGGTTCGAACGCATCGCAGGCGTCAGCAAACGCCGGTTCTTCCGTCATGTAGAAGAAGGGAAATGTGGTTACCCAATCGTTCCGGTGCCCCTGGTTGCCCGCCATCATGAACGTCGCACCACTTCCGATAGAGCAGAAGCTACCGATGATCAGCCGGTCGACACCTGTGCGGTTTGGCAACAGGTAGCGTGCACAGTCATCAAAGGAGTGTCCGTGATAGTAGCCAGAGTAGTAGCTGTAACGCCCCACGATGATGTCGGGATTGGTTACCTGCTCTGAAAGCGGCTTCCCCTTGAAGGGGCTGTCGAAGTAATTCTTCATAAAGGGACTACGCTGTAGTCTGGGGTGCGTCTATCGTTCGAGCACGCAGGTTACGAGGAAATCCGGTAGCGGCAAACCTGAGCCGTGCGGCAGAATCTTTCGTCAATGACGGTCGGGACCAGTTTCGCCGGTTTCAGCCAACTCCGGTCAGTCGACGCTGCCGCGCAAATTCGCGACAATCAGAGAGAACTCCGGTCGCTCACGGCGCAGCGTCAAGTTCACATCCTGGCGTCAGCCAGTGGCCATCTACGCCCGACGATCACATTCGAGCAGCCCGTACAGCGCGCTATCCGACACCTCATCGCCAACTATCCAGCGATCACGCAACAACCCTTCGCGGACAAATCCGAGCCGTTCGAGAAGAAGCGCCGAGGCTACATTTCGTGGGTCGATATCCGCCTCAATCCGGCGTAAATTCAGCGTGCCGAACGCGTGCTCGATCAGCGCGGAAACCGCCTCACTCATATATCCGTTTCCCCAATGCTTGCGTTGCAGACCAAACCCTATCTCCGCGCGTCGGCATTGCTCGTCTGCATGAAAGAGAGCGCAATCACCGAGCACTTCGCCGGTTGTCTGCAACTCGACTGCACAGATGAAGTCCTGGCCGCCAGCTGACGTCTTCAATTTACGTGCGACTCGATCCGTTGCCTGATCCAGGGAAGTCATCGCCGGAAACGAAAAATAGCGCATCGCATCCGCGTCCGACCAGATCGCGAACAGTGGTTGCGCGTCTTCATGACGAAGCGGCCGCAGAACTAGGCGTGGGGTAGTCAGCGTGACGGGCTCGAATAATGGCATGACGGGGGCAGGGCACCGGAAATAGATGACCCCATTAGAACATGTGGGCCGAGAGCCAACAACCGCACGCATCGAACCGCGTGGCAGCACAGCCTTTGTGCGGCCACTTTCGCGATTTACCTCTGTCGCTTACGGGTCGCGTGCTGCCGGTCATGACACGACACTTGTCGATCGCACAACGATTGGCAAGGTTCGGTCACGAAGGGTCACTCGACTCGGAGAATACAATCGGCAAAAATCGGTGGCCGTTCGCGGCCGAAGCTACTCAGGGAGTGACGTGATGGCCGAAGCGCTGACGGATCTTAGTTCCTTTTCTTTCGTCCTCGCGGTTCCAAACCTCGAAGCCAGTGCCTCATACTTTCGGGACGCGCTCGGTTTTCGGCTGGACTGGCCCGACGGCACAGGTTGGAAGTTGGCCACGAGAGGGGGTGTGCGCGTCATGATCGGCCATTGCCCCGATGCCATGTTGCCTTCGGCAACCGGGGACCACAGTTATTTCGGCTACCTCCAAGTGGCGAACGCTGACGCACTTCATGAAGAACTTGTCGGTCGACGCGCCATCATCCTGCAACCTCCGACCGACAGACCGCACGGCATGCGCGAGTTCCTTGTAGGGACTCCGGATGGTCATCGAATGATGTTTGGTCAAGACCTGTCGTGACTCCGCGCATAAAAGGAAGCGACGACACAATGCTGATTGTTGTTGGCTTCACGGCTAGCTCGCACAAATTTTCTTGCGCTATGCCGACTGCATGAAGCGCAATTGGTGGCCGCCGCCGCGTGGGGCACAGCCCGGCCACTTTGAGACACTCGACGCCGCCGCTTAAACTGTTGTCAATCATTCCTCCTGAGGCGAAGAAAATGACAACTGAGATCGAACTCTTGAGGCCTACGACTGCGTTGCTGGCAAGCTACGTTTCGGCCCTTGAGGCGGGATGGTCACCTGACAATGTTCGTAAGGAGGTCGCTGCGCGCGAACAGTTGAATGCTATCGAGTTGAACGCAGAGGCATTCGTCGACGGGCTGGATGATCCGACCGCATCAGGCGGCCCGATTCCTTTGCCCGATGGCTCGACCGTTGCCCGTCTTCCAAGCATCATCCGATGGATTTGGGACGGCGATGTTAGCGGTGCGATCGGATTTCGTTGGCAGGCTGGATCTGCCGAATTGCCGCCGTATGTGCTCGGACATATCGGCTTCTCAGTCGTGCCGTGGAAGCGAGGCAACGGCTACGCCAAGCAGGCGCTCAATTTGATGCTTGGCGAAGCGAGGCTGCAAGGCTTGCCCTACGTGGAACTAACGGTTGATCCTGAAAATATAGCCTCACAGCGGGTGATCGCAGCATGCAGTGGTGTCCTGATTGACCGGTTCAAAAAGACCGCCGCCTATGGATTCGCGGAAACTCTTCGTTATCGCATTGAGCTAGACGACTGAGAAACCTGTCGGACCCTGTTCGGCCAACTCCGGAGATTGATCCATCTCTGTTGGATCGGCGACAATTCAAGCCCTGCACACGCCTATACGATGGAGCATCATGAGTGGCATTCAGCTAAGCCGAGTGATCCGTGCCGACGCCGCCGATTTGATCGCCGCAAACTCAGCAAGTCAGGACTATCACCTGCCTTGGGTCACATCCTTTACCGATCAAACGGGCTTCGATAACTGGTTTTCAGGTGGTCTCACCGGGTCGAACGTCGGCCTCATTGCGCGTGAAGTGGCATCGATTCAAATTGTCGGTGTGGTGAACATTAGCGAAATAGTAATGGGCGCTTTTCGCAGCGCCTATCTCGGGTATTACGGAATGTCGAACTTCGCCCGGGCAGGGTTGATGACGGACGCGGTACGGGCAGCTGTGATCTATGCTTTCAGCGAACTTGGATTGCATCGGGTGGAGGCAAATATTCAACCAGGGAATATCGCGTCGATCGCACTTGTGCGGCGGTTGGGTTTTAAACAGGAAGGTTTTTCTCCTCGCTATCTCCGCATAAATGGCGAATGGCGCGACCACGAGCGATGGGCGTTGCTGGCCGATATGCCCGGTTAGACACAGCCGCCACTCAAAAAAATAATGTGCTCACGCAGAAATTGTTTTTGTGCCAATATTGACAGCATGGAACTTCGTAACGTCCCGAGCAAGGCTCACCACCATCATCACGGTCGCTATCCGCTGCGCCGTGGGTCGTTACGTCCATAGCAAGGAATTCGACCTCACGGTCCATTCCATGTGCAAACGACCAAGGCGCTTAAGGCGCCTTTTTTTTTATTTTTCCACCATGAAGAGCTGAAGATGACCGACTCGATAAGCTATCGCCGCGCAACCGTGGACGACATTTTGAAAATTTGCGAGTTGGGTCAAATCTTGAACGCGATCCACCATCAGGCACGTCCTGACGTCTATGCAAACGCCACTGAAGAGTTCGCTCGAGACAAGCCTCACTGGCTATCTAGCCTTCAGGGAGAAGATCGAGCCATGTTTCTCGCCGAGCATGGCAGCACGGCGGTCGGCTTTATCACCGTTCAAGTGATGCAGCCGACAAGTCCACTGTTGCAACCGTTGACCGTTGGCCGCATTGGCTCAGTCGCTGTTTTGGAACGACTGCGGGGACGCGGCGTCGGGAGCACGCTGATGAAACTTGCTGAAGAGTGGGCACGAAAAAACGGTGCCAACGACATGAGGCTGACCGTTTGGGCGTTTAATGAACAGGCGGTCGATTTGTATCAGGAACTTGGCTACGAGCTTCGTGCGTTCGAGATGGGAAAGCAACTGCCTATTGCTGGGGATATGCCAGTCGCATGAGGCGATGCTCGGCCACGAACGGTCAGTCTATATTCGTGCATAGATCGTGGACAATTAATTGTTCACGTGAAACTTTTGAAACCTCTATTATCTGTTGCGTCTTTCCGAAAACGTTCTTGGAGCATTCAATGCGGATTAGAACCACCTATTTGAAAGTGTCGGACATGGAACGCAGTTCTGCTTTCTGGGAAAACCTGTTGGAACGCGCGCCGAACCGCAGGTCGGATAAGTGGACCGAATTCTCGCTCGGTGAAGTCCGCTTCGGGTTGCTGCTAAATGATTTTGGCGATGAGTTCGTCGGGAGCGGATGCGTTCCTGTGTTCGAATTTGACGTATCCGCCTTGCATATATTTCTGGATCGCGCCAAGGCTTCTGGAGCAACAGTCGCTCTCGACGGGCTAAACAATGAAGCCATGAAGAGCATTGTGTTGGTTAGCCCTGATGGCCATGAGTTCGAACTTTGCGCATGTCACGACTAATCGGTTGTTCTACCCCGAAAATCTAGGCCCGCGTTGCCCGTCGCGAGTGTCCGTTCCTAAGGGCGTCAACGGGCTGTTGTGGGTCGAACTCGGCCGACCGTAATATGCCCGGTTCGCCGATAAGCTTTCGCTCGCTCATTCTGGCAAATACGCACGCCCGGTGGTATTTTTGGTGCTATCCGTACCGGCAAAATTCCTCGAACCCGCTCAAGCAAAGCGATAGCAGGAATTTTTTCATTCGGGCCCTGCCATCAAACAATCTTCCCGATTCCCAATCGTCCGGAATACATCGCCAGTCGCATCTCCCATCAAAAACCGGTTAGCCACACCGGGATCATTCATCCAGGCTGGTAAGCACGCCCTCGCCGCCTCACCGACGGTGGAAAGTACCTTGCGACACAGAGCCCGTAAATGATCAGCGCCGCGACCGTGTAGGACACGAATCGCGCCGCAAAGAACAGCAAGACTACGACGATCGCGGCCAGCAGCATCTCCAGTCTCGGACCGAGCGCCGACAGTTGCCCGCCGCGCGCCTCGAAGGCGGTCCCCAGCAAAATCAGCAACGGGATCAACGCGAGCACCATGTGGATCGGCTCGAGGATCGGATAAGCCACGAGCATCGTCATCGAAGCGAGCGCGTAGTCGATGCGGCTGTCCCGATGGCGGCGAAACACCAGATACGCGGACAGCAGGCAAGCAGCCAGCACCAACGCATGCGAAGCAATCGACAGCAACGTACCGGACACCGGCATGCCGATCGTCGCCGATAGCGTCTGCAGCGCGCCCCTCACGGCATTGTTCATCGGCGCGCCGCCACCGCTCATCGCCAGTGCCATGCCGTTCAGGCGCGGCATGTCCGACACGAAGTAGTGCCACAAAACGTCGAAGCCGAGGCGCGCTCCGGTGATCAACGTCAACGCAATCGCAACGACGCTTGCCATCACGAACGTCCGCCATTCGCGACGCAGCAACAGCAGGCCGGCGACGGCCAGGGGCGTGAGCTTGATCGCGATCGCAAAGCCAAGAAAGAGTCCAGCGGCATAACCTTTGCCACGCTCGATCAGCGCGAAAGTCGCAATCAACAGGAAGAACAGCAGTTCGTTCGATTGGCCGTCGTAGGTATCTTCGACGAGCGGAAAGCTCAGCAGCGCGACCGCCACCAGCAGCAGGTTCACGCTGCGCTCCGTGCCGCGGTACGCCATCGTGACGACGAGATACAAAGCCACCGAGAACAACACGAGCGACGTACTCACCCAGACGATTTTCGCGGTGAGCGGCGTCAGCAGCGCGAGCGGCGCAAACACCAGCGCGAACTGCGGCGGGTAGGCGTAGAAGATGTCGTCGCCCGTCGAGCGCGCGCCGATGCCCTGCAAAAACGCGATGAGCGCGTCGTGGTCGTACAGGCGCGTCGGGTCATGCAGCACGACGTTGAAGGCGTACAGGTAGAAATTGAAATCGCCGAAGGCGTCAGGGACGTTGCCACGAAACTTCGCGACGACGTGCAGAATACGCAGCGCGAGGCAGGCTACCGCAATCAGCAAAAGGAGCGCGGCACCCGCGCCGAAGTTCGACCTGGTTCGTACGGCGCCTGCGTTGAACATGGTGTCTCTCCGCGGTACGTCAATCAACGTGGGAGTTGCTGCGCCCATGAGACCCGCGCTAGCGGGGGCGTACCAGCAGACCATGTCGCCGGTACGGTCCGGGGATGGCCGGCATGGCCAGCCATGCCGGCTTCGTGCCGGACGACCGGACAGAGATTACCGATTCGCAAAAATCGATCTGTGCGCTCGCCCACACGAGACCGACCTATGTCGGGAACTTCGGCGCGCGAAGATCGTTCGTTGGCGGCGAATCGCCGTGTTCGCTGCGGAATGCCACGCACGTCGCGCCGATCGGCGCTTATCGGCTCGCGGCCCCCATGCCAGCGCGCGCAACCTCACGGCGTCGCTTGATCACGTAGCCGCCCCACATCAGCACGAGCCATGCCGGCACCAGCCACACCGAGATCGACAAGCCCGGCGTCAGCGCCAGAATCACGAGGATCAGCGCCATGAATGCCAGGCAGATCCAGTTGCTGACCGGGAACCAGAACGAGCGGAACACCAGCGTTTCGCCCGCGGCTACCATCGCCTTGCGCGACTTCAGATGCGTGAGGCTGATCAGCGCCCAGTTCAGCACCAGCGCCGCGACCACGAGCGACATCAGCGGTCCGAGCGCTTCCGGCGGGATCACGTAGTTGATGATCACGCACGCGAACGTCGCGAGCGCCGACAGACCGATCGCCAGATTACGGCACGCCTCGCCGGTCGAGCTTCAGCAGCGCGCGCGGCGCGTTGCCCTGTTCGGCGAGGCCCTATTCCTCTGACATTCGGAGCCGCCCGCTTCGTTCTGCGCCGCACTTAAGCGCGCGGATTGTGATTGTCACGGGGATGGCGCCTGGGTATGTTGCCGAAGTCCACTTTTCATGCCGCGGAGCTTCAATATGTTGCCCAAACGTCTGCTTTGCGCCGCCGTGTTGTGCCTCTGTTTCGCGGGCGTCAGTACGTCCGCGCTCGCGCAGACGGTGCCCGCCGCCCAGCAAACGGCCGATGACGCCGCGTCGCAGGCAAGCGGCCAGCCTGCGCCAGCGCCTGCCCCCGCTACTGCCAGCAAGCCGCCTGCCGCCGCGCTCGGCGGTCCGGTGCGCAACATCGTGCTCGTGCATGGCGCGTTCGTCGACGGATCGAGCTGGAACGGCGTGGTCGCGAAGCTGCAGCAAAAGGGTTATCACGTGAGCTCGGTGCAGAACCCGCTGACCTCGCTCGCCGACGACGTCGCCGCGACCCGCCGCGTGCTCGATCGCGAGAACGGTCCGGTGCTGCTGGTCGGGCACTCGTGGGGCGGCGTCGTGATCACCGAGGTCGCCGCGAATGCGCCGAACGTCGCCGGGCTCGTGTATGTCGCCGCGCTTGCGCCGCAACTGCACGAATCGGCGATGGACGTGATGAAGGCCGGCGGGCCGATGCCGGCCGGCCAGAGCATCAGCAAGGACGCGAACGGGTTCTTGTGGATCGACCGCGCGCGCTATCACGCCGATCTCGCCGCCGACGTGCCCGAGACCGTCACACGCGTGCTCGCCGCCGCGCAGGTGCCGATCGCTGCGAGCGCATTCGACGAACCGGTCGATCAGGTCGGCTGGAAGGACAAACCGTCATGGTACGTGCTGACGACGAAAGACCACGCGGTGTCGCCCGATCTGCAGAGAATGATCGCCGCGCGCATCGGCGCGAAGGTGGTGCCGGTCGCGTCGAGCCATCTCGCGCCGGTGTCGCACGCCGGGGCGGTGGCGGAGGCGATCGATCACGCGGCGCGCGAGTTGAGCCGGCAGCAGCAGTAAGCCGGCGGCTCGACGCCGCGCGGCTCAGCGCAGCATGAACGACATCGCCGACAGACAGTTCAGCATCCGCACCGCATGCTCGGCCGACGCCGCACTGAAGCGCAACCTCACGCCATCGACGCGTGTAAGCGTCGGCCATTGGCAGAACAGATCGGCGAGCCCGCTCGTTTGCACGCGCAGTTCGCAGTCGATCGTTCGCGGCTCCGCGCGCGTCGCGGCAGGCGCGCGGCCCGCTTCGACATGCTGACGGACCACGTCGCGCGCGGCGACCCGCAGCGCCTCGCGCACGCTCGCGGGCGACTGCGTGACGCCGCTTGCCTGCCCGGTTGCGGTCTTCGTGACGACGAAACGCGCGCCGGGAAAACGCGACGCGGTTTCCTCGGCGAACACGTCGTCACCCGATAAAAGCACCACACGCGCGCCATATTCTTCGGCGAGCGCACCGTACAGCCCCGCTTCGCCCAGCTCCACGCCGTTGAACGCCACGCGCGCGAACGCGAAGCTGTTGATCGTGTGCGCGAGGATGCCGCGCGTTTGCGCCTTCGCGTGATAGCCGAGCATGAAGACCAGCGCCGCACCGTATTCGAGCCCGGCCATCATGCCGAGCGTGCGCGGCTTGCCGAGCACGAGCTGGGCGCGCGGATCGAGCAGATCGGGCAGCAAATTGCGAAAGCCGCCGTGCGAATCATTGACCCACACGTCGGTCGCGCCGCCCGCGAACGCGCCTTCGACGGCCGCGTTGGCTTCGAGCGTCATCCAGCGTCGCGCGGCTTCGTATTCGCCGTTGCCCGCGCGCGTCTGCTCGGCATGGAACACGCCGGCGATGCCTTCGATGTCGGTGGAGATCAGGACTTTCATCGCGCGGAATTCCTCAGCAGGTGGGCAAGGTCCGGCACGCTGTCGCGCAGCGACAGCCGCCGATGGCCGTCGCGACCGGTGACCGACTCGGCGCTCCACAATGCATCGACGATCGCCTGCTCGACGCTGTCGGCGCAGGCGCGAAACAGCGGGTCCATACAGTGATCCGCGACCAGCGGCGGCAGCGCGACGAAGTCCGCGCCGTGCGGCACCGTGTACGCGGTCGAAAACGCCAGCGCGATATCGCCGCTGCCGTGGCCGTACACCGAGCCGGTGCGCGCGAGACCGGCCGCCGCGCGCAACGACAGGCGTTTCAGCTGGCGCGCGTCGAGCGGCGCATCGGTCGCGACGATCATGATGATCGAGCCTTGCTCGGGTTGCTCGGGGGTCGCGTGAGCAGCGGCACTGGCAGCATTCGCCGCCTCAGCGACGGCCGCGCGTTCGGCCAGCATGCGGCCGAGCGGCGTGCCGTCGATCGTCAGCATCGGCAGACGGCCGAAGTTGGCAAGCACGAGCGCGCCAACGGTGTAGTCAGGGCCCGCCGCACTGAACACGCGCGACGCAGTGCCGATGCCGCCCTTCAGATCGAAACACGACATGCCGCGCCCCGCGCCGAGCGCACCGCTCGCGACATCGGCACTTGCCGCGTCGAACGCTTTGGTGAAGTGCTGTTCGGTCACGGCAAGCGCCTGAATGTCGTTCAGGTAGCCGTCGTTGCACTCGAACACGAGCGGATTGAGCGTCGACCATTCGCGGCCGATGAGCGGATTCGCGCGAATCGCCGCGCGGATCTGCGCCTGCGCGACCGTACCGACGCCGAAGGTGTTGGTCAGCGCGATCGGCGTCTCCAGCGTGCCGAGTTCGTCGAGCTGCACGAGCCCGATGCTCTTGCCGAAGCCGTTGATCACCGACGCGGCGGCCGGCACCTTGTCGACGAACGGATCGCCGCGATGCGGCCGGATCACGGTCACGCCGGTTTGCAGCGCGCCTTCGGCAAGCGTGCAATGACCGACGCTGACGCCGTCCACGTCGGCGATCGTGCCGAGCGCTCCGGCCGGCAACGTGCCGAGATGCGGCGCGCGCTCAGCCGAATGATGGTTGCTCATGCTCATGGCCGATCCAGCTTCGGATCGAGCGCATCGCGCAGACCGTCGCCGAGCAGATTGAACGCGAGCACGGTCAGGAAGATAGCGAGGCTCGGAAACAGCGCGATATGCGGCGCGGTCACCATGTCGGCGCGAGCTTCGTTGAGCATCGCGCCCCACTCGGGCGTCGGCGGCTGCGCGCCCAAGCCGAGAAACGACAGGCTCGCCGCCGTGATGATCGACGTGCCGATGCGCATCGTCAGGTACACGACGACCGACGAAATCGTGCCCGGCAGAATGTGCCGCGCCATGATCGTCCAGTCCGACGCGCCGATGCTGCGCGCCGCCTCGATATAGGTGAGTTGCTTGAGCATCAGCGTATTGCCGCGCACGAGCCGCGCGAATGCCGGAATGCTGAAGATCGCCACGGCGCAGATCACGTTGATCATGCCGTTGCCGAGAATCGCGACCACGCCGATCGCGAGCAGAATGCCGGGGAACGCGAACAGCACGTCGGCCACGCGCATCGTGATGCGATCCCACCAGCCCTCGTAGTAACCGGCAAGCAGACCGAAGAACGTGCCGATCACCGCGCCGATCGCAACCGACAGAAAGCCTGCCTCGAGCGAAATGCGCGAGCCGACGAGGATGCGGCTGAAGATATCGCGGCCCAGCGAATCGACGCCGAACCAGTGCGCGGCCGACGGCCCCGCGTTCAGCGCGTCGTAGTCGAAGAAGTTCTCGGGGTCGTACCGCACGATATGCGGCGCGATGATCGCGACCACGATCAGGAGCAGCACGAACACGCCGGCGGCCAGCGCGACATGCTGCTTGCGGAACTTGCGCCAGAATTCGCTCCACGGTGTGCGGATCGCGCGTTCGGAGGCAACGGGAGTGGCCGCATTCGGCCCGGTGGCAGTGGTGCTCATGCGGGCCTCACTTGAAACGGATGGTCGGGTTGATCACCGCGTACAGCACGTCGACGATCAGGTTGATGATGATGAATTCGAGCGAGAACAACAGCACCTCGGCCTGAATGATCGGATAGTCGCGCATCGACACGGCATCGACGAGCAAACGGCCGAGGCCCGGCCAGTTGAACACCACCTCGACGACGATCGAGCCGCCGAGCAGAAAGCCGAACTGCAGACCCATCATCGTGACGACGGGAATCAGCGCGTTGCGCAGGCAATGCTTGATGATCACGAGCCGCTCGGGCACGCCCTTCGCACGCGCGGTGCGCACGAAGTCCTCGTGCAGCACTTCGACGAACGAGGCCCGCGTGAAGCGCGCCATCACGGCCGCGACCGCCGCGCCGAGCGTCAGCGACGGCAGCACGTAGCTGCGCCACGAACCATCGCCGACGATCGGCAGCCAGCCGAGCTGCACCGAGAAAATCTGCATCAGCAGCATGCCGAGCGCGAACGCCGGAAACGAAATGCCCGACACCGCGAGCGTCATGCCCAGGCGGTCCGGCCAGCGGTTGCGCCACACCGCCGAGGCGATGCCGATCGCCATGCCGATCACGACCGCCCACACCATGCTCGCGATCGTCAGCCACAACGTCGGGAAGAAGCGTTCCGCGATCTCCTGGCTCACCGGCCGCTTGCTGCGCGTCGAAACGCCGAAGTCGCCATGCGCCATCCGCCAGAAGAAACGGACGAACTGCCGCGGCAGCGGCTTGTCGAGCCCGAGGTCGGAGCGCACGAGCGCCACGGTCGCCTCGTCCGCTTCAGGACCGGCGGCGAGCCGCGCCGGATCGCCCGGCAGCAGATGCACGAACAGGAACACCAGCACGGCGACGATGAAGAGCGTCGGCAGCAGGCCTAGCAGACGTTTGACGAGGAAGTTCAGCATGAAACCAGTCCGGCAAATGAGCGGCAATTGAGCGGCAAAGCAGGCGGGCAACCAGGACTCGTGTGCGGCGGCGGCGCGGCGGCGGGCTGGCTGAACCGCCGCCTGCGCATGCCGCCTCGTCAGCTCATCACCTGATCGCGATCTCGTCGAAGTTGAACGAGCCGTCCGGCGCGACGTAAGCGCCCGACAGACGCTTGCTGCGCGCATACACGACCTTCTCCTTGACGAGGAAGATCCACGGCGCGTCGGCCCAGATGCGCTTCTGCGCGTCGGTGTAGAGCGCGGCCTTCTGCGTGCGGTCGGTCGTTTCGAGCGCCTGCTTCAGATCGTTGTCGACCGCGTCGTTCTTGTAGTACGACGTGTTGACCATCTTCGGCGGAATCGAGTAGCCCGCGAGCAGCGGGCTGATCGCCCAGTCCGCCTCGCCGGTCGACGACGACCAGCCCGCGTAGTACATCCGCACCGGCGCGGTCGCCGGGTCCTGCGCGCTTTCGACCTTGGCGACGCGCTGACCCGCTTCGAGCGCCTCGACGCTGGCCTTGATGCCGACCTGCGCGAGCTGCTGCTGCACGAACTGGATCACCTTCTGCGCAGTCGAGTAGTTATACGCGGACCACAGCGTCGTTTCGAAGCCGTTCGGATAGCCCGCTTCCTTCAGCAGTTCGCGCGCCTTCGCCGGATCGTACGGCCAGGGTCCGAGCTTGACCGCATAGTCGACGCCCTGCGGCACGACGCCGTCGGCCGGCGTCGCGTAACCGGCGAACGCGACCTTCGTCAGCGCTTCCTTGTTGACCGCGTAATTCAGCGCCTCACGCACCTTCGGGTTGTCGAACGGCTTCTGGTTCATGTTCAGGCTGATGTAGCGCTGGATGATCGACGGCGCCGCGATCAGATCGAGCTTCGGGCTCGACTGCAGTTGCGCGGCCTGCTCGAACGGCACCTGGAACGCGAAGTCCGCTTCGCCGGTGCGCATCAGCGCGGCGCGCGTGTTGTTGTCGACGACCGGCTTCCAGTCGATCGCATCGATCTTCGGATAACCCTTCTTCCAGTAGCCGGCGAACTTCTTCACGGTCAGGTCGCCGGCCGGGTCCCACTTCACGAGTTCGAACGGGCCCGTGCCGACCGGATGAAACGCGATGTCCTTGCCGTACTTCTTCAGCGCGTCCGGCGAGATCATCACCGCAGACGGATGCGCGAGCACGTTGATGAACGCCGAGAACGGCGTTTTCAGCGTGACGCGCACCGTGTACGGATCGACCACTTCCGTTTTCTCGATGCGGCTGAACATGTTGTAGCGCTTCAGCTTGTTGGCCGGATCGGTCACGCGGTCGAAGTTCGCCTTCACGGCGGCCGCATTGAAGTCGGTGCCGTCCTGGAACTTCACGCCATGGCGCAGCTTGATCGTATAGACGCGCGCGTCGGGGCTCGCCTCATAGCTGTCGGCGAGCACGTTGACGAGCTTCATGTCCTTGTCGAAGCCGAACAGCCCCTGATAGAACGATTTCGCGACCGCCTGCGACAGCGTGTCGTTCGCGTCGTACGGATCGAGCGACGTGAAGGTCGACGCGACGGCCATCACGGCCGTCGTTTCGGCGTGCGCCAGATTGCCCGCGAGCGTCGCGAACACCACCGCGCCGCCGCTGACGAGCGCGCGCAAACGAAACGGAGACGACGGGAACAGCAGCTTCATGAGATTGCTCCAGGCTGCGAGTTAAGGGTGTGACAGGGTCGTTATGGTTGGCTTGTGCTTCGGCTGCGGGTGCTGCGGGTTTTGCTTCGGATCTTTTTGCTTTAACGCGATGCGGCGCTTCGCTCAATAAGCGCCGCCGACGCGATGCTGCGCGACGAAATGATCCGGGCCCACCGCGACGAGCGGCGCGACGACCGGCTCGTCGTGCAGCGCGCGAATCGGGCTCGGAATATCGTCGGCGGCGAGCATGCGTTGCGCGTGACGGCGCGCGGGATCGGCGACCGGCACCGCGCTCATCAGCTTCTTCGTGTACGGATGCTGGGGCGCCTCGAACACCGCGCGACGCGGACCGATCTCGACGATCTGGCCGAGATACATCACCGCGACGCGATGGCTGACCCGCTCGACCACCGCCATGTCGTGCGAAATGAACAGATACGCGACGCCGAGCTCGCGCTGCAGGTCGAGCATCAGATTGACGATCTGCGCCTGCACGGAGACGTCGAGCGCGGACACCGATTCGTCGGCGATCACGACCTTCGGATTCAGCGCGAGCGCGCGAGCAATCGCGATACGCTGACGCTGCCCGCCCGAAAACTCATGCGGATAGCGGCGCGCGGCCTCGGCCGGCAAACCGACTTTCTCGAGCAGCCACGCGACGCGCGCCTGCGCTTGTCCACCCTGCGCGACGCCATGCACGAGCAGCGGCTCCATGATCGAGAAGCCGACGGTCAAGCGCGGATTCAACGACGCGAACGGATCCTGGAAAATAAACTGGATATCGCGGCGCAGCGCCTGCAACGCGGGCCCGGTCAGCGAGCTGATTTCCTTGCCAGCGAATTCGATCGAGCCACTCTGACTTTCGACGAGCCTCAGCAGCGAGCGGCCCGTGGTCGACTTGCCGCAGCCCGACTCGCCGACCAGCGCGAGCGTTTCGCCGGGCCGCAGATCGAAGCTGACTTTTTCGACCGCATGCACACGGCCCGTCATACGGCCGAACAGGCCGCTACGGACCGGAAAGCGCGTGACCAGATCGCGCACGCGCAGGATCGGCGGCGTGTCGTCGCGCACCAGCGGCTGCGCTTCTTCGGCGACAGCCGCCGCCGGCTGCACCACGGCATCGGCGCCGTTCGCGCCGGCCTGCTCGACGCTCAGGATCGGAAAGCGCGCGGGCTGATCGGTGCCCTGCATCGAGCCGAGCCGCGGCACCGCCGCGAGCAGCGCCTTCGTGTACGGATGCGACGGCGCGGCGAACAGCGCGTCCGACCCGCCCTCCTCGACCTTCTCGCCGCGATACATCACGAGCACGCGGTCGGCCACTTCGGCAACCACGCCCATGTCGTGCGTAATGAAGATCACGCCCATGTTCATCTCGTCCTGCAAGCCGCGAATTAGTTGCAGGATCTGCGCCTGGATCGTCACGTCGAGCGCGGTGGTCGGTTCATCGGCGATCAGCAGCGCGGGCTTGCACGACAACGCCATCGCAATCATCACGCGCTGGCGCATACCGCCCGACAGCTGATGCGGGTAACGCGCCGCGACGCGCCTTGCCTCGGGAATCCGCACGATCTCGAGCAGACGCAAGGTTTCGGCGCGCGCGGCCTCGCGGCTCTTGCCCTGGTGCAGCGCGATCGCCTCGCTGATCTGATCGCCGACCGTGAAGACCGGATTGAGCGAGGTCATCGGCTCCTGGAAGATCATCGCGATGTCGGCGCCGCGCACCGTGCGCATCGTGCCGGACGACGCCTTCGCGAGATCGAGCACGCTGCCGTCGCGCCCCCGGAATGCGATGCTGCCGCCGGCAAGACGGCCGCCGCCATGCTCGATCAGCCGCATCAGCGCCAGCGACGTGACCGACTTGCCCGAGCCCGATTCGTCGACGATCGCGAGCGTCTCGCCGCGCTCGACCGTGAACGACAGATTGCGCACCGCGTTGAAGGTCGAATCGCCGCGGCGGAACGCGACCGTCAGATCGTCGACCGCGAGCACGCGCTGCGGCGGCAGGGTTTCGATAAGCGGGCTGGCGGTGTGCGAGGAAGTCGGCACGGTGGTTCCTTTGCTTTGAATTCGAACGCGGCTAACGGGGCCTCAGGCATGTGGCGACACGCGCCAGCGGCTAGCGATAGATCGCCGTCACCGGCGCTTCGCCGAGCCGCGCGAAACCGCGGTACATACCCTCGGTATTGAACGGCAGCGTGACGTTGCCCCGCGCGTCGACGGCGACGAGGCCGCCGCGTCCGTCGATCTTCGGCAAGCGGTTCATCACGACGTCGTGCGCGGCTTCTTCGAGCGAGACCTGGCGATAGGCCATCTGCGCGGCGACGTCGTAGGCGGCGACCATGCGCATGAACATTTCGCCGGAACCGGTGGTCGATACCGCGCAGGTCGCGTCGTCCGCGTAGCAGCCCGCGCCGATTAGCGGTGTATCGCCGACGCGGCCCACCTGCTTGTTGGTCACGCCGCCCGTCGAGGTCGCCGCGGCGAGATGCCCGTGGCGGTCGAGCGCGACTGCGCCGACGGTGCCGAACTTGCGATTCGGATCGATCGGCTCGTGCGGCGTCGGGTCGTCGTTGCTCGAAGCCGTGGACGCGAGCGTCGCGGCGTCGTGATCGAGCATCGGACGCTGCTGCTTACGCGCCAGTTGCCATTGGCGATAGCGCGCGTCGGTATCGAAGTAGCTGTTGTCGACGAACTCGAGCCCCTGCGCGGCCGCGAACGCTTCCGCGCCGTCACCGGTGAACAGCACGTGGTCGCTGCGCTCGAGCACGCGGCGCGCGGCGAGAATCGGATTGCGCACGCGCTTCACGCAACAGATCGCGCCCGCGTCGAGCGTGCGGCCGTCCATGATCGCGGCGTCGAGCTCGTGCGTGCCGGCCGCCGTGTAGACCGCGCCGTGGCCCGCATTGAAGAGCGCGCAGTCTTCGAGCAGCCGCACCGCTTCGCTGACCGCGTCGAGCGCGCTGCCGCCGTCGGCGAGCACGCGCTGGCCAGCGCTCAGCACCGCGTTGAGCGCCG
Source organism: Paraburkholderia sp. Clong3 (assembly GCF_050436485.1). Taxonomy (NCBI): domain Bacteria; kingdom Pseudomonadati; phylum Pseudomonadota; class Betaproteobacteria; order Burkholderiales; family Burkholderiaceae; genus Paraburkholderia; species Paraburkholderia sp. Clong3. Next base: position 3,991,878 of record NZ_JBNDMH010000002.1, on the reverse strand, counting down.
CGTGATATCCGGTTTCGGCGCTGGCCGACATCGACGTGCGCAGGATCGTCCCGGCCCCGCCGTGAATGGCAATGACTGCGTTGGAGTTCATCGTTTGGATCGTGGAGTGCGGGTGGTTCGGGGAGTGCGGGGTGCTGTGATGGCTTTTGCTTCGGCATCCCTGGCTTTCGTGCTTCTGGCTTGGGTGCTGTCGGCCTTTGCGCCGTCGCTGTGTTTTAGCCTTGCAGCCCTCGCGCGCGCGGCTTTGCTCAGGGCGCGCGCCGGCTCCTGCGCAGCGCCGGCAGCGCCCGACTGCGGATCGAACAGCCACGGCAGCACGAACTCGCTGACCTCGGCGGCCGCCTTGACCGAGCGTTGCGCGCGATACGCGACCGCGTCGCACAACGCCTCGATGACCGCGAGCACGGCCGAATCGGCATTCGATGCGAGACGCCGGTCGGTGCGGACATACAGCGCCAGGTCCGCGAACCGCACGAGCGGCGAGCGCGGACCGTCGGTGAGCGCGAGCACGCGCGCGCCGCGTTCGGAGGCGCGGCGCGCGAGCTCGATCGTGTCCTCGACATAGCGCGGAAACGCGATGCCGATCACGAGATCGCCCGGGCCCGAACCCACGAGGTGCCGCGCCGCATGCGACGGCCCGCCGCTCAGCGCCAGCGAATGCACGTTGTCGTGATACGGCAGCAGTCCGTGCTCCATCAGGCTCGCGAGAAACGCGCTGGCGCCGAAGCCGATCACGAATACGCGACGCGCGGCGATGATTGCGTCGACGGCGGCGTCGGCGGTCGCGCGATCGATCGACGTACGCGTCGCGTGCAGATTGTTGGCGGCCTGCTCGAGCGACGCGTCGATCAGATCGTCACCGGCCGCGAGCGTTTCCTGCGCGCTGCGCAGCCGCTCGACCGGCGCGAGCGTCGCCTCGAAGCCACGCACGAGCGCCTCGCGAAACTGCGGATAACCGTCGAAGCCGAGCGCGCGCGCAAAGCGATTCGCGCTCGCGACCGACGCGCCGACCACGCTCGCGAGCTCGTCGATACGCATCGTCGCCGCGCGGAACAGATGGGCCAGCACGTACTCGCCCATGCGCTGGTGGATCGGCGTGAGCGTCGGCATCGCAGCGGTGATGCGCGCGGCAATGGCCTCCTCGACGGGGTTCGACACAGCGGACGGGTGATGGATCATGCGAGCGGACAGGCGCGGTTGTTCTATGCGAATGGGATGAAATTATATTTACATGAAACACGCGCCGAAAAAAATTCATTTTCATTATTTCGAGGGTTTTCACCGACCGAAGCCCTCGTAGGCGCCAAAGTAAGCGCGACTGGCGCCATAGTTCTACGATTGACCGACAGAGTTAGTGCGAATGGCCTATCGTTTTGGCGCCGCGGTCGCACGGGCGCCGCACTGTTGAAAGCCACCGCTGAGCGCGCATTGGGTCAAAGGACCCCTGGGTGCGAGTACCGATTGTCGGAAGGCAGAGGTCGGCCACGGACGGTCAGTCGCACCTAGTTCCCGGCGGTCTCTTCACGAAAGCCTATCGGCCCCTCGCCGCAACGGTCGCAACCGAAAGGTCGCTGGCCGTGTCAAAACTTTGGCTGTCCGTGAGAAGATGGAACATCAAAAAACATGAGGCTAGTGGTATGCCCGCAACGGCAGAGCAAATCACACGGCTATGTGATGACTGGTTGGCGGCAGTAACGCAACCGGGCGGTGGCACGGCCATTGGCGGCGCATCCGAACGTTTCCGCCTTCACAAAAATGGCGTCAACTTTCATGAGGTAGAGTTTGACGCGCTGTGCGCGGCGATTGTGGGCTTAACTAAGGTCGTGTTATTGCCAGGACTCACTACGGTTGTCGACGCGGACCATCAGCTACTGTGGTCGTGGTGCGCGGAGGTTCTCTTATGTCGCCGTGCTGACGTGTTTCAGCCTGAACAGTCCGAGCTTCGTGAACTGCTGTCGACGGCAATCCACTGTGCATTGGTAACAGCTCGAAATCCGGGCTTGCGTCCGAGCGATTGGCATCGAGAAGCCTTGATCACGCAGATTCAAAGCGTACATGTACAAGAGTTGACTGTGAATTCGTTGTTGACGCTTACGTATCTCGCGTTTCCCGTGCTGGAGGGGCTCATCAAGTTGAAGTGCGCGGAATTTGTCGACATGAGCGGGCGCGTTTTGGCGGAGTTTGAGGTACCGAGGCGTGGCGGGGAGTCGGGACGATTGAGGGCGTACCGCCCCGAGCAGCGCGGCAATGGGCAATGCAATAGCATCCGAGACTTGCTGATGCTCTATCGAGCGAGGGTTGCCGGGGAGGCGGCTGGGCGATATCTGGATGAAATATTCGGTCGCCTAGTGCAATTGGAGGACAAGCCTGGGCCAGATGCTTTGGCCGATTGGCGAAATAGTTCGTTACACGGTGCAGGATCGTTTCCCACGATCGCCGGGACTGTCATGGGGTGCGCTCTGTTGATCGCCACTGACGGTATAGCGGGCCAATATGTTGAGTTGAGACAAGCAGCGTTGGATGGACTTGCTGCACGCCAGCGAATGCCAGTGCGTTTCGGCAATACCTTCTACCCGCCGTGGTAACGCCTGCATGACGGAGAGGACTGCGGCCGTCCGTTTCAGAACAGGAAGTAGACGCCTCGGTCGGTCGGCTAATACAGCTAATTGGCCGTTGTGGGTCCGACTTGCGACGATCATCCGCTGCGGGCCGGCAAGCGGTTCTCAATTCAGCTATCGGACAGGGTTCGGCCAAGAACCGACATTGGGACGGATGCTCACAGTGGCCACCTACGCACTAATAGCAGTCAAATCGTGTGTGCTAGCTCCCGGACGGACAATTTGAAGGCAGCCTCATCGGTGGACAAGACTGTCCACGGAGTCGGACCACACGACCCGCCTATGCGTTTGCACTTCAAGGTGAGTTGCGTTAAGCTCTTTGCATGCCAGCGACTAGGAGCATCTCCGGTCTTATGTCTGGCCTCTCCCGGCTCTGCATCCACTTTACGATTGGGCGGTGCGCTTCTTCGAGGCCGCCGCCCAAATTGTAACTGCTGGCAGCAGCCCCCTTCTCCCTCTCTCCGTTCTGCTCCCCCGGCTCTGCCATCTGACGGCATAATGCATTAGGCTGCTGGTTTCGCGCGTCGCGAAACGGGCCCGTCGACCTTAACTCACGCGTCTCTATGACCAAGAAGCCACTCGCAGAGCTGTTTCGGGCGATGTACCACGGTAAATACGAATATCGTGACTTCATAGGCGAAGCCTTAGATACGCGATATAAACCGCTCAACGTTGGCAGAACCCAAGCGTCGAAGGAACGTCTTGTCTACGCACCAGACAAGACGATGAAGATATATCACAGCTTCCTCAAACTGTTTCTGTTCGAGTACCTCGATGTCAATGAGCGGGTCGTATTTTCCTACCGAAAAGGTGTGAATGTTGTCGAAGCCGTAAAAAAGCATGCGCATAACAAGCACTTTTTCCAGGCCGACATTCAGGATTTTTTCCCCAGTATTGATTCAATGATGGTGCGCTCCGTCATCGAAAGCGCCGCGGCGCGCACACCGATCGCCGACCTCATGGATCACGTTGATCGCATTATCGAACTGGTTACTATCGGCGGTGCCTTGCCAATTGGATTTCCTTCCTCGCCGCTCATAAGTAATGCGGTTTTGCATCGGTTCGACGATAACTTTGAGGATTATTGCGTCAATCATGGAATGGTCTACACGCGATACTCCGATGACATCATCGTCTCGTCTCAAAATAGGGATGGCCTTAACAACCTCGCGGCTGCCATCGAAAACACGCTAAAATCTGTCGAATTAGATCACCTAAGACTCAATCCAGAAAAAACGAAGATTACCAGCATTGGTCGAAAAATAAAGCTTCTCGGCCTAGTTATACTGCCGAACGGTACCGTGTCTGTCGATATTAAATTGAAGCAACAAATCGAAACGATGCTTCATTTTTACATTACAGACAGTGCGAAACTCCGTGACTTTTTAGAGGCGGATCTTTCCAAAGCCACGGAGCAACTTTCCGGCTATGTGAATTATGTGAATACTGTCGATTCCGCATACCTTGATAAGCTCAGGAAGAAATATGGCGTCACCGTAATCGACACACTTATTCACCAAGGATCGAGATGAACCTGATCCTGAAAATTGAGAACGTGCAACATGTCCGCTCCGCAGAGCTGACTCTTGATCTCGACGCAAATGGAATTACCTGTCTCGTTGGGCGCAACGGGATTGGGAAGACCACTCTCGTTAAGGCGCTGCGCAATCTTCGCATAGCAGACACTTTCAAGAAAACAGCCGTTGATAGCATTTTCTCGACGTCGAGCAAAATTATTTACTCGTGCGATCCATATGAATACGTATTTACGTTCGATCCCAAACTTCAGAGCCTAAATTGTAAGACAGTCGTTGCTCAGCAACTTCGCGACAGCCTCGAAGTCGAGCTACCCATGCCCTATGGTGATCGATTCAATTTTTTCCAGAGTATCAGTGATGCAGACCACGAAATCAGACGTAACATCGTCATAGAAAGTTACACGCGCCCCGACGAGTTGATCGATTTCCTTCATACAATTTACGATAACAATAAGTTTGATAATTTGCGTTGCATTGTCATTAAGAAGAAATCTTACTATTGCCAAATTCTTGATGAAAGCAGATATATTCGAGAGGATTATTTTAGCTCTGGTGAGTATTTTCTAATATCTCTCTATCGCAATATAGTTGCTGGCAGAAAGCTAATCGTTATCGACGAGATTGATATTTCCCTTGACGCTGCTGCGCAGACGAAACTTGTCGCGCAGCTAAGGGTGTATTGCCAAAAGTACGCGGTAAACATTGTATTCACAACGCACTCTCTCGCGATGATGGAAACACTGCAAGCCGAAGAATTACACTACATCGAGTCAAAGGATGGGGTGCTCGATATTCAGCCCGTTTCTTTCAATTATGCAAAGAGCTTGCTATTTGGTTTTGCAGGCTGGGACAAGTACATCCTCACTGAGGATGATGTACTGGAAAATTTCATAGAATTTGTCATTAAGCGATATCTCTTGAGGACATTTTATAAGTACAAGATTATATTTATTGGTGGCGGGACGAATACCGTTAGATTGATGGATAGGAATTCCGATCAAAACTTCTTTTCTACCGAAGGCAATGTAATTTCCGTTCTCGACGGCGATCAACGTGCACTCCGTTACGCGAGAGATCGACACAATATTGAGTTTCTTCCATGGGAGAGTATAGAAAAACAAATTTTCATCGAATACACTGATGGAAATCATTGGCCTCGTTTGTCTATAGAAGAAAATCCAGGCATCGATAATCAAAATGGAAAGAATTTGTACGCTGCATTGATTCGAAACAGGATCGTGTCAGAAGACGAAATGTTCTTACACTTGTGCGAAACATATGATGAACAGGCGCGTGCATTCGCGCATTCACTATCCGGCTTTTTGAACACTTAGGTGCGCGCCCTGTTCCAGAGACGTGCGACGACAGATAGGCTAAGGCTGGGCTTGCTCTTCGCATTCCGGACGGTCAGTGGCCGTTTTCCAGGCACATTGAGACATCTGCTGAACCTCGCTAGGGGGCTGCAACGGGTCGGCTCCGGCCGATCGCGGCCGGAGACATGCTACAACTTTGGCGCGAACGTAGGCCAGTCGCACGAACTTTGTCGCACCCACTCTGACACATGTGGCGCGGCTACGCGTAGGCCCTTGATGTTCAGTGTGCGACATCCCAATAACTGGGGCGGCCTACGGCCCTTCAGACAAGGGGGTTCGGCAGCCGAGCCCTGTTGCACCCCGGTGAAAATCCATTTTCATCGGGGCGAGGGGTGGCTTCACCGCGTGCCGCGCTCCGCCGCTCAGCACGCCGCCGCGCTCTGTTCGGGAATGCCCAGGAGCCGCGCCGCCGGCGACATCACGATGATCAGCGCCTGCACGACGAACGCGAGCGACGCCGCGACCAGACACACGTCGATGCTCCAGCGCGCGCTGAGCGCGGCGCCGAGCAGCGCGCCCACCGGCCGCGCGCCGTAGGTGGCGGTGCTGATCAGCGCGGACACGCGGCCGATCATCCGTTCGGGCGTGATCGCCTGACGCAGCGTGGTCGAGCCGACGACCCACAGGATTGGTCCCGCGCCGAGCAGGAAGAAGCTCGCGAGCGCGAGCCAGAACGATGGGACGATCAGCGTCGCCACCATCACGAGCGACGCGAGCAGGCCGCACGACGGTCCGACGATCAGCAGACGGCCGAATGCGAGACGCCGCGCGACCGCGGGCGCGGCGAGCGCGCCGCAGACCATGCCGGCCCCGTACGCGCCGAGCGTCACGCCGACCGCCGAGGCATTGAGCCCCAGCCGATGCACCGCGTAAGGCACATAGACCGCCTGCATGATGAAGAAGCCGAGATTGAAGAACACGGCGGTCAGCAGCATCGGCAACAGCAACGGATCGCGCAGCACGAAGCGCGTGCCGTCGCGCAGCTCCAGCATGAAGTGCCACCGCGGCGCGGCCGCGCGCGGCGGCTCGTGCAATCCCGCCAGCAACGCGACCGCGAACGCCGACAACATCGCCGCGCCGCCATACGCCCAACCCGCGCCGATCCAGCCGACCAGCACGCCGCCCAGCGCCGGCCCCGCCGAATACGCGACGCTGCGCGCGAGTTCGAGCCGGCCGTTCGCGCTCGCATAGGCGTCGCGCGGCACGATCGACGGCACCAGCGACGGCGCCGCAACGTTGTAGGCGACCGTACCCGTCGCGGCGACGAAGCCGAGCGCGGCGAGCAGCGGCAGGTTCAACGCATGCGTGAGCACCAGCAGCAGCACGCACAGCATCGCGCAGACCCGCACGCTCTCGGCGAGCGTCATCAGCACGCGGCGCGAGCGGCGGTCGGCCCAGACGCCGAGCGGCATCGACAGCAACAGGAACGGCAGCGTCTGCGCGGTTTGCAGCAGACCGGTATCGCGCGCGTCGGCGCCGAGCGCGAACACCGCGACGAGCGGTGCGGCGGCGAGGCTGATCTGCTCCGCCGATTGCGCGCACAGGTTCGACCAGGCGAGGCGCTGGAATGCGCGGGGCAGACGTCGCGCATTGGACGGCGAAGACGACGAAGGGGAAGACGTGGCGGACATCGATGCACTCCCGAGGTTTTGACGTGAGGCATTCATCGTCGGCGCTCAGGGCCTGCGGGGCGCTCCGCTTCTTGCGGTGTTATTCTTCGCTCGCCATGAATCTCGAAAGCATTCTCTTTACTCAAGGTTTCGGTTCGCGCCGCCAATGCCGTGCGCTGATCGGCGACGGCCGCGTCAGCGTCGACGGTGCGATTTGCACCGATGCCGACGCCGATTTCGCTATTGATGGCGGCGCGTTGCGCTTTAGCGTCGACAACGTCGAATGGCCGTATCGCGAGCACGCGTATCTGCTGCTGAACAAGCCCATCGGCTACGAATGCTCGCGCGATCCGCAGCATCATCCGAGCGTGTTCAGCCTGCTGCCGCCGCAGTTCGCCGAGCGCGGCGTGCAGTGCGTCGGCCGTCTCGATCAGGACACCACGGGCCTCCTGCTGCTCTCCGACGACGGCAAGTTCGTGCATCAGTTCACGTCGCCGAAACGCAAGGTGCCGAAGCTCTACGTCGCGACCACGCGCCATCCGCTCGACGACGCGCAGCTCGCCGCGCTGCGCGACGGCGTGCTGCTGCACGGCGAAACGAAACCGAGCGCCGCGCTCGACGCCCAGGCGCGCGACACTCACACGCTCGCGCTCACCGTGCTCGAAGGCAAATACCACCAGGTCAAGCGGATGATCGCGGCCTCGGGCAACCGCTGCGAGGCGCTGCATCGCGAACGGATCGGTGGGCTCGCGCTTCCCGCGGCGCTCGCGCCCGGCGCATGGCAATGGCTCGACGCAGCGGCTCTTGCCGCGCTGCGGGCCGGGTAAACGACTAGCCCCAACGAGCGCCCGCCTAAGCCCTTGATGCGCCGGAGAAAGCCCGCGCGCATTGCGGTGCACCGAACCTAGGCCGTTGCGTTGCAGCATGCCGGTGCTTACATGTCGCCCTATACTCGTCTAAACAAACGACTACAAAGGTTTCAAGGAGGGGCGTCATGCAAATCGACGGCACGATGGCGTTTTCGCACGCGATGATCGTGTTCATCTGCCTTGCGCTGCTGCTGGTCGGCGGATTGCTGGTCATCATGCGGCTGCGGCACAAGTACCATCCGAATCTGATCGGCGCATTGATCGGCGGCATGCTGTGCTTCCTGTTGCTGGAAGTGCTGCCTGCGCTGAGCTGATGCCGGTTGGACCGCGCAGCTCGTTTTGCGCGGCGCATTGATGCGGTGCGGCGGATACGCTTTGCGGGGCAACCCGGCCCTCGCGGGGCGGTATTTTGTTTCTGCTGCCGGCCTAGCCGCGTTTCCCGTTCGCCTCGCGCAAAAAATCCTCGACGCTCGGATAGCGCAGACGTACCCGCAATTCCTCCTTCAGACGCCGGTTCACGAGCCGGCGCGACTCGCGCATGAACGACAGCAGCATCGGATCGATCTGCTGCTCCGCCTGCTCTCTCGTGATGCGCGGCGGGCGCGCGAGCCCGAACGCATCGGCGACCGCATCGAAATACTCCCCCATTTTCAGCGACGAATCGTCGGACGCGTGCAGTGCGCGCGCGGGCCGGCCATGCGTGGCGAGACGCACGAGGATCGCGGCGAGGTCGTCGGCGTGGATGTGATTCGTGTAGACGTCGTCGGCATCGACGAGCGCCGGCGTGCCTCTTTCGAGCCGCGCGAGCGGCAGACGGTTGCGTGCATAGATGCCCGGGATCCGCGCGATGCTCGTGGCGACGCTGCCGCGCGCCGTCGCGCGCCGCAACTGCCGCTCGGCCGACACGCGACGTTTGGCGCGCGCATTCGCGGGCCGCGGCGCGCGCGTTTCGTCGATCCACGCGCCGCCGCAATCGCCGTAGACGCCCGTCGTGCTCGCGTAAACGATGCGCACCGGTGCGCGCGAAGCGCCGGTCCGGCGCACCCCGTCGGGTACAATATCGGGTGTTTCAGCGTCCAGACCTGAAGCGCGCGCACGGCGCAACCGCGCGATCGGCGCGACGGACGACCTCGCCGCGCAAGCGTTCATGCGGCCCGCGGCACCTAACGTCGCAAGCAGCGCGCGAGTGCGTCGATCGTCGTCGCCGGACTTCTGCGGCGGCGCGAGATGCAGCACCGTGGGCGCGAGGCGCGCGAGCCGTTTGAGGCTGCCGCGCGCGTCGAGATCGCCGACGAGCGGCATCACGCCCGCGGCGCGCAACTCATCGCAGCGCGCGGCATGGCTCGTCAACGCGAAGATACGCGCGCGCGGCCGCAACAGGGACACGCAGCGCATGCCGACGTCGCCGCATCCTACGATCAGCACGCGCGGCCGGCGGAAGTTTCGTGTCGCTTTCATGGTGGGCGCATTGTAGCGGTCACACGCAACAGGTACCGCGCGGTTGATCCGGCGGGTCCCATTACGATTCCGAATTTTCGATTCCGAACACTTTATGGCATTTAACGTCACGCTCCGGCAAACCGGCCGGCAGTTTCAGGTAGAACAGGACGAACCGGTGCTCTCCGCAGCGCTGCGTCAAGGCATCGGCCTGCCGTACGGCTGCAAGAACGGCGCGTGCGGTTCGTGCAAAGGCACGGTCGTGAGCGGCGAGGTCGAACAGCGCGCGCACTCGTCGTCGGCGCTGTCGAACGACGAAAAGACGCGCGGCATGGCGCTCCTGTGCTGCGCGACCGCGTGCTCCGATCTCGAAGTCGACATCCGCGAAGTGGCCGGCGTCGGCGATGTGCAGGTCAAGAAGCTGCCGTGCCGCGTGAACGCGATCGAGCGCAAGGCCGACGACGTGATCGTCGTGAAGCTGCAACTGCCCGCCAACGAACGTCTGCAATATCTGGCCGGCCAGTACCTCGAATTCACCCTGAAGGACGGCAAGCGCCGCAGCTATTCGATGGCGAGCGCGCCGCACGTCGAAGGCCCGGTCGAACTGCACATCCGCCACATGCCCGGCGGTGCGTTCACCGACCATGTGTTCAACACGATGAAGGAGCGCGACATCCTGCGCTTCGAAGCGCCGCTCGGCACGTTCTTCCTGCGCGAAGACTCGGACAAGCCGATCGTGCTGCTCGCGTCGGGCACCGGTTTCGCGCCGCTGAAGGCGATCGTCGAGCATGCGGTGTTCAAGAGCATGACGCGCCCCATGACGCTCTACTGGGGCGCGCGCCGCAAGAAAGACCTGTATCTGCTCGAACTCGCCGAGCAATGGGCGCGCGAGATTCCGAACTTCAAGTTCGTGCCGGTGCTCTCCGAGCCCGATGCGGGCGACGCATGGACGGGCCGCACGGGCTTCGTGCATCGGGCGGTGATCGAGGATCTGCCCGATCTGTCGGCCTACCAGGTGTATGCATGCGGCGCGCCGGTGATGGTCGAATCGGCGCTGCGCGACTTCACGCAGCATCACCAGCTGCCGGAAGACGAGTTCTACGCGGACTCGTTCACCAGCGCGGCCGATCTCGCGAACGCGGTCTGATTGCACGGCGGCAAATTCCCCCCGATGCAGCGCCAGTGCAAATTCATGGTTTACACCAGCGCTTTTCTTGTCGTATTCTTTCGCGCATGAACCGCATCCAGTCCGAATTCCGACGTCGCCGCTCGCCGCTCCCTTAGGGACGCCGCTGGCTTCGTCACGGACTCGCGCCACACAAAACCTGGGCGCAAGCTGTTCGAATCATGAAAGCCACGGCATGCCGTGGCTTTTCTGTTTTTCCGGCCGCCGTTTTTATTGGCCAAATCGTCACCGTTTCTTCACCCTGCTCTTACCCTTTTGCCTGGAGCCTGCCGTCATGAATTTCAATGAGTATCCAATCGATTCGCTGATGTACATCACGAACCGGCCTGAAATCGTTTTCACGCACGGCAAAGGCTCGTGGATTTACGACAACAATGGCAAGCGCTACCTGGATTTCATTCAGGGCTGGGCGGTCAATTGTCTCGGCCACTGCAACGACGGCATGATCGAAGCGCTGAACCAGCAGGCCAAGCTGCTGATCAACCCGTCGCCCGCGTTCTACAACGAGCCGATGGCGAAGCTAGCGGACCTGCTCACGCAGCACAGCTGCTTCGACAAGGTGTTCTTCGCGAACAGCGGCGCCGAGGCGAACGAAGGCGCGATCAAGCTCGCGCGCAAGTGGGGCAGAAAGTTCAAGGACGGCGCGTTCGAGATCATCACGTTCGACCACAGCTTCCACGGCCGCACGCTCGCGACGATGTCGGCCAGCGGCAAGCCGGGCTGGGACACGATCTACGCGCCGCAGGTGCCGGGCTTCCCGAAGGCGGACCTGAACGACATCGCGTCGGTGGAAAAGCTGATCAACGCGAAGACCGTCGCGGTGATGCTCGAGCCGATCCAGGGCGAAGGCGGCGTGATCCCCGCAACCCGCGAGTTCATGCAGCAACTGCGCGAGCTGACGAAAAAACACAACATCTTGCTGATCGTCGACGAAGTGCAAAGCGGCTGCGGTCGCGCCGGCACGCTGTTCGCGTATCAGCTGTCGGGCATCGAGCCGGACATCATGACGCTCGGCAAAGGCATCGGCGGCGGCGTGCCGCTCGCGGCGCTGCTGTCGAAGGCGGAAATCGCCGTGTTCGAAGCGGGCGATCAGGGCGGCACCTACAACGGCAATCCGCTGATGACCGCGGTCGGCTACTCGGTGATCTCGCAACTGACGGCGCCGGGCTTCCTCGAAGGCGTGCGCTCGCGCGGCGAATATCTGCGCACGAAGCTGCTCGAGCTGTCCGAGGAGCGCGGCTTCAAGGGCGAGCGCGGCGAGGGTCTGCTGCGCGCGCTGCTGCTCGACAAGGACATCGGCAACCAGATTGTCGAGAAGGCGCGCGACATGCAACCCGACGGCGTGCTGCTGAACGCCGCGCGTCCGAACCTGCTGCGCTTCATGCCGGCGCTTAACGTGACGACCGAAGAAATCGACCGGATGCTGGCGATGCTGCGCTCGGTTCTCGACTCGCTGTAATCAACCACGGAGCGCACCGATGACGACGAACACGACGCTGTCGATCCGCCGCTTCGACGCGACCGATACCGAAGCCGTGATTGCGCTATGGCAGGACGTGTTTCCCGAGTATCGCGACGTGACGCGACCGCAGCGCAACCCGCGTCAGTCGATCGCCAACAAGCTCGCGACGCAACCGGAGCTGTTCTTCGTCGCGGTGCTCGATGGACGCATCGTCGGCACCGTAATGGGCGGCTATGATGGACACCGCGGCTGGTTGTATTCGCTCGCGGTCGACGCATCGCTGCGACGTCATGGCATCGGCACGCGGCTCGTCGCGCACGTCGAGAGCGAGTTGACGAAGCTTGGTTGTCCGAAGCTGAACCTGCAGATACTGTCGTCGGCAACGGCTGAGATACGGGCGTTCTACGATGCGCTCGGGTATCGCACCGATGCGGTGATCAGCCTCGGCAAGCGGCTCGGCCAATACGCCGACGCGGCCCCGGCCAGTTGATTCGCGTCGTACGACTGATTAAAGAAAGCCGCATGCGTTGCTTGACGCATGCGACTTTTTCAATGGTTCTCCCGCAAGCAGCGCACGTATCGGCGAATTCGGACAAATAGCAGATGGCGAGCAGTTGGATTGCCTAGAATCGTTTACGCACGAGACGACGCCGGCGCTGGAAAGACAGGTTTGCGGCGAATCGCGACCCTTCCCCCCCGGGGGCGGCTCATGCGTCTGAGTCCCAACGCGTTGGAATCCTAAGGGGAATCTTCATGGCGACTTATGTGGTGCTCCTGCAATTTACGGATCAGGGTATCCGCACGATCAAGAACAGTGCAGAGCGAGCCGGGCAGGCGGCGGAAATGGCGAAATCTTTTGGCTGCGAGATGAAGCAGATCTACTGGACGTTAGGGGCATACGACGTTGTCTCGGTCGTCGAAGCGGCAGACGAGCAGAGCTTCCTCGCCTTCGGCTTCGCACTCGGCTCGGCCGGCAATGTCCGCTCGCAAACGCTGCGTGCGTTCACAAAAGACGAAATCAGTTCGGTTATCGGGCGACTCCCTTAATTCACGTCCCAACCAGAAAAATAAAACGCGCCCCGCGACATTGCATCGCTGGGCGCGTTGCAAGCCGGACGTGTGCGCAAAGGGCATACGTCCAACTATTCACCCACTCATTCACCCAGATAGGCGGCCCGAACCTTCGGATCGTCGAGCATCTGCTTCGCGTCGCCCGACATCGTGATCAGACCGGAGTCCATCACGTAGCCGCGATTCGCCGCCTGCAGCGCGAGCCGCGCGTTCTGCTCGACGAGCAGCACGGTCATGCCTTCAGAGGAAATCAGGCGCACCACTTCGAAGATCTTCTCGACCATGATCGGCGACAGACCCATCGACGGTTCGTCGAGCAGCAGCAGTTTGGGCCGCGAGATGATCGCGCGTGCCATCGCGAGCATCTGCTGCTCGCCGCCCGACAGCGTGCCCGCGTATTGCGATGCACGCTCCTTCAGACGCGGAAAGAAGCCGAACATGCGCTCGACGTCCGACTTGATGCCATCGTCATCGTTGCGCAGATACGCACCCATCTGCATGTTCTCGACGATCGACATGCGCGCGAAAATGCCGCGCCCTTCCGGCACCATCGCGAGACCGCGCTTCAGAAGCTCATGCGCGGGCAACCCCTTGATCGACTGACCCATGTACTCGATGTCGCCGGCCGCATACGCCTTCAGGCCGGTGATCGCCTTCATCGTCGTGGTTTTGCCCGCGCCGTTCGCGCCGATCAGCGTGACGAGTTCGCCCTGCCCGACCTCGAGGTCGACACCCTTGACCGCCTGGATGCCACCGTAGTTGACCTGCAGGCCCTTGATTTTCAACATTGCTTGCGTCGTGGACATCAGTGGACCCCCGCACCCAGATAAGCTTCGATCACCTTCGCATCCTTCTGCACGTCCTGCGGCAAACCTTGCGCAATCACCTTGCCGTAGTCGAGCACCGTCATCTGATTGCACAGACCCATCACGAGCTTCACGTCGTGTTCGATCAGCAGAATCGTCTTGCCGTCCGCACGGATCTTGTCGAGCAGCCTGGTCAGCTCGACCTTCTCGGTGGCGTTCATGCCGGCCGCCGGTTCGTCGAGCGCGAGCAGCTTCGGATCGGTCGCCAGCGCACGCGCGATTTCGAGCCGCCGCTGGTGGCCATACGACAGGTTGCGCGACGTATAGTCCGCGTACTGCGTAATGCCGACGTAGTCGAGCAGTTCGAGCGCGCGCTCCTTGATCTCGCGCTCTTCCTGGCGTTCGGCCGGCGTCTGGAACACCGCGCCGAGCAGACCGTGCTTCGTGCGCACATGACGGCCGACCATCACGTTTTCGAGCGCGGTCATGCCGCCGAACAGACGGATGTTCTGGAACGTGCGCGCAATGCCCGCCTTCGCGACCTGATAGACCGCGGTCGGCGTGTAGCTCTCGCCGTCGAGCTTGAACTCGCCTGAATCCGGCGTGTACAGACCCGTGATCACATTGAAGAAGGTGGTCTTGCCGGCGCCGTTCGGGCCGATCAGGCCGTAGATCTCGCCCGCGCGGATCTGCAGGCCGACCTCGGAAAGCGCCTGAAGGCCGCCGAAGCGCTTGTTGACGCCCTTCACCGACAGCCGGGTCGTCGCGTTGTTGCTTACGTTATCGCTCATGTCTTTTTCTCCACCGGACCTTATGCGCGCACCGGCTTCTTGCCGCCACGCTTCGCCAGCTTCGCAATCCTGTCTTCGTGCTTCGGCGCGGGCCACAGGCCTTCCGAGCGGTACAGCATGATCACGACCATCGCGAGGCCGTACAGCAACTGACGGATCACTTCGGTATCGACGATTTCATGGCCGAAGATCATGTTCTGCAGCGGACCCATCGTCGAGCGCAGGAACTCGGGGAACACCGCGAGCAGCACCGCGCCGAGGATCACGCCCGGAATGTGGCCCATGCCGCCGAGCACCACGCAGGCGAGCACCACGACCGATTCCCAGAACGTGAACGATTCCGGCGACACGAAACCCTGGAACGAGCCGAACATGGCGCCCGACAGGCCGCCGAACGACGCGCCCATCGCGAACGCAAGCAGCTTCACGTTACGGGTATTGATGCCCATCGCCTTGGCCGCGATTTCGTCTTCGCGGATCGCGGCCCACGCGCGGCCGATCCGCGAATGCTGCAGACGCGTACAGGTCCAGATCACGAACAGCGCGCACAGCACGAACAGGTAGTAGTACAGGTACACCGACGGAAACTGCATGCCGAACAGCGAGTGTGTCTGCGCGAGGCTGAAGCCGCCGACGGACACCGGATCGATCCCGGTGATCCCCTTCGGGCCGTTGGTGATGTTCACCGGACGGTCGAGGTTGTTCATGAAGATCCGCACGATTTCCCCGAAGCCGAGGGTCACGATCGCGAGGTAGTCGCCACGCAGACGCAGTGTCGGCGCACCGAGCAGAATCCCGAACATCGCGGCGAGCGCCATCGCGATCGGCGCGATGATCCAGATCGGCACGTGGATGCCGTTCGGCGCGAGATGCGCGATCCACGCGAATTGCGTCGCGAGGTGCGGTGAGCTCAGCAGCGCGGCCGTGTAGGCGCCGATCGCGTAGAACGCGATGTAGCCCAGGTCCAGCAGGCCGGCAAAGCCGACCACCACGTTCAGGCCCAGCGCGAGCATCACGTACAGCATCGCGAAGTCGAGCACGCGGACCCAGTAGTTGCCGCCCGCGGCACCGATGACCATCGGCGCCGCGATCACGAAGATCGCCGTGAGAATACCGATAGTCAGCGTCTTCGTGCGGTTCTTTTCGGGGATGAGCGTCGTGGACGGCTCGATCGGTTGAATTGAGGTCATGATTGTTGACTCCTTGTGGCCCGGGATCAGGCGCGATCCGCGACACGTTCGCCGAGCAGGCCCGACGGACGGAACACCAGCACGACGATCAGCACGATGAACGCGAACACGTCCTGGTAGTTACTGCCGAACACGCCGCCCGTGAGGTCGCCGATATAGCCGGCACCCAACTGCTCGATCAGGCCGAGGAGCACGCCGCCGACCATCGCGCCGCCGAGATTGCCGATACCGCCGAGCACCGCCGCGGTAAAGGCCTTCAGGCCAGGGATGAAGCCCATGTAGAAGTGCGCGTTGCCGTATTCGGACGCGATCATCACGCCGGCGAGCGCAGCCAGCGCCGAGCCGATCATGAAGGTCGCCGAAATCACGAAGTTCGGGTTCACACCCATCAGACTCGCGACGTTCGGGTTCTCGGCGATCGCGCGCATCGCACGGCCGAGCCTGGTCTTGTGCACGAGCAGCAGGAGGCCGCCCATCACGAGGAACGCCGCCACGATGATCACGATTTCAGTCATCGAGATCACGGCGCCGGGCGTCGTGTCGGTGGCCTTGATCACGTTGAGCGGGTCGGTAGGCAACAACTGCGGGAACGGCAGCGGATTGCGCGACCAGATCATCATCGCGAGCGTCTGCAGCAGAATCGATACACCGATCGCGGTGATCAGCGGCGCGAGACGCGGCGCACGCCGCAACGGCCGGTAGGCGACCCGCTCGATCGTGTAGCCGACCACCGCGCAGACCGCCGCCGCGATGATCAACGCGATCACGAGCGTCAGCACATTGCCGAGGCCGGGGAAGTGGTTCTGCAGCACACCTATGGCGGAAAGCGCAACCATCGCGCCCACCATCAACACGTCGCCGTGGGCGAAGTTGATGATGCCCAGAATGCCGTAAACCATCGTATAGCCCAGTGCGATGATGGCGTAGACACTGCCAAGCACCAGTCCATTGATGATCTGCTGGATGAAGATATCCATTTAATGCTCCTTAGCCCGTGCGACTGGATTCGCGTTTTTCATCTGCCGGTGGGCGGTGATGCGCTACGAATCTCAACGGCACTGCGGGTACTGATGTAAAAGACCGGTAAGGGTTATCCGTTGCCGGCTTGCCCTGACGACCGTGACGCGGTCGCGAGCTCACCTCGGGCGGATGCAAAAACGGCACCGTTGGATGGTGTCGGTGCCGTCAGGCCGAACTTCCCGTCATCACATCTTTACGACGTCGAGCACTGCTTTCTTGCCGTCCTTGAAGTCGTAAAGCGTAATGGCGCCCTCTTTCAAATCACCCTTGTCGTCGAACGCGATGTGGCCGATTACCCCGTTGTAATCGGTCGAAGGCATCGCAGCCAGCACCTTGGGCGCCTCGATAGAATTAGCGCGCTTCATTGCATCGACGATCACGTACGCAGCGTCATACGTGAACGGCGCGTAAATCTGCACCGGCGTGTGGAAGCGGTCCTCGTACTTCTTTTCGAAGTCCGCTCCATTGGTCATTTTCGAAAGCGCGAGTCCTGCTTCCGAACAGACCAGGTTTTGCACGGCGGTACCCGCCAGCTCACCTACCTTGTCGGTACACACACCGTCGCCGCCAAGGATTTTTGCCCTGATACCGAGCGCCGCCTGCTTCGTAAACGGCCCGCCCGTCGCGTCCATGCCGCCGAACATGATGGCGTCCGGCTGAACACTCTTGATCTTCGTGAGAATGGCCCGGAAATCCGTGGCCTTGTCGCTCGTCGCCTCCCGCGCGACGATCTTCGCGCCGCTCGCCTCGGCGGTCTTCGTGAACTCGTCCGCGAGACCTTTGCCGTAGGCGGTCGCATCGTCCACGACCGCGATGCGTTTGGCGCCCAGCGCCTTCGTCGCGTAATTGGCGAGCGCCGGACCCTGCTGCGCGTCGGTCGCGACCACCCGATAGGTCGTCTTGAACCCTTGCTGCGTATAGGCCGGATTCGTCGACGACGGCGAGATCTCGACGATGCTCGCGTCGCTATAGATCTTCGACGCCGGAATCGAGACCCCGGAGTTCAGGTGTCCGATCACCGCGACCACGTGATCGTCGACCAGCTTCTGCGCGACGGCGGTGCCGGTTTTCGGGTCCGCTGCATCGTCCTGCGCGTCGAGTTGCAGCTGGATCTTGCGACCGTCGATCGTCAAACCCTGCGCATTGATTTCTTCGACCGCGAGGCGCGCCCCATTTTCGTTGTCCTTGCCCAGGTGCGCGATGCCGCCCGTCAACGGAGCCGCATGACCGATCTTCACGATAGTCGCTTCGCTCGCGGCGGCAACCGCCGCGGCCGAGGCCCCCGATGTGCCCGTTCCCGCTTCGCCATCCTGTTTCTTGCCGCACGCGGTCAGCATCGCAACCGTGGCCGCGATGGACACGGCGTAAGCAAATTTGACTCGCATCAAGTAAGGTCTCCTGCGCCTTGCAAAATCCACTGTCCAGGACCTCAAGGCCTTGAGAACGCGCGCATTGTAACTCCAATTATGCGGGTGGCAATATTGTTGAACCGGTGGGGTTTTCCTGCATTGCAACCTGATTTTGAGAGCGAAATCCGTCAAAAGGCGCAACCTGGTTGCGATCCGTTTTCGTGCACCAGTTGCACCGGCGCCGAACCCGCTGGCATCAAGTGTTGCGGGCGATCGGCGCGAATCCCGGATAGGCCGGGCTTTGCGTCGGGTATGACCATTTAGCGCGCGCTCGGCAAATTGCACCAATTCAGTGCATTCTCAATCCGTCTTAAAGCTTTGGCGAGCTTAAAACGGGGACGCATCGCGCCAAAATCGATAAAAGCCCCGATCACCATTCAAAATAATTTGTGCGCGAGACCACCGAAAGTTGACCGGTCATTCGATGTGGCACTTAATTTAATCAGAGGTTCGTCGGGCACGGGCATAAAAAAAGCGCGCCCACGGGCGCGCTTTCCTTTCAGTGTAGCTAACGGATTGTCAGGCTGGCAGACCGAGCCCGCGTGGCAGCGGAAACGCGATGTTTTCCTCGATGCCCTCGAGCGCGCGCACGTTGCGCACACCCAGTTCGCGCAAACGCGCGATCACCGCCTGCGCCAGTACCTCCGGCGCCGACGCACCGGCGGTCACGCCAATGCGGCGCTTGCCCTCGACCCAAACCGGATCGATCTGATCGGGCGAATCGACCATATAGGCTGGCACGCCGAGCTTCTCGGCGAGCTCGCGCAAGCGGTTCGAATTCGAGCTGTTCGGACTGCCGACGACGATCACGACGTCGCACTGCGGCGCCATGAACTTCACTGCGTCCTGGCGATTCTGCGTGGCGTAGCAGATGTCCTGCTTCTTCGGCTCACGGATGGACGGGTACTTGGCCTTCAGCGCGCCGATGATTTCGGCGGCGTCGTCGACCGACAGCGTGGTTTGCGTGACGAAGGCGATCCGCTCCGGATCGGCGAGCTGCAACGCCTGCACATCCTCGATGTCCTCGACCAGATGCATGCCCTCGGCCGCCTGGCCCATCGTGCCTTCGACTTCCGGGTGGCCCTTGTGGCCGATCATCACGATGTCGAAACCGTCCTGGCGCATCTTCGCGACTTCGATATGCACCTTGGTCACGAGCGGACAGGTGGCGTCGTACACCCGCAGCCCGCGCGACTCCGCCTCCGAGCGCACGGCCTTCGACACGCCATGCGCGCTGAAGATCACCGTGTTGCCCGCCGGCACTTCGTCCAGGTTCTCGATGAAGATCGCACCCTTCTTGCGCAGGTCTTCGACCACATAGGCGTTATGGACGATTTCGTGACGCACGTAGATCGGCGAGCCATACAGCTTGATGGCCCGCTCGACGATCTCGATCGCCCGGTCGACGCCGGCGCAGAACCCGCGTGGCTGGGCCAGCAGGATCTCCGCTTCGGCAAGAGTCGTATCCGTGATGCTCATGTTTACAGAATCCCGATGATTTTCACTTCAAACGCCAGCGCCTGGCCGGCAAGCGGGTGATTGAAATCGAATAGGGCCGACGTTTCGCCAACTTCCTTCAGTACGCCGGCATAGCGCCCGCCGCCCGGCGCGTTGAATTCGATCAGGTCACCCGGGGAAAAATCCTCGCCGATCATGCTGTTCTCCCGCAGCGTGGCGAGGGACACGCGCTGGATCAGATCCGGATTGCGCGGGCCGAACGCCTGGCCCGGCGCTAGCTGAAAGGTCGAATGGCGGCCCACCTTCAAACCCAGCAAAATATCTTCCAGCGGCGGCGCCAGTTGACCGGCGCCGAGCAGCAGCGTGGCCGGCTTGTCGTTGAACGTGTTGATCACTTCGGCGCCATCGGCAAGGGAAAGCCGGTAATGCAGCGTGACGTGTGAACCGGGTTTCACCTCGGAAATATCGATGATGCTCATGCAATGCTCGCTCAGTCGAAGCGCTGCACGCGTGCGCCGCGGGGCAGTCGACGCGTGTGGCAAACCGTCGGCGTGCCGTGCGCAAAGTGTCTATTGTAAGCCACCTAGCGGGCGCCGGCTTGAGTCCGTCGCGCGCGAGGGCGGCACGGCCCGGCGGCGCATTGCGCCGCGTGCGCCGTCAACCTTACGCGGAGGACTCTATATATATGGCTGATTTCGCCAGCACAATCGACGAAACACCTGCGCCAACGCTGCGACGACCGAAGGCGCCGGCACGCGCCGGAGGCGGCGTGAAAGCCGCCGCGAATCGGTCGGCCGAGGCCCCGTCAGAAGCCGCCGACTCCACCGCCCGCTGCCGGCGGCAACTGTTTCGGGGTAAATGGCTCCGGCGCGACATGCCGCGCGAGCGACTGATCGAGCAGGGCCCCGACGTGCTGTCGGACACCGAAATGATCGCGCTCGTGCTCGGCTCTGGCCTGCCCGGTCACGACGTGTTCAGCGTCGCGCGGGCGCTGCTGGATCGCTTCGGCTCCCTGCGCGCGATGCTCGACGCGACTTATGCGGACTTCGACGGCATTCGCGGCATCGGCCCCGCGAAAAAAGCGCAATTACTCGCGATCATGGAAATGGCGCGTCGCTCGCTGGTCGACAAGATGCGCAAGCGCCCGCTAATGAATTCGCCCGAAGCGGTCGAAAGTTATCTGCGCCTTCTGATCGGCGGACAGCCGCAGGAGGTGTTCGTGTCGCTGTTTCTCGACGCCCGGCATCGGCTGATCCGCTGCGAGGAAAGCGCGCGCGGCTCGCTCACGCGCATGGCCGTGTATCCGCGCGAGATCGTGCGGCGGGCGCTCGCCGCGAACGCGGCCAGCCTGATCGTCGCGCATAATCATCCGTCCGGCGCCGTCGAGCCGAGTGCCAGCGACTGCCGCCTCACGCAGACGCTGCGCGACGCGCTCGCGCTCGTCGATGTGCAGTTGATCGATCATCTGGTGATCGGCGCGGACACCGTATATTCGTTCGCCCGCGCCGGCTGGCCGGGGCTCGCGCGCAAGCCCGCCCGAGCGCGGGAGGCGGAATGGCCGCCGTACGGCGCAGCGTCCCGCATCGCAAATAAGGTTTGATTTTGCGGCTTTTTTTCTGCTAGAATTCCGGTTTGCCTATTTCCAACCCCCTGTTCCGAAGCCATCAAGGCGTTCCGCAAAGGTCAGGCAGCTGTGGTAGCGAAGTGTCTCGATGCAAATTCGGCGCAACTTCGCACACTTTCAGCGCGGCTCTTTTCGGGAAACTTTCACGGCGTTCGAACTCAGAATTAGCGTATTAGGAGTGCTCTCATGGCACGCGTATGCCAAGTAACTGGGAAAGCGCCGATGAGCGGCAACAACGTTTCCCACGCGAACAACAAGACCAAGCGCCGGTTCCTGCCGAACCTGCAAAACCGCCGTATCTGGGTGGAAAGCGAAAACCGTTGGGTGCGTCTGCGCGTTTCGAACGCCGGTCTGCGCCTGATCGACAAGAACGGTATCGACGCTGTGCTCGCAGATTTGCGCGCACGCGGTGAAGCCTAAGGAGTAAATCATGGCGAAAGGCGCACGCGACAAGATCAAGCTGGAATCGACCGCAGGCACGGGTCACTTCTACACGACCACGAAGAACAAACGCAACATGCCGGAAAAGATGCTGATCAAGAAATTTGATCCGGTCATCCGCAAGCACGTTGACTACAAGGAAACCAAGATCAAGTAATCTTGGCTCTCCAGCCTGACGAAGGCAAAAACATGAAAGGCCTCGCATTCGTGCGAGGCTTTTTTGTTTTTGCGCGGACCTCGCGATAGCTCCGCAAGGCGCGCGCGAATCGCCCTATTCCGTTTGGCCAGCTTTCGCCAGGGCGATGCGGCGCGTATCCTTTGTCGTTTTCGCGGCGTGCGGTTCGCGCGCCGTCATCGCAAAACGAAAGACGGAGATGTGGGCAATGGAATTCGATGTGGCGATTGTCGGTAGCGGTCTGGCTGGTTTGAGCGTCGCGCTCAATCTCGCGCAGACACGGCGCGTTGCTGTGATCGCCAAGCGATCGCTGACCGAAGGCGCTAGCGACTGGGCGCAAGGCGGCATCGCCGCGGTGCTCGATTCGGCGGACAGCGTCGAGAATCACGTGCGCGATACGCTGACCGCAGGCGGCGGCCTGTGCGACGAGGCGGCGACACGCTTTATCGTCGAGCATGGGCGCGCCGCGATCGAATGGCTGATCGGACAGGGCGTGCCGTTCACGAAAGACGAGGCCGCCGAACTGGGCTTTCATTTGACGCGCGAAGGCGGCCATAGCCATCGCCGGATCATTCACGCGGCCGACGCGACCGGCCACGCGGTCGTCGCCACGCTCAGCGAGCAGGTGCGCCAGCATCCGAACATCACGCTGTTCGAAGACCATTACGCAATCGACCTGATCACGTCCGAACGCCTCGGCCTGCCCGGCCGCCGCTGCCATGGTCTGTATGCGCTCGATCTGCAAAGCGGCCGCACCGTTACGATCGAAGCGCCGCATACGGTGCTCGCGACCGGCGGCGCCGGCAAGGTCTACCTGTACACGACCAACCCCGACACCGCGACCGGCGACGGCATCGCGATGGCATGGCGCGCCGGCTGCCGCGTGTCGAACATGGAATTCATTCAGTTCCACCCGACGTGCCTGTTTCACCCGTACGCGAAGTCGTTCCTGATTTCGGAAGCAGTGCGCGGCGAAGGCGGCATTCTGAAACTGCCGGATGGCACGCGCTTCATGCCCAATCACGACGAGCGCGCGGAGCTTGCGCCGCGCGACATCGTCGCGCGGGCGATCGACTTCGAGATCAAGAAACGCGGCATCGATTGCGTGTACCTCGACATCAGCCACCAGCCGGCCGCGTTCCTGCACGAGCATTTCCCGACGATCCTGGCACGCTGCCGCGAGTTCGGCATCGACATCACGAAAGAGCCGATTCCAGTGGTACCGGCCGCGCATTACACGTGCGGCGGCGTCGTCACCGATCTGGCGGGCCGCACCGATCTCGCGGGTCTCTACGCAGTCGGCGAAACGTCCTGCACCGGCCTGCACGGCGCGAACCGACTTGCCAGCAATTCGCTGCTCGAATGCCTCGTGACCGGCCGCTCCGCCGCCAAGGCGATCGAAGAGGAAGGCTTCGCTGCCGCCGTTCACGCGCCGCTGCCGGCCTGGGACGAAAGCCGCGTGTCCGATCCGGACGAGGAGGTCGTGGTCGCGCACAACTGGGACGAACTGCGCCGGCTGATGTGGAACTACGTCGGTATCGTGCGCACCGACAAGCGACTCGAGCGCGCGAAGCATCGGCTCGCGTTGCTGCGCGACGAGATCCACGAGTACTACGCGAACTTCAAGGTGAGCCGCGATCTGCTGGAACTGCGCAATCTGGTCGATGTGGCGTCGCTGATCGTGGACAGCGCGCGCTCGCGGCGCGAAAGCCGCGGCCTGCATTTCAGCCGCGACTGGCCGTCCACATTACCCAAGGCGCTACCGACGGTGCTCACGCCGAAGTATGTACGCAGGCCGAATCCCTGACAGCCTTGGGCCGAAATACACGCTGAAACGACGCCACAAACGACAAGGCCATTGCCGGTAAGCTCCGGCAATGGCCTTGTTAAGTCGTCACGAGCGTCGACTGTCGCGCTAAAACGCGCGGCGCTCAAACGATCCGCATCGAGTAGTCGGTCGCGCGCACGTCTTTGGTCAGTGCGCCAATCGACACGCGGTCCACGCCAGTCTCCGCGATCGTGCGCACGGTCTCGAAATTCACGCCGCCGGACACTTCGAGCACCGCGCGCCCGGCCGTGATGCGAACCGCGTCGCGCATCATGTCGAACGAGAAGTTGTCGAGCAGGATCGACTGCGCGCCATGCGCGAGCGCAGTTTCCAGTTGTTCGAGCGTTTCGACTTCGATCTGGATCGGCACGCCCGCATTCAACGCAAGCGCCGCGTCCATCGCCGCGCCCAAGCCGCCGGCCGCGGCGATATGGTTTTCCTTGATCAGAATGCCGTCGTACAGCGCGAGCCGCTGGTTCGCACCGCCGCCGATGCGCACCGCGTACTTCTGCGCGAGCCGCAAGCCCGGGAGCGTCTTGCGCGTATCGAGAACGCGCGCGTGCGTGTGAGCAATCGCGTCGACATAGCGGCGCGTCGCGCTCGCCACGCCCGACAGCAGCTGCAGGAAATTCATCGCGTTGCGCTCGGCGGTCAGCAGCGCGCGCACCGGCCCGCGAAGATCGCAGACCGTCGTGTCGGCGCTCATGCGGTCGCCCTCGCGGTAACGCCATTGAACTACGATGCGAGGATCGACCGCGCGCATCACCGCGTCGAACCACGGCACGCCGCACAGTACCGCTTCCTCGCGCACGATGATGCGCGCGTCGCGAACGTCATCGGCAGGCACGAGGCGGCCGGTCTGATCGCCGGTGCCGATATCTTCGGCGAGTGCATCGGCGACATTGCGTGCGAGCGCCGCGTCGAACGCCACGCCATATTGCGCGTGAATCGCCGCGAAAAGCGGCGACACTGCGTCGGCCCCTTCGCGCGCCACTACCTGCTCAGGCGCCTTCTCCACCACCTTCATTACGCTGCCCCCACATTCGAATACAGTTGCGCGTCGCGCGCGAGATCGCCGCTCGCCTGCACGCGCTTCTTGTGACGCGCCGCGAAATCGAGCATGCGATCGATAGGTAGACGCGCACGCTCGCCGATCCCACGCTCGACGAAGATTTCGTTGTGGCCGCGCTCGAGCACATCGGCCAGATTGGCGAGTCCGTTCATCGCCATCCACGGGCAATGCGCGCAGCTCTTGCAGGTCGCGCTGTTGCCGGCCGTCGGCGCGGCAATCAGCGTCTTGCCGGGCGCGGCGAGTTGCATCTTGTGCAGGATGCCGAGGTCGGTCGCGACGATGAAGTGCGTCGCGTCGAGCTTCTGCGCGGCGTCGATCAACTGCGTGGTCGAGCCGACCACGTCCGCCTGGGCGACCACGTTGGCCGGCGACTCCGGATGCACGAGCACCTTCGCGTGCGGATAATCGGCGCGCAGCAGATCGAGTTCGATGCCCTTGAATTCGTCGTGCACGAGGCACGAGCCCTGCCACATCAGCATGTCCGCGCCGGTCTTGCCCTGGATGAAGCTGCCGAGATGACGGTCCGGCGCCCAGATGATCTTTTCGCCGCGCGCATGCAGATCGGCGACGATCTCCAACCCGATCGACGACGTCACCATCCAGTCCGCGCGCGCCTTCACGGCCGCGCTCGTGTTCGCGTACACGACCACCGTGCGGTCCGGGTGTGCGTCGCAGAACGCCGAGAACTCGTCGACCGGACAACCGAGGTCGAGCGAACAGGTCGCATCCAGATCCGGCATCAGAATGCGCTTGTCTGGACTGAGGATTTTTGCGGTCTCGCCCATGAAGCGCACGCCCGCGACCACCAGCGTCTGCGCCTCGTGATCGCGGCCGAAGCGCGCCATTTCCAGCGAATCGGCCACGCAACCGCCGGTTTCGTCGGCGAGTTCCTGCAATTCGGCGTCGACATAATAGTGCGCGACCAGCACCGCTTTCTCGCGCTTGAGTAATTCGCGAATGCGCGCCTTCAGCGCCCGCTTTTCTTCCGCCGACGGCGTCTCGGGTACCTTCGCCCACGCCTGCCCGATCCCGCAGGTCGTGCCCTGCGCCTGAGGCCGATCGAATTCGACGGTCCTGATCGCCTGCTGCTTCATCATCTCCTCTGCCCTCACCTGGCCGCCGCGGCTTGCCGATCGCGCTACACGCGCAATGCATTTCCACGGCCCAAAAATGCAAAACCCCGCCAACGCGGGGTTTTGTGACGTCCTGAAATTTTAATGGATTTCAGGCATAGCGACGCAGTCGCATCGCGAAGTCTTGCAGCGCCTTGATACCGCTCTGCTCTGCGCGATGGCACCAGTCCTGCAATTGCACCAGCAATTGCTCGCGCGACGCGTTGGAGCGCTCCCACATTGCCGCCAGTTCGTTGCGCATGTCGATGTAGGTCTTCAGCTTCTGGCTGTTCGCGAAAATCTGCGGCAGCTGGAGCTTCTGCGGCTCGTTCAGGCCCGCCTCTTCCTTGTGGAACCAGCTGCGCGCACCACGCATCACCTGATACTTTTCGCGCGCGCCGACTTCCTTCAGATGCGCGAGCTCCTGGCGGTATGCGCGCTTGATCGCTTTCGCGTAACGCGCCATCACTTCGTAGCGGTTCGCGAGCACGGCCTGCAGCGTGTCCTGATCGAGCACGAGCTTGCCGGTGGTCAGGCGCGGCGTCGGTGCGACCTTCTTCACTTTGGCCAGACGAAACGCCTGCATGATGCGGATGTACATCCAGCCAATGTCGAACTCGTACCACTTGTTCGACAGCTTCGCCGACGTCGCATACGTGTGGTGATTGTTATGCAGCTCTTCGCCACCGATGATGATGCCCCACGGGAAAATGTTGGTGCTCGCATCCGACGAATTGAAGTTGCGATAGCCCCAGAAGTGCGCGAGGCCGTTGACCACGCCCGCGGCCCAGAAAGGGATCCACACCATCTGCACGGCCCAGATGGTCAGGCCGACGACGCCGAACAGCGCGACGTTGATCACCATCATGAGGCTCACGCCAAGAATCGGGTACTTCGTGTAGACGTTGCGCTCCATCCAGTCGTTCGGTGTACCGTGACTGAACTTGCGCATCGTTTCTTCGTTTTTCGCTTCGGTGCGATAGAGCTCGGCGCCTTGGAGCAGTACCTTCCAGATGCCGCGCGTCTGCGGGCTGTGCGGATCCTCTTCGGTCTCGCATTTCGCGTGGTGCTTGCGGTGAATCGCGGCCCACTGGCCGGTCAGCATGCCGGTGGTCATCCACAGCCAGAAGCGGAAAAAATGACTGGCGATCGGGTGCAGATCCAGCGCGCGATGCGCCTGGCAGCGATGCAGATAGACGGTCACGCCGATAATCGTGATGTGCGTCACGATCAGCGTGTACACGACGAGTTGCCACCACGAGAAACGCAGCAGCCCGTGGGCAAGGAAATCGAGCAAAGAATTCAACAAGGTAAGTTACCTGCAGAACGAGAGATACGAAGCACACGCGGCGCGCGTGTCATGAAAGTGAAAGCATACAGCGGGATAGGACGATATTCTACTTGAACGGTTCCAAGTGTTTGTAACAAATAGGGATTTTTTGTGCGCAATCAAGTCGATAGCGATTGCCTGGGCACTGGCGCATGCCTTGCCGCGGCGCGAAATGGGGCTTAACGGCCGTCGTTGGCGGCACGGTTGGCGGGCCTGAGCGCGGGATCGGACGTGGTGTCGGAAATCGGATCGGTCATCGCCACCGGGTGCGGCATTGGGCCGCTTGCCTGACCGACGATGCGCACCTCGCGTTGCGGGAGCGCAATAGTGATGCCGTGCTCGGAAAAGAGACGCCAGATATTGCAGTTGACGGTTGAGAGCACGCCACGTGCCGCTCACCGCATCTTCGATCCAGAAACCCAACCCGAGATTGATGCCGTCCCGGCCAAAGCCGACCAGAAATGGCGTCGGCGCCAGTTCGCGCAGCACCCGCGGCACGTCGGCGGCGGCCTGGGCGAGCAGCGTCATCGCCGGCTCGACGTCGGATGTGTAGGCGATCTGCACGGCCGCCCGCGCGTAGCCGCGGGTCAGATACGACGACTGGTTCTGCACGACGTCGGTGATCAGCTTTTCGTTCGGAATCAGCGTCTCGATGCCGTCGAGTTCGCGCACCACGGTATAGCGTGTGCGGATCTGCGTGACGCGGCCCTGCAGGCCGCTCACGTTGATCGTGTCGCCGATCCGCAACGAGCGATCGAGAAGGATGATGAAGCCCGATACATAGTTGCTCGCGATCTTCTGCATGCCGAAGCCGAGCCCGACGCCAAGCGCGCCGCCGAACACGCCGAGCACCGTGATGTCGATGCCGACGATCGACAGGCTGATCAGGATCGCCGCCAGCACGAAGGCCGCTCGGCCGACGCGCGCGACCACGACCTTCAGATTCCCGTCGAGCGTCTTCGTGCGCATCAGGCGATCTTCGAACGACGAGCCGAGCCACATCGCGACGATCAACGTGACGGCGACCCACAACAGCCCCGTGATCAGCGACAGCAGCGTCATATGCGCATTACCGACGCCAAAGCTCACGCTGTCCATCCACGCGATCACGGCGTTCTGAATGCCCAACAGCATGAGTACCATGCCGATCCACACGACCACCGACACGATCTTCTCGACGAGAAACAGCCACGGATGCTCGCCACCTTCGCGCTTGAACACCCGCCGAAGAAGAACGCGATGTAGATCAGCCCAATGCCGGCGAGCGGCACCAGCGCCAGATCGAGCAGCGCGGTGTCCATGAACTGGCCGGCGATCGCCCGCGCGAGCCACACCAGTGCCGCGCCGATCAGCGGAAAAGCCGCCCGGTCGAGGCTTTCCATGCCGAAACGCAGGCTCTCGTAGCGCGTCGATTGCGGCCGCTTGATGCGGCGGCGCAGCGTCCGCGCGAGCAGCCACGCGACGAGCAGCGTCGCAAGCAGGATCGCGACCTGCCACAGCATCACGCGCTGACCGAAGTCGCGCGCGATGTCGCTGAGCATGTGGGTAAAGTCGTATGCATGGATGTCGCCGGAATGGCCGGCGCGCGCGGATTCATCCGCCAATCCGCGCGCCGGCCTGCAGCCGCTTGCCTAGCTCTGGCGCTCGAGCACGGCGGCGAAAAAGCCGTCGGTCGCGTGGCGGTGCGGCCACAGCGACAGGTAGTCGCCCATCTCCAGCTCGATACGCTGCTCGGCAAGGACGTCGCGCACCGGCACCAGCGCGAAATCAGGGTGATCGGCGAGGAACCGCTGCACCACCGCCTCGTTTTCGGCTTCGAGAATCGAGCACGTAGCATAGACGAGCCGGCCGCCCTTCTTCACGAGACGCGCCGCGCTCGTGAGAATCGACGCCTGCTTCGGCGCCAGCTCGGCGATCGACTCCGGCGACTGGCGCCACTTCAGATCCGGGTTGCGGCGCAGCGTGCCGAGGCCGCTGCACGGTGCATCGACGAGCACGCGGTCGATCTTGCCAGCCAGACGCTTGATCTTCGCGTCGTGTTCGCTGTCGATCAGCACCGGGTTCACGTTCGACAGGCCGCTGCGCGCGAGACGCGGCTTCAGCTTCGCGAGACGCCGCTCGGAGATATCGAACGCGTAGAGCCGGCCGGTCGAGCGCATTGCCGCGCCGAGCGCCAGCGTCTTGCCGCCCGCGCCAGCACAGAAATCGACGATCATCTCGCCGCGCCGAGGTGCGACCACCGAGCACAGCAGCTGGCTGCCCTCGTCCTGCACTTCGAGCCAGCCCTGCTGGAACGCGTCGAGCTTGGTGAGCGCCGGCTTGCCGACCACGCGCACCCCGAGCGGCGCGAACGGCGTCGCGCCCGCCTCGATGCCCGCCTTCGACAGCGCACCCAGCACGTCGTCGCGGCTCGCCTTGATCGGGTTCGCGCGCAGATCGAGCGGCGCCGGGTAGTTCAGCGCGGCGGCCAGCTGCGCGAGCTCGGCGGCCTCGAAGCGCGAGCTGAGCGCCTGGCTGATCCAGTCGGGCAGGTTCAGGCGAATCCGCAGCGGCAGGCTTTCCGGGTCGATCTTCGCCACGTGTTCGAGCCAAGTCGCCTCGGCCTCGGTGACGAACGGCTTGAGCGCCGAGCGTCCGGCCGTCTGCATCAGGCCCAGCAGCGCCATGCGGCGCGCGGGGCTGCCAGTGCCGCTTTCGGCCAGATGCGCGAACTCCATCCGGCGGCGCAGCACGGCGAACACCGCCTCGGCGATCACGCCGCGCTCGGCGTGCCCGAGCTTCGGATGCGCGCGGAAGAAGCGGCTCGTGGTGGCGTCGGCGGGGCCGTTCAGCCGCAGCACTTCGGCCAGCAGCGTTTCAGTTTGTCCAATCAGGAAACCATGCAATCTCATGCGCCCTCTCCGGCGGTATGACCGGCAAAGAGCCATTGCGGCTCCGACGGCGTAAGCGTGACGCGCGAGCCGTCCAGAGCGAGACGCCCTTCGACGAACCAGCGCACCGCGCGTGGATAAATGATGTGCTCGGTGGCGAGCAAACGCGTGCGGCGAGCGTCTGTGCGGTATCGGCCGCCTCGACAGGCACCGCCGACTGCAAGACGATCGGCCCGTGATCCAGCTTTGACGTGACAAAATGCACCGACGCGCCGTGGAACCGCACGCCGGCGTCGAGCGCCTGCTGATGGGTCTTCAGACCCGGAAAGCTCGGCAGCAATGACGGGTGCACGTTCAGCATGCGCGCTGCGTAGTGGTCGACGAAGCGCTCGGTCAGCACGCGCATGAAGCCCGCGAGCACGACGAGGTCCGGCGCGATGGCGTCGATCTGCTCGGCGAGTGCCGCGTCGAAGCTGTCGCGATCCGGAAACTGGCGGTGGTCGACCACCGCCGTGGCGATGCCATGCGACGCCGCGAACGCGAGCCCCGCGGCATCGGGACGGTTAGCAATCACGGCGGCGACCCGCGCCGGCCAGCCCTCGCTCGCGCAGGCGCGCACGATGGCTTCCATGTTGCTACCCCGCCCGGAAATCAGGATGACGAGTTTTTTCATGCGCGGATTTTATCATTCGGCAATCGCCGGACCGCGACCGCGCAGCCGTCTGTTGCGCCAAGCGTTTATAATCGATTGTTTTGCGGCACCCCGCCCGCGCCCCTATTGCAATCGCAGCAACGCCTGCAACCCGCTATCGTGAGAGTCTTCCGCGGCCTTCCCAATGCCGAGAGCCGCGCGCCGTGCGCGCTGACCATCGGCAACTTCGACGGTGTCCACCGCGGCCACCAGGCTCTGCTCGCCCACGTCCGCGCGGCCGCGAACGCGCGTGGCCTGCCCGTCTGCGTGATGACCTTCGAGCCGCACCCGCGCGAGTTCTTCAACCCGGCCGGCGCGCCGCCGCGCATCGCGATGCTGCGTGACAAGCTCGAGGCGCTGCGCACCAACGGGGTCGACCGGGTCGTCGTCGAGCACTTCAATCACACGTTCGCGAGCCAGTCGCCAGATGCGTTCGTCGAGCGGATCATCGTCAACGGCTTGCACGCGCGCTGGATCATGATCGGCGACGACTTCCGCTACGGCGCGAAGCGCGCCGGCGATTTCGCGTCGCTGCGGACGGCCGGCAAGCAGTACGGTTTCGAAGTCGAACAGATGGCGACGGTCGCCGATCCGTCGGGCGCGCGCATCTCGAGCTCGGGCGTGCGCGCGGCGCTGGTCGCGGGCGACCTCGACTCGGCGCGCGCAGCGCTCGGCCGCGACTATCTGATCAGCGGCCACGTCACCCATGGCATGAAGCTCGGCCGCGATCTCGGCTTTCCGACGCTCAATCTGCCGATCGCGCACAAGCGTCCGGCACTGGCCGGCATCTTCGTCGTACAGGTGCACGGCATCGCCGAGCAACCGCTGCCGGGCGTCGCGAGTCTCGGCCTGCGCCCCACCGTCGACGATTCCGGCCGTGTGCTGCTCGAAGTGCACCTGCTCGATTGGCACGGCGACGCGTATGGCAAACTCGTGCGCGTCGAATTTCTGAAGAAGCTGCGCGACGAGGAGAAGTTCGTCGATCTCGAAACGCTGACCGCCGCGATCGCGCGCGACGTCGCCAATGCGCGCGCATGGTTCGCTGCGGTCGGCGCCGGCACGCCGGGCAGCCGTTCCACCGGTTTCGCCACCTCGGCCACCGACCGAATTAGATAACCACCGCGGTTCGGGCCGGCGCGGCGCGCCGCACGAACCGTCGCCGCGCGCATCGAAGGGCGTCCGGGCTTCACGCGGAGCCGCCTGCCGGGCGCGTCCCACGCTCCTCGCGCAGCGCGCAATCCGCGTGCCGCTACGCATAGAAACGAATTCACCGCCACCCACATCATGAGCAACAAGAAAGCTGATTCGAAACCGCAGTCCCGCTACCCGGTCAACCTGCTCGACACACCGTTCCCGATGCGCGGCGACCTGCCCAAGCGCGAGCCGCAATGGGTCAAGGACTGGCAGGAACGCAAGGTGTACGACAAGATCCGCGCCGCCTCCAGGGGCCGCACGAAGTTCATCCTGCACGACGGCCCGCCGTATGCGAACGGCGACATCCACCTCGGTCACGCGGTGAACAAAATCCTGAAGGACATGATCGTCAAGGCGCGCAATCTGGCGGGCTTCGACGCGGTCTACGTGCCGGGCTGGGACTGTCACGGCATGCCGATCGAAATCCAGATCGAAAAGCAGTTCGGCAAGTCGCTGCCGGCGGCCGAAGTGATGCAGAAGGCGCGCGCCTACGCGACCGAGCAGATCGAGAAGCAGAAGGCGGGCTTCCGCCGTCTGGGCGTGCTCGGCGACTGGGACAATCCGTACAAGACGATGAACTTCGCGAATGAAGCCGGCGAAATCCGCGCGCTCGCGAAAATCATGGAAAAAGGCTACGTATTCCGCGGCCTGAAGCCGGTCAACTGGTGTTTCGACTGCGGCTCGGCGCTCGCCGAAGCGGAAGTCGAGTACAAGGACAAGACCGATCCGACCATCGATGTGCTGTTCAGCTTCGCCGAACCAGAGAAGACCGCGCAGGCGTTCGGCCTCGCCGCGCTGCCGCGCAACGAAGGCGGCATCGTGATCTGGACCACTACGCCGTGGACCATCCCCGCCAACCAGGCGCTGAACCTGCATCCGGAACTCGTCTACGCGCTCGTCGACACGCCGCGCGGCCTGCTGATCCTCGCCGAGGAACGCGTCGAGGCGTGCCTGACGCTGTACGGCCTCGAAGGCACGGTCATCGCGACGACGCCGGGCGAAAAGCTCGTGAACCTGCGCTTCAACCACCCGCTCGCGTCCGCGCATCCGGGCTACAAGCGCACCGCGCCGGTCTACCTCGGCGACTACGTGACGACCGAAACCGGCACCGGCATCGTGCACTCGTCGCCGGCGTACGGCGTGGAAGACTTCGTGTCGTGCAAGGCGCACGGCATGGCCGACTCGGACATCATCAACCCGGTGATGGGCGACGGCCGCTACATCGAATCGCTCGCGCTGTTCGGCGGCCTGTCGATCTGGGCTGCCAATCCGCAGATCGTCGAGGCGCTGCAAGGCGCCGGCTCGCTGCTGCGCACCGAGAAGTACACGCACAGCTATATGCACTGCTGGCGCCACAAGACGCCGATCATCTACCGCGCCACTTCGCAGTGGTTCGCCGGCATGGACGTGAAGCCCAACGACGGCGACAAGACGCTGCGCGAGACCGCACTCGAAGGCATCGAGAACACGGCGTTCTATCCATCGTGGGGCAAGCAGCGCCTCTTCAGCATGATCGCGAACCGCCCGGACTGGACGCTGTCGCGGCAGCGCCAGTGGGGCGTGCCGATGGCGTTCTTCGTGCACAAGGAAACCGGCGAGCTGCATCCGCGCACGCTGGAGTTGCTCGAACAGGTCGCGCAGCGCGTCGAGGAGGAAGGCATCGAGGCATGGCAGACGGTCGATCCGCGAGAGCTGATCGGCGAGGACGCCAACCTGTACGAAAAGAACCGCGACACGCTCGACGTGTGGTTCGATTCGGGCACCACGCACTGGCACGTGCTGCGCGGCTCGCACAAGGACGAGCTGCAGTTTCCGGCCGACCTGTACCTCGAAGGCTCGGACCAGCATCGCGGCTGGTTCCATTCGTCGCTGTTGACCGCGTCGATGCTCGACGGCCGCCCGCCCTACAACGCGCTGCTCACGCACGGCTTCACCGTCGACGGCGAAGGCCGCAAGATGAGCAAGTCGCTCGGCAACGGCATCGATCCGCATGAAGTCGCAAACCGCCTCGGCGCGGAAATCATCCGCCTGTGGATCGCGTCGACCGACTACTCGGGCGAGCTCGCGATCTCCGAGGAAATCCTGAAGCGCGTGACGGAAGGCTATCGCCGCATCCGCAATACGCTGCGCTTCCTGCTCGCGAACCTGTCGGACTTCGACTTCGCGCAGCACGCGCGTCCGGTCGAAGACTGGCTCGAAATCGACCGTTACGCGGTGACGCTGTCGGCGAATCTGCAGAACGACATCCTCGCGCACTACGAGAAGTACGAGTTCCACCCGGTCGTCGCCAAGTTGCAGACGTTCTGCTCGGAAGACCTGGGCGGCTTCTACCTCGACGTGCTGAAGGACCGCCTCTACACGACCGCGGCGGATTCGGTCGCCCGCCGCTCGGCGCAGACCGCGCTCTACCACATCGCGCACGGCCTCCTGCGCGTGATGGCGCCGTTCCTGTCGTTCACCGCGGAAGAAGCGTGGAAGGTGTTCCAGCCCAACAGCGAGACGATCTTCACCGAGACGTACCACGCGCACCCGGCCGTGCCGGACGCGGGCGCGCTGCTCGACAAGTGGACGCTGCTGCGCGCGGTGCGCGGCGACGTGACCAAGGCGCTCGAAGAGGCGCGGGTCGCGAACCTGATCGGCTCGTCGCTGCAGGCGGAAGTCGAAATCCGCGCGAGCGGGGCGCGTTACGACGCACTCGCGAGCCTCGGCGACGACCTGAAGTTCGTGCTGATCACGTCGGCGGCGAACGTCGTCAAGGTCGACAGCGAAGCCGATGAAGGCGTCGAAGTGATCGCGTCGAAGTACCTGAAGTGCGAGCGCTGCTGGCACTATCGCGCGGACGTCGGCGCGAACGCCGAGCATCCGTCGCTGTGCGGCCGCTGCTTCAGCAACCTGTTCGGCAGTGGCGAATCGAGGAGCGCGGCATAATGGCGAGAACCGTGTCGAAAACGCGCACCGGAAGCAGTTCGCTCGCACCCTGGCTCGGCATTGCGCTGATCGTCATCCTGTTCGACCAGCTGACGAAAATCGCCGTGCGCAAGGTGTTCGCCTACGGTGTGCCGCACGAGGTCACGCCGTTCTTCAACCTGATTCTCGTGTTCAACCGCGGCGCCGCGTTCAGCTTCCTCGCGATGGCGGGCGGCTGGCAGCGCTGGGCATTCACCGCGCTCGGCGTGGTCGCGGCGCTCGTGATCTGCTATCTGCTCAAGCGGCATAGCGGGCAGAAAATGTTCTGCACGGCGCTCGCACTGATTCTCGGCGGCGCGCTCGGCAATGTGATCGACCGGCTCGCGTACGGCCACGTGATCGACTTCCTCGATTTCCACGTGGGCGGCTGGCACTGGCCGGCGTTCAATCTCGCCGACAGCGCGATCACGATCGGCGCGATCCTGCTCGTGATCGACGAGCTGCGGCGGGTACGCGGCACACGCTAACGTCGCCGACGTGAGGCACGGTCGCGGCTGCGCGAGCCGTGCCTCAGGTCCGGTTTGAAGCGCGCGGCGACGACGGGCAACGCCCTCGCGCCGCCGCGCGATCACGCTTTGTCGGAGGCTTTCGTTGGCAACCGCAGAACTCGCAGGCAAACACCTCGTCCTCGGCATGACGGGCGGCATCGCCTGCTACAAGATCGCCGAACTCACGCGTCTGCTGACCAAGGCAGGCGCGACCGTGCAGGTCGTCATGACCGAAGCGGCCACCCAGTTCATCACCCCCGTCACGATGCAGGCGCTGTCGGGGCGGCCGGTCTTCACGAGCCAGTGGGACGGTCGCGTGCCGAACAACATGGCGCACATCGATCTATCGCGCGAAGCCGATGTGATCGTGATCGCGCCGGCGTCGACCGACTTCCTCGCCAAGCTCGCGCACGGCATGGCCGACGATCTGCTGTCGACGCTGTGCATCGCACGCGACTGCCCGCTGCTCGTCGTGCCGGCGATGAACCGGCAGATGTGGCAGAACCCGGCCACGCAACGCAACGTCGCGCAACTGCGCGCGGACGGCGTCGAGGTGCTCGGCCCCGATTCGGGCCCGCAGGCCTGCGGCGAAATCGGCGATGGGCGCATGCTCGAAGCGGCCGCGACCTACGAGGCGGTCGCGTCGTTCTTCGCGCCGAAAATCCTGTCCGGCCGGCGCGTGCTGCTGACCGCCGGGCCGACCTTCGAACCGCTCGACCCGGTGCGCGGCATCACCAATCGTTCGAGCGGCAAGATGGGCTTCGCGCTCGCGCGCGCCGCGCAGCAGGCCGGCGCCGACGTGCATCTGGTGGCCGGTCCGGTCGCGCTGGAAACGCCGTGGGGCGTCTTGCGCGAGGACGTGCAGACCGCGCAGCAGATGCACGACGCGGTGATGCGCGCGGTCGCGGAGGCGGACATTTTCATCGGCGTCGCGGCGGTGGCCGACTGGCGCGTCGATCACGTCAGCGGTCAGAAGATCAAGAAGACCGCCGAGCACGCGCTGCCGAGCTTTTCATTCGTCGAGAATCCAGACATCCTCGCCGCGGTCGCCGGGCGGCCGAAGCCGCCGTTCGCGGTCGGCTTCGCCGCCGAAAGCGACAACCTCGAAGTCCACGGCGAGGAAAAGCGCGCCCGCAAGAACGTGCCGCTGCTGATCGGCAATCTGGGGCCGCAAACGTTCGGGCTCGACGACAACGAAGTGATTCTGTTCGAAGCAGGCCGCGCGACGAAGCTGCCACGCGCCGACAAGCAGACGCTGGCGCGCGCGCTGATCGCGGAAATCGCGAAGCGTCTGCCGCCCGGCATCAGTCCGGTTGGCTGAACGAGCGAGCGGCAGTGGGCCCGTGTGGCCCTGCCATCTTTGCCCGGTTAGCCGACCGGAATCACCTGGAGCACTACTGCCATGACGCTACTCTCCGTGCTCGATCAAACACCGGTGATCGCCGGCCATTCGGTGGCGGACGCGATCGCCGCGACCGTCGAACTCGCGCAACTCGCCGACGACCTCGGCTACACGCGCTACTGGTGCGCCGAGCACCACGGCCTGCGCGGCGTGTCGAATCCCTGCCCTGAAGTGATGCTGGCGCGCCTCGGCAGCGTGACCAAACGCATTCGCATCGGCTCGGGCGGCATCATGCTGCCGTACTACAGCCCGTTCAAGGTCGCCGAGCAGTTCATGATGCTCGAGGCGCTGTTTCCGAATCGCGTCGATCTCGGCGTCGGACGCGCGCCGGGCGGCGACATGCGCACCGCGCAGGCGGTCGCCGCCGGCGCTTACAATCGCGGCGAGCATTTTCCGCAGCAGGTCGCCGAGTTGCTCGGCCTCATGCACGGCGCCCTGCCCGACGATCATCTCGCGCAGGGCGTGCTGCTGCAGCCGCAGATCGATACGCGCCCGCAGCTGTGGATGCTCGGCTCGAGCGACTTCGGCGGTTTGCTCGCGGCGCAGCTCGGCATCCGCTTTTCGTTCGCGCATTTCATCAACGCGCATTTCGGCAAACAGGTCGCGCTGGCGTATCGCGAGCGCTTCCAGCCTGGCAACGACGCGTCGCGGCCGTATCTGGCGGCCGCGGTCTTCGTGATCTGCGCGGATACCGAGCAGGAAGCCGCGGACCTCGAAAAAGCCGTCGATCTGCGTCGCGTGCAGATCGCGTATGGTCTGAACGAACCGATACCCTCGATCGAACAAGGCATCGCGCAGGAATATGGCGAGCGCGAACAGCTCGTGATCGACCGCGAAAAGCCGCGCAGCATCATCGGCACGCCTGAGCGCGTGACCGAACGGCTCACGGATTTACAGCAGCAGTTCCAGGCCGACGAACTGATGGTGCTGACCGTCGCCGGCAGCTATCGTGCGCGCTTGCGCTCCTACGAACTGCTCGCCGACGCGTTTCAGCTCGGCTCGAACCAGGCGGCTTGATCGCAAAGGCGTTGCCAGTCAGCCGCGTGCCCCTTCACCAATCTCACCCCCAACTATCGAACCTGAATGAAACTCGACCTGAAGATTCTCGATCAGCGCATGCGCGAACAGCTCCCCGCTTACGCGACGACCGGTAGCGCCGGCCTCGATCTGCGCGCCTGCCTCGACGAACCGCTGACGCTGAAACCCGGCGAAACCGCGCTGGTGCCGACCGGACTCGCGATCCACGTCGGCGACCCCGGTTATGCGGCGTTGATTCTGCCGCGCTCGGGTCTCGGCCATAAGCATGGGATCGTGCTCGGCAATCTGGTCGGCCTGATCGATTCCGATTACCAGGGCCAACTGATGATTTCGACGTGGAATCGCGGCGAGACGACATTCGTGCTGAATCCGATGGAACGCCTCGCGCAACTGGTGATCGTGCCCGTCGTGCAGGCCGGGTTCAATATCGTCGATGACTTCGAGGAAAGCGTGCGCGGCGCGGGCGGGTTTGGTAGCACCGGCAAGCATTGATCGACTGCTGCGACGCGGCGGCTGGCGCCTTCAGCGCACGCCGTGAGAAAAAACCAGAGCATAAAAAACGGCGCGGGATAAAACCCGCGC
This sequence comes from Paraburkholderia sp. Clong3, assembly GCF_050436485.1. NCBI lineage: Bacteria > Pseudomonadati > Pseudomonadota > Betaproteobacteria > Burkholderiales > Burkholderiaceae > Paraburkholderia > Paraburkholderia sp. Clong3. The sequence continues at coordinate 3,953,226 of NZ_JBNDMH010000002.1, read as the reverse complement.
CGTTCTGCCTTTGGTGTCAGGCCAGCTCAACGCAACGCCGACCTGACTGACATCACTCGACTTCCACCGCCTCCGGATTCGGATTGCGCGGCGCCGGATGCTCGTCGAAGGTCAACTGCACCTTGTCGTCGGCATCGACGTCGACCGTCACGCGGCCGCCGTTCATCAGCTTGCCGAACAGCAGCTCGTCGGCGAGCGCACGACGGATCGTGTCCTGGATCAGGCGCTGCATTGGCCGCGCGCCCATCAGCGGATCGAAACCATGCTTCGCCAGATGCTTGCGCAGCGCATCGGTGAACAGCGCATCGACCTTCTTCTCGTGCAGCTGATCTTCCAGCTGCATCAGGAATTTGTCGACCACGCGCATGATGATTTCCTCATCGAGCGAACGGAAGCTGATCGTCGCGTCCAGACGGTTGCGGAACTCCGGCGTGAACATGCGCTTGATGTCGACCATCTCGTCGCCCGCCTCGCGGCGGTTCGTGAAGCCGATCACCGACTTGCCCATCGCCTCGGCGCCCGCGTTCGTCGTCATGATGATGATGACGTTGCGGAAGTCCGCCTTACGCCCGTTGTTGTCCGTCAGCGTGCCGTGGTCCATCACCTGCAGCAGCACGTTGAAGATGTCCGGATGCGCCTTTTCGATTTCATCGAGCAGCAGCACGCAATGCGGCTTCTTCGTGATCGCCTCGGTCAGCAGGCCACCCTGGTCGAAACCGACGTAGCCCGGCGGCGCGCCGATCAGCCGGCTCACCGCGTGACGCTCCATGTACTCCGACATGTCGAAGCGGATCAGCTCGATGCCGAGCGTGAACGCGAGCTGCTTTGCGACCTCGGTCTTGCCGACGCCGGTCGGACCCGAGAACAGGAATGCGCCGATCGGCTTGTCGAGCTTGCCGAGGCCCGCGCGCGCCATCTTGATCGCGGCCGACAGCGCGTCGATAGCCGGATCTTGACCAAACACGACGCTCTTCAGATCGCGGTCGAGCGTCTGCAGCTTGCTGCGATCGTCCTGCGACACGCTTTGCGCCGGCACGCGCGCGATCTTCGAGATGATTTCCTCGATCTCGTTCTTGCCGATCGTCTTCTTCTGCTTCGACTTCGGCAGAATGCGCTGCGCCGCGCCCGCTTCGTCGATCACGTCGATCGCCTTGTCCGGCAAATGACGATCGGTGATGAAGCGCGCCGACAACTCAGCCGCCGCCGACAGCGCACCCGACGAATACTTGACGCCGTGGTGCTCTTCGAAGCGCGACTTCAACCCGCGCAGGATCGCTACCGTCTGCTCGACGGTCGGCTCGGTCACGTCGATCTTCTGGAAACGACGCGACAGCGCCGCGTCCTTTTCGAAGATGCCGCGATATTCGGTGAAGGTGGTTGCGCCGATGCACTTCAGCGTGCCCGACGAGAGCGCCGGTTTCAGCAGGTTCGACGCGTCCAGCGTGCCGCCCGACGCGGCGCCCGCGCCGATCAGCGTATGGATTTCGTCGATGAAGAGAATGGCGTGCGGACGCTCCTTCAGTTCCTTCAGCACCGTCTTCAGACGCTGCTCGAAGTCGCCGCGATACTTGGTGCCCGCGAGCAGCGCGCCCATGTCGAGCGAATACACCTGGGCATCGGCCAGGATGTCCGGCACTTCGCCGCGCGTGATGCGCCATGCGAGCCCTTCGGCGATCGCGGTCTTGCCGACACCGGCCTCGCCGACCAGCAGCGGATTGTTCTTGCGGCGGCGACACAGCACCTGCACCACACGCTCGACTTCCGACTCACGTCCGATCAGCGGATCGATGCGGCCGTCCTTCGCCATCTGGTTCAGGTTCTGCGTGAACTGGGCGAGCGGCGTTTCCTTCTGCGCGGCGGCTTCGTCGGACTCGGCATTCGCATCGCTCGCCTTCGCGGCGTCCGAACTGCTCGTCTTGGCGATGCCGTGCGAGATGAAATTGACTACGTCCAGACGCGTGACGCCCTGCTGCTGCAGGTAGTACACCGCATGCGAGTCCTTCTCGCCGAAGATCGCGACCAGCACGTTCGCGCCGGTCACTTCCTTCTTGCCGTTCGAGGTGGACTGCACATGCATGATCGCGCGCTGGATCACACGCTGGAAACCGAGCGTGGGCTGCGTGTCGACGTCGTCCGTGCCCGGCACGGTCGGCGTGTTGTCATGAATGAAGTTGCGCAGGTTCTGGCGCAGATCCTCGATATTGGCCGCGCATGCGCGCAGTACCTCTGCCGCCGTCGGGTTATCCAACAGCGCGAGCAAAAGATGTTCGACCGTTATGAACTCGTGCCTTGCCTGGCGCGCTTCCATGAACGCCATATGCAGGCTGACTTCCAGTTCCTGGGCAATCATGCTTCCTCCATCACACACTGCAGCGGATGCCCGGCCTGCCGTGCGTGGGTAACGACTTGCTCGACTTTGGTCGACGCGATGTCCCGCGTATAGACCCCACAAACTCCCCTGCCCTCGCGATGCACCTTCAACATGACCTGCGTTGCGGTTTCACGATCCTTATTGAAATATTCCTGCACGATCATCACGACAAATTCCATCGGCGTGAAGTCGTCATTCAGCAGCACCACCTTGTACATGGACGGCGGCTTGAGTTTCTGCTCCTGCCGCTCCAGTACGGTGCCGTCCTGCTTGTCCGGGATAATCGCCATACACCCATTCTAAACAACTAGGACAGGCCCGCAATCCTGTCAGAACCCGGCCGCCCGGCCGATGAGCCCGTTCGCTGCCACCCGGCGGTCACGACGCTGTCATGTTCGGCCTGGCCTGCGCGTTTTCGACGGGCCGATTGCGGTGCCGGCCCCGATCCTGTCATGCGCGGCGCGTGCTGCACCGCGGTCGGATCGAGTATCGCACAACCTGCCGGTACTGGCTGCGAGCGCTCGCCGCGCTGGGCGTCGGCGCCGCGGGCACAGTCAGCATGTGAGTGGATTATGCGACTTTTCAAGCCACGCCGCTTGCGCCACCGCACATACGGAAGCGGTAAAAACCCTGGAAAGCGGCCTGTTTGCAACGCGACAACGACGTCTCAAAATTTTCTTGACACTCGAATAAAGAGCCCCAACAATCAAGCTGGCACTTTTTTCACCAAGCCATAATTTCGAAAAAATGCCGATGGTGAGCTTGTGAGGAGGGAACGACTGCCTCGCGTGGTCGTGGCTTTTCGAGGGCTCGTGGTAGTGACATGAGTTACAGGGGAAGTTGGAATGGCAACTGGTACGGTCAAATGGTTTAACGACGCAAAGGGTTTCGGATTCATCACGCCCGACGAGGGCGGCGAGGATCTGTTTGCACACTTCTCGGCCATCCAGATGAATGGCTTCAAGACGCTGAAGGAAGGCCAGAAGGTCACCTTCGAAGTCGTGCAAGGCCCGAAAGGTAAACAGGCATCGAACATTCAGGCGCCAGCCTGAAGCGTTTCGACACCCGTCCTTTTTGAAACCCGGCTCCGCGCCGGGTTTCTTTTTTGCGGCAGCTTTCTATTGCAACGGATTTTCCGGCCGGAAAGCCGCGCGAAAATTCCGGGTAAAAAAATACCCCGGCCGTTTGCTGGCGCCGGGGTTTTTATGCGAACCGCATAATCCCGGCGCGTCAATTACATATTTTCGATCATCACTTGCCCAAATGCCGAGCACGACACCTGGGTCGCGCCTTCCATCAGGCGGGCAAAATCGTAAGTAACGCGCTTTTGCAGGATCGATTTTTCCATCGAGCTGATTATCAGATCCGCCGCCTCGAACCAGCCCAGGTGGCGCAGCATCATTTCCGCTGACAGGATTTCCGAGCCGGGATTCACGTAATCCTTGCCCGCGTATTTCGGCGCCGTGCCGTGCGTCGCTTCGAACATCGCAACCGAATCCGACAGGTTCGCGCCCGGCGCGATTCCAATTCCGCCGACCTGCGCGGCGAGCGCGTCCGAGATGTAGTCGCCGTTCAGGTTCAGCGTGGCGATCACGTCGTATTCGGCCGGGCGCAGCAGGATCTGCTGCAGGAACGCGTCGGCAATCACGTCCTTCACGACGAGATCGCCGCCGGTCTTCGGATTCCTGACTTTCATCCAGGGGCCGCCGTCGATCAGTTCCGCGTTGAACTCCTTCTGCGCGAGCGCGTAGCCGTAGTCGCGAAACGCGCCTTCGGTGTACTTCATGATGTTGCCCTTGTGCACCAGCGTGACCGAGCGGCGTTCATTGTCGATCGCGTACTGGATCGCCTTGCGCACCAGACGCTCGGTACCTTCGCGCGACACCGGCTTGATGCCGATACCCGACGAATCCGGAAAGCGGATCTTCTTCACGCCCATTTCTTCGCGCAAGAACTTGATGATCTTCTTCGCCTGTTCGGATTCAGCCGGCCATTCGATGCCCGCGTAGATGTCTTCCGAGTTCTCGCGGAAGATCACCATGTTGGTCTTCTCGGGCTCGCGCACCGGCGAGGGCACGCCCTTCAAATATCGCACCGGGCGCAGGCACACATAGAGGTCCAGTTCCTGGCGCAACGCGACGTTCAGCGAGCGGATGCCGCCCCCGACTGGCGTGGTGAGCGGCCCCTTGATCGACACGATGTATTCCTTGACCGCCTGCAGCGTTTCGTCCGGCAGCCATACGTCCGGGCCGTACACCCGGGTCGCCTTCTCGCCCGCGTAGATTTCCATCCAGTGGATTTTCTTCTTGCCGCCGTACGCCTTTTCGACCGCCGCATCCACGACCTTGAGCATGACCGGCGTGATGTCCAGACCGGTGCCGTCGCCTTCGATGTACGGGATGATCGGCTCGTCGGAAACGTTGAGCGAGAAGTCGGCGTTGACGGTGATCTTATCGCCACCTGTCGGAATCTTGATGTGCTGATACGGCATGATCGGACTCCAGTGAAAGCTGTGCAAAAGCTGATGGGAGACTGCGAAAGAGACGCCCTCGCCGCGCAATGCCGAACCGCCGCGAGCGGCCTGGCCGCTATTCTAGCCCACGTCCCACGCGCGACGCGGCCGCCCCTCGCTCCGGGTTTTCCAACATAGACGGCCTCTCGAACGCGCCACGCTCCTCTATAAGATAGAAGAATCTGCGTCCCGGTTTATGCATTATCATCGCGCCGTATCGCTCTGCCGTATCGCTCTCCTATGCGCCTTCTCGCCCTCAACAAGCCGTTCGGCACCATCTGTCAATTTTCGCCACACGAGACGCGGACGTCGCTTGCCGACTGGGTCAGGCTACCCGGCGTCTATCCGGCCGGCCGGCTCGACTCCGATAGCGAAGGCCTGCTGCTGCTCACCGACGACGGCGCGCTGCAGGCGCGCATCGCCGAGCCGCGTCACAAGCTCGTCAAACGCTATTGGGCGCAAGTCGAAGGCGCGCTCGACGACGCCGCGTTGAAAAAGCTCGCGCGCGGCGTCGATCTCGGCGACTACGTGACACGCCCATGTCAGGCGAGCTATGTTGAACCGTCCAGCTCGCTGTGGGCGCGCACGCCGCCGATCCGCTATCGCGCCGCGATCCCGACCACATGGATCGAGCTGTCGATCACCGAAGGCAAGAACCGTCAGGTGCGTCGCATGACGGCGGCGGTGGGTTTTCCGACGCTGCGTCTCGTGCGCGTCGGCATCGGTGCGCTTGACATTTTTTCACTCGGACTGCAACCTGGACAGAGCACGGAGTTGCGAACGAACGCGCCATGGGATGGCGTCGCCTGAACATGGTTTGACGATTGTTCGTTCATCGCCGCAACACCGCGTGCCGAACTCACGCACGCACGAATCAGCCTGCACGTGCTCACTCCAAACCCGTTTCACGGCTGTGACAATCAAGCTAACTCGTTGTAGCAGCACGCAAAATAATGCGTGAAACGCAGGCCCGAAATGCGTGAAACAAGTGGGCTCGCCGCGAGCCTGCGCCACGCGGTTTGATCGCGTGTCATCACGATCAAAATATCCGCGCAATTCGCGTCAACCGCCGTACAACTCCACGCGTTATCCGACGCAGATGCCGCCGAAGCTATCCGGCATTCAGCCTTAAAGACATTTGCATACGCCGTTTTCGCGGCGAGTACGAAAGTCCGAACGCTAGCAGACGCGTCGAAAAATTTGTTCGATGCGGCTGTCAACCGAAAGGTGGATGGCACGTTTAACGACATGACTCTACATATGCCGGGTCATTTGGTTAATTAACTCAAGCTGAGGATTCACAAAATGAACAAACTGATCGCCGCTCTGGTCGCTGGCCTCTTCGCAACGGCAGCATTCGCACAAGCATCGGCACCGGAAGCAGCTCCGGCAGCTCCGGCAGCAGCTTCGTCGGCAAAGAAGACCACCAAGCACGCTCACAAGAAGTCGCACAAGAAGGCAGCAGCGGCCGCTTCGGCAGCTTCGGAGTAAGTTGCTTGTAAAAACGCAGTAAAGAACTAGCTTCATTGCCGTTCTTACGGCGTTGTAAGGCAGATCACCGCAAGGCGATCTGCCTTTTTGTTTTTGACGCGCTCGCGTAACATGCGCGAGTCAATTTCAGCAAGGAGTCTTGCCGTGCGATTTTCCATGCGCTCGTCGATGGCGCGTTTCGCCATTGCCGTAGCACTGCCGCTCGCGGCGCTGTCGTTCGTCGTCACCACGGCTCCCGCCCAGGCGCAGCAGATGCCGCCGGGCGCCAAGCAGCCGAGCGAGTTTCCGCGCGTCAAGCTGACCGCTGGCATGTTCGTGATCGACGCGGCCGTCGCCGCCAACGACGCGGACCGCGAACAGGGCTTGATGTATCGCACGAAGCTAGCGCCGAACGAAGGGATGCTGTTCGTGTTCAACGAGAACGCGGGCCACTGCTTCTGGATGAAGAACACGCTGATCCCGCTGTCGATCGCATTCATGCGCGCCGACGGCACGATCACCGACATCGACGAAATGCAGGCCGAGACCACCAACAACCACTGCCCGACGCACAACGGCGTGTTCGCGCTGGAAATGCCCAAGGGCTGGTTCTCGGCGAAGGGCATCAAGCCGGGCATGCAGGTCCAGGGCTTACCGCCGGTGCCGGGTATCACGCAGTAAGACCTCACCGCCGGGCCGCGTGTCCGTGCAGCCCCGTAAATGGCCCCGGAGCGGGGGCACCGTCCCGCCCGCTGTCCCGCGAAAAGCCGGCGTCTCAACCCGAGGCGCCGGCTTTTTTTCGCCCGCTCAGCCCCGCGCCACCAGCCTTCGCGCCGGCTGGCAGGATTCATGCAAAAGACCAATCGACGCGCTATCCTTGTAATCTCGATAAGGTAACGCCAGATAAAGCACCACTCAGACTCCCCGGGCGGCCCACGCGGTCGCCCGACATGCGTTTCAGGCGCGCCATTACAAGGAGATTCACGTGCCCCGCAAGACTCCCATCGAGCGCTACCGGAATATCGGCATCAGCGCTCACATCGATGCCGGCAAAACCACCACCACCGAACGGATCCTGTTCTACACCGGCGTGACCCACAAGATCGGCGAGGTTCACGACGGTGCGGCGACGATGGACTGGATGGAACAGGAGCAGGAGCGCGGCATCACGATCACGTCGGCGGCCACGACCGCGTTCTGGAAAGGCATGGCCGGCAACTATCCCGAGCATCGGATCAACATCATCGACACCCCCGGGCACGTCGACTTCACGATCGAAGTCGAGCGCTCGATGCGCGTGCTCGACGGCGCCTGCATGGTGTACGACTCGGTCGGCGGCGTGCAGCCGCAATCGGAAACCGTGTGGCGCCAGGCGAACAAGTACAAGGTGCCGCGCATCGCGTTCGTCAACAAGATGGACCGCGTCGGCGCGGACTTCTTCCGCGTGCAGCGGCAGATCGGCGATCGTCTGAAGGGGGTCGCCGTGCCGATCCAGATTCCGGTCGGCGCGGAAGAGCACTTCCAGGGCGTGGTCGACCTCGTCAAGATGAAGGCGATCTACTGGGACGACGACAGCCAGGGCATCAAGTTCGAGTACCGCGACATCCCGGCTGAACTCGCGGCCACCGCGAAGGAATGGCACGACAAGATGGTCGAGGCCGCGGCCGAGGCGAACGAGGAACTGCTCGAGAAGTACCTCGGCGGCGAACCGCTGAGCGAAGCCGAAATCAAGCACGGCATCCGCGCGCGCACGATCGCCAACGAGATCGTGCCGATGTTGTGCGGCAGCGCGTTCAAGAACAAGGGCGTGCAGGCGATGCTCGACGCGGTGATCGACTATCTGCCGTCGCCGGTCGACGTGCCCGCGATTACCGGTCACGACGAGCACGACAAGGAAATCGAGCGTCATCCCAACGACGACGATCCGTTCTCGGCGCTCGCCTTCAAGATCATGACCGACCCGTTCGTCGGTCAGTTGATCTTCTTCCGCGTGTACTCGGGCGTCGTCAACTCGGGCGACACGGTCTACAACGCGGTCAAGGAAAAGAAGGAACGCCTCGGCCGGATCCTGCAGATGCACGCGAACGAGCGCAAGGAAATCAAGGAGGTCTACGCGGGCGACATCGCCGCGGCCGTCGGCCTGAAGGAAGCGACCACCGGCGACACGCTCTGCGATCCTGATCATGTGATCATCCTTGAAAAGATGATCTTCCCGGACCCGGTGATCTCGCAGGCCGTCGAACCGAAGACCAAGGCCGACCAGGAAAAGATGGGCATCGCGCTGAACCGTCTCGCGCAGGAAGACCCGTCGTTCCGCGTGCAGACCGATGAGGAATCCGGACAGACGATCATCTCCGGCATGGGCGAGCTGCACCTCGAAATTCTGGTCGACCGGATGAAGCGCGAGTTCGGCGTGGAAGCGACCGTCGGCAAGCCGCAGGTCGCGTATCGCGAAACCGTGCGCAACAAGGTCGAGGACGTCGAAGGCAAGTTCGTCAAGCAGTCGGGCGGCCGCGGTCAGTATGGCCACGCGGTGATTACGCTGGAGCCGTCCGAGCAGGGCAAGGGCTACGAATTCGTAGACGCGATCAAGGGCGGCGTGATTCCGCGCGAATTCATCCCCGCGGTCGACAAGGGCATCGTGGAAACGCTGAAAGCCGGCGTGCTCGCGGGCTATCCGGTCGTCGATGTGAAGGTCACGCTGACTTTCGGTTCGTACCACGACGTCGACTCGAACGAAAACGCGTTCCGCATGGCCGGCTCGATAGCGTTCAAGGAAGCGATGCGCAAGGCGAAGCCCATCCTGCTCGAACCGATGATGGCCGTGGAGGTGGAAACGCCCGAGGACTTCATGGGCAACGTGATGGGCGACCTGTCGAGCCGACGCGGCATGGTGCAGGGCATGGAAGACATCGCGGGCGGCGGCGGCAAGCTGGTGCGCGCGGAGGTGCCGCTCGCCGAGATGTTCGGCTATTCGACGTCGCTGCGCTCGGCCACTCAGGGCCGCGCGACCTACACGATGGAGTTCAAGCATTACGCCGAGACGCCGAGCAATGTCGCCGAGGCCGTGATCAACGCGAAGAAGCAATGACGCTGACGCGGCGGCGTTGAGCGCGACAAGCCGAAGCCCGCTCCCTGTGAGCGGGCTTTTTTTATGGCGCCGTTTGCATCGTCGAGCCACGCACCCGTTTTTTGAACGTGCCAGAATGTTGATCAGCCATGCGGCACGCCCCTGAATCGTAAGACCGAAGCGAACGACTCGAACGCGGCACGCCAGCCGAGGAGGAGACACGATGAGCCACGATCACGAACATCCGCATTACCGGGCCGAGCACGACGCCGCCGAAGCCAGCCAGCAGATCGACTGGCGCGAACACGGCGTGAAGGTCATCCGCGGCGATCAGCTCGACACCAACACCGCGCAAACGCCGGGCATGAACCGCGCGGCCGCGATCAACGCGGCGCGCGTCGGCGCGCAGAAAATCTGGGCCGGCACCGTGACGATCCATCCGAATGCGAAGACCGGCGCACATCATCATGGCGCGCTCGAAAGCGTGATCTATGTTGTGCGCGGCCAGGCGCGCATGCGCTGGGGCGAGCATCTGGAATTCACCGCCGAGGCCGGTCCCGGCGACTTCATCTTCGTGCCGCCCTATGTGCCGCATCAGGAGATCAACGCGAGCACCGACGAGCCGCTCGAATGCGTGCTCGTGCGCAGCGACAATGAAGCGGTCGTCGTCAATTTGAACATCGACGCGGTGGAGCAGCCGGAAACCGTCTACTGGGTCGATCCGATCCACAAGCATCCGCACGATCACTAGGGTCTGTTTACATATGGAACGCACGTGCGAATGCCCGCTATCGGCCGTCCCCCAAGGGGACTTCCTTCGGGGCGCAGGGCAAGGAGTAAGGAGCGCTGCGTGGCCGCGCCACGTGAGCGACGCACGACGCCGCCATGCGGCCGATAGCGGGCATTCCCCTGGAATGAAATTCAGAACTGGGGTTGCCGCGAGAAGGGCCGCTCGCTGCGTCATGCTCCTTGCGAATACGTCGAGTATTCGCGGCGTCGCAATCCTTGCGAGCGGCCCTTCTCGCGGCAACGCACGTGCGTTCCATATGTAAACAGACCCTAGCCGCTCATCAACCCATCCATTCATCCGCTCGTGCCACATGACGCCTAACGCCTCGCTGCGCCCTCGCCTCGTCGCGCTCTACGCGGTGCTGCTCGCCGCCAACCTCGGCGCATGGCTGTGGGCGCTAATCGCGTTTCGCCACTACCCGCTGCTGCTCGGCACCGCGCTGCTCGCGTATGGCTTCGGTCTGCGTCATGCGGTCGACGCCGACCACATCGCGGCGATCGACGCCGTTACGCGCAAGCTGATGCAAACCGGCATGCGACCGGTCGGGATCGGGCTCGCGTTTTCGCTCGGCCATTCGACGATCGTGATCGCAGCGACGATCGGCATCGCCTGGACCACGCATTCGCTGAATGGGCGCTTCGAGAGCTTCAAGGAAGTAGGTGGCACGCTCGGGACACTGGTTTCCGCGTCGTTCCTGCTGGTGCTCGCGGCGGTCAATCTCGTGGTCCTGCGCGACGTGTGGCGCCGCTACCGGCACACGCGACGTGGCGACGCTGCGACCACAGCGTCAGCCGATGCGCTCGCCCCAGCCGGGCTGCTGTCGCGCGCATTGCGGCCGCTGTTTCGGCTGGTCACGAAAAGCTGGCACATGTATCCGGTCGGCGTGCTGTTCGGGCTCGGCTTCGACACCGCGACCGAGGTCGGCCTGCTCGCGATCGCTGCGTCGCAGGCCAGCACTGGCCTGCCGCTCTATTCGATCCTCGTGTTCCCGGCGCTCTTCACGGCCGGCATGACGCTTGTCGATTCGACCGACAACGTGCTGATGGTGCACGCATACGGCTGGGCGATGGACGACCCGAAGCGCAAGCTTTACTACAACGCGAGCATCACGTTCGTGTCGGCGATGGTCGCGATCGTGATTGGCGGCGTCGAGGCGCTGGGGCTGCTGTCGGATCGCTTCGGCTGGAGCGGCGGAGTGTCGGATGCGATCGTCGGAATCAACGATCATTTCGGCGCGCTCGGCTATGCGATCGTCGCGGCCTTCATGGCGTGCTGGATCGGCTCGGTGCTGTTTCATCGCTGGAGACGGCCGGATACGGCGGCACGATAAGTGACCTGGCCTACCGGGAAACCGATCTACACCGTAGGTTTCTTTGAGAGTTCCACCTTGTTGAGTTCGAAACCGCATTTCGCGCCGTGTTGCTCCGCCAATCCGTCCACAATCGCGGCCGCCCCTCGCGAGCACGCGTCCGGTAACCGTTGTGACGACGACACACCGCGCGTCATTTATCGGCCGATCGACTAGCGCGGCGCGCCCCCGGTGCGCCAGAGCCGCGAGCAATCGCTTACACTGAGACCGCTCTGCACAGCGTTGCCCTTTCGCGATAGCGGCCCCGCCACATCCCATCGCCCATCGGAAGGCGCGCTGCCCCTCGCGCCGTCGCGCGGCTCGCGCGACGCCTCCGAACCAGCAACAGAACGGGTTGGACACGCCATCGATGAAAACGCCAGCGGACCGATTTCTCGCACCTGACGCATTGGACGCAGCCCGCCTCACAGCCGACGCCTACGGCAACCACGCTCTCGACGAGTTTGTCGCCGGCCGCATCACGCGCCGCGAGCTGCTACGACATGCGAGCGTGATCGGTCTGTCGCTCGCGGGTGGCGGCCTGCTCGGCGCGCCGCGAGCGCGGGCGCAAGGTGCACCGCCCACGTCGAACCAGACGATCCGCGTCGCGCATCTGACGCCGGCGGGCGCCGTCGATCCGCTGACGGTGACTGACGCCGCGAGTCTCGCGCTGCTGAACCAGACCGGCGAATTCCTGATCGACGACGACGGCGAGAAGCTGATGCTGAAGCCCGCGCTCGCGCTGTCGTGGAAGCCGAACGACAAGGGCGACGTGTGGACCTTCAAACTGCGCCAGAACGTGAAATTCCACGACGGCCAGAGCTTCGGCGCGAAAGATGTAGTCGCGACCTTCGACCGTCTCGCCGATCCCGCGAGCGGCTCGGCCGCGCTATCGGTACTAAAGGGCGTGCTGTCGAAAGGCGGCGCGAAGGTCGTCGATGAACACACGGTGGAGTTTCATCTCGACGCGCCGACCGGCAATTTCCCTTACTACGTTTCCTCGGATAATTACAACGCGGTGATCCTGCCCGCGAACTTCGCGGGCAACTACGAAAAGAGTTTCATCGGCACGGGTCCGTTCAAATTCGAAAAGTATCAGCCGAAGGTTGGCGCGTCGTTCGTGCGCAATCCCGACTACTGGGGCGAGAAAGCGTTACCGCAACGCGTACAGTTTTCGTTCTACGCCGACGAGCAGGCTCAACTGCTCGCGTTGCAAGGCCATCAGGCCGACGTGATGGGCACGTTCACCGTGCAGGGCGGCGCGGCCATCCTGAACAATCCGGACTACAAGGCGGTCGGCGTCAAGTCGAGCGCGCACCGCCAGATTCACATGCGCAACGACAGCCCGCTCTTCAAGGACAAGCGCGTGCGTCAGGCACTCGCGTTGTCGCTCGATCGCGACGTGATCGTGCGTGGTCTCTTCAAGGGTCGCGCACAACTCGGCAACGACAGCCCGTTCGCGCCGGTGTTTCCATCGTCGGATGCGGGCGTGCCGCAACGCAAGATCGACGTCGCGAAGGCGAAGCAGCTGCTCGCGCAGGCCGGCGTGCCGAACGGTTTCGACGTCACGCTGACCACCGAAAAATACATGGAGATCCCCGACCTCGCAGTCGTCGTGCAGAACGCCGCGAAGGCGATCGGCGTGCGCATCAATCTGAAGGTCGAGAGCCAATCGCTCTACTACGGCGCGGGCACGCCGGGCAAATCCGACTGGCTCGACTCGCCGCTCGGCATCACCGATTACGGCCATCGCGGCGTGCCGAACGTGTTCCTCAACGCGACGCTGACGAGCAACGGCACATGGAACGCCGCGCACTTCAAGAATCCGCAATACGATCAACTGGTCGCGCAGTTCGTCGCGGCGATCGATCTCGCCACGCAAAAGAAAATCTCCGGGCAGATCCAGACGCTATTGCTCGACGAAACGCCGCTGATCATCCCGTTCTTCTACGATCAGCTGATCGCGATGCGCAAGGGCGTGAACGGCGTGCGCTTCACTGCGCTCGCGCAACTGTATTTCGATCGCGCGACGCTCAGCGCGTAAGCAGCGCGCGGTCTGTCTCGCTTTTCGCAGGAGAACTCACGATGTCGGCTCCGGCGCCCTCTCCCGCCTCGAATACATCGCGTCCGCCGCGCGCGACGAACGGCAACGCGGGCCGCGTCGCGCGTTTTCTCGCGACGCGCGCGGGTCTTTCGCTGATCACGCTGTGGCTGCTGTCGGTGATCGTGTTCGCGGGCGGCCAGCTGCTGCCCGGCGATATCGGCCGCGCGGTGCTCGGGCCGCTCGCCGATGCGCGCGCGGTCGCCGCGCTCGATCATCAGCTCGGCGCCGACCGGCCGCTGCTCACGCAATACATCGACTGGATCACGCATTTCGTGCGCGGCAACATGGGGCTGTCGTACGCGTATCGCGAACCGGTCAGGCCGTTCATCGCCGATGCGCTCGGGCATTCGGCGAAGCTCGGTCTGCTCGCGTTCATCGTCGTCGTGCCGCTCGGCATCGCGGGCGGCGTGTGGTCGGCGATGCATGCGGGGCGCTGGCTCGATCGCACGATCAGCATCGCCGGTTTGTCGGCGACCGTGGTGCCGGAGTTCGTGTCGTCGATCGTGCTGATTCTCGTGTTCGGCGTGTGGCTGCGCTGGCTGCCGATCGAGGCCTCAGCTCCGCCCGATGCGAGCGTGCTCGAACAGCTGCGGCATCTGGTGCTGCCGGTGCTGCCGCTCGTCCTCGTGTTCTTCGGCTACATCGCGCGAATGGCACGCGCGGGCACCGTCGAAGCGCTCGACGCCGACTACACGCGCACCGCCATCCTCAAGGGCCTGCCGCGCCACGTCGTGATCTGGCGGCACGTGCTGCGCAATGCACTGCTGCCGACGATCACCGTCGCCGCCACCCAACTCGGCTACATGATCGGCGGACTCGTGGTGGTCGAGACGCTGTTCCACTACCAGGGCATCGGCTCGCTGATCTACAACGCCGCCAAGGCGAAGGATTTTCCAATGCTCGAAGCGGGCGTACTGACGATCGGCGTCGTCTATACGCTCGCGAATCTGGTCGCCGATGCGCTGCACGTGCTGCTCAATCCGCGACTGCGGGTGAGGACCGCCGAATGAATACGACCGTGCCGCCGGCTTCATCGACGCCAACAGGCTCGCCCGCGCCAGGCGCACCGGGCTCCGAGCCGCGTTTCCCGCGCCTTCTCCTGCTCCTCGGTTCGCCGACCTTCATCGTGGGCGCGCTGATCGTCGCGTGGTGGATCGTCTGCGCGATCGCCGGGCCGTGGTTCGTGCATCTCGATCCGTACGCGTCCGATCCGCTCAATTCGCTGACGCCGCCCGATCGCACGCACTGGTTCGGCACCGATCAGCTCGGCCGCGACGTATTCTCGCGCGTGATCGTCGGCGCGCGCGACATCCTGACGATCGCGCCGCTCGCGACACTGCTCGGCACCGCGGCGGGCACCGCGCTCGGCCTGGTGGTCGGCTACTTCGACGGCTGGGTCGACGACGTGATCGGCCGCATGATCGACGCGGTGCTCGCGCTGCCGCTCGTGATCGTCGCGCTGCTCGCGCTCGCCGCGGTCGGTGCGTCGAACTTCACGGTGATTCTCGTGATCGGCACCACCTTCACACCGATAACAGCCCGCACCGTGCGCGCCGCCGTGTTCGCAGAGCGGCATCTCGACTATGTGGCCGCCGCGCAGCTGCGCGGCGAACGCGCGCCGTACATCATGTTCGCGGAGATCCTGCCGAACGTGCTGCCGCCGATCGTCGTCGAAGCAACGGTGCGGCTCGGCTATGCGATTTTCGCGGTCGCGACGCTGTCGTTTCTCGGCTTCGGCATCCAGCCGCCGTCGGCCGACTGGGGGCTCGCGCTGTCAGAGTCGTACACGTTGATGGCGGGCGGCGCGTGGTGGACCGTCGTGTTCGCGGCGGGCGCGATCGCGTCACTGGTGGTCGGCGTCAATCTGATCGCCGACGGCGTGCAGGGAGTGCTTGACCAATGAACGGCCCACCGCCCTCCTCGTTCGCCGCGTTCGACGTGTCGAAAAGCGATCGCACCGATGCGCTGACCGTGGTCGGCCTGACGGTCACCTACCGGATCCGCGGACGCGATCGCGAAGTGCTGCAGGACGTATCGTTTCGCGTGCGACGCGGCGAGGCGTATGGGCTCGTCGGCGAATCCGGTTGCGGCAAGTCGACCGTGGCAATGGCGACGCTGCGCTATCTGCCGCGCAATGGCAAGGTGAAGGCCGGCAAGATCGTAATCGCCGGAGAGGACGTGCAGAAGCTGGGTGCCGACGCGCTGCGCAGCATGCGTGCGACGACCGTCTCGATGGTCTACCAGGACCCGGGGCGCGCACTGAATCCATCGCTGACGATCGCCCGTCAGGTTTCCGAAGCATTCGAGGCGGCCGGCGTCGCGCGCGACGAGGCGCTGCAACGCACGCTCGAGATACTCAAACGCGTCCGCATCGCGGCGCCCGAGCGCGTGATGAACAGCTATCCGCATCAATTGTCGGGCGGCATGCAGCAGCGCGTCGTGATCGCGATGGCGCTCGCGTCGAACCCCGCGCTGCTGATTCTCGACGAACCGACTACCGGCCTCGATGCGACCGTCGAAGCGGAAGTGCTCGACCTCGTCGCACGGTTGCGCGAGGAACTCGGCACCGCGGTGCTGTTCATCAGCCACAACCTCGCGGTGATCGGCCGCATGTGCGAACGCGTCGGCGTGCTGTACGCGGGCAAGCTGGTCGAGGAAGGCGCGACCCAGGACGTGTTCGCGCGGCCGCGTCATCCGTACACGGTCGGATTGCTGCGCTGCCTGCCGACGGCCGGACGCAGCAAGGACAGCGAGCGGCTCGATACGATCGCGGGCGGCCTGCCTCTGCCGGGCTCGGTCACGCAGGGCTGCATCTATGCGGAGCGCTGCCGTCTCGCCGACGAGCGCTGCCGCCGCGACGCGCCGCCGCCCTATCGCCTCGGCGCCCGGCATGGCGATCAGATGGCGCGCTGCCACTATCACGAGCGTGCGATCGAACTGCCGCGTGCGACATCGAGCGCGGCGCCGGTGGCGGCCGCATCATCCAACGCGGCGCCGCGCGCGCCCACTGCGCCGGTCTTGCGCGCCCGGAACCTGTCGAAAACATTCCACGTATCGGGCGTCCCGCTGCGCGCGGTCGACGACGTGTCGCTCGAACTCGCGAGCGGCGAGACGCTCGGCCTCGTCGGCGAATCGGGCAGCGGCAAGACAACGCTCGCGCGGCTGCTGCTCGGCCTGCTCGCACCCGATGCCGGCAGCGCGCTCGAACTCGACGGCGCCCCGCTCGCCGCGCGCGTCACGCGACGCAGCGACGAGCAGCTGAAATCGCTGCAGATCGTGTTCCAGAATCCGGACTCGGCGCTCAATCGCGCGCATTCCGTCAAGCGGCTGATCGGCCGTGCGCTCGCGCGCTTCACCGCGCTGCGCGGGCCCGAGATCGACGCACGGCTCGCCACGCTGACGGACGCCGTGCGGCTGCCCGAGCGCTATCTGGACGCACGTTCACGCCAGCTTTCGGGTGGGCTCAAGCAGCGCGTCGCGATTGCGCGCGCGTTCGCCGGCGAACCACGCGTCGTCGTGTGCGATGAGCCGACTTCATCGCTCGACGTGTCGGTGCAGGCCGCGATTCTGAACCTGCTCGCCGATCTGCAGCGCGAGCGCGGCGTCAGCTACGTATTCATCTCGCACGATCTGCACGTGGTCCGCTATGTGTCGGATCGCATCGCGGTGCTCTACCTCGGCCGGCTGCTCGAAATCGGCCCGGCGGCGGCCGTGTTCGATGGACCGCAGCATCCCTATACCGAGGCGCTGCTGTCCGCCGTGCCGACGCTGCCGGGCGACGGCGCGTGCGGCGAGGTGCATCAACGTACGCGTATCCGTCTCACCGGCGAGTTGCCGGGGCCCGGCGCGATGCCGTCGGGCTGCGTGTTTCACACGCGCTGTCCGCGCAAGCTCGGCGCGATCTGCGAGCAGCAGGACCCGCCGTTTCTCGACGCGGACGGCGCCGCCGACCCGTCTTCCGCGCACCGGATTCGCTGCCATATTCCGGTCGCCACACTTCGCGAGCTGCAAAGCGAGCCGCGCGACGACAACGCGAGCGACCCGACGAATGGCGGCAACTCCGACGATGCGTCGGAAAACGCCAGCTAGCGTCGACTCGAACCTCATCGACGCACACCGCCGCTCTTAACGAATCCCGCGTCGGAACACGCTTTTGCGTCCGCGCGTTTCATCGTCGCAACGTTTTGAGGCGTTTTTCCGGCGTGCGCATCGCACATCCCGATATCGCCCGTGTCGCTTCAAGGCTTTGCGACGCGTGGCATGGATATCGCTAAATTAGCGGCCAAAGATTCGAAGCCAAACCGGGCGAGCAACGCCGCGCATATCCGCACGACGAGCGTCACCACGCGATGGCGCGACCTCGCGCGATCAGCACGGCAGCGACGCACGGACAACTTCGACACAACGGACCGGGGGTTCGACAAGCCCCGCGTGCAGACAGGTCGGCCGGCGCTGGGGCAGCTCGCGAAGGCGGCAGCGAGGTACCGTCCTTCGCTCTGGAGACGCGCGATGAAGACCGGAAAATCAGATCAGTACTACTGTGCAATGATGCGCGGCGCGGTGGTCCTCGCGGTGGTCGAGGTGTTGGCGGGCGGGACCGCGTACGGGGCGTCGACGGACGTGATCCCTCGCTCGATTGTGCTGGCCGACGCGTTGCGGGCGCAACCCGGCGATTCAACGCCGCTGCTGCTCGCGCAGAACGACGGCGCGGCAACCGGCGCCGAGGCTGGCACGGCCACAGCCGCCGACGACGCCGCCTCGGTGTTCGCGCCGGCCGGCTGCGGCGGGCTCGGCGGTCCGGGCTGCGGGCGGCTCGGCGGCGGCAGCGGTAATGGCGGCGCGGCGGGTTCGAGCAATGGCGGTGCTGGCGCAAGCGGCAACAGCGGCGCCGGGGCGGCGGGTTCAGGGAGCGGAAGTGGGAGTGGCGGTGCGGGCACGGGCGGTAAGGGAAATAGCGGTGGTGGTGGCGGTGGTGGCGGAGGTGGCGGAGGTGGCGGAGGCGGCGGAGGCGGCGGAAGCAGCGGCGGCAGCGGGAGCGGCGGCTGCGGTTGCGGAGGCTCCAGCGGTGGCCCAGGTGGTGGCTTTGGCGGTGGCCCAGGTGGTGGCTTTGGCGGTGGCCCTGGCGGTGGTTTCGGCGGTGCGAATGGTGGTGGCTTCGGTGGTGGCTTCGGTGGCGGGTTCGGCGGAGGCTTTGGCGGAGGCTTCGGCGGCGGTCACGGAGGCAAGGGTGGCGGCAGCGGCGGCAGTGGCAACGGTGGCGGGAACGGGCACTAGGCGTCGCCCGTTGCCCCGGGTAGGGAGCCCCCGCGCCCTACCCGCCGACGACATGTCCCGGCATACTGTCCGCTATCCGCTGGCAACGGCGGTGATGTCCCGATCCCCCGGTCGGGCGTCACCGCCGGAGGCCGGTCGGAGCGGCCCGCCCGCCTTCGGCGCGCGCTGACGGAATGGCTCGGAGAGCGCGCGCGCCGCGCCTCGCGCCATCGCGCGAACCGCACCGCGAGCGGCGGGAACACAACCTCCATTGCGTGCGAGTGTTATGGAACCAATCCGAGACGACCGCCTCATATCAAATTCATCGTTCGATATGAGGGCCCACAACATGCATAGAAGCGTCCCCCCCTCCGCGACCCGCACGGCAGCCGCCGTGCTGACCGCTGCCGCCCTGGGCCTCGCATCGCTCGCCAATGCGCAAACACCCGCGCAGCCAATGGCGCAAACCTTGTCGCAAGCGGCACCACCGGTCGACCCGAGCTTCTCGGCCTACTCGCTCGTCCAGAGCTGCAAACAGCGCCACGACAACGTCGCGCAAGGGCAATGCGTCGGCGCGATCCGCGGCATCATCCACGGTTATCAATACGGCGTGCTGTTCCTCTCGCAACGAGCGACCCTCCCCGCCAACGAAACGCAGCGCGTGTCGCTATGCCTGCGCGACGTGGCGGTGTCGTCGATCGTCGACGACTTCCTCGCCGATGCCGCCCAGGTGCCGGACGACGCGCTGCAGCACACCCCCGCCGAAGTCGCCGTGCTCGGCTCCGTGCATCAGCACCATCCCTGCACCTGAGCGCCGCGTCAGCGCGAGCGGCGTCATCGACGCCCACAGCGCTTCGAGCCTCGCGCGCCGCCGTTGCGCAACGGACGGCGGCCGCGCCGGCGCTTACAACATCTCCAGCGCACGCTTGCCGCGCGGCGGCTTGAAGTGCGCGTCGAGCGCGGCGAGTTCGCCGGCTTCCAGCACCAGTTGCGACGCGCGATGGTTGTCGCGCACATGCTCGACGCGCGCCGCCTTCGGAATCGCGCACACATTGGGCTTGCGCAGCACCCACGCGAGCGCCACCTGAAACACCGAGACGCCGCGCGCGTCGGCGATATCGTCGAGCGGCGAGCGTTTCGGCAGCCGCGCATGATCGACCGGGCTGTACGCCATCGCCGGCATGCCGCGCGCGGCGAGCCACGGCAACAGATCGAACTCCGGCCCGCGCCGCGCCACGTTGTACAGAATCTGGTTGGTCGCGCACGCGTCGCCGCCTGGCGTCGCGACGAGTTCGTCCATATCGTCGGTATCGAAGTTGCTGACGCCCCAGTGACGGATCTTGCCCGCGCGCCGCAGCGCCTCGAAGCCGTCGACGGTGTCCGCGAGCGGCACCGAGCCACGCCAGTGCAGCAGATACAGATCGAGCCGGTCCGTTTTCAGACGCTTCAGGCTCTGCTCGCACGCGGCGATCACGCCGCGCCGGCTGGCGTTGTGCGGATACACCTTGCTGACCAGAAACACCTTGTCGCGCAAACCCGCGAGCGCTTCGCCGAGCAGCGACTCGGTCGCGCCGTCGCCGTACATTTCGGCGGTATCGATCAGCGTCATGCCGAGTTCGATGCCGCAGCGCAGCGCATCGATTTCCGCCGCGCGTCGTGCCCGCTGCTCGCCCATTTCCCACGTGCCCTGCCCCAGTGCCGGCATGCGCTCGCCGCCCGGCAGGCTCACGCTTGCGATCTCGCTCGTCATGCTGACTCCTCGAAAGTGGCTCGATCCAGATGCGATGCGCTGGCCCGCCGCCTCATCACGCAACGCATGCTACGAAAAACCTGGCGATGAGTTTAGCGGTTCCGCGGCCTCGCAACGGCGCGCCTGGCAAAAGCCCGCTATAACGGGACGCGCCGATGTTTTAAAATTGCCGCTTGCCCATCTTGCGTGAGCCCCATGACCTCTGCCTCGGAAGACCGCTGGCGCGACCTGCGCCCGGACCCGGAAAACGACACGCCGCTCTATCTGCAACTTGCCCGCAAGCTCGGCAGCGCGATCCACGAAAACCGCTGGAACGCCGGCGAGGCGCTGCCTTCGGAGCGCGTGCTGTCGGAGGCGCTCGGCGTGTCGCGCATCACGTCGCGCAAGGCGATCGCGCTGCTCGTGGAGCAGGGTTTGATCCGCCGCACCCAAGGCGCGGGCAGCTTCATCACGCCGCGCTACGAAGATCCGTTGTCGCGTCTGTCGAGCTTCAGCGAAATGCTGCGGCGGCGCGGCTTCACGCCGAGTTCGAAGTGGCTGTCGCGCGAAATCTCGCCGGCCAATCGCGATGAGGTGATCCAACTGGGTCTGTCGCCGGCCGCAGCGGTCACGCGGCTGCGGCGGCTGCGGCTCGCCGACGGCATCGTGATGGCGGTCGAGAATTCGACGTTCCCGGCCGCGGTGATTCCCGATCCACAGGCAATCGGCGACTCGCTGTACACGTATCTGGAGAATCGCGGACTGACGATCGTGCGCGCGTTGCAGCACTTCCGCGCGGTGAACGCGAGCGACGAGATCGCGCAGCAGATGAGCATCGCGCCGAACGAGGCGTTGCTGTTGATCACGCGCGTGGGTTATACGGCGGATCAACGCGCGATCGAACTGACGGACACGTACTGCCGCAACGATTACTACGACTTCGTGGCGGAGTTGCGAAAGTAAGCTGCGACACGGTGGGCGGTTAGGTACGCCGCGTTCCCAACCTGAACGCGCCGCCCGCTCCAACCGTCACGTCCACCGGGCTTCGTGCGCGCCGATGCGCGCCGGCGGCAGCGCATAAAACGCAGGCGTCTGCTCCAGTTCCTCCGCCGGCAGCACGCCAAGCACACGCCCGAACTCCGATTGCACGCTCGCGACGCAATCGCGCACATCGTCGAGCGACACCTCGGGCGCCTGCTGCCCATCGGCCAGCAGCCCGAACGACTGCAGCCAACGCCCCGTCTGCGCAAGAGACACCTTCACATGCCAGCTGCCGCCCTCGCGAGCGCACCGCGCGAGCGCGACCATCGCGCCGAACGCCGCCAGATAGCCGGTCGCGTGATCGAGCGCCTGACACGGCAGATGCCGCGGCTCGGCCGAACCCGCCGCCGCGCGCTCGGTCCACGCGATGCCGCTCGCCGACTGCACCAGACTATCGAAGCCGCGTCGCTGCGCCCACGGCCCTGTGTGCCCGTACGCGCACACCGAGACATAGACGATGCCGGGCCGCAGCCGCGCCAGCTCGTCCGGCCCGAAGCCGCGCGCCTTGAGCGCGCCCGGACGATAGGCCTGCAGGAACACGTCGGCATCGCGCGCGAGTCCGCGCAACGTGTCGCAGCCTGCCGCCTCGCGCAGATCGACGATTGCCGAACGCTTGCCGCGGCCGTTGTCGATCACGAGCGGCGCGATGTTCGGCAGATGCGGCCCGTTGATCGTCAACACGTCCGCGCCATGATGCGCGAGCGCGCGGCCGGCCACCGGTCCCGCGATGATCCTCGACAGATCCAGCACCCGCACACCCGCGAGCGGGCGGTCGATACCGGAGTCAACGTCAGCGGCGGCGTGGCGCGGCGGCTCGGCCGGGGCGTCGCCGATGCGCTCGATCTCGAACAGCGGCAAGCGCGCGATCGCTTTGGCCTGCTCGAGCGCGGCCCATTCGTCGGGCGTGCGAATCAAGGCGGCGCACAGGCCCGCGTCGGCGAGCGTTTGATCGAGCGTCGCGCCCTCCCAGCCGCGAATCGCGGCCGCCACCGAGGGCCGCCCATTGTCACAACCGAGCACCTCGAGCACGCCCTTCAGGTGATGCGCGAAATTCGTATGCAGCTGAATCCAGCGGCCGTCGCCCGTTTCATAGAAGCCGGTGACCGGATCGCGCAGCGCGGGCGGCGGCCCATCGTCGATCCGCAAATAGCGTTCGCTGCGAAACGCCGCCAGCGCGCGACGCATCTGCACCGACACCTGCTGCAGGCGAGCGCTGCGCAAGCGCCAGTATTCGGCGGCGGCGAGGCCCGTCGCGGCGATGGTCGACGCCGCGAGGCTGCCGACACGGTAGACCGACGGCAAGCCGGGATCCGCGCCGGCGAGCGACACGGCGTGCAGCGCGACCGGATCGCCGCCGGCGAGGGTCCAGATGTGCTTGAGGGCGAGTTCGGGCGTCATGGGATCGGGCGCGCTGGCCGCGCGGACAGGAAGCAGGTACACCGAGTCTAAATTTGCGCCTTGCCGCAATCAATCTTGATTATGATAATCAACATATATTGATTTCTTCGGTTTATACGCACTTTTATGCCAGCCCCGATTTACCTGAGCGCCGCCGAAGCGGCCGCAACGCTCGGCGTCAGCGTGCCGACGCTCTACGCGTATGTGAGCCGAGGCATGCTCGGCTCGTCGCCGGATGCGCAAGGCAGGCATCGGCTCTACGATGCCGCCGAGGTGCGCCGCCTCGCGCGTCGCAAGGCGGACGGCAAACGCGCCGGCAAGGTCGCGCAGAAGGTGCTCGACTGGGGCGTACCGGTGCTCGAATCGTCGATCACGCTGGTCGCGGACGGTCGGCTGCTGTATCGCGGGCACGATGCGATCGAGCTCGCGCGCAGTGCGTCACTCGAAGACGTCGCGGCGCTGTTGTGGGAATGCAGCGCGCGGCGCATCGCCGATGCGCCCGTCGTGCCGCTCGCCCCCGCGCAATGGGCCGCGTGGCTCAAGCTGTGGAGTGACAGCACGCCGCTCGATCGCGCGCTGGTGCTGCTGCCGGCCGCCGCCGCGCAGATGCCGCGCGTGTGGGCGCTCGGCCGCGATGCGCAGCTCGACACCGCGTGCGCCGTGATGCGGCTGCTGGCCGCCGCGATGCTACCGGCGGCGCCGTCGAACGAACCGCTGCATCGGCAGATCGCGACGGCCTGGCGGGTGCGCAGCCGTCAGCAAAGCGGACTGCTGCGCGCGGCCCTGGTCGCCTGCGCGGATCACGAGCTGAACGCGTCGACGTTCACGGTCCGTTGTATCACGTCGACGGGCACGCACCTGTTCGGTGCGGTCGCGGGCGGGCTCGCGGCGCTTTCCGGGCCGCGTCACGGCGGCGAAACCGTGCGCATCGCCGCGCTGCTCGATGAGGCGTCGCGCTCGCCCGAGCTGGACCGCTATCTGGCGAACCGTCTCGCGCGCTACGAGCACGGCGCGCAAGGGCCGGTGCTGTCGGGCTTCGGTCATCCGCTCTATCCGGACGGTGATCCGCGCGCGCGGCTATTGCTGACGATGCTCGCCGACTGCACGCCAGCCCGCTCGCCGCTCAACGAGGTGCTGCAGGTCGCGCGAGCGGTGCGCGACACGACCGGCGCGGAGCCGACGGTGGATTTCGCGCTTGCCGCGATCGAGCGCGTGCTCGGCTTGCCGAGCGGGGCCGCGTTCACGCTGTTCGCGCTCGGGCGGGTGGTCGGCTGGATCGCGCACGCGATGGAGCAGGCGCGCGATGGCCGGTTGATCCGGCCGCGGGCGCGGTATATCGGGGAGTATGAGGCGGGAGGTGCTGCTTAGGGGCCAGGAAGAGGCGGCTCGCCGTTCGCCCTGCATCAGACCACTCCCGGCCGACGCGCCAGCCAAGTCGGCATCGGCCAGCCGAATAGCAGCGTCGGCAACCTGCGTTCCGAGCCGCTCGCCAGCGCAAAACGCGCCCCGGCCCGCCCGGCGCTGATCCATGCCACCGATCCACGCGCCAACTCGATCGACTGCCCCGCCGCCAGCCAGTGATCCTCATGCTCGCCCTCGACGGTCAGCCAGACGTTGCCGCTGATCACCTTGAAAATCGTCGGACGCGCAACCCGCCAGGCCGTGACGGGCTCGCCATGTTCCAGCTCGAAAACTCGCACTTCTCGCATCGCCGTTCTCCTCGATGAACTTTCTGTTGTACCGATTATTGACGTGCGATGATCGGAGACCCATGCACAGTTCCGAACACTTTCATCGGAACTGTTCAGTCAAAAAACCGAACAGTTGGCGTGGCTCGCGCGGCGCAGGTTTAAAACTTTCGCGTTCGCAGGCCGGCGACAGAAGGCAAGCGTATGAAACTCGAAATCCAGCTCGATCGGGACAACGGCGTGCCGCTGACCGAGCAGATCGTCGCGGGCGTCTCGGCGTGGATCCGCTCGCGCAATGCGCATCCTGGCTCAAAGCTGCCGTCGATCCGCCAGTTCGCCGCCGACTTCGCCGTAAGCCGCTTTCCGGTGATCGAGGCATACGACCGGTTGGTGTCGCTCGGCTATGTCGACTCGCGCCACGGCTCCGGCTTTTACGTCGCCGATCGCCAACCGACAGACATGCGCTGCCAGGGCACTTCGGACCCGCGCCGCGCCGATGTCGAGTCGGACCATCTGCTCGAGCAATTCAACTTTCCGGGCGAGACGCTGAAGCTCAGCACCGGTTTCATCCCCGAAAGCTGGCGCGACATCGATGGCATTGCGCAGGCGATCCGCCACGTGTCGCGAACCGATCCGGCTAGCATGGTCGAGTACGCGACGCCGCTCGGCAACCCGGTCTTGCGCGAACAGTTGCGCGGCCGCATTGGCCAGTTGGGCATCCAGGCAGACGCATCGCAGATTCTGATCACCAATGGCGCGAGCCAGGCGTTCGATCTGCTGGTGCGCTACATGCTCAAGCCAGGCGACACGATCTTTGTCGAGGACCCCGGTTACTACAACCTGTACGGCCTGTTGCGCCTGCACGGCATGAAGCTGATCGGCATTCCACGCACGGGCAATGGTCCCGACCTCGACACGATGCAGGCGCAACTGAAGCTGCACCGGCCCAGATTGCTGCTCATCAACACCGTGTTCCACAATCCGACCGGCACCACGGTCGCACCGCAGGTCGCATTCCGTTTGCTGCAAATGGCGCGAGAGCATGGCTTCCAGATCATCGAGGACGATATCTACGCGGATTTTCAGACCGAGCTCACCGACCGCCTGGCCACCCTCGACCAACTCGAACAGGTGATCTACATCGGCGGATTGTCGAAAACGCTGTCGTCTTCGCTACGGGTCGGCTGCGTGGTTGCGAGTCACGCGATCATCAAGGACCTGGTCGACATCAAGATGCTGACGAGCATCGGCTGTTCGCGCTTTGCCGAAGCGGTGGCGGTGTCGATGCTGGAGCGCGGCGCATATCGCAAATATCTGGAGCGACTGCGCCGCCAGATGCGTGGCGCGCTCGGCTCGACCGTCCAGACACTCGAAGATGCCGGCTGGGAGATCTTCGAAGAACCAGCGGGTGGCAAGTTCGTGTGGGCACGCGTGCCGCATGTCGCGGACGCCGAGCGGCTCGTTGAATGCGGCGTGCCCCTCGGAGTGACGGTGCTGCCTGGACAGTACTTCAGGCCGAACCGGGAGGTGAGCCCGTGGATCAGAATTCATGTGGCGTTTGGCAACGAGCCACGGGCGCAGGCGTTTTTTCATGCGGCGGCGCAGTTGCCGCCTGATGCGTGAACACGGCGCGGAGCGCGGCCGTGACGCAGCGCCGACACCCGCGCAACGCTGCGCCGCCCGCTGCGCCGGGACCCGCTTTTCCCTAGAATAGCGAGTCCCAGCCCGACCGAGCGCGCCCAGCCACCTCATATGTCCACGACGCCGCCTCCGCCCGCCCTCGCTCCCGATATCCCCTCGGGTCCTTCGCCCCGCTCGCTGACCGTGATGCTGTGGCTGGTCGCCACCGGCTTCTTCATGCAGACGCTCGATTCGACGATCGTCAACACCGCGCTGCCCGCGATGGCGACAAGCCTCGGCGAGTTGCCGCTGCGCATGCAATCGGTGGTGATCGCCTACTCGCTGACGATGGCGGTGATGATCCCCGTGTCCGGCTGGCTCGCCGACAGACTCGGCACGCGGCGCGTGTTCTTCAGTGCGATCCTCGTGTTCGCGGTGGGCTCGTTGCTGTGCGCAAACGCGCATACGCTGAACCAACTGGTGCTCTTTCGCGTTCTTCAAGGCGTGGGCGGCGCGATGCTTCTGCCGGTTGGGCGGCTCGCGGTGCTGCGAACCTTTCCGGCTGAGCGCTATCTGCCGGCGTTGTCGTTCGTGGCGATTCCGGGGCTGATCGGACCGTTGATCGGACCGACGCTCGGTGGCTGGCTCGTCAAGATCGCGTCGTGGCACTGGATCTTTCTGATCAACGTGCCGGTGGGCATCGTGGGCTGCATCGCGACGTTTATCTTCATGCCGGATAGCCGCAACGAACACACGGGCAAATTCGACCTTGGCGGCTACCTGTTGCTGGTGGTGGGCATGGTGGCGATTTCGTTCGCGCTCGATGGCCGCACCGAGTTCGGCATTCAACATGCGACGGTGCTGGTGCTGCTGATTCTGAGCATGGCGTGCTTCGTTGCATATGGGCTGCACGCGGTGCGCGAGCCCGCGCCGATCTTCCCGCTCGATCTGTTCAAGATCCACACGTTTAGCGTTGGGCTGCTCGGTAATCTGTTCGCGCGGATCGGCAGCGGCTCGATGCCCTACCTGATTCCTCTGCTGTTGCAGGTGAGCCTCGGGTATAGCGCATTCGAAGCTGGGCTGATGATGCTGCCCGTGGCGGCCACGGGCATGGCGACGAAGCGCCTCGTGACGAAGCTGATTCTGAAGTACAGCTACCGGCGCGTGCTGATGGCGAACACGATTCTGGTCGGCCTGATGATGGCGAGTTTCGCGCTCACGAGCACGCATCAGCCGCTGTGGCTGCGGCTCGTGCAACTGGCGATCTTCGGCGGCGTGAACTCGATGCAGTTCACCGCGATGAATACGTTGACGTTGAAGGACCTCGGCACCGGCGGCGCCAGCAGCGGCAATAGCCTGTTTTCGCTCGTGCAGATGCTTTCGATGAGTCTCGGCGTGACGGTGGCCGGTGCGTTGCTGACAACCTTTACCGGCATCATGCAACGCGTGACCGGCGCCAATTCGCTGCCCGCGTTTCATGCGACGTTCCTCTGTGTCGGCATCATCACCGCATGCTCGTCATGGATCTTTGCGCAGTTGTCGCCGGAGATTCGCACGCCCGCGAAAAAGACCGATCCTTCGGAACGTACTTGAAAGCCGCACGAGCCAGGACGACGCATCCTCGTGCATTCGCGAACGGATTTCCGGGCATTGCTCCGCGCGCGCCGCACGCAGCACCCTTGCACAGCGTCGCCGACCCGCAACAGGGCGCGTCCCGCACCAGCGAAGTGCGCGTTATCGCCTTCGTACCGCGGCGGGCGCACAATGATTTCCTCGGAGCATTGCTGGTGGACGCTCGAGCTGTGTTCGAACACGCGCATAGTTCTTGCTCGTCTATCCTGTAAACTCTTGGTCTGCGCGCGCGAACTCCTGCCCGGCCCAGCAAGCGCCGCCATTTCCACACGACTGACACGATGAGCATGATCGAACTCGATCCTCCCGGCTTCCAGCCACCACGCCCGATGGCCGGCGACGAAGGCTCCCGCCGTACCGTTCTCTATGGCGGCTACACCGTTTTCAGCGTGTTTCAGCCGGTCTTTTCGGTATCGCACCGGCGCGCGATCGGGTATCACGCGTCGCTGCGCGTGCACGACGAGCATGAGCGGCAAGTGCCCTCGCACGAAGTCTTTACGCAGGCCGCGCGACGCGGCGATCTGCTGGAACTCGGACGGCTGGCCGAATCGCTGCACCTCGGCAACTTCAACGCATTCGACAGCCACGACGAATGGCTCTTCCTCAGCCTGCATCCGGCCGCACTGATGGACACCAGCTACGGCGACGCGCTGCTTGCCAGCCTGAAGGCGCTGGGCCTGCCGCCGCAGCGCGTGGTGCTCGAAGTATCCGAACAGGCTGGCGGCGAAACCACGCGCTTCGCCGAAATCGTCGATTCGCTGCGCAAGTCCGGTTTCCTGATCGCGCTCGACGGCTTTGGCGCCAAGCATTCGAACATCGACCGGGTGTGGAATCTGCGGCCGGACATCGTCACGCTCGACCGCTGCATCCTCGCGCAAGCGAGTGAACACTCGCATATCGAGCGCGTGTTGCCGGGCCTCGTCTCTCTGTTGCACGAGTCTGGGCAACTGGTGCTGATGGGCGGTCTGAGCACCGAACGTGATGCGCTGATCGCGCTCGAATGCAATGTCGACTTCGTCCAGGGCGCATTTTTCGCGGGTCCGAGCGTCGAACCCGTCAAGCCGCAAGTTGCCGCTGGCCTGATGGATTCGCTCTCCGCTTCGCTGCGCGAACGCGTTGCCGCTCGAGAGAAAGCGCAATCCGCGCGGCTCGCGCCGTATGTCACGGCGCTCGAGGCAGCCGCCGCGCAGTTGGTTGCCGGGGAATCGATCACGCAGGCGACCGCACCTCTGCTCGCGCTCGGAGAAACGGCGCGCTGCTTTGTTTTGGACGGTTCGGGCCGGCAGATCGGCGACAACGTGCTGCCGCCGGGCCGCACGTCGCAACGCGCAAAGCGCTTCAGCCCGCTGCTGCATTCCGAAGGCGCGAGTTGGGAGCGCCGCCCGTACTTCATTCAGGCGATGCGTCAACCGGGGCGGGTTCATCTGACGCCGCCGTATCTGTCGATCAACGAAGCGCATCTGTGCGTGACCGCCTCGATTGCCGCGCACACATCGCATGGTACGCAGGTGCTATGCGTCGACATCAACTGGGAAGTCGCGGCTCACCGTAACTGACGCCCCCGTATGGTCCTTGATGCGGGCAAGCAGTTCCGTGACCGCATCACGGCCCAGCATCCGGTTGGCCGCCTGCAGATGCGCGGCGCCGGTCAGGATGCGCAGCGAGACGATTTTCGCCGAAAGGTCCGTTTTGCCATCCGTCACCACGTCGATTAACCCGACGATGTCGCCGTCGTAGAACAGTGCGATGCACACCGCACCCGCCATCGACACCACCTCGGCATGGCTCGCCTGTTGCGCGAGCGATGTGACTACAGCCATCCACTTCGGACCTGAACCCGGTTCGCGGTCGCATTGCGCTTCGGTTTCAGGCGTTGGCCCTTGTGCTCGAAGGGCCGGGTTGGCTGTGGGGAACGGAGGGGGCGGAGCGTACAAAGGTACGTCGCTGATCAGTTGCGGCGCATCGCTGAAAAGCTGTAGCAAGCCCGCCCGGTCTTGCGCTTCGAGCGCCGCGCGCAAACGCTCGACGATTCGCCCATGCACCGCCGGATCGGGCCGCTCCAACGGCGCCCCCGCACGTCTCAGACGCTCCTTGGCGCGATGAACCATTTGCCGGCAAGCGGCCGGTGTGCGCTCGAGAATCGAGGCGATTTCCGCATAACCACACTCGAACGCTTCATGCAGGACGAGCGCCGCGCGTTCGTCTGGCTTCAGATGTTCGAGAAGCAGCATCACGCCGTACGACATATCTGCCGCTCGCAACGCCAACTCCTCCGCCGATGGTGCGACCTCGTCGAGCCACGGCTCCGGCAACCAGCCGCTAGCCTGTGACGCACGCTCGCGCCGTGCATGACGCAGACGGTCGATCGCCGTGCGCGTGGTGAGCGTGGTGAGCCACGCGACCGGCGTTTGCACCGCCTGCGTATCGGCCAGGTGCCATTTGAGCCAGACATCCTGCACCACGTCTTCGGCCTCCGCGCGACTGCCGAGCATCCGATATGCGAGTGCCAGCAGACGGGCGCGCGCGGCCTCGAAACTGGATGCCTTGTCGATTCCCTGTTCCGTCATGCGTAGACCTCCCGATGGTGCGTGGTGAAAAAGCGGCTGCATACCGGTGGCATGGCTCAGGCGCGCGTCATGCTCGGTATTCCTGAGCTTGACGCATGGGCAACCGGTGATGTGACAGCGCGGCACAAAAAAATTCTCTGTCACAACGCCAGCGGCTGCTTCGTCAAATGAGCAACAACCGGCGCATGTCACGCGGCCTCTGATCCGCGGCGGCCTGCGCATCCCGGAATGCCCGCGCCATCCATCCTGAACGAGGAATCCATGCCTTCCAGTTATCCGTCTGTCTCCGGCCTCGGCCTTGTGCCCACGGTGATCGAACAGTCCGGCCGGGGCGAACGTGCCTATGACATCTACTCCCGCCTGCTGCGCGAGCGCATCGTCTTTCTTGTCGGGCCCGTGAACGAGCAGTCAGCCAGTCTGATCGTCGCGCAATTGCTGTTTCTCGAATCGGAGAACCCCGACAAGGATATTTCTTTTTACATCAACTCGCCCGGCGGCTCCGTGTATGACGGCCTCGCGATTTACGACACCATGCAGTTCATCAAGCCGGAGGTCTCGACCTTGTGCACGGGTTTTGCCGCGAGCATGGGCACCTTTCTGCTCACCGCGGGTCAACGCGGCAAACGGTATGCGCTACCCAATGCGCGCATCATGATTCACCAGCCGTCGGGCGGCGGTCAGGGCACCGCGGCGGACATCGAAATCCAGGCCAAGGAGGTGCTGTATGTACGAGCGCGTCTGAATGCGATGATGGCCGAGCGGACCGGACGCAGCATCGAAGAAATCGCGCGCGATACCGACCGCGACAACTTCATGTCGGCGCTCGAAGCGAGGGAATATGGATTGATCGATGACGTGCTGGAAGCTCGCGCGACATGGAACAACGCAGGCCGTCGCGACACCCTGTAACGGAACTGACGTCGAGCCGCCCGCTGGACCACCGGTTGGACCGCTGGCTGCAAATTCCCACCTACCGATCGGTGCGAGCGCACCACAAAAGCTGCTCACCTTCGCTGGAATCGCTATCATGTCGCGATTCGTCGACTTCGACGACCGCTTCAATGGAGATACACATGGCGTCATCCAACGAAAACGTCAGCATGGCGCTGTTCTGCGACTTCGAGAATGTCGCGCTTGGCGTGCGCGACGCGAAGTACGACAAGTTCGACATCAAGCTGGTGCTCGAGCGCCTGCTGCTGAAGGGCAGCATCGTCGTCAAGAAAGCGTATTGCGACTGGGATCGTTACAAGAGCTTCAAAGGCGCGATGCACGAGGCCAATTTCGAGTTGATCGAAATTCCGCACGTGCGCCAATCGGGCAAGAATTCCGCCGACATCCGGCTCGTCGTCGATGCGCTCGATCTCTGTTATACGAAATCGCACGTCAATACGTTCGTCATCATCAGTGGTGATTCGGATTTCTCGCCGCTCGTGTCGAAGCTGCGCGAGAACGCCAAACAGGTGATCGGCGTCGGTGTGCAACAGTCCACCTCGGATCTGCTGATTGCGAATTGCGACGAGTTCTTTTTTTACGACGATCTCGTACGCGAAAGTCAGCGCACAGTCGTGAGGCGTGAATCGTCGCGCCAGCAGCAAAGCGCGCAGCAGGCAGCCAAACGTGCGCCTGACGAAGAGAAAGCCCCGCCCAAGGAGGATCTGGAGAAGCGCCGCAGCAAGGCCGTTGAAATTGCGGTGCAGACCTTCGACGCGCTCGCTTCCGAACGTGGCGACAGCGGCAAGATCTGGGCGTCCGTGCTGAAGAACGCGATCAAACGGCGCAAGCCGGATTTCAACGAGACGTATTACGGGTTTCGTGCTTTCGGCAATCTGCTTGAAGAAGCGCAGGCGCGCGGGCTGCTCGAATTCGGCCGCGATGAAAAGTCAGGCGCGTACGTCTATCGAAGCTCAGCCGTGAACGTCGCGAGTGAAGCGGCAAGTGAAACCATCGGCGAAACCGCGGCGGAGCCTGCCGAAACGGGGTCGGCTGAAGCGGTATCGGCTGAACAGGCGGCCGAACATTCGTATGAAGCGCAGGCTGCGCAAGCGGCCGCGTCCGAGTCGGGCGGCAAGCACAAGTCGCGGCGCAAGGAGCGCAACAACCGCAAGCTGGGGCGGGGTCAGCAGGAGGCCGCGCACGGCAAGCGCGGTCACCACGAAATGGCTGATGAAGAGCATGCGGCTACCGATCCGGCGCTCACCGAACACGCGGAACCCGCCGAAGAGGTCGAGCGGCAGGAACCGCGTGAACACGCGCCGCTCCCACATGAGTTCGTCACTGAACCGATAGCTGAAGAGTCCAAAGCTCGCGCTGTAACAGCGAAAGCGGATACAGCCGCTGAACAAGTCGTTTTCGGCCAAGGAACCGACCATTCCACCGACAGCGACCAATCGGCGCAGCGTCAGAGCGCCAAAAAGCGCGCATCGCGCAAAACGGCCGCGAAGAAAGTGAATAAAAGCACGCCAGGCACGATCGAGGAAGTACCTGAGATCGCAGCCCCGGCCGCGCCCCCTGCTCCAGCAATCAACTCGGAAGAAGGGTCTGAGGCCGCCAGGAAGGCAGCCCGTAAAACGGCGTCCCGGAGCCGTCGCCCGCGCAAAGCGGCATCGACCGACAGCGCGGAATAAGGAGCGGCACGGATTCGACGATCGTCACTAAAAGCTACCGCCCAACCGTCCTTCGGACTTGAAATGCAGTACCGGCCGACAATGCAAGACAAGCAAGCCGGCCGGCCTCAGCTATCACCGCTCAGTAAGCCGGATAAGGCGCATACATGACGGGCGGAGACGGCGCGTAATAAGGACGGGGCGCGATGTACACCGGTTGCGTCGAATAGTAAGGCTGCGGCTGAACAATCGTCTCGCCCTTCGAGGTCATGCACTGGGCGTAGGCGGTGTCGTAGCGCGCCTGCATGCCGGTCGCCGAATACTGGGCGCCATTCGCGCCGTTCGCGCCCCCGATCAGCAGACCGCTGCCGGCGCCGATCGCCGCGCCCGCGCCGGCGTTGCCCGCCGCGGCGCCGAACAGCGCGCCGATCGCCGCGCCGCCGAGCGTGCCGAGCGCCGCGCTGTTCACGCTGTTCGTGGTGGCCGCCTGCGCAGCGCCGGACGGATTCGTCGATTGATTTGCGTAGTCGCGGCACGCGTAGTCGTTCTGCTGGAACTGGCTGAGCGGCTCGCCGCTGCGCGGCATCGCGGCTATGCTCGGGCCGCTCGGTGGCGCCACTGCGCAACCGCCTAACGCGAGCGCGATAACGGCGGCGGGAATCGCCAGGCCGATCGTTTTATTGCTGGAAATCATGGCGGTGCACTTCGGAGGATTGGAATTCAAACGTTAGGCTAATCGCGAAATTCCGTGGTTACGGCTCAGTTACAGAAAGTTTTTTGCCCGGCTGGCTGGCCTCGACCTTGCGGCGAGTCGCCGCGGCGATTGGTACGTTATATCAAGTAATGCGTGTAGATGAGCTGGCAATCAATTGACACGACGCCGGCCGCGCCGAACGTCGTACTCCAGCAACCGAGCACGACGACCTTCCCGAGCGCCGCGAACGCGCAGAACTTCCAGTACATGAACCATCCGCCGCCAGTGCCCGCCCCCGGCCAGTTCGGCGAAGTCGACGGGCGGGGATCGGGGTGATCGGCATCGGCAGATATCCAGGAATTCTGGCCCCGACGATTAGCCGCAGGGCAATTTCATTTAGCGCCGCGCCCCGCCAAACCGCAGTTACCAACTGTGACAAACTTCTTTCAGAAGCGCGTAAGAAGGGCATCCCTCGGTGGTAAGCAATACAATCCCTCCCCTTCCAATCGCCTCCAGAAAGAAAAAGCCCTCGCGATGGAGGGCTTTCGTCTCTGGCTACCATCTTCAATCGCGGCCGCAAGGATCACGACATCAGACGGCGATCTGCAACCGGCATGTGTCGCGACAATAAAGTTTGGAACGTTCCGCAATAAAGTTTGGAAAGCAAAAGTATCATGTTGTCGCAGACGGGCGGCAAATGTCGGACTACTATACCAAATTTCGTATCGGAATCGCTCCATTCATACCCAGTTGCATACGACCCCCGCGTTATTAGGGCGTTTAGACTGCGTTGAAATCGTCATGAAAGGACATTTCTTGACTTTATTGTTCGTCGACGCCGGCAGCAGTGGTTGGGTAACTGCGCTCATCTCGAGCGCAAGAAAGCGTTGGCGCGATCAAAAGGTTTTCGATCTATCGTTCG
Source organism: Paraburkholderia sp. Clong3 (assembly GCF_050436485.1). Lineage (NCBI taxonomy): Bacteria > Pseudomonadati > Pseudomonadota > Betaproteobacteria > Burkholderiales > Burkholderiaceae > Paraburkholderia > Paraburkholderia sp. Clong3. The sequence continues at coordinate 3,918,414 of NZ_JBNDMH010000002.1, read as the reverse complement.
CCGCTCTAGCACCCTTGAACTGCGAACCTTGTCAAGTTCTGCGCCTCATCGTCGCTAGTCGACCCCGAAGAGACATTCAGCTAGCTCGTAAGCGGTCGTTCACCTCGTACAAACGATGGGGTTACAGGCGTACAACCCGTCATATATCCGAAGAAGCACAAAGGGCGACGCGCGCTCGATTTGAGCCTTGCTACGGAACTGCCTCCAGCCAGCCCGGATGGCTTTAACCGTTCGCGATGTTGAACCGCACTCAGCCTGCAACCAGTCGAAAAGTGCGGCTCGAATAAGTGCACGTTGCATCTGTGCAAAGAGCCCAGGCGTGTCAGCGCTCTCATCAAAGCCGAACCGTTGACGATGCAAGCGCCGCCTTGCGATGCCCACCGACTGTCCACGCAATCGCGGTCCCGATTGCGAGAGCTAACAGGCATGCAGTCGGAACAAGCATGGGTGCGACATGGCTATTACTAACTTTGCCGACGTACGGCATCAGGTTCTGTGCGAAGAACCCTCCGAGATTGCCGATGCAGTTGATGGCGGCGACACTTGCCGCGGCTCGAGCGCCGGAAAAGAAGCGCGGGGGAAGCGACCAGAAACAAGGGTACAGCAGAGGAATACAGGCGCCACCCACACACAGGGCGATGAAGCGCAACGAGACCGTCGGCAATACGAGGCTGGAGGCAAAACATACAACGCCGATGCCTGCGACCACGACCATTGCTTTTAACACCACCTGTTCACGTTTGAGCTTCCCGGGAAGCCAAAGCAGAAGAAGTGTCGCGAGTGCCCACGGAATCATGTTGAGCAGGCCGTTCACGCTCGACGAAACGCCCCAGCTCTTGACCAGCGTAGGCAACCAGTACGTAACACCGTACAGCGACGTCGACATCAGCATGTAGGTCGCTGCGAACATGAGAACCTTCGGGTCAAGCAATGCCGCCCATGGCCGGGACGCCTTTGCTTCCGGGGACGCATCGCGCACAAGCGCTGCGACCACAATGTCCTTCTCGTCCTGGGAAAGGAAGTTCGCTTCCTTGACGGAGCTCGGTAGATATTTAAGCGCTACGAAGGCAATCAGTATTGCCGGAAGACCGGTGGCAAGGAAGACCCATTGCCAACCCGCCAGTCCCAGTGTTCCGCCCAAGGAAAGGAGCAGCCCTCCGACCAGCGCGCCAAGCATGTTTGCCAGCGAACTGCCGAGGGTAAAAAGGCCAAGCACACGTGTCCGGTAGCTTTGAGGAAACCACTGCGTCAGGTAGTAAATGACGCCTGGATAAAAGCCGGCTTCAGCAACGCCCAGCGCAAACCGAAACGAGTAAAAAGCTGGCAGGGACCTGGTGAACGCCATTAGCACTGTAACGACGCCCCACGTAATCATGATGCGAGCGAGCCACGTCCGGGCCCCAAAACGATGAAGCGCCAGTGTGCTGGGCACCTCAAACAGGAGGTAGCCAATGAAAAACAGCGACGCTCCAAGGCCATACGCGGCTTCCGTCATGCCGAGTGCCTGAACCATTTCCAGTTTCGCGAAGCCCACGTTCTGCCGGTCGATGAATGCGATGAGAAACATGACAATCAGCAGCGGCATCAGCCGCCATGCCATTTTCTTCATTACCTGCTGCTCACGTGTTACGGACGTAGACATGTTCGCTCCAAGTTCCATGCCCGCTGCCGCTCGACTGGCGTTTCGAAAACGGTCAGTCAGACGAAAACAAGCAGATTGATATAGTCATATATATGTTTGTATGTTTGAGGTCGGGCTGCAATGAGGTATAACCCGGACGAGCGCACGCAAGCGAGTTGCGGCCGCAGCTGGCCACCAGTGATGTATTCGGCGAACGAGGTGTAGAGCCCTGAAAGTCGCGGGCAAAATGCGACTTGCCGGGTGACAGAGAGTCAGTTCGCGTTGTCGGTCCCTATGACGGCACCGAACGCGGCGAGGGAGTCGCGTTGTCAGCGAATATCGACCTGATACTGGAACGCTGCAGCAGCACCACGCGTGGTGCGCCATTCAATAGGCGTCCCGGCGAAATCGGATGCCACACGGTGCACAAGGATTACCGGGCTGCCAACGTCGATATGCAAGAGCGCTGCATCAGCGTCCGTCGCCTGTTCGACGTTCAGAATCTCGGTTGCGGATGCGACGATTTGGCGGCAAAGCCGCTCGTAGAGCGGATAAAGCAAATCTTCGAAGCCACCAAGGGGCAGAGTCGCCAGCGCTTCGAAACGGCTTCGTGGAAGCCATATTTCTTCCGACAAAACCGGTTGTCGGTCAATCAGTCGTACCCGCGAGAGATGAACAGCCTTCTCCGTCGCCTTCATCCGCAAGGTTGAGCGAATCGTCTCGTTTGGCTTGACGACCTCGCGGCTGAGCACCTTCGCCGTCGGTCGGACCGGCTTCCCGTCAGCTGACTTGAATCGGAAGAAGCGGAACAACGACGAATCAAAGCGCGGGCGCCGGACAAAGGTCCCCTTTCCCTGGGTGCGGGTGAGCACCCCGTCGGCCACCAGCAAATCAATGGCTTTCCGAAGTGTGCCGGTCGACACGTTATAAAACAGGCTGAGCTCCGCCTCTGTGTCGATTGCCTTTTCTGGCGCCCACTCGCCCTCCGCGATGCGGCGCACCAGGTCATCGCGTAGCTGCTGGTACCGGGGCAATCGACCGTCTGGCTTGGGCGAGAACGACTGCATATCCATGATTCATATAGTTGTTCACAGGAATAGTCACTGTACAACATCTGCAGGAACAAGGGTAAATCCCCAATGACTTCTTCGTCGAGGCGCCTAAACTAAACATATAGTCATATACATGAATATATGAATTTACCTTGGAGACGGCGATGTTCACCTGGTACAAGCAAGGCACACCTCTCGAACGAAACACCTTCTGGGGATGTTTCGCGGGTTGGGGCCTCGATGCCCTCGATGTGCAGATGTTTACCCTGGCAATCCCCGCAATCATCGCAGCGTACGGCATCGACCACACGCAGGCGGGCGCAATCAGCGGCGTGACACTGGTGTCATCGGCGATGGGCGGCTGGTTGGCGGGCGCCTTGTCCGACAGGATTGGTCGGGTGCGGACGCTGCAGATTACGATTCTCTGGTTTGCCAGCTTCACGTTCCTCTGCGCCTTCGCCCAGAGTTTTCCTCAACTACTGGTCCTGAAGGCCCTGCAAGGGTTCGGGTTCGGCGGAGAGTGGGCTGCAGGCGCCGTGTTGATGGCTGAGACCATCCGGACGGAACACCGCGGCAAGGCCATGGGCGCGGTACAGAGCGCCTGGGCTGTCGGCTGGGCCGGCGCAGTGCTGTTGTATGCCGCAGCTTTTTCGTGGTTGCCGTCAGACACGGCGTGGCGTGTCATGTTCGGTGTTGGCCTGCTGCCCGCGCTTCTCGTCCTCTACGTCCGCCGCAATCTCCGCGAACCTGTGCGCGTTGAGCCGTCTCGCGCTGAACCCGCTGTTTCTGTGTGGGGGCAAATCGCGCAAGTATTCCAGCCGGGCGTCATCAAGACCACCGTCATCGGGGCGATTCTGGGCACAGGCGCACACGGCGGATACTACGCCATCATGACCTGGCTGCCGACTTTCCTCTCCAAGGAAAGACATCTGTCGGTCCTCAACACCGGTGGGTATCTTGCGGTTGTTATCGTGGCTTTCTGGTGCGGCTGTATGGCGAGCGCTTACCTGCTCGACCGTATCGGACGCCGGCGCAACATCGCATTCTTTGCATTTTCTTGCATCGTCACCGTGCTCGCCTACGTGATGCTTCCATTGAGCAACGCGCAGATGCTTGTTCTGGGCTTCCCGCTAGGCTTTTTCGCCGCCGGCATCCCGGCCAGCCTGGGCGCACTTTTCAACGAACTCTATCCTGCGGACATGCGCGGGACAGGCGTCGGCTTTTGCTACAACTTCGGTCGCATCGCCTCGGCGGGTTTCCCTGTGCTGGTCGGGTACATGAGTCATTCGATGTCGCTGGGAGCAGCGATTGGCATCGATGCCGCGATTGCGTATGGGCTGGCGATGGTTGCCGTGTTGCTGCTTCCCGAAACGCGCGGCAAGCGGTTGCGGCCGTCCGGCGTCGAACAGGCTTCGCGACCGGTCGCCGACGCCGAATTAGCGCTTGACCATCCCCGGAGCCAGCGATGACTCAGGCACCATCCATCGCGCGGCCACGGCTGCCGCGCGTTGACACGCACGCGCACGTGTTTGCCCGGACTCTGCCGCTGGCGGACGGACGGCGCTACGCACCCGACTATGACGCAACGCTGGACGCCTACCTGAAGCTTCTGGACGAGAACGATATTGGCAATGCCGTCCTTGTGCAGCCCAGCTTTCTCGGCACCGATAACAGCCATCTTTTAAAGGCGCTGACCAGCGACATTAGCCGGCTGCGAGGTGTAGCAGTCGTGTCCCCCGAAATTTCAGAAGACGACCTGCAGCGGCTGAACTGCCAGGGTGTGACGGGCGTGCGTCTGAACCTTGTCGGGCAGACGCTCCCCAAGCTGGGCTCGGCGCCATATGTAACGCTTTGGCGGCAGTTATCAAAACTAGGCTGGCATGTTGAGTTGCACAGGGAGGCCTCGGACCTGGCGCCGCTCGTCAACACTTTGCTGGATGAGGGCTTGCCAGTCGTCGTTGACCATTTTGGCCGCCCTGACCCGGACAGCGGCACACGCGACCCGGGGTTTCACGACCTGTTGGAGTTTGGCCCATCCGGCCGGGTGTGGGTCAAGATTTCTGGCGTCTATCGGTGCTCGGAGCCGGACTCGAGTTTCATGCGCGATGCCACGGACCAACTCATAGACGCATTTGGCGCCGAACGTCTGATGTGGGGCAGCGACTGGCCACACACGCAGTTTGAACATGCGACGAACTACAGCCGGACGCTCACCGCGTTGCTGGACTTACATCTTGCGCCCGCGATTGTCGAGGCAATCCTGTGCTCAACCCCGCACTCGTTTTACGGGTTCGACAAAGACCCCGTGAGGGATATTGTCCGGACGACACCGACTTCCCAACTCACTTCCTGAGGTCATCATGCAAGTCACCGGTATGTTGCACGGCGCCAGATTGCTGCAGTTCGTGGGCTTTCCGACACCCGAAATTCTGGGTCCGGACGCCAGCGAAGAGCAGATTCGAGCGATGCTGAAAAAACACGGGATGATTTTCATCAAGCCGGTTTTCAAGGGCGGTGTTGGCAAGAAGGGCAAGGCCGGTCTGATTGGCCGCGCGACTGACCTGACGACCGCCTTGAAGGAGAAGGAGCGTCTTTACTTCGTCGAACATCACGTTGCCAATACTGTGTCGAAAGCCAACGGTGTGACCTTTGAGGCGGGTGTGCCGGCCGAGTACGAGGTCTATTTCTCGATTACCGACTCGACACACTTCCGCGCACCGACGATGACGCTCACACATCACGGTGGCGTCGACATCGAGGAACTGGACAAGTCGCAAGTTGTGCAGATTCCGTTTGACCCGCTCACCGGGCTCAAGGCGTTCGTCGTGGCGAACGCGCTTTCGACGCTGGGCGCACCCAAACAGATTATCTCGCCGCTTGTGCAGCACCTCCCCAAGTTGTGGGAGCTCTACCACGGGTTCGGAATGACGACCCTCGAACTCAATCCAATCCGGATGCGTGAGGATAGCAAGGGACGGCTGACACCCGTCGCCTGTGACTTCAAATGCGGCTTCGACCGTGATGACCCGCGCTGGCAGCGCCTTGACCTGCCCGCGCATCTCTTCGCAGTCGACTATTCAGACTTCGAACAGGAAATCAACCAGCTTCGCACATATCAAGGGCAGAGCGACGTCTACGTCATTAACGCGAAGGGCAGCATTCTCGCTCCGACGTTCGGTGGCGGCGCGAACTCCCTTGTCACGCAAATGCTCGGAGACGACGCCATCATCTCGTCAGACTTCGGCGGCAACCCACCCTACGAAAAGATGAAGGAAGTCGCCCGCATCTGCTTCAAGCACTGGATTGAGCAGAGCAATGTGCTGTTCATCATTGGTGGAAAGTCGAACAACACGGATATTTTCGAAACATTTCGCGCAATGGCCGACGCGTTACGCGAGCACTTCAGTCAGCACGGCCCGACGCCGCTCTATGTGGTGGTCGGCCGTGGCGGTCCGAATCTGGTTCGCGGAATGGGAGCATTGCGCGACACGCTCGATTCACTGGGATTGCCGTACACCTTCTTCGGGTTTGACTCGGACATGAGCGAGGTCGTCCTGCATGCGAAGCAGGTTGACCAATGGATGAAAGCAGGCGGCCGTGAGCAGATTGCCGCGAAGCTGGGAATTGCGGTCAAACGGGCTGCCTGAGCATCTCATCGACTGAGGAGAATCATTATGTACAAGCAGGGCATTGGCGATTTTAAATACTTCGTAGGAATTAGTTCGTTATCCCAAGTTGCAACAAAGGACGACCGCGTTTGCGTGCTCAATATTCTGGGCGGCGAGTCGAGCGATGTCACGCCCGTCGGTCATGCCTATTCCGGTGGCAATGTGGTGTTTGGCACGGCTCCGGGAAAGCGCGGCCAGGTACTGGAAACGGCACTTGGAAGCGTGCCGGTCTACAACAACGTTCTCGAAGGACTGAACGATGGCCACAGGTTCAACTGCGGCGTCATCTACCTCCCTCCTTCCGCTGCACGAGATGGCGTGGCCGAGCTTATCCGCGTCAACCCGGAACTGAAGAAGATTTTCATCGTCACCGAAAAGCTGGCCGTCAGTGACTCCCGCGAAATCCGCGCGATGGGTCAGTCCAACGGCATCGACATTTTTGGCGGCAACAGCCTCGGCGTAGCTGACACCTGGAACCAGGTGCGTATCGGCGGAGCGCTGGGCGGCGACAATCCTGAAGAGGCATTGCGACGCGGCTCAATTGCATTGTTCTCGAACTCGGGCAACTTCACAACGACCATTGCAACCTACCTGCGGATGGCCGGATGGGGTACGACAACAGCCATTTCAAGTGGCAAAGACGTCTACATTCAATTCGCGGCGCCCGAGTTCGCTGCGGCGCTGGCAAACGACGCGCGAAGCAAGGCCGCCGTTCTTTATGTTGAACCGGGCGGCTACTACGAGCTCGACGCCAACTTTACGAAGCCGGTGGTTGCGTGCGTCGTGGGTCGCTGGAAGTCAAAGCTGACCCGTGCTGTCGGACACGCGGGTGCTATGTCCGGAGGCGCGGACGACGCCGCATCGAAAGAACAATGGTTTCTCGATAAATTCGGGGTGTCAAGTGTGTTCACACCGGACAATCCGGCCGTGTCGGCAAAGGGTGCGCTTGTCACGAACATCGCGCACATACCCGCAGCACTCACGGCTGTGATGCGTGAAAACGCCTGCAGGCCAGATTTCGAGCCGGAAGGTAACCTCGCATTAAAACCGTGGTTTAGCAGTCACCGCGGATTGAGCCTGCCGCAGGCGCTCGATTTGCCTGTCGTGCAGGCCACGGCCCCATACGATGCCCAGATTGCCGCGCTCGACAAACAGGTTGGAGCTGTACCACCGCGACAGTCGATGAAGGATGCTTCTGGCGCGTCGCAGATGGACCCGAAGTCGCAGGTGACCAGTCTGTACGGCGTTTCGATGCTTGATGCGGCGCAGTACCCCCTTGAGACAAACGTAAGCCTCGCGCTGCTCCACGAACCCGGCGGGATGAACGACCGCGCGCTAATCAACGTCGCTGTGAGTGCGTTCCTGAACCTGTATGGACATCCTGCACTCGCGGCGGCGCAGGCTGCACGGGATGCCGGTAATGCACCGAACACTGTTCTTGCCGCCGCTGCGAGCATTATCGGGCCGCGCGGGCAAGTCGGGCCCCGCCAGGCGGTCCGCGCTCTAATCGACGCGTTCGCTGCGGTGAGGCTCGAGAACGCGACGGACGAAAATTTCGACTTTTCTCGCGCCCAAGTCAGCGACTTAAGCCTGTTCGTCGGCAGCGAACCTGATTTGCGGGCTCGCGCAATCCTGGACGGACTCAACGCCCGCGACGTCAAGTCGACGTTCGTGCGATATATCGAAAGCCTGCCTGGCGAACCGACTACTGACGCCGTACTGGCGGCCATTTGCGCGACGCTCGCATGGGGACCGCTAATGCGCAAACGCATTTCGCGCCTTTCGGCCGAGAGCCTTCCCTGGTGGATACAGCTGTTCGGTTCTTTAATCGGAGCGTCGGTGCCGTCGGATCAGCACTGCCCGGACAGCTTCTGCGGCGTCGAAACGAAAGCAATCCTGGAGCAGCGGTCGCTTGGTGAAACCGCCTTCAGCGCGTTGTTTGGATTGTCGCCAGGCACGAGCGACTTGTTTTCCTTCCAATTGCTGGTCGGTCTGCTGCTGTCAAATGGACCAGGAACGATTTCCGCGCAGGGTGCAAAAGGTGCGGTCTCTGCTGACGGTCCCGAAGACCCCGAACGCGTCCAGCTCAACAAGGCGTTAATCGGCTTCCTGACGCACAGCGGTTATACACACGGCGGAAATGGATTCGAGGGAATTGCATTTTTGCTCGACCAGTTCAGGGATAGTGGACTGACTGACCCGGGCGACCCGGCTCACGGGCTCGATCTGAAAGCACTGGCGATGACGTACGTCGAAAGTTACGCCAAATACAAATCGAGCAAGAAAACGAGCGGCAGCCTCGACATTCAGAAGATTCCCGGCGTGAATCATCCGGTGTTTAAGGACAAGCCGGTCAACCACGATCCACGTGAAGTGTTCGTTCGGCAGTTGTTCGCCGAGCGCGGCGAATATAACATCTTCCACGACTTCTATCGGACGTTGGTGCAAAGTCTGTTCGACGCCGGGGTTTCGCGAAACGTCTACTGCGTCAACGTCGACGCGGTGATTGCCGCGTTGCTGCTCAAGATGCTCTGGCAGCCATATCGTGACGGAACCTATTCCCGCAACGCCTTGGAGACGGCCGCCTTCACTATATTTCTATACCCCCGCATGCTCGGTTGCGCGGCTGAAATCGACGACCATATGAACCGCGGAAGGAACATGGATACGCGGACACCCGCGTCGGAGTGCCGTTTCGTCGCGTAGGGGGATGACCCGGCAGCGCTAGACGTCCTTCTACGCTGCCGGGCTTACGCTCACATCTGTCTGATGTCCCTAAGTTGCGGCGGTCAAACCGGTTCACTGCCTCTGATGTGTGCGGTACCCGGACCAAGGACATGCGCAAATCCGAACGGGAGGTTTAACGCGAACAGTCAGCAATTTCATCATTGACGTCTTCTGCCTGGCGGAAAGGAAGCTGCGTCAAGACCATCGTCTCGGCTCGTCGATTGTTGACGATCCAGGTCTTGTTAGCGAATGACCGAATCTGGCCGACCATCGCCTCATGCGCCCAGCGTTTGCCACTCCGCAAGTGGCGCTCGACTTTCTCACGCACGGTTGCTGGCGAAAGGTTGGTCTCAGGTAGTTCCGCGGCGCGCACCACCCTCACGAGTAACCGGCAGCAGACCGCTGCCGGTTTCAACCACGCTCTCATCCGTCAATTTGCTGAATGCCGGCCAGTCTCCACGCCTGGTTGCCACGTGCGTCGCTGACCATGTTCCAGACTTCCTGGAACGGCTGGGCAGTCGGCGCATCGTCTTCCCGCATTTGACCGTAAAAGCGAACGCTAACCAGCGTTTCATCCGCATTGCGTTCTGTGCCAAGCACTTCTGCGTCAAGTTGCGTGACTTCCGTATGACTCACCTGGCGACCCCGAGCTTCGAGGTCCCGCTTGATTTGCGCGAACATCTCCGGTGTCGTCAATTCGAACAGGTCACCCTGCTCGTTCCGGTCCCATGCGCCTTGAAGGCGCATGAACAAGGTCTTTGCCGATACAAGAAACGCCGCCTGATCTTGCTCGAGTGGTCGTCCCGTTGTCCTCTCCGTGTCCGCTGCTCCCGTCGAACCCATCGCCGCGTTCGGCCAGCCCCGCGCTTGCGGGATCTGATTCAGAAACCGTGAGCCGTTCGTTTGCTGGCGGTTCACGGGACCGTGTCCATAGGCAAGATCCGGACGACGCCGGTTGGCGATAAAGCGGAATAGCATCACGCCGGCGAAAATCACCGCCCCGATCAGCAACGCATTCGACAGCATCTGCGCCAGCCCTTCGCCCAGGCCAAACGACGACAGTAATGCTGCAATCCCAAGGCCCGCAGCGAGACCAGCCAGCGGGCCCATCCAGCGGTTACCCGCTGCCGCAGCTGGCGCCTGCGCGGCCTGTTGTGCCGGCTGTGCCTGTTGGCTTTGCTGCGCTGGTCCAGACGGCGACGCCGTCTGCGACTGCCGCCCGATGCTTTGACTCCCGCCTACGCGCTTCGCCTCGGCGTCGGTCGACGCCACGGCGCCCAGCGCCAGCAGCCCCGCCAGACCGAGCGCGGCCGTCCCGCGCGTGACTGCACCGGCAGCACGTCGTAATTTGTTGATGATTTGCGTGTACATAAAAACCTCTTTCGATGAGTCGCGAAACTGCCCGCAACGCGCTCCATTTGCGCGCACGAATACATTACGAACAGTAATATTTTTAGCTACGCAAGCTCGCCGCCGGTTGTGCCTTCGATCCATCAAAAGCGGCGTGAAAACCGTTGCCGTGGATGTAGTGCACCAGTTGCCGGATGGTGTGTTCCTGCTCGGAAATCAGGTTCTTGATCAGGTCGCCGATCGACACCATTCCTGTCACCTGCCCTGCGCTGATCACAGGCAGATGGCGAATCCGATGTTCTGTCATGATCGCCATGCACTCGTCCGTCGTCTGCTTCGGGCTGACATAACGCACCGCCGTCGACATGATGTCGCGCACAGGCGTATTCGTTGACGAGCGTTCCATCAGAACGATCTTCCGGGCGTAATCGCGCTCCGTCACGATGCCGGCTATGCGCCCGTCGTGCACGGCGATGAGCGCTCCAACCTCCCTGTGAGCCATGATCGATATCGCGTTGCAAACCGAAGCGGATGCCTCGATCGACCACACTGTCCGGGAAGCTTTCGCACGCAGCAATTCTGCAACCGATGCCATATGTCACCTCTGTCAGCTTCATGAAACGCCCGCCGACGCTTCGGGGCGAGGTCTCAATCTAACAGAACCCATGCCAACATAAAATTCGTATTTTCATTGTTGATACTTCGAGAAAAACATATCTTTCCGTAATCGGTGGAGGGTTCGTGAATTTCAAGCATCTCTATTACTTTTGGGTCGCGGCTCGCGCGGGCGGCATCGTGCGCGCGGGCGAGCAGTTGCACATCACGCCGCAAACGCTCAGTGGCCAGATCAAGCTTCTCGAAGAGGCGCTGGATAAGAAGCTGTTCAGGAAAACCGGCCGCACGCTCGAACTGACCGATGCGGGGCGCCTCGCGCTCGACTACGCCGACGAGATATTTTCGTTAGGTTCGGAACTCGAAAGCGCTGTGCGGCGCGAAAGCGAATCCGGTGCGCAAACGCGGTTTCGCGTCGGGATCGCGGATTCGGTCCCCAAGGCGATTGCGTACCGGCTGCTGGAACCCGCGCTGAGCGCGTCGGCGTCGCTGCGCATGATCTGCCACGAAGGCAAACTGCACGCGCTGCTCGCGCAACTGGCCGTGCACCGCCTCGATCTGATCATCGCGGACGCCCCCATTCCCGTCGACGTCAACATCAAGGCGTTCAATCACCGCCTCGGACGTTCGACGCTAAGCTGCTTCGCAACCCAGGCGCTGATTCAAAGCAGCAAAAAACGCTTCCCGATGTCGCTCGACAAGCTGCCTGTGCTACTGCCCGGCACGGAATCCGCCGTGCGGCGCAAGCTGGATCACTGGCTCGCCTCGCACGCCATTTCGCCGCGCATCGTCGGCGAGTTCGACGACGGAGCGATGACCATGGCATTCGGCCGCGAAGGCCGCGGCCTGCTGTTCGCGCCAACCGTGCTCGAAAGCCAGTTGCAGACAGAGCACAACCTGACGATAGTCGGGCAGATCAATTCGATCGTCGAGGAATTTTTTGCAATCTCTATCGAGCGCCACATCAGCCACCCGGCTGTCGCGATGATCATGGACGCGGCGCGTAGCGAACTGTTCAACGTTTAGCGGGGCCGTTTCTGTGTAGGATGACCTCGCGATGCCGGCAACACCCTGGTTTGAGCGCGCTTGCGGCCCCTTACGTAGCGGGAACGCGGCGATCACCTCGAAGGTCTCGATGCGAACGCACGCGTGTTCAATTCGATGATGACAATAGCTACTATCGCTATTCCATTAGAGCGATGAACAGATTGCTAATGTCCGCGAGAAGCACGCATGCGTTTTATATCGAGTCGACGTCCATACGCGATCTATCCAAAGTTTGCGGCCGACGGCTCGCCTGATCAAACGGCCGGGCAGATGAAGTCTATGGCCGTTTCCGATGTGAAGGGTACGCCTCTCGCGATTGATACCCCGCATCTTGCGATGCTTCGTTACGTTGTCAGAGTCGCTCTTTATTCAGACTCCTAGACGCGCCCGGTGACACGGGCGGTTCCCTCATGTTGAAGCGGGAACAGCTCCTGCAAGCAACTTCGTGTCGCAGTCACCACCTTCTATCCGCTGGCGGCTAGCCAGCCTCATCTGTTGCGCGTTGCACCGGAATTTCTTTTCGGGAGCACGCCCCATCTCAAGAATCGGTTACGTGAGTAACCCGGGCACCCCACGGGCATGTTCACTTCAAACCGCCCATACGTCGTGTCCCGCGCTTTCCATGCTGATATTGTCGGAACGCCTTTGCGGATCACTGACTTCAGTTGCGCCCCCTCGGGTATCACCCCGTCCTTCAGATAGCGCCACAACGCAATTGCGAGACGGCGCCGGTTGTGGAATTCCCGCCAGAACAGTTCGAGCTCAGGACGCATGCAGGTCAGTCAAAGTCGAACATATCGAACAGTGACTTCTTCTTGCGGCGCGGATCGTAGTGCTTGCGCTGATCGCCGTGGTAAGAATCGTTGCGCCGTCCCCGCTGCTGGTCATGGTGGCCGTCGCGGTCGCCGTAGCGCTCGTCGCGCTCGGCCTGATTGCTTCTGTTGTCCGGTTCGGGCGTGTCCTGCATCTGGGTCAGCAGTTTGTCCAACTCGCCGCGATCGAGCCATACGCCACGGCATGTCGGGCAATAGTCGATCTCGATGTTCTGACGCTCGGTCATCAGCAGATCGGGGGTCTTGCAAACGGGGCACTTCATTGCGTTGCTCCTTTCGTAACGTTCAACCTTTGTGCTGCCGGTCGGGGCGGCGTTCAACCGCCCCGATACTTCTGTCAGTCCGCTTCAGTCCGCTTCGTTCAGTTCGAGAAAGCCGAACCGCTGGTCTGCGTCTTTTCAGACCTTGCTTCGGAGCCGGCTTCACGCTCCGCTTCCAAAACTGCCGCCTCGTGCTCGCGCTTGTCCTTTCTGCGCCGCGCCATCATGTTCATGCCTTCGACGAAGCCTGCGAACGCCATGGCCGTATAGATGTAGCCCTTCGGCACGTGCGAACCAAAACCTTCGGCAATCAGCGTCATCGCGATCACCAGCAGGAAGCTCAGCGCAAGCGTGACGATGGTCGGATTGCGCTCGATGAACTTCGACAGCGGGCGAGCCGCGAACAACATCGCCGTGACAGCAGCGATCACTGCAATGAACATGATGGGCAGGTGATCCGTCATGCCGACCGCGGTGATGATGCTGTCGACGGAAAACACGAGGTCGAGCAGCAGGATCTGGCCGATGGCAGCCGTCACCGTCAGGCCGCCGACGCCCATCGCAGGATTCGTGTGCGCCTCGGTGTCACGGCTCACGTGATGGTGCATTTCACGCGTGGCCTTCCACACAAGGAACAGACCGCCCGCGAGCAGGATCAGGTCGCGCCACGAAAACGCGTGATCGAACACGGAAAACACAGGCTCGGTGAGACGCGCGATCCACGCGACGGTGCCCAGCAGGCCGAGCCGCATCAGCAGCGCCAGCATGATGCCGACACGCTGCGTGCGCGCGCGTTGCGCTTCGGGGAGCTTGTTGCTCAGAATCGAAATGAAGATCAGGTTGTCGATGCCAAGCACGATCTCCATCACGACGAGCGTCACGAGTGCAGCCCATGCAGCGGGATCGGCGGCCAGGGTCAGTAAGGATTCCATTTGCGAGCGTCGTTGTCCGGTTGAGACGAAAACGGCTGATTACTGGGTCACAGCCTGTGGAAAGCATGATCGCCTGGCGCCGCATTCGAAAAAACCAGTGATAAGCTGACGGTTGGTTCGGTTTTTTCGAAGTGAGGCCACACATGCTCAACTACCGGCACTTGCACTATTTCTGGGTCGTCGTGAAGGAAGGCGGGTTTGCGCGCGCCGCCGAACGGCTCGACATGGCGGTGCAAACCATCAGCGCGCAAGTGCGCGAACTGGAAAAATCGCTCGGACATCAACTGCTGAAGCCCGCCGGACGCGGCGTCGCTATGACGGAAGCGGGACAGGCGGCGTATGCGCGAGCGGAGGAAATCTTCCAGATCGGGCGCGCGTTGCACGACGAAGTGCGCGAAGCGGCCAGCGGGACCGTCGCGCGCTTCGCGGTCGGCTTGACGGATGGCATTTCGAAGCTGGCCGTCCATGCCATTCTTGCGGGCGTGCTGGACACGCCTTCGCTACGGCTGCTCTGCCACGAAGGCGAGGCGGAAGACCTGCTGGCGGAACTGGCGCATCACCATCTGGATCTCGTGCTGTCCAGCCAGCCCGCGCCGCACAACTCGAATCTGCGTCTATCCAGCGAGCGCCTGATCGCTTCGCCGATCGACTGGTACGGGCCGGCCGCCGTGGTGCGAAAAACGCATGTCGATCATTTTCCGCAATGCCTCGCGTCGCTGCCGGTGCTGCTGCCGACGGGGCACTCGTCGCTGCGTTCGCGCCTCGACCGCTGGTTCGAAGCGGAAGGCATCAGGCCACGCGTCGCGGGCGAGTTCGAGGACAGCGCGTTGATGGCGCTGTTCGCGTCGCGCGGCATGGGCGTGTTTCCGCTCGCGGCGTTCGGCGCCGAGCGCAACGATCCCATGCATCGCGGCTTGCGCTGGCTCGGCCGCTCGCCGGAAGTGAAGGAGGAAATACACGCAATCGTGTCGCGGCGCGGGCGGCATCATCCTTTGACGCAAAAGGTGTTGAGTGCGGCGCATGCGTGAGCGCGTTCGTGATCACGAAAAAGAAGGTTCGGTTTTTCCGAAGCTGCATTTCCGTTATTTCTGCTTTTTCCTCGACGCCTCCTCACCGTACTCTTGAGCCGTACCCACGAAGGAGGTGTCTCATGCAAGTCCTGTTCAAGTCCCGCGACCGTGAAGCCGTCCGTCTGCGCAGCTTCGCGCGCCAACGCATCCGGTTCGTGTTTCGCCGCATGGACTGGCTGATTTCGAAGGCGACCGTCAGCATGTCGGACATCAACGGCCCGCGCGGCGGACTCGACAAACGCTGCCAGGTGCAGGTGCAGACGCCCGATGCGACGCCTGTCGTCGTGACGTCGATCGCAAGAGACTGGCGCGGCGCACTCGATCTCGCGCTGGCCCGCGCGGCGCGTTCGATCATCCGCAGGCAGCAGGCGCGCATCGCGACTCGGGGTCCCCGTGATTTTGATGCCGTTTACGGGCGATGAACAAGGTACGCGCGAATTCCTATGAAGCCAGATAGCAAACGTCTTGTGCTGAAATAGAAACATTACATAAACCTTTCGGTTATCCGGTGTCAAAGGAGAGTTGAGGGTTTAATGTCACCGCAGTCATTCAGCCAGTTTCCACAGGAGACTTGTGAATGAAAAGAATTTTGCTGTTCCTCGCCACCAACCTCGCGGTGGTGTTGGTGCTTTCGATAGTAATGAATGTGTTGGGCGTCGGCCGCTTCTTGACCGGGAGCGGGCTCGACTTCAATGCGCTGTTCGTGTTCTCGCTGGTGATCGGCTTCGCCGGTTCCATCATTTCGCTGCTTATCTCCAAACCGATGGCGAAATGGGCAACCGGGGCGCGTGTCATCGATTCGCCGCGCGATTCGACTGAGCAATGGCTGATCGACACTGTACGGGAGCTCGCGCAGCGTGCTCGCATTCGTATGCCGGAAGTCGCAATTTTTGAAGGCGCGCCGAACGCGTTCGCCACAGGCGCTTTCAAGAATTCAGCCCTGGTGGCTGTCTCCACCGGATTGCTGCAATCGATGAACAAGGAGGAAGTGGAGGCTGTCCTTGCCCATGAGATTTCGCACGTGAGCAACGGCGACATGGTCACCTTGACGCTCATTCAGGGCGTGGTGAATACCTTCGTGATTTTCTTGGCCCGTGTGGTCGGGTACTTCGTGGACAAGACCTTGTTTCGTACCGAACGCGGTGTCGGTCCCGGCTTCTACATTACCGTTATTGTTTGCGAGATTATTTTCGGCATTCTCGCTTCGGTGATCGTCGCGTACTTCTCGCGCCGGCGCGAGTTCCGCGCTGATGCGGGCTCTGCGCAACTGCTGGCTTCTCCGCGACCGATGATCAATGCGCTGGCCCGCCTGGGTGGGACTTGCACCCGGCGAACTTCCGCAATCCTTCAAGGCATCCGGCATCACCGACAAGCCGGGGTGGCTCGGGCTCTTCTCCACGCACCCACCGATCGACAGGCGTATTGCTGTGCTGCAAAGCAGCCGGTAGTCAGTAAAGCAGGGCTGCGCGCGGCATTCCAACATGCGACGTCGACGTTTAGACAGGGGGTGCTCAGGCGCGGGCCGGTATGGGGCTTCCTGTAACGACCACGTGCCACGGCGGGGCGGAAGCACCGGCGCGCCCGCAAATTCTCAGCGTATCTAAAGGGAAGGCGTTCATGGACGAGAGCTATCAGATGTCCCTGGTCAAGCGCATCATCCTTGCATTTCTTCTTGGCGGGCTCGTAGTGCTGAGCTACGTAGTGCTGCACCTGTTCCTGGTGCCAGTGGCCTGGGCCACCATCTTTGCCTACGTGACCTGGCCCGCTTATCGCCGCTTGCGCTCGCTTATGCGCGGGAACGCCACCGGCAGCGCGATGCTGATGACGATCATTCTCTCGGTGGCGTTCATTCTGCCGTCAATCTGGCTGATCGTGCTGCTGCGTGACGAACTGACCGCGGCCTACCAGACCGTCGCCAGCTACCTCGCCAATGGGCCGCACAAACTGCCGGAATTGATTGCGCGCGTCCCGTGGCTCGGGCTGTGGCTGCAGGATCTACTGAATCAAGTATCGGCCGATCCGATGGCTTTGCGCGCGCAAATCGCTGAGTGGGGCCGGCAGTGGACCGGGGAGGTCGGCCAGTTAGTCGGCGGCGTGGGTCGCAATGCGACGAAATTGGGTTTTGCCTTGCTGACACTGTTTTTTATGTACCGGGACGGCGAAAGCGCGTTGGATCAAGTGCGCCGCATACTACGGCGTTTTCTGGGCGATCGCCTGGACGCCTATCTCGCTTCTATCGGCGGAACGACCAAGGCGGTCGTCTACGGGCTCGTGTTGACGGCACTGGCGCAGGGCGCGCTTGCCGGCTTGGGTTACTGGGTGGCCGGGATGCAGGCGCCGGTGTTGCTGGCTGCGTTTACGGTGCTGATCGCGTTGATACCCTTTGGCACGCCGTTCGTATGGGGATCGATCGGTGTATGGCTCCTCGTCACAGGAAAAACGATAGCCGGGGTCGGTCTTTTACTCTGGGGCGCACTGGTCGTTAGCTGGGTGGACAACCTGATTCGTCCGCTCGTGATCAGCAGCGCTACCCGGATACCGTTTCTTCTGGTCGTGTTCGGTGTGCTGGGCGGGCTTGCGGCCTTCGGCCTGGTAGGACTGTTTGTAGGTCCCGTCATCCTGGCGGTCCTGATGGCAGTGTGGCGTGGGTGGCTGGAGGAACAGGCAACCGTGGGCACGGGAACACAAGGCTAGCCCAACGCACTGCTGAAGTGATCAACTGCTTGCTGCAATCACTCACGGCTTGGGCAACGCGGCTAAAGCGAGATTTAGTCACGCTTATGTTCGCCAGTCGCGATCCGGCCACGCCGTTGCTTGCGAAATTTCTCGCATTGGCAACGGTGGCATATGCGTTCAGCCCTGTCGACCTTATTCCCGACTTCATACCCGTCCTCGGCATCTGACAGATCTGGTCGTCGTGCCGCCTGGAGTCTGGCTGTGCTTGCGTCTCATCCCGAAGGCTGTCTATCCAAGACAATCGCGGAAAGGCCGAAGGCTGGCTAACTGACAACCGGTAAAGCCAAGAAGCATAGTCGGTCTCGCGACAATTTTGGCTATCTGGGCACTCGGCGCCTGGTTGCTGTGGCGTTGGCTTGCTCGCTGAACTGGTCGCACGCCTCGCACGTTGTGCGACAGCTGACGTAGCAATCGGTTGAATGTCCGGTCAAGCCAGGCGGATTCAACCGGTGGATGCAACACACTGAAGACTGCGCAAGCAGTGGGAGTGTTGCAGATGAAACAGCGACGCCGGATTTACTACAGCGAGAAGCAGAAAGCGCTGATGTGGGAACGTTGGCGGAAGGGAGAGTCTCTCCAGAAGATCGCCCAGCTTTTTGAGCGGAACCACTCGTCTGTACAGGGGATTCTGGCTGAGACAGGTGGAATCCAGCCACCACAAAGGCATCGATCGGGATTGGCATTGACGCTGGAGGAGCGCGAAGAGATCTCACGGGCACTTGCGGCCGACGATTCGATCCAGTCAATCGCCATGCGACTTTCGCGAGCTCCCTCCACCATCTGTCGTGAGATCAAACGTAACAGCGGCCCGGACGGCTATCGGGCAAGCCACGCCGATCAGCTCGCGTGGGATCGCGCGCAGCGACCCAAAGCCTGTAAACTGGTTGAGCACCGGATGTTGGCGCACATCGTGGCAGCCAAGCTACAACTGCAGTGGTCACCGCAGCAGATCGCCGGATGGCTCAGACGCGCGTACCCAGACAACGAGGACTACCACGTGTCCCACGAGACAATCTATCGTTCTCTCTTCATACAGGCCCGTGGGGCCCTGAAGAAGGAGTTGCTGGAGCACCTGCGGCGCACCCGGGCCATGCGCCGTTCGCGCCATCACACGCTAAAGACGGAGGATCACGGCAGGATTCGTGACACCGTATCGATCAGCGAACGCCCGGCTAGCGTTGAAGACCGCGCGGTACCGGGCCACTGGGAAGGTGATCTGCTGTGCGGTAGCGGCAGCAGCCAGATTGCGACGCTCGTCGAGCGCCAGACACGCTATGTCATGCTGGTGAAGATAGCCAGCAAGGACAGCGAAACGGTCATCAATGCGCTCATCAAACATGCCAGCAAGTTACCGCAGGAACTCTACAAGTCGCTCACCTGGGATCGGGGGACGGAGATGGCCGGGCACAAGCGCTTCACCGTCGCCACCGACATTGCCGTCTACTTCTGCGACCCGCAACATCCCTGGCAGCGTGGGTCGAATGAGAACACGAATGGACTATTGAGGCAGTACTTCCCGAAAGGTACCGATCTGTCAGTGTATTCGCAGGCCAAACTCAACGCTGTGGCAAGACGACTGAACGAGCGTCCAAGAAAGACACTGGACTACGAGACGCCCGCCGAACGATTCCAGCAAACTATTGCATCCACCGGTTGAATCCGCCCGAGTGCAACGGCCGGTCGAATGTCGCCACCACAAGTCAAACGAGTGTCCCTTGATGGCCGGAAAGAGCCCGCACGCGGTGATGGGTCAATATCGGCTGGCAGGGCCCCGGATATGGCAGCCAGGGGACTTGCAATGATGATGGTCCTGCTATCACTATTGCGTGTACTGGGCTACAGATGCTTTTTGAGCTTCGGATAAGGACGGACGCCGTGAGTATTCTCTGCCGAGTCCAGATTGCCGTAACGATTTCCGGGGTTGTCACCGGATGCGTGTCGCAGCCAATTGGGCCGGCGGTAGCTGTGAAGCCGGGGCGCGACAAGCCATTCACCGTCTTTCTGCGGGACGATGCGCAGTGCAAACAGTATGCGAGAGAGCAGCTGGCGCGCGGCGTGGACACTCGCGCTCAGAGCGATGCCAACGTCTCACGGGCACAACTGAATGTGCAGCAAAGATACTATCTCGCGTACCTGGAATGCATGCGCGCGAAGGGAAATGAGGTGTCGGACGGTGCAGCGCCAACTACGCAGTCTGAATAGGCGATCTTCAATGTGTTGTACTTTCCCAGGTGCATCGGTTACGAGCCCATGCAATTTTCTGGGAAGACTTCCTTCAGCTTTTTAACAAGCGGCCTTATTGCAAGGGAATTTCTTGACAAATCAATGCATTGCGACATATTTCAAGCCGCGCGATGCGAAGTGACACCTTTAATTCGGACTGAGGCGAATTGACGTTTTTATTTCGTTCGGACTGGAAATAAAATCCTCAACTCGCGCTGTCAGATCCATTGCAGCGGCTTGATTTGCATAAGGCGACTTGGTGGCCGAAATACAGCCATTGAGAGAAGAAGAGAATCTTTCTAGCCATGTCCCTGCGACCGTGTAACCTGGACCCAGTCAGGCCGGGCTGTCGAACGGACGATGCCGGCGACGGCGACCGGCTCAAGTCGACCCAGGGCGTGTGAAAACGCAGATTGAACGCGACGCTCGAGAAAGTCGGGCCGCCAGATTGCGCTGTATTGGCTTGACGGTGACTCGGTAAGGGTAAAACGACACCCGAAAACCGAGTACTTTTGCGTATTCACACGCCCTCGACCCACTGCTGCCGGTGACGCGGTCGCGCATCCACGGGCAGCTAACAGAGTGGTCCGGTCGTCTACGTCGGAGTTCCGAGGACACCAGTTCGGCCTTATGCGAAGCTTTCCATAAGGCCGATTATGCCAAGTCGTTGATTATGGAAAGTAGCTGGCCGGCGCCCCCCAGAGAGCCGATGGGCAGCGGCCAGTTCGAATTCCAGCCTTTGCATAATTACAGTGCCTTCAGGAAGTTGATCAGCGAGTCCGGTGCCCGATAGCGCTGAATTCCGGTCTGCGGTTCGTGAAGCCTGGCCAGAGCACGTTCCTTCATGTTGAGATCGGCTTCGACATAGTGGTGCGTCGTGATGGGGCTCTCATGTCCGAGCCATAGTGCAATGACGCTGATGTCGACACCTGCCTGAAGTAAATGCATGGCGGTGGCGTGACGGACGGTATGAGGCGATACATGTCGCTTTGCAAGGCTGGGGCAGGTTCCGGCTGCGTTCCCGGTAGCCAGTGTTAGCCTCAATGCAACATTGGCTCTCGTCATTGCATGGCCATTCCGGTTCGGAAACAGCGGCGATGTGGGTTGGAATTCAGGATTTACCTTCAGCCATGCCCGTATCGTCTTCGCAGTTGACCGCCACAACGGGACGCTGCGCTGCTTTCGTCCTTTGCCACGCAAATGGACGCAGGCAGAACCCTCGTCCAGGACCACGTCGCCAACTTTTACCCCGATGATCTCCGAGACACGCGCTCCGGTGTTGTACATCAGCAGGAACAGCGCATGATCGCGTTGGCTTAGCCAGGAATCATCCGGCTTACCGATCACAGCCAGCATCTCTTCGCGCGACAGATAGCTAAGCGTTGGGCGCTCGAAGCGCTTGACTGGAACGCCCAAGGCGCATTCGATCACGTGCAATGACGCTACATCGCGATGCGCTGCGAACTTCAGGAACGAGCGAAGCGCCGCAAGTCGCGCATTGCGACTGCGCACGCAATTGTGCCGCTGGCGTTCCAGATGATCGAGGAAGCCCATGATCAGTTCCGGCGTCATATCCGCCAGTGTCATCGTGGCTGGCGACTTGACCAGGCGCGCCTCGGCGAACTCAAGGAAGAGGACGAAGCTGTCGCGATAGGCGGCTATGGTATGTGCACTAAGCGCTCGCTGCTGGGTGAGGTATTCGGCGAACCACGCTTGCACGAGCGCTGCAAACGAAGGCGGTGCCTTGGATCGCCTATTCATTGCCGTCTCCCGCGACATCGGCGAAACGCTCGAACCTGGCGCCGGCGACGGCCATCAGTTCCGGAACTGCCGTCAGATACCAGTACGTGTAGAAGATTTCCGCATGGCCCAGATAGGTTGATAGCGCCAGCATCATCTGCTCGATGTCGGTGCCCTCGGCATGCCAGAGCATCATGCGACGCACCGCAAAGGTATGTCGCAGATCATGAAGCCGGGGCGCTGCGTGGGCACCACGATTCACCCAGCCGAGGCTGTCACGCAGCGCGTTGAAGACACGTTGAGCCTGTCGTTCACCAAGAGGTTGTCCCAACCGCTGACCACGGCTGCTGACCAGGAACGACATGCTGGGGTTCGTGGCAACCTGCCGTTCGCGCTGCCGCCGGTACCGCGCTAACGCGGCAACCGTGCTCGTATGAATGGGCAACTGTCGTGACTTGGCGAACTTGGTCTGCCGCACAGTCAGCATCCCGCGCTTCAGATCGACATCGGCATCGCGTAGGTGGATGGCCTCCGAGATTCGCAACCCTGTTGAGGCCATCAGGCCAAACAGGGTCTCATACGTCGCTGGGCGCAGACTCCCCTTTGGCCCGAGCCGACGGGCCGCAGCCAGCAATGCAATGACTTCCTCTTCATGGAAGATGTGCGGGGCGACGCGTGCCCGCTCAGGGCCGAAGACCGGTTCCTCCGGAATCTCAGTGTCAGGCTCGAACTGCCTCAGGTAGCGGGCGAAGTGGCGAACAATCGCTAAACGTGCAGCCCAGGTAGCAGGGGTGTCATGGTGCCATTTATCCTGTCGCGCCCAATCCGCCATGAGCTCTGTCGTCAGCGCTCCACGATGATTCAGGCTCGCGACATAACGGGCGAAGCTGGCTAATAGCGTGCTCCGCGAGCGCAACTCGAAACCCAAACGGTGCCGTTCGGCAAGGTAGTTGTCGATCCTCTTCTGCAAGCTGACCCGTGCGCTCATGATTGGCTCCCGGGCCACGGCAGGGCAACAGCCGCCAGCTTCGGCGTGTCGAGCTTGGCGTAGATCAGGGTGGTATTGAGCGAACGGTGGCGCAGCAGGTCGGCTACTTCCTTGAGCGAACTGCCGTTCTCAACCAGGCGGCATGCCAGGGTATGTCGAAGCGCGTGAGCACTGTGGTGTGGCAAGCCGATGCGACAGCAGGCCCGTTTGATCACCTTCTGGATCGCCCTGGGCGTAATCGGCTGGTCTCGCTCCGCCACCTGCCGGACGAAGATCGCCGGATGGCCGCTCATCGGACGCTCATGTTGCAGATAGTCAGCGAGTGCCTGCCCGGTTTCCATCGGCAGCGGTAGTACGTCCTGCCGCAGCGACTTTGTGCCCCTCAACGTCGCTGTGCCTGCGCGCCAGTCGATGTCGCTGATCATGAGTTGCGCGATTTCGGCAGAACGCAGCCCCATGTCCAGCGCCAGACGGACAATCGCATAGCTACGCTTCGGCCAGCGGCGAGCGCCTGCAACCGCGCCCAGGAGGTACTCAACTTCCTCTGGCGCGAGCGCGCGTGGCAGCGATGCGAGCTTCCAATGGACGGGATTCAGGATGACGGCGCTGAGCTTGCAGACCTGGTCGCCGCACGTCGCCCGGTAACGCAAATAACTGCGTAAGGTACAAGCCAGTTGAGAAGCATAGGAGGCCGAGCCTCCGGCCCCTGACTGTGACGAAAGGAACCGACGAATATCGTCAGGGCGCAGCTTTCTCGGATCGACTGCGCGCCGCTCGAAATTCTGTCGCAAGAACAAACCGACTATGCAGAGTTGATTACTCCGTGTTGTGGCTGCCAGTCCCCGCGCATCGTGCAGATACGCATCGTAGCGGCGCAATTCGTCAGTAATGTGAGCCGGAAGTGGTCTACAAGACCGGGCCCTGGCTTCGTGCAAACTGGTTGGCTTCATAACGGTCCCCTGAAGTGGAACCGTTACTCCAGATCAACGCTGAAATTATGTCGAGTTCCCGGCTGAACCGCCTGCTGCCGGCCCCTTGTTTGCCGGGCCTCGTCGGCAATCGGCTCGGCTACTTTCCATAATCAACGACTTTGCATAATCGGCCGTTGCCGACATTAGGGCGAGCCGGGTTCTGCGTCAGCAATCTGGAAAAGCTAACGGTTGTGACATCCAGCTGGACGCGCTTCCTGCATCAGCAAACTCACACTCTCACAGACGGCTCCGCCGTCTTACCCGGCGTTTCAAGGGGCGCGCGTTGCCTGTGACCGTATTGCGATTTACGGCAGCCGGTATTGGGGCGCGGCAAGAAAGGGACTTTACGTGCGTTAAGACCGCGCCTAGAGCGGATCGAGCAGCGACTCGGTTCGTAGCATCCGATTCGTGGCCCGAAAGCGATGGTCAACATCACGTTTGTCCTGTCAAATCGCCCGCGAATGCGCCGTCTGTCATGATAGTGGAGCGATCGACCACGCTATAGCGCTGCTGTTTACGTGCGCGGCGAATGCCTCGAAGTTATACCGACAAGATTGGCACGATCTGCAGGCCGTGCTTGCCGATTTGTCTTTGCATCTCAATGCCGCACGACGATGACGCCAACGAACCTTGCAAAATGCTAACAGGTACGCTCTCTTGCAAAATGCTAACAGGTACGCTCTAATAGGGAGGCCTGCTGCATTCTTGATTACCCCCTGGTCACTGACTCGAGGTCATAGTCATGCTTTTCATCCCGAGTTCTCGCCTCGCCTTTTTCGGCATTCCTGCATTAGCTGGGGCGCGTACTGGCGGGCATCGAAAATCCGAGGCCTTGAAGCCCACACGGAACCGCGCTAGCCGCGCGGATAAATCAGCACTTCCTTCTGCCCGGCTCTCCGCATAAACCAAAAGTCAGTAAAGCGAGAGCCGGGCTCACCATCTTTCTGTTGACCACCGACGGTACTCCATCACGACTTGCGTGATGGGCGTCCGCCCGCGTGCCGAACAAACTCGAGATCCGTTGCGCTGCCTGTTCGCAGGTCTTTAGCCGCGCGACCGAACAGCGGCGGAATCGGATCGTCTTCGAAGGATCGAGAAGCCATGAGAACGCAAACAAAACGTCTGAATGAGACGCCGACGGTCAGGCAGGAACGCTCCGTCACAATCAGTGGCCAGAATTTGGCCTCGCAGTGGAACGTTTCGCAAAGCAGGCGCATCGGCTCTGTGAGCTATCAGGCTGAACATCAGGGCTACCGTTTGACGGCGCGAGCAGAACCCGTGGAGAGTGCGTTGCACGCGGCCCATCTTGTGATCGAAGGGCCGGGCTGCCCGACACAGCGCTGCTTCCATGCGCTGGATTATTTCTACGACCCAGCGCAGGCCTTGCAGTACGCGATCCGATGGGGACGGATATGGGTCGACCACCGGCTTACGAAAGTCGCCCCACAGCGCGTCGTATCGGCAAGCCCGGCAAGCAGCGCCGAACTGCTTTTGAAAGAGGAGCGTACTAACCGGGCAGGTGATCATGAATGAATCGTCAGGCGAAAAAACACTCCGTTTTATTGCTCGGAAGGCAGGAAGTCCAACGGCGGCGCTTGTCTACTGGCTTGACGTGACGGAACCGTCTAGTGAGGCGAGCTTCACCGAGATAACCCGGCGCTTCGCTCCCCTGATGCAGGTCGTCTTTCCTGACGATCGACCCGGTGCGTTCGTCAACCGGAGCGCGTTGCTCGATATACAACATTTGGGAACCATCGATCGGCTCATTTTCCTGGACGGTTCGTGGCTCGACGTATGGAATGACCGCGATTGCGCGGATATCTGTAACCTGTTTTCCAGCCGGAGGCACACATGTTGTCTGCCAAAAACATTTCGATCACGGCCATAACCGGCCGCATGGAAGGCCAGCCGGTCGTGTCCGAATCCGACATGGAACGACTCCGGGAATGTGCGCACCTGCCGAGGGTGTCACCGACGCAGCGCGCCCTCCTGGACGCCATGGAAGCGACAGCCTTGTTTGTCGATTCCGCCGAGATACCACCGGACGTCGTCACGATGAATACAACGGTCGAATGTACGACCACCGACGGCACTGATACGCATGAATGGACGCTGGTTTACCCGCGCGAGGCCGACTATCAGCGTGGGCGACTGTCCGTTCTCTCGCCGACGGGCATCGCACTGTTGGGTGCGCGTTGCGGACAAGTCATCATGTGCCTTCCGCCGAGCGGCGTGCCGGTTCATTACGTCATCAGGAAGATCCTCCTGCAACCGGAGAGTCGTCGCTTATCAGGCTGATGATATCGGGAGGAGGCACCGAAGAAACTGCATAGCCTCGCTAGCGAGCGCCCCTCAGTTGGCCCCGCGTCGCCCGTTCACTTCCGTTTGATTCGGTTGGTCAAGGGTCAAGGGGGCGCTAGCATGACTGTCCTCGAGCTGCTGTCATTTTTCTCGCTGACGTTAGCGGTGATGTGGATGCTGGGTGGTGGCATCACCGTCTTTACGGCGGTCAATCACAAGATTGTCTACTCAAAACGCCGAGATGCACCGAAGAATGAGTGTCCGGCATCACTCCTGTTGCCATCACGGCCCTGTGGCCGAAAGGATTCACTTATCCGCAGTTCCGCGTCGCTTTCATACGCCAAGGCGAACCGCCGCAGGAGGCCACGGGGAAGGCCGAGATGCTCGCGTTGAGCATCGCGGACCAGCCGTTCGAGTGTGCGCTATATGGTGCGGGCGAGCGGCAGAAGCTGGCCGAACTCTGCCCGACGAAAGACGGTCACAAAAAAGCCCTCCAACGGAGGGCTTACATATCACCTACAGTTTCCAAAGTCTATTGCGCGGCACCTTGCCCGTTTTCCAAACTTTATTGTCACGGAACAGGCAATCTCAAGCGAAGTTTTTCGCTGCGAAGTCCCAGTTGACGATGTTCCAGTACGCCTCGACGAACTTCGGACGCGCATTGCGATAGTCGATGTAGTAAGCGTGCTCCCACACGTCGATCGTCAGCAGAGCCTTCGCCTCGGTGGTGAGCGGCGTGGCGGCGTTGCTCGTCGACACGAGGTCGAGCGAACCATCAGCCTTCTTCACGAGCCATGCCCAGCCCGAGCCGAACGTGCCGACCGCGGTCTTCGCAAACTCTTCCTTGAACTTGTCGAACGAACCCCACTTCGCGTTGATGGCGTCAGCCAGCGCGCCGGTCGGTGCGCCGCCACCTTGCGGCGACAGGCTGTTCCAGAAGAACGTGTGATTCCACACCTGAGCCGAATTGTTGAAGATACCGCCCGACGACTTCTTGACGATCTCTTCCAGCGACAGGTTCTCGAACTCGGTGCCCTTGATCAGATTGTTCAGGTTGGTCACATAGGTCTGGTGATGCTTGCCATAGTGAAACTCGAGCGTCTCTTCCGACATGTGCGGAGCGAGCGCGTTTTTCGCAAATGGCAGCGGCGGGAGCGTATGTTCCATGGTGCTTTCCTTCTCTGTATCTGTTGTGGGGAGTCTGCGGATGACGCTATCGAGCACTCGATTGTAGGCGAGTTGGAATAACCCCGCAAACCAACGGCCTTTATGTCCGGCATGTCGAACACGCCGTGCGCAAGGCCCTTGAGAAGGGCGCGCATGGCGCGTGCCCGGCTCGTCGGAAGACAGTAAACAGGCGTCACGCGCCCACCGGCGAAACGTCAGAAACCGTCGGTCAGACGCGCCTGCACGTCGGCGAGCGCGACATCGGCCGAGCCTTCGGCGAGATGCATCGTCAGACGACGTCCAGGTTTCAGCGACGACGGCGTGCGAATCGCCCGACCGCTTTGCGCATCGAGCACGGCCGCATAACCGCGCTCGAGCGTGCGCTGTGGACTCAGCACTTCGAGTCGCGCGCTGAGCATGTCGATGCGCGCGACCTGTCGTTCATGCCGGCGCGATAGCGCCGCATTCAGACGCTGCGCCAACACGTTGACGCGCGTGCGCTCGGCCGCGAGATCCGGACGCCAGCGTTGCCAGCGCATCTGCAGCAGCGAAAATCGCGCACGAGCGTCGCGCACCGGCCGCGCGCCCGCCGACGCGAGCCGAACGCGCAACTGCTGCAGATGCGTGCGCTGCCGAGCGAGCCGCTCGGCGGGCGACACGAGCCGCCGCGCCAGCCAGTCGAGCTGCTGCGCGCGCCGCTCCATCATGCGGCCGAACGCGCGCGCGAGCGTCGCGTGCCGATGATCGAGTTCGCGCAGCAGCATGACGCGCTGTGGACTGACGAGTTCGGCGGCACCGGTCGGCGTCGGTGCACGTACGTCGGCGGCGAAATCGGCAATCGTGAAATCGGTCTCGTGACCGACGCCGCTCACCACGGGTATGACGCTTTCCGCAATCGCGCGCGCGAGCACTTCTTCGTTGAACGCCCACAGATCTTCGATCGAGCCGCCGCCGCGACACACGATCAGCACGTCGACCTCGCGGCGCGCGCCAGCCGCCTCGACCATCGCCGCGAGCTTCGCGCTGACGCCCGCGCCCTGCACCGGCGCCGGATAAACGATCACCGGAATATGCGGCGCGCGACGCGACAGCGTCGTCAGCACATCGCGCAATGCGGCCGCCTGCAACGACGTGACGATACCGATCGCGCGCGGATGCGTCGGCAGCGCGCGCTTGCGCTCGGCGGCGAACAGCCCCTCGGCCTCGAGTTGCGCCTTCAACCGCAGAAACGCTTCGTACAGACGCCCCTGGCCGGTGCGGCGCACCGCTTCGACATTTAGCTGCAGTTCGCCGCGCGGCTCGTACATCGTGACGAGGGCGCGCACTTCGATGCGATCGCCTTCGCGCGGCATGAATTCGGCGTACTGAGCTCGACCGCGGAACATCACGCAGCGCATCTGCGCCTGTGCGTCCTTGATCGAGAAGTACCAATGGCCGCTCGCGGCGCGCGTGAAGTTCGACACTTCACCCGCGACCCAAACGAGTGGAAACGAGCGTTCGAGCATCGTGCCGATCGCGCGATTGAGCGCGGAGACGGGAACGACGACCTCACCGCCAGGTGTGGCCGCAGAAGCAAAAGGATTTTCGGGGTTCATGCAAGGAATAAATAGCGCTGGCCGGACAGACGATAGACCGAGCGAAGAGCGGCGTCCAGCCGGAATCGCAGGATTGTTAAAAGTGTCCACATGGCGGGAACCGCCTGACGAATTCCGCCAGAACGCCCGCCAACGTCAATAAATTCCTAGCAGAGCCTTGATTTATATGGCGTTTGCATCTCGATAGCAAGCGACCACTACGATCCAAAGCGCACGGAATGACCCTTCGGGACGATCGGACAGCAGGTTCTCCACAAAGTTATCCACAGACTGTGAGCAACCGCACATAGCGTGGAGCGGCGTGCGTTGGACCTTACGCGACTTGCCGGGCGGGACGCCCGCGCGCTACAGTGCCGGGTTCGACGGTATGTCGATCGCGCAGCGCGGCGGAGAGCTTGCCCGGCCCGAGGCCACTGGGCGCGGGCCCTTTCGCCGCGCCGCTCGCACCTCATTTTTCGACCCGTATTCGCATTCGATTGCCCGGAGAACCGCGTTGATGTTGACCCCGCGTAGTGCGCACGGCGCGCAGTCCGTGCTCGCAACCCGCCCATGAGCGAACTCAGCGACCGTCTCGGAGCGCGCCTCTCGCGCGAATGGCAGCAACGTGGACCGCTCGCCTGGGCGCTGACGCCGCTCGCCTGCGTGTTCGGCGCAGTCGCGGCCGCGCGCCGCGCCGCGTTTTCGCTTAGCTGGCTCAAATCGGTGCGCGTCGGCGTGCCTGTGGTGGTGGTCGGCAACGTGACGGTCGGGGGCACTGGCAAGACGCCGACCGTCATCGCGCTCGTCGAAGCGTTACGCGCCGCGGGCTTAACGCCCGGCATCGTGTCGCGCGGCTACGGCGCGCGCGTGAGCACCCCGACCCAGGTCACGCCCGGTTCGTCGGCACGGGTCGGCGGAGACGAGCCGTTGCTGATCGCGCGCCGCACCGGCGCACCCGTGTGGGTCTGTCCGGACCGCGTCGCCGCCGCGCAGGCGCTGTGCGCCGCGCATCGCGACGTCGACGTGATCGTCAGCGACGACGGCTTGCAGCACTATCGCCTCGCGCGCGATGTCGAACTCGTCGTGTTCGATCACCGGCTCGGCGGCAACGGTTTCCTGCTACCGGCCGGACCGCTGCGCGAGCCGCTGTCGCGCCGCCGCGACGCGACGCTGATCAACGATCCGTACGCGCGCACGCTGCCCGCGTGGCCGAACACGTTCGCACTGCAGCTCGCCCCTGCCGACGCGTGGCATCTCGACAATCCCGCACTGCGCCGCCCGCTTGCGCAATTCGCCGGTCAACGCGTGCTGGCCGCGGCCGGCATCGGCGCGCCGGAACGCTTTTTCGCGACAGTGCGCGCGGCCGGCCTCGCGCCCACGACGCGCGCGCTGCCCGACCACTACGCGTTCGAGCGCAATCCGTTCACCGACGTCGACGCCGACGCGATCCTGATTACGGAAAAGGATGCGGTAAAATTGGGGGCCTGGCACGACGCGCGCATCTGGGTAGTCCCGGTCGAAGCCGCGCTTGATCACCGCCTCATTGCATTAGTTGTGGAGAAAGTCCGTGGACGCTCGCCTGCTTGAAATCCTCGTCTGCCCGATCTGCAAGGGCCCGCTCAGCTACGACCGCGCCGCGCAGGAACTGATCTGCAACGCGGACAAGCTCGCCTATCCGATCCGCGACGGCATTCCCGTGATGCTCGTCGACGAAGCGAGGCAGACCGTCGAAGGCACGCCGGTCGATCTGAATCCAGGCTCGGTCGCCTGACCCGCCGGGTCGCGGCACCGAGGCGCCGCGACGTCTCGCGCGCGCGGTCAAGGCAGGCCTCATCGATGCCGCCGCCCCCTCCCCGCATGCGCTCCAATATCGATCCGCAGCCGTTTTCGCCGCTCCGGCTCATGTCCGACCCTGCGTGAGCGTCGCGCGCGCAGCCTCTTCCTCCGGCCTGATCGCCGTCCGTTCCTGATCCGATGATCCACACCACCCCTCATCCGTTTATCGCCGTCGTGCCGGCCCGCCTCGCGTCGACGCGTCTGCCCAACAAGCCGCTCGCGGACATCGGCGGCAAACCCATGGTCGTGCGCGTCGCGGAGCGCGCGCGCGAATCGGGCGCGCAACAGGTGCTGGTCGCGTCGGACGCGCAGGAAGTGCTCGACGCGGCGCGAGACCACGGCTTCGACGCGGTACTCACGCGCGCCGACCATCCGTCGGGCACCGACCGTCTCGCGGAAGTGGCGACGCGTTTCGGCTGGAGCGACGACACGATCGTCGTCAACGTGCAGGGCGACGAGCCGCTGATCGACCCGGCGCTCGTGCGCGGCGTCGCCGGGCATCTGGCAACGACGAGCGACTGCGCGATCGCGACGGCCGCGCATCCGATCACCGATCCCGCCGAAATTTTCAATCCGAATGTCGTCAAGGTCGTGCCCGATGCGCGCGGCGTCGCGCTGTATTTCTCGCGCGCGCCGATCCCGTGGGCGCGCGACGCATGGCAACCGCACTGGCCCAACGTCGCGTCGATGCCGACGCCGGCCGCGCCCGCCGTCGTATACCGGCACATCGGCCTGTACGCGTATCGCGCGAAATTTCTGCGCACGTACCCAAGCCTCGCGATCTCGCCGATCGAGCAGGTCGAAGCGCTCGAACAACTGCGCGCGATGTGGCATGGCGAGCGCATCGCGGTCCTCGTCACGCAAGACGTACCGTTGGCGGGGGTCGATACCCCCGCCGATCTCGCGCGCGTACGGGCCTTATTCGGGTCTTGAGCGCGGGAAGCCGTGGCATAATCGAACGGTTATGCGCGCCTCCCAGCGCAGGCGACACTCGGGTTATCCCGGCCGCGCCGTGCGGATCTTGCAGCGCCGTCGTATTCGACGTGCAGCGCGAGGTAGCCAACGGTAGCCGATGCGGAACCTGCGAGAATCGCCGGGAAGCATGCCGCGTCAACAAAGAATTCACATAGATCTGGAGATATCCATGCGTTTGATCCTGTTGGGTGCACCGGGTGCCGGCAAAGGCACTCAGGCCAACTTCATCAAGGAAAAGTTCGGCATCCCGCAAATTTCGACCGGCGACATGCTGCGCGCGGCCGTCAAGGCCGGCACGCCGCTCGGCCTCGAAGCAAAGCGCTTCATGGACGCCGGCGAGCTCGTCACGGATGAGCTGATCATCAACCTCGTGAAGGAACGTCTGCAGCAGCCGGACTGCGCGAACGGCTATCTGTTCGACGGCTTCCCGCGCACGATTCCGCAAGCCGAAGCAATGAAGCAGGCCGGTGTCGCGATCGACTACGTGCTCGAAATCGACGTGCCGTTCGACGAGATCATCGTGCGCATGAGCGGCCGTCGCTCGCACCCCGCGTCGGGCCGCACCTATCACGTGACGTTCAATCCGCCGAAGGTCGAGGGCATCGACGACGTGACCGGCGAGCCGCTGATCCAGCGCGACGACGACAAGGAAGAAACGGTCAAGAAGCGTCTGGAAGTGTACGAATCGCAAACCAAGCCGCTGATCGAGTACTACAACAGCTGGGCGAAGAACGGCGATACGTCGAGCTCGGTGAAGGCGCCCCAATATCGCCGCATTTCGGGCCTCGGCAGCGTCGATGAAATTCGCGCCCGCGCGTTCGACGCGCTGAAGTAAGCCGGCTTGGTCCAAACATTAGCGCTGTTTTCGTTTGACCAAAACCCGCCCACGTTGGGCGGGTTTTTTTATCTGGCTCGGTGCGCAAACCAAAAGCGGCAAGCGGTGGGGAACGCCCAGCGGAACCAGTTAGGTTTCCATAGCGCTTGCATGCCGCCGCCCGCTTCGCTTTCCGCAGCGCAGCACAGCCGCTACAATCGATCGTCGTCGAAAAATGCTTCGCTCGAGACCGCACTGAACAACCGTAGCAAAGGAGAAGACATGGAAATTCGTGACAACGTGTTCCTGATCACCGGCGGCGCATCAGGGCTCGGCGCTGCCACCGCGCGCCTGCTCGTCGAGAACGGCGGCAAAGTCGTCCTCGCCGACCTGAATCTGGACGCGGGCGAGGCGCTCGCAAAGGAACTCGGCGGCGCTTTCGTCAAATGCGACGTGAGCCGGGAAGAGGACGCGCAACAGGCCGTCGAAGCCGCGACGAAGCTCGGTACGCTGCGCGGTCTCGTCAACTGCGCGGGCGTCGCGCCGGCCGCGAAGACCGTCGGCAAGGATGGCCCCCATTCGCTCGATCTGTTCACGCGCGCGATCTCGATCAATCTGATCGGCACGTTCAACATGATCCGGCTCGCCGCGGTGCAAATGTCGAAGAACGAGCCGAACGCCGACGGCGAGCGCGGCGTGATCATCAACACCGCATCGGTCGCCGCGTTCGACGGCCAGATCGGTCAGGCGGCCTACTCCGCGTCGAAGGCTGGCGTGGTCGGTATGACGCTGCCGATCGCGCGAGACCTGTCGCGCAACGCGATCCGCGTGATGACGATCGCCCCCGGCCTCTTCGAAACGCCGATGCTGCTCGGCATGCCGCAGGAAGTGCAGGACGCGCTCGGTGCGATGGTGCCGTTCCCGCCGCGCCTCGGCAAACCGGCCGAATACGCGATGCTCGCCAAGCAGATCTTCGACAATCCGATGCTGAACGGCGAGGTGATCCGGCTGGACGGCGCGATCCGCATGCAGCCGAAGTGAGGATCGCTTAGCGATCGATCTGGTCGCCGATGCTTGGCCAAGGCCTGCATACGGCGATAGAAAAACGCCTGTGCATGTGCGACATGTGCAGGCGTTTGTGTTTTATGCAGCGTGAAAACGCGCGTCGCTATTCGCCGCCATCATGCCGCGTGCGCTGCCGCAATTCATGCAACTGCGACTCGACCACGGTGGCATCTTCCGCATCGGGGCGATCGCCGAGATAGCTTTCGAGGTCCTCGAGCGCGGGCCGCAGATAATCGAGCCGCGCATACGCGAAACCGCGATCCCGCACTTCCTCGATATTGTCCGGCAGCAGAATGACGAGCCGTTGCTGCACCGCGAGCAGACGTTGCCAACGCTCGGTCTGCAGATAGATCGCCTTCAGGTTGCGCAACATCCGCGCGACGATCTCGCGATGCGTGGCCGGTTGCAGCAGCAGGCGTAGCGCGCGCCCGACCGAATCGCCAGCCGACGCGACGTACGGCTCGAGCATCTCGACCATCTGCGCTTCGGACAGCGAATGACCGGTGGTCGGATCGAGCATCACGTCGCCGTCGGGCATCGTCACGCGCAGCAGGAAGTGGCCTGGAAACGACACCCCACGCACCGGAACGCCGAATTGCTCGGCCATCTCCAGATAGAGCACCGCGAGCGAAATCGGAATGCCGCGGCGACGTTTGAGTACGACGTTCAGATGGCTGTTGTCGGGGTCGTAGTAATCGTTCAGGTTGCTCGCGAAACCGAGTTCGCGGAAAAAGAAACGGTTGAGAATGCCAACCTTCTGACGGATGTCGGCATCGTCGGGCATGCGGCGCCGCAGCCGCAGCACCAGCTCGTCGATCTCGGCGAGCACCGACTGCAGATCGAGGTCGGGATAGGCATCCTGCGCGATCGAGAGCGCCGTCTCGGTCAGCGGCAGGCTCTCGTCTTCGGCGACGAGCGTACTGAAATAATCGAGAACCCGCGACATGGTGATCACTTCACTCGCCTTCTGAAATACGCGTACTTGAAGCCCATCAGCCAAAGCATACCGAAATACAGCGCGGCGAACAGCACGAGACACGCACCGAGCAACACCATGCGGCTGACCGGCTGGCTATGCATGCCGATCCAGTCGAAGCTGATCGCGAGCCAGCGCATCACGCCGGCGAGCACGAGGCACGCCCCGAGCAACTGCACGAAAAACTTGAGCCAGCCGCTCGACGGCATATAAATGCCACGTTTGCGCAGACCAATGAATAGCAGCAACGCATTGACGCAAGCGCCGAGCCCGACGCTCAGCGTGAGACCCGCATGCGCGAACACCGGCACGAACACGTAGTTGCTCAACTGCGTGACGACCAGCACGCCGATGCCGATCTTCACTGGCGTCTTGATGTCCTGCTTCGCGTAAAAGCCCGGCGCGAGGATCTTGATCAGGATCAGGCCGATCAGGCCGACTCCGTAGGCGGCGAGCGCGCGGCTCACCATCACGACCGCATTGCCGTCGAACTTGCCGTAGTTGAACAGCACCGCTGTCAGCGGCTGGGCGAAAAAGAACAGCGCGATCGCGCTCGGCGCGGCGAGCAGGAACGTGACGCGCAGTCCCCAGTCGAGCAGCGACGAATACTCATGCGAGTCGGCATCGACGTGCGCCTTCGACAGGCTCGGCAGCAGGATCGTGCCCAGCGCGACGCCGAGCAGCGCGGTCGGAAACTCCATCAGCCGGTCGGCGTAGTTGATCCACGACACCGCGCCGGGGCCGATGTGCGACGCGATGTTGGTGTTGATGATCAGGCTGATCTGCGCGACCGACACCGCGAACATCGCCGGCACCATCTTCGCGAGCACCCGCTTTACGCCGCGATGCGCGAGCGCGCGCAGCGGGTTCAGGCCGATGAGCGGCACCATGTCGATCTTCTTGAGGCCCGGCAGCTGCACGACGAATTGCAGCACGCCGCCGACGATCACTGCCCAGGCAAGCGCATAGACCGGCGTTTGCAGGCGCGGCGCGAGGAATACGGCGGAGACGATGAACGCGACGTTCAACAGCACGGGCGCGAACGCGGGCAACGAAAAGTTCTTGTACGTATTCAGCACGCCCGACGCCAGCGACGTCAGCGAGATGAAAATGATGTATGGGAACATGATGCGCGTCATCGCGACCGCAAGCTGGTACGCGTGGCCCTCGTGCGCGAGGCCCGACGCGACGACGAACACGACGCCCGACGCGCCGACCACGCCGATCACTGACAGCACGGCGAGCGCCCACGCGAGCACGGTCGAGGTGGCGTCGACGAGCGCCTTGGTGGCGTCGTGGCCTTGCTGGTTCTTGAACTCCGCGAGGATCGGCACGAAAGCCTGCGAGAACGCGCCTTCGGCGGAAATGCGACGCAGCAGGTTCGGAATGCGAAAGGCGACGTAGAAAGCGTCAGTGTATTGACTGGCGCCGAACGCACGGGCGATCAACGTTTCACGGGCCAGTCCGGTCACGCGCGACAGCAGCGTGAAGCCGCTGACCGTCAGCAGGGCTCGTAATAGATTCATGGGGCGCTTATTATACGGGTCCCGCCAATGCGGGCGACGAGCCAGAACGCGATTCGGACCGATTTGCCACGCGGACGTTCGCCGCGATCGACCGGAAAGCGCGATTTTTTCTGTTTTCTGCGGTCTTCCCGGCAGCGCCCCCGCCTTCCATCGGTGCCCTCGCAGGAGGGCCAGCACATACGCGCCGACATGACGCCGCTCCGGTCATCGTGGCGCCGGCGCGTGTTTTCCGTTGTCACGTGCCTGATTTTGTTGCTATAATCGTCGGTTTCGAAGCTTGCTCAGTTTTCGAATGGTCTTCGGACGCGGTTCTCAGGTTGGCGCAGCGCCGTCTGTCAATACATCCGGATGCCTTGAAACACGGGCCCGCCTTCGCGTAGTTCGATCGATTTTTTCGACACTTTTGCGCCCTTGGGCAATCGCTTCCAAGGGTTCGGATCGAGAAGCAGCACCTCGCCTCATCATTGAAGGCCGGGTACTGGAAACAGGAACAGGATAAGGAACCGTCATGGCTAACTCCGCACAAGCACGCAAGCGCGCCCGCCAGGCCGCGAAGGCAAACTCGCACAACTCGGCACTGCGCTCGAAGTTCCGCACGGCTATCAAGGCTGTCCGCAAGGCAATCGACGCAGGCGATCACGCTAAGGCCGCCGAAATCTTCAAGGCATCGTCGAAGACCATCGACATCATCGCCGACAAGAACATCGTTCACAAGAACAAGGCAGCTCGCAACAAGAGCCGCCTCGCTGCAGCCGTCAAGGGTCTGCAAGCGCCCGCAGCGCAGTAATTCCGGTCGGCCCGCTTCGGCGGGCTACCTCCTGTTTCCGCTGCACAAGAAGCCCGCTTTGGCGGGCTTTAATGAGATGGTCAGCCTGACCGAAACAGCCCGATCGGCTTACGCTGATCGGGCTGTTTCCTTATGGGAGATCGTCATGGACACCATCTCGTTGATTGGAATCGATCTTGGCAAGCATTGCTTTCACCTGCACGCACAGTCCGCATCGGGCCACATGGTGTTGCGCAAGAAGCTGACGCGCAACCAGATGTTCACACTGCTTGCCCGTGTTCCGAGCTGCACGGTGGTCATGGAAGCCTGTGCCGGCGCTCACTGGGTCGCCCGTCGCCTCCAGGAACTTGGGCACCACCCGAAGCTGATATCCCCGCAGTTCGTCAAACCTTTCGTGCAAGGCAACAAGAATGACTTCGCCGACGCGCAAGCGATCTGCGAGGCCGCGTCACGTCCCAGCATGCGGTTCGTCAGTCCGCGCAACGAGGTGCAGCAGACGATCTCAGCGCTGCATCGGGTACGCGAAGCGCTGGTGCGCGACCGTACCGGCACGGTCAACCAGATTCATGCCTTTCTACTCGAGTTCGGCGTGAGCCTGCCCAAGGGGATGGGCGTCATCCGCCGACTTCCTGCCGTGCTGGCCTCGCATGATCTGCCGCCGCGACTAGTCGCGCTGCTCGAGCGTCTGCAGGCACATTTCAAGTACCTCGACGAACAAGTCGCGCAACTCGAAAGCGAATTGATCCGGCAACTGCGGGAGGACGAACGCAGCCAGCGCCTGTTGGAGATTCCCGGCATCGGCCCAATCACGGCCAGCGTGCTGGCAACCGAATTGGGCGACGCCCACCAGTTCGCTTGCGCTCGCCAGTTCGCCGCATCCATCGGGCTGGTTCCACGCCAATACAGTACCGGCGGCAAGCCCACGCTGCTGGGAATCAGCAAGCGCGGCGATAAGAATTTGAGGCGACTGTTAGTCCAGTGCGCGAGAGCGCTCATGCTGCACATCGAGCGGCACGCCGATCGCCTGGGGGCCTGGGTCCGCGACCTGCTGGCCCGACGGCATTCCAACGTGGTCGCTTGTGCGTTGGCCAACAAATTGGCGAGGATCGCCTGGGCCATCCTCGCCCGCGGAACACACTACCAAAGTGCTCAGGCTGTGGCCGCAGCCTGACTGTGCGCCGCCTACGTTACTCCCTCTGACCCAAGTCACTTCCTGGTTTTGCGACGCGAGATACGTGAAGACATAAACGGCTCAACGGCCGAGCAAGCAACCTGGCAAAGCAAATAGTATTCCGATACTGCGGCTTTTTTAAGGTTTGCCCGGCGCGGCTCTCATCATGGGGCGGGAACCTGTTCCCACAACGACCCCGGATAGATTTGCGCAAGCCCAATTTACGTCAACACCACCTCGCTTGCAAAAGTCAGGCTGACCATAGATTTTGTTTTGGTTGAATTGCCAGCCACAAAAAAACCCGCTGCTTGCGGGTTTTTGTTTTTTTGCTTTTGCCGATCCGGTCGACTTACATCAGATGACGTGCCGTTTGGCTTGCGGCGCAGGCGCATGCTCGAGTTCCAGTTCACACGCCTCGGTGACCAGCAGGTCGTTGTCTTTCGCGAAGTTCATAACGAAATCGAAGGCCATTGGTTCGATGTCGCGCAGCCGCGAATCGAGAATCACGCATTTGAGGTCGCCGATCATGGTCGGCCGCACGTACAGCGAGTACTGCATATAGGCGTTCGGCCCCTTCCTCACGCCGGGCCCGAACGACGACATGACGCCCGCGAGCCGCTCCGACCAGTCGCTCGGCCGAAATTTTTTTCCGGTCGACGTAATGCCCTGAATGAAATATTCGATTGGAGCTGCTTCGGCCATGTAGAAATACCTGTGTGACTGCCCAGCGGAATGACGACCAACCGGCGACGCCAGTTGTACGCTCGAACTCACCGCAAGCGGCATGTACGGCAAGCGCTTGCAGCCACCTGCGACGTGCGTGGGATCTGGCGCTAACGCAACAATGACGAACCGCACCACGAGAACCGCTGCGGCGAACCGGCTGAACCGCTCTGGCGTCTGTCATGACCGCCACGCCGTGACAGGCTTTCCGCGCCGCGCGAGCCGCGTTTCTTCATGCGAAACGCCGGCCTGCTGGGCTTTGGGATAACCCGCAGATTATAGCGCAGCGGGCCCTTTTCCGCAGCGCACACAAGCGCCTTCCGATGACCCCGCGAAGCCCGATACGACGCTTTCGAATCGCTTGCGGCGCCCTCCCGCCGACTCGTCAAACGAGGCGAAATCCTTTATGCTGCATGGAGTTACCACCATACCGACGGCGGCGCAGTCCGGCAACCCTGCCGGGTGAGACCGCCGTATTTGTTTCATGACCGCCAAGAAAATTCGCCACTACCTGCAGTTCAAGGACTTCTCGCTGGAAGACTACGAGTACGTGCTGGAGCGCGCGCGCATCCTGAAACGCAAATTCAAGAACTACGAGACCTATCACCCGCTGCATGACCGCACGCTGGCGATGATCTTCGAAAAGAATTCGACACGCACGCGCCTGTCGTTCGAAGCCGGCATCTTCCAGCTGGGCGGCCACGCCGTGTTCATGAGCACGCGCGACACGCAGCTCGGCCGCGGCGAGCCGATCGAAGACGCCGCGCAGGTCATCTCGCGCATGGTCGACATCATCATGATCCGCACGTTCGGCCAGGACATCATCCAGCGCTTCGCCGAGAATTCGCGCGTGCCGGTGATCAACGGGCTCACGAACGAATACCACCCGTGTCAGGTGCTCGCAGACATCTTCACGTACTTCGAGCATCGCGGTCCAATTCGCGACAAGACGGTCGCGTGGGTCGGCGACGCGAATAACATGCTGTACACGTGGATCGAAGCCGCGCAGATTCTCGGCTTCAGGCTGCGCCTGTCCACGCCGCCCGGCTACAAGCTCGACCGCGCGCTCGTCGCGGCGGAAAGCGCGTCGTTCTACGAGGAATTCGACGACCCGAACGAAGCCTGCACGGGCGCCGATCTCGTCACCACCGACGTGTGGACCAGCATGGGCTTCGAGGCCGAGAACGAAGCGCGCAAGAAGGCCTTCGCAGACTGGTGCGTCGACGCCGACATGATGGCGCGCGCGAATCCCGACGCGCTCTTCATGCACTGCCTGCCCGCGCATCGCGGCGAAGAAGTCAGCGCGGAAGTGATCGACGGACCGCAGAGCGTCGTGTGGGATGAGGCGGAAAACCGTCTGCACGTGCAGAAGGCGTTGATGGAATACCTGCTGCTCGGCAAGCTCAATCACTGAGCGAACCGCTGGTCCATACACGCGCCGGAACCGCGGGCACAAAAAAGGCGCCGGGAGAAAACTCCCGGCGCCTTTTGCATTCGTCGGCGGCGACGCTCCGTAAGCGCTCAATGAACCACGTACTTTCGTCGCGATGAATGCCAGGGCAAGCTGGTGTCCACTTCAACGAATAGGTGGACACCATGCCAGAGGACAGCAAACTGAAGGAACGCCTGGTAACGGGGTTTGAGCGCGAGGGGCGTCGTCGTCGCTTCGATCCTCAAGCCAAGGATGAACTCGTGCGGGCCTGCTTGCGGCCGGGCGTTTCCGTGGCCCGCATTGCTCTCGAGCACGGGCTGAATGCAAATCTGCTGCGCAAGTGGATTAGCAAGTACGAGCAGCAGCAACCCGGCGGCGTAGCCACGGACCAGGTTGTCGAGAACTCGCCCGCCTTTGTTCCCGTGGTTGCGGTCAGCCGGGCTCATGCGGTGGCCTGCGAGCCGCGCGAGATGTCGATACCCGCACAGGCGGCTCAGGGTTCATGGCTGGTCGCCGAACTGCCCAACGGCGTTGTCTTGCGGCTGGAGTGCGCCAGTCATGATGCGGCGCTGGTGACAGCGATGGTGGAGACACTGGGGAGCCGCCATGTTCCGCTTCGACGCTGATGTGAAAGTTTACGTCCATCGCGACGCTGTAGATTTCCGCAAGGGCATTGCCGGCTTGTCGACGATCGTGGAGCACGCGCTGGGGCTGGACCCATTCGCGCGAGCGGTTTACGTATTTCGTAACCGACGTACCGACCGTCTAAAACTGCTGCTGTGGGAGCGCAACGGATTCTGGCTAATGCTGCGCCGCCTGGAAGCTGACAGGTTCGCGTGGCCACGTGGCGGCGAAACGGTGCTTGAGCTGAACGCCGAGCAGTTGCACTGGTTGCTCGAAGGTATCGATCTGCAGGCAATGCACAGGCATCCCGTACGACGCTACGAGCGAGTTTGATCGCTCGTAGCGTTTGCTGCTGAGGCGAGCTTCGAGTGAGTTCGGGCTGCTACAAAAATACGTATACCCATTAGGCCCAGCGATTCGCTATGGTTGCGGCATGACCCGCGAACGCCTCTCGATTACCGTCGAAGAATTCAACGCGCTCATCGCCGCGCGCGATGCGCTTGAGGCGTTGCGCGTCGAACACGATGAACTGCGCGGCGAGTTGCGGGTAGCGAAGGTAGAACGCGATCTCGCAAAAGAGCAGCTGCAGGTCATGTTGCGCAGGTTGTTCGGTGCGAAGAGCGAGAAGCGCGATCCCCGGCAAGAAGATCTGTTCCTGAACGAAGCCGAGATGCTGGCGCCGACAGCGGCGACGCTGCCGGCACTGGAAGACGGTCCGGACACCGAGGTGGCGGCGCACAAACGCAAGAAGCGCGGTCGTAAGCCGCTGGATCCGGCGTTGCCGCGCGTAGTGGTTCGCTACGAGATACCGGAGGCCGAGCGGTTCTGTGCGCAGGATGGCACCGAACTGTTCGAGATCGGCGTCGAGGTCAGCGAGCAGCTCGACATCATCCCGCAAAAGATCCAGGTGATCCGTCACGAGCGGGTCAAGTATGCGTGCAGGAAATGCGATCATGGTCTGAAGGTCGCCCCGGCACCACTTCGCATTATTCCCCGAGGGTTGTTCACTGAAGCGGCACTGGCATGGATCGTACTGTCGAAGTTCATGGACGGGCTGCCGCTATACCGGATCGCGGCGCTGCTGCGTCGCTTTGGTGGGAACATCTCGCGTAATACGTTGGCCGCGAGTGTGATCCGGCTCGGCCAGTCGATCCAGCCGGTTATCAATCTGATGCGCGATGTGCTGCTCGACGACGAGGTCGCGCAAGGCGATGAAACCAACGTACAGGTTCTCAAGGAATCGGGCAAGGCCGCGCAGACGAAAAGTGCGATGTGGGTGCAGATGAATGTCGTCGGGCCACCCGTGCGGCTGTTCAGCTACGCGTCAGGCCATGATGCAAAATATGGTGTCGCCCTGTGGGCCGGCATGCGTAAGCACGCAGCGCTGATGAGCGACGGCGGTGATGTCTACGACATCATCGCGAAAGCCAATGACCTGGTCCATCTGGGTTGCTGGAGTCATTGCCGTCGTTATTTCTTCGAGGCTGAAGCACTGCTGCCCAAGGAATCGCGCGGTCCCCATCAGCCCGCCACGCAGTTTCTTCTTCTGATCGGCCGGCTCTATGCCGCGGAGGCGCGCGCGAAGGAAGCGGAAATGACGCCGCAACGCCGTACGGTACTTCGCCGGCGATATAGCAGCAAGGTGCTGAACAGGATCCACACGTTGCTGGATCAGTATCTTGAAACGACATTGCCTTCGGGCAAGCTGGGACAGGCGCTGGGCTATCTCAGCGGACAGTGGC
This sequence comes from Paraburkholderia sp. Clong3, assembly GCF_050436485.1. NCBI lineage: Bacteria > Pseudomonadati > Pseudomonadota > Betaproteobacteria > Burkholderiales > Burkholderiaceae > Paraburkholderia > Paraburkholderia sp. Clong3. Next base: position 3,875,871 of record NZ_JBNDMH010000002.1, on the reverse strand, counting down.
CGAAGCTATGCCGTTATGTTGAAAACGGTCTCTGGCCAATATGCAACAACGCCTGTGAAAATTCGATTCGTCCATATGTAATTGGAAGAAAAAACTGGCTCTTCAGCGACACGGTGGCTGGCGCGAAGGCAAGTGCGAATTTGTATTCGCTTGTTGAAACGTGTCGCGCCAACAACGTCGATATCTATCAATACCTGATTGATCTGTTCAAGGCATTGCCGTATGCGAATAGTGCCGACGACTACGAGGCCCTCTTGCCGTGGAAACTGGGCAAGCCTGCGCCCGGCACCGATGTCACTGCTTAGCTGATTCGATATCAGAGCGCAAGGGGCTGACAGACGCGGGTTGAATGAGCGCTTACGACGCTCCGCGGGGCAACTCAGCGCGAAAAGAGAGAACTGCCGCTCACAGGCAAACTGGCTCCGCCTCCAGTTCCACGCCAAATCGCTCGAACACGTCGTGCTGGATCGCCCGTGCCAGCGCCAACACTTCCGTGCCGCTAGCGCCACCGCGATTCACCAGCACCAGCGCCTGTCGCTCATGCACGGCCGCCGCGCCCATCGCGCGGCCCTTCCAGCCGCATCGGTCGATCAGCCAGCCGGCCGCCAGCTTCACCCGCCCATCCGCTTGCACATACGACACGACTTCCGGCTCGCGACGCTTCAGCGCCTCGAACTGGGCGGCATCGATTACCGGATTCTTGAAGAAGCTCCCCGCGTTGCCCAGTTCGAGCGGATCGGGCAGCTTCGCACGCCGCACGGCGACGACCGCATCGAAAATGGCTTGCGCGGTCGGCTGCGTGGCCGCACCCTCGGCTTGGCCAGCGCTCGCCGCATGACCGCGCGCCGCCAGCTCGCGCGCGAGATCCGCGTAGCCCGCGCGCGGCTGCCACGCCTTCGGCAAACGGAACGTCACCGACGCAATCACGAAGCGCTCGCGCCCTTCCCGCTTGAAAAGGCTGTCGCGATAGCCGAACCGGCACGCATCGCCGTCGAGTTCGACGGCCTCGCCGGTCGCGAGTTCGATCGCCCGCAGCGACGCGAAGCGTTCGCACATTTCGAGCCCGTACGCGCCGATGTTCTGGATTGGCGCCGCGCCGACCGTGCCAGGTATCAGCGCGAGATTCTCGAGGCCGGGCATGCCCTGCGCCAACGTCCACGCGACGAACTCGTGCCACGGCTCGCCGCCAGCCGCCTCGACATACCACGCAGCCTGATCCTCGCGCACCACGCGGCGCCCGCGCAGCGCCACCAGCAGCACGAGCCCGGCGAAGTCGCCGGTCAGCATGACGTTGCTGCCACCGCCCAGCACGAGGCGCGGCAGGCCCTCGACGCGCGGATCGCGCACCGCGGCGAGCAACTGTTCCTCACGCTCGATCAGGCACGCGAACTGCGCGCGCACGTCGAAGCCGAACGTGTTGTGGGCCTTCAGCGGATAGCCGGCCATGAGGGACGCGACGGCGGGAGCGGCAAGAGCGGATTGGGACATCGGAATGGCAACAGGGCAACGACGGGAAGCAACAGGAAACGACAAAAACAACCAATGACGCGCCTGACGACACGAGCGGCGCCGCCCGACGCGGGATCGCCCGCCGTCGCGACGCCGCGCGGCGGCCTTGGGCAAAAGAGAGCGGCGTCGGTAAAATGACGTCCGGTCCGTGATTATAGCGAGTGCCTCGCGCTCAGCCGACCGGCTGTGTCGCGCACTGCCGCACTATTGGGAGAAAGCAATGCCATCGTTTGACGTCGTCTGCGAAGCGAACATGATCGAAGTCAAGAACGCGATCGAGCAGTCCAACAAGGAAATTTCGACGCGTTTCGACTTCAAGGGGTCCGACGCGCGCGTCGAACACAAGGAAAACGAAATCACCGCGTACGCCGACGACGACTTCAAGCTCGGCCAGGTGAAGGACGTGCTGCTGTCGAAAATGGCCAAGCGCAACGTCGACGTGCGCTTCCTCGACTACGGCAAGATCGAGAAGATCGGCGGCGACAAGGTCAAGCAGGTCATCAAGATCAAGAAGGGCGTCTCGGGCGATCTGTCGAAGAAAATCGTGCGTCTGGTGAAGGACAGCAAGATCAAGGTGCAGGCGAGCATTCAGGGCGATGCGGTGCGCATCACCGGTGCGAAGCGCGATGATCTGCAAAGCGTGATCGCGATGCTGCGCAAGGACGTGACCGACACGCCGCTCGACTTCAACAACTTCCGCGACTAAGCGGCACGACGCGCCTGGCTTGCAACGAGCCTCACGCGGACCCGGAAGCGCTTCGCATCGGGCCATCGGGCCGGGCGAAGCGCTCAGCCCACTTCAAAGATCGTTGCCCGCCGCCGGACCGGCTGCCTTCTTTTTGTCGCCGATACGGCTCTCCTGCCCCCGCATCAGCTTCGCAATATTGCCGCGATGCCGCCACACGAGCAGCAGGCTCATCACCAGAACCGCGAGCGCGACGATGCGCGGCCCGAACAGAAACACGTAGAACAGCGGCGCGAACAGCGCCGAGTACAGCGCCGCGAGCGACGAGTAGCGCGTAAAGAACGCGACGATCAGCCAGGTTAGCAAGGTCGCGACGCCGAGCGTCGGGTTGATCGCGAGCAGCACGCCCGCGGCGGTCGCGACGCCTTTGCCGCCCTTGAAGCGGAAGAAAATCGGATACAGGTGACCGAGAAACACCGCAAGCGACGCAATCGCGATCGCGCGCTCGTCGAGCCCGTAACGCGCGCCGAAATGCACGACCAGCCATACGGGCAGCCAGCCCTTGAAGGCGTCGCCGATCAGCGTCAGAATCGCGGCCTTCTTGCTGCCGCTGCGCAGCACGTTGGTGGCGCCCGGGTTGCCCGAGCCGTACGAGCGCGGGTCGTCGAGACCCATCGCGGCGCTCACGATCACGGCAAACGACAACGAACCGATCAGATAGGCAACGACAGCGACGATCAGGTTTTGCATCTGGGACTCTTATAAGGATCGCGGTCTGACATTCGATACCCCAACCGCAACAGGGCATGCCCGTCGAATCAGGGCGGCGCACATTTTACCGAACGCGTCCGCGCGAAAAACATTCAGGCAAACGTCAACCCGCTCATCGGCGTCAGTCCACGCTCGCGCATTGCACCGGCTTTGCCGCTAGCAGATCGGTGAGCACCTTCGGCTCGATGCTGACGAGAAAGCCGCGCCGCCCGCCGTTCAACCAGATTTTGTCCATCTCGAGAATGGTCGACTCGACATACACCGGCATCTGCTTGCGCGTGCCGAACGGCGACGTGCCGCCGATCAGATAACCCGAATACCGGTTCGCGACCTCGGGCTTGCACGGCTCGACGCGCTTCGCGCCGATCTGCCGCGCGAGGTTCTTGGTGCTGACGGTGCGATCGCCGTGCATCAGCACGATCAGCGGCTTCGCGTGCTCGTCTTCCATCACCAGCGTCTTCACGACGTGATGCTCGTCGACGCCGAGCTGGCACGACGATTCCGCGGTGCCGCCATGCTCGACGTAGTCGTAAGGATGCTCGCCGAACGTGACGCCGTGACGGCGCAGCAGCTGCGTGGCGGGTGTTTCCGACACATGTCTGGATTTGCTCATCGGCGCATTGTAATGGCGAGTTTGCACAACGGCTATTTGCCGGATGGCCAATTGTGCGGGTTCGACACTTGTGGCACGATCGTTCGAAAATATGCCGGCGCGGTGCGAGATACTGCGCGCAGGGCCACGAATTGGTAAAGAGGAGACAGTGTTGAAGCAGGCTTCATCCATCCGTTCCACGATCGATATCCCCGCGCTGCTCGCCGCCCTGCCCGCGCGCATCGGCGACATTCCGGCGCTCGCCGCCGCACGCGATCCGCGGCATGTCGCGCTGATCGAAGATGCGCGCCGCCTGACCAACGCGCAACTGCGCGAGGCCGTCGATGCGGCCGCCGCGCTGCTGCGCGACTGGGGCGTGCGCGGCGGCGATCGCGTGATGATCGTCGCGGAGAACAGCATCGCGCAAATCGTACTGCTGTTCGCGACCGCGAAGCTCGATGCGTGGGCGCTCGTGTCGAACGCCCGACTGTCGGCCGCCGAACTCGATTCGATCCGCGCGCATGCGCAACCGCGCGTCGTCGCGTATGCGCTCGAAAGCTCGCCTGACGCGCGCCAGCATGCTGAGCGGCATCGAGCGACGCACGCACCCACGCTGTCGCCGGACATCGGCGCATGGTCGTATGCGGTGGACAGCAGCGTGCAAGCCGAAGCCGTCGAAGCCGCCAGCGACCGCCAATGCGCGGCGCTGATCTACACGACCGGCACCACCGGCACGCCGAAAGGCGTGATGCTGTCGCATCGCAATCTGCTGTACATCGCGGCCGTGTCGAGCCGGCTGCGCCAGGTCGGGCCCGACGACGTCGTCTATGCGGTGCTGCCGATCTCGCATGTGTACGGCTTCGCGTCGGTGTGCCTCGGCAGCCTGCATGCGGGCGCGACGTTGCGGCTCGCGCCGCGCTTCGTGCCGGAAGCGGTGCGCCTCGCCCTCGCCACCGAGCACGTCTCGATCTTCCAGGGCGTGCCGGCGATGCACGCGAAGCTGCTCGAACATCTGCACACGCACGGCCACGCATGGTCCGCGCCGCGACTGCGCTTCGCGTACTCGGGCGGCTCGCCGCTCGACGCCGCGCTGAAGGCGCAGGTCGAAGCCGTGTACGGTCTGCCGCTGCACAACGGCTACGGCATGACCGAAAGCAGCCCGACCGTGTCGCAGACGATGGTCGACGCACCGCGCGCCGATTGCTCGGTCGGCGAAGTCATTCCGGGCGTCGAAGTGAAGTTCGTCGGGCTCGACGGCGCCGACGCCGCGCCGGGCGAGATCGGCGAGCTATGGGTGCGCGGGCCGAACGTGATGCTCGGCTATTACCGCAACCCCGAGCAGACCCGCGCGACCGTCACCGAGGATGGCTGGCTGAAGACCGGCGACCTCGCGCGGCAGGCCGCGGACGGCGCGTTGCATATCGTCGGGCGCAGCAAGGAGCTGATCATCCGCTCGGGCTTCAACGTGTATCCGGCCGAGGTCGAGCACGTGCTGAACGCGCATCCGCAGGTCGTGCAGTCGGCGGTGATCGGACGCGCGGTCGAGGGCAACGAGGAGGTGATCGCGTTCGTCGAACTGGTTTCCGGCGCGACGCTCACGCCCGCGGAGTTGATCGCGTGGTGCGGCGAGCGGCTCGCGCCGTATAAGCGGCCAGCCGAGCTGAAGGTGCTCGCGGCGCTGCCGGCCGCATCGACCGGCAAGATTCTCAAGCACCGGTTACGCGAGGTCGTGTGAAGCGCGCGGGCACCCGCGCGCTTCACGTCGTGCTCACCCGCGCGGATGATGCTGCGCATGCAGCGATTTCAGCCGCTCTCGCGCGACGTGCGTGTAGATCTGCGTCGTCGAAATATCGGTGTGACCGAGCAGCAATTGCACGACGCGCAGATCCGCGCCGTGATTGAGCAGATGAGTCGCGAACGCGTGCCGCAGCGTGTGCGGCGACAACGGCGCATGGACGCCCGCGGCCTGCGCGTGTCGCTTGATGATGTTCCAGAACTGCTGGCGCGTCATGCCGTCCGCGCGTGTCGTCACGAATAGCGCATCGGCCGCGCGCGGGCCGAGGAGCGCCGGGCGCGCCTCGCGCAGATAGCGCTCGATCCACGCGTGCGCCTCTTCGCCGAACGGAACCAGCCGCTCCTTCGAGCCCTTGCCAGTGACGCGCACGACGCCTTCGTTGAGTCCCACCTCGACGGTTTTCAGTGTGACCAGTTCGGTCACGCGCAAGCCGCTCGCGTACATCAACTCGAGCATCGTGCGATCGCGCAAGCCGAGCGGCGTGTCGATGTCGGGTGCGCCGAGCAACGCTTCGACCTGGACCTCGCTCAACGTCGACGGAAATCGCGGCGGCTGCTTCGCCGAGCGGATGCGCAAGGTCGGATCGGCGGCCGCGCGATGCTCGCGCACCGCCCACGCGTAATAGCGGCGAAACACCGACAGCCGACGGTTCGCCGAGGTCGCCTTGTCCTTTTGCCGCGCCGCGCTGTAGGCGCTCAGGTCGGCTTCGCTCGCGGTGTCGAGCGAAGCATTGCGCGTGTGCGCGAGCCATTCGCAGAAGAGCCGCAAGTCGCGGCGATACGCGTCGAGCGTGTTGCGCGACAGGCCATGCTCGAGCCACAGCGCGTCGCAGAAGGCGTCGATCGATGCGGAGCTGGTCAGCAGCAGCGGTGATGCGGCGGCTGTGTCTTCGACGTGTACAGCGGTATTGGTGGTGGTGCTCGTGCTCATACGTACGGCACACCTTCATGCGCGAGCAACCAGCGCTTCACGTTGCGGAAGAAACCGTCGCCGCCATCGTGCGCGAAGCCGCCGATGCCGCTCGAACTCACCACGCGGTGACACGGAATCACGATCGGAAAGAAATTGGCGCCGCACGCCTGGCCGACCGCGCGCGGCACGCTGCCGAGCTGCTTCGCGAGTTGTCCGTAAGTCAGCACGACGCCGGGCGGGATGTCGCTGATCGCCTGCCACACGCGCCGCTGGAACGCGGTGCCGCACTCGGCGAGCGGCAGCTCGAATTTCGCTGACGCGTGCTCGAAATAACGCTCGATCTGTTCGGCCACCTCGCGTGCGAGCGGCGTGTCGGGCGCGACATTGGGCGTCGACTCGGGCAGATAGACGATCTCGCGCACGGCTTCGCCTTCGAGCCGGATGCCGATCTTGCCGAACGGCGCATCGATCACTGCGTTGAACATGATTGCCTGCTCCTCTAGGGTCTGTTTACATATGGAACGCACGTGCGTTGCCGCGCGAGAAGGGCCGCTCGCAAGGATTGCGACGCCGCGAATACTCGACGTATTCGCAAGGAGCATGACGCAGCGAGCGGCCCTTCTCGCGGCAACCCCAGTTCTGAATTTCATTCCAGGGGAATGCACGTGCGTTCCATATGTAAACAGACCCTAGCGTGCCAGATTGCCGGCACCGAATTGCCACGACTTTACGCCGCTTCGAGCGCCCACTCCACATGCTCGCGCACGACCGCCGACGGATCGTCGGCTCGCTGCCTCAAAGCCAGCACGATCGCGCCACGGGCATCGAGGTCGAGACTTCCTGGCGCGGCGCGCAACGCGTTACCCATGCCGACCGCGAGATTGCGCAGCCAGCTCTCGTAGCCGATGCGGCGAATCGCGCTGCCCTGCATGCGCGTATCGAACTCCTCGGCGCTCCACGCGAACAGTTCGACCAGCGACGCGCGATCGAGCCCGTGCCGCACGTCGAAATCGGCGACCGGTGCGGCCTGCGCGAACTTGTTCCAGGGACACACGAGCTGGCAATCGTCACAGCCGTACACCCGATTGCCGATCAGCGGCCGCAGCTCGAGCGGAATACTGCCCTTCAGCTCGATCGTCAGATACGAGATGCAACGCCGCGCGTCGACCTTGTACGGCGCGACGATCGCGCCGGTCGGACAGGCGCCGATGCAGCGCGCGCAGCTGCCGCAATGCGAGCCCGGCGTTTCGGGCGCGGCCTCGGGTGAGGTTTCGGCGTCGGTCGGCAGCGGGACGTCGACATAGATCTCGCCGAGGAAAAACAGCGAGCCGGCGTCGCGCTGCAGCAGCAACGTGTGCTTGCCGCGCCAGCCGATGCCGGCCTTCTGCGCGAGCTCGACTTCGAGCACCGGCGCCGAGTCGGTGAACACGCGATAGCCGAACGGCCCGATCGCCGCTTCGATCCGGTCGGCCAGTTGTTGCAGGCGCTGACGCATCACCTTGTGATAGTCGCGGCCGCGCGCGTAGATCGACACGACCGCCGTCGACGGGTCCGCGAGCCGCGCGTGCTCGGCCGCGCGCCAGTCGCGCGCGCGGAGTGTCGCGCGTGAGGCGGGTTGCGTTACGTCTTGCGGCATGCTTTCAGGCGCGCTTTCATGTCCCCCTTCATGCGCCCCTTCAGCCGCCTCTGCTTCCAGCGTCTGCGCAGGCAAATAGGCGATGCGCGCGGTGATCACGCGTCGCGTGCCGGCCACAAGCTCGGCCGGCCGCGCGCGTTTCATGCCGTGTTTGGCCATATAATCCATCTCGCCGTGGCAACCCGCTTCGAGCCACGCTGCAAGCGGCGCTTCGGCGGCCGACAGATCGGTATCGCTAATGCCGATCGCCCCGAAACCGAGTTCACGGCCCCACGTCTTGATGTCGAGCGCGAGCGCACGAAGCGCCGCCTCGTCGAAACGGGACGTTGCGCCAGAAGCTCGCACGGCATCATCGGCCGATGCGGGCGTGCAGGAAACAGGGGACTTCGGACTTCGGTTCATCACGCCATTTTACGAGAATGCCTGTCAATCCCGATCACGCGCCCCTACCGTCCGCTCCCGTGCTGCTCGAACGCTCTTTCGCGCTCGCGGACGAAGCCGCCACGCAGGCGTTCGGCGCGCGCTTCGCACAGGCGATCGAAAGCGTGCGCGCGGCCTCGCATCAGGCACAGCCAGCCCAGCCTGGCGCCGCAAGCGGCCCCGCGTTCCACGGCCTGCAAGTCCAACTGGTCGGCGACCTCGGCGCCGGCAAAACCACGCTCGTGCGCGCGACCTTGCGCGGCCTCGGCCACACCGGCCGCGTGCGCAGTCCGACCTACACGCTCGTCGAACCGTATGTGCTCGAGCGGCCCGCCGGGGAACTCGCGCTCTATCACTTCGATCTGTACAGATTCACCGATCCGGCCGAATGGGCCGACGCGGGCTTTCGCGAATATTTCGACAGCGGCGCGGTCTGCCTCGTCGAATGGCCGCAACGCGCGGGACCGCTGCTCGGCGTGCCGGATCTCGTCTTCTCGCTCGGGCTCGTCGGCAACACAGACGCAAACGCGGACCCACGCGTACTCGTCGCACGCGCTTATAGCGAATCAGGAAAGGCATGTCTCGAAAGATGTTAATCAAACCATTCCATTCGATCGAATCGGCGGCGGGCGCAACGCATAACTGGCGGCGCCGGCAGATCCTGCGCGCGGGTGCGTCGACGCTGGTGCTCGGCCTCGTCGCTCCGCGTCTCGCGTTTGCGAGCTCGGTGCTCGGCGTGCGCGTGTGGCCCGCGCGCGACTACACGCGCGTGACGATCGAATCCGATCAGCCGCTGCAGAACACGCAGCAACTGCTGCAGGGACCGGACCGGCTCGTCGTCGATCTGAACGGCCTCGACCTCGATCAGGCGCTGAAGGAGCTGGTCTCGAAGATCACACCAAACGATCCGCAGATTTCGTCGGTGCGGGTCGGGCAGTATCAGCCGCACGTGGTGCGCATGGTGTTCGACCTGAAGGGCTCGGTGAAGCCGCAGGTGTTCGCGCTGCCGCCGGTCGGCGCGTACAAGTACCGGCTCGTGTTCGACCTGTATCCGGCTGTCGCGCCCGATCCGTTGATGGACCTGCTCGCGCAGACCGAGCGCAAGCAGCAGGCGCTCAACGAAGAAAACAGCGCGCCGCCCGCGACGCTTGCCGGCCCCGGCACGGCGCCGCCCGTCGACAACAGCGAAGCGTTCTTCGAGCACTACGCGCAGAACGGTGGCGCCGGCAATGGCGCCGCGGGCGTACCGCATCCGCCCACGCATGGCACGACGGCGCCGTCCGCGCCGGTCATTGCCGGCAGGCAGGCGGCGCCGTCCGCGCCCTCCGCGCCGCCTGCCGCACTGGCGCGCAACAAGGGTGGCAACGCCAACAGCAACAACACTGCACGCGGTCTCGACAGCAACAACGACAACCTCGGCGACAGCGGCGACACCTACGCATTCACCACACCGAAGTCGAGCCGCAGCAACACCGTGCGACTGCTCACCGTCGCAATCGATCCGGGTCATGGCGGCGAGGACCCGGGCGCGATCGGCGGCGCAGGCACCTACGAGAAGCACGTCGCGCTCGACATCGCGAAGAAGCTGCGCGCGAAGATCGACGCGCAGCCGAACATGCGCGCGATGATGACGCGCGACGCCGACTTCTTCGTGCCGCTGAACGTGCGCGTGCAGAAAGCGCGCCGCGTCGGCGCGGACCTGTTCGTGTCGATCCACGCGGACGCGTTCACGACGCCCGAGGCGAAGGGCTCCTCGGTGTTCGCGCTGTCGGAGCACGGCGCGTCGAGCGCGGCCGCGCGCTGGATGGCGAACAAGGAGAACTCGTCGGATCTGATCGGCGGCATCAACATCAAGTCCGACGACGCCACCGTGAACCGCGCACTGTTCGACATGTCGACCACCGCGCAGATTCGCGACTCGATGCGCTACGGCAACTTCGTGCTCAAAGAGATCGGCGACATCAACAAGCTGCACAAGGGCTCGGTCGAGCAGGCCGGCTTCGCGGTGCTGAAGGCGCCGGACATTCCGTCGATCCTCGTCGAGACCGCGTTCATCAGCAATCCGGACGAAGAGCGCCGCCTCAACGACGACGCGTATCGCGACAAGATGGCCAGCGCGATCCTGACCGGCATCAAGCGCTATTTCGCGGCGAATCCGCCGCTCGCAAAGAGCCGCATGACGTGATGTCGGCACACGCGAGCCAATAACAAAAACAAAACGGCCCTCCGGCCGTTTTGTTATTCACGCTCGCAACCCGTGGCGCAACGGTTGCTCAGCGTGCCGGTATCAAGCGCTGCACGACCCAGCCGCCGAACACGTTGACCGCGAGCCCCGCCATCACGAGCAACGCGCCCGCCACCTGCATCGCGGACAGTTGCTCGCCGAGCAGCAGCGACGCCGACGCGAGTCCGACGATTGGCACCAGCAGCGAGAACGGCGCGACCTGGCTCGCCGGATAGCGCGACAGCAGACGGCTCCACAAGCCATAGCCGAGCAGCGTCGCGATAAACGCCAGATAGACGATCGCGAAGATCGACAGCGCGCTGATACCGGTCAGCGCGGCGGCGATTTCGCGCGGCCCTTCGAACACGAACGACGCCGCGAAAAACGGCAGCGGCGGAATCAGGCTTCCCCACACGACGAGTCCGACCAGATCGACCTTGCCGACCTTCTTCGTAACGATGTTGCCGAGTGCCCACATGCACGCGGCGCACAGCGTCAGCAGGAAACCAGCGACGGACATCGTGTGGCCGCCTTGCAGGCCGATCACCGCAAGCCCCGCCGCGGCGATCAGCAGACCCGCGACGTTCGGCAAACGGAAGCGCTCGTGCAGAAACAGCGCCGCGAAGATCAGCGTGAAAAACGCCTGCGCCTGAAGCACCAGCGATGCAAGCCCCGCCGGCATGCCGACGTACATCGCCGAGAACAGGAACGCGAATTGCCCGAACGAGATCGTCGCGCCGTAGGCGAACAGCCACCGCCACGGCATCTGCGGCCGCTTGACGAAAAACACCGCCGGGACCGCAGCGAGCGTAAAGCGCAGCGCGCCGAGCAGCATCGGCGGCACGCCGTGCAGGCCGACCTTGATCACGACGAAATTGACGCCCCACGCGAGCACGACGATCAGTGCGAGCAGCAAGTCCCTGGGCGACATCCGGGTCTCCAAAGAAATGGTTCGATCTGGCAGTGTAACGGAGGCCGCAAATTCGCTTCGGTGCGCCCGCTCATGGCGAGCGTGCGCCGTTGCCTCGGCCGCGCGCGACGCGCAGTAGAATCGACCATTCGAGCCTTCTCCTTCACTTTCCCGTCGAGCCTGCCCATGACTTCCTCGATCAAAGCCGTCCTCAAACCGCACTTACGCGACATCGGCAATCTGACCGTGCGGCGCGTGCTGCCCGCGATGGCGGCGCGCCTCGTCGGCCCGTTCATTTTCTTCGACCACATGGGCCCCGCGACCCTCGAACCCGGCAGCGGCCTCGACGTGCGCCCGCATCCGCATATCGGCCTCGCGACCGTCACCTATCTGTTCGACGGCGCGATCATGCATCGCGACAGCCTCGGCTCCGAGCAGAAGATCGTCCCCGGCGACGTCAACTGGATGACGGCCGGGCGCGGCATCGTCCATTCGGAGCGAACGCCGCCGGAAGACCGCGCGCGCGGCCAGACGATTCACGGCATCCAGACCTGGGTCGCGCTGCCGCTCGCCGATGAAGACGCCGAGCCGTCGTTCGCGCATCACGCGGCCGCGACCTTGCCGGTCGTCGAGCGCAACGGCGTGACGCTGCGCGTGATCGCGGGCACCGCGTTCGACGCGGTGTCGCCGGTCGCGACGTTTTCGGGCACGCTGTACGTCGCCGCCGACTTCACGCCGGGCAGCGCGTTCGCGCTCGAACCGGAGCACGAGGAGCGCGGTGTATATCTGGTGGAAGGCGATCTGGAGATCGACGGCACGCCGCTCGAAGCGGGCCAGATGGCCGTGCTCGCGCTCGACGAAACCGTCACGCTCGCGAGCACGCACGGCGCGCGCGCGATGCTGCTCGGCGGCGAGAAGCTCGACGGCGAGCGCTTCATCGAATGGAATTTCGTCGCGAGCTCGCGCGAGAAAATCGAAGCCGCGAAGCTCGCCGTGGACCAATCAGGAAATGGGCCACGTGCCCGGCGAAACCGAATGGATTCCGCTGCCGCAGCGCAAGTGACGGCGCCGGGCCGCGCGCGAATCACCGCATTGAATTCGCGCGATTCGGCCCCACCTAGCGCCTGTTCACAAACCGTTTCTATCGACGAGGACGCAATGGACACCACTCTGGCCACTTTCGAACAGGACGTCATCAAGGCGTCGATGCTGGCCCCCGTGCTGGTCGATTTCTGGGCGCCGTGGTGCGGCCCCTGCAAGAGTCTCGGCCCGATGCTCGAAAAGCTCGAAGCCGAAGCCGCCGGCAAATGGAAGCTCGTGAAGGTCAACGTGGACGAGAACCACGAGCTGGCCGCGCACTTCCAGGTGCGCAGCATTCCGCACGTGATCGCGTTCGCCGACGGCCAGGCCGTCGATCAGTTCGTCGGCGTGCTGACGGAAGGGCAGCTGCGCGAGTTCCTCGACCGGCTCGTGCCGCAAGGGGCGCCGGCCGCGCGCATCGAAGCGCAGACCGCGCTCGCCGAAGGCCGCCGCGACGACGCCTACGACCTGCTGCAAGCGGCGCTCGCTTACGACCCGGGCTTCGACGACGCGCGCATGGACCGCATCGAGTTACTGCTCGAAGACAACCGCATCGATGAGGCGCGCAACGAAGTCGATCTGCTGTCGCCGAAAACCACGCAAGGCATCGACGCGCGTTTCAACGCGATCAAGACGCGGCTCGACGCGGTGGACGCCGCCGCGGACCTGCCGCCCACCGATGCGCTCGAAGCGCGTGTCGCCGGCAACCCCGACGATCTCGAAGCACGCTTCGATCTTGCGAATGCGTTTATCGCGCGACGCAAATACGCGCAGGCGCTCGAACATCTGCTCGCGATCGTGCAACGCGACCGCGCGTTCCGCGACGATATCGGCCGCAAGACGATGTTGTCGGTGTTCGATCTGGCCGCGCATCAGCCGGAGCTGGTGTCGCAGTGGCGGCGCAGGCTGAGCGCGTCGTTGTATTGATCGATTGTGATGTTTTGCCCGATGGCAGCCCGGGTCAGCGCGGTTGAAACCGCCGCCCGGGCTGCCACCTAAACCGTCGCCTTCTTCGCCAGCTCCCGCAACACGTACGCCGCGGCCGCAAAACCAAAGCTCGCGGTCACGCACACGCTGGAGCCAAACCCCGCGCAGTTCAAGCCGACCGGCCCCGTATGCCCCGGCGACGTGCTCACGTGCTCGGCTTCTTCATCGATATCGCAGACGGCCGCTTCCGGATAGATCAGCGGCTCGTCGGAATACACGGCGTTCACCTTGAACTTCGCCTTCGGCCCGCGCGGAAAGCCATGCTGCTTGCGCAACTGCCCGCGCACCTTCGACAGCAGCGGGTCCTGGATCGTCAGCGCGAGATCGTCGATGCGGATCCGCGTCGGGTCGAGCTGACCGCCCGCGCCGCCGACCGTGATCAGCGGCTGCTTGCGCTCGACGCACCATGCGATCAGCGCGGTCTTCGTGCGCACGCTGTCGATCGCGTCGATCACATAGTCGAAGCCGCCGCCGAGCGTGGCCGCGAAATTGTCCGGCTCGACGAAGTCCTCGATCAGCCGCACCTCGCAGTACGGATTGATTGCCGCGATGCGTTCGGCCATCGCTTCGACCTTCGGTTTTCCGTAGTTGCCGTCGAGCGCGTGAATCTGCCGGTTCGTGTTGCTTTCCGCGACGTTGTCGAGATCGATCAGCGTCAGCGTGCCGAGCGCGCTGCGCGCAAGCGCCTCCGCGACCCACGACCCCACCCCGCCGATGCCGATCACCGCGACGTGCGCACCCTCGAATGCGGCGAGCGCGGGCGCGCCATACAGACGGGCGATGCCGCCGAAACGGCGCGCGCGGTCGGCGGTTTCGTTCGCGTCGAGGCTGGTAGTAAGATCGGATTGCGCGGTGGTGCTGGACATGATGGCAGGGCTCGAAAACACAGGCGGAACAAAGCAAGCGGCGGCGCTTTGGCAAATCGCCTGGGCAAATTGCTTTGGCAAATGGGGCGCGCAGCCCGTATTTTGCCTGAACACGTGAAACAGCCGCGCAGGACCACGAGCAGCGACGCGATGTTGCAGGCTTGCGCTGGCGCAACATGCGCCGCGCCATACGTTGCTCCGCTCGCGCGCACAAACCTGACGCCTTAGCTATACTTGGCCCACACTGTAGCGTTCGCATAAGAACATGATCTCACTCGCCGAGCTTCGAAAAAACTACTCGCTGGGCTCACTGGACGTTGCCGACGTCAACCACGATCCGTTCCGTCAATTCGACACGTGGTTCCAGCAGGCCATCGACGCCAAGCTGCCCGAGCCGAATGCAATGACGCTGGCCACGGTCGACGCGCGCGGCCGGCCTTCGGCACGCATCGTGCTCATCAAGGGCGTCGACGAGCGCGGTTTCGTATTCTTCACCAACTATGAAAGCCGCAAGGGCCGCGAACTGAACGTGAACCCCTACGCGAGCCTGCTGTTTCACTGGATCGAACTCGAACGCCAGGTGCGCATCGAGGGCCGCGTCGTCAAAACGAGCGAGGCAGACAGTGACGCGTATTTCGCGTCTCGTCCGCTCGGCTCGCGGATCGGCGCATGGGCATCGAATCAGAGTCAGGTGATTGAAAGCCGTTCGCAGCTCGAAGTACGCGAACGCGAAATCAGCCTGCAATACGGCGAAAATCCTCCGCGTCCGCCGCACTGGGGTGGCTACCGTCTGGTGCCCGACGCGATCGAATTCTGGCAGGGGCGGCCGTCTCGGCTGCACGATCGTCTGCTTTACACGCGCGCGGAAGAAAGCGCCAACTGGCTGATCGCACGCCTGTCGCCCTGACCGGTCGATAACCGGACGAATGAGGCCGGCGGCGGCGCCAACGTAGCGGCGCGCGTCGGCGGGATTGCGTTGCGCGGCCCGCGGAATGCGCCGCGCCGTGTCGCGATCCACATAGCTTTGCTTTAAATCAACGAACACGGAGAGATCACATGTTCTGGGAGAAAAAGCTGGCGCAGTGGGTTGAAGATGTCAAAACCACAGCTAACCTGCCCGCACGCCTCGTGCTGTGGGACGGTCAGCAACACGACTTCGGGCAGTTCGCCGCGCCCCGGGTCACGCTACACGTGAAGAGCGCAACCGCGCTGCCCTATCTGCTCGAACCGAGCCTCGACAATCTTGGCGAAGCCTATGTCAAAGGCAAGATCGACATCGAGGGCAAGCTGTCGGACATCATCAATATCGGCTATCAGCTCGCGCGCAGCACCGTGACGAGCGCCGGCAAGCTCGCGCGCGTGCGGCGCTACTTCAATCACTCGAAGACGTCGGATAAGAAAGCGATCCAGTATCACTACGACGTGTCGAACGAGTTCTACAAGTTGTGGCTCGACGAGAACATGGTCTACTCGTGCGCGTACTTCGAGACCGGCACCGAAGACCTCGCGACCGCGCAGCTGAAGAAAATCGATCACATTCTGACCAAAATCCAGCTGCAGCCCGGGCAGCGTCTGCTCGACATCGGCTGCGGCTGGGGCGCGCTCGTGCTGCGCGCCGCGCAGAAGTTCGGCGCGAAGTGCGTCGGCGTCACGCTGTCGCAGAACCAGTTCGATCTCGCCACCGCGCGCGTGAAAGCGGCGGGCCTCGAAAACCAGATCGATATCCGCCTGCAGGACTATCGCGACATCAAGGGGCAGTTCGACCGCATCACGAGCGTCGGCATGTTCGAGCACGTCGGCCGCAAGAACCTGCCCGGCTATTTCCAGAAGATGCACGATCTGCTCGCCGACGACGGCATCGCGATGAACCACGGCATCACGTCGAGCGACGCCGATAGCGGCGAAACCGCGCTCGGCGGCGGTGAGTTCATCGACCGCTTCGTGTTCCCGGACGGCGAGCTGCCGCACATCGGCCTCGCGCTCGAAGCGATGCAGCGCGGCGGGCTCGAACCGGTTGACGTCGAAAGCCTGCGCCGTCACTATGCGCACACGCTCGACATCTGGGCGGAAAATTTCGAGGCCCACGCAGACCAGGCGCGCAAGCTCGTCGACGACGAAAAATTCCGCATCTGGCGCGTGTATCTGGCCGGCTGCGCGTATGCGTTCGAAAACGACGACGTGTCGATTTTCCAGGTGGTGTGCCGCAAAGCCGGCCGCAGCGCGAAAACCCTGCCGTGGTCGCGCCGCTACATGTACGAAAAACCGCTGTGACCCGGCTGTGACCCGGTTTGTGACCGGTCGCGCCGCGGCGGCGTGCATGAAGCGCGCGCCGCGGCGCAATTCTGATGAACAGCAGGCCGGACATTGATGGACCAGAGCAGGACGAGTGACGTTGAAGAGCCGTTGAACGGCAAGGACGGCCGCGCGGACGATGCGGCGCATCAGGCCACGCAGCAGTTCGATCTGTTCGGGATGCCGGTGGAGGCCGCGGCAGAAGCGCCGGCCATGTCCGCACGTGAAGCCGATTCGGCCGCAAGCGCTGCCGCGCAGCCAGAGCACAAGCGCACGCCGAAGACCGCAATATCCAACGCCCCCGCGTCGCTGTTCGAAGCCGACACCCCGCCCGACAGCCCCGCTCCTGAACCAGACTCCGCCCCGGCCTCCGCCGACGCCCCGAAAAAGCGCCGCAGCCGCGCCGTGCTCGCTGCACCGCCGTCGCCGGAGCTGCTCGCGCTCGCGGCGCAATTGCCGCCGCAGATCCACCTCGGCACGTCGACATGGTCGTTCCCGGGTTGGACAGGCATCGTCTACGGCGATGACTACAGCAACAGCAAACTGTCGCGCGAGGGCTTGAGTGCGTACGGCGCACATCCGCTGCTGAAGACGGTCAGCATCGACCGCTCGTTCTACCAGGCGTTGACGGTCACCGAATACCTGCGCTACGCGCAGCAGGTGCCCGAGCACTTCCGCTTCATCGTCAAGGCGCCGATGACGATCACCGACGCCACCGTGCGCGCCGAGCGCGGCGAGCCGGTATCGCTGAACCCGTGCTTCCTGAACGCGCGGATGGCGATCGACGATTTCGTCACGCCCTGCCTCGAAGGCCTCGGCGCAAAGGCCGGCGCGCTGGTGTTCCAGTTCTCGCCGCTGCCGGATCAGATGCTCGCGCAGCCGGCGGTATTCATCGAACGACTGGGAGAGTTTTTCGACGCGCTGCCCGGGCTGCCCGACGGCAGTTGCTACGCGGTCGAGATTCGCGACGCGAGCCTGCTCACGCCGCGCTTCATCCGCATGCTGAAGACGGCTGGCGTGCGCTACTGCGTCGGCATTCATGCGCGGATGCCCGATCCGCTGCGCCAGGCCGCGGCGCTCGCGCTGCTCGATGGCGAGCCGGCCGGTCCGCTGATCGTGCGCTGGAGCCTGCACGGCGGTTTCAAGTACGAACAGGCGAAGGCGAAGTACGAGCCGTTCAACCGGCTCGTCGACGAAGATCCGGCGACGCGCGCGTCGCTCGCCGAACTGGCCGCGCGTTACGCGCTCGCTGGTCAGCCGGTTGTGATCGCGGTCAACAACAAGGCGGAGGGATCGGCGCCGCTCAGCTGCGTGAAACTGGCCGAAGAAATCGTCGAAGCCTGCGTGCGTGTCACGCAGGGACGCGGCGATAACGGCGACGAGGTGCCATCGCGAGCACAGGAACCGCAGTGACGAACAGCAGCGGGCGGTCTTACGCATCCGCCCGTTGCCGACTCCAATCCCCGCGCTGCGCCGCTAACCCGCCTTGATCCGATGCGCGAACTTCTGGCGGAATTTCGCGACTTTCGGCGCTACCACGAACGAGCAGTAGCCCTGATTCGGATGCTGCGCGAAATAGTTCTGGTGATAAGCCTCGGCGGGCCAGTAGTTGTCGCCGAGCGGCAGCACCTCGGTCACGAGCTTGCCGTCGTAGATGCGCTGTTCGCCGATCTCGCGAATCGCCTGCAGCGCGGTTTCGTGTTGCGCGTCGGAATGCGTGAAGATCACCGAGCGATATTGCGTGCCGACGTCGTTGCCCTGCCGGTTCAGCTGGGTCGGATCGTGGATCGCGAAAAAGATGTCGAGAATCTCGCGATAGCTGATCTTGGCCGGATCGAAGTCGACCTTGACCACTTCCGCGTGACCGGTGTCGCCGTCGCAGACCTGCTCGTAGCTCGGATGGCGCGTGTGACCGCCCGCATAACCCGACTCCACCGCATTGACGCCCTCGACGCCCAGATACACCGCTTCGAGGCACCAGAAACATCCACCGCCGAGCGTTGCTGTCTCGTTCATAAGCTTCACCCCAGGATCAGATTCACACCATGATCGGCAGCCGGCCTGCGTAGCGCCGCCGTATCTGCCACCGCATCCGAATATATGGCCGAAAACGCGTTCCGAAAGGCGCAGTCAGGCACGAGTCAGGCACCCGTCGCGCAATGACCGCAAATCCGGCCGTGCAGATATCGAGTATAGAAACGCCGGCACGCGACGGGTGAATAACCGTGCCTCACACACGCAAGCGCCGCGCCCGCGCCTCGATCCAGCACGATCGGCAAATTTTCGGGTGCAGCCTTTCGAGGAGATCGTCGATGCAACCGCCCGGCTGCCACGCGCCGCACGCATCGTGCTGCGGCGCGCGCGGCGATTGCAGTTAAAATTGGCGGAAATCAACGATTTTCATCATGACTTTCGAAACATCCGCTTCCCGCCGCGCGGGTATACGCTTCAATTCGCGCCTTGATTCGCGCTGCAGTCGTTCTTTCACACGGCGCGCGACGGGGGCCTCGCCCCGATGAAGCGCGCGAGCCCACCCAACTTCGACCCGTCCTCGTTCAAACAGGCGCTCAGCCAGTTCGCGACCGGCGTCACCGTGATTACGACGCGCGCCGCGTCCGGCCAACTGATCGGCATCACGGCCAGTTCGTTCAACTCGGTGTCGCTTTCTCCGCCGCTCGTGCTGTGGAGTCTCGCGACGCGCTCCGCGTCGATGCCGGTGTTCCGCGCCAACAGTCACTACGTGATCAATGTGTTGGCCTCGACGCAGCTCGATCTGTGCAAGCGCTTCGCGACCGTGAAGGGCGACCGCTTCGAGGGCGTGTCGCACGCGGCGGGCGACAGCGGCATGCCGGTGCTCGACGGCGCACTCGCGTGGTTCGAATGCCATAACCGCAGCCGCTACGAGGAAGGCGACCACGTGATTTTCGTCGGCGAAGTGGAGCGCTGCGGTGTGCATGAAAATGCCGCGGACATGCTGCCGCTCGTGTTCCAGAGCGCGCAGTTCCACGGCCTGAAGCCGCTTTGAGCGGCGCGGCGCTTCCCTGGCGTATGTATCGCCGGTCGGTCGGACGCGTCGAAAACGGCGCGCCCCGCCCTCATCATCCTCAACGGTCGCTATGCGTGGCTCCGTGCCCGCTGTTCTTCTTCACGAGCGACACCGGCACGCCCGAATCTTCCTTCAGCGTTTCGAGCACGATGTTCGAGCGGATGTCCATCACCCCCGGCGCCTTGTACAGGCGATTGAGCACGAAGTCCGAATAGTGCTTGAGGTTGTGCGCGAGCACGCGCAGCAGATAGTGGGTTTCGCCGGTCACGACGAAAGCGCCGACCACTTCTGGCCAGTCGCGCAGCGCTTCGGCAAAGCGCTCGTGCCAGTTCTGCTGGTCGTTGCGCATCGATACCTGCACGAACGCTTCCAGCTCGAACCCCAAAACTTCGCGGTTCAGGCACGCTCGGTAGTGTTCGATGACGCCCTGCTCTTCCAGCAGACGCAGGCGTCGCAGACAGGCCGATGGCGAGAGCGAGATGCGCTCCGCCAGGTCGAGATTGCTGATCCGTCCTTCCTGCTGAAGCACCGTCAAGATACGGCAATCGGTGGCGTCGAGCGAGATCGCGTTCATATTCGGTCTCCCTTTCCCGTTTGACTCAAATTATGTTCCAAGACACGGCTGCTAAGGAGATTATTTCGCAATCACATTTCACAGCTTGACCTCTATGATTTAGAGATAGTCACCAACCGTCGACACCGTCATGCGAGCACTCTGGGACATCACCCCCGCCGTCGATACCGCCACGCCCGTCTGGCCGGGCGACACGCCGGTCGGCATCGAGCGCGTCTGGCGCATGGAGGCTGGCTCGCCGGTCAATGTCGCGCGTCTGACGATCTCGCCGCACACCGGCGCGCATACCGATGCGCCGCTGCACTACGACGCCGACGGCGCCGCGATCGGCAATGTGCCGCTCGATGCATATCTCGGTTTATGCAGAGTGATTGACTGTATCGGCGCGTCGCCTGTTGTGACGCCACAACATCTGGCCGGCTCGCTCGACGATTTGCCGCCGCGAGTCTTACTGCGCACTTACAGAAAAGCGCCGACGCGCGAGTGGGATAGTGCGTTCTGCGCGGTCGCGCCCGAGACCGTCGACCTGCTCGCCGCGCGCGGCGTGACGCTGCTCGGCATCGATACGCCGTCGCTCGATCCGCAGGAATCGAAGACGATGGATGCGCATCACCGCATTCGCGCGCACCGGATGGCGATTCTCGAGGGCATCGTGCTCGACGCGGTCGAACCCGGCGACTACGAGCTGATCGCGCTGCCGCTGAAGCTGACCACGCTCGACGCGAGCCCGGTGCGCGCGGTGCTGCGTGCACTGCCCGGCTCGCGCTCAGCCATGCTCCCCGGCGAGCGATCAACCCGACAACCCAACCCATCGAACCACCATGAACCATCGTGATGAAGCCGTGGCGCTCGACAGCGCCGAACCGCTCGCAGCGCTGCGTGACCAGTTCGCGCTGTCGCCGACGACCATCTATCTCGACGGCAACTCGCTCGGCGTGCCGCCGGCCGCCGCCGCGCAGCGCGCGCAGACCGTGATCGCCGCCGAATGGGGCGAAGGACTGATCCGCAGCTGGAACAATGCCGGCTGGTTCGCGCTGCCGCGCCGACTCGGCAACAAGCTCGCGCCGCTGATCGGCGCGGCCGAAGACGAAGTCGTGATTACCGACACGATCTCGATCAACCTGTTCAAGCTGCTGTCGGCCGCCGTGCGGCTCGCCAATGCGCGCGATCCGAAGCGTCGCGTGATCGTGTCCGAGCGCTCGAACTTCCCGAGCGATCTGTATATCGCGCAGGGCCTGATCGAGCAGCTCGATCGCGGCTACGAGCTGCGCCTCGTCGACGATCCGTCCGAACTGCCCGACGCGATCGGCGAGGACACCGCGATCGCGATGATCACGCACGTGAACTACCGCACCGGCTACATGCACGACATGGCCGCGCTGACGAAGCTGATTCACGACAGGGGCGCGCTCGCGCTGTGGGATCTCGCGCATTCGGCGGGCGCGGTGCCGGTCGATCTGAACGGCGTCGGTGCCGACTACGCGGTCGGCTGCACGTACAAGTATCTGAACGGCGGTCCCGGTTCGCCCGCGTTCGTGTGGGTGCCCAGACGTCACCAGAACGAGTTTGCGCAGCCGCTGTCGGGCTGGTGGGGGCATCGCGCGCCGTTCGAGATGAACCCGACGTATCAGCCCGACAACGGCGTGGGCCGCTACCTGTGCGGCACGCAGCCGATGGTGTCGATGGCGCTCGTCGAATGCGGGCTCGACGTGTTCCTGCAAACGTCTATGCAGGCGGTCCGCCAGAAGTCGCTCGCGCTGACCGATCTGTTCATCGAACTCGTCGAGACACGTTGCAGCGAATTTCCACTGAAGCTCGTGACGCCGCGTGAGCATGCGAAGCGCGGCTCGCACGCGAGCTTCGAACATCCGCACGGCTACGAGGTGATGCAGGCGCTGATCTCGCACGGCGTGATCGGCGACTATCGCGAGCCGCACGTGCTGCGCTTCGGCTTCACGCCGCTGTACACGCGCTTCGTTGACGTATGGGACGCCGTCGAAATCTTGCGCGACGTGCTCACCCGCGAGGCCTGGCGGGCCCCTGAATTCGCCCAGCGCGGCGCCGTTACCTGAGGACGACAGAATGACCGATCACATGCACACGCCGGGCTTGCCAGAAGAACCGGCGGCACAAGGCTGCCCGTTCGGGCACGGACGGACGGCGTCGGCGCCGTCCGCGAGCGCGGCCGACAGCGGCTGGCACGACGCGCAGCTCGACTTCTCGGAGTCGATGAGCTACGGCGATTATCTGTCGCTCGGCACGGTGCTGGACGCGCAGCATCCGTTGTCGCCGGATCACAACGAGATGCTGTTCATCATCCAGCATCAGACGAGCGAGCTATGGATGAAGCTCGCGCTGTACGAACTGCGCGCGGCGCTCGCGGCCGTGCATCGCGACGACCTGCCGCCCGCGTTCAAGATGCTTGCGCGCGTGTCGCGAATCATGGAGCAGCTGGTGCAGGCGTGGAGCGTGCTCGCGACGATGACGCCGTCCGAATACACGGCGATGCGGCCGTACCTCGGCAGTTCGTCGGGCTTTCAGTCGTATCAGTACCGGCAGATCGAATTCCTGCTCGGTAACAAGAACGAGCAGATGCTGAAGCCGCACGAGCATCGCGCCGACGTGTACGCGCAAGTGAAGGCATCACTCGAAGCGCCGTCGTTCTACGACGAAGTGGTGAGGCTGCTCGCGCGCCGCGGCTTCAGGATTTCGCCCGCGCGGCTCGAACGCGACTGGACGAAGCCGACCGAACATGACGCATCGGTCGAAGCGGCGTGGCTCGAGGTGTATCGCAATCCGTCCGAGCATTGGGATCTGTACGAGATGGCCGAGGAACTCGTCGATCTGGAGGATGCGTTCCGCCAGTGGCGCTTCCGCCACGTGACGACGGTCGAGCGCATCATCGGCTTCAAGCAGGGCACCGGCGGCACGAGCGGCGCGCAGTATCTGCGCAAGATGCTCGACGTGGTGCTGTTTCCCGAGCTGTGGCACGTGCGGACGATGCTGTAGCGGTTAGCGCGTGTAAGGCACTTCCCGGGCAAACCTGGCATCCTGGCGGAGAACAAAGAGCAAGCCAACACTATGACGCAAGTTCGGAGTTATCCGAATCTTGAGAGATGGTCAGCATGGCAGCATCGGAACCCCATAAAAACATCAGAGGGTTTCGATATACCCGGTGCCGATGACGACGAAGGACTGAAGGTTGTACTGAGTGCTCAGCAACTCGCGGCTGTGCTATCCGGCCAGTCGATCAATCTGAGATACGAAAATTTGTATCAATTGCTTGGTGGCCGCTTCCATGAAGATTTCGACTTGTTCGGAAACCCAATTGAGGAATTGGTTTTGTCTTTTACATGCGAATGCACACCGGAAGAGATTAACGCGACGGTGGCCGAGATAGACCGATTCAAGAGCGATCATGCGGGGAACCTTGACGCAGCATTTGAGGAAAATTTTGGCTACCAGTGCGATCCGACCGTGTGGGAGCAGACCACTGAGGCTTTTCTCGACAAACTTAAGCGTCTTCTTCTGAGTGAGTAGCCCGCACTTCCTCCCACAGGACGGCCCCACACCGTCCGGTAGGCTTGCGTGTACTTCCATTTACCGGGCAACCGACAGTGCCTGACACCCGCTAGCGCGCGGTATAACCACCATCGATCGGCAAACATACCCCGCTAATCATCGACGCCGCGTCGCTCAACAGAAACAGAATCGGCGCGGCGACTTCCGCCGATTCGGCAAAGCGCCTGAGCGGAATCGCCTGCAAAGCGGGATCGCGTTTGACAGGATCGCTCCACGCCAGCACCGCCATCGGCGTCAGCGTGACCGTCGGGTTCACGCTGTTCACGCGAATTCCGTGCGGCCCCAGCTCGATGCACAACGCGCGCGTGACTGCATCGAGCGCGGCCTTCGACGCCGAATAGCTCAGATGATCGTCGAGGGCGACGAGCGCGGCCTGGCTCGACACGTTGACGATGCTGCCCGCGCGCCCCGCGTCGAGCATGCCACGCGCGACGTGCTTCGCGACCAGCACCGCCCCGCGCGCATTCACCGCCATCACGCGATCGAAGCTTGCGGCCGTCGTTTCCACCGCGCGTTCGAGCAACGCGATGCCCGCGCAATTCACCAGACCGTCGAACGGTTCGAGCGAGGCCATTGCTTCGTCGATCGCGGCTTCGTCGCTGATGTCGAGCCTCAACGGCTCGCAGCCGGTTCCCTCGGCGAGCCGCGCGAGCTCGTTCACGTTGCGCGCGGCCGCGACGACCGACGCGCCGCTCGCGCACAGCGCCTCGACCGTCGCGCGGCCGATGCCGCTGGACGCGCCCGTCACCAGAATCGAGCGGCCGGAAAAATCGAAAGTAGCGTTCATGATGATTGCAAGCGATGCATGACCGGCTTCAACGCCGGATAGAGGTCCGTGTACACGCCGAAGCGCTCTTTGTATAGCGCCATGCGCCGTGCGTCGGGCTGCGCGCGCTCGATCAGCGTGACCCAGCCGCCTTGCGCCGCTTCGCGCGACACGAGGCCGACGCCGAGCGCGGCGAGCAGCGCGGCGCCCATCGCGGCTTCGACGTCCTGCTCGATCGTGTAGACCGGATAGCCGGTGACGTCGGCGATGATCTGCATCCACAGGTCCGAATGCGCGGCGCCGCCGACCACGATCAGCTTGTCGTCGAGCGATTGCGCGCCTTTGCGCCCCGCCTCGATGTTGTGCTTCAGCGCGAACGACACGCCTTCGAGCACCGCGCGATACAGATGCGCGCGCGTATGAAACAGCGACAGCCCGACGAACGCGCCGCTCGCTTTCGCATCCCACACCGGGCTGCGCTCGCCCATCAGATACGGCAGGAACAGCACGCCGTCGGCGCCGGCCGGCACTTGCGCGGCGCTCTCTTCGAGCAGCCGATGCGGATCGCCATGCGGTGTCGCGCGCGCGGCCTCGATCTCCGCATGACAGAACTGCTCGCGATACCAGGTGACCGACGCGCCCGCGGTAATCGCGCCGCCGAACACGTAGATGTCGTGCTGCCCGTTGAAAACGTGCGGCATGCTGATCAAACCGTGCCGTGCGTCGACACGCTGATTGAGGTAACCCCAGCACATGCTGGTGCCGATCATCGCGACGTGCTGCCCCGCGCGCGTGACGCCGGCCGCGAACGTCGCCGTCGCGGCATCGACGCCACCCGCGACGATCGCCGTGCCCGCGTCGAGCCCGAGCTGCGCGGTCCATTGCGACAACAGCCCGCCCACCACCTCCGACGATTCGACCAGCCGCTCCGGCATCATCGTCGCGGGAATGCCGAGCATGTCGAGCGCTTCGTCCGACCAGTCGCGCCGCGCGATATCGTAGACGCCGCCGATATTGCCGGCCGAGCTGTGATCGACGGCGACCTCGCCGGTCAGCATGTAGATCACGTATGCGTTCGGCGGCAAAAAATAGCGCGTATGCGCCCACACGTCCGGCTCGTTCTCGCGCAGCCACAGCATCTTCGTATAACCGTAGTAGCTGTCCACCCCGTTGCCGGTGATCGTATAGAGCCGTTCGAGATCGACGTTCTCGCGCACCCAGTCGACCTGCGCGGTCGCGCGCCGGTCCATCCAGATCAGGCAGGGCGCGAGCGGCCGCATGTCGTTGTCGACCGCAATGCCCGAGCCGCCGTACAGGCTACTCACGCACAGCGCCTTGATCGCGCCCGGCGCGATGCCGGCCGCCTTCGCCTCGCCGACGCACGCGGCCACGCATTCGACCACGGCCTTCAGCCACACCGCGGGCCACTGCTCGGCCCACAATGGCTTCGGCGTATCGGGCTGATAGCTCGACGCATGCTGCGCGACGATCGCGCCGTGCTCGTCGACCAGCAGCGCCTTCGTGCTCTGCGTGCCGATATCGACGCCGATGACGTAGTTCATAGAGTCTCCGTTGAAACGCCGCGCCCCAGATTCACGCGCGCGGCTTCATCAGCACTTTGATCGAATCGAGCGAGTTCGCGATCCTGATCGCTTCGTCCCATTCTTCCAACGAAAAGCCGTGCGTGACGATGCCCTTCGACGTAACGAGTCCGCGCGCGAGCAGATCGATTGCGATCGGATAGCAATAGGGCCCAAGATGCGCGCCGCGCACGTCGAGTTCCTTGCGATCGCCGATCACCGACCAGTCGAGCGTCGTATCCGCGCCGAACACCGAGAATTCGACGAAGCGCCCGAGCTTGCGGATCAGGTCCATCCCCTGATTCACCCCAATCGGCACACCCGTCGTTTCGATATAGACGTCGCAGCCGTAGCCGTCCGTCAGTGAATGGATGATCGCGAGCGCGTCGTCCTTCCGAGGATTGATCGTCACGTCCGCGCCATATTCGCGCGCGAGTGCGAGCCGTTCTTCGACCAGATCGATCACGACGAGCTGCTTCGGCGTCTTCAGATGCGCGACCTGCGTCATCATCAGACCGAGCGGCCCCGCGCCCGCGATCACGACCACGTCGTCGAGTTGCAGATCGCCGCGATTGACCGTGTGAATCGCACACGCGAGCGGCTCGATGATCGCGGCGTCTTCGAGCGAGATGCCGTCGGGAATCTTGTGGACGATCGCGGTCGGCGGAATGCGCATGTACTCGGCCATGCCGCCGTCCGCCACCTCGCGCTGAAAGCCGAAGATGTTGTGCACTTCGCACATCCAGTACTGACCGGACTTGCAGTAGCGGCACTTGCCGCACGGTACGATCTGCTCGGCGATCACGCGCTCGCCCTTCTGCACGCCGAAATGCTCGGCCGCGCCTTCGCCCAGTTCCTCGACATAGCCGAAGAACTCGTGGCCCGGAATCACCGGCGCCTTGACCCACGGGCTCGGGCCGCCCCAGAACATCTTCGCGCCCGAATGGCATTTGCAGTCGCTCGCGCAGATACCGCACGCGGCGATGCGGATCACGAGTTCTTGCGCGCGCGCGCGTGGTTTCTGAACCTGCTCGACGCGATAGTCTTTCGGTGCATGACAGACGATGGCGGTCATGTTCTGCTGGTCGGATTGAGTCGTCATTGCATGGTCCTGCGAAAAGAGGATGTGGGGAAGACAGCGTTACTTTCTGCGGTCGCGGCTGATATAGATTGCGAGCAGAATGATTCCGCCCTTGATCACGTTCTGCACGTACGGATTCACGCCGACCATGTTCAGGCCGTTATTCAGGACGCCGAGTAACAGCGCGCCGATCAGCGTGCCGATGATCGAGCCGCGTCCACCGGAGATCGACGTGCCGCCCATCACGACGGCGGCGATCGCGTCGAGTTCGAAACCGACGCCCGCGTTCGGCTGGCCGCTCATCAGGCGCGCGGTCAGCACGATCGCGGCGAACGCGGACGTCAAACCCGCGATCGTGTAGACGATCAGCTTCACGCGCGCCACACGCACGCCGGACAATCGCGTCGCCTGCTCGTTACCGCCGATCGCATACACATAGCGGCCAAACGGCATCCGTTCGAGCAGCACCCACGCGATCAGATAGATCACCGCCATGATCACGACCGGTGCCTGGACGCCGAGAATCTTGCCGCTGCCGAAGAAGCTGACCCAGTCGGGCAGACCGTCGATCGGGTAGCCGCCCGTGTAGATCAGCGCGAGGCCGCGCGCGATACCCATCGTCGCGAGTGTGACGATGATCGGCGGCATCCCGGCGAACGCGACGAAAAAGCCGTTGACCGCGCCGAAGCCGAGACCGACCGCAAGGCCGACCGCAAGCGCGGCCACCCCATTCATGCCGGCGACCATCAGCCCGGCCGACAGCGTGCCCGAAAGCGCCATCACCGAGCCGACCGACAGATCGATGCCGCCCGTCAGGATCACGCAGGTCATGCCGACCGCGATGATCGCGTTGATCGACACCTGGCGCAGGACGTTCTCGATGTTCGCGGCCGACAGAAAGCTGTCGCTCGCGAACACCATCACGATGCAGACGACCAGCAGGCCGATGAACGGATAGAACAGTGTCGAGCGTTTCAGCGCGGCCCACGTGAAGCGCACCGGCGCGCCCGGCGTGTCGCTGTTGACACTCGATGTTTTCGGCGAAGAGAAAGGATTAGGCATGTTCATGAGAGGCTCCGAGCGAACCGGCGGTCGCATAGGTCATCACGGCGTTCGATTCGATCGCGTCGCCTTCGAGCAGCGCTTCGATGCGGCCCTGCCGGAATACGGCGACGCGGTCGCACATGCCGACGATCTCCGGCAACTCGGACGAGATCATGATGATCGAGTAGCCGCGCGCGGTCAGTTCGCGCATCAGCAGATAGATTTCGGCCTTCGCGCCGACGTCGATGCCGCGTGTCGGTTCGTCGAAGATCAGGATGTTGGTGTGGTGATTGAGCCAGCGCGCGATCACGACCTTCTGCTGATTGCCGCCCGACAGCGTCGCGACTTCGGTGTGCATCGTTGGGGCCTTCACGCCGACGCGCTTCATGATGTCGGCGGTCGCGCGCGCTTCGCTACGTTGGTCGATGAAGAAACGTAGCGACCGGTACTTGCCGAGGTTGTTGATCGAGATGTTCTGCTTGATCGAGAACTCGGTAATGAGCCCTTCGGTCTTGCGGCTCTCGGGCAGAATGCCGACCCCCGCGCGCAGCGCATCGGCCGGGTCGGCGAGCTTCGCGGCCGCGCCGTTGACGCGAATTTCCTTCGCGTACGCACGGTCCGCGCCGATCACCGCGAGCGCGGTCTCGGTGCGCCCCGAACCGACGAGTCCCGCGAAGCCGAGAATCTCGCCCTCGCGCAGCGTGAAGCTCAGCTCGGGGCTGTCTTTGAACAGCTGCAAGCGCGCGACGTCGAGCACGACCTTCGCGCCGGCGCGCGGCGTCGGCTTCGGCGGAAAACTGCTTTCGATGCGGCGTCCCACCATCATCTGCACGAGCCGGCTCACGTCGGATTGCGCGACCTCGGTCGTGCCGACGTACTGGCCGTCGCGCAGCACCGTAATGCGGTCGCACACCTCGAAAATCTCTTCGAGGTGGTGCGAGATGAAGATCATCGCGACGCCCTGCTGCTTCAGCTCGCGCATGATCGTGAACAGATGCGCGGCCTCGGCGGGCGTCAGCGTCGCGGTCGGTTCGTCGAGAATCAGCACGCGCGCATCGAGCGACAACGCCTTGCCGATTTCAACGAACTGCTGCTGCGCTACTGACAGTTCCCGGATCGCCACCGACAGATCGATCGCTACGCCAAGCCGCTCAAAAATCCGCGCCGCCGCGCGCCGCATGCTGCCGCGTTCGAGCAGACCGAAGCGATTGCGCAATTCACGGCCGAGAAACATGTTCTCCACCGCGTTCAGATACGGAATCAGGCTGAACTCCTGAAACACGATAGCGACGCCCGCGGCCACCGCGTCGTGATAGTTCGCGAAGTGGCGTTGCTCGCCGTCGAGCGTGATCGTGCCTTCGTCCGGCTGGTAGATACCGCACAGAATCTTCATCAGCGTCGACTTGCCCGCGCCGTTCTCGCCGAGCAGCGCGTGAATCTCGCCGCGCGCGATCTCGAGGTGAATGCCTTGCAGCGCCTTCACGCCGGGAAAGCTCTTGCTGATGTTGTCGAGCTTCAGAATCGTGTCCATCGCATGTTCCTGTGCCGCGCGCCGCCGCGCATGATCCGCACGCGCGGCAGCCTGCGCCTGCGTTACCAGCTGAAGCCCTTGGCGTTGCTCTTGTCGATCATCTTCACGTCGACCGGAATCGCTTTCGGCACATTGGCGCCCCACTTCTTCGCGAGCGCGATGCCGAGCGCGATGCGCACCTGGTCGGCCGGGAATTGCGCGGACGTCTCGACGAATTTCGAATTCGGCTTCTGGATCGCGGCGATTGCTTCCGGTGCGCCGTCGACGCTCGTCAGCTTGATGTCCTTGCCCGACGATTCGATCGCCGACAGCGCGCCCATCGAGCCGCCGTCGTTCACGCTGAACACGCCCTTCAGATTCGGATGCGCCTGGATCATGTTCTCGGTGACGGACAGCGCGGTCGCGCGTTCCTGCTTGCCGTTCTGCGTATCGACGAGCTTCACGCCCGGCGACTTCGCGAGCGCCGCCTTGCAGCCGCGCACGCGTTCGAGAATCGGCACGACCGGAATGCCGTCGAGAATCGCCACTTCGCCGCTGCCGCCGATCGACTTCGCGAGGTAGTCGCACGCCATCACGCCCGCGTCGTAGTTCTTCGAGCCGACGAACGAATCGACCGGACCGTTCGCGTTCGCATCGACCGCGACCACGACGACGCCCGCCTTCTTCGCCGACGTGACCGCCGACTGGATGCCGGTCGAGTCGGTCGGATTGACGAGCAGGATGTCGATCTTCTTTTGCAGCATGTCTTCGACGTCGCTGACCTGCTTGCTGACGTCGTGATGCGCGTCGGTGACGACGACCGTCGCGCCGGTCGACGCGGCCGCGTCGTTCAGCGCTTTCTGCATCGTCACGAAGTACGGGTTGTTCAGTTCCTGAAACGTCATGCCGATCTTCAGCGGCGCGGCCTGCGCGGTCTGCGCGGCCGACACAGCGACTAGCGACAAACCGAACGCGAGCGCGGCGACACGGCGCGCGAACATCATCGAAGGGTTGAGCGAAAGAGTCGACGGCTTCATGGTTGTCTCCATTTTTTGAAGTGAGCACGCCCCCTCGCGCTGTGGGCGCACAGCGCGATCGATGCGTGTTGAAACGCGAGTGGAATAAAGCTGTGTACTACCGGATGGGCACTACGTGACCGGGTACGCGACGCCGCTACGCGGCAAGCCCGGCGCGAGCACGATCGCCGGCGCGTTGTCGATGCCCCTGCCATGCGCGGCCGCTTGCTCGGAAGCATCGCGGCTCGCATCGTTCAGTTGCTGATAACGGCGAAACGTCGACGGCGCCATGCCCTTCATCGCAAGAAACTGCCGGTTGAAATTCGACAGGTTGTTGAAGCCCGCCTTGAAGCAGATGTCGGTCACGCTCAGTTCGTCATCGGTCAGCAACTGGCACGCGAGATTGATGCGCATGCGGTTCACGTACTGCACGAACGGCAGCCCGGTATGGCGGCGGAAATATCGCGAAAACGCGCTGACGCTCTGGCCGGCGAGTTGCGCAAGCTCCGACTCGCGCAACTCGTTCGCGAGGTTCTTGCCGATATACGCGAGCACGTGATTGATGCGGGTCGCCGCGAAGCTGGTCGGATCGGCCTGATAAGCGGGACTTGCGAGGGTGTCGCGATCCGGCGCGTTGATCAGGATCTCGAGCATCGACATGAACAGCACGAGCCGGCGCAGCCCGCGCGCCGCGAGCAGTTCGAGAAAGAGCGGCTTGATCTGCGCGGATGTCTCCAGACCGAACGACAGGCCGCGACGCGCATCGGCGAGCAGCGCCTCGACCTGACGCCACTCCGGAAAACTCTCGAGACAGTTCGCTACGAACTCCTGGCCGAATTGCACGACCAGATTGCGCTGCGCGACGCTCTCGCCTTCGGGCACGTCGCTGACCCAGTTGTGCGGCAGGTTCGGCCCCATCAGCACGAGGTTGCCGGGCGCGAAGCTGCCGATGTGATCGCCGACGAACATCTTGCCGGTCGTCGCGACGATCAGATGGATTTCGTACTCGGGATGAAAGTGCCAGCGCACCGTGCGATACGGATAGCCATGCGACCACACTTTGAACGATTCGTCGTGGCGTACGGCCACGATTTCGAGATCAGGTTGCACTGTCTGCCTCCATGAAGCGGCGCGCGGGAGGCGCCGCCGATCTTGATCTTGTAAAGCGAAAAGTAACCGCCAAACGCGTTGGCGACCACTTTAAAAGAAACCGCGGACCGATACTTTTTTGTATTCGGGTTAGCCCCGACGCGCGCACGGTCAAATTTGATGCAATGCAATATGAGAGGCGCGACTCGTTTTCTCGCCTCGGGCGCTCGTCGCTGCCGCCGGCGCATCGCCCATGCCGCGCTGCGCCATCAAAAGCCCGCCCCTTGCCTTGACTTTCGTTTCTCCGGGTACGATCATTCGCTCACATACAGAGCAAATGCTCTGCACGTACAGAACGCGCGCCGCGAGCGCCGCGGACAAGTTTTTGGAGACACAACATGAACAGCGGGCAAGGCAGCGGCGCGGCCGCACACGTGATCCTGCACATCGGCGCGGGATCGTTTCATCGCGCGCATCAGGCGTGGTATCTGCACCGGCTGAACGAAGCGAGCACGGCCGGCGAGCCGCGCTGGTCGCTGAGCGTGGGCAATATCCGCGGCGACATGAACCCGGTGCTCGAAGCGCTCGCCGCGCAGAACGGCGTCTACACGCTCGAAACCGTCACGCCGCAAGGCGAGCGCGCCTACGAGACGATCCGCTCGATCGAGCGCGTGCTGCCGTGGAGCGAAAGCCTCGACGGGCTGATCGAAGCGGGCGCCGATCCGGCTTGCAAGATCATCGCGTTCACCGTGACCGAAGGCGGCTATTACCTCGACGAACACGACCGGCTCGACACCGCGAATGCCGATCTCGCCGCCGACCTCGCCGGCGGCCACACGACGATCTACGGCGCGCTCGCGGCGATTCTCGACGCGCGCGTGAAGCGCGGCGCGGGACCCGTCACGCTGCAGACCTGCGACAACCTGCGCAGCAACGGCGAGCGCTTTCATGCGGGCATGAGCGAGTTTCTCGAACGACGCGGCGCGAACGAACTCGCGCAATGGTTCGACGACAACACGTCATGCCCGTGTTCGATGGTCGATCGCATCACGCCGCGTCCGACGCCCGACGTGCGCGAGCGCGTGAAGGCCGCGACCGGCGTCGACGACGCGAGTCCGGTGATGGGCGAGGCGTTCATCCAGTGGGTGATCGAAGACCGCTTCATCGCGGGACGGCCGGCCTGGGAGAAGGTCGGCGCGGAACTCGTCGATTCGGTGCTGCCGTACGAGGAAGCGAAGATCCGCATTCTCAACGCGACGCATAGCTGCATCGCGTGGGCGGGCACGCTGGTCGGCCTGAACTACATCCACGAAGGCACGCTCGATGCCGACATCCGCCAGTTCGCGTACGACTACGTGACCGAGGACGTGATCCCGTGTCTGACACCGAGTCCGCTCGATCTCAAACGCTATCGCGACGTCGTGCTCGAGCGCTTCAGCAACCCGCATATCCTCGACACGAACCAGCGCGTCGCCGCCGATGGCTTCTCGAAGTTGCCCGGCTTCATCGCGCCGACACTCGCCGAATGCTTCGAGCGCGGCGTCACGCCGGCGGCGACCGCGATGCTGCCCGCGTTGTTCTTCCGCTTTCTGGAACGCTGGCACACGGGCAAGCTGCCCTACGCGTATCAGGACGGCGTGATGGAAGAGCGCGTCGCGCACGCCTTTTTCACGGCGCCCGATCCGCTGCGCGCGTTCGCGGCCGACCGGCTGCTGTGGGGCGGCATGGCGCAGACGCCCGAGCTCGAAGCGGCGCTCGCGGGCGCGCTCGCGCGGGTCGACGCATGGCTCGCCGAACGCGGCGCGACTAGCCAGGCTTAATGCGCATGACAGCGCGCGCGATGAACCGCTAAAGTAGCGCATCCCCAACGACGAAGGTTTCGCTCCCATGTACCTAGGCATCGACCTCGGCACGTCCGAAGTGAAAGTTCTGCTGCTCGCCTCCGACGGCCGCGTGATCGGCACCGCAGGCTCGCCGTTCACCGTTTCGCGTCCGCACCAGCGCTGGGCCGAGCAGAATCCCGAAGACTGGTGGGCCGGCACGCGCACGGCGCTCGCCGCGTTGCGCGCGCGTCATCCCGACGAATTCGCGCAGATTCGCGGCATCGGCCTGTCGGGGCAGATGCACGGCGCGGTGCTGCTCGACACGGAAAACCGCGTGCTGCGGCCCGCGATCCTGTGGAACGACATGCGCAGTGACAAGGAGTGCGCGGAGCTGACCGAGCGCGCGCCGGATCTGCACAGCGTCGCCGGCAATCTGGCGATGCCCGGTTTCACGGCGCCGAAGCTGCTGTGGGTCGCACGTCACGAGCCGGAGATTTTCGCGAGGACTGCCTGCGTGCTGCTGCCGAAAGACTATCTGCGCCTGCAACTGACGGGCGGCAAGGTGTCCGATCCATCGGACGCGGCCGGCACATTGTGGCTCGACGTCGCGAAGCGCGATTGGTCCGATTCGCTGCTCGCTGCCTGCAACATGACGCGCGCGCAGATGCCGGCGCTGCGCGAAGGCAGCGCGCCGGCCGGCACGCTGCTGCCGGAACTCGCGCGCGAATTCGGCCTGCGCGACGGCGTGATCGTCGCGGCCGGCGGCGGCGACAACGCAACCAGCGCGATCGGCATCGGCGCGACGCAACCGGGCGACGGCTTCGTGTCGTTGGGCACCTCGGGCGTGCTGTGCGTGGTCGGCGACAGCTTCCGCCCGAACCCGGCCTCCGCCGTGCACGCGTTCTGTCATGCGATCCCGGACCGCTGGCATCAGATGAGCGTGGTGCTGTCGGCGGCGAGCTGTTTGCGCTGGGTCTGCAAGCTGACGTCGACCGACGAGCCAACGCTGCTCGCCGAAATCGAGGCGCTGCCCGCCGAGGCCTTGACCACCGCGCCGCTCTTTTTGCCGTATCTGTCGGGCGAGCGCACGCCGCACAACGACCCCTATGCGCAAGGCGTATTCTTCGGCATGACTCACGCAACCGACCGCGCGCTGCTCGGCTACGCGGTGCTCGAAGGCGTGACGCTCGCGCTGACCGACGGCCTCGACGCGCTGCGCGCGGCCGGCACCGAGGCGAAGGTGTTGTCGCTGCTCGGCGGCGGCGCACGCAGCGACTACTGGGCCCAGTTGCTCGCCGATGCGCTCGACACCGTCACCGTCAAGCACGGCGGCGGCGAAACCGGCGCGGCGCTCGGCGCGGCGCGTCTCGGCTGGCTCGCCGCCGGTGGCGAGCCGGCCACCGTGCTGACCAAGCCGCCTGTCGAAAAGGAGTTCACACCGAATCCGCGTCGCCACGCGCAATTGCGCACGCGACTCGAAGCGTATCGCGCGCTGTATCGCCACGTACGGCCGCTGTTCGATCCCGCGCGCGCACCGCTCGCCTGAGCGTCAACCGCGGCCGGCCCGCGCGACAGACGCGCCGCCGGCCGCTATCATCGGCGCACTTCAACCGAAACCTCATCGTGCCCAGGTCCACAGAAAAACTCGATCTCGCCACACGCGCCGCGTGGCTTTATTACGTCGCGGGCAATACCCAGAACGAAATTGCCGAGAAGCTGCAGGTATCGCGGCCGGTCGCGCAGCGGCTCGTCGCGTTCGCGGTCGAAAAGAACCTGATCCGCGTGCGGGTCGATCACAAGCTCGCTGATTGCCTGTCGCTCGCCGATCAGCTGTCGAAGCGCTATGGCCTCAGCATGTGCGAGATCGTGCCGATCGACGGCGATACCTCCGAGGAAGTCGACCGTAAGCTCGCTGTGGCCGGCGCGCAGGTAATGGAGCGCTATCTGAGCGAGGAAAAGCCGATGGTCGTCGCGGTCAGCAGCGGCCGCACGCTGAAGGCCGCGGTCGATCAGATCGCGCAGCTAGACCGTCCGCAGCATCGGCTGGTATCGATGGTCGGCGCGATCGCGCAGGACGGCTCCTCGAACCGCTACGACGTCGCGCTGCACATTTCCGAAAAGACCGGGGGCAAGCATTTTCTGCTGCCCGCGCCGCTGCTCGCCGACAGCGAGGCCGAGCGCGCGCAGTGGTGCAATCACCGTCTGTACCGGATCGTCGAATCGCTGTCGGCGCAGGCCGATGTCGCGTTCGTCGGCATCGGCAACATCGGCATGACCTGTCCGTTGCACGAGGACGGCTTCATCACGGAAGGCGAGGTGAACGAGCTGATGCACAACGGCGCGGTCGCCGAAATGCTCGGCCTGCCAATCGATGCGGCCGGCGCACACGTCGAATCGCCGACCGGCCGGCGCGTGACGAGCATCGCGCTCGACACGCCGCCGCGCCGGCCGACCATCGGCTTCGCGGGCGGGCAGCGCAAGCGCGAGGCGCTGATCGCGGTGCTCAAGGGGGGATGGTTGTCGGGGCTCGTGACCGACGAGGTGTGCGCGCGGGCGGCGTTGGAGGCGTGAAACGGTGCCCGCAGAAGAAGCGGGCGCGATCGGTGTAGACGCGCCGTAAGTTGGCGTAGCCGAGAGTCTTACTCGCTCGGGATCTGCTTCAACTCCATAAGAAGCGAGGCGGTCGTGTGACCTCACAGGTCTGGCGAACAATCTTGGCCGTAAGCCTCCTCAAATGCCTCGTCCAGGTCTGGATGTTCGCCCTTGAATCGCTCTATCTCGGACAGCATCCTTTCATGCGCGTCCACAGGCGTCCCCTGTTTGTAGCATTCAACGACCTCCGCGAGTGTGTCTCCTGAAAGGTCGTAATCCTGATTGAGGTAGGCTCCGAAAAAATGACCAAGCTCTGGATAAGTTGACTGATTTTTCATGACTTAACTGAAGACGTCAAATTAATCTTCATCTTCAAGCCAGATACAGAAATATCGCCCATCCCCACTACTTATCACAATACCTGAGTCAAAGGTCGAGCCCGTAAGACCATTCCACGAATCCGATGACGGTGACTCCTTGTTTGAAAAATACCTACTTTCTTTTGATTCATTTTCAGAAATTATTTTTTCAGCAAGCTCTTCCGCTTTACTCCTGCCCATGCATTCACAATCATAAGCCTGCCCTTTCCATAGCAGGTTCGTGAGAATAGCAATGGCCCCGGCTCTATCATGGCGCACCAGCACCGCCTCATCTTGAGTCAGGCCGAATTTGGACAGTACCAGGGACAGGTCATTTGAATAGTCCAGTACATTGGAAATTCTAACCATCGTTGGGCCTCTCGCCGCGAGGATATCCGCGATTAAACTCATTTTCACTTCCCTAAATTAGGCATCCAGATAAGCGGTGAGAATATAGTATGGCATTCCATTGTATGTTCGCCTGCATCGTCTCCGAGATGGCCCATTCCGCCGCACCAATATTCGCAAATGACGAGACCCGATCTCGCCACGGTTCCTTCAACAATCTCTCTGACAATGGTGCCTCAGTGCGCCCCACATGTTTCAGCAGCGTGTGCCCGCCAATCCCGCTACCCGCCTTCGCTTCGCGCATCATCAAGTTGATCCGGCCCAATGTGATCTCGGACGCCCGCACTGCCTCGATCGATCCCGCCACGCCTGCCGACACTGCGATATCGAGCGACAAGCCGATATTGTTGGCCATGTCGGGGCTGGCCTTCATGGTTTCGGCCAGCTTCGCCGCACCGCGTTGGATCAGCGTGGAGGAATCTCGCCCGGTCCAAACCTGTCGCAGACCTGCTGCTGCGGTATCCGAGCCATGCACGCCAAACACAATGCACCCGGCCTTGCTTGCCATCGTCGGCTCTGGCAGCACGCATAACGCACCCGCGCCGACCATTTCCAATCTCCGCCGACAACCTGCAAACCGCCCCATAACCGGTTCGAAAGCATCTCAGTCTGGCTAATCGACTGACGAACCAGAACGGCCGCCATTTGCGGGGCGCTCAGTACGACGCGGACGCCGTCTGACTCATTCACCTGTGACATGCAAAAAGTCGTCTTCTTTTTTTTCGGACTTTCACATTAACCGGTGGATTCACTGTCCGGCTATGGGCGAAGGATGATTCGGAGAGAAGGGGAAAGTCTGGTGTAGCGGCCCGCTGTAGTGATGCAGGACAGGATATGACCGGAAAATCGCGGCGTGCGTGATGTTGCGCCTAGTCCCGCCCGATGCAGAACAGGTCCGTGCATCGAGCTACGGAAAATTCGGAGTCGTCCGAATCTTGAGAGATGGTCAGCAAGGCAGCATCGAAGCCCCATAAAAACATAAGAGGGTTTCTATATGCCCGGTGCCGATAACACCGAAGGAGTGAAGGTTGTACTGAGTGCTCCGCAACTCGCGGCCGTGCTATCCCGCCAGTCGATCAGCCAGACGGAAATGCTTTCCAACCGGATTTGGGGCGGTCTGCAGGTTGTCGGCGGCGTGCTGGAAATGGTCGGTGCGGGTGCCCTCTGCGTTTTGCCGGAACCGACGATGGCGAGCAAAGCCGGCTGTATCGTGTTCGGAGTACATGGCTCCGACTCGGCGGCGGCTGGCTTGCGGCAGGTCTGGACTGGTCAGGACACGGCCACGCTGACCCACCAGGGCACGACGAAACTCGCTGAAGCGATGAAGGCGAGCCCTGACATGGCGAACAATATCGGCCTGTCGCTCGATATCGCCGTGCCATTCGGCTTCGCTGGCTCGATCAGGGCCGCACGCGCAGCGCGTGTCACGATGGGCCGGATTAACCTGCAAATGCACGAGGCAAAAGCGGGCAGCCGGATCGGTGGACATACGCTTTTGAAACATGTCGGGAGGACTGAAGCGCAGTTGCGGGAGAGGCTCAGGCTGGAGTCGGAAAAGAAAGTAGTTTCGTCTTTCGTAAATCTCGAGGAAGCGGAGTGGGCTATATCGGAAACGATGCGCGCAAATGCCTTGCAGATTCACGCATGGACAAAAGCAGCACCAAACCGGGTTTTGACGCTGAGAAAGGACGTTGGAAGAAAAGTAGGATACGCATTGGTCAGGAAGACCGACAGGTTGGTAGATAGCAGTAAAGTGGAGGTTGTCTTGAAGTACGGGGCGTATAACGGGATGCCGTACTACATCCTCACTGCTATGCTCGATAAGTGATTGGTGGGTATTGATGTATGAAATATTATGATCTGGGGCAATTGATCCTTGGCTACTTCAATGAAGATTTCGACTACTGGGGAAACACAATTGAAGAGTTGGTCCGGGCTTGTGCAAGCGGATGCACGCCAGACATGATCAACGCGACGGTGGCCGACATAGACCGGTTCAAGAGCGATCATGCTGGAAATCTTGACGCGGCCTTCGAGGAGGAATTTGGCTACCAGTGCGATCCGACGGCGTGGGAGCAGACCACTGAGGCTTTTCTCGACAAGCTTAAGCGTCTTCTTCTGAGTGAGTAGCCTGCGCTTCCTCGCACCGGAGGGCTCCCCGCCGTCCGGTAGGTTTTCCGCGCTTTCATTTCAGCTGGCAACCCAAAACGCGTAACGCCCTCTAGCGACAGCGCTTTGCGTGCGCCTCACGCACCGCCAAGGCGCGCCAACGCGCGTGCGGGCTTGCCGGCCGCCATCCTGAAAGCGCAAACCTTGCCCGCAACAGACGGCGCGTGCGCCGCCTGCTCCTGCAATGCGTCATCGCGCGATCAAGCCGCCAGCACCTCGACGATCTTGCGCTGGAACGCCTTGCCTTCGCTATCAAACAGATGGCAATGCTCGGGCGTCGCGCCCAGCTTCTGCGTATTGCCCTTCGCATGCCGTTCGAGCGGCGGAATCCGCGCGATCAAACCATCGGGCGCGACGCTCGACTCCGCGTACAGATACGCGGCATCGCCGAGCGATTCGACCGTCATCGTGCGTGCCTCGATACCATCCTCGGTCGTGCTGACGTGCAGATGCTCGGGGCGGATGCCGACCGTCACCTTGTCGCCCTGCTTGGCCGCGCCCGGCTCGACCAACACGCGCTGCGTCTCGCCGGTCTCGTAACGCACCGAGACGCCGTCATGCGACACCGACTGCACCACGCCTTCCATGAAGTTCATCTTC
This sequence comes from Paraburkholderia sp. Clong3, assembly GCF_050436485.1. Taxonomy (NCBI): domain Bacteria; kingdom Pseudomonadati; phylum Pseudomonadota; class Betaproteobacteria; order Burkholderiales; family Burkholderiaceae; genus Paraburkholderia; species Paraburkholderia sp. Clong3. The sequence continues at coordinate 3,835,953 of NZ_JBNDMH010000002.1, read as the reverse complement.
GGCGAGCCGATGAAGCCGGCGACGAAGCGGTTCGCCGGCGCGTGATACAGCATCGTCGGACTGCCGACCTGCTCCAGATTGCCCGCCGACAACACGACGATCTTGTCGGCCAAAGTCATCGCCTCGACCTGGTCGTGCGTCACGTAGATCATCGTCGTCTTCAGCTCGTCGTGCAGGCGTGCGAACTCGAGGCGCATCTTCACGCGCAGCGCGGCGTCGAGATTCGACAGCGGCTCGTCGAACAGGAACACCTTCGGCTTGCGCGTGATCGCGCGGCCGATCGCGACGCGCTGACGCTGCCCGCCCGACAGCTGCTTCGGCTTGCGATCGAGCAGATGGTCGATGTGCAGGATCTTCGCCGCGTTGCGCACGGCTGAGTCGATCTCCGGCTTCTTCGCGCCGGCAAGCTTCAGGCCGAACGCCATGTTGTCGTACAGCGTCATGTGCGGATACAGCGCGTACGACTGGAACACCATCGCGATGCCGCGCTTGGCCGGCGGCACGTCGTTCATGCGCACGGCGTCGATGTTCAGATCGCCGCCCGTGATGTCCTCGAGGCCCGCGATCATCCGCATCAGGGTCGATTTGCCGCAACCGCTCGGCCCGACGAACACGACGAACTCGCCATCGGCGATGTCGAGATTGATGTCGCGCATCACTTCGTTTTCGTCGTAGGCCTTTCTGATGTTGCGCAAGGTTACGCTTGCCATGATGTGTCTCCGTGTAATGCCGTTCGATGCTGCCCGTTACTTCATGCTGCTACCTGATGCCGTGTCGTGTCGCGTGCATTCGTGCGCTCATGGCGCCGCGGCCGTCGCGGAGAGCGTCCATTGCGCGACGAGGTCGGGCAACTGCCGCATGTCCTCGAACACATGACGCGCGCCCGCCGCGTGCAATCGATCGATCTGCGCATCGCTCGCATGACCGCCGCCGATAAACCCCAGCACCGCCATGCCCGCCGTGGCCGCCGCCGTGACGCCGGTCACGCTGTCCTCGACGACGAGGCACGCACCCGGCGCGAGCCCGAAGCCTTGCGCCGCCGCCAGATACACGTCCGGCGCGGGCTTCGGATTCGGCACCGCATCGGCGCAGAACAGCCGCTCGCCGAAGAAACGCTTCAGGCCCGTGCGCGCCAGCACCGTCTCGACGTAGGGCCGGAAGCTATTGCTCGCGCAGCCTTTGACGAGCGGCACCTGGGTCAGCGCCATTTCGATGCCGTCGACGGCGGGCGCCTCGATCGCCGCCGCTTCGACCGCGCGGCGGATCGCATCGATATCGTCGGCGCCGAGCTGTTTGCCGAGCTGAGTCGCGGTGTCCTGCAACACGCGCTCGATGCGCAGCCCGAGCAGCGGCAGCACGACCGGCGCGGCGTCGATGCCGGGCCAGCGCGCCTCGAGTTCGCGCACCAGCATGCGCGCGGCCACCGCTTCGCTGTCGATCAGCACGCCGTCGCAATCGCAGATCAACGCATAGCGCACGATGCCCGGGCCAGCCGTCATTTGACGGCCCCGAACGTGAGCCCGCGCACCAACTGCTTCTGCGACAGCCAGCCGACGATCAGGATCGGCGCGACCGCCAGCAACGAAGCGGCCGACAACTTGGCCCAGAACAAACCTTCAGGACTCGAATACGACGCGATGAACACGGTCAGCGGCGCCGCGTTCGAGCTCGACAGGTTGATGCTCCAGAACGCCTCGTTCCACGACAGGATCACGAGCAACAGCGCGGTCGACGCGAGCCCGGGCAGCGCCATCGGCATCAGCAGATAGACGATCTCCTGCCACGTCGCCGCGCCGTCGATGCGCCCGGCTTCGAGAATGTCGCGCGGAATCTCGGCGAAGTACGTGAACGCCATCCAGACCGCGATCGGCAGATTGATCAGCGTGTAGACGATGATCAGGCCCGACACGGTATCCAGAAGGCCGCTGTTTTTCCACAGCAGATAGATCGGCACCAGCACGCCGACCGACGGCATCATCTTCGTCGACAGCATCCACAGCAGCACTTTCTGCGTGCGGCGCGTCGGGAAAAACGCCATCGCGTACGCGCACGGCACCGCGAGGATCAGGCACAGCAGTGTGACGCCGACCGAGATCAGTATCGAGTTCCACGCGAACGCGAAGTAGTTGCTACGCGCGAACACCTCGCGGAAGCTGTCGAGCGTCGGCACGAAAAACAGCGACGACGCATAGGCCTGCTGCTCGGTCTTGAACGCGGTGATCGTCATCCAGAAGATCGGGAAGAACAGCAGCAGCGCGACGAGCCACGCGATCACGCCGGGAATGCCGCGACGAATCGTGTCGAACGGCGATTTGGTCGGCACCGCGACCGGCTGCGTCGTCGATGCCGTAGTGGAGGCAACGTGGCTCATTTTTCGTACTCCCCTTTCAGGTTCTTCGCGAGCATCCGCACGAGGAAGATCGACACGATGTTGGCCAGCACGACCGCGAGAATACCGCCCGCCGAGGCGAGACCGACGTCGAACTGTTGCAGGCCCAGCGCGAAGATCAGGTACGACAGGGTGGTGGTCGCGTTGCCCGGACCGCCGCCCGTGGTCGTATAGATCTCGGCGAAGATCGACAGCAGGAAAATCGTCTCCATCATCACGACGACCGCGATCGCACGTCGCAGGTGCGGCAGCGTGATGTAGAAGAACATCGAGAACGGACCGGCGCCGTCGATCTTCGCGGCTTCCTTCTGCTCCTGGTCGAGCGACTGGATCGACGTGAACAGGATCAGGAACGCGAACGGCAGCCACTGCCACGCGACGATCATGATCACCGCGGTCAGCGGATAGTCGGCGAACCAGTCGATCGGCTGCATGCCGAGTGCCCGCATGCCCTGCGCGACGAGGCCGTACACCGGGTGCAGGATCATGTTCTTCCAGATCAGCGCGCTGACCGTCGGCATCACGAAGAACGGGCCGATCGCGAGCAGGCGTGCCACGCCCTGCCCGTAGAACTTGCGGTCGAACAGGATCGCCATCAGCACGCCGCCGCCCACGGTGATCACGAGCACCCACACGATCAGCTCGATCGTATGCGCGATCGACGGACCGAACGACGGATCGGTCGCGAGATAGCGGTAGTTGTCGAGACCTGCGAAGCCGCGCAGATCGGGATTGAGCAGGTTGTAGTGCGAGAACGAGAACCAGATCGTCATCGCGAGCGGAATGACCATCCACAGCACGAGCACGCCGACCGACGGCGCCACGAGCCAGCGGGCCGAATTGGCCTTACGCTCCTCGCGTTCTTTTTCTGTCTGGGGATGGGTTTGCATCAGAGGTAGGCGCAAAGGACGCATGATGGACCACCTGTTCGGTAATGCGCGGAGCGTTCGCCGGAGCCGCGTATGTGCGACGCGGCGTGCCGTGCCTGAATGGCGCACGACACGCGCCGCATCGCATCGGGCGCAGACGAACGGCCGCCCTGCTGCATGAGCCGCATCGGTCGATGCGGCGGCCTGCCGGGTTACTTCTGATAACCCGCCTGCTTGACCGCGCGATTCGCGGCCGCGTTGCCGGCCTCGAGTGCCTGGTCGACCGTCATCTGACCGGCGATCGCGCCGGAGATGCTCTGCCCGACCACCGTGCCGAACGACTGGAATTCGGGAATTCCGACGAACTGCACACCCGTGTACGGGACCGGCTTCAAGGTCGGATGATCCGGGTCGGCGGTCTGGATCGCCTTTAGCACGAAGTCGCCGAACGGCGCGGCCTGCTTGTACTCGGGGCGCGCGTAGGTGGACTCGCGCGTGCCCGGCGGCACCGAGGCCCAGCCCTCATCCTTCGCGACCATTTCAATGTACTCCTTCGAGGTCGCCCACTCGATGAACTTCTTCGCCGCATCTTGCTGCTTCGACGACTTCGGAATCGCGAGCGCCCAGGCCCACAGCCAATGCGAGCCCTTCGGCGTGACCTCGATCGGCGCGGCCGCGAAGCCGACCTTGTCGGCGATCTGCGACTGCTGCTTGTTGTACAGCATGCCGGCCGCGACCGTCGCGTCGATCCACATCGCGCACTTGCCCGACGACATCAGCGTCAGGTTTTCGTTGAAGCCGTTCGAGCTCGCTCCCGGAGGACCGTCCTTCCTCAGCAGATCGACGTAGAACGTTATCGCCTTCTTCCATTCCGGCGACGTCAGCTGCGCGTTCCACTTCTCGTCGAACCAGCGGCCGCCGAAGGTGTTCACGACCGTCGTGGCGTACGCCATATTCTCGCCCCAGCCCGCCTTGCCGCGCAGGCAGATGCCGTATTGCTCCCTGGACTTGTCGGTGAGCTTGTCGGCGAATTGGCCGATCTGGTCGTAGGTCGGCTGGTCGGGCATCTTCAGACCGGCCTTGTCGAACAGATCCTTGCGGTAATAGGTCATCGAGCTTTCGACGTAGAACGGCAGCGCGTACAGCTGGCCGTTCGCGGACAGACCGTCGCGGGCCGTCTTCACGACGTCGTTGAGGTCATAGCTCGCCGGCAGGTTGGTGATCGGCGCGAGCCAGCCGCGCTTGCCCCATTGCGGGGTTTCATACGCGCCGATCGTCATTACGTCGAACTGGCCGCTGCCGGTCGTGATGTCGGTCGTCGCGCGCTGACGCAGCACGTTTTCCTCGAGGATCACCCAGTTCAGCTTGATGTCCGGATTCGCTTTTTCGAACGCGGGCGACAGCTTCTTCAACTCGATCATGTCCGGATTGTTCAGCGTCGCGATCGTCACCGTCGCCGCCGATGCGCTCAGCGCGAAGCAGGTGGCCGCGCCGGCACCGGCCGCCTTCAGCGCGAATTTGAAAGCTGGTTTCATCGTTGTCTCCTTTCTCGTACGTTATGTGATGCTGCGTTCGTTTGACGGAATGACGCGCCGCTCGGAGCAGTCAACGTGCCCGCTCCCTGCTCTTTATTCAGCTCATCCAGTTACCGCCGTCGACGTTCAGCGTCTGCGCGGTGATGTAGTCGGCATCGGCCGACGCGAGGAACAGCGCGGCGCCGGTCAGGTCGTCGGGCACGCCCATGCGGCCGAGCGGCACGGCCTCGCCGACGAGGCGCTTCTTCTCGCCGAGCGGCCGGTTCTCGTAGCGCGCGAACAGCGCGTCGACCTCGTTCCACATCGGCGTGTCGACGACGCCCGGCGCGATGCCGTTCACATTGATCTTATGCGGCGCGAGCGCGAGCGCCGCGGACTGCGTATAGCTCAACACCGCCGCCTTGGTCGCGCAGTAGTGCGACACGAGCGCCTCGCCGCGCCGCCCGGCCTGCGACGACATGTTGATGATCTTGCCGCCGCGGCCCTGCTCGACCATCTGCCGCGCGACCGCCTGCATCAGGAAGAACATGCCCTTCACGTTGACCGCGAACAGGCGGTCGAACACGTCCCAGGATTCGTCGAGGAGCGGGCGCATGTCGAACAGCGCCGCATTGTTGAACAGGATGTCGATCTGGCCGAAGCAGCCGAGCGTGCTCGTGACGATGCGCTCGATGTCCTCGCGGCGCCGGACGTCGGCGCTGACGCTCAACACGCGCTCGCCGTAGATGCCGCGCAGCGCGCCGCCGAGGCTGTCGGTCGGCTTCACGTCGACCAGCACGCAGCGCGCGCCCTCGTCGAGATAGCGCAGGGCTACCGCTTCACCGATACCGCTGGCCGCGCCCGTCAGAATGGCGACTTTGTCCTGCAATCGTGCCACTGCCTGTCTCCGCTTCGTTTTTACATTTTGGCGCGCGGTGAGCGAACGCGCATCACGCGAACAATTGCTCGGCTAGTGATCGAATGATCGGATACGGACCGGATCATGTCAAGGCACGCGGACGAATTTCGATGGTGCAGCGCGGCAGGAGCGAGCCCATTGCGCCACGGGTCGCCACGACGCGTTCGCTGCGTGCCGCCGTGCGAAGATTCGCGCCACTGACAAAAAATCGCGCTACGTTATATCATTTCGACCTTGCAGCCCGCTCGGGGGCCGCCATGTCAGGAGATTCACGCCGATGACTACCTCGCTCGCCGAACAGCACGCCATGCGGCTCGCGCATGCGGACGCGCACGCTGCGGCGCAGGGGCTCGCGCTGACGCCGCTGCGCCGCCAGGTGTACGCGGCGATCGTCGCGAGCGAGCGGCCGGTCGGCGCGTACGAGTTGCTCGACGCGCTCGCCCCCGAGCGCGGTCGCATGCCGCCGACCACCGTCTATCGCGCGCTCGACTTCCTCGTCGCGCACGGCTTCGTGCACCGGATCGAATCGAAGAACGCGTTCGTCGCCTGCTGCGAAATCGGCGTGCCGCATCGCAGCCAGTTCCTGATGTGCGACGGTTGCGGCGCGACCGTCGAGATTCCCGGCGACGAGCTCGCCGACCGCCTGTCGCACAGCGCACCCGCGCATGGCTTCGAGGTGCATCGTCAGGTGATCGAGCTAAGTGGACTGTGCGGGCCATGTGCGCGAGCGGCGAAGCCTGGCGGCGCCGGCGGCGCAGCAGGCACTTCGTCGTGATCAGGCGCGCGGCGCCGCGCTAAGCGCCACCCCGTATTTGGCCTTGCCACCGCGAGTGGCTGATTCAACTCTCACCCAGCAGGAAACAACGATGAAAACAATCGGCTTGATGTTGTCCAGAGCGCACCGCGCGCTGAAGCGTTCGACGTCTGTGCGCACCCATCTATGCACCTGTCTGCTCGCGATCGCGGCGCTCGGCTTCGGCCACAACGCGTTCGCCGCCGACGCGAAAATTCCGGTCGTCGCCGCGGAGAACTTTTATGGCGACGTGGTCCGGCAACTCGGCGGCGATCGCGTCGACGTGACCAGCATCCTCAGCAACCCGGACCAGGACCCGCATCTGTTCGAAGCGAGCCCGGCCACCGCGCGCGCGTTGCAGCACGCGAGCCTCGTCGTCTACAACGGCGCCGACTACGATCCGTGGATGGCGAAGCTGCTGGCCGCGTCGAAAGGCGCGCATAGCACGGTGATCATTGCGGCCGACCTCGTCGGCAAAAAAGGCGGCGACAATCCGCACCTGTGGTACGACCCGGCGACGATGCCGAAAGTCGCGCGCGCGGTCTGCGACGCACTCAGCGCTGCTGACCCGGCGCACAAGCCGGCGTACGATGCGAACCTCGCGAAGTTTCTCGATTCGCTGAAGCCGATCGACGCGAAGGTCGCCGAGCTGCACGGCCGCTATGCGGGCTTGCCGGTCACGGCGACGGAGCCGGTGTTCGGCTATATGTCTGACGCGATTGGCCTCGCCATGCGCAACCAGCGCTTCCAGCTCGCCACGATGAACGACACCGAAGCGAGCGCGGCCGATATCGCCGCGTTCGAACGCGATCTGCGCGAGCGGCGCGTGCGCGTGCTGATCTATAACAGCCAGGCCACCGAGGCGCTGACCAAACGCATGCTGAAGCTCGCGCAACAATCGAAGGTACCGACGATGAGCGTCACCGAAACCCTGCCGCCCGGCAAGACCTATCAGACGTGGATGCTGACGCAGCTCGATGCGTTGCAGAAAGCGCTCGCGGCGGGTGACACGAACGGCGCGATTGGCGCGACCAGCGCGAACGCGCAAGGAAAGGCTCCATGATTCCGACTGGCCATCAAACGCCAGCAGGTGCGCAATCAGGCGCACCCACCGCGCGCGGCGACCGGCCCGTGCTCGAACTCGACAACGCGACGCTCGATCTGGGCGGCCGCACGATCCTGCGCGATACGAGCTTCGTCGTGAACCAGGGCGAGTTCATCGGCGTGCTCGGGCCCAACGGCGCGGGCAAGACGACGCTGATGCGCGCGGTGCTCGGCCTCGTGCCGGCCGTGGGCGGCGCGATCCGCGTGCTCGGGCAGACGGTCGAGCGCGGCAACGCGTCGATCGGCTATATGCCGCAGACGCGCAGCGCGCTCGCCGGCCGTCGCGTGCGCGGCCGCGATCTGGTCGCGATGGCAGCCGATGGTCATCGCTGGGGCTTGCCGCATGCGGATGCAAAAACGCGCGCGGACGTCGATCGGGTGCTCGAGCTCGTCGGCGGGACGAATCTGTCGAAGCGGCCACTGTCGGAGTTGTCGGGCGGCGAACGGCAGCGGCTCCTGCTCGCGCAATGCCTGCTCGGCAATCCGAAACTGCTGCTGCTCGACGAACCGTTGATCAGTCTCGATCCGCATCACCAGAAGAGCGTCGTCGAACTGGTGCGGCGCGTGCAGCAGGAGCTCGGCATCGCGGTGCTGTTCTCCGCGCACGAACTCAATCCGCTGCTGAACTCGATCGATCGCGTGCTGTATCTCGGCAGCGGCGTCGCGGCGCTCGGCACCGTCGACGAAGTGATCACGCGGCCGGTGCTGTCGCGTCTGTACGGCTCGCCGATCGACGTGATGCGCGTGAACGGCCGCATCTTCGTGATGTCGGGCGGCGTCGAAGTCGAGAAGCACGAGCACGAACACGACGAGGACGGCGGACATACGCATTCGCACGGCCACTCACACAGTCGCCCAAACCCGCACGACTTACGCGACGGACACACGCACGATGTTTGAATACGATTTCATGGTGAACGCATTCGCGGCCTCGGGGATCGTCGCGGTGCTGGCAGGCGTGGTCGGCTATTTTCTCGTGATGCGCGGACAGACTTTCGCGGGCCACGCGCTGTCGCACGTCGGCTTCACCGGCGCGACCGGCGCGGTGCTGATCGGCATCTCGCCTATCTGGGGGATGATTGGGTTCACGCTCGCGGCCGGTGTCGGCATGGGCGCGCTCGGCGAGCGGCTCGCCGGCCGCGACGTCGCGATCGGCGTAATCCTTTCCTTGTCGCTCGGCTTTGGGCTGCTGTTTCTGCATTTCTTCACCGCCTACGCGACGCAGGTGACGGCGCTGCTGTTTGGCAACGTGCTCGGCGTCAATGCAGCGACGCTCGGTGTGCTCGCGGCGTTGGGCGTCGTCAGTCTGGCCGCGCTCGCGGCCATCATGCGGCCGCTGCTGTTCGCGTCGCTGCAACCGGAGCTGGCCGAAGCGAAGGGCGTGTCGCTGCGCCGCGTGTCGGTGCTGTTTCTCGCGATCGCCGCGCTGGCCGTCGCCGCTTGCACGCAGATCGTCGGCGTGCTGCTCGTGTTCACGCTGATGGTGGGGCCGGCCGCCGCCGCGCAGAACCTGAGCACGCGGCTGTCGACGGGTCTCGTGCTCGCGGCCGTGTTCGCGCTCGCGCAGGCGTGGCTCGGGCTGACGCTCGCGTTCTATACCGATTGCCCGACGAGCTTCTGGATCACCGCGCTGTCGGCGGTGGTGTATGGCGGGAGTCTGTTGAAGCGGCATTGAGCGGCGCTTACGCCGATCACACGAAAAAACGGCGGCACGTGACGTGCCGCCGTTTTTTATTTCATGCCGCGCTACCCGACGTTTTCAGCCGAGCAACACCTTCGCATGATGCGCGAGATGATCCTCGACGAACGTCGAGATGAAGTAGTAGCCGTGGTCGTAACCCGCATGCCGGCGCAACGTCAGTGGCTGCCCCGCGGCCTTGCACGCCGCTTCGAACACGTCGGGATTGAGCTGCGTGGGCAGGAACTGATCCGCGAGCCCCTGATCGACGAGAATCCCTTCCGCGAACTTGTGCGTCGCGTGCGAAACCAGCTCACTCGCGTCGTACTGCTTCCACGCTTCACGGTTCTCGCCGAGATAACCGCTAAACGCCTTCTCGCCCCAGGGACAACGCATCGGCGCCGCGATCGGCGCGAACGCCGACACCGACCGATAAATGTCCGGATTGCGCAGCGCGAGCATCAGCGCGCCGTGCCCGCCCATCGAATGACCGAAGATGCCGAGACGCGCGCCATCGATCGGCAGGTTCGGAAGCGCCGTTTCGCGCAGCTCGTCGCGCACATACGAGTACATGCGGTAGTTCCGCGCCCACGGCTGCTCGGTCGCGTCGACATAAAAGCCCGCGCCGACGCCGAAGTCCCACGCATCGCTCTCGCCTGGCACGCCCGCGCCGCGAGGGCTCGTATCCGGCGCGATCAGCGCGAGGCCGTGCCGGGCCGCGAAGCGCTGCGCGCCGGCCTTGATCGCGAACGTCTCTTCGGTGCAGGTCAGCCCCGCGAGGTAGAACAGCGCGGGCACCTTCGCATTGCCCCGCAACGCCTGCGGCGGCAGATAGACCGAGAAGCGCATCGGCAGACCGATGGTGCGCGACTCGTGCCGGTAAAAGCGCTGCTCGCCGCCGTGGCAGCCGTGCGACGATAGTAGTTCGAGCATCGCGACGCTCCTCGCTTAGTAGAGCACGACCGAGCGGATCGACTCGCCCTTCTTCATCAGCTCGAAGCCCTCGTTGATGCGCTCGAGCGGCAAACGGTGCGTAATCAGATCGTCGATATTGATCTTGCCTTCCATGTACCAGTCGACGATCTTCGGCACGTCGGTGCGGCCTCGCGCGCCGCCGAACGCCGAGCCCTTCCACTCGCGGCCCGTGACCAACTGGAACGGCCGCGTGCTGATCTCCTCGCCCGCCGCCGCGACGCCGATGATGAGCGACTGCCCCCAACCCTTGTGCGTGCATTCGAGCGCCTGGCGCATCACCTTCACGTTGCCGATGCATTCGAACGAGTAGTCGGCGCCGCCGTCGGTCAACTGCACGATGTGATCGACGACGTTCTCGACTTCGTTCGGGTTGATGAAGTGCGTCATGCCGAACTTCTTCGCGAGTTCGACGCGGCCCGGGTTGAGATCGACACCGATGATCTTGTCCGCGCCGACCATCTTCGCGCCTTGAATCACGTTCAGCCCGATACCGCCGAGCCCGAACACCACCACGTTCGCACCCGCCTCGACCTTCGCCGAATACACGACCGCGCCGACGCCGGTCGTCACGCCGCAGCCGATGTAGCAGATCTTGTCGAACGGCGCGTCTTCACGCACCTTCGCGACCGCGATCTCCGGCACGACGATGTAGTTCGAGAACGTCGACGTCCCCATGTAGTGGAACAGGGGCTTGCCATCGAGCGAGAAGCGCGAGGTCGCGTCGGGCATCAGGCCTTTGCCCTGCGTCGCGCGGATCGCCTGGCAGAGATTCGTTTTGCGCGACAGGCAGAACTTGCACTGACGGCATTCGGGCGTGTAGAGCGGAATCACGTGATCGCCCTTCTTCAGCGTGCCGACGCCCGGCCCGACATCGACGATCACGCCCGCGCCTTCGTGGCCGAGAATCGCCGGGAAGATGCCTTCGGGATCGGCGCCCGACAGCGTGTAGTAGTCGGTGTGGCAGATGCCCGTCGCCTTCACTTCGATCAGGACTTCACCGGCGCGCGGACCTTCGAGATCGACTTCCTCGATCGTCAACGGGGCGCCGGCTTTCCATGCGATTGCTGCTTTGGTCTTCATCGTCAATGCTCCTGTGAGTCCGTGAGTGCGTGAATGCGAAATGGCATCGCGTGCCGGCGACTACGTGGCGCGCGAAAAGCGTCATGGTATTGCATAGTGCGTGAAGGCTGCGTCGCCGATGGCTGCGCTCGGCACCGTGTTCAACGCCCTCGCTGTCACTGCGCTTCGCACGGCGCGCTACCACCGAACCACGGCTCGACGCGGACATACAGATCGACGAAGCGCGCATAGCGTTCAGCAAGCGCCGCATCGCCGCGTGGACCCGCGACGCGCGTCGCGCCCGGCGCGAGCGCGGCGAGATCGCGCGTCTGCCAGTGGCCGCACGCGAGACCGCCGAGGATCGCCGCGCCGCGCGGCGCCGCGTTCGGGCAATCGACCGCATGCAGGTCGACGTCGAGCGCATCGGCGAGCAGTTGTCGCCAGCGCGCGTCGACGGAGCCGCCGCCCGCGAGCTTGAGCGCCGTCACCGGCGCGCCGCTCGCGCGAATCGCGTCGAGCCCCGCGCGCAACGAGAACGCGACGCCCTCGAACGCGGCACGCATCATCGCGCCGCGCGTATGCTCGAGCGACAAACCGAGCCAGCCGCCGCGCGCCTGCGGGTTCAGCCACGGCGTGCGCTCGCCGGTCAGGTACGGCAGGAAGCTCAGCGTCGACGCCACTTCAGCGGCGGCATGAGCGCTTGCATCAGCCGCATCGTCAAATGCCTCTCGGTAAGCCTCCGCCCACCCAAACGACAGCCACCCGCGCACCCGCTCCAGCGCGATGCCGACGTTCTGCATCGCCGCCATCCGATACCAGTGATCGCTCGCCGCGCGATAGCGATGCAAGCCCTTCAGCGGCGCAGGCTCGTCGTTCGCGAGCACGACGATCTGTCCGCCGGTGCCGGTCGTCAGCAGCGCGTCGCCGTCACGCACGAGTCCGCTGCCGAGCGCCGCGCACGGCGTATCCGCGGCGCCGGTTGCGAGCACGATACCGGCCCGTAAGCCAAGTGCCTGCGCGGCCTGCGGCGACAGCACGCCCGCCGCCGCATACGACGGCGCCACAGGCGCGAACCATTCGGGCGGAATCTCGAGGCGTTGCAGCAGCGCCGTCTCCCACGCGCCGGCGGGATCGGCGAGCGCGGTCGCGCACGCGTCGGACGCATCGGTCACGCACGCGCCGCCGAGCGCGACGCGCAGCCAGTCCTTCGGCTGCAGCGCCCAGCGCGTGCGGCGCGCAGCTTCCGGCTCTTGCAGCACGAGCCAGCGCAGCAGCGGTCCGGCCATGCCGGGCGCGACCGGATTCGGTTGCGGCTCGGGCCACGCGTCGAGCATGGCGAGCGCGCGCGAGTCCGGCCACAGCATGGCGCGCCGCACCGCTGCGCCGTTTGCATCGAGCAGCACGACGCCGTGCATCTGGCCAGAGAAGCCAATCGCGCGCACGCCGTCACGCAGCTCGCGCGGCAGGGCCGCCATCGCATGGACGAGCGCGTTCCACCAGGTCTCGACGTCGATTTCGGCCCAACCCGCGTGCGGCGTAACGAGCGCATAAGCGACGCTCGATACCGCCTGCTCGCGTCCATGTTCGTCGACGATTGCCGCTTTCAGGGAGCCGGTGCCGAGATCGATGCCGAGAAAACTCATGAGCGCAGGGACGTTGAAACGAGGTGAAGAAGGAGCCAGCGAGACTGGCGACGAAGTGTGAAAGCGAAGCTCAAAGGCGAAGCTGCACAGACGCCGCGAACGTTGAACAAACGGCTCGGAAAACACGCGAAAAAAAACCATTCGCGGGTTAACCCCGCCGTGCTGCGAGCGTCATCAAAACAGGACTATGCGTGAAACGTGATACACGTCATTGATTCTCACACATATCCCCTCGCGCGACGAACCCGCGCCGCGCACGCCATGTACCGCCCGCGGCCCCCACTGCATAGGGTTCTCTGGCGTCCGACGGCCGATCCGTCCCATTCGTGGCTTTAATTTGCCTTTCAAAACAGGTCTCTGCATATCGTCGCCGGGAATGCCGGAATAGCCACGTATGGTCTTGTTGCGACTTTTCGTCCCCGATACCTTGGAGTCATCCCAAAACGAGATGGTGGAGACAGACGATATGCAAGCGAACACGGTTCACCCGTGCGACGAGCGCCTACCGGCGGGCCAGTTGCTCACTCTCGGCATCCAGCACGTGCTGGTCATGTACGCTGGCGCGGTCGCGGTGCCGCTGATCATCGGCGCGGCGCTGAAGCTGCCTAAAGACCAGGTCGCCTTCCTGATCAGCGCCGATCTGTTTTCCTGCGGCATCGCCACGCTGATCCAGACGCTCGGACTGTGGATCTTCGGCATCCGCCTGCCCGTCATCATGGGCTGCACGTTCGCGGCCGTCGGCCCGATGGTCGCGATCGGCACCAATCCTTCGCTCGGCATCCTCGACATCTTCGGCTCGACGATCGCGGCCGGCGTGATCGGCATTCTGCTCGCGCCCGCGGTCGGCAAGCTGTTGCGCTTCTTCCCGCCGGTCGTGATCGGCGTCGTGATTTCGGTGATCGGCCTGTCGCTGATGGAGGTCGGTATCAACTGGGCGGCCGGCGGTGTCGGCAATCCCGACTACGGCAATCCGGTATATCTCGGCCTGGCGCTGCTCGTGCTGACGCTGATCCTGCTGATCAACAGGTTTGCCAGGGGGTTCGTCGCCAATATCTCGGTGCTGCTCGGCATCGTCGCGGGCTTCGCGATCGCGCTGATGCTCGGCCGCGTCAACCTGGACGGCGTCATGCACGCGCCGTGGGTCGGCTTCGTGATGCCGTTCCACTTCGGTCTGCCGCACTTCGATGCGCTGTCGATCGCGACGATGGTCACCGTGATGTTCGTCACGTTCATCGAATCGACCGGCATGTTTCTCGCGGTCGGCGACATGGTCGATCGTCCGGTCGATCAGAAAACGCTGGTGCGTGGCTTGCGCGTCGACGGTCTCGGCACGCTGATCGGCGGCATCTTCAACTCGTTCCCGCATACGTCGTTCTCGCAGAACGTCGGGTTGATCGGCGTGACCGGCGTGAAGAGCCGCTTCGTCTGCGCGATGGGCGGCGTGATCCTCGTGCTGCTCGGCCTCTTCCCGAAGATGGCGCAGGTGGTCGCGTCGGTGCCGGCGTTCGTGCTCGGCGGCGCGGGCATCGTGATGTTCGGCATGGTCGCGGCGAACGGCATCAAGGTGCTGTCGCGCGTCGACTTCGTGAGGAATCAGCACAACCTCTTCATCATCGCGGTCAGCATCGGGCTCGGCCTCGTGCCGGTCGTCTCGCCGCACTTCTTCTCGCAACTGCCGCCGGCGTTGTCGCCGCTGCTACACAGCGGGATTCTGCTCGCGTCGGTGTCGGCGGTCGCGCTGAACCTCATCTTCAACGGCGTGAAGGGCGAGAAGATGGCGAAGAGCGAGCTTCGCCGCGCCGGGCACGATCTCGACGCCAGCGCGGGCGGCGCACCGCAGAGCAACGAGATGCTGCGGGCGGCGGATCTGCATTGAGCTTTTGATGCAGCGATGATGCGGCGAGCGGCACCGAACGCCGCGAAGCAACAAAAACGCCACGGCATGCCGTGGCGTTTTTGCTTTACTTCAGCGGTTCGTCGAGCCGCAGCGCTTACCCTGCCGTCGCCGCCGAAGCCGCGACCGGTGCGCTCGCCGCACCGTAGTCGACCGGCGCGTCGGCGGGACGCGGCTGGTCGCCGTTGTGCTCGATCCAGCCGCCGCCGAGCGCCTGGTACAGCGTGACCAGGTTCTGCAGACGTTCCATGCGCGCGGTGACCAGCGCCTGCTGAGCCTCGTACAACGAGGTCTGCGCGGTCAGCACCGAAAGATAGCTGTCGACACCGCTCGTATAACGGAGGGTCGACAGATCCAGCCGGCGCTGCTCGGCCGCGACATCCCGCTCGAGCGCCGCGATCTGCTCGTCGTACGTGCCGCGCGCGGCCAGTCCGTCCGCCACTTCGCGGAAGGCCGTCTGGATCGCCTTTTCATACGTGGCGATCTGCACGTTCTTCTCGATGTTGGCGAGATCGAGGTTGGCCATGTTCTGACCGCCCTCGAAGATCGGCAGCGTGATCGACGGCGCGAAGCTCCACGCCGCCGAACCCGGCTTGAACAGCCCGCCGAGCGTCGGGCTCAGCGTGCCGGCGCTGCCGGTCAGCGTGACCTTCGGGAAGAACGCGGCGCGCGCCGCGCCGATGTTCGCGTTGGCCGCGAGCAGATTTTCCTCGGCCTCCATGATGTCGGGACGGCGCGTCAGCAGATCGGACGGCAGGCCCGCCGGAATATCCGTGAGCAGGCTCTGGTCGCTCAGCGGCAGGCCTGGCGCAAGATCAGCCGGCAACGGCTCGCCGATCAGCAGCACCAGCGCGTTGTCAGCCTGAGCCCGCAAACGCATCTGCGCCTGCAGGTCCGCACTCGCGGTTTCGACAACCGTTTGCGACTGGCGCAGATCGAGTTCCGAACCGGTGCCGTTGTCGAACTGCAGCCTGGTGATCCGAAACGACTCCTGCGCCGTCTTCAGCGTGTTCTGCGTGACCTTCAGCAGATCGTCCAGTTCGAGCACCGTCATGTACTGGTTCGCCACCTGCGACACCAGCGCGATTTCCGCGGACTTGCGCGCCTGCGCGGTGCCGAGGTACGTGGCCAACGCCTGATCCTTCAGGCTCTGCACGCGCCCGAAGAAGTCGATTTCCCACGACGCGTTCAAGCCCACCGAATACGTGTTGGTAATCGTCGGGCCGTTGGGCAACGCCAGCAGATCGCGCGGCGTGCGCTGCCGGCTTTGCGAAGCCGCGGCGTCGAGCGTCGGGAACAGGCCCGCGCGCACGATACGGTACTGCGCCGCCGACGCCTGCATGTTCAGCACCGACACACGCAGATCACGGTTGTTCTTCAGCGCGATTTCGATCAGCTGCTGCAGACGCGGATCGACGAAGAAGTCGCGCCAGCCGATGTCGGCGGCAGCCAGGCCGTTCGCGCCGCGCGCGCCCTGCGCGCCCGGCTGCTGGTCGTACACGCCGCCCGTCGGGAAAGTCGCCGTCACGGGCGCGGCGGGCCGCTGGTAGTGCGGCGCCAGCGTGCAACCCGCGGCGAGCAGCGCGACCGCCACTGCAATCAAAGAGTGTTTTTGCATCTCAATGCCCATCCTTGCCCGAGCCATTGCCATCCGACCCGTCGGTCGTGCCACCCGGCGCGCCGCCTTGCGGATCGTGCGGATGGTGCTGTTCATAGTGGCGCAGCGCCTCATCCGGGTCTTCCTTCTCACCGCCGAACTTCGCGCGAATCACGACGAAGAACATCGGGATCATGAAGATCGCGAGGAAGGTCGCCGTCAACATGCCGCCGATCACGCCGGTACCGATCGCGTGCTGGCTGGCCGACCCCGCGCCGTTACTGATCGCGAGCGGCAGCACGCCGAGAATGAACGCGAGCGAGGTCATCAGGATCGGACGCAACCGCAGACGCGCCGCTTCGAGCGCGGCTTCGATCGGTCCCATGCCTCCACTCTGCTGCAGTTCTCGCGCGAATTCCACGATCAGAATCGCGTTCTTCGCCGACAGACCCACGGTGGTCAGCAGACCCACCTGGAAGAACACGTCGTTCTCGAGCCCGCGCAGCGTCGCGGCCAGCAGTGCGCCGATCACACCGAGCGGCACCACCATGATCACCGAGAACGGGATCGACCAGCTTTCATACAGCGCCGCGAGACACAGGAACACGACGAGAATCGAGATGCCGTACAGGATTGGCGCCTGCGAACCCGACTGACGCTCTTGCAGCGACAGACCCGTCCACTCGTAGCCGACTCCCGCCGGCAGCTTGGTGACGATCCGTTCCATCGCCGCCATCGCCTGACCGGTCGACTTGCCCGGCGCGGCCGCACCCTGGATTTCCACCGACGAAATACCGTTGTAGCGCTCGAGCTTCGGCGAACCGAAGGTCCACCCGGTGCTCGCGAAGGCCGAGAACGGCACCATCGCGCCCGCGCCGTTGCGCACGAACCAGGCATTCACGTCTTCCGGTTTCATCCGGAACGGCGCGTCGCCCTGCAGGTAGACCTTCTTGATCCGGCCGTCAGTGTCGAGGAAGTTGTTCACATACGCCGAGGCCCATGCGATCGAGAACGTCTGGTCGATCGAGGCGAGCGAAACACCCTGCGCCGAAGCCTTCTCGTGGTCGATGCTCACCTTGAACTGCGGCGTATCGTTCAGGCCGTTCGGACGCACCTGCGCGAGCGTCGGATCTTTCGCCGCCAGACCGAGCAGCATGTTGCGCGCTTCCATCAGCTTCGCGTGACCAATACCCGCGCGATCCTGCAACTGGAAGTCGAAGCCCGCAGCCGTGCCGAGTTCAGGAATCGACGGCGGATTGACCGGGAACACCGTCGCGTTCTTGTAGGTGCTGAAGTGCATGTAGAGACGGCCCACCAGCGCTTGCACCTTCTGGTCCGCGTGCTGGCGCTGCGCGTAGTCCTTCATCCGCACGAACACGAGACCCGCGTTCTGGCCACGACCCGCGAAGCTGAAGCCGTTCACCGTGAAGGTCGATTCGACGATCGCCTTCTCCTCGTTCAGCAGGTAGTCCGACACGTCCTTCAGCGCGCGCGCGGTAGTTTCCTGCGTGGAACCCGACGGCGTTTGCACCAGCACGAACATCGTGCCCTGGTCTTCGTCAGGCAGGAACGACTTCGGCAGACGCACGAACAGCAGCCCCACCGCGAAGATCACCACCATGTAGATGATGAGCCAGCGGCCCGAGCGCTTGATCACGTGGTGCACGCCCGAGTGGTACTTGTCGCGGCTCGTGTTGAAGGTACGGTTGAACCAGCCGAAGAAGCCGGTCGCTTTTTCGTGATGACCCTTCGGAATCGGCTTCAGGATCGTCGCGCACAGCGCCGGCGTCAGAATCAACGCGACGAGCACGGACAGCACCATCGCCGCGACGATCGTCAGCGAGAACTGCCGGTAGATCGCGCCGACCGAGCCGCCCGAGAACGCCACCGGCACGAACACCGCCGACAGCACGAGGGCCACGCCGACGAGCGCCCCGGTGATCTGGTCCATCGCCTTGCGGGTTGCATCGCGAGGCGATAAGCCCTCCTCCTGCATCACCCGCTCGACGTTTTCCACCACCACGATCGCGTCGTCCACCAGCAGGCCGATCGCGAGCACGAGACCGAACATCGACAGCGTGTTGATCGAGAAACCGACCACGTTCATGATCGCGAACGTACCGAGCAGCACCACCGGCACCGCGATCGTCGGGATCAGCGTGGCGCGCAGGTTCTGCAGGAACAGGTACATGACGAGGAACACCAGCACGATACCTTCGAGCAGCGTCTTGACCACTTCCTCGATCGACAGGCGCACGAACGGCGTCGTGTCGTACGGGTACTGCACCACCAGGCCGTGCGGGAAGTACTTCGACAGTTCGGCGATCTTCGTGCGCACCGCCTTCGCGGTGGCGAGCGCGTTCGCGCCCGTGGCGAGCTGGATACCGAAGCCCGCCGTCGGCTGACCGTTGTACTTGGTGTCGAAGTTATAGTTTTCGCCGCCGAGCTCGACGCGCGACACGTCGCGCAGACGCACCTGCGAGCCGTCCTGATTCACCTTCAGCAGGATGTCGCCGAACTGCTCGGGGGTATTGAGCAGTGTGGCCTGCGTGATCGTGGCCTGCAACACCTGACCCGGCACCGACGGCGTGCCGCCGAGCGAGCCGCCCGCGACCTGCACGTTCTGCGCCTGCAGCGCGGTTTCGACATCGAGCGGCGTCAGACCGAAGTTATTCAGCTTGTTCGCGTCGAGCCAGATGCGCATCGCGTACTGCGAGCCGAACAGCGTCACCGTGCCCACGCCGTCGATACGGCTGACCGGATCCTGAATGTTCGACGCGACGTAGTTCGCGAGGTCGTACTTGTTCATGCTGCCGTCGGTCGACACGAACGCCATCACCAGCAGGAAGCTGCTGCTCGACTTCGTGACCTTGGTGCCGAGCTGCTGCACCGCTTGCGGCAGCAGCGGCGTGGCGAGCTGCAGCTTGTTTTGCACCTGCACCTGCGCGATGTCAGGGTTGGTGCCGGCCGCGAACGTCAGCGTGATGGTGGCCGTGCCCGTGTCGTCCGAGGTCGACGCGAGGTACAGCAGGTGGTCCAGACCACTCATCTGCTGCTCGATCACCTGCGTAACGGTGTTTTCCACCGTCTTCGCCGAAGCACCCGGATAGGTTGCGCTGATCTGGATGGACGGCGGCGCGATGGTCGGGTATTGCGCGATCGGCAGCGTGAACACCGACGCGAGACCCGCGAGCATCAGGATGATGGCGATCACCCATGCAAAAATCGGGCGATCAATAAAGAACTTTGCCATGAGGCGGGCTCCCTGTTATTACGCGCCCGAAGCGGCGGAGGCAGGCTGAGCCGCGGGTTGACCTGTCTGGGCGCCGTTTGCGGCGGCGTCGGAAGCCGGGTTGCCGGGCAGTTGCGCCGGCACGGGCTTGACCAGCTGGCCGGGATGCGCCTTGTCGGTGCCCTGGACGATCACGCGCTCACCCGCCTTCAGGCCGTCCGAGACCACCCAGTACGAGCCGAAGGTGCCTGAAGTGACGAGCTGACGCAGCTCGACCTTGTTGTCGTTGCCGACGACGAGCGCGGTGGGCTGACCCTTCTGGTCGTGCGTGACGCCGACTTGCGGCACGATCAGCGCGTTCTGGTTGACGCCCTCGTCGATCTTCGCGCGCACGAACATGCCCGGCAGCAGCACGTGGTTCGGGTTCTTGAAGATCGCGCGCACCGTGACCGAGCCGGTGCCCTGGTCGACGGTCACGTCGGTGAACTGCAGCTTGCCCTTCTCGGAATAGATGCGGCCGTCTTCCAGCACCAGCGTGACCTGCGCGGCGCCCGGGCCGGTCGTCTTGAGACGCCCTTCCTGGACCTCGCGGCGCAGCTTCAGACCCTCGAGGCTCGATTGCGTGAGGTCGGCGTAGACCGGATCGAGCTGCTGGACCGTGGCCATCAGCGTGGCCGCGCTCTGCTGCACGAAGGCGCCCGGCGTGACCTGCGACACGCCGATCCGGCCGGTCACGGGCGAGGTCACGTCGGTATAGCCGAGGTTGATCTGCGCGGTATCGACCGCGGCCTTGCCCGCGGCGACGTCGGCGGCGGCCTGGCCTTCGGCGGCGACCGCGTTGTCGTAGTCCTGCTTGCTGACCGCGTTCGCCGCGACCAGCACCTTGTAGCGATTGGCCTGCGCGGTGGTCGTCACCAGGTTCGCCTGCGCCTTCGCGAGCGATGCCTTCGCGTTGTTCAACGACGCGATGTACGGCGCCGGATCGATCTTGTACAGACGCTGGCCGGCCTTGACCTCACTACCCTCGGTGAACTCGCGGCGCAGCACGATGCCGTCGACCCGCGCGCGCACCTGCGCGACGAGGAAGGCACTGGTACGGCCGGGCAGTTCGGTGACGACGGGCACGGTCGTCGGCTGGAGGGTGACGACGCCGACTTCGGGCGTCTGTGGCGGCGGGGCAGATTGTTTTGGTCCGCACGCCGCCAGCAAGATGGCAGCCGTCGCGGCACTGATTAAGCGGAATGGAACCCGTTCGACGCGCATGGAGCGACCTCTGTCAAAGACTGAGTAATGAAAAAGTGCGCGCATCCCTACCCCGGGGACGACAGCGCACACAAGCGTCTCGCGACGCTCGACCGGAAGCCCATGGATGCAAACCTGCGCCTGCAGGGCACCCTGCTACGAATGCGCCATACCGGGGAATGCCGCGCAGCACCGCCGTTTGGCGGCCGCGAAAGCGCTTTCGAAAGGCAACAGTGACGGATATTAACCGCTCGTCACGGCTTGGGCTATCCGATCGTGGGGTGCTATTATATATATACATTCATGAATGCATGTAAAAGTGCATTCATATCTTCCGAGGCTGGGGTACCGCAGATTCGCGTCGCAATTCGCTTCAGAAGCAGTCAAAGTGTCACCAGACCGACTTCAAACTGTCCGCATAAACCCCAAGATCAGCGCAGGCTACACCAATATGGTCAGAAGGACCAAAGAAGAGGCGCTGGAGACGCGCAACCGGATTCTCGACGCGGCCGAACAGGTCTTCTTCGAGAAGGGTGTATCGCGCACGTCGCTGGCCGATATCGCGCAGGCCGCGGGCGTCACGCGCGGCGCCATTTATTGGCATTTCGCACATAAGAGCGAGCTGTTCACCGAAATGTTCGACCGCGTGCTGCTGCCGCTCGACGAACTGAAGGCGGCGTCGCTCGATCCCAACGAAGCTGATCCGCTCGGGCGCCTGATTGAAGTCTGCGTGGTCTGCCTGCGCGACACTGCCAACGATCCGCGCCGCCGCCGCGTGTTCGACATTCTGTTTCTGAAGTGCGAGCTGGTCGAAGATATGGGGCCGGTGATGGAACGGTATCAGACCAATATGCGCGAGGGGCTCGCGAAGATCGAGGGCGGTCTGCGCAATGCGATCTCCAAAGGCCAGATGCCCGCCGACCTCGACACGAAGCTTGCCGCGGCGATGGTCCACGCGTTCGTCGGCGGTTCTTTGCGCGACATGCTGTTTTTGCCCGACGCGACCGACTTCGGCGCGCAAGCGCAGCAGATGGTGGAAGCGATGTTCGACGCCTTGCGCCTGAGTCCGGCGTTGCGCAGGAAGGCGGCGTAGAAGGCGCGCCAGGGTGACGGATTGGAACAGCGGGCGGTTCGGTGAACCGCCCGTTTCTGTTTTTGGACCGGACCGCCGCCCCTGCGCCCGGTTCAGGCAACCGCCCGGCGCGCTCGCGCCGCCTGATTCGACGCATAGATGTTGCCGCGCTCGAGCGGCGCGCCGCTCTTTAGCGCCGCGATCCATTGATCGGTGCTCGCGACCGCCGCGAAGCGCGACTGCAGCACCACGCTGAACACGCGATGAATCTCCTCCGCGCTCGCGAAGCCCGCGCTGTTTTCATACGGCACCGAGCCGGTTGCGTCGTGCAGGAACTCGACGGCGAGGCCAGCATGCACCGCGTGGTTGATCGTCGAGGCATCGCAATTGTGGGTCATGTAGCCGGTAACGCTCAGCGTATCGATCTGCCGGGCGGCGAGCCAGTCGGCCAGATCGGTCCCAGCGAATGCGCTCGGCAGCGACTTCTCGACGAAATGATCATGAGCGCGCGAGCTCACGACCGTGTGCAGTTCCGCGCCCGTGCTGCCGCGCGCGAACAGCGGCGAGGTGGCGGGCGCGACGTTCTGCACGATCACGACCGGCACGCTGGCGGCGCGCGCTGCATCGATCGCGCGACCGATGTTGGCGAGCGACGTGCGCACGTCCGGAAATTCGATCGGCAGGTCGCCACTCACGTATTCGTTCTGCACGTCGATGACGATCAGCGCACGGCGCGGCGCGGGTGTGCTCATGGCAAGGCTCCTAGTCTTGAGGTTTGTTCGATGCCTGCCCATGTCCGTGGACTCGGGGTGCGCGCCGGCGCGTGCGGGCAGGCGTTGAATAAACCTGAAGGGAGGAAACCGCGGAGTGCTCTGATGCAATGGAGTCTTCGGGGCTATGGCGATTGATTGCCCGGGATGGCGAGCGGTGTTGCGGGATGCGTGGTCAGGCGGGAGGCCGGTTGAGGGCTGAGGTTGTGCCGAAGCGGTGCAGTGGCGCCATCGTGATGGCGGAACGGACGTGCAAGGGCCTGTGCGAAGCGACAGACGCAAAGGTCTGCTCGTGGGCCGCGTTGCCGCAAAGCCGAGGGTCGGGTTGTTCGTCCTGGAACAGTGGCGCTCATATCTCGCCCCGGCGCGTGGGTGGTGCGCGGATCGGTGCAATGCGCGCAAGGATATCGATGACGATCATCGGCGCGCCGCAGTGCCGGCAGATGAAGGCGGGGCGCGTTTCGATGACGGTTTCGTGAGCTGATGTGTTGACGTCGGTCGCGACGTGCAGCAGTTCGCGGACCTTCGCGAGACTGGCGCGGCGCACCGGGTTGGCGAGCAGTCCGTAGTGACGGATACGATGGAAGCCACCGGGCAGCACATGGAGCAGGAAGCGGCGCATGAACTCGCCGGCTTCGAGGGTCATGGTCTTGTAGCGGGTGTGCCCCTTCGCACGGTAGTCCTTCCAGCGGAAGGTCACGCCGCGTTCATCGAATGCAAGCAGGCGCTGGCTGGAGATCGCGACGCGGTGCGTATAGCGCGACAGGTACGCGAGCACTGCTTCGGGTCCTGCAAAGGGACGCTTTGCGTAGACGACCCATTCGCAGGCACGCAGCGGCGCAAGCCACACGTCAAAGACAGCTGGGTCGGCAAGTTCAGCGTACTGGCCGAAGAACTGCAGGTGGCCGTGCCGGTGCGCGTCCGTGAGCGCTTCGAGCAAGCGCCTGCGGAACAGGCGCGATAGCACACGTACCGGCAGGAAGAAGCCGGGCCGGCATCCGATCCACCGCTGACCATCGGGCGACAGCCCACCACCGGGGACGATACCGTGTACGTGCGGATGATGCGTGAGTGCCGAGCCCCAGGTGTGCAGCACGAGCGTCGCGCCGATCTGGGCGCCGAGGTGCTTCGGATCAGCGGCAATGGTGCGTAGCGTTTCGGCGGCGATATCGAACAGCAGCCCGTAGATGACGGCCTTGTTGTACCAGGCGATGGCACTGATGGGCGCGGGCAGCGTGAAGACGACATGGTAGTACCCGACCGGAAGCAGATCGGCCTGGCGTGCCTGGAGCCAGCGATGCGCAGCACTGCCCTGGCACTTCGGGCAATGACGGTTGCGGCAGGAGTTGTAGGCAACCTCGATGCGGTCGCAGCCGGCGCAGCGCAGCACATGCCCCCCGAGTGCCGCACTGCGGCACTGTTCGATGGCCGACATGACCTTCAGCTGCCCCAGGCTCAGCGCTACCGTGCGCCGCCACGCCGGCCCGCAGGCGCGGAAGATATCCGCGACCTCCAGCACGGGGTGCTCCGCGTGCGGCCGGGCTAGCCGGCGGGCAGGCGGTCCAGCGGACTGACCACCTTGCGCAGGAGGTCAGTGGCAACCTGGGTATAGAGCGTGGTGGTCTCGATCTGCCTGTGTCCAAGGAGCACCTGGATCACGCGGATATCCTCCTTCTGTTCCAGCAGGTGCGTGGCAAAGGAATGCCTCAGCGTGTGCATGGATACGCGCTTGTCGATGTTTGCGGTCTCGGCGGCCGCATGGATGGCGCGGGTCAGTTGCCGCGTGCTGAGCGGGTCGATCGGATCGAGGCCCGGAAAGAGCCACCCGCCATCGAGCATGCAGCCCTGGGCACGGGCAACGCGCCACCAGACGCGCAGACGTTCGAGCAGGACCGGCGAGAGCATCGCGTAGCGGTCACGGCGGCCCTTGCCCTGCTCGATGCGCAGGGTCATGCGCTGGCTGTCGATGTCGCTGACCCTGAGGGCGACCACTTCGCTCGCACGCAGCCCGGCGCCATAGGCGACCGACAGCGCGGTCTGATGCTTGAGGTTTCCGGCTGCCGCGATGAGCCGGCGCACCTCCTCGGGGCTGAGCACAACCGGGAGCGTGCGAGGCACGCGTACCGGCTGCATCCGCGCCATCAGCTCAGGCCGGCCGAGCGTGACTTCGAAGAAGAACTTCAGACCGCTGATCGCGGCGTTCAGCGACACCGGCGACGCGCCGTGATCGACCAGATGCAGCTGGTAGTCCCGGAGGTCCTCGACAGTGGCGGTATCGGGTAAACGCCCGAGGTATCGGGCGAACTGACGTACGGCACGTAGGTAGGCGGCCTGGGTCTTGGGTGCGAACTTGCGCATGCGCAAGTCCTCAAGCATACGGCGGCGCAGCGGGCTGATGCCCGGATCGGAGGAGGTCATGATGGGGCTCCTGCTGGAGGACGAGGCGGATTGCCTCAACCACCAACATAAGCGCCGGCGCCACTGGCCTCCCATTCGCCGCCAGAGACGGGCCGCAGCCCCCTACCGCGCGAGCGGTTTAGTCCCTTCAGAAAAAGCGGTCGATGGCGCGCGCCCAGCGCGGTGGCCGCGGCGCAACGGCAATGACGGCATTGTTGCTCCGCTGCCCGCCCGTCGACAGCGGCCCGAATGACAACCTTCGCTAGAATCGGGCCATACTGATGGCTTTC
Organism: Paraburkholderia sp. Clong3; assembly: GCF_050436485.1. Lineage (NCBI taxonomy): Bacteria > Pseudomonadati > Pseudomonadota > Betaproteobacteria > Burkholderiales > Burkholderiaceae > Paraburkholderia > Paraburkholderia sp. Clong3. The sequence goes on along the minus strand of NZ_JBNDMH010000002.1, from coordinate 3,810,516 downwards.
ATGAGGCGCCCGGCATGACCAGCTTCGCATCTTCCGACGACGTCTCCGATCAGGCGCCGCGCCACGTCGTCGCCGTCGTCGCGTTCGACCACATCAGCCCGTTCCATCTGTCGGTGCCGTGCGTCGTGTTCGGCGAGGACCGTCGCGGCGGCGGTGTTCCCGACTTCGACTTTCGCGTCTGCGCCGCGGAGACGGGCGCGCTGGCGACGACCGCGGGCTTCTCGATCGCGGTCATACACGGACTCGAAGCGCTTGCCGACGCGCAGACGATCATCGTGCCGAGCTGGCGCGATCCCGCCGAAACCCCGCCCGCCGCGCTGCTCGACGCGCTGAGGGCCGCGCATGCGCGCGGCGCGCTGCTCGTCGGCCTGTGCCTCGGCGCTTTCGTGCTGGCCGCCGCGGGCATCCTCGATGGACGGCCCGCTTCGACGCACTGGGCCTGGGCCGACGACTTCGCGCGCCGCTACCCGCGCGTGCGGCTCGACGCCGACGTGCTGTACGTCGACGACGGCAACGTGCTGACCTCGGCCGGCACCGCCGCCGGCCTCGACTGCTGCCTGCACGTGCTGCGCAAGATCTGCGGCGCGCGGGTGGCGAACCACGTCGCGCGCCGGCTCGTCGTGTCGCCGCATCGCCAGGGCGGCCAGGCGCAATACGTGCAGCAGCCGATGCCGCCGAAGCCGCGCGGCGATCGCCTGTCCGGCCTGCTCGACTGGGTGAGCGGCAACCTGGCCACGCCGCATACGCTCGACACGCTCGCCGCGCGCGCGTTGATGAGCCGCCGCACCTTCACGCGGCGCTTCCGGCTCGCGACCGGCACCACCGTCGGCGCGTGGCTGCTCGCGCAGCGGCTCGCGCGTGCGCAACAGCTGCTGGAAAGCACCGACGAGTCGGTCGAAGCGATCGCGGCGAGCGCCGGATTCGGCTCGGCCGCATCGCTGCGGCAGCATTTCGCGGACGCGTTTCGCACGTCGCCGAGCGCGTGGCGGCGGGAGTTTCGCGGGGATTAGATGAAGGCGGCGGGAGCACCGCTATTTCGTAGTGCGTCACCGGGATTTCGTAGTCGCGCGGGATGTTTGTCGCGCGTTCCATCAGGGGCTGCGCGCGGCTCGCGGCCTCAATGCTCGCTGAACCAGCGCGCGACATACAACAATAGTGCGACCAGAAAGATCATCCCGGCCCACGCCCAGTACGGCACGACATGCTGACCGGGCTCGTGATGCGACCAGCTATGCGACGCGCTCGCCGCGCGCCCCGACAGCGCATGGCTGTGCTCGATGCGCGCTCGCCGCGCGATGCCGCCGAGCGTGATCGGCCGCAAAAACACGTGCTGGCGACGCGGCGCCGTGCCACGCGCGCGGTTCGGCCCTTTGCCGTGCTTGGCGCGCACGACGGCGTCGAACTCGGCGAAAAAATCGTCGGCGATCTGACGCAAGGCGTTCTCGAGCTGGCGCGTCGGCAACTCGGCGAGCGGTCCCGACGACGTCGCCCACAGTGTGTAGTCGATGCGCGTGCCGCGCTCCCGCCCCTCGTCCGCGCGCAAACGCACTTCGATCTGACCGCGCAACGCGCCGATGCCCTCGGCCAGGGCCTTGAAGTTGATGGTGCGGCGCTGCGCGTCCGCCGGGCCGGAATCCTGGCCGGCGACGTGCGCGCGCGCCTGATAATGCGCGCGCAACGGGCCGAGCGGCACGGTCATCGTCAGCGCGTATTCGCCGTGGGCGAGACGCACGAACGACTCGCAGTTGTCGAGGCTGGCACGCAACAGCGCGAGGTCCTGCAACGCGTCCCAGACCTCGGACGGCGCCAGCGGAATCCGTAACGCGTCGTTCAGTTCCATGACAACCTCCCCGATGAACGCGCCGACTGCGGGATCAGGACGTCTGATCGATGCGGTCGACGCGCGATGCGTAAAAAGCGAGATAGCCCTTGATGCGACTGACCTGCTCGAACGGCGCCTCGTAGCACCACACCGCGTTCTCGATCACGCCATCTTCGGTGCGCAGATGGAAGTACGACGCGTCGCCCTTGAACGGGCAATGCGACGTGTGCGTCGAGCGTTCGAGCCGGGCCATGTTCACGTGCTCGCGCGGGAAATAGAACACGTCGGCGAGGCCGGTCTCCGATAGCGTCAGCGCGGCCTGGGTGTCGGCCATCGTCACGCCGCCGTGAATCACGCGCACGCGGTGACCGTTGTCGCGGATCACGATGGTATGGCCGTCCAGCCGTCCCGCAGATGTCGACGCATCGCTCATGTCCAGGCTCCGTGATGGGGTGGGTGCTGCACCACCGGCTGTTGCCGCCGGAACGGCAAAGCCACGGGAGCTGCCCGTGGCTTCATTATCGGCCAAACTTCGGCCGATTGCGCAAGCTTGCTGCGCGGCGGCGGACCGATCGACCCGTTACTTCGCGTTCCAGATGAACGCGGATTTGACGTTGCCGTGCGCCGGCACGCTAACCGGGCGGGTTTGCTCGCTGTCGTTGTATTTCGCGTGCACCGTATAGCGGCCGGGGCTCAAGCGCACCAGCATGAACGGTCCGCGCGACGTCGTGTTCAGCACTTCGCCGTTATGGGCATCGACGATACGCACGTGCACATCCGCGAGAAACTCGGCGTTGGGTCCGGTGAAGCGCAGCGTCAGTGGCCACTGGCTTTGCGCTTGTCGCAACGCCCGCGATTCGTCGAGGCCGACGCCGCCCGACACGTACGACACGTCGCCCTGCTGCTGGACTTGCGGCAGACCGCCGCCGTTGGCGTTGCCCGCGCTGGTGTTGTCGGTCGTCGAGCCACCGGTCACGCCCGCCTGCTGCGCGTACGCACCGCCCGCCAGTCCGAACGCGAGCGCCGCGCACAGCGCGACGGCTACGATCCTTTGCTGATTGCGTTGGGTTTTCATCGGTTCGCTCTCCTTGTTGCAGTCCTTGCCCAATCCCCGAACAGGCCCAAATCAAGGTCGAAGCAACCTGCGTGCCAACCATCCGGTTGCGTCGACTGGACATGCGCGACCGTGACAACAAGCCGCGTGGCGCGTTTCGCCCTGCCCGCGCTGCTCGCCGTAGCACGGTGCGGACAGGCGAAAAAAAACCGGTCCTTGCAGTAAATGCAAAGGACCGGCAATCGCTACTACAGCTCAAACTGGGGTGGGCGATCCGTTCGAACCGCCCGGATACTGGATCAGCCGAGATCTACGGGCACGAAAATCTGCGCGTTATCCCGCTGGATCAGCAGCGCAATGCTGTTGCCTGCGCCCGAAATCATCTGCTTCAGCTGATCGATGTTCGTGACCGGACGGCCATTGACCGCGAGAATCACGTCGCCCGCCTGGATGCCGGCGCTCGCCGCCGCGCCGCCTGCCTGCTGTACGAGCAGACCGTGCGACACCGACGCGCTGCTCTTCTCTTCCGGCGTCAACGGCCGCACAGCGACGCCGAGACGGCCTTGCAACTGGGTCTGCTGATCGGTCTTGTTCGCCGACGCAACCTTTGCGTCCGAGAACGAGCCGATCGTCACCTTCACGTCCTTGCTGGCCTTATCGCGCCACACTTTCAGCGTCGCCGAGCTGCCCGGCGCGAGACCTGCGATCTTCGCCGGCAGATCCGTCGAATCGCTCACTTCGTCGCCATTCACCGACAGGATCACGTCGCCCGGCTGCAAGCCAGCCTTGGCCGCCGGCCCGTTGGCGTCGACCGAGCTGACCAGCGCGCCTTGCGGCTTCTGCATGCCGAACGACTCGGCGAGCGTCTGGTTCAAGCCCTGTACTGCGACGCCGAGGCGGCCGCGGCTCACGTGACCGGTCTTGACGAGATCGTCTTTGACCTTGATCGCCTCGTTGATCGGGATCGCGAACGACAGGCCCTGGAAGCCGCCCGTCTGCGAGTAGATCATCGAGTTGATGCCGATCACTTCGCCTTGCAGATTAAAGAGTGGACCGCCCGAGTTGCCAGGGTTCACCGGCACATCGGTCTGGATGAACGGCGTGTAGTTCTCATTGGGCAGCGAACGCGACTTCGCGCTGATGATGCCCGAGGTCACGGTGTTGTCGAAGCCGTACGGTGAGCCGATCGCGACGACCCACTGACCAACCTTGCTTTGGCGCGGATCGCCAATCTTCACCGTCGGCAGATCGCTCGCGTTGATCTTCAGCACGGCGACGTCGGACTGCTTGTCGGCGCCGACCACCTTCGCCTTGAATTCGCGCTTGTCGGTGAGCTTCACGGTGACGACGTTCGCGCCATCGACCACGTGCGCGTTCGTCAGAATGTAGCCGTCACTGCTGATGATGAAGCCCGAGCCGAGGCTCGTGCTCGGCTGGTCGGGCGCGTCTCCGCCATCGCCGCCCTGCATGCCGGGCACGCCGCCGAAGAACCGCTTGTAGAACTGATAGAACGGATCGTTCGGATCGATCGGCAGCTGGTTGCCGTTGAGGTTGCCGCCATTACCACGCATCGCGGTTTGCTTGACCACGTGCTTCGCGCTGATGTTGACGACGGCCGGACCGTAAGTCTCGACGAGACCGGAGAAATCGGGGATACCGGTTTTGGCGGCTGCTTCGGCTGGCATCATCGCGGCGGCTTGCGCCGGCGAGATGATCTGCGGTGCTGGCACGTCGCGATGGCCCGCCACATAGCCGGCTGAAAGCGCAGCGGCCACAGCTACCGCAACGGCGCCGCGGGACAAGGTTTTCGCGTTCATCATGAGCTCCTGACTGGACAAAGTGACTTTGGATGTCGAGGAGCGTAAGGGGCATCACTTAAAAGAGTCTTAAGCAGCGCCAGATCATGGGAACCTTATCGGACCGGCCGCTACGGACCGCCGCGCCAGCATCAACGCCGGCGTTGGCCGAACAGTAAATCACCATGATCAGAAGCGTACGATGACCTGCAAACCACCGGCCGGCGAGTCGTCGAGCGACACTTGCGCATGATGTTGGGTGGCGATCCGACGCACGATCGCGAGACCGAGGCCGCTGCCCGCCACGTCGGTGCGCGCGCGATTCGCGCCCGCTCCCGCGCGATAGAACCGGTCGAACACGCGCTCGCGATCGGCGGGATCGATACCGGGGCCGCTATCGGCGATCCGCACGACCGGATGGCCGTCCTCGACACGCAGGCTGACGTCGACGCGGCCGCCACGCGGCGTGTACTTGGTCGCGTTGTCGACGAGGTTGTTGAACATCACGCGCAGCGCTTCGGCGTCGCCGGTCACGCTGGCGGCCTCGCTCGCCTCGATGCCGAGGTCGACGCCGCGATTCATTGCGAGCGGCGCGTAGGTCGCGACGCACTCCTGCAGCAGCTCGCGCAGATCGAGCATCACTGCGCCGGCGGCGCCGTCCGGCTCGGCGCGCGCGAGCGCGAGCAGTTGCTCGGCGAGGCGCGTCGCGCGCGTGACACCCGCCTGCAGATCGACGAGCGCCTCGCTGCGGGCTGTGTCGTCCTTCGCGCGCGCGACCAGTTGCGCCTGAATCTGTACCGCGGCAAGCGGCGTGCGCAATTCGTGCGCGGCATCGGCGACGAACGCCTTCTGGATATCGAGCGCGGTCGCGAGCCGCTGCAGCAGCCCGTTCAGCGCACGCACGAGCGGCCGCACTTCGAGCGGCAGGCGCTGATCAGGCAATGGATCCAGCGCTTCGGGATGACGGGTGTCGAGCGCGCTCGTCACGCGCCGCAGCGGCCGCAGCCCACGACCGACGATCACCCATACCGCGAGTCCGAGCAGCGGCAGCAGCACGATCAGCGGCCACAGCGTGCGCAGCGCGACATCGGCGGCGAGCCGGTTGCGCACCGACAGCGGCTGCGCGAGCTGCACGACGTTGTCGCCGACGATCGCGCCATATACGCGCCATTCGCCGCGGTCGGTGCGCTCGGTCGAAAAACCGAGTTCGGCGCGCGGCGCGAGCGGCGCACGCGGCCGCGAGTAATACATCAGCATGCCGTTGCGGTTCCAGATCTGCAGCACGATGCCCTCGTCGCCGGTATCGCGGCCGAGCACCTGCGAGAACGGTTCTGCCGGCAGCGCCGCGGCGATCTGCTCGAGCTGGTAGTCGAACAGCTCGTTCGCTTCGGCGAGTGCCTGCCGGTAGATCAGCCAGCCCGCGATGCCGACGCCGAGCAGCACGAGCGCGAGCAGCCAGAACAACAGTTGTCGGCGAATCGAGCGCATCGGCTCAGGCGTCCTTCGCGATCATGTAGCCAAGCCCGCGGACGTTGCGGATCAGATCGGCGCCGAGCTTCTTGCGCAGCGCGTGGATATAGACCTCGACGGTATTGCTGCCGATCTCCTCGCCCCAGCCATACATCTTTTCCTCTAGCTGGCTCTTGGACAGCACCGCGCCGGGTCGCGCGAGCAGCGCCTCGAGCAGCGCGAATTCGCGCGCGGATAGCGCGACCAGGGCGCCATCGAGCGTCACCTGGTGCGACGCGGGATCGAGGGTCAAATTGCCGTGGCGAATCGTCGAATCGCTGCGGCCGGACTGGCGTCGGATCAACGCGCGCATCCGCGCACCGAGCTCGTCGAGATCGAAAGGTTTGACAAGGTAATCGTCAGCGCCGGCGTCGAGGCCCTTGACACGATCGGCGACCGCGTCGCGCGCGGGTGACGATCAGCACCGGCAGCGCATGGCCGCGCGCACGCAGTGCGCGCAGCACCTCGAGACCGTCGCGCTTGGGCAGACCGAGGTCGAGCAACGCGAGGTCGTAAGGCTGGGACGCCGCCGCGCGCAGCGCCGCTTCGCCGTCCTCGACCCAATCGACGGCGAAGCCTTCGCCGCGCAGCGCCTTGCGCACGCCTTCGGCGATCATCCGGTCATCTTCGACTAGCAGGATGCGCATGGTTGTCCGTTCCAAAACATTCGATGATGCCGCATTCTAGCGCCCGCTTCCGACCCGTGCGGCGTGTGGCGCTTTTTTCACCGCAGCCTCGCGGGATGTCACTACAATGGGCGCTTTGCGTCGCGCGACGGCCGGTAGACCGCGGCGCGCTACCGCGCCGTCAAGGCGCCCAGCTTGCCGTTCCATCGTCCCTCGCACGCCGACCTTGAAATCCTGCTCGTCCGTTTGCCCGTTCACCCGTTCATGACGCACGCTTTTCTGTCTTCCGTCGCACGCCGTATGGCGCTGCACTCGCGCCGTATGTTCGATCGCGCAGCCTTCATGCCTAACCGCGTCGTGCCGCGCGCAGCCGTCTGGCTCTGCGCCGCCGCGCTCGGCGCAGGCACGCTGCTGCCGCTGACCGCGGAGGCACGCGTCAAGGCCACGCATCCGAGCGTCAACGTCACGACGGTACTGCCGCAGCCGGTGATGGTCGGTCTGCAGCGCGCGCACGTGCCGTTGTCGTCGATCAGCGTGGTCGTCGAAAAGGTCGGCGATCGCACGCCGATCCTCGCGCTGAACGCCGGCAAGCCGATGATGCCCGCCTCGACCATGAAGCTCGTCACCACCTACTCAGGCCTGTCGATCCTCGGTCCCGGTTACCGCTGGCGCACCAGCGCGTACGCGGACGGCCCGCTCGACGCGAGCGGCGTGCTGCACGGCAATCTGTACATCCAGGGCACCGGCGACCCGAAGCTCGTGCCCGAAGAACTGATCGACCTCGTGCAGAAGATTCACAAGGCGGGCATCAACGGTATCGACGGCGCGCTGGTGCTCGACAAGCGCTACTTCGATCCGTCGACTCGCGACCTGCCCGCGTTCGACGACGACGTGAACGCGCCGTACAACGTCGGCCCCGATCCGCTGCTGTACGCGTTCAAATCGCTGTCGTTCACGCTGACGCCGTCGCCCGACGGCACGGTGGCGATCGACGTGCTGCCCGCGCTCGCGCAACTGCGCATCGACAACCAGCTGCGTGCGACGAGCGGCCCATGCCGGGGCGAGTTGCCGACGCCGACCGTCACGCCGGAGCCTGACGGCACGCTCGTCGCGTCGTTCATCGGCGACTTTCCGGTGCGCTGCGACGCGCGCACGATCAACGTCGCCGTGCTCGATCACTCGACGTTCTTCGCGCGCGGCTTTCTCGCGCTGTGGCAGCAAACCGGCGGCACATTCACGGGCGCGACCCGCGAAGGCGCAGTGCCCGGCGGCGCGAAGCTCGTCGCCAGGCACGAGGGGCCGATGCTGTCGGACATCGTTCGCGACATCAACAAGTTCAGCAACAACACGATGGCGCGCAACCTGTTCCTGACAATCGGCGCCGCCGAGGAAAGGCCGCCCGCCACGCCCGCGAAAGCCGCGCACGCGGTCGAAGCTTTCCTGACGCGCGACAGCCTGAACACCGAATACCTGTCGCTCGATAACGGCTCGGGCCTGTCGCGCGACGAACACATCACCGCGCTCGCGCTCGCCGATGTTCTGCAACGCGCGAACGCGAGCCCAGTCGCGCAGGTGTTCGTCGACTCGCTGCCGATCGCCGGTGTCGACGGCACGATGCGCAACCGCCTGACCAGCCAGGGCGCGGGCGGCAACGCGCACATCAAGACCGGCACGCTGCGCGACGTACGCGCGATCGCCGGCTACGTCGCGTCGGCCGACGGCAACAGCTATGTCGTCGTCAGCCTGATCAACGATCCGCATTCGGAAGCGGCGCGCGCCGCGCACGACGCGCTGCTCGAATGGGTGTACGAAGGCCCGTCGCAGGGCTTCACGAAGGTTTCCGCGCCCATCGAGGAAGCGCGCGAGAAGCCCAGGAAAAACCCGCGCAAGCGCGGCAGCCACTGAGTATTCCTTCTAGCGATGCCGCGCGCGGCAAGCTCCTAACCGTGTACGCTGTCGGGCAGCATGCGGCGCGCGACATCACGGGCTTGCCGCGCAGGGCGCCGGTCGTGCAGACCGCGCGACCTCACGAACGATAACGACACCACCCGCCGCGTACCGCGCGGCGGTCAGGGACCAGGAAGGGAGACAAGATGCAATTCGATGCCGAATTGCTGCTGCTCGCCATGGCGCCCGTCTTTCTTGCCTGCATCGGCTGGGAGGCGTGGCACGTGAGCCGCACGCGCCCGGCCGAGCGGCTCTACAGCTGGCGCGACACGCTGTGCAACGCCGCGCTCGCGCTGCTGCAGCAGGCCGCCGACAAGCTCGCGTGGCTCGCGATCATCCCTGTCTACGCGTTTTTCTACGAGCATTACCGCTTTCATACATGGCCGGCGACATGGCTGTCGTTCGTCGTGCTGTTCGTCGCGCAGGACCTGCTCTATTACGTCTTTCATCGCTGCAGTCATCGCGTGCGCTGGCTGTGGGCCGCGCACGTCGTGCATCACTCGTCGGAGCGGATGAATTTTTCGACCGCGTTCCGCCAGAGCCTGATGTACCCGATCGCCGGCATGTGGGTGTTCTGGATTCCGCTCGCCATTCCTGGCTTTGCTCCGAAGCAGATCGTCGCGATCGTGCTGGTCAATCTCGGCTTCCAGTTCTTCGTGCACACGCAGGCGATCGGCAAGCTCGGCTGGCTCGAATACGTGTTCAATACGCCGTCGATCCATCGCGTGCATCATGCGTGCAACGATCGCTACATCGATCGCAATTACGCAGGTGTACTGGTGATCTGGGATCGCCTGCTCGGCAGCTACGTCGAAGAAGATCCGCACGAGGCGCCGCGGTACGGCATCGTCGAGCCACTGCACACGTACAACCCGCTGAAGGCGACGTTTCACGAATGGGCATCGATGGCCGCAGACTTCGCGAGCGTGCGTGGCTGGCGCAACAAATGGCGTGCGCTGTTCGCGCCGCCCGCCTGGGCCGCCGCTTATCATGCGCAGCGCGCGAAGGGAGCCGGCTTGAACTCAAACCATACGGTCGCGCTTCGGACATCGCGCAGGCCGTAGAAGATTCTGTAAGCTGTCGTCACGCCGCCAACGCGGTGGACGCCGCCTGCAACACATGGCATCAAGGGCCACACATACGAGGAGATGCAGTCAACATGAATCGAACCGCTTCGAAGAAACAGCAATGGTTGCGCGTCACGCAGATCGCAGTGGCGAGCGCAGCGTTCGCCGCGCTCGCGGCATGCGGCGGTGGCAGCGACAACAATAGTTCGAGCAGCAGCAACACGCCGCCGGGGGGCGTCACGCTGCAGGTCGTGTCATTCGGCGACAGCCTGTCGGATGTCGGCACATACATGCCGACGGTCCAGGCGAACGTAGGCACGGGCGGCGGCCGCTTCACGACGAATCCGGGTGAGGTCTGGACGCAGAAGGTCGCCGAGTACTACGGCGGCACGCTCACCGCCGCGTACGTCGGCGGCTTCGGCATGCCGCTCACCGCGACGGGCGGCCTCGGTTACGCGCAGGGCGGCTCGCGTGTCGATCTGCAGCCGGGCGAAGGCTACGCGCCGAACAACATGGCCGCGACGACGGTGCCGGTCACGACGCAGGTCGCCGAGTATCTGGCCGGGCACAATAACAGCTTCAATTCGAACCAGCTCGTGCTGATGAACGGCGGCGCGAACGACATCTTCGTCGCGGTGCAAGCGGTCTCGGCTGCCGGTACGGCAGCGGCGACACAGGCGCTCCTGAACGGCGGCACCCCGGCCGACGCGCAGACGGCGGCAGCCGCCGCGTCGCAGACGGCCACGCTGGCCGCGCTGCAGGACATCACCACCGCAGCGACCACGTTCGTCGGCACGGTGCAGAAGGTCGTCGCGTCGGGCGCGACGCACGTGGTGGTGTCGGACGTGCCGGACATCGCGCAGACGCCGCAAGGTCTCGCCGCGGGCGCGCAAGGCCAGGCGCTCATCAACGCGCTCGTCAAGACCTACAACGGCGTGCTGCAGCAAGGCCTCGCGTCGACCAAGCAGGTCATCTACGTGAGCGCATTCGCGTGGATCGACCAGACGTTGCAGAACTATCAGTCGCTCGGTTTCACCGTGTCGAATGCGGGCACCGCGTGTAATCTGGCGTCGATGGCCCAAAGCGCGACCACGTACGCGACGAACAATCCGAGCGTGCTCGCATCCGGCCAGACGGCGGCGGACTTCGGCAGCGCGCTTGCGTCGTCGCTGTTCTGCTCGCCGCAAACCTACACGGTGGCCGGCGCGGACCAGACCTACATGTTCGCCGACCTCGTGCATCCGACCACGCATCTGCAGGCGCTGTTCGCACAGCAGGTCGAGACGCAGATCGCTGCTAGCGGGCTTGGCAAGTAACGCGGCGGTGGCCGTGGGGTTAGCGGTATTGACATGACAGCTAACCGGCGTCGCTAAGGCTGGCTAGATGGCAAAAGGCCCGGCTCGTTGAACGAGCCGGGCCTTTGCCTTTTCCGGTGGCCACGCCATGCAGCCCAGCGATCCGATTGCGTCAGTGCTGCGCTTCGAATGCCGCCGCCGCGCGCCCGAGCCGATCGTTGAGCGCGATCCATTCGATCGTATCGGGCAGCTTCTCGATCAGAATCCGCGTGACGTTCGCGCGATCGAGCGCGCGCAGCAAGCCGTAGAGTTCGCGTGCATAGACGTGCGGATCTTCCGGCGCGGCGACGAAATGCACGCCGTCGACATCGGCCCACTGTCCCGCACGCGACGCGCGCGCGACCAGCGCGACGCGCTCGCCCGGCTCACGCACCGCGAGAAGCGGCTCGAGCTCGCCGAATGGCAGCAGCACGAGCGGCGTGCGCGGCGCGTAATGCGCTTTCAACGTGCCCGACGCGCGCGGCGCGGTCGCGTCCGACCCGTCGGGCAGACGCGGCGCCTCGCCGAGCACGTCGGCGATATCCTGCGGCGTCACGCGACCGGGCCTCAGCAGCGCCGGAAAGCCGCGCGACAGATCGAGAATCGTCGACTCGATACCGACATCCGACGCGCCGCCATCGAGCACATGAATCGCGCTGCCGAACTCGTCGCGCACATGCTGCGCCGTGGTCGGGCTCACATGCCCGAAGCGGTTCGCCGACGGCGCGGCGACGCCGCCATGCCCGCCGCGCAACGCGCTGAATGCATCGAGCAACGCCTGCGCAACCGGATGCGACGGGCAGCGCAGTCCCACCGAGTCCTGCCCGCCGCTGACCGCTGCCGGAATGCGCGCAGCGCGCTTGAGGATCAGCGTGAGCGGTCCCGGCCAGAACGCGTCGATCAGGCGCTGCGCATCCGCCGGCAAATGCTCGACCCAGTAGTTCGGATCGCCATGCGGCGCGAGATGCACGATCACCGGATGATTGGCCGGCCGCCCCTTCGCCGCGTAAATGCGCGCGACCGCGTCCGGGTTCTCGGCATCGCCGCCGAGGCCGTACACGGTTTCCGTCGGAAACGCGACCAGCCCCCCCGCGTCGAGCAAGGCCGCCGCGTGCTCGATCTGCGCGGCGCTGACCGGCAACGCGTTGGTAGCGTCCTCGGCGGGTTTCTGTTGATCCGGCATGGCGTGCGCGTCAGCTGGTGGCGATGTGCAGCAGCCGCGCGCAATCGCGCGCCGCGGTGCGGGCTTCTTCGAGCGTCGGCGCGGTGAAGTTCACGTGGCCCATCTTGCGGCCGCAACGCGCCTCTTCCTTGCCGTACAGATGCAGGCGCGCTGACGGCATCGCGGCGACTTCCTGCCACGGCGGCGTGACCGCCGCGCGCTTCGGACCGTCCGGAAACCACACGTCGCCGAGGATGTTCAGCATCACCGCCGGCGAATGCTGGCGCGTGTCGCCGAGCGGCATGCCGGTCATCGCGCGCACCTGCTGCTCGAACTGGCTCGTCGCGCACGCGTCGACCGTGTAGTGGCCGGAGTTATGCGGGCGCGGCGCCATTTCGTTGGCGACCAGCGAGCCGTCTTCGAGAATGAAGAATTCGACGCACAGCACGCCGACGTAGCCGAGCTTCTCGGCGATCTGCAGCGCGGCCTGTTGAGCCTGCTGCACGAGCGCCGGCGACGCGTCCGGCGCGGGGACGATGGTGTGCGACAGCACGCCGTCGCGATGGGTGTTCTGCGCAAGCGGATAGACCACCGACGCCCCGCTCGCCGCGCGCGCGATCAGCGCCGACACCTCGAACTTCAGCGGCAGGCGCTTCTCGAGCACACACGGCACGCCGCCGAGCGACGCATGCGCCTCGCGCACTTCCTCGGCGTTGCGCACGCGAATCTGGCCTTTGCCGTCGTAACCCATGCGCGCCGTTTTCAGGATCCCGGGCAGCACCGCTTCGAGCTCGCCATCGCCCAGCGCCGCAAGCGCATCCGACGACTCGATCACGACGTGCGGCGCAACCGTCACACCCGACGACGCGATAAAGCGCTTCTCGGCGATCCGGTCCTGCGCGACGGCGACGCAACGCCCCGCCGGGCTCACGAAGGTGGACTTGCCGAGAAAGTCGAGGCTCGCGGACGGCACGTTCTCGAATTCGGTCGACACCGCCGCGCACAACCGCGCGAGTTCGGTCAGCGCCGCTTCGTCGCCGTAGGCCGCGCGCAGGTGGCGGTCGGCGACCGCGCCGGCCGGGCTGGTTTCGTCCGGATCGAGCACGGCGACGCGATAGCCCATCGCCTGGGCGGCAAAACAGAACATGCGGCCGAGCTGGCCGCCACCGACCATGCCAAGCCATGCGCCGGGCAGAATCGGTGAAACCGGTGTGTTGTCAGGGTTCATCTTGGTGGTCGGTCGCGGCCGGATACGCGTCGCGCTCGCACAGCGAGCGGCGAGCATCCGGCCGGGGGTCGGACAGGAGACGTCTTATAAAACAACCAGCGCGCTTACAGCGCCGGCAATACCATCGCGTGAGCCGCTTCGTTCTGGCGCACACGGAATGCAGCGAGCTTGTCCGCGTATTCGGCGCTGGTGCCGGAGAGCAGGGACACCGCAAACAGCGCCGCGTTCGCGGCACCCGCCTCGCCGATCGCAAACGTCGCGACCGGCACACCCTTGGGCATCTGCACGATCGAATGCAGCGAATCGACGCCCTTCAGATACTTGCTCGCGACCGGCACGCCGAGCACCGGCACCGTGGTCTTCGCGGCCAGCATGCCCGGCAGATGCGCGGCGCCGCCCGCACCCGCGATGATCGCGCGAATGCCGCGCTCGCGTGCGCTTTCAGCATAGGCGAACATTTCGTCGGGCATGCGGTGCGCGGACACGACCTTCGCTTCGTACGGCACGCCGAATTCCTGCAGAATCGCGACGGCGTTTTTCATCACTTCCCAGTCGGAACTGGAGCCCATCAATACGCCGACGACCGGCGCATCATGCGTATGGGCGGTTTGTGCTTCACTCATCTTACGGCTTCCTTGTTTCCCGGCGATGCGCGCCTGACACGGCGCGCGCGATCAGATCAGTCGAGCTTGTGGCCGGTCAGGCGCTCGAGCGCTTCCTGGTACTTCTCGCCCGTTTTCGCGACCACGTCGTCCGGCAGCTTCGGCGCCGGCGGCTCTTTCTTCCACGGCTGGGTTTCGAGCCAGTCGCGCACGAACTGCTTGTCGAACGACGGCGGGTTCGTGCCGACCTGGTACTGGTCCGCCGGCCAGAAGCGCGACGAATCGGCGGTCAGCGCCTCGTCCATCAGGTACAGCTTGCCGTGGTTGTCCAGACCGAATTCGAACTTCGTGTCCGCAATGATGATGCCGCGCGTGGCCGCGTAATCAGCGGCTTCCTTATACAGACGGATCGAAATGTCGCGGATCGTGGCCGACAGTTCGGTGCCGATGCGGCGCTCCATCTCGTCGTAGGTGATGTTTTCGTCGTGGTGGCCCATCTCGGCCTTGGCGGCCGGCGTGAAGATCGGCTCGGGCAGCTTCTGCGCGTTCTGCAGACCCGGCGGCAGTTGCACGCCGCAGACCGAACCGGTGGCCTGGTAATCTTTCCAGCCACTGCCGGCCAGATAGCCGCGCACCACCGCTTCGACGAGGATCGGCTCGAGACGCTTGACGACCACCGCGCGCCCCTTGACCTGCTCGACTTCGTCCGGCGCGACCACCGACTCCGGCGCGACGCCCGTCAGGTGGTTCGGCACCACGTGCTTCAGTTTCTCGAACCAGAAGTTCGCCATCGCGTTGAGCACGCGACCCTTGTTCGGAATCGGCTCGCCCATGATCACGTCGAACGCCGACAGACGGTCGGTCGTGACGATCAGCAACTGGTCGTTGCCCACCGCATAGTTGTCGCGGACTTTGCCGCGGCCGAGCAGCGGCAGCGAGCGGAGCGTGGATTCGTAGAGGGTAGACATCGTCGTGGTTCGCTAAAAGTGGTGCAAAAAATGTGACCGGAACAAAAGGGAAACGCCGTTCCCCCGATGATGCGGGAACGGCGATCGGACGACAACCTGGCCAAACGGCCAGGCGCGGAGCCAAAACTACAGCTTAACGGACGACTTGCGCGAGCTCGCCCGACTTGTACTTCTGCGCAATTTTATCAAGCGAAACCGGCTTGATCTTGCCAGCCTGGCCTTCGCAGCCGAATTGTGTGTAACGGTCGATACAGATCTTCATCGCCGCTTCGCGCGCCGGCTTCAGGTAATCGCGCGGATCGAACTTGCCCGGGTTGGTCGCCATGTAGCGACGGATCGCGCCCGTGATCGCCAGACGCAGGTCGGTATCGATGTTGACCTTGCGCACGCCGTGACGGATGCCTTCCTGGATTTCTTCGACCGGCACGCCGTAGGTTTCCTTCATGTCGCCGCCGAATTCGCGGATTTCCGCGAGCAGCTCCTGCGGCACCGACGACGAGCCGTGCATCACGAGGTGCGTGTTCGGAATGCGCTGATGGATTTCCTTGATGCGCTGGATCGAGAGAATATCGCCCGTCGGCTTCTTGCTGAACTTGTAGGCGCCGTGCGAGGTGCCGATCGCGATGGCCAGCGCGTCGCACTGGGTCAGCTTGACGAAGTCGGCGGCCTGCTCCGGATCGGTCAGCAGTTGTTCACGCGTCATCGTGCCTTCGGCGCCGTGGCCGTCTTCCTTGTCGCCCTTCATCGTTTCGAGCGAACCGAGCACGCCCAGCTCCGCTTCCACGGTGACGCCGATCGAGTGCGCCGCCTCAACGACCTTGCGCGACACTTCGACGTTGTACTCGTACGATGCGACCGTCTTGCCGTCGGCTTCGAGCGAACCGTCCATCATCACGCTGGTGAAGCCGCTGCGAATCGCCGCCATGCACACCGCCGGCGACTGACCGTGGTCCTGGTGCATCACGACCGGAATGTGCGGATACGACTCGACCGCCGCTTCGATCAGATGACGCAGGAACGGCTCGCCCGCGTACTTACGCGCACCGGCCGACGCCTGCATGATGACTGGGGCGTTGACCTTGTCGGCCGCGGCCATGATCGCCTGCACCTGCTCCAGATTGTTCACGTTGAATGCCGGAAGGCCATAGCCGTTTTCCGCAGCATGGTCCAGCAGTTGACGCATTGATACGAGAGGCATGCTGAAACTCCTTAGATTGAAACGAATTCTTTTGCCGTCGGCATCTTTTGCGGCGATTTTATCGCGACGCAGGGGGCGTTCCCGCGATGACACCGGCACTTTGGTGCGCCGTCGCACATGGACCGTGCGGGTTTCGCCGCCCTGCTTCGCTCAATCGAGCCTGTGCCGATCGAGCAGTCCTGCCTGATCAGTACGGTTCACCGACCCGCACGATCTTCAACGTATTGGTGCCGCCCGCCTGACCCATCGGCTCGCCGACCGTCAGCACGACCATGTCGCCGTGCGACGCGTAGCCCTTGCCGACCACCGTTTCGAGCGCCTGCTGCAGCGCCGTGTCGCGGTCGGTGTTGGTGTCCAGATGCAGCGACGTCACGTTGCGGTACAGCGCCATCGCCCGTTCGCTGCCGACGCGCGGCGTCAGCGCGAAGATCGGCACGTGGGTCCAGTGACGCGACATCCACAGCGCGGTCGAGCCCGATTCGGTCAGCGCGACGATGGCCTTGGCGCCAAGGTGATAGGCGGTGAACAGCGCGCCCATCGCGATCGACTGGTCGATCCGCGTGAACGTGCGGTCGAGGAAGTCCTTGTCGAGCTCCGACTGCTCGGACTTTTCCGCTTCGACGCAAATCGCGGCCATCGTCTCGATGGTCTGCACCGGGTACTTGCCCGCCGCCGATTCCGCCGACAGCATCACCGCGTCCGTGCCGTCGAGCACCGCGTTGGCGACGTCCGACACTTCCGCGCGGGTCGGCACCGGCGCGTGGATCATCGACTCCATCATCTGCGTCGCGGTGATCACGAACTTGTTCGATTCGCGCGCCATCCGGATCATGCGCTTTTGCAGCGCCGGCACCGCGGCATTGCCCACTTCCACGGCCAGATCGCCACGCGCGACCATGATGCCGTCCGACGCGTCGAGGATGCCTTGCAGCGCCGGAATCGCTTCCGCGCGCTCGATCTTCGCGATCATTTTCGGCTTGATGCCGTACGGCGCGCCGGCGATGTTCGCGAGCTGGCGGGCCATTTCCATGTCGGTCGCGTTTTTCGGGAACGACACCGCGACGAAATCGACGCCGAGCGACATCGCCGTGCGGATGTCCTCCATGTCTTTGGCGGTCAGCGCGGGCGCCGACAGACCGCCGCCCTGGCGGTTGATGCCCTTGTTGTTCGACAGCTCGCCGCCGATCTTCACGACCGTGTGGATCTCGTTGCCGTTCAGGCGCTGCACGTTCAGCACGATCAGGCCGTCGTTGAGCAGCAGTACGTCGCCCGGCTTCAGGTCGCGCGGCAGATCCTTGTAGTCGAGGCCGACACGCTCGTCGTTGCCGAGCTCGCAGTCGGCATCGAGGACGAACGGATTGCCGGTGACGAGAGTCGTGCGGCCGTTCTCGAATTTGCCGACGCGGATCTTCGGGCCTTGCAGGTCAGCCATGATGGCGACTTCGCGGCCGGCCTGACGGGCCGCCTCGCGCACGAATTCGGCGCGCTGGCGATGGTCGTCCGCGGTGCCGTGTGAGAAATTGAGCCGCACCACGTCCAATCCCGCCTGAATCATTTGCAGCAGGATTTCCGGCGTGCTGGAAGCCGGACCGATAGTAGCGACAATCTTGGTGGCGCGATGCATGAGTCTCCTCGTCTGGATAGGATCGCTGGTAAGAGCGCTGCGGGGCTGCTGCGGAGTTCGCGCATCGAAAGATGCTGGCTGGGGTCGCGCGCCGGTTGTGGCCGGTGTCGCTTTGTGGAGTGATGCGGGTGATGCGATATTCGAGAGCGGCGCCTCGCGCGCCGGAGATTTGCTGCCCTGCTTGCCGGAAGGCTGTTCCGGCCGGGCCGAATCGTGTTGAGCAGCTTCGACCTGTGCCGTTGGGGGCTGCTCCGCGTCGCCGGTCGGAGCATGCGCTGCAACCGGTCCCGCGGGCGCTATCGGCGCTTCGGCAGCCTCGTCCTGTCCGGCCGCTGCCGACGCAGCGGCCGCGCGTGTCGCGCGCTCCCCTGCCGGCGTTGCCGCGTTACCGCGCGGCGCTTTCACGCCACGCGCCTTGGTCGACTTCGCCGCTGGGGAGCGCGTCGCCACGTTAAGCCCGCGATTCCAGAACTTCTACCGCCGGCAGCTTCTTGCCCTCGAGGAACTCGAGGAATGCGCCGCCACCCGTCGAAATGTAGCTCACCTGGTCGTGGATGCCGTACTTGGCGATTGCCGCGAGCGTATCGCCGCCGCCTGCGATCGAGAACGCCGCCGAGCGCGCGATCGCGTCCGCGAGCGTCTTCGTGCCGTTGCCGAACTGGTCGAACTCGAACACGCCGACCGGGCCGTTCCACACGATCGTGCCGGCCTTCTCGAGTTGCGCGGCGAGCACCTTGGCCGTTTCCGGGCCGATGTCGAGGATCATGTCGTCGTCCTGCACATCGGCGACGGCCTTTACTTCTGCCTTCGCGGTCGGCGAGAACTCCTTGGCCGTGACGACGTCGGTCGGGATCGGCACCGAGGCGCCGCGGGCCTTGGCCGCGTCGATGATCGCCTTCGCTTCGTCGACCAGATCGGCTTCGGCGAGCGACTTGCCGATCTTCAGGCCGGCCGCGAGCATGAACGTATTGGCGATGCCGCCGCCGACGATCAGCTGGTCGACCTTCTCCGCGAGCGACTTCAGGATGGTCAGCTTGGTCGACACCTTGGAGCCCGCGACGATCGCCACGAGCGGACGCTTCGGTGCGCCGAGCGCCTTGCCGAGCGCTTCGAGCTCAGCGGCGAGCAGCGGACCCGCGCAGGCAACCGGCGCGTACTTCGCGATGCCGTGCGTAGTCGCTTCGGCGCGGTGGGCGGTGCCGAACGCGTCGTTCACGTAGATATCGCAGAGCTTGGCCATTTTCTGCGCGAGCTCGTCGGAATCTTTCTTTTCGCCCTTGTTGACGCGGCAGTTTTCGAGCAGCACGACCGAGCCCGGCGCGACGTTCACGCCCTTTTCGACCCAATTCGCGACGAGCGGCACGTCGCGGCCGAGCAGCTCCGCGAGACGCTTCGCCACTGGTGCGAGCGAATCTTCCGGCTTGAAGTCGCCTTCGGTCGGACGGCCAAGGTGCGAGGTGACCATCACCGCGGCGCCGGCGTCGAGCGCGGCCTTGATGGCCGGCACGGAAGCGCGGATGCGGGTGTCTTCGGTGATGTTGCCTTGATCGTCCTGCGGCACGTTCAGATCGGCGCGGATGAACACGCGTTTGCCGGACAGCTTGCCTTCGGCGATCAGGTCGGAGAGACGCAATACCTTGTTCATGGGCTTGAGTATGCGAGTTGATGAGAAGGCGGTGACGGACAGCGCGCGGGGCCGAGGCGCAGCGAACTCCAGCGCTTCGGCCCAACGGCTCCGCGGGATCGGGCGCCGGCGGCCGGCCGCGGCACCAGGCGCCTTGCCGCGGCGCGCTCAACCCGGAAAAGGCATTTTAACTGATCCCAACGGCCTTCTGATCCGCGACACGGCGAATGTCGCGCATTTGATCGCAAGGCCGCGGATGCCGCGGCGTAGCATTCATCGCCGCACCCCGGGCCCGGCCCTCACAGGAAGACGCGCATCAGCGTGAACACGACCATTCCGGTCACGATCGTGCCGAGCATGGTGCGCCGCCACAAAAACCAGCCGAGGCCGGCGAGCGTCGCGTAAAGCTCATGGTTGGAAGGCGCGAACGACAGCCCATCGGACGTCGTCAGCACGTCGGGCACCAGCACCGCGGCGAGCGCGGCGGCCGGCGCGTAGCGCAGCATCTTCTGCACGCGCGCCGGCAGTACCGTGCGCTCGCCGCCGATCAGGAACATCGCGCGGGTGAGCGCGGTGACGAAGGTCATGCCGAAAATGGCGAGCCAGATTTGCGTGGAGGTCATCGGGAGTCTCCGGCGCGATCGTTCACGCCACGAATGCGGCGCAGGTCGGCGCGCTCGATCATCAGGTCGGCCGCGCTGCCGGCCGCGATCGCCGCGATCACCGCGAGCGGCAACGCCAGCCGGTACGGCAGATCGAGCGCGAGCAGCGACACGATGCCGGCCACGCTGACCGCGACCAGCGTCGAGCGGGTGGCGATCGCCGACACCATCACCGGCAGCAGCGCGAGCGTGCCGGCCAGCGCGAGCCCCCAGTTGTCCGGAATCAGGCTCGCGAGCAGGATGCCGATGATCGACGACACCTGCCACGACAGCCAGCTCGATACCGCCATGCCCCAGAAGTACGCCTCCTTGCCCGGCACGTAGCCGGTCGGAAAGCTCTTCTTGACGAATAGCAGATAGATCACGTCGCCGTTGAAATAGCCCAGCACGATGCGCCGCCACATCGACAGATACGGGAAGTGCGGCGCGAGGCCGGCGCTGAAGATCACGAAGCGGGTGTTGACCATCGCCGCGGTCAGCAACACGGTCCACACCGGCAGCTTCGCCGCGAGGAGCGGCAACACCGCCAGCTGCGACGATCCGGCGTAGCACAGCAGCGACATCGTGAGCGCCTGCGGCAGCGTCAGCACGGACTTGCTCATCGCGATGCCGGTCACGAGGCCCCAGGAAAAAATCGCCATCAGCGTGGGAGCGTAGGCGCGCGCGCCTTCACGAAAAGCGCGGCGATCAGTGTCGGACAGTCGAGCGAGCATCGGGCGAAGGGTGCGGGCGCAGGAAACGCCGTCAAGAAGGCCAGGTCGGCGCCAGCTTGCGAGACCACCCGCTGGCGCATCCGGATTTGATTTATGCGTGCGCTGGATTATAGCGTCCGGGGTGCGCCCAAATGCCCGTGGTGTGTGCAAATGACGCTAAAATAGCGCTCCCGGCCATGTCCTGCGCTCATGGCCGCACCTCATAACGCACCTGCTGGAGAACCGTATGTCAATGGCCGACCGCGACGGCAAGATCTGGATGGATGGCAAGCTCATCGAGTGGCGCGATGCCAAAATCCACGTGCTCACCCACACGCTGCACTACGGCATGGGCGTGTTCGAGGGCGTGCGCGCTTACAAGACGGCCGACGGCGCCACCGCGATTTTCCGCCTGCAGGAGCACACCAAGCGCCTTCTGAACTCGGCGAAGATCTTCCAGATGAACGTGCCGTTCGACCATGAAACGCTCGCCGCCGCGCAGCGCGAAGTGGTTCGCGAGAACAAGCTCGATTCGTGCTATCTGCGCCCGATCATCTGGGTCGGCTCGGAAAAGCTCGGCGTGTCGGCCAAGGGCAACACGATTCACGTCGCGATCGCCGCGTGGCCGTGGGGCGCATACCTTGGCGAAGACGGCATCACCAAGGGCATCCGCGTAAAGACGTCGTCGTTCACGCGCCATCACGTGAACGTGTCGATGGTGCGCGCGAAGGCGTCGGGCTGGTACGTGAACTCGATCCTCGCGAACCAGGAAGCGATCGCCGACGGCTACGACGAAGCGCTGTTGCTCGACGTCGACGGCTACGTGTCGGAAGGCTCGGGCGAGAACTTCTTCCTCGTCAACAACGGCAAGCTGTACACGCCTGATCTGTCGTCGTGCCTCGACGGCATCACGCGCGACACCGTCATCACGCTCGCGCGCGACATGGACCTGCAGGTGATCGAAAAGCGCATCACGCGCGACGAAGTCTATACCTGCGACGAAGCGTTCTTCACCGGCACGGCGGCCGAAGTCACGCCGATCCGCGAGCTCGACAACCGCACGATCGGCGCTGGCGCGCGCGGCCCGATCACCGAAAAGCTGCAGTCGGCTTTCTTCGACGTCGTGAACGGCAGGAGCGCGAAATACGCGCACTGGCTCACGAAGATCTGAGCGACGTTTCGAGATGCCCCGCGCAGCCCGACGGCGGCGCACTGCAAGCACCCCGCATACAACGAGAAAGTCTCATGAGCGAAATCAAGGAAATGCCGCTGGTCGAACTGTCGGCAAAAGATCTGCCGGCGTATTGTCCGAACCCGGCCATGCCGCGCTGGAGCGCGCATCCGCGCGTCTTCATCGACGTGTCGCACGGCGAAGCGCGTTGCCCGTATTGCAGCACGCGTTACAAGCTGCGCGACGGCGAAGTGATCAAGGGCCATTGATCCAACGCATCGAGCGGTTCTGAGCCAGCTTGCACGGCACGAGGCGCGCGTTTTGAATCACGCGCTCGCCGCGCCGCAGGCTCGACCGCACGACCCGTGCGGCCGAACGGCATCGCGCCGTGCGGCTTTCCGCTTTCCCCATTTACCTATCCGAGTGCCGCGCGCATCGCGCGCGCGGCGCTTGTTATCGACACCGGACACTCACTCTGATGCGTCGCGCGTTGGTTATCGCACCGAACTGGATCGGTGACGCATTGATGGCGCAGCCGCTGTTTGCGCGCCTCGTGAAATTGCATCCGCGCATCGTCATCGACGCGGTCGCGCCCAGCTGGGTCGCACCCGTGCTCGAACGCATGCCGGAAATCCGCGACGTCTACGCGACCGATCTCGCCCACGGCAAGCTGCAGATGCTGCGCCGCTGGCAGCTGTCGAGCGATCTGCGCGACGTCGGCTACGACGCGGCCTACGTGCTGCCGAATTCGTTCAAGTCGGCGCTGATTCCGTGGCTGGCGGGCATTCCGCTGCGCATCGGCTACACCGGCGAGAGTCGCTACGGCGTGCTGAACGTGCGTCACGCGAATCCGCGCAAGGACGCCCGCCCGCCGATGGTCGGCCACTACGCCGCCCTCGCCTATGCGCCAGGCGCCAAGGTCCCCGAAGATCTGCCGATGCCGCGCCTCGACACGGACCTGAACGAGGCCTCGCGCGTGTCGGCGCGCTTCAATCTCGATACGCGCGTGCCGCTGCTGGTGTTCTGCCCCGGCGCCGAATACGGTCCCGCGAAGCGCTGGCCGCCCGAGCACTTCGCGTCGCTCGCGCAGATGGTCGGCCAGTCGTTCCCGTACACGCAAATCGTCGCGCTCGGCTCGCCGAAAGACGCGCCGCTCGCGCAGGCGATCGCCGAGAAAGCGCCGAACGTGCGCAACCTGTGCGGCCAGACCGCACTCGGCGAGGCTTGCGCGCTGATCTCGCGGGCCAACGCGGTCGTCACCAACGACTCCGGACTGATGCACGTCGCCGCCGCGCTGCGCCGCCCGCTCGTGGCCGTCTACGGTTCGACCGATCCGCGCCACACCCCGCCCTTGTCCGAGCTCGCGAAGGTACAATGGCTTCATCTCGAATGCAGCCCCTGTTTTGAGCGCGAGTGCCCGCTCGGTCATCTGAACTGTCTGAAGCAGCTGAGCGCCGAGCAGGTTTTCGGCGATTTGCGCGGCATGCTGCTCGCGCAGCGCTGAGCTGACTGGTACTCGCACGCAACACCGCACGCCCCGAGCGCGTCGCGTCATGTTCGCGCCTTGCGGCACGGGCAAGCTGACGCCGGGGGCGATGGTCCGGCGCTCTGGACCGTCCCGCTACCGCTGACCCGCAACCGCGCGCCGCGCACAAGAGACTGACGAGCCATGCCACGTTTTGCCCATATCTTCGAAGCCGCCGCCGATACCCTGAACGCCTACTATCAGGCCGTCGCCGAGGTCAATATCGACAGCTTGATGGGCTTGTGGATCGACGAGGAGTTCGTCAGCTGCATCTGCGCGGACGGCTCGCATCTGCACGGCCTCGAGAGCATCCGCAATGGCTTGCAGGTCCAGCTCGAAGCGCTGCCGGTGTCGATCGAGCCGCTCGACATCCGCGTCTACGACAGCCTCGGCACCGTCGTCTATGCGATTGCCGAAGCACATCGTCCGGCCAACCCGACCGCCACGCCCGCGATGGTCTTCACCACCTACGTGCTGGTCCATGAACGCGGCGAATGGCGCATTGCGCATATTCACGCAAGCCCGATGCCGAACGAGACCGCCAGCCAGTTCGCGACGAAGATGCGGCATGGCCAGGGTCCGCTGCACTGACGCGCGGCACCACGACAGATTCGGAATCACGTTTTCTCGCCTTTCCGCCGGTATGAGTTCGACGCCACATAAACCCGCTTCCTCCGGTACGGCCCCCGTCAAGGTGGCGGCCGCCGTCGAGGCGACCGTCGAGCTGCTGTACCGCGCGCCGCTGTGGCTGCCGAACCGGCATGTGCAGACGATCGTCCCGTCGCTGTTCGCGCGCCGCCCCGCGGTATCGTTTCGCCGTGAGCGCTGGGACACCCCGGACGGCGATTTCATCGATCTCGACTGGGTCGCGCACGATACTCCGCCCACCGACACCGCGCCGCTCTTCGTGCTGTTTCACGGCCTGGAAGGCAGTTCGTCGTCGCACTACGCGGTCGCGCTGATGGCCGCCGCGCGCGAATACGGCTGGCACGGCGTGGTGCCGCACTTTCGCAGTTGCAGCGGCCCGCTGAACCGGCTGCCGCGCTTCTATCATCTCGCCGACAGCAACGAGGTCGACTGGATCCTGCGCCGCCTGCGCGCCGCGCATCGCGGGTCGGTGGTCGCGGCGGGCGTGTCGCTCGGCGGCAACGTGCTGCTGCGCTGGCTCGGTGAGCGGCAGGCCGATGCGGCGCGGGTGGTAGCCGCCGCTGCCGCGATTTCGACACCGATCGACGTCCATGCGGGCGGCCGTGCGCTGTCGCAGGGCTTCGGCCTCGTCTACACGCGCAGCTTCCTGAAGACGCTGAAGCACAAGGCCAACCAGAAGCTCGAGCAGTTCCCGGGCCTGTTCGATCGCGACGCGATGCTCGCGAGCCGCACGATGTACGAGTTCGACAACGTCGTGACCGCGCCGCTGCACGGCTTTCGCGATACCGACGACTACTGGAGCACCGCAACCACCCGCCCGCTGCTGCCGCACATTCAGGTGCCGACGCTCGTGCTCAACGCGCGCAACGACCCGTTCCTGCCGGCCGAATCGCTGCCGTCGCGGCACGAGGTGTCGGCGGCGGTCGAGCTTTATCAGCCTGAGCACGGCGGCCACGCGGGCTTCATGACCGGGCCGTTCCCGGGCCGCATCGACTGGCTGTCGCGGCGCGTGTTCGGCTATCTGGAGCGACACGTCGATCATGGATGACATCGTCAAACAGGCGCTCGCCAAATGGCCGAACGTGCCGAGTTGCACCGGCTGGCTGATGCTCGACCGGCGCGGCAACTGGCGCATGCGCGACGAAGCGGCCCAGACGAGCGGCGCGCCCGGCGTGCCGATCCGGCATGAGGCGCTGCTTGGCTTCATCAACCGGAACTACGAGGCCGATGAGCGCGGGCAGTGGTTTTTTCAGAACGGACCACAGCGCGTGTATGTCGAGCTGGCTTATACGCCGTGGGTGGTCAGATTGTCCGCGCACGCGGATGGAACGCTCGCGCTGCACGACCAGGGCGGCGGCGCGTTCGAGCCGGCGGCGGTGTTCGTGGATGAAGACGGCGGCATTCTGTTTGCCGATCGCTCGCAGCCGGCACGTATCGCGGTGCTGCACGATCACGACCTCGAGATCTTCTCCGATCACGCGACGCTCGCCGACGATGGCTCATTGAGCGGTGCGTTCCACTGGAGTGTTCAGCGCACCTTGCCGCTGCAAAGCGTGCGACGCGATCAGGTGGCCGCGCGCTTTGGCTTCGTTGCGAGCCCGGCGGCGCAGGTCTGACGCGCGCAGCGGCGCGCGTTCACGTCCCACCCTACCCTTTCTCGTCGAGCCGCTCCTCCTTGTAGCGGCTCTCCATCTCGTGCAGGCGCGCGTCGACGGTCGCGAGGTCGTAATAGCCGATCGTCTTCAGGTCGCGCGCGTCCTTCAGCTGCCGGATCGCCGATGGCCACGCGCCCTCCAGCGCGAACTTCTCCGCCATCGCGCGATGCTGCGTCAATGCATCGCCACTGCCCGCGCTCGCCTGCGCGAGATAGAGCCACCACGCGGGTTGATCGGGATGCGCCCGGGTCTCCTGCTTCGCGAGCGCCTGCGCGTCGGTGAAGCGATGCAGCGTGAACAGCGTGCGGATATGCATGTCGATCGCCGCGTTCGATTGCGGCCAGCGCTTCTGCGCGAGCTCGGCGAGACGCGCGGCTTCGTCGGCGTGACCGGCACTCCGTGCGATGTCGGTCGCGAGCACGACGGATAGCAACGCAGCGAGGAATCGTTTTGGATGCGTCGCGAAGCCGGCCTGACGAAGTCGAAAAACGCCGCGCGTGGCCCGGACTAAGATAACGGGCAAGGGCGTCGCAGGACGCGTACGAGGCAAAACTCAGAGCACGACACAGCGCAAATGTAATCAAATCAATCAGTCGCCGCGACGATTCGAGGCCGCGCCGCACTGCTATGATAGGCGCCCTCTGAAGGAGTCAACCATGCCTGAACTCACTCATTTCGATGCGGCCGGTGACGCGCATATGGTGGACGTCGGCGGCAAGCAGGAGACCAGGCGCATCGCGATCGCGCGTGGCTCGATCCGCATGCTGCCCGACACGTTCGCGCTGATCCGCGACGGCAACGCCAAAAAGGGCGACGTGATCGGCATCGCGCGGATCGCGGCGATCCAGGCCTCGAAGCGCACCGCCGATCTGATTCCGCTCTGTCATCCGCTCGCGCTGACACGCGTGAAGGCCGATTTCGAACTCGACGAGCAGATGCCCGGCGTGCATTGCACGGTCCAGGTCGAGACGTTTGGACGCACGGGCGTCGAAATGGAGGCGCTTACCGCCGTGCAGATCGGGCTGCTGACCGTGTACGACATGTGCAAGGCGGTGGATCGCGGCATGACCATCACCGATGTGAAGGTGATGGAAAAGCATGGCGGGAAATCGGGGGATTGGGTCGCGCAAGCTTGACGTGCGGTTCGACAACTATCCGGATAGCAACATGACCATCGACGAACTGCTCGAGCAGCTACTGGCGTTTCGCGACGCGCGCGACTGGCGGCAGTTTCACACGCTGCGCAACCTGATCGTCTCCACCGGCATCGAAGCCGGTGAGCTGTTGGAGACGATTCAGTGGAAGACCGATGCGCAGATCGACGCGCTGCTCGGCGATCCTGCGCAATCGACGAACCTCAGGCACGAGTGCGCCGACGTGTTCATGTACCTGCTGCTGGTCGCCCATACCGCCGGCTTCGATCTCGTCGACGCGGCAGCGGAAAAACTGAAGCTGAACGAAGCGCGCTACCCCATCGACAAGGCGAAAGGCACGGCCGCGAAGTATTCCGAGCTTTGAACTATGAAGCGAGGAAGCCGCGGCGCCAGCACGCCTGAGCTTCCGCGGTCCGATCAATCTTCGTCGCTGTCGTCATCCGGCGTCGCATCGTGCGCCGGTGTGCCGTAGCGCTTCACCAACTGCTGCTTGAAGCCCGCGAGCGACTTCTGCTCGTCGACGAGCTGGTAGAGATAGCCGAGCTGCGCCGGCCAGTCTTTCAATTCCTCGGCGAAGATCCGCAAGCGTTCGACCGTATCGAGCGCCGCCGCGGTATCGCCGGTCAGCGCCTGCAGCACCGCGTAGCGACGCAGCACCGTCTCGCCCGGCAACAGGGCGATCGCCTGCTTGTGCATCGCGAGCTTGCGCTGCAGGTTCAGCGGATTCATCGGCTGCAGCGTCGCGAGACCGTATTCGCCCCACGCGCCGAACATGAACGACGGATCGGCGCCGTACTGCTCGGCCGGACGCGCGCCGTAGTAGAGCACCTCGGCACGCGCATAGTCGCGATACACCGGATACAGCGCGGCGAGCCCGCCGAACACCACCACCGCGAACGCGCCGAGCGACAGATTCGCCGGCACCGCGCGCAACGGCCGCGTTTCGAGCAGGCCGAACACGAACATCGCGGGCAACAGGAAGAACATGTACTGCTGCGGATACTCGACGAGCGCATGCATCGTCAGCACGCCGATCAGCGCGATGCCGAACACGCGCGCGGCGCTTTGCGGCGCACGCACGACGCGCACGAGCCACGCGACGAGACCCACGAGCACGATCGCGAGACCGATCAGACCGGTTTTCGCGAGCAGGTCGACGAAAATGTCGTGCGAGTTGTTGGCGATTTCGACGCCGCCCAGCTGCTTGACGAGCTCGAACTGATGGCTCGGAAATTCGCCCCAGCCGACGCCGAGCAGCGGATGCTGATTGAACATCGTCCAGCCGTATTTCCACAGCGCGAGGCGCGGCGCGATCTGGCCGGCATCCTGGAAGCGTTCGGCCGCCGACTGCGCGAGTTCGAGGTGAAAGCGCACGTTGGCCCAGCGGATCAGCGCATTGACCACGAAAAACAGCACTGCGAGCGCGATCGGCACCAGCCATTCACGGTTGCTACGGCGCAATTGCGGTTCGTTGCGAGTCTGCGCGAAGGCCATCCAGAAGCCGGCGACGACGATCACGCCCATCTGCAGCCATGGACCCCGCGACACGGTCAGCGCGAGGCCGAGCGAGAAAATCGTCGACACGAGCAGCCAGATGGGCACCGCGATGCGGCGCGTCTGCACGAGGTACAGCGCGCCCGCCATCGCGAACGCGATATACGTCGCGAGGTGGTTCGCCTGCGCCATGTTGCCGAACGGCCGGCGCTCGACGGTTATGTTGTACGCGACGACGAGCGGAGCCACGCGCGCCTCGAGGTGAAACAGCTGGATCACCTGACTGAACACCGCGAACAGACCGCCGACGATCAACGCCCCCGCCGCCCAGCGCAACGCGGTCTCGTCGAGCTTCACGCGCGTGAAGCCGTAGCCCACATGCACGGCCATCCACGCAGCGAGCAGGAAGCCCGCGCCGAGCCAGTTCATCGATGGCTCCGCGACCGGCAGCACCAGCGTCTGCACGACCAGCACGAGGCCGAACAGCAGGGGTACGAGCGCGACCGCGGGCGACGCGAAGCTCACACGCGGCCGGGTGGTCGCGACCAGCAGCACGACGGCCGCCCCGGTCAGCAGAAACAGCGCGAGCGAGGTGAATTCGGCGTAGAAGGTTGGGATCGGATACGTATGGTTGGCAACCGCGTAGGGCAGGATCAACGCAAGAGCCAGCAGTACGAGAGACAGGTAGCGCGCGAAAGGGGTGGGCATCGAATCAACGGTGGGCGTCAGCAACCGGCGCACTATACAAAAATTTCGTTGCACTGTGCGCCGGTCCGGCCGAAATAGGCTGAAAATCAGCCTTTTACGTTGTGGCTTCGACTCATCCAGTCAGCGCTCGGCTGCTGTCTCGTTCACTCACTCATTTGCCCCTTATGAACGGCATTCGGGCGGCGCCAGATTCGCGGCGAGCGTCGGCGCCTCGCTTGGCATCGGCCCCGAACCCGGCGCCGGCAACGACGACGCGCTCTTGCCGCTCGCAAAGCATTCCCACGTCAGCGCGCCGGTCTGCACCGCGTCCTTGCTCAACGCGACGCGCGCGCTCGGCGCATCGACGTTGTCCGGGACCGACGGCACCAGCGTCATGGTGTTTGCGCCGGCCTGCGCGACACGCGTCGAGTACGTGATCGTGATCTGACCAGTGTCGTCGTCGATCTGGATGGACTCGACGTTGCGCGTGGCGGGCGGCGACGCATAACCGCCGCTGAACGCGTTGCCGCTCGCGGCGTTTTCGGCCACCGCGAGCCGCGCCGACGCCGCGAGCGACAAGCCCTCGCCGACCCGGCTGCGCGCCAGATAGTCCTGATACGCGGGAATCGCGTAGGCCGCGATCACGCCGACGATCGCGAGCACGATCATCAACTCGATCAGCGTGAAGCCGACGCCGCAGCGGCGGCAGATGCGCGCGAACCAGCTCGCGCGCCAGCGTGCGCGGCGCGACCTACGCGAGGATTGCGTCGATTGAGAGTATGGGGAATATGGCAGGGTAACGATCATCGGCAGACTCCTGATACGAGAAACGCCTGGCCCGTGGATCGGGAACAGGCGTTTCAATCGTAGCGAGCGAAGCTCGCGCGTCACAGTCAGCCGGATGGCCAGGCTTGCATTCGGACGACATCACGAATCAGGCAGCGATGCACCGTCAGCACCATGCTCACACCGCCGCACGTTTCGCGTTACGGCGCTTCAACAGATAACCGACGATCACGACGAACAGCGCGCCCGCGATGCTCATCCCGTATTCGGCGACTGGCGTGTCGAGGATCGGCCAGCGGTCGCCGGCCGGGTCGTTGACCATCAGACCACCCGCGATCCAGCCGAGCAGGCCCGCGCCGAACAGTACGATGCCCGGAAAGCGATCGAGCAGCTTCAGAATCAGCTGGCTGCCCCACACGATCAGCGGAATGCTCACGACGAGGCCAAAGATCACCAAAGCCAACCGGTGCTCGTGCTCCGCGGCTTCGGCCACGCCCGCGATCGCGATCACGTTGTCGACGCTCATCACCGCATCCGCGATGATGATCGTCTTCACCGCCGAGATCAGCTTGTCGGCCGGCTTCACGTTGTCGTGAGCGTCGTGCGCCGGCGCGAGCAGGCGCACGCCGATCCACAGCAGCAGCAAGCCGCCCGCGAACTTCAGGAACGGCACGTCGAGCAGCACGACCGCGAACGCGATCAGCACGACGCGCAGCGCGATCGCGCCGGCGGTCCCCCACACGATCCCACGCATGCGCTGCGACTGCGGCAGGTTGCGGCAGGCGAGCGCGATCACGACCGCGTTGTCGCCGCCGAGCAGAACGTCGATGACGATGATCTGAAAGACCGAGCCCCAATGGAGGGTCGTGAAGAATTCGAGCATGGAAAAAAGCATAAGAAAAAATCGACCGCGCGGACAGAACCGCGGCGCAAGCTCGGACAAAAAAAAGCGGGGGAGTCTGCACTCCCCCGCTTTTTGGGACCGCCCGCTCACGAAAGGAGGTCGTAAGCGTATCAAAATCGCGCGCCAACGGCACGCGAATTCGATTTACAGCATCGCCTTCAGAAGACGCGCCATTTCCGACGGGTTCTTCGTGACCTTGATACCGCACGCGTCCATGATTTCCAGTTTCGCTTCGGCGGTGTCCGCACCGCCCGAGATCAGCGCGCCGGCGTGGCCCATGCGCTTGCCCGGAGGCGCCGTGACGCCAGCGATGAAGCCAACCACCGGCTTCTTCATGTTGTCCTTGATCCAGTGCGCGGCGTTCGCCTCGTCCGGACCGCCGATTTCGCCGATCATGATGACGGCGTCCGTATCCGGATCGTCGTTGAACATCTTCATCACGTCGATGTGCTTCAGACCATTGATGGGGTCGCCGCCGATGCCGACTGCCGACGACTGGCCGAGGCCGATCGCGGTCAGCTGGCCGACTGCTTCATACGTCAGCGTGCCCGAACGCGACACGACGCCGATGCGGCCCTTGCGATGGATGTGACCCGGCATGATGCCGATCTTCAGTTCGTCCGGCGTGATCGTGCCCGGGCAGTTCGGTCCGAGCAGCAGCGTCTTGCGGTTTTCGCGACGCATACGGTCCTTGATCTCGATCATGTCGCGGACGGGAATGCCTTCCGTGATACAGATTGCGAGATCCAGGTCGGCTTCGACTGCTTCCCAGATTGCGGCGGCAGCGCCTGCCGGCGGAACGTAAATCACCGACACGGTCGCGCCCGTCTCAGCCTTGGCTTCAGCGACGCTCGCGTAGATGGGGATGCCTTCGAAATCTTCGCCGGCGCGCTTCGGGTTCACGCCCGCGACGTACGCTTCGCGGCCGTTTGCGTATTCACGGCAAGCACGCGTGTGGAACTGACCGGTCTTGCCGGTGATGCCCTGCGTGATGACCTTGGTGTCTTTGTTGATCAGAATCGACATGTATTGACCTCTGTTCGTTTGGCGTCGCGCGGTAGCGCCACTCGGCGCGATGCTTCACGCCTGTGTCGCTCGCGCGCCGCCACTCGTAAACCTGGCAAATGAGCTGGTAAATGCGCCGTGGACAGCTGGCTTAGGCCTTGCCCGAAGCAGCCGCGACGACCTTCTGAGCCGCCTCTTCCATGCTGTCCGCCGAGATGATCGGCAGGCCGGATTCGGCGAGCATCTTCTTGCCCAGGTCTTCGTTCGTGCCCTTCATGCGGACCACGAGCGGCACCTTCAGCGACACGGCCTTCGACGCCGCGATCACGCCTTCCGCGATCACGTCGCAGCGCATGATGCCACCGAAGATGTTGACCAGAATCGCGGTCAGGTTCGGGTTCTTCAGCATGATCTTGAAGGCTTCGGTGACCTTCTCGGTCGTAGCTCCTCCGCCGACGTCGAGGAAGTTCGCCGGTTCGCCGCCGAACAGCTTGATGGTGTCCATCGTTGCCATTGCGAGGCCGGCGCCGTTCACCAGACAGCCGATGTTGCCGTCGAGCGAGATGTACGCGAGGTCGAACTTCGACGCTTCGATTTCAGCCGGATCTTCTTCGTCCAGATCGCGGTACGCGACGATTTCCGGGTGACGGAACAGCGCGTTCGAGTCGAAGTTGAACTTCGCGTCGAGTGCGATGACCTTGCCGTCGCCGGTCAGGATCAGCGGGTTGATTTCGGCGAGCGATGCGTCGGTTTCCCAGAATGCCTTGTACAGGCCTTGCAGGATCGCGCGAGCTTGCGGGATCGAAGCGTCGGGCACGCCGATCTTCTTCGCGAGGTCGTCTGCTTCTGAGTCCTTCAGGCCAGTCGACGGATCGACGGCAACCTTGTGGATCAGCTCAGGCGTCTTTTCCGCGACTTCTTCGACGTCCATGCCGCCTTCGCTCGACGCCATCACGACGATCTTCTGCGAAACGCGATCGATCACGAGACCGACATACAGTTCCTTCTTGATGTCGGCGCCTTCTTCGATCAGCAGGCGGTTCACCTTCTGGCCTTCCGGACCGGTCTGGTGCGTGACGAGCTGCATGCCGAGGATCTGGTTCGAGTACTCGCGAACCTGTTCCAGCGACTTGGCGACCTTGACGCCGCCGCCCTTGCCACGGCCACCCGCATGGATCTGAGCCTTCACGACCCACACCGGGCCGCCCAGCTCTTCCGCGGCCTTGACCGCATCATCCACCGAGAAGACCGGCTTGCCGCGCGGTACCGCGACGCCGAATTTCCGCAGGATTTCCTTACCCTGGTACTCGTGAATCTTCATGCGTGATTCCCTTCAGTGTGAGAGTTGGATAGAACTTCGATTCCGTTGCCGCCGTTCAGGCCGACGCGTCGCCGCTTCGTTCGCGGGCCGCCGCGCCGTCCGACGAGGCCGCGCGTTCCGCCGGACGCGGTGCATGACCATACCAGCGCGGATAAAACTGTTTCACCGCCTCGCCGTCGAAACGCAGCGCGTGGCAGCGTCCCAGCTGGAATGGCGGTTTGTCGTTGGAATGCCCGCCTGTGCCGTTAGACGATTCGTCTCCCGAACCCGCGTTCGCACCCGGCGTGCCGTCATCGGTGTTCCATACGTCGCCGGCGAACGCCTGGATCGCGGCGGTCGGCAGGATCGCGCACAGCTCGGTGAGATGCGTGCAACCGGCCGTGCCGGCCAGCAAACGGGCAGCATCGCGACGGAAGTTGTGGAACAGATTGAGCCCGATGAGGGCACGGTAGGCGGGATTGCTGGCCTGGCACAACCCTGGATAGGGCACCCAGTCGGACGACGCCTCGGCGTTGACGACATTGAGCTTGCGATCGATGGTGATGCGAAGCCAGAGTTCATGGATCGGCTGACCATTGGGCCGGACACCCGACGCAAGCGCCACATCGCGTGGCTTTTCGTCGGTCAGGCACGCTTCCACATCCCACAGACCATCGGCTCGCTCGTAAGCTTCCGCTCTGATTGCGCGACGATGGCGCAACTGACGGGACACTGGCGGGGAGAGCGACATGCGGGAAGGAAAGGCCGGATTGGAAAACGTCTGGATTTTAGCATAACGGGTATTTGGGACAGCCCCGATTGCGCACGGCCTGGCGCCAGGTTACGGCGCGGTAATTGCCCTACCCGTCGAGACTGGCGTGTTAGTCGCCGTCCCCGATGTCGTCGATACCCTTCAGGATCTTGCCGATCGTCGCGCCGGAGAAGCCGCGCGACGCGAGAAAGCGCGCCTGCTTCGCGCGCTCGGCCTGCGTTTGCGGCAACTGGCCGAACTTCTTGCGCCAGACCGCCTGGGCGCGCGCGAGTTCGGTTTCGCGCAATTGCGCGCTCGCCTCTTCGACGAGCGCCGGGTTGAGCGCGTGTTGCTTCAATTCGCCGAGAATGCGGCTCGTGCCGAGCCGCGATGCGCGCCGATGGATCAGGCTTTCCGCGAAGCGCGAGTCGGATAGCCAGTTTTCGGCCTGCAGCGCGTCGAGCACCGTGTCGAGCGAATCGGTTTCCTCGACGTAAGGCTTCAGCTTGCGGGCGAGGTCGGCGCGGCTATATTCGCGGCGCGACAGATAGCCGAGCGCGCGCGCTTTCAGCGAACGGGCGGGGCGTTGGGATTTTCTGCTGTCGTCTTTGTCGGACTGGCCCGGCTTCTCTTCGCCGGGTTGGCGACGGGAGCGGGTGTAGGTGACCTCGGAGGGGATTGGGGAATCGAGTCCGGAGGAATCCCGGCTGGACGACGCTGCAGCGGGCGCAGACCGCGTACGCTGCGGGTCGCGGCCCGCAGCGCGGTCATGTGCGTCGAACGGTTCGAACGGATCGCCGGATTCAGGCGATCCGTCCGCCGCGTCGCGCGGGCCGTCCGGATAGCGTCCGGAGTCGAAACCGGACAGCGGCCGGCCTTTGCGTATCACTTGATGCTTACTCTTCTTCGCCCGCGACTTCAGCGTCCGCGCCGGTCACGGCGTTCGCCATCGCGGTAACGCCCAGCGATTCGCGGATACGGTTTTCGATTTCGCGAGCGATATCCGGATTTTCGCGCAGGAATTCACGCGCGTTGTCCTTGCCCTGACCGATCCGCTCGCCGCTGTAGCTGTACCATGCGCCGGCCTTGTCGACGATCTTCGCCTGCACGCCGAGGTCGATGATTTCGCCCTGACGCGAGATGCCCTCGCCGTACAGGATGTCGAAAATCGCTTCACGGAACGGCGGCGCCACCTTGTTCTTGACGACCTTCACGCGGGTTTCGTTGCCGATCACTTCGTCGTTCTTCTTGATCGAGCCGATGCGGCGAATGTCGAGACGCACCGACGCGTAGAACTTCAGCGCATTACCGCCCGTGGTGGTTTCCGGGTTGCCGAACATCACGCCGATCTTCATGCGGATCTGGTTGATGAAGATCACGAGGCAGTTCGTGCGCTTGATCGTGCCGGTCAGCTTGCGCAGCGCCTGCGACATCAGACGCGCCTGCAGACCCGGCAGCGAGTCGCCCATTTCGCCTTCGATTTCCGCCTTCGGCACCAGCGCCGCGACAGAGTCGATCACGATCATGTCGATCGAGCCCGAGCGCACCAGCGCGTCGGCGATTTCGAGCGCCTGTTCGCCGGTGTCCGGCTGCGAGACCAGCAGGTCGGCGACGTTCACGCCGAGCTTGCCCGCGTATTGAATGTCCAGCGCGTGTTCCGCGTCGATGAACGCCGCGGTGCCGCCGAGCTTCTGCATTTCGGCGACGACCTGCAGCGTCAGCGTGGTTTTACCGGACGATTCCGGACCGTAGATTTCGACCACGCGGCCGCGCGGCAAACCGCCGACGCCCAGTGCGATGTCGAGGCCGAGCGATCCGGTGGAGACCACCTGGATGTCTTCGACTGCCTCACCTGCGCCGAGCCGCATGACCGACCCTTTGCCGAACTGCTTTTCGATCTGCGCGAGCGCGGCGGCGAGAGCCTTGCTCTTTTCAGCAGTCAGTCCAGCCGAGCCTTTCTTGCTTTCTTCCATGAATCGTCCTTTGCTATGATGAACGGCGTCTGAGGCAGATGTGCACCCGTGGTTCCACTCGAATTGAGCGGAGTCTCCAGGACATCACACGAAACGCAGACACTGTATAAAAAAACAGTAGTTTTGGCAAGCGCGATTGTGATGCGAACGCGCATCTTTTACTGTCGCATCGCCCCAACTACCCACAATAATGTTCGGAGACCGCTGCGCGCCGGGGCAACCCCACGGTGCCGGCAAAGCCAGGCTGGCGCATCATGCGAATTCTGATTGCCGAAGACGACAGCATACTCGCGGATGGTCTGGTTCGATCACTCCGCCAATCGGCCTATGCGGTCGATCACGTGAAAAGCGGCGTAGAAGCCGATACCGCGTTGTCAATGCAGACGTTCGACCTATTGATCCTCGATCTGGGCCTGCCGCGCATGTCCGGGCTCGAGGTGCTGCGCCGCCTGCGCGCGCGCAATTCGAACCTGCCCGTGCTGATCCTGACCGCCGCCGATAGCGTCGACGAACGCGTCAAAGGCCTCGACCTCGGCGCCGACGATTACATGGCCAAGCCCTTCGCGCTGAACGAACTCGAAGCGCGCGTGCGCGCGCTG
The DNA here is from genome assembly GCF_050436485.1 of Paraburkholderia sp. Clong3. Lineage (NCBI taxonomy): Bacteria > Pseudomonadati > Pseudomonadota > Betaproteobacteria > Burkholderiales > Burkholderiaceae > Paraburkholderia > Paraburkholderia sp. Clong3. Next base: position 3,773,949 of record NZ_JBNDMH010000002.1, on the reverse strand, counting down.
ACACGGCGCGGCGCGGGCGGCGGCCCGACCGTCGTGCGGCATGGCTCGCTGTCGTTCGATCAGGTGGGCCGCATCGCCTACGTCAACGACCAGGCGATCGATCTGTCGGCGCGCGAGCTCGGTCTGCTCGAAGTGCTGCTGCAACGGATCGGCCGGCTGGTCTCGAAAGAGCAGCTCGTCGACCATCTGTGCGAATGGGGCGAGGAAGTCAGCAACAACGCGATCGAAGTCTACGTGCACCGGCTGCGCAAAAAGATCGAACCGAGCGGCGTGCGCATCATCACCGTGCGCGGGCTCGGCTACTGTCTCGAAAAAGCGGCGCCGCCGGCGAATGCGAGCGCGCCCGCCACCCCGGCCGGCTCCGCGCCGCAGACGGCACAAGCGGCACAATCGTCCACCGCGCCGTCGTCCACCGCGATGCCGGCGAGCCACCACTACAAATAGAGGCCAGCGATGTCCGCACGCGCTGATCGCGCCACGGCGCACGCGGCGGACCTCGACGAGGCGCGCGACGCGCGCTACGCCAATCCGTTCGCCGCGCCCGACGAAACCGAAGCCGCCGCCGAAGCGCGTCCGCGCTCGCTGTTCGGCGAAATTCTCGACTGGATGCTCGCGCCGCTGCTGCTGCTTTGGCCGATGAGCCTCGCGGTCACCTATCTGGTCGCGAAGTCGATCGCGAACGGGCCGTTCGACCGCGCGCTCGAAACCGACGCCTACGTGCTCGCGCGCCAGATCCATCCGGTCAATGGCGTCGCGGAGCTGTCGCTGCCCGAGTCGACGCGCGATTTCCTGCGCGCCGACAACGTCGACAGCGTGTTCTTTCAGGTGCTCGGCGCGCGCGGCGAGCTCGTGGCCGGCGAGCGTGACATGCCACTGCCGCACGAGGAGGACCGCCCGCCGCCGGGCCTCGTCGAATTCCGCGACGACGTGCTGCGCGGCAACGACATCCGCGTCGCCTACACGACCGTCGAGTTTCCGCAGACGCCGGGCGCGCAGGCCGTGCTCGTGCAGGTCGCCGAAACGCTCGACAAGCGCAGCCAGCTCGCCAACGACATCATCAAGGGCGTGATCCTGCCGCAGTTCGTGATCCTGCCGCTCGCGATCCTGCTCGTGTGGTTCGGGCTGTCGCGCGGGCTCGAGCCGCTGCATGCGCTGCAGGCGCATATCCGCGCGCGCCGGCCGGACGATCTGTCGCCGCTCGAAGCGCGCCGCGCGCCGCCGGAAATCGAGCCGCTCGTCACGTCGTTCAACGATCTGCTCACGCGCCTCGAACAGAACATGGAGCTGCAGAAGCGCTTCATCGCCGACGCCGCGCATCAGATGAAAACGCCGCTGGCCGGCCTGCGCACCCAGGCCGAGCTCGCGCTGCGCCAGAACGCGTCGGCCGAGGTTCGTCGCTCGCTCGAACAGATCGCGACGAGCTCCGAGCAGGCCGCGCGGCTCGTCACGCAATTGCTCGCGCTGGCGCGCGCGGAAAACCGTCGGTCGGGACAGATCTTCACGCCGCTCGAACTGGGCGAACTCGCGCGCAGCGCGGTGCGCGAATGGGTGCAGGCCGCGCTCGCGAAGCAGATGGACATCGGCTACGAAGCGCCCGACGAGCCCGTCGAAGTCGCCGGCAATCCGGTGATGCTGCGTGAAATGCTGTCGAACCTGATCGACAACGCGATCCGCTATACGCCGGCGGGCGGCCGCATCACCGTGCGCGTGCGGCACGACGCCCCCGCGCGGCTCGTGCACCTGGAAGTCGAGGACACCGGGCTCGGCATTCCGGCCAGCGAGCGCTCGCGTGTGGTCGAGCGCTTTTACCGGATTCTGGGCCGCGAGGGCGACGGCAGCGGCCTCGGCCTCGCGATCGTGCGCGAGATTGCGGCAATGCACGGCGGCGAGCTCGCCATCGACGACAACGTCTACCAGGAGTCGCCGCGGCTCGCCGGCACACTGGTGCGCGTCAGCTTGCACGTGCTCGAACGGGACGGGACTTACCCTAACGCGCCTCTATCGTCAGCTTGACGGTCAGCGTTTTTTGAGATATTTCAGCGTGGATTGCGGGAACATACCAGCACATTAACGGAAATTGAACGCCTATTCGTCGACTTACCGGACTACCCCAGGTTCAGGCGCCGAGTCAGAACGCCGTAAGTTTCCACTCCAATAATCGCTTGCACGGGAACGGCTGTGCCGGCGATCCGTGGATATATCAATATTGGAGACGACAATATGGCTACCGTTGGCGGGCAAATCTCGCACGTGCCGATGACGCGCGATGAGAAGCGGGTGATCTTCGCATCGTCGCTGGGTACGGTTTTCGAGTGGTACGACTTCTATCTGGCCGGCTCGCTTGCGGCCTTCATCAGCAAGAGCTTCTTCTCCGGCGTCAATCCGACCGCGGCGTTCATCTTCACGCTGCTCAGCTTCGCGGCGGGCTTCGCGGTGCGGCCGTTCGGCGCGATCGTATTCGGGCGGCTCGGCGACATGGTCGGGCGCAAGTACACGTTCCTGATCACGATCGTCATCATGGGCCTGTCGACGTTCCTCGTCGGTTTCCTGCCGGGCTACGCGGCGATCGGCATCGCTTCGCCGGTGCTCTTCATCGCGATGCGCCTGCTGCAGGGTCTCGCGCTCGGCGGCGAGTATGGCGGCGCCGCGACCTACGTGGCCGAACACGCGCCGGCGAACCGCCGCGGCTTCTACACCGCATGGATCCAGACCACCGCCACGCTCGGTCTGTTTCTGTCGCTGCTCGTGATTCTCGGCGTTCGCACGCTCATGGGCGAAGACGCGTTCGGCGCCTGGGGCTGGCGGATTCCGTTCCTCGTGTCGATCCTGCTGCTCGCGGTGTCGGTGTGGATTCGCCTGCAACTGCATGAGTCGCCGGTGTTCGCGCGCATCAAGGCCGAGGGCAAGACCTCGAAGGCGCCGCTTTCCGAAGCGTTCGGCCAATGGAAGAACCTGAAGGTCGTGATTATCGCGCTGCTCGGCCTGACGGCCGGCCAGGCTGTCGTCTGGTACACGGGCCAGTTCTACACGCTGTTCTTCCTCACGCAGACGCTGAGGGTCGACGGTTCGAGCGCCAACATCATGATCGCGCTCGCGCTGCTGATCGGCACGCCGTTCTTCCTGTTCTTCGGCTCGCTGTCGGATCGCATCGGCCGCAAGCCGATCATCATGGCCGGCCTGCTGATCGCCGCCCTCACCTACTTCCCGCTGTTCAAGGCGCTCACACACTACACGAACCCGGCGCTCGAAGCGGCAACCGCGAAGTCGCCGATCGTCGTGATCGCCGATCCGGCCGAGTGCTCGTTCCAGTTCAACCCGGTGGGCACGGCGAAGTTCACGAGCTCATGCGACATCGCGAAGGGCGCGCTGTCGCGAGCCGGCCTGAACTACGACAACGTCGCGGCGCCTGCCGGCACGATCGCGCAGATCCGCGTGGGCGATACGGTCGTCAACACGTTCGACGGCCGCGCCGGCGACGCGAAGGAGCAAGCCAAGACGTTCGAGAAGACGCTCGCCGCGACGCTGAAGGCCGCCGGCTACCCGCCGAAGGCTGATCCGGCTCAGATCAACTGGCCGATGAGCATCGTGATCCTGACGATCCTCGTGATCTACGTGACGATGGTCTACGGGCCGATCGCGGCGATGCTGGTCGAGATGTTCCCGACGCGCATCCGTTATACGTCGATGTCGCTGCCGTATCACGTCGGCAATGGCTGGTTCGGCGGCTTCCTGCCGGCCACCGCGTTCGCGATCGTCGCGGCGAAGGGCAACATCTACTCGGGGCTCTGGTATCCGATCATCATCGCGGTGGTCACCTTCGTGATCGGCATGCTGTTCGTGCGCGAAACCAAGGACTCGGATATCTACGCGAAGGATTGAGTGAACCGACAGCCGGAGCTATCTGAAAAAGTTGTGAGCCGGGGGTTGACAGCCCCCGGTGGCCCCAGCATAATCTCGCTTCTTTCGGCGAATTAGCTCAGTCGGTTAGAGCGACGGAATCATAATCCGCAGGTCCGGGGTTCGAGTCCCTGATTCGCCACCAGCTTCAAGAAAAAGCCGCTGTCCCACAAGGACAGCGGCTTTTTTGTTTTGAAACGCTGCCACGAAGCCTGACGACCGCTGGGCATCCGAGTTCGGGCAGACGCAGCGACACACCACTCGACGTTGGGGAAATAGCGGCAACAATGCGCGCATTTTCCAGACGGATACCCCGGCTATGCCACGTTAGCTCAGGTCGTGAAGAGATTGAGCCGGTGTCGGGTGAAAGAGCAGCAGCACCACGGTCATCAGACCGAAGGCTGCGCCCGCATAAAAGGTCGCGGCTGCGCCCAGACGTTCCCACAACTGGCCTGCGATAACGCTCGAAACCAGCGTCACGATGCCGCTTAGCAAATTGAAGAAACCGAACGCAGTCCCGCGCAGATGCGCAGGTGCCGTGTGCGCGACCATCGTAGCGAGCAGGCCTTGCGTCATCCCCATGTGCAGCCCCCACAGCGCTACGCCTACGACGACTATGCTCCAGTGGGTGCCGTGTGCAAGCACGAGGTCGGCGCCAATCAACACGATCAGACCACCTATCAGCAGCCGCGTATGCCGCATCGTGTCCGCGAGCTTCCCGAACGGATAAGCGGACAGCGCGTAGACGATATTCATTGCCACCATGACGAGCGGAACGAGCGCAATCGGTACGCCGCTGCCCATCGCACGAAGCACCAGAAAAGCCTCGCTGAATCGCGCCAACGCAAAAACGGCGCCTATCCCTACGACCCACCAGTAGTCCAAACCAAGCTCCCTGAGACTCTGCCACCGCACAGGATTGCTTCTTTTGGCGCGAGGCTCGTGCTCAGGCTCCGTGATACCAAACGTCAACAGCGCAACCGCGAGCACACCAGGAATGACGGCAAGCCAGAAGGCAAGCCGAAAATTATCTGCCCATATCAGCATGATGAGAACGGCCAGCAGCGGTCCGAGGAACGCACCGACCGTATCGAGCGACTGGCGCAGGCCGAAGGCCGCGCCACGCAGGTGCTGCGGCGTGACATCCGCGATGAGTGCATCGCGAGGCGCACCGCGAACGCCCTTGCCGACACGGTCAATGACGCGCGCCGTCACCACGACTCCAACCGACGACGCAATGGCAAAAAGCGGCTTGCTCATTGCGCCGAGCGAATACCCTGCTACGGCGAGCCACTTTCGGTTGCCGAGGTAGTCACTCAGCGTTCCCGAAAACACCTTGACCATCTGGGCCGTGGCCTCCGCGATGCCCTCGATGAGCCCAATCGTGCCGGCGCCGGCGCCAAGGCTTGCCAGCAGAAACATCGGCAGCAGGCTGTGGATGATTTCGGATGAGATGTCCATGAAAAGACTCACACATCCTAGAACCCACACGCTGCGTGGAATCTGCCGGACGACATTGACTTGCGGTTCGTTTCGCATTCGATAGGGATGGCATCAAATAACAGGTTCGAACGGCGCAGACGCATGCGAGCAGCAAGGCAGCCCGCTACGACCGCTACATCTTGTCTGGCATCGCTGAGTCGGATACCCGTCCTCTCACGCCCGAATCGAGTGCACTCCCTGACACACACCAGTGCACACCTTCCCCGCCCCAGGGCAAAAACCTGCCCTTCGCCGCACAAAGCTAACGACCAACCCGCGGTATGGCCCCTGGCACACTTCCCGCTTTAAAGAGCGCGCAAGGAGCCGGCGCAACCTCCGGTTCGACAAACAATCTGGAAATGGACGGCTAGGGTTCCGGCCTGCTTCACGCAGGTGCTGGTCCGAGAGCTGTCGACCTCAGGCGAGGTTACACGGCGGGACAAAAGCCCGGGAGAGAACGCGATGTTTGCGCTGCTCCCTGCCGTCGCTAACCGTCCCCTCCGAGGTCAACCCATGTTCAAGCTCGTTCGCTGTCTTGGCATTGCCGCCGTCTCCCTCGCCACCTTCGCCTCGAGCCCCACGTTCGCCGCGGGCCGCAACGACTTCAAGGTCTGCTGGACCATCTACGCCGGCTGGATGCCGTGGGGTGAGGCGAAAACCCAGGGCATCGTGTCCAAATGGGCCAGGAAATACGGCATCAATGTCGACGTCGTGCAGCTGAACGACTACGTCGAGTCCATCAATCAGTACACGGCCGGCAAGTTCGACGGCTGCGCGATGACCAACATGGACGCGCTCACGATTCCCGCCTCCGGCGGCGTGGATTCGACGGCCCTGATCGTCAGCGACTACTCGAACGGCAACGACGGCGTGCTGATGAAGGGCAAGGGCAAGCAGATCGCCGACCTGAAGGGCCAACAGGTCAACCTCGTGCAGTTTTCCGTCTCCCACTACCTGCTCGCACGCGCGCTCGAAAGCGCTCACATGAGCGAGCGCGACCTCAAGGTCGTGAACACCTCGGATGCCGACATCTCGGGCGCATTCGCGACCCCCACGGTTCACAACGCGGTCACCTGGAATCCGATGCTCGCCGATCTGAAGTCGCAGCCGAACGTCAGCGAAGTCTTCGACTCCAGCAAGATCCCCGGGCGAAATCATGGACATGATGGTCGTCAACACGAAGACGTTGCAGCAGAACCCCGCCCTCGGCAAAGCGCTGACCGGTGCATGGTTCGAAATGGTCGCGCTGATGCACACCGACTCCGCGGCCAGCACGTCCGCGCTGACCGCGATGGCGAAGGCCTCGGGCACCGATCTCGCCAACTTCAAGGGCCAACTGGCGACGACCGCCCTCTTCTATTCGCCGCAAGCCGCGCTCGACTTCGTCACCAGCGCCGACATGCCGAAGATCATGACGCGCGTCGCGAAGTTCTCTTTCGATCACGGCCTGCTCGGACAGGACGCGAAGAGCGCGGACGCGGTCGGCATGGCGTTCAACAAGGGCGTCGTCGTCGGCAACAAGAACAACGTCAAGCTGCGTTTCGATCCGACCTACGTCGCGATGGCGGTCGCGGGCAAGCTCTGACACGGACCGTCCAGGCACTCGCCGGGGGCTCGCTATCGCGGGCTCGCACCCCAGCTTTCCAACCAGGCGCTCACCATGCGACTCATCAATCGACATCCGAGCCGGATCGGCGGCTTGATGCTGCTCCTGCTGCCGTTCGTCGTGCTGTTCGCGGTCTACTTCGCCGGGTCCTCGATGCGACTCTCGCTCAATCCCGATGACAAGCTGCTGCCGAGCGCGGCGCAAATGAGCGACGCGGTGAAGTCGGCCGCCTTCACCGAGGACAAGCGCACCGGCGAGTATCTGTCGTGGACCGACACGCTGTCGAGCTTGCGGCGGCTCGGCATCGGCCTTGTCGTCAGTGCCGTGATCGCACTGGTGGCCGCGATCGCGACCGGTTCGTTTCCGCTCGTCAGCGCGACGCTGTCGCCATTCATCACCGTGATCTCAATGGTGCCGCCGCTGGCGGTGCTGCCGGTCCTGTTCATCGTGTTCGGGCTCGACGAGTTGTCGAAGGTCGTGCTGATCGTCGTCGGCATCACGCCGGTGATCATTCGCGATCTGCATGCTCGCGCCCGCGAGATTCCGGTCGAGCTGTGGGTCAAGGCGCAGACGCTCGGCGCCACCAGCTGGACGCTGATTCTGCGTCTGGTGCTGCCGCAACTGCTGCCGCGTCTGCTGGCGGCGACGCGTCTTTCTCTCGGCGCGGCGTGGCTCTTTCTGATCGCCGCCGAAGCGATCGCGTCGACCGATGGCCTCGGCTACCGCATCTTTCTCGTGCGCCGCTATCTGTCGATGGATCTGATCCTGCCGTACGTCGCGTGGATCACGCTGCTCGCATGGCTCACCGACGAGCTGCTGCGCCGGATCACGCAATGGTGCTTCCCGTGGTACGGAGGCGCGCGATGATCGAAGTCCGCAACGTCTGGAAAGAGTACGGCGACCAGGTCGTGCTCGAGCGTTTGAATCTGACCGTCAAGGAAGGCGAGTTCTGTTCGATGGTCGGCGCGTCCGGCTGCGGCAAGTCGACGTTTCTGCGCCTGCTGCTGGGTCAGGAGCGCGCGACGCGCGGCGAGATCCTGCTGGACGGCAAGCCGCTGCCCGGCGAACCGGACAGGCATCGCGGCGTCGTGTTTCAACGCTACTCGGTGTTCGACCATCTGAGCGTGTTGCGCAACGTGATGCTCGGGCTGGAGCTTCCACAGGCGAAGTTCACCGGCCGGCTATTCGGTGCCCGTCGGCGCGTGGCGCAAGACGAGGCAGCGGCCATGCTCGAGCGCGTCGGTCTGGGCGCGGCCTTGAACAAGTTTCCGCAGCAACTGTCGGGCGGCATGCAGCAACGCCTCGCGATCGCGCAGGCGCTGATGATGAAGCCTCGCGTGCTGCTGCTCGACGAACCGTTCGGCGCGCTCGACCCCGGCATCCGCAAGGACATGCATGAGCTGCTCTCCGACCTGTGGCGCGAAGCGAAGCTCACGATCTTCATGGTCACGCATGACCTGAAAGAAGGCTTCACGTTGGGAAGCCGCGTGCTGGTTTTCGACAAGGTGCGCGTCGACCCGCAGGCGCCGGGCGCCTATGGCGCGCGCATCACCTACAACATTGCGCTCGACCGTAGCCGCGATTCCATGTCCGCCGTGCATATCGCCGAGGCTGCCGTGCGAGGCGCATCGCCTATCGAACTGGTCTCCGACTGAAGGGAACTCAGGTATGAACTCAGATACGACCTTATTGCTTGAAGAAACCGTCCCGGGCGGCGGCCATACGTCGCTGATCGTCAAGCGTGGTCGATCGCTGCGCATTACCGACCTGCGCGGCGGTGCGAACGTCAGCGTGATGATGGTCAACGCGACGGAAAAGAGCGAACGGCTCAATCTGCCGGATTCGTTGAAGTGCCAGCACACGGCCAGGCTCACGGTCGGGCACTGCCTGTACTCCGACATGGGCCGCGTGCTTGCCGCGATCGTCGCGGATACCTGTGGCTGGCACGACAGCATCGGCGGAGCTTCGAACGCCGACGAGGTCCGCGAACGATACGGCGCGGGCCGCTACCAGGAGCTGCGCAACGCGTTCTATCGCAACGGGCACGGACAACCTGCTCGTCGAAATGGGCAAGTGGGGGCTCGGCATCACTGACCTGCTGATGACGCTCAATCTGTTCAGCCGTGTCGATGTCAGCGACGACGGCGTTCTCAGTTTCGTGCCAGGAAACTCAAAAGCCGGCAACTACGTGGAGTTCTACGCACCGATGAACACGCTCGTCGTGCTCACCGCGATCCAGCACCCGCTCGACCCGAACCCCGAGTACGCGCCGAGGCCCGTCAAGCTCGAGTTGAGCGACGCGCGGCCCGAGGTCGCCGAAGTTTGCCGCACCGCATGCGAAGAGAACGCACGTGGTTTCATCAACACAGAACGCTTCTTTCTTTGAGCGAAGGCCACGCTTATGACCAGCACGCTTATCGTCAGCGACAAACGTCCGGAAACCGCGGTCTATCGCGAGACACTCGCCGCCGGCGAGCCGTGGCTTCACGAGGTGAAGGCCGGGCAAACGCTGCGCATCGTCGATCTCGAAGGCAACCAGGCGGTCGACACGCTGTTCTACAGCCTCGCCGATCCGCGCGAGCGCTTCGACCCGCAACGCACGTTGCGCCGGCAAAAAAGCCTCTACCTGACGTCGGGCTCGGTGCTGTACTCGAACCTCGGCAACCCGATGCTGACGATCGTCGCCGACACGTGCGGCCGCCACGATACGCTCGGCGGCGCCTGCGCGCAGGAAAGCAACACGGTGCGCTACGCCCTGGAGAAGCGCTACATGCACAGCTGCCGCGACAACTTCCTGCGTGCCTGCGCACATGACGGCCGCCTGTCGAAGCAGGACATCGGCGCGAACGTCAACTTCTTCATGAACGTGCCGGTCACGGCCACGGGCGGGCTCAGCTTCGAAGACGGCATTTCTGCGCCGGGCAAATACGTCGAATTGCGCGCGGAGATGGACGTGATCGTACTGATCTCCAACTGCCCGCAGCTGAACAATCCGTGCAACGCCTACAACCCGACGCCCGCGGAGCTGCTGATATGGAATTGAAGCGCATCCGCCACTGGCTTTTTCTCCTCATGCTGGTTCGCTCGGGCCGGTACTTCAGCCGTACGCGCGAAGAACTGACCCAGACGCATCGCTGACGCGACCTCGGCCGTGGACGACCACGGCCGGCCATTCCCACGGCGGGACGGCCCGCCTTCGAATCAACACACCTTCCATGTTCGAGAAGATTCTGATCGCCAATCGCGGCGCTATCGCGTGCCGCATTCTCAGGACGTTGCGCGAACTCGACGTCACCGGCGTCGCCATCTATGCGCAAGCCGACCGAGCGAGCCGCCACGTCAGCGAAGCGCCTGTCGCGCATGCGCTCGGCGAGGGTCCGGCCGCGCTGACTTATCTCGACGTGGACAAGATCCTCGCGATTGCGCGTCGCGAAGGCGTGCAGGCGATCCATCCCGGCTACGGCTTCTTATCGGAGAACGCGGCGTTCGGCGAAGCCTGCGAAGCGGCCGGCATCGCGTTCATCGGACCGACCCCCGCGCAGCTTCGCGCGTTCGGCCTCAAGCACACGGCCCGCGAAATCGCGGCCAACGAAGGGGTGCCGATGCTCGAAGGCACCGGGCTGCTCGCGGACTTGCCGGCGGCGCTCGCGGCGGCACAGGCCATCGGCTATCCGGTGATGCTGAAGAGCACCGCGGGCGGCGGCGGCATCGGCATGCGGGTGTGCTGGAACGCCGACGAACTCGGCGCCCATTTCGATGCCGTGAAGCGCCTCGGCGAAAACAATTTCAGCGATGCCGGCGTGTTTCTGGAGAAGTACATCGAACGGGCCCGGCATCTGGAAGTGCAGGTATTCGGCGATGGCAAAGGCGACGCGCTCGCGCTCGGCGTGCGTGACTGCTCGGTGCAGCGGCGCAATCAGAAGGTGCTCGAGGAAACGCCCGCCCCCTGCCTGCCGGACGGCATTCAGGCCGCGCTCTGCGAGGCAGCGGTCAAGCTCGCGAAAGCCGTCGACTATCGCTCCGCCGGCACCGTCGAATTCGTGTACGACAGCGCCGCCGAACAGTTCTACTTCCTCGAGGTCAATACGCGTCTGCAGGTCGAGCACGGCGTCACCGAACAGGTGTGGGGCGTCGACCTCGTGCGTTGGATGATCGAACTGGCGGCCGGCACGCTCGCGCCGCTGAAGCACCTGGCGGCGAGTCTAACGCCGCGAGGGCACGCGATCCAGGCGCGACTCTATGCGGAAGATCCGGGGCGTGATTTCAAACCGAGTCCGGGCCTCTTGACCGATGTCGCGTTCCCGAATGCCGACGGGCGCGCATTGCGCATCGATACATGGATCGAGGCCGGTTGCGAAGTGCCGCCTTACTTCGACCCGATGCTCGCGAAAGTGATCGCGTGGTCGCCGACTCGCGATGAAGCGCGCGATGCGCTCGACGATGCGCTGCGCAACACCCGACTCTACGGCGTCGAGACCAATCGCGACTATCTGCGCCAGATTCTGCGCGACCGGCCGTTCGCGTCGGGCGAACCGTGGACTCGATGTCTCGAAGGGCTCAGGTATCGGGCCGGCACGGTCGAAGTCGTCAGCGGCGGCACGCAGACGACGGTGCAGGACTATCCCGGCCGCCTGGGCTACTGGGCAGTCGGCATCCCGCCGTCGGGGCCGATGGATGACCGGGCGATGCGGCTCGGCAATCGCCTGCTCGGCAATGCGGCCGACGCCGCCGCTCTCGAAGTCACGATGAGCGGGCCGACGCTGCGCTTCAACAGGGATGCCGTGGTCGCCATCACCGGCGCGCAGATTCCGGTGCTGCTCGACGATGTCGCTCAGCCGCTGAACACGAGCCTCCATGTGCCGGCGGGTTCGACGCTCGCGCTCGGCACGATACGCGGCACGGGCGCGCGCGCTTATCTGTGCGTGCGCGGCGGCTTCGACGTCGCACTGTATCTCGGCAGCCGCAGCACCTTCACGCTCGGCCAGTTCGGCGGACATGGCGGCCGCGCGATCCGCGCGGGCGACGTGCTGCATCTTTATCCGCTCGACGATGCACAGGCCGGCGCGGCGCTCGTCGACGCGCCGACGCTCGACGGCGTGCGCACCGTTCGCGTGATCTATGGCCCGCACGGCGCACCCGAATACTTCAGCGCCCGCTATATCGCGCAGCTGCTCGACACCGAGTGGGAGGTTCACTTCAACTCCAGCCGTACCGGCGTGCGCCTGATCGGACCGAAACCCGAGTGGGCGCGCGAGGACGGCGGCGAGGCTGGACTGCATCCGTCGAACATTCACGATAATCCGTACGCGGTCGGCGCCGTCGACTTTACCGGCGACATGCCCGTGATTCTCGGACCCGACGGCCCGAGTCTCGGCGGCTTCGTCTGTCCGGTGACGATCATCGAGGCGGACCTCTGGCAGATCGGCCAGTTGAAAGCAGGCGACAGGATCCGCTTCGCGCCCGTCGAAGTCGAAGAAGCGCGTGCGGCTGCGCGTGAGCGTCGTCGGGAACTGGAGAGCCTCGAGATTGCACCGAGTGCGCCGAGCGAAAGAAGAGCATCGCTGACGTCGCCGATCGTGCTCGATACCGGCGCGGACCGCGACAGACTCGTCGCACGTGTATCCGGCGACACACATCTGCTGCTCGAAATCGGTCCAGCGGAGCTCGACCTCGTGGCACGGTTTCGCGGACATGCGCTGATGCAGTCCCTCGAAGCGCAGCATCTGACTGGCGTCATCGATCTCACGCCGGGCATCCGTTCGCTGCAGATCCACTACCGACCCGAGGATCTGCCGCTCGCCAGGTTGCTCGACATCGTCGCGCGGGCGTGGGACGAGGTCTTGTTGCAGAAGGATCTGCGCGTGCCGTCGCGGGTCGTTCATCTGCCGCTGTCATGGGACGACCCCGCGTGCCAGCTCGCGATCGAAAAATATATGACCACCGTGCGCAAGAACGCGCCGTGGTGCCCGAGCAACCTCGAATTCATTCGCCGCATCAACGACCTCGACTCCATCGACGCGGTCAGGCAAATCGTCTTCGAGGCGAGCTATCTGGTGATGGGCCTCGGCGACGTGTACCTCGGCGCACCCGTCGCGACACCGCTCGACCCTCGTCACCGGCTGGTCACGACGAAATACAATCCGGCCCGTACGTGGACCGCGGAGAACTCGGTCGGCATCGGCGGCGCGTATCTGTGCGTGTATGGCATGGAGGGGCCGGGCGGCTATCAATTCGTCGGCCGCACGTTGCAGATGTGGAATCGCTACCGCGAAGTCGCGGATTTCGCCGGTCAGCATTATTTGCTGCGCTTCTTCGACCAGATTCGTTTCTACGAAGTATCGGCCGACGAACTGTTGCGCATCCGCGCGGACTTTCCGCTTGGGCGTTTTCCGTTGCGGATTGAAGAGTCCGAGCTTTCGTTGCCGGACTATCAGGCGTTTCTCGCTAGCGAATCGGCCAGCATCGAGCAGTTCCGTTCAAGACAGCAGGCGGCCTTCCAGGCCGAGCGCGCGCGGTGGCGTGAAGCGGGCACCTCGGAAGTCACGTTCGAGACGCCGGTCACCGAAGACACTCAGTTAGCTCCGCTTCACGACGGCGAAGTCGCCGTGGACAGCGAGATCGCCGGCAGCCTCTGGCAAGTCAAGGTGAAAACCGGCGACGCGGTCGACGCGGGCGACGTGCTGCTCATCATCGAGTCGATGAAGATGGAAATCGCGGTGTGTGCGCCGTGCGCCGGAACGGTCGGCGAGATCTACGTGGCGCCGGGTTCGCCCGTGCGCGCGGGGCAACGCGTCGCCGTCGTCGAACGTCACTAATTATCTGGACGCAAACCATGTCTTCATTCTCGTCATTCGATCTTCGCCTCCCGACACTTCGCTGCGCATACCGTGATGGAACGCTCACACCGCGCAGGCTCGTCGCTGAACTGCTCGAAAAAGCTGCGGCGCTCAATCCATCGTTCAATCTGTTCATCCATCTTCTGACCGAAGATGAAGTCGCGCCCTACCTCGACTGGCTCGACACCCAGGACGTCGAAAGCCTGCCGCTCTATGGCGTTCCGTTCGTGATCAAGGACAACATCGATCTCGCCGGCATTCAGACAACCGCCGCGTGCCCCGTGTTCGCGTACACGCCGTCGCAATCGGCGAGCGTCGTTGCACAATTGATCGCGCTCGGCGCGGTGCCGCTCGGCAAAGCCAATCTCGACCAGTTTGCGACCGGTCTGAACGGCACCCGGTCGCCGTATGGCAAGTGTCGCAATAGCGTGCATCCCGACTATCCGTCGGGCGGCTCGAGCGCGGGGTCGTCACTCGCGGTCGCGCTCGGCGTCGCCAGTTTCGCGCTCGGGACCGACACGGCCGGTTCCGGTCGCGTGCCTGCCGCGCTGAACAATCTCGTCGGTCTCAAGCCGACTAAAGGCCTGCTGTCCACCGCGGGTGTGGTGCCCGCGTGCCGCACGCTCGATTGCGTGACGTTCTTCACGGCGACGGCGGAAGAAGCGAGCGAGTTGCTTGCGTTGAGCGCGCACCCCGATCCTCGCGATGCATACAGCCGCGCGAATCCGCAATGGAATACGGCACGCGCGTTTGGCGAGCCCACGGCGTTCAAGTTCGGCGTGCCGGCGCAACTGGAATTCGCCGGCTGTTCCGAGAGCCCCGGGCTGTTCGCGAAGGTGCGCGCGTTGCTCGAAGAAGCAGGTGGTGAAGCTGTCGAAATCGACTTCACGCCGTTTGTCGAAACCGCCAATCTGCTCTATCAGGGGCCGTGGGTGGCCGAGCGTTACAGCGTGGCGGGCGAGTTGATGACGGAGAAACCCGCCGCGGTTTTGCCCGTCATTCGCGATGTGTTGGCGAAGGCACCCGGCGCGAGCGCGGTCGAACTGTTTCGCGCGCAGTACCGCTTGCAGGAATTGAAGGCCGTCTGCGATGCGTCGATCGATTCACTCGATTTCGTTCTGACGCCGACGTATCCGCGTGCCGTGACGCTCGACGAGTTGGAGCGCGACCCCATTGGTCCGAACTCCCTGCTCGGCTATTACACCAACTTCATGAATCTGCTGGACTATGCCGCCGTCGCTACGCCGACCGGTTTCATGAAGAATGGTCTGCCCTGGGGCGTGACCGTCTTTGGCCGCGCGTTCACCGACCAGTATCTGTTGGGTGTGGCCGACCTGCTGCAACGAAAGAGCGGCGTGCACTGCGTCGGAGGTCTAACCGTCGAGCCGGAGCCGCGCGGCGAACGATGCGCGGCGAGCCACGATCGCATGCGGATCGCGGTCTGCGGCGCACACATGCAAGGGTTGCCCCTCAACCGCGATCTGCTTGCCCGACGCGCGCGGCTCTTGCAGGCCACTCAGACTGCCGCGCAATACCGGTTGTCGGCGCTGCCTGCGTCGGCGGACGGCACGAGGCGTCCAGGCCTGTGGCGCGTCACCGATGGCGGCGCAAAAATTGCTGTCGAAGTGTGGGAAATGCCCAGCGCGGAGTTCGGCTCGTTTATTTCGACCGTTCCGCCTCCGCTGGTTCTGGGGAAGGTCGAACTCGTCGACGGTTCGTGGGTTACCGGTTTCCTCTGCGAGCCGTATGGCGTGCAGTCGGGAACCGATATCTCGGAGTTTGGCGGATGGCGAGCATGGCTTGCCAGCGAGCGTTGCGCGAGTTTCTGATGGAACGAACGATGAGCAGCGGCGTCGCAGGGTATGGGCAGTGAAGCGCCGCGGGTTTGGTTGGCACCTCCGGCTTCCTTCCGCAATTCCGTCGCAACTTCGAGAGGCTCCTTAATGACGCTCCGCACCGTCGCGCTCGCCGCAACCACCGCTGCGCTCACGCTCGCCGGCACGACCGCCGCCCTCATCGCACAAGCTCAAACGCCGAGCACCGCCGACAGTCAATGGCGCGCCAGTTCCACCATGCTCGCGACGCTGCTGCAGGACGGCTACAAGATCGTCGCCGTGGTCAACAACGGTCCCGCCGACACGATCTTCGTGCAGCGCGATCAGAGCGCGTTCAAATGCATCGATCCGCAGCAACCGGATGCAAAAGCAAAAACGTCGGTGGCGCCGGGCTGTTACGAGCTGGTCCCGCCGAGCGGCGCCACGCCGGCGTCGGAATCCAGATAACGTGATTTGAAGCGCGAGCTCAACGTAACCCCGGCTCGCGCGAAAGACTTCGGCGTCGCGCCAACACCGCGACGCTTCAGCGATCCACGATCCGGCTCAGATTGCCGCGCACCCGCTGCAGCAGCGCGATCAACTGCGCCGCTTCTTCATCGCTGAAACCATTGAGCGCTTCGAGCGCGACCTCGTCGCCGACCTTGCGCGCCTTGCCGAGCGTGCGCTCAGCCTTCGGCGTCATGCGCACCTGGCGCTCGCGGCGATCCTGCGGATTCGCGGTCCGCTCGATCCAGCCGCCCTCCTCCATCCGGTCGAGCAGCCGGCCCGCCGAGATCGGCGCGACCTCGAGCAGATCCGCCAGCCGGGCCTGATTGATGTCGCCGTAGTGGCCGAGATAGGCCAGCACGCGACACTGCGCGCGCGTCAGATCGACCGACGACCTCGCGAGATCGTCGAACCGCTTGCCAGCCAGCCGGCCGACGTCGTAGATCAGAAAGCCGAAGCGCTCTTCGAATTGGGTTTTCATGCGCGGATTATACGGAAGCACTTCGGCGTACAGCGCAACTGCGTGTGCGTTCTATCCTCAGCACAACTCCCGATAGCGCCAACCCGTATCGACGATATACTAAGCATGCTTACTATATCGACCCTCCCCACCGTCCATGTCTTCCGCCTCCACGTCGGCGAGCGCCACTGAGCTGCTCAACCGGCCGATGATCACGATCTCGATCATGCTTGCGACGCTGATCCAGACGCTCGACAGCACGATCGCCAACGTGGCGCTGCCGCATATGCAAGGCACGCTGTCCGCGTCGCAGGACGAGATCACGTGGGTGCTGACCTCCTATATCGTCGCCGCCGCGATCGCCACGCCGCTCACCGGCTGGCTGGCGGATCGCCTCAGCGTGAAGCGGCTGCTGCTGATCGCGATCGGCGGCTTCACCGTGTCTTCCGCGTTGTGCGGACTCTCCGAGACGCTGCCGCAGATCGTCGTGTCGCGTCTGTTGCAAGGGATCTTCGGCGCGTCGCTGGTGCCGCTGTCGCAGTCGATCCTGCTCGACATCAACCCGCGCGAAAAGCAGGGCCAGGCGATGGCCGTGTGGGGCATGGGCGTGATGGTCGGGCCGATCCTCGGTCCGACGCTCGGCGGCTGGCTCACCGATAGCTACAACTGGCGCTGGGTGTTCTTCATCAACGTGCCGATCGGCGCGATCGCGCTGTTCGGCGTCGCGAGCTTCCTGCCGACGCGCGAGCCGAAACACGACGTGAAGTTCGACGCGTTCGGCTTCATCACGCTCGGCCTCGCGATCGGCGCGTTGCAGGCGATGCTCGATCGCGGCGAGCAGCTCGACTGGTTTTCGTCGATCGAGATCGTGATCGAGGCGCTCGTCGCAGCAATCAGCTTCGCGTTCTTTCTCGTGCACACGGCGACGATCGGCGAGCGCTCGTTTTTCAAGTACAAGTTGCTGAAAGATCCGAACTTCGCGACCGGCACATTGTTCATCTTCGTGATCGGCGCGGTGATGTACGCGACCCGTGCGCTGCTGCCGCCGATGCTGCAAAACCTGATGGGCTATCCGGTCGCGACCACGGGCCTCGTCACCGCACCGAGCGGCGCCGGCACGATGGTCGCGATGCTGATCGCCGGCCGGCTGCTCAAGCGCGTCGATGCGCGGCTGTTGCTGCTCTGCGGTTTCCTGATATCGGCGTTCGCACTGTGGCAGATGATGCAGTACACGATCGTGCTATCGGCATCGGACATCGTGTGGCCCGGCGTGATCCAGGGCTTCGGACTCGGCCTCGTGTTCGTGCCGCTGTCCACGCTGACGTTCTCGACGCTGTCGCCGGAGCTGCGCGCGGACGGCACCGCGACTTATAGCCTGATGCGCAACATCGGCAGCAGTATCGGCATTTCGATCGTGCAGACGCTGATGACGCGCAACACGCAGATCTCGCACGCGGACCTCGCTGCGAACGTCACCGCGTTCAATCCGGCGCTCCAGTCGATGCTCAACAGCGGCTCGAACTATGACATCGCGGCGCTGAACGCGTCGATCACGCAGCAGGCGGCGATGGTCGCGTATCTGAACGACTTCAAGCTGATGTTCGTGGCGACGCTGCTGGTCATCCCGCTGTTGCTGCTGATCCGGCCGTCGCACAAGGCACCGGATGCGTCGATCGCTCATGCGGCAATGGATTGAGACCGAATGCGCCGACGTCCGCCTCAGCCTTCGATTCGCCCGCGCGTCACGCCGAGCAATGACGCCATCGCCGCGTACGCCGCGGCGGCATCGCGCGCGCGGATCGCGTCGAACACCGCCGTGTGCTCGGCGAGCGACGCGTTGAACACATCGGCGCGTTTCGCATTGAGCCGCAATTGTGCCTCGAGCGTGCGCTCGATCAGCGCGCCAAGCGGGATCAGCAGCTCGTTGCTGCACGCGGTGAGCACGCACAGGTGGAACTGCAGATCCGCGCGCACCCATTCGTCGACGTTGCGCGCCGCCACCATCGCGGTATGCGCGGCCGCAAGCGCACCCAACGTGTCGTCGGTGTGCGCGGCGGCCGCGAGGCCGGCGGCGTAAGGCTCGATCATCTCGCGCATTTCCTGGAGCTTGAGCGCGAACGCCATCGGCTCGGCGACGCGCGAATACCAGTCGAGCAGATCGGCATCGAGCAGATTCCACGCGGACTTGACCCGCACGCGCGTACCCACGCGCGGCCGCGATTCGATCAGCCCTTTCGACGTCAACGTGCGCAGCGCCTCGCGCAGCACCGTGCGGCTCACGCCGAACATCTCCATTAACTCGGCTTCACGAGGCAGGATCGACTCCGGCGCATAGTCGCCGCGCAGAATCGCGGTCGCCAGCAGTTGGGCGACTCGCCCGTGCAGATCGTGCGTAATGGTTTTCTCCTCGCGGTTGATGATCCCGTCGCGCAACGTGGCGGTAAGTTGGCAGATCTCACCACTATGTGGCAAATAGTACTATTAATAGTATTTTAATGCAGTTTTGTTGTAGCATGGAATTCCCCGAAATTTTGCATGCCCGCAGACCTGCTTTGCATGGGTTCGGAGTAAGCGCCAAAGTGCCAACTCCGATCGACACCGGAGACACACACCATGAAAATCACCAAGCTCGAAACTTTCATCGTCCCGCCGCGCTGGTGCTTCCTCAAGATCGAGACCGACGAGGGCATCGTCGGTTGGGGCGAGCCGGTGGTGGAAGGCCGCGCGCATACGGTCGCCGCGGCCGTCGAGGAACTATCCGATTATCTGATCGGCAAGGACCCGCTGTTGATCGAGGATCACTGGCAGGTGATGTACCGCGCGGGCTTCTATCGCGGCGGCCCGATCACGATGAGCGCGATCGCCGGCGTCGATCAGGCGCTGTGGGACATCAAGGGCAAGCATCACGGCGTACCGGTGCATGCGCTGCTCGGCGGCCAGGTGCGCGACAAAATCAAGGTGTACTCGTGGATCGGCGGCGACCGTCCGAGCGATGTCGCGAACAACGCACGCGCGGTGGTCGAGCGCGGCTTCAAGGCCGTCAAGATGAACGGCTCGGAAGAGCTGCAGATCATCGACACCTTCGACAAGGTGCAAGGCGTGATCAACAACGTCGCGGCGGTGCGCGAGGCGGTCGGGCCGAACATCGGAATCGGCGTGGACTTCCACGGCCGCGTGCATAAGCCGATGGCGAAGGTGCTCGCCAAGGAACTCGACCCGTACAAGCTGCTGTTCATCGAAGAGCCGGTGCTGTCGGAAAACGCCGAGGCGCTGCGCGACATCGTCAATCAGACCAACACGCCGATCGCGCTCGGCGAGCGTCTCTATTCGCGCTGGGATTTCAAGCACATCCTGTCGGGCGGCTACGTCGACATCATCCAGCCGGACGCGTCGCACGCGGGCGGCATCACCGAGTGCCGCAAGATCGCCGCGATGGCGGAAGCCTACGACGTCGCGCTCGCGCTGCATTGCCCGCTCGGCCCGATCGCGCTCGCAACCTGTCTGCAGATCGACGCGGTCAGCTACAACGCGTTCATCCAGGAACAGAGCCTCGGCATCCACTACAACCAGGGCAATGACCTGCTCGATTACATCAAGAATCCGCAAGTCTTCAAGTACGAAGACGGCTTCGTGTCGATTCCTCAGGGCCCCGGACTCGGCATCGAGGTCAACGAAGAGAAGGTGCGCGAGATGGCGAAGGTCGGTCACCGCTGGCGCAATCCGGTGTGGCGTCACGCGGACGGCAGCGTCGCCGAATGGTGATCTGAACACCTGAGCGAAGCAGGCGGAACGCCGCCGGCGGGCCACGTGACGCGCGGGCCGTCGCAGTAACGTAACATCCCGGACCAGCCGGCTCGAACCGGCGTTCGAGCGCTGCCGCCCCGACCTGCATCACTCCCCGCCGAGCCTTATCCCGCCTGGCTTTCGCGACGTTTGTTCGGTATCGGACATACGTATGGCCTGCTCCTTGCTGAAATGCATGCCAACAACGCATGCAGCGAGGAGCACCATGGGCGAATTCCTTCCTGACTATCTGATCCGCGAACAGGCGGCGGTCGGCGCGCTGGTTGCTTTCGGCGTGCTGCGCATCATCGGCGCGATGCTCGCGTACGAGCGCGGATGGAACATCTCGGTAGTCGGGAAATGCTTTATCGCCGCGGCGGTGCTGTACTGCCTGCCGCAGGTCTTCGATCTGCTCACGCAGATGGTCGGCTCGCACGCGGCCGGCGCCGAACTCGAAGGCAAGGCCGCGGGCTGCGCGATCGCGTTGTTCTGCGCGCCGATTCTCGGTCATCGCCTCGGCTTCGAGTAAGCGGGCTTCGCAGTGCGGCGCCTTTTACGCGGCGCGCATCCGCGGGTGCTGTCGTAGAACTGACGCACGATGGACGCGCGCGGCCGTCGCGCATCCATCGCCGATTGGTCAATCGCCTATGCCGCGCCGCGCGTTCAACCGAGCGCAGCGAACGCCGGCACGGTGTGTGACAACGCGGCCGCGACGACGAACACGCCGATCATCAGGAGCGCTTCCAGATACATCACGTTGACGAAGGTGTGCGCGTCCATCGTCGATGCGGTGCGACGCAGGCGTGGCAGCGCCGATGTGCGGTTCAGCGCGCCGAGCACCAGCGCGAGCGCGACCAGCACGAGCTTCAACGTCAGCACATGACCCCACGAGCTCGCCTGAATCGCTTCGAACGAACTGCCCGAGTCGCGCACCGCATTGAAGACGCCCGACAGCAACACCAACGCGACCGCGACGATCGACACGTTCGACACCTGGGTCGCCGTGCGGATCAGCATGCCCCGCGCGGTGGATGCCCCGAGCGCCGGCAGCACCGCCAGGCCGGAGGCCATCGCGAGTCCGCCCCATACGCTCGTTGCGAGCACGTGCAGCGTCTGCATGCCGATCGCGGCCGACACCACGCCGGCATCGGCCGCATGACCGAGCGACGCCTTACCCGCCGCGATCGCGAGCACCGCGAGCCACAGCAGCGTATTGCGCAGCATGCCCGTGCCATGGCTCAGCGCGGTGCCGAGCAGCACCAGCGCGCCGCCGAACGCAACGCTCCAGCCATAGCCGACATGCGTTTGCGTCAGCACCGTCGGCACCACGCCGAACGCCGCGGACAACGCGACACCGCTCATCGACGCCGCCTGATACAGGAGCCAGCCGAGATCCGCGAGCACCAGCACGATGGTGGCCGCGAGCATCGAGCGTTGCGCGCGCATCCAGCCGGGACGCGCCGGTGAAGTGCCCTGGAGCCCGTCCCTCGCGAGCCATGCGCCGAGTAGCGCCGAGCCGACGGCGAAGCCGAACGAGACGTTCATGAGCGCGGCCATTGCGACCTGCCCGATCCACAGTCCGTCGAAGTTCATTTGACGTTGAACGCGAAGTCGCCATGGGTACGATGGCCGTCGGTGGCCACCGCGATCCAGTGCACCGCATAGCGGCCGCTCGTCAACTGAGGCAGCGCGAGGTGCATCACGCGGGCGTCCGCGCTATCGACCGTCGACGCGCCCGGCGTCGCGGGCTTGCCGCTTGCATCGGCGAGTGTGATCTTGCTGAATGCGGGCTCGAGCGGCTCGGTGAAATGGATCGTCAGGTCGGTAGGCGCGACGGCGTCGGCGTTCGCGGCCGGCACGCTCGAGATCAGATGCGCATGCGCGAACGCGGTGGACGACATGGCCAGCGCCACCGCGCCGGACATCAACGCTCGCAGCGTCGACGAGGAGAAATCGAATAGCTTCATGTAAGGCCGATAGCGGATGAGAACGAACGGAACATAGGCGGGCCGGCGAGGCGCATCGTCTGCACGACGGCCGGCGAGCCCGGAAGTGTACGCTTCGATGGCGCGCGCGGGGATCGGTTCAACCTGGCTTGATCGAATGCGTCACACGGCATCACGTTTGCGGCGACGCCGCCGTGATTATTTTTGAGGCAAAGACGTCGACCACGATCCGTGACGCAACCAAAGTCCGAAACCGGCATAACGCGACACACTGTCGCATGGCGGTCACACCTGGAACCGTCTCTAATGCGGCAAATAGTCACCATTACCCTTCGATGATAGAATGCTGCGTCGCCGCGGCGACGGCTGTCCTTCACACCGAGCCGCCCGAAGTTCGGTCAGGTCCCCGATTCTGATGGAGTTACGCGTGTCTTCAAGACGCCTCTTCCGCCCGTTGCTTGCCCTTCTGTTGATCGGCACCGCGGGTGTCTATAGCGCAGCGAAAGCGCAGACTCAACCGAAGGCCCCCGACACGATGGAAGCGCGCGTGCAAGGCTGCACGGCCTGCCATGGCTCGCATGGGCAAGGTACCGACAACGACTACTTCCCGCGCCTCGCCGGCAAGCCGGCGGAATATCTGTTCAATCAGTTGCAGAACTTCCGTGAAGGGCGCCGCAGGTACCCGCCGATGAACTACCTCGTCACGTATCTCTCCGACGACTACCTGCATCAGATCGCCACCTTCTTCTCGCAGCAGCGCCCGCCGTATCCGACGCCGGCCAAGCCGACGGTCTCGGCCGCCACGCTCGCGCGCGGTGAGCAGATCGTGCTGCACGGTGATGCATCGAAGCAGGTGCCCGCTTGCGCGGCCTGCCACGGCAAGGCACTGACCGGTATGGAACCGGCAATCCCGGGTCTCGTCGGTCTGCACGCCGACTACATCAGCGCGCAGCTCGGTTCATGGCGCTCGGGCACGCGTCACGCGATCGCGCCGGACTGCATGCACACCATCGCCACGCGCCTCAGCGACGAAGACGTGAACGCCGTCGCGGCCTGGCTTTCCACGCAGCAGGCTCCGCCAAACCCCGTGCCGGCTCCGGCCCGCTCCTTGAAGACTCCGCTTGCCTGCGGCAGCGAACCGCAATAAGGCGCCGGGAGAGACATTCAAATGAAACACAAGTCTTTGTTCGCCCTCTCGGCAGTCGTCGTGGTCGCGGCCGCCGCACTCGTTCCCGTCCTCTGGTCGGGCGGCGACAATCTGCATAGCAGCGGCGCAGCCGTGGCGGCAACGCCCGCGGACCAGGCCGACCTGATCAAGAAGGGCGAGTACCTCGCCCGCGCCGGCGACTGTATCGCCTGCCACACGGTGCGCGGCGGCAAGCAGTTTGCCGGCGGCCTGCCGATGGCCACGCCGTTTGGCACGATGTTCACGCCGAACATCACGCCGGACGACCAGTACGGCATCGGCAAGTGGACCCAGGACGACTTCTATCGCGCGATGCACACCGGCCGCTCGAAGGACGGCAGCCTGCTTTATCCGGGCTTCCCGTTCACGAGCTACACGAAGGTCACGCGCGCCGACTCGGACGCGATCTACGCGTACCTGCGCTCGGTCGCGCCGGTCAACGTGCCGAGCCGTCCGCACGAACTGAAATTCCCGTTCAACCAGCGCAACATGCTGATCGGCTGGCGCACGCTGTTCTTCCGTGAAGGCGAGTTCAAGCCGGATCCGACCAAGTCGGTCGAATGGAACCGCGGTGCGTATCTGGTCGAAGGCCTTGGTCACTGCGGCATGTGCCACACGTCGATCAATGCGATGGGCGCCCCGGTCAACTCGGCCGCGTTCGCGGGCGGCCTGATTCCGCTGCAGAACTGGTATGCGCCGTCGCTGACGTCGAACCGCGAAGCCGGCCTCGGCGACTGGGATCTCAAGGACATCGCCGACCTGCTCAAGACCGGCGTGTCGAACCGCGGCGCGGTGTTCGGTCCGATGGCCGAAGTGGTTCACAACAGCCTGCAGTATCTGTCGACCGAAGACATCAACGCGATGGCGACGTACCTGAAGACGATTCCGCAGAAGAGCGAAGCACCGGAACCGCTGCAGCTCGAAACCTCGGAAAAATTCGGCGGCGAACTGCTGAAGCAAGGACAGAAGATCTACGCTGACAACTGCGCGAAGTGCCACGAGGATAACGGTCTCGGCCGGCCGCCGGCATTCCCGCCGCTCGCGAACAACCAGTCGATCCAGATGCCGTCCGCGGTCAACCCGATCCGCATGGTGCTGAACGGTGGTTATCCGCCGAGCACGGAAGGGAACCCGCGTCCGTATGGCATGCCGCCGTTCGCGCAAGCTCTGTCGAATCAGGAAGTCGCAGCGGTCGTGACGTACATCCGTATGTCCTGGGGCAACCACGGCACGGCCGTGTCGCCGCAGCAAGTGGCCGACCTGCGTTCGGCGCCGCTCGACTAAGCAGGGTTCGACGCACCCCGGGCGCGGCCTGCGAAATTCGCGGCCGCGCCCTTCGTTCTTTCAGGACCGGTATCATGTAGGGCTATTTGTGTTGGAGGTTGCCCTCGTGGGACCGTGCAGGAGGAAAGAGTTGTGCCCTTCGGTGAGCGTTTGAACAGCATCACCCATCTCGTCGGCGCCGTGCTGTCGGTGGTGGGGCTGGCGACGCTCGTCACGATGGGCGCGCTCGCCGGCGACGCGTACAAGGTCGTCAGCTTCGCCGTATATGGTGCGATGCTGTTTGTGCTGTATGCGATCTCGACGCTGTATCACGGCGTCAGCCATCCGCGTCTGAAGGCGATTCTGCAGAAATGCGATCATTCGGCGATCTACCTGCTGATCGCCGGCAGCTACACGCCGTTCACGCTCGTCACGTTGCGTGGACCGTGGGGCTGGTCGTTATTCGGCGTGAGCTGGGGGCTCGCTGCCCTCGGCATCGTGCAGGAACTCACGCTCGGGCGACGCACCCGCAGCGTGTCGATGGTGCTGTATGTGTTGATGGGATGGCTCGCGCTCGTAGCCGTCCACCCGCTGGTGCAGGCGTTGCCGGCCGCGGGGACCGCGTGGCTCGTGGCCGGCGGCGTCATCTATAGCGCCGGCATCTATTTCTTCATCAACGACGAGCGCATCCGCCACGGACATGGTATCTGGCACCTGTTCGTACTGGCGGGCAGTCTGTGTCAATTCGTCAGTGTCGCGCGCTATGTCGCGTGACATTCCACGGCGACGAATTGCAACTTAAGGCCAGTCGACGTGTCTGCATAGCGCGTTGAAACATTCGGCACATCTGTGAGCGTGCCGCCGATTTCTCCGTGAACGGAACCGGGCCTCGGCCTCGAACACGCCTTGCGGGCGTGTCGATGCCGCGCTGGTTTTTCCGCGTTGGGGTCCTTTGGGCCCAGCGGGGCCGTTCGCGACACTGCATTGCAAAGAGCTTTTATGTCTTTTGATTCCCTCGGCTTGTCCGAACCGCTGGTCCGCGCTGTCAATGAACTCGGCTACACCAGCCCGACTCCGATCCAGACTCAGGCGATCCCGGCCGTGCTCAACGGCGGCGATCTGCTCGCCGGCGCGCAAACCGGCACCGGCAAGACCGCCGGCTTCACGCTGCCGATCCTGCAGCGCCTGAATTCGATGCCGCCGGCCGCCGGCGGCAAGCGCGTGGTGCGCGCGCTGATCCTCACGCCGACGCGCGAACTTGCCGCGCAGGTCGAAGAAAGTGTGCGCGCCTACGGCAAGTATCTGAAGCTGAAGTCGACCGTGATGTTCGGCGGCGTCGGCATCAATCCGCAGATCGATGCGCTCAGGCGCGGCATCGATATCGTCGTCGCGACGCCGGGCCGTCTGCTCGATCACATGCAGCAGAAGACCATCGACCTGTCGCATCTCGAGATCCTCGTGCTCGACGAAGCGGACCGCATGCTCGACATGGGCTTCATCCACGACATCAAGCGCGTGCTCGCGAAGCTGCCGCCGAAGCGCCAGAACCTGCTGTTCTCGGCGACCTTCTCCGACGAGATCAAGACACTCGCCGATGGCCTGCTCGACTCGCCGGCGCTGATCGAAGTCGCGCGCCGCAACACGACGGCCGAAACGGTCGCGCAGAAGATTCACCCGGTCGATCGCGACCGCAAGCGCGAGTTGCTCACGCATCTGATCCGTCAGCACAGCTGGTTCCAGGTGCTCGTGTTCACGCGCACCAAGCACGGCGCGAATCGCCTCGCCGAGCAGCTGACGAAGGACGGCATCAGCGCGCTCGCGATTCACGGCAACAAGAGCCAGTCGGCACGCACGCGCGCGCTCGCCGAGTTCAAGGACGGTACGCTGCAGGTGCTGGTGGCGACCGACATCGCCGCACGCGGCATCGATATCGATCAGTTGCCGCACGTGGTCAACTTCGATCTGCCGAACGTGCCGGAAGACTACGTGCATCGCATCGGCCGCACGGGTCGCGCGGGTGCGACCGGCGAGGCGGTGTCGCTCGTGTGCGTCGATGAACTGCAGTTGCTGAAGGACATCGAGAAGCTGATCAAGCGTCCGGTCCCGCAGGAAGTGATCGCCGGTTTCGAGCCGGACCCGACCGCGAAGCCGGAGCCGATCCTGCGACGCGGGCAGGGCGGCGGCGGGCGCTCGCCGCGCCAGGGACAAGGTGCGGTGCGTCGTGACGGAGGTGCTGGTGGTGGCGCACCGGCCAAGCCGGCTCAAGGCTCCGGTCAGCGTTCGGGACAAGGCACGGGTCAGCGTTCGGGCCAGCGTGCGTCGAACGCTCAGCCCACGCCGCGGCCACAAGGTGCGAAGCCGGCCGGCAATGGCAGTCAGCCGCGTCGCGATACGCAGCGTAACGACGATCGGCCGCGTACCGCCGCGCATGATGGCGCTCCCGCGCATCATGCGCCGCGCAAGCCGCAGGGCAATCGTTCGCACAACGGCAATCCGGGCGCGTTGCTCGGCGGCGGCGCGAAGCGCAACGATGCGCCGCGTGGTGCGCAACCGTCGCGCAACGGCGACCGTGGCCGTTAAGCGTCGCGCGGCCTAAAGGCTGCCCGCGCATCAGCCGTTAGCGCTTCCCTGCTCGAAGACTAACGGCGGCTCGCGGCGGCAGCCTGCTTCAAATGCTCGACCTGCCGTTCCCATCGCTCGAGCACCACACTCCCCTCTCCTTGCAATTCGAACGTGATGCCGCCCGTCAGGCGCGCATAACGGACGCTTTGCGCTTCCGCTGTGTCGATCGAGCCGAGCAGATAGACGAGGCCGCTGTCGTCGCCAGCAACACCGGGCAGCGGCGCGACACGCAACTGCACCTGATAGAACGCCGCATCGCAGACGAAGCTCAGCGCCGCGCGCCCGCTTTGCGCGATCGCGCGCGTCGCGCGCGCCTGCGGCCATAGCGCGATGCACAGCGTGCGCGAGTCGGGCGCATAGAGTTCGCCGACGCTCAGCAGAGATGTGCGCACGTGGCCGTTCGCGTCGACGGTCAGTAGCGACGCGGTGAAGCCCTGCTTGTCCGCAAGCGACGAACCGTCGAACAACGCGCGCACGTTGGCCGGCCATTCGTCGAACACGATCTGTTCGAGCGGACGCGCGGACGTAGATGCGGAGGAGGAAGCGCTCATGCCATCGATCCAGTCGAAGTAGTCGGTAAAGCTCCATCATGCCTCGAAAAAACCAGAGCCCGCATGAGCGGGCTCCGGTTCGTTTCGTCAGGTCGTTGCAGCTGCATTCAGCCGATGTCTCGCGCAACGTTCGATAGCTCAGCGGAAGAATACGTGCTGCGTGATCTTCGCGAGCGGATAATGCACACCCGGCTGAATGCGCGCCGGCAGATCGAGCGGCTTGAGCAGCATCTTCACGCACATGTCGGCGGACAGATTGCGGCGCACCAGCTTGTTGATGCGCGCCGCGCGCTCGCGGTTATACGCGGAGTCGTGCACGCGCTCCGGATAGCGAATTGCGAACACGTGCCGCAACGCGATCTCCGAATCTTCGTTCTTGATTTCCATCACGCGACGCATCAACGCGCCGAGCACCGCGAGCCGACCGTTGCCCTCGATCCGGTTGTACTTCTTGAAGTACCTGAAAAAGTGCTTGTAGTGACGGACTTCGTCGGTACGGATGTTGTCGGTGATCTGCTTGAGGACCGCTTCGTCCGAGCACTCGTTGATCGCGCGGTACAGCGTCGCGGTACCCGTTTCGACTACGCAACGCGCGACCATCTCCAGCGCGCGGGTCTTTTCGAAATCCTCGACCGAGCACGTGAGCGAATACTCGCCCATGAAATTGCGGAACGCGGTGTCCCAGTCGAACTCGGGCCATACATACGCGATATAGGTCTTCAGCGCCCGGCCGTGCTGCATTTCCTCGGGCTCCCACTCGTGGTTGAGCCAGGCCGAGACCTCGGGATCGTCGTTGAAAAACGTACTCAGATTGCTGGTGTAGAGATCGGTGCCGCTTTCGATGAACGAAGCCGCGCACAACAACAGCAGCAGGTCCTCGTTGGCCGCGGCCTTCTGACGGTCAATGCGCGTCAGATCGATGTCTTCGATCCGCCAGGGCATGACATGGTTCAGCTCTGTGTGCATCGTATCTTGCTCCCATGCTGTACCGACCCGTGGAGTTCTTCGCAACTGCCACCGCGCTCGCAGTGATGTTTCTGCGTGTCGGATACAACGCCGTGAATTAGAGTTGGGCCCTTGTACTCTGCATCTTAGCCGGAGATATCCGACCATGCAGATCACACAGCACAGACCATGCCGCATCGACGCAGTTCCGATTTCAAGATAGTCGAAATCTTCCAACGTGTTAAAACGATGTGCGCAAGGCAAAAAAAGCCAGCCCAAAAGGCTGGCTTTTCGGACAGACATCAGACCCGGCGGGGTTGGGGACACGGGCGGGCGCCCTAGGCGGGCCCCCCTAGGCGGGCCCCCTCTTCCTCAGGCAGGTTGGACGTCGCCCGGGATGGGACGCACGCGACGCATGCGCAGCGCGACGATGATCAGCGATACGCCCGAAAGTACCGCCGCAAGCAGGACGTAATAACTTGGCGCGAGTTTGTCGCCGGTCAAATGAATGAAGGTTTCGACGATGGTCGGCGCGAAGCCGCCGAAGATCGTCACGCCGATGCTGTAACCGATTGAAAGGCCAGTCGAGCGCACGTGGGTCGGGAAGATCTCCGACATCAGCGCGGGCATCGGCCCCGAGTATGAGGCCTTGAAAATACCGGCGACGCCTTGCAGCACGAGCAGCCAGCCAATCGTCGGATGTGTCTGCAGCCATGCGAACATCGGATAGATCAGCAGGCCCATCAGGATCGACGTGCTCAGCATGATGCGAATTCGGCCGATGCGATCGGACAGCGCGCCCATGATCGGCGAGAAGATGAACTGCATGCCGCCGTTCAGCACGACCACGCCGAACGACGCGGCCGCCGCCATATGCAGCTGCTTGACCGCGTAAAGCGGCATGTAGAGCTGCAGCACGTACACGCCGACCGTCGACTGCGCAACCATGCCGATCGCGAGCAGCAGGTTGACCCACTGATTCGAGAACGACGCGTCCTTCGTTCCGCTGACGACCTTGTGCTCGCCAGCCGCCTCGCGAGCCGCGCGCTCTTCACGCAATGCGAGGAATTCTGGCGTCTCGTCGAGATGCGAGCGGATGTAGTAGCCGACCGGCCCGACCAGCAGACCGAACACGAACGGCACACGCCAGCCCCAGCTGTTCAGATGCTCGGCCGGCAGCCACGCGGTCAGCAGCGAACCGAAGGCCGCCGCGGTGATCGCCGCGAGACCCTGGCTCGCGAACTGCCAGCTCGCGTAGTAGCCGCGCCGAGTCGCGCTGTGCTCGACCATGAACGCGGTCGCGCTGCCGAACTCGCCGCCGACCGCGAAGCCCTGCACGAGCCGCGCCAGCAGCACCAGCAGCGGCGCCGCGAGACCGATCGTCGAAAACGGCGGCATCACGGCCATCGTGAAAGTACCGACCATCATCAGCGCGATCGCGAGCGTGAGCGCCGCCTTGCGGCCCTTGCGGTCGCCGTACACGCCGAGCACGATCGCGCCGAGCGGGCGCATCAGGAACGAGAGGCCGAAAGTGGCGATCGCGAGCAGCGTCGACAGCCACTCGTCCTGCATCGGGAAGAACTGTTTCGCGATGATCGTCGCGAAGTAGCCGTAGACCAGGAAGTCGAACCACTCGAGCGCGTTACCGATCGACGACGAGAAAACGATCCGCCGCACCATCGCTTTCGAAAGCGGCGCGGCGTGGGGGGAAGCGGTCGTCGAGTGCGACGCGGGGGTGTTCATGATGGTCTCCTGCCTGTCTGCTGCGTGATAGCTGTGGTGGGTGCGGCACCGCCTGGGTCAGCGAGGCGGCTGGCGGGCGCGCAATAGCGCGGCATACGGCATGCCGCGCGTTCGTTACGTGTTACCGGGTGTCGGACCTGAGTCCCGGTGCGGACCTCGGCCCCGGGCGTTGCCTCGTTGTGGCCTAGAAGCCGGCGGCGAGACCGTCGCGGCGGCTGTCGCTGGCCGCCACGTAGCCGCGCTCCGGCTCGTTGCGATCGAGTTGCCAGATGAACTGGCCGGAGCCGAAGTCCATGTACGGATCGTCGACCGACTTGATCGTGTGGCCGAGCTTCTGCAGGCCCTCGGTGGTCTTCGGATCGAGCGTCGACTCGATATCGACCGTGAAGTCGCGGTTGACCTTCCAGCGCGGCGCGTCGCACGCGGCCTGCGGCTGCTGAGCGTAGTCGAGCATGCGCACCACCGTTTGCAGATGGCCTTGCGGCTGCATGTCGCCGCCCATCACGCCGAAGCTCATCACCGCTTCCTGCTGACCGTTCACCTGCTGCGTGAGGAACGCCGGGATGATCGTGTGGAACGGCCGCTTGCCGCCCTCGACGACGTTCGGCGACTTCGGATCCATCGAGAAGCCGCAGCCGCGGTTCTGCAGCGCGATGCCGCTGTCCGGCACCACCACACCCGAGCCGAAGCCCATGTAGTTCGACTGGATGAAGCTGACCATCATGCCGCTCTCGTCCGCGGCCGACATGTAGATGGTGCCGCCCGCCTTCGGCATGCCGAAGTCGAAGTGCGTCGCCCGCTTCGGATCGATCAGCTTCGCGCGCGAGCTCAGGTACGCGTCGTCGAGCATCTGCTCGGGCGTGACTTCCATCGATCGCGGGTCGGCCACATAGCGATACAGGTCGGCAAACGCGAGCTTCATCGCTTCGATCTGCAGATGCTGCGACTCGACGCCGTCGACCTTCAGCGACTTCACGTCGAACTTCTCGAGGATGCCGAGCGCAACCAGCGCGGCGATGCCCTGGCCGTTCGGCGGAATCTCATGCACGGTGTAGCCGCGATAGTCCTTGCCGATCGGCTCGACCCAGTCCGGGCGGTAGTTGCGGAGATCGTCGGCGCTCAGCGCGGCGCCGCCTTCGCGTGCGAACGCGGCGATCCGCTCGGCGATCTCGCCTTCGTAGTACGCGCGCGGGCCCTGCTCGGCGATCAGGCGCAGCGTCTTCGCGTGACCGGGCAAGCGCACCAGCTCGCTGACCTCAGGCGCGCGGCCGCGCGGCATGAAGGTCTGCGCGAAGCCCGGCTGATCCTTCAGTTCCGGCACCGCGGCCGCCCATTTGTAAGCGACGATGCTCGCCACCGCGTGACCGCGCTCGGCGATCTCGATGGCCGGCTCCATCAGGTCGGCGAACGGCAGCTTGCCGAACTTCTGGTGCAGCGCTTCCCAACCGGCGATCACGCCCGGCACCGTGACGGCGTCCCAGCCACGCTTCGGCTGTTTCGCGAAGCCGTTTTCCTCGCCGTATTTGCGCTTGAAGTAATCGACGTTCCACGCAGCCGGCGACACGCCCGACGCGTTCAGACCATGCAGCTTCTTGCCGTCCCACACGAGCGCGAACGCGTCGCCGCCCAGGCCGCACGACACCGGCTCGACCACTGTGATCGCTGCGGCGGCCGCGATGGCCGCGTCGACGGCATTGCCGCCCTTCCACAACATGCGCAGCCCGGCCTGCGCCGCGAGCGGATGCGAGGTCGAAACGATATTGCGTGCGAATACGGGCAGACGTTGCGTCGGATAAGGGTTTTGCCAGTTGCTGAAGCCAGTCATGTCGAACACTCTCGAAAGCGCGGGCCGGCACGAAAAAGTCGCCGGACATCATGGGAAAGGTTGTAAAGCAGGTAAATCGCGGAAGCCAGGATTGCATCGCGAAGGGCGCCAAAAAACAAATTCATTTATCAAATGAATAAATGCGTATTGCACCTGAATGAAGGTTCGAGCAGGTCCGGAGCATTCGCGGCCAGTTGGCGGACAAGGGGCGCGATGGTTTTACAATAGCCGCAATCGCGTTCGTCGACGGCGGGCTTTCTGCCAGCCGCTCGATGATCGCGACGGACCACGCCGACACGACAGCCACCACCCGAGACACATGACACGAGACCCCCGCCTGACTCTCAACGCCCGGCAACAGGAATTGCTGGAGTGGGTGCAACGCGACGGCTTCGTGACCGTGGACGACCTCGCGAGCCACTTCGACGTCACCCCGCAGACGATCCGCCGCGACGTCAACTGGCTCGCCGATATGAATCTGCTGCGCCGCTATCACGGCGGCGCCAGTCTGCCGACCAGTTCCGAGAACGTCTCCTACACCGCGCGCCAGCGCATGTTTCATGAAGAGAAAAGACGCATCGCGGCGCTAGTCGCCACTCACATTCCCGATCAGGCATCGCTCTTCATCAACCTCGGCACGACCACCGAGGAAGTGGCACGCGCGCTGAACCGCCACCGTGGACTGCGCGTGATCACGAACAATCTGAACGTCGCGAGCATGATGAGCGGCTACCCGGATTGCGAAGTGCTGGTGACGGGGGGCATCGTGCGGCCGTGGGATAAGGGCATCGTCGGTGAACTGGCGATCGACTTCATCCGGCAGTTCAAAGTCGATTTCGCGATCATCGGCACGTCGAGCATCGAAACGGACGGTACGCTGCGCGATTTCGACACGCGCGAAGTGCGTGTCGCCGAGGCGATCATCGAGCACGCACGCACCGTGTTCCTCGCCGCGGATCACTCCAAGTTTGGCCGCCCGGCGCTAGTTCGCCAGGGACATCTGGAGCAGATCGACGCATTGTTCACCGACGCCGCGCCGGCCGCCGACATGGCCGAAGCGCTGAACGCCGCGAATTGTCAAATCTATATCGCCGGATAATTCCAGGCGATCTCCGCCATGCTGCGGTGCACGCAAAACCTCGCGTGAAATCAAGAATCTGGCCGCGGGGCCGGACCGCCTATCGCGCGCCCAATTGTCAAATGGAAAATTTACGGGGACCAGGTTGGCGTTTCATCGGTGCTCGCCTACACTCCAGTTCCCCAACGTGCGTTGCGAGTCTCGCACGGCGTCGGTTTGTGAATCTGTCGTGTAAGCCGTACCTCCCGCCCTGATCCTTAGCGGACCCCGCCCCGGCCTGCCGGTCGACTGCAAGGCTGTCCGCAATTTGCTGACATGGAGAGAACGATGCTGAGTCCGCATGAATTCGCCACGTTGTTACTCGTCAAGGACGCCCCCAACCAGGTCGAAATGGACCGAGAAGAACTCGATGCGTTGCTCGAACGCCAACTGGTGCAACTCGAACGCCTCGCATCGGGCAACGAAGAATGGCGCGTGACCGAAACCGGCGACACCGCATTGCGGGCCATCAAACGTTTTTCCTGAGATTCCCTGTCGTTCGATCCGAGAGCCGTTGGCGGCGTATCCGCGCCGCCCTGGCGGATGCGCCGCGCGCTTCGCTCGCGACTGCCGGGTTCGTATCGTTCATTCCCTGACAGCGGGCCGCCTTCGCGGCCCTTTGTTGTGTGCATCTCATTTACACAGTAAATTCACGCGACGGACTTCCCCGCCCTCGTGCATGCCCAAGACGCTCTCCGCCGACGACATCCAGCAGTTTCGCGAAGCCATGCGACGCGTCGCCGAAAACGCATTTGCGACCCGCGGCGCGCAAGGCGTGACGATGCGCGAGCTGGCGAAGGAGCTCGGCTGCAGCGCGATGACACCGTATCGCTATTTCCGCGACAAGGAAGAAATTCTGGCGATGGTCCGCGCCGCCGCGTTCAACCGCTTCGCCGCGCGCCTCGAAGCGGCCGCGCGCGGCATCCCCGCGAACGCCCCCGCCATCGATCACAGCGCCGTCGGCCGGGCCTACGTCGACTTCGCGCTCGATGAACCGCACGCCTACCGCTTGATGTTCGATCAGACGCCGCAACAGCAAGGCGCTTACCCTGAACTGGCCGCGGCGTCGCAGCGCGCGTGGCGTCTGCTGGAAGCGCACTTCGAGCGGCTCGTCGAGGCGGGTATTCTCGAAGGCGATCCGCGCCTGATCGGCTATGCGTACTGGACGAGCCTGCACGGCTTCACGATGCTTGCGTTCGCGAACCAGCTACCGCCGTCGGCGGCGCAACAGGCCGATTCCGCCGGCGACGGAGCGCCGCTGCCATCACGTGAAGCCGTGTTCGCGCAGCTTTTGCGCATGCTGTGGCGCGGAGCGTTGGCGCCGCACAAGTGACCGGCTCGCCGGTCAACCCGCTGCTGCTTACCCGTTACGCAAGGTCGGATCGGCACTCGCACGCCAGCTGATCGCCCTTGCGCGCTGCTCGTTGAAGAACTCGACCCACTGGTTGCGCACCTTCGGATCGCTGCTCGTCGCCTCGCTCGCATGGCGCTGCGCGATCGATGCCTGGAACGCGCAGAAGTCGTCGTTCGACAGCCGGCCGCGCCGGTTCGCCACATAGGCATCGAAGAACGTCTCATAGACGTTCTGCGCGTCGCTGCCGTAGTCGACGGTTTGCGGCGAGCACATCTTCTGCAACGCCTCGAACGACGTTGCGCCCCTCGTCCCTTCCAGACTCGGCGTACTCACGCATCCCGCCAGCAGCGCCGCCGCGCCGATCATCAAAAGTCCACGCATACATCACCTCGAAATGGCTGCTACCGGGAGTATCGTCCGCGGTCGCGCGTTGTGCCACTCCCGTGCCATTCGACCCAGGCTCGCTCGGGTCGAAGCGAACTTTACTTTTTCGAATATGTTCATTAAAGTTCGAAAACGAACATGCTTCGTTCAATTAGCTTTCCAACTGACTCCCAGATTCGATGCAGAGGCTCACCAGGTGACGCAAGGCACGAAATACGATTTGCTCGTCGTCGGTGGCGGGATCAACGGCGCCGGCATCGCCCGCGACGCGGCCGGCCGCGGCCTGGCGGTGCTGCTGTGCGAGCAGGACGATCTGGCCGCGCACACCTCGTCGGCGAGTACCAAGCTGATCCACGGCGGCCTGCGCTACCTCGAGTACCGCGAGTTCGGGCTCGTGCGCAAGGCGCTGCAGGAGCGCGAGACGCTGCTGCGCGCGGCGCCGCACATCATCTGGCCGCTGCGCTTCGTGATGCCGCATATGCCGGATCTGCGCCCCGCCTGGCTGATCCGCGCGGGTCTGTTCCTGTACGACCATCTGGCCAAACGTGAGCTGCTGCCGGGCTCGCGCGGCATCGTGATGAGCCGGCATCCGGCCGGCGCGCCGCTCGTCGAAACGATCAAGCGCGGCTTCGTTTATTCGGACGGCTGGGTCAACGACGCGCGCCTCGTCGTCCTGAACGCGCTCGACGCGCACGAGCGCGGCGCGACGATCCTCACGCGCACGAAGCTGGTCAACGCAGAGCGCGCCGGCGGCGAGTGGTGCGCGCAACTGCAACGCGCGGACGGCACGACGCTCGACGTGCGCGCCGCCGCGATCGCGAACGCGGCGGGCCCGTGGGTCGGCGAGCTGCTGAAGGGCGCGCTCGGCCGGCCATCGTCGCATAGCGTGCGGCTCGTCAAGGGCAGCCACATCGTCACGCGGCGCCTGTTCGAGCACGACCACGCGTACATCTTCCAGAACGCCGATAAGCGGATCATCTTCGCGATTCCCTACGAGCACGACTACACGCTGATCGGCACCACCGACCTCGAATATCGCGGCGACCCGTCGCAAGTCGCGATCGACGCCAACGAAACGCAGTATCTGTGCGATTCGATCAACCGCTACTTCAGGCAGAAGATCTCGCCGGCCGACGTGCGCTGGAGCTATTCGGGCGTACGCCCGCTGCTGGAGGACGAGAACGCGGACAATCCGTCGGCGGTCACGCGCGACTACTCGCTCGAACTCGACGCGCCCGCGGAACAGGCGCCGCTGCTGTCGGTGTTCGGCGGCAAGATCACGACGTTTCGCAAGCTCGCCGAGCAGGCCGTCGATACGCTCACCGACGCGCTGCGCCACGGCGGGTCCGCGTGGACCGTCGACGCGCCGCTGCCGGGCGGCGACATCGCACAGGCGAACTTCAATCGCTTCCTCGGTGAGTTCTCGCGCGAGCATGCGTGGCTGCCGGCGTCGCTCGCGCATCGGCTCGCGCGCGCGTATGGCACGCGCGCGAATCGCGTGATCGGCCTCGCGCGCTCGCGCGCCGAGCTCGGTCGCGAGTTCGCGCCGGGACTGCACGAAGCCGAGCTGGTTTATCTGCGCGATACCGAATGGGCGCGCACCGCGCAGGACGTGCTGTGGCGGCGCTCGAAGCTCGGCCTGCACGTCGAGCCGGGCACGCTCGATGAGGTTACGCGCGATATCGACGCGTGGTTCGCGCGCGAACCGGCCCGGCAGAACGCGTAGGCGGCCCGGCCGGGCAAACTGGCATGCCCCGACAAAAGCGGCGGCAAACACAACGCGGCGCCAATGCCGGGTGAAGCAAACGGCGCGAGCCCGTAGAAACGGCGCACACCATCCGCGCGTCCGGGCCGGCCCCACCGCAGCTTCGGCTGGACGACACCGGCACGCGCCCTCACACTATGGCGGCCCGCTCACGACAACACGCCGCTCGCGTCGCCGGCCAGCAAGCCGGCGATCCGTAACATGCATGGAGAAGAGACAATGCTGGATCAGTACGTTCTCGCGCTTGACCAAGGCACCACCAGCTCGCGCGCGATGCTGTTCGACCGGCGCGGCAACGTCGTGTCGACCGCACAAAAGGAATTCCAGCAGATCTACCCGCACCCGGGCTGGGTCGAGCACGATCCGCAGGAAATCTGGTCGACGCAGGCCGGCGTCGCCGCCGAGGCGGTCACGCGAGCCGGCATGAACGGCACGTCGATCGCCGCGATCGGCATCACGAACCAGCGCGAAACCACGATCGTGTGGGATCGCGAAACCGGCCACCCGATCTACAACGCGATCGTCTGGCAGGACCGCCGCACCGCCGACTTCTGCGACGACCTGAAAGCGCAGGGTCTCGAAGCGAGCGTGCGCGCGAAGACTGGCTTGCCGATCGATTCGTATTTCTCGGCGACCAAAATCCGCTGGATTCTCGACAACGTCGAAGGCGCGCGCGAAAAAGCGCGTCAGGGCCGGCTCGCGTTCGGCACCGTCGACAGCTGGCTGATGTGGAATTTCACGAAGGGCGCGCTGCACGTCACCGACGTGACCAACGCGTCGCGCACGATGCTGTTCAACATCCACACCCTGAAGTGGGACGACGAACTGCTCGCCGCGCTCGACATTGCGCGCAGCATGCTGCCGGAAGTACGGCCGTCGTCGGAGGTGTACGGGCCGACGGTGACCACCGTGTTCGCGTCGAAGATTCCACTCGCGGGCATCGCCGGCGATCAGCACGCCGCGCTGTTCGGCCAGATGTGCACCGAGTCCGGCATGGTCAAGAACACCTACGGCACCGGCTGCTTCCTCGTGATGAACACGGGCGCCAAACCGATCGAATCGAACAACAATCTCGTCACGACGATCGCCTGGCAGATCGGCGAGCGTATCGACTACGCGCTCGAAGGCAGCATCTTCATCGGCGGCGCCGTGGTGCAGTGGCTGCGCGACGGCCTCGGCATCATCAGGAACGCGGCGGAAATCGAAACGCTCGCGCGCGGCGTGCCGCATTGCGACGGCGTGTATCTCGTGCCCGCGTTCGCCGGCCTCGGCGCGCCGCACTGGAACGCGCATGCGCGCGGCACGCTGTTCGGCGTCACGCGCGGCACGACCTCCGCGCATATCGCGCGCGCGGCGCTCGATTCGATCGCCTATCAATCGCTCGACGTGCTGAAGGCGATGGAAGCCGACTCGGGCATTCGCATCGGCGAGTTGCGCGTGGATGGCGGCGCCAGCGCGAACAATCTGCTGATGCAGTTCCAGGCCGACATCCTCGGCGTCGACACGGTGCGCCCCCAGGTGTCCGAGACCACCGCACTCGGCGCCGCCTATCTGGCCGGTCTTGCGGCGGGCTACTGGAAGGACATCGACGAGTTGAAAAGCCAGTGGAAGCTCGAGCACCGCTTCACGCCGGCGCTACCGCATGCGGAGGTCAGGACCTGCCTCGATGGCTGGCAGCGCGCGATCCGCGCGGCGAAGGCCTGGGCCGATACGCCGTAAGGTCGCGGGCACGCAGAACGCCAAAAGGACGCGGTCCGAAAGTACGTATGATGACGCTTTTCATCCCGGCGCGCGGGCCCGCAACCCGCCGCCCGTGCGCATTGCGCTTACCGTTTTTCAGGCATGATCGACCACCTCATCTGTGACTGCGACGGCGTGCTCGTCGACAGTGAAGTCATCGCCGATCGCGTGATGTTCGACACGCTGACGGCCACCTTCCCCCGGCATCGATTTCGCCCCCGTCGTCAAAACCGCGTTCGGCCAGCAAACCTCGCGCTTTCTCGCCGGCCTCGAAACGCAGTTCGACATCACGCTGCCTGTGAACTTCCTCGACACGATCGAGCACCATGTCGAGCTCGCGCTCGCCGCGTCGCTCGGTCCGATCCACGGCGTGCGCGACGCGCTGCAACGCGTGACGCTGCCGGCTGCGGTCGTGTCGAACAGCCGTATGTCGCGCGTCGCCGCATCGGTACGGCGCGCGGGTCTGCAGCAGATTTTCGGCGAGCGCGTGTTCAGCGCCGAGCAGGTCGCGCGGCCGAAGCCGTATCCGGACGTCTATCTGTTCGCGGCCACGACGCTTGGCGTCGTGCCGGCGCGTTGCCTCGTCGTCGAGGACAGCGTCGCGGGTTTGAACGCGGCGCGTGCGGCAGGCATGAAGACGATCGCGTTCGTCGGCGCGAGCCATATTCCGGACGGCTACGCGGATGCGCTGCGCGCGATGGGTATCACGCGAATCATCAAGCATATGGATGAACTGCCGGCGCTCATCGAGGCGGGCGTGCGCGGCGAATTCGGCGACGTGCAGTCGTAGCGGTTTTGCGCAACGCCGATAAAAAAGCCGGTTCTTCGGAAGAAGAGCCGGCTTTTTTGCGTCATGGCGTCGCGTGCCGCTCGATGGACGGCCCGTCAAGCCTCGGCCATCGCGCCCTCGCGCACCTGCGCGAGCGACTCGCGAAACTCGACCAGCTCGGCGATCGTCAGCATCGGCAGATCATGTTGCGCGGCGAAGCGCTCGACGTCCGCGCCGCGCGTCATCGTGCCGTCGGCGTTCATCAGTTCGCACAGCACGCCGGCCGGCTTCAGGCCCGCGAGAATCGCCAGATCGACGGTGCCTTCGGTGTGGCCGCGCCGCGCCAGCACGCCGCCCGGCATCGCGCGCAGCGGGAACACGTGGCCGGGGCGCACGATGTCGGCGGGTTTGGCCGTATCGGCGATCGCGGCGCGGATCGTGGTCACGCGATCCTGCGCGGACACGCCGGTGCTGACGCCTTCGCGCGCTTCGATCGACACCGTGAACGCGGTGCCGTGACGGCTTTCGTTGTTGACGGCCATCGGCGGCAGTTCGAGCGCGCGGATCTTGTCATCGGGCAGGCACAGGCAGACGATGCCGCTGCATTCCCGGATCAGCAGCGCCATCGTTTCGACCGACAGGCGCTCGGCCGCGACGATCAGATCGGCTTCGTTCTCGCGGTCGTGGTCGTGGTCGTCCTGCAGCACCACGGCGCGGCCCTCGCGCAGCGCCTGCAAGGCGGCGGCGATACGCGGCGGAACGGCTTCGGTGGCAAGCAGCGGGAGATCGGCGAAGGCATCGTCTGCAATCGTCGACGGAGCAGGAAAAGTAGCAAAGGACATAGTTGAAACGCTCATCGCAAAAGTTGGGCGAGAAACGTTTCAGGGCATTGCAAACAGACTGGCACGCGCCGTCGAGCGTCCCGCAAAAGCGGGCGCACATGCGCCGCCAGAACCACGGGCGGCGTCACGGAACGCACATGACTATCTGCACATCTTCTTCCATCCGGACTATGACCGTCGGCTCTGGCTTCTGACCAGATCTGCTGACCCCGCTCCTGTCTCCGCTATGCCGAAGGCTAAGCGATGCGGGCGCTCGCGGGCTTGCCGGCTCACGCTGTCGCGCTGCCGGCCCACCGCCGGTGGGGAATTTCACCCCGCCCTGAAGACGCACTGATTGCCGGTTCGACCGGCGGGCGAAGCATATAACAGTCGCGCGAGCGCTGCAGCGCGACGAACAAAGACCCTACTCACTGCATTTGACCTGCATCGACGCCCTGACCCGCGCTTGAACCTCGGACGCGGTCGATTCTCAACCCGGCACACCTTCGCGTGCGGCTTCGTCGCGTGCGGCGCCCGCGGCCGGCACTTCCCAGCGCGGCGGCGTCTCAGCCCGCAGCGTCACGCGAAACGCGCGCGCCTCGGTGTCGCCGGGATTGCGCAGGCTGTGCGGCTGGTCGGCGTCGAACACGAT
Organism: Paraburkholderia sp. Clong3; assembly: GCF_050436485.1. Taxonomy (NCBI): domain Bacteria; kingdom Pseudomonadati; phylum Pseudomonadota; class Betaproteobacteria; order Burkholderiales; family Burkholderiaceae; genus Paraburkholderia; species Paraburkholderia sp. Clong3. The sequence continues at coordinate 3,732,881 of NZ_JBNDMH010000002.1, read as the reverse complement.
CGCGTCGCCGGTCGCGAGCAGTTGACGCCGGTCGTGCACGCTGACTTCGAGCGTACCGTCGCTGACCACCAGATTCACCGTCGTGCCAGGCGCGCGGCGCACGCCCGCTTCGGTATGCAGCGGGGCGATCCGCAGTTCGTGAAACTCGGCGGCGATCGACTCGTCGTCGGGATAGAGCGGGCGCACCGAGTAGCGACCGTTCGCGCTGACCACGCGGGCCGAGCGCTCGGCCGGCAGATGCTCGAAGCCGTTGGTCGCGTGACGCCGCAGGAACGCCGCCACCGACACCTTCAGCGCCGCCGCCACCTTGCACAGCACCTTGATCGACGGCACGCTGCGCGCCGACTCGATCTGCGCGAGCATGGCGCGCGACACGCCTGACGCGCGCGCCAGCGCATCGAGCGAAAGCTGCCGTTCGGCGCGCAGCCGCGCCAGATTCACGCCGACCAGCTGTTCGAGCGCATCGAAGGGTTCGGCGGAGCGCGGCGCCGCGTCGGTGTCGGCATCGGCAGAGGGATCGCGGACCAGCGCGAGCGGGGAATGCATATTGGCCTCCAGAGCGCCGCCAGGCGGCGCAAGAGCAGTAAGTGGAAGCAAGATAGCATCGGCTTTGGCCGCGCCCAACGAAGTTATCTTCACACTGTTATCAGCATTGCGGAGGCAAGCAACTGACGACTCACGCGCTTTGCGCGAGCGCGCGCGCCGGCGCATCCATGCGCGCCGCGAACCACGTCAGCAGCAGCGCGGCGACGCTGACCGCGGCCGCGACCCACGGCAAGGTATCGAGCGCGTGACCGTGATTGATCACGAGACCGCCGAGCCACGCACCCGCCGCATTGCCGACGTTGAACGCGCCGATGTTCAGCGTCGATGCGAGATTCGGCGCGGCGGCCGCCTTCTCGACCACGCGCATCTGCAACGGGGGCACCGTCGCGAACGCCGCGATGCCCCACACGAACACCGTGATCGCGGCAGCCGCTTGCGAATGGCTGGTGCGCGCGAAGATCGCCATCACGACCGCGAGCGCGGCGAGAATGCCCATCAGCGACGGCATCAGCGCGCGGTCCGCAAGCTTGCCGCCGACCATGTTGCCGACCGTCAGGCCCACGCCGAACAGCACGAGGATCAGCGTCACGCCGCGCGGCGAAAAACCGCTCACCTGCTCGAGGATCGGCGCGATATAGGTGAACACGACGAACACGCCCCCGAAGCCGAGCACCGTCATCGCGAGGGCGCTCCACACTTGCGGGTCTTGCAGCACGCGCACTTCGTGGGCGAGGCCGGCGGGGCCGGTGTCGTGGCGGTTCGGCACCAGCGCGCTGATGCCCGCGAGCGACAGCACGCCGAAGCCGCTGACGATCCAGAACGCCGCGCGCCAGCCGAACTGCTGGCCGATGAAGGTGCCGAACGGCACGCCGAGCACGTTCGCGAGCGTTAGGCCCGTGAACATCAGCGCGATCGCGCTCGCGCGCTTTTCGGCCGGCACGAGCGAGGCCGCGACCACCGCGCCGATGCCGAAGAACGAGCCGTGCGCGAACGAGGTCACGACGCGCGCGATCATCAGCACCGAATAGCCCGGCGCCACCGCGCACAACACATTGCCGACGATGAACACGCCCATCAGCAGCTGCAGCGCGAACTTGCGCGACATCCTGCTCGTGACTACCGCGAGCAGTGGCGCGCCGACCGCGACGCCGAGCGCATAGCCGCTGACGAGCAGGCCCGCGGACGGGATCGACACGGCCAGATCGCGCGCCACTTCGGGCAACAGGCCCATGATGACGAATTCGGTCGTACCGATGGCGAATGCGCTAATCGCGAGCGCGATTAATGGAATGGGCATTTTTCCGCTCCGGGAATGAGGTGGGATCAGGGTTTGGGTTGAAAGGCCTGCGCGCCGCCGTCACGAATTCGATGACGACGCCCGGCGCGAGCGCGACGAACAGCTGCCGCTGCTCCGGTTGCACGGCGCTCGCCGGCACCTGGCGGTCTGATAGCCGATGTCGTGCGCGTCGAGCCGCTCGAGCAACGCTTGCCGTTCGCCGGCGCTATCGAGCCGAAAGGCGATGTGATCGATGCGCGGCATGACGCGGCCCGCCGCGCCGGAAGCCGGCGCGGCGATCAGATGCACTACCGGGCGGCCGCTTGCGTTCAGCCAGTAGTCGTCGACGGAAAACGGCAGGCGCGCGCCTTCGGTGAACCCGGCGATGTCGACGAAGAAACGTCGGGCGGAATCGAGGTCGGCGGTGACGATGGTCGCGTGACCGAGTTGCATGACGAAGGACAGCAGCGGAGGTTTCGACGGCTGCATTGTCGCGGCGTGACGCCAATTTGATAATTGGCGTAGCATTTGAAGCATTTTCAAATTCCGCTTGAAAGCCAGCGATGGATAACCTCGGCGACATCCGCCTCTTCGTCGAAGCGGCCCAGCAAGGCAGCCTGTCGGCGGCGGGCCGCAAGATGGGCCTGACACCCGCCGCGGCGAGCGCGCGGCTCGCGAAACTGGAAGCGAGGCTCAAAGCGCGCCTGTTCGAGCGCACCACGCGGCAGCTACGGCTCACCGACGAAGGCCGCCTCTACCTGAACTGCTGCCGCCAGGCGCTGCAATCGCTGGACGACGCCGAAGCCGCGCTGCAAGCGGGCCAGGGCGTCGTGCGCGGCAAGGTGCGGGTGTCGGCGACCTCGGACTTCGGCCGCAACCTGCTGATGCACTGGCTCGACGAATTCAACGCGCTGTACCCGGACGTGACGTTCGCGTTGACGCTGTCGGATGCGCTGGCCAATCTCGTGCAGGAGGACATCGATCTGGCGATCCGCTTCGGCGTGCCGCAGGACAGCTCGCTGGTCGCGCGCCGGCTCGCGCCGAACCGGCGGGTGCTGTGCGCATCACCGGAATACGTCGGGCGTCGCGGCGAGCCGAAGGACCCGCTCGACCTCGCCAATTTCGACTGCATCGTGCTCGGCACCGCATCGGGGCCGGCCAGCGAATGGCGCTTCACGCGCGGTGACGAGGTGCAGCACTACAGCGTGCCGTTCGAAGCGGCGCGCGAAACCAACGACGGCGCGGTCGCGCGCGAATGGGCGCTGCGCGGCTACGGCATCGCGATCAAATCGATGTGGGACGTGGAAGCGGACCTGCGCGCCGGCCGCCTGAAGATCCTGCTGCCGGAATGGCGCTACCCCGATGCCCCGCTGCACGCGCTGTATCACCGCAATCGCTTCATGGCGCCGCGCGTGCGCGTGCTGCTCGATTTCCTCGCCGAGCGCTTCGCGCAGGTGTCGGATGAACTGGAAAGCCTGCTGGGACTGCCGCCGGACCGGCCAATGAGCGCCGAAACCCCCGTTGTGTGAAGGGCTATAATATGCAGTTACGCTGCAAAGACACGCGCAAGCCGGCCATCACGCGCCGCGCTGCCCCGCGCCGCGGCCTCCTTCACCTTTTTACGACGCCCCCAGGTTAACCACTGCGACCGGCGAAATTCGATGACCAAGAAAGTTTATGTAAAGACCTTTGGCTGCCAGATGAACGAGTACGACTCCGACAAGATGGTCGACGTGCTCGGTGCCGCTGAAGGACTCGTCAAGACCGACACGCCGGAAGACGCCGACGTGATCCTGTTCAATACCTGCTCGGTGCGCGAAAAAGCGCAGGAAAAAGTCTTCTCCGACCTCGGCCGCGTACGCGAGTTGAAGGACGCGAATCCGAATCTGATCATTGGCGTGGGTGGCTGCGTCGCGAGTCAGGAAGGCGCATCGATCGTCGCGCGCGCGCCGTACGTCGATATCGTGTTCGGTCCGCAAACGCTGCACCGCCTGCCGCAGATGATCGACGAGCGCCGCGCGAGCGGCCGCGCGCAGGTCGATATTTCGTTTCCCGAAATCGAGAAGTTCGATCACCTGCCGCCGGCGCGCGTCGAAGGTCCGAGCGCGTTCGTGTCGATCATGGAAGGCTGCAGCAAGTACTGCAGCTACTGCGTCGTGCCGTACACGCGCGGCGAGGAAGTGTCGCGTCCGCTCGACGACGTGCTGACCGAAATCGCCGGCCTCGCCGACCAGGGCGTGCGCGAAGTCACGCTGCTCGGCCAGAACGTGAACGCTTATCGTGGAAAATTCGGCGGCGCGCTGACCGTGGGTTCGACCGAGATCGCCGACTTCGCGACGCTGATCGAATACGTCGCGGACATCCCCGGCATCGAACGGATCCGCTACACGACGTCACATCCGAAGGAATTCACGCAGCGCCTGATCGACACCTACGCGAAGGTGCCGAAGCTCGTCAGCCACCTGCATCTGCCGGTGCAGCACGGCTCCGACCGCATCCTGATGGCGATGAAGCGCGGCTACACCGTGCTCGAGTACAAGTCGGTGATCCGCAAGCTGCGCGCGATTCGCCCGGACCTGTCGCTGTCGACGGACATGATCGTCGGCTTCCCCGGCGAGACCGAGGAAGACTTCGCGAAGATGATGGCGCTCGTCGAAGAAATGAAGTACGACACGAGCTTCTCGTTCATCTACAGCCCGCGTCCCGGTACGCCGGCCGCGAACCTGCACGACGACACGCCGCGCGAGGTGAAGCTCAAGCGCCTGCAACATCTGCAGGCCACGATCGAAGAGAACGTGCAGCGCATCAGCGACGCGATGGTCGGCAAGGTCGAACGCATTCTGGTCGAGCGCCCGGCGCGCAAGGACCCGAACGAGCTCGCGGGCCGCACCGGGAACAACCGCGTCGTCAATTTCCCGGCGCCGGTCGCGTCGCATGCACGGCTGATCGGTCAGATGGTCGACGTGAAGATCGTGCACGCGTATCCACACTCGCTGCGTGGTGAACTCGTGATGGTTCACGACGACAGCGCCGCGACGACGCATTGAACGACATTCCGAGTACCGCAACCGACAGGATCGACTCACCGCCTTGAAGACCACTCAGCAGCCTCTGGAATTCACCGCACCGCGCGAAGATAATGCGCGGCTCGCCAACCTCTGCGGACCGCTCGACGAAAATCTGCGGCAGATCGAGCAGGCGCTCGACGTGACCCTGCAGCGCCGCGGCCACCGCATCGCGATCCGCGGGCGCGGCGCGAAACTCGCGCTCACCGCGCTCGAAAACTTCTACAACAATGCGCGCGAGCCTTTGTCGGTCGACGACATCCAGCTCGCGCTCGTCGAAGTGCGTCATCCGGTGCGTCATCGTTCGAACGGCAACGGCAATGGCAATGGCGACCCCGTCGACGCGCACTTCGCCGGCAATCCCGATCACCCGTTCGACCAGCCCGCCGACGCCAATGCGAGCGAGGACGACTTCGAGGAATACGGCCCGAAGCTGTACACGCGACGCGCGGATCTGCGCGGCCGCACGCCGGCGCAGCGCGAGTACCTGAAGCAGATCGTGTCGCACGACGTCACGTTCGGCGTCGGCCCCGCCGGCACCGGCAAGACCTATCTCGCGGTGGCCTGCGCGGTCGACGCGCTCGAGCGCGACCAGGTCAAACGCATCGTCCTGACGCGCCCGGCCGTCGAGGCGGGCGAGCGGCTCGGCTTTTTGCCGGGCGATCTCGCGCAGAAAGTCGATCCGTATCTGCGCCCGCTCTACGACGCGCTGTACGACCTGCTCGGTTTCGACAAAACCGCGAAGATGTTCGAGCGGCAGATGATCGAAATCGCGCCGCTCGCATACATGCGCGGCCGCACGCTGAATCACGCGTTCATCATCCTCGACGAGGCGCAGAACACCACGCCCGAGCAGATGAAGATGTTCCTCACGCGAATCGGCTTCGGCTCGAAGGCGGTCGTCACCGGCGACACGACCCAGGTCGATCTGCCGCGCGGCCAGAAGAGCGGGCTGATCGAAGCGCAGCAGGTGCTCGCGAACGTGCGCGGCATCGCGCTCACGCGTTTCACGAGCGCGGACGTGGTGCGGCATCCGCTGGTCGCGCGAATTGTGGAGGCGTACGATGCGCATGCGCAGAAGTCGCCGGCCGCGGTCGATCCGCGCTAAAGCGATGCGCTTCGCAGCGCGAGGCCCGCGTCGCCTCGCCGCAAAAAAAAGACTGAGCCAGGAATGCCACGCATAGAAACCGCATGAGCCGCACCCCGAAACTGACGTTGAGCCTGCAATTCCCCGCCGCCAAAGCCTGGCCGGAACACAAGGTGCTGCTGCCGCGCGCGACGGTGGCCGGCTGGATCAAGGCGGCGCTGTTCGCGGACGGCCAACTGACGGTTCGGTTCGTCGACGCCAAAGAAGGCCGCACGCTGAATCGCACCTATCGCGGCAAGGATTACGCGACCAACGTGCTGACCTTCGCCTATGCCGAATCGGAAGATGATCCGGTCACGGGCGATCTGATTCTGTGCTGCCCGGTGGTCGAGAAGGAAGCCGCCGAGCAGGGCAAGCCGCTCGCCGCGCATTACGCGCACCTGCTCGTGCACGGCACGCTGCATGCACAGGGCTACGACCACGAGGTCGAAGAAGAAGCCGAGGAAATGGAAGCGATCGAAACCGAAATCCTCGGCAAGCTCGGCTTTCCGGACCCTTACCAATAGGCGTTCCGCCCCTCCTCGACGCCAGCCCGCCCGAACCCACCGTGAGCACTCCGTCCCCCGAAGCCGATATTCCCGTGCGCTGTCCGGACTACCCGCCGGTGCTCGGCGACTCGCGGCTTCTGACGGACGACGAACTGCACGCGTCGCTCGAATCCACGTTGCGCGGCTGGGACCGCCAAAGCGATCTGTGGCTGTTCGGCTATGGCTCGCTGATCTGGAACCCGGGCCTGCCGACCGTCGAGGCGATGCGCTCGAAGGTGCACGGCTATCACCGCGGCCTCTATCTGTGGTCGCGAGTCAATCGCGGCACGCCAGAGCAGCCCGGCCTCGTGCTCGCGCTCGATCGCGGCGGCTCGTGCACCGGCATGGCCTTCCGGCTCGCGGCCGATGGCTCGCGGCCGCATCTCGAAGCACTGTGGCGCCGCGAAATGCCGATGGGCTCGTACCGTCCCGCGTGGCTGCCGTGCGTACTCGCGGACGGCCGGCGCGTCGACGCGCTCGCATTCGTGATGCGCCGCGACGTGCCGAGCTACACCGGCAAGTTGCGCGACGACATCATCCAGACCGTGCTGGGCTGTGCGAGCGGCCGCTACGGCACGACCTTCGATTACGTGAGCCGCACCGTGCACGCGCTGCGCGAGAGCGGCATGCCGGACCGCGCGCTCGAAGCGCTGCTCGCGCGCTGCAAGCCGGCCGTGTGACCGCGGCATCTCGGCAAAACCCCACCCGCGACTTTTTTGCCGGCGAGCGCTTTTGCCCGCGTAATCGGTTAGGATGATTCCACGCTCCGCCGTCGCGGCGGGGCCGTTTCACCCTGGCTTCGCTCATCGCCGGGCCCGGCGGGACACGGTTCCGCCATGCGCCTGGTGTATCCTTAACGCTCTGCAACAGCGCGCCCAGTCTCGCCGGGCGCACTACCATGAACGACACGTATCCCAGTCGACGCCATACCGGACGTCAACTCGACAAACCGCAGGAAAAGCGCTCGCTGCTCGAGCGCCTGACCGACTTCATCTCGCCCGAGCCCGACTCGCGCGCCGAACTTCTGGAAATTCTGCAGGACGCGCACGAACGCAACCTGATCGACGCCGACTCGCTGTCGATGATCGAAGGCGTGTTCCAGGTGTCGGAACTGAGCGCACGCGACATCATGGTGCCGCGCGCGCAAATGGACGCGATCAACATCGCGGACAATCCCGCTGAATTCATCCCCTACGTGCTGGACAAGGCGCATTCGCGCTATCCGGTCTACGAGGGCAATCGCGACAACATCATCGGCGTGCTGCTCGCGAAAGATCTGCTGCGCTACTACGCCGAAGAAGAGTTCGACGTGCGCGGCATGCTGCGCCCTGCCGTGTTCATCCCCGAGTCGAAGCGGCTGAACGTGCTGCTGCACGACTTTCGCGTGAACCGCAACCACCTCGCGGTGGTCGTCGACGAGTACGGCGGCGTCGCGGGCCTGATCACGATTGAAGACGTACTGGAGCAGATCGTCGGCGACATCGAGGACGAATACGATTTCGACGAGGAGAGCGGCAACATCATCGCTTCGCCGGACGGACGCTTCCGCGTGCGCGCGCTGACCGAGATCGAGCAGTTCAACGACACCTTCGGCACGCATTATTCGGACGACGAAGTCGACACGATCGGCGGGCTGGTCACGCATCACTTCGGCCGGGTGCCGCATCGGGGCGAGAAAGTCCGCCTCGACGACCTGATCTTCGAGATCCTGCGCGGCGACGCCCGCCAGATCCACATGCTGCTGGTGCGCCGCGACCCGCTCGCGGGCCAGCGCGAGCGCGAGTCACAGCACGTGCAGAGCTGAGCCGGCGGCTCGGGCCGATGCACGGCCTGAGCGCCCGCGCGCTCTCATTGCCGGCGCATTTGCCAACTCCATTTGCCAACTCGTTTGCCTACTGAGTTGCCCTTTCAACTACCGACGCCGACCGCGCGACAATGGCCGACCCGATCACTTCCCGTTCGCACCGCGGCGTGAGCGCCCCCGCTCCCGCTTCCACCGAAGACGGCACGCGCAGCCGCTCGCTGCCGCGCTGGCACTATCTCGTCGCACTGGCCGCGGGCGCGGCCAATACGCTGTCGTTCGCGCCGACGCCGCATGGCGGCTGGCTGCAACTCGCGATCTTCGTGTTCTTCTTCGCGTGGCTCACGCGCAGCACCGGCTGGAAAAGCGCCGCGCTGACGGGCGGCGCGTTCGGCTTCGGCAACTTCGTGAGCGGGGTCTGGTGGCTGTATGTGAGCATGCACTACTACGGTGGCATGCCGGCACCGCTCGCCGGCACGGCGCTCGTGCTGTTCTCCCTGTATCTCGCGGTCTATCCGGCGCTCGCCGCGGGGGTGTGGTCGTTCTGCGCGGGCCATGCGCGCAACGGCGCGGCCGACGAGCGCGCGCCATTCTCGCCGAGCTGGCACGGCGCGCTCGCCTTTGCAAGCGCGTGGGCGATCGGCGAATGGCTGCGCGGCACGGTGTTCACCGGCTTTCCGTGGCTCGCCACCGGTTATGCGCAGGTCGACGGCCCGTTGGCGGGGTTTGCGCCGGTGGTCGGCGTATATGGCGTCGGTTGGATGGTTGCGCTGACGGCCGCGTTGATCGTGCAGGCGTTGCTGGCGCTGCTGCCGTCGTGGCGCTCCGGGCGGGCGAATGAATCGCTCGAGCCGAACGCCAGCGCCGCTGATGACGCCGGCGGTCGCGCCGCGCGGGGCCGCGGCACGCGCGTCGCCCCCATCGTCGTGCCTGCTGGCGTCGCGCTCGCGCTGCTCATGATCGGCCTGCTGCTGCCGCTCGTGCAGTGGACCACGCCCGCCAACGCGCCGCTGTCGGTGCGGCTGTTGCAAGGCAACGTGAAGCAGGAGATGAAGTTCGAGGAAGCCGGCTTGCGCGCGGCGGTCGACGAGTATCAGCAGATGATCACGTCGAAGCCGGCCGATCTGATCGTCACGCCGGAAACCGCGATCCCCGTGCTCGCGCAGCAGCTTCCGCCGAACTTCGCGGCCGCGATCCGCCAGTTCACGGATTCGACCGGCAGCGCGCTGCTGTTCGGCGCGATCGGCGGCACGATCACGCCGGACGGCCGGGTGGTCGACTACACCAACAGCCTGTTCGGCGTCACGCCCGGCTCGCACGAGATTTATCGCTACGACAAGCACCATCTGGTACCGTTCGGCGAATTCGTGCCGTGGGGCTTCCGCTGGTTCGTGAACCTGATGAACATTCCGCTCGGCGATTTCTTCCCCGGCCCGCCGGTACAAAAGCCGTTCATGGTACATAACCAGCCGGTCGCGGTGAACATCTGCTACGAGGACATCTTCGGCGAGGAGATCGCGCGCACGCTGCGCGAGAATGCGACGCCCGCCGGCGTGCTGATCAACTCGACCAATCTCGCGTGGTTCGGCGACACGATCGCGCTCGACCAGCATCTGCAGATCGCGCGCATGCGCTCGCTCGAAACCGGCCGGCCGATGCTGCGCGCAACCAACACCGGCATCACCGCCGCGATCGACGCGAACGGCCGCATGATCGGGCGCCTGACGCCCTACACGGTCGGTTCGCTCGACGTGCGCGTGCAAGGCACCTCAGGCAACACGCCTTACGTGACCAGCGGCAACAACACGGTGCTCGCGGTGTCGGTGCTGCTGCTCGCGTTCGGTTTCGCGTTCGGACCGGGGCTCGCGCGGCGACGCAACGGCAAGCGGTAACGCCGACGTCAAAGGCACGACACCCGCAAAAAAAATGCGCCTGACATGCAGGCGCATTTTTTTCATGCTCGTTCGAGCTTCATCAATCCTTCGGCACCGTATCGATGAACGACTGCCGCAGCGACAGCTTCTGGAAGTGCTTGTCCAGGTTCGGATGCGATTCGCGCCAGTTCAGTTCCGGCATACGGAAGTCCAGATAGCCGAGCGCGCAGCCCACCGCGATGTCGGCCAGCGTGTAGTGATTGCTCGCGCACCACGGCTTGCTGCCGAGCCCTTGCGACATCGCGATCAGCGCTTCGTCGATCTTGCGCTGCTGCCGCGCGAGCCACGCGTCCACGCGCTGCTCGGGCGCGCGCTGCGTGCCTTCGAGACGGATCAGCACGGCCGCGTCGAGCAGGCCGTCGGCGAGCGCTTCCCAGCAGCGCACTGCGACGCGCTCGCGCCCCGACGGCGGAATCAGCTTGCCGACCGGCGACAGCGTATCGACGTACTCGCAGATCACGCGTGAATCGAACACGGCCTCGCCGTCTTCCATCACGAGGCACGGCACCTTGCCGAGCGGATTGAAGGTGTGAATCCGGGTATCCGGCGCCCAGACGTTCTCGGGCACCAGTTCGTAGTCGATCTTCTTATCGGCGAGCACGATGCGTGCTTTGCGCACGAACGGGCTGCCGAACGAACCGATGAGTTTCATCATGACCTTCTGCCTTTTTCTGAATCCGGCGAAAGTATAAGTGGTCCAAGGCTTTCGCGAGCGTGCTGGCGGCATCTTCGCGAACCGCCCGCCGAGCCGCTGTGGACGGATTGCAACATGACGGCGGCCGCCGCGCCGTCCGGAGCCGCACAAAGCGAGTCAATGTCGTGCGCGGAGAATGGGGCCAGGAGAATCGCGGCGCTACAATCGCACGATGAACCAGCCGACCGAACCCACCATCGCCATCGACGTCTACCGCACGCGCCGCGAGCGCGTTCTCGCCGCGCTGCGCGCCGCGGGCGGCGGCGTCGCCATCGTCCCGACCGCGCCGGAAGCGCTGCGCAACCGCGACACTGACTACCCGTACCGCCACGACAGCTACTTCTATTATCTGACCGGCTTCACCGAGCCCGAAGCGCTGCTGGTGCTCGATGCCAGCGCCGCGCCCGGCGCGCCCGCGTCGATGCTGTTTTGCCGCGAGAAAAGCGTCGAGCGCGAGACATGGGAAGGCTTCCGCTTCGGCCCCGACGGCGCGCGCGAAGCATTCGGGCTCGACGCCGCGTTCCCGATCGGCGAACTCGACACGCAGTTGCCGCGCATCATCGCCGACAAGCCGGCGCTGCACTATGCGTTCGGCACCTCGGCGCATTTCGACGAGCAGGTGCGCGGCTGGCTCGACGCGGTGCGCGCGCAAAGCCGCGGCGGCACCGTTGCGCCCACGGCCGCGCGCGACCTGCTGCCGTTGCTCGACGAGATGCGGCTCGTCAAGGACGACCACGAACTCGCGATCATGCGCCGCGCCGGACAGATTTCGGCGGCCGCGCATCGTCGCGCGATGGCGGTGTGCCGGCCCGGTATCCGCGAGTACGAACTCGAGGCCGAACTGCTCTACACGTTCCGCAAGTTTGGCGCGCAGGCGCCGGCCTATACGTCGATCGTCGCGGCTGGCGCGAACGCGTGCGTGCTGCACTACCCGGCCGGCAACGCGATCGCGTGCGACGGCGACCTGATCCTGATCGACGCGGCCTGCGAGCTCGACGGCTACGCGTCCGACATCACGCGCACGTTTCCGGCGAGCGGGCGTTTCACGCCGGCGCAGCGCGAGCTGTACGACATCGTGCTGGCAGCGCAACAGGCCGCCGTCGACGCGACGCGCGCCGGTGCGAGCTTCGACGATCCGCATCAGGCCGCGCTGCGCGTGCTGTCGCAGGGGCTGCTCGACACCGGCATCGTGCCGCGCGCGAAGTTCGCCTCGGTCGACGACGTGATCGCCGAGCGCGCCTACGTGCCGTTCTACATGCACCGCACCGGCCACTGGCTCGGCATGGACGTGCACGACTGCGGCGACTACCGCGAGCGCGGCGCGCCGCGCGACGAAGCGGGCGTGCTGCCGTGGCGCACGCTGCGCGCGTCGATGACGCTGACGATCGAGCCGGGCTTGTACGTCCGCCCGGCCGAGGGTGTGCCCGAACGCTACTGGAACATCGGCATCCGCATCGAGGACGACGCGATCGTGACGCCGACCGGCTGTGAGCTGATCACGCGCGACGTGCCGGTCGCCGCCGACGAGATCGAGGCGCTGATGCAGGAAGCGCGAGCCCTCCATCAAGCGTCGCATCAACAGAGGACCTGATCCGCGATGAACGAAGCATCTCCCTCGGCGGTGATCCTGAGGCCCGCCTCCCACCAGCAGGGGTTCGATTTCGACGTGACGATCGTCGGCGCCGGGCCGGTCGGCCTCGCGCTCGCCAGCTGGCTCGCGCGCCGCAGCGTGACGCGCGAGCTGAAGATCGCGCTCGTCGACGCGCGCGAGCCGGAAGACTCGATCGCCGATCCGCGCGCGATCGCGGTCTCGCACGGCAGCCGGATGATCCTCGAGCCGCTGCGCTGGCCCGCCGACGCCACCGCGATCGAGCGCATCCACGTGTCGCAACGCGGTCATTTCGGCCGCACGCTGATCGATCATCGCGAGCACGGCCTGCCCGCGCTCGGCTACGTGCTGCGCTATGGCTCGATCGTGCATGGCCTCGCCGACGCCGTGCATGCGACGCCGGTCCACTGGTTCCGCTCGACCTCGGCCGGCGCGCCGGTTCAGGAGCTCGACGGCGTCACGCTGCCGATCGAAACCGCGGGCGTCGCGCGCCAGTTGCGCACGCGGATTCTGGTCAACGCCGAGGGCGGCCTGTTCGGCGACCAGAAGCAAGCGAAAAGTCCGAGCCGCGCCACGGACGAATACGCCGGCGCACGCGACATCGGTAAAAACAACGCCGGCTCGCGCGACTACGGCCAGACCGCGCTGGTCGGCACGGTCACCGTGTCCGCGCCGCAGCCGCACGTCGCATGGGAGCGCTTCACGTCGCAAGGTCCGATCGCGCTACTGCCGATGGGTGGCGTGCGTGGCGCCGACTACGCGCTCGTCTGGTGCTGCGCGCCCGACGAAGCCGCGCGCCGCGCGCAGCTTTCCGACGAAGCGTTCCTGCGCGAGCTCGACGCCGCGTTCGGCGGCCGCATGGGCCGCTTTACGCACATCAAGGGTCGTGCGTCGTTCCCGCTCGGTCTCAACACGGTCGACACGCTCGTGAACGGCCACATCGTCGCGATCGGCAATGCGGCGCAGACGTTGCATCCGGTAGCCGGCCAGGGCCTCAATCTGGGCTTGCGCGATGCGCACGCGCTCGTCGACGCGCTGTCGGCCGAAGGCCCGACCCCGCTCGCGCTCGCCACCTTCGCGCAACGCCGCGCGCTCGACCGGCGCCTGACGATCGGCTCGACTGACACGCTCGCGCGCCTCTTTACCGTCGACTTCGCGCCGCTCGCGGTACTGCGCGGCCTCGCCCTGACCGCACTCGAATTCGTGCCGCCGGTCAAAGCCGCGCTCGCCCGGCAGATGATGTTCGGCCAGCGCCGTTAAGCGCGAGAAATCGCTGCGCGGTTCTATGAGCCGGGCGACTTTCATAGAAGATTTAACGGGTTACGAGACTCGGTTCGCGAGTCCCGGCAACCCGTTAACGCTAAAATAGTCGTTTTCCCTCGCATTTCGCGCTGCGCCGGCTGTCACGATTGTCAAATCCTGGCCCGTCGTCGGCGCGCGCTCACGCCATGCCCCCTCTCGGCCCCCACAATCTGCGTAACAACCTGTTCGTCGCCCCGATGGCCGGCGTGACCGACCGACCGTTCCGCCAGCTGTGCAAACGGCTCGGCGCGGGCTATGCGGTGTCGGAAATGGTCGCGTCGAACGCGCAGCTGTGGAAGAGCGAAAAGACCATGCGCCGCGCGAACCACGAAGGCGAGGTCGAGCCGATTGCGGTGCAGATCGCCGGCGCGGACCCGGAGATGATGGCCGAAGCCGCCCGCTACAACGTCGCGAACGGCGCGCAGATCATCGACATCAACATGGGCTGCCCCGCCAAGAAGGTCTGCAACGTCGCGGCCGGCTCGGCGCTGCTGCAAAACGAACCGCTCGTGCAGCGCATCGTCGAGGCCGTCGTGAACGCGGTCGGCGTCGGGCCCGACGCGGTGCCCGTCACGCTGAAAATCCGCACCGGCTGGAATCGCGAGAACAAAAACGCGCTGAACGTCGCGCGTCTCGCGCAAGCAGCGGGCATTTCGATGCTGACCGTGCACGGCCGCACGCGCGCGGACCTGTACCACGGCGACGCCGAGTACGAAACCATCGCCGCGGTAAAGGCGGCGGTGCGCATTCCGGTCGTCGCGAACGGCGACATCACGTCGCCGCAAAAGGCGCGCGAGGTGCTCGCCGCGACCGGCGCGGACGCGATCATGATCGGGCGCGCCGCGCAGGGGCGTCCGTGGCTCTTTCGCGAGATCGAGCATTTCCTGCAAACGGGCGAGCTGCTGCCGCCGCCGCGAATCGACGAAATCCAGCAGGTGATGAACGAACATCTCGAAGATCACTACGCTTTTTACGGGGAATTTACCGGTGTCCGCACTGCGCGCAAGCACATCGGCTGGTACACTCGCGGCCTTTCCGGCGCCAACCTGTTCCGGCATCGCATGAATACGCTGGACACCACGCGCGAACAACTCCTCGCCGTCAACGAGTTCTTTGACGCGCAAAAGGCGATCTCAGACCGCCTCGTCTACGTCGACGAAGCGCCCGGCAACCTCGGGCTCGACAGCGAGAGCGAGGACAACTCCGACCGACTAGCAGCATGAGCAAGAACAACATCGAACAATCTGTCCGCGACAGCCTGGACGTGTATTTCCAGGATCTCGACGGCTCCAATCCGCACGACGTCTACGACATGGTCATTTCATGCGTGGAAAAACCCTTGCTCGAAGTGGTGCTCGAGCAGGCCGGCGGCAACCAGTCGCTGGCCGCCGAGTATCTCGGCATCAACCGCAATACGCTGCGCAAGAAGCTGCAACAACACGGTTTGCTGTAGCGCGTCGTAGTTTCTCGCGCCCTGCCACGTTTCCCTTCGGCTTTTCGTCTTCATCATGATCAAGCAAGCGCTCATCTCCGTTTCCGACAAGTCCGGCATCGTCGACTTCGCCAAATCGCTGTCGGACCTCGGCATCAAGATCCTGTCGACCGGCGGCACCGCGAAACTGCTCGCGGACGCGGGCCTGTCCGTCACCGAAGTCGCCGACTACACGGGTTTCCCGGAAATGCTCGACGGGCGCGTGAAAACGCTGCATCCGAAGGTGCACGGCGGCATCCTCGCGCGCCGCGATCTGCCCGAGCACATGGCCGCGCTCGAGAAGCACGACATTCCGACCATCGACCTGCTGGTCGTGAACCTGTACCCGTTCGTGCAGACCGTGTCGAAGGAAGAATGCTCGCTCGAGGACGCGATCGAGAACATCGACATCGGCGGCCCGACGATGCTGCGCTCGGCCGCGAAGAATCACCGCGACGTGACGGTGGTGGTCGATCCGGCCGACTACGCGGTCGTGCTCGACGAAATGCGCTCGAACGGCAACACGGTGTCGTACAAGACGAACTTCCGCCTCGCGACCAAGGTGTACGCGCACACCGCGCAATACGACGGCGCGATCACGAACTACCTGACGAGCCTGACCGACGAGTTGCGGCATTCGTCGCGCAACGAGTACCCGGCCACCTTCAACATGGCGTTCGACAAGGTGCAGGACCTGCGCTACGGCGAAAACCCGCATCAGAGCGCGGCGTTCTACCGCGACCTGGCGGTGCCGGCCGGCGCGCTCGCGAATTACAACCAGTTGCAGGGCAAGGAACTGTCGTACAACAACATCGCCGACTCCGACGCGGCGTGGGAATGCGTGAAGACCTTCGACGTGCCGGCCTGCGTGATCGTCAAACACGCGAATCCGTGCGGCGTCGCGCTCGGCGCGGACGCTCACGAAGCGTATTCGAAGGCATTCCAGACCGATCCGACCTCGGCGTTCGGCGGCATCATCGCGTTCAACCGTGAAGTCGACGAAGCGACCGCGCAAGCGGTGGCGAAGCAGTTCGTCGAAGTGCTGATCGCGCCGTCGTTCAGCGCCGAAGCGCGTCAGGTGTTCGCGGCGAAGCAGAACGTGCGTCTGCTCGAAATCACGCTGGGCGAAGGCCATAACACGTTCGATCTGAAGCGCGTCGGCGGCGGCCTGCTCGTGCAGTCGCTCGACTCGAAGAACGTGCAGCCGCGCGAACTGCGCGTCGTCACGAAGCGTCATCCGACGCCGAAGGAAATGGACGACCTGCTGTTCGCATGGCGAGTCGCGAAGTACGTGAAGTCGAACGCGATCGTGTTCTGCGCGAACGGTATGACGCTCGGCGTCGGCGCGGGCCAGATGAGCCGCGTGGATTCGGCGCGCATCGCGAGCATCAAGGCGCAGAACGCCGGTCTGACGTTGGCCGGTTCGGCGGTCGCATCGGACGCGTTCTTCCCGTTCCGCGACGGTCTCGACGTGGTCGTCGCGGCAGGCGCGACCTGCGTGATCCAGCCGGGCGGCTCGGTGCGCGACGACGAAGTGGTCAGCGCCGCCGACGAGCACAACATCGCGATGGTGCTGACTGGCGTGCGTCACTTCCGTCATTGATCGGCTGAAGTTCGGTAGCCGCAAGACAGGCCCGGCGGGTTGTCTCGCCGGGCCTTTTGTTTCGCGGCGACGCGTTCAATCGTCCGGCTCTTTGCGCGCGTAACCGTCCCGCACCTGCGCATGCTGGCTGATGTACGTACCCAAACCCCGGCCCCGCCGCGCGAGACGCTTCAGCACCGCGACATGTTCGGCGCCGACACTCGCCTCTGTGTACCAATACACGACGCCCGGCCGAAAGCGCACCTTGATGAAATCGTCGCCGATTTCGTAAACGTCGACACCCGAGTCGCCGCTGAGATTGCGGTAGCGCTCCATTCTCGATCGCCCTCCCTGCGCAAAGCCTTTAGCAGCTTTTATTCCGCTAAGCATGCTGCCAGCGGACCGCCGCGCGCCGCGTTCGATGTAGTATCGCAGGCACCTGGTTTTTATCGCTTGTGCGGCACCTCATGAGAATTCTCGGCATCGACCCCGGCCTGCGCGTGACCGGCTTCGGCGTGATCGAACAACACGGCCACACACTGAGCTACGTCGCGAGCGGCGTGATCCGCACCGCCGACGCCGATCTGCCGTCGCGGCTCGGCACCATCTTCGCGGGCATCTCGACGCTGATCCGCGAGCACGCGCCGGATCAGGCGGCCATCGAAAAAGTCTTCGTCAACGTCAATCCGCAGTCGACGCTGCTGCTCGGCCAGGCGCGCGGCGCCGCGATCTGCGGGCTCGTCGCGGGCGGCGTGCCGGTCGCCGAATACACCGCGCTGCAGCTGAAGCAGTCGGTGGTCGGCTATGGCCGCGCGACCAAGGAGCAAATGCAGCAGATGGTCGTGCGGCTGCTGAGCCTGTCGGGCGTGCCCGGCACCGACGCCGCCGACGCGCTCGGCATGGCCATCTGCCATGCGCACGGTGGCTCGACGCTGAGCACGCTTGGCGGCATCGCGCCGGCGCTCGCAAAGAAGGGGTTGCGAGTGCGGCGCGGCCGTCTGGTCGGCTAGCGCAACTATGCCCCGCGCCGCCGATCCGCTGCGCTACACTCGCGCTTTCCCATCCGACTCTGAAAACTAATCCGCCATGATCGGTCGCATCGCCGGCGTTCTGCTGGAAAAAAATCCGCCGCATCTGCTCGTCGACTGCAACGGCATCGGCTATGAAGTGGACGTGCCGATGAGCACCTTCTACAACCTGCCGTCGACCGGCGAGCGCATCGTGCTGCTCACGCAGATGATCGTTCGCGAGGACGCGCATCTGCTGTACGGCTTCGGCACCGCGCAGGAACGCTCGACGTTCCGCGAGCTGCTGAAGATTTCCGGCATCGGCGCGCGCATGGCGCTCGCGGTGCTGTCGGGCATGAGCGTCTCAGAGCTCGCGCAGACCGTCACGATGCAGGACGCCGCGCGCCTCACGCGTGTACCGGGCATCGGCAAGAAGACCGCCGAGCGGCTGCTGCTCGAACTGAAGGGCAAGCTCGGCGCCGACCTCGGCGCGATGGCGGGCGCCGCGTCGCCATCCGACCACGCGTCCGACATCCTCAATGCGCTGCTCGCGCTCGGCTACTCGGAAAAAGAAGCGCTCGCGGCGATCAAGAACGTGCCGGCCGGTACGGGCGTGTCCGAGGGCATCAAGCTCGCGTTGAAGGCGCTGTCGAAGGGCTAAGCGCCAAGCCGCGCGCGGTACAATGACCGCATGATCGAAACCGACAAACTCGCCGCCGAGCGCATCATCGCGGCCACGCCCGTGTCGCCGAACGAAGAAGCGTTCGAGCGCGCGCTGCGCCCGCGTCAGCTCGACGAATATGTCGGGCAGGAGAAAGTGCGCGGCCAGCTCGAAATCTTCATCGAGGCCGCGAAGCGCCGTTCCGAATCGCTGGACCACGTGCTGCTGTTCGGGCCGCCGGGCCTCGGCAAGACCACGCTCGCGCACATCATCGCGCGCGAGATGGGCGTCAATCTGCGGCAAACGTCGGGGCCGGTGCTCGAACGCGCCGGCGACCTCGCCGCGCTGCTGACCAATCTCGAAGCCAACGACGTTCTTTTCATCGACGAAATCCACCGGCTCTCGCCGGTCGTCGAGGAAATCCTGTATCCAGCGCTCGAGGATTATCAGATCGACATCATGATCGGCGAAGGGCCGGCCGCGCGCAGCGTGAAGCTCGATCTGCAGCCGTTCACGCTGGTCGGCGCGACCACGCGCGCGGGTATGCTGACCAATCCGCTGCGCGACCGCTTCGGCATCGTCGCGCGACTCGAGTTCTATAACGCCGAGGAGCTCACGCGCATCGTCACGCGTTCGGCCGCGCTGCTCGGCGCACAGATCCATCCGGACGGCGCGTTCGAAATCGCCCGTCGCGCGCGCGGCACGCCGCGTATCGCGAACCGCCTGCTGCGGCGCGTGCGCGACTTCGCCGAAGTGAAGGCCGACGGCAACATCACCGCGCAGGTGGCCGACGCCGCGCTCAGCATGCTCGACGTCGACGCGGTCGGCTTCGACCTGATGGACCGCAAGCTGCTCGAAGCGATCCTGTACAAGTTCGACGGCGGCCCGGTTGGTGTCGACAATCTCGCGGCGGCAATCGGCGAGGAGCGCGACACGATCGAAGACGTGCTCGAGCCGTATCTGATCCAGCAGGGCTTCCTGCAGCGCACGCCGCGCGGCCGCATCGCCACGCTGCTCACGTACCGGCATTTCGGACTGGCCGCGCCGGATTCGGCGAGCGCGCGGCCGGGTCTGTGGGATTCCACGAACTGAGTCACGCGACGAGGCCGACCAGGATGTCAGACCAGACCCAGCAACCCGGCCCTTCCAACCGTTCACCTGTGAATCCCGCCGGCGACCCGTCCGGCAATTTCACGCAGCGCCTCACCCACCGCCTGCGCTCGAAGCTCGCCTCCGGCGTCACGCATCTGACGACCGGCAGCGGACCGGTGCTCGACTACTCGTCGCCGCCGGGCGACCCCGGTCTGTTCGGGCCGGACTCCGTCTGCTGGAAGGTCCACGCCGACTTCACGTCGATGATGACCGGCGGCATCAGCGCGCTGCTGCTTCAGGCGCTGCATCCGCTCGCGCTCGCGGGCGTCTGGGATCACTCGAGCTTTCGCACCGACATCCTGGGCCGGCTGCGTCGCACGGCGACGTTCATCGCCGGCACGACGTACGGCAGCAAGAACGATGCGCTCGCGCTGATCGAGCGCGTGAAGCGCATTCATCTCGACGTGACCGGCGTCGCACCGGACGGCCAGTCGTATCGCGCGAGCGAGCCCGCGCTGCTGACGTGGGTGCACGTCGCGGAAGTGTCGAGCTTCATGACCGCGCATCTGCGCTATGTGAATCCGGTGCTGTCCGTCGCGGCGCAGGATCAATACTTCGCGGAAACCGCGCGCATCGCGGAAATGCTCGGCGCCGTCGATATTCCGCGCTCGCGCGCCGAGATCGAGGCGTACCTGCTCGCGATGCGGCCCGCGCTCGTCGCGAGCGAGCGCACGCGCGAAGTCGTGAGGATTCTGATGAACGCTCCGGCACCGAGCTTCGCGATGCGACCCGCCGGCACGCTGATGCTCAACGCGGGGGTCGATCTGTTGCCCGACTGGGCGCAGACGATGCTCGGCTTGAATCGCCACGCGGCGCTGCGTCGAATCTTCGCGCGGCCTGCCGTGCGGGTCGTCGCGCCGGTGATCCGCTGGGCGCTGGTCAATGGAGTATCGAAGCGGGCTCGGCGGCGCGCGGCGGCGGCGGTGCGGGAGCAGGATTGATTGCGCCACGCGTCTCGGGCCATTGCCCGGCTTTTCTTACCGCCCCGGTCCCTTCCTGAAACCATCATCGTCGGCGCTGCCCGCGTCGAGATGCGCTACGTCCGCCCACGACACGATCGTCGCGCGACCGTCCCCGTAATCGACGACGTTCAGGCTGGTGTTCAGCAGCGGGTAGTCGCGCGGTGCGTCGAGCCGCATGCCGGTTGCAAAGCGGCGCACGCAGTCGAGCACGCCGCCATGCGTGACACAGGCGATGCGCCCGCCCGGATGCGCGGCGACGAGCGGCTCGATCGCATGCACGATGCGGTGGTAGAACACGCGGTGCGACTCGCCCTCGGGCGGCGCAAAGCCGGGATCGCGGGTTTGCCACTGCGCGTATTCGTCGGGGAAACGCAGCGCGATCTCGTCGCTGTCATGGCCCTGGAACGCGCCGTACGAGCGCTCGCGCAAGTTCTCGCGCGACTGCAGCGGCAGGCCAAGCGCCTCGCCGATCGGCTGCGCGGTCTGCTGCGCGCGCTGCAAGTCGCTCGAATAGATCGCGTCGAGCCGCGCGCCCTGCTTCGCCTCGTCGGCGAGGCGCTGCGCGAGACGTCGCGCCTGCGCGACGCCGGTCGTCGCAAGCGGAATGTCGATGTGGCCTTGAATGCGCTTGATGCGGTTCCAGTCGGTCTCGCCGTGCCGGATAAACAGGATCTGCGTCGTCATGAGAGAGGTGTCGTTCGCGGTTGTGTCGAGCGACTATTGTCGCAAAAAGCAGCGGCACGGCTCGCCTGCGGCGACGGCATGCTCGAACGTTTGCGTTCTTTTACGCGTTGGTCTGCAACCAGAACGTGACCGGCCCGTCGTTGACGAGCGACACCTGCATATCCGCGCCGAACTCGCCAGTCTCGACGATCGGATGCTTCGCGCGCGCGGCCGCGACGAAGTAGCCGAACAGGCGCTTGCCCTCGTCGGGCGGCGCGGCTGGCGTGAAGCTCGGGCGCAGGCCGCTGTTGGTATCGGCCGCGAGCGTGAACTGCGACACGAGCAGCAGGCCGCCCGCGCGTCCGGCGCCGTCGATATTCTGCACCGACAGGTTCATCTTGCCGGCCGCGTCGCTGAACACGCGGTAACCGAGCACCTTGGCGAGCAGCTTGTCGGCCGTGGCCTCGGTGTCGCCGCGCTCCGCGCAGACGAGCGCGAGCAGGCCCGCGTCGATCGCGCCGGTCACGCGATCGGCGACGCGCACTTCGGCGCGCCGCACGCGTTGGATCAGCGCGATCACGCCGTCAGCGTCACGCGCGCGAAACGGCGCTTGCCGACCTGCACGACGTACTCGCCCGCTTCGACCTTCAGGCCCTTGTCGGACACCGCGGCGCCGTCGATCTTCACGCCGCCTTGCTCGATGTTGCGCAGCGCCTCGCTCGTCGACGGTACGAGGTTCGCCTGCTTCAGCAACTGGCCGATCGCGAGCGGTGCGCCCGCGAGCGTCACGGCCGGGATGTCGTCGGGCACGCCGCCCTTCGCGCGATGGTTGAAGTCCTCGAGCGCGCGTTCGGCGTCCGCCTGCGAGTGGAAACGCGCGACGATTTCCTGGCCGAGCATCACCTTGAAATCGCGCGGATTACGGCCCGCGTCGGCCTCGCGCCTGAAGCCGGCGATTTCGTCCATCGGACGGAACGACAGCAGTTCGAAGTACCGCCACATCAGCGTGTCGGAGATGCTCATCAGCTTGCCGAACATGTCGGTCGGCTTTTCGCTGATGCCGATGTAGTTGTTCTTCGACTTCGACATCTTCTCGACGCCGTCGAGCCCTTCGAGCAGCGGCATCGTCAGGATGCACTGCTGCTCCTGGCCGTACTGCTTCTGCAACTCGCGACCAACCAGCAGGTTGAACTTCTGATCCGTGCCGCCGAGCTCCAGGTCCGCGTTCAGCGCGACCGAGTCGTAGCCCTGCATCAGCGGGTACAGGAATTCGTGGATCGAGATCGGCACGCCGCCCTGGAAGCGCTTCGTGAAGTCCTCGCGCTCGAGAATGCGAGCGACCGTGTAGCGCGACGCAAGCTTGATCATGCCGTCGGCGCCTAGCGGCATCGACCATTCGCTGTTGTAGCGAATCTCGGTCTTGTCGCGATCGAGCACGAGCGCGGCTTGCTCGAAATAGGTCTTCGCGTTCGATTCGATCTGCTCGCGCGTGAGCGGCGGGCGGGTCGCGTTGCGCCCGGACGGGTCGCCGATCAGCGACGTGAAGTCGCCGATCAGGAAAATCACCGTGTGGCCGAGGTCCTGCAACTGGCGCATCTTGTTCAGCACGACCGTGTGGCCGATGTGGATGTCGGGTGCAGTCGGATCGAGCCCGAGCTTGATGCGCAGCGGCTTGGCCGTCGCCGCGCTGCGCGCGAGCTTTTGCGCGAATTCGTCTTCGATCAGCAGTTCGTCGACGCCGCGCCTGGTCACGGCGAGCGCGTGACGGACTTCGTCGGTGATCGGGAAGGCGGAAGCGGGATTGGGCTGGGTGGACTCGGTGCTCATGCTGGAAACGTGAAGTCGCGAAAAAACAGGATTGTCCCATAGATGCGCGCCGCCGCGCCCACTCACGCGCCCCGCACGGCCCCGCGACAGGCCAATTCGTTGCGGCTCGCGTCACCTTCGCCGTTTGCGCCGATAATCTGCTACAACAAATCGGAATGAACCTCGACAGGAGCAGCGACGTGGCGCAAGATCCCGCAGACGGCATCTATTTCGGACTGATGTCGGGAACCAGCATGGACGGTGTGGACGGTGTGGCCGTCCGGTTTGCCAAAGGGAAGCCGCCCGAGGTGCTGGCCGAGGCGTTCGTCGGCTTTTCGGCCGGCATCCGCGAAGCGCTGTTCGCGCTGCAACAGCCGGGGGACAACGAGATCGAGCGCGAGGCGCTCGCCGCCAACGCGCTCGCGACGCGCTACACGGTGTGCTGCCACGATCTGCTGCGCGACAGCCGCGTATCGGCCGATGACGTCCGTGCGATCGGCGTGCATGGGCAGACCGTGCGGCATCGGCCGGAAAAGGGGTATACGCGACAGATCAACAACCCGGCGCTGCTCGCGGAAATGCTCCATATCGACGTGGTCGCCGATTTCCGCAGCCGCGACGTCGCGGCAGGCGGCCAGGGTGCGCCGCTCGTGCCCGCTTTTCACGCGACGATCTTCGGTGCGAAGGACGAAACGCGCGTCGTCTGCAATCTTGGCGGAATCAGCAACATCACGATCCTGAACGCGACCGGCGGCGTACGCGGCTTCGACTGCGGGCCGGCGAACGCGCTGCTCGACGCGTGGGCCGAGCGCCAGCTCGGCAAGCCATTCGACGAAAACGGTCATTTCGCGGCGACTGGCCAGGTCGATCGCAAGCTGCTGAACGCGTTGCTCGACGAACCATTCTTCGCAGAGCAGCCGCCCAAGAGCACCGGCCGCGATCTGTTCAACACCGCATGGCTCGATGCGAAGCTCGAGCCGTTCTCCGCGCTCGCACCAGCCGACGTACAGGCGACGCTCGTCGCGCTGACCGCGGTGACGGTCGCGCGCGAGATTGAGCGGCATGCATCCGATGCGCGGGCCGTGTACGTGTGCGGCGGCGGCGCGCGCAATCCGGAGATCATGAAGGCGTTGCAGCAGGCGCTCGAAGACAGCGGCGTAAGCGGCGTGCCCGTGATGACGACCGACGCGCTCGGCGTGCCGCCGAGCCAGGTCGAGCCGCTCGCGTTCGCGTGGCTCGCGATGCGCTGCATCGCGCGTCTGCCGGGCAGTCTGCCAAGCGTGACCGGGGCATCCGCGGAGCGGGTGTTGGGGGCTATTTATCCGCGCTGAGAAAAGGCAGATGCGAACAAACCCACGCCTCTTGATGTCGCGGGTTGCCTCTGCGGCGCGAAAACAATAAAAAAACGGCGCCGAGGCACCGTTTTCACTGTGGCACGAAGAGCCTGTCCGCTCAGACCGAGAACGACGAACCGCAACCGCAGGTCGTGCTCGCGTTCGGGTTTTTGATGACGAACTGCGCGCCGTTGATGTCGTCCTTGTAGTCGATCTCTGCGCCGACCAGGTACTGGTAGCTCATCGAGTCGATCAGCAGCTGGACGCCGCTCTTGTTCATCACGGTGTCGTCTTCGTTGATCGCTTCATCAAACGTGAAGCCGTACTGGAAGCCCGAGCAGCCGCCGCCCTGCACGAACACGCGCAGCTTGAGCTCCGGGTTACCTTCCTCATCGATCAGTTGCTTGACCTTGTCAGCCGCTGCGTCGGTGAAGACGAAGGGGGCCGGCATCTCGGTCACGGGGGTGTCGGTGACTGCGTTCATTCGAACTCTCCAAATAGCTTTAGCCGATATTGTAGGGCTGTTCCGGATATCGTGCTGAAGCCCACAAAATCAATGGGTTCTTGCTGCAAGGTCGATGCAAGGCGAGCCGATGCCGCTTGGGCGAACGAGACCGGCCCGCGAACCCCGGCGAACCATAAAAAAAGCCGCCTTCGCGCGTGGCGTTGGCGGCTTTTGCTGCAAACCGGCGTGAAGGCCGGTTCGCGCCCGAAACGATTAACGCTTCGAGAATTGCTTGCGGCGACGCGCCTTGTGGAAGCCGACCTTCTTACGTTCGACTTCACGAGCGTCACGCGTGACGAAGCCAGCCTTCGACAGTTGCGGCTTCAGCGTTGCGTCGTAGTCCATCAGCGCGCGGGTGATGCCGTGGCGAACCGCACCGGCTTGCCCCGTTTCACCGCCGCCGGTCACGTTGACCTTGATGTCGAACGTGACACCGTGGTTCGTGAGCTCCAGCGGTTGACGCACGATCATCAGCGACGTTTCGCGCGAGAAGTAGTCGGCGATGGGCTTGCCGTTCACAACGATGTCGCCCTTGCCTGCCTTAATGAACACGCGAGCGACGGCACTCTTGCGGCGGCCCGTGCCGTAATTCCAGTTACCGATCATGTGGGCTCCCCTTAGATCTCGAGCGCCTTCGGCTGTTGTGCCGAATGCGGATGCGTTGCGTCAGCGTAGACCTTCAGCTTCTTGATCATCGCGTAGCCGAGCGGACCCTTCGGCAGCATGCCCTTGACCGCTTTCTCGAGCGCACGGCCCGGGAAGCGTTCCTGCATCTTGCCGAACGTCGTTTCATAGATACCGCCCGGGTAGCCCGAGTGACGGTAGTACTTCTTGTCGGTAACCTTGTTGCCCGTGACCTTCAGCTTGCCGGCGTTGATGACGATGATGAAATCACCGGTGTCGACGTGGGGAGTGAATTCAGGCTTGTGCTTGCCGCGAAGACGGTGTGCCACTTCGCTGGCGACACGCCCGAGAACCTTATCCGTCGCGTCAATCACGTACCATTCGCGCGTCACCTCATGGGCTTTTGCGGAAAACGTCTTCATGATCGATCCAAAAAAATTGCTGCGCCCAATGTGTTCTTTCCTGCTTGTAGTGTGCGCATCGAGGCGCGTGCAGGCTCTCCCTGGTTCTTCTTCCGCGGGCGCGGATGCGGAAAAGCCCTGAATTATAAAGGAATTTGTGCTGGCAAGTCAAAACGTGCGATGCGCTCGCCGCGAGCGGCCAGGAAACGGGGCGAAACGCCTGACAAACGGGGGCGAAAAAAAACCCGAACGAGCGGCTCGGGTTTAATCCACCAAAGGAGGAGGTGGAGGAGACAGCGGAGGTTGCAGAACTGCTGCAACGATGGAGTAAATTATAAGAGTCACCCTTGTGCAACGCAAGAAGATTTGCATTGTGAAATGAGTTTTCATAATGTGACAGATTCGATGCACGGAGGACATTTGACGAAACTCCTTTTGGATCAAGCACTAAAGGCCAAAGAATTCGAATCGCATCAGGCATGCCCAAGAGTAAGGACCCTAAACTGCCCGAGGAATTCTGGAACCGCCCGCCCATTCCGCACCGCAACAAGAAAGCAATCGCCGTGCATGGACGCGGGATGCGCTCAGCGTGCGCCAATCGTCAGACACCGGGCTACAATGCCGTCTCGACAAAGCGATGCGCGGTGGGAGTGACAGCATGGAATGCAAAGTAAGCTGGATGGGACAAGACGGGATGGCGTTCGCGGCCGAGACGGGCAGCGGTCATCTGGTCGCGATGGACGGCGCACCCGAGGGTGGCGGACGCAACCTCGCGCCGCGCCCGATGGAAATGGTGCTGCTCGGCACCGGCGGCTGCACCGCCTACGACGTCGTGATGATCCTGAAGAAGAGCCGCCAGGAGATCGCCGGCTGCTCGGTGACGCTGAAGGCCGAGCGCGCGAGCGAAGATCCGAAGGTGTTCACGAAGATCCACTTCCACTTCACGGTGACGGGCAAGAATCTGAACCCGGCGACCGTCGAGCGCGCGATCAACCTCTCGCACGACAAATACTGCTCGGCGTCGATCATGATCGCGAAGACCGCCGAGCTCACGCATTCGTTCGACATCGTCGCGCTCTGAGCGCGAAAGCGATGGCGGCCACGGCCGCCACCCCGCCCCAAATGAAATCTATGGTCAGCCTGACTTTTGCAAGCGAGGTGGTGTTGACGTAAATTGGGCTTGCGCAAATCTATCCGGGGTCGTTGTGGGAACAGGTTCCCGCCCCATGATGAGAGCCGCGCCGGGCAAACCTTAAAAAAGCCGCAGTATCGGAATACTATTTGCTTTGCCAGGTTGCTTGCTCGGCCGTTGAGCCGTTTATGTCTTCACGTATCTCGCGTCGCAAAACCAGGAAGTGACTTGGGTCAGAAGGAGTAACGTAGGCGGCGCACAGTCAGGCTGCGGCCACAGCCTGAGCACTTTGGTAGTGTGTTCCGCGGGCGAGGATGGCCCAGGCGATCCTCGCCAATTTGTTGGCCAACGCACAAGCGACCACGTTGGAATGCCGTCGGGCCAGCAGGTCGCGGACCCAGGCCCCCAGGCGATCGGCGTGCCGCTCGATGTGCAGCATGAGCGCTCTCGCGCACTGGACTAACAGTCGCCTCAAATTCTTATCGCCGCGCTTGCTGATTCCCAGCAGCGTGGGCTTGCCGCCGGTACTGTATTGGCGTGGAACCAGCCCGATGGATGCGGCGAACTGGCGAGCGCAAGCGAACTGGTGGGCGTCGCCCAATTCGGTTGCCAGCACGCTGGCCGTGATTGGGCCGATGCCGGGAATTTCCAACAGGCGCTGGCTGCGTTCGTCCTCCCGCAGTTGCCGGATCAATTCGCTTTCGAGTTGCGCGACTTGTTCGTCGAGGTACTTGAAATGTGCCTGCAGACGCTCGAGCAGCGCGACTAGTCGCGGCGGCAGATCATGCGAGGCCAGCACGGCAGGAAGTCGGCGGATGACGCCCATCCCCTTGGGCAGGCTCACGCCGAACTCGAGTAGAAAGGCATGAATCTGGTTGACCGTGCCGGTACGGTCGCGCACCAGCGCTTCGCGTACCCGATGCAGCGCTGAGATCGTCTGCTGCACCTCGTTGCGCGGACTGACGAACCGCATGCTGGGACGTGACGCGGCCTCGCAGATCGCTTGCGCGTCGGCGAAGTCATTCTTGTTGCCTTGCACGAAAGGTTTGACGAACTGCGGGGATATCAGCTTCGGGTGGTGCCCAAGTTCCTGGAGGCGACGGGCGACCCAGTGAGCGCCGGCACAGGCTTCCATGACCACCGTGCAGCTCGGAACACGGGCAAGCAGTGTGAACATCTGGTTGCGCGTCAGCTTCTTGCGCAACACCATGTGGCCCGATGCGGACTGTGCGTGCAGGTGAAAGCAATGCTTGCCAAGATCGATTCCAATCAACGAGATGGTGTCCATGACGATCTCCCATAAGGAAACAGCCCGATCAGCGTAAGCCGATCGGGCTGTTTCGGTCAGGCTGACCATCTCATTAAAGCCGGCGTCCCAACGGACGCCGGCTTTCCTTATTCAGCGGCAAAGCAGGCCGATAAGCCGGATTCTGTGCACGCGCCGCGCCCGAAGACTCGACCCGCGTGGCAGCCATTCCTCTAGGCGCGCCATTACTGACGCGCTCAAGCTTCCTACCCGCAGACGAGACGGGGGCCCCGTCCTGCATCGCGAAGATGCGCGCCTGCCTACTTGGAATTGCTCCGGGTGGAGGTTACCGTGCCGGTCTGCCTTGCGACAGCCGCGGTGCGCTCTTACCGCACCGTTTCACCCTTACCTGATCCCGACTTGCGCCGGGCCATCGGCGGTTTGCTTTCTGTTGCCCTGTTCCGCGTGTCGCCACGGATGGCCGTTAGCCATCACCCTGCCCTGTGGAGTCCGGACTTTCCTCGCCCTCGTTGGCCGAAGCCGTCGAGGCCGCGACTGCCTAGCCTGCTTTGCTGGCGCGAATTTTAACACCGAACTTGGAAGCGCCTAGCGCTTGCGCCGCCCCGTGCGGAACACGGATGTGTCGTCATAGAACGCCGGCGATTCGTTCTCGGGCCACCAGCCCGGAATGCCGAGCACCGGCAGCGGCGCGAACATGCGGCTCGTCAAAGCGCCGGGGCCGAGCAGCGCCGCGCTGACGGCTTCATCGAGCCATGCGTCGCGCGTCGGGGTGTCCCATTCGAAATACTCTGCCGGAACGTCGACGATCCATGCATGGCCGGTGCAGCCCTTGAACGGCGCGATCAGCTTTTCGAGCAGCGCATGGCCGAAGCACCGCACTTCGCAGCTCCGCCCCCACGCATCGCGCCACGCGACGCACAGCGTCTGCCACTCGAAGCCGCGTAGCGCGGCGCTCAGCGAAGAATCGGCGCAAGCGAACAGCAGCGCGTTTTCGTCGAAGAGGGTCAGCATGTCGCGCACACCGCCACGCGTCGGGCCGACGCCGAGCACGTCGAGCTCCGCCGACTGGCGCGCGTTCAGCGCCGCCTTGATGCGCGGAAACGCGAACCACATCGAACCGTTGAAGAAGTCGTGCAGATTGTGGCGCGTCGGCACGCAACCGGTCGACGCTATATGCCCCTCGTACGCGGCACCCGGTGGCAGGTCGTCCTGCGCGATGAACGCAAGAGGCTGGCCGCGGCCGGTGGTCTGTTGCATCTGGGCGGCGTCGGCGTTCATCGCGGCGAGAAGGTCCGCGTAGCCGCTCAGCGCGGCTTGCTGCCAACGCTGACCGCGTGTGGCGAATTGCGCGAACCACGGCTTCGACCAGTCGATTGCGGCGAAGCACGGTGGCTGAGGCTCGGGTGCCATGCCGCGCGCAGCTTTGGCCGCCGCGGCTTCATGGTCTACCGCGGAGCCCGCTTTCGCCGCCTTATCAATATTGGCAGCGCGCTGCCCCGCCTCACGCTCCCGCATCTACCGCAGCCTCAAACGAGACGCCAGCCAATCGACTCCCCGCCTCGCAGCGGCACGACCGGCGTATCGCCGGCCGGCAGCTCGGCCGGCAGCGTCCATTGCTCGCGACGCAGCGTGACCTTCTCCGTATTGCGCGGCAGACGGTAGAAGTCCGGACCATGGAAGCTCGCGAAGCCTTCGAGCTTGTCGAGCGCGCCGGCCTTCTCGAATGCTTCGGTATAGAGCTCGAGCGCGTGCAGCGCGGTGTAGCAGCCCGCGCAACCGCACGCGTGTTCCTTCAGCCCCTTCGGATGCGGCGCGCTGTCGGTGCCGAGGAAGAAGCGCGGATCGCCCGAGGTCGCCGCCTCGACCAGCGCGACGCGATGCGTCTCGCGTTTGAGCACCGGCAGGCAGTAGTAATGCGGACGGATGCCGCCCTGGAAAATCGCGTTGCGGTTGTACAGCAGATGGTGCGCGGTGATCGTAGCGCCAAGCAGTTCCGGCGCGACGCCCGCTTCGCGGACGTAGTCGGCCGCGTCCTTCGTCGTGATGTGCTCGAACACGACCTTCAGCGCCGGAAATGCGCGGCGCAGCGGCATCATCACGCGATCGATGAAGACCTTTTCGCGATCGAACAGATCGATGTCCGAATCGGTCACCTCGCCATGCACGAGCAGCGGCATGCCGACTTCCTGCATCACTTCCAGCGTCTTCGCGCACTTCATCAGATCGGTGACGCCCGCGTCGGAGTTCGTCGTCGCGCCCGCCGGGTACAGCTTCACGCCGTGCACGAAGCCGCTCTCGCGCGCGCGGCGGATCTCGTCGGGCGGCGTGTTGTCGGTCAGGTACAGCGTCATCAGCGGCTCGAATTTCGCGCCCTCGGGAATCGCGGCGATGATGCGCTCGCGATATGCCTTCGCC
This sequence comes from Paraburkholderia sp. Clong3, assembly GCF_050436485.1. Classification (NCBI taxonomy): domain Bacteria; kingdom Pseudomonadati; phylum Pseudomonadota; class Betaproteobacteria; order Burkholderiales; family Burkholderiaceae; genus Paraburkholderia; species Paraburkholderia sp. Clong3. The sequence goes on along the minus strand of NZ_JBNDMH010000002.1, from coordinate 3,701,998 downwards.
ATCGCGGTCGTCGTGACCGGCGGCTTCAGGTTCGGCATGATGATCGCGCGACCGAACTGGCGCGCGGTGTCAGGCAGCACGGCCGCGAGCATCGCGCCGTCGCGCACGTGCAGATGCCAGTCGTCCGGACGGACCAGTGTGACGGAATCGGGGGAAACGTTGGAAGCAGTCATGGCAGGAATACGAGACTTCGGGCGCCTCGCTGATCGACCGGTCAAACCGCGTTGTAGCGGCCCAAACACATGTCAATTTCGCTATTTGGCGGGTTCGGCTCGGTGATATGCTTGGAAGATCATCATTGTAACGGCTCACTCCGTTCACAGGCTCACCTGCAACATGTGCCAACTTCTCGGAATGAACTGCGCCGCGCCGACGGACGTCACGTTTTCCTTTACCGGCTTTGCGGCGCGTGGCGGCGTCACCGATCACCACGCCGACGGCTGGGGCATCGCTTTCTTTGAAGACAAGGCGTGCCGCTTGTTCATCGATCATCAATCGTCGGCCACGTCGCCGATCGCCGAGATGGTCAAGCGCTATCCGATCAAATCGAAAAACACGATCGCGCACATCCGCAAGGCGACGCAAGGGCACATCCTGCTCGAAAACTGCCACCCGTTCATGCGCGAACTGTGGGGGCGTCACTGGATCTTCGCGCATAACGGCGACCTGCAGGCTTACGCGCCGGAACTGAACGGCGTGTATCAGCCGGTCGGCACGACCGACAGCGAACTCTCGTTCTGCGCGCTGCTGGAAGGTTTGCGTAAGGCTTTTCCGGGCGCGCAGCAGCCGCCGCTTCACGAGCTGTTCGCCGCGCTCGAGACGCTCACGCGTGAAATCACGCAGTACGGCGTGTTCAATTTCCTGATGTCTAACGGCCAGGCCCTGTTCGCGCATTGCTCGACGCATCTGCATTACGTCGTGCGTCGCTGGCCGTTTTCGACCGCGCATCTGGTCGACGCGGACGTGTCGATCGATTTCGCCAAATACACGACACCCGAAGACCGCGTCGCAGTCATCGCGACCAAGCCGCTGACCGACAACGAAGTGTGGACCGCGTTCAAGCCCGGCGATCTGCTGATGTTCCAGCATGGCGACGTGATCGGCCGCGCCAATATCCCGGTGCCGCAGTCGGTGCTCGAAAAGTTGCGCAATCCGGCACTGGACGCATCGGCGTCGGCCACGACGATCGCGGCGTCGAACGGCGCGCACGCGGTGGGCACGAGCGCAACCACGCTTTCACCCGACAGCGAAACCGATCTCGAAGCCGCCGATGACACGGCAGCGTTCGAGTCGTAAGCCGCCGCGTCACCCTACGCGTGCGAAACAAAAAGCCGCTCCACGGAGCGGCTTTTTTTCGTCCCGCGCGAGCCCCGAAACGAGGCCTGCGCACCCACCCTCAGTGCAGAATCTTCGCGAGAAAATCCTTCGCGCGATCCGACTTCGGATTCGCGAAGAAGTCTTCCTTGCGGTCGTCTTCGACGATCAAACCCTTGTCCATGAAAATCACGCGATGCGCGACCTTCTTCGCGAAGCCCATTTCGTGCGTCACGCACATCATCGTCATGCCTTCCTGCGCGAGTTCGACCATCACGTCGAGCACTTCGTTGATCATCTCCGGATCGAGCGCCGAGGTCGGCTCGTCGAACAGCATCGCGATCGGGTCCATGGAGAGCGCACGCGCAATCGCCACGCGCTGCTGCTGACCACCGGACAGCTGCCCCGGATACTTGTCCGCATGTGCGCGCAGACCGACGCGATCGAGCAGCTTCAGGGCCTTCGCGGTCGCCTCGTCGTTCGAGCGGCCGAGCACCTTGACCTGCGCGAGCGTCAGGTTCTGCACGATCGACAGATGCGGAAACAGTTCGAAGTGCTGGAACACCATGCCGACCTTCGAGCGCAGCTTCGACAGATTGGTTTTCTTGTCGGTCAGTGACTGGCCGTTGATGACGATCTCGCCCTTCTGGAACGGCTCGAGTCCGTTGACGGTCTTGATCAGCGTGGACTTGCCCGAACCGGACGGCCCGCACACCACGACCACTTCGCCCTTTTTGACTTCCGTCGTGCAGTCGGTCAGCACCTGGAAATGGCCGTACCACTTCGAAACATTCTTGATAGAGATCATCTTGCGACCTTTTTCTGAAGACCTTTGACGAGGCTCGACGCGATCACGCAGATCACGAAATAACACGCGCCCGCGAACAGTACCATCTCGACGTTCGTGCCGTCACGATCGCCAATATTCGTAGCCGTGCGGAAGAAGTCGGCGAGGCTGATCACGTAGACGAGCGACGTATCCTGAAACAGCACGATACCCTGCGTGAGCAGCAGCGGCACCATCGCGCGGAACGCCTGCGGCAGCACGATCAGGCGCATCGCCTGCCCATAGGTCATGCCGAGCGCGAACGACGCGTTGACCTGACCACGCGGCACCGCCTGAATGCCGGCGCGGATGATCTCCGAATAATACGCGGCCTCGAACAGCGAGAACGCGACCATCGCCGAGGCGAGCCGGATGTCGATGTCGGCCGACAGACCGAGCACGCTTTGCAGCACCTGCGGCACGATCAGGAAGAACCACAGCAGCACCATCACGAGCGGGATCGAACGGAAGAGCGTCACGTAACCCTGCGCGAACCATCCGAGCGGCTTGATCGGCGACAGTCGAAACATCGCGAGAATGGTGCCCCAGATGATGCCGAATACGATCGCGATCAGCGTGATCTTGAACGTGATGATCGCGCCGGTCCATAGCGTAGGCAGCGCGCCCGGAATACCGCTCCAGTCGAAATGATGCATCACTTTCCTCCGATATAGCCGGGCAGCCGGGCCTTCACTTCGACCCAGCGCATCAGTTGCATCACGATCAGATTGATCAGCATGTATGCGACCGTGACCGCGATGAACGACTCGTAAGTTTGCGACGTGTAGTCGACGAGCTGGCGCGCCTGCGCGGACAGATCGAGCAGACCGATCGTCGAGGCAACCGCGGAGTTCTTGAAGATGTTCAGAAACTCGGAGGTGAGCGGCGGCACGATGATGCGGTAGGCGACCGGCAGCAGCACGTAGCGATACGTCTGCCACTGCGTGAAGCCCACCGCCAGACCGGCCGCGCGCTGGCCGCGCGGCAACGCGTTGATGCCCGAGCGCACCTGCTCGCACACGCGCGCGGCGGTGAAGAGGCCCAGACACACGATCGACGACGAGAAGAACTGCGCGCCCGGCGGCAATTGCTTGAACCAGTTGCCGATCGACACGGGCAGCAGCTCCGGTATCACCAGATACCAGATGAAGAACTGCACGATCAGCGGAATGTTACGGAAAATCGCGACGTAGACGGTGCCGACGCCCGACGCCCATTTGTTGGGCACCGTGCGCAGCACACCGAAGAGCGAGCCGACGATCAGCGCGATCACCCATGCCGACAGCGACACGGTGACCGTCACCCACAGCCCCGAGAACAGCCAGCCCAGATAGGTGGTGGGCTCGCCCGTGGAGACGGGACTCAGCAGAATGCCCCAGTTCCAGTGATATGACATGACCAAGACTCCGGCAAAAAGAAACGGAAGAAGCGCGTGGCCCCTTCCGTTCCGTTCAGCGTTTCGAAAGTGTCGAAAAAGCAGCTAGGGTTTAGTCGATTGCCTTGTCGTTCGGGTTCTTGAACAGCGCACGCATATCGTCGCTCATCGGGAAGTTCAGGTTCAGGCCCTTCGGCGGGATCGGCGATTCGAACCAGCGCTTGTAGATCTGTTCGCCTTCGCCCGACGTTTGCACCTTCGCGATGGCGTCATCGGCGACCTTCTTGAAGTCGGGGTCGTTCTTGCGCAGCATGCAGCCGTACGCCTCCCGCGATTGCGGCGTGCCGACGATCACGAAATCGCCCGGGTTGCTCGACTTCGCGCGCTCGCCGGCGAGCAGCGCGTCGTCCATCATGAACGCGGCGGCACGGCCCGTCGACAGCGTCAGGAACGATTCGCCGTGATCCTTCGCGCTGATGATGTTCATGCCCATGTTCTTGTCCTGGTTCATCTTGCGAAGCAGGCGCTCGGACGTGGTGCCGGCGGTCGTGACGACCGTCTTGCCCTTCAGGTCCGGGAAGTCCTTGATGCCGGAATCTTTCTTGGTCATCAGGCGCGTGCCGATCACGAAGATCGTGTTCGTGAAGGCAGCCTGCTGCTGACGCTCGAGGTTATTCGTGGTTGAGCCGCACTCGATGTCGACCGTGCCGTTCTGCACGAGCGGAATGCGGTTCTGCGACGTGACCGGCACGAGCTTCACCTTCAGGTTCGGCATGTTCAGCTTTTGCTTGACGGCCTCGACGATCTTCATCGCGTAATCCTGCGAGTAGCCGATCACGTTCTGCTTTTCGTCGTAATAGGAGAACGGGATCGACGATTCGCGATGGCCCAGCGAAATGACGCCCGTATCCTTGATCTTTTTCAGCGTGCCCGAGTCTTGCGCATGCGCGCCAACCGTAAACAGTCCGAGAGTCGCGAGCAGCAGCGCAGCTTTTTTAATCTTCATCCTGATCTCCTTGGCAAGAACCGGCGCCAGTGTAACAAAGTAATTTTTCTGAAAGTATCGCTATTAACCATTCTGTTGCGCGCACGCCGCGATGGGCCCGCGGCGCCGTGGCACGGCCGTTTCGCGCATATGAGAAGGCGGGCGGCATCGATAGGATGCCGCCCGCCGGTCAAACACGCCGTCTTGTGGACCGCGTTGATGCACGAAATTTCGACGGTATGCGCCTCCCGGCCCGGATACCGGGCCGCGTCACCGCCGTTTCAAACAAGATAGGACACGGTCCATCAGGGATACAAGCCGCGCATCTCGCGCGCCTGCAAAATCCGCTTACACGCGACGATGAACGCAGCCGTGCGCACCGACACGTTCTGCTCGCTCGACACCTGCCACACCGCCGCGAACGCTTCGCGCATCACGCGCTCGAGGCGCTCGTTGATCTCGTCTTCGGTCCAGAAGAAGCTCGAGAAGTCCTGGACCCATTCGAAATATGACACTGTCACACCGCCGGCATTTGCGACCACGTCCGGAATCACGAGGATGCCGCGATCGTGCAGGATGTCGTCCGCCGCCGTAGTGGTCGGGCCGTTCGCGCCCTCGACGATGATCCTGGTCTTGATCTTGCCGGCGTTTTTTTCGGTGATCTGATTTTCCAGCGCCGCCGGAATCAGGATGTCCGACTCGACGGTCCAGAACTCATCACCGGTGATCGCGTCCGCTTCGGGGAAACCGCCGACGCCGCCCGTCTTCGCGACGTAGTCGAGCAGCGCGACCGCGTCGATGCCGGTGGACTTGTACACCGAGCCGGTGTGGTCCTGCACCGCGACGACCTTCGCGCCCGCCTCCTGGAACAGACGCGCGGCGATGCCGCCGACGTTGCCGAAGCCCTGCACCGCGATACGCGCGCCTTCGATGTCGAAGCCGATGCGGCGAGCCGCTTCGCAGCCCACCACGAACACGCCGCGGCCGGTCGCCTCGCGACGGCCGAGCGAGCCGCCGAGCGTGATCGGCTTGCCAGTCACGACCCCGGTGGCCGTCTGGCCCTGATTCATCGAGTACGTGTCCATCATCCACGCCATGATCTGCTCGTTCGTGTTCACGTCCGGCGCGGGGATGTCGGTATTCGGTCCGATGATGATGCCGATCTCGCTCGTGTAGCGGCGCGTCACGCGCTCGAGCTCGCCACGCGACAGCGTGCGCGGATCGACGCGGATGCCGCCCTTCGCGCCGCCGTACGGCACGTTCACCGCCGCATTCTTCACCGACATCCATGCGGACAGCGCCATCACTTCGGATAGCGTAACGTCCTGGTGATAACGCACGCCGCCCTTGCCCGGACCGCGCGACACGTTGTGTTGCACGCGATAACCCTCGAAGTGCGCGACCGTGCCGTTGTCGAGTTCGATGGGCACGTCGACGACGAGAATGCGCTTCGGGCGTTTCAGGGTTTCGAGCCAGCGGGACAGCGAACCGAGATACGGCGCGACGCGGTCGACCTGGCGCAGATAGTTGCCCCAAGGGCCGAGGTCTTCCTTATTGAGGTAGGAGGGAACGGCTTGCAACGTTGAGGCGGCTTGTACCGATTCTGCGGCTTGTTGCTGGGATGACATGAACGCTCCGGCGTTTGATCGAGTACGGGCATTGTGGAAAAACGCCGTATCGAAATCCAATGCCGTTTCCTTATCCCGTTATGTCTTTCTTGCATAACGTTCGCAAAGCCGCAAATTCGCGTCGTCGCGACGCAGGTTCGAGTTTGAGTTTTATGCCGCGGCTCAGGCGGCGCTCTGCCGGAGTTCCTCCGACACCACGTCCCACAACTGGCGCACGAGAATCTGGCGCGCGTCGTCGCTTTTCGCGGCGAGCTTGTCGCGATACAGGCGAATCTCCATGCTGAGCGTCAGCTGCCCTTCCGGCGTGCCGCGCGTCGCGCGATCGAGGCGGATCAGCCGGCCTTCGGCCACCGCATCTTCGACCGCGCTATGCGGCAGAAACGCGATGCCGTGACCAGCGAGCGCCATCGCCTTGAGCCCCTCGGCCATGTCGGTTTCGTAGAGCCGGTCAAGGTACAGGCGCTCCGGCGCGTTCGCGAGAATCACCTCGGTCATGCGCCCGAGGTACGCGTTCGGCGTGTACGACAGATACGGCGCGGGCGCATCGGCCGAGCCTGGCAGCGTGTGACGCGGCCGCCCCGCACGGGCCGGCGCCGAGAACGGGCTGATCGGCTCGTGGCCGAGCGTCAGCATGTCGTAGCGCGCCGGATCGAGCGCGACCGGGTGGCTCGGATGGTGGTAGCCCATCATCAGATCGCAGCCGCCTTCCACCAGCGAGAGCGCCGCGTCGTGCACGTTCAGCGCGCGCAGCCGCGTGTGGATCGGGCCCATCTGCGCCTCGATGCGCTGCAGCCAGCGCGGGAAGTAAGTGAGCGACAGCGTGTGGGGGACCGCGAATTCGATCGTCGCCTGCGGCGTCGCCGTGTGGCCGCGCAGCAGCGCGCGCGCCTCGTGGAATTGCGACAGCATCGCGAGCGCCTGCTCGTTGAACACCTGGCCGGCCGCCGTGAGCCGCGTCGGATAAACAGAACGGTCGATCAGTTCCGTGCCGAGCCACGCCTCGAGCGCCTGGATGCGGCGCGAGAAAGCCGGCTGCGTGATGTGGCGCAACTCGGCCGAGCGGCTGAAGCTACGCGTTTCCGCGAGCGAAATGAAGTCTTCGAGCCATTTCAGTTCCATGCGCTTGCGCTTGCCGTCGAGAGGGAAGAAGCCTGCATTCTAGCGGCGCGGATTGCGACCGACGCATCCGGGCGGGCCGATCGCGTCACAGTGGTAAAATCCACGGTTCCCTCCGTTCCCGACCCGCTCGCTGAGCGCTCAACCGCTTCAACCCGGTCCTCATCATGTCCGACACCCGCCCCGACACCCTGTTCGCGCTGAACGCGCTTTCCCCGCTCGACGGCCGCTACGCCGCCAAAACCGAAGCCCTGCGCGACTGGCTCTCGGAAGCCGCCTTCATGCGCAATCGCGTGACGGTCGAAATCCACTGGCTGATCGCGCTGTCGCGCGCCGGCTTCGCTGAAGTGCCGCGCTTCTCCGAGGCGTCCGAGCAATTCCTGCTGCAACTGGCCGAGCGCTTCACCGCGCACGATGCCGCGCGCATCAAGGAAATCGAGCGCGTGACGAACCACGACGTGAAGGCCGTCGAATACTGGCTGAAGGAATCGGTGAAGGGCCATGAAGAACTGGAGCGCGCGAGCGAGTTCATCCACTTCGCGTGCACGTCGGAAGACATCAACAACACGTCGCACGGACTGATGCTCGCCGGCGCGCGCGAACACGTGATCCTGCCGGCGCTGCGCTCGGTGCATCAACGCCTCGTTGCGCTCGCGCACGCGCAAGCCGCCCAGCCGATGCTGTCGCGCACGCACGGCCAGCCGGCCAGCCCGACCACGCTCGGCAAGGAAATCGCCAACGTCGCCGCGCGGCTCGCGCGTGCGATCGAGCGGATCGCGAAGGTCGAACTGCTCGGCAAGATGAACGGCGCGGTCGGCAACTTCAACGCGCACCTGTCCGCGTATCCGGAGTTCGACTGGGAAGCATTCTCGAAGGACGTCGTCGAGAACCGTCTGAAGCTCGCGTTCAATCCGTACACGATCCAGATCGAGCCGCACGACTACATGGCCGAGCTGTTCGACGCGATCTCGCGCGCGAACACGATCCTGCTGGATCTGGACCGCGACGTGTGGGGCTACATCTCGCTCGGCTACTTCAAGCAGCGCACGAAGGCCGGCGAAATCGGTTCGTCGACGATGCCGCACAAGGTCAACCCGATCGACTTCGAAAACTCGGAAGGCAACCTCGGCCTCGCGAACGCCACGTTGCGCCACCTCGCCGACAAGCTGCCGGTGTCGCGCTGGCAGCGCGACCTGACCGACTCGACGGTGCTGCGCAACATCGGCGTCGCGTTCGGCTACTCGCTGCTCGCGTACGACTCGCTGATCCGCGGCCTCGACAAGCTCGAAGTGAATGCGCAGCGTCTGAACGAAGACCTCGACAACTGCTGGGAAGTGCTGGCCGAGCCGGTGCAGACCGTGATGCGCCGTTACGGCATCGAGAATCCGTACGAGCAGCTGAAGGAGCTCACGCGCGGCAAGGGCATCACGCGCGAGGCGCTGCAGAGCTTCATTGGCGGCCTGGCGATTGCGCAGGACGCGAAGGACCGCCTGCTCGCCATGACGCCCGGCTCGTACATCGGCCGGGCCGTCGAACTGGCGAAGCGGATCGGCTGATCTGCTGGCCCAGCTTCTTCAATGCATAAAAAAGCCGCTCCGAGGAGCGGCTTTTTTTCGTCCCGCGTTCAAAGCTGGAACGCGAAGCAATCAACGACTCAGCGCGCTTCGACCTGCCTGAGTACCTCGTCGACGATCTGTTCCGGCGTCAGATCGATGCTGACCGTGATCGCTTCGTCGTCACCGGGCTCCTCGAGCGTATCGAGCTGGCTTTGCAGCAGCGACGGATCGAAGAAATGCCCGGTGCGATCCCCGAGACGCTCCGCGAGCACCTCGCGCGAACCCTTCAGGTAGACGAAGCACACGTCCTTGTCGCCGGCACGCAGAATGTCGCGATATGAGCGCTTCAGCGACGAACACGTGAACACCGCCGTCTCGCCCGCTTTCTGCTTTTCCTCGATCGCCGCGCGGATCGTCTTCAGCCACGGCCAGCGGTCTTCGTCGGTGAGCGGAATGCCGTGGTGCATCTTCTCCTTGTTCGCCGCGCTATGGAACGCGTCGCCGTCGGTGAACGCGCAATGCAGGCGCTCGGCCAGCATTTCGCCAATCCTCGTCTTGCCGGCGCCCGACACGCCCATTGCGATCAGAATCATTTGAAACTCCTTACAGGACCGCCGCGAGTGCGAAGGTCAGGCCCAGCCCCATCACCGAAATGATGGTTTCGAGGAGCGACCACGTCTTGAAGGTCTGCACCACCGTCATGCCGAAATATTCCTTGATCAGCCAGAAGCCGCCGTCGTTCACGTGCGAGAAGATCAGCGAGCCCGAGCCGGTCGCGAGCACCATCAGTTCCGGCTTCACCTGCACCGCGCCCGCCGCCGCGATCGGCGCGACGATGCCGCAGGCGGTCGTCATCGCGACGGTGGCCGAGCCGGTCGCGAGACGCATCATCGCCGCGACGAGCCAGCCGAACAGCAGCGGCGACAGATGCACCGCGGTCGCCACGTTGGTGATTTCCTTCGAAATTCCGCTATCCATCAGTACGCGGCCAAAACCGCCGCCCGCACCGACGATCAGTGTAATACCCGCGATCGGCGCGAGACATTCTCCGCAGAACTTCTGAATCTGCTCGCGGTTAAAGCCGCGGCTCGCGCCGAAGGTCCAGAAGCTGACCAGCACGGCCGTCAGCAGCGCGACGTCGGTGTTGCCGAAGAAGCGCAGCAGATCGTTCGGCAGCGTCTTCGGCTCGAAGACCAGGTCGGCCCAGCTGCCGACCAGCATCAGGACCACCGGCAACAGGATCGTGACCAGCGTGATGCCGAAGCCCGGCAGTTCGCGCTTCGGTGCAGCGGCCTTCGCGGCGTTACCACTTTGCACGCCGTTGGCGTCCTTCACGTCGCTGCCCAGAAATTGCGCGGCAAGCGGATTTTCCTTCGGCAACTGGACATGACGGCTCACCAGCAACGCGAACAGCGGACCGGCGACGATCGCGCACGGCACGCCGACGATCAGACCGTAGGCGATCGTCTTGCCGATGTCCGCGTGATACGCCTGCACGGCGAGCAGTGCGGCCGGGTGCGGCGGAATCAGCCCGTGCACGACGGACAGACCCGCGACCATCGGCAGGCCGACCAGCAGCAGCGATTTGTTGGTGCGCTTGGCGACGTTGAACGCGATCGGAATCAGCAGCACGAAGCCGACTTCGAAGAACACCGGCAAGCCGACGATGATCGCGACCACCATCATCGCCCAGTGAATGTGTTTCTCACCGAACCAGTTGATCAGCGTGGTCGCGACGCGCTCGGCGCCGCCCGATTCGGCCATCATCTTGCCGAGCATCGTACCGAGACCGACGACGATGGCAATGTGCCCGAGCGTGTTGCCGTTCCCCGTTTCGAACGATTTGACGATGGTCTGCATCGGCATGCCGGCCACGAGGCCCAGCAGCAACGACACGATGATCAGAACGAGAAACGGATAGACCTTGAAGCGCGTGATCATCAAGATCAGCAGCGCGATCGCGATCAATGCGTAGACCAGCAGCAAGCTGCCGTGGGCAGATTCCATGAAGCCCCTCCTTTGGTTTATTGATTTCAGAGTGCGGATGCGGCCGGCACTTCGTCTCACGGCAACCTGCGCGATGCCTGAAAACCCGGCTAGCCGCGCGGACGCTGAATTTTACTGTTTGTTTCCAGAAAGCGCGCGCAAATCCAGCACGCATATCAAGTAAAAAAAGAGTCTCGGCGCGACAGCCTGATGCGGCTGTATCGACGAGACTCCTGGGCCCGGTTCAGTTGACCGATGCGTTATTGGGTTGTGGGGCTTAGTGCGCGGGTGCCGCCAGCTGGCTCGCGGCGCGCGCGAGGCGCGTGAGCTCGTCCCAGTTCTGCGCGGCGAGCGCGGCCTTCGGCGTGAGCCACGAACCGCCGACACAGACCACGTTCGGCAGCGACAGGAAGTGCGGCGCGCTTTCCGGCGTGATGCCGCCGGTCGGGCAGAACTTCAGCGCCGGGAACGGGCCGTGGAACGCCTGCAGCATCGGCACGCCGCCCGCCTGCTGTGCGGGGAAGAACTTGACGATCTCGTAGCCGAGCTCGAGCGCGAGGATGATGTCCGACGGCGTCATCACGCCGGGCAACAGCGGCAGACCCACATCCTGCGCGGCCTTGTGCATGTCCTTGGTCAGACCCGGCGACACGCCGAACTGCGCGCCCGCCTTCTTCGCCTGGGCGCAATGCTCGGGCTTCGTGATCGTGCCGACACCGACCACGATGTCGTCCGCGAGTTCGCACGCACGCTCGATCGCGCCGAGGCCCGCCGGCGTGCGCAGCGTGATTTCGAGCACCTTCACGCCGCCCGCGTGCAACGCGCGCGACACGTGTTCGCCCTGTTCGACCGTGTCGAACGCGAGCACCGGAATCACCGGGCCGAGGCGCACGATATCGCTTACTGTTTTCGACGTCATAGTCAGACTCCTTGTTTCTGCGGCGCCGCGCCGGCTTGCGCGGTGCTCGTGTGATGGTCGCTGGGTTGATGGCCGTGCTGATGGTCACCGTCGTGGCCGTGCTGGTGATGGCTGCCGTGGCCGTGCTGGCCGTCGACCGTGCCGCCCTCGCCGACCAGCTTGCCGAACACCGACGCGCCCTGCTCGGCCGGCGCCGCCGCCGCACGGAACACGCCGAACAGCTCGCGGCCGAAGCCGACTTCGTTGTCCGCCTGATGCAGCGGCTCGGCGTTCGGACGCGCGGCCCACTCGGCTGCGTCGATCTCGATGTCGAGCACGCCCGCTTCGGCGTCGATCACCAGCATGTCGCCCGTGCGCACTTTGCCGATCGGGCCTTGCAGCAACGCTTCCGGCGACAGATGGATGACCGCCGGCACCTTGCCCGACGCGCCCGACATACGGCCATCGGTCACCAGCGCGACATGGAAACCCTGATCCTGCAGCACACCGAGCAGCGGCGTCAAACGATGCAACTCGGGCATGCCGTTTGCGCGTGCGCCCTGGAAGCGCACCACCGCGATGAAGTCGCGCTTGAGCTCGCCCTTGTCGAACGCTTCCTGCACCGCTTCCTGCGAATCGAACACGATTGCCGGCGCCTTTACCTTGCGGTGCTGAGCCGCGACCGCCGAAATCTTGATTACGCCGCGGCCGAGCTTGCCCTGCATCAGACGCAGGCCGCCGTCCGGCTGGAACGGCTCCTTGATGCCGCGCAGCACCGCTGTGTCCGCGCTCGCCTCGACACCTGCCACCCATTGCAGCTTGCCGTCGAGCAGCTTCGGCTCCTCGGTGTAGCGCTTCAGGCCCTTGCCCGCGACCGTGTTCACGTCTTCATGCAGCAGACCGCCTTCGAGCAGATTGCGCACGAGGAACGCGACGCCGCCCGCCGCGTGGAAGTGGTTCACGTCGGCCTTGCCGTTCGGATAGATCTTCGCAAGCAGCGGTACCGCCTGCGACAGCGTGTCGAAGTCGTCCCAGTCGATCACGATGCCGGCCGCGCGCGCGATTGCGACGAGGTGCAGCGTGTGATTGGTCGAACCGCCGGTCGCCAGCAGCGCGACGATGCCGTTGACGATCGCCTTCTCGTCGACCACATGGCCGATCGGCATGTAGTGGCCGCGCTCGACCGTCAGATCGAGCACGCGGCGCGCGGCCTGCGCGGTCAGCGCGTCGCGCAGCGGCGTGTGCGGATGCACGAAGGCCGAGCCCGGCAGATGCAGGCCCATCACTTCCATCAGCATCTGGTTACTGTTCGCGGTGCCGTAGAACGTGCAGGTGCCGTGGCTGTGATAGGCGGCCGCTTCCGCTTCGAGCAGCGCGTCGCGGCCGCACTGGCCGGTCGCGAACTGCTGACGCGTCCTGGCTTTGTCGTCGTTCGACAGGCCGCTTGCCATCGGGCCGGCCGGCACGAAGATGGTCGGCAAATGGCCGAACTGCAGCGCGCCGATCAGCAGGCCCGGCACGATCTTGTCGCAGATGCCGAGGCACAGCGCCGCGTCGAACATGTTGTGGGTAAGCGCGACGGCCGTGCTCATCGCGATCACTTCGCGCGAGAACAGCGACAGCTCCATGCCCGCGTTGCCCTGCGTGACGCCGTCGCACATCGCCGGCACGCCGCCCGCGAATTGCGCGACGCCGCCGTTTTCGCGCGCGGCCTGCTTGATGATGTCCGGGTAGTTTTTGTACGGCGCGTGCGCCGACAGCATCTCGTTGTACGACGACACGATGCCGATATTCGGCTCGCGAATCTGCTTGATCACGAGCTTGTCGTTGCCCTCGAGGCCGGCGAAACCGTGAGCGAGGTTCGCGCACGACAACGCGCCGCGCGCCGGAAAGCGCCCCTGCGCATGCTCGATGCGGGCCAGATACGCTTCGCGCGTGGGCTTGCTGCGCTCGATCACGCGTTGCGTGACCTTCAACAATTGCGAATGCGGGGAAACCATCGGAGCTCCTTCGTCGCTGGCGGCAGGCGCACGCATGACACCAGTCGGTATCGCGGGGTTGTGTTATCGAACGACGCCATCTTAGTAGAAAAACTACACGATCGCAATGACGAACTCTGTTGCGGCGCCGCATGGCACGGATCGCCAAGTCACCCTACTGGCGTACCTCAGCGCTTTACAGCAGAAAACCAGGGAATACACTTACCCACCGATATGTAGTTTTTGTACCTAGCTTTTGTGCGCCAACGACCAATCGGATATAGTCCACACGTTCTTCAGCATAGTGCGAGTTTTCCGATGATGCTGTCCCAGGTGGAAGAGATGCGCGACCAGCTACGCCCGTCCGAGCGCAAGCTGGCCGATTACGTGATCGAGGCGCCGCGCGAGGTGCTCGATCTGTCGATGACCGAGGTCGCCGCGCGCGCGGGCGTGAGTCAGCCGACGATCGCGCGCTTCTGCCACGCGCTCGGTTTCTCCGGCTTTCGCGAATTCAAGATCCGTCTCGCGCAGGGCATCGCCAGCGAAGTGCCCGCCGTCTATCGCGACGTGCGGCCCGACGAGCCGACGCCGGGCGTCGCCGCGAAGGTGCTCGACCGGACGATCGGCGCGCTGATTCAGGTGCGCAACAATCTGTCGTCGGATAGCGTCGCCGCGGCGATCGACATGCTCGCGCAAGCGAAGCGCATCGAGTTCTACGGAGCGGGCGGCTCAGGCATCGCCGCGCTCGACGTGCAGCACAAGTTCTTTCGGCTCGGCATGCCGAGCGTCGCGTATTCGGACCCGCATACGTTTCTGATGTCGGCCGCGCTACTCGGACCTGGGGACGTGGTCGTCGCGATTTCCAATACGGGCCGCACGCGCGACATCATCGATGCCGCGAAGGCCGCGCTGAACGCGGGCGCGAAGGTGATCGCGATCACGCACGGCAACTCGCCGCTCGCGCGGCTCGCAACCGTCGGCCTCTTTGCGAACGTCGACGAAGACACCGACATCTTCTCCCCGATGACCTCGCGCGTGTCACATCTGGCGATCGGCGACATTCTGGCGGTCGGCGTCGCGCTGACCCGCGGGCCCGAACTGCTGGAGAAGCTCGCGCAAACGAAGGAAGTGATCCACCGGCGGCGGGTGGATTCGCAGGGGTGAACCGCTGCGATGGAATGCGGAACGACGGGATAACGCAAAAGGGCGGTGTGCCATTCAACCGGCATACCGCCCTTTGATCTTTTCCAGCGCCCTGCTTAACGCCGTCAGCCGCTCAGAACGGCTTGATCACCACCAGCGCGACCGCCGCGAGCATACCGAGCACCGGCAGCTCGTTGAACATCCGATACCACTTGTCCGAGCGGCGATTCTCGCCGCGCTCGAACCTGCGCAACAGCACGCCGCAATACGCGTGATAGATGACGAGGAGCACGACCACGCCGACCTTCGCGTGAATCCAGGCCTGCCCGCTGCCGATGCCGATCACGAGCCACAACCACAGGCCGCACGCGATCGCGGGCACGGCGATGAAGCTCATGAAGCGGAACAGCTTGCGCGCCATCAGCAGAAGACGCGCCGTCGCGGCGGGTTCAGTTTCCATCGCCAGATTGACGAAGATGCGCGGCAGATAGAACAGGCCGGCAAACCAGGAGGCAATCAATACGATGTGAAACGTCTTTACCCAAAGCATCGGCGGGGGTCCTTGTGGTCCTTGTTGTTGTGGCGCTTCGATTCGTGCTTTATTGACGGCCTTCGCCATGACCCAGCACGACGTATTTCAGCGACGTCAGCCCTTCGAGGCCGACCGGGCCGCGCGCGTGCAGCTTGTCGTTCGAAATGCCGATCTCGGCGCCGAGGCCGAACTCGAAGCCGTCCGCGAAACGCGTCGACGCGTTGACCATCACGCTCGCCGAATCGACTTCGCGCAGGAAGCGCATCGCGCGATCGTGGTCTTCGGTGACGATCGCGTCGGTGTGCTGCGAGCTATACGTGTTGATGTGCTCGATCGCCGCGTCGATGCCGTCGACCACCTTGATCGCGAGCACCGGCGCGAGATATTCGGTGCGCCAGTCTTCCTCGCTCGCATCGACGAGCGGACCGACGCCCGCATCGGCCAGCACCGCGCGCGCCGCCGCATCGACGCGCAGCTCGACGTCCTTGCCCCGATACAGCTTGCCGAGCGGCGGCAGCACCTCAGCGGCGATGCCGCGCGCGACCAGCAGCGTCTCCATCGTGTTGCAGGTGCCGTAGCGGTGCGTCTTCGCGTTGTCGCAGACGTTCAGCGCCTTCGGCAGGTCCGCGCGATCGTCGACATAAACGTGGCAGATGCCGTCGAGGTGCTTGATCATCGGCACGCGCGCTTCGTTCATCAAACGCTCGATCAGGCTCTTGCCGCCGCGCGGCACGATCACATCGACGTACTCGGTCATCGTGATGAGCTTGCCGACCGCCGCGCGGTCCGACGTCGCGACCACCTGCACCGCGTCCTGCGGCAGACCGGCCGCTTCGAGGCCCTCGCCGATCAGTTTCGCGAGCGCGGTATTGCATTCGAGCGCTTCCGAGCCGCCGCGTAAAATGGTCGCGTTGCCGGACTTCAGGCACAGCGCGGCCGCGTCGATCGTCACGTTCGGGCGCGATTCGTAGATGATGCCGATCACCCCGAGCGGCACACGCATCTGGCCGACCTGGATGCCGCTCGGCCGGTACTTCAGATTGCTGATCTCGCCGATCGGGTCGGCCAGCGCCGCGACTTGGCGCAGGCCTTCGACCATCGTTTTCAGCGCCTTGTCGGACAGCGTCAACCGGTCGATGAACGCGGCATCGTGGCCCTTGCCGCGCGCGCGTTCGACGTCGCGCGCATTGGCGGCCTTCAGCAGATCGGCATCGCGCTCGATCGCCTCGGCAACGGCCGCCAGCGCCGCATTCTTCGCGGCGGTCGACGCCCGCGCCATCGCGCGCGAAGCCTGACGGGCGCGTTGGCCGAGGTCGGTCATGTACTGGTCGATATCCATGGTCATTCTCGTGATGCCCCGCACGTTGGCATGCGGTGGTCGGGCAGGATTAGCGAAAGATCAAACGATTGTAAGTCGGGTACCGGGGCTTTGCTCGCACGCGGGCGGCGGGCGCACTGTGCTGTCGCAGGTTCGCCGATGCGGTTCGTTCGGCGCGTGGCACGCGAAACGCGCTGGTCTGTATGTGTGGAACGACTGGCAGTCGGTCCACGATTGCTCGCGTCAGCCACTGCTTCGACGCTCGCGCGAATCAGCTGTGCCGCTTCAGACTGGCCGCCGCGCTGGCGCCGCAGTCGGCACCCGAGGTCGCGGCGGCGGCACTGGCGAAGCTGCCGACGGTTTCGGCGCCGCCACCGTCATCGCGAGTTCGAACAGGCCGTCCCACGGATCGGGCGGCGGATCGTTGCGATGATTACCCCGCGTGCCGCCCGACAGCCCCTTCACCTGGCGGTCGAGCCGCGCCGCCAGCGCGAGTGCCGTTTCGAGCGCCGCTTCGCTGACGCGCGACAGCGCAGGTCCGACCAGCCGTTCGCGCGGACCCCACACGCGGTTCTCGCGCGTGAGCATCGCGAGCGGCTTGCCGGCCGCGACGCCGCGCTTGATCCGCAGCAGCGTGCGCACTTCTTCGACGACCGCCCACAGCACGAGCACCGCGGCCTCGCCTTCACCGCGCAGCCCGTCGAGCATGCGCGCGAGACGGCCGACGTCGCCCGCGAGCATCGCCTCGTTGAGCTTGAACACGTCGTAGCGCGCGACGTTGAGCACCGCGTCCTGAACCTGATCGAAGCTCAGCGAGCCGTTCGGATACAGCAGCCCGAGCTTCTGGATTTCCTGATGCGCGGCGAGCAGATTGCCCTCGACGCGCTCGGCGATGAACGCGAGCGCACGCCGCCCCTCCTCGCCGGCTGCGACGCGCTGACCTTGGGCCGCGAGCCGCTGCCCGACCCAGTTCGGCAGCTGCGCGCGCTCGACCGGATCGATCTTCAGCGCGACGCCGGCGTCGGCGAGCGCGGTGAACCATGCCGACTTTTGCGTGGCCGCATCGAGGCGCGGCAGCGTAATCATCGTCAGCACGTCGTCGTTGACGGTGGATGCGAGCGCCTTCAGCGCATCGGCGCCTTCCTTACCGGGTTTGCCCGACGGAATGCGCAACTCGACCAGCTGACGGTCGCCGAACAGCGACATCGACTGGCTCGCGCCGAGCAGCGAGCTCCAGTCGAAACCGCGCTCGACCGTGAACACCGAGCGGTCGGTGAAGCCGGCCGCGCGCGCCGCCGCGCGGATGCGATCGCACGCTTCCTGCGCGAGCAGATGCTCGTCGCCGTATACGACGTACAGTCCGGCGAGGCCGCGGGCGAGATGCGCTTCGAGCGCGTCAGGTCGCAGTTGCATGGCTGGCGGTTGACGGGATGAATGAGATTCGACGAATCACGAACGGCGCGATGCTCACAGCGGCGGCGGCGGCAGCGGTGCGCGCGGCACGATGGCCGGCACGGCCTCGGCCTGCGTCGGATGCAGCGAGCGCACCACGCCGAGACGGCGGACCAACTGATCGACCGCGTCGTTTTCCATGTCGGCGAACAGGATGTCGGACTCGGCGGCCTTCGCCTGCGAGAACTGGTCGCTATAGGTCATCGCGCGGTTCAGCGCGATCACGCTGCCCGGAATCAACACGGTGCCGTCCTTGCCGGTCAGCGTGTAGGTCATCTGCAAATTCAGCTGATACTCGGCGACGACACCCAGCGAATTCAGCGTCAGCGTGCTGACGTTGCGGTTCTGCGTGATCTGCAGCAGCGCATCGGCATTGGCGGGCGAGCTGACCACCACGGTGTCGCTGCCGCCCTGCACGATGCGCGTGAAGCGCGCCATGGCCGCGGGCGAGCCGCCCGCCACATAGAGGCGCTTGAACGCGAAGTCCTGCTGGCCGCGCAACTGGAAGCCGCAGGCCGACAACATCATTACGCTGCAAGCGAGCGTCAAAAACGATCTGCGAGTCACATTCGCTCCCGGTTCGCAGTGGATTCGCGGTGCCGAGGAACGCCGCCGGGCGGGCGGCGCTCCGTCTGCCGGATGAGGGCCTGGAACGTCAAACGACCACGTTCACGAGACGGCCCGGTACCACGATGATCTTCTTAGGCGCCTTGCCTTCGCTGAATTTCGCTACCATTTCGTGCACGGCCGCTTGTTGCTCGATCGCTTCGCGCGACGCGTCCTTCGCGACCGTGATCGCGCCGCGCACCTTACCGTTCACCTGCAGCACGAGTTCGATCTCGGCCTGTTCGAGCGCCTTCTCGTCGACCTTCGGCCACGGCGCGTCGAGCAGTGGGCCGAATTCGTCGGCATAGCCGAGCTCCTGCCACAGCTGGAACGTCAGGTGCGGCACGACCGGGTACAGCACGCGCAGCATCACACCGTAGGTTTCACGCAGCACGGCGGTCTGCGCGCCCTTCGCGCCGTCGAGCGCGTTGAGCATCTTCATCGCGGCCGATACCACCGTGTTGTACTGAAGACGCTGATAGTCGAAATCGGCCTGCTTCAGCACGCTATAGATCTCACGACGCAGCGCCTTGTCGGTGTCGTTGAAGCGTGCGGCGTCCAACTGGCCGTCCGCGCGCAGCGCGGCTTCGTTCGAATAGCCGAAGTTCCACACGCGACGCAGGAAGCGGCTCGCGCCTTCGACGCCCGAACCCGACCACTCGAGCTGCTGCTCGGGCGGCGCCGCGAACATCACGAACAGACGCGCGGTGTCCGCGCCGTGCTGATCGATCAGCATCTGCGGGTCGACGCCGTTGTTCTTCGACTTCGACATCTTCTCGACGCCGCCGAGCACGACCGGCTGGCCGTCAGCGTTGAGCACCGCGCCGACCGGGCGGCCCTTGTCGTCGAACGACACGGTCACTTCCGCCGGGTTGTACCAGGTCTTCTTGCCCGCTTCGTTTTCGCGGTAATAGGTTTCATTGAGCACCATGCCCTGCGTGAGCAGGTTCTTCGCCGGTTCGCCGAACTTCACGAGACCGAGGTCGCGCATCACCTTCGCCCAGAAACGCGAGTACAGCAGGTGCAGGATCGCGTGTTCGATACCGCCGATGTATTGATCCATCGGCGCCCAGTAGTCGGTGCGCTCGTCGACCATCGTCTTCGCATCCGGCGACGCGTAGCGGTAGAAGTACCACGACGAATCGACGAAGGTGTCCATCGTGTCGGTTTCGCGCTTTGCCGCGCCGCCGCAGCTCGGGCACGTGCAGTTCAGGAACGCTTCGGACTTCGCGAGCGGATTGCCCGTGCCGTCCGGCACCAGGTCTTCCGGCAGCACGACCGGCAGGTCTTTTTCCGGCACCGGCACGTCGCCGCACTTCGGGCAATGGATGATCGGGATCGGCGTGCCCCAGTAACGCTGGCGCGAGACGCCCCAGTCACGCAGACGCCACGTGATCTGCTTGTCGCCGAGGCCCAGTTCCTTGAGATCGGCGGCGATGCGGTCTACGGCTTCGTCGTAGGCGAGGCCGTCGTACTTGCCGCTGTTCACCAGCGTGCCGGTCTTCTCGCCGTACCACTCCGCCCACGCTTCGGTCGAGAATTCCTTGCCCTCGACCGCGACGACCTGCCTGACCGGCAGACCGTACTTCTTCACGAACGCGAAGTCGCGCTCGTCGTGCGCCGGCACGCCCATCACCGCGCCTTCGCCGTAAGTCATCAGCACGTAGTTGCCGATCCACACCTCGACCTTCGCCTGCGTCAGCGGATGCGTGACGTAGAAGCCGGTGGCCATGCCTTTCTTTTCCATCGTCGCGACGTCGGCTTCGGCGACGCCGCCGCGCTTGCATTCGTCGATGAACGGCTGCAGTTCCGGCTTGTCTTGCGCGAGACGCGTGGCGAGCGGATGCTCGGCAGCGATCGCGCAGAACGTGACGCCCATGATCGTGTCGGCGCGCGTCGTGAACACGCGCAGCAGCTTCTGTTCGCCGTCGATTTCATACGGGAAGCCGAAGTTCACGCCGAAGCTCTTGCCGATCCAGTTCTGCTGCATGATCTTCACGCGCTCGGGCCAGCCGAGGCCTTCGAGATCGTTCAGCAGTTCATCCGCGTACTGCGTGATGCGCATGTAGTACATCGGGATTTCGCGCTTTTCGACGAGCGCGCCCGAGCGCCAGCCGCGCCCGTCGATCACCTGCTCGTTCGCGAGCACGGTCTGGTCGACCGGATCCCAGTTCACGGTGCCGGTTTTCTTGTACGCGATGCCCTTTTCGAGCATCTTCAGGAACAGCCACTGGTTCCACTTGTAGTAGTCAGGGCTGCAGGTCGCGACTTCGCGCGACCAGTCGATCGCGAGGCCCATCGACTGCATCTGCTTCTTCATGTAAGCGATGTTGTCGTAGGTCCACTGCGCGGGCGGCACGTTGTTGGCCATCGCGGCGTTCTCCGCCGGCATGCCGAAGGCGTCCCAACCCATCGGCATCAGCACGTTGTAGCCGTTCATCCGCAGATAGCGGTACATCACGTCGTTGATCGTGTAGTTGCGCACGTGCCCCATGTGCAGCTTGCCCGACGGATACGGCAGCATCGAGACGCAGTAGAACTTGGGCTTGTCGGTGGTTTCCGTCGTCTTGTAGGCGTCGATGGCGCGCCATTGTCCTTGCGCGGCGGCTTCGACGTCGGAGGGAACGTATTTTTCGTGCATGGTGTGATGGGATCGCCAGGTTCGGTGCTTTCGCACCGGCCCGGTGCTCTGCAGAATGTCGTTGCGTCGTGTCCCCTTCGGCGGGGAAAAGGCTGATTATACCGTTCGCGGACGGGTGCGCCGCGCGGCGTGGTGCGGGACTGGGTATGCCGGATTGGTGAACGCGGTGCGCACCCGGTGGCGCTCAGTGCTGCGCGGCGGGCGGCGGCGGGTCCGTCACGAAGCCGATCCGCTCGAGCCCCGCCTGCTGCGCGGCGCCCATCACCTGCGCAATCACTTCGTAGCGCGTCGAGCGCTCCGCGCGCAACTGGATGTCCGGCTGATCCGCCCGCTTGCCGGCCTCGGCGAACTGCGCGCGCATCTGCGCGAGCGTGATCGGCTTGCCGTTCCAGTAGAGCTTGCCGGCGCCGTCGATCGAAAGGGAGATGGTTTGCGGGGTCTGGCGCGCGGGCGCCGCCGCGACCTTCGGCAGATCGAGCCGGATCGCGTGCGAGAACAGCGGCGCGGTAATGATGAAAATCACCAGCAGCACCAGCATCACGTCGATCAGCGGCGTCATGTTGATCTCGGCCATCGGCGCGGCCGTCTGCTTCTTCTCGAGTCCGCCGAATGCCATGTCGCCTCCTTGCGTCTGAGCTTGCCCGTGCGATGGGCGGTGTGTCGTGCGAGGAAGGTCGCGATGTGCCGAGCCCGCCGCGCGTGACAAGTCAGCGGTGCGCCTCGCGCGCCGCCTGCTGCGCGCGCGGAGGCGTCGGCGCGTGCTCGGTTGGGGAGCACACGTACGCATGCAGATCGTGCGCGAAGCCGTCCAACTCCTCGGACAATTGCCGCACGAGGCGGCCCAGCACGTTGTACGCGAGCACCGCCGGAATCGCCACCACCAGACCGAACGCGGTCATGATCAGCGCCTCGCCCACCGGTCCCGCGACGTTCTCGATCTGCGCCTGCCCGCTCGCCGCGATGCTGCCGAGCGCGTGATAGATACCCCATACGGTGCCGAGCAGACCGACGAACGGCGCGGTGCTGCCAACCGACGCAAGCAGCACCTGACCGAACTCGAGCCGCCGCTGCGACGCATTGAGCGCCTGGCGCAGCGCGCGCAGCACCCGTTCGCTGCGCTCGACGCGCGCGAGCAAGGCGCCCGGAATGTCGACCTCGGCCGCATTGAGCGCCGCTTCGGCGAGCGGCGCGAACACGCGCTCACGATCAGTGCGGCGCAGGATGGCGACGCCTTCGGCGAGCGTCGGCGCCTGCCAGAAGCGCGCGATCGCCCGGTTGGCCTGGCGTTTCGCGCGCGTCAGAATCCAGCTCTTGACGATCAGAAAACACCAGCTCGCAATCGACATGGCCAGCAGCACATAGGCGACGCCATGCGTGATTGCGTCGCTCGTTTGCAGGTAATGGATGATGCCGCTGCTGCCTGCCATCTGACCTCGCCTTGGGAAAGTGACTTCGGGAGGGCGCGCTCGGGATGCGCTACTCCGCCTATGCGCAACGGGCTTCGCTCAACGCAGGCCGAGCACGTCCTGCATGTCGAAGAAGCCGTTGTCGTGGCCTTCGAGGAAGCGTACAGCACGAAGCGCGCCTTGTGCATATGACAGGCGGCTTGCCGATTTGTGCGTGATCTCGATGCGCTCGCCGATGCCCGCGAACAGCACCGTATGATCGCCGACGATATCGCCGCCGCGAATCGCCGAGAAGCCGATCGTCGACGGATCGCGCTCGCCGGTCACGCCTTCGCGGCCGTAGATTGCGCAGTCGTCGAGGTTGCGGCCGAGCGCGTTGGCGATCACTTCGCCCATCGTCAGCGCGGTGCCGGACGGCGCGTCGACCTTGTGACGATGATGTGCCTCGATGATCTCGATGTCGTAGCCGGTCGAGAAGTGCCGCGCCGCGTATTCGAGCAGCTTCAGCGTGACGTTCACGCCGACGCTCATGTTCGACGCGAACACGACGCCGATCTTCCGCGCCGCCGCTCGCAGCTGCGCTTTTTGCGCGTTGTCGAAGCCGGTCGTGCCGATCACCATTTTCACGTCGTGGCGCTGCGCGGCTTCGAGATGCGCGAGCGTCGCGTCGGGACGCGTGAAGTCGATCAGGTAGTCGGATTCGGCGAACACACGCTCGATGTCGTCGGACATCAGCACGCCGGTCTCTTTGCCGAGGAACGCGCCGGCGTCCTGGCCAAGCTGCGCAGCGCCCGTGCGGCAGAGCGCGCCGGACAGCGTCGCGTCGGCGTCGTTGAGGACGGTTTCGATGAGCATGCGGCCCATTCGGCCCGATGCGCCCGCAATGGCAATTTTCATGACGATGAGGATTCGAAAAGAGTCAACCGGTATGGAGCCCGGCAAACGCGGCCCGGCGAATGCCCGGACCAGTGTGCCGGGGAATGCGCCCGGTCGATATAGGGACATGCGGCGGCAGGGAGCGAAATCGCCCGGCTCGCTGCTGGAGCCAATGGGGGCGGCCGATCGGGACGGCTCGCTCAGGTGACTGACCGATACGGCCCGCTGCGGCGACCCACTGCCGCGGCAACCACGGCAACACATTCATGCGGCCCAAGCGGCGCATTTCCGACCTCGCCTGGTGACGGACAAACACACATCTGGCGGGCGCCGCACATGTGGCGCGCAGCCCGCCTCACAACACCGACGAGCAAATCAGTTGCTCGTTCCCGGCGTCGCCGGCGAAGTGTTCAACGTCGGGCTGCCGCTGCTTTGCGAGCCCGTCGGGCCGACCGGGTTGCTCTCGTTCTCCTGAGCGGGCGGCGGCGGACGCTTGAACTGGAACTGCGGCTGACCGCCGGACGTCGGGCCTTGCGTCGGGATCCCGCCGGCGCCCGCCCTCGGCACGGCCGACCGCACGGACGGCGCGCGGCTCGGCGTCGGCACCGCGCTCGTTGCGCGATTGGCCGCCTGGGCGGCTTCCGCGTTGGCGTCCATGGACGGCGTGGCGGCCTGCTGGGCGCCTTCGACCGACGGCGAGCGCGTCGTATCCACGGTAGCCGGTGCCGCGGCGGCGGCCGCGCTAGCGGCGGCGGCGTTGGCGGCCACGGCGTTGGCGGCCTCGGCCGCGCTCGTCGCGCGCGGCGGCGTCGCGTTCGGGCGGCGGCCACGGCGATCACCGTCGATTTCGGCCAGCAATTCGAGATTGGTCGGCAGATCCTCGCCGCCCGTCCAGTGGGTCACGAGGTCGCCGGAGAAGTACACGACGAAGTCACGCTGCTGCACGATCGACGTCGAGCCGCGCTTGAAATAGAACACGTAATCCCAGCGATTCGCGTGGAACATGTCGGTCAGCAGCGGCGTGCCGAGCAACTGACGCACCTGCGCGCGCGTCATGCCGACCTTCATCTGGTCGGCCATTTCCTGCGACACGAAATTACCTTGCACAACCGTAATCCGATACGGCGTAATGCGTTGGGCAATGCGCTGGGTCAGGCTGTCGTATGTGGAACATCCGGCAAGAACCGCGACAGTCGCAACAGCGATCAAGGTACCCCGCATGCGGCTCCCCCGGTAGATCAATTGAGATTTAGAAATCATTTCACTCACCGTGCGGGCCCGCTTGCGGGCCGCGCTCATTCCATCGAAAATGACCAGAACGCCAAAACACATTACTATGAGAGCCCAGCATTGTACTCTAGGGATCCCTTGTCATGACCAATCCAACCGATCTCAAGAATATCGGGCTCAAGGCGACCCTTCCGCGCCTCAAAATCCTTGAGATTTTCCAGCATAGCCCGGTGCGTCACCTGACCGCCGAAGACGTGTACCGCAACCTCCTGCACGAGGAGCTCGATATCGGTCTCGCCACCGTGTATCGTGTGTTGACGCAATTCGAGCAGGCCGGCCTGCTCTCGCGCAGCAATTTCGAATCGGGCAAGGCGGTGTTCGAACTGAACGAGGGGTCGCACCACGACCACCTCGTGTGCCTCGATTGCGGGCTGGTCGAGGAATTTTTCGACCCCGAAATCGAAAGCCGTCAGCAGTCCATCGCCAAGGCACGCGGCTTCAAGCTGCAGGAACACGCGCTGGCACTGTATGGGGCGTGCACGAAGGAGAATTGCCCGCATCGTAAGCACTGATGCGTCGCGGGTCGCCTGCCAACGCGACCTGGCAAGTCAGAAAAAAGACCCGGCCGATGGGCATCGGCCGGGTCTTTTTTATTCAGGCGGCGGCAATCGCCGCTATCCGACCAGTTCCGCGCTCGGCTCGAAGGCGAGCCGCCACCGCTCGGCCAACTGCAATTCGTCGCAATTCGGCGCATCGCCGCCGCGATCGACGACGATGAAGTCGCTGACCTGATCCAGCGCGAGCAGCGGATGGTGCCAGACCCCTTTGGCGTAATTGACGCCCTGCCACGCATCGGTCCAGAACGCGCGCATGCGCGCGGCGTCGAACTCGCCGGCCGGCGCGACCACCATCAGATATCGGCCCGCGCGTAAGGGAATGAAAGCCTGGCTGCCGAGCGGATGCCGCTCCATCATCGTGATCTCGACGGGCAGCGCGCGCGGCTGCGCGCGAAACAGACTGACGAGCGGCCGGCCGCCCTGCTCCACCACGTCGACGCGCGCGAGGTCGTGATAGCGCTCGGTGGTACCGCCGTTGATCGGAAAACGACGCGCGCCGTCGAGTTCGATCACGTCGCCGAACGGCGCGAAGGCCGCGCGCGTCAGGCGTTCCATCTGCAGGATCTTCATGCGTGCCGCTCCATGACGTTGCTTGCGTTAAGCGATCTCGCCCCACAGACGCAGGCGCGACACGCCGCCGTCCGGGAAGATGTTGAAGCGCACGTGCGTGAGCGGCCCGAGCGCGGCGAGGTCGTCCGCGAACGCGTGCACATGATCCATTTGCAGTTTCTGTTCGCCGAGCAGCACCGGCCAGAACATCGCCTGCGTGACGAGGGAATCGTCGGTGCCGCCGGTCACCGATGCCGCCTGCAGCGAGCAGCGATCCGGGAAGTTGCCCTTGAAGTGCGCGGTGTCCACTTCGATCTTGCGGATCACGCCGGGCCGCGCGAGCGCGACGATCGCCCAGTCGTTGCCCGGCTCGCGACGCCGCCGCGTTTCCCAGCCGTCGCCCATGTTCACGCCACGGCCCGGCATCAGCATCTGCGAGGCCGGCCCGAAATGCTGGTTGTTCGCGGCGACGAGGTACGCGCCGTTTTCGATCGCGGCGAGATCGAGCAGCGTGCCGCGCTCGACGCGGCTCCAGTCGCGCTGCGGCTGGCCATACACGCGCAGTCGCGCGAGCCCGCCGTCCGGATACAGATTCACGCGCAGATGGGTGACCGGGCGCGCGTCTTTCACCTCGACGTAGTGATGCTGGTTGCCCTGTAGCGTTGTCGCCGGCACGAGCGGCTGCCAGTCGGCGTGCTCGGGCGGCACGTCAGCGTCGCTATGACAGGCATCGATCGACGCCGCCGGCGGGAAATTGCCGGTGAAGTGGCTCGTATCGAGATCGACCCCATGCACGACGCCCGGCCGCGCGAGCTGGATCACGCAATGGTCATGGCCGGTCGTGCGCTTGCGACGCGTCTCCCAGCCGTCCATCCACTTGCCGTGGTCGTCGTATTTGCCGGGGATGAACACCGCCGGCTGCGGGTCGAGCATGCGCTCTTTCGGCGCGAAGAATTCGTCGCTGGCGAACAGCGCCTTCGCGCCGAGGCGCGGATCGGCGAGGTTCATGTAGCGGCGTGTGAAGGCGGGAGCGTTCGGGTCGAGGATCGGGTTGGCCATGATGTCGGTCGGTGTCGAAGAGGTCGGAAACAGCCGGCGGCGCCACGGCAACCGCCGGCTTTGCGAAAAAAGGTCGAGGAGCTATCCAGGAAGCGAATGCCGGTTCGTCTGGTCAGACCAGATCCCCGCGCAGCCGTCAGACCGCCGGCGCGGGTTCGGCCGCACCGGGTTCGACGAGCGTGTCGTCGACGACTGGCACGTAGCGCAGCGCCGCGTCGCGATTCAGCACGCGATGCGCGCGCGCCTTGTCGATATCGTTTTCCCACACGGCGACCACCACCGTCGCGACGCAGTTGCCGATCAGGTTGGTGAGCGCCCGGGCGATGCCGACGAACCAGTCGACCGGCAGAATCAGCACGAGACCGAGCACAGGAATCGCGGGAATCGCGGAGAGCGTCGCCGCGAGAATCACGATCGCAGAGCCCGGAATGCCGTGCGCGCCCTTCGACGTCACCAGCGACACCAGCACGACGACGATCAGGTCATGAATAGACAGCGGCGTGTTGGTCGCCTGCGCGATGAACAGCACGGCGAGCGTCAGATAGATCGAGAAGCCGTCGAGGTTGAACGAGTAGCCGGTCGGAATCACGAGACCGACCGTCGAATCCTTGACGCCCATCCATTCGAGCTTGCGCATGATCTGCGGCAGCACGGCGTCGGACGACGCGGTGCCGAGCACGATCGACAGTTCTTCGCGCAGATAGCGGATCAGCTTGAAGATGCTGAAGCCGGCGAGCCGCATCACCGCGCCGAGCACGAGCACGACGAACACCGCGCAGCTCGCGTAGAACACCAGCACGAGCATGCCGAGCTGCTTCAGCGACTCGACGCCGTAGGTGCCGGTCGTGAACGCGATCGCGCCGAGCACGCCGAGCGGCGCGAGCTTGATGATGAAGCCCATCACGCGGAAGAACACCTGCGACAGCTCATCGATCAACCCGCTCACGCGCTGCGCGCGCTTGCCGAGCAGCGACAGCGCCGAGAACACTCACGCGCTGCGCGCGCGCGCTTGCCGAGCAGCGACAGCGCCGAGCCGAACAGCACCGAGAACACGAGGATCTGCAGAATGTCGCCGGTCGCGAACGCGTTGATCGCCGTGTCGGGGATGATCTTCAGCAGGAAGCCCGCTGTGTCCTTCAGGCTCTTCGCGTGCTCGGTATAGGTCGCGAGCGACGCCGCATCGAGCGAGTTCAGGTTCACGTTCATACCTGCACCAGGACGCGTCGCGTAAGCGAGCACCGCGCCGATCACGAGCGCGATCGTCGTCATCGCCTCGAAGTAGATCACCGACTTCAAGCCGACGCGGCCGACCTTGCGCAGATCGCCCGCGTGCGCCATGCCGCTCACCACCACGCAGAACACGATCGGCCCGATCACCATCTTGATCAGCTTCAGAAAGCCGTCGCCAAGCGGCCGCAAGGACTGCGCGAAATGCGGAAACACGGCACCGAGCACGATGCCGACCACGAGCGCTATCACGACCCGGCCAAATAGCGAATTGAAGAATTTCAACACGGCTTCCTCCTGCGGATGGTTGTCTCGGTCACTTCTGTTCAGACTGGTCCGACCAGTGCTGTTATGGCGAATAGTAGGAAGCCGATATACCCGCGTCAAGAACTCATCGAACAGTGTTTACCCGTTGTTTCTTCGGCGATTTCGGGTCGGATTCGGGATTTCAGACGGCGCGCGGCGCGCCTTCTCGCGCGCAAGGATTAGAATTGCGGTCAGACCACGCTACCGAGCGATCCCTCATGAAAAACGTCCCGCACACCGTCACCGACGCGGCCATCGCGACCATCCGCGAACGTATCGAGGGGGGCGTCTATCCGGTGGGCAGTCTGCTGCCGGCGCAGCGCCAGCTATCCGATGAACTGTCGATCAGCCGCGCGTCACTGCGCGAAGCGCTGTCCACGCTGGAAGCGCTTGGTCTGCTGGTGATCCGCCCCGGCAAGGGCGTCTACGTGGAAAGCGCGCAGGCGAAAAACGCGCAGGCGTGGCGCTTCGCCGAGCAGTCGTCGCTGCCCGACACGTATCAGATGCGCTACGCGCTCGAAGGCTTCGTCGCGCGCATGGCGGTGCTCGCGGTCACCAACGACGACCTCGCGTGGCTCGAGGAAAACATCACCGCGATGCAAAGCGCGCTCGCCTGCGAGGAACTCGACGAAGCGGCTCGGCTCGACTACGCGTTCCATATGCGCATCGTCAGCATCGCGGGCAATGCGGCGATCGAGTCGATCCTGCGCAGCAGCGCCGAGATCATGCAGGAAAGCCAGCGCATGCCGTTCTACCGGCGCGAGCGGGTGCTGTCCACGTACACCGAACATCGCGCGATTCTCGACGCGTTGAAGGCCCGCGATTCGCTCGCCGCGGGCAAGGCGATCGAGACGCACATCGCGAACGCCGCGCAGCGCGCCGGCGTCTATTTCCCCACGCCGTAGACGGCAAAAATCGCAGACGAAAAAAAACCGCTCCGAAGAGCGGCTTTTTCATGCAGCGTGAAACCCGAAACTTACTTCGCGTTCGCGAGCGCCACAGCCGTGTCCAGCATGCGGTTCGAGAAGCCCCACTCGTTGTCGTACCAGCTCGACACCTTCACGAGACGGCCCGACACCTTGGTCAGCGTCGAGTCGAACGTCGACGAAGCCGGATTGTGGTTGTAGTCGATCGACACGAGCGGTGCGTCGTTGTAACCGAGGACGCCCTTCAGCGCGCCTTCCGATGCTTCCTTCATGATCGCGTTGACTTCCTCGACCGTCGTGTCGCGCGCGGCGATGAACGACAGGTCGACGACCGACACGTTGATCGTCGGGACGCGGATTGCGTAGCCGTCGAGCTTGCCGTTCAGTTCCGGCAGCACGAGGCCGACCGCCGATGCCGCGCCGGTCTTGGTCGGGATCTGGCTATGCGTGGCCGAACGCGCGCGGCGCAGGTCTTCGTGGTACACGTCGGTCAGAACCTGGTCGTTCGTGTACGCGTGGATCGTCGTCATCAGGCCGTTCACGAGGCCGATCTTGTCGTTCAGCGGCTTGACCAGCGGCGCGAGGCAGTTGGTCGTGCACGATGCGTTCGAGATGACCGTGTCCGATGCCTTCAGCACGTTGTGGTTCACGCCGTAGACGACGGTCGCGTCGACGTCCTTACCGCCCGGCGCCGAGATGATGACCTTCTTCGCGCCGCCCTTGATGTGCGCGCTCGCCTTTTCCTTGGTCGTGAAAAAGCCCGTGCACTCCATCACGACGTCGACGCCCAGCTCGCCCCACGGCAGTTCGGCCGGGTTGCGGTTCGCCAGCACGCGGATCTTGTCGCCGTTCACGACGAGGTAGTCGCCGTCCACCGACACGTCGCCCGGGAACTTGCCGTGCGCGGTGTCGTACTGCGTCAGGTGGGCGTTGGTCTTCGCATCGCCCAGATCGTTGATGGCGACGATTTCGATATCGTGCTTCTTGCCGTTTTCATAGAAGGCGCGCAGGGTATTGCGGCCGATCCGGCCGTAGCCGTTGATTGCGACGCGAATCGTCATGATTTATCTCCTGATGGCTAAAAAATCCGTCTATGTTCGCCTGGTCGGACTTCCGGTTCGGTGCGTTGCCGCGCGCAGCCACGAGGGGCGCAACGGCAATGCGACGCAACCATCAGCCGAGCGCGGCCTTGACCGTCGCCACCACGTGCTCGACGGTGAAACCGAAATGCTTGAACAGCACGCCTGCCGGGGCCGATTCGCCGAACGTGTCGATGCCGACCACGCCGCCTTCCAGACCCACGTACTTGCGCCAGAAATCCGACACGCCCGCTTCGATCGCGACGCGACGCACGCCATGCGGCAGCACGCGTTCGCGGTACTCGGCGTCCTGCCTGTCGAACACGGTCGTCGACGGAATCGACACGACGCGGGCGGCGATGCCTTCGCGCGCGAGCGGCTCGACGGCTTTCATCGCGAGTTCGACTTCCGAGCCCGTCGCGATCAGGATGATCTTACGCGCGACGATCTCTTCATCCCAGTCGCGCAGCACGTAGCCGCCCTTCTCGATGTTGGCGATCTGCGCGTCGGTGCGCTCGTTGAACTGCAGGTTCTGGCGACTGAAGATCAGGCACGACGGACCTTCATGCTCGATCGCATGGGTCCAGGCCACCGCGGTTTCGACCGTGTCGGCCGGGCGCCACGTTTGCAGATTCGGGATCAGGCGCAGGCTCGCGACGTGTTCGATCGACTGGTGGGTCGGGCCGTCTTCGCCGAGACCGATCGAGTCGTGCGTGAACACGAAGATCGACGGCGACTTCATCAGCGCGGCGACGCGCAGCGCGTTGCGGCTGTAGTCGGAGAACGTCAGGAACGTGCCGCCGAACGCCTTGTAGCCGCCGTGCAGCGCGACGCCGTTGATCGCCGCGCTCATGCCGAATTCGCGCACGCCGTAATTCACGTAGTTGCCGGCGGCACGGCCTTCGGCATTCACGCGCACCGGCTTGGCGGCCTTCCAGTTGGTGAGGTTCGAGCCGGTCAGGTCGGCGGAACCGCCGAGCAGTTCGGGCAACACGGCCGACAGACCTTCGATGGCCTGCTGCGATGCCTTACGCGTCGCCACGGTCTCAGCGCGCTCGTTCGCGCCGGCGATGATCGCTTTCGCCTTATCTTTCCAGTCGGCCGGCAGTTGCTTCGCGCTGCGGCGCTTGAATTCGGCCGCTTCCTGCGGGTACTTCGCCGCGTAGGCAGCGAACGCCTCGTCCCATTCCGCTTCGAAGCGCGCGCCCGCTTCCTTCGCGTCCCATGCCGTGTAGACTTCCTGCGGGATCACGAACGGCTCCCACTTCCAGCCGATCGCTTCGCGCGTCGCCGCGATTTCCTTGTCGCCGAGCGGCGCGCCGTGCGAATCGTGCGAGCCCGCCTTGGTCGGCGCGCCTTCACCGATCACGGTCTTGCAGCAGATCAGCGTCGGCTTGTCCGATAGCTTCGCCTGCCTGATCGCCGCGTCGACCGCGTCGACGTCATGGCCGACCACGTTCGGGATCACGTTCCAGCCGTATGCTTCGAAGCGCTTCGGCGTGTCGTCGTGGAACCAGTGCACCACTTCGCCGTCGATCGAAATGCCGTTGTCGTCGTAGAACGCGATCAGCTTGTTCAGCTTCAGCACGCCCGCGAGCGAGCAGGCTTCGTGCGAGATGCCTTCCATCAGGCAGCCGTCGCCGACGAACACGTACGTGTGGTGATCGACGATCCTGGCGTCGGGCTTGTTGAATTCGGTGGCGAGCAGCGATTCGGCGAGCGCCATGCCGACCGCGTTCGCGAGACCCTGGCCGAGCGGGCCGGTGGTCGTCTCGACGCCCGGCGTGATGCCGTATTCCGGGTGACCCGGCGTCTTCGAATGGAGCTGGCGGAAGTTCTTCAGCTCGTCCATCGGCAGGTCGTAGCCGGTCAGATGCAGCAGCGAGTACAGCAGCATCGAGCCGTGACCGTTCGACAGCACGAAGCGGTCGCGATCGGCCCATTGCGGGTTCTTCGGGTTATGGCGCAGATGACGCGACCACAGGGCGACGCCGATTTCGGCCATGCCCATCGGCATGCCGGGGTGACCGGAGTTCGCCTTTTGAACGGCGTCCATGGCCAACGCGCGGATCGCGTTGGCCATCAGGGAGGTGGGTGCGGGAGACGGGGTCGTCATGTCGAGTCCGGAGACAAAGTCAGAAAGCGGGGGCGCGCTTGAGGCCCGGGAGCTCGGCGGTCACTTCGCTACGGCGCACGATGCGGCGCCAGGAGACGCGAAACGGGCAGAGCAAGCGGACAAGGCTGAAAGCGTCACATTCTAGCAGAAGGTTAACCCCTACCCGGCCGGAAAGCCGCCTGGCCGCGAGGTTCAACGCACACCGCCAGGCGGCATTTACAATTCGAGCAGCTGTGTGCCCGCACTACCGATCGAGCCCGTCCGCCGTGAACGCCCCGCTATTGTTCCAGCCTTGTCCCGACGCCGTCTACGGCTTTCCTCACGCGCGCCTCGTCGAGCGTGTCGAATCCCGTTATCAGACGATCGAGATCTGGGACACGCCGCAGCTCGGCGCGCTGTTCACGCTCGACGGCCGTCCGATGACGTCCGCAGGCGACGAGTTCATCTACCACGAATGCATGGTGCATCCGGCCGCGCTCGCGCATCCGGCGCCGCGCGCGGCGCTG
Organism: Paraburkholderia sp. Clong3; assembly: GCF_050436485.1. Taxonomy (NCBI): domain Bacteria; kingdom Pseudomonadati; phylum Pseudomonadota; class Betaproteobacteria; order Burkholderiales; family Burkholderiaceae; genus Paraburkholderia; species Paraburkholderia sp. Clong3. The sequence continues at coordinate 3,668,746 of NZ_JBNDMH010000002.1, read as the reverse complement.
GTGCTCGGCGGCGGCGATGGCGGGGCCGCGAGGCAATTGCTCAGGCATCCGGGCATCGAGCGGATCGTCGTCGCGGAGCTCGATCCCGAGGTCGTGCGGCTCACGCGCGGACATTTGCCGCAGGTGCATGGCGGTGCGTTCGACGATCCGCGCGTCGAGCTGGTGATCGGCGATGCGGCGGACTACGTCGCGGCGGCGGCCCGCGCGACGCAGGGTGCAACGAACGTCGCGGCCGCGCAGTTCGACCTCGTCGTATTCGACCTGACGCCACCCGATTCGCCTGCGGCCGGCCTGTACACGCCGACCTTCTACGCGCAGTTGAAGCGCGTGCTACGTGCTGATGCGTTGCTGTCGCTCCATCTCGGCTCGCCGTACCACCACGCGCCGCGCATCGCCGCGCTGCTCGGCGATCTGCACGCCGCGTTCGCACAGGTGCGCACGCTAGGCACCTTCGTGCCGCTCTACGGCTCGCTATGGCTGATGGCGATCGCCAGCGACACGCTCGACCCCGCCGCGCTCACCGCCGACACGCTCACCGAGCGTCTCGCCGCGCGCGGCATCGATTCGCTGCGTCATTACGAACCAGCCCTGCACGCGGGGCTATTCTCGGCGGCGCGATCGGCGCGCGATAAACTGAGCCCGTTGACGAAGTCGTCCTTTTGAAGCGCGGACACCTTGCGCGAATCGGTTCGTGTGATGCCGGCGTGCCGCGCCCGACCGAAACCCGCAACCGTGGCCTCGCCGCCTCACGAGATCCGGAGAACTCCATGACCGCCCCCCACCCCGCCGGTGTGCCCTGGCTCACCCCCTATCTGACGGTGCGCGACGCGCGCGCGTCGACGGCATTCTTCTCGGCGGCGTTCGGTTTCGACGTGCGCGACAGCGTGCAGGACGACGGCGTCGTCATGCACGTCGAGATGACCTATCAAGGCCAGCTGATCGTGATGTTCGCGCCTGAAGGCGCGTTCGGCTCGACCGCGAAGACGCCGAAAAGCGCGGGCACGATCGCGCCGCAATCGTTCTATGTCTATGTCGAGGACGTCGACGCCGTGTATGCTCGCGCGCTCGCGGCCGGCGCGAAGTCGCTGAGCGAGCCACAGGACCAGTTCTGGGGCGACCGCTTCGCGCAGGTCGAGGATATCGACGGCTATCGCTGGGCACTCGCCCGCCACCTGTCCTGAATTCAAGAGTCTCCCGTCGATGCCCCGTTTTTTTGTTGATATCCCGCTTTACGCCGACGACGTGATTGCACTGCCCGACGACGTCGTGCGCCACGTGGCCGTGCTGCGTCTGCAGCCAGGCGATTCCCTGGCGTTGTTCAACGGCCAGGGCGGCGAATACGGCGCCGAACTCGTCGAGGTCGAGCGTCGTGCGGCTCGCGTGAAAATCGGCGAATTTCGCGCGATCGAGGTCGAGCCGCCGTATCGGCTGACGCTCGCCCAAGGCATCGCCGGCGGCGACAAGATGGACTGGCTGATCGAGAAGGCGGTCGAACTCGGCGCCTCGGGCTTCGTGCCGCTCGCGACCGCGCGCAGCGTCGTGCGGCTTACCGGCGAGCGCGCGCAGCGGCGGCAGCAGCACTGGCAGGGTGTGGTGCGGGCGTCGTGCGAACAGTGCGGACGTAATCGGCTTCCGGACGTGATGCCGGTGTGCGAGATTGGCGCGTGGCTCGATACGCTGTCGCGCGAGCCGGCGCCTGACGAGCTGCGCCTGCTGTTATCGCCGCGCGCGAGCATCGGCTTTGCGGCCCTGCCTGACGCGCCGCCGCCTGGTGGCGTGACGCTGCTGATCGGCCCCGAAGGCGGCCTTTGCGCCGACGAGGAAGCCGCCGCCGGCGAACAGGGCTTTACCGCGATTGGCTTGGGACCGCGTGTGCTGCGCACAGAGACCGTCGGAATCGCAGTGTTGGCGGGGCTCGCGGCGCGCTGGGGCGGCTGGTGAGCGGGTGCTTGCCCTAGCAGCGCGACAAAAGCAAAGGCCCGCCAGTTAGCGGGCCTTTGCCGTTTATACCGCGACGTTCACTGTCAGACTCAAGCAGCTACGCCTGAACAGGCGAAAATCCGGCGAACTTCAAGCGAACGAGTAGAACACCCGGAACGCGACCTTGCGCTCGGCCCAGAATTCGGCCGCTTCACGGAACACGTCGAGCAGCGTCTCGCGCCCTTCCTTGTCGAATTTCTGCGCGATCGGCAGGTGTTCGAGCACGATCACGAAGCCGGGCTGCGCGCCGGCCTTGTGCACGAGGTCGGTCAGGCAGTCGTAGAGCGCGTCGTAGTTCTTGCCGAAATGCCTGGGAAACAGGAACGACGTCGCAATCGTCTCGAGCACTTCCTGCTTCGAGGCGGCGTTCGCGCAGTACGCATACAGAAAGTGCTGGCCGAGCAGGTTGGCCTCGTCGGCGAGATCCTGCACGCGGAACGCGCGGATCGACTGCACGATGTTCGGCCGCACCGTCCTGAAAAGGCTCATGGGCTCCTCGTTCGATGAAACCACCGTGGCAGCCTCGCTTTGATTGTCGCGACCCTGCTCGCCGGCGCGCATCTTCATGACGCGTTGGAACAAATTGCCGTCGCCGGCCGCGAAAAGATCCGTCGCGACTCCGGAATCGTGCGCGTAGATGTTGTCGCTCATGCCGTTCATCCCAATGTCATTCAACAATATGGTTAAAACTGGTGTAATGGTCGTCCGAGTAATAACAATTGTCGGTCCGCTGTAGCGGACCTCCGCAGACGATGCGGCGCGCCCCGCGATTACGCGCGTGAGGCGTGGGGACGGTGTATTCGTGGTAATAGCCGCGCCGGTGGGCGGGCAGCACCCGTTCGTAGTTGCCGAATACGATGCCGTCCTTCTGATACGGGTAAGGCCCGCCGGCGGCAATGAGGTTCAACGTATTGACCGCCTCGCGCGGCAATTGCGCCAGCGCGATGGTGCCCACCTGCGCTTCCACCCCAGTTGGCGCCGAGTAATCTCGCGCCAGCGCTTCGGGCGCGGAACTGGACAACACGCAGAGTGCGGCGGCACCGATCAGCACGCCTTTCATGCGCAACCAGTTGCGTGCCATGTATCAGGTTTCCCCGCTGTCAGATCACGAGTTTGACGACCATGAAAGTCGTAAGGGTATCGCTAATAGCCTTTGGAATCAACGTTCGACGGCCGATGGCACCCCGCCTCACCCCGCGGAAAAGCCGGTGGCGGGGACTTTGACGACTTTTGACAGAATGTTTAGCTCGATCAGGCTAAACTGAGCTCAATCGTGATCGAATGCAGTGCGGGCGGTGCAAGCGGCCGCTGGCAGAGGCGCTCGATTGCGGTTGTTAGAGCCTGAAACCACTGAGCCGAAAGGCCGTGTCATTGCCATTTTTCGGGGTGGCGATCCCCAGCTTGCCCTGAGGGCGTGCCCATTGCGGGCACGCCTTTTTTTTCAGGTACGGCCGGTTGGAAAACCGGCGCCGGGCCCGTCGCGGCCCGATCACGATGCGCGGTTAGCGGGTTGCGCTGACGTCCGCGACCAGCAGCGCCGTCATGTTGACGATCCGGCGCACCGTCGCCGACGGCGTCAGCACGTGCACCGGCTTGGCCGCGCCAAGCAGAATTGGGCCAATCGCAATGTTGTTGCCGGCCGCCGTCTTCAGCAGGTTGTACGAGATATTGGCCGCGTCGATGTTCGGCAGCACCAGCAGGTTCGCGTCGCCTTCGAGCGTCGAATCGGGCAATACCTCACGGCGCAGGTTGGCGTCGAGCGCGACGTCGCCGTGCATTTCGCCGTCAACTTGCAGCCCCGGCGCGCGTTCGCGCAGGATCTCGAGCGTATCGCGCATCTTCTGCGCCGTCGGCGCGTTGCTCGAACCGAAGTTCGAGTGCGACACGAGTGCAACCTTCGGCTCGATGCCGAAACGGCGCACTTCCTCGGCTGCCATGATCGTGATCTCAGCCAGCTCGGCCGGTGTCGGATCGACGTTCACGTGCGTATCGACGAGGAAAATCTGCCGATTCGGCAGCACCAGCGCGTTCATCGCCGCATAGACTTTCGCGCCGGGCTTCTTGCCGATCACCTGATCGATGAAGTGCAGGTGGCGGTGTGTGGTGCTGACCGTACCGCAGATCATGCCGTCCGCCTCGCCCTTGTTGACCATCATCGAGCCAATCAGCGTGGTGCGGCGGCGCATCTCGAGCTTGGCCATCTGCGTCGTGATGCCCTTGCGCGACATCATCTTCGCGTATTCCTGCCAGAACTCGCGGTAACGTTCGTCATGATCGGTGTTGACGACCGTGTAGTCCTGCCCCGCGACGAGCCGCAGGCCATAACGCGCGACCCGCTGCTCGATCACGGCCGGTCGGCCGATCAGGATCGGCTTTGCGAGCTTTTCGTCGACGATGATCTGCATCGCGCGCAGCACACGCTCTTCTTCGCCTTCCGCGAACACGATGCGCTTCTTCTCCGGCTCGACGCTGCGCGCGAGCTGGAAGATCGGCTTCATCGTCGTGCCGCTGTGATAAACGAACTGCTGCAGATGCTGCGCATACGCGTCCATGTCCTCGATTGGACGCTCGGCGACGCCGCATTCCATCGCGGCCTTCGCCACCGCGGGCGCGACCTTCACGATCAGACGCGGATCGAAGGGTTTCGGAATCAGGTATTCCGGTCCGAACGATAGATCCTGGATGCCGTACGCGGTCGCGACGATGTCGCTCTGCTCCTGGCGCGCCAGCTCGGCGATCGCGTTGACGGCGGCGATTTCCATTTCGCGCGTGACCGTCGTCGCGCCGGCGTCGAGCGCGCCGCGGAACAGAAACGGGAACACGAGCACGTTGTTGACCTGGTTCGGGTAGTCGGTGCGGCCCGTGCACAGCACCGCGTCCGGACGCACTTCGAGCGCGAGTTCCGGCAGGATTTCCGGCGTCGGGTTCGCAAGCGCGAGGATCAGCGGCCTGGCGGCCATCTGCTTGACCATGTCCTGCTTGAGCACGCCGCCGGCCGACAACCCGAGGAACACGTCCGCGCCTTCGATCACCTCGGCAAGCGAGCGCGCGTCGGTTTCACGCGCGAAACGCTCCTTGTCCGGGTCCATCAGTTCGGTGCGGCCCTTGTACACGACGCCCGCGAGGTCGGTCACGGTGATGTTTTCGAGCGGCAGGCCGATGTCGACCAGCAGGTCCAGACACGCGAGCGCCGCCGCGCCCGCGCCCGACGCGACCAGCTTGACTTCCTTGATGTCCTTGCCGACGACCTTCAGGCCGTTGGTGACCGCCGCCGCGACGACGATCGCGGTGCCGTGCTGGTCGTCGTGGAAGACCGGAATCTTCATGCGCTTGCGGCATTCGCGCTCGACGATGAAGCAGTCCGGCGCCTTGATGTCTTCGAGGTTGATGCCGCCGAAGGTCGGTTCGAGCGCGGCGATCACCTCGACCAGCTTGTGCGGATCGCTCTCGTTGATCTCGATATCGAACACGTCGATGCCGGCGAACTTCTTGAACAGGACGGCCTTGCCTTCCATGACCGGCTTCGACGCGAGCGGCCCGATGTTGCCGAGACCCAGCACCGCGGTCCCGTTCGTGACGACGCCAACGAGGTTGCTGCGCGCGGTGAAGCGCGCGGCGTTCAGCGGGCTCTCGACGATTTCCTCGCACGCGAACGCGACGCCAGGCGAATACGCCAGCGCGAGGTCGCGCTGGTTGATCATCTGCTTGGTCGGGGCGATCGCGATTTTGCCGGGAGTCGGAAACTCGTGGTAATCGAGAGCTGCTTCGCGGAGTTTGGTATTGACGGGATTCGACATAAGGCGGGCTTCGGAGGGCAGATTAGAATAGACGTTCGACGGCATTGTAGCCCCAATTGCCTACGCAATTCCTTCAATACGGGTACAACAGCCGCGACTGAAACAGCGTGAAAGGGCGCGTTGCCCGTTGTCCGGATGGTCAGGCGCTTGCGACGGGGCATCACGCTCAATCACCCTGATCCGCGCCATTTCTCCAATCGTTCTCCGCTCACCGTCCGCCATCATGCTTTCCGAGTTTTCGCTGATCGATCGTTTCTTTGCCCGCCGCGCCGCCGCCGTGCGGCCCGCCAATGCCGAAGGCGGCACGCTCGGCATCGGCGACGATTGCGCGTTGCTGGCGCCGCCTGCCGGCGAAATGCTGGCGATATCGACGGACATGCTGGTCGAAGGCCGTCATTTCTTCGCCGATATCGATCCCGAAGCGCTCGGTCACAAGGCGCTTGCCGTCAATCTGTCTGACCTCGCCGCAATGGGCGCGCAGCCGCGGGCGTTCACGCTGGCCTTCTCGCTGCCGAAAGCCGACGAAGCCTGGCTTTCCGGTTTCAGCGAAGGCCTGTTCGCGCTCGCCGAGCGCTACGGTTGCGAGCTGATCGGCGGCGATACGACAGGCGGGCCGCTCAATCTGTGCATTACGGTATTCGGCAGCGTGCCGCCACGAACAGCCTTGCGCCGCGATGCCGCGCAACCCGGCGACGACATCTGGATCTCCGGCACTCTCGGCGACGCGCGCGCCGGCCTCGGCGCGCAGCGCGGCGAATGGTCCGCCACCCCGAATGACGCCGCGACGTTCCGCCGGGCGCTCGAACGCCCCGAGCCGCGCATCGCGCTCGGCCTCGCGCTGCGCGGCATCGCACACGCGGCGCTCGACCTGTCGGATGGACTCGCCGGCGATCTGCGGCACATCCTCGAACGCTCGTCGGTGGGCGCGAGCGTCGACGTCGATGCGGTGCCGCGCTCGGCCGCGCTACGCCGCCTGCCGCCCGACGTCCAGCAGCGCTGCACGCTCGCCGGCGGCGACGACTACGAGCTGTGCTTCACCGCGCCCGCCGCCGCGCGCGCCGCGGTCGAGGCCGCCGCGCAGAAGGCCGCCGTGCCGGTCACCCGCATCGGTACAATAAGCGCACTGGAGGCGGTCACCGACCGCCCGGCCATCGCGTGGCGCAACGCCAGCGGCGCGCCGCTCACTCTGACCTTGCAAGGTTTCGATCACTTTCATGCAGAATGACCCCCCGCTCGGCCCCGCCGACGACTTCCTCGGCGGCGAGCCGCCCCAGCCGCCTGGACCGCGCGAGCCGAAGCCTGCTCAGCCGCGCCGCGCGACCGCGCGCTTCATGCTGTCGCATCCAGTCCACCTTCTGTCGCTCGGCTTCGGCAGCGGGCTGTCGCCCGTCGCACCGGGCACGATGGGCACGCTGCTCGGGTGGGCCTCGTTCGCGGTGCTGAGTCGTTATCTGACAGTTATTGAATGGGGCGTGCTGATCGGCGTCGGCTTTCTCGCCGGCATCGCGTTGTGCGGCTTTACCGCGAAGCGGCTCGGCGTCGAGGATCCGTCGGCGGTCGTGTGGGACGAAATCGTCGCGTTCTGGCTCGTGCTGCTGATGGTCACGCCTGCCACGCTCACCGGCCAGGTGTGGGCGTTCCTGATCTTCCGCTTCTTCGACATGGTGAAGCCGCCGCCGATCGGCTACTTCGACCGCCGGCTGAAAGGTGGCTTTGGCATCATGTTCGATGACCTGATCGCCGCATTTTTTACGTTGCTGGTGATTGCGCTGTGGCGGATGTCGGTTTGAGCGCTGCCTGTTCACCGTTCGAGTACCGTTCGACTCTTTTGGTCGCCGCCCAGCCCCTGCCGCTCGCCGCGCCGCCCGGCCGGCTTCGTTTTCCGGATTGACTGACGCCATGCCTACCGATTCCGTCGTTCACCAGCTTGCGATCCGCGTGAGCAACCGTCTGCGCGACGAGCGCCTGATGCTCGTGACCGCCGAGTCCTGCACGGGCGGCATGGTCGCGACCGCGATCACCGACATCTCCGGCAGCAGCGGCTGGTTCGAACGCGGCTTCGTCACGTATTCGAACCAGGCGAAAAGCGAAATGATCGGCGTGCCGGCCGACCTGATCGAAAAGCACGGCGCGGTCAGCGAGCCGGTCGCACGAGCGATGGCCGAAGGCGCGCTGCGCAACAGCCGAGCGCAGGTGTCGCTGTCGATCACCGGCGTCGCCGGCCCCGGCGGCGGCACGGAAACCAAGCCTGTCGGCATGGTGTCGTTCAGTTGGAGCAACCGGCTGCACACATCGGTGGAAACGAAGATTTTCAAGGGCGACCGCGACCAGATCCGCGTGCAGGCCGCGGCGCACGCGCTGCGCGGCCTGCTGGCGCTGCTCGACGAACGCGAGCATTGAGCGGCGTCTAACTATCGCCGAGGAGGCGGACAATGCCGGATTCGCGCGCGATCGCAGACGAACTGATCCGCCGCTTCGATCTGAAGCCCCATCCTGAAGGCGGCTTTTTTGCGGAGACCTACCGCTCGGCCGCGCGTGTGCTGCGCGTCGGCGAACCGAGCGAGGTTGGGAACGCCCGTGCGGCGTCGACTGCGATCCATTACTTGCTGTGCGACGGCGCGCATTCGGCGTGGCATCGGATCCGTTCCGATGAAGTCTGGCATTTCTATGCCGGCGAGCCGCTGCTGGTCCACGTGCTCGATGAAAGTGATGCCGGCGGTGCGCTCGTCACGCACCGGCTCGGCAATCCGCTCACGCATCCCGATACGGTCTGTCAGGCCGTCGTGCCGGCCGGCTTGTGGTTCGCGGCCGAGTGCGCCGATCCGGCATCGTTCGCGCTGGTCGGCTGCACGGTCGCGCCGGGTTTCGAATTCAGCGAGTTCGAACTCGCGGAGGTGGACGCGCTGAAGGCGCGGCATCCGCGGCATGCGGGGTTGATCGGGCGGCTCGCACCGGCGCGCTGACGCGCCGCGCCGGCCGTCGCGGGATCGCCCGCCGCGGGATCGCCCGGTTCAACGAAACGCGTTGATCCGGTCGCGGGTGTCCTTCGCGGCCTGCGCGGCCGCTTGCGCGAAATCGTCGCCCCTGCCCGCGTAGATGATCGCGCGCGAAGAGTTGATCAGCATGCCGGTGCCGTTCGCGGTGCGTCCGGCGCTCACGGTGGCCTGCACGTCGCCGCCTTGCGCGCCGATGCCCGGAATCAGCAGCGGCATGTCGCCGACGATTCCGCGCACCACTTCGATTTCCTTCGGAAACGTCGCGCCGACCACGAGCCCAAGCTGGCCGCTCGCATTCCACTTCTGCGCGGCCAGTTGCGCGACGACCTGATACAACGGCCGACCGCTTGTCTCGAGAAACTGCAGATCCGAGCCACCCGCGTTCGACGTGCGACACAGCACGATCACGCCCTTGCCTGCGTGCTCGAGATACGGCTCGATCGAATCGAAACCCATGTACGGATTGACCGTCACCGCGTCGGCCTGGTAGCGCTCGAAGGCCTCGCGTGCGTATTGCCCGGCCGTGCTGCCGATATCGCCGCGCTTGGCGTCGAGAATCACCGGCAGGCCCGGATGGTTCGCATGAATGTGGGCGATCAGCTGCTCGAGCTGCTCTTCTGCGCGATGCGCAGCGAAGTAGGCGATCTGCGGCTTGAACGACGACGCGTACGGCGCGGTTGCATCGACGATCGTGCGGCAGAACTCGAAGATCGCGTCGGCGCGGCCCGCGAGCGCACCCGGGAATTTGCTGGGCTCGGGATCGAGGCCAACGCACAGCAGCGAATTCGTGCGCTGCCAGGCGTCGTTGAGTGTCTGGATGAAATTGGACATGGTGAGTCTCGCGGCGAGCCGGTAATCGGAGGAGGCGCGTATTTTACCTGTCCCACGAACGCCGTCCGTCGATGGCGGTCACCGCGCGGCCCGCGCCTCATAGGCGATAGCAGCGCCAGGCCGCCCGTTCGTCCGGCCGGCGGCCCGGCGGCCCGGCGGCTAGCACTGCGGCTACTGCCTGCGCCGCGCGCCGCGCCCGCCCGGCATCGAGCGCAGTCCAGTCCGCTCGACCGTGAAGCGGAACGTGCGCGTCAACCGCTCGCCGCGCTTGAGCAGCGTCATGCCGTTTTCGCTCGCGCCGCCCGCCAGGTTCATCGCATTGATCGGATGATCGACCGGTTCGAAGCAGAAGAAGTCTTCGCCGGGCGGCGTGTACAGCACGTAATAGTCGGTGTCGGCGGCGATGTTCAGCGACAGACGGCGCTTCGGCCACACCACTGCCGCCTGGCCGCTCCAGCCGGTGAACGCGTGATTGACGATCGTCTCCGGCAGCGGATACGCGACGCCGAACTGCCACGCGGGGGGCGCCGGCACGTGGCGCACCGGCAGCCAGTCGTCGCCCGAGAGCCACAGGCCGCCGGCCGCCGCCGACAGCTCGGTGTCCGCGTCGCGCACGAAGAACGGATGCACGCCGAGCCCGAACGGCAGCGTCTCGCGGCCAGCGTTTTCGATGTCGAGCGAGACGACCAGCGTTGGGCCGTCCAGCGTATAGGTTTGTGTCGCGCGGAACGCGTACGGCTTGCCGTCGCTGCGGTCGAGCGCGAGACGCACGTGCTCGCGGCCCGCGTCGAGCACCTGCCATTGCGCGAGCCAGCCGTCGCCGTGAATCGGCAGCGGCTCGTCGGCGCGGTTGCGCGGCACCTCGACGCGCCGCCCGGCCACGCTGAAATGGCCGCCGCCGATGCGGTTCGAGTATGGCAAGAGCGGATAGCAGGCCAGCTGGTTCGGTTGCGTATCGACACCGACGTGACTGCAGCGCCGAAAGATCGGCGTCAACGCGCCGTCGTCGCGCCAGTCGAAGCGGGTCACGCCGCCGCCGAGCGTCGGCGCGACATCGAGACGCAATTGCGAGTTGGCGAGCGTGACGCACGCGACATCGCCGGCGCTGCCTTCGCCGAGGGCCACCGCCGACGTGCTCGGGCCCGCCAGCACGGGATTGGCGGCCGCGGCGAGTCGCGAGCGTCGCGTTTGAGAGGTTGGGGATGAGGCTGAAACGAGATTCGCAACAGTCATATCTGGCTCCATCGAGAGGCGTGGGACGTTGCCGTCAGGGTTGACGGGAGTGGCGGGCGACTTTTTGTGACCAATTCGCCTCGAGTCCGAACTGCATGCTGCCGATTCGTTGCCGGCCGGTCGCGGGCGTATTGCTCGCGGACCGAAACTGCCACATCGACTTCTGCTTCACCTTCAGGATCGCGGCCCCGGCGTGCGGCCGGGGCTGCGTCATTCTGCGCTAGATAGGCGCGCCCTGGAACAGCGGCTCCGCAACACCGCGCCGCGCGAGCGTCGCGACGAACAGGTCGCCCGCGAGCGTGTCGGCCGCGCGCGCCGTCGCATCGAGCTCGGCGTAGGCGCTCGTGATGTACAGCGTGTCGAGCGCCGGCTCGCCCTGGGCGCTGCCCGTGGCCTGGCCGAGCGCGGCACCGCCGATCGCGACGCAGCTCGGCTGCGTGGTCGGCACGTCGATGCGCTCGGTTTCCACGCCATCGGGACCGTAGCGCACCACGCGCGCGCCGCCCCATTGCGCGTTCCACAGGCCGCCGTCGCTGTCGACGGTCGAGCCGTCGGGGATGCCGTTCGCATCGGTCAGGCGAGTGAACAGGCGATCGTTCGCGATGCCGCCGTCCGCGCGATAGTCGCACGCGCGGATTTCACGCGTCGGCGAATCGCAGTAGTACATCGTCGCACCGTCGGGACTGAATGCGATGCTGTTCGAAATCGCCGGCGCTGGCAACGGTAAACGTTCGAGCGACAGATCGTGATTCAACCGATAAAAGCCGGCGACCGTCTGCCGTTGCCCGCTTTCGTCCTTGGTGCCGAACACGAAACGCCCTTGCCGATCGCAGCGGCCGTCGTTGACGCGTGTATTCATGCCGGGCTCGACGTCGACGATGCGCTGTGTGCTGCCTGTCTGCAGATCGAAAAACGCGAGGTGCGATGCGAGCCCGAGCAGCACGTAGCGCGGGTTTTCGCACAGTGCGAAGGTGGCGAGCCGCTCGGGCATGTCGAACGAATCGCTGCGGCCGTCGGCCGGATCGTAGCGCCACAGCCGCGCGCCTTCGATGTCGGTCCAGTAGAAGCGGGCGCTCCTCGCGCACCAGGTCGCGCCTTCGCCGAGCTCGCATTGCGCGTCGAGCAGCAGCGTGGCCCGCTGCACGCGCGGGCTGGCGCTCACGCCCAGCCTCCGTCGACGACGATGTCCTGCGCGGTGATCATGCGGCTGTCGTCGGCGGCGAGGAACAGCGCCATGCGCGCGAGGTCGGCCGGCATCAGCTCGGCGTCGATGCACTGGCCTTCCTTGATCTGGCGGCGGCCGTTGTCGTCGAGCCACAGGCGCAGCTGCTTGTCGGTCATCACCCAGCCCGGCACCAGCGTGTTGACGCGGATATTGAAGTGGCCGAGGTCGCGCGCGAGCCCGCGCGTCAACCCCTGCACCGCCGACTTCGAGATCACGTACACCGGATAGCCGCCGTTCTTCAGCATCCAGCTGATCGAGCCGAGGTTGATGATCGAGCCGCTACGCGCGGCCTTCATGTCCTCCATCACGGCCTGCGCCGCGAAGAACTGATGGCGGATGTTCACGGCGATGCCCGCGTCGAACGACTCGCGCGTCACGTCGCCGATCTGATGGCGCTTGTCGTTCGCAGCGTTGTTGATGAGCACCTGGATCGGACCCAGCGCGGCCTTCACGTCGGCGATCGCTTTTTGCAGCGCGTCGACGTCGGTCAGATCGCAGGCCAGAAACAGCGGCTTGTGTTTCGAATCGCCGAGCTGGTCGGCGAGCGCTTCGCCCGCGCTCGCGTCGATATCGAAGAACGCGACGCGCGCGCCCTGCGCCGCGAAGTGCTCGACGAACGATGCGCCGATGCCGGTCGCGCCGCCCGTGATCAGCACCGTACGGTCGACGAGGCTCGGATAGCGCGCGTACGCGGTGTCAGCGAGGCTGGCGTTTGCATTGGCCGGAGACGACATCGTTCGATTCCTTTATGAGCTTGGATGTGCTTGGGATGGGGTGAAAGCGACTCAATCGCGCGAGCCGCGGTTCTTCAACTGGTCGAGCAACACGGCCGCGAGCAGGATCGCGCCGCGCACAAGGTACTGATAGAACGCGTCGATGTTCAGCAGGTTCATCACGTTCTCGACCGTACCCATGATCAGCACGCCGATCACGACGCCGGAGATCGTCGCGCGGCCGCCCAACAGCGACACGCCGCCGAGCACGCACGCGGAGATCACGTTCAGCTCGAAGCCTTCGGCGGCGTTCGGCTGACCCGACGTGATACGCGACGCGAGAATCACGCCGGCAAGCGCGGTGACGGCACCCTGGATCAGAAAGATGTAGACGCGCGTGCGCTCCACGTTGATACCGGCGAGCCGCGACGCTTCCGGATTACCGCCGATCGCCAGCGTATTGCGGCCGTACACGGTCTGGTTAAGCATCACGCCGAACACGATGAAGCAGATCAGCGTGACCCAGATCGGCAGCGACACGCCGAAGAACGTCAGGCCGCCGAGCGCGATGAACGTATCCGACGACACGCCGACCGCCTGCCCATGCGACACGATGAAGCCGAGGCCGCGGACGATTTCCATCGTCGCGAGCGTCGTGATCAGCGCGTTGATGCGCAGATAAGCGATCACCGCGCCGTTGACGAAGCCGATCACCGCGCCCGCCGCGACCGCCGCGATGATCGCGATGACCGTGCTGTTGGTCGCGTTGAGCACCATCGCGCACAGCACGCCGGCGAACGCGACGGTCGAGCCGACCGACAGGTCGAAGTCGCGCGACGCGAGGCAGAACATCATCGTGCACGCGACCATGCCGATCTGCGAGATCGACAGCGCGAGGCCGAGCATGTTCTCGATCGAGAAGAAATGATCGACGGTCAGCGACATCGTGACGAACATCAGGATGAAGATCACGATCAGGCTGTATTCGGTGATCTGCTGCCACCATTTGGCCTTGTCGCCGGTCTGCGGAATCAGCGCGTCGGCCGCGCTCTTGGCGGTCTGCTGCGCGAGGTTTTCTCTGGCTTGCATGTTCAATACTCCTCCCCGTTCCCCACGGGTTGCGGACTCGCGTCCGGATAAGGTTCAGGCCGCGCGCGACGCGCTCTGGTTGGCGGCGTTGGCGTTCGCGTTTTCAGGCAGCGCGGTCGAGCTTTGCGGCAGCGCGAGGCTCAGCACCGACTGCTCGGTCGCGTCCTTGCGCGCGAGCTCGCCGGAAATGCAACCCTGGCGCATCACGACGATCCGGTCGGACACGCCGAGCACTTCGGGCAATTCCGACGAAATCATCACGATCGCGCAGCCGCGCTCCGCGAGCTGATAGATCACGTTATAGATCTCGTGTTTCGCGCCGACGTCGATGCCGCGTGTCGGTTCGTCGAGAATCACGACTTTCAGATCGGGCTCGGCGAGCCAGCGCGACAGAATCGCCTTCTGCTGGTTGCCGCCCGACAGGAAGCGGATCTTCTGCCGCCGATGCGGCGTCTTGATCTTCAGCAGCTTGATGAAACGGTCGGCCGTCTGCGCCTCCTTCTTGCGATCGAGAAACACGCCCGCGCGCAGATAGTGACGGCGGCAGCTGATGTTGATGTTCTCCGCAACGCTCGCCATCGCGACGATGCCCTCTTCCTTGCGATCCTCGGGGCACAGCACGATGCCGTGTTTAATCGCCTCGCCCGCGCTGCGCACCTTGATCGGCTTGCCGTCAAGTATGAGTTCGCCGCCCTTGCGATGCTCGGCGCCGTACACCAGATGCATCAGCTCGCTGCGGCCCGCGCCGACGAGTCCGAAGAAGCCGACGATCTCGCCGCGCCGCACCTCGAAGCTCGCCGGCTGCGCGAGCGGATGACCTTCGATCGCCTTCGCCGCGAAACGCACTTCGCCGAGCGGCCGCGCCGAATAGCTATAGATGTCCGAAATTTCGCGCCCGACCATCTCGCTGACGATCGTGTCGCGCGACACGCCTTCTAGCGTGGGATGCGACGCGACCTTGCGGCCGTCGCGGAAGATCGTGCACGCGTCGCACAGCTCGTAGATCTCGTCCATGCGATGCGAGATGTAGATCATCGCGCGGTTGTCGGCGCGCAGATCGCGCACCAGCTTGAACAGCACCTCGGTCTCGCGATGCGACAGCGAGCTGGTCGGCTCGTCGAGCGCGATCACGCGCGCGTTGCGCATCAGCGCCTTGCAGATTTCGACCATCTGCCGCTGCGCGATCGACAGCTTGCGCAGCTTCGCGTTCGGATCGAGCGCGACGCCCATCGCTTCGAGCCGCTCGCGCACGAAGCGCTTCGCCTCGCGCTTGTTGACCCAGCCGAGCGCATTGGGCAACTGGCCGAGCAGCAGATTTTCCGCGACCGTGAGGTCGGGCACGTACTGCAGTTCCTGGTGAATCACCGCGATGCCGGCACCGATCGACGCGGCCGCGCTCGGAAAGCGCACCTCGTTGCCGTCGATCAGCATGCGGCCCGAATCGGGCTGATACTCGCCGCCGAGAATTTTCAGCAGCGTCGATTTCCCGGCGCCGTTTTCGCCCATCAGGCCGTGCACCTGGCCGACGTTGACGTCGAAGGACACGCCGTCGAGCGCGCGCACGCCTGGAAAAACCTTGCCGATATTGTCAAAACGTAGCGTCGCTGACACTTCGCCTCCTTGTCGACCGGAGTTAGCGCTTTAGCGCTTACTCCGGTCCCATGCAGTTTCATCGCGGTCGACCGGAGTTAGCGCTTTAGCGCTTACTCCGGTCCCACGCAAGATATTGCTGCTTCATGTTGACCGTACGCGTTTCGCGGACGGTCCGTCTGTCTACCGCAGATCGTCTCTCGCCGCCGGCGCGCCGTCCCCTGCGCCAGGCAGGGAAAGCGACGCGCCGGCGGTGTACTTCATACCACCGCAAGTCTTGCGATTACTTCGACGCGAGGCCCATCTTCTCGCGCACTTCGCCGACGTTGTCGCGCGTCGCCAGCATGCCGGTCGTCAGCGTCAGCAGCGGCGGTTCCTTGCCCTGCGTGATCCACGCGTACATCAGTTCCGAGGTTTCCCTCGCCGTGGCGCTTCGGGCTGATGATCACGGTGCCGTAGAAGCCCGTCGGCTGCGGCTTCTTGAACTCGTTCATCGCGGACTCCGAACCGCCGATGCCGATGCCGATCATGTTGTCGGCCTTGAAGCCACGGCCTTCCGCCGCGCGCACCGCGCCGAGCACGCCTTCGTCGTTCAGCGCGTAAGCGACCCAGTGCTTGAACTGCGGGTTCTTCGTCAGCGCGATGTTGGCGGCGTTGAACGCGTTTTCCGTGTCGGTCTTCGCCTGCGGCGCGGTGACGATGTTCGCTTTCGGGAAGCCCGCGGCGACCAGCGCGTCGGTTGCGCCGGTGGTGCGGTCATGCGCGGTCGGCAACTGCTCGTAGGTCACGTCGATCGCGCCGACGTCCTTCATGTCCCAGCCGCGCTTCTTGATTTCAGCCGCGATGCCGTCGCCGACCTGCTTGCCGATGTTATACGCCGAGATGCCCATGTGCGGCACCGCTTCGATCGGCTTGCCCGCGCCGTCGACGAGGCGGTCGTCGACCGTCATCATCTTCAGGCCGTCCGCCTTCGCCTTGGCGACGATGCCCGGCCCGAGCTTGACGTCGGGTGTGCAGATCACGAAGCCCTGTGCCTTCTGCGCGGCGAGGTTATCGATCGCGCTCATCACCTTCTCGCCCGACGGCGCGCCGATCTTCACGAGCGTGAAGCCCTTCTGCCTGGCGGCGATCTCGGCGAACTTCCATTCGTCCTGGAACCACGGTTCTTCCGGCTGCTTCACGAGGAAGCCGATCTTGACCGAATCGGCGGCCTGTACGACCGGTGCGTTGAAGAGCACACCCGCCGCCGCCGCTGCCAGCGTGAGGAAAATTCTGCGTTTCATATTGCGTGTCTCCTGACTAATTGATAACGAGAAGGTAATCGGCCGCGTCTTCTTGTACCGGTCTGACACACGCGGCCAGCGCGTCGTCCGGTGTTCTGTGCGTCTTCTGGCGACGCAAATTCAGTCGTGGTAAAGCACCGAGCGCCCGCCATCGACGGTGATGCAGCTCGCATTGATGAACGGCGCTTCGTCCGACGCGAGGAACACCGCGGTCATCGCCACCTCCTCCGGACGGCCGATGCGCTTCATCGGCTGCAGATCGAGTGTCGCCTGCTGCGCGGCGGCCGGATCGGACTGCTCGTTCCACCAGTCGTGCGTCAGCTGCGTCTCGATGTAGCCCGGCGCGATCGCGTTCACGCGCACGTTGCGCGGCGCGTACTCGATGCCGAGCGCGCGCGTGAGGCCAATCACGCCGTGCTTCGCGACCGGGTACGGAAAGCAGCCCGGAATGATCTTGAACGCGTGCGTCGACGCGATGTTCACGATGCTGCCCGCGCCACGCTCGACCATGCCCGGCAGCACCGCGCGACAGCCGTTCCACACGCCGTCGAGATCGACCGCGAAGCAGCGCCGCCAGTCGGCGTCGGTCATCGTCAGCGGATCGCAGAACACGTTGATGCCCGCGTTGTTGACGAGGATGTCGAGCGCGCCGAACGCGCGTTCGCCTTCGCTGACCGCGTGCCGCACCGACGCCGGTTGCGTCACGTCGGTCTGCACCGCGAGCACGCGCGCGCCGGCGCCGGTGCCAACTTCCGCCTCGATCTGCGCGGCCGTGCGCTGCGCCGTGTCGAAGTCGAGTTCCGCCAGCACGACCGCCGCGCCTTCGCGCGCGAACGCCAGCGCGATCGCCGCGCCTATGCCACGTCCAGCGCCCGTCACGAGAGCGGCTTTGCCGGCGAGCCGGTTCATTTCTTCACGCCCGCGCGGGCGATCCGCAGACCGTTGATGAACGCCTTCGCATGCGACGCGGTCACCGCCGCGCTCTGGCCCGGCTTGTACAGCGCCGAGCCGAGGCCGAAACCGTTCGCGCCGGCGCTCAGGAACGGCCCCATGTTGTCCGGCGTGACGCCGCCGACCGGCACGAGCGGCACCTGCGCGGCGATCACCGCGCGCCATGCCTTGACGACCTGGCAGCCGAGCTGCTCGGCGGGGAACATCTTCAGCACGTCCGCGCCGTTCTTCAGCGCGATGAACGCCTCGGTCGGCGTCGCGACGCCGGGCGCGCAGGCGAGGCCCCGCGCCTTCGCGGCGATCACGACTTCCGGATCGCTGTGCGGCATCACGATGAGTTCGCCGCCCGCGGCCTTCACGTCGTCCACCAACAGCGGATGCAGCACCGTGCCCGCGCCGACGATCGCGTCGGCCGGCAGCACCTTGCGGATCGCCGAGATGCTGTCGAACGGCTGCGGCGAATTGAGCGGTACTTCGACGATGCGAAAACCGGCTTCGTACAGGGCCTGACCGTGATCGGCCGCGTCGGCGGGCGTGACGCCGCGCAGGATCGCGATCAGCGGACAGGCTTCGAACGCGGCGATCAGACCCGCGTGCGGCATGTACGGTGCGGGCAGATTGATGTGTGGTTGCATGTCGGTTCCTTGTTTCGTGAGCGTCGTAAAGGGCTCTGCCGCCGGTCAGCCCTGCGCGCGCCGCCTGGGCGGACGGCCGGACGAGCTTCGCTTCGACGGCGACGCGCCACAGGCCGCGTTCGGTTGCATGCCTGACCGGCTCCGCGCGCAGACAGCCGAATTGCGCGAGCGCGAGGCGGTAGCGCTCGCACAGCGCGTCGTTGCCGATCAGCCGCAGACTCTGCTGCGCGAGCGAGCTGCCTTGCTGCGCGAGTACCGCTTCGAGGCCGGCGAGTTCGTGCCCGATCAGCAGGCCCGACAGATAGTCCGGCTGTGCCTCGCTCGACAGCGCGCCGGTCAAGCCGAGCGTGCGCGTGCTGAACACGGTCGCGAGCACGCCTGCCTGGCCCTTCTCGCGCGCGATGTTTACGCCGCGCAGAAATGCTTCGGTATCCGGGCGATCGGGCGTGATCATCGTGCGGCCGAGAATCGTGTGCTCGCGCAGCGCGGCGAACACCTCGCCGGTCATGAACGTATGAAAGCGCTCGATGCGCTCCGCCTGCACGACCGCCCATTTCGCGTGCGTGCCGGGCAGGCCGATCAGCGAGCGGGCGTTGCTGTCGACCGAGTTCGCGTCGTGCGCGCCGTCCGCGTCCGCGCTGAGCGCGCCGAAAATTTGCGTCTCCTCGCCGCGCATCACGTTCGGCAATTCCCCGCGTTGCAGCACGCCCGGCACGATATGCAGCGTCGCGCCGCGCGCGGTCTGCACGCGGACGATACCGGCCACCAGCGCATCGGCGTTCGCGGGTGTCTCGACATACGGCGCTTCGAGCCAGCCCTGCGCGCTGCCGACCATCCCCGCCGCGATCACCGGCACGCCGCGCGCATGGTCGAGCCATGCGCCGCAGGCGTCGTCGAACGCGGCGTCGAAGCCGCCCTCGGCCGCGCCACGCGGCAGATTCATGATGCCGGCCGTCGATGCGCGCGTCGCCAGCACGCGACCGTGCGCGTCGAACAGATAGGCGCGCAGCGACGTCGTGCCCCAGTCGAGCGCGATCAGCGCGGCGTGCGTGAAATCGACGGCGGCGGTATCGGCGGCGGCGGTCGCGTCCGGCTTCACGCCCGAGGTGGGCGCGGCGGGCGCCCGGTGGTTCGCCAGCGTGGCGGTGCCCGCTTGTTTCATCGCTTGATCCTGCGCGTGGCCGGTCGCGGTGCGCGCCAACCGAGTTCTTCCGAAATCGCGCGCGCCTCGCGCTGCACGACCGGAATCAGTTCGTCCATCCGTTCGAGCGGCATATAGGGAATCGTGCTGGCCACCGACAACGCCGCGACGATCGCGCCCGACGCATCGCGCACCGGCGCCGCGACGCAACGGATCGCCGCTTCGTTCTCTTCGAGATCGAACGTGTAGCCGCCGGCCGCGTAGTTCGTCATGCGCTGCAGGAAGGTCGGCGCATCGGGGCGGTTGTCCGGCTTGAAGCTGACGCCTGCGAGCGCGCGGCGCGACGCGTCGAACAGCGACTGCCATGCGTCCGGCGCGAGGTCGAGCATCATCGCCTTGCCGATGCCGGTCGACGCGAGCGGCATCCGATGGCCGACGCGCGAGCGCATTTCGAGGCCGCGCGTGCCGGGGATCTTGTCGATGTACAGCACGTCGTCGCCGTCGCGCACGCCGAGGTGGATCGTGTCGAGCGTCTGCTCGGCCAGCGACTCGAGGTGCGGACGCGCGACGGCCGTCAGCGGCATCTGTTCGAGCGCGATCGTGCCGAGCTCGATCAGCTTCGGCCCGAGCAGATAGCCGCCCTGCACCTGGCGCAGATAGCGCGCCTGCACGAGGCTGCTGACGAGCCGGTGCGTGGTGCTGCGGGTCGTGCCGAGCGCGGCGCCGAAGCTGCGCAGATCGCGCACACCGGCCGCGGCCGCCTCGAGAATCGCAAGGCCGCGCAACAGCGTCTGCGTGCCGGCCTGCTGCGGCGTGATTTCCAGCAGCGTGACCGGCAGCCCGAGACCGTCGACGGTCGCCGCGCGCGCCACCGGGCGCGACGCCCTCGCGGTAACGGACGCACTGGCGGCGACATTGGCGGTGACGGCTGAAGCCTCGCGCGGCGCGGAATTCAGCGCCGGATTCGCGGCGCTGTTCGGCCCGCCGTTCGAGCCCTGCGCGGCCTCGGTCGCGCTGGCGGCGGGAGTGGGCATCGCTTTGTTCATGGCGATTCGCCTTCGGATGGTTTCTGCGCTTAGCGCGCGGGGCCGGAGAACAGAGCGGGAACGGGTGCGGCGCCGCGCTCGCGCGGCTGCTGTGGTTGGCTGCCAGACATGGTCGGTCTCGTCTCCGGTTTTTTTCTGTCGCAGTTCGCTGTTTCGGCGCGCTGGGGCGCCGACTCGCGATGCATGTTGGCTTGGATTGTAGGGCGACTTTTGAGAATCACCAATATGTGAATGTTGAGTCCATATAGTGAGATTTTAGTGGGCGATCGAGTGTTTAGCGAACTGTCGCGGTCGCGGTCTGCTGACGAAAAAAGCCCGCGCGAGGCGGGCTTCGAAGCAGGACAACGGGATCGAGGGCTCTTTCAATCCGGCAATTCAGCCGCGCCCATCCGCCGCGCAATCATGCGCGCGCGTTGCGTGAGATACGCCGAATTCCTGTGTTCATCGAAATACCTGGGGCGTGGCAGCATCACCGCGAGCCGCGCCGACTGCGCGGCCGTGAGCTTGCTCGCCGAGGTCTTGAAGTAGTACTGCGCGGCCGCCTCGGCGCCGTACACGCCGCTGCCCCATTCGACCGAGTTCAGATAGATCTCGAAGATGCGCTGCTTGTCCATCAGCGTTTCGAGCATCCACGTGATGATCAGCTCCTGGCCTTTGCGGATATAGCTTTTCTCGCGCGACAGAAACAGGTTGCGCGCAAGCTGCTGCGAGATCGTCGAGCCGCCGCGCACGATCCGGCCTTGCGCCTTGTTGCGCTCCCACGCCTGCAGGATCGCGTCGGTTTCGTAGCCTTTGTTGTTGACGAAGTTCGCGTCTTCGGACGCGATGATCGCGCGCTTCAGGTTGCGCGAAATCTGCTCGTACGGCACCCACGTTCGCTGCACCGACAGATCCGGCCGGTCCTGCGACAGACGCCACGCGTCCGAGCGCATGAACGCGGTCGAGCGCGGATTGACGACGTTCCAGATTGCGATCTGCGCGAAGTAGTACGCCTGCGTCGCGAGCCAGGCGATGGCCACGACCGCGGTCAACCAGGCGAGCCAGCGCAGCGGGCCGGACTGGCCGCGCGAACCGCTGGCGCGCCGCGTCGCTGTCATGGTGCGTGCTATCCGCGCGCCGACGTTACGCGGGCGACGGCGCCGTCAGCAGCGCGCGCAATTCGGCGAGCACCGGCGCACTGTCCGGACGCACGCCGCGCCACACATGGAACGATTCGGCGGCCTGCTCGACCAGCATGCCGAGTCCGTCGGCGCCGCGCGCGCCGAGTTTCGCCGCGTGCTGCATGAAGATGGTCGGATGCGCGCCGTACATCATGTCGTAGGCGAGCGTGCCGTTGCCGAACGCGCGATCGTCGCACTCGGGCAGCGACGCATCGAGGCTGCCCGCGGTCGCGTTGACGATCACGTCGTACTGGCCCGCTTCGATCGCGCGGGCGCTGCCGCCGGTCAGACGGCAATGCGCGCCGCTGGCAGCCTGCGCGAACTGGTCGACCAGCGCTTCGGCCTTCTGCGCCGTGCGATTGACGATCGTCAGCGTATGCGGCGCGCGCTCGAGCATCGGCAGCACGACACCGCGCGCGGCCCCGCCCGCGCCGAGCAGCAGGATGCGGGCGCCCTTCAGCGACACGCCGAGATTCACCTCGATGTCGCGCACGAGGCCGAAGCCATCAGTGTTGTCGCCGTAGATGCCGTCGGCGTCGACCCGCAGCGTGTTCACCGCGCCGGCCGCCGCCGCGCGCGGCGACAGCGTGTTCGCGAATGCATGCGCGTCGAGCTTGAACGGCACCGTCACGTTCAGGCCGCGTCCGCCCGCTTCGATGAACGCGCGCACGTGCGGCACGAACGCGTCGAGCGGCGCGAGCAGATGACCGTACTCGACCGGCTCGCCGGTTTGCGCGGCGAAGCGGCCGTGGATGAACGGCGACTTGCTATGCCCGACGGGGTTGCCGATGACCGCGTAGCGCTCGCGCGTTGGGTTGCCGCTCATCGTCCCGGCTCCGTGATGTGTTGGTCGCGGTCGGCGTTGTTCGCGGCGTTGTTCGCGGCGTTGTTCGCGGCGTCGTTGCCGTCGCCGGTCGCCGCAGATTCGTCTGCGCTGGGGTTGTCGTTGGGATTGCCGCCGTCGGCTTCCGCTTCAGCTTCGGCTTCGCTTTCGGCGCTGTCGTCGGATGCGTCGAGCAACTCTTCCTCGCTCTCGTCCTCGCCTTCTTCGGCTTCGGCGCCGCTCGTCACGGTCGGTGCATCGAGCACGTGCAACAGACGCACCGACGCTTCGATCGTCAGCTCATCGATCGACATGACTTCCATCTGCAAACGCGTGCCGCGCGCATGCACACCGAGGCCCGGCACGTGCAGCAGCAGCGGAATTTCCTCGAGACGCACGAGATCGCCCTTCACGACCGACGCGACCACCTGCTTGCGGTTTTCCTGCCTGAGCCAGCGCAGACACCAGAAGTACTCCATGCGACGCTGATAGTCGGCGTACGCGGTGTAGGTATCGTCGAAGCCTTGCACGACCGCGAACAGATCGGCGTCCTTCGGCTTGAACGGCGCGGCGAGCTTGGCGGTCACGCCATGCTGCACGCACGCGATCAGCTGCCACTGATTCACGAGGTCGACGTAGCGGCGCAGCGGCGACGTGCTCCACGCGTACTGCGTGACGCCGAGCCCTTCGTGCGGCGCGGCGTTGGTCTGCATGCGCGTGCGCTTCGGGCCGCTCGGCACGCCGAACGCGCGCTGCGTGCGATAGATGCCCGGCACGCCGTGATCGTGCAGGAACCCGCCCCACGACGAGTTCGCGAGAATCGCCAGCTCGGCGACGATCGTGTCGAGCGGCGAGCCGCGCCGGCGCGGCGTAATCGTGACATGCTCGCCGTCGACGTAGAAATTGAAGTCGGTATTGCGCTGCACTTCGCGGCGCAGGCCGTAGCCGGCGCGCGCGGTCTGGCGCTTTTCGAACAGCGCTTGCGCGAACGGCCACAGCACGGCGATATCGTCCTTGTGCGGATACTCGCCGGTGCCCTCGGCGAGCGCCTTCTCGGTGACGATTTCGTCGAGCGTGTTGTGGCGCAGATTGTTCTTCACGAACACGCGCTCGGCGCGCGTTTCGCTCGCGACGATCTCCTGCGTCTCGCGATTGACGATCACGTACAGCGACAGCGCCGGCCGATACCCACCCTCGGCAAGCGTGAAGGTGTCGACGACGCTGTCGGGCAGCATCGTGATCTTGTCGCCGGGCATGTAGACCGTCGACAGACGCGCGCGCGCAATCGCATCGACTTCGTCGCCACGCTGGATGCCGAGCGCCGGCGCGGCGATGTGCACGCCGATGCGCACACGGCCGTCGGCCAGATGCTCGACCGAGAACGCGTCGTCGATTTCGGTCGTGGTGATGTCGTCGATCGAGAACGCCTCGACGTCGGCCTGCGGCAGATCGTCGGGCACGTTCGCGGCCGCGACGGACGGGAAGCCGGTGCCGTGCGGGAAGAACTCGGACAGGAACTTCGCTTCGTGCAGCGCGCGCGGCGACGCGATCGCGCCGCATTCGAGCATCAGCCGCGCCTGCGAGATGCCGCGCGCGGCCGCGGCGCCCTCGAGCGCCTTGTACTCGATCGTGTTCTTGTCGGGCTTCGTCAAGAGCGCGAGCCCCTTGCCGCCCGCGAACGCTTCAGGCAGACGGCCTGCCTTCAGCTCTTCCTCGTACTGCGCCTGCACGAGCGCCTGCTGACGCTTGCGCTCGAGGCCCGCGAGCGCCATCTTCAGTTGCTCCTGCGGCGCGCGCTGGTACATGCCGCGGCCCTTGCGGCGGAAGTACACCGGCGAGCCCTGCATGCGCAGCACCAGCGCCGCGCGCTCGATCGCGCCGAAGCTCGCGCCGAAGTACTCGGCGCCCAGCGTCGCGAACGGGAATTCATCGTCCGGCGCGCATTCCCACAGGAAGTCCAGATCGATCTCTTGCGCCAACGCGTCGGCCTGCTGCATCAGTTCGGCCGCGCTGGGCTTCTCGAACTCGATCAGCACATCCTTCGCGCGCACCTTCGCGCGCCGCCCGCCCGGCAACTCGACCTGAAACGCGTCGCCCTGGCGCGACAGCACGCTGCCGGCCTTGAAACTGCCCGATTCCTCGAAGAAAACGTTCACTCAATACTCTCGTTCTGACTTGCGTCTGCCGTCGCGCCCGACGCCCTGTGGCGATCGATCACTGCATGCGCGGCACGGCAACCTGTTCGTGATAGTGAATCCGCGGCGCGCACTGCGCGTGCCAGCGGGTTGAATCTTGCGACCAGCGGTGGCGGTCGGTGTGCCTCTCTGACTGACGTCCTGGCAGGGTTTCGGTGCCGCCGCCCTTGCGTGCCGTCAGGCCGCCGCGCGCGGCGCCGGCGGCTCGACATGTTCGGCGTCGCAAAAGGCCAGCACGTCGTCGAGATACTGCGCGAACTCGCTGATCGCGTGGTCGCTGCCCTCGATCAGCGTGGTGCGCGCGCCCGGATAGTGCGCGAGCATTTCGCGGTAGTCGAGCACTTCGTCGCCGGTGGCTGCCATCAAATAATAGCGTTCGGGCCGCGTGATCGACGCCACGCCGAGCGCGCGCAATTCATCCAGATGATGCGGCTCGACGACGATGCTGCCGCCACCGTGCCACAACGGCTGCTCGCCGAGATACGCGCTCAGGTCGCGCTGCGGCACGACCGCCGGGTTCAGCAACACGGCCGGCCAGCCGTGTTTCTCGGCCAGATGGGTGGCGAAGTAGCCGCCGAGCGAACTGCCGATCACGGTCACCTGCCGCGCATCGCCCTTCGCGCGTGCGTCGGCGACCAGCGATTCGGCGAGCGCCACGGTTTCGAACGGCGACACCGGCAGCATCGGGCAGCACCACTCGTCGGCGCGACCCAGCTCGGCGAGACGCGCCGCGAGCAGGCGCGCCTTGAACGAATTCGGCGACGAACGGAAACCGTGCAGATACAGAATCACGACGCGCCTCGCGTCGAAAGACCGTCGAGCAGTTTCTGATGCACGCCGCCGAAGCCGCCGTTGCTCATCACCAGAATCTGGTCGCCGGGGCGCGCCGCGTGGACCACCGCCTTCACGAGCGCGTCGAGGTTGTCGAACGCCTGCGCCTTGCCGTCGAGCGGCGCGAGCGCTTCGCCGAGGTTCCAGCCGAGCGCGTCGCGCCCGCTCGGCGCGCCGTAGCCGAACACGAGATCGGCGTCGGCGAGGCTCGCCGGCAGTTGCGCTTTCATCACGCCGAGCTTCATCGTGTTCGAGCGTGGTTCCAGCACCGCAAGGATTCGCGTGTTGTCGCGGCCGACCCGCGCGCGCAGGCCGGCCACCGTCGTCTCGATCGCGGTGGGGTGATGCGCGAAGTCGTCGTACACGGTCACACCCTCGACGCTGCCACGCACTTCCATGCGGCGCTTCACGTTGCGAAAACCTGACAGCGACTTCGCGGCCTGCGCGGGCGGCACGCCGACATGGCGCGCGGCGGCGATCGCGGCGAGCGCGTTCAGGCGGTTATGCTCGCCCTGCACCTGCCAGTCGACCACGCCGACGCGCTCGCCGTTGTGATAGACGGCGAAGCGTTCGTCGACGGGCACGCCCTGCTCCGCCGCCTGGATCTCCCAGCCGCCCTGGACGCCGAAGCGCTCGACCTCGCTCCAGCAGCCGCGCGTCAGTACGCGCTCGAGCGCGTCCTCGCGGCCGTTCGTGACGACGCGGCCGAGGCGTGGCACCGTGCGGATCAGATGATGGAACTGCGTTTCGATCGCGGCGAGATCAGGAAAGATGTCGGCGTGATCGAATTCGAGATTGTTCAGCACCGCCGTTTTCGGGCGGTAATGGACGAACTTCGAGCGTTTGTCGAAGAACGCGGTGTCGTATTCGTCCGCTTCGATCACGAAGAAGCTCGAATCGGTGAGCCGCGCCGACACGCCGAAATTCAGCGGCACACCGCCGATCAGGAAGCCCGGGTTCAGGCCCGCATCTTCGAGCAGCCAGGTCAGCATCGAGCTCGTGGTGGTCTTGCCGTGCGTGCCGGCCACGGCCAGCACCCATTTGCCGTTCAGCACGTGCTCGCCGAGCCACTGCGGACCGGACACGTACGGCAGGCCGCGGTCCAGAATCGCTTCCATCAGCGGGTTGCCGCGCGTGACCACGTTGCCGATCACGAATAGATCCGCGTTCAGGCCGTTCAGTTGGTCCGCGTCATAACCCTCGATCAGACCGATGCCTTGCGCCTCGAGCTGCGTGCTCATCGGCGGATAGACGCCGGCGTCGCAGCCGGTCACGGTGTGGCCCGCATTGCGCGCGAGCACTGCGAGTCCGCCCATGAAGGTGCCGCAGATGCCGAGGATGTGGATATGCATAAGCCTGTCGTGCCGCGGGGGCGTTTCTTGCGAGGGATGAGAGAGCCACAGGACGGCCGGAACGACCGTCTGCAAAGGACGCCTATTGTAACCGACGCGACGCGCGCTGCCCCCTGCCGGCCGCGCCCGGCGCCGCCCCGTGCGGGCCGCCGAACCGCGTCGCAGGCTCGATCGAGTATCATGCAAGGATGGTCCGCAAATCACATTTCGATCCGCAGCGCCTGCGCGAGGAAATCGCAATCGCGGCGGCACGCCTGATTGCCGAAGACGGCCTGGATTACGCCAGCGCGAAGCGCAAGGCGGCCCGGCAGGTCGTCGGCGAGACTCGTGTTGCCGGCGAATGGCTGCCGGACAACGATCAGATCGAAGAAGAAATCCGCGAATATCAGTCGCTGTTCCAGAGCGACAGCCAGCCGGCGCTGCTGCGGCGCCTGCGCATGATCGCGGTCGACTGGATGGAGCGGCTCGCGCCGTTCAATCCGTATCTGACGGGCGCGGTGCTCGGCGGTACGGCCGGCGAGCATTCGGATGTGCATCTGCAGGTGTTTTGCGACAACCCGAAGGAAGTCGCGATCTACATGCTCAATGCAAACATCCAGTACGACGTGTCGGAAACGCGCCACTTCGCGGGCCGCGGCTACGTGGAGACGCTGAGCTTTCTGTGGCGCCCCGCGGGCGAGCGCAACGCCGAGCCGGTCGGCATCCACGTCGCGCTGTACGAAACCGACGACCTGCGTGGCGCGGTACGCGCCGACGCGCGCGGCCGCACGGCGCGGGCCAATTTGCCGGCGGTGCAGGCGCTGCTCGACGGCGACGAAGTGCCGTCCTTCACCAATTGATCAGACAGAACGGAGCACGATGAACACGAGACGTATGCTGGCGGGCGCGGTCGTCGCGCTGATTGCCGCGGGCGGCGGCGTACTGGCCAATCACTGGCTCAATCGCGGTTCCGACGTCGCGTACGCGGCGCAGGCCGGGGCGCAGCCTGCCACCTCTGCGAGTCCCGTGCAGCAACTGTGGACCGCCCCGGTCACGAACGTCGACGGCAAACCGCAGTCGCTGAGCCTGCTCAAGGGCCACCCGATCGTCGTCAACTTCTGGGCGTCGTGGTGCGCTCCGTGCGTCGAGGAAATGCCGGCGCTGTCGCAGATCCAGCGCGAGTACGCGAAGAAAGGCATCCAGTTCGTCGGCCTCGGCGTCGACTCGGAAAAGAACATCCAGACCTTCCTGCAGAAAGTCAAGGTCGCGTACCCCGTCTACGTGACCGGCTTCGGGGGCGCCGACCTCGCGCGCGCGTTCGGCAACAATGCGGGCGGTTTGCCGTTTACCGTCGTGATCGACGCAAAAGGCAACATCCGCTCGACAAAATTGGGCCAGATCGACCCGACGGCGCTGCGTCAGACGCTCGACGCGCTGTAAATTTCCCGATTTCCCACGCTGCGCTTTTTGGCATGCGATTCCGTGCAGAACGAGCAAAAATACACGGATAATTCCCGAATTTGAGTGAAGTTGGATCCAAGGCTGCGCCGCGGCCCGCGCCGGCCGTCGCCGCGTACGCGCGCGAAACTAGACAAGTTTCTCTAATCAGCGCTAAAGTGCGCGCAATTCCACGGAAAAAGAAGCGACCATGACGCGACTGCTGGTACTGCACGGACCCAACCTCAATCTTCTCGGCAGCCGGGAACCCGAGGTCTACGGTCGCGTGACCCTGCCGCAGATCGATCAGGCGCTGGCGGACCGCGCAGCCGACGCAGGCGTCGAACTCGCGTCATTTCAGAGCAATCACGAAGGCGCACTGGTCGACCGTATTCAGGCGGCCCGCACCGAGCAAACCGATTTCATCCTGATCAATCCCGCCGCGTACACACACACGAGCGTGGCCAGTCGCGACGCACTGGCGGGGGTCGGCATCCCGTTCGTCGAGATTCATCTGTCGAACGTGCATCGCCGCGAACCGTTCCGGCATCACTCGTATTTCTCCGACCAGGCTGAGGGCGTCATTTGCGGCCTCGGCTGGAAGGGGTATCTGTACGCGCTCGAATTCGCGCTCGACCGGCTCGCGGCCGGGTCGTCGCGCGGCTGAATCCAAACACGTCCAATTTGAGCCGGCTACTGCGACTTGCACACGCCGGCACACTACGCATTGAAAAGGGGCACCCTGATGGATCTACGTAAACTCAAAACTCTGATCGACCTCGTCTCGGAGTCCGGTATTTCCGAACTCGAAGTGACCGAGGGCGAAGGCAAGGTCCGCATCGTCAAGAATGCGCCGCCGGTTTACGTCCAACCGTCCGCCTCATACGCCGTACCGCAATTCGCACAACCGGCACCGTTCGGCGCTGTCGAAGCACCGGCAGCCCCCGCGGGCGCTCCGGCCACGCCGGCCGCCGCCGCACCGCAGGGTCACGTCGTCACCTCGCCGATGGTCGGCACGTTCTACCGCGCGCCGTCGCCGGGCGCCGATCCGTTCGTGCAGGTCGGTGACACGGTCAAGGAAGGCCAGACCATCTGCATCATCGAAGCGATGAAGCTGCTCAACGAGATCGAGTCGGACAAGTCCGGCGTGGTCAAGGAAATCCTCGTCGAAAACGGCCAGGCGGTCGAATACGGCCAACCGCTGTTCGTGGTCGGCTAACGCGGCACGCACTATTTGCCGCCCGCGCGCCGCTCGTCCCGAGGCGCGCGACCGATCCTCTGCGGCAGCCGGCGTCGTGACCGACCCGGCGCCCATTGATGAGTCGAAAACCCGCTATGTTTGAAAAAATCCTCATTGCCAATCGTGGCGAGATCGCGCTTCGTATCCAGCGCGCCTGCCGCGAGCTCGGCGTCAAGACGGTCGTCGTCTATTCGGAAGCCGACAAGGAAGCCAAGTACGTGAAGCTCGCCGACGAGGCGGTCTGCATCGGCCCGGCACCGTCGAATCTGAGCTATCTGAACATGCCCGCGCTGATCAGCGCGGCCGAAGTCACCGACGCCGAAGCGATCCACCCCGGCTACGGCTTCCTGTCGGAGAACGCCGACTTCGCCGAGCGCGTCGAGCAGTCCGGCTTTACCTTCATCGGCCCGCGTCCGGAAACGATCCGCATGATGGGCGACAAGGTCACGGCCAAGCAGACCATGATCAAGACCGGCGTGCCTTGCGTGCCGGGTTCGGAAGGCGCGCTGCCGGACGATCCGAAGGAGATCGTGAAGATCGCCCGCCAGATCGGCTATCCGGTCATCATCAAGGCGGCCGGCGGCGGCGGCGGCCGCGGCATGCGCGTGGTCCACACGGAAGCGGCGCTCGTCAACGCGGTCATCATGACCCGCGAGGAAGCCGGCCGCGCGTTCGGCAACCCGCAGGTCTACATGGAGAAATTCCTCGAGAACCCGCGGCACATCGAAATCCAGGTGCTGGCCGACTCGTTCAAGAACGCCGTGTGGCTCGGCGAGCGCGACTGCTCGATGCAACGCCGTCACCAGAAGGTGATCGAGGAAGCGCCGGCGCCGGGCATCGCGCGTCGCCTGATCGACCGTATCGGCGATCGTTGCGCGGACGCGTGCAAGAAGATGGGCTATCTCGGCGCGGGCACCTTCGAGTTCCTGTATGAAAACGGCGAGTTCTACTTCATCGAGATGAACACGCGCGTACAGGTCGAGCATCCGGTGACCGAACTGATCACCGGTGTCGACATCGTGCAGGAACAGATCCGCATCGCGGCCGGCGAGAAGCTCACGTTCCGTCAGCGCGACATCCAGTTCCGCGGTCATGCGATCGAATGCCGGATCAACGCCGAAGATCCGTTCAAGTTCACGCCGTCACCGGGACGCCTGACCTCGTGGCATATGCCGGGCGGTCCCGGCATCCGCGTCGATTCGCACGCCTACAATGGTTATTTCGTGCCGCCGAACTACGATTCGATGATCGGCAAGCTGATCGCTTACGGCGCCACGCGCGAACAGGCGATCATGCGGATGCGCATCGCGCTGTCGGAAATGGTGGTCGAAGGTATTCAGACCAACATCCCGCTGCACCGTGAGCTGATGCTCGACGCGAAGTTCGTCGAAGGCGGCACCAGCATCCACTACCTCGAAAACCGGCTGGCCGCGCGTCAGCAGGTCGCGGAAGAAGCGTAAGTCATGAGCTATCGGGAACTGGTTGCCGAACTGGCGCGCGAGCACGCGGAGGAGTTGTCCGACGCGCTGCTCGAGCTGGGCGCGTTGTCGGTGTCGGTCGAAGACGCCGACGCCGACACGCCCGACGAGCAGCCGCTGTTCGGCGAGCCCGGCCTCACGCCGGATCGCACGGCATGGCAGCATTCGCGTGTGATCGCGCTGCTCGCGCCGGAACACGATCCGGCCGTGCTGCTAACCGCCGCGGCCAACGAGATCGGACTCGATGCCGCGCCGGCATATACCGTGCGCGAGGTCGAGGAGCAGGACTGGGTGCGGCTCACGCAGTCGCAGTTCGATCCGATCCAGATCGGCGAGCGCATCTGGGTCGTGCCGTCGTGGCACGATGCGCCGGACCCCGACGCGCTCGTGCTCGAACTCGATCCGGGTCTCGCGTTCGGCACCGGCAGCCACCCCACCACGCGTCTGTGCATGGAGTGGATCGAGCAGTCGATCAAGCCCGGCCAGTCCGTGCTCGACTACGGCTGCGGCTCGGGCATCCTCGCGATTCTCGCGAAGAAGTGCGGCGCCGCTCCGGTGATCGGCATCGATATCGATCCGCAGGCGGTCGAATCGGCGCGTCACAATAGCGAACGCAATCACGCCGAAGTCACCTATGGCCTGCCCGACGCCTGTCCGGCCGGCGAATTCGACGTCGTGGTCGCGAACATCCTGTCGAATCCGCTCAAGCTGATGGCATCGATGCTGTTGTCGAAGGTGAAGCCGGGCGGCCACATCGCGCTGTCGGGCATTCTCGCCCGCCAGGCCGAGGAGGTCGCGCAGGTCTACGCGCGCTGGATCGATATCAGCGTGTGGCGCGAACATGAAGGTTGGGTGTGCCTCGCCGGAACGCGCCGCGAAAGCAATTAGAATAAGGCGTATTGTCAACCTAACGGCCTCAGGCTCAACGGCTCGATATGCACCTGGCAACGCGTTGCCCCTTCTGCGAAACTGTCTTCCTTCTGCAACCGGCGCAGCTTGCGCAGCGCCGCGGCCTCGTGCGGTGCGGGCATTGCCAGG
Source organism: Paraburkholderia sp. Clong3 (assembly GCF_050436485.1). Taxonomy (NCBI): domain Bacteria; kingdom Pseudomonadati; phylum Pseudomonadota; class Betaproteobacteria; order Burkholderiales; family Burkholderiaceae; genus Paraburkholderia; species Paraburkholderia sp. Clong3. The sequence continues at coordinate 3,636,703 of NZ_JBNDMH010000002.1, read as the reverse complement.
AAGTCTTCGACGCGTCGAGCAGTCTGTTCGACGTCTCCGAAGGCGGCGATTTTTCCACGGCCAAACCGGTTGCGGCCGCGGCGGCCATCGAAGCGCTGTCGGGTGTGCGGCAACCCAAGCCGGACTTCAGCGGCGACGCGTGGGACCCGTGGGCGCCGGCTTCGGAACAAGACTCCACCAGCATTTCCCGCAGCACGCTCGATGCCCGTTTGCGCGACCACGCGAGCAGCGTGCCGCTCGCGCCGCTGCCGCTTGGCGGCAACGAGCACGCACCCGTCACATCGGGCACTCCTCGCCAGGCGACCGAACCGGAATTGCGCGCCGGCGCTTTCACGGCACCGCTGCCCGCGGACGATGAGCCGACGCTGGCCGACGCGCCGCTCGAACCCTTCGCCTATCCCGCCGACAACGCGGTCGATGAACCGCCTGTCGTCCCGCCCACCGCGCCTGCTTCCCCACCGCGAGTCGAAGACGAAGCGCCGCGCGTCTGGCACAAGATCGAACGCCCCGAGCCGTCCACGCTCGATGAACCGGCGCTGCGCGAACCGGCAAGTCTGCATGGCATGCCCGACAACGAGCCGCACTTCGGCCCGGTCGGTGGGGGCGTGGGCGGCTTCGGCGCCGCCGCAGGCATGGCTGCCGCAGGTGCTTCGGGCGCCGGCGGTCCCGGCGGCCCGCGCCCGCCGGGCGGTCCGTCGCTCGCCCCATCGAGCGGCGAGCCATTCTCGGTCAATCCGCCCGTCAGCGATGGCGACGATCCGTTCCCGGTCGTGCGCGAAACCCGCCCGGTGGACGCCAGACGCGTCGGCTGGATCGTCGCCGGTGTGGTGCTCGCCGCGCTGCTCGTCATTGCGCTGCTCGCGCAACTCGCGTGGTGGCAACGCGAGACCGTGATGGTCAACCTGCCGCGCTCGCAGATCCTGTACGCGCAGGCCTGCGCGCATCTCGGCTGTCAGTTGACGCCGCCGCACGACATCGAAGGCCTGCTGGTCGAGCCCTCCGATCTGCGGCAGATCGACGGCCCGCACAAGCTCGAGTTGAAGATGCCGCTGCACAACCGCCTGAACATCGCGCTCGCCTACCCCGCGATCGAACTCACGCTGCTCGACGATCAGAACAACGTCGCCGTGCGGCGCGTGCTGTGGCCGCAGGATTACGTGCCGCCCGGCACCGTGATCGCGTCCGGCCTGCCCGCGCACGCGACGCAGACGATGATCGTGCACCTCGACACCGGCAGCGCGATTGCCTCCAATTTTCGCGTACAGATTTTTTATCCGTAACGCACCCTCGCGCGCCCGCTCCCGAGCGGGCGCATCATTGTCATCACTGACGCCCTTTTCGGAGCACAACACATGAGTCAAGTCACGCTGGGTGGCAACCCGATCGAAGTAAGCGGCACGTTCCCGTCGGTCGGCCAGCAGGCCGCCGCATTCTCGCTGATCGGCCGAGACCTGAAGCCGCTGACGCTCGCCGACTTCGCAGGCAAGCGCAAGGTGCTCAACATCGTCCCGAGTCTCGACACGCCGACCTGCGCGACGTCGACGCGCAAGTTCAACGAAGCCGCCGCGAAGCTCAGCAACACGGCCGTGATCGTCGTGTCGGGCGACCTGCCGTTCGCGGCGTCGCGCTTCTGCACGACCGAGGGCATCGAGAACGTGGTGACCGCGTCGACGTTCCGCGGCCATGAGTTCGCGCAAGCGTACGGCGTCGACGTGACGAGCGGTCCGCTGACCGGCCTGACCGCGCGCGCGGTCGTCGTGCTCGACGAAAACGACAAGGTCGTGCACGCCGAGCTGGTCGGCGAGATCAAGAACGAGCCGAACTACGACGCAGCGCTCGCCGCGCTGAAGTAAGCCCTCTCGCGCGCGCCGACAGCGCCGCGCCTCGCGCGCGGCGCTGTCGGCGCGGCGCGTCTCTTCCCACCGCTTTCATACAGGAACGCTCGCCTTGGCTACGCTCATCTGCGGCTCGCTCGCGTACGACAACATCATGACCTTCGAAGGCCGCTTTCGGGAGCACATCCTGCCGGAGCAGGTCCACATCCTGAACGTAAGCTTTCTCGTGCCGACCATGCGTCGCGAGTTCGGCGGCTGCGCGGGCAACATCGCCTATGCGCTGAATCTGCTCGGCGGCGACGCACGCATCATGGGCGCGATCGGCGCCGTCGACGCACAGCTCTATCTGGACCGGCTCGCGCAGCTCGGCCTGTCGACGGAAAACGTGCTCGTCGTGCCCGACACCTACTCGGCGCAGGCGATGATCACGACCGACCTCGAGAACAACCAGATCACCGCTTTCCATCCGGGCGCGATGATGCAGTCGCATCAGAACCGCGCCGACGAAGTAGCGGGCCTGACGCTCGGCATCGTCGCGCCGGACGGCTATGACGGCATGGTCCAGCACTCCGAACAGCTTGCCGCCGCAGGCGTGCCGTTCATCTTCGATCCGGGCCAGGGCTTGCCGCTATTCGACGGCGAGACGCTGCGGCGCATCATTGAACTTGCTACTTATGTAGCGGTCAACGATTACGAAGCCGCGCTGGTGAGCAACAAGACCGGCTGGTCGATCGAACAGATCGCCGGCAAGGTCGACGCGCTGATCATCACGCTCGGCGAGAAGGGTGCGCAGATCCATCACGGCGGCGGTATCGAAGAGATTCCGGCGGTAACGGCCAGGCAGGTGCTCGATCCCACCGGCTGCGGCGACGCGTTTCGCGGTGGCTTGCTCTACGGTATCGAGAAGGGTCTCGGGTGGGCCACGACCGGCCGTCTCGCCAGCCTGATGGGCGCACTGAAGATCGAGCATCAAGGCCCGCAAAACTACGCGCCCAGTCGGGCGGAAATCAACGAGCGGTTCAAGCAGGCCTTCGGATACGACCTGCACTGATATCGCGTGCTATGGGAGTTTGGGAATGAGAACATCGAGTCGCCTGATCGTCGTCACCTTGATCGCCGGTTCGCTGGCCATGTCGGGGTGTGCGGTCAACAGCAGCTCTCCCGACGTTTTCACCGCCTCGCAGGCGCAGCGTGAACAGACGGTTCGCATGGCCACGGTGGAGAGCGTGCGCGCGGTGCGGATCAGCACGAACGACGGTCAGCCGATCGGCATCGGCGCACTCGGCGGCGCGGCGCTCGGCGCGCTCGCCGGCAGCACGATCGGCGGCGGACGTGGCTCGGTCGCGACGGGTATCGTCGGCGGCATCGGCGGTGCGGTCGCCGGCAATGCAATCGAAAACCGCGTCGCCATGCGCGACGGTATCGAAATCACCGTGCGCCTCGACAACGGCGACATGCGCGCCGTCACCCAAACTGCTACCGGCGAAATCTTCCGCGCCGGCGATCGCGTGAGGCTGCTGTCGAGCGGCGGCGTCACGCGCGTCACACACTAAGCGCACCTCCCGCGCGGCGGCGCGTAGTTCAGCGCCGCGACGACGACTTCACACGCATGGGTCCTCACGGGTCCATGCGTGTTTTTTCTTTTCGGGACGACGGGCAAAAAAAACCCGCCACCAGCACGCCGGTAACGGGTCATTGACCGGGTGGCGCCCACAAGAAATCGAGCACGACCCGGTCATCCGACACATCGTACGATGTGTCGACTTACTGCTACTGCTTACGGACGGCTGCCCGTCGGGAACGGCCATGCCGCTGCCGGGTTCAGCGCGGTCTTCACCGTCGCCGCCGGTGCGCTCGAGACAGCAGGCGCAGCGGGAGCAGGCGCGGCCTTCTTGGCGACAGCCTTCTTCGCAGGGGCAGCCTTCTTCGCAGGCGCAGCGGCCTTCTTCGCGGCAGCCTTCTTGCCAGGTGCAGCTTTCTTGGCTGCAGCCTTTTTGGCAGGCGCCGCCTTCTTGGCAGCGGCCTTCTTCGCCGCGACCTTCTTCGCCGGTGCTGCCTTCTTCGCTGCGGCCTTCTTCGCCGGTGCTGCCTTCTTCGCTGCGACCTTCTTCGCTGCGACCTTCTTCACCGCGGCTTTCTTCGCCGGTGCTGCCTTCTTCGCCGCGACCTTCTTGGCTGCAACCTTCTTCGCCGCGACCTTCTTCACTGCGGCTTTCTTCGCCGGTGCTGCCTTCTTCGCCGCGACCTTCTTCGCTGCAACCTTCTTCGCGGCGACCTTCTTCACTGCGACCTTCTTCGCGGCGACCTTCTTGGCCGGAGCAGCCTTCTTAGCGGGAGCAGCCTTCTTTGCTGCGGTCTTCTTTGCTGCGGGCTTCTTGGCCGCGGCCTTCTTTGCAGTTGCCATCATTTTCTCCTTCAGGTTTTCAGATGAGGTCAGTTCAAACTACACCCTTCGTCAAAACCCGCTTCCCGCGGACGCTTCTCAGGGCGCGCGCTACGAAGCGGGCTATTCATCGGCGTACGCAGGTGCGGCGCGCTTACGCTAATGAATGCGGTAAGGCGCGCCGTGCCCGAAGGCACCGCGCGCCAAATCTGGTCGGCGTCGCAAGGCGACGCCGGCAATTGCTTGATCGGGCCGCCGGCAGCGACGCCAGCGGCTTTTTCCGGGGGGAAGTTTGCCCATCCCACTGAAGGGTCCGCAAAGTGCCTGTCATGTTGGTGGGCCGTCAAGGCACCGGGCACGCTTTGCATCAGGCCGTTCTGCTCCTAACCCGGGGCGCCGCGGCCACAGGCGGCGGCATCCCCATCAATGAATACATCCGCGATACGAATCCCGGCTTACTCCCAGGAAAGCGCACCGCCAGTCTGATATTCGATCACTCGCGTCTCGAAGAAATTGCGTTCCTTCTTCAGGTCGATCATCTCGCTCATCCACGGGAACGGGTTTTCCTCGTTCGGGTAGAGCGGATCGAGACCGATCTGCTGGCAACGGCGGTTGCAAATGAAGCGCAGATAGCTCTTGAACATCGACGCGTTGAGGCCGAGCACGCCGCGCGGCATCGTATCTTCGGCGTAGCGGTATTCGAGCTCGACCGCCTGCTGGAAGATCGCGCGAATTTCGGCGCGGAATTCGGCCGTCCACAGGTGCGGGTTTTCGAGTTTGATCTGGTTGATCAGGTCGATGCCGAAGTTGCAGTGCATCGACTCGTCACGCAGGATGTACTGGTACTGCTCCGCCGCGCCGGTCATCTTGTTCTGGCGGCCGAGCGCCAGGATTTGCGTAAAGCCGACGTAGAAGAACAGGCCTTCCATCACACAGGCGAACACGATCAGCGAGCGCAGCAGCGTCTGGTCTGCTTCGAGCGTACCGGTCTTGAAGGCCGGGTCGGTCAGCACGTGGATGTACGGAATCAGGAATTCGTCTTTCGCGCGGATCGATGGAACCTCGTGATACGCGTTGAAGATTTCGCCCTCGTCCAGACCGAGCGACTCGACGATGTACTGGTAAGCGTGCGTGTGGATCGCCTCTTCGAACGCCTGGCGCAGCAGGAACTGGCGGCATTCGGGCGCCGTGATGTGGCGGTAGGTGCCCAGCACGATGTTGTTGGCGGCGAGGGAATCTGCCGTCACGAAGAAACCCAGGTTGCGCTTGACGACGCGGCGCTCGTCTTCGGTCAGCCCGTTCGGGTCTTTCCACAGGGCGATGTCGCGCGACATGTTCACTTCCTGCGGCATCCAGTGGTTGGCGCAACCCGCCAGATACTTTTCCCAAGCCCACTTGTACTTGAACGGCACCAACTGATTGACGTCAGTCTGGCCGTTGATGATGCGCTTGTCGGCGACATTGACGCGCGCTTCGGAAGCGGCCGCCGCGTTGGCAACCGCGTTGCCAATATGAGCAACGGGAGCGACAGCGACGTCGTTCGCGAAGACTTCTTGAGCGGAGGGAGCATGCGGCGCGGAACGCGTTCCGATTTGCGAATCCACAGCCGACCCCGCAGCGTTGCGCAACACGTTCGGTTGCGTCGCGCTCGAGGGAGTTACGGCAGTGATCTCGTCATCCCAGTTGAGCATAAATGTCACCATCAATTTAGAACGGTTTGTACCATCTTTTCACGAGCGATAAAAGAGTTCACTCGCGAAAATTCCTGTTTTCGATTCGCGTTGCTACGTTCATACAACACTTTGTTCGACATGCTGCGTGTGACCCATCCAGTGACGCGTGATGAACGCGAGTTCAACATGTGTTGCCGAGGTCCTTCGCGAACTCGAAGAGCAACGTTTCGACACGACGTTTCGTTGCTCTATCTATATGTATTGCGCAGTGCGTTCACGGCATCCGCCGACTGATCGATGGACTGATCGACTGATCGATGCCGCACGAGCCGCGCATCGCGAGAGTCGGCGGTGAGCCGTGTCGAGCGTGTTGCGTCAGCGTTGGCGGTCGAGGTGCGATGCCATGTCGTGCGATCGTCTGGTGTTGCCAACGGCTGGGTTGCTTCACTGCATCGACGAGCGGTGAGACTTCGATACTGCTCACCGCTCGTCGACCTGCTTTCTACTTCATCGACGGGGCGCGTCGCTCACCGCCTGCGGATCACCACCTACGACCCTCGCGTGCAGTTAGCAAGCATCGCTCCCGCTGCTTGCCAATCTTTACTGGCAAGCCTCGCACTCGTCGAAGCCAGGATCGCCCGGACGCATCATGCAGACCGGACCATCCGCTTCGGGTGCCGCGTCGACCGCGACCGCGGCAGTCGCTGCGAGCGCTGCAGCAGCCTGCAAGCCGCCGCCCACACCACCCGCCGCGCCGCCGCCCACGCCGAAGCCGCCTGCCGCGCCGCCTGCGCCACCCGAGCCGTCATGACCCGAGCTCACCGCGTTCAGCGCGCCGTGCGCGACCGTCGACTTCTCGACGTGCGTCGCCGCCATCGTGCGCAGGTAGTAGGTGGTCTTCAGTCCGCGCAGCCATGCGAGCTTGTAGATCTCGTCGAGCTTCTTGCCCGATGCGCCCGCCATGTAGATGTTCAGCGACTGCGCCTGGTCGATCCACTTCTGACGACGCGAAGCCGACTCGACGAGCCACACCGGATCGACTTCGAACGCGGTCGCGTAGATCGCGCGCAGGTCGGCCGGGATGCGGTCGATGCGCGACAGCGTGCCGTCGAAGTACTTCAGGTCGGCGACCATCACTTCGTCCCACAGGCCGCGCGCCTTCAGGTCGCGCACCAGGTAGTCGTTGACCACCGTGAACTCGCCCGACAGGTTCGACTTCACGTACAGGTTCTGATAGGTCGGCTCGATGCACGCCGACACGCCGATGATGTTCGAGATCGTCGCGGTCGGCGCGATCGCCACGCAGTTCGAGTTGCGCATGCCGTAGGTCGAGATACGCGAGCGCAGCGCGGGCCAGTCCATCGACTCGCTCGAATCGACCTCGACATAACCGCCGCGCGCCTCGGCGAGCAGCGCCACCGAATCCTGCGGGAGGATGCCGCGATCCCACAGCGAACCGCGGTAGCTCGCGTAGCGGCCGCGCTCTTCGGCGAGCTCGGTCGACGCGTAGTACGCGTAGTAGCAAACCGCTTCCATCGAGCGATCGGCGAACTCGACCGCTTCCTGCGACGCGTACGGCGTGCGCAGCACGTGCAGGCAGTCCTGGAAGCCCATGATGCCGAGGCCGACCGGACGGTGCTTCAGGTTCGAGTTACGCGCCTTGGCGACCGCGTAGTAGTTGATGTCGATCACGTTGTCGAGCATGCGCATCGCTACGCTGACCGTGCGCTTCAGCTTGTCGTGGTCGAGCGCGAGCGTGCCGTCGGCCTGCTCCTTCAGGTGCGCGACGAGGTTCACCGAGCCGAGGTTGCAGACGGCGATTTCGGCGTCGCTCGTGTTCAGCGTGATTTCCGTGCACAGGTTCGACGAGTGGACGACGCCGACGTGCTGCTGCGGCGAGCGCACGTTGCACGGATCCTTGAACGTGATCCACGGATGGCCGGTTTCGAACAGCATGCCCAGCATCTTGCGCCACAGCTGCGCCGCCGGGATCTTCTTGAACAGCTTGATCTCGCCGCGCGCGACCTTGTCTTCGTAAGCCGTGTAAGCCGTTTCGAACTCGGCGCCGAACTTGTCGTGCAGGTCCGGGCAGGTGGACGGCGAGAACAGCGTCCAGTCGCCGCCTTCCATCACGCGCTTCATGAACAGATCGGGAATCCAGTTCGCGGTGTTCATGTCGTGCGTGCGACGACGGTCGTCGCCGGTGTTCTTGCGCAGCTCGAGGAATTCCTCGATGTCGAGGTGCCACGATTCGAGGTACGCGCACACCGCGCCCTTGCGCTTGCCGCCCTGGTTCACGGCGACCGCCGTGTCGTTGACGACCTTCAGGAACGGCACCACGCCCTGCGACTTGCCGTTGGTGCCCTTGATGTGCGAGCCGAGCGCGCGCACACGGGTCCAGTCGTTGCCGAGGCCGCCGGCGAACTTCGACAGCAGCGCGTTTTCCTTCAGCGCTTCGTAGATGCCGTCGAGGTCGTCGTCGACCGTGGTCAGGTAGCAAGACGACAGCTGCGAGCGGCGCGTGCCGGAGTTGAACAGCGTCGGCGTCGAACTCATGAAGTCGAAGCTCGACAGCACGTTGTAGAACTCGATCGCGCGCGCTTCGCGGTCGATCTCGTTCAGCGACAGACCCATCGCGACACGCATAAAGAATGCCTGAGGCATTTCGATACGCACGTTGTCGTGATGCAGGAAGTAGCGGTCGTACAGCGTCTGCAGACCGAGGTAGCCGAACTGCAGGTCGCGGTTCGCATCGAGCGCGGCCCCGAGGCGCTTCAGGTCGAACTGCAGCAGCTTGTCGTCGAGCAGCTCGGCTTGCACGCCGCGCTTGATGAACTGCGGGAAGTACTCGGCGTAGCGCTCGCCCATCTCGGCTTGCGTGACTTCCTCTTCGAGAATCTCGCGGCGGATCGTATGCAGCAGGATGCGCGCGGTGACCTGGCTGTAGGCCGGGTCCTTTTCGATCATCGTGCGGGCAGCGAGGATCGCCGAGTCGTACACCTGGCTCATCGGCACGCCGTCGTACAGGTTCTTCACCGTTTCCGCGACGATCGGCTCGGCGCTTACGGCGTCGCCGAGGTTCGCGCACGCGGACTCGATGATGCCGCGCAGCGCAGCCATGTCCAGCGGACGCGTGATGCCGTTGTCGGTCACGTTCAGGTCCGGGGTGCTGGCGCTTTCCGCTGTCTGACCTTCATGGGCGTCATGCGCGCGCACCTGGTTGCGCTTCTCGCGATACAGCACGTAAGCACGCGCGACGTTGTGTTCGCCGCCGCGCATCAGCGCGAGTTCGACCTGATCCTGAATGTCTTCGATATGGAACGTGCCGCCGTTCGGACGGCTGCGCACCAGCGCGCGCACCACGTTCAGCGTGAGTTGCTCGACCAGTTCGCGCACCCGTGCCGACGCCGCGCCCTGACCACCGTTGACGGCGAGGAACGCCTTCGTCACGGCGATCGCGATTTTCGACGGCTCGAACGACACCACGCTGCCGTTGCGGCGGATCACCTTGTAGTCGGCGTAATTCGCTTGCGGCGCGAGCGCCTGCGCGCCTTGGGTCTGGCCGAAGGTCTGGCCAGTCGGTGAGCCCTCGTAACGGGTCGTCACGTTGTCGGTGGTTTGCATGTGCAAAGCTCCTGGTCTTGGAAATATTGCGGCGAGTGCCGCGGATTAAATCGAACGCCGCGCCGCCGCGTGCGCGTGCGATGAGGTGCAGGAAGGCCGGCGACGCCGGTTGGTGGGATGCATCTGCGAGGAAGCCTGGTTCGATTTGATGACGGTCTTCATCGGGTCGGTCGCGATCACTGGCTGGTCCTTTCCTGAATGCTTCTGGATGCGGCCGGAGATCCCCTACCGGCTGCGCCCCAGGAATTTTTTTCGCTGTCCGGAATGCTTGCGGTGCCATGCTCGGGGAGCGGGACGCCGCAGACTTATCCACTCTTATTCACTCGGTTATGCACATGGTTATTCACAGCACAACACAAGATATAGTGCGAAACTCAGTTGTCGGCACCAAGTATAGTGGAGTTTCGAGACAGGTCAAAAGGTTTTATTTGCGCTCGCAGTCTTGACTTTTGCTTCACGCGGCGCGCAGAAGCTCCCCGGAGAAGCAGGCTGCGCCTCGTTCTCCGTGGATCACGCAAGATCGTGCGAAGGGGTTACCGCGTTTCGGAAAACTTGAGATAGGGGAAATACCGGCCGTCGAGCAACGTGTCGCGCTGCAGTCGCGGCCACTCGAAATACGGACCGGGATCGGTCTTGCGACCGGGTGCGATGTCGGAGTGGCCGGCAAGCGCGTCGATCGGATAGCGTGCCGTCAGTGCTCTGACGAGCGCGGCGAGCGTGCGGTATTGCGTCGCTTCGAAGGCGGTGGTGTCGCTGCCTTCGAGCTCGATGCCGATCGAGAAATCATTGCAGCGCTCGCGGCCGAAAAAATTCGACGGCCCCGCGTGCCACGCGCGCTCGTTGCACGACACGAACTGCTCGAGTGCGCCATCGCGATGAATCACGAAATGCGCGGACACGCGCACGCCGCGCAGATGCGTGTCGTAGTACGGGTGAGTGTTGCAGTCGAGCGCGTTCTGGAACAGCTCGGCAATCGCGGTGCCGCCGAACTGGTTCGGCGGCAGGCTGATGTTGTGAACGACGATCAGCGTCGGCAGCGCGCCTTGCGGCCGCGCTTCGAAGTTTGGCGAGGCAAGCTTGCGTGCGGCAGGAACCCAACCGTCGGCATCGACGGTGTACGCGCCGCTCATCGGGCGTCGCGGCCGCTCGGACGCGCGCCGTGGCGCTGCGCGTGCGCGGCGCAGCAGAACGCCTGCCCCGCGACGCTGACCGAGTCGCTCTTCGGTGCGTGCACGCCGCACTCGACGCAGCGGATCATCGGCTCGGCAAGCTGCGGCTGTTGCCCATTCGAAGAACGCGCGCCGCCATTCGCGGTGCCGGCAGCGTTGGCGCCGCCGGCACCGGTGCGTTGCGCGGATTGCGCGTCGTGGCGGCGCAGCGCCTTCACGAGCCATTGACCGACGATGAACAGCAGAATCAGCAAAAAGATTTGTCGCATGGGGACACTCACACCACGGGCCGGTGCAACAGCACCTCGAAAACAAAACGGCTGCCGACGTACGCGAGCAACAGCGCGACGAACGAGGCCAGCACCCAGCGCAATGCCGCACGGCCGCGCCAGCCGGACACCTTGCGCGCGGTCAGCAGCGCGCCGAACATCACCCACGAAAGAATCGCGAACACGGTCTTGTGATCGAGCCGCAACGCGCGGTCGACCAGCTGCTCGCTGAACAGGATGCCCGACAGCAGCGTCAGCGTGAGCAGCACGAAGCCGGCGCCGATCAGACGGAACAGCAGCTTCTCGAGCGTGAGCAGCGGCGGCAGCGCGTCGAGCCAACTCGACCACCAGCCATTGTCCGCCGCCGCGTGCCTTTGCGCGAGACCACCGCGCATCGAATGCAGACGCCGCTCGACCGCCAGCATCAGCACCGCGTGCAGCGCCGCGATCGCGAACAGACCGTACGCGATATTCGCAATCAGGAAGTGCAGCTTGAACATCGGCGCGGCCGCATACGGCAGCACGCGCACGCCGCCGAACGCGAGCGGCAGCAGCGACGCGACGCACGCGAGTGGCAACACCAGCAGGCGCAGTCCGTCGAGCGGGAAAAAGAAACTCTCAATCCAGTAGATGCCGGCGCCGAGCCAGAACATCGCCGACAGCGCGAACGCGAAGCCGAACACCATCGCGTTCTGCGGGAAGATCGTGGTATGGAGCAGCACGCCGTGAGCGAGCAGCGCGACGAACAGCAGCGCGCGCCCGGGCGCGCTCATGCCGGAGGCCACCAGAGCGCCCGCGTTGGCGGCATGACCGGGCAGCGGCGGCACGCTCTCGAGCAGCGGCCGCACGGCCGCGTGCCGGTGCGAGCGCCAGCCGGCCACGGCAAGACCGCCATAGAGAAGCGCGGTGAGGGCATAGAGTACAATATCCATATTCGAAGTTTACACTAGGGCCCTACTCCGCGACGTCTTGCGCTTCGCGCGCTGCGCGGGCCCCACCGTTCATCGCTCCCCATGCTCGACAATCTGACTCAACGGATGGCGCGCGTCGTCAAGACGCTGCGCGGCGAAGCCCGGCTCACCGAGGCGAACACCCAGGAAATGCTGCGCGAGGTGCGTCTCGCACTGCTCGAGGCCGACGTGGCGCTGCCCGTCGTGCGCGAGTTCATCGCGAAGGTCAAGGAGAAGGCGCTCGGCGAAGAAGTGATCTCCAGCCTGTCGCCGGGTCAGGCCCTCGTCGGCGTCGTGCAGCGCGAACTGACCGCGGTGATCGGCGGCGATTACGAAGGCAAGGCCTCCGAGCTCAATCTCGCCGTCGCGCCGCCCGCGATCATCCTGATGGCGGGTCTGCAGGGCGCCGGCAAAACGACCACGGTCGGCAAGCTCGCCAAGCTGCTGCGCGAGAAGTACAAGAAGAAGGTGCTGACCGTTTCGTGCGACGTCTATCGTCCCGCCGCCATCGCGCAGCTGAAAACGGTGACCGAGCAGGTCGGCGCGGACTTCTTCCCGTCGGAGCTGAACCAGAAGCCGGTCGACATTGCCCGCGCCGCGCTCGACTGGGCCAAGCGCCATTATCACGACGTGCTGCTCGTCGACACGGCCGGCCGTCTCGGTATCGACGAGGCGATGATGAACGAAATCACCGCGCTGCACGCCGAGCTGAAGCCGGCGGAAACGCTGTTCGTCGTCGACGCGATGCTCGGCCAGGACGCGGTCAACACCGCGAAGGCGTTCAGCGACGCGCTGCCGCTCACCGGCGTCGTGCTCACCAAGCTCGACGGTGATTCGCGCGGTGGCGCGGCGCTCTCGGTGCGTCACGTGACGGGCAAGCCGGTCAAGTTCGTGGGTGTCGCCGAAAAACTCGACGGCCTCGAAGTGTTCCACCCGGACCGCATGGCGAGCCGGATTCTCGGCATGGGCGACATTCTCGCGCTGGTGGAGGAAGCGCAGCGCGGCGTCGACGTGCAGGCCGCGCAGAAGCTCGCCGACAAGGTCAAGAAAGGCGGCGACTTCGACCTCAACGATTTCCGCGCCCAGCTCACGCAAATGAAGGGCATGGGCGGCCTGTCGTCGCTGATGGACAAGCTGCCCGCGCAGTTCCAGCAAGCCGCGGCCGGCGCCGACATGAGTCAGGCCGAGAAGCAGATGCGCCGCATGGAAGGCATCATCAACTCGATGACGCCGGCCGAGCGCGCCAAGCCCGAACTGATCAAGGCGACCCGCAAGCGCCGCATCGCCGCGGGTGCGGGCGTGCAGGTGCAGGAAGTCAACCGCATGCTGAACCAGTACGAACAGATGCGCACGATGATGAAGAAGCTCAAGGGCGGCAACCTGCAGAAGATGATGCGCGGCATGAAGGGCGTGATGCCCGGCATGCGCTAAGCTTGATGGGACCGGCGCGCGCTCGCGCCGAATGCGGCGCGGCTGACTTCGGCATCGTGCGGGTTTATTCTGTAGCGCATTGCGCCGTCCCTCGCGGGAACGTCCCTCGGGACGTTGCCACTCACACTATGTATACAGTTACCGTCCGTCAGACGTCATGAACCGCGAAGAAGCCCTCCATATTTTTCAACACTCCGAAGAGATAGTTTCGGCCTCGGACGTCACTGCGTCGATCGCCCGCATGGCGGCTGCCATCCGCGACGAGATGAGCGAGGACTTCCCGCTCGTGCTGTCGGTGATGGGCGGCGCCGCGGTATTCACCGGCATGCTGCTGCCGTACCTCGATTTCCCGCTCGAGTTCGACTACATCCACCTGACGCGCTACCGCAATACGACGAAGGGCAGCAACGAGATGCAATGGCGCGTCGCGCCGGCGGAGTCGGTCAAGGATCGCGTGGTGCTCGTGCTCGACGACATCCTCGACGAAGGCGAGACGATGGCCGCAATCCGCGACCGCATCCTCGCGATGGGCGCGAAGCGCTTCCTGTCCGCGGTGCTGTGCGAGAAGATCATTCCGAAGGCGAAACCGCTGCGCCCCGATTACTGCGGCTTCGAAGTGCCGGACCGGTACGTGTTCGGCTGCGGGATGGATGCGAAGGGCTACTGGCGCAACCTGCCGACCATTCGGGCGTTGACCGAGGGAGCGTGAGCGGGGCATCCGCCCCACCGGCGAAAAAAAAGCAGCCTGCCTGGCTGCTTTTTTATGGCTGCGACGGTGGCAATGCGCGCACCGGCTCGCGTTTCACAGCTTGTGCACGAAAGAGCGGATTCCACCGAGCATCATCTCGACTGAAATCGCGACGAGCACGAGCCCCATCAGCCGCTCGAACGCCGCCATCACACGTTCACCGAGCCACGCCTGAATGCGCTCGGCGAGCATCAGCACGATCGCACAGATGATCATCGTGACGGTCAGCGCGCCGACCCACTCGAACGTCTTGCCCGGCGCCTGCGAGGTCAGCAGCATGACCGTCGCCAACGCCGACGGACCCGCTAGCGCAGGAATCGCGAGCGGCACGATCAGCGGCTCGCCGCCGCGCGCGTCGCCGCCGAACGGACCGTCCGGATGCGGAAACACCATGCGCAGCGCAATCAGAAACAGCACGATGCCGCCGCCGATCCGCAACGACTGGTCGCTGAGGCTCATCATGCGCAGAAAGCTCTGCCCGAGCATCATGAACACCAGCAGGATCGCAAACGCGATCGCGACCTCGCGCAGGATCACGACCGTGCGACGCTCCGGCGACACATCGCGCAGACAGCTGACGAAGATCGGGATGTTGCCGAGCGGATCGGTGATCAGGATCAGCAGCACCGTCGCTGACAGGAAGTTGTACTCCACCGCCCGCTCCGCTTAGTTCGCCAGCGCCGCGCGCACTTTGCCGATCACGGTGTGCGCGGCGTCCGCGACCGGCAGCAGCGTCGCTTCGGCCTCGCGACGGCCCTGATACTCGATCTTGCCGTCCTTCAGACCACGGTCGCCGATCACCAGTCGATGCGGCACGCCGATCAGTTCCCAGTCGGCGAACATCACGCCCGGCCGCTCGCCGCGATCGTCGAGGATCACGTCGATACCGGCCGCGACGAGTTCCGCGTACAGCTTGTCGGCCTGCTCACGCACCGCGTCGCTGCGGTCATAGCCCATCGGGCACAGCACGACTTCGAACGGCGCAATCGACTCCGGCCAGATGATGCCCTTGTCGTCGAAATTCTGTTCGATCGCGGCGCCGAGAATCCGCGTGACGCCGATGCCGTAGCAGCCCATTTCCATCGGCCGAGGCTTTCCGGTTTCGTCGAGACAGGCCGCGTTCATCGCTTCGGAATACTTGATGCCGAGCTGGAACACGTGGCCCACTTCGATGCCGCGGCAGATGTCGAGCACGCCCCTGCCGTCCGGCGACGGATCGCCCTTCTTCACATTGCGGATGTCGGCGACGACCGGCTCCGGCAGGTCGCGGCCCCAGTTCACGCCGGTGGTGTGATAGTCGACGTCGTTCGAGCCGACCACGAAGTCGCTCATGTTCGCGACCGTGCGGTCCGCAATCACCTTGACCGGCTTCTTCGTGTTGATCGGACCGAGATAGCCCGGCGGTGTGCCGAACGTCTCGACGATCTCGGCTTCCGTCGCCATGCGGAAATTACCGAGGCCCGGAAGCTTGGCCGCCTTGATCTCGTTCAGATCATGATCGCCACGCAGCATCAGCAGCCAGATCGTCGGCTCGGCGCCTTCGTTCTCGGTGGCGAGCACGACCGACTTGATCGTGCGTTCGAGCGGAATGTTCAGCAGTTCGGCAACCGCCTCGCACTTCGCCTTGCCGGGCGTACCGGTCTTCTTCATCTCTTCTGCCGGCGCCGCGCGCTCTGCGATCAGCGGTAGCGCTTCGGCCGCCTCGACGTTCGCGGCGAAATCGGAGGTCGGGCAATACGCGATGTCGTCTTCGCCGGTGTCGGCGATCACATGGAACTCATGCGAGCCGCTGCCGCCGATCGAGCCGTTGTCGGCCGCCACCGCGCGGAAGTCCAGACCGAGGCGCGTGAAGATGCGCACGTACGCGTCGTACATCTTGCGATACGACTCGCGCAGACCCTGCGCGTCCTTGTCGAACGAGTACGCGTCTTTCATGATGAACTCGCGGCCGCGCATCACGCCGAAACGCGGACGGATCTCGTCGCGGAACTTCGTCTGGATCTGATAGAAGTTGACCGGCAGTTGGCGATAGCTCTTGATCTGATTGCGCGCGATGTCGGTGACCACTTCCTCGTGCGTCGGGCCCATCACGAAATCGGCCTGCTTGCGGTCCTTGAAGCGCAGCAGCTCGGGACCGTACTTCTCCCAGCGCCCCGATTCCTGCCACAGTTCGGCCGGCTGCACGGCCGGCATCAACAGCTCGATGGCGCCCGCCCGGTTCATTTCGTCACGCACGATCGCTTCCACCACCTTGCGGATCGAACGCAGGCCGACCGGCAGGTAGTTATAGATACCGCCCGCGACGCGACGGATCATGCCCGCGCGCACCATGAGCTTGTGGCTGATGATTTCGGCGTCGGCGGGCGCTTCTTTGAGAGTGCCGATAAAGAAACGGGAAGCTTTCATTCAAGGTGTCCAAAAGCGGCGGCTTCCGGTAGGACCGCCAGAAAAGGGGAAAATGAGGGAAATCGACACAGATCCGCGGCGAAGCCGGCAGGGTTCGCCCGACTGGCGGCGCCCTGCCCCCGTGCGGCGCCGAAACCGCCGCGCAAAGCCTCTCTCACAAGGGATAGGCACGGAAAACCGACAGGCTACCGCAAACCCGGGCCTATTGCGGCGAATCGCTCCATTCTTATGCGATTCGGTGCGTAGGGTCCGTTATCTGTTTATAATCAAAGCAATTTTAAAGGATTCGAAGGTGGTTGTATGCTGGATCGTGAAGGCTTTCGCCCGAACGTCGGCATCATCCTCTTGAACGCGCACAACGAGGTGTTTTGGGGCAAACGACTCCGTGAACATTCCTGGCAGTTTCCGCAAGGGGGCATCAAATATGGTGAGACCCCCGTGCAAGCGATGTATCGGGAGTTACACGAAGAGACCGGGCTGCTTCCTGAGCACGTCAAGGTGATCGGTCGCACGCGCGACTGGTTGCGTTATGAGGTGCCTGACAAGTTCATCAAGCGCGAAGTACGCGGTCATTACCGCGGCCAGAAACAAATCTGGTTTTTGCTCCGGATGGTAGGACGCGACTGCGACATTTGTTTGCGCGCCACCGACCACCCTGAGTTCGATGCGTGGCGTTGGAACGAGTATTGGGTGCCGCTCGACTGTGTGATCGAGTTCAAGCGGGATGTGTATCAGTTGGCGCTAACGGAGCTGTCCCGTTTCATGCGCCGGCCTGCGCCGCGTGCGGAAAAACCTGGCGGGCATCATGGGTCGCGTTATCCCCGGATAGCGTCGTCGATGCAAAGCCCGCCGGATTCCACGGTAAGCACGGTGGTCACCACCGTCACGACCGTAACTTCGGTCAGCGTCGAAACGTCGACGCACGTGCTGGTCGCGCCGGATTGCGGTCCCGGCTCACCGGATGCCAACATGAGATCGGAGGATGAGCGCGAAACGGCCGAAGCCGACGAGGCCGTCGCCCCGTTAGTACGACGATGCGTGCGCGATTAACCATTCCAGGCGGCGGCTCGCGCCGCCTCTCTCTGGCGCGGCTTTCGAGCCGCGTCTGTCTCTCGAGGGAATCAGATTGAAAGCACTTGCATTCGCCGTGGCGTGCGTCGCCACCGGCGCCCTGCTGGCAGGCTGTTCGAGCGCCGGCAAACCGACCAACAAAGACGACAGCGAGTTCACCTATCTGCTGGATCGCAAGAGCAACTGGGTTGAAAACAAGGTCGACACGTTGCCGCAGCTGCCCTCCGACGCGAACCTGCTGCCGTTCGAAGTCTCCGGCAATACGCCGCTGCAATTTGCGATCGACCCGAAGTCCGTCAGCGTCGGCGACGACGGCGTGGTGCGTTACACGGTGGTCGTCACGAGCCCGGGCGGTGCGCGCAACGTCAATTACGAGGGCATCCGTTGCGACACGTATGAATGGCGTCAGTATGCGGGCCTGAACGCCGATCACGACGGCTGGGACACGACGGTCGCAAACCCGTTTTCGCGGATAGAAAACGGCGCGCTGAATGCGTACCAGGCCGCGTTGTATCAGGACTATATGTGCGCAAACAAGATTCCGACCGGCAGCGCGCAGCACATCGTCGAGAACATTCGTTACAAGCGCACGCAGACGTCGCAGATTCATTGAGGCCGGTTGCGCGGCGCGCGCCCGACTCAGGCGCCGTTGCTTACCCGTGACGATTAAAAAGCCGTTCCAGCCTGCGCTGGAACGGCTTAATTGTTGGCTCTTCATACGCGCGATATGCGCGCCGCCGCGCAGATCAAAGCACCACGAGATTGTCGCGATGAATCAGTTCGGGCTCGAGCATATAGCCGAGCACTGACTCAATTTCGCCGCTCGGACGCCGCTGGATCAGTTTGGTTTCCGCGCTGCTGTAGTTCGTCAAACCACGTGCGACCTCGCGGCCTGACGCGCTCAGACACGCGATCACCTCGCCGCGCGCGAATGCACCCTGCACACCGACGATGCCGATCGGCAGCAAGCTCTTGCCGCCGGCGGTCAGTTTTTCGACCGCGCCGTCATCGATCACGACGTGGCCGCGCACCTGCAGGTGATCGGCCATCCATTGCTTGCGCGCCGCCATGCGCGCGGTGCGCGCGATCAGTTGGGTGCCGATCGCCTCGCCGGCCGCCAGTCTCACCAGCACGTCCGACTCGCGCCCACTCGCGATCACCGTATTGGCGCCGCTATGGGCCGCACGCTTCGCAGCGAGAATCTTGGTCAGCATGCCGCCGCGGCCGAGGCTCGAGCCCGCACCGCCCGCCATCGCCTCGAGCTCGGGCGCGCCGGCGTCGGCATGCTGGACGAGTGTCGCGGTCGGGTCCTTGCGCGGATCTGCGGTGAAGAGGCCTTGCTGGTCCGTCAGAATGATCAGCGCGTCGCCCTCGATCAGATTGGCAACCAGCGCGCCGAGCGTGTCGTTGTCTCCGAACTTGATTTCGTCGGTGACGACCGTGTCGTTCTCGTTGATGATCGGTACAACTCCGAGCCCCAGCAGCGTGAGCAGCGTGGAGCGAGCGTTCAGATAGCGCTCGCGATCAGCAAGGTCAGCGTGAGTAAGCAGGATCTGCGCAGTCTGGATGGAATGTTCGGCGAAGCGGCTTTCGTACACTTGCGCGAGACCCATCTGACCGACCGCCGCGGCCGCCTGCAGCTCATCGATTTCACGCGGCCGCTTCGTCCAGCCGAGCCGCTGCATGCCCTCGGCGATCGCGCCCGAGCTGACCAGCACGACTTCCTTGCCTTGCGCGCGCAGTGCGGCAATTTGCGCGGCCCAGCGGCCGATCGCCGCATGATCGAGGCCGCGCCCGTCGTTCGTGACGAGACTCGAACCGACTTTGACGACCAATCGCCGTGAATCTGCGATGACGGAACGCATTGTGCGCTGTCTCCCAAGATGACGCGTGATGCATACCGGCACCCGCCGCTGGCGCCGGCGCTCGAGTTGTTATTCCTGCGGATCGGTGCCGGCTTCGCGGGTCGCGGCCGGTACTTGCGTCCCGTCGCGGAAACGCACGTCGGAGGCCAGGTCTTCGGCTTCGGCCGCGCGTTGCGCGTCGGAGTGCTCGGCGAGGTAGTCGAACACGGCGTAGCAAAGATTTTCACAGCCCTGGCCAGTCAGCGCCGAGATCTCGAACACCAGACCGTCCCAGCCGAAGCCTTCGAGGAACGCCGCCACGCGCGCTTCGCGATCGTCCTCAGGCACCATGTCCAGCTTGTTCAGCACAAGCCAGCGCGGCTTCTGATAAAGCTCTTCGTCGTACTTGCGCAGTTCGTTGACGATCGCCTTCGCTTCCGCGACCGGATCGATCGATTCATCGAACGGTGCGATGTCGACGATGTGCAGCAGCAGCCCGGTGCGCTGCAGGTGACGCAGGAATTGATGGCCTAGGCCGGCGCCTTCCGCCGCGCCTTCGATCAGCCCCGGAATGTCGGCAATCACGAAGCTGCGGCTCGGCCCGACGCGCACGACGCCGAGGTTCGGCGCGAGCGTGGTGAACGGGTAATCGGCGATTTTCGGCTTCGCGTTCGACACCGACGAGATAAACGTCGACTTGCCCGCATTCGGCATGCCGAGCAGACCGACGTCGGCCAGCACTTTCAGTTCGAGGCGGACCATGCGGCGCTCGCCCGGCTTGCCGTCGGTCTTCTGACGCGGCGCGCGGTTCGTGCTGGACTTGAAATGGAGGTTGCCGAGGCCGCCGGCTCCCCCTTGCGCGATTTGCACGCTCTGGTTGTGCTCGGTCAGATCGGCGATCAGCTCGCCGGTTTCCATGTCCGTGATGGTGGTGCCGACCGGCATGCGCAGCGTGATGTCATCACCGCCCTTGCCGTAGCAATCCGAGCCGCGGCCGTTTTCGCCGTTGCGCGCCAGATGTTTTTTCGCGTAGCGGTAATCGATCAGCGTGTTGATGTTGCGGTCAGCCACCGCGATCACGCTGCCGCCCCGGCCGCCGTCACCGCCATCGGGGCCGCCGAACGGGACGAACTTCTCGCGGCGCATCGACGCGCTGCCATCCCCTCCGTCGCCGGCGATGACTTCAATCCTCGCTTCGTCAATGAACTTCATGTGTTACTCCGTCCCGTGGTGTACTGCCCGATTCGATGCAGGGGTTGATACTGATTGGATGCTGCTATTTTGCCGCGCGCGCCGCGCGTTGATCAATCGACCGAACGGCATAGTCCGCCGATGAGGAGCGGTCGGCTGCGCGGCTTCGGCGCCAAGCTAAAGAGGCGCCGCAATAAAAAAAGCCCCGCGAACTTCGCGGGGCCTTTTTCCGGTCCTGAAGCCCGTGCCTGATTAAACTCAGGCTGCCGGGACGACAGAAACGGTGTGCTTCTTCGCCGCGCCCTTCGTCGAGAACTGGACGTGGCCGTCCTTCAGAGCGAACAGGGTGTGATCCTTGCCCATGCCGACGTTCTCGCCAGCGTGCATGCGCGTACCGCGCTGACGCACGATGATGCCACCAGCGTTGATAGCCTGGCCGCCGTAAACCTTAACGCCGAGGCGCTTCGATTCGGAGTCGCGGCCGTTCCGGGACGATCCGCCTGCCTTTTTGTGTGCCATTTGATTTGCTCCTTAACCGGTGCGCTTACGCGTTGATCGCGTCGATGCGCAGTTCGGTATAGTTCTGGCGGTGGCCGCCATGCTTCTGGTAGTGCTTCCGGCGACGCATCTTGAAGATCGTCACTTTGGCGTGACGACCTTGCGACACGACGGTAGCCTTGACGGAAGCCCCACTGACCAGCGGCGTACCGAACTTAATCGATTCGCCTTCGCCCACTGCGAGAACCTGGTCGAGCGTGATTTCAGCGTCAATGTCTGCCGGTATCTGTTCTACTTTAAGTTTTTCGCCGACGGCAACCTTGTACTGCTTGCCACCGGTTTTTATGACCGCGTACATTGAGAACCTCACTCTGTATTCATTTTTCCCACGCACCGCGCGCGGAAACCCTCAATTATACATAGAGTTAGCTGCTCGGTCAAAACCTGCTTACCAAACCGTCTACGGTCCGGCTTCGCCCTCCCTCGCAGGCGCTCGCAGATGGCAAACCTGTAACGCGCGGCGCCCCGCAGACGGCCTTGGCAGGCGCCCCGCGCGCCATGCGGACCGCATCCACGCCGCAGCCGACGACCCAGAAGCGCCCCGATCGCCTTATAATTCGCGGCACTACCCAATTCAGCCATCATGTCGTCGACTGCCACCACCTCCCCCAACGTCGCCAGCCTGCTTGCTCCGATCGCCGAAGACATGCAGCAGGTCAATCGCGTCATCCGGCAACGTCTTGCGTCGGACGTGATGCTGATCAATCAGATTTCCGAGTACATCATCAGCGCCGGCGGCAAGCGGCTGCGGCCCGCGCTGCTGTTGCTGGTGGCGGGCGCGCTGGGCGATACGACGGGGCACCGGCACGAGCTGGCAGCGGTCGTCGAATTCATCCACACGGCCACGCTGCTGCATGACGACGTGGTCGACGAGTCCGACCTGAGGCGCGGCCGCCAGACCGCCAATGCGCTGTTCGGCAACGCGGCGAGCGTGCTGGTCGGTGACTTTCTTTACTCACGGTCGTTCCAGATGATGGTCGGCGTGGGCAAGATGCGCGTGATGGAAATTCTGTCGGAGGCGACCAACATCATCTCTGAAGGCGAAGTGCTGCAGCTGTTGAACATGCACGATGCCGACGTCGACGAAGCCCGTTACATGCAGGTGATCCGCTACAAGACCGCAAAGTTGTTCGAGGCGGCCGCCCAGCTCGGCGCGGTGCTGGCCGGCGCGGACGCGAAAACCGAAGCCGCCGCCGCCGAGTACGGTCGTCGCATCGGCACCGCGTTCCAGATCATGGACGACTGGCTCGACTACACGGGCACGGCCGAGTCGATGGGCAAGAACGCCGGCGACGATCTGCGCGAAGGCAAACCGACGCTTCCGCTCATCTATCTGATCGAACGCGGCACGCCCGAGCAGTCGGCGCTCGCGCGCGAAGCCATCGAGCAAGGTGGCACCGACCGTTTCGATACCATTTTCGACGCGATCACGCGCTCGGGCGCGCTGGATCACACGCTCGAGTGCGCGAAACAGGAGGCGCAGGCAGCCGCGGCAGCAATTTCGTCATTTCCCCATTCCCTTTTCAAGGAGAGCCTGCTAGAATTATGCTCTTACTCGACGGCAAGACAGTCTTGAACGAGACTGGAACACCGAATTAGTCTGAATCGAGTCAGCAGTACCCAATCGGGGTGTAGCTTAGCCTGGTAGAGCGCTACGTTCGGGACGTAGAGGCCGGAGGTTCGAATCCTCTCACCCCGACCAGATTTCTCCTTGTTAGCTCAAGGTTCAAAACCGCCGCAGCGTTGCTGGGCGGTTTTTTGTTTTGCGCGGCGCTTTTTTCGTTGCTCTCGTGCTGCCCTTCGCCGCTTTCTTTCCTCCGGCTCGTCAGGCACAGCGCGTACGTTGCCACGTTGTCGTCCTGGCGACGTCAGCCGTCGTCCACACCGGAGCGCGCGGCCCCCTCTGCTATATTCTCTCCATCCTTTCCCTTATTTTTCACGACGCGTGGAACAACTTCCCTTATGGGCGCAGATCGGCGCCGTCCTTCTGCTGCTTGTCTGCTCCGCCTTCTTTTCCATTTCCGAGACAGCGATGATGGCGCTCAATCGTCATCGCCTCAAACATCTCGCCAGCAAGAACACGCTCGGCGCAAAGACGACTCAGGGCCTGCTCGCAAAAACCGATCAGCTGCTCAGCGTGATCCTCATCGGCAACAACCTGTTCAACACGATCATTCCGGTACTGACGACATCGCTCGCGCTGCATACGTTCGGCCGCAATAGCCTCGTGCTGTCGATCGCGACCGGTATCGTCGCGTTCCTCATTATCGTGTTCGCGGAGATCACACCGAAGATCGTCGGCGCGACGTTTCCCGAGAAAATCGCGCTGCCCGCGAGCCTGCTGATCGCGCCGTTGATGCGCGTCGCGAGACCACTGATCTGGTTTGTCAACCTGTTCGCGACCGGCATCCTGCGCGTGCTGCACATCAACACGAAGGGCGCGCGCGACCAGCGGCTGTCCACCGAAGAACTGCGCACCATCGTGCTCGAGTCGGGAAGCTTCATGCCCACCAAGCACCGCAGCATCCTGCTGAACCTGTTCGACCTCGAAAACATCTCCGTCGATGACGTGATGATCCCGCGTCGCCGTATCGAGGCCCTCGACTTCAATGCCCCGTTCGAACAGATCCTGCATCAACTGGAGACCTGCTATCACAACAAGCTGATCGTCTACCAGGGCGACATCGACCGCGTGCTCGGTGTGCTGCACGTGCGCAAGACGCTCTCAGCGCTGCACAACCAGGAGCTCGAGCGCGATACCTTGCGCGAGCTGCTCGCCGAGCCGTACTTCGTGCCAAGCGGCACGCCGGTGTTCCAGCAGCTGCAATACTTTCAGGAGAGCCGGCAACGCATCGCGCTCGTCGTCAACGAATACGGCGAACTGCAAGGCCTCGTCACACCGGAAGACATCATCGAGGAACTGATCGGCGAATTCACCACGTCGATTCCGCGTAGCGCCAGCTCGCGCGGCGGCTGGAACGAGGCGGGCGAATGCATCGTCGCGGGAAGCATGCCGTTGCGCGAGCTGAACCGCTGGCTGCAACTCGGGCTGCCCACCGATGGCCCCAAAACGCTGAACGGCCTGATTCTCGAAATCCTCGAAGACATCCCCGACGGCGACGTCTGCGTGCGCATCGGAGACACCAAGCTCGAAGTGATGCGCAGCGACGATCAGGCGATCCGCACCGTCAAGCTTTTCAAACCGCCGTCGCGCACGAAGGCCGGTAAAGCAAGGTCAGGCTGAACTTCGCGCCGCCGCACGCTGATTTACGGTCAGCATCGCACAGGCTCGCGAAACGCGCCATTAGCCGAATGGCCGAATGGCATTCGGACGCCCGCAACCGGAAGATGAAGCCGTCATGTTCTAAAGGCGGTTCATCACCGGTCTCTCATGCAAACACCCTTTGCCACCGCCGCGGCATTGCCGCGCCCACTCGCTATCGACGGCGAATCCAGCACAACGAGTCTGAACGATCCCGACAACGCCCCAGCCGTGCGTCTGTTGACCGACACGTTGCACGAAGCGACGCGGCGCAATGCGTCGGATATCCACATCGAGCCGGCCGAGCATGGCTGGCGTGTGCGCCTGCGTATCGACGGCGTGCTGCATGAAATCCCGCGGCCGCCCGCCCATCTGCGCGACGCGTTCGTCACGCGTGTGAAAGTGCTCGCGCGCATGGACATCGCCGAGCGACGCGTGCCGCAGGACGGCCGGCTACGCCTAGCGACGTCGCCAGGGCGGCTCGAGGATTACCGCGTCAATTCGCTGCCGACACTGTTCGGCGAAAAGCTCGTGCTACGACGGCTCGACGCGTTGCCCACCGATCTTTCGCTCGATTCGCTCGGCCTCGATCCGCGGCAGCGCGAAGCCGTCGACGCCGCGATCCGCGCGCCGCACGGTCTGATGCTCGTCACCGGACCGACGGGCAGCGGCAAGACACTATCGCTGTACTGCTTCCTGAACCTGCTGAATGGCGAGGCACGCAACCTCTGCTCGGTGGAAGACCCAGCCGAGATCCAGCTGGCCGGCATCAACCAGGTCAGCGTGCGCGAAAAAGCCGGACTGACTTTCGCGGTCGCGCTGCGGGCTTTTCTGCGTCAGGACCCGGACGTGATCATGGTTGGCGAAATCCGCGACAACGAAACCGCCGACGTTGCCGTGAAGGCCGCCCAAACCGGTCACCTAGTGCTGTCCACGCTGCATACGAACGACGCGCCCGCGGCCATCGCGCGGCTCATCGACATCGGTGTCGAGGCGTACAACCTTGCCGCCGCGCTGCGCATGGTGACCGCGCAGCGGCTGGTGCGGCGACTGTGCGTCGCATGCCGCGCGCCCGCGCCGCATTCGCCGGCGGCACTCCTCGCCGCGGGCTTTGCCGAACATGAGCTCGACGGCTGGCAACCGTATGCGGCGACCGGCTGCGCGGTTTGTCATGGCATCGGCTATCGGGGGCGCGTCGGCATTCATCAGGTGATGCCCGTCTCCGACGCGATGCGTGAGCAGATCGTCGCAAGCGCGGGCGCGCACGAGCTGGCCCGCCTCGCGCAGATGGAACAGGTCGCGACGTTACGCGACGCGGCGCTTGCGCGCGTGCGCGACGGCACCACGAGTCTCGCCGAAGCGCTCGCCGCCACGGAGGTCGCATGAGTACCGCCGCGCTGTCACCAACCCGGTCCGTCTCAGCCGACCTACGCTTCAGATGGCGCGGCGTCGACGCGGACGGCACGCGCCAAAGCGGCACGCTGATCGCGCCCGACGCGAGCGCCGCACGCACGATGCTCAAACGCGACAACCTCTTTATCGTCGAACTCGCAACGCAAGGGCCGGCGCCACGCCCGAAGACCAGCGCGGCCGCTGTCACGCTGTTCACGCGACAACTGTCCAGTCTGCTGCGTGCCGGTTTGCCGCTCGCGCCCGCGCTCGAACTACTCGCGCAGGCGTCGACGTCGGGTCAGCGGCAAGGCATGCCGCGCATCGTCGGCACTATCGCGCGCGACATCACCGCCGGCCTGCGGTTTTCGGCGGCCTTGCAGCGGCACCCGGCGCAGTTCAATGCGCTGTATTGCCAGCTCGTCGAGGTGGGCGAAGCTGCGGGCGCGCTCGTCACCGTGCTCGCCCGCCTCGCCGACGATCGCGAACGCGCCGCTGCGCAGCGCGCCAAGGTGCGCGCGGCTCTCACCTATCCAGCCGCGATCCTGCTGCTCGCGCTCGTGATAACTGCCGCATTGCTGGTGTGGGTCGTGCCGACGTTCAAGCAGATCTTCGATGGCTTCGGCGCGAAGCTGCCCGCGCCGACGCAGTTCGTGCTGGCGCTCTCGGCGGCCGCCGCGCGCTGGAGTGTGCCGCTGTTCATACTGATGCTCGCAATGAGCTCGGCCATCACGCTCGTGCTGCGTCGTTCGGTAAGCGCGCGCATCCGCTTCGCGCGCCTGTCGCTCGACCTGCCGGTGGCCGGCCCGCTGCTGCGCACGCTGTGCGCGGCGCGCTGGAGTCGCGCGCTTGGCACCTTGCTGTCCGCCGGCACGCCGCTCGCCGACGCATTCGATTCGCTCACTCAGGCGACCGGCAATGCCTTCTTCGATCGCGCGACGGCAAGCATCGCCATCAGATTGCGGCGCGGCGAACGGCTCGCCGCGGCTATGCTCGCGGCCCGCTGCTTTCCTCCCGAAGTCGTGCAGCCCGTTGCGGTCGCGGAGGAATCCGGCGCGCTCGACAGCATGCTGCTCGATGTCGCGTCGCTTGCGGATCGCCAGGTCGACGACAGGATCGGCACGCTATCGAGCCTGTGTGAACCGCTCGTGATCGTCGTGCTCGGCACACTGGTCGGCGGCCTCGTCATCGCGATGTATCTTCCCATTATTCAACTCGGCAACGTGGTGTAGCATCGCAGCCGAATCCACTTCGTCACCATGCAGGCTCCTCTTCCGCTCGTGTCACAAACTTCCTCCAGCCTGCTCGCGGGCTTACTGCCGGGCCGCTTTGCCAGCGATATCGGCCTCGCGCTCGCGAGCCTGCCCGCCGGCGTGCAGATCGCATTCGCGATCGTGCTTGGCCTCGTGATTGGCAGCTTCCTGAACGTGGTCGTGCATCGATTGCCGATCATGCTCGAGCGTGCATGGCGCGCCGAAATCAGCGAGACCACCGACGTGCCGCCGCCCGACCACGGACTGCCCGCGCGCTACAACCTGTGGGTGCCGCGCAGCGCGTGCCCGCATTGCGGCCATGTGCTGAGCGCGTGGGAAAACTTGCCGGTGCTGAGCTACCTGCTGTTACGCGGCCGTTGTTCCGCGTGCGGCACGCATATCAGCGCACGCTATCCGCTGCTCGAAATCGCGAGCGCCGCTTTCGCGGCAGGCGCACTGATAGCGTTCGGCCCGACGCTGATGGCACTCGCCGCGTTCGGCCTGTGCGCGACGTTGCTCGCGATGAGCGCGATCGACGTCGACACGCATTTGCTGCCCGACTCCTTGACGCTGCCGCTGTTGTGGGCCGGCCTGATCGTCAATTTCAACGGCATGTTCACGAATCTGCATGATGCGGTGCTCGGCGCTATCTTCGGATATCTGGCGTTGTGGGCCGTGCATTGGGCGTTCAAGCTCGTGCGTGGTATCGAAGGCATGGGCTATGGCGACTTCAAGCTGCTCGCCGCGCTCGGTGCGTGGCTCGGCTGGCCCGCGCTGCCGCAGATCGTGCTGGTCGCCGCGGTGGCCGGTGCCGTGATCGGCCTCGCGGCGACGTGGCGCGGCCGAATGCGCTTCGAGGAGCCGCTGCCGTTCGGGCCGTTTCTCGCGGCGGGCGGTGTGTTGACGCTGTTTGCCGGCACGCCGCTTTATCTGGCTCTGGGGGGCTGAACCATGTTCGTTGTGGGACTCACTGGCGGCATCGGCAGCGGCAAATCGACGGTGGCCGATCTGTTCGCCGCGCGCGGCGTGCCGCTCGTCGACACGGACGTGATCGCGCATCGCATCACCGCGCCGCATGGCCTCGCAATGCCGCACATCGCCGCCGAATTCGGCGCGCAATTCGTCGCCGCCGACGGCTCCCTCGATCGCGCGCGCATGCGCACGCTCGTGTTCAGCGACGAGACCGCGCGCAAACGTCTCGAAGGCATCACGCATCCGCTGATTCGCGCGGAAACCGAGCGCGAAGAGCGCGAAGCGAAAGGACCGTATGTGATCGTCGTGGTGCCGTTGCTGGTCGAGTCCGGGACCTGGAAGAACCGCGTGAATCGCGTGCTCACCGTCGATTGCAGCGTCGACACGCAGATCGCGCGTGTGATGAGCCGCAACGGCTTCAGCCGTGAGCAGGTGCTCGCAATCATTGCGCGCCAGGCCACGCGCGAAGCGCGGCTCGCCGCCGCCGACGACGTGATCGTCAATGACAATGCGCCGCTCGAAGAACTCGAGGCGCAGGTGGACGCTCACCATCAAGCCTATCTGTCGCTGGCGAAGGGCGATGCCGAGTTGTAGCGCGCGCAGACGCGTCGTCACCGGCACATTGAACTTTGCGCGCACGCGGGAGCCGAAGCGCTCATAACACCGGGAACTCACAAAAAAGTTGCGAAAGCGCGCAGAAAAAGTGCGTGATTGCCTGGGTAGTCCCACGGCATTAGAATGTTTTGCATTCCTGTCACCGACCACGCCCGAGGCGAGCCCGCTTGATCCTTTACGAGTACCCCTTCAATGAGCGAATCCGGACGCTGTTGCGGCTCGAAGATCTGTTCGAGCGCTTCACGTTCTTTCTGACTCAGG
Source organism: Paraburkholderia sp. Clong3 (assembly GCF_050436485.1). Classification (NCBI taxonomy): domain Bacteria; kingdom Pseudomonadati; phylum Pseudomonadota; class Betaproteobacteria; order Burkholderiales; family Burkholderiaceae; genus Paraburkholderia; species Paraburkholderia sp. Clong3. Next base: position 3,607,799 of record NZ_JBNDMH010000002.1, on the reverse strand, counting down.
AAGACGCGCGGGAACATCACGTCGCACTGACAACGCTGTTCGAAATCTCCGAAGTGGCGGGCCGCGCGGATCTGAAATCGGATCTGATGAAAGAGCTCGAGCGGCAGCGGCAAACGCTCGCGCCATTTCGCGGCAATCCGGGCATCGAGCAGAACGCGCTCGAAGCGGTGCTCGGCGAAATCGAGCAGACGCTTGCGGGGCTCACGCAGATGCAAGGCAAGACCGGCCAGCATCTTGCAGACAACGAGTGGCTCGCGAGCATTCGCAGCCGCGCAATCATCCCCGGTGGTACCTGCAAATTCGACCTGCCCTCGTATTACGCGTGGCAACAGTTGCATCCCGATCAGCGTCGCCAGGACATCGCCAAGTGGGTGACACCGCTTTTGCCGCTGCGCGACGCGGCCACCATCGTGCTGCGGCTCGCGCGTGAGTCGGGCCAGGCGTCGAAGGTGATGGCGATGCAAGGCAGCTATCAGCAAATGCTGTCGGGCCGCTCGTATCAATTGATGCAGGTTCGCGTCGCTCCCGAATTGCGCGTGATTCCCGAAGCGAGCGCCAACAAGTACATGCTGTGGGTGCGCTTTACGGTGCAGGACGGCGATCTGCGGCCGCGCGCGGTCGACGTCGACGTGCCGTTCCAACTCACGCTCTGCAGCCTGTAATCGCCTGTCAATCACCGCCGCATTGAGCAGCGCACACCGGATTTGACCGAACGCGCCTTTGAACCGGCGCGAAATAGCCCTATATTCGTTACTTGTTCCGTTTGCGATTGACCGTCCGACCGTATGCCTACCGTCGTCAAATGTCCTACCTGCGGTAAAGATGTCCGCTGGACCTCCGAGAGCCGCTTCCGTCCGTTCTGCTCCGAGCGCTGCAAACAGATCGATCTGGGCGCATGGGCCGCCGAAAAATACAGGATTGGCGGCAACGAACAGGAAGGATCTTCGTCCGAAGAGGAAACGCCGCGCGGCGACTACAACCCGCACTGAGCGAGTCAGTAAAAAAGCCACGCGAACCGGCGCTGCCGATACAGCGCCCGCTACCGCGTGGCTTTTTCAGTCCTTGCCTTCAATCAATCACTTCTTCTCAGCCGCGAGCCACTCCAGCACCGGGATCGTGGCCGGCAGCAACGGCGAGACATCCGCAGGCAAGCTCTGCCAGACGAAGGCCTGGCCTTCACGCCCGTGCGGCTCGCCCGACCAGTGCGTCACCTTGCAGAAGAAGAGGCGCACATAGGCGTGCGGATAATCGTGTTCGAGCGTATGCCACAGATGGCTCGCCTCGACCTCGATTCCCAGCTCCTCGTGCAGCTCGCGCGCGAGCGCGGCCTCGACCGATTCGCCCGCTTCGAGCTTGCCGCCCGGAAACTCCCAGTAGCCCTCGTACGGCTTGCCCGTCGGACGCTGCGCGAGCAGATACCGCCCATCCGGCTGCACCAGCACGCCGACCGCGACTTCGGTGACCGGACGGCCAGCGCCGTTGGCGCCGACGCTATTGCCGGCGCTTTTGTTAGCGGCGCTCATGCCGGCGTCTTACGGCCGGACCAGTCGCGCGCGAACTGCCATGCGACCCGTCCCGAGCGCGAGCCACGTTCGAGCGCCCACACGAGCGCATCGCCGCGCGCCGATTCGATCTCGGCGTCGTCGCAACCGAAATGGCGCAGCCAGTGCGCGATGATCGTCAGGTAGTCGTCCTGCTTGAACGGATAGAAGCTGACCCACAGCCCGAAACGCTCGGACAGCGAAATCTTCTCTTCGACCAGTTCACCCGGATGAATCTCGCCGTCCGAAGTGTGCTTGTACGTCTCGTTGTCGCTCATGTACTCGGGCAGCAGATGGCGGCGGTTCGACGTCGCATAGATCAGTACGTTGTCGGACTGCGCGGCCACCGAGCCGTCGAGCGCGACCTTCAGCGCCTTGTAGCCCGACTCGCCTTCTTCGAACGACAGGTCGTCGCAGAACACGACGAAGCGCTCCGGCCGCTTCGCGATCAGATCGACGATGTCGCCGAGGTCGTGCAGATCGTCCTTGTCCACTTCGATCAGGCGCAGGCCGTCTTTCGCATACGCGTTCAGGCACGCCTTGATCAGCGACGACTTGCCGGTACCGCGCGCGCCCGTCAGCAGCACGTTGTTGGCCGGCTGACCGCGCACGAACTGGCGCGTGTTCTGTTCGATCAACCCCTTCTGGCGATCGATGTTCTGCAGGTCGTCGAGCGTGATCGGCGAAATGGCATGCACCGGCTGCAAGTAGCCGCGACCCTGGCGCTTGCGCCAGCGGAAAGCGACCGCGGCCGACCAGTCGATGTCCGGCGCGGCGGGCGGAAGCATCGCTTCCAGGCGGCCGAGCACGGCTTCGGCCCGGTTCAGAAACTGTTCGAGTTTGTCCATGGTGAGTAGGCGGCCCGTGGCCGCGCTTTGAAGCTGATTACGAGCGGTAGTCGGCGTTGATGCTCACGTAGTCGTGCGACAGATCGCAGGTCCAGATCGTGGCTTGCGCATTACCGCGGCCGAGCACGACGCGAATGCCGATCTCGCTTTTTTTCATCACGCGCTGGCCGTCTTCTTCGCGGTAGGCCGGGTTGCGGCCGCCGGCAGTCGCGACCAGCACGTCGTCCAGATACAGATCGATCTTGCCGACGTCGAGATCGTCAACGCCGGCATAGCCGATGGCCGCAAGAATACGGCCGAGGTTCGGGTCCGATGCATAGAAGGCCGTCTTGACGAGCGGCGAGTGGCCGATCGCGTAGGCGATCTGGCGGCATTCGCCGACGCTCGAGCCGCCTTCGACATGCACGGTCATGAATTTGGTCGCGCCCTCGCCGTCGCGCACGATCAGTTGCGCGAGGTTCTGCGCGACCTCGGTCACCGCGTCGCGCAGCGCTCCATAAGCGGGCGAATCGGTGGACGTGATCGCGGGCAGGCTCGATTTGCCCGACGCGATCAGGATGAACGAATCGTTGGTCGACGTATCGCCATCGATCGTGATGCAGTTGAACGAGCGATCCGCGACGTGCTTCACGAGCTCGTCGAGGACCGGCTGCGCGACGGCTGCGTCGAACGCGAGGAAGCCGAGCATGGTCGCCATGTTCGGCTTGATCATGCCGGCGCCCTTGCTAATGCCGGTCAGCGTGACGGTATGACCGCCGATCGTGACCTGGCGCGAGCTCGCCTTCGGCAGCGTGTCGGTCGTCATGATCGACTGCGCCGCGTCGTACCAGTTCGCTTCCTTGCGGTTCGCGAGCGCGGCCGGCAAGCCCGCCTTCAGACGATCGACCGGCAGCGGTTCGAGAATCACACCCGTCGAGAACGGCAGCACCTGTTCGGGCGCGATGTCGGCGAGACGCGCGAGTTCCGCGCAGGTTTCGCGCGTCGCCGCGAGGCCCGGCTCACCCGTGCCCGCGTTCGCGTTGCCGGTGTTGATCACCAGCGCGCGAATCGGCTTGCCGCCCGCGCGCACGCGCTGCAGGTTCTCGCGGCAGACCGTGACGGGCGCCGCGCAGAAGCGGTTCTGCGTGAACACGCCGCCTACCGTCGCGCCTTCGTCGACGGAAATGACGAGCACGTCCTTGCGGTTCGGTTTGCGGATATTCGCTTCCGCCCAGCCTAGCGTGACGCCGGCGACGGGGTGGAGTTGAGCGGGATCGATCGAGGGAAAGTTGACAGCCATGGTCGCGACCTGTCGAAGAAAATGCCGGCGGACGCCGGCATCGGGGAAACGGAACTGATGACCCGGGTGTGTTGCCGGGTCACCCGCGAAATCAAAACGGCCAAACGGCGCTTAAAAACGACACGGCGCGCCCGGAAGCGCGCCGCATCGCCATCAGGCGATCTTGCCGTGGCACTGCTTGTACTTCTTGCCGCTGCCGCACGGGCACGGGTCGTTGCGGCCGACCTTCGGCACGTTGTCGGCATTCATGTGCACGGCCGCCTGCGGCGCTGCGCCGTGGCCGTGGCTCATCGCGTCGCCGATCATCGCGGCGGTGGCCGCTTCGGCCGCGACCGGCGCGGCGGCGCCGGCTTCCGCGAACTCGGCATGACGGAACTCGACGTTCTCCAGATGACCGCCCTGCTCTTCCATCTGCTCCGCGGCCGCTTCGAGCTGCTCCGGCGACTGGATCTGCACGTTCATCACGATGCGCGTGACTTCGAGCTTCACGGCGTCGAGCATCGCGGCGAACAGTTCGAACGCCTCGCGCTTGTATTCCTGCTTCGGGTTCTTCTGCGCATAGCCGCGCAGATGGATGCCCTGACGCAGATGATCGAGCGCGGCCAGATGCTCGCGCCACGCGCGGTCGAGCGTCTGCAGCATGATCGAGCGCTCGAACGCGCTGAACGATTCGCGGCCGACCAACTGGACCTTCGCCTCGTACCCTTCGTCCGCGGCGGCCTCGACCGCTTCGAGAATCTCTTCCGCGCTGATCGAGTTCGACTCGTTGATCATTTCCTGAATCGCGAGGTCGAGCTGCCATTCGTTGCGCAGCACTTCCTCGAGCTCGGGCACGTCCCACTGCTCTTCGATGCTGCCCACCGGCACGAACTGATGCACGATGTCGCCGACCACGCCGTGACGCATCGCGCTGATGGTCTCGGTGATGTCGTTCGCTTCGAGCAGTTCGTTGCGCTGCTGGTAGATCACCTTGCGCTGGTCGTTCGATACGTCGTCGTATTCGAGCAATTGCTTACGAATATCGAAGTTGCGCGCCTCGACCTTGCGTTGCGCCGATTCAATCGAGCGCGACACGATGCCCGCTTCGATCGCCTCGCCTTCCGGCATCTTCAGGCGGTCCATGATCGCGCGCACGCGGTCGCCCGCGAAAATGCGCAGCAGCGGATCTTCCAGCGACAGATAGAAGCGCGACGAACCCGGGTCGCCCTGACGACCCGCACGGCCGCGCAGCTGGTTGTCGATCCGGCGCGACTCGTGACGCTCGGTGCCGATGATGTGCAGACCACCCGCGGCCTTCACCTGATCGTGCAGCGTCTGCCATTCGTCGTGCAGCTTCTGGATGCGGCGCCGCTTTTCGTCGGCGGCGAGCGTTTCGTCCTGCTCGATGAACGACGCCTGCTTCTCCGCGTTGCCGCCGAGCACGATGTCCGTACCACGGCCGGCCATGTTGGTCGCGATCGTGATGCGCTGCGGACGGCCCGCTTCGGCGACGATCTCCGCTTCGCGCGCGTGCTGTTTCGCGTTCAGCACTTCGTGCGGCAAGCTGACCTGCTTCAGCAGATGCGACAGCAGCTCCGAGTTCTCGATCGACGTCGTGCCAACCAGCACCGGCTGACCTCGTTCGAAGCACTCGCGAATGTCGCGGATCACCGCGTCGTAGCGTTCCTTCGCGGTCTTGTAGATCTGATCCTGCTTGTCGATCCGCTTCGGCGGACGGTTGGTCGGGATCACGACCGTTTCGAGACCGTAGATCTCGTTGAATTCGTACGCTTCGGTGTCGGCCGTGCCGGTCATGCCGGCCAGCTTCGCGTACATGCGGAAGTAGTTCTGGAACGTGATCGATGCGAGCGTCTGGTTCTCGCTCTGGATCTTCACGTGTTCCTTCGCCTCGACCGCCTGGTGCAGACCGTCAGACCAACGGCGGCCGGCCATCAGACGGCCGGTAAATTCGTCGACGATGATCACTTCGCCGTTCTGCACGACGTAGTGCTGATCCTTGAAGAACAGCGTGTGCGCGCGCAACGCCGCGTACACGTGGTGCATCAGCGTGATGTTCTGCGGCGCGTACAGGCTTTCGCCGTCGCCGATCAGGCCCCACTCGGAGAGCAGGCGCTCGGCCTTTTCGTGGCCCGACTCGGTCAGGAAGACCTGACGGCCTTTTTCGTCCAGCGTGTAGTCGCCCGGCTTCTCGACGCCGGTGCCGTCCGCCTTCTCTTCGCCGATCTGGCGCTCGAGCAGCGGCGGCAGCGCGTTCATGCGCACGTAGAGTTCGGTGTGATCTTCGGCCTGGCCGGAGATGATCAGCGGCGTACGCGCTTCGTCGATCAGGATCGAGTCCACCTCGTCGACGACCGCGAAGTTCAGGCTACGCTGCACGCGCGCGTCGGTCTCGTAGACCATGTTGTCGCGCAGGTAGTCGAAGCCGAATTCGTTGTTGGTGCCGTAGGTGATGTCGGCGGCGTAGGCTTGCTGCTTCGCCGTGTGCTCCATTTGCGACAGGTTGATACCGACCGACAGACCGAGGAAGTTGTAGAGACGCGCCATCCATTCGGCGTCGCGCTGCGCGAGGTAGTCGTTGACCGTGACCACGTGGACGCCGCGGCCCGACAGCGCGTTCAGGTAGACCGGCAGCGTCGCGACGAGCGTCTTGCCCTCGCCGGTGCGCATTTCGCTGATCTTGCCGTAGTGCAGCGCCATACCGCCGATCAGCTGCACGTCGAAGTGGCGCATCTTCAGCACCCGCTTGCTGGCCTCGCGGCAGACCGCGAACGCTTCCGGCAGGATCTTGTCGAGCGATTCGCCGCTCGCGACGCGCTGGCGGAATTCACCCGTTTTGGCGCGCAGTTGGTCATCCGTCAATTGCTCGATCTGCGGCTCGAGCGCATTGATCGCCGCGACGGTCCTTTGATATTGCTTGACTAGCCGCTGATTACGGCTGCCAAAAATCTTCTGTAGAAAACCGGTGGTCATCGGATCGGTGTCTGCGTCGCGGCTTCGGCTGGCTCGCGGTATGCACTATGCGCATACCGCGCCTGGGTCGGAAAATCCTCGGCGGCTTAGTCCAAGAGTGAATTCGAATCGGGCATTTTAGCACGCGCCTCCGGCCGCGCTCGTGTCGCAGGCGTGACGGCGCCGGCCTCCGCCAGCCCCGCCCGGCAACCTCCGGCGCGGCGCGGACCGACTTCGCAAGCTGCCCGCGCGGTACAATCGCGGCGTGAGCGCGCATGGGGCGAGCTCACGTCGTCAATCCCAAACATGAGCCGTTTTTCGTCCTTTTCAAGGCCGCCGAAGCAGTTCGATCGGCGCCGTCCGCAACCGCTTGCCGAGGTACTCGGCCGCACGGACGCGTTCGCTGCGCTGCGCGCAGGCGTCGAGCAGATCGCCGCGCTCGAGAAGGATCTGCGCGAGCTGCTGCCCGATTATCTGGCGACGAGCGTCGAGCCTGGCTTCATCAAGGAGGGTGTGCTGGCCCTGTTCGCCGCGCACAACGCGCTCGCGGCGCGTCTGCGGCATCTGGAGCCGCGGCTGCTGGCGGATTTGCAGCAGCGCGGCTGGCCCGTGCAGGCGCTGAAGATTCGCGTGCGGCCGCAGCCGCTGAAAGAGCCGCCGCCCGTAAAACAGGCGCGCATGACGCCGGCCGGCGCCGCCGCGCTGCAGGCGTTGAGCGAATCGCTCGAGCCTTCGCCGTTGCAGGAGGCGCTCGCGCGCATGGCCGCGCGGCATCGGCGCAATCGCTGAACGCTCGACGAAAAAAAACAGCCCCGAGGGGCCGTTTTTCATTTGCTTGCCTGTTACGCTGGCTTTATGCGAACGCAGTCTGCGTCTCGTACGCGAAGCCGCGCGGGGCCTTCTGCGTGTCGTCGAAAGTGACGATTTCGTACGAGTCTTCGTGCGCGAGCAGCTCACGCAGCAACGCGTTGTTCAGACCGTGGCCCGACTTGTACGCGGTGTACGACGCGAGCAGCGGGTGGCCGACCACGTACAGGTCGCCGATGGCGTCGAGCATTTTGTGCTTGACGAACTCGTCGTCGTAACGCAAGCCGTCGTTGTTCAGGATGCGATATTCGTCGAGCACGATCGCGTTGTCCATGCTGCCGCCGCGCGCGAGGCCGAGCTCACGCATCATTTCCACTTCATGCGCGAAGCCGAACGTGCGGGCACGTGCGATTTCGCGCACGTACGACGTGTTGGCGAAATCCACTTCCAACGCCTGACCGGTTTTGTCCACGGCCGGGTGACGGAAGTCGATCGTGAATTTGAGCTTGAAACCGAAGTACGGATCGAGGCGCGCGAACTTGTCGCCGTCACGGATTTCGACCGGCTTCGTGACCTTGATGAATTTCTTCGGCGCGTTCTGCTCTTCGATACCCGCCGACTGGATCAGGAACACGAACGAACCCGCGCTGCCGTCCATGATCGGGATTTCCTCGGCGGTGACGTCGACGTAAAGATTGTCGATGCCAAGACCGGCGCAGGCGGACATCAGATGCTCGATGGTCGACACGCGCGCGCCGTCTTTCTGCAACACGGAAGCCAGACGCGTATCGCCAATCGCCAGCGCGGACGCGGGAATGTCCACCGGCGTGGGCAAATCCACGCGCGAAAACACGATGCCAGTGCCCGGCGCCGCCGGGCGGAGCGTCAGATTGACTTTACGGCCGGAGTGCAGCCCGATGCCGACAGTCTTGACGATCGATTTAATTGTGCGCTGCTTCAACATGGTGGCATTCTGTTCGATTGAAAATCCTAATCAGGATTTTTTATTCCATAGAGCGAATTATACTCCAATCCCCAGACCAGCGTCTTTGCGGGGAACGTGACAATCTGTTTCGCTGCATTACCCACTGAGCTCAGCGAGGGAAAGCGTGACGGGCCGATGCCCCGGAACGGAGGCGTTTCCGGTCATCGGCCCGCGTAACGGCCTGTCACAAAAGCGTCGTAATCACCGTTGCCGTAACGCCACGCGGCATAAGCGCAGGGTCGCGACGAAGGTGCGACGTCAGCAACTAGCTCAACGTGGCGAGAATACTCGCTGCATCGCTGACTTCGAATTTGCCGGAAGCCTCGACGTTCAGCGTCTTGACCACGCCGTCGTCGATCACCATCGCGTAGCGCAGGGAACGGATCCCCATGCCGCGCGCCGCCAGATCCTGCTCCAGACCAAGCGCCCGTGTGAAAGCCGCACTACCGTCCGCCATCATGCGCACCTTGCCCGAGGTGTGCTGATCGCGTCCCCACGCGCCCATGACGAACGCGTCGTTGACGGACACGCACCAGATTTCGTCGATGCCGGCAGCGCGCAACTGCTCGGCATGCTCGACATAGCCCGGTACATGTTTGGCCGAACAGGTCGGCGTGAACGCGCCGGGCAATCCGAAGATCACCACGCGCTTGCCCGCCGTCTGCTCGTGCACGTCGAAACTGTTCGGTCCGATCGTGCAGCCCGCCCGGTCGTCTTCGACGTACTCGAAGAGCGTCGCGTCGGGCAGCTTTTCACCTTCCTTGATCATGCTCAGTCCTTTGCATCGATGCGAAGCACGCTCGCACGTCCTCGTGTCGCAGTGAATTTCGGTTCGGCCCATTCAGCTTTCGGCCCATTCAGCTATAAGCCAACGCCGTTCGGCGGCAGCCACTTCGTCCGCTTCGCGAATCCGCAGAGGGCAGTTGCCCCTGCCGCGAATCAGACGATAAGCGACCTGCTTGCCGTTCACCCGCCACGCTCGTGCATTCGTCCGCCAGCGCTGCATCTGCGACCTTACTCGCAACGCGGCAACGAAGCCTGCCCGTGCGCTCAGTCCGCCTGCTTGCGCAGGAATGCCGGAATGTCGTACGTATCGACGCCCTTTTCCTGCAGCGCCTGCACGTGCGAGGCCGCCGTGTCGCGCGAGGTGCGCCACACTGCCGGCGTATCGAGCGCGCCGTAGTCGGCCGTGCTGGCGTGGCCTGCCGCCGGTGCGTACGCCGCATGCGCCATCGCGCCGATCGGCTGGTTGTCGGTGCCGGTGCGCAGCAGCGTCATCGGTGCAGATTGCTGCTTCTTCGCCGCGCGGCCGAGGCCCGTCGCAACGACCGTCACGCGCAGCGCGTCGCCCATCGCGTCGTCGTACACGGCGCCGAAGATCACCGTGGCATCTTCCGCGGCATAGCTCTTGATCGTGTTCATCACTTCGCGCGTTTCCGACAGACGCAGCGAGCGGCTCGACGTGATGTTGACCAGCACGCCACGCGCGCCCGACAGATCGACGCCTTCCAGCAGCGGGCTCGCGACGGCCTGTTCGGCCGCAAGACGCGCGCGATCGACGCCGGCAACCGTCGCCGTGCCCATCATCGCCTTGCCCTGCTCGCCCATCACGGTCTTCACGTCTTCGAAGTCGACGTTGACGAGACCGTCGACGTTGATGATTTCCGCAATGCCCGCGACCGCGTTGTTCAGAACGTCGTCAGCGCACTGGAAGCACTTGTCCATCTCGGCGTCGTCGCCCATCACCTCGAACAGCTTGTCGTTTAGCACGACGATCAGCGAGTCGACGTGATCCTCCAGTTGCTGCGAACCGGCTTCCGCCACGCGCATACGCTTGCCGCCTTCGAATTCGAACGGCTTGCTGACGACGCCAACGGTCAAAATACCCATTTCCTTCGCGATCTGCGCGACGACCGGTGCCGCGCCCGTGCCGGTACCGCCACCCATGCCGGCGGTGATGAACACCATGTGCGCGCCGCGCAGTGCGTCGGCGATACGCTCGCGTGCTTCTTCAGCAGCGGCGCGGCCCATTTCCGGCTTGGCGCCCGCGCCCAGACCCGTGTTGCCGAGCTGGATCACCGCGGTGGCACGCGAACGCGACAGCGCCTGCGCGTCCGTGTTCATCACGATGAAGTCGACGCCTTGCACGCCTTTGTTGATCATGTGCTGAACGGCATTGCCGCCAGCGCCACCGACTCCGACGACCTTGATGATCGTGCCGCTCGTTTCGGTTTCCAGCATCTGGAATTCCATGTTGCCTCCGTCAAGATAAAAAGTTACCGCCACTCGGCGTTATCCGGCAGGAGATCGGGCAACCCCCTGTCGCGCGCCGGCCGCCGGCACCAGCGCGAATTTCTCGAAACCCGTAGTCAGAAGTTGCCGAGGAACCAGTCCTTCATGCGCGAGAACACCTGTCCCATCGACCCCGACTGCACCGCAACCTTGCGCCCGCGCATACGCTGCGAGCGTCCTTCGACGAGCAGACCCATCGCCGTCGAATAGCGCGGATTGCGCACGACGTCGGCGAGACCGCCCGCATACTCCGGCACGCCGATGCGCACCGGTTTCAGGAAAATGTCCTCACCGAGCTCGACCATGCCGATCATCATCGACGCGCCGCCCGTCAGCACGACGCCCGAGCTCAGCAGTTCCTCATAACCCGACTCGCGCACCACTTGCTGCACGAGCGAAAACAGTTCTTCGACGCGCGGCTCGATCACGGCCGCCAATGCCTGGCGCGACAGCGTGCGCGGCCCGCGCTCGCCGAGACCCGGCACTTCGATCATCTCGTCCGGATCGGCGAGCGCCTGCTTGGCGATGCCGTAGTCGACCTTGATGTCCTCGGCATCCGGCGTCGGCGTTCGCAGCGCCATCGCGATGTCGCTCGTGATCTGGTCGCCGGCGATCGGAATCACGGCCGTGTGGCGAATCGCGCCTTCGCTGAAGATCGCGATGTCCGTCGTGCCGCCGCCGATATCGACCAGCACCACGCCCAGTTCCTTTTCGTCTTCCGTCAGCACCGCAAGCGACGACGCGAGCGGCTGCAGAATCAGGTCGTTCACTTCGAGGCCGCAGCGACGCACGCACTTGACGATGTTCTGTGCCGCGCTCACGGCACCGGTCACGATATGCACCTTCACTTCGAGGCGGATGCCGCTCATGCCGATCGGCTCGCGCACGTCTTCCTGACCGTCGATGATGAATTCCTGCGTGAGGATATGCAGCACCTGCTGGTCGGTCGGAATGTTGATCGCCTTCGCGGTTTCGATTACGCGCGCGACATCGGCCTGCGTGACTTCCTTCTCCTTGATCGCGACCATGCCGCTCGAATTGAAGCTGCGGATATGGCTGCCGGCGATCCCGGTGAACACGTTCGTGATCTTGCAGTCGGCCATCAGCTCGGCTTCCTCGAGCGCGCGCTGAATCGACTGCACGGTGGCTTCGATATTCACCACCACGCCCTTCTTGAGCCCCTTCGATTCGCTCTGGCCGAGACCGATCACCTCGTAGTGACCCTCGCCCTTCAACTCGGCGACGATGGCCACTACCTTCGACGTTCCGATGTCGAGGGCGACCAGCAGATCTTTATAGTCTTTACTCATAGCGTGCTCAGTGCGTGTGATGTCCGTTTACTTCTTGCCCTTGTCGGGTTCGCTGATGAAGCGCATGCCAGTGGCACGAATCGCGAAACCGTTCGGATAGCGCAAGTCCGCATTCTCGATATCCTTTCCCCAACGTTGCGTCACCGCGCTCCATGCCGCGGTCAGGCGCTTGCTGCGATCGGCCAGCGTGTCCTGATTGCGTTCGCGGCCCAACTCCACCTGCGTGCCGTTCGACAGCTTCACCGTCCACGCGTAGCGCGGCGACAGCGTCACTTCCTCGGGCGTCTCGTGGATCGCCGCGAACCACTTCTGGAAGTCGTGATAACGCGCGACGACTTCCTTCGCCGTACCGTCCGGGCCGTCGAACGCCGGCAGGTCTCCGTCGAGCTCGCCCTGGTTCGCGGTGAACAGTTCGCCGTCGACGCTCACCAGCTGATCGCTGCCCCACGTCCCAAGCGGCTTGTACTCCTCGAGCGTGACAGCCAGTGCATTCGGCCACACGCGCCGTACGCTCGCGTGACGCACCCACGGCATCTGCTCGAACGCCTGCCGTGCGGCGTCGAGATCGACCGTGAAGTAGTTGCCCTTCAGTCGCCCCACCACGCCAGCGCGTACCGTCGGCGAATTGATGTGCTCGGTATCGCCGTCGATCCGGATCTCGCGCAGCGCGAAATTCGGGCGCTGGATCAGCCAGTAAGCGCCCGCCGCCAGCAGCACGAGCACCAGCAACGCGTGCAACGCGTTGGTGGTGAGATTGAGCTGGCGAACGTTGTTCCACATGGTGTCGCTTGCGGTTGCCTTGGTTAATCCTGCAGCGTCAGCGCCAACACGCCGACCACCAGTTCCTGATAGCTGATGCCGACCGCGCGCGCCGCTTTCGGCGGCAGCGAGTGATCGGTCATGCCGGGCGCCGTGTTCACTTCGAGGAAGTACGGCTTGCCTTCGCCGTCGAGCATGAAGTCCGCGCGGCCCCAGTCGGTGCAGCCGAGCACATCGAACGCGCGGCGCGCGAGCACCTTCAGGCGCGCTTCCTCTTCGGCGCCGAGACCGCACGGAATCAGATACTGCGTGTCGTTGGCGACGTACTTCGCGTGGTAGTCGTAGAACTCGCCGGCCGGCACGATGCGGATCACCGGCAGGTCCAGATTGCCGGCGATGCACGCGGTGTACTCGCCGCCGCCTTCGATGCTCTTCTCGACCACGACGATACGGTCGTGCTTCACGGCTTCGATCAACGCGGCCGGCAGCGCGTCCGCGCTCTTCACCTTGATCACGGCGACACTCGAACCTTCGCTCGCCGGCTTCACGAACAGCGGCAGACCGAGCTTCGCGACGATCTCCTTGGCGCGCGCTTCGTAGTCGTCACCGCGCAGCACCGCTTCGAACGGCGGAGTCGGAATGCCGAGCTGCTGCCACACGAGCTTGGTGCGGAACTTGTCGAGACCGAGCGCCGAGCCGAGCACGCCGCTACCGGTGTAACGGATGCCATAGAAATCCAGCGCGCCCTGGATCTGGCCGTTCTCGCCGTAGCCGCCATGCAGCGCGTTGAACGCGCGCACGAAGCCTTCATCCTTCAACGCGGACAGCGGACGCTCGGCCGGATCGAACGGATGCGCGTCGACGCCCGCGTCACGCAGGCCTTGCAACACCAGGCGCCCGGAATTGAGCGACACCTCGCGCTCGGCGGAATTACCGCCGAGCAGCACTGCCACCTTGCCGAATTGTTTAGGGTCGATACTGCTCATCTCACACCTTCTGTTCCTGAGCGAGTCGAACCGGCACACCGCCGATCGAACCCGCGCCCATCGTAATCACCACGTCGCCGTCGCGCACCACCGTGGACAGCGCGTCCGGCACTTCATCCACCGTATCGACAAACACCGGCTCGACCTTGCCCGCGACGCGCAGCGCGCGCGCCAATGCGCGGCCGTCGGCGGCGACGATCGGCGCTTCGCCGGCCGCATAGACTTCGGTCAGCACGAGCGCGTCGACGGTCGACAGCACTTTCACGAAATCCTCGAAGCAATCACGCGTGCGCGTGAAGCGGTGCGGCTGGAACGCCAGCACCAGACGCCGGCCCGGAAATGCGCCGCGCGCCGCCGCCAACGTGGCGGCCATTTCGACCGGGTGGTGACCGTAGTCGTCCACCAGCGTGTAGGAGCCCGCGGCCTGGCCGTCGCTGAGAACCGGCACTTCGCCATAGCGTTGGAAGCGTCGGCCGACGCCGTTGAAATCCGCGAGCGCTCGCTGGATATCGGCATCTTTCACTTCAAGTTCAGTCGCAATTGCAATTGCGGCCAACGCGTTCTGCACGTTGTGCTCGCCCGGCAGGTTCAACGTCACGTCGAGCGGCGCCGCGTCTTCGCGCATCACGGTGAAATGCATGCGGCCTTCGCGAGCTTCGACGTTGACCGCGCGCACCTGCGCATCGGCCGCGAAACCGTAGCGGATGATCGGCTTCGACACGAACGGCAGGATCTCCTTCACGTTCGGATCGTCGACGCACAGCACCGCGATGCCGTAGAACGGCAAACGGTGCGTGAATTCGATGAAGGCCTGCTTCAGACGCGCGAAGTCGTGACCATAGGTGTCCATATGATCGGCATCAATGTTCGTGATGACCTCGATCACCGGGAACAGGTTAAGGAACGACGCGTCCGATTCGTCCGCCTCGGCGACGATGAAGTCGCCGGTGCCGAGGCGCGCATTCGCGCCCGCGCTGATCAGCCGGCCGCCGATCACGAAGGTCGGATCGAGCCCGCCCGCGGCGAGCACGCTCGCGACCAGCGACGTGGTCGTGGTCTTGCCGTGCGTGCCGGCAATCGCGATGCCCTGCTTCAGACGCATCAACTCCGCGAGCATCACCGCGCGCGGCACGATCGGAATGCGGCGATGACGCGCGGCCAGTACTTCCGGGTTGTCGCTGCGCACCGCGGTCGATACCACCACCGCGTTCGCGCCTTCGATGTTCTCCGCCGCGTGCCCGATCGAAATGCGCGCGCCGAGCCCGGCGAGGCGCTCGGTGACCGCGTTGCCCGACAGGTCCGAGCCGCTCACCTGATAGCCGAGATTGACGAGCACTTCGGCGATGCCGCTCATGCCCACGCCGCCGATGCCGACGAAATGAATGTGTTTGACGATGTGTTTCATTGCTTTCCTTCTGGGCTCACGCCCGCCATCGAACCCGCAGCCGCCACCGTCGCGCAGATCTGCGCGACCTGTTCGGTGGCATCCGGTTTCGCGAGCGAGCGCGAACGCTCCGCCATTTCCGCGAGACTTTCCCGCGTCTGGCTGCGCAACCAGTCGGCGAGCTTTTCCGCCGACAGATCGCGTTGTTGCACGACCAGCGCCGCGCCGTTGTCGGCGAGGAACGCTGCATTAGTGGTCTGGTGATCGTCGACCGCGTACGGGAACGGCACGAACAGCGCCGCGACGCCGACCGCCGAGATCTCCGACACGGTCATCGCGCCCGAGCGGCAGATCACCAGATCGGCTGCTTCGTAGGCGCTCGTCATGTCGTCGATGAACGGCACGAGCGAGACATCCGCACCAGCCTGCAAACCAGCCGCCGCGTAGTTCTCGCGCAGAGCGTCGATATGCTTCGCGCCCGCCTGATGCACGATGCGCGGTCTCTCGTTGGAGCCAAGCAGCGCGAGCGCGCGCGGCACGACTTCGTTCAACGCCGCGGCGCCGAGACTGCCGCCCACGACGAGCATGTTCAGCGGACCATTACGCTGCGCGTAGCGTGCTTTGGGTGGATTCGCCCGCGCAAGTTCCTCGCGAATCGGATTACCGGTCCATTCGCTGTGCGGCAGCGCATTCGGAAATGCGACCAGCACGCGCTTCGCGAGCTTCGCGAGCACCTTGTTCGCGAGACCCGCGATCGAATTCTGTTCGTGCAGCACGAGCGGCCGGCCCGCTCAGCGCGGTCATCAGACCGGCCGGGAACGTGATGTAGCCGCCCATGCCGAGCACGACGTCGGGCTTCACGCGACGCAGCACGCTCAAACTCTGCGTGCACGCGCGCAGCAGATTCACCGGCAGCATCAGCTTGGTCTTCAGGCCCTTGCCGCGCACGCCGCCGAAGCGCAGGTACTCCATTGGAATGCCGTGCTTCGGTACCAGCGTCGCTTCCATGCCCGCGGGGTTGCCGAGCCACACGACTTTCCAGCCCCACGCCTGCATCAGATGTGCGACCGCGAGCCCCGGGAACACATGTCCCCCGGTGCCGCCGGCCATCACCATCACCGTGCGTTGTGGCAGAGCCGTCATACCTTGCCCCCGCGCATCAACACCCGGTTCTCATAGTCGACCCGCATCAGCACCGCGATCGCCACGCAGTTCAACAAAATGCCCGAGCCGCCGTAACTGACGAGCGGCAACGTCAGGCCCTTGGTCGGCAGTAGGCCGAGGTTCACGCCCATGTTGATGAAGGTCTGCGCGCCGAACCATATGCCGACGCCCTTCGCGACCAGACCCGCGAACGTGCGATCGAGCGCGAGCGCCTGGCGGCCGATCTCGAACGAACGGCGCACGATCCAGTAGAACATCAGGATCACGACGAGCACGCCGACGAAACCCAGCTCCTCGCCGATCACCGCGAGAATGAAGTCGGTATGCGCTTCCGGCAGATAGTTGAGCTTCTCGACGCTGCCGCCGAGCCCGACGCCGAACCACTCGCCGCGCCCGAACGCGATCAGCGAGTGCGTCAGCTGATACGCCTTGCCCTGCGCGTAGCGATCGTCCCACGGATCGAGGTAGGCGAAGATCCGCTCACGACGCCACGGCGACGCCCACACCAGCAACGTGAACGTGCCCACCGCGGTCGCGACGAGGCCGCCGAACAGCTTGCCGTTCACACCGCCGAGGAACAGCACGCCCATCGCGATCGCCGCGATCACCATGAACGCGCCCATGTCCGGCTCGAGCAGCAGCAGCATGCCGACGAGACCGACCGCGACGGCCATCGGCAGAAAGCCCTTGGCGAAGCTGTGCATGTATTCCTGCTTGCGCACCGTGTAGTTCGCCGCGTAGATCGTCACCGCGAGCTTCATGATTTCCGACGGCTGCATGTTCGTGATGCCGAGCGGAATCCAGCGGCGCGCGCCGTTCACGCCCTTGCCGACGTGCGGGATCAGCACGATCACGAGCGCGACGAGCGAGATCAGGAAGAGCTTCGGTGCGTACTTGTCCCACGTCGAAATCGGAATGCGGAACGACGCGACGCCGACCGCCGCGCCCATCAGCACGAAGATGATCTGGCGCACGAGGAACGCCCAATCGCGATACGACGCGTACTTCGGCGAATCGGGCATCGCGATCGACGCCGAGTACACCATCACGACGCCGAGCCCGAGCAGCGCGACGACGACCCACAGCAGCGAGTGGTCGTAGTCGAGCATGCGCGAGCGCAGCGGCCGCACGCCGTTGACCGCGCTCGCGAGACCGCTGCCGCCCGTGCGGGTGGACGTGCGCGCCGCGGCGCCGTTGCCGCCGGAGGGTTCGCGCGAGCCGAAACGTTCCGACCAGCTCATATCATCGTCCCCCGTTCGGCCGCGATATCTTCGACCGTGCTGCGGAATACCGCCGCGCGGTGTGCGTAACCCTTGAACATGTCGAAGCTCGCGCACGCGGGCGACAGCAGCACCGCGTCGCCGGGCTGCGCGAGCGCGGTGGCCGCGCGCGTCGCGTCTTCAAGAGTCGCGTGATCGGTCATCGCGACGCCGCAATGTTCGAGCGCCACGCGAATCTGCGGCGCATCGCGGCCGATCAGCATCACCGCGCGGCACCAGCGCATCACCGGTGCGGCGAGCGGCTCGAACTCCTGACCCTTGCCGTCGCCGCCGGCGATCAGCACGACGCGCTGCGCGAGACCGTCGAGCGCGGCGACCGTCGCGCCGACGTTGGTGCCCTTGCTGTCGTCCACATAGTCGATGCCGTCGATCGACGCGATCAGTTCCACGCGATGCGGCTCGCCGCGATATTCGCGCAGGCCGTGCAAAAGCGGCGCGCCGGGCAGGCCGATCGCGCGTGCGAGCGCGTACGCGGCCAACGCGTTGGCGGCGTTGTGCAGGCCACGGATGCGCAGTGCGTCGGCGGGCATCAGACGCTTCAACGCGATGTCGGGCGTTGCGGCTGCTTCGTTCTTGCGACGGCGCTTCGGCGTCGGCGCCCCGAAGGAAGTCCCCTTGGGGGACTCGTCGCTCGCGTCGCGATCTTGCGCTTCGACGAGCCACACCATGCCGTTGTCGCGCAGGAGGCCATAGTCACCGTCGTTCTTCGGCTCGGTCACGCCGAACGTGACGACCTCCGCGTCGCCGCTGGCGGGCGCGAGCGCGATTACGCGTGCGTCGTCGCGGTTCAGCACGCGCACCGTCCGTGTACCGAAGATGCGGCCCTTCGCGGCTGCGTACGCATCGAGTCCGCCGTGCCAGTCCAGATGATCCTGCGTGATGTTGAGCACGGCGGCCGCGTCCGGCGTAAACGTATGCGAGGTCTCCAGCTGGAAGCTCGACAGTTCGAGCACCCACACGTCGGGCAGCGCGGTCTGGTCGATCGCTTCGGAGAGTTTGTCGAGCAGCGACGGGCTGATGTTGCCCGCCACCGCGACCTTCTTGCCCGCGCGTTCGCACAGCAGGCCGGCGAGACTCGTCGTCGTGGTCTTGCCGTTCGTGCCGGTGATCGCGATCACCTTCGGCGCGTAGCCGGACTCGCCGAGCGTGCGCAGCGCCTGCGAGAACAGTTCGAGTTCGCCCCACACCGGGATGCCCTGCTCGCGCGCCGCCGTGATCAGCGGCAGCAGATCGGCGGCCAGCGGCGACAGTCCCGGGCTGATCGCGACCAGCTCGACGCCTTCGAGCAGCACCGGCGAAAACGGACCGCCGACGAAATCGGCATCGACGCCATGCGCTTCGAGCGCGGACAGATTCGGCGGCACTTCGCGCGTATCGGCCACGCGCAGCCGACAGCCGTGCCTGGCGCACCAGCGCGCCATCGCGAGACCGGATTCACCCAGTCCCAGCACGAGCACCATCGGCTTTTGCCGATCCCGAAACTTCTCGCCGAACATCGCCTGCTTCCTTAAATACTGCTGCTTAACGCAATTTGAGCGTGGACAAACCGAACAGGCACAACATCAACGTGATGATCCAGAAACGCACGACCACCTGCGTTTCCTTCCAGCCCGACAATTCGAAATGGTGATGCAGCGGTGCCATCTTGAAGAACCGCCGCCCTTCGCCGTAACGGCGCTTCGTATATTTGAACCACGTGACCTGCAGCATCACCGACAGCGTTTCCGCGACGAAAATGCCGCCCATGATGAACAGCACGATTTCCTGACGCACGATCACCGCGACCGTGCCGAGCGCACCGCCGAGCGCGAGCGCGCCGACGTCGCCCATGAACATCTGCGCCGGGTGCGTGTTGAACCAAAGAAACGCAAGACCCGCGCCGCCCATCGCCGAACAGAAGATCAGCAATTCGCCCGCGCCGGGGATGTGTGGGAACAGCAGGTATTTCGAGTAGACCGAGCTGCCCATCACGTACGCGAACACGCCGAGCGACGCGCCGACCAGCACGACCGGCATGATCACGAGGCCGTCGAGGCCGTCGGTCAGATTCACCGCGTTGCTCGCGCCGACGATCACCAGATACGTGAGCACGATGAAGCCCCACACGCCGAGCGGATAGGTCATCGACTTGAAGAACGGCAGCAGCAGGTCGGCGCGCGCGGGCAAGCCCATCGACAGACCGCTGCGCACCCACGCCATGAACAGGTCGAACACGCGCACGTTGCTCGCCTCGGACACGCTGAACGCGAGATAAACCGCCGCGAACAGGCCGATCACCGATTGCCAGAAATACTTCTCGCGCGATGACATGCCGCGCGGGTCCTTGTAGACGACCTTGCGGTAATCGTCGACCCAGCCGATCACGCCGAAGCCGAACGTGACGAGCATCACGATCCAGATGAAGCGGTTGGTCAGATCGGCCCACAGCAGCGTGGCCACGGCAATGCCGAGCAGGATCAGCACGCCGCCCATCGTCGGCGTGCCCGATTTGACGAGGTGAGTTTGGGGGCCGTCCTTGCGAACGGCCTGGCCGACCTTCATCGCGGTCAGCTTGCGAATGACCGCCGGGCCGCAGACGAGCCCGATCAACAACGCGGTGATGGTCGCCATCACCGCGCGAAACGTCAGATAACTGAACACGCGCAAGAAGCTTGCGTCATTCTGCAGCCATTGCGCCAGCGCCAGTAGCATGCCTGGATCCTTCTATTTCAATGTGCAGCGGGCGTCATGCCCGCGGCGTTGGGTTGTGGACTCGTAACGGCGTCCACCACGCGCTCCATCTGCATGAAGCGCGAGCCTTTCACGAGAAGCGTTGCGGCAGCGCCGAAGCCGGCCTGCTGCAGTTGCGCGACCAGCGCGCCGACATCGGCGACGTGGTGCGCACCCGCGCCGTATGCGGTGCAGGCGTCGCGCGAGGCGTCGCCCATCGCATACAGCGCGTCGATACCGCGCTCTTTCGCATACGCGCCGATTTCGCGGTGAAACGCCGGGCCGTTGTCGCCGACTTCGCCCATGTCGCCCATCACGAGCACACGCGGCGATTCACGTGACGCGAGCACGTCGATCGCGGCGCGCATCGAATCGGGATTCGCGTTGTAGGTGTCGTCGATCACGGTTGCGCCCGCGAGCGTGCCGAGCACGGCCTGCTTGACCTGCAGACGGCCCTTCACCGCGCCGAACGATTCGAGGCCGCGCTGGATCGCGTCGAGCGACACACCCGCTGCCAACGCCGCCGAGGCCGCCGCGAGCGCGTTGTGCGCGTTGTGATTGCCGAGCACCTGCAGCGTGACGTCGAGATGGCCTTGCGGCGTGTCGATAGACAGACGCTTGCCGTCGAACCTGCCCTTCACCGCGGCTTCGGTCGTGCGCTCCGCGCTGTTCAACGCGAAATCGATGATGCGACTGCCGGTCGCGGCGACGCGCCAGATGCTCGCGTATGCGTCGTCGGCGGGGAATACCGCCGTGCCTTCCGGCGACAGCGCGTGAATCACGCTCGCGTGTTCGAGCGCGACCGCCTCGACGCTCGCCATGAATTCCTGGTGCTCGCGCTGCGCGTTGTTGACGACGGCAACCGTCGGCTCGGCAAGCTTCGCGAGCTGTTCAGTTTCGCCCGGATGGTTCATGCCGAGTTCGACCACGGCGAGCCGATGCGCGGCATGCAGACGGAAAAGCGTGAGCGGAAGGCCGATGTCGTTGTTGAAATTGCCCGCGGTCGCAAGACGCGCATCCGCGCCGACCGCGGCCGCGAAGATCGAGGCGATCATTTCCTTGACCGTGGTCTTGCCGTTGCTGCCCGTGACCGCGACGAGCGGCAGCTCGAACTGACGACGCCAGCCGCGCGCGAGCGCGCCGAGCGCTTCGCGCGTATCGGCGACGCGGATCGCGGGCACGCTCCAGCTATCCGGCGTGCGCGCGACGAGCACCGCCGCGACGTTGCGCTCGGCCACTTGCGGCAGGAAGTCGTGCGCGTCGAAACGGTCGCCCTTGATCGCGATGAACAGATCGCCGGGGCCAGCGCTGCGGCTGTCGGTCGACACGCGCTCGAAGCGCACGCTGTCGTCGCCGGTGACGCTCGCGCCGGGGATCTGCGCGGCGGCTGCACGTAGCGAGAACATGTTCATTCGCCACCTCCGCGTGTTTGTGTGGCGCGCGCGGCGAGCGCGAGGCGGGCGTGGTCCTGATCGGAGAAAGCGCGTTTCTTGCCCATGATTTCCTGTGTGGCTTCGTGCCCCTTGCCGGCCAGCACGATCACGTCTTCGCGCGCGGCGCCGCGGATCGCCTGCAGGATCGCGCTCGCGCGGTCCTCGATGCGGCGCGCCTTCGACGCTTCCTGCATGCCCGCGGCAATTTGCTCGATGATCGCGAGCGGATCTTCGCTGCGCGGGTTGTCGCTCGTCACGACGACGTTGTCCGCCAGCCGCTCGGCGATCGCGCCCATCAGCGGACGCTTGGTCGCATCGCGGTCGCCGCCGCAGCCGAACATGCAGACGAGTTCGCCGCCGCGCGCGGTCGCGATCGGCCGCAGTGCTTCGAGCGTTTTTTCGAGCGCGTCGGGTGTGTGCGCGTAGTCGATCACGACGAGCGGCTCGTCGTTCTGCAGACGGCCGCCCAGACGCTGCATGCGGCCGTTCACCGGTTCGAGCTTCGCGAGTTCGGCGAGCGCAGCGTCGAACGGCACGTCGGCGGCGAGCAGCACGCCGAGCACCGCGAGCAGATTGCCGACGTTGAAGAGGCCGAGCGTTTGCACTTCGACTTCGGCGTTGCCCCAGTCCGAGGTGCTCAGATGAAACGCGGTGCCGGTCGCGGTGGCACGCACGTTCGATGCAGTGAGCCACGCGTCGGCTTGCGGTGTGCCGTCAGCGTCGGCGTCGCCATGCTCGCCCTCGATGCCATACGCGATCGTGCGCGCGTGACTACGCGTGCTCGCGAGCAAACGCCGGCCGGCGGCATCGTCGCGATTGATCACGGCCGCGCGCAGCTCGGGCCAGGCGAACAGACGCGCCTTGTCGGCTTCATAGGCCTCGAACGTGCCGTGATAGTCGAGATGGTCCTGCGTCAGGTTCGTGAACACCGCGATGTCGAAAGCGGTGCCGTTCACGCGCCCCTGGTGCAGCGCATGCGACGACACTTCCATCGCCACCGCCTGCGCGCCCGCGTCGCGCAATTGCGCGAGGCTGCGTTGCAATTGCGGTGCGTCGGGCGTCGTGAAGCCGGTGTGCACGAGCTGGCCGACGAGCCCAGTGCCAAGCGTGCCGACGATCGCACAGCGCGTGCCGCGCGCGGACAGCGCCGCGGCGACCCACTGGCTGCACGAGGTCTTGCCGTTCGTGCCGGTGATGCCGACCGCGAGCATCGCGTCGCTCGGATCGCGATACCACGCGCTCGCGATCGTGCCGGCGAGTTCGTTCAACGCCGGCACCGCATGTGCGGCGGCCGCGTCGAGCGTGCCGCTGAAACCTTCGGGTTGCACGAGCACGGCGGCCGCACCGCGCTTGATGGCCGCGTCGATGAATGCGCGGTTGTCCGCGCCATCGACCGCGTACGCGAAGAACGCGTCGCCGGCCGCGAGCGAGCGCGTGTCGGCGTGCAGATGCGCGCCTGGCTGCACGTGCGCGTGCAGCCAGGCGAGGGCGTCGGCGATCTGCCGGTGCGCTGGATGTTGCTCGCGCAGCGCGCTCATCGCTCGACTCCTGGATGATTTTTCGGGTTGGCGGAAATGGTCATCTTCTTCACGCCGGGGCTCGTCGACAGCTTCTTCACCACGGGCGGCGTGGCCGGCGCGCCGGGCGCGGGCGGCGCCGAATCGTCGGACACGACCATCTGCTTGACGGGCATGTCGGGCGGCACGTTCAGCGCGCGCAGCGTATCCCCGGCGATGCCCGAAAACACCGGGCCCGACACCTGGCCGCCGAAGTGGCTACCGGCCGTCGGCTCGTCGACCGACACCGCAACGACGATGCGCGGATTCGGCATCGGCGCCATGCCGACGAACGAGGCGCGATATTTGGAGTGGTCGTAGCCGTGCGGACCGTGCTTGTACGCGGTACCGCTCTTGCCGCCGACGCGATAGCCGGGCACCGCCGCATCCGGCGACGTGCCTTGCGGCGACACCACGGTTTCGAGCATCGCGCGCACTTCACGCGCGGTGGTCGGCGAGAAGATCTGCGGACCGGTGGCCGGCGGGTCGCCCGGCGTGTGGAAAATCGTCACCGGCATGATTTCGCCGTCGTGCGCGATCGCGGTGTACGCGCGGCCGAGCTGGAACAGCGACACCGACAGGCCATAGCCGTACGACATCGTCGCCTGCTCGATACGGCGCCAGCTCTTCCACGGACGCAGACGGCCCGCCGCCGCGCCCGGAAAGCCGACCTTCGGTGCCTGGCCGAGACCGATGCTGGTGTACATGTTCCACATCTCTTCGGGCCGCAACTGCATCGCGATTTTGGTCGCGCCGATGTTGCTCGACTTCTGGATCACGCCGCCGACCGTCAGCACGCCGAAGCCGCTGTCGTCGGTAATCGGCGCGCCGTCGAGTACGAAGTGGCCGTTGCCCGTATCTACCAGTGTAGTCGGCGTCACCCGGTGCAGATCGAGCGCGAGCGACACCGTGAACGGCTTCATGATCGAACCCGGCTCGAACGTGTCGGTCAGGATGCGGTTGCGCAGCTGATCGCCGGTCAGGTGCGAGCGGTCGTTCGGGTTGTAGGTCGGGTAATTGACGAGCGCGAGCACTTCGCCGGTGCGCACGTCGATCACCATCGCCGCGCCGGCCTTCGCCTTGAATTTCTCGACGGCCGCTTTCAGGTTCGTATAGGCGATGTACTGGATCTTGCTGTCGATCGACAGATCGACGTCCTTGCCGTTGTGCGGCACGACCTGTTCGTCGACGTCCTCGATGATGTGGCCCATCCGGTCCTTGATCACGCGACGGCTGCCCGACATGCCCGCGAGGAGCTTCTGGTCGCCGAGCTCGACGCCTTCCTGGCCCTCGTCCTCGACGTTCGTGAAGCCGATCAGGTGAGCGGTGATCTCGCCTTCCGGATAGAAGCGCTTGTACTCGTCGCGCGAGTAAATGCCGGGGATCTCGAGCGCCGCGACTTTTTCTGCGACGTCGACCGGCACCTGGCGCTTCACGTAGACGAAGGTCTTGTCTTCCGACAGCTTCGAGCGCAATTCCTTAGTGGTCATGCCGAGCAGTTTGCCGAGCGCGTCGAGCTTGTCGGCGCCGAGGTCGTCGGGCACCGATTCGGGAATCGCCCAGATTGCACGCACCGGCAGACTCGTGGCGAGCACGAGACCGTTGCGGTCGAGAATCTTGCCGCGCGTGGCCGGCATGTCGATGCGGCGCTGATAGCGGATCTCGCCCTGCTTCAGATAGAACGCGTTGCCCGGCCCCTGAATCCAGAACGCGCGCGCGGCGAGCGCGACGAACGCCATGAACAGCAGAAACACGACGAGCTTCGAGCGCCACATCGGCAGGCGCACCGACAGAATCGGATTGGCCGAAAACGCAACGCTCTTGTGGGCCGACGATTTTTTCATCGCGTGGCTCCGCGACGGGTCGCGACCGGCGCCGAGGCCGGCGCGGAAGTCGGAATGGGTGCGTCGATCGCCGTCGCGGCGCCCGGGGCGAGCGTCAGGTACTGGGTGCGGCCCGTGGTGACCGACTGCATCTTCAGCGAGGCGGTGGCGAGCTGCTCGATGCGCGACGTTTTGGACAGCGCGCTCTGCTGATATTGAAGCTGCGAATAGTCCTGCTGCAGCTGACGCTCCTGCGACTGCGCGCGCTGCAGCTGGATAAAGATCTGACGCTGCTGATTGGTCGCGTTGACGACCGACAAGGCACAGCCCATCACGATGATCAGCAGGAAAATATTGAGGCGGTTCATGGCGCGATCCGCTCCGCCACGCGCATCACGGCAGAACGGGCGCGCGGGTTGCCGGCGACTTCAGCGTCGCTCGCGAATACGCGGCCGATGATCTTGAGCGGAGGGCTCGGCAGGTCGACCGCGCGGATCGGCAGACGGCGATCCACCGCCGGCGTGCTCGCGTGCGCCTGCATGAATCGCTTGACGATCCGGTCCTCGAGCGAATGAAAGCTGATGACCACCAGCCGCCCCCCTTGCTCCAACAACGACAACGCTGCTGCTAGAACGACTTGCAGCTCCGCAAGCTCTTGATTGACGTGAATCCGTATAGCCTGAAAGGTGCGGGTTGCCGGGTCCTTGCCCTTCTCACGGGTTTTGACGACGTTAGCCACGATTTGGGCAAGCTCGCCCGTGCTGACGAGAGGCCCAAGACGGTCGGACTCTGCCCGGCGAGCAACAAGCGCCTTTGCAATCTGAAAAGCAAACCGTTCTTCCCCATAATCTCGTATCACCTCCGTCAATTCCTGCACCGTGGCCCGCGCGAGCCAGTCAGCGGCGGACTCGCCGCGCGTCGGGTCCATCCGCATGTCGAGCGGGCCGTCGGCGCGGAAGCTGAAGCCCCGCTCCGGATCGTCGACTTGCGGCGACGACACGCCCAGATCCAGCAACACCCCCGACACACGCCCTACCCCGCGCTCCGCCATCGCGGCGCGCAGTGAAGCAAAACTCTCGTGGACGATGGCAAAGCGCGGATCGGCGATCTTCTGCGCCGTCGCGATCGCGAGCGGATCTTTATCGAACGCGATCAGCCGCCCTGCTTCACCGAGCCGTTCCAGCACGAGGCGGCTATGGCCGCCACGGCCGAACGTGCCGTCCACATACGTGCCGTCGGCGCGCGTGACCAGCGCATCGACCGCTTCGTTCAGCAGCACCGTGCGATGCTGCAATTCGTTTCCCATCGCAGGTGCCATATAAATAAGCCGCGATCAGAACGTGAAATCTTTCAACGCGTCGGGCATGCCCTCGGCGATCGCCGCCTGTTCCTTCGCGGCGTAGATCTGTGCATCCCACAGCTCGAAATGGCGGCCCATGCCGAGCAAGGTCACTTCTTTCTCCAGCGAGCCAGCCGCTCGCAACTCCGGCGACACGAGCACACGGCCTGCGCCGTCCATATCCACATCCATTGCATTGCCGAGAAAAATGCGTTTCCACCAGGCGGCGTTCATGGGCAGCTTGTCGACCTTGTCACGGAAGATTTCCCATTCGGGGCGCGGAAAGAGCAACAGGCAGCCGTCCGGGTGCTTGGTGATCGTCACCCGGCCCTCTGCCTGTGTTTGCAGCGCATCCCGATAACGAGAGGGAATCGACATCCGCCCTTTCGCATCGAGCGTCAGCGCCGACGCCCCTTGGAACACTTCGCTCTCCCCTATTGCGGCGCTGTTTGCGCCGCCCGCCCGGTCCGTGAAAATCTACCCGAAAGTGGTGCCGAGAACACACAAAAATACACTTTCTCACACTGTCTCCCACTTTAGAGGAACGCTAAACACGGGTCAAGGGAGCGGCGCGCTTTTCGAGCGGATTTTGTTTGCTAGAACAAGGACTTAGCGCGACTCTTTCACGTCCAGCATAAAACAGAAAACCGTTATAAATGAAAGGGCTAGTGCAACTTGTGAAGGTGATACGTGAAAAGTGCGAGGAAACAGCGCGAATTGAAAGAGATCGTCAAGGGATTCTGAAAGGGAAGAGGCGGCGTCGCCCGGGCCGACGACGAACGAGGCGCGCGGCGCCGTCTCGCTTGCGGAAATGCGGTCAGCGATGGCTGAGGCGATACGTGCGGTGCTCCGGCTAGCGAAGCGAAGCGGGTGAAACGCTCATATGTAATAGGCGGTGCGCGTCATCACCTTCGACATCGCACGCATCAACGCGCGTGCAGGAAACGGCAACTCGATGCCGCCCGCGTCCATCGCGGCCTTGCCGTGCTGCGCTTCATCGACGCGCATCTGTTCGACGATCGCGCGCGATTCATGGTCCGCGGCGGGGAGCTGATCGAGATGACTGTCGAGATGCTGCTCGACCTGGCGCTCCGTTTCGGCCATGAAGCCAAGACTCACGCGATCGCCGAGACGCCCCGCGGCGAGACCGATCGCGAGCGCGCCGGTGTACCACACCGGATTGAGCAGACTCGGACGCGAGTCGAGCGCCTGGAGGCGTTTGGCGGTCCACGCCAGATGATCCTCTTCTTCCGACGCGGCGTGATCGAACATGGCGCGCAATGAAGGTGAGTTGGTGGCGAGTTTCTGCGCCTGGTAAAGCGCCTGCGCGCACACTTCGCCGACGTGGTTCACACGCATCAAACCCGCCGCATGCGCGCGCTCCGCGGGCGAGAGTTCGGGAGCTTCGGCCGTCGCCGCGGAAGCCTGCGGAAGCGGCAGCGGACGGCTCATCCGCGAGACCCCCGTCAGTGAGCGTAAACCCCGATCAAACTCGCCAATCAACTCGTCCAGCAACATAAAGCGCTCCCTGATTCGATAACCGCCGCATCGTTCCGGAAGGTCCGTGCGACAAGGCTTCGCGACGCGAAACCCGTGGCCCGACAGGCACCAATCCGCATGAAATGGGCGGTTAATTTGCGATTCTAGACCATGTTGCGTAAACGAAACAGCAGCCTTCCGGAGCGACTCCTTTTTCTTTGTTCCATGTATGCCTTTTGTTACATTACGTGGCAACTTCTCGCGAAGTTAGACAGCAAGGCCCTCTGCACTAACTAAATATTTCGCCTTGTACAAAAGATTCGTATTCCTTGGAGATCATTCGATGAAAAAGTCGCTTCTCGCTCTTGCAGCACTGGGCGCATTCGCAGGCGTCGCTCATGCGCAGAGCAGCGTGACCCTGTACGGCATCGTTGACGTTGGTATCAACATGAACACCAACTCGGGCGGTAAGCATCTGTACAACATGTCCAGCGGCGTCCTGCAAGGCTCGCGTTTCGGCCTGCGTGGCACTGAAGATCTGGGCGGCGGTCTGAAGGCCCTGTTCGTGTTGGAAAACGGCTTTGACGTGACCAACGGCAAGCTCGGTCAAGGCGGCCTGATGTTCGGTCGTCAGGCATATGTCGGTCTGTCGAGCCAGTTCGGCACGGTCACGCTGGGTCGTCAGTACGACTCCGTCGTCGACTACGTGGGTCCGTTCGAATCGGGTGATCAGTGGGGCGGCTACATCGCCGCTCACCCGGGCGATATCGACAACTTCAACAACGCGTATCGCACCAACAACACGGTCAAGTACACGAGCACCAACTACAACGGCCTGACGTTTGGCGGCACGTATAGCTTCGGCGGCCAGGCAGGTAACTTCACCGGCAACCAGATCTGGTCGTTGGGTGCTGGCTATAACAATGGTCCGCTGCAATTGGGCGTTGGTTACCTGAACGCGCGTACGCCGTCGGCGACGGGCGGTCTGTTCAACAACGGCGGCACGACGACGGCTGCCGGCGCAGCTGTGACGACCCCGATCTACGCTGGCTTCGCATCGGCTAACACGTACCAGGTCATCGGCGCAGGCGGTGCGTACACGTTCGGCGCGGCAACCATCGGCCTGACGTATTCGAACATCCAGTTCGCTAACCTCGGCAAGACGTTCGCGTCGCCGTTCACTGGCCAGAAGGCAACGTTCAACAACGGCGAAATCAACTTCAAGTATCAGTTGACCCCGGCACTGCTGGTCGGCGCAGCGTATGACTACACGCGCGGCCAGCAGATCGAAGGCAACTCGCGTGCTCAGTACCATCAGGGCGCGCTGGGCGTGGACTACTTCCTGTCCAAGCGTACCGACGTGTACCTGGTCGGCGTGTACCAGCACGCTTTGGGCGACACGGTCAACGCAACGGGTCAGGTGGTCGCAGCAACGGCAGGCATCAACGGCCTGACCGGTTCGTCGAGCAGCAACCAGTTCACGGCTCGTATCGGTATCCGTCACAAGTTCTAATAAGTCGTAAAAAAACGCAGTTTGTCTCAAAGGCGCCTTCGGGCGCCTTTTTTTATGCGCGGATTTTGTACGGGCAACAAAAAGCCCGGGCACTTTCGTGCGCCGGGCTTTTGTTCTTCGCTCGCTTAAGCCCTGCCGTCGCGCAACTCGCGGCGCAGGATCTTGCCGACATTGCTCTTCGGCAACTCGGTGCGGAATTCGACGACCTTCGGCCGCTTGTAGCCGGTCAGTTGCGTTTTGCAGTATGCGAAGATCTGTTCGTCGGTCAGCGACGGATCCTTTTTCACGACGAACAGCTTCACTGCCTCGCCGGAATGCTGATCCGGTACACCCACCGCCGCGACTTCGAACACACCCGGCAGCTTTGCGACGACGTCCTCGACTTCATTCGGATACACGTTGAAGCCGGACACCAGAATCATGTCCTTCTTGCGATCGACGATCTTCACAAAGCCGTCCGCGCCCATGATGCCGACGTCGCCTGATTTAAAGAAGCCGTCCGCCGTCATCACCTTGGCGGTTTCGTCGGGCCTGTTCCAGTAGCCCGCCATCACCTGCGGGCCGCGGATGCAGATCTCGCCGGACTGGCCGGGCGGCACTTCGTTGCCTTCGTCGTCGCGGATGGAGACTTCGGTCGACGGCAGTGGCAGACCGATCGTGCCGTTGTATCCGGTGGCGGTGACGGGATTGCAGGTCACGCACGGCGACGTTTCCGACAGCCCGTAGCCCTCGACGATCGGCGTGCGCGTCAGCTCGAACCAGCGCTTCGCGACCGCCTCCTGCACCGCCATGCCGCCGCCGTTCGCGGTCAGCAGCTTCGAGAAGTCGAGCTTGTGGAAGTCGGGGCTGTTCAACATCGCGTTGTAGAGCGTGTTGACCGCGGGAATCGTCGTGATCGCATACCCCTCGAGCGACTTGATCATGCCGGGGATATCGCGCGGATTCGGAATCAGCACGCCGAGACCGCCGGTGCGGATCGTCAGCAGCCCGCACACGGTCAGCGCGAACACGTGATACAGCGGCAACGCGACGACCGTAACGAACTGATCGATATCCGTGCGGTTCGCGCGCACCGGATTGAGCCAGACCTCCGACTGCAGCACGTTCGCGATCAGGTTCCGGTGCAGCAGCGTCGCGCCCTTGGCCACGCCGGTGGTGCCGCCCGTGTATTGCAGGAACGCGATATCGTCGGGCTCCTGCTGGACCGGCTTGAACGTCAGACGTGCGCCCTCCGAGACCGTGTCGTTGAACTTGACGTGCCCAGCCAGGCTCCACGCCGGCACCATCTTCTTGACCTTGCGCACGACGAAGTTCACGAGCGGGCCTTTGATGCCCATCAGGTCGCCCATCGCCGCGACGACCACATGCTTGACCGGCGTATTGCGCACGATGGCCTGCAAGGTCCCCGCGAAATTCTCGAGCAGAATGATCGCCTCAGTGCCGCTGTCCTTCAGTTGGTGCTCGAGTTCGCGCGGCGTGTACAGCGGATTCACATTCACGACCACATAGCCCGCGCGCAGAATCGCGGCGAGCGCGACTGGATACTGCAGCACGTTCGGCATCATGATCGCGACACGCGAGCCGCGCGTGAGCCCTTTCGACTGCAGCCACGCTGCAAGATTGCGCGAAAGCTCGTCGAGTTCACCGTAGCTGATCTGCTTGCCCATGCACACGAACGCCGGCTTTGCGCGGTGTTCGCGAAAGGCTTCCTCGAGCAACTCGGCCACCGACGAATAGCGTGTCGGGTCGATCTCTGCTGGAACGCCGGGCGGATAAGATTTCAGCCAGATTTTCTCCATGCAGCGTCTCCTGAATTATTTTCGAATGGTCGTGCTAAAAACGCATCGTAGCATGGGCATATTGCGGCCAATGGGCAAAGCGATGAGGTTAGACGGCAGCCTCGAACTTGCGAGGCTGGGCGCCAGCTTCAATGTGCGGCGCGGCTTTCAGGCCCGCTCGACTTCGACGAGACAGTCGTAAAACGTCGCCGAACCGCCGAGATCGGTGAGTGCCTGGCTCGTCAACTGGTTCGCGTTGCGGCCGTCCGGCGCGAGTTTCTTCCACCAGATCGACAACCCGACGACCAGGCCTTCGCGCGCCCGGTCGGTCACGCGGGCACGCGCTCGCATCGAGCCGCGGTCGTTGAAGATGCGCACCTGATCGCCGTCGCCGATGCCGCGCGCGTGCGCGTCGGCAGGGTGGATGTCCAGATGCGGCTCGCCTTCCGTCGCGCGCAGACTCTCGATGTTCACGAAGGTGCTGTTCAGGAAGTTGCGCGCGGGCGGTGAAATCATCGCGAGCGGATAGCGGGCCGCCAGTTCGGGCGCGCCGTCGGCCGATTCGTAGGGTGGCAGGTAGTCCGGCAGCGGGTCGAGGCCCTGTTGCGCAAGGCGCTCGCTGTAGAACTCGCACTTGCCGGATGGCGTGCGAAAACCACCGTCGGCAAATGGCGCGTCAGGCAGATTGAGACGGGCCCAGCCGGCTTGCTTCAGCATCGGCCAGTCGACACCGTCCAGCGTCTTGTCGTCCCAGCGAAATGCGGCTTGCGCGACGGCTTCGTCGCTGTCGAAGAGCGCCGGTTCCGTCATGCCCATGCGGCGCGCGAGGCTGCGGAAGATCTCGGTATTCGGCCGTGCGTCGCCGAACGGCGCGATGGCGGGCAGGTTGACCATCACGTGCGTGTGACCGTACGACTTGTGCACGTCGAGATGCTCGAGCTGCGTCGTGGCAGGCAACAGCAGGTCGGCGTAATCCGCGGTGTCGGTCTGGAAATGCTCGAGCACGATCGTGAACAGATCCTCGCGCCCAAAACCCGCCGCGACGCGTTCGGAGTCCGGTGCGACCGCGACCGGATTCGAGTTGTAGACCACGATCGCCTCGACCTTGGGGCCGAACGTCGCGTCGCCCGGATGCAGCAACGCGTCGCCGATCGCATTCATATTGATCACGCGGCTCGGCTTCGACGGCCAACCGGGCATCAGGTCGGGACGCTGCAACGCGTGCGAGTCGACCGGTGCCCAACCGCTCGACGACAGCAGCGCCCCGCCCGCGCGCTCACGCCATGCGCCGGTCAGCGACGGTAGACACGCGATCGCGCGCACCGCATTGCCGCCGCCACGCACCCGCTGCAGACCGTAGTTCAAGCGGATCGCGGCTTTCCGCGTGCTGGCGTAAAGTCGCGCAAGATCGGCGATTTCCTCTTCTTCGACGCCACAAATTTCACTAACCCGAGACAATGGATAGCTGAGCGCACGCACCTTCAAGTCGGCGAAGCCCAGCGTGTGCGCCGCGATGTACTCGTAGTCGAGCAGATTCCCGGTAATCAGGACGTTCATGATGCCGAGCGCGAGAGCGCCGTCTGTGCCTGGCTTCAGCGCGATGTGTTGATGGCATTTCTCCGCGGTAAGCGAGCGATACGGATCGATTGCGATCAGCCGGGCGCCGCGACGCTTGGCTTCCTGCGCGCGCGTCCAGAAATGCAGATTCGATGCGATCGGATTCGCTCCCCAGATCAGGATCACCTCGCTCTCGGCGAAAAACTCGGTGTGCATACCGATGCCGGCGCCGTACGTGTATTTGAGGCCGGCAGCGCCGGCCGCCGCGCAAATCGCGCGATCCAGCTGCGATGCGCCGAGCTTGTGGAAAAAGCGTTGCGCGATGCTATCGCCCTGCACCAAGCCCATCGTGCCCGCGTAGCTGTAGGGCAGAATCGCTTCCGGCGCGCGACGGACAATCTCGCCGAGGCGGCTTGCGGCAAGGTCGAACGCTTCGTCCCAGTTGATTGGCTCGAAACGGCCCTCGCCCTTGCGGCCGACACGCTTCATGGGCGTCGTCAATCGGTTCGGATGGTATACACGCTCCGCGTAACGACTGACCTTTGTGCACAGCACGCCCTGAGTCGGCGGATGGTCGGGATCGCCGGCGACCTTGATCGCCCGTCCATTGTCGATGGTCACGCGCATCGCGCAGGTGTCTGGGCAATCGTGCGGGCACACGGCGCGCGCGAATTCGATCGGGGCGTTCATCGGCAATGTGTCCTGGCGAGCAGTAAGCGGTCGCGCAAAGTGGAATTTTATTACGTCTATCGGCCGCCGACCTCGGTGGCGCCACCGAAAATGCCTTCGGCGTAGAATGAACTATCCGCAGTGCCCGGGCCGACGTGGTCCGCGGCGATCTCATGCTCGTCAAGCACAAACGCATAATCACTCCATCATGAAACTCATCCCCGAAATTCAGGCCGCTCGCGGCGAAATCCAGACCCTTCGACGAACCATCCATGCCCACCCGGAGCTGCGCTACGAAGAGACGGCGACTGCTGATCTCGTCGCGCGTTCGCTCGAGTCCTGGGGCATCGAGACCCACCGTGGTTTCGGCAAGACGGGCGTGGTCGGCGTATTGAAGCGAGGTAACGGCTCGCGCGCGATTGGCCTGCGAGCCGACATGGACGCGCTGCCGATCCAGGAGCTCAACAGCTTCGATCATCGGTCGACGAACGACGGCAAGATGCACGCGTGCGGGCACGACGGACATACGGCGATGCTGCTCGGTGCCGCGCACTACCTGGCCAAACATGGTGCTTTCGACGGCACGATCGTGTTCATTTTCCAGCCGGCTGAAGAAGGCGGCGCCGGCGCGAAGGCTATGATGAACGACGGCTTGTTCAACAAGTTCCCCGTGGACGCCGTGTTTGGCATTCACAACTGGCCGGGCATGCCGGCGGGCCACTTCGGCGTGACCGAAGGCCCGATCATGGCGTCGAGCAATGAATTTCGCATCGAAATCAAGGGCGTCGGCTCGCATGCAGCGCTACCGCACAATGGCCGTGATCCGGTCTTTGCGGCGGTGCAAATTGCCAACGGGCTGCAAAGCATCATCACGCGAAACAAAAAGCCGCTGGATACTGCGGTATTGTCGATAACGCAGATACATGCGGGCGATGCGGTCAATGTAGTACCGGACGACGCATGGATCGCGGGGACCGTTCGGACCTTCACTACAGAAACGCTCGACCTGATCGAGTCACGCATGCGCAAGATCGCGCACAGTACAGCCGAAGCATACGATTGCTCCGTTCAGATCCAATTCCACCGGAACTATCCCCCGACGATCAACAGCAGCGAGGAAGCGCGTTTTGCGGCGTCGGTCATGAAAGAGATCGTTGGCGCGGAAAATGTCGATGACGCGGTTGAACCGACCATGGGTGCCGAAGATTTTTCGTTCATGCTGCTGGCGAAACCGGGTTGCTATGCGTTTTTGGGCAACGGCGATGGCGGCCACCGCGAGGCGGGCCACGGCGCGGGCCCTTGTATGCTGCACAACGCGAGTTATGACTTTAACGACGAGTTGTTGCCGGTGGGATCGACGTATTGGGTCCGACTGGCGCAGAAGTTTCTGGCGCAAGGGAAGTAGAGAGTTGATGGAGCGGCCCCCTGAATCGCCGGACACAGTTCCCCACTTAAAATAGCGGGTAGGCATACGACTGTGGTTTTGACTAACAACAAACAAGAAGTGATGGAAGTGTTGATGGGACCGGAACGCCGGCGGCGGTGGTGAGAGAGAGTTTCGAGCCGGGCAAGTCGGTCTCGATGGTTGCACGCCAGCACGGCGTGA
This sequence comes from Paraburkholderia sp. Clong3, assembly GCF_050436485.1. NCBI lineage: Bacteria > Pseudomonadati > Pseudomonadota > Betaproteobacteria > Burkholderiales > Burkholderiaceae > Paraburkholderia > Paraburkholderia sp. Clong3. Next base: position 3,572,753 of record NZ_JBNDMH010000002.1, on the reverse strand, counting down.
ATCCGAACCAGCCGTTTCACTGGCGCAAGCTGTATCAGGATGGCAGCCTGTCGGCTGTCAGTGCCGGCGAGGAAGTCGTACCAGCGTCGGAGCTGAGCGATGCGCTGAAGCAAATCAGGGAACTCCAGCGACTGCTCGGCAAACTCCAGCGACTGCTCGGCAAAAAGACAATGGAGAACGAGATTCTCCGTGAGGCGGTGGAGGTGGCGAAGTCGCGAAAATGGATTGCGCGCTCACCCTCATTGCCGGGGGACGAGCAGTGAAGCAGGTCTGCGACGTTCTCGGCGTAGCGCGCTCAAACGTGGCGGCAAGGCTTGCACGTCCAGCCGACTGGCAGGATGGACGCAGCGCCAGGAAGACGGACGATGCCGGGCTGGTCGAAGAAATACGGCTGACCGTCACTGACCTGCCGAGCTATGGTTATCGCCGGGTCTGGGGTATATTGCGTCGGCAGCGGGAGAACGAGTTGAAAAGCGTTGAGGCGGGCGGAGGTGTCGCTTGCTTCAATGCTGTTTGTTAATTTTGGCCGCGTAAACGCAGAAACCCCACCGCGGCGGGTGGGGTTTCTGACTGGGGGGGAGCCTGACGATTACCTACTTTCACACGGGCAATCCGCACTATCATCGGCGTGGAGTCGTTTCACGGTCCTGTTCGGGATGGGAAGGGGTGGGACCGACTCGCTATGGTCATCAGGCATGACGGGTTGCTGCGTCGCAGGGTTGGAGTCAACCGGTTGCGCCGCAGCCAATCGGGAAGAAGCGTAAAGGATTCGAGTGTGGGGGGTTGTGTTGTTTCTGGCACAACACTGAATCCCAACCGTGCGTTTCTGTTAGCTCCCGCGGGAGTTCACACCAATCCCCTTCGGGGATCGGACCGGCGTCAGTGCTCAGGCACTAACGCCGGTCGAGACACACCTGTTATAGGATCAAGCCTTACGGGCAATTAGTATCAGTTAGCTCAGTACATTACTGTACGTGCACACCTGACCTATCAACGTCCTGGTCTTGAACGACCCTTCAAGGGGCTCGAAGCCCCGGGGATATCTCATCTTAAGGCGAGTTTCCCGCTTAGATGCTTTCAGCGGTTATCTCTTCCGAACATAGCTACCCGGCGATGCCACTGGCGTGACAACCGGTACACCAGAGGTTCGTCCACTCCGGTCCTCTCGTACTAGGAGCAGCCCCCTTCAAATATCCAGCGCCCACGGCAGATAGGGACCAAACTGTCTCACGACGTTTTAAACCCAGCTCACGTACCTCTTTAAATGGCGAACAGCCATACCCTTGGGACCGGCTACAGCCCCAGGATGAGATGAGCCGACATCGAGGTGCCAAACACCGCCGTCGATATGAACTCTTGGGCGGTATCAGCCTGTTATCCCCAGAGTACCTTTTATCCGTTGAGCGATGGCCCTTCCATACAGAACCACCGGATCACTATGACCTGCTTTCGCACCTGTTCGACTTGTCAGTCTCACAGTCAAGCACGCTTATGCCATTGCACTATCAGCACGATTTCCGACCGTACCTAGCGTACCTTCGTACTCCTCCGTTACACTTTGGGAGGAGACCGCCCCAGTCAAACTGCCTACCATGCACTGTCCCCGACCCGGATCACGGGCCAAGGTTAGAACCTCAAACAGATCAGGGTGGTATTTCAAGGACGGCTCCATTGAGACTGGCGTCCCAACTTCATAGCCTCCCACCTATCCTACACAGACCGGTTCAAAGTCCAATGCAAAGCTACAGTAAAGGTTCATGGGGTCTTTCCGTCTAGCCGCGGGGAGATTGCATCATCACAAACACTTCAACTTCGCTGAGTCTCGGGAGGAGACAGTGTGGCCATCGTTACGCCATTCGTGCAGGTCGGAACTTACCCGACAAGGAATTTCGCTACCTTAGGACCGTTATAGTTACGGCCGCCGTTTACCGGGACTTCAATCAGGAGCTTGCACCCCATCATTTAATCTTCCGGCACCGGGCAGGCGTCACACCCTATACGTCCACTTTCGTGTTTGCAGAGTGCTGTGTTTTTATTAAACAGTCGCAGCCACCAGTTTATTGCAACCCTTTCACCCTTCTGGCGCAGGCCAGTCAGGCTATGAGGGCGTACCTTATCCCGAAGTTACGGTACCAATTTGCCGAGTTCCTTCTCCCGAGTTCTCTCAAGCGCCTTAGAATACTCATCTCGCCCACCTGTGTCGGTTTGCGGTACGGTCACTGTGAAACTGAAGCTTAGAGGCTTTTCCTGGAACCCCTTCCAGTTGCTTCGCCACCGAAGTGGCTCGCCTCGCACCCTTGAATTGCGCGCCCGGATTTGCCAAAGCGCCTTCTCCAATGCAAGGACCGGGACTTCCAACACCCGGACAACCTTCCGCGATCCGTCCCCCCATCGCATTTCACAATGGTGCAGAAATATTAATCTGCTTCCCATCAGCTACGCATTTCTGCCTCGCCTTAGGGGCCGACTCACCCTACGCCGATGAACGTTGCGTAGGAAACCTTGGGCTTACGGCGAGGGGGCCTTTCACCCCCTTTATCGCTACTCATGTCAGCATTCGCACTTCCGATACCTCCAGCACACTTTCCAGTGCACCTTCGCAGGCTTACGGAACGCTCTCCTACCATGCACATTACTGTGCATCCGCAGCTTCGGTATATGGCTTAGCCCCGTTACATCTTCCGCGCAGGACGACTCGATCAGTGAGCTATTACGCTTTCTTTAAAGGGTGGCTGCTTCTAAGCCAACCTCCTGACTGTTTTAGCCTTCCCACTTCGTTTCCCACTTAGCCATATTTGGGGACCTTAGCTGGCGGTCTGGGTTGTTTCCCTCTTGACACCGGACGTTAGCACCCGATGTCTGTCTCCCGTGATTGCACTCTTCGGTATTCGGAGTTTGCTATGGCGTAGTAATCCGCAATGGACCCCACAACCATGACAGTGCTCTACCCCCGAAGGTGAGACACGAGGCACTACCTAAATAGTTTTCGGAGAGAACCAGCTATTTCCAGGTTTGTTTAGCCTTTCACCCCTATCCACAGCTCATCCCCTAACTTTTCAACGTTAGTGGGTTCGGTCCTCCAGCACGTGTTACCGTGCCTTCAACCTGGCCATGGATAGATCACCTGGTTTCGGGTCTACACCCAGCGACTGGACGCCCTGTTCGGACTCGCTTTCGCTACGCCTGCCCTAATCGGTTAAGCTCGCCACTGAATGTAAGTCGCTGACCCATTATACAAAAGGTACGCCGTCACCCCGCTTTAAGCGCTCTCGCGCTTAAATCCACTTCAAGCGCGCAGTGGTCATGTTTCAGACTTGATGTCTTTTGACGCATTCATTTCATGAATGCGCCGAAAGCGCTTAAAGCGGGGCTCCGACTGTTTGTATGCATGCGGTTTCAGGATCTGTTTCACTCCCCTCCCGGGGTTCTTTTCGCCTTTCCCTCACGGTACTGGTTCACTATCGGTCGATCACGAGTATTTAGCCTTGGAGGATGGTCCCCCCATCTTCAGACAGGATTTCACGTGTCCCGCCCTACTTCTCGTACACCCAGTTCTTCCATGCTGTTTTCGTCTACAGGGCTATCACCTGCTATGGCCGCACTTTCCAGAGCGTTCGACTAACAATACGGATAACGTGTACCGGCTGATCCCATTTCGCTCGCCACTACTCTGGGAATCTCGGTTGATTTCTTTTCCTGCGGTTACTTAGATGTTTCAGTTCACCGCGTTCGCTTCACGTAGCCTATGGATTCAGCTACGGATACTCCATTAGGAGTGGGTTTCCCCATTCGGACATCTCCGGATCAATGCTCGTTTGCCAGCTCCCCGGAGCTTTTCGCAGGCTACCGCGTCCTTCATCGCCTGTGATCGCCAAGGCATCCACCACATGCACTTGTTCGCTTGACCCTATAACGGGTGTGTCTCTGTGTCGACCCACGTTAGCGCTTTAGCGCTTACGTGGGTCCCATCCCCGGAGGGGATAGACGCACTCGCTACAGGTTGAGTATTCGTGTTGCGCCGTATTCCAAGGCAATCTTTCGATCACCTTTAAAATACATCGATACAATCACAACCCTGATTCACCTACTCAGCACCCATCTCCAGGTGCCTTTCGTGAATCTCTTTACTACTTCTTCCTGATTGTTAAAGAACGGCAGCCGGTATGAAGCCTGTGCCTCATACCGCTCTGACTGGCTCAATCGCCAATGCGCAACGCTCTGCCTTCAGGCAGAACCCTGCGCATTGAGGATTGGTGGAGGATGACGGGATCGAACCGACGACCCCCTGCTTGCAAAGCAGGTGCTCTCCCAGCTGAGCTAATCCCCCAGTCCCACAGATATTCCAGCGGCCCCAGCCCTTCAGCTCACCAGACAAGACCGTGGTGGGTCTGGATGGATTCGAACCATCGACCCCCGCCTTATCAAGACGGTGCTCTAACCGGCTGAGCTACAGACCCCTGCGTCTGCCTGCGTTTCTTCTAACCACAGCCGATAAGCGTGAGCACTTGAGTGCAATGAATGCACAGCTCTGGAAAGGAGGTGATCCAGCCGCACCTTCCGATACGGCTACCTTGTTACGACTTCACCCCAGTCATGAATCCTACCGTGGTGACCGTCCTCCTTGCGGTTAGACTAGCCACTTCTGGTAAAACCCACTCCCATGGTGTGACGGGCGGTGTGTACAAGACCCGGGAACGTATTCACCGCGGCATGCTGATCCGCGATTACTAGCGATTCCAGCTTCACGCACCCGAGTTGCAGAGTGCGATCCGGACTACGATCGGTTTTCTGGGATTGGCTCCACCTCGCGGCTTGGCAACCCTCTGTTCCGACCATTGTATGACGTGTGAAGCCCTACCCATAAGGGCCATGAGGACTTGACGTCATCCCCACCTTCCTCCGGTTTGTCACCGGCAGTCTCCCTGGAGTGCTCTTGCGTAGCAACTAGGGACAAGGGTTGCGCTCGTTGCGGGACTTAACCCAACATCTCACGACACGAGCTGACGACAGCCATGCAGCACCTGTGTTATGGCTCCCTTTCGGGCACGCCCGCCTCTCGGCAGGATTCCATACATGTCAAGGGTAGGTAAGGTTTTTCGCGTTGCATCGAATTAATCCACATCATCCACCGCTTGTGCGGGTCCCCGTCAATTCCTTTGAGTTTTAATCTTGCGACCGTACTCCCCAGGCGGTCAACTTCACGCGTTAGCTACGTTACCAAGCCAATGAAGGCCCGACAACCAGTTGACATCGTTTAGGGCGTGGACTACCAGGGTATCTAATCCTGTTTGCTCCCCACGCTTTCGTGCATGAGCGTCAGTATTGGCCCAGGGGGCTGCCTTCGCCATCGGTGTTCCTCCACATCTCTACGCATTTCACTGCTACACGTGGAATTCCACCCCCCTCTGCCATACTCCAGCGCTGCAGTCACCAATGCAGTTCCCAGGTTAAGCCCGGGGATTTCACATCGGTCTTACAGCACCGCCTGCGCACGCTTTACGCCCAGTAATTCCGATTAACGCTCGCACCCTACGTATTACCGCGGCTGCTGGCACGTAGTTAGCCGGTGCTTATTCTTCCGGTACCGTCATCCCTCACGGATATTAGCCACGAGGTTTTCTTTCCGGACAAAAGTGCTTTACAACCCGAAGGCCTTCTTCACACACGCGGCATTGCTGGATCAGGCTTGCGCCCATTGTCCAAAATTCCCCACTGCTGCCTCCCGTAGGAGTCTGGGCCGTGTCTCAGTCCCAGTGTGGCTGGTCGTCCTCTCAGACCAGCTACAGATCGTCGGCTTGGTAGGCCTTTACCCCACCAACTACCTAATCTGCCATCGGCCGCCCCTTGAGCGCGAGGTCCCGAAAGATCCCCCGCTTTCCTCTCCCGAGCGTATGCGGTATTAATCCGGCTTTCGCCGGGCTATCCCCCACTCCAGGACACGTTCCGATGTATTACTCACCCGTTCGCCACTCGCCACCAGACCGAAGTCCGTGCTGCCGTTCGACTTGCATGTGTAAGGCATGCCGCCAGCGTTCAATCTGAGCCAGGATCAAACTCTTCAGTTCAAACCTGTTACTGTGTTCGGGCTCTCTCGAACCCGGTCGCTCACTCAACGTACTGACGATGATTGATCCGTCTTGCGACAGACAAACCTTCCTCTAATACTGTGTGAGGCTTCTGATACTTCTGCCTGACAGCAGACTCCGGAGAATCCGCCGCCGCATTCCGCATCAAGCGCCCACACTTATCGACTGTTAGTTTTTAAAGATCGGTCCGCCAAACCCGCCGTGCCTGAACCACCTGAACCACCACTACCCGGCACCGCTTCGTTTGCGTCGCTGCGTCTGCAGCAGAGAAACGAGATTATGGAGAGCTTCCGTCGGATCGTCAACAGGTTTTTATCACTCGCTTAACCTGCCCACGCCGCTGAAGCCCACGCCATCAAAGGCTTCCCGCTTCTCCGCACCCCGGCGTCCGGAGCGCGAAAGAGCGGAATTCTAGTCGCCGACATCGGGACTTGCAAGCGATATTTTGACAAGCGTATTAACGGTGCTTGAAAACCGGTTTGCGCTTCTCCACGAACGCGGCCATGCCCTCTTTCTGGTCTTCGGTGGCGAAGAGCGAATGGAACAGGCGGCGCTCGAAATGCACGCCCTCCGCGAGCGTCGTTTCAAAGGCTCGGTTGACTGACTCCTTGACCATCAGCACCGCCGGCAGCGGGAATTCCGCAATGGTGGCGGCCGCGCCGACCGCTTCGTCAAGCAGCGATGCCGCCGGGATCACGCGCGAAACCAGTCCGGCGCGCTCCGCTTCGGCGGCATCCATGAAACGGGCGGTCAAACAGAGGTCCATCGCCTTCGCTTTTGACACCGCCCGCGGCAAGCGCTGCGTGCCGCCCGCGCCCGGCATGATCCCGAGCTTGATTTCCGGTTGACCGAACTTCGCCGTGTCGGCGGCGAAAATGATGTCGCACATCATCGCCAGTTCGCAGCCGCCGCCGAGCGCGAAGCCCGCCACCGCGGCAATGATCGGCTTACGGATCGAGCGAACCGTTTCCCAATTGCGCGTGATGTAGTCGCCCTTGTAGACATCCATATAGGAGTACGACGCCATCATCCCGATGTCCGCACCGGCCGCGAACGCTTTCTCGCTGCCCGTCACGACGATTGCGCCAATCGACTCGTCGCCGTCGAACTCGCGCAACGCTGCGCCTAGTTCGTCCATCAGCGCGTCGTTCAGTGCATTCAGAGCCTTCGGACGGTTGAGCGTAATCAGTCCGACCCGTCCCCGCGTCTCAACCAGAATGTTTTCGTAAGCCATGCCGCCTCCATAAGGGTTAATCGCACGCGAAAAACGCTTCGCGCATCGTCTGTGGTGATGCTACCATTCCCCAACCAACCGGTCGGTCAATTATTCGACAGGTATTTCCCCAACGTACAGCCGAGCCTCTTTGCCATGACACATCCGCTATTCACCAAGCACGAAGACACGCTGCACAAAGCGCTCGCCGCGCTCGAAACGCGCGGCTACTGGAGCCCGTTCGTCGAGATGCCCAGTCCGAAAGTGTACGGGGAAACAGCCAACGCGGACGGCGAAGCCGCGTTCAAGGCGCTTCTAGACAAAACGTTCGACCTGGACCAACCGTCGACGGGAGAGACCGTCGGCGCAGAGGTTTCGCCGTTCGGCTTCCAGCTCGGCGTGCGTTACCCGAAAGCCGACCCGAGCGCGCTCATCGCCGCATCTGCCGCGGCGCAACGCGATTGGCGCGCCGCCGGCTCGCAGGCATGGATCGGCGTGAGCCTCGAAATCCTCGCGCGCCTGAATCGCGCCAGCTTCGAGCTCGGCTACAGCGTGATGCACACGACCGGTCAGGCGTTCATGATGGCCTTCCAGGCAGGGGGCCCACACGCGCAGGATCGCGCGCTCGAAGCGGTCGCGTATGCCTGGGATCAGCTGCGCCGTATTCCCGCCGACGCGCACTGGGAAAAGCCGCAAGGCAAAAACCCGCCGCTCGCGATGCACAAGCGCTACACCGTCGTGCCGCGCGGCATCGGCCTCGTGCTCGGCTGCTGCACATTCCCGACGTGGAACGGCTATCCGGGCCTGTTCGCCGATCTGGCCACCGGCAACACGGTGATCGTCAAGCCGCATCCGGGCGCGATCCTGCCGCTCGCGCTGACCGTGCGCATCGCGCGTGACGTGTTGCGCGAAGCGGGCTTCGATCCGAACGTCGTCACGCTGCTGGCCACCGCCCCGAACGACGGCGCCCTCGTCCAGCAACTGGCCCAGCGCCCCGAGATCAAACTGATCGACTTCACGGGCAGCACCCAGAACGGCACCTGGCTCGAGCGCAACGCGCACCACGCGCAGGTCTACACCGAAAAAGCTGGCGTCAATCAGATCGTCATTGACTCGGTCGACGACATCAAGGCGGCCGCGCGCAACATCGCGTTCTCGCTGGCGCTCTACTCAGGCCAGATGTGCACCGCGCCGCAAAATATCTACGTACCGCGAGACGGCATTCGCACCGCGGAAGGCACGCTCAGCTTTGACGATGTCTCCCAGGCGCTTGCCGGTGCGGTGCAAAAGCTCGTCGCCGATCCGGCCCGCGCCGTCGAACTGCTCGGCGCGATCCAGAACGAAGGCGTCGTGCAGCGCATCGACGAAGCCGCCGGGCTCGGCCGCGTTCTCGTCGCGAGCCAGACGCTCGACCATCCGTCCTTTCCGGGCGCTCGCGTGCGCACACCGCTCGTATTGCAACTCGACGCCTCGACCGACCGCGCCCAGTTCACGAGAGAATGGTTCGGGCCGATCTCGTTCGTCATCGCGACGGACTCGACCGCGCAGTCACTCGACCTCGCTGGCGACATTGCTGCCGAGCACGGCGCGCTAACGCTGGCGGTCTACAGCACGGACGACGCCGTGCTCGACGCCGCGCACGAAGCGTCGATTCGCGGCGGCGTCGCACTGTCGATCAACCTGACCGGTGGCGTGTTCGTCAACCAGTCCGCGGCTTTTTCGGACTTTCACGGCACCGGCGCCAACCCGGCCGCGAATGCCGCGCTTGCCGATGCCGCTTTCGTCGCCAACCGCTTCCGTGTCGTTCAAAGCCGCGTTCATGTTGAACCGAAAGCGGCGCCCGCGGTAGCTGGCTGAACGGCATAAGAAGGCTTCAGCACAACGCACGACTTCGTCCTATGCCGTTCGGCGGATGGACCGAGTCGTGCGCTCTGACTAACATCAGACATCGGATCGGCATCACGCGCCGACGCTAGTCGAGCGACCGTGCCCATCGGCCAAAGAGAGTTTGAGGAGACACCCCATGTCATATGAAGCGATCCGGCTGGACATCGACTCATCGAGCCACGTCGCCATCATCACGCTGAACCGCCCGGACAAGCTCAACAGCTTCACGCGCGCGATGCATCAGGAACTCGGCGCGGCACTCGACCAGGTCGAAAAGTCCGGCGCCCGTGCGCTCGTGCTCACCGGCGCGGGACGCGGCTTCTGCGCCGGCCAGGATCTCGCCGACCTCGATTTCACGCCCGGCGCGATGACCGACCTCGGCGCCGTGATCGATGAATACTTCAATCCGTTGATCCGCCGTCTGCAAGCGCTACCGTTTCCGGTGATCGCCGCGGTCAACGGCACGGCCGCCGGCGCGGGCGCCAATCTCGCGTTGGCCTGCGACCTGGTGCTCGCAGCTCGCTCCGCGAGTTTCATCCAAGCGTTCGTGAAGATCGGCCTCGTGCCGGATTCGGGCGGGACGTGGTTCCTGCCGCAACGCGTTGGCATGGCACGCGCGCTCGGCCTCGCGATCACCGGCGACAAGCTCAGCGCCGACACAGCCGAAAGCTGGGGCTTGATCTGGCAAGCGCTCGACGACGCCGAACTGGCTCCGGCCGCGGCAAAACTCGCTGCCCAGCTTGCCCAGCAACCGACGCGCGCGATCGCCGCGATCAAGCAGGCGATGCGTGCCGGCACGACGCAAACGCTCGACCAGCAGCTCGATCTCGAGCGTGATCTGCAGCGCCAACTAGGCGCCTCGCACGATTACGCGGAAGGCGTGCAGGCATTTATCGAAAAGCGCGCGCCGCGCTTCGAGGGGCGTTGAGATGTCCACGCAAACCACCCGCCCCGACCAGATGACTGCCGACGAACTCGCCCGCGCGACAGCTGCCGCGATGTACGAAAGCGACGCCTGCAGTCGCGCGCTCGGGCTCGAGATTCTCGAAGTGCGCCCCGGCTATGCGCGGCTGCGCATGGCGGTGCGCGACGACTTCCTGAACGGCCATCAGATCTGCCACGGCGGCCTGATCTTCACGCTCGCCGATTCGACCTTCGCGTTCGCCTGCAACACCTACAACATCAATACGGTTGCCGCCGGCTGCTCGATCGAATACCTCCGGCCGGTCTACGGCGGCGACGTGCTGAGCGCCGAAGCGGTCGAGCAGACATCGAGCGGGCGCACTGGCATCTACGATATTCGCGTCACGAATCGCGCCGGCGAGACCGTCGCGATGTTTCGCGGCAAGTCGGCGCAAATCAAGGGCAACCTGATTCCCGCCGGCGACTAACATTGAGCGGCGGCAAGCCAGAGCCGCCCTCGCGGACAACTGTCTGCGCGGCTCTCTGACGCCAACGCGTTACATATCAGACTCAGATACTGAGGCAGCAAGGAGACATTCGATGAGCACCGCTCTTCCGCTCGATCCGATCGAGACCGCCAGCCGCGACGAGCTCGCCGCGCTCCAACTCGAACGGCTCAAATGGTCACTCACCCATGCGTATGAAAATTCGCCGGTGTACCGGCGCAAGTTCGACGAAGCCGGTGTTCATCCGGGCGATGTCAAGTCGCTCGCGGACCTCGCGCGCTTTCCGTTCACGACGAAGAAGGATTTGCGCGACAACTATCCGTTCGGCATGTTCGCGGTGCCGCAGGAGCAGATCTCGCGAATCCATGCATCGTCTGGGACGACCGGCAAGCCGACCGTCGTCGGCTATACGGCGCGCGACATCGACACGTGGGCGAATCTTGTCGCCCGTTCGATACGCGCCGCCGGCGCGAAGCGCGGCGACAAGGTGCACGTGAGCTACGGCTACGGCCTCTTCACGGGCGGCCTCGGCGCGCATTACGGCGCCGAGCGCGCGGGGCTCACCGTGATTCCGTTCGGCGGTGGCCAGACCGAAAAGCAGGTGCAGTTGATCCAGGACTTCCGGCCGGACATCATCATGGTGACACCGAGCTACATGCTGTCGATCGCCGACGAACTCGAGCGCCAGGGTATCGACCCGGTTAGCTGCTCATTGCGCATCGGCATCTTCGGCGCTGAGCCGTGGACCAACGAAATGCGCGAGGCGATCGAAAAACGCATGGGCATCGACGCGGTCGACATCTACGGTCTCTCCGAAGTGATGGGGCCGGGCGTCGCCTCGGAGTGCGTCGAGACCAAAGACGGCCCGACGATCTGGGAAGACCATTTCTATCCCGAGATCATCGACCCCGAAACGGGCAAGGTGCTGCCCGATGGCGAACTCGGCGAACTCGTGTTCACGTCGCTGACGAAAGAAGCGCTGCCGATCATCCGCTACCGCACGCGCGATCTCACGCGCCTGCTGCCGGGCAGCGCCCGCACGATGCGGCGTATGGAAAAAATCACGGGCCGCTCGGACGACATGATGATCGTCCGTGGCGTCAATGTGTTTCCGACGCAGATCGAAGAGTTGCTGCTCAAGCAGCACGCGCTCGCGCCGCACTATCAGATCGTACTGACGAAGGAAGGGCCGCTCGACGTGTTGACGCTGAACGTCGAACCGTGCCCCGAAAGCGCGCCGGATACTTCCGCGCTAACCACCGCGAAAAACGCGCTGGCGTACGACATCAAGGCGCTGATTGGCGTAAGCGCGGTGGTTAACGTGCTGGCCGTGAATGGAATCGAACGCTCGGTGGGCAAGGCACGGCGGGTGGTCGACAAGCGCAGATCGGGGCTCTAAGTCAGGCAACCGGCAACGACGCGCAGCGTAAGAGCCCAACAAAAAACGGCGTCACGCACGGATCCTGATCCGAACGTGACGCCGATTTCCACGACTTCTATTGACGGCTTCGCGGCAGCCTCCAACCCGCCTCCCGAAAACCGCCGTAACTCAAACGGCAGTCACGCTTCCGCCTGCGCCCCACCGCCTCACGAATTCGGCAGCAGCAACCACATCCGGCCACCCTGCTTCATCTTGCCAGCCAGATCACCGGCATCGTCGCCGAGGCCCCAGAAGTAGTCGGCGCGCACGCCGCCTTTGATCGCGGTGCCCGTGTCCTGCGCGAACACGAGGCGGTTCATCGGCGAGTTCGTCAGCGGCCGTGTGGTCTGCAGGAACACCGGCGTGCCGAGCGGAATCGCGCTCGGGTCGACCGCAATCGAGCGCTCCGGCGTCAGCGGCACGCCGAGCGCGCCGATCGGACCGTCCGCGCCGCCGCTCGGCATACTTTCGGCCGACGGCATCTCGCGAAAAAACACGAAGCGCGGATTGGTGTCGAGCAATCCATCGACGCGCGTCGGATTCGCGCGTGCCCATGCCTTGATGCCCTGCATCGTCGCCTGCGCGGGTGTGACCTCGCCATGATCGAGCAGCCAGCGTCCGATCGACTTGTATGGCTGATCGTTGGTACCGCCAAAGCCGACGCGCATCACACTGCCGTCTTCCATCACGATGCGCCCGGAGCCCTGCACCTGCAAAAAGAATGCTTCGATCGGGTCGTCGACCCACACGAGTTCGTTGCCGCTGAGCGCGCCCGAGCGTTCGAGCTGGGCGCGCGCCGGCAACGGCGCCCCCGCGCGATAGCCGGCGGGCCAGCGGTACAGCGCGGTCTGATATACCCCATGCCGCGTGCGCGAGCCCCGCAGCAGGGGCTCGTAGTAACCGGTGACCAGACCGTCGAGCGTGCCGTCGCTATTCGCGAGCTGGAACGGCGTGAAGTAGGCTTCGAAGAAGGCGCGCGCACCGGTGACGTCGAGATCGTCGATTTGCGCGGCGGCCGCGCATGCACGCGACCAGTTCGGCTGACGCGCGAGCCTCGTGCAGTTTTGCCGCAACGCGGCCGTCGCGCCGATCAGCGAGTCGTCCTGCCAGCCCGGCACCTGCTGCCACGCAACCGCGGTCAAGCGCGACGACGCGATCTGGCCGGGGATGATCGCCGCGCCGCTCGGCGGCGAAGGCCGGAGCGCGCCGCCGCCGCCGCAGGAGGCAAGCAACACCGCAACCGACAATGCACCGACCCACGCGCCGGCTCGGCGGACAAAACGCATACAATGTTCGTTCTTGATGGAAACCGCCATGTCTGATTTGTTCGACGAATACCCGATGCTCATCTTCGCGCTGGAATCGCTGCTCGCGCTGTTCCTGCTCGTCTTTATCGTTGTGTGGACGTCGTCTGGCAAGAAAAAAGCGCGACGTGCCAAGCCGGCGGAACGGTCCCAACAGCAAAAGCGGCAGTGACCCCGGCCGGCGGGTTGCATACAGAACCGGGCAACCCCTCGTGCATCAAGCGCTCGTCTGAGCGCTCATCCAACCACCCACTCAACTGCCCGCTGCGCCGCGCGCCGATACGAACTCATTAAAGACCGCGCAACACCGCGCCGGTTCAATGCAACGTTCGCGGCATGCGCAACACGAACTCCGGCACCGGCGCCTCGAAGCGCTCACCATCCTCCGCCACGCAGAAGTAATCGCCGCGCATCGTGCCGACCGGCGTCGCGATCACTGCCCAACTCGTGTATTCGAAATGCTCGCCCGGCTTGAGCAGCGGCTGATGACCGACCACGCCCAGGCCTTTGACTTCCTGGACGGTGTTTTCGCTGTCGGTGATGATCCAGTGACGCGCGATCAACTGTGCGGGCACCTGGCCGGTGTTACGGATGGTCAGCGTGTAGGCAAAGGCGTACTGGCGACGCTCCGGGTCCGATTCTTCGGGCAGGTAGTGCACCTGCGCCGAGACGCTGAATTCGTACTGGCTCATCCTGATTCCGATCTGATCAAACGGGCTGTGAAAAATCGTGGAAGGCCCGAACGCCAATGGTCTGCGGGTGCAGCGGCGATGCGGCGCTCATGGAATGGCATTCTGCTTGATGCGCGGCATGGCCGCAACCGGATACGCCTTTCGGCCAGCTGTGTCTAAGACGTTGGGACAAGGCTGCTTTGCCGCGCCCAGTCTCCATGTCGTTTTTGCGCCGGCACTTTGCGAAGTTTCATCGCGCGATTCCGCCACGCCAACCGCGGCCAGCGCCCCGGTCTGCACGCGCAAAACCGGTAAAATGGCGCTTTCCCGCTTGCATCGGCCCCCTGTCATGACGCAATTTCGCATCGCCCCCAGCATTCTCTCCGCCGACTTCGCCCGCCTGGGCGAAGAAGTCCGCAACGTCGCCGCCGCCGGCGCCGACTGGATCCACTTCGACGTGATGGACAACCACTACGTGCCGAACCTGACCATCGGCCCGCTCGTATGCGAAGCGATCCGCCCGCACGTGGACGTGCCAATCGACGTGCACCTGATGGTGCATCCCGTCGACCGCATCGTGCCGGACTTCGCGAAAGCCGGCGCGAACCTGATCAGCTTTCACCCGGAAGCGTCGGATCACATCGACCGCACGCTGTCGCTGATCCGCGACCACGGCTGCAAGGCCGGCCTCGTGTTCAATCCGGCGACGTCGCTGAACTATCTCGATCATGTGATGGACAAGGTCGACCTCGTGCTGATCATGTCGGTGAATCCGGGCTTCGGCGGCCAGTCGTTCATCCCCGAGGCGCTCAACAAGCTGCGCGAAGCGCGCAAACGCATCGACGCGTACACCGAGCGCACCGGCCGCGACATCCACCTCGAAGTGGACGGCGGCGTGAAGGTCGACAACATCGCGGAAATCGCGGCGGCCGGCGCGGACACGTTCGTGGCCGGCTCGGCGATCTTTGGCCAGCCCGATCACAAGGTCGTGATCGACAAGATGCGCGCCGCCCTCGCGACCGTCCAGCGTTAAAAACCAGCGCCTCATGACCACTCCGTATCCCGCCCCGACGTTTACCGGCCCGCGCCTCGAAGCCGCGATCATCGACCTCGACGGCACGATGATCGACACGGCCGACGACTTCACCGCCGGCCTGAACGGTATGCTCGCTCAGCTCGACGCGGAGGAAACGACGCGCGAGGAAGTGGTCGGCTACGTCGGCAAGGGTTCGGAGCATCTGATCCGCAGCGTGCTTGCGCCGCGCTTCGAAGCCGAGCACGCGCAAGAGCGCTTCGACGAAGCGCTCGCGATCTACCAGGCCGAGTACGCGAAGATCAACGGCGTGCACACGCGGCTTTATCCAGACGTCGAGGCCGGTCTGCGCGCGCTGCGCGACGCGGGCCTGAAGCTCGCCTGCGTGACCAACAAGCCGCACCGCTTCGCGCTCGAATTGCTGCAGCAGTACCGGCTTGCACCGTATTTCAGCGTCGTGCTCGGCGGCGACAGTCTCGCGAAAAAGAAACCAGACCCGCTTCCGATGCTGACCGCCGCCGCGCAGCTCGGCGTCGAGCCGAGCGCCACGGTGGCGATCGGCGACTCGGAAAACGACGCGCTGGCGGGCCGCGCGGCCGGCATGGCGACGCTGACCGTGCCCTACGGGTACAACCACGGCCAAGCTATACAAACGATAAAATCCGATGGTATAGTTGCCTCGCTGCTCGACGCCGCCAGGGCGATCGCAGCGCATCAATCCACGACTTAACAGTCCTTCATCCTCATGTTTCTGAATAAAAAACGGAGTCTGATTAGCATCGACCGGGGAGCCTGGCCCTGGCGTCGCTGGTCGCGCTAACCTCGCCTGAGGTACGCTGAAGCTCGACTTCGGCAACCGTTTTTTACTTCGCTGCGCTCACGCGCTTTTTCCATCGATCTGTTTTTGCGCAGCTGCATCGGCTGATTGAGCCTGCGCGTACCCGCAAGGTACCGTTGCTCACCCGCACCGCTCGCACGCGCCGATGGAAGACCCGCGCCGGTCGGTATCATTGTGTCGAGAACGTCGACCCACGCCCCGACCGAAGGCGCTTAGCCCCGCTTTGCCCGACGCTTGCTGCCGCCGGACCACCGTACAGGATCGGAACATGACCGAACTCGAATTCCAGTCCCTCGCCAACGAGGGTTTCAACCGCATCCCGCTGATCGCCGAAGCGCTCGCCGACCTCGAGACGCCGCTGTCGCTGTACCTGAAGCTCGCGCAGACCGAGCGCAACGGCGCGAACTCGTTCCTGCTGGAGTCGGTGGTCGGCGGCGAACGCTTCGGGCGTTATTCGTTCATCGGCCTGCCGGCGCGGACTCTCATGCGCACGCGCAACGGCGTGTCGGAAGTGGTCCGCGACGGCAAGGTCGTCGAGACGCACGACGGCGATCCGCTCGCGTTCATCCAGCAATTCCAGGCGCGCTTCAAGGTCGCGCAACGCCCGGGGCTGCCGCGCTTCACGGGCGGTCTCGCCGGCTATTTCGGCTATGACGCCGTGCGCTATATCGAGAAGAAGCTCGCGCACAGCGCGCCGAAAGACGACCTCAATCTGCCCGACATCCAGCTGCTGCTGACCGAGGAAGTCGCCGTCATCGACAACCTCGCCGGCAAGCTCTATCTGGTGGTCTACGCCGACCCGACCCAGGCTGAGGCCTACACGAAAGCGAAGCACCGTCTGCGCGAACTGCGCCAGCGGCTGCGCGTCACCGTCGAGCCGCCTGTCGTGTCGGCCAGCGTACGCACCGAGATCTACCGCGAGTTCGCGAAAGACGATTACCTGGCGGCCGTGCGCAAGGCGAAGGAATACGTCGCCGCCGGCGAACTGATGCAGGTGCAGGTCGGCCAGCGCCTGATCAAGCCGTACCGCGACAACCCGCTGTCGCTGTATCGCGCGCTGCGCTCGCTGAATCCGTCGCCGTACATGTACTACTACAACTTCGGCGACTTCCACGTGGTCGGTGCGTCGCCGGAGATTCTGGTGCGCCAGGAAAAGCGCGGCGAGGACCGTATCGTCACGATCCGCCCGCTGGCCGGCACCCGTCCGCGCGGCAACACGCCCGAGCGCGATGCCGCGCTCGCTACCGAGCTGCTGAACGATCCGAAGGAAATCGCCGAGCATGTGATGCTGATCGACCTCGCGCGCAACGACGTCGGCCGCATCGCGCAGATCGGCTCGGTGGTCGTGACCGACAAGATGGCGATCGAGAAGTACTCGCACGTGCAGCACATCGTCAGCTCGGTCGAAGGCAAGCTCAAGAACGACATGACCAATTTCGACGTGCTGCGCGCCACCTTCCCGGCCGGCACGCTGTCGGGCGCGCCGAAGGTCCGCGCGATGGAACTGATCGACGAGCTCGAGCCCGTCAAGCGTGGCCTGTACGGCGGGGCGGTCGGCTATCTGTCCTTCACCGGCGAGATGGATCTGGCCATCACGATCCGCACCGGCGTGATCGCCAACGGCAATCTGTATGTGCAGGCGGCCGCGGGCGTGGTCGCCGATTCGGTGCCGGAATCCGAATGGCAGGAGACCGAGAACAAGGCACGCGCGGTAATGCGCGCCGCCGAGCAGGTCCAGGACGGCCTCGATAGCGACTTCTGACCGGAGACACACCATGCTGCTCATGATCGACAACTACGACTCGTTCACCTACAACCTGGTGCAGTACTTCGGCGAACTCGGCGAAGACGTGCGCACCTACCGCAACGACGAAATCACGCTCGATGAAATCGCCAGGCTGAACCCCGAGCGCATCTGCCTGTCGCCGGGCCCGAGCAATCCGCAACACGCGGGCATCACGCTCGACGTGCTGCGCGAATTCGCCGGCAAGACGCCGATTCTCGGCGTGTGCCTCGGCCATCAGGCGATCGGCGAGGCGTTCGGCGGCCGCGTCGTGCGCGCGCAGACCATCATGCACGGCAAGGTCAGCACGATCGAAACCGACTGCAAGGGCGTATTCGAAGACCTGCCGAAGCACTTTACGGTAACGCGCTACCACTCGCTCGCGATCGAACGCGAATCGCTGCCCGACTGCCTCGAAGTATCGGCATGGACTGAAGACGGCGAAATCATGGGCGTGCGCCACAAGGAACTGGCCGTGGAAGGCGTGCAGTTCCACCCGGAATCGATCCTGTCCGAACACGGCCACGCGCTGCTCGAAAACTTCGTCAAGCAGTCGAAGCTCGCCGTCGCCGGCAAGGCCTCGCATCACGCGGCGCCGCGCAATGCCTGACACAAGGAGAGACGAGATCATGTCCATTACGCCCCAGGAAGCCTTGCAGCGGACCATCGAGCACCGCGAGATTTTTCACGACGAAATGCTGCACCTGATGCGCCTCATCATGCGCGGCGAACTCTCGCCCGTGATGTCGGCGGCGATCATCACCGGCCTGCGCGTCAAAAAAGAGACCATCGGCGAAATCACCGCGGCCGCCACGGTGATGCGTGAATTTGCGCGGCACGTCGACGTGCAGGACAACTCGAACTTCGTCGATATCGTCGGTACCGGCGGCGACGGCGCGCACACGTTCAACATTTCCACCGCGACGATGTTCGTGTCGGCCGCGGCGGGCGCGAAGGTCGCAAAGCACGGCAATCGCGGCGTATCGAGCAAGTCGGGCAGCGCGGACGTGCTCGAAGCGCTCGGCGTCAACATCGATCTGCAGCCGGAGCAGGTCGCGGCATCGATTGCGGAAACGGGCATGGGCTTCATGTTCGCGCCGAACCATCATCCGGCGATGAAAAACGTCGCGCCGGTACGCCGGGAACTCGGCATCCGCACGATCTTCAATATCCTCGGGCCGCTCACCAATCCGGCCGGCGCGCCGAATCAGCTGATGGGCGTGTTTCACCCCGACCTCGTCGGCATTCAGGTGCGCGTGATGCAGCGCCTCGGCGCCAAACACGTGCTCGTCGTGTACGGGATGGACGGCATGGACGAAGTGTCGCTCGGCGGCGCCACGCTGGTCGGCGAGTTGCGCGACGGCGAGATCCGCGAGTACGAGATCCATCCGGAAGACTTCGGCATGCAGATGGTGTCGAACCGCACGCTCAAAGTCGCCGACGCGGGCGAGTCGAAGGTCATGCTGCTCGACGCGCTCAGCAACAAGCCCGGCGTCGCGCGGGAAATCGTCACGCTGAACGCCGGCGCGGCACTCTATTCGGCGAACGTCGCGGCCACGATCGCGGACGGCATCGAGCTCGCGCGCGAAGCGATCGCGAGCGGCAAGGCACGCGCGAAGGTCGACGAACTGGTGCGCTTCACCCAGCAATTCAAGCAGTAATCACGTAGCGAGACATTTATGAGCGACATCCTCGACCGCATCATCTCGGTCAAACGCGAAGAAGTCCGGGCGGCCGAGCAAAGCGTGCCGCTCGAAGAACTGCGGCTCGAAGCGTCGTCGCGCGATCTCCGCGACTTCGTCGGCGCATTGCGCGCCAAGCACACGGCGGGTCTCGCCGCGGTGATCTCCGAAGTGAAGAAGGCGAGCCCGTCGAAGGGCGTGCTGCGCGAGCACTTCGTGCCGGGCGACATCGCGCGTTCGTATGAGAAGCACGGCGCGGCGTGTCTGTCCGTGCTGACCGACGTGCAGTTCTTCCAGGGCAGCGTCGCCTATCTGCAGCAAGCGCGCGCCGCGTGCCAGTTGCCGGTGATACGCAAGGACTTCATCGTCGATCCGTATCAGGTGGTCGAAGCACGCGCGATGGGGGCCGACGCGATCCTGCTGATCGCCGCCGCGCTCGAAACCGCCGAGATGCAGGACCTCGAAGCGCTCGCGCATTCGCTGGGGCTCGCGGTGCTCGTCGAAGTGCACGACAGCGATGAACTCAAGGAAGCGCTGACGCTGAAGACGCCACTGATCGGCATCAACAACCGCAATCTGCGCACCTTCGAAACCTCGCTCGACACGACGCTCGGCATGCTCGACGCGATTCCCGACGATCGCATCGTCGTGACCGAATCGGGCATCCTGTCGCGCGACGACGTCGAGCGCATGCGCGCGCGGAACGTGCATACCTTCCTTGTCGGCGAAGCGTTCATGCGCGCGGACGAGCCGGGCGTGGAACTCGCGCGGATGTTTTTCTGAGCGTCGTATCGACGTATCGGCGTATCGGGCGCAGAGAAATCCACGCAACAAGGACACCCAGCATGGGCATGGAACGCGAAATCAAGCTGGCGCTGCCGGCTTCGCAGGTGCAGGCGGCGACGCAGTGGTTCGCCGCGCGCGCCGGCAAGAACGGACGCGCGATCAAGCTCGTGAACATTTACTTCGATACGCCGCAGTTGACGCTGGCGTCGTCAAAGAGCGCGCTGCGTCTACGGCAGACCCCGGACGGCTGGCTGCAGACCTTCAAGACGGTCGGCACGGCGACGAACGGCTTGCATAGCCGGCACGAATGGGAATTGCCGGTCGCGGGCGCGAAGCTCGAAATCGAATCGTTGCTGAGCGCTTGCGACGAACCCGCCGCCGCGGATGCACTGAAACAGGCCGCGCCTGCGCTGATCGAGCTGTTCCACACCAATTTCACGCGCACGCTATGGCTGCTCGACTCCGACGGCGCTCAGATCGAGGCGGCGATCGATCAGGGCGACGTGCTTGCCGAAGTCGACGATGAAGCGCGCCGCGCGCCGATCTCGGAGATCGAGCTCGAACTGAAATCGGGCGACGAAGCGGCGCTTCACACGCTCGCCGCCGAACTCGGCAAACGGATTGCCGGCCTCGCGCCGGATGACATCAGCAAGGCGCAGCGCGGGTATCGGTTGCGCGCCAGGTGAGCGCGTTGCCCGAAACCCGCGGCACCTCATGCGCTCGCTTGCCGCAACTTGAGCTAGTCCGCGTTTGCTGCGACACTTCCCCGCCATGACCTCCGCTTCCCGCACCCGCTCCAGTTTGCCGCAGGCATCGCTGTTCGACGATGTCGCCCCCGCCGCAGCCTCCGCCGACCCCAGCGCCGCCCCGCCCACGCTTGAAGCACAATTCGCCGCGCTACCCGCGGCCTGGCGCGCACACCTGAAACCCTTCATCGACAGCGACACCTACGCGCCGCTGTGCCGCTTCGTCGACGGTGAGCGTGCCGCCGGCAAAACGATCTATCCGGCCGACGTGTTCCGCGCGCTCCGCCTGACGAGCCCCGACGAAGTGAAAGTCGTAATCCTCGGCCAGGATCCGTACCACGGCGAAGACCGCGGCACGCCGCAGGCGCACGGTCTCGCGTTTTCGGTCGCGCCGCACGTGCGGCCGCCACCGTCGCTGCGCAACATCTTCAAGGAAATCGCCGCGAGTCTCGGTCACCAGACGCCGCAGCACGGTTGCCTCGACAGCTGGGCCAAACAGGGCGTGCTGCTGCTGAACACGGTGCTGACCGTCGAGCGCGACAGCGCCGCGAGCCACGCGAAACGCGGCTGGGAGAAATGTACCGACACGCTGATCCACGAACTCGCGACGCGGCATCAGAACCTCGTGTTCATGCTGTGGGGCGCGCATGCGCAGGCGAAGCGCGCGCTACTCGGCGGCAAGTCGCACTATGTGCTGGAGGCGCCGCATCCGTCGCCGCTGTCCGCGCATCGCGGCTTTCTCGGTTGCGGGCATTTCGCGAAGGCGAACGAGTATCTGTTGCAGCACGGCCGGGAGCCGATCGACTGGCGTCTACCGGACGACGCGCAAATGCTTGCGTGAGAGCGTCGTCGTCAGAAGATTGCGATACACAACGAAAACGCCACGGAGGATGAACCCATCCGTGGCGTTATTCTTTTCACCGCTCGCGCCGCATCGAAGCTGCGCAATGCGGCAGGACAAACCCGCTTAAACCGCGGCGATCGCTTCGCGTGCCGAGCTCAGCGCGGCGTTCGCGGCGTCCGGGCCCAGGTTCAGGCCTTCGGCGTAGATGAAGTTCACGTCGGTCATGCCGAGGAAGCCGAGGAAGCTCTTCAGATACGGCGTCTGGCTATCGTTCGGCGTGCCGAGATACTTGCCGCCGCGCGCCGACACGACGTGGACCTTCTTGCCCGTCACGAGGCCTTCCGGGCCGTTCGCGGTGTAACGGAACGTGATGCCCGCACGTGCGATGAAGTCGAAGTACGTCTTCAGTTGCGACGAGATGCCGAAGTTGTACATCGGCGCACCGATCACGATGACGTCGGCGGCTTGCAGTTCGGCGATCAGCGCTTCGCTGCGTGCGGCGATCGCGGCCTGTTCCGGGGTGCGCTGGTCGGCCGGCGTGAAGAACGCGCCGAGCACGGCGTCGTCGAGGTGCGGCAGCGGTTCGGCTTGCAGGTTACGGACGACGACTTGCGCGCCCGGATTCGACTGTTGCAGCTTTTCCGTCAGCTCGTTGACGAGAAGCGTCGAGTTCGCGCCTTGCGAACGGGCTGCCGAGTTGATTTGCAGGATCGTGGTCATGGTTGACTCCAGTAGGGGCGCGCAGTGTTGCGCGAGTGAAGTCATTGTGTTTTTTTACCGGCCGGCGAAAAAGCCGTCCGGCGGCGAAGGATTGTTGCATGGATAGAACAATCAACCGTCCTCCTCCACCGATTGACGACGGGACAGGCGACGATCGGTGGACCGCCCGGTGCGGCCCACCACCACGCCGATCACTTCGTCAGCCAGCGCTCAAGGGCTTTGCGCGCGGCGGGACGGTGATCGCTGACCGTGAGCTTGTAGCGGGCCACTTCGGGGCCGTCGAGCTTCACCTGCGTGACGCGCAGCTCGTCGCGACGGAACGCGTGCACCTCGACCTTCGCACCCGGCTGATAGCGCGTCAGCAGAGCATCGATATTCCCGCCGGTCACGCGCAGACCATCGATCGCGATCAGCACGTCGCCAGCGGAGAGGCCCGCCTTCTGCGCGGCGCTGCCCTCGTGCACGGTCGCGAGCGCGCAATCCGCGCCGCCGCGTAGCCGCACGCCGAGCGACGGCTTGCCGTTTTTGTCGACGTCCGGCGCGAGCGCCACGCCGAACGGCGCGAGCAGCGCGTCGAGCGGCAGATCGCGCGTGCCGCGCACGCCCTCGGCGAACAGTTCGGCCAGTTGCGCGCCGCTCGCTTCCGCGAAAATCGCCTCGATCTCGCTTTCGTCGACGCCGACCGGCTTGCCTCGATAAAAGTCACGGCCGAAGCGCTTCCACAGCAGACGCATCACGTCGTCGAGCGATTTCTGGTTGCCGGTCTGCGCGCGGATCGTCAGGTCGAAGGCGAGCGCGATCAGCGAGCCCTTCGTGTAATAGCTGACGATCGCGTTCGGCGCGTTCTCGTCCTGCCGGTAGTACTTGACCCACGCATCGAACGAGCTTTCGGCGACGCTCTGCTTGAGGCGCCCGCTGCCGCGCTGCACCCCGCCGATCACCTTGCCGAGCAGGCCGAAATAGTCGTCCTGCGAGATCACACCGCTGCGTACGAGAATCAGGTCGTCGTAATACGACGTGAAGCCCTCGAACAGCCACAGCATCGACGTGTAGTTTTCGACGCCGAGGTCATACGGCGCGAACACGGCCGGCTTGATCCGCTTCACATTCCACGTGTGGAAATACTCGTGGCTGCACAGACCGAGATAGGTCCGGTAGCCCTCGCTCATCGGCTCGCGGCCCTGCACCGGCAGATCGGTGCGATTGCAGATCAGCGCGGTCGATGCGCGATGCTCGAGCCCGCCGTAACCGTCGGTGACAGCCTGCGTCATGAACACGTAGCGCTCGACCGGCGCCTTCTTCGACTTCGGTTCGAACATCGCGATCTGCGCTTCGCAGATGCGCTTCAGGTCCTTGCACAGACGCTCCATGTCGAGCCCGATCACGCGACCGCCGATCACGACGTCGTGCGGCACGCCGTGCGCCTTGAACGTCGCGAGCGCGAATTCCCCGAGCGTCACAGGATGGTCGATCAGTTCGTCGTAGTTCTGCGCGCGGTATTCGCCGAAGCCGTAGCGCTTCGTGCCGCGCGCTTCCGGCAGCGCGGTCGCGACGCGCCAGCCGCGATACGCGGCGCCCTGCGGCTTCTGGATATCGACCACGCACTGCGCGTCCTCATGGCCGAGCGGCGACAGGAACACGCTGGTGCCGTTGAAAAAGCCGATCGTGTCGTCCAGATGCGCGGCGCGCACCGACAGGTCCCATGCGTACACCTCGTAGCGCAGCGTCAAGGCTCCCTTGACCGGCGCGGCCTGCCACGTGTGCTTGTCGATCTTCTCGACGCGCACCTTGCGGCCCGCGTCGTTCACCGCGCGCAGCGTGACGATGTTGCGCGCGAACTCGCGCACCATGTAGCTGCCCGGAATCCACACCGGCAGCATGAAACGCTGGCCGGCCGGATCGGGATCGGCGACGGTCACGGTGACTTCGAACAGGTGGGCGGCGGGGTTACCCGGAACGATGGTGTAGCGGATCGGCTTCATCGGCGGTGCTTGGGAGTGTCAGGAGAGTGAGGCGGAGAAGTTCGGGGCTCGATGCGAAAGGAGGCGCTGCGTGCGCCTCCTTCAGTTTGAACGTTGCATCTGTTGCGCGCCCGGGGCGGGCGTGGCGCTGTGGCGCTGCGCGCTGTTCAGTGCACGGCCGACAGTTCCTTGTCGAGCCGATCTGCCGGCACCGCGCCGGGCAGGCGGCGACCGTCGGCGAGAAACACCGTCGGCGTGCCTTCGACGTTCATCGCACGGCCGAGCGCGAGGTTCTTGTCGATCGCGGCGGTGTCGCAGGTGGCGGCGGCGGTCGGCGCCTGACGGTCCTGCATCCACGATTCCCACGCCTTCGCGCGATCGGCCGAGCACCAGATCGACTTCGACTTGGCCGTCGAATCGGGCGACAGCACCGGGTACAGGAACGTGTAGACCGTCACGTTGTCGATCGACAGCAGCGTTTTTTCGAGCTGCTTGCAGTACGGGCAGTTCGGATCGGAGAACACCGCGATCTTGCGCGCGCCGTTGCCGCGCACGACCTTCACCGCGTTGCCGAACGGCAGGCTCGCGAAGTCGATGCGGTTGGTTTCCGACAGGCGTGCCTCGGTCAGATTCTTGCGCGTCTTCGAGTCGACCATATCGCCGAGCATCAGGTAGTCGCCGCTCGCATCGCTGTAGACGATCTGCGTGCCAAGATTCACTTCGTACAGGCCCGCGATCGGCGTCTTCGACACGCTTTTGATCGTCACGTCGGAAAGACGGGTTTGCAAGGTGGCCTTGAGCTTGTCGGTGGTCTGGTCGGCCTGCGCCGAGCAGCCGAGCACAGCGGCACCGATCGCGAGCGCGGCGGCGGCGATGCGGAAGGTCTTGTTCATGCTGGAGTCCTGGAGTCAGTCGCGCACCTGCGCGTTTTTTACGTTACGGCCGCGAGTTTCGGCCGCCTATCTGTTCAATCAGGCTCGATCAGGTTCGATCGGGGGTCGGATAAGGGGCGGATCGCAGCGCTTCGATCCGGTCATGATACCTGTCCCGGGCGCCGGCGACCGGCCATCGGCTATCCGCCCGACGCCTCGTTGCGGTTTACCCCAGCGCGGCCGACACGAGCCAGCGCTTGATGAATGGCTGCGCGCCGACGAACGCCATGCCGGTATTGCGCACGGCGCGCGCGAGCGGACCGGGCACCGAGAACAGTTTCTGCAGACCGTCGGTGGCGATCATCAGCGCGCGAATGTCTTCGCGGCGCGCACGTTCGTAGCGACGCAGCAGCACCATGTCGCCGAGATCGCGGAACGACTCCTTGCCGCCGATCGTGCTCGCGAGCGCGGCGACGTCGCGCAAGCCGAGGTTCATGCCCTGTCCTGCCAACGGATGGATCAGATGCGCGGCATCGCCGACCAGCGCGACCCGCGGGGCGACGAGCCGGTCCACGGTCTGCAACGCGAGCGGGAAGCCCTGCGCGGGCGTCACGCAGTCGAGCGCACCGAACTGTTCACCGCTCACGTGCTCGACTTCGGCGGCGAGCCGCTCGGGATCGAGCGCGAGCAACTGCTCGGCGTGTTCGGTGCGCGCCGACCAGACCAGCGACACGTGGCCGTCCGGCATCGGCAGCAACGCGATGATCTCGCCGTCGCGGAACCACTGATACGCGGTTTCGCCGTGCGGCTTCGCAGCCTTGAAATTGGCGACCACACCGATCTGTCTGTAGTCGCGGCGCACCATCTTGGAGCCGATCTGCGCGCGCACCCACGAGTGCGCGCCGTCCGCGCCGACTACCAGATCCGCTTCGAGCACGCTGCCGTTCGCGAGGCCGACGCTCGCGTTGTCGACGGAGAAATCGAGCGCCTGCGCGCGCGCGTCGAACCACGTGAGATTCGGCTGGAAGCGCAGCGCGGCATCGAGCGCGCGCTCGATCACCGACGACTCGACGATCCACGCAAGCTGCGGTACCGATGCCTGAAACGCCGAGAAATGCAGCTCGGCGTGCGCGTCGCCGTAGACGCGCATATCGTAGACGGGACCGAGCCGTGTGTGATCGAGCGCCTGCCAGACCCGCAGCCGCTCGAGCAAGGCCTGCGAACTCGACGACAACGCATAGACGCGCGAGTCGAAGACAGCACCGGCGGGCAGCACCGCGCAAGGCTGCGCGAGCAGTGCGACGCGCAGTCCGGCTTGCGTGAGCGCGAGCGCCGCGGTCTTGCCGACGAGCCCGCCGCCGATCACGGCGGCATCAAAGGTCTGGTGGTGTGCGTTCATGCGCGCATTATAGCCGCGGGGGTTGCGGGGGACGGATCGACGGGCGCGGCCGTTGAGCGCTGTGCGCGGGGCCTCGCGGGCTCGTGCCGGACATGGTGTCTGGGGGCAGAGCCTGAGGTTGTCGGCGGGACTGTGCGAGTCTGATGCCGACCGCTCGCGCAACCCGCACTTCATGCGTTGGCGGCCACGCGCATTTGAGTCCCGGGCCGGTGGCCGCGCGGCCTCGATGCGTCGTGCTAATGCGTCGCGGCGCTTGCCGCGAGCGCCGCGTTCGCCTCGCGCATGCGCAAGAAGTCGCGATTGGACGAGAGGTTGCGCCACGCGGCCGCCTCGAGTTCCGCCTTGCGATCGCGCTGATCGCTGCGTACCGCGCAGTCGGGGAACACGCGGTCGAACACGCGCCATAGCGAGTCGTAGTCGTTCTTATCGGCGAACCGCGCGATGTCGGCGTGATCTTCGTGCGACAGGTGGGTCGTCAAACAATCGATGGTCTGCCGGTCCGTGGTGGCCTGCGCTTCGTCGAAATTCGGCGCGACCCATGTCGCGACCGAGCCCACCACGACCGCGGCGACCACGCCGATCCCAACCCATCTGATGATTCCCACGCTGCTCCCCCGGAAATTGAGCTCTGCGGGCTCTGAACTGACGATTCTACAGTGGCTTCGCGCCAATGCGCCGGCGGGTCCGCGCGGGCGAACGGGTTACAATTGCGCTTTCCGTGAAAACTCGCACTCAATCGTCGAGCCAACGCCCCGATTCGGTGTCTTGTCCGCTCCGCTGAGCCTGCCGCGCCCCACCTTGCGCGAAGGCTTTCCGAATCCGCGCGCAGCGTCGAGCGCATCACGCAACCTACTGATTCACTGAAGGATTTCCATGAGCCTCAAATGCGGCATCGTCGGCCTGCCCAACGTCGGCAAGTCCACCCTGTTCAACGCGCTGACCAAGGCGGGAATCGCCGCCGAAAACTATCCGTTCTGCACGATCGAGCCGAACGTCGGCATCGTCGAGGTGCCGGACGCGCGGCTGAAGGCGCTCGCCGAAATCGTCAAGCCGGAGCGCATCCTGCCGGCCGTGGTCGAGTTCGTCGACATCGCCGGTCTGGTGGCCGGCGCGAGCAAGGGCGAAGGCCTCGGCAACCAGTTCCTCGCGAACATCCGCGAAACCGACGCGATCACGCACGTCGTACGCTGCTTCGAAGACGACAACGTGATTCACGTCGCGAACAAGATCGATCCGTTGTCGGACATCGAGGTGATCAACACCGAGCTCGCGCTTGCCGACCTCGCCACCGTCGAGAAGGCGCTCGCGCGCTATTCCAAGGCGGCCAAGTCGGGTAACGACAAGGAAGCCGCGAAGAACGCGGCGGTGCTGGAGAAGGTTCGCGCGCAGCTCGACCAGGCGAAGCCGGTCCGCGCGCTCGATCTGACCGATGAAGAAAAGGCCACGCTCAAGCCGTTCTGCCTGATCACCGCCAAGCCCACGATGTACGTCGCCAACGTGAAGGAACACGGCTTCGAGAACAACCCGCACCTCGACGCGATCACGAAGTTCGCGGCTGCTGAAGGCGCGCCGGTCGTGGCCGTGTGCGCGGCGGTCGAAGCGGAAATCGCCGACCTCGACGAAGCCGACATGGAAGTCTTCCTCGCCGACATGGGCATGCATGAGCCGGGCTTGAACCGCGTGATCCGCGCGGGCTTCAAGCTGCTCGGCCTGCAGACCTACTTCACGGCCGGCGTGAAGGAAGTGCGCGCGTGGACGATCCACGTCGGCGATACGGCGCCGAAGGCGGCCGGCGCAATCCACACCGACTTCGAGCGCGGCTTCATTCGCGCGCAGACGATCAGCTTCGACGACTACATCACCTACAAGGGTGAACAAGGCGCGAAGGAAGCCGGCAAGATGCGCGCGGAAGGCAAGGAGTACGTCGTGCATGATGGCGACGTGATGAACTTTTTGTTCACCCCGAAGTAGAGAATATGGACATGCCACCCCGACGTTGCAGGTCCTATGGACATGCTTCGACGAATAAGAAGCAGTTTTGACGCGCAGCGCCTTGCCCTCACATACCTCTCGGTTGATTCGAAGAGGTCGGCGTTAGGTGCTTTTTGTCTTCCGGTTTTAAGCCGCCGCAGGCGGCGCCCCCCATCTTGAAGCTGGGCCTCAGGCAACCCATACGCTGAAAGCAAAACCGCCAAATCACGCAGTCGAAACGTGCTATCTGCTAGGTCGATGACAGTGGAATGAGAAAGGCGGTTTGCCCGAATATTTGCGGAGGCGGCGTAGGAGGAGCCGACACGCTCGCCCCCTTAGTGCCGCAGTTCACTACGCGCGACAAAAATCGCTTAGTTCAATCACTTCGACCGGAACTCCAAGGAGGCTATATATGGCCTTGGCTTTCTTTACGAGCTTCTTGTCGGCGGATACGAAAACATCACAATACGCACCGTATATGATGTGCGAAACATCATGGAGGCGCGCTCTGTATTTATCTTCCTTCTCTCGATAGTAACCAAGCTTCTCGAGGATGTTTGCAGAAAGATTTACATATGCCTCGAAGACGCTGAATCTGCCTTTCAAATCCGCGAAGGTCCATCTTAAGCTCCCAACCTCCTCGCTCTCGTCGATGTACCCTTTGGACGACAGACGCAAAGCGATTAGCTCCCGATAGACGATTGGAGTAAGAATGTCTTCCGGCGCTATATTATTCATTTCCCGTGGGGCGCCGGCTGGATTGCGATTGGCATCAGCGACGACCGCACTCTCGATTTCCTCGGCATCGTCGTTTTTCCCGTACTGGTCGATGACGCGCGCGTAGCAATCTTGCGGAGCTTCGTCATATAGGACAACATCGTCTCGGGTCACGGGGCGGAGAGCATGCCGCTTTGCAATCTTATGGAGAAATTCGATTTCCTCATCAATCATCTTCGCATCCGTATTGTCGCGCATCGCGGATGCAGCAATATCTTCCAAATGGGCCGGACTGAAAACGACTATGTCGTTGGAAGAAAACTGCGCAAATCGTGCGTTAAGTTCGAGATTCGACCCGCTCCTTAGGTAACTTAAAACGTTTGTGTCGAAGTAAATTTTTTTCATATTGAATTTATCTATGGGTTAAACGCTGTAGGTAGAAGCATAACCAGACAACCTGGGGCCCATAAGTTGAGAAAATTTATGGGTCTTTTTATTGATAGCGGGGGTCATGGATAACTTGTCGACGCGTTGGTGTCTCGAGGCCTTGACGATAAACGCCTCGCGCAGGCTATCGCGGAAACGGTGACGTATCGTTGGATTCATCGCCTTGTATGATGCGAGCGATTGTGTAGAGGGTGCCGACAAACGCGTCAAGAATTTGAAATCCCTGTTTAACGGTCGGCGCCCCTGTATCTACGCCTGCCCGGGAAAAGGCGCTGCTGAGGTCACTCGTTGCGAGGTGGGCATCGGCTAAGCGCAAGTCGTAGATTCCGAAGAGCGGAGCCATCACGTCGTGAGCTTCCTCGTCACCGACGGAGAGCGAGACAATTGCTTCCAGCGACTTTAACGATTTCAGCATCTGCTTCTCATCTCTCTTCAGGACAGTTTGCAGATTTCTCGCATCTATACTGTCAGCGCTCAATCGCGCAAGGTCCTTAGCCAGAGAGAGAATACCTTGTGGTTGAATGGCGCGGAATCGATGACAACTCGCGATAATCCGAGTTACATCCGCGTGTTCGCGAAAGACCGTCGTACCGTACCGTGATTGCGTTGTACGGTTAACCAAATCGAGCCCCGACCGAACGAACTTCTCAGGCGCTTGGGTGTCGGCCGGTACCGCGTACATCTGCGCTTTCCATAGTTCAGCAGATACGCGACCATCGGGAGCGACGTTGTGGGCGGCCCAGACCCTCTGTTGCCAATCGTCGAGCTGACCGATATCTTTCGCATAGACGTTCATCAGGCCGATATCGTTGAGGCCAAAATGAACTGTAGAGCGTTCGTCGAAACCAGCGCTACCCGTGGTACGCGTGTGCCAAGACAGCCGTCCATCGCGATATTGGAGCAGCGCATTTACTACGTCTGGCTTGAACCATAGCCATTGCCCCTTTTGGCCTAGCGTTAGGTAGCTTTCTGTTTTGCCGGAGCCATCGGTGATGAAAAAGGCGGTGGGGCGTACCTGGTCGCCGCGCACACGAGGACTATTGTCACCGGGAGGAATCCATTCGTTGCGCCAAAGCTCGCCAATCACGCGATAAAGTTTGTCGCCAGTAGCCTGCACCGACCATGTCTGGCTAGTTGCACCCAAAGCTGGCAGGTCAAACTTCGGGACGTCCTCCGCATGGTCAACGCCCTCATTCGAGACGTGAAATACGCTTGTACTGCTACCAAACGGCTCACCGCCACCTCGATGAATAGGCAAGATTCTTCCTTCCCAAGAGCCTGACGGTGTTTCGTCTTCGCGGTTTCCTTCCCAGTTGATGTGCGCAGCATCCGCAAGGATTGCGTCCCGCTCGAAGAAGCTCGCCGTCTGCAGCCCCATGTCGCGCGCAGCGAGATAATCCTTCAGATGCTCGGTGCGCACGAGCAGTTCAATTGGATGAGGCGACGGCCAAAAGCCTTGACCAGCAATGCAGTCAGGCCATCGAATGGTGGCGCACGCTTACCGAATCGGGTGGAGAGGGAATGGTGGTCAAGCCGCTTGAATTCATCGCACGCGGAAAGAAGGGACTACTGCAGCCCGCCATCAAATGCCGTGGTCCCGAGTATCTCCGCGAATTGAATCTGGCGCGGCTAAGGTCAATGAACACTCCATGATGGGCCTCCATTTCTGTTCTCGAGATGGACGCCGGTTCCTCGACATCGTGTGCAGTTGAGCGGAAGCGTTGGTGAGAATGCTCTTCCCAGGTCGAAAGCCGTGGGATGCTTTATTTGTTCTGTTGGTAAGCTTTTCGATATCAGAAATGCATTCTTCCAGTGCGGTCGCCAGCTTCCGCTGCAGTGACTTCAATTCCGAGATGGGGGCAAAAATATCGCGGCTTGCGGGCTTTTTTGTTTGCGCGCTACGACTTCCGCAACGCGTCGAGACAACGGGCCTTGATGTGCGGATTTGCAGTCGTGACCGCCGAAACAGCGCGCAACGCTTTGGCCTTGTCGTTTTTCGGCGCATCGTCAATAAACGGAATGCCGCACACACGCGATACCGCGAGAATGTGACTGTCGCCTTCGACAGGGTCTACGACCTTCAGCACAGCTGCAGGATTTCTCGGCAACGCATAGGCAAGAGCGATTCCCAAACCTTCCGCGTTCGCGCCGTCGGCCCCTATGGCCAGTTTGGGCGCAAGTGCAACCCAATCTGCGCGGCCTGTCCCGATCCGCTCGAAACGCCTATCGACAACTGCTTCGTCCAGCGACCTGAAAAACGCGCTTGCCCCTTGCCGGCGGATCGCCGCCGATACCTCAGCAGGCGTGTTGCCAGGCACGGCCCCCACTGCTTCTGACGCGCACACCAAGATCAGCGGCGCAAGGAATTTTTTCATCGTTCCACCCGAAGCACCATTGCCCGAGTATCCGCGAGCGACCAGGTTGCCGTCTCGGGACAGGTTTCCCGAAGTCTGGCGATACCTCCAGCTCATGTTGGACACCTCAATATCAGGTCGCTCGATCGAGCGATCGAGCGATCGAGCGATCGAGCTTACGGTATCGCCAGATGGGCGAACGTCAAAAGTGGTAATGGTCGCGGAAGCACATCGATGCGACACCTCGCCATGACCTGCATCACCCGCAATCTTCCCGATTCGCCTCCCGTTTATTTCTTTTCCCTGACAGCCAATGCTAAATTTCGGCTTCCGGCGCGCCGCCACCCTTGGTCCGCGCCGCCGCCGGAATGTCATCGAACACAACTAGAATCGCGCGATTCGCGTCCGCGCCCCTTCCGAACCGGAGACAAATCGATGAATTACAAGCCGCTGTTCCGTTCACTTTCCGTCGCCGCTGTATTGAGCATCGGCGTCAGCCAGGCGGCTCACGCCGCGACCGAAATTCAGTTCTGGCACGCCATGGAAGCCGCACTGGGTGAACGTCTGAACGACATCGCGAACGACTTCAACAAATCGCAAAACGACTACAAGATCGTACCCGTGTTCAAGGGCACCTACGACCAGACCCTCGCCGCCGGCATCGCCGCCTATCGCAGCGGCAATGCGCCGGCCATCCTGCAGGTCTACGAGGTCGGCACCGCGACGATGATGCAGGCGAAGAAAGCCATCGTCCCGGTCACGCAGGTATTCAAGGACGCGGGCCTGCCGCTCGATCAGAAAGCCTTCGTGCCGACCATCGCGAGCTATTACAGCGACTCGAAAACCGGCGAACTGATCTCGATGCCGTTCAACAGCTCGACGCCGGTGCTGTACTACAACAAGGATGCGTTCAAGAAGGCTGGCCTCGATCCCAACCAGCCGCCGAAGACCTGGGCCGAGTTGCACGCCGATGCGCAGAAGCTGAAGGCCTCGGGCATGTCGTGCGGCTACTCGTCGGGCTGGCAAAGCTGGATTCAGCTCGAGAACTACAGCGCGTGGCATGCGGCGCCGTTCGCGTCGCGTAACAACGGCTTCGACGGCATGGACGCGCAGCTCGAATTCAACAAGCCGCTGCAGGTCGCGCACATACAGTTCCTGCAGAACATGGCGAAGGACGGCACGTTCACTTACGTCGGCCGCAAGGACGAACCGGTGTCGAAGTTCTATAGCGGCGACTGCGGCATCGTCACGAACTCGTCAGGCTCGCTCGCGACGATCAAGAAATACGCGAAGTTCAACTTCGGCACCGGCATGATGCCGTACGACGACAGCGTGAAGGGCGCGCCGCAGAACGCGATCATCGGCGGGGCGAGCCTGTGGGTGCTGTCGGGCAAGGACCCGGCCGTCTACAAGGGCGTCGCGAAGTTCCTCGCCTATCTGGCCACGGCGCCAGTCGCCGCGAAGTGGCATCAGGACACCGGCTATCTGCCGATCACGACCGCCGCGTATGACCTGACGCGCCAGCAGGGCTTCTACGACAAGAACCCCGGCAGCGACACCGCGATCCGCCAGATGCTGAACAAGCCGCCGCTGCCGTTCACGAAGGGCCTGCGTCTGGGCAACATGCCGCAGATCCGCACCGTGATCGACGAAGAACTCGAACAGGTGTGGGCGGACAGGAAGACGCCGCAACAGGCGCTCGACTCGTCCGTCGCGCGCGGCGACGACCTGCTGCGCCGCTTCGAAAAGGCCGGCAACTAAGCATCGCCTGCAGGCAGGGTTCCGGCGCTCCCGCGCGGGAACCCGTCGTTGCAGCACACTCTGGACATTCCGATGGAAAAGCGCTCCTACTTCGGCACCAGCGCGCTGCCCTACCTGCTCGTCGCGCCGCAGCTGCTCATCACGCTCGTGTTCTTCCTGTGGCCGGCGGGCGTCGCGCTCTGGCAATCGACGCAAACCCAGGACGCGTTCGGTACGTCGAGCGAGTTCGTCGGACTCGCGAACTTCAAACAGCTGTTCGCCGACCCGCTGTATCTGGCGTCGTTCAACACGACGATCGTGTTCTGCACGCTCGTCACCGTGTCGGGCCTCGTGGTCTCGCTGCTGCTCGCGGTCTGCGCGGACCGCGTGACGCGCGGCGCGAAGGCCTATCAAACGCTGCTGATCTGGCCGTACGCGGTCGCGCCCGCGATCGCCGCGGTGCTGTGGTCGTTCCTGTTCAACCCGAGCATCGGCCTCGTCACGTATGCGCTCGCGAAACACGGCATCGTGTGGAATCACGCGCTGAACCCCGGTCAGGCGATGTTCCTCGTCGTGCTCGCGTCAGTCTGGCAGCAGATCAGCTATAACTTCCTGTTCTTCTATGCGGGCCTGCAGGCGATTCCGCGCTCGCTGATCGAAGCGGCCGCGATCGACGGCGCCGGTCCGGTGCGCCGCTTCTTCGGCATCGCCCTGCCGCTGCTGTCGCCGACCACGTTCTTTCTGCTGGTGATCAACATCACCTACGCGTTCTTCGACACCTTTCCCGTGATCGACGCGGCGACCGGCGGCGGCCCAGGCCAGGCCACCCGCACGCTGATCTACAAGATTTTCGCCGAAGGCTTCCAGGGGCTCGACATCGGCAGTTCGGGCGCGCAGTCGGTCGTCCTGATGATCATCGTCGTGGCACTGACCGTCGTGCAATTCCGCTTCATCGAACGCAGGGTTCAATACTCATGATCGAGAACCGACGCGGTTTCGACCTGTTCTGTCACGCGGTGCTGATCATCGGCGTCGCGCTGGTGGTGTTTCCGGTGTACGTCGCGTTCTGCGCGGCGACGATGAGCGAGCACGAGGTGTTCACGGTGCCGCTGTCGCTCGTGCCGAGCACGCATCTGTTCGAGAACATCGTCACGATCTGGACGC
Source organism: Paraburkholderia sp. Clong3 (assembly GCF_050436485.1). Taxonomy (NCBI): domain Bacteria; kingdom Pseudomonadati; phylum Pseudomonadota; class Betaproteobacteria; order Burkholderiales; family Burkholderiaceae; genus Paraburkholderia; species Paraburkholderia sp. Clong3. The sequence goes on along the minus strand of NZ_JBNDMH010000002.1, from coordinate 3,537,706 downwards.
AGGGCACCGGCAACGCCGCGGCGCCGTTCAATCGCATGCTGTTCAACAGCCTCGTGATGGCGCTCGTCATCGCGATCGGCAAGATCGCCGTGTCAATGATCTCCGCGTACGCGATCGTCTACTTCCGCTTTCCGTTTCGCACGCTCGCGTTCTGGCTGATCTTCATCACGCTGATGCTGCCGGTCGAAGTGCGGATTTTCCCGACCGTGCAGGTGGTGTCGTCGATGCATCTGAGCAATACGTACACCGGTCTGACGCTGCCGCTGATCGCGTCGGCGACCGCGACGTTCCTGTTCCGCCAGTTCTTCAAGACGCTGCCGGACGAGCTGATGGAAGCCGCGCGCATCGACGGCGCGGGCGCGCTGCGCTTCTTCTGGGACGTCGTGCTGCCGCTGTCGCGGACCACGATGGCGGCACTCTTCGTGATCACGTTCATCTACGGCTGGAACCAGTATCTGTGGCCGATCCTGATCACCAGCCAGCAGTCGCTGATCACCGCGGTGATCGGCATCAAGGGAATGATCGCCTCGGGCGATACCGCGACCGAATGGCATCTGGTGATGACGGCCACGCTGCTCGCGATGCTGCCGCCGCTCGCCGTCGTGCTGACGATGCAGCGCTGGTTCGTGCGCGGCCTCGTGGATTCGGAAAAATGATCCGGTATGGCGGACAGCGACAAGCACTCAAAAACAAAAGGCTAGAACGGCATGGCTGCACTGACTCTGCAAAGCGTTAAGAAAACCTACGACGGCAAACAGTTCGTGTTGCACGGCATCGACGTCGACGTCGCCGACGGCGAATTCGTCGTCATGGTCGGCCCGTCCGGCTGCGGCAAATCGACCTTGCTGCGGATGGTCGCCGGGCTCGAGCGCATCTCCGACGGCAGCATTTCGATCGCCGGCAAGGTCGTCAACGAGCTGGAGCCGAAGGATCGCAACATCGCGATGGTGTTCCAGAACTACGCGCTGTATCCGCATATGAGCGTGGCCGAGAACATGGGTTACGCGCTGAAGATCGCGGGCGTCGATCGTGCGCAGATCGCGAAACGCGTCGAAGCCGCCGCGCAGATTCTCGAGCTCGGCGCGCTGCTGCAGCGCAAGCCGCGCGAGTTGTCGGGCGGACAGCGGCAGCGCGTCGCGATGGGCCGCGCGATCGTGCGCGAGCCGGCGGTGTTTCTGTTCGACGAGCCGCTGTCGAATCTCGACGCGCGTCTGCGCGTGCAAATGCGCCTCGAAATCCAGCGTCTGCATGCGCGCCTCAAGACCACGAGTCTGTACGTCACGCACGATCAGATCGAAGCGATGACGCTGGCGCAGCGCGTGATCGTGATGAACCAGGGCCACGCCGAGCAGATCGGCGCGCCGACCGAAGTCTACGAGCGGCCGGCCACGCTGTTCGTCGCGAGTTTCATCGGCTCGCCGGGGATGAACCTGCTCGAAGGCCGTGTCGCGGACGACGGCTCGACCTTCGACGTCGCCGGCAACGGCCCGAAGCTGCCGCTCGCGGGCGTGCCGTCGATCGGCCGCGAAGTCGCGACAGGCCGCGAGTGGATGCTCGGCATTCGCCCCGAGCATCTGAGCCCGGGCACGGCCAAAGCACCGTTCGCGACACTGAGCGTCGATTCTTGCGAAATTCTCGGCGCGGACAATCTCGCGCACGGCCGCTGGGGCAAGCACGATGTGACCGCGCGGCTGCCTCACGCGCATCGTCCCGCGGCCGGCGAGGCGCTGCAGGTCGTGCTGCCCGCGCAGCATCTGCACTTCTTCGATCCGGCGACTGGACGGCGCGCGAACTGAGACGCCCGCGGAGCGCCGCGACGGCGGCCCGCCGCCGGACTCCCCTGCCGCCCGGCCCTCGCCGCGAAGTACAATGCCACCTGAACCACATGCCGCGCGCGGCAGCGTGCGCCGGCCGGCGCCGGGTGTTCCGCCCGGCCCTCACACCGATTACCCATTCACCCCCGACTGCCCGCCCGCACGCGGCCGGCGTCGTCAACGTCCACTGCAAGCAAATGGCCCAATACGTTTTCACCATGAACCGGGTCGGCAAAATCGTGCCGCCCAAGCGCCAGATCCTGAAAGACATTTCGCTATCGTTCTTCCCCGGCGCGAAGATCGGCCTGCTCGGCCTGAACGGCTCGGGCAAGTCGACCCTGATCCGCATCATGGCCGGTGTGGACACGGAGATCGAAGGCGAAGCGACACCGATGCCGAACCTGAACATCGGCTATCTGCCGCAGGAGCCGCAACTCGATCCGCAGAAAACCGTGCGTGAAGCGGTCGAGGAAGGCCTCGGCGACGTGTTCAACGCGCAGAAGAAGCTCGACGAAGTCTACGCGGCCTACGCGGAGCCGGACGCCGACTTCGACGCGCTGGCCGCCGAGCAGGCGAAGTACGAAGCGATCCTCGCAACGACCGACGGCAGCGCCGAGCAGCAGATCGAAATCGCCGCCGACGCACTGCGCCTGCCGGCATGGGACGCGAAGATCGAGCATCTGTCGGGGGGCGAAAAGCGCCGCGTCGCGCTGTGCAAGCTGCTGCTGCAAAAGCCCGACATGCTGCTGCTCGACGAGCCGACCAACCACCTCGACGCGGAATCGGTCGAATGGCTCGAGCAGTTCCTGACGCGCTTCCCGGGCACCGTGGTCGCCGTCACGCACGATCGCTACTTCCTCGACAACGCCGCCGAGTGGATTCTCGAACTCGACCGCGGTCACGGCATTCCGTGGAAGGGCAACTACAGCAGCTGGCTCGATCAGAAGGAAGAGCGTCTGAAGCAGGAAGAAGCGTCGGAGTCCGCGCGCCAGAAGGCGATCAAGAAGGAACTCGAGTGGGTGCGCCAGAACCCGAAGGGCCGCCAGGCGAAGTCGAAGGCGCGTATCGCGCGCTTCGAGGAACTGAACAGCCAGGACTACCAGAAGCGCAACGAAACGCAGGAAATCTTCATTCCGGTCGGCGACCGCCTCGGCAATGAAGTGATCGAGTTCAAGAACGTCAGCAAGTCGTACGGCGACCGGCTGCTGCTCGATAACGTCAGCTTCAAGATCCCGGCCGGCGCGATCGTCGGCATCATCGGTCCGAACGGCGCCGGCAAATCGACGCTGTTCCGTATGCTGACCGGCCGCGAGCAACCCGATTCGGGCGAAATCGTGCAGGGTCCGACCGTCAAGCTCGCGTACGTGGACCAGAGCCGCGAAGCGCTCGCAGGCACCAAGACCGTGTTCGAGGAAATCTCCGGCGGCGCGGACGTGCTGACGGTCGGCAAGTACGAAACGCCGTCGCGCGCGTATATCGGCCGCTTCAATTTCAAGGGCGGCGACCAGCAGAAGATCGTCGGCAATCTGTCCGGCGGCGAGCGCGGTCGTCTGCATCTGGCGAAGACGCTGATCGCGGGCGGCAACGTACTGCTGCTCGACGAACCGTCGAACGACCTCGACGTCGAAACGCTGCGCGCGCTCGAAGACGCGCTGCTCGAATTCGCGGGCTCGGTGCTCGTGATTTCGCACGATCGCTGGTTCCTCGATCGCATCGCGACGCATATCCTCGCGTTCGAAGGCGACTCGCAAGTCACGTTCTTCGACGGCAACTACCAGGAATACGAAGCGGACAAGCGCGCGCGTCTCGGCGAGGAAGGCGCGCGGCCGAAGCGCCTGCGCTACAAGCCGATCTCGCGTTAGGAAGCGGGCGGACGACGGCCCGTCCGGCGCGATGCCGGACGGGCCGCGGGGCATGCGCGTTGCTAACCATCGCTAGATGGAGGCGCGCGTGAAAGTCTCGCGCACGCGACAGACGGTCAACACAGCGCCGCGCGACGCGGCGACGAGGAGACAGGCATGGCGATGTCGAAGGGCAGGCGCTGGATCGTCATCGTGGGGGCAACGCTTTTGGCGTTGGTTCTGATCGCGATCGGCGCGATGCGATTCGCGCAACAGGAAGTCAAGAATCGCGTCAGCGCGGCGCTCGGGCCGCTCGGCAGCGCCGACAGTATCGACGTCGGCCTCACCTCGGTACGCCTCACCCACGTCGTGCTAAAAGCGCCGCCTGGCTGGCCAGCGGGTGAACCGCTACGCGCCGACGAAATCACGATCACCCCCGACGTGCGCGATCTGATCGCGCGGCGCATGCATATCCGCGAGGTCGTCGTGCGCGGCTTCGACATGGCCGTGTTACGCACGAAGGACGGCTCGCTGAATCTGCTGCCGAACCTGCGCGAATCGCTGAACCGCGGCGATCAGCCGGGCAACGCCGGCACGGCGCCGCCGATCCCGCGCGAAAAGCTGGTCGACCATGTCCGCTTCGAACACGGCAACTTCCATTTCTACGACATGACTGTCGGGCCGCCGCCGTTCAAGGTCACGGTCAGCGACGCGAACGCGAGCGTCGACCATCTGCATCTGCCGGCGCTTACCGAACCGACCCATGTCAGCGTTCGCGGCTCGATGAAGGGGCCGGCGCATACGGGCACCGTGACGTTCGACGGCTGGATCAAAATCGCCAGCCGCGATTCGCAGACGACGAGCACGCTGCACGGCGTCGATATTGCGATGCTCGATCAGTATCTGCTGAAGAAGGCCGGCACGCGCGCACAGGTGACGGGCGGCACCGTCGATCTGACGATCGAATCGACGGTGCGGAACTATCATCTCCATGCGCCCGGCACGATGACAGTCCACAATCTGCAGCTCGCCGAATCCGACAATCCGCTCGAGACGTTCATGTCGATTCCGACCCGCGCCGCCGTCGCGGCGCTGAAGACGCATAACGGCAATATCACGCTGCATTTCGTGCTCGACGGCGATCTGCGCGATCCGAAGTTCTCGGTGCGCGAAGGGATCCTCACGCGCATCGGCGCCGGGTTTGCGCAGGCGCTCGGGGTCAGCGTCGAGGGCGTCGCGAAGGGTGCGGGCGAGACCGTCAAGGGTCTCGGCAATGCGCTGAAGAATCTGCTGGGGCAGTAGCGGCGGCGGTCAGCTCAAACCGGCAAGCCCAACTCGCGCAGCTCGGCTTCCGTTTGCGCGGCGCTCGTGTGATGCACGCCGTGCCAGCCGAGCGCCGTCGCGGCTTCGGCGTTCTTCGCGTTGTCGTCGATGAAGACGAGTTCGGCCGGCTCGACACCGGGCATTTGCAGTTCGATGCGCCGACGCATCTCCGCGAAGATCGCCGGGTCGGGCTTCACGAGTTTCACGCGCCCCGACACGACGACGTCGCGAAACCGCCGCAGCACCGGATAGTGCTCCCACGCGTACGGAAACGTCTCGGCTGACCAGTTGGTCAGCCCGAAGAGCGGCACCTCGGCCGCTTCGAGCTTTTCCATCAGCGCGATGCCGTCGTCGAGCACACCCGCCACCATCTGGTGCCAGCGCTCATAGAACGCGCGGATCAGCGGTTCGTGATCGGGAAACCGCGCGATCAGCTCGTCGGTGGCTTCGACGATCGGCTGACCGCCATCCTGGCGGATCACCCAGTCCATCGAGCAGACGTGCGTGAGGAACCAGCGGCGCTCGACTTCGTCGGGAATCAGCTCGCGGTACAGGTACTCGGGACTCCAGTCGATCAGCACACCGCCGAAATCGAACACCACTGCCTTGATCGCCATGCACCACGCTCCTTTGGAAGGTCGTCGCTATGCTCTCAGATGGGTTGCGTGCGCAGTTCCAGCCACGCTTTCGCGTCGCCCGATACATGCGGCGCGAGGCGCGCGCGCACCGTCTCGTGATACGCGTTGAGCCACGCGCGCTCGTCGTCGCGCAGCAGCGACAGCTCGATGCAGCGCGCGTCGATCGGGCACAGCGTCAGCGTTTCGAACTTCAGGAAGTCGCCGAATTCAGTTTTTTCCGCCGCCACGTTCAGCACGAGGTTTTCGATTCGCACGCCCCACTTGCCCGGCCGATACAGACCCGGCTCGTTCGACGTGATCATGCCCTCCTCCATCGCGGTCCACGGTTCGGCCGGCGCGTAGTGCGAGATCACCTGCGGGCCTTCGTGCACGTTCAGGAAGTAGCCGACCCCGTGACCGGTGCCGTGGCCATAGTCGGCGCCGGCCTGCCAGATCGGCGCGCGCGCGATCGCGTCGAGCATCGGCGAGCGGATGCCGCGCGGGAATTGCGCGCGTGACAGCGCGATCATGCCTTTCAGCACGACGGTGAAATCGCGGCGCTGTTCGCTGCCCGGCGTGCCGACCGGGACGACGCGTGTGATGTCGGTCGTGCCGCTCAGATACTGGCCGCCCGAATCGATCAGCAGCAGGCCGTTGCCTTCGATCACCGCATGCGACTCCTCGGTCGCGCGATAGTGCGGCATCGCGCCGTTCGCATTGAAGCCCGCGATCGTCGCGAAGCTCAGCGACACGAATCCGGGACGGCGCGCGCGAGCTGCCGTCAGACGCTCGTCGATCGTCAGCTCGGTGATGCGCTCGCGGCCGAGCGCGCTTTCGAACCACGCGAAGAATTCGGCGAGCGCGGCGCCGTCCTGCTCCATCGTCTCACGCACGTGCGCGGCATCGGCGGCGGTCTTGCACGACTTCAGGAAAGTGGAGGGATTGACCGCCTCGACCACCTTGACCGACGACGGCACCGCCTGCAGCGAGCCGTACGTGATGCGGCGCGGATCGATCAGCAGCATGCTGCCGGCTGGCAGCGCGGCAAGCGCGTCGGCGGTTTTCGCGTACGGCTCGACGCCGATGCCGTCGCGCGCGAGCACTTCGGCGAGCGCCGGCGACACCTTGCCGTCGGCGATAAATAGCGACACCCGATCCACGCCGATCAGCGCGTGCGCGACGAACACCGGGTTGTAGCTGACGTCGGCGCCGCGCAGATTCAGCAGCCAGGCGAGGTCGTCGAGCGTCGAGATGAAGTGCCACTGCGCGCCTTTCTCGACCATCGCGCGACGCACCTGCGCAAGCTTGTCCGCCCGTGTGACGCCCGCTTGCGGCGCGGCGTGCTCGAAGACGGCGTCGGCGGGCAGCGCCGGGCGCTGCGCCCAGATCGCGTCGAACAGGTCGAGGTCGGTGCGCAATTGCACGCCGCGCGCGTTCAGTGCGGCGCTCAACGCGCGCGCGGCCGCGACACCCAGCACCGCGCCGTCCACACCGACCGTGCCGCCGCTCGCGACGTTCTGCGCGAGCCATTCGAAATGCGGCGTCGTGAGCTGGCCGCCGGTCATCTTCATCAGCTCGACACCGCTGCCGGCGAGCTGCGCACTCGCCTGCTCCCAGTAGCGGCTGTCGGTCCAGACGCCGGCGAAATCGGCGGTGACGATCAGCGTGCCGGCCGAGCCGGTGAAGCCCGACAGCCACTGGCGGCCTTGCCAGCGCCCTGGCAGATACTCGGACAGATGCGGATCCGCCGACGGCACGAGGTAAGCGGCAATGCCTTCGCGCGCCATCGCGGCGCGCAGGCTCGCGAGGCGCTCGGGAATGGAGGAGGTTTCGGGAAGTCGGGCGTTCATGGAGTTACCTGCAAGGATTCATCGACGGATTGACCGGCGCGTTGATTGACGCGACAAAAGGCCGACCGTCACGGCGACGGCGATGAGCGCGACGGCGGTGCATACCGGCCATTCGAGCATGTCGCCGTCATGGAAGAGACTTGTCACATTGCCGGCCATCCGCGCGACGCTCGTGCCGAGCACACCGGCCAACAGGGCGGCCCACCAGCGGGCGCGGCTCGCGCGGCGCTGCGGATGCAACCACCAGCCCGCGAGGCCGATCACCGCGCCGAGTACGAGAATGCCTGGCCAACCCATCAGGCGTCGACTCCAGACTGGGCGCTCAAACACGGCAAGATCAATTTCGGATTCGTCTCATAGGCGAAAGGAGCCGCCAACGCTAGCATTTTTGCCTCCTCAACTATACAAGTTCAGCACGGCGCTTTCCGCATAGCGGTTGAGTTTAGGGATCGGGGTGTGCTTAGGCAAGTTGTAAGTCTGACGAAAACCCCTCATGCTTCGCCCGTTGCCAGGCTGACGCAGCGCCATGCGCATCGCCCTTATCGAACCCGACGTGCAACACGCCAAACTGGTTGACCGGCTCATTTTCGCCGGCGGCCACGCGTGCCAGCACTTCACCACTAGCGCCACGTTCCTGCAGCGCGCTACCGACGAATTTTTCGACCTGTTGATCACCGAAAGTTGGGCCGGCGACCATTGCGCCGAAGACGTGATCCCGCGCGCGCGCTCCATTCTGCCGGGCCTGCCCATCATGATGCTGCTGAGCGCACCGCGCGAATGCCAGATCGTCGCCGCGCTGCATGCCGGCGCCGACGACTGTCTCAGCAAGCCAGTGCGCGGCCCCGAAATGCTCGCGCGTGTCGAGGCGCTGCAGCGCCGTGCGGGCCTGCGGCGGCCGCCCAACCGTCGACGCGACGTGATCGGCGGCTATACGTTCGACGCGGCGAATTTGGCCGTGACATTCCGCGACCTGACCGTGATCCTGACGCCGAAGGAATTCCGCCTCGCGCTGGTGCTGTTCAACAATCTCGCGCGGCCGGTGTCGCGCGCGCATATTCTCGAAACCGTGTGGGCCCGCCGTCGCGACGTAAAGTCGCGCACCATCGACACCCACGCGTCGCGCGTGCGCAGCAAGTTGCAACTGCGCCCGGAGCTTGGCTACACGCTGACGCCGGTCTATGGTTACGGTTACCAGCTCGACGCGATCCCGCCGGAGAGCCTGACAGGCGCGAACTGACGCATGCGGGATATATGGCGGGCAGAATGTGAGTATCGTGGAAACGCTATAATATATGGCTGAACGATAGCTTCCCCAAATGCAGCTTCTAACGATCGGAATCAACCATCACACTGCGCCTGTCGCCTTGCGCGAACGCGTGGCGTTTCCGCTCGAACAGATAAAGCCCGCTCTGGATACGTTCAAAGGCATCTGGCTGGGCCACATGGCCCCCAACGCGCCCGAGGCGGCAATTCTGTCCACCTGCAACCGCACCGAACTCTACTGCGCGACCGACGACCTCGCCGCGCGCGAAGCCTCGGTGCAGTGGCTGTCGAAGTACCACAACCTCCCGATCGATCAACTCGCGCCGCACGTCTATGCGCTGCCGCAGTCCGAAGCCGTGCGCCATGCGTTCCGCGTCGCGTCGGGGCTCGATTCGATGGTGCTCGGCGAAACGCAGATCGTCGGACAAATGAAGGACGCGGTGCGCACCGCCTCCGAAGCCGGCGCCCTCGGCACCTACCTGAATCAGCTATTCCAGCGCACCTTCGCCGTCGCGAAGGAAGTGCGCAGCACCACCGAGATCGGCGCGCAGTCGGTGTCGATGGCCGCCGCCGCGGTACGCCTCGCCCAACGCATTTTCGACAAGATCGCGAACCAGCGCGTGCTGTTCATCGGTGCTGGCGAAATGATCGAGCTTTGCGCGACGCACTTCGCGGCGCAGCATCCGCGGGAACTCGTCGTCGCGAACCGAACCGCCGAGCGCGGCATGCGGCTCGCCGAGCGCTTCAACGGCCGCGCCATTCCGCTCTCCGAGCTCCCCGCGCGGATGCACGAATTCGACATCATCGTGTCGTGCACGGCGTCCACGTTGCCGATCATCGGTCTTGGCGCGGTCGAGCGCGCGGTCAAGGCGCGCCGTCACCGGCCGATTTTCATGGTCGACCTCGCGGTGCCGCGTGACATCGAACCCGAAGCCGGCCAGCTCGAAGACGTGTTCCTGTACACCGTCGACGACCTCGGTGCGATCGTCCGCGAAGGCAATGCGTCGCGCCAGGCCGCGGTCGCGCAGGCCGAAGCGATCATCGAAACGCGCGTACAGACCTTCATGCAGTGGCTTGATGCGCGCAGCATCGTGCCGGTGATCCGCCACATGCACACACAGGCCGACACGCTGCGCCGCGCAGAGGTCGAACGCGCGCAGAAAATGCTCGCGCGCGGCGACGATCCGGCCGCAGTCCTCGAGGCACTGTCGCAATCGCTCACCAACAAGCTGATCCATGGTCCTACGCACGCGCTGAATCGCGCGAGCAGCGACAACCGCGACAAGCTGATCGAGCTGATGAGCGGCTTCTACAAACACCCCGGCTCGACCGAGCGTTAGCGGCGCAGTGCTCGCCGCACCCCGCGCGCCACCGCCGTGGCTCGCAAAGTGCTTCCGCCCCGGGCATTCGCCCATTCCCCTGGCCGCATCCATTCCGGAGTCCGCTCCGCTACCCGCCCGATGAAAACGAGCATGCAACGCAAGCTCGACCAGCTGACCACCCGGCTGGCCGAACTGAACGACCTGTTGAGCCGCGAGGACATCACCGCCAACCTCGACCAGTACCGCAAGCTGACGCGCGAACACGCGGAGCTCGGCCCGGTCGTCGAGCATTATGGGCTGTGGCGCCAGGCGCAGAACGACGCCGCCACCGCGCAGGAACTGCTCGCCGACGCGTCGATGCGCGATTTCGCCGAAGAGGAAATCCGCGCAGCACGCGATCGTATGGAGACGCTCGGCGTCGAACTGCAGAAAATGCTGCTGCCGAAAGACCCGAACGACGAGCGCAACATTTTCCTCGAAATCCGCGCGGGCACCGGCGGCGACGAATCCGCACTGTTCGCGGGCGATCTGCTGCGCATGTATCTGCGCTATGCCGAGCGCAACCGCTGGCAGGTCGAGATGATGTCGGCGAGCGAATCGGACCTCGGGGGCTATCGCGAAGTGATCGTGCGAATTGCCGGCGATGCCGCGTATTCGAAGCTGAAGTTCGAGTCGGGCGGGCATCGCGTGCAGCGCGTGCCGGCCACCGAAACGCAGGGCCGCATCCATACCTCGGCGTGCACGGTCGCGGTGATGCCGGAAGCGGACGAGATCGGCGAAGTCGAGATCAATCCGGCCGATCTGCGTATCGACACGTTTCGCGCGTCGGGCGCGGGCGGCCAGCACATCAACAAGACCGACTCGGCGGTGCGCGTGACGCACTTGCCGACGGGCATCGTCGTCGAATGTCAGGACGACCGCTCGCAGCACAAGAACAAGGATCGCGCGCTGAAGGTGCTCGCCGCGCGCATCAAGGACAAGCAGGCGCACGAGCAGCAGGCGAAGGAAGCGGCGACGCGCAAGAACCTGATCGGCTCGGGCGACCGTTCGGAGCGCATCCGCACGTACAACTTCCCGCAGGGGCGCCTCACCGATCACCGCATCAACCTGACGCTGTATCGCCTCGACGCGATCATGGACGGCGATCTCGAAGAACTGATCGCGGCGCTCGTCAGCGAGCATCAGGCCGAACTGCTGGCTTCGCTCGGCGACGCGGACTAACGCCCCGACAATGACCGACGCCTCCCCGGCTCCGCTCGACCCCACCGGTCTGCCCCCCACGGCCGAGGCGCTATTGCGCGCATCGCCGCTGCCGCCGCTCGAAGCGCGGATTCTGCTCACGCATGTGCTCGGTTGGCGGCGCACGCAGCTGATCACGCGCGGCGAGGAGCCGCTCGAACGCGCAAGCGTCGAGCGTTATCGCACGTTCGAGGCGCGGCGCATGGCCGGCGAGCCGGTCGCGCAGCTCGTCGGTGCGCGCGAGTTCTTCGGGCTCGAATTCGAAGTGACGCCGCACGTGCTGATTCCGCGTCCTGAGACCGAGCTGCTGGTGGAGACCGCGCTCGCGGCGATCGAACCTCGGCCGCGCCCACGTGTGCTCGATCTCGGCACCGGGACCGGCGCAATCGCGGTGGCAATCGCGTCGATGCGGCCCGACGCGCAGGTCTGGGCGCTCGACCGCTCGGCCGACGCGCTCGCCGTCGCCGCGCGCAACGGCGCGCGCCTGCTCGACGTGAATCGCCCGGGGGGCGCCGTCGTTTTCCTGCCCAGCGACTGGTACGGCTCGCTCGACGCCGCGTTGCGCTTCGATGCGATCGTCAGCAATCCACCGTATATCGCGAGCGGCGACCCGCATCTGCGTGAGGGCGATCTGCGCTTCGAGCCGCGCGGCGCGCTCACCGACGAGGCCGACGGCCTCAGCGCGATCCGCGCGATCGTTGCCGGCGCCCCCGAGCGTCTCGCTGCCGACGGCACGCTTTGGATCGAACATGGCTACGACCAGGCCGAAGCCGTGCGCGCATTGTTGAGCGAACGCGGTTTCGCCGAGGTCCGCTCGGCGCGCGATCTCGCCGGCATCGAGCGGATCAGCGGCGGCGTGCTGCGCGCCGCTGCGGCCTGAGCGCGGTCGCCGAGGCTAAAACCCCAGGCGCGACGTGGCTGCGGCCGCCCGTAGCGAAATCCGCTATCATTTCAGCCTATTCCCATCCTTTATCGGAACCGCAAGGTCAGTCATGGATACGCAACAACGCATCAAGCAAATCGTCGACGGCAACAACGTCGTTCTCTTCATGAAGGGCACGGCCCAGTTCCCGATGTGCGGTTTTTCCGGCCGCGCCATCCAGATCCTGAAGGCGTGCGGTGCCGGTGAAATCAAGACCGTCAACGTGCTCGAAGACGACGAAATCCGTCAGGGCATCAAGGTGTTCTCGAACTGGCCGACCATTCCGCAGCTGTACGTGAAGGGCGAATTCATCGGCGGCTCGGACATCATGATGGAGATGTACGAATCGGGCGAACTGCAGCAGCTGTTCGCCGCGGCCTGAGCGTTCTACGCTTCGTTCGCTTCATCAGGCGCCGCAGCCATGCAGCAAGCACGCACCGCGGTGCCTCGCCGGCTGATCGTCGCGATCACCGGCGCCACCGGCGCCATCTACGGCATCCGGCTGCTCGAGACGCTGCGGCGGCTCGGCGGCGTCGAGAGCCACCTGCTGATTTCGAGCGCGGGTTGGCTCAACATCCAGCATGAACTCGAGTTGGGCAAGGAAGACGTGCATCCGCTCGCGGATGTCGTCCATTCGGTGCGCGATGTCGGCGCGAGCATCGCGTCCGGCTCGTTCGCGACCGACGGCATGATCGTCGCGCCCTGCTCGATGAAAACACTCGCGAGCATCGCGCACGGTTTCGCCGACAACCTGATCACCCGCGCCGCCGACGTCACACTGAAGGAGCGTCGCCGTCTCGTGCTGCTGGTGCGCGAAACGCCGTTCAATCTCGCGCATCTGCGCAACATGACGGCCGTCACCGAAATGGGCGGAGTGATCTTCCCGCCGCTGCCCGCGTTCTATAACCGGCCTGCTTCGATCGACGAGATGGTCGACCACACTGTCGCACGCGTGCTCGATCTGTTTGCGCTGGGGCCGGCGTTGTCGCCGGCGTGGGAAGGATTGCGGGGCGCGCAGGATTAACCGCGACAACGCGGATTAACAACGGCCGCGACGCAATCAATTCCCGCCGAACCCATTTATCAAGCCGGCGTGCGGGCCTATATTGGTAGCAACCCAATTTCTCCGTGCCGTGCTTACACGGCCGTGTTGCTGTCATGAACCGCTTACCTTCGCTTTTCCTGTCTCACGGCGCACCCACGTTGCCGATCGATCCGTCGATGCCGTCCGCCGAGTTCGGCGCGCTCGGCACGCAATTGCCGCGTCCCGAGGCAATCCTGATGTTGTCGGCGCACTGGGGCACCGCACAGCCACTCGCGAGCATCGCGACGGCGCCTGAAACCATCCACGATTTTTATGGTTTTCCGCGCCAGCTCTATGAAATCCAATATCCGGCGCCGGGCGCGCCCGACATCGCACGTAGCGCCGCCGCGCTGCTCGGCGCGAGCGGCATCGTCGCGGACGTGCAGCCGCACGGACTCGACCACGGCGCATGGGTGCCGATGCTGCTGATGTTTCCGCGAGCGGACGTGCCAATCGCGCAACTGTCGATCCAACCGCACAAGGACGCCGCGCATCATTTCCGCGTCGGCCGCGCGCTGCGCGCGCTAAAAGACGAAGGCGTGATGGTGATCGGCTCCGGCCAGATCACCCATAACCTGCGCGCCGCCGATTTCTCCGCGCGCCCGGAAGACGCCGATCCGCGTGTGGCCGAATTCACCGACTGGTTCGAGGACAAGCTCGTCGCGCGCGATATCGACGCGCTGCTCGACTATCGCCGCCAGGCGCCGCACGCGGTGTTGATGCATCCGACCGACGAGCATCTGCTGCCGGTATTCGCCGCGCTCGGTGCCGCCGACGACGACTATTCACTCGCGATCCAGTCGCTCGGCACCTACCAACGCTCGCTCGCGATGACGAACTACGTGTTCGGGACCGCCTGATCCGGCGCGGGGTCGCGCACAAAGGTCAACAAAAAGCCCGCCTGATCATTGATCGGGCGGGCTTTTTATCGGCCCCGAAAGACCCGCGTCGAGCGGATCTTCGGTTTCGACCGGTGCTCAATGCGCGCCGATAACTTCGAGCACTTCGTCGTGCACGAGCCGCTCGTCCAGATACTCCGAACGATAGCCGCTGTTCACGCCCCAGAAGTAGAACACCAACGAGAAGGCGATCACGACGAGCATGTCCCAGCCGTACGGCAGAATGCCGAAGCCGCCAAACTCCTTGCTGCCGATCAGCGACAGGATCGCCATGATCGGCAGATACGCGACCAGCCACCAGGCAGCCTTCAGGTCACGGCCCCAGCCCTCGAAGCCCGACTTCGCCTGGAAGTAGAAATACACCGGCAGCGCGACGACCATCAGCAGAATGATTTCGCCGGTCAGCGGCCACCTCGCCCAGTACAGGATCAGCGACGCGCAGACGAACGCGAACGGCGCGATCACCTTCATGCCGGCGATGTGCAGCGGGCGCTCGAGATCGGTTGCCGCGCGGCGCAGTGCCATCAGGCTGATCGGGCCGGTCAGGTACGAGATCACGGTCGCGACCGAAATCACCGCCGCGAGCGAACTCCAGCCGCGGAAGAAGAACAGGAAGATGAACGAGACGAGCAGGTTGAACCACATCGCGTTGCGCGGAACGCCATAGAACGGGTGCACGTTACCGAACATCTTCGGCATCGTGTTGTTGCGCTCCATCGCGTAGATCATGCGCGAGGTGGTTGCCATGTAGGTCGTACCGGTGCCGCTCGGGCTCACGAACGCGTCGACGTACAGCAGGATCGCCAGCCAGTTCAGGTTCAGCGCAATCGCCAGTTCCGCGAACGGCGAAGCAAAGCTGAAGTGGCTCCAGCCCTTCATCACGTCGGCCGGATTCACGGCGCCGATGTATGCGATCTGCAGCAACACGTAGATCACGAGCGCGAGCAGGATCGAGCCGATCACCGCGAACGGCACGCTCCTGGCCGGATTTCGCGCTTCACCGGCCAGGTTGATCGGGCTCTGGAAACCGTTGAATGCGAACACGATGCCGCTCGTCGCGACCGCGGTCAGCACCGCCGACCAGCCGTACGGCGCGAACGTGGTCGTCTGACCAAAGTTCTCGGTGTGGACGCCTGTCATCATCAGGCCGACGATCGTTGCGCCCGGGATCAGGAACTTGAAGATAGTGATCGCCGAGTTGGCGCGCGCGAACAGCTTGACGCCCCAGTAGTTGAGCAGGAAATAGATGATGACGAGCCCGGCGGACAACAGCAGGCCGTTGGTCGACAACGACCCGTCGACGAACAGCGCATGCGCCCAGGGATAGGGCCAGGTACTCATATATTGGATCGATGCTTCGGCCTCGATCGGGATCACCGACACGATCGCGATCCAGTTGGCCCACGCGCTGATGAAACCGACCAGCGCGCCGTGCGAGTAGCGCGCATAGCGCACCATCCCGCCAGATTCCGGAAACATCGCGCCAAGTTCCGCGTAGGTCAGCGCAATCGCGAGAATCACGACCGCACCGATGATCCATGCGCAAATCGCAGCCGGACCGGCAATTTTTGCAGCCTTCCACGCGCCGAACAGCCAACCCGAACCGATGATCGAGCCCAGACCGGTCAGCATCAGCGCAAATGGCCCGATGTTCCGTTGTATAGAACTTTTCAAGTCTTCTCCTAAATCAGAACCATGTCGGCACCGCGTGACATCGCTTGTGGCGGTGGGGACGGGGTGACGCGCATGTAAGCGCGTCCAGATGCGGAATAGGTGCAACCGACGCGCGGCGCGTAGTTTAACGGTTGCACCGTGTTACTGCAGCGAAACCGCAGCCGAACCAAGGGTTCTCCCTAGCAAAAAGTTGTCCTCCTGCGCAAGCTTTGTAAGAAAATTTCGGATCAGTCCGGCAAAGTTTCGTCTAGGCTGTTGACCTTCGTCCGAATTCGCCGTATAACGTTCGGGCAGGATTTCAAGTGGCGAGTGAAGTGGTTCTTTCGTAGTTCGCCCATCAACGGTACTCCGGTTGGTCCCATTACCCCCTTCCTTGATTTTCATGCACCCCGGGCTACGGCCTTATTCACCATCTTTAGGAAAAAGTAATATGGAAACCGGTACCGTCAAGTGGTTCAACGACGCTAAGGGCTTTGGCTTCATCACTCCGGACGGCGGCGGTGAAGATCTGTTCGCGCATTTCTCGGAAATTCGCACTGAAGGCTTCAAGACGCTGCAAGAAAACCAGAAGGTCACGTTTGAAGTGAAGACGGGCCCGAAGGGCAAGCAAGCGGCTAACATCAAGCCGGTGTAAGCTCCGCGCTTCCTTCCGGACGCAAAAAAACCCCGCCTCGGCGGGGTTTTTTATTATCGGCGGCCAATCTGAATGCGCCGATTAACTTCGCATGACTTCGCAATTGGCGGCGGATTATTTGCTGATTATCCGGGATTATCCGAATACCCGCCGCGCATGAATACCGAGGCCAGTCGCCACGCTCGCGAGACGATCGCCGAACACCGCTTGCGCGTCTGGAAACGCCGCGGCCAACGCGCCCGACAGAAACGCGAGGCCGGTCGACCCGCCGGTGAAATAGATCGCGTCGACATCGCGCGGCGCGACGCCCGCCGCCTGCACCGTATCGCGCGCGGCCTGCACGATGCGTCGCGTTTCTTCCTCGCCTGCTTTGACGAGCTGCGCTTCGTCGAACGCAAGACGCAGATCCTCTTCCACCTGCTCGAGATCGATCACGGTTTCGCCGCCCGCCGCCACGCCGATCTTCGCCTCTTCCGCGTGGGCGGCGAGCGCGTGCCCAAAACGCTGCTCGACCACGCGCATCAGCCGGTCGTGGTGCTTCGTCTCCGTGAAAAGGTGCCGCATCAGCGCGAGTTCGCTGACGCGCTTCGGCGTGTAGACGGTGTTGATCAGGTGCCAGGTCGCGAGATCGAAATAAATCCGGTTCGGAATTTCGCGCCCTTGCGGATCGAGCGACTGGTAGCCGAGTTCGCGCAGTATCGTGGCGAGTTCGACGCGGCGGTCGAAGTCCGTACCCGCGACGTGCACGCCGTGATGCGCGAGCACATCGTCCTTGCGCTCGACGCGCTTCATCCGTTCCGGCCCCACTCGCACGAGCGAAAAGTCCGACGTGCCGCCGCCGATGTCCGCCACAAGCACGAGCCCCTCGGCGCTCAGGTGCGATTCGTAGTCGAACGCAGCTGCGATCGGTTCATACTGAAAGTGGATGTCGCGCAAGCCGGCCGTGCGCGCAGCGGCTTCGAGCTGTTGCTGCGCCATCTGGTCGGCGCGCGGGTCGTCGTCGACGAAGAACACCGGGCGGCCCAGCACCGCGCGGTCGATCGCGCGGCCGGCGCTCGCCTCGGCCGCGCGCTTCAGGTGAGTCAGGAACGTCGCGATCACGTCGGTGTACTTGATCGCACTGCCGTCGCCGAGATCGGTCGTATTCTCGGCGAGCGGCGAGCCGAGAATGCTTTTCATCGAGCGCATCAGCCGGCCGTCGAAACCGTCGATGTAAGCAGCGAGCGCCGCGCGCCCGAATTCGCTGGTGTGTTCGTCGGTATTGAAGAAGACCGCGGTGGGTAGCGTCGTGTACGCGCCTTCGACCGGCGCCAGCTTCAGCTGCGGGCCGATCGGAACCGCGACGGCCGAATTGGAAGTACCGAAGTCAATCGCGCAATAGTTCATGGCAGGAATGGCCGCTCACGGCTGGCGCGCAAAGAAAGGGGAGCGGCTTTGTATCACGAAAACTCCGGCAGCATCAACTGAAGCTGCCGGGACGGCCGCAAGATCGTTTGAAATCATGGCGCGGAATGGATCTTGCTGCGCCCGACCGGATATGCCGCCCCATTTCGCCATCGAGGAGACTTCGCGTCATGAGCGGGCCGCCCACCGCCGCCGTCGATGAACGTCACGCCACGCTGATCGAAACCGATCTGCCGTCGCGACTGGACCGCCTGCCCTGGGGCCGCTTTCATACGCTAATCGTAGTCGCGCTCGGCGTGACGTGGCTGCTCGACGGGCTCGAGGTGACGCTTGCCGGCGCCGTCGCGAGCGCGCTGAAAACGAGCCCGGCGCTGCGCTTTTCGAATGCCGACGTCGGCCTCGCAGGCAGCGCGTACATTGCCGGCGCGGTGCTCGGCGCGCTCGGCTTCGGCTGGCTGACCGACCGTCTCGGCCGCCGCAAGCTGTTTTTCATCACGCTGACGCTGTATCTGGCCGCGACCGCGGCGACTGCGCTGTCGTGGAATCTGATGAGCTTCATGCTGTTCCGCTTCCTGACCGGCGCGGGTATCGGCGGCGAATACACGGCGATCAACTCGACGATCCAGGAATTCACGCCGGCACGCGTGCGCGGCTGGACCGACCTCGGCATCAACGGCACGTTCTGGGTTGGCGCGGGGCTCGGCGCAGCGGGCTCGCTGGTGCTGCTCGATCCGCACCTGCTGCCTTCCGACTGGGGCTGGCGCGCGTGTTTTTTCATCGGTGCGGTGCTCGCGCTGGCGATCCTGCCGATGCGCATCTGGATACCCGAAAGCCCGCGCTGGCTACTCACGCACGGCGACGAGCGCGACGCCCGCACGATCGTCGAGGGCATCGAGACGCGTTTTCGCGACGCCGGTCACACGCTTGCCGACGACGCCCTCACGCGGCTGCGCCTGCGCGCGCGCGACCATACGCCGTTGCGCGAGGTGTTCCACACACTGTTCAACGTGCACCGGCGCCGCGCGCTGGTCGGTCTCACGTTGATGACCGCGCAGGCATTCTTCTACAACGCGATCTTTTTCACCTACGCGCTCGTCCTCACCGACTTCTATCACGTGCCGGGCGACGACATCGGCTGGTATCTGCTGCCTTTCGCGCTCGGCAATTTCCTGGGGCCGCTCGTCCTCGGGCGGCTGTTCGACGTGATCGGCCGACGCAAGATGATCGCCGCGACCTACGCGATGTCGGCGATCCTGCTGACACTGTCCGGCTATCTGTTCGAGCAGCAACTGCTGAGCGTCGTCACGCAGACGGTCGCCTGGATGGTCATTTTCTTCTTTGCGTCGGCAGCCGCGAGTTCCGCGTATCTGACCGTGAGCGAATCGTTTCCGCTCGAAATCCGCGCGCTCGCGATCGCGGTTTTCTATGCGTTCGGCACCGCGCTCGGCGGCATCATCGGGCCGGCGTTTTTCGGTCGGCTGATCGATACGCATCAGCGCAGCGAGGTGTTTTCGGGCTATCTGGTCGGCTCGGCGTTGATGCTCGCGGCGGCGCTCGTCGCGGCGATCTGGGGTGTCGACGCGGAGCGCAAGTCGCTCGAACATGTGGCCGCGCCGCTGTCCAGCGTGATGGATGGTGAGAACGGCATGGACGGCGCTGCATGAAAAACGCGCGGACCGTGCCGCGCGTGCCTGACCGCTTAGTTGCTCATCGACCGCTTTCTTCGCTTTACCCGAAATCGCGCCGCAAGCGCGGCGAATCCGTCCCTCAGAACGCCTTCTTCCAGGCGCCGGCGTACACGATCTCCGCGAGCGCCGCGCGTTGACGCGGCGCCTTCTCGCGTTCGCGCAGGACCGGGTCCAGTTTGTCGACGTCGCCGTAATGGCCAAGCGAGATCATCGCGATCGGCTCGACGTCCTTTGGTAGTTCGAAGGCGGTACGGAACGCGTTCACGTCGAAGCCGCTCATCTGGTGCGCGGCGAGGCCGAGCGCGTGCGCCTGCAGCACCAGCGACATCGCCGCCGCGCCGGCGTCGTAGAACGCGCAGCGGTTTACGTCGCCCTTGTTGGTCATGGTGTGCGCGGTCACCGCGATCAGCACCGGCGCGAGCGCATTCCAGCCCTGGTTGAACGGCACCAGCGTGGCGAAAGCCTTCTTGAACGCGACTTCGTCGACGCTGCGATCGAATACCACAAAACGCCAGGGCTGCGCGTTATATGAAGACGGCGCCCAGCGCGCCGCTTCGAGCACGGCTCGCAACTGATCGCGACTCACCTGCTCGCTCGAATACGCGCGAGGGCTCCAGCGGCCTGCAATCAGCTCGTGAATGGCAACTTCGGTTGAGGCGGGTTTGGTGGCCATGCGCTTCTCTCGGTAGAAATCATGATCGTCGGGCGGCTGCCCGAGGCCACATAGCATAACGGGCTTTCGGTGCGCGCTCCAAGTTGCGGCGCGGCGCTATGCGTGCTGGCTGAGAAAACGCGCACGGCCCCGTTATGGGGCCATGCGTCGTTGCTTCGCTGACGGTGAATCCGCGCGGCGCGCGAGGGCGCCTCAGATTGCCTGCGGCGTCGCCACCTTGGCCGGGCGGTTGATGCGCAGCACGATCACCGCGGCGATCAGACACAAGCCGCCGGAAATCATCGATGCGACCGTGTAGGTGCCAAGACTCGCGCGCAGCATGCCCGCGCCGAGCGCCGCGAACGCCGCGCCGAGCTGGTGGCCCGCGACCACCCAGCCGAACACGATCGGCGCCGATTCCTTGCCGTAGACGTCGGTCGCAAGACGCACGGTCGGCGGCACGGTGGCGATCCAGTCGAGACCGTAGAACACCGCGAACAGCGGCAGTCCGAAAAAGTCGATGCCGAACGCGTGCGGCAGATACATCAGCGACAGCCCCCGCAGCCCGTAATACCAGAACAGCAGCACGCGGCTATTGAAGCGGTCCGACAGCCAGCCCGACATCGTCGTGCCGAACAGGTCGAACACGCCCATCGCCGCGAGCAACGACGCGCCCTGCACTTCGGTCATCCCGTAGTCGCCGCACATCGCGATCAGATGGGTGCCGACATAGCCATTGGTGCTCGCGCCGCAAATGAAGAAGCTGAAGAACAGCAGCCAGAAGTCGCGCGTTTTGCTCGCCGACGCGAGCGTGCCGAATGCGATCGCGAGCGGATTCTGCCTGGTGACGGTCGTCGTGATGGGCGCGTCATGCGGTTCGCCGTACGGGCGCAGCTGCATGCTGGCCGGATGCTCGGGCAGCAGGAACGCGACGAGCGGAATCACGACGCCCGCCGCGAGCGCGACGACCCACACGACCTGACGCCAGCCGTAATGCTCGGCGATGGCCGCGAGCAGCGGCAGAAACACCAGCTGGCCGGTCGCCGAGCTGGCGGTCAGGATACCCATCACGAGACCGCGGCGCGTCGTGAACCAGCGCGTCACGACCGTCGCCGACAGCGACAGCGCCGCTACCCCCGTCGAGCCGCCGACCATCACGCCCCAGATCAGCACCATTTGCCACGGATGCGTCATCAGCGACGACAGCGCGACACCCGCGGCCATCGTGCCGAGCGCGCTCAGCAGCGTGGGGCGCACACCGAAGCGCTGCATCGCGGCGGCCGCGAAAGGCCCCATCAACCCGTACAGCGCGATGTTCACCGAGATCGCGAGCGAAATCGTCGCGCGGCTCCAGCCGAATTGGTGCTCGAGCGGCACCATCATCACGCTCGGTGTCGCTCGCGTACCCGCAGCCGCGAGCAACACCAGGAACACCACGGCGACGGTCAACCAGCCGTAGTGGAAACGCCCGCCTATCAGTCGCGCAGCCCAGTTCATCGGTTCTCCCATCGACGCGGCCCGGGTGGCGGCGTCGTTCGTATTATTACGGCCTCGGTGAATGACTTGTGACAGATCGGTCACAATAGTGTTGCGATCTTAGTTACTGGTCGGTAACATGTCAAGGCGTCAATCTCATTCGGGTGACTTGCCATGTCCGACAGCGAAACCCCCAAGCCCGCCCCTACTCGTGCGCGGCGCGCGCGCGGCGCACAGACCGCCGGGCCGCAGGCGCAGCTGCATCTGCTGCGCGCGGCCAGCGAGTTGTTCTATCGCGAGGGCGTGCGCACGGTCGGCGTCGATGCGGTGGTCGAGCGCGCGGGCGTGAACAAGATGAGTCTGTACCGGCAGTTTTCGTCGAAGGACGAGCTCGTGATGGCGTATCTGGAGCAGAAGGACGAGCAGTTCTTCCGCTACGTCGAGAAGAGCTTCGCGAAGCATCCGGGCGAGCCGGCGAAGCAGCTTCAGCAGTACTTCGACGACCTCGCGGTGCGCGCCTCGGTCGACGATTACCGCGGCTGCCCGTTCGTGAACGTGTCGGTGGAGTTTTCGGATACCGCGCATCCGGCGCGGCAGTTCGTGTTCCGCAACAAGCAGCGCTTGATGGCGCGCCTCGTCGAACTGTCGACAGCGGCCGGCGCCGGCGATCCGCAAGCGCTGGCCGATGGGCTCGGTCTGCTGATCGAGGGCGTGTACGCGGCGAGCCAGACTTACGGGCCGGGCTGCGGGCCGATCCTCGCCGCGCCGAAAGTCGCCGCGCAGTTGATAGCGGCCGCTTGCGCGGAGAAGCCGGTTCGCTGAGCCAGTCCGTCAGCCGGGTCCTTTAGAATTGCGCGTTTTCCCGTCACGTCCGTCCGCCATGCCGTTGCCCGCCGAATCCCACGATGCCGTTATCGCCGCGACCCGTCATTGGCTGACGGAGGCCGTGATCGGCCTGAACCTGTGTCCGTTCGCGAAGGCCGTGCATGTGAAGGGGCAGATTCGCTATGCGGTCAGCGAAGCGGACACGCTCGAAGCGGTGCTGACCGACCTGGAAGCCGAGCTGCAGACCCTCGTCGCCGCCGACCCCGCCGCCATCGACACGACGTTGCTGATCCTGCCGCGCGCGTTCGAGGACTTTCCCGGCTTCAACGACTGCCTGTTCTTCGCCGACCGGCTCGTCCAGCAGCTACGGCTCGAAGGCGTCATCCAGATCGCGAGCTTTCATCCGCATTACCAGTTCGAAGGCAGCGAGCCCGACGATATCGAAAACTACACGAACCGGGCGCCCTATCCGATCCTGCATCTGCTGCGCGAGGACAGCATCGAGCGGGCCGTGCAGGCCTTTCCCGACGCGGAAGAGATCTACGAGCGCAATCAGGAAACGCTGCGGCGAATTGGCCTCGCGGGCTGGGATGCGTTGATGAAGCGCTAAATGAAGCGCCAGGCCGCGCCTCAGGCCGGCACGAAAAATCGCTCCTTCAGCGCATCGAGCCCGAGCGCGTCCAGCACTTCGCCGAGCCGCTCAGCGGGCCGGCGCCGCGGCAGGTCCTTGTACTGCGCGATGATCAACTCGTTTTTCATCGAGTGTTCCCAGCCGACCAGCTCGGTCACGCTGACCTGATAGCCATGCGCTTCGAGCTGCAGGCAGCGCAGCACGTTCGTGATCTGGCTGCCGAATTCGCGCGTGTGCAGCGGATGCCGCCAGATTTCCGTCAGCGCGGTCTTCAGATCCTTGCCCTTGTTCTGCCGCAGCACGCCGGCCACCTCGGCCTGGCAGCACGGCACGACGACGATGTACTTCGCGTGCTTTTCGAGCGCGAAACGGATCGCGTCGTCGGTGGCGGTATTGCACGCGTGCAGCGCGGTCACGATGTCGATTTCGGCGGGCAGCCGAGTCGACGTGATCGACTCCGCCACCGACAGATTCAGAAACGACATCCCCTTGAAGCCGAGCCGCGCCGCCAGCTCTTCGGACTTCGTCACCAGCTCTTCGCGCGTTTCAATGCCGTAAATGTGCGAAGCCCCACCAGCGACGTCCTGAAACTCCTTGAAAAACAGGTCGTACAGGATAAAACCGAGGTATGACTTGCCCGCGCCGTGATCGACGAGCGTCAGCGCCCCCTGCTGGTCCTTCAGGTCCTTGAGTAGCGGCTCGATGAACTGGAACAGATGGTAGACCTGCTTCAGCTTGCGACGGCTGTCCTGATTCATCTTGCCGTCGCGCGTGAGGATGTGGAGCTCTTTGAGCAGTTCGACGGACTGGTTGGGACGGATTTCGTGGGTTTTGCCGGACATCGTATGGGCCGCCATCAATTGCAGTGCGAACGTGCGACAGATGACGGAAAAAGAGAAAAGTTGCTGCCAGTTTACCCAAAGTGCGGCAATCCCAGCGAGTACGCCGTCCGGATCACGCGAGACAGCCGGTCCGCTGGGAACACTTCCTGCTCGCAAGGCGCTGCGCGGAAGTGTCTCGAGAATGGCCGAAAACAGCTTGAGCGCCGGCTGAGCCTGCGGGTGCAAGCCGCGTCGCCGAAAACAGGAAGCTGTCCGGCCGTGCAACCGGACACGCGAACCGGATGCATGTGGGAAGAGCGGTCCCGCAACAAGGGGCGAACGTTACGTAACCAGCAGCGGCCGGCTTTGCAACGGGTCGCGCGCTCGGATGATCACAGAAGAGGCGGCAATGGATACGGTACCCAACGGAAATGTCGAACAGAAGTTTCAGGAAATGATGGCGAAGCTCACCGCCGCGCCGGCATGGTCGGAGAAACAGCAACTCGAACTGGAAATGGCGCGCGACATCTCCACGGAAATGCTGCGGCTCGCCGAGGTCATGCGTGACGGCAACGTCGACCTCGAGACCTGCCTGACGATGCTCAAGTACGCCAAGGTGCTTGACTTCGTGATGACGACGCTCGCGTCGCGACGCGACATCAAGCCGCAGACGTTGCGGGTGATCTTCAAGCTCGCCGGGCTGAAGGTCGATGAGGCGTATCCGGGTTAGCGCGTCGGCATCCTGGTTAGATTGGCTTGGTATCGCGTTTCTCGTGTCACCACAAGACTGCTGCAACACGCCCGCACGCGGGCGGCTGGATGCCGCTCGCGACGCGGGCTTCCACACTCCCCTTCCACGGGTGTCTCAAGCGTGCCGCGCCTCGACGGGCGGCGTTCCCTCATGAAATAGCGTCTTCAACTGCTCGCGCAGCTCCGGCGAATCCGCGTGCTTGTGAACGCTGACGGCATGCTGGACCGCGGCTTCGAGCAGTTCGCCGTCGCTGTCGGCGGATAGCGCGACAGTGCAGTTCGTTTCGCTCGGAAACTCGCGACAGTCGATATATTTGCGGGTCATGGCAATCTCCTTGAACCAGACGATCGACTCTTCCACCGAATTAACAGGTGATTCGCGTCGGCTGCCGGCGCGCGGCAGTGAGGCGCGCCGCAGCGGCTGCGACGCAAGCGACGTGATTGGGGATTGACGCGAGGAACGACCCGAACGGCGTCCGATGGAAGATGTTTGAAAAGTATAGGTCGCGTGCGGCGCGGGCCAAGCGGTGAACGCGATGCGCAACGGCCGGGAGAAAGACTGAATCCAGTATTTTTCGGTCTGGGGCGATCGAGCCCGGTCGCCTGGCCGAATAGCCGCCTGTTTGCCAGTACCGGGCACAGTTCGACAGAGTTTGTCGGCGTTTGCCGCGCGCCGCGCGCGGTGTGACAATAGCGCCCTTCGCGCCGCATATCCGTTCGGTCACCGCGGCGCACCGCCTTTTCTCCCCGTTGATCCGCTGAACCGCATGTCAATCTCGCTCGATTCCGCCCGCGTCGCCGTGATCGGCGGCGGCCCCGCCGGCCTGATGGCCGCGGAGACGCTTGCCGGGCGCGGCGTGCAAGTCCACGTATATGACGCGATGCCGTCGGTCGGCCGCAAATTCCTGATGGCGGGCAAAGGCGGCATGAACATCACGCATTCGGAAGCCCTCGCGCCGTTTCTCGACCGCTACGGCTCGTGCCGCGAGCGCATCGCGCCGTTACTCGACGCGTTCGGTCCCGACGCGCTGCGCACATGGTTGCGCGAGTTGGGCGTCGAGACGTTCGTCGGCAGTTCGGGGCGCGTATTTCCGTCCGACATGAAGGCCGCGCCGATGCTGCGCGCGTGGCTGCATCGGCTGCGCGAAGCGGGTGTGCAGTTTCATATGCGTCACAAGTGGAGCGGCTGGGCGTCAACATCCGAAGACGGTGCCGCCCACGCGTTGCGCTTCGACACGCCCAACGGTGAGCAGACGATCAACTGCGACGCGGTCGTGTTCGCGCTCGGCGGCGCCAGTTGGCCGCGTCTCGGCTCCGACGCCGCGTGGGTGCCGCTGATGACGTCGCGCGACGTGCCGGTGACGCCGCTGCGTCCCGCGAACTGCGGCTTCGACGCGGACTGGAGCCCGTATCTGCGCGAGCGTTTCGCGGGTCAGCCGATCAAGACGGTCGCGATTTCCGTCACCGATGTAGACGGAAAAGTCCACAATCGACAAGGTGAAATACTTTTGACTGAAACGGGCCTCGAAGGGAGCCTGATTTACGCGTTGTCGGCGCCGATCCGCGAGCGGATTCTCGCCGGCGGCGAGGTCACGATCGCGCTGGATCTCGCGCCAGGCTTGCCGCTCGAGCGAGTCGTGGAGGAGGTGACGCGGCCGCGCGGCTCACGCTCGACCGCGAGTCATCTGCACGGGCGAATCGGAATCGGCGGGGTCAAGCTGGCGTTGTTGCATGAGATTCTGTCGAAAGAAGCCTTCGCCGATGCGCGCGGCCTCGCCCACGCGATCAAGGCGCTGCCGATGCGACTGCTGCGCGCGCGACCGATCGAGGAAGCGATCAGTACGGCGGGCGGAATCCCGTTCGAGGCGTTGGACGCGCATCTGATGATCGACCGGATGCCCGGCGCATTCTGCGCGGGCGAAATGCTCGATTGGGAGGCGCCGACCGGTGGTTATCTGCTGACCGCCTGCTTTGCCAGCGGGCTGGTCGCTGGCCGGGGCGCGTGCGCGTATCTGGAAGCGCACGGCACGTCGGCGTGACGCGCGCAGTCGCCGTCACCGCGCCTTGAGCCGCCACAACGACGTGACCTCGGCCGCTCGCGCAACATACAACGGATCGTTCTGATCGCTGGCCTTCGGATGCCGTGGACGAATGTCCTCGCGCCCCACGACACTGAGCCCCGCGTGCTCGATCGCCGCGAGCAGCCACTCGCGCGTACGCAGCCCAAGGTGCTCGGCGAAATCCGAAATGATCAGCCAGCCCTCGCCGCCCGGCGTCAGATGATCGGCGAGGCCGTTCAGGAAACCGACCAGCATGCGGCTGTCCGGATCGTAGACCGCGTATTCGAGCGGCGACGCGGGCCGCGCCGGCACCCACGGCGGATTGCAGACGACAAGCGGTGCCCGACCGTCCGGAAACAGATCGGCCTGCACAATCTCGACCTGCTCGGCGTAACCAAGACGCGCGAGATTTTCACGAGCACACGCAAGCGCGCGCGCATCCTGGTCCGTCGCGACGATCTTGCGCACGCCGCGTTTGGCCAGCAGCGCGGCCAGCACGCCAGTGCCGGTGCCGATATCGAACGCGAGGTCCAGCGACGGCAGCGGCGTGCGCGCGACCAGATCGACGTACTCGCCGCGCACCGGTGAGAACACACCGTAGTGCGGATGGATGCGCTCGCCGAGCGCCGTAATCTCGACGCCCTTCTTGCGCCATTCGTGCGCGCCGATCAAACCGAGCAACTCGCGCAACGACACGACCGACGCGTCGCCGCTCGCCGGTCCATAAGCTTCGATGCAGGCCTGCCGCACGTCGGGCGCGCGACGCAGCGGAATGGCGTAGTCGGCATCGAGCGGAATCAGGATCATGCCGAGCGTGCGCGCGCGCTGCGACTGCGCCTGCCGATGCTGGTTGAACGCGTCGAGCGGTGTGGCTCCCTGCTTGCGCGGCTTGCGTTCGAGCCGGCGCGTGACGGCCTGCAGCAGTTGGCGTGCGTTCTGGAAGTCGCCGCGCCACAGCAGCGCGGTGCCTTCGCAGGCGAGGCGGTAGGCCGAATCGGCGGTGGTGCGGTCGTCGGCGACGACGACGCGCTTCGGCGGCGGCACGGCCGCTTCGGAACGCCAGCGTGCGGTGCACGGGCCGTCGGCTTCTGGCCAGGTGAGAGTTGCGGGGCTGGTCATGGTGCAATGGAGTCGATGTGACGTCGCCGGCGGCATGGACCGCGACAGCGGACCGGACGTCCGGCGGCTGCCCGCCATCCCGGGCGACGCCCGAATAGTACCGTACCGCCGCCGTGCGGATTCGCGGCGCGGCATGAATTGGTGACGGTGATGAGGTGAGTCTAGACGCACCGAAAGTAGACAATAATGTCTACAATCGACAAGGTGAAAGAGATATCGTGGTTTTTGAGCCATCGCGCGGCTCACCTCACGCTGCCTTCGCACGTTTTGACGTGCGTGAAACCCTCGTCGCAAACAAGCCGGGCCAAGGCTTCGGTGATCGGCATCAGCAACGATCCGGGCAATTTCCACCGAAAAAGAAAAACCCCGCCAAAGCGTGTGCTTCGACGGGGTTTTCTAGCATTTCCAGTTACTGCTGATAAAGCAATCTGGTGCCGGCTGCAGGACTCGAACCCGCCACCTCATGATTACAAGTCAAGCGCTCTACCTGATGAGCTAAGCCGGCATGAGGCCGTGATTCTACTTCATTTCACGATCTTAAGGCGAGCCCTTCCGCCGCCTTTCGAGCCATCGTCGTCGGGCTGCGGTTTGTCGTCGGCGTCGGCGGCCTCGGCAGGGTCGGCGGGGGCGGTTTCGACGGCGCGCGGAGCCGCCGGCGTGTCAGCTTCGTCCGCGGCATCCGCGCCCGAATCCTGAGCCTCGCCGCCCGCCGATTCGACCGGGAACGCCATACCCTGGCCGTTCTCGCGCGCGTAGATCGCAAGAATATTGGCGACCGGCACTTCGATCTTGTGGGACTTGCCGGAGAAGCGCGCGTTGAACTCGATCCACTCGTTGCCCATCTGCAGCTGGCTGGTCGCCTCGAAGCTGATGTTCAACACGATCTCGTTGTCGCGCACGAACTGACGTGGCACGCGCGTCTGATTGTCGACGCGGACCGCGATATGCGGTGTGTAGCCGTTATCCGTGCACCACTCGTAGAGCGCGCGCAACAGATAAGGTTTCGTGGAAATCTCTTGCATCAACAGTCCTCTTGCGGGCGCGGGCGCGCATCGAAGCGATGCGACGTCCGCGCTCCAAAGCCAAACTCAACGACGCATCACCTTTTCCGACGGCGTCAGCGCTTCGATATAAGCCGGGCGGCTGAAAATGCGCTCGGCGTACTTCATCAGCGGCGCGGCGTTCTTCGACAGCTCGATACCGTAGTGGTCAAGGCGCCAAAGCAGCGGTGCGATCGCGACGTCGAGCATCGAGAACTCTTCGCCGAGCATGTACTTGTTCTTCAGGAAGATCGGCGCGAGCTGCGTCAGGCGATCGCGGATCGCGAGGCGCGCCTTCTCGTGATTCTTCTCCGCCGCCTTGCCCTTCTCGTTTTCGAGCGTGCCGACGTGGACGAACAGCTCTTTCTCGAAGTTGAGCAGGAACAGGCGGGCACGCGCGCGCTGGACCGGATCGGCCGGCATCAGCTGCGGGTGCGGGAAGCGCTCGTCGATGTACTCGTTGATGATGTTCGATTCGTACAGAATCAGGTCCCGTTCGACGAGAATCGGCACCTGACCATACGGATTCATCACGGCGATGTCTTCCGGCTTGTTGAACAGGTCGACGTCGCGGATCTCGAAGTCCATGCCCTTTTCGAACAACACCAGCCGGCAACGCTGGGAGAACGGGCAAGTAGTGCCGGAATACAGAACCATCATGTTTACGTTTCCTCAAAAAGCTGAAGGGCCAGCGCGCGGAAAAACCGTTCAGCAGGTTTTTCCTGGCGCCGGCCCCACGCCATGTAGCGGCGTGATTATTTGATATGTTTCCAGTACGCGGCGTTCAGTCGCCAGGCGAAAAAGCTCAGGATACCGAGGAACAACAGCACCCACACGCCAAGTTGCTTGCGGGTTTGCTGCGTCGGTTCGGACATCCATGACAGGTACGACACGAGGTCGGCCACAGCAGAATCATAATCTACCGGCGACATCGTCCCCGGAGTCAGTTGCTGGAAGCCGAGGAATTTGTGTACTTTTTCGCCGGTTTTTTCGTCGGTTTCGTCGCCGAATTTCGCCGCACGCTGCCCCTGAAGCTGCCACAGGACGTGAGGCATGCTCACGTTTTGGTACACCAGATTGTTCCAGCCGGTCGGCCGCGTATCGTCGCGGTAAAAACTCCGCAGATACGTGTAAAGCCAGTCCGTGCCGCGCGCCCGCGCCTCCACCGACAGATCCGGCGGCGTCGCCCCAAACCACGCTTTCGCGTCCTCCGGGCGCATCGCCACGGTCATCGTGTTGCCCACCTTGTCGGTGGTGAACAGCAGGTTCGCCTGGATTTCGTTCGGCGTGATGCCGAGATCGGTCAGGCGGTTGTAGCGCATCAGGTTCGCGCTGTGGCAATTCAGGCAGTAGTTTACAAACAATTGCGCGCCGCGCTGCAAAGAAGCGAAATTGTTCGTGTTGTCCGGCGCGCGATCGAGCGGGAAATTCTCGTCCGCGTGAACCGGAGCGGCCAGCAGCACAAGCATGGTCGCGCCGACCAGCGCGCACATCGAAAGCAGTTTTTTCATCTTCATGTTCTCCTGGCTCGCGATTAGTGAGGCTTGAACCGCACCCGCTCGGGCGGCTGCTTGAACTTGCCAAGCCGGGTCCAGAAGGGCATGCCGAGGAAAAACGCGAAGTAGATCAGCGCACAGATCTGGGCGATCAGCGTCGCGGCCGGCGATGGCGGTCGCGTGCCGAGGAAGCCGAGCGTCAGGAACGCAATCACGAAGATCCCGAAGAAAACCTTGTGGAAGAACGGCCGGTAGCGAATAGACCTGACCGGCGACCGGTCGAGCCACGGCAGGAAGAACAGCGAAATCACCGCGCTGCCCATCACCACGACGCCCCAGAACTTCGATTCGGTGAACACCATCGCGACGATCACCAGCACCGCAAGCACCGGCAGACCGAGCTTCCACTTGCCGCGCGCGCGCACGAGCGCCAGCAACCCGAGTAGCGCGATGACGATCATCAGCACGATCTTGAATGGATCGGTAGTGGCGCGCAGCATCGCATAAAAGGCGGTGAAGTACCACACAGGCGCAATTTCCGGCGGCGTCTGCAGCGGATTCGCGGGGATGAAGTTGTTGGCTTCAAGGAAGTACCCACCCATTTCCGGCGCGAAGAAGATGATCGCCGCGAAGATCAGCAGGAAGATCGTTACGCCCATGAAGTCGTGCACCGAGTAGTACGGGTGGAACGGAATGCCGTCGAGCGGCACGCCATCCGGGCCCTTCTTGGCCTTGATCTCAATGCCGTCCGGGTTGTTCGAGCCGACTTCGTGCAGCGCGACGAGGTGCGCGATCACGAGGCCGATCAGCACCAGCGGAATCGCGATCACGTGAAACGCGAAGAAGCGGTTCAGCGTGACGTCGGAGACCACGTAGTCGCCGCGAATCCACAGCGACAGATCCGGACCGATGAACGGAATCGCCGAGAACAGGTTCACGATCACCTGCGCGCCCCAGAACGACATCTGGCCCCACGGCAGCAGGTAGCCGAAGAACGCCTCGGCCATCAGGCTCAGGAAAATCAGGCAGCCGAAAATCCACACGAGTTCGCGCGGCTTGCGGTACGAGCCGTACAGGAGCCCGCGGAACATGTGCAGATACACGACGACGAAAAACATCGACGCACCCGTCGAGTGCATGTAGCGGATCAGCCAGCCCCACGGCACCTCGCGCATGATGTACTCGACCGACGAGAACGCGAGCGTCGCGTCGGGCTTGTAGTTCATCGTCAGGAAAATGCCGGTGACGATCTGGTTGACCAGCACCAGCAACGCAAGCGAACCGAAGAAGTACCAGAAGTTGAAGTTCTTCGGCGCGTAGTACTCGGAAACGTGCTTCTTCCACGTGGCAGTCATCGGGAAGCGCTGGTCGATCCAACCAGCCAGCCCGGTCGTCTCTACTTCGTGTTCGCTCGCCATTACGCTTCTCCTTTTTCGTCCTTCCCGATCACAAGGGCCGTCGCCGACGTGAACATGAAGCGCGGGATGTCGAGGTTCTGCGGAGCGGGTTTGTTCTTGAAGACGCGGCCGGCCATGTCGTAGGTCGAGCCGTGGCACGGGCACAGGAAGCCGCCGGGCCAGTCGTCGGGGAGATTCGGCTGCGGGCCTTCCTGGAAGCGCGGCGTCGGCGTGCAGCCCAGATGCGTGCAAACGGCGACGGCAACCAGCAGATGCTTGTTCTCGGCGCGTGAACGGAATTCGTTGTTGCAGTAGTCCGGCAGCGGCATCGAAAACGGATTCAGCGAGTGGGGGTCCGCTACCTGGCTGTCGGCTTTTTGAACATCGGCGAGCATGCGGTCCGTGCGGTTGATGATCCACACCGGCTTGCCACGCCAGGCGACCGTCATCATGTCGCCGGGCTTCAGACCACTGATATCGACTTCGACCGGGGCACCTGCGGCCTTGGCCTTTTCGGATGGTGCAAAGGAACTAACAAAGGGTACGACAACGGCAACACCTCCTATGCCGCCTGCTACGGTCGTCGCTACCAGCCAGTTACGGCGGCTGCCATCGACGCGTTCCTCTTCTTTGTCTCGCATCACACGCCCCACTTCTGAGTTGGATTTTTCCTTCACGTCGCTTCTACCGCCGCTAGTTTGCTCGAATGGAGTCGCCATTTACAAGGGCCGATTGCCAAAAACCGTGCGAAGCCCTTGATAACTCAGGGTTTGTCCGTACCGATCGCAAACTTTTTCGCACCTCCTTTTAAGTGCCTTCTGCGGTATTCCTGCCTTGTTCTTCGTTAATACAATTCGCAATTCAAACGGGATTGGGGATATCGATAAACAGATGTTCGATATCGAACGATTCGGACAGATGCTTGCCCACCGCCTGCACGCCGAAGCGCTCGGTCGCGTGGTGGCCAGCTGCCAGAAACGCGACGCCGCTTTCCGCTGCCGTATGCATCACCGACTCCGATACCTCGCCGGTCACGTAGACGTCGACACCCGCGTTGATCGCCGCGTCGAACATGCCTTGCGCGGCGCCCGTGCACCAGCCGACGCGGCGCAGCTCCATATCCGGATCGCCGAACACGAGCGGCGTGCGGCCCAGTGTCTGCGCGATCTCCGCGGTGAGGTGCGACAGCGTGATCGGCATCGGCAGCGTGGCGAGCCAGCCGAGATCGTTGTCGCCGAAACGCGCGTCGCTGATCCAGCCCATCTTCTCGCCGATCTGCGCGTTGTTGCCGAACTCGGGATGATCGTCGAGCGGCAGATGGTAGGCGAACAGGTTCAGGTCGTTGGCGAGCAGCAGCTTCAAACGAGCATGTTTGCGGCCGGTGATCTGCGGTGCCTCGTTGCGCCAGAAGTAGCCGTGATGGACCAGCACGGCGTCCGCGCCCCAGTCGAGCGCGGCCTCCAGGAAGGCCACCGACGCGGTAACGCCGGTCGCGAGTTTGTTGATCCGGCGGCGTCCTTCGACCTGCAATCCGTTCGGGCAATAGTCCTTGAAGCGCGCGGTTTCAAGGAGATTGTTCAAGTACAATTCAAGTTCAATCCGATCCATATAGACCTCTAGTCTTCAGATGCTTAGACGCTTCTGGCTGTTATTTGCCCAAGCGGTGACGGTGCTGTTGGCGCTGATGTTCATCATTGCGACCCTCAAACCGCAGTGGCTGCAGCGTCAAGGACAATTCGGCAGACAACTCGCCGAACCGATCGTCGCGCTACGGGAAGTGGCGCCGGGCATCGGCACTGGCCATGCCGAAACGTCCTATGCCGAAGCGGCGCAAAAGGCCATGCCCGCGGTCGTCAACGTGTTCTCCAGCAAGGATGGCTCGCTGCCTCCCGACCCGCGCGCCAAAGACCCGCTGTTCCGCTACTTCTTCGGCGACAGGAACAATCGCAAGCAGCAGGAGCAGCCTGCCTCGAATCTCGGCTCAGGCGTGATAGTGAGTTCGGAAGGTTACATTCTAACGAACCAGCACGTCGTCGACGGCGCCGATCAGATCGAAATCGCGCTCGCCGATGGCCGCACCGCCAGCGCGAAGGTCATCGGCATCGACCCCGAAACCGATCTGGCCGTGCTAAAGGTCAATATGACCAATCTGCCCACCATCACGCTCGGCCGGATGGACCAGACCCGCGTCGGCGACGTCGTGCTCGCGATCGGCAATCCGTTCGGCGTCGGGCAGACCGTAACGATGGGCATCGTCAGCGCGCTCGGCCGCAACCATCTCGGCATCAATACGTTCGAAAACTTCATCCAGACCGACGCCCCGATCAACCCCGGCAACTCGGGCGGTGCGCTCGTCGACGTGAACGGCAACCTGCTCGGCATCAACACCGCCATCTACTCGCGCTCGGGCGGCTCGCTCGGCATCGGCTTCGCGATTCCGGTGTCGACCGCGCGCAGCGTGCTCGAGAGCATCATTACGACCGGCACGGTCACGCGCGGCTGGATCGGCGTCGAACCGCAGGACGTCACGCCGGAAATCGCGGAGTCGTTCGGGCTCGATCAGAAGTCGGGCGCTATTGTCGCAGGCGTGCTGAAAAGCGGCCCGGCCGACCGTGCGGGCATCAAGCCCGGCGACATCCTGACGAGCGTAAACGGCCAGGTGATCACCGATACCACGCGTCTGTTGAACGTGATCGCGCAGATCAAGCCCGGTACGGCGGCGAAAGTGCATCTGGTGCGCAAAGGTCATCAGATCGATCTCGACGTGAAGATCGGCAAACGCCCGCCGCCGCCGAAACAGACGGAAGACGACAACGGCGGCGATCAGCCGGATGACGAAGGCGGTTGAAGCTAATGCCGCGATTCCACGCAATAAAAAAGGGCAGTCCGCAATGAACTGCCCTTTTTCATTTGACACCCGGCACTGACTCGCGACACCTCAACTAGACGGCGGCGGACTCGCATCCTCCACGACCACCGGCTGCTTGCCGACGATCAACCGCGCCGCGACGATGCCAGCTTCGTACAGCAGAATCAGCGGAACCGCGAGGATCAGCTGCGAAAACACGTCCGGCGGCGTTACGACGGCCGACACCACGAACGCGCCGACGATCACATACGGCCGGATCTCCTTCAGCTTCTTCAGCGTCACCACGTTCATCCGCACCAGCAGCACGACGACGATCGGTACCTCGAACGTGACGCCGAACGCGATGAACATCGTCAGCACGAAGCTCAGGTAATTGTTGATATCGGTTGTCATCTCCGCGCCAAGCGGCGCATTGTAGTGCGCCATCACGCGGAAGATGGTCGGAAACACGACGAAGTACGCGAACGCCATGCCGCACAGGAACAGCGTGTAGCTGCTCGCGACGAGCGGCGCGACGAGCTTCTTCTCGTGCTGATAGAGCCCAGGCGCGACGAACGCCCAGATCTGGTACAGCACGACCGGCAGCGCGATCACGAAGGCGACCAGCATCGTCACCTTCATCGGCACGAAGAACGAGCCGGTGACGTCGGTGACGATCATCTTGCCGTCCTTCGGCAGATTCATCATCAGCGGACGGGCGAGCAGTTTGAAGATGTCCGGCGCCCAGTAAACGAGCCCGACGAACACGACGACGACTGCGAGCCCCGCACGGATGATGCGGTCACGCAGTTCGACGAGGTGGGAAATGAAGGTCTCTTCAGTGCCTTCGTTCTGGGATTGCTGGGGGTCGCTCACACCGGCCCTCGGTTGGGGATTGTCGATCTGAACATCAGAAAAACCGCGTCGGACGACGCAGGTTGGCAGGTGTGTGCCGCGCAACGCGCGCGGCGCCCGACTGCACGCGCGTGCGCCGCAGGCTCGCTCGCTTGTACCAGGTGGGCGTGGCGCTCTGCTGGACGCGCCAGGTCTTGCGTTTGGGCGCGGCGGCCGGCGTACTGACGGGCCACGAGGTGGCACCCGCGCTGCCGCTGGCCCCGCTGCCGGCGTCTTCGAGCGCGCCGCCGGCGATGCTCGGCGATACCGACGTACCGCTATTCCATGCTTCGTTCAGTTCATTCTCGTGCTTGCGCACATTGTCCTGAACCGCCGTTTGGACATTGCTCGCAGCCTTCTCGAACTCGGTCTTCATGCGCCGCAATTCGTCGAGCTCGATTTCGCGCGTGACTTCGGCCTTAACGTCGTTGATGTACCGCTGTGCGCGGCCGAACAGCGCGCCGGCCGTGCGAGCGACACGCGGCAGGCGCTCAGGCCCGAGGACGACCAGCGCGACGACGCCGATCAGCGCCATCTTGGTTAGACCGAGGTCCAGCATGAAATGGAATGTCCGTCAGAAACGCGGGAACGGCGCGAAGGCCGCGGCTTAGCGGTAATCGCTCGATTGCTGCGTCTTTTCCTTCGCTTCGACGTCCACCGCGCCGTTGCGCGGCAGCTCGCGCTGCTGCTGTTGCGCGTCGGCCGACGACGAATCGGCTTCCTTCACGCCTTCCTTGAAGCCCTTCACGGCGCCGCCCAGATCGCTGCCGATGTTGCGTAGCTTCTTCGTGCCGAACACGAGCGCGACGATCAACAGAACGATCAACCAATGCCAAATACTCAACGAACCCATGACTACTCTCCTTAACCCCGGCGCCGCATCTTGATGCGGCCAATTTGCATAACCTGAAGCGCGTGCGCTTCGTCTCGATATATCTCTACGTTACCTCAGGCTGCACCGCCTCGCTCGCAATGCGGCCATCTTCGCCTGTCATTGTGGCCACACGATCGCGTCGACGTTATTACACAGCGGTAAAAACAACGGCGGCGCTATTGTCCTCGACCAAAACTCGCGACGCTGCGCACTTGCCACGCAGCGCGCCTGACGCGCGAACCGGCGCTCAGCCCATGCGTTGCCAGGGACGCGGTCCCGCGAGAATGTGCGCGTGCAGGTGATACACCTCCTGACCACCGCCCGGACCGGTATTGATTACCGTGCGAAAGCCCGTTTCGCCGCCGTTATAGGCGACCCCCAATTGTTCGGCCAGTCGCGCGGCCAGGACAAGCATTCTACCAAGCAGAGGCGCGTCGCTTTCCGTGCAGTTCGACAGCGTTGCAATGTGCTTGCGAGGAATCACCAGCACATGCGTTTCGGCCGCCGGACGGATGTCGCGGAAGGCGACGAACTCTTCGTCTTCGTGGACCCTGGTCGACGGGATTTCGCCAGCGGCAATCTTGCAGAAAAGGCAGTTCGGATCGTGACTCATCGTATTCCTGACGCGGTATGACTTGGGCGAGCGAAGCCGCCCGCGCCGAGGTTCGATCCGAAAGCCGGCCCGCCCATACGGACCGGCTAGCGTTCAGACCTAACTGGCCGGATTCGCGAACGGCTTGTTATCGTACAGATACAGCCAGCCTTTGATAATACGGTACAACATCCATATGCTGACTGCCCACAGCACCGGAATGCCGATCACGACGAGCAGCAGCAACGCGCCGATCGCGTAACCGACGAGGCCCAGCCAGAACGTGCGGATCTGCCATTCGAAGTGCGCTTCGTACGGCGTGCCGGCCACGTCCGACCGTTTGACGTAGTTGATGATGATCGCGACCAGAATGGTGAGCCCGCCGGTCAGCCAGTGGACCGCATACAGCGCGTACAGCACGTGCGTGAGCGTGCGCAGGCTGCGCTCGCGCTCAGGCTCCATCGCGTGGCGGTAGACCGGCGGCGGATAGCTTCCTTGCGGCTGTTCCATGCTTGCGTCCTCCCGGAGGTGCGGTTACCGCTATATTGGCGCCGGCGCGCGCGACTTCAAGCGGAAACGCCAGATTTCCGCTCCGGCTGCTCAGTCGCCGTTTTCCTCGCGCTCGCGGCTCTCTGCGCAGCGCCTTTTCCTCGATGCCCGACAGGCCTTCGCGACGCTCGAGTTCGGCGATCACGTCGGCGGGGCTCAGATCGAAATGCGACAGCATCACGAGGCAGTGGAACCACAGGTCCGCAACCTCGCCGACCAGCGCCTTCGGTGCGCCGCCCTGGCGCACGTCCTTCGCGGCCAGCACGACTTCGGTGGCTTCTTCGCCGATCTTTTTCAGCACCGCGTCGTCGCCCTTGTGGAACAGGCGCGATACATACGAGATGTCCGGATCGCCGCCCTTGCGGCTGTCGATCACCGCCGCGAGGCGCAGCAGCGTGTCGAGCGTGGAAGCCGTGGCGGGCGACGGGTTTTGCGTGGATTGCGTCATTTGTAGATGTGTTCGGGGTCTTTCAGCACGGGATCGACGGCCTGCCAGTCGCCATCGTCCACCGAGCCTTCGAATTTCTGGAAAAAGCACGAGTGGCGGCCGGTATGGCACGCGATGCCCGATACCTGCTCGACTTTCAGCAGCACGACGTCTTCGTCGCAATCGAGTCGCACTTCATGCACATGCTGCACGTGGCCCGACTCC
Source organism: Paraburkholderia sp. Clong3 (assembly GCF_050436485.1). Lineage (NCBI taxonomy): Bacteria > Pseudomonadati > Pseudomonadota > Betaproteobacteria > Burkholderiales > Burkholderiaceae > Paraburkholderia > Paraburkholderia sp. Clong3. The sequence continues at coordinate 3,499,456 of NZ_JBNDMH010000002.1, read as the reverse complement.
TCACCCTTGAACCACAGGCGCTGGCGCGAGCGCGAGAAATACACCGCGCGGCCGGTCTCGACGGTCTTCGCGAGGGCCTCGCGGTTCATCCACGCGAACATCAGCACGTCGTTCGTCGACGCTTCCTGCGCAATCACCGGCACGAGGCCGTTCGCATCCCACTTGACCTTGTCGAGCCAGTTCACCGCCGAAGGATTCGTCACGTCACAACCTCACCGAAATGCCCTGATCGGCCATGAAGCGCTTGGCCTCGCCGACCGTGTGTTCGCCATAGTGGAAGATGCTCGCGGCGAGCACCGCGTCCGCGTGACCGCTCTTGATGCCATCGGCGAGATGCTGCAGATTGCCGACGCCGCCCGACGCGATCACCGGCACCGGCACCGCGTCCGACACCGCGCGAGTCAGCGCGAGGTCGAAGCCGCTCCTGGTGCCGTCGCGATCCATGCTGGTCAGCAGGATTTCGCCCGCGCCCAACTCGGCCATCTTGCGCGCCCATTCGACCGCATCGAGACCGGTGGCCTTGCGGCCGCCGTGCGTGAACACTTCCCAGCGCGGCGTTTCGCCGTCGGCCGATACGCGCTTCGCGTCGATCGCGACGACGATGCACTGCGAGCCGTATTTGTCGGTCGCGTCCTTCACGAGTTGCGGATTCGCTACCGCCGACGAATTCATGCTGATCTTGTCGGCGCCCGCGTTCAGCAGGCGCCGCACGTCTTCGACCGCGCGCACGCCGCCGCCGACCGTCAGCGGAATGAACACCTGCGAAGCGACCGCCTCGATGATCGGCAGAATCAGGTCGCGCTGATCCGAGGTCGCGGTGATGTCGAGGAACGTCAGTTCGTCGGCGCCCTGCTCGTCGTAACGGCGCGCGATTTCGACCGGGTCGCCCGCGTCGCGCAGTTCGACGAAGTTGACGCCCTTGACCACGCGGCCCGCGGTGACGTCGAGACAGGGGATGATGCGTTTAGCTAGAGCCATGATCGTGCAATTCTGCCAATACCGCTGATGAGGCCGCTCGCTTGCGGGCAAGCGGCACGGTGCCGGCGCGAGCGGTTGCGTCGCGCCGCGAGTGAGGTGCCGGCCGGAAGCTGGCGAGGTTCCGGGCGCTTGATCGTGCGACGCGCGTTACAGGCAAGCCATCGTTCGAACGAGCGCCGCAAGTCGACACGAGCGCAACGCCGGCGGCCCGCACAACCTGCCCGGCACGCGCAGCCGACGCCGTGCTTAAGCGTCGTCCGCTTCGCGCAGCTTGTCCGCGAGCGTCTGCGCGGCCGCGAAGTCGAGGTCGCCCGAATAGATCGCGCGGCCGCAGATTACGCCCTCGATGCCCTCGCCTTCGACTTCGCACAGCGATTCGATGTCCGCGAGGTTCGACAGACCGCCGCTCGCGATCACCGGAATCTTGACCGCGCGCGCAAGGCGCACCGTCGCTTCGATGTTGATGCCTTGCAGCATGCCGTCACGGCCGATGTCGGTGTAGATGATCGACTCGCAGCCGTAGTCCTCGAACTTGCGCGCGAGGTCGGCCACTTCGTGACCGGTCAGCTTGCTCCAGCCGTCGGTGGCGACCTTGCCGTCTTTCGCGTCGAGGCCGACGATGATGTGACCGCCGAACGCGGTGCACGCGTCCTGCAGAAAGCCGGGGTTCTTCACCGCGGCCGTGCCGATGATCACGTACGACAAACCGTCGTCCAGATAGCGCTCGATCGTGTTCAGGTCGCGGATGCCACCGCCCAGCTGAACCGGAATCGCGCCGCCCACTTCATCGATGATCGCCCGGATTGCATCGCCGTTCTTCGGCTTGCCGGCGAACGCGCCATTCAGATCGACGAGATGCAGACGACGCGCGCCGCGGTCGACCCAATGTCGGGCCATTGCCGCCGGTTCCTCGGAGAAAATCGTCGCCTGGTCCATATCGCCCTGTTTGAGGCGTACACACTGACCGTCTTTCAGGTCGATGGCGGGAATCAGCAGCATAGCAATCGGGTGTTATCTGGGAGTGGATTGAAGGTCGGCGGCAGCGGCTGGCGAGTCAGCCCGCCGCAATACCGTCTCGCTAGTTTAGTACAACTCGTTCGGCGCTCCAGTGGGGCGCCGGTCGGATGCGGGACCGCGGCACCGCGCGACGCGCGCGCGGCAACGGGATGAAAAAAGGCGTTCACGGGTTCCAGTGCACGAAGTTGCGATACACGCGCAAACCCGCCTCGGCGCTCTTTTCAGGGTGGAATTGGGTGGCAAAGATGTTATCCCGCGCTACCGCCGAGGTAAAGGGCACGCCGTAGACCGTTTCGCCCGACGTATGCGCCGGGTTGTCCGGAACCACGTAGTAGCTGTGCACGAAGTAGAAGAACGCGTTGTCGGCGACACCGTCCCACAGCGGATGCGGCTGCGCCTGACGCACGCGGTTCCAGCCCATCTGCGGGACCTTGAAGCGCGAGCCGTCGTCCTGCACCTGGCCTTCGAGCTCGAAGCGCACCGCCTTGCCGGGCAACAGACCCAGACCCGGCGTGTCGCCCTCGGCGCTCCAGTCGAACAGCATCTGCTCGCCGACGCACACGCCCATCAGCGGCTTGCTGCGCGACGCCTCGACGACCGCTTCCTGCAAACCGGACGCGCCGAGACTGCGCATGCAGTCGGGCATCGCACCCTGGCCCGGCAGCACCACGCGGTCGGCCGAGCGGATCGCTTCCGGACGATCGACGATCGCCACGTCCGCTTCCGGCGCCGCTTTACGCAGTGCCTGGGCAACCGAGCGCAGGTTGCCCATTCCGTAATCCACAATCGCTATCGAAGTTTTCATTTCAAGTTTGGCCGCTCTGCCCTCGATCCATCGATGCCGCGGCGCGGCGTCAAACGACGTGCCGGCAAATGCGGTCCTGCCCGATGAATCGCTTGAAGGTGAGTGGCCTGAAGACGTTGGAGGCGGTGAAACCCGTGTTAAAGCCTGCTACGGCCGTTACGTTAGAGGCTGCCCTTGGTCGATGGAATCTGTCCGGCCGCGCGCTCGTCGAGTTCGACGGCCATGCGCAGCGCACGCCCGAATGCCTTGAACACCGTTTCGAGCTGATGGTGCGCGTTGATGCCACGCAGGTTGTCGATGTGCAGCGTCACGCCGGCATGGTTCACGAAGCCGCGGAAGAATTCGATCGACAGGTCGACGTCGAACGTGCCGATGCGCGCGCGCGTGAACGGCACGTGAAATTCGAGGCCCGGACGGCCGGAAAAATCGATCACGACGCGCGACAGCGCTTCGTCGAGCGGCACGTAGGAATGGCCGTAGCGGCGGATGCCCTTGCGATCGCCGATCGCCTTCGCGACGGCCTGGCCGAGCGTGATGCCGGTGTCCTCGACCGTGTGATGATCGTCGATATGCAGGTCGCCATGCGCTTCGATCTCGAGGTCGAACAACCCGTGGCGGGCGATCTGGTCGAGCATGTGGTCCAGGAATGGCACACCGGTGGCCAGCTTCTGCTGGCCGGTGCCGTCCAGGTTGATCTTCACACGGATCTGCGTTTCGCTGGTGTGGCGAACGACTTCCGCAAGGCGCATGGCAATTCCTCGAATCTGGCTTAAAAGCGCTAGTAATGTGGGATGGACAAACTGGCGGGCTGCTCAGTGCAGCCGTTCAACGCAGCGGCTCAGTGCCGCCGCTCGATGCGGCGGGTTACCGCAACACGAGTTTCAGGCCGGCGACCAACTGGGCGTTCTCGTTCGGCGAACCGACGGTCAAACGCACGCAATTGGCCAGCAATGGATGCATTTTACTCACGTTTTTGATCAGAATCCGCGCCGTTAGCAGGGTTTCGAACAATACCGACGCATCGGGCACCCGCACGAGCAGGAAGTTGCCCGCACTAGTGAACACTTCGGCGCCCGGCAGCGCGGCCACCGCCTGCGCGAGTTTCTCGCGTTCGTCGCGCAATTGCGCGGCCTGCGCATCGAGCACGCCGATGTGGTCGAGCAGGAAATCAGCGGCGGCCTGCGTCAGCACGTTGGTGTTGTACGGCGGGCGGACCTTGTCGAACTCGGTCAGCCACGCGGGCTTGCCGACCAGGTAACCGAGGCGAATGCCGGCGAGGCCCAGCTTCGACACCGTGCGCATCACGACGACGTTGTCGAACTGGTCGGCGCGCGGCAGCCAGCTCTTCTGCGCGAACGGCTGATACGCCTCGTCGATCACGACGAGGCTCCTGCCCGCCGCGGCGACGATGCGCTCGATTTCGGCGTCATCGAACAGCGTGCCGGTCGGGTTGTTCGGATACGCGAGATAGATGATCGCCGGTTCATGCTCGGCGATCGCCGCGAGCATCGCGTCGGTATCGAGCGTGAAGTCGGCTTTGAGCGGCACGCCGACGAATTCGAGATTCGCCAGCTTCGCCGACATCTGATACATGACGAAGCCCGGCACCGGCGCGAGCACCTTCGCGCCCGGCTTCGCGCACGCGACCGACATGATGCTGATGATTTCATCCGAGCCGTTGCCGAGCAGCACGTCGCACCCCGCCGGCACGCCCATCACGTGACGAATGCGCTCGATCAACTGGTCGGGGCGCGGCGCCGGATAACGGTTCAACGCGACGCCGGCCAGACGCTCGCCGAGATGCGCGGCAAGTTCCGGCGGCAGCGGAAACGGGTTTTCCATTGCGTCGAGCTTGATGAAGCCGGTGGCGTCGGGAACCGGATAGCTCGTCATTGCGAGCACGTCGCTGCGGATGATGTCTTGAGGTGTCGTCATAGGTTCGGGGGCCGGGCCCTGCGAAAGACGCCGGGTCGGCGTCGTCGGCATGGGGCGCTCGGGTTGGTCTCTGTCGTCGTTATTGAACGGGGCGGGTGGGCTCGAGCCGTCGCTCGAGCGGGTGGAAGCCGGAAAACATGGAAGCCGGTCGATGCGGCGGCGGTTGCCGCCCTCGCCGCTTCGCCTGCTCCCGCTTACGCCTGCTTGAGTTCCGCCGCGCGCCAGCGCGCTCAGCGCTCCGCCTCAGCCGCGTTCGTTGTTGTTCTGCCGCATCCGGTATTCGGCGCTGCGTGCGTGCGCTTGCAGACCTTCGCCGTATGCCAGTTCCGCGGCAATCTCGCCGAGCGTCTGCGCACCTTCCGCGCTGACCTCGATCAGGCTCGAACGCTTGAAGAAATCATAGACGCCGAGCGGCGACGAAAACCGTGCGGTACGCGACGTCGGCAGCACATGATTCGGGCCCGCGCAGTAGTCGCCGAGGCTCTCGCTCGTGTAACGGCCAAGGAAGATCGCGCCTGCGTGACGGATCTGCTGCGCCCACTGATGCGGCTCCAGCGCCGAAATTTCAAGGTGCTCCGGCGCGATGTCGTTGGCGATCGCGCAGGCCTCGGCCATGTCGCGCACCTTGATCAGCGCGCCGCGGTTTTCGAGCGACGTGCGGATCACTTCGCGGCGCGGCAGGGTGGGCAGCAGTTCGTCGATCGCTTCCTGCACGCGCGCGATGAACGCGTCGTCGGGGCACAGCAGGATCGATTGCGCGAGCTCGTCGTGCTCGGCTTGCGAAAACAGGTCCATCGCGACCCAGCGCGGGTCGGTCGTGCCGTCGCACAACACGAGGATTTCCGACGGCCCGGCGATCATGTCGATGCCGACCGTGCCGAACACGCGACGCTTCGCCGACGCGACGTACGCGTTGCCGGGGCCGCAGATCTTGTCGACCGCGGGCACGGTCGGCGTGCCGTACGCGAGTGCAGCTACCGCCTGCGCGCCGCCGATCGTGAACACGCGATCGACGCCACCCAGCAGAGCCGCCGCGAGCACGAGCGGATTCTTCACGCCTTCCGGCGTCGGCACGACCATCACGATTTCGCGCACGCCGGCCACCCGCGCCGGTATCGCGTTCATCAGCACCGACGACGGATACGCGGCCTTGCCACCCGGCACGTAGATCCCCGCGCGATCGAGCGGCGTGACCTTCTGGCCGAGCACGGTGCCGTCCGCTTCGGTGTACTGCCAGCTATGGCTGCCGCACTCGATCTTCTGCTTCTCGTGATAGCCGCGCACGCGTGCCGCCGCCGCTTCAAGCGACGCGCGCCGCTTCGGCTCGAGACTTTCGAGCGCCGCCTCGAGCTCGGCCATCGGCAGTTCGAGCTCGGCCACGCTTTTCGCATCGACGCGATCGAAGCGATTCGTATACTCGAGCACCGCCTCGTCGCCGCGCGCCTTCACGTCGTTCAGAATCTGCGCGACCGCGCGCTCGATGGCTTCGTCTTCGCTCGCCTCGAACGCGAGCACCGCATGCAGCGACTTGTGGAAGTCGCGAGCGGTGGAATCGAGTTTGCGAATCTTGGTAGACATACAGGTATCCGTTTCGGTAAGGCGCGCTATCAGTGCAACGTCACATTGCCATCGTCAGTCAGGGCGCCGGGGCGGCGGTTTTCGACGAAGCATTGGCAAACGCGTCGAGAATCGGCCGCAACGCGGCGCGTTTGAGCTTCAGCGCTGCCTGGTTCACGACGAGACGCGACGAAATCTGCATGATCTCCTCCACCTCGACCAGATTGTTCGCGCGCAGCGTATTGCCCGAGCTGACCAGGTCGACGATCGCGTCGGCGAGTCCAACCAGCGGAGCGAGTTCCATCGAACCGTACAGCTTGATCAGATCGACGTGAACGCCCTTGGCGGCAAAATGCTCACGAGCGGTTTCAACATACTTGGTAGCGACCCGCAGACGCGCGCCCTGGCGCACCGCGTTCGCATAATCGAAACCGGCCGCGACCGCGACCGACATGCGGCAACGCGCAATGTCCAGATCCACCGGCTGATACAGGCCGCTGCCGCCATGCTCGAGCAGCACGTCCTTGCCGGCCACGCCGAAGTCGGCCGCGCCGTACTCGACATAGGTCGGCACGTCGGTCGCGCGCACGACGATCACGCGCAGGTTCGGGTCGGTGGTCGGCAGAATCAGCTTGCGCGAGCTCTCCGGATCTTCCGCTACCTCGATGCCGGCCGCCGCGAGCAGCGGCAGCGTTTCCTCGAAGATACGCCCTTTCGACAACGCGAGCGTGAGCGGCGCGCTGACCGCCGGCGACGACGACGTCTGCGGCATCGAACTCATGCCCCGCTCCCGGAAACCCGGCGCACCATCGCGCCGATCGCATTGAGCTTCGCTTCCATGCGGTCGTAGCCGCGATCGAGGTGATAGATGCGGTCGATCAGCGTCTCGCCCTCGGCGCGCAGCGCGGCGATCACAAGACTCGCGGACGCGCGCAGATCGGTGGCCATCACCTTCGCGCCGGACAGTTTTTCGACGCCGGTGACGAGCGCGGTGTTGCCGTCGATCGTGATGCTCGCGCCGAGACGGTTCAGTTCCTGGACGTGCATGAAACGGTTTTCGAAGATCGTCTCCACGACTTGCGACGTACCGTCCGCGATCGTGTTGAGCGCCATGAACTGCGCCTGCATGTCGGTCGGAAACGCCGGGTATTCGGAGGTGCGGAACGTGACCGCGCTCGGGCGCTTGTCCATGCGCACGCGCATCCAGTCGTCGCCTTCCTCGACCGTGACGCCCGCTTCGCGCAGCTTTTCGGTGACGGCTTCGAGCAGCAGCGGACGCATCTTGCGCAGCATGACGTCGCCGCCGGCCGTTGCGACCGCGCACAGGAAAGTGCCCGCTTCGATGCGGTCCGGAATCACCGTGTGCTTCGCACCGTGCAGCTTGTCGACGCCATGGATCACCAGACGGTCGGTGCCGATGCCTTCGATCTTCGCGCCCATCGCGACGAGCAGACGCGCGAGGTCGACCACTTCGGGTTCGCGCGCGGCGTTCTCGATGACCGTCTCGCCTTCGGCGAGCACCGCCGCCATCAGCAGGTTCTCGGTACCGGTCACGGTGATCATGTCGGTGACGATGCGCGCGCCCTTCAGACGCTTCGCGCGCGCTTCGATGAAGCCGTGCTCGATCGTGATCTCGGCGCCCATCGCCTGCAGACCCTTGATGTGCTGATCGACCGGACGCGCGCCGATCGCGCAGCCGCCCGGCAGCGACACGCGCGCATGACCGAAGCGCGCGACGAGCGGACCGAGCACGAGAATCGACGCGCGCATCGTCTTCACCATTTCGTACGGCGCGACGAGGTTGTCGACCTTCGACGCGTCGAGCGCCACGCGCCCTTCGCCGGCTTCGATACGCACGCCCATCTGGCCGAGCAGCTTGAGCATCGTGCGCACGTCCTGCAGATCGGGCACGTTCTCCAGATGCACCGGATCGGCGCTCAGCAGACCCGCGCACAGGATCGGCAATGCCGCGTTTTTCGCACCCGAGACGACAACTTCACCGGAGAGCGGGTAGCCACCTTCAATGATGAGTTTATCCATGCCTGTCGGTTCCTGATCGGCCCGGTTCGCGTCCGGACCTGCTTTGTCTGTGTTCGGCGCGCCGCTAGCGGTGTCGCGCCCTTCCTGAGTAATTCGCACAAAATTTCCAGATTACGCGTTCTGCCATTCGGCGGGCGTCAGCGTCTTCATGCTGAGCGCGTGGATTTCTTCGCGCATGCGGTCGCCGAGCGCCGCATACACGAGTTGGTGACGCTGGATCAGGCGCTTGCCTTCGAAGTTCGGCGAGACGATCGTCGCAAAGAAATGCTGACCGTCGCCTTCGACTTCGAGATGCTCGCACGCGAGTCCAGCTGCAATGTACTGTTTGACCTGTTCGGGAGTCGGCAACATGAGAGAAGCTCCTCGTCAGTGGCGCAGCTTGTAGCCGGTAGCGAGCATGCGCATCGCCACGGCGGCCAGCACCACGAAGAAACCGGCGACGATCGCGAGGCTCACCAGCGGGTCGATATCCGACACGCCGAAAAAACCATAGCGAAAGCCGTCGATCATGTAGAAAAACGGATTGAGCCGCGATACTTCGCGCCATACGGGCGGCAGCGTATGCGTCGAGTAGAACACGCCCGACAGGAACGTGAGCGGCATGATCAGAAAGTTCTGGAACGCGGCGAGCTGGTCGAACTTCTCGGCCCAAATGCCGGCGATCAGACCCAGCGTGCCGAGAATCGCCGAGCCGAACATCGCGAACACGATGATGTAGAGCGGCGCGGTGAAGGCGAGCGGCACGAACCAGATCGTCACGATGAACACGCCGAAGCCGACACACAGCCCGCGCGCCACGGCCGCGAGCACGTAGGCCGCGAACATCTCGTGGTGCGACAGCGGCGGCAGCAGCACAAACACGAGGTTGCCGGTGATCTTCGATTGAATCAGCGACGAAGAACTATTCGCGAACGCGTTCTGCAGCACGCTCATCATCACGAGGCCCGGAATCAGGAAGCTCGTGTATTCGACGCCCGGATAGACTTGCACGTGGCCGCGCAGCGCGTGGCCGAAGATGGTCAGGTAAAGCAGCGCGGTGATGACCGGCGCGAGCACGGTCTGGAACGACACCTTCCAGAAGCGCAGCAGTTCTTTGTAAAACAGCGTGCTAAATCCACTGTACCCGCTCATGCAAGCCCCTCGATCACTTCTGGACCGTTCATCACCTGAACGAATACGTCTTCGAGGTCGGCCTTGCGGACCTCGATTTCTTCGAATGTACAACCGGCCGCGCGGCATTGCGCGAGGATGCGCTCGACGTCGTCGTAGCTCGTCAGGCGCAGCAGATGCTGGCGGCCATTGCCGTTGCCGGCGCCGCCTTCCGCCTCGAGCGGACGCAGCTCGGCGGGCAGCACGCCCTGCGCGAAGCGAACGAACAGTTGCATGCCGGCGAAACGCTGCAGCAGTGTGCTGGTGCGATCGAGCGCAACGACCTCGCCACGGCGCAGCATCGCGATGCGGTCGCACAACGATTCGGCTTCTTCCAGATAGTGCGTGGTCAGCACGATCGTGTGGCCTTCGCGATTCAGGCGCGAGATGAACTTCCACAGCGTCTGGCGCAACTCGACGTCGACACCCGCGGTCGGCTCGTCGAGCACGATCACCGGCGGGCGGTGCACGAGCGCCTGCGCGACCAGCACGCGGCGCTTCATGCCGCCCGACAGCGCGCGCATGTTGGCATCGGCCTTTTCGGTGAGATCGAGATTGGCCATGATCTCGTCGATCCACGCGTCGTTGTTGCGCAGCCCGTAGTAGCCGGACTGGATGCGCAAGGTTTCGCGCACCGTGAAGAACGGATCGAACACGAGCTCCTGCGGCACCACGCCGAGCGCGCGGCGCGCGTTGCGGAAATCGTCGACGACGTCGTGACCGCGCACCGCGATGCTGCCTTCGTCGGCACGCGCGAGACCCGCGAGTATGCTGATGAGCGTCGTCTTGCCCGCGCCGTTCGGACCGAGCAGTCCGAAGAACTCGCCTTCTTCGACCGTGAGGCTGACGCCCTTGAGCGCCTGCAAGTCCTTGTAGCGCTTCTTGACGTTACGAATTTCTATGGCTGACATGACTATGGGCTGCGTGCGTCGCGGCGCCTGAAGTAGCCCCGATGGAGCTTGGGGACGCGCAAATGCTGGAAGAAACGGGAACCGGGGCCGATTAGGGGGCCAGTTCGACGCCCCAAAAAAACGTTTGATTATAGGGCAAAAACTGACACCCCCGGCCTGGCCGGAAGGGAGGGGACGACGCTAGAGGAGCGTCAATGTCGCGCTGACGCAACCATGCTGGAGGCGCCAGAAGAGAGAAGTGTATCGACGCCGTAGGCCTGCGCGAGACTGGCGAGCCCAGCCGGCAGATTGACGATTTCGAACTTGCCGCCGCGCGCCGCCGCGGCCCGCACCCACGCGAGCAGGACGGCGAGCGCCGACGAATCGAATTGCGTGAGCGGCGCGCAATCGACGCCGCCCGCACCCGCCGCGATGCGTTGCAGACCTGCCGCGAGCGCGGCCTTCGCGCTCTCGTGGGTCAGCGTCGTGCCGCTGTCGAAGCGGTTCGCAACCGGGTTCAGCACGTCGCTCACGACTGCTTGCCCGCGGCGAGTTGCTGATTGCGCTGCGTGAGGAACTGGATCAGTCCGTCCACGCCCTTCTGCTGGATCTGCTCGTTGAACTGCTGCTGATACGCCTGGATCAGCCACGCGCCGAGCACGTTGATGTCATACACGCGCCAGCCCTGCGCCGTCTTGTACAGGCGGTAGTCGAGTTCGATCGGCTGGCCGTTGTTCATCACGACCGAGCGCACCACCGTGTCGGTGTCGTCCGGGTTCATGCGGAACGGCTTGTACTGGATCTGCTGGTCGCGCACCTGCGCGAGCGCGCCCGCGTACGTGCGGATCAGCAGCATCTTGAACTGCTCGACCACCTGGTTCTGCTGTTCGGGCGTCGCGGTGCGCCAGTTGCGGCCCATCGCGAGCTGGGTGGTGCGGCGGAAATCGGTGTACGGCAGGATCTTTTCGTTGACGAGCGCCGTGATGCGCTTGATGTCGCCCTGCTGGATCGACTTGTCGCCGCGAATCGCGTCCATCACCTGCTGGGTGACGGTCTTGATCAGCGCGTCGGGCGAGCTGGTGTCGACGGTTTGCGCCGATGCGCCCGCGCTGATGAACGAAAACAACGCGGCAAACAACGGAATCAGGAAGAATTTTTTCATATCGAGCTTTGCCTCAAAAATAATGCAACAGTTTGAACCGACCTTATCACGCGAGTTCGACGGCAATCCATGCGCAAACTGCGAGAGATCGTATCGATCTGTTACGGCTGCACGTTCAACGCAATCTGAAGGACGGGAAGTTGAAGCGCGTGGGCGGCACCAACTGACCGGCCGGAATTTGCGTTTCCGGGCCGCCTTTCAGGTCGAGAGGCGGTGTTTCGGCGCCCGACGCGGCCTCCGGTGCCGACGCGCCTTGCGGCGTGCCCACGGCCGCGCCGGATGCGGGAGCCGGCTTGGCCGGCGCACCTGCCGCGCCCGTCTCGCCTTCGTCGTACTTCGGCAGCGGCGCCTCCTCGTCGTAGCTCGGCAGTTCCTGCGGACGCCGGCGGTTATCCGACAACAGATACTGCCGGCGCTGCAGATACGCGTTACGCACGAACGAGTATTTGTCGAGCGCCGCGCCTTCCAGCAGGTTGCTCGCTCCGAGCAGGTTCGCGCGCGTGTTGACGATGTTCAGGCCATACAGCGCCCAGCTCAGGCCCGGCGGGTCGACGTAGCTGATCGGGTTCACGTAGTAGTTGCCGAGCGAGCCGATCGCATCGCGCACCGTGCTCGGCCCGAACAGCGGCAGCACCAGATAGGGGCCCGCCGGCACGCCGTAGTGGCCGAGCGTCAGACCGAGGTCGTTGTCGTGCTTCGGGAGCTTCGCGAGCGTCGCGACGTCGAACAGGCCGCCGACGCCGAACAACGTGTTGATCACGATCCGCATGATGTCGGACACGCCGTCGGCGATGCGCAGCTGCAGCAGGTTGTTCGCCGCGATATAGACGTCGCCGATGTTCGAGAAAAAGTTCGTCACGCTGTCGCGAACCGGCTGCGGCGTGACCCAAACGTAGCCCTGCGCAACCGGCTTCAGCGCGTACTGGTCGATCTTGTCGTTGACGGTGAAGATCGTACGGTTCAGCCCTTCGAACGGGTCGCCCTTGGTAGGCGTCTGCACGGTCGTGCAACCGGCGAGCAGCGCAGTCGCCACGGCGACCTTGCCGAACTGTAGGACGCGCGCGCCGCTGCGCGCGGTCTGCAGTGTCGTTTGCATCTAATTCTCCTTGTTGGCCTTACTGGCCGGCAGCGCCGGAGGCCGGCGCGCCCGGCGCCGGTGCAGGGGCGGATGCGGCGGGCTTCGCCGCGCCGGAATCCGCGGCCTTGCTATACAGGAACTGGCCGATCAGGTTTTCCAGCACGATCGCCGATTGCGTCATCGAGATCGTATCGCCGGCCTTCAGCATTTCCGAGTCGCCCCCCGGCTCGAGCCCGATGTACTGCTCGCCGAGCAGACCCGAGGTCAGGATCTTCGCCGAAGTGTCCCTCGGAAACTGGTATTGCTTGTCGATATCGATCGTGACGAGCGCCTGGTAGGTGTTGCTGTCGAAGCCGATCGACGCGACCCGGCCGACCGTCACGCCGGCGCTCTTCACCGGCGCGCGTGGCTTCAGCCCGCCGATGTTGTCGAACTTCAGCTTGACCGGGTAGGTTGCCTGGAACGACAACGAGCTCATATTGCCGGCCTTCAGCGCAAGAAACAGCAACGCCACGAAACCCAGCACCACGAACAGGCCGACCCAGAAGTCGAGAACATTCTTTTTCATCGTCATCCCAAAGTGAATCCGCCGCGCCGCCGCCACCTCCCGCCGTGCGCGGCGCACATGCACCGCCGGCAGCCGGCATGCTGCGCGGTCTTAGCTGAACATTAGTGCGGTCAGCAGGAAATCGAGCCCGAGCACCGCGAGCGACGCGTACACGACCGTGCGGGTCGTCGCGCGCGACACGCCCTCCGGCGTCGGCTTCGCCTCGTAGCCCTGAAACAGCGCGACGAAGGTCACCGCGAGGCCGAACACCACACTCTTGACGACCCCGGCGCCGACATCGCGCCACACGTCGACGCCGCTTTGCATCTGTGACCAGAACGCGCCGGCATCGACGCCGATCAGCAGCACGCCCACCACGTAACCGCCCAGAACGCCGACCGCGCTGAAGATCGCGGCGAGGATCGGCATCGACACGATGCCGGCCCACAGGCGCGGCGCGATCACGACCTTGACCGGATCGACGGCCATCATTTCCATCGCGGTGAGCTGCTCGCCCGCCTTCATCAGGCCGATTTCGGCGGTCAGCGACGTGCCCGCGCGCCCGGCGAACAGCAGCGCGGTCACGACCGGCCCGAGCTCGCGCACGAGCGACAGCGCGACCAGCAACCCGAGCGCCTGCTCGGAGCCATAACGGTTCAGCGTGTAATAGCCCTGCAGCCCGAGCACGAAGCCGACGAACAGCCCCGACACCGCGATGATCACGAGCGAATAATTACCGACGAAGTGGATCTGCTTCGTGACAAGACGCGGGCGACGCAGCAGCGGGAAAAATTCGAGCACGAGCCGCAGGAAGAAGCGCGTCGCGTAGCCGGCGGTGCCTAGCCCGGTGATGACCGAGCGCCCGATCGTACTGATCATGACTGGCCTCCGCCCATGCCGAAGTCCGCCTCGAGCGGCGTCTGCGCCGGATAGTGGAATCTGAACGGGCCGTCCGGCGCGCCGTCGATGAACTGCCGCACGGTCGGATCGGTCGACGCGCGCAGTTCGTCGGGCGTGCCCTCGGCAAGCGCACCGCCGTTGGACAGGAAGTACACGTAGTCGGCGATCGCGAATGATTCCGGCACGTCGTGCGTGACGAGAATCGACGTGGCGCCGAGCGCCCGGTTCAGCGTGCGGATCAGGTTCGCGGTGATGCCGAGCGAGATCGGGTCGAGACCGGCGAACGGCTCGTCGTACATCATCAGTTCGGGGTCGAGCGCGATTGCGCGCGCGAGCGCCACGCGCCGCGCCATGCCGCCGGAAATCTCGGACGGCAGCAGGTCGCGCGCGCCGCGCAGGCCGACCGCGTTGAGCTTCATCAGCACGAGGTCGCGCAGCAGTTCTTCGGGGAGATCGGTGTGCTCGCGCAGCGAGAAGGCGACGTTTTCGAACACCGACATGTCGGTGAACAGCGCGCCGAACTGGAACAGCATGCCCATCTTGCGGCGCAGCGCGTAAAGGCCTTCGCGCGTCTGCTCGCCGATGTCCTCGCCATGGAACAGCACCTGGCCGCGCTGGGCGCGCACGAGGCCGCCGATCAGCCGCAGCACCGTGGTCTTGCCGCAACCCGAGCCGCCCATGACCGCGACGACCTGACCGCGACGAAAGCGCAGATTCAGATTCGACAGGACGAGCCGGTCGCCGTAACCGAAGTCGACGTCGCGCAGCTCGAGTAAGGTCTCGGGATAGGAAGGCACCAAACTGACGATCCTTTTACAGGGAAGGCCGAATTATAGGGCCATCATGCAAAAGCTGCCGTGAGGTGCCCCGTTCCGTGACTATGCCTGACGATTATTGCGTAAACTTGTGTTGCAGCGCAGACAAGGCGGCGGCCGGGTCGGGCGCTTCCGTCACCGCGCGCACCACGGCCGCGCAGCCGACACCGGTCGCGAGCACGTCCGGCAGCACCTGCAGATCGATCCCGCCGATCGCGACGAGCGGCACCACGCCGTCGAGCAGCCGCACATAGCGTGCGAGGCGCCGCAAACCCTGCGGCGCGGTCGGCATGACCTTGGTCGTGGTCGGGAACACGGCGCCCAATGCAATGTAGCTCGGCCGGAAATGCAGCGCCTTCAGCATCTCGTAGAAGCCGTGAGTGGACAGGCCCAGGCGGATGCCCGCGTCAGCCAGCGCGGACAGATCCGCGGTATGCACGTCTTCCTGGCCGAGGTGCACGCCGTACGCGCCCGCCTCGAGCGCCGCCTGCCAGTGATCGTTGATGAACACCTGCGCGTCGTGCGCGCGGCCGGCCGCCACGCAGCGCGCGATTTCGCGCTTCAGCTCGTCGGCGGGTTCGGCCGACTTGCGGCGCAACTGCACCGTCTTCACGCCGAAGCCGACCACCCGTTCGACCCAGTCCGCGGTCGGCAACACCGGATACAGGCCGAGCCTTGCCGGGCAGCGCGGGAACGCCTTGGCGGGTGCCGCCGGCAGGTCGGTAAGGCGCGGAAAGCGAGCGAGGTCGGCCGGGAAAGCATCGTCGGCGCGGGTCTCGTCGCCATCGCGCCACGCGAGCGCGAGCACCAGCGCGTCGTGCGGATCGAAACCGCAGTCGAGGAACGCGGCAAGCGCGGGAATCCAGTCTTCCGCCAGATGGCCTTCGAGGCCGTACTTCTCGCCGCCCAGATGCAGCGTCGCGTGGTTTTCCGCGGCGACGATCACGCCCGCACCCCGCGTCAGCCAGCGCGCGATTTGCTCGCCGTGCTGCTGTGCGTCGGCGGCCACGATCAGGTCGCCACCGTTCGGTTCGTCGGGTGCGATCAGGCAGATGCGCCACGGCGCGTGCGTCGGCGGCCAGTCGCCGAGACGGGCGCGGATGCGCTCGGCGGCTTCGATGAGTTCGTCGGCCGTCGGCCAGAACAGATCGCGGTCCTTCAGCGTCAACGACTGAGTCATGCGGCACCTCCATCCTGATGCCAGAACGGCATGCCGACCACCGGCGTGCTCGCGTGCGCGCTCTCGCGCTCGGCCATCGGGCCCGCGAGATACGCTTGCCGACCCGCCTCGACGCCCAGCGCGAACGCGCGCGCCATCGCGTCGGGGTGCGTCGCCTGCGACACGGCCGTGTTCAGCAGCACGCCGTCGAAGCCCCACTCCATCACCTGGGCCGCATGCGACGGCACGCCGAGCCCGGCGTCGACGATCAGCGGCACGTCCGGCAGCCGCTCGCGCAACACGCGCAGCCCGTATGGATTGATCACGCCCTTGCCGGTGCCGATCGGCGCGCCCCACGGCATCAGCGCCTCGCAGCCGGCGTCGAGCAGACGGCGGCCGATCACCAGATCTTCGGTGCAGTACGGCAGCACCTTGAAGCCATCCTTGACGAGCCGCGCGGCGGCTTCGATCAGGCCGACCGGGTCGGGCTGCAGTGTGTAGTCGTCGCCGATCAGTTCGAGCTTGATCCACTCGGTCTCGAAGATTTCGCGCGCCATGTGCGCGGTCGTCACCGCTTCACCGACGCTCAGGCAACCCGCCGTGTTCGGCAAGAGCGGTACGCCATGGCGCTTGAGCAGATCGAAGAAGCCGGCTTCGGCGTGGCCCTCGTTCATCTGACGGCGCAGCGCGACCGTCACCATGCCGGGGCGCGCGGCGTCGATCGAATCGGACAGCGATTGCAGCGACGGATAGCGCGATGTGCCGAGCAGCACGCGGCTTGCAAAAGTTTGATCGTATAGCGTCAGCGCGTCGGCGGTCTCGTGAGAAGTCATTTGCATCATCCTGGTTTGCCCTCGCGGCTAGAACCGACCGCGTTGCGGCAATGGGTTTTCGGCGACGGTTGTTGCGTTCGGTAAGCGACAGGCTGGCGCGGTCGCGCTCAGCCGCCCGCGACCGGCTGCACGACGTCGAGCCGGTCGCCCGTTTGCAACGCGCGCGCCGCATGCTGCGCACGCGCGACGAAATCGCCGTTGAGCGCGACCGCGAACGGCGGACGCGCGCCAAAGGCAGCGAGCGCATCGGCGACAGTCGCGCCCTCGGGCAACGACAACGGCTTCTGATTGATATGAATGTCCATGGTGTTCGAATACGGTTCAATCGATGGCGCAAGCGGCATCGCGCGCGGCACGTTGGCCGCTACGCTCGGGCCGGCTCGCGCGCGAAATGCTGCTGGAACAGCTCGCTCCAGCGTGAGTCGCGCCGCCAGCCGGCGAATGCGTCGGCATCACCGACGCGGCCGTCGAGCAGCGCGCTCGCGAAGCGCACGGCTTCGTCGGCGACTTCGGGCGCGATCATGTAGCCGTGCCGGTACAGGCCGTTCACGCGCAGCGTGCGCGCGCCGTCCCACAGCAGCGCGGGACGATGATCGGGCAAGGTCGGCCGGCACTGCGAATTCAGCTCGAGAATGCGCGCCTCGCCGAAGCCCGGGTGCACCGAAAACGCCGCGCTCAGCAACTCGAGCGCCGAACGCACGCTGACGGGCGACATGTCCTCGCCCTCCACCTCGGTCGCGCCGATCACGTAGAGGCCGTTCTGCTTCGGCGCGATATACAGCGGGTAACGCGGATGCAGTAGCCGCACCGGGCGCGTCAGCTGCAGGTGAGGCGCATGCACGCGCGCAACTTCGCCGCGGATGCCGCGCAGCGTCGGCAGCACCGGCTTCGCGCCGAGCCCGCGGCAATCGATGGTGATGCCGGCCTCGGGCAGCGATGCGTCGTCGATCGGCGTGTTCCAGTGCGTGTCGACGCCGCGCTCGGCAAGCCCGGCCGCAAGCGCGGACAGCACCTGGCGGTTGTCGAGCTGGCCTTCTCGCGGCAGCAGCCAGCCTTGGCTGAAGCGGCCGGCCAACGCGGGTTCGGCGGCGCCGAGCTGCGCGCCCGCCAACGCGACGAAGCCGCCGTCGAGCAACTCGGCCGGCGCGTTCGCACGCACGCGCCGCTCGAATAGCGGCGCCTCGGTGCGATCCGCGTGATGCCAGACGACGAGCGTGCCGTTGCGCTGGAAAAACACCGGCTCCGGCAGTTCGGCAAGCACGCGCGGCCAGCTTTCGAGCGAACTCGCGCCAAGCCGCGTGATCAGCAGCTCGGCGCTCGCGGCCTCTGCCAGCGGCGCGAGCATCGCGGCGGCGACCCACGCGGCAGCCTGCGAACCGGTGGCATCGCCGCGCTCGTAGAGCGCCACGCGATGCCCGTCGCCAGCGAGGCGCCACGCGACCAGGCGGCCGCACAGGCCGCCGCCGAGCACGGCGAAATCGGGTCGGGCGGGACGGTTCATCGCGCGCGCTCCGTTCGACTGCGGTGGGCAAAACCAAAACGGCACGGCTCGCCCGAGGCGGCGTGACGAAGGGAAAAATGCATGTCTGAAGAATAGGCGGTCATCGAGTCCTTTCCGTACGGCCAAAAACGCACGTACCCAGGACGAAACCGGCGGGTGAAGCCGGCCGGTCACGACGTGCACATGTGAGCTGCGCTCGCCGCCCGGCGGGGAATGGAAGACGGTTGCTTCCGGAAACTTCCCGCGCCGGTATTACCCGGATCGGGTGCAAAGGGTCTCTCTCAGCCTCGCCGCCCCGGCATGAAAGTCATGCCGCCTGTGGGCGAAGCACCCCTGTTTCGTCGCAGGTCATTAGACCATAAAAGGCGCGGCGCCCGCAAACCAGCGCTCCGCAGTCGCCACCCCAATTTTGATCTGGCACCGTCTATCGAGATGCCGGTGCGAAGCGGCCCGGCGCTCTGGCACAATGCCGTGACCGGTGCCGCAAAAACGCGGCGCGCGCGACGCTCGTGGCCGCATGCGTGGCGGCGGCAGCGCAGCGGATGCCGGCCCCGAAAATTAATTTTCGCTTAAGGGCGTCACGCCAGAATCGGGCGCCAGTCCGGACTCGCGTTCATCGAGCGTGATGGCGCGATGCCCGGCCAGGTATCGCAGACCCGCGGCAGCCACGCCCTCGCAAAGGGGCCCGCAGTTCGCGGGATCGCCCGACATGGGTCAACCAGATCGGACCCGTACGCCGGAATGGCACTTCGGGTCAGCACTTCATCAGGACGCTCATGACATCACATACTTCCGCCAGCCCCGCGCTGCCGCCCGACGAAAAGGTCTCCGCGTGGACCCTGATCAAGCCCTACTGGGTTTCCGAGGAACGAGGCATCGCGTGGGGGCTGCTCGTCACGATCATCGTGATGAACCTGCTCGTCGTCTGGATCAACGTGCGCCTGAATAGCTGGAGCAGGGACTTCTACAACGCGCTGCAGGCGAAGAACGTCCACGACTTCCCGCACCTGCTGATGATCTTTACCGGACTCGCGTTCGGTTTCATCATCCTCGCCGTGTATGGACGCTATCTGCGCCAGATGCTCGGCTTCCGCTGGCGCCAGTGGCTGACCACCCGCTACCTGAACGAGTGGCTCGACGACAGCGCGTTCTACCGCATCGAGCGCGACCGCCTCGCCGACAACCCCGACCAGCGGATCAGCGACGACCTGCAGTCGTTCGCGACCACCACGCTGTCGCTGACGCTCGATCTGCTGTCGACCGTCGTCACGCTCGTGTCGTTCATCACGATCCTGTGGTCGCTCGCGGGCGCGTTGAGCATCTCGCTCGGCGGCATGCCGCTGCAGATCCCCGGCTACATGGTGTGGGCCGCCGCGCTGTATGCGGTGGTCGGCTCGCTCATCACGCAGAAGGTCGGCCATCCGCTCGTGTCGATCAACTATCAGGCGCAGAAAGTCGAGGCCGATTTCCGTTTCGGCTTGATCCGGCTGCGTGAGAACGCCGAGCAGATCGCGTTCTACAACGGCATGGAAACCGAGAAGACGAACGCGCGCACGCTGTTCGGCCGCATCCGCGACAACTGGTGGCAGGTGATGAAGTACACGAAGCGCCTGACCTTCGTGCTGAGCTTCTACGGTCAGATCGCGATCATTTTCCCGATCGTCGTCGCCTCGCCGCGCTACTTCGCGGGCGCGTTCACGTTCGGCGTGCTGATGCAGATTTCGAGCGCGTTCGGCACGGTCAGCGATTCGTTCTCGTGGTTCATCAACAGTTATACGAGCCTCGTCGAATGGCGCGCGACCGTGAACCGGTTGCGCGAATTCAAGCGCGTCGTGCATTCGCCGCGTCTGAAGGAATCGGTGTCGCCGGCCACGGAACATGGCGGCATCAATCTGCATTTCGTCGACAGCAACACGCTTACCACCGACAGCCTCCAGCTCGCGCTGCCCAATGGCAACCCACTGTCGCGCATCCGCGATATCGCGATCCGGCCGGGCTCGCGCTGGCTCGTGCGCGGTCCGTCGGGCGCCGGCAAGAGCACGCTGATGCGCGCGCTCGCGGGCCTGTGGCCGTTCGGCGACGGCTCGATCGACGCACCGGTCAACGCGCGCATGATGTTCATCCCGCAGGTCAGCTACATGCCGATCGGCACGCTGAAGGCGGCGCTCGCGTATCCGTCGGCGGCGGACACATATAGCGACGACGAATGTCGCGACGCGCTCATCACCTGCCATCTGTCGGAATACGCGGACCGTCTGCAGGAAGCGGCGCACTGGACTCGCGTGCTGTCGCCGGGTGAGCAGCAGCGCTTCGCCGCCGCGCGCGTGCTGCTGCACAAGCCGGACTACCTGTTCCTCGACGAAGCGACCAGCGCGCTCGACGCGGAAAACGAGTCGCGGCTCTATCGGCTGTTCACCGAGCGGTTGCCGAAGGCTGCGATCGTCAGCGTCGCGCATCGCGAATCGCTCGCAGCGTTCCATGACGAAACGCTCGACGTCGAGCGTTCTGTCGAAGCGGTAGCGGCGTGAGCGACGCGAGCGGCGCTCACGTCAGCGAAGCGCACGGCACCGCCGCTCGCGTCGTGCTGATCACCGGCGCCGGTTCCGGCATCGGCGCGGCGCTCGCACGGCGCCTCGCGGCGCCGCATACGTCGTTGATGCTGCACGCGCGCGGCGCAGACGACGCCTCCCGTCGACGGCTCGTGCAGGTTGCCGCCGACTGCACGGCAAGCGGCGCACGCTGCGCGACCGTGTTCGGCGACCTCGCCGAGCGCGGCGCGGCGGAGCACGTGATCCATCAGACGCTCGCGAGCTTCGGCGCGCTCGATCAACTGGTCGCGAACGCCGGCCATGCGCAGCGCCAAACGCTGGCCGCGCTCGATCCCGACACCTTCGGCGCCGCCTTCGCCGCGATGCCAGCCGCCTTCGCCGCGCTCGTGCGGCGCGCGATGCCCGCGCTCGAAACATCGAAGCGCGGTCGCGTGGTCGCCTTGAGTTCGTTCGTCGCGCATCGCTATCGCGCGGATGCGCCATTCGCCGCGACGGCGGCCACGAAAGCGGCACTCGAAGCGCTTGCGAAAACGGCGGCCGCGGAGCTCGCGCCGCTCGGCGTGACCGTCAATTGCGTGGCGCCGGGCTACACGCGCAAGGATCGCGGCCCAAGCGCCGACAACGCGGCCGTGTGGGCGCACGCCGCCGAAGCCACGCCGCTCGGTCATGTTGCCGAACCGGACGACGTCGCCGCGCTGATCGCATTCCTGCTGTCCGACGCGGCACGCCATATCACCGGCCAGGTGATTCACATCGATGGCGGCTTGACGCTCGGTTAAGCCTCGCCTGCGCGCCGGCACCTCCGGGCGCAACATCCGGAAAGACACGAGAAGAGTTCGAAAGCATTTGCGGAGCGTGCAAGCTGTTCCGCGCTTTGCAAATGCCTGCGAGCAGCGACGATAGTCGTACGGGCCGCGCCATGCGCCGGCCTTCGTTGATGTCAGTCACGTCTTTCATCGCAACCGCTCTCCGGACTCCTCGCCCATGTCATTCGCTCGCCGTGTTTCACCTTTGCTCCCGTCTTTGCTCCCGCGCATCGCGCTCGCCTGCGGCGCGGCGCTGCTGCTCACGAACGCCGTCGATGCCGCGCAAACGACCGGGCCGAACCAACCCGCCGATATCTGCGCGGCGCTCACGCACATCGTCGATGCGAGCGATTTCCGGCGACTGCCAAACGAGACCGCCGCGCAACTGCCGGGCGTCTCCAATACGGACGATTGCCGCGCCAGCACGCACGCGTACGACTGCCACTGGCGCGCGCACTGGCAAGCCGACGGCGTCATCAACGATCCGCTCGAAGAACTCGGCGCCGACATCGCCGCCTGCTTTCCGCGCGTCGTGCACGACGTCAACACACCCGTGCGCCAGCATTTCGTCGTGACCACCGACGCCCGTCGCGTGAACGTCACCGCAAGCGTGCAAGGTCAGAACGAACTGCGACTGCGCGTGACGCGCTGAGCGCGCGGCCGTCGCTGCTTTTGATGCTCCATCGCATTTCGTGACCGGGATCGGGCGCTGCCTCATGACCTCGTCGCCGACCGTGCGCGCGCCAGCGGCAACCAGGCATTCGCGCCTGTGTCTGGTCGCCTCGCTGATATGCCGGCGCCGTTGCGCCCTCGCCGCCTTCGCCGCGACGCTGACGCTCGCGCTCGACGGCTGCGCCTGGACGCTGATCCAGGCCGCCGACGCCACCGGCTCCGTCATCCAGGCCGGCTACGCGATCGCGTCGAACTACTCGTCGCCGACCTTCGTCAACGGCCGGCCCGCGGATTTGCAGCACGTCTGCATCGAAGTGAACCCGACAGTGTCGGTCGGCGATTTCGTGCCGGCGCTGCAGCTCGCGCTCGAGCGGCGCGGTATTCGTTCGGACGTCTACAATCCGGGCACCTCGCCGGCCGGCTGCGAAGCGCGGCTCGTCTACAACGCCGCGATCGACTATGGCCGCCGCTCGTTCAGCGACGAATCGATCCAGTACCTGTCGATCATCGATCTGACGCTGATCCAGAGTGGCCGCATTCTGGTCACCGCGCGCTATCAGACCGGCGGCCTGAACGCCGACCGTTTTTCTTCGGCCTCGGTCAAGCTCGGCGGACTGATCGAGCGGATGGTGGTCGATCGGACCGATTTCCCGCGTCAAGCGCAGCAACAGCAGACCCTGCAAACCTCGCAGGCCTTCCCGCCGCCCCACTGAGTGCCCGCGGCCTTGCTTTCGCTTGCAGCGCCTTACACGGGAAAGGATTGGAAAGCGGTATACGCTTTGCGCGGCCCGTGCGCATCACTAAGATGACCTGAATGAACCAGACCATCCTGATCGTCGATGACGATCCCGTCGTACGCGAGCTCGTCAGCGAATATCTGCACGGCCGCGGCTTCAAGGCCGCCGCGCTGGAAAATGGCTTGGCGTTGCAGCGCAGATTGCAGCAGGAGCGTCCCGCGCTCGTCGTGCTCGACATCATGATGCCGGAGCTCGACGGCATCAGCGCGCTGCGCGCCTTGCGTGTCGCCGGCGACGACATTCCCGTGATCCTGCTGACCGCGCGCGCCGATCCGATCGATCGCGTGATCGGCCTCGAACTCGGCGCCGACGACTATCTCGGCAAGCCTTTCGAACCGAGCGAGCTCGTCGCGCGGATTCGCACCGTGCTGCGGCGTCGCGGCTCGATCGCGCCGGGCGCGCCGGAACAGCGCGCGCCCTATCATTTCGGCCGCTTCGAAGTGAACTTCCCCGCGCGCGAACTGCGCCGCGACGGCGAACGCATCACGCTGCGTTCGAGCGAATTCGCGATGCTGAAGGTGTTCGTCACGCATGCGATGACCGTGCTCACGCGTGCGCAGCTGCTCGAAAAACTGCACGGCAATAGCGAAGCGCATCGCAACCGCAGTCTCGACGTTTCGATCTGGCGCTTGCGTCGATTGATCGAAGTGGACCCGTCGGAACCGCGCTACGTGCAGACGGTGTGGGGACGCGGCTACGTGTTCGTGCCGGACGGCGAGATCGGCGCGGCCGAACGCGGGCTTGCGCCGCCGCTCGGTTAGCGGCGCCTGATGGTCGAAGCCGGTTGATGCGGCCCACGCGTCGCACGTAACGCGCAGCGCGGTGTCGCGCGCACCGCGCTGACCCGGCTGACGGTCAAAACGTCAGCACACTCAGAAACATCCTCTGCAGCCAGCCCATCGTCGTCGCATCGTTGACCATGCCGAGGCCCGCCTGCTCGATGCGCGCATTTGCGACCTTGCTCGACGCGACGTAATTGCCTGCTTCGATGTCCTTGGGATTGACGATGCCCGAGAGTCGAAGACGGTCGCGGGTCCCGCCCATCGCGATCACCTTCTCGCCTGACACGACGAGATTGCCGCCCGACACCGTGCCGATCACGGTCACGGCTAGCGTGCCCGTCATGTCGCTGATGTCGCTCAGATTGCCTTGCCCTTTGTAGTCGGTGCTGGCAGAGCCGATGTTGAACAGTTTGGCGAGTCGCGCGGCGGCATTCGTCGATTGATCCGCGGCAGTCGCGGTGATGCTGCTCGTGCGGTTCGCCGACGCGCTGGCGCTGTTGTTGCCGCTATACGATTCCGACAGCCGGATCGTCAGCACGTCGCCGACGTGCTGCGCGCGCGGCGTCTCATACAGCAGCAGCGGCGCGCCGGCCTGATAGATCGCGCCTTGCGTGTTGACGTTCAACGGCGCGGACGCGAGCGGCGGCGCCATCGGCGTTTCGACGATCGACCTGGTCTGCGCGCTCGAACAGGCCGAGAGACAGCTCGCGGCGCCGAGCACGAGGGTGAGACGTAGCGCGGTCATGCTGGCTCCGTGGCGGAAAGGATGAAAGGAGTCGAAGTGAGGCGGCCTATCCGGACACCGCCCGGTTTCGGCGTTGGGATCGCACCGGTAATCAGGGTTGCCTGGCAATCGTCAGCCCACGTCAGCCCGCATCGGCGCCGCTCGCCTGCCATTGCCGCACGAGCGCTTTCATCCACGCATCCGAGCCCTTCAGCAGATACGTGAGCGTGCCGTTGCGGCTGCCGGGCAGAAAGCACAGCGTGATCGAACTCACCGCGTTTTCCCATACGTACATCGGCATCGCGCCCGGCGCCGCCGCGTTGCGCGTCGCGCAGATCCTCCGCGGTCAGCTCGTCGATCACGAACGACATCTCGTAGAGACGCAGCGCGCCCTGCCCGTCGATGCGCGCGAAGCGCATCACGTGTTCGAGCGCCGGCGCACCATCGACCACGGCCTGCGACACCGCCCAGCGTTCATCATCGCGATGCCCCCAGCGGCACGCGACGCTCAGGCTATCGTGCGACTTCAGCCGCATGCCGAGCGCTCCGGCCTGCACGTCCGTCTCGCAGATCGGCACGCTGCCGACCGGCGTCGCGCGCACGGTCGAGCCCGCGCGGAATTCGTCGATCGTGATGCCGAGCGCGACGCCGCGAAACGAAAACGGCGCGTCCGGCGAGCGCCGCCGCGTGTCGGTGACGACGCTATTCGATGCCGCGCTGGCCGCCTTCGCACTGCGCGCGACGAGCTGTGCATGCGCGGCGCACGACAGCACGCCGCCGAGCAGCATCAGTGCACCAACCACCCGGGTAAGCGTCATGATTCAATCGATCGCGGAAGCGCACATGTCGAACGGCGTCGCCGCCGCATGGCCGACCACCGGCAGCACTTTCAGTGTCGCCGCCGTGACCCGGCACGGCAGCGCCGCGGCGCCGCAGCCGCCGAGCGGCAACAGCAGCGCGCCGGCAACGAGCCACGCCACGGCGCGCCGCCGCTGCTCAGTAGTTCTGGATAACGGCACGCGGACCTCGCCGATTCACGCAGTCGTGTTGACCAGATGGCCGATGAGCCCCGTGCCCGGCGCAGGCAGTGCAGGCTGCCCGAGCCCAGCGCTCTGCTGCGATTTCGCCGCTGCGCCCGTGGAGCTTGAACTGGCGGACTTCTCCGTGGCCGGCTTATTTGCCAGCGAGGAGAAAGGCGTGGAACCGAGCGTATTTTGGATCGTCATGATGGACCTCGCGAAGGCGCGCATTGCGCACCGGTATCGGTTGAACGCCGCGCGCCGTCGTCCGAGGCAGCGGGCCTCGTTCGGCGTGCGGCGCGACTTGCTGCGGAACGAATCATCGCGCCGCGCGGGTGCCGACGATGGGCGAAGCAAAGCACGCTTTCGCGCTGTTGTTACGATCCGTTCCGTGGGCTTGCGAGAGCTTTCGAGTGCTTGCCAACTGTTGTCATCGCGTGCCTGTCGTCGCGCAGAGCCGGATCAGGCAGTGCTAAAGTAAGCGCTGCACCTTCGCTGATCCGCCCCGGCGCGAGCCCGCCAGCACCGAGCGGCGCACAGTAAGCGTTGGTAAGGAAATGCCCGGTCGCGCGTCGGGCGGGCCAGTCTAGAATTTCGCCATGAATCCACAGGTCCTTATCGTCGACGACGATCCGGTCGTACGCGATCTGCTTTGCAAGTTTCTGCAGTCGAACGGCTTCGATGCGTCCGTGCTGCATGACGGCACCCATTTGCAGCGTCGTCTCGAGCGTGAGCGGCCGTCGGTCGTCGTGCTCGACATCATGATGCCGAACACCGACGGCCTGCGCGCGCTCACCGCGTTGCGCGCCGCCGGCGACGACATCCCGGTGATCTTCGTGACCGCGCGCGGCACGGTGGCCGACCGCATCGTCGGCCTGTCGCTCGGCGCGGACGACTATCTGACCAAGCCGTTCGATCCGCGCGAACTGCTCGTGCGGATCCAGACCGTGTTGCGCCGGCGCGGGCCGTCCACCACGAGCGCGCCCGAAGCACGCAAGCGCTATCGCTTCGGTCCATTCGAACTGGACTTCGCCACGCGCTCGCTGACCCGCGACGATGCCAAGCTGCCGCTGCGCGACAGCGAATTCGCGCTGCTGAAGATCTTCGTCAACAATCCGTACAAGGTGCTGTCGCGCGTGCTGATTCACGATCTCGTGCATCGCGACAACCTCGCGTTCCGCGACCGTAGCCTCGACGTACCGATCTGGCGCCTGCGCCGCGTGATCGAAGACGACCCGTCGAACCCGTGCTACGTGCAAACGGTGCGCGGCAGGGGCTACGTGTTCGTGCCCGACGCCAACGGCACACCCTTCGAGGACGGGGCCGCCCCGAGCGCATGAGAAATCCGCTGAACACGCTGTTCGGCAGAATGGCGTTGCTGTCGGCGGCGGTGCTGTTCGCGATTCAGGCGAGCTGGTTCGTGCTGGTGACGATGCAGCCGCCGCGCCACGAAATCGACGGCTTCGCGCGCGGCATTCTGCTCGTGCTGCAGGCGATCAACGGCGAGCCGATCAAGGGCGCCGCGCTCGCGCCGGCGATGCGCGTGCATCTGGTGCCCACCTGGAACATGCCGACCAGCGTGCATCTGCGCGAGCCGCACGAGCATATGGTGGTCGAACTGAGCCGGCACCTGCGTGAGAACCTGCCGGCCGGCACGCAGATCGCCGTCGACGATCTGCGTCCGCCGCAACTGTGGGTGCTGGTCCCGGGCAAGTCGAACTGGGTCGTCGTGCCGGTCGACCTGCCGCCGCCGCCGCGCTTTCTGATCGAATCGGTGTCGATGCTGGTCGCCGGGCTGATCCTGTCGTTGTTCGCGGTGTGGCAGATGCAACGGCCGTTGTCGCGCGTGGCCGATGCGTCGCGCGCATTCGGCTCGGGCGGCCGGCCCCAACCCGTGCCGGTGCAGGGCCCGCGCGAGCTGCGTGAGCTGATCGGCTCATTCAACGACATGATGCGGCGCCTGAACGAAGCCGGCGACGACCAGGCGGTGATGCTCGCCGGCGTCGCGCACGATCTGAAGGCGCCGCTCACGCGCCTGAAGCTGCGCGCAAGCGTGCTGGTCGACGAAAACGAGCGCGCGGGCCTGATCCGCGACGTCGATTCCCTGACCAACATCGTCCAGCAGTTCCTCGAATTCGCGGGCCAATCGGCGGACGCCGGACCGCCCGTCGAAGTCGACGAGTTCTTGCGCGAGCAGTTTTCCTCGGGCGATTACGCGGAGGCCGCTGAAACCGCCGAAGCGGCGGACCCCGCCGAAACCCCGCTGTTCGCGCTCGATCTGCGCGCCGGCCCCTCGTTCACGCTGCCGCGCACGCTGCTCGACCGGCTCGTGACGAACCTCGTCGACAACGCGCTCGAACACGGCATGCCGCCGGTGGAAATCTCGACCGCGTACAGCGACCGTCATTGGACGATCAGCGTGCGCGACCACGGCGCCGGCATTCCCGACGACCGCATTGCCGCGGCGATGAAGCCGTTCGTGCGGCTCGACGCCGCGCGCGGCGGCGAAGGCCATTGCGGGCTCGGTCTCGCGATCGTCGCGCGGCTCGCGCACGATCGCGGTGGACGCTGCCTCGTGCGCAATCACGCGCAGGGTGGGCTCGAAGTACGGATCGAATTGCCGTTGGACCCGGCGCTGTCGTAAGGATGATCGCAGGCAAACGCGGCGCGGACCGGACACTTACCTGCCCTTACCGCATCGACTGTTGCGCGGGGTGCGGCCTTATAGTCACCCCCGGCAACCTCGATGCAGCCCTTCCCGGTCCGCCCGCACCTCTGCGGCGGACTTTTTTTTTGCGCTGTAAGGAAGGCCACCAAAGCGCGCCGGCGAAGCGCGTCAATGCACGAGCCGATTGCGCAGCGCGTCGACCGTCGCCGTGGAAAGACCGAGGCCTTGCGTCAGGTAGCTCGCCATCGTGCCGTAGCTCGCCTGCACCTGGTCGAAGCCCGCCTGCAGATAGTTCTCGTCGACGTCGAGCAACGGGGCTCTCGCCGTCGCGATGGCCGCGCCTTCCTGCGCGCGCAGCGTGGTGGTTTGCGCGGCGATCGATGGCGCGAGATAGACGTTGCTGAGCAGGTAGTCCTGCATGATCACGTCGAGCGGAACGTTGGCGATGCTGAGCAGCAGCGCCGCGACCCAGCCCGCGCGATCCTTGCCCGCGTTCGAGTGGAATAGCTGCGCGCCCGTGCCGTCGGCGAGCGCGCCGAGCAGCGCGCCATAGGCGGCTCGCTGCGGGCCGCCCGTCACATACGCGCGCGCCTGCGCCTGCATGAACGCGACGGCGTCGACGGGAGAATCGACCGGGGGCGCGACGAAGTCGTTCGTGCCGAGCACGTTCAGCGTCGAGGATGTCGCGCCGCTCGGCAGCACGTCGGCGGTGCGTGCGATTTCGGCGGGCGTGCGCAGGTCGTAGACCGACACGATACCGAGCTTGTCGAGCGTTGCCGTATCGGTGCCGCTCAGCGTCAGCGCGTTCGCGCGATAGAACACGCCGCGCCGCATCTGTTTGCCGTCGACGGTCAGATAGCCGGCACCCGCGCCGCCGACATCGCGGAAGTTGCTGACCGACACGAGCCGCGGCGTAGCCGGCTGATCGGCTTCGAGACTACCGCCGCAGGCGGACAGCAGCGTGCTGCCGAAACCCGCGGCCAGCATCGCACCGGCCGAGCCCCTCAGAAAGCGTCGCCGCGCCGCCGACGCTTCGCCGGGCATGCCGCGCTCCACGGGCACGGTCGTGCTCGCAAAGGCGCGGAAAGGCGAACGGTTTTTCGCGGTAACGGACATCGGGGGCGACAGGTGTATAGGAGGATTGCGTGGGGCAGCCGGGGCTGCAGACGCAGTTTAACGTTGACCAGGAAGTTTTGCGTTACATCGTAGGGGTTAGTAAGAAAAAAGAGGGACGGTTGGCCCACTGATTTCCGTTCCCTTGCGGTGCCTTATCGGCCGTTACCTCGCGCACGCCCTTTTTGACCCCAACTGGCCTCACGACGCCGCATCCCCGTAGAATACGGACACCCTCCCATCCGGCCCCCGCAGGCACAAGAAACCTGGAGACCACAACAAAACATGTCTTCTCTCCAATGGTTCACCGAGCTGACCCCGCGCGAGCGTCGCACGCTATTCGCCGGTTTCGGCGGATACGCGATCGACGCGTTCGACTTCATGATCTACTCGTTCCTCATTCCGACGCTGATCGCGACGTGGGGCATGAGCAAAAGCGAAGCAGGCATGATCGCCACCAGCTCGCTGATTTCGTCGGCGATCGGCGGCTGGCTCGCCGGCATTCTTGCCGATCGCCACGGCCGCATCCGTGTATTGCAATGGACGATCGCCACCTTCGCGATCTTCACGTTCCTGTCCGGCTTCACGCAGTCGTTCTGGCAGTTGCTCGCCACGCGTACGCTGCAGGGCATCGGCTTCGGCGGTGAGTGGTCGGTCGTGACGATCATGATGGCCGAGACGATCCGCTCGCCACAGCATCGCGCAAAGGCGGTCGGCACCGTGCAGAGCAGCTGGTCGTTCGGCTGGGCGGCCGCGGCGATCGTCTACTGGGCGGCGTTCGCGCTGCTGCCGGAACAGTACGCGTGGCGCGCGTGCTTCTGGGTTGGCCTGCTGCCCGCCGCATGGATCATCTATATCCGCCGCAACGTCAGCGACCCCGACATCTTTCTCGCGACGCGTCGCGCGCGCGAAAGCGGCATCAACACGTCGCACTTCATGCAGATCTTCTCAGCCGCGCATCTGAAGACAACTGTGCTCGGCAGCGCGCTGTGCACCGGCATGCTCGGCGGCTACTACGCGATCACGACGTGGCTGCCCACCTATCTGAAGACGGAGCGCCATCTGTCGGTGTTCAATACGAGCGGCTATCTGATCGTGCTGATCGTCGGTTCGTTCGCCGGCTATATCGTCGGCGCGATTCTGTGCGACAGGATCGGCCGGCGCGCGTCGTTCGTGCTGTTCGCGGTCGGCTCGTTCGTGCTCGGCATGGTCTACACGATGCTGCCGATCACCGACACGATGATGCTCGCGCTCGGCTTCCCGCTCGGCATCGTCGTGCAGGGGATTTTCGCGGGCATCGGCGCGTATCTGTCGGAGCTGTATCCGAACGAAATCCGCGGCTCGGGGCAAGGCTTCTGCTACAACCTCGGGCGCGGGCTCGGCTCGTTCTTTCCGATACTCGTCGGCACCTTCGCACAGACGCTGACGCTCGTGAAGGCGATGGGCATCGTCGCGGGCTCGGGGTATCTGCTCGTGATCGTCGCCGCGTTGTGCCTGCCGGAAACGAAGGGCAAGGTGCTAGGGGCGGCCGGCTCCGCCGCTTGAGATCGTCTGACACCGCAGTTCCCAATCATGAAAACGATCGTACTCGGCGGCGGCGTCATCGGCGTCGCCACTGCTTTTTATCTGTGCCAGCAAGGCTGCGACGTGACGGTGATCGAGCGCGAACCGGACGTCGCCCTGTCCACGAGTTTCGGCAACGCCGGCGTGATCGCGCCGGGCTACGTGACGCCATGGGCCGCGCCCGGCATGCCGGCGAAAATCCTCAAGTACCTGTTCAAGCCGGCCTCGCCGCTGATCTTCCGGCCGACGCTCGATCCGGCCCAATGGCGCTGGATCGCGCGCTGGCTGCGCGAGTGCGACCTCGACCGCTTTCGCGTGAACAAGCAGCGTATGCAGCGCATCGCGTACTACAGCCGCGCTTGCCTGCACGAATTCCGCGGCCGTCATCCGTTCGACTACGGCCGCAGCCAGGGCTATCTGCAACTGTTTCGCAGCGAGTACGACGTCGAACTCGCGCAGCCGGCGCTCGCGGTGCTGCGCGATGCGGGCATCGTGCATCGGGAGGTCAGCGCCGCGCAGTGCGCGGAGATCGAGCCGGGTCTGCACTGGGCGCGTCAGGCGCCGTTCTCGGGCCTCTATCTGCCCGACGACGAGGCCGGCGACTGCGCGCGCTTCACCCGCGAACTGCGCGCGATCTGCGAACGCAATGGCGTGAGCTTTCGCTTCGACACGCGCGTCACGTCGCTCGATGTCGAGGGAGCGACGGTGCGCGGCGTGCATATTCAAAGCGAGCGGGGCGCGCAGACGCTGCCGGCCGACGCGGTGGTCGTCGCGCTCGGCGTCGATAGCGCGGCGTTGCTCGCGCCGCTCGGCGTGAAGGTGCCGCTCTATCCGGTGAAGGGCTATTCGGCCACGCTGCCTGTGACCGACGAGGAAAAAGCGCCACGGGCGGCACTGATGGACGAATCGCTGAAGACGGCGATCACGCGCTTCGGCAACAACCTGCGCATCGCGGGTACGGCGGAGCTCGGCAATCGCCAGACGACGTTGCGCGAGCAGGCGCTGCAAACGCTGCTCACGGTGCTGCGCGACTGGTTTCCGCACGCGGCCAATCCGACTTCCGCGCACTTCTGGGTCGGCCGCCGGCCGATGACGCCAGATGGCGCGCCACTGCTCGGCCCGTGCAACATCGACAACTTATGGCTGAACCTCGGGCACGGCTCGACGGGCTGGGCGATGTCGATGGGCTCGGCGCGCGTGGTCGCGGATCTGATCGCGCAGCGCAAACCGGAGATCGATCTCGACGGTCTGACGCTCGCGCGCTATCGCCAATGAGGCGGACATAACGCACCGCGACGAGGCAAAAGAAAACCGGGCTCCCCCTTTCAGGCGAGCCCGGCTTCTTTTTTACTGCATTGCTTTCCCGCTACAGGTGCCCTTCATGGGGCGCCTTGTCGTCTCCACGTCTTCCTGCAAATCGTGGCCGGCGCGCGCGGCATGGAACTCCAGGCACGCACACCGGCCGAAGACGCTCAACGCGGCAGTTCCGAATGCCCCATCAGGAACGCATCGACCGAACGTGCGCACTGACGGCCTTCGCGAATCGCCCACACCACGAGCGACTGGCCACGGCGCATGTCGCCTGCCGTGAACACCTTGTTCACCGACGTGTAGTACGCCTTGTCGCCCTCGGTCGTGGCGCGCACGTTGCCGCGCGCATCCTTGTCGACGCCGAACGCTTCGAGCACCGGCGACACCGGCTGCGTGAAGCCCATCGCGAGCAGCACGAGGTCGGCCTTCATTTCGAATTCGGAGTTCGGCACTTCGACCATCTTGCCGTCCTTCCATTCGACGCGCGCGGCGATCAGCTTCTCGACCTTGCCGTTCTTGCCTTCGAGACGCTTGGTCGCGACCGCCCAGTCGCGCTCGCAGCCTTCCTCATGCGACGACGACGTGCGCAGCTTGATCGGCCAGTACGGCCATACGAGCGGCTTGTTCTCTTCTTCCGGCGGTTGCGGCAGCAGTTCGAACTGCGTGACGCTCTTCGCGCCGTGACGGTTCGACGTGCCCACGCAGTCGGAACCGGTATCGCCGCCGCCGATCACGACGACGTGCTTGCCCTTCGCGACGAGCTGGTTCGGCACTTTGTCGCCGGCGTTGACCTTGTTCTGCTGCGGCAGGAATTCCATCGCGTAATACACGCCTTCGAGCTCGCGGCCCGGCACCGGCAGATCGCGCGGCGTTTCGGAACCACCGGCGATCACGACCGCGTCGAACTGTTCGTTCAGTTCGGCCGGCGTGATGGTTTCCTTCGCCGTGTTGCCGATGTGCGCCGGCAGCGAGTCCGGCTTGCCGATGAACACGTTGGTGCGGAACGTCACGCCTTCGCCTTCCATCTGGCGCATGCGGCGGTCGATCTGCCACTTCTCCAGTTTGAAGTCGGGGATGCCATAACGCAGCAGGCCGCCGATCCGGTCGTTCTTCTCGAACACGGTCACGTCATGACCGGCGCGCGCGAGCTGCTGCGCGGCCGCGAGACCCGCGGGGCCCGAGCCGACCACGGCGACCTTCTTGCCGGTCTTGTGCTTCGGCGTTTGCGGCGCGACCCAGCCTTCGGTCCAGGCTTTGTCGATGATCGCGTGCTCGATCGACTTGATGCCGACCGGGTCGTCGTTGATGCCGAGCGTGCACGCAGCTTCGCACGGTGCCGGGCAGATGCGGCCCGTGAACTCGGGGAAGTTGTTGGTCGAATGCAGCACTTCGATCGCGTTCTTCCAGTCCTGACGGAACACCAGGTCGTTGAAGTCCGGGATGATGTTGTTGACCGGGCAGCCGCTGTTGCAGAACGGAATGCCGCAGTCCATGCAACGCGCGCCTTGAATCTTCGCTTCGTCGTCGGTCAGTGCCGCGACGAATTCCTTGTAGTGCTTCACACGCGTGAGCGGAGCCTCGTACGTCTCGTGGCGACGTTCGAACTCGAGAAAACCGGTTGCCTTGCCCATGTGGTTCTCTTCTCTATCTGTATCTAGGGGTAATCTGGACCCGCCGCGCGTCGATTGGTCGGAACGCGGCGGGTACGTCTAAAGTTGACTTCCGTGAAGGCAGCTCAGGCGGCGAGCACTTCGCTGTTCGCCTTCTTCGCGGCGAGTTCGCCGAGCGCGCGCTTGTATTCGGTCGGGAACACCTTCACGAACTGACGGCGTGCCGCGTCCCAGTTTTCGAGCAGCGCCTTCGCGCGCGGAGAGCCCGTGAACTGGAAGTGACGCTCGATGAGCCCCTTGAGCAGCGCTTCGTCGGTCGTGCCGCGATGCCACACGCCTTGATCGACCGTGCGCTCCTGTTCGGCCTGTTGCAGCACCGGCTCGAGCGCGACCATCGACTTGTTGCACTTGCTCGCGAACATGCCGTCCGGATCGAACACGTACGCGATGCCGCCCGACATACCGGCCGCGAAGTTACGGCCCGTCTCGCCGAGCACGACGACCGTGCCGCCCGTCATGTATTCGCAACCGTGGTCGCCCGTGCCTTCGACGACCGCCGTCGCGCCCGAGTTACGCACGCAGAATCGCTCGCCGGCCACGCCGCGGAAGAAGGCTTCGCCTTCGATCGCGCCGTACATCACCGTGTTGCCGCAGATGATGTTCTCTTCCGACTTGCCGCGGAAATCGTTGGTCGGACGGATGATGATGCGGCCGCCCGACAGGCCCTTGCCCACGTAGTCGTTGCCGTCGCCGACCAGATCCAGCGTGATGCCCTTCGCGAGGAACGCGCCGAAGCTCTGACCCGCGGTGCCCTTCAACTGGATGTGGATCGCGTCGTCCGCGAGTCCTTCGTGGCCGTACTTCTTCGCGATCGTGCCCGACAGCATCGCGCCGACCGTGCGGTTCACGTTGCGCACCGGCTGGATGAACGACACGTGCTCGCCTTTCTCGATCGCGGCCTTCGCCTTCTCGATCAGCGTGTGGTCGAGCGCGCGGTCGAGGCCGTGATCCTGCACGTCGACGTGCTTGCGCGCGACTTCCGCAGGCACTTGCGGCTGGTAGAACACACGCGAGAAGTCGAGGCCTTTCGCCTTCCAGTGCTCGATACCCTTCTTCGTGTCGAGCAGTTCCGCGCGACCGATCAGGTCGTCGAACTTGCGGATACCGAGTTGCGCCATGATTTCGCGCGCCTCTTCCGCAATGAAGAAGAAGAAGTTCACGACGTGTTCCGGCTGGCCCTGGAACTTCGCGCGCAGCACCGGATCTTGCGTCGCGACGCCGACCGGGCACGTGTTCAGATGGCACTTGCGCATCATGATGCAGCCTTCGACGACGAGCGGCGCCGTCGCGAAGCCGAACTCGTCAGCGCCGAGCAGCGCGCCGATCACGACGTCGCGGCCGGTCTTCATCTGACCGTCGGCCTGCACGCGGATACGGCCGCGCAGCCGGTTCAGCACCAGCGTCTGCTGCGTTTCGGCGAGACCCAGTTCCCACGGCGTGCCCGCATGCTTGATCGACGACAGCGGCGATGCCCCCGTGCCGCCGTCATGACCGGCGATCACGACGTGGTCGGCCTTCGCCTTCGCGACACCCGCGGCAACCGTACCGACGCCCGACTCCGACACGAGCTTCACCGAGATGCTCGACGACGCGTTCACGTTCTTCAGATCGTGAATCAGCTGCGCCAGATCTTCGATCGAGTAGATGTCGTGGTGCGGCGGCGGCGAAATCAGGCCGACGCCCGGCACCGAGTACCGCAGCTTGCCGATGTAGTCCGACACCTTGTGACCCGGCAGCTGACCGCCTTCGCCCGGCTTCGCGCCCTGCGCCATCTTGATCTGGATCTGGTCGGCCGACGCGAGGTACTCCGCCGTCACGCCGAAGCGGCCCGACGCGACCTGCTTGATGCGCGAGCGCAGCGAATCGCCTTCCTTCAACGGAATGTCGACGACCACTTCGTCGCCGATCACGGACTTCATCGTGTCGCCGTTCTTGATCGGAATGCCGCGCAGTTCGTTGCGGTAACGGTTCGCGTCTTCACCGCCTTCACCGGTGTTCGACTTGCCGCCGATGCGGTTCATCGCGACGGCGAGCGTGGCGTGCGCTTCGGTGCTGATCGAGCCCATCGACATTGCGCCGGTCGCGAAACGCTTGACGATTTCCTTCGCCGGTTCGACTTCGTCGAGCGGGATCGCCTTGGTCGGATCGAACTTGAACTCGAACAGGCCGCGGAAGGTCATGTGGCGCTTGGTCTGATCGTTGATCAGATGCGCGTATTCCTTGTACGTCTGGTACGAGTTGCTGCGCGCCGAGTGCTGCAGCTTGGCGATCGCATCCGGCGTCCACATGTGTTCTTCGCCGCGCACGCGGTATGCGTACTCGCCGCCCGCGTCGAGCATGTTCGCGAGGACCGGGTTGTCGCCGAATGCTTCGCGATGCAGTCGGATCGCTTCTTCCGCGACGTCGAACAGACCAATGCCGCCGACTTTCGACGACGTGCCGTGGAAGTACTTCGACACCAGATCCGCGGCAAGACCGACCGCCTCGAAAATCTGCGCGCCGGTGTACGACATGTAGGTCGAAATACCCATCTTCGACATGACCTTCTGCAGACCCTTGCCGACTGCCTTCGTGAAGTTGTAGACCGCCTTCTCCGCCGACAGGTCGCCCTTCAGGCCGGCCGCGAGCTGGCTCAGCGTTTCCATCGCGAGGTACGGGTGCACGGCTTCCGCGCCATAGCCCGCGAGCAGCGCGAAGTGGTGCGTTTCACGCGCCGAACCGGTTTCGACGACGAGACCCGTGCTCGTGCGCAGACCCTGCTGCACGAGGTGCGTGTGGATCGCGGCCGTAGCGAGCAGCGCCGGAATCGCGACGTTGTCGCGGTCGGTCTTGCGGTCCGACACGATCAGCATGTTGTAGCCGGACTTGACCGCATCGACGGCTTCCGCGCACAGCGACGCAAGGCGTGCCTCGATGCCTTCCTTGCCCCAGGCGACCGGATAGCAGATGTTCAGTTCGTACGAGCTGAACTTGCCGCCCGTGTACTGATCGATCGCGCGGATCTTCGCGATGTCCTTGAAGTCGAGCACCGGCTGCGACACTTCGAGACGCATCGGCGGGTTGATATTGTTCGTGTCGAGCAGGTTCGGCTTCGGGCCGATGAACGACACGAGCGACATCACCATGTTTTCACGGATCGGGTCGATCGGCGGGTTCGTGACCTGCGCGAACAGCTGCTTGAAGTAGTGATAGAGCGTCTTGTTCTTGTTGGACATGACCGCGAGCGGCGAGTCGTTGCCCATCGAGCCGACGGCTTCCTCGCCCGCTTGCGCCATCGGCGCCATCAGGAACTTCAGGTCTTCCTGGGTGTAGCCGAACGCCTGCTGGCGATCCAGCAGCGCAGCAGCTTCGCGGCGTTCCGTCACGACGTCTTCGGCCTTCGCCTCGATCTCGTCGAGCTTGATGCGCACGGCGTCGATCCAGCTCTTGTACGGCTTGGCGTTCGCGAGGTTGTCCTTCAGTTCCTTGTCGTCGATGATGCGGCCGTGCTCCATGTCGATCAGGAACATCTTGCCCGGCTGCAGACGCCACTTCTTGACGATTTTCGACTCGGAAATAGGCAACGTGCCGGCTTCCGACGCCATGATGACGAGGTCGTCGTCGGTGACGATGTAGCGCGCCGGGCGCAGACCGTTACGGTCGAGCGTCGCGCCGATCTGGCGGCCGTCGGTGAACGCGATGGCGGCGGGGCCGTCCCACGGCTCCATCATGGCGGCGTGGTATTCGTAGAACGCGCGGCGATTTTCGTCCATCAGCGTGTGCTGTTCCCAGGCTTCCGGAATCATCATCATCATCGCGTGGACGAGCGGATAGCCGGCCATCACCAGCAGTTCGAGACAGTTGTCGAACGATGCCGTATCCGATTGGCCCGGATAGATCAGCGGCCACAGCTTCGGCAGATCGTCGCCGAGTACGTGCGAGGCGATCGCGCCGGTACGCGCGTTCAGCCAGTTGACGTTGCCCTTCACCGTGTTGATTTCGCCGTTGTGGGCGATCATGCGGTACGGGTGAGCCAGTTCCCACGCCGGGAACGTGTTGGTCGAGAAGCGCTGGTGCACGAGTGCGAGCGCCGAGATGGTGCGGTCGTCCTGCAGGTCGCGGTAGTACACGCCGACCTGGCCCGCCAGCAGCAGACCCTTGTAGACGACCGTGCGCGCCGACATCGACGGCACGAAGTATTCCTTGCCGTGCTTGAGCT
Organism: Paraburkholderia sp. Clong3; assembly: GCF_050436485.1. Taxonomy (NCBI): domain Bacteria; kingdom Pseudomonadati; phylum Pseudomonadota; class Betaproteobacteria; order Burkholderiales; family Burkholderiaceae; genus Paraburkholderia; species Paraburkholderia sp. Clong3. The sequence continues at coordinate 3,461,218 of NZ_JBNDMH010000002.1, read as the reverse complement.
TCAGCGCCTGGATGCGATGGCTCGCGGTCTTGCGGATGATGTACAGCTTCCGCTCGAGCGCGTCGGTCACCATGATGTCCTTGCCGCGGCCGATAAAGATCTGGCGGATCAGCGGCTCGCTCGCCTTCACGGTCGGCGAGATCGGCATGGTGTGGTCGACCGGCACGTCGCGCCAGCCGAGCACGACCTGACCTTCGGCCTTCACCGTGCGCTCGAGCTCCTGTTCGCAGGCGATGCGCGACGCGTGCTCCTTCGGCAGGAAAATCATGCCGACGCCGTATTCGCCAGCCGGCGGCAGCGTCACGCCCTGCCGGGCCATCTCTTCGCGATAGAAGCCGTCCGGAATCTGGATCAGGATGCCCGCGCCGTCGCCCATCAGCGGATCGGCGCCGACGGCGCCCCGGTGATCGAGGTTCTCGAGAATCTTCAGGCCCTGCTGGATGATTTCGTGACTCTTGTGGCCCTTGATATGGGCGACGAAGCCGACGCCGCAGGCATCATGCTCGTTTTGCGGGTCGTACAGACCTTGGGCGGCGGGAACCGGGTGAATCGGTTGCTGGTGATCGTTCATGGGGACACCGTCTGTGAGGAGGCCGGACAGGCCGTTAAACCATTGTGCTTTTGCCGCAGTGCGCTTCGCGACCACGACGGCGCTCTTCTCGCAGCAAGACTGCGCAGGACGAAAAGCGTCGGAAATCGGAATATACGCGACGAATCAAGGAAATAGCAAATAAAACCTAATGATCAGCCCCCGATTATCAAATTGGTGCAGTGCGGTTATTTTTTATTGGTGCCACATCAACTTGAGGCAAAAGAAAACGGCATCCGACGTGCCGTCTTCATGCAGTCCCTTGATGCAAAACACTTTAATCGGATTTAAAGCGGCTCTATCGGCGCCGCCGGGGTATCGCCCTGCCGCCGCCTCACTGCGTATGCGGCGTCTCGCGCACCTTGCGTGGCCGGCCACGCGGTAGGGGTGACACACGTCGGTTGGCGGCGCGCGCCGCCCATTCGCGGTACGTGTCGCTGCCGAGCACCCAGCCCTTCAACGTGGCTTGCTGGAGCTGGCTTGCCTCGCGCTCGTCGAGCGGCTGCTCGCACAGTTCGCGATAAGCACGCTGTCGCTCGAACGGCGTATTGCCGAGCGACCAGTAAAGGGGGTGATCCGTGATCAGACTGTCGAGGGTGAGGCCGATGTGATGACGGTAGCTCGACCAGCGATAATCCTCGGCCGCGTTGACCAGCTGCAAGCGCACCGGACACATTTCCACGACCCGGCTCGCAAGCAGGAAGTAGCGCTCACCCTCGATCACGGTGGCCCGGTAACGGCCTTCCCACAAGGTGCCGCGACGCGCATAACGCCGGTTGAAGTGCGCGACATAGCGCCGCCCGACGGCCTGCATCGCCTTGGGCAGGCTCGACTCCTCGGTGGGCGTGACGAGCAGTTGCACGGCGCCCGGCATCAAGGCGTAAGCGTGGATCGAAAGGTGATGGTCCCGGGAGGCCGCCTTCAGACAGTCGATGAAAAGCTCGTAGTCCTGGTCGTCGACGAAGGCGGGCTGCTGGTCGAGCCCGCGGAGGATGACGTGCTGCGGCTGGTCGGGGACATAAAGACGTGCAAGCCGTGCCATGCTGGAGTGTCCAATAGTCGCGTTGGTATATACCCGAAGGTCCGAAGAGCCGCATGGGCGCAAGGTTCGGCGTCATGCGGCCAAGCCAGAAACCACGTGGTGCTTAGGGAGAAAACTCTAACCGCCGCGTATGGTTTGTTTCAAACGTTGTAGTCATAATGAGCGGGCCTTTTTTGGAGGAGCACATATGAAATTAAAACAGGCCGTAACGGGGATGGCAGTGCTAGCCGGCATGAGCACGGCAGCGCACGCACAATCGGCCGGCACCATTTACTTCTCGACGGGCTGGTTCCATCTTGCGCCCCAATCGAGCAGCGACCCACTGACCGTGACCAGCATTGGCGGTAGCCCAACCAACATCACCGAAGCCAACACCGGCGCCTCGCTGAGTTCGGCCGATACCATCGGTTTCACCGCCGGCTACTTCGTCACCGACCATATCGCAACCGAATTCGTCATTGGCGTCCCCCCTACTTTCGATCTGTTCGGCACGGGCAGCTTCGCGCAGTTCGGCAAGCTCGGGCAGGCCAAACAGTGGAGCCCGACGCTGCTGTTCAAGTACTACTTCAACGCGCCGACTGCTTCGTTCCGCCCGTATCTCGGTCTCGGTGTGAGCCGCATCTGGTTCACCGACGAACACATTTCCAACAGCGCATTCGAAGCCAACGTTCTGCATGGTCCGACCAGTGTGTCGACGGATAGTTCGTGGGAACCTGTGTTTAATGCGGGCTTCACGTACGCCTTCAATCAGCATTGGTTCGCCGGCGTGTCGATCTCGTACCTGCCGCTCAGCACGACCGCAAAGCTCACTTCGGCATCGGCCACGCCGGTCGGCACGCTGACCGTGCAATCGCAAACCAAGATCAAGCTGAACCCGATCGTCACTTACGTCAACGTCGGTTACCGTTTCTAACGCTTCGCTAGAGCGGGTAGCTTGAATTAGGGTAGTCGAATTTTCGCGACCTGGGGAACGCCGTCATCGAACCGATCACGGCGTTTGCATTTGGCGTCTCTGTTGCATCGGGATGGCAGCGTCATCCGGCATCAGCGTTTGTAAATTTGACGCGAATTCGGCGCGTCCATGTGCAAAATCCGGCGACGATACGGGCACGCCCCATCCTGTCGCGAGCCGCACGCGTGCAGCGGTGCCGGCAATGCAGCGCTTGGCATCGAAGTTGCGTTTAGATGGCGTTTCCTATGCGACGACGTGATACTGCGTCTGCGCATTGCGTGTCCGCGCGACGATGCGCGGGGCCTTTCAACTCATCGACGGAGCGACCATGACAGCACTTCCAAATACGCGAGACGCCCTCGGCGAATCCTGGACCAGCGCGAGTCGCCGCGCGCGGCGCATCGCTCGCCACAGCCGCCACGCGGCCGAAGATATCGCGGTCGAGTTGCGCACCCTGCTGTCGGAACTCGAATCGACCTTGGCCGACGGCACGCAGGCCGACGCCGTGGCCTTGCGCGGCAGGCTGCGCAAACAGTTGGACGCCGCGCGCGAGCGGCTGAACGACACGCGCGACGCGATGCGCGATCGTGCGGGCGTGGCGATCTCGGACGCCGATCACTACGTGCGTGAAAATCCGTGGCAGACGATTGCGATCGTCGGCGGGCTTGCGCTGGTGGCGGGGGCGCTGTTCGCGTCCCGTTCGCGATGAAGCTGGCTTGCGCGGTTTGACGGTGCTGGCAAGGGGGCGCGACGGCCGCTCCGATGCGGCAACGCTGAACGTTACGCCCCTTGCCGCGTCCAGCCGCCAGCGGCTAGTTATCGTCGATCACGAACAGCCGCCGATACTCCTTCAGCGCGTAACGATCGGTCATCCCCGCGATGTAATGCGCGATCAAACGCGGCTGACGCGTCGCATCGGCCGACTGATAGTCCGGCGGCAGCAGCCGCGGGTCGTCGGTGAACGCGTCGAACAGGCCGACCACGACGCGGCGTGCCTTGTTGGCCATGCGCATCACGCGATAGTGACGGTACATGTTTCTGAACAGGAAGCGCTTGAGCGCCGCGGCCTGCGCGGCGATCGCATCACTGTGCGCGACGAGCGGGGGCGCCGCGCGCACGTCGTCGAGTGACGCCGGCGCGTAGCGCGCGAGATTGGCCCGCGTCGTTTCGATCAGATCGACGATCAGCGTATTGATCACGCGCCGCACCGTCTCGTGAATCAGCCGACGCCCCTCGATCTGCGGATAGTCGCCGCGCGCCGCCTCGCAGTGCGTCTGCCAGAGTTCCACTTCGGCGAGCTGCTCGAGCGACAGCAGACCGGAGCGCAGCCCGTCGTCGACGTCGTGATTGTTGTACGCGATTTCGTCGGCGAGGTTGGCGATCTGCGCTTCGAGCGACGGTTGCCGCCCTTCGAGAAAGCGCTCGCCCAATGTCCCGAGCCGGCGCGCGTTGTCGCGCGAGCAGTGCTTGAGAATGCCCTCGCGCGTCTCGAAGCACAGGTTCAACCCATTGAACGCTCCGTAGTGCTCTTCAAGTTCGTCGACGACGGTGAGGCTCTGCAGGTTGTGCTCGAAGCCGCCATGCTCGCGCATGCATTCGTTCAACGCATCCTGGCCGGCATGGCCGAACGGCGTATGGCCGAGATCGTGCGCCAGCGAAATCGCTTCGACGAGATCTTCATTGACGCGCAGATTGCGCGCAACCGAGCGCGCGATCTGCGCAACTTCGAGGCTATGGGTGAGGCGCGTGCGAAACAGGTCGCCCTCGTGGTTGACGAATACCTGAGTCTTGTATTCGAGCCGCCGGAATGCGGTCGAGTGGACGATGCGGTCGCGGTCGCGCTGAAACTCGGTACGCGCGCTCGGCGCGGTTTCCGCATAGCGACGCCCACGCGACTGGCTCGAATGCGCCGCGTACGGCGCGAGATGCGCTTCGAGCGCCTGCTGGGTCGGCGCGGGGACGGCGGGTGTGGCAACCGCGGCAGCGGCATCCGCGGTGCTGACCGTGGCCGCGATGACGCCGTTCCCGGCGCCTGCGCGCGCGCTCGTCGTGTCATGCTGGATATCGTCGCTGCGCCTGTCAGTCACCGGGTCCTCCGAAACATGGGCGGCGCCTCGTGACGCGGGTGCGTGAAGCGTGGCTGCAGGGCCGTGTTGAATCTAGACGGCGGCGGCCAGCGTCGCATGCACGTCGGCGTCGGGCGCGCGGGTGATCAGTGTCTCACCGAAACGCTTCAGCAGAATGAACTTGATCGCGCCGGCTTCCGCCTTCTTGTCGATCTGCATCAGCTCGATGTAACGATCCGCGCCGAGCGCGGGAGCACGCGTGGGCAGATGCGCGGCAAGCACGACGTCGACGAGCCGCTTGCGCGACGCTTCATCGAGATGGCCGAGCCTCACCGACAGATCCGCCGCCATCACCATTCCGCAGCCGACCGCCTCGCCGTGCAGCCACTCGCCATAGCCGAGTCCGGCTTCGATCGCGTGGCCGAACGTGTGACCGAAGTTGAGGATCGCGCGCAGACCACTTTCGCGCTCGTCCTGCGCCACCACCGACGCCTTGATCTCGCACGAGCGTTTGACTGCCTCGGTCAACGCCTCCGGTTCGCAGCGGTTCAAAGCCTCGATATTGGCCTCGATCCAGCTGAAGAATCCGGCGTCGGCGATTGCGCCGGTCTTGATGACCTCGGCGATGCCCGCCGCGAGTTCGCGTTCGGGCAACGTACGCAATGCGCCGATGTCAGCGATCACCGCCCGAGGCTGGTAGAACGCGCCGATCATATTCTTGCCCAGCGGATGATTGATGCCGGTCTTGCCGCCGACCGACGAATCCACCTGCGACAGCAACGTGGTCGGCACCTGGATGAAAGGCACGCCGCGCATGTAGCAGGCGGCGGCAAACCCGGTCATGTCGCCGATCACACCGCCACCGAGCGCGATCAGCGTGGTCTTGCGGTCGGCGCGCGAGCCGAGCAGCGCGTCGAAGATCAGGTTCAGCGTCTGCAGATTCTTGTGTGCTTCGCCGTCCGGCAAAACCACCGTGGACACCTGCTTGTTCAGCGGCGCAAGCGCTGCGCGCAGCTTGTCGCCGTAGAGCGGATCGACGGTGCTATTGGTGACGATCGTGACCGAGTTGCCGGCGATATGCGGCGCGAACAGCGCGGTCTGGCCGATCAGGCCGGCACCGATATGGATGGGGTAGGCGCGCTCGCCCAGTTCGACGTTGACGGTAATCATACGGTCCATTATGACGCAGGATGTTTGGCGACGCCGGCCATCTCGAGCTGCATCAGAACCATGTTGACGAGTCCGTTGACCGAGGGCCGGCCGGTTTCGATCACGAAGTGCGCGCATTCGCGGTACAGCGGGTCGCGCACTTCATAGAGCGCTTCGAGGCGCGCCTTGGGGTCTTCCGTTTGCAGCAGCGGGCGATTCTTGTCGCGCCGCGTGCGCAGCCACAGGTCATGCGGATTGGCGCGCAGATAGATCACGAGGCCACGGCTTTTCAACGCTTCGCGGTTTTCCGGCCGCAGGACTGCACCGCCGCCGGTCGCGAGCACGATATTGTCGCGCCCGGTCAGCTCGGAGATCACGCTCGCTTCGCGATCGCGAAAGCCCGCTTCGCCCTCGAGCTCGAAGATCACGGGAATGCGCGCGCCCGTGCGCGCCTCGATTTCATGGTCGGAATCGAAGAACGGGCGCTCGAGACGGCGCGCAACCGCCCGACCCACAGTGGTTTTTCCTGCCCCCATGAGCCCTACGAAAAAAACATTGGCGTGTGCGTCCCGCGCTTGCAACGGTGTCCTCTGGCTAATCCGGTGTAGTTCGTGCCGCAGCTTACTGGCAAAGCGGCTGCCTTGTCGAGCCTGCGCGCCGCCGGCGGACGGCGGTGCATGCGTGCCCTATATGCCCTAATTTTCCCGCACCACGCGCGGCGTGATGAAAACCGCCAGTTCGCTACGCGTGTCGCGATGAGTCCGATGGCGGAACAATGCGCCCAGAACCGGTATTTTGCCGAGGAGGGGCACCCGCTCGACGTCGTCACGGTCGTCGGTCTCGTAAATTCCGCCGATCGACACCGTACCACCATCCTCGACCTCGACGCGCGTTTGCACGTGCTTGGTGTTGATCGCGGGCCCGGCGTCGGTCTGCTCGCCGACGCTGTCCTTCGCGACGTCGAGATCGAGCACCACGCGGCCATCCGGCATGATCTGCGGCTCGACCTCCAGTTTGAGCGTCGCCCGGCGAAACTGCACGCCCGATACGCCCTGGCCGACCTTCGCCTGATACGGCAGCTCGGTGCCCTGCTCGACGATCGCCTTCATCCGGTCCGCGGTGACGACCCGTGGGCTCGACACGATTTTCCCATGCCCTTCGGACTCGAGCGCCGAGAGTTCGATATTCAGCAGCCGGGTCGCGTGAGCCGCGAACAGCGTGAGGCCGGCGGTCGCGGCATCGAATCCGGAGATCGGTCGGGCCGACAGATCGTACACGGAGCCGTCCGTCCCACCCGTCAGCCCTCTCGACGTACCGTCCGCGCTGGTGCCGGCGAGCGACAGCCGCACCCCGAGATTGCGCGAAAAACCCTGGTCGCCTTCGACGATCTGAGCCTCGATCAGCACCTGGCGAGTCGGCCGGTCGACGGAAGCGATCAGCGCCGCGATCTGCTCAAGCCGCCCCGCGAGATCGGTGACGAACAGCAGGTTGGTGCGCGGATCAGCGGTGACGGCGCCACGTTTGGACAGCACGCGCTGGGTGCCGGAACCGGTCAGCAGGCGACGCACGTCCTCGGCATGCGCGTAGTGCAGCTCGAAGGTGCGGCTCGCGAGCGGCTCGAGGTCCGCGGCGCGCGCGTGGGCTTCGAAGCGCTGACGTTCGCGCGCGGCGAGCTCGGCGGCAGGCGCGACCCAGATTACGTTGCCGTGGCGCTCCATCGCCAGATTGTTGACGTCGAGCAAGGTGTCGAACGCGGTGCGCCACGGCACCTTGTCGAGACGTATCGACACGGCGCCGCGCACTTTGTCGCTGGCAACGATGTTCAGGCCGGTGAACTCGGCGAACGCTTTCAGAACCGCGCCAAGTTGCGCACGCTGAAAGTTCAGCGAGATCGGCTCGTTGCCCGCGGGAAGGCCCGAGTCCGCACTCGCCGATGCGTCGGCGAGGCGCGGCCGCGGCGGCAGCGGGACCGGCGGGCCTTCGAGACCAGGCGTGCCGGCACTGTCGTCGCGAGCCGGGGTGGCGGGTTGTCCTGGCGAAGGCGGCGGCATCGGGCCGTTGGCGACGTCGTCCGGGGAGGCGTCGGGCGCTATCGCGGAACGCGCGGCCGGCTGGAGCGTGTCCGGCTCCTGGGCCGCGCCTGGCGTGGAAACGTCGCCGAACGGATTCGCCGCCTGGCCGATGCCGCCGCTCGGCAGTGGCGCCGTCTCGTAGGCGGTGTTGGCCGATCCGGCCGGGTCGTCGAGCGCCGCGTAAGTCGGCAACGGCGGCAGCAGCAGTGGCGTCGCTGCCTGTGCGACGCCGGCACCCAGCGTCGCGGCGACGTAGAGCCCGAAACACCGTCCGCAGACGACGCGGACCTCGCGTCCGACACCCAGCGTCGCGACGCTCCATCGCTTGAGCGTGCGCATCATGACGCCTCCGTCAGCGTCAGCGTGCGCGTCGCGCCGCCGTTCGCGAGCGTAATGCCAAGCGCGTCGAGCTGTGTGACCCGCTCGACGCCCAGTCGTTGCCCGGCCGCGACCGTCGTCGTGCCGTCTGGCGTGTCGAGCAGCGCGAGCCCGCGGGTACGATCGCGCAGCAAACCGACAAGGCGCAACTCAGAAGCATCACCCAGCTCGCCGCTCGCGGAGATCTGCGACTTCGCAAACGGATCGAAGAACACGAGGCCTTCGTCGTCATCGTCGCCAGCCTCGTCGGCGTCAGGGCTCGCCTCGGCGCCCGCAGCCGGGGTGTCGGGCACCGGTCGCAGCGCGGCGTACACCTGCAGCGTCGCGGCCACCGCGAGCCCTTTGCCGTCCTGCTTGACGGTCACGTCGACGGGAACGATCAGCACCGGCAGTTGCGCGAGCCCGTGGAAAAACGCCATCAGGTGAACGAAGTCGGTGCGCGCGGTGAGCTGCAGCACGCGCATCCGCTCGACGCCCTCGCCGCTCGCCGCGCCCGGTTCCACCGCAAGCAGCGCGACGCCGCTTTGCGTGGCCAGCTCGGAGACGATGCGCACGTCGTCGGCGGAGTTCCACGACACGGCGCTCGACGCCGTGGCCGGCATCGCCGCGGCTGCACGGCGCAGCGATGGCAGCTGTGCGAGCGTGTGCCGCGCGTCCGCGAGACGCTGCGTGCTGAGCGCGAGCGCCGCGCGGCTCGCTTCCAGTCCGGCGAGATCAGCCGCGTTCCAGCCGTACGCGCCGACACCGAACACGAGCGCGGCAAGCGTCGCCGCGACGAGCCAGCGACGGCGCCGGCTCCACGCCTCGAGCGGCATACGCGCCCGCTTGACCCAGCGCGAAAAACCCGCGGACCCATGCGCCGCACCACCCGCCTCGAAAAAGGTCGTGCTCATCGCGCACCTCCCGTTGGTGCGGCCTTCAGGGCGCGCGTCGCTTTGTGCGGCGGATCGCCCCAGCGCAGGCGCGCATCGAACTCCACGGGTCCGCCTATCGCCTGTTCCGTCGACGCGCCGCCCTTCCCCGTCGGCCGATGCAGATCGCGCATCTCCGCGCCCTGCACGCCGTGGATCGCGCCGAGCCGCTTGAGCCACTCAGCCGACGCGATATGGCCACTCGAAGTCGCCAGCAATTCAGTCTCGTACTCGCGCTGGCGCAACTGCCGCAACACGACGCGATCGCCGGGTTCGAAGCTCAGCGCGTCGAGCAGGTCGCGCAGATGTGCGAGCGGCCTCGCGAGACTCGCGGCGCGCGCCGCGGCTTCGCGCTCGTCCTGTTCGGCCCGCGACAGCTTCGCGTGCTCCGCGAGCGGCACGGCGAGCGGAGTCAGCGCCTGCCCGGCCGCCGCGCGCCGCGCATCGAGCCGCGCTGCGGCGAAGCTCTGCCAACCGGCGACGAGCAACACACCCGCGGCACCGACACAAGCGGCCACAGCCCAGTCGCGCATACAGCGGCGCCGCGCGAGTCGCGCGTTGCGTTGGCGATACGGCAGCAGATTGAAGCCGCCCAGCCACGGTACGGCGGCGCGCTGATCGGCACTCGCGGCGACGCCAGACGAAAACGACAGAACGGCCTTCATTCCAGCACCCCGCGCAACGCGAGCCCAAACGCGACCGCGCCAGCCGGCTCGTGCAGCAAGGCGTCGTCGAGCGGCCGCGCGTGACTGCCGAGCAGCGCGCATTCGAACGGCAGCGCCGAGCAGCCGAGCACGTCGCCAATATCGGCGAGTGAAAAGCCGACGCCGTCGAGCAGATCGATTTCGCCGCCAATCAGCGCGCAGTCGAACTCCGGCCCGTGCGTGAGATCGCGCAACGCGTCGGCGAGATCGGCATGCTCGGGCGCCGGGTAGCGCATCTCGCCGACGCTCGCGCCATCGACGACGCTCCAGCCGTACACGCCGTCCGTACCGACCCACACCGCCGCGTACGGCTCGTTCGGGTCGAGCTCGCGACTGGCCGCGTGGCGCAGCGCGCGCAATGCCGCGTGCGGTTCGCCATCGATCGCGGACAGCGAAATCCCTGCGGTCGCGGCGCATTCGATCCGCGCTTCGAGATGCTGACGCGCGGTCGCGGCGATCTTCACCGAGCGCACCGGCGACGGCGTCTCGTCGACGTACCAGTCGACCGCGAGCGCATGACGCTCGAGGCCGGCGATGCGCTCCGCCTCTCCCATCACCGCGGGCGCAAGTCCGGCGAGCGCAACGCCGCCGTCCTCCGCCTCGCAGTCGCTCTGAGCGGCGAGCCGCGCGAGCGGCACTGTCGTCGTCAGCGTGGCCGACGAAGGCACGGCCATCGCGCAGCGCAGCGCGTGCGTCGCGCATACGCGCGGCAAACCGGCGAACGCATCGCGCAACGCCCGCGCGACGGCCTGCCGATCGACGATCTCGGCGCCCGCCATGGCGCCGGCCGCGAGCGGCACCGTGCTCATATGTTCGAGATGCAGCGCGCCCCGGGCGCGTTGACTCACCACGACGAGACGCACGTTTTGCGAACCGACATCGATGCCGGCGGCGAAACGCTGCCGGCCCTCCCGCACCGCCTGAAGCCACGAATTTGTATAGGCCATACCGCCCTCCCTCTGACTCACGCGACGAACCATTCGAACGCGAGTAACGAGGGATCATTGTCGGCAGACGCACGTCCTAACGACATTCAGCCGAATGGCTAACGCGGATGCGAAGCCGCCCCGAGCGACATCAAAGCGACTACAGTTGGGACTACGGCGAAGTCATTCCCGCGCCGCCTGGCGTGTGCCGATTGCGCGTTATTCGTAAGCTTGTCGAAAGCAGAAAAACCCTGGCGGCTATAATCGCGGGACTGTTTTTCCGGTACTCCTATGCAAGCCACGTCTCCTGCGTCCCCACCGCCCGCGCCGAAACAGCGCAAACGTCCGTTATGGCTGAAGCTGATCCTTGGCTTTGTCGGGTTGATCGTGGCGGGCATCGTCTGCGTGGCGCTGGTGCTCGGCTATGCGCTCGTCGTCGCGACGCCGAACCTGCCGTCACTCGATGCATTGACTGACTATCAGCCCAAAGTGCCGCTGCGAATCTATACGGCCGATCACGTGCTGATCGGCGAATTCGGCGCGGAGCGGCGCGACATCGTGCACATCCAGGACGTGCCCGACAGCCTGAAGAAAGCGATCCTCGCGATCGAGGACGCTCGCTTCTATGAGCACGGTGGCGTCGACCTCACCGGCATCGCGCGAGCCGGCTTCGTCGCGCTGACCAACGGTCATGCGACCCAAGGCGCGAGCACGATCACGATGCAGGTCGCGCGCAACTTCTTTCTGTCCAGCGAGAAGACGTACACGCGCAAGATCTACGAGATGCTGCTCGCGTACAAGATCGAGTCGAAGCTGAGCAAGGATCAGATTCTCGAGGTGTACATGAATCAGATCTATCTCGGTCAGCGCGCGTACGGTTTCGCGAGTGCCGCGCGCGTGTACTTCGGCAAGGATCTGAAGGACCTGACGCTCGCCGAATCGGCGATGCTCGCCGGTCTGCCGAAGGCGCCCTCCGCGTATAACCCGGTCGTCAATCCGAAGCGTGCGAAGGTGCGCCAGGAGTACATCCTGCAGCGCATGTACGAATTGCACTACATCACTCAGGAACAGTACGACGAGGCGAGCCGGCAGCGGCTCGTCGTGAAGGGCATGGGCAAGGAGTACAGCGTACACGCGGAATACGTCGCGGAAATGGTGCGGCAGATGATGTACGCGCAGTATCGCGAGGAAGCCTACACGCGCGGCCTGAACGTCGTGACCACGATCGACTCGGCCGATCAGGACGTCGCCTACCACGCGGTGCGCAAAGGCTTGATGGACTACGAGCGCCGTCACGGCTATCGCGGCCCGGAGGCGTTCATCGATCTGCCGGCCGACGCCGACGAGCGCGAGCAGGCCATCGACGACGCGCTGCTCGAACATCCCGACAATGGCGAAATCATCGCGGCCGTCGTCACGGCGGCGAGCCCGAAGCAGGTCCAGGCGGCGTTCATCGACGGCAATGTCGCGACCATTCAGGGCGACGGCCTGCGCTATGCGCAGTTCGCGCTCGGCCCGCGCGCGCAGCCGAATCAGCGCATCCGGCCCGGCGCGATCGTGCGGCTCGTGAAGAACGACGAGGGCGACTGGTCGATCACGCAATTGCCCCAGGTGGAAGGCGCGTTCATCTCGCTGGTGCCGCAGGACGGTGCGATCCGCTCGCTGGTCGGCGGCTTCGACTTCAACAAGAACAAGTTCAATCACGTGACGCAGGCGTGGCGTCAGCCGGGCTCCAGCTTCAAGCCGTTCATCTATTCGGCGTCGCTCGAAAAGGGCCTCGGGCCCGCCACGATCATCAACGACGCGCCGCTCTTCTTCAGCGCCGCCGAAACCGGCGGCCAGGCGTGGGAGCCGAAAAACTACGGCGGCGGCTTCGACGGTCCGATGACGATGCGCACCGCGCTGCAGAAGTCGAAGAACCTCGTGTCGATCCGCATCCTGAACCAGATCGGCCCGAAGTACGCGCAGCAATACATCACACGGTTTGGCTTCGACGCGGACCGCCATCCCGCCTATCTGCCGATGGCGCTCGGCGCGGGTCTCGTGACGCCGCTACAAATGGCCGGCGCGTTCTCGGTGTTCGCCAACGGCGGCTACCGGATCAATCCGTATCTGATCGCGGAGGTCACCGATCAGCGCGGCGTCGTCGTCGCGCACGCGCAGCCGCTCGTGGCCGGGCAAAGCGCGCCGTTCGCGATCCAACCGCGCAACGCCTACGTGATGAACAGCCTGCTGCAAAGCGTCGCGCAGCACGGCACCGGGGCGAAGAGCAACGTGCTCAAGCGCACCGATCTCGCCGGCAAGACCGGCACGACCAACGATTCCCGTGACGCGTGGTTCGCCGGCTATCAGCACACGCTCACCGCGATCGCGTGGATCGGCTACGACAACCCGCGCAGCCTCGGCGACAAGGAAACCGGCGGCGGCCTGGCGCTGCCGGTGTGGATCGAGTACATGGGACGCGCGCTGAAGGGGGTGCCCGAGTACAAGATGCCACGCCCCGACGACGTCAGCGAAATCGGCTCGGAGCTTTATTTCGACGAGTTCACGCCGGGCCACGGTTTCATCGCGACGGTCGGCGTCAGTCAGGCGACGCTCGATGCGGAGGCGAGCGCGGCAGCCGCCGCTCCGGAACAGGTCGGCGAACAGGAAAAGCAGGACATCATGAATCTGTTCCGCGGGCACTGAGGCTGCGTCGATGTCCCGCTAGAAATGAAAAAACCGCCGCGTTCGTTACGCGGCGGTTTTGTTTTGAGAGCGTCTCGCGCTCATTACACCGCGCTCATAGCGCGGCGATCCGCACCGGCTCGCCAGCCTGCTGCGTCGCATACTGCGACAGCGCCGCGAAAAACTCCGCGCCGCTGCGCGTGTCGCGCCATTCACCGTCGACGAAACGGAAGTGGAAACCGCCGGCCTTCGCCGCGATCCAGATCTCGCTCATCGGCGGCTGAAGGTTGACGATGATCTTCGTGCGGTTCTCGAATTCGAGCGTCAAAACGTTGCCGCTGCGCTCGAGCTCGATGTCGGCGTCGATGTCGTCGAGCGCGCTCTCGATGGCGGCCAGCACGGCTTCCGCACGGGTCAGGTAATCACTATCGGACATGCTAAACTCCATCGATTATTCATTCAGGGACAGTCATGCGAGTCGTAACTCGGATGCGCGCGGCAGCGCCCGGCCGCGCGATTGTAGCGGTTTTAGTCATTCTCGCAGGTTGTGCGCTTACCGGCTGCGGCCAACGCGGCTCACTCTATCTGCCGACCGTACCGCCGATGCCTGCCCCGCCGGCTCACCGCACGCAAACGCCATCGACCGATCGAACGCAACCGGCTAGCGGCAGCGCGGCCGACACGGGTTCGATCCCGGACACCTCGGGCACGCCGCTCACGCTCGCCCCCGAAGACCAGCTCGCGGCGCCGCCCGCTTCGGCGGCATCGGCTCCCCCAGTGCCGCTGCCCGCCTCTGCCGTCCCTTCCGTTCAATAAGACTTTCGCATGACTCGATCCGCATTTGACTACGTCGACGGCGTATTGCACGCCGAAGGCGTGTCCGCCGTTTCTCTCGCCGAGCAGTTCGGCACGCCGCTCTACGTCTATTCGCGCGCCGCGCTCACCGCTGCCTGGAACGCCTATGCGGGCGCCTGCGCGGGGCGTCGCGCGAGCGTGCACGTGGCCGTCAAGGCCAACAGCAATCTCGCGGTGCTGAACGTGTTCGCGCGCCTCGGCGCGGGCTTCGACATCGTGTCGGGCGGCGAGCTCGCGCGCGTGCTCGCGGCCGGCGGCAAAGCGCAAAACACCGTGTTTTCGGGCGTTGGCAAGCAGGCAAGCGAAATGCGCGACGCGCTCGCGGCGGGCGTCAAATGCTTCAACGTCGAATCGATTCCCGAACTCGCCCGCCTCAACGCGGTGGCGGGCGAGATGGGCAAGAAAGCGCCGGTGTCGCTGCGCGTGAATCCCGATGTCGATGCGAAAACGCATCCGTACATTTCCACCGGACTCAAGACCAACAAGTTCGGCGTCGCGTTCGAAGATGCGCGTGCCACCTACCGGGCGGCCGCGGCGATGTCGAATCTCGAGGTGATCGGCATCGACTGCCATATTGGCTCGCAGATCACCGAAGTCGCGCCCTATCTCGACGCGATCGACAAGGTGCTGGAACTCGTCGAGCAGATCGAGCAGGACGGCGTGTCGATTCGCCATATCGACGTCGGCGGCGGTCTGGGCATCACCTACGACGACGAAACGCCGCCGGAAATCGGTGAGTTCGTGCGCACGGTGCTCGATCGCATCGAAGCGCGCGGCCACGCTCACCGCGAAGTCTATTTCGAGCCGGGCCGCTCGCTGGTCGGCAATGCGGGCGTGCTGCTCACACGTCTCGAGTTTCTGAAGCCGGGCGAGGACAAGAACTTCGCGATCGTCGACGCGGCGATGACCGATCTCGCGCGCCCCGCGATGTACGACGCCTATCATGCCATCGAGCCGGTCGTGAAGCGCGACGTCCCCGCGCATGTGTACGACGTGGTCGGCCCGGTCTGCGAAAGCGGCGACTGGCTCGGCCGCGAGCGGCTGCTCGCGGTCGAACCCGGCGATCTGCTCGCGATCCGCTCGGCCGGCGCGTACGGCTTCGTGATGAGCTCGAACTACAACACCCGTGCGCGCGCCGCCGAGGTGATGGTGGATGGTACACAGGCGCATGTAGTTCGCGCGCGCGAAGAGGTCAAGCAGCTGTTTGCGGATGAAACGATACTGCCGGCGTAAACGTCAGTACCTGCGACAGAGCGCGAAGGTCGAGCGCAGCAACGAAAATGGCGATGCCACGGTGGCATCGCCATTTTTATTTGAAACAGCGTGACGCCAATAAACTCGCCATCATCGTCGGCGCGTTCCCATCCTCCGCTCACGTATCCACACCACCAGCCGCCATCCCAGCAACGCGATCATCACCGCGCCGTAGATCTTCGGCAGCAGCAGGTCGTGCTTGCCCGCCTTCATCCACCAGAAATGCAGGATCGCGAGCACGCCGATCGCATAGATCGCGCGATGCAGCGTCTGCCAGCGACGTCCGAGCTTGCGCACCATCGCGCGCGGCGACGTGACCGCGAGCGCGATCAGCAGCACGAACGCGGTGAAGCCCACCGTGATGAACGGCCGCTTGCCGATGTCCTTCAGAATCTCCGCAACATCGAACCACTTGTCGAACCACAGGTACGTGGTGAAATGCAGCGTCGCGTAGAAGAACGTGTAGAGCCCGAGCATGCGGCGGAAACGCACGAACGCGGCGACGCCGGTCAGACGGCGTAGCGGCGTCACCGCGAGCGTGATGCACAGGAACACGAGCGTCCACAGGCCGGTCGAGCGCGTGATGAATTCAATCGGATTCGCGCCGAGCCGGTCGGTCAGGCCGAACAGCACGAGGCGCGCGAGAGGATAGAGCGCCGCGATGAAGACTGCGACTTTGGTGGGCACGACCCAGCGCGCGCCGCCGGTGGAACGCGGCTTCACCGCCGACGCCGACGACGTCCGCCGCGTCGCAGGATCGGTGCGGGTGACAGTTTGCGTATCGGAAACCATCGCGCTCGCCCTAGAAGTTCTTCTTCAGGTCCATGCCCTGATAGAGCGACGCGACCTGATCGCCGTAACCGTTGAACATCAGCGTCTTGCGTTTCGGCGTGAAAAAGCCGTCTTCGCCGATGCGCCGTTCAGTGGCTTGACTCCAGCGCGGATGATCGACATTCGGATTCACGTTCGAATAAAACCCATATTCGTTCGACGCGTACGTGTTCCAGCTCGTCGGCGGCTGCTTCTCGACGAAGCGGATTTTCACGAGCGACTTCGCGCTCTTGAAGCCGTACTTCCACGGCACCACGACGCGCACCGGCGCGCCGTTCTGATTCGGCAGTACCTGGCCATAGAGGCCCATCGTCAGTAGCGTCAGCGGATGCATCGCCTCGTCCATCCGCAGGCCTTCGGAGTACGGCCAATCGAGTATGGGTGCCGACAACCCTGGCATCTGCGACGGATCGGCGAGCGTGATGAACTGCACATACTTTGCATTGCCGCTCGGTTCGACGCGTTTGATCAGCTCCGACAGCGAGACGCCGATCCACGGCACCACGATCGACCAACCTTCGACGCAGCGATGCCGGTACACACGCTCCTCGAGCGGCGCGAGCTTCAGCAGATCGTCGATGTCGTACACCTTCGGATTCTTGATCTCGCCCTCGACGCTCACCTTCCACGGATGCGGCCGCAACGTGCCCGCGCGCTGCGAGGGGTCGGATTTATCGGTGCCGAACTCGTAGAAATTGTTGTAGGTTGTGATGTCCTTGTACGGCGTGATCTTGTCGAGCGCGACGAACCTGGTGTTGGTTTTCGCCGCGAGCTTCTGCGCCTTCGGATCGGGCGACGAGTAGGTCGCGAGCGCCTCGCCGCTCACGCCGATCAGGCTGCCGAGCGCCATCGCGCCCGCCGCCTGCAGGATGCGTCGCCGGTTTTCGAACACGTGCCGCGGCGCGATTTCGCTGCGCGCGATGTCATCGCCGGTCAGTTGAATTCTGTCGCTTCGCTTGATCCACATCGTGCTGCTCCTTGCCGGCCCGCCGCGTCGCGCGCGTTGCGGAGCCTTATTGATGATCGCCCCTTTGGGGGCGTCTGTCATCCATGGGTAGTTGCTCAGGTGCTCGACTGGCGAACACCGGGGAGCAACGAATATTCCATCGGCCATAAAAAAACCGCCGGTGCGAAAGCACGCGGCGGTTCTTAGTCGGTTCAGCGCGGCGGATCTTACAGCTTGCCGTAGCTATGCAAGCCCGACAGGAACATGTTCACGCCGAGGAACGCGAAGCTCGTGACCAGCAGCCCGGTCAGCGCCCACCACGCGGCGAGCGCGCCGCGCAGGCCCTTCATCATACGCATGTGCAGCCAGGCCGCGTAGTTCAGCCACACGATCAGCGCCCACGTCTCCTTCGGGTCCCAGCTCCAGTAGCCGCCCCAGGCTTGGGCGGCCCACAGCGCGCCGAGAATCGTCGCGATCGTGAAGAACGCGAAGCCGACCGCGATCGACTTGTACATCACGTCGTCGAGCACGTCGAGCGCCGGCAGACGATCCGCGAGCACGCCGCGTTCCTTCGCCAGATATGCGACGCCGACCATCGCCGACAGCGCGAAGCTGCCATAGCCGATGAAGTTCGCCGGCACGTGAATCTTCATCCACCAGCTTTGCAGCGCCGGCACGAGCGGCTGGATCTGCTGCGCGTCGCGCGCGACCGAGTACCACATCAGGAAGCCGACGGCTGCGCTGATCACGAGCAACACGAACGCGCCGAGCGCGCGCGTGTTGTAGTGCTGCTCGTAGTACAGATAGAACAGCGCGGTGATCAGGCTGAACAGCACGAACACTTCATAGAGGTTCGAAATCGGAATATGGCCGACGTCCGCGCCGATCAGATACGACTCGTACCAGCGCACCATCATGCCGACGAAGCCCATCAGCACCGCCGCCCACGTCATCTTCGAGCCGATCGCGGCGCCGGTCGGCGAGCGCGACAGCAGCGCGATCCAGTAGAACCCGGTCGCGAATACGAAGAGCGCGCTCATCCACAGGATCGCGGACTGGCTCGACAGGAAATACTTGAGGAAGAAAGCGTTGTCGGCGCGGCTCAGATCGCCGTGGTAGATCTGGATTGCGAGCAGCGACAGCGCGGCGATTCCCACCATCAGCGGACGCACCGGCTTCCAGCGCCAGCCGAGCACGACGAAAACCGGCACCGAGCACATCAGCACCAGTTTGTCGTAGTAGTTCATGAACGGGTAATAGCGCGACAGCGCGAACCCGGCGCCCCCGACGAGCGCGAGCGCGAACAGCCAGTCGACGATACCCAGGCGTTTCAGGAACGGCCGTTCGTCGAAGTTCGGGAGTTCGGGCGTGCTGCTCGCAAACGCCTTGTCGGCGCGTGAAGCAGAAGAAGATGAGGAGGAAACCTGAGTCAAGTCCATGATCTTACCGGGTCGAATCCTGTGAGCTTGCCGACGCAGCGGCGGCCTGACCGGCCGGGCTGGCATCGGCTGCTTCGATGAGTTTCGCGCCCAGTGCGGCGCTCACGGCGGCCCGCGTCTGGACGAACTCTTTCTCGAAGTCTAGCGTCTTACGCGCGCTCGACATCGCCATTACGACGCTCGTGCCGTGGTCCGTGTCCTTGAGCCAGAACCACAGACGCCGTTCGCGAACGTAGAACATCGAGAAGATGCCCAATACGAGAAGCAGGCTGCCAAGATACACGACTTTTTTGCCCGGCGCGCGCGTCAACTGAAATACCGAAGCTTGCACCTGCTTGAATGAGTCAAGCTGCAAATAGACCGGCGATCCATACAGAAAGCTGTCGGAAATCGCATTAAGCGAGCTCTGGATGAAGCGGCTCGTGTCCGCATCGGCCGGCGCGGCGGGCTCGCCGAGCCGCTGGCGCGACAGTTGCCACAAGTCCCACGTCACGCCTTCGAGCATGCGAAGCAGCAGGCCCGCGGCCTTTTCCTGCTCGCCCTTCGGTACCGAGCGGTCGATAAACCCAGCGACCGCCTGGAAGCCGCCGAGCGTTTCGCCACTCGGCATCTTCATGCTGCTGTCGGCGCCCGCAAAAAGGGTCAGGACGCGCAAGGCGCTTTCCTCCAGATGTTGCTGCAACTCCGCATTTGAAACCGGCACCGAACGCTGCGCGAATTGATGAGCGGCGATGGCCCGTTGGTTCGGGTCTTCCAGCGTGGCGCGCAGATTCATCCATTCCTTGAGCGTTCCGCCGCTATCGGCGGGAATTCGCAGATAGCGGAACGGGTCGTCGGGATTCAAGCGCATGCCGGCGAGGAACATTTTCTCGCCGTTCACGTCGACGGGCAGCATGTAGTTGTTGTATTCGCGCGCCTGGCCATCCTTGCCGCGAATCTTGTACTGCACCGACGGGCCGACGTTGTGCAGATCGAGCGGCTTCGACGTTTTCGCGCCGGAGCCGAGGCGCTCGTCGAACGCTTCCTTCAGCGAGTGCTGCGCGACAACCCCGCGCGCATCGTTCTGCCCGTTGCCGTTCGAGATGTTTTCGACGTTGATCGCGCGGAAGTCGGTGAATTCGACGCTCTGGCCATCGGCCAGCGGCGTGGCCGAGCTCAACGGCGCGCTGCCGCCGATCGTGCCGCCAAACGGCGCGGGCTTAGCACTCGGGCCGGACATCGGGAAGGCAGTCATCTGCATCTGCGAGCCGCCGTCCTGGAAGCTCGATTGATAAATCGACACGCCGTCGTATTCGAACGGCTTGTTGACCTCGACGCGCGCCGGCACGCGCGCGCCGGTCTTGTGATCGATCACGACGATGTCGCTCGCGAACAGCTTCGGCATGCCGGTCGAGTAGTAATCGACGATGAACTTGTTGAGCTCGATCGAAAACGGCAGGTCCTGGATCAGCGAACCATTGGGCTGATTCAGGATCGCGGTCGACACGTGCTGCCCTTCGGGTACCCACGCGTAGCCGCGGAACGTCGGGTTCGATTGCGACAGCCGATGCTCGGGCGAAATCTCGTTGATCACCGTGTTCGAGTTGATCGGCGACTTGTCGAGCAGCCACATTTGCAGCTTGATCGGCAGATTGCTGTCGAGCAGGCCGCCCAGGCAGATCACGACGATTGCGAGGTGCGCGAAGATGTAGCCGAACTTCGTCAGCGCGCCACGCTTCGCGGCGATCAACGTCGCGCCGTCCGACTCGCGCGTGACGAACTTGTAGCCGAGCTTCGCCGACAACCTTGCGAGCACCGCTGCCGACTGCGCGCGCGTGCCGTGCACCACGAACTCACCCTTGTGATGGAACGCGCGCAGGCTGCCTTCTCGAACCTTGTCCTTCCAGCTCTTCACGTCGGCGACCATCTTCGGCGCATTTCGGATCACGCAGAGCGACACAGACACCATCAGGAAGCCGAGAATCAGCATGAACCACCACGAGCTGTACACCGTGTAGAGGCTCAGCGCGCGGAAGATGTCCGCCCAGAACGGACCGAACTGGTTGACGTAGTTGGGATACGGATCGTCCTGCGTGAGGACGGTACCGATGATGCTGGCGATCGACAGAATGACAAGCAGCGCAATGGCGAAACGCATCGAGCTCAGGAGCTCGATGGCGCTGCGCATGACGCGATTGCCCGACTTCGACTGCAGACCCGACGTGGTGACGCTCATTCAAACTCCGACTGAACAGCAAAAAAGGGTGACGGGCTGTCGTAGCGACGACACCCTCACCCTTTTCTTGTTTTTCACCGGCCTCGCCGGGCCGGTTGGATTTGCGCGGACGAAGCGCTTAATGCAGGCCCGCGATGTAGTCGGCAACCGCTTTGATTTCGTTGTCCGACAGACGCGATGCTATCGCATGCATCGCGTCGTTGTTATTACGAGCGCCCGGACCTTGCGTGAACGCGGTCAATTGCGTCACCGAGTACTCGGCCCACTGCCCCGACAGGCGTGGATACTGGATCGGAATGCCCTGCCCCGTGGGCCCGTGACAGGCCGCGCAGGCCGGCACCCCGCGGTCGGCAATCCCACCGCGATAGATCTGCTGCCCCACCGCGACGGTCTTCTTGTTGTGCGCATAGCCTGGCTTGGGCGCCTGCGTCGAGAAGTAAGCCGCGACGTTGATCATGTCCTGATCGGAAAGCGCGGCGGCCATGCCCGCCATGATCGCATTGTTGCGCGCGGCCTGTTTGGCGCCCGGCTGCACCTTGAAATCTCTGAGCTGCTTGACGAGGTACTCAGGATGCTGGCCCGCCAGTTTCGGGTATGCGCCGCCGGCACTGTTGCCGTCTGCGCCGTGACATGACGCGCATACCTGTACCGCGATTGCCTGCCCCCGATTGATGTCCGGCTTTGCCGGATCTGCTGCTCGTGCCTGAATTGCCAAACCTGAAAGACCTGCCGTTACATGAAGCACCATCAGAGTCTTGCACAGTCGATTCATTCGCACACCCTGTCTCGTCTTGTGGGATTTTAGATGTTCTGCAAAGTACGACGACGGCGACCGAGTGACCGCCAGGAGCCGCCAAGGCACGTGGGGCGGCCTCCTAAGGTTTTCAGTAAACCATCGTATTGTACAATAACTCGCTAATCGCTTAGACGCCAGTCGGGCTTGACCCCGTTCCCGCTGCGGGCTCCGCAGCTTCTCCAATCTGGCTTCCACCATGCCCTTCCTGCTCCACGAATCCCGCTTCTATACCACCGTCAATCATCTGCGCGACCTGCCGGCCACCGCGCAGCCCGAGATCGCTTTCGCGGGACGCTCGAACGCGGGCAAATCGACCGCGATCAACGTGCTCTGCAATCAGAAGCGACTTGCATTCGCAAGTAAGACGCCTGGCCGCACGCAGCACATCAATTATTTTTCGGTTGGCAAGGCGGATGAGCCGACCGCCTATCTGGTCGACCTGCCGGGTTACGGTTATGCGGAAGTGCCGGCTGCGGCGAAGGCGCACTGGGAAGCGCTGCTGTCCACGTATCTGCAATCGCGCTCGCAACTGCGCGGCATGATCCTCATGATGGATTCGCGCCGCCCTCTGACGGATCTCGATCGGCGCATGATCGAGTGGTTCGCGCCGACCGGCAAGCCGATCCACACGCTGCTCACCAAATGCGACAAATTGACGCGCCAGGAAAGCACGAACGCGTTGCGCACCGCGCAGAAGGGACTGGCCGAATATCGGGCTGCGGGCTATCGCGGCGAACTCACCGCGCAACTGTTTTCGGCGCTCAAGCGAACGGGGCTCGATGAAGCGCATGAGCTGATCGAGAGCTGGCTGATCCCGGAGGCAGCGGGCGAAACAGGCGAAACGCCGGCCGCGGGCTGAACGCATATCAATGCAGGAATCCCGCGGCACGCGTGATATGCCTGTAAAACCGGCGTCAGAGCGCGTTTGCGGCCGCGCATAAAAAAACCCGCCGCTTGAACGGCGGGTCAAACAGCCTAATCGAAAAACGACAGGCACCCGCTCAGGGAGGAGAAGCGGGGAGGTCAGCGCTAGGCGCCTTGCTCGATCGGTATGATATACCATTGTCTCGAAAAGTTTCCGGGAGTGGAGCCAGGTGCTATTTGTCCACTCCACCTATCCACGATCTTCGATTCGATATGAGCTTCTACCCTCGCTACCGTCCGCGCCGCATGCGCCGTGACGACTTCTCGCGTCGCATGATGCGCGAAAACATCCTCACGACCAACGATCTGATTTACCCCGTGTTCATCGTCGAGGGAACCAACGTGCGGCAAGCCGTGCCGTCGATGCCGGGCGTCGAGCGTGTGTCGGTCGATCTGCTGATGGGCGTCGCCGGGCAGTGCGTCGAACTGGGCGTGCCGGTGTTGTCTCTGTTTCCCGCGATCGAGCCCTCGCTGAAAACACCCGAAGGCCGTGAAGCGGCCAACCCGGCGGGCCTGATCCCGCGCGCGGTGCGTGAGTTGAAGAAGAATTTTCCGGAGCTCGGCGTGCTCACCGACGTGGCGCTCGATCCGTATACGAGCCATGGTCAGGACGGCGTGCTCGACGAAGCCGGCTACGTGATCAACGACGAAACCGTCGAGATCCTCGTCGAGCAGGCTCGTGCGCAGGCGGAAGCCGGCGTCGACATCGTCGCGCCGTCGGACATGATGGATGGACGCATTGGTGCGATCCGCGAAATGCTCGAGAGCGAGGACCACATCCACACGCGCATCATGGCGTACGCGGCGAAGTACGCTTCGGCGTTCTACGGCCCGTTCCGCGATGCCGTCGGTTCCGCGACGAACCTCGGCAAGAGCAACAAGATGACCTACCAGATGGACCCGGCAAATTCCAACGAGGCGCTGCGCGAAGTGCAGGCCGACATCAACGAAGGCGCGGACATGGTGATGGTCAAGCCGGGCATGCCGTATCTGGACATCGTGCGTCGCGTGAAGGACGAGTTCCAGTTCCCCACCTACGTGTACCAGGTAAGCGGCGAATACGCCATGCTGAAGGCCGCCGCGCAGAATGGCTGGCTCGATCACGACAAGGTGATGATGGAATCGCTGCTCGCGTTCAAGCGTGCAGGCGCGGACGGCGTGCTGACGTATTTCGCGCTGGATGCCGCGAAGATCCTGCGTTCGCAGAAGTAAGCCAGGCGCGGTTTAGCGCGCGGCCGTCGAGAAAAAAACGGAGGCGAACCTTAGGGTTTCGCCTCCGTTTTTTTGTGCTGCCGTTTGCGAAGCGGCGGTCTTGCAACGCCCCGCGGCCTTCGATTACACCCCCGATGCACTCGCCCGATCCAGTGTGCGCAGGAATTTATCCGCCGATTCGTAGCCGACCACCCGCAACACTTCCTTGCCACCCTGATCGAAAAAAATAATCCCCGGCGGCCCGAACAGATTGAAGCGCTTGAGCAGCGCCTGGTCGTCGGTATTGTTCGCAGTGACGTCGGCGCGCAGCAGATTCATCTGCTTCAGCTTCGCCTGAACGCGCGGGTCGCTGAAGGTGAATTTCTCCATCTCCTTGCAGCTCACGCACCAGTCCGCGTAAAAATCGAGCATGGCTGGCTGCGCCGCCGTTTTGACGGCCTGGTCGAGCTGATCCGATGAACGTACCGGCGCGAACGTCAAATCGCTTTGCGGCGCCGGCGCGGCCGCGCTGGAGCCATCCTTCGCGATGCTCGCCTGATTGCCGACGCGAGCCGCGAGCACCGCCAGCGGTCGCAGCGGATCCAACGATCCCGCCGCGAGGCCAACTAGAAGCGCGGCTGCCCAAACCGCCATCACGACGCCGACCGCCCGCCCAAGCCGGTGCCATATCGAGGCGCCCGCAACCGACTTGGAAAACAGGCCGAGCGCAACCGCGGCGATCAGCAGCCAGAGGGCGCTCAACAGCATCGACGCCGCCCCGCCGAGCACCGGCCAAACAATCCACAGCGCCGCGGCCAGCAGAACGACGCCAAAGAACACTTTTACGCTGTCCATCCACTTGCCCGCGCGTGGCAGCAGTGTACCCGCGCCGAGGCCAATGATCAGCAGCGGCAGCCCGAGCCCGATGCCCATCGAGAACAGTGCCGCGCCACCGAGCACGGCGTTGCCGGTATGCGCGATGAACGCGAGCACCGCAAAAAGCGGCGCGGTCATGCAGGCGCCGACCACCAGCGCCGACAGCGCGCCCATTACGGCGACCGCGGTAAATTTGCCACCCGAGCGTCCCGCTGACGCGCTCGACATGCGATCGCGCCAGCGCGGCGGCAGTTCGAGATCCACACCGGCGATCAGCAGCAGCGCGAAAATCGTCAGAAGGCCGCCGAACGCGCCGAGCACCCACGGGTTCTGCAGCCATGCGCCGAGACTCTGCCCGACGAGTGCCGCCACGACACCCAGCACCGTGTACACGAGCGCCATCCCGACTACATACGCGAGCGACAGCGCGAAGCCACGCCTGCGCGTGACGCGCGCTCCCTCACCGACGATGATCGCCGACAGAATCGGAATCATCGGATACGAGCACGGCAGCAAGCTCAGAATGGCGCCGGCAACGAAATAAAGCCCGACGATCGCAAAAAAACCGCCACGCTGCAGCAGCGACTGCGCGTAATCGGCGCTGGTGGCGCGTTCGTACCAAGGTTCGTCGTCAGTGGCGGCGGATTGTTGCGCGGTTGGGGTCGCCGCCCCGCTGCCAGCCAGCTGCAGCGCCTCGCTGCTCACGTGGTACACGCGCTCCATCGGGGGGTAGCAGATGCCCGCGTCGGCACAGCCTTGCGACGTCACCGCAAGATCGAACGGTCCGGCAGCCTGCTTGACCGGAATACGAATCGTCAGCTCGTTGCGATACGTCTCGACATTCTTGTTGAATGTCTGATCGAACTTCACATGACCGCCTGGCAGTTCAGGCTCGCCAAGCGTCGCCGTGCCGTTGCGGGTCGCGAACGCGAAGCGCTCGCGGTACATGTAGTAGCCGTCCGCAATCTTGTAGGTGACGACGACTTGGCCGGGGGCCTCGGTCGCGCTGAACCGGAACGCGACGGACGGGTCGAGGAAGTCGTCCGCGGCGCGCGCGAGCGTGGCGACTTGCGCGAGGAACACGCAGCCGAGCAGAAAGAATGCGGTGCGCAGCGCAGCGCGCGCGCGCCGGTCGAGACCGTTAAACATGAACAGGGCGTTGGGTTTCAGCAGTGATCCACTGGCCGTAGGCGGCGGAGGCCATCGCTTGCCATGAGAGGATTTCCGGCGTGCCGTAGGGATGGTGAGCCTGAATGTATTGCTCCAGTTCGAGCGCGCGAGCGGCGCTGGTCTTGAACAGCAGCTGGATTTCCTGCGCGGTTTCGATCGCGCCCTGCCAGTGATAGCTCGACTGCACGCTGCCTAGCTGGGTGACGCACGCGCAAAGGCGAGCGGCGAGCGCGTCGGCTGCGAGCTTTTGAGCGCCGGCCGCATCCGGCACCGTTGTCAGCACCAAGGTCACATTCACACCAAGCTCCGGCGGCGCAGGATTTCGATCCCGATATCGTATCACCTGGCCCTGTCGCCCTGCAGGGCGCCACGCGGTGCGGCCGCGACATTTGGTCACTGCGAAGCGGCTTTCGCTATCAATGAAAAATCCGCCGCAGAAAACAAAAAAGCCAGGCGATGCGCCTGGCTTTTTGTCGAAGCAGAAAGCTTACTCAGCTTCTTGCACTTCCGTTTCTTCAACTTCCGGACGGTCGAGCAGTTCGACCAGTGCCATCGGCGCATTGTCACCAACGCGGAAGCCGAACTTCAGCACGCGCAGGTAGCCGCCCGGACGGTTTGCGTAGCGCGGGCCGAGCACGTCGAACAGCTTCGTGACCGAGTCACGATCGCGCAGGCGGTTGAACGCCAGACGACGGTTTGCGAGCGACGGCTTCTTGCCGAGCGTGATCAGCGGCTCGACGACTTTACGAAGTTCCTTGGCCTTCGGCAGCGTGGTCTTGATGACTTCGTGCTCGATCAGCGAGTTGGACATGTTACGGAGCATTGCCAAACGGTGGCTGCTCGTGCGGTTCAGTTTCCGCAGACCATGACGGTGACGCATGTTAATTCCTTCAGTTCAAAGTTTTGGTCCAGCTCTTCTATCGCACTCGTTCTGCAGCATCGACTACAAACAGTGAGCGCACGGGCCGGTAGTGACAAAAGACAAGACGCGGATTTTAAAGGAAAATCCGCGCCTTTGCCAGTACAGTACAGTACAGCGGTGCAATTCGCGGTCACACCCGACCGAGTTGTCCGCTTACTTGTCGAGACCAGCCGGCGGCCAGTTTTCGAGCTTCATGCCGAGCGTCAGCCCACGCGATGCCAGAACTTCCTTGATCTCGTTCAGCGACTTGCGACCCAGATTCGGAGTCTTGAGCAGTTCGTTCTCGGTACGCTGGATCAGGTCGCCGATGTAGTAGATGTTCTCGGCCTTCAGGCAGTTCGCGGAACGAACCGTCAGTTCGAGATCATCGACCGGACGCAACAGGATCGGATCGATCTGCGGTGCGCGCGACGGCGCTTCCGCCGCTGCTTCGGTACCTTCCAGCGCCGCGAACACCGACAACTGATCGACCAGAATGCGCGCCGATTGTCGGATCGCTTCTTCCGGCGAAATCACACCGTTGGTCTCGATGTTCATCACGAGCTTGTCGAGGTCGGTGCGCTGCTCGACGCGAGCGCTTTCGACCGCGTAGCTCACGCGACGAACCGGCGAAAACGAGGCGTCCAGCACGATCCGGCCGATGATCTTGGCCGACTCTTCACCGTAACGACGCACATTGCCCGGCACATAGCCGCGGCCCTTTTCGACCTTGATCTGCACGTCGAGCTTGCCGCCCTTCGACAGATGCGCAATCACGTGATCGGGATTGATGACTTCGCAATCGTGTGCGAGTTCGATATCGCCGGCCGTGACCACGCCTTCGCCTTCCTTCCGCAGCGTAACCGTCACTTCGTCACGATTATGCAGCTTGAAGACGACGCCCTTCAGGTTCAACAACAGGTTGACCACATCCTCTTGCACACCGTCGAGCGTCGAATACTCGTGCACGACGCCTGCAATCGTCACCTCGGTCGGGGCATAGCCCACCATCGACGACAACAGCACGCGCCGAAGCGCGTTGCCCAAGGTGTGGCCATAACCGCGTTCAAACGGCTCCATGACCACTTTCGCGTGGCTTTCGCCAAGCGATTCAACTGCAATAATCTTGGGCTTCAACAAACTGGTTTGCATAGGTTTTCCTTTTCAATACCCTCGGCTCGTTACACCGATAAGGCTGACCGGTAACAACCTGAAAATAAACAGCCGAGACGCCCCCTTGCGCAACGCAATCAGGGCGCCCCGGCCGTCAATCCGATTACCGCGAATACAATTCGACGATCAGGCTTTCGTTGATGTCGCCAGCGATGTCGCTGCGTTCCGGCTTCTGCTTGAAGGTACCTTCGAACTTCTTCGCGTCGACCGCGACCCAGCTCGGCATGCCGCCTTGCTCAGCGAGCGACAGCGCCTCAATGATGCGAGCCTGCTTGCGCTTCTGTTCGCGCACGGCGACGACGTCCCCCGCCTTCACTTGCATCGACGGGATGTTCGTCACGACGCCGTTCACCGTGATTGCCTTGTGGCCAACGAGCTGACGTGCTTCAGCACGCGTCGAGCCAAAGCCCATGCGATACACGACGTTGTCCAGACGCGATTCGAGCAGTTGCAGCAGGTTCTCACCCGTGTTGCCCTTCAGGCGGTCTGCTTCAGCGAAGTAGCGACGGAACTGGCGCTCGAGGACACCGTAGATACGCTTTACTTTTTGCTTCTCGCGCAGCTGAGTGCCATAGTCGGACGTACGTGCGCCCGAGGTACGGCCGTGCTGGCCGGGCTTGCTGTCAAGCTTGCACTTGTCAGCGAGCGAACGGCGCGCGCTCTTCAGGAAGAGGTCAGTGCCTTCACGGCGAGACAGCTTGGCCTTGGGGCCGATATAACGTGCCACGTTGATTCCTTCTGTGATTTGTCACGCGAATGCTTCCACTCGCGCTAGTCCGAACCCTTTGAGTCGAACGGTGGGCTTAGTCAATTCAATAACGCGCGCAGCCCGCCACCGCGCAAGGCGGCAACAGGCGCTCGAAATACCAGCGTCTTAGATACGACGACGCTTCGGCGGACGGCAGCCGTTGTGCGGGACCGGCGTCACGTCGGAGATCGCGGTGATCTTGATGCCAAGACCATGCAGCGCGCGCACCGCCGATTCCCGGCCAGGACCGGGGCCCTTGATCCGCACTTCGAGGTTCTTCACGCCGTATTCCATCGCCACGCGGCCAGCTGATTCAGCTGCGACCTGAGCTGCAAACGGAGTCGACTTACGCGAACCCTTGAAGCCCTGACCGCCCGACGTTGCCCAGGCAAGCGCGTTGCCTTGACGGTCGGTGATCGTGATGATGGTGTTGTTGAACGACGCGTGAACGTGAACCACGCCCTCGGCGACGTTCTTCTTGACCTTCTTGCGAACGCGTTGCGCCGCGGAGTTGTTCGAAGCCTTAGCCATTACGTTTTCCTGTAACTGTCAGTTCCGCTTACTTCTTCAGCGATTGCGCTGCACGACGCGGACCCTTGCGCGTACGGGCATTCGTACGCGTACGCTGGCCGCGCAGGGGCAGACCCTTACGATGCCGCACGCCACGATAGCAGCCGAGATCCATCAGGCGCTTGATGTTCATCGTCGTTTCACGGCGCAGATCGCCTTCAACGATGAACTTGCCGACTTCTTCACGCAGCTTTTCGAGGTCTGCGTCAGTCAGGTCTTTGACCTTCTTCGAAAATGCCACACCAGCAGCGACGCAAATGTCGCGCGAGCGCGTGCGACCGACACCGTAAATAGCCGTCAGGCCGATTTCAGTATGCTGGTGATTCGGGATGTTAACCCCTGCGATACGAGCCATTGTTTTTCCTCAAACAAAAAGCGCAAGCAAAAGCGCGGCGTTCAGCCTTGACGCTGTTTGTGGCGCGGATCAGAACTGCAAATCACGCGCACAACGCCTTTGCGCTTGATGATCTTGCAATTGCGGCAAATGCGCTTAACCGATGCCATCACTTTCATGATATTACCCTTTTTTCAAATCACTTCGCCCGGAACACGATCCGCGCACGCGACAGATCGTAAGGCGTCAATTCAACCGTCACCTTGTCGCCCGGCAAGATCCGGATGTAGTGCATCCGCATTTTGCCGGATATGTGTCCCAACACGACATGGCCGTTTTCCAGCTTCACCCTGAAGGTAGCATTAGGCAGGTTCTCGATTACTTCGCCCTGCATCTGGATAACATCGTCTTTGGCCATAAGTCCTTTCAACGCATCGGGACGCCGCCGCCTTTGAAATTAGCTTTCTTCAGCAGCGATTCATACTGTTGCGACATAACGTACGACTGCACCTGCGCCATGAAATCCATTGTGACGACGACAATGATCAGCAGCGACGTTCCACCAAAATAAAACGGCACGTTCCAGCGTAGCACCAGAAATTCAGGCAGCAGGCAAACGAACACGATGTAGATCGCACCGGCAAGCGTCAAACGCGTGAGGATGCGGTCGATATATCGCGCCGTCTGATCGCCCGGGCGGATACCTGGGACGAAAGCGCCGCTCTTTTTCAGGTTGTCGGCCGTTTCCCTGCTGTTAAACACCAGTGCAGTGTAGAAGAAGCAGAAGAAGACGATCGCCAACGCGTACAGCAACACGTACACCGGTTGACCGGGCTTCAGGGCCTCGGCAACGTTGTGCAACGTGTCTGCGAACCAGCTGGTACGCGAACCCGAACTGAACCAGTTCAGGATAGTTGCCGGGAAGAGAATGATCGACGATGCGAAGATCGGCGGAATCACGCCCGACATATTCAGCTTCAGCGGCAAATGCGAAGACTGGCCGCCGTAAATCTTGTTGCCCACCTGCCGCTTCGCATAATTCACAAGTATCTTGCGCTGGCCGCGTTCGATGAACACCACCAGATAGGTCACAGCAGCAATCAGCGCGACGACGATAATCGCCGAGATGATGCTCATCGAGCCGGTTCGCACCAGTTCAAAGAGACCACCGATTGCGTTCGGGAAACCCGCCGCAATACCGCCGAATATGATGATCGAGATACCGTTGCCAAGCCCGCGCTCCGTGATCTGCTCACCCAGCCACATCAGGAACATCGTGCCGGTCACCAGCGTCACGACCGTCGTCAAGCGGAAAACCATCCCCGGATCGATCACGAGGCCCGGCTGATTTTCCAGAGCGACGGCAATACCGAACGCCTGGAACGTCGCCAGCACAACCGTGAAGATCCGCGTGTACTGCGTAATCTTTCGCTGACCTGCCTGCCCTTCCTTTTTCAGCGCTTCGAGCTGCGGCGAAACAATCGCCAGCAACTGCATGATGATCGACGCCGAAATGTACGGCATGATCCCCAGCGCGAAAATCGTGAACCGCGAAAGTGCGCCACCCGAGAACATGTTAAACATGCCAAGGATGCCGCCCGACTGGCTTTGGAACAGTTTCGCCAGTTGGTCCGGGTCGATACCCGGCACCGGAATATGCGCGCCGATACGGTAGACGACTAGCGCCAGCAGCAGGAACACTGCTCGCCGGCGCAGATCGCCAAACTTCGCCGCGCTGCGACCGGGTTTTGCGAGACTCGGGCTGTTAGCCAAGTACCTTCTCCGATGCAAGTGCTAGTGACGGCAATTAACTTGCGCGTTACTCGGCAAAAGAGCCACCGGCTGCCTCGATAGCAGCACGTGCGCTCTTCGTCGCACCCAGACCCTTCACAACGACCTTGCGCTTGAGCTCGCCCGTTGCAATGATCTTGGCGCTACGGATCAGCTCGCCGACGAGGCCGGCTTGCTTGAGAGCCAGCAGATCGATTTCGTCGACCGGCAGCTTCTCCAGATCCGAGAGACGTACTTCACCGACGAATTCCTTCGTCAGCGAGGTGAAGCCACGCTTCGGCAGGCGACGTTGCAGCGGCATTTGACCGCCCTCAAAGCCAACCTTGTGAAAGCCGCCCGAACGCGACTTCTGACCCTTGTGACCACGGCCAGCGGTCTTGCCGAGGCCGGAGCCGATGCCGCGACCAACGCGGCGCTTTGCGTGCTTCGCGCCTTCGGCCGGCTTCAGGTTATTCAATTCCATTATCAACTCCTTGAGTCCTGGTCAGCCGCTTAGCTGATGACCTTAACGAGGTACGAAACCTTGTTGATCATGCCGCGCACAGCCGGCGTATCCTGCAACTCGCTAACCGAGTTGAGTCGGCGCAGGCCCAGGCCACGCACCGTTGCACGGTGCGATTCACGGGTGCCGATCAGGCTCTTGACGAGCTGGACCTTGACAGTTTTATCAGACATGGTGTCCACCTTTAGCCCAGAATTTCTTCGACGGACTTGCCACGCTTCGCAGCGATGTCGGCCGGCGTGGACTGCTTGCGCAGGCCATCGAGCGTCGCACGAACGAGGTTGTACGGGTTCGTCGAGCCGTGGCTCTTGGCCACAACGTTCTGCACGCCCATCACGTCGAACACGGCGCGCATCGGGCCGCCCGCGATCACGCCGGTACCGTCCTTCGCCGGAGCGAGGAGGACCGTCGATGCGCCGTGCTTACCGTGCACTTCGTGTTGCAAGGTACCGTTCTTCAAAGGCACCTTGAACATGTTGCGGCGAGCCTGTTCCATCGCCTTCTGGACAGCGACCGGCACTTCCTTCGCCTTGCCCTTGCCCATACCGACGCGGCCATCACCGTCGCCAACCACGGTCAGTGCAGCGAAGCCGAGAATACGGCCCCCCTTCACGACCTTGGTCACGCGGTTAACCGCGATCATTTTTTCACGAAGGCCGTCGTCGCGTTCGTCAGCCTGAACTTTAGCTTGCATCTTTGCCATGACGAATTCTTCCCTTAGAACTTGAGTCCGGCTTCGCGCGCCGCGTCAGCCAGCGCTTTCACGCGGCCGTGGTAACGGAAACCCGAACGGTCGAAGGCGACGGATTCGATGCCGGCAGCCTTAGCCTTTTCTGCAATGCGCTTGCCGATCAGGGTGGCAGCAGCAACGTTGCCGCCCTTTCCCGATTGATCGGCCAGTTGCGCACGCACTTCGGCTTCGAGCGTCGACGCGCTAGCGAGCACCTTGGTGCCGCACGGCGAGAACACTTGCGCATAGATGTGCGTGTTCGTGCGATGCACGGCGAGACGCGCGACCTGCAGCTCCGCGATCTTGATACGCGTCTGACGAGCGCGGCGCAGGCGAGATTGAGTCTTATCCATGATTGCGCACCCTTACTTCTTCTTCGTTTCTTTGAGGATCACAACCTCATCGGCGTAACGCACGCCCTTGCCCTTGTAGGGCTCCGGCGGACGGTAGCCGCGCACTTCTGCAGCGACTTGACCGACTTGTTGCTTGTTGATCCCCTTGATCACGATTTCGGTTTGCGACGGGGTTTCTGCCTTGACGCCAGCCGGCATCTGGTGCACCACCGGGTGCGAGAAACCCAGCGACAGGTTCAGCTTGTCGCCTTGCGCTTGTGCGCGGTAACCGACGCCAACCAGCGTCAGCTTGCGCTCGAAACCCTTCGTCACGCCGTGCACCATGTTCGCAACCAGCGCGCGCATCGTGCCCGACATCGCATTCGCCTCGCGGCTTTCATCGACCGGCTCGAACTTCAGCGTGCCGCTGTCGTTCACTACCTTCACGAGGCTGTTGGCAGCCTGCGAAATCGTACCCAGCGGACCCTTGACAGTAATGCTGTCGGCGCTCAGGGCCACTTCCGCGCCTTGCAGCGCGATTGGGCTCTTACCTACTCGAGACATGTTTCTCTCCTTTCGGCCTTAAGCGACATAGCAGATGACTTCGCCGCCAACGCCCGTTGCACGTGCCTTGCGGTCCGTCATCACGCCCTTCGGCGTCGACACGATTGCCACGCCCAGGCCATTCATGACCACGGGGATGTCGTTACGGCCGCGGTACACACGCAGACCAGGCTTCGAGACGCGTTCAATGCGCTCGATGACCGGACGGCCAGCGTAATACTTCAACACGATGTTCAATTCCGACTTCGCACCTTCGGACTTCACTGCGAAATCGTCGATATAACCTTCGTCCTTCAGGACCTGCGCAATCGCAACCTTGACTTTCGACGAGGGCATAGTCACCGAAACCTTCTCGACCATCTGCGCATTGCGGATGCGAGTCAGCATATCGGCGATAGGATCACTCATGCTCATTTATGTTTCTCCTATTACCAGCTCGCCTTGGTCAGGCCAGGGATCTCGCCGCGGAACGCGATTTCGCGAATCTTATTACGCGCCAGCCCGAATTTACGGAACGTGCCGCGCGGACGACCGGTAATTGCGCAACGGTTGCGCTTACGGGTCGGGTTAGAGTTTCGCGGCAGTTGCTGCAGTTCCAGGCGTGCTGCGTAATGCTCTTCTTCCGACTTGCTCGTATCGCCAATGATTGCCTTCAATGCTGCACGCTTGGGAGCGTACTTGGCGGCGAGGCGAGCACGCTTCTTTTCACGTTCGATCAGTGCCAGTTTAGCCACGGTAACCTCAGTTTCTGAACGGGAACTTGAAGCTGGCGAGCAGAGCCTTTGCTTCGTCGTCAGTCTTCGCAGTCGTCGTGATGCTGATGTTCAGCCCACGCAGTGCGTCGATCTTGTCGTAGTCGATTTCGGGGAAAATGATCTGCTCTTTCACACCGACGTTGTAGTTGCCGCGACCATCGAACGCCTTGCCCGACACGCCACGGAAGTCGCGCACACGGGGGAGCGCAACCGTCACGAAACGGTCCAGGAATTCGTACATTGCCTGGCCACGCAGCGTGACCATTGCACCGATCGGATAGCCCTGACGGATCTTGAAGCCAGCGATTGCCTTGCGTGCCTTCGTGATCACCGGCTTCTGGCCCGCGATCTTCGTCAGATCGCCAACGGCGTTTTCGATGATCTTCTTGTCAGCGACGGCTTCGCCAAGGCCCATGTTCAGGGTGATCTTGGTGATGCGCGGCACTTCCATCACGGACTTGTAACCGAACTTCTCGATGAGGCCGGGTACAACCTTCTCTTTGTAAAACTCTTGCAAACGAGCCATTTTTTACTCCGCAGCGTCAGGCGCTCAGTACGGCACCGGTCGTCTTCAGGAAACGGACCTTCTTGCCCCCTTCGACCTTGATGCCTACACGCGATGGCTTGCCATTCGCGTCCACCAATGCGACGTTCGAAATTTGCAGCGGCATCGTCTTGGCTTCCACGCCGCCCGTCGTACCCTTCATCGGGTTCGGCTTGACGTGCTTCTTGACGAGGTTGATGCCCTCGACAGTGACGGTCTCGCCGTGAACGGCCAGCACCACGCCACGCTTGCCCTTATCTTTGCCGGTGATGACGATAACTTCGTCACTCTTGCGAATCTTGTTCATCGCGACTCCTTACAGCACTTCAGGCGCCAGCGAAACGATCTTCATGAATCGTTCGCTACGCAACTCGCGCGTGACAGGCCCAAAAATACGGGTACCGATCGGTTCGAGCTTGGTGTTGAGCAACACAGCCGCGTTGCCGTCGAACTTAATCAGCGAGCCGTCCTGACGACGCACGCCCTTGGCGGTGCGAACCACCACGGCGTTGTAGATTTCGCCTTTCTTCACGCGCCCGCGCGGCGTTGCCTCTTTGACAGTCACCTTGATGATGTCGCCAATGCTGGCATAACGACGCTTCGAGCCGCCGAGCACCTTGATGCACATGACTTCACGTGCACCCGTGTTGTCGGCCACTTCAAGCCGAGTTTCGGTCTGGATCATGGTTTATCTTTCCCAACTTAATCCGGTCACACCACCATGGCGCTTCCCGGTCAGTCTTGGTCCCGTCAGCCGATCGGCTGCTTGGGTTAGAACAGCAGCGACGGCAAACGAAACCCGCCATCGCAATCCGGTGAATCCTTCGGTCTAGGCTGGCGCCCGAACCGCTTCCCCCACCAACTTCGCCCGCGACGGGGCTCCCACAAAGAGGGAAGACCGAGAGTATATCAAATAATCTCGGTCTTGCAAGCGAAACTTACTGCGATTTCAACTACTTCTACAGCTTTGCGACATTAGATGACGCGAGCAGCCTCGACCAGGCGAGCCACAACCCAAGCCTTCGTCTTCGAAATCGGACGAGTTTCCTGGATTTCAACGAGGTCGCCCTCGTTGTACGTGTTCGCGTCGTCATGCGCGTGGTACTTCTTCGACCGCACGACGTACTTGCCGTAGATCGGGTGCTTCACGCGGTGCTCGACCAGCACGGTAACCGTCTTGTCCATCTTGTTGCTGACGACCTTGCCGACCAGCGTCCGCTTGAGCGAGTTTTTTACGCTATCGTTCATTTCTGGTTCGCCTTCTCAGTCAGGACGGTCCGCACACGCGCGATGTCGCGACGGACCTTCTTCAGCTGGCTCGTGTTCGTGAGCTGCTGGGTCGCGAGTTGCATGCGCAGGCCAAATTGCGCCTTCAACAGGTCCGACAGCTCCTTGTTGAGCGCGGCCTGATCTTTCTGGTGAAGTTCGGAAGCCTTCATCATTTGCTCCTTAGGCGCCGAGCTGACGCACGATAAACGTCGTCTTCAGCGGCAGCTTCGCTGCAGCCAGACGGAACGCTTCGCGCGCCAGTTCTTCGGTTACGCCGTCCATTTCGTACAGCATCTTGCCCGGTTGAATCTCAGCGACGTAGTACTCCGGGTTACCCTTACCGTTACCCATACGCACTTCCGCCGGCTTGGTCGAGATCGGCTTGTCCGGGAAAATCCGGATCCAGATGCGGCCACCGCGCTTGATGTGACGCGTCATTGCACGACGCGCCGCTTCAATCTGGCGCGCGGTCAGACGGCCACGACCGACAGCCTTCAGGCCGAACTCACCGAACGACACCGCGTTGCCGCGGGTAGCAACGCCGGTGTTACGACCTTTCTGCTCTTTGCGATACTTTCTGCGTTTCGGTTGCAGCATCGTTATTCTCCAGTCTTCCCGTCGCCGCCGGCACCGCCAGCACGTCGGGGAGCGCCACGGCGTGCACCTGCCGGGCCACCACCTTCACCATCACGACGCGGACGGCGATCGCCACCCGGACGTGCGTTGCGGCGCGGACGCTTTTCTTCGGCGACTTCTTCGACCACCGGTGCGTCGTTGCGGCCGAGCGTGTCGCCCTTGTAGACCCACACCTTCACACCGATGATGCCGTACGTCGTCTTTGCTTCCGACGTTGCGTAGTCGATATCCGCACGCAGCGTATGAAGCGGCACGCGACCTTCGCGATACCATTCCGTACGGGCGATTTCGATACCGTTCAGACGGCCAGCGCTCATGATCTTGATGCCTTGAGCACCCAGACGCATCGCGTTCTGCATCGCACGCTTCATCGCGCGGCGGAACATGATCCGGCGCTCGAGCTGTTGCGTGATCGAATCAGCGATCAGTTGCGCGTCCGTTTCCGGCTTGCGGATTTCTTCGATGTTGACGTGAACCGGAACGCCCATGCGCTTTTGCAGCTCGGACTTCAGCAGTTCGATGTCTTCACCCTTCTTGCCGATCACGACACCCGGACGCGAGCTGAAAATCGTGATACGCGCGTTCTTTGCAGGACGCTCGATCACAACGCGGCCGACGGACGCGTTCTTCAGCTTCTTCTTCAGGTATTCCCGAACACCGATGTCTTCCTGCAACATCGCCGCAAAATTGTTGTTGTTCGCGTACCAACGCGAAGCCCAATTGCGGCTGACGGCCAAACGGAAGCCAGTCGGATGAATTTTCTGTCCCATCGTATGGCCCCTTAATTCCCGACCGTCACAGTGATGTGACAGGATTGCTTCTCGATGCGGTTACCGCGGCCTTTAGCGCGCGCGGTGAAACGCTTCAGCGATGCTGCCTTGTCGACGTAGATGCTCTTGATCTTGAGCTCGTCGATATCGGCGCCTTCGTTGTGCTCCGCATTCGCGATCGCCGACAGCACGACCTTTTTCACGATCCCCGCAGCCTTCTTCGGCGAGAATGTCAGAACGTTCAGCGCCTTGTCGACCGGCAAACCGCGGATCTGGTCAGCCACAAGGCGCGTTTTCTGCGCCGAGATGCGGGCACCGCGATGAATTGCTTTCACTTCCATCTTGATTGCCCCTTATTTCTTGGCCTTCTTGTCGGCCGCGTGTCCCTTGAACGTACGGGTCAGTGCGAACTCGCCAAGCTTGTGGCCGACCATGTTTTCCGTGACATACACCGGAACGTGTTGACGGCCGTTGTGAACGGCGATCGTCAGGCCGATGAAGTCCGGCAGGATCGTCGAGCGACGCGACCAGGTCTTGATCGGTTTCTTGTCACGCGATGCTGCAGCCGCCTCAACCTTCTTCAGCAAATGGGCGTCGCAGAACGGACCTTTCTTAATAGAACGTGCCATTGCCTACTCCTTAACGCTTGTGACGGCGCTGGACGATCATGCTCGTCGTGCGCTTGTTGCTGCGGGTGCGATAGCCCTTCGTCGGCGTGCCCCACGGGCTCACCGGATCGCGGCCTGCCGCAGTCTTGCCCTCGCCACCACCGTGCGGGTGGTCGACCGGGTTCATTGCAACGCCACGCACCGTCGGGCGGATACCGCGCCAGCGGTTCGCACCAGCCTTACCGATTTGACGGAGGCTATGCTCTTCGTTGCCTACTTCACCGATCGTTGCGCGGCATTCAACGTGAACGCGGCGGATTTCGCCCGAACGCAGACGAACCTGCGCGTAGATGCCTTCGCGAGCCAGCAGCATCGCCGACGTACCCGCCGAACGCGCCATTTGCGCGCCCTTGCCCGGCAGCATTTCGATGCAGTGAATCGTCGTACCGACCGGGATGTTGCGGATCGGCAGCGTGTTACCTGCGCGGATCGGCGCCTCCGAACCCGACATCAGCTGTTGACCGACGGTAATACCCTTCGGAGCGATGATGTAGCGGCGCTCGCCGTCTGCGTACAGAACCAGCGCGATGTTCGCGCTACGGTTCGGGTCGTACTCGAGACGCTCGACCTTTGCGGGAATACCATCCTTCGTGCGACGGAAGTCGACGACACGATAGTGATGCTTGTGACCACCACCCTTGTGACGCGTGGTGATGTGACCGTTGTTGTTACGGCCGGCGGTCGACGACTGCGTGTCGAGCAGCGCTGCGAACGGCTTGCCCTTGTGCAGTTCCTTGTTGACCACCTTGACCATCGCGCGGCGACCCGGCGAAGTCGGCTTAACTTTCACGATTGCCATGATTACTTGGCCTCCGCTTCAAAGTTGATTTCCTGGCCGGGCTTCAGGCAGACGTACGCCTTCTTCACGTCCTTGCGCTTGCCCATGAAGCGACCAAAGCGCTTGGCTTTGCCCTTCGCGACCAGCACGTTGACGGAATCGACTTCCACCTTGAACAGCAGCTCGACTGCAGCTTTCACTTCCTGCTTCGTGGCATCCGGCGCGACTTCGAACACAACCTGTTCGTTCTTGTCGGCCACCAGCGTCGCCTTTTCGGAGACCACCGGCGCGAGCAGGACCTGCATCAAACGATGATCGTTCTTGCGAATCTCGCTCATGACAGCAACTCCTCGATCTGGGCGACCGCAGCCTTCGTGATCAGGATCTTCTTGAAGTAGATCAGCGACAGCGGGTCGGCGTAACGCGGCTCCACAACCGCCACGTGGGCGAGGTTGCGCGACGCGAGGTACAGGTTTTCGTCAACCGTGTCGGTAATCACCAGCACGGAATCGAGACCCATCGCCTTGAATTTTTCGGCCAGCAGCTTCGTCTTCGGCGCTTCGAGCGTCAACTCGTCGACCACCGAGATGCGGCCTTCGCGGGCCAACTGCGAGAAGATCGAGCAGAGACCTGCACGATGCATCTTCTTGTTGACCTTGTGCGAAAAGTTTTCTTCCGGCGAATTCGGGAAAATACGGCCACCGCCGCGCCACAGCGGGCTCGACGACATACCGGCACGGGCGCGGCCCGTACCCTTCTGGCGCCACGGCTTCTTGGTCGTGTGTTTGACCTGCTCACGATCCTTCTGCGCGCGGTTGCCGCTACGGGCATTCGCCTGGTACGCAACCACCACCTGGTGAATCAGGGCTTCGTTGTAGTCGCGGCCGAACACGACGTCCGACGCGCTAACGCCTGCACTTTCCTGACCATTGGCATTCAGGAGCTTAAGTTCCATTATTTCGCTCCTTTCACGGCACGCGTCTTCACGGCCGGCGTAACGAATACCTTGCCACCCTTCGCACCCGGAACGGCGCCCTTGACCAGCAGCAGCTTGCGGTCAGCATCGATACGAGCGATTTCGAGGTTTTGCACCGTTACCTTCTCATCACCCATGTGACCGGTCATGCGCTTACCCGGGAAAACACGACCCGGATCCTGCGCCATACCGATCGAGCCCGGCACGTTGTGCGAGCGCGAGTTACCGTGGGATGCACGGCCAGACGAGAAGTTATAACGCTTGATGGTACCGGCGTAGCCTTTACCGATCGACACGCCTTGCACGTCGACCTTCTGGCCCACTTCGAACAGCTCGGGACCAACCACGGCGCCGCTCGACAGTTCGGCAGCCTTAGCGGCATCGATCTGGAATTCTTTGAGGATTTCACCGGCTTGAACACCGGCTTTGGCGAGATGACCTGCCAACGGCTTCGTCACGCGGGATGCACGGCGCGTACCGAAGGCAACCTGCACGGCCGTGTAGCCGTCGGTTTCAACAGTCTTGATCTGCGTCACGCGGTTGTCGGACACGTCCAGCACGGTGACGGGAATTGAATCCCCTTCAGCCGTGAAGATACGGGTCATGCCAACCTTGCGACCTACGAGTCCAAGGCTCATCGTTTTCTCCATTCCCGACTGCGATTGGTCGGGGCTAATTTACAAAATGCCGGCACCGCTTCGGGCATGAAACCATGCTGCAGGACGCCGACTTTTTTACGCAAATGCGCGAAAAGCTCAACAGTATAGCGAGCCTTTTCGTTTTCCGCAAGCAATCAATGACTTAGCGTTGCCCGGGTGGCCGGGCAAGGGCTGGAAGCCTTACTGCAGCTTGATTTCAACGTCCACGCCAGCCGGGAGATCCAGCTTCATGAGCGCGTCGACGGTCTTGTCCGTCGGGTCAACGATGTCCATCAGACGCTGGTGGGTGCGGATTTCGAGCTGGTCACGCGACGTCTTGTTGACGTGCGGCGAACGCAGGATGTCGAAGCGTTGAATGCGGGTCGGCAGGGGTACGGGACCACGAACAATCGCGCCAGTCCGCTTTGCCGTATCGACGATTTCAGCTGCCGATTGGTCGATCAGGCGATAGTCGAAAGCCTTCAGGCGAATGCGGATTTTCTGGTTCTGCATGACAAATTCCTTGAAAAGAGCGAGGCGATATTGCACCGCCGATTAGAAAAAAGAACGTAGGCTCGGACGCTCGCGCAGAGCGAGTGCCCGAGCCCGGGCGCTACAGACTGCTACAGCAATCGTCGATTTTACTCGATGATCTTGGCGACGACACCAGCGCCGACCGTACGGCCACCCTCGCGAATTGCGAAGCGCAGACCTTCTTCCATCGCGATCGGGTTGATCAGTTTCACCGTGATCGACACGTTGTCGCCCGGCATCACCATTTCCTTGTCCTTCGGCAGCTCGATCGAGCCGGTCACGTCCGTCGTACGGAAGTAGAACTGCGGACGGTAGTTGTTGAAGAACGGCGTGTGACGGCCGCCTTCGTCCTTGCTCAGCACGTACACTTCAGCCGTGAAGTGCGTGTGCGGGTTGATCGAACCCGGCTTGGCCAGAACCTGACCACGCTCCACGTCTTCACGCTTCGTGCCGCGCAGCAGGATACCAACGTTGTCGCCTGCCTGACCCTGGTCGAGCAGCTTGCGGAACATTTCCACGCCCGTGCAGGTCGTCTTGGCCGTTGCGCGGATACCGACGATCTCGATTTCCTCGCCAACCTTGATCACGCCGCGCTCGACGCGACCCGTCACCACCGTGCCGCGACCCGAGATCGAGAACACGTCTTCCACCGGCATCAGGAACGCACCGTCAACCGCGCGCTCCGGCGTCGGGATGTACGTGTCCAGCGCATCGGCCAGGTTCATGATCGCTACCTCACCCAACTCGCCCTTGTCGCCTTCCAGCGCCAGCTTGGCCGAACCCTTGATGATCGGCGTGTCGTCGCCCGGGAAGTCGTACTTCGACAGAAGTTCGCGAACTTCCATCTCGACGAGTTCCAGCAGCTCGGCGTCGTCCACCATGTCGCACTTGTTCAGGAACACGATGATGTACGGAACGCCAACCTGACGCGCCAGCAGGATGTGCTCACGCGTTTGCGGCATCGGGCCGTCGGCAGCCGAGCACACCAGGATTGCGCCGTCCATCTGCGCCGCGCCCGTGATCATGTTCTTCACGTAGTCTGCGTGGCCCGGGCAGTCGACGTGTGCGTAGTGGCGGTTAGCCGTTTCGTACTCGACGTGCGCGGTGTTGATGGTAATGCCACGCGCCTTTTCTTCCGGCGCCGCGTCGATCTGGTCGTACGCCTTCGCTTCGCCGCCAAACTTCTGCGTCAGGACCGTCGTGATCGCTGCCGTCAACGTGGTCTTGCCGTGGTCAACGTGACCGATCGTGCCCACGTTCACGTGCGGCTTGGTCCGCTCGAATTTACCTTTAGCCATGTTTCTCTTCTTTCAGAAAGTTAATCGTTGAATGACTTTGCCGCGCGATTACTTCGACTTCGCGTTGATGATCGCTTCCGACACGTTACGCGGAGCTTCAGCGTAGTGCTTGAACTCCATCGTGTACGTTGCACGGCCTTGCGTCAGCGAACGCAGAGACGTCGAGTAGCCGAACATTTCCGACAGCGGCACTTCGGCGCGAACGATCTTGCCGCCGCCAACCATGTCATCCATGCCCTGAACAATACCGCGACGGCCAGAGAGGTCGCCCATCACGTTGCCCATGTAGTCTTCCGGCGTTTCGACTTCGACAGCCATCATCGGTTCGAGGATGACCGGCTGTGCCTTGCGCATCGCTTCCTTGAACGCCATCGAACCGGCCATGCGGAACGCGTTTTCGTTCGAGTC
The DNA here is from genome assembly GCF_050436485.1 of Paraburkholderia sp. Clong3. Taxonomy (NCBI): domain Bacteria; kingdom Pseudomonadati; phylum Pseudomonadota; class Betaproteobacteria; order Burkholderiales; family Burkholderiaceae; genus Paraburkholderia; species Paraburkholderia sp. Clong3. Next base: position 3,418,346 of record NZ_JBNDMH010000002.1, on the reverse strand, counting down.
GACATCGTGGTAGGAACCGAACGTCAGGTGAACCTTCACGTCCACGACCGGGAAGCCCGCCAGCACGCCGGCCTTCAGCGTTTCCTGGATACCCTTGTCGACTGCCGGGATGTATTCACGCGGAATCACACCGCCCTTGATCTCGTCCAGGAACTCGTAGCCCTTGCCTTGCTCGTTCGGCTCGAGCGTGATGACCGCGTGACCGTACTGGCCGCGACCACCCGACTGCTTGACGAACTTGCCGTCAACGTCTTCCGCCTTGCCGCGAATCGTTTCGCGGTAAGCCACCTGCGGCTTGCCAACCGTTGCTTCAACGCCGAACTCACGCTTCATCCGGTCGACCAGAATTTCCAAGTGGAGCTCGCCCATGCCCGAAATAATGGTTTGACCCGATTCTTCGTCCGTTTGAACGCGGAACGACGGATCTTCCTGCGCCAGACGGTTCAGGGCCAGACCCATCTTTTCCTGGTCCGGCTTCGTCTTCGGCTCAACAGCCTGCGAAATCACGGGTTCCGGGAAAACCATGCGCTCGAGCACGATCGGGCTCGTCGGATCGCACAGCGTGTCGCCCGTGGTCGCGTCCTTCAGGCCGACCGCAGCGGCGATGTCGCCTGCGCGCACTTCCTTGATTTCTTCGCGCTGGTTCGCGTGCATCTGCAGAATACGGCCCAGACGTTCCTTCTTGTCCTTGGTCGCGTTCAGCAGGGTGTCGCCCGAATTCACAACGCCAGAGTACACACGGAAGAAGATCAGTTGGCCGACGAACGGGTCGGTCATGATCTTGAACGCCAGTGCCGAGAACTTTTCGTCGTCAGCAGCGCGGCGCTCACCCTTTTCACCGTTTTCCAGCTCGCCGGTAACCGGCGGGATGTCGATCGGCGACGGCAGGAAGTCGAGCACGGCGTCCAGCATGCGCTGCACACCCTTGTTCTTGAACGCGGTGCCGCACAGCATCGGCTGGATTTCGCAAGCGATCGTACGGTCGCGCAGACCCTTGATGATTTCCTCTTCGGTCAGCTCACCCGACTCGAGGTACTTGTTCATCATGTCTTCGTTCGCTTCCGCCGCGGCTTCGACCATCTTTTCACGCCATTCGTTGCATGTGTCGACGAGCTCTGCCGGGATGTCTTCGTACGAGAACTTGGTGCCTTGCGACGCGTCGTCCCAAATGATCGCCTTCATCTTCATCAGATCGACGACGCCCGTGAAGTTCTCTTCCGCGCCGATAGGCACGACGACCGGAACCGGGTTCGCCTTCAGACGCAGCTTGAGCTGGTCGTAGACCTTGAAGAAGTTCGCGCCGGTACGGTCCATCTTGTTGATGAACGCGAGACGGGGAACCTTGTACTTGTTAGCCTGACGCCACACGGTTTCCGACTGGGGCTGCACGCCGCCTACAGCGCAGTACACCATGCACGCGCCGTCGAGCACGCGCATCGAGCGCTCGACTTCAATCGTGAAGTCGACGTGACCCGGGGTGTCGATGATGTTGATGCGGTGTTCGGCGCGGTCGCCCGCCATGCCCTTCCAGAATGCCGTGGTAGCAGCGGAAGTAATCGTGATGCCGCGCTCCTGTTCCTGCTCCATCCAGTCCATGGTGGCAGCGCCGTCGTGAACTTCACCAATCTTGTGGTTCACGCCCGTGTAGAACAGAATGCGCTCGGTCGTCGTCGTTTTGCCGGCGTCGATGTGAGCGCTAATACCGATGTTACGGTAGCGCTCGATAGGAGTCTTGCGAGCCACTTTGATCCTCTATTGGGATGACGCGATGCGAGAGATGTCCATCGCGCTGTAACACAAACGGGCGAGGCGCCTTTGAAGCGCACCCGCCCGGAATTTCTTTCCGTTTTCCGCTAAACCCGGGGTGGGGAAGCTTAGAAACGGAAGTGCGAGAACGCCTTGTTGGCTTCTGCCATCCGGTGAACTTCGTCGCGCTTCTTCATCGCGCCGCCACGGCCTTCGGCCGCTTCGGAGAGCTCACCTGCCAGACGCAGGGCCATCGACTTCTCGCTGCGCTTCTTCGCGGCTTCACGCAGCCAACGCATCGCCAATGCCATACGACGCGACGGGCGCACTTCGACCGGAACCTGATAGTTCGCACCACCAACGCGGCGGCTCTTCACTTCTACCACCGGCTTGACGTTGTTGAGCGCCACCGTGAACACTTCCAGCGGGTCCTTGCCACCCTTGGTCTGGATCTGTTCGAAAGCGCCGTACACGATACGCTCGGCAACCGACTTCTTGCCGGAGAGCATCAGCACGTTCATGAATTTTGCTACATCAACGTTGCCAAACTTCGGATCCGGCAACACTTCCCGCTTGGGGACTTCGCGACGACGCGGCATGTTTCTTCCTTTACTTTTCAGTTGGAGCTGCTTACAGCCCCGCGGCCACCAACTAACCCGATTCATCCGTAAGACTAACCAGCCTGGTCGGGTGACCACTTACTCGATAGCACCGGCGATTCCGGCACCATCGCTATTACCGCCTTTGCAGGCGACCTGAAACTACGATCGACCGGCTAATTACTTGCCAGCCTTGGCACGCTTTGCACCGTACTTCGAGCGAGCCTGCTTACGATCCTTGACGCCCTGGGTATCCAGCGAGCCGCGAACCATGTGGTAACGCACACCCGGCAAGTCCTTCACACGGCCGCCGCGAATCAGCACGACCGAGTGTTCCTGCAGGTTGTGGCCTTCGCCACCAATGTACGAAATGACTTCGAAGCCGTTCGTCAGACGAACCTTGGCGACCTTACGGAGTGCCGAGTTCGGCTTCTTCGGCGTCGTGGTGTACACACGGGTGCACACGCCGCGACGCTGGGGGCAGTCCTGCAAAGCCGGGCTCTTGCTCTTCGTCGTTTCCGACGTGCGGCCTTTGCGAACCAGTTGATTGATGGTTGGCATTGATTATTCCTGAAATTGAACAAAATCGACGCATCGGTTTCCGGGCAAAGCGGAAACGCCCGCGCATCGAACTTCCGGCTGGCCCGCTCACGCACGAACTGAAGTTGCGCGTAGCATTCCAAGAACCGGAACCTAGCATAATATTCCGAAAATACTAAGGGAGTCAACAGGTTGCGGTGTTTCGCCCCTGTCAATCCGGCTAAACAGCCAGACGACGTCAGTCTGCCGCTACGACGTGCAGCAATTCGTAGCCGAAACGGTCCAGTTTACGCGCCCCCATGCCCGGAATCCCGCGCAGATCGTCGATCGAATCGGGGCCGAGACGGGCGATTTCCGCGAGCGTCGCGTCATGGAAAATCACATAAGCCGGCACTCCGTCGCTCTTCGCGGTTTCTGTGCGCCACATGCGTAGACGCTCCCAGCGGGCCCGCTCGCGAGGGCCCATGCCAATGGTCGGATCGGCGCGCTCGCTCGTACGACCCGACGATTGACGCGTGCGTGTCGGCTTGACGTAGCGACGCATCGTCACCTTCTGCTCGCCCTTGAGCACCGGCTTGCTCGCCTCCGTCAGCACGAGCGAACCGAAGCCCTCGTGGTCGACCGTCAGGTAACCGAACGCGACGAGTTGGCGAAAGATCGCACGCCACTCCGGCTCACCGAGCGCCGCGCCGATACCGAACGTGGTCAGCTTCTCGTGGCCACGCTGCAGGATTTTTTCGCTGCGGTTGCCACGCAAAATATCTATCAGGTGTCCGGCTCCGAAATGAAAGCCGCTCGCACGCTGCGCGCGAAACACGCACGACAGCGCCATCTGAGCCTCGCGCGTTGCATCCCAGGTCGGCGGCGGCTCGAGGCAGTTGTCGCAGTTGCCGCACGGCTGGCTCGTTTCGCCGAAGTACGCGAGCAGGCGCACCCGCCGGCAAGTCGCCGTTTCGCACAAACCGAGCAGCGCGTCGAGCTTGCCGGTCTGGACCCGCTTGTGCGCGTCGTCTGCTTCGGATTCGTCGATCATCTTGCGCTGCTGCACGACGTCGCCGAGCCCGTAGGCCATCCACGCGTTCGACGGCAGTCCGTCGCGGCCCGCGCGGCCGGTCTCCTGGTAGTACCCTTCCACGCTCTTGGGCAAATCCAGATGCGCGACGAACCGCACGTCGGGTTTGTCGATGCCCATGCCGAACGCAATCGTCGCGCACATCACGATGCCTTCCTCGCGCTGGAACATCTCCTGATGTTTCTGGCGCACCTCGAACTCCATGCCGGCGTGGTATGGCAGCGCGCGCATGCCCTTTTCCTTCAGCCACTCCGCGGTTTCCTCGACCTTGCGGCGCGACAGGCAATAAACGACGCCCGCGTCGGTCGTACCGTCGGCTTTCGTATGCTCGGCGCGGATGAAGTCGAGCAGTTGCGTGCGCGCGTTGTCTTTTTCGGCGATGCGATAGCGGATGTTCGGCCGATCGAAACTCGACACGAACACGCGCGCATCTTCGAGCGCGAGACGGTGGATGATTTCGTCGCGCGTGATCGCGTCGGCGGTCGCCGTCAGCGCGATGCGCGGGACATTCGGAAAGCGCTCGTGCAGCACCGACAGCTGAATATACTCGGGCCGGAAATCGTGTCCCCATTGCGACACGCAGTGCGCTTCGTCGATCGCGAAAAGACCGATGCGCGTGCGTTCGAGCAGTTCCTGGAAGCGCGGCGTCATCAGCCGCTCCGGTGCGACGTAGAGCAGATCGATGTCGCCGTCGCGGAGCGCCCGCTCGGTGGCCACCGCCTCCGCGCTCGACAACGTTGAGTTCAGGTACGCGGCCCGCACGCCGACTTCGGTCAGCGCGGCCACCTGATCCTGCATCAGCGCGATCAGTGGCGACACCACGATGCCGGCGCCAAAGCCGCATTCGCGCCGCACCAGCGACGGGATCTGATAGCACAGCGATTTGCCGCCGCCCGTCGGCATCAGCACAAGGCAATCGCCACCGTCGGCGACGTGCTCGACAATTTCGCCCTGCTGCCCTCTGAACGCGGGATAACCAAAGACTTCATTGAGGATTTCGAGCGGTCGGGACATGTATTTGAGAGAGACGGCGAAAGGAACGGCACGCAGGCGGTGAGACGAATTTTACCAACCCATTCGTGCCGCGCCCGCGCTTTGCGACAACGTTAGCCATCGGGCCTAGGACTGCTCCGGCACGTGGCACCCATGCACGCGCAAAAAGAGCAAAAAAAAACCGCTCAGTCGAAACTGAGCGGCCTTCGTGGCTCGTGAGGCATGGCGGCTTGCGCCGCCAGCACTTACTCGCCCGAGTGTTGCTGTTCGGCAGCCGGCGTTTCCGGCGTACCGAATTCGAACGACTCTTCCGCTGCGATCTGATCGAAACGCTCGCGGTCGGCCAGTTCCTTGCTCTTGCGCGCCTTGTGGAACGCGAGACCCGTACCGGCCGGAATCAGGCGGCCGACGATCACGTTTTCCTTCAGGCCACGCAGGTCGTCGCGCTTGCCCATGATCGCCGCTTCGGTCAGCACGCGGGTCGTTTCCTGGAACGACGCCGCGGAGATGAACGAATCGGTCGACAGCGACGCCTTCGTGATACCGAGCAGCACGTTTTCGTACGTTGCCGGACGCTTGTCTTCCGCGATCATACGGTCGTTCTCGTCGAGCATGTCCGACCGCTCGACCTGTTCGCCCGGGATGAAACGCGTGTCGCCGTTGTCCGAAATCTGCACGCGGCGCAACATCTGACGCACGATCACTTCGATGTGCTTGTCGTTGATCTTCACGCCTTGCAGACGGTACACGTCCTGCACTTCGTCCACGATGTAGCGCGACAGCGCCTCGACGCCCTGCAGACGCAGGATGTCGTGCGGATCCGCCGGTCCGTCGACGATCATTTCGCCCTTGTTGACGACCTGACCATCGTGCACCAGAACCTGCTTTTCCTTCGCGATCAGGAACTCGTGCTGGTTGCCCTCGAGGTCCGTGATAACGAGACGCTGCTTGCCCTTCGTGTCCTTACCGAACGACGTCGTACCCGTGACTTCCGCCAGGATACCCGCGTCCTTCGGCGAACGTGCTTCGAACAGTTCCGCCACACGCGGCAGACCACCGGTAATGTCACGCGTCTTCTGCGATTCGGTCGGGATACGTGCGAGCACTTCGCCGACCTGCACCTGCTGACCGTCCTTCACGGTGATCAGCGCGCCGACCTGGAAGCCGATCTGCACCGAGTGCTCGGTGTTCGGGATCTTCACTTCCTCGCCATTCGCATCGAGCAGCTTGACCTGCGGACGCACCGTCTTCGACGCCTGCGAACCACGACGCTTCACGTCGATCACGACGAGCGTGGACAGACCCGTCACGTCGTCGATCTGTTTCGCGACCGTCACGCCTTCCTCGACGTTCTCGAACTTCACCGTACCACCATACTCGGTGATGATCGGACGCGTCATCGGATCCCACGTGGCCAGTTGCGTGCCAGCCTTGATCTGCGCACCGTCGAGCTGCAGCAGCGTGGCGCCGTACGGCACCTTGTGACGCTCGCGCTCGCGGCCGTGATCGTCGGTGATCATCGCTTCACCCGAACGCGAGATGACGATCTGCTCGCCCTTCGCATTCGTGACGTAACGCATCGTCGACGTGAAACGCACCGTACCGTTCGACTTCGCTTCGACCGACGATGCCACCGCCGCACGCGACGCCGCGCCACCGATGTGGAACGTACGCATCGTGAGCTGCGTGCCCGGTTCACCGATTGACTGCGCCGCGATCACGCCGACCGCTTCGCCGACGTTCACCAGCGAGCCGCGGCCGAGGTCGCGACCGTAGCAGGCCGCGCACAGACCGTAGCGCGTTTCGCAGGTCAGCGGCGTGCGCACGCGCACTTCGTCGATGCCGAGGCGTTCGATGTCTTCGACCGCGTCTTCGTCGAGCAGTGTGCCCGCTTCGAACAGCGTTTCCTGCGATTCCGGGTTGACGATGTCAGCCACGGCCACGCGACCCAGGATACGGTCACGCAGCGCTTCGACCACTTCACCGCCTTCCACGAGCGCCTTCATCGCCACGCCGTTCGACGTGCCGCAATCCTCCTCGACGACGACCAGATCCTGCGTCACGTCGACGAGACGACGCGTCAGGTAACCCGAGTTCGCGGTCTTCAGTGCCGTATCAGCCAGACCCTTACGTGCACCGTGGGTCGAGATGAAGTACTGCAACACGTTCAGACCTTCGCGGAAGTTCGCCGTAATCGGCGTCTCGATGATCGAGCCGTCCGGCTTCGCCATCAGACCGCGCATACCGGCCAGCTGACGGATCTGAACCGCGGAACCACGAGCGCCTGAGTCCGCCATCATGTAGATGGAGTTGAACGACTCCTGACGCGTCTGGTTGCCGTCGCGGTCCGTGACCGGTTCCGTCGACAGCTGCTCCATCATTGCCTTGCCGACCGCTTCCGACGTCGCCGACCAGATGTCGACCACGTTGTTGTAGCGCTCCTGCGCAGTGACGAGACCCGACATGTACTGACGGTCGTATTCCTTCACCTTCTTCGCGGCGTCGCCAACGATGGTTTCCTTCTGCGGCGGTACGAGCATGTCGTCGACGCAAATCGAAATACCAGCACGCGTTGCCAGACGGAAGCCCGACTGCATCAGTTGGTCGGCGAAAATCACCGTCTCACGCAGACCGCACTTGCGGAACGCGGTGTTGATCAGACGCGAGATTTCCTTCTTCTTCAGCGGCTTGTTCAGCACCGAGAACGGCAGACCCGGCGGCAGGATTTCCGACAGGATCGAGCGGCCAACCGTGGTCGCATACAGCGTGATCTTCGGTACGAACGCCGGCCCGCCTTCCGACTTGTCTTCGTTGTGGACCATTTCGGTGATCCGCACGTTGACGCGCGAGGCCAGTTCGACTTCCTTGTTCTCGTACGCGCGCAGCACTTCCGACACGCCCGTGAATGTCAGGCCTTCGCCCTTGCCGTTCACCGCTTCACGCGTCGCGTAGTACAGGCCGAGCACGATATCCTGCGACGGCACGATCGACGGATCGCCGTTGGCCGGGAACAGTACGTTGTTCGACGCGAGCATCAGCGTGCGCGCTTCCATCTGCGCTTCGAGCGACAGCGGCACGTGAACGGCCATCTGGTCACCGTCGAAGTCGGCGTTGAACGCCGCGCAAACGAGCGGGTGCAGCTGGATTGCCTTACCTTCGATCAGCACCGGCTCGAAAGCCTGGATGCCGAGACGGTGCAGCGTCGGCGCACGGTTCAGCATGACCGGATGTTCGCGGATCACCTCTTCGAGGATGTCCCACACCACCGGTGTCTGGTTCTCGACCTCCTTCTTCGCAGCCTTGATGGTGGTAGCGACACCCATCACTTCGAGCTTGTTGAAGATGAACGGCTTGAACAGTTCGAGCGCCATCAGCTTCGGCAGACCGCACTGATGCAGCTTCAGCGTCGGGCCGACCACGATCACCGAACGGCCCGAGTAGTCGACACGCTTACCGAGCAGGTTCTGACGGAAGCGACCGCCCTTACCCTTGATCATGTCCGCGAGCGACTTCAGCGGACGCTTGTTCGCACCGGTCATCGCCTTGCCGCGACGGCCGTTGTCGAGCAGCGAGTCGACGGCTTCCTGCAGCATCCGCTTTTCGTTGCGGACGATGATTTCAGGCGCCTTCAGCTCGAGCAAACGCTTCAACCGGTTGTTACGGTTGATCACGCGGCGATACAGGTCGTTCAGGTCCGACGTCGCGAAACGGCCGCCGTCGAGCGGGACGAGCGGACGCAGTTCCGGCGGCAGCACCGGCAGCACTTCGAGGACCATCCAGTCCGGCTTGATGCCCGAACGCTGGAACGCCTCGAGCACTTTCAGGCGCTTCGCGTACTTCTTGATCTTCGCTTCCGAGCCGGTGTTCTTGAGCTCCGTGCGCAGCAGCTCGACCTGCTCGTCGATGTTGATCGCGCGCAGCAGTTCGCGAATACCTTCCGCGCCCATCTCGGCACGGAATTCGTCGCCGTATTCCTCGACCTTGTTGTAGTAATCCTCTTCGGTCATGATCTGCCGCGCTTTGAGCGGCGTCATGCCCGGATCGATCACCACGTATGCTTCGAAGTACAGCACGCGCTCGATGTCGCGCAGCGTCATGTCGAGCACCATGCCCAGACGCGACGGCAGCGACTTCAGGAACCAGATGTGCGCGACCGGCGAGGCCAGCTCAATGTGGCCCATTCGCTCACGACGCACCTTCGCGAGCGTCACTTCGACGCCGCACTTCTCGCAGATCACGCCGCGGTGCTTCAGGCGCTTGTACTTGCCGCAAAGGCATTCGTAGTCCTTGATCGGACCGAAAATCTTCGCGCAGAACAGACCATCGCGCTCCGGCTTGAACGTGCGGTAGTTGATGGTTTCCGGCTTCTTGACTTCACCGAACGACCACGAACGGATCTTGTCCGGCGAGGCCAGACCGATCTTGATCGCGTCGAAAACTTCAGGTTGTTGGACTTGCTTGAATAGATCGAGCAAAGCTTTCATCGCTTCTCTCCAGTAGTCCGATTAGTTCCGGTCCAGGTCGATGTCGATACCCAGCGACCGGATTTCCTTCACCAACACGTTGAACGACTCAGGCATGCCGGCATCGATCACGTGATCGCCCTTGACCAGGTTCTCGTAAACCTTGGTCCGGCCCGTCACGTCGTCCGACTTCACCGTCAGCATTTCCTGCAGCACGTACGATGCGCCGTACGCTTCGAGCGCCCACACTTCCATTTCACCGAAACGCTGGCCACCGAACTGCGCCTTACCGCCCAACGGCTGCTGCGTGACGAGCGAGTACGGGCCCGTGGAACGCGCGTGCATCTTGTCGTCGACCAGGTGGTGCAGCTTCAGGTAGTGCATGTAGCCGACCGTCACCGTACGTTCGAACATCTCGCCCGTGCGACCGTCGAACAGACGCACCTGGTTCTTCGACGGCGTCATGCCGAGGTTTTCAGCGATGTCGTCCGGGAACGCCAGATCGAGCGCGCGGGACATTTCTTCTTCCGTCGCACCGTCGAACACCGGCGTTGCGAACGGCACGCCTTCGCGCAGGTTCTTCGCCAGTTCGAGGATTTCGTCGTCGCTGAAGCTGTCCAGCTCTTCGGCGCGGCCCGATTCGTTGTAGATCTTGATCAGGAATTCGCGCAGTTCAGCGATCTTCGCCTGACGCTGCAGCATTTCGCCGATACGCCAGCCGAGACCCTTCGCGGCCCAACCCAGATGCACTTCGAGAACCTGACCCACGTTCATCCGCGACGGCACGCCGAGCGGGTTCAGAACGACGTCAGCCGGACGGCCGTCGGCCATGTAGGGCATGTCTTCGATCGGCACGATCTTCGACACGACACCCTTGTTACCGTGACGGCCTGCCATCTTGTCGCCAGGCTGCAGACGGCGCTTCACCGCCAGATACACCTTGACCATCTTCAGCACGCCCGGCGGCAGTTCGTCGCCTTGCGTGAGCTTCTTGCGCTTCTCTTCGAACGCGAGGTCGAACTGGTGACGCTTCTCTTCGATCGAGTTCTTGATCGCTTCGAGCTGGGCCGCTGCTTCTTCATCCGCGAGGCGGATGTCGAACCAGTGATAGTGGTCCAGATCTTCGAGGTAAGCGCGCTCGATCTTCGTGCCCTTCGCGAGCTTCTTCGGACCGCCATTCGCGACCTTGCCTTCGAGCATGCGCGCGAGACGCTGGAACGCATCACCTTCCACGATACGCAGCTGGTCGTTCAGGTCGAGACGATAGCGCTTCAGTTCATCGTCGATGATCTGTTGCGCGCGCTTGTCGCGCTGGATGCCTTCACGCGTGAATACCTGCACGTCGATCACGGTGCCGCTCATGCCCGACGGCACGCGCAGCGACGTGTCTTTCACGTCCGACGCCTTCTCACCGAAGATCGCGCGCAGCAGCTTTTCTTCCGGCGTCAGCTGCGTTTCGCCCTTCGGCGTGACCTTGCCGACCAGCACGTCGCCCGCTTCGACTTCCGCGCCGATGTACACGATGCCCGACTCGTCGAGACGGCCAAGCTGCACTTCGGCGAGATTCGAGATGTCGCGCGTGATTTCTTCCGGTCCGAGCTTCGTGTCGCGTGCAACGACGTTCAGTTCTTCGATGTGAATCGACGTGTAACGGTCGTCCGCAACGACCTTCTCCGAAATCAGGATGGAGTCTTCGAAGTTGTAGCCGTTCCATGGCATGAACGCGATCAGCATGTTCTGGCCGAGCGCGAGCTCGCCCAGATCGGTCGATGCGCCGTCAGCCAGCACGTCGCCGCGCGCAACCTTGTCGCCCATCTTCACGATCGGACGCTGGTTGATGTTCGTGTTCTGGTTCGAACGCGTGTACTTGATCAGATTGTAGATGTCGACGCCGACTTCACCCGCGACCGCTTCGTCGTCGTTCACGCGAATCACGATACGGCCCGCGTCGACGTAATCGACCACACCGCCACGCAGTGCCTGAACCGTCGTGCCCGAGTCGACCGCCACGGTGCGTTCGATGCCCGTACCGACGACCGGCTTTTCCGGACGCAGACACGGGACGGCCTGACGCTGCATGTTCGAGCCCATCAATGCGCGGTTCGCGTCGTCGTGCTCGAGGAACGGAATCAGCGAAGCTGCGACCGACACGATCTGCGACGGCGCCACGTCCATGTACTGAATGCGGTCCGGCGTGACCATCAGCGTTTCGCCCGCTTCACGCGACGACACGAGTTCATCGGTCAGCGTGCGGTCGTCAGCCACCGCCGCGTTCGCCTGAGCGATCACGTAACGGCCTTCTTCGATCGCCGACAGATAGTCAATCTGGTCGGTCACCTTGCCGTCCGCCACCTTGCGATACGGCGTTTCGAGGAAGCCGTATTCGTTCAGGTGCGCGTACAGAGCGAGCGAGTTGATCAGACCGATGTTCGGACCTTCCGGCGTTTCAATCGGGCACACACGGCCGTAGTGAGTTGGGTGCACGTCGCGGACTTCGAAGCCTGCGCGCTCACGAGTCAGACCGCCCGGGCCTAGTGCAGAAACACGACGCTTGTGCGTGATTTCCGACAGCGGATTGGTCTGGTCCATGAACTGCGACAGTTGCGACGACCCGAAGAACTCGCGAATCGCCGACGAGATCGGCTTCGAGTTGATCAGGTCGTGCGGCATCAAGTTTTCGCTTTCGGCCTGGCCGAGGCGTTCCTTCACAGCACGTTCGACACGCACGAGGCCCGCGCGGAACTGGTTCTCAGCGAGTTCGCCGACGCAGCGCACACGACGGTTGCCGAGGTGGTCGATGTCGTCCACTTCGCCCTTGCCGTTGCGCAGCTCGACGAGGATCTTGATCGTCGCGAGAATGTCGTCGTCCTGCAGCGTCATCGGACCGACGATTTCATCACGGCCGACGCGCCGGTTGAACTTCATACGACCCACCTTCGACAGGTCGTACGCTTCTTCGCTGTAGAACAGACGGTTGAACAGTGCCTCGACCGCTTCTTCGGTCGGCGGCTCGCCCGGACGCATCATGCGGTAGATCGCGATACGTGCGGCCATCTTGTCGGCCGTTTCGTCGATACGCAGCGTCGACGAGATGTACGGACCCTGGTCCAGATCGTTCGTGTAGAGCGTCTGGATGTCCTTGATCTTCGCTTCGCGTAGCTTCTCGAGCACGGATTCGGTAATTTCGTCGTTGGCGTTCGCGATGACTTCACCCGTATCGCCGTCGATCACGTTCTTCGCGAGCACACGGCCGAGCAGATAATCTTCCGGCACCGAGATGAACTTGGTCTTCGCGTTATCGAGGTCGCGAATGTGCTTGGCGTTGATCCGCTTGTCCTTCTGGACGATCACGTTGCCATCGCGGTCCGTGATATCGAAGCGCGCGACTTCACCGCGCAAACGCTCCGGCACGAATTCCATCTGCGCGCCTTCCGGCATCAGCGTGAAATTGTCGAACACGAAGAAGTTTGCGAGGATCTGTTCCGGCGTCAGGCCGATTGCCTTTAGCAGGATCGTAACCGGCATCTTACGACGACGGTCGACGCGGAAGTACAGCACGTCCTTCGGGTCGAATTCGAAGTCGAGCCACGAGCCACGGTAGGGAATGATACGTGCCGAAAACAGCAGCTTGCCCGAGCTGTGCGTCTTGCCCTTGTCGTGTTCGAAGAAAACACCCGGCGAACGGTGCAGCTGCGAAACGATCACACGTTCGGTGCCGTTGATGACGAACGAACCGGTCGGCGTCATGAGCGGGATTTCGCCCATGTACACTTCCTGTTCCTTCACTTCTTTGACGACCGGCTTGCTCGGTGATTCTTTGTCGAGCAGCACCAGACGCACCTTGGCGCGCAGCGCCGAGCAGTACGTCAGACCGCGCTGCTGGCATTCCTTGATGTTGAATGCCGGCGGCGACAGCATGTAGCTGACGAACTCAAGACGCGCGAAGCCGTTGTGCGAAACGATCGGAAAAACGGAAGTAAACGCGGCCTGCAAGCCTTCCGGCTTGCGTTGCGTAGATGACGTATCTGCTTGCAGAAACGTGCTGAATGATTCAAGCTGGGTAGCCAGCAGGAAAGGTACTTGGTGAACGATGGGGCGCTTCGCAAAACTCTTGCGAATACGCTTCTTCTCGGTGAAGGAATATTGCATACGATCTCCGAATCACGGCGGGCATAGTTGTCGAGGCAGGATACCTTGATGAGACAACCCGAGTGTTCACCGACTGAGACCCGATGGCCGTCCGATGGCTTGAACGAGCCTAGAAGCTTGGTGGTTGGCCGCTACCAACCGCTGGCTGACGGCAGCGGATGCCTGTGTTGCCCGCTACCCGACCAAACTTGCCTTCTGCAGTCGCTTCAGAAGACAAAGAAAAATGCCGGTCAAAATTACCGTGGGCGTTTTTCTTTGGCTTCTCGGAATCACATTCCTGCCGGCATACGCCCGCAAAAACGCGTCCTCCACAAAGCACAAAAAGGCCGGCGGTGAAAAACCGCCAGCCTTCGCACAGCGCGTTGAAGCTTACTTGATTTCAACCTTCGCGCCGGCTTCTTCCAGCTTCTTCTTGGCTTCTTCAGCAGCAGCCTTGGGCACCGCTTCCTTAACGGGCTTCGGTGCACCGTCGACCAGATCCTTCGCTTCCTTCAGGCCGAGACCCGTCAATTCGCGAACAGCCTTAATGACCGAAACCTTGTTTGCACCGGTTTCTGCCAAGATGACCGTGAATTCGGTCTGCTCTTCAGCAGCAGCAGCGCCGCCGGCTGCACCTGCCGGGCCAGCCACTGCAACAGCAGCTGCCGAGACGCCAAACTTTTCTTCGAACGCCTTGACCAGCTCGTTCAGTTCCAGAACCGACATCGAGCCTACGGCTTCGAGGATGTCTTCTTTTGCGATTGCCATTTGAAATACTCCTAAATTGAATTCGGATACAGCCAGCGATCAATCACGCTCGACTGAAGTGCATTACGCAGCGGCTTCTTCGCCTTGTTTCTTTTCTGCCAGCGCGGCCAGAGCGCGCGCGAAGCCAGAAACAGGTGCCTGCATAACGTACAACAGCTTGGAGAGCAGTTCTTCGCGGCTCGGGATGCTTGCCAGCGCTTGCACGCCAGCCTTGTCCATCACCTTGCCTTCGTAGGAACCAGCCTTGATGACCAACTTGTCATTGCTCTTGCTGAAGTCATTGACGACCTTAGCAGCAGCAATCGCATCTTCCGAGATGCCGTAGATCAGGGGGCCAGTCATCTGCTCTGCCAGCGGAGCAAACGGGGTACCCTCGACGGCGCGACGCGCCAGCGTGTTCTTCAACACGCGAAGGTAAACCTGTTGCTCACGCGCTTTCGCGCGCAGCTTGGTCAGATCGCCAACCGCGATTCCACGATACTCAGCCAGAACCACGGTCTGAGCTTTCGCGACTTGCGCGGCAACCTCAGCGACGACGGCCTGCTTGCTTTCTTTGTTTAGTGGCACGGTTAACCTCCAGATTCGATACACGCAGCGTGCGCCTTGTGTACCGCATTCAATAACGGCGTCCGACCAGTCAGGAGTATTTCGACCGTCAAAAATCCGTATCGCTACAGACATCCAACGGCTTCATCACTACAAAACCTTTTCGGGTTCGCCATCTGCGTTGGCTTTACATTAAGGACCCGCCTACTTGCTGCGTGCCCACCAACGGTCTTTGACAACCGGTCGCGCGATGCAGACTGCCACCTCGCAACCGCCCAAAGCCCTTAAAAGCCGCCCCAACTCGCGCCGGAGCGGCGAAATTCATTACTGGGCAGCGATCGACGTCTGGTCGACACGAACACCAACACCCATCGTGCTCGACAAAGCGACCTTGCGCAGATACACGCCCTTGCTCGTTGCCGGCTTCGCCTTCTGCAGCGCTTCGATCAGCGCATTCAGGTTGTTGCGCAGTGCTGCCGGTTCAAACGAAGCGCGGCCGATCGTTGCGTGGATAATGCCGGCCTTGTCGACACGGAATTGCACCTGACCAGCCTTGGCGTTCTTGACCGCGGTCGCGACGTCCGGCGTGACCGTGCCAACCTTCGGGTTCGGCATCAGGCCACGCGGGCCGAGAATCTGCCCGAGCGTACCGACGATACGCATCGTGTCCGGCGAAGCGATCACGATGTCGAAGTTCAGGTTCCCGGCCTTGACCTGTTCGGCCAGGTCTTCCATACCGACGACGTCAGCACCAGCGGCACGAGCCTGCTCAGCCTTTTCGCCCTGCGCGAACACAGCGACGCGGACCGACTTACCGGTACCAGCGGGCAGCACGACCGAGCCGCGAACCACTTGATCCGACTTCTTTGCGTCAATGCCGAGTTGCACGGCGACGTCGATCGACTCGTCGAACTTCGCGCTTGCGCATTCCTTCACGAGCGATAGAGCGTCTTCGATCCGGTACAGCTTCTGACGATCCACTTTGGCTGCAAATGCTTGCAGACGCTTCGAAAGCTTAGCCATTTACACGCCCTCCACGGTGATGCCCATCGAGCGGGCGCTACCAGCGATCGTACGAACCGCTGCGTCCAGATCAGCAGCCGTCAGATCGGGCATCTTGGTCTTGGCGATATCTTCAGCTTGAGCGCGGGTGATCTTGCCGACCTTGTCGGTATGCGGCTTGCTCGAACCCTTGTCGAGCTTCGCTGCCTTCTTGATCAGAACCGTAGCCGGCGGCGTCTTCAGAACGAACGTGAAGCTCTTGTCCGCGAATGCCGTGATCACGACAGGAATCGGCAGACCCGGTTCCATCGCTTGAGTCTGCGCGTTGAACGCCTTGCAGAACTCCATGATGTTCAGGCCGCGCTGACCCAGTGCCGGACCAACCGGCGGCGACGGGTTGGCTTTACCTGCAGGAATCTGCAGCTTGATAAAGCCGATAATTTTCTTTGCCATTTCGAGAACCTCTGTGGAACGCCGCCTTACGGGCGGACGCTCAGTGAGTAGTAGCGCGTGTTCGCCGACAAACTGACTAGTTACGCTCCTCAACGGCCATTACGCGGACCGTAAGCGCGAAATACGGAACGCACCTAGCGGTGCGTTCCGTAAAATCTAGACTACAACTTTTCGACTTGGCCGAATTCCAACTCGACCGGCGTTGCGCGGCCGAAGATTGTAACGGAAACACGGACTCGCGACTTTTCGTAGTTCACTTCTTCGACGCTCCCGTTGAAATCTGTGAACGGGCCTTCTTTCACGCGCACCATCTCGCCTACCTCAAACAGGGTCTTCGGACGCGGCTTCTCCACGCCCTCCTGCATCTGCGACATGATCTTTTCAACTTCCCGAGGGGAGATCGGGCTCGGCCGATTACGCGCCCCGCCGACGAAGCCGGTCACCTTCGCCGTATTTTTCACGAGGTGCCACGTTTCGTCTGTCATTTCCATTTCGACTAAAACATAGCCCGGGAAGAAACGACGTTCGGTTACTGATTTGTGACCGCCCTTTACCTCAACAACCTCTTCCGTTGGAACGAGGATCTGGCCGAACTGTTCCTGCATACCAGCCCGCTCGATGCGCTCCTGAAGCGCTCGTTGCACGCTCTTCTCCATACCGGAATATGCGTGCACTACGTACCAACGTTTGCCGCTCGGGGATGCCGGAGTATCACTCATATCATTTCCAACCCAGAATCGCCGAGAAAATCGCCCACTCAATGGATTTATCACAAACCCAGAGGAAGATAGCCATCACGACTACGAAGCCGAAGACCACGAGTGTTGTTTGGGTCGCCTCTTTGCGACTCGGCCAAACTACCTTGCGGACCTCTTTGTATGAGTCATTGGCGAAAGCGATGAAACCCTTGCCAGGCGCCGAGAGAAGACCGACTGCGACACCCGCGATCGCACCAACAGCCAAGGCGGCTCCGCGGATGTACCATTCCTGGCCATTAAGCCAGAAGAACCCCACGAACCCGGCCAAGACCAGCAACACACCTGCGATCAACATCAACTTGTCGCCGGATGTATTTACAGTTTCGACGGAAGGATTCGCCATAACACCTTAACAAGCGCCACTACGGCGCGATAGTTGGCAGGGGCAGAGGGAATCGAACCCCCAACCTTCGGTTTTGGAGACCGACGCTCTGCCAGTTGAGCTATACCCCTAAACCATTTGGGGTTGACGACACCGCCAACCCCGATACAACCGATTATCGAGAACTCTCTGGCGTTACTCGATGATCTTGGCGACGACACCAGCGCCGACCGTACGGCCACCCTCGCGAATTGCGAAGCGCAGACCTTCTTCCATCGCGATCGGGTTGATCAGTTTCACCGTGATCGACACGTTGTCGCCCGGCATCACCATTTCCTTGTCCTTCGGCAGCTCGATCGAGCCGGTCACGTCCGTCGTACGGAAGTAGAACTGCGGACGGTAGTTGTTGAAGAACGGCGTGTGACGGCCGCCTTCGTCCTTGCTCAGCACGTACACTTCAGCCGTGAAGTGCGTGTGCGGGTTGATCGAACCCGGCTTGGCCAGAACCTGACCACGCTCCACGTCTTCACGCTTCGTGCCGCGCAGCAGGATACCAACGTTGTCGCCTGCCTGACCCTGGTCGAGCAGCTTGCGGAACATTTCCACGCCCGTGCAGGTCGTCTTGGCCGTTGCGCGGATACCGACGATCTCGATTTCCTCGCCAACCTTGATCACGCCGCGCTCGACGCGACCCGTCACCACCGTGCCGCGACCCGAGATCGAGAACACGTCTTCCACCGGCATCAGGAACGCACCGTCAACCGCGCGCTCCGGCGTCGGGATGTACGTGTCCAGCGCATCGGCCAGGTTCATGATCGCTACCTCACCCAACTCGCCCTTGTCGCCTTCCAGCGCCAGCTTGGCCGAACCCTTGATGATCGGCGTGTCGTCGCCCGGGAAGTCGTACTTCGACAGAAGTTCGCGAACTTCCATCTCGACGAGTTCCAGCAGCTCGGCGTCGTCCACCATGTCGCACTTGTTCAGGAACACGATGATGTACGGAACGCCAACCTGACGCGCCAGCAGGATGTGCTCACGCGTTTGCGGCATCGGGCCGTCGGCAGCCGAGCACACCAGGATTGCGCCGTCCATCTGCGCCGCGCCCGTGATCATGTTCTTCACGTAGTCTGCGTGGCCCGGGCAGTCGACGTGTGCGTAGTGGCGGTTAGCCGTTTCGTACTCGACGTGCGCGGTGTTGATGGTAATGCCACGCGCCTTTTCTTCCGGCGCCGCGTCGATCTGGTCGTACGCCTTCGCTTCGCCGCCAAACTTCTGCGTCAGGACCGTCGTGATCGCTGCCGTCAACGTGGTCTTGCCGTGGTCAACGTGACCGATCGTGCCCACGTTCACGTGCGGCTTGGTCCGCTCAAACTTACCCTTGGCCATTTTCGACTCCTAAGAGGATTTTCCGTACGTTGCGCCGGGCGCAAACAATCACCGATTACTTCTGGTGCCCATGGGCAGGATCGAACTGCCGACCTCTCCCTTACCAAGGGAGTGCTCTACCACTGAGCCACATGGGCGCTACCTCTGTGTTGCTGGAGCGGGTGAAGGGAATCGAACCCTCGTCGTAAGCTTGGAAGGCTTCTGCTCTACCATTGAGCTACACCCGCAAGGATCATGGATTCCCAACAACTGCCACATCTTGCATTCTGGTGGAGGAGGTTGGATTCGAACCAACGTAGGCGTAAGCCAACAGATTTACAGTCTGCCCCCTTTAGCCACTCGGGCACCCCTCCGCAGAGAACTGACGATTATGGGGGAACAATGTCTCTTTGTCAAGGGCTGCTTGACCGTTCCGATCCCAACGCTCTCACTTATATAGTGATTGGGTGTTAGCCGTCCGTAAACGCAAAAACCCCACCGCGGCGGGTGGGGTTTCTGACTGGGGGGGAGCCTGACGATTACCTACTTTCACACGGGCAATCCGCACTATCATCGGCGTGGAGTCGTTTCACGGTCCTGTTCGGGATGGGAAGGGGTGGGACCGACTCGCTATGGTCATCAGGCATGACGGGTTGCTGCGTCGCAGGGTTGGAGTCAACCGCTTGCGCCACAGCCAATCGGGAAGAAGCGTAAAGGATTCGGGTGTGGGGGGTTGTGTTGTTTCTGGCACAACACTGAATCCCAACCGTGCGTTTCTGCTGGCTCCCGCGGGAGTTCACACCAATCCCCTTCGGGGATCGGACCGGCGTCAGTGCTCAAGCACTAACGCGGGTCGAGACACACCTGTTATAGGATCAAGCCTTACGGGCAATTAGTATCAGTTAGCTCAGTACATTACTGTACGTGCACACCTGACCTATCAACGTCCTGGTCTTGAACGACCCTTCAAGGGGCTCGAAGCCCCGGGGATATCTCATCTTAAGGCGAGTTTCCCGCTTAGATGCTTTCAGCGGTTATCTCTTCCGAACATAGCTACCCGGCGATGCCACTGGCGTGACAACCGGTACACCAGAGGTTCGTCCACTCCGGTCCTCTCGTACTAGGAGCAGCCCCCTTCAAATATCCAGCGCCCACGGCAGATAGGGACCAAACTGTCTCACGACGTTTTAAACCCAGCTCACGTACCTCTTTAAATGGCGAACAGCCATACCCTTGGGACCGACTACAGCCCCAGGATGAGATGAGCCGACATCGAGGTGCCAAACACCGCCGTCGATATGAACTCTTGGGCGGTATCAGCCTGTTATCCCCAGAGTACCTTTTATCCGTTGAGCGATGGCCCTTCCATACAGAACCACCGGATCACTATGACCTGCTTTCGCACCTGTTCGACTTGTCAGTCTCACAGTCAAGCACGCTTATGCCATTGCACTATCAGCACGATTTCCGACCGTACCTAGCGTACCTTCGTACTCCTCCGTTACACTTTGGGAGGAGACCGCCCCAGTCAAACTGCCTACCATGCACTGTCCCCGACCCGGATCACGGGCCAAGGTTAGAACCTCAAACAGATCAGGGTGGTATTTCAAGGACGGCTCCATTGAGACTGGCGTCCCAACTTCATAGCCTCCCACCTATCCTACACAGACCGGTTCAAAGTCCAATGCAAAGCTACAGTAAAGGTTCATGGGGTCTTTCCGTCTAGCCGCGGGGAGATTGCATCATCACAAACACTTCAACTTCGCTGAGTCTCGGGAGGAGACAGTGTGGCCATCGTTACGCCATTCGTGCAGGTCGGAACTTACCCGACAAGGAATTTCGCTACCTTAGGACCGTTATAGTTACGGCCGCCGTTTACCGGGACTTCAATCAGGAGCTTGCACCCCATCATTTAATCTTCCGGCACCGGGCAGGCGTCACACCCTATACGTCCACTTTCGTGTTTGCAGAGTGCTGTGTTTTTATTAAACAGTCGCAGCCACCAGTTTATTGCAACCCTTTCACCCTTCTGGCGCAGGCCAGTCAGGCTATGAGGGCGTACCTTATCCCGAAGTTACGGTACCAATTTGCCGAGTTCCTTCTCCCGAGTTCTCTCAAGCGCCTTAGAATACTCATCTCGCCCACCTGTGTCGGTTTGCGGTACGGTCACTGTGAAACTGAAGCTTAGAGGCTTTTCCTGGAACCCCTTCCAGTTGCTTCGCCACCGAAGTGGCTCGCCTCGCACCCTTGAATTGCGCGCCCGGATTTGCCAAAGCGCCTTCTCCAATGCAAGGACCGGGACTTCCAACACCCGGACAACCTTCCGCGATCCGTCCCCCCATCGCATTTCACAATGGTGCAGAAATATTAATCTGCTTCCCATCAGCTACGCATTTCTGCCTCGCCTTAGGGGCCGACTCACCCTACGCCGATGAACGTTGCGTAGGAAACCTTGGGCTTACGGCGAGGGGGCCTTTCACCCCCTTTATCGCTACTCATGTCAGCATTCGCACTTCCGATACCTCCAGCACACTTTCCAGTGCACCTTCGCAGGCTTACGGAACGCTCTCCTACCATGCACATTACTGTGCATCCGCAGCTTCGGTATATGACTTAGCCCCGTTACATCTTCCGCGCAGGACGACTCGATCAGTGAGCTATTACGCTTTCTTTAAAGGGTGGCTGCTTCTAAGCCAACCTCCTGACTGTTTTAGCCTTCCCACTTCGTTTCCCACTTAGCCATATTTGGGGACCTTAGCTGGCGGTCTGGGTTGTTTCCCTCTTGACACCGGACGTTAGCACCCGATGTCTGTCTCCCGTGATTGCACTCTTCGGTATTCGGAGTTTGCTATGGCGTAGTAATCCGCAATGGACCCCACAACCATGACAGTGCTCTACCCCCGAAGGTGACACACGAGGCACTACCTAAATAGTTTTCGGAGAGAACCAGCTATTTCCAGGTTTGTTTAGCCTTTCACCCCTATCCACAGCTCATCCCCTAACTTTTCAACGTTAGTGGGTTCGGTCCTCCAGCACGTGTTACCGTGCCTTCAACCTGGCCATGGATAGATCACCTGGTTTCGGGTCTACACCCAGCGACTGGACGCCCTGTTCGGACTCGCTTTCGCTACGCCTGCCCTAATCGGTTAAGCTCGCCACTGAATGTAAGTCGCTGACCCATTATACAAAAGGTACGCCGTCACCCCGCTTTAAGCGCTCTCGCGCTTAAATCCACTTCAAGCGCGCAGTGGTCATGTTTCAGACTTGATGTCTTTTGACGCATTCATTTCATGAATGCGTCGAAAGCGCTTAAAGCGGGGCTCCGACTGTTTGTATGCATGCGGTTTCAGGATCTGTTTCACTCCCCTCCCGGGGTTCTTTTCGCCTTTCCCTCACGGTACTGGTTCACTATCGGTCGATCACGAGTATTTAGCCTTGGAGGATGGTCCCCCCATCTTCAGACAGGATTTCACGTGTCCCGCCCTACTTCTCGTACACCCAGTTCTTCCATGCTGTTTTCGTCTACAGGGCTATCACCTGCTATGGCCGCACTTTCCAGAGCGTTCGACTAACAATACAGATAACGTGTACCGGCTGATCCCATTTCGCTCGCCACTACTCTGGGAATCTCGGTTGATTTCTTTTCCTGCGGTTACTTAGATGTTTCAGTTCACCGCGTTCGCTTCACGTAGCCTATGGATTCAGCTACGGATACTCCATTAGGAGTGGGTTTCCCCATTCGGACATCTCCGGATCAATGCTCGTTTGCCAGCTCCCCGGAGCTTTTCGCAGGCTACCGCGTCCTTCATCGCCTGTGATCGCCAAGGCATCCACCACATGCACTTGTTCGCTTGACCCTATAACGGGTGTGTCTCTGTGTCGACCCACGTTAGCGCTTTAGCGCTTACGTGGGTCCCATCCCCGGAGGGGATAGACGCACTCGCTACAGGTTGAGTATTCGTGTTGCGCCGTATTCCAAGGCAATCTTTCGATCACCTTTAAAATACATCGATACAATCACAACCCTGATTCACCTACTCGGCACCCATCTCCAGGTGCCTTTCGTGAATCTCTTTACTACTTCTTCCTGATTGTTAAAGAACGGCAGCCGGTATGAAGCCTGTGCCTCATACCGCTCTGACTGGCTCAATCGCCAATGCGCAACGCTCTGCCTTCAGGCAGAACCCTGCGCATTGAGGATTGGTGGAGGATGACGGGATCGAACCGACGACCCCCTGCTTGCAAAGCAGGTGCTCTCCCAGCTGAGCTAATCCCCCAGTCCCACAGATATTCCAGCGGCCCCGGCCCTTCAGCTCACCAGACAAGACCGTGGTGGGTCTGGATGGATTCGAACCATCGACCCCCGCCTTATCAAGACGGTGCTCTAACCGGCTGAGCTACAGACCCCTGAAGTCTGTCTGCGTTTCTTCTAACCACAGCCGATAAGCGTGAGCACTTGAGTGCAATGAATGCACAGCTCTGGAAAGGAGGTGATCCAGCCGCACCTTCCGATACGGCTACCTTGTTACGACTTCACCCCAGTCATGAATCCTACCGTGGTGACCGTCCTCCTTGCGGTTAGACTAGCCACTTCTGGTAAAACCCACTCCCATGGTGTGACGGGCGGTGTGTACAAGACCCGGGAACGTATTCACCGCGGCATGCTGATCCGCGATTACTAGCGATTCCAGCTTCACGCACCCGAGTTGCAGAGTGCGATCCGGACTACGATCGGTTTTCTGGGATTGGCTCCACCTCGCGGCTTGGCAACCCTCTGTTCCGACCATTGTATGACGTGTGAAGCCCTACCCATAAGGGCCATGAGGACTTGACGTCATCCCCACCTTCCTCCGGTTTGTCACCGGCAGTCTCCCTGGAGTGCTCTTGCGTAGCAACTAGGGACAAGGGTTGCGCTCGTTGCGGGACTTAACCCAACATCTCACGACACGAGCTGACGACAGCCATGCAGCACCTGTGTTATGGCTCCCTTTCGGGCACGCCCGCCTCTCGGCAGGATTCCATACATGTCAAGGGTAGGTAAGGTTTTTCGCGTTGCATCGAATTAATCCACATCATCCACCGCTTGTGCGGGTCCCCGTCAATTCCTTTGAGTTTTAATCTTGCGACCGTACTCCCCAGGCGGTCAACTTCACGCGTTAGCTACGTTACCAAGCCAATGAAGGCCCGACAACCAGTTGACATCGTTTAGGGCGTGGACTACCAGGGTATCTAATCCTGTTTGCTCCCCACGCTTTCGTGCATGAGCGTCAGTATTGGCCCAGGGGGCTGCCTTCGCCATCGGTGTTCCTCCACATCTCTACGCATTTCACTGCTACACGTGGAATTCCACCCCCCTCTGCCATACTCCAGCGCTGCAGTCACCAATGCAGTTCCCAGGTTAAGCCCGGGGATTTCACATCGGTCTTACAGCACCGCCTGCGCACGCTTTACGCCCAGTAATTCCGATTAACGCTCGCACCCTACGTATTACCGCGGCTGCTGGCACGTAGTTAGCCGGTGCTTATTCTTCCGGTACCGTCATCCCTCACGGATATTAGCCACGAGGTTTTCTTTCCGGACAAAAGTGCTTTACAACCCGAAGGCCTTCTTCACACACGCGGCATTGCTGGATCAGGCTTGCGCCCATTGTCCAAAATTCCCCACTGCTGCCTCCCGTAGGAGTCTGGGCCGTGTCTCAGTCCCAGTGTGGCTGGTCGTCCTCTCAGACCAGCTACAGATCGTCGGCTTGGTAGGCCTTTACCCCACCAACTACCTAATCTGCCATCGGCCGCCCCTTGAGCGCGAGGTCCCGAAAGATCCCCCGCTTTCCTCTCCCGAGCGTATGCGGTATTAATCCGGCTTTCGCCGGGCTATCCCCCACTCCAGGACACGTTCCGATGTATTACTCACCCGTTCGCCACTCGCCACCAGACCGAAGTCCGTGCTGCCGTTCGACTTGCATGTGTAAGGCATGCCGCCAGCGTTCAATCTGAGCCAGGATCAAACTCTTCAGTTCAAACCTGTTACTGTGTTCGGGCTCTCTCGAACCCGGTCGCTCACTCAACGTACTGACGATGATTGATCCGTCTTTCGACAGACAAACCTTCCTCTAATACTGTGTGAGGCTTCTGATACTTCTGCCTGACAGCAGACTCCGGAGAATCCGCCGCCGCATTCCGCATCAAGCGCCCACACTTATCGACTGTTAGTTTTTAAAGATCGGTCCGCCAAACCCGCCGTGCCTGAACCACCTGAACCACCACCACCCGGCACCGCTTCGTTTGCGTCGCTGCGTCTGCAGCAGAGAAGCGAAATTATGGAGACTCTTTCGCGTCTCGTCAATACCCGTTTTTGCTTTCGCTTAAAAAAGTTGCCGCTCACTTCCGGGTCGCATCCACCACGACCTCGACAGGAACTGCAGCGGCCATAGCCGCGTAGCCCGCGTCGCTTGGATGGATGTGATCGCCGCTATCGAAAGCGCGCTGCAGACGCTCCGGCTGCGCCCGATCGCGCAACGCCGCGTCGAAGTCGACGACGCCATCGAAAGCACGACTAGTTCGGATCCACTGATTAACCGCGAGTCGGATGTTTTCCCGCTCCGGTGGCAGCGACGCCGGCGTCAGCGTCGCGCCGAACATCTTGACACCGTTGCGCCGCGCGGCCGCGATCACTCGCTGGTAACCGGCGATCAGATCGGCAGCCGTGACCGACGTATGAGGAAAATCGCAGTCGAGGCCGCCATGAGGCGGCATTGCCGCAAAGTTGATGTCGTTGATGCCAATCAGCAGGATCGCCGCTTTGACGCCTGGACGTCGCAAAACGTCGCGCTCGAAGCGGCTCGCAAGCGCGTCGCCATAGCAAGGCGAGTCGCTCAGGAGCCGGTTGCCGCTGATGCCGAGATTCACGATCGCGGTCGACTGCGCGCCGCTCGCCGCCAGCCGCCGAGCCAGCGCATCCGGCCAGCGACGGTTCTGGTTGAGGGTGGAGCGCATGCCGTCGGTGATCGAGTCGCCGATCGCGGCCACGGCAAGCGACGGTGCCGCCGCCTCCACCGACAAACCCGTGACCCACACATATTGCGTGAAGCGGCCGGGAAACGCCGTGGCGGACGCGTCGGTGGTGTGATTGCCGGGCCAGGACACATAATTCACCTGATTCGACACTCGGTGCCATGCGACGATCCGCTGCTCCGGTCCCACGAACGCACTGATCGCATATGGCGCGCCCTCGACGACATCGATCGCGACCGGATCGCTGTCCAGCTCGCCGCCAGGCGGGACGCTGACCGCGCCCTTACCGCCAAACGTCACCCGACTGCCGGCGCCCTCGACTGCTGCAGCGCCACCGGCCGAGCGCGCGATGCGCAGTTCGTCGATGACGAGAGGCGTCTTGCCGTACGCATTACTCAGATGAATTCGCGCCACCCTCCCCGACAACGTCGGATACACGATTTGCCGAACGGTGCGCCCGGCGACTTCCGGCGCGCGATACAGCGGTGGCAACTCGGCCCGCTGTGGAATCGGTTGCAGCGCGGTCGCCCAAACGACGACCCAATGCTCGGACGCTTCGGCAGCGAACGCACTCGAGGAAACGACAAACGGGGCAAATTGGGCGAGCAGCGCCGCGCCGCATGCGACAGCCAGGGTGCGAATGGTCATTCGGAGGATCGGTTCGAGGCGAAACGCGCATTGTGCCCGAACGACGCGGCAATCGCCGGCAATCGCAGGCAGGTCCGCTTACCCCGGCGCCCGGCGGCTGTGCCGGCTCGGACTCACGCCGTTTGCTGACTCATGATCTTCAGCGCGACCGCTTCGGCGACCTCGATTCCGTCGATTGCCGCCGAGTAGATCCCGCCCGCATACCCCGCACCCTCGCCCGCCGGATACAGCCCGTTGACGTTGACACTCTGGTAGTCGTCGCCTCGACGCACGCGTACCGGCGACGAAGTTCGCGTTTCAACGCCGGTCAGCACCGCATCATGCATCGCGAAACCGGCGATTTTCTTCTCCATCTGTGGCAGCGCTTCGCGAATCGCTTCGATCGCGTAGTCGGGCAGCGCGGTGCTGAGATCGGTTGGCCGCACGCCCGGCTTGTACGACGGAACGACCGAGCCGAGTGAAGTGGACGGCCGCCCCGCGATGAAGTCGCCGACCAACTGCCCTGGAGCCATATAGTTACCGCCACCGAGCTCGAACGCCCGCTCCTCCCACTTGCGCTGGAACGCGATGCCGGCGAGCGGCCCGCCCGGGTAGTCGTCTGGCGTAATGCCGACCACGATGCCCGCGTTCGCGTTGCGCTCCGCGCGCGAGTACTGGCTCATGCCGTTCGTGACGACGCGCCCCAGCTCGGACGTGGCCGCCACCACGGTGCCGCCGGGACACATGCAGAAGCTATAAACCGCTCGCCCGTTGCTGCAGTGGTGCACCACCTTGTAGTCGGCTGCGCCGAGCTGTTTGTGACCGGCAAATTTCCCAAAACGGCTCCGATCGATGATCCCTTGCGGATGCTCGATCCGAAAACCGAGCGAAAACGGCTTCGCCTCGACGTGGACGCCGCGGTCGTACAGCATCTGGAAGGTATCGCGTGCGCTATGGCCGACCGCCAGCACAACGTGGTCGCAGCGCAGCGTCTCGCCGGTCGACAGCTTCAGCCCGCGCACCTGGCCGTTGTCGATGTCGATGTCCTCGACACGCGTTTCGAAGCGCACTTCGCCGCCCAACTCGTGGATGCTCGCGCGCATCTTCTCGACCATGCTGACGAGACGAAACGTGCCGATATGCGGCCGGCTCAGGTACAGGATGTCCTCCGGCGCACCGGCCCGCACGAATTCGTCGAGCACCTTGCGGCCGTAGTGTTTGGGGTCCTTGATCTGGCTGTAGAGCTTGCCGTCCGAAAAGGTGCCCGCGCCACCTTCGCCGAACTGCACGTTCGACTCGGGATTCAGCACCGATTTGCGCCACAGGCCAAACGTGTCCTTGGTGCGCTCACGTACGGCCTTGCCGCGCTCGAGGATGATCGGCCGGAAGCCCATCTGCGCGAGGATCAGACCCGCGAACAGTCCGCACGGCCCCATGCCGATGACGACCGGACGCGGCGTGCTCACTTGGGCGGGCGCTGCGGCGACGAACTTGTAGCGCATATCAGGCGTCACGCCGCAATGCGGCACGTCGGCGAGCCGTTTCAGCGCGGCCCCTTCATCCTTGACCTCGACATCGACGATGTAGGTGAGCTTGATGTCGGCGCGCTTGCGCGCGTCGTGCGCGCGGCGAAACACGGTGTATCGGATGAGCCCGTCCCGCGCCACGCCGAGTTCCGTGAGGCACGCACGGATGGCGGCTTCGAGGGCGCTTTCGGGATGATCGAGCGGGAGTTTGATTTCGCTTAGACGTAACATGAGTACCGGAGATGCAAGTGGGCCGCAAATCGCGGCCAATTCGCAATTTTACCGGTAAGTGTCGGCGCGGGGTGACGGCCGGTCATGAAGCGCCGGCCCGTCGAAACCGGGCAAACCAGCATGCATGCTTCGACGCCCTCAATGAGCTATCAGCCCCAACGTCTCTGCACAAAAAATTTATTAACCGACCGGTCGGTTGGTTTATACTACGCCGACACAGACCACTCCTCCAGAGAGAGCGTCCCTCATGTACACCCAATCCCTCGATATCCCCGGCAACGTCGCCCCGCTGGACGCGGACGCGAATTCGCCCGAACAACAGGCTCGCTTCGACGCGGTCATGAGCGCCGACGGCAAGATCGAGCCGCAGGACTGGATGCCCGACGCGTACCGCAAAACGCTGGTGCGGCAGATCTCGCAGCATGCGCACTCGGAGATCGTCGGCATGCTGCCCGAGGGCAACTGGATCACGCGCGCGCCGAGCCTCAAGCGCAAGGCGATCCTGATCGCCAAGGTGCAGGACGAAGCCGGCCACGGCCTCTATCTGTATAGCGCCGCCGAAACGCTCGGTGTCTCGCGCGAGCAGCTGATCGACGCGCTGCACGCGGGCAAGGCCAAGTATTCGAGCATCTTCAACTACCCGACACCCACCTGGGCCGACGTCGGCGTGATCGGCTGGCTCGTCGACGGCGCGGCGATCATGAACCAGATCCCGCTATGCCGCTGCACGTACGGCCCGTACGCCCGCGCGATGATCCGCATCTGCAAGGAAGAGTCGTTCCATCAGCGCCAGGGCTTCGACGCGCTGCTCGCGATGATGGCGGGCACCGAGGCGCAGCGCGAGCTGGTCCAGCAGGCGGTGAACCGCTGGTGGTGGCCGGTGCTGATGATGTTCGGCCCGAGCGACAAGGATTCGGTCCACAGCAACCAGTCGGCCAGATGGGGCATCAAGCGCATCACCAACGACGACCTGCGCCAGAAATTCGTCGATGCGACCGTCGAGCAGGCGAAGGTGCTCGGCGTCACGCTGCCCGACGCGGACCTCAAATGGAACGAGGCGCGCGGTCACTACGACTACGGCGACATCGACTGGGAAGAGTTCTGGCGCGTCGTCAATGGCGACGGCCCGTGCAACCGCGAGCGCCTCGCGACCCGCGTGAAGGCCCATGAAGACGGCGCCTGGGTACGCGAAGCCGCGCTCGCCCACGCGGAAAAGCAGCGCCAGCGCGCGCAACAGCACGCCGCCTGAGTGGCACCGCACATCAAAGGAATCAGGAGATCAGCAATGAACAAGGAATGGCCGATTTGGGAAGTGTTCGTGCGCAGCAAGCAGGGACTCGACCATAAACACTGCGGCAGTCTGCATGCCGCCGACGCGCCGATGGCGCTGCGCATGGCGCGCGACGTCTACACGCGCCGCCAGGAAGGCGTGAGCATCTGGGTGGTGCCGTCCTCGGCGATCACGGCCTCGGCGCCGCACGAGAAGGCCGAGCTGTTCGAACCGGCGGGCGACAAGATCTATCGCCACCCGACGTTCTACACGCTCCCCGACGAAGTCAACCACATGTAAGCGCGGCCATGACCACTACGTCCACTACGCCCGAACATCTCCAGTACGTGCTGCGCCTCGCGGATACCGCGCTGATCCTCGGTCAGCGCAACACCGAGTGGTGCGGCCACGGCCCGATCCTCGAAGAGGACATCGCGCTGTCGAACATGAGCCTCGACCTGATCGGCCAGGCGCGCCTGCTGTACACGCACGCGGCCGCGCTCGAAGCGCCGCTCACCGGCCGTCAGCGCAGCGAAGACGACTACGCGTACTTCCGCGCCGAGCGCGAATTCGCGAACTACACGCTCGCCGAGCTGCCGCATTACGGGCCGCTCGCCGGCACCGCGCAGGCCGGGAAGGATTACGCGGTCACGATCGTGCGCAACTTCCTGTACGCGACGCTGATGATGCACCTGTGGGGTGCGCTGACGGGCTCCAGCGACGGGCAGCTCGCCGCGATCGCCGCGAAGTCGATCAAGGAAACGCAGTACCACGTGCATCACGCGAGCGAGTGGCTGATCCGTTTCGGCGACGGCACCGACGAATCGCACCGTCGCGCGCAGGCCGCGCTCGACTATCTGATGCCGTACACGTACGAGTTCTTCAGCGCGGACGCGGTGGAAGACGCAGTCGCCGCGGCCGGCATCGGCCCGCGCACCTCGGCGCTGGAAGCCGCGTGGCTCGACGACGTGCGCGCCACGCTCGACCAGGCCACGCTGACGCTGCCCGCGGCGCTGCGGCACGTGAGCACGGGCAAGCACGGCGAGCATTCGGAGCACATGGGTTTCGTGCTCGCCCAAATGCAGAGCCTCGCGCGCCAGCATCCGGGCGCCAGCTGGTGAGTACGCGATGACGACCTCGACCGCCCCGCAGCCCGCGAACGCCGCCGCTGCCACGACCGCCACGCCCGATCCCGCGCTCACCCGCGCATGGACCGTGCTCGAAGCGGTACCCGACCCGGAGATCCCGGTGGTGTCGATCCGCGACCTCGGCATCCTGCGCGACGTGCGACGCGCCGCCGACGGCGCGCTCGAAGTCGTGATTACGCCGACCTACTCGGGCTGCCCGGCGATGTCGCAGATTGCCGAAGACGTCGGCCGTGCGCTCGAGGCCGCGCAGCTCACGCCATACCGCGTCGCCACCGTGCTCGCGCCGGCGTGGACCACCGACTGGATCACCGCCGAAGCCCGCGAAAAACTGCGCGTCTACGGCATCGCGCCGCCGACGGGCAACTGCGGCGCGGCCGCCCACGCGCAAGCGGCGCCGCAGGAGAAAGTCCTGCGCTTCGTGCCGCGCGCGCTGCCGGCCCCAGGCTGCCCACGCTGCGGCTCGGCGCACACCGAGCGGCTCGCGCAATTCGGCTCGACCGCCTGCAAGGCCCTGTATCGCTGCCTCGACTGCCGCGAACCCTTCGACTACTTCAAACCGTACTGATATGGCGACCCCGCAATTCCATCCGCTGCGTATCCGCGAAGTGCGCCCCGAAACCGCCGATGCGGTCTCGGTCGCCTTCGAAGTCCCGCCCGAACTGCGCGACCACTATCGCTTCACGCAGGGCCAGTTCGTCACGCTGAAGACGCATATCGACGGTGAGGAAACGCGCCGTTCGTATTCGATCTGCGTGGGCGTCACCGACTACGATCGCGACGGCGAGTTGCGCATCGGCATCAAGCGCGTGCGCGGTGGGCGTTTCTCGAACTTCGCGTTCGACACGCTGCAGCCGGGCCACACGATCGACGTGATGACGCCCGACGGCCGTTTCTTCACGCACCTGAACGCGGAACAGGGGCAGCAGTACCTCGCGTTCTCGGGCGGCTCGGGCATCACGCCGGTGCTCGCGATCATCAAGACGACGCTCGAAGTCGAGCCGCGCAGCACCTTCACGCTCGTCTACGGCAACCGCAGCGTCGACCAG
Organism: Paraburkholderia sp. Clong3; assembly: GCF_050436485.1. Classification (NCBI taxonomy): domain Bacteria; kingdom Pseudomonadati; phylum Pseudomonadota; class Betaproteobacteria; order Burkholderiales; family Burkholderiaceae; genus Paraburkholderia; species Paraburkholderia sp. Clong3. The sequence continues at coordinate 3,386,733 of NZ_JBNDMH010000002.1, read as the reverse complement.
ATCATGTTCGCCGAGGAGCTCGAGGATCTGAAGAACCGCTTCATGAACCGCTTCGTGCTGTATCACGTGCTGTCGGACGACCTGCAGGACGTCGAGCTGTTTAACGGCGTGCTCGACCAGGAAAAATGCGCGGCGTTCATCGAGCAGCTGCTGCCGGCCGACGCGATCGACGAAGCGTTCATCTGCGGCCCCGCGCCGATGATGGATGCGGCCGAGGCCGCGCTCAAGGCAGCCGGCGTGCCGCCCGCGAAGGTGCACGTCGAGCGCTTCGGCACGCCGCTGCCGCAGGCGGGCGTGCCGCCCGTCGAGATCACCGCGGACACCCCCGCGGCCGAGCTCGAAATCGTGCTCGACGGCAAGCGCCGCAAGCTGCGCCTGCCGTATCAGGGCACGAGCGTGCTCGACGTCGGGCTGCGCGCCGGTCTCGCGCTGCCGTATGCGTGCAAGGGCGGCGTGTGCTGCACCTGTCGCGCGAAGGTGCTCGAGGGCGAAGTGAAGATGGAAAAGAACTACACGCTCGAAGAACACGAGGTCCGCGACGGGTTCGTGCTGACGTGTCAGTGTCATCCGGTTAGCGACAAGGTCGTCGTCAGTTACGACGAACGTTGAGTCGAGTGCTTTCGTGGCCTAGGTACGGACTGCCCTCCTGTGACGTCCGCCACCGCTTTCGGCCGTTTCGCGATCCGCTTAAACTAGGGGCCGCTCATCGATCGGGACATCGGGTTCCAGTCGGCGAGCGGCCTCTTTTTGTTACAGCTGCTGACGTCACTGCAAGCCCTTGCCCATGAGCACGATTCACCTCACCAACGGCGATGTCGCCGCCGAGTCGCTGCGTACCGCGCTGGACCAGGCGGGCCGCGACGATCGCGTGCAGCCGCTGCGGGACGATCTGGCGGTCGGCCCGTTACGCGGCGTCGACGACGCTCCGCACGTGCGCGCCGACTTCTGGGAACGCGTCAGCGCGGACACGCAACGCGACTTTGTGCGCGAGTTCCGCGAACAGGCCGCGGTGCTCGACGGCCTCGCCAGCAGCACCGCGAATCTCGTGGTGTGGCACGCCGAAAGCGCGTCCGATCAACTGATGCTGCGCCGCGTCTGCTACCTGGTGCGCAACAGCCCGCAGCGTTTGAACGAAGTGCGTCTGTCGATCGCCGACCTCACCGATCCGCAAGCGTGGGCGCATACCCGCAAGGATCGCGCGACATCGGTCGGCATGTTTGCGCCGGACGTATTGCAGACACACCTGCCGGACGCCGCGCCGATTTCCGTGCTGCGCATCAGCCGGCTCGCGCTCGAATGGCAGGAGGTCAAACAGGCGAACGGCGAGACGCGGCGCTGGCGTGACAACACCTTCACGAGCGGCAGTGTTGCCGAAATCGACGCGCTGATCCTCGACCGCGCAACCGACGACTGGCAGCCCGCCGCGCGCGTCGCCGCCTATGTGATGACCGCCGGGTTGTGGTTCCTCGTCAGCGACAGCATCGTGCTGTGGCGCATGCGCGAACTCGCGGCGCTGCGGCGCATCCGCCTGCGCGGCGATGCGAACGTATGGCGCTCGCTCGAACTGCGCGCGGCATCCGCCCCCTGCTCACCCCAATAAGATAAGAACAGACGAATATGGCCCGCACCCGAGCCCCCGACCACGAAACCCAACGCGAGCAGATTCTCGAACTGGCCGCCGCGAAGTTCGCGCAGACCAGCTATCCAAGCACCTCGATGGCCGATCTTGCCGCGGCGAGCGGCACCTCGAAAGCGCGCCTCTATCACTATTACGAGAGCAAGGAAGCAATCCTGTTCGATCTGCTCGATCGCTACACGAAGCGCCTGATGCTGATCATCGCCGAGGTGGAAGGATCGAGCCAGCGGCGCGAACTGAGCGAGCGAGAAACCTTCGCGGAGCTGATCCGCGCGTTCCTGTCCGAGTATGAGACGTCGCACAGCCGGCACGTCGCGCTGCTGAACGATGTCAAGTATCTGGTCGATTCGCAGCGCGAGATCATCCTGAACCGTCAGCGCGACGTAGTCGCCGCCTTCGCGCGGCAGCTCGTGCGCGCCTATCCCGAACGCGCGACACGCGACAACCAGACCGCGCTGACGATGATGGTGTTCGGCATGATCAACTGGACCTTCACGTGGCTCAAGCCGGACGGCCGGATGGGCTATCGCGAGTTCGCCGAGCAGGTGGTCGGCATGGTCGAGCATGGTCTCGGCAGCGCGCCGGCCAAGTAGACGATGGTCTGAACAGATCGCAACCCGCGCACTGGATGTTGCAAAGCAACAACATGCAGACCAAATAAATCAGCGCAGGGAATCCATGCAGCATCGCGTCACGAACGTACGATCACTTTTAACTTCTGTTTAAAATCAAATAATTAAATTTAGGGTTCCAGCGCTCCAGGTATTCACCTCGACTTTTGATACGGGTTTTCCCTAGTGAATGGCTTAGGTTTCCGTTAAAATCGGTTTTGCGGTGCACAACGCCGCCTGATTAAAAGGAGAACCCGACCATGAACATGCTGACCCATCGCAACACCGAGCCGATCGCGCCGAACGATCGCGCGTCGCTGCCTGCTGAACGCGCGCACGTTCTGGTCCGTGAACTCACCGCCGCCGATCGCGAACGCCTGCTTGCTCACTTCCTCGCGCTCGACGAAGAAGACCGTCTGCTGCGCTTCGGCCAGCTCGTGCCGAACCATGTGATCGAAAACTACGTGCGCGCGATCGACTTTACGCGTGACACCGTGTTCGGCGTGTTCAACAGCAAGCTGGAACTGAGCGGCGTCGGCCATCTGGCCTACCTGCCGGCCGAAGGCAACAAGCGCACCGCCGAATTCGGCGTCTCCGTGCTCGAAAGCGCACGCGGCATCGGTATCGGCTCGAGGCTATTCGAGCGCGCCGCGATCCGCAGCCGCAACACGCATGTGACGACGCTGTACATCCACTGCCTGGCGCGCAATTCGACCATGATGCACATCGCCAGGAAGGCCGGCATGAAGATCGAGTACGCGTACGGCGAGGCCGACGCCTATCTGACGCTGTCGCCCGCCGATCAGTCGAGCATCCTCGCGGAAATGCTGCAGGAGCAGGCCGCCGTGTTCGATTACGCGCTCAAGCGCCACGCACGCCAGGCATCGCGACTGTTCGAGTCGTTCATGCCGGTGGCTGTCGCTGCCTGAACAGTCGCTACGGGGAAATGAGATTGGGGCGGCCGCAAGGTCGCCCTCTTTTCTATCTGTACCCAATCAACGCCATGCGTAGGACCATGCGCGTGAAGCCTACAAAATGGGCAGCGCTGTCGTTTCCTTGATCTTTTCTAGCGAAAAGCTCGATTTCACATCGATCACCGATGGATGCCGCAGCAATTGATCCTGCACGAAGCGCGAAAAGTGCGCCATGTCCTCCACCTGGACGCGCAGCAGGTAATCCATCTCACCCGTCATCGCGTGACATGCGACAACTTCGGGCCACGTCTGCACGGCCGCGCCGAACAGATCGGCGTGCGTGGCCTCGCCATGCGGACTGAACGCGCGACCGCCACCCTTCTCCAGCCGCACGCTGACATACGCGAGCAGGTCAAGCCCGAGACGCTGCGCGTCGAGCAGCGCGACATAGCCGCGAATCACGCCGCTTTCCTCGAGCCGGCGAATCCGCCGCAGGCACGGACTCGGCGACAGATTGATCCGTTCCGCAATCTCCTGATTCGACAGCCGGCCATTCTCCTGAAGGATCGCCAGAATGCGTCGATCGATCGCGTCTATCTCGCCAATAGCCATGTTCTGCCACGTGTCGTTCGAATAGAGCCATAAACTGGCTCAAGCGTAGCGACGCGCGATTAAGTTCGCAAGTTTTTGCCTTCATCGCGGTTCTACACTTCCCCATCCGGTTGCGCTCAGCCGACCGTCCCGCGCGCTCACCGCCAGCGCGCCTCGGCAACCCTCTTGCATGGAATTGGAGACAGACGATGCAGGTTTCAACTTGGGAAAATCCTGTCGGCACCGACGGCTTCGAATTCATCGAATACACGGCGCCGGACCCGAAAGCGCTCGGCAAGCTGTTCGAACGGATGGGCTTCACGGCCGTCGCGCGGCATCGTCATAAGGACGTGATGCTGTATCGTCAGGGCGACATCAACTTCATCGTCAACGCGGAGAAGCATTCGTTTGCGCAGCGCTTCGCGCGCTTGCATGGCCCGTCGATCTGCGCGATTGCGTTTCGCGTACAGGACGCCGCGAAGGCCTACGCCCAAGCGCTCGAAAAAGGCGCATGGGGTTTCGACAACAGGACCGGCCCGATGGAGCTGAACATCCCGGCGATCAAGGGCATTGGCGATTCGCTGATCTATTTCGTCGACCGCTGGCGCGGCAAGAACGGCGCGACGCCGAACAGCATCGGTGACATCGACATTTACGACGTCGACTTCGAGCCGATTCCGGGCGCGAACCCGAACCCGGTCGGCCACGGCCTGACGTATATCGATCACCTGACGCACAACGTGCATCGCGGCCGCATGCAGGAATGGGCGGAGTTCTACGAGCGCCTGTTCAACTTCCGCGAGGTGCGCTACTTCGACATCGAGGGCAAGGTGACGGGCGTCAAGTCGAAAGCGATGACCTCGCCGTGCGGCAAGATTCGCATTCCGATCAACGAGGAAGGCTCGGACACCGCCGGTCAGATCCAGGAATACCTGGACGCGTACCACGGCGAAGGCATCCAGCACATCGCGCTCGGCACCAGCGACATCTACCGCACCGTCGACGGCCTGCGCGCATCGGACATTTCACTGCTCGACACGATCGACACGTACTACGAACTCGTCGACCGACGCGTGCCGAATCATGGCGAGCCGCTCGAGGAACTGCGCAAGCGCAAGATCCTGATCGACGGCGCACCGGACGATCTGCTGCTGCAGATCTTCACCGAAAACCAGATCGGCCCGATCTTCTTCGAGATCATTCAGCGCAAGGGCAACCAAGGCTTCGGCGAAGGCAACTTCAAGGCGCTGTTCGAATCGATCGAGCTCGATCAGATTCGCCGCGGCGTCGTGCAGGACAAGACCTGACCACGGAGACTCGCGCCTGATCGGCGCGCAGAAGAAAAAAGGGCGCGGATCGCAGGATCCTCGCCCTTTTGCGTTGCAACGCCGCCGCTCTCTTCGGAACGGCGGCCGGTCGTCACTAGACGCGCGCGATGCGGTGCGTCATGAATTCTGCCTGTACAGATCGCTGCCGATCGCACCGTCGACCCGCGCCGGCGCCACCTGCGCCGTGCGGATGATCGCGTTCGACAGTGCCCCCGTGCTGCCCGGATTCGAGCGCACCGGCGCGCTCATTGCGAAGAAAGCGGCGGAAACCATCAGGAAGGTCTGGATGTTTCTTGTGTTCATGCGTACTCCTTTTCTAACTGCCCTGCTGTCCAGAAGCTGCACAGAATGCGCGGCGTTCGGCATTGCTCGCAGGTCGGGGTTAGACAGTCGTTTTCACTGCGGTTCCGCAAATTTGTAGGTTTTACAGCTTGTTACACGCGCAGGCGCAACACAACTCCATTCCGGCGGAAATCCGCGACAACTGCTGACAACACGTCGGCAACTCGTCGCGAAACCGGCCGAAATCAGATCGTGCGCGGGGCGATTTTTGATCCGCTGCGGCGGGTTTCCACCAGTGCTACCATCGCTTAAAACCCGTCAATATGACGACCCCGGCCCCAGCATTCACGAGATGCCGGGGGCCAGAAAAGTTTTGGTGATCCCAAGCTGAAGTGGAGGAGTACACATAATGAATGCCCCGCTAGACGCAGGTCAGCGAGCCTCGCTCGAAGCCGCGTTGTCTTCCGTCACGCTCGACGACAAATACACCCTCGATCGCGGCCGCGCGTACATGAGCGGCATCCAGGCGCTGGTGCGTCTGCCGATGCTGCAGCAGGAACGCGACCGCGCCGCCGGCCTCAACACGGCCGGCTTCATCTCCGGCTACCGCGGATCGCCGCTCGGCGGCCTCGACCAGTCGCTGTGGAAAGCGAAAAAGCATCTGTCCGCGCATCAGGTGGTGTTCCAGCCCGGCGTCAACGAAGACCTCGCGGCCACCGCCGTGTGGGGTTCGCAGCAAGTTAATCTGTACCCGAGTGCCAAATACGACGGCGTGTTTTCGATGTGGTACGGCAAGGGCCCCGGCGTCGACCGGTCCGGTGACGTCTTCAAGCACGGCAACTCGGCCGGCTCGTCGCGGCACGGCGGCGTTCTCGTGCTCGCCGGCGACGATCACGCGGCCAAATCCTCGACACTCGCGCATCAGTCCGAACACATCTTCAAGGCATGCGGGCTGCCGGTGCTGTTTCCGTCGAACGTGCAGGAATATCTGGACTTCGGCCTGCACGGCTGGGCGATGAGCCGCTACTCGGGCCTCTGGGTCGCGATGAAGTGCGTGACCGACGTGGTCGAATCGTCCGCATCGGTCGATATCGATCCGCACCGCACCAACATCATCCTGCCGGAAGACTTCGTGATGCCCGACGGTGGGCTGAACATCCGCTGGCCCGATCCGCCGCTCGTGCAGGAAGCGCGTCTGCTCGACTACAAGTGGTACGCGGGCCTCGCCTACGTGCGAGCGAACAAACTCGACCGCGTCGAAATCGATTCGCCGCATGCGCGCTTCGGCATCATGACCGGCGGCAAAGCTTATCTAGACGTGCGCCAGGCGCTGACCGACCTCGGTCTCGACGACGAAACCTGCTCGCGCATCGGCATCCGGCTGTACAAGGTCGGCTGCGTGTGGCCGCTCGAAGCGCAAGGTGCGCAGGCCTTCGCACGCGGTCTCGACGAAATTCTGGTGGTCGAGGAAAAGCGCCAGATCCTCGAATACGCGATCAAGGAAGAGCTGTACAACTGGCCCGACGCGCAGCGCCCGCGCGTATTCGGCAAGTTCGACGAGAAGGACGGCGCGGGCGGCGAATGGTCGGTGCCGATGGGCAACTGGCTGCTGCCGGCGCACTACGAGCTGTCGCCCGCGATCATCGCGAAGGCGATCGCCACGCGGCTCGACAAGTTCGATCTGCCATCGGACGTGCGCGCCCGCATTGCCGCGCGCATCGCGGTGATCGAGGCGAAGGAAAAGGCGCTCGCGCGGCCGCGCGTCGAAGTCGAGCGCAAGCCGTGGTTCTGCTCGGGCTGCCCGCACAACACGTCGACCAACGTGCCGGAAGGCTCGCGCGCGATGGCCGGCATCGGCTGTCATTACATGACGGTCTGGATGGATCGCAGCACCAGCACGTTCAGCCAGATGGGCGGCGAAGGTGTCGCGTGGATCGGCCAGGCGCCGTTCACGAACGACAAGCACGTGTTCGCCAATCTCGGCGACGGCACCTACTTCCACTCGGGGCTGCTCGCGATTCGCGCGGCGATCGCGTCGAAGGCGAACATCACCTACAAGCTGCTGTACAACGACGCGGTCGCGATGACGGGCGGCCAGCCGGTCGACGGCGTGCTGAGCGTGCCGCAGATCACGCATCAGCTCGCCGCCGAAGGCGCGGCGAAGATCGTCATCGTCACCGATGAGCCGGAGAAGTACGCGGCAAACGTCGGCCTCGCGCCCGGCGTCGACATTCACCACCGCGACCAGCTCGACGACGTGCAACGTCAGCTGCGCGAGGTTCCGGGCACCACGATCCTGATCTACGACCAGACCTGCGCGACCGAAAAGCGCCGTCGCAGGAAACGCGGCGCGTATCCCGATCCAGCACGGCGCGTCGTGATCAACGAAGCGGTGTGCGAAGGCTGCGGCGACTGCTCGGTGAAGTCGAACTGCCTGTCGGTCGAACCGCTCGATACTGAGTACGGCACGAAGCGCCAGATCAACCAGTCGACCTGCAACAAGGACTTCTCGTGCGTGAACGGCTTCTGCCCGAGCTTCGTCTCCGTTGAAGGCGGCCAGTTGCGCAAGCCGAAGGCGGCGTCGGGCGCCGGCGCCGAAATGCCGCCGGTGCCGGATCCCGAGTTGCCGTCCATCGACCGTCCGTACGGCGTTCTGGTGACGGGCGTCGGCGGCACGGGCGTCGTCACGATCGGCGCGCTGCTCGGCATGGCCGCGCATCTCGAGAACAAGGGCGTCACGGTGCTCGATGTCACCGGCCTCGCGCAGAAAGGCGGCGCCGTGATGAGCCACGTGCAAATCGCGAAGCAGCCCGCCGACATCCACGCGACCCGCATCGCAATGGGCGAAGCGAGCCTCGTGATCGGCTGCGACGCGATCGTCACCGCCAGCGACGAATGCGTGTCGCGGATGCACGCGGATCGCACGCGCGTCGTGCTGAACAGCGCGCACACGCCGACGGCCGAGCTGATCAGGAACCCGAACTGGCGCTTCCCCGGCAGCAGCACCGAAGCCGACGTGCGCGCCGCGGCCGGCGATGACAATGTCTCGACCGTCGACGCGAATCACTTCGCCGTCGCGCTGCTCGGCGACGCGATCTACACGAACCCGTTCGTGCTCGGCTATGCGTGGCAGCGCGGCTGGGTACCGCTCACGCACGAGTCTCTGATTCGCGCGATCGAGCTGAACAACGTGCAGGTGGACAAGAACCGCGCGGCGTTCGAATGGGGCCGGCGTGCCGCGCACGATCTGGCTGCGGTACGCAAGCTCGCGCAAACGCAGGGACGCGGCGATCCGGCCGACAGCGCGGACGGCAAGATCATCGCGCTGCATACGCCGAAGGCGCTCGACACGCTGATCGACAAGCGCGCCGACTATCTGACCGCCTGGCAGAACCGTGCGTACGCGGAGCGCTATCGCGCGCTGGTGTCGCAGGTGCGAGCCGCGGAAGAAGCGCTCGATTCCGCCGACGGCCAAATGCCGCTGACCGAGGCGGTCGCGAAGAACCTGCACAAGCTGATGGCGTACAAGGACGAATACGAAGTCGCACGTCTGTACAGCGACCCGGCGTTCATCGAAAAACTGAACGCGACGTTCGAAGGCGACTGGAAGCTGCACCTGCATCTCGCTCCGCCTACGCTATCGAAGAAGGACGCGCACGGCCATCTGGTGAAGAAGAAGTACGGCCCGTGGATGTTCCGCGCGATGCACGTGCTCGCGAAGCTCAAGTTCCTGCGCGGCACCGCGTTCGACGTGTTCGGCAACACCGGGGAGCGTCGCACCGAGCGCGCGCTGATCGGCGAATACGAGGCATTGGTGCGTGAGCTGATCGGCGGGCTGACTTCTCAGAAACGCGATCTCGCGGTCGAGCTCGCGAATCTGCCCGACGGCATCCGCGGCTATGGGCATGTGAAGGAAAACAACCTGAAAGGCGTGCGCATCAAGTGGAACGAGCTGCTCGCGCGTTGGCGTTCGCCGGATGCGGGCAAGACGCAGCACGCGGCTTGATCGACTCTCCCAGCTGAACCGAAAAGCGGCGGTCTGCACGGACCGCCGCTTTTTTTCAGGCGCAAAAAAGCGCTACGGAACCGGGGTTCCGTAGCGCTTCTGCCCAGGCCGCCGCGCGCGCGTTACTGCTGCGCCCACGCCAACCTCACGTGATACACGTTACTTCGCGTTCACCGACTCGCGCGCGTTCGCCGAGGCAACCGCCGTCATGTTGATGATCCGGCGCACGGTCGCGGCCGGCGTCAGGATATGCACCGGCTTTTCCGCACCCAGCAGGAACGGCCCGACCGTCACACCCTCGCCGCCCACGACCTTCAGCAGGTTGTACGCGATGTTCGCCGCTTCGACGTTCGGCATGATCAGCAGATTCGCTTCGCCGGCGAGCGTCGTGCCCGGGAACGCGGCCTTGCGGACCGCCTCCGACAGCGCCGCGTCGCCGTGCATTTCCCCGTCGATTTCGAGCGACGGCGCGCGTTGCGTGATCAGCTTGCGCGCCGCGGCCATGCGCTGCGACGACGACGACGGCGCGCTGCCGAAGTTCGAGTTCGACAGCAGCGCGACCTTCGGCGTGATGCCGAACTTCTCGATTTCGCGCGTGGCGAGCATCGTCATGTCGGCAAGCTGCTCGGCGGTCGGCACTTCGTTGACGTACGTGTCGCAGATGAACAGGTTACGGCCCGGCAGCATCAGCAGATTCATCGCGGCGAAGTTCTCGACGTCGTCGGCCTTGCCGAGCACCTGCTCGATGAAGTTCAGATGCGTGTGGTACTGGCCGATCATGCCGCAGATCATGCCGTCCGCTTCGCCAAGGCGCACGAGGATCGCGCCGATCAGCGTGTTGAACTTGCGCATCGCGGCCTTCGCGACGTCCGGCGTCACGCCTTCGCGCGCGCCGAGTTCGTGATACGCCTGCCAGCACTTGTGATAGCGCGGATCGTCTTCCGGATCGACGATCTCGACGTCTTCACCGCACTTGAGCTTCGAGCCCATCTTCTTCAGACGCATCTCGATCACCGACGGACGGCCGACCAGGATCGGCTTGGCGATCTTTTCGAGCAGCACGAACTGCGCGGCGCGCAGCACGCGCTCGTCTTCGCCTTCCGCGAACACGATGCGCGCCGGTGCCGACTTCGCCGCCGCGAACACCGGCCGCATCACCATGCCCGAGCGATAGACGGTCGCGCCGAGCTGTTCGCGGTACGCATCCATGTCCTGGATCGGGCGGGTCGCGACGCCCGAATCCATTGCGGCCTGCGCGACGGCCGGCGCGATCTTGATGATCAGGCGCGGATCGAACGGCTTCGGAATCAGGTATTCGGGACCGAATTCGAGCGAATGGCCTTCGTAGGCCTTCGCGACTTCATCGCCCTGGTCGGTTTCCTCGGCCAGTTCGGCAATCGCGCGCACGCACGCGAGCTTCATTTCTTCGGTGATCGTCGTCGCGCCGACGTCGAGCGCGCCGCGGAAGATGAACGGGAAACACAGCACGTTGTTGACCTGGTTCGGATAGTCCGACCGGCCGGTCGCGATGATGCAGTCCGGGCGCACCTTGCGCGCTTCTTCCGGACGGATTTCCGGCTCGGGGTTCGCGAGCGCGAGAATCAGCGGCTGCGAGCCCATTTCGGCGACCATCTCCGGCTTCAGCACGCCGGCGCTCGAGCAGCCGAGGAACACGTCCGCGCCGCGGATCGCATCGGCGAGCGAGCGCGCTTCGGTGTGCGCGGCATAGCGCTCCTTCGACGGATCGAGGTTGCCGCGCCCTTCGTAGATCACGCCCTTCGAGTCGGCGACGAGAATGTTCTGCTTCGACAGACCGAGATTGACGAGCAGATCCAGACACGCAATGGCCGCCGCGCCCGCGCCCGAACAGACCAGCTTCACTTCGTCGAGCCTCTTGCCGACCACCTTGAGGCCGTTCAGGATCGCCGCCGACGCGATGATCGCGGTGCCGTGCTGATCGTCGTGGAAGACCGGAATCTTCATACGTTCGCGCAGCTTCTTCTCGATGTAGAAGCACTCGGGCGCCTTGATGTCCTCGAGGTTGATGCCGCCCAGCGTGGGCTCGAGCATCGCGATCGCCTCGACGAGCTTGTCCGGATCGGATTCGCTCAGCTCGATGTCGAACACGTCGATGTCCGCGAACTTCTTGAACAGACACCCCTTGCCTTCCATCACCGGCTTCGCGGCAAGCGGGCCGATGTTGCCGAGGCCGAGCACAGCGGTGCCGTTCGTGATCACGCCGACGAGGTTGCCGCGCGACGTGTACTTCTGCGCGTCGAGCGGTTCCTCGTGAATTGCCATACAGGCTGCCGCCACACCCGGCGAATACGCGAGCGACAAATCCAGCTGGTTCGACAGTGCCTTGGTAGGCGTCACCGAAATCTTGCCAGGTTTCGGATTCTGGTGATATGCGAGAGCGCTTTGCTTGAGTTGTTCGTCCATTTCTAGGCCTGCGAGACGTAAGTGATTGGGCCCGGCGACACACATCGTTGCAGCGCTTTCATCTGTCGGACGGATAGACGACCGAGGCGGTTTTCGCACGCGCCCGGTCAGGCGCGACGGCTTACCTCGACGAACACGGGACGATGTGGAGTGCTTCGCGGGTCGATCAGTGTACACCCCGGACGTGTCGATGCACTGAGTGGTTAACAGGACTCGCCATTAGCGAAACAGGCGCTCAGGACGCTGCGTCGCCACGACCCGGCCGTGCTTTTCCGCCACGCGGCGAGGCGCCATGCGGGCCGCATGGTCCACGCATTCGCAGTATTCGAAGCGATTGAAGGACGCGCTTCGTCGACGCGGTCAGTCGAGTTCGGCGCCGCGTCGCTCAGGTATCAGAACCAGGGTCGCGAGGATGTCGAGCAGGTAAATCGACGCCAGTAGCGCGAGCGCCGCGCCGAACGAGTAGCGCGCCGCCAGCGCGCCCACGACGACCGGCCCAAAGCCGCCCACCGCGCGACCCGCGTTGAACAGCACGTTTTGCGCGGTGGCGCGCGCATCGGTTGGATAGAGCTCCGAAATCAGCGCGCCGTAGCCGCCGATCATGCCGTTGACGAACACCCCCATCGCCGCGCCGCCGATCAGCAACGCCATCGGCGTCGTCAGTTGCGCATAGACGAACACCATGACGACGGCGCCCGCCTGGTAGAACAGGAACGTCGGCTTGCGGCCGAAGCGGTCGGCGGCGATGCCGAATAGCCAGATGCCGGCCGCCATGCCGAGAATCGTCGCGGCGGTCCACAGCCCCGATTTGGTCAGCGAGTAGCCGAAGGTCTTCGACAGATAGCTGGGTAGCCAGATCATCAGCCCGTAATAGCCGAAGTTCTGCACCGAGCACAGGATCGTGACGCCGAGGCTCGCGCGCGTCGTGCGTCCATCGACGAACAGCAGTTTCAGCGGCAGCTTGCGCATGCCGCGCGCGACGCGTTGGTTGAAAATCGCCGGCTCCTCGACGCGGCGCCGCACGAAGAACGACACGACCGCCGGCAGCAGCCCGAGCGCGAACATGCCGCGCCAGCCGATCACCGGCAGCAGCAGCGGCGTCAGCAACGCGGCCGCCAGCACGCCAAGCTGCCAGCCGAGCCCGACATACGACGACACCCGCGCCCGCTGCGACGCCGGCCACGCTTCGGCGACCAGCGTCATACCGATGCCGAATTCGCCGCCCAGCCCGATCCCGGCGATGGTCCGATAGATCAGCAGGTCCGTGTAGCCTTGCGCGAGCGCGCACAGGCCGGTGAACACCGCGAAGATCAGGATCGTCCACGTCAGCATGCGCACGCGGCCGAAATAATCGCTGAGCACGCCGAAGAGCACGCCGCCCGCCACCGCACCGATGAGCGTCCATGTGACCAGCGCACCGGCCTGCGAGGAACTCAGATGCAGGTCGGCGGCGATCACCGGCAGCATGAAGCCGAGAATCAGCAGATCGAAGCCGTCCATCGCATAGCCCAGCACCGACGCAAGCAGCGCGCGGCCCGCATAGCCCGGTTCGACGGCGGAGCGGGTTTCGGTGGCGGAGGCGGAGGCGGGTGGAGCGGCGTTCATTGAAAGCATTCCGTAGGTCTGAAGGCGGCTGGGTGGGAAGCGTCCCGGGAAAGTCGCGTGAGTGTAAAGGCGGCCTCACCCGGTCACAAGACGATGCGCGCGCCAAAGCGCCCGCCGGCTGCGCCGCCGCGCACGACGGCCTCCTCGGTGCGACCCATTTCAGGTAAAATAGCGGCCCACGCGCGCAGCAAAAGCCGGTCTGTGCTCTTCCCCCGGCCGCGTATCCCGCCCAGCATGGCGCGGCATACCCCGCTTGCTGCGCCACCGGGCCCAGCGCCCGCTTCTCCCCCGCTCACTCCGAAGGATCCGCCCATGACAGGCTTCGATCGCCAGACGATCTCCGACACCACCGCCAAGATGCTGCTCGAAGTGCAAGCAGTGCATTTCAATGCGGAGAAACCGTATATTTTCACGTCCGGCTGGGCGAGCCCGGTGTACATCGACTGCCGCAAGCTGATCTCGTATCCGCGTGTGCGCCGCGGCCTGATGGAAATGGCCGAAGCGACGATCCTGCGCGACGTCGGCTATGAGCAGATCGACGCGGTCGCCGGCGGCGAAACCGCGGGCATCCCGTTCGCGGCATGGCTGTCCGACCGCCTGATGGTGCCGATGCAGTACGTGCGCAAGAAGCCGAAGGGTTTCGGCCGCAACGCGCAGATCGAAGGTCTGCTGACCGAAGGCCAGCGCGTGTTGCTCGTCGAAGACCTGACAACCGACAGCCGCAGCAAGATCAACTTCATCAACGCGCTGCGCGCCGCCGGCGCGACGGTGAACCACTGCTTCGTGCTGTTCCACTACAACATCTTCAAGGAAAGCGTGTCGGTGCTGAAAGACATCGACGTCGATCTGCACGCGCTCGCCACGTGGTGGGACGTGCTGCGCGTCGCGAAGCAGAACAACTACTTCGACACGAAGACGATCGACGAAGTGGAAAAATTCCTGCACGCGCCGGCCGAGTGGTCCGCTGCACATGGCGGTGCGACGTCTACGCCGCAATAAAGCCATCGCGCTAAGGCAGTGACAATAAAAACGTAGCCGCTTTATGCGGATTGAATGAAAAAGCCGCCTGTTTCGCAACAGGCGGCTTTTTTTATCGCCGATTGTTTATCGCCGATTACCAGGCGGACGAAACGAGGCCCGATATCAGGACTGGTTCGCGATGTCCTTACTCGAGTTTGACGAAAGATTCAGCAAACCATTGCTCTGCGCATACTGGAATAGTTGGGAGTCGCGATCGATTCCGAGCTTGCGCATGGCCGCGTTTTTTTGTGTGCTGATCGTCTTGATGCTGCGATTCAAACGCTCCGATATTTCCTTGATCGTCATACCCGATACGAACAGGCGCACGACTTCGAGTTCGCGCCGCGACAGCTTCGAGTCGTCGCGCTTGCCGGCTGAATTGACCCGCAACCCATCGAGCACCGTTTTCACCGACGGACTCATATAGGTCATACGACGGCCCACGTGTTGTACCGCAAGCGCAATATGGCTGAGGTCGTCCGATTTGTTCACGACCGACGTCACGCCAAGTTCCTTGAGCCGTTTGAGCAATGCGGCGTTCTCGAGCATGGTGAGCACGACGATCGGCAGATTCGGGAAATTGCGGCGCAAATAGTCGATGAGTTGCAAGCCGTCGCCGTACTGACCGCCCGGCATGGCCAGGTCGGTGACGAGCACGTCGCATTCGGTGGATTGCAACATTTTGATAAGTTCAGTCGACTGCCTTGCGCGCCCAACGACTTGCATACCGGGAAATTTGAGCAGCGCATTTTCAGCGCCAAACAGAATAACCGGATGATCGTCTGCCACCATGACCCTGAGTGAAACTTGCATCGTCCTCCTCTGGACGGATAAACCGGTCTCCACAACTTCTAACACTGCTTTTGACGCTCGCTATTTAAACGAGTCAAATGCAGTAAGGGTCGCGCGACAACCCCCTTACTATAGCTGATTTCCTGTCTGCGAATTCCGCGGCACGCGAACATATTGCGTCGCAGAGCTAATCAGCGCTGATGTTAGACTTGATTCGACCGTGGGGCACAATTCAGGACAACGACAGTCGCGAGCACCCGCGCCTCGCGCCCTTACAGGAGAACCGGCATATGCGCGTGCGTTGCCTGGTTGTTTCGCTGGCTTCATCTTGGCGGCATCGATCGCTCGCCGTCGGCGCGATGCTCGCGCTATTCGCAGCGCATAGTGCCGGTGCGCGGGCCGACGAGCCGTTCACGCTGACGAGCGCGAGCGTACGCGCGGGCGGCACCGTGCAGAATGCGCAGGTGTTCGACCGGAACGACTGCAAGGGCGGCAACCGTTCACCGCAGCTCTCATGGCGCGACGCGCCGGCCGGTACGCGCGGCTTCGCGATCACGATGTTCGACGAGGACGCGCCGGGGCGCGGCTGGTGGCACTGGGCGGTCGCGGGCATCCCCGCCACGGTCGACAGCCTGCCCGAGAATGCGAGCTCGTCCGGTTTCCTGGGCAAGCTCGGCGCGGTCGAAGCGCGCAACGACTTCGATACCGACGGCTATGGCGGCCCGTGCCCGCCGCCCGGCAAACCGCATCGCTATATCATCACCGTGTACGCGCTGAACTCGGCCGATCTGCGTCTCGCGCAAGGACGTCCCGCGTTGATGTTCGATCACGAGATCGGCACGGCCGCGATCGGCAGCGCGCGGCTCGAGGTCAATTACGGGCGCTAGTGGCGGCCGTCGCGGTCGTGATGGGGCGCCGCCGCGCCGCATCGCCTGGCTTGCGCCGTTCGCCTTCCCGATCGCTTTGCTGGAGCACTTCATGTCGAAGATCGTCATCGTTTATCACAGTGGCTACGGCCACACGAAGAAGGTCGCCGAAGCCGTGCTCGCGGGCGCGCTGGAAGCCGGTGCGCAGGCGAAGATGATGCCGGTCGGCGACCTCGACGACGCCTCGTGGGACGAACTCGCCGCCGCCGACGCGCTGATCTTCGGCGCGCCGACCTACATGGGCGGCCCGTCGGCCGACTTCAAGAAGTTCGCCGACGCCAGTTCGAAACCGTGGTTCGCGCAGGCGTGGAAAGACAAGATCGCAGCCGGCTTCACGAACTCGGCGACGATGAACGGCGACAAGTTCTCGACCATCCAGTACTTCGTCACGCTGGCGATGCAGCACAGCATGATCTGGGCCGGCACCGGCATGATGCCGTCGAACACGAAGGCCGCGACGCGCAACGATCTGAACTTCGTCGGCGGCTTTACCGGACTGCTTACGCAATCGGCGGCCGATGCGTCGCCCGACGAAGCGCCGCCGCCGGGCGATCTCGAAACCGCGCGCCTGTTCGGCGCGCGCATTGCGGGCGTCACCGCGCGCTGGATCGCGCCGCGCGGGTAGCGCCGCGCGGGTAGCGCCGCGCGGGTAGCGGCGCGCGGCTAATGGCTGAACGGCGCCGAAACGACGTCGCGGCTCATCGGCGGTTCATCTTCGGTCATCAGCCCGCATTCGCCGCGCAACGGGTCACGCCAACATCACGTTGTGCGCGCATCGTCGTTTTTTCGCGCTGCACCGCACGGTCGCGGCGATGACGTCTTAAAATAACGTTCCGGCGCGGCGTCGCGCCCCGTTTCCAGCGAGTGAGATCGAGATGAGCACGAAAGTTTTTGTCGACGGACAGGAAGGCACGACCGGCCTGAAAATTTTTGAATACCTGTCGCAGCGCGCCGACGTCGAAATCCTGCGTATCGAAGAAGCGAAGCGCAAGGACCTGGACGAGCGCCGTCGTCTCATCAACGCGTCGGACGTCACGTTCCTGTGTCTGCCCGATGTCGCCTCGCGCGAGTCGGCCTCGCTCGTCGAGAACGACCGCACGGTGCTGATCGACGCGAGCACCGCGTTCCGCACCTCGCCCGACTGGGCCTACGGCCTGCCCGAGCTGGCTCGCTCGCAGCGCGAGCGCCTGCGCACCGCCAAACGCATCGCCGTGCCGGGCTGCCACGCCTCGGCGTTCGTGCTCGCGATGCGCCCGCTCGTCGAAGGCGGCGTCGTCGCGCCCGAGTTCGCCGCGCACGCCTATTCGATCACTGGCTACAGCGGCGGCGGCAAGAAGATGATTGCCGACTACGAAGCCGGCGGCAACGACAGACTCAAGAGCCCGCGCCCGTACGCGCTCGGCCTCACGCACAAGCACCTGCCGGAAATGGCCACGCATACGGGCCTGAAGTCGGCGCCGATCTTCACGCCGATCGTCGGCGACTTCTACAAGGGCCTCGCGGTCACCACGTACTTCTCGCCGGGCCAGCTCGCGAAGAAGACGACGCCGCAGGACGTGCAGGCTCAGTTCGCCGAATACTACGCGGGCGAAGCGTTCGTGCACGTCGCGCCGTTCAACGCCGACGCGAGTCTCGACAACGGCTTCTTCGATGTGCAGGCGAACAACGACACCAACCGCGTCGACCTGTTCGTGTTCGGCAACGAAGAGCGCTTCGTGACCGTCGCGCGGCTGGACAATCTCGGTAAGGGCGCGTCGGGTGCGGCGATCCAGTGCATGAATCTCGCGATCGGCGCGGCCGAAGACACCGGTTTGAAACGCTAGGCGAGTCGACCCGCATCCGCGGTGCCACGAAAAAAGCCGGTCTTTGCAGACCGGCTTTAATGAGATGGTCAGCCTGACCGAAACAGCCCGATCGGCTTACGCTGATCGGGCTGTTTCCTTATGGGAGATCGTCATGGACACCATCTCGTTGATTGGAATCGATCTTGGCAAGCATTGCTTTCACCTGCACGCACAGTCCGCATCGGGCCACATGGTGTTGCGCAAGAAGCTGACGCGCAACCAGATGTTCACACTGCTTGCCCGTGTTCCGAGCTGCACGGTGGTCATGGAAGCCTGTGCCGGCGCTCACTGGGTCGCCCGTCGCCTCCAGGAACTTGGGCACCACCCGAAGCTGATATCCCCGCAGTTCGTCAAACCTTTCGTGCAAGGCAACAAGAATGACTTCGCCGACGCGCAAGCGATCTGCGAGGCCGCGTCACGTCCCAGCATGCGGTTCGTCAGTCCGCGCAACGAGGTGCAGCAGACGATCTCAGCGCTGCATCGGGTACGCGAAGCGCTGGTGCGCGACCGTACCGGCACGGTCAACCAGATTCATGCCTTTCTACTCGAGTTCGGCGTGAGCCTGCCCAAGGGGATGGGCGTCATCCGCCGACTTCCTGCCGTGCTGGCCTCGCATGATCTGCCGCCGCGACTAGTCGCGCTGCTCGAGCGTCTGCAGGCACATTTCAAGTACCTCGACGAACAAGTCGCGCAACTCGAAAGCGAATTGATCCGGCAACTGCGGGAGGACGAACGCAGCCAGCGCCTGTTGGAAATTCCCGGCATCGGCCCAATCACGGCCAGCGTGCTGGCAACCGAATTGGGCGACGCCCACCAGTTCGCTTGCGCTCGCCAGTTCGCCGCATCCATCGGGCTGGTTCCACGCCAATACAGTACCGGCGGCAAGCCCACGCTGCTGGGAATCAGCAAGCGCGGCGATAAGAATTTGAGGCGACTGTTAGTCCAGTGCGCGAGAGCGCTCATGCTGCACATCGAGCGGCACGCCGATCGCCTGGGGGCCTGGGTCCGCGACCTGCTGGCCCGACGGCATTCCAACGTGGTCGCTTGTGCGTTGGCCAACAAATTGGCGAGGATCGCCTGGGCCATCCTCGCCCGCGGAACACACTACCAAAGTGCTCAGGCTGTGGCCGCAGCCTGACTGTGCGCCGCCTACGTTACTCCTTCTGACCCAAGTCACTTCCTGGTTTTGCGACGCGAGATACGTGAAGACATAAACGGCTCAACGGCCGAGCAAGCAACCTGGCAAAGCAAATAGTATTCCGATACTGCGGCTTTTTTAAGGTTTGCCCGGCGCGGCTCTCATCATGGGGCGGGAACCTGTTCCCACAACGACCCCGGATAGATTTGCGCAAGCCCAATTTACGTCAACACCACCTCGCTTGCAAAAGTCAGGCTGACCATAGATTTTGTTTTAAAGCCCGCTCATTAAAATTGATACAAGACATTTCTGCCTGGTAGCCTCGGCGCCATACTCGCCGCCGGTGCGGGCAAGCCGGGGCTGACGCAGGTGTCGGCGAAGGCGTCGTCGTCGTGGGCGCCGGTGTTCAACGCGGGCCTTGCGTACAACATCACCGAGCACTGGGGGCTCGTTGCGTCGGTCACGTATATCGCGCTGAAGACGACGTCGTCGGTCATCATCAAGGCGGCCGATGGGACGGAGCTTGGCGTGTCGAAGGCGGATCTGGGCGCAAACCCGATCATTTCCTTCCTGGCCGTGTCGTATAAGTTCTGAATTTGATTTTCCGCGGTCGCGGCGCCGCTTTGGGCGCGCGGCGAATTCCGGGCAAAAAAAAGCCCACCTAGGTTGGCGGGCTGAATCCATATCAGAGGAGACATGGAGGAGACAAGACGAACTATAGCAGACCGCTTGGTGCGTTGCAACATGAAAATTAGGGTTGACCCTCAATGTTGCAGACATACAACGGTCACATGGGTACGGCTCAGTTTTCCCTTGTCTGCCGACACGCGCGGTGCTTAGTGCCTCACCAGCGCCATCATCGCGCCGAAACCGACGAACACACCGCCCGTCAGCCGGTTGAACATCCGCGCGACGCTGCGGCTCTTCAACCTGGCGCCGATGCGCGTGCCAAAACCCGCATACACGAGATACCAGCTGACCTCGATCGACGCGAACGTCGCGAGCAGCACGCCGAACTGCGGCAACTTCGGCTGGGTTGCATCGATGAATTGCGGCAGCAGCGCGGCCGCGAACAGGATCGCCTTCGGATTGCTGCTCGCGACCAGAAAGCCGTTGCGAAATAGCGCGAAGCGCGAGCGCGCGGGCCGGGCTGTCAGGTCGTCGACGTTGTGCGCGGCGGTTTCGTCGGCCGGCGCGCGCCATGCCTTGATGCCCAGATATACGAGGTAGGCCGCGCCGATCATGCGCAGTGTATTGAACATGGTCGGCCATGCCGCCAGAAACACGCCGAGCCCCGCCGCCGATACCGCCAGCATCAGCACCAGCGCCGACAGACAACCGGCCATCGTCGCGCTCGCGCGACGCAGGCCGTGCTGGGCGCCGTGCGTCATCACGAGCAGCATGTTGGGACCGGGAATCGCGGAAACGACGAAAACGGTGGCGGCGAACAGCCACCAGGTATGCAGAGTCATCGAAATCGGGTGTAGGGGGATCGGGCGGCTATTATGCCTTGCCGCCCAGCGTGACTCATGCGGCCACGCTGCGTCGATCGCTCGCGTCGGGCGATCGACAGCGCCGTCAGCGGCCGGCCCGGCGCGTCGCGACCTGACCCAGCACCGCGAAATCCTTCTCGCCGTCGCCGTGCGCGATCGCCTCGATCAGGCTGTCGCGAACCACGCTCGCGACCGGCATCGGCGTCGTCACCGCATCGGCGGCGGCGAGCGCGAGGCGCACGTCCTTCAGTCCCAGACGCGCCTTGAACAGCGCCGGCTCGAAGCGCTGCTCGGCGATCAGCTTGCCGTAGCCCGAGTACACCGGTCCCGGGAACAGACCGCTCGTGATCACGTCGAGAAAGTCCTGCATCGCGAGGCCGTGGCCCGTCACGAGCGCGGCCGCTTCGCCGAGCGTCTCGATCGCCGCGCCGAGCATGAAGTTCGCGGCCAGCTTCATCACGTTCGCCTGCTGCGGCAGCGAGCCGATGCGCCAGGTCTTCTGGCCGAGTGCGTCGAAAATCGGCTGGATCCGGTCGATCGATTCGGCCGGGCCGCCGGCGACGATCGTCAGCTTGCCCGCGGCCGCGACGTCGGGCCGCCCGAGCACCGGTGCGGCGACGTAATGCACGCCGCGCGACGCGTGCGCGGTCGCCAGTTCCTCGGCGAGCGCCACGGAAATCGTCGCCATATTCGCGTGGATCAGCCCGCGCGGCGCATGTTCGAGCAACGACGCGGTGATGACTTCGCGCAGCGCGGCATCGTCGGCGAGCATCGAGAACACGGCGTCGCCCGCAAACGCTTCAGCCGGCGTCGCGACGACTTGCGCGCCCAGCCCGGCCAGCGGCTGAGCCTTTTCCGGTGAGCGGTTCCACACGCGCACCTGGTGCCCGGCTTTCAGAATGTTTGCAACCATCGCGGCGCCCATCTCGCCGAGACCGATAAAACCGATGTCCATCTATCGCTCCGTCTTCTAAAGAACCTGAAGTAGAGCACACTCATGCGACAAGCGCAGGACAACGCGCAACCCGAGCGGTGCGATACTGAAGGCATGGTCACCGCGACATTCCGCTTCTACGAGGAGCTGAACGACTTCATCGCCCGGCCGCTGCGCCGGCGCGCGTTCACCTGCGTCTGCGCGCGCGGCGCAACGACCAAGCACATGATCGAAGTGCTCGGTGTGCCGCATACCGAGGTCGAGCTGATACTGGTGAACGGCGACTCGGTCGGTTTCGATCATCCGCTCGCCGACGGCGACCGCGTCGCGGTCTATCCGAAATTCGAGACGCTCGACATCCAGCCGCTGCTGCGCGTGCGCGAGCGGCCGTTGCGCGTGATGCGCTTCATCGCCGATGCGCATCTCGGCGGCCTCGCGCCGCTTCTGCGGCTTGCGGGCTTCGATACGCTGTACGACAACCACTTTCCCGACGCCGATATCGAGGCGCTCGCCGCCGCGCAGCAGCGCATCGTGCTGACGCGCGACCGCGAGTTGCTCAAACGCCGCAACATCACGCATGGCTGCTACGTGCGCGCGCTGCGGCCGCGCGAGCAGTTGCGCGAAGTGTTCGAGCGGCTCGATCTCGCGCGCAGCGCGCAACCGTTTCGGCTATGCCTCGTATGCAACGCGCCGCTGCGACGCATCGCACGCGAGGAAGCCGGCCCGCGCGTGCCGCGCGGCGTGCTGCAGCGGCACAGCCGCTTCGTGACCTGCGATGTATGCGGACGCGTGTTCTGGGAAGGCACGCATTGGCAGAGGATGCGCGCGTTGATGGACAGCGTCTCCGCCGGCGCACCGGACGGTGTCGGCTGACGCCCCGCGCTTGCGTACAATGCGGGTTGATCTATTTGGCAGAGGCCTTTCCGATGATGAAAAAAACCGACCTTGAAAAGAACAAGGCGCTGAAACTGGGCAACGCGATGAAACAGGCGACCGCTAACCGCGGTGGCAAGAACGCGGCGACCGAGCCGAAGATCGACCGGCGCGAGCAGCGCAAGCTCGATCAGGCGCAAGGCCTCGTCCCGTTTGCGTGCAAGCTCAACGGCGAGCTGGTGGAGGAGCTGAAAACGCGCGCCGCCAGTCATCCGGACGGCCTGAACGGGCTGCTGGATGAAGTGATCCGGCGCGGGCTCGCGGGCTGATCTTCCCGCGCGCAATATCCGCCGCAACAGCAAAAAGGCCAGAGCGCGAGCTCTGGCCTTTTTGCTGGCAACGCATCTGCCGTCACCGGCTGCACCGACCGGCAACCGGTGCGGCGCAGCGCTACGTCGCGCCCAACGAGCGCGCGTTGGCTTAGTTCTGCACGCCCTTGTCGTTCGTGCCTGCTGCCGAAGCTGCGGCGGAAACGTGTGCCTTCTTGCCGTGGGTCTTCAGCTGCTTGACGTGGTGCTTCTTCGGTGCGCTTGCTGCTTCCATAGCAGCGGCATCCGATGCCTGCGCGAAAGCCTGAACGGAAACGAGTGCGATCGAAGCGGCTGCGAGCGAGACGATAACTTTTTTCATGTGTTGATCCCCAAACCAGACGACTGAGTCAATGTGAATGAATACAGCTGCACGGTAGAGCGGCTGGACTTCGAGGTGCCTTGTGCTCCCCGCGGGAGAGTATTACCCAGGCGTAGGCGGTTTGTCATGCGCAAAACTCGATATGTATTTTCCGGGAGACAGCCTGCTTTCAGCGTGCTTTCATCTACCTGCAAGCCGCAGCGGGGACCCTGCCAGGTCCCCGTGAAGCCGCGGCCCGCGCGCCTCGCCGACCGCTTCGCGGCGCTCAAACCAGGTTCCGCAGCAGGCTCGCGGTCTCCTGCAGCGCCGGCAAAACGCGGTGCAGCGCGGCGTTCGCCGACTCCTCGCCGATCGGCATGCTGACGCTGATCGCCGCGACCACCGTACCGTGCCGGTCGCGCAGCGGGACCGCGACGCCGCGCACACCGATCTCGAGCTGCTGGTCGGTGACCACGTAGCCGTTGCGGCGGATTTCGCCAAGCACTTCTCTGAGCCGTTCGACGGTCGAATAGGTGTACGGCGTGAAAACCTTGATCGGATACGACGCGAGCCACGGGTCGATGCTGTCGGGCGGCTGGAACGCGAGCAGCACGAGCCCCGCCGACGATAACGGCGCCGGCGCGCGCGAGCCGGTCACGAAGCCGACCGCCATCGCCCGATTCACGCCGTTGCGCGCGACGTAGACGACGTCGTGTTCGTCGAGGATCGCGACCAGCGCGGTTTCCTGCACGGTCGCGGTGATCCGCTGCAGGAACGGTTGCACCGTGCGCGGCAGCCGCGCCGAATCGAGGTAAGACTGGCCGAGCCGCAGCACGCGCGGCGCGAGCCAGAACAGCTTGCCGTCGGTGTCGACGTAGCCGAGCTCGCGCAGCGTCAGCAGATAGCGGCGCGCAGCCGTGCGCGACAGGCCGGCGCGCGCGGCGACCATCGTTGGCGTCATGCGCGCGTGCTCTTCGTCGAATGCTTCGATGATCGCGAGCGCCTTCGCGGCGCCCGCGATCCAGTCCTTGTCGTCCATGTCGTTTGCTCGTGGAAGGAGCGGGGGATCGCGGTCCGATCCGCAAGTCGCTTGATCACCGCGATCCGCAGGCCGGCGACCGCACGGCCGTTGCGCGATTATCGCGCGACTCGCGGGGTTTGCCTGCCCGGCGCGCAACGCCCGCGTATCATGTGAGCGATTCCTTACCGGCTGAGCACCGCGTGGCGCGCCTGCGCGGCTTCCCAGCGCGATCCCAAGACAAATCAGAAGAAATCTTGAATCCCGATACCCGCCAACACCTGCGCGCGAACGTGCTGATGCTGATCGCCGCGATGATCTGGGGCTCCGCGTTCGTCGCACAGCGACTGAGCCTCGATACGATCGGCCCGTTCCTGTTTACCGGCTTGCGCTTTCTGCTCGGCGCGCTCGTCGTGCTGACGATGATCGTCTGCGTGCGCCGCGCGGCGCTCGCCGAGCTGACGAAGCGCGCGCCCGGCGGAGCCCGCGAACTGCTTGGCGCGGGCGGGCTGCTCGGCGTCGTGCTGGCCGTGTCGATCTCGCCGCAGCAGATCGGCCTGCAGTACACGAAGATCGCGAACGCGGGCTTCATCAGTTCGCTGTATGTGGTGATCGTGCCGCTGCTCGGCGTGCTGTTTCGCCACCGGACTGGCCTCGGTACGTGGCTTGGCGCGCTACTGGCGGCCGTTGGCATGTACTTCCTGAGCGTCGACGAGCACTTTTCGATGCTGTACGGCGACTGGTATCAGCTCGCCGGGGCGCTGGTGATTTCCGCGCAGATGATGCTGGTCGGTCGCTTCGCGGCGCGCCACGACACGCTGATGCTCGCACTCGCGCAGTTCGTGACCTGTGGGCTCGTGTGCCTGTCGATCGGCCTTGCCGTCGAACCCTTTAGCGCCGCGATAATTGCGCGAGCCGCGCCGACGATCGCGTACGGCGGTGCGTTATCGGTGGGCGTCGCGTATACGATCCAGGTGGTCGCGCAGCGCTACGCGGCGCCCTCGCATGCGGCGGTGATTTTCAGCATGGAAGGCGTGTTCGCGGCGTTTGCGGGCTGGCTCGTCCTCGGCGAAACGCTGACGACTCGCGCGTTGTTCGGCTCTGCGCTGATGCTCGCGGGATTGATCGTGTGTCAGATACTGCCGGGCTGGAAACGCGCCCGGCAGCGTGCGCCGCAGGTGATGTGATTTACAGCGTTATAAAACGATTCGACGCCAACGCTCGGTGCGCGATGCGCGCCGACAGGCGTCTTGCCCCTTCGCCCAACTATGCCGCGCGCGGATGAGCGAATGGGCTCGGCGTATCGGCGGTTGGCGGAAACACGCACCAGCAGCCGTCGTCGTGGCGAAAGAAGAACAAACCCCGCCCGCCCTGTTCCGGCGACGTCTCCACCCGCACATAGCGCCGCCCGCCCGCACGTGTGCGGCTGAACTCCGTCACGTGAACCGGCTCGGCCGGCGATGGCGAAAGCCACTTCTCGACCAGAAACCGCAACGACTGTTCGCTCGCGGCTCTCATGATCTGCTCCGGAACAGCTTGTCGCGCTGCGCATCGCGCGTGGACTCGGGACTGTCGTCGTCGCGAGCGGCGTCGCCGTTCTCGGCGGCCTCGGCGGCTGCCAGCGCCATCATCCGACTGGTCGCGACCGCGCGCAACGAGCTGCAATGGGCCGCATGTCGAAGGTCCGACAGAAGACGGACTAGCTGTCGTGCTGATCTGCGTTTCATACATCCCCCGCACTGCACCAGAAACCTCACAAAGCACTTTAACTCTATGCCGGATTGTTCGCTGGGCAAATGGTTTTGACTAAATAGCAACAGTTGCGCTTGCAATAAGACGGCGTGCAATCTTCGTACCGAGTTATCAATGTGCGCGTTCGGTGGGCGGAAATCTGTGCGTTGGCGAGCCCTTCGCGTCGCGCGAGCCGTCGATGCGGGAGCAACGGGAAGTGTCGGTCGGAGGCGTGGTTATCCACAGCGACCTCTGAATAACTTCGGGTTAGCGCGACGAACAGCCTGTGCGCGAAATCTTGATAAAGATCAGGGTCGGCAAACGGTGTTCGAACTTATCCCAGTTATGTAGTTTTTCTACCGACGTGTTCCGCAGGGTTATAGGTTTCGCATGATGTTGAAGCGGCGCGACATTTGCGACTTATCCACAGAATCGGTTAACCCTTGTTAACTACTACGTATGTATACGTATCAAGTAAACACCATAAGGTGAATATCGCTGCGCGCCTGAATCAGAGGCTGATCGGACCTTGATCAGCCTCGATGCGAAAGCCGCTGCGCCGCTGTCACGGCACCAGAGGCGCCGTGCCGCTCGCGGGTTCGATCGCTGCAGCCTGGCCAATCGGGTCGGCGGGTTGGACCGGCGAGGATGTCGACGGTGTCGTCAACGGAACCGGTGCGGGTGCGGTTAACTGCTCTGGCGCGGGCGCTGACTCGACCGCCTGAGCCGCAGCTGGTGGCTTCACGGCGACAGGCTTGTCGGTCGTCGGTTGGGCGGGCGCTGGTGACGTCGTCTGAACCGGCACGGTCGGCGTCGCTCGAACTGCAGCGGAGGTGGTCGCCGCTACCGGCTCGGGCACCGGCTCAGGGATCGTCAGTTGAAGCGGCGCTGCTACCGGCATCGGCAGCGTCCGCGTCTCGATCGGGCTGCTCGTCACCGGCTGCGTGCGCACGACCGTCTGCAAGTAATGATCGACGAGACCGAAAAAGCGGTCATAGAACTTGCCCGACGGAATCGTCTCGCTCGAGATCTTCACCATCGCGTCGCTATTCGAGCGAATCGGCAGCGACAGCGAACCGAGCACGCTGAGCCCGACGCTCGCCGACGTATCGCTCTTCTTCAATGCGAAGCCGTTCTGCACCGCGTTCACGTACACGATGCTGGTATCGGCCGCCTCTTCGCCGGGCGTGCACACGACGTGAAATTCGACGACCACGTGCGAATCGCCGGTCGGCTGAAAATTCTTCGTGCCGTCGACGGTATCGGGACGCGACATCGTCGTCAGATAGCCTTGGCTCAGCAATGCGCGGCGCGCGGCTTCGCAGCTATCGCCCGTACTCGAATTGAAATTGCGCGCGTACGGGCTTGCGCCGGTTTCGAACAGTTCCTGGGTGAATTGGGGTTGCGGCGTGCTGCTGCATGCCGTGAGCGCGACCAGCCCGAACAGGGCCGCGGCGGTGGTGCGGGAAAAGGGGTTCTGCATGATCGGTTGCGAGAAGCGCCTCGTGAGCGCGAATGGAAATGCATTGTAGAGCGGGCAGCGTCACGTGCGTAAAAAGCGTGCAAGGTACAGCCCGGACCCTATTACAGCGGGAAACAGGGCGTCAACTTGAAGCACGCCGCCGCGCCCTCGCAGTGCAAACGGGCGAAAATGCGAGAAGAGACCGCGCGTGCGTGCCTAGTTCGACGTCGTGCGCGCCGAGCCCACCGTCGCGGCCGAAGTCGACCCAGAGGTCGCGGCCGACGATGCCCCGGCTGCCCCGCTCGCGGCGGGCGCCGCGGATGCAATGAGCGCCGCCGGCACGCTGAACGCGTCGGCCCACGGGTTCGCGCTGGCGCAACGATCCGCCTCGCACGACGCGGGCCGCCCAGCGGCCCCGGAAGCGCCGTCAGCGGGTGTCGCAACCGCCGCGAAATCCTCCACGCGCAGATTCACCTTCTGCGCATAGGCCTTCGAGCCGCCATAGCTCTTGAGCGCGGTATTCAGATCGCCGTTCGCCGAGCGCATGTAGCCGTACAGAATCGCCGAGCCCGCTTCGATGTTCGCACCCGGCTCGGTCAGATCCTTCACGTTGCGCAGCAGGCCGCGGTGCGCCTGCGGCACGACCTGCATCAGCCCCGTCGCGCCATTGGCGCCGCGGGCTTTTTCCTTGAAGCGGGATTCGATCGAGATGATGGCGAGCAGCAGCGCCGGAGGAAGGGAGTATTTGTTGGCGGCGGATTGCACCGCGTCGGAGATCTTTTGAGCCTTTTCTTTGCCCACACCGAACTTCTGCGTCAGGTACGCCGATATTCGGTCGGTGTTTTCGTCGGCCGCCGCGGTTTGCGCGAGGCCGAGCGAAAGCACGATCAGGCAAAGTAACCGGCTCATAGTGGACGTCGGAGGAAGCAAAGATCCGCGCATTATAGCGCCGCTGCATCGGGCGGCGCCTTTCCTCGGCAATTTTTGTCTTTTAAATCAAGGGTGAGCGGAACTCGTCCCGCTTTCCGATGGGTTCATTTGACCGCTTTTGACTTCAGGTCATAGCCGTCGCTCAGCGTCGCGAGGAACGCGGCGACGTCGTCGATATCACGCTCGGACCAGACCGGACGCTCGCCCGTTTTGCGCGTCAGCGGCTCGTTGGTCGTATCGACGTTCACGCGCAGTGCGACCGGCAGATCGTTGAATTTGTCGACTTTGCCGTGCGCATCCCTTGGATACCACTTGTCCGGGTTCGTATCGCGTTGCACGTAGAAACGCAAGGCCTCTTTCAGCGTGTGGAAGCGACCGTTGTGAAAAAACACGTGACGCGTCGCGGTATTGCGCAGCGATACCGACTTGAACAGTCCGCAGTTCAGCTTGTCGCTCTGATCCGTACGCAATGGTCCGCACAGGCCCATGTCGAAATACTTCGGATCGGCGTTGACCTTCAGTTCAGCGTTGCGCGGCACGCCAAGCGCCTGAAAGTTGAAGTCGGTGAAAAGCGGATGAGCGCCGTTCACGCCCGACTGGTCGATATGACAGGATGCGCAATTGCCGCCGGCGGGGTCGTCGAACAGTTTTTTGCCGCGCAACTCTTGTGCAGTTAGTTGCACTTTCCCGTCCAGGTAGTAGTCGAACTTGCTCGTGTACGGATGAAAACTCGGGTCTTCGAGCTCGAAGCGCTCGATCGCGTACATCGCCTGGGTGAACGCCTTGGTCGGATCGGCAAAAATGTTCTGGCCGAATACTTCCTTGAAGCGCGCAGCGTATGGCGCGCGCTGCATCTTCGCGAGCAATGCGGCCGGATCCTTGTTGGCCATCTCGTTCGGATTGAACAGCGGGAAGTTCGCCTGATCGTGCAGATAGTTGAAGCGCCCGTCCCAGCCGAAGCCGCCGACCGGCGCGTTGTCCGTTTCGCTGAGCCGCTCGGACAGGCTCGCCGCCTGCGCATGCGTCCAGATCGGCGTACGGTTCAGCACGTAGCGCAGGCTCGGCACCGCGCGCGTGCCCTGCTGATGCAAGTCCACGCCGCCCAGTTGCGCGGCGAGACCGTTGGGCGGCCCGTACGCGTGCTCGGGACTGTGACAGCTCGCGCACGACATCTTGCCCGAAGCCGACAGCGCCGGATCGAAGAACATCAGTTTGCCGAGCGCGGCGGCGTCACTATAGACGGGCTTCGCATCGGCGGATGCCGGTGTCGCATTCGACGCAACAGCGCGCGCCGCACCGGCGCCCCCCAGTAACGCGCCGCCCATCAGGGCGGCGAGCGCTATCCGACGCGCGCTCGCGCGCGCCGTGAATCGCATGACAGAAGACAGCATCGAGTCTTTTACAGGTTCGTGAAGATGTCGCTGCCGAACCCCACCAGACCGGCCTGTCCCGCATACCCGAGGTGGTCCAGCTGGAAGATGTCCTCGATGCTCTTCAGCATCGAATAGTGGTTGTACGGCACCGTGGACACCGTACCCGGCTTGATGAACTTCGAGATCATCACAGCGCCGGTCTGGTCGCCGCCGTAGCTCGACTTGGTCAGGTTGATCGTGATGCCGTTATAGGCGAGCGACGAAGTCTCCGGGAACGACGGCAGGTTCGGGCCGGGTTGCTGGCTACAGCAGGTCGTGCCCGCAAATACCAGATCCTCGCCCGACGCGGACTGCGTGACCGTCGCGTAGCTGCTTTCGTCGAAGTTGATGATCAGCAGGCCATCCTTCTGGAACGCCGGCGATGCGGTGATGATCGGCACCCACTTCTGCAGGAACGTGTTCGCGCTCGTCAGGCCGCCCGGCTGGCCGTTCACGCAAGGTGCGTCGTGGCCGTCGTCGCACAGGTTCGGCGTGATCAGGTTGAAGTTCGCCGTGGTCGAGACCGATTGCAGATCGTTCTGCAGGTTATTCAGATTGACGACGTGCTGTCCGCAATCCGGCGAATCGATGATCGAGTGGAAGTACATGAACGGATTGTGGCGCGTCGCATACTGGTCGCCGAGCGGCACGGCCGCGCTCGGCGCTTCGGCCGACTGCGTGAGGTCCGTCGTGTTCAGCGTCGGATGGCCGCAGGTAGCGGCTTCGCGCGACGGATCGTTGCCCATGTCGCCTTCATAGCCCTTCCACGTATAGCCCGCTGCCTTCAGCTGGTCCGGCAACGTCTTCACGCTCGCCGGATACACGCAGCCCGAGCCGATCGCCTGGCCATCGGACGTCATGCCGGTCAGCTTGAAGTCCTGATAGGTCATGCAGTCGTTGTCGGTCTCGTTGGTCGGCGACTGGCCGCTGATCATCGAGATGTAGTTGTCGAGACTCACGTGGCCCGTGCCGTAGTACTGCTGCACGAGCGCGCCTTGCGATGCCAGCGTTTGCGCGAGATACGGCGCTTTGGTGTTGGCGCCGAATGTGGTCGCGTAGTTTTCGTTTTCGAGCGTGATCACGAAGACGTGGCGAATCTGCTGCTGTCCGGTCAGTTGCAGCCCGCCGGACGAAGAAGACGAGCCGCAGGCGGCCACGATCAAAGCGATTAAAGCCGCGCAAGCGGCCATGATGAGTGCGCGTAGCCCAATGCGGTGTGACATGTTCGTTGCCCTCTGTTGCTGTCTCTTTGTTGCCCTGTCGGGGATGCGGTTTTATTTGCGGGCAGACTTTATGGAGCGCCTATGACATTGCCGTGAAAGTTGACGTTCGTTCACCGATAAAACCATTGGCGAACCAGCGGGTTGCCGACTCGATTCACGCTTCGCGCCGATTTGAGACAATGCGCGTCGGCGGCGCGCATCGTTGCGCGCCGCCTCAACGAACAACCGATGTTTTCAGCTATGAGCAAGACCGCGTTTATTCCCAGCGTCCCCGGCACGTCGGAGGACGACTTCGAGATTTCGGCGAGCGCGAAAATGGCCGGCTACCGGCGCTTCTTCGGCGTGTTGAAGGTGCTGCGCACGACCGACGGCCGCGTGCTGTTTCCATTCGATGGCGCGCCCGAACTGGGCCCACACGCGAGCCGACTCGAAGCGCTCGCGGCCGCGCAGGTGTATGGCGAACACATCGTCGCGAGCGATCTGGCGCGGCCGGAGTTGTAGGTTTCGCCGATCACCCGGCGATATGCCGATACGCGAAAAAATGCGGGTGGGTCAACGCACGCGTACCCGGATTGCCGCGCCGGCCCCCGCACGCGCGGCGAGCACCCCACCGAGCACGCCGCCGACATGGCTCTGCCACGACACATCCGGATAGATCGGCAGTACGCCGAACAGCAGGCTCAGACCGTAGCTGCTGACGACGACCAGGGCCACGAGGATCGACACGAGATTGCGCGTGTAGTAGCCGCGGGCGACCAGGTAGCCCGCATAGCCGAACACCAGCCCACTCGCGCCGATATGCACCGAATACGACGCGCCGAATAGCCACGCGCAAAGACCGGCGCCGAGCATCGCGCCGATGGTCGCGCGCCAGAAGCCGGCGATGTTCGGCCACGTACACAGCCAGCCGAGTACGACGAGCCCGCTCGTGTTGGCGGCGATGTGTCCGACGCTCGCATGCAGCCACGGTGCGAACAGGATGCCCTGCAAGCCGTCGAGCGACCGCGGCACGACGCCGTGTTCGCTCAGATGCAGGAACGGCAACGCAACCGACAGAAAGAACACCGCCCACATCGAACCGACGAACAGCGCGATTAGCACGACGCGTGACTTCAGCTTTTCGGTTAGCGTGTTGGGAGATGAGGTCTTCATGATGACGAGGCCACGTGGGATGTCGACAGAGGGTAGTCGATGTGGCGTCGTCACGTCGAGGCATCGTGGAAAGACAGATGCCGATGGTGTTTCGTCCGCCGGACCGCATGGCGGCGCGGCGGAATGCGTGAGCTTGCGGCCCGGTTTG
This sequence comes from Paraburkholderia sp. Clong3, assembly GCF_050436485.1. Taxonomy (NCBI): domain Bacteria; kingdom Pseudomonadati; phylum Pseudomonadota; class Betaproteobacteria; order Burkholderiales; family Burkholderiaceae; genus Paraburkholderia; species Paraburkholderia sp. Clong3. Next base: position 3,354,553 of record NZ_JBNDMH010000002.1, on the reverse strand, counting down.
CCGCTACGTCTTCGTCACTCCACCGTCACCGACTTCGCCAGGTTCCGCGGCTTATCCACATCCGTGCCACGCGCACAAGCGGTGTGATACGCGAGCAACTGCAGCGGCACGACGTGCAGGATCGGCGACAGCAAGCCATAGTGCTCTGGCATCCGGATCACATGCAGCCCTTCGCCGTTGACGATCTTCGTATCGGCATCGGCGAACACATAAAGCTCGCCGCCGCGCGCGCGCACTTCCTGGATGTTCGACTTCAGCTTTTCGAGCAGCGCGTCGTTCGGCGCGACCGTCACCACCGGCATCGCTTCGGTCACGAGCGCCAGCGGCCCGTGCTTCAGCTCGCCAGCCGGATACGCCTCGGCGTGGATATACGAAATCTCCTTGAGCTTCAGCGCGCCTTCGAGCGCGATCGGATAGTGCATGCCGCGTCCGAGGAACAACGCGTGTTCCTTGCGCGAAAACTCCTCCGACCACGCGATGATCTGCGGCTCCAGCGCGAGCACGCTGTTGAGCGCCGCCGGCAGGTGGCGCAACTGCTTCAGATAACTCGCTTCCTGGTCGTCGTTCAAACGTCCGCGCAGCTTCGCGAGCGTTGCCGCCAGCGTGAACAGCGCAACCAGCTGCGTCGTGAATGCCTTGGTCGACGCGACGCCGATCTCGCGGCCCGCGTGCGTGAGGAACGACAACTCGGTCTGCCGCACCATCGCGCTCGTGCCGACGTTGCAGATCGCGAGCGTGTGCTTGTGGCCGAGCTCCTGCGCGTGCTTGAGCGCCGCGAGCGTGTCGGCGGTTTCGCCCGACTGCGAAATCACCACCACCAGCGACTTCGGATTCGGCACCGACTCGCGATAGCGATACTCGCTCGCGATCTCGACCTGAGTCGGAATCTTCGCGAGCGATTCGAGCCAGTACTTGGCGGTGAGCCCCGAATAGTAGCTGGTGCCGCACGCGAGAATCAGCAGGCTGTCGATGTCCGCGAACACCTGGCGCGCGTCTTCGCCGAAGATCGACGCATCGAACGCGTCGGCCTGCGGAATCGTGTCGGTGATCGCGCGCGGCTGCTCGAAGATTTCCTTCTGCATGAAGTGGCGATACGGGCCGAGTTCGACCGCGCCGCCATAGGCCGCGACCTGGCGCACCTCGCGTTGCGCGGCCTCGCCCTGGCGATCGGCGATGCGCACGCCATCGAGCGACAGTTCGCAGACGTCGCCTTCCTCGAGGAAGATGAAGCGCTCGGTGCTGCCTGCGAGCGCGAGCGCGTCCGATGCGAGGAAGTTTTCGCCGTCCCCGAGCCCGACCACGAGCGGCGAGCCCTGACGCGCGCCGACCACCGTATGCGGCTGATCCTTGTGCAGCACCGCGATCGCATACGCGCCGTGCAGTTGCGCGATCGCCTCGCGCACCGCAGCGAACAGGTCGCCGCGATACAGGCTATGGACCAGGTGCGCGATAACCTCGGTGTCGGTCTGCGAGACGAACTCGTAACCCTTGCCGCGCAGCATTTCGCGCAAGGTCTCGTAGTTTTCGATGATGCCGTTGTGTACCAACGCCAGCGCATCCCGCGAGAAGATCGGGTGCGCGTTGTCGGTGACCGGTGCGCCATGCGTGGCCCAGCGTGTATGCGCGATGCCCGTCACGCCTTCGAGGTGACCGTCGCGCACCTGGCCTTCGAGGTCGGCCACGCGCGCGACGCTGCGCGCGCGGCTCGGCCCGCGAGCGCCGAGCACGGCGACGCCGCACGAATCGTAGCCGCGATATTCGAGGCGCCGCAGTCCTTCGACCAGGACGGGAACGATATTACGTTGCGCAACCGCGCCGACAATGCCGCACATGGTGTATTCCTTTTCAGTGCCGGATTCAGTGAGCGCGCCTCGTGGGCACGCCGTATCGATCAGCTTTTCTTTTTGACAGGGCGCACATAGCCCGTCTTGCTCGTCTGGGTTTTATCGTTCAACACCAGCGCGTCGGCGGCGACGTCCTTCCACACCGTGGTACCGGCCGCGATCGTCGCGCCGCGCTGCACGCGCACCGGTGCGACCAGTTGCGTGTCCGAGCCGACGAACACGTCGTCCTCGATCACGGTGCGGAATTTGTTGGCGCCGTCGTAGTTGCAGGTGATCGTGCCCGCGCCGATATTCACGCGCGCGCCGACATCCGCATCGCCGATGTAGGTGAGGTGGTTGGCCTTCGAGCCATGACCGAGCACCGCGTTCTTGATCTCGACGAAGTTCCCTACATGAGACTCGTCTTGCAGCGCCGCGCCTGTGCGCAAGCGCGCATACGGACCGACAACGGCCTTCGCGCCGACTTCCGCGCCTTCGATGTGCGTGAACGCATCGACGCGCGTACCGGCGCCGATACTCGCGTTGCGAATCACGCAGTTCGGCCCGATGCTGACGTTGTCGGCCAGCGTCACACGGCCTTCGAACACGCAGTTGACGTCGATCGACACGTCGCGGCCGCATTCGAGCGTGCCGCGCACGTCGACGCGCGCCGGGTCGGCGAGCGTCACGCCCGCGACGAGTAGTGCGTCGGCGACATTGCGCTGATGAATCCGCTCGAGCTCGGCGAGCTGCTGCTTGCTGTTGACGCCGAGCGTTTCCCACTCGTCGTCGGGCTGCGTGGTGACGACTTGGAGGCCGGCTTCGATCGCCATTTCGACCGCGTCGGTCAGATAGAACTCGCCTTGCGCGTTGTCGTTTTTGAGCGCCGCGAGCCAGCCGGCAAGGCGCGCGGTCGGCGCGACGATGATGCCGGTGTTGATTTCGGCGATCTTCAGCTGCTCGGTACTCGCGTCCTTCTGCTCGACGATGCGTTGCACGCTGCCGTGCTGATCGCGCACGATGCGGCCGTAACCGGTCGGGTCGTCGAGCGTGACGGTGAGCACGCCGTAGCCGTCCAGGCCGGCACGCCCGGTCAGTGTGCGCAGCGTTTGCGCACGCGTGAGCGGCACGTCGCCATAAAGCACCAGCGTGGGCAACGATGGATCGAGCAGCGGCAGCGCCTGCTGCACCGCGTGGCCGGTGCCGAGCTGTTGCTCCTGCACCGCGAACTGGATATCGGGCGCCGCGACGGCTTCGCGCACGGCTTCGGCGCCGTGGCCGATCACGACGATCAGGCGGGCGGGCTTCAGCGCGCGGGCGGTGTCGATGACATGAGCGAGGAGCGGCCGGCCGGCCAGAGGATGGAGCACCTTGGGAAGCGCGGACCGCATGCGCTTGCCGGTACCTGCCGCCAAAATGACGATGTTCATGGCGTCGGCAAATAGACGAGTTTGGAGCGGACGATTCTATCATGCTGCACCTGCAAAAAAGGCCGCAGACGCGGCCTCGGCAGGGTTTGCAAGCCAGCGGAAAAGCGCCGGAATGCCGCCGGAACAGGCACTTTTCGCTCGTTACAGGTCGTCGAACTGGACCAGCGAAATGGTCTTCGCACTGGTGAGCGGCGCGCCTTCGTCGCCGCTCGAACATGGTTCTTCGTCGAACGCGATGTCACCTTGCGGGTCGGCTTCGCCGCTCGCGCGCAGCCCCGCGAACGCAAACAGCTGGTGATCCATCAGATGCGACGGCACCACGTTCGACAACGCATTGAACATGTTCTCGATGCGGCCCGGGAAACGCTTTTCCCAGTCGCGGACCAGCGCCTTCATTTCCGCGCGCTTAAGGTTTGGTTGGCTACCGCACAGATTGCACGGAATGATCGGGAATTCACGCAGCTCGGCGTACTTCTCCAGATCGGTTTCCTTCACGTAGGCGAGCGGCCGGATCACGATGTTCTTGCCGTCGTCCGATTGCAGCTTGGGCGGCATGCCCTTCAACTTGCCGCCATAGAACAGGTTCAGCAGCAGCGTTTGCAGGATGTCGTCGCGATGATGGCCGAGCGCGATCTTGGTCGCGCCGAGCTCGCCGGCGACGCGATACAGGATGCCGCGCCGCAGCCGCGAGCACAGCGAACAGGTGGTCTTGCCCTCCGGCACGAGCCGCTTGACGATGCTGTAGGTGTCCTGATTCTCGATGTGAAACGGGATGTCGAGCTGGGTCAGATACTCGGGCAGCACGTGCTCGGGGAAGCCCGGCTGCTTCTGGTCGAGGTTTACCGCGACGATGTCGAAATTGATCGGCGCGCGCTCGCGCAGCCGCATCAGGATCTCGAGCATCGCGTAACTGTCCTTGCCGCCTGACAGGCACACCATCACCTTGTCGCCGTCCTCGATCATGTTGTAGTCGCCGATCGCCTGGCCGACCTGGCGCGCGAGACGCTTGAAGAGCTTGTTGTTCTCGTACGCTTCCTTCTGCTCGCGGCGCGTGAGCGGCGATTTCGAGGCGCGGGCGGCGCTCGGTGCCGCGGTGGCGTCAGCGGCTTCGTTGTCTGCGGTCAGGATTTCCGGTGCGTTCATCGCTCAGTCCTCCTTGATGCGGAAGACTTCGACGCCGACCGCATCGCAGTCCGGATACACGTCCGGCTTTTCGGTCGACACGCGGGCGCCGCGCACCTGCGGATGTTCGAGCATCGCGCGCACGAGGTCGTCGCACAGCGTTTCCTGCAGATGAATATGGCCTTGCGAGACGCGCCTCGCGATCGTCGAGCGCATGAAGTCGTAGTCGACGACTTCGGTGAGCTTGTCGTGCACCGGCGTGGACATCGCGAGCGGCACGAACAGTTCGACGTTGATCACGACGCGCTGCTCGCCGCGCTTTTCGAAGTCGTGCACGCCGATATTGATGTGCACTTCGTAATTGCGCAGAAAAAGCCGGCGGCAATCGGCGAGCCGGGGGTGCGAAAGAGCGGCAAACATGTTCGTTCCAGTCCAAAAAAGCGTGCGGGGCACGCAAAGGGGCGCTTCGCCACACGCGATGGCCGCCTCGAAGGCCGGCCACGCGCGCGGGTCAGGCGCCCGTCAAAAACATCACGTCGCGCGGCAGCGGCACGAGATGCTGCCCGCCGTCGACCACCAGCGTCGTTCCGGTAACGCCGGCTGCATCCGCGAGATACAGCGCGGCGGCGACGATATCCTCGGGCCGCGACGCACGGCCAAGAGGCGTCATACGGTGAGCGGCCTCGAACCCGTGCTGGGTCTGGTCGCCCGATTGCATGGTCAGCCCGGGCGCGAGCCCGACCACCCGGAGCTTCGGCGCGAGCGCCTGAGCGAGCGCGACCGTCGCGGTCTGCAGCGCCGCCTTCGACAGCGTGTACGACAGATAGTCCGGGTTCATGTTGTACAGCTTCTGATCCAGCACATTGATGACGACGCCGCGCTGGCTTTCGTCGCGCAACGCCGCATCGGGCGTCGCGTCGTAAAGCATGCGCGCGAGCACGAGCGGCGCGCCGACGTTCATCGCGGTCAGCTTCAGCAGCAGCTCGTAGCCGACGTCGCGCGCCGTGTCTTCCTCGAAGCGCGACGCGTTATTCACGATGCACGACGGCCGCCCGAGCGCAGCGGCGCAGTCCGGCAGCAGCCGGGCGACCTGCGCCTCGTCGCCGAGCTCGGCGTGCAGCGCGACCGCGCGGCGGCCCAGCGCGACGATCTGCGCGACCACTTCGTCGGCGTCCTCACGCGAGGCACCGTAGTGCACGGCCACGTCCCAGCCGCGCGCGGCGAAGCCGAGGGCGAGCGCGCGCCCGATGCGGCGCGCGGCGCCCGTAATCAGCACGACGCGGGGCGTTTCGGGCGGCAGTTCAGCCGCGCGGGCAGCGATGTCCGGAGAAACGGTCATTTACAATGCGGGGATGAATCCCAAAGCTCACCAACCCGATAGTTTACCTGCTCCCGGCCCGAGCGCGCTCGCGCAGTCCGACGCGCTCGTCGCCGAGATCCGCGCGCAGCTCGACGCGGCCGGCGGCTGGCTGCCGTTCGACCGCTACATGGAGCGCGCGTTGTACGCGCCGGGTCTCGGCTACTACAGCGGCGGTGCGCGTAAATTCGGCCTGCGCGCCGACGACGGCAGCGACTTCGTCACCGCGCCGGAATTGTCGCCGCTGTTCGCCGCGACGCTCGCGCGCCCGCTCGCCGAAGCGTTGGAGGCGAGTGGCACGCGCGATGTGATGGAGTTCGGCGCCGGCACCGGCAAGCTCGCCGCGGGCTTGCTCAATGCGCTCGACACGCTCGGCGCCGGGTTCGACAGCTATTCGATCATCGATCTATCGGGTGAGCTGCGCGAGCGGCAGCGCGAAACGATCGCGGCGGCCGCGCCCGCGCTGCTCGCGAAAGTGCGCTGGCTCGACGCGTTGCCGCAGCGCTTCGAAGGCGTGGTGATCGGCAACGAGGTGCTCGATGCGATGCCGGTGCGGCTCTTCGCGCAAAACGGCGGTGTCTGGCGCGAGCGCGGCGTGGTGTGGCGCGACGGCGCCTTCGCGTTCGACGACCGGCCCGTCGCGGCCGCCGCGGACCTCGCGCTGCTGACCGAAATCGATGCGACCCGCGAACCGGCCGGCGACGACTACGTGACAGAAACGCACGAAGCCGCGCGCGCCTTCACGCGCACCATCTGCACGATGCTAGCGCGCGGCGCGATCTTGCTGATCGACTACGGTTTTCCGCGCCACGAGTACTACCACGACCAGCGCGCGCAGGGCACGCTGATGTGCCACTACCGGCACCGCGCGCACGGCGACCCGTTCCTGTACCCCGGTCTGCAGGACATCACCGCGCACGTCGAATTCACCGGCATCGCCGAGGCGGGCGTCGAGACCGGCGCGGACCTGCTCGGCTTCACATCGCAAGCGCGCTTTCTGCTGAACGCGGGCGTCACCGAGGTGCTCGGCGAAATCGATCCCGCCGACGCCGCGCGCTTTCTTCCCGCCGCCAACGCGGTACAGAAGCTGCTGTCCGAGGCGGAGATGGGCGAGCTCTTCAAGGTAATCGCGTTTTCGCGTGGACTCGACGATACGCTGCGCGCCTTTTCGAGCGGTGATCGTTCGCATACGCTGTGATTGTGAATCCGCTCTGGCTCGAGGACTCGCGATGATTCGCTGGCTTTTGACGACCTTCGTTGCCGTCGCGGTGCTGTCGTCGTGCTGGCCGTGGCTGAGGAAGCTCGGCATCGGCCGGATGCCCGGCGACGTGACCTTGCGGCTGTTCGGCCGCGAGTATCCGTTTCCGTTCATGTCGACGCTGGTGCTGTCGATGCTGTTGTCGCTGTTGGCGCGGGTGTTGTAGGCGCCGTCGCGCGCTACCGCCGTCGCGCGCTACTTTACGCCCGCGCGACCTCAAGCCAGCGCAGCCTCTACCGCACGCACGCGCTCCTCATGCACGGCGTCCTTGATGCCGGCCGGCGCATCGGCGAGCCGCTGCGCCACTGCCCCTGCATCCACGCCTCGCGCGGCCACCAGTGCAAGCCTCAGCCGCTCGGCCTGCGGGTACTCGCTCATCTCGAGGCCGAGCCGCCCGCGTGCATCCGACTCGCAGGCCTGCAGCGCCTCGGCGAAGCGCGCCGGCTTCCTGATCGCGTCGCTGCGCTCGAGCAGGCGCACCAGAGCCGCCGCCCCCATCTCCATCACGCGATGAATATTGCCGTGCTCGCGCGCGACCAGCACCGCCAGATCGCGGCACTCGTTCGGCACGCGCAGCCGCTCGCACAGCGGCTTCAGCAGATCGACGCTGCGGCCCTCGTGGCCGATGTGCCGCGGCAGCAGGTCCTCCGGCGTGGTCGCCTTGCCGAGGTCGTGCGTCAGCGCCGCGAAGCGCACCGGCAGCGCGTAGCCCTGCTGCGCGGCATGGTCCAGCACCATCATCACGTGGACACCGGTATCGACCTCGGGGTGATAGTCGGCGCGCTGCGGCACGCCGAACAGCGCGTCGATCTCCGGCAGAATCCGCGCGAGCGCGCCGCAGTCGCGCAGCACGCCGAACATCCGCGACGGCTTCTTCTCCATCAACCCGCGCGACACCTCCTGCCACACGCGCTCGGCCACCAGCGCATCGGCTTCGCCGTCGGCGACCATCTCGCGCATCAGCGCCAGCGTTTCCGGCGCGACCGTGAAATCGACGAAACGCGCCGCGAAACGCGCGATGCGCAGAATCCGCACCGGATCTTCGAGGAACGCGGCGCTGACATGGCGAAAAAGCCGCGCCTGCAAGTCAGCCTGGCCGTTGAACGGATCGATGACCGGGCCGGTCAGCTCGCCGTCCGGGCGCACCTCGCGCGCCATCGCGTTGATCGTCAGATCGCGGCGCGCGAGGTCTTCTTCGAGCGTCACGTCGGGCGCATAGAAAAACTGGAAGCCGTGATAGCCGGCCGCCGTCTTGCGCTCGGTGCGCGCGAGCGCGTACTCCTCCTGCGTCTGCGGATGCAGGAATACCGGAAAGTCCTTGCCCACCGGCCGATAGCCCTGCGCGACCATCTGCTCGGGTGTCGCTCCCACCACCACGTAGTCGCGGTCCTGCACCGGCACGCCGAGCAGCTCGTCGCGGACCGCGCCACCTACTGCATAGATGTTCATGGGCATTCGTCTTGATAGGCGATCGCGTGCGTTTCGCGGCGCGAGGCGTCGATCCATGCATTGACAGCGGGCAGCTCGGCGAGCCGCTCGACATAGGCGGCTGCGGTCTCCGACAACGCCGGCTTCCACGTGTTGAAGCGCATCGCGGCCGGCGCGAACATCGCGTCGGCAATGCCGAATTCGCCGAACAGGAACGGACCGCCGTAGGTCTCGAGGCAGTCGCGCCAGATCGTCTCGATCCGCGCGATATCGGCGAGCGCGCCCGGCGTCGCGTTCTTGCCCGGGAACGACGCACGGATGTTCATCCACATCTTCGAGCGCAACTCGCCGAACCCCGAATGCATCTCGGCGCTGACGCTGCGCGCATGCGCGCGCGCCGCCGCGTCTCGCGGCCACAGCGCGTGTTGCGGGAAGCGCTCGGCGAGCGTTTCGGCGATCGCCAGCGAATCCCACACGGCCTGCCCGGCGTCGTCGATCAGGCACGGCACCTTGCCCGGTCCACGCGGCGCCTGAGCGCGGATCTTCGCATTCGTGTCCGCTTCGTCCAGCAGGATCAGTTCCTCGTCGAACGGAATGCCGAAGTGCGTGAGCAGCAGCCACGGACGCATCGACCACGACGAATAGTTCTTGTCACCAATCAGCAGTTTCATACTTGTTATCAGGTAGAGGGAAAGGCTTCAGCGCCCGGCGTTGGCGCGGAACGTGTCGAGTCGCGAACCCGAGGCAGCACCGCTCAGGTACGTCGGCACGATCGCTTCGATGCTGACCGGTTCGAGTCCGAGCTCGGGCGCGAGCGGCCCGCTCAGAATGTTGGCGACCTTCATCGAATCGAGATTGTCGCGCGAAATCACCGGTTCGCCCGGCGCCAATTCGAAGCTCAACGCCTGCAGGCGCGCGAGCGGCTCGGGCAGACGGATGATGCGCGCATGCTTGCCGATTACGTCGCCGCAGTACGAAACCAGGTCTTCGAGCGTGTAGACGGTCGGGCCGCCAAGCTCGTAGGTGCGGCCGCTCGCGCCATCGAGATCGAGCACGTTGACGATCGCCTTCGCGACGTCGCCGACATAGACCGGTTGGAACTGCGCGTCCGGCATCGCGAGCGGAATGGCCGGAAACACGCGCTGCAGGAACGCGAACTTGTTCAGAAACGCGTCCTCGGGTCCGAACACGACGGACGGCCGGAAGATCGTCCACGCGACGTTGGCCGCATGCACGGCCTTCTCGCCGTCGGCCTTCGAGCGCGAATACATGCTCGGGCCGTTCGGATTGGCGCCTAGCGCGCTCAGATGAATCAGCCGATGCACGCCCTTGCCTTCGCAGGCGGCGACGATGCGCGTCGGCAGCTCGACGTGCGCATGCGCGAACTCCCGCCCATAGGGCTTGCCGCGTTTGCCGTTCAGGATACCGACGAGATTGATTACGCAATCCGCGCCCTCGACGAAGCGCGCGAGTTGCACCTGATCGAACACGTCGGTTTCGAGCACGTCGATCGGCAGCATGGTCAGATGTCGCGCGTTGTAGCGTCGCCGTGTGGCGACGCGCACGTCCTTGCCCATCTCGACGAGCGCGTTGACGAGGTAGCTGCCGATGAACCCTGAACCGCCGATGACCGCGATGGCTTGATGTCGCATTTTTCGACTCCCTGATGGAAGCCGCGGCAACGGCTGGCGAAGCGCGCCGCAACCTCGAAGCGAGATTGCGGCGCCAAGGCGCTTACGGTGCGATGTAACCCAGGCGCGCCTTCAGCGATTGCGGACGGCCTTCGAACAATGCCGCGTAGTAGACCGTGTTGGACAACACATTTTTCACGTAGTCGCGAGTTTCCTGAAACGGAATCGCCTCGGCGAAGACCGCGCCTTCGACCGGGCGCTGCAGCGACTGCCGCCAGTTGCGCGGACGGCCCGGACCTGCGTTGTAGCCAGCGGTGGCCAGCACGGCGGACCCGTCGAACTGATTGTAGATCATCGCCAGGTAGTTCGTGCCGAGCAGGATGTTGGTGTCGATGTCGTTCATCTGCTCGCGCGACACCGGTCCCAGACCGATCTTCTTCGCGACCAGTTGCGCGGTGGCGGGCATCAGCTGCATCAGTCCGCCCGCGCCGACGCCAGAGCGCGCGTTGATGATGAAGCGCGACTCCTGGCGAATCAGCCCGTACGCCCACTCGACGTCGAGCCCGCTCGACTGCGCGTCCTGCTCGACGATGTTGCGGAACGGCGATAGATAGCGCAGCGAAAAATCGTGCTCGCTCTTCGTGCGGTCCGCGGTGTTGACGGTGCGGTCGTACAGCTCGATGCGGCGCGCGTACTCGGCGGCGGCGAGCAGTTGCCGGTCGGACATGTTGCGCAACGGCCAGTTCCACTCGCGATTGCCTTCGAGCCGCAGATTCAGCCCATAGAAGCGCTGCGCGAGATCGAAGCCCGGCGTGGTGCCGGCTTGCTGCACTTCTGCGTCGGTCACGGTGGTTTTCGGCGGCACGGTGATCTTCTGGCCGAGCTCTTCGAGCGCGAGCTGGCCGTAGAAGTTGAAGTTCGACGCGATCGACTGGAATTCCTGACTGGCCGTGGCCGTGTCGCCGGCCTGCTTCAGCGCGCGCGCGTGCCAGTACACCCACGACGATTGCTTGCGCAGCGACTCGGGCATCTGCTCGATCGACCAGCGCACCATGTTCCAGTCGCCTGCGAGCAGCGCGCTGCGTGTGCGCCATTCATACGCGGGATTCGACAGCGGCGCGTTGGCCGACAGCCGGAACCAGTCGACCGCGCCAGGCATCTGCTTGAGCGCGCCCTGATAGCCGATCGTGCCCCAGCCGATCGCGCGTTCCGGCGAATTCAGCGACGGCGCGACCGACGCGAACGTGGCCGCGGCCATGGCCGGATCGTTGCGCGCCATGCGCGTGATGGCGAGCAGCGCCAGCTGGTGCGATTGCGCATCCGGTCCGACGCCGCGCGCGAGCAATAGCGGCGGCGTATTGGTCGCCTGGCTGAACAGCACCGGGTCGGGCGGCTGGTCGCCGAGCGCGTCGACGAGCTTGCTGCCGGTGCTCGTGTAGTTCTGCTCGTACGCGAGACGAATTTGCGCCCAGATGTCGTCGGCGCTGAACTGGTGGTTCACGCCGAGCACCGTGATCAGATCGACGCAGCCGTCGCCGTACCACTTCGGCTCGACGAGCAGCGCGCGCGCCGCGTCCGCGACGTTCTCGCCGCGCGACGCGCGCGATTCGAGCGCGTAGCACTTGACCTGAGTGTCGTCGTCGAGCACGAACTTCGCGTACTGCTGGTCGAAGTTGCTCCAGTCGTGACGCGTGCCGAGCACCGTCAGGTAGTCGTTGCGCATGCGATCGGCGATCGCCTGGCCGTCGTACTTCTGCAGGAACGCGAGCACGGGCGCGTCCGGCGCGTCGATGCGCGCATGGCCGGTCGAATCGAACAGCTGCGGCTTGATCTGGAAGTACTCCAGATACGAGGGCGCCGGATAATTCGGGATCATGCTCGCGAGCTGGGCTGCGCGCGCCGCGTCGTTAGTACGCGCGGCTTCGCGAAGCTGGACGAAAATCTGGTCGTCGTTCGTGAGTTGCGAGATCGGAAGGGGCTTGACGGCCGAGGCAGTGCTGCAGGCCACGAGTGCCGCTGCGGCAAGCGCGATACTGGCCGCGCGATATACTCGAAAAAGGCGTTTTGACATCGTTGTTTCTGGAGCGCGAATTGGACCCAAGCATAGCATGCAACCCTGTCCCGGCAACGAAAAAGGCGCTGCGCCGGATGTTGCTGGAAAGCCGTATACAAGCGGCTTGCGAGCCGGCGAAGAATGCCGCGCTCGGGCGTCGGATGCTCGACGCGCTGAAGCACTACGCGGTACGCAGCGCGGGATTCTACTGGCCGCTTGCCGGCGAGTTCGACGCGCGCGGGGCGATTTCGATCTGGCTTGCCGCGGACTCGCACCACGAAGCCAGTCTGCCAATCATTAAAGAACGTGGCATGGCGCTCGAATTCCATGCCTGGACGCCCGCGACGCCGATGAAAACCGGCCATCACAAGATTGCCGAGCCCACCTCGGGGCGCGTGGTGCTGCCCGAGCTGCTGTTCGTGCCCTGCGTGGGTTTCGACTCGGACGGCTACCGCCTCGGCTACGGCGGCGGCTATTACGACCGCACGCTGGCCGGCTGGCCGGCGGCGCACAAGCCGATCACGGTCGGCATCGCCTACGAAGCGTGCCGCACCGACACGCTGGAACGCGAGGCGCATGACATTCCGCTCGATCTGATCGTCACAGAGGCAGGGTTTCATCCGGCGCTGCCGGGCTGAACGCGCGATGCGCGGCGTGTGACGCGCCGGCGCTTGCGCGGTGTTTCGTCGTTACAGCGAAGCCGCCGCGCGCGCCGCCGTGTCGTACAGGCCCGACGCATTGCGCATCAACTGCGCGGCCTCGCCGATCTGCTGGTTGGTCAGGCCGCTTTCCTTGAGCGTCGAGATCAGGCAGTTTTCGCGCACCTCGCGATACTTCAGGCATAGTTCGCGGCCCGCGTCGGTTGCGGAAAAGAACACTTCCTTGCCGGTCTTTTCGCTTTTTACGTACCCTCTAGCTACGAGCTTTTTCAACGCGTACGTCGCGACGTGCGTGTCCTCGATGTTCAGCACGAAGCAGATGTCCGCGAGCTTCTTGCGGCGTTCGCGATGGCTCACGTGGTGCAGCAGCGACACCTCGATCGCGGTCATGTCCTTGTCGCCGGCCGCCGACATGCAGCGCACCATCCAGCGGTTGAACGCATTGCCCGCCATGATCAGCGCGTATTCGAGTTCCGAGAGTTCCGCGCTGTTCTCGGAGACGAGATGTTCCGACGAAACGATCTTGGTGGGATGACGCGTCATACGAGGTTCCCGTGACGAAAATGGGCTGAAAAAGTGTCGCAAGTGTACGACGATGCTCGCCACCGACGAGCCTGGCAAAAACGCTTATTGGTAAATCGTCGATATTTTATTGATAATGTACGCTCCAAACGTCGCCGACTTCGCGCCGGGCATGCGCCAACGCACCGCGCTGTCCGCCTCATCCTCCGACTCGATCCGGGCCGCCCAGTCATGAGCCAACCACGAATTTTTCCCCTCGGCGATGCCGCGCTCGTCTGCGAAGCGCCGCCGCCCGCCACGCTGGAGTGCCAGCAGCGCGTGTGGGCTGCGGCCGAAGCCGCGCGCGACTGGCCGCAGGTGCTCGAAGTCGTGCCCGGCATGAACAATCTGACGCTCGTGTTCGACCCGCTCTCGACCGACGCCGACGCGCTCGGCGAGCAGTTGCTGACGGCCTGGAACGCAGCGGCCAAAGCCGTCGCGCCCGGGCGCGACGTCGAGATTGCAGTGCAGTACGGCGGCGCATTCGGCCCCGATCTGCGGGCGGTCGCCGAACATACGGGCTTGAGCGCGCGCGAGGTCGTCGAACGTCATGCGGGCGGCGTCTACGTGGTGTTCTTTCTCGGCTTCCAGCCCGGCTTCGCCTATATGGGTGGGCTCGACGCCGCGCTGCACACGCCGCGCCGCGCGTCGCCGCGGCTCGAGGTGCCGGCGGGCTCGGTCGGCATCGGCGGCGAGCAGACTGGCATCTATCCGGCGGTGTCGCCGGGCGGCTGGCAGCTGATCGGCCGCACCGAGGTGCCGCTGTTCGATCCGGCGCGCCGTCCGCCCACGCTGCTGCAGCCCGGCGACCGGGTGCGCTTCACGATCGCGGGGATGCACGCATGATCGACGTGATCCGCGCGGGTCTCCAGACCACGATCCAGGACCTCGGCCGCCACGGCTATCGGCATCTCGGCGTCGCGATGGGGGGGGCGCTCGACCGGCTGTCGCTCGAAGTCGGCAACCGGCTGGTCGGCAACCGCCCCGACGCGGCCGGCCTCGAAATCACCTTCGGCCCGACCGCGCTGCGCTTTTTGCGCGCGACGCGCGTCGCGATCACCGGCACCGAGTTCGGCGCGACGCTCGACGGCAAACCCGTCTATTCGTTTTGGAGTCTGCCCGTGCAGGCCGGCCAGGAGCTCGTGCTGCACGCGGCGAAGCGCGGCATGCGCGGCTATGTCTGCGTGGCGGGCGGCATCGACGTGCTGCCGATGCTCGGCTCGCGCAGCACCGACCTTGCCGGCCATTTCGGCGGACTCGGCGGCCGCGCGCTCAACGACGGCGACCGTCTGCCGGTCGGCGCGCCGCAGCAGCGCGGCCACCTCGGCTTCACGCCCGAGGCGCCCGAGTTCGGCGTGAAGGCGCCCGCGTGGTGCAAGTTCGTGCTGGTCAACGAGCCGCTGCGGCGCGGTCGTCATCCGTCGGGCGTGCCGTGGGCCATACCGATCCGCGTGCTGCGCGGCCCCGAATACGACAGCTTCACCGCGGATGCACAGCAGTCGTTCTGGTCCGACGAGTGGCTCGTGACGCCGAACAGCAACCGCATGGGCTATCGCCTTGCCGGCACCGAGCTGAAGCGCACGCACAAGACTGACCTGCTGTCGCACGCGGTGCTGCCCGGCACGATCCAGGTGCCCCCGAACGGTCAGCCGATCGTGCTGATGAGCGACGCGCAGACCACCGGCGGCTATCCGAAGATCGGCGCGGTGATTCAGGCCGATCTGTGGAAGCTCGCGCAGGTGCGCCTGAACGGTGCTGTCCGTTTCATCCCGACGACGCCCTACGAAGCGCGCCAGGCTTTGCTGGAAGAACGCACGTATCTGCGGCAGATCGATGCCGCGATCGCGATGCATGAAGAGCGTTGCGCGCGCCGGGTGGCGCTCGCGGCGCTGTGACACTAAGTAAAGGAATCCCCATGGAAATCGATCTGAACGCCGATCTCGGCGAAGGCTGCGGCTCCGACGAGGCGCTGCTCGACCTCGTGAGCTCGGCCAACATCGCATGCGGCTGGCATGCGGGCAGCCCCAACGCGATGCGCGACTGCGTGCGCTGGGCCGTGCAGAAAGGCGTGTCGATCGGCGCGCATCCGAGCTTCAACGATCCCGAGAATTTCGGCCGCAAGGAAATGGATCTGCCGGCGGGCGAGATCTACGCGGGCGTGCTGTATCAGCTCGGCGCGCTGTCGGCGATCGCGCAGGCCGAGGGCGGGCGCATCGCGCACGTGAAGCCGCACGGCGCACTGTACAACCAGGCCGCACGCGAGGCGAAGATCGCTGACGCGATCGTCTCCGCGGTGCACGATTTCGATCCGTCCGTGGCGGTGTTCGCGCTCGCCAACAGCGGGCTCGTGAGCGCCGCGCGCAACGCGGGCCTGACCGCGATCGAGGAGGTGTTCGCCGACCGCGGCTATCGCGCCGACGGCTCGCTCGTGCCGCGCAAGGAGCCGGGCGCGCTGCTCGACGACGAGGACGAAGTGCTCGCGCGCACGCTCGTGATGATCCGCGAGCAGCGCGTGAAAGCCGTCGATGGACAGTGGGTGCCGTTGAACGCGCAGACCATCTGCCTGCACGGCGACGGCCCGCATGCGCTGGCGTTCGCGCGACGCATTCGCGGCGCGCTCGCCGAGGCTGGCATCGAAGTGCATGCGGCGGCCGCCGCGCGCGTCTGAGCGTTCGCATCACCGTCCTAGCCACTGCGCGCGTCGCTCCGATCCGGCGCGCGTGACCGATCCAGCGCCCCGCACCCATGCGGGGCGATTGCCAGCCGCGGCATCAATCGCGATGCCCGCTGCAAACCCACGGATGCCGACGCGCATTCACGGGGCAGGTAAAGAGAGTTCGACGCGGCCGCAGAGCCGCGGCAGCACGCCGGCGCATGAGGCCGCATGCACCGGTTCACGTCAGCCGCCACCCGCGGCGAAGTTGAATAGCCTCTTTGGAGATCCTGATGCAGACAACTGTCAGTCTATGGCCGCTCATCGGTGTGGCCGTCATCATCGTTGGCTTTCTGTTGCGCTTCAATCCGATGCTGATCGTGGCCGTCGCCGCGATCGTCACCGGTTTCGCGGCGCACTTCCCGCCGGAAAAAATCCTCGCGCTGATCGGCACCGGCTTCATCAAGACGCGCAACATCCCGCTGATCATCCTGCTGCCGCTCGCGGTGATCGGCCTGCTCGAACGACACGGCCTGCGCGAGCGCGCGCAGGCGTGGATCAGCAGCATCAAGGCGGCGACCGCCGGACGTCTGTTGATCGTCTATCTGCTCGTGCGCGAGCTGACCGCCGCGGTCGGCCTGACCGGGCTCGGCGGCCATCCGCAGATGGTGCGTCCGCTGATCGCGCCGATGGCCGAGGGCGCGACCGAGAACCGCTTCGGCAAGATCGGCGACGCGGTGCGCTTCCGGCTGCGCGCATTCTCGGCCGCAACCGACAACGTCGGCCTCTTTTTCGGCGAGGACATCTTCGTCGCGTTCGGCGCGATCGTGCTGATGACGACTTTCCTGAAGGAAGCGGGCATCGTCGTCGAGCCGATTCACGTCGCCGTGTGGGGCATTCCGACCGCGATCAGCGCGTTCATCGTGCATGGCTTCCGGCTCTGGCTGCTCGACCGCCGGCTCGAGCGTGAATTGCGCGGCAAGGCGCCGGGCGGCAGTTCGAGCGCGACCGCCGCATCGACGCCGCCGTCGGCCACGCGTGCTACCGGAGACGAAGCATGACCTTCACGATCACCTATCTGTTCTGGTTGCTCGGCATCGTGCTGCTGATCGTCGGCGGCATGATCGTCACGGACCGCGAGCATCCGCGCCGCCTCACCGCGGGCGGCTTCTGGATTCTTTACGCGCTGATCTTCCTGATCGGCGACCGGCTGCCGCCGGCCGTGGTCGGCGGCGCGGTAATCGCGATGGCGCTGATCGCGGGCTTCGGCGGCGTCACCGCGGGCAAGCCGAAGACGCTGTCGCTCGAAGCACGTCAGGCGAGCACCGCGCGACTGCGCAACAAACTGTTCGTGCCCGCGCTGACGATTCCGGTCGTCACCGTGATCATCACGCTCGCGGCAAGCCATCTCGTGTTCGGCGGTGTGCCGTTGATCGAGAAGGCCAACCTCACGCTGATCGGCTTCGGTCTGGGCTGCGTGATCGCGCTCGCGATCGCCTGTGTGATCACGCGCGACACGGTCGGCCAGTCGATGAAGGAAGCGCGCCGCCTCGTCGATGCGCTCTCGTGGGCCGCGGTGCTGCCGCAGATGCTCGGCATGCTCGGTCTGGTGTTCTCGGACGCGGGCGTCGGCAAGGCGGTCGCGCACGTGACCACGTCGTATATCAGCCTCGAGTACCGCTTCGTCGCGGTGGCCGTGTACTGCATCGGCATGGCGCTGTTCACGATGGTGATGGGCAACGGCTTCGCCGCGTTTCCGGTGATGACGGGCGGCGTCGGCGTGCCGATCCTCGTCGGCGTGTTCCACGGCAACCCGGCCGTGATGGCCGCGATCGGCATGTTCTCCGGCTACTGCGGCACGCTGATGACGCCGATGGCCGCGAACTTCAACATGGTGCCGGCTGCGCTGCTCGAATTACCCGACAAGAATGCGGTGATCAAGGTGCAGATTCCGACGGCGTTGATGCTGCTGGTGATCAATATCTTTCTGTTGAATTTCTTGATGTTTTTGTAGGGCTGCTGACAAGCGCGTCGTTTTGACAACCGGGATGTGAGCAGACGCAGACGGTCTTGCGCCGATCAACCCGCCTCAACCACGAAGCCGTGCTGCCGCAACAGCTGCAGCACGCCCTTCGGCCCACCCAGATGCAGCGCGCCGATCGCGACGAACAGCGGCTTGTTCGGCGCGGCGAGCTGCAACATTCTCGCGACGAAGCGGCGATTGCGCTCGTAGACGATCCGGTTGTCGATCGAATTGGAGACGCGCGGGTCGCGCGCGAGCTTCTCCGATTTGGCAGCCTGCCACGCGGCGATCGCATCGGCATCGCCGACCCGCCACAGCCGGTGCAGCGTGCGCACGTCCTCGACGTTCTGCGCGGGCGTCTGCACCAGATCCTGCGCGAGCATCTCCCGCTGCTGCGCGGCCGACAGTCCGGTGAACGCGCGCATCTGTTGCGCGAGCGTTTCGAGTCCGACGATCTTGCCGCGCGTCTTCAGATAGACGTTCTGCAATTGCGCTTCGGTGCCGTATTCCGTTTGCAGCCCCGCGGACAGCGAGTCGTAGGTCTCGACCACCAGCGACGCGAGCCACGGCCGCATCTTTTTGATCGCATCGAGCGCGGCCGGGTTGCCGCGCAGCCGCAACGCGAGCTTGTGCCACAGCGGCTCGGGCAGCAGACCCGGCAGGCAGTCGTGCTTGCACACGCCGTACTTCGACACGTCGTCCTGCGACACCAGCAGCTCGTCGGGCGACAGTTCGAGCGCGAGCGTCGGCGACGCGGCGAGCGCCGCGAGGATCGGCGCGCGGAACGGCTGCCCCGCCGGATAGTCGGCGGGATCGCCGACGTGCAGCGTGCCGAGCACGTAGATCGTCGTACTGCCGCGCGTCGCGACATAGAACGGCATGCGCGCCGGTTGCTGGCGCACCGGGCCGCTCGCCGTGGTGCCGGGGATCGGGGGCGGCGCAATCGACGGCGGTGGCGGGCTTGGCACCGTGACGGCAGGACGGGCCGCCTGGGCTGGCGCCCTGGCCGCCGCGCCGGCCGCGTGAGCGATGCAGGGTACGGCCGCGCCGACCGACAGCGCGCAGCCTACGCGAAATAAAGCGGACAGCGACGCGGGAAGAAATACGGAGAAAAAGGCGCGCGCGAGCGCATGAACAAACGCGCAGAGAAACGTGCGAAAAAACTTGCCGGCGAACCTTCCAGCAAATGCGCCGCAGGGCGCGGCGCCTCCCAGCGCACGCGCCCCGCGGCGCCGCGCGAAGACGGCTATCCAGCCGCCCTCACACAAGCGGCGCGCAAGACGACGCGCCGCCACCACATCAGGCATCCACGTCCCCCACCTCTTCAGCGCGGTGACAGGAGACCAGGCGGCCATCCACTTCTCGCAGCTTCGGCTCCTCGCTGCGGCAGCGGTCGATCACGTACGGGCAGCGCTGATGGAACGTGCAGCCCGACGGCGGATTCAGCGGCGACGGCATTTCGCCTTGCAGCTTGATCTTGATCGTGCGGTCGGCCTCGAAGATCGACGGGGTCGCCGACATCAGCGCACGCGTGTACGGATGACGCGGCTTCGAGAAGATGCGCTGCTTGTCGCCGAGTTCAGCGACGCCGCCGAAGTACATGACCATCACGTCGTCGGCGATATGCTCGACCACCGACAGGTTGTGCGAGATGAACACGTAGCTCGTCTTGAACTCGTCCTGCAGGTCCATGAACAGGTTCAGGATCTGCGCCTGGATCGAGACGTCGAGCGCCGAGACCGGTTCGTCGGCGACCACGATCTGCGGATCGAGGATCATCGCGCGCGCGATCGCGACACGCTGACGCTGGCCGCCGGAGAACATGTGCGGATAGCGCTTCGCGTGCTCGGGCCGCAGGCCGACCGTGCGCATCATCTGCGCGATGCGCTCGGCGCGCTCGGTCGCGCTCATCTGGGTGTTGATCGCGAGCGGTTCGCCGAGCGTCTGCTCGACGGTCTTGCGCGGATTGAGCGACGCAAACGGGTTCTGGAACACCATCTGCACGCGGCGCCTGAGCGCCGCGATCTTCTCGTGATTCGCGCCGGCCACGTCCTCGCCGTCGATCAGCAGGCGGCCCGCGCTCGGCGTTTCGATCATCGTCAGCTGACGCGCGAGCGTCGACTTGCCGCAGCCGGACTCGCCGACTACCGCCAGCGTCTTGCCGCGGTCGAGCGCGAACGACACGCCGTTCAGCGCCTTCACCGTGCCGTGCGCGAACATGCCGCGCTTGACCGTGTAGTAGCGCGCGAGCTGGTCGGCGACGAGCACGTGATCGCCAGTACGATCCGACTGGCGACGGGTTTCGGGTACTGCGCTCATCGGGCGCCTCCTTGCGTGTGAACGTTGGCGTCCTTCTCGAGGTTCAGCGGCTTGATGCAACGCACGCGCGTGAGCTCGGCGTGCGCGGGCAGCGGCGCGAGCGCGGGGCGCGCCTTCATGCAGTCGTCGACCACGTACTTGCAGCGCGGCGCGAACAGGCAACCCCTGGGCCGGTCGTCGCGGCCCGGCACCATGCCCGGCAGCGCCGCGAGTCGCACCGCGCCGATGTTGTGCTCGGGAATCGCGGCCAACAGCGCTTCCGTGTACGGATGATGAGGCGCGGCGAAGATGTCCGGCACCTTGTTCGTCTCGATCACCTCGCCCGCATACATCACGGCGACGCGCTGCGCGACCTCGGACACCACGGCCAGATCGTGCGAAATCAGCACGAGCGCCATGCCGCGTTCCTTCTGCAGGCGCATCAGCAATTCCATGATCTGCGCCTGGATCGTCACGTCGAGCGCGGTGGTCGGCTCGTCGGCGATCAGCAGCTTCGGGTTGCAGGCGATCGCCATCGCGATCATCACGCGCTGGTTCATGCCGCCCGACATCTGATGCGGAAACGAGCCGATACGGTTCTTCGCGTCCGGAATGCCGACCTGATCGAGCAGTTCGAGCGCGCGTTTGTCTAGCGCGCTGCCGCGCAGGCCCTCGTGCAGCTTCAGCACTTCCTTGATCTGGTAGCCGACCGTGTAGCTCGGGTTCAGGCTCGTCAGCGCGTCCTGGAACACCATCGCGATGTCCTTGCCGATGATCTTGCGGCGTTCCCTCGCGGAGGCCTTCAGCAGGTTCTTGCCGTCGAACGTGATTTCGTCGGCAGAGACCTTGCCGGGCGCGTCGATCAGGCCCATCAGCGCCATCATCGTCACGCTCTTGCCCGAGCCCGATTCGCCCACCACGCCGACCACTTCACCGGCCGCAACGTCGAGATTGATGCGGTCGACCGCCGGCAGGCCGCCGAAGTTGACCGCGAGATTGCGGATGGTCAGTAAGTTGCTCATGGTCAGGCCATCCGTTTCAGTTTGGGGTCGAGCGCGTCACGCAGCCCGTCGCCGAGCAGGTTGATCGCAAGCACCGAGATCAGGATGGACAGGCCGGGCATCGTGACGATCCACCATGCGCTGTCGATGTAATCGCGCGCCGACGCGAGCATTGCGCCCCACTCCGCCAACGGCGGCTGCACGCCGAGGCCGAGGAAGCCGAGCGCGGCGGCATCGAGAATCGCCGACGAAAAGCCAAGGGTTGCCTGCACGATCAGCGGCGCGGTGCAGTTCGGCAGCACCTGCGAGAACATCAGCCGCAACGTGCTCGCACCCGCGACGCGTGAAGCGGTCACATACTCCTTCTGCAACTCGCCCTGGGCGGACGCGCGCGTCAGACGCACATAGCCCGGCAGCGCGACGATCGCGATCGCGAGCATCGTGTTGACGAGACCCGGACCGATGATCGCGACCACCGCGACCGCAAGCAGCAGCGACGGCAGCGCGAGCAGCACGTCCATGATGCGCATGATCGGCGTGTCGGCCCATTTCTCGAAGAACGCGGCGACGAGGCCGAGCACGACGCCCGGAATCAGCGCGAGGACCACCGAGACGAAGCCGATCCAGAACGACAGCCGCGCGCCGTACATCAGACGCGAAAGGATGTCGCGGCCCGCTTCGTCGGTGCCGAGAATGAACTTCCAGTTGCCGCCGTCGAGCCACGCCGGCGGGATCTTCACGGAGTCGCGGTATTGCTCGATCGGGCTGTGCGGCGCGATCAGCGGCGCGAAGATCGCGATGAAGACCAGCACCAGCACGATGATGCCCGCGCCGACCGCACCGCGGTTGCGCGAGAAGTTCGCCCAGAATTCGCGTGCCGCGATGCCGCGGCCGCTCGGCGGGGTAACCGCTTGGGGGACGGTGTTTTGAATGTCAGCCATCGTGATTTACCTCGTATGGCGAATGCGCGGGTTGAGCACGCCGTACATCAGATCGACGACGAGGTTCACGACGATCACCAGCGTGGCGATCAACAGGATACCGCCCTGCACGACCGGATAATCGCGCCGGCCGATCGCGTCGATCAGCCACTTGCCGATGCCCGGCCATGAAAACAGCGTTTCGGTCAGCACCGCGCCCGCAAGCAGTGTGCCGACCTGCAGGCCGATCACGGTGACGACCGGAATCAGCGCATTGCGCAGCGCATGCACGACGATCACGCGTCCCGGCGACAGCCCCTTCGCGCGCGCGGTGCGGATGTAGTCCTCGCGCAGCACTTCGAGCATCGACGAGCGCGTCATGCGCGCGACGACCGCGAGCGGAATCGTGCCGAGCACGATCGCGGGCAGGATCAGGTGGCTGAGTGCGGATTTGAACGCGCCTTCGTCGGTGGACATCAGCGAGTCGATCAGCATGAAGCCGGTCACGTGCGGAATGTCGTATTCGACCGCGATGCGGCCCGACACCGGCGTCAAGCCGAGCTTGACCGAGAACACCATGATGAGGATCAAGCCCCACCAGAAGATCGGCATCGAGTAGCCGGTCAGGGCGGTGCCCATCACGCCGTGATCGACCACCGTGCCGCGCCTCAGCGCCGCGAACACGCCCGCCGGCAGGCCGACGATCAGCGCGAACAGCATCGCGCAGAACGACAGTTCGACGGTGGCGGGAAAGCGCGCGAGGAATTCGCCCATCACGCTCGTGTTGGTGATGATCGAAGTGCCGAGGTTGCCGTGCACGGCACGGACGATGTAGTGGAAGTACTGCATTGGCAAGGGCTCGTCGAGCCCGAGGCGGTGCATCGCGGCCGCATGCATGGCCGGATCGACGCCGCGCTCGCCCATCATCACTTCGATGGGGTCGCCCGGGATCAGGTGAATCAGCGCGAACGCGAGGATCGTGATGCCGATGAACGTCGGTATCACCATGCCGATGCGGCGCAAAACGAAGCGGAACATGGTTCGCTCCCATGGTACTGGTGATGAAAAAACGCAACCGGCGACGAGGGCTCGTGACCCCGGTCGCCGGACCATTTCGACCAGTTTTCTAACCGTGCGAAAAGTGTACTGTGTTGCGGCGTACTGTATTGCGGCCTACTGCGCGAACTTTACGATTACTTGACGCTGACGCCGTCGAAGCGCGCGTAGCCGAGCGGTTCGATGCGCATGTCGACCACCTTCTTGCTGACCGGCTGATAGACGGTCGAGTGCGCGATCGGCGAGAACGGCAGTTGCTGCGCGAAAATATATTGCGCTTCGCCGTAGATCTTCGTGCGCGTCGCCACGTCCGAAGTCGTGCGGCCCTTCTGGATCAGATCGTCGAACGGCTTGTAGCACCACTTCGAGAAGTTGTTGCCGTTGATCGCCTCGCAGCCGAGCAGGGTGCCGAGCCAGTTGTCCGGATCGCCGTTGTCGCCGGTCCAGCCGATCAGCATCGTGTCGTCTTCGCCCGCGTGCGCGCGCTTGATGTACTCACCCCATTCGTACGTGACGATCTTCGCCTTCACGCCGATCTTCGCCCAGTCCGCCTGGATCATTTCCGCCATCAGACGCGCGTTCGGGTTGTACGCGCGCTGCACCGGCATCGCCCACAGCGTGAGGTCGAAGCCGTTCGGGTAGCCCGCCTTCGCGAGCAGATCTTTCGCCTTGGCCGGATCGTACGAGGCGGCCGGCAGGTTCTTGACGTACGACCATTGCGTCGGCGGCATCGGGTTCGTGGCCAACTGGCCCGCGCCCTGGTAGACCGACTCGATGATCGCCTTCTTGTTGATCGCCATGTCGAGCGCCTGACGTACTTCGAGCTTGTCGACCGGCTTGTGCGTCACGTTGTACGCGAGATAGCCGAGGTTGAAGCCCGGTTGCGACGGCATGTCGATGTTCGGCTCGGCCTTCAGCGGCGCGATGTCGGCCGGGCGCGGATAGCTCATCACCTGGCATTCGTCGCGCTTGATCTTCTGCACGCGCACGCCGGCATCCGGCGTGATCGAGAAGATCAGCTTCGAGATCTTCACCGCGCCCGGCTTCCAGTAGTCGGGATTGCCGTCGAAGCGGATCGTCGCGTCCTTCGTGTAGCTGCGGAAGATGAACGGACCAGTGCCGACCGGGTACTGATTGATGTCGGCGGCCTTGCCTGCCTTGAGCAGCTGATCCGCATATTCAGCCGACAGGATCGACGCGTATTCCATCGCCAGATTCTGGATGAACGGCGCGTTGACTTCCTTCAGCGTGAACTTGACCGTGTACGGGTCGACTTTCTCGACGCTCGTGATCAGCTTGTCGAGGCCCATGTCGGTGAAGTACGGGAACTGCACCGGATACGCCTTGCGGAACGGCTGGTTCGGGTCGAGCATGCGCTGGAACGAGAAGACCACGTCGTCCGCGTTGAATTCGCGCGTCGGCTTGAAGAACGAGGTGGTCTGGAACTTCACGCCATGACGCAGATGGAACGTGTAGGTCTTGCCATCGGGCGACACGTCCCACTTCTCCGCGAGGCCGGGCTCGACCTTGGTGCCGCCGCGTTCGAACTCGACGAGGCGGTTATAGACGGTGAACGTGTTGGCCGTGAAGTCGACGCCCGTCGTGTATTGGGCCGGATCGAAACCCGCGGGACTGCCTTCCGAGCAGTAAACGAGGGTTTTGTTCGGGATCCCAGCGGCCTGCGCGCTCGTGACGCCAAGCAGGGATGCCGCTGCGGCAGCGACGAGCGTGGACCTACGCGCGACGCGCAACAGATTGTTTTGCTTCATGTTTCCTCCAGGTTCAGGGCCGGCTTGCGCCGGCGTAGCGGGATATTACTTGAGCTTGGGCCGGCTACCAAGCGGAGCAAAATCCCTCTGTTGACGACAGGAAACACTTCGTGCAAACGTTTGACCACGGTTTTGTCACGGGCCGGGCGGGCCCATTCGAGCCGCCCGGCGACGAATACGGCGCAAAAAAGCGCGCCGCGCCCGCTTATTTCACCCCAACCCCCAGGAATTGCGTCGGCCCGAACGGATCGATCTTGAAGCCCGTCACGTTCTTGCTGATCGGCTGATAGACGGTCGAATGCGCGATCGGCGTGAACGGCACCTGGTCCTTGAAGATCTCCTGCGCCTGCGTATAGGCCTTGGTGCGATCGGCCATGTTGGTGGTGCTGCGGCCCTGCTTGATCAGATCGTCGTAAGGCTTGTAGCACCACTTCGAGAAGTTGCTGCCGTTGACCGCGTCGCAGCCGAGCAACACGCCGAGCCAGTTGTCAGGGTCGCCGTAGTCACCCGTCCAGCCGATCAGCATCGCCTGATGCTCGCCGGCGTGCGCGCGGCGAATGTACTCGCCCCATTCGTACGTGACGATATTCACCTTGACGCCGATCTTCGCCCAGTCCGCCTGCAGCATTTCGGCCATCAGGCGTGCATTCGGGTTATACGGGCGCTGTACCGGCATCGCCCACAGCGTCAGCTCGAAGCCGTCGGGGTAGCCCGCCTGCTTCAGCAGCGCTTTCGCTTTGTCGACGTCATAGGGCGCGTCCTTCAGGTTCTTGTCGTAACCCCATTGCGTCGGCGGCATCGGGTTCGTCGCGGCCTGGCCCGCGCCCTGGTAGACCGCCTCGATGATCGCCTTCTTGTTGACCGACATGTCGAGCGCGCGGCGCACGAGCACGTTGTCGAGCGGCTTTTTGGTCGTGTTGTACGCGATATAGCCGAGGTTGAAGCCCACTTCGCTTGGCATCGCGAGCGACGCATCGGCCTTCACGGTGGGGATGTCGGCCGGGCGCGGATAGGACATCACCTGGCATTCGCCGCGCTTCAACTTTTGCAGGCGCACGGCCGGATCGACCGTGATCGCGAAGATCAGCTTGCCGAGCTTCGCGACGCCCGGCTTCCAGTAGTCGGGATTGCCGTCGAAGCGGATCGTGTCGTCCTTCGTATAGCTGCGGAAGATGAACGGACCGGTGCCGACCGGGTACTGGTTGATGTCGGACGCCTTGCCCGCCTTCAGCAGCTGATCGGTGTATTCAGCCGACAGGATCGACGCGAACGGCATCGCGATCTGCTGCAGGAACGGCGCGTCGACTTCCTTCAGCGTGAAGCGCACCGTGTACGGATCGACCTTCTCGATTTTGGCGATGTTCTTCGCGAGACCGAGGTCGTTGAAATACGGGAAATTGACCGGATACGCCTTGCGGAACGGGTTCTCGGGATCGAGCATGCGTTCGTAGGTGAACACGACGTCGTCCGCGTTGAATTCGCGGGTCGGCTTGAAGTACGACGTGGTCTGGAATTTGACGCCGTGGCGCAGATGGAACGTATAGGTGAGGCCGTCGGGCGACACGTCCCACTTTTCGGCGAGTCCTGGCTCGATGTCCGTGCTGCCGTGCGCAAATTCGACGAGCCGGTTATAGACCGTGTACGAGCCGGCGCTGAATTCGACGCTGGTCGTGTATTGCGCGGTATCGAAACCCGCCGGGCTGCCTTCGGAGCAGAACACCAGCGTCTTGTCGGGCAGCGTGGCCGCCTGCGACGCGGCGGGCGCGAGGCCGCTCGTGGCGACCGCGAGCGCGGCGAGCGCCGGCAGGCAGAACTGGTGAAGCGCGAACAGCCGGTGTGCCGCAGTCTTTCTTGTCACTGTCATATCGTCCTCCGCACAGCAGCCGGGTTGGCTGCGTTTCGATGATAGACAGCCCAAAAATGCGCTTCAACAGGGACTTACCACGCTATCCAGGACGAGTTCGAGACACATTCCAGACTGGAAGAAGCCGCGCGGCCGTCACGGCCGCGCGGCTTGGCGGGCGTGCCGGTTACACGGCGAGCCGTTCGCAGATCGCCTTGGTCGACGCGGCCGCGTTCAGCGTATAGAAGTGCAGACCCGGCACTTTCGCGTCGAGGAGCCGTTGACACAGAGCCGTCACCACGTCGAGCCCGAACGCGCGGATCGACTCGCGGTCGTCGCCGAAGCTCTCTAGCCGGCGCGCGATCCAGCGCGGCACTTCGGCGCCGCACATTTCGGAGAAGCGCATCAGCTGCGAGAAGTTCGTGATCGGCATGATGCCGGGCACGATCGGCACGTCGACGCCGAGCTGGCGTGCATCGTCGACGAAACGGAAGTACGCGTCCGCGTTGAAGAAGTACTGCGTGATCGCCGAGTTCGCGCCGGCTTTCACCTTGTGCGCGAAGTTTTCGAGATCGTGACGCGGCGAGCGCGACTGCGGATGGTATTCCGGATAACCCGCCACCTCGATCCAGAACCAGTCGCCGAACTCGGCACGGATGAAGCTGACGAGCTCCGACGCATAGCGCAGCTCGCCGACCGCGCCCATGCCCGAGGGCAGATCGCCGCGCAGCGCGACGATATGGCGGATGCCGTACGCGCGGTACTCGTTGAGGATCGCGCGCAGGCTGTCCTTCGACGAGCCGATGCACGACAGATGCGGCGCCGCCTCGAGCCCTTCCTTCGCCATGTCGACGACGGTATCGAGCGTGCCTTGCTGGGTCGAGCCGCCGGCGCCGAACGTGACGGACACGAACTTCGGTTTGAGCGACACGAGTTCCGCGCGCGTCGCGCGCAGTTTGTCGATGCCTTCCTGCGTTTTCGGCGGGAAGAATTCGAATGAGAGTTCGATCGGATTCATAGTCAAAAAGGTCAACCGAGACTGCGGTTGCCGAAAATGAGCGCGGACAGTAGCCACGACACGATGCTGTACAGGATCGAGCCGAAGAACGCCGACCAGAAGCCCGACACCTCGAAGCCCTTCAGCAGCGACGCGCACAGCCAGAAGCACAGCGCATTGACGACCAGAATGAAGAGTCCGAGCGTGAGGATCGTGACGGGCAGCGTCAGCAGGATCAGCAGCGGCCGCAGCAGCGTATTGATGAGGCCGAGCACGATCGCGACGATCAGCGCGGTACCGAAGCTACGGATATGGATCGACGGAACGATGTAGGTGATGATCAGCAGCGCGAGCGCGTTGATGAGCCAGGTCAGCAGCACGGTCATGTAGAACTCCTTGTAAGCACCTGTGCGGAGAAGATGTCCAGCAAACGAAAAGCCGCGCTGGCGAACAAAGCGGCGCATTGCGCGCCGCCCCGAGATCGGACCGTCAAGCTTTTACCGCCGCCCGCGTGGCCGGGCGCGCGAACGCGCGCATCGAGCCGCGGACGGCCGCGTGCTTAATAGCGGTAGTGGTTCGGCTTGAACGGACCGCTCTTGTCGACGCCGATGTAGCCGGCCTGCGCGTCGGACAGCACGGTCAGGTTCGCGCCGATGCGCGCCAGATGCAGACGCGCGACCTTCTCGTCGAGATGCTTCGGCAGCACGTACACCTTGTTTTCGTACTTCGCGCCCTGCGTGAACAGTTCGATCTGCGCGAGCGTCTGGTTCGTGAACGAGTTCGACATCACGAACGACGGGTGGCCCGTCGCGCAGCCGAGGTTCACGAGGCGGCCTTCGGCCAGCAGGATCACGCGCTTGCCGTCCGGGAAAATGATGTGGTCGACTTGCGGCTTGATGTTTTCCCACTGGTACTGACGGGTCGACGCGACGTCGATTTCCGAGTCGAAGTGGCCGATGTTGCAGACGATCGCGTTATGACGCATCGCCTTCATGTGATCGTGGTTGATCACGTGGTAGTTGCCGGTCGCGGTCACGAAGATGTCGGCCTTGTCGGCCGCGTACTCCATCGTCACGACGCGGTAGCCTTCCATCGCCGCTTGCAGCGCGCAGATCGGATCGATTTCGGTGACCCACACGGTCGCGCCCAGACCGCGCAGCGATTGCGCGCAGCCCTTGCCCACGTCGCCGTAACCGGCCACGACCGCGATCTTGCCCGCGATCATCACGTCGGTCGCGCGCTTGATGCCGTCGACGAGCGACTCGCGGCAGCCATACAGGTTGTCGAACTTCGACTTCGTGACCGAGTCGTTGACATTGATGGCCGGGAACGGCAGGCGGCCTTCCTTTTCCATCTGGTACAGACGGTGCACGCCGGTGGTGGTTTCTTCGGTGACGCCCTTGATCGCCGCGAGGCGCTTCGAGTACCACGTCGGGTCGATCTCGAGGTGCGCGGCGATCGACTTGTACAGCGCGACTTCTTCTTCGTTGGTCGGTCTGGCGATCACCGAGCGGTCTTTTTCGGCCTTCGAACCGAGGATCAGCAGCAGCGTCGCGTCGCCGCCGTCGTCGAGGATCATGTTGGCGAACTCGCCGTTCGGCCATTCGAAAATGCGGTGCGAGAACTCCCAGTATTCATCGAGCGATTCGCCCTTGAACGCGAACACCGGCGTGCCGGCCTGCGCGATTGCAGCGGCGGCATGGTCCTGAGTCGAGAAGATGTTGCACGAGGCCCAGCGTACGTCCGCGCCGAGCGCGGTCAGCGTCTCGATCAGCACGCCGGTCTGGATCGTCATGTGCAGCGAGCCGGCGACGCGCGCGCCCTTCAGCGGCTGCTGCGCCTTGTACTCTTCACGGGTCTGCATGAGGCCGGGCATTTCGGTTTCGGCGATCGTGAGTTCCTTGCGGCCCCAAGCGGCGAGCGACATGTCGGCGACAACGTAATCCTGCTTCTGGGAATCGATGACTGCGGCGTTCATCACGCCCTCCTTTCTAAGAAAATGACTAGAAATGTGACGTGAGCGCGGTTTGAGGCAGCATTCGGATTCGCGCGATGCGCATTCCATGCTGCCAATTGAAGCCTTCGAGCCTGGCGGGCGGCCGGCGAATGCGGATTCGCGGTACCCGTCGCAACGCTCCTCGAAGACGAACGGCGATTGTAGCAAATCGAGATGACTTCGGCGCGCGCCGGATGGCGTGGCGCGCGCCACTTCAGATCGGCAGCAGCCCCAGCATCGGCGCGAGCAGCACCATGGCGACGCCGGCGATCATCATCGTCAGGCTGGACACTACGCCCTCCTCGCTGCCGAGCTCGCGTGCCTTCGCGGTGCCGACGCCGTGCGCGGCCGCACCGAACAGCGCGCCGCGCGCGAGCCGCGTGCGCAGCGGCACGAACGCGAGCACGATTTCGCCGAACAGCATGCCGCAGACGCCGGTCGCGATCACGAACAGCGCGGTCAGGTCCTTCGGCGCGTGAATCCTGTCGGACACCGCGAGCGCGAATGGCGTCGACACCGAACGCGTCATCAGGCTGCGCTGCAAGTCCGGCGACAGGTGCAGCAGCTTCGCGAGCATCAGCGAGCCGCCGACGCCGACCAGAATGCCCACCGTCACGCCGACGGACAGCGAGATCCAGTGGCGCTTCAACAGTGCGCGGTACTCGTAGATCGGCACGGCGAACGCGACCGTCGCGGGGCCGAGCAGCCACATCAGCCAGCGCGTGTCCTCGAAGTAAAGCGAATACGGAATGTGCGCGAGTACGACGATCGCGACGAGCGCGGCCGGCACCGTCAGCATCGGCGTGAGCCACGGCGAGCGCACGCGCGCATACAGCGCCTTCGACGCGAAGTACAGCGCGATCGTCAGCACGAGGCAGCCGGCCGCGATCAGGCGCGAGGCGTCGTCGGCCAACAGCGAAGCGAACGGGAGCGGGTTCATCGGCGCTCGCGCGACAGACTGCCTGCCTTACGCGCAACCAGCACGCGGCGCAGCGCGAAACGCCGTTCGACGCGCGCGGCCTGATCGACAGCGAACGCCACCGCGACCATCACCATCAGGGTGCCGGCGATCACCACCAGCGCGAGGCGCCAGCCGTCCGCGCGGAACAGGCCGCCGTATTGCACGGCGGCGACCGCCGCCGGAATGAAGAACAGCAGCATGTCGGACAGCAGCCAGTCCGCGCCCGCCTTGACCCAGCGCGGCGCGATACCGCCACAGAACAGCAGCGCGAGCAGCACGACGAGGCCGACCACGCCGCCCGGCACCGGCAGATGCAGCCGCCGCACGATGAAATCGGCGCCGATCCACAGCGCCGCGATCGCGGCGCTTTGCGCGGCGATGCGTGCGACACGGCCGAAGCCACCCGCGTCCCCACTTGAGCCGCCACCGGCGGGACGCACGGAACGGGCGAAAACTGGCGCGGACATGACATCCCCTGGCTGGCGTGGAAGGCACTCAGTATGGGCCTCGCCGCGCCATAAACAAAATGACTTACAATCATCGAAATCATTCCAAACTGGAATTCTGGAGACCACGCTCATGGAACTCCGCGCGCTGCGCTATTTCGTCGAAGTGGTCCGTCAGCAAAGCTTCACCGTCGCCGCTGAGCAGATGTTCGTCACGCAGCCGACCATCAGCAAGATGGTCAAGTCGCTGGAAGACGAAATCGGCTCGCCGCTGCTGCTGCGCGACGGCCGCCAGATGGTTCTCACCGACGTGGGCCGGATCGTCTATCAGCGCGGCCAGGACGTGCTCGCCGCGCACGCGCAACTGCAGGCCGAGCTGAACGATCTCGACACGCTCGGGCGCGGTGAACTGGCAATCGGCATTCCGCCGATGGGCGGTGCGCTCTTCACACCCGCAATCGCCGCGTTCCGCCAGCGCTATCCGAAGATCGAGCTGAAGCTGTTCGAGCAGGGCTCGCGCGCGATCGAAGCCGCGCTGATCAACGGTGAACTGGAACTGGGCGGTGTGCTGCAGCCGGTCGACCCCGACAACATCGACGTGCTGCCGATGTCGCACGAGCTGTTGTGGCTCGTCGCGCGCGCCGGCTCGCGCTGGGATGCGTTGAACGAGGTGCCGCTCGCCCAACTCGCCGATGAGCCGTTCGTGTTTTACGGCGAAAGCCTCGCGCTGAATGACGTCGTGCTGAACGCGTGCCGCGCGGCGGGATTTGCGCCCGCGATCGTCGGGCGCAGCGGGCATTGGGACTTCATGGCGGCGCTGGTACTGGCCGGCGTCGGCATCGCGCTGCTGCCCGCGCCCTATTGCCGGCGGCTCAACCCCGCGCAGTTCACCTGCCGCCCGGTCGTCGAACCGGAGATCCCGTGGGAGATGGCGATCGGCTGGCGCCGCAACGGCTATCTGTCGCACGCGGCGCGCGCGTGGCTCGACGTCGCGCGCGAAACGCTGCCGACACACGTCAGCGACGATTTCATATTCGGACCGGGGATCGGCTTTAACGGAATCACAGCGCCGCAAGGAGCTCTGCCACCCTCAGGCGAGTGACGGGCGGCGGCCGGCCGCCGGCCGCCGGCCGCGTTACGCCGCTCGCGTTTGCCGACCTCCTTGCAAACGGCGATCAAACCGCCTGCGCCGGCATGTCACGCGGGTTCGGGGGCGTCACCGTCGCCGACCTCCCCGCTCCGTCTCGCCGGCTCGTCGCGATCAACTCCGCCGCCCGTTCGCCGATCATCACCGTCGGCGAATTGGTGTTGCCGCCGATCAGGGTCGGCATGACCGACGCATCGACGATCCTCAACCCCGTCACGCCGCGCACGCGCAATTGCGGATCGACGACCGAGCGCGCGTCGCCGCCCATCCGGCAGGTCGCGACCGGGTGATAGATCGTGTCCGCGCGCTCGGCGATCGTCTGGCGCAGCTCCGCATCCGATTGCCCCGGCCGCGTGTACAACTCCTCGCCGCCGTGCAGCGCGAGCGACGGCGCGCCGAGAATGCGCCGCGCCATCTTCGCGCCCTCGACGAGCAGATCGAGATCGCGCGCATCGCTTAGAAAGCGCGGATCGATCAGCGGCGCGACACGCGCATCCGCGCTTGCGAGCGTCACGGTGCCGCGGCTATGCGGACGCAGCACGCATACATGCAGCGAATAGCCGTGGCCCCAGTGCATATGGCGGTTGTGATCGTCGACGATCGCCGCGCAGAAATGCAGTTGCAGATCGGGCCGCGCGAGCGTCGGCCGGCTCTTCAGAAAACCGCCCGCCTCGGCGACGTTGCTCGACAGCATGCCGCGCCCGTGTCGCATGAAGGTCACGAATTGCGGCAGCATCCGTGCGATGCCGCGCACCGAGAAGCCGGTGGGCTCGATCGACCTCACGCGCTTGTTGATCGTGAAATCGATGTGATCGATCAGGTTCTGGCCGACCTCGGGCGCATCGTGAAGCACGTCGATGCCGAGCGAGCGCAGATGCGCGGCCGGCCCGATGCCCGAACACATCAACAGTTGCGGCGAGTTGAACGCCCCAGCGGCGAGCACGACCTCGGCGCGCGCCGCGAGCGTTTCGGCGCGGCCGCCGCGCACGATTTCGACGCCGCTCGCGCGCTTGCCGTCGAACACGACGCGCAGCACGGTCGCGTCGGCCATCGTGTGCAGGTTCGCGCGCGGCCGGTCGTAGATGTACGCGCGCGCGACGCTGCAACGGCGCCCGTCACGTTGCGTGACCTGATAGAAGCCGATGCCTTCCTGGTCCGCGCCGTTGAAGTCGTCGTTCGCTTTGTAGCCCGCTTCGAGCGCGGCCTGCACGAAGCGCCTGGAAAACGGATTCCTGAAGCGCAGATCGGACACGGTCAGCGGACCGGCCTCGCCATGCCACGCATCGGCGCCGCGCTCGTTGTGTTCGGCGCGGCGGAAATACGGCAGCACCTCGGCCCACGACCAGCCGTCGCAGCCGAGCCGCGCCCACTCGTCGTAATCGAGCGGATGGCCGCGCGTGTAGATCATCGCGTTGATCGCGCTCGATCCGCCGAAACCGCGTCCGCGCGGCTGATAGCCCTGGCGACCGGCGAGCCCCGGCTGCGGCGTGGTCAGGTAGCCGTAGTTGGTCTTCAGTCTATTCGGCACCACGGCCGCGACGCCGACCGGCATGTTCACCAACAGATTGCGCCCGGTATGCGGACCGGCCTCGATCAGCGCGATGGTCGCGTCGGGACAGCTATCCGCGAGACGGCTCGCGAGCGTGCAGCCGCCCGAGCCCGCACCGACGACGATGTAGTCGTATTGCATGCGCTCCTCCTGATGGGCCGCGTTGCTCGCGGACCCTGTCTCGTGCACACTTGTCTACGTGTGTTTTCTGCGCATTGTAGGGAGCGTATTGGGGCTGCGGCGGCTCCCTGACAGAACGATTCCTCTAAACGCCGGCGGCAACGCGCCCCTATGATGAAAGGCGCGTACGGCCCGCGCGCGGCTTCCAAACATGGCGCGACGCGCGCCCTCCTTCCGGCATGCGGCATCACGCGCGGCGCTCGAACAGATGCGACAAAGCGCATCGGGGATGCCGTCGGCGAAGCGGCGCACAATAGCGAAAGCACGGAGACAGCAGATGGAACGGCACGGCTTCGGCCAGACTCACGAGGTGACGAATCAGGCACCGCCGCTCGCGGACTACAACCTGTTCGCGAGCGACGCCGCTTTGAGCGCGGCCGTCGATCGCGACGGCGCGAGCTGGCATCGCGAGGCGCTGCTGCGACACGGCGCGACGCTGACGACGCCCGACACGCTCGCGCTCGCGGAGCTCGCCAACCGCCATACGCCGGAGCTGGTCACGCATAGTCCGCGCGGCGAGCGCATCGACGCGCTCGAGTTCCATCCCGCGTGGCATGAACTGCTCGCGCTGCTGCGCCGCGAAGGGCTACACGCGCTTCCGTTCGCCGAGCCGCGAAGCGGCGCGATGGCTGCGCGCTGCGCCGGCTACTTCATGCATGCGCAGATCGAATCCGGCTCGCTGTGCCCACTGACGATGACATTCGCGAGCATTCCGGTGTTGCAGCGCGAATCCACGTTGTTCGATACGCTGCGCGACCAGTTGTACACACGCGAGCACGATCCGCGCGACGTGCCGCTCACGCAAAAGCGCTCGGCGATGATCGGCATGGGCATGACCGAGAAACAGGGCGGCTCCGACGTGCGCAGCAACCGCACGCGCGCCCATGCGTTCGACGGTGCCGGCGGACGCGGCGGCGCCTACCGGCTCGTCGGTCATAAATGGTTCTTCTCGGCGCCGCAGTGCGACGCGCATCTGGTGCTCGCGCGCACCGACACGCACGAGGGGCTGTCGTGCTTTTTCGTGCCGCGCTTCGTGCCGGACGGCAGCAAGAACGCGGTGCAGATCCAGCGTCTGAAGGACAAGCTCGGCAATCGCTCCAACGCAAGCAGCGAAGTCGAATTTCTCGACGCGTACGGTGTGATGATCGGCGACGAAGGACGCGGCGTGCCGACCATCATCGAAATGGCGAGCTACACGCGGCTCGACTGCGTGATCGGCAGCGCCGCGCTGATGCGTGCCGCGCTCGTGCAGGCGGTCCATCATGCGCGGCATCGCAGCGCGTTCGGCCGGCACCTTGCCGAGCAGCCGCTGATGCGCAACGTGCTCGCCGATCTCGCGCTCGAATCCGAAGCGGCTACGGTGCTGTTCATGCGTCTCGCGCGCGCGTTCGAGGAATCCGCCGACGCGTCGTCGGCTTCCTCGGCCGAACGCGCCTGGCGGCGCATCGTTACGCCTGCCGCGAAGTACTGGGTCTGCAAGCGCGCGCTCGAATTCACCGGCGAGGCGATGGAAGTCTGGGGCGGCAACGGCTACGTCGAAACCGGGCCGATGGCGCGCTTCTATCGCGAGGCGCCGGTCAACTCGATCTGGGAAGGCTCGGGCAACGTGATGTGCCTCGACGTGCTGCGCGCGATGGAGCGCGAGCCGCAGGCCGCGCAAGCGCTGTTCGCCGCCTGGCAGGACGTCGCGCGCGCGCATCCGGCGTTGGGCGCGGCGCTCGCGCGTCTCGCCGCGACACTGAACGGACCGGCCGAACCGCGCGAGGCGTCGGCTCGACGTATCGCGCAGCAGATCGTGCTGATCGCGCAGGCGACGCTGCTCGCGCAGCACGCGCCCGCCGGGGTCGCCGACGCGTTCATCGCGACACGTCTCGCCGACGGCTGCGGCGAAAGCGGCCGCGTGTACGGCACGCTGCCGGCCACGTTCGATCACGCGGCGATCGTCGAGCGCGCCTTTCCCGCGTAAACGCGGCGGGCGCGCAAACCCCGAGCGCACCGCTCGCAACTCCGACTCAACCTCAAACCAATATAAGTGCGCTCGACGCGCACGGTCATCCGTCTGGGAGTGGACTCACATGAAGAACGATGTGCCGGAGGTCGCCGCGCTCCAAGCACTGTTGCGCGATCAACGTCATGCGTATCTGCGCGCGCCGTATCCGTCGTGGGACACGCGCGCGACGCATCTGCGTGCGCTGCGCAAGCTGATGCTCGACAATCGCGACGCGCTTGCCGACGCGATGCACGCGGACTTCGGCAATCGCGCGAAGGAAGAGGTGCTGCTCGCCGAATTCCTGCTCGTGAAGGAAGAGATCGACGCCGCGCTGCGTCACGGCAAGCGCTGGATGAAAGCGCAGCGCCGCCGCACCAACAAGTGGCTGCTGCCGGCGCGCGCGAAGGTGGTGCCGCAGCCGCTCGGCGTGGTCGGCATCATCGTGCCGTGGAATTATCCGGTGCTGCTCGCGGTCGGCCCGTTGATCAGCGCGCTGACGGCGGGCAATCGCGCGATCATCAAGATGTCCGAACTGACGCCGCGCACCTCGGCGCTATTCGAGCTGCTGATCGGTCATACGTTCGCGCGCACTCACGTCGCGGTCGTCAACGGCGATGCGGCGCTCGCGGCCGCGTTCAGCGCGCTGCCGTTCGACCATCTGCTGTTCACCGGCTCGACGAAGGTCGGTCACGAAGTGATGCGCGCGGCGGCCGAGCATCTGACGCCGGTCACGCTCGAACTCGGCGGCAAGTCGCCGGCGCTGATCGGCGCGCATGCGCGTTTCGACAACGCGGTCGACAATCTGATCGCCGGCAAGACGCTGAACGCGGGGCAGACCTGTGTGGCGCCCGACTACGTGCTGGTGCCGCGCGGCAAGGAGCAGGCGTTCATCGAACGGGCGCGCGTGCGGATGGCGAGGATGTATCCGGACTTCGCGCAGAACCCGGATTACACGTCGATCATTTCTTCGCGGCACTTCGAGCGGCTCGAACGTCTCGCCGACGAAGCGCGGGCTGCGGGCGCGCAATTGCATGCGCTGACCAACGCGACGCCCGATGCCGGGAACCGGCGCTTTCCTCTGATCGCCGTGACTGGCGCGCCGGACGAATGCGCGCTGATGCAGGAGGAGATTTTCGGGCCGCTGTTGCCGCTCGTGCCGTACGACACGCTCGACGACGCGATCGCGTGGATCAATGCGCGGCCGCGGCCGCTGGCGCTTTATCTCTATGCCGACGATGCGCGGACGGTTGAACGTGTCACGCATGAAACGATCGCCGGCGGCATGGCGGTTAACGAGACGCTGATGCATCTGGCATGTGAGAG
The DNA here is from genome assembly GCF_050436485.1 of Paraburkholderia sp. Clong3. Lineage (NCBI taxonomy): Bacteria > Pseudomonadati > Pseudomonadota > Betaproteobacteria > Burkholderiales > Burkholderiaceae > Paraburkholderia > Paraburkholderia sp. Clong3. Next base: position 3,317,079 of record NZ_JBNDMH010000002.1, on the reverse strand, counting down.
TTTGCCGTTCGGCGGGGTCGGGGCGAGTGGGATGGGGGCGTACCACGGGTACGAGGGGTTCGTTACTTTTTCCAAGATGAAGCCCGTGCTCATGCAGGCGCGCTTGAATGCGCGCGGGTTGATTTCGCCACCGTACGGGAGGCGCGTGAACGCGGTGTTGAAGTTGATGATGAGGTTTTGATTTTGCCCCTGGGCGGGGGGAGGCCTTTTTTGTCGTTGTTCTTTACGGTGTTGGCCTTTCCTTGTTGTCTTATCGGTCTATTAGCGTTGCCCCTGTGCGGGGCGGCACCTACTTTCTTTGCTGCTGCAAAGAAAGTAGGCAAAGAAGACAGCTAAAACCGCAAACTCTTAAGCGGGTCCCTCGGGCTGCATGAGGTAGTGGTGCATCTGGAATCCGTGCTCCCGCACATTCCGCGCCAGTGACAAGGCAGTCATTCTTCCGGCGGCGCTACGCGCGCCGAAACCCCGCTCAAAAACCACCGGTTGTTTCGGCGCATCGCCGAGGCGCAGCCGGGGGCCCCCGCTGCGCGGGCAAAACCATTGGTTTCCCTGGCAGACCCGTCCGCGACGCACGTAGTGCGGAGTGGGAGGGATGACGGCTTTGTCACGAAGGGCGGAATGTGCGGGGGCCCGGATTCCAGATGCACCCCTACCCCCTCCAAGCCAGGGGACCCGCTTATGAGCTAGCGGTTTTAGCTGTCTTCTTTGCCTACTTTCTTTGCAGCAGCAAAGAAAGTAGGTGCCGCCCCGCACAGGGGCAACGCCAATAGACCGATAAGACAACAAGGAAAGGCCAACACCGCAAAGAACAACGACAAAAAAGCGCCCGCCCTGCAGAAGGGCAAACACACCCCTTCAGTGATCCGCAGTACTAGCGCCGCCAGGCACATCAGTAGCAACAACATCAACCACATCCGGCGCGCCAGCGCCATTGCCCGTCTCAGCATCAACCCCACTCTCGAGCCGATGCAACCAGGCCAGCAACTCGGCGACAGCCTGATAAAGCTGCGGTGGAATCCGCGCATCCAGATCGACTTGCATCAGCAGCGACACCATCTCGGGCGCCTCATGCACATACAGCCCTGCCTCCTTCGCGCGCTGCACGATCATCTCAGCGAGCAGCCCATACCCCTTGGCGACCAGACGCGGGGCGGGCTCGCCGCCATGAGCGTCATAAACAAGCGCAGCCGCGCTGCGACGATGGGTGCGGCTCATCAGATATCCCAATCGAGGTCGTCGCGCGATGCGGCGCCCGACGCCGACGCCGTCGACGTGGCCACAGCCGCCGACGCCGACCGTGCATACGCGCTCGCGGCCTGCGCACCCGCCGCCGAGGTGCCCGCCGCGGTAGTACCAGGCACACCGCCGCCGATCTCGCGAATCGTCAATCCCTGCAACTCGAGCCCCGCCGCCGCGAGCCGCTGACGGAAACCGTCCCCCTGCATCGCGAGCCGCGCGGCGCCCCGCGGGCTCGCCTGCACGCGCGCGGTCAGCCGCGTGCCGGTCAGCGTCAGTTCGGCATCGACGGTGCCGAGCGTCGGCAGCGACAGCGTCAGGCGCGTGCGCCACGGCTGGTCCTCCTCGCTCGCGAGGCCGCCGCCGCTGCGGTCCCATTCGTCGCCATCCTGCTCGATCGTCCAGTCCAGACGCGCGCCGGGCCACGCCTCGCCGGTCCAGCGGAACTGTCCGGTCGCAAGCAGATCGAGCTGCTGGCGCACGAGCGGCACCGTCGCCGGATGCACCGCCGCCGCCATCGCCTGCGCGCTCTGCGACGAGCCGGCATCGGCCGCCTGAGACACCGCGCTGTGCAGCCCCGCGTGTGTGGACTGACCATTCAGGTCGGACACCGAGCTGGCCAGCAGCTCGCCCGCGACGAGTCGCGCGGCCTGCGCGGTCAGGATCGACGGCATCGCGTGCATGGCAGGGTTGTTCTCGGCAACGTTCGCCGTGCCGCGTGGCGTTGCCTCGGGGGCTCCGTTCGCCGCAGCGGTCCGCGCGCTCGCGTCGCCAGCGTCGGCGCTCCAGTCGGGAGGCAATTGAGAATCTGCGACGAGCTGGTTCTGCGCCTCGTTCGCCAGTTGGGCCGGCGAACGCTGGCCGACCAGCCACGCCGCGAGATGCGCCTCGTAGAACAGGCCGCTGTCGGCGAGCGTCTGTTGCAGCGCGGCAGCGAGCGCCGCGACCGGCACTTCGGTCGCCGCCACGCTCGCGGTGGCGGTCGCGGTTGCGCTGGCGGCAGCGTTGGGATTGGTATTGGTGTTGGCAGCAGCGGCGGAATCGCCGGCAGCGATATTGACTGTCGCGGCGCCCGCCGCATCGGTCAGCGGCAAGCTTTCGACGGCGACGTCGAGCGCCGGCGCGGTCGCCCAGATCGGCGCGCGGCCGAGCACCGCCGGTGTGGCCTCGCCGCCTGAGTGCGCAATCGCATTCAGCGTCAGCGCGACGGCCGACAGCGCGGTTTGCGCGGACGGCTGGGGCGCGGGCGTCACGTTCGCAGGCGCCGCGGGAACCGCGGTATCGACGCCGGCCGCGCCGGTCTGCGAGGTGGTCGCGGTTCCCGGCGCGATGCTGAGCAGGCTGTCGATCCGGCTCGACAGCACCGAAGCGAGGGCCGAATCGATTCCGTTCATGCCGATTCCTTGGTCGCATCGGCGGCAACGCGCGCGATGCTCTGATTGCTCCGATCCTTCAGACGCGTGCGGCGTGGCGCCAGCTCACGCGCGCGCCCGCTCGCGCTCAGCGCGCCCCGTACAACTCCTTCAGCACGCGCGTCGACCGGCCGGCGAACAGCGCCGACAGATGCGCCATGCACGGATTCGCGAGGTCGCGGATCGCGGCGTCGTCGGCGAGGATCTGGCGGATCAGCGCGTACTTGCGCAGGCGTTCGGCCTCGTCGAGCTTGACGCCCACGTCGGCTTCGCGCAGCGCTTCGACCAGCTGCCGATACTCTTCCTGCAAGTGCACCAGGTCGTTCCACAGTGCGCGACGGGCCGCCATCAGCATGCGGCAGGACAGCGCCGCGATCGCCTCGTAGCGGGCAAAATATTCTGCGTTCGATGTCATCTCAGGCTTTCCGCGGCTGGCTGTGCTGCCATCCGCGCGATCTCCGGGGCTATCCCGATCCATGCCTCTTCGAGCGTCGCGAGCAGACGGTCCACCTCCACGAGCATCGCCTCGCTCTGATTGATATTGGCTTGCAACAGTCGACGCGCCATATAGTCGTACAAAGCATTGAGCCGTTCGGCGATTTCGCCGCCCACCTCGAGGTTGAGCGACAGCTGCAGCCCGCTTTCAATGATCCGGATCGCCTTGCTGATCGCCATGCCACGCTCGGCCACGTTGCCCTGCTGCAAATGCATGCGGCTTTGCGCGATCGCCTGGCGTGCGCCCTGGTACAGCAACACGATCAGACGATGCGGACTTGCGCCCATCACGGATGTTTCGATACCGACACGCGCATACGCGTTGGCTCCAGCGTGCCCTTGGGAAAACATCGGCGCTCCTCCTCTGATACTGGCTGCGGTTAAGTCGTGGCGTGGCCGCGCGGCGCGTCGACGCGCCGGTCGCTGACCTGTAATTGGGTTATCGGATGCGCGACGACAAAGCTTTAGTCCGGTGTAAGGAGGATCGAAAGCGCCGCTGGGCGGGCCCGGGAAACACGGCGGACGGGACTCGTGTGGACCTTCAGGCAGTCCTTCAGGCGGACACGCGCGATCCCGCTCAGATCGACATCTGCGCGATGTCGTTGTACGCGGCGACCAGCTTGTTGCGCACCTGCAGGCCGAACTGGAAGCCGACGTTGGCCTTCTGCATGTCGACCATCACGTCGTTCAGCGAGACGTTCGACGCGCCGAGCTCGAACGCCTGCGACTCGCCGATCGCCTTCTGCTGGTCGCCGCTGATCTTGTCGAGCGAAGCCTTCAGCGCCGCCGCGAAGTTGGTGGGCGTCGCCGCGCCGGATTGCTCCGCCGCCGGGGTCGCGTCGCCGGCCGCCTGCGCCGCCATCGCCTGCATCTGTTGCAGCGCCGACGATAGCGCGTTCACGGGCATGGTCATGTTTTCTCCGTTGGATGTGCGACCGGACCGCCAGGACGGTGTACCGATCTGGACGAAAGCATAGCAGCGGCTCCTCGCGGAAAGTCCCGAAACTAGAGGGGAAACCCGGCTCTATTCAAGCAATCGGGTTGAGCGGCGCTGCGGATAATTTCAAACGTGAAAGTCTCTGTCCGTCCGCCGAGCCCCGGCGCGGCATCACGACAGAACGCCAAGGCATTCCCCGGAGAAACCCGACGCATGGATTCGTCAGCCAACTCTTTGATCAACCCCGACGCCCGTATGGGGCTCGCCGGCGCGCAGCCCGCTGCCGGTCAAGCCGGCAGCGGCCAGGCCGGCGGCACTGCCGACCTCGGTGGCCTCGGCGGCCTGGGAGGTATCGGCGGCAATTTCGGCCAGCGTCTGTCCGGACTCGCGCAGATGCGCGGCAACCCGCGCGCGCCGCTCGTGTTCGCGGTCGCGCTGCTGGTGGCGGTCGTCGCCGGCCTGTTCCTGTGGTCGCGCGCGCCCAGCTACAAGGTGCTCTACAGCAATCTGTCCGACCGCGACGGCGGCTCGATCATCACCGCGCTGCAGCAGGCCAATATTCCGTACAAGCTGTCCGAAAGCGGCAGCGCGATCCTCGTGCCGGCCGAGCAGGTCCACGAGATGCGCCTGCGCCTCGCATCGCAGGGGCTGCCGAAGAGTGGCTCGGTCGGCTTCGAACTGATGGACAACCAGAAATTCGGCATCAGCCAGTTCGACGAGCAGATCAACTATCAGCGCGCGCTCGAAGGCGAACTCGAACGCACGATCGAAGCGATCTCGAGCGTCAAATCGGCGCGCGTGCATCTCGCGATTCCGAAGCCGAGCGTGTTCGTGCGCGACAAGGAAGCGCCGTCGGCGGCGGTGCTCGTGAACCTGTACCCGGGCCGCGTGCTCGACGAAGGGCAGGTCGTCGCGATTACGCACATGGTGGCGTCGGCGGTGCCGGAAATGCCGGTGCGCGGCGTGACGATCCTCGACCAGGACGGCAACCTGCTCACGCAGCCCACCAATGGCAGCGGACTCGATGCGACCCAGCTGAAGTTCCGCCAGCAGATCGAGCGCAACACCCAGCAGCGCATCGACACGATCCTCGCGCCGCTGTTCGGCGCTGGCAACGCGCGCTCGCAGGTCAGTGCCGACATCGACTTCTCGCACAGCGAGCAGACCTCCGAGAACTACGGCCCGAACGGCAATCCGCAGCAGGCCGCGATCCGCAGCCAGCAGTCGAGCAGCGCCACCGAAATGTCGCAAGGCGGCGCCTCGGGGGTGCCGGGCGCGCTGTCGAACCAGCCGCCGCAGCCGGCCTCCGCGCCGATCGTGGCGGGCAACGGCGCGAGCTCGGTCACCACGACGCCGGTCAGCGACCGCAAGGATTCGACCACCAACTACGAGCTCGACAAGACCGTGCGCCACGTCGACCAGCCGATGGGCGGCATCCGCCGGCTGTCGGTCGCGGTGGTCGTCAATTATCTGCGGGTCGTCGATCCGAAGGGTCACGTGACGATGCAGCCGGTCAGCGCCGACAAGCTCGCGCAGATCACCCAGCTCGTGAAGGACGCGATGGGCTTCGACGCGTCGCGCGGCGACTCGGTCAACGTGGTCAACAGCGCGTTTACCACCGAGCTCGACCCGAACGCCGACCTGCCGTGGTGGCGCACGCCCGACATGCTCGCGCTGTACAAGCAGATCGCGACGTACCTCGGCATCGGCGCGGTGGCCCTGTTCCTCTACTTCGTGATGGTGAAGCCGGCGTTGCGCCGCGCCTTCCCGCCGCCGCCCGAGCCGGTTGCCGCGCTGATGGGGCCCGACGAACCGGTGCTGCTCGACGGCATCCCGGCCGAGGAGCGCGATGGCGCGGTGGTCGAAATCGAAGCGGATAGCGAGCAGCTCGCGCTCGAAAACGCGAAGCACAAATACGAGCGGAACCTGGAGTTCGCGCGCAGCATCGCGCGTCAGGATCCGAAGGTCGTAGCAACCGTCGTCAAGAACTGGGTGTCCGATGAGCGCTGAAGGCGTAGTGAAGAGCGCGCTGCTGCTGATGTCGATCGGCGAGGAAGAGGCGGCGCAGGTGTTCAAGTTTCTGGGCCCCCGTGAGGTTCAGAAAATCGGCGTAGCGATGGCCGCGCTGAAGAACGTCACCCGCGAGCAGGTGGACGAGGTGCTGCAGGAGTTCGTGCGCGAGGCCGAGCAGCACACCGGCATGTCGCTCGATTCGAGCGATTACATCCGCTCGGTGCTGACCAAGGCGCTCGGCGACGACAAGGCCGGCGCGATCATCGACCGGATCCTGCAGGGCAGCGACACGAGCGGCATCGAAGGCCTGAAGTGGATGGACTCGGCGGCGGTCGCGGAACTGATCAAGAACGAGCATCCGCAGATCATCGCGACGATCCTCGTGCATCTGGACCGCGATCAGGCTTCGGAGATCGTCGGCTGTTTCACGGACCGGCTGCGCAACGACGTGCTGCTGCGGATCGCGACGCTCGACGGCATCCAGCCGGCCGCGCTGCGCGAGCTCGACGACGTGCTGACCGGCCTCTTGTCCGGCAGCGACAACCTGAAGCGCAGCCCGATGGGCGGTATCCGCACGGCCGCCGAGATTCTGAACTTCATGTCGAGCAACCACGAGGAAGGCGTCATCGAAAACGTGCGCCAGTACGACGCCGAGCTCGCGCAGAAGATCATCGACCAGATGTTCGTGTTCGAGAACCTGCTCGAGCTCGAAGACCGCGCGATCCAGCTGCTGCTGAAGGAAGTCGAATCCGAAGCGCTGATCATCTCGCTGAAGGGCGCGGCGCCCGCGCTGCGTCAGAAGTTCCTGTCGAACATGTCGCAGCGCGCGGCCGAGTTGCTCGCCGAAGACCTCGACGCGCGCGGCCCGGTACGCGTGTCCGAAGTCGAGACGCAGCAGCGCCGCATCCTGCAGATCGTGCGCAACCTGGCCGAGAGCGGACAGATCGCGCTAGGCGGCAAGGCGGAAGACGCCTATGTCTGATCCGAACGCCCCGGCAAAGGAAAGCCTCTCGGCCTACCAGCGCTGGGAGATGGCGTCGTTCGACCCGGCTCCGCCGGCGCCGCCGCCGGCCGAACCCGAGTTCGACGAGCGCGCGTTCGAAGCCGAACTCGAGCACCGCCGCGAAGCCGCGCATGCACAGGGCGTCGCGTCCGGTCATGTGGCCGGCCAGGCGCTCGGCTATCAGGCGGGCTATGACCAGGGGCACGCGCAGGGTTTCGCGCAAGGCCAGACCGAGGCGCGCGAGGAAGCGATGCGGCTCGCCGCGCTCGCCGAAACCTTCAAGAGCGCGCTCGATGGCGCGCAGCACGCGATCTCCGAAACGCTGATCGCACTCGCGCTCGACATCGCGCAGCAGGTCGTGCGCCAGCACGTGCAGCACGACCCGATCGCGCTGATCGCGGCCGCGCGCGAGGTACTCGCGGCCGAGCCCGCGCTCGCCGGCGCGCCGGCGCTGATCGTGAGTCCCGCCGATCTGCCGGTCGTCGAGGCGTATCTGCTCGATGAATTGCAAACGCGCGGCTGGACCGTGCGCACCGACGCATCGGTGGAGCGTGGCGGTTGCCGCGCGCAGGCCGGCACCGGCGAGGTCGACGCGGGCATCGACACGCGCTGGCAGCGCGTCGCCGCCGCGCTCGGCAAGGTGAGCACGTGGTGAAGCCGACGCTCGACGAGATCCGCGCGAGCGATCTGACGCCGCTCGAACGCGAGCTCGCGTTGGCGTCGTTCGGCGCCGAGGCGCTGGCCGATGTCGAGTCGGCCGCTATTCCGGAGCCCCCGGATGCGGCATGGCACGCTCCTGCGAGCGCACATCCGGCGACAGGCGCGGCGGCGAGCCGCGAGTCCGCCGCGACGGACCACGCCGCTCACGCTCCGCACGCGCCGTCCTACGATCCCGCGCTCGACATCAATCCCCACATGCAGGCATGGCGCGGCCAGCTCGACGCGCTGCGCGCGCGCAACGCGATCGCGAAGCCGCTGCGCGCGTGCGGGCGTCTCACACGCGCGGCCGGTCTCGTGCTCGAAGCGGTCGGCCTGCGTCTGTCGGTCGGCGCCGAAGTGATGATCGAGTTGCCGCCCGGCAGTTCGCTGCCGATGGCCGAAGCCGAAGTGGTCGGCTTCTCCGGCGACAAGCTGTTCCTGATGCCGACCACCGAAGTGATCGGCCTGTTGCCCGGCGCGCGGGTCTTTCCGCTCGAAAGCGCGCCGATCGCCGACCCGCTCGCGGGCGCGAAGCGTCTACCGGTCGGCTGGGAATTGCTCGGCCGCGTGCTCGACGCATCCGGCCGTCCGCTCGACGGGCTCGGCCCGCTCGGCACGCAAAAGGACGCGCCGCTGTCCGCGCCGGTCATCAATCCGCTCAATCGCGAGCCGATTCACAAAGTGCTCGACGTCGGCGTGCGCGCGATCAACTCGCTGTTGACGGTCGGTCGTGGTCAACGGATGGGGCTGTTCGCGGGTTCGGGCGTCGGTAAATCGGTGCTGCTCGGCACGATGGCGCGCTACACCAGCGCCGAGGTGATCGTGATCGGCCTGATCGGCGAACGTGGCCGCGAAGTGAAGGAGTTCATCGAACAGATTCTCGGCGAGGAAGGGTTGGCGCGCTCGGTCGTGATCGCCGCGCCGGCCGACGTGTCGCCGCTGTTACGGATGCAGGCCGCCGCGTACTCGACCTCGCTCGCCGAATACTTCCGCGACCAGGGCAAGCACGTGCTGTTGCTAATGGATTCGCTGACCCGTTACGCGATGGCGCAGCGCGAGATCGCGCTCGCGATCGGCGAGCCGCCCGCGACCAAGGGGTATCCGCCGTCGGTGTTCGCGAAGCTGCCGGCGCTCGTCGAGCGCACCGGCAACGGACCGGCGGGCGGCGGCTCGATCACCGCGTTCTACACGGTGCTCACCGAAGGCGACGACCAGCAGGACCCGATCGCCGACTCGGCGCGCGCGATTCTCGACGGCCACATCGTGCTGTCGCGCTCGCTCGCCGAAGCCGGCCACTACCCTGCGATCGATATCGAAGCGTCGATTAGCCGGGCAATGACCGCGCTGATCGACGATAACCATCTGAATAAAACGCGTATGTTCAAGCAGATGCTGTCGCGCTATCAGCGCAACCGCGATCTGATCAACGTCGGCGCGTATTCGAGCGGGCGCGACGCGGTGCTCGATCGCGCGATCGCGCTGTATCCGCGGATGGAAGCGTTCCTGCAGCAAGGCTTTCGCGAGTGCGCGAACTTCCAGCCGAGCATCGACATGCTGAACGCGCTGTTTGCTTAGGGTCTGTTTACATATGGAACGCACGTGCGAATGCCCGCTATCGGCCGTCCCCCAAGGGGACTTCCTTCGGGGCGCAGGGCAAGGAGTAAGGAGCGCTGCGTGGCCTCGCCACGTGAGCGACGCGCGACGCCGCCATGCGGCCGATAGCGGGCATTCCCCTGGAATGAAATTCAGAACTGGGGTTGCCGCGAGAAGGGCCGCTCGCTGCGTCATGCTCCTTGCGAATACGTCGAGTATTCGCGGCGTCGCAGTCCTTGCGAGCGGCCCTTCTCGCGGCAACGCACGTGCGTTCCATATGTAAACAGACCCTGGGGCCGAGGAGGCTGACGATGTCGAAACATTTTCCGATCAAGACGCTGATCGGTCTCGCACAGGACGACGTGGACGCCGCCGCGCAGCGGCTCGGCCGCGCGCAGCGCGAGCGCAACGACGTACAGGCGCAACTCGATGCGCTCGTGCAGTACCGCGACGAATACTACGCACGCTTCATGGAGAGTGCGCAGTCGGGCATGCCGGCCGGCAACATGCGCAACTTCCAGGCGTTCATCGACACGCTCGATGCCGCGATCGAGCAGCAGCGCAGCCTGCTCGCGGCGGCGAGCGCGCGCCTCGAGGCGGCGAAGCCCGACTGGCAGCGCCACAAGCAGAAGCTCGGCTCGTACGAAGTGCTGCAGGCGCGCGGCGAGGCGGCCGAGGCGAAGGTTGCGGCGCGGCGCGAACAGCGCGACGCCGACGAATATGCGGCGCGGAGTCTGCGCATGCGAGCCGACGGCGCGTGAGGCCTTGCCTCGCGGCTAACGCCCTACGGCACACCCGTTCGACCGATTCACAGGATTCTTTATGTCGCTTCTTTCGCAGATCGGCTCCCAACTGAGCACGCTGCTCGACACGAGCGGCAATGGGTCGAGCAGCGCGTCCGCGAACGCCGCGGGCTCGAGCCCGTTCGCGCAGACCTTGCAGCAAAGCATCGACCAGCAGAACAGCGCGAATCAACAGCAGACCAGTTCAGCGACGGCGTCGCAAGCCTCGGCGCCTAGCGCGCCCAGTGCGCCGCCGCCCGCTTCCTCGCAGCAGAGCGCGAGCGGCAGCCGGAACGGCAACGGCACAGCGAGCAACGCGGCCAGCAGCAGCGCGTCATCGCCGTCGTCCACGGCGTCGACGACACCAACGCAGCAGACATCGAACAGCCAGGCGAGCGCGACGCAAGCCAGGCAGAAAGACACCAAGGCGCAAACCGACGCTGGCGCGCTCGCCGCCGCTGCGGCTGCCGCCCAGGCTCAGGCGCAAGCGCAGGCACAGGTCGTCGCCAACAACGCCGACTCGAACGCCACCACCACGACCGATGCCGCAAGCTCCGCCGCCGATGCGGTGAGCGCACTGGCCGGCACGGCCACGAGCGCGCTCGCGGCCACCGCGGCAAGCAGGAAAGGCGCGGTCGATCCGAAGTCACTGCAGGATGCGTTGCAGAGTGCGCTGTCCGCGCTGTCGAGCGGCCAGGGCGCGGTGCCCGCGGCCGCGCTTGCTGCCGGCGCGGCCGCAAAAGCCGCGAGCGCGTCGAGCGCGGCGGGCGGCTTGGGCAGCACGAAAAACGGCCTGAACGGCACGTCGGACGACAAGACGCTCGCGGGCGGCCTGTTCGGCAACGGCAAGGGCGCCTCGACGACCCACACGACGTCGACGGCGACGGCCGCCGCGACCGCGCTGGCCGATCCGTCGGCAGCGAAGTCGGCCGCCGATGAGTTGAGCGCCGCGGCCGCGACGAGCGGCCAGGCGGACAACCTCGCCTCGGCGCGCAGCGCGTCCGAGGCGGCGAACGCCGCGCTCGCCGCGACGCAAGCGGCAGCGAACGCCGCGAGCACGACGGCGGCAGCGCAGAGTACGGGCAATGCGAGCGCGGCCGCCGCCGCGAATGCGTTGACGCCGCAGGTCGGCACGAGCGACTGGGAAGACGCGCTGAGCCAGAAGGTGGTGTTTTTGTCGAATGCGCATTCGCAGAGTGCTGAGCTGACGCTCAATCCGAAGGATCTGGGGCCGTTGCAGGTCGTGTTGCAGGTGGCGGATAACCATGCGCATGCGCTGTTCGTTTCGCAGCACCAGTCGGTGCGGGAGGCGGTCGAGGCGGCGTTGCCGAAGCTTCGCGAGGCGATGGAGTCGAATGGGATTGGGCTTGGCAGTGCGAGTGTGAGTGATGGGTTTGCGCGGCAGAGCGGGCAACAACAGCAGAGCGCTGGCGCGGGTGGGGGGAATGGGAAGAGGGGTAGTGGTGGTGGCGGTGCCCTTGCAGGGGACAGCTCCAGCGATGCCATCGGGAATGTTGCCGTGCGGCAGCAGGTTGGATTGGTCGATACGTTTGCCTGAAGCGAGGCGGGGCGCTTTTTTGTCGTTGGTCTGGCTTTGTTGGCCTTTCCTTGCTTTGTTATCGGTCTATTAGCGTTGCCCCTGTGCGGGGCGGCACCTACTTTCTTTGCTGCTGCAAAGAAAGTAGGCAAAGAAGACAGCTCAAACCGCCAACTCTTAAGCGGGTCCCCTGGCTTGGAAGGGGTAGTGGTGCATCTGGAATCCGGGCCCCCGCACATTCCGCGTTCGTGACAAAGCCGTCATCCCTCCCACTCCGCACTACGTGCGTCGCGGACGGGTCTGCCAGGGAAACCAATGGTTTTGCCCGCGCAGCGGAGCCATCGGCTGCGCCTCGGCGATGCGCCGAAACAACCGGTGGTTTTTGAGCGGGGATTCGGCGCGCGTAGCGCCGCCGGAAGAATGACTGCCTTGTCACTGGCGCCGAATGTGCGAGGGCACGGATTCCAGATGCACCACTACCTCATGCAGACCGAGGGACCCGCTTAAGAGTTTGCGGTTTGAGCTGTCTTCTTTGCCTACTTTCTTTGCAGCAGCAAAGAAAGTAGGTGCCGCCCCGCACAGGGGCAACGCTAATAGACCGATAAGTCAGCAAGGAAAGGCCAACAAAGCCAGAACAACGAGAAATAGCCAGAAATAGCCCTTCTTTTCGACCCATAGCGCCGCAGGCAAATCAACAACAATCACCCTAACCCTTACTAGGCCAGCAACAAGCTGGCAAACCAAATGGCAACCACGACCGCCCCGCAACAAGCCGCGCCCGCCTCGCCGGGCCCCATGAAGCGCATCATCCTGATCGTCCTCATTGCGCTGATCGCCGCGGGCGCTGCCGGTGCCGGCGTGTGGTTCTTCATGTCGAAGCGCGCACCCGTCGCCGTATCGGCCGAAGCCGCGCCGGCGCAATCCGCCGTGCCGCTGTTCTTCCCGCTCGAATCGATGACCGTCAACCTGCAATCGGACGACGGCCAGCCACACTTCCTGCGCATCGGCCTCACGCTCAAGCTCGGCGATGCCGCCACCCAGCAGGCGCTCACCGATCACATGCCGGAAGTGCGCAGCCGCATCCTGCTCGCGCTGTCGAACAAGCACCCCGAAGAACTCGCGCCGCTCGAAGGCAAGCGCGCGCTCGCCGAAGAGCTGAAGACGCTGATCACCGAGCCGACCGACAAGAGCGTCGCACCGATCCGCGTGCAGGACGTGCTGTTCACCGAATTCGTCGTGCAGTGACGTGACGTTGTCAAGCGCTGCCATCATCAATCGCCAAGGGACGCACGAGGAATAAGCAATGGGCCACGAAGAGTTCATGTCCCAGGAGGAGGTCGATGCCCTTCTGAAGGGCGTCACCGGCGAATCCGACACGGAATCCGAGCAACACGACCGCACGGGCGTGCGGCCGTACAACATCGCGACGCAGGAACGTATCGTCCGTGGCCGGATGCCGGGCCTCGAAATCATCAACGACCGCTTCGCGCGCCTGTTGCGCGTCGGCATTTTCAACTTCATGCGGCGCTCGGCGGAAATTTCCGTCGGCCCGGTGAAGGTGCAGAAGTACAGCGAGTTCACGCGCAACCTGCCGATCCCGACCAACCTGAACCTGGTCCACGTGAAGCCGCTGCGCGGCACGTCGCTGTTCGTGTTCGATCCGAACCTCGTGTTCTTCGTGGTCGACAACCTGTTCGGCGGCGACGGCCGTTTCCATACGCGCGTCGAAGGACGCGATTTCACGCAGACCGAGCAGCGCATCATCACGAAGCTGCTCAATCTGACGTTCGAGCACTACGCGGCGTCATGGAAGAGCGTGCGTCCGCTGCAGTTCGAATACGTGCGCTCGGAAATGCACACGCAGTTCGCCAACGTCGCGACGCCGAACGAAATCGTCATCGTCACGCAGTTCTCGATCGAGTTCGGCTCGACGGGCGGCACGCTGCACATCTGCATGCCCTACTCGATGATCGAGCCGATCCGCGACATTCTCTCGTCGCCGATCCAGGGCGAGGCGATGGACGTCGACCGACGCTGGGTGCGCGTGCTGTCGCAGCAGGTGCAGGCCGCCGAAGTGCAGCTTAGCGCCGATCTCGCGCAGGTGCCGGTCACGTTCGAACAGATCCTGAACATGCGCAAAGGCGATGTTCTGCCGATCAACATCCCCGAGCACATCACCGCGAAAGTAGACGGCGTGCCGGTGATGGAATGCGGCTACGGAATTTTCAATGGTCAGTACGCGTTGCGGGTCCAGAAGATGATCAGCGCAGCCGACACGATGAAGGAAGGTGGATATGAGTGACCTGAACGCAAAGCCCGAGACCGATCTCGCGGCAGCCGAGCAACTCGCCGCCGGCGAGCTGTCCGCCGTGGAAGACGACGCGGCGATGGCCGACTGGGCAAGCGCGCTCGCCGAGCAGAACGGCAACGACGAAATCAACCCGGCCGCGGGCGCCGTGTTCCGGCCGCTGTCGAAGGCCGCGCCGACCTCGACGCACAACGACATCGACATGATCCTGGACATTCCCGTCCAGATGACGGTCGAACTCGGCCGCACCAAGATCGCGATCCGCAATCTGCTGCAGCTCGCGCAGGGCTCGGTCGTCGAACTCGACGGCATGGCCGGCGAGCCGATGGACGTGCTCGTCAACGGCTGCCTGATCGCGCAGGGCGAGGTGGTGGTCGTCAACGACAAGTTCGGTATCCGGCTGACCGACATCATCACGCCGTCCGAACGCATCCGGAAACTCAATCGATGAAACGTTTGGCAGGTCGCGGCGTGCTGCTCGCGTCGCTTTTCGCGTCCACCGTCGCGCACGCCGCCGACATGAACGCGGTCAACAACGCCGCGAAGATCGCCTCGGGTGTCGGCGCGGGTAGCGCGGTGCCGGCGCTCGGCGTCGGCGCGGTCCTGCAAACCTTCGTCGGGCTTGCGGTCGTGATCGGCCTCGTGTTCGGCTGCGCGTGGCTCGCGCGACGCTTCGGCCTGCAACCGGGCCAGCGCGGCGGCCTCGTGAAGACGGTCGGCGGCGCTTCGCTCGGTGGCAAGGAACGCGTCGCGGTCGTCGAGATCGGCGATACGTGGCTGGTGCTCGGCGCCGCGCCCGGCAACGTGCGGCTGCTGCATACGATGCCGGCGGGTTCCGTCGCGACCGATACGGTTGCCGCTTCGCCTGCACCGCTTTCCGGCACTTTTGGTCAACGCTTTCGCGACGCCCTGAAAGGCGAAGTGGGCAAACGTTTCAACGCGCACCGCGGCGGGGATCGGTAATGCAGGTCAGCTTCAGGCAGTCAGCCTGGTTCTTCACGCTTACGCGCCGTGCGGGGCGGGCGCTCCCCGCAGCGCTTCAACTCGCGCTGCCGGCACTGCTGTTCGCGCTGCCGACGCTGTCTTTCGCGCAAACCGCCGGCCTGCCGGCGTTCACGACGAGCCCCGGCCCCAACGGCGGCACGACCTACTCGCTGAGCGTGCAGACGATGCTGCTGCTCACGATGCTGTCGTTCCTGCCCGCGATGGTGCTGATGATGACGAGCTTCACGCGCATCGTGATCGTGTTGTCGCTGCTGCGCCAGGCGCTCGGCACGACCACGACGCCGCCGAACCAGGTGGTCGTCGGTCTCGCGCTGTTTCTGACGCTGTTCGTGATGTCGCCGGTGCTCGATAAAGCCTATAACGAAGGTTACAAGCCGTTCTCCGAAGGCACGATGTCGATGGATCAGGCGGTGGCGCGCGGCGTCGCGCCGTTCAAGACCTTCATGCTGCGTCAGACCCGGGAAAGCGACCTTGCGCTGTTCGCGCGCATCTCGCACGCGGCGCCGATGCAGGGGCCCGAAGACGTGCCGCTGTCGCTGCTGGTGCCGTCGTTCGTGACGAGCGAGTTGAAGACCGGCTTCACGATCGGCTTCACGATCTTCATTCCGTTCCTGATCATCGACATGGTGGTCGCGAGCGTGCTGATGTCGATGGGCATGATGATGGTGTCGCCGGCGACGATTTCGCTGCCGTTCAAGCTGATGCTGTTCGTGCTCGTCGACGGCTGGCAGTTGCTGCTCGGCTCGCTCGCGCAGAGCTTCGTCTGATATTTTTTCGACTCCTTGTTCCTCAGGCACTCACGATGACACCCGAAGCAGTCATGACGCTGGCCCACCAGGCCATGTACGTCGGCCTCGTGCTGGCCGCCCCGCTGCTGCTCGTCGCGCTCGTCGTCGGTCTGGTCGTGAGCCTGTTCCAGGCTGCCACGCAGATCAACGAAAGCACGCTGTCGTTCATCCCGAAGCTGCTCGCGATCGCGCTCACGCTCGTAATCGCCGGACCATGGATGCTGACCACGATGCTCGACTATCTGCGCCACACGATCACCAGCATTCCGACGCTCGTCAACTGAGCGCCGCTGGCACGTCTGCCCTCCCCACTCCATGTTCACGGTCACCTACGCGCAACTGAACGTCTGGCTGACCGCGTTCCTGTGGCCGTTCGCGCGCATCGCCGCGCTGATCGCGACCGCGCCGGTGCTCGGCAACATGTCGCTGCCCTCGCGCGTGAAAATCGGTCTCGCCGCGTTCGCGACGATCATCGTCGCCCCGACGATCGGCGCGCTGCCGCAGGTCACCGTGTTTTCCGCGGCCGGCGTGTGGATTCTCGTCAACCAGTTCCTGATCGGCATCGCGCTCGGCGTGACGATGCAGGTCGTGTTCCAGGCGATCGACGCGACCGGCTACTTCATCGGCCTCGGCATGGGCCTTGGCTTCGCGACCTTCTTCGACCAGCAGGCGACCGGCTCGGGCGTCGTGATCTCACGCTACATGACGACGATCGCAACGCTGGTGTTTCTCGCCGTCGACGGTCATCTGCAGATGATCGCCGCGCTCGTGACGACGTTCCAGTCGGTGCCGGTGTCGGCGAACCTGCTCGCGCCGCACGGTTGGCAGACGCTCGCGAACTGGGGCGGCTCGATCTTCTCGGCGGGGCTGCTGCTCGCGTTGCCGGTCGTCGTCGCACTGCTGATCGCGAACCTCGCGCTCGGCATTCTCAATCGCGCGGCGCCGCAGATCGGCGTGTTCCAGATCGGCTTTCCGCTGACGATGCTGGTCGGCCTGCTGCTCGTGCAGCTGATGCTGCCGAACATGATCCCGTTCTTCGTGCGCTTGTTCGATAACGGCATCGATGAGATGGGACGGGTCGCGGCGGCGCTGGGATAACGCCGAAAATCGCGGACATAAAAAAACCGGCTCGCGCCGGTTTCTTTATTGCGCCGCCGCAGCGGCATCAGCTGTTGATGTACTGGAACAGCGACATGTTCTGGATCTGCACGAACGCTTGCTGCGAAGCCTGCAAGGCCGCCTGCTGCATCGAGTACTTGCTGATCGTCGAGACCATGTCGGTCTGGGTCAGATCCGCGAGATCGCTTTGCGTTTGCAGTGAGTTGGTCTCCGTAACCGTTTGCAGCGCCTTGACTTCCTGCTCGCGGCCGCCGACCGATGCCTGCACCGCCGTGACGTTGTTCAGCGTGTTGCCAAGCTGCGACAGGCCCGTATTCAACGCGTTCTGCAGCGTCGCCGAGGCCGCGGGGTTGCCGCTCACCGGCTGCTGGAGCGCGGCGATCATCGCGTTCAGGTTCGCGAACACGTTGGTGCCCGCCTGGTTGGCCGGCTGCACCGTGAATGTGTCATTGGCCGCCGGCGTGCCTGTGATTTCGACGGTCTGGCCCGCGATCGTGATGTCCGAGCCCGCCGTGTACGGCTGCGCCGTGCCCGCGACGCCGGTCGTCGTGTCAGTGACCGTGTAGGTGAGCGAGCTGCCGCTGCCGCTGAACTGGATCTGGTACGAGTCCGCGTTCCCCGCGTTGGTCGGATCCTTGACCGACACCGCGCCGATCACGCCGCTGCCGGTATTGGCCGGGTCGCCCGAGGCGATCGGCTGCGCGTTGGTCGCGCCGACGCTCATGAACACCGACAGCCCATTGTCACCGGTCGAGACCGCGTTGCTGCCGGTGACCTGCACGGTGCGCGTGCCCGTGTCGCCCGTATAGGTGACGTTGCCGGCCGCATCGGTCGTGAAGGCCTGGGTCGAATTCTGGAAACCGGCGAACAACGCATTGCCCGAGCCGTCGGTCGCATTCGCGGAGGTGACGAGCTGGTCGCGCAGGGCGGTCAGCTGCGCGGCGATCGCCGTGCGGTCGGCGTCGTTCAAACTGCCGTCGCCGGCGCGCAGGCCTAACGTGTTCGCGCTTTGCAACGTCGTGATGACGTTGGAGAGCGTCGAGTCCTCGGCCTGCAACGACGTGAGCGCCGCGTTCTGGTTCGTCGTGTACTGCGCCAGCGCGGACGCCGTCGAGCTGAGCTGCACGGCCTGCGCGGCGCCGAGAGGATCGTCGGCGGGCGTGGTCAGGCTCTGGCCGCTCGAGATTTCCTGATAGATCTGCGACAACTGAGCCTGCTGATTGCTCATGTTCGCGACGTTCATGCTGAAGTACTGCTGGGTCGAAATTCGCATGGTTCCGCCTTACGAGAAGATGCCAAGCAAAGTCTGGAACAGCGTCTGCGCCGTCTGGATGACCTTGCTGTTGGCCTGATAGAGCTGCTGGTACTGAAGCAGGTTGGCCGCTTCCTCATTGATATTGACGCCCGACACCGACTGCTGCGCCGACGTGATCTGCGTGACGAGCGTGCTTTGCGCGGTCGCCGAGGTCTGGATCTGCGTGGTCTGGTTGCCGATGTTGTTGACGTAGCTCGCGTACGCGCCCGTCAGCGTCGAGGTGCCGCCGTCGAGCACCTGCGCCGAAGTCAGGTTCGACAGCAGTTGCGCGTTGCGGCCGTCGTTGGTCGCGCCGGTGTTCGGTCCGATCGTGAACGAGTCGCCGTTGGCGGGCGTGCCGCTGATCGTGACCGTCACGTTGTTCATCACGCCCGCGCTCGCCGAATTGCTCGGGTTGGTGATCGTCAGCGTCGCGCCCGAGCTCGGCGAGTATGGCACCGCGGTCGTCGCCGAGCTGATCGTGTACTGCGTGGACGGCGAGCCGGCGACTGTCACCACCGTGCCGACCGGGAAGCCGGTCAGGCCGGTGCCCGCGGTGTAAGTGATCGTCGAGGTGCTGGTCGGCGCGCTGTAGCCGG
The DNA here is from genome assembly GCF_050436485.1 of Paraburkholderia sp. Clong3. Taxonomy (NCBI): domain Bacteria; kingdom Pseudomonadati; phylum Pseudomonadota; class Betaproteobacteria; order Burkholderiales; family Burkholderiaceae; genus Paraburkholderia; species Paraburkholderia sp. Clong3. The sequence continues at coordinate 3,298,259 of NZ_JBNDMH010000002.1, read as the reverse complement.
CAGATACCGTGCCTTGCGTGATCGTCCCGGTGCCGGTGTTCGACGTCGACGCCGACGCGAGCACCGGCGCCGCGGCCGCGATTGCCGACGCCGACGTGGTGGTCAGCGCGAAGCCGTCGAGCGCGCCGCGGGTCGGTTCGACCGAGAACGAGTCGCCGGCCTTCATCGTGCCGCTCGCGACCGAGAACTGCAGGCCGCCGATCGGGTTGGTCAGGTTCGCCGCCGAACCGACGATGCTGCCGGTCTGGTTGTTGGTCAGCGTATAGCTGCTGCCGTCGTACGACAGCGTGTAGTCGCCCGTGGTCGGCTGGGTCGCGTCGGCGAACGAGACGCCGAGCGTAGCGTTGCCGGTGTTCTGCGAGTTCGCGTACACGGTCGGCGAGCCGACCGTGAACAGCGCGCCGCCCGCGGTGCCGTTCAGCGTCAGGCCGAGTTCGTTCTGCGCATTGACCTGCGCGGCGAAGCTGGTCGCGATCGCGCCGAGTTGCGCCTCGGCCGGATCGAGCGTTTGCGAGCGGAATTGCAGCAGTCCGCCCAGCGTGCCGCCGGACACGCTCGTGTCGGACAGCGTCTGCGGCGTCGGTGTCGGCTTTGCCCCGGCCTGGCCGAGATACTGGACCGACAGCTCGCTCGGATCACCCGACGAAGTCGCCGTGCCGAGATTGAAGCTGTTGCCGGCCAGCACGAGCGGCTGTCCGCTCGACATGAACAGGCTATAGCTGCCGTTGTCCTGCACGACCGACACGCCGATCAGCTGGGACAGGTTCGACACCGCCTGGTCGCGTGCGTCGAGCAGCTGGTTCGGCGGCTGGCCCTGGTTGCTCGCCTGCGTGATCTGCGTATTCAGCGACGCGATCTGCGCGGTGTAGGTGTTGATCTGCGCAACAGAGTTGCTCAGCTGCGTGTTGACGCTCGAGCGCAACTGGTCGTACTGCTGGCCCGCCGCGTTGATCTGGTTCGCGAGCGTCTGCGCGTCGCTGATCGCGGTCTGCCGCGCCGACACGCTCGACGCGTTGTTGGCGACGTTCTGCAGCCCCGTGAAGTAACCGCTGATCGCGCTCGCAATCCCGGCGGTCGGACTGCCGACGAGGTTGTTGAGCTGGGTGATCATCGTGTTGTACGCGGTGAGCGCGCTGCTCGACGACTGCGCGTTGTTCAGCTGGGTCGTCAGGTACTGGCTGTACGCGCGCGTCACGGTGTCGGTGGAGACGCCCATCGGCAGGTAGCCGGAGCCGGTATACGTGCCGCCTGTCTCCGAATACACCGGGGTTTCCATCGTATAGCCGGGTGTCGACGCGTTGCTGATGTTCTCACCAGTCGTCGTCAAACCCCATTGGGCCGCGTTGAGTCCGCTAAGGCCGATATTCAACAGATTGCTGGACATGCGTCATCCTGAAGGGCGGCATCGCAGACATGCCACCGCGTTAGTGGAACATCCTCTTTAACGGCCCACCGTGCGAAAAATTGAGGGCCATTCCACTTCGTTTGCGCTCGCCGCGATGTTTGCGCGACGTTGCCGCGCTGCTGCCTCCGACGCGAGTGCAACGTTTGCTTCGTCGGCCAAAGCGTTCGCGCGGTGCCGGGCGTCGCGCGCACGGCACCGCGCGTTGGCTCGCCGCTCAGCGCGCCAGCGAGCGGCGCTTCATTTCGAGCTGCGTGATCAGCCGCTGCAGCGTGTTTTCCGCGCTACCCGGCAGCGACAGGAAACGGAAGCCGAGCTGATAGCGCTGCGTGCCGTTCGGCAGCGCGAGCGAGCGATGCGACACGAGCTGCAGATCGAGCGACAGACGGCCGAGCGCGCCGAGCGTGAGCTCGCAGTCCATCAGGCGCGCGCCCATCGGCAGCGCGGCGACGCGCAGGTCGGTCGTGCGCATCCCGACGCCGCCAAGCGACAGGTCGTGCACCTCGAAGCGGAACGTGTCGCCCTCGGGCAGGCGGCCCGTACACATGAACGGGTCGAGAATCGGCGCGGCGACGCGGAAGTACTCGCGGCGCTGCACGTAGAACAGCACCTCGGGGAAGTCGGCCTCGAACGCCGGCATTCCCTCGAAGCGCGTCTCGCGTGGCGTCGGGGTCGTGAACTCGACGCGCACGCCGTCGGGCGACGCGTGGAACTGGCAGCGCGGCGCGTTGAGCAGCCCCTTGTTCTGATCGGCAAGCGCGCCCCAATCGAAGGTGAAGGTGCGCTCGCGCACGTCGACGTCGAGCAGGCGCGTGACGATCTGCCCGCCCGCATATTCGACGGTGAGGAAATCGCCGCGATTGACGATATTGCGCAACTGCACGCCGATTTCCAGCGGATTGCGGCGGCCGAAATCGGAAGCGCTCTCGTTTTGCGGGACGTGCGGCTGACCGTTCGTGTCAATCAGGCCGTTCGACTGGTTCATATCCATGGGCTTGCCGGTAAGCATGTTCTTGCGGGCACGTGCCAGGGCCTAGCCATGGACTCTGAGGGTCTTCATGCAAAGCCGCAACACACGCGTTCGACCGGACCTTACAGCGCTATTCCGGTATCGGGTCTAACTCGTTAGCGGCAGCATCGAGCCAAAATTTAGGGGCTCAATTTAAATATTCGCCGGAAAATTTCGCGCAAACGTTAAAAGCGTATCCGCCCTATTTCCCGCGACCTTGCTCGCCCCGGACCTCGCGGAGCTTTTTACCGATGCCGCTTTTTCTGCCGCTTTTTCTGCCGCTTTTATCGCCGCTTTTAAGTGTTCAGGAAAAATTGATTTGAAAATCGGCGCCGTACCTGCTTAGCAGTGCTGCGAGTTCGGCATCGATGGTCTCGCGCGTCCAGGTGAGGGCTCGACGCCATCGGTATTTCAGGTGCCGCCAGACGATCTCGATCATGTTGAGCTCGGGGCTATAGGCAGGCAGGTAAAACAGGATGACCTTATGTTCGAGCAGCCAACGTTGGCGCGTCGCGTCGCTGATACCGTGATGGATGCTGGCATTGTCCAGCACGATCACCGTGGGCAGACCGTTCCCGGTGGCGAGCACACTGTCGATGAAGCACTCGACATCCTGGGCTTTAATGGTGCCGGTATGCGCGGCGTGGATCAGCGTGTTTTCGCCGAAGTCCAGTGCGCCGATCACGCTGCGGCGGCAGTGATGGTTCGGTTCGACCTGGTGAGGCAAGCCTCGTGGTGACCAGCTACGTTGAACCGGCGGCGATCCATGGAAGCCCGCCTCATCGAGATACACCAACCGCACGGCGTCCCCGCGTGCAGCCTGTTGGAGTTTCTCGAGTGTGGCCTGTTTCATTGCGAACGCTTCTTCGTTGCGCTTTTTTTGAGCGCGTAGCGGTTGCGCTTGAACGAAAAGCCGTTGCGCTTGAGAGCTTCGCCCAGCGTTTCGACCTTGCAGGGCAGCGGCTCGTTGAGCGCGGCTTCGACGCGCTGGGCAATGCCACCAAGGGTCAGCGGTTCGGCGCGGGCGATCTCAAGGGCCACAGCGATCTGGGCTTCAGTCAGCAGCGCATGCCGGCCGCCGTTATGTGCGCCCATCAAGCCGCATATGCCCCGCTCGCGCCATGCGTGCGACCAGTTGTAGACGCTCTGGCCACTCACGCCCAGTTGCGCCGCAATGGCGCGGGCCTTGAGGCCACGTCCGAGCATCAACAGGCCCGCCGCGCGTGTGCGCGTATCCCGATGACGGTGATTGATCGACATCTGCTGCAATGTCAGCTCCTCGACTGCCTTCAACACTACGACACACTTCATCCACGACCCCGGCACCGACCAAGACGCCAGGTTAGCCAAAGTCAAACCGTTTTACCAGGAACACTTACCGACACCTTTAAAACCGCTTTAATGCCCGTCGCGTGCGCTATTTTTAATCAGCCCATTTTCTGCATGATCGACAGCAGCTTTTTCGCGTAATGCGGATCGGTTGCATAACCGGCGCGCTGCATGCCGTTCGCAAAACCGTTCACGTCGCGCGACGAATTGATCACCTGCGCGTAACGCGGATTGCTCTTCAACATGCTCGAGTAATCGGTCATCGCTTCCTCGTACGAGTCGTACGCGCGGAATTTCTCGACCGTGCGCTGCGGCTTGCCGTTCACGTACTCGGTCGTGACCGTCGACACGGTCTTGCCGGTCCAGTCGTTGCCCGCCTTGATGCCGAACACGTTGTGGCTCGTCGAGCCGTCGGCCTTCTTGATCTCGCTCTTGCCCCAGCCCGATTCGAGCGCGGCCTGACCGATGATGAAGCGCGCCGGAATGCCGGTCGCCGCGCTCGCGGCCTGCGCCGGCAGGGCGAGCTTGTCGACGAAAGCGTCGACCTTCGAGGAGCTGCCGTCGCCGCGCACCGGCGGCGTCAGCGCGCTATTGGCCGAGTAGGCGCGGCCGAGCCCGAGCTGACCGTTGGCCTGGGCATTGCCGTAGGCACGCGCGAGCGCGTTGAGCGCCGCGCTCTGGCCTTCGCCGCCGCCGCTACCGCCGCCGAGCGCGTTGGCCATGCCGGCGAGACCACCCGCCGCGCCCGCGCCGCTCGCGCCACCCACCTGCATGCCCTGGTTGCGCATCAGCTGCTTGAGCATCGCGTCGGCGACGCCGATGCCCTTCTTCGACAGCTGCTGCGCCATCTGCTGATCCATCATCGACGTGAACGTCGCCGTGTCGTGCGAATCGAACGGACCGTCCTGCGGCGTTGCATCGCGCATGCTCTTCAACATCATCTGCGTGAACACGGCGTCGAACTGCTGCGCGGCCATCTTCATGCCGGCTTGCGGCGAGGCCTTCGCCTGCGCGCTGAGTGCGCCGAAGCCCTGCACGTCGAGCGCGAACCGGCTGGTCAGATCGTTGGCGGAGTTGACGCTATTGGTCGTATCGGAATTCATCCCGCGTGCTCCTTAGATGATTTCAAGGTCGGCGCGCAATGCGCCGGCTGCTTTCATGGCCTGCAGGATCGACATCAGATCCGCGGGCGTCGCGCCGAGCGCGTTGAGCGCCTTCACCACTTCGGCGAGGTTCGCACCGGCGTTCACGAGTTTCAGCGAGCCGTTGTCCTGCTTCATCTGGATCTGCGACTGCTGCGCGACCACCGTGCGGCCGTTCGAGAACGCGCCCGGCTGGCTCACCACCGGCTGCGTATTGATCACGACCGACAGATTGCCGTGCGCGACCGCGCAGTTCTGCAGCGTGACCATCTGGTTCATCACGATCGAGCCGGTGCGGGCGTTCAGGATGACCTTCGCGGCGGCCTGCCCGGGCCGCACTTGGAGGTTCTGCAATTGCGCCATGAACGAGACCTGCTGCTGCGGATCGGCCGGCGCGCGCAGCTGGATCGTGCGGCCGTCGAGCGCGGTCGCGGTGCCGCTGCCGAACGCGTTGTCGATCGCCGCGACGACGCGCTGCGTGGTGTCGTAGTCCATGTCGTTCAGGTCGAGCTGCATGGTGCCCGCCTGCGACACCGCCGTCGGCACCGAGCGCTCGACGATCGCGCCGCTGGTGATGCGCCCCGCGGCGAGCTGGTTGACCTGCACCTTGCTGCCGTTCGCGCTCGCGCCCGCGCCGCCCACGGCGACGTTGCCCTGGCCGAGCGCATACACCTGGCCGTCGGCGCCCTTCAGCGGCGTGAGCAGCAGCGTGCCGCCGCGCAGGCTTTTCGCATTGCCGAGCGACGACACCGTGATGTCGATCGCTTCGCCCGGCCGCGCGAACGGCGGCAGCACCGCGGTCACCATCACCGCGGCGACGTTCTTCAGCTGGATGTTCGACAGCGACGACTGCGAGTTGCTGGAGCCCGCCGCCTGGTTGTTGATCGAGATGCCTAGGTTCGCGAGCATGTTCGCGAGCGTCTGCGTCGTAAACGGCGTCTGCGTGGTCTGGTCGCCGGTGCCGTCGAGGCCGACCACGAGGCCGTAGCCGATCAGCGGGTTGTCGCGCACGCCCTGGATCTGCACGAGGTCCTTCAGGCGCTCCGCGTGCGCCGGCGTCGCGGCCGGCAGCGCCGCGCAGGCGAGCGCGACGAACATCAGTGCGCGGCCCGCGCGCGACAGCGTGTTGAAGACAGTACCCATGATCACCACGGCGCCACGTTGAGGAAGAACCGCTGCAGCCAGCCCATGGTCTCCGCTTCGTTGATGTAACCCTTCGCGGAGTATTCGATTTTCGCGTCGGCGACCTGGGTCGAGTACACGGCGTTCAGACTCGAAATCGTGTTGGGATTCACGACACCGGAAAAGCGCACGAATTCATTGCCCTGATTGATCAGCATCTGCTTCTCACCGCTCACGACCAGGTTGCCGTTCGCCTGCACGCCGGTCACGGTCACCGTGATCGTGCCGTTGAACGTATTCGACGCGTTCGCGCCGCCGGTGCCGGTAAAGCCGTTGGAGCCGGTCGCGTTCAGGTTGGTCTTGGCGAACAGGCCGCTGAGAAAGCCCGAAGTCGGCACGCTGAACTTCGTGCTGCCGTCGCGGCTCGCATTCGCGCCCGAGTTCTTCGTCGCGTTGATGTTCTCGGAGATCACGATCGTGATGATGTCGCCTACGTTGCGTGGCCGCTGGTCTTCGAACAGCGGCCGACCCGCGTAGCCCGGGTTGTAGATCGAGCCCGGCGCCTGCGTCTGCGGCGGCAGCGGCGGCACCGCGCTCATCGGCTGCTGGGTGATCGGTTCCCTCGGCAGTTGGGCGCAGCCGCCCAGCGCGGCGAGCAGCGTGAGCTGCACGAGCGCCTCGGCCGTGCGCGAATGAACCGGAGTGCGAGTGGAGTGCGACATCATCGTTTACCGCCTTAAATTTCCAGTCCTCAAACCTGCATCTGGCTCAAGGTCTGCAGCATCTGGTCGGAGGTCGTCACGGCCTTGCTGTTGATTTCGTACGCGCGCTGCGTCTGGATCATGTTCACCAGTTCCTGCACGACGTTCACGTTCGACGCTTCCACGTAACCCTGGTTGAGCGTGCCCGCGCCGTTCAGACCCGGCTGCGACACGTTCGGCGCACCCGACGACGCCGTCTCCGAGAACAGGTTCTCGCCCTTGGCGTCGAGGCCGGCCGGGTTGATGAAGGTCGCGAGCTGCATCGTGCCGAGCTGCTGCGTATTGCTCGAGTTGGCCACGGTGATCGACACCGCGCCGTCGCTGCCGATCGTCAGCGAGGTGGCATTGGTCGGGATCGTGATGGCCGGAATCACCTGGTAGCCGCTCGACGTGACGAGCTGACCCTGCGCGTTGGTCTGGAACGAGCCGTCGCGCGTGTAGGCGGTCGTGCCGTCGGGCATCTGCACCTGGAAGAAGCCACCGCCGTTGATCGCGACGTCCTTCGAGTTGCCGGTCTGCTGCAGGTTGCCCTGCGTGTACAGACGCTCGGTCGCGACCTGTTGCACGCCGGTGCCGAGCTGGATGCCGGACGGCAGTTCGGTTTGCTGCGTCGAGTTCGCGCCCGGCTGGCGGATGGTCTGGTACAGCAGATCCTCGAACACCGCGCGCGAGCCCTTGAAGCCGTTGGTGCTGACGTTCGCGAGGTTGTTCGAGATCACGTCCATCTGCGACTGTTGCGCATTCATGCCGGTAGCGGCGATATACAGTGAGCGGTTCACTTATGGTTCTCCAATGTCGGGCGAAATTGACGCTTTAGCGCTTGCTCCGGCCCCATGCAAAGCGGTCTCGGAGCGCGCCTCGAAGGGCGCCCCGCGGCAATCCGTTAGCTGAAGCTGAGCAGCTGGTTGGCGGACTGATCGTTCTTGTCGGCGTTTTCCAGCAACTGCGTCTGCATCTGGAACTGGCGCGCGTTGGTGATCATCGAGACCATCGCGCTGACCGGATTGACGTTGCTGCCTTCGAGCGACGCCGGCGCGAGCGTCACGGTCGCATCGGCGTCGGCGGGATTGCCGTCGGCGGTGCGAAACAGACCGTCATCGCCGCGCGTGAGCGACTGCGGATCGGGATTGACCAGCTTCAGCTGATCGACGGTGACCACAGCGGTGGGCGGATCGCCCGGCGTCAGCGCCGACACCGTGCCGTCCTTGCCGATCGTGATCTGCGCGCCCGGCGGCACCGATACCGGCCCGCCGTTGCCGAGCACGACCTGATTGGTCGCGTTCACGAGCTGGCCGTTTTCGTCGATGTGCAGATTGCCCGCGCGCGTGTAGGCCTCGTTGCCGTCGGCGGTCTGCACCGACAGCCAGCCCGGCCCCTGAATCGCGACGTCGAGCGGATTGCCCGTCTGCTGGATCGGCCCCGGCGTGTAGTCGGCGCCCGGTGTCGACGACAGCACGAAGGTACGGGTCGTGTCGTCGTTGATCGTGCTGCCGTCGCCGAACGACATCGGCACGGCGCGGTAGGTTTCGAGCTGCGCGCGAAAGCCCGTGGTCGACGCGTTCGCGAGGTTGTTCGCGACGATCGCCTGCTGTTCGAGCGCCTGCGCGCTCCCCGACATCGCGGTGTAGATCAGCCGATCCATGAAGAGGTCCCGTTCGCTTACAGGTTGATCAGGGTCTGGTCGACGGCCTGCTGGGTCTTGATCGTCTGCGCGTTCGCCTGATAGTTGCGTTGCGCGGTGATCAGGTTGACCAGCTCGCTCGTCAGATCGACGTTCGAGTTCTCGACCGCGCCGCCTTGCAGCACGCCGTGATTGGTCGAGCCCGGCGTCGAAATCTGCGCGACGCCCGAGGCAGCCGTCTGGCCGTACTCGTTGTTGCCGAGGTCGACGAGGCCGTTCTGGTTCGAGAAGTTCGCGAGCACGATCTGGCCGAGCGCCGCGGTCTGGCCGTTCGAGTAGTTGCCGGTCAGCGTGCCGTCGGAGCCGACCGTGAAGCTCGTCAGCTGGCCCGCCGCGTAACCGTTGGTCGACAGGCTGTTCACGCCGTCCTTGCCGCCGTACTGCGTGGTGCCGGCCATGTTCAGCGTGACGTTCTGCGGCGTGCCCGAACCGTCGGTGGTCGGGATCGACATCGTGAACGCGCCGAGCGTCGCGGTCGCGAGGCCGGTCGTCGCGTCGGTCGTGCTGACCAGCGTGCCCGACGAATTGAAGTTCGCCGTGCCGATCAGGGAAGCGGTGCCGGTCGACGGGCCCGCGTACACGTTCCATGTGCCCGAGCCCGTCTTCGCGAAGTACATATTGACGGTCTGCGAGCCGCCGAGCGTGTCGTAGACCGTCGTGCTCGTCGAGTAGTTGTAGGTCGACGAGCTGTTCTGGTTGAACGCGGTCGGGTTCTGCGTGATCGTGTAGCTGTCGTTGGCCACCGGCGTGCCGCTGAACGTGATGCTCTCGCCGTTGCCGAGCGTGATCGCGGTGCCGGCCGTGTAGGGCTGCGACGCCGTGGTCGTGCCGAGCGTGTTGTCCGTGACCGTGTAGGTGGTCGGGCTCGTGAAGTTGATCGTGTACTGGTCGGTGTTGGTGCCCGCTGCCGCGTTGGTGATCGTCGCGCCGGTCGTACTCAGCGTGCCGGCGTTGGTGCCGCCCGGCGTCGCCGTCGGCGCGCCGAGCATGATGTTGTCCTGCGCGTTCAGGTTCAGGCCCGCGGTGATCGAGGTGGTCGCCTGCGGCGCGATGTTCGCGGTCGGCACCTGCAGCGGCACGGTCTGCGCGGTGTTGACGATGCCCGAGCTATTGGCCGCGTAGCCCATCAGATCGAGGCCCTGCGCGTTCGTGATGAAGCCGTTCTTGTCGAGCTGAAACACGCCGTTGCGCGAATAGGTCAGCGTGCCGTTGTTCGACATCTGGAAGAAACCGTTGCCGTTGATCGCGACGTTCAGCGCCTGGTTCGTCGTCGTGAGCGTGCCTTGCGAGAATTGCTGCTGCACTTCGGAGAGTTGCGTACCGATACCGATCTGCTGGCTCGTCGCGGTCGCGACCGAATTGGCGTACATGTCGGCGAATTCCGCGGTGCCGCTCTTGAAGCCGACGGTGTTGGCGTTGGCGATGTTGTTGCCGATCACGTCGAGATCGCTCGACGACGCCGACAGACCGCTCAAACCTGTTTGGTAACTCATGACGTACTCCGTATCTGTAAAGTCGTAACTGAATGGATCCGGACTACAGGATCGCTGCGACGCTGGTCAGGTCGACCGTCGAGCCGTTCGACAGCACGAGGCCCGGCGTGCCGCTGCTCTGCTGGACGACGCTTTGCACCGTCGCGCCGGTGAGCGTGGTAGCCGTCGCCTGCTGGCCGTTGATCGAGCCTGTCGCGGTGATCGTGTAGGTGCCGTCGGCGAGCGGGTTGCCCGCCGAATCGGTCGGCGTCCAGCCAACCGGAATCGTGCCGGCCGACTGCTTGCCGAGATCGAGCGTGTTGACGATCGTGCCGGCCGAGTTCTTCACGACGATCTGCAGGTCGCTGACGGAGTTCGCGAGCGTGACGCCGAACTCGTTCGTCTTGCCGCTCGCCACGGTGATCGAGTTGCCCGGTGCGAGCACGGTCGAACCGATCAGCAGCGCGGCCTGCGACTGCTGGCCCGCCGACAGCTGCGTCGACAGCGAGGTGAGCGACGTATTGAGCTGGCTGATGCCCTGCACCGTGCTGATCTGGGCGAGCTGCGAGGTCATCTGCGAGCTGTCCATCGGATTGGTCGGGTCCTGGTTCTGCATTTGCGCGACGAGCAGCTGAAGAAAGGTGGTCTGCAGGTCCGCCGCCGACGTGCCCGACGTGCTGCTCGACGTGCTGCTCGTCGAGCTGGTTGCGCTCGAGCTGCTGCTCGTGCCGTTCATCGTGTCGAGCAGCGTCTGCGAAACGGTCGTGCCGCTGCCGCCGATCGTGGTGTTGGTGGTCAAGGCTCTCTCCTCAGGTTCCGATCGTGAGCGTTTTCAGCATCAGGGTTTTGGCGGTGTTCAGTGTTTCGACGTTGGCCTGGTACGAGCGCGAGGCCGAGATCATGTTGACCATCTCCTGCACCGGGTCGACGTTGGGCAGCGTCACGTAGCCGTCCGCGTCGGCGGCCGGATTGCCGGGCTCGTACGCGGTCTTCATCGGCGACGGATCGTCGACCACGCCCGTCACCTGCACGCCGCCGACCTGCTGGCCGGAGCGTGTGCGCGCGCCGCCGAGCGGGCTCACCGCGAACACGACCTGCTTGGCCTTGTACGGCTGACCGTCGGGGCCCGTCGTGCTGTCCGCGTTGGCCAGGTTCGACGCCGTCACGTTGAGCCGCTCCGACTGCGCCGACATCGCGGAACCCGCGACACCAAAAATGTTCATCAGGGATGGCATGTTTCCTGACCTCTCCTGCCGGTTCGCACCGGCTTTACGTTAAGTCCCGTAGCGTTTCTGTTCGTGCGTGCATGCTGCCTGTGTTCAGCTGCTATGCGCCCTGCCTGGGTGCCGTGCTCGTGCCCGGCTTACGACGAGCCCGACGTGATCGCCGACAGCATCGTCTTGATCTGGTTCGACACGACCGTCATACCCGACTCGAAGTGCACCGTGTTGTCGGCGAACTGCACGCGCTCGGTGTCGACGTCGACCGTGTTGCCGTCGAGCGCCGGCTGCAGCGGAATCCGGTATTGCAGGTTGCCGTAATCGTCGGGGCTGCCGCCCGTCGCCGTCAGCGTGGCCTTGCCGCTCATGTGGCCGGCCTCGGTCGTGTTCATCGACATGCCGCTCGTCACGCCCGCGGGTTGCGTCATCGCGAGCGTCGAGCTGTTCGACGCGCCTTGGCCGGCGGTGCTGCCGCCCGTCTTCTTCAGCGCGCCGGCGAGCGACGACGCGAAGTCGATATCGCGCGCCTTGTAGCCGGGCGTGTCGGCGTTCGCGATATTCGACGACAGCAGTTCCTGCCGGTATGCGCGCACATCCATCGCCTGCCGGCCGAATGCGAATTCGGCATCGAGCTTGTCCAGCATCGGAATCTCCCGAGAACGTTTCCAAGGCCGTCCCGTGTGCGCATCGTGAGAGACACGCGGCGGGTGCGAAGGCCTTTTTGCATGTGATGCATCTTATGGGCCGCGCGCAAGCGGCAATCGGACGAATAACCGGGAAAGGGGGCTTCTATTCAACGTTTGCGCGAAAGCGGGGCTCACTAGAATGCAAGGCGTACCGATGCATTCGATGGAGACCCGCGATGGACCAGCCCACCAACACCTTGCCGCAGCCGGCGAGCGGCACGACGATGCGTCGCGTGGGGGGGGGCCGGGCCGATGAACGGGGCGATGGTTCGGAGGGCGCGCTCGCCCAGCCGGTGCCGCGCTCTTTCTCGCGTTGCCTTGCGCATTGCCTGACGCGGGTGGTCGTCAACGTCGCGGTATGGGTTGCGGGCGGCATCGTGTTGCTGCCGGCTACGACCCAGGCGCAGGATGCGGGCGGCCCGATCGTGATTGCCGGGCCCGCCGAGAAAAATCCCGCCGCGCTGAACGATCTCGCGCAACGGATTCAGACGCCGGCGCAGCGCAGCGCGTCGGCGGCGTCGCTCGCGGCGGCGACCGCACAGTCGCTCGGCCGCGCGAGCGGGTCGCGCGACACCGATACGTTCGGGCGTGCCGCGAGCGCAAGCGGCGCGATCGTCATTCCGGGCGCGGGCGAGCCCGCTGCCGCCGCGCCGGCCATCATCCGCACCAACTTCAAACCGGACGCCAACGGCGTCGTGACGATTCCGCCGGCGGCCAGCACTGGGGCGTCGGGCGTCGCGCGCGTCGATGTCGAAGCGGGCCCGGCCGCCAGCGTCGCGAATCAGCGCCTGGTCGCGGCCAATGCGCCGCAAGGCGACGGTTTCGACAGTCTCGCCGCGCGCGGCGAGCCACCCGAGTTCGGCGCGAATGGCAAGCCGATCGCGGCCGCTGCGGCGCAGCCGGCGCATCCCGGAATCGCGAGAACGCCCGCGACGTCGCCTGGCTCGCGCCAGCCGGCGGCCGTCATTGCACAGAGAACGCCGCAGACCGCTACCGCCGCGACGGCTGCGCAAGCCGCGCCGCTGCCAGGCCAGCAGGACCCGGAAGCGATTCACGCGAGCGCGCTCGCGTTCCTGCAACAGCAGGCCGTCGGCCTGCCAGGCAAGGCCGACATCACTGTCGCGTCCGCGTTTCCGCGCGGCCTCGCCGCGTGCACGTCGCTCGAACCGTTCATGCCGACCGGCGCGCGCCTGTGGGGCCGGCTGACGGTCGGCGTGCGCTGCGCGGGCGAGCGGCCGTGGACCATCTATCTGCAGGCGCGCATCTCGCTGCATGCGACCTACTACCTCGCCGCCCGCGCGATGGCGCCGGGCGAAGTGCTCACGGCCGCCGACCTCGTCGCGCGCGAAGGCGACCTGACCGGCCTGCCGCAGGCGATCGTCACCGACCCGTCGCAGGCGGTCGGCTCGGTCTCGCTCGTGCGGATCGCGGGCGGCATGCCGCTGCGCCGCGACATGCTGAAGAGCGCGTCGGCGGTGGTGTTCGGCCAGACCGTGCGGGTCATCGCGGCCGGCGACGGTTTCTCGATCTCGTCCGAGGGCAGCGCGATGAACAACGCGTCGCCGGGTCAGCAGGTGCGCGTGAAGACCGCCAACGGCCAGATCATCTCCGGCATCGTCAAGGACGGCGGCACGGTGGAGATCCCGATGTGAGCGGGCTGGCGGCAACGAGCACCGTCGAAACGGTCGGCGCCCCGGTGGCCAGGGCAGACGAACAGGGATTGAAAGCGGTAGATGGCCACCTGGCGGCGAGCCGGGTGTCGAGCGATTGCGCTAAAGTTTTGATCAGCGGTTGCCGTTATCAGGATCAAATCGTTAGGGAAGCCAATCGTGAAAGTCGATCCCACCACCTCTTCAAATCTGCCGTCGTTGAAAGACGCTTTGTCCCGTTCGCCGCAGAGCGACGAAGCCACGCCGGCAGCCAGCACCACCCAGGGCGCGACGAGCACGGCCGCGCCGGCCGCGAGCAGCGCGTCGGACGACACGAGCGTGAGCCTGTCGGGTCTGTCGCAGCATCTGCGCAGCCTCGCGGCCTCCGGCTCGGCCGACATCGACACCGCGCACGTCGAGTCGATCAAGCAGGCGATCAAGGACGGCAAGCTGCAGATCGACTCCGGCAAGATCGCCGACGGCGTGCTGCAGACGGCGCGCGACCTGTTGCAGAACAAAACCTCGTCGACCGGCAACTGATCGGCATTTCGCCGCGCGGTGATCTGCCGGGCGGCGTCCGACCAACCCGGTTCGCGCGCCGTTCGCGAGCCAGTGTGCGTAGCGAGTTGTTGATATGAAAGACGCCCTCGTTGCTACCCTGATCGAAGAATATTCGACCGTGGAGGCATTCGCCTCGATCCTCACGCTCGAAACCAAAGCGCTGACGGCGGTCTCGCCGCTGGAGCAGTTGCCGGCGATCGTCGAGAAGAAAACCGAGCTGATCGGCGTGCTCGCGAGGCTCGAAGCCGCGCGCGACTCGCATCTGGCCGAACTCGGCTTTCCGACCGGCTGGTCCGGCATGGAGCTCGCGGCCAGCACCGACGCGCGCGTCGCGACGCAATGGAAGCTGCTGCAGAAAGCCGCGGATCGCGCGCGGCGCGTCAACACCAACAACGGCGAGCTGATCCGCGTGCGGATGGACTACAACGAGCGCGCGCTAAAGGCGCTTCAAGTCAACGTGCCGCGCAAGACGAATCTGTACGGGCCGGATGGACGAGTTCCGGCTTATTCGGGACTTTGATCGGCCCGCCTGCCCGGCCTGCAATCGAGCAATATACGAAATGAATGAAAAAGCCCGTCATCGACGGGCTTTTTCATTTTCCGCCGCCGCTTTTCCACCCACTTCCCCGTCCGTTCCGCGCTGCGTTAGCCGTTCGGCTAGCTGGCGCTAGTCCACCTCGTCACGTTGAAATGGTGACTTCGTTCGAGCTTTCGCCAACGCCGCGGCTTCGACGCGGCCGCAATTCGACGGGCCGAATCTTGCTTGCTCGTTAGTTTGTGTAGGCGTGTGTATAATGGAGGGTATGATGTATGAACAGTGCCGAGGTCGTCAAATTGATCCAAGCGAATGGCTGGCAGCTCGTCCGCATAGCGGGCAGTCACCATCATTTCAGGCACGCGGGAAAACGGGGGCTCGTGACCGTCCCGCATCCGAAAAAAGATTTGCCGGCCGGCACCCTGAACAGCATTCTGAAACAGGCGGGGCTCAAATGAAGCATCTGATCTTTCCGATCGCCATCGAACCCGGAGACAACACGCACGCGTTCGGCGTCGTGGTGCCCGATATTCCAGGCTGCTACTCCGCGGGCGACACGCTCGAACAAGCGTATGTGAACGCGAAAGAGGCAATCGAATCGCATCTCGAAACCTTGCTCGACGAAGGGCTGCCGCTGCCCGAGCCTCTCACGCTAGGCGAGCATCGGCGCAATCCCGAGTTCGCGGGGTTCACATGGGGATTCGTGACGACGCGCAATATTCCGGCGTTGAAGAAGGCGGTTCGCATCAACATCTCGCTGCCCGAGGTGCTGGTGCAGGAGATCGACGCGTATGCGCAGGCGCGCGGTATGTCGCGCTCGGCGTTTCTCGCGCTCGCCGCCGAGCATGAGATGGCGAACGCCTGAGCAACGGCAGGCGGCACAGGCGCGCATCGGCATCGGCGCACCGCCGCATCTGCAGGCAGCGTTTGAAATACGGCGTGCGGCGCCGCGGTGGCGTCAGTTCGCTTCGGCGTTCGCCCAGGCCATTTCGCGCAGTCGGGCGCGCAGGCGTGCCACGGCCTGGCTATGCAACTGGCACACGCGCGATTCGCTGACTTCCATCACCGCGCCGATCTCGCGCAGATTCATGCCGCGCTCGTAGTACAGCGACATCAGCAGCTTCTCGCGCTCCGGCAAGCGGTCGATCGCTTCGATGAGCGCCGAGCGCAGGCTGTCGTCGAGCAGCGCCGAGAGCGGATCGGAATGATCGACGCAGTAGCGGTCCAGAAAAGGTTCGTCGTCGGCGGAGCGGTCGAAGTCTTCGTAGTAGATCAGCTGGCTGCCATGCAGGTCCTGCAGCATCGACTGATATTCGTCGAGCGGCATTTGCAGGTGCTCGGCGACCTCCGCCTCGCTCGCCGAGCGGCCGAGGTTCTGCTCCACCTTGTGCACCGCGGATTCCACTTCGCGCGACGTGCGGCGCAGGCTGCGCGGCAGCCAGTCGTTGCTGCGCAACTCGTCGAGCATCGCGCCGCGAATCCGCTGGCTGGCATAGGTCTCGAACTGCGCGCCCTGGTCTTCCTTGTAGCGGCCGGCGGCATCCAGCAAACCGATCATGCCGGCCTGGATCAGGTCGTCGAGATCGACGCTCGCCGGCATTTTCGCGACAAGCTGCAAGCCGAGTCGACGCACGAGCGGTGCGTACTTCGTCAAAACTTCGGCCTGAGAAATCTTTCCCTGAGCGTTGTACATCGTGCTCCCCTTGTCCTTCGTGCACGCCTTTCAAGCGTGATGCGCGGACGGTTGGTCGGCGTGGTGCGCCGCTGTAACTGTCGCGGGCGCCCGCCAGGGCGTTTGCGACGACATCGCTGGCCGCATCGGCCAGTACTGCAATTCGGCGGCGAGATGGCGGAAGTCGCGCGCGGCCGGTGTCGACGGAAACGCGTCGACCACGCAGCGCGACAGCTCGAGTGCCCGGGCGATGCGCACGTCGGCCGCAATGCAGCCGGCGTTTTCCAACGCGACGGTCAGGTAACGGCCGGCCACGCCGGCGAGATTCGCGAACGCGGCCTGCGCGTCGTTGGCGCTTTGCACGTGATTCGCGAGCACGCGCAACTGCGCGATCGCGTGCGCGTAATGCAAACGCTTGATGCACGCATAGGCCTCGGTGATCGCCTCGCCCGACATGCGCGCGACGACCATCACGTCATGCGCCTGCTTGGCGAGCGGCGACAGATGCCCTTCGTCGTCGAGCTGCGCGTCGATCAGCACGATATCGGCCGAGCCGCCGAGCAGCACACCGAGTTCGGCCTCCGTATGCCCCTCGCGGTTGTTGCGCGAGGCGGACAGCACCGAAAAACCGAGCGCGTGACGCGCGGCGGCAAAATCGACCGGGCTCTCGCCGCGCATCACCGCCGCGAAGTTGCCCGCGCCGCGCAAGCCGCCAAGCATCGCGCTCACCGATTTCTCACCGACGCATTCGTCGATCACCAGCACGTCCTTGCCCTGCTGTGCGAGCGCCGCGGCGAGGTTAACCGCCACGGTCGTATTACCGATGCCCGACGACGCACCCGCCAACGCGATCACGCGCGCGCCGCCGCGCCCGAGCAGCCGCCGCAACCCTTCGGCTTGATCCGAAACGAACTTATCCAAAGCGAACCTCGTGCAGCTCGGCCGTCGAACGTGCGGACAGCGAGGACAGCAAAGCGGGGATGTCGTCGTCGTGCGGCACGAACGGCGAGCTGTCGCGCGGAATGCAGAAGGTGCTCTTGATCAGGAATTTCTTCGTCGCGACGTAAAGGTTCTCCGGCACCTTCTGTCCGGTCGATACGTAATGCACCGGCAGCTTGTAGCGGATCACCGCATCGAGCACGCCGCCGAGGTTGGTCGCTTCGTCGAGCTTGGTCAGAATGCAGCCGGCGAGCGGCTGCTGGTCCGGCGCGCGCTGATACGCCTGCACGACTTCGTTCAACGTGTCGCCGTGGCTCGTCGCGTTGAGCAGCAACAGACGCTGCACCGGCTGGCCGGCGCGGCTTAGCATCGCGATCTGGTCGGACACGAGCCGGTCGCGCTGGCTCATACCGATCGTGTCGATCAGCACGATGTGCTTGTTGCGCAACTCCGAGAGCGCGAGCTGCAGATCGGCGCTGTCCTTCACCGCATGCACCGAAACGCCGAGAATCTTGCCGAAGATGCGCAGCTGTTCATGACCGCCGATGCGGTAGCTGTCGGTCGTCAGCAGCGCCACCTTGCTCGCGCCGAAGCGCATCACGCAGCGCGCTGCGAGCTTCGCGGTGGTCGTCGTCTTGCCGACGCCGGTCGGCCCCATCAGCGCGAATACGCCGCCGCGCTCCATCAGCGCGTCTTCGTCCTCCATCACCGGCAGGTTCGACTCGAGCACCGAGCGCACCCAGTCCATGCCGCCATCCATCGTGTCGACATCTTCGGGCAGCTTGTCGACCAGCATCTGCACGAGCTGCGCGGAAAAGCCGGCGGCGAACAGGTGCTTGGTGAGCGCGGCGCGTGCGGGACTGCGGCGCTGTCGATCGCCCCACAGCAGACCCGCGAAGTGCTCTTCCATCATGTCGCGCATCGACGACAGCTCGTTCATCACGGTGTCCTTGACGACCTGCTCCATGCGCCCCTTGATCGCTTCGGCGACGGCGGACGGCGTGCGGCTTTCGTCAGTAGCGGACGGCACGGGCGCGATCTTCTGAGCGGCGCGGCGCGCAGCGGCTTCGGCGGCTTCGCGCGCCCAGTCGGGCGTGTCGATCACCGGCGGCACGGCGGCCGGCCGCGCGTCGACTGCGCTGCCGAGGCCTTTGGCGGTCGCGACGGCGGGCGTCATCGCGGCGGGGCGTGCGCTGTATTGGCCGCTCTGTTGCTGCTGCTCGGCCGCGAGGCGGCGCGCGTGATCGATGAGCCACGGATTCGACTCGGCCATCGTGCGCGGCGCGGCGGCTTCGCTCGATGGGATTGCCGGCGGTACCGGCACGCCGGCAGCTTTCAGCAAATCCGCGCGGATGTCTTTCGACAGGCGCGCGGCCGCGGCGCGGGCGCTCGCGCCGGAAGGCGTGGCGGCAGCGGCGGGCGTGGCCGGTGCGTTGAACGATGTGGCCGCGCTGGACGCCGACTGGCTCACGGCGGGCGCGGGGCCTGTCGCGATGGCCGCGGACGCGCCTGTCGCGCCCAGCGTCGCCGGGCCGATTGGCGAATTGCCGGGCACACGCGGCAGCGGACGCTGCTTGATTCGCGGACATGCTGAGCGCCTGGCTGACGGCCGAATTGACCGCCGAATTGAGCGCCGTCCTGTTCACCGAGCCGGCCATGAAATCCGCAGCCGCATTCGCCGGCTCGATCGCCGGCGTCGCTTCACCACCCGCTTCCGGGCTCGCGCCGAACACCGACGAAAACACGTCCGGCATTGCGCTCGCGTATGGATTCGTCGGCGCCGCGAACAAGCCGCGCGGGGCCCGCGTCGATGCCGCACCTGAGCCCGTGCCGAGCGCCGCGGCCTGCGCGCCTTCGCGCGCTTTCGGCGTGATCGCGGCAAGATCGCTATCGGCGAGCGCGACGATTTCGACGCTGCCGTCGTCCATCGTGCGATTCGACAGCACGACCGCATCGGGGCCAAGTGCTTCGCGAACGAGACGCAACGCATCGCGACTGGTAGCACCGACAAATTTACGAATGTTCAAGCTGGACCCCCGATGAGGTATACGGACTGACGGACCGGCAATACACCGCTTCCCATTGCGATCAATTATTGCGAAAGGCGTCGGGCGACGATCGATGGATAAAGACCGTTAAAGGTGGGTAATTCGCGCGATGGACACACGGCGGACGCATCGTTCGACGAGCCCGGGAGAGCCGTGCAAACGCAAACCGGCGCCCCATTGGAGCGCCGGTTTGCGTTGTATCGACAGCCGCGGGCGAGCGACCTTCGTCAGCCGTGCGCGCCGATCAGATTGACCACCTTGACGTTGCGCGTATCGGGCACTTCCGCATACGAGAGCACCTTCAGCTGCGGCAGGCTGCGGCGCAGGAAGCGCGCGAGCATCGGCCGCAGTGCGTGCTGCACCAGCAGCACCGGCGCGAGGCCAAGGTTCTGCTGACGCGTCATCGCTTTCTGCGTTTCGGTGAGCAGCGTGTTCGCGAGGCCCGGTTCGAGGCCCGGGTTCGGTCCGGTCGATAGCGCCTGCGACAGCACCCGTTCGAGGTTCGCGTCGAGGCCCATCACCTGCATGTCGGCGGTCCCGGGGAACCACTGCTGCGTGATCGCGCGGCCCAGCGCGAGCCGCACCGCGGCGGTGAGGTCGTGCGGGTCGGTGAGCTTGGTCGCGTGTTCGGCGAGCGCTTCGAGGATCGTGCGCATGTCGCGAATCGGCACGCCTTCTTCGAGCAGGTTCTGCAGCACCTTTTGCAGCGTGGTGAGCGGCAGCATCTTCGGCACCAGATCGTCGACGAGCGACGCCGTGTCCTTCTGCATCCGCTCGACCAGCGACTGCACCTCGCGGCGGCCGAGCAGCTCCGACGCGTGCGTGACGACGAGGTGATTCAGGTGCGTCGCGACCACCGTGCTCGAATCGACGACCGTGTAGCCGTATACCTGCGCCTGTTCGCGCAGATTCGTGTCGATCCAGATGGCGGGCAGGCCGAACGCCGGGTCCTGGGTCGGCGTGCCCGGCAGCGCGGCCGATACCTGGCCCGGGTTGATCGCGAGCCACTGGCCCGGATACGCCTCGCCCGAGCCGACCTCGACGCCCTTCAACGCGATCCGATAGCCGTTCGGCCGCAATTCGAGGTTGTCGCGGATATGAATGACCGGCGGCAAGAAGCCGATTTCCTGCGCGAACTTCTTGCGGATGCTCTTGATCCGCTTGAGCAGTTCGCCGTCCGAGTTCTTGTCGACGAGCGGAATCAGCCGGTAGCCGACTTCGAGGCCGAGCGTGTCGATCATCGTCACGTCGTCCCAGCTCGCCTCGGCGTTTTCGACCGGCGCCAGCGCGGCCGGCGCGACGTCGACGAGCGCCGGTGCGTTCTTGCGCTCCTCGGTGCGCTTCTTCATCGTGCGGCCGAGCTGGATCAGGCCGCCGCCGAGAATCAGGAACGCGAAGTGCGGCATGCCCGGGATCAGGCCCATCAGCACGAGAATGCAGCCGGTGATCATCAGCACGCGCGGGTTCGTGAACAGCTGGCCGGTCAGCTGCGTGCCGATGTCCTCGTTGGTCGCGACGCGCGACACGATCACGCCGGCCGCCGTCGAAATCACCAGCGACGGAATCTGCGCGACGAGGCCGTCGCCGATCGTCAGCAGCGTGTAGTTCTTGCCCGCCGCGGCAAAACTCATGTCGTGCTGGACCATCCCGACGATCAGCCCGCCGATGATGTTGATCACCATGATCAGGAGGCCGGCGACCGCATCGCCTCGCACGAACTTGCTCGCACCGTCCATCGAGCCGTAGAACTCGGCTTCCTGAGAGATCTCCTTGCGCCGCGTGCGAGCCTGCTCTTCGTTGATGAGGCCGGCGTTCAGATCGGCGTCGATCGCCATCTGCTTGCCGGGCATCGCGTCGAGCGTGAAGCGCGCGGACACTTCGGCGATCCGCCCCGCGCCCTTCGTGATCACCATGAAGTTGATCACCATCAGGATCACGAACACGACGATACCAACCGCGAAGTTGCCGCCCACGAGGAAGTGGCCGAACGACTCGATCACCTGACCGGCCGCATCGGGACCGGTATGGCCTTCGAGCAGCACGACCCGCGTCGAGGCGACGTTCAGCGACAGCCGCAGCAGCGTCGAGAACAGCAGCACGCTCGGGAACGCGGCGAAGTCGAGCGGCTTCATCGTGTACATGCTGACGAGCAGCACCATCACCGACAGCGCGATGTTGAACGTGAACAGCAGATCCAGCAGGAACGGCGGCAACGGCAGAATCATCATGCCGAGGATCATGCAGATCAGCACCGGCCCGGCGAGGGCGCGCAGGTTGGTGCTGCTCAGCGCATCCGGCCGTCGGGCGAGGAAACCGGCGCGAGCGTTCATGCGGAGGCTCCGTTGTTGTCGTCGCTAGTGGCGTCGTTGGCGTTGTCGTCGGCCGGGTTCAGCGTGTTGGCGGCTTCCTCGGCGGCGTCCTCGTCCGATACGCCGCCCTTGTCGAGTTCGGGCGGCACGTCGAGTTCGGTCGGCGCGACCGGCACGTCGCCGCCTTCGGCCTTGAAGCGGCGCAGCTGATAGACCCACGCGAGCACTTCCGCGACCGCGCCATAGAGCGGCCCCGGAATCTCGCGATTCAGATCGACGTTGTGATAGAGCGCACGCGCGAGCGGCGGCGCTTCGAGCAGCGGCACGTTGTTTTCGGTGGCGATCTCGCGAATCCGCGCCGCCACGAGGTTCACGCCCTTCGCGACCACCTTCGGCGCGCGCATCTCGCCGTCCGTGTATTGCAGCGCGACCGCGAAGTGGGTCGGGTTGGTCACGACCACGTCGGCCTTCGGCACTTGCGCCATCATGCGGCGCCGCGCGATCGCGCGCTGCTGCTGGCGAATCTTGCCCTTGATGTGCGGATCGCCTTCGCTCTCGCGATGCTCACGCTTCACTTCTTCCTTCGTCATGCGCAGCTTCTTGTGGAACGACCACAGCTGGTACGGCACGTCGAGCGCGGCCACCGCGAACATGCCGGCCACCGTCATGCCGCAGCACACCGCGATCAGATGCACGGAGTTGGCGAGCGCGAGATTGAGCGGCTGCGTCGCGAGCGCGAGGAATTGCTCGTGGCGATTCCAGATCGCCGTGCCGCCGATCAACCCCACCACCAGCGTCTTCGCGAGCGACATGCCGAGCTGGATCGGTCCGTTGATCGAAAATATGCGGCCGAGGCCCTCGATCGGGTTCAGCCGGTTGAACTTCGGCTCGAGCCCTTTCGCGGACAGTTGCCAGCCGCCCAGCGCCATCGGTGCGAGCAGCGCGGCAAGTCCGGTGACGCCGAGTATCGGCACGAGCGCGTAGAGTCCTTCGCGACCCGCCGAGCCCGCGCCGATCAGCATGCGGCTGGTGTCGAACGCGCTCGCGTGGTTGAAGGTGAGCGACGCACGCAGCATGTTCTGCAAATGCTCGCCGATGCTGCCCGACATGCCCCATACGCCGTAGAACCCGGCCGCGAGCAGCGCGAAGGTCGACAGCTCCCGCGAACGCACGATCTGCCCCTCCTCGCGCGCCTTCTGCAGGCGCCGAGGGGTGGCGGATTCGGTTTTTTCGAGGTCGCTGTCCTCTGCCACAAAGCTCTCCAGTCGGCCGAGGCACGGCGCCTCTTTCCAGTGACAGCGATTATTCCTGCTCGACGCAAGCGCCGATCGGCGGATAAGGGCGGAGAAACGGGGGTATTTCGACGGATGAGCGGACGGCTCGCGCGTTTGTCACGCAAGCCGTCCGGCATTGGATCGACGTGCGGCTTCAGTAGCCGACGAAGGGGGAGGGACCGCCGCTCGCGGTCTGATCGAGGTGGTAGTACACGTAGCGGCCGAAGAAGAACGGCAGACCGAGGTCGAAGCTGGCGTTGCCGCCGATCTGGCCGGCGAGCGTGTTGAACGCGTAGTTGCCGCCGTTGGCGAACAGCGTCTGCGCGTTCACGATGCCGATGCTCGCGACCGCCGACACGTTGTTCTTCCCGACCAGCGTGACCGTGCGGGTCTGCGCCGACGACGGGCAATAGAAGCCCGCGAACTGGCTGCCGCACAGCGTGAGCGTGCTATCGGCGAAGAAATAGGCGTTCGAGCCGGAATCGAGGAACGCCTGGACGGTCGTGCCGTTGAAGGTGCTGTTGTTGAGGTCGCCGTATGGGTCGGTCGTGAACACCTGCGCAGCGGCAAGCGGGTTGTTCCCCTGCGTGCCGATGCCGAACACCAGCGTGCCGGTCGCCGACGCCTGCCCGGTGTTCGACACCGGTGCCATCTGTACGATCACGCCGTTGTTGTCGAGCGGGAAGTTCGCGACCGGATTGGCGATCTGTTGCGGAATCGGCACCGCGGTGCGCGTGCACGACGTGCCGTTCGGACAGGCGAAGTAGTTGCTGTAGGTCGCCGCGGTCGTCGTGTTCGCGCAGGTTGCGCCGCAATCGGTCAGCGCGGTGCCGATGCCGAGGATGCCGTTCGCGCCCAGATCGGCGGCCGTGTTTTCGGCCGGGCCGCTGCCGCAGCCGCTTGGTACCGTGCTCGCGGCCTTGTCGCCGATGATCTGCAGCGGGATGCTGCCGGTCGTCGTTTCGCCGCCGAGCGTCACGATCGCGGTACGCACCGAGCCCCACGTGTAACCGTCCGCGAACGTCGCGCACTCGGCGAGCTGCGCGGCGTTGCTGCCGATCGTGCTGACCGGCAGCGCGCCGAGCAGCGTCGAATTGAGCACTGAACTGACCACGCGCAGGCCAAACGAGCCGGTGTCGACCTGGATGTTGTTGATCGTCTGGCAGTTGCTGGTCGAGCCCGGCGCGCAGATCGTCACGCTGACGGTCGGGATGTTGATGACACCCGAAACGCCCCGGCCGACCGTGATCGGCACCGTGTTCGACGCATTCGCGGAGATCGGCTGCTGGGTCGGGCTGGCCGGCAGCGAACCGCCGTTCAGACCGTTCGAGGTGCTGCCGCCATTGTTGGAACTGGAGTTGTTGTCGCTGCCGCCGCCTCCGCCGCAGGCGACGAGCGTCGCCGTGAGCAGCACGGCAAGCGCGGCCTGCATCCAGCTTTTGAGGTTCGCGGTCGTGAGCATGGTTCGCATCGTGGTCCTCGCCGTTACTGGATGTCGGAACCGCTGACGCCGGCCGGCAGCGCGGAGGGCAGCCACGCGACGCCGCTGAACGCGCCCATGTGGCCGCCCGAACGCACCACCAGCCCGCTCTCGTCGACGGCGACCGGCCCCCGCGCATTGCCGCGCGCGGCCCGCGCGGCCTTCACGCCGGCCACGTACTGCGGGAAATAACTGCCGAGCAGATCACTGAGATCGGGCATTTGCGGACCATGCCACGAAATGCCGAATACCGCGCCACTCGTGCTCAGGTATTCGCGCACCACGGTGCCGTTGCCGAACGTGGTCTCGCGTACCGTGTAGGAAGCGGGTATGGAAGATGTGGAAGACGCCGCGCTCGATTCAGAACGCATGACGCTTTGCGATGTGCCGCTGGCGGGCTGCACCACGCGGGAGGACACCGACGCGTCGGACGGGGGGGTAAGCGGCGCGCTGCCCAGCGCCGCATGGGCGGATTGCGCGGCCGTCAGGGCCAGTAACGAACATGGCAATACGAGCGCCGTGACTCCGGCGCGACCAATACGACTCCACATGAGAAGCTCCTCCCGAGCCGCGGCACGCTTCGCCGACTGCGCGAAGCGGCCGCTTATAGGCAGATGATACGGCACCGCCGCGGCCACAACGCTGAGGGATGGCCTCACCGGGCGACTGCCCGGCGTTGCGCGGGCCGGGTGCCGTACCGCTTTGACCTCGTAGTATGCCTGCGGATTCTTTCAGCCGGCGCAAGGCGCGCCCACGCGCGCGACTTACCGACTATTACTAGCAGGATAACGTACGGAAGATGGGTAGCCGGTACTCATTGAACGCGTGATTGGCGCAAATCGCGGAGAAACCACCAGCCCGGCGCGCTTGCCGGGCCGAGTCACTTGCTCAGAAACCGAGGCTCGCGAGCAGATCGTCGACCTGCGATTGATCCTGCACCACATCCGTCTTGCCTTCCGGATTGATCTGCGGACCGTTGAGCAGATGCTCCGGGCTGCCCGTCGACGACACCTCCGCCTTGAGAGCCGCGGCGTTCGCCGCGAACTGCTCGCGCCGCTCGAGCGCGATGTTCTCGACCAGCACGCCGAGCAGCTGCTGCTCGATCAGATAGACGACGTCGGTGATCTTCTTGATCACCTGGCCGGTCAGATCCTGGAAGTCCTGCGCGAGCATGATCTCCATCAGCTGCGAGTTGGTCGCGCTGGTCGCGTCGGGCACGCCGCGCAGGAAGGTGCGCGTGTCGTTCATCAGCGCGCGCACTTCCTCGCGCTCGATCGGCGCCGCGTACCACTGCTCCCAGCGCGCGTCGAGCGTGCCCGCGTCTTTCTGCAGCTGCTCCTGGATCGGCTTCGCGATGTCGATCGCCGACAGCACGCGCTCGGCGGCCTGCTCGGTCATGTTGGCGATGTACTTCAGACGATCGCGCGCATCGGGCACGGCTTCGGCCGCGCGCTCGACGTGCTTGTCGAGCCCGAGTTCGCGCATCGAATCGCGCAGCGTGCGCGTCAGTTGTCCGATGCGGGCAAGGATGCGGTCCGACGCGAAGTCGCCGCTGTCGTTGCCCGCTTCGGCGCCAGGCGTTTGGGTCGGCGGCGTCACGTCAGCTCCCGGCTTTCGCCATTTTCTCGAGGATCTTGTTGAGCTTCTCGTCGAGCGTCGCGGCCGTGAACGGCTTGACGACGTAACCGCTCGCGCCGGCCTGCGCCGCCGCGATGATGTTTTCCTTCTTCGACTCGGCCGTCACCATCAACACCGGCAGGTGCGCGAGGCTCGCGTCGGCGCGGATTTCCTTCAGCATCGCGAGACCGTCGAGGTTCGGCATGTTCCAGTCGGAGATCACGAACTCGTAGCTGCCGCTGCGCAGACGCGCGAGACCGGCCGCGCCGTCTTCCGCCTCGTCGACGTTCGAGTAGCCCAGTTCCTTCAGCAGGTTGCGGACGATCCGGCGCATCGTCGGAAAATCGTCAACCACCAGAATCTTCATTCCCTTGTCCATTTCTTTCCCTTTGCTTGATCCATGTTGCGGCGTTCGGCCGCGTCATTCCATCCGGCACGCATCATACCCGCTGAACGCGGTCACCCATCGACGACAAACGCGCCATCACGCGCCGGCTCATGTCCGGCAGCGCGGCGATTTCGTCGGCCGCGCCGAGCGCGATCGCCTCGCGCGGCATGCCGAACACGATGCAACTCGCCTCGTCCTGCGCCAGCGTGTAGGCACCGGCCTTTTTCATCTCCAGCAGCCCGGCCGCGCCGTCGCGCCCCATGCCGGTCAGGATCACGCCAACGGCGTTCTTGCCCGCATGCTGCGCGGCCGAACGGAACAGTACATCGACCGACGGACGATGCCGGTTCACAGGCGGGTCGTCGGACAGATGCGCAATATAGTTCGCACCGCTCCTCGCGAGCAACAGATGCGCATGGCCCGGCGCGATGTACGCGTGCCCCGGCAGCACACGCTCGCCGTGCTCTGCTTCTTTAACGGTAATCCGGCACAAACCATTGAGGCGTTGAGCGAAAGATTTCGTAAAGCCCGGCGGCATGTGCTGCGCGATCAGCACCGCGGGCGCGTCGGGCGGCAGCGGCACCAGCACTTCGCGGATCGCTTCGGTGCCGCCCGTCGAGGCGCCGACGATAACCAGCTTCTCGGTACTCAGCAGCGGGTTGTTGAAGAGCGGCGCGGCGCCGGCCGGCGCCTGCGCGGCCTGGGTGGCCGCATGCTGCGCCGGCGCTGCCTGGCGTACGCGCGCGCGGGCTGCCGCGCGAACCTTGTCGGCGAGCTTTTCCGCGTAGTCGAGCATGCCGTCGCGAATGCCGACCTTCGGCTTGGTCACGAAATCGACCGCGCCGAGTTCGAGCGCGCGCAGCGTGATTTCGTTGCCGCGCTCGGTCAGCGACGACACCATCACGACCGGCATCGGCCGCAGACGCATCAGCTTCTCGAGAAAGTCGAGGCCGTCCATGCGCGGCATTTCGACGTCGAGCGTCAACACGTCCGGGTTGTGCTGCTTGATGAGCTCGCGCGCGACGAGCGGATCGGGTGCCGTCGCGACCACCGTCATGTCCGGCTGGCTATTGATGATTTCGGTCATCAGGCTGCGGATCAGCGCCGAATCGTCGACGCACAATACCTTGATCTTTTGCACAGCGCTCACGCCTCCTCTGTGGTTCTGGCGTTGTTGGAATGAGTCGGGCGCGGGCTCGCGCCGAACAGTTCGATTCTCGGCCGCGCGGCGGCGGCGGCCGGCTTCGCGAACAGCTCGACCCGCTTGCGCGCGGCGGCGAGCCGCTCCGCGCGTGCTTCGGCGCTTTGCAGCACGAGCGCCTGCTCGCGCTCGGCGACGCCCGCTTCCTGTTGCAAGCGCAATTTCTTCACCATCACCTGACCGGTGCGCGGCATGAACGCGACCTTGCGCGGGTGCGAGCCCTGCAGGTCCTCGGCGACGATGCGGATCTTTTCGGTGGCCAGATAGCGGCGCACGAACTCCGAGTTGCGATCGCCGATGTTCATCGTCGTCATGCCCGCGAGCACCGCGCCGCCGCCGAACACCTTGGCCTCGAAGCGCTCGCGCCGCCCGCCCGCCTTGATCAGTTCGTTGATCAGCACTTCCATCGCGTACGCGCCGTAGCGCATCGAGTCCGACGCGGCCTGCGCGACGTCGGCGCCGTCGTCGGGCAGCATGAAGTGATTCATGCCGCCGATGCCCGCGGTGCGGTCCTGGATGCAGGCCGCGACGCACGAGCCGAGCACGGTTACGAGCACCATGTCTTCGCTCGTCGTATAGAACTCGTTGGGCAACAGCTTCACGCCGGGGCGCTGGAAGTGGTTGTCGTAGTACAGGTTCGAAGCGATCGGCAGCGTGCTGCTCATGCGGCCACCCCGCTCGATTGATGCGCGTCAGGCGCGTTGGCGCGCGACGGCGCGCGAGTGCCGCCCGCGTCGCGGGTCAGTTCGTAGACGGTCTGGCCGCGCAGCCGGAACGCTTGCGTCACGTACGTGAAGTTTTCCGAATGGCCGGCGAACAACAGGCCGCCCGGTTTCATCAGCGGCTCGAAGCGCGTCAGCACCTGCGCCTGCGTCGGCTTGTCGAAATAGATCATCACGTTGCGGCAGAAGATCGCGTCGAACTGCGTGCGCAACTGGTAATCGCGATTGGTCAGGTTCAGTTGCTCGAAGCGCACGAGCGCGCGCACTTCGGGACGCACCTTGACCATCCCCGCATGCGCGCCCGTGCCCTTCAGGAAGAAGCGCTTCAACCGCTCGGGCGACAGGTGCTTGACCTGGTCGAACTGGTAGACGCCGGCCTCGGCCTTCGCGAGCACCTGGGTGTCGATGTCGGTCGCGAGCACCGACGCCTGGCGCGCGCCGCTGTCGCCGAGCGCTTCGATCAGCGTCATCGCGATCGAGTACGGCTCCTCGCCCGTCGATGCCGCCGAGCACCACACGGACACCGGTTGCGCACGGCGCGGCACGAACTCGGCGAGGATCGGAAAGTGATGGGCTTCGCGAAAAAACGCCGTGAGGTTGGTGGTCAGGGCATTGGTGAACGCTTCCCACTCGGCCGGATCGTTTTCCGCTTCGAGCAGATCGAGATACTGCCGGAACGTATCGATGCCGCGCGCCCGCAAGCGGCGCGCGAGGCGGCTATACGCCATGTCGCGCTTGTGGTCCGACAGCGAGATGCCCGCCCCGCGATGAATCAGCTCGCGGATGCGGGCGAAATCCGCCGCCGTAAATTCGAAATCGCGGCCCGTCTCGACGGACCTGGCCGGCTCTGTGCCGTCAGGTGCTGCCCGCGCGGGGCGTTGTGTTGCGCGCGTTGCCATCATGAAAATTCCTGTCTGCGATATGAGCCATCACGCTCGCCGCCCAGCCGGACTGCCTGGGAGGTAGGAATTGTCGTCGCGGGGTCGCGCCCTCCCGCGAGTACCATCGCCATATGGCCGGCTCGCGACACGCGTACTGTGCGTGCTTCGATGCTTCGCCCATCCGCGGGCGCGATGCCGGTTGACCACATGTCACTCTGCCGTTGCCTAAAACGTTTCCCAGTCCGCGTCCGAACTCGCCTTCGCCGTGCCCGGCGGAGCGCCGCGCGTGGGCGTGTCGGTCGTGACGCGAGCCGCTACTGCGACCGGCCGGGGCTTCAATACCGGTTCGACGCGTGCGGTTGCGTCGTGCTGCGTCGGGGTCGCCGCGCTCGCCGCGATTGCCTTCGATTCCTTGCTCGCGCCCACCGGGTTCACCGGAGTCGCCGCGCTCGCCGCTTGCGGTGCAGCCCTGGCGAGCTGCGCGGGCGTCTGCGCACGCGTCGCCGGGGCGCTCCGACGCGCCGGTGTGCCGGTTACCTTCCAGCCGCCCAGCACCGCCTGCAACTGCCGCGTCTGATCTTCGAGCGACGCCGCCGCGGCCGCCGCCTGTTCGACCAGCGCCGCGTTCTGCTGCGTGACCGAATCCATCTGCACGACCGCGCGGTTGACCTGCTCGATGCCGCCCGACTGCTCTTCCGACGCCGCGCTGATCTCGCCCATGATGTCGGTCACGCGACGCACCGCCTGCACGATTTCTTCCATCGTCGTGCCCGCGCGGCCGACCAGCTCGGAGCCGCTCCTGACCTTGTCGGCCGAATCGCCGATCAGCTCCTTGATCTCCTTCGCGGCGCTCGCGCTGCGCTGCGCGAGGCTGCGCACTTCGCCCGCGACGACCGCGAAGCCGCGGCCCTGTTCGCCGGCGCGTGCGGCTTCGACCGCCGCGTTCAGCGCGAGGATGTTGGTCTGGAACGCGATGCCCTCGATCACGCCGATGATGTCCACGACCTTGTTCGAACTGGTCGCGATTTGCTGCATCGTCGTGACGACCTGGCTCACCACGTCGCCGCCGCGCGTCGCGATGTCCGACGCGTTGACGGCGAGCTGGCTCGCCTGGCGCGCGTTCTCGGTGTTCTGCCGCACGGTGCCGGTCAGCTGATCCATGCTCGATGCGGTTTCCTGCAGCGACGCCGCTTGCTGCTCGGTGCGCTGCGACAGATCGGTGTTGCCCATCGCGATTTCGCGCGCGCCGGTGTCGATCGATTCGGTGCCGCTGCGGACTGCGCGCACCATCGTCGCGAGGCTTTCCTGCATCCGCTTGATGCCCGCGAACAGACGGCCGATTTCATTGTTGCTGAACACCTCGACGGGGGTGGACAGGTCGCCCCCAGCGATCCGCTCGAAGCACGCGGTCGCGTCGTTCAGCGGCTGCACGATGAGACCGCGCAGCGCGAAACGGATGCCGACCACCACCAGCAGCGCGAGCACCGTGGTCACGCCGATCAGCATGATCATCAGCGACGCGCTCGACTGCGCGCTCGTTTCCTGATCGGCCACGCTCTGCCGCAACGCCTGGATCACCGCGGCGGCGGCCGCGTCGTAGGCGATGAACATCGGGCTGATCTTCGTGTCCGCGACCCCGTGATACGCGTCGAGATTGTTCGCGTTCAACGCGGCGAATTCGACGTCGACGCCGTCGTGCATCACCGTCGTGTGCTTCGCGAGCACATCGTCGAGCAAGGCCTGCTCGACGCGGTGCTTCGGCGCGTCGAGATACGCCTGCCAGCTCTGCTTGCTCTTGCCGAGCAGCTCCTGCGCGCGATCGAGCGCCTTCTTCGCCTCGTCCGCGTTACCGGCGGCCGTCAGCGTGTTGAAGCGATCGATCGCGATGCGCGAACGCAACAGATACGCCGACGCATCGTCGAGCGCATGAATCGCGACCAGTTCGCCGCGTGCGACGCGATCGAGCGAGCCGCTCGCGCGATTCAGCGCGGTCAGCCCGAGCGCGCCGACCACCACGGTCAGCGTCGCCAGAAGAATCCCCACCATCGTCAGCGACGTGCGGATCGACCACCTGCTCAGCATTTTGATGCTCCTTGTGCCGGGTTCCGTTACTGCCTGCGCTCAGACGCCGAGCGTTTCGGTCAGCGACATCTCGGAGCTGGTCATCAGCTTCTCGATGTCCATCAGGATCAGCATGCGGCCGTCGACCGTGCCGAGACCGGTCAGGTATTCGGTCGTCAGCGTCGCGCCGAATTCCGGCGCCGGCATGATCTGATCGACCGCGAGCGTCAGCACGTCCGACACGCCGTCCACGACCATGCCGACCACGCGATGCGCGACGTTCAGGATGATCACGACAGTCTGATGGTCGTACTCGACGCGGCCGAGATGGAACTTGATCCGCATGTCGACGATCGGCACGATGATGCCGCGCAGGTTGATCACGCCCTTGATGAACTCGGGCGCGTTGGCGATGCGCGTCACGTTGTCGTAGCCGCGGATTTCCTGCACCTTCAGGATGTCGATGCCGTACTCTTCCGCGCCGAGCGTGAAGACGAGGAATTCCTGACCGCCGGCGTCCGCCTGCGCGTCGCGGCGACCCTTCGCCCCGCCCGCGACGCTCGAATTGATGGATTGGACTTCTGCCACGTTAGCCCCCAAACGGTTGGGATGAATTGAGTTGAAGTTGTGTTGCGAATGTCTGTCAGTGCCGCGTTTGCTGCGTGCGTTACGCGAGGCTCATCGCCTGCGCATGCCCATGCGCATGACGCGATTCGCGGTTCAGCGCCGCAACGTCCACGATCAGCGCGACGCTGCCGTCGCCCAGAATGGTCGCCGCGGAAATGCCGTGCACCTTGCGGTAGTTCGTTTCCAGATTCTTCACGACCACCTGCTGCTGGCCGACGAGTTCATCGATCAGCATCGCGAAGCGCCGTCCCTCGGTCTGCATGATCGTGACGATGCCCTGGGTCGGCTCCTGCTTCGCATCCGACACGTTGAACACCTCGTGCAGCGCGACGAGCGGCAGGTATTCGCCGCGCACGCGCACCACGCGCTCGCCGTTGGCGACCGTGTAAATGTCTTCGGCTCGCGGTTGCAGCGACTCCATCACGAAGTTCAGCGGCAGGATGAAGATCTCGTTGCCGACCTTCACCGACATGCCGTCGAGGATCGCGAGCGTGAGCGGCAGCACGATCCGCGTGGTGCTGCCCTTGCCCGCGTGCGACGTGATCTCGACGTGACCGCCCATCGACTGGATGTTGCGCTTCACCACGTCCATGCCGACGCCGCGGCCGGACACGTCGGTGACCTGCTCGGCGGTCGAGAAGCCCGGCAGGAAGATCAGGTTCCAGACTTCCTCGTCGCTCATCGTGTCGCTGACCTGCATGCCCTGCTTGGCCGCCTTCGCGAGAATCTTGTCGCGGCGCAGGCCCGCGCCGTCGTCGCTGACCTCGATGACGATGTTGCCGCCGTGGTGCGCCGCCGACAGCACCAGCTGACCGGTCGAATCCTTGCCCGCCGCGCGCCGCGCCTCGACGGTTTCGATGCCGTGGTCGAGACTGTTGCGCACGAGGTGCGTCAACGGGTCGATGATCCGTTCGATGAGGCTCTTGTCGAGTTCGGTCGCCTGACCGAAGGTGACGAGTTCGACCTCCTTGCCGAGTTTCGCCGCGAGATCGCGCACCAGACGCGGGAAGCGGCTGAACACGTAATCCATCGGCATCATGCGGATCGACATCACCGCTTCCTGCAGATCGCGCGCGTTGCGCTCGAGTTGCGCCATGCCGTTGAAGAGCCGGTCGTGCAGCGCCGGATCGAACGTGCTGGTGGTCTCCGCGAGCATCGCCTGCGTGATCACCAGCTCGCCGACCAGATTGATCAGCTGATCGACCTTCTCGACGCCGACGCGAATCGAGCTGCCTTCGCCGCCGGCCGCCGCGGCGGCAGGACGGGCCGCCTTGCGGTCCTGATCGGCGGACGCGGCCGAAGCCGGTTTGGCCGCCGCCTGAGCCGCCGCGGGTGCCGCGGGCGGCGGCTCGATGCTGTCCGCCTGAGCGGGTGCGCTTGCGGCCGCAGCGGCGAGGGCCGCCGGGGTCGACGATGCTGCGGGCTCCGTGTGAAGGACCGGCTGCGCCTGCGCTTGCGCCGCGGGAGCGGCGGGCGCGACCTGCGCGGATTGCGCCGGTGTCGGAGCGGCAGCGTCGGGCGTTCCAGGTTCGCCCTGCTGCGCGTCGTCCACCGGCGCGGTGCCACGGCCGATCGTGATCTGACTTTCGTCGATCACGAAGCAGCACACGGCGATGATGTCGTCGGAGGATACGTCGCTCGAGAGCCACAGCGTCAGATCGCTGCCGCTCTTGACCTGCCCGACGATGTTGCCCAGGTTGCCCAGCTCTTCGGTGAGCAGTTCCTGGTCTTTCTCTCCCACGCCCCGTAGCGTAATTTTCAGATGTGGGCCGGCGCTGTCGGCCGTGCCCGCGGCTTGTCCGGTCTGTGCCGGTTCGCCGTCGATCCATTCGCCCGCCGCCTGC
The DNA here is from genome assembly GCF_050436485.1 of Paraburkholderia sp. Clong3. Lineage (NCBI taxonomy): Bacteria > Pseudomonadati > Pseudomonadota > Betaproteobacteria > Burkholderiales > Burkholderiaceae > Paraburkholderia > Paraburkholderia sp. Clong3. The sequence continues at coordinate 3,264,627 of NZ_JBNDMH010000002.1, read as the reverse complement.
ACCGCCTGTTCGACGACGTGCTCGGGCGGGGTGCCGCCTTGCTGCTGTACCGCGGTTGCTTGTGTTGTTGTTTGGGTTGCCGTCGCCTGCGCTGCCGCGGGCGCGGGGGCGCTCACGGCCGGCGCGGTTTCGGCGCTCGACGCCGCTGCCGGCGCGCCGCCCATGCGGCTTTCCGCGTGCAGCTGCTCCAGCTTCGCGCAGATCGCGCGCGCCACCGCCGCATCGGGCTCGGCGCTCGCGCGATAGTCGGCGAGCTGGCCGGACAGCACGTCCTTGGTTTCGAGGAACGTGTCGATCATGTCCTTGCGCAGCACCAGCTCGTTGTTGCGCGCGCGATCGAGCAGCGACTCGAGAATGTGCGTGGTCTCGGTGAGCGCGGTGAAACCGAACGTCGCCGCGCCGCCCTTGATCGAATGCGCGGCGCGAAAGATCGCCGCGAGGTCTTCGGGGTCCGGGTGGGCCACGTCGAGATTGAGCAGCAATTGCTCCATCTGCGCGAGCAGTTCGTCCGCTTCGTCGAAGAACGTCTGATAGAACTGTGTGATGTCGAGTGTCATGCCTGGTTCACCGCGAGAGTGCCTGTCTGGCGTAAGTCGCCGTAGAGGCGCGTCGAGAGCTATCTGTACTGTGTCTAAAGGTGTTGATGACGCGGATCAAGCCGGGTCCGGTTCGGCCAGCGCCGCCACCAGCTCGGTCAGCATGTCCGGGTCGAGCGGCTTTTCGATCCAGCCGGTCGCGCCCGCCGCGCGCGCCGCCTCTTTGAAGGGTTCGCCCGATTCCGTCGTGAGGACGAGGATGGGCGTCGCCTGATAGGCCGGATTTCCGCGCAGCGCGGTGATCAGATCGAGACCGGTCTTGCCGGGCATGTGCTGGTCGGTCAACACGAGATCGAACGCCATCGCGAGCGCGTTTTCGAGCCCTTCGTTGCCGTCCGCCGCGAGCGTGACTTCATAGCCGGCGCCCGTCAGCGTCGCGGCGAGGATCTGCCGCATCGATGCCGAATCGTCGATTGCCAGGATGTGCCTGATCATGAAAACCTCGCTGCGCTTAACACTGGGCCGCCGGGCGGTGCGCGCCGGTCGGGCGCGGGCCGCGGCCCGGCGGCCGCGGTCTGTTACTGGGCCGGTGGCGCCGCCGCCGGCAACTTCGGTGCAGCCGTCACCGGCTGCGCAAGTCTTTGCAGCAGCGGCTTCGAGCCGGCTGCGTCGTCCGACAGGGTCGTCGTCGTGGAGTCGTCGTGATCGAGCGCCTCCTCGGACTTCCTGTTCAACACGATGATGCTGATGCGACGGTTTTCCGGATCGAGCGGGTCCGCCTTGTTCAGGTTCTGCGTCGACGCGAGACCGAGCACGCGCATCACCTTCGCTTCGTCCATGCCGCCCGCGACCAGCTCGCGCCGCGATGCGTTGGCGCGGTCGGCCGACAGCTCCCAGTTGCTGTAGCCCTTCTCACCGCCCGCGTACGGCACGGCGTCGGTATGGCCCTGCACGATGATGCGGTTCGGCACGTCGTTCAGCGTGTGGCCGATCTCGCGCAGGATGTCGCGCATGTACGGCTCGACGACGTCGCGTGCGGTCGCGAACATCGGCCGCTTCTGCGAGTCGACGATCTCGATGCGCAGGCCGGTCAGCGTCGAGTCGATGCGGATCTGCTGCTTGAACTGGCGCAGCACCGGGTTCGCCTCGATCGCGGCCATCAGCTTGACCTGCAGGTCGTGCAGGCGCACCTGTTCCTGGCGTTCGAGCGCGCCCGTCAGCTGCTTCACGGAGTCGTCGTCGTTGTGCGACGCGGTGCGCTCGGCGCGGCTGCTGCTGCCGTCGGTCGAGCGGGTCACGCCCTGCGCGTCGGTCGAGATGTCGCGACCGCCGCCCTTCAGGATGCTCGAGTCTTCGGCGCTGCGATCGCCGCCCCACAGCGTGATCTTCAACGGCTGGTTGAAGTAGTCGGCGATACCTTTCAGCTGCACGGTGGAGGCCGAACTCAGCAGCCACATCAGCAGGAAGAACGCCATCATCGCGGTCATGAAGTCCGCGTACGCGAGCTTCCACGCGCCGCCGTGATGACCGGACTTTTTCGGCGCGCTGCGCTTGACGACGATTGCGCGGTCTTTGTCCTTGCTGCTCATCGGTTCGGTTCCCGTCGCCTGCTTATTTCGCCTTGACGCGGCGCACGTGCTCTTCGAGCTCGGCGAACGACGGGCGCTCGGTCGAGAACAGCACCTTGCGGCCGAACTCGACCGCGATCGCCGGCGCGTAGCCGTTCAGGCTCGCGAGGATCGTCACCTTGATGCACTGGAACATCTTGGTCGACTCGGTCACGCGCTGCTCGGCGACGCTGGCGAGCGGCCCGATCAGCCCGTACGAAAGCAGAATGCCGAGGAAGGTGCCGACGAGCGCCTGCGCGATCATTTCACCGAGCACCGCGGGCGGCTTGTCGGCCGAGGCCATCGTGTGCACGACGCCCATCACCGCGGCGACGATACCGAACGCCGGCATCGCGTCGCCGACCTTGGTCAGCGCATGCGCGGGCGCCTCGCCTTCCTGGTGGTGCGTCTCGATCTCCTCGTCCATCAGGCTTTCGATCTCGAATGCATTCATGTTGCCGCCGACCATCAGCCGCAGGTAGTCGGTCAGGAACTCGATGATGTGCTTGTCGGCGAGGATCTTCGGGTACTGCGTGAAGATCGGGCTCTTCGACGGATCGTCGATGTCGGCTTCGAGCGTCAGCGTGCCTTCCTTGCGCGCTTTCGCGAGCAGCACGTACAGGAGCCCCATCAGCTCCATGTAGACGTCCTTGTTGTACTTCGCGCCCTTGAACAGGGTCGGAATGACGCGCAGTGTCGCCCGGATCGTCTTCATCCCGTTACCGAGAATGAATGCGCCGACTCCGGCGCCGACGATCATCAGCACCTCGACGGGTTGCAGCAGCGCGCCGAGATGGCCGCCTTCGAGCGCGTAACCGCCGAAAACGGACAACAGCGTCACGAGTGTTCCCACGAAAATCAGCACTGCCGAGCCCTCACAAAAAAGCGACGGTTACCGTCGTTAGTCAGGTTTACGGCACCGAGGCGGAAAACTTTGGGGAAAAAGACGGCGCTCGAGTCCGGTGTAAACGAGAGGCTTGCGCTGCCTCAACGCGTGCTGCTCAGACTTCGGCGGTGACGACGGTATCGAGCGTGGGGGCGGGGCAGCGGGCCTCGTGAGCTCGCGCGTCGGACACTTGCGGCACCTCGGCCGGCACTCCGGCGACGGCGATTTGCCGCTCGGCCCGCGTTTGCGCCGCCTTCTTCGTCTTGCCCGCGCGCGACGGCGGCTGACACAGCCCGCAAACGAACCCGTGCTGCGGATCGTGCGCGTGCGCGACGAAGTGGCCGCCGCAGCGGCGGCAGGCGCTCATCTGCAGCATGCCCGAGTCGAAGAAGCGCGCGAGCGTCCAGGCGCGCGTGAGACTGAGCACCGGCTCGTCGTCGTGCAACTGCACGTGCTCGAGATACAGCCGGTAGCTCTTCACGATCGATTCGATCGCGCGGCAGCCGCCGTGACCGGCCATGAAACGGTAGATGTTGTAGAACAGCGACGAATGAAAGTTCGGCTGCCAGGTCATGAACCAGTCGGTCGAAAACGGCAGCATGCCCTTGGGCGGCGACACCCCTTTCAATTCCTTGTACAGCTTGACGAGCCGGTCGCGCGACAGGCTGGTTTCCGCCTCCAGCAATTGCAGACGCGCGCCCAGTTCGATCAGCTCGATCGCGAGGGTGATTTCCCGGACTTCGAGTACGACGCTCTTACTGGCCATCAGCCGATCTGCTCGACCGGCTGGCTCGCCATCAGGATCGCCGAATGAGCCTGTGCGATCGCGCTGGACTTGTCCTTGTCCGCGAGGGCGGTCAGCACCGCGTGATCGTCGAAGCGGAAGCGGCACAGCATCTGGTTGGACGCCGCGAGCTTGACGGTCTGCGCCAACGACAGATTGGCGAGCACGTCGGCCAGCTGGTCCGAAATACCCATGCGGAACATGCCCATCGGCTTGTCTTCGCGCAGCAGACGCTGGGCGAGCAGCAGATAGGAAAGATTGACTTCCCTGATCTCACTGAGCATATGGCTAGTCGTGCTCATGATTTCCCCCGTTCGTATGCCCGGCTGGTCAGGCCGATTTTTGCGGAAACGTTTGCTCGAACGCGCGCGCTGAATCCGCGCGAATCCGCTCGTCTCTGGTCTTGCAAGCATTGTCTCGAAAGGGGGCACAGCCGAAAATCGGAGAGACACCCCAGCTGGGTGACGGATTAATCCGTCATTTGTGTAGGAATTATTCCTACAACCCGGGTTGCGGCGAGGCACGAATTGGGCCGAATTGATGCGCGGGGCGGGACTGACGATGCGCGCTGGGAATTTATACGGCTGCGGCGTGTACCGGATGGTGAGTTTTCAGAACTTCACCGCCGCACCGTAAAACGGTGGAAAAGAATTATAAGACGTTTTCACCCGGCTGCAATCTGGCTCGGTTAGAGATCTTTCCCGGCTCATCCGACCCTCGGGTCCGCCGCTTGCTACGGTGCATTTCGCCTGTCGAGCTTGATTGAGTCGGTCGAATTACGCTTCCCGATTATGGGGACCTGTTGGCTGCTCGACCTTGCGCGGCAGCTGTAACGGTCCATGTTTCGCGCTGTAACAACATTAAGCGTTTGAAAAATAACTCGAATTACCGCGGTCGATCCCGATAATGAAGGCTAAGGGATTACCCGATAGCTATTTCGGAGCACCCTCGGGCGGGGCAAACCGCGCCCAACCGTCCGGTTAGGCAGACGTACCACGCGCCATTCAGCCGTCGTGCGAAGCCCCGGTAAGTATCAAAAATCCGCATGGGATCCGGGTCGGCGCGACAGCGCTAACTCTGATCGACACAGGAGAAAACGCATGCGAATCGCACAAGTCGCGCCGCTCTACGAAGCTGTCCCACCGAAACTCTATGGCGGCACCGAACGTGTCGTGTCGTATCTGACCGAAGCGCTGGTCGAACTCGGCCATGACGTCACGCTGTTCGCGAGCGGCGACTCAGTCACGTCCGCCAATCTCGAGGCATGCTGGCCGCGCGCGCTGCGCCTCGATCCGACGATTCGCGATGCATTGGCGCCGCACGTGCTGATGATGGAAAAGGTCCGCAAGATCGCGCACGAGTTCGACGTGCTGCACTTCCATCTCGACTACCTGCCGTTCCCCCTGTTCACGACGATGGACACGCCGTTCGTGACCACGCTGCACGGTCGTCTCGACCTGCCGGAATTACAGCCGGTGTTCGACGCATTCTCGCACGTGCCGGTCGTGTCGATTTCGGATTCGCAGCGTCTGCCGCTGCAGCAGGCCAACTGGCTCAACACGATCTATCACGGTCTGCCGGACCAGTTGCTGACGCCGCAGCCGCACAAGAAGCCCGAATATCTCGCGTTCCTCGGCCGCATCTGCCCGGAAAAACGCGTCGATACAGCTATCAGGATCGCCGCGCAAAGCGGTCTGCCGCTGAAGATCGCCGCCAAGGTGGACAAGGTCGACATGGAGTACTTCAAGCGCGAGATCGAGCCGCTGCTGTCGATGGCGCATGTCGAGTTCGTCGGCGAGATCAACGAGGCGCAGAAACCCGAGTTTCTGTCGGGCGCGAAGGCGCTGCTGTTCCCGATCGACTGGTCCGAGCCGTTCGGCCTCGTGATGATCGAGTCGATGGCCTGCGGCACGCCGGTTATCGCGTTCAACCGCGGCTCCGTGCCTGAGGTGATCGACCACGGCGTGACCGGCTATATCGTCGAGGACGTGCAAGGCGCGGTAGCGGCTCTGCAGCGTCTCGACGAGCTGTCGCGCATCGAAATCCGCGCCCAGTTCGAACGCCGCTTCAGTTCGAAAACGATGGCGCAGAACTATATCGACGGCTATTCCGCCTTGATTGAAACGTCGCGGCGCCCGGTATTGCGCCAGGTCGCGGTCGGCTAGGCGCGCCTGAAAACGGCCGGCGCTTTTACGGCTGGCCGTTTTCGGCCCGCATTGAAGCGGCGCTGTGAACCTTCGCTTATAACGCCGCAATAGCGGCGAGTCCGGCATCGGAATCGTTTGCGCGAGCGAAAAACGAAGTCTTTTGGCTGCCGGACGCGAAAAAGCCGCCCTGTATGGGCGGCTTTTTTAATACAGGGATGGTTGCGCTTCCACGGTGGATTTGCGAGCGGCGAATAAGTCAAACAGCAAAGAAACCTTCAGACCGCCTTCACCCCGTCTCACATCAGGTCGGGCGAGCGTCACGCCGAGCCAATCAGAAATCGCTCGCGATTCTTGCCGACGATCCATTTGGGCGGCTTGCCGCGCCCGCTCCATGTATTGCCCGACTTCGGGTCCTGATATTTCGCCGGCAGCGGCGTCTTCTTGGGCGGGCGGCCGCGCTTGGCGGCGACCGCGAAACCGAGATCCTGCGCGGTCAGACCGTATTCGGCGATCTTTTGGCGGATGTCGGCGACGACATTGTCGATTTCCGTGCGTCGCGCTTCTTCTGCCTGTGCCTGCAATTTGGCAATCTGCGCCTTGAGGTCTGCATATTGAGACATTCGGTTCTCCCCTTTTCTAGAACTCATTCGACCGCAGACTAGCTGCAATTATAAAAATTCGCAATGGCGACTAATACCGGTTTAGCGAATTTTCCTCTGATAATTATTAAAGAGTGTGAATTGTAAAACCTGCGCTTTATCTCGCAATAGTTTATAAATTCTGTGCGGTTTGACAATCTTTGACACCCGATTTGGCGCTGTCTGCCTAGAATTGCGCGCTCAAGGTACGTACTCGCCCTTTCGATGCGTGCTTCTGAAGTACCCATTCTTTTTAGGATCGCCAAACATGCAGTTGTCAAAGCGCCTCGTTGCCGAATTGTTCGGCACCTTCTGGCTCGTGCTCGGAGGCTGCGGCAGCGCGGTCCTCGCCGCCAACTTCGCCGGGCCGTTTCACGGATTGGGCATCGGCTTCGTCGGCGTGTCGCTGGCCTTCGGCCTGACCGTGCTGACGATGGCTTTTGCGATTGGCCACATTTCGGGCTGCCACCTGAATCCGGCGGTGAGCGTCGGACTGGCCGTCGCCGGCCGATTTCCGGTGCGCGATCTTCTGCCCTATGTCGCCGCGCAGGTGGTCGGCGCGGTGCTCGGCGCATTCGTACTGTCGCTGATCGCGTCGGGCAAGCCTGGCTTCGACCTCGTCGCGAGCGGCTTCGCGACGAACGGTTACGGCGAGCAATCGCCGGGTCACTACTCGCTCGCCGCTGCCTTCATTTGCGAAGTGGTCATGACTGGCTTCTTCCTGTTCGTGATTCTCGGCGCGACCGACCGCCGCGCGCCGGCCGGCTTCGCGCCCATCGCGATCGGCCTGTGCCTGACGCTGATCCATCTGGTCTCGATTCCTGTCACCAACACGTCGGTCAATCCGGCGCGCTCGACGGGCCCGGCGCTATTCGTCGGCGGCGTGGCGATCGATCAGCTGTGGCTGTTCTGGGTTGCGCCGATCATCGGTGCGGTGATCGCGGGTGTCGTCTATCCGCTGATCGCTGACGATCGCAGCAGCGATGCGCGCAGGCTGGCGCTCGACTGACGGCCAGTTCGACGCGCCGGTCTCGCGATCGTCGCGTAGTGGGCATGAATGGGCGCCTCGGCGCCCATTATTCATTGCGCTCGCCAATGCGATATGAATGCCGCGCCGGCCGCGTGCCGGTGGGCACCGCTGCTAGAATCGGGCGACTTCCCAGCCTCGCACAGGTGCTTTCGATGAACCGTTTCCGCGGATTCCTGCATGGCGTCGCACTGTCGCTCGGCGGTCTGTGCGCGAGCACGATGACGTTGCCGGCCGCGTCCGCGGCGACGAACACGGCGACCGTCGTTGCCGCGGCGGGCGGCAATATCGAAACCCTCGTATTCGTTCGACACGGCGAGAAACCCGCGCAGGGGTACGGCCAGCTAGACTGCCAGGGGCTCAACCGTGCGCTCGCGTTGCCGGCCGTGATCGCCGCCAAATTCGGCAAACCCGATGCGATCTACGCGCCCGACCCCGGCCAACAGAAAGACGACGGCGGTCATCCGTACTATTACGTGCGCCCGCTCGCGACGATCGAACCGACCGCGATTCAATTCCAGATGCCGGTCCAAACACCGTACGGTTTTGCGCAGATCGACCAGCTCGGCAACGCGCTCGTCGACCCGGCCAATCGCGGCAAGCTGATCGTCGTTGCCTGGGAGCACAAGCTGATCGAGAAGCTGTTGCGGCAGATGTTGAGCACGCATGGCGGTCGCGCGGCCGACGTGCCGAAATGGCAAAGCGACGACTTCGACAGCATTTACGTCGTCCGACTCGACTGGCAGAACGGCACGCCGCGCGCGAGCTTCAAACACGATCGCGAAGGGCTCGACGGGCGGGCAACCGATTGCCCTTGCGCGGCCTTGCCGGGAGTGTCGGCATCTTCGGCAGGGGCGGCCTCTTCCGCAACTTCGGCCGCTTCGGCGCCCGCGGCGGATTAATTGAGCAATACAGATGTAAGCCGTGTTTACGTGCGCCGGCGCGGCAAGCCGCGAGCGTGCGCGAAGAGCCGTCTGCCGGCTTGAATTGACCGGCCGCAAAGCCCCGTGGGGCGCGGCTGCAAGCGAAGTAAGGTGTTTGCGCGCAACGTCCGCGCGAGCGTTTTTTCTAGCTTCGATGACTTCGACGATGCTTGCAGTCCGTAACATCTGGTCGCAGTCCAGCCCGCCTCGAGTGCGTACATTGGTCCTGTGCGACAAACCTACGTCGCCTCACAGGAGAGACCAACATGAAACGCATCGTCACTCACTTGCTGGTTGCTGCCGGACTCGCGGCGGGCGCATGCGGTGTCGCGCAGGCGCATACGGATCTGAGCGTCGGCCTATCGCTCGGCGCCCCGGTTTATGCCGCGCCCGTGAGCGTCTACGCCGCGCCGGAGCCGGTGTATTACGGCGGCGGGGATCATCGCTACCCGCGTGGTGACTACTACCGCGACTATCACCGCGATGATCGCGGCTGGGGTCACGACAACCGTCGCTGGGGTCATGACAATCGAGGCGAGCACCGCGGCTGGCGGGATTGACGAGCGCAAGCGGAGCGCACGCTGCGCGCTTCGCGAGCAACTTCTGCGGCCCGCATCCACGCGAGTGGATGCGGGCCGCTTTCAATCGCAGTGACTGCGGTTCAAGATGCCAGTTCGTCGTTGAGCGCAAACAGTTTGCGCAGATGATGCGCAACGCCTGCCTCGAAGTTGTTGCCGATGCGCGGCACATGCGGCAGGCGGGTGATCAGATCGGGATTGGCGTTGTTCATCATGAATGGATGGCCGGCCGTCTCGAGCAGATCGATATCGTTCATGTTGTCGCCGAACGCGACGCAGTGCGACGCGTCGACACCGAGACGCTTGAGCACGATCTGCAGGGCGCGCCCCTTCGACACATTCGCGGTCATCACTTCGAGACAATCCGGCAACGAATACGTCACGTACAGTCGTTCGCCGAAGTCGCGTTCCAGATTGGCGGCCACCTGCGCGAGATCGGCGGGGTCGCCGATATACAGCGCCTTGGCAATGTCGACGCCATCGTGCTTCGGCAGGTCGGTCACTTCGTACGTGAAGCCGGAATCCTGGTGAAATTCCAGCAGATGGGGCGCGTCGCGGTCGATGAGCCACGCCTCGTCTGCAAACAGACTGACGATCACTCGACCATGCGCGCCGACAATTTCGGGCTGCACGAGACGCTGGACGATCGCCGGCGGCAAATCGTCGGCGTGGATCACCGTGTTGTCAGGCGCGTGAATGCGCGCGCCGTTCGACGTGATCAGATACGGATTGATGCCGAGCAGATCGCGGATGCCCGCGACGTCGCAGTAATGCCGCCCGGTGGCGATCACGAACTGCAGCCCGTCGCTTTCGAGCTTGCGCACCGTGGCGACCGTGAACGGGTCTACCTGGTGATCGGCGTTGAGCAGTGTGCCGTCGAGATCCGTGGCGATGACTTTATACATGGTGAGTCCGGCGGCTGAACCGTCGAGGCAGCGTCAAAGCGGGTATTTTACAGGTCTCCTCGAGCCAGCCGCTGCGCCTCGCGCTGCGCCAGTTGCAAGCCGCCATGCGCCGAATCCGCCCGCGGCTCGCGCAGGCGCGCCTGATACGCCTGCGGCACGTACTCGCGCAACGGCGTACCGAGGCCTCCGCATAACGCGACCGGCAGCGCGCCCGTCGCGTCCAGCGCGGTGATCATCTTGCCGACTTCGACGCCGGCCTCGCCGAGCAGCCGCGCCGCGAACGGATGTGCGCGGTGTTCGATCGCGATCGGCGCGAGCCGCGCGTAGGCAGTCTGATTGGCCGTGCACAGCCACACGACGAGACTGTCGCGATCCCGCGCGCCGGTATGCGCGAGCAGCGCTTGCGTGAGATCGTCGACGGCAACGCGGCCGTCCAGCGCCTGTTGCGCGTGCACGATCAGCCGGAGGCCGAGCCACGCGCCGCTCGCTTCGTCGCCCGATGGAAAGCCGTAGCCGCTGGCCATGCGGAATTCGCCGTCGCTCGCGAGCGAAGCCGCGACGCTGCCGGTGCCGAGTGCGACGATCACGCCGGGCGCGCCGTCGTGCGCGCCGAGCAGGGTCGTGTAGGCGTCGGTTTCGACGGCCAGTCCGGCGAGCCGCGGCGCCTGCTGGTGAAACTCGGCGAGCCAGTCGCGATTGTTGACGCCCGCCAGTCCGCAACCGAGCACGCAGCGCGACCAGTCCAGCGCGACTCCGGCTCGCTCGAACGCTTCGCCGCAGGCGGCCTGAATGGACTGCCATGCGCGCGGGATGCCGAGCCCAAGGCCCGATGGGCCGCTTGCCGCTTGTGCCAGTTGACGGCCCTGCGCGTCGCCGAGCACGACGCGCGTGCCGGTGCCGCCGCCGTCGACGCCGATCAGAAAGAAGTCGTGGTTCATCGAATCGAATCAGTTCCGTGGGTGAATAACGCTTAGCGTGGCAGGTCAGTTTGAATCGCGCAATTAGCCGATTGGCCAGCTTGCGGCGCACACCGCTTCCGCTATGCTGGCGAACGACATGACCACGCGGGGGCACGACAGTGACACAACGATGCAACTGGGTATCGAGCGAAGCGCTCGCACAGTACCACGACACCGAATGGGGTGTGCCCTCGCGCGACGACCAGCACCTGTTCGAGATGCTCGTGCTCGAAGGCGCGCAGGCCGGTTTGTCATGGTCGACGATCCTCAACAAGCGCATCGGCTACCGCCGTGCATTCGCCGACTTCGACATCGACAAGGTCGCGGCCTTCACGCCGAAGCGCGTGGATGCGCTCGTCGCCGATGAAAGCATCGTTCGACATCGCGGCAAAATCGAGGCGGCCATCCTGAACGCGCGCGCTGTGCAGCAGATTCAGGCCGAACATGGCTCGCTCGCGAACTTCGTGTGGTCATTCGTCGACGACACGCCGATTCAGAACGAATGGGCTTCGTATAAGCATGCACCTGCGTCGACGGAAGTATCGGACGCGCTAAGCAAGGCGCTCAAGCGCTACGGTTGCAAATTTGTCGGTTCGACGATCTGCTACGCATTCATGCAGGCGGTCGGCATGGTCAACGATCATGAGACGACCTGCATGTGCCGTGAGCGATGCGTGTCGCTGGGCAAGAAGGGGCGTGGTCGGAAGGCGAGGTGAGGCCACGGCGTCCGCGGGAGGCGCAAACGCGTGAATTGGCGCCCTTTCATGCCCGTAGTCGGCCCTTCGTCGGACGACGCACGGCGGATACTCGTCGCCATGCGCTCACGCGATGCGCGCTCAACAACAAATAACTACCGCCTCGGACGCGGGAGACCAACCATGAAAACACTTAGCTTCCTGACCCACCAGGACATTTACGATCAGTCCGTCACGCATCTGTTCGAACAGAAACGCGCTGCATTGCTACCAAGGGGCGGCGGCGCCTACCGTGGCTATTGCGGCGGCTGCCCGGTCGGCAACCTGATCAAGCCGCGCGATTACATGACCGCAATGGAAGGCGTGCCGGTGCGCTTCATCGGCAAGCCACTGGCCGAAGTGCCCGCTTACATGGATGTCGGCCTGGCCGCGCTGAAAAAAGCGCTGCTTCGCGCCCGCATCAACGTATACGATCCGGTGGCCATCGCTTTGCTCAGTTGCCTGCAAAACGTGCACGACGTGTTCGGCACATGGGAGTGGCACGACCGGCTGGGCTCGATCGCGCGCGAGTTCGGGCTGTCGGCCGAGCGGCTGAGGAGCGCGGCGTAACGGCTGCACGCAGGGGCAAAATCCGACGCCGCAAAAGCAAAACGGCGATGTGGCTTCTTTCGAAGCTCACACCGCCGTTCGGCGTATCTAAAAAGCGTGCTTAGTGCAGCTTTTTCGGCAGCATCTGGCTGCGCAGACGCTTGTGCAGGCGCTTAACAGCTGCTGCCTTCTTGCGCTTGCGAGCCGTGGTCGGCTTTTCGTACGACTGGCGTTCACGCAGTTCAGCGATCAGGCCATTCTTTTCGATTGCGCGACGAAAGCGGCGAATTGCCACTTCGAACGGCTCGTTTTCCTTCAGAAGAATCGTCGTCATGTAATTCCTAACTCAATCACTAGATACGGGTTTAATTGCATGGCGGTAACCGCTCAGGTCACCACTCACGCGCCGGCCCTCCGGTCGCTTCGATTCATGGCCAGTAACAGGCAAACGCGAGGCTGATAAACAACCCCGGCCAAACCACGAATGAAGCGAGAGGCAAAGCGGCCACGGAGGCCGGAAAAGAGAGGTGGGGAGTTCACCGCGGAACGCGGACAGACGTAATGCAAAAGCCGCGTCTGTTGCCGTTTCGCCAACCTTTCATCAACGAAGAACACTGACGAAACAGGCAAAGATCTCAATTCACTCCCGATCATATCAGGAAACTCCCCATCCTACCAGGGGTTTACCGATTGCGCCAGGCTTTTCCCTGGCGCGGATCGCCCCCGCGTTGGCGGCCGAGGTGTTCGCCTTATCAGGCGCTCGCTTCGTCCAGCTCACGAATATCGTCGGCGGCGAGGGACAGCTGGACGGCCGCGACCAGGCTCTTCAACTGCTGGACCGAGGTTGCGCTCGCAATAGGGGCCGTAACGCTCGGGCGCGCCATCAGCCATGCAAGCGCGATCGCCGCCGGCGTGCTGCCGTGCCGTTGCGCGACGCGGTCGAGCGCGCCGAGAATCCGCAAGCCGCGCCCGTTCAGGTATTTTTCGACCCGGCTCCCGCGCGCCTTGCCGGCCAGATCGGCCTCGCTGCGGTATTTGCCTGACAGGAACCCGCTCGCGAGGCTGTAATAGACGACCACGCCGAGATGATTCGCGAGCGCCACCGGCTCGCTGTCGCTCTCGTATTGCGCGCGGTCGTACAGATTGTATTCGGGCTGCAGCAACTGATACCCGGGCAGCCCGTGCTCGCGCGACACCGCGAGCGCTTCCTCGACGCGCGCGCCACTATAGTTAGACGCGCCGATCACGCGCACCTTGCCCGCCTCGATCAACTTCTGATACGCACCGAGCGTTTCGGTGAGCGGCGTCGCGGTGTCGTCGTCGTGGGAGAAATAGACGTCGATGTAATCGGTTTGCAGGCGGCGCAGCGAGTCTTCGACCGCCGCCTGGATATTTGCAGCCGATAGCCCCTTGCGCTGCGGATGCTTCGACACCTTGGTCGCAAGCACGATCCGCTCGCGCTTGCCGCTCTGATGGAACCACTTGCCGAGGATCGTCTCCGACTCGCCGCCCTGGTTGCCGGGCACCCAGGCCGAATAGACATCGGCGGTGTCGATGAAATTGAGTCCGGCTTCAACGAACGCGTCGAGGATCGAGAAAGAGGTGGCTTCATCGGCCGTCCAGCCGAATACGTTGCCGCCGAACATGAGCGGGGCGACCTGCAACGAGGAAGTGCCGATCCTGCGTAGTTCCATGATGGCTCCAGGTATGAGTGGGCGAACGCAATGCGGGAAAATGGCCGGGCAAACCCGGGACCGTTGAGCATACGCCGCCTTGCACTACGTTGCAGCCCCGGGCACGAAGGCTACGCCGCACGCCTCGCGCTTGAACGCGGTCGATGCGTGGCGCAAAAGATGGCGCAATAGTTTGCGCGCGTCTCAAGTTTATTCAGAACACCGCTGGTGTTCACGAATGCCGCCGGCGGCAGCGTCACGAACAACCGCGACGCGGGCACGCGCTACGTGCAGGTGTCGGTCCCGCGGCAGATCACGATCATCGACAACGGTCAGACGGTGTTCCAGAGCGTGCAGGCAGACGGCTCCGCCTACGTCGCCGCGGCCGGCTCGTCCAATCAGGGCACGGGCACGCGACCAACCGGCGGCGTCTGACGTCAACGACAACCACTCAATCCAGTTCGCGACGGACACTACCACCGGCGCGATGATCTATAGGGTCAGGACAACTCGGCCAATACGACGACGCAAACGACCGGCACGTACACAGACATCTCGATAATTGTGGCCGGCTCCGTCTTGAGCGTCCCGATCTTGAGTACGCCCGAAGGACGGCGACGCGTTCAGCGTGACGCCCGGCAATGCGAGCGCCCAGGCAACACGCCTGCGGGTACGGCGGCGCTCGATAATGCGCTCGCGACGGGCGAGGCGCGGCTCTCCAACTCGTACTCGAACGTGGTCACGATCCTGGCTTCGGTAGGCGGAGGCGTCGCAGAAAACCTTCTCGTCCGCGCAGAACCTGTCGCTCTTCCAATACATCAATCCCTGGTGTGGGCGAGAGGCTGGCACGCGCCGCCAGGCACACCAGCCTCCCCGAAAGCGCAGCCGCACAGCGCATATTTTTCAAGCGCGCTCCCAAAGCGCCCGCTCAGCCCCTGGTCGTAGCGCCGCTGCCACGCACCCCAGCTCCTCGACACATGCTCGCGCTGCTCGATGCGCTGCCGCCGGAATTGCGCGTCGGTCTCGTTTGGCGGGGCAAGCCGCAACATCACAACGACGCAAACCGGTCGTTGCCGGCGGTCGCGTTGCTCGCGCCGCTCTGGCGGAAGAGGTGGTCGAGCGGGTGCGGGAGAGGTTGGCTAGTTGGCCCTCATTGAGTGCACGCCCAGGGCTACGGGATACCGGGCATTAGCACCGCCGATAGTCTGTCGCCTGAACTATCGCTCTACCCCACGCGCCCGCAACAAAGCTTTAGTTGACCGACCAGGCGCAATGGTCATTTCAGGAACGTCGACCATGCCTGGTGTTTGCGGTAGTACTGATCCTCCGCAGCATCCAGTCCGTTGTCCTTGTACCAGGGCAGATGCCTGCACGTGTACCGTCCACCGAAACGCACCGCAGCCAGATGAGTTTCGCGGCGGAAGTACCGCTTGTTGTAGACCGCAAAGGTCGTATCGATCGGCGCGCGAAAGATCGGGTCACCGTTGGCGCTCGCCGCGATCTGCTGTTGCCAGAAGCGTGCTTCCCAGTCGATCAGCCCATAGTTCTTCACGCCGTCCGACTGCATGATGGAGAGTGCTTTCTCGTCCATCAGCGCGGGTTGCGAGATGTCGAGAGCAAAGCCGGCCTTGCCGATTTTCAAAGCTTCCGTGGCGTCTATCAGGTCGAACAGGAAAGTATCGGGCAACTCGGGATTCAGTTCGAGATCGGGATCGGTAATGCAGAAAATGTCCGGCAGCCGGTGATAGATGACGTCTGAAAGCGTGAACGCGCGCGGCCCGACATTGTGGTCGAGCCGTGCGACGCTCACCGTATCCTGGATGCTGGCGAGGTAGTCGAGCATACCGGGGGCGCTCGATGCGTTGTCCACGACGATGAGATTGCGCAATCCTCTGCCTTGGAGCTGCGACACCATCCGGCGCAGATATGTGACGTTGTTAAAGGTCGGGATCAGAACCGGCACGTTGGCGATCAGGGCGCCGACTGGATGCCGGTATTGCCGGCTATCCGCCCTGAGCGCTGCCAGCTCGCTCGCTGGCTCACCCTGGTTGACCGGCGCGATGCGCTCGAGATCGCTCACGTATTGTGAGACTCGGCTCAGTTCCTGGCGGATGTTCCTGTCGTTCGGCAGCAGGGTATTGGCCTTGCGCAAAGGCTCCAGTGCCTCAAAGGGTTTCCCTTGCTGCCGTAGCGACGTCGCCAGCATGTGCCATGCCTTGCCGATTTCTGGCAAGAGCGTGGTGAACTGGCGGGCTACAGCTTCGGCCTCGGCAAACTGCTGCTTGTCGAGCAGGAGCGTGAGCGTATCGACGAATTCACCGGCCAGCGCGGCGCGCTGCTCGGGCGACAGGCCTGCTGGGCTGTCCCCGGCGGTGTGCGCATTGCTGACATGCGCCAGAACCTCGAAATGCTCAGGCTCCAGTCCGTCGCACCACCGCTGCCACATGGTGCGAAACGCGCGCGAGGCGGCGTTGGAGATCGCGCCGGCGTCGATCAGGACCGACTGTCTGCAGTACTCGCGCAGCTCGCCGCGCACTACCGCGAGCGCTTCGGGGTCGGCGGCCAGCGCGGCGCACTTGTGCACGAAGTCGTCCTTGTCCTGCGCAACGAAGGCTGAGTCGAGCCCGAGGTGCGAGAGCCACCCCGTGCTGCCGCGGCTCGCCATCGAAACGCCGGGCAGGGTCATGGTGGGCACGCCCATCCACAACGCTTGCATGGTCGTGGTCGAATTGCCGAAGGGCAACGTGTCGAGACAGACGTCGATCAGATTGTGCTGCTGCAGGTAAGTCGAGACATTCCCGCGCTGCAGAAAACTGATACGGCTCAAGTCGATCCCTTCGCTTGCGAACAGCCCGGTCAGCTTGTCCATCTGCTGCCGTGCCGTAATCGCGCCGACGACCATGCGCGAATCCGGTACCTCGCGCAGCACGCGTGCCCAGAGCGCCACGACTTCAGGCCCGATCTTGACGATGCGGCTGAAGCTGCCGAACGTGATGAAGCCGTTTCTCAGGGCAGGTAACTCGTTGACGTCCGGCGCTTGCGGGTGCGGCTTGAACGGCGCGAGCGCCGGCAGGAACACGAGCTTTTCCGAGAACTGGCGCTCGAATTGTTCGAGCGGCGTGACAAAACGGTCCGACAGGTAATAGTCGACGGCATCCAGCCCCGTCGTGGCCGGATTGCCGATCCAGCTCGCCTGGACCGGCGCCGGCTTGTGCGCGAAGGCCACGAGCCGGTTGCGGCCGGTATGGCCGGACAGGTCGATGAGGATATCGATGCCGTCGTCGCGGATCTTCTGCACGACTGCGTCGTCGCTCATGCCGAAGATTTCGCTCCACGTCTGCGCATGCGCACGAATCTGCTCGGTGAAGCCGTCGGTCACCGCGTAGTTCGAATAGATGTGCAGTGACAGACTTGAATCGAGCGCCAGATGCTCTAGCACCGACAGGAAGAAATACGCAACCGGGTGACCGAGCAGATCGCCGGAAACAAAACCGACTCGCAGGCGCCGCGACGGATCACGGTCATTGGTGTGCCGGGGCCGACGCGCACGCAGCGGCGCTTCGTGGCGCGCTGCAAACTCGCGGAACTCCGCGAATGCGCTGAGCGCATCGAGGTCCGGCTTGTGCATCAGGTTGAACAGCAGGTTGCTGTGGGTTATCGCCTGCATCGGTGCCAGTTTTAGCGCACGGCGGAAAGCGGTTTCGGCTTCGTCGTACAGACCATGCTTGAGTAGCGAGAGGGCAAACGCGTCGCACTCGATGGCGTCGTTCGGCGCCAGTTCCACGGCACGGCGGAGATGGACGATCCCCTCGGCGTACCGGCCCATCTCCTCTAAGGCGGTACCCAGGTTGCGATGTAGCGCGGCGCTTTCGGGATATTTTTCGAGCGCCTGCCGGCAATGCGCTTCGGCTTGCTGATACTGGCGGGTGGTAATCAGCCCGTCAGTCAGCATCGTCCGGGCGGCAATGAAGTTGGGCAGCAGGCGGGCGGCGTGCTCGGCTGCCTCGACGGACTCGTTGTAGCGGCCCGTGCGTTGCAGGACACGCCCAAGTTCGTACCAGCATTCGCCATGCGACGGATATTGATGCGTCAGGCGGCGGGACACATTCAGCGCCGCTTCGAATTTCCCGCTGTTGAAGAGATGCTGGAGCTGGCGCATCTCCTTGAGGCTTGCGCGGCGCGTATCGAGCTTCACGCGCTCGTCCGTATCGGATGCCGCAGCGGGGCGCGAGTCGCTCCCGCTCGCATCAGCCTTGGGAGCGGGAGCGGTCGCAGCCTCGGGCTCCGGCGTGGCCGGGAGTGGCGCTTCTTCCCCATTGATGCGCGCGTGCAGCATCTGGACGGCCGACTCGGGCAGGCCTTGATGCCGCGCGAGGTCGAGCACGACGCGCGCCGCCTCGGTCTGCTGGCTGGCGACGAGGGCGTTGATGTAGTAGACCCAGATCTGCCCATTTTTCGGCATCTGCCCAAGCGCCGCCTCGAAATGCGGCACTGCTTCGGAGGGCCGCCCCGTTTGCATGAGCAGCACGCCGAGGTGGTAGTGCGCGTCGGGGTGATCGCTCGCGGCCTCCAGGACGGAGGCATAGCGCGCGGCCGCCTCGTCATATTCCTGCTGGCGATGATGTTCGATCGCGCTCTGCATGGTGAGCGCGATGTCGTGATTCTGCTGCAATTTGGCAGCAGGTGTGGCGGTGCAGCCCGGAGAGAGGAAGGCGGTCATGACGAAGGCGCGCGTACGCGTCAAGAACTCGGAACGTTCGAATTATGGGCGGCGGCCAATTACGCCGATCGTCCGAGCTAGCGCCAAAACGGCCGCCAATTTGCCTTCGATGACGAGAGCTACACGAGAGACATCAAGCGAGAACTCGGCCTGAATGAAAGAAATGATGGGCCGCGAAAAGCTTTCTTGCCTGAGGTGACTGTGGAAACAGTCCACTCTCAGGGCAAAGAAGAGGAAAAGAAAAGCCCGCACAGGGCGGGCCAAGGTACGCGCTTGCGCCGCGACGGACGCAATGAACCGTTGCTCCCTCTTCAGTACCGCGCCATGTTCAGATACTGACCGGCATTGCGGCTCGCTTGCATGTTCGCCTGATACTCGGCGCCCAGCTCCTGCTGCGCGACATGCGCGGCTTCTACGATGCGGCTGTCGATCTCGTGGATCTCCTTGAGCCGCACGATGACCTCCTGCGGCTGGGGCGCGCCGAGCGCCGTCAGGAGGGGCGAGCGCTCGTCCGCGAGCTGCGCGGCCCGCTCCCACTCGCCAACAGCGACCGCCAGTTCGAGGTCTTTCGTTATCTGCCAGATGCGCTCGATCGGGGCGACGTTCTGCATGGCTCGCTCCTCGTCGCGCTCAGCTCTTGTTCGTGGCGAGCGCGCCTGCGCTGTTGGCGCCACCGAACAGTTGCGTGAGGTATTGCGAGTTGTTGTTCATCGTTGCCATCAGCGAGTTGAGTGCTGTGAACTGCGCGGTATACATACTGGTGAGCTGAGCCTGCCACGCTGTAAGCGTCGTCTGCTGGTTCGAGAGGCTAGTCAGGTCGGCGTTGATCGCGTCCGTACGGTTTTGAATGATGCCGCCGGACGAGGTGTAGTTTGTGATGCTGTCGTCCAGTTGCGCGGCGATGCCGTTGGTCGAATTGAACAGCGAGGCTACAACCGACTGGTTGTTCTGCAACGCATTGCTGAGCGTCGTGTTGTCCACCGACAGCGTGCCGTCCGCCTGGAGCGTAATGCCGATCGCGGCAAGCGTCGTCTGCGAGGTGCCGCTGCCCACGCCGCCGCTCACGATCTTGGCGAGCTGGTTCTGGATCGTGCTCAACGTGGAATCGCCGATTAGCACGCCCTGCGACGTCGAGTTCGCGTTGTACGCCGTCAGCGCCCCCATCGTCGTGACGAGCGTGTTGTAGAGGCTGACGAAATTGTTGATCGCCGAGGACTCCGCGCTGGTGTTCTGCGCGATCGTGAGCGTCTGCGTGGTGCCGACCGCCGCTGCCGTGAGGTTCAGCGTCACGCCGGACACGGCCGTCGTCACGGAGTTCGAGGAGCTGGTTACGCCCACGCCGCCGAGCGTGAAGTACGCGTTCTGGGCGGCCTGCGTCTGGGTCCAGCCTGTGCCGGTAATGGCCGACTGGCTGGGGTTGTAGGTCTGCGGGTTGCCGTTGCTATCGAGAACCGGGTTGCCACTGCTATCCAGAACTTGAGCGGTGAGGTCGCTCGCGCTGGAGATCGCCTTGCCGTTGGTGGTCGTCACCGCGAGCTTGTTCAGGCCGTCGGTCGAGCTCGAATCGTTGATCGCGATGCTGATGCCGCTCGACGCGCCGGTCGAGGTCGATTGCAGCACGAGATGCGCGCCGTCCGCGCCGGTCACCACGGTCGCGACCACGCCGGGATTGTCGTTGGCCGAATTGATCGCCGATGCAATGCCGGCAATCGTGCTGTTCGAGCTATTCAGGGAAATCGTGCTGGTCTTGCCGTTGACCGTCAGGGCCATCGTGGCCGCGCCGGAAGCCAGGTTTTTGGTCGAGCTGTAGCCCGCCGAGGTGAGCACTTGCGACGTGGCGACCTGCGCCACATTGAGCGAGTACGAACCTGCCACCGCGCCCGTGCTGGCCGTGGCCGTAACGCCGCTGCCGCTCAAGGTGGACGAGAACGAGTTGAGCGTCGCACCGTCGCTGAGCGGCTCGGCGGCGGCCTGCAACGCGGACAGTGCCGCGGAGAGCGTGCCGTAGGCCGAGATCAGCGTGTTGTCCGCAGTCTGCTCGGCAGCGATGGTCGCGGACTGGCCGGCGGTCTTCGAGTTGACGAGCGCGGTGACGAGCGAACTTGTGTCCATCGACGAATTGGTCGAGCCGCTAATGATCGACTGGGCGGCTGCCTGCACCGTGGCGTTGGCGTCGGCTGTCGTGGTGGCGACTGCACTCGCGATCGCGCTGGTGGTGGATCCGGTTACGGTGGAGGTAGATCCGGTTACGGTGGACATGAGGAGGCTCCGTGCGTCGGCAATGCCGGTTAAAGCGATTTAACAAGCGGGGTAACGCGGGAAAAGACAATCGGGAGGCAAGCCTCCCGACGGGTTTGCGTCCGGCGCGCATCGAGCCGCGCGCCGGCTGCCTGCAGCGGGAAGCGCCTTACTGGAGGAGCTTCAGGATCTGCTGCGGCTGCGAGTTCGCTTGTGCCAGCACCGAGATACCGGCTTGTTGCAGAACCTGTGCCTTGCTCAGGTTAGCCGTTTCTTCTGCGAAGTTGGCGTCCTGGATCGACGATTGTGCGGTCGACAGGTCGGTCGACTGAGCTTGCTGCGTCGTGCCGATTGCGCTGAAGCGGTTTTGTGCCGCGCCGAGCGTTGCTTGCAGGTTGTTGACAGCGCTCAGCGCGTTGTCGATGGTCAGCATTGCTGCCGAAGCGCCGTCCTTGGTCGAGATGTCGATCTGCGAAACCGTGTTCGACTGGCTCAGCTTGTCGATGGTCGCGCCCATTGCGTCTGTAGTCTTGCCCGCAGCATCGAGATTCGGGTTATCGCCGGCCGCTTGACTCGCGGTCGCGATAGCGCCCGTTACCGCTTCGACTTCGGTCGCCATAGTCGCACCGGTGTCGCCAGTCAGCGTGGTGTTGCCGTTGCTGTCCGTACCAACAGTACCGCTGGTGAAGACTGCGCTAGCAACAGCGTTAGTCAAGGCCTTACCGTTCTGGTCCGTGAGCGTGAAGCCGCCCTTACCGTCGGCAATCACGTTGATCTGCGAGACAGTAGCGTTCTCGCTGCCGTTCGTCTTAAGCGTCCACGTCTGCGAAGCATCACCTGCTGCAGCCGGAAGCGCGGCGCCACCGGTCACTTCGGCCGCGGGGGCATTCGAGAAGGCCGTGATCGTCGAAGCATCGGTGATGGCGTTACCGTTTTGGTCCGTGTACGAGACCGAATTCGTAGCGTTGTCCCACGAAGCCGTGACCGACGTGATACCCGCAGCCGCCGCCGCAGCGCCGTTGCTATCCAGCGAGACCGAGAACGAGCCGAGCGTGTTGCCCGCTGCCGGAACGCCGCCGCCAATCGAAGCAGCGGACATCGACTGCGAGAGATTCAGCGAGATCGACTGACCGACGTTTGCGCCGACCTGGAACGATACGTTGCCCAACGAGCCGTCGAGGACGTTCATGCCGTTGTACGTCGTTTGCGACGCGATACGGTTGATTTCCGAGACTTGCTGGTTCACTTCCTGTTGAAGTGCAGCACGGTCGTTGTCGGTCATCGAACCGTTAGCTGCTTGCGTAGCAAGCTGGCGGATACGCTGGAGCGACGAAGTCAGCGACGACAGACCCGACGATGCCGTTTGCACCATCGAAGTACCATCGTTCGAATTCGACACACCCTGGTTCAGACCGTTGATCTGGGTCTGCATGATGTTCGAGATCGCAAGACCTGCTGCGTCGTCTGCTGCGCTGTTGATGCGCTTGCCCGACGACAGACGCGTGATCGCTTGCGACAGTGCGCTACCCGAGCCGGTCAGGTTTTGTTGCGCGATGAGCGAGTTGGTGTTGGTGTTGATTCCGAGCATTGAGATTCTCCTGATGGGGCTATCGGCCCAGTAACGGCAGCGGGTTCGTTGGCCTGCCGCCTTGTTTGTGATTACGACCCCACCTGGAAAAACTTTAGCGACTTGTTGATACGCCCCTGCAGCCCTTTTCGCGCCAGCGCGTCGCGGGGATGCACTATTTAAGATTGGGAACCTGGGCTCCGTCCTTCGGGTTTCTGCGGTTTGAGGCCCGCGGGTGTCGATGACCTTCTTCGCTTCGAAATGCTGATGTGCCCCAATCGCGCTTGATATGCACGCGGCCTTACGACTTCGAAAGACAAAGCCCGCGCAGCGCGTCATCGGTCGAATTGAACCGCGCTGCCCGCTCAATTCGGGCCGCCACCGCGCGTGCGCATGCCTTAAGCTGCGAATCCACCGCCCCGCCAGGACCACCGTGACCGCTACGAGCCCACTTGCCCCCACGCACCCGCACATTCTGAGCGCGGCCACTGCCCTCAGCGCCAGCGGGCAGTTCGCCGACGCACTGGCGCTGCTAGCACCGCTCGTCGGCGCGAAGGCCACGCCCGAGGACACGAAGCACGCCGATGCGCTCAACCTCGCAGCCATGTGCGCCGCAGGTGCCGGCCAGCCCGCACAGGCGCAAGCTTTTTGGCTGCGCTGCATTCAAGCAAAGCCGGATTTCGCCGACGCGTATCTGGGCCTCGGAGCGATGCTCGCGATCCTCAACCAGCTTGCCGAAGCGGAGGCGGTTTACGGGCGGCTTGCCGCGATACGCCCCGATGACGCCGATCTCCACAGCAATCGCGGGATCGTGCTGCACCGTCTCGGACGACACGACGCGGCCGAGGCTTCGTACCGCGTGGCGCTCGCACATCGCCCGGATCACGCCGACGCAAACTACAACCTCGGCATCGTGCTTCACGAACAGGGCCGCCTCGATGAAGCGGAGGCGGCCTATCGCACAGCGCTCGCCGTGAATCCGCAATTTGCCAAGGCGAACAACAACCTCGGCAATCTATTGCACGAACGCGGCCGAATCGAAGAGGCTGAAGAAGCGTATCGGCAGGCACTGCTTGCGCACCCGCAATACCCCGAGGCACTGAACAACCTGGGGGCCCTTTACAGAGCGCGCGGCCAGCTCCGCGAAGCCGAGCTGGCCTGCCGCCTCGCACTTCAGATCCGCCCGGCCTACGCGGATGCGCTGAATAATCTCGGTTGTGTGCTGACCGAACTCAAGCGTCTGCCCGAGGCGGAAAACGCGTACCGGCAGACGCTAGCGTTGCGCCCCTCCTTCGCCGAAGCGCATTACAACCTCGGCTGCGTCCTGCACGCACTGGACCAACTGGTCGATGCCGAATGCGCGTATCGCGAGGCGCTTCGGCTCGCGCCGAACCGAGTCGAAGCGGCCAATAACCTGGGTTGCACGCTGCTTGCGCAAGCGCGCCTGCCCGAGGCTCTCGCGGCGTTTCGCCACGCGCTCACATTGCGCGCCGACATCGCCGAAACACACTTCAACATCGGCAGCATCGTGAAAGAGCTCGGCGACCCGGAGCAAGCCGAAGCCGCCTACCGCCGCGCGCTCGCGCTGCGCCCCGACTACGGCGACGCGAAGTTCCGTCTCGCCACGCTGCTCATCGGCATGGGCCGCTTCGAAGAAGGCTTTCTCCTCTACGAATGCCGCTACGAGATGGCTGGGTTCGCGCATCACGCCACGCAGTCGATGCTGAGGTGTCCGCGCTGGCGAGGCGAGCCGCTCGCCGGCAAATCACTCCTCGTTTGGCAGGAGGATGGACTCGGCGACATGCTGCAGTTCGGGCGTTATCTGCGCCTGTTGAAGGCTCAGGGCGCCGCGCACGTCGCGTTTGCCTGTATGGCACCGCTACAACGCCTGTTCGCCGATGTCGATGGAGTCGACGCGGTGCTCAGTCATGACGAAGCCTCGGCGCGCGCCGGCGATTTCGATTGCTGGATCAGCGCGCTCAGCGCACCGCTGTATCTGGGCACGACGCTCGACACGATTCCGCCTCCCCTGCGCATCACCCTGGCCCCGTCGCGCGTCGAGCATTGGCGCGCGCGCCTTGCTGTGCTGGGCGCGGGACACCGGGTGGGTCTCGTCTGGAAGGGCAACCCGAAACACCACAACGACGTGCACCGTTCGCTACCGTTGCTCAACACACTGGCGCCGCTCTGGAGCCTGCCGGGCGTGAAGTTCGTGAGCCTGCAAAAGGGCGCGGGCGAAGACGAAGCGCTGTCGTTTCCTGCGAGCCTCCCGATCCTGGCTCTCGGCGCAGATCTCGAAGACTTCACCGACACGGCTGCGGTCATCTCGCAACTCGATCTGCTGATCTGTGTGGACACTTCGACAGCACATCTGGCAGCCTCGCTCGGCAAACCATGCTGGGTGCTCTTGCCGGCACGCGACGTGGACTGGCGGTGGATGCACGGCCGTGACGACTCGCCGTGGTATCCCAATACGGTTCGCCTGTTCAGGCGAGGGCTGGATGAACCGTGGCCCGCAGTCGCGGAGCGCGTGCGACAGGCCTGCGCTGCGTGGTTCGGCGCGTGACATCAACGCCGCGCTTGCGCTGAAGTGAGGCTAGTCACACATGCTGCGAAACACCACGGCAGCGATCATAGGCGCGCAGAGCACGAGCAGCCCCAAGGCATCGGGCAGGCGAACCAGGCGGTGTCGCAGATGGGCCAGATGACGCAGCGGAACGCGGCGGCGGCCAGTTCGTTGCACGACCATGCCGGTCAACTGGTTCAGCAGGCCTCGGATTTCAGGGTGGCTTGAAGCGGCTTCCGGGTTCGCGCAGAAAGTTTTCCGGTCGTCGGTGTTGCTGGGGCGTGATGAGACCGGCAACTGATGCTGGAAGCACGCCATGTTGGAGCGCAAGACGTTGGTTCTGACGCCACGACAAAAAACTAAAGGCCCTAGGCTATCGCCAAAGGGCCTTGTTTTATCGGGTTTTGTGTCGTTACGCCACTGATGTCGCGAAGTACACCCTGCCGGTGTCGTTTGCGGAGTTTATCGACCAGATTTCAGGGGAATACGGCCGCTTCAGAAGGCCGTTTTAGAGGGCCGTGCACCCTACCGACGTCGCACATCTATCTCAGTGCACTCCACAGGTGTCGCACCTGGCATCTCTCTCAAAGCCCGGTCGGACAAGGCTAAGCAGCGGTAGCCGGCCAATTTTCTTGCGCCGAGGCGCCGAAACTGCAGCCCTGGCCACGCCGTCGCGCACTCAGACACGCCTCTATATATGATGCGATGCACTTTATATCTCGTCGTTCTCAGCCAAGCGGGTCTTCCAAGCTAGCAAATCGCAGATTTACTGTATATATATGCGCCTTCACTTAGTCGTCAATCCTAGCGAGGCCCTCGAGCAACGTGACCGTTTTGCGAGCATTGTCCAAGGCGCCCTTAATTCCATCCGCCGAGCTTGAGTTTGCCATCAGGAATTCGGCGAGCTGCGACAGGCAGTCATTTAAGAGGCGCGTGGGTGCCCCGAGTTTTTCGGCCTCGTATCGCGATAGCGACGACTTGGCGACCCCATGGACGGCGGCAAACTCAGCTTGAGTGCTTTTGCCGCGTGCCCACCGAATCAGTTCGCCTTGCGTTCGGGGTGGAAACATTCGAGTATTGGTGCTGTTATTGCATCAGGTTGCTATAATAGCATCGTCAAATCGGCGTGAAGTCTATACTTCGTTTCGAGACTTTTTGAGGTTCCTGATGGCACGTTCCGACCAAGTAAAGGCACTACTGCGCGCATATGCTGGTGACAGCCACGAGCATTTCTACGCGGTCGCCATGCAGATGGCCGCAGACGAAGCGCATCGTGGCCACACAAAGTTGGCGGCAGAGCTGCGTGACCTCGTCGATGCTGCGAAGGCAGGAAAGAAGCCCGGGCTGTCCACAGTACGGAGCAAAGGCGTGCAACGTCCGACTCCGTTGGCTCAGCCGAAGGGTGAACTGTCTGAACTGCTTACGGTTCAGTACCCGCACGAGCATCTGCAGCACATGGTCCTGTCGGACTCAGTTCGCAGGAACCTTGACCGGGTTCTGCGCGAACAGCGCCATCACGAGCAGCTACGCGTTCATGGCCTGAGCCCCCGACGCAAACTCCTGCTCGTTGGGCCGCCTGGAACCGGGAAGACGATGACCGCTGCCGCCCTCGCCGGCGAGTTGCGGCTTCCGCTATTCACTGCGCGATTCGACAGCCTGATAACTAAATTTATGGGCGAAAGTGCTTCCAAGCTCCGGCTGGTGTTCGAAGCACTGAAATCGACGCGCGGAGTCTATTTCTTCGATGAGTTCGATTCGTTAGGCCTGCAGCGAGGCAGCCAGCACGACGTCGCCGAGATGCGGCGTACGTTGAACATGTTCTTACAGCTGATTGAGCAGGACACGTCGGAGAGCTTGCTGATAGCGGCGACGAATCACGGCAAAGACCTCGATAGAGCACTCTTCCGTCGCTTTGACGATGTAATCCAATATGAGGCGCCGGACGAACGCCAGATTGAAGCCCTTCTGCGGAACAGCCTTGGGACGTTTGCAACCTCAAATATCGACTTTCGCGGCCTGGCGGGCATCGGTCACGGTGAGTCTCATGCTGACATTGTCAAGGCATGCCTTGATGCGTTGAAAGACGCAATCATGGAAGGTGAAGACACGGTAAGCGAAGCGAGCGTGGCGCGCCACCTGGAAGAACGTACACAAGGACGCGATTTGCGCACGTAAAAATCAGTAAGAGTTGCTGTAGACTCTCAAGGCAATAAAACGAAATCTTGAACTTGAGAGAATGGCAGACGAACTTAAGAGTCACCTGCCCGTAAGCGGGCACGTGACAATGCTTGAATTTCGCTCACCGCTTTCAGTACAACGCGAGCGAGCGCCACAAAGAGACCGGGGAACCCACGGACGCCGTCTGCTAGGCCAGCTCGGGGCGCTCAATGACAGCATCGCTGACCTTGAAAAGGCTCGCCAGGAACTGGGGCTTCCAGAAAGGCGCGGGATGTCTATCTCTCTCGAGTTCAAACCCCGTGGCGCCTACGACTATACCGGCGTTGAGTGGAAACGAGAGGGTATCGAACTGCTTACCGTTCATGCCCACGAAGACCACGATGTCGTCGTGCTACACGTTCCCGACGGCAAATTGTCGGCATTCGTAAAGCGCGTCTCAGAGTACATCTCGCAAAATAACCGCGCCGGTACCGCACCGAAGAATGCATCGCTGGTAAATGCAATTGAGAACATCCGGCGCACCGCCTTCTCGGAATTGTGGAGTGATTCGGCAACGCCGCCGGAAGACAGGCAGCCTCATTGGTTTCAAATCTGGTTGCGGCACACCTCCGGAAAGATTGACGACCTGGTCACAAGCTTCATCGAGCATGCAAAGAAAGTCGGCATCGACGTCGAACCCGGCTACGTCCGCTTCCCGGGGCGGCTGGTAGTCGCTGCTTGCGGAACTCGCGCGGCGCTTGAGCAGACCATCGAATTGCTCGATATGGTCGCGGAAATCAGGTTTGTCGAACCGAGCGCCGAGTTCTATCTGAGCGACCTGACGCCGGAAGAACGCGCGGATTGGGTCAACGACCTGCTCGGCCGCACTACCTTCACCGTCGGCGGGGTGCCGCACGTATGCATTTTGGATACAGGCGTGAACTACGGCCATCCACTGCTCGACTTCGTCCTCGACGAAGTCGATGCTCATACCTATGACCCGGCTTGGGGAGTTCATGACCATGCTGGCCATGGGAGCGAAATGGCTGGAATCGCCATCTACGGCGACCTGACGGCAGCTCTGAATGGCGAGCACGAAATTGAAATCCCTCATCGACTCGAGTCGGTCAAGATACTTCCGCCAGACGGAGCCACGCCGCCGAAGCTATGGGGCGCTGTCACAACTGAATCAGTCAGTCGGGTCGAAGTTGGTGACCCCGACCGTGACCGGCTGTTCGCCATGATGACAACGTCCGTCGGCCATCTGGAGGGCAATCCGTCGGAATGGTCCGCTACGGTTGACCAACTCGCTTACGGACGGCCGCCGCTCGATATCACGTCAATAGACGACGAGCCTGACGACACACCTTGGGTTCCGCGGTTGTTCGTGCTGTCGGCAGGGAACGTGCAATGGGCCGAGTGGACCGGGTATCCAAACGTGAATGCCAACAGCCCGGTGCAGAATCCGGGACAGGCATGGAATGCGCTCACCGTGGGCGCTGCGACCAACCTCGTCCAAATCGATAGCGCCAAGCACAAGGGATTGAAGGCTATCGCTGAGAAGGGACATCTTTCGCCGGCGTCCACCACGTCAGTTTTATGGGCCAGATCCCCATGGCCATTCAAACCAGACGTAGTTGCGGAAGGCGGTAACGGCTCGCTGGAGCGTGGAGCTTTCGTCACTGTCGGGCCCGAGTCTCTCCGCGTACTCACGACATCCAGCGACGCGACCGGAGAACTCCTTTGCTCGTCGGGCGATACCAGCGCGGCCGCAGCCGATGTTGCACGCATCTGCGCGCATATCAAAGCGCGGTACCCGGACTACTGGCCAGAAACTATCCGTGGGTTGGTCGCTCATGGCGCGGAGCATACCGCTGCAATGCGCGCCACGCTTCCCGAAGTGCCGCGCCGACAGGAGAAGGAACAGCTGCTCCGTACTTTCGGCTACGGCCTGGCGACGCAAGAGCAATCCGAGTTCTCGACAGCTCATCGACCGACGCTTGTCGTTCAGCGAGAGTTCAACCCTTATCGCAAAGGTGACGATGGTGGAATCGTCCTCGGTGAAATGCAATTGCACGACCTTCCGTGGCCCACCGACGAACTCCACCGTCTTGGCCCGGCGCAGGTCGAGATGCGCGTGACCCTCTCCTATTTCGTCGAACCCAATCCGAGTTCGCGGGGCTGGCAAAGCAAATTCCGCTACCAGTCCTACGCGCTGCGCTTTGCGGTAAAGGGGGCTACAGAGGACGACGACGAGTTCATGCGCCGAATCAATAAGCTGGAACGGAATCCAGAAGAAGACGCGGACTACGGCGACCCGGAAATCGCACAGTGGAAGTACGGCGCGCAACTTCGTGCTCGAGGCTCGTTGCATTCGGACGTCTGGACGGGCACGGCAGCTCAGCTCGCATCAAAAGCGCAGATTGCGGTGTTTCCGGTAGGCGGATGGTGGAAAGACTGGAAGGAGCTGAAGCAGTGGAATTCGACAGCGCGCTACGCTTTGCTGGTGTCGCTTCGCGTCGCGGATACAGTGGAGACTGACATCTACGCGCCGATTGCCACGATTATCGAGCAAGAAGTTCAAATCGATATCGACGCGGGTGACCTCTAACGCAGCTTTGGGCCGTAGATGCACGGTGTTTCTGCGCGCGTTGGCAGTATCGGACGCGGTTGATGCAGCTCGCATATATCGGCGATTTCCCGGTGGACAAATCCTTGCCGAAGGTACAGTTCCATGGCCATAGACCTTTTTGCACACACTGGGAAGCCGGACTCCGAGCTTCCTCCGCAATTCCTGAGCGTGCGGGATATGCCTGGCTATGCTCCAGCGCGTAATCGAATTCGCGAGTTGCAGCAGGAATTTTCCGACCCGGACGGCAACTTCGTTGAGCAGTTCCAGACTTTCGGATTTGACGCACGCACCTTCGAGTTCTTTCTGGCGGTGATGCTTGAACACGTCGGTCACAAAGTCGACAGCAGCTATGACCGCCCCGACTTTCTCGTCACCAAAGATGGACTAACCGCTGCAGTCGAAGCCGTTACCGCGAATCCGCCACCCAGTGAGGTAATTCAACCCTTTGTGCAGCCCCGGTTTTCGATCGGACGGTTATGTCTGGACTATTCTCGACGCCGCCACTGTTCCGCCAAATGGCGCATACGGTGGGGTTTCCGACGTCGTCCAAAATGAAAAAAGGCCCTCGGCATTTGCCTTAGGGCCTTGATTTATCCAGGTTTCATCGACCTAGCATCACTTCGAATTTTGGTGCGCCCGGCTGGGATCGAACCAGCAACCCCTGCCTTCGGAGAGCGTGAAAAGGTGTTTTTGGGGGTGCGCGGGTGTTTTTTACACCCTTTAAAATCAATGACTTAGTTCCACAGCGTTCGTCTGTGTATTTTGCTGTTCGGCGCGAGGTTTGCCCTAGTTTTGCCCTAGCCTATACTTTTGCCTTCTTCGCAGGGGATAGAGCATGGGGCAGAGATTCAAAATCGACCGCGAATTCATGCGGGCAATCAAGGCGAACGGCAAGTATCAGGAGTTCGTGGATTCGGTAGAGCGCGGATTCGTCGTCAAGGTGACGCCCGCCGGGAGTGTCGCCTACACGATCCGATGGACGAAACCGGACGGGCGGCAGGGGCGGCGCGTTATCGGCTACTGGCCCGGCGAGGAGCCCAAGCCGATGCGCGACCGGGCGAAGGTTGAGTTGCGCGACGTGGACAAGCGCGGCGACACCACGGCGGACGTGCTGGAGCGCCGCCGCCGCCGGGTGGAGGCCGAGAAAGTCATTGGCACGCCGACACTGGCGGCCTTCATAGGCGACCGATACGGCGATTGGCTGGCAGCCAACACTCGGGGCAGCGCCGCGACGCTCGCGCGCCTACGTGCGTCATTCGCTCACCTGCTCGACAAGCCGTTGGGCGACTTCAACGCGTGGATCATTGAGAAATGGCGGTCCGCCCGCCTCAAGGCCGGAGCGAGCGCGGCCACGGTCAACCGCGACCTTTCGGCGCTGCGCGGCCTGTTCTCCCGTGCCGTGGAGTGGGGCGTGATCGCGGAGCATCCGTTGGCCACGGTCAAGGCGTTGCAGGCTCCGAGCGGCAAGGTGCGTTGGCTGTCGGACGACGAGGAAACCCGGCTCCGCGCGGCGCTCGACGCACGGGAGGAGCGCGAACGCGGCGGACGTGAGAGCGCGAACGCATGGCGCGCGGCGCGAGGCTATGAGCTGATGCCGGAGCTTCGCGGTGCGGCGTTCGTGGACTACCTCAAGCCCGCCGTGCTGCTTTCGATCAATACCGGACTTCGGCAAGGCGAACTGCTCAAACTCGACTGGCAACACGTCAACCTTGAACGCGCGATTCTGACCGTAATCGACACGTCCGCGAAGTCAGGGAAGCAACGACACATTCCGCTCAACGATGAGGCGCTAGCGACGCTCAAGGCGTGGCACGCGCAGCAGACAGAACACGGGATTGTTTTCGCGAGTGCGTCCGGCGGCGTGCGCGTGGACGTAAAAACTGCATGGAAAAAGCTGCTGGCGGACGCCAAGATTGCGAATTTCCGATGGCACGACATGCGCCACCACTTCGCATCGCGGCTCGTGATGGCAGGGGTGGACCTCAACACCGTGCGTGAGTTGCTGGGCCATGCCGACCTTACGATGACGCTGCGTTACGCGCACCTTGCGCCAGAGCACTTGTCGGCGGCTGTCGCGAAGCTAAACCGGACGCCGGGCGATGGCACGGCCAATGCGAACACGGAGAGGCAGGCATAACAGGCGGAGGATTCTAGCTACGCGCCCTCACTCTTCACGCCCCGCATAATCGAGTTATCCAAACGGATGCTTGCAAACACGATTGACTAAGGGGCCGTGACAATGAAACCGACGTACACCGTTAATGAATTCCTTGAAGCGCACGGCAGAATCTCGCGCACTTTTTTTTATAAGCTCCTCAAGGAGGGCAAAGGCCCGCGTCTGATGAAGATCGGAGGCCGCACCCTTATCAGCCAGGAGGCCGCTGCGGACTGGCGGCGCGAGATTGAGGCGAAAACGAACGCCGCCGCGCCCCAAATGGTGGGGGCCTAATGGTGGGGGCGCATATGGAGAGCACAAAAACAAAAGCCGTGGCCCCCTGCAAGGTATCCACGGCTTCGCAAAACGACCACGACGCGAAGTTTACCGCACTTAGCCTCACGGAGTCACGCGGCGAGCAGCGCGTTGATAGCCGCGTGATCGCAAGCCAACTCGGAAACGACCACAAGAGTTTGCGAGAGCTGATCGTGGACCACGGCCCGCACTTTGAGCGCTTCGGAATTCTTCGGTTTGAAACCGCAGAAATACGCGGGCGCGGGCAACCCGAACGATTCGCGCTTCTCACCGAGGATCAGTCTTATTTCCTCCTGACGCTCGTGCGCAACAGTGATCGCGTGGTGGAGCTAAAGGCGCGCTTGGTTGCCGCGTTTCGTGACGCCCGCGACCGCGCGCGCCCCGCGCCGCTCAATCTGACCGACCCGGCCACGCTGCTATCGCTGCTGCAAACGCACGCCAGTCAGTCGCTCCAACTCCAACAACAGGTTGCAGTGCTCGAACCAAAGGCGCAAGCCCTTGATAGGCTTGGCTCCGCCGAGGGCTCCATGTGCATTACGGACGCCGCCAAGAGCCTCAAGATTCAGCCGAAATCCCTGTTTGACTGGTTGGCGAAGCACGAATGGATTTACCGCCGTGGAGCGACGTGGACCGCCTATCAACCGGCGATCATACGCGGCGTGCTTGAACACAAGGTAGCGACGATTCAGCGCGGCGACGGAACCGAGAAGGCCGCCACGCAGGTTCGTGTGACTGCGAAGGGTTTGGCCGTGCTCGCGAAGCATATGGCGGAGGCCGCTTGATCCAGTCCTGCAAAAACACGTTGCATCCGGAAGGCCGCCGGACTTACACTGCAAGTCCAGTCGAAACAACGGCTGGCGGGCGTGGAACCCCGAACAATCGAAGCGCACAGCCGCGCCGAGCGGCTTTTTTGTGCGTGTCGCCTTCGTGCGCCTCTTTCTATGGGCGGGCCTTGGCGGGGACGGCGCAAGCCGTGCCGGTTTCTTCGGTTGCCGGTGTTCCAACCCTGCTTAGTGCCCGCTCACCCCGTTTGGAACCGGGAAGCGGGCGGAACCAATAAACCGAAGGAGGCCGCACAATGCGCCTTATGTCCGCTCGTCCTGAGCAAAACCAATCCCCTATCGAACTGGCCAATAGCGCCCTTCGCGCTGCTGCGCTCGCTCCTAGCGTCTTTGACGCGCTCGACATGCTGGCGGACGCGCTCCAAGCGCTCGCCGAGTTGGCCGCGTTTCAACCGGCGGAGCGCGTGCACCAT
This sequence comes from Paraburkholderia sp. Clong3, assembly GCF_050436485.1. Lineage (NCBI taxonomy): Bacteria > Pseudomonadati > Pseudomonadota > Betaproteobacteria > Burkholderiales > Burkholderiaceae > Paraburkholderia > Paraburkholderia sp. Clong3. The sequence goes on along the minus strand of NZ_JBNDMH010000002.1, from coordinate 3,231,076 downwards.
GTTTAAACGCAACGAACCCGGCCTTAGCGCCGACGACGTGGCAACGATGCTCGCTTATGCGGAATCAAGCTTCGCTGCGCTCGCGGCCATGAATTTCGCAATCTCCGAACTGGCAGACCGCCCCGAACTGGCCCGCGACCTTGCGCGCACGGCGCACGACATGGCCGAGGAACTGGCGGAGAGCTTCGGTGAGTACAAACGGGAATACGACGCCGCGCGCGCCGCCGAATGTGAGGCTGAAACGGCATGAGCGCAAAGGCCGAATATTGGCTTGAGGAGCAAGCCGTGGGCGGCTCGAACGCAAAGCACGTGCTACGCGTGCTCGCGGCGCTCGCGAACGGCTCCTATACCACGTGGGCAACAATGGAAACGCTCATGACACGCACGGAGATTGCAAACGAAAGGACTGTGCGCAAGGCGCGGGACGTGGCGATTGAAGCCGGGTTTCTCGTAAAGACCGATAAGACGGTTGGGGGCTCCGCGCGTATCCCCGTGTATCAAATGCTCTGCCCGGTTGGCGCTAAGTCCGTGTTTAACGCGGACGGGACGATTGCGAGCCGACCGCCGACGCTGGCGGAGTATTTGCAAGCTGGTGGCGCGCGTGCATCCACGGACGCCCACGACGACGAGCAAGAAAGCGCGACCGAAACCGACCATGACTCTGGCTCTGTGGATAACTCTGAAACAGTCCCGCTTTCGGATGGATGCGGATTATCCGCCCCGGCAAAACTGCTCCCCCACAACGGGCAAAATTGCTCCCCCACCCCCGGCAATATTGCCCCCCCTAGCCACGGCAATATTGCCCCCCAAGATAGAAGTAGAGAAACCTTAGAAAAACGGGAGATAGAGTACGGCGGCTCCGCCGCTCGCTCGCCTTCGGCTCCCGTATCCGAAACTACCTGCGAGTTTTCATTGAGCGAACGGGAAAGCGTTACGCGATTGGTGAAGTTCGGAGCGGCGCAGGAGGACGCGGAGGGGATGGTGGCAAACCGCAAAGGTCAGTACGTGACCATTCGGGACGTGCAAGGCATCGCATGTGAGGCGCACGCCGCTGGAATCACTCTGGCGCTGGCGGTGGAGTGGGCGGCGCGCAATGGCAAGTCCACATTCACCCGCGCGGCATACGCAGCAAAAGGCGGCTTGCAGGGGGGCGGTGAGCCGGAGCCGGAGTCTAGCGCGAGCGCCGACGAGTTGGACGTGAACGAGTTGGACGTGATTGAGAGCTTGGCCGGTGGATGGAACCCGGCGATGCACGCGACAACGACGCACGGAGGATGCACAAATGTCCATTGACGAAAGGAGGCTTGACTATGCGTTGGGCGAGGCGAGGAGGCTTTTTTATCGGTGGCGAAGCCGATACGGGAATCACGCTACAACGCGATTCGAGCGCGGCCAAATGTGTGAGGACGGACAGGATATCGGCGTCAAGTTAGCGGTCGAGGAGTGGGCCGTGGCGTTCTGCGACGTGGGCATACGGGACGTTGATGCTATTGCAGACCGCGCCGAGGCAGAAAACCCAAAATGGCCGCCGACACTCCCGCAATTCCTCGCGGCGGCGCGCGCAGTGCCTGCCGCCAAGGTTGCGCTGCGCGCTACGGAGCAGCGGATTGAATGCACCCCGGCTACGCGCGAGTCAGAATTCGAGGCTATCAGGGCAATCCTGAAAGCGGCGGCAATCCCAAAGCGGAGGCCGGGACGCCCCAAAAAGGAGAATCCGGGGCAAGGGAGCTTGCTGGCGGGATCGCCGGAGGTTCGGGGGTAAGCAGGTACAGGCAGGATCGTGGCAAGGCCACCACGGGGCCCATATAGGGTCAGCCCCTCTATAAAAACACCATAAGGATCGAGTAATGCAAGAGAGCATCCAAGGAAAGGACGTGAGCGTAACGGGTAACGCAACGGTGATCCGTGGAGTGACAGTCTAGAAAAACACGGGGAAGTATCACTACCTGCTGGTAGTGAATCGCCCGATTCAGGGGCTACGCGGCCCCCCGAAGCGCACCCCTCATAATCCTCATCAGCGCATACGAATCCAAGCGAACACTTCGGATGCTGGGGGGTGTTCTTCGGAGCGTGTTTTATCGGAGCGTTGCGCCGCCCGCACGTCGAATCTGTGCGGGCAACCTTTCGAGGCGGTGCGCAACTCGCTATCTCTACCGCGTTTAAACGAATTGAATTTAGGAGTATTAAGTTTATGGGTCACCACACGAACATCGCATCATCGGCAATCCGCAACGCATTGGCCGCTCAGGCCGCATACGCCAAGACTGGCGAAATCCAACGCGGCGCGTTTGCCGTGCGTGCGGATGCTGGCGTGAATGGCGTAAAGGCCGCCATCGAAGGTATGAACACCGCTTTCGCAGGCTTCAAGGCCTCACAAGAGGCGAAGGTGGACGGCCTTGCATTGGAAGTCGCGGACATTAGCGCGGCAATCGACAAGATGGCGATTCAGATGGCGGGCGGCCTTGGCAACCCCAAGGCAATGGGTACGGACACGGACGAGGTGCAATCCGTCCACGCATCGACCGGCCTGCGTGGCTCGCAAATCGGCGCGTTCTATCGCAAGCGCGCTCAAGCATCGGCGCGCGGCGCGTTCAACCCGGCGGCCAGTATTGGTATCGCTGAATTCATTCGCGGCGCTGCTGGTATGTCGGTTGGCGACGGCGTGCGCGCCGCCCTGTCGGAAGGCGTGGGCACGGATGGCGGCTATGCGGTGCCGGACGTCATCATGCCGACGATTCTGGACGCGATGGTGAGCGCATCGGCGGTGTTGGCCGCTGGCGCTAGCATCCTGCCACTTGGCGCTGCAAAGAGCGTGAGCCTTGCCGCTGTTGACCAACTGCCGACGCCTGCATGGCGAAACGAGAATGACCCGCTGGCAACCGGCGGCCCAACGTTCCGCAAGGTGGAGGCCACGCCGCGCTCGCTCGCAATCGTGGTTCCGATCAGCCGTGAATTGTTGGCCGATGCCGTGGATATGGACCGCGCCGTGCGACAAGCGCTCGCGGCGGCGTTCGCCAAGGCGTTCGATCGCGCCGCGCTGGTTGGCTCAGGTACGGCTCCCGAGCCGTTGGGCCTGTATGGCATGACGAACGTGCAGAAGATCAATCAAACCGGCTCCGCGTTCAAGCATTCCGACATGCTGGCCGCGTATCAAGCGCAACTCGACGCGGACGCGCCCGCGCCTACGTCTATCATCATGGCCCCGCGCACGCTGACCGGCCTTGCTGGTTTGGTCGATACGCTCGGCCAACCGCTCAACGCTCCGGCTCTGCTGGATGGCGTGGTGCGCCGTCCGTCCACTGGCGTTCCAACCAACCTTGGCGCTGGCGCTAACGAGTCGCTGGCGTTCATCGGAAATTTTTCAACTGTCCAATTCGTGATGCGAGAAAACTTCAATGTTCGCCTGCTGCCGGAGCTGCCGGGTTCTAACGGTCAACTCGCGTTCATCGCTCACGCCCGTTTCGACGTGGTGGCGAACTACCCGCAAGCAATCACGGTGATTGAAGGCGTGATCTCGTAAGGCCGATCGGCGGCGCGCTGTCTGCCGGTGATGCACCGGCACGGCGGCGCGCTGCCAATGGGTTGGTATGGGTGAGCGGACGCGGGCGGCGTGTAGCGCGTTTTGGTGCGTGGATTGGTGAAAACCCGGTATCAATAGACACGGCATATGGCAACAGTACGGCGATAGGCTATCGGGGCCGGGGGGAGTGATAAGTTTTTCGACCCCCGGCCCCTCGGACCGACCGTTCCCGCACGCGCAGAAAATTTTTCCTTTTCAAGATTTTGTTAAAGCCTTTAACAATCATGAAAAGCGGCGCAAAGCACGATCCGGAGTAGCGTTGAGCGGACAAGGGGCACTTGAAACCTGTTAATGCGCCCGCCCGAAATGTTAATGGTCGGCGCAACAGAGCTCTTGATACCAGGCTGCGGAAACAAAAAAGCCGCCCCATCGGCGGCTTTTTGACGGCTGCTCTAGAAGTCAGAAGCAGACCGACGGGCGGGACAGCATCTGAAGCCGCCCCTCAAACTGATACTGAACGGATACACCATCAACGACGCTTGGCAAGTCTTTACGGATTGACGAGCAAGACTCCGGAAGGCTGGCAACTATGTAGTCCTCGCCGGCAACGGTGCGAGTGGATAAGGTGACGCTATTTCTTGCGAAGGCCGGTAGTTGCTGAAGCAGATCGTCCGCAACCTTATCCAGCTCTTCATACGATAAAGTCGTCATCGCAATCTCTCATTGGATGTTGTGGCCACCAACCAAGGTTACACCGAGTTTGGCCAAGATAGGGGCGATCGGGACAATACATGACATCTTTCCGCCCGGTGCCTGTGTATCCGGACCACCAGCAAAAATCAGGCCTACTGCTGCCGTTACCCCGTTCGCATCAGTTGTCACGACGAGGGAACCAGAGTCGCCGCTGTCCGAGAATGGATTGTTTGTATCACTATGGACAATCCAAGCGCCCGGAAACCAAAAATGCCCGTTGAAACCATTGCTCGCGGAACTGGCGCCAACACGGATGGGCCGCAGAAACCTCCCGACAATTTTGCCGGTCGTATGTCGGGTAGTCCGTCCTACCTTCTGGACAACCATTCCATCCGCTGGGGCGACCACGTTCGTGGGCGTGTCGTAGATTGTCCCCTGCATCGAACTGATACTACCTTGCGCCACTATTTCGAATAGAGCTGCATCAGTATTGTCTGCAATGCTGACGTTGCCGCTTGTTCCAAGCGCATAGGGAATAACTCGGTCATGCACTCCAAGCGTAAACGGATTAAGAGCGCCAGCGGAAACGTCCATGATGCCGGGCGCAACGATCGGAAGACCGATCTCCGAGTGGTTGCAGCCGCCCGTGACATGGTTATTCGTCAACCCGAACAACTTTCCGGCTCCGTCGCGAACCAGAGCGCCCAACGTGCCTGCCGATGCTTCATTTCCCGGGGAAATGGATGATCCGCAGGTATAAAACCTAGCGTTGGCGCCCTGAAACAGGGCGTATGAGGCACCGTGCGCGACGACCGCGCTTCCATTGCCCAAATCATCCACAGCGCCGTGCGAATACGTAACACGACAGTCCGCGTAAAGGTCAGGAAGGACATCTAATTCGCGCTGGAAAAGCCGCTTTGACGTGTAGAGCAAGACCTCTGCCGACGCGTCATTAAATGCGATAGACACAATGCTACGGCGCCGGAGAATATCCTCTGTTTCCGCGTCGAAATTCGCCGGTTGCACACCTGCCACATACTCCTCCTCCATCCCAGCGGGAAGGGGAGCGATCAAGTTCCGAGCAAGCGCCCAACGAGTAATGGAACTCGCTGCTTCAAACGCGGTAGCCATAGGTCTTCTCTCTTTTTACTTTGTATTCAGTCCGTTCCGATTGAAGCGGCGCATCGCAGTCTAACCGCACTTCGGAACATTCGGCACAACCCCGAACTAGTCCACAAAAAGTCCACATACAAAAAAGCCCGCGTCGAACGACTGCGGGCTAATTGATGCTTTCAGCCGACTCTGCCCTCTCGATGCCCTACTTGCAGGTCACCAAAAGGCATACGGGTGACAAAAATCGCGGAAAGGCTTGTCCTGCTTGGTGCGCCCGGCTGGGATCGAACCAGCAACCCCTGCCTTCGGAGGGCAGTACTCTATCCATTGAGCTACGGGCGCTTCACCACAAAACTGCGGGGAATCTACGCGAAAGCGCGCCAACCAGAACGGACGCGACGCCAACGCGAGAGACCGCAAGGATACCCGGTTTCGGCCGAACCGTCCACAGGACGGCCTCCGACGCCCATCCCAGCGTCTTCCCCGACTCCTGCCATCGTCCATGCCGATCCGGGTAAACGCCTGCTGAACACCGTCCTGGCCCCCTCGCCGCCGCCGAAAGCTTGCGTCTATAATCGTCCGTGGCTGATAAAGAACAAGAAGTTGCCGTCGCGCTGTACCGCTCACACACCCACGGAGACGAGACAAGCATGAGCGAAGCACCACACGGAGCCCCGATCAAAACCCCAGCACAGCTTATCGCCGCGGTCATCGCCGGGTTTGCTGTGCCGATCGTCATCATCGTTCTGCTCGCCGTCTACGTCGATAATTCGACGCGCACCGGCGCCGGCACCGACTCTCTCTCCGAAGCCGAAGTCACCGCCCGCATCCATCCGATCGCCCAAGTCGAGATCCGCGACGCCAACGCACCGCGCGTCTACAAGAGCGGCGAGGAAGTCTACAAGGCGGTCTGCTCGGCGTGTCACGCGTCGGGTGCCGCAGGCGCGCCGAAATTCACCAACACCGCCGACTGGGCGCCGCGCATCGCGCAGGGCTTCGACACGCTGTGGCACACCGCGCTGTCCGGCAAGGGCGCCATGCCGCCGCGCGGCGGCACGAGCCCCGACGACTACAGTGACTTCGAGATCGCGCGCGCGGTCGTCTATATGGCGAACAATTCGGGCGCGAGCTTCCCCGAGCCGGCGCAGCCGGCGGCGGGCGCGGCTGCGGCATCCGGTGCGGCCGCGGCATCCGGTGCAGCAGGTGCATCGGATGCGGGCGCGGCCCAGGCCGCCGCGGCGCTGGCCGCAATGGCCAACGTGCCGCAGACTCCCGCCCCGGCAGCAGGTGGCGCGCAAAGCGCGGACGCCTCGCAGGCCGGCAAGGCGCTGTATCAGTCGGTATGCCAGGCCTGTCACGCGACCGGCGTGCTGAACGCGCCGAAGTTCGGCGACAAGGAAGCATGGGCGCCGCGCCTGAAGGACCCGATGGACACTGTCTATAACTACGCGCTGCACGGCAAGGGCGCGATGCCGCCGAAGGGCGGCTCGAACGCATCGGATGCGGACGTGAAGGCCGCGGTCGACTATATGGTCAGCGCGGTGAAGTAAAGCACGCGGCATCGGTCGTCGCTGAAATGAAAAATCCCCGCATGCGCTAACGCGATGCAGGGATTTTTTATCTGCAATCGCAAGCAAACGTACCTGGCGGGCACTTGCAGTCCCGCCCGCTCACGACTTCTGCAACAACGCCTTCAGGCTCGCGAGCCGGTCCTTCGGCGACATCGGCGCTTCTTCCGGTGTCGGCGGCGGCGCATCGTCGAGCAGCATTTCGTTGATGAAGCGCGACGCCTCGCAGACGACCGTCTCCCGCGCCCGCTTGCGCTTCTTGCACCAGTTCAGATGCAGGCTGCGCTGCGCGCGCGTGATCGCGACGTACATCAGCCGGCGTTCCTCCTCGATGCGCGCGTCGTCGATCGGCTCGTCGTCCGCGCCGCCCCGATGCGGCATGATGCCTTCCTCGACGCCGACCAGGAACACGTGCGGATACTCGAGCCCCTTCGACGCATGCACGGTCGACAGCCGCACCGCATCCGGATCTTCCTCGCGGCCCTCGAGCATCGACATCAGCGCGACCGTCTGGATCAGCCCGAGCAGGTTCTTGCCGGTGTCGCCGAAGCCGTCGGCGGTGTCGTAGCCGGTCGCTTCGCTGCCGCTGCCGTGCTCCGGCTCTTCCTTGGTGCCCTTGCGCTTGAGCCACTCGATGAACTCCAGCACGTTCTGCCACTTCGCCTGCGCCTGGCGTTCGTCGAACGCGTCGTACAGATACGCTTCGTAGTGGATCGCCTCCATCAGCTCATTGAGTAGCGTGCCCGCCGCGTCCTTCTCCGCGCGGTCGGTCAGGCGCTGCATGAAGTCGCAGAACGCGCGCATCGGCTCGATCTGACGCGGCGACAGACGCGCCTCGATGCCGCCCATGTAGACCGCCTCGAACAGCGACACCTTCGCCTGACCCGCGAACGCGCCGAGCGCCTCCAGCGTCGTATTACCGACGCCGCGACGCGGTGTCGTGATCGCGCGGATGAACGCGGGATCGTCGTTCGCGTTGGCGATCAGACGCAGGTACGCGCAGATGTCCTTGATCTCGGCCTTATCGAAAAACGACTGGCCGCCCGACAGCACGTACGGAATCCGTTCGCGGCGCAGCACCTGCTCGAAGATGCGCGCCTGGAAGTTGCCGCGATAGAGGATCGCGTAGTCACGGAAATTCGCGCGCCGCTCGAACTTGTGCGCGGACAGCCGAAACACGACGGACTCCGCCTCGTGCTCCTCGTCGTTGCAGCCCGTCACCGTGATCGTGTCGCCCATGCCGTGCTCGGACCACAGCTTCTTCTCGAACAGCTTCGGATTGTTCGCGATCACGTTGTTCGCGGCGCTCAGGATGCGCACCGTCGAGCGGTAATTCTGTTCGAGCTTGATCAGGTGCAGGTTCGGGAAATCCTTGCCGAGCTGGCCGAGGTTTTCGAGGGTCGCGCCGCGCCAGCCGTAGATCGCCTGATCGTCGTCGCCGACCGCCGTGAACGCCGCGCGCTTGCCGGCCAGGAGCTTCACCAGTTCGTACTGGCATGCGTTGGTGTCCTGATACTCGTCGATCAGCAGATAGCGCAGCTTGTTCTGCCAGCGGTCGCGCACCTGCTCGTTGCTCGCGAACAGTTCGGCGGGCAGGCGGATCAGATCGTCGAAATCGACCGCCTGGTACGCATGCAGCGTCGCCACGTAGTTGCGATAGACGATCGCCGCCTGATGCTCGTCCTCGGTCGAGGCGATCGCGATCGCCTGCTCGGGCATGATCAGTCCATTCTTCCACAGCGAGATGATCGACTGGATCTTGCGGATGAAGCCCTTGTCCGTCGAGCTGACCTGCTCCTGGATCATGCCGAAGCAGTCGTCGGAATCCATGATCGAGAACTGCGGCTTCAGGCCGACATGCTCCGCCTCCTGACGCAAAATCTGCACGCCGAGCGAGTGGAAGGTACACACCGTCAGCTGGTTCACGGGCACCTTGCGGCCTTCCTTGCCGGGTGCGGTCAGCGTCTTGCCTTCGAGCAGCTTGCCGACGCGCTCGCGCATCTCCGCCGCGGCCTTGTTCGTAAACGTGACGGCGGCGATGTGGCGTGGCTCGAAGCCCTTCGCTTCGATCAGGTGCGCGATTTTCTGCGTGATCACGCGCGTCTTGCCGCTGCCGGCGCCGGCGAGCACGAGACAGGGACCGTCGAGATAACGGACCGCTTCACTTTGAGCGGGGTTCAGGCCTGCGGACATCGTTTGTGGATGGGTAATGCGGTTGAGGGCCGCTGAGGTCGGACCGGCGGGTGGCGCCGGCCGAAGGCCCGGGGCATGCTGCGCGGCGCAATGCGCGCGGGAGGTGCGATGTTAACATGGCCACTGCGATGGCCACTGCGATAACCACCGCGATGACCACCGCGATGGACGCCCTCGTTGGATGCCCTCGTTGGATGCCTCGATGGTTCGGACGCCCCGACGGGCTGCGCGCAAGGCCGGCCGTCATGCTCAGCCCCCAGTCCAGCCCACAAATGCCACAATGATGAGATTGCGCGCCGCCGCCGCGGTGGCAAGGCGGCGCGCCGCTCCTCCAGGAAGACTCGCATGTCCGCATCGCTGAAAATTGGATTGATGGGCTACGGCTTCGCCGGCGCGACGTTTCACGCACCAGTGATCGAACACTGCGGACGCGCGAGGGTCGCCGCGATTGCGACCGGGCAATCCGAGCGCGCGCACGCCGACTATCCGCACGCGAAAATCGTCGCCGATCTCGACGCGCTGCTCGCGCTCGACGACCTCGACTGCGTCGTGATCGCGACGCCCAACGACACCCACTTCGACCTCGCGCGCCGCACCCTCGAAGCCGGCAAGCACGTGGTCGTCGACAAGCCTGTCACGCTGAGCGCCGCCGACGCCCACACGCTTGCCAATATCGCGCTCGCGCGCGGCAAGCTGTTCGCGCCCTTTCACAACCGCCGCTGGGATGGCGATTTTCTGACCGTGCGCGATCTGCTCGCGCGCGTGGAACTGGGTCGCGTCACGCAGTACGAATCGCATTTCGACCGCTTCCGGCCGGGCGTGCGTCAGCGCTGGCGCGAAGACGTGACGCGCGGCGGCGGTCTGCTATTCGATCTCGGTCCGCATCTGATCGACCAGGCGCTCGCCCTCTTCGGCGCGCCGCGGACCGTATCGGCGACGGTGCGCACCCATCGCGACGACGCCAAGTGCACCCGACTACGTGCACATCCAGCTCGGCTACGACGAGTTCGAGGTCGTGCTGCACGCAAGCGCGTTGACCGCATTGCCGGGAGCGCGCTTTGCTATCCACGGCACGCGCGGCAGCTACGTGAAGTACGGCCTCGACACCCAGGAAGATCAGCTGAAAGCGGGCCTGCGCCCCGGCGACGCAGGCTTCGGCGCCGGCAACAGCCCCGGCGTGCTGCGCGTGCTCGAAGGCGACGAGGAAGTCGAGTGCGAATTGCCGACCCGCAACGGCGAGTACGCAGGCTTCTATATTGCGTTGACCGACGCGATCCAGAACGGCGTCGCATTTCCGATCAGTACGCGCGACGCGGTCGACGTGATGACGATCATCGACCTGGCCGCGCGCAGTTCCGAGCAGGGCGTGCGACTGCCGTTCGAGCGCATTCGCTGAACCCCGCCCCGCTGCGCGTCGACACCGCGCCACCACGATCTGTGTACCAAAAACGGGACCGCCTTTAGCGCCGCGAAGGCTGTCGGCGCGGGCTTTCCTGACGCTCCGGAAAGGAACATAACGTTACAAATTCGCCCGCTGCCAGGTCAGCGGGCGTTCTTCGTCAGCCGTTGCTAATGAGGTAGCAATCCAACACGACAACGACTCCGGGAGAATCCATGTCTCGAATCATCCGTGCCCTTGTTGCATGCGCGCTGCTCGGCTCCGTCGCCGCCTGCGTGGTAACGCCCCCGCCGGCGCCGCATCCGGGCCCGACTCCGCAGCAGATCGCGGACCAGCGTCTGCATCAGGTCGACGGCCGCATCGACAATCTCGCGCACCGTATCGATAACCGCGTGAATCAGGGCTATTACCCGCCGCCGCAAGGCGCCGCGCTGCATCACCGTCTCGAGACGATCCGCCAGGAAGCGCATGACATGGCCGCCCAGCATGGCGGCGGTTTGTCCGCGGAAGAACAGCGCGTGCTGAATCAGGAACTGGACAATGCGGCTCATGCGATCGGCGAGTGAGTCAGCGAGCAAGTGGGCAAACCGAATCGGCAAACGAGCCACCAGGTGAGCCCCCACTACCGCTCATCGTGCGGTCACGGATGGCACCGGGAGAAGCAACTGAAAAGCGCGGGCACCACGGTCCGCGCTTTTCTTTTTGACGCCCCCGAACAGCCACAGCCGGCCCCACACCGCTCCCGGGCCTTTATTTGACAAGCCCCGGCCCGTCGCGTAAATTCGCCGCACGCGTCGGGAGAGCGTGCTGGCAGGCGAAAAATCGCAGGCCGCGCCGCCGAAGGGGCACACCCGCAAACTCTCAGGCAAAAGGACCGACCGCGTCGAAAAACCCGTCTTCCGGCGGCTTTTTCGCACTCTGGAGAGCGGCAGTAGCCATCCGCGTCGCACCTCGTGCACCGCAGGCAGGCTGCCCACCGAAGGGGCGCGCGTTTCACCGTGACGGATCGAGCTCATTGAGCCAGTCGCGGCGGCGCAATCTCTCAGGTATCGAGGACAGAGGGGTCATGCAGAACCACGCTCGCAGGCACACGGCCGCGAGGCAGTGCGCCGCATGGCCTTTTTTGTTTCGCGAGATGCCCGAGGCCCCATGACCGAACTCAAACACACCCCGCTCCACGCCGCTCACCGCGCGCTCAATGCTCGCATGGTCGACTTCGGCGGCTGGGACATGCCCGTCAACTACGGCTCGCAGATCGAGGAACATCGCGCGGTGCGCACCGACGCCGGCATGTTCGACGTGTCCCACATGTGCGTGGTCGACTTCACCGGCGAGCGCGTCCGCGCGTTGTTCGAATACGCGCTCGCGAACAACGTCGCGAAGCTGCAAACGCCGGGCCGCGCGCTCTACTCCTGCATGCTGAATCCGAACGGCGGCGTGATCGACGATCTGATCGTCTATTACTTCGCCGAAGACCACTTCCGCGTGGTCGTCAACGCCGGCACCGCCGACAAAGACATCGCCTGGTTCGGCCAGCTCAACGCAGGCGGCTTCGGTCTCACCATCACGCCGCGCCGCGATCTGGCAATCGTCGCCGTGCAAGGCCCGAACGCACGCGAAAAGGCCTGGCAAACCGTGCCGGCCGCGCGCGCCGCGACTGAAGCGCTGAAGCCGTTCAACGCCGCGCGCGTCGACGGCACGCCGTTCGGCGAGCTGACCGTCGCGCGCACCGGCTATACCGGTGAAGACGGCTTCGAGATCATCGTGCCGGCTGCCCACGTCGAAGCGCTGTGGAATGCGCTCGCGGCCCACGGCGTGCGCCCGGCCGGTCTCGGCGCGCGCGATACGCTGCGCCTCGAAGCCGGCATGAACCTGTACGGCCAGGACATGGACGACAATGTCTCGCCGCTCGACGCCGGCCTCGCATGGACCGTCGACCTGGCCTCGCCGCGCGAGTTCGTCGGCAAGAGCAGCCTCGAAGCCGACGGCTCGCGCGCCGCGTTCGTCGGCCTGATCCTGCTGAAGGAAAACGGCAAGGCCGCGGGCGTGCTGCGCGCGCATCAGAAAGTCGTCACGCCGCACGGCGACGGCGAAATCACCAGCGGCACGTTCTCGCCGACCATGCAGGAATCGATCGCCTTCGCGCGCGTGCCGAAGGGCGTGCAGCCGGGCGACACCGTGCACGTCCAGATTCGCGACAAAGCCTGTCCCGCAAGCGTGGTAAAACTGCCGTTCGTGCGCAACGGCAAGGTGCTGGCGGTCTAAGCGGCCGGCGCACGCCCCTACATTCAAACACTACCGAACATACCGTTCAGGAGCATCCAATGAGCATCCCGGCCGAACTGAAATACACCGAATCGCACGAATGGGTCCGCACCGAAGCGGACGGCACGCTGACGGTCGGCATCACCGACCACGCGCAGGAAGCGCTCGGCGACATCGTCTTCTTCGAAGTCCAGGAACTCGGCAAGTCCGTGACCGCGGGCGACACCGTCGCCGTGATCGAATCGGTGAAGGCCGCCTCCGATATCTACGCGCCGGTCTCGGGCGAAGTCATCGAGGCGAACACGACCGTCGCCGACTCGCCCGACACCGTCAACAGCACGCCGTACGACAGCTGGCTGTTCAAGATCAAGCCGGCCGCCGATGCGTCGCTCGACCGTCTGCTCGACGCCGAGGCCTACGCGAAGTCGATCGGCGCCTGAGTCACCTTTCGTTTTAACCGTCAGGCGCGGCGCTCGCACAACGGCGCGCCGCGCCGCCAGGAACACCCATGAAGCTCGAACACCCGGATCGTCTGATGAACCGCACTCCTCTCTCGCTCGCCGCGCTCGAAGTGCACGACGCCTTCGCCGAACGGCATATCGGCCCGGATACGGCCGACCAGCAAGCGATGCTCGAAGCACTCGGCTTCGCGTCGCGCGCGGCATTGATCGACGCCGTCATCCCGAAGACGATCCGCCGCACCGAAACGCTGCCGCTCGGCCCGTTCGCGCAACCGAAGAGCGAAGCCGAAGCGCTCGCCGCCTTGCGCGAGCTCGCGGACAAGAACCAGGTGTTCCGCTCCTACATCGGCCAAGGCTATTACAACGCCCATACGCCGACGGTGATCCTGCGCAACGTGCTCGAAAATCCGGCTTGGTACACCGCGTACACGCCGTACCAGCCTGAAATTTCCCAAGGCCGTCTGGAAGCGCTCCTGAACTTCCAGCAGATGGTCACCGACCTGACCGGCCTCGCGATCTCGAATGCATCGCTGCTCGACGAAGCGACCGCCGCCGCCGAAGCGATGACGCTGCTGCAACGCGTCGGCAAACCGAAGTCGAACGTGTTCTTCGTTGCCGACGACGTGCTGCCGCAGACCATCGAAGTCGTGAAGACGCGCGCGACGCCGGTCGGCATCGAAGTGAAAGTCGGCCCGGCCGCTGAAGCCGCCGACGCCAACGCATTCGGCGTGCTGCTGCAATACCCGGGCGTGAACGGCGACGTGCGCGACTACCGCGCGCTGACCGAAGCGATCCACGCGGCGGGCGGCCATGTCGTCGTCGCCGCCGACCTGCTCGCGCTGACGCTGCTTACGCCGCCGGGCGAATGGGGCGCGGACGTCGCGGTCGGCAATACGCAGCGTTTCGGCGTGCCGGTCGGCTTCGGCGGCCCGCATGCCGCGTACCTCGCGGTGCGCGACGAATTCAAGCGGCAAATGCCGGGACGTCTGGTCGGCGTAACCGTCGACGCGCAAGGCAACCCCGCGCTGCGTCTCGCGCTGCAAACGCGCGAGCAGCACATCCGCCGCGAGAAGGCGACCTCGAACGTATGCACCGCGCAGGCGCTGCTCGCGATCATGGCGAGCATGTACGCGGTCTATCACGGCCCGCGTGGCCTGAAGACGATCGCACTGCGCGTCAATCGCATCGCCACGCTGCTCGCCGAGGGCGCGAAGCAGCTTGGCTATAAGCTCGTCAACGAAACTTTCTTCGACACGCTCACGTTCGATACCGGCGCACGCACGCAAGCGCTGCACGACGCGGCGACGGCCAGGCGCATCAACCTGCGCCACGTGAGCGCGACGCAAGTCGGCCTGTCGATCGACGAAACCACCTCGCGCCACGATCTGGCCGACCTGCTCGCGGTGTTCGCTCAAGCGGCCTTCACGAGCGACGTGCCGCAAGTCGACGCGCTCGACACCGCGCTCAACGCATCGAACTCTGCGTCGGTGCCGGCCGCGCTCGAACGCACGAGCGCGTACCTGACGCATCACGTGTTCAACCGTCATCATTCGGAAACGGAAATGCTGCGCTATCTGCGCAGTCTGTCGGACAAGGACCTCGCGCTCGATCGCTCGATGATCCCGCTCGGCTCCTGCACGATGAAGCTGAATGCGACGTCGGAAATGCTGCCGGTCACGTGGCCCGAGTTCGGCCAGATCCATCCGTTCGCACCGACCGAGCAAACCGTCGGCTACCGCGAGATGATCGATCAGCTCGAAGAGATGCTGGTCGCCGCGACCGGCTATGCGGCCGTGTCGCTGCAGCCGAACGCGGGCTCGCAGGGCGAGTACGCGGGTCTTTTGATCATCCACGCCTATCACGCGTCGCGCGGCGAAGCGCATCGCGATGTCTGTCTGATTCCCGCTTCGGCGCACGGCACGAACCCGGCGTCGGCGCAAATGGCCGGCATGCAGGTCGTGGTCGTGGCATGCGACGCGCAGGGCAACGTCGATATCGAAGACCTGAAGAAGAAGGCCGCGCAGCACGCCGATAAGCTCGCGGCGATCATGATCACGTACCCGTCGACGCACGGCGTGTTCGAGCAGAACGTCCGCGAAATCTGCGAGATCGTGCATGCGCACGGCGGCCAGGTGTACGTGGACGGCGCGAACATGAACGCGATGGTCGGCCTGTGCGCGCCGGGTCAGTTCGGCGGCGACGTCTCGCATCTGAACCTGCACAAGACCTTCTGCATTCCGCACGGCGGCGGCGGACCGGGCGTCGGTCCGGTCGCGGTCGGCGCGCATCTCGCGCAGTTCCTGCCGAACCAGACTTCGTCGGGCTACCAGCGCTCGGAGGATGGCATCGGCGCGGTGTCGGCCGCGCCGTACGGCTCGGCGTCGATCCTGCCGATCTCGTGGATGTACATCGCGATGATGGGCGCGAAGAACCTGACCGCCGCGACCGAAACCGCGATCCTCAACGCGAACTACGTCGCCAACAAGCTCGCGCCGCACTATCCGGTGTTGTACTCGGGCCCCGGCGGCCTCGTCGCACACGAGTGCATTCTCGATCTGCGTCCGCTCAAGGACACGAGCGGCATCACCGTCGACGACGTCGCGAAGCGCCTCGCCGACTATGGCTTCCACGCGCCGACGATGAGCTTCCCGGTACCGGGCACGCTGATGGTCGAACCGACCGAGTCGGAGTCGAAGGAAGAGCTCGACCGCTTCATCGAGGCGATGATCGCGATCCGCGAGGAAATCCGCGCGGTCGAGGAAGGCCGCGCGGACCGCGAGGACAATCCGCTGAAGCACGCGCCGCACACGGCGGCGGTCGTGATCTCGGACGACTGGAAGCACGCGTATGCGCGCGAGACCGCCGCCTACCCGCTGAAGACGCTGATCGCGAACAAGTACTGGCCGCCGGTCGGTCGCGCGGACAACGTGTACGGCGATCGCAACCTGTTCTGCTCGTGCGTGCCGATCGCCGATTACGAGTAAGCAGTGCGAGTCGGCGAGACGTCATGCGCGGCGCTCTGAAGGTCCGTCGGCGTCCGCGAGCGGTCCACCCGCGGTCCTGTCGTTGAAAGCCGCAACCGGCTAACATCACACACCGAATCAGCCTAACGAGGAGTTTCGCATGGCGCGAAAGGTGCGATTGATGCAAAGCCGGGCCGAGGCGGCAGGCGTCCGTCCGTGGCGGCCCGCTTACGCGGTACTGTTGGCCGCAGCGGCCGCGTTGCTGCCGCTGCGCGCGGCGCAGGCCGCGATGAATTTCTGCGCGGCGCCGGCGCTGCAAACGAGCGAGCGCACCAATGCCGACCCCGGCGTCAAGGCGCTCGTCGCCAACGTGCAGGCACATCTGAACGAGCAGCCGCATGCGCTCGCCAAATTGCACACCGAGGGCACGCTGCCGCACGAGGGCATCTACGATCAGAGCGTCGAAGCGGAGAAGGATCTCGACCTGCTGCGCGACGCCGCGCTCGCGTGGCGCGCGACCAGCGACGACCGCTTCCTGAAGCTCGTCGACCGTCTGCTGTACGCGTGGGTCACGACCTATCAGCCGAGCTTCAATCCGATCGACGAAACGCGTTTCGAAGGTCTGATCCTCGCGTACGACATGACCGCGAGCGCGTTGCCCGTCAAAACGCGCAACGCGGCGATGGCGTTTCTGACAAAGCTCGCGAACGGCTACATCGGGCAGATCGACGCGCAGCCGCGGCCGCTCACGGGCACGTTCCGCAACAATTGGCAAAGCCACCGCATCAAGCTGATCGCGATGGCGGCATTCACACTCGACAACCGCAAGATGATCAACGCCGCGCAGCGGCTGTTCGTCGAGCATATCGGCGACAACATCGCCCCGGACGGCTCGACGATCGACTTCGGCGAGCGCGATGCGCTGCACTACGTGACCTACGATCTGCAACCGCTGGTGACGGCCGCGCTCGCCGCGCGCCGCCACAACCGCAACTGGCTGCAGGAGAAGGGCGCGAACGGCGCGACGCTGCTCGCCGCGCTGAATTGGCTCGTGCCGTTTGCTACCGGCGCTCAGACGCATGAGGAATTCGTGCATTCGAACGTCGCGTTCGATGCAAAACGTCGCGAGGCCGGCTTGCCCGGCTATTCGGGTCCGTGGGATCCGAAGAACGCGACGGAACTGTTTCACCTGGCGGCCCGTCTCGATGGACGCTTTACGCCAGTCGCGCTGCAGCTCGCACCGACGCCGCCCGCGTGGCTCGCCGTGTGCTTGCCGCTGCCGGCGCGCTAAACTCTTTATCTATAGGCAGGGAGCAGTACATGGCAGTCAGCGTCTTCGATCTCTTCAAAATCGGCATTGGTCCGTCGAGCTCGCACACGGTCGGGCCGATGCGCGCGGCGCTGATGTTCGTCCAGGGACTCGAGCGCGACGGGCTGCTCGCTTCCACCGCATCGGTGAAGGCGGAGCTGTACGGCTCGCTCGGCGCGACCGGCAAGGGACACGGCACCGATCGCGGCGTCATGCTGGGCCTGATGGGCGACGCGCCCGACACCGTCGATCCCGAGACGATCGCGCAACGGCTCGAAGCAGTGCGCACGTCGCGCCAACTCGCGCTGCTCGGCACGCACGAGGTGCCCTTCGTGCAGAAAGAGCACATCGCGTTTTATCGTCAGGCGCTGCCCGAGCATCCGAACGGCCTGAAGCTGTTCGCCTTCGATGCGCAAGGGGCAACGCTGCGCGAGTCGACCTATCTGTCGGTCGGCGGCGGCTTCGTCGTGACGGCCGGCGCGCCGAACACGAAGGTATTGAGCGCCGTCGATCAGCTTCCGCATTCGTTCCGCACCGGCAACGAATTGCTCGCGCTGTGTGCGGCGAGCGGCAAGAGCATCGCGCAGCTGATGTGGGAAAACGAGCGCGTCTGGCACAGCGAGGAAGAAACGCGCGCGGGTCTGCTGAAGATCTGGGACGTGATGCAATCATGCGTCTCGCGCGGATGCGGCATCAACAATCCCGATGCCGATGGTCACTTGCCCGGACCTTTCCAGGTGAAGCGGCGCGCGCCGCAGCTCTATCGCGCGTTGACGGGCAACCCTGAGCGCGCGTTGCAGGATCCGCTGTCCATGGTCGACTGGATCAACCTGTACGCGATCGCCGTCAACGAAGAGAACGCGGCGGGCGGGCGCGTCGTCACCGCGCCGACCAATGGCGCGGCCGGCATCATTCCGGCGGTGCTGCATTACTACACGCGCTTCATGCCGGGCGCGAACGAGCAGGGCGTGATCGACTTCCTGATGACGGCCGCCGCGATCGGCATCCTGTACAAGCTGAATGCGTCGATCTCCGGTGCGGAGGTGGGCTGTCAGGGTGAAGTCGGCGTCGCATGCTCGATGGCCGCGGGCGCGCTGGCCGCCGTGATGGGCGGCACGCCGAAACAGGTCGAGAACGCCGCGGAAATCGGCATGGAGCACAACCTCGGGCTCACCTGCGACCCGGTCGGCGGCATGGTGCAGATTCCGTGCATCGAGCGCAATGCGATGGCATCGGTGAAGGCGGTCAATGCCGCACGCATGGCGTTGCGCGGCGACGGCAGCCACTACGTGTCGCTCGATTCGGTGATCAAGACGATGCGCGAAACCGGCGCGGACATGAAGACCAAGTACAAGGAAACGTCGCGCGGCGGCCTCGCGGTAAATATCGTCGAGTGTTGAGTCGCTGAGCGCGGCATTCAATCGCGTGCGATCGCATCGGAAAAGCTCGGGCCCTGCGGCTCGCGTTTTCATTTGCGCAATCGTGTTGCGCGCACGCCGATCGAACAGTTGCGCTGCGCCATGACAGCGCCCACGTGCTCGGCGTAAGCTGTCGAAGCGCCCATCGGCCGCTGTTGCACGTTCCGCCGATGCGGCTCCATCCCAACGCACCCACGCACTGCCAGGAGGCTTCTTCGCAATGTCGCTGCCGAATGCTCCCGCTTCCCATTCCGCTTCCAATTCCGTTATCGCTTCCCATACCGCACGCACGACCGGCGCGCGCCTCGTCGTCGAGGCGTTGCTCACACACGGCGTCGAGCGCGTGTTCTGCGTCCCCGGCGAAAGCTTTCTCGCCGTGCTCGATTCGCTGCACGACGAAACCGGGCGCATCCAGACAGTCGTCTGCCGTCACGAAGCCGCGGCCGCGAACATGGCCGAAGCGCTCGGCAAGCTGACCGGCCGCCCGGGTGTCGCACTCGTCACGCGCGGGCCGGGCGCGACGCATGCGTCGATCGGCGTTCACACTGCGTTTCAGGACTCGACGCCGATGATTCTGCTGATCGGTCAGTGCGCGCGCGAACATCTCGATCGCGAGGCATTTCAGGAGATCGACTACCGGCGCATGTTCGGTCAGATGGCGAAGTGGGTCGCGCAGATCGACGACCCGAAGCGCATCCCCGAATATCTGAGCCATGCGTTTCATGCGGCCACCTCCGGGAGGCCCGGGCCGGTCGTGCTGGCGCTGCCCGAAGACGTGCTGAGCGATGCGTGCGACGCGGTACCTGGCGCACCCGCTTATCACCGCGTGGCGGCGTCGCCGTCGGCCGCGCAGATCGCGAAGCTGCGCGAGTTGCTCGAAGGCGCGCAACGGCCGATGGTGATCGCCGGCGGCAGCGGCTGGACAGCGGCCGCATGCGCGGACCTGCGGCGTTTCATCGAAAACTGGCAGTTGCCGATTGGCCTCGCGTTCCGCTTCCAGGACACCTTCGACAACGAGCATCCGAACTACGCGGGCGACGTCGGTCTCGGCATCAATCCGGCGCTCGCTCAGCGCATTCGCGACGCGGACTTGCTGCTCGCGCTCGGTCCGCGCCTCGGCGAAGCGACGACCAACGGCTACACGCTGCTCGACATCCCGAAGACGAAGCAGACGCTCGTGCACGTGCATCAGGGCGCGGAAGAACTGGGCCGCGTATATGCGGCCGATCTGCCGATCGTCTCGGGCATGCCTGAGCTTGCGGCCATGCTTGCGGAACTGGAACCGTCGCCGTCCGGCAGGCTCGCCTGGGCGGGTGCCGCTGAGGAAGCGCATCGCGCGTATCTGGATTGGCGCGAGCCGCGCCCAATTCCCGGCGACGTGCAGATGGGCGAAGTGATCCAGCAGTTACGCGCCCACTTGCCCGACGACGCGATCCTCACGAACGGCGCGGGCAATTACGCGACGTGGCTGCATCGGCATTTCTCGTATCGGCACTTCCGTTCTCAGCTCGCGCCGACGAGCGGCGCGATGGGCTACGGCGTGCCGGCGGCGCTCGCGGCGAAGTCGCTGTATCCACAGCGCGCGGTGGTCGCGCTCGCCGGCGACGGCTGCTTCATGATGGCCGCGCAGGAGCTCGCGACAGCGATGCAGTACGACCTGCGCGTGCTGTTCATCGTCGTCAACAACAGCCAATTCGGGACGATCCGCATGCATCAGGAGCGACACTATCCGCATCGCGTGCATGGTACCGGCCTCACGAATCCGGACTTCGCGGCATTCGCGCGATCGTTCGGCGCGCATGGCGAAACCGTTGAACGTACCGGGGATTTTCTGCCGGCGTTGCAACGCGCCATCGAATCGCAGCTGCCGGCCGTGATCGAAATTCGCATGCCGCAGGAAGCGAGCACGCCCGCGGCGACGCTCGAGATGATTCGTGAGCAGGGCAGGAAGATGCGCGGGCAGTGAAAATCGCCACGTGGCCTGACAGCGTGTCGAATGCGCAGCCCATAAAAAAACCCCGCCGGAGCGGGGTTTTCTATCAACCGTAGTCAGCAAAAAACTTACTTGCCGCCCACGCTTTGCAGCGTCGTCCACTTGCCATCGACGACCTTGTACAGCGTGATACCGCCGTTCTTCAGATCGCCGCGCGCGTCGTACGCGAGGTTGGCCGACGTCACGGCCGGCTTCGACGTCTTGGCGAGCACCGGCAGGTACTTGGCAGGATCGGTCGAGTTCGCGTTCTTCATCGCGGTGAACATCGCCATCGCGCCATCGAACGCGTACGGCGAGTACGTTTGCACGTCTTCGTTGAAGCGCGCCTTGTACTTCTCGACGTATGCCTTGCCGCCCGGCATTTCTTCGAGCGGCAGACCGGCGAGCGAAGCCACCGTGCCGTTCGCCGCATCGCCGGCGAGCTTGATGAAGGTCGGCGTGTGGACCATTTCGCCGCCCATCAGCGGCGCCTTCACGCCGAGTTGCTTCATCTGCTTGACCATCGGTGCTGCTTGCGAATCCGCGCCGCCGTAATAGATCAGATCCGGGTTCGACGACTTCAGCTTGGTCAGGATCGACTTGAAGTCGACGGCCTTGTCGTTCGTGTATTCACGATCGACGATCGTCGCGCCTGCCTCCTTCGCAGCCTTCTCGAACTGATCCGCAAGACCCTGGCCGTAAGCGGTGCGATCGTCGACGATCGCGATCTTCTTCATGCCGAGGTTCTTCACCGCGAACGTGCCAGCGACCGAGCCTTGCTGCGTGTCGGACGTCATCATGCGGAAGGTGGTCTTGAAGCCCTGCTGCGTGTATTCCGGCGCCGTCGCCATCGCGATCTGCGGAATGCCCGCGTTCGCGTAGATGCGCGAGGCCGGAATCGTCGTGCCCGAGTTGAAGTGGCCCAGCATGCCCTTGATGCCGTCATCCACGAGCTTTTGCGCGACCGTCGTGCCGGTGCGTGGGTCGGCCTGGTCGTCGGCCGAGTCGAGCACGATGCGAACCGGCTTGCCGCCGATCACCGGCTTCGTCGCGTTGAACTCTTCGACCGCGAGCGTGATGCCGTTCTGGAAGTCCTTGCCATAGTGCGCCTGTGCGCCCGTCATCGGACCGGCGAAACCGATCTTCACGTCTTCCGTCGATTGAGCGTTGGCCGTCCCCGCCAGCGACATGGCGGCAACCAGAGCTGCGCCTGCCAGCTGTTTCATTTTGTGTTGCATAGCTTCTCCTTGATACCAGGTGTGGATGAAGCGGTGTCGGGGTCGCCGTGCCGCTTCCTTTCTATTGAATAAATCGCCGAGGTTCGCTCAACCGATCGTCATCAAATTCGCATTGCCGCCTGCCGCCGCGGTATTCACGCTGACCGAGCGCTCGGTGAGCAGACGCTCGAGCGCGTAGTCCTCGTCGCCGCTCGCGAGCGCACGGGCCGCGACGCCCTGCACCGACACGATCGGCCCCGCGCGCTTCGCGACCTCCTTCACGAGCGCAAGCAGCTCATCGCTGTCGCCTTCGAACAACACGGCGTCGAACGGCGCGTCGGCGCTCTTCTTCACGCTCGCGTGGGCCTTCAGCGACGCCGGCAATTGCGAAACCAATTGTTCACCGGCCGCGCCCTCGAACAACGCACGATTTCCCGTCGCCAGCGCCGCCGCGAACTGCACGCGCGCGCCGCTCGCCGTCGACGCGATACACAGCACCGTGCCGCGCGGGCCCAGCGTGTACGTATTGCGCTCGCCGGTCGGCCCCGACAGTACCGCGGTCGCGCCCGCCGGCACATGCGACAGATAGCCGTCGCAACGCGCGGCAAGCTGCGGCTCGCGCTCGGCGATCAGCCAGTCGCGCAACGCGGTCAGCGCGGCCGCCGGATTGTCGCCCTTTTCTGCCGCCTGCGCCGCCTGCGGTACTTCGACCACCACCGCCTGCGCGAGCGACTTCGGCAAACCAGCCGGACGCGTGGCGAGCAGACGCTGCAGATATAACGCACCGCCGGCCTTCGGCCCCGTACCCGACAGTCCTTCGCCACCGAACGGCTGCACCCCGACCACCGCGCCGATCACGTTGCGGTTCACGTAGATGTTGCCTACGTGTGCGCGGCTGATCACGTGCGCGATCGTTTCGTCGATGCGCGTGTGGATGCCGAGCGTCAAACCGTAACCCGTCGCGCGAATCTGTTCGAGCAGCTTGTCGAGCTGGCTGCGGCGATAGCGCACCACGTGCAGCACCGGACCGAACACTTCGCGCTTCAGCTCGTCGATGCTGTCGAGCTCGATCAGCGTCGGCGGCACGAAAGTACCCTGCGTCGCGCCCTCCGGCAGCGGCAGTTGCTCGACCTTGCGGCCCTTGTCGCGCATCGCCGCGATGTGGGCGTCGATGCCGCGCTTCGCGTCCAGGTCGATCACCGGGCCGACGTCGGTCGACAGCCGATCCGGGTTGCCGAGCGCGAGCTCGCGCATCGCGCCCGTCAGCATTTCGAGCGTGCGGTCTGCGACATCGTCCTGCAAACAAAGAACGCGCAACGCCGAACACCGTTGACCGGCGGAGTCGAAAGACGACTGCAGCACGTCGGCGACGACCTGCTCGGCGAGCGCCGACGAGTCGACGATCATCGCGTTCTGGCCGCCGGTTTCGGCGATCAGCGGAATCGGCTTGCCATCCGGATCGAGTCGGCCGGACAGCGTCTTGTTGATCAGACGCGCGACTTCGGTCGAGCCGGTAAACATCACCGCACGCGTGCGCGGATCGGCGACCAGCGCGGCTCCGACCGTCTCGCCATTGCCCGGCAGCAGTTGCACCGCGCCCGCCGGCACGCCCGCTTCGCGCAGAATTCGCACCGCTTGAGCTGCGATCAGCGGCGTCTGCTCGGCCGGTTTCGCGAGCACCGTGTTGCCGGCCGCGAGCGCGGCGGCCACCTGGCCCATGAAAATCGCCAGCGGGAAGTTCCACGGGCTGATACAGACCACCGGACCGAGCGGCCGATGCGTGTCGTTCGAAAACTCGTCGCGGATCTGCGTCGAGTAGTAGCGCAGGAAGTCGATC
Source organism: Paraburkholderia sp. Clong3 (assembly GCF_050436485.1). NCBI lineage: Bacteria > Pseudomonadati > Pseudomonadota > Betaproteobacteria > Burkholderiales > Burkholderiaceae > Paraburkholderia > Paraburkholderia sp. Clong3. The sequence goes on along the minus strand of NZ_JBNDMH010000002.1, from coordinate 3,207,148 downwards.
GCTTCGCGGATTTCCGCGACCGCGTTGGCGAGCGATTTGCCCGCTTCGCGCACCACGAGGCCCATCAGCGTGTGCATCTGCGCTTCGAGCAGATCCGCGGCGCGCGCGAGGCAATCCGCGCGCGCCTCGACCGGCGTCGCCTGCCAGATCGGCGCGGCGGCCACCGCATGGCCGAGCGCGGCGCTCACATGCTCCGCCGTCGCTTCGACGACCGTGCCGACGAGATCACGCTGGTCGGCCGGGTTGCGCACGTCACGCCCGGCGCCGACGGCGATCTGGTTGTCTTCGAGCATTGGCGCCGCGCGCCACGGATGATGCGCGCTCGCGAGCAGCGCCGACGACAGCGACGCGAGCCGATGCTCGTTCGACAGATCGAAGCCCATCGAGTTGAGCCGTTGCGCGCCATACAGGTTGCGCGGCAGCGGAATGCGCGCGTGCGGCGCGCCGAGCGGCACGATCCTCGACGCTTCCTCGACCGGATCGGCGACCAGGTCCTTGATCGCGACGGATTCGTCGGCGATGCGGTTCACGAACGACGTGTTCGCACCGTTCTCGAGCAGCCGGCGCACGAGGTACGCGAGCAGCGTCTCATGCGTACCGACCGGTGCGTACACGCGGCACGGGCGGTTCAGCTTGTCGCGGCCGGTGACTTCTTCGTAGAGCTGCTCGCCCATGCCGTGCAGGCACTGGAATTCGTACTGGCCGGGGTAGTAGTTGTTGCCTGCGAGCTGATAGATCGCCGACAGCGTGTGCGCGTTGTGCGTCGCGAACTGCGGATAGACGGCATCGGGCGCGCCGAGCAGTTTCTTCGCGCAGGCGAGGTACGACACGTCGGTGTAGACCTTGCGCGTGTAGACCGGATAGCCTTCGAGGCCGTCGACCTGCGCGCGCTTGATTTCCGTATCCCAGTACGCGCCCTTCACGAGCCGCACCATGACACGGTGGCGGCTGCGGCGCGCCAGATCGATCAGGTAGTCGATCACGAACGGGCAGCGCTTCTGATACGCCTGCACGACGAAGCCGATGCCGTTCCAGCCTTGCAGCTCCGGATCGAAGCACAGCGCTTCGAGCAGGTCGAGCGAGAGTTCGAGGCGGTCGGCTTCTTCGGCGTCGATATTGAGGCCGATGTCGTAGCGGCGCGCAAGGATCGCGAGCGAACGCACGCGCGGCAGCAGCTCGCTCATCGTGCGTTCCTGCTGCGCGCGCGAGTAGCGCGGATGCAGCGCCGACAGCTTGATCGAGATGCCGGGGCCCTCGTAGATGCCGCGGCCGCCCGCGGCCTTGCCGATCGCGTGGATCGCCTGCTCGTACGACGCGTAGTAGCGCTGCGCATCGGCCTCGGTGGTGGCCGCTTCGCCGAGCATGTCGTATGAATAGCGGAAACCGCGCGCCTCGTACTTGCGGCTGTTCGCGAGCGCTTCGGAAATGTTCTCGCCGGTCACGAACTGCTCGCCCATCAGGCGCATCGCCATGTCGACGCCCTTGCGGATCAGCGGCTCGCCGCCCTTGCCGATCAGGCGCGTGAGCGCCGACGACAGGCTCGTCTCGCTATTGGTCGTCACCAGCTTGCCGGTGATCATCAGACCCCAGGTCGCCGCGTTGACGAACAGCGACGGCGCCTGGCCGACGTGCGATTTCCAATCGCCCTTGCTGATCTTGTCGCGGATCAGCGCGTCGCGGGTCGCGCGGTCGGGGATGCGCAGCAGCGCCTCGGCGAGGCACATCAGCGCGACGCCTTCCTGGCTCGACAGCGAAAATTCGTGGATCAGCCCTTCCACGCCGCCGCCCTTGCTCTTCGCGCGCAGCGTTTCGACGAGCTTGCCGGCCATCGCCTGCACGTCGCCGGCGAGGTTGGCCGGCAGACGCGCCTGGCCGAGCAGGAACGGCACGCACTCGGGTTCAGGGCGGCGATACGCGGCGGTGATCGCCGCGCGCAGCACCGACTGCGGTTGCACGTTCTGCGCAAAATCGAGGAACGGATGGGACGCGCCGTCTTCCTCGTTCTCGACCGCCGCGCCGTCGGCGAGATCGGCCGTGCCGGTTGCGCCTGACAGTTCGGGCGGCAACTGGCCGTGCTCGATCTTTTCGAGGTAGGCGAAAATCGCCTGCTTGATCAACCAGTGCGGGGTGCGCTCGAGGCGGGTGGCGGCATCTTTGAGCCGGGAACGCAGGAGGTCGTCGACCTTGACGCCAAGAGTGGTGCTAGCCATGTTTCCTTCTTTGATACCGGGCGCGAGCCTGGCGAAAGACTAAAAGTTGGGCGAATCGTACGCCTCCAAATAAAAAGGTGCAACCAAATCGGCAGGTTGGTTGCACCCCGTCGGAAGCCTTATGGAACAGGGGTTTCCGGGCGGTGACCGACAGTCGAACCGGGGTGTTTTCGATCGGTACTTTCCCTGGCGTGATTCTTTTTGAAATAAGCCTTATCAAACGACTTCGCGCGCCGATATACAGAAGCACGAAGACGGACGGCCCGAAACGTCGGTTTCAGGGCACGCAGAAAACATAAACGGGGTTCTCGAGGGTTGGTGTAATGGAAAAGTGGCTGGTAATACTGGGCATCTGGGCGATGTGCGCGACCTGTGCGGTGTTTTTCATTCGAGGCGCGACAAGGGGCTCGAATCGGCGCGAAGAGGAGCGCAAGCGTGCGAGCGCGGCCTCGCGTGGATCGGCGGGCAATACGCGAAACGCGCTGAACGACTGAGATCAGGAGAGAGCGCGCAACGGCTCATGAAGCCGGATGCGCGCGAGTGTGGGGATTCGCGACTGGATTGGCGCGGGAATTTGCGCCTGAAGATCGCTGTTGGATCAGCGCGGCCCGAGCGACGGCGCAACCGGCTCGAACCGCGCACAGACATCGCCGGGCGATACCAACTGGTCATGCAGACCACACAGTCGGCTATCGGCGACGCTCGCGCCGAACCCTGAACTGAACACGGCAAGCCCTGGGATACGCTGCTCGAGCGCATCCCGTTCGCTCACGCGATGCCGGCATGCGGCGCAGCAGGGCGCGTCCGCCGCGCAGCTGCGCTCTACGGCGCCTACGTATGGCGCAGCGCCGGCGCCACGATCCATCGAAATCTTCACGGCGTTATCCGAGGCTGTTCCAGTACGACGCGAACACGTGTGCGGACAGCGCGTAACCGATCGCGATATTGACCACCACGCCCGCTGTGAACGCGAGGAACGGCTTCAGACCGGTCGCGGCAAGCGAGCGGAAGCGCGTCGTCAGACCGATGCTCAGGAAGCAGAAGGTGAACGCCCACGTGCGCAGCACCGTGATCGGCGCGACGAACTCCGGCGTGACGACCTTACGGTAATCGGCGAGTGAATAATGGCTCGCGATCCACGTGACCAACGCCGACGCGATCACGAAGCCGATCACGAACTTCGGGAAACGCGCCCAGATCTCACCGGCATTCGCGCGCGCGGCGACGCCGCTGTCCTGCGCTTCCCAGCGCGTCGTCGCGACGATTGCGAGCACGAACGCCCAGATGCCGATCCAGATGTCGCGGCCGACCACCTTCATCAGCGTGAAGGCCTGCAACGACGCTTCCGGCGCGCCGGCGATCGCGCCGCCCGCGTGGCGCGCGAAATCGCCGTAGGCCTGGGCGGCGGCAATGCCCGCGGCGTCGGCGAATTCGGAGGTGCCGATCCAGGCGCCGGCGACGGCCGTCGGCAGTCCGAGCGAGCGCGACGCGAACGGCAGCACGAAGATCATCACGATCGCCCACAGCACGACCAGCGTGATCGCGACCGACGCCTGCTCGCGTTTTGCCCGTACCGCGCCGGCAATCGCGATCGCTGCCGACACGCCGCACACCGCGCCGCCGACACCGAGCACGGCGGCAAAGCGTCGATCGAGTCCGAATGCTCGCGCGACGAGAAAGATCACGAAGAACGTCACCAATGACACGATGCTCGCCTGGACGACCGCGACCGGACCGGCCCACACGAGCAGCGTGAACGGCAGCGTCGCGCCGAGCAGCACGATACCGACCTTGATGTAAAACTCGACGCGCAGCCCGGCCGCGAGCCACTCCGGCAGCGTGAACAGGTTCGACACGAGCAGCCCGAGCGCGAGCGCGACGAGCGGCGGCTCGAGGTTGTACCTGGACGCGTCGACCCATGCGCCGAGCGTCAGAATCAGCGCGGAAGCGACGAACACGACGATGAAGGCGGCGAGAAACGCGCCGACGCGCTGCCGGAGCAGGGCGACGCTCGCGCCGAACAGCACCGCGAATGTCGCGAATAGCGCGAGGTAGTTGGGTAGATGCTTGCCGATGTCCTGCGCGGCCTGCGCGACGCTCGACCATTTGGCCGGCGCAACCGCGAGCCACTTGATGCTGCTGCCCGACGCGAACAGCGCCCACGCGATCACGATCACGAGCAGGCCGACGCCCGCGGCGAGCCAGTCTTCGGTCAGCGAAAAGCCGCTGCCTCGTGCGGTTTGCGCGTCTTGTGTACCTTGCCGCTGACCCGGCGCGGCGCCCTTCGGCACGGTGTGATGGGTGTCGCTCATTACACATGCCCCGCGAAAGTTGAGTGGCATCGGCGCGAAGTTATTGCCGTTTAGCCCCGAAATGCGCCGATTTGGCGACTATAGGCGAGTGGGATCGCAAAGCGAAACGATCATTCGCTCTATGGATATGACTCAAAGAAGTATGGCGGGCGTCATCTGGCCCGTGGCGTCAGATGTCGAGCGGATCGACTTCGAGGTTCCAGCGCAGCACGCCCTTGAGCGCGCGCAACAGTGGCTGCCACGCGCGCAGCGTAGCCTGCAGCGCCGCGCGCGATGCGCTTTCGATCAGCAGCTGCGCGCGATGCACGTGCATCACCTTGACGATCGTGAGCGGCACTGCGTCGTAGACGGTGACGCGCCCGGCGGCAGGAATCCGCGCAAGTTCGGCGGCGGCCTGCTGCAGAAACGCGAGCGCCGCTTCGAGCGTGCGGCCTTCGGCGCGCAACAGCGCCTGGTAGACGAACGGCGGCAGGTGCGCGTCGCGTCGCTCGGCGAGCGTCGCATTGGCGAAGCCGACGTAGTCATGACGGCACAGCGCGTGATACAGCGCGTGACGCGGATAGCGCGTCTGCACCAGCACTTCGCCCGGCAGACCGGCGCGGCCCGCGCGGCCGCTCACCTGCATCAGCTGCGCGAACAGGCGCTCGCTCGCGCGGAAATCATGCGAAAACAGCGCGGTATCGGCGTTCAGCACGCCAACCAGTGACACGCGCTGGAAATCGTGTCCCTTCGCGATCATCTGCGTGCCGACCAGAATATCGACCTCGCCCGCGTGCACGTCCGAGAACAACGCCTGCGCGCTGCCCTTGCGGCGCGTGCTGTCGGCGTCGATACGCAGCACACGGGCGCCCGGCACCGCGCTCGCAAGCGTTTCCTCGACGCGCTGCGTGCCGCGCCCGAGCGGTGCGATATCGACGTTGCCGCACTCCGGGCACGAACGCGGGATACGAGACTCCCAGCCGCAGTGATGGCAGCGCAGCGCGCGCTCGGGCTTGTGCAGCACGACGTAGGCGCTGCAGCGCGGACAACCGGCCACCCAGCCGCACGCGTCGCAGGCGAGTTGCGGCGCGTAGCCACGGCGGTTGAGGAACACGAGGCTCTGCTCGCCGCGCTCGAGCCGCGCCTTTATCGCGGCGATCAACGGGCCCGACAAACCTTCGATCGATGCCTGCCCGCGCCGGCGCTCGTCTTCGAGATCGATGAGACGCACGCTCGGCAGTGCGGCCTCGGCGACGGCGCGGCGCGACAGCGTGAGCCGCTCGTAGCGGCCCTGATCTGCCTGCCACCAGCTCTCGAGCGACGGCGTCGCCGAGCCAAGCACGACCGGCACGCCGAGTTGCTTCGCCCGATAGATCGCGAGATCGCGCGCCGAATAGCGCAAGCCTTCCTGCTGCTTGTAGGCCGGATCGTGCTCCTCGTCGACGACGATGATCGCCAGCCGCGGCAGCGACGCGAGCACCGCGAGCCGCGTGCCGAGCACGATGCGCGCACGGCCGGTGTGCGCGGCGAACCAGTTGCGGGCGCGCTCGCCTTCGGCGAGGCCGCTATGCAGCGTGACGATCGCGCTGGCGTCGAGCGCGGCGAAGCGGGCGCGGAACGCCGCCTCGAACTGCGGCGTCAGGTTGATTTCCGGTACCAGCACGAGCGCTTGCGCATCGGGCTTGCCGGCCAGAATCGCGGCGAGCGCGCGCAGATACACCTCGGTCTTGCCGCTGCCCGTCACCCCGTGCAGCAGGAACGGCGCGAAGCCGTGGGCGTCGCGGATCGCTTCGACGGCACTCGCCTGTTCGTCGGTGAGGGTTGGCAGGGCAGGCGCGGGCATGTTCGGCAGCGACGCGGCGGCGGGCACCGTGGCGGCGTCGATCACATCGAGCGTGACCCAGCCTGCCGTCTGCCATGTGTCGAGTGTCGCCAGCGCCTTCGGATGCAGCGCGCGGGCGTCGGCAGCGAGGAGGAAGTCGGCTCGAGCGAGCGCTTGCGCGAGCGCTCGGAGCGCGGTCGCGCGGGCCGGCAAGGCGTCAGGCAATACCGTGCGGCCCTCGGCCGTCAACCGATAGCGCTCTTCCGGGGCGAACAGCCGCGACCAGCGCGACGCGTCGCGCAGCGCCTGCGGCAGCCCCGGCAGCGCCACTTCGCCGAGACCGCGCTGATAGTAGTCCGCGGCGAATGCGGCGAGCGCGAGCCAATGTGTCGACACCGGCGGACACGCCGTGCAGACCTGATCCACATCACGCAGGCGCTCGGCCGGCACGTCGCTGTGAGCGGTCACTTCGCAAACGAGCCCCACCACGTGCCGCTTGCCAAACGGAACGCTGACGAGCGTGCCTACGACAGCCGCCCCGGAGATGTCGCAGCGGTAGTCGAACAGGGTCGGCAGCGGATGGTCGAGCGCGACGCGGACGAACATTTCGTTCACTCGGCGTGGCGCTGAGGATGGGCCGGCACGAAGCCAACTCGCGGCGCGGGGTGGGTCGCATGGGACGCGAAGCCGTAGAAGTTAAAGTAAAACCTTAATTTCACCGCTAAGTTTTGGATTCGACTGAACAATTGCGCTCGGCTCGCGGCCCTGTGGATAACTTTGTTGAGAACTTCGCTTCGATGGGCCGCAAACGGCGCCGCGACGGCCTTGTGTGGGATTCCGCACATTTCGTCACGCGCCCCGCAAACCCTTGCCCGACAAGGCTCAGATCAAATGCGCCGAGTATGTGCAAGGGTCGGGGCACGATTAAAATCTCTACCGCGCCGCAGCGTGCGAAGTGTGCATAAGTCAGCTCTTGACTTTCGTAAGACCACCATCTGGCGGCCTATTCGCGGAGCTGCGGTCCTTAGGGCGAGAGCCCAATTCGCTGCGATGCAACAAGAAACGGTAATGATTACACACTCACGCGGGCGTATGTGCGCCACTACGAATAGCGCGGCTGTGACGATGCACTTCGTCGACCAGTTCAGCAACATGCTCTGGCGGCGTGAACTGTGAAATGCCGTGACCCAGATTGAAAACGTGGCCGGGATGGTTGCCGAAACTGTCGAGCACCGCGCGCGCTTCCATGCGGATCGCGGCAGGCGGCGCAAACAGCACCGACGGATCGATGTTGCCCTGAAGCGCCACCTTGCCACCGACACGTTCGCGCGCCTTGCCGAGGTTCACGGTCCAGTCGAGGCCCACCGCGTCGACGCCGCTCGCGGCGATGTCGTCGAGCCACAGGCCGCCCCCCTTCGTGAACGCGATGACGGGCACTTTTTCGCCGTCGTGTTCGCGCTTCAGCTGGCTGACCACCTGCTCGATGTAGCGCAGCGAAAAGCGCTGATAGATGCCATCGGCGAGCGCTCCGCCCCATGTGTCGAAAATCATCACCGCTTGCGCGCCAGCTTCGATCTGCGCGTTCAGATATGCCGCGACCGAGCGCGCGTTGACCTCGAGAATCCGCTGCAGCAGATCGGGACGCGCGTACAGCATCGATTTGACGGTGCGAAAGTCCGCCGAGCCGCCGCCTTCCACCATGTAGCACGCGAGCGTCCACGGGCTGCCTGAGAAGCCGATCAGAGGCACGCGCTGGCGGCCTTGCGCGTCCTTCAGCGCCGAGCGGATTTCACGCACGGCGTCGGTCACGTAGCGCAGTGTCGCGTCGATGTCGGGCACCGCTAGGCGCGCGACGTCGTCTTCGGTGCGCACCGGACGGGCAAATCTCGGCCCTTCGCCGTTGACGAACTCGAGACCGAGGCCCATCGCGTCGGGCACGGTCAGGATGTCGGAGAACAGGATGGCGGCGTCGAGCGGATAGCGATCGAGGGGCTGCAAGGTGACTTCCGTCGCGAAAGCCGGGTTCTTCGCGAGACCGAGGAAACTGCCCGCGCGGCCGCGCGTGGCGTTGTATTCCGGCAGATAGCGGCCTGCCTGCCGCATCAGCCAGATCGGCGTGTAATCGGTGGGCTGGCGCAGCAGCGCGCGCAGAAAAGTGTCGTTCAGGAGTTGATGGGCCACGTTGCGTGCGACTGAAGAGCTGAGGGCAAAGGAGCATTTTACCGGAGGCGGCTCCGGACATCGCGCGTCGCGGGGTAATGAATGTTGCGGCGGCGCGTCGTGGGAAGCGGGCGGAAAGCAGCTCGGACGCACCTCGATCAACTACCGCGCGCCACTGCCCGCACGGGTCAGGGTCGATGTCTTCCGCTGCCCGGGCCGCCCTGGCTGAACGGCCGATGTTCAAGCCCGCGCTGCCAAGCTACTATCCGACAGCTTTACCGATGAATTGCACACTACACACCACCAGGAGACTCGATGAAGAAGGCAGCACTCGCAATGCTCGGCGCGCTCGCCGGCGTCCTGATGCACGTCGGCGTAGCCAGCGCGCAAAACGCCGCGCCCGCGCCGTCCAGGCTCGACGACATCATCAGCCGCGGCACGCTGCGCGCCTGCACTACCGGCGACTACAAGCCGTATTCGTTCTACAGGGGCGATGGCCAGTTCGAGGGCATCGATATCGACATGGCTGAATCGCTCGCGAAGTCGCTCGGCGTGAAGGTCGAGTTCGTCAAGACGTCGTGGTCGAACCTGATGAACGACTTCGTCGCAAAGTGCGACATCGGCATTGGCGGTGTGTCGCCGACGCTCGAGCGCCAGAAGCATGCGTTCTTCACACAGGCTTACATGATCGACGGCAAAACGCCGATCGTCCGTTGCGACGACGTCAACAAATATCAGACGGTCGCGCAGATCGATCAACCGTCCACACGTGTGATCGTCAATCCGGGGGGCACCAACGAGAAGTTCGCGAAGCAATACTTCACGCACGCAAACGTGACCGTTTATCCGGACAACGTGACGATCTTCAAGCAGATCCTCGCGGGCAAGGCGGACGTGATGGTGACGGATGCGTCGGAAACGCTGCTGCAGCAGAAACTCAATCCAGGCCTCTGCTCGGTGCATCCGGACAAGCCGTTCCAGTACGGCGAGAAGGCCTGGTTGCTACCGCGCGGGGATGTCGCGTTCCAGCAATACGTCGATCAGTGGCTGCATCTCGCTCGAGCGACCGGCGAGTATCAGGCTATCTCGGACAAGTGGTTGAAGTAAGCCGACCGTCTCCGTTGGAGGGCGTCAGCTGCTGACTGATTGCGAGGGCGGCCCGCGCGCGCCTGGAGATTTGGGCGCCGGCGATGATGTAACGAAGGGCGACGTCGTCGGGTCGTATAACTGTCCGGGTCAGGTCCAAGGTGCAGCGATGCGCCCCTTTCCAATACGCTGCACAAGCGGATTCGCTTTGCTGCATTGCATCACAGGTTTTTCATCGAATTGCGATGTATTTCGGGGCAGGGTCACAGCGCTGGTTCCGCAGGAAATTCGTCGCTCGAACGCTGCAGACGCAACCATTTCACGCTGATGAGTGACCCAATTTCTGCTGCACCAGGCGTCATGAATGGCATCAATCATGCGTATTAAATTGCGGCGTAGTCATCGGTAATAACTACGTTTTAAAGGTTTCATTTTGGCAATAAATCCCGCAGCGCCTTATCTGGCGGGCGTTACAACCTGAAACACTTTGTTACCGCGTTCCTAGGGTAATTCGCCCACAATGCCCTCAACGGTTTCAACACGGATGTGGCTGTGTGCGTAGTGTGAGCGGATACGATGCACTTGCCGGTCGGCGCTTGCCGAAGCCCTGTAAAGGGGCATCCCTGCTGGGGCCGTCATCGACGCAGGGGCGTCGTGATAACCGTCCCATCTTTGGTCTCCTCGCGCTAACCCCGTAGCGTGTGGTTTTTAGCGGGCTCCAGGCCCGCTTTTTTTTCGCCTGCTCAAACGTTTGCGCGCGACGAATCCTCGCCGCGCAACTCCTGTTCTACCGTACCTATTTGGCATATTTGGCTGCGCAGCGTGCTGCGGCGGCGTCATGCCGTCTTGTCCTCTCTGAGTTTCAACTCGCCGATCATCCGTTCGCGCATCACGAATTTTTGCACCTTGCCGGTCACGGTCATCGGCAGTTCATCGACGAAGCGGATATATCGCGGCACCTTGTAATGCGCAATCTGTCCCTGGCAGAACTGCTGGATTTCTTCTGCCGTCGCCTGTTCGCCGGTCCGCAGCACGATCCACGCGCATACTTCTTCGCCATACCTGGTATCGGGCACGCCGAACACCTGCACGCTCTGGATCTTCGGGTGACGGAACAGAAACTCCTCGATCTCGCGCGGATAGATGTTTTCGCCGCCGCGAATCAGCATGTCCTTCAGCCGGCCTACGATGTTGCAATAGCCTTCGGCGTCGAGCGTCGCCAGGTCGCCCGTGTGCATCCAGCCGTCGACGATACTCTCGTGCGTCTTCGCGTCGTCCCCCCAGTAACCGAGCATCACCGAGTAGCCGCGCGTGCATAGCTCGCCCGTTTCGCCGACCGGCACGATATTGCCGAGCGGATCGACGATTTTCACTTCGAGATGCGGCTGGATGCGCCCGACTGTCGTCGTACGCTTGTCGAGCGGATCGGTCGTCGAGCTCTGGAACGAGACTGGGCTGGTTTCCGTCATGCCGTAGGCGATCGTGATCTCGCTCAGGTGCATCTTCGAGACGACCTTCTTCATCGTCTCGATCGGGCACGGCGAGCCCGCCATGATGCCGGTGCGCAGCCGCGAGAAGTCGTACGAGGGGAAGGTCGGATGGTCGAGTTCTGCGATGAACATCGTCGGGACGCCGTGCAGCGCGGTGCATTTTTCCTCCGCGGTCGCGGTGAGTGTCGCGGCCGGATCGAAGCCCTCGCCCGGAAACACCATGTTCGCCCCGACCGACACGCACGCTAGCACCGCCAGCACCATCCCGAAGCAGTGGTACAGCGGCACTGGAATGCACAGGCCGTCCTGCTCGCTGAGCCGCATCGCCATCGCGATATAGCGCGCGTTGTTCACGACGTTGCGATGCGTCAGCGTCGCGCCCTTCGGATTGCCCGTCGTGCCGCTCGTGAACTGGATGTTGATCGGCTCCCGGCACGACAGCGTCGCGCCGATCGCATCGAGCCGAGTGGCGTCGAACGACGCACGGCCACGCTCGATCACGTCGGAAAAGCTCAGCATGCCTGGCGTCTCCGTGTCGCACATGCGGATCACGTAGCGCAGTTCCGGCAGCCGCGCGGCATGCAGTTCACCCGGCGGCTGCGTCGCCAATTCGGGCGCGAGTTCCTGCAGCATCTCGAGGTACATCGACGTCTTGAAGCGCTCGGCGGTGATGATCGTCTTGCAACCGGCCTTGTTCAGCGCGTATTCGAGCTCCGCGAGCCGGTAGGCAGGATTGATGTTGACGAGGATCGCGCCGATACGCGCGGTCGCGAACTGCGTCAGCAGCCACTCGACGCGGTTCGGCGACCAGATGCCGACGCGATCGCCCTTCGCGATGCCGAGTGCAAGCAGCCCGGACGCAAGCACATCCACTTCCTGCGCGAATTCGCTCCACGTCCAGCGGATGCGCTGCTCCCGAAACACCACGGCCGGCCGGTCGGGAAAGCGCGCCGCGGTGTCGCGCAGAAGCTCGCCGACGGTCGCTTCGCTCAACGGATTTTCAGTCGACCCGCGCACATACGACAGTCCATCCGCGGGTTCGATGAGCGCACCTTCTCCCGAGCTATGCGTTGCCATGGTGTTGTCTCCGTGAGCGCAAGCGCGCTCGATTGAAATGAATTTGAAATCGATTGTGCACCGGCGCGTATCCGGCCGGCATCAAGTCTTACCCGCACCGCGTCGCATCGAGCGCGGCGAGCGGTGACCGTCCGTTACTCCAACCTCGTGGATTTTGCCGACCTTTACGTAAACGTCAACTAGCTATCAAAAAAAAGCAGCCGCGCAGGCTGCTTTCTTCTACTACGTGCTGCTTTAGTGCTGGCCGCGCAGCTTGCGCAAACGCTGGATTGCCGCGAGTTGCGCCGTCGCGTACGCGAGTTCCGCTTGTGCGGTCGCGTACTCGAGGTTCGAGCCCGTGTTCTGCAGCGCCTCTTCCGCACGCTTGCGTGCGTCTTCGGCCTTGGCTTCGTCGAGATCCTTGCCGCGGATCGCGGTGTCGGCGAGAACCGTCACTGCACCCGGTTGGACTTCGAGGATGCCGCCGGCGACGAACACAAACTCTTCTTCGCCGTTTTCAACTTCGATGCGCACCGCACCCGGACGGATCCGCGTGATGAGTGGCGTGTGGCCCGGCAGAATGCCGAGTTCACCCGCTTCGCCTGGCAGCGCGACGAACTTCGCCTGGCCCGAGAAGATTTCCTCTTCCGCGCTGACGACGTCTACTTTAATGGTTGCCATATGTGTCGACTCCTGTCGACGAGAGTTAGCGCTTGAGTGCTGACTCCCGTCCCATGCAAGGCGGGTTGAGCGTAATCAGAGACGCTGGCTTTGCGCAACACTACCGTTTTGGCAGCCGTGATGCGCGAGGTCGGCGCCCGCTTCGTTACACCCGACCTTTACTGGATCTTCTTGGCTTTTTCGAAGGCTTCGTCGATCGTGCCGACCATGTAGAACGCTTGCTCCGGCAGGTGGTCGCACTCGCCTTCGACGATCATCTTGAAGCCACGGATCGTTTCCTTCAGCGGCACGTACTTGCCCGGCGAACCCGTGAACACTTCAGCGACGTGGAACGGCTGCGACAGGAAACGCTGAATCTTGCGAGCGCGCGCGACGGAAAGCTTGTCTTCCGGCGCGAGTTCGTCCATGCCCAGAATCGCGATAATGTCGCGCAGTTCCTTGTAGCGCTGCAGCGTTTGCTGCACGCCGCGCGTGATCGAGTAGTGCTCTTCGCCGATCACGTGCGGGTCGATCTGACGCGAGGTCGAATCGAGCGGGTCCACCGCGGGGTAGATACCGAGCGAAGCGATGTCACGCGACAGCACGACGGTTGCGTCGAGGTGGCCGAAGGTCGTAGCCGGCGACGGGTCGGTCAAGTCGTCTGCAGGGACGTACACGGCCTGCACCGATGTGATCGAGCCAGTCTTGGTCGACGTAATACGCTCCTGCAACTTACCCATTTCTTCAGCCAGCGTCGGCTGATAGCCCACTGCCGACGGCATACGGCCGAGCAGTGCCGACACTTCGGTACCGGCCAGCGTGAAACGGTAGATGTTGTCGACGAAGAACAGCACGTCGAGGCCTTCGTCACGGAAGTGCTCGGCCATCGTCAGGCCGGTCAGCGCGACGCGCAGACGGTTGCCCGGCGGCTCGTTCATCTGGCCGTACACCAGCGCGACCTTGTCGAGAACGTTCGAGTCCTTCATTTCATGATAGAAGTCGTTCCCTTCGCGGGTACGCTCGCCCACACCGGCGAACACGGAGTAGCCGCCGTGTTCCTTCGCGATGTTGTTGATCAGTTCCATCATGTTCACGGTCTTGCCCACGCCGGCGCCACCGAACAGACCCACCTTACCGCCCTTCGCGAACGGGCAGATCAGGTCGATAACCTTGATGCCGGTTTCGAGCAGCTCGGTCGACGGCGACAGTTGGTCGAACGCCGGAGCCTTCTGGTGGATCGCACGCGTGGTTTCGCTCGAGATCGGGCCGGCTTCGTCGATCGGACGGCCAAGCACGTCCATGATACGGCCGAGGGTCGGCTTGCCGACCGGCACGCTGATCGGGTTGCCCGTGTTCTTGACGATCGTGCCGCGGCGCAGACCATCCGAAGCACCCAGACAGATGGTACGGACCACGCCGTCGCCCAGCTGCTGCTGGACTTCGAGCGTCAGTTCCGAACCTTCCAGAATGAGCGCGTCGTAGATCTTCGGCATGGTTTCACGCGGAAATTCCACGTCGATCACCGCGCCGATGCACTGTACGATCTTGCCTTCTACCAAAGCAGTAGTACTCATCGCTTTTCCTTTAGATACTCAATTCTTCACTCGCGCAAAGGCGCAGTTTCTCCGATGGGCGCGCCGCTCGGGCGCACACGCAACGACCTGCCGGACCGGGGTCAGACGGCCGCCGCTCCACCGACGATTTCCGACAGTTCTTTCGTGATCGCGGCCTGACGGCTCTTGTTGTAGACGAGCTGCAGATCGTTGATGACCGTCTTCGCGTTGTCCGAAGCGGCTTTCATCGCGACCATGCGGGCCGACTGCTCCGATGCCATGTTTTCCGCGACGGCCTGATAGACCAGCGCTTCGACATAACGCACCAGCAGTTCGTCCACCACTGCCTGCGCATCCGGCTCGTAGATGTAGTCCCACTGCGTGCTCGGCGTCGTACCGTCTTCTTCCGTGCGCTCGAACTGGTCCGCCGACAATGGCAGCAGTTGCTCGATCACCGGCTCCTGCTTCATCGTGTTGACGAAGCGCGTGTACGCGAGGTACACCGCCGAAATCTTCCCTTCCGAGTACAGGTCGAGCTGCACCTTCACAGCGCCGATCAGTTTTTCCAGATGCGGCGTATCGCCCAGTTGCACGACGTTCGACACGACTTTCGCCTGCAGTCGGTTCAGGAAGCCCAGGCCCTTGCTGCCGATCGCGGTTGCCTCGATCGTCTTGCCCTGGCCTTCCAGTTCCTTGAACTTCTGCAGCGACGCACGCAGCACGTTGGTGTTCATCCCGCCGCACAGACCTTTATCAGTCGTGACGAGGATGATGCCGGCCGCCTTCGCGCCTTCGTTCGACACCATGAACGGGTGACGATACTCCGGGTTCGCACGGCTCATGTGCGCGGCGATATCGCGGACCTTGTCGGCATACGGGCGAGCAGCGCGCATGCGCTCCTGAGCGCGGCGCATCTTGGAGGCGGCCACCATCTCCATCGCTTTCGTGATCTTGCGCGTGTTTTGCACGCTCTTGATCTTGCCGCGAATTTCCTTCATTCCAGCCATTGCTTGCTCCTTTGTCGGCCCGAGTTAGCGCTTTAGCGCTTACTCGGGTCCCATGCAATGCGGCCGAAGTAGCGCGGGAGCATTCGCATGCGGCCCGCGCCGCTTCAAGGTCCGTTTATGCCTTGCGGATCACTCGCGGATCAATAAGCGCCGGACTTCTTGAAGTCTTTGACGGCCGTGTGCAGCAGGCCTTCGTCGTCCTTCGAGAGTTCCTTGGTATCTTCGATACGCTTGACCAGGTCAGCATGGCTCGACTTCAGGTGGTCGCGCAAGCCCTTTTCGAACGGCAGGACTTGAGCAACTTCGAGGTCGTCGAGATAGCCGTTGTTCGCCGCGAACAGCGACACAGCCAGTTCCCACACTTGCAGCGGCTGATACTGCGGCTGCTTCAGCAGTTCCGTCACGCGGCGGCCGCGCTCGAGCTGCTTGCGGGTCGCTTCGTCGAGGTCCGATGCGAACTGCGCGAACGCAGCGAGTTCGCGGTACTGCGCCAGGTCGGTACGGATACCGCCCGACAGCTTCTTCACGACCTTCGTTTGAGCCGCGCCACCCACACGCGACACCGACACGCCAGCGTTAATTGCCGGGCGGATACCTGCGTTGAAGAGGTCGGTTTCAAGGAAGATCTGGCCGTCGGTAATCGAGATCACGTTCGTCGGAACGAATGCGGTCACGTCGCCTGCCTGCGTTTCGATGACCGGCAGTGCCGTCAGCGAACCGCTCCTGCCCTTCACTTCACCATTGGTGAACTTCTCGACGTACTCTTCCGACACGCGAGCAGCACGCTCGAGCAGACGCGAGTGCAGATAGAACACGTCACCCGGGTAAGCTTCACGGCCCGGCGGGCGGCGCAGCAGCAGCGAGATCTGACGGTATGCCCAAGCCTGCTTGGTCAAGTCGTCATAAACGATCAGCGCGTCCTGGCCGCGATCGCGGAAGTATTCGCCCATCGTGCAGCCGGCGTACGGCGCGAGGTATTGCATCGCGGCCGATTCCGAAGCGGAAGCGGCCACGACGATCGTGTACTCCAGCGCGCCAGTTTCTTCCAGCTTGCGCAACACGTTCATGATCGACGAAGCCTTCTGGCCGATCGCGACGTAGATACAGACGAGATTCTTGCCCTTCTGGTTGATGATCGCGTCGACTGCGACTGCGGTCTTGCCGCACTGACGGTCGCCGATGATCAGCTCACGCTGGCCACGGCCGATCGGCACCATCGCGTCGATCGACTTCAGACCGGTCTGGACCGGTTCCGAAACCGACTTACGCCAGATCACGCCCGGAGCAATCTTTTCGATTGCATCGGTCTTCTTCGCGTTGATCGGGCCTTTGCCGTCGATCGGGTTGCCGAGTGTGTCGACCACGCGGCCGAGCAGTTCCGGACCCACCGGCACTTCCAGAATGCGGCCCGTCGTCTTGACGACGTCGCCTTCCGAAATGTGTTCGTATTCACCCAGAATCACGGCGCCGACCGAGTCGCGCTCGAGGTTCAGTGCGAGACCGAAGGTGTTGCCCGGGAATTCGAGCATTTCGCCCTGCATCACTTCCGACAGGCCGTGGATACGCACGATACCGTCGGTCACGGAGATCACGGTGCCCTGGTTGCGAACGTCTGCGCTCGCGTCAAGGCCCTGGATCCGGCTCTTGATCAGCTCGCTGATCTCAGAGGGATTGAGTTGCATTATTCGCTCCTGATAGTCAATTCTGTTGCGTGCCAGCCGCTAAAACGCGAAGCGCTTCAGGCCGTCAGGGCCGTTTGCATGCTGGCGAGCCGCGCGCGGACCGAGGTATCGAGCACTTCGTCGCCGACCGTCACGCGTACGCCGCCGATCAGCGAGTGATCGACTTCGACCGTCGGCTTCAGCTTGCGCTTGAACTTGCGTTCGAGGCTTGCGACGAGTTCGTTCAACTGCGCACCTTCGAGCGGGAATGCGCTGACGATCAGCACATCTGCTGCCCCTTCGCGGGCGTTCTTCAACTCTTCGAACTGCGAGGCGATTTCCGGCAGCAGCTGCAGGCGATGGTTGTCCACCAGCATCTGCACCAGATTCTTCGCTTGCGCGTCGTCCTTGAGCGGCGACTTGACCGCGGCCAGCAGCAGATCGCTTACCTGGGCACGGCTCACTTTCGGGCTCGAGGCGATCGACAGCACTTCGGGCAGACGCGCAACCTGTGCCAGCTCCTGCACGAGCGTGGACCAGGCGGCGATGTCACCAGCTTCGGCCACGCCAAACAGCGCTTCCGCGTACGGACGGGCGATGGTTGCAAGTTCGGCCATGATCAGAGCTCGGCTTTCAGTTGATTCAGCAGGTCAGCATGAGCCGCCTGGTCGACTTCGCGCTGCAGGATCTGTTCAGCGCCCTTCACAGCGAGTGCAGCAACTTCGCCACGCAGCGCTTCGCGCGCCTTCACGACTTGCTGATCCGCGTCGGCCTTCGCCTGCGCGATGATGCGGGCGGCTTCCGCCTGCGCCTGAGCCTTGATTTCGTCGGCGACTGCGACAGCGCGCTTTTCAGCGTCGGCAATGCGTTGCTGGCCGTCGTTGCGAGCCTGAGCCAGTTCCTGGTCGACGCGCTTGTGAGCGGCTTCGAGTTCCTGCTTGCCCTTTTCCGCGGCGGACAGACCGTCGGCGATCTTCCTCGCGCGCTCGTCGATGGCGTTGATCAGCGGCGGCCACACGAATTTCATCGTGAACCACGCGAGGATCAGGAACACGACCATTTGCGCAAACAGGGTTGCGTTGAGATTCACGGTGTTTCCTTAAACGTTGCTAGTTCGGAAAGTGAAACGGCAAGGCGCTCATCGATTCTGCTCGATCAGCGCCCCAGTACCCGTTCCGCCCTGCGCCTTTACCTGTTATAGCTCAGGCGCAAACCTCCGAGGAACCTCAGCCTGCCAGCTTCGAGAGCAGCGGGTTCGCGAACGCAAACAGCATTGCCACACCAACGCCAATCAGGAACGCCGCATCGATCAGACCAGCCAGCAGGAACATCTTGGTTTGCAGCGGGTTCATCAGTTCCGGTTGACGGGCGCATGCTTCGATGTACTTGCCGCCCATCAGACCGATACCGATACAGGCGCCGATAGCACCCAGGCCGATGATGATGCCGATACCGATGGCGGTCAGACCCTGGATGTTGGCGATGAAAGCTTGCATGATCACTCCTTTGTGAAAAGTCTTTTAGAACTGGTTGGAACTGGGATTTGAAAAACTACGATTCTTTGCCGACAACGCAGGTTAGTGCGTGTCGTGTGCCTGGCCGATGTACACCAGCGTCAGCATCATAAAAATGAACGCCTGCAGCAGAACGATCAGGATGTGGAAGATTGACCACACTGTGCCGGCGACCACGTGGCCGATGAAGCCAAGCACCGTCGTGTCCGCGCCGAAGCTCCAGATGCTGCCGAGCAGGGCAATCAGCAGGAACAACAGTTCGCCCGCGTACATGTTGCCGAACAACCGCATGCCGAGCGAGACCGTCTTCGCGACGAACTCGATGATGTTCAGTGCGAGGTTCGGGATCCACAGCAGCGGATGCGCGCCGAACGGAGCGGACAGCAGTTCATGCACGAAGCCGCCAACGCCCTTGATCTTGAAGTTGTAGTAAATCATCAGCACGAACACGCCGAGCGCGATACCGATCGTGCCGTTCAGGTCGGCGGTCGGCACGATGCGGTGGTGCGGGATGGCTTCGGACAGACCCAGCCAGCCGATCACACGGCCCGGCAGGTCGACGGGAATGAAGTCGAGTGAGTTCATTAGCGCGACCCAGACGAACACGGTCAGCGCGAGCGGCGCGATGAAGGTGCGCGAGCCGTGGATCATGGCCTTCGATTGATCCTCGACCATTTCGACAAGCATTTCGATCGCGCATTGGAAGCGACCCGGCACGCCGGCCGTTGCCTTGCGGGCTGCCAGATGCAGCACGAAGATCGTGACGAGGCCGCACACGATCGACCAGAAAAGGGTGTCGAGATTCCACACATGGATGTCGAAAATCGACGTCTGGTGTGCGGTGGAAAAGTTCTGCAAGTGGTGCGCGATGTACTCGGACGGATCCATTGCGCGCGTGCCTTCGCTAGCTGCCATATCGTTAAAGCCACCCAAATTGTCGAAAATCGTTCGAGGCCGCTCCCGCCGGAACACTGTGTTGCGGGAACGCGCCGGGTGCGGGCCCTGTCTCACCCGCACACCCGTGCCGGCGCTGCGCGCCGGCCTTAAATTCTTTTTGCTGCTGTTTTTTGTGCTGCTACCTTAGCGCCACGCCAAGGCGATCCAGTAAGTCTTCAGCGCGATGAGGTAGGTCACGAGCAGCGGAATCCAGCGTACGTCGTGATACCAGAAGGCGATTGCGACAAACATCGCAATCGTTGTCCCCATCTTGAGTGCTTCGCCGATCATCCAGCTCATCACGGTCTCGGCGCCGCCCTGCTTTTTCAGTCGTGCCGCGAACAACGCGCCCGGCACCCAGCAGATCGCCCCCCCGAGGAACGCGGACAGCGCAGCAGCGCCCGGCGGCTTGTAGAACAGCCACCACAACAGCGTTGCGACCAGGGACAAAACCATTTGCGCTGCGACGACCCTGAACGGCGTTACGCGCGATGGACGACCCACGCCGGGACCAAACAGCTTTTCCGCCTCGGCCCGCGTGAGCGGAACGATATTGTTATCTTCCTGCGCGTCATCCCACGCTTCGGCCGGATCGAACTGCCGACTGGAGGACATCTCGGGTGCGGAGCGTTCAGCGCGGTGTCTGTCGTCACCATTCTCCGGCGACAGATTCGACGTTTTGACCGCCATCGCAATGTTCCGAAAGTCTCGTTCAGCCCGCGAGTTTACGCAGCGCTTACGGGGTTGCCGTGCAATTAAATCCGGGCGATTGTAAGCGATAGTTGCAGGCAATTCAAGACTTTAGGCCAGCCTATAACCGCGTGAAACTTCCCTTCACGATGCGGTAAAACGTACGCTAACGACGCGAAACACGTCAAATGTAAGGCGGGCGGGGGGCGGCAAAACCCGTGCGGGTGGTCGCGTGGATCGAAGCTCGTTGGCAGTGCGTTCCGACCCAGCGGCAGACGTCTCGAAAATGCAACAAATGCCTCTTTTTAAGGGCTGAACGGGATAGCTCTTCTAATGAGCTGAATCAGCCTCACCGCAAATTTCAATGATGATCGGGTCGCTTTTGATAGCGGCTCGTCAGGATGATTATCGGGTGAATGTGGAGCGTCTGAAGCTAGGATTCCTGATTATTCGTGCATCGGTTGTTTTGGAATCCACAATAGCCGCTCGCACCGAGGTAGACCAACTCGCGGCAGTGCTGATGCACAGGCCGCCAGCCGTTTACCACTCTTGCCTGCTGAGCGCCAATCTGTGCTCAGACGTTCGCGTTCCCGCGCAAACGAACCAGAATGCCTTCCAGCGCGTCGAGATCGCCGAAGTCCACCAGCACCTGGCCGCGACCGCGTCGGCCGAGCTTGATTTTCACCGTAGCGGACAGCAGGTCCGACAGTTCCTCTTCCAGGCGTCGCGTGTCACGGCCGCCGTCCGGATTCGCGCGGGCCTTGGCCGCCGGCGTCACCTTCGTGGTCATCGCAACCAGCTTTTCCGTCTCGCGCACAGACAGGCGCTTGTTGACGACCTGGTTGGCCAGCGTGATCTGTGTCGCGGCATCGACGGCGAGCAGCGCGCGAGCGTGGCCCATGTCGAGATCGCCGGCGAGCAACATCGTCTGTACCGGTGTCGCAAGGTTCAGCAGACGCAGCAGGTTCGACACCGCGCTTCGCGAGCGGCCCACCGACTCTGCCGCCTGCTCATGCGTGAAATTGAATTCGTCGAGCAGGCGCTGGATCCCCTGGGCCTCTTCGAGGGGATTCAGATCCTCGCGCTGGATGTTTTCGATCAGCGCCATCGCCGCGGCGGCCTGGTCGGGCACGTCCTTCACAAGCACCGGCACCTCGTCGAGGCCCGCGAGCCGCGCCGCGCGAAAACGCCGCTCCCCTGCGATGATCTCATAGCGGTCCGCCGCGATCGGACGCACGAGAATCGGCTGCATCAGCCCTTGCGCACGGATGCTCGCCGCAAGCTCCTGCAGCGCGCCTTCGTCCATGCGCGTGCGCGGCTGGTATTTGCCCGCCTGCATCTTGCCGAGCGGCAATACGTTCGGTGCGCCGTCGATCACCGCTGCCTCGGTGATATCGGCGGTGCCGCCGAGCAATGCCTCCAAACCGCGGCCCAGTCCCTTCTTTCTTGCTACTGCGTTCATCGTGCTTCCTCGATCCGCTTAGGATGCCTGGGGCGCGTCATTCAGCGCGCGCACCCGCTCAATCATTTCGACGCCGAACTGCACGTACGCCTGCGCGCCTCGCGACGCCCTGTCGAACACCACACCGGGCAGCCCATAGCTGGGCGCCTCGGCCAATCGCACGTTGCGTGGAATCACCGCGTCGAAGACCTTGTCGCCGAAGTGCTCTTTCAATTGATCCGAGACTTGCTGTTGCAACGTAATGCGCGGATCGAACATGACGCGCAGCAGACCGATCACCTTGAGGTCGCGATTCAGATTCGCATGGACCTGCTTGATCGTGTTGACGAGGTCGGACAGCCCTTCGAGCGCGAAGTATTCGCACTGCATCGGAATGACGACGCCGTGCGCGGCGCATAGTCCGTTGAGCGTCAGCAGTGACAAAGCCGGCGGGCAATCGATCAGCACGAAATCGTACTCGCCCTCGACCCCGGCGAGCGCCGCCTTCAGTTGACGCTCGCGATTCTGCATGCTGACGAGTTCGACCTCGGCGCCCGCGAGCTCACGGTTCGCGGGAAGCACGTCGTATCCGACCGCCTCGGGCCGTACGCGCGCATCGGCCACCGACACGTTGTCCACGAGCACCTCGTAGACCGTGTTCGTACATTCGGCCTTGTCGATACCGCTGCCCATCGTGGCGTTGCCTTGCGGGTCCAGATCGATGAGAAGGACTCGCTGTCCCTGCGCTGCCAGGCTCGCGGCCAGATTGACTGTGGTGGTCGTCTTGCCGACGCCGCCCTTCTGGTTCGCAACGCAGAAGATTTTTGCCATCGTTGGTGTGTCCCTTTTGCTGCTTGGATGAAGTGAAAATCGTTGAGGGTGTTGACAGGCCGAAGCGGCCGTCAGCTTTCGGGGTCCACTCGCACCTCGATCAGATGCCGCTCGGCGTCGAGCGACGGCACGTTCAGCCGGATGATCTGTTCCACGCGAGCGCCCGCCGGCAGACGCGCGATTTCGGCATCCGGCCGCATACCCTTCATCGCCCAAATTGCGCCCTGCTCCGCAACCAGATGACGGGCCAGTGTAACGAAATCCGAGAGTTCTGCGAACGCGCGCGAGACAATTACGTCGAACTTTGCCGGTACTTCGGCGCCAGGCCGCAGCGTCTCCACCCGACCGGTCACAACCGACAGGTTCGCGAGGCCCAGTTCCGCCTTCGCCTGCGACTGAAAGGCAGTCTTCTTATGGACGATGTCGTTCGTCGTGATGGTCCAATCGGGCAGCACGATCGCGAGCACGATGCCCGGCAACCCCCCGCCCGAACCGACGTCGAGCACCGACGACGGCCCGCGCGGCGCCAGGTGCGGCACGATCGATAGCGAATCGAGAATGTGCTGGATTAGCATCTGCCTCGGATCGCGGATCGCTGTCAGGTTGTAGACGTTGTTCCACTTCGCGAGCAGCGCGACGTAATCGAGCAGCTTGCGCTGCTGCGCGTCGCTGAGTTCGAGACCAAGTTCACGGACACCTTCCGCCAGCAATGACGCCAAGGCCTGTTGGTCGATTCCCCTCTGCGCTGCCGTCATTGAACCACCGGCGTGCTGTCGGCGCCGGGCTCGGCGGACTTCGACGGACGACGCCCGAGGCCACGCTTCAGATGGACCATCAGCAGCGAGATCGCGGCAGGCGTGATACCGGAAATACGCGACGCCTGTCCGATCGTTTCCGGCCGGAACTGCATCAACTTCTGGCGAGCTTCGAACGACAGCCCACGGACCTCGGTGTAGTCCAGCCCTTCAGGCAGACGCGTGTTCTCTTGCGCCTCGTTGCGTTCGATCTCACCGGCCTGTCGGTCGATGTAGCCCTGATATTTGACGCCGATTTCGATCTGTTCCTTGATTTGCGCGAGCAGCACGGGGTCTTCCGCAAGTGCTTCGGGCGCGCCACAAGTGCCGTCACGCAGCCCGCAGACGCCGTCGTAGCTGACGCCCGGACGACGCAGCAGGTCCGCGAGACTGTATTCGTGGTCGATTGACTTGCCAAGCAAGGCGGTCGCCTCTTCTGCCGATAAGGTCTTAGGATTGACCCAAGTTGAACGCAAGCGCTGTGTTTCACGTGAAACAGCGTCACGCTTGCGACTGAAGGCGTCCCAGCGAGCGTCATCGACCACGCCAAGTTCGCGCCCGATCTCCGTCAGCCGCATATCGGCGTTGTCTTCGCGCAAGCTCAGACGGTATTCCGCGCGGCTCGTGAACATCCGGTACGGCTCGGACACCCCGCGCGTGACTAGATCGTCCACGAGCACGCCGAGATAAGCCTGGTCGCGACGCGGACACCATGCTTCCTTGCCTTGCACGAACAGACCGGCGTTGATGCCGGCCAGCGTGCCCTGTGCAGCTGCCTCTTCGTAGCCGGTCGTCCCGTTGATCTGTCCGGCGAAGAACAGGCCACTGATCACCTTCGTTTCTAGCGATGCCTTCAGGCCACGCGGATCGAAATAGTCGTACTCGATCGCGTAGCCCGGGCGCAGGATATGCGCATGCTCGAGGCCGCGCATCGAACGCACCAGCTCGAGCTGCACGTCGAAGGGCAGGCTCGTCGAGATCCCGTTCGGATAGAACTCGTTGGTCGTCAGACCTTCCGGCTCGAGGTAGATCTGATGCGATTCCTTCGACGCAAACCGGTGAATCTTGTCCTCGATCGACGGGCAATAGCGTGGCCCCACCCCCTCGATCACGCCTGTGTACATCGGCGAGCGATCGAGACCGCCGCGAATGATGTCATGTGTCCGTTGATTCGTATGCGTGACCCAGCACGGCACCTGGCGCGGGTGCTGCTCGACACGCCCGAGGAACGAGAACACCGGCACCGGGTCCAGATCGCCGGGCTGCTCTTCGAGCTGCGAATAGTCGATCGTGCGACCGTCGATTCGCGGTGGCGTACCGGTCTTAAGCCGGCCCTGCGGTAGCTTCAGCTCTTTCAACCGCACCGACAGCGAAACCGCAGCCGGGTCGCCCGCGCGTCCACCGGTGTAGTTGTTCAACCCCACGTGAATCTTGCCGTCGAGGAACGTGCCCGCCGTCAGCACCACCGCGCGCGACCGGAAACGAATACCCACTTGCGTGATGGCGCCGACCACGCGGTCGCCCTCGACCATCAGATCGTCGACGGCCTGCTGAAATAGCCAGAGGTTCGGCTGATTCTCTAGACGATGGCGGATCGCCGCTTTGTACAGCACGCGGTCAGCCTGAGCGCGCGTCGCGCGGACCGCCGGTCCTTTCGACGAATTCAGGATCCGAAACTGGATGCCGCTTTCGTCGGTAGCGGCCGCCATGGCGCCACCGAGCGCGTCGACCTCCTTGACCAGATGGCCTTTGCCAATGCCGCCAATCGACGGATTGCAGCTCATCTGACCAAGGGTCTCGATGTTATGGGTCAAAAGCAGCGTTTTGTTGCCCATGCGCGCCGACGCCAAAGCAGCTTCGGTGCCGGCATGACCGCCACCGACGACGATTACGTCAAATTCTGAGGGAAAAAGCATCGCGGGATCTCACGCCAGATCGTCGCGTGAGCCTTCAAAAGAAATGTATGGGCGAATTATAACGGGTTCAGTTTCGGCCCGAATTTCGTCCGAATGGTGAAACAATAAAAAAGCGGTGTGTTTCACGTGAAACACACCGCTTCCAGAGACAGCGATCAGCGAAATAAGTGCGGGCTTATGCGACCTTTTTGGCAAGACCGAGATAGGTTTCGATCACCCGGGGATTTTGCGCGAGTTCGGTTGCCGGTCCTTCCAGTGCCAACTCGCCGGTTTCCAGCACGTAGCCGTAGTCCGAGATCTGCAATGCAGCGCGCGCATTCTGCTCGATCAGCAGGGTCGCGACGCCCGTCTGCCGCAAGGCGCTGATGATGTGAAAGATTTCCTTCACGATCAGCGGCGCGAGACCGAGGCTCGGCTCGTCCAGCATCAGCAGATCGGGCTTGCCCATCAGGGCGCGGCCGACCGCGAGCATCTGCCGCTCGCCGCCGGAAAGCGTGCCGGCCGCCTGCTTGCGCCGCTCCTTCAGCCGCGGAAACAGTTCGAACACCGGTTCCAGCTGATCGAGAAAGTTGCGCTCCCCTGCTCGCTTGCGCCGGTAGGCGCCAAGCAGCAGATTGTCCTCGACGGTCATCGAAGCGAAAAGCTCGCGCTTTTCCGGCACCAGGCACATTCCAAGCGCGACGCGTTTTTCGACCGGCATCGCGCTGACGTCGTCGCCCTGATAGGAAACCGCGCCTTTCGCATGACCGGACGTCGGCAACGCGCCCATGATCGCATTCAGCAGCGTCGACTTTCCCGCGCCGTTCGGGCCGATCACGGAGACGATCTGCCCCGCCCGCACCTTGATCGCCGCATTGTGCAGCGCTTCAACCTTGCCGTAGCGGACGGACAATTGGCTCACTTCGAGAATCGGTCCCGCCGCCGCCACGCCGGTCGTTGTCATGTCGTCCATCATTCCACCCCACCCAGATACGCTTCGAGCACCGCCGGATCCTGCTGGACTTCCTGCGGCAGGCCCTCAGCGATCCGCGTGCCGAACTCCATCACCACGAGCCGGTCCGTCAAATTCATCACGAAATCCATGTCGTGTTCGACGAGCAGCACGCTCATCCCTTCTGTCTTCAGTCTGCGCAGCAGTTCGGCGAGCTGAAGCTTTTCCTGATACCGGAGACCAGCGGCCGGTTCATCGAGCAATAGCAGAGTCGGGTCGCAGCACAGGGCGCGCGCAATTTCGAGAATCCGCTGTTGACCAAGCGCCAGGCTGCCCGCTTCGTCATACATGTGCTGTTCGAGGCCGACGCGGCGAATCTGCCGAGCGGCTTCGGCCATCAACCGCTGCTCTTCGGAGCTGTTCAGCCGCACGACACTGCGCCACACGCCCGCATGGCCACGAAGATGCGCACCGATCGCGACGTTCTCGAGCACGGTCATACCCGGCAGCAGCTTCACGTGCTGGAACGTCCGGCCGATGCCGCGCTTGACGATTTCACGCGAACTCAGCGCATCGATGCGCTCGCCGCGGAACGTGATCTCGCCGCTTGTCGCCTGCAGCACACCGGTCACGAGATTGAAGGTCGTCGACTTGCCCGCGCCGTTCGGTCCGATCAGCCCGATGATCTGCCCTGCTTTGACCTCGAAGCTGACGTCGTTCACCGCGACGAGACCGCCGAACTGCTTGCGCGCCTTGTTCACCTTCAGCAGGTCTTCGCCGGTCTGTGGCTTGTTGCGCTGCGGCAGAGGATCCGCGTGATCGGCGAGATGCGCCCGCGGGCCACGCGGGAAAAAGCGCGCGACGAACGGCCAGACGCCCTGCCGCGCGTACTGCAGAAGCAGCACCATGATGATGCCGAACACGATCACTTCGAAGTTGCCGTTCTCGCCGAGCAGTTTTGGCAGCAGTGTCTGCAAATAATCCTGCAGCACGGTCAGGATCGCCGCGCCGAGCACCGCGCCCCAGACGTGCGAGACGCCGCCCACCACCGCCATGAACAGGAACTCGATGCCGTGATTCAGTCCAAACGGCGTCGGATTCACGGCGCGCTGCAAGTGCGCGTACAGAAAACCCGAGACCGACGCAAGCACCGCCGCATAGACGAAAATCACGACGCGCATCCAGCCGGTGTTGACGCCCATTGCCTCGGCCATCAGACCACCGCCGCGCAACGCGCGGATTGCGCGACCCGGCCGGCTATTAAGCAGATTCTGAACAGAGACGACCGCACCGAGCACGACCACCCAGATCAGGTAATAGATATGGCGGCCGGACTCGAGGTTGATCCCGAAAACATTCAACACCGGGATGCCGTTGATGCCGTCGTACTTGCCGAGCATGTCGAGATTGCCGAACAGGTAGAACAGCGCGAGCCCCCACGCAATCGTGCCGAGCGGCAGAAAGTGGCCGGATAGGCGCATCGTCACGAGACCGAGCATCAGCGCAACCAGCGCAGTGACGATCACGCCCGCGATCAGTGCGAGCCACGGCGACACGCCGAAGTTCGTCGTCAGATACGCGGTTGCATACGCGCCGATGCCAACGAACGCGGCCTGCCCGAAGCTCGTCATCCCGCCGATGCCGGTCAACAGCACGAGGCCGATCGCGACGATCGAATAGAGACCGATGTAGTTCAGCAGCGTGACCCAGTACTCGGGTACATGGATCGGATGCGGCAGAACCGGCAAAGCGAACAGCACCACGAGGAACAACCAGAAGAACTTCTTTTGCATGATTCGTTTCATCGTGTCACTCCGCCTCCTCTTCGGCGTGCGGACTCGCAAGACTGCGCCACAGCAGCACCGGGATGATTAACGTGAACACGATCACTTCCTTATAAGCACTAGCCCAGAACGACGAATACGACTCCAGCAGACCAACCAGAATCGAGCCGGCCGCCGCCAGCGGATAGCTGACCAGACCGCCGATGATCGCGCCCACGAAGCCCTTCAAACCGATCAGGAAGCCCGAGTCGTAGTAGATCGTCGTGAGCGGCGCGACGAGGATGCCGCACAGTGCGCCGAGCCCCGCCGCAAGCGTGAATGCGAGGCGTCCCGCCTGCGTGGTGCCGATGCCGACGAGCCGCGCGCCGAGCCGGTTCACCGACGTCGCGCGCAACGCCTTACCCGAGATCGAGCGATCGAAGTACAAATACAGCGCGCCGATCAGCACGGCCGCGGTGCCGATCACCCACAGGCTCTGGCCGGAGATCGACAACGTGCCGATGTTGAACGTCGCATCGGAAAACGCGTTGGTGCGCGAGCCTTCGGCGCCGAACATCACGAGGCCGAGACCGACCATCACGAAATGCACGGCCACCGCGACGATCAACAGCAGCAGCGTGGTCGCCTCCGCGATCGGCTCGTAGGCAAGGCGATACACGAACGGACCCATCGGAATCACGATCAGCAGCGTCAGCGCGATCTGCACGATCATCGGCAGCGGCTGCAGGAAGATGCCGCGCGTGAGCGCGTAGACCGCGATCGGAAACAGCAGGTACTTCCCCGCCAGCACGGGCAGCGTGCGCGCCGCATGACGACGCCGCTCAGCATGCCGCAACACGGCCGCCGTCTCGACGACGAAGCATGCCGCGCCCATCGCCATCAACAGCCAGCAGGTGGCCGGAAACTTCTGCGTTTGCAGTGCGGCGAGCGTCAACGCACCGTACGAAACGAACTCCCCTTGCGGGATGAAGATCACCCGCGTGACGGAGAACACCAGCACCAGCGCAAGCGCGAGCAGCGCGTAGATCGCGCCGGTCGTGATGCCGTCCTGCGCGAGGATCGCCGCAATTGATAGATCCATACTTCCTCGTCCTGAAGCGTCGAAATCGAAAAACCGGGAAACAGTCGCGACGGCGCGGTGCGAAGCCGGCCATCGATCTGCATGTCTGAAAAGACAACCGCCGCGCCGGGACGCGGCGCGGCGGTCGATGCCATTGTCGTCGAACACAATGGCAATGCGGCGTCATGCACCGCAGATTGCGCGAGAGGCGCGTACCGCTACTTGTTTTTGTAAATAGTCTTAGTTGTTCTGCAACTTCCACTTGCCGTCGACGATCTGCACGATCACGCGTGCGCGCTGGTCGAGGCCGTTGTGGTCGTTCGCGGTGGTGTTCATGATGCCGTGCGACACTGGCAGCTCCTTGATGTTTTCGAGCGCGTTGCGCAGCGCCGCGCGGAACTCCGGCGTGCCCGGCTGGGCGGTCTTCAGCGCGACCGGAATCGCAGCCTGCAACATCTGGCCGGCATCCCATGCGTGGCCGCCGAAGGTCGCGACCGAACCCGCGCCATAAGCCTTCTCATAGGCGTTCTTATAGGCTTCCGACGACTTCTTCACCGGGTTCGAATCCGGCAATTGATCGACGACGAGAATCGGACCGGCCGGCAGCAGTTCGCCTTCGCAATCCTTGCCGCACACGCGCAGGAAGTCGTTGTTCGCGACCCCGTGAGTCTGATAGATCTTGCCCTTGTAGCCACGCTCCTTCAGCGTCTTGGCCGGCAGCGCCGACGGCGTGCCCGAGCCCGCGATCAGCACCGCGTCGGGATTCGCGCCCATCGTCTTCAGCACCTGGCCCGTCACCGATGCATCGGTGCGGTTGAAGCGCTCGTTCGACACGATCTTCAGGTTGTGCGCTTTCGCGGCGGCGTCGAACGTCGTGTTCCAGCTGTCGCCGTATGCGTCCGAGAATCCGATGAAGCCGACCGTCTTCACGCCGTGATGCTGCATGTAATCGGCGATCGCTTCGGCCATCAGGCTGTCGTTCTGAGGTGGTTTGAATGCCCATGCGCGCTTCGCATCCATCGGCTGAATGATCGCGGCCGATGCCGCGAGCGAGATCACCGGTGTCTTGCCCTCAGCGGCCGGATCGAGCATCGCGAGCGAATTCGGCGTGACGGTCGAGCCGATGATCGCGTCGACGTGGTCTTCGTCGATCAGCTTGCGCGTGTTCTGCACGGCCTTGCTGGTGTCCGACCCGTCGTCGAGGATGATGTACTGCACGCTCTTGCCGCCGATCTCCTTCGGCAGCAACGCGATCGTATTCTTTTCAGGAATCCCGAGCGACGCGGCCGGCCCCGTCGTCGACAACGTGACGCCGATCTTCACCTGCGCGAATGCAGCCCCCGCGCCGCACATCAGCGCCATCGCGATGCCGGTGCGTACCCAATGCCTTGTCTTTTTCATTGCGAGTCTCCAAACGCTTTGAAAAGCGCCTATGTATAAACCGGCTTGCTGGGCCGGGTGTTTGAATCTAGTGAGCGGGTTCAAGTGTGCCAAGCATGGTTTTCCCTGCTCGGCGCGCATACCTTCCCCAGCTGCGTTGGGTACCGCTCCTCTCGCGTCGCGCGAGTGCGCATTCGCGTCATACGCCGCGTTTCCGTGGCGCGGCTTTATTCCAACCAGGCATCTCCTAAACCACTAATATGTTAGTAGTTTGCGTTCTGCATTATCGACGGTCAAGAGAGCGTGCGCCAAATGCGGGTTTGTCCTGAAGCAGCGAAACCACACTTTTGCGCGATGCGGACACCCGGCCCGGATAATAAAAAAGACGCGTCAACTGCACGCGTCTTTTTCGATGAGGTCCCGTGGCGCAGAGCCTTCGCTCAGTCGCCGGCGAGCTTCCACTTGCCGTCGACGATCTGCACCATCACGCGCGCCCGCTGATCGAGGCCGGCATGGTCGTTCCCGCTCATGTTGAAGATGCCGTGCGACGCGGGCAGATCTTTCGTTCCTTCGAGCGCGGCACGCAGCGCCTCGCGGAATGCCGGCGTGCCTGGCTGCCCCTTCTTCAACGCGAGCGGGATCGCATGCTGCAGCAGCAGACCCGCGTCCCATGCGTGACCGCCGAACGTCGACACCGACCCCGCGCCATATGCCGTTTCATACGCATGCTTGTATGCGAGCGCGCTTTTCTTCACCGGATTCGCCTCGGGCAGTTGCTCGGCGACCAGCAGTGGGCCAGCGGGCAGCCACGTGCCTTCGCAATCCTTGCCGCACACGCGCAGGAAGTCGTTGTTCGCGACGCCGTGCGTCTGATAGTACTTGCCCTTGTAGCCGCGCTCCTTCAGCGTTTTCTGCGGCAGCGCGGCCGGCGTGCCCGCACCGGCGATCAGCACCGCGTCCGGCTTCTGCGACATCATCTTCAGCACCTGGCCCGTGACCGATGCATCGTTGCGCGCGAAGCGCTCGTTCGCGACGATCTTGATCTTCGCGAAGTCAGCGGCTTTGCTGAATTCCGTGAACCAGCTCTCGCCGTACGCGTCGGAAAAGCCGATGAACGCGACCGTTTTCACGCCGTGATTGGCCATGTGCTGCGCGATCGCCGTGGCCATCAGAATGTCGTTTTGCGGCGTTTTAAAGACCCATCCACGCTTCGCGTCCATCGGCTCGACGATGCCCGCGGCCGCGGCCAGAGAGATCATCGGCGTCGAGGTTTCGGCAGCGATGTCGATCATGGCGAGCGAGTTCGGCACGACGGTCGAGCCGATCAGTGCATCGACGTGGTCTTCGCTAGTGAGCTTGCGGGCGTTCTTGACCGCCTGGGTGGAATCGGTTGCGTCGTCGAGGACGATGTAGTCGATCTTCTGGCCCGCCACTTCTTTCGGCAGCAGCGCGATCGTGTTCCTTTCCGGAATGCCGAGCGATGCGGCCGGTCCTGTTGCCGACACGGTGACGCCGATTTTCACGTCCGCGAATGCATGGCCGCTCCAAGCAGCCGAGACCGCTGTGGCGACCAATGCCACGCTGATCCAACGCAATGCCGACTTCATCCTGCTCCTCTATTAACCCCGTTAAGTGTTCCTGGTAAAACGGTTTGACTTTGGCTAACCTGGCGTCTTGGTCGGTGCCGGGGTCGTGGATGAAGTGTGTCGTAGTGTTGAAGGCAGTCGAGGAGCTGACATTGCAGCAGATGTCGATCAATCACCGTCATCGGGATACGCGCACACGCGCGGCGGGCCTGTTGATGCTCGGACGTGGCCTCAAGGCCCGCGCCATTGCGGCGCAACTGGGCGTGAGTGGCCAGAGCGTCTACAACTGGTCGCACGCATGGCGCGAGCGGGGCATATGCGGCTTGATGGGCGCACATAACGGCGGCCGGCATGCGCTGCTGACTGAAGCCCAGATCGCTGTGGCCCTTGAGATCGCCCGCGCCGAACCGCTGACCCTTGGTGGCATTGCCCAGCGCGTCGAAGCCGCGCTCAACGAGCCGCTGCCCTGCAAGGTCGAAACGCTGGGCGAAGCTCTCAAGCGCAACGGCTTTTCGTTCAAGCGCAACCGCTACGCGCTCAAAAAAAGCGCAACGAAGAAGCGTTCGCAATGAAACAGGCCACACTCGAGAAACTCCAACAGGCTGCACGCGGGGACGCCGTGCGGTTGGTGTATCTCGATGAGGCGGGCTTCCATGGATCGCCGCCGGTTCAACGTAGCTGGTCACCACGAGGCTTGCCTCACCAGGTCGAACCGAACCATCACTGCCGCCGCAGCGTGATCGGCGCACTGGACTTCGGCGAAAACACGCTGATCCACGCCGCGCATACCGGCACCATTAAAGCCCAGGATGTCGAGTGCTTCATCGACAGTGTGCTCGCCACCGGGAACGGTCTGCCCACGGTGATCGTGCTGGACAATGCCAGCATCCATCACGGTATCAGCGACGCGACGCGCCAACGTTGGCTGCTCGAACATAAGGTCATCCTGTTTTACCTGCCTGCCTATAGCCCCGAGCTCAACATGATCGAGATCGTCTGGCGGCACCTGAAATACCGATGGCGTCGAGCCCTCACCTGGACGCGCGAGACCATCGATGCCGAACTCGCAGCACTGCTAAGCAGGTACGGCGCCGATTTTCAAATCAATTTTTCCTGAACACTTATTCAATTGCAATTAAATCCGCGAATTTAATTGCCAACCCAATGGTCGGTGAATAGCGAGTGTAGCGGACGCAAGCACCGTGCTGCAAGCGTTTCGCAGGCTTGTGACGTTTACCTCAGCGGCTAACGGAGAGTAAAAAATGGCGCGTGAAATAGCCGGGAGATCGCGTCAAAAAATTCGATAAACACCAATAAAAAAGCGCTGTTGGATATCAATCCAACAGCGCTTTCTTCTGGGCACTGAGTGCCTCACTTGTCTCCTCGTTCTCCACCGGCAAATTCGTGGTGCATCAGAACTGCATGAAGATTAAACGACCACCCCAGCAGTCACAACTAGCAATTACCCTAGTGGTGCACTGCGGCACCGGATTGGGGCGCGTAGGGCGCTTTTCGTCGCACGGTTTGCCACAGGTTCGCCCGAGTCCCTGATCCCGCGGACCTTCAGCACGAGCCGCAATTAGATCGGACGTCGAAGCAATTTCGTATCGCACTGCATCAAGCGAGCGACCACGCGGGCGGGATCAAACAGCCACTCTCAAGCCCGCAACGGTCGCACTCGCGCGACGATCTCACCGACTATGCCGCGCCGGAACGCCAGCACACACGCGATGAAAATCAGCCCGGTGACGATCGTCACCGATTCGCCGAGCGAGCGGAACCAGTCGATGCCGGTCATCGACGCAAGTGCCGCGCCGATATCGCCGAGCCTGTCTTCGAGCGACACGATCAACGCGGCGCCGAGCAACGGCCCGAACAGCGTGCCCATGCCGCCCACCAGCGTCATCAGGATCACGAGGCCGGACATCGTCCAATAGGCATCGCTCAGCGTTTCGAAGCCTTGCACCAGCACCTTCAGCGAACCCGCGAGACCCGCAATGCCGGCCGACAGAATGAATGCGAGCAGCTTGAAACGGTCGGTGTCGTAGCCGAGCGACACCGCGCGCGGCTCGTTTTCCTTGATCGCGACGAGCACCTGCCCGAACGGCGAATGCACGATCCGCACGATCAGCAGGAAAGCCGCGACGATCACCGCGAGCACGACGAAATATAGCGCGACGTCCGAAGAGAGATCGAGCACGCCGAACAGCTTGCCGCGCGGCACGCCTTGCAGACCGTCTTCCCCGTGCGTGAACGGCGCCTGCAGGAACACGAAGTAGACCATCTGCGCGAGCGCGAGCGTCACCATCGCGAAGTAGATACCCTGACGGCGAATCGCGAAGAAGCCGACGACGAGCCCAAGCAGCGTCGCCGCCGCGGTGCCGCTCAGCACGCCGAGCTCCGGCGAAAAGCCGAGCGTCTGCATCGCATAGCCGGTCACGTAACCGGCCGACGCGAGAAACATCGCATGACCAAAGGACAGCAAGCCCGTATAGCCGATCAGCAGATTGAAGGCGGCCGCGAACAGCGCGAAGCACAGCACCTTCATCACGAAGAGCGGATAGATGCCGAGCACCGGCACCGCGAGCAGCACGATCAGCAGCAGACCGTAGAGCACCTTTCTCTGCATCATTTTTCCCTGCCGAAAAGACCCGCCGGACGCACGAGCAACACGAGCGCCATGATCACGAAGACGACGGTCGCCGACGCCTCGGGGTAGAACACACGCGTGAGTCCTTCGACTACGCCGAGCATCAGGCCGGTCAGGATCGAGCCCATGATCGAGCCCATGCCGCCGATCACGACCACCGCGAACACGGTGATGATCATCGACTGGCCCATCAGGGGCGAGACCTGAATCACCGGCGCGGCGAGCACGCCGGCAAACGCCGCGAGCGCGACGCCGAAGCCGTAGGTCAGCGTGATCATCAGCGGCACGTTGACGCCGAACGCCTCGACAAGCTTCGGGTTTTCGGTGCCCGCGCGCAGATACGCGCCAAGCCGCGTCTTCTCGATCACGAACCAGGTCGCAAAGCACACGACCAGCGACGCGACCACCACCCATGCGCGATAGTTCGGCAGATACATGAAGCCGAGGTTGGTCGCGCCCGACAGCGCCGACGGCACATCGTACGGCTGGCCCGACGAGCCGTAGATCGAATGGAACACGCCCTCGATCACGAGTGTGAGGCCAAACGTCAGCAACAGGCCATACAGATGATCGAGCTTGTAAAGCCAGCGCAGCATCGAGCGCTCGATCGCGACGCCGACCAGCCCGACGATCAGCGGCGCGAGCACGAGCATCACCCAGTACGGCAGATTGAAATACGCCAGCCCCATCCACGCGAGCATCGCCCCGAGCATGAACAGCGCGCCATGCGCGAAGTTGATCACGTTGAGCAGGCCGAAAATAATCGCCAGCCCGAGGCTCAGAATCGCGTAGAACGAGCCGTTCACGAGCCCGAGCAGAAGCTGGCTCAGCATCGCCGGTAGCGGAACGCCAAAGATGTCCATTGAAGCCCTTAGCCCTTCAAGCCATCGTCAAGGTGAGATCGGTCACGCACGATCCGGCCGGCACGCGACGAGCGGCGACGCTGCCCATCGCGTGCGGCATCTGAAACGGTCATCCGCCAGCGCGTGCCTCTGCAGCGCCGGCGGTTCTCTCAGGTCTGCGCGGTCCTCGACCGCTTACTGCGCCCGCGCTTACTTCCACAGCGCGCAGCGGGTCTGCGCCTTGGTCGTGAAGGCCTGATCGCCCGGAATCGTCGCAGTGATCTTGTAGTAATCCCACGGCTCCTTCGATTCCGCCGGCGTCTTCACCTGCATCAGGTACATGTCGTGGATCATGCTGCCGTCCTGACGGATGTAGCCCTTCGCGTAGAAGTCGTCGATCTTCGTCTTGCGCAACTGCGCCATCACCTTGTCCGGATCGGTCGTGCCCACCGCCTGCACCGCCTTCAGATAGTTCATCGCCGCCGAGTAGTCGGCAGCCTGCAGGCTCGACGGCATCTTCTTCATCTTGTCGAAGTAGCGCTGCGACCACTTACGCGTGTCGGCGTCCTTGTTCCAGTACCAGCTGTCGGTCAACACGAGACCTTGCGTCGTTTCGAGACCGAGGCTGTGCACGTCGTTGATGAACATCAGCAGCGCGGCGAGCTTCATCGTCTTGGTGATGCCGAATTCCTTCGCGGCCTTGATCGCGTTGATCGTGTCGCCGCCCGCGTTCGCGAGGCCGAGGATCTGTGCCTTCGACGCCTGCGCCTGCAGCAGGAACGACGAGAAGTCCGACGCCGACAGCGGATGACGCACCTCGCCGAGCACCTGGCCGCCGTTCGCCTTCACGACCTCCGCGGTCGCTTTTTCGAGCGCCTTGCCGAATGCGTAGTCTGCCGTCAGGAAGTACCAGGTCTTGCCGCCCTGCTTCGTCACGGCCGAGCCCGTGCCGTTCGCGAGTGCGGTCGTGTCGTATGCGTAGTGGATCGTGTACGGCGTGCATTGCTCGTTGGTCAACGTATCGGCGCCGGCGCCGACGTTGATATAGACCTTGTGCTTCTCGCCCGCGACGGTGTTAGTCGACAGCGCGGTCGCCGAGTTCGTGCCGCCGATCACCATGTCCACGCCGTCGCGGTCGAACCACTCACGAGCGCGCGATGCCGCGATGTCCGCCTTGTTCTGGTGATCCGCGTACAGCACCGTGATCGGCTTGCCGTTGACCTTGCCGCCGAAGTCGGCGACCGCCATCCGGATCGCTTCAAGACCGCCCTGCCCGTCGATATCCGCGTACAGCCCCGACATGTCCGTGATGAAGCCGATCTTCACGGCATCGTCGGCCGCTTGCGCGCTGCCCAGCGTCAGTGCG
This sequence comes from Paraburkholderia sp. Clong3, assembly GCF_050436485.1. Classification (NCBI taxonomy): domain Bacteria; kingdom Pseudomonadati; phylum Pseudomonadota; class Betaproteobacteria; order Burkholderiales; family Burkholderiaceae; genus Paraburkholderia; species Paraburkholderia sp. Clong3. The sequence continues at coordinate 3,170,431 of NZ_JBNDMH010000002.1, read as the reverse complement.
GTGCCGGCGGCGACTGCAAAACAGAGTGAGGCAATTCGCGCGAGTGGGTTCTTTTTCATGCATGTCTCCTGGTTCTTCGCTTGTGGTTATCAGAGGCAGTCGGGCGCGCGTGTGTCCGTGTCTATACGCCCAGTAAATCGTGCAGCACCGGCATCTTGCCTTCGAGCTCGCTAGCCCCGAAATGCTCGACGATCATGCCGTGCTCCATCACATAAAAACGATCCGCGAGCGGCGCGGCGAAGCGGAAGTTCTGCTCAACCATCACGATCGTGTAGCCGCGCGCCTTCAGCGTAACGATCATGCGCGCGAGCGCCTGCACGATCACGGGCGCGAGCCCTTCCGAGATTTCGTCGAGCAGCAGCAGATTCGCGCCGGTGCGCAGAATCCGCGCGACCGCGAGCATCTGTTGTTCGCCGCCCGAGAGCCGCGTGCCCTGACTCATGCGCCGCTCGTGCAGATTCGGGAACATCGCGTAGATTTCCTCGAGCGACATCATGCGCGCCTTGTCGCCGACGGGCGGCGGCAGCAGCAGATTTTCCTCGCACGACAGGCTCGAGAAAATGCCGCGTTCTTCCGGGCAATAGCCGATGCCGCAATGCGCGATGCGATGCGTGGGCAAGCCGACGGTTTCGCGTCCGTCGATACGGATCGAGCCGGTACGGCGACCCGTGAGGCCCATGATCGCGCGTAGCGTCGTGGTGCGGCCCGCGCCATTGCGTCCGAGCAGCGTCACGACCTCGCCGCGGCCGACCGACAGATCGACGCCGTGCAGAATGTGGGATTCCCCGTACCAGGCTTGCAGTCCCGCGATTTCCAGCGCGGGTGCGCCGCTTTTCGTTTCGTTCGCTTCGAGGCCTTCGCGCTCGACCGTCGTATTCATGCGTGGGCTCCGGCGAGCGCCGCGTCGGCGCTGCCCATGTAGGCTTGCATCACGAGCGGATTCTTCGACACTTCCGCGTAGCTGCCCTCGGCGAGCACTTCACCCCGTTGCAGCACGGTGATCGTGTCGGAGATACCGGCGATCACATTCATATTGTGTTCGACCATCAGGATCGTGCGTCCGGCCGACACTTTCTTGATCAGCGCGGTCACGCGATCGACGTCCTCATGACCCATGCCTTGCGTGGGCTCGTCGAGAAGCATCAGTTCCGGCTCCATCGCGAGCGTGGTCGCGATTTCGAGCGCGCGCTTGCGGCCGTAGGCGAGCTCGACCGTCAACACATCGGCGAAATCGGTCAGGCCGACCTGGGTCAGCAGATCCATCGCGCGATCGTTCAGACGGCGCAACGTACGCTCGCTCTTCCAGAAGTGAAACGCGGTGCCGAGCGAGCGCTGCAACCCGATGCGCACGTTCTGCAATGCCGTCAGATGCGGAAATACCGCGGAAATCTGGAACGAACGGATGATGCCGCGCCGCGCGATCTGAGCTGGCCGTTCGCCGGTGATATCGACACCGTTGAAAACGATCTGGCCCGCAGTGGGTTCGAGAAATTTGGTGAGCAGATTGAAGCAGGTGGTCTTGCCCGCTCCATTGGGGCCGATCAGCGCATGGATCGAGCCACGGCGCACGCGCAGGTTCACGCCGTTCACGGCGACAAAGCCTTTGAACTCGCGGGTGAGGCCGCGCGTTTCGAGAATCGTATCGCCGAGAATCATGTTCCCTTCCATACGGAGTAAGGCGAAGCACTACGATCTTTCCGCGCGAAGCTCTGCGCGACTTGTTGTTTTTGCGGCACCCCTTGCCGCTCCTTGGCGTGCTGCACCAATCCGAACGGTAATCCATGGCGTGGCACGCAGCATGGCTGCCATTGTCGCGCCAATGATGCAGCGCAATCATTGGGATTTGCACTTAGGGAACGAGGCCCGCGCCGTGCATATGTGACGCGCGGTTCACAAGCTTCACGTACGCGGCGAAAAACCTGACCGATGCGCTCACCGAGTCATGTCACACAACTGACATCGACGCGGCAACACCGGTATGCGCGGCCATGCTGCCGCTCACGCGCGCGCGACGATCCTCGCGGATCATGTCGCCGGCGCGCTCGGCGATCATCAGCGTCGGCGAATTGGTGTTACCTGACGTGATGTTGGGCATCACCGACGCATCGACGACACGCAAGCCCTCGACTCCGATAACTCGTAGCCGGTTGTCGACGACCGCGGCGGGATCGTCGGTCGTGCCCATGCGGCAGGTGCCGACCGGATGGAAGATCGTCGTGCCGACCGCACCCGCGGCCTGCTGCAATTCTTCTTCACTTTGATACTGGAGGCCCGGCAGGATCTCCCGCGGCTGATAGCGCGCGAGCGCGGGCGCCGCGACGATGCGACGCGTCAGACGTAGCGCGTTCGCGGCGACGTGGCGGTCGTAGTCGGTCGACAGATAGTTCGGCGCGATCAACGGTGGCGCGCAAGCATCGGCCGACGCAATATGAATGCTGCCGCGCGACGTGGGGCGCAGCTGACACACCGAAGCCGTGAACGCATTGAAGCGATGCAGCGGTTCCCCGAAGCGATCAAGCGACAAGGGCTGCACGTGATACTCGAGATCGGGTCGCGACAGCGAGCGATCGTCGGCGTCGGACTTCGCGAACGCGCCGAGTTGCGACGGCGACATCGACATCGGTCCGCTCTGAAACAACGCGTACCGCATGCCGATCATCAGCTTGCCCCACCAGTGCGCGGACATCGTATTCAGCGTGCGCACGCCCTGCACCTGATACGCCATGCGCAGTTGCAGATGGTCCTGCAGATTTTCACCGACACCGCGCAGATCCTGAACGACCTCGATGCCGAGATTCTGCAGACGCGCGCCATTGCCGACACCGGACAATTCGAGCAGTTGCGGCGAGTTGACCGCGCCGGCGGAAAGGATCACTTCGCAACGCGCTTTGGCGAGATAGTCGACCTCGCCGCCACGATATTCGACTCCGGTGCAGCGGCGGCCATCGAACACGACACGCTGCGTGTGGGCACCGGTGATGACAGTGAGGTTCTCCCGCTTCAACGCGGGCCGCAAAAACGCCTTCGACGCATTCCAGCGAATGCCACGCTTCTGGTTGACGTCGAAGTAGCCGACACCGGTGTTATCGCCACGATTGAAATCGTCGGTGGCGGGGATGCCGGTTTGCTGCGCGGCTTGCGCGAACTCTTCGAGAATCTTCCATTTGAGGCGCTGCTTCTCGACGCGCCACGGTCCGCCCGCGCCGTGCGCTTCGTTGGCGCCGCCGTGGTGATCCTCGCTGCGCCTGAAGACCGGCAGCACCGCGTTCCAGGACCACCTCCTGTCGTTCGTCACACGCGCCCACTCGTCGTAGTCTTCCCGCTGACCGCGCATGTAGATCATGCCGTTGATCGACGAACTGCCGCCGAGCACACGCCCGCGCGGATACGACAGCGTGCGGCCGTTCAGACCCGGCTCGGCCTGGGTCTTGTACAGCCAGTCCGTGCGCGGATTGCCGATGCAATACAGGTAGCCGACCGGCACGTGAATCCAGTGATAGTCGTCCTTCCCCCCGGCTTCGAGCAGCAGCACGTGGATGTCAGGATCTTCGGTGAGCCGGTTCGCCAGCACGCAGCCGGCGGTACCCGCGCCGACGATGACGTAGTCGAACTCGCCTTCGAGTCGCCGTGCGGCGCGAGGCGTACTGTCGGTATGACTCATCGTTTAGCCTCCTAAGCATTTTTGCGGCGCATGCGTGGCTGCTCGATCGCTTCCACGCGTGCGCCGCGAAGCGCTTTTATTGCGCTTTTATTGTTTTCCTGGCGCGCTTGCCGACTTGATGCCGCGCAAAGCCGCCAGCTTATTTGGCGACCGGCATCGTGAATTCGGCGCCCTTCGCGATGCTGTCAGGCCAGCGCTGCATGATGCTCTTGTAGCGCGTGTAAAACCGCACGCCTTCCTCGCCGTACGCATGATGATCGCCGAACAGCGACTTCTTCCAGCCGCCGAACGAATGCCAGGCCATCGGCACCGGAATCGGCACGTTGATGCCGACCATGCCGATCTCGATCTGCCGGGAAAACGCGCGTGCAATGCCGCCGTCGGACGTGAACAGCGACACGCCGTTCGCAAACTGATTCGCGTTGATCAGTTCGACCGCGGAGGCGAAGTCGGGCACGCGCACGACGCATAGCACCGGTCCGAAAATCTCCTCGCGGTAGATCTTCATGTCGGGTAACACGTCGTCGAACAGCGTGCCGCCGAGGAAGAAACCCTTCTCGTGCCCCGCGACCTGATGACCGCGCCCATCGACGACGAGCTTCGCGCCCGCGGCGACGCCAGCGTCGATATAGCCGAGCACCTTGTCGCGATGCGCGCGGGTGACGAGCGGCCCCATCTCGGCCGCCGCTTCCATGCCGTTGAGGATCTTCAGGCTATTCACGCGCGGCGTCAGACGCTCGATCAGCTCATCGGCGATATGCCCCACCGCGACCGCCACCGAAATCGCCATGCAGCGCTCGCCGGCCGAGCCGTAGGCGGCGCCGATCAGGGCGTCGACGGCCTGGTCGAGATCGGCGTCGGGCATGACGACGAGGTGATTCTTGGCACCGCCCAACGCCTGCACGCGCTTGCCGCGCTTCGTGCCTTCGGTGTAGATGTATTCGGCGATCGGCGTGGAGCCGACGAACGACAGCGCGCTGACTTCCGGATGCACGAGCAGCGCGTCGACCGCGACCTTGTCGCCGTGCACGACGTTGAACACGCCGTCCGGCAGGCCGGCTTCCTTCAGCAGTTCGGCGAGCCGGTTCGACGCGGACGGATCGCGTTCGGACGGTTTCAGCACGAAGGTGTTGCCGCACGCGAGCGCGACGGGGAACATCCAGCACGGCACCATCATCGGGAAATTGAACGGCGTGATGCCCGCGACCACGCCGAGCGGTTGCCGCAGATTCCAGTTGTCGATGCCGCCGCCAATCTGATCGGTGAAATCGGTCTTCAGCAGATTCGGGATGCCGCACGCGAATTCGACGATCTCGATGCCGCGCATCACCTCGCCCTTGGCGTCGGAGAACACCTTGCCGTGTTCGCGCGTGATCAGCTCCGCGAGCTCATCGTGATGACGGTCGAGCAGTTCCTTGAACTTGAACAGCACCCGCGCGCGTTTGATCGGCGCGGTTTCGCTCCAGGCGGGAAACGCGGCTTTGGCGGCAGCGACCGCGGCGTCCACCTCGGCGACGCTCGCGAACGGCACGCGCGCGCTGACGCTGCCGAGCGCCGGATTGAAGACGTCGCCGAAGCGCCCGCTCGTGCCTTCGACCGTCTTGCCGTTGATGAAATGGCTCAGCGCGCGTGCACTCGCCGCGCTGCGTGCGGCTTCGTCCTGCGCGGTTGCGTCGGAATATGTCTCGCTCATCTCGTTCCTCTTTCCTGTGAAATCTTCCGCTTCGCGCTCGATGCCGCGCGCACAAGCGTGCTGAACACCAAGCGTACGGCCCTTACGAGCGACAAATCCAATGAGTAATGCTCAACTGCGCCATAAGCCGCGCTAATATCAGCATATGGATCTGACTCTCCTCAGGGCCTTCGTCACCGTCGCACGCGAGGGCAACCTTACGCGTGCCGCGGTGCAACTGCATCTGACCCAACCTGCCGTCAGCCTGCAAATCAAGCACTTGCAGGAGACGCTCGGCGTGACGCTGTTCACGCGGAATTCGCACGGGCTCGCGCTGACACGCGACGGCCAGGCGCTGCTGCCGCACGCCGAACGCGCGCTCGGCGCGGCAGCCGACGTGCAGCGGGCGGCGCAGACGCTGCGCCAGGAAGTACGCGGGCGCCTGCGCATCGGCACCATTCTCGACCCCGAGTTTTTGCGCCTCGGCGGTTTCCTGAAGCAGCTCGTCGAGACCTGGCCGCAGATCGAAACCGCGCTGCGCCACGGCATGTCGGGCTGGGTGCGCGAACAGATTCGCGCGGGCGAGCTCGACGTCGGCTATTACATTGGCCTGCCCGCCGACGACGAGACGCGCGACGGCACCACGTTTCACGCGGTCACGCTCACGCATTTCCAGTATCGCGTGCTCGCGCCGGCGGGCTGGAAAGATCGCGTGAAGGGTGCGCGAGACTGGCGCTCGCTCGCGGCGCTGCCGTGGATCTGGACGCCGCCGGCGTCCGCGCACAACCGGCTGCTGTCGCGCTGTTTCGGCGAAGCCGGCGTGAAGCCGGTCAAGGTGGCCGAGGTGGACCAGGAGCCGTCGATGCTCGATCTGGTCAAATCGGGCGTCGGTCTCACGCTTGCGCGCGACGCAACCGCGATCGCCGAGGCGCATGCGCACGCGCTGACGATCGTCGATGGCATAACGGTGCCGACGCAGCTGAGCTTCATCACGCTCGACGAGCGCAAGGACGAGCCAGCGATCGCGGCGGCGTTGAAGCTGATCGAACAGCAGTGGGCGATTTGAGCGGGGACGGTCTGACGCGTTGCGATATGAGCCTCGCTAATGCCCGCCCTCTCCCACTTGTCCGCCGAGCTGAAACCGCTCCGTCACGAAATTTTTGCTAGATTGTCGGTTTGCGCTCGCGCAGCGCCCTCGCAGCTTTCCGTTCCGCCTGGCTTCGTCCTTCCCGGCGGCCTCCGCCCGGCAACACCAGCAACTCCGGAGCCGCCGGTCACTTCCCCCATCCACAGGAGCCTGAGATGGCACGCAACATCGAAATCAAAGCCCGCGCCCAGCATTTCGACCAACTGCGCGAGCGCGCCGCACAGCTCGCGACGGACGCGCCGCTGATCTTCCGCCAGCAGGACTTTTTCTACGACGTGCCGCGCGGCCGCCTGAAGCTGCGCCAGTTCGACGACGGCACGCCGGCCGAGCTGATCTTCTATCAGCGCGACGACCGCGACGGCCCGAAGGCGTCGTACTACACGCGCAGTCCGGTGACGAATCCCGAAGCGATGCATGCGCTGCTCGCGACCGCGCTGACCACGCGCGGCATCGTCTCGAAAGAGCGGCACGTATATCTGAGCGGGCGCACGCGGATTCATCTGGATCGCGTCGACGGTCTCGGCGATTTCGTCGAACTCGAAGTGGTGCTCGCGCAGGACGACGACGAAGAAGGCGGCCACGCGGAAGCACAAGCGATGTTCAAGCGCCTTGGCGTATCGGAAGCGGATCTGGTGCCGGTCGCGTATGTCGATCTGCTGAATGCCGACGACGAGCCGCAGCGGGCGGCATAGAGATCCCGTCACCCCAGGGCCGCGGCAAGGCATGCGCGGCTCCCTCTTCCTGTCAGTCGGCACTGCCGGCAACGGCTTCGAACCCTCAAACCGTCGCCGCCCCCGGCGCCAGATGCCCGAGCGGCAACGGCCCATTGCGCTTGAACGTGGTCAGCACGATATTCGAGCGCACGCTATCGACACCCGGCACGCGCATCAGCTTCTTCATCACGAAGGTCGACAGGTAATTCAGATCCGGCGCGACGATGCGCAGCAGATAGTCGGCATCGCCGACGACCGCGTGACATTCGAGCACTTCGGGCAGCAAGTCGATCTGGTGCTGAAACTGCTCGATGATCGAATCGCCGTGATGCTTCAGCTTCAGGCTCGTGAAAGCGGTGACGCCAAGCCCAAGCTTTTCGGGCCGCAGCACGACGCGATAGCCATCCACCACGCCGACCTGTTCCAGCCGTTGCAGGCGTCGCCCGATCTGCGACGGCGACAGCGGCACCTGCTCCGCCAACTGCTGATGCGTGGCGCGGCCGAAGCGCTGCAGCACGTCGAGCAGCGCGAGATCGAAGTGGTCGAGTTCAAGCATAGCGAAATCCCGCATTAATTTGTCATTTAACGCATGATTATTGCATATCAACCCGCATATACGCGAAACCTGCGCTCCTTCCGCACGTGCTCCGCTCTATACTCGCATACGCCGATCTCATGCAATCTGTCTTGTTACAGCAGCCTCGCCATGTCCACCGCCAGCACCGCCAAACTCAAGGAACAGTTCGACGCCGGTCTCGAGACCCGCGCCGACTTTACGATCGATCAGCCGCTTGCGCGCTACGGCACGGTTGACCATGCGGTCTGGCGACAACTGTACGCGCGCCAAACAGCCTTGCTCGAAGGCCGTGCCTGCGATGAATTCCTCGCGGGCGTCGAGCGCATCGGCCTGCCGTCCGAGCGCGTGCCGTCCTTCGAAGACATCAACGCGAAGCTCACGCCCGCAACCGGCTGGCGCATCGTCGCGGTGCCTGGCCTCGTACCGGATCAGGTATTTTTCGAGCATCTGGCGAATCGCCGCTTTCCGGTCACGTGGTGGATGCGTCGCCCCGACCAGCTCGACTACCTGCAGGAGCCCGACTGTTTTCACGATCTGTTCGGCCATGTGCCGTTGTTGATCGACCCGGTGTTCGCCGATTACATGCACGCGTACGGCCGCGTCGCGCTCGCTGCCAATGACGCGGGCGCGCTGCCGCTGCTCGCGCGGCTCTATTGGTACACAGTGGAGTTCGGACTGATCCGCGATGACGCGAGTCCGAACGGCGTGACCGAACGCGACATCGCGCTTGCCGCATTCATCGACGGGATTACCATGTAATACAAATAATTACGGGCCTTTATGCGTGTTTATGCATAACTCGCCGCGTAATCAGGTGACCATGAAAGGACAATGCAGGCAATTCCCTAGGCAAACCTTCAGTTCTACAGGCTATTCTTAAGTTGAACGTAAGCTTCCCAAGCCTGCCTTGCAATCGGGTCGAAACGATCGAGTGATAGCGACTGCTGACGCTGTACAATCAGCAGCGCATACGGTTTGGAGAGCGCGCTTGCCTCCTTGCACAGAACGTGTTCGTCGCCGCTTGAAGGTGAGCGGGTGCGCCAGAAGTTGATCGCGGCTTCCAGTTCGTGAATGCTGATCTCGGACATGACTTCGTGATGGCTGGCACGGTGCTTCGATTCGGCTCGACAGCTGCTTCGTGGCGCGTCTGCCGCCGCTTCGCACGCTGGCTGTGTAGCAGGCGCCCCGGCGAACCGCTTGCCCAAACGCCTAAACCCATTGTAATTGAGCGAAATCCATGCGACTCCTTCTGATCGAAGATGACCGCCCCATCGCACGCGGCATCCAAAGCAGTCTCGAACAAGCCGGCTTCACCGTCGACATGGTCCATGACGGCATCTTTGCCGAGCAGGCCCTCACGCAAAATCGCCACGAACTCGTGATCCTCGATCTGGGTCTGCCGGGCATCGACGGCATGACGCTGCTGTCGCGTTTCCGCCAGAGCAACCGTCACACGCCGGTGATCATCCTGACCGCGCGCGACGAACTGAACGACCGCGTGCAAGGCCTGAACTCGGGCGCGGACGACTACATGCTGAAGCCGTTCGAGCCGGCCGAGCTCGAAGCGCGTATTCGCGCGGTGATGCGCCGCAGCGGTCCGCACGGTGACATGCCGCGTCCGGAAGTGTCGCTGGGCGGCGTGCGGCTGTCGGGCGTCGACCGCCGCATCTTCAACGACGACAAACCGCTCGAACTGTCGCCGCGCGAATTCGCGGTGCTCGAAATGCTGCTGCTGCGTCATGGCCGCGTCGTCAGCAAGGCGCAACTACAGGATCATCTGACACACTTCGGCGGCGACCTCGGCGATACCGCGATCGAAGTCTACGTGCACCGCGTGCGCAAGAAGCTCGAGAACTGCCGTGTCGAAATCGTCACCGTGCGTGGCTTTGGCTACCTGTTGCAGGAAATTCGCCAGGCCGCATAATCGTCGTGAAGGCCGCGCATTGCGTCGCGGCCTGACGGCCCCGGAGCGGCGCCGCGCATCGGCTGTGCCCGCGGCGCCTTGTGCCGGGCCCCGGGCCGTATCAAGGCGCCGCGCGCCATTACTACCTCAGTTGCCACCGCAGTCACAACTTTCCCGCGCGTTCGATCATGCACCAGCCGGCCGCCAATAGTCTGCGCCGCACGCTGCTGCGGCGCCTCGCTGCTCCCCTGTCGCTGCTCGCGCTGATGAGCGGCCTGATCGCTTACTGGCTCGCATGGCAGTACACGCAGCACGTGGTCGACCGTTCGCTCGCGGACCTCGCGACCGCGATCTCCAAACAGATCCAGATTGCCGGACCGGAAGCGCCGATCACGGTGCCACCGCTCGCGCAGGCGATGTTCTCCGACCCGGTCGAACATCTGGTCTACCGGATCAGCACCGGCGACACCGAAATCGCCGGCGATCACAATCTGCCGCTGCAAGGCACCAACGTGCGCCGCATGCATTACGCCTACGTGTTCGAGACGCAGCACGAAGGCGTGACCGTGCGGGTCGCTCAGGTGCGCGTCGATCAGCCGAGCGGTAATCCGATCGTCGTCGAAGTCGGCCAGCCCGTGCATCACCGCTTCCGCATCGCCGCCGAGTTCCTCATCGCGATCATGATGCCGTTGTTGCTGCTGCTGCTAGCCGGCTGGGTGATCGTGTGGCGCGTCGTCAATCAGCAGCTCAATCCGCTGACCGCGCTCGCCGATTCGCTGAACCGGCAAACGCACACGTCGCTCGAGCCGGTCGACGAAACCTATGTGCCGGTCGAGATCCGTCCGCTGACGGGCGCGCTGAACGCGTTGCTCGATCGTCTGAAAGCCGCCCTCGACGCGCAACGCAAATTCATCGCCGATGCCGCGCATCAGCTGCGCACGCCGCTCACCGCCGTGAAGCTGCATGCGGAGCAGGCGGTCGTCGCACGCGATCCGCAGCAGACGCTCGCTGCCGTGCGCGAACTGCGCGCCGCGGCCGATCGCGCCGTGCGGCTGTCGAATCAATTGCTGTCGCTCGCGCGCGCCGAGCCAGGCGAACAGGCGGCCCGCTTCGTCAATGTCGACATGGCCGCGCTCGCGTTCGACACCGGCGCCGAATGGGTGCCGCGCGCGCTACCGGTACACGTGGATCTCGGCTTCCAGCGCCTCGACGATCCGTCCAACGATGACCCGCTGATGGCGCGCGGCAACCCTGTGCTGCTCCATGAAGTGATCGCGAATCTGCTCGATAACTCGCTGAAGTATGTGCCGCCTTCGCGGGTCGACGGCGGGCGTATCACGGTCACAGTTTCGCAGACGCTGATCGACGATCTGCGCATGGCCGAGATCGTCGTCGAAGACAACGGGCCGGGCGTGCCGCGTTCGCAGCAGGCGGATCTGTTCAAGCGATTCTTCCGCGGCGACGGGCAGACCGAGGCGGGCGTCGACAGCGGCGCGGGTCTGGGCCTCGCGATCGTCCACGACATCATGGTGCTGCATCATGGCAGCGTGCATTACGAGGACGCACCGGAGGGCGGCGCACGCTTTATCGTGAGGATTCCGTTGCTGCCGCCCGGTGCGTCCGCAGGCGCTGCCACCGCCAACGATGCCAACGCACGGCGCGCCACGAAAAAACCGGCGCACTCGGCGCCGGTCGATTTGTAGAAGGTTTGCCCGGCTGCCGCGGCGGCGTTCGCCTCAGCGCTTCGATCAGCGCAAACAGCTACCGCCGCGCACCGACCCGCGGCTCATTTCTTCTTCGATTTCTTCGCCGATTTGCTCGACTTTTCGCCCTTGTCGGCGCCTTTACCCGACTTGCCGCCGCCCTTGCCCTTCTGCGGCGGTGCCAGCATCGTGCCGCGGCACTTGCGCGCGCCGCAGCGGCATTCGTATTCTTTTTTCAGCTTTTTCGTCTGACGCGCGTCGATCACGAGGCCGTAGTCGTAAAAGACTTCCTCGCCCTCCGCGATATCGCGCAGCGCATGCACGTACACGTGTCCGTCGATTTCCTCGGCTTCGCAGTTCGGCGCGCATGAATGATTGATCCAGCGCGCGCTATTGCCGTTCACCTTGCCGTCGATGACCTTGCCGTTATCCAGCGCGAAATAAAACGTGTGATTCGGTTCAGCCGGATTATGCGGATGGCGGCGCAACGCTTCTTTCCAGGTAATCCGCTCGCCCTTGTATTCGATCAGTCGCTCGCCGGCCGCGATCGGTTCGAGAGCAAACACGCCTTTGCCGTGCACACCCGAACGGCGCACGGCGATCCTGCGTGAATTCATTGAATGAATCCTTGTGAAGAACTGGGGAATCAAATCTGGCAATCGTCAGGCACGTCGTGCGCGCGGCTTTTTTCTGACGCGAATAGCAAACGCGGCGCCCTGAAAGCGCCGCGTCGACTTGCGACGCGCACCGCGCCACAACCGGCATCCTACACGTTGTCCACGGCTTCCTTCAACCGTCAGCCGATGCGTTCGTTCAACGTGCGACGGGCGTCACCGTTGACCAAACGAAATGTCGCCGAACAGCGCTTTCTGCTCACGCGGTTGTGAACGCCAGTACTGCGGCGGCGCTTCGACGGTCGCACCGAGGTTAGCGGCGGCGTGCCACGGCCAGCGCGGGTTATAGAGCAGCGCGCGAGCCAGCGCGATCAGATCGGCATCGCCCGTTTCGATCAGCTGCTCGGCGTGCAGCGGATCAGTGATGAGTCCGACGCCGATCGTCGTCAGACCGGTTGCGTGCTTGACCGCCTTCGCGAACGGAATCTGATAGCCCGGCTCGAGCGGAATTTGCTGCAGCGGCGAGACACCGCCCGACGACACGTCGATCCAGTCGCAGCCGCGCTTTTCCAGCTCGTGTGCAAACGCGATCGTGTCTTCGAGCGTCCAGCCGCCTTCGACCCAGTCCGTCGCCGACACGCGCACGCCGACCGGTTTGTCGGCAGGAAATGCGGCACGCACGATGTCGAAGATTTCGAGCGGAAAACGCATGCGGTTTTCGACCGAGCCGCCGTAGTCGTCGGTGCGCTGGTTGGCGATCGGCGACAGGAACTGATGCAGCAGATAGCCATGGGCGGCATGCACTTCGAGCGCATCGATGCCAAGACGCGCGGCGCGCCGCGCGGACGCGGCGAACGCCTCGCGAATCCGGTTCAGGCCGACGACATCGAGCGCGAGCGGCGGCTCCTCGCCCGGCTTGTGCGGCAGCGCCGACGGCGCATGCGGCAGCCACCCGCCTTGCGACACCGAAATCAGCTGGCCGCCTTCCCACGGCACGTGGCTCGATGCCTTGCGGCCTGCGTGCGCCAGTTGCATCGTCACGCAGACGTGCGAATGCTTGCGGATCGCGGCCAGCACCGGCACGAGCGCCTCTTCGGTCGCGTCGTCCCACAAGCCGAGATCGCCGGGGGTGATGCGCCCGTCCGGCTCGACGGCGGTTGCTTCGATGCACAGCATGCCCGCGCCGGACAGCGCGAGACCGCCGAGGTGAATCATGTGCCATGCGGTCGCTTCGCCGCGTTCGGCGGAGTACTGGCACATTGGGGAGACGACGATACGATTGGGAAGCGTCACGCTACGCAGCGTGAGCGGAGAGAAAAGCGCGCTCATGGATTACGCCCAGTGAAAGCCCGAGAGCGATCGAGGATAGCACCGCACGCGGTTTACTGCATGAACGTGGCACCTGGCTGGCCGCTTACGTCGCCATTCGGCTAGCCATTCAGGCTTGCGTCTCGACGTGATCGAGCCATTCGCCGAACATGCGGCACGCGGCGGCTTCGAGCACGGGACCGTATCGGCCGGTGTCGGCGCGCAACTGACGCGCGTCGATGCCGTGGCCCGAGAGTTCGTTCGCATTCCCTATCAGCCAAGGTTCGAACCGATCGGTGCGGATCTCGGGATGACACTGCAAGCCCAGTACGTGATCGCCCCATGCGAAGGCCTGATTCTCGCAAGCCGGGGTCGATGCCAGACGGGTCGCGTTGGCCGGCAGATCGAAGGTGTCGCCGTGCCAATGCAGCATCGAGGTATGAGCGCCATCGAGATGACGCAGCGGCGAGGCGCGGCCGGCATCGGTCAGCGTGAGCGGCGTCCAGCCGAGTTCGGCCTGAGCCGCGGGGTAGACGCGCGCACCGAGCGCCCGCGCGATCAGTTGTGCGCCAAGGCAGATACCGAGTGTCGGCAGACCGGCCGCGATGCGTTTTTCGATCAACGACAGCAGCGGCGCGAGCGTGGGGTACAGCGCGTCGTCGGTAGCGCTGATGGGGCCGCCCAGCACGACCATCAGCGACGCGGCAACCGGATTGGGCGCCTCGATACGGGCAACGCCCACATCGAGATAACGGACCGGACGCCCGCGCTCGCCGAGCACGAGCTCGAGACTGCCCAGATCCTCGAAGTGCACATGGCGGATGGCGAGTACTTCCCGATTCATCGGCCTGCCCTATCTTCAGGTTGACTAACGACCTGCCGCCAACGACTTTATCCTTGCACGGCACCAGCCGGCAAGCAGGCGGCGCATACCGCCCGCCGTCGCCGGCCAGGCCATGTTAGCGGATTGCCCAGGAAGACGCCGGTTATTGGGCGAAGATCTTCCAGGTCTTCTTCTGGGTGGCGACGTCCGCCGTTTCATGCACGGAGCAGTCGAGACGCACATCGGTGTCCAACATGTTCAGGTCGAGCAGCGCGCAGTGATGCGGCGTCTTCTTCGGATTCTTGCTCGGCTGGAAATGCGTGCAGCTCAGGCACATACGATGCGACGGAATCGTGTCTTGCGCTTCGAGCTGATAGATGGTCTTGAGCAGCGTGCGATAGAACACGGACTGCTCGTCCTCGCGCAGCGTACCGACCGCCTTCGAGAGGAAGTCCGGCCATTGCGCGGCGCGTTTGGCAGCAGTGCGGCCACGCGAGGTCAGACGTACCGCGAGCGCGCGACCGTCGTCGAGTGCGCGACGCTTTTCGACGAGGCCCTTGGTCTCGAGCGTGCTGACCGCATCGCTGGTGGTCGCGGCAGTCAGCGCCGTTTCACGCGCGATTTCGCCGAGACGCATCGGCCCCTTACGTTGCATCAACAGCACGAGGATCTCGCCCTGGGTCGGCGTAAGGCCCGCGCCTTCCGCCCATTCCCAAGCCTGGCTTCGCATCGCCGTGCTCAATCGCAAGAGGCTGTGGGTCACTCGCCCGGCTGCCTGTTCTCCGTATACGCCTTCGCTCATAATCTTCGATTCGTTTATTTACCGCTTTGGTGCAATGCCGGCGGCTGCCTGCCGGAGTACACCCGTTGCGTGTGTGGGGTAGCTTCGTCCAACCGCGGATGAAACCGTTTGTACTATCTCAAAAATACACCGTCTTGGAAGCCGAAGGCGGCGAAAAACGACATTCTATGCGACAGCGGCTAATCGTACAGCTAACTTATCCAACGCGAGCTGTGGATAAGCACGGGAAAACGTTTGGACAGCCTGTGTACCGTTTTGCAACAAGCACTTGCAGCGTGTTGAACGTTTCCTCGGTTGCGCTTGCCAGGCGTGGCCGGAGCCCGTTTTACGAGCCCAGTTATCATTTCCCCAGTGCATTGACTTTGCAGGAAATTATTCAGTTGTCCACAGCCTTTGGCAATGCCTGCTTACGACTACTACGCTGGTATACGTAAGCTTTCGAAAAACCTGAAGGGTTGCGCGCGCGAAAAACCATAAAAATTTTTCTTACGAAAAAAAACCCGCACGCGGCGGGTTTCGTCGGAACGTCGCGTAGCTGGCGCACGCAAACGGTTTCATGAAGTCTTCGCGACTAGGCGCGCCATTGCAGACACTGCTGGCGTACCGCTTCGTGCAAGGACTTTTCCTGCGCAAACACACTGCGCAGCCACGTCGCGTCGTTGACCTGACCGCGCGCGATCGCGCCGACTTCGGCCAGCGCATTCACCGAGCCGAGCGCTTCCGCATGCGGTCCGATCTGTTCGAGCGTTTCGAGAATATCTTCGGAAATCGTCTTGCGTTCACCGGTTTGCGGATTGATGCAGGTGCCACCGAGTCCGAACCGGCAGGCTTCGAAACGGTTGAACGTGTAGACCAGATAGTCGTCTTCCTGCGGCATGATCGGCTTATCGAGCAACAAATGACGCGCGAGCGTCTGGATGTAGCAGGCGATCGCCGCGGCGCGATCCACCGAAAACGGTGTATCCATCACCCGGACCTCAATCGTGCCGAAGCCCGGCTTCGGACGGATATCCCAGTAGAAATCCTTCATGCTGTTGACCACGCCCGTATGGACCATCTTCGAGAAATACTCCTCGAAGCTGTCCCACGTCAGCACGAACGGCGCGCGGCCCGACAGCGGAAACGCGAACACGGAATTCAGACGTGCCGAATGAAATCCGGTATCGACGCCCTGTACGAAAGGCGACGAAGCGGACAACGCAATGAAATGCGGGATGAAGCGCGACATCGAATGCAGCAGATACAGCGCGCTGTTCGGATTCGGGCAACCGATGTGCACGTGCTGGCCGAACACGGTGAACTGCTTCGCGAGGTAGCCGTATAGCTCGGAAATATACTGAAAGCGCGGCGTATCGACGATCTGCCGCTCGCTCCATTGCTGGAAAGCATGGGTGCCGCCACCGCACAGACCGACGTTCAGATGATCGGCCGCGGACACCAGCGTGTCGCGAATCTTGCGCAGATCGGTGACCGCCTGTTCGTGCGACGTGCAGATGCCGGTCGACAGCTCGATCATGCTTTCGGTGATTTCCGGCGTGATATTGCCGGGGATTTTTTCGTCCTTGATGAGGCGCAGCAGATCCGTGCCGGCTTTGGTCAGATCATAGTCGTGCGTATTGACGATCTGCATTTCGAGCTCGATACCGAACGTGAACGGTTTCGAGTCGATGAAGGGTTCGAGTGACATGGCGTCCCCTGAGTCAGGTCGTTTGAGGCGAAGGAATTGAAAGACGGGTTCGTGAAACGCGCACGGCAGCCCATGCGCGTTTCACGCTTACCCCTCGCGCCGCTCGGCGACGAGCGCGAGGCTGCGATAGACGAGCCACGGCCCGAGAATCTGCAGCACGAAAATCGAACACATAGCGATTGCGCGCAGCTGCGGATCGAAGTTCGGATACAGGTTGTACGTGTCGTCGACGAGCAGATACGCGAGCGCCGACATCGGTGACAAGGACAGGCCGAGCGCGATGCCCTGCTTCAAGTTCAGCCCGCTCGGCTTCGCGAACGCCAGCACGCCGACCAGCTTCGCGACGAGGCGAGCAACGATCAGACCCAGCGCGGCGACTCCGCCCAACGCGATGTGCTTCCATTCGAACGACGTCAGCGTCAGCACGAACAGGATCACCGTCAGCAGCCAGCCCGCGGTGCCGAAATGCTCTGGCCACAACTGCGGACGCACTTCGTGATTCTTCACGATGATGCCCGCGGCGAGCAGCGCGAGAATCGTCGACAGCTTGAACAGATGCGCGATCGCGATCGCGAGCAGCACGAGACCGAACAGCGCCACGAACGAATGCTCGTCCTGCATGTTCAGGCGCCGATAGAAGAACGTGCAGGTGCGCGCGAGCAGATACGCGAGCACGAGCGAGCCGACCAGCAGGTACAACGGCTGCAGGATGGTCGCGAACACGTTGCCGTAAACCTCCTGATGCAGCCAGCTCGACACGAGCTTTTCGATCACGACCGCGTACATGCTGTTCAGCGCGGTCAAGGTCAGAAGACGCTGCGTGACCTGGCCTTCCGCGCGTAGTTCGGTTTTGAGCTGGATCACCATCGCGGGCGATGTCGCCATCGCGATCGCGGCGAGTACGGTCGCGACCATCAGCGGCACGTGCAGAAACAGCAACACGGGCAGCACCAGCACGAAAGTCAGCGTGGCTTCGGCGACGCTCGACAGAATCAGCCACGGATTGCGGCGGATCCAGCGCAGATCGAGCCGGCTGCCGAGTTCGAACAGCAACAGGCCGAGCGCGACGTCGAGCAGCGGCCGCGCGGCGCTCGCAGAATCCGCATCGATCACGCCAAAGCCTGCCGCGCCGGCCACGAGTCCGATCACCGCATAGCCGGAAATGCGCGGTAAACGCCACGCGCGATAGCAAAGCTCGCCGCACAGACCGGCGGCAAGCAATGCAAGACCCGCCCAGAAAATGGCGTCGGGCGAAAGCGGCCACGCTGGCAAAAACGAAAACGCCGAATTCATCGTAATGGGTTCTCCTTGGCAGCAACGGCAGACGACACGAACCGGCGCACACGCACGCCGTCACGAGCGCACGGGGAGCGCACGTTGTCGCAAGCGCTTCGCGAAATCAGCGTTGCGAGGTTTCAATGATCGGATGATCGGCATGCGCCAGGGCCGCGAAGAACCGCACGGAGTCGGGCACATACACGGGATGCGGCAGTAGCAACAGGCACGCTGAAGGAACGCCGTCGACCGTGAATCAGATTCTGTTTGACCGGCACCGTTCCATTGCTGCGCGTGCCGTCATTGCTGTGGCACGACGCGGAAAAACGGGGATTGTGCCATAGCTTTTTCCGGGTTAACCGAAAAGACGTTAACTCGCAGGCAAAACGGTAAAAAAGAACGTTATTTTCCCAGCGAACGGAAAAAGCGACCTTTTTTCGAGGTATCGCATCAGTTTCGACCACGTCGCGAACGGCGAATCCGCTCTCGGGCGTTACCGTCGCGTCGGTGATTTCGATGCGCGGTTTTGTCGTTAACGCAGCGCGTCGAGCGATCCGGTTTACGCGAACTCGAACGAAACTCAGCTAGCCCGATAGGCGGGGCGTTAGCCCCCGTCTTTGCTGTTTACTGGTTTACCGTATGTATACGTAGTAACAGTTAACAAGCTGCCTCGGTTTCTGTGGATAACCTATGTTTACCGAAACAAATCATCGAGTTCCCGGCCGCATAACCGGATGCACAGCATGTGCGGCGGCTGCCGGTATACGCGAGCAACTTTTCGCACTTTTTCGCGATGTCCCAGTTACCCCGTTTACGTCCACAACGGTTCCACACGACTTGCGCCGGTTAACCGCGCGGTTATCCACAGGTCGCAGTGGACAAGCCGGAACCGGGTTTACAGGGCGGGCGGAGTTAACGTGCCGGGCGCAGAGATAACTTCGCAATGGTCGAAGCCGGCTAACCGATCGTTCCCTGTCGCAAGGACCGCAGCAGAAAGCGCGCAGGGTCGATGTCTTCGGCGAGATCGCGTTCGAGCGGCCACGGCTCGCCTTCGAGCTGCGAGGCGATCAGTTCAGCGCCGAGCGCGGCCCACACCAGCCCGCGAGAACCATAAGCGAATGCGCCGTACAGACCGTCGAGACGCGGCAGATCGAGCGGCCATGCGCCGCGCAGGCGGGCAGCATCGCGGGCGGCAGCGGCTTCGTCGGCGAGCTGGCCGATCATCGGCATGCGATCCGAGCTCACGCAGCGAAACGCAACGCGTCCGGCGAGCGAGGTCAGCGGCGCGGCATCGAGTGCGCTTGCGAACGACGGCAACATCTGCGCGACGCGCTCGATATTCTCGCGATGACCGTCCGTGCGCAGCGACCTGTCGGGGTCGTCGAGTTCATAGGTCGCGCCTGTCAGCGTGACATCGTTCGCGAGCGGCACGGCGTAGCCCTCGCCGATCACCGGCAGCGCAAGCGGCGCGACGGCACCCGCCGGCAGCAAGCTCAACTGACCACGAATGCTGCGTGTCGGCGCATGACGCAAGCCAGCGATGCGCGCAGCTTCATGCGCACCAGCGACGATCACGACCGGCGCTCGAGCGACTACCTTTCCCGCGATATCGAAGACGGTCCACTGATCGCCGGAACGTTCGAGCCGCGCGACGTCGACACCGAAGCGTCGTTCGAGCAAGCCGCCTGCCGATGCGAATTGCGCCGCGCACAGCGAAGCCGGATCGATCCAGCCGCCGCGCGGAAAGAACCAGCCGCCACGCGCGAGCGGCACGCCGGCGAGTCGCTCGGCATCGGACGCGCACACCGGCGTCACGTAGTCGGACGGATAGCGGAACGCGCCGATGGCCTCGCCGATTGCGCGCGCCTCGTCGTCGTCCGCGGCGATCTGCAGCAGACCGCGATCGCCGCGCGCGAGCCGATGCCCTGCACTTTCGAGCGCTGCCCAACGATTGAGCGCGTACAGAAAGCCCGCCCGCGTGACGCGCGACGCGACGCTGTCGTCGCGCGAAATCATTGGGTGAAATACGCCGGCTGGATTGCCAGACGCATCTTGTGCAACCGACGCATGCCGTTCGAGCGAAGTCACGCGCCAGCCGCGCGCCGCAAGCCGCTCGATCACCGCGCAGCCGGCCAGTCCCGCACCGATCACGACCGCGTGTCGTTCGTCGTGCCAGAACGGCGCGGGCGGCTCATAACGGCGCACACGCCAGCGCGGCGCGAAGCGGCCGACCAGCATCGCGCGTTTCCAGCCGAAGCCGTCGACCTTGCGATACTCGAAGCCGCATTGCGTCAATGCGCGTTTGACGTCGCCCGCGCTGCTATAGGTGGAGAAGGTCGCGTCATCGCCCGCGACGCGCGCGAGCGCCTTGAAGATCGTCGGGCTCCACAGCTCTGGATTTTTCGCGGGCGCAAAGCCATCCAGATAGAACGCATCGGCACGCAGCCGCAAGGTGGGCAGGCTGTCGAGCGCATCGGCGAAGATCAACGTCAGCACGACGCGGCCGCCTTCGAATTCGAGCCGGTGCGTGCCGGGCACGAGCATCGGCCAAGCGTTCGCGAGCGTGTTCGCGAGCCCGGCGATCAGCGGATCGGAGATCGTCGTTGCGTGAACGCGGCGCAGATCGGCGGCGCTAAACGGATGCTTCTCGGTCGACACGAAATGCAGCCGCTCGCAGCGAGCCGGATCGGCGCGCCATGCGGCCCACGTGACGAGAAAGTTGATGCCGATGCCAAAGCCGGTTTCGAGCACGGTGAACGTACGGCGGCTCTGCCATCTTTCGGGCAATTCGTTGCCGCGCAGAAAGACGTAGTGAGCCTGCTCGAGCGCGCCGACGGCGCTGTGATAGATGTCGTCGTAGTGTGGTGAAAAGGGGCTGCCGTTGTCGCGGAAAGCGAGGACGGCGGGGATCAGCGGATCGGTCATGCGCGACGGGAAAACACGCTCAAAAGGTCGCTCGAAAGAGCGGGTTCGATGGTTCGAGCCGGCGCGCGCTGCGCGCGAGTCGCCGTAAAAGACCCATCAGGACGCATTTAGACGCTTTGCTGCGTTGGCAAAAACCAACGCTAACCCCCGCCAGGACTGGGTTCCAGCCCTCGTTTAGGGGGTGCTGAGGGGCAAAATTTCGATTTCCTTGCAAGAACGGTCCGAAAACCGTGCAATTCCTCGAAACCCTTATCCTGATTGGGTTTGCGCTGCGCTATCATAGCAAGCGCCGCGAAGGGAGCGGCAGCACGGCCGCCGAACAGGGTTTTGTCCGGCGCGGGAGATCGTCAGGATCAGGGCCGCAGCTGCTCGACGGCGCGGTCGCGCTGTTCGTATCAACCTAAACTCAGAAAGGAACCTTAATGAACAAACAGGAACTGATCGACGCTGTCGCAGGACAGACGGGCGCCAGCAAGGCTCAAACCGGTGAAACGCTGGACACGTTGCTTGAAGTGATCAAGAAGTCTGTGTCGAAGGGTGAGGCGGTCCAGTTGATTGGCTTCGGTAGCTTTGGTTCGGGCAAGCGCGCAGCGCGTACGGGTCGTAATCCGAAGACCGGCGAAACTATCAAGATCCCGGCTGCCAAGACCGTCAAATTCACGGCAGGCAAGGCGTTCAAGGACTCGGTCAACAAGCGCTAGGCAGATTCCTGCCGGGCAGTTGACACCCGCGAGAAAAACCCGCCAGTGGCGGGTTTTTTTTCGTCCATGCATATGGTTCAAGCGCGGGACGTGCTTCGTTCAGTCATGACGATGCGCGTTCTCGCCGTGGTCATGTCCGCCATGTTCTCAGTCGTCGCCGTGCCCGTGATGATGATGGCCGCGATCATCATCATGATCGTGGTCGTCGAACTCCCACGCCGGGAACGGATCAGGGAACTGCTGCCAGGCTTGCGGCCCGAGCGCGTATTCGTCGTCGGTGAGCAGACAGGCGTCGAACTTCGCGCGCCACATGGCGGGGTCGATATCCACGCCGATCAGCACGAACTCCTGACGACGATCGCCGATGCTGGTATCGTCCGGCGCGCCGTACCAGTCGGCGGCGATTTCGGCGGCCAGCTCGTCGTCGCCTGCCGGCCATTCGCTGCGATCCTGCGCAGCCCACCACATGCCCGCCGGACCGTGCCGGCAAGCGCCACCGGCCTGCGATAGCGAACCGCCGATATCGTTGCGCGTCGCGAGCCAGAAGAATCCCTTGCTACGCAGTACGCCCTTCCACTCCAGATGCAGCAGCTCCCACAGCCGCTGCGGATGAAACGGCCGGCGTGCGCGATAGACGAAATGGCCGACGCCGTATTCGTCGGCTTCGCTGCGATGCATGTGGCCGTGTTGACCGCCGTGCTCGTGCTCGAGTGCCGCGAGCCAGCCCGGCGCATTCGACGCTTCGTCGAAATCGAAGCGTCCGGTGTTCACGATCTGGTCGAGCGGCACGTCGGCGAAGCGGCTCACGAGCTGCACCGCGCGCGGGTTCAGGCGTGCGAGGATGCGCTGCAAACGCGCGAGCTCGCCGGCGCTGACGAGATCGATCTTGTTCACGACGAGCACGTCACAAAACTCGATCTGCTCGATCAGCAATTCGACGATCGTACGGTCGTCGTCTTCGTCGACCGTGATGCCGCGTTCGGCGAGCGCATCGGCCGACGCGTAATCGCGCAGGAAGTTGAACGCATCGACGATCGTGACCATCGTATCGAGCCGCGCGACGTCGCCGAGCGACGCGCCTTCGTGGCCCTCGAATGTAATGGTTTCGGCACTCGACATCGGCTCGGCGATGCCGCTCGATTCGATCACGAGCGCGTCGAAGCGATTTTCGCCGGTGAGGCGACGGATTTCGTTTTGCAGCTCGCCGCGCAGCGTGCAGCAGATACAGCCGTTCTCAAGTTCAACGACCTGCTCGTCGACGTTCGACAGGTCGGCCGCCTGGCGCACGAGCGTCGGGTCGATATTGACCGCGGCGAGATCGTCGACGATCGCGGCGACGCGCAAACCGGCGCGATTCGCGAGGATGTGATTCAGGAGCGTGGTCTTGCCGGCGCCCAGAAAACCGGAGAGCACGGTGATGGGCAATAGCGGCTGGTTCATCGCGGTACGGAATACGGGAGGATTGAAAGGCGTGTCGGGAGCGGGGCCAAATGGTCGGCGTCGCTGCGACGGCGCGACAGCAGCATGAAGCCGCATTGTGCATTAAAACGGGCGCAGCCTGCGCAAGCGACAGCGCTGGACAAGCCTACTGCGCGGGCATCAACTTCCACCTGCGCAGAATCGCGGCGATCTGTTGCGAGTATTTGTCCCGCAAGGCCGGCGTCTCAGAGTGGTATGCTCCGACCGCCTGCCAGGTATTGCCGTACTTGTTCATCTGGCGGCGCAGATGCCACGCCGCGATATAAACGTTCTTGCACGGCTCCATCAGCGTGCCCTGCGAGATCCCGTACTGGGCGAGCACCGGCAGATGCACCGAATTGATCTGCATCACACCGTAGTCGGTCGAGCCGTTCGCGTTCTTGTGCTGCGCATCCGGCCGGTTGTGCGACTCCTGCCACGCGATAGCCCGTAAAATCAATGGGTTGACCTTCTGATACTTCGCCGCTTCGTCGAAGCAGTCGGCGCGCGCGGAGCCGGCTGCGACGAGCAGTGCGAGCGTGGCGGCGACGGTGACGAGCGGACTTTTCATCGGTCAACAGGACTGGATAAACCCGAGGTAAGAATCGGTAAGGCAGTTTGCCGGCCGCATTTCGGCCGCAACGGCAAGCTGGCCGGGCATTTGTCGAGCATCGGGGAAAACCCGCGTCAGCAAACACATAGCAGTGAGTCGAACGGCTCGTATCATACCGGCAGTCCGACCTTCGTCAAGTTGGCTAACCGACATAAGACCGTACAAAGCCGGGTAATGGCGTCCAGGTACGGTGCCGGTCAGCTTTCAATTTAATGACCACCCTGCGATTCCGTAAGGATTCGCATGAGGCCCCTTGTTTTGTTTCAAATCCGACATGAAAAGCTGTTACTGTTCGTTTTTTTCGGACGTCGGGACGCTGGAGCTCGAAGCGAAACTCGCTTTTGGGGCCGGCTCACAGACCGACCGGGCGGTAGCTTGCTGCCAGGTCCGCATCGCATGACCGTCGGTGGCAGAGGCTGCCGGCATCGATATCACATTCCATGAGAAGAAATTGTATGGCTTTGCGTCGCGTGGCAACGGCGCTGCTGGTGGCTGGACTGATCACCGCGCAGACGGCACAGGCAGAGGTGACACTCAACTTCGTCAACGCTGACATCGACCAGGTCGCCAAGGCGATCGGCGCGGCGACCGGCAAGACGATCATCGTCGATCCGCGGGTGAAGGGGCAACTGAACCTCGTGTCCGAAAACGCGGTACCCGAGGATCAGGCGCTCAAAACCCTGGAGTCCGCGCTGCGCATGCAGGGCTTCGCGCTCGTGCAGGATCACGGCGTGCTGAAAGTGGTGCCCGAGGCCGACGCCAAGCTGCAAGGCGTGCCGACCTACGTCGGCAACGCGCCGACGGCGCGCGGCGACCAGGTCGTCACGCAGGTCTTCACGCTGAGGAACGAATCGGCCAACAACCTGCTGCCGGTACTGCGTCCGCTGATTTCGCCGAACAACACCGTCGCGGCCTACCCCGCCAACAATACGATCGTCGTCACCGACTACGCCGACAACGTGCGGCGCATCGCGCAGATCATCGCGGGCATCGATAACGCGGCAGGCCAGTCGGTGGCGGTCGTGCCGCTGAAGAATGCGAATGCGATCGACATCGCGCAGCAGATGAACAAGATGCTCGATCCGGGCTCGATAGGCAGTACGGACGCGACGCTGAAGGTGTCGATCGCAGCGGATCCGCGCACCAACTCGCTACTGATGCGCGCGTCGAACACCGCACGTCTCGCGGCGGCAAAGGAGCTCGCGAAACAGCTCGACGTGCCGACCACGATGCCGGGCAACATTCACGTCGTGCCGCTGCGCAACGCGGACGCGACCAAGCTCGCGCGCACGCTGCGCAACATGCTCGGCAAGGGCGGCGGCGAAGGCTCGTCGGGCGGCTCGAACGAGGCGAACTCGTTCAACCAGAACAGCAGTGGTGGTGGCGGCGGCGGTCTGTCGAACGCCAGCAATTCGACGGGCACGTCGGGCACGCCACCGTTGCCGTCAGGCGGACTCGGCGGCAGCTCGATGAACTCGCCGTTGGGCGGCGGCGCCTCGGGCTCGAATAGCAATAGTGGCGGCTTTCTCGGCGGAGAGAAGGAGAAGAGCGAAGACCAGGGCGGCGGCATGATCACGGCCGATCCCGCAACCAACTCGCTAATCATCACGGCGCCCGAAGCGACGTACCGCAACTTGCGCGCGGTGATCGACCAGCTCGATGCACGTCGCGCGCAGGTGTATATCGAGGCGCTGATCGTCGAGCTGAACTCGAATACAAGCGGCAACCTCGGGATTCAGTGGCAGGTCGCGAACGGTAACTTGTATGCCGGTACCAACCTGTCGACTGGCTCGGGCAACAGCATCGTCAACCTGACGGCGGCCGCGGCCGCTGCCGGCTCGACCGGCGGTCTCGCTACGGCACTGGGCGCCTCGAACTTGCAACAGGGCCTGAACGTTGGCTGGATCCACAACATTTTCGGCGTGCAGGGTCTCGGCGCGCTGCTGCAGGCGCTGTCGCAGACCGCCGACGCGAACGTGCTGTCCACGCCGAACCTGATCACGCTCGACAACGAAGAAGCGAAGATTATCGTCGGTACCAACGTGCCGATCCAGACCGGTTCGTACTCGAACCTGACGAGCGGCACGACGAGCGCGGCGTTCAACACGTACGACCGTGTCGACGTCGGTCTGACGCTACACGTGAAGCCGCAGATTACCGACGGCGGCATCCTGAAGCTGCAGCTCTACACCGAAGATTCGGCGATCGTGAACGGTACGAACAACGCGGCGACGAACCCGGCGGGCCCGGAATTCACGAAGCGTTCGATCCAGTCGACCGTACTGTGCGATAACGGCGAGATCATCGTGCTCGGCGGCCTGATGCAGGATAACTACCAGGTCAGCAACAGCAAGGTGCCGCTGCTCGGCGACATTCCGTGGCTGGGCCAGCTGTTCCGCTCCGAGCAGAAGGACCGCAACAAGACTAACCTGATGGTATTCCTGCGCCCGGTCATTCTCGCCGATCGCGACACCACCCAGGCCGTCACGGCGAACCGCTACGACTACGTCCAGGGTGTGCAGGGTGCGTACCGTTCGGACAACAACATCATGAAGGATCGCGACGATCCGGTCGTGCCGCCGATGCCGCTCGGCCCGAGCCAGGGCGGTGTGCCGGCGCTGAACCTGTTCGATCTGAACCAGATGCGCCGCCAGCAGATGATGCCGCAGCAGGCACCGCAACAGGTGCCTCAACAGGTACCGCCGCAGGCCGTGCCGCAAGCCAACGCGCAGCCCACCACGCAACCTGTGCCGCAAACGATGCCGCAAACCGTGCCGCAACCGGCGGTCGTCGATCCGGCCAGCGGCGTGGTGCCGAGTACGGTATCGCCGGGAGCTCGTCCGTGACGCAGACGCCCGCGCAAACCGCGCCATCGCAAGGTCTGTTGAACGGCGCCGCCGCCGGCGAGCGCGCGGCGCCCTCGCCGCTCGCCGCCCGGCTCGTGCCGTACGGTTTCGCGCGCAGCGGCCAGGTCCTGGTCGCGCATCAGTATGCCGATAGCCTCGAAGTCTGGATCAGCGAGCGCACGAGCGAAGCCGCGCTTGCCGAAATCGCGCGCAACTACGGCACGGTATCGGTGGTGCGCGTGCCCGCCGACGATCTCGCGCAGGCGATCAACCAGGCCTATGCGCGCCAGGACGGCAGCGCCGCGCAGGTGGTCGGTGAAGTGGAAGGCGAAGTCGATCTGTCGCGTCTGATGCAGGACATTCCCGAGGTCGAGGATCTGCTCGAATCGGAAGACGACGCGCCGATCATCCGCATGATCAACGCGCTGCTCACGCAAGCCGCGCGCGAACAAGCATCGGATATTCATATCGAGCCGTTCGAGAATGCGTCCGTGGTGCGCTTTCGCGTCGACGGCACGCTGCGCGACGTGGTGCGGCCGAAAAAAGCGCTGCACGGCGCGCTGATCTCGCGGATCAAGATCATGGCGCAGCTCGACATCGCGGAGAAACGTCTGCCGCAGGACGGCCGCATTACGCTGCGCGTCGGCGGTCGTCCGGTCGACGTGCGCGTATCGACGCTGCCGACCGGCCACGGCGAGCGCGCGGTGCTGCGGCTGCTCGAAAAAGACGCGGCGCGACTGAATCTCGAAGCGCTGGGCATGGCATCCGACACGCTCGGCAAGTTCGACAAGCTGATCGGCAAGCCGCACGGCATCGTGCTCGTGACGGGCCCGACCGGCTCCGGCAAGACCACGACGCTGTATGCGTCGATGTCGCGACTGGAGACGGCGACCACCAACATCATGACGGTGGAAGACCCGATCGAATACGACCTGTCCGGCATCGGCCAGACCCAGGTCAACGAGCGGATCGGCATGAGCTTTGCGCGCGCGTTGCGCTCGATTCTGCGTCAGGATCCGGACATCATCATGATCGGTGAAATCCGCGACCTCGAAACCGCGCAGATCGCGGTGCAGGCCTCGCTGACCGGCCACCTGGTGCTCGCGACGCTGCACACGAACGACGCGGCATCCGCGGTCACGCGTCTGACCGACATGGGCGTCGAGCCGTATCTGCTCGCCTCGTCGCTGCTCGGCGTGCTCGCGCAGCGGCTCGTGCGGCGGCTGTGCCCGGTGTGCCGCGAAGAGCGCACCGAGGAAGACGGCAGCAAGCGCTGGCATCCGGTCGGCTGCGACCGTTGTGGCCAATCCGGTTACGCGGGACGGCGCGGCGTCTACGAGCTGCTGCTGATCGATGAGACGATCCGTTCGCTGATCCACCGCAACGCGGCGGACGCCGAAATTCTCGAAGCGGGCCGCGCGCACGGCATGCGCACGCTGCGCGAGGATTCGGAGCGCTGGCTCGCATCGGGACTGACGTCGCTCGAAGAAGTGATTCGCGTGACGGGCGGAGCATAAGCGCATGCCGGCATTCCGTTTCGAAGCGATCGACGCGGCGGGCAAGGCACAAAAGGGCGTGCTCGACGCCGACAGTGCGCGCGGCGCGCGGACCAACCTGCGCTCGCAGGGACTCACTCCGCTCGTCGTCGAACCGGCGGCGTCGCGCACCCGCGGCGAGCGCAATCAGCGGCTCGCGCTCGGGCGTCGTCTGTCGCAGCGCGAGCAGGCCATTCTGACGCGGCAGCTCGCGAGTCTGCTGATCGCGGGTCTGCCGCTCGACGAAGCGCTCGCGGTGCTCACCGAGCAGTCGGAGCGCGACTACATCCGCGAGCTGATGGCGGCGATTCGCGCCGAAGTGCTCGGCGGTCATTCGCTCGCGAATGCGCTGCAGCAGCATCCGAAGGACTTCCCCGAGATCTACCGGGCGCTCGTCGCGGCCGGCGAACACACGGGCAAGCTCGGCCTGGTGCTGTCGCGGCTCGCCGACTACATCGAGCAGCGCAATGCACTGAAGCAGAAGATCGTGCTGGCGTTCACGTATCCGACGATCGTCACGATCATCGCGTTCGGCATCGTCACGTTCCTGCTCAGCTATGTGGTGCCGCAGGTCGTCAACGTGTTCGCGAGCACCAAGCAGCAACTGCCGTTCCTGACGA
Source organism: Paraburkholderia sp. Clong3 (assembly GCF_050436485.1). NCBI lineage: Bacteria > Pseudomonadati > Pseudomonadota > Betaproteobacteria > Burkholderiales > Burkholderiaceae > Paraburkholderia > Paraburkholderia sp. Clong3. Next base: position 3,141,848 of record NZ_JBNDMH010000002.1, on the reverse strand, counting down.
TCGTGATGATGGCGCTGTCCGGCTTCGTGCGGCACTGGTGGTGGGCGATGCTGATCGGCGCGATCGTGGTCGTCTATCTGGTGCGCGCGACCCTCAGGCAACCGGGCCCACGGCTCGCCTTCGACCGCTGGCTGCTGACCGCGCCGCTGATCGGCAAGCTAGTGCGCGGCTATAACACGGTCCGCTTCGCCAGCACGCTCGGCATTCTGACCGCGGCGGGCGTGCCGATTCTGCGCGCGCTGCAAGCCGCGGCCGAAACGCTCAGCAACAATGCGATGCGCGAGAACATCGACGACGCGATCGTGCGAGTGCGCGAAGGTACGTCGCTGTCGCGCGCGCTCGGCAACACGAAGACGTTTCCGCCGGTGCTCGTGCACCTGATCCGCTCGGGCGAAGCGACCGGCGACGTGACGACGATGCTCGATCGCGCGGCCGATGGCGAAGCGCGCGAGCTGGAGCGTCGCACGATGTTCCTGACGAGCCTGCTGGAGCCGCTGCTGATCCTGGCGATGGGGGGCGTGGTGCTGGTGATCGTGCTCGCGGTGATGCTGCCGATCATCGAACTGAACAACCTCGTGCAGTAGTAGTCGTCGTAGCGCGAGGAAGGAAGAGAAAGGATTTGCGCGGCATGCGGTATCAGCCGCGCAACCGCTTCGGGTTTCAGCGCACGTAAATGGTGGGACCGCTGGAGTAGGCGGGGAGGAAGATTTCCGAGTGGGCGCCATTGCGGTCGATGATGATCGAGCGGGCGCGGACTTCGGAGAGCCTGGTGCCTTGCATCAGCGTGCTGCCGAGCGACACCGCGCGCGGCGGCTCGCCACCGACGCTGACGATCGCCGCGGCGCCTTCGCTCAACGCGAGGATGCCGAAGAGATGGATGTCCTGATTGACGTTGCGCGTGAGCTGTCCGCCGAACAGCGTCGCGGCCTGATCGGTCGAGACCTGCGCATGCGCCGCCGCAGCCGGCAACGGCGCGCCGGACAACGTGATGAGCGTGATGACCCAGTAGGTCAGCGTCGCGCAGAAAGCGGCGAACAGCGCGAGCGACAGGAGGCGGATTTGGATGGCGTTCATGCGCACATTGTACGGACTATTGTGAAAATTGCGGTGGGTTGAAACCCTTCAACTGCATGACATTAAAATGACGGCCCGGCGTGTTCAATCTGATAAGCCGGGCCGAAAATTTCACCTGAAAAGAGGTAGCAACCTATGCAACTGTCGACCATTCGCCGCGCTGACAACGCGGGTTCGCGCGGCCGTCGTCAACGCGGTTTCACGCTGATCGAAATCATGGTCGTGATCGCCATTCTTGGCATTCTCGCCGCGCTGATCGTGCCGAAGATCATGAGCCGTCCGGACGAAGCGCGGCGCGTTGCCGCGAAGCAGGACATTGGCACCGTGATGCAGGCGTTGAAGCTCTATCGCCTCGACAACGGCCGCTATCCGACCCAGGAGCAAGGCCTGCACGCACTGATCGAAAAGCCGTCCACCGACCCGGTGCCGAACAACTGGAAGGACGGCGGCTATCTCGAGCGTCTGCCGAACGATCCGTGGGGCAATGCGTACCAGTACCTGAATCCCGGCGTGCACGGCGAGGTCGATGTGTTCAGCTACGGCGCCGATGGCAAACCGGGCGGCGAAGGCAACGACGCCGACGTCGGGTCCTGGCAATGAACAGGCTGAACCTGGCATCCCGCCAGACTCGATGATGTTCATGCACGCGCCCTCCTTGCCGCTGGTTCGGCCGCTTGTTTCGCCAGGCGCCCTGCCCGCCACGCCGTTATGTTCGCGGCGCGTGCAAGCGTGCGTGCTTCACCGATGCATTGCTGTATGAATTTCCGTTGATCGTCGATGGCCGGCACTATGCGCACGTCCGCTTGCAAGTCCCGTGTGGACACTCCGTGTACGGCTTCGCGGCCGCGCTCCCGCCTGCGCCGCCGCCGCGCGGCAGGCTTCACGCTGCTCGAAATGATGGTCGTGCTCGTGATCGCGGGCCTGCTCGTGTCGCTGACCGCGGTCACGATGACCCGCAATCCGCGCACCGATCTGAACGAGGAAGCGCAGCGTCTCGCGCTGCTGTTCGAATCGGCTGGCGATGAAGCGCAGGTGCGCGCGCGGCCGATCGCGTGGCAGCCGTTCGAGGGCGGCTTCCGTTTCGATCAACGCACCCAGGACGGCTGGCGTCCGCTGCGCGACGATCTGCTCGGACCGCGTCAGTGGGAAGGCGGCGTGACCAGTGTCGCGATCAGTTACCCGGGCTCGGATTCGCACGCCGATCGCATCGTGTTCGGTACCGAGGCGATCGACGTGCCGGTGCAGGTCACGCTGTTTTCGGCGGCCGGCCAGGCGACCATCGTCGGTACCGGCAATGGCCGCTACGAGGTGCGCTGAGATGCGGATGCTTCGCTATGGCAGGTCGGTCCGTGCCCCTTCCCTCTTCATGATGCGCGATGTCGGGTGCCGCGAGGAGCGTGGCTTCACGATGATCGAGGTGCTGGTCGCGCTCGCCATCATCGCGATCGCGCTTGCCGCGTCGCTGCGCGCGGTCGGCAGTCTCGCGAGCGGCGAAGCCGATCTGCACCGGCGTCTGCTCGCCGGCTGGAGCGCGGACAACGCGCTCGCGGACCTTCATCTGAAGCATGCATGGCCCAACATCGGCTCAACGAGCTTCGATTGCTCGCAAGGCAATCTGCAACTGCGCTGTACCGAGCATGTGACGGCGACGCCGAATCCGGTGTTTCGCCGTGTCGAAGTGATGGTGACGATGCCTGGGCAGTCCGGCAATCTCGCGCAGATGGTCACGGTGGTCGCGAATGAAAACAACCGCTCGCTGTGAGCGCCGCCGCCGTTATGGCGCGCGCGGCTTCACGCTGATCGAACTGCTGGTCGCGATCGCGATCCTCGCGGTGATCGCCGTGCTGTCATGGCGCGGGCTCGATCAGATCATCCGCGGCCGCACGACGATCACGAACGCGATGGAAGACGAACGCGTGTTCGCGCAGCTGTTCGACCAGATGCGCATCGACGCACGCCAGGCCGCCAGCGACGACGAATCCGGCCAGGCCGCGGTCTCGGTGTCCGGCAACGCGCTGCAGATCGTGCGGCACATGGTGCTGCCGGCCACCGCGCCGCGTCTGCAGGTGGTGCGCTATCAGATCTCGAACGGCCGCGTGGTGCGCTACGCGTCGCCGCCGCTCGGCAACGTCGGCGAATTGCGGCGCGCGTTGCACGGCAGGGACGAAGGCTGGAGCGCGGTGCCGCTGATGGGTGGCGTCGGCTCGATCTCGGCGCGCATGTACGTGCCGAAGCTCGGCTGGACCATACGGATGAACGACGTACAGACCGCGCTGACCGAAGCCGTCAACAACCTGAAGGTGCCGCAGCTCGGCAACGCGCCGATGCCGCGCTCGGTGACGGGGCTCGAGGTCAGCATCGGCGCAACATCGCTCGCGCGGCCGGTCACGCGCGTTTTTCTGGTCGGAGAATGACATGACGTTCTCCTCGTCGTCGAAAAAGTCGGCATCCGGTTCGCGCGTGGCCGGCGCGCGCGAGCGCGGCGTGGCCATCATCAGCGCGCTGCTCGTGGTCGCGCTGTCGGCGATCCTCGTGTCCGGCATGTTGTGGCGCCAGCAGGTACAAATCCGGCGCATCGAGAATCAGCGGCTGTTGTCGCAGGCGCAATGGGTCGCGCGCGGCGCGCTCGACTGGACCCGGCTGATTCTGCGCTCCGAAGGCGATACGTCGGCTGGCATCACGTATCTGGGCGGCTTGTGGGGCGTGCCGATCGCGAAAACCCGGCTGTCGGATTTTCTCGGCCAGATTGGCGAGGTACGCGCTGAGCAAGGCGCGGCCACCTACCTGTCGGGATCGATCGAGGACGCGCAGTCCCGATTCAATCTGCGCAATCTGGTCGCAAGTCCGGCGCCCGGCGTGACGCAAATCAGCGCCGAGCAGATGGCCGCGTATCAGCGCCTGCTGGTGTCGCTCGGCCTGAGCGGGCAGCTCGCCAAAGTGACCGCGCTGCACGTGCGCGCGGGGCTGTCGCAATCGGCGACGCGCTTTCAGACCGGCACGTCGATCAGCAGCACGCCGCAGGTGGGTGGCGGCGGCGGTATGACGGGCGGCAACTTCACGAACCAGCCCGGCATCGAGGACGGCGACGACAACGTGGCGGTCGCGCCGCTGCTGATGACGAGCGTCGATTCGCTGCTCGACATTCCGGGCTACACGCCGGAGATCGTCGCGAAGCTGCGGCCGTTCGTCACCGTGCTGCCTACGACCACCGCGATCAACATGAACACCGCGTCGGCCGAAGTGATCGCGGCGATGGTGCCGGGCATGACCGTGTCGCAGGCGCAAGCACTCGTCGCGCGGCGCCAGACCGTGTTTTTCCGCAACGTCGGCGACGTGCAGCTCGCGCTGACCGCCGCCGGTGTGCAATCGGTGTCGATCGATCCGAATGAGTTCGACGTCAATTCGAGCTACTTTTTAGTCCACGGCAGTGTGCAGCACGAGCGCGCCGAAGTGGATCGCACGACGCTCGTCTATCGCGATCCGCTAACTCACACCACGCGTATCGTGCGGGTACAAGACCAACTATGAACAACGCAATCCACAGAGAGAGTGGCCTTTGAGCACGCTGATCGTCCTATTGCCACCGCGTGATCCGGCGGTGCCCTCGCAGGAATGGCAACTGCCCGAGCTGCCGTTCGTGCTGCTCGACAAGACGGGGCGCACGCAGCGCGCCGGCCGCTCGGCCCTCGCGCTGCTGCCGCGCGCCGGCACGACGGTGCTGATGCTCGCCGCGCGCGACCTGCTGCTGATGCCCGCGACGCTGCCGCCGCTGCGTGGCCCGAAGCTGCGCCAGGCGCTGCCCAATATCGTCGAGGATCAACTGATCCAGGACCCGCAGACCTGCCACATCGCGGTCGATCCGCAGGGGCTTGGTGAAGGTCGGCACCTGCTCGCGATCATTGATCGCGGCTGGTTCCGTTTCATCTGTGAGGCGTTCACGGCGGCCGGTCATCGCAGTCTGCGCGCGGTGCCGGTCACGCGTTGCCTGCCGCTGGCGCCGGTGACCGAAGTTGCCGCGAACGTCGATGAAACAGCCGAAGTGCGCGAGCCGACGATGGCCGGCGCGGCGAGCGTCGCGACGTCGCTACCGGGCATCGCACCGGTGGTCGCGCCCGAAGCGCCGTCCATCGTGCCGATGGTGGCCGCGGTGCTCGGTGCGGTCGTGCAGACCGCACCCGCGCTGCTCGTCGAAGGCGCGCTCGACAGCGGCGTGCCGCGCGTCGAACTGGCGATTGCACGCGGTGTCCAGGGCGAGGGTTTCGCGGCGCCGGCCGATGCGGTGAACGCGACGCTGTCCGCGCTAGCGGGTGCGGCGTCGGTGTCGCTGTACATGCTGACCGAGGTGCCCGGCAACGAGCCGAACCAATCCACGACGAGTCCCGCGCGGCTCGCCTCGCATATTCACGGCGCGAGTCCGCTGCCGTTCGAGCAGCTCGCGCGACGCGCGCTCGAATGCCGCTTCGACCTGTGCCAGTTCGAATTCGCGTCGCAGCCGTGGCGCCTCGATCGCGCGACGCTGCGGCGTCTGCGTCTGCCGATCGTGCTCGCGCTCGCCGCGCTCGTCGTCGCGATCATCGGCGCGAACGTGCAGTGGCTGATGCTTGCGCGTCAGCGTGACGCGATCAACACGCAGATGACGGAGCTGCTGCTCAATACGTTCCCGAAGACGACCGTCGTACTCGACGCGCCCGATCAGATGGCGCGTCAGGTGCAACAGCTGCGCGTGGCGGCGGGCGAGCTGTCGCCGGAGGATTTCCTGTCGCTCGCCGACGGCCTCGCGCGCTCGCTGTCGCCGCTGCCGGTCAACGGCATTGCCGCGCTCGACTATCACGAGCACCGCCTCGACGTGACCTTCAAACCCGCGGTCAAGGTCGACCCCGACTTCGCCAAGCGCCTCGCGCGCAACGGCCTTACCGGCGCGATCGACAGCAGTACCGGCAAGTGGACCATCAGGAACGGACAATGAAAGCTGAACTCGCTCAAACATGGGCTGGCTTCTGGGACCAGCGCACCGATCGCGAAAAGGCGCTGCTGACGTGGGGCGGCTCCGCGCTCGCCGTGGCGATTGCATGGTCGGTGCTGTGGGCGCCCGCGCAGGAAGGCCGCGCGCACCTGCGTGAATCGCTGCCCAGCCTGCAGCGGCAGCTTGCGCAGATGACCGCGCAGTCGAACGAGGCGCGCTCGCTGTCGGCGGCCGCGCAAGGTGTCGCGCCGACCGGCGCGGCGCTGAAGGACGCGCTTTCCGCATCGCTCGGCGAACATGGCCTCGCCGCGACGCAGGTGCAGTTCGTTGGCAACGCGGTGCAGGTGCAAATGAAAAACGTGGCGTTTCCAGCCTGGACCGCGTGGGTCGATGACGTGCGCAAGCAGTTCAAGGTGCAGGTCTCCGAGGCGCACATCACCGCGTTGAAAGACGACGGCCAGGTCGATCTGACGGTCGCGCTGCAACCGTCGACCGCGAAATAACAACGCGCCGCTCGCTACAGGATCTCGCATGAATTACTGGATGTGGCGCCTGCGTCCGGCGCTGCCGTGGCTGGTGGTCGCCGTTTTGTCGGTGGCGGCCGTGACGCTCGCGTTACTGCCGGCCGCCTGGATTACGCCGCAGTTCGCGCGGCAAACGCACGGGCACGTCAATCTCGTCGACGCCGAGGGCTCGCTGTGGCATGGCTCGGCGACCCTGATGCTGGCCGCCGGCGCCGATATGAGCGCGGCGACGCTGCTGCCTGGTCGGATCGAATGGCGCACGGCGTTCTGGCCGCTTTTCACCGGACGCGTGCGCATGGTCATGCGCCATAGCGAGGCGATGCCCGACCCGGTCACGGTCGAAGCGACGCCGCGCGGCGCAACCGTCACGCCCGGCGCGCTCGCGGTGCCGGCGTCGCTGCTCGCGGGGCTTGGCGCGCCATTCAACACCCTCGATCTGCAGGGCAACGTGCAGCTGTCGTGGTCCGAGTGGCGCAGTTTCAACGGCGAAGCGTTCGGCCAGCTGACGATGATGCTCGACGACGTCAGCTCCCGGGTGTCGCTCGTGAAGCCGCTCGGGTCGTACCGGGTCAGGTTTCAGGCGCAGGGCACGTCGTCGGCGCTCGATCTGAGCACGATCAAGGGTCCGTTGACGCTGACCGGCAGCGGCACGGTGTCGGCCGCATCGACGTCGTTTCATGGCACGGCGAGCGCCGCGCCGGAACAGCACGATAACCTCGCCGGCCTGCTGAATCTGCTTGGCCGGCCTAGCGGGCCGGATACGGTGGCGCTGACGTTCGTGCGCTGAGTTGGGGCTGACGTGCGCTGATGTGTGCCGAGGCGCGTGTTTCGCGCGCGTGGCGCGATGAAAAAAGAGGCATGGCCGCGAGTTGCGACCATGCCTCTTCTGTTTTGTGGCATTGCTGCGCGGCGAGCGCAGCGGACATTATTTGCTCTGCACCCGCGCTTGCGGCGCGTCTGTGCCCGACGCGGTGCTCTGTGCGATGGACGGCGCGCCGACTGACGTGGCCGCAGCCGTCGGCGCCGATGCCGGCAGCGGCGCGGGCGCCGCGACATCGCCGGTCTCGCGATTCATCTGCGACGCGTCCCAGCCGCCGCCGAGCGCCTTCACGAGCCCCACCGACGACACCATCCGCTGCCCGGCGATATTCTCGAGCTTCTGTTCGGCCGTGAAAGCCGTGGTCTGCGCGGTCAGCACATTGACGAAGCCGACCGTACCCGCCTTGTACTCGTTCGTCACGATGGCGAGCGCCTGGCGCGCCGAGTCGACCGCCTGCCGCTGCACGACGATTTCCTGTTCGAGGATGCGCAGCGACGCGAGGTTGTCCTCGACGTCCTGGAACGCGGCGAGCACCGTCTGCCGATAGGTCGCGACATCCGCGTCATAGGTGGCACGCGCGGCCTCGGTTTGCGCTTTGCGCAGGCCGGCGTCGAAGATCGTCCCGGCCAGTTGCGGGCCGAGCGTCCAGAAGCGCGACGGCAACGTCAACAATTGCGAGAACACCGAGTTCTCGAAGCCGCCGGTCGCCGACAGCGTCAGCGACGGGAAGAAGGCGGCGATCGCCACGCCGATCTGCTCGTTCGCCGCCGCGGCCTTGCGTTCCGCCGATGCGATATCCGGCCTGCGTTCGAGCAGCGCGGAGGGCATCTGCGCACGCACGGCGGGCGGCGTCGCGGTGAGCGGCATCGGCGGCAGGGAGAACATCGACGCGGGCACGCCGACCAGCACCGCGATCGCGTGCTCGTCCTGCGCGCGCTGGATGCCGTTGTCGATCGCGGCGGCCTGCGCCGATTGCAGCTGCGTTTGCGCCTGGATCACGTCCGAGCGCGCGGCGACGCCGGCCGCGTACTGATTCTGCGTGAGTTGCAGCGAGCGCTGATAGGCGATCACGGTGTCGTCGAGCAGCTTCTGAGTGGAGTCGAGCGCGCGCAGCAGGAAGTAGGTCTGCGCGAGCGTGGCCTGGGCGGACAGGCGCGCGTTCGCGAGGTCGGCGGCCGCGCCCTGCTGGCCGGCTTTCTGCGCGTTGACCGAGCGCGTGACCGAGCCCCACAGGTCGGGCTCCCAGCTCGCCGTCATCTGCACGTTGAAGCTGTTGGTGATGCCCTCGCGACTGGTCGCCGTAGTCGCATTGCCACCGGTTTGCGTGCCGTTGCCCGAGCGCGTCGCGCCCGCCGACGCACCGATCGTCGGGAAGTACGCTGCCCGCGCTTCGCCGACGAGCGCGCGCGCCTGCCGGTAGCTCGCGGCGAATTGCGCGATGGTCTGGTTCGCGGTGTTGAGCTTGGCTTCGAGTTCGTTGAGCTTCGGGTCTTCGTAGATCGCCCACCAGTCGCCGCGGTCGTGTTGATCGGCGGGTTCGGCGACTTTCCAGCCGGGCGCGGCTTCCTTGAACGACGCGGGGATCTCGGTGGCCGGCCGCTGATAGTTCGGACCGACCGCGCAGGCGGCCAGGAGCGTCGCGCAGGCCGCGCTCACGGCAAGGGACAGGACGCGCGGCGCAAGCGGCCGCGACATTCGATCAGACTGCATGCAATGAATTCCTTCTGGACGCCGCAATGCGGCCGGGAATGGCGCCACCGGCCGGGCGAGATCGTGGTCTGCCGGAATGTTAGCGTATGAGCCCGCGCGAGCGCGGGAAACTGAAAGCCGAAAGGTTAATGCGAGGCGGTGCGCAGGTGTGTTACTTGCGGTGACGCGCTGGTTACGCGTTGTTACCGGCGGCGCGAGGGGCTGCGGGTTCGCGGTGGTTCAGATGGCTAGACGAAGCGAAACTGTGTGCCGAAAAGCGCGCTGCGAATCGGTGCACCTTCAGAGCCGCGATTCCGTGGATTGGGTCTGCTGGCGTTGACGCTGACACGCGAGCTTGCCAGCCGAGGCCCGGCACGACGCACCGCCAGGCGCGAGGCAAGCGTTACCGCTGTTGGCCGTCGCGGGGACGACGTTTCCCGCCTTTATCACGAAGCTTTCCTTCGACAGCACGATCTCGCTGGATTCCGCGCCCACAACGCTGCCTTTCCTCGCCCGCTTCGTCGCCCTTCGATGCTCGGCCCACGCGAGCAACGCGACACCCACCGACCCACCCGGCAGCACGAACAGTCCCGCAAACAGCGCGAGCTTCCACCAGCGGTGTCGGCCCTGGAAGGTATGGAGTGCGGAATCGGTCAGTGAGCGGCTGAGGCCGCCAAGCGTGTTTTTGAGGTACAGCATCGGGGAAATCCTTTGGCGCGCGTCGCGAGGCGGGCGGCGTGCGGTCGATCGGTCAGAACATGGTCTCGAATGGCGCAGGACGCGCGAAACTCATTGCTTGTCATAATATTGACTATGCAATCAAATTTCAAGATACTGTGCGGCGCAATTGATTCGACTGTTGTATTTCGGTTGGCCCCGTTGCGCACCGCAAAATGCGATTTGACTTGTCTGCTTAGGCAGCTAAACTTCGTCTTGCCTGGATGTTGCGGATACCCCATGACTGATGGCCCCTACAAAGCGGACGAGGTCGAGCTCACGAGCAGTCTCGGCTACTACCTGACGAAAGCGCGCAACGTGCTGGTCGAGCGCACGGACCGTGCGGTCAAGCCGCTCGGGCTCACCGCGCAGCAGATCGGCGTGATTCTGATGCTGTCGTCGCGGCGCGCGAGCACGCCATTCGAGCTGTCGCGCGCGATGTCGTACGACAGCGGCTCGATGACGCGTCTGCTCGACCGGCTGGAAAAGAAGGGCTTCGTCGTGCGCACCCGCAGCAGCGACGACCGACGTATGGTGAAACTCGAGCTGACGCAGCAGGGCCACGAGGCCGCGCGCCAGTTGCCGAACCTCGGCGCAACTGTGCTGAACGACCAGTTGCGCGGCTTTACCGCCGAGGAGCACGCGACGCTGATTCACCTGCTCGCCCGTTTCATCGCAAACGGTCCCGAGGGAGACGCCGACGTGGGTTGCGGACCGGCGCCACCGCCGGACGAGCCGCCGGGATGAGCCGAAGCATGCGTCAAACAACGGTCGTCGTCGGATGGCGGCGGCGCGTCATCACGAAGTACTAGCAGGACAATCACGAGGCGCTTTTCCAAGGCGTCATTGTCATCAGATATCTGTCTGGGCAGAGGGTGATGCGGCATGCAAGCATGGTATCTGAAACACGCGATAAGGCTGCCGCGACAAGCTTTCGCCGCCTGAGGAGAACAAACCTATGGATGCCACGGCTTCCAACGCCACGCTGCCCGCAGCAGAACTCGCCCCGCTCCAGGGCGGCACGCTCGCGCTGCTGACCGTCGGCCTTGCGCTCGGCACCTTCATGGAGGTGCTCGACACCTCGATCGCGAACGTCGCGGTGCCGACCATTTCCGGCAGCCTCGGCGTCGCCGCAAGCCAGGGCACCTGGGTGATCTCGTCGTACTCGGTCGCCTCGGCGATCGCCGTGCCGCTGACCGGCTGGCTCGCGCGACGCGTCGGCGAGGTACGACTCTTCACGCTGTCCGTGCTGCTGTTCACGATCGCGTCGGCGGCCTGCGGTTTCGCGCACAACTTCGAATCGCTGATCGCCTTCCGGCTCGTGCAAGGGCTCGTGTCCGGGCCGATGGTGCCGCTGTCGCAGACGATCCTGATGCGCTCCTACCCGCCCGCCAAACGTGGACTCGCGCTCGGCTTATGGGCGATGACCGTGATCTGCGCGCCGATCTTCGGCCCGGTGTTGGGTGGCTACATCACCGATAACTTCACGTGGCCGTGGATCTTCTACATCAACGTGCCGATCGGCCTGTTCTCGGCGTTCTGCGCGTATCTGCTGCTGCGTGGCCGCGAGACGCAGACGACGCGCCAGCGCATCGACGCGGTGGGCCTCGTGCTGCTCGTGACCGGCGTGTCGTGTCTGCAGATGATGCTCGACCTCGGCAAGGACCGCGACTGGTTCAACTCGACGTTCATCGTGGCGCTCGCCGTGATCGCGCTCGTGTCGATCGCGTTCCTGCTCGTGTGGGAGTTGACCGAGAAGGAGCCGATCGTCGACCTGTCGCTGTTCAAGGATCGCAACTTCGCGCTCGGCGTCGTGATCGTCTCGTTCGGCTTCATGGCGTTCTTCGGCTCGGTGGTGATCTTCCCGCTATGGCTGCAAACGGTGATGGGCTATACGGCCGGCCTCGCGGGTCTCGCCACGGCACCGGTCGGATTGCTCGCGCTGTTTCTGTCGCCGATGATCGGCAAGAACATGCATCGGCTCAATCTGCGCATGGTCGCGAGCTTCGCGTTCATCGTGTTCGCGATCGTATCGTTCTGGAACTCGACGTTCACGCTCGACGTGCCGTTCGGCCACGTGATCCTGCCGCGGCTCGTGCAGGGGATCGGCGTCGCCTGCTTCTTCGTGCCGATGACGACGATCACGCTGTCGAGCGTGTCCGACGAGCGTCTTGCAAGCGCGTCGGGTTTGTCGAACTTTTTCCGCACGTTGTCGGGCGCGATCGGCACCGCGATCAGCACGACGTTCTGGGAAAACGACACGATCTATCACCACGCGATGCTTGCAGATACGGTCAGCACGTATTCGGCGAACACCAACGCCTATACGAATGCGCTGGCCGGCGCCGGGCTCTCCGGCGACAGCCTGACCGCGCAGCTGAACCAGGTGGTGACGAGTCAGGCGTACATGATGGCCACCAACGACTTCTTCCGCATCTCGGGCGCGGCGTTTATCGTGCTGGCGGTGCTCGTGTGGATCACGAAGCCGCGCAAAGGCACCGGACCTTCATTAGGACACTGAAGCAAACGCGCGGCGGCGGCGAACGCATCGCCGCTGCGGCCACCGCTCGATCTATTGCGACATCACCTCGCCATTCGGCAGCCTGGTCGTGTTACGGGGCATCGTCTCCGGATGCGTCGCATCGGGCGCGTTCTGCGATGGCGTCGCGCTGCCTTGCGGCGCGCTGGCGGCTGTGCCCGTGGTGCCTCTCACATACTGCTTGAAATCCGCACCGGCTTCCCACGGATTCGGCTTGCAGCCGAGCGAGCTGTCGCAATGCGCCGAAAAGCCGATCGTGGTGGTGCCATCGGGACCTGCGGCGCGCGTGATCTGAAACGCGAGCGCGCGCTTGCCGCCGTCCGGGCCGGCGGTCTGGATCAGCGAGTCGTTAGCGGTCTCGATCTTGTACTTCGAATGACTCGCGACCCACGTTTGCGCCCGTTGCCACCAGAGGTCGCATTCGGCTTTGTTCGAACACGTCAACGGCCTGGTCGCGATCTGCATGACATCGGGATCGACCTGACCCTGGGTCGAGCATGCCGTCGCCGCCACGAGACACAGCGCGGCCAACAGAGCTTTGTTCCTCACGTCGATACCTCCCCTGTGGAGCATGTCATAAGAGTTTGGACTACCCCATCGAAGCGGCGTTTCACCCAGATCAGAGAATCGCGACGTCGCGCGGAGTATTTGCCGATTCCGCGGACGCCTGAAGAGCGCAATCCGTAGAGGTTACCTGCGCGTTGCTCGGGGCAAAGAAAAAGCGGCCACGTGGGCCGCTTGAAGCACTTCCGGGATGCTGTGGTCCGAACGCTCAGACGCTGAAGCGATTGAGCGTATAGGCCCGATACGCAGCGACGAACGCATCGAACGAACCAACCTCGTCGCGTTCGAGCTTCGCCTGTTCGTCGAGCGATCGCACCGCGAGGTCGGCAAACGCCTTGGACTGCGCGGCATCGAGCGGACGCGCACGGAAGTACGCGGCGTGCGCTTCGCTTTGCGCGAGGCCGAACGCGAGGAAGCTTTGCTGCTGGTCGCGCATCGTTTGCAGCACGCGCGCCGATGGCGTCAGCGACACGTCCGCGAGCTTCGCGCGTTGCGCGGCGACCGCGCGCGCGTGTTCGTCACCGCCCTTCAGGCTGTCGAGCACGGCCGCCGCGGCGTCGATTTTCACGAGCAGTTCGTCGGCCCAATCGATCATCGCGACCGGCTTGCCGTCGCGAACCAGTTCGAGGCCTGGCTTGCGGCCTTCCATCGTCACGCGGCCGAAGTTCTGGTTCGCTTCGGTGTACGCGGGCGGAGGCAGGGACGCGCTGTCGTCGAGCGCGCACACGAGCAGGTACGCGTCGAGAAAGCGCGACGTTTCGAGCGAAATGCCGGCCGGCTCGAACGGATCGATGTCCATGCAACGCACTTCGACGTATTGCACGCCGCGCGCGGCGAGCGCATGCAACGGCCGCTCACCCGGATACGTGACGCGCTTCGGACGAATCGTCGAATAGAACTCGTTTTCGATCTGCAGCACGTTGGTGTTGATCTGCACCCACTCGCCGTCGCGTTGCGTGCCGATCTGCTCGTAGGCGGGATACGGCTGGCTCACGGCTTTCGCGAGCGCGTCGAGATAGCCGGGCAACGTGTCGTAGTCGGCGTGCAGCGCGGCTTGCGCGGTCGTGTTCGAATAGCCGAGATCGCTCATGCGCAGGCTGGTCGCGTACGGGCGGTACAGCGTGTCGGCGTCGAACGTGTCGAGCGTGTGTTTGCGATCGCGGAGAAAGCGCCGATCGAGCGCCGGCGACGCGCCGAACAGATACATCAGCAGCCAGTTCGTGCGGCGGAAATTGCGGATCAGCGCGAGGTAGCGGTCGGACTGGAAGTCGACGGCGTTCGCGGTGGATTGCTGATCGGCGTGCAGCAGGCGCCACACGTCTTCGCTCAGCGAATAGTTGTAGTGGATGCCCGCGATGCACTGCATCGTGCGGCCATAGCGCAGCGCGAGGCCGACGCGGTACACGTACTTCAGCTTGCCGATGTTCGAGGTGCCGTAGTGCGCGATCGGAATGCCATCGTCGGTGGCGGGCAACAGTCCCGGCATCGAGTTGTTCCACAGGATCTCGTCGCCGAGCTCCGCGTAGACGAAACGATGCAGCACGTCGAGTTGCGCGAGGGTTTCGGCGGCGTCGTGCTCAGCCGGCGTGATCAGCTCGAGCAGCGCCTCGGAGTAGTCGGTCGTCAGCGACGGGTGCGTGAGCGCCGAGCCGAGCGCGCGCGGATGCGGCGTCATCGCGATCTGGCCGTTGCGCGTCACGCGCAGGCTTTCCCTTTCGATGCCGCGCAGGCCGCGTATCAGCACATCGCGCTGCGGGCTCGAGTCGAGCACGGACAGGCGGTGCGAAAGCGCGTCGGTCGTGCAGGAAGGTGTGGTGTTTGGCATTGATGCAAGTCGGGCGTTGCCGGTCGCCGTGTATCGCCAGACGATCCACAGACGGTATAGCGGCTGACAACGTTCGGCGGAATTTTCAGTAGCGGGCACTTTAACATCTCGCCAGAACCGCTGCTTGCGGCCGCTTCGGCGGAGTTTCAGCGGGCACTTGAGGTCGCGCTGAACTACGCCATCGGCATCGGCATCGGCATCGGCATCGGCATCGGCATCGGCATCGGCACGTCGCGACGACGCTCACGCTCAGCTCATCCCCCGCGCGCAGCGCCCGCCCGATCCGCCACCTCGTTCCACAGATGCATCGCGGCATACGCGCGATACGGCCGCCACGCGTCGGTGCGGCTGCGCTGTTGCGCGGGCCGTACGAGCGAAGGATCGCGCGCACAGATCGATTGCATCAGCACGAGATCCGCCTCGGGCCATGCATCGGGATCGCGCCATGCACGCATCGCGACGTATTCGACGGTCCATGGGCCGATGCCCGCGAGCGCGAGCAATGCGGCGCGCAGGCTCGCGGCGTCGACGGTGTCGCTGCTGTCGAGCGGCACGTCGCCGCTCGCGACCGCGCGCGCGAAGCCCTGCAACGCGGCGACGCGTTTGCCCGGCATGCCGATCTGCGCGAGATCGACTTCGGCGAGCGCGGCCGGCGTCGGAAAACGCCACGCGGTGTTTTCGTGCGGATGCCCGTCGATGCGTTCGCCCGCTCGCTGCACGAGCCGTCCGATGATGGTCGTCGCGGCCTTCACGCTGACCTGCTGACCGACGATCGCGCGCACCACCAGTTCGAAGCCGGACCACGCGCCCGGCACGCGCAGGCCGGGCACCGCGGCGACGAGCGGCGCGAGCCACGGGTCCGCCGCGAGTCCGGCGGCGATCTTCTTTGGATCGGCGCGCAGATCGAACATTCTTGCGATTGGCGCGGCGAGTGCATCGGCGTGGCGGCTCGCCGGCCCTTCGATGCTCGCGACGATGCAGCGCTTGCGCGGATGCAGCCGCACGCTGAGTGTGCCGCCGTCGCCGTTCCAGTCGATCGCGCGACGATACGCGCCGTCCTCGACGGCTTCGACGCCAGGCGTCGCGCGGCCGCTGAAAAAGCGCAGCAGCCGCGGCCAGTCGAACGGTGCCTTGAACGGTAATTCGAGAGTTGCAACCTCGTGAAGCGTGCTCAAGCGGCGTGATCCAGTTGGGAGTTGTGGGAGTCGGCATCTGTGCGGCTTGCGTCGCGGCGGGGCGCGTCGCTGGCTGAAACGCCGCCTGCGTGCTGCGCCTCATTGTCGAGCAACGCGGCCTTGCGCGGCAGCCCCCAGCGATAGCCGGCGAGCGCCCCGCCCTTCTGCACGACGCGATGGCAAGGAATCGCGAGCGCGACCGGGTTGGTCGCGCATGCGCTCGCGACGGCGCGCACCGCCCGCGGCGAGCCGACCGCCTCGGCGATCTGCGAATAGCTGCGTGTCTCGCCGTACGGGATTCGCCGCAGCGCATCCCATACGCGCTGCTTGAATGCGGTCGACGCGATATCGAGCGGCAACTCGAAGTCGTGGCGCGTGCCGCGCAGATACGCGTCGATCTGTGCGATGAACGGCGCGAGCCGGCCGGCGTCTTCGCGCAGCTCGGCATTCGCGAACTCGCCGCGCAATTCGTCGATCAGCAGTGTGGTGTCGTCGCCGAAACCGATCTTGCAGATGCCCTTGTCAGTCGCGGCGACCAGCACGAAGCCGAGCGAGGTCGGCGCGCTCGCATAGCGCACCGTCAGGCCCGCGCCCTTGCGGCGATACGCGGACGGCGCCATGCCGAGCTCGGCCGGCGCGCTGTCGTACATTCGCGACGGCGAGCCGAAACCGGCGTCGAGCGTCGCGCGCGTAACGTCGGCGCCGCCCTGCAGCGCATCGCGCAACGCGGCGCCGCGCTGCGCGGCCTGGTACTGACGCGGCGAGACGCCGACCACGCGCTTGAACAGGCGCTGCAAATGGAACGGGCTCACGTGCACGGCATCGCTCAGTTGCGCGAGCGTGAGGCGCTGCTGCGGATCGGCGTCGAGCGCGGCGCACGCCCTGGCGACGATGTCGAGCTCGCGCGGCAGACCGCCGGGCTGGCAGCGCTTGCAATCGCGAAAGCCCGCGGCGCGCGCGGCGGCGGCATCGGTGAAGAAAGCGACGTTTTCGCGGCGCGGCTGGCGCGACGCGCACGACGGCCGGCAGAACACGCCGGTCGTCCTGACCGCGTAGAAGAATGCGCCGTCGGCATCGCGGTCGCGGTGGGTGACGGCGTCCCAGCGTTCGTCGTCGGTGCGCCACTGGGTGGTGTCGACGTCGGCGGCCGCGCGCATGGGGGCGGAATGGCGAGTGGTGGCGTTCATGATGTCATGGGGCCCGGATGGGCAGGCAGTGTCGATGCTCATCAATCTAGGCCCGAACGCTACACAGTACGCGCCGGATCTTGCTCTGTCATTCGGACGCGCTTGTCCGTACCCGTAGTGGGGTCAAACCCGGCAAAATCGCAATCCGAAGCGCCTTGGAATGCCCTGCGGCCGGACGTTTTGCCTCAAAGTGCGGCAATTTCGCACGATATCGGGTTTTCCCTTAAAAAGTTATTGCGTCGCACCAAGCCGATGTGTATATTAGTGCTTGTCTCCTCCATGTCTCCTCCTGATATGGATTCAGCCCGCTCCACTTGAGCGGGCTTTTTTTGCCTGCGTTTTCTGTCCGCGCCTGGTCCGCATTTGGTCCGGTTCGCCCACGACTTCCCGCCAATCCACTCCGCCCTTTCCTTTCTCCTACACTTCCTAATCGGTTCTCCGAACTAGCGAAAGGGCGTTCGACATGAAAATCCACATTCGCGAGATCGACCACGTCGTGATCCGGGCGACGCACGTCGAAACCCTCGCGCGCTTTTACTGCGACGTACTCGGTTGCAGCGTTGAAAAGGAGCAGCGCGAACTCGGCCTCACGCAACTGCGCGCGGGCCGATCACTGATCGATCTGCTGCAGGTCGGCGCGAAGCTCGATCGCGCGGAAAACGGCGCGGCGGGCACGGGGCGCAACATGGACCACCTGTGTCTGCGCGTCGAGTCGTTCGACGCCGACGCGCTGAAGGCGCATCTGAGCGCGCATGGCGCGCGGCTCGGCGAACAGGGAGTGCGTTATGGCGCGGACGGATTCGGGCCGTCGCTGTATCTGTTCGACCCGGAGGGCAATATGGTCGAACTGAAGGGGCCGCCGGAAGCGGCGCGGGTCACGTCGCTCTGAAGGCGAGAACGATGCGGCGCAAAAACTGGTTCAGACATGAGCCATCACGCATCGGCGGGCGCCTTCAGTACGGTCCAGTCGATCTTCACCGCATCGGCTTCGGCGCTGCCGAGCCATGCTTCGCCGTCCTGCACCGTGCATTGCAGCCGCATCGTGCGTTCGGCAAGCGAGCCGAGCGATGCCGCGACGTCTTCGCCGAGCGTCCAGACCGTCACGTTGCGCAGGCGCTCGACCTTGTTGCGCACGCCCTGCCACCAGATTTCCGAAGTACGCCCGCCATAGGCGATCACGACCACGTGATTCGCCCGCCCGCTCGCCTTGGCGATGCGGCGCTCATCGGGCTGGCCGACCTCGATCCACGTGTCGATCGCGCCGGTCAGATCCTTCGCCCACAGATCCGGTTCGTCGACATCCGACAAACCTTTGCAGAACTCCAGCCGTTCCTGCGCAAACAGCGCGAACGCGGCGACGCGAACCATCATCCGTTCGTCGGTTTCGGAGGGGTGACGGGCGATCGTCAGCGAATGGTCGGCGTAATAGTGCCGGTCCATGTCAGCGATCTGTAGTTCCGCCTTGTATATCGTCGATTTGAGAGCCATGCCGTTGCTAAACCAGGCGCTCGCTCCACCGGAGCGCAGCGAAAATGAATCGTCGACGGCGCGTTGCCGTTTCTTGTGTTTGCTGTACATCGGATGTTCCTCCCGCGCCGTCAGCCGGTGCCTATGACACAGAAGGAAGCATTTACCGGGCCACCGCGGGTTCCGTGGCCGTGCCGTATACGTCGCGAGCCGCATCTCGCAGCGCGTCGAGCACGACGGCGGCCGCCGGCGACAACAGATGCGACTGGCGCGTGATGATACCGAATGTATCCATCCTGCAAGGCAAATCGATCGGGACGCGCTTCAATACCCCGTACTGTTGGTACTGACGCGCCACTTCATCGGGCAATACCGCCAACATGTCGCTTTGCAGCAGCAGGCTCGAAATCGCGAGGAAGTTGTTCGTATTGACGACGTTCTGCGGCGGATTCAGGCCGATCTGCGAAAACATCAGATCGAAGCGATGGCGCAGCACGCTGCCCGGCGGATGCAGCACCCAGCTCGCGTTGACGATACCGCGCAGCGTCAATCCCGTTTCATTTTCGAGCGGATGGCCGGGACGCGCGACCACGCACAGCGGTTCGTCGGCGAGCGGTTCGTAGCGCACGTCGGTCTTGAACTGGTTCTGCCGTTCGAGCACGCGGCCGATCATGATGTCGAGATCGCCTTCGGCGAGCCGCGGCAGCATCACGTCGGAGGTCTCGACCTCGGCCCAGATCTGCAGCTGCGGATAACGCTCCTTCACGCTCGCGATCGCGCGCGGCACCATTGTCGCGGCGGCCGCGGCGATCACGCCGATACGCACCTGACCCGCGAGCCCCGAGCGGAGCGCCGAGATTTCGTCGTGCGCCTGGCTCAGGTTCGACAGCACCATGCGCGCGTGGCGGATCATCACCTCGCCGTACAGCGTCGCATGCATACCGTGCGGCGTGCGGTCGAACAGGCTCACGCCGAGCATGTCCTCGAGCTCTTTCAACAGGCGCGACGCGGCCGGCTGCGTCATGCCGAGCACGTCGGCCGCGCGGCGCACGTTGCCCTCCTCCTCCATCGCGGCAAGCAGCAGCAACTGGCGCGTCTTTAGCCGCGCGCGCACGAACCAGTTCGAATAGCTACGCGTCATCGCAGGGTCTCCTGGGTTTTTACGAGCGATGTTTGTACGTTCTTCCTCCGAAGCTCCATGATGCCATACCGAAACTGATATCGGAGAAGCCTAAAAAGGGATTGGAAAGTTATTGGGCCGGCTCATACCATTCGTGGACTTTGTGAACTTACGGTGCGCCTTTTTTCGCCGATGAACCGCGATCCGCTCGTCCCCCTCGTTGCCAGCCCGTTTCGCCATTACATCAATGGCGGATGGGAGACCGGCGCGACCACGGGCGTGTCGCTCAATCCGTCGGATCTCGACGAGCCGGTCGGCGAATACGTGCGCGCCGACGTGCGGCAGACCGACAGCGCGATCGAGGCCGCGCACGCGGCGTTTCGCGACTGGTCGCTCGCCTCCGCACAGCGCCGCGCCGACGCGCTCGACGCGATCGGCAGCGAAATGCTCGCGCGCCGCGAGGAGCTGGCCCGGCTGCTCGCGCGTGAAGTCGGCAAGGTGCTGCCCGAGGCGCTCGCCGAAGCGACGCGCGCAGGGCAACTGTTCAAGCTGTTCGCGGCCGAGGCGCTGCGCGCGTTCGTCGAGCCGCTCGCGTCGGCGCGTGCCGGCGTCGAAATCGACATGACGCGCGAGCCGCTCGGGGTGGTCGGCATCATCGCGCCGTGGAGCGCGCCGCTCGCGATCGCCGCGGCGAAGATCGGCGCCGCGCTCGCGCACGGCAACTGCGTCGTCTACAAGCCGGCCGAATCGGCGCCGGCCTGCGCGGCGGCGCTCGCGTCGATCGTCAGTCGCGCGGGCTTGCCGGCCGGCGTGTTCAACCTCGTGATGGGCAGCGGACGCAAGGTCGGTGCGCGCATCGTCGCACATCCGCTCGTCGCGGCGATCAGCTTCACCGGTTCGTCCGACACCGGCACGCGCGTGCTGCAGGCCGCCGCGACGCGCCAGGCGCGCGTGCAGCTCGAGATGGGCGGCAAGAATCCGTTCGTCGTGCTGGCCGACGCCGATCTCGACGGCGCGGTCGACGCGGCGCTCACCGGTGCCTTCAGCGCGACCGGCCAGCGCAGCACGGCTGCCGCGCGGCTGATCGTCGAGCGCGCGGTGTTCGCGCCGTTTGTCGACGCGTTGCAGGCATAGCTCGCGAAACTCACCGTCGATCACGCGTTGAAGCACGGCACCGATATCGGCCCGGTGGCGAACGCCGCGCAGCTCGAACGCAATCTCGACTACGTGCACGTCGGCGAGCAGGAAGGCGCGCAGTTGCTGCGCGGCGGGCGGCGACTGGAGCGCGCGACGCGCGGCTATTTTTTCGAGCCGGCGCTGTTTATCGGCGAATCGGAGCATCGCATCGCGCGTGAAGAGATTTTCGGGCCGCTCGCGGTCGTGCTGCGCGCGGACGATTACGAACACGCGCTACATCTCGCGAACGACACCGCCTACGGACTGTGCGCCGGCATCTGCACGCGCTCGCTCGAACGCGCGCGGCATTTTCGCCGCCACGTGCAGAGCGGTCTCGTCACGATCAATCTGCCGACCACGGCCGTCGAGCATCACGGACCCGGCGGCGGGCGCAAGGCGTCGGCCTATGGCGCGAGCGATGCCGCGTTCTGGACCGCCGTGAAAACGGCGTACCTGGCGAGCTAGAAGCAATGAGCCGCGCCACCGTTTTCACCGCGACTCGCGCGAACCTTCCGGCGTGCCGCGCGCAGATCCGCCCCGATTCGCGCGACGGCTGACGCCGCCCGCGTTACCCCGCTGCAACTACACGACATCAATGCAGCTTTTCACCCTCAGGAGACAGTAGATGACTAGCAAGCTTCGCCGTTTGACCCTGACCGCGATGGCCGCCGCCGCCCTCGCCGCCCCGTTCGCCGCACAACTGTCCGCCCACGCGGATGAGCCGCTCAAAGTCGGCTTCCTCGTGAAGATGCCCGAACAGGCGTGGTTCATCAACGAACAGAAAGCCGCGAGCGCGCTCGGCAAGAAGGACGGCTTCTCGGTCGTCAACATCGGCACGCCCGACGGCGAAAAAGTGCTGGCCGCGATCGACAACCTCGGCGCGCAAGGCGCGAAGGGCTTCGTGATCTGCGCGCCCGACGTGCGTCTCGGACCGGCGATTCAGGCGCGCGCGAAGCGCTACAACATGAAGTTCGTGACTGTCGACGACCAGCTGGTCGATTCGACCGGCAAGCCGCTGGCGAACGTGCCGCACCTCGGCATGTCGGCCTTCAAGATCGGCAACCAGGTGGGCCAGGCGATCACCGACGAAATGAAGCGCCGCGGCTGGAAGCCTGAGGAAGTCGGCGCGCTGCGTATCACGGACTATGAGCTGCCGACCGCGAAGCTGCGCACCGACGGCGCGACGCAGTCGCTGCTCGCCGGCGGCTTCAAGAAGGAAAACGTCTTCGACGCGCCGCAGAAAACCACCGACGACGAAGGCGGCTTCAACGCGGTATCGCCGGTGCTCGCGCAGCATCCGAACATCAAGAAGTGGGTGATCTTCGCGCTCAACGAGGAAAGCGTGCTCGGCGGCGTGCGCGCGACCGAACAGCTGCATATTCCGGCCGCGGACGTGATCGGCGTCGGCATCAACGGCGCGGGCGAGGCGTTCGCCGAGTTCCAGAAGAAGGAACCGACGGGCTTCTACGGCACGATTGCGGTCAGCTCGACGAACCACGGCAAGGAAAGCACTGAGAACCTTATCGAGTGGATCAAGGACGGCAAGCAGCCGCCAGCCGACACGCAAACCACCGGCAAGCTGATGGTGCGCGGCAACTGGCAGGACGTGCGCAAGGAACTGGGTATTTGAGCGAGGTTCTCGCAGCAGACGGCGGGCCGTCTCGTGCCTCGCGTTTAGCGCGAGCGCGGCCCGCTCAGGTTTCCTCCGTTCGAGGTTTTTTTCGATGACGTCCTTATTCACCGGGTCTCATGCCAGCGAGGCGGCGCTCGCGCCCTCGCCTGCATCGACGCCCGCATCCGACGCCCCCTATCTCCGGCTCGACGGCATCACCGTGCGCTTTCCGGGCGTGCTCGCGCTCGACCAGGTCTCGCTAGAAGTGCGCCGCGGCGAGGTGCACGGCCTGATGGGCGAAAACGGCGCCGGCAAATCGACGCTGCTGAAGGTGCTGTCCGGCGTCAATCATCCTGTCTCGGGCACGTTGTCGCTCGACGGCGTCGAGCAGCAGTTCGCGACGACCAAGGCGGCGATCGCCGCGGGCATTGCGATCATCTATCAGGAACTGCATCTGGTGCCGGAGCTGACGGTCGCCGAGAATCTGATGCTCGGCGCCCTGCCGAATCGCTTCGGCATACTGGACGAAAAGGCTTTGGTCGCGCGTGCGATGCGCGAGCTCGAACGGCTCGGCGAAAAGCTCGATCCGTCGCAGCAGGTCAAGCATCTGTCGATCGGTCAGCGGCAGATGATCGAAATCGGCAAGGCGCTGATGCGCGACGCGCGCGTGATCGCGTTCGACGAACCGACCAGCTCGCTGTCGTCGCGCGAAACCACGCAACTGTTCCGCATCATCCGCGCGCTGAAGGCCGAAGGCCGCGCGATCATCTACGTCACGCACCGGATGGATGAAGTCTACGAACTGTGCGATCGCGTCACGGTGTTTCGCGACGGCCGCCGCATCGACACCTTCGAGGCCGGCGCGGGACTCGACCGCGATCGGCTGATCAGCTGCATGGTGGGGCGCTCGATCACCGATGTCTACGGCTATCGCGCGCGCGAGCACGGCGACGTGCAGCTTCAGGTCGACGGCCTGATGGGACCGGGCCTGCGCGAACCGGCATCGTTTTCGGCGCGCAAGGGCGAGATCGTCGGCTTCTTCGGGCTCGTCGGCGCGGGCCGCTCCGAGCTGATGAAGCTGATCTACGGCGCGGTCAAGCCGAGCGCCGGCGAGGTCGCGCTGAAGGGCAAGCGCGTGCAGTTCGCCACGCCGCGCGACGCGGTGCGCGCCGGTGTCGCGCTGTGTCCCGAGGATCGCAAGCAGGAAGGCATCGTCTCGATCGCGTCGGTGTCGGACAACCTGAACATCAGCTGCCGCCGCCACTTCAGCCGCATCAACGTGCTCAACGGCCGCAAGGAAGCGCAGACCACGCGTGAATTCATCGGCAAGCTCGCGATCAAGACGCGCAACGGCGACACGCCGATCGGCACGCTGTCCGGCGGCAATCAGCAGAAGGTGATCCTGTCGCGCTGGCTCGCCGAAGAGATCGACGTGTTCCTGATGGACGAGCCGACGCGCGGCATCGACGTCGGGGCGCGCAGCGAGATCTATGGGCTGCTGTATGGGCTCGCCGAGGCGGGCCGCACGGTCGTCGTCGTGTCGAGCGATCTCGCCGAGGTGATCGGCGTGACCGATCGCGTGATCGTGATGAAGGAAGGCCGCATCGTCGGCGATCTGCCGAAGGCGCAGGCCACGCCGGATGCGCTGATCAAGCTGGCATTGCCGCGCTGATCGCCCAACGGATCGCGCCACCAGACCCCTTACCGAATACCGCAACGAAAACGGCATTGAATGGAACAGACATCATGAATACACCTTCCACCGATTCCTCGACCCCCGCCGTCGCCTCCGTGGGCTTGACCGCGCGCGCCGCGCGCACCTGGGACCTGATCAACAAATCCGGCATCGTGATGGTGTTCGTCATCCTGTTCGCGGTGCTGTCGCTCACGGTCCCAGACTTTCTGAGCACGCGCAATATCCAGGGCCTGCTGCTGTCGGTCACGCTGATCGGCTCGATCTCCGTCACGATGATGTTCGTGCTCGCGCTCGGCGAGGTGGACCTGTCGGTGGCGTCGATCGTCGCGTTTTCGGGCGTGGTGGCTTCCGTGCTGATCACCGCGACGCACAGCGTGTTAGTCGGCATCACGGCCGGCGTGCTCGCGGGCGGCGCGGTCGGGCTCGTCAACGGCACGCTGGTCGCGCGCTACAAGATCAACTCGCTGATCGTCACGCTCGCGATGATGGAGGTCGTGCGCGGCCTCGCGTACATCACCTCGAACGGCGACGCGGTGATGATCTCCGAGGAGCGCTTCTTCGACCTCGGCGGCGGCTCGTTCCTCGGCATTTCTTATCCGATCTGGAGCAACATCGTCGGCTTCGTTCTGTTCGGCTTCCTGCTGAAAAAGACCGTGTTCGGCAAGAACGTGCTGGCCGTCGGCGGCAATAGCGAAGCGGCTGTGCTCGCGGGGCTGCCCGTCACGCGGATCAAGATCACCGTGTTCGTGCTGCAAGGCCTCGTGACCGGCTTCGCGGGCGTGATGCTCGCGTCGCGCATGAGCCTCGGCGATCCGAAGACGTCGGTCGGGCTCGAACTCGGCGTGATTTCGGCGTGCGTGCTCGGAGGTGTGTCGCTGACGGGCGGTGTCGCGACGATCTCCGGCGTGCTGGTCGGCGTGCTGATCATGGGCTCGGTGCAGGACGCCATGAGTCTCCTGAACGTGCCGACGTTCTATCAGTATCTGATTCGCGGCGGCATCCTGCTGCTCGCGGTTCTGTTCGACCAGTTCCGCCGCAGCAAGCGCGTGCACTGACGCGCCGTTGCTCGTGGCCGGTTTCCTGCGCTTTGCGAGAAGGCGTACTGCCGATGCGGGTCGATAAAACCCGCATCGGCTTTTTTATTGCAGGTGAAGCCTGGCAAGTATCAAAAGCAATAAAAAACGGCTTGGCATCGGAATGCCCAAGCCGTCTCTTTTAGCTCACGCGTTCACGCCTGCGACTTTTAAAGCCGCAGCGGATACGCATGCGACCGTATTCCGGCTTTTGCCGGAATACCGGTGTTGTACTTATTGCTTGATGAATCGGTCGTTGGCCCAGAGCCCCTCGGTATCGCTATTGGCTGAATTCACGAACTCGACGTCGTGGCCGACCACGCGCACCACGCGGAAACTCGAGTCGGTCGGAGTCGACACGCATTGATATCCGGAGAAGAATTCCTGCATCTGCTGCTGTTCACCGGCTTGCGCGTGGTGATCGGCGGCATCGAGCTTGTCCTTCGATACGCAGCCATACGCATTGGCCTTGAACTGGATCGTTTGCTGCGGCTTGATCACGACGTCTTGCGCCTGAACGCTAGCGGCAGCCAAACCCGCGATGGCGAAAACAACGGCAATTCGAGTTTTCATTCGTTCCTCCGGGGCGGGCCGAAAAAATCTCGGTTAGCTATGTATTTAACTTTAACGGTGGACCCGCATCTCGCACTGTAGGAGAACCGATGAGAACGACAAGCACATCTTGTGTGCGATCGCAACAGTGGCGAATTGTCGCACCTGCTGTCGAAGCTGATTAAAGCCTGAGCACACGCTTGATCGAATGGCAATGAAATGAATAACTAAAAATCCACTCCCGCACACGGCTTAGCTGGTAAAGCTTTGCGCGCGCATTCACGTAAACGCGTAGCGTCAATTAAGCGATTTAATACAATTTAATCAATGAGTTTGTGCGTCGCACACAAAGTCATTCCACAGGCAAAAGCTGCGATGCGCAATAACGAGGCAAGTGCAGAAAATAAACAGTGCCAGCCGTCTCTCACGGGCCTTGGTGAAACGCTTGCAACGCGCCATTGCCGAAAACGCATGAAAAAAAGCCGCGCGGCGCAAAGCCGCGTGGACAGGCGAGGGGTGGCACGATCGCAGTGCGATGTACCCTTCGCGTGCCGCCTGAATCCAGGTGGATCTTCGTCGAGCCCATATGCGGGTACAGGCGGTGCTCTACAATGAAAACGAATCTCCTGCACCCGGAGGCTATCGTGAACGAGCACGTAATACTCGGGATTTTTCTGGTCGTTCCGCTGCTGATCGTCATGTTTCTTTTTTCCGACGAACTGTGGCAGGAGCATCGAGACCTGCACGACGGACGGCCGTTGGCAGCGCGTCGCCGACGCATCGACTGGCGGCATCCGCTACGCCGTTCGCGCGAGCGGCTCTGAGATTGCGAAGCGGGTCCCCAAAGAAAAAAAGCCTGCCACAGGGGCAGGCTGAAAAAAGAGATCCACACTCAATGCCTTGAACACAAGGCAATAGCAGTCTAGTCGCGACACGCTAATCGGTGGTTTCAACGGCTTTTACAGTTGTTACCGGGCGTGACCGTAATGCGGGGCGCGACGTTGCGTCGGCAGGCCTCGCGTCGCGCTTCAGTGGGCGCGCCAGTGCGCGCGAATCCGTTTGGCGAGCGCTTCGAGCGTGTCCGGATCGGCGACCTCGCGCGCATGCAGCTTCAGCGGTTGGCCTTCCCAGCGCGGAATCACGTGGAAATGGACGTGCGGCACTGTCTGTCCCGCCGCCGCGCCGTTGAACTGGCCGATGAACACGCCGTCAGGACGCAGTGCCGCGCGCACCGCGATCGCGAGCTTTTGCGCCATGCGCGTCGACGCGACGAGCGCCGCATCCGACAGATCGAAAATTTCCGCGACCGCTTCCTTCGGCACGACGAGCAAATGGCCGTCGGCTTGCGGCATCAAGTCCATGAAAGCCAGCGCCTGGTCGTTTTCGGCCACCTTGATGCACGGTAGTTCGCCGCGCAAGATTTTGGCGAACGGGTTGCTGTCGTTGTAGCTCATCGCGTTTCCTTTCATTTGGGCTGGGTTCGATTCACGGGTCGAGCGGGATACTTTTTTTGCGTAGCTTCGCACCGCGGGTTTCCTATTCTCTACCCGAACGCTTACGCCACGCGTGCGGCACGCCGGATCGCTTGAGGTGGCTGGCCGAACGCGCGCAAAAACGCGCGCCGCATCCGCTCGGGGTCGATGAAGCCAGTGTCGGCTGCGATGGTTTCGATCGAATGACGGCCGGTTTCGAGCATCGTGCGAGCCGCTTCGACACGCAGCGCCTCGATCGCGCGGGCCGGCGACTGGCGCGTCTCGTCGCGAAACGCGCGGCTGAACTGGCGCGGGCTCAGATGCGCAACGTCGGCGAGCTGCTCGACGGTCAGCGGCTCGCGCAGATGGCTCTTCGCATACGACAGCGCGTTCTGGATCCGATCGGATTTCGGTTCGAGATCGAGCATCGCGGAGTACTGCGATTGCCCGCCGGTGCGCCGGTGATAGACCACGAGCTTCTTCGCGATCGCGCGCGAAACCGCGACGCCGAGGTCGTTCTCGACGAGCGCGAGGCACAGATCGATACACGCGGTCATGCCGGCCGACGTCCACACCGAGCCGTCGACGATGAAGATGCGGTCCTCGTCGACCCGCGCGCGCGGAAAGCGCCGTTGCAAATCGCGCGCATGCGCCCAGTGCGTAGTCGCGTGGCGGCCGTCGAGGATGCCCGCTTCGGCGAGCACGAACGCGCCGGTGCAGATGCTCGCGGTGCGGCGCGAGGCGGCGAGGGCGTCGTTCAGAAACGCGAGCAGCCCCGGCGACGACGGCGCGATCTCCATCGCGCCGGTGACGATCACCGTGTCGTAGGCGGGATCGCCGAACGGGCGCGTCGCGACCTCGACGCCCGCCGAGCTGCGCACAATGCCGCCGTGCTCGGAGATCACCGCGACGTCGTACGCGGGCTCGCCGGTGTCCTGGTTGGCGAGTTCGAAAATCGATACCGCGACCATGTCGAGGATCTGAAAGCCCGGAAAGACCACCACGCCGATGCGTTTCATTTACGACGTCCGGAAACGAGGGAAATACGACATTTGAGACAAAACAGTACGCGCCTAAACTCAGCTCGTCAACCCCGCCGTATCAGCGCAAAAGCCGCAAGGCGGCGAGTTCACGGATGTTCCCATTCACCGGACAGGGCGGCCGCATCATGCGCAGCCCGCAAGGAGAGCTTCAATGGCAACGCAGGCAGACAAGGGCGTACAAGGCAATTCGAACGAAGGCAAGGGTACGGCGGTGGTCACGGGCGCATCGTCGGGTATCGGCGCGGTCTACGCGGACCGGCTCGCGCGACGCGGCTACGACCTGCTGCTGATCGCGCGCGACGGCGCACGCCTCAGCAGCCTCGCCGACCGGCTGACGAAGGAAACCGGCCGCCGCGTGAGCACCGTCAGCGCCGATCTGACCAACAAGGCCGACGTGCGCCGCATCGAGAACCAGTTGCGCGCCGAGCGCGGCATCACGATGCTGATCAACAACGCGGGCGTCGGCGCGACCGCGACGCTGCTCGACTCCGACATCGATGAACTCGAGCAGATGATCGAGCTGAACGTGACCTCGCTCACGCGCCTGACGGCGGCGGTGTTGCCGGGCTTCATCGCGCGCGGTGCCGGTACGGTGATCAATATCTCGTCGATCGTCGCGCTGGCGCCGGAATTGTTGAACGGCACCTATAGCGGCACCAAGGCCTACGTGTTGAACCTCACGCAGTCGCTGCATCACGAGGTGGGCGGCAAGGGCGTGCGGCTGCAAGCGGTGCTGCCGGGCGCGACGAGCACCGCGTTCTGGGATCGCGCGGGTCTCGCGGTCGAGAACCTGCCTTCGCAGATCGTGATGAGCGCCGAGGACATGGTCGACGCGGCGCTTGCCGGTCTCGACCAGGGCGAACTGGTGACGATCCCGTCGTTGCCCGATGCCGCCGACTGGGAGCGTCTGAACAGCGCGCGTTTGCATCTGCAGCCGAATCTGTCGCGCAGCGCGCCGGCCGAGCGCTATACGCGCGCCGTGGCCGCGTAAGCCGAAGGTTGAGGAGGGCGGCGCCAGACTCAGCCGCTCACGGCCACCTGATTCTTGCCGTCGTGTTTCGCGCGATACAGGCCGACGCCGGCGGCCTCGATCAGCGTCGTGACCGGTTCGGCGGCCGACGGCACCACCATCGCCGCGCCGATGCTGATCGTGACGACGCCCTCTGCCGAGCCCGCATGGGTGATCGCGCGGTCTTCGACCGCGATGCGGATTTTCTCCGCGAGCAGGCGCAAGCCGCCCGCCGACGTGTCCGGCACGACCACCGCGAACTCCTCGCCGCCGAAGCGCGCGGCGAGATCCAGTGAATGGCCGAGGCACGCTTCGATCGTATGCGCGACGCTCTTCAGCACTTCGTCGCCGGCGACGTGCCCATAGGTGTCGTTGTAGGCCTTGAAGTGATCGACGTCGATCATCAGGAGGCCGAGGCCGGTCTTGTCGCGGGTGCCGCGGTGCCATTCGGCGGCCAGATACTGGTCGAGGTAGCGGCGGTTCGACAGGCCGGTCAGACCGTCCGAATGCGTGAGCCGCTGCAACTCCAGATTCGTCGCCAGCAGTTGTCGCTGAGATTGCCGCAGCGCGCGGTACGCCTCGTCGCGTTGCAGCAGGTGTAGGTACGAGCGCGAGTGATAGCGGATGCGCGCTATCAGCTCGATGCGGTCGGGCAGCTTCACGAGGTAGTCGCTCGAACCGGCCGCGAACGCCGCGCTTTTGACGAGCGGCTCTTCGTTGGTCGACAGCACGACGATCGGGATGTCGCGAGTGGCGGCATTCAGCCGGTATTGCCGCACCAGCGTCAGACCGTCGGTGCCCGGCATCACGAGATCTTGCAGGATCACCGTCGCGCGCGTTTCCTCGGCGCAGCGCACCGCGTCTTCCCATGACGCGCAGTAGCGAAAGTCGATGCCCGCCTCGTCGGCGAGCGCCTCGCGCACCCCCTCGGCGATGACCGCGTGGTCGCCGACCAGCAGCACCATGATCGGGCACTCGGCCGCCGGCGGGTCGGCGAGGATGCGCGCGAGCGCGTCGTCGCTGGCGAGACTGGGCGCATCCTCAGCGACGAGCGCGTGCGCCTGCGGGCTCACGTCGTCTGCGGGATGCAGCGTTGCGGCGTTCCGGGGCGGTTTAGAGGTGTCCATGTGGTTCGGCCAGGATGAAGTTCAGGGAGGGCACGTCAGCTTGCGGGGAGGCGAGGCGCTCGTTGACCACTGCCCTTGGTCAGATAATAGTCGGCGCCCGCGTCAAGGCCAGCGCGGCGATCTTCCCCGCGATGCCTGGATGAAATGCAGCGCAATGCCATGCGTGGGCTCACGCGTCCAGCGTTATGCACCTGTTACAGAGTTAATCTCCGGTTACCAACTGCAGCATCTATTTCCGCGCGCGCCGGCGACAATTCGTCCATGCCTGAACGGCGGGAGCTCAATATGAAAAAGATCGCAGTGGCGTTGGTAATGGCGGGTAGTTTGACGGTGGCGGGCCAGGCGTCCGCGCACGGACACGGCGGTGATGTGGTGGGTGCGCTGATTGGCGGCGCGGTGCTGGGCGCGGTGGTCACCTCGGCGTTGACGCCGGCGCCGGTGGTCGCGTATCCGCAGCCGGTCTATGCCGAGCCCGCGTACCAGCCCGCGCCGGCTTACGTGGCACCGCCGCCCGGATATTGCTACGACCAGTATCAGCGCGCCTATGTCGCGTGCGGCGCACCGCCGCCCGGACAGTACGGCTATGCGCAACCGCAACCCGAGCCGCAGTGGTGAGCGCGGCGAGGCTCTGATGCGCGGATGATTCAGCCGAACAACGCGCAGACAAAAAGGCCGTCGCCCAATGCGACGGCCTTTTTCCATTTGAGGCACGGCTTAATGCTTGTGATGCAGCCACTCCGCGTAATGCGTGTCGAGCCAGCGCTCGAGCTTGGGCGGTCTGGACGGGTCGCGGTGACGCGACATCATCCAGATGGCAAGGCCGACCACCAGCATGACGGCGGGCCCCATCAGATAAGCGAGCATTGATTCAGGCATCGGAACCTCCGTATCGGCTTGCATCCATCTCTCAGTGTAGGCGAAGGAAGCGGGGAAAGAACGACGATGTCAAACGGTCCAGAGAAGCGAAAAAAGGCGCATTTGCGCCCGGTTTGGAAACCTGTTCTTTTGATGAGTTTTCCTTTATTTGCTTAGCGTCTGGGCGAGGTCGCATTAGCCTGTGTACCATCCTGTTACCGGCCTGACGGCAAGCGTCACATGGCGCCAAAACCCATGACAATGCCGTCAAGCCGTCCCGTTCGCCGTCTACCGCGCGACTTCCATCTGGCTATCGACAAAGTCCGCCCAACTCTGAAGCATGCGACGCTGCCACGCCGCTTCGTCGGTTGCTTCACGCTTCGCGATGTCGCCCCCCGCAGCTGTTTGCTGTTCCATGTCGCGCAGATGCGACGACGCGGTGCGACGAAAGTCGTGTAGCACGAAATGCTCCACGTCGAGCCCCAATGCCTTGACTGCCTGGTTCAGCGTGCTTTTCGCGATCGGCCGATCGTCGCCCCTGACGCTCGGGAACACGAACGTCTCGCTGGTGCGCCCGCGCTGCAGCTCGCGCAGCAGCGCAACCGCCTGACGCGGCAAACGGACGACGCGGTCCTCGCGCGCGTTCAGGCGCGCGGCGGGGATCGTCCACAGCGCGTTGTCGAGATCGAACTCGGCCCATGTCGATTCGACGAGGTCCGCTTTGCGTGCCATCGTCAGCACCAGCAGATGCAGCGCGAGCTTCAGCGGACGGCGGATATTGGATGTGTCGATCGTGCGCAGCATGACACCGATCTCGGCGCCGGACAGCACGCGGGTGCGGCTGTCGAAGGTCGCGATCGAGCGCGCCGGTACGACTTCCGCGGGATTGCCGGTCGCGAGCTGGCGCGCGATCAGGTATGCGTACAGACGCTTCACGACGTTGCGCGTGTGCAGCGCCATTTTCGGCGAGCCGCGGCTTTTGATGCGCTCGCAGATCGCGACGACGTCGTCAGCGGTGACCGCGCCGATCGGCTTGTTGCCGATCGCGGGCAGCACGTCCTTGTCGAGCGCGCGCCGCGTGGTGCGGCGATATTCATCCGACTTGCCGGCCAGCGCCGTCGCGAGATAAAGCTCGGCCGCTTCGCGCAGCACGTCGGCCTTGCTCTCGGCACCGCGATCGCGCCGCGCGGTTGCGACCGGCGAGATGCCCTGCGCGACGAGCGCCGCGTACCTCTGCGCCTTCGCGCGCGCGACGCGCAGCGAAATCATCCGGTAATCGCCGATGGTCGCGAGCGGCTGACGCTTGCCGTTCAACGTATAGCGGAAGCGCCAGACCTTGGTGCCGGTCGTCATGACCTCGATCACGAGGCCGTTGCCGTCGGCGACGCAGTAGCGGGTCGCGCGCGGTTCGAGCGCGCGGATCTCGGATTCGGTGAGCGGGGTGGCGAGGCGGGGCATGCTTTGGGGACGCTGTACGTTTAGGCTCGGATAGCTGGATTCTAAACCCTTGCCCGGTTGTGTACCAAAAATCCGGCGGGTTTTTGGTCGACGGAGTGCGATTTTCGCGTGTGCGGCAGCGGCGCCGATTCGGCCGCGAGAGCCTATATGACGGCCGGATTGCGCCGACGCACAAGTTCGGCGTTACTTGCCGATACAGAATCGGCTGAAAATCACGCCGAGCAGATCGTCCGAACTGAACTCACCGGTGATCGAGTTCAGTTGATCCTGCGCGAGCCGCAATTCCTCGGCGAACAGATCGAGCGCCTGCGCGTTCTGCTCCGCATGCACGGCGGCGGTCGCCAGATGCTCGTCGGCCGCGCGCAACGCGATCAGGTGCCGCTCGCGCGCGAGATAGACGCTCTCCGCGCCCGCCTGCCAGCCGGCAATCCGCAGCAGTTCGTCGCGCAGCAGCGCGACGCCGTCACCCTTCTTCGCCGACAGCCGCACCTCGCTAAGTTCGAGGTCGGCGTCGAGCGCCTGCGTCGCGGGCGCGAGCCCTGTCAGGTCGGTCTTGTTCAGCACGCGGACGACGGGCACGCCGCGCGGAAAGCGTCCGGCGATCGTTTCGTCGCCGGCCGTCATTCCGGCGCGCGCGTCGAGCAGATGCAGCACCACGTCCGCGCGCTCGATCTCGCCCCACGTGCGCTCGATGCCGATCTTCTCGACCTCGTCCTCGGTCTCGCGCAGGCCGGCCGTGTCGATCACGTGCAGCGGGATGCCTTCGATCTGGATCGTCTGCGCTACCTTGTCGCGCGTCGTGCCAGCGATCGGCGTGACGATCGCGAGTTCGGCGCCGGCGAGCGCATTCAGCAACGACGACTTGCCGACGTTCGGCTGCCCCGCCAGCACGACCGACAAACCTTCGCGCAGCAACGCGCCTTGGCGCGCCTCGCTCAGCACGTGCGCGAGACGCTCGCGTATGCGCACGAGCTTGCCGCGCGCGTCGGCGGCTTCGAGGAAGTCGATTTCCTCTTCCGGGAAGTCGAGCGTCGCTTCGACCAGCATCCGCAGCGTGATCACCTCTTCGACCAGCGCGTGGATGTCGCGCGAGAACGCGCCGTCGAGCGAGCGGCCGGCCGAACGCGCGGCGGCCTCGGTGCTCGCCTCGATCAGATCGGCGACGGCCTCGGCCTGCGCGAGGTCGAGCTTGTCGTTCAGAAACGCGCGACGCGTGAATTCGCCGGGCTCGGCGAGCCGTAGACCGAACGCGCGGCCGGCGTCGATGCAGCGCTGCAGGACCAATTGCAGCACGACCGGGCCGCCATGGCCTTGCAGTTCAAGCACGTGCTCGCCGGTGTACGAATGCGGCGCCGGAAAGTACAGCGCGATGCCGCGATCGAGCGGATTGCCGCTCGCGTCGAGAAACGGCACGTAGCTCGCGTGACGCGCCGCGAGCGTCTGGCCGGTGAGGGCCTGCATCAACGGCTGGGCCGCCGCCGCGCCAGCGCGGCCGAACGAAATCCGCACGACGCCGATGCCTCCCCGGCCGGGCGCGGTAGCAATGGCAACGATGGAATCGGAGTCGGTCGTGAGCATGTGAAGTCGGGCGAAACGGGAGGGGAAGGGCAGGGCCGCGGCGGTCGAGCCGGCGCGAGGCATTGTAACGCGCGCGCCTCGCACGGAAGGGCTGGCGACAAGGACGCGAAGCGGATGACGTGCCCGTTCGCCCCTATCGTTTGAACAACTCAGATTTATCCCAATTAAGCTAGGATTATTACCGCGCTACTTGGGAATTATTGAGACTCGGCAGGAACTGCAGTTCAGGCAAAGCCAAGCCTGGCAGTCGAGAGATGAAAAAAATAAATTCGCGCAATGCGTTATGGGGCGCGCGCTGCAAGCTAAAACTATCTCAAATAAGAGAAAACAAAGCTTGATCGGTTGTCAACTGGCTGAACTCCGAATTGCACAATCTGGCCCATGCCGACCGACAAAGAAAAAGCCGCCTTCGCCAAGAGGCTGAAGGATCTGCTGGAGCCGCTGAAAATCCGCGGCGGGACCAAACTCGCCGAGCAATTCAATCTTCGCTATTACGGCGAGCGGCCCGTGACGCCCCAGACCGCACACAAATGGCTGACGGGCACGACGATCCCGAAGCCGGACAAGTTGCGCACGCTCGCCGAATGGTTGAACGTCAAGGAGCACTGGCTCCATTACGGACCACCGCCCGGCGCCAGCGCACGACCGATGGCACGTGGCGAAAAATATCCGCCGACACCCGAAACGATCGAACTCGCTTCGAAGATCGCATCGTTGACCCCGAAGGACCGGAATCTGGTCGAGGAAATGATCGTGCGTTTTTACGGCGAAGATTCCGACGAAGAGTGAACGACGAAACTCAAGCGCAGCCGCCCGCCGCATTTCCTACAACCGCACCATAAAAAAAGCCGCCCGGTTCGCACCGGGCGGCTTTTTGTTTTGAGCTTGCGTCACGGCGGCCCTGCGGGCCGCCACCGGACGGAACATCAGGCCGGCTTCGCCTTCGAGCTGCCCATCATCCGCGTGATGTAGTACTGCTGCGCGATCGACAGCACGTTGTTCACGACGTAGTACAACACGAGACCTGCGGGGAAGAAGAAGAACATCACCGAGAACGCGATCGGCATGAACATCATCATCTTCGCCTGAACTGGGTCCGGCGGCGTCGGGTTCAAGCGGGTCTGCAGGAACATCGACACGGCCATCAGGATCGGCAGGATGAAGTACGGGTCCTGCTGCGACAGATCCTGGATCCATAGAATCCACGGCGCGCCGCGCATTTCCACCGACGACAGCAACACCCAGTACAGCGAGATGAACACCGGGATCTGGATCACGACCGGCAGACAGCCGCCGAACGGATTGACCTTCTCGGTCTTGTACAGCTCCATCAGCGCCGCGTTCATCTTCTGCGGATCGCCCTTGAAACGCTCGCGCAGCGCCTGCATGCGCGGCGTGATCGCCTTCATGCGCGCCATCGACTTGTAGCTCGCGGCCGACAGCGGGAAGAACACCGCCTTGATCAGCACCGTGAGCAGCACGATCGACCAGCCCCAGTTGCCGACATAGCTGTGGATCTTCGACAGCAGCCAGAACAGCGGCTTCGCGATGATCGTGACCCAGCCGTAGTCCTTCACCAGATCGAGACCCGGCGCGATACCTGCGAGCATCTTTTCTTCTTCCGGACCGGCGAACAGACGCGCGGACACGCTGACGGTCTGGCCCGGTTGAATGGTCGGCATCGCCTCCTTCATGCCGACGCGATACAGCGACGGATCGATCTTCTCGGCGTAGAACTCGCGCTTCACGCCTTCCTGCGGAATCCAGGCCGACGCGAAGTAGTGCTGGACCATCGCGACCCAGCCGTCGTTGGCCGACGTCGCGAAGTTTTCCTTGTTCTTGTCGAGATCGCTGAACGTCATCTTCTGGAAGTGATGCTCGTTCGTGTAGACAGCCGGTCCGATGAACGTGTGCGAGAAGCGCGGCGTTTCGACCGGCTGGTCGTCGCGCACGAGTTCCATATAGAGCTGCGGCGTCACCGGCGTGGTGCCGACGTTCTGGACCTTCGTCTCGACGCCGATCACGTAGCTGCCGCGCGTGAACGTATACGTCTTGATGACCCGGAGGCCGCCCTTTTCCGGCGACTCGAAGCTCATCTGGAACGAGTTCTGGCCGTCGGCCAGATGGGTCGGCTGATTCGGCATCAGCGTAAAGATGTCGTTGTGATTCGGGAAGTCACCGCCGAGCAGGCCGGTGCGCGCCAGATACGTGTGATTGTTCGTCTTGTCGAACAGCGTGATCACGAGATCCGGCTGCTTGCCGTCGCCCTGCTTGACGAGCGACAGGCGCGACAATGTGGCACCGCGGGTGTCGATTTCGCCGCTATAGACGTCGGTGCCGAACTTCACGAGCTGCGATTGCTCGGCCGCTGGCGCGTTGCCCGGCGCGGCCGCGTTGGTTGTCGGCAGATCGGCCGGCTGGGTGCCCTGTGTCGTGGTGCCCGGCGCGGCGCTGCCGGCGGTCTGGGTCGGCGTCGTGCTCGGGAAGAACATCGACGGGCGTCCGTGGTCGCGTTGCCAGTTGTCGAACAGCATGACAGCTGACATGAAAAAGATGACCCATAGGACGGTGCGTTTGATATCCATGCGTTGTCTCAGTGTCGATGGAACGGCGCGTCAGCGCTTTTCAGAAGTGGGTGGCGGGACGAGATCGATGCCGCCCGCGGAAAACGGGTGGCAGCGGCAAACACGCCTCACGGCGAGATAAGTCCCGCGCGCGGCGCCATGATACTGGATTGCCTCGCGCGCGTAATCAGAGCAGGAAGGGTAAAAACGGCACCGGTTGCCGAGCATGGGGCTCACGGCAAGCTTGTAAAAGCGCAATAAAGCGAAGAGTACCGTTTGCATGGCAGGTGCGGCCGTACGGCGCCGCGCAACGTGAAGTACAGGACGACGCCCGCGCTCTGAGGCTGCCGGCGCAACGCCCGTTGCGGCGACCGTGGTGCGGGCGGTCACTGCGTCATTCCGTCCTGGGCGCCTCCGCGGGCGGCGCCTGACGACGGGTAATTTCGCGCGCTGCCTTGTCGAGCAGCGCCTCGATTTCGCTGCGGCACAGCGCCTTCAACGGCGACGACGACGCGCTCGGCAAAGCTTTTTTGTCGAAACGCGCGTGTAGACGCAGCAGCACATCCCAACCGCCGAATTCCGTGCGACGCAGCCGGAAGGCTTCGCGCGCGATCCGGCGCACCAGATTCCGCGTAGCCGCGCGCGGCGCATACTTCTTACCGATCACGAGGCCAAGACGCGCCTCGTTGCCGGTGGGCCGGCCGTACACGACGAAGTGTGCGGTACGGCGCCACGGCCGCAAACGAAAAACGGATGAAAATTCATCCGTTTTTAGCAGCCTTGCGGCTTTGGGGAAGGCGGCTTGCGCTCGCAACGGAACCGAGCCCGGTTGCTGCGCCCCGGCCGCTCCCGCTTCGCCGCGGGTTTCGGTCACAGCGCGCAATCCGCTTGCCTTAGATCGCGAGGCGCTTGCGGCCCTTCGCGCGACGTGCGTTGATGACCTTGCGGCCGCCAGCGGTCTTCATGCGAACGCGGAAGCCATGGGTGCGCTTGCGACGGGTAACGGAAGGTTGGTAAGTACGTTTCATGTTGCTCTCACTTGATCGAAAAAAACCGCGCGATCATCGCTGAAAGCGCAATGGCCGGTGGTTTACTGAAATTGGTTTTCGCGGAACCCGCTATTTAAACTGGTTTTCCGTTGGCCGTCAATAGTTTAGCCGTCGTCTGGCGCAGCCGGGGGTTGCCGGCCCAAGCGATCGGTCCCTGTGGATAACTCACTTTCGGGTTCGTTTTGGCGTTAGAATCTCGCCTTACTTCCCAAAAATGTTGCACGCCGCTCCGGCACGCTTGTCCCGCAGACCCTTGTGGCACAGGCGCCTGGGGCCGTTACGCCTGGCTGCTCAGGGCCTTGTTGCGCGTGCGCGACAGGGGCAGCGGCGACCGCCGTGCACACCATAACGATAGCAACTTGATGAACGAATTCTGGCAACACTGTTCCGCATTGCTGGAGCGTGAGCTTACGCCCCAGCAGTACGTGACGTGGATCAAACCCTTGGCCCCGGTCGCCTTCGACGCCGATGCGAACACGTTGAGCATTGCCGCGCCGAACCGCTTCAAGCTCGACTGGGTCAAGAGCCAGTTCTCCGGCCGCATCGCGGATATGGCCCGCGATTTCTGGCATGCGCCGGTGGACGTGCAATTCGTATTGGATCCGAAGGCCGGCATGCGTAGCCCAACGGCCGCGGCGCCGGCTCCGTCGTCGGCACGCCCGGCTTCGGCCGCGCCGCAGGGCGGTAATGCCGGCGGCGTCGCGGCCGTCGATGCGGCTGTCGGCGCCGTGCACGCCGCGCATGCCGCGCGCGCGAATCCCGCAGCCGCGGCTGCGGCGCTCGCAGCGCAAAACGCGAATTCGCGCAGCGCCGCCGAAGACGTTGCAGATCTCGATCTGCCGAGCCTGGACGCGAACGAAGCCGCCGCCGGACGTCGCACGTGGCGCCCAGGCCAAGGCGTGGGCGCCACGGCATCCAGCGAGAGCGACTCGATGTACGAGCGCTCGAAGCTGAACCCCGTGCTGACCTTCGACAACTTCGTGACCGGTAAGGCGAATCAGCTCGCACGCGCCGCGGCGATCCAGGTCGCCGACAACCCCGGCATTTCGTATAACCCGCTGTTCCTGTACGGTGGCGTGGGCCTCGGCAAGACACACCTGATCCATGCTATCGGAAATCAGTTGCTGATGGACAAACCCGGCGCGCGGATTCGCTACATCCACGCGGAACAGTACGTGTCCGATGTCGTGAAAGCGTACCAGCGCAAGGCGTTCGACGACTTCAAGCGCTACTACCACTCGCTCGACCTGCTGCTGATCGACGATATTCAGTTCTTCTCGGGCAAGTCGCGCACGCAGGAGGAATTCTTCTACGCTTTTGAGGCGCTGGTCGCCAACAAGGCGCAAGTGATCATCACGAGCGATACGTATCCGAAGGAAATCTCGGGTATCGACGATCGCCTGATCTCGCGCTTCGACTCCGGCCTGACGGTGGCGATCGAGCCGCCCGAACTCGAAATGCGCGTCGCGATCCTGATGCGCAAGGCGCAATCGGAGTTCGTGAGCCTGAATGAGGACGTCGCGTTCTTCGTCGCGAAGCATCTCCGCTCGAACGTGCGCGAGCTCGAGGGCGCGCTGCGCAAGATCCTCGCGTATTCGAAGTTCCACGGCCGCGAAATCACGATCGAACTGACCAAGGAAGCGCTGAAAGACCTGCTGACGGTGCAGAACCGGCAGATTTCGGTGGAAAACATCCAGAAAACGGTCGCCGACTTCTACAGCATCAAGGTCGCGGACATGTATTCGAAGAAGCGTCCGGCGAACATCGCGCGGCCGCGGCAGATCGCGATGTACCTGGCGAAGGAATTGACGCAGAAGAGTCTGCCGGAAATCGGCGAGCTGTTCGGCGGGCGCGACCACACGACGGTGCTGCACGCGGTGCGCAAGATCGCCGACGAGCGCAGCAAGGACGCGCAGCTGAATCACGAACTGCACGTGCTGGAGCAGACGCTGAAGGGCTAAACGGGCTGGCCGCACGCGACCGTGAAACGGACGTCGGCGGCAGGAAACGCTGGAAGCGGCTACGCAGTGGTTTGAATGAGGCCGCGAAAACGCTGTAAATCGAGAAACGGGCAGGTGACCCGCAACCCGGCGGCGCTGTCGGGTCCGAACGGGAAATGACAAGGAACGCGACGGTAAGCGGGCAGAAGCGACGTAAAAAGCGCGGCAAACCCGTGACGAATTTGCGGCGCAACCGGCCAGAAGTGGCGGAACAACGAGCCTGCGAACCGGTAGCGCCGCGCAGCGGCGCGACAAGTCGGCGGCAGCCCGGACCACGCCCTACAAAATCGACCTGTTTATTCCCGAACTCGCCCCCATTTTAGTGAGGCGGTCCCGTTTTCAGGCACAATACAGGTTTAACCGCCCGGCGGCGACGGGCGGATTTCACGCCGTGTCGGGCGCTTTTCAGGGCGCCGACGGGGAGCCGTGGCTGCGCGCTGAAAAGCTTGTCCCGTAAGGCGTGCAGGCCGTTATATCAACGAAGGAACCCTATGCAACTGGTCAAGACCGAACGCGACAACCTCCTCAGGCCGCTGCAAACCGTGAGCGGCATCGTCGAACGCCGCCATACGTTGCCGATCCTCGCCAATTTGCTGATCACCAAGAACGGTCCTGACGTATCGTTCCTGTCGACCGACCTGGAGTTGCAGATCACCACGCGCGCCGATTTCGGCGTGGGCGGCGATTCGGTCGCGACCACGGTGGCGGCGCGCAAGCTCCTCGACATTCTGCGCGCGATGCCTGACGGCCAGGTCACGCTGACGCTGAACGACAAGCGTCTGACCGTGCAATCCGGCAAGAGCCGCTTTGCGCTGCAGACGCTCGCCGCGGACGAATTCCCGACCGTCGCTCAGGCCAAGGACTACGGCGCGAGCCTGGTGGTTCCTCAAAAGACGTTCCGCCAGCTGCTCGGCATGGTCCATTTCTCGATGGCCCAGCAGGACATCCGCTACTACCTGAACGGCATGCTGCTGGTGGTGGACGGCGATCAGCTGATGGCGGTCGCGACCGACGGTCACCGCCTCGCGTTCTCGTCGATGAAGATCGAGGGCTCCTTCGCGCGCCACGAAGTGATCATTCCGCGCAAGACGATTCTCGAACTGCAGCGCCTGCTCGAAGACATCGACGACACGCTGAAGATTGACATCGCGCAGACGCAGGTCAAGTTCACGTTCGGTCAGGTTGAACTCGTGTCGAAGCTCGTGGAAGGCAAGTTCCCCGACTTCCAGCGCGTGATTCCGAAGTCGCACAAGAACAAATTCCAGATTGGCCGCGAAGAACTGCAGCGTTCGCTGCAACGCGCGGCGATTCTGACGTCGGATAAGTTCAAGGGCGTGCGCTGCATCGTCGAGCCGGGCCAGTTGAAGATCATGTCGACCAACGCCGATCAGGAAGAGGCGCAGGAAGAACTGGAAATCGCATACGACGGCGACAGCGTCGATATCGGGTTCAACGTCACGTATCTGCTCGACGTGCTCGCGAATTTGAAGGTCGACATGCTGCAGGTGAGCCTGGGTGATGCCAGCTCCAGCGCATTGATCACGATTCCCGAGAACGACGAATTCAAGTACGTGGTGATGCCGATGCGCATCTGACGCGTCCAACATCAAGAAGAACACCAAGGGGCGCAGCGCCCCTTTGGCGTTTTTATGGCGTTTTGAAAAGTCCAGAGCAGCAACCTTGCAGTAACGCAGAACCGGAAAAAATCCATGACTGAAACGAACAATACGCAGCCCGATAACAGCTACGGCGCCTCGTCCATCCAGATCCTCGAAGGTCTGGAAGCCGTGCGCAAGCGGCCTGGGATGTACATCGGGGATACATCGGATGGCACCGGTTTGCACCACCTCGTGTTCGAAGTGCTCGACAACTCGATCGACGAAGCGCTCGCCGGCCATTGCAACGACATCCAGGTGATCATCCACGCGGACAACTCCGTGTCGATCACCGACAACGGCCGCGGCGTGCCGACCGGCCTCAAGATGGACGACAAGCACGATCCGAAGCGCAGCGCCGCCGAAATCGTGATGACCGAGCTGCACGCCGGCGGCAAGTTCGACCAGAACAGTTACAAGGTGTCGGGCGGCCTGCACGGCGTGGGCGTGTCCTGCGTGAACGCGCTGTCGGCGTGGTTGCGCCTCACCGTGCGCCGCGACGGCAAGAAGCACTTCATGGAATTCCACCGTGGTGTGCCGCAGAACCGCGTGCTCGAAGAGATCGACGGCGTGACCACGTCGCCGATACAGGTGATCGGCGACACCGAAAACCGCGGCACCGAAGTGCATTTCATGGCCGATGAAAAGATTTTCGGCAATGTTGAATACCACTACGACATTCTCGCGAAGCGGATTCGTGAGCTTTCGTTCCTCAATAACGGCGTGCGGATTCGATTGGTGGATCAGCGCTCGGGTAAGGAAGAGGATTTCGCGTTCGTCGGCGGCGTGAAGGGTTTTGTCGAGTACATCAACAAGAACAAGTCCGTGCTGCACCCGAACATCTTCCACATCATGGGCGAGAAGGATAGTGTGGGCGTCGAAGTGGCGATGCAGTGGAACGACAGCTACAACGAAAACGTGCTGTGCTTCACGAACAACATTCCGCAGCGCGATGGCGGCACGCACCTTACCGGTCTGCGTGCGGCGATGACGCGCGTGCTGAACAAGTACATCGCCGATCACGAAGTCGCGAAGAAGGCAAAGGTCGAGACCTCGGGCGACGACATGCGTGAAGGGCTGTCGTGCGTGCTGTCGGTGAAGGTGCCGGAGCCGAAGTTCAGCTCGCAGACGAAGGACAAGCTGGTGTCGTCGGAAGTGCGCGCGCCGGTGGAAGAAGTGGTCGCAAAGGCGCTCGAGGAATTCCTGCTCGAGACGCCGGCCGACGCGAAGATCATCTGCGGCAAGATCGTCGATGCGGCGCGTGCGCGCGACGCGGCGCGCAAGGCGCGTGAGATGACGCGCCGTAAGGGCGTGCTCGATGGCGTCGGTTTGCCCGGGAAGCTCGCCGATTGCCAGGAGAAGGACCCGGCGAAGTCGGAGATTTATATCGTCGAGGGTGACTCGGCGGGTGGGTCGGCGAAGCAGGGGCGTGATCGGAAGTTTCAGGCTATCTTGCCGCTGCGCGGCAAGGTGCTGAACGTCGAGAAGGCGCGCTACGACAAGCTGCTTTCTTCCGAGCAGATCGTTACGCTGATTACCGCGCTTGGGTGCGGGATCGGTAAGGAAGACTACAACCTCGACAAGCTGCGCTATCACCGCATCATCATCATGACCGATGCTGACGTCGATGGCGCGCACATTCGGACGCTGTTGTTGACGTTCTTCTATCGGCAGATGCCGGAGATGATCGAGCGAGGGTATATCTATATCGCGCAGCCGCCGCTTTACAAGATCAAGGCAGGGAAGGATGAGCGGTATCTGAAGGATGAGTCGGAAGTCAACGCTCATATTCTTCGGCTCGCGTTGCAGGGGTCGGAGTTGGTGGCTTCTGAAGGTGCGACTCCGATTACCGGGGATGCGTTGGGTGAGTTGGCTCGGGCTTATCTGTTGGCGCAGGCAGTGGTTGATCGGTTGAGCCGGCTGTATGACGCGGGTGCGCTCGAGGCCGTGATGGATGGGGTTGCTATCGATCTGTCCAGTGAGCAGGCGGCCGAGGCTTCGGCGCGCGCGCTCGAAGCGAAGCTGCGGGATGATGCGTTGAAGCCTGAGGTGACCGTGACCACGATGTATGACCCTGTGCGGGAGCTGCGCTCGCTGCGCGTCGCGCGGACGCATCATGGGAATCAGAAGATTTCTGTGATCGATGAAGAGTTTCAGTTGACTGCGGATTATCAGCAGCTTGTGACGACCGCTAATACGTTCAAGGGGTTGATTGGCTCTGGCGCTGTGATCAAGCGTGGAGGAGCGGAGTATGGCTGTCACCGACTTTAAGAGTGCGATGAAGTGGCTGCTGGCTGATGCTGAGAGGAACATGTCCAAGCAGCGCTATAAAGGCCTCGGGGAGATGAATCCGGAGCAGCTTTGGGAGACGACTATGGATCCTGCGGTGCGGCGTCTTCTTCGGGTGCAGATTGAGGATGCTATTGCTGCTGATGGCATCTTTACTACGCTCATGGGGGATGATGTGGAGCCGCGCAGGGCTTTTATTGAGTCGAATGCGTTGAGGGCGGGGAATATCGACGTTTGAGGGTGGGTGTAGGTAACCACATAAGCTGAGAAAACGGGACCCATAAGTTGAGAAACTTATGGGTCTTTTCTATGGATTAGCTTACTCTATTGAACCAATTTTTGTAGTAACTGACGAATAATTCCACGTCCGTGGTCCGCGTTATAACTGAGACTTATGCCTAATCAACTGTCGCTACAAGCACTCGAGTCTTGGCTCTGGGAATCCGCCAACATCCTGCGCGGGTCCATTGACTCATCTGACTTCAAAAACTACATCTTCGGCTTGCTGTTCCTGAAGCGCTTCAACGATGTTTTTGAGGAGCGCTTGGACCGTCTGATGCACGACGAAGACTTAACCCTCCTCGAGGCGGAAGGCGAGGTAGAAGACAAGTGGGGACGCTTCCCATCAAGTGCCAGATGGTCGGCGCTCATCGCGCGCGCGGAAAATATCGGTGAGGCGTTGGACAAAGCCTTCTCCACCATCGAGGCAAACAATCCCGAACTGCAACACGTGCTCA
The DNA here is from genome assembly GCF_050436485.1 of Paraburkholderia sp. Clong3. Taxonomy (NCBI): domain Bacteria; kingdom Pseudomonadati; phylum Pseudomonadota; class Betaproteobacteria; order Burkholderiales; family Burkholderiaceae; genus Paraburkholderia; species Paraburkholderia sp. Clong3. The sequence continues at coordinate 3,097,239 of NZ_JBNDMH010000002.1, read as the reverse complement.
CCGCCACCCAGTACGGCGACAAGCGGGTGCTGTCGGATGCCACCTTGCAACGCCTGCTGCGTCACTTTAATCAGTATCGTCTGGGAAATGACGACCTCTACAAGGCCGACATGCTGGGCGACGCTTACGAATATCTAATCAAGCAGTTTGCCGACGATGCCGGCAAGAAGGGCGGTGAATTTTACACGCCCAAGGCCGTGGTGCGACTGGTGGTGGAGCTGATTGACCCGCAACCGGGTCACACCGTATACGACCCGACCTGCGGCAGTGGCGGCATGCTGGTGGAAAGCGCTCACCACATCGCCGAACTGCCGAACGGCACCATTATGGGCAAGCCAAATGTGCTGTTGTACGGGCAGGAAAAGAATCTCGGTACCTGGGCCATCGCCAAGCTTAACCTCTACCTGCACAACATGCGGGCCGAGATTGAACGCGGCGATACATTGGTGGAGCCCAAGCACCTCGACGGCGACTATATCAAGACCTTCGACCGGGTGATTGCCAACCCGCCGTTTTCGGACAAGTCGTGGTGGACGCCGCTGGAACTGGCCAACGAAGCCGAGCAGGACATCGGTAAGAAGCCCAAAGCGCCCAACTACAAGCAGGTGAATGACCCCTACGGTCGCTTCGTGTATGGCATCCCGCCGCGTGGTTATGCCGACCTTGCCTTCGCCCAGCACATGCTGGCCAGCCTCAAGGCCGATGGCCGTATGGGCATCATCCTTCCGCATGGCGTGCTGTTTCGTAGCGGGGAAGAGGGCAAGATTCGTGAAGGGCTGCTCTTTGGCACCAATGCCGCCAGCGGCAACCAGGCTGGTGACCTGATTGAAGCCATCGTTGGCCTGCCCTCCGCTCTCTTTTACAACACCGGCATCCCGGCCTGTGTGCTGGTTCTCAACAAGAACAAGCCCCAAGCCCTTCAAGGCAAGGTGATTATCATTGACGCTAGTCGAGATTGCCTCGAAGGCAAGGCCCAGAACAGCCTGCGCCCTGAGGACGTCACCCGCATTGTCAGCGCCCACCAAGCCGCGTTCGACAGCCGAACGGAGGTGGAGAATTACTGCCGGGTGGTGTCGCTCGACGAAATCCGCAGTAACGACGGTAATCTCAATATCGTCCGCTATATTGATAACGGCGAGGCCGAAGAGACCGTCGATGTGGCTGCGACCATGGCGCAACTCGCATCACTGGCCGAGGAAGAGGCGCAGATTGATGCGCGGCTGAATGGCTACCTGGCTGCGTTCGGCCTTGGTGGAGTAGGTCGATGAAAGTCGTATTGGAAAACATTCAGAAAGGGCTGTATCCCAATGCCATTCCAGCTGGCTGGGGACTGACTCAGCTAAAAGAATTATCGCTTACGAAAATCAGTAACGGAGCATTCAACGACCCCAAGAAGGTAGGCACAGGCTATAAGCTCATTAACATCGTCGACTTATATAAAGGCTCCCAGATTCGGGCTGATAACTTAGGGCGACTATCATTGAGCGAGGCCGAATACAAAACGTTTAAGGTTCAGCGTGGCGACCTTTTTTTCACGCGTTCTTCATTGAAGAAAGAAGGCATCGCGCACTGCAATATCTTCTTATCTGACGACGAAGGCGTAGTGTACGAGTGCCACATGATGCGAGTTCGCCCCAGTCCGCATTTGGTTGACTCGAAATACTTACAAGAATTCTGCTTGGCGGGGCCAGCCAGAGAATATTTTATCTCTCACGGTAAAACGACAACGATGACAACAATTGACCAAGGGTCAATTGGTGGATTGCCTGTTCTGTTACCCCCACTCCCTGAACAACAAAAAATCGCCGCCATCCTCACGGCTTTGGACGACAAGCTGGACGTGATTGCCCGTCAGATTGCCGCCGCCCAGACCCTCGAGCAGGGCCTGATGCAAACCTTATTCAACCGTGGCGTCGGCACCCAAGATGCCGATGGCTGTTGGGTGCCGCATACTGAGTTCAAAGACAGTGAAGCTGGGGAGATTCCTGTGGGGTGGGACGTTCGAACCCTTGAAAGGGTTGCCAATGTCGAGCGCGGAAAGTTCTCCGCTAGACCTCGCAATGACCCGAAATACTTTGAGGCCGGTAACATCCCGTTCATTCAGACGGGCGACATTGCGTCTTCGACCCGCTTTGTAGGCAAAGCATCGCAGTTCTTGAATTTAGAAGGACTGGAAGTGAGCAAACTCTTCCCCGTCGGCACGATATTCATAACCATCGCTGCCAACATCGGGGATGTTGCCATTGCAAAAATACCGATGGCTTGCCCGGATAGTGTTGTCGGCATCAACGTAATTGCAGAGGCATGCGATGGGACATGGCTGTATTACTTGCTCAAGAACAGTAAAGATTACTTCGATAGCAGAGCAACGCAGAATGCACAAAAGAACATCAACTTGCAGGTATTGAGGCCATTCCTATTCGCATTGCCACCGATGCTTGAGCAGCAACGCGTGGCCGAGATTCTTTCATCTCTGGACGACAAGCTCGATGTGCTGTCATCAAAACAAACTCAATACCAAGCCCTCAAACGTGGCCTGATGCAGAAGCTGCTGACAGGCGAATGGCGGGTGAAGCTAGACACTCCGGAAGAGGCCATCGTCGCCTGACGGAAAGAAATCACAAGAACACACTGGGAGCAAGCACATATGGGGGCTGCAGAGAAAACCGGGGTCGAAATTCCTGCGCTGGAATGGCTGGTCAACCTGGGGTACACCCATCTATCGGGCAACGCGGTTAAGGTCGAACACCGCCACCTCGCCCCGGTACTGGAAGACATCCTGCGACCGCGTTTATGGGCGTTAAACCCTTGGCTGACCACGGCCCCCGGTGGCGTGGATGCCGCGCTTATCGAGTTACGCAAACGGGTCAATGACGAGCTGCTCCCTGCCAATAAGGTGTTCTGGGAACAGGTGGTGCATCATTCGGACATCCAGGTGAAGGATATCGATGGCAGGCTGCGCAGCGTGCGTTTCTTCGATGTCACGGATGCTGCCAGCAACGACTTCCATGTGGTGGACCAGTACGTGGGCAAGAACGCTGATGGCGAGCTGTTCCGTCCCGACCTGCTGTTGTTTGTGAACGGCTTGCCACTAGCCATCATCGAATGCAAAGCCAGCCACCACCGGCTGGATGAGGCACTGGCCCAGCTGGACGGCTACCAGCGCAGTTTTGGCGCCCAGTTCGTGTTCAACCAGGTTTGCGTGGGATTGAACCGGCGCGAGGGACTGTATGGGGCAATCCTCACCAAGCCCACCTTCTATGCCCGCTATCGCCTCCAGGAGGACGAGCTTGGCACGGTGGCGAAGGCGCTGGGGAATGAGCCGAGCGAACAAGACCAATTGCTGTGGGCCTTGTTCGAGCCGAGCCATTTTCTGGAACTGGTCACCCACTTTGTGCTGTTTGAAACCCGTGATGGCAAGACGGTCAAGAAGCTGCCGCGCTACCAGCAGTGGCGTGCGGTGCGCAAGACCATCGCCCGCCTGACGGTTCCTAAGCCCGTGGGCGGCGTGGTGTGGCATACGCAAGGCAGCGGCAAGTCCCTCACCATGGCCCTGCTGGCTCGCATGCTGCGTGCCGACAGCACCGGCCTTTCCAACCCCACGGTGCTGGTGCTGACCGACCGCAAAGACCTCGACAAACAAATTTTCGACACCTTCCATGCGGTGGGCATTAAGGCCATCCAGGCTGTCTCGGTGGATGGCCTGGTGAAGATGCTGTCGAACGATTACGGCAGCATCTTCACTAGCACGGTGCAGAAGTTTCAGGAAAGCGAGCAGCCCGGCGCTCAGACCGAGGACGCGACGGATGCTAGCCAGAACGATTATGACGATGACTTGCTGCATGCCACCCGGCATAGACGGGTACGTGAGGGCAAGGACTTCTTCATGGTGGAAGAACGCAACGAGCACTTTGGCCGGCATGACGTCGATGGCGTGCTACTCGACGCAAAGTGGATTGAGGTCAGTCGCGAGAAGGTGAACTTTCGTGTTCTCAGCGCCAAGCCCAACTTCTATGTGCTGGTGGATGAAGCTCACCGCAGCCAATACGACTTCCTGGCCGCATTCATGCGGGCCAGCCTGGCCAATGCCAAGTTCATCGCCTTCACGGGGACCCCGCTGCTGAACGACGACAAACATACGCTGGCCGAGTTCGGTGGCGACGCTTACATTGACGAATACCGGCTGCACGAGGCCGTGGCGGACGGGGCAACCTTGCCCATCAAGTACCAGGACGCATGGGTCAACCTGGCGGCCGATGCCAAGCTCGATGAAGCCTTCAATACCCAGTTTTCCAAAGAGACGGAGGCGCGCCAACTGGCCCTGAAAAAGGCGTTGCTGGCGAAGTGGCGTCAGGCTGGGGACCGCATGGAACAGGTGGCCGCGCATCTGGTCGAGCACTTCATCGCCAACGTGCAGGCGAAGGGGCTGAAGGCCATGCTGGTTTGCGATGGCCGGGACATGGCAGTGCGCTACAAAGACCTGCTGGACGGGCTGATGGCTGAACGCGCCAAGCACGGACTACCTACCTTTCAGAGCAAGGTGGTCATCTCTTTGGCCAGCATGACGGCGTCGCGCACCGGGGCATCGGTGGAAGAAGCCGCTGCGGACTACAAGCTGGAAATCGCCAAGGTACAGAGCATCGAAGAGCGGGTGCGAGATGAGGTCAAGGCTGGCAAGGAGCCGGTGGCCATGCCGACTGACCAGATTGCGAACTTCGTCAGCAGGCTGTTCCCGTTGCCATACGGGGATGAGGCCAAGGGTCGCGATGGTCAGCCGCATGCGAACAATGTGGGCCTTATCATCGTGTCGGACATGCTGCTGACAGGGTGGGATGCCCCCATCGTCGGCACCATGTACCTCGACAAGCCGTTGAAGGAGCATACCCTGCTGCAGGCCATTGCGCGGGTGAACCGCACCATGGCCGGCAAAAACGCGGGCTACATCGTGGACTACCACGGGGTGATTGAACACCTGGACCACGCTCTTAAGATTTACGGGGGCGAGGTGCAGCCTTCGCAGGTGTGGGAAGGCGTGGAAAGCGAACTGCCCAAACTGCAGGCTACGCTCGACCGTATCCTGAAGCTGCTGCCGAAGAAGCACGACCCCGTGACCCAGCGCGAGGACTACAAGGCCGACGCCGAGCGCTTCCTTGACCCTGCCAGCAGGCTAGATGCGGTGGAGGATTTCCTGGCCCTGGTGAAGCAGTTCAACCGCAGCGTGGACATCATCCTGCCCGACGTGCGCGGGGTGCCCTTCAAGCCTCACTTCACGCTGTTTGCCGAAATCCGGCTGATGCTGCGCGACAAGCTACCTGATGCTACCTATCGCGACCGCATCACCAAGCTGGAATCGGCCCTGTTGCAGCGACTGCTGGACGAGTACATCGCCGCCAGCCCGGCCAAGAGCCTGCTGGGGCACGAGGTGTCGATTCTGGACGCCAGCGATATGGCCAGGCTGAAGAAGCTGGCCAGCCCGGGCAGTCAGGCACTGGTGATGAAGAACCAGCTGAAGTACACCATCGCCACGGGTCGGGACAAAGACCCGGCCTTCTTTGATAAGCTGGCCGAAGAGCTGGAGAAGCTGCTGGAAGAGGAAAAGGCTGGGCGCATCAGCCAGGCCCAGTTTCTGGAGCAGCTGGAGCTTTTCGGCCAACGCATCAAAGACAAAGACAAGACGGGCTTTGACCATCCGGCCCATTCAGCTGTGTACCACTATCTGGCTGTGCTGCTGACTGAAGAGACGGCCAGAGCAGCCACCACGAAGTTGTTCGAAGACGCGGAACTGAGCCATACCATGGGAGCCAGTAACTGGAAGCAGATGCCGGACCTGCACCCAGAGATTCGCGACCTGCTGCGAAAGTTGCTGATGCCGTTGGCGGGCTGGGAGCGTTCTGTGGCGCGTGAGCATGCCGGACGCATCTTGGACATCTTGCTAAAGAATTGACGCCATGCCCCAGTTGCAGTACGGCTCAATTACCATCGATTGGATTTTCCAGCCCGACGCCGCTCTTAAGCGTCACTATGTGACGGTCGAGCGCGGTCGGCCTGTGCTGTTGCGCGGGCCTTGGGTGGAAGCGCCGGAGCAGGAAGCCTTGGTGCGTCGGCGTGCTCGCTGGATTCGCGAGAAGCTGGCCGTGGTCAACCTGCCGCAGGTCAGCGATGCCATCGTCACCGGCAGTCGACTGCGGTACTGCGGTCGGTCGTATTTCACAGAGGTGCGCCATGCACCGAGCCTGTCACGACCCCAGCTGAACTTCACAGCATCCCGCTTCATCATCGAACATCCGGATGGCGCCAGCATCTCGCCCGAAGCCCTTGCCCCTCTGCTGATGGACTTCTACCGGGAGCGTGCCAATGAAAGGCTGGTCGCTCGGGTACGACACTGGGAACGCAAGTCCGGATTGCAGACCCGAGGCGTTCGTATTCGGGTGTTCCAAAGCCGCTGGGCCAGTTGCAATGCCCATGATGTGCTGGAGTTCCACCCACGGCTAATGGAGCTACCTGCCAGCGTGCAGGAATACGTGGTCATCCACGAGCTATGCCACACGGTGGAAAAGAACCACACTAAGGCGTTTTGGGCGCTGGTGGCGCGACATATGCCGAATTGGAAGCGGCAGCATGAAGCACTTGAGGGCGCTTTGTTTGGTGACGCAGTTTAAGATTAGCGACCGGCTTCCAAATTCCGGCATGCGGCGGCGCAAGTAGCTCACTATGCCGTCGCGCTTTCGTTCATCTATTTCAGTCTTTGCCCCGAAGTATCGTTTCGTGCCATCGACGGGCGCAAGTCGCATAGCATCAAGATAAGCACAGGTGCGAATCGTGCCCGGTCTGAGCTAGTCGGGTACCGAGTTCAGGTTTCAAGTACCCGGTCTCCGAGGTGAACAATGCAGCCGCATCATGCTCTTTCAGGCTGGCGGGTTAGTACACTCGTACGTCATTGCCGAGTGCGCGCAAGGCCTTACTGCTTCGACCATTGCGGGGGGGGAATTTGTTGGGCAGAGCCCAGCCAACTATCTCACCGAGAGTACTTAGTCCCATTCCCACGATTTTCCACTTCGGTTCATGCGCAGCGTCCCATATGCGCACTGCGATGTCGGCATCTGAGCCCCCATAGAGAACGAAATAAATCGTCTCAAGAATGGATTTGCCCTGCGTTGACGTTCGGGTGTACTGCATGCGAGCAAAAGCCTCTGCTTTCACATCGTAGTTTGTCTCGTTGGGCGGGAGGCCAATGCTGGGGGCCGGTTGGCGGAATGCAAAGTCGCGCATGGCGTATACCCACTTACCGACCTCGGTGAATTCGTCGCATGTCAGCTGGGGAAACTCGGACTTTGATAGTCTCGATTCCATCATGGGTGCCCGAGCCAGTGCGGCAGCTTCGTCATCGTATACGTAGCCTTTCGACTCCCATTTCCATCCGTTTTTCCACCAATCGAGTGCGTCCGCCAAGGCACTCTCGCGAGAAAGCTTGTTCTCTTGGAAATACTTGTCAAATGGGAAGGTCGAGCCGTCTTTTACACGCTGATAATAGAGCGCATGGAGAAATTGGTCTGCCTGAAGACCGGAAGCAGTGTTCGGCTCAATCCAATCTGGTCGATTCTCCGGTTTGCTTACGCGTGCGCCAATGTCTCGCATGATTTGAAGCGTAGAATTCCATTCGCTTATAAAGTTGGCCCGGTGTTTAGAGACGGCATTCGCATTCGAATGATACGTAAGGCCTTCGTTGATTGGAATTTTCCGGCTCCGCGAGAAGGTGTCACGGCATGCGGCCTCGACCTTGCTAACTTTCTTAATCCAAAGGTCACGGGTCGCCTTCGCGTGCTGCCAGATTTCGGTAGTCAAACGAGTCGATTGTTCTTCGACTGTATCGAAGAACGACTCAAGTTGCTCGATTTGGCCTTGACTCTCTAAATCAGCCTGCTCGAGGTAGATGCCAACTTCAATGTTTGAATTCCATGCTCGGCCGCTCAGGTTCGCTGAGCCGATATACGCGCCTACGCCCTCCCACCAGATGACCTTGGCATGCAGAATGTCAGGGACAAGCTTACAGACGAGGTCCGCAGAGCGCTGCACGAGGAACCACTCAAGGATTTCCGGTGAAACAGGTACGGTGTAGTCGTATCTGCCGTAGTACGTTAACGACTTTCCCGCCTGCCTGCAGGCCTCGAACAGCTCCATGTTATCGCTGCTAGCGTACGCTACAGCTGCACGCACGCGCGTGCAGTCGTCAATCGCATCATGGAGAATGTTTCTTAGTAATACACCGTTGATTTTGCCCGCGACAAATTGCATGTGAGTAGTCGGTTGTGGTGGTTTGAGGTGTTGGATAGCACTAGTGCGAGTGCTGTCTACGCGTGCGGTCCGCACACATGGCGAAGTTCGACCTCGAAGTGGCTTCAAGGCAAGCAGACCAAGGGCAGTCAGAACGACTGAAGCACTCTGCAGTCTCCATATACCGGTTCCTAGCGGGTCGATGTCGCATGGAACACCTTTGTATCACTGCGCTCGTCGAGAAGGTAGTCAATGCCTCCTGTCAGGAAAAAGCGGTGCGTAACGTCGCATCCAGCCTGGTCGACGGTTTCGAAAGTCAATTCCCGGTCATGGAATGTTCGATTGCGACCCAACTCCTTGACGATTGCCTCTCCGTTAGAAACACCAACCTCAGTCAGAATCTTCTCGACGAATCGAGCGACATCGTGTCGATGCTCCACGTAGTCGGAGCCGTCTCGCTCCCGTTGCTTGACTTCGGAGCAGTACACGTCGACCCGCTCCAGCGCGCTTACGTGTCCTCGAAGGAATTCGAGGATATTTTTGAGCTTCGGCCGGTTATAAGCGGTACCGCAATAGGGGTCACGCACAGACAAGTGCTTTACATGGGTACCCTTTATCGACGCAAACACATCCTCGAGCGCCCTCGGCGACCCCACCGGGAACTCCCAAAGGCCCATGCTGTTGCCTTCCGCAAAGTGCTCAAGGGCATACTCCTCCGCCTGGGCCAACGCTCCGTTTACAAGGTCCCGCGTTTCAGCGTCCATCGCGCCAAGCTGGGCTGGTGCATTGATAAGTCCTTCCAGCACTGCCTGGACGGGAAAGACCTGTCGTACCAATAGCGACCCGTCGTCCAGCGACGCAAAGAATCTTGGAAGCATCCCCATCACCTTACCGTCCAGTTCGGGCACAGCAAGGATTTGCAACTTACCCGCGTGCAGCCAGGGATAAAGGTGCCTGTAGAGCATCAACGTAGCGTAGTCCTTGGGATGCTGTTCCAGCTTGTTCAGCACATAAAGCCGGATTTGCTTTCCTGATTGCAGCCAGGTCACCAATTGGTTGAGCTCGGTCTCCCGATACCCGGAAGCGCTCGACAATGACACACCAATGACCGACAGCGAAGCGGACGAAGCGAACCTGTGGTTCAGCCCGGCAAGATTCGGTTTGGGCCAGGACACGTAGTCCCCCGGACCGATATCAAGCGACCTTCCATTCAGGAGCCCCTGAAGCCATGCCAAGGTTTCCTTACGCAGGAAACTATCCCAGTGTCGCTGGTTACCATAGTCACACAGGCACGCTCGGCAGGCGGAGTCGCAATCCTTCGGGCATTCAAGGCGGCGCACCGTGGCCTTCATCAGCTCAGAGAAGCTGAACTGCGGACTGCCCAGCCGAGCGCTGTAACCTGCGCCACCCGGTACCCCATCGTATAAAACCACCTCCGCAATATTGCCGGCGCTACTGTACAGGCGGTACGTAGACCGTAGCTCGCCGGCATGCAGGTGCAGCAAGTCTGACGCGGCTAGCCGGCATGCTTCTGCAATAGTTCGAGCAATATGCTCCTGGAAGCGCCGGGCATTGGACGCTTCTTCCGTCGGTTCAGGCAGCGGCGCCAGAAACCTCAAAAGCCTGACATCCGTGTTGAACATGTGAGCGAAATCCACTCCCATCTTCGGCAAGATGTCGTTTTTGCACTGCTGGCCAGTGCTGGGGTCATTGTGAACGAACTTTTTGGTAGTCGCTCCTTCGGCGCCGCCATTGCCTTTCTTGCCTCGGCCTTTAGCCTTGCTGCCGCGCTGTGTGGGCGCGCAGAAATTGCAATAAGTACAGCGGTAGTAGCCCTCGCTATACGTTCCTCGGTTTGCCACGAAGAGGCTACCATTGAGCTCACTCTCGCCACCGCCGCGAGCCAACAATAGCGCGGTACTCAGAAAGGGAAGCTCCGTCTCTTCAAACTGCTCTGGCCTCGGCGCAGCAATCAGGCGAGCTTCATCAGCAGGCTTGACTCGTCGGCGCACTGAGCTTGGGTCCTTACCCTTGCTGTCTGCCACGCTCGTAACAAAGCCCTTGGGCTCAAGGAACATGCGTTTGTGGCGAGAAAGGTCAACGAAGCCGCAGTTACCACAAGCGTCGGGCAAGTCCTGATGCGCGTCAGCGACGTGGACATGAAAGCACTCGGGGCAAGCTGCGTACCATCGGGTCGGCATAAATGCTTTGGGGTAGCTCGCCAGACCTGCACTTTCCCAAATCCGACCGTTGGCCACGACCTCCGCACCTGGCGCGTACTCGCTGATTCCCAGACTCGCGTCGCGGTTGAGCGAAACGTCTGCCTGACTCTGGAACCTTCCAAACGAGCTTCCGTTTTGCACCTCCAGCGTCAGCGAATGAACAGGGAAGCTGTAAGTAGGAATCAGGCCACGCCGCGATAGCTCATTGACCAGATACTGGTCCATGTATTTCTCGAGCTGTTCTTTCCAGTAGAGTGCCTTCTTCAGCTCATCCGCCTCGGCTGAGGCGGTCTTTTTGGCGACATAGGACTGGCATCGTTGGGAAACGTCCTCAGCAAAATCCTGGATACGCCCAACGATGGCACTTTTAAGGTAGATACCTCGACACACTATCGACGACAGCTCAGCAGGCAACTTATCACCCAGGGCTTCAGCTTCAGCGAACGCCAGAACTCCGGCTTCGCTCTCCATCCACGCGTGCATCCGGTCATAAAGCTCTGTCTTGGCCCTCTCATGCAGAACCTCACCAAACAAATGTTTGAGTGACGGGGCGTTCACGTCCTGTTTGCTGAGGGTATGCCGGAGGAAGTGCGACAAGACCACCGACATCTGGTGCCTGAGAAACAGTTCCGCGTTACCAAGATTGATGAACGGTGTCGTCGGCGAGGAACTAAGGTATTCCTGAAGCCCCCCGAAGACCGCCTGGTCGTAATTCGTGTTGCGTGCGACCGTCACGCAAAAAGGAGCCGCCTGTGCGCGGCGGCCGGCACGCCCTGTCCGCTGTTGATAATTGGCAATGCCGGGAGGAACATTGAGATTGACGACTGCTTCCAGGTCGCCCAGGTCAACCCCCATCTCCATGGTGGTCGTGCAGCTGAGCAAGTTGATTCGCCTCTCGGCAAATTGACGTTCAATCTCTTCCCGCAAGTCGGTGGAAAGGGACGCGGTATGTTCGCGCGCGCGCAACGTCAGGTGGTTTGACTCCTCATATGAAGCCAGGTAGTGGTTCTCCCCGTGTAGGCGTTTGCGCTCCTCATCACTCAGTCTGACCACGTCTCCGCGACATCCGAAGGCCGAGCACTTGTTCAGAAGGACATGACGCTGCAGGAGACCGCAGCTCTGACACTGGTAGAGCGACAGTTCGAGTCCACTGCGCACCCGTATGAGTCCCCCATCCATGCCGAAGCCTGGCGGATACTTCTTCAGGATGGTAGCAGGTGGACGCGTGATGGCTGCCCAGAACTGCCGCAAAAAATCAGCGGCTTCTTGTTTGGAAATACCAAGTCGCTCGACCAGGTACCATGAGCGGCGGTTGTGCCGATTGGCCTGTTGGCTCGGCAACCACTTGAACTTTACGGCGCTGTCGCCAGACTCGATATCAAAGGTCCGATGCTGGTTGTAGTCACCCCAGACGGATACATCGTTCATCGGGATACCCGAGAGACTTTCGAGCGCCCGTTCACGGCGGATAGTCTCCAGGAGCACGTGACAGAGCGCCACCGCCGACTCCTGGTCGTCAGGCAATCCTTCCGGCCAGAACGCCTTCACCTGCTGATATAACCCGCGAAGTCTCCCCTCGTCATAGGTCACCGAGGCCACACCCAGGCTCTCAAGTGAGTTTCGACGGCCACCGGGCGTGCAGAACTCGTAACCCAGCGCCCCGAGGAGCAGCCGAGCGATATCCTGCTTGTCGGTTCGGATGTCTCCGGACTCGTTCAGGAGCAACGGCTGTCCGCCATTTTGATTCCAGTAGTCGTAGACCCGCTCCGCAAGTTGTGGAAGCGCAATCGGTGCCGACGACTCGGCCAGGACGGCTCGTACTGCGGCACGCAGTGCAAGGTTGGCCGCAGTCCGTTCGAAGTACGGGGCAAAGAAGGCGGCGTCTTGTCGGTTGTCCGAGAAGGTAAGCAGATTGCGGCCGAACGAAGGTCTCGGGTCCGCGTGGTCGATGATGCCGGGTGGAAGAGCCTCAAGCACTCTTTGAGCCACGACGGCGCCCAGTGCTTCGTTGCCCGGGTGCATTCGCGTTACGACCTCGGCATCCGCGCCGGAAGCTCGACCGCCGCACGCTGGGCAGCGCTTCACATACACCGCACGCTCAACGTCGTCTCGCTCCGTATGGACTGGGTAGAGAGGAACCGCTCCATCAGCAGCGGAAATCTCACCAGTCCGCAACTGAACGAAGATGCGCTCATGCCCACCGTCACCAGCCACCGCATCATCACCCTCGTCTTCTTCGTCTTCGGTACCTCCAACTGGCGCGCCCAACCAGAAGACGATGCGTTCTGCGCCATTCTCACCCGAATCCGGTCGACGTGCATGCACGTGATTGGCGTCTTTCCAGCCTTCCATGAACGGCTGTCCGCACTTGCGACAGGTAAGCAATGGATAATAGTGTCCGTCATCGTCGGTATGGCTTCGTCCGACAGTCACTTTCGCCCAGCCCTCTTCGCTCGCGTCGGGCTGGACTACGATTCCCTCGATGCTGTTAACAGCGAGGTGGTAGCGTCCGGGCAGCAGAGGGAACTCCGATTGAGTCTTGCGAGCTAGCATACCCACCTGGATAACAACGCTAAGCGCGGATTCCGCCTCGCGCGGGTCTGAGCTATACGTGTCAAACACCAGTTGTGCGAGCTGGACATAGGGCAACACTCGCCCGCCCTCTACGGCGCTTGCAACTCGGCGCACTTGCTCATTCGCTGCGAACGTATCAATGAGCGCGGCCGACGCGGGACTCTCCGGGTCTCCGCTCAACTTCAGTGCGTCGGGCAGGCTTTCCTGCATTCCCAAAAAGCGGTTCCAGCAATCCACGGTCTGGTCGGACTTGTCGAGCAGAAGGAACTCACGAATCACTGTCCCAAGCATTTGCCATTGCCCGGTGGACATCGAAAACGCGCCCAAAGCGGTCTTCGTCAATTCCGAGTGGGTGACGCGCCGACCACGGATGATTTGATTGACCGGTTCGCCAAACAGGTCTGAGGCAAATTTCTTCAGCTCTTCGTCGGCCGTCGCAGAGTCGGAAAGACTCGCGCTGGTGCCGAACACGCGGATACCTTCATCAGCCCCGAGTCGGGTCTTGAGCTTGCGAAGCAGGTATGCGACCTCTGTGGCCTGAGCGCCACGGTAAGTATGAATTTCGTCCAGAACGATGAAGCGCAGCGAGTTTGTCGCGAATAGCCCCGCATTTCGGGGAAGCAGGAGCAAGTGCTCCAGCATCGCATAGTTGGTGACGAGTACCTTCGGCGGGTCAGCGAGCATCTCATCACGTGTCAGCATCCAGTTGCGAGGGATGCTTGACGGGTTCCCAAGCGCGTCCATCAACTTCGGGTTGTTCCAGATACGAGCCTCTTCCTCATCCCGCTTTGCCGTCGACTTTACCTGTCCGGTGTAGCGACCGAAGGTGATGCCATACTCCTTCAGGTAGTGGGCAAGAAGTGGCGCCACGCGATAGTACAGCTGGTCATTGGCTAACGCGTTCATCGGATAAACGAGCAACGCACGGACACCTGGGCGTTCTGGATGGGGGTCCGATAAAAGGTCGTGGACGATTGGATACAGGAAGGTCTCGGTCTTGCCACTACCAGTCCCCGTAGCCGTCAGGAAGCTCTCTTTTTCGAGGATAGCGCGCCGCAGTGCCTCCTCCTGATGTCGATGCAGCGGGCGTGGTGCAGTCGGTAGCTTTCCGAGCCCGTCATGGACGAATCCACCGGCCGACTGCAGCAGTTGAGTGAGCGGCTTCCCCTTCTGGAAATCGGGCAAAGCCTCAACGAACGGTCCCTGAACAAGAGGCTGATTCGCTAACAGACTGCGGAACTCTTGCGCTAACCTCGGGTAGCGCCGGGATATCGGGAGCGTGGTAGCAATATAACGAGCCAGAACAGCTCGAAGGTCATGAGCGAACTGAATCGGATTAGTTTCGGACATTATCGGCGACCTCGCCAAACTCAACGGTTAGCACCAATTCCCACAGCAGGAGATAATAGGCAAACATGCTGGGGGCAACGTGTAGGAAATAGGCAAGGCAGTCACTCGCGGCCGGCCCTTCCAGTTCTATTCGTTTGCGCAATGAGGCAAGGCTGCTATGAAAGTTTGCCAATGCGCCATGTCCTCGGGCCTCCATGCGACAGTGCCATGCGAACCATGCACAAGCATTTGCGATGTAGCCGAGATTTTCCTGTTCCTGCTGCTCGACCTCAGACATAGCATCGGTGTTGAGCTTTCTCGCATCCAGGACCAACCCTTTGCCTCTGAGCCCTAAGGGGACGGAGTGGTCGAATGCCGGGTGACGCTGATGTAGGAGCCGAGCCAAGGCAATCGCACAGGCTTTTCGCTTCGACGGCATCAAGAGGCTGGAGGCGTACCCCCGCTCCAGGTCACGCCAGGCGTGGGCAAGATGCAGGGGACCCAGGAGGTCGCCCCCTCGCGGCAGGAAAAATTCATCGTCAAGTTGGAAGCCAGCCTCTATGCGAGTTTGCGAAATCGCGTCTCGATAGGCGGCAAGGTCAAATCCCTTGGGGCGCCTGCCGTGCATGACTAATGCGACATTCTTAAATGCCATTGCCGCTGTTTGATGCAAAGTCTCGCCGAAAAGCGTCTCAACGGGTCCATCGAGCTCGGGCATGGCTCGCAGAGCCACTGAAAGTGGATGCGGCTTGATGTTTACCCGCTTGTAGGCGGTCCTAGGCTGCGCAAAAGTCTTATTAAGGAGAGCAGGTACCGACTGTTTGGGAATAAATCCCTGACGAACATCGTCAGCGGAGCACGCCATGGCCATGTCGGCCAACTCGGTAATGAACTCCGCCTCATGGCCGACAAGGCGGACAACCAGTGCCGCGAAGTAGAGACCCAGCCATGACTGCTGGTTCCAGCATACAGGTGACCAAAACTGGCGGAAGTGTCCGTTGAGTCGCATCAGCCGAGCTGCAACTTCTCTAAGCTCCAGATATTCAGTATCGGCAACAACCTGGGTTCCCGGTATTTCATGTCCTGTATTGTCACGTGCAAAGGCGATTGCGATTCGTCCTTCCCCAGCATCCTCCAAGCGCCCCCAGACTCCACTAATTCGCGCACCAAAACCAAGCGTCCACACGCCTGAAGGAAGCGTCGCGACGTCAACGAGAATGTAGAGGTCGTGGGAGTTGCCGACACTTACGCCGTACACCTGCATCCTTGCCAGGTCATTGTCATGCCATGCTCCGGCGAGGAGCTCGTGCTCGGCGCGAGCCTCTCGCCCGGACGACAGTTCCTTACCGGTCACCGCTACATCAGTCGGCTCGCCGCTGACCGATATCCGAACTATAAAGACGTTACCAAGCCGGGAGGTAGTAATGCTGGTTACAACGTGGGGTTGCGAGAGCTCCAGAATTGGAACGGAGGCGCCACCGGCCATCGTTTCGAATGTCAAGGTCCGAGCACCCGGTTCGAGGCGACTGGCAAGGAAGCTCCCAGGAAAGACCTTGGTGGGGCGTTGCGCAAAGTCGATGAAGGTTCGCATGCTCCCCAACGTCACATAGCCAGGTTCGGAACCGCTGACGATGATGTTCTTGGCGCTGGTCAAAGAAACCGTTTCTGTTGCCCCCAATGGGCGAGGTAAAACAGAAGTGGTTCCGTCTTTGCCCGGTATCTCAACTTCGACAAAAAGCCCGGGTCGATGCCAGCTCAGGTGAACGAGGCGCCCAGCGCCAACGTCGAACGCTAGCCGAATCATTCGGCCGTGGTCGTGAATCGGCTCCGCAACCTGGTCCGCGAACTTCAGACCGATTAACGAGGCTGCAATCAGGTTTTCAGGGCGCCGCTCATAGGAGAACTTCAATCCATAACTAATTCCGGTGAGGCCAACCCAGTAAAGAACGGACTGCCGCTGCAAAGTCCGGGCGTCGCCAGCACGAGCAAGCTCAATCACGAGGCGCCTCATGCCGGGGGGAAGTTTCAGCAATCGAACTACATCACCTAACTCCACGCAGGACCGACCTTCACCGTCCAGGACAACGGGAACACCTTGGCGAGCGGCTCCACACGCTACTCTCAACTCATAGACCTGCTGGCCTGCTTGTCGCCAGTCGGCCGGCACCTCCACCGTGACTGTCAATTTGCCATATTGAAACTCGATGTGCTCAAGACTCTCCTTGAAGGCTCCGCCAAGCCGGAAGGAGGGAAGATTATGGCCAGCAATTAGGACCTGCGCGGGACCATTGACGAGCGCCGTCTCGACACCCGGGCGCACATCAAGCGAGACCTCGACAAGCCGGGGCTGCTCACAGACTTCTTCCCAATCGTCCGTATTGGTCGGGGCAAAACGGCAGAGCGCAAGGTATTGACCTGGCGCGAGCTCTACTGGGTCCTCTTGTCCCAACTGTGCGGACGCACGCAGTCGACCATCAGCATTAAAAATGAGCAAGCGATTGGCAGCCTTGTCCGGCCAAAGCTTTGCCGAGAGGAGACGCTCTCCATCGGAGCGTTGGACGGTCACATCTGAATGCAGTCCCTTCGGAAGGGGACGAAATCCCCCTTGCTCGTCAGTCCGTACGTGATTGCTCAGGTCACCACAGATAACCTGGTATGAAGTGGCCGTAGAGACAGGTGGGAAAAGAACCCCAAGGACCCCGTCTCGATAGAGAAGTTGAGGAATTGCGGCGCGCTTGATGTTTGACGAGGTACCCTCTTGAGTAAAGGCCTTGGCTAGCGCCAGCTCGAGAGTGTCGTGGCTGGTTGCCACGCCTGCATTACCATAAACGCGAAGAAATGCTCTTGTATAGTAAGCCTGCGCGTCGCGCTCTACCGCTTTTCGTACCGTAACACTGAAGGGAGGCTGGAGCTTGTTGAGCAAGGCCGACTGCCAAGTTACGAGGCCCTCCTGGTCGTCTTCGTCGGCCACGCCGATGCGCTTGGCAAGTTGAATCATTTTGCCGGCTAAGTCGTCTGCGAAAGCGATGGGAACGCCCGCCTGGCGGACGTACTCATCGGCCATATGTCGACGCCCAGACAATCGAGGCAGTGGCTGGATGCCAAGCTTGAGCATCGCTCGGCGAAACGCGCGCCAGAGCAAATCGCGGTCAGGGTTGGTCAGCTCATCTACTCCCCCGATGGCTCGCTGAATATGGGGATACAAGCTGAAGTGTCCGTCCTGACCTAGCCCAAGCATGACTTGCTCGGCCAGCCATATCCCGAACAGGGCCGGGTACTCATCTAGCCTCTGCGCGAACGACTTTGCGCTGGGCATGACCCTTAGGTCAGCTTCGATGGCAGAACGTGCCTCTACGGGTATTAGCCGACCCAAGAGACCCAATACCGGTGCTTCGACACGCCGGACTAGTCCTCGGATACTTTCTTCGTGGCCCTCGAAGATGCGTCTCATAATTAGATTTTCTTCTCTCGTATTTATTCATAGTTTTTGGCCAGGGTCTCTACGATGGCTCTTACCTCATCGGCGTTCTTCAGAGCAATCTGTTGGGCCTCTGGTCTTACTGCGCCGTCTCTACTGAGCCCCAGGCGCTGCAGTACGTAATAAAGCATTGCCTCGCGAGTCTCGAGGAGAGCCTCGCCATTGACCATCTCATAATCGAGTTCGATAATTCGACGTTTGGACTGGGAGAGACCAGCGTTGGGCACGAGTACGAGCCTAACTGGCTTGAACCAGGCCTCATCGGCCTCAACGCGTACATCCGAAGGCGACCCCATGCGCACTTCAAGAACTCTTGCGAAAACAAAATCTCTGAACACTCGGCGCGCGTGGCAGTAGGCCCTGACGTGCCATCGAAAGCCATCGTTAGCGATGCCATGCGGTGTTATCTCTCGCCAGCTTGGCTCAGGTCGCGACATCGACTGGTAGAGAACCTGCACGGAATATCGATTCCTCATTGCCCGAATGACCGCAACCAGGGCCGGAGCCGGGACTGCACGCACGGGAGCTGCAGCAAGCGCGATTGGTGGCAACCACCCAACGTAGCTGGCGTCGCTAGACAGAATCCCGGTTGACCTGCCGAGCAAGTTATTGAGGTAGTTGTTCGCACTCGAAGGTGCGAAGACTGGCGAGAAGGTGGGCGATGCCAAATAGACACGCTCGCGGCGGTCGTAGCTGAGGTTGTGCGGTGCGAGCTGAGTGTAGCCGCCAATGTCCGCTGAGGCCTGTGGCACGGATATACCGAAATGCTCCGTCAAGTCCGACCGATTAATACGGCCGTCCCATTGAAGCCGAAAGTCAATGAACTCCAGGCGACGCTCTTGTCCCCATGGACCACTGTGGCGGCGTTGTGATGAGGCATCGTTTTCTAAGTTGGCAGAACGTTGCATTATGGCATCCCTTGCACGTATACAAATTATACGCATATATTTTCTATACGTGCAAGACTGTTGGAATCGAGCGACACGAGGACGAGGGTTGTTCTGGCGGACCATCATCTACAACGACATCGAGGGAAGAGCACAAGCATGACCATCCCCTTTGGGGCGGCGACAGGGTGTCGTCAAATGGCGCAAGAAACACCTGAGTTTTCGATAGTTGGCTTTGACGGTGGCGCTCAGCTGTCGCGTATGGACGGCTCGGTCAAGGCGATGCTGCTGGGCTCCGCTTCACATAAAACGGCCTGCTTCATCCCTACTGTCGACTCTCTTTTGCTCGCTGCTGCAACGATTCGGAGGACGAGGTCGACGATGTTGTCAGCACCGGTGACAGGGATTGCATCTAGCTCGTAGCCCGGCTCTTCGAGGCGGACGACGAATACCCGTGCGATACCCTCATCGATGCTCACGTCGACACGCGCTTCCGGGATAGCCTCTGTGCGGCCTGCGAGATGGCGAGCAAAGAACACGGTGGCCGCGCTGGCCCGAGGATAAGGTCCGCACGGATGGATGTATCCCCCGTTTCGCAGGGCGCCTGCTGCACGTTTCCAGATATTTACTCTCGGGTCTATCTCATCGACTGCTGTCAACGTGGGTTCTATATCACCGGGCTCCTGCAGGTAATGGCGAACGTAAATGGCCACGGAAGTTCGCGACCACTCTGCCGCATATGCGTGTGCCATACGACGTAACAGGCGGCAGCTTTTGTCACCGTGCAGCGCCTCGCTGGGGGAAATTCCGCCCAGATTAGCGTGCCTCGCCGATAGGTATCCGAGTCTGCACGACGGAGGTGCATGAGCGAGGATGCGACAGATTGAACGCAATCGCTTGAGGTCAAGCTCGGGGGCCGCCAGGAGCAAGGGGAAGTACTCGACGCCGTCAACTTCTATTGTGAATAAATCTCCCTTCGCAACCATGCGCGACAGTTGACGCGCGCTGACGTGGAGTCGCGCCCGGTTCGTCTTCTCCTAACAGCTCGCCGGCTCGCACCATCTGACGCCTTGCTGCTAGAGCTTGTCGCTCAATTTCTTAACGGAATGTCACGTTCATCTCCTGCGTTCGGGCTAGGCGCCGGTCGGCCGTCAACCTCGAGAGCCCGTTTAGTTTCAAGCTCTGGTTGCCTTCGTGGCGGTTCGCCTCTTACAGCTAGCGCAAATGCGCATCTCCGAATTGGAGGGGGACATCCGCGTGTTAATTGCCTGGCATGTGGGAATAATAGGAGCGGTCCCGCGAGCTGGAGGAATGAGTGTCCTCGAGGGATTTTGGCGGGACTACCGATATCGCGAACAGGCTCCAAGAACTGCGTGCGATGCCCAATCAGGGGCGCGTGCTATCGTTGCAACCTAAGCCGTAGATGAACGGTTATAAGCAACAAAATAGCCGGAGACGGTCATTCCGTTCCCTTGCCGAGGCGAGCGCTGTTGCGGTTTGAGATGGCCAAAACGCAACAACTATCGTGTCAACCAAACGCAACGCGGATGCGGGGATAACCGTTTCATCGGAACTGTTCGGCGAGTCGAACGCGCAGTAAATTCTGGGTCGCCACGGCGCCCAGGCCTAGCTTTTCGTCACACTGCACGACGTGAGAGAGGTACTCGTCAAATCCGTCGATGTCATCGTCAATCGCGAGCCACCGAGTCAGATGATGTGTCCGGACATAGCGGAGAACCTGTATTCCACGACCTTTCGAAGACCATGCCCAGGCGTCGTAAAACTTAGAGTGGTAAGTGGCCCCTACAACACGCTCCCGGAGCACGGTCGGCAGCGCGTTTTTCGCTCGTTGATACCCCAAAACCCGAACCCACGAAGTCGAAAGGACCACTTCCAACCGTCTGTACGGTTCCAGGCACTCGGCCAGGACAGGCGCGAATTCGAAAAGTTTGACGTAAGGCGCGCCACTGATAATGCCGCGCCGTGTCCGAAGCGCCCCGAGCCTATGAATCACGCCGTCGTAATCCAAAAACAAGACCTGTCTATCGGACGTCAGCTCGCGCGGACTACCGCTTATCTGATTCATATCAACTCAATAGCAACATCTGACGACTGGCGCAGAGCGTCGAAATCGACGAAGACGACTTGCCTGACCAATACCGCATCATCCGACGCGTTGGTTGCCGTACGTGTGAGCATGAATGTCGGCCGCCAGAATCAGCGCTTCAGCTTGCGGTCCGGGTTCAATTCCCCGACACCCAGGGAGGCGGCTCAACAACTCGGGATGCAAATCGGATGCAACCTGAAAAAGCATAGTTATCACGCGGGCCGATTCCGGGACCTTTCCCCGTGCCTAATCCACTTCCAATTCGGCTGCGTATGTGAAGCACTGCTTTGCTAGGAGCTCCGGCGGTGCAATGTCAATGCGCTTAGAAGCGCTGCGGATGACGGGATGTGACCGGTACACGACCGCGTTTCCCTCTTGCCATAGCCACCCGTATGCCTGCGGCCAATACCCGGGACCCTTGTGTAGGCGTACCTCTGCCTGAAGGTGCGTCGGCACCTGGCTTCCAAAATCGAACGTCACCCCCTCGGTCAAGAGTTCGGGCCAGAGCCGCGCGACGATGGCGGCTGGCTTCGCTCTCTCTTCAGCAGGGACCTCAACCGCGAACGAAAAAATTCGGTCGCCGACGTCGCTGACAGTCACGGACCATTGACCAGTCTCGTCAGAATGGGCGAACCAGTCGAGAACCGTGGCGAGAGCGCCGCGCCGAGACATCATCATTTCTACGCGAAACATAATCTCACCATCCTTACTGTGCAATGCTGCGAAGTCATGGGGCAGGCGACAATACGTCTTGGGGCGAGGGGAGTATTGCCTCCAGTACTACCTGCACCACATCCCAGGGCTCCGCATCAGCCGGCAGTAGCAGGGGGCCAACGTCGAAGCGCGGTGTTCCCTCGGCCAGAATGCCGGCAACTACACAATTGTCATCTCGGACAACATCAAAGCGCGCAAGGGTCCGCGTTGTACCCGTCGGGTCGGTTGGAAGGCACTCGAAGAACACTGTTATCTCGTGACCCGCAGGCGCGCTAGCACCTACTGATTCGCGGTGTATCGATGATGAGTTCAGCGACGCAAGTGCCCATGTCAGGCAGGACGCTACCTCCGTGCCACTTAGCGACCCGGTCGGCTTCGCGTCTGTTTCACCCTCGGTCATGGACAAAATTGGAAGCTTTTGGCCCACGTATTCCAACTCTCCTGCACAGATAGTCACACGCCATCGTATGAAGCCAGTCGTCGCGCCTGAGTTGTTCATTTGCAACGCGCACCCTTGTCGCGACACCCTGGAATGAGCTCCTCGGTGACATCCTGCCAACTTTCACCGGCGCCCATCGCCCCGGCAACCAGGCCCCAAACGTATTCCGCGTCACCGTCGAATCCGCTCGGTCCAAGTAGCTGATAGTGACGCCCGCTTGCTGTGAATCCTGTTCTCGACGGTGCATCAAGGTCGACTATTTCAGTGCTCACACGTCCGTCGCGATTAGTGCAACAAAAACCGACAAAGTGCATGGCTCCGTTTCGAAATCGCCGGATGGACCATCGCTCAAGCTGTACAACCTCATACCCGTCGGGTGCGCCGTGAAGATAGATGGCCATGTGCGTCTCCTTGCTGCCGGACCGAGGTCGAAAGCGTGTCGAGGCTGAGTCGAGCGAACACTGCGATTCAAAAGACACCCCCTGTAAACGGCGGTCGAAATCCGACACTAAACGGCGGCGTAAGTTTTTTGAGCATGCGCCTTGCTTAGGCTCGGTTTTCGAAAAGTCCCGTAGCAGCGTCAAGGGCAGGCGCAGCCTGGCGAAGCGGACCCTTTACGCTGAGAAGGGACGATATGATGGGTCAAGGGAGCGGCGGCATCCGCTCCCTTGAAAGCGATTTTTCGCCGCCGTTTGGTGTCGCTTTTACGCCGCCGTCAACACTTCCTAAGCAATGGTGTAGACGAACACATAACCAGCAGTGCAAATTACTGTCTAAAAAATCGTTTGCAAGAAACTTGAAACACACCTGTCATCTCCCGGAACGGGCGCGGAATGTCCGCAGACTGAGTAACGGGACATCCGCACGGTACGTCGGATATCTGCCTCCCGCACTTTTACTTTCTGGCTCGCGCGGCGCTATGCTCCACCCGTTGCGGCGGCGGACATGGAAGAAGCCCGCTTGTTCGCTCAAGTCATACTTGGTCCTAGCCAATCAACGA
Organism: Paraburkholderia sp. Clong3; assembly: GCF_050436485.1. Lineage (NCBI taxonomy): Bacteria > Pseudomonadati > Pseudomonadota > Betaproteobacteria > Burkholderiales > Burkholderiaceae > Paraburkholderia > Paraburkholderia sp. Clong3. Next base: position 3,074,218 of record NZ_JBNDMH010000002.1, on the reverse strand, counting down.
GCCCCCGCTAGGTTGGCGAGACAACGCACGCAGCATGAGCAGTCGGCCGGCTCCTCGTGAATCGATTCCTAAGCGAATAACTGGTACGTAATGTTCCGAGCAGAGGTTATGCCATTGATGCTCACCCATATGTCCCAGACGTAGTCGACCTCCACATCGGCCCCTGACGCACCGACGAGGATGTATCTGCGGCCGGACGCGGTAATCCCTACGCGAGCCGCAAGGTCGAGTTGGACGGTAGAGGAGCTCACTCGCCAAGTACCTATCGGGATACGCTCCCCAACAAAATGCCGCGTACCACCGTCCGTTTCGAAGACTCGCCACCGGCCAAGCTCGATTTCTGGCTCTTCGGACACGCCTTTCGGCTTCCAAATAAGCGCCTGCATGCTTCAATGTCCGGATGGTTCGCGATGGGTGCGCGCTGCGCTTGGGCGGGCCACCAAGACGTCATTCGGGTGGTCGCTCGCCGTGCGCTCGTCGGCGCCCGGGCCCTGACGATTTGTAAAGCAAAGGGCGCGACAACACGCACACTAGCGTGGCGAGGTGTATCGCGTGTGTTTCCACACGCCATCAGATGCTACTATAGTCGCCCTGCTTGGGGTTTCAAGGGAAATTTTTGGCGCCGAAGTGTGTGACTAGCGAGGGGCGGGCGAGCTCACGACAGCGGCAGCGTACAGGTCCGAGCGGTCGATGAAGCGCTCAACGTCGGCCACCCACAAGACGGCCGCGCACTGCAGCAGGAGTGTGAGCGGATACGTGCCACTTGTAACCTGCTCGTTCAGGGAGTGGGTCGGAATGATGACTCCAATACCGTAAAGCCGGCGACTCAGTTCGATGAACGTCATGCCGGGCCGCATCCCCATCTCGGCCTCCATTACGCGTGATGCGCGCTGCTCCCAGGTCCCCGGGGTCTCAATAATGGCGCGCCACTGCGAAGGGTACTCCGCACCAACTACGCTCAGCGATTGAAGGAAGAAGGCGAACCTGAAACTACCTCGTTGAACCTTGCCTTCGACGGACCGCGCCGTTTCCTCTACGCCAAGTTTTCTTAGCTCAGATGCCAGCGCGGCATAATTTTGGTCCTTGCGTGCCAGGACTCCACGCATGACCCGAGTTGCGAGTTTGGTCCAGGTAATATCGTCTGTGCCGCTCACGGAAATCCTTGCCATTACGTTGCGCCATGGACTATCATTCTTGCGTGTGGAAACACACGCAGCTTGTTTGCAAATAGCAAAAATGCGGGGCGCGAGAGAAACCCTTCCGCGCGCCGTGGGCCACAGGGCCACGATTTTAGGCTGTGCAGCGAGGGTGAGCCAGCCCCATTTTGCACGGGCAGGTGCGCATTTTCACGGTCCGCGCGGCCTGCGCTACGAGCAGTCGCTTCGCGCGGGAAGTCCGCCAATTAATGGCTCTCTCCCGCTGAGGCTTGCGCCGAACCGATTTTTTTGTGCGGCACCGGCTACCCGTCCGTATAGCGCTTAACCAATTGAACCCAAGGCCGCGCTCACACGAGGTCGGGTGTGTGACGAAAGAATCTCAGTAAGAGGCAAACCTTGGATTTGTAAATCCGACAGCGCGGGGATGGATGGTGCGCGCATGGCCAAGGAAATTATACGTCTTGCGGTCGCGCTCACCGACCAGCAGATGGGTCTCGCTGCAACCTGAATCATGCAAGGACCGCATGCGGGTTACTGACTGCGTTGGCGCAAAATATGCCTTCCCAGAAGCGCCGCGAAGTCATCCATTCATCATTAGTTAAACATTAAATCAGTTGTCCTATGAAATGATTTGTACGGGGTCGAGGGCTGGTCGCGTCGCTGGAAATTCCAGGGCAGCGGACAGTTTGCAAAGCGAACGGCGAAGTGGCTCATGGAATTGATAACTCATTGATAACAAATAACTTTTTAACTCAGAGGCTCTTGCGCGAGGGCGGGGGCTGCCCGTACAATTCAGCCACTTTCGAAGCAATGAGCCTCGGAAGAGCGGCCAATGAACGTTTCGCAAAGTGCCTATGGCGGGTGACTCATCGTCCTCTTGCTGGCGATTGCTGCGTTCGGTGGCATTGATGCTTGTTGAAATCGCCACTGCGCTGACAGTTGGCGCGCTGCAGGTGAAAACCGAGTGCGAGGCCGCAAATGCAGACTGCCGCCACGAGTGGAGGGCCCTAACCCGGCGAGATATCGAGCTTTCGGAATCGAACTGCCGAAGCTGTAAGCGAAAGGGAGACGACGTGCCAGACCCCGTCTCTTTCCATCGGAGGGCTCCGTAGGGACATCCCGTGCTTAAACGAGCGCGTACCGTCTCATGGTCCACTGGTCTGTCAACCCATCCGTCCGCCGCTTTCAACAAGCGGCGCGGCGGCGTGCGCCTTGGCGCATGCAGAAGCTATGACGCAAATGACGCGAATTGAAGCACGGGCTGTGCTGGCACCTTCGGAACTGTCCGGGCCGGCCAGGCGCCGGCGCCGCATGGCTGTGCCTGTTGGTGCGCTCCATCCAGACTCCAGAGACAGAGGTTGCTGGAGCGTTTCCTATCGTCACTCGCCGACAACTTTGCCGGGTGGTTCCGTGGGGGGCCTGCAATGAGGCGCCAAAAATCCATCGGAGCATCTTATGGTTCGCGGGGGCAACGCCTGGCGAATGTGGACGCCGGTATCCGGCGTATTGCTCCGACGTTTGGCAAGGCGCTGTTCCTCACCTACAGCACGAAGTCGAGCGGTCAACTCGTCGTTGAGTCCGACGAGGAGCGTCTGGTTGCTCACATGCTCGCCCTGGACCCCAGAGTCAGCGTGTTCAAAGCTCAGCCGTTTAAGGTCGACCTGATTGACGGACGTCTACTGAAGACGCCGGAAGCAGTAAATGAGGCACGTCTCAAGCACAAAGACCGAAAGGGGCCGAAGTTTTACACCCCTGACTTTGCCGTCGACAGACACACCGCCCCCCGCAGCGCCATCGAGGTGAAGAGGGAAGGTCACGACGGCGACGACGACTATAAGTCCGTTCTGGAGCAGGCCAAACAGATTCTGGAGGCGGGAGGTTACCTGTTTTCCACGGTCGTGATGCCCGCCGGCCCACATCCGCTACGCAGTAACCTTCCGCTACTCAAGAAGGCTGCTTCTCGCAGCGACCTTTGGCCGTCCCCGGATTTTGTTCAAAGAATCGAGGCTGTCTGTGCCGGTCGGCGCATGACACTACGCATGCTATGCGCCGAGCTCGACCTATCCCCTAACCTGGTACCGGCACTGCTCGTGAGTGGCGCTGTCGGTGCCGACGTGGTGCGGTACGCTATTCACGGGGAAATGATGCTGGCGCCCACTCTGGGTGACCTAAGTCATCTCGAACTGCTTGAGGAAGTCACGTTATGAAGCGCTGGCTGCTACATAACGACGAATTGCGCGAGCAGGGCCAGGAGACCACACGCTGGCAAGTGGTTGACCCGACGCAGCGCGACGGGTGGATAAAGGTATTCGACCGCGAAACGCATCAGGAGACATACAAGGCACTATCGGAAATCAGCGACGGCATCGCTGACGACCGCCTGGTACTCGTCCGCCCTGGGGCCCCGCGCGTCAGCGCGGCGGCGCAGGATGACCCCGAATTGGACAAAGAGCTGCAAGTAGCGCAGGCGTGCCTGCGCAAAGTCGAGCAGATTCAGAAGAAGTACGGAGTCAGTTTTCGAAAAGCGTGCCAGATTGCAGAGGAAGAACACAATCCAGAGGCTGGCTCCGCAGACCCATTTCCGTCTCGAGCCACGCTTTATAGATATGCCGAGGCAAGACGCAATGGCTTGCCGTTGCTGCGGGGTGACAGGAACAAGGGGAATCGCACGCAAAGGTATGACCAGCAAATCGTTGACCTGATTTGCAATGCGGCGAACGCTCTCTTCCTGAAGCAGGCGTCAAGGTGGACTTTAGTGGACCTCGCCCGGTACGTAAACGACCGGGTCCGTGAGTCGGGGTGGCTCGCTTCAGGCAAACCCATCAGTCGCCGGTTCGTCGCGAAAACGATTCTCAGCAATCTCAGTGTCGACCCCGAAATCGACCGGATGGACCCCAAGGACGTCGCAGCCGCGAAGTCCATCGCGAGAAACCGCATCATCGTCGCCTTGCCGTTTGACCGGGTGGAGCAGGACGCATTGCACTTGCCGTTTGTTGTCATGACTCGGCATGGCGTGACAAGCAATGTGTACCTGGTTCATGCCGTCGATTGCTGCACCGGTCTGGTGGTGGGATGGTACATGGTCATTGGCGCCGCGACCGAGTCCGACGGACTTCAGTGTGTCGAGTCCATCCTGTTTTCGAAAAAGGCCCGGCTGGCGAAGCTCGGTCTGGCTTACGACCTTGACGTCTTCGGCGCGCCGCACCAACTGATATTCGACAACGGCCCGGAGACAAAGGGCGAACGGATGGACAGGCTGACCCGTCTCGACATCGACCCCATGCATTGCAAGTCGCGTCATGCGCACGGGAAGCCGTTCATTGAACGGCTGAACCGGTCGCTCAAGGATGCCCTGCAAACGCTGCCCGGCTGCACCCGCGTCGACGGCAAAGATGGTCAGCGTGACCCGGTCGCGCTGGGCGACAAGCTGATGTCGGAAGAGGAACTGGAACAGTGGATTGTGCGCTGGTATTTCGAGGACTGGGCAAATACCGAGCTCGAGCGCCATATACGCAGCGATTTCCGCGATATCACGAAGCTAGGTAGCACGCCAGCGATGCGCTGGAAAAGCCTGACGCAGGAGCACCTCTTTGCGATGCCGTTACCGCCGCCCAGGTCGGAGTGGCTGATGACGCTATACGAGCATGAAGTCAGGACCTTAAGCCGCAAGACGGGCATCTCCTGCAGAGGCTTCAACTACAAGGGGAACAACCTGTCCTACCTGCTGAACAGATACGGCGAAGTGCCACTCGACGTGTTGGTCAACCCCGACGACTATCGGCAAATATTTATCGACGATGGCCCCGACCGGCCACTTGTCGTGTTGACGGAGGAGTTTGTTGATGACACGACACCTGCGTACTCCTTCGCTCGCGTTAAGGAGCTCCTTAAGGAAACGACACCGATGAGTAACGAGTCACCCGTGAAAACGGCATTTCGTCGCGACGTGCATACACATTCCATCGCATCGACGGGAAAGCCAGCTTCGAAAAAGCAGAGCAAGGCCGAGAAGAATCGGGCGACTGCCAATCGCGTCAAGGAGTCGATGGCCATCCGTCGCGCCGCCGAGAACCCAATCCCGCCCAGGAGCGGCATGCCCGGTGCGAATGACATTGCACCGGAACAGGAGTCTTTCGACGACGTGCCGTCGCTGGCAGTGTTGAACCGAATCGATGGAGAAAAGCAGAAGTGAATCAGGCCCAGAAACTTCGGAAAAGTATCGAGAGCTGCGAACTGCAGCACCTCGCGTTTAAGGAGCAACTCGATGTGCTCACGAGGTACATCAAGGATGCGAGAGACGGCTTTGCATCGCGCATAGAGTGGATTGTGGGGCCTTCACGCGTGGGCAAATCGATGCTCCTCAATGCGCTTGCGCGGGCCAATCCAGAATCGAAAGCCGATGGCAAGCGGCAGGTGCCCGTGCTGGTTGTGCCCGTGTTGCCCAATATCTCGCCTCTGCTGCTCCCCAGCAGCGTCCTGTCTGCCCTAGGTGTTCCTTTACAGCAGAAGGGCCTTACTTCGGGGGTGATGTTCAACCGCATGGTGGACCAATTGCGGCTTGCAGCGACGCGGGTTCTTCTATTCGAAGAAGCGAGTCACCTCGTTGAGCCCGGTGCCAGGGTTCCCCCGCGAGCGGCGGGAGACTGGTTCAAGTCTCTCGCAGACGCTCTCAACATCACCATCATGTTGTTCGGCGTCCCTCGGCTGGCGAAACTGTTCGAGAGTAACGAACAACTGCGTCTGCGCGCGTCGGCAAAAAGGGAGTTCTGGCCTTACGACTATCGCAGCCCGTCGGACCAGAAGGCGTTCGCGTCATGCGTACGCACCTACGCTGACCTGTTCAGCGAATTCGGCTGGCCGATTGAGCTACCCCTTGGATTGTTGGTGACCCAGTGCTATCTGCTTACTGGCGGTCTGGTAGGTGTGTTGAGCAAGTTCATGCAGGAACTCGCGAGCCAGCTGAGGTATGAAGCACCTCGCCCGCTGACCATGGAAGACTGTCTGCTCGCGGCCCGCGCAATCGAGGCCGCCGGACATCCGGACTTTCCCGCGTTCGTGAAGCTGGAGGTCTCTCCGATTGAACTCACTACCGCTCATGCCTACGTGCTCGAGACCAACGGCATGTCGATGAATCGCATCGTCCCGCCCTCAGGAGGCGTCCGATGAGCCTGGTCAGCACCTTCTCTCCGTTCGACGACGAATCGGGAATCGGTTACTACAGGCGTCTCGCCTCGAACAATGCTCTATGGGGATGGCGCGAGCTGGCGGCGCTCGCCAACGTGACGCGCAGCCGGAGCGCGCTTCTCGGGCATCCAGACCATATCGCGGCAGAGCTGGGCCTGGACGAAAAGTGGTCACGCTTTGCAAGCCGGCAGGAGCGGCATTGCCGTAGCTGGCGAGGGCTACGCCGTTCGCAGTCCGACGCCGTATGCCCGGCATGCCTCACCAAAGAGGTGTATCTGAGACATTCCTGGGAACACGCGTACGTCACCGCGTGCCCTGACCACTGGACGCTTCTCATAGACCGCTGTCAGGCATGCGGCGACCATCTTTCACCGCACCGCGAGCGAATTGAACAATGCGTATGTGGGCATGACCTGCGCACTCTCGTGGCCGTCGCGTCGACCCCGTCCCAGCATTGGTTATCCACGCTGATTGCAAGCGATGGGCGTCTGCCGGGTAGCGTTCCTCCGAAGCTCCATCACGGGAAGGTCGACGCATTGTGCGCGCTCGTTCGAACTCTCTGCCTGCATGCCGACCCCGCAACGCCCCCGCCCCGTCGAAGCGCTGCAAGCGCCAAATCCGTCTCGCAAGCCGTCGAGTCGCTCGCTCCGCTCGAACACCTGCTGGCCGATTGGCCCAAGGGTTTCGAAAAGCATGTTGCCGAGCGCATTGCGGCAGGCAATGCGAAGGCGCGTACGCTGAATACCCTGCTGGGCCCGTGGTACGTCTGCCTGAAGAAGATTTGCCAAGGCAATGCACTTGAGCCGTTTCTCAAAGTCGTCATCGAAGTAGCTGCCAAGAATTTCGATGGCGTGCTCGGCCTGGACATTGCGAAGGACATCGCTGCTAACGTCACCGAGTATGTCCGTCTTCCCGACGCAGCGAAGACCATCGGTGTCAGTCGGGACCGGCTGCTCAAGGCCGCAAATGCCGGCGAGTGCTCGTACCGAACCCGCCGTTTTGGCACGAGGGGGCTCGTCTACGAAATCCCGGCAGCAGAGATTGAACGCATCAATCAACGACGCAGTGAATGGGGCAGCGACACGCAGGCCTGCGAAATCGCGAAGGTGCCTCAATCGGTTCTCAATCATATGGTCCACGCTGAGGTCATTGCCGCTGACGCGAACTGGAGGCATGACATCCACAAAGGCGGACCGATTCAGTTGCAGTCGTTACAGAGCCTATTTGAAAACGTGAATCGGTTCGCGAAGGACAACGCACAAAACGATGACGAGCGCATGACTCTGGCGGAGCTGACAAGCCGGCGCATGGGCGACAAGAGGGCGATTCAGACAGTCATGCAAGCTATCGCCGCCGGCAAGATGGTTGCAGTTGCTCGCGGACGACATCTCGGCCAGATGGGGTTCCTGCGTTCCGAAGTATCCGGGTACTTTGGTACACCCCTGCTCGAGTCGGGCATGTCGGTTCAGCAGCTGGCGAAGTCTACCGGCTGGAAGTGGGAGAGCATTGCTCACTGGATAAACGTTGGCTTGCTGGAGTCGCGGGAAATCATGCTGCGCGGGCAACCATGCCGAGTTGTATTACCTCAACACCTGCTTGCGTTTCGGCAAACCTACGTCCCGCTTGCCGACCTCGCAAAAGCCATGGGTACCAGGTCGTCATCGCTTTCCACCACGCTCACCGGTGTCGATATTGTCGGGGCGCTGTTGTTGCCGAACGGCTCCAGAAGAGGCGGTCTTGTTCGAATGGCCGACATCGGACGACTGGCGGTCGTCGGTGCGCGGGCTAGACGTTCCCTTGCTTCGGCGGACTCTAGTAGCGAATCACTGACATAGATAGGAGGATGCGGTCCTCTACATCTTCTTCATCAAAAGGTATATTTGGAGACCCTTATGACAATCGTGGCGCCACGGCGGCGGCTGACGTTGTTCACCAATATCGACGGCGTCCTGCAATATCCGGCGGCCATTCTCGACTACCGCCGGCTCGAGGTACAAATGGACGCGCCTGGACATCAGCTGTTTGAATGGTCTGAGCCGCTCATCGCCGTATGCGCAGACTTTGACGTCGAGATTGTGCTCCGAAGCAGATGGACAGCGCGGTTGCCCCTGAATCGTGTGCTACCGCTCCTGCCTGCCGAACTAGCCGCGTGCGTGGTGGGCGCAACCTGGCCAACCGTAGAACGGCGGCTCGACCAAAGGCACGTGGTGAGTCGCTACCGGACTACTCGGGAACACGTTGAATGGAATGGTTTGGTCTACTGGATTGCGATTGACGACAACGACGACGGATGGTCTTCTGACGCGCGTCAGCATCTCGTACTGTGCGACCCTGACTTCGGCTTGAGCCTGCAGCGGACCGAGCTCGAGTTGCGCGAAAAACGCCTGTTCCTCTCAAATGCGACGAGGGCCTGACGTGAGACAGGTGCTTTTTCTCGACTATGACGGCGTGCTGCATCGAGGCGATAGCTACGTTACACCACATGGCGTTGTTAGCAGCGCACCTGGCACGATTCAACTATTCGAATTTGCGCCGGCGTTACTCGAGCTGCTTGAGCCCTGTCCGCAAATCGAAATCGTCCTTTCAACCGATTGGTGTCCCCGCTTTGGATTTGAGCATGCGCGCGATTCGATTCCCGTGGAAGGTCTGCGCCAGCGCGTGACCGGCGCTACTTACGAAGCAGAGCTGGAGGATTCAGTGTTATGGCCGACCCGTCAGCGAGGTGTCCAGATTCTCCGCTATGTCCGGCGCCACAGCATTGTGTCGTGGCTGGCTGTTGATGACCGGCGCGATGGATTTCAGGGTTACTACGACCGCCTGGTTCACTGTCAGACCGATTCGGGACTGGGCGACCGCGCTGTCATCGACCTGTTCCGGTTGCGTTTGGCTGAGCGATTTGGCGGGAGGCCTCTTGTCTGAATTCTCTTTGTTGGCCTTTGGGTCAAGCTGACATTGGAACCTCAAATCCGACTATGGAGAAGCAAATGACGTTTCGCGAGGAAATCGAGCGACAGGCGCTGATAGCGCGTCGTGAGATGGTGCGCAGCAGGGAACTACTGGCATCGAGTGAGTTTTGCGAGCGCCTGGGCGTGAGCGAAAAGCGACTTGCAAGGATGGTCGCAACTGGAAGCGCGTTTTCGATAGAGGTCGATGGTGTCGAGTATTTCCCGGCCCTCCTTGCAGACCCGTCTGTCGACCGAAAACGCCTGCAATCCGTCTGCCGGATTCTTGTACCAGCTCCGCCGAATTGCCGGCTCGATTACCTGTGCTCGAGGCAGGGTAACTTGGGCGCTGTCACCCCTCTTGAGGCACTGGCCGACGACAGAAGCTACCGCCAGTTGCGCGAGATGGCCCGGGCCTACGCTGCCGAATGGTCGCGAACTGTCGTGCATATCTGGGCTGGACGCTACAAGCCTGAAGAGGTCGAGCCGACATACGTGGCAGCCGTTGACGTCGACCCGAGGACCAATCTGTGGAAACGCGCGCTGGAGGCGATGGAAGCTGGCGGTTATATTGCACCGCCGGGCCCTTATCCGAGTGCGGACGCGGCTACCGTTCTTGTTATACGCAGCGAAGCGGGAGATTTGAATCACGTCGAGGAGGCGCGGCTGGATGTGGGCATTGTCGACGAAGTGGCACGTGTCCTCGTTTATACCCTGGACTTCCGGCACGAACTGGAGGAAGTTTCCGTTGCTGGCGCCGACAGCATTGTCGAAGTTGTGCATCGAATCATGGCAGCCTTTTGCCGCATGAAGAGACGCTACTAGGAGGCGATAAATGGTAACCGAAGTCTTTGCGGGAGGGCGATTTGGCACGGTTAGCGAGACAGCCCTCGGGCGATTTCCTGTCGGGGTACATCGATGGCCGCTCATGTCGCGCTCCGTTTTTCCTGACTACCTCAGCCAACAAACTCCGAGCGTTATTATCAAGTAGTAACCTCTAGCAGCGACGCGCCTCTCGCGGTACCGAGGCCCCTCAGGTTCCTATGAAGGGCATGTGTAAGAATTCAAGTCTGGCGTAAAGTATCAAAAGGTTTCATCGAAAATGATACTTCTCAGAACTGGTGAGAAATCCGGCTCGACCATGCAGCCGCGACGGCACGGGCTTCGCGTCGGGCGGACGCGCAGCGACCGTTTCATAGGTCTTCGTTTTGCGGAACGGAACGAAGCAGCCTTGTGGTCTATCGCGAATAACATACCAAACAGCAAAGCGCCGGTGTCTATCAGCGCGGCGTAGTGCCGAAATTTCGCCACCGGATTACGCGCTTGCCAGGTCGCCAACCTTGAAGGGGTAACGAAAGGTTGTTGGTCCAGCGAGGTTTCGTGCGTGCGGAGCTGAGTCGGCATCACCTTCCTCTTTTGCGATTTATCTTTCGGGATGCTTGCGCTGCCTTTGCCCGATTCCTTTTTGTCTTTTCCCGGCGGTGCCGAGCGTGGTCAGCCCCGGCGTTCTGTGCGCCACGCTTTGAGAGAAGAGTTCGCTCGGGACTATCTCGCTCTCGCGAACCGGTATGGCGCCGGACGATGACATTGCCGCGAGTCAGCCGGACGGATTGATTGTGGAATTGGCAAGATACAGGGGACTTAATGCATGGGTGACGAGGCAATCAAAACAGGCAGCGAAGTGGATTCGAGATGCCGATGGCCTGCTGATTACAGCCGGCGCGGGCATGGGCGTGGACTCCGGCCTGCCGGACTTTCGTGGAGCGGAAGGATTCTGGCGCGCGTATCCAGCACTACGTCCCCATGGACTGACGTTCCCAGGAGATGGCGAATCCGGCCGCATTCGAAGCATACCCCAGACTGAGCTGGGGCTTCTATGGGCACAACCTTGCCCTCTATCGAGTAACGAAACCCCATGATGGGTTTGGCATCTTGCGTCGATGGATATCGTGGAAGCGGCACGGTGCATTCGTATTCACTAGCAACGTCGACGGGCAGTTTCAGAAAGCTGATTTCCCGCCAGAGCGAGTACTTGAATGCCACGGCACGATTCACGTCCTGCAGTGCCTGAACGCCTGCACCAGCGATACATGGTCGGCCGTGAGCTTCGTCCCGGCCGTCAATGAGCAAACCTGCGAACTCGTCAATGCCATGCCGACATGCCCGCGTTGCGGCGGCCTGGCCCGTCCGAAAATTTTGATGTTCAACAATTGGAATTGGGTCGAAACGACCGTCGAACAGCGAAAAGCGCAATTCGCGGCATGGCTAAAGTCCAGCGGCTCCTTGGCCGTAATCGAGCAAGGGGCAGGTCCAGCCATTCCGACTCTTCGCCGCCTCAGTGAACATTTCGGGCCTCACGTCATTCGCATCAATCTGCGCGAACCTGAAATTCAACAGGATGTTGGCATTGGCATCGCTGGGGGCGCACTAGAGACTCTTCGACGCATCGATGAACAACTGAACCAATGATGGCGAAACGCTTGCACCGTCCGCCTACCGCTCCGACTTTCTCACCTCAATAGACAACCACTTCATGCCAATCATCCTGAACGAACAGCAGATTTTAAACGCCCTACCACTAGTTCAAACCGGGCTGGCAAAGTATCTATGGATTCAACATCAGGTTTCCTTGGGACCTTCACGTATCGTCGCCCCTGACTTTCAGCGGCGCTTCAACGACTTTTACAAGGTTCGCCGAAATGATGATTGGCGAAACGCGTATTACCAGTTGTTGGTCAGCAAGCTACACACGGGCGTTGATTTCCACGACGCATTGAAGTCGATGCTAGACTCAATCGCCCAGTATGAAGCGTCATTTGTTAGCAAGCTCGTTGCGACAATCCATCCTTCGAAGCCAGTGATTGATGGCTGGGTCCTTAAAAATGTCGGGCTCAAACTACCCGCCGCATACGCCCGCAATCGCTTTTCAGGTATATGCGATGTCTACGCCTCACTAGAGCTCGAATTCAAGGCGTTTTTGGCCTCAGTACGTGGCCGTTTCCTCGTCTCCAAATTCCGGGAGTTTTATCCCGACGCGGATGTGACTGACGTCAAAATGCTCGACCTCGTTCTTTGGCAAACGAGGCCGCAGTAATTTAGTGCGGACGGGGGCCGGGGAACGCGGGACCCATCGGGCGAAAAGGCGTCCATACTTATCTCGGCAATCCACTCAAATCAGCTCGCTCCGGGCAATCTGCTCATTTATCTGCTCGGTTTCGGCCAGATACTGAGCCGATAAGTGAGTAAAGCGCCCCCTCAGCAGTCCTTGACGGCATCCAACGCCTACGCCAACAAGGAGCGACAACACTATGGCGATTCGTACAGCCTTTCCGCCAGACCTCCATACGCGCGTACGCCGGTACCCTCCACTCGGACAGTATGCGCGGCCGCTCGGGGGTGGCGGGCCTAGCTCGCTTTCATCTGCGCAAAATTGCGAGCATGCAAATAGAATTGCACGGCATGGCCAGTTTCACTCAATTCTATTTGCATTTGGCAGCGGCACGAAGCCTTAGACCTACCGTGTTCGTCGAGTTAGTAGCTTACGATGTCTTGAGTCGTTTGGGCTCTGCCCCTGTTCCACTGCGAACGCGGCATGCGAGATTCCCTCGACTGTCTGCAGCGACTCGCCGTGGATAGGGTCGGTTGGTTTGGCTTGCAGAAGCCGTCGAGAAAAAGCGCAGGGGCTGCCGATTTCGAGCAAAGGCGCGACTCTCTGTAAATATGCCTCGATGAGTCGCGCGAAGGGGAACGCCCACCATGTACCGCCCGGGGGTCGTGCCACTACATTCTCGCGCCTAGCTCGCTGTCCCCGTTGCGGAGGCCGTGTGGTCGCCGACTGCAGTGGGTGTGCCATTGCGTCGATATGGCCGCGTCCGCGAAGCTGGGAGCGAACTTTACGCATCGCGGTTTTTTGCAGAGCTTCATCCGGATACCCTCCGGCAGGTTGGGCGGCGGGGCAGCAGGCGTGTTCAGCGCCAGCAATCCGTCTCTTGCTAATTCGTACCCCAATTGGCCGCGTACAATTGAAAAGCGAGTTTTATATGGCCAATCCTTATGAATCAATCGATTAGCTCGCTGGAACCTCCGACTCGCGTGCGAAGCCTCAGGATGCCCACGTCAATGACTGCACCGACGACCAGTACCGCCGACCCTGCATTTAGTTGCTGAAAAGAAACAAGACTCATAGCCTAACCGACAGGAATTTGCTGATTTCTCTTCGGCAGATGGATACTGACTTGGAAAAAGCCATCGACCGCACCATTCCGGCCAGTGGGCTATATCAGCGTCGATGACATATATCAAAGTCCGTGACATAGAGTGATAGCCGCGCCAGCCGTCCCCGCTCCTACCGAATGCAACGCTTCGTAGCGACAGACGGGGCGCCGTCGCTAGGGGTAGAGGAACGGGCAAGTCGATGGCGAGAAGGCTAAGGGGCGCCGGAGAACTGCCGACAAATCCGACATGGTTGGCGAGTTCGCACCGGTCGGTTCGACGAGACGAAGCACGACTACGTGGGTGTACGCGCGAGAATCAACATCGGCGCACATCCATCGAAGCTATCGAACCGCAGCCAGTCATGCAAACGTCGAAACGACGCGTAGTCATTTCCCTCTCGTCGGGGGCGAGGCAAGTTCTGGCGCGTCGCACCGTTCGTCGGACTTTGCTTGCTGGAAGCCGAACATTTTGCCGGTACGACCAAAGCCGGGATTAATTTCGTCGCCACGACGCAGGAACACGAGATGCGGCAAGTCATTTTTTATGGGCCTGGCTGTATTCTCCAGCGCGTCGAGGGGGCGCAGAGGTCAAGCGACGGCGCCCATGTCGCAGCTCGTCGCACGCGATGTGGACCGCCTCTAGTGAGGGTTCGACTAGAGGACCGTGCTGAATTGCTGCTGGTCGAGAGAAATGGTTGCAATGATGGACTCGAATTCCACCATCAGGTCCGGATGGCGTTGGGCAACGTATTGCCGTGCAGATTCGTTTTCGAGGAGCTTGGCGAGATATCCTTTCGCAAGCACCAGGTTCAACACGTCTTGACCGTAGGTCTGTTCGACGAGCTTGTACTGCCCCTGCAGATTGCTCATTTCCCGCTCCATTTTCGCCATCTGCTCCGGGCTAACGCCGGTCAGTTTGCGCGGCTTCTTGCCCTCCACAAGACGCGCTGCAGGCGTTGCCACCAGCAATGCCTCGGCGTAGGAGACTGAAACATTGTTCGCAGCCACCATCAGCTCAACGCATTCGACCTGCCGCGTGGGCTTCATTTTGCGAATAGCGCGAACAAGCTCCGGCGAGAACTGCCGGTCTCCGAGAAGTTCAGCCGCTTCCGGGCATACGCCGTCGAGAAGCGACATCTTCTTTATAATTTGAGATACATCTACGGAAAGAGTTTTCGCCAATCGTTCGGGCGATACGCCTCTTTCAATAACACGCCGTAGCATATAGTGCTCCTGAATTGTGGAGAGGCGATTGACACGGTTGTTATACGTGTAGCTCTCGTCATCGGTCGCGACCAGGCAGGCAGCCCGCTCGTGCCCCAAGTCCTGGATGGCAAGTAAGCGTAGATGTCCATCCAGCAGAACATGTTGTCCGGAAGACTGGTCCGCAGGCGTTACAGAGAGTGGTTCGATGAGGCCTACCTCCTCAATGGAAGTTCTTATCTGCTTAAATTTGCGCGATTTGACCACGGGCGCCGGGATTCTGCGCGATGGCAAGATGCTGGAGACCGGCACCGACAACGGCTCGGGGATGAATCCAAGAGTTACGCCAGTCATGTGGCACTCCCGATTGGCCAAACGCGTTCGGCAAGATACTTTGGCAAGCTGGCCAGCCCCTCCGCGCGTAGCAGGTTGATGAAGTTCTCATCGGCAAACAGTTGCCTCAATGCACCCACCACAAATAGCAACCGCTGTTGCGTGAACTCGGCCTTTCTCACCATCGACTTCTGGCGTTCTACCTCGTGCTCATACGTCCGCACGAGACTTGATGTCGTGACGGCGGCGGACTTACTCGTCATATTGTGCGCCGTGCTTCGCCCGAGTGCTTTTCTGCGTTCGATGACACGGCGAGCGTTCATCAGTTGCTTGCCCCGCAATTTGCCCGACTCATAGGCCTCCTGGAGTGCAGCCTGTATTTCATCGTCGTTGTCGCCGGCGCCGACAATCGTGAGGGCCGCATTCAGGGGGACGAGCCCTTTCTCCACTGCAACGAGAAGTCTCTCTTCTCCCTGGCGCAGCAGCGTGAGGATGCCGTGAACGTAAGTCGGCGTAAGACCTGTCTTTTCGGCAATCACCTTCGGCGCATATCCCTGCTCCTGCAACTGCCGAATGCCAGCAAGCCGTTCGAGCGGGCGACATTGTCTGCGCGCGATGTTTTCAGTCAGACTCATTACGAACGCGTCCTCGTCGCTCACGCTCACAACGAGTGCGGGAATAGTCGCTTCCCCAAGGGAGCGGAACGCCTTCAATCGCCCCTCGCCGCACACGAGCAGGTATTTTTCTATGCCTCCGGCCGTTGCTCGCGGCGTGACCAGGATTGGTTTCTTGAGACCGATGGTTTTTATGTTGTCGAGGATTTCATTGAAAACTCGACCATTGCGCTCTCTCGGATTGATGACTTCAATCTGGTTGACGGGGACCATCCGGATTTCTCCGAGCTGCTGCCGCGAGGTCATGCTACTCTCCTGAGACGGGCACGCTCGGCCATGCCATAGAGGTAGTCCAGCGTGTCGAAGCGATAACTCTCAAACTCGATTGGATTCTGGTCAGCGAGGTGAATACGGAGTTGTCCGAAATCGAGGCGTGGCAACAGGTAGTAGTCGAGCGCCGAAGCGTTCGTTTGGTCGAGCCGCACCGCAACGGTGATATCCGGCAGGAGGCTCGTATCGAAGCGCACCTTCCAGTGATTGCGGCCATTGTCATGTGCCTGGCAGCGTGCGAGCACAATGCAGGCCGTGAACTCATCGTTGACCGTCAGCAGGTCGGTTGCCGGGTCGCGTATCACCGCGCCGCCCAGGTCCGCGATTTTCCTTTCCGTCTGCGCAATGATTTCCGGATGCAGCTGTCGCAGGAAGCGGTTGGTCTCAATGTATCGATAGTCTCGGCCGGGGGTAAAACCGACTGTCTGGTAGGCACGAATCAGACTCCCAAACCGGTACACATAGACCGATGTAGATGGCATGCCATCTGTTTCATCAATCACCACGCCGGACAGAAACCCACGACTGCGGTACAGGTTGCGCAGGCGTTCGATTAGCTCCTCATTCGAGTAATGGCGTGCTCGCGCTCTCATAATGCCCTGAGCCGTGTAGAACGTCTCGCTTGGCACAATTGCCTGAAATGCTCCCTCCTTTCGAATCCACATGTCCGGTGTGTTGGTCACCCGCATCTTCTTCAGTTTGAACGACACCCGGTTGTACACGTTGTTGCCGATGTATTTCTCGTTGGTCAGTACTTCCCGTACCGTGGCTCGCGTCCACTCGCGGTCGAGGTCAGTCCGCACATGCATGCCGTTCAGGCGAGCTGCGATTGCATACTCGTCGAGCGACTCGTCGATAAACCAGTTGTAGATTAGATTGACGGTTCGCACTTCGCTTTCTGGCCCGGGCATGAGGACTACCCGGTCCGTCTGCAGGCTTTTATGTTCGCCGCGACACAGTTCCGCTTTCATGAGGCCGTGTTGGTCGACCAATACGCGGCGCAGCCCGTAGCCGGCCGGACCTCCTTGCCGGAAGCCCATCTCAATCAAGCGGCACTGACCGGCGAACACCTTCGCGGACAACTCCCGGCTGTACTCGCCAGCCATTGCCCGCTTTACCCCTTTCACGATGGTCGAGACAGGTGACCCGTCGTTCTCGAACTGCTCGGCGCAGTACGCAACCTGGATGCCCGCACGGCGGCAAATGTACTCGTAATACGCGCTCTCGTCGGCATCCTGGAATCGCCCCCACCGACTCACGTCATAGACGAGGATTACGCAGAAATCGGCATTGCCGTTTACGACATCGGCGATGAGATTTTGAAGTGCCTGGCGACCATCGATTCGAAGGCCGCTTTTACCTTCATCGGCATATGTGCGGACGATTTCGAATCCGCGACGGGTTGCGTAGTCTCGAATTCGGTCGCGCTGATTCTCGGTCGAATACTGCTGGTGTTCCGTCGACATGCGGACGTACTCCGCTGCCCGTCCTGCCAGACAGCCAGCTACGACTGCTGTACCCGCATTATTGAATGACATTCTCCGCTCCGCAACTTAGACACAGACACGCGGCAGGCACCGAGCGCACGGGGAGCCCCAAATGCGAACGCCACGGCTTCACATCAGGTGGTGGCGGTTGGTTGCGAACGGTGACAAGGCAAAGGTAGCAGGCCCGACGCCAATGTAAATCAAGTCATCTCTTTGCAATCATATTGGCGGCGCTGCAGGCGCAGACAGCACGGCGATGTGGACGGTCCACGCGTCCATATTTGCAGCGCCGGCATCATCTGCGTCGCGCAGTACGTAGAAGCCAGACCCCAGCGGCTGATGGGACCGAATGACGTCCATGTTTGCAATCGGCTCAAAATTTCGCCGCGCATTGCGTATTTGCTGCATGCTGCGGTTGCGCTCTCGATACGCCGGATGCGCAGCTCGATATTCGCGCCAGTAGCCCGAGTGGCCCGCGCGCCATTTCGCCTGCGCCCGGGACTGGTTGTCGCGATAGTCGTCGTCGATACGAAGCCGGCGGGTCTGCCAGTCGCGTCGACGAGCGCGCTGGCAAGCTTTCGACGAGCAGTAACGCTGACGGGGAACGTGCAGCAGCGGCACGAACGGATTGCCACAGGCGAGACAGAGGCGGGTCGATTTCATAAGTCCCCTCCAGGTCGGGTTGCGACGGGCGGACGCGGACGCCTCGACCAGCCTTCGCGGTCACTGGCCTGAGACGGAATAGAGAAAAGGCCTAACCCGGTAACTGCAGCGTTAAGCGGCCATCGCAATTTGCTTGACGCGGTAGTAGGACGGTCCCAGAAACTTGGACATTTCTTGACCGCCGGCGTGCGATGAGACGATTCGCGCACGAGCGCAAATTGCTAGATTTATTTCATCTGAAGCGCAATTTTTTGCGGCTCCCGGTACAAAGCTGAGCGACGGCTGCTGACGGGACAGGGCCAGTTCTATCGCGTGTTCGCGCAAACGTATAAAATGTTATATGTGTGGGACGCGAACATCTGATTTGGCCCAACCCGTTCGATGGGTACTCAATCTCTTAAACGCGAGAGTCACAATATAAATTGTTAGGCCCAGTAGGAATTTCTCAATTTATGCCTGACTTTGTCTCGCCTTATGCAGGCGAAGATGATGCAAACCCTTGATTTGCAAAGTGGCAAATTCTCAGATTTTGAAGCTTCCTACAGTGGGTGTAGGTAGACGCATAACCTGAGAAAAACGGGCCCGTAAGTTGAGAAACTTATGGGTCTTTTTATTAATAGTCAGGCTGATGAACAATACGTCGACGTGCTGATACTGCTTGAGCTTTTCTTCCTGCTCGCGGAGTCGACATTCAGGCCAAACAGCTGTTGGTGGCTTTCTTCGAGTTTTTGCTCCTCTCCACATAACGAATCACGACCTCACGAATCATCGTCATCTGATCGTCTCCTGAAAGCGCCGGCCGAAACCGGCTATGCGTGCCTTGCCTGCGACACTGCGCCGGCGGTACACCAAACACCGCGCGAAACGTCCGCGAAAAAGACTGCAAACTTGCTATACCCCGAACGCTCGGCAATCTGAGCAATCGGCATCGAACTACTCGCAAGAAAACCCGCTGCGCGATGCAACCGTAAACGCCGCACGGTCGTCGCGACCGTCTCGCCATACATCGCCTGATAAATCCGGTGCCAGTGATACGGTGACAAACAAGCAATCTCCGCAAGCCGTCCTATATCGAGCGGTTCGTCGAGGTGATCGTAGATATGGTCGAGCACGCGTGCGAGTCGCGTCTCGTATCGAGCCCGATGGTCTGATTCGTTCATGACTGGACCGCAGAAAATTGGCGCGAGAGGATGCGAACAAAGTATTACGTCAGCGAGTGTCGGCCGTTTACCAAATCCTGCGGATTTCAAGCGGTGCACACAAAGGGGTTGAGCGCCTGTTGACCGCGCCCCGTGGACGCGAGCAGGAGCGCCAAACACAGCATCGGCAAACAGCCCCAATCTCCGCAACGTGACGCTGCCGCCGTTTGGCGCTATCGTGTAGTGCGCAGCACCAGCACCAGCAGCAAGCAACCTGCAGCATGTAACCGCCGTTCCCATTCCTACCCGCGTTCGCGCGAGGCGATGGAGCCGCAAACATGAGCTACACCGAGTCGATCGGCAGTCGCACGTACCGCTTCGCCGACCTGAAGACCCTGCTCGCGAAAGCGAGCCCGCAACGCTCGGGCGACCAGCTCGCAAGCATCGCGGCAGCGAGCGAAGAAGAGCGGGTCGCCGCCAAAATGGCGCTCGCCGAGGTGCCGCTACGCACGTTCCTGAACGAACCGCTGATCCCCTACGAAACCGACGAAGTCACCCGCCTGATCATCGACGATCACTCGCCAGCAGCCTTCGCCGAAATCTCCCATCTGACGGTAGGCGACTTCCGCAATTGGCTACTCAGCACCACAACCGACACCGACGCACTCACCCGCATCACCGAGGGCCTAACACCAGAAATGGTCGCCGCAGTCTCAAAGCTGATGCGCAACCAGGACCTGATCACCGCCGCCCGTAAACGCCCGGTCATCACCTGCTTTCGCAACACGGTCGGTTTGCCGGGCCGCATGTCCGTACGCCTGCAACCGAACCACCC
This sequence comes from Paraburkholderia sp. Clong3, assembly GCF_050436485.1. Classification (NCBI taxonomy): domain Bacteria; kingdom Pseudomonadati; phylum Pseudomonadota; class Betaproteobacteria; order Burkholderiales; family Burkholderiaceae; genus Paraburkholderia; species Paraburkholderia sp. Clong3. Next base: position 3,054,117 of record NZ_JBNDMH010000002.1, on the reverse strand, counting down.
AACCGACGACGTCAAAGGCATCGCCGCCTCGATGCTCGACGGCCTGATGTACGGCTGCGGCGACGCGCTGATCGGCATCAACCCCGCGAGCGACAACCTCGCCGCGATCACGAAGCTGCTGCAGATGATCGACGACTTCCGCCAGCGCTATCAGGTACCGACGCAGTCGTGCGTACTCACGCACGTGACGAGCACGATCGCCGCGATGGAAAAAGGCGCGCCGGTCGATCTCGTATTCCAGTCGATCGCCGGTACCGAAAAAGCGAACGCGAGCTTTGGCATTTCGCTCGCGCTGCTGCAGGAAGCGTACGAGGCGGGGCTGTCGCTCCAACGCGGCACCGTCGGCAGCAATCTGATGTACTTCGAAACGGGTCAGGGCAGCGCGTTGTCGGCGGATGCGCATTTCGGCGTTGACCAGCAGACCTGCGAGGCGCGCGCCTATGCGGTCGCGCGCAAGTTCAAGCCGTTTCTGGTGAACACGGTAGTCGGTTTCATCGGCCCCGAGTATTTGTACGATGGCAAGCAGATCACGCGCGCGGGTCTCGAGGATCACTTCTGCGGCAAGCTGCTCGGCGTGCCGATGGGTTGCGACATCTGCTACACGAACCACGCCGAAGCGGACCAGGACGACATGGACAATCTGCTGACGCTGCTCGGCGTAGCGGGCATCAATTTCATCATGGGCGTACCTGGCGCGGACGACGTCATGCTCAACTATCAGAGCACGTCCTTTCACGACGCGCTGTACGTGCGCGACGTGCTCGGTTTGCGCCGCGCGCCGGAATTCGAGGAATGGCTGGAGTCGATGCAGATCATCGACGCACGCGGCGCGTTGATCGGCGCTTCGGCGCGGCAACCGCTGCTCGAGAGCGCGCGCGACTGGATGGGGATCGCATGAGCGAGAACGACGCACTCGACAAGGACCCGTGGAACGCACTGCGTCGGTTTACGCAGGCACGCATCGCGTTGGGCCGCGCGGGCAACAGCCTGCCGACCGCACCATTGCTCGCGTTCAATCTCGCGCATGCGCAGGCGCGCGACGCCGTGCACCATCCGCTCGACGTGGACCCGCTGCACGCACAGCTGCGCGCGCAAGGTTTCAACACGCTTGACGTGCATAGCGCCGCGCCGGATCGGGAGCATTATTTGAGGCGCCCTGATCTCGGGCGGCGTCTGTCGGAGGAGAGTCGCGCGACGCTTGCCCGACTGCCATCGCAATCAAGCGATGTACTGTTTGTGATCGGCGATGGTCTATCGGCGTTCGCCGCATCGAAGCAGGCTGTACCGTTGCTGCAAGCTATACATCCAAAGCTCGCGGGTTGGACCATCGGTCCCGTAGTGGTCGCGCGTCAGGCGCGCGTCGCACTCGGCGACGAGATCGGCGAATTGCTCGACGCGAAAATCGTCGTGATGCTGATCGGCGAGCGGCCGGGTTTGAGTTCGCCGGATAGCCTCGGCATCTACGTCACGTACGCGCCGAAAACGGGGTGCAGCGACGCCCAGCGCAACTGCATTTCCAACGTGCGCCCGCAAGGCCTCGACTATCCGCAGGCCGCGCACAAGCTGCACTATCTGCTCACGCAGGCGAGGAAGCTGAGACTGACAGGGGTGGGCTTGAAAGACGACAGCGATGAGCTGCTAGCCAGCGCTCCGACGCATCCTGCCGTGAACGACGGTTCAGCGTAGGACGCAACGAGCGCAAACCTCACGCGCCCGTCACTTCCGCAACAACCTCAACCCATTGCCCACTACCAGCAAACTCGCACCGACATCTGCGAACACCGCCATCCACATCGTGCCGAAGCCCATCAACGTCAGCACGAAGAACACGCTCTTGATGCCAAGCGCGAGCGCGATGTTCTGCACCAGCACTCCGCACGTCGCCTTTGACAACCGGATAAACGTCGGAATCTTCCGCAGATCGTCGTCCATCAACGCGACGTCGGCGGTTTCGATCGCGGTGTCGGTACCCATCGCACCCATCGCGAAGCCGATGTCGGCGCGCGCGAGCGCGGGCGCATCGTTGATGCCGTCGCCGACCATGCCGACCGTCGCGCCATCGCTCGACCATTGCGTGACCGCGTCGACCTTGTCCTCGGGCAACTGATCGCCGCGCGCTTCATCGACGCCGACCTGCTGCGCGATCGCCTCGGCGGTATGACGGTTGTCGCCGGTCAGCATCGTGGTGCCGACGCCGAGCCGCCGTAATTCGGCGACGGCGGCGCGGCTCGTTTCCTTCACCGTGTCAGCGACCGCAAACAGCGCGAGCACGCGCTGCGCATCGGCGAGCATCACGACGGTTTTGCCGTGCTGTTCGAGCGCATCGAGACGCGCTTCGAGTTGCGGCGAGCAGCGGCCCAGTTCCTCGACCAGGCGATGATTGCCGAGCCAGTACCCGATACCGTCGATATCGCCGCGCACGCCGCGTCCAGCGATCGCTTCGAATGCTTCGACATGTAGGTGTTCGACGCCGTCGTTATTGGCGGCAGCAGCGATCGCCATCGAAACAGGGTGGTCGGAGCGGCCCGCGAGGCTTGCCGCAAGCGTACGGTATCGGAACGTTTCACCCGCGTCACCAACCACCTCAAACTCCGTCTGCGCTGGCTTCCCGTGCGTAATCGTCCCGGTCTTATCGAGCGCCAGCCGGGTCAGCTTGCGACCCTGTTCGAGATAAACGCCACCCTTGATCAGAATCCCCTTGCGCGCCGCGGCCGCGAGCCCGCTGACGATCGTCACCGGCGTCGAAATCACGAGCGCGCACGGACACGCGATCACGAGCAGCACCAGCGCCTTGTACACCCACGCGTGCCACGCTCCGCCGAACACGAGTGGTGGGACCAGAGCGACGGCGAGCGCAATCGCGAACACGATCGGCGTATAAACGCGCGCGAATTCATCGACGAAGCGCTGCGTCGGCGCCTTCGTGCCCTGCGCCTCCTCGACCGCGTGGATGATCCGCGCGAGCGTCGTGTTGCCGGCGGCCGCCGTCACTTGATAATCGAACGAGCCCGCCTGGTTGATCGTGCCGGCGAATACGGCGTCGCCGATCGCCTTGTCGACGGGCAGGCTCTCGCCGGTGATCGGCGCCTGATCGACGCTCGAGCGGCCCGCGACGATTTCGCCATCGAGCGCGATCCGCTCGCCCGGCTTCACGCGCACGAGCGTCCCGGGCACGATCGCGTCGACGCGGACGGGCTGCCACGCTCCATCGGGCTGCTGCACGCTGGCCTGTTCGGGCGTGAGCCGCATGAGCCCTTCGATCGCGTTGCGCGCGCGGTCGAGCGAGCGCACCTCGATCAGCTCGGCGATCGTGAAGAGCACCATCACCATTGCGGCTTCGGGCCACTGGCCGAGCAGCGCCGCGCCGGTCACGGCGATGCTCATCAGCGCGTTGATGTTCAAGTTGCCGTTGCGCAGCGCGACCCAGCCCTTGCGATATGTCGTGAGGCCACAGGAGGCAATCGCGACGACCGCCATACCCGCCACCACCCAGGCCGGCGCGCCGAGCCAGCTAGCGGCTTCTGAGGCTCCCGCGACGATGCCGGCGAGGATCAGGGGCCACCACGGCTTGCGCATTGCGTCAGTGGCTGCCTGGGGCACCGCGTTGGCGTTCCCACCCTTTCCGGCGTCGCTTGCCAGTTCGGGCGTGAAGTCGAGCGAGCGCAGGGCGGCGAGGACCGACTCGAGCGCCTCCGGCGCGTGGACGACAGTTAGCACGCGCTGCATCAGGTTGAAGTCCACGCTACGCACGGCCGGCATACGGCCGAGTTTCTTGCGGATCAGCGCTTCCTCGGTCGGGCAGTCCATCTGCAGGATGCGGATTGCGGTGCGAAGGTCGTCGCCGACGGCTTCGGACGGAGGCAGGCGCAGCGACGCAGGCGCAAAAGCGCTAGCGGCGCAGCAAGCGACAGCAGCGTGATCATGGGCGTGGCCGTGATCATGACCGTCCTGATGATCGTGCCCTTCATGCCGATCACCGTCGCCCACGTCGGCGCCACAAGCATGTTCACCGCCATGCGAATGCCCACGTCCCTCACCCGTGCCCCTGCCGTGAGCATGGCCGCGCCGCGCATCAACGTCGCCGCAACCCCCGTGTGTACAGGCTTCCTCCCGTTCCGGACGATCGGTGGCAATACGGCAGGTGTCAGGCATTGGTGGCTTCCTCGTGCGATTTGTGGTCTAGTAAACACCCTGAAGCCACTACAAGGTCAAGGCCGCGTGGAGGAAGGGTCCATGAAAATCGGCGAACTGGCGAAAATCGCCCATTGCACGACGGAAACCATCCGTTTCTACGAGAAAGAGCGCCTGCTGCCCGAGGCGGAGCGCACCGAAGCCAATTACCGCAGTTACACGGCAAAGCATGTCGAGCGCCTGCGCTTCATCCGCAATTGCCGCGCGCTCGACATGACTCACGACGAAATCCGCGCATTGCTGCGTCTGACCGACGCGCCGGCGAACGGCTGCGGCGGCATGCATACGCTGGTCGACGAGCACATCGCGCACATCGACACGCGTATCGAAGAACTGCAGCAGCTGAAGGCGCAACTGACGACGCTGCGCGACCAATGCCACGGCGAGCATCCGGTCGAAGACTGCGGCATCGTGCACGGCCTGACCGACATGGATGTGGCCGTGCCGCGTCCGCGGCATACGCATCTCGGCTGACGCCATGCTTGCCGTCGAGCGCTATCGCGTCACGACGCAGCGCCGGCGCGGCAACCCCATACACGGCGAGGCCGCATGTGCGACCTTGCCGATCGATCATCGAATCCAGTTGGAGAATCAACGTGTTCACCTGTAGAAATCAGTCCTGCGGCGCGCAGTGGGAGCAATCCGACGTCGTCATCAAGAACGAAGGCCAGGGGCTGCTGTTCCGCTGCCCGCTGTGCGGCGCGCGCAATTACGTCGAGCGTTTCGACGGCGACAACGGCGCGGTGCTGTACGAGCAGTTGCCGGGCCGCCCCGATCAGGGCCCGATGGCTGAGTAATCGCGATTCCTACAGACGATCCTATGAACAGTCCCACCCCCGCCGGCGCCGCATTCAGCGAGCTGCCGCTACCGCCCGCCACGCTCGCGAACCTGACGCAGCTCGGCTACGTCGAGATGACGCCGATCCAGGCCGCGAGCCTGCCGATCGCGCTCGCCGGTCAAGATCTGATCGCGCAGGCGAAAACCGGCAGCGGCAAGACCGCGGCGTTTTCGCTGGCGCTGCTCGCGCGCCTCGATGCACGCAAATTCGGCACGCAGGCAATGGTGCTGTGCCCGACGCGCGAACTCGCCGATCAGGTCACGCAGGAAATCCGCCGTCTCGCGCGCGCGGAAGAAAACATCAAGGTGCTGACCTTGTGCGGCGGCACGCCGATGCGTCCGCAGACGGCGAGCCTCGAACATGGCGCGCACGTCGTGGTCGGCACGCCGGGCCGCATCATGGATCACCTCGAACGCGGCAGCCTCGATCTGCAATCGCTGAACACGCTCGTGCTCGACGAAGCCGACCGCATGCTCGACATGGGTTTCTTCGACGACATCGCGAAGGTCGTAAGGCAATGCCCGAAAGAGCGCCAAACGCTGCTGTTTTCAGCGACGTACCCCGAGGGCATCGCGAAGCTGAGCCAGCAATTCCTGCGAAACCCGAAGGAAGTCAAACTTGCCGAGCGGCACGACGACAGCAAGATCCGTCAGCGCTTCTACGAAGTGACCGAAGACGAGCGTCTGCACGCGGTCGGTCTGCTGTTGAATCACTATCGTCCGGTCAGCACGATCGCGTTCTGCAACACGAAGCAGCAGTGCCGTGATCTGCTCGACGTGCTGCGCGCGCAGGGCTTCCATGCGCTTGCGCTGCACGGCGAACTCGATCAGCGCGAGCGCGATCAGGTGCTGATCCAGTTCGCGAACCGCAGCTGCTCGGTGCTCGTCGCGACCGACGTTGCCGCGCGCGGCCTCGACATCGCGCAACTCGAAGCGGTGATCAACGTCGACGTGACGCCGGACCCGGAAGTGCACACGCATCGCATCGGCCGCACGGGCCGCGCCGATCAGGAAGGCTGGGCGCTGAGTCTCGCGAGCATGGACGAGATGGGGCGCGTCGGTGGGATCGAGCAGGCGCACAAGCGCGACGTCGAATGGCACAAGCTGGCCGAGCTGAAGGCGGCCAGCAACGACCCGCTGCTGCCGCCGATGGAAACGCTGCAGATCCTCGGCGGCCGCAAGGACAAGATCCGTCCCGGCGACGTGCTCGGCGCGCTGACCGGCGACGCCGGCTTCGCGGGCTCGCAGATCGGCAAGATCAACGTGACCGACATGTCGACCTATGTCGCGGTGGAGCGCAGCATCGCGCGCGAGGCGGTGCGCCGGCTCAGCGCGGGCAAGCTGAAGGGGCGCAAGGTCAAGGTTCGTTTGATGGACGAAGCATGATTCACCCGAAGCTCCGGCTTTCATTGAAAGTCCAATAACTCGAAAACGGCCGCGTCAGCGGCCGTTTTCGCAACCGGGCCGCTCAGCATCACATTCCTTCATACCTACGCAGTTACCCGCGTTCCCCGAAATCCGCACCGCGTCCCCGCAAACCATGAACCCGCCGGCTTAGGTCTGCGTCGAGCGGCTTCGCGCGAGCCATGAAGAAAACGCATGCCGCGCATGACAAAGTTTCGATTGTGAGCGTTCTTTGGCTGATGCCTAATCACCCCACCGGAAGGAACGCCCCGCCGCCGCCATTCGCGCGGCCGCCGGCGGGTGTAGAAAGGGAGAAAGTCTTATGCAGAGCGCCATGCAAGCCCGCTCGAAACTGCCGGACGTCGGCACCACCATTTTTACCGTGATCGGCCAACTGGCCGCGCAACACGATGCGTTGAACCTGTCGCAGGGCGCGCCGAATTTCGCGCCGGACCCGAAGCTCGTCGACGGCGTCGCGCAGGCGATGCGCGCCGGCCACAACCAGTACGCGCCGATGGCCGGCATCGGCGCGCTGCGCGAAGCGCTCGCCGACAAGGTCGAAACGCTGTACGGCGTGCGCTACGACCCCGCCAGCGAGGTGACCGTGCTCGCGAGCGCGAGCGAAGGTCTTTATTCGACGATCAGCGCGCTCGTGCATCCGGGCGACGAAGTGATCTACTTCGAGCCGTCGTTCGACAGCTACGGCCCGATCGTGCGCCTGCAGGGCGCGAAGCCGGTCGCGATCAAGCTGTCGCTCGATCACTTCCGCGTGAACTGGGATGAAGTCGCCGCCGCGATCACGCCGAAGACGCGCATGATCATCGTCAACACACCGCACAATCCGACCGCGACGATTTTTAGCGACGCCGATATCGAGCGGCTGAAGGCGCTCACACGCAACACCGACATCGTGATTCTGTCCGACGAGGTCTACGAACACGTCGTGTTCGACGGCGCGAAGCATCAGAGCATGGCGCGCCATCAGGAACTCGCCGAGCGCAGCGTGATCGTGTCGTCGTTCGGCAAGTCGTACCACGTGACCGGCTGGCGCGTCGGCTACTGCCTCGCGCCCGCCGCGCTGATGGACGAGATCCGCAAGGTCCATCAGTTCATGGTGTTCTCCGCCGATACGCCGATGCAACACGCGTTCGTCGACGCGCTCGCCAATCGCGACAGCTACCTCGGCCTGTCCGACTTCTATCAGAAGAAACGCGATCTGCTCGCGCATGCGCTGCGCGAATCGCGCTTCGAGCTGTTGCCGAGCGAAGGCAGTTTCTTTATGCTCGCCCGGTTCCGCGGCTTCTCCGATGAAAGCGACAGCGATTTCGTGCTGCGCCTGATCCGCGATGCGCGCGTCGCGACGATTCCGTTGTCGGCGTTCTACACCGACGGCACGGATTCGGGGCTGATTCGCCTGAGTTTCTCGAAGGACGACGCGACGCTGCTCGAAGGCGCGCGGCGTTTGTGTGAAATCTGAGCGCGCGAGAGCACACTCGAAGTATCGAAGTCATCAAGGTATTCGAAGAATGAAGGGAGATGTTATGAAGTTGCTCAAGTGCTTGGTGGCGCTGGCCTGTGCCGGCGCGTCGCTCGCAACATCGTCGGCCGCAAGCGCCGCCGATACCGCGACGCTGCGTTTCGGCCTCGAAGCGCAGTACCCGCCGTTCGAGTCGAAAGGACCGAACGGCGAACTGCAAGGGCTCGATATCGACGTGGGCAACGCGGTCTGCGCGGCCGCGCACATGAAGTGCAAGTGGGTCGAAACCTCGTTCGACGGCCTGATTCCGGCGCTGCAAGGCCGCAAGTTCGACGCGATCAATTCAGCGATGAACGCGACCGAGCAGCGCCGCCAGGCGATCGATTTCACGACCGTCGTCTATCGCGTGCCGTCGCAGCTGATCGCGCGCAGCGACAGCGGTTTGCAGCCGACGCCTGAGTCGCTGAAGGGCAAGCGCATCGGCGTACTGCAAGGCTCGATTCAGGAGACCTTCGCTAAGGTGCATTGGGAACCGGCCGGCGTGATCGTGCTGCCGTATCAGGATCAGAACCAGGTCTATGCCGATCTGACGGCTGGCCGTCTCGACGGCACGCTCGTGCTCGCGCCGGCCGGACAAACGGGCTTTCTGTCGAAGCCCGAAGGTAAGGGCTACGCGTTCGTCGGTCAGCCTGTGCGTGACGACAAGATTCTCGGCAGCGGCATCGCATACGGCATTCGCAAGGGTGATACCGCGCTGCGCGATCAGTTGAACGCCGCGATCGCGAAGGTGCAAGCCGACGGCACGGTGAAGACGCTCGCCGCGAAATATCTCGGCAATATCGACGTCAGCGCGAAGTAATCGCGTCGCGTTCGGGCGGCAGCGCCGTTTGCGAGCGGCGCCGCGCGTTCGCTTGTTGGCCATGCGTTTGACGGCTACGATACGTAGGCTTCGCGAAGTGGGAGACAACGGCGAAGTCGGCGGATCAACCGGAGAGCGCGCATGAGCGAGACGATCGAAGCGGCAAGCGCTGCGAACACCGCACGCGCAAAAGGCGCAGACGCGCCGCGCTTCTGGCGCAGCGCGGCGCTGCCGTTCATCGAGGCGCGTTCCATCGACGATGGCCGCAAGGTCTGCTACGCCAAACATTCGCACGAAACGTTTTCGATCGGCGCGGTGACGGGAGGCCGCAGCGTGTACCTGAACCGCCACGCGCGGGAATGGGTCGGCGCGGGCGCCGTCGTGATGATGAACCCCGACGATGTGCACGCGTGCAACCCGGTTGCCGGCGAGCGGTGGTCGTATCGGATGCTGCACGTCGACGTTGCGTGGTTCACGAAACTGCAGCACGAGCTGGGCTTCAACGAGAACCATGCGTTCCGCGCGTTTTCGCAGATCATGACGCTCGACGCCGCGCTGTTCGACGGCCTGAACCGGCTGTGTGCGATTCTCGCCGGTAACGACGACGACAACGACACGCTGCGCAAGGAAAGCGCGGCCATCACCTTCTTCTCCAGCGTGCAGCAAACGCTCAATCCGGCGAGCCTGCCCGAGCGTGCCGTGAGCGGCCAACTCGCGCGCGCCGCGGAGTACATCGCCGAAAACTGCACGCGCGCGCTGAAACTCGACGATGTGTGCGAAGCCACCGGGCTGTCCGCGTCGCACCTGATACGCGCGTTCAAGCTGCGCTACGGCATGACGCCCCACGCGTATCTGATCAACCGACGCATCCAGTACAGTCGCGCGCAACTGCGGCGCGGGGCACTGATCGCCGATGTCGCGCTCGATGCCGGCTTCGCCGATCAGGCGCATTTGCAGCGCACCTTCAAGCGGCTGGTGGCGGCGACGCCGGGCCAATATCGCAGCGGAGCGTGACGCGGCACGAAGCCGCCTCAGGAAGCAGGCGCGGCTCGCGTCACTCCACGAGCAGATACATCGCACTGAGCGCGAGCAGCGCCGCCATCACGCGATTGAACACCCGGACCCGCTTCGCTTCACGCAGATGCCTGCGCAAAAACGTGCCGGCATACGCCCAGCTCGCGATCGATAGATAGCAGATCACGAAGTACAGCGCCGTGAATTGCCAGACGAGCCCGCCGTCGCCGCCTGCCGCATACGCGCCCATGCCGGCCAGCGACGCGAGCCACGCCTTTGGATTGAGCCATTGCATGGCCGCGCCGTGCGCGAACGACGGCCCGCGCGCCGGCTTGTCCGCGCCGAGCTGGCCGTTGTCGATGGTGAGCTTGTAGGCCATGTAGAGCAGAAAGCCCACGCCCGCCCATTTGACGATCTCGATCAGATTGGGAAAGCGCGCGAGCAATTCGTGCAGGCCGAGGCCGATCAACAGAAGCAGCAACGTGAAACCGACCGTCGCGCCAGTGACGTGCCGCAGACTCGCGGCGAGCCCGTGCTGCGCGCCGGCGCTCAGCGCGACGACGTTGACCGGGCCGGGAGAAATGGAACTGGCGAGCGCGAACGCGGCCATCGAGAGTAATGCGGTCATCGGATGTCTCGAAACCTGAGTGTGCGAATGGATTGCGACGCTCAACGGTACCGAGGCGGCGAGGGCATGTATTGAAGGAAATTGCCCAATCGATAAGAAGGTAAAACCGCTGCGGCTTCAACGGTTCACAAAAACATTAGACGATGACGCGATGATTCGATAACAAACACGCGTTTGAATTTAAAAAAGAAATACGCGCAAACGTTACCGAGGAAAAACAATTTTTGAATTATCAGGTAAATTCTATTTATCGAAACTTATGATATGCCCCTATGCAGCGGGCGATTATTCGGCCCGATAAACAGTCTGAAGCCTCGAAAATGCGTGATTCCACTTGCGTATGGATTCGCTATCTGCTGGGTGCTCTGTCTCAACAAACCGGAAGCGTAGTGAGCACTTCGACAAACTGAGTCCCGCCGTTGGAAACGCAGAGCACATGATCCACAAAAGAAAGGCCCGGTTTCGCGTCCTGATCGCATGGGCGCGCAGATGGCGGATGCCACGCGATGGCGTCATCTACACGGGATGCGGCGTGGTGCTCGCAATGCTCGCGCTGTGTGGCTACGCGCTGTATCAGAGCCGCGAGGATGCGATTGCGCGCGCACTCGATTCGACGCGCGATGTCGCGACGATCACCGAGCGCGACATCGCGCGCAATTTCGAGCTGTACGCGCTGTCGCTGCAGGCCGTCGCCGATGGCCTCGGGCGTCCGGGCGTGCTCGATTCGCCGCGTTTGCGGCGCGAGATCCTGTTCGATCGCGCGGCGACCGGGCAATACGTCGGCGCGATGGTGGTGATCGACGCACTGGGCAACGTCGTGATCGATTCGGATAGCGACGTGCCGCGCGGGGGAAACCTCTCGGACCGTCCGTACTTCAGGATTCATCGTGAAGATCCGGATCTCGGGCTCGATGTCAGCGCGCCGTACAACTCGAGACTCAGACCCGGCTCGCGCAGCATCGCGCTGAGCCGGCGTCTGTCCCGGCCTGACGGATCGTTTGCGGGAATCGTCGCGCTCGGTATCGATCAGGAGTATTTCGCGAGCCTGTTCGCGGATCTGCGGATCGGGCAGCATGGCTCGGTGTCGATCGTCAGAACGGACGGCACGATCATCGTGCGACGGCCCGACGATCGACACGTGACGGGCAGCGATATCAGCAAGACGGCGTTCTTCCAGCACCTGCTCGCGAAAGACGAGGGCAGCTTTATCGCGTCTTCGCCGCTCGACGGCGCCGAGCGGCTTTACTCGTTCAGACGGATTCCGCAATTGCCGCTGATCGTGCTGGTCGCCGAGGCGACCGACGATATCTATGCGGGCTGGTGGGGGCGCGCGCTGACGATCGGTTCGCTGATGCTGATCTTCGGGATCGGCGTGATCGTGTTGGCGGCGTGGCTCGGCGCCGAGTTGCGGCGGCGACAGCGGGTGGAGCACGAGCTCGAACGGCTCGCCGGCACGGACGGACTCACCGGCCTGCCCAATCGCCGCGCGCTGTGCGAAACGCTCGAGCGCGAATGGCTGCGCGCGCGCCGCACGGGCAGCGTGTTATCGCTGCTGTTCGTCGATATCGATCACTTCAAAGCCTATAACGATACCTACGGTCACCAGGCCGGCGACGTCGCGCTGACCGCGGTCGCGCGCTGCATCCGCAGGGTGATCCAGCGGCCGGGCGATTGCGTCGGTCGATACGGCGGCGAGGAATTCGTCGTGGTGCTGCCGGATACCGACGCCGCCGGTGCCGGGGTGGTCGGCGAGAACATCCGCGTGGCGATCGGCGAGTTGGGCATCGCGCACCTGGGCTGCGAGTTCGGTCGCGTGACGGTCAGCATCGGCGCGACCACGTCGCGGTCGGATCGGGTGACGGATGTCAGCGTCGTCGTTCGGGCTGCCGATGAGGCGTTGTATACGGCGAAGGCCGGTGGCAGGAATAGGGTTGCGCAAATGGGAGTTGGGTGACCGGTCGCTCCTGATTTTTCTGCGCCGGAAATGAAGAAGGGTTGCGACGCTTTCGCGTGCAACCCTTTCTGATTTCCGCGACGTGCTACCTCGCGCCGGTTGTCGATGCCTGGATTAGAACGAGCCAGCGATAACGCGCACCAGCCCACTGCGCAGCGGCGGCGCTGCTTCAGCGAACTCGAGATTCACCTTGTTGGCGACGCTCAAGATGCGGGTCTGATACGTACGATAGTTCGTATCTTCGCTGTAGGTCACGGTTGTGCCGCCACTGTTGCCTTGGTCCAGGTTGTGTGTGGAGTTTTCGTGGCTCGCTACGCCACTGTGCTGGCGCTCCTTGATTTGCACGTCGGTAATGGCGGTGTAGTACACGTCTTTAACTGCAGCGTTGGCGACCAGTTCAATCAGGCCGCCCGCGAGGGCCGCGCCAGCGATCGGCGCGGCATGCGTGCTAATGGCATGGCCATTACGCGGGAGCGGGTGTTGGGCGTATGGTGATAGGGTCGCCAGCTTGCGCAATCTCGCAGTAGTTTGCGAATGGGCGTGCCGCAGCCGCGTTGTCCCATTTGCCTGCACAGGCGCCAGAACGCAAAAAGCCCGGTCGCAGTGACCGGGCTTTTTGCTTGAATCTGGTGGTGGGGCGTGAGTGACTCGAACACTCGACCTACGGATTAAGAGTCCGCTGCTCTACCAACTGAGCTAACGCCCCAACAGAAGCGAAATTATGCAGGATCTTTTTGAGATTGCCAAGCCCTTTTCGCAGTGTTATTAAAAAGACCGCATCGCCCGAACTTGAGCGTTTCCTCGACAAAGCCGCCATCCCGAAAACATCGACGCGTCCAACGCTGCCGGTATCATGTCGCGGACACCTCCCGCACGCAGCATCGCGGCTTTCGCCCGGGGATTCCCATGGATGACAAAGAGATTACCGAGCTGCTCGACCGAGTTCTCGCCCCCTGGGTCCGGGCGCTCACGTTGACGCCGATCAAGGTCGACGAGGAAAGCGCCACGCTGCGTCTGCCGTTCTCTGGCGAGTGGCGACACTCGGGCGGCATGATCAGCGGCCAGGTATTCATGGCGGCCGCGGACACGGCGATGGTCGTCGCCATCACCGCCGCGCTCGGCGGCTTCAAGCCGATGAGCACGGTGTCGCTGAACATCAACTTCATGCGCGCGGTCCGCAAGGGCGATGTGCTGATCAAGGCGCGCGTGCTGCGCATGGGCCGCAATCTCGTGTTTGGCGAAGTCGAACTGTTCGACGAAGGCGGCAACATGGCGGTTCAAGCCACTACGACTTACGCGCTGCTCGAGTGAATGCGCGTCGGACCCGAGGGGGCCGCCAACACAATCTGCGTGCAGCAAGAGCAAAGGAAAGCAAGGAAAAGCAGCATGTTCGATCAGGTCGTATTCGCCGGCGGCGGCAACCGCTGCTGGTGGCAGGCGGGTTTCTGGGACGTCGTGCAGCCGCAGCTCGACATCCGTCCGCGCGTGATCACCGGCATTTCGGCCGGCGCCGCAACCGCGTGCATGATTTACACGCGCGGCGACTCCGACTGGGTTATGCGCTATTACGAAGACGCACTGCGCCACAACACGCGCAACGCCTACTGGGGCAATCTGCTGCGCGGCGAGTCGGTGTTCCCGCATTACCGGATCTACCGTCAGGCGCTGCTCGATATCTATGGCGACAAGTTCTCCAGGCTCGCGCAGGCGCCGGAAATCCGCATCGGCGTGTCGCATCTGCCGCGCTGGCTCGGCGCGAGAAGTGCGGTCGCGGCAGGGCTGGTCGCGTACAACATCGAAAAATACGTGCGCAAGACGCTGCATCCGACGCTCGGTCGGACGCTTGGCTTTCATCCGGAATTCGTGCGCGCGCAGGATTGCGCGAGCGTCGACGAGTTGGCCGACCTGATCCTGCAATCGTCGAGTACACCGCCGTTCACGCCGGTTCTGCGGCGCAACGGCCGGCCGGTGCTGGACGGCGGCATGGTCGACAACGTGCCGGTCGGCGCGCTAGATGCCGACGCGCCGGGCAACGTGCTCGTGATGGTCACGCGTCTTTATCCGCGGCCGCAGATGTTCGTTGTGCCACACGGCGTCCAGCAGCGGCTTTACGTGCAACCGTCGCGCAAGGTGCCGATTTCGAGTTGGGATTACACGAGTCCGTCGCAGATGGTGCACGCCTATAACCTTGGCCGTGCCGACGGTGAGGTCTTCCTTGAACGCATCCCTGCATTGATGGAGGCGGGAGCGCACGAAGCGCGATGAGCGACGCGGCGGGGCGGGGCGGGGCGGGCACACATCTGATCCGCCGGCCGCCTCGCCCACCAATCACCGCCGACGCCCGCCCTGCAACGCCTCCGGATTCGCGACACTGGCGGTATCGCCGGCATCGAACGCGAGGATGTTGTTGAACGCCGCCGAAAAATACAGTTCGTAGCTCTCCCGCTCCACGTAGCCGATGTGCGGCGTGCAGATCACGTTCTCCATGCGCAGCAGGCTGTAGCCTTGCAGGATCGGCTCGCTTTCGTAGACGTCGATCGCGACCATCCCCGGACGGTTGTGCGACAGCGCGTTCACCAGCGCACTCTCTTCGAGCAGCTCGGCGCGGCTCGTGTTCACGAGCAGCGCGGTCGGTTTCATGCGCATCAAATCGTCCTGCTTGACGATGCCACGCGTGTCGTCGTGCAGACGCAGATGCAGGGACAGCACATCGCTGGTCTCGAACAGTTCCTCGCGACTCGCCGCGACGCTGTAGCCATCGGCGCGAGCGGCTTCGCGCGAGTGCTCGCGGCCCCAGATCAGCACGTTCATGCCGAACGCCTTGCCGTAGCCAGCGAGGAGTCGGCCGATCTTGCCGTAGCCCCAGATCCCTAGCGTTTGTCCGCGCAGCACTTGCCCCAAACCGAAGTTCGGCGGCAGCGCCGACGTCTTCAGCCCCGACTGCTGCCAGGCGCCCTGTTTAAGGTTTGCCACGTATTGCGGAATACGCCGTTGGGCGGCCATGATGAGTGCCCACGTCAGTTCGGCCGGCGCGACCGGCGAACCGCTGCCCTCGAGCACGGCAATGCCGCGCTCGGTACAGGCCGCTAGATCGATGTGGCTCGACACTTTGCCGGTCTGACTGATCATGCGCAAACGCGGCAGCTTGTCGAGTAGCTGCGACGTGATGCGGGTACGTTCGCGAATCAGAACGAGGGCGTCGACTTCCGCAAGACGGCTCGCAAGTTGTCCGAGACCGCGCACGGTATTGTTGAATACTTTGACTTCCTGGTCGGCCAGCAATTGAAAGCAGTCGAGCTTGCGAACGGCGTCCTGGTAATCGTCGAGGATGGCAATCTTCATGGTATGTAATTTGCGGCGCACCTCGTTGGTGCGAACGGAATGTTATGCTGACTGTCCCACCATGTGACTTAGGTCACACGTTAGTCTGGCTAGATGCCCTACCGTAGAAGCTGTCGCACACAAAAGAACGGCAACGCTACGTGAAGGCGAATTGAGAACGTTTTTAGCAGTTTGTTGCGTGTTGAGGCAAGCCGCTTTACACAAGGTTGCAGAAGCCTTGTAGGAAGCGCGCCTCCGCCTGGCAAGCTGTGTGGCCCAGGACGATCTGCGCAATCATGCGCCGCCAGTGGAAAATTGACACGTCGGCGCGATGAATTCAATGCCTCTCGCATGCAGCGTCCCGCGGGCTTGTACCGTTTTTCTATTGCTTCAAACGGAGACAAGTCGATGAATCATCCCTCGTTCGAAGGCCAGCCCACTATCGAGGCGCCCACATGGGTCAAACACCGCAAGCTGATCGACTGGGTCCAGCGCATCGCCGCGCTGACCAAGCCTGAAAAAGTGGTCTGGTGCGACGGCTCGCAGGAAGAATATGACCGCCTGTGCGCGCAGATGGTCGAAGCCGGAACCCTGAAGAAACTCAACCCCGCCAAGCGTCCCAATTCCTATCTCGCCTGGTCCGATCCGTCCGACGTCGCCCGCGTCGAGGATCGCACCTTCATCTGCTCGCAGCGCGCCGAGGACGCCGGCCCCACCAACAACTGGATCGCCCCGGCCGAAATGCGCTCGACGCTCGACGGCCTGTTCGATGGCGCGATGCGCGGCCGCACGATGTACGTGGTGCCGTTCTCGATGGGCCCGCTCGGCTCGCCGATCGCGCATATCGGCGTCGAGTTGAGCGACAGCCCGTATGTCGCGACCAATATGCGCATCATGACGCGCATGGGCCGCAAGGTGTATGACGTGCTCGGCGAGGACGGCGAGTTCGTGCCGTGCGTGCATTCGGTCGGCGCGCCGCTCGCGGCGGGTGAGCAGGACGTGTCGTGGCCTTGCAACAAGACCAAGTACATCGTGCATTTCCCCGAATCGCGCGAAATCTGGAGCTTTGGCTCGGGCTATGGCGGCAATGCGCTGCTCGGCAAGAAGTGCTTCGCGCTGCGCATCGCATCGACGATGGGCCGCGACGAGGGCTGGCTCGCCGAACACATGCTGATTCTCGGCGTCACCTCGCCGGACGGGCGCAAGCATCACGTGGCGGCGGCGTTTCCGTCGGCGTGCGGCAAGACCAACTTTGCGATGCTGATCCCGCCGGCGGGCCTGAACGGCTGGAAAATCTCGACGATCGGCGACGACATCGCGTGGATCAAGCCGGGCAAGGACGGCCGCCTGTACGCGATCAATCCGGAAGCCGGCTACTTCGGCGTAGCGCCCGGCACGAGCGAAAAGACCAACTACAATGCGCTCGCCACGTTGAAGGAAAACGTGATCTTCACGAACGTCGCGCTGACCGACGACGGCGACGTCTGGTGGGAAGGCATGACCGACGAGCCGCCGGCGCATCTGATCGACTGGCAGGGCAAGGACTGGACGCCGGCCGAGGCAAAGGAAACCGGCCGCAAGGCGGCGCATCCGAACGCGCGCTTCACGGCGCCGGCTTCGCAGTGCCCGTCGATCGACGCGGACTGGGAAAACCCGGCCGGTGTGGCAATCGACGCATTCATCTTCGGTGGCCGCCGCTCGACCACCGTGCCGCTCGTCACTGAAGCGCGCAACTGGGTCGAGGGCGTCTACATGGCGGCGACGATGGGCTCTGAAACCACCGCCGCGGCGGCTGGACAGCAGGGCGTGGTGCGCCGCGATCCGTTCGCGATGCTGCCGTTCTGCGGCTACAACATGAGCGACTATTTCACTCATTGGCTGAAGACCGGCGAGCGTCTGCACCAGTTGAGCGCGACGCTGCCGAAAATCTTCTGCGTGAACTGGTTCCGCAAGGGCGCGGACGGCAAGTTCGTGTGGCCTGGCTTCGGCGAGAACATGCGCGTGCTGAGCTGGATGGTCGGCCGCATCGAAGGCACCGCGCAGGGCGAAGAGCATGCGTTCGGCATTTCGCCGCACTATGAGGACATCGACTGGAGCGGGCTGAGCTTCAGCCGCGAGCAGTTCGAGCAGGTGATTTCCGTCGATGACGCTGCATGGCGCGACGAGCTCGTGTTGCACACGAAGCTGTTTGACACGCTGCAACACGGTCTGCCGCCGGCACTGACTGAGGCGAAGCGCGCGCTCGAGGAAAAACTCACAGCTTGATTATGTGAGTGCTCACTCAGCATAAAAAGCCGCTCTCGGGCGGTTTTTTCGTTGGGCGCCCGGTTTATTTCCGTTTTTTCGAGTTCCGCAACGGCCGAACGACCGTTGCGTCTGTTCAAACAAAAAAGACAGAGCAAGCTGCAGCGCAGCAGATTGTTTTTGATTTGGGAATAATCGCTGGTCGGACCCCGGTTTTATCGACACAGTCGTACCAAAATTGACAATATTTCCTATTTTGCGGGCAACTTCTGCACGATTTTGCGAGTCGTAGGAGAATTCCAAGTTCGCTTCACTGGTTTTCACCAATTGTCAGGAAGCAGTAACAAGGCAGGGAGTTGTCCTATGGATCATTTGCAGTCGATGCGAGTTTTCGTCAAGGTGGCGGATCTCGGCAGTTTTGCCCGCGCCGCGAGCGCCATGGATATTTCCAACGCGGTCGCCACCCGTCACGTTGCTGACCTCGAGGGCCGTCTTGGTACGCGGCTGCTCAATCGCACGACCCGCAGCTTGTCGCTGACCGAATCCGGTCAGGTCTACCTCGAGCGCGCCCGTCAGATTCTCGACGAACTGGAAGACGTCGAACAGATGGTGGTCGCTCGCAATCACGAACCCGTCGGCACGCTACGCATCGTCGCGCCCGTCGTGTTCGGGCTGCATAACCTCGCGCCCGTGCTGCAAACGTACGCGGAGCGCTATCCAAAAGTCATTCCCGACGTCACGCTGGTCGATCGTCAGGTGGACCTCGTCGAGGAGGGCTTCGACGTCGGCGTGGTGATCGCGCGGCAAATGCGCAGCGCGAGTATCGTTACGCGGCGTCTGACCACGGGCTGCATGACCGTCTGCGCGACGCCGGCTTATCTGGAAAAGCATGGCATGCCGACGCGTCCCGAACATCTGCTCGAGCACCCGTGCCTGAGCCTGCCATCCGAATACTGGGGCGATGAACGCGTGTTTACGGGGCCGGAAGGCGAAGTGCGCGTGCGGCCGTCGAACGTGATCGTCGCGAACAACACGGAGATGCTGAGACAGTTTGCGCTGCTCGGCATGGGCACCGCGATTCTGCCGAGCTATCTGATCGGTCGCGACATGACGCGCGGCCGGCTCGTGCGTTTGCTCGGCGATTACCGTTTGCCGCAGGTCGAGATCAATATTGCGTACCCAAGCCGCCGTCACCTGCCGGCCAAGGTGCGCACGTTCATCGACCATCTGGTCGAGCACTTCAACCAGACGCCGAACAGCGTGCTCGGCGAGCAGTGGATCAAGGACGGTCTGGAGCGTCCGGCGACGTCGGCCGCGTTCGAGACTGCCGAGTCGCGCGCACCGGAAGCGTTCGATGGCGCCGAGCCGCTGTCGCGGCTTCTCGATAGCGAGCTGTCGCCGGCCGTGCCGAAGCCGATGACGAAGTCGTCCAATCGCAGTCCACGCCCGACGGCGTTATCGCCGCTGTAAATCTCTGAATGTCGAAGCCCGCAGCGATGCGGGCCGGCATTAAAAAGGCGCAGTCACCTCAAGTGACTGCGCCTTTTTTCATGGACAGATGCGGACTACACCGCGGGCTGTGCACGGATCGCCGACTGCGGTGGCTAATGTAGCTATTCCTGCTGCCACCGCGAGCCGCCGATCCGAATCTCGCCCTACTAGCCGGTTTTTCGCGCCGCGGTCTTTTTCGCCGGTGCCTTTTTGGCCGCCGCGGACTTGGCGGCGGGCGCCTTCTTCGCCGCCACCTTCTTTTCCGCCGGCTCGGCCTTCACGGCCACCGCGGTATCACCTTCGTCCGCTTCCGACATCGCCTTGGTTCCGGAACGAGCACCCGAAGTTTTCGCCGCTGCGGTCTTCGCCGCCGCCGGCTCCTTCTTCTCGAATTCGAAGCCGATCTTGCCGTCGTTCTGCTTGACGAGGAAAGCTTTGAAGTTACGGCCGGTACGCGACGACTTGAAGTTCGTCAGCAGATCGGTGCGACCCTCCTCGAGCAGTTTGGCCATCTGCTCGCGGGCGATTTCCTGCTGCAGGATCACCTTGCCGGAACGGAAGTCGCACGACTTCGGATTCGCCACCGAGTTTTCGCAGACGTAGCTCATGCCATGCTCGAAAACGCGGCCTTGGCACTTCGGACACGCGCCGACCGGCTGCTGATCGGAGAAGTCGGGCGGCTCGCCGTCTTCGCCGGCCGCGTCCTGGCCGAAGTCGAACTCGAGCTTGTAATTCTTGATCTCGTCGTCGAGCGACAGTTTCAGGATCGCCGAGAACGGCCGCCCCATCTTGCTGCGGAAGCCCGACAGCGGCCCGATCGTCTTGTTCTGCAGCAGTTCTTCGACTTCGGCGATCTCGAACTGACGGCCGCCCGGAATCTTCGAGATCGAGAACTCGCACTTCGAGCACGCGAAACGCCGGTAGTTTTCCTTCACCTGGCCACCGCAATTCGGGCAAGGTGTCTGCAATGTCGCGTAATCGCCCGGGATCGTGTCGGAATCGTATTCCTTCGCGCGCTTGACGATAGTCTGCGTCATGCGCGCGATTTCCTGCATGAACGCGTCGCGTGGCAGGTTGCCGCGCTCCATCTGCGACAGCTTGTATTCCCATTCGCCGGTTAGCTCCGGCGCAGTCAGCTCCTTCACGCCGAGGCCGCGCAGCAGCGTCATCAGCTGGAAGGCCTTGGCGGTCGGAATCAGATCACGGCCTTCGCGGATCAGGTACTTTTCGGTGAGCAGACCTTCGATGATCGCCGCGCGCGTTGCCGGCGTGCCGAGCCCCTTGGCCGCCATCGCTTCGCGCAATTCGTCGTCTTCGACCAGTTTTCCCGCACCTTCCATCGCCGACAGCAGCGTCGCTTCGTTGTAGCGCGCTGGTGGCTTCGTGACCAGTTGCTGTGCGGCGATCTTGTCGGTCTTGACCTTTTCGTCTTTCTGCACCGGCACGAGGTTCGCGTCATCGCCGCTGGTTTCGCGGCCGTAGATCTGCAGCCAGCCCGGCTCGACGAGCACCTTGCCTTCGGTCTTGAAGTGATGGCCGACCACCTCGGTGATACGCGTCGTCACACGGTATTCGGCGGCCGGGAAGAACACCGAAAGGAAGCGCTTCACGACAAGGTCGTAGAGCTTCTGCTCCGGCTCGGACAGATTCTTCGGCGCCTGCAGCGTCGGGATGATTGCGAAGTGGTCGCTGATCTTCGAGTTGTCGAAGATGCGCTTGTTCGGCTTCACCCAGCCCTTGTCGAGCACCTGCTTCGCGAACGGCAGGTAGTTGTTGCTCTCCTTGAGCATGCCGAGCGTCTGCTTGACCGTGTCCAGATAGTCTTCCGGCAGCGCGCGCGCGTCGGTTCGCGGATAGGTCAGTACCTTGTGCTTTTCGTACAGCGCCTGAGCGAGACCCAGCGTGTTCTTCGCCGAAAAGCCGAAGCGGCCGTTGGCTTCTCGCTGCAGACTGGTCAGGTCGAAGAGCGCGGGCGACAGCTGCGTCGACGGTTTCGACTCCTCGGTCACCGTGCCGAGCTGGCCGCGGCAAGCCGCGACGATCGTCTCTGCCGTGGGCAACGCCCAGAGGCGCGAATCGCGCTTCTCCGGGTCGAACTCGTCGCGCTTGAATTTCGGGTCGAACCAGCGGCCTTCGTAGAAGCCGGCCGCGCAGACGAACTCCGCCTTCACTTCCCAGTAGTCGCGCGGCACGAAGCGTCGAATCTTTTCTTCGCGCTCGACGACGATCGATAGCGTCGGCGTCTGCACGCGCCCGACCGTGGTCAGGAAAAAGCCGCCGCCCTTGCTGTTGAACGCGGTCATCGCGCGCGTGCCGTTGATGCCGACGAGCCAGTCCGCCTCCGAGCGGCAACGCGCCGCGTCGGCGAGCGGCTGCATCTCTTCGTCGCTGCGCAGACGCGCGAAACCGTCGCGGATCGAGCCGGCCGTCATCGACTGCAGCCACAGCCGTTGCACCGGCTGTTTGGCTTTCGCGTGCTGCGCGATCAGGCGGAAAATCAGTTCGCCCTCGCGCCCCGCGTCGCATGCGTTGATCAGACGGTCGATGTCCTTGCGCTTCATCAGCCTGGTCAGCACCTTCAGGCGCGATTCGCTCTTCGCGATCGGATTCAGATCGAAATGCGGAGGAATGACGGGCAGATTGGCAAAGCTCCACTTGCCGCGCTTGACTTCGTAGTCGTCGGGCGCGGCGATTTCCAGCAGGTGGCCCACTGCCGACGAAAGGACGTAGTCGTCGCTTTCGTAGTACTCGTCATGCTTGGTAAAGCCGCCCAAAGCGCGCGCGATGTCGTTCGCGACAGAAGGCTTTTCGGCGATGATCAGTGCTTTGGACATGACTCGATGTGAGGTTGGTAGATCCGGGTTGGTGGCCTTGAGGGCCAACATGGCGCGCGACGCTCGCTTGAGACCTCTTTCGACCCAATAACGACCGCTTTATAGCACAAGGCGCGAACCCAACGGGTCAAGTGCCATAAAAGCGCGTCATCATAATTGCGCGTCCAGAGGTTGAGCAACTGCGGCAAACGCCGCGTGCGGACAGCGATGCCAGCCGCGATGCTGTCCCAAATGATCGGCGGGGGCCTGTGCCGCAAGCCGCGCGTCGCGAGGCTTTCCGTTTGACCGGGCGGCGCGCGAGGCCGCCTTCAGGCGACCGCCAGCGCCGGCCGCAGCTTTGGCGCACCGGTTACGCCGGGCAGCGCGGTCAGATCCGACAGCATCCGCTCGACGATCGACACCTGTGGCAAAACCGTACCGAAAAACCGTGTCGTCACCGAGTCTTCGATCAGGACGGTCGGGAAATTCTCGACGTCCAGATCGTCGAACCGATCCGCATGAGTTTCGATGTCGATCCATGCGAAACAGACTTCCGGGTGCCGCTCGGCCAGTTGGTTGAAGGAGTCCCGGTACTCGCGACACGTTCCGCACCACTCCGCGCACAGGCATGCAACGAACAGCGTGTCGGGTTCGTTGACGCGCTCGGCGATCCGGTCCTGGTCGGTGTCGAGGTTCAGCGCGGGCATGAAGTGATTTCCTTGTGTGTTTTGTCGGGTGCTTTGGCGCGAATGTAGCATGGCCGGTCGCGAAAAGTTGCCAATCTGCATTGACGCCGGTCAGTCTCGGCTCAGTCATGATGGGCTCGCATGAAGCGGCCGCCGGGCAGCAGCGTGACCTCGCCGGCGAGTTCGAGCCGGAGCAAGGCGGCGTGCAGGGCGGCGTTCTCCATCTCGGTACGGGCGGCGAGAATTTCAAGCGTGGTCGGCGAATGGCCGAGCGCGGCGAGCAGACGCTGTGCGTCAGGGGCGAGCGCCGGCTGCGGGGCCGGCCCGGACGCCGGTGAGTCGGCGAAGGCTGCGGTCGTAGCGGGCAAAGCGGTCCCACCCGACGAAACGTGCAAACCCGCATGCTCCAGCGGCACGGCCCGCTTCGCCGAGCGTCTCGCATCGCCCGCCGGCCGCCGGGCAAAACCGAGCTCCTCCAGCACCTCGTCAGGCGTTTCCACGAGCCGCGCTCCCTGCTTGATCATCCGATGACAGCCGCGCGACAACGGCGCGTAAATCGATCCGGGCAACGCGAACACGTCGCGCCCTATCTCATTGGCAAGCCGCGCGGTAATGAGCGAACCGGAACGCATAGCCGCCTCGACGATCACGACTCCGCTGACCAGCCCAGCGATCAGCCGGTTGCGCTGTGGGAAGTTGGCGGCGCGTGCCGGCGTGCCGAGCGGCCACTCCGAGAGAATCGCACCCTGCGCGGCGATCTGCCGCGCGAGCGCTCGATGCGCGGCGGGATATACGAGGTCCGCGCCGGTGCCTACCACCGCGACCGTTCCGCCGACACCTTCCAACCCGCCCCGATGCGCGGCGCCGTCGATGCCGAGTGCGAGCCCCGATACGACCGTCACGCCCGCCGCCGACAGCTCTCGCGCGAACCGCCGCGCATCCTCGATGCCCTGCGGCGTCGCGCTGCGGCTGCCGACCAGCGCGACCGCGCGCGTATGCAGCAAATCAAGCCGGCCCTTTATATATAGGAGCGGTGGCGGATCGGGGATCGTCAGCAGCGCGGGCGGATAGGCGGGATCGTCGAGCGTGACGATCTGGTTGCCCGGCTGCTCGCGCCATGCGAGCACTGCATCGAGCTGGCCGTCGAACGCTGGACCCGGCGGCGCCAGCACCGCGCGCGCCGCGGCGTCACCGGCGACCTCCGCGAGCGTCTCCGGCGACTGCGCCAACAGCGCCTGCGGCAGCCCGAATGCGCCCAGCAACAGGCGCAACGCCGCGGGTTTTAGGCCCGGCGCAAGTGACAACCGCAGCCAGGCGGCAAGTTCGATACGGGTCGCGGGCAAGCTCTGCATGCGGGTCGCTCCTCTGGCGGGGCCTGCGGGCAGGCGGGCGCCATGCTAAAATTTTCATCATCCGAAATAAAAACGCGGAAATAAAACGGCAATGAGCCGCGAATAATCGCGGCGCCGCGCTTACCGGCGCGGGTTCGTCGTCGGGCGCACGAGGCGCGTTGAATCGAACCGGTTCGACATCATCTATCCTCTGCGTATTACGACGGGCTCACAACCTGGCCAAATGGCCAACGCGAGCCTCCAACGGTTGGCGGCGTCTCAAATCACACTCGAAATCATGGCTTTACTGAGCATCCTCAATTACCCGGACAAACGGCTGCACAAGGTGGCGAAGCCAGTCCCGGAGGTCAACGACCGTATCCGCCGTCTCGTCGCGGACATGGCCGAAACGATGTACGCGGCGCCCGGCGTCGGCCTCGCCGCCACCCAGGTGGACGTGCACGAACGCGTGATCGTGATCGACGTGTCGGAAACGCACGACGAACTGCTCGCGTTCATCAATCCGGAAATCGTCTGGTCGAGCGATGAGAGGAAGTTGTCGGAAGAGGGCTGCCTGTCGGTGCCCGGGATCTACGACAACGTCGAGCGTGCCGAGAAAGTGCGCGTGCGTGCGCTCAACGAGAAGGGCGAAACGTTCGAGCTCGATTGCGAGGGGCTGCTCGCCGTGTGCATTCAGCACGAAATGGATCACCTGATGGGCCACGTGTTCGTCGAGTATCTGTCGCCGCTGAAGCAAACGCGCATCAAGAACAAGATGAAGAAGCTCGCCCACGCGATGTAACGCGCTTTCAACTTGCCTACCGCCCATTCATGAGTCATTCGTTGCGCGTCATCTTTGCCGGCACACCGGAATTCGCCGCGGCCGCGCTGGCCGCGATTCATGGCGCCGGGTTTGCCGTGCCGCTCGTCTTGACGCAGCCGGACCGGCCGGCGGGTCGCGGCATGAAGCTGCAGGCGAGTCCGGTCAAGCGCTACGCACAGGAGCACGGCCTCGCGGTTGCACAGCCCACGTCGCTGCGCCGCGCTGGCAAATATCCGCAGGAAGCCGCCGCCGGCATCGAGCAACTGCGCGCGACGCCGCACGATGTGATGGTTGTCGCCGCCTACGGGCTGATCCTGCCGCAGGAAGTGCTCGACATTCCGCGCTTCGGCTGCATCAACATCCACGCGTCGCTGCTGCCACGCTGGCGCGGCGCGGCGCCGATTCATCGCGCGATCGAGGCGGGCGACGCGCAAACCGGCATCACGCTGATGCAGATGGACGCTGGACTCGACACCGGCGCGATGATTTCCGAAGTACGCACCCCCATCTCCGCCGACGACACCACCGCCACGCTGCACGACCGCCTCGCCGGGGACGGCGCGCAACTGATCGTCGACGCACTGATCGAGCTCGAGCGCAGCGGCAAGCTGACGTCGATCCCTCAACCAACCGACGGCGTGACCTACGCCGAGAAAATCGCCAAGCACGAAGCGGCGCTCGACTGGCGCCGGCCGGCCGAGGCGCTTGCGCGTCAGGTGCGCGCGTTCGACCCGTTCCCCGGCGGCGCCGGCACGCTCGACGACGGCAGCACCGTCAAGATCTGGGCCGCCACCGCCGTGGCCCAGCCGGCGTCGGGCAGCAACAAGGCGCCAGGCACCATCGTCGAGGTTGCGCCCGACGGCGTGCTGGTCGCTTGCGGCGAAGGTGCACTGCGTCTGACGCAATTGCAGAAGCCCGGCGGCAAGCGCCTGCCGGTGCGCGAATTCCTTGCTGGCTCGCCGCTCGCCGCAGGCCAGCGCTTCCAGCTTCCTTAGGCGCAGTAAGCGCGTCTCGCACGCCGGAGCATCGTCCATTCGGCCGGTGTTCTCCGCGCCCGCCGCGAGCGCGACGCGCGTTAGAATCTTCCGTGCAGCAGACCAGGTTTTCGAGGGTGCATCACATGTTCGGCATCGTCCATTTCGAGTTTTTCATCGTCGCGGTTTTTCTCCTGAACATCACGCCGGGGCCGGATACCGCTTATATCGTCGGGCGCAGCGTTGCCCAGGGCCGCGGCGCGGGGCTGATGTCGGCGCTCGGCATTTCGGCGGGCTGCTGCATTCACTCGCTTGCCTGCGCGTTTGGACTGACCGCGCTGCTGGCCGCGTCGGCTACGGCGTTCACCATCGTCAAATTCGTCGGCGCGATTTATCTGATCTATCTGGGGGTGCGCCTGATCTTCACGAAACCGGCCGCGGATGCGCCGATCGGCGATGCGCGCGCGTCGTCCACGCCGAAGTCGCTGCGGCAGCTGTTCCTGCAAGGCTTCTGGACCAACGTTCTGAACCCGAAAGTCGTGCTGTTCTTCGTGTCGTTCTTCCCGCAATTCGTCACGACGGGCAGCGAACACAAGACCTTCGCGTTTCTCACGCTCGGCGCGGTCTTCGTGCTGATGAGCATGGTCTGGAACAGCTTCGTCGCGTGGATCGCGGGCAGCGTCACGCAGCGTTTCTCGGGCAAACCGGCGGTCAAGCGCTGGCTTGATCGCGGCGTCGGCAGCGCGTTCGTCGGGCTGGGCATCAAACTCGCGAGCGCCTCGCGATGATTGAATTTTCCCGCATCGCCCCTATCTAACATTTCGCTTACAATCTGGCGCCGCAATCGCGCGGCACGGAGATGAAGGCCACGCTCGGGGCAAGGAGTTGCAGACATGTTTAACTGGGTGAAAACCGCGATGTTGATGGCCGCGATTACGGCCCTTTTCATCGTGATCGGCGGGATGATCGGCGGGTCGCGCGGCATGATGGTCGCGCTCGTGATCGCCCTTGGGATGAATTTCTTCTCGTACTGGTTCTCCGACAAGATGGTCCTGCGCATGTACAACGCGCAGGAAGTCGACGAAGACAGCGCGCCGCAGTTCTATCGGATGGTGCGCGATCTCGCCACGCGCGCGAACCTGCCGATGCCGCGCGTCTACCTGATCAACGAAGACGCGCCGAACGCGTTCGCCACCGGCCGCAACCCGGAGCATGCGGCAGTCGCGGCGACCACCGGCATTCTGCGCGTACTGTCCGAGCGCGAAATGCGCGGCGTAATGGCGCACGAACTCGCGCACGTGAAGCATCGCGACATTCTGATCTCGACGATTTCGGCGACCATGGCCGGCGCGATTTCCGCGTTGGCGAACTTCGCGATGTTCTTCGGCGGCCGCGACGAAAACGGCCGTCCCGCCAACCCGATCGCAAGCATCGCGGTTGCGCTGCTCGCGCCGATTGCGGGTGCGTTGATCCAGATGGCGATTTCGCGTGCGCGCGAATTCGAAGCCGACCGGGGCGGCGCGCAGATTTCGGGCGACCCGCAGGCACTGGCGTCGGCGCTCGACAAGATCCATCGCTATGCGAGCGGCATTCCGTTCCCGACGGCCGAGGCGCATCCGGCCACCGCGCAGATGATGATCATGAATCCGCTGTCGGGCGGCGGTATCGCGAGTCTGTTCTCGACGCACCCTGCGACCGAGGAACGCATCGCGCGTTTGATGGAAATGGCGCGCACCGGGCGCTTCGACTGAGGCGCCGCGTCGCTCGGCGCGTCGAGCCTGAAGTACTGAAGAGCGGGCCCGCGAGGCCCGCTTTTTTTCACACCGTTCGTCGCCACTGCGCGACAGCGTCTGCGGCCACCACCCACGCATGGCGGCGCCCCACCGGCGCCACGCTACAATGTGCGCTGATTGCGCCGCGCGCACCGTGCGGCTTGCCCTTGCTCCCTTCATGACTCCAAAGCCTTCTTCGCGTTCTGCTTCCTCGTCGGCGCGTTCGCGCGAGTCCCGTTTGTCGACGCTGCAACTGTCGCCCGAATCGCTCGGGTTCGCACTCGATTGCGCGGCCCAGGCCGTCGGCGCCGTGCGTCTCGGCGCGGCCTTGCCCGCGGCGCTGCAAAGCGTTTTCGTGGCGGTGCCCGAGGACAACGCCGCAGCGGCGCGCGGCGCGGTGCAGGATATCGCCTATCGCACGCTGCGCCGTCTCGCGACCGCCGAGTGGCTGATCGCGAAGCTGGTGAAGAAGGCGCCTCCGCCGCACGTCGCGCATGTGCTCGCGTGCGCGCTCGCGCTGCTCGTCGACGACGAAGCGAGCGCCGCCTACACGCCGTTCACGGTCGTCGACCAGGCGGTCAGGGTGATTGGCGCGCGTCGCGAGTTCGCGTTCGCGAAGGGGCTCGTCAACGCGGTGCTGCGCAACTTCTTGCGCGAGCGCGCCACGTTGCTCGCCTCCGTGCAAGCCGATGAAGTCGCGCGCTGGAACTATCCGGCCTGGTGGATCGACGCGGTGAAGCGCGCATGGCCCGAGGCGTGGCAATCGGTGCTGGCCGCCGGCAACACGCAAGGTCCGCTGACGTTGCGCGTGAACGCGCGCCATTCGACGGTCGACGCCTATCTGCAAGTGCTGCAACGCCAGCAGATCGCCGCGAGCAAGGCTGGCGAGTACGCGGTCACGCTCGCGACGCCAATGCCGGTCGAGCGCATTCCGGGCTTCAGCGATGGTGTCGTGTCCGTACAGGACGCAGGTGCGCAACTCGCCGCGCAATTACTTGGCGTGCGTGACGGCATGCGCGTGCTCGACGCATGCGCGGCCCCTGGCGGCAAGACCGGGCATCTGCTCGAACTCGCCAACATTCAAGTGGTCGCGCTCGAAAGCGATGCGTCTCGCGCGCGCCGCATCGGCGAAAACCTGCGGCGTCTGAAGCTCGAAGCGGAAGTGCGCATCGGCGACGCGGGCAACCCCGCGCAATGGCACGACGACCTCGACCAGCCGTTCGACCGCATCCTCGCCGATGTGCCGTGCTCGGCGTCGGGCATCGTGCGGCGTCATCCGGATATTCGCTGGCTGCGTCGGCAGTCCGATATCGCCGCGCTCGTCGCCGAACAGCGCCGTATTCTCGACGCGCTGTGGCCGCTCGTGAAACCGGGCGGCGAGTTGCTTTACGTTACCTGTTCGATCTTCCCCGAAGAGGGCGAGTTGCAGGCACAGTGGTTTGGAAACCAGCACCAGGATGCGGTACGATTGGACGCGCCGGGGCAGCTTTTACCCTCAGTTGCCCGCGCGCCCGCCGACCCATCGGCCGGTTCTCATGCTGGACGACCCGCTGAATTCAGCGCCGGCACGAACTCAGACCACGACGGATTTTTCTACGCGCGCTTTCAGAAACGGTGACCATAAAACGCTTCTTCCCGCTTCGGCTCGCTGCCGTGCTCTGGATCGCGCTGGCCGTCTGGCTTGCAGCGCCGGGCGCGGCGCACGCTGACTCGATAGCGGTGCAGCGGGCATCGCTGCAGGCCGACAACGGCGGCTGGAGTCTCGACGCGCATTTCGAATTCGAGCTGAACAGCAATCTCGAAGACGCGGTCAACAAAGGCATTCCGCTTTATTTCACGACCGATTTCGAACTGAGCCGGCCGCGCTGGTACTGGTTCGACGAGCAGCCGGTCAGCGTGTCGCAAAGTTTGCGGCTGTCGTTCCAGCCACTCACGCGCGAATATCGCGTGTCGAGCGTGCAGTCGGGCGGCTTGCAGCTGGGCTTTTCCACGCTCAACGATGCGCTCGCGGTGATCAAGCACGTGACGTCGTGGCACGTGATCGACCGCAATCAGGTGCGGGTCGGCGAAACCTATAACGCGTCCGTGCGCATGCAACTCGACATCGGGCTGATGCCCAAGCCGTTCCAGATCGACGCGGTGAACAACCGCGACTGGAACCTCGCCTCCGATTGGAAGCGCTTCACTTTCACGGCCGCCGATCGTGCTAAATAAAGTGCGCTCATCTTCCACCAGTGTCAGCAGCATCGTCGTGCGCGTGCTCGTGTCGACGGTCGCGGTGACGGCCGTGTTGCTGCTCGTGTTGCTGGCTGCCGCCAGCGCGAACACCGAATTCTTCGACCGCTATTACCAGTGGCTGTATGCGGCCAACGTCGCGGTCGCGTTGATCTTTCTGCTGGTGGTGGTGACGCTCGTCGTCATCATCATCGTGCGATTACGCACGGGCAAATTCGGCACACGGCTGCTCGCGAAGCTCGCGTTCTTCATGGCGCTGGTCGGTGTGGTGCCGGGCGGCATCATCTACATCGTGTCGTATCAGTTCGTGTCGCGCAGCATCGAGTCGTGGTTCGACGTGAACGTCGAAACCGCGCTCGCGTCCGGCCTCAACCTCGGGCGTGGCATGCTCGACGCGTCGCTGTCCGATCTGCAGACGAAGGCGCGTCTGATGTCCGAGCAGCTCGCGAGCGCGGATGCGGCCGGCACCACGTTGACGCTGCTGCGTTTGCGCGACCAGTTCGGTGTGCAGGACGCGACGATCGTCGAGCCGACCCGCAGCATGTCTGGCGCGACGCCGGACATGCACGTGGTCGCGCAGGCGTCCGGCAACTACGCGATGCTGCTGCCGAACGATCTGCCGACACCGCTGATGATCGAGCAGGCGCGTGGCCACGGCTATGCGGCGATCGAAGGCGAAGTCGACGGCGATCCGAATGCGCACGGCGGCAAGGGAGCGCTGCGTCTGCGCGTGGTGCAGCGTATTCCCGATGCGAACGCGTCGCTATTGCAGCCCGCCGAGCGCTTCCTGCAACTGACGCAGCCGGTCTCGACGACACTCGCGCGCAATGCCGACTCGGTGCAGCGCGCGTATCGCGAGTATCAGGAGAAGGCGCTCGGCCGCACCGGCTTGCGCAAGATGTACATCGGCACGCTGACCCTGTCGCTGTTTCTCGCGACTTTCATCGCGATGATGCTCGCGCTGGCGCTCGGCAATCAGCTCGCGCGGCCGCTATTCCTGCTCGCGCAGGGCACGAAGGAAATCACCGAGGGGGACTACACGCCAAAGCGCGAGATCAAGTCGCGCGACGAACTCGGTTTCCTCACGCAGTCGTTCAATGCGATGACGCGGCAGTTGTCGGAGGCGCGCGGGGCGGTCGAGAAAAATCGTATCGCGCTCGAGCATTCGAAGGCGTATCTCGAGAGCATCCTCGCGAACCTGACCGCGGGTGTGTTCGTGTTCGACCGGCAATTCCGGCTGACCACCGCGAATCGAGGCGCCGAGCGGATTTTCCGTCAGCCGTTCCAGACGGTGCTCGGCTCGTCGCTCGATCAGATCGGCGTGCTCGGCGAATTCGGCGCGATGGTGCGCAAGGCATTCGCCGATCGCGAAGCGGCGAGTGAAGACGGCCATGACGACAACGGCCATTGGCAGCAGCAGTTCTCGGTGCCGGTGCCCGGCGAAACCGAGCCGCTCACGCTGCTCGTGCGCGGCGCGCGCCTCCTCGCGGCAAACGAGCGCGACGCTGAAGACAGGCAGACCGCGGGCTACGTGATCGTGTTCGACGACATCTCCGACGTGATCTCCGCGCAGCGTTCGATCGCATGGGGCGAAGTCGCGCGGCGCCTCGCGCACGAGATCAAGAATCCGCTCACGCCGATTCAACTGTCGGCCGAGCGTTTGCAGATGAAGCTCGCCGACAAGCTCGCGCCGTCGGATGCGGACGTGCTGAAGCGCGGCGCGACGACGATCGTCAATCAGGTCGCCGCAATGAAGCAGATGGTCGACGATTTCCGCGACTACGCGCGCACACCGCCCGCGGTACTCGCGCATCTGCAATTGAATGGTCTGGTCAGCGAGGTGCTCACGCTGTACGGTATCGAAGAAGGCAAGGGCGCGATCCAGGTCGAGCTGGCGGCCTTGCCCGCGATACGCGGCGACGCGACGCAGTTGCGTCAGGTGATCCACAACCTGCTGCAGAACGCGCAGGACGCGGTCGCCGAAGTCGCGCATCCGCGTGTTTTGCTCGAGACGAGGACAGTAGAATACGGAGACCCCGACGCGCAAGGCAAGGCGCGCGTCGCGGTCCGTCTGACAGTGTCGGATAACGGACCAGGCTTCCCCGCGCGTATCCTCACACGCGCGTTCGAGCCGTACGTGACGACCAAGGCCAAGGGTACGGGTCTGGGACTTGCGATGGTCAAGAAGATCGTCGACGAACATGGCGCGCGCATCGACATTCGCAATCGCATGAAGGCCGGCGACGTGATCGAAGGCGCGCAGATTTCGATTCTCTTCCTTCAACTGGCGGACGACTCCGCGCAGCCGGGTGCACCTGGTTCGGGTGCCCATCCGGCGCACGGCGGCGCGTCGCAGGGAACGACAAAAGCAACAGTGCAGACAAGGGCAGCGTAAATGGCAACCATCCTGGTGGTAGATGATGAAATGGGCATCCGGGAACTGCTCTCGGAGATCCTCAGCGACGAGGGACACGTCGTGGAGGCCGCTGAAAACGCGCAGGAGGCGCGCGAGTTCCGTCTGCGTCAGGCGCCGGACCTCGTGCTGCTCGACATCTGGATGCCGGACACCGACGGCGTGACGCTGCTCAAGGAATGGGCCGCGCAAGGTCAATTGACGATGCCCGTGATCATGATGTCCGGTCACGCGACGATCGACACCGCGGTCGAGGCCACCAAGATCGGCGCGCTCAACTTCCTCGAAAAGCCGATCGCGTTGCAGAAGCTACTAAAGGCGGTCGAGCAGGGACTCGCGCGTGGTAACGCAGCGGCCGTGCCTGGCGGCGTGGCTGCGAAGCCGGCGTTGCCGGTCAGCGCATCGTCAGTCGCGTCGGCGGCCGCGTTGCCGATACTGTCGTCCGATGGCGTCGGCGGCGGCGCGCTCGCCGCGCAAACCGCGTCGATCTCGTTCGACATTCCGCTGCGCGATGCGCGCGATGCGTTCGAGCGCGCGTACTTCGAATA
Source organism: Paraburkholderia sp. Clong3 (assembly GCF_050436485.1). Taxonomy (NCBI): domain Bacteria; kingdom Pseudomonadati; phylum Pseudomonadota; class Betaproteobacteria; order Burkholderiales; family Burkholderiaceae; genus Paraburkholderia; species Paraburkholderia sp. Clong3. The sequence goes on along the minus strand of NZ_JBNDMH010000002.1, from coordinate 3,021,101 downwards.
TCACCTCGCGCGCGAGAACGGCAGCATGACGCGTGTCGCGGAGAAGACCGGTCTCGAGCGCACGCATCTTTATCGCAAGCTGAAGCAACTCGGCGTCGATCTCGGCAAGAACAAAGGGGAGTGAGCGCCACGTGTTGCATGCGAACGCGGCCCGGCAAATTATTTATGAAGGGGCTTGCTGAACTGCGGATCGCTTGATATAGTTTCGTTCTTCGTTGGCCCGGTAGCTCAGTTGGTAGAGCAGCGGATTGAAAATCCGCGTGTCGGTGGTTCGATTCCGCCCCAGGCCACCAGGATTCAGCCCCAGGAAATCGCAAGATTCCCTGGGGCTTTTCCGTTTGGCGGACAAGTCGTCACTTCGGCTTGCCATGCAGTTGAAGCCGCGCGCGTGGGGCAGCTGGCGTCGGCGACATTCGGTGTCGCGTGATAAAATCGCGCCAGTTCAAGGACTTGCATGCAGGCGTCGCACGCGGTCGTGCACCGCGCGAATGCAGTGCCGAGCATGTCGCACCGAAGCACCCAATCCTTCGCCCGACGATCGGCGGTATAAGCGCCCAGTCACGTTCCCGCGCAACGCGCGACCTATACTGCTTTGGGCCGGCACAGTGCCGGCACACGTCGCGCCGCGTTGCTTGCATGGCGCACCTCGCGCAGCGCGACGTGGCACTCTCATTCACGGAGTATCACGGTGATCCGCAAAGACGCTAAGCGTAGCGCGCTCGTGCTGTTTTCCGGCGGCCAGGATTCTGCCACGTGTCTCGCGTGGGCGCTCGACCGTTACGACACGGTCGAAACGGTCGGCTTCGATTATGGTCAGCGTCATCGTGTCGAACTCGAATGCCGCGAAGGATTCCGTCAGGCCGTCGCGCGTGCGTTTCCGGCGTGGGCCGATCGTCTCGGCGACGATCACACGATCGACCTGTCGCTGCTCGGCGCGATCAGCGACACCGCGATGACGCGCGAGATCGAAATCGAAGCCACGGCCAATGGGTTGCCGAACACGTTCGTGCCGGGCCGCAATCTGATGTTCATGACGATCGCCGCGGCCATCGCGTATCGGCGCGGTTTGCAGGTGCTGGTCGGCGGGATGTGCGAGACGGACTTCTCGGGCTACCCCGATTGCCGCGACGACACGATGAAGGCGCTGCAGGTCGCGCTGAATCTCGGCATGGACGCGCGCTTCGCGCTGGAGACGCCGCTGATGTGGCTCGACAAGGCCGACACGTGGCGCCTCGCGCGCGAGCTCGGCGGCGACGCATTGGTGGAACTGGTGCGCGTCGAGACGCATACCTGCTACGTCGGCGAACGGGCCGAGTTGCACTCATGGGGCTTCGGCTGCGGCGAATGCCCGGCATGCCGGTTGCGCAAACGTGGCTATGAGGCCTACCTCGCCGGAGAAAAAGTCACCGAGCCGGTCTGACGGCTCGCGCGAGAGCGCCCATCATTGATTCAGGAACACAGGACAGAAAGCAGCATGACGTACGCGGTCAAGGAAATTTTCTACACGTTGCAGGGCGAGGGCGCGAATGCCGGGCGGCCGGCCGTGTTCTGCCGTTTCGCGGGCTGCAATCTGTGGTCCGGCCGCGAAGAGGATCGTGCGGAGGCCGTCTGCCGTTTCTGCGACACCGACTTCGTCGGCACCGACGGCGAGAACGGCGGCAAGTACCGCACACCTGACGACCTGGTCGCGATGATCGCGTCGCAATGGCCGCAGGGCGAGGGCGAACGCTTCGTCGTGTGCACTGGCGGCGAGCCGATGCTGCAGATCGATCAGCCGCTCGTCGACGCGCTGCACGCGGCCGGCTTCGAGATCGCGATCGAGACCAACGGCTCGCTGCCGGTGCTCGACACGATCGATTGGATCTGCGTGAGCCCGAAGGCCGACGCGCCGCTCGTCGTGACGAAGGGCAACGAACTGAAAGTCGTGATCCCGCAGGACAACCAGCGCCTCGACGACTACGCCAAGCTCGACTTCGAGTATTTCCTCGTCCAGCCGATGGACGGCCCGTCGCGCGACATCAACACGAAGCTCGCGATCGACTGGTGCAAACGTCATCCGCAGTGGCGCCTGTCGATGCAGACTCACAAGTATCTGAACATTCCCTGATTTGCCGTGCTGACGATTACCCGAAAACTCGAATTCGACGCGGGCCACCGCATTCCCGATCACCGCAGCCAGTGCCGTAATCTGCATGGCCATCGCTACGTGCTCGAAATCACGCTGCAAGGCGATCTGGTCGACACCGAAGGCGCGCCCGATCGCGGCATGGTGATGGACTTCGCCGACGTGAAGTCGCTCGCCAACGAGCACCTGGTCGACAAGTGGGACCACGCGTTTCTCGTCTACGAAGGCGACACGCAGGTGCGTGACTTCCTCGACAGCATGGCGGGTCACAAGACGGTCGTGATCGATCGCATTCCGACCGTCGAAAACCTCGCCGCGATTGCGTTCGACATTCTCGCGAACGTCTACGACGCGCACTACGGCGTGAACCTGCGCCTGCACAAAGTGCGTCTGTACGAGACGCCGAATTGCTGGGCCGAGGTGGTCCGCGACTCGCTTCCCACCTGAATCCACGCCCCGCCACGCGAACGAACTCTCGCGTTATTGTCACGGTATGATCGTTCCGACCAACACACGGAGCGAGACATGCCGGTCACCGCATCGCGTCGCAGCAGGCAACGAGGCCGTCAGCGCCCCGGTGCCTGCCTGATCCACTATCTGGCCCCGCTTCGCATTGCAAACCTGCGCGAGGCCAGCCGATGAGCACCTTCACCAACTCCCTCAAACAACGTCTGAAGGACAACGCGCCGCTGATCGGGCTGTGGTTGTCGCTCGGCAGCGAGGCCGCCGCGGAAGCACTCGCGCACGCCGGCTTCGACTGGCTGCTGATCGACATGGAGCACGCGCCCAACGATAGCGGCGGCGTCGAGTCGCAATTGCGCGCGATTGCCGCCGCCCATCTGCCGAGCGAGCCGGTGGTGCGGGTGCCCGCGAGCGAGCCGTGGCTCGTCAAGCGCGTGCTCGACGCCGGCGCGCGCACGCTGATGTTCCCGAACATTGAATCCGCCGAAGACGCGGCACGCGCCGTGCGGCTCACCCAATATCCGACCGCCGAGGCGCTCGACGGCCTGCGCGGCGTCGCGGGCGTCGTGCGCGCGGCCGGTTACGGCATGCGGCGTGATTACGTGCAGACGGCCAACGCACAGATCGCGACGATTGTGCAGATCGAATCGGCGCGCGGCTTGCGGGAGGTCGAGCAGATCGCGGCGACGCCGGGCGTCGATTGCGTGTTCGTCGGTCCGGCCGATCTCGCCGCGAGCCTTGGTCATCTCGGCGACGCGAAACACCCGGACGTGCAGGCGGCGATGGCGCGTATCGTCAGCGCGGCGGACAAGGCCGGCATTGCCGCCGGCATCTTCGCGATGGACGTGGCGAGCGCGCGGCAGCATCGCGACGCCGGTTTTCGCTTCGTCGCGCTAGCCGCCGACGTGATCTGGATGTTGCGCGCGACGCGCCAGGCATTACAGGAGGTGAGGTCATGAACGGCACAGTGCAGGGGGGCGCCGGGCGGATGATCACGCGAGTGACCGCGCAAGTGACCATGGCGGCGGCGCTGCTCGCGACTGGGGCGTGGAACGCCGCGTATGCACAGGATCGCGTCGCCAAGGCGAACGATCCGCAGACGCAATCCGCGGTGGCCGACTACAACGCCGGCAACCTTGGCGCGGCGCTGAGCGAATTCCGCCAGGCCGCCGAGCGCGGCAGCCGGCTTGCGCAGTTCAACTACGCGATGATGCTGCTCAACGGCGAAGGCACGCCGGTCAACGTCGACGAAGGCAAGAAGTGGCTGCGCAAGGCCGCCGACGCGAACATGTCGCACGCGCAATACGTGTACGGCAAGATGTACGACGATGGCGAGTTCGTCGAGCGCGATCCGGTGGAGGCGCATCGCTGGTTCATGAAGGCGGCCGCGCAGGGCCATGTGCAGGCGGAGCTCGCGCTCGCGAATCAGTTCCTCGACGGACGCGGTACCGAGCGTGACAACAAGCAGGCGTTCGTCTGGTACAAGAAAGCGGCGCAGGGCGGCGACATGACCGCGCAGTACGTGACCGGCTCGTTCTACGAGCGTGGCGGCGATGGTGTCGACCGGAATCTGAATGTGGCGCGCGCGTATTACGCGGCCGCGGCGGCGCAGGGCGATCCGGCCGCGCGCCTGAAGTATCAGCAGTTGAGCGCGCAGCTGCGCGATCAGAAGGAAGTGAAGCCGCAGTAATGAAGCAGCAATAAAGCAACAGGGCGCTCGCAACGAGCGCCCCTTTTTTGCATTGTCGTTTGCTGCGTGCCGCTAGCTACGGGTTAGCTCTGCATCAACCGCTTCTGTCGCGCGACGCTCATGATCAGCCCGATCGCGACGCCCAATGTAGTCAGCGCGGTGCCACCGTAACTCATGAACGGCAACGGCACGCCGACCACCGGCAGAATCCCGCTCACCATGCCGATATTGACGAACGCGTACGTGAAGAATGCCATCGTCAACGAGCCGGCCAATAATCGCCCGAACAATGTCGCGCCGTTGGCCGCGATGTAGAGCCCGCGCGCGATCAATAGCATGTACAGCGTGAGCAGCACGATTCCGCCTGCCAAACCGAACTCTTCCGAAAACACCGCGAAGATGAAGTCGGTGTGCTTCTCGGGGATGAACTCCAGATGCGCCTGCGTACCCTTCAGCCAACCCTTGCCGAGCGGGCCGCCCGAGCCGATCGCGATCACCGCTTGAATCGTGTGGAAGCCTTTGCCGAGCGGGTCCGAGGTCGGATCGAGCAGCGTGCAGATGCGGTGCTTCTGGTAGTCGTGCATCAGCGGCCACTGCACTTCGGGCTGACAGATCTTGTCCTGGAACGCCGCGATCGACGCAACCGCAATCACGGCCGCGATCAGCACCGGCACGATCAGCTTGAAGCTCAGCCCCGCGAAGTAAATCACGAACAGGCCGGCCGCGAACACGAGCACGGCCGTGCCGAGGTCGGGCTGCTTCGCGATCAGGCCGACCGGCACGATCAGGATCACGAAGCCGACCAGGTAGTCGTACCAGCGCATCACGCCTTCGCGGCGCTGGTAGTACCAGGCGAGCATCAGCGGTGTGGCGATCTTCATGATTTCCGATGGCTGGATCACCACGCCGACGTTGATCCAGCGCTTCGCGCCCTTGCGCGTAAGGCCGAACATCGCGACCGCGACCAGTAGCGCGATCCCGAACGCGTAGAGCGGGACCGCGAAGCGCATCAGCGTATTGGGCGGCACATTGGCGAGCCCCCACATCAGCACGAAGGTGAGCAGGATGTTGCGCAACTGGTCTTCGACGCGGCCCGGCATGTCGAGTGTCGCGCTGTACAGCGTGACGATGCCGACGCACAGCAGCAGAAACACGATCAGTGCGAGCGGACGGTCGAAGCCTACGAACATCCGCTTGATGCGCTCGAGCCAGGCGCGCTTGTCGAATTGCATGCCTTTCTCCTTATTCGTCGATGCCGCCGGCGGCCGGCTGGCGCGGCGACGCGCCCTGGAAGCTGTCCTCGCGCGATGGTGCCGCTACGGTCGGCGCCGGCTCGCTTGCCGGACGGGGTTGGTGCGGGGCGCCGGACGTACGCGACGCAGATTTCTTTGCCGCGGACGAAGCCGATGCCGGCTTCGCCGCCGAGGCCGCGCGCGCTGCGGTGGCCGAAGCCGCTGCCGGCGCGCTGGCCGGCACCGTTGCCGCCGCGCCAGCCGACGCCGCCACCGGCGCAGACGCGCCATTCGCGCCCGAAGCCGCAACGGCCGCCGACGCACCCGAGGCCGCCGCGGCAGCCGCCGCCCCAGGCATCGGCAGTGCCGTAAAGCCCGCCGCAATCTTGAGCGAGTGAGCGCTCTCATGCGAGGCCGGCGTATCGCCGACCTGCGGCGCGGATGCTTCGAGCGTGGTCGATGCCGCTACCGCGACGGCCGCTTCTTCAGCGCCGGGCTTGTTCTTGCCGACCAGGTAATAGTCGAGCACCCTGCGCGCGATCGGACCGGCCGCCTCCGCGCCCCAGCCGCCGTTTTCGACGACCAGCGCGAGTGCGATCTTCGGTTGATCGGCCGGCGCGAAGGCGATGAACAGCGCGTGATCGCGCAAATTCTCGGCAACCGCGTGACCTTTGTAGTTCGCGCCTTGCAGCGAGTACACCTGGGCGGTACCGGTCTTGCCGGCCGCCTGATATGGCGCGCCCGCGAACACTTTGGCCGCCGTGCCGTTCGTGACCACGCCTTCCATCGCGCGCTTGATGAAGTCGATGTCCTGCTGCTTGACCGCGATCTTGTAGCTCGGATCGCGCACCACCGGCCGCGTGTCCTTCGTGATCGGATTCTCGATGTCGCGCACGAGGTGCGGCTTCATCACGACGCCGTTGTTCGCGAGCGTTGCGGTGGCATGGGCCAGCTGCAGGATCGTGAACGAGTTGTAGCCCTGGCCGATGCCGAGGCTGACCGTTTCGCCTTCGTACCACTTCTGCTGCTCGGGGCGGCGGTACGCGTGGCGCTTCCAGTCGGTCGACGGCAGGATGCCCTTCGCTTCGCCGGCGATGTCGATGCCGGTGATCTGCCCGAAGCCCCACGGCTTCATGAAGTTGGCGATGTTGTTGACGCCGAGATCGTGCGCGAGCATGTAGAAGTACGTGTCGTTCGACACGACGATCGCGCGGTTCATGTCGATCCAGCCTTGGCCCGAGCGCACGTCGTTGCGGAACGTGTGGCCGCCGAACGTGTAGTAACCGGGGTCCTGGAAGCCCCAGCTCGGCGTGCGCTTGTGCAGCGTCAGCGCGGCGAGCGCCATGAACGGCTTGTAGGTCGAGCCCGGCGGATAGGTGCCGTGCAGCGGCCGGTTCAGGAGAGGATGGTCGGGCGAGTTGTTCAGTTCGTCCCAGGTCTGCTGGTCGATGCCGTCGACGAAGGAATTCGGATCGAAGCTCGGCGCCGACACGAACGCGAGCACGTCGCCGGTGGACGGCTCGATCGCGACGAGCGCGCCGCGGTGTCCGGCGAACGCCTGCTCGGCGACCTGCTGAAGGCCGATGTCGAGCGACAGCACGAGGTTGTTGCCCGGCGTCGCCTGGGTGCGCGACAGCGTACGCACCGGGCGGCCGCCCGCCGTCACCTCGACTTCCTCGAAACCGGTCTGGCCGTGCAGCTCGGTCTCGTAGCTCTGCTCGACGCCGATCTTGCCGATGTAATCGGTGCCCTTGTAGTTGTTCGCGTCAAGACGCGGATCGTAGTGGTCCGGGTCGCTGTCGTTCTGATCGCTGGCGTCGTCGATGCGGTCCTGGTCGCGTTGCGAAATCCGTCCGATGTAGCCGATCACGTGCGCGGCGGTCGGCCCGAGCGGGTACTGGCGGAACAGCCGCGCGCGCACTTCGACGCCAGGAAAGCGGAAGCGCTGCGCGGTGAAGCGCGCGACTTCGTCGTCGGTCAGCCGCGTGCGGATCGGCAGACTTTCGAAGTTCTTCGAGTCTTCCTGCAGCTTCTTGAAGCGGCGACGGTCGCGCGCATCGATCGACACGACGGCGGCGAGGTTGTCGATCACGTTATCGAGCGTGTCGTTCAGCTTCGACGGGGTGATTTCAAGCGTATAGGCGGAGTAGTTCTTCGCGAGCACGACGCCGTTCCGGTCGGTGATGATGCCGCGGTTCGGCACGATCGGCGCGACGGAGATGCGGTTTTCATCGGCTTGCAGCGAGTACTTGCTGTAGTGCCAGACCTGCAGGAACAGGAAGCGGAAGCCGATCAGCCCGAAGCAGACAAACACGAACAGGCCCGCCGCCGCGACGCGCAGGCGGAATTTCGTGAGCTGCTGTTGAGTGTCCTTGAATTCGGTCATGCGATTCTGCAAAAGGCCGGCATGCGGCCATCAAGAGTGTGCGCCCAAACTGGCCGCGGCCGGTGAGCCCGATGCGGGATCAAATGGGGCGCGTATCGTCCGGGTCGGCGGGGCGGCGCTGCGGCATCAGCAGCAAGATGCTGGCGACCGGCCACAGCGCAGCTTCGACGAAACCGTCGATCAGATAACTCCAGCCCGGAAACGCCGCGCCGGTCAACAACCGGATCACGAACGGCACCAGTTGCGCGACGACGAGCAGCGGCATCACCGCGAACATTTGCACGCCGAGCGACATCCACAGCACGCGGCGGTGAATCGTGATCGCGCCGTACGACAGCAGCGTGTAGGCGAGCGCGTGCTCGCCGAGCAGGCTCGCGTTGTGCACGTCCATCAGCAGACCGAGCAGAAACGCGATGCCCATGCCCACCTTGCGCGGCTGATGGACATTCCAGAACAGCAGCACGAGTGCGACGAAATCGGGCACGCCGGCGAGACGCCCCCACGGCATCAGGTTCAGCAGGAACGCGGAAGCGAGGCTGAACGCGATGAAGTACGGGTTGACGGGCTGCAGGATGTATTGCGGGCGATTCATGGCTGAGCCCCCGGCTCGGCTTGCGGCTTCACGTTCTTCGCGGCGGCCGGCTTTTCGGCTTTCCTGTCGGCCGCAGCTTTGCCCGGCGCCTTTTCCACGGATTTGGCTGCGGGCTTTTCGGTCGGCGTTTTGTCGGCGGCGTTCCTGTCGGCTGGCCTGGCGGCGGATTTGTCCGCCGCGCCCTTGCCGTCCGCTGCTTTGGCGCCCTTCTTCGCTTTCGCTTCCTTCGCGACGGTTGCCGCGTCGGGTTCGTCCGCCGGGCGCGGCGGCGCGTTGTTCTGGACGTGCAGCACGAGCACCTGACGCGCACCGCGCACCGCGGCGACCGGCAGACTGACTACGCGCGCAAACGCGGTGTCGGCCTGCTTGTCGACGCGCACGACCTTCGCGACCGGCAGCCCCGGCGGATACACGCCGTCGAGGCCGCTCGTGACGAGCTCGTCGCCGGTCTGGACGTCGGCGCTGATCGGCACGAAGCGCAGATCGAGCGTGTCACCCTTCGGCGTACCGTAGATCACGCTGCGCAAGCCGGTGCGCAGAATTTCGACCGGCACCGCCTGGTCCTTGTCCGTCAGCAGCGTGACTTCGGCCTGCAGCGGGAACACCCGTGTGACCTGGCCGATCACGCCATCTTCGTCGACGACCGGCGAGCCGTTCTGGATGCCTTGCTGCGCGCCGCGTCCGATCACGACCTTCTGCGTGAACGGATCGCGCGTGTCGTACTGGATTTCGGCGGGCAGCGATTGCGTGGTGAGGCTCTGCGACAGTTGCATCAGCGCGCGCAGATGGCCATTTTCGGCGGCGAGCGACGCGGCCAGATTGGCCTGCTGCGACAGCCGCAGATCCTTCGCGCGCAGCTTCGCGTTCTCGTCGCGTAGCGTGGCGCTCGTCACGGCGAGGTCGGCGGCGCCCATGAAGATGTCGCGCGGCACGAGCGCTGCGCGCTGCAAAGGATAAAGACCCGCGCCGAGCACGCCGCGGACGATTTCGAGCGTCTGGAAGCGAGCATCGGAGATCAGCAGGGCGAGCGCCAGCACGACGAAGAACACCAGTCGGGCCAGAGCGGAGGGGCCTTGCTTGAACAGGGGCGGCGGACTGTATTCCATGGTCGGCGCCGGGGGCGTGAGCGGTTGGGTGAGACGGCGACGCGCAAGGCGCGCGCGGTCAGCGCGCGGAGGCTGGTCGGCCCAGCCAACGACAAAGCGGCCCACAAGGGGCCGTGTGCCAGATCCGCGCTACTGACATGGGAGGAAGGGCTCGCTTACTCGTACGAGAAGATGCTGCCGAGCTTGTCCATGCGTTCGAGCGCCATGCCCGAGCCGCGCACGACGCAGGTCAGCGGGTCTTCGGCGACGAGCACCGGCAGGCCGGTTTCTTCGGCGAGCAGGCGATCGAGGTCGCGCAGCAGCGCGCCACCGCCGGTCAGCATCATGCCGCGCTCGGCGATGTCCGCGCCGAGTTCCGGCGGCGTCTGTTCCAGTGCGATCTTCACCGACGACACGATCTGGTTCAGCGGATCGGTCAGCGCTTCGAGGATTTCGTTGCTGGAGATCGTGAAGCTGCGCGGAATGCCTTCCGACAGATTGCGGCCCTTCACTTCCATTTCCTTGACTTCGGAGCCCGGGAACGCCGAGCCGATTTCCTTCTTGATGGCTTCGGCGGTCTGTTCGCCGATCAGCATGCCGTAGTTGCGGCGGATGTAGTTGACGATCGCTTCGTCGAACTTGTCGCCGCCGACGCGCACCGAGCCCTTGTACACGATGCCGCCGAGCGAGATCACGCCGACTTCTGTCGTGCCGCCGCCGATGTCGACGACCATCGAACCCGTTGCTTCCGACACCGGCAGGCCCGCGCCGATCGCGGCAGCCATCGGCTCTTCGATCAGATACACCTGCGAGGCGCCCGCGCCGTGCGCGGCTTCCTTGATCGCGCGACGCTCGACCTGGGTCGAACCGCACGGCACGCAGATGATGATGCGAGGCGACGGCGAGAACATGCGCGATTCGTGAGCAGTCTTGATGAACTGCTTGATCATCTGCTCGGTGACGGTGAAGTCGGCGATCACGCCGTCTTTCATCGGGCGGATCGCCTCGATGTTGCCCGGCACCTTGCCGAGCATCTGCTTGGCTTCCTTGCCGACTGCCTGAATGGTCTTCTTGCCGTTGGGGCCGCCTTCCTGGCGGATCGACACGACCGACGGTTCGTCGAGAACGATGCCCTTGCCGCGCATGTAGATAAGGGTGTTGGCGGTGCCGAGGTCAATCGCCAGATCGTTGGAGAAGTAGCTGCGCAAAAAACCGAACATTCAAAATCCTGTCTCGCTGGGGGCCGGGCCTCGCACCGTATGCGTAGGGCGGCAGCGGAAAAATAACAGCTTCAACCGGGCGGTAGCGACGCCACATGAACTTGAAGCCGCGGGGGAGTCTACCGGAGGCCGTTGCAAAGCCAGGGCGGAAAGCGCCGGACGTTCTTGGAATTGTCCGTAAGGCCTTGGTAAGTCGGTCCGGGTTTGGGTCGAACGCGTAATGATACCTTATAATTTTGGATGTTTTGAAGGAAACGGAGCGCACATTTTGTCATTGCCGCTCCTTTTTCTGGATTGTCCTATCTTGTCGTAACCCGCTGTTACAACGCGACTTTTTAACTGTTGTGACATTCCACCCTTTCCGGTGACTGCATGGCTCTGACCCTGACCGATGTAAAACGCATCGCGCATCTCGCGCGACTCGAACTGGCCGATGCCGACGCCGAGCACACGCGTGCCCAGCTCAATGATTTTTTCGGCCTCGTCGAGCAGATGCAGGCGGTCGATACCACCGGCATCGCGCCGCTTGCCCACCCGATCGAGCAGATCGAAGACGTCGCGCTGCGTCTGCGTGACGACGCCGTCACGGAGACGGTCGAGCGCGAGGCTTTCCAGCGCCCCGCGCCGGCCGTTCAGGACGGCCTGTACCTCGTGCCGAAGGTGATCGAATAAGACCCGCCCGGCAGACCCCGCGTCTGGCGTCTGCGCGAGCCTCCGTGGTCCAGACGCGCGTCCTCGCCGCGAACCTTGCCGGACCGGTCTGCCGACGGGCAACCGAACGCCTCCACGGCGGCGTGACCACGCTGCCGCGCTTTCCAGGATAAAACGCAATGCATGAAAAAAGTTTGAGCGAACTGCGCGCCGCGCTCGCGGCCAAGCAATGCTCCGCAGTCGAACTGGCGCAGCTGTACCTGAAGCGGATCGACGCGGCCAATAGCCTGAACGCGTTCATTCAGGTCGATCCGGAACTGACGCTCGCGCAGGCGAAAGCCGCCGACGCGCTGCTGCACACCGGCCATGCGGGCCCGCTGGTCGGCCTGCCGATCGCGCACAAGGATGTGTTCGTCACGAAGGGCTGGCGCTCCACGGCCGGCTCGAAGATGCTCGCGAACTACGAAAGCCCGTTCGACGCGACCGTGGTCGCGCGTCTGCAGAACGCCGGCATGGTGTGCGTGGGCAAGACCAACATGGACGAGTTCGCGATGGGTTCGTCCAACGAGAATTCGTATTTCGGCGCCGTGCAGAATCCGTGGGACCGCAAGGCCGTGCCGGGCGGTTCGTCGGGCGGCTCGGCTGCCGCCGTGGCCGGGCGTCTCGCGCCCGCCGCGACCGGCACCGACACCGGCGGCTCGATTCGCCAGCCGGCGTCGTTCTCGGGCGTCACCGGCATCAAGCCGACGTACGGCCGGGTGTCGCGCTACGGCATGATCGCGTTCGCGTCGTCGCTCGACCAAGGCGGCCCTTTGGCGCAAAGCGCCGCGGACTGCGCGGCGCTGCTCAACGCGATGGCCGGCTTCGACGAGCGCGACTCGACGAGCCTCTCGCACGAGCACGAGGACTACACGCGCTATCTCGGCAAGTCGTGGCAGGACGGCGGCACGGACAAGCCGCTCGCCGGTCTGCGCATCGGCCTGCCGAAGGAGTATTTCGGCCCCGGTCTCGCCGACGACGTGCGCGCGTCGATCGACACCGCCTTGAAGCACTACGAAGCGCTCGGCGCGACGCTCGTCGAGGTGTCGCTGCCGAAGACCGAACTGTCGATCCCGGTCTACTACGTGATCGCGCCGGCCGAAGCATCGTCGAACCTGTCGCGTTTCGATGGCGTGCGGTTTGGCCATCGCGCGGCCGGGTACCGCGATCTGCTCGACATGTACAAGAAGTCGCGCGCCGAAGGCTTCGGCCCGGAAGTGAAGCGCCGCATTCTGGTCGGCACCTACGTGCTGTCGCACGGCTACTACGACGCGTACTACCTGCAGGCGCAGAAGATCCGCCGCATCATCGCGCAGGACTTCCAGCAAGCGTTCAAGCAGTGCGACGTGATCATGGGACCGGTCGCGCCGTCGGTGGCGTGGGACATCGGCGCGAAGGGCGACGATCCGGTGCAGATGTATCTGGCCGACATCTATACGCTGTCGGTGAGCCTCGCCGGCCTGCCGGGCATGAGCGTGCCGTGCGGTTTCGGCGCGGGCGCGAATGCGCAGCGTCCGGTCGGTCTGCAGATCATCGGCAACTATTTCAACGAAGCCCGGATGCTGCAGGTGGCCGGCGCGTTCCAGCGCGCGACCGACTGGCACCGTCAGGCACCGGCAGGAGTGTGAGCACCATGACCAAACAATGGGAAGTCGTGATCGGTCTGGAGACCCACACGCAGTTGTCGACGCATTCGAAAATCTTCTCGGGCACCGCGACGCAATTCGGCGCCGCGCCGAACACGCAGGCGAGCCCCGTCGATCTGGCCTTGCCCGGCACGCTGCCGGTGATGAACCGCGGCGCGGTCGAACGCGCCATTCAGTTCGGCCTCGCGATCGGCGCAACGGTGGCGCCGCGCAGCATCTTCGCGCGCAAGAATTATTTCTACCCGGACCTGCCGAAGGGCTACCAGATCAGCCAGTACGAAATTCCCGTCGTGCAGGGCGGTCAGGTGACGATCCAGGTGCCGGCCAATGAAAAGGCGGGCAAGGAAGCGTACGAGAAAACCATCAACCTGACGCGCGCCCACCTCGAGGAAGACGCGGGCAAGTCGCTGCACGAAGACTTCGCGGGCATGACCGGCATCGACCTGAATCGCGCCGGCACGCCGCTGCTCGAAATCGTCACCGAGCCGGAAATGCGCAGCGCGGCCGAGGCCGTTGCCTACGCGAAGTCGCTGCACACGCTCGTCGTGTGGCTCGGCATCTGCGACGGCAACATGCAGGAAGGCTCGTTCCGCTGCGACGCGAACGTGTCGGTGCGTCCGGTCGGCCAGAAGGAATTCGGCACGCGCACCGAGACCAAGAACCTGAACTCGTTCCGCTTCCTCGAAGAAGCGATCCAGTACGAAGTGCGTCGCCAGATCGAACTGATCGAAGACGGCGGCACGGTGGTGCAGGAAACGCGTCTGTACGATCCGGACAAGCGCGAGACGCGTTCGATGCGCAGCAAGGAAGACGCGCATGACTACCGCTATTTCCCCGACCCCGACCTGATGCCGCTCGTGATCGACGCCGCGTGGGTCGAGCGCGTGAAGAGCGAGATGCCGGAACTGCCGGAAGCGATCCAGCGGCGCTTCGTGTCGCAGTACGGACTCACGCCGTACGACGCGAACGTGCTGACCTCGAGCAAGGCGACGGCCGCTTACTACGAAGCGGTGGTCGCCAAGTTCGGTGCGGCCAACGCGAAGGTCGCGGCGAACTGGGTGATGGGTGAAGTGTCGTCGCAGCTCAATCGCGAAGGCCTCGACATTGCCGCGTGCCCGGTCTCGGCCGCGCAGCTCGCGCTGGTTCTGCAACGTATTGCCGACGGTACGATCTCGAACAAGATCGCGAAGGAAATCTTCCTCGCGATCTGGGAAGAGAAGGCCACCGACGAAGCCGCCGCCGATCGCATCATCGAGGCGAAAGGCTTGACGCAGATTTCGGACACCGGCGCGCTCGAAGCGATCATCGACGAAGTGCTCGCCGCGAACCAGAAGTCGGTCGACGAATATCGCGCCGGCAAGGAAAAGGCGTTCAACGCGCTGATCGGCCAGGCGATGAAAGCAACCAAGGGTAAGGCCAACCCTGCTCAGGTCAATGAATTGCTCAAGAAGAAGTTGTCCTGAGTTGAAGTGCCGCGGGCCGGGCGTGATCGCGCCCGTGTCACCACGGGCCGTTGCCGGATCGAAGCAGGGCAACGGCCCGTTTTATTTTGCGGACCCGCTTCAGCCGGTTAAGCGTAGGCAAGCGTAGACCTTGGAGTGTATGCATGACAAAGCAACCCGATCTCGACGATTTCCGCGTGCCGTATTTCGACGACGGCAAGAAAAAAAACCACTTCTCGCTCGACCATTTCGATCCGAAGGCGAAGCCGTTTTCGAGCGGCTCGAAAGACGCTGACCGCGCGCGTCTGTCGGAAGTAGGCCTGCTGCTCGACAACCTGCAGGAGCGGTTGCACGCGCAGCGCACGCGCCGCGTTCTGCTAGTGCTGCAAGGCATGGACACGAGCGGCAAGGACGGCACGATCCGCGCGGTATTTCACGAAGTCGATCCGCTCGGCTTGCGCATCGTGCCGTTCAAGGCGCCGACGCCCGTCGAACTCGCGCACGACTTCCTGTGGCGCGTGCATTCGCAGGCACCCGCGGCCGGCGAGCTGACGATCTTCAACCGCAGTCACTACGAAGACCTGCTCGTGCCGACCGTGCTGGGCGCGCTCGACGCCGCGGCGTTCCAGCAGCGGTGCCGCCACATCCGTCAGTTCGAGGAGATGCTCGCCGACAGCGGCGCGACGATTCTCAAGTGCATGCTGCACATTTCAAGGGACGAGCAGCGTGTGCGTTTGCAGGAGCGCATCGACGATCCGCTGAAGCACTGGAAATTCGACGTGTCGGATCTCGAAGCGCGCAAGCAGTGGGACGCTTATCAGTCCGCGTATCGCGACACACTGGCCGCGACGTCGACCGAATACGCGCCGTGGTACGTGATTCCGGCCGAGTCGAAGACGCATCGCAACGTGATGGTCGCCGAACTGCTGCTGCGCACGCTCGACGCGCTGAAGCTCGAATATCCGCCGGCCAAGGAATCGCTGAAGGGCGTCAAGGTCGAGTGAACGCGGCCTTGCCCCTTGGCTTCAGAAACGAATCGAACAAAAGAGGAAAGACATGTTGCGTGTGATTACCGCCAACCTCAACGGCATCCGCTCGGCGGCGAAGAAGGGCTTTTTCGACTGGTTCGGCGAACAGGGCGCCGACGTGCTTTGCGTGCAGGAAATCAAATGCTCGCAGGATGATATGACGCCGGAGTTCATGGCGCCGCATGATTTCACCGGCTATTTCCAGCATGCGGTAAAAAAGGGTTATAGCGGCGCGGGCGTCTATACGCGTCATGAGCCGGACGAAGTGGTCATCGGCTTCGGCAGCGAGGAGTTCGACCCGGAAGGGCGCTACGTCGAGCTGCGTTTCGGCAAGCTGTCGGTGGTCTCGGTGTATGTGCCGTCGGGGTCGAGCGGCGACGAGCGCCAGCAGGCCAAGTTCCGTTTCATGGACGAGTTCATGCCGCATCTCGCCGAACTGGCGAAGGAGCGCGAGGTGATCGTGTGCGGCGACGTGAACATCGTGCACAAGGAAATCGACATCAAGAACTGGAAGAGCAACCAGAAGAATTCGGGCTGCCTGCCCGAAGAGCGCGCATGGCTCGACAAACTGTTCGACGAAGTCGGTTATGTGGACGTGTTCCGCACGCTCGACCAGCGGCCCGAGCAGTACACGTGGTGGAGCAATCGCGGTCAGGCGTATGCGAAGAACGTCGGGTGGCGGATCGATTACCAGATCGCGACGCCGGGCATCGCAAGCAAGGCGAAGCGCACCGACGTGTTCCGCGACATCAAGTTCAGCGACCATGCGCCGCTGACCGTCGACTACGACCATAAGGTCAAGATCAAGAAGTAAGCAAGGCGCGGCGCTTGAGCGCGCCGCTCTCCGACAGCACCGATATCAGTCGCGCGCAGGCTTGCGGGTCGGCCGACCGATGCCTGCATAATCGGGCAACTCGTCGACGCTCTTGCCGATTGCCTTCGCGTACAGCGGCAGCATGTCCGGCAGCCGCTTGATGATGTCGTCGCGGCGCGCCGGCGTGTACGGGTGCACGTAGATGAAGCCCTGGCCGCGACTGCCGCGCGTCGCCTGCGCGAGCTTATCCCACAGCGTGACCGCCGCGCGCGGATCGAAGCCGGCGCGCGACGCGATATCGCTGCCAATCACGTCGGCTTCGGTTTCGTCGGTGCTCTCGTACTTCATTTCCAGCAGACGCGAACCGATGCCGAGCGGCGCCATGCCCAGATCGGCGAGGCCGAACAGTTGCGGAATCGTGCCGGACGAATCGAGCTGGCTCGCCTGCAACTGACCGAGCCGCATGCGCGCGTGCTCGCGCAACGCGTGCGCGATCTCATGGCCGATCAGCATGCCGACCTCGTTGTCGTTCAGGCGGACGCGATCGAGAATCCCGCTATAGACGACGATCTTGCCGCCCGGCAGGCAGTACATGCGGATGTCGTTCGAGCGCACCACCGCGACTTCCCACTTCCAGAGCCTGGCTCGCTCGTTCCATTTCAACGAGTACGGAATCATCCGGTTGATGATCGAGCGCACGCGCGTCACGCGCGCGTCCGTCTCGCCGTACAGGCGGTTCGCGTGGCTGGCGCCGTAGACGATCTGGCTGAACTCCTCGGCGGCCTGCGCCTCGAGTATCGACGACGGGATCAGGTTGCGGAACACCATGTAGCCGCCGTAGCGCAGTTGCGGGCTCACGTAGTAGGGCGGCGGGACGGCCGCGGGGGGCGATGCCGCGGCGGGCGCTTTGGCGGTGGCGGGAGGGGGCGCGGGCTGCGGCGCGGAGCCGGAGGTAGCGGCGCCCGGAGCGCTACCGCTAGCGCTGGGCGTGCCCGGGGCACCGGCGTTGGCGCCGGTGCTGTTATTCGCGCCAGGATTGGCACCGCTGGCGCTGTTGTTGCCGCTGTTGCCGGCTGCAGCCGAAGTCGCGTTTTCCGCGGCGCTGGCGCCGCTGGTCGCGGACCTGGCCGCAGGCATCGGGGCCGGGTTGGGCGTCGCACCGCTGGTGGTCGCGGCGGCCGGCGCGCGCGCTTGCGCGCCGCTCACCGGGCTGGCGCCAGTCGCCGGCGTGCCGGCCGCATAGGCGCCCGCCGGCATCGCCAGCGCGACGCTCGCGCAACCGAGGACGCTTACGGCGCCGAGTGCGGCGCGGCGCGCGCGGGTCGGAATCGGTACCTTCACGACCGGTCCCTCCACGGCGCGATACGCACCAGCAGCAGCATGCCGGGCACCGCGAGCGCGGTGCAGAGGATGAAGTAGTTGAACCAGCCCATCCGCGCGACCACATAGCCGCTCGCCGCCGACGCGAGCGTGCGCGGCACCGACGCGAGGCTCGTGAACAGCGCGAACTGCGTCGCGGTGTAGCGCGGATCGGTGGTGCTCGCGATAAACGCGGTGAATGCGGCCATCGTGAGACCGGTGGCGAAGGTCTCGAAGCCGTACACGAGCGCGAGCGCGACCGAGCGTGGATCGAGCTGCACGCTCCAGTCGATGCCGACCAACGACAGCAGCTTCGTCGTCCCCTGGCTCAGTGCGACGGCAATGTTGTAAATCGCGGCAAGTCCGGGCGAATCCGGCCCGAGATGCGCGAGCCACGCGAAGCCGAGCGTCGACACCATCTGCAGCAAACCGAAGATCCACAAGCCGCGGCCGATGCCGATCTTCATCAGCCAGATCCCGCCGACGATGCCGCCCGCGAGACTCGCGCCGAACGCCGTGGTCTTGGCGATCACGCCGATCTGCGTGCGCGAAAAGCCGATGTCGAGGAAGAACGACGTGGACAGCGTGGTCGCCATCGTATCGCCGAGCTTGTAAAGGAAGATGAAGCCGAGCACGAAAAGGGCAGCGCGCCAGCCGTCGCGCTGAATGAATTCCCTGAACGGCTCGACGATCGCCTCGCGCAGATTCTTCGGCGGCTCGCCGTGCACCTCGGGCTCGCGCACCACCAGCGTCATCAGAACGCCCGGCAGCATGAACGCGGCCGTCACGATGAAGACGGTGCTCCACGGCAGATGATCGGACAAAATCAGCGCGAGCGAACCGGGCACGAGCGCCGCGATCTTGTACGCGTTCACGTGCACCGCGTTGCCGAGGCCCTGCTGCGTGTCGCTGAGCAATTCACGCCGGTACGCGTCGATCACGATGTCGGAGCTCGCGCCGAAGAACGCGACCAGAGCGGTCAGCGCGGCGACGGTCCAGATCGATTCGCGTGGCGACACGAAACCGAGCGTCGCCATCGCGCCGGCCACGAGCAATTGCGTGACGAGCATCCAGCCGCGCCGTCTGCCGGGCCGCCAACCGGGCACGCGCGGTACGTAGCGGTCCATCAGCGGTGCCCAGACGAATTTCCAGGTGTACGGAAACTGGATCAGCGCGAAGAGGCCGATTTCCTTCAGATTGACGCCTTCCGAGCGCAGCCACGCCTGCACGAGGTAGACGAGCGTAAACAGCGGCAATCCCGACGTGAAGCCGAGAAAGACGCAAATCAGCATGCGCGTATTCAAAAACGCGCGCCAGCCGGGATGTTCTTCGTGAGCGGTAAGTGCGGGCGCCTCGTGCGGCGGGTTCGACATGTGGATAAGTGACGTTAGCTTTTCTTGACGCGATAGACCGCAAGACTACCACGCCAGTTCACGCCCCAACGCACCACCTGTCCGTCATGCAGCACGACGCGATCGAGAATCTCGATGCCGACCTCGGGCGCGAGCGCTTCGAAGTCCTTGATCGTCAGCACACGCACGTTCGGCGTGTTGTGCCATTGATAAGGCAGCGACTTCGACACCGGC
Source organism: Paraburkholderia sp. Clong3 (assembly GCF_050436485.1). NCBI lineage: Bacteria > Pseudomonadati > Pseudomonadota > Betaproteobacteria > Burkholderiales > Burkholderiaceae > Paraburkholderia > Paraburkholderia sp. Clong3. Next base: position 3,001,744 of record NZ_JBNDMH010000002.1, on the reverse strand, counting down.
ATACGCCCCTGCAACACCGACAGCCGATGCGCCCAATAGCCGAAATTCGGAAACGACACGATGCATTGCTTGCCGACGCGCACCGTCTCGCGCAGGATCGCCGCGGTCTGATGAATCGTCTGCAGCGTCTGCGACAGCACCGCGAAATCGAAGCTGCCGTCTTCGAACAGGCGCAGGCCGTCTTCGAGATTCTGCTGGATCACGTTGACGCCCTTCTGCGTCGCGGCGAGCACGCCGGCGTCGTTGATCTCGATGCCGTAGCCCTGCACGTCCAGTTCTTCGTTCAGCAGCGACAGCAGCGAGCCGTCCGCGCAGCCGAGATCGAGCACGGTCGCGCGCGGTTCGACCCAGCGGGCGATCGCGCGGAAGTCCGGGCGCAATGCCAGGTAATCAAGTGCTCGCTGGTTCATGCGTTAACCTCGTTTGCAATGCGTTCGTAGTAGGCGCGCAGCAGGTTGTGATAGCGCGCATCGTCGAGCAGGAAGGCGTCGTGGCCGTGCGGCGCGTCGATCTCCGCATAGGTGACCGTGCGCTTGTGGTCGAGCAGCGCCTTCACCAGTTCGCGCGAGCGTGCCGGCGCGAAACGCCAGTCGGTCGAGAAGCTCGCGATCAGATACTTCGCGGTGGTGTGCGCCAGCGCGGCGGTCAGATCGCCGTCGAAGGCCTTGGCCGGATCGAAGTAGTCGAGCGCGCGCGTGATCAGCAGGTAGGTGTTCGCGTCGAAGTAGTCGGCGAACTTGTCGCCCTGATAGCGCAGATACGATTCCACTTCGAACTCGACGTCGAAGCTGAAGTTGTAGTCATCGAGCGCGCCTTCCGCGCGACGCAGCGAGCGGCCGAATTTTTCGGCCATGTCGTCGTCCGACAAATACGTGATGTGGCCGATCATCCGCGCGACGCGCAGGCCGCGCTTCGGTTTCACGCCGTGCGCGTAGTAGTTGCCGCCGTGGAAGTCGGGGTCCGACAGGATCGCCGAGCGTGCGACCTCGTTGAACGCGATGTTCTGCGCGGACAGTTTCGGCGTCGATGCGACCACGATGCAATGCGCGACCCGCTCCGGATACATCATGCTCCACGCGAGCGCCTGCATGCCGCCGAGACTGCCGCCCATCACGGCGGCGAAGCGCGTGATGCCGAACGCGTCGGCGACGCGCGCCTGAGCGTTGACCCAGTCTTCGACGGTGACGACCGGAAAGGTCGCGCCATACGGCTTGCCGGTCGCGGGGTCGATGCTCATCGGCCCGGTCGAGCCGAAGCACGAGCCGAGGTTGTTCACGCCGATCACGAAAAACCTGTCGGTATCGAGCGGCTTGCCCGGGCCGACCATGTTGTCCCACCAGCCGATGTCCTTCGGATTGTCGGCGTACACGCCCGCCACGTGATGCGATGCGTTCAGCGCGTGGCACACGAGCACCGCATTGCTGCGCGCGGCATTGAGCGTGCCGTAGGTCTCGACCATCAGGTCGTAGCCTGCGAGCGAGCTGCCGTTGCGTAATGGCAGCGGCTCGGTGAAATGCATTTTTTGGGGAGCGACGATGCCGATGGATTCCATTCATTCCGCCATTGAGTCAACAGGGCGGCTAAACGGCGTCGGCGAAGCACGAAGAGAAGGACGATGTGCGAAGCTGACGACCTCTTTAGCCGCATTTATAGTGAACCGCGGGCCTGGGGCCAAGGGTTCGCGCGCCCGCAATCGAGTCAGCAAATCGGCGCGTGAAGGGGTGTGAAACCGGGTGCAACGTGCTTCGGGATGCCTTGGCGCGGTCCCTTATGCATCGGAAGGCCGCGGCAACATCAGGCGCAAAGTATAGCGGAAAATTCCGCGCGGCAGCGGCACGGGCGATGCCGCGCGAAGGGGGCGAGTCCTCGCGGACTACTGAAGAATCAGCAGCAGTTGCTCGTCCGCGTGTTCGGCGGGCGGCCGCGCGAAACCGCTGCGCACATAGCGATGCCAGCGGCCGATCACGTAGCTCACCACCAGGCTCGCGCGAATTGCAGGATCGTAGTCGGCAGGCAACGCAGCGGATTGCGGTGCGGTCTGCGGGCCGGCGTTGCCTGTGACGTCGTTATTCGCACGGGCAAGCGCTTCGGTCTGCGCCAGCCGCAAGCACTGCTTCAGCGATGCCTCGACGCGCTCGAGCATCTGGTTCACGCGCTCGGTGAGTCGCTCGTGCTCGCCGATCAGCGCCTCGCAGGTCAGCACGCGCGTCATGCCGGGATTTTTCGCGGGAAAGTTGAGCAGCATCAGCGCGATCGCGCGCGCCTGCAGCACGCCGTTGTTTTCGTGATTGGTGATCTGGTTGATGAGGCCGAACAGCGTCTGCTCGATGAACTCGATCAGCCCTTCGAACATCTGCGCCTTGCTGGCGAAATGGCGATACAGCGCGGCTTCCGACACACCTAGCCGGGCGGCGAGCGCGGCCGTGGTGACCTTCTCGCGCTTCGGCGCCTCGAGCATGCTGGCAAGCGTCTGCAGGATGTGCACGCGACGCTCGCCCGGCTTCGGACGCGGCGAGCGTGTGGCGGCCGGCGCCGCGGGGGAGGCTGCGGCTGAGGTTTCGTCAGGCTTGTCGATCGGCTGCATGGCTGTGGTCCCCCGGCTGATGTCGTTGGCGGCTTTCGTCCCTACTGTCCCGGCGTGCGTCCCTTCCATCGAACCGAGCGCGTGCCCGGTCGTAGCGATTTTAGCGAACGAATGCTGCGGTCGACATAATGCGGCCGGCCGGTGCCCGGCAGGCGCGTCGGTACACCGTCCGCGCGCGGCTTGCGCGCCAGGTGCCCGGTGATCCACACGGTGCGGATGCCGAGCCGTCGATAGTTTTTCAGGTGCGAACGCGTGTCCTCGACGAGGATCGCGTCTTTCAGCGACACGTGCGCGTCGCGCATCGCGCGGCGCAGCATCGCGTGATCGGGCTTCGCGCGCCATTGGCGGCGATCGCGCATGTGCTCGATCGCGATCACGCGCTCGAATAGCCGCTCGATGCGCAACTCGGCGAGCACCGCGCGCGCGTAGGTTTCGGGCGCGTTGGTCAGCACGATCTTGCGGCCCGGCAGCGCCGCGATCAGACGCGCGACGCCGCGCTCGTGACGGATCATCGAGCAGAGGTCGGGGAACGTGTGCACGACCTTCAGGAAGTCGTGCGCGTCGAGCGGATGGTGGCGCGTGAGACCGAGCAGTGCTGCGCCGTAGCGCAGCGTGTAGCCGGTGCGCAGACGGTTGGCTTCGTCGATGTCGACTTGCAGCGCGTCGATGATGTACTGGGTCATGCCGCGATTGATCGCGGGGAAAATGGCATGTGACGCGCGGTGCAGCGTGTTGTCGAGATCGAACAGCCAGACGGGCTTGCCGCCTGCGAGGTCAGGACGGCGGCGCCGCGAAGTGGGGGTGCGCATGGTGAATTTCTTCAGCCGCTGACGGGCGTTTCATGCTGCGGATGCGCAGAGATTGCTGCATCAACGCTCGGGGGCGCGCATGGACTGCCGGCCGCGAGGTGGGGCACAGGCGTCGCGCCGTTCGGACGCAACCCCTGTGCCGGGGATGCCGCAACGATCAATGCGAGCGGATCATCGTGCCGAACGGCTGTTCGGTCAGAATTTCGAGCAGCACCGAGTGCTCGATGCGGCCGTCGATGATGTGCACCGAGCGCACGCCGCTCTTCGCCGCATCGAGCGCGGACGAGATCTTCGGCAGCATGCCGCCGGAGATCGTGCCGTCTTCGAACAGACCGTCGATTTCGCGCGCCGACAGGTCGGTCAGCAGATTGCCTTCCTTGTCCATCACGCCGGGGATGTTGGTCATCATGACGAGCTTTTCGGCGTTCAGCACGACCGCCAGCTTGCCCGCGACGAGATCCGCGTTGATGTTGTACGACAGGCCGTCTTCGCCGCAGCCGATCGGCGAGATGACCGGAATGAACGCGTCGTCCTGCAACGCCTTCACGACCGCCGGGTTGATCGACTCGACTTCGCCGACCTGGCCGATGTCGACGTACTGGCCCGGAGTTTCGCGATCGGGCATCAGCATCTTGCGCGCGTGGATCAGGCCGCCATCCTTGCCGGTCAGGCCGACCGCGTGGCCGCCGAAGTGGTTGATCAGCATCACGATGTCCTGCTGCACCTCGCCCCCGAGCACCCATTCGACGACTTCCATCGTCTCTTCGTCGGTGACGCGCATGCCCTGGATGAACGTGCCCTGTTTGCCGATTTTCTTAAGCGCCTGGTCGATTTGCGGACCGCCGCCGTGCACGATGACCGGGTTGATGCCGACCAGTTTCAGCAGAATCACGTCGCGCGCGAAGCCCTGCTTCAGACGCTCTTCGGTCATGGCGTTGCCGCCGTATTTGATGACCACGGTCTTACCGTGATACTGACGGATGTAAGGCAGCGCCTCGGCCAGAATTTCGGCTTTCAGGGTGGGCGCAATCTGCGAGAGGTCGGGAAGCTCGGACATGGCGGCAGGCTCGGGCACGGAACAGTTGAAACAGCGCGAATTGTACAGGACTGGCGCGCTGCAACAGGGTTTTCGGCCGCGGCGCGAGCGACGGGCGGTGCAGGCTTGGCGTACCGCACCATGACGCGCCGCGGGGGTGGCGAACAGCAAGCGTAACGCACTTGCGTGACGGCTGTGCATTGGCCGAACGGACGACTGCACCTGAGCGTGTCAGTCATGGCATCATGGCTTGATCAATGTCCCCGGCCCTGAGCGCCGATCTGCGATGAAATCGTCTTCCCCCCGCTCCGAACGCAGCGCACGCTGTCCGCGCTGCGGCAATGCTTTCGACTGCGGCATGCAGACTGAGCCGTCCAACTGCTGGTGCCGCGCGCTGCCGCCGCTACCGGTCGAGCGGTTAAAGCCAGGCGGCCGGTGTCTGTGCCCGGAGTGTCTGGCCGCGGAGATTGCACAGGCGACACACGCGGCGAGTGAGCATGAGCGGCCGTGATGGTCGGATTTGCCCCGGGGCCGATCAGAAACCGCCGGCGCGCGGCGATGCTGCGCCACCCGCGCCCGCAGATCGCGCACAATCGCTTCCAGCGCCGGCTCCCATTCGCCGAACCGCGGCTGCCGATCCGCGGCGATCGCGTCGGCGTGTCGGCTGGCCATCTGCAGCGTGTAGCCGGCGCGGAATTGTGCGACGGCGTTTTCCGGGTCGAGTGGGGCAATAATGGCGGGCGTCGCCGAGCGGGTGCAGTTTGGCCGCGGCGGCGAAGCAACGGGCTTTCATCTGCCGCGGCGCCACTGGCTCGGGCCGCGGCGGCGTAACGGGTAGACTAGGGTCATGCACCGTATAACCAACACCGGCCGCGTCAATCTCGGTCATCTGTTCTGGCTGCGCAGCCTCGCGATCATCGGTCAGCTGCTGACGATCGCGTTCGTGCAGATCTTCCTCGGCGCCAATCTGCCGTTGCCCGCGATGCTGCTCGTGATCGGGCTCGAAGTGCTGTTCAACGCGCTCACGTGGTGGCGCGTGTTGCAGCAGCGTCCCGAGTCCAACCTCGAGCTGTTCGGGCAGATCTGGGTCGATCTCGGAGCGTTGTCGGCGCTGCTGTTCCTGTCCGGCGGCACCACCAACCCGTTCGTGTCGCTGTACCTGCCATCGCTTGCGATCGCGGCGGCCGTGCTGCCGTGGTATCTGATGGCCTGGCTCGCGGCGTTCGCGGTCGCCTGCTACGCGATGCTCAGTTTCGATTCCGTGCCGCTCAATCTCGAGAATCCCGCCAACCTGTTCGACTACTACCGCTCGGGCATGTGGGTCAACTTCATGGTCAGCGTGGGGCTGATTGCGTGGTTCGTCGCGCGCATGTCCCGAGCGCTGCGGCTACGTGACGCAGCGCTTGGAGAAGCGCAGCAGCGCTTGCTCCACGACGAACGGGCGGTCGCGCTCGGCGTGCAGGCGGCCACCGTGGCCCACGAAATCGGCACCCCTCTGTCTACAATCGCGATGTTGTCCGAAGAATTGCGCGACGCGGCGCGGACCGACGCGGGACTCGCCCCCTACCGCGCCGATCTCGAACTGCTCGAGCAGCAGATGATGTTGTGCACGTCGGCGCTCGCGCGGTTGCGCAGCCGCGCAACGACCACGACGAACCGCCAGCCGGTCGACGAATGGCTCGAATCATTTGCCGGGCAATGGCGCCTGCGCCATCCTCACGTGAAGTTCGAGCGGCTTGGCACACCGCCCGCCGATGTCAGTCTCAACGACACGGTGGCCGTCAGCCAGATACTGACGATCCTGCTCGACAACGCCGCGCGCGCGAGCCGCGATCACGTGACACTGTCCTGCGTGCTCGCGCCACGCGGCGACCAGATCGTGTTCGAAGTGTGCGACCACGGTCCGGGCATTCCGGCCGCGCTGCGCGGCTCGCTCGGCGCGATGCCGGTGGAGAGCACGCAGGGCGGTCACGGCGTCGGCCTGTATCTGGCGTTTTCGGCGGCGGCGCGTCTGAAGGGATCGATCGAGCTGACCGACGCCAACGGCGGACGGCCGCGCGGCACGCGTGCGGTGCTGCGACTACCGCTCGCCGCGCGCAAGATTTCCGGAGCGAGCCCACATGGCGCCGCGCCATCCAACACGGAGAAACAGGCATGAGCGAGAAGAATTTTCTGGTGATCGACGACGACGAAGTGTTCTCCGGCATCCTCGCGCGCGGCTTGACGCGGCGCGGCTACACGGTGACCGAAGCACACAACGCGGACGAGGCGATCCGGCTCGCGAATCAGCAGAAGTTCAGCGAGATCACCGTGGACCTGCATCTCGGCAACGACTCCGGCCTGACGCTCGTCGCGCCGTTACGCGATCTGCAGCCCGATGCGCGCATGCTCGTGCTGACCGGCTACGCGAGCATCGCCACCGCGGTGCAGGCGGTCAAGGACGGCGCCGACAACTATCTCGCAAAGCCCGCCAACGTCGAGACGATCCTGTCGGCGCTGCAAAGCGAGGCGAGCGCGTTGCAGGCCGAGGAGGCGATCGAGCATCCGCAGCCGCTGTCGGTGGCGCGGCTCGAATGGGAGCATATCCAGCGTGTGCTCGCAGAACACAACGGCAATATCTCGGCGACCGCGCGCGCGTTGAACATGCATCGGCGCACGTTGCAGCGCAAGTTGGCGAAGCGGCCGGTGAAGCAGTAGGCGGCGATCTTCTGGCGCGGCGTTGGCTGTTCGAGGCGCCGTCGCGGGAAGGGCGGCACAAAACAAAACGGGCTGCCTATGCGAAGGCAGCCCGTTTTTCATGCATCAGCGCTTCGCGCTGCCACCGCGCATGTCAAAGCACGTAGCGCGACAGATCCTCGTCTTCGGCGATTTCGTTCAACGCGCTATCGACATACGCCGCGTCGATCTGCACTGCATGGCCCGAATGATTGCCGGCCGAGAACGACACTTCTTCGAGCAGTTTTTCAATCACCGTATAAAGACGCCGCGCGCCGATGTTCTCGGTCTTCTCGTTGACCGAGTACGCGATCTCGGCGAGACGGCGGATGCCGTCGTCGGCGAATTCGAGGTGCACGTCTTCGGTCGCGAGCAGGGCCTGGTATTGCTTGACGAGGCTCGCGTCCGTCGACACGAGGATCGATTCGAAGTCGTTGACCGACAGCGAATCGAGCTCGACGCGAATCGGGAAGCGTCCCTGCAGCTCGGGAATCAGATCGCTCGGCTTCGCGAGATGAAACGCGCCGCTCGCGATGAACAGGATGTGATCGGTCTTCACCATGCCGTACTTGGTGTTGATCGTCGTGCCTTCGACGAGCGGCAGCAGATCGCGCTGCACACCCTGACGGGACACTTCACCGCCGCCCGCTTCGTTGCGCGACGCGATCTTGTCGATTTCGTCGAGGAACACGATGCCGTTCTGCTCGACGTTCTGCACCGCCTTGCTCTTCACCTCTTCGTCGTTCAGCATCTTGCCGGCTTCTTCGTCGGTGAGCACCTTCAGCGCTTCCTTGACCTTCATCTTGCGGCGCATCTTCTTGCCGCCGCCGATGTTGGCGAACATCGAGCGGATCTGCTCGGTCATGTCTTCCATGCCCGGCGGCCCCATGATGTCCATGCCGACCTGCGGCTGCTCGACGTCGAGCTCGATTTCCTTGTCGTCGAGCTGGCCTTCGCGCAGGCGCTTGCGGAACGTTTGACGCGTCGTGCTGCCTTCATCGGCGGTGTCGGTCGAGCTCGAGCTCGAACCGAAGCCGACCGGCCGTGCGGTTGGCAGCAGGATGTCGAGGATGCGGTCTTCGGCCAGATCGCCGGCCTTGGTCCGCACCTTGCGCATTTCGGTTTCGCGGGTCTGCTTGACCGAAATTTCGATCAGGTCGCGCACGATACTGTCGACGTCGCGGCCCACGTAGCCGACTTCGGTGAATTTGGTCGCTTCGATCTTGATGAACGGCGCGTCCGCGAGTTTCGCGAGACGCCGCGCGATTTCGGTCTTGCCGACGCCGGTCGGTCCGATCATCAGGATGTTCTTCGGCGTGATTTCCTGGCGCAGCGGTTCGTCGACCTGCTGACGGCGCCAGCGGTTGCGCAGCGCGACCGCCACGGCCTTCTTCGCGCGGCCTTGGCCGATGATGTGTTTGTCGAGTTCGGAGACGATCTCGGCGGGGGTCATGGTGCTCATCGATGGGTCCTTACTCGATCGTCTCAATGACGCGGTTATGGTTCGTGTAGATGCACATGTCGCCGGCGATTTCCAGCGACTTCTCCACGATGTCGCGCGGCGACAGCTCGGTGTTGTCGGCAAGCGCCTTCGCGGCCGCCTGCGCGTACGCACCGCCCGAGCCGATCGCACAGATGCCGCCTTCGGGATCGAGCACGTCGCCGTTGCCGGTGATGACGAGCGTGGTGGTCGCGTCCGCGGCGATCAGCATCGCCTCGAGACGACGCAGCATGCGGTCGGTGCGCCAGTCTTTCGCGAGCTCCACGGCCGCGCGGGTCAGATTGCCCTGATGTTTTTCCAGCTTCGCCTCGAAGCGGTCGAGCAGCGAGAAGGCATCCGCCGTGCCGCCGGCGAAGCCGACCAGCACCTTGCCGTTGTAGATGCGCCGGACCTTCTTCGCGCCGCCTTTCATGACGATGTTGCCGAGCGTGACCTGGCCGTCGCCGCCGAGCGCCACCTTGTTGCCGCGGCGCACGGAAACGATCGTCGTGCCGTGAAATTGCTCCATATGCGTTCCTCTTTGCAAAACGGGTAGGAGGCGGCAGCGCTGTGCGCTACCGCATGAATCCAGTCAGCGGACGGCGCGCTGGCTGGCGCGCTCGTGAGCGCATGTCGGATCTATTTTAGGGCGCGCGCGGTCATATCAAGATCCGCCGGAAGGCCTAGGACGAAAAACCGAAAATCCGCTCAGGGAGCCTGAGAAACGAGGCGGGAAGGGACGGCGGGGCGGGACGGAGGGCGGAGCACGCGCGGATGTCGCGCAAAAAGAAAAGGCGCACGGTTCACCGTGCGCCTCTCGACGAAGCAGCGTTTTCAGGGCGCTAAGCCGAAGCCGCGCCGCAGATAATCAGTCGCCGAACAGCTTCTGGCGCAGTTCGCGGCGCTCCTGGGCTTCGAGCGACAGCGTAGCCGTGGGCCGCGCGAGCAGACGCGGAATGCCGATCGGCTCGCCGGTTTCCTCGCACCAGCCATAGTCGCCCGCCTCGATTCGCGCGATCGATTGCTGCACCTTCTTCAGCAGCTTGCGTTCGCGGTCGCGCGTGCGCAGTTCGAGCGCATGCTCTTCCTCGATCGTGGCGCGATCGGCCGGGTCCGGCACGATGACCGTTTCGCGCAGGTTCTCGGTCGTCTGGCCGGCATTGCGGAGAATGTCCGCCTGCAACTGTTCGAGCCTGTTCTTGAAGAAGGCGAGCTGATCCGCATTCATGTAATCCTTGTCGCTCATCTTCAGGATTTCGGCTTCGGTCAAGAGTCGTTTCGTCGTCATCTGGCTTACTTCTTCAATGTGAGGCAAAACTCATAGGGCCCGCACTTTCGTATTGTCCGCAAACGCGTCGCGCGGACGCGCAGCGCAGGGTGGCCACGAACGTTGGACTGTCGTGACGCCGAAGCGCCTGGCGCCCACACACCGGGCGTTGCTAGCTACGCCGCTGCGGGGCCGAACTCCTCTGGAAACCGATTCACACATGCTCCTGAGGCATCGCTCGCCGACGAGCGCGTGCCCTTTCAGGCCGTGCCCGCCGGCGTTTTCGGCGTGTCTCCGGACAAGATTTTCCGGCGCCGTTCCAGGCCCGTCGCGGGATACGCGCGACCGGGCAATTCGTTGTCATTCTCCAGTGGGCACGTATTGTAACTGAATCACAATACGGCACCGCAACTGCTGAAAGCCGGCCTGCGGCGCTGCGATATCCCGAAAATATAACGCGCAGAAAGCCAAAAAGCGATGGTCGTGCACGCTTTAATACAGCAGGGTTTTCACGCGTTTTTCATATGGCCTGGATTCGAAAGGCCTCGGCGCCGCGGCGTCGCAGTTTCAGCAGAGGATTCACGCCCGCGCGGTCGGCGGCGGGCGTCTCACCGCACTAGAAGTAGCACGGCGCATGCCGCGCTGCGCGCGGCGTGTCGTGGGCTTGCTCCGAGGCTTGCTTGCGCGACGGCGCTGCGCCCGCTCAGGCGAGGCAGGCGTCGAGACCGTCGGTGATCAGATCGCGCGGCAGTTCGATGCCGATGAACACCATCTTGTTGGTCTTCTTCTCGGCCGGTTGCCATTTCGCGGCGAGGTCGCTGCCCATCATTTGATGCACGCCCTGGAACACGACCTTGCGATCGACGCCCTTCATGTACAGCACGCCCTTGTAGCGCAGCAGGTGCTCGCCATAGATCTGCAGGATGCCGCCGAGGAAGTCTTCGAGCTTGTTCGGATCGAACGGACGATCGCTGCGGTACACGAACGACTTGATCTTGTCGTCGTGATGCGCATGGTGGTGATGTCCGTGATCATGGCCTTCGTGATCGCAATGGCCATGGTCGTGATCGCAATTGGCGTGATCGTCGTCATGGTCGCCGTGCGTGTGACCGTGCTCGTCGTGCGCGTGCGCGTGGCTATGCGCGTGTTCGTCTTCGCTCAGGAAGTCCGGATCGATTTCGAGCTTCGAGTTCAGGTTGAAGCCGCGCAGATCGAAAATTTCCTTGATGTCCGCCTCGCCGAAATTGACGACCTTGATTGCCGCCTTCGGGTTCATGTGCAGCAGACGGTGGCGCAGATCGCCCACGTGCCGCTCGTCGACGAGATCGGCCTTCGTGATGAACAGCCGGTCCGCGAAACCGACCTGGCGCTGCACCACTTCGTGCTCGTCGAGCTGATGGTTCGCGTGCTTCGCGTCGACCAGCGTGATGATCGCGTCGAGCAGGAATTCGCTCGCGATCTGGTCGTCCATGAAGAAGGTTTGCGCGACCGGGCCCGGATTCGCGAGGCCGGTGGTTTCGATCACGACGCGGTCGAAGTCCACTTCGCCCGCCTGCTTCTTCGCGGCCAGCTCGTTGAGCACGCGCGACAGGTCGCCGCGAATCGTGCAGCAGATGCAGCCGTTGCTCATCTGGATGATCTGCTCGCTCGTGTCCTGCACGAGGATCTCGTTGTCGATGTTCTCTTCGCCGAACTCGTTCTCGATGACGGCGATCTTCATGCCGTGCTTTTCGTTCAGGATGCGCTTGAGCAGGGTGGTTTTGCCGCTGCCGAGAAAGCCGGTCAGGATGGTGACTGGAATCATGTGGGTCGCCTGTAAGTCGTGAAACGGTGCGTGATCGGACGCTAGCGCGCAAGGCTAGCCAGATGCGTTAGGCGGGTCGCCGCAGCCAGATGGCGCGGACCCTGTCCGGCCGGTCATTGAAACATATTTGCCAGGCGGGCGCAGGGGCGGCCGCCCTGCGGCCGGCTGATGGCCGCCTGCGCGGAGGCGGGCCGCTCCTGCCGCCGCCACGCGCAATCATCGGGAAAATAAGGGCGATCAGGCGATTTGCAACAGCAGCCCCTTCAGATACTCGCCTTCGGGGAACGCAGTGAGCAGCGGATGATCGACGCCCGCGCCAAGGCGCTTCAGGATGCGTGCGTCGACGCGTGCGTCGGCGGCCGCGCCCGACACGATCTTCTGGAACAGCTCGGGATCGATCGCGCCCGAGCACGAGTACGTGAACAGCAAACCGCCCGGGCGCAGCAGCTTCAGGCCCGTCAGATTGATGTCCTTGTACGCGCGCGAGGCGCGGTCCACGTGCTCGCGCGATGGCGCGAATTTCGGCGGATCGAGCACGATCAGGTCGAAGCGTTCGCCTTCGTCGTAGAGGCGCCGCAATGTCTTGAACGCGTCGGCGTCGAGCCAGCTCGCGCGGTCGGCGTCGAAGCCGTTGGCCGCGACGTTCTGCTGCGCGAGCGCGAGCGCTTCACCCGACGAATCGACCGACACCACGCGCTTTGCGCCACCCCTGAGCGCCGCGAGCGAAAAGCCGCCGGTGTAGCAGAAGCAGTTCAGCACGTCGCGATCTTTCGCGAACTGCTGCACGAGCAGGCGGTTATCGCGCTGGTCGACATAGAAGCCGGTCTTGTGGCCGTTGCGCACGTCGACGTGATAGCGCACGCCGTTTTCGCTCGCGATCAGCTTCTCGGAAGGCGGCTCGCCCGCGAGCACGCCGGTGATCTGCTCGAGCCCTTCCTTCTGACGGATCGACACGTCCGAGCGCTCGTAGACGTTCGGGCAGCCGGTCGCGCCGACCAGCGCCGCGACGATCGCGTCCTTCCACGCTTCGACGCCGGCCGCCATGAACTGACAGACGATCTGGCTGCGCTGATCCGCGTCCTCGGCGACGTAGTAATCGACGATCAGGCCCGGCAGACCGTCCGCCTCACCGAAGATCAGCCGCACGGCGCCGGTGTCGCGCACCATCGCCTGACGATGCGCGAACGCGCGCTGCACGCGGCGCTTGAAGAACGCGTGATCGATCGGCTCGGCTTCGTCGAAGCTCCAGACGCGCGCGCGGATCTGCGAGTGCGGGCTGTAGGCGGCGCGGGCGAGAAAGCGGCCATCGTGCGCGCGCACGAGCACGGTCGCACCGGGCGCGGGGCGGCCGTCGACGTGCTCGATCGCATTGGCATAAACCCACGGATGGCGGCGCAGCAGCGATTTTTCTTTCGACGGTTTGAGCGTAACGGTATTCATCAGGTGTAGGTAAAGTGCAAGCGAAGGCGGCGCGTCGTGGCGCGCGGCGTCAGTCGCGTGATCAGTTGCGTTTCTTTGCGCGAGGATGCGCGCTGTCGTAGACGTGGGCGAGGTGCTGGAAATCGAGGCCCGTATAAACCTGCGTCGCGGTGATGCTCGCGTGGCCGAGCAGCTCCTGCACGGCGCGCAGGTCGCCGCTCGACTGCAGCACGTGCGTCGCGAACGAATGGCGCAGCACGTGCGGATGCACGTTGGCCGGAATGCCGGCGGCGAGCGCCGCGCGCTTCACGCGCTCGCGCACGACGTTCGGCGACAGCCGGTTGCCGCGCGCCGACAGGAACAGCGGATGCGGATCGTGGCGGACCATCGGTTCGCGCACCGCGAGCCATGCGTTCAGCGCCGCGACCGCCTTGCTGCCCACCGGCACGACGCGGCGCCGATTGCCTTTGCCGAGCACTTCGACTTCGCCGGAATCGAGTTTCAGCCAGCCGGCCGAGCGATAGCCGTCGACGTCGGCGAAACGCACGTCGAGGCCGACCAGTTCGGCGAGGCGCAAGCCCGACGAGTAAAACAGCTCGAGCATCGCGTGATCGCGCAGGCCTTCGGGCGAGTCGGCGGCCGGGCTGTCCATCAGGCGCGCGGTGTCGTCGACGGAAAGCGCCTTCGGCAGCATTTTCGCCTGCTTCGGCGCGCGCACCGCGGCGACCGGATTGGCCGGCAACTCGACGTGGCCCGCGAGCCAGCGATAAAACGCCCGCCATGCCGACAGCCGATGGCCGATCGACCGCGCGGTGAGACCGCCTGCATGCGCGCGCGCGACGGCGCCGCGGATGTCGACGGCGGTGAGGCTTTCGAGCGCTCGGCCTTTGGCGAGCTGCTTCAGTTCCGCGAGCTCATGCGTGTAGCCGCGCAGCGTGTGCGCCGACAGCCGCCGCTCGTGCTCGAGATGCGACAGGTAGGCGGCGATCGGGTCGGCGGCGGTCACGGTACGCGGTGACGTTGCGTGGTGCGCGGCTCAGCGCGGCAGCAGCCGGCTCAGCGCGGCGCTCGCGAGCGCGCCGATCTGCGTGAGGAAATCGGTGGCCATGCCTTCGTGGAAGCGCCGCGGGTCGGATGAGCCCATCACGAGCAGGCCGAACGTCGGCGCGTCTTCGACACCTTCGGGGTCGCGCAGCGCGAGCAGCGCGATCGATTCGGTGCTCTGCGCCGTCCCGTTCGAGGCGACGCCGAGGTCGTCGGTCGCGCTCGTTGCCGCGCTTGCCGCCGGGTTGGTCGTCCCGTTGGACGCGACCGCAGCTTGCGCGAGCCATTGCGCGGCCTCGAAGCCGGTGTTTGCGCCGCAGTACGGCGTGCTCAGGCTGCCCGCGAAAATGCGCACTTCCTCGCTGACGTGGCGCGCGAAGTCCGCTTGCGCATACGGCTCGGCGACGTCCCACACGCGCAGTGCCGCTTGCGGCACGTCGAAGATGTCGCGCAGACCGCCGGCGATCGTGCGCGGCAGCGCGTAGGGATCGCGCTCGGCCATCACGCGGATGGTCCAGCGGTTGAATTTCGACGCGATGCTGTCGTTCTCGTGACCGTAGCGCAGCAGTTCGGCAAGACGCCGCTCCAGATGCTTGTTCTTGTCGCGCAGCATCTCCATCTGCCGCTCCTGCAGCGACACCGCGGCTTTGCCGTGCGGGTTCGCGAGCCGGATCGTCGCGAGCGCTTCCGCGTGTTCGACGAAGAATTCGGGATTGGCGAGCAGGTATTCGGCGACTTCGCGATCGTTCATGGTTTCGGCTAGAGGACTACGGGACGGCCACCTCACGGCGGCGCGTCGGTCAATGAGTTAGACGGAGGGCGCCATGTCGGCCGGGCTGGACGGATTGTGCTGCGACGAGTGCGACGAGGCGCTCGACGCCTCTTCGGCCAACTCGATCTCCCCTTCGAAGACGGTGGCCGCGGGGCCGGCCATCAGCAGCGGCGCGCCTGGGTGCGCGCTGTCCCACGTGATGGTCAGATCGCCGCCGTGCGTATGTACGAGCACCGGCGAATCCAGCCGCCCGCGCCGGATGCCGGCCGCGACCGCCGCGCACGCGCCGGTGCCGCACGCGAGCGTTTCGCCCGCGCCGCGTTCGTAGACGCGCAGCCTGATCTCGTTGCGGTTGACGATCTGCATGAAGCCCGCGTTGACCCGCTGCGGGAAGCGCGTGTGCCGCTCGATGGCCGGACCTTCGGCGAGCACCGGGAACACCTCGGCATCGTCGACGACCTGCACGGCGTGCGGATTGCCCATCGACACCACTGACATCCAGCGCGTCGTGCCGTTCACGTCGAGCGGCCAGAGCGTATCCGCGCCTTCGCGGCGGCCTTGCAGACCCTTGGTCGCGAACGGCACGAGTTCGGGATCGAACACGGGCGTGCCCATGTCGACGATCACTTCGCCGTTGTCCTGCATCGTCAGCGTGATCGTGCCTTTCTGGACCTGCACGCGCACGCTGCGTTGGTCGGTGAGACCGCGCTCGCGCACGAACTTGACGAAGCAGCGCGCGCCGTTGCCGCAGTGTTCGACCTCGCCGCCGTCGCAATTGAAGATGCGATATCTGAAATCGACGCCTTCGACGGTCGGCTTTTCGACCAGCAGCAACTGGTCGGCGCCGACGCCGAAATGGCGGTTCGCCAACGCGCGCACCTGCGCCGTGGTTAGATCAACCGGTTGGGTATAGCCGTCGAGTACGACGAAGTCGTTGCCCGCGCCGTGCATTTTGGTGAATTTGAGCTTCACGTTTTCCGTGTATCCGTTGCTGCGTAGGGCTTCGCGCGTGCGGGCGGAGCCGAAAATCCCGGCCTCACCGGCCGTTGGGTGAATCGCCCATTGGAGCCGTGCCCGGCCAATAGCAGATGATACACGTTGGCACATCGGAAACGGTACGGCAGGCAAG
This sequence comes from Paraburkholderia sp. Clong3, assembly GCF_050436485.1. Classification (NCBI taxonomy): domain Bacteria; kingdom Pseudomonadati; phylum Pseudomonadota; class Betaproteobacteria; order Burkholderiales; family Burkholderiaceae; genus Paraburkholderia; species Paraburkholderia sp. Clong3. The sequence goes on along the minus strand of NZ_JBNDMH010000002.1, from coordinate 2,985,685 downwards.
GAGCCCAGCCCCACCTTCAATACACCCCCGGCACCCCCGGCGGGCGTGTCTTGAACCGCTTGTGCACCCAGTAATACTGCTCGGGCATCAGCGGAATCTGCTCTTCGAGAAACTCGTTCATGCGTCGCGCATCAGCGTCATCGTCGCCGGTCGGATAGTCGTCCCAAGGTTTGAAGACCTTGAGCCGGTAGCCCTTGTAGTTCGGCAGCACCTCGCCGATGAACGGTACGACCTGCGCGTGCCCGACCTTGGCGAGACGGCCGACCGCGGTCAGCGTGCAGGTCGGCACGCCGAAGAACGGCACGAACGTCGAATTGCGCGCGCCGTAGTCCATGTCCGCGCCGAGCATCACCGGTTTGCGTTCGCGCAGCCAGCGCAGCACGACGCGCGCGCTGTCCGCGCGGCTCGCCATGTCCGCGCCGAAACGCGCGCGCGCTGCTTTCGCGGCTTCCTCGAACTCCTGATTCGACATTGGCTGATAGAGGGAGCCGCACTGGCGCTTCAGCGAGTAGTTCAGAAAAATCGAACCGGCCTCGATGCCGACAAAATGAAAGCCGAGAAACAATGTGGGCGGCAGGTTCGGGTCCGTCAGGTCGATCGCGCTGTCGAGCTGGATCAGCTTTTCGAGCTTATTCGCCGAGCCGAACCACTGCACGCTGCGCTCGAGATAGCTGCGGATCGCATGACGGAAGTGCTTTTGCGCGACGTCCTCGCGGCGCTCGTCGCTCCAGTCGGGGAAGCACAGCTTCAGATTCGTATGAACGATGCGCTTGCGACGGCTCGGGATCTGGTAGAGCAGCCAGCCGAGCCCGTCACCGAGACGAGCGACCAATCCGTAAGGCAACAGCGCAAAGAGTTTGAGCAGCCCGATCGCGAGCTTCGCGCCGTAGCGGCTCAGCATGCAGCCTCCAGGCGCGCGGCGCCGCAGGGGGCGAAATTGTGGAAAGCGGAAAAATTGACGTGATACCGCACTCGTTTCGACTCTGTGACATTCAAAGGAAGTCGCTATAATAAGGGCTTCGCCGAGTTAATAGACAACTTGCGGGGCGAAGCCGGCGGGTGCGGTCCATGGGTTTTCATGGGTTATGCGTCCATCGGTCAGGTAATCCGCTAAAGCGTCGCCGCTTCAGACTCCCGAAGTCGGCTACGTGGAACGCAACCGTAACCACTAACAGGAGTCTGCAACGTGGCAAACGACTATCTCTTCACTTCCGAATCCGTTTCCGAAGGCCATCCCGACAAAGTCGCGGACCAGATCTCGGACGCGATCCTCGACGCCATCCTCGCTCAAGACAAGTACTCGCGTGTCGCGGCCGAAACGCTGTGCAACACGGGTCTCGTCGTGCTGGCCGGTGAAATCACCACCACCGCGAACGTCGACTACATCCAGATCGCGCGCAACACGATCAAGCGCATCGGCTACGACAACACCGACTACGGCATCGACTACCGCGGCTGCGCGGTGCTCGTCGCCTACGACAAGCAGTCGCCGGACATCGCCCAGGGCGTGGACCGCGCGCACGACAACAACCTCGATCAAGGCGCGGGCGACCAGGGCCTGATGTTCGGTTACGCGTGCGAGGAAACGCCGGAACTGATGCCGCTGCCGATCCACCTGTCGCACCGCCTCGTCGAGCGTCAGGCGAATCTGCGCCGCGACGGCCGTCTGCCCTGGCTGCGTCCGGATGCGAAGTCGCAGGTCACCGTGCGTTACGTTGACGGCAAGCCGCATGCGATCGACACCGTCGTACTGTCCACCCAGCATTCGCCGGACATCGAGCTCGACACGCTGCGCGAAGCGGTGATCGAGGAAGTGATCAAGCCGACGCTGCCGGCCGAGCTGATCAAGGGTGAGATCAAGTTCCTCGTGAACCCGACCGGTCGTTTCGTGATCGGCGGTCCGCAGGGCGATTGCGGTCTGACGGGCCGCAAGATCATCGTCGATACGTACGGCGGCGCGGCGCCGCACGGCGGCGGCGCATTCTCGGGCAAGGATCCGTCGAAGGTGGACCGCTCGGCAGCGTACGCCGGCCGTTACGTCGCCAAGAACATCGTGGCCGCGGGCCTCGCGTCGCGCTGCCTGATCCAGGTGTCGTACGCGATCGGCGTCGCCCAGCCGACCTCGGTGATGGTCAACACGTTCGGCACCGGCCGCGTGTCGGATGCGACGATCACGGAACTCGTGCGTCAGCATTTCGACTTGCGTCCGAAGGGCATCATCCAGATGCTCGACCTGCTGCGCCCGGTCTACGAGAAGAGCGCGGCGTATGGTCATTTCGGCCGCGAAGAGCCGGAATTCACGTGGGAAGCCACCGACAAGGCGCTCGCACTCGCCGAAGCGGCAGGCACTGAGCCGGTCGCGGCGCTTGCCGAATAAGGGCGAGCCGATCGCCGCTTGAAAGCAAACAAACCCCGCCGGCGTGAGCCGGCGGGGTTTTTCTTTGGTGCGCCAGGCATGGCGCGCAGCGCCGTGAAAGGCGCTATCTGGATCGCTGTGGTGGCGAACTGGATGACTTGGGGGTGAGAGTCCCCTACACACCCGGCAAGGGGAAGTGTTAGCGGACGGCAAGGGTGTCCATCGTGAGGTGGAATCTGAAGGAAGGCGAAGGCAAAGCGCTGGCCTGACGAACAGGAAGCGGATATTAGGCGGTATGGCGGGGTGAGCAGGCCAAAATCTGTAAAGCCCGATACTTGCACGGAACGCCATGACGTAGATCCGACAGGCATAAGCGTGAAGGTCGCGCGTATTACCCTGGGAGATCTGCCATCCTGTCTTGTGCTACTGGCATCGAGAGGTGTCGGAATGGGGTGGCAGAAGTCAGCAGAGGTCGTAGTAGCCGTTGAAACCGGAGCGGCGAAGGGCCAAACCTGTCACGAGTGGCAAGTCACGCGTGATCTCTGCGTATCTGGGCAGAAGCCTCGGCCATGCCGGGGGCCTGCAGTCATGCTGGAGGGGCCGGAAGCCCCGAGAGAGGCTGAGGTGTCCATCGGATGCCAGGCGACACGACGCACGAAACAAGCTCACGCCGACGACCGATCCGGTCCGAGGCCGACGGGAAACGCCGGATACGTGAACCGTACGTCCGGTGTTGTGGGAGGACGGCGGGGGCAACCCCGCCTCCTACCCGATTCTATCGATGGCGTAGCGATGCCGCCGCACGAAGCACGTCGTCGAGGCGGCGCGCTCGAAGTCAGCCCAGCGGTGAACGGCCAGCCGGTCGGCAGATCAGCGGTCTAGCCACTCAACGCGCAACTGCAACTCACCGGCCCAGCAATCTCACCGGCTCGCAAACGCAAACGCAAACGCGAACCACCCGCCGCTGCTCGCCGACAGGCGACGCGGTCGGCGGCTCGCAGGCGTGGGCATCGCCGGCGCGCGTTTCGCGACCGCGAGGCGCAACGGTGTCGGTTTGCGCAGCAGCGTGCGCAGCGACAGACGGCGCGTGCCGCTCTGCTGGCGTAGCGCCGAGAAGAACGTATGGAACCAGGTGCGAAAGCCGTCGATGGCCTTCGCGTCGCGCCACTGCTCGCCGAGCGCGCGGGTGCGCGCGGCATGATGGCGCAGCGCCCGCATCATATGGCGGCGCGCGGGACGCGCCGCTTTCAGCGCGGCGCGGGTAAGACGGGTGCTCAAAAGAGTATGCATGGCTTCACATTTAGGCAATGAACCGCACGTCGGCGCGTGCACCGGATGTGCACGGACAAACAGCACCATATGTGCCAATGACGGGGTTGCGATGAACGGCCTGAAAGCGGGAAATTCGGTGCGGGTCGTGGCGCGGGAGATTGCGACGCGAAACACGGCGCACAGCGCAGCGAAGGTACAACGCGGAGAAACCGACGGCACGGGCCCTGACGGCCTGCGCACAACAGAAAACTGCGTAAGCGACGATCGACATGCGAGCAGGCTACATGGGAATCATGACGTCAGAAAGTCGGTTATTACCCTGCGAGACCGGATTTCTCCGCGGATCGAATCGTCGCGGATGCCAGTCTGCTGTCACCCTTTACGGGCGATTTGCGTGCGCGTTTGCCCAGCGAATGTGCGGTGCGGGCGCGCCGCGCGCCTGAAACCGGTGCATTGGCGCGCCGCGAAAAGCGAAGGCGACCGGCGCAAAAGATCAGCAGGACGCAGGAGCCTCTCGCGGTGAACCAACGCATCCCGATCGCGCCCGTTTTACAATCGAACATCAGTTAGTCGACGGTAACGGAACGCCATGTCACTCCATTCGAAGAAAGAGCAGATTCAAACGTTGCGGGAGCAGGGTTTTGTCGTCGTGCCTGGACTCGTGTCGCCCGAGCGTTGCGACGAGCTGAAGCGGATCGCGCAGCGGCAGCTGCAGGAAGCGGCGGCGCCGATCGAATTCGAAGCGGATTTGCAGTATCCGGGCGCGCCGTCATCGAAGGATGCTCTGGGCGGACATACGGTGCGGCGCCTGCTCGACGCGTACGGTCGTCACCCCGCGTTCGCGCAATGGGCGACCGCGTCCGAAATCCGTGGCTGGATGGAGCTGTATTTTGGCGAGGAGCCGCGTCTGTCGCGCGCGCATCACAACTGCATGATGACCAAGCACCCCGCGTACGGCAGTCTGACCGGCTGGCATCGCGACGTGCGCTACTGGTCGTTCGAGCGCGACGATCTGGTGTCGGTGTGGCTCGCGGTCGGCCCGGAAACCGTCGATAACGGCGCGCTGTGGTTCGTGCCGCAATCGCACGGCGCCGCGTTCACATCGGACCGCTTCGACGAAGCGAAGTTTTTCCGCGCGGATCTCGCCGAGAACGAGGCCGCGATCCGCACGGCGGTGTCGCCCGAACTGAAGACCGGCGACGTGGTGTTCTTTCACTGCAACACGCTGCACTCGGCCGGCAAGAATCTGAGCGACCAGGTGAAGTTCTCGCTGGTGTTCACCTATCACGGCGCAAGCAATGTGCCGCTGCCCGGCACGCGCTCGGCCGCGAAGCCCGAGATCGCGTTCTAGATTATTTTGCTCGCGGGCCTCGCGCCGACGCTCAGCGCTTGCGCCCCGACATCGCGATTCCCGTCAGCCCGGCGAGCGTCGCCACCACGCCCGGGACGATCAGCACGATCGCCTTGTTGCTCGGCGAGCCGGTAAAGAAGCGCGACACGTCGCTGCTCACCGAATTGAATGCCTGCCCGCCGAAATACAGCAGCACGATACCGCCGACAATCAGCGCGATCGAAATCGCTTTCGTCATCTGCACCTCCCATCAACCTGAACCGGCCAGAGTGTAGGTGAGCCGTGCGTGCTCGTCCATCCCGCATACTGGTTGCGCTGCAAGCGCCGCGTCGATTGGCTAACATAGCGGTCTGGCCGCACCGCGGCGACACCACAACAACAAATTTCCCCAGCAGCACGCCTCCCGCAACGCGCGAATCCTCACGCCCGCCATCCTCGGGCGATCTCATCGACAAGGACACTAGCAATGGCTTACGAAGCAGCTTCAGAACGCTATTCGGACATGCAATACCGCGTCTGCGGCAAGTCGGGTCTCAAACTGCCGGCGCTGTCGCTCGGCCTGTGGCACAACTTCGGCGACACCACGCCGATCTCGACGCAGCGTGACATCCTGCGCACGGCCTTCGACCTCGGCATCACGCACTTCGATCTGGCGAACAACTACGGCCCGCCGTACGGCAGCGCGGAAACCAACTTCGGCCGTCTGTTCAAGGACGATTTCAAACCGTATCGCGACGAGTTGCTGATTTCGTCGAAGGCCGGTTGGGATATGTGGCCCGGTCCGTACGGCCAGGGCGGCGGCTCGCGCAAATATGTGCTCGCGAGTCTCGATCAGAGCCTGAGGCGCATGGGCCTCGATTACGTCGACATCTTCTATTCGCATCGCTTCGACGCGCACACGCCGCTCGAGGAAACCGCGGGCGCGCTCGCGAGCGCGGTGCAGCAGGGCAAGGCGCTGTATATCGGCATCTCGTCGTACTCGTCGGCGAAGACGCGCGAAATGGCGAAGCTGCTCGCCGAATACAAGGTGCCGCTGTTGATCCATCAGCCGTCGTACAACATGCTGAACCGCTGGATCGAACACGACCTGCTCGATACGCTCGATGAAGTCGGCGCGGGCACGATCGCGTTCACGCCGCTCGCGCAGGGATTGTTGACCGGCAAGTACCTGAACGGCGTGCCGGAAGATGCGCGCGTCAACAAGCCGGGCGGCGGTTCGCTCAAAGACGAGCATCTGAGCCCGCGGAACATCGAGCACGTGCGGAAGCTCAACGACATCGCGCAGCGCCGTGGTCAGAGCCTCGCGCAGATGGCGCTCGCGTGGGCGTTGCGCGATCCACGCGTGACCTCGGTGCTGATCGGCGCGAGCCGCGCGGAGCAGGTGCGCGAGAACGTCGGCGCGCTGAAGAAGCTCGCATTCTCGGCCGACGAACTCGCCGAAATCGATCGCTATGCGACCGAAGGCGGGATCAATCTGTGGGAAAAGCCGTCGACGGATCAGGCGATCTGATCGCGTGAGGAGCCGTCCGCGCAACAGGCGGGCGGACGCAAGGGCAAAACGAAGCCGCACGCTCAGCGTGCGGCTTTTCTGCAGGTATTTCGCCGCGCCGCTACACGAGCGCCGGCAGACCCTCGACCAGCGCCACCGCGCACATCACACCGATCAGTGCGCCCAGCACACGCAGCCCGTTGTGTCGCAACTCGGTCTTGCAGGGCAGCGCGCCGACGAATAGCGCGCCCGCCAATGCCATCGGAATGACCAGGATGAAATCGCCGATCGTAAAGTAGGTCATCTTCGTCTCCTCCCATGCGGGATGGTTGCTGTGTCGTTCCGGCAGAGGCCGCGGCTTCGAAATCATGCCGCGCCATTGCACGAATCGAGTATAGGAGACCGATCGAGCGGCGCGACGGCGCAAGCTCGCGCCTCGGCGCTTATTCGTAAGCTGCTGAACCCAGGCGCGGCGCGGCCCGCGGCGATTGGCGCGGCGCAACAAAACGCGGCGGAAAATATCAAACGTTCGCTTACGCAAGCCTTTCGTTTTGCCGCCGATCCATGCGGGTTGGCTGATTGCGGCCGGCTCGCGGTGCCCGCACCGCGCAACGCGACCGATGCGCCGGGCTATTCGCGCCCGCGCAGGCGGCTCGCCGCGATCAAGCCGATCACGAGCAGCGCACCGACTAGCCCGACGACGCCGTTCCAGCCATGACCGGCCCACACATGGCCGCCATACGAACCGACCAGGCTCGAGCCGATGTAGTACGCGAGCAGATACAGCGCAGCGGCCTGGCCTTTCGCGTCTTTCGCCAGACGCCCGACCCAGCCGCTCGCGACCGAATGCCCGGCAAAGAACCCGAACGTCACGCAGGCGATACCGGTCGCGATCGCCGCGAGCGGATGCAGCATCGTCAGCGCGAGGCCGAACACCATCAGCAGCAGGCTCCCGATCAGCACGCGTGCACGGCCGAACGTGTCGGCCATGCGCCCGGACCATGGCGACGCGACCACGCCAACCAGATAGACGATGAAAATCGCGCCGATCTCCGTCTGACTCAACCGATACGGCGGCGCGAGCAGCCGGTAGCCGATGTAGTTGTACAGCGTGACGAAGCTGCCCATCAGCACGAAGCCGAGCAGGAACAGCAGCGGCAGACCCGGTCGCGTGAACTGGCGCAACAGCAGCGTGCGGTGATGCGCGAAGCCGAGCCCGCGGCGCGGCACGAAATGGCGCGACGGTGGCAGCAGCGCGCGGAACGCGAGCATCGACAGCAGGCCGAGCACGCCGATCGTGCCGATCGCGACGCGCCACGAAAACAGATCCGCGACCACGCCGGTGATGACTCGCCCGGCCATGCCGCCGATCGCCGTGCCGCCGACGTACAGGCCCATCGCGAGGCCGAGGCCGTCGGGATGCACTTCCTCGGCGAGATAAGCCATCGCGACGGCCGGCACGCCGCCGAGCGCGAGCCCTTCGAGCGTACGCAGCACGAGCAGCTGGTGCCAGTGCGGCGCGACCGATACGCCAATCGTCAGCACCGACGACACCGTCAGCGACAGCGTCATCAGCTTGTGCCGGCTCCAACCCTCGGAGACGAAACCGGCGACGAAGATCGCGAGCGCGAGCGCAGCAGTGGATAGTGACAACGACAGACTGCTTTGCGCCGGCGTTACGTTGAACGCTTCGGAGAACGACGGCAGCAGCGGCTGCACGCAGTAGAGCAGCGAGAACGTCGCGTAGCCGGCGAACAGCAGCGCGAGGCTGGCACGCCAGTACGCGCGCGAGCCGCGTTCGAGATACGGGATGTCCGACACGGTGGTGGTGCTTGCGGGAGCAGCTGAAGCTGCGCCGCGGGAGGGAACGGCAGATGCGGTCCGCTGGGATTGCGGCGGCAGGGTCACAACAAAACTCCTTGGGTCACACGGAAATGCGCAAAATTGTTAAGGATACGCTGAAAACGCGTTTCAAGCCGGCGTCGCGGCCAACGCGGCGTGCCAATGGTGACCCGCAGCGCTCCATCCGCAACATGTCGCGCGCCTGTCTCCCGGCGCTAGCCGTGCGCCCCGGCTTCACTGCCCGGCGCCGGCGCCCGCGTCGCCCCCGAAGTCGCCGTCGACGGATGCACGAGCGCGTCGTCGCCCGGCAGTCTCGACGTATCCCAGCCGCCGCCGAGCGCCTTCACCAGCGCGACGCTCGCGGCCATCCGGCGGCGCGCGATCGCGACCGCGTTGCGCTCGTTGGTCAGCGCGATCGTGCCGGCATCGACGGCGGGGAAAAAGTCGCGGCCGATAAACGGCAGCAACAGCAGCGACGCGCAACAGCACGCGAGAAACAGCGTGACGAACCGTCCCGGTCGCGCGACTCGCGCTTCGAGATGTAAATCCGCGGGCTTGTGGTGATAGCGCAGCAGATACTTCGCGAGCGTCGGCACGAGCGTACGCGAGAAGAAGTACGACGCGAGCATCGCGAAAACCACCGCTTCGGCAAGCGGAATGAACAGATAGTGCGCGACACCGGTGAGCAGAAACATCGGCACGAACACGATACAGATCGCCAGCGTCGACACCAGCGTCGGAATCGCGATCTGATGCGCGCCGTCGAGAATCGCCTGTTCTAGCGTCTTGCCCTGTTCGAGCTGATGGCTGATGTTTTCGATCGCGACGGTCGCATCGTCGACGAGAATCCCGACCGCGAGCGCGAGGCCGCCGAGCGTCATGATGTTGATCGTCTGACCGAGCGCGGACAACGCGATGATCGACGTGATCATCGACAACGGAATCGATACCGCGATGATCAGCGTCGCGCGCCAGTTGCCGAGGAACAGCAGAATCATCAGGCCCGTCAGGCACGCGGCGATCAGCGCTTCACGCAATACGCCCTGCACGGATGCACGCACGAACAGCGATTGGTCGGCGACGGGATCGATATTCAGCGACGGCGGCACCAGATTGCGCAGCGTCGGCATCATCGTCTTGATGCGGTCGACGATATCGAGCGTGGACGTGTTGCCGCTTTTGTTGATCGTCAGCAGTGCGGCGCGCTGGCCGCTCACGCGCACGACGTTGGTCTGTGGCTGGTAGCCGTCGCGCACGTGCGCGACGTCGCGGATATAGATGGTGCCGTTTGCCGTGGTGCGGATCGGAATGTTGTTCAGGCCCGCGAGGGAATCGGGGCTGCCGTTCATTTCCACCGAGTACTCGGTCGAGCCGATCTTCGTGGTACCCGAGGGCAGGATCAGATTTTGCGCGGAGACTGCGTTGACCACGTCGATCGGCGACAGATTGCGCTCCTGCAGCTTGCGCGAATCGATGTCGACCATGATCTGCCGCTGCTTGCCGCCATACGGCAGCGGCGCGGGCGCGCCCGGCACGGTGGCGAGTTGCGTCTTCAGGAAGTTATTGCCGAAGTCGTAGAGTTCCTGCTCGGTCAGCGACGCGGACGACAACGCGAGCCGCAAGATCGGCACCGTCGACGCGTTGTAGCGCGGGATGATCGGCGGCGTGATGCCGGGCGGCAGCGAGCGCACTTGTGATTGCGACAGCGCGGTGACCTCGGCGAGCGCTTCGTCGATATTCGCGCCCGGCTGGAAAAAGATCTTGATGACGGCGATGCCGTTCAGCGATGTCGATTCCGTGTGTTCGATATCGTTGACCGCCACCGACAAGCCGCGCTCGTAGTTCAGCGCGATGCGCCGCTCCATTTCGTCGGCGGGCAGGCCGTTATACGACCAGATGACCGAGAGCACCGGAATATCGACGTTCGGAAAGATGTCGGTGGGCGTGCGCAGAATGGTCAAGCGCCGCGCGGATCGGAAACGCAGGCGCACACCTCGGCGCGAAGGCAGGTACGAAGCCGCGCGGCGCCCGCATGTGGCAGATCGTTCCGGCAGTGCACGTTTTTGATGTCTCCCCCCGCAGGGTTTATGATGGTCTGCATTACGACGTCTGACGCCGAGATCATCGGCCGTGCGCAGCGTAATGGGAATAGGGCGAAACGACGGGTGAAAGCCTTCTATTCGCCTTCCCAAGGCCCCGCAAAGCGGGAACAATGACTCGAACCTCTTACGCGCCATCCGCGCGACAGATTAAGTGCGCACGCAACGTCAAATGCGAAGCGGCGTTTTTATCATCACCTCGACCGGCGTGAAATCATAAAGCCGGCTAAGGGAAGCGGGGAATTATCATGGAAGTCGGTTCCATTGTCCGATCGGTACATATCGCCGTGCCGCAAGGCGCGCGCGGAATCGTCATGCGCATTCTTGGCGACATGGCGATGGTGGCGTGGTACGCCGGCGAGCCCGGCGCCTCGCAGCAACTCAATACCGAACCCTTTTTCCTGGAAGATCTGATCGATACCGGCGACCTGATACGTCCGGCCGGCGCGCAGACGCATTGAACGAGAGGCTTACCGGTTGCTCATTGCCGTTGTGTGACCCGCAGGTGCGGGCTGTAGTGATGCTGTAAGCTGAGATCGGCTCGCCAGCATCGCCGTGGGCCGATGCGCGCGTCGATTCACGGCGCGTCCCAAATCAGCCCGTATTTCTAGCGATGCCACGCACGCATTGTGAGTCGTCGCCCTCGTCTTTACCCGCGGCGCGGCGCACAATGCGGGGCATGAACGACACCATTCCCGACAATTCCTATCCCGAGGCCGGCGCCGATGGCGCCGTGCCATTCGCGCGGCTCACGCCGGAAACCGTGCTCGACGCGATCGACGGCGTGCTCGCAACGACCGGCGTGCGTACCGACGGCCGTCTGCTGCCGCTCAACAGCTACGAAAATCGCGTGTATCAGGTCGGCGTCGAAGACGGTCCGCCCGTGGTCGCGAAGTTCTATCGTCCCGAGCGCTGGAGCGACGCGGGGATTCTCGAAGAGCACGCGTTCGTCGCCGAACTCGTCGCGCGCGAGATCCCAGCCGTGCCCGCGCGCGTGCTCGATGGCCGCACGCTGCACAGCTTCGACGGATTCCGCTTCTCGGTCTTCGAGCGACGCGGCGGTCGCGCGCCGGATCTCGACCGGCGCGACACGCTGGAATGGCTGGGGCGTTTCATCGGACGCATTCATGCGATCGGGCAGACCCAGGACTACGTAGAACGTCCCACGCTAAACATCGACACTTTCGGCTACGAGCCGCGCGACTTCCTGCTCGCGCACCGTTTCGTGCCCGACGATCTGCGCACCGCGTGGGAAACCGTCGTGAATCTCGCGCTCGAAGGCGTCGCGGGTGCGTTCGAGCGGGCTGGCGAGATTCGCAGGCTGCGTCTGCACGGCGACTGTCATCCGAGCAACGTGCTGTGGACCGACGCGGGCCCGCATTTCGTCGATTTCGACGACAGCCGCATGGGGCCCGCGATTCAGGATTTGTGGCTACTGTTGCCGGGCGAGCGTGCGGAGGCGTCGCGCGCGCTGGCCGATCTGCTCGCCGGTTACGAGGATTTCTGCGAATTCGATCCGCGTGAGTTGTATCTGATCGAAGCGCTGCGCACGTTGCGGCTGATTCACTATCAGGCATGGCTCGCGCGCCGCTGGAACGATCCGGCGTTTCCGGCCGCGTTTCCGTGGTTCAACACGCAGCGCTACTGGGAAGATCGCATCCTCGAGATGCGCGAGCAGATCGGCGCGATGCAGGAAGGGCCGTTGTGGCCGGTTTGACGTGTTGACGGTCAGGGCGCCTGCGACGCCACATTCGACGACTCCACCAACGTCGATCTGACGATCACCTCCGCGCGCACGTCCCGCCCAATCGCTTCGATCGCGGGACGCATGCGCGTGAAATCGTCGGGCGTGCAGACGTCGCTGTCGAAATGGGTGGCGCCGTCGCGCGTCATCGTGACCACGTTGCTGCGCGGGTCGAACGCGTACTGCGACGTGAAATCGACGAAGCGGTCCTGCGTGCGTTGCGCCTCCGGCATGTCGAGCACGCGGAAATTGGCCGGCAGTTCGATGCGCGCGCGTTCGTGGATCGCGAGGTTGTGGCACACGAACGGCTGCGTGCGCTTGCGTTCGCCGAGCCAGTAGCGCGTGTCGGCTTCGACGCCGCCGCCGAGGCTCGTCAAGGCCGGAATCGAGGCCGTCATGCCGGTCACCACGAGACTCTCGAGCGTGCCTTTCATCGTCAGCGTGAGCGGGCCGTCGGCCGCGCTGAGGTCGCTCGTCGTCAGCGTCGCGGTGCCGCGCAGATTCGCGTTGCGCAACTCGGTCTGAATCGATTCCTCGCGTTGCGCGGGCGTTTGCGTGCGCAGCCGCGCGCGGGCCTGCTCGGCGTACGGCCCGGCATCCTGCAGCCGATACGTGAAGCTCGCCGAGCCATCCGGTTCGATCTTGATCGCGAGATCGGTGCTGCGCGACATCTGCGCGGTGGCCGGCGTTTGCGCGAGTACGCCGTCGCCGATCAGCACGGTAGGACGGTCCATGTCGGACGAAGGCAGAAAACCGAATTCGACGTTCGACGCGGTCGAATCCGCGTACATCTGCAAATCGGGCAGCCACGTGATCGCATGATTGATGACGCCGTAGCCCGGGACGCTCGGCAGCGTGTAGATCGTGCCGCTGCTGATCAACGCCGGCTCGTTGCGCACGCCGACCGCGTCGAGCAGCGCGCCGTAGAGCGCGACGTGGTCCTTGCAGTCGCCATAGCGGTTCGCGAGAATCGCGCTTGCGCTGTGCGGCACGACGGCGCCACGTCCGACGTAGATCGCGACATAGCGGATATTGCGGCGAACCCAGTCGTACAGCGTTTTGGCTTTGTCGTGTGGGGTGTGATCGTGCGCGGTCAGCTGCTGAGCGAACTGGGTGATCGCGACGTCGTGCGCGCCCGGGTCGGCCGCGGAGCTGCGATAGGAGGCGGCGAACGCGGCATAGCTCGGGAAGGTCGACACCATCAGCCGATCACCGTACGACACGTACGCGACCGAGCCGCGTTCGAGCCGGTCGAAGTGTGCCTTGTCATAGCGGAATTCGTAACGCGTGCGGCCGTCGCGCGTGACCGGTGTCACTGCGCTGAAGCCGCGCGCGTCCGCATACAGCGGCTTGTCGGCGGGCAGGTCGTAGATCAGGCGGAAGTTGCGGGTCGGCGCGAGATCGGGCGGCGTGAAGTCGCTGAATTCGCCCGGCACTATCGGCTGACGCTGCGTCTTGCGGTACGTCAGATGCACGCGCGCGCCGGGTTCGACCGCGGGGAACACGATCACCTTTTCCTGGATGTCCTGGAACATCGGCGCGTCGAACGAGCGGACTTCCTGGACGTCGCGGATCTGCTCGGGCGCAACATCGTGACGCTTGCCGTCGGCGGTGACCGTGTAGGCCTCGAGGATCTGCACGTCGGCCATGTTGCGGTTGAACCAGACGTATTGCTGAGCGACCCGCTCGACGCCGGCTTCGTTGTTCACGCGCAGCGTCATCGAATCAAGCTTCGCATACGAGCCGTCAGCGTTGACGGCGAAGGTCTGCGTCTCGCCTTCGTTGGTGTAGGGATCGTCCAGGTTGAGCGGCGCGCTCGCGCTCGCGGCGTGAATGCCGGCCAGCCAGCCGGCGGAGGCAAGGACCACGAGGCAGAGTCGCATGACGGCGGGCTACACGCTGCAAGCGGCGCCACCCGACGCCGCAATCTCCCGCGCGGCCTTCGCGCCTTCGACCTGCAATAGCGTCGGCAGCGACACGCCATTTTTCGCCGCCGTCACCTCCGCCAGAATCGACACCGCGATCTCGGGCGGCGTCCTGCTACCGATATAAATGCCGACAGGTCCATGCAAGCGGGCCAGTTCGGCTTCGTTCAGATCGAACTCCTTCAGGCGCTCGCGTCGCGCGTGATTGTTCCTGCGCGAGCCGAGCGCGCCGACATAAAACGCCGGCGTCTTCAATGCTTCCATCAGCGCGAGATCGTCGAGCTTCGGATCGTGCGTGAGCGCGATCACCGCGCAGCGCTCGTCGAGCTTCATGTCGATCACGGTATCGTCCGGCATCGTGCGTACGATCTTCGTGCCCGGTACGTCCCATTCCTCGGTGTATTCCTCGCGCGGATCGCAGACCGTCACCTGATAATCGAGCCCCACCGCGATATGGCACAGGTAGCGAGACAACTGCCCGGCGCCGATCACTAGCATCCGGTAGCGCGGGCCGTGGATCGTCAACAGACGCTCACCGTCGAAATGCACGCCGTCGGTCGCCTGCGCGTTGTCGAGCCGCACCGCGCCCGTCGTCATGTCGAGTTCGCGCGCGACGAGCCGGCCGTTTTCGACCGCGTGACACAGCTCGGCGATGCCGCTTTGCCGCGTCAACGGTTCGAGCACGAGCTGGATCGTGCCGCCGCACGGCAGGCCGAAGCGATGCGCTTCCTCGGCCGTGATGCCGTACTTCACCGCCTCCGGATGTGTCTGCTCGATGCCCCGTTGCCGCACGCGATCGATCAGATCGTCTTCGATGCAGCCGCCCGACACCGAGCCCACCACGAGGCCGTCGTCGCGCACCGCGAGCATCGCGCCCTCGGGACGCGGCGACGAGCCCCACGTCTTCACGACCGTCACGAGGAGCGCGCGATGTCCGTCCGCGAGCCAGCGGGCGCTGGTTTTCAGAACTTCGAGATCCACGCTGTCCATGATTTCTTCCCTTTCTTTGCTTCGCCGCCGGACTCGCCGTCCGCGGCCTCGTTCGATTCCGTTTGCCCGGAGGCGGATGCGGCTTCGGCTTCGGTTTCGGTATGCACCGGGGCGTCGCCTTCCGCTGTTTCATCAGCGCTATTGTCTCCCGAGAGCTGGGCGCTCAAGCGCTTGAAAAACTCCCCCGCAATCTTGCGCGCCGCACCGTCGACGAGCCGCGAGCCGATCTGCGCGAGCTTGCCGCCGACCTGCGCATTGGCGGTGTAGGAGAGCTTCGTCGCGGCATCGCCGTCGGCTTCGAGCGAGACCTGCGTGTTGCCCTTGGCAAAACCCGCGGCGCCGCCCTGGCCTTCGAACACAATGGTGTAGGCGTTCGGCGCGTCGATATCGGTCAGTTGCATGCGCCCCTTGAAGCGCGCCTTGACCGGGCCGACCGCCGCGACCAGCGTGACCAGGTACGCGTTTTCGCCGTCCGGGTCGATGCTTTCGCAGCCGGGAATGCAAGCGCGCAGAATCTCGGTGTCGTTCAACGCGTCCCAGGTTTGCTGCTGCGCGACCGGCAGCGTATGAGTTTCGCTCAATTCCATGACGTTGCTCCTGCGAGTGTCGTCGCGGCGACGGCGTGGCGAGGCGCGCGCGTCAGTTGCGCGAGATCGTGGCCGAACGCTGCGAGACTGTCTAGATTATGAACCGGACGATGCGCGTCGACATACGGCAGGATCGCTTGCACGCCGCGCGCCTTCGGAGTAAAGCCGCTGAACCGCAGCAGCGGATTGAGCCACACGATGCGATGCGCGAAGCGTGCGAGGCGCGCCATTTCGGTATCGAGCACGTCGATCGCTTCGTGATCGAGACCGTCGGTGACGAGCAGCACCGTCGCACGACCTGTGAGCACGCGGCGCGCCCAGCGTCGGTTGAACTCGGCGAGCGCCGCGCCGATGCGCGTGCCGCCCGACCAGTCGACCACCTGATCGCTGAGCGTCGCGATCGCGACGTCCGGATCGCGTTCGCGCAATGCGCGCGTCGCGTTCGTGAGCCGCGTGCCGAACAGAAACACCTGCAGACGTTCGCGCGACTGCAACAACGCGTGGCAAAAGTAGAGCACCGCGCGCGAGTAGTTGCTCATCGAGCCGGAAATGTCGAGCAGCAGCACGAGCGGCGGCTTGCGCTCCACCCTCGCGCGATACTTCCACACGGTCCAGTCGCCACCGGCGCGCACCGCATGCCGCGCGCTCGCGCGCAAGTCCGCATGCGTGCCGTGCGATGCCGCCTTCAGGCGCCGCGTCGATTCGGTTGCGAGCGGCAGCCGCTGGCCGCGAATCAGATGCCGCAGCGTGCGCCATTCGTCGGCGTTCAGCGTGTCGAAATCGCGATGACGCAGCCGCTCTTCGGCGCTGAACGTCAACTGCGCATGCAACTCGTGCGGCTCGGTTTCCTGCGGCGCATTCAGATGCGGCGAGGGTGGCGTGCGCACCGCGAGCGCATCGGCGAGACGGTTGTTGCGCTTCGGCGGTGGCAGCCCGTCGCGCACTTTCGGCAGCAGCAGCGCGCGCAGCTTGCCTTCCCAATCGGGGTCGCGCCAGAACAGATCGAACGCGGCATTGAAGAGTTCGCGTTCGTCGGGCGCGGTGACGAGCAGCGCGGCAAGCGCGGCGTGCACGTCGTCGCGGCGGCCGAGGTCGATCCACTGCAACGCGGCGAGTGCGTCGACTGCTTGTGCGGGCGACATCGGCAAGCCGGCGCCGCGCAGCACGCGCACGAAATGGACGACGTTGCGCGCGAGCGTGGGCGCAGTGTGCTGGTTCGTGTCGTCGAGCCTGCCTGAGCCGGTTCCGTTCGTCATGCCAACGACCCTCACCCGGACAGACACTGCGCGATCTGCGCGGCATCCACACGCGCGAGATCGTCCTGATACTTGAGCAGCACGCCGAGCGTGTTCTGCACCGATTGCGGATCGAGCTCCGTGACCGACAGCGCTTCGAGCGCGCGGCACCAGTCGATCGTCTCGGCGATGCCGGGCGCCTTGAACAGATCCATGCCGCGCAGCCGATGCACGAAGTCGACCGCGCGCCGCTGCAATTGCGCCGACGTTTGCGGCGCGCGCGCGGCGACGATCTCCAGTTCGCGATCGCGGTCCGGATAGCCGATCCATTGATACAGACAGCGGCGCTTCAACGCGTCGTGCACTTCGCGCGTGCGGTTCGACGTCATGATGACGAGCGGCGGCTGCGTCGCGCGCACGGTGCCGTATTCGGGAATCGATACCTGGAAATCCGAAAGGAGTTCGAGCAGGAATGCCTCGAACGGTTCGTCGGCGCGGTCGATTTCGTCGATCAGCAGCACGCGCCGCGCGCCGGGATGGTTTTCGTCGGGCATCAACGCCTGCAGAAGCGGACGCTTCAGCAGGAATTCGCCACGATATAGCGTGTCGTTGTCGGGGCGCTCGCCGCTCGCTTCGGCAAGCCGCAGCGCCATGATCTGGCGCGGGTAGTCCCACTCATACAGCGCGCTCGCGGTGTCGAGGCCTTCATAGCATTGCAGGCGCAGCAACGTGGTGCCGAGCATGCCCGCCGCCGCTTTCGCGAGCTCGGTTTTGCCGACACCCGGCTCGCCTTCGACGAACAACGGCCGCTCCATGCGCAGCGCGAGATACAGTGCGGTCGCGAGCTCGCGGCTCGCGAAATAGCGTTGGGCGGCGAGTTGGGCGAGGGTGTCGTCGATCGAAGCCGGCTGCATGGTGATCCTGAATCTGCGCGACAGGCCATGGAAAAGCGTGGCGCGAGTGAAGAACGCAATGGCCGCGAGCCCGGCGTCGAACTGTCGCGCCGGCTCGCGAAGTGAACGAAGCCGGCTTGCGCGCACCGTGGTGAAGGCGCGGCAAGCCGGGGCGCCTGGCGAGGATCGCTAGGCATTTGCCTTCGTGACCGCGCGCGCGGCGAGCACCGGAATCAGATGCGCGCGATACGCGGCGCTCGCGTGCATGTCGTCGTTCAGCTCGTCGGGCGACACGCTCACTGCACGTGCCGCCTCGGGCGTGAAGTTCGTCGACAGCGCGCTTTCGAGCTCGGCCACGCGAAACACCGATGACGCCGCCCCCGTTACCGCGACGCGCACGCCGCTCGCGACCTTCGCGACGAACACGCCGACCAGCGCGAAGTGCGAGGCCGGATTGCGGAATTTCTCGTATGCGGCACGCTCGGGCACCGGAAACTCGACGGCGACGATCAGCTCGTCGGGCGCGAGCGCGGTCTCGTACATGCCGACGAAGAAATCGGCCGAAGCGATGCGCCGCCGGTCCGTGACGATCGTCGCATCGAGGCCCATCGCCGCCGCCGGGTAGCACGCGGCCGGGTCGTTGTTCGCGAGCGAGCCGCCGATCGTGCCGAGCGCGCGCACCTGGCGATCGCCGATATTCGCGGCCAGCTCCGCGAGCGCGGGCAACACGCGCCGCACGTCCGCGTGTTCGGCGACGTCCGCGTGACAGACGGCTGCGCCGATCGTCACCGTGCTGGCGTCGACGGTGATCGTCCTGAGCGCGGGAATGCGCGTCACGTCGATCAGTTGCGACGGCTGCGCGAGACGCAGGCGCATCGTCGGCAGAAGGCTCTGGCCGCCGGCGAGGAACTTCGCGTCGCTGTCGGCGGTGAGGGCTGCGGCGGCCGCTTGCGGATCCGTCGCGCGTTGATACTCGAATGAATACATGTCGAATGCTCCGCTCAGGATCGTTGGGTCAGGCTTGCTTCGCCGCTTGAATCGCGGACCAGACGCGATGCGGCGTGGCCGGCATCTGCAGATTGGTCACGCCAAGCGGCGCGAGCGCGTCGATAATCGCGTTGATCACGGCCGGCGGTGAGCCGATCGCGCCCGCTTCGCCGCAGCCTTTGACGCCGAGCGGATTGTGCGTGCACGGCGTGCCCTTCGACGTTTCGACCGTGAAGTCGGGCAGGTCGGACGCATGCGGCATCGCGTAGTCCATGTAAGAGCCGGACAGCAACTGGCCGCTGTCGTTGTCGTACACGCAGCGCTCGAGCATCGCCTGACCGATGCCTTGCCCGAGCCCGCCATGCACCTGACCTTCGACGATCATCGGATTGATCACGTTGCCAAAATCGTCGACCGCGGTGAACTGCTGGATGCGGGAGACGCCGGTGTCCGGATCGACTTCGATCTCGCAGATATACGCGCCCGACGGATACGTGAAGTTGGTCGGATCGTAGAACGCGCTTTCTTCGAGCCCCGGTTCGAGCACGTCGAGCGGATAGTTGTGCGGCACGTACGCGGCGAGCGAGATCTCCGCGAACGCCTTGGTGCGGTCGGTGCCCGCGACGCGGAACACACCGTTCCTGAACTCGATGTCTTCAGCCGACGCTTCGAGCAGATGCGCGGCGATCTTCTTCGCCTTTGCTTCGATCTTGTCGAGCGCCTTCGAGATGGCCGAGCCGCCGACCGCGATCGAACGCGAACCATACGTGCCCATGCCGAACGCGATGCGGCCAGTGTCGCCGTGCACGATCTCGACGCTTTCGAGCGGAATGCCGAGGCGGTCCGCGACGACTTGTGCGAAGGTCGTCTCATGCCCCTGGCCGTGACTGTGCGAGCCCGTGAACACGGTGACCGAGCCGGTCGGGTGCACGCGAATCTGGCCGACTTCGAACAGGCCCGCGCGCGCGCCGAGCGCGCCCGCGATGTTCGACGGCGCGAGACCGCATGCCTCGATGTAGCACGAGTAGCCGAGGCCGCGGCGCTTGCCGTTCTGTTCGGATTCCTGCCGGCGTGCGGCGAAGCCCTCGACGTCCGCGAGCGTGAGCGCGCGCGAGAGGATCGCGTTGTAGTCGCCGGTGTCGTAGGTGAGGCCGACCGGCGTCGCGTACGGGAATTGCGTGATGAAATTGCGGCGGCGGATTTCCGCGGGGTCGAGTTTCATCTCGCGCGCCGCGGCTTCCACCAGGCGCTCGACGACGAACGTCGCTTCCGGCCGGCCCGCGCCGCGATACGCATCGACGGGAACGGTGTTGGTGAAGACCGCCTGCACTTCGGCGTAGATCGCGGGCGTTGCGTATTGCCCGGCGAGCAGCGTCGCGTACAGGATCGTCGGCACGCTCGACGCGAACGTCGACAGATACGCGCCCATGTTGGCGATCGTATGCACGCGCATGGCGAGGAACTTGCCGTCGGCGTCCAGCGCAAGCTCGGCTTTGGTCACGTGATCGCGGCCGTGCGCATCGGAAAGGAACGCCTCGGAGCGCTCGGCGGTCCATTTGACCGGCCGGCCGATCTTCTTCGACGCCCAGGTGAGCGCGACGTCTTCGGCGTACAGGAAGATCTTCGAGCCGAAGCCGCCGCCGACGTCCGGCGCGATCACGCGCAGCTTCGATTCCGGCAGCGACAGCACGAACGCGGCCATCAGCAGCCGCTCGACGTGCGGGTTCTGATTCGCGACGTACAGCGTGTAGCTCTCGTCCTGCGCCGAAAAGTTCGCGTTGACCGCGCGCGGCTCGATCGCGTTCGGCACGAGGCGGTTGTTGACGATGTCGAGCGTGGTTATGTGCGCGGCTTTCGCGAACGCGGCGTCGGTCGCGGCCTTGTCGCCGTGGCCCCAGTTGTAGCAGACGTTGTCGGGCACTTCGTCGTGCACGGCCGCTTGACCCGGGTCGGCCGCATGCGCGGTATCGACGACGGCCGGCAGTTCTTCGTAATCGACTTCGATCAGTTCGGCCGCATCTTTTGCCACCTTGATCGATTCAGCGATCACGAGCGCGACCTGATCGCCCACGTGCCGTGCTTTCGTATGGGCGATCACCGGATGCGGCGGCTCGTTCATCGGCTTGCCATCGGTGCTGTGGATCAGCCAGCCGCACGGCAGTCCGCCGACGTTGTCGGCGGCGAGATCCGCGCCGGTGAAGATCGCGACCACGCCCGGCGACTGTTTGGCCGCGCTCGTGTCGATGCTTCTGATCTTCGCGTGCGCGTGCGGTGAGCGCAGGAACACCGCGTAGGTTTGCTGCGGCAGCACGATGTCGTCGGTGTACTGGCCTTTGCCGGTCAGGAAGCGATAGTCTTCCTTGCGTTCGACGGCGGCGCCAATCAGGCTCTGTGTATCGGGTGCGTTCATCGTCGGCTCCTCAGGCGGCGGTGGCGCCGGCGGCATTCGCGCCGGCAGATGCGCTCGATGCGGCGGACTTCATACCCGCGGCGCCTTCGAGCACGGCCTTGACGATGTTGTGATAGCCCGTACAGCGGCATAGGTTGCCGTCGAGCTGCTCGCGCACCTCGTCGCCGGTCAGATTGGGTTGACGCTGCACCAGCGACACCGCGTTCATCACCATGCCCGGCGTGCAGAAGCCGCATTGCAGACCGTGGCAGTGCTTGAAGGCGGCCTGCATCGGATGCAGCGCGCCGTTGTGCGCGAGCCCTTCGATGGTCGTGACTTCTGCGCCTTCGGCTTGCACGGCGAGGATGTTGCAGGACTTGATCGCGCGGCCGTTCAGATGCACGGTGCAGGCGCCGCATTGCGCCGTATCGCAGCCGACATGGGTGCCGGTCAGACGGAGTTGATCGCGCAGGAACTGGACAAGCAGGGTGCCAGGGTCGACTGAGGCGCTCACGGGCGCGCCATTGACCGTCAGACTGATGCTGATCGCCATGAAGCTGTCTCCTTTGTCGACCGCAGTTAGCGCTTCAGCGCTTACTGCGGTCTCATGCGTTTATCGCGGTCGATCGGAGCGAGCGCGTTGGCGTATCGATCCCTGCCGCGGCGCAGACCACGATCCCATGCAAGATAGTTGCTGTGGGTGAGACCGGACCTGTGATTGTTATTGCCCCTGCTTTGCTTCGACTGCGTGCTGACTTCGATTCGCCAGGTCCGATGAGGGTACTACGGGTTTTACAAATCTGCCGAAAAGTAAAGCACAAATCGCGCGGGCGCGCTATGAGGGGAAGTGTGTCGGCGCGCGCGCACACGAAGAGAACATGGCGGCCACGGAATGGGACGCCGCAAAGACAAGCGCCCCGTCTGCGGAGCATGACGGGGCGCATCGATAGATCAGCGGAAAGCGAGGCCACGCTCGCGACCATTCAGCTCATTGGCGTGGCTTCATCGAAACGGCGCTTTACTTTGCCAGTTTCGAATGACGGCGCGAGTAGCCGAAATAGATGACCATGCCGATCAGCAGCCAGATCACGAACGCGCCCCACGTGATGCCTTGCAGGTTCAGCATCAGGAACAGGCACGATGCGACCGCGAGCACCGGCACGACCGGCACGCCAGGGCAACGGAACGCGCGCGGCAGCTCTGGGTGCGTCTTGCGCAGCACGAGCACCGCGATCGACACCATCGAGAACGCCGCGAGCGTGCCGATATTGATCAGCTCAGCCAACACATTGAGCGGCACCAACGCGCCGATCAGGCCGAAGAAGATGCCGACGAGCCACGTCGTGAAGAACGGCGTCGCGAAACGCGGATGCACTTTCGACAGCTTCGCGGGCAGCAGGCCGTCGCGCGACATCGCGAAGATCACCCGCGTCTGACCGTAGGCCATCACGAGAATCACGGTCAGCATGCCGAGCACGGCGCCGAGGTCGATGAAACCCGCGACCCAGTTCTGCCCCGCGAGTTGCAGCGCGTACGACACCGGGTGCGAAATGCCCATGAACTTCCCGGACGGCACGATGCCGGTGACGACCGCGGCCACGGCCACATACAGCACCGCGCACACGCCGAGCGACGCGATGATGCCGATCGGGAGGTCGCGCTTCGGATTCTTCACTTCTTCGGCCGCCGACGACACCGAGTCGAAGCCGATGAACGCGAAGAACATCACCGCGGCCGCGCCGAACACGCCGCTCCAGCCGTGAGGCATGAACGGGTGCCAGTTGGCCGGCGTGACGTGAAACACGCCGACGCCGATCACGAGCAGCACGACGACGACCTTGATCGCAACCATGATGTTGTTGATTCGCGCGGATTCGCGCACGCCGAGCGACAGCAGCGTGGTGATCGCCATCATCACGAGGAAGGCGGGCAGGTTGAACAGCGTTTCGTGTCCGGGCACGGCGCCGGGGGCTGCGCTCAGCGCCATCGGCAGCGATACGCCGAAGCCCGACAGCAACGACTGCAGATAGCCGGACCAGCCGACCGACACCGCCGAGGTCGCGAGCCCGTACTCGAGCATCAGGTCCCAGCCGATGATCCACGCGGCCAGCTCGCCGAGCGTCGCATACGAGTACGTGTAGATCGAACCGGCGACCGGAATCGTCGATGCGAATTCAGCGTAGGCGAGCGCGGCGAAGCCGCAGGCGATCGCCGCGATCAGGAACGAGATCATCAGCGCGGGACCGGCCTGTAAGGCGCCCGTGCCGGTCAGCACGAAGATGCCGGTGCCGATGATGGCGCCGACGCCGAGGAAAGTCAGGTCGAGCGCGCCCAGCGCCTTTTTCAGGCCGGCGGTCTGAGCGCTCGCCGCAAGCATGTGCTCGACGCTCTTTTTGCGAAACAGGGACATTGGCGTGGATCTCTAGTGGTGCACGCTTGTTGCGCGCCGAATGTCGGGAAAACCCGCGATTCTAGCGGATGCGTGCCGCCGGGCTGGTTCGCGCGGCGCTTTCCGGGCCAAGGCGATGGGCGGAAACTCCCGCCGGGAGGTGATTTCGAGGAGGTCTTGCGGTGCCGGAAGCGGGGCGGCAGTGAAGCTATTGACTGAATAGTCAATTGATGAGGATGCAATCTCTCCGATTGCGCCGGCGCCACGATCGGACGACCGCGGCGCAACGCCGCAGGCACGGCTGGCGGCGCCTGCTGGGCTAGCCCGCCATCGCGGGATTCAGATCGACGAGGCGGTTGCTCATTACATAGAAGGTCAGCTCGGCGTTGTTGCGCAGCTTCATCTTGTCGAGCAGCCGCGTGCGGTACACGCTGACCGTCTTCACCGACAGCGACAGCGCGGCCGCGATATCGGTGAGACGTTTGCCGGACGCGAGCATGCACAGCGTCTGGTACTCCCGATCGGACAGCTTTTCATGCGGCAACTGCTCGCCGTCGAACGACACGTAGTCGGCGAGCGCCTCGGCCATCTCGGGGCTCACGTACTTGCGGCCCGCCGCGACCTGCTGGATCGCGCCGATCATCTGCGCGGCATCGACCGTCTTCGACAGATAGCCGGACGCGCCGGCTTTGAGCGCGCGCACCGCGTACTGGTCCTCGCGGTACATCGAGAACATCAGCACCGCGACGCGCGGCGCCTTGCGCTTCAGACGCTTGAGCACCTCGACGCCATTCATGTCGGGCAGCGAAATGTCGAGCAGCACGACGTCGAAGCTCTGGTGGACGACCCGGTCGAGCGCTTCGGAGCCGCTTTGCGCCTCGGCGACCTCGCGCGCGACGCCGCGATCGAGCAGCAGATGGCGAACGCCCTGGCGGACCACCGCGTGATCTTCGACGATCAGGATGCGCAGGCTCATGGTCGCGGGCTCACGATTGCAGCGCGCGCCGGGCGGCGCGCGGCGTTGGGGCGGCCGCGAGCAGCGCGTGCCACGCGAAGCGGGCCTGGACCAGAGTGCCGCGCGGGGTGATGGCGGCGTTGCTGCCAGTGCCGCTGTCCTCGCCACGACCGACGCTCGTGCGCCTCGCGCTGATTCGCAGCGTGCCGTCGAATGCGGCGCAGCGCGCCTGCATGCCGGCGAGGCCGAAATGACCGCCGGTTTTTTTCTGGCCACCGCGTTCGCGCGCGCCGCGCGGCAGGCCGATGCCATCGTCGCTGACGAGGAGCCTCAGATGACGCGCACCGGTTTCGACGCGCAGGTCGGCGCAGGTCGCGCGCGCGTGCTTCGCGACGTTGTTCAGCGCTTCCTGCGCGACGCGGAACACGGCGAGCGCGGCATCGGCGGGCAGGCGCGCGAGCCGCGCGTCACCGCTGCAGGTGAAGGTGGTGCGCAAGCCGGTGCGCATGGAGAAGTCGCGGGTCCAGCACTGCAGCGCGCCGGCGAGGCCTGTCTCGAACGAGGGCGCGTGCAGTTGTGCGATGGCGTCGCGATTTGCCGCCTGCACGGCGTCGAGCGAACGATTCGCGACCGCGAGCGCGGCCGCGCATTGCGGCGGCGCGTCGGCGGGCAGCCAGGTTTCGATGCCGGCGAGCGCGAAGCGCGTCGCAGTCAGCTCGGCGCCGACGCCGTCGTGCAGCTCGCGCGCGACGTGACGGCGCACGCTTTCCTGCGCGTCGACCAATTCGGCCGACAGCTCGCGTACCCGCGCGCGCAGCCGCTCGATCTCGCGCGCGGCGAGCGATGGCATGTCGAAGCCATCACGCTGCGCGGACGAAGCCAGCGCAGCGTTGAACGGGACGGCAGTCGACGTATCCATGAATTTCCCTCTCAGGAGGCGGAGTGGACGGCGAAGCGGGCACGCGCAGACGGAATCAAAGCCTGCGAATCACGAGGTTTCGCGTCGGACGAAACACGATGGCCCAACGTAACGAAATTTACATTCAGTAACAACTCTGGTGGACGACGATCGGTGCATGAATTCGTCTGATCTCGCGGCGCGATGATATCTCAAAAAGATTAAAAAAGCAGTCGCACCAAGGCTTAGCGCAGAGTCTTCAGAGATTGCATGATGTTTACAGCGGACTCGTGCTGTCAGAGGAATTCTGACAGCGAAGGTGACGCAACGCGCTCCAATTTGTAACGGAGCAACAAAAAAAGGAGCCCGGAGGCTCCTTTTTTGGAATTCGCGGCACGCGGGCCGCGAAGAAGAATGCCGGCCGGCTTAGCCGACGAAGGCCTTTTCGACCACGTAATGGCCCGGTTCGTTGTTGCTGCCTTCCTTGAAGCCCGCGTCTTCGAGCAGCTTGCGCGTGTCGCGCAGCATGTGCGGGCTTCCGCACAGCATGACGCGGTCGTCCTCGAGCGAGAAACCCGGCACGCCGAGGTCGGCGAACAGCTTTTCGGTTTCGATCAGCTCGGTGATGCGGCCGCGGTTCTGGAACGCTTCGCGCGTGACGGTCGGGTAGTACAGCAGCTTTTCCTGTACGAACTCGCCGAGGTGTTCATGCGCCGGCAGGTGCTCGGTGATGTATTCCTTGTACGCGAGTTCGTCGACGAAACGGCAGGTATGCGTGAGGACCACGCGCTCGTAGCGGTCGTAAATGTCCGGATCCTTGATGATCGACATGAACGGCGCGAGGCCCGTGCCGGTGGACAACAGCCACAGCGTCTTGCCCGGCAGCAGGTTGTCGGCCACCAGCGTGCCGACCGGCTTCTTGCCGATCAGCACTTCGTCGCCGACCTTCAGGTGCTGCAGACGCGATGTGAGCGGGCCGTCCTGCACCTTGATGCTGAGGAATTCGAGATGTTCTTCGTAGTTCGCACTGGCGAGGCTGTATGCGCGCAGCAGCGGCTTGCCCTCGACCTGCAGGCCCACCATCGTGAACTGGCCGTTTTCGAAACGGAACGACGGATCGCGCGTGCAGGTGAAGCTGAAAAGCGTATCGGTCCAGTGATGGACGCTCAGGACGGTTTGTGAATTCAGGTTGCTCATGGCTTCTTGGATAGTGCGAAAACAAAGGCGGCCAGTCGTCTGAGCCGGCCGGCACGGCAAGGGGCGATGCTGCGCTGACCCGTGGTCGGGACTCCCGCGCAATCCGTCATTTTACCGTGCCCGCCGGGGCGGGGCCGCGGCGCGGCGGTCGAGCGTGGTAAAGCGGGTTGCCAAACCGGGAAGCGGCGGCGCCGGCTTGCTGGCGCCGCGAAGTACGTTGGCGTGAGTGCGGCCGTGCTTCAGCGGGGTACGGCGATTCGGCGAACGCCGCGAAGGGCGGCTGCCATTGGTTGCCCGGCAGGCGCGAAAGCGACGCGCCGCAAGGGCAACATTGTCAGGATGATACCGAAAGGCGGCGTGCGCCGCAGCATTGACCCTGCTGATAAAACTGGCAAATGGGGCGGAACCCTGCCGGCGCCATCGAGATCGCCTCGCTTTCGACTATCGTTTGCGCGCCGCGATTTTTTGGGGAATACGCCCGACGTTGCCTCGTTTACGCAGGACGCGAGTCGCGCGAAGCCAGGCGGTGCGGTGGGTGGCCGGCCGGCGTGCCGTCCTGGAGCACGCTCAAACCCGGCGATGTGGTGGTGTCGAATTTCAATGCGAAGTCGAATCTGCAGGGAACCGGTACGACGATCGTCAAGCTCGTGTCCAACAGCGATCCGGTGACGTTCTTCCAGGGAAGCAATCTCGGTCTCACGACGGCGCTCGCCGTGCTGGGAGGCGGCTTCGTGCTGGTGGGCAATGTGCCGACCACGGATGGCAAGAACGTCGTCGCGCCGGGCTCGCTGCTCGTCACCAATCTTCAGGGCGGGCTCGTCAAGGAACTGAAAGATCCCAACCTGCTGGACGGCCCCTGGGATCTCACCGTGATCGACGGGGGGCGATTCGTCCGGGTCTTCGTCTCGGATGTGTTGAACGGAAAGGTCGCGCGGATCGATCTTGCCATCGGCGAGGATGGCGTTCAGATGCTGCCTGGCTCCACGAATACGGCGACCGTCTGGACGTTGCGCACCGACAGTCAATAAGGAAACCGGGGACGACGATCGGGGACGTCGTGACGCGTCGGGGACGCGTCACGGTCACACGGTTTCGCGGCGAGTCTAACGGTACACAGAGATGGGCCGGGGGCGGCGATTGTGGCGGCAAGCCTCGGCCAAGTAAGGAAATTCTGTCCGATGGAATTGATGACGCCAATTCGCGGGTGCCGCTTGCTCACACCGCCGGCACCCGCTTTTTTCCGCGCTGTTTCAACACGCGCGCCTGCAGCACGATCACGAGTAGCAGGAACACGCCGCGAATCACCGATTGCCAGTACGCGGACAGACTGATGAACCCGAGCCCGTTCTCGAAGTTCAGCAGATTGAACACGAGCCCGAGCAGCAGCACGCCGGCAATCGTCATCACGACGGAACCCTCGCCGCCCGTCAGCAGCGTGCCGCCAAGCACGACCGCCGAAATCGCGAACAGCTCCCAACCGACGCCTTCGTTAGGCTGCCCAGCGCCGAACTGCGCGGCGAGAATCACGCCCGCCATGCCGGCGAGCAGCCCGCTGACCGCATAGGCCATCACCAGCGTGCGGTCGACATTCAGCCCCATCAGCCGCGCGGCCTCTTCGCTACCGCCGATCGCGAGCGAGTGCCGCCCGAAGCGCGTGCTGCGCAGCGCGAGCCAGCCGGCGACCGCGGCGACGAGCGCGACGAGTCCCGGAATCGGCAGCCCGAACAGGTCGCCCTGACCGAAGTTGCCGAAGTTCGAATCGGCCGCGATCGATACCGCGTCGTTCTTGCCGAGCAACAGCGCGACGCCGTGGGCGCCGAGGCTCGTCGCGAGCGTGACGATGAACGGCAGGATCTTGAGCCGCGTGACGATGACGCCGTTCAGCACACCGACCGCGAGCCCGGCCGCGCAACCGGCCAGCACCGCGACCCAGCCGCCGAAGACGCTCGTCAACGCGGCGACCACGCTCGCGAGCGCCGCGACCGTGCCGACCGACAGATCGATGCCGCCCGTGATGATCACGAAGGCCATGCCGATGGAGATCAGCGCGAACATCGAGTTGTAGCGCCAGAACGACGTGATGTTGTACGCCGAGCCGAAGTGGTCGTAGCGCACGAGGCCAAAGACGACGAGCCCCGCGAGTGCGAGCAGGATGGGAAGATTCTTTTTCATCGCATCGAATCCGGAAAGGTTGCCCGCAGATCGTGAAAATGAGCGCCAGCGCCAGAATCAGCGCGAGCGCCGCTGCACGTAAACCGCCGCGACGATGATGCCTGCCTTCACGACGAGCGCGGCGGCATCGGGAATGCCGTGCGCGAGCAGCGTATAGCGCAGCAACTGGATGATCAGCGCGCCGATCAGCGTGCCGCCGATATACGCCTTGCCGCCCGTCAGCGCCGTGCCGCCGACCGCGACCGCCGCGATCGCATCGAGTTCGACGCCAAGCCCCACGACGTTCGCATCCGACGACGAATTCACCGAGATCGAGATCAGCCCCGCGAGGCCCGCGAGCGCCGCGCATAGCGTGTACGCGATCATCTTGACGGTAGCGGTCGGCACGCCGCACAGATACGCGGCTTTTTCGTTGCCGCCGGTGATCAGCAGATGCTGGCCGAACAACGTCTTGCGCACGACCCACGCGAACGCGCCGACCAGCGCGAGCATCAGCAGCACCTGGAACGGCACGCCCGCGACCTTGCCGAGCGCGATCCACTGAAAGGCTGGCGTGTCGAACGCCTGCAGGCTGCCGTCGGTGACGACCTGCGCGATGCCGCGTCCGGCGATGAACAACACCAGCGTCGCGACGATCGGCTGCACCGATAAACGAGTGACGAGCAGGCCGTTGAATACGCCGCATGCGGCCGCCGCGACTACCGGCAGCACGAACGCAAGCCCGATGCCGAGCGGCCCCGCTATGTTGAGGAACAGCATCGGCGCGAGCGCGCCCGAAATCGCCATCGACGCGCCCACCGACAGATCGATGCCGCCCGTCGCGACGACCAGCGTCATGCCGATGCCGACGATCACGATCGTCACGACCTGCGTCATGTTCACGTTGAACGTCTGCAACGACCAGAAGTGCGGCGTGAAGATCAGGTTGAACAGCACCATCGCGAGCAGCACGATCACTTCGCGTTGCATCGCGAGATGGCGCCACTTGTGCACGGTGCTCGCGGACCGTGCGGGCGGGGTATTGGTCGATTGCATCATGGTGGTGTCGGCGCCCGCCGCAGCGGCGCCCGCCGCATCGCTGCGCAGCGAATTCGAACGCAGCTTAAGCGCCATGACGGTCGCCCTCCAACGCGTCTTCGATGTGTGCCGATTGCGCGGCTTGCGCGAGCGCTGATTGGCCCTCGCTGCCGTAGGCGATCGCATCCATGATCGCGGTCTCGCTCATGTCGGCGCCGTTCAGTTCGGCGACCGTGCGGCCGTCGCGGATCACGACCGCGCGATCGGCGACCGCGGTCAACTCTTCGAGTTCGGACGCGGACAGCAGTACCGCGAGCCCTGCGTCGCGCAACTCGCGCACGATCTTCGCGACGTCGGCTTTCGCGCCGACGTCGATGCCGCGCATCGGCTCGTCGAGCAGCAGCAGCGCTGGCTCGGCCGCGAGCCAGCGCGCGAGCAGCACTTTCTGCTGGTTGCCGCCCGATAGCTCGCGGATCGGCTGATCGGCCGATCGCAGCTTGATGCCGAGCGACGCGATGAAGCGATCGACGATCGCCTGCTGCTTCTTCACGTCGACGATGCCGTTTTTCGCGAGCGTGCGCAGACAGACGAGCGTCAGGTTGTCGCGCACCGACAGCTCGGGAATGATGCCTTCGCCCTTGCGGTCTTCGGTCAGGTACGCGAGGCCGCGCGCGATCGCGTCCTGCGGCGACTTCAGCGCGACTTTCTCGCCGCCGATCGACAGCGCGCCTTGTGCCAGCGGATCGGCGCCGAACATCAGCCGCATCGTTTCGGTGCGGCCCGAGCCGAGCAGGCCGGCCAGGCCGACCGCCTCGCCAGCGTGCACGTCGAGCGACACGCCGTTGACCTTCGGCGGCGCGCCGAGCTGCGTCGCGCCGATCACCTGCTTGCCGCGCCTCGCGAGATTCGCTTCGCGCGCGGCCGTGTCGTCTTGCACGACGGCGGCGAGCGAGCGGCCGAGCATCGTCGTGACGAGCTGCAGCTTGTCCATCTCGGCCATCGTGCTTTGCACGACCGTCTGGCCGTCGCGCATCACGGTCACGCGATCGCACAGCGCGTACAGCTCGTCGAGCCGGTGCGAGACGAAAATCACCGCGCGGCCGTCGTCGCGCAGCTTGCGCACGACGGTGAACAGCAGTTCGACTTCGCGCTCGTCGAGCGACGACGTCGATTCGTCCATGATCACCATCTTCGCGTCCGACGACACCGCGCGCGCAAGCGCCACCATTTGCTGGATCGCGGTCGAGTAACGACCGACCGGCTTTTTCACGTCGATCTGCAAACCGAACGAATCGAGCAGCGCGGCCGCGCGCTGCTGCACCGTGCGCCAGTCGATCAGACCGAAGCGGCGCGGCTCGCGGCCGAGAAAGATGTTTTCCGCTACCGAGCGGAACGGCACCAGGTTGATCTCCTGGTAGATCGTGCTGATGCCCGCTTCGCGCGCCTGCTTGGGCGTGCGGAAATCGACCTCGCGGCCTTCGAATCTCACGCTGCCCGAGCCGCGCCGATAGGCGCCGGTCAGGATCTTGATCAGTGTCGATTTGCCGGCGCCGTTCTGGCCGATCAGCGCGTGCACTTCGCCCGCGGCGACGCTCAGGTTCGCGCCGCGCAACGCGGGCACGCCGCCGAAGCTGATGCCGATGTCCTGCATCTCGAGCAGCGGCGAACGGGTAAGGGGGGAGTGTGGCGTCTCTTTGCCAGATTCCGTCACGGGCGTTCTCCTGATGCGGATGCCCTGCTACAACGCGGAAGGGAGTCCCCGGGAAAATGATGCGCCCGGGGCGCTTCCCGATAATTGCGATCAGTAGCCGTACTGCATGTTCTGCTGCACGTTTTCCTTGTCGTAGAAGCGGTCGGACACCTTGATCCAGGTGGGGATCTTTTCACCCTTCGCATAGCGCTGCGCGACGTCGCAGGCGAGCGGGCCAAAGAACGGGCTCGACTGCACGCTCGCGCCGAGTTCGCCGGCCGCGATCGCGTCCATGCCGCCCTTGGTGCCGTCGATCGTGACGATCTGAATGTCCTTGCCCGGCTGCTTGCCGGCCGCCTTGATCGCGGCAATCGCGCCGAGCGCCATTTCGTCGTTGTGCGCGTACACGGCGGTCACGTCGGGATGCGCCTGCAACAGTGTTTCCATCACCTTGCGGCCGGTGTCGCGCGCAAAGTCGCCGCTTTGCGACGCGATGATCGTCATGCCGGGGTGCTTCGCGATGACTTCATCGAAACCCTTCTTGCGATCGTTCGCGGCCGACGCACCCGTCGTGCCTTCGAGCTCGATGATCTTCGCCTTGCCGCCCGTCGCCTTGACGAGCCAGTCGGCGGCGCGGTGACCCTGATCGATGAAGTCCGAGCCGATGAACGTGATGTAGTCGCGGCCAGCCTTCGCCACCGATTGGTCGACGTCGCGGTCGACGAGGATCACCGGAATGCCGGCCTTCTTCGCCTGCAGCACGACCGGCGCGAGCGGCTTCTCTTCACGCGGCGGGAACACCAGCAGATCGACGTGCTGGGCGATCATGCTTTGAATGTCGGAGACCTGTTTGGAGTTGGAGCCGTTGGCGTCGGTCATCACGATCTGCCAGCCGCATTTCGCGGCGATGTCCTTGAAGCTCTTGGTTTCCGCGAGACGCCATGGGTTGTTGCTTTCGGTCTGCGCGAAGCCGACCTTCAGCGGGGTCTTGGTCGGCAACTTCGGCAATGCGTCGTCCGCGTGCGCGGCCGCCGCGCCGACACCGATTGCCAGAGCCAGCAGCGAAGCTGCCAGCGGACGAATCTGCTGCTTGCGCGCGTGCATGCGCGACTGCGTATTGAGCGACGCCATGTCTTCCTCCAGTAACCGGTGACCGGTGACGGTTTATTTGCTTTTCGTGCTGCTCGGGATTGCCTCTGTCCAGCCGGGGGGCCGACGTTGGTTCGCCGGCGAGCGCGCGATTGGCGATGGCCCACCGGCGCGCTGTCTTCCCGACCCGACGTGCCGATTATTCCACTCAAAATTATTATCGGTCAATCACTAATAATATTAACTGTCGCCGGTTTTGCCTCGGTAATTACCCTGACCGAGGTGCGTTCCACCAGCGGTCCGTCGAGCTTGACCGTGCGATGGCGCACCGGCGCGCCGGCCGCGCGGTTGTGCTCTTCCTGCAGCAGCGTTTCGACGGCCCAGCGGCCGAGTTCGTAGTTGGGCAGCACCACCGTCGACAGCGGCGGATGCGTGTGGCGCGCGATTTCCTGGTCGTCGTAGCCGAGCACCGACACGTCCTCGGGCACGCGCAGGCCGAGCTGCTTGAGCGCCTCGATCGCGCCGATCGCGGTCAGGTCGTTGGCGCAGAAGATCGCGGTGGGCGGATTGGCCTCGCGCATCAGCGACAGCGTCAGCTCGAAGCCGAGGCCAGGGCTCCAGTCGCCGTCGCGCACGAGTTCGGCCGCGAAAGGCAGATCGGCGGTCGCGAGCGCGGTGCGGTAGCCCTTCAGGCGGTCTTTCGCGGCGTCCTGCCACGGCTCGCCGTTGATGTAGCCGATGCGCCGGTGGCCGGCCTGCAGCAGGTACTCGGTCGCCAGATGGCCGCCCGCCACCTCGGCCGGCACCACGGACGAGAACGTGCTGTCGCCGGTGTAGCAGTTCAGCAGCACGGTCGGCACCTGCGACAGCGCGGTCGGCGGCGCGACCTTGCGCGTGTAGACGGTCGCGTAGATCACGCCGAACACGTGCGGATTGGTGAGGACCGTGTCGAGTACCTGTTTTTCGATGTCGGCGTTGCCGTGCGTCGAGTAGACCGCGAGCATCTTGCCGCTCGCGTACGCGGCGTCGCGCGCGCCGTCGATGTTGACGACCGGGTGCGGGCTCGTCGAGATTTCGTCGGCCAGATAGACGATCAGGTTGCGCTCGTCGCTCGATGCCGCTACGGGCGCGCGCAGCGACAGCCGGTAGCCGAGGTCGTGCGCGGCCTTCAGCACCTTGTTGCGGGTCGCATCGGAGAATTTCGCGCCGGCCGCGTTGTTGAGCACGAGCGAAACGGTGGATTGCGACACGCCGGTGAGCTTGGCGATGTCGGTCATGGTGGGACGGCGTTGAGTCGATTTTTTCATTGTGCGGGCCGCGCCGAGGCGGCGCTGAAGCGAGGGAATGCCAGCGGCATCATGCTGCTGACGGTACCACTAATAATATGCGCGCAGCAACGCGCGCTAACCCGCCATGTGGGGATGGAGCTTACGGTCCGCTACCGGCCCTTTTTGAACGACGTTATTACTAATAATATTGACCAATGGTGCGGTGTCGTGCGATCCTCGCTCTGGGCGGACTGAGGTGGTCCGCCGGCCGCGGGGTGCGCGGCACGTCAAAGGAGATATGAATGCACGTTGATGCCGCTTTCCGCTCGCGGTTTCGCCTCGTCTGACCATGCGCGACGTTTCCCTGAATCCTGCCCGGCCGCGCGAGGCACATGCCGTGACCCGTTCGGCGACTCAACGCTCATGGCTCGACGATCCCGTGATCGCGGCGCGCCTCGTCACGTTGTCGGCCGGTGCGTTGCGAGCGGTGCTCGCGCCGGACGTTGGCGGCGCGCTCGCGGCGTTCTACGAAGTCACGCCGGAAGGTCCGTTGCACTGGCTGCGGCCGGCGCTGCCGGAAGCGTTCGAAGCGCGCGATCCGCTGCGCATGGCGAGCTTTCCGCTGTTCCCATACTGCAACCGGATTCGCGATGCGCGCTTCGCGTTCGACGGCGCGACGATCGATCTCGCCGGCAACGACCCGCGTTTCGCCCACGCGCTGCATGGCAACGCGTGGCGGCATCCGTGGCGCGTCGGCGCGCGCAGCGAAAGCGCGGTGGACTTGCACTTCGAGCACGAACCGGATGCGAGCGTGACTGGCGACTGGCCGTTTCGCTATCGCGCGCGGCAGCGTATCGAGTTGCGCGGTGGCGCGCTCCACATCACGATGTCCGCGCGGAATCTCGCCGGCCGGCCGATGCCGTTCGGCATGGGCCATCATCCGTACTATCCGCGCACCGCGTCGACGCGCATCCATGCCGACGTGCAGGCGATGTGGCACGCGGACACCGACGTGCTGCCGACGCATCTTGGCCCGCATCCGGCCGTCGACGCGTTGCGCGCGGGCATGTCGCCCGATGCGTTCGATCTCGACAACAACTTTTCAAACTGGTCGCGCGTGGCGACGATCTCGTGGCCTGACGAGCGCCGCAATCTGACGATGCGTGCCGACGCGCCGTTCGATCACCTGGTCGTGTTCGCGCCGGTCAACGATCCGCACCTATGCGTGGAACCGGTCACGAATACGACCGATTGCTTCAACGCGGTTGGTACACAAGAGCACGTCGGTGGCTGCGTATTGCAGCCGGGGGAGGAGATCGAAGCGGCGTTGAGCTGGACGCCGCATCGCGAGTGAGGGGGGACGCGCTTTCCGTTGGCGAAAGCGCAACCAACAGACGCGCTCACTCCAGCCGCAACTTCGCCATATACGGTAAATGATCGGACAGCCACGCGGTCTCCTGCGTCGGCTGGATCCATTCGACCGGCTGCATGTCGCGCACGAACATCTTGTCGAGCGACAGCGCCGGCGAGAAGGCCGGGAACGTGCGCGCCGGTTCGCCGAGCAGCGTCGCGACTTCCTGCAAGCCATGCTCGCGAAAGAGCGGCACCGAGTCGTTGCGCCAATCGTTGAAATCGCCGGCCAGCACGAGCGGACCGTCGGGGGCTTCCTTCGCGATCCAGTGCGCGATCCAGTCCATCTGCCGCAACCGCGCCGGACGCGTCAGCGCGAGATGCGCACAGAGCAACGTGACGAGTCGTCCGCCGAACGTCGCACGCGCGACCAGCAGGCCGCGCTTTTCGAAGCGGTGCGCGGAGATGTCCCAGCGGCCGCCGAGATCGAGCGGATGCGGCGACAGGATCGCATTGCCGTGCCGCCATGACGGCTTGAACACGTTCGGGCCGAGCGCGACTTCGAGTTCGAGCGCGCGCGCGATTTCGGTTGCCTGACAGTGCCATACGTCGGTCAGTGGATCGCCCATCGGCGTGCCGAAACTGCTCGCCAATACCGGCGACGGCATACGCCGCGCCATCGCTTCCTGCAGGAAGTATGCGTCCGCGTGGGTCGATTGAACCCAGCGCTGCATCGCCTGCCAGGCCTGAAAACCGAGCGGTGTGCGGCCCTTGTGCAGGTTCCAGCTCACCGCGACGAAATCGTTCGGCGCGAGATTCTCGCGGATCAGTTCTTCTGGGTTTCGCATGCCGCGTTATCCACGTGTTCTGTTTGAGCGCGTCGGTAAGGCGCGCGGTTCCTGTCAGTTCGGATTGCTGCTGCCGGTCGCGGCGCCATTGCCGCTCATGCCGCCGTTCGTGCCGTTGCCGTTCGCACCGTTGCTCACGACGTTCGCATGCACGCGGTACACGAGGTTCGGATTGTGATCGACGATCGTCCAGCTCGCCCATTGATCCGGCGGCACCACGAGACCCGGGTGGCTCGCGCTCACCTGGCGCGGCTGCGGCGGCAGCTTGCAGCCGATGTCGGTGCGCGCCGCATTGTCGTCCTCGAGCGTTTCCTGTGTGTCGATCGAAAACATCACGCCCTCGGGATCGACGCGCAGCGGCGACACCGTGATCGTGCGTGACAGATCGATGCTGCCGGCCGGCTGGTCCTTGCAGCCGACCTCGTGTTGCACGACCTGGTGATGCGTATCCGTGCGCGCCTGGCCGACGGTGGTGGTGCCGTCGAACGAATCGATCTGCTGGCCATCTTTCACCACCTGCAACTGCCATTGCACGACCTGCTGCGCTGGCTGTTGTTGCGCGTGGGCGAGCAACGAAGCGCCAAGCAGCATGGCCACGATACTGGTTTTCCACATAAAAAGGATCTCCGCTCACGCGTCGCTTGCGTG
The DNA here is from genome assembly GCF_050436485.1 of Paraburkholderia sp. Clong3. Taxonomy (NCBI): domain Bacteria; kingdom Pseudomonadati; phylum Pseudomonadota; class Betaproteobacteria; order Burkholderiales; family Burkholderiaceae; genus Paraburkholderia; species Paraburkholderia sp. Clong3. Next base: position 2,949,005 of record NZ_JBNDMH010000002.1, on the reverse strand, counting down.
GGTGCCTCGTAGCAATTAGAGAGCCATCTTACCCCCGATGGCCGCAACGATTTCTGACACGGTCGACGAGGGCCGGTTCAGCAACACTCCATTCAAGATAAGGATGGGATGCCAGCGATCGTTAGCAGCAGAGCCACATGACTGCTGGCTTGCACGCGTTTGTGTCCTCGCTACACTGGACTCGAACCGGCGCTCACAAGGCGCCGCCGCTGCAGAATCAGCCAAACGGGGTGAGCGATGACGACAGCAATGGTCAAACAGGAAATCGCCGTGGCCTCGTTCAGCCGGGTGTATGACCTCGACGAGGTCGAAAGCGCGCTGAACGGTCTCGGCGAGGGCGCGAACGAGGCGCTGCGCGCGACCTACGAAAAGATGCTGAAAACCGGCAATCTGCGATTCTGCGTGAAGCCGAACCGGATGCCGTCGATCGACGATCTGATCAGCGCGCTGCCCAATTTCTCCGCACCGCTCGACGACATCCGCAAGCAGGTCGCGCTGTGCCTCGAAACCGAGGACCGGCTCGAACTGATGCCGATCCTGTTGCTCGGCGAGCCCGGCATCGGCAAGACGCATTTCGCGAAGCAGCTCGCGCGCCTGCTCGGCACCGCGTACCAATACGTCGCGATGAGTTCGCTGACGGCGGGCTGGATTCTGTCGGGCGCGTCGTCGCAATGGAAGAACGCGAAGCCGGGCAAGGTGTTCGATGCACTCGTGAACGGCAGCTACGCGAACCCGGTGATCGCCGTCGACGAAATCGACAAGGCGAGCGGCGATTCGCAATACGATCCGCTCGGCGCGTTGTACGCGCTACTCGAACACGACACCGCCCAGAGCTTCATCGACGAGTTCGCCGAGATACCGATCAACGCGGGCAACGTGATCTGGATCGCGACCGCCAACGACGAACGCGCGATCCCCGAGCCGATCCTGAACCGCATGAACGTCTACGAGATCTCGCCGCCGGACCACGCCGGCGCGCGACGCATCGCGCAGTCGATCTACGACGAGATCCGCGGCGCGCACAACTGGGGCCTGCGCTTTCCGGGGACGCTTGGCGAAGCGACCCTCGATGCGCTCAAGCGGGCGTCGCCGCGCGAGATGCGCCGCGCGATCCTGAACGGCTTCGGCGCGGCGCGCATCGCGGGACGCGACCAGATCGAGCCCGCCGATATCCGCCTCGATTACGGAAACCGGCGAAAACCGATCGGATTTTGAGGTTTTCGGTCGGTTTTTTGCACCCAAACCCCGCTTCTCTGGAATTTGGGGAGCTGTCTCGGCAAATTCGTACAGCCTGCGTGGTGAACACCGCGGCAATTATTGCTATTTTCGATGTGGAGCGCAGAATCGAGCCAGCTTGCGCCGCCATCGTCTGGTCGGCGCGCACGAACGTTTGTCACTTCTGTCTGTACCGAGTCGTACAATTTTCCGTGGTGGTGATAAAAAGACATAAGCAGACCAGCGGACAGATGCGTTCGACAACAAACGGAACGCGGCGGCGAGGTGCCGTACCTGTCTTCCTTCCATCGGCTGAACGAGGCAGCGCGCGGCCCAATGCGCCGCGTCAACGGATATGGATCAGATCGAATGTGTAGTGATCGGCGCCGGCGTGATCGGCCTCGCGACGGCGCGCGCGCTGGCGGCGCGCGGGCGCGAGGTGATCGTGCTGGAGGCCGCCGATGCCATCGGCGTGGGCACGAGTTCACGCAACAGCGAAGTGATTCACGCGGGCATCTACTACCCGCGCGGATCGCTGAAGGCCACGCTGTGCGTGCGCGGCCGCGAAATGCTGTATGACTATTGCGCCGAGCGCAACGTGCCGCATTCGCGCTGCGGCAAGCTGCTCGTCGCCACGTCGCGCAACCAGATTCCGCAGCTCGAAAGCATCATGGCCAAAGGGCGCGACAACGGCGTGCTCGACCTGATGCGCGTCACCGGCGATCAGGCGCAGGCGCTCGAACCGGCGCTTGAATGCGTGGAGGCGGTGTTTTCGCCGCAGACGGGGATCGTCGATAGTCATCAGTACATGCTCGCGCTGCAAGGCGATGCCGAGCGCGACGGCGCCGTGTACGCGTTCCATGCGCCGGTCGAGGCGATCGAGGCTCACAACGGCCGTTTCACCATCGCGGTCGGCGGTGCGGCGCCCACCACGATCAGCGCTGCCTGCGTGATCAACAGCGCGGGTCTGCAGGCGAACGCACTCGCGCGCAAGATTCGCGGACTCGACTCGCGCCACGTGCCGCCGCTCTACTTCGCGCGCGGCAATTACTTCAGCATCTCGGGGCGCGCGCCGTTCAGCCGCCTGATCTATCCGATGCCGAACGAAGCCGGCCTCGGCGTGCATCTGACGCTCGACCTGGGCGGCCAGGTGCGCTTCGGCCCCGACGTCGAATGGGTCGATGCGATCAATTACGACGTCGATCCGCGTCGCGCGGAGGCGTTTTATGCGGCGATTCGCGCGTACTGGCCGGCCTTGCCCGATGGCGCGTTGCAGCCGGCGTACGCCGGTATTCGTCCGAAGTTGTCCGGCCCGGGCGAGCCCGCCGCGGACTTCATGATCCAGGGGCCGGCCGCGCATGGCGTGCGCGGGCTCGTCAATCTGTTCGGCATCGAGTCGCCGGGGTTGACGGCATCGCTTGCGATTGCGCAGCGGGTCTGCGAGCTGAGCGGGCGGCCTTGAGGCCGCGTTTGCACCGTACCGATCCGCGTATCTTTAGCATTTGGAATATCACGGGCGACGGCTACGTTGCTATGCTTGGCGAACGCTGTCATCAGAACGGCGTTGATTCCCATATAAATGGAGTGCGTTCCCCATGAGATCTTCCCGTCGTACGTTTTTGATCACCAGCATCGGTGTGGCATCGACGTTCGCGCTGTCGCGCCAGGCGTTCGCCGACGCGCCGAAAGTCTCCGAAACCGATCCGACCGCGCAGGCGCTTGGCTACAAGGCGGACGCGAGCAAGGTCGACAAGGCGAAATTCGCCAAATACACGCCTGGCGAGCAATGCAGCAACTGCAGCTTCTTCCAGGGCAAGGCGGGCGATGCCTACGGCCTCTGCCCGATGTTCGCGGGCAAGCAGGTCGCGGCCACGGGATGGTGCAGCGCCTATAACAAGAAGGCCTGATCAAGCCTGCGCTTGAGGTGCTTGCAAGCGCGCACGGGATGCGCCGCAATCCCGCGGCGCATGCCGGGCCGGTTTTTCAAAGCTTCATTGCAGTGGACCGCTGGACTTTTAGCGGCGCGCATTCATCAATGGCGGCCGCCTGTCGAACCACGGCCGTGCCGCCTCGAGTTGCGCGGCGAGTCTGAACAGAGTCGCCTCGCCGCCGATACGCGCCGCGAACTGCACGCCGATCGGCAGCCCGCGCGCATTCCAGTACAAAGGCACCGACATCGCCGGCTGGCCGCTCAGGTTGAACAGCTCCGTGCATCCGGCCCACGCGAACGCCTTGTTCGACGCTTCGAACAGCAGTTTCTTCATCAATCGTTCTAGCGGTATCGTGGTGACCGCGCGCATCTGCATGCGCTCGACCGAGCTTGGTCGCATCTCTCCGATCTTGATCGGCGCGGACGCGAGCGTCGCGCACAACAGCACGTCGTAGCGGTTCAGCAGGTCGGTCAGACGCGCGGTGATGCGGCGCTGTTCGTCGAGCGCGGCCGGCAAGCCCTGCTCGCCGAGCTTGCGGCCGACGTGCGCCATCGCCCATGTCGAAATTTCGAACTCGCCGCGCGTTGGCTTGTGGCCGGTGATGCGCTCCGCGTTCAGCACGAGGTCCTCGGCGGTCACCGACCACAGCGTCAGGAACGCATGACGGACCGCCGCGAAATCGACGCCGAGCGACACCGGCTCCAGACGATGGCCGAGTGAGCTCGCGAGTTGCGCGGCGTCGTCGAGCGCGGCGCGTGCATCGGCCGATAACGACGGCGCGAGCATCGGCTCGGTCACGTAGGCGATCGTCAGCGGTTTGCACGGCTCGCGCGTCGCGCCGAGAAAGGTGCCGGGCGCGCCGCTCGGCCGCTCGGCGTTGCCGGCCAGCAGATCGAGCAGCAACGCGCTGTCGCGCACGCTGCGCGACACGGCGTGATCGATGCCGAGTTCGCCGGCGCCGGCCTGCGCCGCGCGCGGCACGCGACCGCGCGAGGGTTTCAGGCCGAACAGTCCACAGCACGACGCCGGAATCCGGATCGAGCCGCCGCCGTCCGACGCATGCGCGAGCGGTACGATGCCGGCAGCGACCGCCGCCGCCGCGCCGCCGCTCGAACCGCCCGGCGTGTGATCGATATTCCACGGATTACGGCACGCGCCAAATAGTTCGGGCTCCGTATAAGGCATCTGGCCGAGTTCGGACGTGCTGGTCTTCGCGAAGATATTCAAACCCGCCGCTTTCGCGAGCGCGACGACCGGCGCATCCTGAGTCGGAATGAAGTGGCGGTAGTGTCGGCTGCCCATTGCCATGGGCAGTCCCGCAACGGGCGCGCCGAGATCCTTGATCAGGAACGGCACGCCGGCGAGCGCGGCGTGGGCGGCGGAGTCGTCCGTTCCGTTCGTGCCGTCGACGGTATTCGCGCGATTCGCGTCTTCGTGCGACGCACGTTGGCGGGCCGCATCGTAGTCCTTCAGAACGATCGCGTTGATCGCGGGATTGACGGCCTCGGTGCGCGAGATCGCGACGTCGATCAATTCGCGCGCGCTGACCTGGCGCGTGCGCACGAGTTCGGCGAGGCCGATGGCGTCATGAGCGAGATAGTCTGATTGCACGTCGGTTGAGCCCTCGCGGTCGGTTGGCATGCTGCGTCGAATTCGTGGCCGGCCATGCACGCGCGACTGGGGCGTTTCGCTCGGCATCGCGTTGCCCCGCTCGGGCGTCGCACATGTGAAAAGACGCCGTGTCGGCCGACACGCCGTCTTGCACAGAGTACCCGAGTTGAGCGCCAACGTGACTCATGTGAATTCGAGTGCGCACTTCAAATGCGCGAGCGTGCGATCACATGCGCAACGCGGCAGGGCCGACTGAATGCCGGAACCGCGGATTACATCCGCTCGCCGAGGAACGTCAGCGTGCGGCCATGCGCCAATGCCGACGCGTGCTGGTTGTACGAGGCACGCTCCGAGCAGTTGAAACCGTGATCGGCGTTCGGGTAGATGTTGAATTGCACGTCGGCGCGACCCGCGAAGCGCTCCTGAATCTGGCCGATGTCCGACGGCAGAATATGCGCGTCGAGCTCGCCGTAGTGGAACTGCATCGGCACCTTGATGTTCGCGGCTTTGTCGAGATGGTTATGGATGCCGCCGCCGTAGTAGGCGACAGCGGCGTCGACCGAACCGGCCGCCGCGGCGAGATAGGCGAGACGGCCGCCGAAGCAGTAGCCGATCGCGGCGATCTTGCCGGTCACTTCCGGCAGCGCGCGCAAGGCGGCCGCAGCGGCGCCGAGGTCGGCGACCGCGTCGTCGACCTTGGTTTTCTGCATCAGCTCGATGCCCTTTTCGCGATCCTTGCCGTCATACGTCAATTCGACGCGCGGCTGCACGCGCCAGAACACGTCCGGGGCGAGCGCGACATAGCCGTCCTGCGCGTACTGATCCGCGACCGAGCGGATATGGCCGTTCACGCCGAAGATTTCCTGAATGATGATGACGGCCGGTCCCTTGCCGCCCTTCGGCAGCGCGAGGTAGCCGCCGAAACTGTCGTTGCCGGCGGGGATGTCGATCCATCGGGAAGTCGTGCTCATGCTGTTCTCCATTGACTCGCGCGACCGCCGCGCGAGGTCGGTGTGTACGAAACGCTCAAGGCCACGAGGCCCTGCAACGGGCGCTTAGTTTGCCATCAAAAGAACCGCCTTGCAGCGAGGCGGGACGAGGCCTCGCGGGTGCTGCGGCGTGCTTCGATTCTCGTCAGGCGATTGAAACGATCTCGATAATTCATTTCTCCGCGATGGCGCGTCTCGGTACAGTCAGCGCGTGATGGCTCGCGCGTGTCAGCGCATCTCGCGAACATGTTGGCGAGCGCATGAATCAGCACATCGACGGCTTTGCGCCGGAAGGAAACGAACATGAATGAAGGCGGTTTCGTGACGCCGTTCGCCGAGCACTTCCAGATGCGGGTACCCGTCGTGCAGGCGCCGATGGCCGGCGGCGCGACGACGCCGGCGCTCGTCGCGGCGGTATCCAATGCGGGCGGACTTGGTTTTCTCGCGGGGGCGGCGCTCGCAGCCGAGAAGATCGCGAGCGAGGTCGCGGCGATTCGCGCGCTGACCGATCGCCCGTTCGGCGTGAATCTGTTCGTGCTCGATCCGGTCTCGCCCGATGAAGCCACCGTGCGCCGCGCGCTCGACGCAATCGATCCGCTGCGGGCCGATCTCGGCTTACCGCCGGGACAGCCGCTCGCACGCTATGCGCCTGACTTTCGCGCGCAACTGGAAACGCTGATCGAATTGCGGGTGCCGGTCGCCGGCTTTACGTTCGGACTGCTAGCAGCGGACGACGTCGAGCGTTTGCACGCGAGCGGCAGCTATGTAGTTGGGACTGCGACGCATGTTGAAGAAGGCATCGCGTGGCGCGATGCGGGCGCCGATGCCGTCGCCGCGCAAGGCGCGGAGGCGGGCGCGCATCGCGGCACGTTCATCGGCGCCTTCGAAGATGCGCTGGTCGGCACGATGGCGCTCGTGCCGCAACTGGTCGACGCGACCGGGCTGCCGGTGCTCGCGGCCGGCGGCATCATGGACGGTCGAGGCATCGTCGCGGCACTCGCGCTGGGCGCGCAAGCCGCGGTGATGGGCACCGCGTTTCTGACCACCCGCGAGAGCGCGATCCCCGAGGTATGGAAAACCCGCGTGCGCGGCATGGCAGATACCTCGACCACGGTGACGCGCGCGATCACGGGCCGCCACGCGCGCGGCATCCGCAATCCGTTGATACAACGTTTGCGCGAATCGGCGGACAGCATCGCGCCGTATCCGGTACAAAACGCGTTGACGCAGGAGCTGCGGCAAAACGCGGCGCGTGCGCAGAACGGCGATTACCTGTCGTTGTGGGCGGGGCAGGGTGCGCCGCTTGGCCACACGCGCGCCGAAGCAATCGGCGCGATCGAACTGATGGCGCAGCTCGAGCAGGAATGGCAGGCGGCCTCCGTGCGAATCGCCGCGTTCTTGCGTTGATTGCATGGCCGATTTAAGGCTGATTTAAGTTGTTTACCGCACTCACAATCCTGTGCGGCACGCCACATTTTTGAGTTGAAAAACCCTTCGAATCATATGTGACAGAAGCCGGAAAATGGCTAAATCCGCGCCCGCGGAGAAACTTACCAATTAGCGGAAACCCGCATGGGCTGGGGTTTTCCGGCCCGCTCGCCCAAGCCACGAGCGGTTCGCCCGGGAACTGCGCTATTAGTGTTGTTCCCACTTTCTCAAAAAATTCCCGCAAATTAATTTGATGGCCTACACTTGCGCGCAAGTACGGTTTGCCAACTGTCACAAACAGTCCGGTAAACGTACTGGCCAAGTGCATGAACGATGCAACCGGCGTGGTCGTCCACGGGACTGAGCGACACGTGTAGGGGAAGCGGGGCACAGGGCGATTACGTTGTTTTGACCGAAACTGGAGACTTACATGAACATCAAGATTCAAAAGCTGTTGCCGATCAGCGCTGCGGCGGTGCTGTTCGCGACGTTGGCAACATCGGCCGCGGCCGACACGGTCGTGAAGATCGGTCACGTCGCGCCGTTGACTGGCGGTATCGCTCACCTGGGTAAGGACAACGAAAACGGCGCGCGCCTCGCCATTGAGGAAATCAACGCGAAGGGTCTGACGATCGGCGGCCAGAAGATCACGCTGCAACTCGACGCGCAGGACGACGCGGCCGACCCCCGCACGGCCACGCAGGTTGCGCAGAAGCTCGTCGACGACAAGGTCGTCGCCGTGGTCGGCCACCTGAACTCGGGCACCTCGATCCCGGCATCGAAGATCTATAGCGATGCGGGCATCGTGCAGATCTCGCCGTCGGCAACGAACCCGGCCTACACGCAGCAAGGCTTCAAGACGACCTACCGCGTCGTCGCGACCGACGCGCAGCAAGGCCCGGCACTCGCGAACTACGCGGCGAAGGGCATGAAGGTGAAGAGCGTCGCGATCGTCGACGACTCGACCGCTTACGGCCAGGGTCTCGCGAACGAATTCGAGAAGACGGCGAAGTCGCTCGGTATGAACGTCGTGTCGCACGACGCGACGAACGACAAGGCCGTCGACTTCCGCGCGATTCTGACGAAGATCAAGGGTGAAAATCCCGACGCGATCATGTACGGCGGCATGGACGCGACCGGCGGCCCGTTCGCCAAGCAGGCGAAGCAGCTCGGCCTGCGCGCGAAGGTGCTGGCAGGTGACGGCGTGTGTACCGACAAGCTGTCGGACCTGGCCGGCGACGCAACCGACAACATCGTCTGCTCGGAAGCCGGCATGGCGCTCGAAAAGATGGCGGGCGGCAAGGCGTTCGAAACGAAGTACGAGAAGCGCTTCGGCCAGCCGATCCAGATTTACGCGCCGTTCACGTATGACGCGGTGTACATCATCGTCGACGCGATGAAGCGCGCTAACTCGACCGATCCGGCGAAGATCCTGGCAGCGATGCCGACGACCGACTACAAGGGCGTGATCGGCGAAACGACGTTCGACTCGAAGGGCGACCTGCAGCACGGCGTGATCTCGCTCTACAACTACAAGCAAGGCAAGAAGACGCTGCTCGACGTCGTGAAGATGTAAATTCGGTGTGGTCGAAGGCGGCGTCGGGCCGCACTTCGATTTACCGCTAAAGAGGCACGTGGGCCGTCAGGCTTGCGTGCCTCTTCTTTTTGGCGTTGCGTTTGCGTCAGATCTTCAAACGCCGCAGCACCTTCGGCCCGACGAGCGCGATCATCGCGGCGCACACGGCGACGACCGACAGCCCGATCGTCAGATTGGTCACCTGCGCGACCGCACCGATGATCACCGGTCCGAGCAGCAACCCGAAATAGGCCAGCCCCGCGACGTGCGCGAGCCCCTCGGCCGCGTGGATGCCCTTCACGCTCGCGGCCGCCGCGAATAGCACCGGCATCATGTTTGCGAGGCCCAGGCCGATCAGCGCAAAGCCGGCGAGCGCGGCCACCGGATTCGGCAGCAGCAGCGCGTCGACCATCCCGGCGCAGGCGAGCGCCGCACTGATCATCACGAGTTGCGGCGCGCCGAAGCGGGCGCGCACCGCGTCGCCGGCAAAACGCGCTGCCGCCATGCCGCCGGAAAACGCCGCGTAGGCGGCGCTGGCGAGCGCGGGCGTCGAGAGCACGACATCGCGCATATAGACCGTGGCCCAGTCGTACATCGCGCCTTCGGCGATCAGCGCGACCAGCGCCATCGTGCCGAGCGCCCACAACGCCGGCGAGCGCCAGCGGCTCGCGCGCGGCGTCGCGGCATCGGGATGCTCGGCGTGCGGCACGTGCGGCAGCACCGACGGGCACGCGAGCACCAGCACGAGCGCGCTGGCCGCCGCGGCGAGCGCGAGATGCACAGCCGGCGCCATGCCGCGCGACAGCAGCGCCCCGCCCACCGCCGCGCCGAACATGCCGCCAAGGCTGAACATTCCATGCAGCGACGACATGATCGGCTTGCCGAGCGCCTTTTCGACGGCGCTCGCTTCGGCGTTCATCGCGACGTCGAGCGTGGCCATGCCGGCGCCGAAGACGGCCAGCACGATCAGCAGGATCCAGTACGCCGGCACGACGAGGATCAGCGCGGCGCAGGCGGCCATCGCGAGGCCGCCGGTCAGGCAGGCGCGGCGCGTGCCGACCCGCGCGATCCACGACGCATTGGTCACCATCGCGCCGATCGATCCGCCCGCCACCGCGAACAACGCGAACGACAGCATCGCCGGATTCAGATGGAAGCGGTCGCGCACCGTCGGCACGTGCACGCCCCACGACGCGTACATCATGCCGGCGATGAAAAATACCGCCATCGTGGCAATGCGTGCGCGTTGCCGTGCGGTGACGGACAGATTGCGATGCGCGGCGGGCAGGACGGCGAATTCGGAGGATTGGTGATCGGGCACGGAGGTCTCGAGGCGAAGTGCGCGAGAAAGCGCATTGAAAGCGGATCTTCGATTCTATCGAAGCGTGGTGGCGAATGCTTGGAGCCGTGGGATCGGGCGCATACGATTGATAGGCTGGGGATGCAACCTGGCGGTATTGCCGGCTGTCATGCCATGGCACGCCGCAGTTGGTTTTTGCATTGCCGTGCGCGGCGGCTTTTCTGCCGCTCACCGCTTTCCGTTCATTCCTGATTCAACGAGGAACCCTCAGTTGAACATTCCGGCTCACGCTCCGCTGCATCTGCTGCACACGGCCACGATCGGCACGCTCGCCACGCACGCTCGCCAGCCCGAGGGCTTTCCGTATCCGTCGGTGCTGCCGTTCGCGCCGGACGCGCGGCATCGTCCGACGATCCTCGTGAGCCGGCTCGCGGAGCACACGCACAACCTGCACACCGATCCGCGCGCCGGTTTTCTGGCCGTCGACGCACCCGACGGCGACGTGCTGGGCGGCCAGCGCGTCACGCTGCTTGGCCGCTTCGAGCCGGTCGGCTCGAGCCCGGAACTGGCGCGGCGCTACCTGCGCTATCACCCGGACGCGGAGCGCTACCTGATGCTGGGCGATTTCACGTTCTGGATCATGGAGGTCCAGCGGCTGCGCTACATCGGCGGCTTTGGCGCGATGGGCTGGCTCGATGGCGCCGAACTCGATCCGCTGCCGCCGCTTGCAGTCAGCGAGGAGGACGCGCTGATCGCGGAATTCGGTCACCGGCTGAGTGGCGCGGGCGGCGTCGAATTGCTGGGTGTCGACCGTTATGGCGCCGATCTGAAACGCAACGGCGTGCGCCACCGTTTCGCATTCGATGGCGCCCGGTCCGATACCGGGACATTGCACGCCGCGCTCGAAGTCTGCATCGAGCGGCATGCGGATTAAGTATTTATCGTTTATCGAGAAAACGCGCATGCGCCAGTCGCGACGAACGGGTCTGGTCTTTGTCTCAATAGTGCGCGGCTTATCCAAGTCAAAGCTTTCATGCCGTGAAATGTTCGATGTGCAATGGACCGCTCAAGTCTCATTTCCTGATAGTTAAATCGTGTAAATATGCAGATGAGTGGACTTTTTCAGCGACATGCGAAATCAGGATTTGAAAGGCCGTAGTCCGACCCAAAAGCAGCGCAGGAAACTTTTTGAAACGAATTTGAATTAATTTTTCCCGGTTACTTATCCAGCCTTTCTATTTTGTGTTAATCTCGCCGTCAAATTCCGAGGCATGAAACCTTCAAAGGCGAGTCGGCAAAAGACCGGCGGTCATTTATCCATACCACAAGGGAACCTATGTCTTCTTACAAGGAACTGCTCGCACAGCGCGAGAAGCTCGAAAAGCAGATTGAAGAAGCGAAGTCGCGCGAATACGCGGAAGTCTTGAATGAAATCAAGCAGAAGATGGCGGATTACGGCATTTCGCTGAGCGAACTCGGCGGCGGCCGCGCACCGAAAGGCGCTAAAGCGAGCCGGCCGCGCGCAGGCGTCGCGCCTAAATATCGCGATCCGGAAAGCGGCAGCACGTGGTCCGGTCGCGGCAAGCCGCCGCGCTGGATTGCGGGTCTTGATCGCGAAAAGTTTCTGATCCAGAAGTAATCACGATCAGGCGGGCAGTGAGGGTTGGCCGCACGTAGTACGAATAGCGGCAATCCACCGCGTTTATAGCCTGCTGCAGAATCTGAAAAAGCCGCGCACCGTTCAGGGCGCGGTTTTCGTCATTTGCGGCGCCGAGTTTTTTGTCGCATGCGCTTCAGGCAACTGGAACGCGAATGCTTTTCGTTTAGATAAGCGACTGATTTAAAAAGGTTTTTTCCGCTTTTCCCTGCGCGCGCGATTCGTGGCGGGTACAATAACAATAATTGACCTTTCCGCCTTTCAGCATGCAGTCCGCCGCGATCGCCCAAACCACCGAGAAACAACGCGTTGCGCGCAAAAGTACTTTTGCGAGTATTGCGCTCAATAGCGTGTTGATGACGCTGCAAATCGCCATCGGCACGATCGCGCACTCGCAGGCGCTAGTTGCCGACGGTATCCATTCCCTTGCCGATCTTATTTCCGATTTTGTCGTGCTGATTGCCAATCGGCACAGCGGGGCCAAGCCCGACGCGGATCACAATTACGGGCATAGCCGTTATGAGACGGTGGCGTCGTTATTTCTCGGCGCGCTGCTGATCTCGGTCGGCGTCGGCATGTTGTGGCGCGCCGGTACGCGGCTCGCCGACATGCAAAATATTCCTGCCGTCCACATGAGCGCGCTCGCGGTCGCGGCGCTCGTGCTGGTCTGCAAGGAAGCGCTGTTTCGCTACATGCTGCGCGAGGCGAAGCGCGTGCGTTCCGCGATGCTGATCGCGAACGCATGGCACGCGCGCTCGGACGCGGCGTCGTCGCTGGTGGTGGGGATCGGCGTGATCGGCAGCCTCGCCGGCTTGCGGTTGCTCGACCCGATCGCAGCGGCCATCGTCGGTTTCATGGTCGCGCGCATGGGCTGGACCTTCGGTTGGGACGCGCTGCAGGATCTGTCGGACCGCGCGCTCGACGAAACCGCCGCGGCCGACATGCGCGCATTGCTGATGTCCACCCCGGGCGTGCGTGACGTGCACGAAATGCGTACGCGCAAGATGGGCGATTTCGCGCTCGTCGACGCGCACATTCTGGTCGATCCGATGATTTCGGTATCGGAAGGGCATTACATCGCGGAGTCGGCGCGGCTGCGTGTGCTGACCGACAAGCGCGTGCTCGACGCGCTGATCCACGTCGATCCGGAAAACGATGCGCTCGCGCATCCACCGGTCGATCTGCCGCCGCGGGAGCGCGTGACCGCCGAGGTCGACGCGGCGCTGGCGGTTTGGGGCTTGCAGGCCGCTGGGATAAATCTGCACTACCTGAGCACCGGGCTCGACGTGGAGGTGGTGTTACCGGCGGCGGCGTCCGTTGAAGGGCGCGCTGCGGACGGCCCCGAGGCCGCGCGTCTGCTGGAAAGCGAGGCGCAGTCGCTTGGGCGCGTCGATCTGGAGGCGCTCAAGCGTCGTCTCGGCGCGCGCAAGCTAGACGTGCTGCTGCAACGGGATATCTCGGCCGCGCAAGGCGGTCCGGCGGCGGAACTCAAGACTGGCGTCGCCCCCGGCGGTCGGTCAATCGCCACGGAGCCTCACAACGCCGCCTGAGTCCGATGAGTTTCGGACACCCGATGCCGCGAACCTTCATGCCGCCCGCAGCGGCGGCATCCGTCACAGCGGCAACTGCGTATCGAACTTGATTTCGCGCAGCACGACGCTCGTCCGTACCTGCGCGACGGCTGGAATCTTGAAAATGCGTTCGTGCAGGAAGCTGTCGTACGCCTTGATGTCCGGCGCGACGATCTTCAGGATGTAATCGGATTCACCGGTCGTGCTGTAGCACTCGGTCACTTCGGGGCAGGTGGCGATTTCCCGCTCGAACTGCTCGACGCCGCCTTCGGTGTGGCGCGTCAGATGGATATGCGCGAGCGCGCACACATGCAAGCCGAGTTTTTCGCGATCGAGCAGCGCCGTGTAGCGCTGGATCACGCCCGACTGTTCCATGTCCTTGATGCGCCGCCAGCACGGCGTGCTCGACAGCCCGACCTGGTCGGAGATTTCCTGCACGGAACGACGTGCGTCGAGCTGCAGTAGGCGCAGGATCTTCTGTGAGAACGTATCGAGTGTCAACTGCGCCTCCGTTAGCGTCGCCGTATCAACGCATGGTAGAGGGCGCGAAAACGAAACGCAATGTAAAACGGCTCTCGCGAGCGAGATTGCCTAATTTACCGGGTCGGGAGCGGCGTTTTGCCCTGAGCCGTCCCCATCATCCTTGCCGTCCCCCGGCAGCTCGGGCTGACGCGCGCGCAAGTCCTTCAGCATGTTGCAAAAGAGGGCACCCTGCTCGATCGCGTCGTCGAGCGCGACGTGCGTGTGCGGATGCTCGTCGAACCAGTGCTTCGGAAAGCGCGGCTTGATGTTCTTGCGGTACGGCAGGCCGGTCATCGCGAACGCAAGCGTCTTGATGTCGAGCGCCGACCACGAAAACGGGCAGCGGCCGACGAAGCGCATCATGTACCAGAACATATAGGTGAAGTCGAAGCCGGCCGGCATCGCGACGAACACCGGCTTGCCCGGCAGCGCCTCGACCCATTCGACATAGGCGGTCAGGGCGGCTTCGGGTTTCTGCAAGTCCTGGCGGCAGGCCGCCCATGCTTCCGGCTGGGTCTTCCACCACGCTTCCTGAACCGGATGCGGCGCTGCACCTTCGAGCAGTTCGAGATTCGCCGAGAACGTCGCGATCAGCTGCTTGTCTTCGGTGTATGCGGCGGATGCGAAGCTCAGCATCGAATGCGGGCCGGGGATCGGGCCGTCCGCTTCGACGTCGGTACTCACATAGATTTCGCTGCTCATGCGCCCACTCCGTCTGCGACGTAGGGATTCGTGCGGCGCTCGGCGCCGAACGTCGAGGTCGCGCCGTGGCCTGGCACGAACGTGACGTCGTCGCCGAGCGGCCAGAGTTTGTCGCGGATCGAGCGGATCAGGTCCGCATGATTGCCACGCGGGAAATCCGTGCGGCCGATCGAGCCGGCGAACAGCACGTCGCCAACTAGTGCAAGCCGGTGCGCGCGGCTGAAGAAGACCACGTGGCCCGGCGTGTGGCCGGGGCAGTGGTAGACCTCGAGGGTTTCGTCGCCGAATTGCACGGTGTCGCCGTCTTGTAGCCAGCGGTCCGGCTCGAAGGCGTCGGCGGCCGGAAAGCCGAAGCGCGTGCTCTGGTCCGGCAACTTGTCGAGCCAGAAGCGCTCGTCGGGATGCGGACCTTCGATCGGTACGCCGTGGTGGCTGGCGAGTGTCTTCGCGCCGGCGCAATGATCGATGTGGCCGTGGGTCAGCAAGACCTTGTCGACGGTCACGTTCTGCCGCGCGATCTCGCGCTGGATCGTGTCGAGGTCGCCGCCCGGATCCACGACGGCAGCGCGCCCGGTGGCCTCGCAAACGAGCAGCGAGCAGTTCTGCTGGAACGGCGTGACGGGGATCAGGGTGACTTTCATGGCTGGACGACGCGCTGGAAAAACGTTGATTGTACCGGGCCTCGCGACAGCCTCCGCCGCCCATGCGACGGGGCCGGCTCCCGGCCGGTCTCAGTCTTTCGTATGTCCATTTTTGCGATAAATGTGAAGATTGATCAAGTTTTTGAGCAGCCCGCCATCCCAAAAAAAAGTTTTGGGTATAATGGACTTCATGCACTAGGAATTGTGCTGCCACAAGGCGATGCGTTCCCACAAAAAGGGAATGCCGCTCGCCGTTCAAGTAAGGGCTGTCGGAATGCCGACGGCCATCCAGTATCGATGCGTTCGATGCACACGTCTTGCCCAGCCAGGCGCCGCGCGCCTGCTACGGAATTAATCTCCGTGACGCTGGGTGGGGCCTACGCCGCCGTTCCTGCGCGCTGAGTTGCGCGCGCAAGAACGTGTCATTGCCACGTTCAGTTGGCGGCATGTGGGGTCTGGTCAGGCTGCCGGGGACAGGTTGCGCCAGACGTGAAAATTAACCGTGCGGTAGCGGCTGAGTGAGCCGTATCCGGGCTTTGACGTACTGCGCTTTTTCGCGCGGCGCGTTGTCGTCCCTACCGCCGGAGCCGCAAGCAACCTACCCAGCAGTTTGCGGGTGACGCGGCTCGACAATGTGATTGCACGTCTTATGAAAACTCGGCTAACCCGTGGTGTAGGGACTCTTTTTGCCTTTTTTGTACTGGCCGGCTGTGCCACGCCTCCGGGCGCGCGCGATACGTCCGCGAACGACACGCCGCCAAGTACAAAGAACACGCACCTGAGCTCTTTCGGGCCGCAATCGTTCGGTAGCGCGCCGGCCTCGAGCCCGAGCGCGTCGAACGCGCCCGCGTCGCCGCTGGCTGACGCGCAGCCGCTCACCGACGACGGCGTCGACGTCGCGGACTTCCATCAGATCGGACGCGCGTCGTGGTACGGACGCTTCTTCCACGGCCGCCGCACCGCCAATGGCGAGCGTTACGACATGCATGCCCTGACGGCCGCGCATCGCACCCTGCCGCTCGGCTCGTACGTGCGCGTGACTAATCCGGCCAATTCGCGCTCGGTGATCGTACGGATCAACGACCGCGGCCCGTACGCCCGCGGCCGCGTGATCGACCTGTCGATGGCGGCCGCCGCCATGCTCGACATGCGCCACACCGGCACCGCGCGGGTCAAGATCGAAGGGCTCACGCAGCAGGAAGCGCGCGCCGAGCTGAACGAGACGCTCGCGTCGAACTCGGATTCGAACAAGTGATGTGACGTTACGTGGCGATGATGCCGCGTCGGCTGAACCAACCGTCTGTAGAAAATCGAAGGGCCGCGACATGCGGCCCTTGTCTGTTGCCGTCAGCCTTTTACCCGCCGGGCTCGACCCTCACGTTTCGGGCTTGTCTTCCTTCAGCGCCAGCGCGCGCGCGTACAACACGTTGCGCGATGCGCCCGTGAGCGCCGCCGCGACCTTCGCCGCGCTGCTCACCGTCAATTCTTCCAGCAGGATGCCGAGCAGCGCGTCGTGATCGTGCTCGCCGGCCGCTTCGGGCGCCGCGCCTTCGACCACCAGCACGAATTCGCCACGCTGCCGGTTCGCGTCGGCAGCGAGCCACGTTGGCCCTTCGGCCAGGGTGCCCTGGTGCAGGGCTTCGTGTAACTTCGTCAGTTCCCGCGCGATCAGCAGACGGCGTGTGCCGCCGAACTCATCGGCGAGCGCCTGCACCGTCTCGACGATCCGGTGCGGCGCTTCGTAGAACACCATCGCGTGAGGATGTTGCGCGAGCGCTTGCAAGGCGGCGGCGCGCGCCTTCGGCTTCGGCGGGAGGAAGCCGAGGAACGAGAACGTCGCGACCCAGTCGCCGGTTGCGCTGAGCGCGGTGGCGAGCGCACTCGCGCCGGGCAGCGGGACCACCACGAAGCCGGCCTCGCGCACGGCATCGACGAGCTTGGCGCCGGGGTCCGAGATGCCCGGCGTGCCCGCGTCGGACACGTAGGCCACGCGCTCGCCGGCCTGCAGATACTCGATCACGCGCTGCGCGGCGGTGCGCTCGTTGTGCTGATGCACGGCGACGAGCGGCTTCGAGATGCCGTAGCGCGCGAGCAGCTGACCGGTGTTGCGGGTGTCCTCGGCGGCGATGCGATCCGCGAGTCCGAGCACGTGCAGCGCGCGCAGCGTGATGTCGGCGATGTTGCCGATCGGCGTGGCCACCACATACAGCGCGGCGGCGGGGTACTGCTGCCCTTGCGCGAGTTTGGAGAGAGGAGTCATGACACGGAAGACACAAACAGACGGAACGAGGCCGACATTGTGCCATGTGGGCTTGCGCGAGCAGGCCGCGCCGAACACTGCGCAAAAGATGCCCATAAACGCCGGTCCAAAAACCGCCCACAACTTTTCCTGCGCTCACCAGTCCAAATCCGTCGGCGCGGCGTTCGAAGCACGCGCGCGAGAATTTTTGCAGCGCCAGCGTCTGCGCTTCGTGGCGCGCAACGTCACCTGTCGGGGCGGCGAGATCGATCTCGTGATGAGTGATCGTGACGGCGCGCTGGTGTTCGTCGAAGTTCGCGCGCGTGCGCAGCGGCATTATGGCGGTGCGGCTGCGAGCATCGGTTGGCAGAAGAGACAGCGCATCGTGCGAGCGGCGCGGCACTATCTCGCGACGCGCGCCACGACGAACCGCGGCCCGCGCGACGAACCCGCGTGCCGTTTCGACGTCGTCGCGTTCGAGAGCGGCAGGCTCGTGTGGTTGCGCGATGCGTTTCGCGCCGACGAAGTCTGACCGACAGCGCAGACAACGCGCGTGAGTGCGATAAACTTGCGCTCGCGTGCCGCGCGAACTCATCGGCGGCCACAGCCTGGCAGTATGACTTCACAACACGGCCGCGCAGTGCGGTCCATTCGCGGTACAAGATAGAGACTCGATGTCAGTCGAACGCATCCAACAACACTTCCGCGACAGCGCGGCAGTCAAACTCGAAGCCCTCGAAACCCTGTCGATGCCGATCGCCGCCGCGATCGACACGATGTTCGCCGCGCTCGCCAACGGCAATCGCATCCTCGCGTGCGGCAACGGCGGTTCGGCCGCCGACGCGCAGCATTTCGCGGCCGAGCTGATCGGCCGCTTCGAGCGTGAGCGGCCAGGTCTGCCGGCCATTGCGCTCAGCACCGACACCTCCGTGCTCACCGCGATCGCCAACGACTATTCGTTCGAACAGATCTACGCGAAACAGGTCTGGGCGCTCGGTCAGCCCGGCGACGTGTTGCTCGCGATCACCACATCCGGCAATTCCGCGAACGTGCTGGCCGCGATCGAAGCCGCGCATGAGCGCGAAATGATCGTCGTTGCGCTGACCGGCAAGGGCGGCGGACGCGCGCAGCAAGTGCTGAGCGACACCGACATCCACGTGTGCGTGCCGTCCGACCGCACGGCGCGCATCCAGGAAGTGCACCTGCTGACCATCCATTGCCTGTGCGACGGCATCGATGCCATGTTGCTCGGCGAAGACTGAGACTGATTTCGAAGGAGAGCTAGTTGATGAGCGTTTTCCGCATCAAGAAGACACTGGTGAGAACCGTGCTCGTGGTCGGGGTCGCGGCGGGCCTGTCGGCCACGCTGCAAGGCTGCTTTCTCGCTGTCGGGGCCGCGGCGGGCGGCGGCGCGCTGATGGCGACCGACCGCCGCACGCTCGGCGCGCAGACCGAGGATCGCGAGATTCAGGTGAAGGCGCTGTCGCAGATCAGCCAGAATCTGCCGGACTCCGCGCACGTCAACGTCACGGTGTTCAACCGCCGCGTGCTGCTGACCGGCGAGGTCGCGGGCGAGGCGTCGAAGCAGCGTGCCGAGAGCATCGTGCGGAACATGAACAACGTGAATACGATCGTCAATGAACTGGCGATCGCGCCGGCGAGCTCGTTCTCGTCGCGCACCAACGACACCTACCTCGAGACGCGCGTGAAGACCGCTCTGATCGCCGAGAAGAACATTTCGGCGAACAATTTCAAGGTCGTGGCCGAGCGCGGCAACGTCTATCTGATGGGCCTCGTCACGATGAATGAGGGCAATATCGGCGCCGACGTCACGAGCCGCGTGCCGGGCGTCGTGGAGGTGGTCAAGGTGTTCCAGTACATCCAGCCGCAGGAAGCCGAAGCTGCTGCGGCCGCCGGTGCGACGGCGCCGGTGGCCGCCTCGCAGCCCGAGGTCAGCGAGCCGACGGTCGGCGCGATTCCCGATTCGTCGGTGAGCGCGCGGCCGCTCGATCAGCAGGCGCCTGCGCCGGTCAACTCGTCGACGTCGGTGCGACCGGGTAATCCGAAGGCGGTGCCTTGAGGCGCGGTATGACGCGTGCGGGTGTCGTGTTCGCGTTGGTGGTGGGCGCGGTGGCGGGCACGATGACGTCGGGTGCTCGCGCGGCCGAGGCGCCGCGCGGCCAGCAGGTCGCCGCCGCGAATGCGTGCATGGGCTGTCACGCCGTCGATCGCAAGCTGGTTGGTCCGTCGTTCCAGCAAATCGCCGCGAAGTACAAGGGCGACGCGCAGGCGCCAGCCAAACTCGCGCGCAAGGTGAAGGACGGCGGCTCCGGCGTATGGGGCATGATTCCGATGCCGGCCCATCAATCGATGAGCGATGCGGATATCCGCGCGGTGGTCGACTGGGTGCTCGCGGGCGCGCCGTCCAGATGAGGTTTTCCCGGGGCTGGAGGCTTGGCAAAAGGGAAAATGGCTGTGCTAGAATTATTTTTGTGTTGGGGGGGTAGCTCAGCTGGGAGAGCGTCGCGTTCGCAATGCGAAGGTCGAGGGTTCGAGCCCCTTCCTCTCCACCAGGAATATCAAAGGGTTACAGGTGATTTGCCTGTAACCCTTTTCTGTTTCTGAGGTTCGTGTAACCGCGGTGTAACCAGATTTGATCAATCCGGATCAATGCGGCGCCATTCGCGGTACAGCTCCGCGACAAGCGAGCAGACCCTGGTTGGCAAGCCATCAATGCAGTCTGCGAGGCCAGACGAAAAAAAGCCCGCAGTCGCGGGCCAGAAAGTCTCAGGGCGTGAGCGGACGCCGGGTCTCGTCATGCACCAAGATGTAGAAGCGTTCTTCATCCGAGCGCCAGCGCACCCCGGGACACCGTCATCACAAGATGACTCTGGTCGTCCCACTCGCCAGTCCACCCTGCCCGCTCCAGCAGAGGCATCGCCCGGGCCGCCGTTCAGGCTGATGGAAACGGCCCATCTCAGAGGTGCGCATCTTGAAGGAGTTCATCTCTGGGACGCTACGGGGCTCGAGCGGCACCAGCTTGCAAATTCATCGGCCGATGCGCAGACAATCCTACCGGACAGCGTGGCTCGGCCGGCCAAATGGCCGCCAGCAATGCCCTGAAGGCGGACATTTCAGGGCGCGCGCTACGACGGGGATGCGATCGATACAAATCTGGCGCAGCTGAAAGCCGCACAGAAGCAGAACTCGGTGTTCAAGACATCCTCCCTTGTGAGCCAGCGTCAGGCAGCAGTCGACCCCGCTCTGCCACTGGCTTTGTGAGCATCAAGCGACCGTTTATAGGGCACTCCGGTGATCAACTTCGCCACACCATTTGCTGATACGACGCGACGCTACCAATGTGATCGCACGAATCTTCTGCGCCATGACAACAGCCCCGCCCTTGGCTTGCTAACACGGATGAACCGCTGAAGTGCGAGAACCGCATGGCACCGGACGATCAACCTCCCGTCATCAGATGGACTCGGGTTCCCACGCGAGGCTTGGAGAGAGCTGCACAGTTTGATAGAGGCGATTCAAAAACGCCGCCCTGTTGCTTGGCAGCATCCCTGTTTGTTGCATCAATGTCTCGCGCAGCGGGTGATGGCCGCCAACCAAATACTCATTGCGTTGGTGCAAGCGCTCTAACAACGGGAGGGACGGAATGCGGTCGAATTTTCCTTTCAGTCCCCGGTTGCACGTAGGGCAGGCCAACACGAGGTTCCACACCCCGTCCAGATTGACACCCAAGTTGGCCTGTTTTAGCCGATGCGGAAAAAAATGATCCACATCCGCATTTCTTCGTTGCCCGTCCAGCTGGGCGGCGATTATCTTGGCCGGCGTGTTGCCTCACGAAGGAATGTTACGCACGGGATGCTGCGCCGGATGGCCGAGCCCACACCCTTGCGGCGTTTGCGCTGCCCGTCGATCGCCAAACGTGCATTGGCCAGCATGCGATCGATAGTCGCCGCGCTGACATCAAGGAGTTTGGCCTTGATGACCGGATCCAGATCGAGATGGCCGTGCCGCTCCATGGCATCAATCAGCTTCGGGATCAACGCCTTCAGGCGCTTGCCGCAAACCCGGTCGGCTGCTTCCCACAACACCGTCAGCGCCTGGCGTACCGCCTCGTCGTACCGCCTCGTCGTACAGCCGGTTGCGCTCGCGCGCCCTTTACCGCGCCGGGCTGCTCCCGCAGCAGCCGGATGGCGTGCTTGCGGTGATACCGCGCAATTGCAATGCTGCGACCAACTCCTTACGTGTCGTCACGCTGATTTGCCTTGTCACCTCGTGTCGCTCCCTCCGGACAATCCGGCGGGTGGCAAACTACGTGAGGCAACAGGTCAGCGCGAGTTGCATTTCTGATGAGTCAATGCACCGGCCATGCTGCTTGACGCTGTCTACAGGGTCGATCTTGATATGTGTCAGGATGTCGTCGCGTTCGTGATTGCCTTCAAATGCTACGCGCCGCTCACCTTCGATGCCCATTCGTGGACGGGCGATAAACGTTCAATTGCAGCTGACAAATCTTCTGTCGAGTCGCGCGACGGATCAATTGGAGCCCATATGGTGAGGTGAGGCGTAACCGGCATCATCCTTGATTCTGCATCCGGTCCTGCCTTTCTCAACAAAGTCACAGCCTGGCGACCCCTGCCACGGTAGCTACGGTCCTCGTTGAGGCAACGGATGGCTTCGTTTAGTATTGTCTGCCATAACTCTTCGGTAAGTTCGGACAGGCGAAATTCGCGTTCGCCCAAGAGTTGCTCCACGATGTCCGGCCTCGAAGTTGCCTGCCACGCGTCTCGAGCGAATCGTAGGGTGATATTCTGCGGGTCTCGCAAATGGGGAACAAGTCGAAGCAACGCCGGAACTTCGAGTTCAGAACGTATTAGCGAAGCAATCGGCCAGCCGCGGTATTCCATGCCCTCAAGATTGACTCCCACACGCGCCGTCCCAACATCCGGATATATCTTCAAATTCCATTGAACGCCTTCGCGTCCATCACTAACTCCGAACGCCGGTTTGTTCAACTGCCCGAATGGTCGTCCTTTAACCTTCAACAATTCGGTGAACCCGTCTAGCAAATGGGCGTATATGGTGTCTCTGTTTGGGCGCGCAGACTGCTTGCGGGGACGACCGGTTCTTCTCGACACTCCGGAATCCTCTTTCTGGCTTTCCGCAATGGTCACTGTTCTTAGGTCCGGCGCCGACCCGAGTATGGATTGAATCGCGACAATTGCGTCGTCTGGATGAATATTGAAGAACTCACGTTTCTTCTGTCGGAGTGGCAGTAGCTTTGCGTGAACCAGCGATTCAAACTTTCGGCAATCTTTCACTGCGATGTGATGCGTCACCTCCCAAAGAAAATCCCCTGTCGAGCTCTGATTGATTTCTGCACAGCGGACAACGGGATCTCTAGCGGTTCTTCCGATCTTGCACACCGGAAGATCGATGTCTTTAACCCCGAGAATATAGACATACCCTTTCTCCGCCTCGGAGTAGTTTTCCATGCAGGTTTTCCTAAAGTTAGAGAACTAGCTGCTGCAGCATCGATTGGAAGGTCTCGCATTTGGCGTATTCCGCTCGTCACACGACTTCAAGGTAACTCGCCAAACTTGATATCGATCGCAAAGCACAAACCTAACACGTGCCGGTACCGTTCGTGCTTGTCGGGGACAGCGGGGGAACAGCGGACCTTGGGGACCTACACGTATTAAGCCCCAAGATTTTAGCCCGGTTGCAAAGCCTAAGTCGAGGTGATGGCACGCGATACCGCGACGGTCGGATCGGGGGGAGCAAGCACTTCCCGAACGGTCAGCTCCTCTTCGGGCAGGCACAAGAAGGACTTGAATGACAGTTGCGAAGTCGAAGGCGCCGTTCGAATGTCGCACCTTGCCTGGGAGCGAACGCCGCTTGTTGGCCGGGTGCCGACTCATGCACTTTGCATACACAGCTTCAACCTCGCTGGGCTGCGATCGGCAGCACACGACCCTCATCGGTCGTTAGGCAGGGCGGGAGACGGATGACTGCTTTCAAAGTACAACGGCCACGCATGCCGATACGCCCGCTACTCCGCTTCGAGCGCCGCGCGAATCTTCGTCAATTCCGTATGCGTCTCCGCGTTCGATTTTGGAAAACGCAGTTTCAGCCTCTCGAGCGTGTCGACTATGACCTGTGACACGATCAATCGCGCGTTTTCCTTGTCATCCGCGGGCACGACATACCATGGCGCATGCTCCGTGCTGGTTGCGCCAAGGCACCGCTCGTAAGCATCCATGCACTGAGTCCAGAACTTCCGTTCCTCAATGTCCGCTGCACTGAGTTTCCAGTTCTTGTCCGGGTCGTCGATCCGCTCGAGAAAGCGCTTGCGCTGCTCTTCCTTCGAAAGATGAAGAAAGAACTTCACGACACGCGTGTCGTTGCGGTAAAGGTGGTGCTCGAGCTCCACGATCGATCGATATCGCCCTTCCCAAAGCGCTTCCCCCGTGCCGGCCCTTCCGGACAATCCTTCCGCCTGCAATAGCTCGGGGTGCACGCGCAGGATCAGCACCTCCTCGTAATAGGAGCGGTTGAAAATGCCGATATTTCCCCGCTCGGGCAAATTGCCAGTGGTACGCCACAGGAAGTCGTGCTGCAGCTCTGTGGCACTCGGATGCTTGAAGCTGGTCACCTGGCAGCCTTGCGGATTCACGCCGGACATCACGTGTTTGATCGCGCCGTCCTTGCCCGCCGCATCCATCGCCTGAAAAATGAAAAGCACGGCTAAACGGCTGTCCGCAAACAGCCGAAGCTGCAATGCATTGAGCCGTTCGATGTGGTCGGCGAGAATCTTGTGATACTGCTCCTTCGATTTATAGACTGGCTCGACCCGAGTGGGCCGGTGTGCGAGCGACACCTTGTGATCCGCGCGCACCCTGAATTCGTCCGTGTCGATCTTCATGGCAGTTTCCTTCTCTGGTTGCGAGGCGACGCCTTCAGGTTCCACGCCCAGCCGACTGGGCGGCCAGCCAACGCACAATCTGCGGCCAGTGTGCCGACTCGAAGTGTTCACGCGCGATCGAGAAAACGCCCTTAGAAGGTTCCCCGCGCACGCGGGGATAGACCCGTGACCATCAGAAAAGACCTTTCCCGCCCCTCGGTTCCCCCGCATGCGCGGGGATAGTCCCCTGAACGTGCGCACGAGCACGAGCATCGAGAAGGTTCCCCCGCGCACGCGGGGATGGTCCGTACTGAGAAGTGGAAAAATGTACTATCTATTACTGACGTTCTTTTCATCGACGGTTTTGTGGAACACCCCCTGGAGAGGCAGATATGGATACATTGAGATTCGCACTCGCGCTGGAAGGTGAAGGGATGGATCCGAACCACGCCGGCATCATTGCGCACGAGCTGTATGCGCTCTATGCGCACTCGGTGCTGGGCGGTAAGTACAAAGCGATTGACTACGGCGACTTCGACGAGCTTCAGGCCAAGGCCCGCAAAGTGAGAGAAGAGAAGCAGAGGCGCGCCGACAGTATCCGCGCGCTCAACGAAGAGATGCGTCAGGAGCGGGAAGCGCGAGAGGCGGCGAGACCGGCTGAAGAAGCAAGACGCGCTCAGGAAGCGAGCGCAGCGAACGCTATGAGCGAGAGCCTTCGCGAAACGACGGCCTACCTGAAAGTGCGCACCGAGCTGAATCGCGAGACGGCCCGACTCGACTTTGTGTTAGAGAACGGCTTGCCGGAGAAGGGCTTCGAAGACGAGGTGTATCGCTATCCCGGATGGGCGCATCTGGGCTGGTTTCCGACTCAGCGCGAAGCGATCGACGCAGCGATCAAATACCCAAAGAAGGACGAGTAATGGACGGTCCAATTCAGACGACGCCAGGCAGGGGATAGCCGCACTCGAGCTACAAAAGCGTCTATACGCATGCATTGTTCCCCCGCTCACGCGGGGATAAGCCCATCGTCAATGCAGGCCAGTTCGGCAACGGCGAGGTTCCCCGCTCACGCGGGGATAGACCCGGAGTGTAGTCAAACGGGATTTTCGCGTTCCGGATTCCCCCGCACGTGCGGGGATAGTCCCTCGCCGCGCAGGTCCGGCAGGTTGAAGGTATTGTTTCTCCCGCTCGCGCGGGGATAGGCCCACTTAACAGAATTCGTTGGACTAGCGCACGGTTAGCTAGACTCGAAACCACGGAAGGCCGGGAAAGCGCTGAAGTCTAAGGACTGCCGCCCGCAGTCGGCGTCCGGCAACGCGTCGATGAGGCCGCTTTATTCACAGAGGGCGGGAGGCGCTTCACGAAGATCGATCCGGCGGTCGGAACCCGTTGTGCGGAAGACCTCTGGTGGCCGAGCGCTGCCCGACGCGGTCGGCGGCAGTCGACCGAGCTTGTGTGAAAACACGCTGATCACCTAGACTGGATTAACTCATTCAGCATGGGTGACCGGATGAAGCGATTCATAGAAGGTGAAGACCGCAAGCAGGTGACGCTGCTTCCAGAATGCCTCGATGATTTCGTCGCCGAGGACAATCCGGTCAGGATCATTGAGGCGTTCGTTGAAGAGCTTGACCTAGGCTCACTGGGCTTCGATGGTGCGATGCCGTCGACTACAGGTCGCCCGTCCTATCATCCAGAAGTGCTGTTGAAGATCTATATCTACGGCTATCTGAACCGGGTCCAATCGAGCCGTCGCCTGGAACGGGAGTGTCAACGCAATGTTGAAGTGATGTGGCTCACGGGTCGTCTGGCGCCGGACTTCATGACGATAGCCGACTTCCGTCGCGACAACGGCATCGGCATTCGCAATGTGTGTCGCCGCTTCGTGATGCTGTGCCGTGAGCTGAAGCTGTTCTCGCAAGCACTGGTCGCCATTGACGGCAGCAAGTTCAAGGCAGTCAATACGCGCGATCGCAACTTCACCGAGGGTAAGGTCGACAAGCGGCAGAAGCAGGCTGAAATCGCTCATGCACTTCTGCCCATAACGGCACGCAGGGGTCCGTCCACTAACTACAGGATCGTGATGAGGAGCCCCTTAGTCTGTCAGAACCGGAAATCCACCGCCGCACGAAACAGCTGCGCTGGCCGTTGCGGCCCGTACAAAAACTCTCCGTCGAGCTGCACGATGCGCGGCTCATCCTTGAGACGTCGACGGAACACGCTCTTGTCCAGTGAGCGACCGAGAATCAGTTCGCATGTCTGCTGCAGTTCGGTGAGCGTGAACCGTTCGGGCAACAGATGCAGCGGCAACGCAGCCCGGTCTACCTTGTCGCGTAACGTCGCGAGCGCGGCGGCGATAAGCTTCGCATGATCGAACGCGAGGCCGGATCCCGGCGCGAACGCGTCACGCCATTCGATGGCTTCCGTTTTGCTTCCGGCTACCGCGGGCACCAGGTCGCGAGGCAGCAGCGCGTAATACAGCACGCTGAGGGACCAGCCGCGCGGATCGCGGGCAGCCCCGCTGAAGGTGGCGACCTGATCGAGGAACGGCACATCCACGCCGGTTTTGCTCGAAAGCACACGCCGGGCCGTGTCATTTAGGTCCGAGTCGGACATCGGATCGAGCACGCCTCCCGGCAGGGCCCATCTACCTAGTTCAGGCGTATTGGCCCGCTTTCCCAAGAGCACGCGCAGGCTGCCCTCTTGAATTGTGAAGAGCGCGATATCGGCGGTGACGAGGGGGAATAGCTTTTTCATC
Organism: Paraburkholderia sp. Clong3; assembly: GCF_050436485.1. Classification (NCBI taxonomy): domain Bacteria; kingdom Pseudomonadati; phylum Pseudomonadota; class Betaproteobacteria; order Burkholderiales; family Burkholderiaceae; genus Paraburkholderia; species Paraburkholderia sp. Clong3. The sequence continues at coordinate 2,921,946 of NZ_JBNDMH010000002.1, read as the reverse complement.
GAGAGCTTAGTTGCAATATGTCAATATGTGGTGATACGATACTAAGTAGTGTACTGCAACTAAGTACTCACGGCCGTCGGCCTCAACGCCGAACAAAAAACGGGGAGAATCCATGCATAAGATGTGGATCGAAGAGGAAGTGAATCTCGATGTGCTGGCCGCTCACATTTCGGATTCCGGCCTCGATTGCACCATGCAGACGGACCGCATCGTGCTGCACTCCGAATCTGGCATCGCTTATCAACTGATCCTCGACGAGAATAGGAAGTTCGTCCGATTCATGACCTTCTTCCCGGTAGCGCCGCATGCCGCTGAGAAGCAGAAGCGTGACTTCGAGCATAGGCTCAATATGCAGGTCTTCATGGCCTCTTTTTCCGTCGATGACGATAACGATCTCGTCGTCCACTATCCGCTGCCCTACGGTCACGGGTTGATCGCCGGTCAGTTCATGGCGGTGCTGCACCGTTTCGCGTCGATGCTTGAGTTCGTGATCGGCACGAAGAACAAAGACGGTCTGATTCTGTTCGGATCGAATACGCCGCAGCCTGAAGAGAACGACGATAACGATCCGGATCCTTCTCGCGATCCGACCGACGCAGTCGCGCGATTGCTCAACTGAGCCGTCGACGATACTCACGCACTTATAGGACGAAGGGGAGAGTGAGAAATGAGCAAAACAGCACGATTTGAGGGTTGCCTTCTGGGTCTGGCCTGCGGCGACGCAGTAGGAACCACCGTCGAGTTCCGCGCGCGCGGAACGTTCAGACCTGTCACCGACATGACGGGCGGCGGTCCATTCGGGCTCAGGCGCGGCGAATGGACCGACGATACATCGATGGCGCTCTGCATGGCGACGAGCTTGGTCGAACGGCGCAAATTCGACGCGCGGGACATCATGGACCGGTTTTGCCGTTGGATGGACGGCGGCTATCTGAGCAGCAACGGCACATGCTTTGACATCGGCGGTACTGTCAGCGATGCGCTCGAACGATACAAGGACACAGGAAGCGTATATGCGGGCTCGGAGGATCCGTATTCGGCAGGCAACGGCTGTCTGATGCGCCTCGCGCCGATTCCCATGTTCTTTCACACTGATCCCGCTGCCGCGATCGAAAACTCCGGTCTCAGTTCGCGACTGACGCACGGTGCAAGGGAGTGCGTGGATGCGACACGCCTGTTCGGCGCGATGCTGCTCGGCGCGCTCGATGGCGCTTCAAAGGATCAAATCCTGAACGGTCACGATCTTCCAACAAACGCGGGCCCAAGCGTGCACGCTATCGCGGCCTGTTCATATCTTCGCAAGAGCGAGGATGATGTTCGCGGCTCGGGATATGTGATCGACAGTCTCGAAGCGGCGCTCTGGTGTTTCGCGCATACGTCTTCTTTCGAAGAAGCGATCCTGCGTGCGGCCAATCTCGGACAGGACGCCGACACGACCGCCGCCATCTGCGGACAGATTGCCGGCGCGCACTATGGCGTGACGGGCATTCCGGCGCGCTGGCTCGAATGGCTGGCGATGCGCGACGAGATTCGCGAACTGGCCAACAGACTCGCAGTGGCATCGGACAACAATTAAAACTGACAGGTTACGGGGAAGGTTCTTATGTGGCTCATGACGCCAATCGGCTTTTTCAGCATCGTGCAGAAAGCAGGCGATATCGGGGCGGACACGCTGACCGTTCGGGCCCGCGCGCGCGGCGATCTCGAAGCGTTGCGCGACAAGTATGTGCATGAACTGGGCGAAATCGTCGAAGGTGCGGGAACCGACTATCCGTTCCGCGCGGTCGCGCCGCGCACGAGCTTGAGCGCCGCGCTGGCCGCGATCGTCGCGGACCTCGATTACGGCAACTTCAAGAGCGAGGTGGCGCGTCGACAGGGTGCGGCGCGCGCTCACACGTACCATGACGTATGGCAGGTGCTGCGCGGCGTGGAACAGAAGACCCAGCGCTCCGGCCCGGCCATTCATCCCCGGCGCGACGACGCCGGCCTGGAAGTGACGATCGAGAAGCCAAGCGTGACGACATCGGCTTCGACGTGGCAACGGGCATGCGCGATTGCGTCGGTCGTGCCCGATGCGCAAATGCCGTCGGAGATCGGCTCGCTGGAGGTTCGATCGTGGCGAGATGCACCGCGTTCGGACGTGGAATAGGAAGCGCTCGCCGACAAGACTCCGATCGACGAGCCGGCGTTCTGCCCGCCTGCGGGTTACAAGCGCGCCGCAGGCGTCGTGATTCGCGAGCCGGACGGCCGAGTTTGGATCGTCGCGCCGACGAATGGATTCGGCGGCTACCAAGCGACGTTCCCGAAGGGCACCGTGTCCGGCAAGTCCATGCAGGCGACGGCGATGGCTGAAGCCTTTGAGGAATCGGGGCTGAAAGTGCGTCTGACCTCTCATCTCGTCGACGTGAAGCGCAGCCAGTCCTACACGCGTTACTACCTGGCCGAGCGGCTCGACGGCAATCCCGCGGACATGGGATGGGAGAGTCAGGCGGTGCTGCTCGTGCCGACCGGACAACTTGCGACCGTGCTGAATCATCGGAACGACAAACCGATCATCGAGGCGTTGAAAAAGGAGGGCGTCTAGTGACAGAAGCGACTCATGATTCACTGATGCTGCCCGGCTGCGCAAACTGCTGGCCGGCATCGCCCGAGGCCGCGTGGGACGCGCGCCGCGAACTGCGGGAACTGGCCATGTGGGTCGATGAGGCACACTTCAACGTGCGCGGCCTGCAATGCGTGCATTGCTCGCGTCGCTTCATCTCTGTCTTCACAGAATCGATCGACTGGATCAACGGCGATGACGGGCAAAGCTGGACGACCGCGCCCGTCACCGCTGCCGAGTTCGCGCAATTGGAAGCGGCGCTGCCATCGTCGATCGACGCGGCGCTGCGCCTAGTGCCTGCGAATCGCCGCAGCTTGCGTCGCGATCATCCGTCGGGACAGGACGCCCAGATCGGTTGGACAAGTGGCATCGACGTCTGCAGTCACGACTGAACGTCGTCGCCATCCCCAGATGGCGCACGCAGACGCAGACGCTGAAAATTGATCCACGGAAAAATGGGCATGCGGCAAACGCTCAGCCGCTGGTTGTTGTCGTCGAGCCCGCCCATTTGAGTGATGACTGCGCTGATCATGTTGCTCGAGGCCTAGCATCCGCGGGTAATGAGCTTCTTTTTGCGCCGCATCGTTCAGATGCTTATCGGCGAGCGGTTGCCAGGGGGCCGGCCTGACGAAAACGTTGACCTGAAAAAACTGCTTGAGAAAACAGGGATTTTTCTGGTACCTCACGGCTTCTACGCTACAGAGACAATCTGTCTGTCTTATCGCATATGCGGTCAATCGTCAGAGTAAGGGTGTGAACACTTGGTTTTTATTCCGGTTGATGCGGCTGCGATAGGTCAATACTGTGGCATCAGCTCTCTGTCCTTCGCCAGGGAAATCACCAACATCGCGCAGCATTACGCTGCGCAGCGCTATACGTCGGGGTAGCCAATCGGGTACGGAACAGCAACCTAACAGCAGCGGGTAGACACCCGGTACCAAACAGCAACCAAACAGGTAACCAAATGGCAGGACGGATTCAGTATCGCTTCAACGACCAGGCCTGCGAGACCGTCATCCTCGACGACGCCGAGACCATTGCCAACCAGTGCTCGCCCGGCGACGCAGCGGTGGTGCCTAGTGCGGACGGCTGGTGGATCTGCTTCGTCGGCGCCCACGGCGACGTGAGCTGCTGGGAAGGCACGCTCGATTCCGCCGAGGAAGCCGTGGAAATCATCAACGCCGCCTGATACCAAACAGCCACCGGGTAGCCGTCCGGTACCAAACAGCAAACAAACAGGTGAACCAAATGCCGACCATCTCTTTCGTGAGCCCAAAGGGCGGGGCAGGGAAGACCACCAGCGCGCTCGTGCTGGCCGAGCAGATCGCGATGTCCGCGCCGGTGACGATCATCGACGCCGATCCGAATCACCCGATCGCCACTTGGGCGAACGGCTCGAATTGTCCGGCCAATATCAGGGTCGTCTCCGACGTCGATGAGGAGAACATCATTGAAGCGATCGAAGAAGCACGCGAGCGCACGCCCTTCGTCCTGGTCGACCTTGAGGGGACGGCGTCCAAAATCGTGGTCTACGCGGTCGGGATGTCCAACCTGGTGATTGTGCCGAGCCAAGGCTCGCAGCTCGACGCCGCGCAAGCCACGCGCTCGCTCAAGGTCGTCAGGGAGCGTGAGAAGATCGGGCACGGGAAGGTGCCCTACGGCGTCTTGGTGACGCGCACGAGTCCGGCGATCCGCACGCGCACGACGGCCCACATCATCAAAACGCTGCGCAAGGGCGGCATCACGATCTTTGACACCGAGTTGCACGAGCGGGAGGCCTACAAAGCGCTCTTCGCCTTCAACGCGCCGCTAGCCCATCTCAACCCGAAGGAAGTCGCGAACATCGACAAAGCAGTCACCAACGCCGAGAAGTTCGCGGCGGAAGTCATCACCATGCTCCGCGCGAACGCGGGCAGCGACAAAGCAGAGCCGGAGGCAGCATGAGCGAACGCGTCAACCCCATGGACGAGCTGAACGACATCAAGGTCGAGCAGCCCAACGCCCGGTCGGTGCGCGAAGCCGCAGACAAGGTCGCCGCCGCGGTCGGATTCCCGAGCCGCCAGGCGCCACGCGCGCCGGCCCCGAAGCCGCCGCAGCGCCGCCACACCACCGGGCGCAACGTCCAAATCCCGATCAAGGCCACGGCGGAGACGCGGGAGAGGATGGCCGCTATGGCGGACCGGCTGCAGGCCCCGTATGGAGAGGTGCTGGCGCGCGCGCTGGCCTCGCTGGAGCGGGAGCTGGCGCTGATGGATACCTGAGATGGGTACCTGACAGCAACCGAACAGATTCCATGGGGCCGACATTAGCAGGGGTTAAATTACTCGGAATGACAAGCTGGGCGCTGCTTTCCGAAAATTAATACAAATTTGAACCACGGGTGTTTCGTGTTGCCATAGAATAGCGGCCTGGCTCCCGACCGACAGAGTTCACCGTGGTTTCGGCGGCTTCAAAAACCTGTGCGGCTTCAAAACCGCGTGACGTCTTTCGCCTTCGGGCGGGCTTAAAAAACGACTTCCATTGAGGGGGCCGGGTCATCGTTCTCCGCCACATGGGCGGCTTTGGGAAGAAAACGGCGCCGTGCTGGCGTAGTCGGCGCGCGCGTTTTTTTTCGTCGCAGGCAACCCAACTGGAGAACAGAACTACATGACGCGCGTCATCAACGGCATCCGCATCGAAGAACACACCGACCAGCTTTACATCCGCTTCCCGTTCGCGCTGAAAGACCTTTTCCGCGCATCGTTTAAGACGTCGAAATGGGACTCCTCCGCAAAAGCGTGGACCGTGAAGGCAACGACCGCGAATAAGAACAAGGTCGCGGCCTGGTCCGCGACCGCCGAAGGGGCCGCCGCTGACGCCGTCACGCTCGAAGAGACGCCCTTCGCCGAGGCTGACCTGGCCAAACTGCGCCGCGACGTCGCGCGTGCTCGCCAGGACATCGCCGCGCAACGGGAGCGCGCTGCCGCGGCGCGCGCCGAGAGCGCCCGGCTGACCGCGCTGTTTATTGAACTGCGCAAGGAAGTCGAAGCTGTGAGGTCCGACGCGGCCGCCGCGGCCGATGAGCTTCATGCGGCGCGACAGCCGGCGCTCGCACTGTGCGATGAGTTGGGAGTTGGCGCGGCAATCCGGACACTCGCATGGTTCGCGCGTAAGAGCATCGTGCTCAAAGCGGACAAGGGCGAGTTTTACGCGGCGTGCCAAAAGCTCGACGCCGCGCACGCGGAAATACTTGGGCGCTTGGAGCTGAACGTGCCGGGCCTGAAGCTGCTTGGCGACGTGAGCGTGAACAGACTCGATCGGCTGCGCGAGCTGCTGGCGCTGTATGAAGACGATGTGCTTCGCGGCATCGACGCAGACTAATAGCTGACACTGCAATGGCGGTCTGTCCAGATCGAAAAGCGCGTGGAGGCGCAAGGTCTCGCGCCCGATGAGGCTACAGACGACCAGAAGCAGAGGGCTCCCCATGCAGACACGCGCCCTGCCCGCAAACGAGCTGTCGATCGCAAAGCCTTCAAGGACTGGCGCGAGCGGGCGCTCGAAATCGGCATCGACTTCCAGCGCAGGGAATGAGGGCTTAAAAAAGCCAATGTCGAAGGCTAGCTTCGATTCGTCCTGAGTGCGCCGCCGAATAGGCGGATAAAAATGCTGCGCGGAGCGCTCCAAGCAGCCCTTTTTGCATTTTGTTTGGCGAGCTCGAGGAGTCGTCCGCGTCGTCGCGAGTACATTCATCTCCACAGGCAACCGGTCAGTCTCATACGGCGTCTGAACAATCGTCCCACCCGTAGTCTCCTGTCTCCTTCCATGCCGTTCCAGCTGCTTCCGGGCGGCTGAGTGCTGGCTCCGCACGTTGATCGCTGGCCGCCCATGGCTCTCTGGGCGCGGAGTTCTTCGTATGCGGAACCCGTCCCGCCCTTGGATCACACCACCACTACTGAGCCTCAGCGGGCCGTTACATTCTCGACGGGGCGGCGCATCAGGTGACGTCCGCGGCCATCAAACGGCGCGATAATGAACAAGAGAAAAAGGCGGTCGACACCAACGTATAGATTTTGACACTTTACGTTCGTGACCTGGTTATTGACCTTAACGGAGTACCCGTGGAGCCAGAGTTCAAAAAATCCGAATTGGAACTGCGCCAGCGGGCGGACGAAGTTTTGTACTACGTATGGGATCCTATTGGCGTTGCGGAGTGCACGGCGGCACGCGATGAGTATGAAAGATATCTGCCAAAGGTTCTCTCATTGTTACAGCAGGGAGCGAACGCATCGGCCATCGCAGCATATCTGGACGCGCTCGTAACCGACCAAATGGGCTTGCAGGAAAATACTGAGCATTCAAAACGCGTCGCTGAATTGGTGCTGAATTGGAAAACTAGGATTTACAGATCTCGATAGCGATTGCGGTCCGAGGACTGGCTCCCCGGCGATACCGTCTTGGCGCTGTCCCGGGAAAATCACCGCCCAGATTGGGATGCAAAAGAAAAAGGCTCCCCGCACACTCGGAGCCTCTTGGACCATACTGGATAAAACGGTATGTTAGAACGGGTCGTTGAAGGTTGTCCCGAACGGATTTCCATGCACGTCAATTCCGCCCATGCCGCCAATCATCGACAAGCCATTGACGTTGAACGCGAACCCGTTGCCGCCAAACATGCCTCCGTCGAACGTGTTGCCGCTGTTAAAGTCTGCACCGCCGAACTTGGCATCAGATGCGCCGGATGACCAACTGAAGCTCGCCGAACTGAAGTCAACACCGCTGTAACCCGATGGCAGAATGAGTCTTGCCGTTAAGCTGAATAAGCTCAACCACAGGGGGAACAGCCCGCCAATTACGAGAAGAACCGGAATAGCCGCAATCCAGACACTATCGAACAGAGCGGAAAGAATAGCCGAAAAGATTACGGGAACTAGCACGTGAAGCAACCAGACCAGTGAGCCGATGAGACCCGTCGCGCACGGGTACAAAACCATGGTGGCCGCTGCAAGCGGCCATAGGACCTGGCTGCACACGGCAGCGATAACGGCCCGCCGAAAGCTGTTTCGCTCCTTGCCCTGCAGAAACTCGAACGTCATACAGTAGGCGCGAACAACTCCACCGCCAAAAACTCCGGCAACCGCCATAAAGAAAAGGCCCTGTTTCCAGCTCGGATGTACGAAGAAGTAAGTAATCAGAGCTAGTTGGACGAAAATCGCGACCAGGCCTGCAAAGTGCACAGACTTCAACATATTGCGCACCAGCACTGGTACGACCAGAATAGGCGTCGCCGGTAATGCCCATAGCAGCTCGATATATCGCTTGCGCGGCAGCCAACCACTCTTTCGGACACTTCGAAGACCCGCAGCAAAGCCGAGCCCCAAGCCAATGGCCAGAACTGCGGGAAGCCGTTGGTGCAGCGAAGAATGGCATACGAGATAGCTAATGACTTGCGCACCGAGAAGCGAAACGGCGTAGTCAGTCAAGGTTTCGCCATGCTTGGCGAACCATTTCGGCGCGCCCCGAATAAGCCTATGTCCGTGCAACCACAGCAAGTAGAGGCAAAACGCACCCACGGCAAGCCCTATGATCTGAACCACCCCGAACCCATGCCAGAACGACACACTGGGCTGCGTCGTACTCGCCGTCTGACTCCCGCTCTGCATGCTTGCGGCGACCACACTTGCATGGCGCGCACTTGACTGCCCTGCGTGCTTGTGATGCCTGCTTGCGGCAACTGCGCCATTCTCCGAGAGCAGGGCGATACTACCCAGTAGGCTCGCCGTTTGAAATGCGTTCAGGCGACCGCTGCTCCGTGCTACGAATAGCGTTAAACGCTGTGACGCTCTAAACATGAACATCGCTGAATTCCTTTTTATTATAAAAACCTGTCCCGTTTAATGTAGCGATGTGAATCGCGAATTTCGCGCAACCAGCTGTTCAGTTCGCCATGCCGACGGAGCACGGAGTTCCCTAGTTAGAGTCCGTCCGCGGATACGAGACGTGATTTTATTGCTGCAATCACAGCGTCGCAGTGCGCTAGACAGCGCACCGCCAGACTCTGTAGCGCCATCGCCCAGATGACATCGCGGCCGGATGCAGTAGCACAGGGCAATGCATAATGACATTCGCTGTCTCCATTCGCAAGCGCCCAGATGCCTTGACGTGAGTATTGGTAATCTTTCAGAGTCCGTGGTTTTCTCTTGGTATAACGAGAAATAGCTAATTTGCCAACCACTGAAAATTCTTGTTGACTCCCGTCGAACACCATTGATAACGTGTCTCTTCGGGGGCATTAAATCGGGACCACGCAGGACCTGAAAAAAAATCGACAGAACTTTATGAGCCGTGTTTCGATGGGGCACGCCAAGTATTCGCGATGTCTCGAGCTGCGTCGGAGAAGCTACCGCCTACTCGATCACGGTGTCCTCCATCACAGCACGGCCAGCTACTCATGTGAGCCTCAGTGGCTTCAACCTGAGTTTTGTTGACGTTGACTTTTTAGCAGGCGGTGCACGCGTGCAGTCGTGGAAGAAAGGCTTTGGGTGTGCTAGTTCTCCGACGTCTAAAGACTCCTGTAGGCCTCGCGGGCTTTCCGACGTTAGAGACAGTCATGCAGGTCTCATGGGCGCTCCGACGTTAAGAATAGTCACGTAAGCGTCGTGCAGTCGCCGGAGAGCACCACAGCGAATCCAATAAGGAGAGTTATGAGTCTCGAAACGGGTTTGATGTGCTCATTGATGATCGTCGTTGCAACAGCGCTCGCGCTCACCGGTTTTGCGCTATGGCTTCGCTACAGCGACGATCGACAAAAGAACGGCGGGCGGACTTGACGTTCTTCGCGACGCGTTCTCACGCTTGTTGTCCAGGCTTTTGCGGTGTTTATAACGCTGGGATTGTCGAGACTATGAAGGCTCCGGGGGTACAACAACAAACGGTGATAGTGAAGACGGTCGATCCATGATGGTGACGAATCAAAAATATATTCCAGAAGCCCCGCATTACCCTGAACCGGAACGAAAAAATCGGATCCTTTACCGCAATACTAAGGGGCTCGCTATCGCGGCGCTGCTGATAGGCGGGAGCATTTCCTTGACTAGTATTATCGACGAGCTAAGCGCCAGAGATGCGGTTCTATCTAAAAAGCCGATTCAGCAAGAAGTTACTCATGCAGAGCCGGCTCACCACTTGAATGCTTTGCGTAAGCAGCGCACGCAAAACCGTAATCGCCCACAACGCAGAGAAGATCCGGTAAGCGGGACGGAGCGAAATGACCGAAAAGCATAACAACGACACTCGAGATGCCAAGAAGACCAGGTTCAATCCGCTCGACAGCAACAACTTCGCCGGGCATGTCGACCTGCTGAAGATGGCAGCGGACATCCACCTCCTCAAGCCGAACAGGGAGTACTGGGAAACCGTCCCGGTGCCGCGCCGCCCGACCGGCCGTGTGCGCTTTGAAGGCCTGCGTCAGCTTGCGACCTTCGCGCTTCCCGCGCTGGCGTATGCCGGTGCGAGTGCGGTGGTAGGCTGGAAGGGCGCGCTCCTTGCACTACCGCTCTACTGGGGTATTGGCTACCTGCTGGATCACTCGCTCGCGGCATCGATCAAGGCCCAGCGCGCCAAGGACGAAGATCTCGATCGCGGCCGCTACGCGTTCACGAAGATCCTCGGCGAGCGGTTCGGGCTTGAGCCGCACGAGGTCACCCTCGAGCTTGTCGCGAAGATGAACGAGGAACTTCTCAAGCGGCACAAATGGATGAAGGAGGTCTGGCCGACTCATCCGGATAACCCGCGCAACAAGCCGAACGCTAACAAGGCCGAGGCCGGCAACGGCGGCGCAGGTGGTTCGGGCGGCAGCAACGTTGGCAACACCGGGAACGGTGGATTCGCGTCGAGCGGCGGCCACTCTTCGTACGACGAAGACGACGCCTTCGATCACAGCACCCACGGGAATGGACTGCCGCACATCGAGCTGCCCTCCCCGTGGAGTGGCGTGAACCCGAACTCCGGTTTGCCGATGATCGACAACACGCCGATCGACATCCATGGCAACACGTGGGGCACGAGCGGGTTCGGCGGTTTCTAATGCGGCTGCACTCCCGCTGATCCGCAGACCTCTTACTTCCAAAAACGAGCCCGGTGTTCAGCGAATACACGGCTCGGCAAAGACGCTTGCCTAGAACGTGGAAAACCAAATGATAGACATTATTCGCTCTGAGATTGAAGTTGCGCTGCGCGAAGGCGATATCCCGGGCAGCATGCGCGTGCTGCAGAATTGGCTGGTCCACGCAGCCGAAGGCGAACCGGAGGCCTTGCTGCGCGGCACGTCGGCTGGGTTGCGTCCTAAGCTCGTGCTGCTCATGCGCGATTTACTTTCGCGATTTCCCGCAACGTTGCTCGGAGCACCCCTGCTGCTCTTCGCGCGGCCGGACGACCATCTGCCGCCGCCGGTGCGCGATTCGATTACGCTGCCCTACCCGACAGCGGAAGGCTCGCAGCCCTGCGCTGAACTGCACTTCGTCGGCTGGCTGCCGATCAACGCGCAACTGCCGGTGCCCACGCCCTTTCAGCCCCACCCGGTGACGGTGCCGTGGTACAAGGCGACGGCGGCCATCGCGCTGTTCCGCAGCGACCCATCGGTATTCGACGCCGATGAGCTGGATCTGCCGAACATGTGGTGGGCGGACCTCTTCCAGCCAATCGAAGCCTGCATCCAGCTCGCCGCGCGCATCCTGCTGCCCTACCCCGACGCAATTGAGGCCGCCAGGGTGATGCAGGCCTACGCCAATGCAAAGGCCCCGCCGCTGCGGGGCCACTTCCTCTCCGACAGCGCGTGGCATTGGGCGAGTTCCGAAGGTGCGCTCTTCTATGAAACGCGCCGGCATTTTCACAGCTAGCCCGGCTCGCCTAGCCGACACGCCCATCCAGCAACCCCATGTACCACAGGACAAGAATAACTAAGGAGTACAAGGTGAGCTTGACGGCGGTGATGTTCCATTTGTGCAATGTGGACCGTAAGCGCCTCGACTGGGCCATTCGTTTTTTTCTCGACGACGCGGTGCGAAGCGGGACATGCTATCCCCTTTGGGTATTTTGCATTACCCGGTAACGAGTTCGGACATGTCGTTACCGGGTAACAATGAACGAGGGGAAGCGGATGGCACAAACAACAGCAGAGCGGCAGGCGGCCTACCGGGCGAGGCGGGCGACGGCTGGAAACGATGGCAACGGCGAGCGGCGCCTTGACATGTGGGTGACCACTGAAGCCGATCTCGCGCTCGCACGGCTGGCACGTCGTTACTCGGTAACGAAGCGTGAGATGCTGGAGCGGCTGGTAGTGCGGGCGGACGCGGCTATCGTGCGCAGGCTCGATCCACACTCCACAGAATGGGATACCTACTTCCAGGTTCCACAATTGCCCTTCATAGTTACCGGGTAACGAATCGCTTCACCGGGTGCAGTCGGCGACTGACTCAGCGCGTGTGAGTCGTTCCGGGCGAGCCCGGCGTGCTCTCGCGCGCTGTTGTTCAACCGGTCGAAGCCGCAGGTTGGGGGTGGATTTTGCAAGGATGCGGCAACACGCCAGGGTAGCAATTCGTCAACGCAATTGATCGGTAAGTCCGTATGCGGGGGCCGTTCCCAACGTTACACGCGTGTGAGGCATGATCGAGATGGCGACCTGGAGGGTAACGGGTAGATCGGGGGAGATCGTGTCCATGATCGTCGATCATGGACACGATCTATCTGGATCTCTCCGGCAATCAGACGGTAGGTGCCGGCGGGCTGGCCTGCCTGGGCAGCTTGTCGGCCACGTTCCAGGGCAGCAGCTCATCGATGCGATTGATTTTGTGATCGGCGATATGAGTCAGGACGTACTCCAGGTAGGCGCGCGGGTTGATGCCGTTCAGCTTGCACGTCCCGATCAGGCTGTACATCGCGGCGGCCCGCTCACCTCCGCTGTCGGAGCCGGCGAACATGTAGTTCCGGCGACCGAGGGCGACACAGCGCAGGGCGTTTTCGGCAAGAGCGTTGCTGATCTCCAGGCGACCGTCTTCGCAGTACAGCACGAGCGCGTCCCATTGGTTGAGCGAGTAGCGGATCGCCTTGGCCAGCTCGGATTTCGTCGACAGCGCGGCGATCTTGTCTGTCATCCACGCTTTGATGGTTGCGAGCAGCGGCACGCTCTTCTCCTGTCGTACGCGCTGCCGCTCGGCGGCCGGCTTGCCACGGATGCCGGCCTCGATGCCGTACAGTTCGCCAATCAGCTCGAGCACGTGTCGGGTCGCTTCGGTCGGCGTGCGCACGTGAACGTCATAGATGTATCGCCTCGCGTGATCCCAGCATGCGGCCTCGCGGATCTTGCCGCCCGCGTACAGCTCGTTGAAGCCGCCATACGCGTCCGCCTGCAGGACGCCCTCGAACCCGGCGAGATGGGCCTGGGGATGGATGCCTTTGCGGTCGGGCGAATACGCGAACCAGACGGCGGCCGGCTTCGTCGAGCCCGAGCGGCCGTCGTCGCGTACGTACATCCACAGTCGTCCAGTCTTCGTCTTCTTGTTGCCGGGTGCGAGCACTGGGATCGGCGTGTCGTCCGCGTGCAGCTTGAAGGTCGCCATCACGTAACGGCGCACCGCCTCGGTCAGCGGCTCGCACAGGGCCTCGCATTGGCCGACCCAGCGGCCCGTATTGGCCGGATCGAGCTTCACGCCGTCGCGCGCAGCGATCACCGACTGTCGATACAGGGGTTGATGGTCAGCGAACTTCGACACGAGGATGTCGGCCAACAGGCTCGGATGGGCGATACTGCGCTCAATCGGCAGACCGGGCATCGGCGGCTGGGCAAAGTGGTTGCAGCACGGGCAGACCGTCTTGCGCCTGATCGTGCGGATCACCTTGAACATCGCCGCGACCCGGGCGAGTTGTTCGGACACGTCTTCGCCGAGCGGCTGCATGGCGCTGCCGCACTCCGGGCAGGTGGAATCGGGTTCGAGCACCTGCTCTTCGCGCGGCAGATGAGGCGGCAGCGCTTCCTTCGGGGACGTGTCGCCGACGGCTGCGCTCGCGGTCGACGCGCGGGCGCGGCGGACATCGGCAACGCCACGCCCGGCAGTGAGCTCCTCCAGCTCAGTCTCGAGCCGCGCGATCTGCCGGTCCAGCTGCTCGGACTTGCGGCCGAACTGCATGCGCTTGAGCTTGTCGATCTGCGCCTTCAGGCGCTCGATCTCGAGATCCCGCTCGGCCATGTCTCGCAGCAGCCGCTCGATCTCGCAGCGCTGTTCGACCAGCGACGCGTGCTGCGCAAGCACGATGGCTTGCAGGGCGTGGACATCGTCGGGGAGATCGGCGCCGTTCGACATGCGGCGCAGTTTACGAGCCTTCCGCGCGGTTTACAACATTGAGAGCGTGGCGGTGCGACGCGGCTGCCGCCAATCGATGCCTTCGAGCAACATCGACAACTGGGCCGAGGTCAGGAAGACCTTGCCGCCATCGGACTGGGGCCAGACGAAACGGCCGCGCTCGAGGCGCCTGGAGAGGAGCCAAAGCCCGTCTTCAGTCGCCCACAGGACCTTGGCGAGATCGCCGCGGCGGCCTCGGAAGATGTACACGTTGCCGCCCATTGGGTTTTCCTCGAGCGCTGTCTGCACCTTCGCCGCCAGCCCCTGAAACCCGCAGCGCATGTCCGTGACGCCCGCGACCAGCCAGATCCGCGTGCCCGCCGGAACCAGGATCACCGCAGGCACTCCTGCAGGAATGATTCGGCGCGCTCGAGTGGCAAGCCGCGGATTCGCACGCGGCGCTTGCCGACCTTGATCTCGATCTCGCAGACCGCTGCTGGCGGGCTGTTCATCGTCTTCGGCGACTCGTTTGCCGTCGGCTGCGAGGTACGCTGCACTGGCGTGGGAAGGTCAATCACGTCGACCGGCAGCAGCTCGGTACGCGACATCGGTGAGGCATCAGACGTCGGTAGCTCCAGTTTGCCTTCCCGATACAGACGTCGCCATTCGAACACGACGTTGGCGTTGATGTCATGCCGCCGCGCTACGATCGAAACCGATGCGCCCGGCTCCAGGGTTTCCTTTACCAATTGCTGCTTGAACTCGAGCGAGTAGGTGCGATGGCTACGGCGTTCCGCATTCGACATGACTGTTCCCCTCCGTCTCCGATTATTTCGACCCTCGCATCATGCGACAGGTCCGCTCGGACTAGGGGACGGCCGTCGCGAGGCGATTACTGTGGACCCGTTCTATGCAACGCTGCAACGCCCAGTCTCTCGCGAGAACCGTGCCGAACCGTGTGCGCGACCAGTTCGGCCGCGCGAAGAGACAGAAAAAAGGCCCGCGACCGCGGGCCATGTGGTGTCAGCGCATAACATGACGCCTAGTCTCGTCATGCACCAGGCTGTAGAAGCGCTCTTCATCCCCGGGTTCCATCAGCCTAAACGTCACTGTCAGCGCACCCCGGGACGCTTTTATCACGAGACTGAAGGCGTCGACCTCACCGGTCCAGCCGCCTTGCTCAAGCAGAGCTATCGCCCTAGCCGCGCCACGATTCATGACGAACTGTGGTTCCCATTCGAACGACTCTTCGTCCGGCGGCACGAGTAACCCGCCTTCTTCGTCCCGTTCTATTTCAAGCCGCGGTCGCGGCAATCCTGTCCATGGATTAAATAGCCAGACGACCCCGTGCTTTTTGCGCCAGGCGTTAGCTGAATCTGGTACGGGCCCCGGTTCACCTGACAACGGACAGAAACGCATTTCAATTTCTTGGTTTGATGTATGCACCTTGACTCCTGTATTCCCTCTGCAGGAAAGGCTCCTGCAGATCGGTATAGGCGCATTCGCGGTGATGGTTACTTGTCGACTGACTTCAAAGCATGACGACCTCAATCGACGACGAGCTCGCGCACGCTTCGCTCCCTTGAGCACGGACCCTCTGCCGCATGATGTTGAGCGAACCGCATGTCGCACCGCTCTCTCGATATGTCACGACGCCGCGACGGGTTGCAGCGTTCAGGCATGAAGCGAAGGCGCCTCCTGCATCGACCGGAAGGGAAGAAGTTCGTAAGCCGGGACCGAAGCCGGAGATGGCGTCCGCGCGTCATTCCAAACAAGAAGAGTAAACCGACTCATCTCATCTCGTCCAAGAGCTCCCGCTTGCGCGTGCGGTTGGTTGAAAGGTTCAAGCCGAGATGAAGTTGAGTCATCGTGGTGTCTCCGAGACCTGCGCCCCAACGTCTGAAGTTGGCCACAGGGCCGCTCAGCGCTTCATGGCGAGCTTCACTTCATGGCCGACTCGTGCCCGACGCGGTTGCCCGAAACCGACCCATTGTAGACGGCCGGCATGCCGAACAACACCCCCGAAACCGGACGTTCGGGACAGGCGGGGACGGCCGACAGCGTCTCGGCGCATTGCTGTCGGCGGAAAGGCGCTCCTAATGGCGGTTCATCCGCACGCGCAAATGCATCGAAGTGGGCTGGCGCCGGGCAAATGCCTGTTGTGCGACACGCGGCGGAAAACTAGAGTTCCCGAAAGCCTTGCTGGGGTAACAAGGTAGGCCACTGAGTTCTCGGTCTGCTGGCAAGTTCAGCACCGATTGTCGGCAAGCGCACACCTCGAGTCGTAGCCATCATTCGGATCACGCATATTCGCCGCTGCAACGAGTTCATCAAGATCGGGGGCACGGGCAGTTGGGTCAACGCGCCGTCTCCCCAATCCGTCTAAGGCTACGTTATTGCAGTTCCCGGCATCCCCCCTGACGGATCTTCGTCTCAAGCTCGTAGATGGGCGCGGTCAGCACCTGGGTAGCGATTTCGCCGGCCTTTCCGCTGAGCGGAGGGTACACGATAGGTGTAATGCCTTTGAAGTCCGATGGCATCTTCAATTCTTCATCCATCTTGGGAACCAGCAAGAACGTGCGTTTGCGACCCAGCCGTGACATAAAGAAACCGAGCTCGAAGATGACGTTGTCTCGGGGGGCTGCAGTCTGGTGCTTTCTTGACCGAACTATGTCATCTGGATGGGCAATGGCCACAGCGAAGTCGGCTCGATCCACCTCTGTCTCCAGCGCCTCCAGGGGATACGCTCCAACGGGAAAGATTTCGTCGTCCGACCAGAGAACGGAATCGGCGTCGGTGTATCTCAGTCCATGCCGAATCGCCTTGGCTACTTCCAGGCTCTCCTTCGAGCTGATGAAAAACACTCGCGGTCTGTCGTTAGGCGAACGGATAAGAGTGTTCCGCTGCAGAATGCGATTTGCTAGTTCAGCGGCAATGAGTTTATACAACGTAGGGTGCACGTTCGCGATTTGATCCAGCGTGTCCGGCGAAACCTTCAGCGTTACGGTCGGCTCAAGTGCTGTGACCGTTGCGCTTCGCAGGATGGAAGGATTGACTGCCGACATTTCTCCGACCGTGAGGTTGCGCTCCCGCGGGTACAGCAACTTGCCCTTTACGGAGATTCCGACTTTTCCCATCAACAGGAAGTACATTTCCCGATCGGCCTCGCCCTCCTTGATAAGCACTTCTCCAGCAGAGTGCTCTGTCAGTTGTCCAGCATCAGCCAGCGCCGCGGCAACGTCGCGGTCCCCTTGAATTATGGTCTGCGCAAGCATTGTCTGCACGAGCGCGGTGCGATCCTTGAAGCGGTCGATCAGATTCATTTTGTCTCTTTCATTTAGAGCCGTTGAAGAAAGTCAGTCGATTTGCCCTACAGCAGAGGGCACGAGCCTACGTTGCTAGCACACCGACTTTGACGTCGGCAGCAGCGATCCAGGACAAGTTCTGTTCTGGCATTTACTGCGCCTTTGGGAGCCGTCCGTTTGCGATGGACATTGCGCTTTTTCTCTGTCAGCAAATTCGTGGTTTTGGCGGAGCCTAACGCCTTGACGGTCGAGAAGGGCCGCTTTCCGCGCGCATAGCAACTCTCTTGCGCAGTGATAACCGAGGAGAAGCGGTCACCTCGGTGAGCGCGTCGTTTTGCCTAGACATAGCCAACGGCACTCGCATTGGCGCAAGGCCGTGTGCGAAGGCATGCGCAGATGCCTCGAGCTTGCCGGCGCTCGATCGTTTGACGATCAGCAGGACGAGGAAGTTGGCCACTTGGTCCGGTGCCTCGAGCAGCGAATGCATTGTAAGGATGTCCCTGGGACTTGGCAGCGCCGGAAAGCTCGGGTGTGAGTGCCACTCACCGAGATAGTTGAATCTCTCGTATTGGTGTCCAGTCAGGTCGTGGAATCGACGCATGAAGCGCTTGTGGAGGCTGGCGTCTCGCGAGAACGCCGCGAAGGAGCCCCCCTTACGCTGGACAGACAGGTCAACGATGCGAAAGATGTGGTCGGCAACGCGCTCGGTCGCCAGGACGCCACCGATCTCATGAGCCCCCGCGCGCCGAAGCTCGCGCACTAGCCTGGCGGCGCATTCCGGCGCCAATTGAACTTCAATCATTGGCTTGTACCTCCGCTGCCGTGCTAAGAATTTCCAGCAGCACTTTATTACCCTCGGCGCGCACGTCGGGGTCGACTTCAGCGGTGTGCATCCACAGGGCCGAACCGAGATTGATCGGCCAGGTATCGAAGGGCCTCTCGAAGATCCACTCCTTGCGTAGCCCGATCATGTAGGCCGAGCACTCGAACTCGGAGCTGTCGCCAGCGATGGCGGCATCGATGAGCAGGCGAGCGAAATGTGCGGCGATGGCCGACACGTCCGCATCGTCAGCAACCATCGGCGGCCCGTCCTCTGTCCGCGAGGCATATTCCTTCTCTGGCTGCGGCGGCTCGGGGAAACCTGGCTGGGCGCACCACTGGTCGATCATCGCACGCGCGTCGAACGGATTTGGATCCAGCCCGGGGCGTGCGCGGGCGATCAGGCCGCCATAGCCGCCCGCAAAGACGCGTGCCCAGCACATCGTCTTCTGGTTGAGCCTGGCTGCCGCCGCGGCGTAGTTGAAGACGTCGTGGTCGCCCGTGGCGTCGACGATGACATCCGCTCTGGCAATCTCACGTACCAACGTGTCGTCCTTACTACCGGGCTCCTGGCCGCCCAGGAGGAAGTTGTGCACCTTTACGTCGACGCCGGCAGCCACGCGCTTCAGGCGCTGAGCGACGACAGACGCTTTCGATGCACCTGCTTGTTTGGCGTCGAGGTCGTTGCGAACAAGGTTTTCAAGCTTCAGGACGTCGGCGTCGATCAGGATGAACTTGCGCGCACCGCTGCGCGCCAGGGTCGTGGCTACCTTGGAGCCGAGGGAGCCGCATCCCAGGATGGCAAACGTCTTGTCGGCCAGGCCAGCGTTGCGGGGCGGAAGGCGATTGCCCGAGTCAGGAGGAACTAGTGCGAACTCGTACGGCCTTCTGTCGTCAGGCCGAACGTAGAAAGCGCGCACTCCCGCCGGCGTGACCAGCATGAGGCACCGATCTTCGTCGTTGGCGATGGGATCCGTGACGAACATGCTCCAGAATGCGCGACTGTCCGCACCGTCCTTGAGGAAGTTGTCGATGTCTTTCAGACGCGCGTCGTCGGCAGCTATGGCCATGGCCAGGCCGTTCAGGCGTGCGTCCTCGACGAGCGCCGTGGGCACCGTCGGATCGACCCACAGCGCATCGTCTTGTTCGGTGACATTGATGAGCGTGACCATCACGCTCTGCGGGCCCCAGCACCGGTGCAGCTTGATCGGCTGGGTTCCGGTCACATTGGCGAGCTTGGCTTGGCCGGCGGAAGTCATATTCATCCGACACCAGTTCCCGCGGATTTGCTGACCGTGCGTCACGTTGTGCGCCGACGGTAATGCCCAGCCCGACGTATGGGTGATGCCCAGGTCGGCGGCCATCAGCTTCAACGCACTGCGCAGCATTACGGCACCGCACAGGTCCGGATGCCAGTTGTCCGCGCGGTACTCAAGGCAAAGATCGCCACTGACGAGGTACTGGTGAGCGCCCCAGTCTGTGGTCTCCCCGATGGGGCGCACGACCGGCGGTGCGTTCGGAAAAATCAGAGGGTAAATCATGGTGACCGTGCGAACCTTGTCGGCGATCCGCAGATCGACATCCACCTTCAAGGCAAGGTTAGACCCAGATACACCCCATCGGGCGTTCTCGACGCCAATTCCTTCGGCGACGAGCTGATCGATCGCGGCCCGCTCGGTCAGGAGACGAACCTGGTCGGTGATAAACCACCACATCAGGCGAACCCCGCTGGAACCTTGTTCGGATTCGTGGGTCCGGCGGCCTGCGCCGGCAGCGTGAAGGTCGCGGCGGCCGACGCTGGCGCGCGACCGAGCCGGCTCGGCTGGGTCGACGGCAAAGTTGCGGCGAGCGCCGAAACCGAAGCAGCTTTCTGGCTGTTGGCTTTGCCGGCAAGCGCGTCGGCCGCTTCGTCGTAGTCGAAGTCCGAACGGATCCGGCTGTCACCGAACAATGTGCGGAATGCCTCAGGCGCATACTTGTATGTGGTCGCGCCAATCGCGGTTTCGTTGCCCTTGCAGCGACGCTGCTCGTCTTCGGAGCGCAGCACAGCGCGACTGATGCAGCACCGGATCCGCTCACCCTTATAGCCGAGCCGGGTGATTGCCGTCGGGCCGTGCTCGAGACCGATCTGGATGCCCAGGTCGCCGGTGTCGATTCCTTCTTCCTCGAGGATGGTAATCGCCTCCTCGAAGCTGCTGCGCAGAGCAGCCGCGCATAGCATGGCGTTTTTGGTCGTCTCAGCGTCGTCGGTGGTGTGGGACGTCCCCTCGATCAGCACACCGTGAACGCAGTCGCCGATAAATCGGATCTTGCGGCCGGCGAAGTCGGCGTGGAGGACGGCGTCGAGCTCGGCTCGCAGCACGTGCAGCGCCCGGACGACATCTTTGGCCGAGTCGTCATCATCGATCCTCTCCGACACGTAGGCGGTAAAGCCGTCGATGTCAGCGTAGATCGACGTCGACTCCTGGCGTCGCGAATTGGCCGGGGTCAGTGTTTCCAAGTCGAGGTCGGCGAACGGCGGCGTGTGCCGCGTGAACTCGAACGAGCCGAGCGGCTGGTTGGCGAGGCCTTCTTCCCAGTCCTCGACCACATCATCAGCAGTGACTTCGACATCCGCGACATCCTCGGACTGCTCGATCTGTGCCTTGGTCAACGCCGTCTTGTCCTCGTCCTTGACCGTGCTCCAGCCCACGACCGCACGCGCGGTGTTGGTCATGTAGATGCCGGTGTCGGTGCCGCCACCCGAGCGCTTGGCTGCTTGGTTAGCCGGCGCTCCCAGGAAAAGCGGCTCGCGGTTGCCGCGACGACCGTTGTTGACGGCTAGCGCCTTGCCGGAGTCAATGCCGGCCCGCACTTTGGCTGCCGGCAGCGGTTCGTCGCTGTTTTCTCCCGTGCGCGCCAGCACGTCGATTATCAGTTGCGCCGTCGCGACCGCTTTATGGATTCGGCCGGCCTCGTTGCCGTACGGTTTGGCAACGACCGCGTGAAGCCGCTGGTTGTGGAAGTCGACCTGGATCGCGTCGACGTCCTTCAGGATGTCGCGCACTGCCCGGTAGTGCCGGTCCAAGAAGCGCAGCGTGCGGCTGTGCGCCCGTACGCCCTCTGAGTCCGTGACCCCGAGCATCTCGTTGATGTTGAGAATGTCGACATACAGGTGTACGCCGTCGATGCGATAGGCGACACCGTTGCCGAGCCCGGTCAGATTCGTGTCCCGAAGGTATTCCTTGATCTCGACCTTGTTGACCTGGTTGACCCAGCCGCGGATGCGCTCTTGGGCGCGATCCTTCTTCCAGTTCCTGCTTGCCATGTTGTTCTACCCCGATGAATTGGCTGCCTGGACTCGATCGCGGAGACCAGAACGCGTTTCTACGACACACGTGCGAATACGAACAATCAACGACTGTGGCCAGGATTCTTTTGCTGTTCTCATTCTCTCGACCGGTAGAGTTCGCTCGGCTCATCATGTGAGCCAGCGAAGGCGGTGCGATCGAGGTAGCGAGCGCGCCCGCAATCCTCGGCGAGGCAACTCGTGATATATAGGTCGTATTGTTCAGTTCAATAGGCGCTTCGCTAGTGTAAACCCTATGTGACCCAAGCTGGTTGCTCCGATCAGCGCAAATACGACCGCATTGAACAGATTGAAGACCCCAGCGTGCGTTACTTGCGTAGCTTCGCCGCCAGCCACTTGTAGGCGACAGCTCGCGAAATCTTGAGCTCGTCGTACACATCGAGCCAGTCGCTCGTCTGTGTGAGCGCCGCGCGGGCTCTGTTGCACGTGTAGTAGTCGGTGTGCTTGTCGAGGTCAGCGCGCACCGTTTCAGCGAGCGCCTTCTGCTTTGACGTGCCGCCTATGAGCTTCGGCCAGTTGTTCTCTTTGCGTGCCCCTTTAGTCGCGTTCGAGTACATAAAGCGACACGAGCGCTGCGCCCGGCTTCGACGTGTGCAAGCCCGCCGCGGTAGCTTCAGCGCGTAGCGTCTCGAACAGCTCGCGCGTCTGTGCGTCGATGGGCAGGTCGGCGTCGACGAGGGTTGCTGCGTTGCCGTCTTTGTCGAAGTAAGACCTCGTCATTTTTTGGAGCCCCTTGGTGCGTTCGTTTCGTAATTCCTGGCTGCCCAGCCCCGTGATGCCGGCTAGGCCGCCGCTTTTGAAGCTGCCCAAGCGGTGAACTCGAAGCAGGCGATGCCCGGCCAAGCCGCCGAAACCGGGCGTTAAAGACCCGCGCTCCCGTGCGAAAAGGTGTCCTCGTCACGAAAGCCCTCGGGCAGCATGGCGTCAGGCCTCCTCGACCTCGAAGTGCTGTGCGATGACGTCGACAGGCACGTCGTGCTGCTCGCACCACTCACGCGCCTCATGTTCCGTCACAACGCGCATACCTTTACCGCCCAACGTGCCATTGCTGCCGCATGGACGAGAATAAGGCGACAGGGGGCCGCCCTCGCCTGCGATGAAGTACGCGCCCTTCTTCGTCACGTACAGATCCTCCTCGTAATACTGGAAGTCGCTGCAGTTGTAAGTGTTCGCCCAGCCAGCAATGCGGTTGGCAGTTTCGGTGTTGTACATCATTCCGTCGATTACGCGTTTCATGGTGATCTCCATTGGTTGGTTGTACTACAGAGTGATTAAGAGCTGCTCTTCGTAGGCGCTGCGTCGTAGCGCAACTTCTCAGCTTGGTCGAGTCAGATTGTCGGATCGGAAGGGCGCGCAGCCGCGCCCAGCTTGGCTTTCCGGGTAATTAATTAGTTTGCAAATGCCGGGATGCGTCACAGGTATCGGGTATGGCGTCACAAGGTATCGGATATGGCGTCACAAAATATCTGGTAAAGCGTCACGCTCTGGTTCACGGTCCCACGCGCCCGCCCATAAGTGTTCGGTCCGCTCGTGCTTCTCCGCCAACTCGCCAGGACCCGGTCGGTGTCCCTCTTCAGCAGTTCGGGACGCGAGATATACACCCAGGAACCATGGTGGTGAACAACCCAACCGCGCAGCTCGCCAACGCTGACTGTCACGGGCATCTGCCGAGGGCTTTCGAGATTAGCTGGCCTCCTACTGACTTTCCAACTTTCAGGCCGGACTGAAAAAGCCACCGCTCACCCCTTCGGCATTGGCTCGTTGGTCGCTTGCCGATGCAACATTCCGTAGTGGTCGTGATTCGTCTGCGGCAGAGATCAAATACTCGGCCTCTCGCTGCACGGCCGGCCACTCTGCGCGCAGAAGCTGAACAGCTGCCTCGATGACTTCATAGCTCAGTTCACAGTCGTCGATGTCACTGACACCCATTCCTGCGAGGTCAGACGCCGACGCCTCCCCGCTTGAAATTCTTTCGCACAAGATATCGGCCACAGCGCCGACATCATCCGCCTCGCCGCTCAGTATGATTTCGGCCACCAGGCCCGCCATCCCGACCTGTATCTTCCAGTTCGCCGGTAGCTGCGAAGCTGGAAAGCTATGCGGCGACGCTATCTTGTGCATCGTTTCAGGACATGTCCGCGGACGGAATTGACCGAGCCACGCCCTCTCCTCCACATTTCCACTCCCGTTTCTCGAAACGACCGCGTCGCCCGCGCCGCCAAATCGTTCGTAAAGCACTTTGTGCCCCGCTTCATGGTATGCGGCATCGCGGAGCTCTCTTGCGGCAAGCTGTTCGTCTGTAAAGTCAGTCATGTTGGGTCGAAGTAGTCAGTATGGTTGTTCGAAACTATTCAGGTCGCAGATGATTTCCACGATGTCGCCGACTGGACTCCCAGCCAGTACAACGCTATCTCCTCGCCGACCGCCAGCAGGGCCAATTTCACTTCGCCGGCGAGGGTAGTCATGTTCACGAAGAGTGATTCGCCGTCGCCCACGGCCACGCGCACCTTTGCCGTTCGGATGTCTTGCCGTGTTGTGCTGTCCAGGCTTATCGCAACTCCTAAGAGTCCCACTTACCAAGCCGTCAACCATGTTTCGCCTCGATGTCCGTGCGCTCCAGTCCGTGGGTTCATACGGCCCGTTCCCGAAATTTCCCGGTTTCCCTGAAAACGGACGCTTCCGGTTTCGTCCACTTTTCCCGAAATTACCCGCCGCCCCTATAAGGGGCGGGGGTTTTCGGGAAGGACTTCGAGAACGGTTTTATGGTTTAGCAGCGCCATAGCCACCCCTCCTTTACATCAAACAAGCCGCGCGTTACCAGGCTAGTAACGGCCTCTCTGGCGCGTTCGGCCCGTCGTTTCGGCTCGCAGGTAAGGCGGTCCGCCACGAGCTGCACGGCGGCCTCGACTTCGATGCAGGGGTGATTGGGCGGAGCGTCGCCTTTACCGAAGTCGCGGGAGTGGCGCAGCGGCTCGGCAAGTGCATCAAGTGCGATCCGCTGGTTGCCGCCTTGCGGGAGCTTCACGCGCCGCACTTCGTCGGCGCCGCCGTCGGGTTCCACGACGCACGACGTAACCGGCTCGCCGTGCTCGTCGTCGTGGAGGCCCACCACGCGCAGAGCAAAGGCATTGTGTCCGCCGTCGATGTCGTCCTTGATCTTCACGGCGCTCCACTCGCGGCGGGCACCATTGCGTGATACTTCAATCGCCGCGTCGAGCGCTGCGTATAGGCTGCTATGGCCGCGCAGACCCTTCGTGCCGTCCTTGCCGGTGTGGTGGACGAGCAGCACCACGCCACCGAGACGGCGCTGCGCCGCCTTGCACGATTCGATTATCTTCCCCATGTCGGTGCTCGCGTTTTCATCGGCTCCGGGCGCGGCCCGGTTCAGCGTGTCGATGACCAGCAGTCCATCCCGGCCGCCCGCTGCTAGCACCGCCGCGCACAGGTCAGCCACGTCTTCCGGCTGGCGCAGGTCGACCGGCTGTGTGACGAAGTGCAGGCGGTCCGGTAGACCGCGTTGGCGGTTGACGTTCCACGCCTTGACGCGCTTGCCGAGACCAGCCTCACCTTCGAGGCACACATATGTAACCGGAGCCGCGTTCACGCGCCGCCCGAACCATTCGGCGCCGTCCGCGACGGCGGCGCACAGGTCCAGCACCAGGAACGACTTACCTGCGCCAGACGGCCCGTACACCGCACCGAAGCCAGATGCAGGCATAACGCCTTGTACCATCCAGCGCAGCGGTGGCGCCCCCAGCACCTCGCCAGCCGATTGAAGCCGGTAACGCATGGGCGTAGTTCGAGCGGCACGCAACAGGTCCGCCAGCGCCTCTGTGCCGTGCTCCGACTCGTAGTCGTTTGCGTCATAGTTGGCCGGTTTGTCAGCTGGTAGCTCGGCCCATGCGCCAGTAATCTCGCGAGCGATGGTTTTGGCGTCCGTCTCCTTGCCGCGGTCCGGGACGATAACGATACGCACCGCCGGGAACCGCTTGCGCAGCAGCCTGGCGATAGCGCCGATGCGGCCTGAGCCGAACGTGACCACAGCAGCGGCGTGGTAATCCGCCTTGGCACACGCCCACGCCTGCCCGATGCCCTCGCACACGTATATCGTGCCGTCAGCCACGATGTCGCCAACCACGAACAGACCATCGTTGAACGAAGCGCCCGGGGCGTTGAGCTTGTTTCCCGCGCCAGGTGACGGGATAAACTGGACCGTGCAGAGCGTACCGTCGAAGGAACGAACCGGGACCGCCAGCCAGCCGGCGACGCGCTGCTCGCCGATGGTCAGCGTGTCATTGGCAGGCACCACGCGAAGGCCGTTGGGATTGCCGCGCTTCGCCACGATGTAGGGATGGTCTGAGCTGGCGGACGGATAGCCGTTGAACGTCGAGACAAGGTCGATCCGAGGCTTCCGGGGTATGTCGGCCTTCGTCGGCTTCGCGACCGACACTCGCGCGGCCTGTGTGCCACTTTGCGCACATGCATCGCGCCAGCCCGCGTTCTTCGCCATCTTGAACAGAGTACCTTCCGTGATGCCGCCAGCGGCTTTGATGCTGCGCCACACAGAACGAGTCTTACGCTCGCCACCATAATTGTCACCGGTCGCTGACCATTCGAGAAAATCATCCTCCGACAGGCCGGCCGCTTTCGCTGCCATGCCGGCACGTACCCACTCGTCGCGAGGGCAACCGGCGTTCAGGGCAAACAGCGCGTCGCGTGCGCGCCCTAGTTTGAATTGCTCAGGCACGCGGGTGGTATTGAACTGCGGTTGAGGTTCGCCCAAGAAACCCGATGCAGCTTGCCGGCGATTGGGATTCGTCATTATTGGACCTCTCCGCCCATCAGCTGCTCTATGGCATCCACCGGCCAGGCGAGAAAGCGACTCGGCAGTTTGACTGGGCGCACGCCGTGATAGCTGCCGGTCTCCCTGTACCTCTTTCTGATGCTCTGCGGACGCAGTTGCAACGCACCGGCAAGTTCTTCGGTAGTCAGAAATAGACGGCCTACCGAAGTCGCCGCTGATTGTTGTGTGGTCATGTGACTGGCTCTCAATGTGTGCGACTCAACGTGAATCGCTTGAGGCCAGTCTTTCGCGGGCAATAGCGGCGCAGCCTTCGTGCAACAGTTGCGGCCTTATCCGATAAGGGTTTCAGGCCGGTTTACGCAACAGTGCAACGAAACGGCTAGTATTGCGTGCCCTTCACCTTTCGGCGGTTTTGCGTTCCGAAGGTTTGAAAGACTGAAGACTTGGCCGGCGTCTCAAACTTGTCTTTGGCCTGTTTCAGCAAGGCTCCGATGCGCGCCCTGCTGACCTTGTACTTCTCCCCGGCCTTTTTCTGGGTGAAATCCGGTAACTTGCTCTCCGTAAGCAGCGTCCGAAGCTCTGCATCCAACCATTTATCGCCAGAATGCGTCACCGTTCTCATGGGAGCGGTTGACGTCTCCCATCGCGGCAGCGTTGCGGTCTCAAAGCGGTACTCGATTCGCCATTCCGGATGTGCGCCGAGCAACTTGTTCACGTCGGCTACGTCCACACGGTCGTAGAACGTGCGAAGGCTCTTTGGAACGGCGTAGGGGAGGAAGTCCCCGAGGTCGCGCGGGTTCTTCAATGTCAGCGCACCGCCCCTGATTTCGGCCACAAGCGTCGATTCCCACCGCGCCGCCTCGGTGCTGGTCTCCTTGGCGAGGATCCCGACCACGTCATCAATGGTGAGCCTTCCAGCGTCCTTCATTGCAGCCTGCTCGACGTTGGCTTTCGTCGTGGGATTCAGCAACACCGGGATTTGCTCGCGGATCAGCCATTCGTCAATGCCGTGTTCGTTGAGAAGAATTTCCCCATCCTTCCGACGCTCATTTGCGGTGAGTTCGCCTTGCTCAATGGCGTCTTCTATGCGCTCGACAAGCGCACATTCTGCTTCCCTCGCTTTGGTCATGTCTCGGGGATAGCTGCGGCGCGCGATTATGTCAGCCACGTCGGAAATGGTGTAACGGCGGACGCCTGGGCAGAGTGACGCCAGCACCCGTTGCGCGTCTTCGGCAGTCAACGACCAGAGACCAGGAGATGCGCGAAGGTCTGAGACAACGGGTAAGCCCGTTTCGACGGGGCTGGGCGTGATTGTTCTGGTTCGTACCATCTCGACGATTTGCGGGATTACGCCCGGGATGCCGTCGGTATGCCAGCCCATCAATTGCCGCGCAAGCTCAATCGAACGATGCACACTTTCCCGCCCGTCTGGGATATCTTCAATGTTCATGCTTTGGTCGGTGCGCTGAATGGCAATCATGTGCGCAATGTCTTCGACCGTAATGTGCTGTGCCTCGTCTTGTGCCGCCAGCGCCTCGTCTGGTTCGCCCTCTAGCCACGCTTCGCGCACAAAGGCGAAAAACTCTTCTCGCTCGAAGAAAAGCCCCGAGAATGGTTCATTGAGCTTCCGGGCCGGGATACCGTTCAACGGCACCATACCGCCGTCAAACGGTCGCAGCCCTCCGTTTTTTACAGTCGCCTCCACAGAGAAGCGCAATACTTCGGCAGTCGGACTGCTGTCGGTGTTGGGATATTTTGCGCGCCCAAGCGCCGCAATGAATTCTTCGACGTCAATGAGCGCTGTGTCCCAGCCGTCGAGCGGGAAATTGAACTTCTCAGCCATCTGGACGCTTTCAAGTGCGAGCCTTCAATTGGGAACCCCTGACAGGCCGGTGAAGGTGTGCCCGGCCGTTCGCCCGTTGAGCTAGGCAGAGGGATCGCAATTATGGCCTATGTGATGACGGGGTGGCCCGTTCTGGCGCTGCGTGAAGCGTTGGCGCAACTCCGACGTATAAAGGCACACGCGTGTTTCTGGAGCGCTTCTATATCTGATAATGTCCTTTATCCCATATAGAGAGAGACCGATGGCTACCCGCAAATCCACTGCACCCGCACCTTTGGCCCCGAAACTCCAACTTTCGCCGACGCAGATCGAACGTGGGATCGCGCGCCTAGAAGAGCGGATCGATGAACTACGGAAATTTGATGTCGCTATCGTGCCTGATGGGGCATCCCCGGAGCTGACCGCTTTAAGCGCTGCCATCCAGGATACGTTGGTAAGGTGTTTCGGCGAAGGCACGTTTGCTTACAAGCGGTTTGAAAGCGCGACGCGGCTTAACTTCCGGGCTGGTTACTTTGGTGGTGGTTATCCGGCACGACATGATTATCAAGAAGGCGCGAAGGAAAACATCAGCGCGGCCATTCCACTTCTGCAGGAAGCGCAGCGCGCTTTGCGAGAGGACCTAGCTGACGCTGAGCATGAAGCGGTACCAGTGCCAGTGACTACGGAACAACCTCAGGTTCTTTCTCGCCGTGTGTTCGTGGTTCACGGTCACGATGAGGGCGCCCGCGAGACCGTGGCTCGCTTCCTCGAAAAGCTAGACTTCAAACCAATCATCCTGCACGAACAGGCCAACCAGGGGCGCACGGTCATCGAGAAGATCGAGGCGCACGGCGACGTTGATTTCGCCGTGGTGCTTCTGACGCCGGATGACGAGGGCTGCGTGAAGGGCGGGGAACCTAGGCCACGGGCCCGGCAAAATGTGCTGCTTGAACTTGGCTATTTCATCGGCCGGCTTGGACGCGAGAAGGTGTGCGCGCTCAAGCGTGGTGATCCCGAGATTCCAAGCGACTACCTCGGTGTAGTCTGGGAAGCAATGGATGCCGGGGGCAACTGGAAGAGCGCCCTCTGCCGAGAGCTGGATGCAGCCGGTCATGAAATCGACTGGAAAAAGGCGATGCAGGCATGAGCCAGCTCGTTGCCGTCGACGGTATTGCTACGCCGATATTGGTGGTCGCAGCCGGCGAGCGGGCCAGTGTGCGGCTCCTTGAGTTCTTCGCGTCGGCGATCCGCAATCCGCACACGCGGCGCGCGTATGCGCGGGCCGCGGGGGATTTTCTCGGGTGGTGCGCCGGCGCCGGCGTGCCATCGATAACGGCCGTACAGCCGCTGCATGTTGCAAGCTGGATCGAGCTGCAGACGCAGACGCTGTCGGCGCCGACCGTCAAGCAGCATCTGGCCGCCATCCGTCACCTGTTCGACTGGTTAGTGGTGGGCCAGATCGTCCCGCACAATCCGGCCGCGTCGGTGCGCGGGCCGAGCCATACTGTGAAAAAGGGCAGGACGCCGGTGCTCGACGCGACCGAGGCGCGCCAGCTGCTCGACAGCATCGATGTGACGACGCCGATCGGGCTGCGCGACCGGGCCCTGATCGCCTTGATGGTGTTTTCGTTCGCGCGGGTCGGCGCGGCGCTCGGGATGCGGGTTGACGACGTCTATGTCCAGAACAAGCGGCTGTGGGCGCGCCTGCGTGAAAAGGGGGGCAAGGCGCACGCCATGCCCTGTCACCACACGCTCGAGGCGTACCTGCATGCGTACCTGGACGGCACTGGGATCGCCAGTGATCCGAAGGGGCCGCTGTTCCGCACGGTTGCGCGCGGCACCGGGCAGCTCAGCGACACGCCGCTGCCGCAGGCGAACGCGTATGCGATGGTGCGGCGCCGTGCGCTGGCCGCTGGCATTGATACAAAGATCGGCAACCATACGTTCCGCGCGACCGGCATCACCGCGTACCTGAAGAATGGCGGGACGCTGGAGAACGCCGCGGCGATGGCCAATCACGCATCGACCCGCAGCACGCAGCTCTACGACCGGCGCCACGACGACATCAGCCTGGACGAGGTGGAACGGATCCGCGTGTAAGACATGGTCGCTCCTTTCCAGCCTTACATTGCAGTCCACAGTAAATGGAATGTCTCAAACCGGCCAACTGCAGCCGTTCGCCCTCGTCCTTACCCGGCCATTCAGAGGACCGTTCCGGTTAGATAACAGACCTTCGCGCTGGGACACGGTCGAGCGCCTAGGCGGACGCGAACTTGCGACCCAGCCCGGACGTCCCGCGCCTCAACCTCCGCGGGAAGATCTGACACGCACGTTTGGACCCGGATCCACGGGCAAGCAACGCTCTCACAGCCAGGTTCGGGTGCCACCAGGAAGCGGAATAAATCATACGTTAGCCACACCGCACAACGACTGGAATCAACCACTTTGGGCTGCAGCCGGCCGCCGCGCTGATTGTCGACAAGCGCGGAACAGATATTTTTCCTACCATTGCATGAGGCAGCCGCCTTCAGGAGACAAGCGGTGGGAAGCATTGCAGAGTGGTTAGCATCACTCGGCTTGTCTGAGTATGTCCAGCTCTTTGCCGAGAATGGTATCGATCGCTCGGTCCTTCGCGATCTCACGGACCAGGATCTCAAGGATCTTGGCGTCCTGCTTGGACATCGCCGCAAAATGCTGCGCGCGATCGCCCAACTTGACGACAGCGCCGTTGCATTATCTCCAATCGTGGCCGCGCCCGTGCGACGTGATGACGCGGATCGACGCCAGCTCACCGTCATGTTCTGCGATCTCGTCGGCTCGACTGCCCTCTCGAAGCGGCTCGATCCGGAAGACATGCGGAAGATCCTCGGCGCCTATTACCGGGGTTGCGCGGATGTAATTACCAAGGCCGGTGGCTTCATTGCCCAGTACATGGGCGATGGTGTGCTGGCCTATTTTGGTTATCCTCAGGCGCATGAGGACGATGCCGAGCGGGCTGTACGTGCTGGGCTGACGCTGGTGCGGGCCATCGGCGAACTCGATTCCGGGACCGACGAAAGTTTGCGAGTGCGGATCGGGATTGCTACTGGCGTAGTGGTAGTCGGTGATCTCACGGGTGAAGGCGAAGCCCAGGAGCGTGGCGTCGTCGGTGAGACGCCCAATCTCGCTGCTCGGCTGCAGACATTGGCCGAGGCCGGAACAGTGGTGATTTCTACGAGCACGCAGCGGCTTACGGCCGGGTTGTTTGACTACCGCGACATGGGCCTGACGACAGTGAAGGGTTTTGACGAAGCAGTGCGGGTTTGGCAAGTGCTCGGCCCCAGCGGGGTCGAAAGCCGCTTCGAGGCGCTGCACACGACCACGTTGACGCCAATCGTCGGGCGCGACGAAGAAATCGAGCTGTTGCTCAGCCGATGGCAGCGGGCGAAGAACGGCGATGGGCAGGTTGTGCTGCTTTCAGGCGAGCCGGGTATCGGAAAATCGCGGCTGACCACCGCCCTTGAAGAGCGGCTTCAATTCGAGCCGCACGCCCGCTTGCGGTATTTCTGCTCGCGCCGTCATCAGGACAGCGCCTTCTATCCGTTCATTTCCCAGCTCGAGCGTGCGGCCGGTTTGCGGCGCGACGATACTGTTGAACAACGCCTCGACAAACTTGAGGCGGTGCTCGCGTTCGCCGCCGACAATCTGGGCGAAGCTGCTCCGCTGGTGGCGGCGTTACTATCGATTTCGACGGAAGGTCGATACCCAGCACTTAACCTCACGCCGCAGCAGTACAAGGATAAGACGCTTAGCACGATAATTGTGCAGGTCATGGACCGGGCAAGACGCCAGCCGCTGCTGATATTGTTCGAAGATGTGCATTGGGTCGACCCCAGCTCGCTTGAAGCGCTGGACCAACTTGTCGATCGTATTGCAACCCTGCCTGTCCTGCTGATTCTCACCTTCCGGCCTGAGTTCGTATCTCCGTGGATCGGCCGCTCAGAGGTGATGCTCCTTGCTCTCAATCGTCTGCACCCCCGGCAACGAGCCGAGATGATCGAGCGGGTAACGCTTGGCAAGGCACTGCCGAAAGAGATTACAGACCGGATCATCGAGCATACGGATGGAATACCGCTATTTGTTGAAGAACTGACCAGGACAGTGCTCGAGAGCGGCGTACTGCGCGAGCAGAACGGGCGCTACGTCCTCGATGGTCCGCTGCCACCACTGGCGATCCCGATGACGCTGCACGCTTCGCTGATGGCGCGTCTCGATCGCTTGGCCCCGGCGCGGGATGTAGCACAAATCGCCGCTGCAATCGGCCGGCAATTTTCTTATGAACTCATCAGCGCGGTCGCGTCGATGCCCAAAGAGCGCCTGGACGACGCATTGGATCTTCTCGTCAGTGCCGAGCTGGTTTTCCGGCACGGGGCACCACCGGGTGCGGAATACACTTTCAAGCACGCCCTGGTGCAAGACGCCGCGTACAGCTCCCTGCTGCGGGACAGGCGACAGCAACTGCATGCCCGCATCGCAATGGAGCTCGAGAATCATTTTTCTGACGTAGCGGAGCAACAACCGGAAATCGTGGCCGAACACTGCGCCCAATCCGGATTGACGGAAAAGGCGGCCCGGCTGTGGCGGAGTGCCGGTCACAATGCTGCAAAACGCGCCGCTCATCGCGAGGCGTCGGTCCTGTTCGAGAAAGCTTTGACTGCCTATGCGGCCCTGCCGTCCTCGGCCGACACACTCGGTGACGTCATCGACATCCGATGGGATCTTCACCACTCGCTTTATCCGCTGGGAGAATTGGCACGTGACCGGGCGAATCTCGAGAGAGCGGAACGTCTTGCCGAAGGGTTGGGCGATGAGGTACGCCTATCGCGCGTCTTATCAAGGTTGACTTATACGCTCGGTTCGTTAGGCGATTTGAAAGCTGCCGTTGAGGCAGGCGAACGCGCCCTGGCGTTGGCAGAGCGGCAATGCGACCCCGATGCGAAGGCTCGGGTCACTTTGATGCTCGCAAGGTCGCGGTATGGCCGCGGAGACTATGAACGCGCGGTGGAACATGCTCGACAGGTGCTAGATCTCCTCCATGAGCGCCACCACGGCCCCGATGAGGCTTATCTAAAATTCACGCGCGTCACCGCTCGTATCTGGTTGTTGCTGTGTCTTGCCGAATTCGGCCGATTCGACGAGGCTGCCGTCCTTGGACATGAGGCGATCGACATGGCCCGAAGGATGAATGAGCCAGAGGAGCTGATCTTTGCTGGCCTCGGTGTCGGACGGATGCACCTTATTCAAGGCAATCTCGCTATTGCTGTCGAGGCTCTTGAGCCAGCATTGGC
This sequence comes from Paraburkholderia sp. Clong3, assembly GCF_050436485.1. Taxonomy (NCBI): domain Bacteria; kingdom Pseudomonadati; phylum Pseudomonadota; class Betaproteobacteria; order Burkholderiales; family Burkholderiaceae; genus Paraburkholderia; species Paraburkholderia sp. Clong3. The sequence goes on along the minus strand of NZ_JBNDMH010000002.1, from coordinate 2,888,606 downwards.
CATGTGCAAGAGCGCTGAGTTTCCAATCTATGTTTCTCGGATAGCCTCATGTCTTGGGGCGGCGTATGCCTCGCTGGGCCGGACCAATGAGGCCCTGGTTCTTCTGGAAGAGGCGATTCGCCAAGCGGCGGCAAGTAACTTAATGTTCGGCCAGTCGCTAGTGCTCTCGAATTTCGGTCGAGTGTGCCACCTTGCTGGTCGAAAAGACGAAGCCCTCACTCATGCACATGATGCCATTGATGTTGCTCGAGCCTCCGGCGAACGAGGCAATGAAGCCTGGGCCTGGCACGTGTTGGGGGATCTTGTCTCGGATGGCAGCGCTACCGCAGCCAGGATTGAGGAAGCTCACAGTCACTATCGCACGGCGTTGATGATCGCCCACGAGCTTGGAATGCGTCCATTGCAAGCTCAGTGCCTATACGGACTATCTCGGCTGCAAAAGATGATCGGAAATGAAGCATTGGCCGAGCAAAATGCAGCAGACGCCACCTCGCTTTGCCGGGAAATGGGCATGAAACCGTTGCCTGGTTGAACCTGATTTCGCCTCGCACCGTTCGCCGCGAGCCATTCCATTGAAAGGATTGCAGGTCCGACCGGCGGCAAATGGCGGTTGTATCTCGGACGCCGTCGTTGATGTTCCTCCGGCCCGAAGGGCCGATGCGGGTCGGGAATGTGAGTTCGCTGATGCAGGAAGCTGCCGTCTGGCTGCTCGATGCCGCCATCGTCAGCAATCCGCCGCATTGCTGACGCAGAACTCAGCCCGGCCCAATGTCGGCAATTGCCGAAGGGACTAAACCGCTCGCGCGGTAGGGGGCTGCGGCCCGTCTCTGGCGGCGAATGGGAGGCCAGTGGCGCCGGCGCTTATGTTGGTGGTTGAGGCAATCCGCCTCGTCCTCCAGCAGGAGCCCCATCATGACCTCCTCCGATCCGGGCATCAGCCCGCTGCGCCGCCGTATGCTTGAGGACTTGCGCATGCGCAAGTTCGCACCCAAGACCCAGGCCGCCTACCTACGTGCCGTACGTCAGTTCGCCCGATACCTCGGGCGTTTACCCGATACCGCCACTGTCGAGGACCTCCGGGACTACCAGCTGCATCTGGTCGATCACGGCGCGTCGCCGGTGTCGCTGAACGCCGCGATCAGCGGTCTGAAGTTCTTCTTCGAAGTCACGCTCGGCCGGCCTGAGCTGATGGCGCGGATGCAGCCGGTACGCGTGCCTCGCACGCTCCCGGTTGTGCTCAGCCCCGAGGAGGTGCGCCGGCTCATCGCGGCAGCCGGAAACCTCAAGCATCAGACCGCGCTGTCGGTCGCCTATGGCGCCGGGCTGCGTGCGAGCGAAGTGGTCGCCCTCAGGGTCAGCGACATCGACAGCCAGCGCATGACCCTGCGCATCGAGCAGGGCAAGGGCCGCCGTGACCGCTACGCGATGCTCTCGCCGGTCCTGCTCGAACGTCTGCGCGTCTGGTGGCGCGTTGCCCGTGCCCAGGGCTGCATGCTCGATGGCGGGTGGCTCTTTCCGGGCCTCGATCCGATCGACCCGCTCAGCACGCGGCAACTGACCCGCGCCATCCATGCGGCCGCCGAGACCGCAAACATCGACAAGCGCGTATCCATGCACACGCTGAGGCATTCCTTTGCCACGCACCTGCTGGAACAGAAGGAGGATATCCGCGTGATCCAGGTGCTCCTTGGACACAGGCAGATCGAGACCACCACGCTCTATACCCAGGTTGCCACTGACCTCCTGCGCAAGGTGGTCAGTCCGCTGGACCGCCTGCCCGCCGGCTAGCCCGGCCGCACGCGGAGCACCCCGTGCTGGAGGTCGCGGATATCTTCCGCGCCTGCGGGCCGGCGTGGCGGCGCACGGTAGCGCTGAGCCTGGGGCAGCTGAAGGTCATGTCGGCCATCGAACAGTGCCGCAGTGCGGCACTCGGGGGGCATGTGCTGCGCTGCGCCGGCTGCGACCGCATCGAGGTTGCCTACAACTCCTGCCGCAACCGTCATTGCCCCAAGTGCCAGGGCAGTGCTGCGCATCGCTGGCTCCAGGCACGCCAGGCCGATCTGCTTCCGGTCGGGTACTACCATGTCGTCTTCACGCTGCCCGCGCCCATCAGTGCCATCGCCTGGTACAACAAGGCCGTCATCTACGGGCTGCTGTTCGATATCGCCGCCGAAACGCTACGCACCATTGCCGCTGATCCGAAGCACCTCGGCGCCCAGATCGGCGCGACGCTCGTGCTGCACACCTGGGGCTCGGCACTCACGCATCATCCGCACGTACACGGTATCGTCCCCGGTGGTGGGCTGTCGCCCGATGGTCAGCGGTGGATCGGATGCCGGCCCGGCTTCTTCCTGCCGGTACGTGTGCTATCGCGCCTGTTCCGCAGGCGCTTGCTCGAAGCGCTCACGGACGCGCACCGGCACGGCCACCTGCAGTTCTTCGGCCAGTACGCTGAACTTGCCGACCCAGCTGTCTTTGACGTGTGGCTTGCGCCGCTGCGTGCCTGCGAATGGGTCGTCTACGCAAAGCGTCCCTTTGCAGGACCCGAAGCAGTGCTCGCGTACCTGTCGCGCTATACGCACCGCGTCGCGATCTCCAGCCAGCGCCTGCTTGCATTCGATGAACGCGGCGTGACCTTCCGCTGGAAGGACTACCGTGCGAAGGGGCACACCCGCTACAAGACCATGACCCTCGAAGCCGGCGAGTTCATGCGCCGCTTCCTGCTCCATGTGCTGCCCGGTGGCTTCCATCGTATCCGTCACTACGGACTGCTCGCCAACCCGGTGCGCCGCGCCAGTCTCGCGAAGGTCCGCGAACTGCTGCACGTCGCGACCGACGTCAACACATCAGCTCACGAAACCGTCATCGAAACGCGCCCCGCCTTCATCTGCCGGCACTGCGGCGCGCCGATGATCGTCATCGATATCCTTGCGCGCATTGCACCGATCCGCGCACCACCCACGCGCCGGGGCGAGATATGAGCGCCACTGTTCCAGGACGAACAACCCGACCCTCGGCTTTGCGGCAACGCGGCCCACGAGCAGACCTTTGCGTCTGTCGCTTCGCACAGGCCCTTGCACGTCCGTTCCGCCATCACGATGGCGCCACTGCACCGCTTCGGCACAACCTCAGCCCTCAACCGGCCTCCCGCCTGACCACGCATCCCGCAACACCGCTCGCCATCCCGGGCAATCAATCGCCATAGCCCCGAAGACTCCATTGCATCAGAGCACTCCGCGGTTTCCTCCCTTCAGGTTTATTCAACGCCTGCCCGCACGCGCCGGCGCGCACCCCGAGTCCACGGACATGGGCAGGCATCGAACAAACCTCAAGAGCATCTGTCTCTGTACGCGAGCCGACGAATGGCCGTTGTACCTCGAATGCTGCCCTAAAGGTGTGAATGGCGGTCGGAATCCGACATTGGATGGCGGCGTCGGACAGCCGGGCGACGCGATTGCTGTTCAGCCCGGCGACTCTGGGACGTTTCATGAGGCTCACATTCGGGTGCGTCGGAGGGAGCCCGTAGGGCGAGCGCAGACGCACCGGGGATGTTCGGTTCGGCAGGGGGATGACGCGGGAATCGGGATGCGGTAGAAGAACGACTACAACTGACCGCCGAAGAAACAGGCCCGACACCGGTCCTAACCGCCAAGTTCATTCCAGTGTCGAGCCCCACACGCGCACAACGGGGTACGGGTGCCGGGCCAGTATGGCACGGCTGATCCGCCTCGTCGATTCCGCTTCGGCATTGACGGGGACTGCCGATGCCGGCCACTGGCCGCCTCTTTCTGTGCGCCCGCTGCCGGGCGCAGGTCGTCGTGTGCCGCCGTTGCGATCGCGGCCAGATTTACTGCGGTGGCGACTGCTCACAGGCCTCGCGCCGCGCCCGCCTGCGCGAGGCTGGCCAACGCTATCAACTCAGTCGTCGTGGCCGCTTTGCACATGCCGAACGGATGCGTCGCTATCGTCAGCGCCTCAATAAAGTGACGCATCAGCGTTCCCCGACACCCGTCGCCAATGCTCTACTGCCACTGACTTCGACGACGACGGCCACCGCATCGACATCCACTGTCGCCGCGCCCGGATCGACGCCTTGCTGCTTCTGTCGCCGCATCTGTTCGGGCCTTGTACGCATCGGGCCACTGCGCCGTCGGGTCTTCCGTGATGTTCGTACTACTACTGACAGAACAGGAAACGACCCATGACCATTGGAGCTGAACTCGAGGCGCAGATCCTGCGCTATTACCACGTGGAGAAGTGGCGTTGCGGCACCATCGCGCGCCAGTTGCGCGTGCACCGCGGCACCGTCCAGCGCGTGCTGGCCCAGGCCGGCCTGCCCAGGATTGGCGCCGTGCAGCGAGCCTCACAGATCGATGCTTACCTGCCGTTCATCCACGAGACGCTAAAGAAGTTTCCCTCGCTCACGGCCAGTCGCCTGTATGCGATGGTGTATGAGCGCGGCTACCGGGGCAGTCACCACCACTTCCGGCACCTGATCTCGCTGCACCGGCCACGCCCGGTACCTGAGGCTTACCTGCGCCTGCGCACGCTGCCCGGGGAACAGGCGCAGGTCGATTGGGCCAGCTTCGGTCACCTGCAGATCGGTCGGGCACGACGACCGCTGATGGCCTTCGTGATGGTGCTGTCGTGGTCACGGCAGATCTATCTGCGCTTCTTCCTCGATGCCCGTATGGACAGTTTCCTGGCAGGACATGCCGGCGCCTTCGAAGCATGGTCCGGGGTCCCCAGGGTTCTGCTTTACGATAACCTGCGTAGCGCCGTGCTTGAGCGTCAGGGCGATGCGATCCGCTTCCACCCGACATTGCTCGCGTTCGCCGCGCATCATCGTTATGAGCCTCGTCCGGTGGCTGTCGCACGGGGCAACGAGAAGGGGCGCGTTGAACGGGCAATCCGCTTTGTACGCGAGAGCTTCTTTGCCGCTCGCAGATTCACGGACCTCGACGATCTCAACGCCCAGGCGGCAATCTGGTGCGCGGGACCCGCTGCTGAGCGGCCCTGCCGCGAAGAACCCATGATCACCGTGCGCGAGGCCTTCGGGCGCGAACAGCCCAGCCTGCTCACGTTGCCGGAGAATCCGTACCCGTGTGAGCTGCTTCTCGCCGTGAAGGTCGGCAAGACGCCCTACGTGCGCTTCGACCTGAACGACTATACGATCCCGTATACCCATGTGCGACGCACGCTCACGGTACGAGCTGATCCCCGGCGCGTACGCATTCTCGACGGCGCCGATCTGCTCGCCACCCATGAACGCAGTTACGATCGCGGCGCGCAGATCGAGATTGCCGCACACATCGATGCGCTCGTCGCAAGGAAGCACGAGGCCCGTCACCATCGCGGTCTTGATCATCTGGCCCGGGCTGCGCCGGCCAGCCGGACCCTGATGCTGCACGCCGCTGAGCGTGGCGGCAATCTGGGCAATATCACCACGCACCTGCTGCGACTGCTCGACCGCTATGGCCCGGCCGAACTGCAGGCCGCGATCGAGGAAACCCTTGCCAGCGACGCGGCGCCTCATCCCAATCCGGTACGTCTGGCGCTTGAGCGCCGGCGCGAGGCACGGCAGGCCCCGCCGCCAGTCACCCTCATCCTGCCCGAACACGTGCGCAACAAGGACACGCTGGTGACACCACACCGGCTCGACATCTACGACCAGCTTGCGGGAGGCGCCGATGAACACGCCTGAGAACCTTCATGGGCGCGCGAACGCCCTGCGTCTGTACGGACTGCTCGCGCATTGGACCGATGTGGCCGCCGAACAGTGGGTCGCGCCGCTGTTGCAGTGGGAAGAGGATGAGCGCGCCCGCCGATCACTGGAGCGACGTATCCGCGATGCCCGCCTGGGCAACTTCAAGCCGCTGTGCGACTTCGACTGGAGCTGGCCCACGCGCTGCGACCGGCTTGCCGTTGAAGAGTTGATGTCGCTCGGGTTCGTCAGGGATACCGCCAACGTCGTGTTGATCGGCCCGAATGGTGTCGGCAAGTCAACCCTCGCGCTCAATCTCGCCTATCAGGCGCTCGTGCACGGTCACACCGCGCTGTTCACTACCGCCGGTCAGATGCTCGGCGAACTGGCCGCACTGGACAGCGATTCGGCGCTGCGTCGACGCCTGCGCCGCTATGCATCCCCTGACGTCCTGGTGATTGATGAGGTCGGTTACCTCTCGTACTCAAACCGCCACGCCGATCTGCTGTTCGAACTGGTCAGCCGCAGGTACGGATCGGCAAGTACCGTGGTCACAACCAACAGACCGTTCTCCGAATGGCACGAGGTGTTCCCGAACGCCGCCTGTGTCGTCTCGCTCGTTGACCGGCTGGTCCATCGCGCCGAAGTCATTGCCATCGAGGGCGAGTCCTACCGGGTCAAGGAAGCGCGCGAGAGGGCCGAGCAACGCGCCAGCAGACGCAGTAGCGCGCGTGCGGAGAAGAAATCATGAAGCGCCTGGCACACCTGCCTTCGGGCATCACCCGTGGGCTCGACTTCCTGATACCGGACAACTGGTCGCCGGAACAGGCGCTCGCCGTCGTCGAACTCATCGGGGATCTGCGTGCCCGGATCTGCATGCACTATGACCTCGCCCTGCATGACCTGCTGCACGAACAGCATTCCCCTCCCGAGGATCCCAATCTCAACGACATCGGCGATCCATTCTGATTGGGACCGGCCACCCCGACCGAGGCCGTCAACGGCGCTTCATTGTTGACGGTCCTGGTGAACCTTGTGCCGCCATTTATGTGCGGATTTACGCCGCCGTCAACAAAAGGTCGAGTTGGCTCGACGGACCGCAATGGGTCGAGGATTGCGGTAGGGATGCCCATTACTGAGCACCCCCCGCACAGATCCCGGCGTGCCCAATTCGGGCACCGGGCTCCTACCTCGGGTGTTTGACGGCAAATCGCCGGTCGGGCCACGGGTGAAGGATTCGAGGTTGCGGGAGCCAAGCATCTGCGATCCGCTCGACTCGCTGCCACGTCATGTGATCCTTTTGACTGCGGCGCCGGAGCGCCCGCCGCCACAGATCAACGACGTGGTATCGAAACGCGCAGAGTGCTCGGGAGTTCGTAGGTACTGCGTGGTACGCAAAGTACCCGCGAACCACCTGCCTGAGCCATTTCCCTTGTGCAGGAATCGGTTCGTGCATGCGCTTCCGTAGCGCCTCCTTGATCTGCCTGAGTCTCGCCCGCATCCGATCCCCTCGGGTCTTCCGCTGTAACTGGAAAGCCCCGCGACGAGACCGGCCGCAGATAAAGATGAAACCCAGGAAGGTGAAGGTCTCCGGTCGGCCAAGGCCTCGACTCTGGCGGTTGACCGCTGCGTAGCGGCCGAACTCCAGCAGTCTCGTCTTGTCCGGGTGAAGCGCAAGCGAGAACTCCTCCAACCTCAAACGCATCGCGTCCCAGAATCGCCGCGCGTCGGCTTCGTGCTCGAAGCCGACAACGATGTCATCCGCATAACGCAGGATGATCACGTTGCCTTTGGCTTCCCGCCGTCGCCACCGGTTGGCCCAGAGATCGAAGACGTAGTGCAGGTACACGTTCGCGAACAGCGGTGAAGCCACTGATCCCTGTGGTGTACCGGTCTCACTGACGCTTATCTCTCCGTCTTCCAGAACACCCGCCTTGAGCCACTTGCGCACAAGGCGGATGATGCGCTGGTCGCCGATCCGGTGCTCAATGAAACGGACTAGCCAACTCTGGCTAACCGAGTCGAAGAAGCTCCGAAGATCCGCGTCCAGAATCCAGTTCACCGGGGTGTGGGTGATGGCCGTCGCCAACGCATCCAGCGCATCATGTTGACTACGCCCGGGCCGGAACCCGTACGAGAAACCAAGAAAGTCTTCCTCGTATATCGCGTTCAGCACTTCCACCACCGCACGCTGGACGACCTTGTCTTCAAGCGCGGCAATCCCCAACGGTCTCTGTTTCCCATCCGGCTTGGGTATGTACTGCCGCCGAACAGGCAGTGCCCGATACGCTCCACTGTGTACCTGCGCGAACAGGCGCTGGAGATTCTCTTCCAGTCCTGCCTCGTAGTACCGCCACGTCAGGCCATCCACTCCAGGCGCCGCATTGCGTTTGAGCGCAAAGAATGCCATCCGAAGCCGGTCGACTGTGACGTGGTGTAGAAGCGCGGTGAACCGTTCCTTCTTCCGCTGCCTTGCAGCTTGCCGTACACGTTCCAGCCCCTGTGGCACGCTTGCCCGGTTCTGCGCCCGGTGCGTGTGCGGCTGACCCGTGTTCCCCTTGGTCCCCGCCCTTGGCTCCGCCCACTCCGCAGCTGGTTCCCCAGCCTTGTTCGCAGGCTTCATCGCTACTACGGCGGAGTCTGACTTCTCCCGTCCGTTCATCATCGGCTACGGCTCCTCGCCTTCCCGATGCGGACCTGTCCATCCTGCGGCAGGCCAGACTGGAGATCTCCCGTATGCGCAAGTGAAGAGCGATTTGCAGATACTCGCAGGCCGTGTTAAAGCGGACATCCGCACAAACACAGCAGAGGATCTGTACGATGACGGCAAGACGAACGACCATCCGGCAACTGCCGCTGACCGAGGTCGTTGACCGCGACACACCCGGCGCGACGCCGGTCAGCATCACCACACCCGAGGGCGGCACGATCTATCACACGGTCCCGCTCGCAGACCCCGACACCGGCGGGCGGCGCGACGCCCGCGCGCAGTGGACCGTAGGCACTTTCCCTCTCTTTCCTGTTGTTCGACTCGCTGATGGTGCGCCGTGGGCTGAGGCGAACCTCTGGCTCATCGATATGATGGAGTCGAAGTCGTCGCCCAACATGCTGACGTTCGCCAGCATCGCAGACGACCTGGTGGCGTTCCATCGCTATCTGGATGACGAGGGCGTCGACTGGCTGACGTTCCCCGCGAACAAGCGGCAACGTCCGACCTACCGCTATAGCGCCTCGATCAGGCTGGCCGTGCAGGCAGGCGAACTATCTCCGGGCGTTGCCAGGCGTCGTATGGGCGCCGTGGTGCGCTTCTATCGCTGGCTCATGACCGAAGCAGGCTTCAAGCCCGCGAACGCGCCGTGGGTCGAATCCGGCCGTTTCATCGAGTTCAGGGACCAGAAGGGCTTCAGCAGCACGATCGAGGTCAAGACTACCGACCTGTCGATCAGCGGCCGGCGCGCAGAAGACCCGTGGGACGATCACATTCAGGACGGTGGTCGCCTGCGCCCGCTCCCATCTTCCGAGCAGTCGGTGCTGCTTGAATCGTTAGCCGCTCTCGACAACACCGAGATGACGCTCATTCATCTGTTCGCGCTATTGACGGGCGCCCGCATCCAGACGGTACTAACCGTGCGCGCGAAACACGTAATGCGCAACCCCGGCGAGTTTCACGGCGACGACATCCGTCTCGCCTGCGGGCCGGGTACGGGCATCGACACGAAGGGCGGTGTCAAGGGCGTGTTGCACCTGCCGCGCGGTTTCTATGAGCGGCTGTACATCTACGCGCACAGCGATCGTGCGCGCAAGCGTCGCCAACTGGCAGATGGCGGCGATCACTCCGGCCAGCCGCTCTTTCTGAGCCATCGCGGTGCGCCGCTCTACGAGGATCGCGCGTCGCGCGGCCCGCTCAGCACGGGCCCGCGCGTGCGCCGCCACGTCAAGACCGGGCAGGCCGTACGCCAGTTCATCAGGGACGAACTGTTGCCCATGATGCGCGTGCGGCTCGGCAACCCCAGATACGAGTTCAGCTTCCACGACCTGCGCGCGACTTTCGGGCTGAACATGGTCGACTCGATGACCGCGAACGAGACGAAGTACACGCGGGCACTCGATCAGTTGCGGCAGTTGATGTGGCACGTACAACCGTCTACGAGCGAGCGCTACCTCGCTTACCGCGATAATCGCAAGCTGTTCGACGCTGTACAGGACGGCTGGGGAGCGCACCTGTCGACGCTGGTCACGCGCACCCTCAACACCGCGGTGGCATCATGAGCCGCCAGTACGAGGAAGTTCGCATGCCGCTCGCGGAAGGCACGACGCTGCTGCACCCCAAGCGGGCGCTGCTCAGGTGGGAGGGGGTCAGCAAACGTTCCGATATCGGTCAGATCTGCTATCTGACGCGTGACACGTCGAGCCCACAGCGCTCGCGACACACTTTCGACCACACAAGCTTCAGCAGCGAACGCGCCAGGATCGTACGTCTGCTGGTGACCCAGCTTTCCGGGCGTATGACATTTGGCGCGATGCGTCCGGGGACAATCAGCACAGCACTGCGCGGCGTGCTTGAGTTCGTCAACTGGGCCGACAGGCAAAGCCTGCATCAGGTGCTTTGTGACGAGAAGGCTACCGCAGAGGCGGTTCATCGCTACTTCGCGGAGAAGCGCGAACAGGTCTCGCTGGGCAACCTGAACCGCAATTCCATCGCCCACTATCAGCGCAGTCTGTTGTCGATGCTACGTGAATTCTTCAGAAACGACGACTTCTGCGCCGATGCGAGGGTGCTGCGCCGCCAACAGGATGCTTCAGTGCCGACTGCTGTGCCTGACGTCGAAGCACAGGCCGCCCTGCTCGCGTGGGCTGACGCGCTCTTCCGCAGCATCAGCGCGCTGGTGCTCGACTTCAAGCCGTACCCGGTGCGCGTAAGCACGACGCGAGGCGAGAGTCTTTGCCTTGTTCCACACCCACATGGCCGTCGTGAAGGCGACGACTCGCTCGGCCTGCCTGGCTGGAATCTGGAGGCGGGCGAGCTGCGCACCCGGGAAGAACTCACGATGCGCACGACTGAGGCCGGAGCTAAAAATCCTCGTCAGCGCTCGGGGGCCATCGCTAGGCGTGCGGCTAAACATCTTGCGTCGGCGAACGAGGACGCGCAATCACCGATCCGGCGCTCGCACGCTTCGATGGCGGCCTCCTGCTTCGCCGCGCTGTTTCTGGCCGAAACAGGCGTCAACCTCGCGCAACTGCTGGCCATGAAGTGGAGCCCGGAGCTGGCTGCGAGCCTGCAGGATGCGTCGGTTGCGCGTCAGAAGTTTCGCGAGGTCAAGTACCGTGCAGGCGGCAGCGAGGTTACGTTCACCGTCTCGCTGGGCTTCATGCCAAAGCTCAAGGGGTATTTGGCGTTGCGCGAGTATCTGGTTCAGGACGCAGACTGCGACGCGTTGTTCCTCGTAATCGGGCGTTCCGCACAGCAACGACAACTAGTAGGTCTTCCACCCCATTTTCTAGCTCAGCTTTACCGTCGACTCGACACATTCGGGATCGTGCTGCCGCGCGTGAGCGCACGTCAGTGGCGGGCGGCCAGGCAGGATTGGGCGGTGAGCAACCACGGGCCTGTCGTCGCAGCCAGGCTGATGGGGCACTCGCTGGCCACGGCGCTGCGCTCGTACTCGAACGGTACGGATGCCGCGCACAAGGCTGAGATGGGCGCGTTCCTAGCATCGGTCGAGAAGACCGTGCTGAAGCCTGGCGACGACCCGGCGGGCAGCATCAGGAGCGGTAGCCGGGCGTCCGAAGCTCGAACTGACCGAGCGTCTGAACCGCGCGAAGGGCGACGCAAAGAATCTGCAGGCACAGCTTGACGAATCGCTGGCTCGTGAGCTCGCACTACTGCGTCAGGTGTTCAACCTGCGCAAGGAACTGGCCGCTCTGCGTGGCGGTAGCGTCCTGCCCCTGCAGCCGCGCTAGATCGGGTCGATCATCTCCGCTCGATATCAACTGCGAAACTTGCGGCGAAAGATGGACACTCTGACGGTCATTGTGTCCATTTTTTTTGCTAATTTTATGGACACCCCGCAGCCTGCTGATTCCAGTATTTTCAAGGCTCCGTGTGATGTCCATTTTTTCTATCTTGCGCGTACTCCCGGTTCCCGAACAAGGAGCGTGCGCACATGCCAGGTTCTACGACCACGCCGGGTCATCCGGGCGCTCGCGATTGCGCGCTCAGACGTTTCGCCTTCCGCTACACAGACAGCGTCGGCACCCGGGATCAGTTTTCTATCGTGGCTCAATGGCTGGCCTGCACGTACCCCTGCCGACGCTTCGCCGACATCCTCGCGGATGCCTGCGCACGGCTCGGGGCCGATGTGGTTCGCTATTCCTTCATCGCAGTGGACTTGCACCACCTACTCCTTGCCGGTCTCCCGGCGCACCTGTGTGAAAACGCAAAAGTACTCGGTTTTCGGGTGTCGCTTTACCCTTCCCAAGTTGCTGCCAAGCCGATACGGCGCGATCTGAAGGGTCGGTTTTTCAGAACGCCGCGTTCAGCATGCGTTTTCACACAGCCTCGGTCGCGAGCCGCCGACCGCCGTCAGGCAGGAGTCGGGCCAGAAGCCGTCATTGGCTCAGTCGATCGGCAAGCCATTCGCACGTCGGCTTCGCCAGTAAGCGGCCGTTCAGCCGGAGACAATCCGCATCGCATCATCGGCAATTGCCCGGGAGCGGCACATCGATCGCCGACTATGCAAGTCCCATACGAGAACGACCTGCATGGCACTTACCCCTCGCCGTTTTGATCCACAACGCGCCGGGCTGATTGCTTTGAAACAAGCGTGTCGCTGTGCCCAACCGAAAGAAGCGGCCCGCGCGGCGCTGCAGATGCTTCAGGTGAACTAGGCACTCGAACAGGAGCAAGACCAGGGGTCGACGATCAGGCACCACCGGTAAGCTCCAACTGTCTCCTCCCTCCGCACCGCACCGCACCGTTGCCAGAGTTACCCCCGTGAAACTCCCGAGCTTCTTTTGTGTGCGGTTGGTGCCGGTCAGCCCCGCCGGGCCAACTTGTATTTCACCGGTTGAAGGTGGAACTCGCCATTCAGCTCATCCAGCGTCAGCTCGCGGTACGACGGCTTTTTCCCAGCCCCGAAGTTCACCAAGGCAATCGTTGCGCAATCGCCCTTGTGCTTGAAGAACTCAATCTGCCCCGACGAGATGTACACGTTCTCGCCCTCCTCCATCCCGCTCGACTTGACCTCGATAAAATGTTCCTGGACCCCGTCCGGCGTTTTTCGCAGCGTCCGGATGTCAAACGGGGACGTCGGAGCCGCCTGGGACGTCCACTCAACCTCGCTGGTCTCCCGACCGATAGACTTCACGTAGTCCAACTCCCGCTCGTAGACGAACCGCTCGCCCCGGTAGCCGATTTCGGTGTCGGGCATCCCACCGCCGCCAGCCGCCCCGCGCGTACGTTTCGGCTTGTCCTCGCCGACGCCCAGGCCGTAGCGATCGCTGATTCGACGGAGCACATCGAGCTGGCGTTGGAGCACCGCCTTCTCGGATTCGCCTGCGGAGCGGAGGGCGCCGACGGCCTGATTCATGGCCTCACGAATGATGTTTGCCGCGTGATCCTCGCCGATGTAACGCCGCCCGTATCCCCAAGATCGCAAGACTGGCGTATAGACACCGTCTCGCATGTCGTAGGCGAGCGGCGGCGTGATCAGGGTCACGAGGTCCGCCGGCGCTTCCGCGTGAAAAACGAGGGGTTCCACGCCGTCGATCTGGACAGGTTTGCCCCGCGCCTGCCCCTGTGCGCTGACGATGCGCGCGCCCGCGTGCACACCCACGACGTGCGCCGACAGCTCCTGATCGCCTTTGTACGTGAACGAAAAGAACACGAACTCATCGCCCCGGCGCGAGACACCGGGGACGCACGTCGGCGGAAGGTAGAACCGTACCGTGTCAGATTCGCCCACTGCAAAGTTGACGCATTCGTGAAAGCCGTTTCCGCCGACACCCTCCTCGTGGTAGAGCCGGAAGTATTCGGCGTACTCGTCCTCGCCGGGCACCACCGAATATTTCAGGTGGGGTGCCAAATAAGAGCGGTGGTCGTAATGGATTTTAATGGCGGCGAAGTTCGGCATATTGATTGTTGGTGGTTACCCGTCCCCGAACTATACAAGACCGTCGCGAACCTCGACGCGTGCGGGCCGATTTGCGACGATCGTTCCGTCGCTACCGTGCATGTTTTCCGTTTTCTGAAGCGTCCCCCGGTAGATGTCGTCCAACCGCGGTTTTGCGTCGAGGTGCGGCGGCGTCCACCGCCAGCAGCAAAAAGCATCGGCGTTGAAAGTCATCCTGGCACGGAGCAGCCCTGCGCAGTCACCGACGCGAGTTGAACAACCGTAATAGCTCCTCGCGTAGCTCGGAGATGTCCAGCACATGCTGTGCGCGCGTCACGGCCACGTAAAGCAGGCGCATCTCGTCCTCGTCAAGCGTCAGGCGCCCGTCAACGGTCTTGAAGCGAAAATCATTGGCTACCTTCACCCGTTTCCATTCCAGTCCCTTCGCACGGTGCACGGTCGAGATCACGTAGTCGGCGCCCGACTCGGGCGTAACTCGCTGCGCCAGCGCCCGCAGGTAGGCGGTGCCACACTCGTCGACGATCCGTACGATCGGTAGCAAGTCGCGCCCGACCGCGCTCCGGGCAAACGATTGAGCGTCCTTCCACGTTTCGAACAGCGAAAATGCCGCTGGCCGGAAAGCTCGCTTGCCGGCCAGCAACTGATCGGCGCCGTCTGCAAACGCTACGATCTCAGTGGGACTCATCCGGATCGCGGGCTTATGACCCGCTTCGACGCCCGCGGCCAATTGCCAGATCGCCGTCACATTCTTGCGACACAGGATGGCATCGACGGGCGGTGAGATATCCGGATCTTCCACCATGATCGAACCGATGTGGGCCTGGCCGCGAATCGGCGTGCACTCGCCAAGCAGAGCGAGAATACGACTGGCGAGCGCCGCGAACGTCGGTCCGAAGCGGAACGATTCGGTTAGCGCACGCTCGGGCGCGTCGATCTGTGCCATCGCATTGACCGCGCCGCGCCACTCATAGATTTGCTGGTAGGGGTCGCCGACGTAGATGATCTGCGCGTGGCCCTGGCGGGCAAGCACCGAGAGCATGACGCCATCGCTGTCCTGCGCCTCGTCGAACAGGATGAAGTCCGAATCGATACGCGGTTCTGTCTGCGCCCAGACTTTTAAATAGACGTCCGGCGTAACGGCGCTGCGCCCGCGTGGGTCAGTGCTCTCGTTCCACAGGCGCACTACGCAGGGAAGCAACGATTCGCGCAGCCAGTCGGCCGCCTTGTCATGTACCTTTTCGTCGACAGGGATGTGGAAAGCCTCCGGCCGCAGCCGCGCCGAGCGGCAGAATCTGCCCAGGCCGTCGGCAACCATCCGGCCAATTTCGAACGGCGTGACTTCGACGGTTTTGCCGGTGATGGTGGGCACCTGTATCGGTCGGAGGCCATAGCGGGCAGCCAATTCGTGCGGTGGCTCGGCCGGGAGATTCACGCGCGCGGTCAGGGCGGGAGCAACGGATGCATACGCGAGCGAATGCACCGTGCGCGCGCTGACATTCGGCGGAAAGCCGCGGCGAGCGTGCCCGGCGATTTCCTTGTTGAAGGCGAGATAGCTGCCGCGGTTACCGGCGAGATGATCGGCAACCAGCCGTAATGTCGAAGTCTTGCCCGCGCCGGCATACGCCTTGACCTTCAGGTCGCCGCCGCCAAGAACCGCATCTACGACGGCGTGCTGTTCGGCGGTAGGCTTAAACGAATGGGGCATGGCATGTGAGGCTGAGCGAAGATGCCCGTAGTGTGCCGGAAATTCGCCTATGGGCAAGCTGCGAGGCGGCAACCGATCTCCGTGCCGTCGACGGCTAGACGGCCGAATCCACATCGCGCCCGCCCCTCGCGGGTCGGGCTCTGCCGATCCCCATCAGGCAGAGCCCGGCCAAATTCGGCCGCTCTCTGCCGGTAACGTTTGTCGATCGAATGGCCGCTTGTGCCTGATATGCGCCGCTGGCAGTGCAACATTCTTCACTTGAGAGCCAGACGTCATTGGCTTTCGCTCTTCGTGGGAGACGACGTCGATCATGCGTGAACTGTCAAGCGCATTCAGGAATGCCTTTGGAAGCCGGCGAATAGCTGGCCGCCATCATCGCCTGTTTGCACTCAGGCCGCTTGGCCCACTCCGAAACCATCCGGTTGCCGGCTGTCCCATGGAGTTCTTCGGCCACTTCTCGCGCCCAAATTCCAATTTGAGCCAGCAGTTCGTCTGAAACTCTCTGTTTTGCCCAAATTCGTTCGAGCTTGATGGATGCGCCCAAACTATTGGCCGTGACCGCGATGGTGTAGGCGACAATGTTCGCTTGGAATGCTTGGAACATGAGGCGAACTAGCTTGGTCGTCGCCTTAAAGATGATCGCTTTAGCGATCATCGATTTGAACGCGTTGACGTCCGGAAGCGGGGGCACAGCCTCTTCTTCTTCGGCGGTGAGGGTCGACATGAAGCGATCGAAATTCTTTTGCGAGCCCATGCTGACCAAGTCAGGCTGGCAATCCCAAGCGTTGATGAACTTGGCCAGATCGGTTTTCGTGATCCGGCGAGCGGTAGGGATGGTTTCCTTCAATTGCCTAAGCTTGGCGGCTGTGGAGCCCTCGCGCATTAGCAGGGTGTTGTAGCTGCCTGCGGCACGCTCGTAAAACCAGCGGCTGACACCGTCGGGACAATACACCGAGAGCGAGAGCTTCTCGACTTCGACGTGGAAGGGTTTGTTAGCCGAAAGGTCCGATTGCTTCACCGCGTTCTGGCTGTTGGCGAAGCGCGAAATGTCCGAGATGAGAGCCTCTTCTTGCGCAGAGTCTGTCGCCTTCATCACGATGACTTTGGCGGCCACCCACACCTGCGAAAGATCCGTGTCGGGATACTTCTTCTTGGCAAAGAAAATGGATGCGGTCGTTTGGCCCCCGTTGACAATCTGCAGTCCTCGCAGCCACGCGATGCCTGGCGCGCCGTTGGCGTCCCGTTCGAGGCTAACCTCGTCGGTCACGAGAACCACTCCGTTGTTGTAAGCCATGAAGCGGTCTGGAGCATTGCGAATCGTCGCCGCAATGCCAGCATTGACCCCGCGTCCCTTGTTGCTCAGAAATGAGCGAACGTTGGCCTCCAGCAGGCGAGGGCCATAGCGATCGTAAATGAAGCGCAGCGCCTCGCCTGGAATGGCCGTTAACGCGTAGTCGTAGTCGCCGTTGGCTCCGGGCACATACACGCAGGGGATCGGGGCGCCGGACACCTCCTTGAAGTTGACGACCAGTTCGTCGCGCGGCTTGCCTTCCGCGACGTGCCGATAGAGCCGCTCGATGTCCATGACTTCGAGCTTGACCGAACGTCCTCCCACTTCACGAGTGCGAAAGCTCTTGGCCCTGGCAACCTTATCCGTGAGCACGAACACGCGAACTTGATCGAGCCCGTTGTAGTGCTCCTGAATAAGATTGGCCAATGCCTTCACCTCGGAGGAGTCGTCCAGGTCTCGAACCAGCGCGCCGGTTGTGCATCGTTCAAGGAACCGCAGGCATTGTTCAACGGCAGCGCGTGTCTCGGAATCGTTCACGTTAGTCACGACGTCCACGCCCCCATAGAGGCAGACAAAGAGGTCCAACTGGTCGCCGTCCTCGGAAATGGCGTATCCGGTCAGCCGGAAGACCGCATTGCGATACTGGCCCTCGTGATGACAAATGGCCGGATCGACGGTCATTCCGATATTCGCCAGATGAAGCATCATCACTTCTGCGAACGCGAGTTCGGGATAAAGCTGTCCTTCGCTCAGCTGTTGGCGGACCTCTTGTTGGGTCTCCGTCAAAAAATCTTGCAGTGTCATGCTAAGAGAACTCCAAGTCTTTGCAATACGTCTGTCGAGGAAAGGGGGAGCGTGCTGGCCAAGTCGACCTCGATCTCGTAGCTCGCGCGAAGAACGCCGACGGGCACGATTGCGGGAGTCAGCTTGGGGAAACCCGAGCTGACGTCAAAGAACCGCAAGTCAACCAGGGTGAACCGCCGGGTGAATCGCTCCGAGTGCGCGTCCACGTAGCCGGCGAAAAGAAGGCGGTCATTGAACAGATTGACTGCCAGAACGTCGGCAGCCAAAGCGTCTCGAACGGCTGCGGCTAGGTCGGGCAATGCAGACCCTGCCGGAGACTCGATGAAGCGAGCCGCTCCCAGAAAGAGGGGAGAGCGCGTCGAGTCGTCCAGTTGGTCCAGAGAGCCAATTTTCGCGCGAAATCCGGCCCCAGAAAGCGTCGACTTCACCTCCACCGCGCCGGCACCGATCTGGAAATCTTGCGATTCGCGCAGCGGCCCAACCCATGCCTGCAAGGCGAACGTCGGGCCCAACCCCGCTCTGAGCAACTCGCACAGGAAGGCCAGCTCGCCAGCGAGCCCGAGTTCGGCCTCCGGGCCCATACCCGAAGACCCGGATTGCATGAAGCTTTGCCATCCGCGAACACGGCTCAGAAAGCTGTGAAGCGTCTGGGCTTCGCTGCTCCCCACGCACGCGTCGAGTACACCAACGACATCGCTGACCATCACCTCAAACAACTCGTGGGCGCCGTCCGCCTGCCGCGACAGCGCAAGCCATCCCTCGCCCAAATCGTCAGAAATGACACGATCGACGGAAAAGCCTTGCCCGCTTGGCAGCGTGGATGCCGCAGGCAGGCGCGCGGAGTCAAAGCGTATGAGCACCGCCTCTTCGTTGCCGGGGAAGCGGCGGCCGGCGAGCAGACCACGCGGGCCGGCGTGCGCCACTGGCAGGGTGCGCCAGCCGTCGCCGCCGGAGTACCCTGACAGCGCTTTCCAGGCGAGCGAGAATTCCTTAATCGGCCGGGCCATAGTTTTCCCAGTGGCGGTGGTCCACGTCGTATGCGACGGTTCGGTCCGAATGGCTCTTAGGGAAGCTGACGCCGACGGCCATGATGGGAGCGTCCCATCCGTCAAATAGGGCGGAGACGTCAGATTTTTTCGGATCGAGCGGGTAAAGCAGCAGCAGGCCGTTTTCTGGCGAGGGCTTCACCACGCCCTCGACCCCGTCGCCTCGAATCTTGCGAATCGCCAGACCGCTGGGAATCTCGGGCTTCTTGGGCTGGGTACCGTCCTTGCGCCGGCCCGGGTCGTCGCTCCACGATTGCAAGGTCAATTTCATGGCCTCTTCCCATGCCGCTTGATCTAGGTCGAGCGCTTCATCCGAAGGGGAAAGCAGTCGCCCGATCGAGTACCGGCCTTTTTGAGCCGCCGAGTCATCGCCTTTGCGGCGCAGCATATTCGACACCATGATTCCATTTCCGAAATCATAGGGATCGCCCTCACCGCCCCCCATCAGCACGACTGTCCAGGTCGTCAGCTCATTCACCTTCATCATTGATGTGATGAACTCGGACAGCATTGCGCTGTTGACTTTGAGGGCCTCGCGGTGCGTTGAGTAGGCGTTGAAAAACTCCACAATGTCTTCGCCCGGTATGTCGCGCCAGAGCAGGTTTTTTCTCGGCGAATCGGAAGCGGGCGCCCCCATTTTGCTTAGAAGGCTTTTCGTCGCGTTCAAATTCTGTTGCAGCCGCTCCTTATTGGAGTGAAGGGCGACGGTTTCAAGCACTTGGCCGCTGAATGACAAATGCAGGGTCTTCGAGCTGCGCATTTTCAGTGGCGAGGTCACCATCAGCACTGGGTGAGAGAGGACCTTCAGGCCATACTCTCTTGGCGTCTCGCCGCTCTCGGCCATGAGGTCAAATTCCAGTCGTAGCTCCTCGGCCGCGTCGGCGATGTGGCAGAACCACTCGACTAGCTCCGGAGTGGTGTAGAGCCTGCACAAATCGACATAGGCCGGGCGATACCCGAACCATCGGCCCATCTGCATCAGGGTGTCATACATCTTCGTGGTGCGGACGAAGTAGCTCGTGCACAGGCCTTCGAGGGTGAGCCCTCGAGCCAGCTTCTCTCCGCCAATTGTGATGACTTTGAGGCCGACGCCCTCATGCTCGATATAATCCGTGGCTTCTTTGGCTAGGCCGTTGATCATGCGGACCTTGATGTCGGCCAGCGAGTCGGGCAGGGCGGCGAGCACCTGCTCCCAGGTCGGCAACGAGACGCCGTCCATGAGATCCGGAGCGGCTTCTCGAATTTCTTCGCTTTGTGGCACAAAATCCGATTCCCATAGCGCTTTCAGATCGGCGACAAGTTGGGTCTGCCCGATTTTGCGGGAAAGGCGCTGCGTCATGTCCCGGACCAACGCGTCGACCTGTCGATGCACTTCCTTCTGGACGTTGTTAAGCCTCGTCACGTGGATCAGCATCGAGCAATGCTCTTTACCCTGCCCCCTGCACACACGCGCGGCGCAGGCCAGAGTGAACGAGTGGATGGCTTCTATCAGGGATGGCGGTACCGTATCGGATCCCTTGTGCAGCGGCACGTGGGTGCCGTCATGCTTGGGGGGCATCCAGCCTTTTTTAGTATCTTCGTTGAAGTGGTCTTCGATGTAGCGAGTGAGACCAAGGCCACCGACGCGCCCTTCGGTGGTCAGCAGGCCAAACATCCGAGCTGGGCCAATATAGTTGGACGGTGCTGCCAGATTTGTGATGAAGCTGGAAGGAAAAAGGTCTTCGCCTTCATCAGTGGTCCAGTTGCTGCGGTGAATGAAGATGTTCGCAAACGGGGTCGCGGTATAGCCGACATAAGCGGCCTTTTCAAACGCGTTCAGCAGCTTGCGGATGCGGCTGTTGATGACCTTCGGCTGATAGTCCTCGTCAGGATTGCCGTCGGCGTCGAACAACTGCTCGCCGGTGTCGACTGATGCGTGGTCGGCCTCATCGTCGATGACCAGCAGCGGCAGGCTTGAGACGAATTTGCGTCCCGAGGAGTCGACCGAATCAGCGACGCGCGCATTGATCCATTGGATAAGCGTGTCCAGAACGCTCTTGTTCTTTTTCACGACAAACAGCCAGGGGCGTTCCTCCGGAGAGATGGCCAGATGCTTGGCGACTCTTCTATTGAAATCGCCTGAATCGGCGCGGCGGGTGGCGCATTGAGGCTGGATTCTTGCCTCGCCGTTGATCAGTCCGACCCCGATCAGCTGGCCCATTTCGCGCAAGCCCGCTGTTTCGTGACCGAGAAAGCCCTCTTCCAGGCGAATCTGGGTTTGCGACCGGAGGTTGTTGTGCATTCCTGCCAGAATGATGATGACCTTGTAGCCGGCGTCGGCGGCCTTGCATACGAGCCCGGTATAGTTGCCCGTCTTGCCCGACTGAACGTGGCCCACGACCAAGCCGCGGCGGTCCCATCGACCTTCGCGCTGCGGGTCTTCGAGGTTGCCGAGCACGCGATCGGTCGAGTCGTCCAGGGCCTTGATCGCCGCGTCCGACATCTTTCGCTCGGACCACTGCCGGTATCTTTCCCAGTATCGCCAGCCCTTTTTGCGCGCGGAATTCAGCCACGCGACGTGCCCCTCGGCATTGACGAGAGTGGTGTCCTTTCCGATCCACGAGCTGAATCGCCGGATAAGTTCGTAGACGACGGCCTGCTTGTGCGTTTCATCAAGGCCCTCCGGATGCAAGAGCCCGACCGCCATTGAAACCTGTTCTTCCACCATGGTCGGGTTGATCTGGGAGGGGGCCGCGACCTTCGCCGAAATCAGGTTCTGGGCGATGGAGATAATCCGCTGCTTGCTTTCGTCGTTGAAGGCCACTGGCTTTCCTATTGTTTATTGAGGCTCTTGCGCATCGTCGAAGCCCAGCGAGTCGACCAGCGCGGGATACGCGTGGAACGGCTCCATGTTCCCCAGGATATGTCTGGCAGACTCAGGGGACATTCCCTTGCGATGAATCATGTCTTCGAAGAGTACCCGCAGCACTTCGATCACGTTCGAAGGGGGCTCGTCTGCGAACTGGGTCTTGGGCGTCTCATTGTTCTCGGCCGTGTCTAACCAGATCCGCTGCACGGGAACGGTCTCCTCTATCACTCGAAAAGTCGCTCTGGCCAGCGGCGCGAGCGGTCCGGCGGCCTCCAGCAGCGCCTGGATGGCTGAATGGCTCTCGTCGATTCGATAGCGCATGCCGCTAGCCAGCCGCTCGACTCGCCAAGCCTGTTCTACGACGCCGTCTCCTGTCGAGCGTGTTGCGGGTTTGGCCCGAAACGCGAACACATGGCGAGCACGGCGCCGAGCGTCCTCGGCAAACTGCGTTAGCCAAGGGCGAAGCGCAGCAGGCGGCCGGGCGACGGACTTGCGAATGTCAATTCGCCACAGCGCGTCCGCCGTGTTTGGGATGTCAAGCCGGATCCGAGCCAGACGGTAGGATTCTTCCTTGTTCCAGGCGCGGCCTTGCCCAAGGCCCAGCCATCCGCCAGCCACGAGAAGACGTTCGTTTCGATACACGTAGAAGCCCTGTTGCGCCGTCCATCCGCTGGGGCCCTCGGCGCGCTTGTATTCTTCGGGCGACAGACGGTCCTTGTGTGGCAGTACATGGGTCGCGATCCGGATTGCGCCGCCCTCCGCTGGATAAGTGGCAACGGGCGACGTCCAGGATTTGGCGGGGTGGTACATCATGAACGGATCCCAAGGGCGAATTGCTCTCTCATTGATGCGCAAAATGAGCCGCGGGCTTTCGCCATCAAGGAATCGATGGAAAATCATCGCGAGCTGCTGCTCGACCTCATTGATGAGGTCGAAGAAGTTCTTCATGGTAAAGCCGGGCGAGACCACCCGGTCCATGCACTCCCACAGGACCAGCGTGCCGGAAGATTGCGCGGCCAGCGGCTCAATCAACGCTTCGGAGCCTGCGGCGGGCCCCTCATAAAGGAGCCAGTCGTCGTCCACGCTGGCTTCTAACGCGTCGAGGTCCCAGCGCAGGCAGTTGGTCTGGCCAGCCTTCTTCGATGCGACCGTCAGACGCCGGCATTGCGAAAGCGACGCGGTCTTAAGCCCCATGCCAAAGCGCCCCAGGTCGCTCGCGGCCCGCGCGTCTAGGGGATGGCGGTCGCCTAAGCGCATTGCGCTTTCGAGTTCCGCGTCGTTCATGCCCCGGCCATTGTCGAGTACATGGATGCAGCTGAGTGCCTCGCTCCAAGAAAATTCGATGTCGACTTCGGTGGCGCCGGCCGAGATGCTGTTGTCGATAATGTCGGCGAGCGCGGCCGCCGTTGAGTAGCCCAAACCGCGAAGCGCTTCAAGCATTGCCCCCGCGCGCGGTGGAACTTTTCTCGCGCTTGCGTTCATCGCCAAAATCCCGTGCCGGACAGATGCTCGAAGCCCAGCGCCATCAACATTCTCGCCACCTTTCTATGCTCGGGCTCCTCGATTTTTTGCATCATGATCCACACGTTGCCGACGCCACTGATGCGTTTGTCGACCACGGCCAAGTTGTAATTGGCGGCAAGCTTCAACCCGAACGCCAGGTTTTTGTCTACGCGTGCTTCCTCGTCCTCTTTGGCATTGCGGATGGTGTATTCCTCCACGACGTCCTCGCTGCTCGAATGAGAGTCAGATTGGAGGCATCCATCGTCATCAAGGGGGGCGCTATGTGCCTCATCCTCCTTGGCTGGCGAACATTCCGGCGTCTTTCTCATTCTGCCGCGACGCGGGTCGGGAAGAGGTGGCGACGCGCGTCGGGAAAGATCTGGCGCAAGGTCGAGCCAGATCTTCAACGCCTCAGATCGACCGGGATGCTTCAAGGCTTTGAGCGCCTTCGATTCAATTTGGCGAATCCGCTCGCGCGTCACGCCGAAAAGCTGTCCGACTTCTTCAAGCGTCTTCGATTCTCCGTCTTCCCATCCAAACCGCGCTCGCATGACTTCGGCCAGTCGCTCGGGCATGGAGTCGAGTTGCACGTCGAGGCTTCGTCGCAAGTGCTGTCTATCTACGGCGAGCAAAGCCTCCGCGGCCCTTTCGTCAGGAAAGCGATAGGTGGCCGGTGGCCGACCGTCGATCGCCCATTCATCTAGGCTCTCGGGACCGGCCTCTATTTGCATCAAAACGATTGCCCGCTCCGGAGAAGCGCGCATGAGCTTCGCGATGTCCACCAAAGGCATGCTTTCGCCGTTCGCCCTTTCGAATTCTGCCGCGAGTCGCTTGGCTTTGTTGATCTTCTCCCGTTGATGAACGGGGATTCGGATCATTAGTCCGGTGTCGGCGATGTAGCGTGTGATCGTCTGCCGAATCCACCATGTCGCGTAGGTCGAAAACTTAAATCCTCGCCGCCAGTCGAATTTTTCGGCTGCCTTCATCAAGCCCAAGTTGCCCTCTTGGATCAAATCGTCCAAAGGCAATCCGGAATGCAGATATTTTTTTGCCACCGAAAGTGCAAGGCCGAAGTTGGACACCACCATCTGATTCCGGGCCTGCAGAAATTGAGTGAGAAACGCTGAAAAATCCGCGGCGGCCTGTTGTTCGGAAGCACTCGCGTTTTCCATCAGGGAGAGCAGTAACGCTGTGGGGAGATGGGCGTCCGCGAGCGCCTGACGGATCGCGGGTGCGGGGGCTTCCGAGCGGTCCGCAAGCGACACGATCGCCGCGATTTTTCCTGCAATGCCTTTTGCGGCCGGCGCTCCCGCCTCGGGCTCGACTTCGGCGGTCCTCTCATCTAGATCATCTTTCTCGGGCTCGGTGGAGTCAGTCGAATCGGACTCGAGGGCGACGGGCTCCTGGGTATCATGCGCTTCGTCCTCGGCCGCAAACGACTCGGACTGGTGCGCATGCGGCCTATGAGTCGTTTCGTCGCTGGCGAAAGTGGAAGGCTCCGACGGCTCGGTGTCGTCGAATGACATCTCGCCGGACTGAATGCGTTCTCCGAAATTCGCAATGAGGGCGATTCCCTCGGGCCAGCGGGAAAGGGCATCGAGCGCGCCACCAATGCCCGCTTCCATTTCCCGACCTAGAGCCATTTCCTCGTCAGAAGTGAGCAGCTGCGTGGCGCCCCAACGAGCGCTTTTCGCGTTGCGGGCGTAGAGGTTCGGCGGGTCGTTGCGCTTGCTTAGGATGCCGTCGAGAAAATCGAGCGCTTCGTAGACAGCAGGGTCTGATAATGGCTCGTCATCAAGGCGAAACTGCATTGTGTCGTGGCCGATGCGCTCGTCGGTTTCGGCGCCCAGATCCGAGATCGTGGTTCGCAACGCGAATTCAAAACGACTTCTTTCCGCTTCCTGCTGAATCAGGATCAGCGATGCCACCTCTTCCTCGGGAACACTGCCTTGCTCGATCGCTTGCGCCAGTACTCGACGAAGTTCGCGATCGGCCTCCTCATCGACTGGACGTGGTCGCGCGCTGTCCGGCAGATCGAGATCAAAATCTGACCAATCCTCGAAGGAGTCAATGACGCGGTGGATGGCTATCGCCTTATTGGCCGCCACCGCGATCGCGGTGATCGTATCGTCGCTTTGAGGGCGCGGCGCATCCTGCTCTTCGTCCCAACCGGCGAGGTCAAGGCTGAGAAACAAGTCAGACTGGTCCGGTACGTCACAAGCCCGTCGGTTGGTAAAAGCTAGAACCTGCGGCTGAGGGCGCGAGGCGTCGGATTCCGACACGGCAATCTGTACTCCGAGCGCCGCGGCTGCTGGCTCATGCGGGATAGGCTCGGCAGGCGAATCGATCGCGGAAGACGTTTGCGGTGCCGATTGAAGCACCGATGAGGCAGTCACGGCTGACTCGTAGGAGCGCGCGTCGCGCGAAGTCAAAGCCGGCTGCGCCAACGCTTGGGCTCGTGACACATCCCGATCCGATGTCCTCTGACTGACAAGCCAGCCGAAGGGGTTGTCCTCTGCCCCGGGCCGATCGACATCCGAATAGAGACGGAGCGCATGAATCGTGGGTTCGGCAATTTTCGGCGTGGATATTTCCTCTACGAGCGCGTTGAGGGCCGATAATTCGTTGGCAGTGCGCGTGTCGAACGACTCGATCGTGGTTTGCCGTTCTTCATCCCGTTGAAACTCGGGTGCGTCAGCCTGCAAACTCACGCCATCAGAGGAGGCGACAATCTGGTCAGCCAAAGCCGACTCTGCCGATGTTTGCTTTAGCAGTTGAACAATGTCGGCATGGCCCTTGGCTTCGGCGAGCGCTTGCGCGTCCCGGTTGAATTGATCCTTAAGGGAAATATCTGCGCCCGAAGCGAGCAGCAGCTTGCAAATCGACAGGCGGCCATACGAGGCCGCCAACATCAATGGCGTAAGTCCTTTGTCATCGCGCGCCTCGAGCGAGTCGCCACGCTTCACGTGAAACCGGACGGACGCTTCAATGCCGGCGATGATCGCAACCTTGAAAAGTCGGCTAAGCCGAGGAGCAGGTTCAGAAACCGTCGGATTAGTCGGGTTCATGCTCGCTTCTTAGGTCCGCATGAGTCCAGACAGATCACGGACTCAATGACCTTGGAAAACAAAGCGATGGTGGTCTCAGATCTGCGCATGGTGACGCGATTTTTATTCTGTGGTAGCAGGCAGTGTTGTTCAGCTATACGAGCAGTTTTACTAATCGTGCGGTCATTTAATTGCTCGAAGGATTCTAGCCTAGCCGAACGATGTGACGAAAGCCCTGTATCACCATTTTGCCGAAAAGTTACATCGATGTGACCCTATAAATTCATCGAAATACACTGAGTGTTGTCGGATTTGACCGAGCGGGATGAACGATCAAACACTGATTCGATTAATTGCTCTCTGTTTTCGGAGGAAAGGGAGCCTCGGCCAGTCATTCGTTAGCCAATGACGAGCTCAAGGGCCTGGCGCCAAACAGCCTCACTTGTTCAGACCCAGTTTAAGTCTGGTATTGACAGCCGTTTCATGCAGTTATCCGCAGACGGAGTGCAGCCAATGTCCGCAACCGGCCACATCGCTGACCTGGAGACGAGCCAGGGTGATCGTCCGCAGAGGGTCGTTAGCTGACGTTGACACCCACCTTGGCTGAGCCGCTCGGGCATTCTCGCTTAATGTGGTTCCTGGCCGATGTTATCGGGCTGTTATCACAGAATTCCGGATGAGGGGCGGACTTGCCCGGAACGCGCGCCTTTTATGCACCCCTTCGCGCTCGTTGCCCCGAATCATAGCGTGCCGGCAGACCATGACCCGCGGACAATCCGATAAGGCGAATAAGGATTGCGCCTCAGTAGGTGACCTTAAACGTGGGCGAATCTTCCGGCCGGTGGCGCCGGTGGTCATAGAGACGCGTGGTCGCGATATTCGCGTGACCGAGCCATTCCTGCACCTTCGCGATATCGGCCTCGTGCTCGAGCGCATTGGTGGCCGCCGTTGCGCGCAGGCTGTGCACGCCGAAGCCGTCGATCGCGATCTTCACCCGCGCGGCGTACGCGAGCACGACCTTATAGACGCCGTCCGGTGTGATGGCGTTGCCTGAGCCACCACGCGCGCGCTGGAACAGCGCCGCGTTCGGCTGCTCGCCGTGCCCGGCGACCTCGACGTATGCGTGCACGCGCTCGGCGGTGCCCGGATGCAACGGCAGATAGCGTGTCTTGTCACCCTTGCCGTGCACGCGCAGGTGCGGCACCCCACGGCGTGCGTGAATGTCGCGCACCTTCAGGCGGCACAGTTCCTCGCGGCGCAGCCCGTGATACAGCAAGACCGACAGCAGCGCGCGATCGCGCAGGCCCTTGAGCGTCCCCGGATCCGGGGCGTCGAGCAGCGCGCGCGCCTGGTGGTCGCCGAGCGCCGGCGTCCTGCCCTCGTGGCTGTCGACCCTGGGCCGTTTTGCGCCTTTGACCGGATTGAAGTCGACCGCGTTCTGCTCGCACAGGTACTCGAACAGCGACGACAGCGCGGCGAGCTTGCGCCGGATCGTCGCGCCGGACAGCGCGCGCGTCTCGAGTGTTTTCCGCCACGCGAGCACGTGCGCGCGCGTGACGACGCGAAACTCTTCGGGCCGCTGGATGCCGGCGAAGCCCATGAAGTCGTGCAGGTCGATCCGGTACGCGCGCCGGGTGCGCGGGTTGTCGAGGTTGGCGAACCACTCCGCTTCGGCCGGGACGGCCGCGAGTTGCTGGAACTGCGCGGCGGTCAGGCGCCGCCCGGCAGACTGGGACTCAGGTGCGACCGGCAGCATCGACATGATTTTCTCCACGGAGTTCGGCGCGTAGTTCATGACCCTCGGCGCGAATCGCCGCGATCAGTTCGGCCGGCGTGATTTCGTAGCGCACCTCGCGGTGCATGCCGGGCCTGCGCGCGTCGGTGTCGACCGCAGCACGCTCCTGCCGTCGGCCGCGGCTTCGAGACGGACAGCGCGCCGGACCAGCTCGGAAACCGGATCGGTCTCGGTGAGCAGCTGCAGCGCGCCGTGCGCGCTAGGGATAGTGGAAGACATCGGTCTTGTTCTCCTGAAAACGCTCACCGGCTGCACCTGTAACAGCTCACCGCCACCGGCGGCAATTTACTCTTGATAACATATTTTATCAAGAGTAACTCCGGCAAGAAAGGGCGCGGCCTGCCGGGTGATGAAAAACCGGCAGGCCGCGCCCTGCCGACCTACTTGGGGTAGTGACCACATAGCCGACAAAAGTGCCATCTGACCGGCCCCTTCGATCAATAGGCTCTTGATGTCGGGGGAAACGGCCTTCGCGCGACGACGTGACACGAGACCCGGCGCTCCCTGGTCACGCAGTCTGCCGACCAGTCTCCGGATCTGCCGCGTCGTCAGCCTGAGCCGTTCCGCCGCGCGCCCCGGCTTGAGCCTGCCGTCGGCGACGTCCTGAATGACCCTGAACCTGTCCACTTCGCGCTTCGTCATCGTTATCCGTTCGGTCGCAGCCATCGAAGCCTCCGGCACTGGATTCCCAGCGACCGGTCAGCGTACGACGGATCGAAAAGCGGACATTACTATCTAGCCACTACAAGGCCGCCTGTGGAGATCAGGTGTTATGTCAATCAGGTGCCTCGGCTGGATGAACAAACTCCGGCCTAAACCGGCAGACATCGGCTCGTAGCAGGAACGCTCGATGCGCGATCCATATCCACGGTCGGACATGACCGGCCCCTTATTTATAAACGGAGGTGCTATGACGCAAATGACCAGGGATGAATCTGACGATTCCGGAAATAGACGGCAATCAGGCCACGCGGGCCGGGCGGATGAACTCACCTCGGAGCAGGCCGCGCAGCGAGCACTCGATGAAGGCGACAACGAAAAAATCGACAGGGCTCTTGATGAGCTTGACGTTTCAACAACCGAGTCGGGCAAGGATCAAACTTCCCAACCGGATACGGAAGGGTCCAATTCATCGAGCAAAAATCTTGACGAGCAGGACGAGTGAAGGGGCGGCACCCACGGGTGACCGTAGAGGGCGGCGTCTCGATTTACCCGCTGACACTGGCGGCGTCCCAAATAAGCCCCTGGCCGGTATCGAATGACGGAAAATAACTGATGAGAGGCGGGCGTTGACGGGCTTGGGCCGAGTGTCGCCAAGGGGTGAATCAGTGCCATTGAAACATCACAGTTCGGAACGGGGAGTGTTCCATCAGCGATCAGCGACTACCGGGTCGAGCCAGAAGCCGCACACTATTGCCTAGCGGTGGCTCGACCGCGCCAGCGGGCTTCCGGCGAAGGGGTCGTTTTTCCAGTCCGCACCGGTCCGCGTTGCCGGTTGGGCGAGCGCTCCGCACTGAAGCTCAAAGTGCCCGATTGATTGTCCCGCGCTAATAGCCTGTCTAAGCCATTGAGGCACCTCGCCTTCACCGCTCCAGGTATCACCGCCCGCGCTACGATAGCGACCCATCTCCGATCCCGCAGGCTCAGTCGCCAGGAAGGTAGCGAGGTCATCCGGGCTGATGCCGAAGTCATCCATGCGGTGGCGGAGATACGCAATCATGCTGTCCCGTTTCCGTTCGTCCATAAGGCGTTCCTGTAAAGTATTTTGCCGGCGCTTTTCATCCATCCGAGGCCGGCGAGGTGCAGGGGTGAAAGGGGCGACATGAAACTGCGCCAGGAAACCATCCGCGCCGACCGTGAGAAAAGACGCCGTCAAGGGTTGCCTGAAGCCAGCTGGCCGGAAGACAGGGAAAGCACGTGTTATTTGAGGCTCGCCGCTTCGCATTTCGGTGAAATATCATCTCCAGCTGCGCCTTGGGTAACGCTTTACAGATGCTGAACAGCAGTCGCGTAGGACTTCGCAGCTTCCTTCAGCTGCCCGGCCGCGGCCTGTACGCGCGTGGGCAGCTCGCTCAGCGCGAGCAGGGTGTCCGCACCGTCCAGCCGCCTGCGAAGCTCGACCACGAGATCCATGACGCTGGCGTCACCCACCCGCCGGCGATTGCTTTGTCTGGAGCTCACCCTGGAGCAGTCGACAAGGCGGTCAACCTTGCGGAAGTATGCTTGAGCAGCTACGCGATGCCTCGCATACAGCGAGGCAACATTTGACTTTGAAAGACAGTCTTTAACGACCTCGGCATTCATGCCGAAATGAACCTGCAGCGCGTCGGCGGCATCTGCCCGGTGAAAACATGCCACCTGATCAAACAGCGTCTCGCCGTCCGTGTCGATCAGATCGATCCAGACCTCACCGTCTTCGAGGATCTGGCCGGCGCGGAGAATCACCCGCTCGTCCTCATTTGCACAAGCGAGCATCCGGTGTCCGTCGACATCATCAACCGGCATCTCGAACACCTCTACCAGTTCCCCGCTCACTGCGACCTGCATGACCAATAACGCCATCTCTGCTCCTTACGATGGGAATGACGGGAATACCGCTGCGCGGATCAGGCGATCCAACCTGGCGACCGATATGAGTGGCATCTCACGGATACCAGGCGTGACCCCGAGATCTTCGCGGTTTCTTCAGTACGACGTTTCGCGACAACCTCGTTGATGTGGGCACCTGGCTCCGGCGACGCCAACACCTCACCGGAAGCAGCATCCTGGGGGCCATGAGATCCGGCGGTCGAAGGCCGGCGATAGGGGTACGCGTATCACGACGGGACAGATTTTCATCAAACCGGGGAGCGCCACGCATGGCCGCTCGTGCGCTGCAGGCCATGCCAACTTAACCGCGACTGTCGACCCAGCCGCGCGCCCATGCTGTAGCGTGCCCCACAGCCTGTGTTTCGCTATCGAAATAGTCGAGCGCATCAAACTTGTAGGCGACTGGCGCAGCACTGCGGGCGTCACTTCTTGTGAGCAGCAGATTCGCAGCAAACCAGCCGTCAGGTAACCGGTGAGCGGATGGGGAGATTGAATAACCGTTGTACTGGTGAACAGGTTTATTATTTTGCATAAGCGATAACCGACCGCACGACATCATGTCGTACCGGCGAAATAAATTAAAAAATGAGGCGAGACGGATCGTGTCGAAAAGACAAATGATGCGCCGGGTCGAAACGCGGCGATCAGATCGGGAGGGCATGGCTCCGCGAGGATGCTGGTCAGGCTAACAGGCAAAGGGCCGGTAGACCGGCCCTTGAAATACTTACCGCGGCGAGATATTCGCGGCCTGCATACCCTTCGGACCGCGCTTTGTCTCGTAGCTGACCTTCTGGTTTTCTGCGAGCGTCTTGAAGCCGTCCCCGCGAACTTCCGAGAAGTGAGCGAACAGATCGTCGCCGCCAGCGTCAGGAGTAATGAAGCCAAAGCCTTTGCTATCGTTGAACCACTTGACAGTACCGGTATCCATGAGAATTCCCTGAAATAAAAATAACAGCTCCGGTGCGGAGCGACAAAAACTTCAAGGAAGAAGAGAGGACAGCGAGTACCGCGCAGAAGAGGCGGAAAATGGGGATCAGCAATCGAGCTTCTTGAATATTTCGAGGTTCACAATATAGTGCCGGAGTGGGTCTGTCAATGCTTTTCGCAACGGGCTCCTCTCTCATCAGACGGTCCTTCGACGCAACGTGGTGGAGTCTTCATGTTTGGAGGTCAAACGGCCATTCCATCGCGATGACCGGTATGTAATGCAAGATAACCGGCAGCGAGCCGCTGCCGGTCCGGACTGCGCCCGATGCTAACCGCCGATCTGCTGGATCCCGGCCAGTCGCCAGGCCGGGTAGCCATGCGCGTGGCCCACGATGTTCCAGACCTCCTCGAACGGTGGCGCAATCTGCGCGTTCTCCTCTTCCCGCATCTGGCCGTGAAAGCGGAGGCTGACCAGGATTTCGCTGCCATGGTGTTCCGTGCTCAGCAGTTCCACGTCCAGCTGCGTAACTTCGGTATAGCTCGGCTGGTTGCCCCGATCTTCCAGGTCCCGCTTGATCACCGCGAACATTTCTGGCGTGGTCAGCTCGAAAAGGTCGCCTTGTTCGTTCTGGTCCCATGCGCGTTGCAGACGCAGGAACAGGGTCCTGGCCGATGCCAGCAAGACCGCCTGATCCAGCCCGACAGGCAGCCCCGGCACTGTCGTTGTTTGTGCAGGTGCGGCGGGATTCATCGCTGTGCGCGCCCAGGCAGCAAGCCTGGTCTCAGGCGCCGCCTGCCCGCTCTGATTCATGAGCAAGGAGCCGTTCATGCGCTGCCCGTTCGTCGCGTCGTGCCCATAAGCGAGATCTGGACGGCGCCGGTTGGCGATGAAGCGGAACAGCATGATGCCGGCGACAATCACGAGGCCGATCACCACCACGCTCGACAGCATCTGGGCCAGCCCTTCACCCAGCCCCAACGACGACATCAGCGCGGCAATGCCAAGTCCTGCGGCCAGGCCGGCGAGCGGGCCCATCCAGCGGTTGGCTGGCTTGGCGGCAGCGGCCGCCGGCGCGGCCTGCTGCGCCGGTTGAGCTTGCTGGCTCCGTTGGCTTTGTCCGGACGGCGACGCCGCCTGCGACTGGCGGCCGACACTACTACCACCGCCAATACGCTTTGCTTCGGCGTCGTTGGACGCGACAGTGCCCGCGACGAGCAATAGCGCCATGGCCAGTACAGCTGTACCGCGCGTCACGGCACTCGCAAGGCGTCGCAGTTGATCGATTGTGTGCGAAAACATAAGAATCTCTTTTGTGAACCGGCAAGCCGCGACTATGCCGCTCGCCGGGGGTCATCGGGCCGGACGGTTGAAAGCGCCCGGCCACCCGGCTGATAGTCCATCAGCTTCCCTTGTAGATCGAATGATCCGAGGCCACCCGGGTCGGTGCGCCGGAAGCGCCCGAATTCACGACGCCACCGTAGCCACTGAGTACCTGCTGAACGGCCAAGCTTTTCAGCGCGCCCTGGAGGTGCGCCGGGTAGTGCGCGTCACCGTGGTTACGGTCGTAGCCGGCTTCGTGCAGCTGGACGAGTTCCGCGCGCACCTGCTCACGCGTCAGCGGACCGTTGCTGCTAGCGGACGCCATCGTGGGCAGCGCAAGGACCGACACGAGCGCGAGAATGGGGATAAACGTTTTAGCCATGATTAATTATCCAATTTAAAAGTCAGAAACAGAAAATAGTGGGTTAGCGAAACAACGACCGCCGGGGGCGGAAGCCTTTTGCTGAGTCGTTGAAGCCAGTTTATCGGTTTAACGCGTCATTACAATAACCTTTCACCCAACAGATACTTGTCGCGCCTGCAACGTCACCGGGGTCCCGTTGGTGCATAGCAATGACACACGACAAAACGCCGGAGCGAATGACGAATTCGCTCCGGCGCCAAATGCAATGAAACTGTCGCTAATACCGGAAAGGGGACGGAATGCCGGTCTGCGCGGCTGAATGCCGGCCCGGTTGCAGACGCTCAGGCCGCGACGATGCTGCTCACCGGGGGCATCGGGTCGGGCAGTTCAAAGCGCCCGGCCATTCGGCTGATAGCCGATCAGCTTCCTTTGTAGATCGAATGATCCCAGCCTGGCTGGCTGGATGCGCCGGAGGCTGTCGAGCCCAGCCTGGCGGGTGCACCGGAGACTGCCGAGCCCGAGTGCACGCCACCGTAGCCACTTTGCGCGCGCTGCTGAGTCGCCACGTTTTCCAGCGCAGCCTGGACGTCCGCCGGATAGTGCGCGTCGCTGTGGTGGCGGTTGTGGCCCGCCTGCTGCAGCTGGACGAGTTCCGCGCGCACCTGCTCACGCGTCAGCGGACCGTTGCTGCTAGCGGACGCCATCGTGGGCAGCGCGAGGACCGACACGAGCGCGAGAACGGGGATAAACGATTTAGCCATGGTTAATTATCCAATTTAAAAGGTCAGGAAACAGAAAATACTGGTTAGCGAAACAACGACCGCCGGGGGGCGGAAGTCTTTTGCTGAGTCGTTGAAGCCAGTTTATCGGTTTAATGCTTAATTACAATAACCTTTCACCCAACGGATACTTTCCGCGTCTGCAACGTCACCGGGCGTTCAGTTGAAATAAATCCATTTGCAAACGACGACGCCGGAGCGAATCACGAATTCGACCCCGCGCAAAAAGCAATGAAGCTGTCGCTAATACTGGAACGCGATGGAATGCGGTCTACGCGGCTAGGGGCAGGCCCGGATGCAGACGATCAAACCGCCCGGCCGGTGGGCTCACGGCTCATCAACTCCTTTGAAGATCGAATGATCCCAGACCACCTGGGTCGGTGCGCCCGAAGCCGCCGAGCCCGATTGCAAGCCACCGTGGCCACTGAAGGCCTGCTGCTGAGCCGCCACGCTCGACAGCACTGCCTGCAATGCGTCGGATAGTGGGCGTCACTGTGGTTGCGGTTGAGGCCGAGCTCGATCGCGGTCAGAACCGTCTCACCAGGCGCATGCCTTGCGATCGCACGCCCTATCCCAGCAACGCTGTACCTGATCCTCCGGAGAAAAAGCATGGCAGACGTCGAACAGTTCAGGGATGACCTGGAAAACAACGCGGACGGCCTGATTGGCGGAAGCCGCGGTGACTTCATGGAAACGCTCGGCGAGGCCGTCTATGCGCGGGTCGCTGGCGACCAGCTGGACAGCATCATTGCTGCTTACCTGACGCTCCAGGAGGTAATCGATGCGAATGTCGATAACCTCGATGACGAGGCCGACGAGGCGATCGATGAAGCGACGGCCGGATTCAATGAAACGGTCGGCAGGATTCTGGGCGTGTAACGACGCATGAACCCAATCGTTCCGTTTGCACGGGCGGCGTCTGTGCCTGCGCTGGTCAATGGGGACTCAGGATAACGCCGCTGGATGACGCGACGCCGTCCAGGGCCGCCGTGCTCACGCAGCAAGCCTACGACCTGATGCCGCGCGTGAAGATCACGGATCTGCTGCTTGAGGTCGGTCAGTGGACCGACTTCACGCGACACTTCACACATCTGAAAAGCGGTGCGGAGCCGCCCGAGCGGACGCTGTTGCTGACCGCGATCCTCGCCGACGCCTTCAACCTTGGCCTCGAAAAAATGGCCGATGCCTGTCCGGGCACGAGCCGCGAAGCTGTCGTGGCTGGTCGCTTGGTACGTCCGCGACGAGACCTACCAGAAGGCGCTCGCAGAGCTGGTCAATTATCAGCATGGTTTGCCAACACCCCACGCCAGCGCCCCCGGCTGTCCTCAGGTCGCGCGGGTCGGGGTTGTAGTTGATCCGGCGCATGATCTCGGCGACCGCCTTGATCTCGGTGGCGCAGCTACGGCTGCCCAAGCGCCGCAACGTTGCAATAGCTGGAATTCATACTTTACTGACAGGTTATTGAAAGGTAGCAGTAAGAATGTAGACTTACTTCATCGACCTGGCATACAGGCTCCCGCCCCGCCAGGCCGTCGTTTCACTAACTCAGCGTTCGTGTTCCTGGTAACCCGACGCTTACATAGAGATACTCATCATGGCCAAAACTAAAGTGTTCATCCCTGCTCTCCTTATCGCGTCGATGCTCGCCATTCCCACGGTCGCGTCCGCTCACGGCAACGGTCCGCTGACGCGTGACCAGGTGCATGCCGAACTGGTCCAGTTGCGGCAGGCCGGTTACCACGGCAGCGTAGATTCGCAGTATCCGGCGGACCTCCAGGCTGCAATGGGGCGCGTGGGGGCTCAACAGCAGGCGTCCGCCAACTCAGGCTACGGCGGCGTAAGCACGGGTTCGTCAGCTAGGGGGGCACCGGCTCACCAGGCATCGGCTCACCCGATCGCGGATCACGATCACTCGATTTACCGTGGCAGCTGATGGGCGAGCAGTTCAGTGGCCGGCCGCGCGACATGCTGGCGGCACCGCCCCAGCCTGTCGGTTCATTAAACTCAATTCGTCCGTGTAAAAATGAAAAAGATTATTCTCGCTCGCGTGGTGTGCCGGCGCCGGCGTGACGTCGATCACCGCGGTGCAGCCGCTGCACGTCGCGGCGTGGATCGAACTGCAGACGCAGACGTCGTCGGCGCCGACCGTCAAGCAGCGGCTCGCGGCGATCCGCCACCTGTTCGACTGGCTCGTCACTGGCCAGATCGTGCCGCACAACCCGGCCGCCTCGGTGCGCGGGCCCAGTCACACCACGAAAAAGGGCAAGACGCCGGTGCTGGACGCCACCGAGGCGCGGCAGCTGCTCGACAGCATCGATGTGACGACGCCGATCGGCCTGCGCGATCGCGCGCTGATCGCGCTGATGGTGTTTTCGTTCGCACGGGTCGGCGCCGCGCTCGCAATGCGCGTCGATGACGTCTATGTGCAGCACCGGCGGCTGTGGGTGCGTCTGCGCGAAAAAGGCGGCAAGCGGCACGAGATGCCGTGTCATCACACGCTCGAAGCGTACCTGCACGCCTACCTGGACGGCACCGGGATCGGGGACGATCCGAAAGGACCACTTTTCCGCACGATACGGCGCGGTACCGGCCAGCTCAGCGACACGCCGCTGCCGCAGGCGAATGCATATGCGATGGTTGGGCGTCGCGCGATCGCGGCGGGTATCAGTACGGCAAGCGGCAACCATACGTTCCGCGCGACCGGCATCACCGCGTACCTGAAGAATGGCGGGACGCTGGAGAACGCCGCGGCGATGGCCAATCACGCATCGACCCGCAGCACGCAGCTCTACGACCGGCGCCACGACGACATCAGCCTGGACGAGGTGGAACGGATCCGCGTGTAAGACATGGTCGCTCCTTTCCACACTTACTTTGCAGTCCATAGTAAATGGAATGTCTCAAACCGGCCAATAGTCGACATCCGACTCGATGGTCCGTTTGACATTCGGACGGCAGCTTCGCATCCTACACCTGCCGGATGCCAACCAGTACCGGTCTGGCCTTTCACCGGCTTCACGTTTTCCGTTCGGCCAAGTCGAGAATGGCGAGAAGTCCAACAGTCCAACAGCAGCCACCATATCCGACAGTCCACCCCTTGAGTGAAAGCGCTGACAACAAGCCTGAGCGCGCCCTTCTCGCGCCGCTCAAAGGGACAATCGCAAACTGCGGCGCACCGCGCTACATTCTCCTCAGGCGGTTTCGGGCTTCGCACGTGCGCTTTATATGTGAACAGGTCGGGACGGCAAGGCTTCCGGCGCTGGCGATAACGCCATCTAACCTGGATCAAGTTGGTCAGCGGCCGTCCGTCCTGAGACCGAAGGCTATCCCATCGATCGCACGATGAGTGAAACAAGGGAGCAGCGTCGAATAGCGATGGAAAAGGCGTAAGTGATGTTTTTTTTTGGCAAAGCCGTTGTCGTCGTTCTATTCTGAAGTACCGTTCGATAGGCCAGTTGCAGACGGTGGGTCATCGTCCGGACCGCCACGAGTCGACCTCAAAAGACCGTCTTCATTGGACCAATCGTATGTTCCTTTTTCAATGGAAAGCAGACGTCGGATTAGGCGATATATCGACATTCCTCGGCTTTCTCGCCGCGGCAGTCGGCCTTTTCTTCACGGCGTGGCAACTGAAGGAGGGGGTGAACGTCCGAAAGGCGGAAGTCAACGTCCGAAGGGCGGAATTCCTTCTTAACACTACAGAACGTTTCTTTTCAGACGTTGAAGTCCGACGACTGTATTACGACATTGACTACGGCGATTTTGATTTGACTTTCGTGCAAAGCGGGCCGCGATTGATTCCGGAAAATGTCCGTCGTGGAGGCGGAGATGCGAAACCATTCATTGGTAGCGAAGATGAACGCTTACTCGACAGCTTGCTATACACCCTTGACGTTATCGCTCGGATAGCAGCAATGGATGTCATGACGTCCGCCGACGTCCAAATTTTTCTTTTTCAAGCAGCGCAGGTTCTGAGAAATAATGCGGTGAAGCGTTATATCGAATCCGTGAATATCGACCGCGCTATCCTCGACGCCCCAGAAGCTCACGGAGCGATTCGTAAGCTTGTGGAAGAGATGATCGCGAAGCAGCGACGTTACGTCCCGCATTGAAATATCCCGGAGTGGTTCGGCTAGGCCTGCAAAACTCGGGTGATGGGAGCGAAAAGTTGATCCACACACGCGATCGGCCATTCATGGACCGACAGTTCCGTTGAAATATCTATCTGGGAGCGAGGAAGGTGATGAATTGGGCCAATTTGGTCTCCACACTGGCAGCCGCCGGATTAACTGGCGCGGCTTTAGCGGCCATCGTTTCGTGGCTGATAAAGCGCTCCGTTGAACATCAGTTCAACATTAGACTGGAGAAATTCAGGATCAGTCTGCAAGCAGAGTCGGCGAGGGAGCGGGCGGAGGTCGATGCGAGTATCAAGATCACGGTCGAAACCGCCTTGGCGGAATCGGCTGCGGGACGAAACTATGAATGGGAAGCGCGGAAGCGGCTCTACACGGTTGTCAGCCCGCTGCACTTTCAGCTCTTATTAGCATGCCGCGACCTGGCTGCGCGCATCAATGAGCATGGCATCCATCCGACATACGCGATGCAAATGGGTTCATATTATGGTCAAAGCACACTCTATCGAATATTGCGACCGTTAGCGATTTGCGAACTCGTCGAAAGGCAGATAACCGTGGCTGATTTCTCAGTCGACTCAATTGGAATGGAAATCCTGCGGTTTTACAAGGCGTCCATGTCTATTTTTTCGGGCGCGCACGTCGTTGGTCAACACCCGAAAGCGATCTGGGACCGACAAGAGGAACATATTTTTTATCACTCGATCTCGAGCGCCGTTGATCACTTGATTGTGTCGGATCGGTGCATGCGCTTCTCTGAGTTTGAGAATCTTCTGTTGTCAGGAGACCTCGCAGACAATCTGCATCCGTTTCCCGAGATACTAGAATCATTTTCTGTCGACAAGAAGCCGATTTTTTGGGTTCGACTTATTT
Organism: Paraburkholderia sp. Clong3; assembly: GCF_050436485.1. Classification (NCBI taxonomy): domain Bacteria; kingdom Pseudomonadati; phylum Pseudomonadota; class Betaproteobacteria; order Burkholderiales; family Burkholderiaceae; genus Paraburkholderia; species Paraburkholderia sp. Clong3. The sequence goes on along the minus strand of NZ_JBNDMH010000002.1, from coordinate 2,849,745 downwards.
CGTATGCAGTGCTGTGCGCGAATTTTGTCAACAAGCACGGCGATAACGAAAAACTTCAGTTTGCGCCGCGACATATAGAAACGAGGAGGCTGCTTGAGCAGTCAAATGATGAATATATCCGAAATGAGCTGACCAAGTTCGTTCAACGATGCGATGACGTCACGTCCTTTAAACTTTAGAATATGACGTGCCGCAATCATAGACGGAAGATCGATGTCGCTGGGCTACTCATATGTTCGCGGGCCGCTGGAACAATCGGCAGCGAACGCGAACCGGTCACGTTCGGCAGTGGGGCAGCATTAATTTGAACACCGCCGACGAGCTCATCTTATTGAAGTGAATGGGGCGGGAACCCAGCCGATCGCTTGCCTAATATGCGAATGACGGGTGTTGACTAGTCGGGGAGGACTCTTTGGGCCAGTCCGGACGATAACCAAATCATATTCGGCGCTCTTCACTGCATCCGGGTGACGCAGTTCTCCTTCTCTGCTGAGAACTAGTTCGTATGGTCCGCCGCTCAGATTCAACGCCCGCAAGCTCGTCTTTTCGTCATAGAGCACTTGGATACGCGTCGAGGCAAGTTTAGCAACAGTGGTTGATAAAAGATGAAAAACGAACCGGTTTAAGCCATACACCTTACATGGCAACGGAGTATTCGCGACAATCGTCACTAATTTCGGAGCGTCGTCGCGAATCAGCCCCCTCATCGTTTTAGTCATTGTGCTTTGAAAGCGATTCCACAGATCATTAACGGACTCTGAGTAAATACGATCTAACGCTTCCCATATTTTTTCGCGATCGTTCGTGGAAATGTGCCAGTACTGAGCTCTAAGGGCTTGCTCCTCCGCAAGTGACAGTTTTCGATGCATTGATTCCAGAAAGTCGACTCCGTTTGCGGCTTGTGACTTTATCTCGTTAGTAAGGATTCCCAATATGTCGGACGCAACCTTGGCGACCTCGGGGCGGACAATTGACCGCCATAAATCCTGCAAGGCGCCGTCACCGTTTCCGATGATGAGGACCCTCGGGGGTTCTCCATGTCCCAAAAATCGATCGCACAATGTATCGTTCTGCCAAAACGATTTGCTTAAATCAGATGGAATGGGGAACGGCGATCCCGCCGCACAGGGCCACGTCGAGTCCTCAGTTCCGTAGCCCGTTGCGTTAATCAGAAAATCGAAGCGATTGGACTTTAATGGGAGCGCATTTTTATTAAACTTCCTCACAAGTTGATCGTCATAAGGGAGGAGGTGCCGGAAGGTCGTTACATGCTTCTTAGTTGCTTTGTCCCAAGTGGAGCGCACCAGCTTAGTATTACCATGAAACTGGAGGTAAGCACCCCCTGGATGGCGCTGCATGAATACTTGCAGTTGGCCCACTAAATCAGCGGCGTGCGCTTGGGCACTTTTGGTCCCCAATAAATAGAGCGAGTCGAGAAGCCCCATTTTTTTCTGTCGGCTAAAGACTGGCCAGTCAAGCCAATCATATTCGGCGACACGGTGAAAATCGGATGGGTATTGGTCCCAATCCCAATTTACGTGAGGCCAATCGTATTCGTACGGCGAAAGAGACCGCGTACTACACTTCAATTGGGTAGCAAATGGGAAATAGTTTGAATCTATGAGCGTGGTCGGAACCCGTTGAGCCGCCGCCGCAATAGCGGCACTCGTGCCGGCCACCCCCGCGCCCACGACAAGAAGCTCGGAGCGACCGTTCAATAGATTCGCATCCAGGAGTCCGTGAACAACCATGCGGCTCCGCACGATATTATCGCGGATGCTTATCCATCGTTGATATGTAGAAAGATCTACAGACCACCTGTCATTTTTGAGCGCCAGCACTGCAAACGAGCTTTCGCTCATAACAGTCCCTTTGTCGCGGGTTTACGGGCAGAAACACCTCTCTTGCGGCGCCCAGCACGCCGGACCACAGGCAACCATCAACGTTTTAAAGCGTCGCAAGTACCGAACTACTGGCTAGAAAAAGCGTGTTGCTCGAACGCGAGCAACATCTTTCGCTGTTCTTCCATAGATTCCGGCTCGCCGCGGGATTCGTACAGAACGTCGAGCTCGCCTTGCGTCATATCCCAAGGTCCGGCTTCATCGAATGCCTCTTGCAGCGTTTCAGACATCGCAGCGTCATCGCTGTATCCCGGCGTGGCTGGTCGGTGCACCATAATTGTCTCCACGAGGCGATAAATCGCCGGAAGTCTTGCTACTGCATTAGTGATATAGTGGCCCAGCAGCGATCGTTCCTGACGCTTGCCATCTTAATTCCTCTACGCGGACGCACATTGTGCGGCGGATCACATTGTTTCCCCGTTCGGCCAACGATAGACCGCTTCGCTACCAAATTCAAGGCCGACTATTTAATAGTGCAATTTCGGCTGAACAGCCCGGCGATGAATCGGTCTGTTCTACTCTGCGACCGTGCACGGGTAAAATCGACTGCAAATTTGCCGCGCGCACTGGGTCGTCCAAGTCAATTTTTAGGACTTCAGGAGAAGTCTCAGGTAATTTTGCTCGCCCCCAAGATGGCCCTTCGCTTGTTACTGGCGCAGCGATTGAAAAATTTACCGTGACAGCATTGGGTTTTTCCACAGTAAGCAGGCAAAGCCGCCATTGCCGGATTGCTCGACGCGCATGCAAAAAGGGATGCCGCGCTGATTCAGGACGGCAGGCAGCCATCGGCAGGGATACCGTCGTCTCCGCACAGCCATTGAATTATCTACAAAACTTTGGCGGAATCACCGATATTTTCCTTTACGAACGGTCGGCACGCGGTGGCATCGCGCTAAAACCAGGCGTTGACTACTGCCTTCGGCGTTTTTATACGCCATCTGCCGCCGGAACGTGAGCGCCCCCCCAGCAACCGTGCCGCTTCGGCTTGCGTGAGCCGATTGTCCTGCCAATCTCTGTACGCTTCTTCGGATCTCATCTTCCGGGTTTCCTGTAACCACCGTGCCCGGCTCAAAGGTTCGCTTCATGCCTCACCCACAAACCGGACACATTTTGTGCTACGAAGCCCGACATTTCATTTGCGCCCGGGCACTGTTGCAGAGGAACCTTGCAAGACTTGGGGTGATCGCGTACCATCCTGGCGTGGCGCACAAGTGCGCACTTCTGCGTAAAAGTGAGGTTGATGTCTAAGGTTACGGTTCTGCTATCTTCGAGCGAATTTGCGCGATTAGACGCGTATTGCGAAGAGCATGGGTTCAAGAAAAGTACGCTCATTGCCCGTCTGATACGGGAGTACCTTGACGTGCAGGAGTTTCCGAAACAGGAAGTGCTTCCCTTGGACAATAGCCGTCAGAAACCGGTGGCACGCGCTCGCACCCGAGAAGGGGGCTAGTAACCCTTATCAGCGTCAATCAACGATTCACTGAAAGCACATGTCCAGCAAAAAAAAAGCCGGCACACAGAAGAAGGCGCCCACGCCCGGAATGCATTCGCTGCCGCCGAAAGCCTCGGGGACGGATAAGCCGTACCGTGATATCAAGCCCGAAACACCCATTGCGTCGTTGGATCGCGCAGGCGCATCTGATACGACCGGCCGTTATCCGTTGGATGTGGTCGCTCCGGTGGTTGGGATGTCCGAGAGCTTCGTCAAAAAAGTTGTCGGACGGAAGCGCGAGCTGTCCCGCGCTGACGTCATCGCTCTTTTGGACCAAGATGCGTTCAACGAGACTTTCATCCCTCGAAGCAAGGTTCTGCCGTACCTAGAGAGAGTTGTGAGCCTTTCGCCGCTTGTCGCGCATGACGTGGGTGAGGCAGACCGCGGGGCACGATATCGCCTTTGCCAAGGCAATGCACTCCAGCTCGTAAATTCCATTAGCTCAGCGAGCATCCAATGCATCGTTACGTCGACGCCTTACTGGGCCATGCGGCTGTACGAAGACATGCAGCGGGTGCAATGGGCAGACGGGGAATATTGCGCCTATGGAATGGAGCAGACGCCGGAAGGCTTTGTTCGGCACTCGGCTGAGATGATTCTCGCATTGTCCAAAGTGTTGACGGCCGTCGGCTCTATCTGGTGGAACGTCATGGATACGTTTAATACTCGGACGCAAGTCCGGGAAAACGCGGCAGAAGCATTGCGTGCAATGCAAGGCAAAGAGACGCGCGGCTGGAAGGACTACGAATGTCGTCGTTATAGCGCAGGGCACTCCTTTTTGAAAGATGGAGAACAATGCCTGATTCCATTCTCTATTGCCCAGCGCGTGAGCCGTATGGGCCTTTATGTGAAGAGCGTGATTAGTTGGGCAAAGACGAGTTCGTTGCCAGAACCTCAGGAATCGAGAGTGAGCCGTAACGTCGAATATGTTCTACATATTTCCCGGCAGCGAACACCATTTTTCGCGAAAGAGGCTTTTCGGAACACAGCTCCAAAGTTAGGCGGACGCAATCCCGCTTTGGAGCCAAACAAGCTTTCAGACAGTTGGATACTTCCAACATCGGCTGGACGCGATGGGCACGGAGCTCAGTTTCCTTTGTCGCTCCCCGGCAGATGCATTGCCGTGTCGACTGAGCCGAATGACTATGTCTTTGACCCATTTTGTGGCGCGGGAACCGCAGGGGTGGCCGCACTCGCATTGGGACGAAGATTCCTCGGATTCGACATAAGTGAGACCTATCTTTCAGTCGCACGGCGTCGGCTAGAAGCCGCGTCTGAGGGGTTACTTATTGAGGACGAAACTCTGGAACCAATTGCTCAAGATTGCGCAGCGCCGCTGTTGCGGTTTGAAGGTGTGCGAGCGGTAGCTTAATTTCAAAAACTTCGACGTCCAAGAAGGATTGTCGACGCGAGGCTTGAACACGAGTGGCATGTTCGTCTGTACAAAAAAAGACGAAGAATTCTTGGGAGGCGCGGCGCGAATATACGTGTGCCTGGTAATAGTCCGCCGCCGACACCCCGTCCACCTTGTATTTGACGTCGCCCACCAGCAGCAGCCGTTCATCCTTTGAAATAACGATGTCGGGGTCAAGGAGCAAACTTCCTTCTTTGAAGAGGGACATTGGCGGGAAAAAACCTTTTCGAACGCTCAGACCTCTAGTTTGATAGCCGAGCTTCAACTGTTGGCGAACGTATGCCTCGAAGACAGTAGCCGAGTTGAATAATACGGGCTCCGCTCGCACTTCCTCGGCTGCGCCTTGCTTAAAGCCCGACTCGCCAAGCAGAATAAGCGCAAGACGCAGCGCCGCTGCATAGTAACCTCGTGCGCCGTCGTACTGCCCGGAAAGAAGTCGCATTCTGACATGCTCTAGCGTTTCTCCAGAGAGAGTGCCGGAGGCAAACTTACGCGAAAAATCGAACAGAAATTCCCGGTCTTCTTGACTCAATAACCGGGAATGACGCCGTAAAACATTTTGGGCAGCCGCAGATAGCACGACGTTCTCCGGCACATCAGTAGTTCGCGTTCTCCGAGAAAATACAAAGGGTTTTTCATTGTTCTGTGCCAATCTAATGGCAGTCGAAAGAACGTCGAGCTCTCCACCCGCCACTTCCGCGACTTCCCGTCGCCTCTGCCAAGCAAAGCGCACACTTCCGGAGTCTACTGCGAGCAAACTTCTAACAAATGGCCTAGCCACAAGACTAGCCAGCGATGCGTCCTCGGAGAAGGAATAGCCGACTAGTTGCTCGTCCTGAGTTCCTTGCGCTGCGTTTGTCGTTTCGGATTCAACCAACATTCGAATGAAATTTGCGTTTCCAACTCTCGGACGAAGTTGCAGGGTGTCTCCATTCTTGAGAGGTATACTGCCCACCACTGTATCCACCTCAAGGCCCACACGACTCCCTCTATAGAACGGCCGGATTTGTGCCGGCAGTCCCTTCGGTAACCATTCGAGGTCGAATCCCGACAACTCGGTCGCTGTACATTCGCGGACATCCCACAACATATCAAACCTCTGGAGAGAGAAGTTCTTCCGCGAGCAAGTCAAGTTCCGTCAACTCGGTTGGCCTGTGTCGAAAATGCTTTTGGAGCACAGGCCGTATAAAGGCGAGATAGTACGCACGGAAGTCATCCTCGCTTTTGAGTCGTGCAAAATAGCCATGTCCCAGTGGGTATTTCTCTTGAACGCCCGCAAAAAATTCGACGATGGAGTCTATGCTTTTTTCAGGAAGCTGCTTTTGAACCAACATCTCCCTGAGATCCTCGACACGAGGCGGAAATTCCACGCTTGCGACCCGACCAAGCAGCGCATCATCAACCTCCTCCGTGGAGTTATCTAGTGTGTTCATCGTGAAGACGAAAATCGTGTGGGGTGATATAGACAACGATGTGTTGTTCCGAAGCGTTATTGCAAACTGGTCGCCTCGATAAGCATCTTCAAGCAAAGAGAAAACCTCTCCCAAAGCTTGAGAAAGCTGCGTGCGGTTTGCCTCCTCGAGCACGATTACTTTGGCGTTCGTTCGAATGGCCTTTGTAAGCGGGCCTTCTTGCCAGTCGAAACCACCCTTCCCGTCCGATTTCAGACCGACGACAAGGTTTTCATACCCCCATCCGTCATGAATTTGGATTACAACTGGTGCGGACTCACCGAACAACTCCGTCACTGCTCTTGTTTTTCCAGTTCTCGGCGGTCCGTACAGCAGAATCGCCTTCGACATCTTCACCGCCGTTTGTAACTGGTCGCGCGGCTGTCCGGAAATCCATCGCGGCCCTGTAGAACGCGTGCGAATAGCGGCTAGACGTCGTTGATACGTTCTTTCATCCAGCTTAAAAATTCTGTCTTCTCTAGCGTCGGTATTGCCAGAAACAGCATCCTCAACCATCGCGCGCAACTGGTCTGCATCAACGGCTTTGCTATCAAAACTGGGCTGGAAATCTACGTCATCAACGAAGATAACCGCGCGCTCTTCCGCGTCGATATTTAGCCCGGTGAGCATGGACCTGACGAGGAACGTGACCGGGTCAGCCTCGTCGACCGGTACAGATGCCGTTCGTCCGTACCATGTTGCCCAAGCGCGCAGAGGTATCGCTACACGCTGCGTATCTGCCTTAGCAAACCCATTCTTGTTGATGCCTAAGCCTTGCGGATAGCCAGGTTGTGCCGATACCTTCCAAGGGCCACTCGGGTCCCGTTCAATTCGCAAGAAGGCCCTTGGGTCAAAGCCAACCGTAGAATCATGAAACTTCTTGATATTGGTCTGGATGCCTGTTCTAGGCGCATCACGCCCCATGGTCAAATCTGAACGAGTCGTAGCAAATGGCACAAAATATTCTTTTGCTGGGTCGGACGCGTCATATGAAAACAAGATGTTTACCGCGTCTGCCGGATTCGCGGTATCAACGAGCACTGCGTTTTCACGCGTGAAGCCCATTTGTTTAATTGTGAGCCATACCTTTAGCATTGCGTCAGCAGTGCCACGCAGTGATACGAGGGCCAACCTGAGCGTATCTGCTGAGACAAATCGTTCTGATGCCATTGCGTTCCCTTCAAGTTCTGTAATCAATGTCTAATAGCGAGCCATTGTAACTGTTTGTAAATAAGTTCGGCCGGTATAGGCTGCGGATTAACAAGACTTACCTCCTTCGTCCATCGAGAGGCCACCCGGGCAGCCGTCATAACCGGGGTTTAGACATCAAAGCGTCAATGCGTGTGCGGAAGGATTGCCTTACTTCGTGCCCGACATACCACTCACTGCGGGCAATGGTGTTTTTGGGGCCAGACAAGATTGCATCGCTGATTTCCCGGATTGCGCTAGGCGACCCATGTGCCATACTTGGACCGCTTTTGGCATGACCGCTTAAAAGGCGGCGTCTTCTACCCAGACAACCGGGTGGCCGTCCCACGCAGCCAGCATAGCGTTCAAGGGGAGGCGCGGCTGAGTGACCCCGACAACGCGGTATGGACAGCGAAGGGCACCATGAATCAGCAATTGAAAATTAAAAGGGACCCAGAAGGCACTCGCCGCCGGATCTTGCTGGCGGCGGCGGAAGAGTTTGCCAACGGCGGGTTGTTTGGGGCGCGCGTCGACCAGATCGCCCGTCGCGCGGACACGAACGAGCGCATGCTCTACTACTACTATGGGAGCAAGGATCAGCTGTTTACGGCGGTGCTCGAATACGCGTATGCGGCGCTCACTGAGGCCGAGAGAGCACTCGATCTGAATGGGGTGGCGCCCGTGGAAGCAATCACCAGGCTGGCGCACTTCGTTTGGGATTACTACCGCGATCACCCCGATCTGCTGCGCCTCGTCAATAACGAAAACCTGCACGAGGCGCGCTACTTGAAAAAGTCCACGAGAATCCGGGAGATGATTTCCCCGATTGTCGCGACGCTTGGTTCAATTCTCGAACGCGGCCAGCGCGCTGGATTGTTCAGGGCAAACGTCGATCCGTTGCGTTTTTATGTGACGCTGTCTGGGCTCGGCTACTACATTGTTTCCAATCGTTTTACGCTTGAGGCCACGCTCGGTCGTGACTTCAGCTCGACCACCGAACGCAGCGAGATGCTCAATATGAATACAGAACTGCTGCTCGCGTATTTGATGCGGCGGTAACGCAAAGTGGCCGAGGAAAACACGGCCAAAGAAGTTTCGCAAGCTGGATCGCACGTTCGACCACCGGGCTGCACAGCTTTCACTGAAGGCCAAGTAAACGCATTAAGACTGTACTCCTTCGTTGACGAGTCGTTGGATATCCCTCGCTCTCCAGGCAACGCAGCGCGGACCAAGAGAAACCGGCTGCGGGTACGTTCCATGTTCCCTGAGGTTGTGAAGCTAATTGGTGGGTAACTGGCAAGGCGGCAAAGTTGGGGGCACTTTTGGGGGTATCTCTGCCTTTTCGAACCGGCGGATGTTAAGTATCGAGTGGTCGGGAGTTCGATCCTTCGTCTCATAGAAGCGGCGCCGAACAACGCACGGGAATCGTTGGGTAAGGAGCGCGTCCTTCCGCATAGTCCGGTGACTGCCGCTTAGGCGGCGGAATTCAACCTACGAGGCGTACAACGCCTAGCATAAGTGGGCGACGACGGTTGCGACGACTTCCCATTCGTCGTCGCGGCAGCTTTTCAGCCACCGCAGGCCGCGGGCGAGCAGCCGAACGTTCCGCGTGGCATCACTTTCGCGGCCCAAAGTCGATCTGCGCTTGCTTGAGCATCCAAGCTTCGATCTTGTCATGCCACATACGCAGAAGATCGAGGGGGCGGCGCCGGTAGTGTTTCTCGGCGATTGCCGACGGCTTATGTCCTTGAATTTGGGCGACGACGCCGACAGGGACTTCGACCCACTCTGACAGCGTGCCGAACGATCGACGCAGGCCGTGGATCGAAATATGTGGCAAACCTGTCGGCGCCACCGCGCGGTTATGTGCATGACGCGGCTCGGCAATCTTCCCATCCGACGCGGTCTTGCTGGCGAACACCCACTCGGACGGCTCCCACTGCTCGCTCCTTTGTGCAAGACGTGCGGTTTGGCGTTTGTTCGGAGGGGCTTCATTCAGTCGTTGAAGATTCAGCAATAGGCTCGCTAAATACGGGGTGAGCGGAATAGTCCGACCGCCGGTACCTTCCACCTTGTCGTTCATCGTCAGGCTCCGCCACCGGAAGTCCACGTCTTCCCAGCGCAATGCGGCTAGCTCCTCCCGACGGGCTCCGGTGATCAAAAGGCCTTGTAGGTATGCGCTTATGACTGGATTCGCGATGCCACGTACCGCGCTAAACCAAACAGGCAGCTGCTCGCGCTGCAGGCAGTCGTCCTTCGCGGCGCTGCGAGGGATAATGCCCTTGACCTTTGGTGAGGCATAGGCGTCGTGGGAGATGATGCCCGCGTACGTCTCGTGAGTGTCGCACCACCGAATGAACGCCTTAAAGAGACCGAAGGCATGGCCGGCATTCGTTGGTCCCCGGGATATTTCGACCTCCAGCCACTCGGACATGGATGTTGCCGTGATCTCGGTCAACCTGCGCGCCATGAGCGGAGCCAATGGTCCACGCACTTTTTCTTTGCTGCCGCGTTTTGCAATGCCTCCGCCGGGCGACGAGAGGTTGATGTGGTCGAGGATGTATCTCTCCGACCGCGGCTTTTTCGTTTTGGGTGAGATCTTTGTTCGCAGATGCTCCAAGTAATGCTCCCACGCTTCGCCGACAGTCACGTCCTGACGGCGCTTCGCTGCCTGCCGGGCTTCATGTGCAGCCTTCTGCTCTGCTTCTTGTTCGCGTGGATCAACGCCGCCGTCAATTAGCGTCTGGTGTTGACGGCGGCGTAAATCCGCACATAAATGGCGGCACAAGGTTCACCAGGACCGTCAACAATGAAGCGCCGTTGACGGCCTCGGTCGGGGTGGCCGGTCCCAATCAGAATGGATCGCCGATGTCGTTGAGATTGGGATCCTCGGGAGGGGAATGCTGTTCGTGCAGCAGGTCATGCAGGGCGAGGTCATAGTGCATGCAGATCCGGGCACGCAGATCCCCGATGAGTTCGACGACGGCGAGCGCCTGTTCCGGCGACCAGTTGTCCGGTATCAGGAAGTCGAGCCCACGGGTGATGCCCGAAGGCAGGTGTGCCAGGCGCTTCATGATTTCTTCTCCGCACGCGCGCTACTGCGTCTGCTGGCGCGTTGCTCGGCCCTCTCGCGCGCTTCCTTGACCCGGTAGGACTCGCCCTCGATGGCAATGACTTCGGCGCGATGGACCAGCCGGTCAACGAGCGAGACGACACAGGCGGCGTTCGGGAACACCTCGTGCCATTCGGAGAACGGTCTGTTGGTTGTGACCACGGTACTTGCCGATCCGTACCTGCGGCTGACCAGTTCGAACAGCAGATCGGCGTGGCGGTTTGAGTACGAGAGGTAACCGACCTCATCAATCACCAGGACGTCAGGGGATGCATAGCGGCGCAGGCGTCGACGCAGCGCCGAATCGCTGTCCAGTGCGGCCAGTTCGCCGAGCATCTGACCGGCGGTAGTGAACAGCGCGGTGTGACCGTGCACGAGCGCCTGATAGGCGAGATTGAGCGCGAGGGTTGACTTGCCGACACCATTCGGGCCGATCAACACGACGTTGGCGGTATCCCTGACGAACCCGAGCGACATCAACTCTTCAACGGCAAGCCGGTCGCAGCGCGTGGGCCAGCTCCAGTCGAAGTCGCACAGCGGCTTGAAGTTGCCCAGGCGGGCATCGCGGATACGTCGCTCCAGTGATCGGCGGGCGCGCTCATCCTCTTCCCACTGCAACAGCGGCGCGACCCACTGTTCGGCGGCCACATCGGTCCAATGCGCGAGCAGTCCGTACAGACGCAGGGCGTTCGCGCGCCCATGAAGGTTCTCAGGCGTGTTCATCGGCGCCTCCCGCAAGCTGGTCGTAGATGTCGAGCCGGTGTGGTGTCACCAGCGTGTCCTTGTTGCGCACGTGTTCGGGCAGGATGAGGGTGACTGGCGGCGGGGCCTGCCGTGCCTCGCGCCGGCGCTCAAGCGCCAGACGTACCGGATTGGGATGAGGCGCCGCGTCGCTGGCAAGGGTTTCCTCGATCGCGGCCTGCAGTTCGGCCGGGCCATAGCGGTCGAGCAGTCGCAGCAGGTGCGTGGTGATATTGCCCAGATTGCCGCCACGCTCAGCGGCGTGCAGCATCAGGGTCCGGCTGGCCGGCGCAGCCCGGGCCAGATGATCAAGACCGCGATGGTGACGGGCCTCGTGCTTCCTTGCGACGAGCGCATCGATGTGTGCGGCAATCTCGATCTGCGCGCCGCGATCGTAACTGCGTTCATGGGTGGCGAGCAGATCGGCGCCGTCGAGAATGCGTACGCGCCGGGGATCAGCTCGTACCGTGAGCGTGCGTCGCACATGGGTATACGGGATCGTATAGTCGTTCAGGTCGAAGCGCACGTAGGGCGTCTTGCCGACCTTCACGGCGAGAAGCAGCTCACACGGGTACGGATTCTCCGGCAACGTGAGCAGGCTGGGCTGTTCGCGCCCGAAGGCCTCGCGCACGGTGATCATGGGTTCTTCGCGGCAGGGCCGCTCAGCAGCGGGTCCCGCGCACCAGATTGCCGCCTGGGCGTTGAGATCGTCGAGGTCCGTGAATCTGCGAGCGGCAAAGAAGCTCTCGCGTACAAAGCGGATTGCCCGTTCAACGCGCCCCTTCTCGTTGCCCCGTGCGACAGCCACCGGACGAGGCTCATAACGATGATGCGCGGCGAACGCGAGCAATGTCGGGTGGAAGCGGATCGCATCGCCCTGACGCTCAAGCACGGCGCTACGCAGGTTATCGTAAAGCAGAACCCTGGGGACCCCGGACCATGCTTCGAAGGCGCCGGCATGTCCTGCCAGGAAACTGTCCATACGGGCATCGAGGAAGAAGCGCAGATAGATCTGCCGTGACCACGACAGCACCATCACGAAGGCCATCAGCGGTCGTCGTGCCCGACCGATCTGCAGGTGACCGAAGCTGGCCCAATCGACCTGCGCCTGTTCCCCGGGCAGCGTGCGCAGGCGCAGGTAAGCCTCAGGTACCGGGCGTGGCCGGTGCAGCGAGATCAGGTGCCGGAAGTGGTGGTGACTGCCCCGGTAGCCGCGCTCATACACCATCGCATACAGGCGACTGGCCGTGAGCGAGGGAAACTTCTTTAGCGTCTCGTGGATGAACGGCAGGTAAGCATCGATCTGTGAGGCTCGCTGCACGGCGCCAATCCTGGGCAGGCCGGCCTGGGCCAGCACGCGCTGGACGGTGCCGCGGTGCACGCGCAACTGGCGCGCGATGGTGCCGCAACGCCACTTCTCCACGTGGTAATAGCGCAGGATCTGCGCCTCGAGTTCAGCTCCAATGGTCATGGGTCGTTTCCTGTTCTGTCAGTAGTAGTACGAACATCACGGAAGACCCGACGGCGCAGTGGCCCGATGCGTACAAGGCCCGAACAGATGCGGCGACAGAAGCAGCAAGGCGTCGATCCGGGCGCGGCGACAGTGGATGTCGATGCGGTGGCCGTCGTCGTCGAAGTCAGTGGCAGTAGAGCATTGGCGACGGGTGTCGGGGAACGCTGATGCGTCACTTTATTGAGGCGCTGACGATAGCGACGCATCCGTTCGGCATGTGCAAAGCGGCCACGACGACTGAGTTGATAGCGTTGGCCAGCCTCGCGCAGGCGGGCGCGGCGCGAGGCCTGTGAGCAGTCGCCACCGCAGTAAATCTGGCCGCGATCGCAACGGCGGCACACGACGACCTGCGCCCGGCAGCGGGCGCACAGAAAGAGGCGGCCAGTGGCCGGCATCGGCAGTCCCCGTCAATGCCGAAGCGGAATCGACGAGGCGGATCAGCCGTGCCATACTGGCCCGGCACCCGTACCCCGTTGTGCGCGTGTGGGGCTCGACACTGGAATGAACTTGGCGGTTAGGACCGGTGTCGGGCCTGTTTCTTCGGCGGTCAGTTGTAGTCGTTCTTCTACCGCATCCCGATTCCCGCGTCATCCCCCTGCCGAACCGAACATCCCCGGTGCGTCTGCGCTCGCCCTACGGGCTCCCTCCGACGCACCCGAATGTGAGCCTCATGAAACGTCCCAGAGTCGCCGGGCTGAACAGCAATCGCGTCGCCCGGCTGTCCGACGCCGCCATCCAATGTCGGATTCCGACCGCCATTCACATCTGGAGACTACGCGCGCGCTCCTGAGCCTGGTCGATCGTCCAGCTCCTCGGATCGCCGATCGTGATCCGCACGGTCGAGCCGTGGATCTTCCCTTGGAAAATGTAGGCCTTGGCTCCGCCAGTTGTGGCTCGCAAGCCAAGCCCCGGTGTCTTGCTGTCCCAGAGGAACGATTGATTTATGGGCTTGCCCTTTTGGGTGACTTGGCCCGGTGCGCAACGATGCCCCTCTACCCGGGCTGCTGTGAAGTTTACCTTCGCCACATAATCTCCTTGTTGCTAAGCCGGCAATCTCATGTAACCCCCATGTAACCGGATTATGTGGCATTGAAGCTGCGCGGGTCAACTTGGATGGGACGGTGGGCGAGAAGATATCGGTTAAAATACAATCAGTTATAAACTTATATCAACGCAAATCCATCTCAAGGAACGTCCACTTGTTCGTATTCGCAATGCGAAGGTCGGGAGTTCGATCCTCCTCCTCTCCACCAAATTCAAGTCTGGTTAAGTCCAGAGAAGGCCGGAAAACCCTTATCCCATAGGGCTTCCGGCCTTTTTTACATCTAGGTTCGTCCAACGACATCGGGTGGCATTTTGGCCAAAGTCGGGGCAACATGTGGGGCATAGGCCTTTGCCTCCGGCCCATGATGCCCCCAAATGGCACTCACTGATGTCGCCATCAGGAACGCCAGACCCACTGGCAAAATCCAGCGTATCTGGGATGGGGGCGGCCTGTATCTCGAGGTCACTCCAGGCGAGTCGAAGCTCTGGCGGTTGAAGTACCGGTTCGACGGCAAGGAGAAACGGCTGTCGTTCGGGCGGTACCCGGAAGTCAGTCTGAAGGATGCGCGAACCAGGCGTGACGAAGCGAAAACTCCTGGCGAACGACACCGACCCGAGTGAACACAAGAAGGCAGCCAGGGCGGCCAGGTTCGCCAGTGCGGCCAACGACTTCGAAGCGGTCGCCCGTGACTGGTTCGAGCGCATGATGTTCGATAAAGCGGAGTCTCACCGCGTAAAGGTTATCGCCCGGTTGGAGAATGACCTCTTCCCCTGGCTCGGAAAGCGCCCTATCGCCGAAATCACCGCGCCCGAGATACTCGGGTGTCTGCGCCGCATTGAAGAGGGCGGCGTACGTGATACCGCACACCGTGCGATGCAGAACTGCTCCGCGGTGTTCGCCTTCGGTATAGCTCGAATCACACTTCTCAAACTATTGCCGCGCTGACCAGCTCAAAAGAGCTAATGCGGCGGGCAGAAATCTATCAAAGATAGAAGTTAGCCTGAAAACGTTCGACGTCGATGGACGACCAGGTCCCTCGCGCCGAGAAAAAGCGCACTGTTTCGCTTCCACATACGTTGATGGTCAGTCGATCAAGGCTTTGGTGTTACTTCTCCGTCCAGTCCGGATTAAGGACTGGCGGCATTAGCTTGTCCGTGATGCACCGGGGAGTACGCCGGAGAAAAGACTGCAGTCGAAGCAGCGCTCAGCAGCGGTTGGTAGGCAGGGCATTCTTCGTGTATTGTCCAAAGAAAAATGTTATCCTGCGCAGCATTCCGCCCCCGTAATCCGCTATGATCCGCTGCCATCTGTCGGCCCTGATGGGCCGCAACAAGCTGCGCGTTTCCGACGTTGCCCGCATAACAGGCTTGAACCGCAGCACGGTGACGTCTCTTTGTAACGAGACGGCCACGCGCATCGAATTACCGGCGATCAGCAAACTCTGCGAGCTGTTCCGGTGCGGAACCGCAGACCTTTTTGAATATGTTCCAGACGAGGCGGAGCGCAACGTATGAGCCTGAGCGCCAACCGATGGCATGTCATCGCCGAATCCAACTTTCCCTGGGAACGCGAAGCGCTTGAGTGGCTCCGCGCGCAATTGCCCGATCGCGACCCGTGGCATGTCTGGACGAATTTCGAATTCATCGACGACGAAGGCAAGGTCAATGAAGTCGACGCGCTGGCGCTGACGCCTGCAGGACTTTTCATCATCGAGATCAAATCCCGGCCGGGGACCGTTTCCGGTGACGCCCATACGTGGACATGGTCTACTGACGGCCGCGAACGCTCGGTGGACAACCCGTTGCTCCTCACGGACCGCAAATCGAAACGCCTCGCCAGCCTGCTGCGACGGCAGCGGTCGGTGGTGAAGGCCAAGATCCGGCTGCCGTTCATCGAGCCGCTGGTGTTCCTGTCGTCCACGACGCTCCATTGCAAGCTGCAGGGACATGCCCGCTCCGGTGTGTTCCTTCGAGGGCGCCCGGGCGACCTTGAAGACAGCGGAATCATCGGCGCACTCTCCCGAGGTGTGCGCCCTAGCCAGCATCCGCCGGTGGACAGCCAGCAGGTTAATACCATTGCACGCGGGTTGATGGAAGCCGGAATCCGTCCGTCGAACAAGCATCGTCAGGTTGGCGACTACCAGTTGATCAAGATGATCGTGGACGGCCCCAGCTATCAGGAGTGGGTAGCCCAACACGTCAGCGTTGAGGTCCAGCGTCGCGTACGCATCTATAACCTCGCTAGCGCCACGAGCCCGGAAGAGCGTCAGGCGCGGGTCACCCAGGCCCAGCGCGAATTCAAGATCCTCGAAGGCATTGAGCACAGCGGCATCCTTCGCTGCCGCGACTACAAGGACACCGAACTCGGCCCAGCTCTCATCTTCGATCACGATCCCAAGGCGGTCCGCCTCGATCACCTCATTCGCGACCACGGCCAGCGAATGAATGCGGGCCACCGGCTGGCGCTCGTGCGCCAGATCGCGGAAGTGCTGAAGTTTGCCCATTCACGTCGCCTATTCCATCGGGCATTGGGTCCGCAAAGCGTGCTGGTTCGCGGTGTCGAAAGCGGGGAGCTGAACGTACAGCTGATGAACTGGCAAACGGCTGCGCGCGAGGCGGCCTCTCCCGGTGGCAGCGTCAACCACACCACCGGAACGCAGCACGTCGAGGCCTACGTCGACGATCCTGGCCTCGTCTACCTCGCGCCGGAAACGACGCGTGCCGATCCGGCTCATGGTGCGGAGCTGGATATCTTTGCGCTTGGGTGTCTCACGTACCTGATCTTCAGCGGGCAGGCACCCGCCACCTCGACACTAGAACTCGCGGACAAGCTGCGGCTTGGGCCCGGCCTGCGTCTTTCGGACGTCCTCGATGGTTGCAGCACGCGCCTGCACGAACTCGTTCAGTTCGCCACCAACCCGGAAGTCGTGACGCGATACGACTCCGTGCAGGGCTTCCTCGACGACCTGGATAAAGTCGAAGACGAACTCACCGCACCCGATCCGGAACGCACCGTTGATCCAAGCCGTGCCGGCCCCGGCGACCGGGTCGACGGCGGCTTCACGGTCCTCAAGCGGCTGGGTCGGGGCTCGTCCAGCGACGCGTTGCTCGTGCGCCCGGACGGCAGCGACGAAGAACTCGTCCTGAAAGTTGCTGTCGATGCGTCCCGGAGCCAAAACCTCGAAGCCGAAGCCGATGCGCTAGGCAAGCTGCAACACGCGAACATCGTCGCGCTGCGGGAGAAGCGCACGGTCGCGGGCCGCACCGCATTGTTGCTGAAGCGAGCCGGCGAAGAAACGCTCGCGCAGAAGCTAAAGCGCGAAGGGCGCCTTTCGCTCGATATGTTGCAGCGCTTCGGTGAAGAGCTGATCGATGCCGTGCGGCACATCGAGGACGCGGCCGTCATCCACCGCGACATCAAGCCGGACAACATCGGCATCACGGAATCGCGCACGAAGCGGCTCAAGCTCGTGCTGTTCGATTTTTCTTTGACACGCACGCCTGCCGAGAACCTCACTGCCGGAACGCCGCCCTACCTGGACCCGTTCCTCTCGCTTCGCACTCACCGGCGTTGGGATCTGTCGGCGGAACGCTTCGCTGCGGCGGTCACGCTCTACGAAATGGCAGTAGGCAAGCCACCGCGTTGGGGCGATGGCCGGACGGCGCCGGCCATGCTCGATGTCGAGGCGACCATCGAGTCCGATGTCTTCGATCCCGTGGTGCGGCAGCCCCTCACTGAGTTCTTTTCGAAGGCATTGCGGCGCGACTTCCGCGAACGTCACGACAATGCCGAGGAGATGCTGCGAGCCTGGCGCCATGTCTTCGAACGCGCGTCGACAACGCACCCGCCTGCGACCGACAGCTTCGAAGCCATCGCGCTGACCACCACGATCCAGACCACGATGGCCGAACTCGGCTACAGCCTTGAAGCGCAGGACGTGCTCGAGCGCATGGGCATCCACAACGCGCGCGAGCTGCTCGCGGTCGACCGCATCCGGTTCCGGTATCTGCGCGGCGTGGGAGACAAGATTCGCAAGGAGATCCGGATCAAGGCCAAGGAGCTGGCGTATTTGCGGCCCGACCTCACCCAGGGGCGCGGCAGCCTGCACACGGCCGGCGACGACGACGGCGAGGACACCAAGGGCGCGATTACCGTCAACGAGCTGGCCGAGATCCTGCTGCCGCGTCGCCCTGCCGGCGACGACCGCCCGGAAGAAGCCGCGCTCGCGTACTACCTGGGCCTCGATGACGAAGTTCCCGCCGGCGACTGGCCGACGTTGGGAGACGCTGCGCAGGCGTCCCATCTGGATCGCGGCACGCTGACGACAGCGTTGATCAAGGCCCGCGAGCGTTGGCTCAAGCACAAGGCGTTCACTGAACTCCGCACGCAGCTCGATGCGCTGCTTGCGTCTCAGGGGCAGGTCATGACAGCTCACGAAGTGGCGTTCGCGTTGCTGGCGCTGCGTGGGTGTGCGATCCAGGAGGATGCGGAGCGCCTGCGGCTCGCCTGCGCCGTCACTCGGGCGGCACTCGAAGCCGAGTCGCATCTCGACAAACCCCGCTTCGAGATCTTCGAACACAGCCCGGTCGCGCTCGTCGCGACGTCCCAGCCGTGGGCCGATTACGCCCGCCACCTGGGGACGGTCGCGGATACCTGTGCGTTAGCGGACCCGTTAATGCCACCGGGCCGCGTCCTCGAAGCGCTCGAAGCCGTGTCGACGCCGTCTCCGTACGGCGTCGACCTGGACGCGGACGACGCAATGGCCATTCCGCCGATCGCTTCCGCTCGTCTGCTTCGCCTCGCAACGATGGCGTCGCGTCAGGCGGCGCTTTCCAGCCGGCAAGAGATCTATCCGCGTGGCATGTCGGCGTTGATGGCGCTGAAACAATCGATGGGCGCGCTGATCGGTGCCGTGGAGCTGAAGGTTCGTGAATTGCAGGATCGGGTGCACGGACGCTATCCCGAGGCCGACCCGTTGCCGAAGCGACCCGACCTCGACCGCCTGCTGGAAGAAGCCGGCGCGCCACTGCAATGGGATCAGTCCTGCGATCACGGTGCCGGCGCCTACCGACGACAGAGTTTGGGAACCCATGCAACGGTCGGCACAACCACCCGATTCGTCGATTACTCGACTGCGGATAACAGCGCGTCGCCGCGGATGGCCGCCGCCGTAGCCGATGCAAGAGCGATAGAAGACCGTTTGCAGCACAGCCTCAAGCAAGGCGGCCTGCTGGTTTTGACGACGGAACCGCGCATTGCGCAGCGGGCAGAGGCAAAGCTCTTGCAGCGGTTCCGCACAAGCGAGCTACGGCCGCAAGGGCTGGAACGGCTTAGCGTTGACGCGTTGCTGCTGCGCGAACTGCGCGCTCAGGCAGCCGAGCTGGGCGTCGACTGGTCTGTAGTATTGCGGGCAGACGGCGCCGAATCAGGCTCGCGCGACTGGCGCAATCTGCTTGGTCTCATGAAGCGCACAGTCCCGGCACTGACGAAGGCCTTGCTGGACAGCCCAGCCCCTCTGCTGGTCGTCAATGCGGGTTTGCTGGCTCGCTACGACTTGATGCACGTAATCAGCGAGCTGGAGGCGACCGCTGGCCGTCCTGGGCGCACACCTGCCGTATGGCTGCTGCTGCCCTGCCACGAGCCCGGTGTTGCGTTTATCGATACAACGCCAGTTCCCCTCGTCAATGCGAGTGGCGTGACAGCGCTCACCCAGCCTTGGGTCGATGATGTGCATCTTGCAGGAATTGCTGCACAGACGCACTGACAGTCACCCGCTACAACCGAGAACAAAAGAGAAGACCTTGATTAACGCCACGCAACTCCTCGCCGGTCTCACACGCCAGCTCAAGCGGCTGGAGGACGATCTGCGCCAACGTATCGCCGACGTATCCGAGCTCAAGGCCGGTTTGACCGCCGAATGGCAAGCCGCGCGCGACGCGGAACGGACGGCCGAGACCTTCGAAAGCTGGGCGGACCAGGTCATCACCCAGGCCGGCGTGCATTGGTTGCTTTCGTGCGTATTCCTCCGCTTCATCGAAGACAACACCCTCGTGGATCGTCCGTGGCTAGGCGGCACGCCCGAGTCGGGCCGGCTGGCGCTGGCACGCGATCGGCACGAGGCCTATTTCCAGGCGCGTCCGACGCATAGCGACCGCGAATATCTGCTAGGCGCGTTCGGCGAAGCGGGCATGCTGCCGGGCCTGCATACGTTCTTCGACGAGGCGCACAACCCGGTTTTCCGACTGGGCATCAGCGGCGATGCCGCGATGGAACTGCGTCAGTTCTGGCAGAAGGTGGACCCGAACACCGGCACGCTGATCCACGACTTCACCGACTCCGACTGGAATACGCGCTTCCTGGGCGATCTGTATCAGGATCTGTCCGAGGCCACTCGCAAACGCTATGCGCTGCTGCAGACGCCGGAGTTTGTCGAGGAATTCATCCTCGACCGCACGCTCACACCGGCGATCCGCGAATTCGGGTTCCGCGAAGCGCGCATGATCGATCCGACCTGCGGTAGCGGGCACTTCTTGCTCGGTGGTTTTTATCGGCTCGTGGATGAATGGGCGCGTAATGATCCTGCACGCAATCGGCGCGATGTCGCGCAGAAAGCATTGGATGCTGTGGCAGGCGTCGATCTGAATCCGTTCGCCGTCGCGATTGCGCGCTTCCGCTTGCTCGTGGCGGCGCTCAAGGCTAGCGATGTGCATCGTCTTTCAGAAGCGCCTAACTTCAAACTGAATGTTGCTATTGGCGACAGTCTGCTGCACGGCAAGCGCTTTGGTCTGTCGGCCACTGACGACATGTTTGGAGCCGCCGAGACTTATGCCGGGACCGAGCTTGCGCACGCGTACGCCAGCGAGGATCTGGAAGAGGTCAATCGTGTTTTGGGGCAGCAGTACCACGCGGTGGTGGGCAACCCGCCGTATATCACCGTGAAGGACGCGGCGCTGAATGCGGCGTACCGGCAGCGCTATGCCAGTTGCCATCGCCAGTATTCGCTTGGTTGCCCATTCACTGAACGCTTTTTCGAGTTGGCTCTGACCGGTAACGGTCGGCCGGCCGGCTACGTCGGACTGATAACCGCCAACTCGTTCATGAAGCGCGAGTTCGGCAGCAAATTGATCGAGGGGGTATTGCCGCGGCTGGATCTGACGCACGTTGTTGACACTTCGGGCGCCTACATCCCCGGGCACGGCACACCGACAGTGATGCTATTTGGGCGCCATCGCGGTCCCGTGAACAGTGCCATCCGCACTGTGATGGGCATTAAGGGCGAGCCCAGCGCACCCGATGATCCGGCACACGGATTCGTCTGGTCAGCAATCGTCGCGCAAATCGATCGTGCAGGATCAGAAAGCGAGTTCTTGACTGTCGATGATATTCCTCGGGCGTCCTTCGCAAAGCACCCATGGAGTATTGGGGGCGGCGGGGCTGTCCAGTTACGTGAGGCTATTGAAGCAATTGGTCGAAGATTGACCGATGCGAGCGCAGACGTGGGATATCTCGTCATCACCGGCGAGGATAATTGTTTAATGGCTCCGAATGGCGTGCCAAAACGCTCTTGCCTAGAACATGTACGCGTAATAGTAGAGGGCGACGAAGTGCGCGACTGGAGTTGCATGCCTACGTCAGTTGTACTGTGGCCTTACGACAATTCCGGTCACGATCTCGAACCGCTTGAAACGGTTAGACACATCGAGTATCTCTGGCCGTATCGCACTTCGCTGCGTGATCGAAAAGCATTCGGGGTTCCCGTCGAGCAGCGCGGCCTCCGATGGTGGGATCTGAGGGAGGTGTATCGACAAAGGCTGCTTTCCCCTCTGACCATTACCTTCGGCGAGGTCGCCACCCACAACCACTTCGTCCTTGAGCGCGGCGGTAAGGTCTTCAAGCAGACGGCGCCCGTGATCAAGCTGGCAGAGGGTAGTAGCGAGGACGATTATCTCGGCCTGCTGGGATTACTGAACTCATCAATAGCTTGCTTCTGGTTTCAGCAAGTGTGTCACAACAAGGGTGGGCCCGGCGGCGGAAGCAGCAAGGACGAGAAATGGCATGATTTCTATGCCTTCAATGCCACAAAGATCTCCGACTTTCCACTCGCGGCTGAACGACCAGTCAACCTGGCGCGCCAGTTGGATCATTTGGCCTCTGAGCTGAGGAGTTGCGAACCGGCGGCCCTGCTAGCAAAGACGGCGGCCGGCGGACTGTTGCCCGACCGCAAGACACTCGATACCTCCCGGGAAAAGGCAGCTTCAATCCGGCGCCACATGGTTGCATGGCAGGAGGAGCTGGATTGGCACGCTTATGCAGCGTACGGCGTGCTTCCACTTGACTTGCCGCCGGCGACATTGACCTACTCACGCCCGCCCGAAGTCGCTGTCGGTGAACGAGCGTTTGAAATCGTCCTTGCTCGCCGAGTTGCGGCGGGTGTGCTTGAGACCAAATGGTTTGAGTGGTTAAACATCATTCCGACTGTGGATATCCCTGCTCGTTGGCCAGAAGAATACCGACAGATCGTTCAGCGTCGTATCGACTTGATCGAGCATGATCGCAATACAGGGCTGATGGAGAGCATGGGGTGCAAGAGAAGGTGGGAGACAACGGCTTGGGGCACATTGGAACGTGTAGCACTACGAGACTGGCTGCTGGATCAGCTAGAAGCCCCACACCTGTGGCCAGCCAGCGACGACCAACCGCCACAACTTACCGCCGTCAGCCGCCTCGCAGACGCAGTGCGCACCAACGCCGACTTCACGCAGATCGCCGAACTGTACGCAGGCCATTCGGACTTCGACGTCGGCCAGATCGTGGCCGAACTCGTCGCGAGCGAATCGGTGCCCTTTCTGCCCGTGCTGCGTTACACCGACAGCGGCCTGCGCAAACGCGCGCAGTGGGAAGACACCTGGACGCAGCAACGTCGCGAGGATGCGGGCGAGGACGTCGGCAAGATCCCCGTGCCGCCCAAGTATCAGAGCAAGGACTTTCTGAAATCCGAGTTTTGGCGCCTGCGAGGCGGCCTGGATGTGCCCAAGGAACGCTGGATCAGCTATCCCTACTGCGAACGCGGCGCGGATACAAGCCTCGTTATCGCATGGGCCGGCTGGAACCACCTGCAACAAGCCACGGCTATCGCCGCCTGCTACCTCGAAATGAAGGACAACGAGGGGTGGCCGCGCGAGCGCCTGCAACCGTTGCTGTCCGGACTGCTCGAACTCGTGCCGTGGCTCAAGCAGTGGCACAACGAAATCGATCCGACCTTCGGCGAACGCATGGGCGATTACTACGCCGGCTTCCTCGCGGACCAGGCGCGGGAACTCGGCTACACCTTCGACGACCTGCGCGCGTGGAAACCGGCCGCCGCGCCGGCCCGTCGTGGGCGCCGCAAACTAGCCTAAAGTACAGAGCAAAGCGAACCTGAGACCCCCCATGCCATTGATCAAAGAGCTCATTTCAATACCCGAGCGGGTTCACCAGGGCGACTTCGTGCTGAAGCTGTCCGAAGGCGTCACGCACCCCGAGCAGACACTGCGCGATTACGTCGTCACGCCGCAGCTCGCGGACGCCTTCAAGAATGCGCTTGGGTTCGTCCAGCAGGCGGTGCTTTCCGGCACGAGCAAAGCCGCTTACCTGCACGGCTCGTTCGGTTCAGGCAAGAGCCACTTCATGGCCGTGCTGAACCTGCTGCTCGCGGGAAACACGCAGGCACGCGCGATCCCCGAACTGGCCGACGCCGTCGCGCAGACCACCTGGACGCGGGGCAAGCGCTTTTTGATGGTGCCGTATCACATGATCGGCGCCCGGGACATGGAATCCGGCGTTCTCGGCCAGTACGCCGAGTATGTCCGGCATTTGCATCCTGGAGCTTCTATTCCGGGCTTCTATCTGGCCGAGGAACTGTTCCGCGACGCGGAGGCCTTCCGGACCCGTCTGGGAGACGAGGCATTTTTCAGCAAGCTCAATGAAGGCAGCGCCAGCGGCGGCAGCGGATGGGGTGCATTGGATACCGGATGGGACGCAACGAGCTTCGAAGCCGCGATGCTGGAGCCGCCCAACGGCCCCGAACGCGCACGCCTCGTAGGCGATCTGATCGCGCAGTTCTTCTCCGCGTATCGCTCGCTGGCCGGCGACAGCGAATCGTTCGTGTCGCTGGACGACGGCCTCGCGATCATGAGCCGCCACGCGCAGGATCTGGGCTACGACGCAGTCATCCTGTTCCTCGACGAACTCGTGCTGTGGCTCGCCAGTCACGCCGCGGATGTCAACTTCGTCAGCCGTGAAGGCACCAAGCTGGTCAAGCTCGTCGAGGCGACCAACGCCGACCGGCCGGTTCCGTTGATCAGCTTCGTCGCTCGCCAGCGTGACCTGCGCGAACTGGTGGGCGACAACCTGCCCGGCGCCATCGGCGTGCAATTCACCGACGTGCTGCGCCATTGGGAAGCCCGTTTCCACCGGATCACGCTCGAAGACCGCAACCTCCCGGCCATCGCCGAGAAGCGCGTGCTGCGCCCGATCAACGAAGCGGCAAAGGCAACGCTGGCGGCGGCCTTCGACGAATTGCTGCGGTTGCGACGCGACGTGCTGGACACGCTGCTCACGACGGACGCGGACCGGGAGATGTTCCGCAAGGTCTACCCGTTCAGCCCGGCACTCGTGCAGACGCTGATCGCCGTGTCGGCCGCATTGCAGCGCGAGCGCACTGCGCTGAAGCTCATGCTGCAACTGCTGGTGGACCGGCGCGAAGACCTGGAACTCGGTCAACTTATTCCGGTGGGCGATTTGTGGGACGTGATCGCGGAGGGCGACGAGCCGTTCGAGGCCATGCGCGTGCAATTCGAAAACGCAAAACGGCTTTACAACCAGCGCCTGTTGCCGATGCTCGAGGCTAAACATGGCGTGACGTGGGAAGCCTGCAAACTGGGTCAGGCCGATCCCGCCCTCGCGAAGAATCTGCGCAACGATGCGCGACTGCTCAAAACCTTGCTGCTGTCCGCACTGGTACCGAACGTCGAATCGCTGAAGGCGCTGACGCCTGCGCGGCTGGCCGCGTTGAATCACGGCACCTTCAGGTCGCCGATTCCCGGACAGGAGGTGCAGCTGGTGCAGCGCAAGCTTCGCGACTGGGCCGGCGAGGTAGGCGAAATCAAGGTCACGGAAGATCTCAATCCGCTGGTGTCGATACAGATCACCGGTGTCGATCTCGAACGGGTGCTCGATCAAGCCAAGGGCATCGATAACTCGGGCAACCGCCGCAAGAAGGTGCGTGAGCTCCTCTTTGACCAGTTGGGCATGCAGGACATCGGTGGGCTCTTTCTGACCTATGACTTTTCCTGGCGCGGGACGAAGCGCGAGGTAGAAGTGTTTTACGCAAACGTGCGTGAAATGCGGGACGAGGAACTCAAGGGCCGCTCCGGCGCCTGGAGCGTCATCCTCGACTTCCCGTTCGACGAACCCAACCGGACGCCCAACGACGATCTGGCCCGGCTAGGCGATTACCGTGGCGGGAGCACCCGGACCCTCGTGTGGCTGCCGTCTTTCCTGAGCCAGAAGGCGCTGAATGACCTCGGGCGATATGTCATTCTCGACTACATCCTCCAGGGTGAGCGCTTCGATCAGTACGCGGCTCATCTGTCCATCGTCGATCGCGCGCAGGCTCGGGTTCTGGCCAGAAACCAGCGCGATTCGCTACGGGCAAAGCTCCGTAGCGCGCTCGAGGTGGCATACGGCATCTCCACGCAGCCGGAAGAAGCGGTGTCTCATGTCCTCACGGCCGAGCAACAGTTCCGCTCACTCGATCCGACGCTGGCGCCAAGGCCCCCCGTGGGTGCCGATTTCAAGGCCGCTTTTGAAGACCTGCTGGATCAGCTTATTACCCATCAGTACCCGGCACATCCGCTGTTCGACACTGAGATCAAACCTTCCGCGGTGAAGAAAGTCTGGGCTGAAGTCCGGGCCGCCATCGATGCGCCACAACAACGAAGCCTCGTGACGGATCAGGCCTCGCGAAGAGTCGTGCGCTCCATCGTCAACCCGTTGAAACTCGGTCAGATGGCCGAGACGCACTTGCTGATTGAGACTTACTGGCAGTCCCACTTTACGCAACGCATGGCGCTCGAAGGCGGTGGGCCGTTGACCGTCGGGAAGCTGCGCGAATGGATAGATCAGCCGAGGCCGATGGGTCTGCCGACGGAGCTACAGAACCTCCTGATCCTGGCTTTTGCGGCACAGACGAACCGTCGTTTCCTGCATCACGGCGGCCCTTTCGAACCTGACATCGACCGGCTGCCGGACGACGTGGAACTTCGCGAGGAGCGGTTGCCGTCGGCCGCGCACTGGCAGACTGCGCTTCAACGCGCGTCCAGCCTTTTCGGCCTCGTCCCGGCACAGACGTTGAACGCGGCCAACGCGGGTAAGCTGGTATCGGAGGTCAAGCAGAAGGCCAACGCGCAACGCACCGCGGTCGGGGGCTTGGTGTCGGCCGTGGCCGACCGCACGGCCCGCTATGCACCGGGCGAGCCGGGTGCGCGTCAACGCACGGCGGAGTCGGCGCAGGTGCTGCTCGACGCGCTGGCGAATGCCAGTGACTCCACGCTGGTGACAACTCTCGCCACCGCGTCGCTCGAAACCTCCGAAACCGCGGTCGGCATCGCGATCGCTCAGGCACAGGCCGCGGTAGACGCACTGCTCCGGGGGAACTGGCAACTCTTCGACGCCGTCCGCAATCTGTCGGACCACCGACAGGCTGCGGGTCAACGGCTTGCCGCGCAGCTAGCCGAATTGCTGCGCAACGACGAGCACGTCATTGGGTTAAAGATCAAGCTGGACGAGTTGGTCCGCGATGCGGTTGGCCTGTTGTCCGAGCCGGCTAAAGCGGGAGCATCGTCTCCGGCAGCAGACAGGTCACCTGTCACGCAACCGGAGTCCCCCGAACCGCCACCACCGTTTCAGCCGCCAGAGCCCACCCACGACGCGTTCACGATAGTCGTTGAAGAAAACCAGCGCGCGGATCTGGATGCCCGGTCGGCGTCGGCGCTCCTTCAGCAACTCAAGGCGAAGGTGGACAACGACAGTGAGCTGGAGCTGACCCTGCACTGGCGCTTGCAGCGCAGAGGGGGAACGCAACATTGAGCTCAACGCAGATCGTTTCGATCGCACAGATCGGCGCCCAACTCGACTCGGTCCTGCAGCGCGACGCCAACGCCTCTGTTGTGGCGATTCGTGCGTCGACAAAGGGGCCGTGGCCGGAGTTCCTGCAACGAGCCGGCCGGCGTTACAACCTGCGCTGGTGCGAAAGCCGGCTCGCGCTGCGCGAGGCGCTGACGGACCTCGAAACCGCCGGTGCGGGCACGGACGGCCTCATCCTGATGACGCCGCTAAGAGACACGGACGTTCCGGACGACGTGGCTTCACGACTGGCGCGCGCGCGCATTTTCCAGCCGAAAGGATGGGAGATCCTGCGCGGAATGTTCGGGGCGAAGGAAACGGATGCCCGTCTGGGCCGCTATGACTGGATGCCCGACATGCTGATTGACAGCGCGGACGGCAAGCCATTCACGCCGGTACCGGGAGACTTTCTGGATCTGGAGACCGCCTGGCGCGAAGTATTTCGCCTTTGCCTCGGTCTCGATGCCACGCAATCCGACGCCGCCGCGCTGATGCGCTGGGCACAACGCCCGGATTTACCGGTGCTGCTGGACAAACTGTCGCCCAAGGCCCGTCGCGACATCCTGCAATGGATGAGCAGCCACGCCGGTCCTGCGGGCTCGTTGATCGTGCGCTGCATCGACGCGGGAAGAGGATTCGATGCCGCGCCGCTTGGCCTCGTTTGCGACGTCGTATTCAGCGCTGCCGCCGAAGGTATACCCGTGCTTGCGCAAGCCGCGGTTCGCATGGAGCGGTATGTCGCCGACCAGCATATTTCGGTGTCCGAAGGCCGGGAATGGGCCAATCAGGCCACGCGACTGCTTGAACATACGTCACCTGAAGATGCAATGGCGACGCTCGAACGCGCCGACGCGATCATGCGGGAACTGCGCGTAGCGGACTTTGCATACCGGAGTGACTGGCTGCGGGGCGGCTTCGAGCAACGCCTCGCACAATTCGCACAGGTGTTGAGCGAGCATGTGTCGACGCCGACCGATGCGCATGCGGCGCAACTGGAGGACGCGGCCAACGCAGTGACCGATCATCATCTCGCGCCTCAGCAACCGCTACGTGTCGAACGGGTCCGCATGGCCCGGCGGCTGGCGCGCTGGCTGCTGCGTGCGCCATCGGCTGCCGCGAATCTGGCGCAGCACATTGCAACCTATGCAGACGACGGTGCGTTTGTCGACTGGGCTCGCTTCAAGCTGCTGGGAGGCGACGAATTACCGGAGTTGTCTGCGGCTTACGCGTCGTTGCGGCTTGTGGTTTCCCAGCGCCGCGGCCAGTTGAACAATGGGTTCGCGACGACACTTGCGACCAGCCTGCGCGAGTCGGCGGCGGCCGGTGAGCGCGTCCTTCCGGTCGAGTCTGTACTGCAAGAGCTGGTAGGCCGACTCGCGTCGTCGCACTCCGTGTTACTGCTCGTCGTTGACGGGCTCAGCCTGTCGATCTTCCGCGAGCTGTTCGAGCGGCCGGAACGCCACGGATGGGTCGAGCTTGCCCCCGAGGCCGGCGGCAAGCCATTGCTCGGACTGGCGGCGTTCCCGACGGTCACCACCGTGAGCCGCACGAGTCTGCTTTGCGGTCGAATCGCCGTTGGGGCCGCAAGCAACGAAAAGACCGCATTTCGTACCTATCCGGCGCTGTTGCCTCACGGCGGTGCGATCCACTCACCGAAACTGTTTCACAAGGGAGACCTGAGCGCGGGCGGCAGTCTTGCCGGCGACGTGCGCGAGGCGCTTGCCGATGCATCGCAAAAGGTGGTCGGTGTCGTCTACAACGCCGTCGACGACCATCTGAGCGGGCCTGACCAGTTGCACCAGCGATGGAGCCTGGAAGACCTCCGGCTGCTGTTGCCGCTGCTGCGCGAGGCACGGGACTCCCGGCGCATCGTGATCGTCACCGCGGATCACGGGCACATGCTGGAAGAAAACAGCAGCCAGATTCCTGGCGGAATCAACGACCGTTGGCGCGCCGGTTCGCAGATCGCGGATGCCCGCGAGATCATGCTGTCCGGCAACCGTGTCCTGACACCGGAGGGGAGCAACGAGGCGATTTGCATCTGGAGTGAATCTGCCCGCTACACCGGCCGCAAGAATGGCTATCACGGTGGGGCGTCGCTCGCCGAAGCCATCGTGCCGATGAGCGTCTTCGCGCCATTCGGCGTCAATGTCGGCGGTTGGATGCCTGCCCCGCCGCCGCAGCCAGTATGGTGGGATCTGCCGGAGCCGACGTTCAGGCCGGCGCAACCTGCCCCGGTAAGCAGGACACCAGCCAAACGGGCTCCGGCCAAGCCGACTCCGCAAGGCGGCCCGCAAGTCGGCCTGTTCGGCGACGAGGATCTGCCGGTGCTGCAACGGAGATCTGCGCCGGAAGCGGCTGACTGGGTCACGGTGGTCCTGACGTCTGTGCTATACGCCTCGCAGCGTCAGCTCGCAGCGCGCGTTGCATTGCCGGACGAGCAGATGCGCACGCTCCTCCACTCGCTCGACGAACGGGGCGGAAAGCTGACCCGTGCGGCACTGGCTCAGCGACTACGTATCCCCGAGCTGCGACTCGGCGGCATGCTGAGCGCCGCACGCAGAATGCTGAATGTCGATCAGGCGCAGGTGCTGACCGTGGACGACACATCGGACACGGTGGAAATCAACCGTGCGTTGCTGATGCAGCAATTCAGCGCTCCGTCAGCGGGAGACTCGCGATGATCGGCGCGGCTAGAAGGGAAGAGATCATTTCGGCGTTGCGCCGCGGCACAGTGCCAAACGCCGGGCTGGATGCACTGGCGGTGGGGCTCGGAGGACTGGCTCCCGCGCTGGATGCGGAACTCGACGCAGTGGCCACAGGCCGCGCCGGTTTCAAGGCAATACGCGGCGAGTACGGCAGCGGTAAGACTTTCTTCGGACGCTGGTTGCAGGAACGCGCGCGCGCCCGGGGATTTGCTACGAGCGAAGTCCAGATTAACGAAACTGAGACGCCGTTGCACCGGCTCGAAACCGTCTATCGACGTCTGGTCGAGCGGTTGGGCACGAGCGACACGCCGGGCGGCGCGTTCCGCAGCATTATCGACGGCTGGTTCTTCGCGCTCGAGCAGGATGTACTGGCGGATGGCCGGACTGACGCCAGCGACATGGCGGCCCTGCTTGAGCGCACAAATGAGCTGATGGAGGCACGCCTCGCATTGATCAGCCGATCGGCACCGGCCTTTTCGGCGGTGCTGCGCGCATATCGCAAGGCCCTCTCGGAGGGAAACGTCCAGTTGGCCGATGGCCTGATCAGCTGGCTGGCCGGCCAGCCCAATGTCGCCGCGGGCATCAAGCGTGCCGCCGGCGTCAAGGGAGATCTCGATCACTTCACGGCGACGAACTTTCTCGTGGGGCTGCTAACGATCATGCGCGACAGCGGCTTTGCTGGATTGCTGCTGGTATTGGACGAAGTTGAAACGCTGCAACGGATGAGGGCCGACACGCGCGAGAAAGGTCTGAACGCTCTTCGACAGTGGATTGATGAGATCGACGCGGGACGCTTTCCGGGACTTTATCTTGTCATTACCGGCACGCCCGCGTTCTATGACGGCCCGCAGGGCGTTCAACGTCTCGCGCCACTGGCTCAGCGGCTCCACGTGGATTTCGCGACTGACAGTCAGTTTGACAACCCCAGAGCAGTGCAGATTCGGCTCCAGCCTTTCAATCATTCGGCGCTGGTCGAGGTGGGCCGTCGTGTTCGCGACATATTCGCTACCGGACAATCCAGCGAGGTGCGATTGCGTCGGCTGGCAGACGACGCGTACGTGGACACGCTTGCTACCGCTGTGGCCGGTGGGCTTGGAGGAAAGGTGGGCGTCGCACCACGTCTCTTCCTCAAAAAGCTCGTTGGCGACGTATTGGACCGGGTGGACCTGTACGAAAATTTCAATCCTCGTCAAAACTACAAGCTGACCCTTGCCGACACCGAGATGACTGTGAACGAACGGGCTGCCTCCGGCGCGAGTTCCATCGACGACATCGAGCTGCCATGACGGCATTCGAGCGCCTGCACCCCGCCGTCCAGTACCATGTTGTGAATTCTCTGGGCTGGAGCACGCTGCGGCCCACGCAGCTCCAGGCGATCGAACCGGTTCACTCGGGCCGCCACTGCCTTCTGCTTGCCCCCACCGCCGGCGGCAAGACCGAAGCGGCAATCATCCCGGTTCTATCGCGGATGACGACCGAAGCGTGGCGTGGGCTCAGTGTCCTGTATGTCTGCCCGATCAAGGCGCTCCTCAATAATCTGGAGCCGCGGCTAGCCCGATACGCCAGTTTGCTCGGCCGCACCGTGGAAGTGTGGCACGGCGATGTCGCTGATAGTCGGAAACGCCGCATACTCCGGGAGCCGCCGGACATCCTGTTGACTACGCCCGAGTCGCTCGAAGGCATGCTGATCTCGCCGAGGCTGGAGCGGCAGTCGTGGTTTGGCAACGTGCAAACAGTCATCGCCGACGAGCTGCATGCGATTGCCGCGGACGACCGCGGATGGCATTTGCGATCTGTGCTCGCACGAATCGACGAGTACACGCCGCAGCCGATCCAGCGCATAGGCTTGTCGGCCACCGTAAGTAACCCGGAAGACATACTCGCGTGGTTCGCTCCGACCGGTGACAGGTCGGTTGTCGGGTCTTCGACGGTATCGACCGATGCGGACGTAACCATCGACGCGGTCGGCAACCTGGAAAACGCTGCGACAGTCGTCTCGCGAATGTATCGTGGCGAAAAGCGTCTTGTGTTTTGCGACTCCCGGTCAAGTGCGGAAAAACTCGGGGCGTCGTTGAACCGGCTTGGCGTGCGCACTTTCGTCAGCCACGCGTCGCTCAGTGCCAGCGAACGACGACATGCCGAGGCGGCGTTCGCCGAAGAGCGCGATTGCGTCATCGTGGCGACGTCGACGCTTGAACTAGGCATCGACGTCGGCGACCTGGACCGTGTGATCCAGATCGATTCGCCGGCTTCAGTCGGATCTTTTTTGCAGCGTATGGGCCGCAGCGGTCGCCGGGCAGGCTCCCGTCGCAGTTGCCTGTTCCTGACAACCAGTGAGCAGGGTCTTCTGACTGCGCTCGGTGTCTGTCAGCTGTGGTCAATGGGCTGGGTGGAGGCGGCCATCCCACCGCCCGAACCGTGGAACGTGGTCGCTCAGCAGACCCTTCTGCTCACGCTGGAGTTGGGCCAGGTGCTATTGCGCAGTCTGCGCGATGCGTTGCTTCGCTCATTTCCCGGACTCACCCCCGTCGACATCGAGCGGCTAATCGACGGGCTCGCTGTCGGCCAATATCTGTTTGTCGATCCAGACGATGTTGTGCAGATTGGCCCCGCCGCCGAGCGGGCCTTTGGCGCCGCTCACTACCGTGACCTGATGGCGACCTTCAGCGGCCCTGAACTGCTTTCAGCCCGGCACGGAAGTACGGAACTGGGATTTCTGGATCCGTCTGTGTTTGCCGCTCAGCAGGGCCCGCACTTTGTATTGCTCTCGGGACGCAGCTGGAAGGTCAAGGAGATCGACTGGAAAAAACGCGTCGTCTGGCTGGAACCAGCCAAAGAAGGAGGCAAGGCTCGCTGGACGGGAGGAGGGCGTGAATTCGGGGCGGAGCTCGCGCGGGCGATCGGCCTCGTGCTGGAAAATGGCGGGATCGAACACGCGACGCTTTCAAAGCGCGCGACGGCTGCGCTCGATGAGCTTCGTAATGTGACCCCCGTCACTGCAGGCGCCGTGCAAACGCTAGCGGCTGGCCGCTTCAAGTTATGGACTTTCGCCGGCACCTTGGCTAACCGCACACGGATGTTACGCGAGGCCGCGCGAGGCGCATATCGGTTCGACGGTCTTTCAATCGACTATCGCTTGGATCCTCGCATCAAGTCGGAAATACCGCCTTCGGAGTGCATTGAGGATAATGCACTAATGGAACTCGTCAAGCTGATCAAATTTAACAAGATGCTGCCGTGTGACCTGGCACTACGCATTGCCAGGCGGCGCAGGCTTGTTGATACAGAGTGAAAAGGCTGCTCTGATATCGAGCATCCTATACGGGTACTCTTGGAGTTGTGGTTGAGCATGTCGTCAGCGTCGTCGCCCAGCAAATTGCCCAATCTCCAGCGGTGGCAAAAGCTTTTCACGGTTGACGGCAAAACCGACGATAAAGGCCGAAGTCTGCTACACCCAACTCCTTGAGCATATAAGTTTACGTGACCTGTTGCCCTTGTCATACGTGTGGAGCTGAGAGCTTGCGCCAACTCGCGAAATCGTCCCGACGGAACCCGCCAATCGAGCCCGCGTTGGGATGGACCTACCTGTCGCGCGACGCGCTGGCCCGTGCGAAGGCGCAGATGGACGAAGAGTCCATGGGCGTGCGTGATGAGATCGGCTTTCTGACGATCCACCAGCGTTACGCCGATCGCTTTTTTCCCGGCACATCAGTGCTGCACACTCGTGCCCGCTATGCAGTCATCGTGCCTTGGCTGTTCGAGGATCTGGCAGGTTTGACGGGACCGGTAGCTACGCGCGCTCTGCGCGAACGCGAAAGGCAGCTTGCTGGCCGGTTCAGAGACGCAGGCGAATCCCAGGTGATTGGAGGGCGCGTCTTCCCCAAAACATCGAGCCAGCCGCCGTCGACCGTGTATTGGAATGCGCTCGCGGTGTGGGGGATATTGCGTCCGCGCCTTGACGGGCGAGCGATTTCGCGAGCGCAAGCGCATCGGCAACTGAAGAGCGCGGGTGCGGCAACTGATGACGATGGACAGCAGCTTCTCAGTTTCGACCCGCCGTTTGTGCCTCTCCCCGCTCGACCGGATAGCTGGCACGCCGGACCGCTCACTCTCCGGCTGGCGATTGCGGAGGCGGCGTTTCTCCGCGAACGGCTTTCCCAATTGCGCAGTAACGGCGGCCATGAGCTTTCCCTGCTCGCACGGTTGGTCCGTACCGAGGCTGCAGCCCCGTCAGAAATGTGGGCCGACGAGACTCGCGCAATAGCGGGCCCCGACCAGGAGTCGCTTGTGCACGCCCAACAAGTAGCAAGTCTGGCCGCTGTGGGGCGTGCCGTTTACGACTCGCTCCTGGAACGTATCGTCGAGGTCGACGATAGGCGGGAAACATCAACGCGACATCGCGATCACCTTACCGATGTAGTCGAGGAACATGGGGCTGTCGCGGTCAAGCTTAATGTCGATGCGCTTGAGGCGGACGTCGGTGTACTGCCTCCCAAATTGCGTGCTGTCCTGATAGCCACGAAGAATTGGATCGCGTCGAAGTCGCTTGACGAGGTCACGCTTCGCGATGTCTATACTGCGGCTGAAGAGCGCAAGGGGCCGCGCGCTCGGCTCCCCTTGACGCCCAATGGACGCACCCGGCGTCTCGAATGGTCGACGGACGAGCACGGTCTCGCAGGGCCGCTCCACTATAGATGGGGGCAGGTCAGCACGCTCCTCAACGATTTGGCGGGCGCGGAATGAGCGGGGCGGTCAATAGCTGGCCGGCGCTCTCGTTCCTCGAGGGCCTACGCCCGGGTCCCGATGAAAGCGTCGAACTGGCTTTGCTGTCATCCTATTCGGCGGACCTGGGATCGATTGGCGCGACCTTGCTCGCTCTGGCGGGGAAAGACTCTGATGCGGGCCGCGGCAGCCCGTCTGATTTCGCCGATGCTATCGAGCGCCTACGCGGGAAGGTACGCATAATCATCCAGCGAGGCCGCCTTGCGAAAATGCGCAGGACGCCTCGGATCGCGGCGGTACTGGACCAGTTCGTTCGAGAAGTCGATTTTGATGAGGCGATCCACAGCTGGCATCCCAAGGCAGCGCTCGTTCGAACGCGCAGCGCGGACGGCGAGATCGGCTGGCGTCTTTGGATAGGGAGTCGAAATCTCACCGAATGCGTGAATCGTGACATCGGGCTTTTGCTCATTTCCGGGGAGAAAGGCGGCGTTCCAATTCCAGGTGCGGATGATCTGGCGCGAGCGTTGGCTGACCGGGCCGCGCTCAAGGCACAGCGCTCTGCTGCACTAGCAGCGACCATTGCGAAAGTGGCTTGGCGGACGCCAGCGGGCGTGCGTGTCGAACGGATTCGTTGGTCGGCAGGAACCGGAGACCAACAGATCCCCGTCCCACCAGCGGGAACGGACGAAGTCGCGGTGGTGAGCCCCTTCATCGACAACAAGTTTCTTGCCCTGCAGGTAGCGGGGGGAGAGAAGCCTGCGCAGCGAATTTTGCTGACCACGATGCGCGAAATCGAACGGATTGGTCCGCCATTGGCCGCGTTCCAGCTGCTCGCGTTGGATGCGCCTGATTATCCAGTAGGCGATCCTGGGCCGGATCCGCAGCATTTAGCGTCGGCGCCGGACAACGACTTGGCCGATGACGCGGAAGAAGAGGTTGGCC
Organism: Paraburkholderia sp. Clong3; assembly: GCF_050436485.1. NCBI lineage: Bacteria > Pseudomonadati > Pseudomonadota > Betaproteobacteria > Burkholderiales > Burkholderiaceae > Paraburkholderia > Paraburkholderia sp. Clong3. The sequence goes on along the minus strand of NZ_JBNDMH010000002.1, from coordinate 2,814,352 downwards.
GTGGTCTTCATGCGAAGCTTCTGTACATGCGATCAGGGCAGACGCGGCGGCTCTGGCTCGGAAGCGCGAACGCGACCATGCGAGCTTGGACCGGGCGCAATGTCGAGGTAACGGCCGAATTGCTAGTCACCGAAGCGGTCGAGAAAGGACTGAGAGCGCTTCTCGGTTCTGCCCGGCTGGTCGATGCGCCCAGCAGCGAGCATTTGCCCGACGCGGCAGCGCAGGAAGAAGAGGCGCTTGAAAGGGCACGTGCCCAGGTTGCGGCGCGATGGGCGGCGAAGCTCACTGTCGACGATGGTCGCATGCGCCTAACCCATCGTTCCGATCTCCATCGAGGTGGGCCACATCCCGATGAGTCAGACATCGTGCTGGAAGTGGGCGCGCTTAACAGCGAGCTAGCAATCTGGCCGGCGCAGCAAGTCGTCATGGATCTAGGACCGGTGGCTCCTGCGGAGCGAAGCGAGTTCGTGCACCTACGCATCAGCCGTCGGGGCAAAAGTCTCGCATGGCTGCAGCGAGCCCCATCGGATCCGCCATTCGGAGAGGATCGCGACCGCGCCGCGTTCGTGCGCTTCCTTGGTGCCAGAGGATTCTTGATCTGGCTAGCTGGATTGCTGGCCGATGACGACCGCGAGGCCGAGGGTGACTGGATGAATGAAGAGCCGCGGGAACGGGCGGAATCGGGGATGAATTCGGTGCTTGATTCCTCGCTGCCGACGCTGGAAGAGATGTTGGCTGCATGGGCGCGCGGACCGGAGAAATTTCGCGAGATTGACCGCCGGGTCTCTCAATATTTGCCCGCCGTGCTTGAGCAGGCTAGGAAGGAAGAGCCGCAAACGGCGGATATGCTGAGGAGCTTCGATGATCTATGGCACAAGCTCCGTAGCGGACTTGGCGTCGCCGAACGTAAGGGCAAGCCCCGATGAGCGCGCCCAAACCGTTCCAGGAGGCTGCCGTCAACGCGGCGTGCGCCGCCTTTGCCAACCCGACTGGTCGTCGACGTTTTTTGGTAGCCGACGAAGTTGGACTGGGGAAGACGGTCGTGGCGAAGGAGCTGGCGCGGCGCATGTCTGATGATGGGCACCGGCCCTTGGTGATCTACTACGTCGCCAATGGTCACGCGGTTTCGCACCAGAACAAGGTCCGTGTTGTAGGTTTCCTTGATGGTTCACAACGCAAGGCAGCAATTGCCACACCAGATAGACTTTCACTGATTGCGGTCGCAAAGAGACCGGACAACCCGGTGCTCATCTACGCGTTGACTCCCGCGACCTCCTTTCCGGGCGCGCAGGCACGTCTGACAGGAGGGCGCAAGGAAGAGCGTGCGTTCCTGAAGGTCTTGCTCGAGCAAACCTATCACGCTTTCGCCCGCGATCTTGACCCCAACGTGTTGCGGCTTAGCGCGCGCGGGTCGTGGGATTGGGCTGTCGCGGACGCAGAAACGAAGCTCACGGCTTCACCACCGAGTCTGCGGCGACGGTTTCGTGAAGCGTTGGCCGCTGAGTTCGGCGAACCGGTGCGCGCGATGCTCGATCTGGCGGTGCTCGGTGACGCGGAGCGGAACGTCAAGCCTCTCAAGCCCACAATCTTTGTCGGGCGTCTCCGACGTGCCTTGGCACTGGCGACGCTGCGCCAAGAACCACCTGATCTCGTCATTCTCGACGAGTTTCAGCGTTACCGACAGCTTCTGGATGAGAGAGACGCTGATCCGCTTCTAAGGGCTCTTCTGGAACCTCAAGGCTCGGCCACACCGCCGGCGATTCTACTGCTCAGTGCAACACCCTATCCGCATCTAACAACACGATGGGAGGAGGCACGCGGCGCCCTCGCTCACACAGAGCTTCTGAAGTTGATCGAGTTTCTTGCCGGTTCCGATGTGCGTGATCGCGCGAAGACGCTCTTTTCAAATTTCGGCGATAAGCTGCGTGACATCGCCGCGCATACTGATGCGAACCATCCAGAGCTGAAGGATGAGGTGGCCGAAGCCGGGCGGCTCAGAGATGAGCTGCGCATCCTGTTGACGCCGGTGATGTCGCGAACTGAGCGAGACAGCGTAGCATCGGCGGACCCACTTGCCGGAACCAAATTTCTTTATGCGGATCCGTTGCCTGAGGACTTTCAGGTGTACCGGCATCTGGCAGACAGTTTCACTGAGCAGCTGCGCTATGAGGCGTTGCCGTATTGGTCGTCAGTTCCGTTGCCAGCACAATCTCTTGGCCCTCGTTATGCGGCCTGGAAACGCGCCAAGATCAAGGCTGCGCCGAAGCTCACACGGATGACACGAGAACGTCGCGACAAGCTCAATGCGCCAACGGATTGGCCAGATGCAAAGCTTCGGGCGCTAAGCAGCGTGGCTCCGCCGAAGCTGTTGTCGCTTCCGTGGGTTGCTCCATCGCTTCCCTGGTGGCCGTTAAGCGGAGGTTGGAAGAACGCAGCGACCGACCCCAAGTTGCTGATGTTCAGTCGTTTCCGCGCAACGCCGCCGAGCGTCGCCGCGCTTCTCAGTTTTGGCGTCGAGGCCCACTGTCTCCCCAGACAGCACGGCGGTTACGAAAAAGCCTATGCGCGCCGACGCTTCAAACTGGTGGCCATACCTGGACCTGTGATGGTGGCGTTCCATCCTTCGCCTTGGTTAATCCGTAACACAGACCCACTCGCAAAAGGCGGGGCGCCGCTCAGCGCCGTTCGCAAAGAGGTCCGGCGGCAGATCCTCGCCGCTCTACCTAAAGGCATCGTTGAACGGAATACCGTGAAGGCCCGGCGACGGCACAGATCAATTGCACGGATCTTAGCGTCAATTGAATGCATTGCTGGTGTCGCGGACAAGTCCGCAGAAGGCTGGAGCAGCGCGATCGGTGATGATCGTGCCGCGCAGTCCGCGGTCCGAAAATGGCGGCAGGCACAGCCGATAGACGGGCTCTCTCCTGTCGAGCTTTCGGACCTCGTGGACTATGCGATTGGGGCACCAGGCGTTGCACTCGGGCGGGCTCTGCTGCGGCATGACCCGACGATTCTTGACGCAGCGCGCTACCTTGAACTGGTTCAACTAAGTTGGCAGGGGTTGCGCGCGTATCTCGACAATCCGGTGTTTCTGTCGTCGTTACCTGGGAAGAATGCGGTTGAGCAACTCATGAGTGCCGTCGTCGATGGTGGCTTCGAAAGCGTTCTTGACGAGCATTTCTGGCTTCGCGCGCAGAATCTTCAAGGGGGCGTGGCGGAGCTCGCAAAGGATCTGCAATCGTCGCTCGGTCTACGCGCGGGCAGCTTCAGTTTTCATGGAATCGGCGGGGCGCCACACAAAATCCCTGTACGTTGCCATGCCGCTGTGCCGTTCGGCGACGCTCAGACCGAGCCGGTGGTCAAAATGGAAGGGGGTGTTGCCCATGTCACTCAGGCTCGTCCCGATGAAGTTCGCCAGAGCTTCAACACGCCCTTCTGGCCGCACGTCCTGGCGACGACGTCCGTTGGGCAAGAAGGCCTCGATTTCCACCCTTGGTGCTCGCACGTGGTTCATTGGGATCTTTCGTCCAATCCGCTTGATCTCGAGCAGCGCGAAGGTCGAGTCCAGCGTTATGCGGGGCTGGCCGTCAGGCGGCGGCTTTCGACGGTGTTGCGGCACGAGGTGTGGAACGATCCGGAAATAGCCAACGGCTCCCCTTGGCACTGCGTACAGAGGCATGCGGAACGTTCGGTTGATGCAAGCGGCCTGCGCCCTTGGTGGGTGCTGGACGGCGCCGAAATCCGCCGCCATGTTTTTGAGCGCCCTTTTGGGCGAGATATTGCGCGTTTCGCCCAACTTCGAGAGCAGCGCATGATTTATCGTCTGGCTCTCGGGCAGCCAAATCAGGAGGACTTCATCGAAGTGTTGTCCCGCGGCGGGGAGGCGACTTGCAAAATATTGCAACCCCTCGTACTTGATCTTTCCGCGATGGGGCTGCGGCAAATGACGAGCGTCGCCCACTCAACTCGGGCGAATTGTCATGGGTCTGTTGTGGCTGTTCCTTTAGAGTCGGAGGAAGATATGTTCGTCGCAGGGCCAGTGTCCGAGAGGCGGGATGCCGAGCCATCGTCCACTCGATCCGATCGACATAACCCAACTGACTAAGAACGTGATGAATGTCCCACATGGGTTCCTTCAGCGGTAGCGAGGCTGCGATAGGCGCATGTGCATGTAGGTATTAGATAGGCGAAGCGGGCGTATCGAGTTCTATTTGCCTAAGCCAATCGTACAGACGACTGGCCTTGCGTTTGCTCGACGGCATGATTGGGGGGCGCTCCTAAAGGCTGGCAAGTGCAGAACATCAGGATTACGCGGAACTGAGCGGGACTGGAGGCTGTTTTTTGCCGGGCGTGGCCGTCAGCATCGCACCCTAGGGGATGCATGTGCAATTCTGACCTGCGTTCTTTCAAAAACGGGCAGTGGCGCCGCCCGAATTTGGCAATGCCTCGTGAAGTTGTGGTGACATACCACGGTTCTGTTGCAATTGCTGTGGTCGGATTCTAAGGCCGGATTTGCAGCCGCACCGGTTTCGGGGCATGCATTGGGGCACGCTGAAAAGTCGTCATGCGAATATCAACACCATTATTTTGGTGTTTTCGCAACAGTTCAGGAGCCCTCCTCTCAACAAAAGCCGGCCTCCCGCCGGTTTTTGTTTTTCTACATCGACAAACGCACATCGTCATTGCCCCCGATGCACGAGTTGACCGCACGCCGTGCCTTCGAGAACAGCAGGCGCGACGCGCAGGCGAAAAAGCTCCGGTCAGAACTTATCCCACCCCTCTGCGATCAAGTCCGTCGCGCGTGCGACGGCGTGCATGACCTCGTTCATCGTCCTCCCCGCTTCGCCAGCGAGCGCCGAGCCGTCGCGGATCCGGTCGACCGACGTCGCGATCGGGTCCTTGATCTCCTTGACCGCGCTCGACGAGCGTTGCGCGAGGCTGCGCACCTCGCTCGCGACCACCGCGAAGCTGCGCCCCTGCTCGCGGGCGCGCGCCGTTTCGACGACCGCGGTCAGCGCGAGAATGTTGGTCTGAAACGCAGCGCCTCGATGATCGCTGTGATGTCCGCGATCTTCGTCGATCTGTCGATGATGTGCCGCGTCGTGTTGACGACCTAGGGCCGGCCACCGCGCTGCCCTTCTGTGCAACAGACAACGCAATGACCGAAAAATTAGAAGCTTGCACGGATTTGCGCGTATTTAAAATGCGTGATGAATGCATCGCCTTTCGTTTGAATTTCGGTCTCTTTTCCATATGGCAGCAATTCTCCATGCCAGCACAGCGGTGCTTTACCTGAGGACAATGTTTTATTCGTCCACCCGGAGCGGTCACGGTTGAGGTAGGCTTAGCCAAACCCATCATGTCCCCGTTCTGCGCCCTGATGGACTGTCTCCCCTCGGGGCACGCACCTCAATAGCTCGTCTCCACGTATGTCAACACCGGACCCCAACAACCGCGACCTCCGCGCCGCCTTAAGCGACCTAGACGGCGCACGCAACTGGATGGCGTCCATCTGCGGCCCCCACGGCCTCCAGGTCAGTCACCCGGAGCGCTTGCGCTTCCACCAGTCCGGCACCGTACTTCGTTCGATGGCGACGACGATAGGCTACGTCGAATACGGCACCGACGTGACAGTCGCGGTGAGCGAGAGCAGTCCGCTGAACTGCTACAGCGTGAGCCTGCCGATGGTCGGTCAACAGGAGCTCGCAGCACACGGCAAGAGGTGGTTGTCAGATCAGGATTGCGGTCTGATCGTCAGTCCGCAGGAATCGCAAGATCTCGCGATCACCGGTAATTGCCGCAAGCTGCACGTCGCGATTCCGCGCTCCGCGCTCCAACAGGTGCTGCAGACGATGCTGCAACGCCCCATCGAAGCGCCGCTCGTGTTCCAGCCTGACATGGACGCAGCCACCGGCGATCAAGCATCGTGGTGGCGCATGGTCAAGTTCCTGGCCGGCGAGATGGAGCGCTCGGGACCATCGCTGGGGCAGCTTTACATGTCCAGCGAGTTCGAACTGACGTTGCTGAAGGGGCTTCTGCTGTCACAGCCGCATAACTATTCGGAACAGCTGGCCAACGCGACCGCGCCGACGCCACCGCATTATCTGACCCGCGCGCGCCAGTTCATTCACGACAACGCGCGCGAGCCGATCACGCTCGAAGACATCGAGCGCGCGTCGGGTGTGTCGCGCTTCAAGCTGTTCGACGGCTTCCGTCAATATTTTGGCTGCGCGCCGATCGCGTATCTGAAACGCTACCGGCTCGAATCGGCGCGGCGCGATATTCTCGACGACCGCTCGGTGCGCAATATTTCGTCGGTGGCGCTGGGCTGGGGGATGTCGCATCTCGGCCGTTTCTCGACCGAGTACAAGGCGTTGTTCGGCGAGTCGCCGTCCGAGACGCTGAAGCGCGCGGCGCGGCGTTAGAACGTCCTATCGCGCGTTGCTTTCGCCGAACTTCTCGTAAAACAGCCGGTAATCCTGAATACCCTGTTCGGTGAGCCAGGTCTTGATCGCTTCGACCATCGGCGGCGGTCCGCACACGTACATGTCGAAGCCATTCGATTCGAGGAACGAGCGGTCGAAATGCTCGGGAATCAGCCCGGTCTTGCCCGACCATCCCGGCGCCGGATTCATCACGACGGTCTCGACCGCGAATCCTTCGATGCTCGCCTTGTAGCCGTTGATGCGCCCGGTCTCGCACAGATCGGCTGCATTCGTGACGCCGTAGTACAGATGCACCGGATGCGCGACATTGCGTTTCGCCGAAATGTCGTCGAGCATGCCGAGGAACGCGGAGAGTCCCGTGCCGCCCGCCACCATCACGAGCGGACGCTCGACCTGGCGCAGATAGAACGCGCCGAGCGGCGCCTCGAACTCGACCGTATCACCGGCTTTGCAACGTTCGCGCAGATAGTTGCTCATCATGCCGTCGGGCAGCAGACGGATCAGGAATTGCAACTCGTTGCGCGCGTTCGGATGATTCGCGAACGAGTACGAACGCCATTCTTCGGTGCCGGGCACCTTCACGCGCGCATACTGGCCCGGCAGAAAATCGAGCTGACGCTCATGCGCGCTCGCATCGACTCGCAAAATCGCGGTCGTCGCCGAGACCAGCTCGACGCCGACCACGCTCGCGCACACGGTGCTCGTGCCGGCGCCTTCGCACAGCGTCGAGTCGAAGTCGAAATAGAACGACGCATCCGACTTCACGCGCGTCTGGCACGAGAGGATCTTGCGCTGCGCGAGGTCCTCTTCGCTGAGCGTTTCCTCGTCGACGTAATCGAGCGTGTAGTCGCCCGATTCGCAGCGCCCCTGGCAGGTGCCGCACACGCCTTCGCGGCAGTCGAGCGGAATGTTCACGCCGTTCTTCAGCGCCGCGTCAAGCAGCAGCTCGTTCGGGCTCACATCGAAGAACGCGGTTTTGCCATCGGCAAAGCTCAACGCGACTTTATGTTTCATCGTCGTGCTCCCGGTTCACAGATGGTAGAAATCCAGCACCGCGTTGATGTGGTCGTTCAGCAGCAGCACGTGCTTGCGCTTGATCTTCCAGCTATCGCCCGACGCTTGCAGGTCGTACACCGCGCGGCCGTAGAAGTAGTCGGTCGAGCCGTGACGCGTGTACAGCGTCGACCAGTTCACGTTCGCTTCGACGCTCGAATCTTCGCGCTCGCTCAGTCGCACGTTGCTGATCTGATGCATCGTGCGCGGCAGCGGCGTCGACGCGGCCGACTTGCCGGTGCGCAGCCGGAACACGCGGTCTTCGAGACCGGCGCGATCCGAGTAGTAAATCAGCGACATGCCCTGCTTCGGATCGGTCGTGTACACGTGCTCGGAATCCCACTGCGGCACATGGAACACGCTCTGCGGATCGAACAGATCGAGGTATTCGTCCCATTGCTGCTTGTCGCACAGATCGGCCTTCAGATACAGAAACTGCTCGACGGAGTGTTGGAGTTGGCTCATGCCTGCTCTCCCTGCGATTCGATGGATTTGTCGAGACCCTTGAGGATCGTGTCGCGCCAGGTGCCGTGCTGGTTCACGTAAAGCCCTTCGTGGGTCAGCTCGGTGCCGGTCAGATTCGGCTCGATGCCGAGCAGCGTGGTGTTCGCGGTCGCGCCGCTGACCCACTTGTGATGCCCGCGCGAGATGTCGCTCCAGCGTTCGAGGCGCGCCTGGAAGCCGCGCTGCTGCTCGCGGAACTCGACGAGGTCGTCGGGCGTGCCCATGCCGGACACGTTGAAGAAGTCTTCGAACTGACGGATGCGGTTCTCGCGATCCTTCGCCGACTCGCCCTTCACGCCGATGCACTGGCTGAGGACCTCGGTCTTGTTCCACGCGACCGGCCGCACGATGCGCAGCTGCGAACTGATCTGGTCCATGAAGAACAGGCTCGGGTAGACATTCAGATTGCGCAGCCGGTGCATCATCCATTCGGCCTTGTCCTGGCCATAGGCTTCGACGAGCCGCGGCATCACGCTCTCGTAGCCGGGACGCACTTGCGGATTCGGCATGTCGCTGAAGAGGACGCTGTGGCCATTCCTGAACGCGAACCAGCCGTCGTCGGTTTCGCTGTCGCCGGCGCCGAGCTTGCTGTAGTCGAGCGTGCCGCCGGGGTTATCCCCTTTCTTCGCATTCGCCTCGATGCGGTGCTGCACGGTCGCCACGTAGTTGTAGTGCACGGTGCTCACGTGATAGCCGTCGAGACCGTTCTCGTTCTGCAGCTTCCAGTTGCCGTCGAACGTGTAGGTCGACTTGCCGGGCAGCACTTCGAGCTCGCCGGTCGGCGACTGCGCGACCATCATGTCGAAGAAGATGCGCGCGTCGCCGAGATAGTCTTCGAGCGTGTCGATGCCGTCGACGTCGAGGCTCACGAACACGAAGCCCTTGTAGCTCGCGATGCGCGCTTTCTTCAGCCCGCGCACCGACTTGTCGAAGTCGTCGCAATATTCGCCCGGCGCCTTCACCTTCACGAGCCGGCCGTCGTTCTTGTAGCACCAGGCATGGAACGGGCACGTGAAGGTCGACTGGTTGCCCTTGGTCATACGCGTGAGCGTCGCGCCGCGGTGCTGGCACGCGTTGATCATCGCGTTCAGGTTGCCGGCGCCGTCGCGCGAGATGATCAGCGGCTGGCGGCCCGCGCGCATCGTCAGGAAATCGTTCTTGTTGGGGATCTCGCTTTCGTGGCACGCATAGATCCAGGCCTTCTCGAAGATGTGCTCCATCTCGAGCGAGAACAGCTCGGGCTCCGTGAACATTTCGCGGGCAATCCGGTACACGCCTTCCGCGGGGCGGAAGTCCAGACAGCCGCTGACGAATTCGCGCCATTCCGAGGCGCTGCGCTTCTCGCTCATGATGTGTCGCTCTCCTTGTGTTCAATCGTTTGAACGTGACAGGCTCGATTGAATACTCAAGTGGCGAGGCCAACTATCCAGCCAATTCGCATTTGCTATCCGAATAATTGGACGGCGCCTGGATAATCTGGCGATCGGGCGCAAACCCCCCGCCGGACGGAACTTCTGGCGTGCCGTTCTGGCGCATGCGGGCAAAAACCCGGCTACACAAACGTTTGCCTGTACGCCATGTCTGCTACGCTAACGTTTTTCGTAGGTCGCGTTTTTGACGGTGATTGCCGAGACGCGGCCGCTTCTTCACGCGCGACGTTCAGCGCATGTCAGAACCAAAAACGCATGGTGACGCGCCGACCGAACAACGTGATTGCGATCAGTGTCTTGCTGGCTGGCGCGATCCTCGCGATCGCCGTGTCGCTGCTCGCACAGATGCGCGAAGATGCGTTGCGGCGCGCGCAGGACTCCGTCGCCAACATATCCCTGCTGGTCCAGCGCGACGTGTCGCGCAATCTCGAGATCTACGACCTGTCGCTGCGCGCGGCGATCGACGGACTGAAGCAGCCGGGCGTGCTCGATCTGCCGCCGGAGATCCGCCAGATGGTGCTGTTCGACGGCTCGATCAGCGCAAAGTACATGGGCTCGGTATTCGTGCTCGACGAGAACGGCAACGTGCGCTTCGATTCGCGCGCGTGGCCGCCGCGCGCAAGTAACCATGCGGACCGCGACTACTTCAAGGCGCAGCGCGCTTCACCCGATGTCGGCCTGTACATCAGCCATCCGTTCAGCCCGAGCGGCACCGACGACGACCTGCGCATCGCGCTGAGCCGGCGCATCGCGAGGCCGGACGGCAGCTTCGGCGGCGTGGTGGTCGGCACGCTGCGCCTCACGTATTTCCATCGCCTGTTCGACGGCATGAAGCTCGGGCCGAGCGGCTCGATGGCATTGATGCTCAGCGACGGCACGATGTTGATGCGCCGTCCTTACGATTCGAAAACGATCGGCATCAACCTGACCGGCACGGCCAACTTCTCGCGCTTCATCAAGGGGCCGAGCGACGACTTCTTCGGCACGGCGGCGATCGATCGCGTCGAGCGCTGGTATGCGTTCCGCCATATCGACGGCTTTCCGCTGATCCTCGACGTCGCGCTCTCGACGCGCGACATCTACGTCGAGTGGCGGCGGCGCGCGTGGATCATCGGCATGCTGATCGGCGCGCTCGACGTGACGATCATCGCGCTCGCGATCCTGTTCTCACGCCAGTTGCGTCTGCGCCGCGCGGCCGAGGAAGAGTTGCGCGAACTGGCGCGCACGGACGGGCTGACCGGCCTGAACAACCGCCGCACCTTCGAGCAGCACGCGAACGACGAATGGCGACGCGCGCAGCGCACCGGCCGGCCGCTGTCGCTGCTGCTGATCGATGTCGACAACTTCAAGGGCTTCAACGACCTTTACGGCCATTCGGCCGGCGACGAAGCGCTGATCGGCGTCGCGCGCTGTATCGCGAAGAACGCGCGACGTCCGGGCGATACGGCCGCGCGCTTCGGCGGCGAGGAGTTCGCGGTGCTGCTGCCGGACACCGACGCGACGGGCGCGCAGCGGATCGCCGAGCAGATCCGCGCGGCGGTGCAGGCGCTGCAATGCCGCCATGTGGCCAGCACGCATCACGTGCTGACGGTGAGCGCAGGCGTTGCGACCGCGCAGGGCGCGGCGCTCGCGACGAGCCGCGCGCTCGTCGACGCCGCCGACGAAGCGCTGTATCGCGCGAAGGATGCCGGCCGCAATCGGGTGATGCTGTACGGCGCGCCGACGGACCACTCCTCGCGGGACGGCGCCGCGGTGACGCCGGACCCCGACCCGCGCCGCGCGAATTGACGCGCTTCCGGGGCTCGTTTCCCGAGCCACTTGTCGGCCCGCTTGCCAGCCCTTATTGCTCTCCGTAAACTCGCGCGTAACTTTTGCCGGACCCACGCCAAAGCGTGTGATCGGCACACACCACGCCGACCCTGAGGAGAATCCCCGCGATGGCCGCATCCTATTTCCCCCGCTGGCGCCGCCAGCCTGCCGCCGCCGAAGGCGGCATCGTCGGCATCGACGAACGGCTCGGGTGGCCGCAGATGTTCGCGATGGGCGTCCAGCACGTCGTCGCGATGTTCGGCTCGACCGTGCTCGCGCCGCTGCTGATGGGCTTCGATCCGAACCTGGCCATCTTCATGTCGGGGATCGGCACGCTGCTGTTCTTCGTGCTCGTCGGCGGGCGCGTGCCGAGCTATCTCGGTTCGAGCTTTGCGTTCATCGGCCTCGTGATCGCGGTGACCGGCTACGGCGGACACGGCGCGAACCCGAATATTGCGGTCGCGTTGGGCGGCATCATCGCGTGTGGCGTCGCGTACGGGGTGATCGGCCTGATCGTGACGGCGGTCGGCACGGGCTGGATCGAAACGCTGATGCCGCCGGTCGTGACCGGCGCGATCGTCTGCGTGATCGGTCTGAACCTCGCGCCGATCGCCGTGCATGGCGTGAGCGGCAGCAATTTCGAGTCGTGGATGGCGCTCGTCACGGTGCTGTGCGTCGGCGCGGTCGCGGTGTTCACGCGCGGCATGCTCCAGCGTCTGCTGATCCTGGTCGGCCTGCTGCTCGCCTACGTCATTTACGCGATCGTCACGAACGGCCTCGGCATGGGCAAGCCGATCGATTTCTCGATCGTCGCGAACGCCGCGTGGTTCGGCATGCCGCACTTCATGTCGCCGGTGTTCGACCCGCACGCGATGACGCTGCTCGCGCCGATCGCGGTGATCCTCGTCGCCGAAAACCTCGGCCACATCAAGGCCGTCAGCGCGATGACGGGCCAGAACCTCGACCGCTATATCGGCCGCGCGTTTCTCGGCGATGCGCTCGCGACGATCGTGTCCGGCTTCGCGGGCGGTACCGGCGTGACCACGTACGCGGAGAACATCGGCGTGATGGCGGTCACGAAGATCTATTCGACGCTGGTGTTCGTGATCGCCGCGTTGATCGCCCTCGTGCTCGGCTTCTCGCCGAAGTTCGGCGCGGTGATCCAGACGATTCCGGGACCGGTGCTGGGCGGTGTGTCGATCGTCGTATTCGGGCTGATCGCGGTGACGGGCGCGCGCATCTGGGTCGTCAACAAGGTCGACTTCTCCGACAACCGCAATCTGATCGTCGCGGCCGTCACGCTCGTGCTCGGCGCCGGCGACTTCTCGCTGAAGCTCGGCAGCTTCGGGCTCGGCGGCATCGGCACCGCGACGTTCGGCGCGATCATCCTGTACGCGCTGCTGAGAAGAAAGCCGACGCAAGGGCCGGTGGCCTGAGCGTCTTTTATCGGCACTGGCATTGCAAGCGCCGGTGCCGATGCCGATGCCGATGCGGCAGCCAACTCCTACCTTTTGCGCGCGGTCAGCGCCGTCTCCGACAGATCCACCTCGCGCATCAGCTTGTACAGCGTCTCGTCGTTGATGCGCTGGGTGTCGCGCAGATCGAGCAGCGTCTTGCGCTCGGCGCGCATCGCCGCGAGCTTCATGCGGAATTCGAGGGCATCGGCACGCCGCGCGAGTTCGCGTGGCGCCTGTTCGTCGTCGAGCGTCGCGAGGCGGCGGCGGTACAGGTCCATCACCCGTGCGGTTACATCGGTCGCATACGCCTGAGCCGATTCCTCGAGGTCCGCGCATTCCGTGTCGTGCAGATGATCGACCGCGCGAATCGCCGACTGCGCGGCGAGCGTACGCGCGAGTGCTTCCTCGGCGGCATGCGGGTCCTTGCCGCGCCGCCAGCCGCGCAGCAGCAGCGGCAACGCGGCCACCGCCACCACCAGCGACAGCAGGATCACGCCCGACGCGATGAAGATCGCGAGATCGCGTCCCGGCAGCGGCGTGCCGTTCGGCAGCACCTCCGGCAGCGACAGCACGCCCGCGAGCGTCACCGCGCCGCGCACGCCGGCCACCGTCGTCACCGACACCATGCGCAACCCGGGCACTGCGTTCGCGACGCCGTGCTTCGTCGCGCCGCGGCTCGCGAACCAGCGCAGCAGCCACACCCACGCGAAGCGCATCGCGTACAGCGCGAGCGCCACCGCAACGATATAGCCGATCAGCAGCGCGACCTGCGCGTCGTTGGTTTCGTGCGCGACGAGCAGCGCGCGGCCGAGGATGTGCGGAAACTGCAGGCCGAGCATGATGAACACCATGCCGTTGAACACGAACTCGATCATCGTCCACGTGCTCGAGGCCCGCACGCGCGAGGCGACCTGCCATTTTTCCGTGATGCTCGCGTAGTTCATCATCATGCCGGCGGAGACCGCGGCGAGAACGCCCGACAACTCGAAGCGCTCGGCGGTCAGATAGGCGGCGAACGGGATCAGCAGGGTCATCACGACGCCCGGCGCGGGATCGCCTTCTTCGGTGAGATTCAGGAAGCGCGCGGACACGAAGCTGAACACCGCGCTCACCGCCGCGCCGACCGCGAGGCCGCCCACCGCGATGATCACGAAGCTCACCGACGCTTCACGCAGCGAGAACGCGCCGGTCAGCGCGGCGGCGATCGCGAACTTCAGCGCGACGAGGCCTGACGCGTCGTTCATCAGCGCCTCGCCTTCAAGGATATGCATCAGTTGCACCGGAATCTTGCCCTTGCCGGCGATACCGGACAGCGCGACCGCGTCGGTCGGCGACAACACGGCGGCGAGCGCGAATGCGACCGGCAGCGAGATCTGCGGCACCAGCACGTGCACGAAGTGACCGACCACCAGCACCGTCATGAACACGAGGCCTAGCGCGAGCATCAGGATCGCGCGGCGCGCCATGAAGAACTCGCGCTTCGGGATGCGCCAGCCGTCCGCGAACAGCAGCGGCGGAATGAACAGCAGCATGAAGATTTCCGGATCGAACGCGACGTGCAATTCGAGGCGCGGCCACGCGAGCATCGCGCCGATCGCGATCTGCACGAGCGGCAGCGGCAGCTTGAACGGCAGCGCGCGGGTCAGCATGCCGGACGCGGCGACGGCGAGTAGCAGGATCAGGACGGTAAAGACAATTTCCATCGTGTGTTTCGGGGGATGAAGGGGGTGTCCCGAGAGAGGGCGCGATGCGCAGGGTCGAGTGTAGCCCGGCGGCGCGCGCAGTTGCCGCGAGCTTCGCCGCGACGCGGCCTGCGAATCGGTGCACCGAAACGGTGCGTGCGACGCCCGCGGGCGGCGCACGAGCGCTGTCGCCGGTGCAATGTTTCGGCCGAGTTACAGCGCAGTGTGCGCCAGCGTGCGCATGGACCTTGCTTAACCGGTAACGATGACGCACATTTTGAGAGCTCGTTGCCGGTCGCGTTCGGACCGGCCGGCTCTCGCGTGAGAGGATTGCATGACGATTGCGCAACAGGAAAGGGCGGCGAGCATGCCGCACGGCTTCGAGGTCGAGGTGAGCTCGGGCCTTCAACGCTATTCGGTCCAGCACGGCGAACTGACGCTTACCAGCGTGTTCCAGCCGATTTTCAGTCTGTCGCACCTGCGCGCGGTCGGCTATGAGGGCTTGCTGCGCGCGCACGACGCGCTCGATCGCCCGGTGTCGCCGCTCGATGTGTTCGGCGAGGCCGCGCGCCTCGGCGACGCGCTGCAGATCGACCGGCTGGCGCAGACGCTGCATCTGGAGAACTTCAAGGTGCTCGGCGCCGAGCGCGAATGGTTGTTTCTGAACGTGCACCCGGGCGTGCTGACCGACCCGTATCTCGCGGCCGCTTTGCTCGCCAATCTGCGGCGGCTCGATCTGTCGCCGCGGCGCGTCGTGCTCGAAGTGCTCGAGCAGAGCGCCGAAGATCTCGATCGACTCGCCGACGCGGTGCGCGAGTTTCGCGAGCGCGGCTTCCTGATCGCGCTCGATGATTTCGGCGCCGGCCATTCGAACATCGAGCGGATCTGGCAACTGAATCCCGACATCGTGAAGCTCGACCGCGTCATGCTGTCGCATGCCGCGCATCGCGCCGACATGGCGACGATCCTGCCGGGGCTCGTGGCGATGCTGCATGAAGCGGGCAAGCTCGTGCTGATCGAGGGCATCGAAACCGAGCACGAAGCGCAGATGGCGCTCGCCTGCAATGCCGACTTCGTGCAGGGCTTTTTCTTTGGCCGGCCGAATCCGGGTGTAGCCGATCCGATCCACGCGGCGGTTTGCATCGGCGAAGTCACCGAGCGTTATCGTGAGCAGGCCGAGGCACGCGAGCGGCGCAGCGCGAGTCGGCTCGCGCCGTATCTGCGCGCGTTCGAGCGCGCCGCGGAGCGTCTCGCCGCCGGTGAGCCGCTCGACGAGGTGTGCTGGAATTTCCTCGCGCTCGATCACGTGGCGCGCTGTTTTCTGCTCGACGCGAAGGGGCGCCAAGCCGGCCGCAACGTCGTGCTGCGCGCCGATCGCGCGGCGCACGAAACGCGCTTTCTGCCGCTCGCTGACGCGCAGGGCGCGAACTGGTTGCGTCGGCCGTACTTCAGCGTCGCGATCAACGCGCCGGAGCGGGTGCACGTGACGCGGCCGTATCTGTCGATCAACGAGGCGTTGCCGTGCGTGACGCTGTCGGTGGCAACGCGCGTCGGCAGCGAGACCTGCGTGCTGTGCGGCGATATCGACTGGGTCGAAGACGAACGCGACGCGCGCATCTGACATGATGTCGTTTCCAACGACACCAGGTTGCGCTCATGTCCGTGCTGCTCGAAGTGATTGCCACGACCGTCGCCGATGCGCGCGCTGCCGCGCAGGCCGGTGCCGACCGTCTCGAACTCGTGACCGCGATGGGCGAGGGCGGACTGACGCCGAGTGTGGGGTTGATCGAGGCGGTGGTTTCAGCGGTCGGCGTCCGGGCAGCCGGCGTACCCGTGAACGTGATCGTGCGGCCGCATAGCCGCGCATTCGTCTACGACGCCGACGACTACGCGGTGATGCTGCGCGACATCCGGGCCGTCAAGGCGGCCGGCGCGAACGGCATCGTGATCGGCATGCTCGATGCCGAGCGGGCGATCGACCGCGAAGGTCTCGCGCGCGCGTGCGAAGCTGCCGATGGACTCGCGATCACGTTCCATCGCGCGTTCGACGAGGCGCGCGATCTGCGCGAAGCGCTCGACGTATTGCTCGGTTTCGAGGCGGTGACGAATGTGCTGACGTCGGGCGGACAGCCGTCGGTGCTGCGGGCGCAAGCGACGATCGGCGAATTGCTGCGGCAGGCTGCCGGCTCGCATTGCACGGTGCTCGCCGGTGCTGGCCTGACGGTCGATGCGGTCGCGGAGTTCGTAAGCAAAACGCACGTCGAGGCCGTGCATTTCGGCTCCGGCGTGCGCGTGAACGGCAACGGACTCGCGCCAGTCGATCCGGCGAAGGTGATGCAGGTGAGGGCGCTGCTCGACGCAATGCAACGGTGAGCAGCGCAACGAACCACTTACTTCGCGACCACCACCGGAATGCCGCGCAACTGCCCGGCGCCCTTCATCTCCTCGAGCGACTTCTTCACCGCGACACCCGTCGCCGCATCGATGCCGAGGCGCGCGGCGAGGTCATGCTCGCCACGCTTGACCCCCGCCAGATTCGCCAGCTTCACGTGCCCATACCCGCGCACGCGCGCATGCAGTTCAGCGAGTTTCGCGACGTCGTCGACATGGCTCGCGTCGAGTTTCGCTAGCGCACGGTGCAGCGTGGCTTCGTAATCGCCCGCGAGCTCGCGCTCCATCTTGCGCTCGAGCGTGCGGCCGAACGGATCGAGCGCAGAGCCACGCAGACCGCGCCATTTCGCGAGCAGGCCGAGCACGGGCCACATCCACTGACCATAGGTTTTCTTCGTCGGCACGGCGCCGGGCTGCGCACGCGTGAGCGTCGGCGGCGCGAGGTTGAAGCGGATCGTGAAGTCCTTGCCGGCGACGCCCTCGAACTGCGCTTCGAGCGCATCGCGGAACGCGGCATCCGTATGCAGACGCGCAACTTCGTATTCATCCTTCACCGCCAGCAGCCGGTAGAACGTGCTCGCGACCGCGCGCGTCACGCGCTCGCTCGCCGCATCGACGGCGGTTTCCGCGCGCCGTGCCGCATCCACGAGCGAGCGATACCGCTTCACATAAGCCGCGCCGCCATACGCGAGCAGCCGTGCTTCGCGATGGGCGATCAGCTCGTCGAGCGTATCGACCCGCACGCTCGGCTTCGGTGCATGACGCGACTGCCACAGCGATTCGAGCGCGGCGGGATCAGCCGCGGCCATGCGCCCGATCGAGAACGCGAGCTGGTTCATCTGCACGGCGACGTTGTTCAGTTCGATCGCGCGCATCATCGCGGCGAACGACACCGGCACGAGACCGAGCTGCCACGCGAAACCGAGCATCAGAATGTTCGCGCCGATCGTATCGCCGAGAAAACGCGTTGCGAGCGCTTGCGCGTCGCACGTCGACATACGCTCTTCCCCGGCCGCGTGACGCATCTTGTCGATCAGGGCGTCGGCATGCAGCGTCGCATCCGGGTTCTGCACGAAGCTCGCGTTCGGAATCGCATGCGTGTTGACGACGATGCGCGTGCGGCCATGTCGCACCGTCTGCAGTGCCTCGGCACTCGCGCCGACCACCATGTCACAGGCGAGCAGCACGTCGGCCTGCTGCGTGTCGATGCGGACCTGGTTCAGCCATTCGTCGCGGGCGGCAAAGCGCACGAACGACAGCACCGCGCCGCCCTTCTGCGCGAAGCCCATGAAGTCGAGCACCGACGCGCTCTTGCCTTCGAGGTGCGCGGCCATGCTGATCAAGGCGCCGACCGTCACGACGCCGGTACCGCCGACACCCGTGATGAGGATGTCGTACGGCGCGGCATCGAGTTGCGTCGCGGGAATCGGCAACGCGTCGACGTGCGTGGCGAGCGCCTGCGGATCGAACGCGTCGCCCGCGGCTTTTTTCAGCGTACCGCCTTCGACGGTGACGAAGCTCGGGCAAAAGCCGTTCACGCACGAGTAGTCCTTGTTGCACGACGACTGATCGATGCGGCGCTTGCGACCGAGCGCGGTTTCCACCGGTTCCACCGACAAACAGTTCGACTGCACGCCGCAGTCGCCGCAGCCTTCGCAGACTTCCTCGTTGATGAAGAGCCGTTTGTTCGGGTCGGGGAATTCGCCCTTCTTGCGGCGCCGGCGTTTTTCGGCCGCGCAGGTCTGGTCGTAGATCAGCACGGTCACGCCGTCGGTGTCGCGCAACTGGCGCTGCACCGCGTCCATCTCGCTGCGATGGTGAAACGTCGTGCCCTGCGGAAACTGGCCGTGATGGCCGTCGTATTTCTCCGGCTCGTCGCTGACCACGACGAAGCGCGACACGCCCTCGGCTTCGACCTGACGTGCGATCTGCGGCACCGAGATGCTGCCGTCGACTGGCTGGCCGCCCGTCATCGCGACCGCGTCGTTATAGAGGATCTTGTAGGTGATCGTCGCGTTCGCGGCGACCGCCTGGCGGATCGCGAGAATGCCCGAATGAAAGTAGGTGCCGTCGCCGAGATTCTGGAATACGTGGCGGGTTTTCGTGAACATCGAATGCGCGGCCCAGTCGACGCCTTCGCCGCCCATCTGAATCAGCCCGGTCGTGTCGCGCTCCATCCACGACGCCATGAAATGACAGCCGATGCCCGCCTGCGCGATCGAGCCGTCCGGCACTTTGGTCGACGTGTTGTGCGGGCAGCCGGAGCAGAAGTACGGCGTGCGCTTCACGCTGTCCGCCGCGTTCGACAGGATCTGCGGCGCGACCAGATCGACGACGCGTTCACGGCGATCGAGCGCCGGCTTGTGCTTCGCGAGCCAGTTCGCGAACACCGGGAGAATGCGCGACGGCCGCAATTCGCCGAGCGACGACAGCAGCAACGTGCCATCTTCGGCGTGCTTGCCGATCACGACCGGCCGTGTGCCTTGTGTGCGGTTGTACAGATAGTCCTTGATCTGTTGCTCGATGACCGGGCCTTTCTCTTCGATCACGAGCAATTCGGACAGACCCGACACGAACGCGTCGATGCGCGTCATCTCCAGCGGAAACGACAGCCCGACCTTGTAGATGCGCACGCCGGCCACGTCGAGATCGGCGACCGTCAGATCGAGCCGGCGCAGCGCTTCCATCAGATCGAGATGCGCCTTGCCGCAGGTGACGATGCCGACATTGGCGTGCGGGCTCGGCGCGATCCATTTGTCGATGCTGTTCATGCGCGCAAACTGGCGCACCGCGTCGAGCTTCGCGTGCAGACGCGCTTCGATCGTCAGACTCGGCAGATCGGGCCAGCGGTTGTGCAGACCGCCGGCTGGTGCTTCGAATTCCGGTGGCGGTGTCCATTCGGTTTGCAGCGCGTCGAGATCGACGGTCGAGCCCGATTCGACGGTCTCCGAAATGGCCTTGTAGCCGATCCACGCGCCGGAGAAGCGCGATAACGCCCAGCCATACAGGCCGAATTCGAGCATGTCTGCGATGTTCGACGGATTCACGACCGGCATGTGCCAGCCGATCAACGCGAAGTCGCTCTGATGCGGCATCGACGACGACACGCAGCCGTGATCGTCGCCCGCGACCACCAGCACGCCGCCGTGCGGCGACGAGCCGTAGGCGTTGCCGTGCTTCAAGGCATCGCCCGCGCGGTCGACGCCCGGGCCTTTGCCGTACCACATCGCGAATACGCCCTCGACGGTGCGCTCGGGATCGGCTTCGACGCGCTGCGTGCCGAGCACGGCGGTGCCGCCGAGTTCTTCGTTGATCGCGGGCAGAAAGCGGATGTCGCTGGCGGCGAGCAGTTTTTTCGCCTTCCACAACTGCTGATCGACCATGCCGAGCGGCGAGCCGCGATAGCCGCTGATGAAACCGGCCGTGTTCAGGTTGCGGGTCTTGTCGAGCGCGCGCTGCATCAGCGCGAGGCGCACGAGCGCCTGCGTGCCGGTCAGAAAGATCCGGCCGCGCGTCGCGGTGAGATTGTCGGAAAGCTTGTAGTCGGCGAGTGCGGGCGTGCCGTCGATGGGCAGGCGAGCGGTCATGGGGGAGTCTCCAATGTTCTGGCTTCGCGCGCGGGCGGTGGGGTCACGGATGCCGCGCAGCGAAAGAGACTCTATTTTTTAGCGCTCGTGAGAGTGAATTATTTCTTCTTTAATCGGGCGTGCGCGAATGGGCGCGACGAGTCGCGCGTTTCGGCCCGCTTTTGAGCCGGATTTGCCACGCGGCGGCGCGCTTCGGGTATGCCCTGGGGTGTCGTGAGGCGGCGAATGGGACGATGGCTATTGCTATTGCGCCGTGTTCGCCGCGATGTCCGGTTGGAGCGGTGCCGCATCGAGCGGCACGATTTCGTCGAAGTGCGCGTAGTCGATGTGGCTCACGCCGTCGCGCTCACTCATGATGTCGACGAACCGGTGCTGCCAGACGATCTGGTCGCAGGTCCACATGTGGCGCGCCTGCATGGTTTGCGACGTCGATTCGTCGATGCCTTCGAGCGTGAGCAGCAGCGACACGTCGCGGCCTTTCAACGATTCGGCGTTTTCGCCGAACAGCGGACTCGCTTCGTCGATGATGTGCATCAGCGTCCAGCCGAGCTTGAAGACCGGGTGCTGGTCGCGCACCAGCGCGAGGTCGTAGAGCTTGCGCAGCGTAAAGCCTTCGATCGAGGTCTCCAGGCGCATGATGCGCAGCCGAGCGCGTGCCTCGGCGATCACGTTCTGACGCGCGTTGGCCGAACGCACCATCAACGTCATGCGGCCGTCGATCGGCCGGATCACCGCGTAGCGCGCGAACATGATCTTCGCGTGCGGCCGCGAAAAGCGCGCGAAGATCAGCCCGGTCGCCAACGCGATGCTCGACATGCCGATGAAGATTTCGAGCGTCGCGATCCAGTGCGCGTAGACGGTTTGCGGATGCATGTCGCCGTAGCCGACCGTCGCGAGGGTTTCGACGCTAAAGAAGAACGCGCCGCCGAAGCCCTTCGGAAACTGATTCGCGATCGGAGCGTCGCCGAGCATGTAGAGCATGGCGAACACGGTGTTGAGCAGCAGGAACAGCAGCGCGAGCGACACGAAGAACCCCGGCCAGCGCACGCCGAGCGCGCGGTGATACAGGTCTTGCCACAGCGGCGTCGGCATGCCGTGCGCGATCACCACGCGATCGTCGAGACGCATTTCGCGACTGCCGCGCGCGCGGCGCCTCGGCGCGCTTGCGTCGGTGTCGGTGTCGCCGAGCGTTGAAAAACGGTCTGACGGTTCGCTTGCCATCACGCGCTCGTGGGGATGAAGACGTGCACAGCGTAGCATGGCGCGTTGTGCGCGCTGCGCGAGTTCCCGCGCGGTGCGAAGGCGGCGCGGCGCGATGTATCGCCAGGGTGCGAGGTTGCGCGATGCCGTCGTTGAAATGCTTCCGGGCGCGTCCCGGATTTCAGGCTGGGTCAGGTCGCATCATGCGCGGCGAGCGGGTCGGACGCAGCCGCGCACCACACGCACCCAACCGCCGTCACGGAAACACGCGCGGCTTCGGAATTCCCGCGCCATGCTCGATATCGTCGACCGCCTGCCGATGCGCACGTTCCACCGCTTCGGCCTGCTCGGCATAACCCGCGTCGCCGCCGACCGTGGTCCACGCCTTGACGGCCTTCTCGCGATGACGGATTTCGTATTCCGCGTCCCAGCGCGCGCCACTGAGTTCAATCGGACGAACGTGGATCGAATACACGCCGTATTGGAACAACTGTTCAGCCATGATCGCCTCCAGCCGGCCGATCCGGCAGCGGCGCGCCGATGCGCGAGGACGCGCGGCGCGCAGCCCCTGGTTCGGCCTACAGTTCGATTTCCCCGAGGATACGATGTGCGAGCGCTTTGGCTTCTTCGAGCGCTTCTCCCGGCGTCGACGACGTCGAGTCGACTTCGTAGAGCGTGGTTTCCTGATCGGCGCTGGGTTCGCCTTCGTCGCGCGCGAGGGTGACGACACCTTGCCAGGCGTCATGTGCGACTTCTCTTATCGACGCGGTGGCCGTGTAGAGCCCTTTGGTGTAGGTGACGTCCTCCATGGCCTCGCTCCTTTTCGCAAAGGTTTCGATGTTTTCATCCTAGCACGGCGTGGCGGGATCGGTTCCCGCCCTGGGCAGCTTCGCGCCGCGCGACGTGCTCGACATCCGTTACGCTACGCGCGCCCCAGGGCAGCAGAATTACAGCGCCGCGTTTTATAGCAGCGCGACCACCTCGTCGAGCGTCGGTGCATGCGCGCCGGCGTGGCCGCAAGCCGCCGCGCCGGCCGCGAGCGCGAACGCGAGATGCTCGGGCCACCCGCGTTGCGGCGCGCTCATCAGGCTGAACAGCAGACCGCCGATCGACGCATCGCCCGCGCCGACCGTATCGACCACTTCGACGCGCGGCGGCTTCGCCTCGATCACCGCGGCGCCGTCGAGCAGCATCGCCGCTTCGGGGCCGCGCGTGACGAGCACGCTGGCGGCGGGATTCATCGCGCGCAATTGCGCGAGCGCGGCGGCTTCGTCGCTGGTCTTGAAGATCATGCGCAGGTCTTCGTCCGATACCTTGATCAGATCCGCGAGCGCGGCCATCTTGCGCAGCGTCGGCTCGTAGCCGTGCTCCATCAGGTTGCGATAGTTCGGATCGAAGCTGATCTTCACGCCGTGCGAACGCAACTGGGCGGCGAGCTTCGCCAGTGTGTCGCCGAGCGGCTGACGCACGAGGCTGATGCAGCCGAAGTGCGCCCACTTCACCGCGTTCATCCAACCGGCGGGCAGCTTCGCCGGCTCGAACGCGAGGTCGGCGCCGTTCTCGCCCATGAAGAAGTACGCGGGCGGATGCGTCTGATGCACGATCGCGAGCAGCGGCGGACGCTCGACGCGCTGCAGGAAGCGCATGTCGAGGCCGGCCGCGACGCTCGCGTCCCACAGCTCGTCGGAAAAGTTATCGACGCCGAGCGAGCCCGCGCACGCGGTCGGCAGGCCGAGCCGCGCAACGCAGCGCGCGGCGTTCCAGCCCGCGCCGCCCGGACGCGACAGCCAGTGCGATGCGCCGGTGCGCACGAGATCGGTCAGGATGTCGCCGGCGGATACGAAAACGGGGAGGTTGGTCGTCGCGCTCATTGTGCTTTCTCCGCGGAAGCCGCTGCGGCGGGAGCGGCTGATTCAGCCGCAGCGTTTTCGCCGAGCGCATGGGCGAGCACTTCGTAGCACGCGCCCATCGTGTGATAGTCGGTCTTGCCGGCCGGGCTCTTTTCGTCGCTGTACTTGCGGTTGTCGCAGGTGAGGATGCGATACCACGCGCCGTACTTGTGGTCGACGAAGTGCGTCCAGCTATAGCGCCAGATCTCGTCGTACCAGTCCCAGAAGCGCTCGTTGCCGGTGCGCTTGCCGAGCAGCGCGGCGGTCGCGAACGTTTCGGCCTGCACCCAGAAGTACTTGTCGTGATCGCACACGGTGCCGTCGGGGCCGAAGCCGTAGTAGAGGCCGCCGTGGTCTTCGTCCCACGCGTGCGTCATCGCCGCGTCGAACAGTTCGATCGCGCGCGGCAGCAGCCACGGGAGCGGACGGAAGCGTTCGAGAATCAGCAGCAGCTTCGCCCATTCGGTCTGATGACCGGGCTGGAAGCCCCACGGACGGAAGATGTTCGAGCTGTCCTCTTCGTTGTAGTGCCAGTCGACCGACCAGTCCGCGTGAAAGTGCTCCCACACGAGCCCTTGCGACAGCTTCGCCTGGCGCAGCGTGATATTCGACGCCACGCGCTCGGCGCGATCGAGATACACCAGATGACCGGTCGCTTCGTGCGCGGCGAGCAGCGCCTCGGTGGTATGCATGTTCGCGTTCTGCCCGCGATACGTGCTGACACACCAGTCGGCCGACGCGTCGTCGGCATAGAGGCCGGCGGCGGCGTCCCAGAAGCGGTGCTCCATCAGCTCGAAGGTCGCGCCGATCATCGGCTTCGCTTCCTCGATGCCGGCCATCGCCGCGTGCGAGTACGCGAGCAGCACGAACGCGAGGCCGTAGCAGTGGCGCGTCGCGTCGAGCGTGCGCTGTTTGCCGTCGCGCCATTCGATTTCCCAGTCGTAGCCCTCGTGCTGCGAGTCCCAGTGCGCGTCGCGCAGAAAGCGCAGGCCGTGGCGCGTGTATTCGAGGTGCTTCGGGTCGCCGAACTGCCGGTACGCCATCGCGTAGTTGAACACGTAGCGGCAACTGCTGACCAGGTGGCGCGTGGTGCGGTTGTAGATCGAACCGTCGTCGCGCAAGAAGTGGTAGAAGCCGCCGCTCGGGTCGAGCACGTTCGGCGCGTAGAAGCGCAGCGTGTCTTCGATGTGCGCGAGCAGGAACTCGCGCTTGCGGAAGCTGGCGACCGGCGGCGCCTTCGCCGCGTCGGTGGAAAGTTGAAGCGGATCGGTTAGCGTCATGGCGTTTTCACCAAAGTACTGGCACGGGCAACGAGTTGAACAGGCAAGCGGACTTCGAGTTCGGCGGGCGAGTCTTCGAGCAGCAATTCGACGCCGCGTCGGCCGAGCGCTTCCTTGTCGACCGCGATCGTCGATAGCGGCGGGGTAGCGTGGGCGGCGGCGGGGATGTCGTCGAAACCGATGATCGCGATGTCGTCGGGCACGCTGAGCCCGCGCGCGAGGCACACGCGCAGCGCGGCGAGCGCGGCGGCGTCGTTGAACGCGAATACGGCGTCGGGGCGCGGGCCCGGCGCGTCGAGCAGGCGCTGCATCGCGCGCGCGGCGCCGGTGTCGGGATCGAGCCCGGCGTCGATGTTCACTTCGAGCGACGGATCGAACAGCAGCCCCGCTTCGAAGAACGCGCGCCGGTAGCCGAGCGCGCGCTCGGCGATGCTGAAGTGCGCGAGCGAGCCGCCGATGAACGCGACGCGCTTGCGCTGCTGCGCGAACAGATGGCGCATTGCGAGCGTGGCGCCGCCGGCGTTGTCGAGATTGACCGAGCGCAAGCCCGGCGACCATAGATCGATCAGCACCAGCGGGCGTTGCATCGCGACCAGCGTGGCGAGCGTTTCGGGCTCGACGAAGCCGGCGATCGCGACGGCGTCGGGCGCGTGCAGGCGCATCTGGTGAATCACGTCCTCGGTCGGCCCGGCGGTCAGCACCGACGGCACGATGCCGCGCTCGCGGCACGCGTCTTCGACACCGTGTAGCACGTGCGAGAAGAACGGGCTCGCGGCGAAGTTGTTGTGCTGACGATGCAGCAGGAAAGTTAGCCGGCGGATGCGCGGACGCAGCTGCGCCGAGTCGTAGCCGAGCTGGCGCGCCGCTTCGACGACGCGTTCGCGCGTGGCCTCGGAAAGGCCCGGCTGATTTTTGAGCGCGCGCGACACGGTGCCGATCGAAACGCTGGCGGCGCGGGCGACGTCGCGGATGGTTGTGGCCATCGAATGAAGCTGCCGCGCGAGGCGAGGCAGCACGGGATCAGGTCGGGCGATTGTATAGTAAAACGCAGCTAAAGCTGCCCGCAAAACGCCAGCATGACACCAGTAAATACCCGTATTTTATGGACTTGTTGGAAATTAAGTTGTTTAGTAAAAATGCCTAAACAGTAGGCTGGCCGCCGTTTTCGAGACGGTTCGAGAATCGTCCTATGCCATCCGGCCGAGGCGACAGCGAGAGCGTTTGCGCGTGAAATAACGACAAAGGCCAGTGAAGAGCCAAAAGAAAAGCCGCCCGAAGGCGGCTTGCTTCACACGATCAAAACGACGCTCAGGGAGGGCGCTTATGAATGTCCTGTTTGCATTGCGTGTGTTTTCAACGGCGCGCGACGGCGGCGGCGGGTCGCCGCGCCGCGGCATTGCTCTCGCCGCTGAGGTCGCGGGCGCCCCAGCGTTGCGCGAGCGCGGCGCAGACCATCAGCTGGATCTGGTGGAACAGCATCAGCGGCAGCACCACGGCGCCGACCGCATGCGACGCGAAGATCACCTTGGCCATCGGCACGCCGGCGGCGAGGCTCTTCTTCGAGCCGCAGAAGATGATCGTGATCTGGTCCGCGCGGCTGAAGCCGAGCCGCTTGCTCGCGAAGATCGTCACGGCCAGCGCGAGCGCGAGCAGCACGGCGCTCACCACGACGAGGCCGCCGAGCGCCGACAGCGGAATCGTGTGCCACAGGCCTTCGGTGACGGCCTCGCTGAACGCGCCGTAGACGACGAGCAGGATCGAGCCCTGGTCGACGAACTTCAGCACGCCGCGATTCTTCTCGATCCACTTGCCGATCAGCGGGCGCAGCAGCTGGCCGGCAACGAACGGCACGAGCAGTTGCAGCACGATGTTGCCGATCGTATGCCACGGCGACGCACCGCCGCTCGCGGCCTGACTCGTCACGATGACGCTGACGAGTGCTGGAGTGACGAAGATGCCGAGCAGGCTCGAGGCGGACGCGCTGCATACCGCGGCCGGCACGTTGCCCTTGGCAATGGACGTGAACGCGATCGACGACTGGACCGTCGACGGCAGCGTGCAGAGGAAGAGGACGCCGGCGTAGAGCGACGGCGTGACCAGCGGCGAAAGGACCGGTTTAAGCGCGAGGCCGAGCAGCGGAAACAGCGCGAACGTGCTCAGCAGCACCACGAGGTGAAGGCGCCAGTGCGTCGCGCCCGCAATGATCGCCTCGCGTGACAGCTTGGCGCCGTGCAGGAAGAACAGCAGGCCGACCGCGATGTTCGTCACCCAGTTGAACCCCACGGCGGCCTGTCCATGAACGGGCAGGAAGCTGGCGAGGATCACGGTGCCGACGAGGCACAGGGTGAAGTTATCGGGCAGGAATTTCGGGCGGGCCATGTCGCAATCTCGATTCAATGACGCGGTGTAAGCATGGGACGGGTCTGTCAGGCGTGGTCCATGCCAATGGAAAGCGGCTATTGTTGTCGAAAGCCGATTGAAAACGCAAATTCATTTGCCGAATCGATTAATGAAGTTTGCGCATTGACTCCCCAATCAGGCCGAGCCCATTCGTGCGACGCGCCAGGTTTCAGTATTGACGAGGCGCTTTCTCGCGACAAACCGTTTAACCATTGACGTTGCAAGCGGCGTTTATTTGCAACAAACGGCGCCCGCGCGGACCCGGCGAAAACGCCGGCCGGCAAGCCGCCGAGGCGCGTGCGCACGAGGGCTCCGGCGCGAAAAAACGCCGCAGTAACAGGGTGTTACATCCACCGACGAGACCTAACACTTTTTGGCTCGACACCCTCTGCCCCCGACCATAAATTACTCGTTCAAAGGCCGCAGGGATGCCCTGCGCCGCGACAGGAACGCGGCGCTTTTCTCCTCCCGCAACAGGTCCATCGCAGCTCGAACGGTGGATTTCAGGCAAGTCTTCGGGCGTGAGAGTCACAGGTGGACGGGTTGTCGAGAACGAGGCACTGGGCGTGGGGCGCGGTCATCGCCGTGCTGTGCTCGTTCGCCTATGCGAGGGAGCCGGGTGGGCCGCATGGCGGCGGTGCCGCCGCGGGCGGCGCTTATTCGCGCGACACTGCCGGGCGCGCGCCGCGCATGGAGATGCGTGGCGACGGCCGTTATGCCGGTGCGGGCGGCGCACCTGCTCCGCGCGGCTCGCGCAATGCGATGGCTTCTCGTGACGCACGCGCACAGCGCGGCAACCCGAATATCGCGGACGCCAATTTCGGTTATGGCTTCGGCAGCTACAAGTCCGGCATGCGCCGTGTCGGCGATCCGTCCGGCTATGCGGGCGCGATCACGCCGGTCAGCGCGGAGTCGCGTCCGGTGCCGCATCCCCCGTCCAATATGCCGATGCGCAACGGCTCGATCCGCGCCGACGTGGCCCGCTACAACGAAGAGCGTGGCGCAGCGCGCCCGCTGCAACGCCCAACTGACGATCCGCGTCAGCCGGGCGGTTCACCGTACCGGAATTAGCTGAGCGCGATTTCGCAAACCAACGCAGCGCCCCCACCGCAGTCCCGAAACCCGTCTTCCAGATCCTTCCCGCGATCCCTCGCGCGGCTTCGCGCGCCTTCCTCTGCGCTGTAGCCCCGAATCTGACGTTTCGACGCCACACTTTTTTGTAAACACCCGGCATCGAAGTACCGGTCAGCGTCAAATCCTGGCATTCTGCCGCGTCGCGTCATCGGCCCGTCATTTAAGGCGTTCACGCACGCCGTGGCGCGCCGTTCGCCGCATGCCGCATTGCGTCCAGGAGTCGGCGCCAGTCCGCTCTGAAGCGTCGTATCAAGCCGATAACCGACCAAACTAATCAGACCGATATACCCGCAATAAGCAGCGATATTTTTGTTTATAAAAATGGTCCGCAAAGATGGGACCCGCCCAGATTGACTCGACGATCGAACGGATAACAACGACGTTTCGCGCGAGCGCCCCCTTTCGCACAGCCACACCCTTTTGACAAAGATTGGAGAACCCATGAACACAAGCCTCAGCAGCGCGCTGAAGACTACTCTCAAGGCCACCGCATGCGTCGCCGCGCTGGCGAGCGCGTCGTCGGCGCTCGCGCAATCGAGCGTGCAGCTCTACGGCCAGGTCGACGAATGGGTCGGCTCGCAGAAGTTTCCGGGCGGCCAGACCGCGGTGGTCGTGTCGGGCGGTGGCATGTCGACGTCGTACTGGGGCTTCAAGGGGACCGAGGATCTGGGCAACGGCTACAAGGCGATCTTCACTATCGAAGGCTTCTTCCGCGCGCAAACCGGGGAGTACGGCCGCTTCACCGGCGACACGACGTTCTCGCGCAACGCGTACGTCGGCATCGAATCGCCGTACGGCACGGTGACCGCCGGCCGCCTGACGACGCCGCTGTTCGTGTCGACGATCCTGTTCAACCCGTTCGTCGATTCGTACGTGTTCTCGCCGATGGTCTATCACACGTACCTCGGCCTCGGCACCTTCCCGACCTACACGACCGACCAGGGCGTGACCGGCGACTCCGGCTGGAACAACGCGGTGTCGTATGCGACGCCGAACTTCAGCGGTCTGTCGGCGACGGCGATGTACGCGCTCGGCAACACGACCCAGAACGGCGCGAAGAAGTGGAGCGGCCAGGTGCTGTACTTCCACGGGCCGTTCGCGGCGACCGCGGTGTACCAGTACGTGAACTTCAACAACGTGCCGGGCGACCTCGGCAGCTTCGAAACGTCGGGCGTGCCGGGTCTGCGCAGCCAGAGCGTCGCGCAGGCGGGCGTGTCGTACGACCTGAAGTTCGTCAAGCTGTACGGCCAGTACATGTACACGTACAACGACCAGCAGGTCACGAGCTGGCACGTCAACACGGGACAGGGCGGCGTCACGGTGCCGTTCGGGCCCGGCACGGTGATGGCGTCGTATGCGTACTCGCGTAACGGCGGCGGTTCGAACCAGACGCGCCAGACGGCGGCGGTCGGCTACGACTATCCGCTGTCCAAGCGCACTGATGTCTATGCCGCGTACCTGTATGACCACATCACCGGTCAGTCGAGCGGCAATACATATGGCGCGGGGTTGCGCGCGAAGTTCTGAGCTCGGCCCACGGTGTCACCGCAAAGCCCGCGTTCCGCCCGGAACGCGGGCTTTGTCGTTTTCGGGCGCCGCCGAATACGAGCGTTTGCTGCCGTCCTTTTGATAAACCCGGCAAAATGACGTCGATTGATTCCTGAAGCGAGCGACTGAGATGGACACCCTCGTCAGCATGAAAGTGTTTCGCCACGTGGTCGAAGCCGGCAGTTTCGTCGGCGCGGCAGAGAAGATGGAGATGTCGGCGGCGATGGCGAGCAAGCATGTGATGCATCTGGAGCAGCAGCTCGGCGCGCGGCTCCTGAACCGCACCACGCGTCGCGTCGCGCCGACCGAGGCAGGCCGCGAGTACTACGAGCGGCTGAGTCAGGCGCTCACCGAGCTCGACGAAGCCGGCCAGGCGGTCGGCGCGGCAAGCGTCGTGCCGCACGGGCGGCTGCGGGTGTCGTCGCTGTCGGCGTTCGGCCTGAATCACGTGATGGCCGCGGTCGCGGACTACGCCGCGCAGTATCCGCAGGTCACCGTCGATATGACGCTGTCCGACCGCGTCGTCGAGCTGATCGACGAGGGTTTCGACGTCGCGATCCGCGCCTCGCCGGGCGGCCTCAAGTCGTCGTCGCTGATCGCGCGGCAGATCGCGACCGCGCATCTGGTGCTGTGCGCATCGCCCGCCTATCTGCGCAAGCATGGCACGCCGAAGAGCGTCGACGATCTCGCGCGCCACAACTATCTGCAGTACGCGGGCGTATCGGCGCTCGAAGTCGCGACCGGCGACGCGGGCTCGCGTGTGCGCCTGTCGGGCAACCTGATCGTCAATCAGCTCGAGGCCCAGCGCGTGGTCGTGCTGCATGGCGCGGGCATCGCGATGCTCGGCACCGAGGTGATCGGCAGCGATCTCGCCGAAGGGCGGCTCGTGCCGCTGCTCGTCGACCAGGTACCGCCGCGGGAGCTGCCGATCCACGTCGTCTACACGAGCCGACGGCATCTATCGGCCAAGGTGCGCTCGTTCGTCGATTTCCTGGCGGCGCGGTTCGCAAACGAATCGCTGTGGCCGTCGCTCGACGAGATCAAGGCGTTGGCGGTGCGATAGCGTTTCGCGAAGCACCGAGCATACGTCGCCAATCGCCCGCCCCGCGCCCCGGCGCCGTGTTACCCCGTTTCTATATACTGATTGTGAACACCCATCAGTTAAATGATCTGGGGGAGACATGACCGATCTGTCCACGCCGCAGCGTGCCGGCAGCCACGAGCTGCCCGCGGGCCGGCGCCTGCGCTTCGTCACCGCCGCCGCGTTGTTCGACGGCCACGACGCGTCGATCAACATCATGCGGCGCATCCTGCAGGCAAGCGGCGTCGAGGTGATCCACCTCGGCCACAACCGCTCCGTCGCCGAAGTCGCGACCGCCGCGCTCAACGAGGACGCCGACGGCGTCGCCGTGTCGAGCTATCAGGGCGGCCACAACGAATACTTCCGCTACCTCGTCGAACTGCTGCGTGCGCGCGGCGGCGAGCGCATCAAGGTGTTCGGCGGCGGCGGGGGCGTGATCGTCCCCGAAGAAATTGCCGCGCTCGAACGCGACGGCGTCGAAAAAATCTACTCGCCGCACGACGGTCAGCGGCTCGGTCTGCAAGGCATGATCGACGACATGATCGCGCGCTGCGTCGAAGGGGCGCGCGCGGCCGACGCGGCGCGGCCGACGCCGGTGCGCGAATGGCTCGCCGAGCTGGCCGCGCGGCCGTTGCCGCGTTGCGGTGAGGCCCATGCTTCGCACGCTGGCACTGCTGCTGGCTCGCGCCCCGCCGATCCCGCCGCGCCGATCTTCCGCCGCCTCGCGCAACTGATCAGCGCGTTCGAAACGAACAGCGTCGACGCCGCCGCGCGCGACCAGCTAGCGACGCTCGCCCAAGCGCCACGCATCCCGGTGCTCGGCATCACCGGCACCGGCGGCGCGGGCAAGTCGTCGCTGACCGACGAGCTGATCCGCCGCTTCCGGCTCGACTACGGCGACACGCTGAACATCGCCGTGCTCGCGATCGATCCGTCGCGCCGAAAATCCGGCGGCGCGCTGCTCGGCGACCGCATCCGCATGAATGCGATCGGCGATTGGGGCGGCGGCGCCCGCATTTATATGCGCTCGATGGCGACGCGCGAGGCATCGACCGAACTCTCCGATTCGCTACCCGCCGCGCTGATGCTGTGCAAGGTGGCGGGCTTCGATCTGATCATCGTCGAGACGTCAGGGATCGGTCAGGGCGATGCGGCGATCGTGCCGTTCGTCGACGAATCGCTGTACGTGATGACGCCGGAGTTCGGCGCCGCGAGCCAGCTCGAGAAGATCGACATGCTCGACTTCGCGAGCTTCGTCGCGATCAACAAGTTTGATCGCAAGGGTGCGCAGGATGCGCTGCGCGACGTCGCGAAGCAGGTGCAGCGCAATCGCGGGGACTTCGCGACATCGCCCGACGCGATGCCGGTGTTCGGCACGATCGCGTCGCGCTTCAACGACGACGGCGTGACCGCGCTGTACCGGCGCATCGCTAATGCGCTGCGCACGCATGGCCTGCGCGAGGGCGGCGCACAGCTCGGCGCGACCGAAGGCCTGCGCTTTTCGAGCAACCTGCATGCAATCGTGCCGCCCGCGCGCGTGCGCTATCTGGCCGACATCGCGCAGACGGTACGCGGCTATCGCGAGCGGGCCGACGCGCAGGCGCAAATCGCGCGGGAACGCTGGCAGATCGTCGAGACGCGCCGCATGCTCGGCGAGGCGGGCAGCGACGCCTCGTCGCTCGATGCGCTGATCGACCAACGCGGCGCCGCGCTCGGCGAGCGCGAACGCAAGCTGCTCGACGCGTGGCCGCAAACGGTGGCCGCCTATGCGGGCGACGAACATGTGGTGCGCATCCGCGAGCGCGAAATCCGCACCGCGCTGACGGTCACGACGCTGTCCGGCTCCGAAATCCGCAAAGTGTCGCTGCCGAAATTCGTCGATCACGGCGAGATCCTGCGCTGGCTGATGCTCGACAATCTGCCCGGCCATTTCCCATTCACCGCTGGCGTGTTTCCGTTTCGTCGCGAGAACGAGGACCCGACGCGCATGTTCGCGGGCGAGGGCGATCCGCAGCGCACGAATCGTCGCTTCAGGCTGCTGTCGGAAGGCATGCCGGCCAAACGGCTATCCACCGCGTTCGACTCGGTGACGCTTTACGGTGAGGAGCCGCACGAGCGCCCGGACATCTACGGCAAGGTCGGCAATTCGGGGGTGTCGGTCGCGACGCTCGACGACATGAAGACGCTGTATGACGGCTTCGATCTGTGCTCGCCGGATACGTCGGTCTCGATGACGATCAACGGCCCCGCGCCGACGATCCTCGCGATGTTCTTCAACGTCGCGATCGACCAGCAGATCGCGCTGGGCGAGCAACAGCAAGGCCGCCCGTTGACCGAAGCCGAACTCGCCGCAACGCGCCGCGCCGCGCTCGAAAACGTGCGCGGCACCGTGCAGGCCGACATCCTGAAAGAAGACCAGGGACAGAACACCTGCATCTTCTCGACCGAATTCAGCCTGAAGGTGATGGGTGACATCCAGGCGTATTTCGTCGAGCACGGCGTGCGCAATTTCTATTCGGTGTCGATTTCCGGCTATCACATCGCCGAGGCCGGCGCGAACCCCATCTCGCAGCTCGCGTACACGCTCGCGAACGGCTTCACCTACGTCGAGGCGTATCTCGCACGCGGCATGTCGATCGACGACTTCGCGCCGAATCTGTCGTTCTTCTTCTCGAACGGCATGGACCCGGAGTACACGGTGCTCGGCCGCGTCGCGCGACGCATCTGGGCGGTCGCGATGCGCGAGCGCTATGGCGCGAACGAGCGTAGTCAGAAGCTCAAGTATCACGTGCAGACGTCGGGCCGCAGCCTGCACGCGCAGGAGATCGATTTCAACGACATCCGCACGACGCTGCAGGCGCTGATCGCGATCTACGACAACTGCAACTCGCTGCACACCAATGCGTTCGACGAAGCGATCACGACGCCGACCGAGGAATCGGTGCGCCGCGCGGTCGCGATCCAGCTGATCATCAATCGCGAATGGGGGCTCGCGAAGAACCAGAATCCGAATCAGGGCAGTTTCGTGATCGACGAGCTGACCGACCTGGTCGAGGAAGCGGTGCTCGCCGAGTTCGAGCGACTCACCGAGCGCGGCGGCGTGCTCGGCGCGATGGAAACCGGCTATCAGCGCGGGCGGATTCAGGACGAGTCGATGCTATACGAGCATCGCAAGCATGACGGCTCGTATCCGATCGTCGGCGTCAATACGTTCCTGAGCGCGCATCCGCATGAAGCGCCGCGGCCGCTGGTGCTCGCGCGTTCCACCGACGCGGAGAAGCAGAGTCAGCTGCGGCGGTTGCGCGACTTCCAGGCGCGCCACCGCGACGCCGCGCCCGAGGCGCTCGAACGCCTCAAACGCGCGGTGATCGACGACGGCAACGTGTTCGCGGTGCTGATGGACGTGGTGCGCGTCTGTTCGCTCGGGCAGATCACCCACGCGCTGTTCGAGGTGGGCGGGCAGTATCGGCGGAATATGTAGGCCGCGAGCGGGCGGCCCGCCCCGCCCCGTTCTTCACCTCAGCGCGCGATGCCGAGTCGCGCCTTCGCGTCGTTGTATTCCTTCTTCAGACGCCGCACGAGTTCGGCGACGTCCGGCACGTCGTCCATCAGGCCGACGCCCTGGCCCGCGCCCCAGATGTCCTTCCACGCCTTCGCCTTGTCGCCGCCGAAGTTCATCTTGGTCTTGTCCGATTCGGGCAGCGCGTCGGGATCGAGCCCCGCGTTCGCAATGCTCTCGCGGATGTAGTTGCCGTGCACGCCGGTGAACAGGTTCGTGTAGATGATGTCCGATGCCTTCGCGTTGATGATCGCCTGCTTGTAGCTGTCGACCGCGTGCGCTTCTTTGGTGGCGATGAAGCGTGTGCCCATGTACGCGAGGTCCGCGCCCATCGCCTGCGCGGCGAGAATCGAGCCGCCGTTCGCGATCGAGCCCGACAGCACGATCGGGCCGTCGAAAATGCGCCGCACCTCGCCGACCAGCGCGAACGGCGAGGTGGTGCCCGCGTGGCCGCCCGCGCCCGATGCGACCAGAATCAGCCCGTCGACGCCGGCTTCCAGCGCTTTCTGCGCATGACGCAGATTGATCACGTCGTGCAGCACGATGCCGCCGTAGCTATGCACCGCATCGACGATCTCGCGTGCCGGCGCGCGCAGGCTGGTGATGAAGATCGGCACCTTGTGCTCGACGCAGACGCGCACGTCGTGCTCGAGCCGCGCATTCGACTGATGAACGATCTGATTGACCGCGATCGGGCCGATCACCGCATCCGGGTTCGCGGCCTTGTGCCCGGCGAGTTGCGCCTGGATCTGCGTCAGCCATTCGTCGAGCAGCTCGGCCGGGCGCGCGTTGAGGGCAGGGAACGAGCCGACGATACCGGCCTTGCACTGCGCCAGCACGAGTTCGGGATAGCTGACGATGAACATCGGCGAAGCGACGACGGGTAGCGCGAGGTTTTGCAGAACGGCGGGCAATGCCATGGTGCGAGTCTCCAGATGGGGCCAACCGGTGCGACGTGCGGCCGGCGAATAGATGAGTTTAGCGGCACACGGCTTGCGACGTGTTGACCGGCGAATGCGTGTGGCAATCGAACGAAACCGGCATGCCGAAGTCGCGCCAAACATTTAAGAACGGTCGTTCGATTATAGGCGAAGTGGACGACCCGCGCGCGGTAGGCCCGTTTGGAACGGTTCGAAGGAGTATTCAGGTTCCATGTCTGCGTGGGTTATCCCACCTCGCACGGACCTGTTGGCCTTCTACAATGCACGGACCTCAAACGATCAACGAGACGTCATGGCCTTCGAAAATTTCACGTCTTTTCGCGTCGCCGTGGGCGATGTCGACATTTTCGGAGTGAAGGGCGGCGCCGGGCCGCCTCTGCTTCTGCTGCACGGCCATCCGCAATCGCATCTGATCTGGGAACGCTGCGCCGCGCCGCTCGCGCAGCACTTCACGGTGATCGCAACCGATCTGCGCGGCTATGGCGCGTCGGGCAAACCGCCGAGCGATGCCGCGCACACACCGTATTCGAAACGCGTGATGGCCGCCGACCAGGTCGCGGTGATGCGCCACTTCGGCTTCGAGCGCTTCCTCGTCTGTGCGCACGATCGCGGCGCGCGCGTCGCGCACCGGATGGCGCTCGATCACGCCGACGCGGTCGAGCGTTTGATGCTGCTCGATATCGCGCCGACACTCGCGATGTACGAAGCCACCGACCGCGCGTTCGCAACGCACTACTTCCACTGGTTCTTCCTGATCCAGCCCGAGCCGCTGCCCGAAACGTTGATCGGCGCAAATCCGGCCGCCTATGTCGACGCGGTGATGGGCGGACGTCACGCGGGTCTCGCACCGTTCGATCCCGCCGCGCTCGACGCGTATCGGGCGGCGCTCGCGCAACCGGGTGCGGTGCACGCGATGTGCGAGGACTATCGCGCGTCGGCGAGCATCGACCTCGAACTTGATCGCGCCGATATCGAGCGCGGCAACAAGATCGGCTGTCCGCTGCGGGTGCTGTGGGGCGACAAGGGCGTGATCGAAAAATGCTTCGATGCGCTCGACGAATGGCGGCATGTCGCGCGCGACGTGAGCGGCCGCGCGCTATCGTGCGGGCACTATCTGCCCGAGGAAGCGCCGGGCGAACTGGTCGCCGAGATGCTGTCGTTTTTCGAGGCGCTCGAACAATAAGCGCCGGGCTGCTTCGCGCGACCTTCGTTTGACCTGCGATGGACCTTCGTTAGCCGAGCGGCGGCAGCCGTCGCGCGACCGGCGTCGACTTGACGATCGCCGTGCTGGTCTCCGCGCGCTCGGTCACTTTCGACAGGATCTCGTCGAGCTGCTCGATCGAATGCAGGTACAGGCGGCAGATGAAACAGTCGTCGCCGGTCACCTTGTCGCATTCGACGAACTCCGGAATGCGCCGGATCACTTCCTCCACCAGATGCAGCTGCCCGGGCAGCGGCTTCACGCGCACTACCGCCTGCAGCGTGAAGCCGAGCGCGCGCGGATCGATCTGCACGGTGAAGCGCTCGATCACGCCCTGCGCTTCGAGCCGCCGCACGCGTTCGGCCGTGCTGGGCGCCGATAAGCCGACGACGCGCGCGAGTTCGCTGACCGGCTGGCGCGCGTCCTGCGCGAGCGCGGCGAGCAGTGCGCGGTCGGTGTCGTCGAGTGCGACCGGCGTGATCGATGCAAGGCGTTTGCTCATGATGGCCTTCGTTTATGAGGTGAAAATGCGGTAACGCTTAAGTCTAGCCATGTATTCGCGCGGGTGGATTAATTAGACTGCCAGTTATGCAGGCACAATCCGGGATCGAATCATGGCTTCAAACAAGGCTTCCGTCACGACCTCGAGCAGTTCGCCCAGCGACATCCGCCGTGGCGCGGCGGAGATGAGCGTCGCGATGCTGATGTCGGGCACGATCGGCTGGCTCGTCGTGTCGTCGCAGCAAAGCCCGTTCAACGTGGTGTTTTTCCGCTGCATTTTCGGCGGCGCGACGCTCGCGCTCGTGTGCGCCGTACTCGGCCTGTTCCGCCGCGAGCTGTTTTCGTGGAAGATGCTCGGCCTCGCGTTGCTCGGCGGCGCGGCGATCGTCGTGAACTGGGTATTGCTGTTCGCCGCGTATTCACGCGCGTCGATCTCAATGGCGACGGCCGTCTACAACACGCAGCCGTTCATGTTGGTCGGGCTCGGCGCGCTGGTGTTTCGCGAGCGCATCAGCGCATCGACGATCGCGTGGCTCGTGGTCGCGTTCGTCGGGCTCGTGTTCGTCGTGAAGGTCGAGCCGGCCGTGCTCGCGGTGCCGGGGCAGTATCTGGTCGGCGTCGCCTATGCGGTCGGCGCGGCGGCGATGTACGCGGTGTCGTCGATCATCACGAAGCGGCTGAAGGGCACGCCGCCGCATCTGCTCGCGCTGATCCAGGTATCGCTCGGCGTGCTGTTGCTCGCGCCGTTCGTACGCTTCGACGCGTTGCCGGCAAACGGCGCGCAGTGGCTCGAACTGATCGTGCTCGGCGTCGTCCATACCGGGCTCATGTACGTGCTGCTTTATGGCGCGATCCAGAAGCTGCCGACGTCGATGACGGGCGCGTTGTCGTTCATCTATCCGGTGGTCGCGATCATCGTCGACCGGCTCGCGTTCGGACAGACGCTCGCATGGATTCAGGTGCTCGGCGCCGCGCTGATTCTGCTGGCGGCGGCGGGCGTCAATCTCGGGTGGCGGATCGTGCCGCAGAGAAAGCGCTTATCGTCCACGTGATGCCGATTCGACATTCAATCGGATATTGCTACGGATCCAGGAATAACGCGCAAGCGTTCAAGCGCCTAACGCCGTTTGATGACAGATCATGTATGCATTCGTAAAACGTGGCGTCTAATTTCTGTAGGGAAATCACCGATGCGATGCAAAAACCCACACGCGTATCATCGACTGCGACGCTGATCACGTCCAACAGATGTTCCGCCGCTCGCTTCGTCGAGCGGTTTTCTTTTTGGGAGCAGGGTTTTGCGTTCCGGTGCGCTTTTCCGCCGCGCCGGCCGAACCGGTCACATCACAGTTCAACGCCGCGCGAGGATGCGCGTGCCGTCCACTTCGAGCGGTCCATCGTTCGCCGCGAGCTCCCCGATCATTCCCTTCAGCAACGCGGGCCATTCGCCGCGCGGCTTCAGCATCGAGGCGGCGGCGCGCATCGCGGTCGCGTCGTCGAGCATGCGCAGCAGCGTGTCCACACTCATCTCGCGGACTTCGAGCAGCTTGAATACGATCAGCACCTTCAGCGCGTTCCTTGCGTTGCGCGCGGGATCGGCGCGCAACCAGGCGACGCGCGACATCGCGCGTTCGAGCGCCGGTTCGACTTGTGTGAACGGCGCGCCGTGGCCTGGGATGACGACGCGCACGTCGAGCGTTGCGATCAGGTCGAGCACGGCTTGCTGCTCGGTGAAGCCGCTTTCGCCTTCGAGTTCGGGAAAGATCACGCCGAAGCCGTTTTCCCACAGCGCGTCCGCGCTGATCAGCAAGCGTTCGTCCGCGCAATAGAGCATCAGCGAATGCGGATCGTGGCCGGGCGCGCCGAGCACCTGCCAGTCGAGCGCGCCCAGCCGCAAGCGTGCGCCGGGCGCGAGCGTGCCGGTGAAGCCGAAGCGCTCGCAGGTTTGACCGGTCGCGCGAAAGCTGAGGCGCGTTTCGTCCCAGCCGCGCACGGCATCGGCTTCGGATGACGGAATCAGCGTGCGGCACGACCACGTAGCCTGCAGCAGCGCGTTGCCGCCGCAGTGATCCGAATGCAGATGCGTGTTGATGATCAGATCGAGCGGCCGCGTGCGCAACGCATTGCGTACCAGCGCGACCGTTTGCGATGCGTGCGTCGCATAGCCGGTATCGACCAGCGCGGCGCATGTGTCGTCGACGAGCAGCACGTTGTTCGACGACAGCCAGCCGCGCTCGAAAACCCGGATCGATGCGGGCAGGGCGATCATGGCGTGGCCGTGATCGCGTGCGCGTTTGCGACTGCGTCGGGCTTCGGCATCACGAGGATCGTCGAGGTACCCGTCAACATCAGCTCGCCGCGCTGATTGACCACCGAACCTTCGAGATAGGTCAGATCGCCGTTCAGGCTCGGCTTCCAGTGAGCGTCGCGCACACGCCACGTGATCGTCAGCGTGTCGTGCGTCTGCACTGCCTTCTTCAGCTTGATATCGAATTCGAGGCCGAGCGGTTGCGCGTAAGTAGAGAAATGCGTGGCGAGCAGCGCCATGAAATACGCGGTGGGTTGCGTGCCCGACGCGATCAAGCCTCCAAAGCGGCTTTGCGCGGCATACGCTTCATCGTGATGCAACGGGTTCAGATCGACGACGAGCGTCGCGAACGATTTGATCGAATCCACCGACAATTCGAGCGTCGAACTGAACGTCTCACCGGGCGTCACGATGCGCGGCGCGGCGTTCATTGCTTCTCCTTCGTCGTCGATGTCGTGCGCAGCGCCATTAACGTCGCGTGGCGCACTTCGATCGCGTCCCACACCGCGCGCTTCGCGTCGTTGTCGAGCGTCGACCAGCCGGCGATTTCGTCGATCGTGCGCAGGCATCCTTCGCACCAGCCCGTCGATGCATCCATCCTGCACACGCTGATGCACGGCGACGGCACGCAACCGCCGTCGTCCGTGTCGTCGTAATCGTTGCCGCTCGCCATCGTGTTCAGGCCGGCTCGCGCAACGCGACATCGACGACCGGCGCGCCTGTGAGCGAGATCAGCTCCTGCGCGGTCAGATTGAACACTGCGTGCGGATGACCGGCGGCCGCCCACAGGCTCTCCAGTTCGAGCAGATCCGCATCGATCAACGTGACCGGCTCGGTCGCGTGACCGACCGGGCACACGCCACCGATCGCATAGCCGGTTTTTTCGCGCACGAACTTCGCGTCCGCGCGGCCGATCTCGCCGACCTGCGCGGCCACTTTCTTTTCGTCGACACGATTCGCGCCGCTCGCGATCACGAGCACCGGCGCGTCGTCTTCGCGGCGCCGGAACAGGATCGACTTCGCGATCTGCGCGACCGAGCAGCCGAGTCCGGCGGCCGCTTCGGCGGAAGTCTTGCCGGTTTCCGGCAGCATCACGATTCGCCCTGCGTGACCGCGTTCGCGCAGCAGCAGCGCGACGCGGCGTGCCGAGTCGGGCAGCGCGGCGAGATCGTCGGAGTCGAAGGACGCGAGGTCGTTCATTGTTTGGGACCCTGAATGAAAATGGATGCTGCTGTTATACGCAGGTGTTTGCTTCGCTGCGCGCCTTCGCGAGCAGCGCTTTGCCGGCGCGCGACACGTTGGACCGGCCGATCGCGTTCGAAATGAAGTCGCCGATTTCGACCACTTGCGCGAGGTCGATACCGGTCTCGATGCCGAGGCCGTTCATCAGATACAGCACGTCTTCGGTCGCGACGTTGCCGGTCGCGCCCTTCGCATACGGACAGCCGCCGAGCCCCGCGACCGATGCATGAAAAATCTCGATGCCTTCGAGCAGCGCCGCGTAGATGTTCGCGAGCGCCTGGCCATAGGTGTCGTGGAAGTGTCCCGACAGATGCTCGCGCGGAAACACGTCGGTCACGGCCTCGAACACTTCGCGGGTGCGCTTCGGCGTGCCGACGCCGATCGTGTCGGCGATATCGATCTCGTCGCAGCCGAGCGCCGCGAAGCGCTTGACGACGTCGACGACCGACGCGACCGGCACTTCGCCCTGGTACGGACAGCCGAGCGCGCACGACACGCTGCCGCGAATCCGCAGCTTATGTTGTTTCGCCGCCGCGGCGACTGGCGCGAATCGCTCGATGCTCTCCGCGATGCTGCAGTTGATGTTCTTCTGCGAGAACGCCTCGCTCGCCGCGCCGAAGATGACGATCTCGTCGGCGCGCGCGGCGAGCGCGCCTTCGAAACCGCGCAGGTTCGGCGTCAGCACCGAGAAAATCGTGCCGTCGCGGCGCTCGATGCCGGCCATCACGTCGGCGCCGTCGGCCATCTGCGGCACCCATTTCGGCGACACGAACGACGCTGCCTCGACGTTGCGGAAGCCCGCCGCCGACAGACGGTTGATCAGCTCGATCTTGGTCGCGGTCGACACGAATTCCTTCTCGTTCTGCAGCCCGTCGCGCGGACCCACTTCGACGATTTTCACTTGCTTCGGTAAGGCCATGATGTGTCTCCGATCCGATGCGGTTTGATCGCTGTCCCATCCGGGATGGGTGCTGCCGCGTTGCTGCAATTCAAGTCAGCCCGCACGCCTGCGATGCGTGCGGGCGCGGGTTTCACTCAGTAGCCGCGTTCCAGTTGCACTGCGCCGCTCACCTGCTCGCCGCGCATCATCGCGCCGATCTTGTCCGCGACCTGCGCGACGCTGTCCTTGCGCAACGTCAGCGCCGACGTGTGCGGCGTGATCGTGACGCGCGGCTCGCGCCAGAAAGGATGATCGGCGGGCAGCGGTTCCTCGCGGAACACGTCGAGCGTCGCGGCGGCGAGCTGGCCGCTCGCGAGCGCAGCGAGCAGATCCGCTTCGACGAGATGCGCGCCGCGCGCGACGTTGATCAGATATGCGCCGCGCGCGAGCTTCGCGAAGACTCGCGCATTCAGCACGCTTTCCGTGTCGGGTGTATGCGGCAGCAGATTGACGAGCACCTTCGCGCCGTCGAGGAAGCTATCGAATTGCGCGTCGCCGGCAAACGTCGCGATGCCATCGATCTGCTTCTCGCCGCGAGTAAAGCCGCGCACCGGCAGGCCGAACGAAGCGAGCGTTTGCGCGACCTGCGTGCCGAGCACGCCGAGCCCGAGCACACCCACCGTGAACGTTGCGCGCGGATGCGGCTCGAGCACTTTCCAGCGGCGCTCGCCTTGCAGCACCTGATATTCGTCGAAGCGGCGCAGATAGCGCAGCACCGCATGCGTCACGTACTCGGCCATCTGCGCGCCCATGCCGGTATCTTCGAGGCGAATCAACGGCACCTCGGGCGGCAACGTGCCCGGATGCGCGCGTTCGAGCGCGAGAATCGCATCGACGCCAGCGCCGAGATTGAAGATCGCGCGCAGCGTATTGCGTCCGGCCAGCATCTCGCGCGGCGGACGCCAGACCACCGCGAAATCGGCTGGGCCGGTGTCGCCGGGCTTCCATTCGCGCAGCTCGGCGGCGGGCAGAGCGCGCGCAAAGTCGTGCAGCCACGCGGCGGCTTCGGTGTGCAGTGCGTAGAAGAGTATTTTCATGCGGTCCGGAATGCGTCGGCGTCGATGTGGGCATGAGCGGGACGGACCCGGAGCGCGCGACGGCAATCGGACGACGCGTGCGGGATCGGGTCTCCTCCCGGTATGAACAGGCTTCATTCTACTTTTTCGACGCAAATCGCGCGCGTTTGCGCACGCACGTGCGCTTCGAGATGCATGCCGTGGTGGGTGTCGAGTTCGCGCGTACCCGCGCATTTCTTCGTTTGCCCGATAACCAAAGCACAAAAACCTGGTTCATCGATGCGCGACCGAGCGGGACAATGATTGCCTGGATTCCTTGCGCAGCGAGGCACGCACATGCTTTCATGCACGCGACCGATCGCGACAATTCCTAATTTGACGCAAGTTGTATATTGATTAGGTTTCTTGAATTGGTGAGCAAAGCTTCGCCATGAAAAACACCCCGAAGATTGGATCAACGTCCGACTTTCGGGGTGAATTTCGCCACTATGCGGCGACGCAGACCATTGGCTCGCGCACGCAGCGCATGCGGCTCAGCGGTTCCGCGACTCAATTCGCCACGCCGTGATCCCCATGCCCATGCGCACACCCATGCGCACACCCATGCTCGCACCCACTCTGCTCGACCGGCATCTGCTGCGCAGCCTCAGCGCGAATCCCCAGGCGCGCGAGCAGCTTGCGATCCGCTTCCGCCTGCGGGTTGCTCGTGGTCAGCAACTGATCGCCGTAGAAAATCGAATTCGCGCCTGCGAGGAAGCACATTGCCTGCAACGACTCATCCATCTGCTCGCGGCCGGCTGACAGACGCACCATCGCGCGCGGCATCGTGATGCGCGCAATCGCGATCGTGCGCACGAATTCGAACGGATCGATCGCTTCGGTCCCGGTCAGCGGCGTGCCTTGCACCTGCACCAGATTGTTGATCGGCACCGATTCCGGATACGGCTCCATGTTCGCGAGCTGCGCGATCAGCCCCGCGCGTTCGCGGCGCGATTCGCCCATACCGACGATGCCGCCGCAGCACACGTTGATGCCCGCGTCGCGCACGCGTTCGAGCGTGTCGAGGCGATCCTGGTACGTGCGCGTCGAAATGATCTGGCCGTAGAACTCCGGCGACGTATCGAGATTGTGGTTGTAGTAGTCGAGGCCCGCATCGCGCAGCGCCTGTGCCTGGTGCGTTTCGAGCATGCCGAGCGTCACGCAGGTTTCGAGGCCCATCGCCTTCACGCCGCGGATCATGTCCTTGATCGGCTCCAGGTGGCGGTCCTTCGGATTGCGCCACGCGGCGC
The DNA here is from genome assembly GCF_050436485.1 of Paraburkholderia sp. Clong3. NCBI lineage: Bacteria > Pseudomonadati > Pseudomonadota > Betaproteobacteria > Burkholderiales > Burkholderiaceae > Paraburkholderia > Paraburkholderia sp. Clong3. The sequence goes on along the minus strand of NZ_JBNDMH010000002.1, from coordinate 2,770,464 downwards.
CCATGCAGAAGCGCGTTGCGCCGTTCTGCTTTGCGACCTGCGCGGCGGCCAGCACTTCGTCGACCGGCATCAGCTTGTCGGCGACGAGACCCGTGTCGTGATGCACCGATTGCGGACAGTATGCGCAATCCTCTTCGCAGCCGCCGGTCTTGATCGACAGCAGCGTCGACAGTTGCACCGCATTGGCGTCGAAATGCTCGCGATGCGTTTGCTGCGCGCGAAACAGCAGGTCGTTGAACGGCAGTTCGTACAACGCGACGATATCGGCGACGCGCCAACGCGCGAGCGGCTTCGCTTCAGTAGCGGCTGCGGTCGGATTGCTGTTGGCGGCGCTCGCTTCGGCGGTGCCCGCTGCGATATTCAGTTGTGTCATGTGATCGATCCTCGTAAACGGATGAATTTGGGTTCGGCGCTGCGGGGCAGCGCTATGCCGCGCGCAATTGGCGCAGCGTTTGCAGAAGCCGTCGAATGTCGAGCTGTTGCGCTGCAAGCTCCGGCGACGGCGAACTGATATGCGGCACGACGCCGAGCAACGGCGCGTCGTACGCTTGCGCGAAATGCACGCGAATCGACGCGATGTTTTCGTCGGGAAAGGTCATGTCCGGGTCGATGCGATTCGCGACCCAGCCCGCGAGCGTTAGACCGCGCGCGGCGATCGCTTCGGCAGTCAGCAGCGCGTGGCTGATGCAGCCGAGCCGCATGCCGACCACCAGCACCACCGGCAGCTTCAGCGCGACGGCGAGATCGGCGGTGTCCTGCGTCGCGGTCAACGGCACACGAAAGCCGCCGACACCTTCCACAACGACCACCTCGGCGAGCTTCAACGCCTCGCGATGGCACGCGACGATGTGCTCGAGATCGAACGAGACGTTTTCCAGCGCCGCCGCGATGTGCGGCGCGGCCGGTTCCCTCAGCAGATACGGCGTGCGCATGGCGGGCGGCAGCAGCACGCTCGACGCGGCATCGAGCTGATCCGCGTCCTCGTTGTGCAGCACGCCGTTCACTTCGAACGCGCCCGCCGCGATCGGCTTCATCGCTGCTGCCTGCAGGCCTTCGCGCACGAAGCCGCGCAATAGCGCCGACGACACGAAGGTCTTGCCGATTTCCGTATCGGTGCCGGTGACGAACAGCGACAGCGCGCCGTCATCGTTAATCATGTTGCTCATGCCGCGCGCGCTCCGACCTGTTGCAGGCCGGCCTCGAGCCGGTCGAGATCCGCGTGCGAGTGCGCGGCCGACAGCGAGATGCGCAGACGCGACGTGCCGGTCGGCACGGTCGGCGGACGGATCGCGGGCACCCACAGCCCCGCGCGATCGAGCGACGCGGCGATGTCGAGCGTCGCATCGTTCGCGCCGATGATCAGCGGTTGCACGGCCGTATGCGAATCGACGGGCAGCCACGGCGTCGCCTTCAGCATCGCGCGCGTGCGTTCGATCAGTTGCTGGAGATGCGCGCGGCGCGCATCGCCTTCCACGCCGCCGATGATCCGCAGACTCGCCGACACCGCATGCGCGGCCGCCGGCACCGACGCGGTCGTGAAGATATACGGACGCGCGCGCTGCACGAGCCATTCGATCACGGTCGCATGCGCGACGACGAACGCGCCGGAGACACCCGCCGCCTTGCCGAGCGTGCCGATCGAGATCAGATGCGGCGAGCGCAGCGCCGCCTGCGCGATCGCGCCACGGCCTTGCGGACCGAGCACGCCGAAGCCGTGCGCATCGTCGACGATCAGCCATGCGCCGTGCCGCTCGGCGAGTTCGAGCAAACGCGGCAGCGGCGCGATGTCGCCGTCCATGCTGAACACCGTGTCGGACACGATCACCTTGACGTCCGCCTCCGACGCTTCGAGCATCGCGCTCAATGCATCCACGTCGCAGTGCGGATAGATCTGGACATCCGCGCGCGACAGCCGCGCGCCGTCGATCAGCGAAGCGTGATTGAGCGCATCGGAGAACAGCGTCGTGCCGCGGCCCGCGAGCGCGGTCAGCGTCGCGAGATTCGCCATATAGCCGGTGCTGAAATACAACGCGCGGGCATCGTCGAGAAAGCCGCCGGCAAATTCGGCGAGATCGTCTTCGAGTTGCGCATGCGCACGCGAATGACCACCGAGCAGATGCGAGCCGCCGCTGCCCGCGCCATACAGGCGCGCGCCTTCGGCGATCGCGTCGATCAATTGCGGATGCGCGGCAAGGCCCAGATAGTCGTTGCTCGCGAAGCCGATGATTTCACGGCCGTCGACCGTCATGTGCGCGGCGCATGGTGTGTCGGCGGTGCGCCGGCGTCGGCGCAGGCCGCGCGCGTCGATTTCCTTCAGGCCTTCGGCGAGTGTGTCGAGCAGATGCATCAGCGTGCCTCCGCGAGCGTGGCGTCGAAGGTGTCGCGCGTGCGCGTGGCGAGCAGCGCGAGTTCTTCGTCGTCGAGGATGTACGGCGGCATCAGGTACACGGTGGTGCCGATCGGGCGCAACAACAGCTCGCGTTGCAGCGCGTTTTCGAAGAAGCGGCGCGAGAACGTTTTGGCTTGCTGAGGATCGTCGATCATTGCGTCGAACGCGAAGATCGTGCCGCGCTGACGCAGATTGCGCACCTGCGCGTGCTCGACGAGCGGCGCGAGCGCGGCCGCGAGGGTCGCCGATTTGCGTGTGTTGGCGGCGAGCACGTCGTCGCTCGTGAACAGATCGAGCGTCGCGAGCGCGGCGCGGCACGCGAGCGGATTGCCGGTGTACGAGTGCGAGTGCAGGAAGCCGCGCGCGGTGTCGTCGTGATAGAAGGCCGCGAAGATCTCGTCGCGCGACAGCACGATCGACAGCGGCAGATAGCCGCCGCTGATGCCTTTGGACAGACACAGGAAGTCCGGCCACACGCCCGCCTGTTCGCACGCGAAGAACGTGCCGGTGCGGCCGCAGCCGACCGCGATTTCGTCGGCGATCAGATGCACGCCGTACCGGTCGCACAACGCGCGCAATCCGGCGACGTACGACGCGTCGTGCATCGCCATGCCGGCCGCGCATTGCACGAGCGGCTCGACGATCAGTGCGGCGATGCGGTTCGCGCGCGCCTCGAACAGCGCGCGCACATGGTCGAGCGCGCGGCGCGCGACGTCGGCGGCGGTTTCGCCCGCTTGCGCGAGCCGCGCATCGGGCGAGGCGACGACGTGGGCGTGACGAATCAGCGGATCGTACGCGTCCTTGAACAGCGCGACGTCGGTCACGCCGAGCGCGCCGATCGTCTCGCCGTGGTAGCTGTTGGCGATGCAGACGAATTCCTGCTTGTCGGCGTAGCCCCGGTTGCGCCAGCTGTGAAAGCTCATCTTCAGCGCGATCTCGACCGCCGACGCGCCATCCGACGCGAAGAACGCGTGGCCGAGCGTGTTGCCGGTCAACGCGTGCAGACGTTCCGCGAGTTCGACGGCGGGCTCGTGCGTGCAGCCGGCGAGCATCGCGTGTTCGAGCGTATCGAGCTGATCTTTCAGCGCCGCGTTGATGCGCGGGTTCGCATGACCGAACAGATTGACCCACCACGAACTGATCGCGTCGAGATAGCGATGACCGGCGCGATCGTACAGCCACGCGCCTTGACCGCGCGCGACGGGGATCAGCGGCAGACGTTCGTGGTGCTTCATCTGCGTGCACGGATGCCACACCGCGCGCAGGCTGCGGGCGACCCAATCTTCAGGGGCGACCGGGGGGACTGCTGACTTTTCCAAAGAGGTACTCCAGGGTGCTTTTTTACCACGCACGCAAGCCTCGGCAAGTGCGCGGGGTCGAGATTAGCGGTTTATTTGGTCGCGCGCATCAACCGCGAAATGCTCGTTTTTCGCGGTGGCGTCGAGGTTTAGCATCGTTCGATGCAGCTCGTTCGAGTTCGTGAGGGAAGCTCGCCAATCGACGGAGATAGCGACGTCAAAGTAATGGGCTGTTACTGGCCAGAACTTGAGGTGACGAGGTGTTTTTTGCGGGGGAACGGAGCGCACAAGAAAAAGCCCGCCGATACGGCGGGCTTGCGGCACATCAGAATCAGGCGCGATTTACGGCTCGACTCACGCCTCTATTCGTACTTCACTCCCGGCTCGCGATCGCTTTCCGGCCATTGGCATCGGCATCGCTTGCATCCGCCGTCTGCGAGTTCTGATCGCCCCACACGACAGCGTTATCGACCGCATACAACCGGCACGGATCGGAGCTCTGCTTCTGGCAATTCTTCACCGCCACCGACATCGGATCGTCGCCGCCCTCGGCCCACGACCACGCGCCCGAATCCGACACCGCGAACGCGCGGCTCGGATACTGATGCAGGAAGTTGCGATAGCCATTACGGCCCTCGTTGTCGAGGTACGGCACCGAGTCGACCGCGTCGAGCGCGGCGAATCCGGTTGCCTTCGGCGCGGCCGGATCGGCGACGTGATACTGCACGGCAGTCGGCATACCGGCGCGAGCGAGGAATGCTTCGACGGCCGGCCACCATACGCGCACGCCGTCGCGGTCGCCGACCAGCCGATGCGCGTCGTTCTTGTAGTGGCCGAAGTCGACCATCTTCACGCTGGCGCCATGCGCGCCGTACGCGGCGTACATGCCCGCGACGAGCGGCGCGTTCCACACCGAATCGTTATCGCCGTAGAGCCACAGCGACGGCACCGAGGTCTTCTCGCCGTACGCGCCGAATGCGCGCGTCAGATTGCCTTGCCAGTCTTTGCAGGCGTCCTGGCGCAGGCCGCCCGAGAAATTGATCAGCGCGCGCACGCCGGGCGCCGCTTCGGTGCCGTATGCGATCGTCGCAAGACCGCCATGCGAGGTGCCGGCCACCGCGATGTGCGTCGCGTCGACATAAGGTTGCTTGGACATGTAATCGATCGTCGCTGCGACGTCGCCGGCCTGGCCAAGGCCGTTGCGCTCGACATCGCAGCCGTCCTGCTCGTACACGCCGTCCGAGCGACCGAAGCCCTGGCGGTTCGGCGCGACGACCACGTAGCCGCGGCGCACGAATTCGCGCGCGAACGGCAGCGGGTCGCTGCGTTCCTGCGTGCGCGGGTCGCCCGGAATCTTGCCGTGGTTGAAGACGATCATCGGGAACGGGCCGGGGCCGTCCGGCTTGTAGATCGTGGTTTCAAGCGTGACCGTGCCGGCGGCGTCGACCGGCACGCGGATGATCTTTTCGTTCAGGTGAGCGGTGGGCAGGTAGACGTCGTCGTCCAGCGCGAGGCGCGGCACGCGGGCGCGCGACAGCGGTCCCTGGATGTCGCTCGACGGCGTCGCGTCGTGTGCGGAAAGGGACGAGTAGGCGAGCGGATCGGCATGCGCGATCGTGACAGCACACGTGGCCGCGGCGCAGATCGCCGCACACTTCGTCAGAACCTTGCTCAACACCATTGACGCACCTGCTTTAAAGACGTGTCCTGAACTCCGTGCTGTCCGGTTGCGCAAAACGCGGCTGACATTCAGCTTTCGTTCGCGATTTCGACACAAACAGACTCACTCGCGAGCGTTGCGGGAAGCGCACGCTCGCAAATCGAGATTGCACGGGATGAACCCAACGGCCGACGCGACCCCACGCGTCGAGGATGAACGTCACTTGATGCTGGAGTCCGCGCGGCTCGCGTTCGATCAGCGGCCGGTCAGCCTTCCTTTGCATGTTGCGGAGCCGGTATGACCCGCTCTCGCAATGTGACGTCATGAAACTACGGACTCATCCTGGCACGACAATTTTGTTTTGTGCAATCAAGGAGAACCCGCGACGAAAAAATTGCTGCATGTGCGAACGAGGCTTCAAAGCCTTGCCGGGCAAGGGCCGGGGACATATGGCGGGAAGCGGCGAGTAAATATCGTGTAAGTGCTGTGGTGCGAGACCAACGAAGAAGCCCGCGTGAAAGGAACGAAAAAAGGCCTATGCAAAGGCCCTTTATAAAGTTTGTCGAGGGCAAGTGAAAGACACGAGAAAGCTTCGGCGTGTAATGCAGCGATTACTTAATCGTCGCGTGCTCTTCATTTACTCATTGACGTCGCCATCGACATAACGCCAGCGGCCATCATCGCCGCGCACGAATCGACTCGATTCATGCAACCGATAAGCACGTCCCCCCACTTTGTAGCGGGCGATGAATTCGACGGTCGCGCGATCGGCATCGCTTTCGGCGAAGCCTTTGATCTGCAGTCCGAGCCAACGGGGCGCGTCGGGCGCGGTGGGATCGACGTCGAGATCGGCGGGGCAGGTGCTGGGGTCCCACGTCGCGCGCAGGTAGTCGGTTGCACCGAGCACGTACGCGCTATAGCGCGAGCGCATCAGTTCGAGCGCGCGCGGCGCCGCTTCGCCGCCGTCGATATAGCGGCCGCAGCATTGCGCGAAACGCGGGGCTTTGGTCGCGGTGCCCCCGCGTGCGTCGGGCGCGGCGCCGCCGCACGGACAGTCGACAGGTCTTTGCAGTGACAATAATGGCTTGTTCATTGAAATTTCAGTTGAGCCCGCGAGCGATCAGGATCTTCTGGATGTCGCTCGTGCCTTCGTAGATCTGGCACACGCGCACGTCGCGGTAAATCCGCTCGACCGGGAAGTCGCTCAGATAACCGTAGCCGCCGTGAATCTGCAAGGCGGCCGAGCAGATGCGCTCGGCCGCTTCGGAGGCGAACAGTTTTGCCATCGCGGCTTCGGTCAGACACGGCTGGCCCGCGTCCTTCAGCGACGCCGCGTGCCAGATCAATTGACGCGCGGCTTCGAGTTGGGTCGCCATGTCGGCAAGGCGAAACTGCACCGCCTGGTGCGAGAACAGCGGCGCGCCGAAGCTCTCGCGTTCTTTTGCGTAAGTCAGCGCCGCCTCGAACGCGGCGCGTGCCATGCCGACGCTTTGCGCGGCGATACCGATGCGCCCGCCTTCGAGACCCGACAACGCGATCCGGTAGCCTTCGCCTTGCGCGCCGATCCGGTTCGCGGCCGGCACGCGACACGCCTCGAATACGATTTGCGCGGTATCCGACGAATGCTGGCCGAGCTTGTCTTCGACTCGTGCGACCACGTAGCCCGGCGTGCCGGTGGGTACGATGAACGCGCTGATGCCGCGCTTGCCAGCGGCCCTGTCGGTGACGGCCATCACGATCGCGACGTCGCCGTTCTTGCCGCTCGTGATGAACTGTTTGACGCCGTTCAGCACGTACGCGTCGCCGTCGCGTGTCGCGGTGGTGCGCAGCGCCGACGCATCCGAGCCCGCTTGCGGCTCGGTCAGGCAGAACGCGCCGAGCATCTCGCCGCGCGCGAGCGGCGTCAACCAGTCGCGCTTCTGCGCGTCGTTGCCATAAGTGAGCAGGATGCTGCACACGGGGCAGTTGTTCACCGAGATCGCGGTCGACGTGCCGCCGTCGCCGGCCGCGATTTCTTCGAGGATCAACGCGAGCGCGAGCGCGTCCATGCCGGCGCCGCCATACGCTTCGGGCACCAGCACGCCATAAGCACCGAGCTCGGCGAGCTGCCGGTGCACGTCGCGCGGGAAGGTACGCTCGCGGTCCCATTGCGCCGCGTACGGCGTGATCTCTTCGCGCACGAAGGTGCGCAGCGCGTCGCGCACCATCAGGTGATCCTGATCAAGCACCATGAGCGTGTCTCCGGTCCCATGCAACGTAGTTGTCTACCAGTCGAGCTGCGTGCCGTCGTGCTGAAAGAAGCGGCCGTGGAACGCGTCGCGCGATGCCGCCGCCTGCGCCAGCACCTCGCGCATGCCCGCCACGCTGCGCGCGGGATCGAGCGCGGCCTGCGCGCCGCCCATGTCGGTGCGCACCCAGCCGGGATGCAGCGACACGCAGGTCGCGCGCTGCGCGTCGAGCGACGCGAGCTTCAGCACGGCGTTCAGCGCCGCCTTGCTCGCGCGATACAGCCAGCCGGTCGTGCCGCTTGCATCGGCGATGCTGCCCATGCGACTCGAAATCACCGCGAGCACGCCGTCCGTTTCCTCGACGAGCGGCAGCAGGATTGGCAGCAGCTGCATCGGGCCGCGCACGTTCGTGTGCATCACGTGATCGAAGTCCTCGGCGGTGATCGTTTCGATGCCTTCGGTGCGCGGACCGTACACGCCCGACACCAGGATCGCGGCATCGAGCCGTTCGCCGTCGAGCTTCCAGCCGAGCGCCGCGATGTCTTCGGGCGCGGTGACGTCGAGCGTGAAGGTTTCGGCGCCGAGTTCGTTGAGCGCGTCGAGCGCGGCGCCGTCGCGCGCGGTCGCGAGCACGCGCCAGCCGCTGTTTCTGTACTGCCGGACGAATTCCTGGCCGATGCCACGCGATGCACCGACGATCAACACTGTTTTCATCGTATTCCTCGAAGATTTTGTGGATGCGTCAGATCAGTTCGACACCCATCGCGGTCGCCTCGCCGCCGCCGATACACAGCGTCGCGACACCGCGCTTCAGACCGCGATTCTTCAGCGCGCCGATCAGCGTGACGAGAATGCGCGCGCCCGATGCGCCAATCGGATGGCCTAACGCGCACGCGCCGCCGTTCACGTTGACCTTGTTGTGCGGTAAATCGTGCTCTTTCATCGCGGCCATCGTGACGACCGCGAACGCTTCGTTGATCTCGTACAGATCGACGTCGCCGGCGCGCCAGCCGTTCCTCCCAAGCAGCTTGCGGATCGCGCCGACCGGCGCGGTGGTGAACTTCGCGGGCGCCTGCGCGAACGTCGAATGACCGACGACGCGCGCGAGCGGCGCCACGCCGAGCCGTTTCGCGGTCGACTCGCGCATCATCACGAGCGCGGCTGCGCCGTCCGAGATCGACGACGAGTTCGCCGCCGTCACGGTGCCGGTCTTGCTGAACGCGGGCTTCAGCGTGGGGATCTTGTCGAGGTTGGCCTTGAACGGCTGCTCGTCGCGCGCGATCGTGACGTCACCCTTTCGGCCCGCTACGGTGACCGGCGCGATTTCCCAGTCGAACGAGCCGTCCTCGTTCGCGCGCTTCGCGCGGTTCAGCGACTCGACCGCGAACGCGTCCTGCGCCTCGCGCGTGAAGTCGAACGACGCCGCACACTCCTCGGCGAACGTGCCCATCAGACGGCCTTTGTCGTAGGCGTCTTCGAGGCCGTCGTAGAACATGTGGTCGAGCACCTGGCCGTGGCCCATGCGCATGCCGCCGCGCGCCTTCGGCAGCAGATACGGCGCGTTCGTCATGCTCTCCATGCCGCCCGCGACGATCACGTCGAGCGAGCCGGCGGCCAGCATGTCGTGTGCGAACATCGCCGCGCGCATGCCGGAGCCGCACATCTTGTTGACCGTCGTGCAGCCGGTGGCGAGCGGCAGACCCGCACCGAGCGCGGCCTGGCGCGCGGGCGCCTGGCCGAGGCCGGCGGGCAGCACGCAACCGATCACCGCCTCGTCGATCTGCTCGGGCTTCAGACCCGCTCGTTCTACGGCCGCCTTGATCGCGACCGCGCCGAGTTGCGGCGCGCTCAGCGACGCGAAGTCGCCCTGAAAGCCGGCCATCGGCGTGCGCGCCGCGCTGACGATTACGATTGGATCGGCGTTGATACCACTGTGGTTTGCGTCACTCATGTTCGAGCTCCTTGGTCATAGCTTGGATGGCTACCGCCGCGCGTTGCCTGATGCGAACCCTCGTGGGATTCATCAAGCCACGCGCACATTTGGCTCGTCCGCCTGCGCATCGGGCGCTCCGGCGAACCGCTCCGGATAACGCACGCAAAAGCGCACGCTCCGGTCGTACGGGAAAAAATCGGGCAGCTCGCCCTTCAACAGAAAATCTTTGTATCGCTGCCACAGCTCGGGCTCGAAGAAATCCGCGTGATGCCGCATGAACGAGCGCCGCACGCGTGGATCGCCGAGCAGGAAAGTGCCGTACGTCTCCGGGAAAATATCGTGCGGGCCTACCGCGTACCACGGCTCGTCCGACATTTCGTCTTCCTCGTTGCGCGGCGCCGGCACCGCACGCACGTTGCAGTCGGTCAGGTATTCGATCTCGTCGTAGTCGTAGAACACGACGCGGCCATGTCGCGTGACGCCGAAGTTCTTGTAGAGCATGTCGCCGGGGAAGATGTTCGCCTGGATCAGCTCCTTCACCGCGTCGCCGTATTCCTTGATGCCGTGCTCGACGTCGTCGTCGTTACCGTTCTGCAGGAACAGATTGAGCGGCACCATGCGTCGCTCGAGGTACAGATGGCGAATCACGAGGTTGTCGCCGTCGTACTCGATCAGCGACGGCACTTCCTTTTCGAGTTCGCGCAACAGCGTTTCGTCGAGCCGCGCGAGCGGCAGCGCGACGCTCGAATATTCGAGCGTGTCGGCCATCCGGCCGAGCCGGTCATGACGTTTGACGAGCAGATACTTCTGCTGGATCTGCGCGCGCGTGGTTTCCTTCGGCGGCGGAAAGTTGTCCTTGATCAGCTTGAACACGTAGGGGAACGACGGCAACGTGAACACCAGCATCACGAGCCCCTTGATGCCGGGCGCGACGATGAAGCGGTCGCTCGAATGCTTCAGGTGATGCAGCAGATCGCGATAGAACAGATTCTTGCCCTGCTTCTGCAGACCCACCGACGTATAGATTTCCGCCTTCGGCTTGCCCGGCATGACCGTGCGCAGAAACTCGACATACGCGGACGGCACTTCCATGTCGACCAGAAAATACGAGTGCGAGAAGCTGAAGATGATCAGCAACTGCTCGCGCTTGAGCAGCACGGTGTCGAGCGCGAGCACGCCCGGTTTCACGTGACGCAGCGGCACCGCGAACGGCAGCAGCGCCTCGCCGTTGATGATGCGCCCGACGATATATGCAGCCTTGTTGCGATAAAACAGCGACGACAACACGTGAATCTGGAAGTTCGGCGCTTCGTCGAACACGCCGAACGCTTCGTGAATCGACTGCATCACGCAGGCGACGTCGCGCGTCAGATCCTCGAACGGCGGATCGAGCTGGAAGTTCGTGACGACCCGTTCGAGCGTTGCGGCAAGTCCATCAGTACCGGGGTAATACGCGCGGTAGGTCGGCTTCGCGGCCGGTTCGTCGTTCTCGATGTATTCGGTCGAGATCGCCGGGCGTACGAAAATGAAATCGTTGTTGAAGTACGAGCGATGCAGAATCTTGCAGGAAACCGAATTAAAGAAGGTTTCCGCGCATTCCGGCTGACGGTGCGTGGTCAGCAGGCCGATGTAGTGCAGCTTGATCTGCTGCCACACTTCGCTGTCGATGTTCTCCGCGTCGTACTCGTCTTCGAGCAACTGCACGCATTCCTGCACGCGATCGTCGTACGACGTGATGCGGTCGCGCGCGAGCTTTTGCAGGCCGTGCCAGTCGCCGGCTTCGAACAGCGTTTTCGCGTGGATCGCCGCGTCGCGAAAGATCCGGTAGTGACGGTCGAACCCTTCGAGCATCGTCTGCGCGACGTCGAAACCGATTTGCGACGATAACAGCTTGGGGAAGTGATTCATCACGCGCGCTCCGCAAACGCCGGTCAGAGTCAGGCAGCTTCAGGCAGGCTTCGCTTCGTGCCTCGCGCCATCGAGCAGCGCGCGCGCCTGCGCTTCATACTGCGCGAGATCTTCGAGCGTCGCGTCGAGATCTTCTCGCTGACGTTCGAGCACTTCGCGATGACGCGCGACCGTCGCGAGGAACGCGTGCAACTGCGGCACGGTATCGGTCGGCGATTCGTAGACGTCGAGCAGGTCCCGGATCTCCGACAGCGTGAAGCCGAGCCGCTTGCCGCGCAAGGTGAGCTTCAGACGCGTGCGGTCGCGGCCCGAATAGACGCGCCGCAAGCCGCTCGAACCCTCGCGGCTCGGTGAGAGTAAACCCTGGTCTTCGTAGAAACGGATCGCGCGCGGCGTGACGTCGAATTCGCGCGCGAGCTCGGTGATCGTGTATTGCGTATTCATCGGGACATCTCGTGGCCGCTTGGTCGGCACCAAACCGGATTGGACGATAGAATCGACGTTTACGTTATCGTCAACCTGAGCGGAAAGCAACCACAACCCGGCCGACCGGCATCGCACACCTCGCCATGCCGGAGGGTCGTCGGAGGAAGACAGTCCCCATGAATGCACTCGAACACCAGCTCGAATACCCCTTCAACGACACGATGCCCGACGCGGGCCGCACGATGGAAGTCGCGCCCGGCGTGCTTTGGCTGCGCATGCCGCTGCCATTCGCGCTCGACCATATCAACCTGTGGCTGCTGCGCGATGAGATCGACGGCCAGCAAGGCTGGACCGTGGTCGATTGCGGCATCACGTCGGACACGATCAAGGCGAATTGGGAGAGCGTGTTCGAATCGGTGCTCGACGGCCTGCCGGTGCTGCGCGTGATCGTCACGCATTGCCATCCGGATCACATCGGCCTCGCGCATTGGGTGTGCGGCGGTGGCGATAAAAAGCGTTGGGACGCGCGACTGTGGATGACGCTCGGCGAATACTTGCAGGCGCGCGTGATGGCGACCGGCGACGGCTCGAACGCGGGTGGCGAGGCCGCGGCGCGGCACTTCGCGCGGCACGGTCTGACCGACGCCGAATCGCTCGAAAAACTGCGCAATCGCAATAGCTACTACGCGAGCCTCGTGCCGGCGATTCCGGGGCAATACCGCCGTTTGCGTGAAGCCGAGGATGTCAGGATCGGCGGCCGGACGTGGCGCGTGGTGACGGGCTTCGGCCACTCGCCGGAACACTGTGCGCTGCACTGCGCGGAAACCGGCACGCTGATTTCCGGCGATATGGTGCTGCCGCGCATTTCGACCAACGTGTCGGTGTTCGATATCGAGCCTGAGGGTTCGCCGCTCGAACTGTATCTGGAGTCGCTCGGCCGCTACGAGACGATGCCCGAAGCTACGCTCGTGCTGCCGTCGCATGGCAAGCCGTTTCGCGGCGTGCGCACGCGCATTCAGCAACTGCGCGAGCATCATGACGCGCGGCTCGCCGAAGTGCGCGAAGCATGCGCGGAAAGGCCGCGCAGCGCCGCCGATATCGTGCCGTTGATGTTCAAGCGCCAACTCGATATCCATCAGATGACGTTCGCGATGGGTGAGGCGCTCGCGCATTTGCATCTGCTGTGGCGAGCGGGGGATTTGAAGCGGACGCAGGATGCGGATGGGGTGATTCGGTTTGCGGCGGTGTGATCTTTTCGATTCGATGCGCTATATGAGCGCACTCAGCGGCGCAACGGTGCTGGGTGTGTTCATTCGAACTATTTCAACGGCAAGTCAGATGCAGCGTCGCGAAGTTGCTGGGCACGCCGGTTGTTGAGTTCCGCAACGCAAGCCAAACTGCGCACTTCGCGTGCACTGCCGGCTCCACCACCGCTTAGCGAAGCTGCGAACTGGCATTGAGTCTCGCGGTACTTAGCGAATTTGCTGTTTGATGCGACGAGTCTTGCCTTGGCCTGGTTCACGTACTTGTTGTCTTCATCCCATTTGGAGAGGGTGCCAGCCATCTTCTCCTCGGCTCGTCTGAGGGCCTTCTGACTGGCATCTGCTTTTTCTGCCAGACAGTCCCGCATTCCCGATTGCGAGAATGCACTGCATTCTTCGCGTAAAGCCCGCTCGCTTGCAACGAGAGCAGTTGAGGCCGCAAGGACCAACGTTGGCAGGCAGGCGGCGAGGCCTAAACAGATCAGCTTTATCGCGCGCATAGGGCCACCTTTCCTTTACGCACCATTGACAAAGCGTAATCAAGCTTTCTGGCGTAGTTGAGGTCACCGCCTCCGTTATAACGCTCCGCTATCAATGCCGCGGAGAAGGGGCGCCAGCTCGTAATAGCCTTTTGAACTGAAGCCTTCCGGTACTTCAACACTTGTCCGGGTCGCAGAACGGTGGCGGGGGATTCAGCTCTTTTAACGTGTCGATCGTCGTGCCCTGAGCCTTCGCCATCTTGTCGAGGCTGTCTCCTGGCCTGACGGCGATTTTGTAAACCTTAGGGTCAGCACGAAGTACGCTTCGGTACTTAAAATGTGCTATGCGCATCAGCAAATAGCCAATACCAGCACGGATGTTATACGCCGGTATCGTTCTGACTGAGGCCATTGTCAGCCGTCCTATCCAGGCTGGCGGCACAATCAAATCGCCGCCTTCATTACCTGAAAGCAGCGATGCTAATCCAGGATCGCCTGCAACCCCAATTCGCATCGGCTTGGCGTTCCACTCAGGATCGTGGGCACCTGTTTCGACCCACAACATCGCCTTGATAAGCTGCCAGTCCAGGGACACGTACCCGGAAGTGCCGCAGAGATGGCGGTGGTACTCATGGACTGCCGTCTGGATCTCGCAGTCCCAGGAATTCCATTTGGCATCGCTTACAGCCTTGCTAACGCCATCCTGCCACCGTTCAAAACCTGTCCTCGTTGGAGCTTGCATTGCCATAACCATTCCTTCTGTCAAAGTGTGGGCGGCTACTTTGCAGGCAATTATCAGCTTCTTGCCTGAGGAAAATTGCATTAGGAATCGGTCTGGCGGCCAAAGACCCGAGATCACGTCGAAAGAAGGTTACGCAGTGTCAGATGCAACCAGCCAATTCGCGCGTTGAATAAAAAAAGCCCGGTTCAAGAACCGGGCTTTCTTGCGCGGCCGGCTGCGTCAACCGCAGCGCAGAATCACTGCACCACCACCGCCCCAAAATTCTGCCGACCAAACGGACTCACGTGATACCCGCTCACGTTCATGCGCGTGATCGCGGCAGCGGTCGGATAGCCGAGCGGAATCCACAGCGCTTCGTCGTGGATGATCTGCTGCGCGGCTTCATACGCTTTCGTGCGCTTGGCGATATCGGACGTCGCTCTGCCGTCGGCGATCAGCTTGTCGAGGTCCTGATCGCAGAAGCGCGCGAAGTTGATGCCCGACTTCACCGCGTTGCAACTGAAGAGCGGCGACAGATAGTTGTCCGGATCGCCGTTGTCGCCGGCCCAGCCCATGAACAGCGTGTCATGCTGACCCTGCTTCGCCTGCTTGATCAGCTCGCCCCATTCGATCACCTTTACGTCCGCCTTCACGCCGATCTTCGCGAAGTCGGCCTGCAGCAGTTCGGCACCGGCCTTCGGATTCGGATTGAGCACGCTGCCATTCGGACGCACCCAGATCGTCGTTTCAAAACCGTTCGGATAGCCCGCGTCGGCGAGCAGCTTCTTCGCCTTCGCCGGGTCGTACGGCCAGCCCTTGATCGAATGGTTGTAGCTCCACGTATTCGGCGGAAACGGGTTCACGGCCGGCGTCGCGGTGTTGTCGAACACGGTCTTCAGATATGTCGTGCGGTCGAACGCCATGTTCAGCGCGGCGCGCACCTTCTGGTTTTCAAGTGGCTTCTGCTGCGTGTTCAGCGCGACGAAGGCCGTCATGAACGCGGGCGTCTGCACGATCGCGAGCGACTTGTCGTTCTTCGCGTCGGCGAGATCCTGCGGCTTCGGCGACAGCGCGATCTCGCATTCGCCAGCCTTCACCTTCTGCGCGCGCACGGTCGCGTCCGGCGTGATCGCGTAGATCAGGCGCTCGATCTTCGGCTTCGGTCCCCAGTAGGTCGGGTTCGCGTCATAACGGATCACCGCGTCTTTCGTATAGCTTTTCAGCACGAACGGGCCGGTGCCAATCGGCTTCGCATTCAGATCGACCTGCTTGCCGGCCTTCAGCAACTGGTCCGCGTACTCGGCCGAATAGATCGACGCGAAGCCCATCGTCAGGATCGACAGGAACGTCGCGTTCGGCTCGTTCAGCTCGAACTTGACCGTGTTGTCGTCGACCTTGGTAATCGACTTGATCAGCTTCGGCAGCCCCATCGATTGCGCATGCGGGAAGCCGCTCGCGCCCGCCACCTTGTGCCACGGATTGCTGTCGTTGAGCATGCGGTCGAACGTGAAGATCACGTCGTCGGCATTGAGCGCGCGGGTGGGCTTGAAGTAGTCGGTGGTTTGGAACTGCACGTTGGGGCGCAGGTGGAACGTGTACGTCAGGCCGTCGGGGCTCACTTCCCACTTGTCGGCGAGCGCGGGCACGACCTTCTTCGCGGCTTCGTCGAACGACACTAGCGAGTTGAAGATCACGTCGGCCGATGCATTCGTCGTGACGAGCGAATTGAACTGCACGACGTCGAAGCCGTCGGGGCTCGATTCGGTACAGACGGTCAACGGTTTGGCGAGCACGAGCGCGGGCGCAGTGAGCAGGATGGCGGCTGCGAGCAGTTTGAAGCGCATAGGATCTCCGGTAACGAGCGCAGTCAGGCAGTGCGTCTGGTTGTGTTTATGGCGGCGATGCGTGAGCGGGCAGGTCAGCGGTCCCGGCGCGCGCGTCGCCACGATTGTGATACGTTCCCGGCGCCGTCGTACAGGTCGGGCGATCCCGGCCTGAGGCTTGGGGACCGGCCTTCGAGGCCTGGCCGGCGGCGCGCCTTCGCGAAAGCTTATCGAAGGGCCATTTTGGCGACAACAATTTAATCGACATATCCATATGGGGGCGGCGCGGCCATGCTGCCGCCTCACGCTGCGGCGGCCTGACGCAGCAGGTAGCCGATGCCACTTATTGCGCGCACGCCGTACCACGACGTCATTTCCCCATCGATCAGATCGATGCGCTTGCCGGTGAGACGCGGATCGCGCGCGAGCGCATCGCGATGCGCGGCCGTGAAGCGGTACGGCTCGCTCGACAGCAGCACGCGCTCGACCTGCGCGAGCCACGGCGCGTCGTCGAAGTCGAGCGTGGGGTAACGCGCGGCGCCCGCGCTGCCGCCGCGCACGTCGGGCAGCGTATGCCAGTTCACGAGGCGCAGCATCGCGGCGATGTAGGTGTCGCGTGCGACGCTCATCCACGGTTCGCGCCAGATCAGGTACATCACGTTCTGCGCGGCGAAGGCGTGAGCGCCGGCCTCGCGCAGACGCGCTTCGAGCGAGTTGCTCAAGCGCCGCGCTTCTTCTTCACGCCCGAAGATCGCGCCGAGCAGCGCGAACAGCGCGAGGTTGTCGTGCGGCGTCTGCGGATGGGTGACGACGATGTGCGGCACGAACGCGCGCAATTGCTCGACGGTGTCGCGTTCGTTCTCGTCGACATTGACGATCAGATGGGTGGGGCGCAGCGCGCGGATCGCGTCCAGTTTGACGGCCTTCGTGCCGCCGACCTTCGGCACCGCCCGGACCTTGTCGCGCGGATGCACGCAAAAGCCGGTGCGCCCGACGATCTGCCGTTCGAGGCCGAGCGCGAACAGCGTTTCGGTGAGGCTCGGCACCAGCGACACGATGCGCGCGTCGGTGCCCGCGGATTCGTGCGCGACGCCGGCTGCATCGACCGCACGGGACTGCATGGCTTACTCGGTGGCGGCGCGCGGCTTGCGCGGCGCGCGTTCGAACACGCGGTCGTAGAGCCAGCGCGGCAGCACATGCAGCAGCAACGCGGCCACGCGCATCTGCCACGGAAACACCGCGAACGACGTCTGCCGTTCGACTGCCCGCGCGACCTTCGTCGCGAAACGGTCGGGGTCCATCAGGAACGGCATGTTGTACGGATTGTGCTCGGTCATCGGCGTGCGGATATAGCCGGGCGCGATCGTGACGACCCCGACGCCGAACGGCCGCATCTCGACGCGCAACGCCTCGAGATACTTCAGGGCCGCCGATTTCGACGCGCTGTACGCGCCCGAACCGGGCAAGCCGCGCACGCCCGCGACGCTCGCAATGCCGACCAGCGTGCCGCGCTTCGATGCGGCCATCGCGGCGGCAAATGGCTCGAACGTCGCGACCATGCCGAAGTAATTGATGTCCATCACCTCGCGGAACGTGCGCAGATCGCCGTGACCCGTCAGCGCGCCGCGGCTGATGCCGGCGTTGGCGATCACGACGTCCGGCAGGCCGTGCGCGGCGATGAAGCGCGCGGCCGCATCGGCGAGCGCTTCCGCGTCGCGCACGTCGACTGCATAGATCGAGACGGTGTTCTGGGGATGGGACCGCTGGAACGCGGCGAGCGCGTCGCCGCGGCGGGCGACGAGGCCGAGAATCGCGCCGCGCCGTGCGTATTCGCCGGCGAGCGCGAGGCCGATGCCGCTCGAAGCGCCGGTAATGAAAACCTTCAGCGGAGAGGTCATACCGGCGCCTCGTGATTACATCTTCTTGGCGCGGACTTGCGAGACGAGGTAGTCGAGCACCTGGATCGTGCCCGGCAGGGTGCCGGTCGCGGCCGGGCCGGTTTCATACTTGCCCTGCACGGCGAGCGTCGGCACGCCGTCGATCTTGTAGTCGTCGAGCAGCTTCTTGTCCTTCTGCAGCGCGCTTTGCGTCGAGAACGAGTTGTACGCTTCCATGTACTTCTTCGGATCGACGCCGAGCGTCGCGAGGTATTTGCTCTGGTCTTCCGGCGTCAGCAGATAGTTCTTGTTGACATGGATTTCGTTGAACACCTTCGGCGTCAGTTCGTTCGCGACGCCGAGCGCGTCGAGCGCGTGGTACATCTTCGAGTGCGGGATGAAGTCGTCGCGGAAGGCGACCGGCACGCGGCGGAACACGACGTCCGGGCCCTGCTTCTTGACCCAGGCTTCGAGGAACGGGTCGAATTCATTGCAATGCGGGCAGCCGTACCAGAAGAATTCGATGACTTCGATCTTGCCGGCCGGCACGTCGGTCGGTTGCGGCGAGGCCAGCACGGTGTAGTCCTTGCCGGCAACCGGCGCGGTCGGCGACGCATGCGCGCTGGCCGCGATCAGGCCTAGCGAGAGAAACAGGATGCTCAGCAGCTTTTTCATGTTGTGTAGACCCAGATAAGGCGGTAGCGCGGCGACGCCATGCTAAGAGCCCGTCGCCGCTGGTCGGATTCGGTGTGGCCGCCCGCCACAATACAGGTCGAAGCGGCCATCGTGCTTGTGACCCGCGCGCCGCGCCGATGGTTCGACGCGCCGTGCGGGCCGGCATTACCGTTTGTTTATTGTTTGGTGAAGCGGATCACCGCGGTATCGACACCCGCGTCCGACAGACGCTGACGACTCGAATTCATGTCCTCGAACTTCGAGAACGGCCCGATGCGCACGCGGTAGTACGTGACGCCGCCGGCATCGCGCTGCGTGACCTTCGATTCGAAGCCCTGGAACGCGAGGCGCGCGCGCTGCTGTTCGGCATCGGCGGAGGTCTTGTACGCGCCGACCTGCAGGAAATAGCCGGTGTTCGCCTCGCCCGGCGCCGGAGCGGCGGCCGGGCCCGGCTTGGCGTTGGCGGCCGTGGTCGCGCTCGTGCTCTTAGGCACGGAGCCTGCCGCGGTGGCGGCCGGCGCGCTCGAGGTCTGCGGCTTCTTCGCCGGCGCCGGCGCGACGATGCCGCCGGTGCCGTTCTCCTGCGCGGGATTCGGCGCGACCGCCGTGCCGTTGTTATTCGCGTTGCCGCCCGACGGCGGCACTTCGACGATCTGCGGTTCTTCGAGCATGCCCGACTGGGTCTGGGCGTTGGTCTGGCCCGGCGCGGTGTTCGGCGGAGCCGGTTGCGCGGCCTGCGGCACCGGCTGGCCCGGCGTCTTGCCTTGCAGCGGACGGTTCGGATCGTATTGCGCCTGGCTCGCACCGTTGTCGGTCGCCGCTGGCGGCGCGACCTTCGACACGAACGGCGTAGGTGCACGGGTGATATACAGCGCCACCACTACCGCGATCGCCAGGCCGACGATCAGGCCCAGCACGATGCCGAGAAAAGTGCCCCCGGTTTGCTTCGATTGCTTTGTTGTGCGGCGTGGTTTTGCCATCGTACGAATCACCTGCAAAAAGAATCCAGGAACGGCCGCCGATTATAACGACGGCCGCGCGCATATTACGCTGGAGGAGTTACATCTTGACGGGAGCGGAGACGCCGATCGTCGCGAGACCGTTGGCCAGCACCTGGCGCGTGGCCGCGAGCAGCGCGACGCGAGCGTTGCGTTCGGCCGCGTCGTCGACCAGCACGCGCTCGGCACGGTCATTGTAGAACGAGTGAAATTCGCCGGCGAGTTCGCGCAAGTAGAAGGCGACCGCGTGCGGCGCGAGTTCGTCGGCGGCGTGCTGCAGCATGTCCGGGAATTCGGCGAGCTTGTTGAGCAGCGCCATCGAGCGCTCGCTTGTCAGCGGCGCGAAATCCACGCTTGCGAGCGCGTTCTCGTCGAGGCCGTAGCGCGCGTTGCACTCGGCGATCACCGAGCAGATGCGCGCGTGCGCATACTGCACGTAGTGCACCGGATTCTCGTCGTTCTGCTTCAGCGCGAGGTCGATGTCGAACACGAACTCGGTGTCCGCCTTGCGCGAGATCAGGAAAAAGCGCACCGCGTCGCGGCCGCGGCGAATGGTTTCCTCGTCGATCAGATCGACGGCCGCTTCCGAGCCCGGCGTCGCGCCGCCCGACCATTCGATCAGGTCGCGCACTGTCACGTAGCTGCCCGCGCGCTTCGAGATCTTCACCTCTTCGCCGTTGCGCATGACCGTGACCATCTTGTGCAGGATGTAGTCGGGGTAGCCCTTCGGAATGCCGATGCCGAGACCCTGCAGACCTGCGCGCACGCGCGCGATCGTACCGTGGTGATCCGAGCCCTGCACGTTGATGACCTTGGTGAAGCCGCGCTCCCACTTCGCGACGTGATAGGCGACGTCCGGCACGAAGTACGTGTAGGTGCCGTCGGTCTTGCGCATCACGCGGTCTTTGTCGTCGCCGTCGTCGGTGGTGCGCAGCCACAGCGCACCTTCCTGCTCGTAGGTCTTGCCCGCGGCGATCAGCGCGTCGACCGTTTTCTCGACGCGGCCTTCCGTGTACAGCGACGATTCCAGGTAGTACTGGTCGAACTTCACGCCGAACGCCTGCAGGTCCATGTCCTGCTCGCGACGCAGATACGTGACCGCGAAGCGGCGGATCGCCTCGAGGTCCTCGACGTCGCGCGCGCCGGTGACGGGCTCGCCGTCGCTCGCCTCGACCGTGATGCCGTTCAGATAGTCTTTCGCGATGTCGGCGATGTACTCGCCGTTATAGGCCGACGCGGGCCAGCCTTCGTCGCCGGGGGCGAGGCCGCGTGCGCGTGCCTGGGTCGACAGGGCGAGCGTGTGGATCTGCACGCCGGCGTCGTTGTAGTAGAACTCGCGGTGCACGTCCCAGCCCTGCGACGCGAGCACGTTCGCGAGCGCGTCGCCGAGCGCGGCCTGGCGGCCGTGGCCGACGTGCAGGGGGCCGGTGGGGTTGGCCGACACGAACTCGATCAGCACGTGCTTGCCGGCGTCGCGCCGTGAGCGGCCGTACGCGTCCTTCTCGGCGAACACGGCGGCGATCACGCCTTGCTTGGCTGCGGCCGTGAGCCGCAGGTTGATGAAGCCGGGGCCCGCCACTTCGGCGGTGTCGATCAGGCCTTTGGCCTGCGGATTGACGAGCAGCGCATCGACGATCTGTTGCGCGAGCTGGCGCGGATTGGCGCGCAGCGGCTTGGCGAGCTGCATCGCGACGTTGCACGCGACGTCGCCGTGCGCGGCGACTTTCGGGCGCTCCAGCGCGATGGCGGGCGAGACGAAGGCGGCTTCCGTCGCGCCTTGGGTGGCAGTCGCGACCTGCTTCACCGTCTCGGCGAGCAGTGTTTCGAGTGTGTGTTTATGTGCGGGCAGCATGCTTGTTGCGAGTCCAGTGAGGCAATCCGGTAAGGCGGAAGAGGCGCCGGCCGAGGCCGGTGTCGCAAGCGTTGAACGCGGCAGCGCTTTGCGGCGCCGATGGCTGCGCCGCCGGCAGACTGTCCCCCCAGGCGATGCGACGAGACGCAAGCAGCGCAACGCGGTGGACTCCGCTCGGCGGCCCGCCGGCACGCAGGCTCGCGCGGCATGCGGATCGCGGCCGATGGCTCGACGCCCCCGCTTGGCCCACGTGTGCGATGCTCGTCGAGCCTTGCCATACGTGGCGCTGGGCGGCGCGCTTTTCCGTTCAGACGGATTTTAGCAGGTGCTAATATGTTCAATGAGTTGCCCACGAGGGGCTGGGGCCGCCGCGCCTTGCCGGCGCCACGTCAGGCGCACGCTGTTGCAGCCCTTGGGACGCTCATGCGTTAACCCGACATAACGAAAAAGGGAACAGTCATGCTGATTACTTTCAAGTGCCACGCCTGCCCGGACGTGATGATGCTGGAGAATCTGGCGCAGTATCTGGTCGGCATTGTCGGCAAACGCCTTGGGCAGCGGGGCGTCATTACTCACGACGAACTGGGCCCGGCCATCGAGAAGCTCGAAGCGGCGATCACCTCCGACAAGCAGGAGCGCGCCGAGCACGAGGGCCATTTCCACGAGGGCGAAGACGGCCGCGATCGTCACGAGATTCCGCCCGGTCTCGCGCAGCGCGCGTATCCGTTCCTCGACATGCTGCGCGCGGCGCAGAAGGAAAACGCGGATATCGTCTGGGGGCTTTGATTTCTGCTGGGTCCCGAGCGCCGCGGCCCGGTCTCAGAAGGCCTTCATAAGCGCTTTTGGGGCGCACTCAAAGAAAGGAGCCCGCTTGACGCGGGCTCTTTGTCATTCAGAGGGCTTGTCCGCCTCGCCGCTCACTGGCTCGCGGGGGCCGCCGACGCTGCCGCGCCTTTCTTCATCTTTTGCTTCTTCGCCTTTTTGACATGCGCCTCGGTGGGGGGCGAGTAGGAGCTGACCGCGCTCGATCCGCCCGGCGCGGCGGGTTGTGCGAGCGCCACGGAAGCGCCCGCGGCCAGCGAAACAGCGGTCAATAACAGTGTCAGCTTCTTCATACGATTTTTCTCCGTTGACGGTTGCAATTTCGGTGAGCCGGCGCGTTGTGCTCGCGCCTGACGGGATGAAAGCCGACTCAGTCTACAAAGCCGAAATTGCCGTGGCGCCAAATATTCTGTCTTTCGGACTCGATATAGTCGCGCACGCGCGGCTCGGGCCGCACGGCCCGGCCACGTATCGCTTCACGCTCAAAGCAACGGCGCCAACGCGCGCTCGGCGTCCGCTCTCGTGAGCGACATCCGCTGCGCGTAGTCGTCGAGCTGATCCGCGCCGATCTTGCCGACCGAGAAATAGGTGCTGTCCGGATGCGCGAGGTAGAAGCCCGACACGCTCGCCGCCGGCAGCATCGCCAGCGATTCGGTCAGGCTCATGTTGATTTCGTTCGCCTGCAGCACGTCGAACATGTCGCGCTTGACGAGGTGGTCGGGGCAGGCCGGATAGCCTGGCGCCGGGCGGATGCCGCGGTATTTTTCGGCGATCAGCTCGTCGCTGGAGAGGTTTTCGCTGTTCGCGTAGCCCCACAGGTCGCGCCGCACGCGCGCGTGCAACGCTTCGGCGAATGCTTCGGCGAGCCGGTCCGCGAGCGCCTTCAGCATGATCGCGCTGTAGTCGTCGAGATCCTTCTCGAACTGCTTCTCCTTCACGTCGACGCCAAGGCCCGCCGTCACCGCGAACATGCCGATGTAGTCGGCGACGCCCGAGTCCTTCGGCGCGATGAAGTCGGCCAGCGAGCGGTTCGGCCGCATCACCCCGTCGACCACCGGCCGCACGCTCTGTTGACGCAGATTGCGCCACGTCAGCGCGACTTCGCTGCGCGATTCGTCCGTGTAGATTTCGATGTCGTCGTCGTTCACCGTGTTGGCCGGCAACAGCGTGATCACGCCGTTGGCCTGCAGCCAGCGGCCCTGAATCAGGCGCGCGAGCATCGACTTGCCGTCGGAGAACACGCGCCGCGCCGATTCGCCGACGATCTCGTCATTGAGAATCGCCGGATATGGGCCGGCGAGATCCCACGTCTGGAAGAACGGACCCCAGTCGATATAGTTCGCGAGCTCGTTCAGATCGAAGTTCTTGAACACGCGCCGGCCGATGAACTTCGGCTTGACCGGCTGATAGCCTGCCCAGTCGATCTTCGTCTTATTGGCGCGCGCTTGCGCGAGCGTGACCATCGGCTGTGCTTTTTTGTTCGCATGCTGATCGCGGATGCGGTTGTAGTCGGCGTTCAGTTCGTCGATGTACTTCGCGGCGCCCTCGTCGGACAGCAGGCTCGAGGCGACCGATACCGAGCGCGACGCGTCCGGGACGTAGACCACCGGCCCGTCGTAGTGCGGAGAGATCTTCACCGCCGTGTGCACACGCGAGGTCGTCGCGCCGCCGATCAGGAGCGGAATCTTCTTGACGCGAAAGTAGTCGTCGCGCTGCATTTCCGATGCGACGTAGGCCATTTCTTCGAGACTCGGCGTAATCAGGCCCGACAGCCCGATGATGTCCGCGCCCTCGACCTTCGCCTTCGCGAGGATCTCGCTGCACGGGACCATCACGCCCATGTTGACCACTTCGAAGTTGTTGCACTGGAGCACGACCGACACGATGTTCTTGCCGATGTCGTGCACGTCGCCCTTCACGGTCGCGATGACGATCTTGCCCTTGGCGCGCACGTCGTCGCCGGCCGCCGCGAGCTGGCGCTTTTCTTCCTCGATGAACGGGATCAGATGCGCGACCGCCTGCTTCATTACGCGCGCCGACTTCACGACCTGCGGCAGGAACATCTTGCCCTGGCCGAACAGGTCGCCGACGATGTTCATGCCGTCCATCAGCGGACCTTCGATCACGTTGATCGGACGGCCGCCTGCAGCGGCGATCTTCGCGCGCACTTCCTCGGTGTCTTCGACGATGAACGTGGTGATGCCGCTCACGAGCGCATGCGCGAGACGCTTCTCGACCGGCTGCTTGCGCCACTCGAGGTTCTCTTCCTTCTTCGCGGCGCCGCTTTTGAACTTGTCGGCGATTTCGAGCAGGCGGTCGGTGCCGTCTTGACGGCGATTCAGCACGACGTCTTCGACGAGCTCGCGCAGTTCGGGATCGAGTTCGGCATACACGCCGAGCTGGCCCGCGTTGACGATGCCCATGTCCATCCCCGCCTGGATCGCGTGATAGAGGAACACGGTGTGAATCGCCTCGCGCACCGGATCGTTGCCGCGGAACGAGAACGACACGTTCGACACGCCGCCGCTCACCTTCGCGTACGGCAGGTTCTGCTTGATCCAGCGG
Source organism: Paraburkholderia sp. Clong3 (assembly GCF_050436485.1). NCBI lineage: Bacteria > Pseudomonadati > Pseudomonadota > Betaproteobacteria > Burkholderiales > Burkholderiaceae > Paraburkholderia > Paraburkholderia sp. Clong3. The sequence continues at coordinate 2,745,548 of NZ_JBNDMH010000002.1, read as the reverse complement.
GTCGCCTCGATGAAGTCGACCGCATAGTTGTTGTGTTCCTCGATGCCGGTCGCGATCGCAAAGATGTTCGGATCGAAGATGATGTCCTCGGGCGGAAAGCCGACTTCGGTGACGAGCACGTCGTACGAGCGCTTGCAAATCCCGGTCTTGCGCTGGAACGTATCGGCCTGGCCCTGTTCGTCGAACGCCATCACGACCGCAGCCGCGCCATAGCGGCGAATCAGCTTTGCATGATGAACGAACGCTTCCTTGCCTTCCTTCAGCGAGATCGAGTTGACGATCGCCTTGCCCTGCACGCACTTGAGACCCGCCTCGATCACGTCCCACTTCGACGAGTCGATCATGATCGGCACGCGCGCGATGTCCGGCTCCGACGCGATCAGATTCATGAAGCGGACCATTGCCGCTTTCGAATCGAGCATCGCCTCGTCCATGTTGATGTCGATTACCTGCGCGCCGTTCTCGACCTGGTGGCGTGCGACGGCCAATGCTTCGTCGAACTGATTGTTCAGGATCATTCGCGCGAACGCTTTCGAGCCGGTCACATTGGTGCGTTCGCCAACGTTGATGAAGAGCGTCCCGGACGTGACGTTGAACGGCTCGAGGCCGGCAAGGCGCATGGTGTGATCGGTCATGGCGTGTGTGCGAGTCGGGTGCGTGCGTTAAGGGACGTGCAGGACGTGCAGGACGTCGGGGCGAAGTGTTTCGGCGGGCTCAGGCCGCGTCGCGATACTGGCTCGGCCACTTGCGCGGCTTCAACTCGGCGAGCGCCTTCGCGATCGCCGCGATGTGCTCGGGCGTCGTGCCGCAGCAGCCGCCCGCGATGTTCACGAGCCCCGCTTCGGCGAATTCCTTCAGCAGGCCAGAGGTATCCGCGGGCAATTCGTCGAAGCCGGTGTCGCTCATCGGGTTCGGCAGGCCGGCGTTCGGATAGCACGACACGTAGGTGTCGCACAGCTTCGCGAGCTCGGCGATGTACGGGCGCATCAGCGCCGCGCCGAGCGCGCAGTTCAGGCCGAACGTGAGCGGCTTCGCGTGACGCAGCGAGTTCCAGAAGGCCTCGACGGTCTGGCCCGACAGAATGCGGCCCGACGCATCGGTGACGGTGCCCGAGATCATGATCGGCAGACGCTCGCCGGTGTTTTCGAACAGCTCGTCGAGCGCGAACAGTGCGGCCTTCGCATTCAGCGTGTCGAAGATCGTTTCGACGAGGAACAGGTCCGCGCCGCCGTCGAGCAGCGCTTTCGCCTGCTCGTAGTACGCGGCGCGCAGTTCGTCGAAGGTCACGTTGCGCGCGCCCGGATCGTTGACGTCCGGCGAAATGCTGGCGGTTTTCGGCGTCGGGCCGATCGCGCCGGCGACGAAGCGCGGCTTGTCCGGCGTTGCGTATTTGTCGCACGCGGCGCGCGCGAGCTTCGCCGATTCGATGTTCATCTCGACGGCGAGCGATTCCATGCCGTAGTCGGCCTGCGCGACCGTGGTCGCGCCGAACGTGTTGGTCTCGATGATGTCCGCGCCCGCCGCGAGATACTGCTCGTGAATCTCGGCGATGATCTGCGGCTGGGTGATCGACAGCAGTTCGTTGTTGCCCTTGATGTCGCGCGCGTAGTCCTTGAAGCGCTCGCCGCGATAGCTGGCTTCGTCGAGCTTGTAGCGCTGGATCATCGTGCCCATCGCGCCGTCCAGAATCAGGATGCGCGAGTTCAGCAGCGCGGGCAGCGCTGCGCCGCGGGTGTAGGCGGGCTCCGAACGGACTGGCGTGATGGATTGAGCAGGCTGGGTCATGGCGGACGAGGGCTTGCGCCGGCGTTGGCGGAAAGCCTGTCATTGTAGCCGCAGCCGGGCGGATGCGCCCGCCGCGGAGGAGAGTGCGAGGCGCGGCCGGCAAAATCGACCGATACGAACGCGCCGCGCCGGGAATTCAGAAACGCGCTAACAAACGATGCAATAAAAAACGGCCCGGCAAGCCAAAGCCTGCCGGGCCGTTTCGCTGCCGCCGACCGCTTGATGGAACCCGCCGCCAAAGCCGCGCGGTGCGGTCGATCGATGTCGCCAGAGCGCCAGCTGAACACCTCCGGTCAATGCAGGACCACCGGTTGATGCATCAGACTGTCGAATTGACCGAGGAATTCATCAACCTCGTCGAGCGTCGGCTCGCCTTCGATCAGCTTTTGCACATGCTCGCGAAAACGCGCCGCCATTGCCCCGTCGATGTAGATTTCGCGCTGCATGTTCTTGTCGACAATCTCGTAGCCGCCCGACTTCATGGCAAGCAGACCTTCCTGCGGAGGAAACTCGACGACACAGTAGTTAGGGCTGTTATAGATCATTTGCATGGCGACACTCCTTATTTCCGTTGGGCTCCTGCCCTTTTCTGCACCGTAGGTGGAGCATGTGGGATGGAATTCAAGGGGTGGGTCCGGACGACGCAAGTAAAAACTCCGGACCTGACGGTTAGACTCGCCGCTCCAGAAACGATTCAAGCAAGGCGGCAAAACGCTGTGATTGCTCGATTGGCGCGAGATGCGCGGCGTCCAGCAACTCGAAGCGGGCGCCCTCGATCGCCTCCGCTATTGCCTGCGTAGCAGCAGGGGGCGTGCCAGTGTCGTGACGTCCGGCCACCGTCAGCGTCGGCGAGCGGATTGCGCCGTGCTGGCCGCGAAGGTCGAAATCGCGCAGTGCCTCGCAGGCCATCGCAAAACCTTCCGGCGAGGTGCGCGCAAATGTCTCACGGATCGGCTCGACCGCTTCGGGATGGCCGGCCTGAAAGTCGGGCGTGAGCCAACGCGCGATCGTCGACGGTAACAGCGCCTCCATGCCGTCGCTGCGCGCGGTGTGGGCGCGCTGATTCCACAACTCACGGTTCTCGGGCGGAGTGCCGCCGGTGCTGTCGGCAATCGTCAGCGTGTCGATGCGCGATGGATGGTCGAGCGCGAACTGCTGCGCAATCATGCCGCCGAGCGACAGGCCGACCAGGTGCGTCGTCCGCGCGCCGAGGGCATCGAGCAGTTTGGCGAGATCGTCGGCCAGATCGTGCATGGCGAACGGCTCGCGCGCAACTGCGCTGTGGCCGTGGCCGCGCACGTCGTAGCGCAGCACCGTGTAATCGTCGCGGAAATAGCCTGCCATCTGATCCCAGATGGAAAGATCGCCGCCCAACTGATGGATGAACGTGAGCCACGGGCCGCCGCCTTCGTTGCTCAGCACGTAGCGTGTGTCGATACCGTTGATGTTCACTTGCATGTGGACTCCTCTGAAGGAAACGCAGTGAAAAAGCGCGGTGGGTCGCCTCGTTCGCGCGAACGAGGCTCCATTGACGTGCGAGTCAGCGTTGCAAAGGAAGTTTCGCCGATCTCGTGCGGATTTGCTCGTGACACTGTGTCACGAAAAGTGTCACGGTTTGATGATGGTCGGAGCGGTCGAATCGACCGGTGCAGATGGGGCGGCCTCGGGTGTTACTGCCGATGCGTCGGCCGGTGCTGGCGCTGGCGTTGCAGGGCCCGTGGCAGCGGAAGCCGCGGGTGCAGCAGGCGTGGCCGGCGCGCCACCATTGCCGCGGTCATCCGGCGACGTGCCATCGACATTCAGCTTGCCGCGCCACACCAGTTCGAACTGGGTACCGTTCGGCTCCGTCTGCAGGATGCGCGCCGGCAGCCAGCCAAGGGACGGGGCGAGCCACACATCGACGCGGCGCTGGTCGCCATCGTGGCGCGGCAGACGTTTGAAGTGACGCGTCTCCAGATAGCCTTGCGCGGCGCGGATCGTTTCGTCGCCGATCGTCTCGATCGGCCAATTCTCCCCGCTATCGGTATCGACGACGAAAAACTGTCGCGTCACGCCAGGCTTATAGGCGTCAGGATCGCCGCGCACGAGGCTCGCGAGCTGCATCACGACACTGAAGCGATCCTGCGCGCCGTCGGGCAACGGCAACGAGGCGGGCGTGCGCGTAAAGCCAACCTTCTTGTCATTGCGATTGAAGATCGCGATGTCTTCGGCGCGACGGCCACGCTTTTCGCTGTACTGCGCCGGCGCGAGGCCAAAGGCATCGATGCCGCCGTGGCTCGAAAACACGAACGGACCGACGAACGGCAGCGGCACTGATACGACCATTTCGTAGCCCTGCCCGTCGCTCGCCCAATGGATCGTGCCGGGCGCGTTGCGCACGCCGTTGTAGAACGTGTCGTAGTCGAGTTCGGCCGACGGCGGTACCGAAAACTTCACACCCTGCGACGCTTGCGGCGCGCTGGCCGCGGCAGGGGCGCTCGCGACGGCGCCACTGGCATTCGCATGGGCCGATGCATTCGCGTTCGCGATGGCGGGTGGCGCGCTAGCCGCCACCTCCGATGCCGGCGTGGCCGCGGGCTCGTCCGGTTTGGCCGGTTGCAACGCGGTCATCACATGCTGCTCGCGCGGCGGCCTCGCCGCGGGCTTGCGTGCAGGCGCGGGCGGATGCGGTGCCGGCACGGCGGGCTGTGGCGCGGGTTGACGCTCGACCCTTTCGGGCGTCAGCAGCACGACCTGCACCGGCACATGCTCGCGATTCGCCGGATTCAGATCCACGCGATTGCGCTCGAACCATTGCGCCGCGATCCAGTGCACAACCGCGACGGCCGCGAGGACGGCGATCCAGCGCCACGCGCGCGCGCCGCGTCCCGGCCCGCTACCAAAAGCGGGCAGGCGATCATGACGGCGGTTGGCGGAAGCAAAATCCATCGGCGCTTGAATCGGTGAGAGCGTGAAAGGATACGGTGCGTATCAACCGTTGTCACCACGCGGCGTCGCGCTATAGCCGAGTTCGTACGACAGCTTGCGCGCGCATTCGCGCAACGCGGTATCGATCTCGCCGCCCCAGCGGATATCGAAGGCGCCTTCATGGCCGAGCGCGACGAGACCGAGCGCGAGTTCGCCGGTCGAATCGAACACCGGCATGGAGAACGCGTGGATCGTCGGCAGCAGCATGCCTTCGACGCGCGCAGCCTCGTGCTCGCGCACCTCTGCGAGCACCTGCTCGACCTCTTCGCGGGTGCGTGGCGCGCCGCTATACGACGAGCGCCGCGAGTCGGCCAGCTCGCGCTCGAGCATCGCGGCGGTCTTGCCGGACGGCAGGTAGGCGGCGAACAGCAGACCGGTCGCCGAACTGAGCAAGGGCATCACGTCGCCGAGCTTTAGCGACGCCTTGGCCGGATAGCTCGACTCCATCCAGTGCACCATCGTCGGTCCCTGATTGCCCCACACCGCGATGCCGACGGTCAGGTCGAGCCGGTCGCGCAGTTCGGCGAGCGCGATGCGCGCAAGCTTCACACCGTCGACGCGAGCAAGCCGCGCAAGCCCCAGCTGCAAAGCGAAGCCGCCGAGTTCGTAGCGGCCCGACAGCGGGTCCTGCGCGACCACGCCGAGACGCAGAAAGCTGACCAGATAGCGATGCGCCTTCGCCGGACTCATGCCCGCGCGCTGCGCGAGATCGCGCAGCATCATCGCGCGTGGCTCGTGGGTCAGCACGTCGAGCAGCCTGAAACCGACCTCGATCGACTGGATGCCCGAGCGCAGTTTTTCTTCGCCGGGTTCGCCGGGTTCGTCATCGGCGCCGGTGGCGTCGGTTGCATGGGCGGGATCGAGCAGATCGTCGGCGGACGCGGCGTCGGTGCGGGTGCGGATCGTGTCGGAGCGGGCGTTGGCGGACATGTGCAAAAGGCGCGGGCAGCGCGTTCGGTGATCGTAATGAGACGGCTACGGTGACACGACGACGAACACGCAGATATTGGGCCGCGCCGATTCACCATCGTAGAATACATTCCTTCCATCGTCACCAATACACGGTTCACAGCTCTATGAAACTTGCCTCGCTGAAGGACGGCACGCGCGACGGTCAACTGATCGTCGTGTCCCGCGACCTGCACACGGCGGCCATCGCCGATGCGATTGCGCCCACGCTGCAGCGCGTGCTCGACGACTGGGCCTTCTACGCGCCGCAACTGCACGACCTTTACGATGCGCTGAACCAGGGCCGTGCGCGCAACAGCTTTTCATTCGACGCCAAAGAGTGCATGGCGCCGCTGCCGCGCGCGTTCCAGTGGGCCGACGGCTCGTCGTACGTGAACCACGTCGAGCTCGTGCGGCGCGCGCGCGGCGCGCAAATGCCGCCCGAATTCTGGACCGACCCGCTGATGTACCAGGGCGGTAGCGACGACTTCATCGGCCCGCGCGACGACGTGGCGTGCGCATCGGAAGAGTACGGCATCGACTTCGAGGCCGAAGTCGCGGTCGTCACCGGCGATGTGCGGATGGGCGCGACGCCCGAGCAGGCCCTGCGCGGCGTGCGGCTGGTCATGCTCGTCAACGACGTGTCGCTGCGCAACCTGATCCCCGCCGAACTCGCGAAGGGCTTCGGCTTTTTCCAGAGCAAGCCGGCCACCTCATTCGCGCCGGTCGCCGTGACGCCCGACGAGCTCGGCGAACACTGGCGCGACGGCCGCGTGCATCGGCCGATGATCGTCCACTGGAACGGCAGGAAGGTCGGCCAGCCCGACGCGGGCACCGATATGGTGTTTCACTTCGGTGAGCTGATCGCGCATGCCGCGAAAACGCGCAATCTGCGTGCTGGTGCCATCGTCGGTTCGGGCACGGTGTCGAACAAGGACGCGAAACGCGGCTACTGCTGTATCGCCGAGAAGCGCTGCCTCGAAACGATCGAGCACGGCGCGCCGCAAACGGAGTTCATGAAATACGGCGACACCGTGAGGATCGAAATGTTCGACGATGCGGGCAAGTCGATTTTCGGTGCGATCGAGCAGAGCATCGCGCCGCTCGAATGAAGCGCGGCGCTCACGCGGCAATGCTTTGACTCGGGCGGCACGCGCGAAAGGGTTTCGCCCGATGCCGCCACTTGCGCGCGCGGCTACACTGCGGCAAACATCACAACGAAAACCCCGACGTGAGGAGACAGCATGCCGCGATTGGACTTCTCTGCAGCTGAATGTCGGCGCGCTTGCGCGTCGCCCGTTGAAGCGCGCACGAGCGCGCGTGGCTTGCCTCAACGTGGTCGGCGCTTCGCGCGGCGCGCCGCGACGCTGTGCGCCGCGCTTGCCTGCGCGTTGCCGCTGACATCGTTCGCGCAGGTGAAGATCGGTCTCGTGCTGTCGCTGACCGGGCCGGCCGCGTCGCTCGGCATTCCCGCGCGCGACACGGTCGCGCTGCTACCCAAACAGATCGGTGGGCAGAACGTCGAATACATCGTGCTCGACGATGCATCGGACACGACCCACGCCGTGCAGGACACCAGGAAGCTCATCAGCGAGAATCACGTCGACGCGATCATCGGCTCGTCGATCACGCCGAATTCGCTCGCGATGATCGACGTTGTCGCCGAGGGCGAAACGCCGATGATCTCGCTCGCGTCGTCCGCGAAAATCATCGAACCGGTCGACGCGAAACGTCGCTGGGTCTTCAAGACGCCGCAGACCGACGCGATGATGGCCTCGGCGATCGCCGAGCATGCGAGCGGACACGGCGTGAAGACGATCGCGTTCATCGGCCAGGCCGACGCGCTTCGGCGAGACGTTCTACGCCGAGGTCGCGAAGTTCGCGCAACTGCATCACATCGACGTGGTCGCGAGCGAGCGTTTCAATCGCACCGATCCGAGCGTGACCGGCCAGGTGCTGAAGATTCTCGCGACCCACCCCGACGCGGTAGTGGTCGGCGCGGCCGGCACGCCTGCCGCGTTGCCGCCGAAAACGCTGCGCGAGCGCGGCTACAAGGGCGTCATCTATCACAACCACGGCGTCGGCAATAACGACTTCCTGCGCGTGTGCGGCGCCGATTGCAACGGCACCTTCCTGCCCGCGAGCCCAGTGTTGGTCGCCGCGCAATTGCCGGCCGATCATCCGGCGAAGGGTCTCGCCCTCGATTACATCGCGCGCTTCGAGGCGCAGCACGGGGCGGGCAGCGTGTCGGCATTCGGTTCGTACACGTCGGACGCGGGCGCGTTGCTCGAGCATGCGATTCCGCTCGCGCTGAAAGCCGGCGCGCCCGGCACGCCGCCGTTTCGCCGCGCGCTGCGCGACGCGCTCGAAGGAACACGCGGTCTCGCGGACACCAATGGCGTCGTCAACATGAGCGCGGCCGATCATCTCGGGCTCGATCAGCGCGCCCGCGTGATGGTCGAAATCACCAATGGCAAGTGGCTTTATCAGCCGCATTGAACGAGGCGCGGCGTTCCGCGCGCGACTGAACGAATCTCCTCCGGACTGCTCACCATGCCTCAGCCATCGCAACCGAACGACGCGTACTACGCGCACTACCAGTCGCTGCGTTTGCAGCGTCATCCGCATGGCGTGCTCGAAGTCGTGATGAGCGGCGAGGGCGCGAATAAAAGCGGCCTCGCGACCGCGAACGCACGCATGCATTACGAGCTCGCGGAAATCTGGCGCGATATCGATCGCGATCCCGATGCGCGCGTCGCGATCATTCGCGGCGAGGGTAAGGGCTTTTCGGCCGGCGGCGATCTGCAGCTCGTCGAGGACATGGCGAACGATTTCGAGGTGCGCACGCGTGTGTGGCGCGAAGCGCGCGATCTCGTCTACAACGTGATCAACTGCGGCAAGCCGATCGTGTCGGCGATGCACGGGCCGGCGGTCGGCGCCGGGCTCGTCGCGGGGCTGCTCGCCGATATCTCGATCGCGGCGAAGACGGCCCGCATCATCGACGGACACACGCGCCTCGGCGTCGCCGCGGGCGATCATGCGGCGATCGTCTGGCCGCTCCTGTGCGGCATGGCGAAGGCGAAGTACTACCTGCTGCTGTGCGAGCCGGTGAGCGGCGAGGAGGCGGAGCGCATCGGGCTCGTGTCGCTGGCCGTCGACGAAAGCGATCTGCTGCCGAAGGCGTTCGAAGTCGCGCGCAAGCTGGCCGACGGTTCGCAGACCGCCATCCGTTGGACCAAGTACGCGTTGAACAACTGGCTGCGCACGGCGGGGCCGGCGTTCGATACGTCGCTCGCGCTGGAATTCATGGGCTTCGCGGGGCCCGACGTGCGCGAGGGCCTGAGCTCGTTGCGCGAGCGGCGCGCGGCCGATTTTGGCGCGGGCGGTTCACGTAACGACCAACGATCGTGATGTCATACCCCACACGGTATGATCGAATCGACGCGCGCGGCATCGCGCGCTCCACCTATCATCCAGCACCGAGGCGACAACCATGACCGACACCACTGGCTCCGCGCCGCCCTTTCCCGGCTTCCCCGGTTTTCCGCCCGCTGAAATGCTCGATCGCATGTGGAGCATGATTCGACTGTCGCCGTTCGGCGCCGCCATGACGGGCGCGCAGCCGGGTGGGGGCACGAGTCCGTCGCTGTCGATGATGTCCGACATGATGGCGCCGCTCACGAGCGTCGAGGAGCTCGACAAGCGCGTCACCGACATGCGCGCGGTCGAGCAATGGCTGAAGCTGAATCTGAGCATGCTGCAGTCGGCGATCCAGGCGCTCGAAGTGCAACGTGCGACGCTCGCGACGCTGCGCGCGTTCGGCGCGTTCGCGCAATCGTCGATGTCGCAGGCGGCGGCTGCTGCGTCGGGTGCCGCCGCGAGTGACGCGCCGAACACCGCCCCGAGCCCCGCCCCGGCGCCGCGCTGGACGAAGCCGGCCGAGCCCACGCCCGAAAGCGCCACGCAGGCCGACAGCGACGAAGAGGAAGCGCCTGCGGCGCCCGGCTTCGATGCGTCCGCGTGGTGGAATCTGCTGCAATCGCAGTTCAACCAGATCGCGCAGTTCGCGATGACGCAGCCGTCCGTCGCGGTCGCCGCGGCGGGCGGGGGCACGCAGGGCAAGCCGGAACCGTCGAAGGCCGCGGATGCGTCGGGCGCCGATGCGTCGGGCGCCGATGCGTCGGGCGCCGATGCGTCGGGCGCCGATGCGTCGGGCGCCGCCGCGCACAACGCGAAGCCCGCCGTCAAACGGCCGGCGGCGAAGCGCGCCGCGCCGTCGGCCAAACGCGCGGCCGGAACGAGCGCGGCAACACCGAAAAAGTCGACGTGAGCCGGACGGCGCGCCGGGAATCAGTGGCCGTTGATGAAGGCGACTGATCGGCTGCGTTTTTCCCTATTCCAGCGCCGGCGGTTTCCCCCCGCGCGAATCGCCGACTTTATTGAGAGAAGTCAATACCACAGTGCGCTCGCGCCGCTTCTGTCAGGGGTTTCGTGGGAGGCGCGTGCTATCATTGTGTAAGCTTGATCTGGCTTTGGGGCGCGCGCCGAAAACGACCAATCCGCCGCCCTCGCGTCATTCGCCGCCGGCGCTACCGGTGCAGGGCGGGACGGTGCGGTTGTCGACCCAGACTGGCTCGACCTCAGGCAAAGGGTATCCCTTCCCCACGGTTGGCCACGGCGCCTGATTCACGCTTCAGGCGCCAATACAAAAGCCCGGACTTCTTTGCTGCCCGATGCTTCTGGGCGGCTGATTAACGCGTAAAATTGAATGCTTGGCCGATAAACGGCACGTCCGTTCGTCGTAGGTAAAAACGGCTACACGTAGCAGTAACAGACACACACAGTATGTGCAGAACAGGGGTGGGACTATGAACACCATGCTTTATCCGGAACTTTATAAATCGCTCGAATCCGTTCGATGGGACATGGAGAAGGACATTCCCTGGGACAAATTCGATGCATCGCTGTTGACCGACGAGCAAGCCGCGACGATCAAGATGAACGCGATCACCGAATGGTCGGCGTTGCCCGCCACGGAAATGTTTCTGCGTGACAATCATCACGACAGCGATTTCTCCGCATTCATGAGCGTGTGGTTCTTCGAGGAGCAGAAGCACTCGCTGGTGCTGATGGAATACCTGCGCCGCTTCAAGCCGGAACTGGTCCCGACCGAAGAGGAACTGCACGCAGTGCGCTTCGAGTTCGATCCCGCACCGCCGCTGGAAACGCTGATGTTGCACTTCTGCGGCGAAATCCGCCTGAATCATTGGTATCGCCGTGCCGCCGAATGGCATACCGAGCCAGTCATCAAGCACATCTACGAAACTATCTCGCGCGACGAAGCGCGCCACGGCGGCGCGTATCTGCGCTACATGAAGAAGGCGATGGCGCAAACCGGCGACATCGCGCGTGCCGCGTTCGCGAAGATCGGCGTGCTGATGGCGTCGGCGCGTCGCACCGAAAAGCCGCTGCACCCCACCAACCTGCACGTGAACCAGGCGCTGTTCCCGCGCGACACGATCCAGTCGCGTCTGCCGGATCCGGAATGGCTCGAGCGCTGGCTCGACGAGCAGATCCGTTTCGACGACGGCTGGGAAAAGAAGGTCATCGAGCGCATTCTGCACAACCTGTCGCTGCTGTTCGAACGCACGTTCAACACCGCGCAGGAACTGAACCGTTATCGCAAGGAAGTGGTCGCGCGTCTGCAAGCCGCTGAACAAAACCCGGCGCAGCAGCAGCCGGCGTAACGACTCAGGCGGTTTCAGCACCGTATCAAACGGCGGTCCGGCAAGCGTGAGCTTGCCGGACCGTTTTGCTTCGGGCCGTCCACCGTGTATCGTGACGGCACCTGGCATTCCTGTTCCCGTCACGCCCCAACTCCCTAATTCCCCAACTCTGTGACCGTGCGATGACCGCCATCTTTGAACGCAAGATTCTGACGCGCGATGCCCTGGTGAAGCTTCGTCCTTCGCTGCGCGCGCCCGTCGTGTTTACGAACGGCGTGTTCGATATCCTGCATCGTGGTCACGTGACCTATCTGGCCGACGCAAAGGCGCTGGGCGCGTGCCTGATCGTTGGTGTCAATAGCGACGCGTCGGTGCGGATGCTCGGCAAAGGCGACGACCGGCCGATCAACAACGAGGCCGACCGCATGGCCTTGCTAGCGGCGCTGGAAAGCGTCGATTACGTGGTGGGCTTCGGCGAGAAGACGCCGGTCGAGCTGATTTCCGCGCTGCGCCCGGACGTGCTCGTGAAGGGCGGCGACTACGACATGGACGCGCTGCCCGAATCGGCGCTCGTGCGCGGTTGGGGCGGCAAGGCGCTCGCGATTGCGTTCGAGCACGATCGCTCGACGACCGCGCTGTTGAAGAAGGTGCGGACGCAGGGTTGATGCCGCCCGTTACCGCAAAACGCGCGGCGCACTGCTGAACTTCTAACCGATCGCGTCGCTCACCTGATTACTGCGGCAACTCCGATGTCGAAATCGGCGCCTGCGGCGCGGGTCCGCCGACCACCGCCTGGTCGGCCGCATCGGCGGCGCTGACCGGCCGCACCTTCAGCCAGTCCGGATGAATCTGGCGGTTCAGATGATTCGGCTCGCGTCCGCTCGCGGTGGGTGTGGGGCCGAAGGCGCCGAGCAGCGCGACGAAAGCCAGCACGTTGACAACAATCAGAATGGCGATCGGCCAGCGAAGCATTGGGGGTGTTTCCAATTCAGAAAGAAGTTGAGCCTGGGGCGTGCGGGAAAAACTCGGGTTCGGAAAATGGGCGGCGAATTGCGCGCAACTCAGGCGCACGTTCTACACGTACATCACGCGCCACCCGGTCGTGAATCGAACGCTAGCCACGGCAGGCAATCAGCCGCTTTGCCGCGCCGTATCCTCGGCTGCGATCAGCGCAAGCCCTGATAGCACCAGCGAATCGTGGCGAGTATGCGGCACTTTCAGGGCGCTCGCCACTTCGTCGGCGGCGCCGCCGCTGACTACGAGACGCACCGGCACTTGCCACTCATCCTGCAGGTCCCGCCACATCCGCTCGATCAATCCGGCCTGCGCCAGCGTGCAGCCCGCCGACAGCGAGCGCGGCGTATCCGTTGCGAAGAACGGACCGCGACGGCCCGCGCCGGTGGTTTCGGCGGCGTCGAGCAGGCCGCGCGCGTGCGCGGCGTCGAGCGTCGGCAGTTGCGCGGTGTGCTCACCGAGCGAGCGCATCATCAGCGTCCAGCCCGGCGCAATCAATCCGCCGATAAACGCGCCATCGGCGCGCAAGGCCTCGAGCGTCGTCGCGGTGCCGAAGGTCGCGAGCAGCAGATGCTCGCCGGGAAAGGTCGCGTGCGCGCCGATCATGCCGGCCCAGCGGTCGCTGCCGAGCGAGTCCGGTGTCGTGTAGCAATTGGTCACGCCGCATCGACGAGCACTTGCGCGGATCGTCGCGAGCGGCAGTCGCGGCCAGTGCGCGTCGACGAGCGCCGCGATGTGCGTCGCGACCTCCGCACCCGCGACGTTGGAGAGCCACGCGCCGCATGGCGCCGGCCAGTCAGTCCAGGCGGGTTGCGCACCCGATCGCGCGCGTGGCCCGGCAAGGTCGTCATGCGCGAGCGCGCCGCTCGCCAACTGCGTCCCATCGGGCTGCACCAGCGCCCACTTGATCCGGCTATTGCCCGCGTCGATCAGCAGATATGGCGCGCGCTGACTCATGCGACACCGTGGGCGAGGCGCAGCGACACGTCGCCGGTCGCGATGCTCTGGCGGCCCTCAGCCGTATCGAGCAGCAACTGGCCACGCTCGTCAACGCCCGCCGCCACGCCGCGCGCGAGCTCCTGGCCTTGTTCGAGCAGCACGACGTCGCGGCCCGCGTAAGCATGCACCGCGTTCCAGCGCGGCTGGAACGGCGCGAAGCCTTCGGCGCCGAAGCGCTGCAGCATCGGTTCGAGCGCGTTCAATTCGGCTGCCAGCGTATCGGTCAGATTCGCGTTCGGCAGCGCGCGTTGCAACGCGGTCGGCACGGTGCCGAGCGCCTGCGGCGGTACCTCGGCGTTCAGCGCGCCGACCTTCGCCGCGAGTTCGTCGGCGCCTTTCACGTTGGTGCCGATGCCGATCACTACCGCGCTCGCGTCGTCGGTGCTCCACGCGGTTTCGATCAGGATGCCGGCGAGCTTGTCGCCTTCGAGCAGCACGTCGTTCGGCCACTTCAGCGCGATCTGTCCGGGACCCGCGACCGGCAGCGAGCGCAGCCCGTCGACGAGCGCGACGCCCACCGCGAGACTCAAGCCCCCGAGCCCTTCGAGCGGTCGCGGCAAGACGCACGCGACCGAAAACAGCAGCGCGTTGCCGGGCTCCGCGTACCACGGCCGCCCACGGCGGCCGCGCCCGGCGGTCTGCAGATACGCGACGCGCACGATCGGCCGCGGCAGCGCGTTCGCGCGGCGCGGCAGCGCTTTCACGTGGGTCATCAAGTCGGCGTTGGTCGAGCCGGTTTCTTCGACGATTTCGATCGGCCAGTCATGCGCATGCGCGCCGAACAGCTTGACCGCGCGTTCGCGATCGATGCGCCAGTCGGTCGAAGCCGACGACGAGGCTGGTGCCGCGCTTGTCGCTGCGGACGGGGAGGCGGGAGTCTTGGAGGCATTCATGTCCCATATTGTAGCCACAGCGACCCCGCCCGGGACTCGAATGCGCAGCGGTGAACGGCGATGCCGATCGATGTGCATCAGTGCGGACCGGCGGCCGAGCCTTCGTTACAATGGCCGCTAATCCGATAACCAGATTCACGCGATCCTTGAACAACGACACTCCGCCCGGCCTTGAAGTCGCGGCCGGCAGCAAAGGCAAGATCGTCCGTCTCTCGGGCCAGTGGACGGCGCTCGCGCTCGCGCGCGATCGCGACACCGGGCACGTGATTCCGCAACTGGTTTCGCTGACCGGCGCGCAGGGCATCGGCGAGTGGGACCTGTCGCGCGTCGACAGGATGGACCACGTCGGCGGCCAGGCGCTGTGGCGCGTGTGGGGCCGCAAGATGCCGCCCGGCACCGCGCTCACCGACACGCAGCGCGACATCTTCGAGCGCATCGCGCTGCTCGACACGGTGCGCGAGAGCGCCGAGCCGGTCACGCGCCTCGATCCGTTCACGCGGCTCGGCCTCAGCCTCTTCTCGTTCGTCGAGCATATGCAGGGCGGCGTCACGATGCTCGGGCGCGTGGTGCTCGATCTGCTCGCGATCGTGCGCAAGCCGAAACTCACGCCGTGGACCGAAATCTCCGCGAACATTTACAACGCCGGCGCTCGCGCGCTGCCGATCACCGCGCTGGTCGCGTTCCTGATCGGCATCGTGTTGAGCTATCTGTCGGCACAGCAATTGCGCGTGTTTGGCGCGAACCAGTTCATCGTCAATATTCTCGGCCTCGCGGTGATTCGCGAACTCGGCCCGGTGCTGTCGGCGATTCTGGTGGCGGGCCGCTCGGGCTCGGCGATCACCGCGCAGATCGGCGTGATGCGCGTGACCGAGGAGCTCGACGCGATGCGCGTAATGGGCATCCCGCACGGCCTGCGGCTGATCCTGCCGCGCGTGATCGCACTGGCCGTCGCGATGCCGCTGCTCGTGATGTGGACCAACGTGGTCTCGTTGACGGGCGGCGCGCTCGCCGCGAAGCTCGTGCTCGGCATCGACATGAGCTTCTTCGCGCGCCAGCTGCCGAACGTCGTGCCGATCGCGAACCTGTGGATCGGACTTGGCAAGGGCGCGGTATTCGGCATGCTGATCGCGATCGCCGGCTGTCATTTCGGCTTCCGTATCAAGGCCAATTCGCAGAGTCTCGGCGAAGGCACGACGACCTCGGTGGTCACGTCGATCACCATCGTGATTCTCGCGGACGCGGTGTTCGCGATCCTCTTTCAGAACGTGGGGCTAGGATGATCGCGCCACTCACCGAAGCCGTACGCGGCCAACCCGTACCGTCGATCGCCGAGCCGGTGATCGAGGTGATCGACATCACCAAGCGCTACGGCCGCAACATCGTGCATCAGCATCTGAGCCTCGACGTGCGGCGCGGCGAGATCGTGTCGATCGTCGGCGGCTCGGGCTCGGGCAAAACCACGCTGGTGCGGCAGATTCTCGGCCTCGAGCGCCCGTCGAGGGGCACGATCAAGCTGTTCGGCGAAGACCTCGCAACGATCTCGCCCGACACCGCGCTGCTGATGCGCAGCCGCTCCGGCATGCTGTTCCAGCGCGGCGCGCTGTTCTCGTCGCTGTCGGTGTTCGACAACGTCGCGCAACCGGTGCGCGAGCTCGGCAAGGTGCCCGAAGACCTGCTGCGCGACATCGTGATGCTGAAGCTCGAAATGGTCGGGCTGCCGTGCAAGCACGCGTCGAAGATGCCATCGGCGCTGTCGGGCGGCATGATCAAGCGGGTTGGCATCGCGCGCGCGATCGCGCTCGAACCCGAACTGCTGTTCCTCGACGAACCGACCGCCGGCCTCGACCCGGAGGCGTCCGACGAATTCGTCGAGCTGATCTCGGGGCTGCATCGCGCGCTCGGTCTGACGGTCGTGATGATCACGCACGATCTCGATACGATGGTCGCACTGTCGACACGCGTGGCCGTGCTGGCCGATCGCAAAGTGCTCGTCAACGCGCCGGTCGAGGAGGCCGCGGGCGTCGACCATCCGTTCATCCACGAATATTTCCTCGGCCTGCGCGGGCGCCGCGCGCTGCAGGCGCTGCCGCCGGAGCGCCGCGCGAAGCTGCCGCCGGCGGCGCTCGAGCCGGCGTCGTCCGAGTTGCCGCTGTGAGGCGGGCCGCCATGAACCGGGCCGCTATGAACCAGGGAAACTGACAATGGAAAACAAAGCGCATGCGTTCTGGGCCGGGCTCTTCACGGTCGTGCTGACGGCGGCGGTCGCGCTGGCGGCGTATCTGTTCAACGTCGACCGCACCGTGCGGGTGCCGTACGACCTGATCGCGCGCACCAGCGTGAACGGCCTCTTTGCGGACGCGGCGGTGCGCTTTCGCGGGCTCGACGTCGGCCGTGTGCAGTCGATCAAGTTCGATCCGACACATCCGGGGGAGATCCTGATCCGCATCATGGTCGACGAGCACGCGCCGATCACGCATTCGACGTTCGGCAGCCTCGGCTTGCAGGGCGTGACCGGCATCGCGTTCATCCAGCTCGACGATACCGGGCGCGATCTGACCCCGCTGCCGTCGTCAGCCCAAAAGGTCGCACAATTGCCGATGCGCCCGGGTCTGTTCGACCAGTTGCAGCGACGCGGCGATGTGCTGCTGCGCAAGCTCGAAAAAGTCACCGACAACGTGAACAACATGCTGTCGCCGGAAATGGTCGCGCAGCTGCACGACACCGCGGCGAGCATCGCGCAGGCGGCCTCGGGCGTCGCGACGCTGACTCGTGAGATGGCGCCGGTCGCCCGCAAGCTGCCCGGCACGATCGACCAGCTGAACCACACGCTCGCGTCGACCAACCAGATGATCACGAACCTGAACCGTCCGGACGGGCCCCTCGAGCGCAATCTGAACAAGGTCGGCACGGCCGCGCAGCAGGCGGGCGATGCGCTCACGCAGATGAGCACGTCGCTGCAGGACCTGTCCGCGCAGGTCGGCTTCCAGACGCTGCCGCGCGTCAATTCGCTGACCGAGGACGTGCGCGCGGCGGCGCAATCGATCGACCGCGCCGCCGACACCTTCAACACCAATCCGCGCAGCGTGCTGTTCGGCGCGCCGCGCCCGGCGCCGGGTCCGGGCGAGGCCGGCTTTGCGTGGCCCGCCGCCGCCGCGCCCGCAGCTCACTAAATCCGCAGGCTAGAACAGAGGAAGATGCCCATGTCACGCTCGATTCACCGACTGTTGTCCTCGCGCGCCGCGCTCGCGGCGCTGCTCGCGTTCGGCGTGCTGGCGGCGGGCTGCGCGGGCACGTCCGCAGTGGTGTCGGATGTCCGCTACGACTTCGGACCACCGCCGCAGGCCGCCGCGGCGAGCCGGCTGCCGGCCGTCAAGGTGCTGGAGGTCAGCGCGCCGTCCGTGCTCGAATCCGACCGGCTGACTTATCGGCTGAGCTACGCCGACGCGCAGCAGACGGCCGCCTACGCCAACAGCCACTGGACGATGATGCCGTCGCAACTGCTGACGCAGCGCCTGCGCAACACGCTGAGCGAGCGCGGCACCGTGCTGACGGGCGCGGACGGCGTGAGCGCGCCGGTGCTGCGGGTCGATCTGACCGAGTTCGAGCAGGTGTTCGACAGCCAGACGGACAGCCACGGCGCGATCACCGCGCGCGCGACGCTGATGCAGGGCGGCAAGGTGATCGGCCAGCAGACCTTCGTCGCGCACGCGCCCGCGCATTCGGCGGATGCGGCCGGCGGCGCGCGGGCGCTCGCCACGGCCAGCGACGACCTCGTCGCGCAGATCACCACGTGGCTCGGCTCGCAGGCGCTGGTCGCCGCGCAATGACGGGCGGGCAGCGCACGCAACGGAGCGCTGCATGAGCGAACGCCCCTGGCTGCGCCGCCCGTCGACGCTGGCCCGTCAGGCGCTGCTGCTTTACACGGCGCTGATCGTCTACGGGTCGTGGTATCCGTTCTCGGGCTGGCGCTCGCTCGGCATCACGCCGTTCGCCTATCTGTTCGATCCGATGCCGCAGTACCTGACGGCGTTCGACGTCGTCACCAACGTGCTCGGCTATATGCCGTTCGGCGCGCTGGTGGTGCTCGCGGTGTACCCGCGTTGGCGCGGCACGCTGGCCGTCGCGCTCGCGTTCGTGTTGGGCGGTCTGCTGTCAGGCACGATGGAAGCCGTGCAGACCTATCTGCCGACACGCGTCGCCTCCAATCTCGATCTCGCCGCCAACACGCTGGGCGCGCTCGTCGGTGCGGCGGTGATGTCGCCGTTGACCGGCGCGCTGCTCGACCGCGGCCTGCTCAGGCGTTTGCGGTTGCTGTGGTTCGAGCGCGGCCATGCGACGCTCGCGTGCCTCGTCGCCGCGTGGCCGTTTGCGACGATGTATCCGTCGCCGCGTCTGTTCGGTCTCGGCAACTGGCCGCGCGCGCTGTGGCTGAGCGTCGATCCGGCCACCCAGGACGCGCTGCTCGCGTGGACGCCGTCCGCGTGGCATGTCGGCGCATGGCCGGCGGCGGCCGCCGCGTGGCTGGACGACGACACATGGGAAGCGCTGATCACGGCGCTGAACCTGTTCGCGGCGCTCGCGCTTGCATCGCTGCCGGCGCGCCGTCATGCGCCGCGCGTGCGCCTGCTGTTCGTGTTCATCGTCGCGACCTTGTGCGTGAAGGCCGGCGCGACGTTCCTGCAATCGCAATCGGGCCTCGCGTTCGACTGGGCGACGCCCGGCGCGCTAATCGGACTCGTGTGCGGCACCGTCGCGGCGCTCGTCGCGCTGCCGCTGCGGCGGCGGTTGCGTGCGACGCTCGCCGGGGTCGCGCTGGTCGTCGCACTCGTGTTCGTCAATCTGCTGCCGGTGAACCCGTATTTCGACGCCGTGCTCGCCGACTGGCGGCAGGGACGCTATCTGCATTTCAACGGGCTCGCGCGCTGGCTCGCATGGATATGGCCCTATGCGGCGCTGGTGTGGCTCGCGTTCGCGGTCGAGCGGGCGTGGCTCAAGCGGCGCGCGAGGCGGGCGTGACGTGCTTGCGCGCCGGCCGCCAGACCCCGACGCCTGCACAGCCCGGTCGCTATAATCGTCCGCACCGCCATTGCACTTCCTTTCAGGCTCGCCTCCCGAACATCATGGATTCCTTCTACAAGCACCACGTTTTCTTCTGTCTGAATCAACGCGACCCCGGCGCCGAGCGTCCGAGCTGCGCGAACTGCAACGCACAGGCGATGCAGGAATACGCGAAACAACGCGTGAAGCAACTCGGCCTCGCCGGGCCCGGCCAGGTGCGCATCAACAAGGCCGGCTGCCTCGATCGCTGCGAACTGGGCCCGACGCTCGTCGTGTATCCCGAGGCGGTCTGGTACACCTATGTCGACGAGAGCGACATCGACGAGATCGTCGAATCGCATCTTGCGAACGGCAAGATCGTCGAGCGTCTGAAGATCGATCAATAACGCGAACCACAAAACGATCCATCCCGATGAACGTCAACACGAAGAAGTATCTGATCGACGGCCCGGTCGGCAAGATCGAGGTCGCGCTGGACCTGCCCGACGGCGTGCGCGAAAAAGGCGCCGCGCCACGCGGCATCGCGCTCGTCGCGCATCCGCATCCGCTGTTTGGCGGCACGATGGACAACAAGGTCGCGCAGACCCTCGCGCGCACGCTCGTGCAGCTGAACTACGTCACTTACCGGTCGAATTTCCGCGGCGTCGGCCAGACCCAGGGCGAGCATGACGCGGGCGTCGGCGAGCGCGACGATCTGCGCGCGGTGCTCGAGCACATGCGCGCAGATCCGGACTACGGCGATCTGCCGCTCGTATTGGCGGGCTTTTCGTTCGGCACTGTGGTGCTGTCGCACGTCGCGGCGAAGCTGCGCGATGAAGGCCGGGAAATCGAGCGCATCGTGTTCGTCGGTACCGCGGCGAGCCGCTGGGACGTCGCACCCGTGCCCGAAAGCACACTCGTGATCCACGGCGAAGTCGACGAGACCGTTCCCGTCCAGTCCGTATTCGACTGGGCGCGGCCGCAGGAACTGCCGGTCGTCGTGATTCCGGGCGCCGAGCACTTTCTGCATCGCAAGCTTCACATCCTGAAGCGGATCATCGTCGACGCCTGGCGCTGAAAACGCGCGACGCGCATTTTGCGGGGGACAGGTGCGCGCAAACGTGTGCAAATCGACGACACGCGCGCGAAGCTGACCAGGTAGCGCGCGTATAATGGGCGCTCTTTTTTTGGGCACAGCGCCGCCCAGCCGGCAGAATCGCGCGCCGCGGAATCATTTCGCGGGAGGGCGCGGCCGGGTGCGCAGCGCTGCGCTCGCGAACCGATTGCGTCGCCATCAGTCCAACGGGCGCCCGCCGTTTTACG
The DNA here is from genome assembly GCF_050436485.1 of Paraburkholderia sp. Clong3. Taxonomy (NCBI): domain Bacteria; kingdom Pseudomonadati; phylum Pseudomonadota; class Betaproteobacteria; order Burkholderiales; family Burkholderiaceae; genus Paraburkholderia; species Paraburkholderia sp. Clong3. The sequence goes on along the minus strand of NZ_JBNDMH010000002.1, from coordinate 2,724,856 downwards.
GCCAGATGCCCCGCCGACCGGCTCCTCCAACTCCGCGCGCTGTCGCGCAACGTATTTTTCTGCACGAATCGATCCTATGCGTTTCTCCTCCTCTGGCCGCACGTCATTCCCGTCACTCGCTTCTTTCGTTCCCGCTTCGCTCAATCGCGCCGTCGCCGTCGGCCTCGTGCTGCCGGCCACGCTCGTCGCCAGCACCGCGTTCGCGCAGGTGCCGCCGCCGGGCGTCAACGCGCGCTCGTGGGTGCTCGTCGACGCGACCAGCAACCAGGTGCTCGCGTCCGCCAATGCCGACGAGCGCGTCGAGCCGGCGTCGCTGACCAAGCTGATGACCGCGTATCTCGTGTTCGAGGCGCTCGACACGAAGAAGATCACGATGGATCAGAGCATCGAGCCGAGCGAAGCCGTGCGGCGCGTGCGCAACGACGAATCGCGCATGTTCATCGAGGCGCTCAAGCCGGTGACCGTGCACGACCTCGTGTACGGCATGATCGTGCAGTCGGGCAACGACGCGGCAATTGCGCTCGCCGAACTGGTGGGCGGCAGCGAGGCGCAGTTCGTCGACATGATGAACAAGGAGGCGCAAAAGCTCGGCATGACGCACACGCATTTCGCCGACGTGAACGGCATGCCCGACCCGCAGCACTACACGACCGCGGGCGATCTCGCGATCCTGTCGGCCCGCCTGATCCGCGACTATCCCGAGTACTACAACATCTTCTCGGTCAAGGAATTCACGTACAACAAGATCAAGCAGCCGAACCGCAACCGTCTGCTGTGGATCGACCCGACCGTCGACGGTCTGAAGACCGGTCACACGCAAGGGGCCGGCTACTGCCTGATCGCGAGCGCGAAGCGTCCGCTGCCGGGCACGACCGACGCGTCGCGCCGTCTCGTCTCGGTGATGATGGGCGAGACCAAGGAGCACGACCGCGTGCAGGACAGCCTGAAGATGCTGAACTACGGCTACACCGCCTACGACACGACGCGTCTGTACAAGGCGAACCAGGTCGTGGCCACGCCGCGCGTCTACAAGGGTTCGCAGGACAGCGTGCAGGTTGGCGTGAAAAGCGACCAGTACATCACGCTGCCGAAGGGCGCCGCCGACAAGGCGAAGCCGCAGATCGAACTCAACGATCCGCTCGTCGCGCCGATCGCCAACGGCCAGCAGATCGGCACCGCCAAGCTCGTCGCCGACGGCAAGGTGCTCGCGCAATTCCCGGTGGTCGCGCTGCAGCCGGTGCAGCAAGCCGGTGTGGTGGGCCGCGTGTGGGATTCGCTGATGCTGATGTTCAACAAGAAAAAGTAAGGGCTACGTCGCAATGACCGTTGTCTCCGAGGTTTCGCCGGACCCGATCGTTCATCTGAACGGCGACTTGGTGCCGTTGTCCGAAGCGCGCGTGCCGGTGCTCGACCGCGGCTTCATTTTCGGCGACGGCATTTACGAAGTGGCGCCGTTGTACGCGCACGCGAGCGGACGGCGCACCGCGTTTCGTCTGAAGCAGCATCTGGCGCGTCTCGCGCGCTCGGTCGGCAAGATCGGCATCGCCAATCCGCTCGACGACGCTGGCTGGCGCGAGCTGATCGGACGCGTGGTCGAGGCCAACGAAACGGACGGCGGCTTGCGTGCCGATCAGGACGCGATCGCATACATCCAGGTCACGCGTGGCGTCGCGAAGCGCGCTCACGCATTTCCGGCCGGCGTGAAGCCGACCGTGTTCGTGATGGTCACCGCGCTGAACCTGCCCGCCGCCGCGCAGCGCGCAAGCGGTGTCCCGTGCGTGAGCGCCGAGGATCGTCGCTGGCTCAATTGCGACATCAAGTCGGTGTCGCTGCTCGGCAACGTGCTGATGGCGCAATACGCGGCCGAAAACGACGCCCTCGAGACGCTGCAGTTCCGCGATGGTTTGCTGACCGAAGGGTCGTCGTCGAACGTGTGGATCGTGAAGGATGGCGTGCTGGCCGCGCCGCCGCGCAGCAACAGGATTCTCGAAGGGATCCGCTATGGGCTCATCGAGGAGCTGACGGCCGAATGCGGTATCCGCTTCGAAGCGCGCGACATCACCGAAGCTGAAGTGCGCGCGGCCGATGAAATCATCGTCAGTTCGGCGACCAGGGAAGTGCTGCCGGTCACGCGGCTCGATGGCGCGCCGGTCGGCGCGGGCCGCCCGGGCGCGGTGTTTGCGGAGCTGTATGCGGCGTATCAGCGAGCCAAGGCGGCTGAAGCCGCCGCGGCGGAAGAAGGAGCAGAGAATGAATCCCGAGAACGACTCACTGTTTGAATTCCCCTGCGATTTCCCGATCAAGATCATGGGCAAATCGCACCCCGAGTTTGCCGCGACGATCGTCGAAGTGGTGCGCGTGTTCGATAGCGAGGTCGATGCGTCGCGCGTCGAGACGCGGCCGTCGAGCAGCGGCACCTACACGGGGCTGACCGTCCACGTGCGGGCGACGAGCCGCGCGCATCTCGACGACATCTATCGCGCGCTGACCGGCCATCCGATGGTCAAGGTCGTGCTGTAACACCGCGCGGTTTTTCAACTTACGGCGCGACGCGCAACGCGTCCGCCGTCACTCCCTGCGCCGCCAGGCGCGCGCTTGCCGCGGGACCCGCCTCGCAGGCGAGATCGAACAGCAGCCTGAAGCGCGCCACCTCGTCGAACAACCAGTCGCGAAACGCCTTGACCCGCGCGGTCCCCAGCATCTGCGGCAGGCAGACCAAATAGTATTGCCACGGGCTCGGCCCATCGACATCAAAGAGCCGCACGAGCCGGCCCGCCGCGATTTCGTGCATCGCGAGCGAGCGGCGCGTCAGCGCGACCCCCTGGCCGTCGACGGCCGCCTGCAACAGATTCGACGAATCCTGATACAGCACGCCGCGCTTCGGCTCCGGCCAGTCGGTGAGGCCGGCGGCGTCGAACCATGGGCGCCATAGCTCGTCGTCGGAGCGCAGCAGCGGGACTTTGGCGAGATCGGCCGGGGTTTGCGGCAGCTTGCCGCCGTTGAAGTTGGGCGAGCAGGCGGGGAAGAAAATCTCGTCGAGCAGCAGCTCGGCGTGCAGCCCCGGATATTTGCCGAAGCCGAAACGGATCGCGACGTCGACGTCGTCGCGCGCGAAGTCCGTCAGCGCATTGGTGGTCAGCAATTCGAGATCCCACTGCGGATTTGCCTCGATAAAGCTGCCGATGCGCGGCGTCACCCAGCGTGCCGCGAACGACGACAGCATCGATATCACGAGGCGCCGCTCGCGGTCGCCGGCACGGATCGCGCGAGTCGCGTCGGCGAGCTCCATCAACGCGGCGCGCACCTGGGTGGCGTAGCGACGGCCGGTTTCGGTGAGGCGCACGCGCTTGCCGTCGCGCGCGAACAGCGACACGCCGAGCTCGGCCTCGAGCGCGCGGATCTGGTGGCTGACCGCGCCGTGCGTGACGAACAACTCGTCGGCGGCGCGCGAAAAGCTTTCGTGGCGGGCGGCGGCTTCGAACGCCTTGATCGCGTTCAGGGCGGGGAGTTGACGCAGGTCCATTGCAATATTTCTCACATAGACGTGAAAATTGATCGTTTTGCCCAAGTCCTTGCTGCACCTAGGATTCTAGTCATGAAATGATTTTTGGCGAGGGCCTCATGCGAGAAATTTCCTCTAGCATTGCATATGAAATCCGCACTGGCGACACGCTGCCGCTGAAGGTCGCGCGCAGCACGAAGTTGCGCGTGCATGGCGGCGCAGTGTGGGTCACGCGCAGCGACGACACGAAGGACTACTGGCTGCAGCCCGGGCAGACGCTGCATCTGCGGCGCGGCGAGCGGCTCTGGCTCAGCGCCGAGGGCGCCACGTTCGCGAAGGTTACGTTCTCGGTGCCGACCCGCTGCGACGAGCGCGCGCTGAACTGGCTCGCTCGCATCGGCGAGCGCTGGATGATGCGTGTGCGCGGCGGCTGGCGCACCGTTTGACGGTGGCGCGGCGCAAAAGCCGTGCATGACGCCGGGGCCGGCAGGGTACCGGCCCCGGCTGTGCAGGTTCCCGGTGGCCGCGGGCGCGGTTTCCGAGATTTCGGTAAACTCCCGGAATCATGTGCGCCACCCCGGTCTCTCCGTCTCCTCTACCTGCCATCGAGCCGCCCATGCTGCGCTGGCTCGGCCGCGAACCCTACGAAGCCAGTTTCGACGCGATGCGCGCCTTCACCAACGCACGCACCGCCGACACCGCCGACGAAATCTGGATCGTCGAACATCCGCCCGTCTTCACGCTCGGCCAGGCCGGCGATCCGGCGCACCTGCTCGCGGCAGACAGCAACATTCCGCTCGTCAAGGTCGACCGCGGCGGGCAGATCACGTATCACGGGCCCGGCCAGGTGGTCGCCTATTTGCTGCTCGACCTGCGCCGGCGCAAGCTGATGGTGCGCGAGCTGGTCACCCGGATCGAGCAGGCCGTGATCGACACCCTCGCGGCGTATAATCTCGCCGGAGAACGCAAGGCGGGCGCCCCCGGCATCTACGTGGCGCCTGGGCCCGACGCCGGGCTCCATGCCGGCGCCAAGATCGCGGCGCTTGGCCTGAAAATCCGCAACGGCTGCAGCTATCACGGCGTGAGTCTGAACGTGAACATGGACCTGCGGCCGTTTCTCGCGATCAATCCATGCGGCTACGCGGGGCTCGAAACAGTCGACATGGCGACGCTCGGCATCGCCGCCGGCTGGGACGACGTGGCCCGTACCCTCGCAGCAAGTCTCACCGCAAACCTCGACGGCAATCCCGCGGCCGTCGCCCAACCGCAGGCCGGTGCGCTCACCGCCTGACTGGATCGAACGAATGACTGACGTAACCGCGAATTCCGCAGCAGCCACCCCCGCGCCCGAAGGCGTGCCGGCCCCCGCCGCCTACGACGCCACCGCGAAGCAGAAAGCGCAAGCCAAGACCGCGCGCATCCCGATCAAGGTCGTTCCGATCGAAAAGCTGAAGAAGCCGGACTGGATCCGCGTGAAGGCGGCCACCGGCAATTCGCGCTTCTACGAGATCAAGCAGATCCTGCGCGAGCACAATCTTCACACGGTGTGTGAAGAGGCGAGCTGCCCGAACATCGGCGAATGTTTCGGCAAGGGCACCGCGACCTTCATGATCATGGGCGACAAGTGCACGCGTCGCTGCCCGTTCTGCGACGTCGGCCACGGCCGTCCCGATCCGCTCGACGCCGACGAACCGGCCAACCTCGCGCGCACCATCGCTGCGCTGAAGTTGAAGTACGTGGTGATCACCAGCGTCGACCGTGATGATCTGCGCGACGGTGGCGCGGCGCACTTCGTCGAATGTATCCGTCAGACGCGCGAGCTGTCGCCGCAAACGCGTATCGAAATCCTGACGCCGGACTTCCGTGGCCGCCTCGACCGCGCGCTCGGCATCCTGAATGCGGCGCCGCCCGACGTGATGAACCACAACCTCGAAACGGTGCCGCGTCTGTACAAGGAAGCGCGCCCGGGGTCGGATTACGCGCATTCGCTGAAGCTGCTGAAGGACTTCAAGGCGCTGCATCCGCACGTCGCGACCAAGTCCGGCCTGATGGTCGGCCTCGGCGAAACCGAAGAGGAAATCCTGCAAGTGATGCGCGATCTGCGCGAGCACGACGTCGACATGCTGACGATCGGCCAGTACCTGCAGCCGTCGGAGCATCATCTGCCGGTCCGCGCTTACGTGCATCCGGACACCTTCAGGATGTACGAGGAAGAGGCGTACAAGATGGGCTTCACGCACGCCGCGGTGGGCGCGATGGTTCGTTCGAGCTATCACGCCGACGTGCAGGCGCATGGAGCCGGCGTGGTCTGACGCGCTCGCGCCTCGCCGCTGTTGCCTCGCTTCACGCCCGCAGAAACGAAAAGCCCGCCGATGTGCGGGCTTTTTTCATAGACCGCTCTTCTATCAGCAAGGAAACGACACGTGGCAACCCCGATGGATCGCGGGACCTCCGCACAATGGCCTTATCCGCGGCTGATCGCGCACCGCTGCGGCGGTACGCTTGCGCCGGAAAACACCTTGGCCGGTTTCGACGCCTGCGTGCGCTACGGCTATCGCATGGTCGAATTCGACGCGAAGCTGTCCGCCGACAACGCGCTGTTCCTGCTGCATGACGACACGCTCGATCGCACGACCAACGGCCACGGGCCGGCGGCCACGCACACATGGCAGCAACTCGCCGCTCTGGATGCCGGCGCGCGGCGCGGCGCGGAGTTCGCCGGCACGCGGCTGCCGACGCTGGCCGACGCGGCCGAGCGTTGCGCGCGCGACGGCATCGCGGCGAACATCGAGATCAAGCCGTGTCCGGGCCGCGAAGTCATCACCGGCGCACTGGTCGCCCGGGGCGCGCTCGAGCTTTGGCAAGGGCAGACGCCGCCGCTGGTGTCGTCGTTTTCGTTCGACGCGCTCGCCACCGCGCGCGATGCCGCGCCGTCGCTGCCGCGCGGCATGCTGTTCGAGCGGGTCCCGGCGGACTGGCTGCGCATCGTGCGCGAACTCGACTGCGTCTCGCTGCACGCGAGTCACCGCTATCTGAGCGAACCGCTGGTCGCGCAGATCCGCGCGGCCGGGCTGCGCGTGCTCGCCTACACGGTGAACGATCCGGCGCGCGCGCGGTTGCTCGAAGAATGGGGCGTCGACATGATCTGCACGGACCGGATCGATCTGTTGACGTGACGGTGCGCTCGCAAGCTCCGCACAAACCCCTGCGGGTTTCCCCGCAAACGCGCGCGCACCGAATTCCGGATTCCCCGACAGTGCTCGTCCGGATTTCCGGGAACCCGGACGGCGCGCGCCGAGCTGTGCCGGAAAACCCATAAAAATCAAGGCTTCCAGTCTGAAATCAAACTGGCATCGACCTTGCAAAAGAAAGCGCGTGGCCGCCACGGCCCGACAAAAAAGCAAGGAGACAAAATGTCCGATTTCCCTTCCCGGTATTTCTGAATTCGTCGTCTTTGCAGCGGTCCGCTAACGTGCGCCCGCGCGACGACGTTTCGTTCGCGTGTCGCGCCTCGCGGCGGGTCATCAGCTCATATCCCTCGCAGGAACCATCGTGAAGAAACCTATCCATAAAGTGCTGTACGTCCAGGTGATCGTGGCGATCATCATCGGCATCGTACTCGGGCATTTCTACCCGAACCTCGCCATCGACATGAAGCCGCTCGGCGATGGCTTCATCAAGCTGATCAAGATGGTGATCGGGCCGATCATCTTCTGCACGGTCGTGACGGGCATCGCCGGCATGGAGGACATGAAGAAGGTTGGACGCGTCGGCGGCAAGGCGCTGTTGTACTTCGAAATCGTCTCGACCTTCGCGCTGGTGCTCGGCCTCGCCGCCACGCACCTGCTGCGACCCGGCGCCGGCTTCAACGTCGATCCGGCCTCGCTCGACGGCCGCGCGGTTGCGTCGTATGCCGCGAAGGCGCACGGCCAGTCGACGGTCGACTTCTTCATGCACATCATTCCGGACACGCTGTTGTCGGCGTTCGCGCAGGGTGAGATCCTGCAGATCCTGCTGATCGCGCTGCTGTTCGGCGCCGTGCTCGCAACGGCGGGTGAGAAGGGCAAGCCGGTGACCAACTTCATCGAAGGGCTCTCGCACATCCTGTTCGGCATGGTGCGCATCATCACGAAGCTCGCGCCGATCGGCGCGTTCGGCGCGATGGCCTTCACGATCGGCAAGTACGGCATCGGCTCGCTGCTGCCGATGCTCAAGCTGGTCGGCACGTTCTATCTGACCTCGATCGTGTTCGTGGTGGTCGTGCTCGGCGCGATCGCACGGGCGGCGGGCTTCAACATCCTGCGTTTCGTCGCATACATCAAGGAAGAGATGCTGATCGTGCTCGGCACGAGCTCGTCCGAAGCCGCGCTGCCGCAGCTGATGCTGAAACTCGAAAAGCTCGGCTGCTCGCGCTCGGTGGTGGGCCTCGTGGTGCCGACCGGCTACTCGTTCAACCTCGACGGCACCAACATCTACATGACGATGGCGGTGCTGTTCATCGCTCAGGCGACCAACACCGACCTCACGTGGGGCCAGCAGCTGACGCTGCTCGCGGTGACGATGCTGACCTCGAAGGGTGCGAGCGGCGTGACCGGCGCGGGCTTCATCACGCTCGCGGCGACGCTGGCCGTGGTGCCGACGATTCCGCTGTCGGGCATGGTGCTGATCCTTGGCATCGACCGGTTCATGAGCGAGTGCCGCGCGCTGACGAACATCGTCGGCAACGGCGTCGCGACGGTCGTCGTGTCGGCCTGGGAAAAGGAGCTCGATCGCAGCAAGCTGAACAAGGTGCTGCGCGGCGAGGTGGCGGTCAAAGAGCCGGCCGGCGTTTGAGTCGCGCCTCGCCAACCCTGTCGTGACCAGCGCGGACGCTTAAGCATGAAACCGGCGTCCGCGCGACCTTTCGAGGCGTCTGCCGGCGACGCCTTGCCGCCCTATGCCACAATGTCCGATGCACATCGATCGGACTTTGCCAACGTGACCCGCCGCCTGCTGATTCTCTTCGCGCTCGCAGCCGGGCTCGCGGCGGCATGCTGGCTGACCTACAGCCTTGCGTGGAAACGCGGTGTCGACACGCTGCGGCGCAACGCCGCCGTGCGCGCCGAGCGCACTGCGAGCGCGCTCAAGAGCACGCTCGAACGCTACGAATCGCTGCCGTATCTGCTCGCCGAGCATCCGATCGTGCAGGACGTGCTGATCGATCCGAATCCCGCCAACGTCAAGCGCGCGAATCTCTATCTCGAAGACCTGAACCGCCACGCGCGCGCGACGGTCACCTACATCATTTCGCTCGACGGCTACTGCATCGCCGCCAGCAACTGGCGCGGGCCGGGCAGCTTCGTCGGCGCGGGCTATCAGTTCCGGCCGTATTTCGTCGATGCGATGAAAGGCGGCGTCGGCCGCTTCTTCGGCATCGGCACGATTTCGCAGGCGCCCGGCTACTACATCTCGCAGCCGGTGCGGCGCGACGGCAAGATCGTCGGTGTGGCGGTCGTCAAGCTCGATCTCGAATGGTTTCAGGGCGTGGACGCGTCCGAGCCGCTCGTCGTCACCGACGATCATGGCGTGATCTTCCTGTCGTCGGTGCCGGCATGGAAGTACCACACGATTCGGCCGCTGCCCGGCCAGATCGCCAATTCGATCTACCAGGCTCGCCAGTACGCGCAGCAGCCGATCGAGCCGCTACCGGTGACGGTCGAGCGCATGCTCGAAGGCAATGCGCAGATCCTGCGCATCGGCGGCGGGCGCTCCGCGCCGCGCTTCCTCGCGTCGCGTCACGCCATGGGCGAGCCGGACTGGCATCTGATCACGATGTCGCCGGTCGATCCGGTCGATGCCGACGCGCGCAAGGCGACCATCGTCACCGGCTTCGGCTATGTGTCGCTGGTGCTGCTCGCGTTCTACTGGCGCATGCGGCGCGCGCGTGTGCGCGAAATGATGCGCAGCCGCGCGCTGCTGCAGAAGGCCTATGCCGAGCTGAACCAGCGCGTCGCCGAGCGCACCGCCGATCTGTCCGAGGCGAACGAGCAGTTGCACAAGGAAGTCGCCGAGCGTACACGCGCCGAGCAGGAACTGCGCGCCGCGCAAGACGAACTGATCCAGGCGAGCAAGCTGGCCGCGCTCGGCCAGATGGCGGCCGGCATCACGCATGAGCTGAACCAGCCGCTCGCCGCGCTGCGCAGTTTTTCCGATAACACGCGCGTACTGCTCGAACGCGGCGATCAGGCATCGGCGCGCGAGAATCTCGAAGCGATCGCGGCGCTCACCGAGCGCATGGGCAAGATCACGAACCAGCTGAAGCTGTTCGTCGGCCGCGCGCGGCCGCGCAGCGCGCGCGCCTCGATCGTGCGGGCCCTGCGCAACGTCGTCGCGCTGCTGCAAAAGCGCCTGCAGGGCGTCGAACTCGAGTTCGTGCTGATCGATACCGCGGCCGACACCGACACCGACGCCGCCGCTGCGGCAGGCAGCGCGCGTACGCCGCTGAATCTCGCCGACGATCATCCGGAGCTGGTCGCGAATTGCGACGATCTGCGGCTCGAACAGGTGCTGATCAACCTGCTCGGCAACGCGCTCGACGCAACCGCCGGCATGAACCCGCCGCGTATCACGGTCGAGGTGGAGGCCGGCGTCGCGAACCTGTCGATCGCGGTCGGCGACAACGGTCCCGGCATTCCCGACGACGTGTTGCCGCACCTGTTCGAACCGTTTTTCACGACGAAGGAAATGGGCCAGGGGCTCGGCCTTGGCCTCGCGATTTCATCGTCGATCGCGCGCGATTGCGGCGGCTCGCTCGTCGCGCGCAACGCGCCGCACGGTGGCGCATCGTTCGTGTTGACGCTGCGTCGCGCGCGTGTGCAGACCAGCCCCTCGCACGATTCGCTGACCGCGGGCTCCTGATTTCACCCCGAAGCATCACCCGGAACACGCAATGAACGACGGCCTGCAAGTGCTGTATATCGAAGACGACGAACTGGTGCGCCGCGCGAGCGTGCAGAGCCTGCAACTGGCGGGCTTCGACGTAATCGGCCATGCGTCGGTCGAGGCCGCGGCGAAGCTGATCAGCGCGGACTTCTCCGGCGTGATCGTCAGCGATATCCGGCTGCCCGGCGCGAGCGGTCTCGACCTGCTCGCGCAGTGCCACGAGCGCGCGCCCGACGTGCCGGTGATTCTGGTCACCGGCCACGGCGATATCTCGATGGCCGTGCAGGCGATGCGCGACGGCGCCTACGACTTCATCGAAAAGCCGTTCGCGTCCGAGCGGCTGATCGAAACTGTGCGGCGCGCGCTGGAGCGCCGCACGCTCGTGCTCGAAAACCTCGCGCTGCGCCGTGAGCTGGCCGGGCAGAACGCGGTCGCGCCGCGCATCATCGGCCGCAGTCCGGCGATCGAGCAGGTGCGGCGGCTGATCGCCAACGTCGCGCCGACCGATGCGTCCGTCCTGATCAACGGTGATACCGGCGCGGGCAAGGAGCTGATCGCGCGCAGCCTGCACGAGCTGTCGCCGCGGCGTGACAAGCCGTTCATCGCGGTGAACTGCGGCGCGCTGCCCGAGCCGATGTTCGAATCGGAGATGTTCGGCTACGAGCCGGGCGCGTTCACCGGCGCGGCCAAACGGCGGATCGGCAAGCTCGAACATGCGTCGGGCGGCACGCTGTTTCTCGACGAGATCGAGAGCATGCCGCTCGCGCTGCAGGTCAAGCTGCTGCGCGTGCTGCAGGACGGCGTGCTGGAACGGCTCGGCTCGAATCAGCCGATTCGCGTCAATTGCCGCGTGGTCGCGGCTGCAAAAGGCGACATGGCCGAGCACGTCGCGGATGGCTCGTTCCGGCGCGATCTGCTGTACCGGCTCAACGTGGTGACGATCGCGCTGCCGCCTTTGAGCGAGCGTCGCGAGGACATCGTGCCGCTGTTCGAGCATTTCCTGCTGGATGCGGCCGTTCGTTATCAGCGGCCGGCGCCGATGCTCACCGATCGCCAACGCGCGAGTCTGATGCAGCGAGACTGGCCGGGCAACGTGCGCGAGCTGCGTAATGCCGCCGACCGCTTCGTGCTCGGCATCGCCGACGAACCGGTGCTGTCGTTCGGCGAAGACGGCGGGGCCACCCATCCGCTGAAGGAGCGTGTCGAGCAGTTCGAGCGCGCGATGATCGCCGAGGCGTTGGAGCAGGCGGGCGGCGTGGTCGCGGTCGCGGCGGACCGGCTGCAGCTCGGCAAGGCGACGCTCTACGAGAAGATCAAGCGATATGGCCTTGCGGCCAAAGGGGAAGGGGAGCGGTGAGGAGGCGGACGCCGGCGGCGGGAGGTTGCGCCGGCGCGTGGGGATCTGCTTGCGCCGGCTTAAGCCGCGCCAGCCTTCAGCGCTTTCGCGAGCAACTGGTCGAGTTCCGCGAACTGCGGCTCGCCGACATAGCGCTTCAGGATCTTGCCGTCTTTATCGACGACGAAGGTGGTCGGCGTGAGCTGCACGTTGCCGAACCGCTTGGCGGCCGAGCCGTCGTCCATCGCGACCTTGAACGGCAGCTGACGCGTTTGCGTGTAATTGGTCACGTACATCGGCGCGTCGTAGTTCATTGCCACCGCGACGAATTCGAGGCCCTGGCCCTTGAAGCGGTTATAGGTCTCGACCATCTGCGGCATTTCCTTCATGCAGGTGTCGCAACTCGTTGCCCAGAAGTTGACCAGATAAACCTTGCCTTTGAGGTCCGCGGTCGTGAGCTTCTGTCCCGATAGCAGCGTGAAGGTCGCATCGGGTACGCGCTGCTGGCCGGCAAACGCGAAGTAACCGGCGACGGCGAGCGCAATGGCCACCGCCACCGCAATCAGATAGCGAAGCGGGTTCGTGCGCCGGACGGCGGTCGGTGAATTGGAACTCATGGACGGAACCTCGTGAGTCGCGCGCGGCGCGGAACAATGGGGCGGTGTGGTGGCCCGCGGGCCGGTACTGAACAACTCTTCTATTCTAGCTCCAATGGGTTCGGCTGCGCCGAAATGGCGGGACGGCTGCGCTTCGCGTCGGCCCGGCAGTCGATCAGCGGATAATGGCGCTTTACGCTCCGAGAAGCCCGATCTTCCGTCCCATGCTCCGAACCGTTCTTCGCGTCTGCTCTTTAGTTGCCCGCGTTTCTTGCCATTTTCCGTTGAGCAGCCGATTGTCCGCCCGCCGTGCGGGCGTCTTCCAACCGGCGGGCCTATTTCTCCGCGCATTCACGCGATCCGGTCACGCTCGAACCGTGATCGGCGCGGCGACGGCCGCGTTGGCGCTCGGCGTCGCGCTCAGCGCCTGCTCACCGACCTTCGACTGGCGCACCGTGATGAACAACGACAAGGGCTACACGGTCGACTTCCCAGCCAAGCCGGACAACGATCAGCGCGCGGTGCAGATCGGCGGCACACCGATGCAGATGGCAATGCAGACCGCCGAAGCGGGCAATGCGGTCTTTGCGGTCGGCACCGTGATGCTGCCCGACGACAGCGACGCGACCCAGCGTGCCGCGCTCGATTTCCTGCGCGCGGGACTGGCGCGCAATGTCGGCGCGACGCCCGATGCTCACCCAGCGCAAATCCCGCTGGCGGCGGGCGGCAAGATACCGGGGCTGGAAATGACGGTGAGCGGCACGGCGGGCGCCAAACACGAGACGCGCACGGTGTATGCGCGGCTCGTCGCGCGCGGCCGGCACGTGTACCAGGCGGCGATCATCGCCGATCAACCGCTGCCGCAAGACCAGGTCGACCAGTTTTTTTCGTCGTTCCAGCTGTACTAAATGCGGTATTTTTGGCCGATCGGGCGCACCTCAGAGTGCCGAATGCAGTGAAAGTTCCTTCGCAGGTTTGTACGCTAATTGCCGGTTTACGTTGAGATTTTTGAGTTGCGCGCACAGCCTGTGGATAACTCTGTTGAGAAGTCGGCCTCAATGGCCGCAAAAGCCCATCAGGCGGGCCTTCCGGCAAAATTCACAGGCGTAGGGAATTTAAAAAAATACAATGAAATCAACAGATTAGCGAGATGCGCGTCTGCGCCCTTTTGAGTTGTATCAAAATCTAACAGGATCGCGCGTGTGTGAATAAGTCAAGTCTTGACAGTCGTTTTTTCTCCTCATAACGAGCCAAAAGCGCGGCGGTATTGGATTGCCTCGGCGACCTGCGCGGCGCTCGGCATCGCCGCGCCAGCCAGGTCCGCGACGGTGCGCGCGACCTTCAACACCCGGTAGTACGCCCGCGCCGACCAGCCAAAGCGCTCGCCGGCTTCGCGCAGCAGCGCCTCGCCCGCTGCGTCCGGGCGGCATACATCGTCGACTTCGCGTCCGTCCAGCTCGCGGTTGGTCTTGCCTTGCCGGGCCAGTTGCCGCTCGCGCGCAGCGCTCACGCGCTGTGCAATCGCCACGCTTGCTTCGCCGGTGGTGGCGGCGCGTGCCGCGAGTTCGGTGGCGGTCAGTGCTGGAATTTCGAGCTGGATGTCGATGCGGTCGAGCAGCGGTCCCGACAATTTCCGCAAATAGCGCGCCGCAACTTCAGGCGTACAGCGGCAGCGCCCGCCCGGATCGCCGCGCCAGCCGCAAGGGCACGGGTTCATTGCGGCGATCAGTTGGCAGGCGGCGGGGAAATCCGCTTGCCAGGCGGCGCGCGAGATCGTGATGCGGCCAGCTTCGAGCGGCTCGCGCAGCGTTTCGAGCACCACCCGATCGAATTCGGGAAGCTCGTCCAGAAAAAGCACGCCCAGATGCGCGAGCGTGATCTCGCCGGGCTGCGGCGGATTGCGTCCGCCGACCAGCGCCGCCGCGCTCGACGAATGGTGCGGCGCGCGAAACGGCCGCTGGCGCCACTGCGACGGCTTGAAGCCGATGCGGCTCGCGGACAGTAGCGCGGCGGAGGCGAGCGCTTCGTCGTCGGTCATGGGCGGCAGCAAGCTGGGCAGGCGTGCCGCGAGCATCGACTTGCCGGCGCCGGGCGGTCCGATCAGCAGCACGTGATGGCCGCCGGCCGCCGCGACTTCGAGGGCGCGCCGAGCGGCGCGCTGGCCAATCACGTCGGCCATGTCCGGCGACGGGGCGGCGGCGTGCTCGTTGTGCTCGGGCGCGGCGACCGGACTAAGACGCGCGTCCGGCGAGCCTGCGAGATGCGCGCATAGCGACGGCAGATCGGCGGCGCCGAACACGTCGACGCCGGGCACGAGCGCCGCTTCCGCCGCGCTCGCGGCCGGCAGGTAAAGCTGTGGGGTATGGAAGGCCGGTGCGGCTAGTTGATCGAGGAGGGCGGGCAACGCAGAACGCGCTTCAGATGAAGCGTCGGCGTTGCCGGCGTTCGCCAGCGCGCCGCGCGCGGTGCCGCAGGCCATCGCGAACGCGCCGCGCATCGGCCGCAGCGCGCCGGTCAGCGACAGCTCGCCGGCAAACTCGCGATGGAGCAGCGATTCGGCGGGAATCTGCCCGCTTGCGGCGAGGATGCCGAGCGCGATCGGCAGATCGAAACGACCGGATTCTTTCGGTAGATCGGCCGGCGCGAGGTTGACGGTGATGCGGCGGACTGGAAAATCGAAACCGCAGTTCTGCAGCGCCGCGCGCACGCGTTCACGGCTCTCGCGCACTTCCAGGTCGGGCAGGCCGACGATCGAAAAGGACGGCAGTCCATTGGCGAGGTGAACCTCGACGGTCACTTCGGGCGCACGGCCAGCGGCCGGCGCGCGGCTGCGCACCACGGCAAGCGACATATTCTCTCCCGTCGGACGGCGCGCTCACATCGCGCGCAAATCCCCTAAAACGCTGATGACGTCACGGCCCGCTTGCCTGTGATGTGCGGCACTGCGCAGCGCGAAGGCTGCGAGCAGCGCTTACGGCGTCTGCGTGAGCGGCAATTTCTGTTCGAGCTCGGCGACCCGGCGTTCGAGTTCTTCGAGGCGCGCGCGCGTACGCACGAGCACCTGGGTCTGCGTATCGAATTCCTCGCGCGTGACCAGATCGAGCTTCGAGAAGCCCTGCGACAGCATTGCCTTGACGTTGCGTTCGACATCCTTGGCCGGCGAATTCTTGAACAGATCGCTGACGCGGGCCTGGAAGTCGTTAAAAACGTCGTTCGGTTGTTTCATCGTGTTCCCCTTGGTGCACAAAAAGTGTGCATGTTTCATTGCGCCCGTGCCCCGTTACGGCGAGCGGGCGATCCTGGTGCGCGCGACGTATTGGTTGCCGCGGCCGCGTGAGCGTGTTTGGTGCGCGCCCTCGCGTTCAGAACGTTCGAACACTCTAGCAACGATCCCCCCGCCGCGCCACCGCCCGCCGCGCCGCTGGCCGTTCGGACAAGGCCGCTCGGGCGCGCTGCGCCACGCGCGCGAGGCGCGCTCCGACACAACGTGGCATAGGAGTTGCTGTTACTGCCCCGCGCGCGCACTGCCAGGGCGCTTTTCCCGGTAGCGCAGGAGACCGCCGTCACGGGTACGCCACGGGGCACAACGGATCAGCAATAACTAGCGAGGATTTCATGAAACTCATTACCGCAATCATCAAGCCGTTCAAGCTGGATGAAGCGCGCGAAGCCCTGTCGGCGATCGGCGTGTCGGGCATCACGGTGACTGAAGTCAAAGGCTTCGGACGGCAAAAGGGCCACACCGAGCTGTATCGGGGTGCCGAATACGTCGTCGACTTTCTGCCGAAGGTGAAGATCGAAGCGGCGGTATCCGACGACATCGTCGATCAGGCGATCGAGGCGCTCGAGCGCGCCGCGCGTACCGGCAAGATCGGCGACGGCAAGATCTTCGTCACGCCGATCGAGCAGGTGGTTCGGATCCGCACCGGCGAGACCGGCGCGGACGCACTGTAAAAGACCAGAACATAGCGACACGGATAGCGACAAGAGGAAAACCAAGATGCGCAAACTAATGATGTCCCTGCTGATGGCCGGCTCGCTGCTCGCGGGCGGTGTCGGCACCGCCCTCGCGGACGATGCGTCCGCTCCCGCAGCCGCCTCCGCTCCCGATACGACGGCGAGCGCGCCCGCACCGGACGCCTCCGCCGCAGCCGCTGCCCCGGCGGCCTCGGCTCCCGCCGCCGATGCGTCCGCCGCGCCGGCCGCAAGCGCACCGGCCGCCGCCGATGCATCGGCCGCCGCCGCGGCCGCGCCGGCCACCCCGACCGCGCCGTTCTCGGTCGATTCATCGAAGATCAACTCCGGCGACACCGCGTGGATGCTGACCTCCACCGCGCTGGTGCTGTTCATGACGATCCCGGGTCTCGCGCTGTTCTACGGCGGCATGGTCCGCAAGAAGAACGTGCTCGCGACGCTGATGCAAAGCTTCGCGATCACCTGTGTCGTGACGATCGTCTGGACCGTGGTCGGCTACAGCCTCGCGTTCACGCCTGGTAGCTCGTTCATCGGCGGCTTCTCGCGCGTGTTCATGACGGGCATGAACTACATCAAGGGCGACAAGGCCACGACGCTGACCGTCAGCCACCTCGCGCCGACGATCCCCGAGACGGTCTACTTCGTCTATCAGATGACCTTCGCGATCATCACGCCGGCGCTGATCACCGGTGCCTTCGCGGACCGCATGAAGTTCTCGGCGATGCTGGTGTTCATGACGCTGTGGTCGATCATCGTCTACTCGCCGATCGCGCACATGGTGTGGGAGCCGAGCGGCTGGCTGGCTAGCGCGGGCATCCTCGACTTCGCGGGCGGCACGGTGGTGCACATCAACGCCGGTATCGCGGGTCTGGTCTGCTGTCTGGTGCTCGGCAAGCGCGTCGGCTATGGCAAGGAAGCGATGGCGCCGCACAACCTGACGCTCACGCTGATCGGTGGCGCGATGCTGTGGGTCGGCTGGTTCGGCTTCAACGCGGGTTCGGCCGTGGCAGCGGATGGCCGTGCCGGCTTCGCGATGTTCGCGACGCAGGTGGCGACCGCCGCGGCGGCGCTCGCGTGGATGTTCGCCGAATGGGCGGCCAAGGGCAAGCCGTCGGTGCTCGGTATCGTGTCGGGCGCGGTCGCGGGTCTGGTGGCGATTACGCCGGCGTCGGGCTTCGTCGGCACGCTCGGCGCGCTCGTGATCGGTATCGTCGCGGGTGTGGTCTGCTTCTGGGCGGCCACGTGGCTCAAGCACAAGTTCGGGTACGACGATTCGCTCGACGCGTTCGGCGTGCACTGCATCGGCGGGATCATCGGTGCGCTGCTGACGGGCGTGTTCGCGGTCAAGGACATCAGCGGCTCGGACGGCAGCGTGATCCTGCAGGCGAAGGGCGTGCTGACGACGCTGATCTACAGCGGCGTGGTGAGCTTCGTGCTGCTGAAGATCATCGACCTGGTGATGGGCATCCGCGTGACCGAAGAGCAGGAGCGCGAAGGCCTCGACGTGAGCCTGCACGGCGAGAAAGTCGAATAACGGAGAACCTGTCCCGGTTCGGCCCGCGCTCGCGGGCCCGTCAGTAAGAAAAAATGGTTAAGCAAGCGCAGCAATTTCGCCCGCCTTCATGGCGGGCTTTTTTCTTGCTGATCGGGTTGCGAACGGCGATTTTCCGCGCCTATCATCGAGATAGGGAGAATGCATTCGAGTCTGCTTGCGAATGGAGAAACCGTCCCCAAATGGACAAAGCATTTGCTCTACAATCTTTTTTCTCCAGTCTGCGAGTGATCAATGGTTCCGCACCTAGTTACGGCGTTAAACGGCCCGCTGCTCGACCTCGAGCGGAAGATCCTCGACGCCACGCCCGCTATCGAACGCTGGTTCCGGCTCGAATGGCAGGAGCACACGCCACCGTTCTACTGTTCCGTCGATCTGCGTAACGCGGGCTTCAAGCTCGCGCCGGTCGACACCAATCTGTTTCCCGGCGCGTTCAACAATCTGCCGCAGGAAGTGCTGCCGCTCGCGGTGCAGGCCGCGATGGCCTCGATCGAAAAGATCTGCCCGGACGCGAAGAATCTGCTCGTCATTCCCGAGCGTCACACCCGCAACGCGTTCTACCTCGAAAACGTCGCCCGGCTTGCGTCGATCATGCGCCAGGCGGGTCTGAACGTACGCTTCGGCACGCTCGACGAAACCATCAACGGCCCGGTCACGATTGCGCTGTCGGACGGCCAGAAGCTGGTGCTCGAACCGCTCGAGCGCTCGCAGCGGCGCCTTGGTCTGAAGAACTTCGACCCGTGCTCGATCCTGCTGAACAACGATTTGTCCGGCGGTATTCCGCCCGTGCTCGAAAACCTGCACGAGCAGTACCTGCTGCCGCCGCTGCATGCTGGCTGGGCGGTGCGTCGCAAGTCGACGCATTTCTCGTGCTATGACGACGTCGCGAAGAAGTTCGCGAAGATGGTCGAGATCGATCCGTGGATGATCAATCCGTATTTCGCGCACGTCGAGGGCGTCGACTTCCAGCAGCGCACCGGCGAGGAAGCCCTTGCCGATGCGATCGACGGCGTGCTGAAGAAGATCGCGCGCAAGTATCGCGAGTACGGCATCTCCGAAAAACCGTATGTCGTGATCAAGTCCGATGCGGGCACCTACGGCATGGGCGTGATGACCGTGCACGACGCGTCGGAAGTCGCCGCGCTGACGAAGCGCGAACGCACGCGCATGGCCGCGACCAAAGACGGCCTCGAAGTGCACGACGTGATCGTGCAGGAAGGCGTCTACACGTTCGAGCGCATCGGCGAGGAAGTCGCCGAGCCGGTCGTCTACATGATCGACCGCTATGTGGTGGGCGGCTTCTATCGCGTGCACGGCAGCCGCGAGCGCGACCAGAACCTGAACGCGCCGGGCATGCACTTCGTGCCGCTCGGCTTCGAACACACGGCGCTGCCCGATGCGCACGCGAAGCCCGGCGCGGCGCCGCCGAACCGCTTCTATATGTATGGCGTGGTGGCGCGGCTCGGGTTGCTGGCCGCATCGGTCGAACTCGAAAAGACCGATCCTGAAGCGATCCAGGTCTAAGCCGCCTCGCGCGGCAGGATGGCGGCATGCGTGCCGCCATCGCCGTCTTCAAAGACTATATTGACGAACAATGTCACGCCCCTCAGGGCGCACCGGGACTTTCATGGACATTCTTTTCATCGCCGATCCGCTCAGCCATTTCAAGATCTACAAAGACACGACCTACGCGATGATGGCCGAAGCGGCGCGGCGCGGTCACACGGTGTACACCTGCGAGCCGAAGCATCTGGCGTGGACGGGCGGCGATGTCGAGGCGAACGTGCAGCGCATTGCGATCGTCGGCGATACCACGGATCTGCATCGTGATGTCTGGTTTGCCGCCGATCCCGCCACGCCGCGCGCGCTCGCGAGCTTCGGCGCGGTCGTGATGCGCAAGGACCCGCCGTTCGACATGGAATACGTGACGTCGACCTGGCTGCTCGAACTGGCCGAGCGTGGCGGCGCACGCATCTTCAACAAACCGCAGGCGATCCGCGATCATTCGGAGAAGCTCGCAATCGGCGAGTTCGCGCAGTTCGTCGCGCCGACGCTGGTCACTCGCGACCCGGCGCGTCTGCGCGCGTTCCACGAACAGCACGGCGACGTGATCCTGAAGCCGCTCGACGGCATGGGCGGCATGGGCGTATTCCGCGTGAAGGCGGACGGCATGAACCTCGGCTCGATCGTCGAAATGCTGAGCCACGACGGCGCGCGCTCGGTGATGGCGCAGAAATTCATCCCCGAGATCAAGGAAGGTGACAAGCGCATCCTGCTGATCGGCGGCGAAGCGGTGCCGTACTCGCTCGCGCGCATTCCTCAGGGTAATGAGGTGCGCGGCAATCTGGCGGCCGGCGGACTGGGCGTCGCGCGGCCGCTCAGCGAGCAGGATCGCAAGATCGCCGATACGCTCGCGCCGGTGCTGGCGGCGCGCGGCCTGCTGCTGGTCGGACTCGATGCGATCGGCGACTGGCTCACCGAAGTCAACGTCACGAGCCCCACGTGTTTCCGCGAGATCATGGACCAGACCGGCTTCGACGTCGCCGCGATGTTCGTCGACGCGCTGGAGCGCGCGGTCGGCTGACGCGGGGCGCTCGCGTGGCGCGCCGACGCAGTGGCCTTGATTGCCCGGCTGCACCCCCAATCTGTGTAGTAAATCCGCATCAGGCGTGGCGTCGGGGTTGGCGCGAAAATGAGGCTGCTACAATGCCCGCTCGCCCGACGATGCATTCCCGCCCTCGCGACCCACGGCCGGTCCGGGGCGATGGCGAACCGGGCTCGAGTCCCGGTCCACGGTTTGGGGCCGTTCTTTTGCAGTAAGGCTGACATGGCAGGCATTCTGATCATTGCGCACGCTCCATTCGCCACCGCGTTGCGCGATTGCATTTCCCACATCTATGGCGGTTTGCCGGCGCGTATCGGCGTGATCGACGTGTCGCCGGATTGCGATCCTGCGCAGGTCGTCGCGTTCGCGAATTCGGAAGTCGTGCGGCTGAAGGAAGAGAACGGCGCGCTCGTGCTGACCGACATGTTCGGCGCGACGCCGGCCAACATCGCGGGCCGGCTCGCCACCGTGCCGGACGTGCGTGTGCTGTGCGGCGTCAATCTGCCGATGCTGGTGCGCGCGGTCTGCTATCGCGCGACGCCGCTCGACACGCTCGTCGACAAGGCGCTCGCCGGTGCGACCAAGGGCGTGCACGCGATCGGACCGGCGATGCCGACACCGGTCACGCCGCCAGTGTGCGCTGCCGAGTGCCTGCCGGCGCTGCCGCCTGACGCGGCGGCCGCCGACTGTGTTCCCGCTTTGCCGGCCGATGCCGATCTGACGCAAAAGACGGACGCGACCGGCCTGTAAGCCGGGCTGGTTCGCAGGCAAGCTTCGACGGATTCAAGCGGTTTCGCAACGGTGCCGATCGCATTGAAGCCGCTTTGCAGTAACACGTTTCACCATTTCATTCACCCGCGCTTCGGACCATCACATGCTGCAACAGGAAACCACAATTGTGAACAAGCTGGGGCTGCACGCGCGCGCGTCGGCCAAGTTGACGCAACTCGCGGGCAACTACCAGGCGGAAATCTGGATGAGCCGCAATGGCCGTCGTATCAACGCGAAGAGCATCATGGGCGTGATGATGCTGGCCGCGGGCATCGGCAGTACCGTGCTGATCGAAACGGAAGGCGCCGACGAACAGGACGCGATGGACGCGCTCTTGAAACTGATCGCCGATAAATTTGGCGAAGGTCAATAAAGCCGCGCGCTTTGCGTTCGACAAACCCGAAAATGCCGCGGCTCAGTCCGCGGTTTTTTTTCGCCGCCGACATCTGAATATCAGAAGAGGCGCGCCGTTAATCGACATTAAAGGGATCTAGAAGCGGCGCGAAAGCCATCGGGAAGAGTGCGTAAGACGACATGCGTTTTCAATGTTTAAACCATATGTTTTGCGCGACGTGTATAAAGCGAAGCTTCGCCGGGTACGAGGGCACCTCATTGCGATAATCCGTGCTGCGCTGCACACACCGCTGACACACTTCAAAAAGGCGCGGAATTTATAATGCCTAGTACAGTCTGAGAGCATTGCAGCGGTTTGCCGCGGCATTACACAACTAGAGGAGGTGCGCGTGTCATTCACGCTGCATGGAATTCCCGTGTCACGCGGTATCGCCATCGGGCGGGCCTATCTGATCGCCCCGGCAGCACTCGACGTAGACCACTATCTGATCGAACCGCCCCAGATCGAAGGGGAGGTCGGGCGTTTTCGCGCGGCTCAGCAGCGCGTGCATGAAGAACTCAACGTATTGCGCGCCGATCTTGCCGCGGATGCCCCGAGCGAAATGGGCGCGTTCATCGACGTTCACACGATGATCCTGAACGACGTCATGCTCGTTCAGGAAACCATCGACCTGATCCGCACGCGCCGCTACAACGTGGAATGGGCGCTGACCGAACAGCTCGAAAGACTGTCGCGCCATTTCGACACTATCGAAGACGAATACCTGCGCGAGCGCAAGGCCGATATCGAGCAGGTCGTCGAGCGCGTGCTGAAGGCGCTCGCGGGCGCGCCGGGCATCGTCGGCAACGTGCATGGCGCGTGCGACGAGATGATCGTGGTCGCGCACGACATCGCGCCGGCCGACATGATGCAGTTCAAGACGCAGACGTTCCAGGGCTTCGTCACCGATCTGGGCGGGCGCACGTCGCATACCGCGATCGTCGCGCGCAGCCTCGGCATTCCGGCCGCGGTCGGCGTGCAGCATGCGAGCGCGCTGATCCGCCAGGACGATCTGATCATCGTCGATGGCGACCACGGCATCGTGATCGTCGATCCCGCGCCGATCGTGCTCGAGGAATACTCGTACCGGCAAAGCGAGAAGGAGCTCGAGCAGCGCAAGCTGCAACGGCTCAAGTTCTCGCCGACGCAAACGCTGTGCGGCACGCGCATCGAACTGTGCGCGAACATCGAGTTGCCGGACGACGCGCGCGCGGCGGTCGAATCGGGCGCGACCGGCGTGGGTCTGTTCCGCACCGAGTTTCTGTTCATGAATCACAAGCACCGGATGCCCGAAGAGGAGGCGCAGTTCAGCGCGTATCGTCGCGCGGTCGAACTGATGAACGGCTTGCCGGTCACGATCCGCACGATCGACGTCGGCGCCGACAAGCCGCTCGATTCGATGGGCGGCGACGGCTACGAGACCGCCGCGAATCCGGCGCTCGGTTTGCGCGCGATTCGCTGGAGCCTGTCCGAGCCGCAGATGTTCCTCACGCAGTTGCGCGCGATCCTGCGCGCGTCGGCGTTCGGCAGGGTGAAGATCCTGATCCCGATGCTCGCGCACGCGCAGGAAATCGACCAGACGCTCGATCTGATCCGCGAAGCGAAGCGTCAACTCGACGACGCGGGTATCGCTTACGATCCGAACGTGCAGGTGGGCGCGATGATCGAGATCCCGGCCGCCGCGATCGCGTTGCCGCTGTTTCTGAAGCGGCTCGATTTCCTGTCGATCGGCACCAACGATCTGATTCAGTACACGCTCGCGATCGATCGCGCGGACAACGCGGTCGCGCATCTGTACGACCCGCTGCATCCGGCCGTGCTGCATCTGATCGCGTTCACGCTGCGCGAGGCGAAGCGCGCGGGCGTGCCCGTGTCGGTGTGCGGTGAGATGGCGGGCGATCCGGCGTTGACGCGTCTGCTGCTCGGCATGGGTCTGACCGAGTTTTCGATGCATCCGAGCCAACTGCTCGAGGTCAAGCAGGAGGTGCTGCGCTCGCATCTGAAGACGCTCGAAAAGCCCGTTGCCGACGTGCTGGCTTCGTTCGAGCCGGAGGAGGTGCAGGCGGCGCTCAAGCGGGTCGCGTTGGTTTGAATCTGACGCGCATCGTCTTGCCTCGTTGAACGAAAAAACGCCGCACATGTGCGGCGTTCTGCTATTTCGGCGTCAAGCGAACGGGCAGTGCAGAACCGCCTCAAGACCCGTGCGCGTGGCCGCACACCGGACAATCCGGCTGACGTCCGATGCGCATCGTGTTCCATTCCATCCGCAGCGAATCGAGCATCGTCAGGCGGCCCACGAGCGGCGTGCCGATTGCGCCGATCACCTTCAGCGCTTCGGCAGCCTGCATCGAACCGATGATGCCGACCGTCGGCGCGAACACGCCCATCGTCGAGCATGCGACTTCTTCGAACGGCTGGTCTTCGGGAAACACGCACGCGTAGCACGGCGACGCTTCATCGCGGAAATCGAAAGTGCTGATCTGGCCGTCGAAGCGCAGCGCCGCTCCCGACACGAGCGGCACGCGATGCTTGACGCACGCGCGGTTGATCGCGTGACGCGTCGCGAAGTTGTCGGTGCAATCGAGCACGACACTCGCGTGCGGCACCTCGCGGTCGAGCCACGCATCGTCGACGCGCTCGGCCACCGCGTTGACGACGACCTCGGGATTGATCCGCGCGAGCATGTCGCGCCCGGACTCGACCTTCCTACGTCCAACCGACGCGCTCACGTGCAGGATCTGTCGTTGTAGATTAGTCAGGTCGACGGTATCGGCATCGACGAGCGTCAGACGGCCGACGCCCGCCGCCGCGAGATACAGCGCGGCTGGCGAACCGAGCCCGCCCGCGCCGACGATGATCGCGTGGGCGTCGATAAAACGCTGCTGCGCCTCGATGCCGATTTCATCGACGAGGATGTGGCGGGAGTAGCGAAGGAGTTGATCGTCATTCATGGCGGGGCGCGTGGGGTGTGTCGCTATGTCGCTGTGTCGCGCAAGGAGAGACAGGCCGAGGGGCCGCGGCGCGCATTCGTGGCTGTTATTTTAATCGCGCGGGGAGGGTGGCGGTTGCGGCCTGCCGTGATGCGCCACCGGTTAGGCGGCGGCTTTTGCTGAAACTGTTGCCGCGTGTCTTCGCAGACTATCGTGCTGCGAAGACACGCGCGGGGTTCGCTGCCTGTTGGTCAGCTTACTTGCCAGCGGGAACCGGTGCCGAAGCCGGCGCCGGTCCCGATGCGCCCGGCACCGGTTGCGTCGGCTTCACCGCGACCGGCGCGGAGGCCGACGTGTCCGGCTTGTTCTGCGCGAGACGGCGTTCCATCAACGACTTCGATTCCTGAACCGGCTTGCCTTCGAGTTTGTCGACTGCCTGTTGCAGCATGAAGTCGTCAGCCGAACCGAACTCGACCGGCTTGCGTTCGCGCTCCTTCTGGCGCTGTTCCGGCGTCTTCTTGTCGTTCTGCTCTTCGAGCTGACGCAGTTGCTCCATGCGCTCCTGCTCGCGCTGCTCCGCTTCCTTCTTCTCGTTCGGGTCCTGCGTGTTCGCGAGGTGATTCGAGTAGTCGACTTCGCGGGTCACGAGCGCGTCGTCCGGATCGCCGTCCGCGTACTGATCGACCGGAATGTCGGGGCGGATGCCCTTGTTCTGGATCGAACGGCCGCTCGGCGTGTAGTAATACGCGGTGGTGAGGCGCAGTGCGGTGTCGGCCGTCAGGGGGCGCACGGTTTGCACCGAACCCTTGCCGAACGTGGTCTTGCCGAGAATCAGCGCGCGGTGCTGATCCTGCAGCGCGCCCGCGACGATTTCCGACGCCGACGCCGAGTACGCGTTGGTCAGCACGATCATGGGCACGGTCTTGAAGATGGCCGGGACGTCCTTGAGCGGATCGCTGTCGAACGATTGCAGACGGTAGTTATCGTAGGTGTCGCGATAGATCTGCTTCGAATCCGGAATCTGGCCGTTGGTCGACACCACCACCGAATTCGGCGGCAGGAACGCGCCCGCGACGCCGACCGCGCTTTGCAGCAGACCGCCGCCGTTGTTGCGCAGGTCGAGGATGAGGCCCTTCAGGTTCGGCTCCTGGCGCGCGAGATCCTGCAGCTTGGCCGCGAGGTCAGGCGTGGTGCGTTCCTGGAAGCTCGTGATGCGCACGTACGCGAAGCCCGGCGCGATGATCTTGCCCTTCACCGACTGCACCTTGATGATCGCGCGCGTGACGGTGAGCGGGAACGTGCGGTCGTCGGTCTTGCGGAAGATGGTCAGCGTGACCTTGGTGCCCGGGTCGCCGCGCATCTGCTTGACCGCCTGGTCGAGCGTCATGCCGCGCACGGGCTTGTCGTTGATGCGCGTGATCAGGTCGCCCGGACGGATGCCGGCGCGGAACGCGGGCGTGTCTTCGATTGGCGAAATCACCTTGATCAGGCCGTCTTCCGACGAAATTTCGATGCCGAGGCCCGCGAAGCGGCCCTTGGTCTGCTCCTGCAGCTCTTCGTAGTCGGTCTTGTCGAGGTACGACGAGTGCGGGTCGAGGCTGGACACCATGCCCTTTATCGCGGCGGTGAGCAGCTTCTTGTCGTCGACCGGTTCGACGTATTCGTGCTTGATCTGCCCGAACACTTCGGCGAAAAGCCTGAGCTGGTCTAGCGGCAGCGGGGCGACCGCAGCGCTAGCGGGTTGCTGGGCCGAGGCGGAGTATTGCAGGGTGGCAAAGACACCGGTAGCAAGGCCCGCGGCAATCAGGCCGATATTTTTCAGGTTCTTTCGCATAGAGTCTGTTGCGGTCGGAAGCGCTTGGCAGCGTCGATAAAGATTGGACGGACAAGTATAACTGCACACCCGCCTGCTCAGGGCGCGGTGCAGGCAATCGTGCTTCGACAGTACGGGAAGGTCCTGGTTCTTGCGACCCGAGCCGCGGATGGCGAGCCGTACGACATGGCACTCGGCGGGTCGGAACTGAGAGTTGCCGCGCAAGGCCAGCGGATGCGCTCGCCGCTACGGTGAACCCTGCAGCGGACCTTTGAATCTGACCGCCGGGCGCAATACAGAATTTCTTGTCGGCCCGGTTGTCTGCGTGCGGCCCCGCGCGTTTTCGTGGCGTGGGCCGCGCCCGGAAATGCCGGATCAGCCCGCCTTGCCCTGGCTCGCGACCGCGGCTTGCGCCTTGGCGATCGCGTCCTGGTCGCCGAGATAGTAGTGCTTGATCGGCTTCAGGTTGTCGTCGAGTTCATAGACGAGCGGCACGCCGTTCGGGATGTTGAGGCCGACGATGTCGCTGTCCGAGATGTTGTCGAGATACTTGACCAGCGCGCGGATCGAGTTGCCGTGCGCGGCGATCAGGATGCTGCGCCCCGACTTGATGGCCGGCGCAATCGACTCGTTCCACAGCGGCAACACGCGCGCGACCGTGTCTTTCAGGCACTCGGTCAGCGGCAGTTGCTCGCGCGGCACCTTGGCGTAGCGCGGATCGGTGTACGGCGCGCGCTCGTCGGTGGGCTCGAGCGCGGGCGGCGGCGTGTCGTAGCTGCGGCGCCAGACCAGCACCTGCTCGTCGCCGAAC
This sequence comes from Paraburkholderia sp. Clong3, assembly GCF_050436485.1. Classification (NCBI taxonomy): domain Bacteria; kingdom Pseudomonadati; phylum Pseudomonadota; class Betaproteobacteria; order Burkholderiales; family Burkholderiaceae; genus Paraburkholderia; species Paraburkholderia sp. Clong3. Next base: position 2,697,650 of record NZ_JBNDMH010000002.1, on the reverse strand, counting down.
TTCGCGGCGGTTTCGGCCTTGTTCAGACCCGACAGCGCGCCGTAGTGGCGTTCGTTCAGGCGCCACGAATGCACGACGGGCAGGTACATCAGATCCATCTGGTCCTGCACATGCCACAGCGTGCGGATCGCGCGCTTGAGCACCGACGTGTAGGCGATGTCGAACGTATAGCCCGATTCCTTGAGCAGTCCGCCCGCCTGCTGCGCCTCGAGGTTGCCCTGCTTGGTGAGGTCGACGTCGACCCAGCCGGTGAAGCGGTTTTCCTTGTTCCAAGTCGATTCGCCGTGGCGGATGAGAACGAGTTTGTACATGAGAGTTGCCGGTCGGTAGTGAGGAAGCGGTCTCGCGCTGCGCGGCGCCTCGGGCGGCGCATCGCCATCGCGTCGAACGGTTATTTTATAATGCTCGGGTTGACCTTTTCGATTTCTCTCTTTCCGGCGGATCTTCCGTGAAGTTTTTCACCGAATACACAAACCTTGTCCTGATCGCAATCGTCCTTATCTCTGGTGGGTTGCTGCTGTGGCCGACCATCAGTCGGCGTGGACGTGGCGGCCTGTCGGCCGCTGAAGCCACCCAACTGATCAACCGGCGCAACGCGGCGGTCATCGATCTGCGGCCGTCCGCCGATTACGCCAAGGGGCACCTGCCCTCGGCACGGCATTTCGAATTCGCAGAGTTGCAGGCGAAAGTCACGCAACTCGCGAAGAACAAGAGCAACCCGGTGCTGCTGGTGTGCCAGACCGGCCAGCAGTCGAACAAGGCCGCGCGTATCGTGCAGGAAGCGGGATACGCGGAAGTCCATGTTCTCGAGGGCGGCGTCGATGCCTGGCAGAAAGCCGGTATGCCGGTTGTGAAACAAGGAGCAGCCAAGTGAACAAAGTGATCATGTACAGCACCCAGGTGTGCCCGTATTGCCAGATGGCCGAACGTCTTTTAAAGTCGCGCGGCGTCGAGCACGTTGAGAAAGTACTGATCGACAAGGACCCGGGCCGTCGTGAGGAGATGATGACCCGGACCGGTCGTCGCACGGTGCCGCAGGTGTTCATCGGCGAGACGCATGTGGGCGGCTATGATGACCTTTCCGCGCTCGATCGCGCGGGCGGTCTGACGCCGCTGCTCGAAGCAGCCTGAGTTCGCGCGTTTCGCGCCGCGCGAGCGGGCGGACCACTCGATAAGCCGGCGCACGCGCTCCTCGTGGAGCCGGCGAGCCGGCGCAATAATCTGGCGGCCCATGCGTGCATCGGCCGCCGCCACGCACACCTATCAGGAATCACCATCATGTCCGACGAGAATAACCAGCCGTTCTTCAACATCCAGCGCATCTATCTGAAGGACATGTCGCTCGAGCAGCCGAATTCGCCGGGTATCTTCCTCGAGCAGGAAATGCCGTCGGTCGAAGTCGAAGTCGACGTGAAGGCCGAGCGCCTCGCCGAATCCGTGTTTGAAATTCTCGTGACGGGCACGGTCACGGCCAAGGTGTCGGACAAGGTCGCGTTCCTGATCGAAGCGAAACAGGCCGGCATTTTTGACATTCGCAACATTCCTGCCGAGCAGATCGATCCGCTCGTCGGCATTGCCTGCCCGACCATCCTGTTCCCGTACCTGCGCTCGAACATCGCCGATGCGATCACCCGCGCCGGCTTCCCGCCGATCCACCTCGCCGAGATCAACTTCCAGGCGCTGTACGAGCAGCGTCTCGCCCAGATGAGCGCGGCCCAGCAGGACGGCGCGGCGCAAAAAGGCGTCACGCACTAAGGCGCCGCGCGCAGTGCCGGCTATGAAAGTCGCCGTTCTCGGCGCTGGCGCCTGGGGCACCGCCCTCGCCGGCCATCTGGCCTTAAGGCACCACACGGTGTTGTGGGCGCGCGAGTCCGCGCTCATCGCCGAGCTTTCCACTTCGCATGAAAACGCCCGCTATCTGGCGGGCGTCGCGTTGCCGCCCGCGCTTCGCTTTGAAGCGGATCTCGGAGTGGCGCTCGATCACGCGCTCGACGACGATGCGCTGTGCGTGGTCGCGACGCCCGTGGCTGGCCTGCGCGGCCTGTTGCGCGTGATGCGCGATGCGGGCAAGGTGCCCGCGCATATCGTGTGGCTGTGCAAGGGGTTCGAAGCGGATTCGCAGTTGTTGCCGCATCAGGCGGTCGCGGCGGAATTGCCCGAGCATGCGAGCAACGGCGTGTTGTCCGGACCGAGCTTCGCGCGCGAAGTCGGGCAGGGGCTGCCGGTTGCGTTGACGATCGCGAGCCCGTCGGCGGCGTGCCGCGAACGCACGGTCGCGGCGTTCCATCACGGCGCGATGCGCATCTATACCGGCGACGACGTCGTTGGCGTCGAAGTGGGCGGCGCGGTGAAAAACGTGCTCGCCATCGCCACGGGCATCGCCGATGGCCTCGGCCTCGGCCTCAATGCACGCGCGGCGCTGATCACCCGCGGCCTCGCCGAAATGTCGCGCCTTGGCGTGACGCTCGGTGGGCGCGCGGAAACCTTTACCGGGTTGACCGGCCTCGGTGATCTGATTCTGACTGCCACCGGCGATCTGTCGCGCAACCGCACCGTGGGCCTGCAACTCGCCACGGGCCGCACGCTCGACGACATCCTCGGCGGTCTCGGTCACGTGGCCGAAGGCGTGCGCTGCGCGCGGGCGGTACTCTCGATCGCATGTGCTCATGCAATCGAAATGCCGATCACGCAGGCGGTCTGCGCGGTGCTGTTCGACGGCGTGGCGCCGCGCGATGCGGTTAGCGCGCTCCTGCGGCGCGATTCGAAGGCGGAATAAAGCCTTTTCTATCAGCCGTTTAGCGGAAATTCGCGTTGAACGGCTGCCTCGCCTGGTTGTCCACTTCGGGTTGTCCACTTCGGGTTGTCCACTTCGTGAGCGAGACTCGGGTCAGCGAGGTTCCCATGCCCACCTTCATTCTCAGGCTTGGCACGTGCACGCTCGAAGCGCGCGTGGTCGATATCACGACGCTCGCCGTCGATGCGATCGTCAATGCCGCGAATACTTCGCTGCTCGGCGGCGGCGGTGTGGATGGCGCGATTCATCGCGCGGCCGGCAAGGAGTTGCTGCGCGAATGCGAAACGCTCGGCGGCTGCGCGACCGGCGACGCCAAAATCACCGCCGGCTATCGTCTGCCCGCGAAGCATGTTATTCACGCGGTCGGTCCAGTGTGGCGTGGCGGCGCGCATGGCGAAGCCGACCTGCTCGCATCGTGCTATCAGCGCTCACTCGAAGTCGCGCGCGAAACTCAGTGCACGAGCATCGCGTTTCCAGCGATCAGCTGCGGTATCTACCGTTTCCCCGCCGACGATGCGGTCAGCATCGCGGTCGCGACCGTACTCGACACGTTGCCGCGCACACCACACATGAAGCACGTGACGTTCGCGTGCTTCGACGACGCGATGTTCGCACGCTACGAGGCCGAGCTCGAACGCCGTCAGGCGCCGCCTTCGAAGCCGGCCTGACGCCACGCTTCGAACACCACGATCGCCACCGTATTCGACAGATTCAGACTGCGATTGCCGGGACGCATCGGCAGACGCACGCGCTGTTCGTTCGCAAAGCGCTCGAGCACCGTGCCGGGCAGGCCGCGCGTTTCGGCGCCGAACACGAACCAGTCGCCCGGTTGAAACGCGTGGTCGTGAAAGCGCCCCGAGCCGCGCGTCGTGAATGCGAACATGCGCGACGCGTCGGGCGTTTCTTTCGCGATGAACGCGTCCCAATCGGCATGCACGTTCATTTCCGCGTACTCGTGATAGTCGAGGCCGGCGCGCCGCATCTTGGTATCGTCGAGAGGGAAGCCGAGCGGCTCGATCAGGTGCAGCCGGGCGCCGGTGTTCGCGCACAGGCGAATCACGTTGCCGGTGTTGGGCGGAATTTCGGGTTCTACGAGAACGACGTTGAACATAAGAAGACCACGTAAAAGCTAGTTTTTCGGAGTGCGCAGCGCGACGAAGTTCGTAACCCGCCGCGCGCCGGCGGCCTTCAGCGTATGCGCGAGCGCTTCGAGCGTCGCGCCGCTCGTCATGACATCGTCGACGATGCCGACGTGCAGGCCGCGCACTGGGCGCGCGACGCGAAACGCTCGGCCGACGTTCTGCCGGCGCGCATCGAGATCGAGGCGCGATTGCGGCGCGGTGTCGAGCGTTCGTTCGAGCAGCGTGGGGTCGCCGCGCACGCCGAGCGCCCGGGCGAGCGGCCGCGCGATCTGCCAGGCCTGGTTGTAACCGCGCTCGACCAGACGGCGACCGGCGAGCGGCACAGGCGCGATCACGTCGGGCCGCTCGGCCGCGTCGTGCCAATTGGCTTCAGCGAGCCGCGCGAGGCGTTGCGCGAAGTCTCGCGCGAGCATCAGCCGGGCGCGGAACTTCAGGCCGACCGCGAGCGTATCGAGCGGCGCGCGATAGTCGGCGAGCGCGAAGCTCGCGTCGAACGGCGGCGGCTCGGCCACGCAATCCGCGCAGCGATACCGCGCCTGAGCGACCCAGCGTGACGCCGGCAACGGCACCGCGCAAACGGTGCAGCGCAGCCGGCTCTCGTTCCAGTAGGCCGCGTCGCAACCGTCGCACAACGTCTTATGCGACAAATTGCCGCACAACGCGCACAGGTTCGGCAGCGCGGCGTTCAAGGCCCGCGGCCATGCCGAATGCAGTCCGCGCGCAAAACGCGCCACCTGATTTCGACACGACGAAGAAAATGACTGGAATCGCACGAGTGAGCGCCGGTGAAAGCCGTTCTCGCTGAATGGAGAGGAACGAACGAGTATACTTCGAGCTCACGCCAGCACGACACACATGTCCCCAACATCCGCTCAATCTGGCCGTCCGGCCTACGATTCACGGCGCCTCAGGCGTATTTTCGACCGTCGCGCTGCCACCTTCGACGAGGTTGCGTTCCTGCCGCGAGAGATTGCGCAGCGCATGCGCGAGCGTCTCGATTACATCAAGGTGGCGCCCTCGAGCGTGCTCGACGCCGGTTGCGGCGCGGGCGAAGACCTCCCCGCATTGCGCGAACGCTTTCCCGAGGCGCCGGTGTTCGGCGCTGATCTGTCGCACGGCATGCTCCGCCGCGCGCTGCGTCACGATGCCGGCGACACCAGTTGGCGGCGCTTTCTTCCCGCCTCGCTCGGCAAGGCGCTCGGCGCGCGTGGCCCGCGCTTCGCGCAGACCGATTTCTCCGCGCTGCCGTTCACGTCCGGCGCATTCGAATTCATCTGGTCCAACCTCGCGCTGCACTGGCACTCGCGGCCCGATCTGGTGTTTCCCGAATGGCAGCGCGTGCTGAAGGTCAACGGCCTGCTAATGTTCAGCACGCTCGGCCCCGATACGCTGAAGGAGTTGCGCGGTGCCTACGCCGAGATCGAGGCCGCCCACGGCGTCGCGTCTCGCAAGCATGTGATCGACTTCGTCGACATGCACGACCTCGGCGACATGCTCGTCGAGGCCGGCTTCGAAATTCCGGTGATGGACCAGGAGACGCTGACGATCACCTATAAGTCGCCCGAGTCGCTGCTCGCGGACGTGCGTCGCTGGGGCGCGTACCCGTTCGAGCGCGATGCGCATGACGGCGTGCTCGCGCGTCGGTTGCACAAAGCCCTGCTCGCCGCGCTCGAAGCGCGCCGGCGCGCCGACGGCACGATCGCGCTGACCTTCGAGGTGATCTACGGCCACGCATGGAAAGCCGTGCCGCGCACCACGGCGGAAGGACATGGCATCGTGCGGCTCGAGGACATCGGACGAGGTCCGGGCAAGCGTGGATAGCAGATTGCGGTGCTGTCATCAACTGCTTGCCGACGGTGCGGTTGACGTGTTGCAAAAGCGGTAAAGAGGACATCCGTTATGCCTGGGATTTGCCCTCCAAAAGAGCCGCAAAATGCCGGGCAAAATGGCGCGAAGGCTTGTCGCGCCTGGCTTGCGGGCCGATCGGGGTTTGCTTGTCGATGCTATGGATCGCGCCTATAATGCGTCAGTTTGTCACCCGAGGTTCCCACATTTGGGGTGGCAAGCCCGAGGCGCGGGGCTGCAAAATGAAGTGATGCGGTAGGGGTTGGCGCGCTCGCGAGTGATGCTGGAAACAGTGACTCGAACGGCGGCCGCGAGATGCATCCGGAAGTAAAAGAAGGCAGGCCGGACTCGACGATTCGCAGGAGGCAGCGATGGGCGCATCAGATCATCTGCTGGCGGATTCAGAACCGGTCCTTAGGGACTGGACCATGAAGCGCAACTGTTCGATATCGCCGCGGCAGTTCGTCTGTCTGTACGTGTCGCTTGCGTTGTTTTCGTTGGCAATTGCATTCATGCTGGTTCTGGTCGGCGCCTGGCTGGTGTTGCCGTTCACTGGAATCGAATTGCTGGCCGTAGGTATCGCGTTTGCAATATATGCGCGTCATGCTGTCGATTACGAGCGCATCCGGTTGTTTCCGAACCGGCTCGTGATCGAGCAGGTCAGTGCCGAGCAGATTACGCAGTTCGAATTCAATCCGCGCTGGGTGCGGATAGAGCCGGGCGCAACGCCGCGCGATCAGATCAAGCTGGTCTCGCGCGGGCAGACTCATGATCGGGCAACACCTCGCGCAGAATCGGCGCGCGCAGTTCGCAGGCGAACTACGTATGTGGCTGGCACGTTGTTAGATGGTGCCGGACGCGCGGCGTTCAAGGGGGCGCGACACGCTGCCAGCGGGGTCGAGGGGTTTGAATGGAAAATTTGGGTAAGGAAGCTATGAAAACAATCAAGCGAGCGCTCATGAGCGTGCTGGCGACGAGCGGACTGCTTTTCGCCGGTGCCGCCCTGGCAGTGGGCGATGCTCCGGGCGGCCCAGCCGTCAACGCGATCAATCTCCAGCCGCCTGCAACGAGAATCGCTGAGGAGCTGTTCAGCCTCCACATGTTCATGCTGGGACTTTGCACCGTGATCTTCATCGGTGTGTTCGGCGTGATGTTCTATTCGATCTTCGCGCACCGCAAATCGAAAGGCCACAACGCAGCCAATTTCCACGAAAGCACCACCGTCGAAATCATCTGGACGATCGTGCCGTTCATCATCGTCGTGCTGATGGCGCTGCCCGCCACCAAGGCCGTCGTCGCGATGAAGGACACCTCGAACGCCGACCTCACGATCAAGGTCACCGGCTACCAGTGGAAGTGGGGCTACGACTACGTGAAGGGTCCGGGCGAGGGCATCGGCTTCCTGTCCACGCTCGCCACGCCGCGCGCGCAAACCGATGGCCGCGAGCCGATCTCCACGCTGTATCTGCAGGAAGTCGACAACCCGCTCGTGGTGCCGGTCGACAAGAAAATCCGCATCATCACCACCGCGAACGACGTGGTCCACTCCTGGTACGTGCCGGCCTTCGGCGTGAAGCAGGACGCGATTCCCGGCTTCGTGCGCGACACGTGGTTCAAGGCCAACCGCACCGGCACGTTCCGCGGCTTCTGTACCGAACTGTGCGGCAAGGAACACGCGTTCATGCCGGTCGTCGTCGAGGTGCTGTCTGCCGACGACTACGCGAAGTGGGTCGACGAGCAGAAGAAGAAAATGGCCGCCGGCCAGGACGATCCGAACAAGACCTACACGATGGCCGAGCTGATGGAACGCGGCGGCAAGGTCTACGCGTCGAACTGCGCGGTCTGCCACCAGCCGACCGGCAAGGGCGCGGGCGCATTCCCGGCGCTCGACGGCAGCAAGATCGCCAACGGTCCGATCGGGCAGCACGTGAGTCTCGTGTTGAAGGGCAAGAACGCGATGCCTTCGTGGGCGCCGACGCTGAACGACGTCGAAATCGCCTCGGTGATCACGTACGAACGTAACTCGTGGGGCAACCACACGGGCGACATCCTGCAGCCGAAGCAGGTCGCCGACGCGCGCAACGGCAAGCTGCCGGAAGGCGGCGATCATCTGGCCAACGCCGGTGCTGCCGCGAGCGGCGCCGTTGCGGCATCGGGCGCGGAAGCAGCGTCGGGCGCAGAAGCGGCGTCCGCACCGGCCGCATCGGGCAACGAGGCTGGCGCGGCTGCTTCGAACAACGCAGAGGCCGCGCTGCCGGCGAGCATCTACTTCGAGACCGGCAAGAGCACGCTGCCGGCCGACGCGAAAGCGGCGGTCGACGCGGCCGCGGCCTACGCGAAGGCGCATCCGGACGCGAAATTCATGCTGTCGGGCTTCACCGACGCAACCGGCTCCGCCGACGTCAACGCGAAGCTCGCGAAGAGTCGTGCCGAAGCCGTTCGCGACGCGCTGAAAGCAGCCGGCATTGCCGACGATCATATTATTTTGAAGAAGCCGGAAACGATCACCGGCGGCACCGACGCGAAGGAAGCCCGGCGCGTTCAGATCAGCCCGGCAGCCTGACGTGTTCATGGTCAGCACCGCAGAATTCGCTTTAGGAGATTGTCATGTCTAGCATCGGACACGATGTAGTCGCGGGCCACGAGCACGTGCACGGCGACCATGCCCACGAAACGCCGCATGGCTGGCGCCGTTGGCTGTTCGCAACCAACCACAAGGACATCGGTACGCTGTACCTGATCTTCTCGTTCACCATGTTCCTGTCCGGGGGCGTGATGGCGCTGATGATCCGTGCCGAGCTGTTCGAGCCGGGTCTGCAGATCATGCGTCCCGAGTTCTTCAACCAGTTGACCACCATGCACGGGCTGATCATGGTGTTCGGCGCGATCATGCCGGCGTTCGTCGGCTTCGCGAACTGGATGGTGCCGCTGCAGATCGGCGCATCGGACATGGCTTTCGCGCGGATGAACAACTTCAGCTTCTGGCTGCTGCCGGTCGCGGCCGTCCTGCTGGTCGGCTCGTTCTTCGCGCCGGGCGGCGCGACCGCCGCGGGCTGGACGCTGTACGCACCGCTCTCCACGCAGATGGGCCCGGGCATGGACTTCGCGATTTTCGCGATCCACCTGATGGGTGCGTCGTCGATCATGGGCGGTATCAACATCGTCGTGACGATCCTGAACATGCGCGCACCCGGCCTCACGCTGATGAAGATGCCGATGTTCGTCTGGACCTGGCTGATCACCGCGTACCTGCTGATCGCCGTGATGCCAGTTCTGGCGGGCGCGATCACGATGGTGCTGTTCGACCGTCACTTCGGCACGTCGTTCTTCAATGCGGCAGGCGGCGGCGACCCGGTCATGTACCAGCACATCTTCTGGTTCTTCGGGCACCCCGAGGTGTACATCATGATCTTGCCGGCGTTCGGGATCGTCTCGCAGGTGATCCCGGCGTTCTCGCGCAAGCCGCTGTTCGGCTATAGCTCGATGGTGTACGCAACCGCGTCGATCGCGATCCTGTCGTTCATGGTCTGGGCGCACCACATGTTCGTGACCGGCATGCCGGTCACGGGCCAGCTGTTCTTCATGTACGCGACGATGCTGATCGCGGTGCCGACCGGCGTGAAGGTGTTCAACTGGGTCGCGACGATGTGGCGCGGTTCGCTGTCCTTCGAAACGCCGATGCTGTTCGCGGTCGGCTTCCTGATCGTGTTCACGTTCGGTGGCCTGTCGGGTCTGATGCTCGCCATGGCGCCGCTCGACATCCAGTATCACGGTACCTATTTCGTGGTCGCGCACTTCCACTACGTGCTGGTGGCGGGGTCGCTGTTCGCGCTGTTCGCCGGCTGGTACTACTGGTCGCCGAAGTGGACCGGCTGGATGTACAACGAAACGCGCGGCAAGATCCACTTCTGGGCGTCGATGTTCTTCTTCAACCTCGCGTTCCTGCCGATGCACTTCGTCGGTCTCGCTGGCATGCCACGTCGTTATGCCGACTACCCGGCGCAGTTCACCGACTGGAACCAGGTGATCTCGATCGGCGCGTTCGGCTTTGGTCTGTCACAGGTGTACTTCCTGTTCGCGGTGGCGCTGCCGGCCTACCGTGGCGGTGGCGAGCTCGTAGAAGCGGGCGACAAGCCGTGGGACGGCGCAACGGGCCTCGAGTGGACCGTGCCGAGCCCGGCTCCGTTCCACACGTTCGAGCATCCGCCGACCGTCGAGTAAGCCCATCCCGGCGAGGTGCCGGGTTCCGGCGGCGCGATATGCCGCCACCGGACTCGGACGCTTCGCGCGGCGGCCTCGCCAGTCAAGAACCGTACTCAGAAAGTCGAGCATGACGCGCAATCCACAGGAAAGACGTACGCCGGAGCAGATTCGCGCGGGCAACAGGCGGATAGGGTTGGTGATGTTCGCGATCGCCGCGGTGTTTTTCGCGAGCGCGATTCTGAAGCAGTGCTGGTTCAGCTAACGCCGCCTTCGCAGTCTGTTTGCAGGTTTGTTGAGAATTCAGATGTCGACGCAACCGCCGGCCGAGGCCGATCGCTCTTTCAACCGTTCGATGCTGATCAAGCTGTTCGTCGTCGCGTTGATGATGTTCGGTTTCGGTTTCGCGCTGGTGCCGATGTATCGCGCGATCTGCCAGATCACCGGCGTGAACAACCTCGTGCAGCGCGACGTTTCAGCGCGCGAGGCGAAGAATACGCAGGTCGACATGAGCCGCACGATTTCGATCGAATTCGATGCGAACGCGCGGGGCCTGTTGGGTTTCAAGCCGGAGCAGCGCAGTCTCGACGTGCATCCGGGCGAAGTAACGACGGTCATGTACGACGTCAGCAACGAGCAGTCGCGCACGATCCGTGCGCAGGCCATTCCGAGCTACGCGCCGAAGCAGGCGACCGAGTACTTCAGGAAGATCGAGTGTTTCTGCTTCACGCAGCAGACGTTGAACGCGAACGAGACGAAGCGGATGCCGGTGGTGTTCGTCGTCGACCCGAAGTTGCCGAAGGACGTGAAGACGATCACGCTGTCGTACACGTTTTTCGAGTTGAACACGCCGGCGGCGGCTAGCGCGGATGATGCGGCGCCGAAGGCGAATGCAGTGAACAATGCAGTGACCAGCGCGGCAGCCACTCCCGCGAAGCCGGCCTGAAGCAGATTTGACGGCGCGAGCCGCGGACGAACGAAGGAAAACGAAGCGACATGAACGATAACGGCGGCAGTCCGCGCAAGAGCAGTTTCGGTCAATCGATGCGCGCGGTGTTCTGGTCGTTTTTCGGCGTGCGCAAGCGCCGCGATCTCGAGGCGGACGCGACGCAACTGAACCCGCTGCATGTGATCGTGGCGGCGCTGATCGGCGCGGCGGTTCTGATCGGGGTGCTGATTCTGGTCGTGCGCCTCGTGGTCGGTTGAGGCAGTAGCAGGGCGCAGCAGCAGAGAAGAGCCCACGAATTCGAGAGAAGCGGTGCGGTATCGACGCGCCGCCGAAGATACAGCCGGAGATTCCGGAACAACTGGACTGAAGTGGAGAATCAAGAATGAGCGGTCAAAACGAGAGCCCGTACTATTTCGTACCGCATCCGTCGCGGCATCCGATCAGCGCCGCTACGGGGTTGCTGGTCATGCTCGGATCGCTTGCGGCCTGGATCAACGACCATACCTGGGCGCCGCTTGGCGTGCTCATCGGTCTGCTGTGGCTGCTCTTTACGCTGTGGCATTGGTTCGGCGATGCGATCGCCGAGTCGGAAGGCGGCATGTACGGCAAGAACGTCGACCGGTCGTACCGCTGGAGCATGAGCTGGTTCATATTCTCCGAAGTGATGTTCTTCGGCGCATTCTTCGGCGCGCTGTTCTATGCCCGCGAAATCGCGCTGCATCAACTCGGCAGCCTCGACTACAAACTGATCTGGCCGGATTTCACGGCGGTGTGGCCGAACAACGGCCCGGCCGAACTCGTGGGCACCTACAAGTCGATGCAGCCGTGGCCGGTGCCGACCATCAACACGGCGCTGCTGCTGTCGTCGGGTGCGACGCTGACGGTGTCGCACCACGCGCTGCGCGACAACCATCGCAAGAAGGCGATGGCGTGGCTCGCGGCGACAATCGTGCTGGGCGTGAGCTTCCTGTTCCTGCAGGGCTTCGAATACTTCCACGCGTACAACGAGCTGAACCTGACGCTGGCTTCGGGCATCTACGGTTCGACGTTCTTCCTGCTGACTGGCTTCCACGGCTTTCACGTGTTCCTCGGCGGCACGATGCTCTCCGTTGTGCTGGTGCGCCTGATTCGCGGCCACTTCACGCCGGAACATCACTTCGCGTTCGAAGGCGCGGCCTGGTACTGGCACTTCGTCGACGTCGTGTGGCTCGGGCTGTATGTCGTCGTGTACTGGCTGTAATGCGGCCAGATCCGTGCGCGCAATGCCGTTCAGGCGGCGCGCACGAGCAGTATGCAAGGCTGAATGCAGCGCCGCCCTCGACCTCTCAGGGCGGCGTTTTGTTTGGCGGCGAGGAAAATTTGCCGCTGAAGGGATGCGGCGGCGACCTATCCGCGAGCGTCAGCGCCCGTACGGAATCCCGGTCGACTGAATCCAGCCCATCCAGTGTGCGAACAGGATGAACAGGAACAGCGAGATCGACAGGCCCACCCGCGTGGCGAGTGACCAGACCATCCGCTTGGTCTTGCCTTTGTCGTGCATCATGAAATACAGCGCCGACACCATGCTGGCGATGATGAGAGCAAAGGCGATGGGAACGATAATGTGCATGGAACCAACTGAAACCGGAAAGCGCAGTGGCAAGACATTCATTATCGCACCGCGAGCGGGCGTCTGCCGCAGGTTCCCGGCGGCCCTGAGCGCGATGCCGGAGCGCTCGCAATGAAGTTTCGCCTGATTCCCGCGCTGCTGATCCTGCTGGTCGTCGTCGTGACGATGCGGCTCGGTTTCTGGCAGCGCGATCGCGCGCATCAGAAGGAAGCGCTCGAGGCGCGCATCACGCAGTTCGAGAACGCGCCCGCGTTGCCGGTCAGCGCGACGCCGCTCGCGCTGAAGGACATCGAGTTTCATCGCGTGAAAGCGCGCGGCAGTTTCGTCACGAACAAGGTCGTGTACCTCGATAATCGTCCGTATAACGATCAGCCGGGCTTTTACGTCGTGATGCCTTTTAAACTCGCCGACGGCGGTTACGTGCTCGTCAATCGCGGCTGGCTGCCGCGCAACCTGAGCAATCGCGAGACCATCGCGCCGTACACGACGCCGCCGGGCGAGGTCGAGATCGAAGGGATTGCGCGTGCCGACGCGTCGCGCGCGTTCGAGCTCGGCGAGGGTGGATCGGTCGCGCATCACCTGATCCGGCAGAATCTCGACGTCGGCTCGTACGCCGCGGAGACCGGGCTGCCGCTGCAATCGTTCGTGATCCAGCAGACCGGCGATGCCGGCGACGGCCTGGTGCGCGACTGGCCCGCACCGACCACCGGCGTCGAGCGCAACTACGGCTACATGCTGCAGTGGTGGGGCATGGCCGTCGCCGCGCTCGCCTTCGGTCTGTATGCGGCGCGCCGCGCGGGCAAAAAAGAGCACGCGCCGGGCGCGTGAGGAACGCAAGGCACGGCTCGCCGCCGTCCAAACATTGAAAGAGGTTCTGTAGTGTCGACTCAAACTCCCCGTTCGCCGGAAGCTGGCAAATCCAGCGGCAAACCCGCCGCGGCCAAAGCGATGCCCGGCCAACCGAACGGCCCGGGCTCGTGGCGGCGCGGCCGCTGGGTGCTGCTGCTGCTCGCGGTGATCTGCGCGGCGCCGATCGCGATCTCGTACTTCATGTACTTCGTCGTGAAGCCGACCGGCGGCAGCACGAACTACGGCGCGCTGATCGAGCCGCAACGGCCGATCCCGGACTCGCTCATGGTCACCGGCGCGGACGGCAAGCCGCTGAAGCTCGCCTCGCTGCATGGCCGCTGGCTCATGATCTCGGTGGACAACAGCGCGTGCGACCAAGCCTGCGTGACGAAGCTCTACTTCATGCGACAAATCCGCGCAGCTCAGGGCCCGGAACGCGAGCGCGTCATGGAAGTGTGGCTGCGCACCGATGCAGACAAGGTCGCGGACGTGATACAAACCGCCTACCCCAACACCGACATGCTGATCGCCGATCCGGCGCAGGTCGCCGCGTGGCTGCCCGCCGACACCGGCACGCGGATCACCGACCACATCTACCTGGTCGATCCGAACGGCAATCTGATGATGCGTTTTCCGAAAGACGCGAACCCGAGCAAGATCAAAGGCGACCTGACCAAGCTGCTCAAATGGTCGACCATCGGCTGACGCCGCAACCTGGGTAAATGAGATGTTCGTATTGCAACTGGGCCTGATCGGCTTGTGTATCGCGTTGCTGCCGTTGTCCTACGTGTGGGTCAAGGCCGACGACAACAAATTCCGCAAGCTGGTCTGGCTCACCACCTTCCTGACGCTCGATCTCGTGATGTTCGGCGGCTTCACGCGCCTCACCGATTCGGGCCTCGGCTGCCCGGATTGGCCCGGCTGCTACGGCACGTCGTCGCCGTTCATCGCGCACGCGGCGATCTCCGCGGCCTATCAGGCGATGCCGAGCGGCCCCGTCAGCATGACGAAGGCGTGGATCGAAATGATCCATCGCTACTTCGCGATGGCGATCGGCGTGCTGATCATCGCGCAGACGATCATTGCCTGGACGGCGCGTATCAAGCGTCGTCCGCTGCATGTGTCGCCGTGGTGGCCGACTTCGCTGCTGCTGCTGATCGTCGTGCAGGGCGTGTTCGGCGCGTGGACCGTGACCATGAGGCTGCAGCCGATCATCGTGACCACGCATCTGCTGCTCGGCCTGGCGCTGCTCGGCACGCTCGGCTGGCTCGCGGCGCGCCTGACGCCGCTGCCGGCCTACGAGCCCGAGGCCGCGCGCTGGCGCGTGGCCGCGCTCGCGGGTCTCGCGCTGCTGGTACTGCAAATCGCGCTCGGTGGCTGGGTCAGCACGAACTACGCGGTGCTCGCGTGCACCGACTTCCCGACCTGCAACGGCCAATGGATTCCGCCGATGGACTTCGCGCACGGCTTCCACCTGTGGCGCGCGCTCGGCATGACCGGCGACGGCGACGTGATCACGCAGGATGCGCTGGTCGCGATTCACTGGACGCATCGCACGTTCGCGTTCGCTGTGATCGCCTATCTGGTGTGGTTCGCGTTGAAGATGCGCCGCTTCGAGTCACTGCGGCGACCCGCCAACGGCGTGCTGCTGGTGGTGCTGATCCAGTTCGTCACCGGCTTGTCGAACATCGTGCTGCAATGGCCGTTACCGATTGCGGTCGCCCATAACGGCGGGGCCGCGATCCTGCTGCTGCTGCTCGTTATGTTAAACTTTCGAGTCGCTTATAGCCGTCCCGGCTGCGCCGCGCTCCCTGCGCGCGAAGCCGCGCCAGCGTGACTCACATGGACAGCACAACACTCTCCCGAACGCCCGGCAGCCGGGTCTCCCAATATCTCGCACTGACCAAGCCGCGTGTTACGCAGCTTGCGGTGTTCTGCGCGGTCATCGGCATGTTCCTGTCGACGCCGGGCATGGTGCCATGGACCGTACTGATCGGCGGCACGGTCGGCATCTGGCTGCTGGCCGGCGCCGCGTTCGCGATCAACTGCCTCGTCGAGCAGCAGATCGACGCCAAAATGCGCCGCACGTCGTGGCGTCCGTCCGCGCGCGGCGAAATCACCACCCCGCAGATCCTGCTGTTCTCGGCCGTGCTCGGCGGCCTCGGCATGTGGACGCTGTACACGTTCGCCAATGCGCTGACCATGTGGCTCACGCTCGCCACATTCGTCGGTTATGCGGTCATCTATACGCTGCTGCTGAAGCCAGTCACGCCGCAGAACATCGTGATCGGCGGCGCGTCGGGCGCGATGCCGCCCGCGCTCGGCTGGGCCGCGGTAACGGGCCACGTGCCCGGCGACGCGTGGATCCTCGTGCTGATCATCTTCGTGTGGACACCGCCGCATTTCTGGTCGCTCGCGCTGTATCGCCGCAAGGACTACGAAAACGCCGGCCTGCCGATGCTGCCGAACACGCACGGCGAAAAGTACACGCGCCTGCATATCCTTCTCTACACGGTCATCCTGTTCGCGGTCACGCTGATGCCGTTCATCTCCGGCATGAGCGGCGTCGTGTATCTCGCGTCGGCGGTGCTGCTCGGCGCCGTGTTTCTCGCTTATGCGTGGAAGATCTACCGCGAGTATTCGGACGAGCTCGCGCGCAAAACTTTCCGTTTTTCGATCGTCTATCTGTCGCTGCTGTTCGCCGCGCTGCTGATCGACCACTACTCGCGCGTCGTGATAGGCGCGTAACACCATGCTCAACAATCGCTTTGCGCGCATCGCGCGCGCCGCTGTGATGGCTTGCGCGCTCGGCGGCACATTGCTGATGACGGGTTGCGGCAAGCAGCCGCCGGCTTTTACGAATCTCGACATCACCGGCAATACGCAATTCGCCGGCGATTTCTCGTTGCCCGACACGTCCGGCAAGATCCGCACGCTTGCCGACTACAAAGGCAAGGTCGTCGTGCTGTTCTTCGGCTATACGCATTGCCCGGACGTCTGCCCGACGACGATGGCCGAGCTGTCACAGGCGTTGCAGCAACTCGGTCCGGAGGACGCGAAGCGCGTGCAGGTGCTGTTCGTCACCGTCGACCCCGAGCGCGATACGCCGCAGTTGCTCGCGCAATACGTGCCGGCGTTCAATCCGAGCTTCGTGGGCTTGCGTCCCGCCAGCGAAGAACAGCTCGCGAAGGTCGCGAAAGACTTCCGCGTGTACTACGCGAAGGTCCCGGGCAAGACACCCGACAGCTACACGATGGACCACACGGCCGCGAGCTATGTGTTCGACACGGACGGCAAGCTGCGTCTGTTCGCGCGCGATGGCCAAGGCGCGACACCATGGGTCCATGACATCAAGCTGCTGCTTGATTGATGCGCATCGCAGGCGGCTTTTTAAAGCGGCGCCGCTCACGCCTCCCCGCATCCCTCCCCTCTTCGCAACTCGCGCTCAGACCGGAATCGGCAAATTCAGCCCCGGCGCGAGACGCGTCGTCTTGAACTCCGTCACCTCGTAGCGCGCGAGCTGTTGCAGGGCGAACGGATCGCTCGCGAGAATGCGATCCAGCCTGTCGCGCTCGATACGAACCGCGAGGATGATGCCGCCGTCGCGCGGCACTTTCGGACCGGCCGCGACGAAGATGCCCGCGTCGAACTGCTCCGCGAGAAACGCGCGATGCGCGTCGAGCGCGTCGTCGATACGATCGAGCGGGGCGGTGTAGATCAGGTTGATCACGTACATGGTCGTTCTCAGGGGCGGGTGAGTGGGCCGTGCGCGGCTACGGCTCTGGATTATCGGTCAGCCGCGGGTTTTGCGTTGCGCTAGCCATTGCGCTTGCGCTCCGCATAACCATATGCGGTAAGGGTATTTCCCAACTTGCCGCCCATATGAAACAATTTTGGTCTTGGCCGACGGCGCGCCAGCACGAACCGGAGCGCCGCCCATTTCATCCGACTCCGACATCGATCGGAGTCATCGACTCAAACGTCGAACCGCAACAGCGAGAATCACATGCAGCGCAGAAATATCCTCAAAGCCCTCACCGCAGTCGTCGCCGGGGCGGCGATCCTGACCAGCTTCGGCGCGCACGCCGACGACAAGGTCATCAAGGTCGGCACGATCGGCGGCCCGGACGCGCAGATCTGGGAAGTCGTCACCAGGGTCGCGAAGCGCGAAGGCCTGAACGTGAAGGTCGTCGAGTTCAACGACTACATTCAGCCGAACGCCGCGCTCGACGCGGGCGACCTCGACGCCAACAGCTTCCAGCACCAGCCGTACCTCGATAGCCAGATCAAGCAGCGCGGCTACAAGCTCGTCAACGCGGGCCTCACGTACATCTCGCCGCTCGGCGCGTACTCGAAGAAGCTGAAGTCGTTGAAGGACCTGCCGCAGGGCGCGAAGGTCGCGGTGCCGAACGATCCGTCGAACGAAAATCGCGCACTGCTGTTGCTGCAGGCGCAAGGGCTGATCAAGCTGAAGGACGGCGCGGCCACGGGCGGCAACAACGCGACGCCGCTCGATGTCGTCGACAATCCGAAGAAGATCAGGTTCGTCGAGCTCGACGCCGCGCAACTGCCGCGTTCGCTCGCCGACGTCGACGCCGCCGTCATCAATACGAACTTCGCGCTGGCCGCTGGCCTGCAGCCGACCAAGGACGCGATCGCGCTCGAAGACATCCACAGCCCGTACGCGAACCTGATCGCCGTGCGCGCGAAGGACAAGGATCAGCCATGGGTGAAGAAGCTGGTCGCGGCGTATCAGTCGGAAGACGTGCGCCAGTCCATCAAGACGCAGTTCAAGGGTTCGATGGTGCCGTCGTTCTAAGCGACGCGTTCAGCGCGATCGCAAGCGCAGCAGCATGGCATCAGGAAAGGCACGCGCCGTACAGGCGCGTGCTTTTTTTATAGCTCCAGCTCCCATCTTTCGATCGTCAGATCCTGGCCGAAGCGGCGCTCTGCCGCGCTGCCGGCCAACTCGAACCCAGCGCGCTCGCAAAGCCGCCGTGGCTCCGCCAATGCGCTCGCGGTGGTCAGCGTGAGCTTCGTGTAGCCCGCGCGCCGCGCGAAGCGCACGCATTCGCTGAGCAACTGCGTGCCGATGCCGAGCTTCCGCACGTCCGGTTCGACCCACAGCAGGCGCACACCCGCGACCGTCGTCGAGACCCCGACGAGGCAAACCGAGCCGACCACCAGACCCTCCTGTTCGGCGATCCAGCACTTCTCGCGCAGCGGATCGTTGCGCTGCGCGTACTCGGCGACGACGCGCGCGAGCAAGCCCTCGAACGTGTGATCCCAGCCGTACTGCGCGGCGAACCACTGCGCCTGACGATGCACGACCCAGCCACATTCGCCGGCGCGCGGCTGACGCAGCACCACGAGCTCGTGCTTCGGCTTGTCGCTGAGCAGGCGCTCGATCAGCTTCATCGCGCCGATCAGCTGCTCCTGCGATAGCGCGCTGAGTCTGTCGAGCAGGCCGAGTGCTTCATGGATGGCGGCGGCGTCGAGCGGCGCGTAGATCGCGTGGCCGTGCTCGGTGAGCGCGATCAGCGACTGGCGTGCGTCGGTGTCGGACGGACGGCGGGTGATCAGCTTGCGTCGCTCGAAACTGGTCAGCAGGCGGCTCAGATAGCCGCTATCGAGCCCGAGCGCGCGCCCGAGCACCGACGCGGTCTGCGCGCGGGCGCGTGATAGCTCGTGCAGCACGCGCACTTCCGTCAGCGAGAACTCGCTTCGAGCCAGATGCTCGTGCAGGGCACCGATGCATTGGGTATAGAAGCGATTGAAATGGCGGACGGCCTGAGCGCGCCGCAGCGCCTCGGAATCTGTCAAGAGCGGCTCCCCGGGACTTTTTATGGTCGGTACAGCGCACTATATCGGCACGACCCTTATTTACAAAGCCACTCCACCGCCGCGAGACACCAACTGGTATTAAATAGGTATTGATTATTTGGGCTGTTGATACCACCAGGAGCCCGATAACGACTCGCTGGTATCGTCAAATGCGTGCGATGCGGGAAAGTCCCTGGTCTGCAAATCGCTCCGACGGAGCCCTTGAATCCCGCTGTGATCCCCAATCAGCAAGGCTTTCCGGCGATCCGGGCCGGCATGGAACCAGTCCGTTGACTGGTATTATGTTGGTTATATAATGGGCTCTCAATTTTCCGGGCTGTACTGCTCACGGCGTCCTTGGAGCCCCATGGAAACTCGCTGGTCCGCATTGATGCCTGACGTGCGCAACGTCACGCCGCTCTACCTGCAGCTCGCGCGCAACCTGGCGACGGCGATCCATTGCGGCGTCTGGTCGGCCGGCGAGGCGCTGCCTTCCGAGCGCACGCTGTCCGACGCGATCGGCGTGTCGCGCGTCACCGCGCGCAAGGCGATCGAACTGCTGGTCGAGCAGGGGCTGATCCGGCGCTCGCGCGGCGCGGGCAGCTTCATCACGCCGCGCGTCGAAGATCCGCTGTCGCGTCTCACCGGCTTCACGAAGAAGATGCAGCAGCGCGGTTTCCGGCCCGATTCGGTCTGGCTCGAACGCGACGTGCGCGCCGCCAATCGCGACGAGCTGCTGCGCCTCGGCTTGTCACCCGGCGCGGCCGTCACGAGCCTGCGGCGGCTGCGGCGCGCGGACGGCATCGTGATGGCGGTCGAACATTCGGCGCTGCCGGTCGCGATCGTGCCTGATCCGATGGTGATCGGCGACTCGCTGTACAGCTATCTCGAGCAGCGCGGCGCGGCCGTCGTGCGCGCGTTGCAGCACTTCCGCGCGGTCAACGCGTCGAGCGAAATCGCCGCGCTGATGGACATCGAACCGCGCACCGCGCTGCTGGTCATCACCCGGATCGGCTACTGCGCGGATCAACGGGCGATCGAGCTGACCGACACCTATTGCCGCGACGACTACTACGACTTCGTCGCTGAATTGCGCACCTGAGCTGCGCGGCCCTCGTAGGCCGCAAGTCCGGCGGACGCCATTTGCCGCATACGTATCACGCACCAGAGAGACTCATGCTGACCGGAAACATACTCACCACCGAAGGGTGGATCCACGGCACGCTCGAATACGAAAACGGCCGCATCACGACGCTGTCCGGCGAGCGCGTCGATCCGTCGACGAACGACGCACCGTACATCCTGCCCGGCTTCATCGATCTGCACGTGCATGGCGGCGGCGGCGCCGACGTGATGGAAGCTGGCGACGCGATCGAAACGATCACCCGCACGCATGCGCGCTACGGCACCACGAGCCTGCTCGCAACGACCATGACCGCGCCGCGCGACGAGCTGATGAACGTCGTCGCCGGGCTCGGCAACGTCACGCGGGTGCGCACGCCGGGTTGCGCGCGCGTGCTCGGCGTGCATCTGGAAGGACCGTACATCAACCCCGGCAAGCTCGGCGCGCAGCCCGACGCGGCGGTATCGGCGGTGTTGGACGAGGTGCTCAGGTATCTGTCGATCGCGCCGATCCGCGTCGTCACGCTGGCGCCCGAGATCGCCGGCCACATGGAGATCATCTCCGAGATGGCGGCGCGCGGCGTACGCGTGCAGCTCGGCCATTCGCTCGGCACCTACGACGACGCGGTCGCCGCGCTCAAGCACGGCGCGTGCGGCTTCACGCATCTGTTCAACGCGATGTCGCCGCTGCATCACCGCAACCCCGGCCTCGTCGGCGCTGCGCTTGCGCACGCCGAATACGCCGAAATCATTCCCGACCTGCTGCACGTGCATCCGGGGGCGATCCGCACCGCGCTGCGCGCGATTCCGCGCCTGTATGTGGTGACGGACAGCACGTCGGCCACGGGCATGCCCGACGGCGAATATCGCCTCGGCAGCCAGCACGTAACCAAGTGCCTCGGCGGCGTACGTCTGGCCGACGGCACGCTCGCGGGCAGCACGCTGACGATGGATCAGGCGCTGCGCAATCTCGTCTCGATCGGCCTGCCGATCGCCGATGTATCCCACCGTTTGTCACGCTACGCCGCCGACTATCTCGGCATCGAGGACCGCGGCCGCATCGCGCGCGGTGCGTGGGCCGACGTGGTCGTATTCGACCGCGAGCTGGCGCTGAGCGCGACCTACGTCGAAGGAGAAGCCATTGTCGAATATGCTTAAGGAAGCGCTCGCGTCCGCCGCAACAGTAGCCGAGCAGCTCAAGGACACCTCGCGCGTCGCGGCGCTCGCCGCGAAGCTCGCGCAGCAGCCGCGCCATGTCGCGCTGACCGTCGCGCGCGGCAGCTCGGACCATGCCGCCAGCTACTTTGCATCCCTGACGATGAGCCGCCTCGGCGTGCCGGTCGCGTCGCTGCCGATGTCGGTCGCGACGCTGCAGCAGGCGCCGCTGCAGGTGCGCGACCAGCTTGCGCTCGCGTTTTCGCAATCGGGCAAGAGCCCCGACCTCGTCGGCACGATGAACGCGTTGCGCGCGGCCGGCGCATTGACGGTCGCCGCCGTGAACGCACCGAGCTCGCCGCTCGCCGACGCGTGCGAATGGCATCTGCCGCTCGTAGCCGGTCCCGAGCTGAGCGTCGCGGCGACCAAGAGCTATATCGCCATGCTGTCGATCTCCGCGCAGCTGGTTGCGCATTGGCAGAACGACGCCGAGTTGCTCGATGGACTGAACACGCTGCCCGACGCGCTGGAACGCGCGGGCCGGCTCGACTGGTCGATGGCCGTGAACGAGTTGCGCGGTATCGAACGGATGATCGTGATTGGCCGCGGTCTTGGCCTCGCGATCGCGCAGGAAGCCGCGCTGAAGCTGAAGGAAACTTCCGGCATCCAGGCCGAAGCGTTTTCGAGCGCGGAAGTGCGTCATGGTCCGATGGAGCTGATCGACCGCGACTATCCGCTGCTCGTGTTCGCGCCGCGTGGCCCGGAGCAGGCGGGTCTGCTGCAACTCGCGCACGACATGAGCGCGCGCGGCGCGCGCGTGCTGCTCGCGGCGCCCGATGACGTCGCGCAAGCCTCGCTGCCGCTCGTCGCCACCGCACACGCGGCGCTCGATCCGATCGCCGCCATCCTGTCCTTTTACGTGATGGCCGCGGATCTTGCCGCCGCGCGCGGGCGCAATCCCGACGCGCCTCGCCATCTCAACAAAGTCACCGAAACTCACTGACGAGAATGACGATGCGACGTGTCGAGAAGTCCAACCTGATGAGCCATTCCGAGAATCACATTGTTTTGCTTGCACCGCTGACCGGCCCGGTCGTGCCGCTCGCGAAGGTGCCGGACCCGGTGTTTTCGGGCGGCATGTTCGGCGACGGCATCGGCGTCGATCCGCTCGAGGGTCGGCTCGTCGCGCCATGCGACGGCGTCGTCACGCATCTCGCGCGCACCGGCCACGCGGTAACGCTCGAGAGCGCCGAGGGCGCGCAGATTCTGCTGCATATCGGTATCGACACCGTGGGACTGAACGGCAAGGGTTTTGCGCCGATGGTCGAGCAGGGCGCGCAGGTGCGCGCCGGTGACGTGCTGATCGAGTTCGATCTGGACCAGATCGCGCTGAATGCGCCGAGCCTCGTCTCGGTGATCGCGATTGCGAATTCGGATGCGTTCGAGGTCATCGAGCGGGCGCCGAACGGGCATGTCAAGGCCGGCGAAACGACGCTGCTGGTGCTGCGCGCGCGCGAGGGCGTCAGCCACGACGCGGTGCGCGAGGCGAGCGCCGCGCACGTGACGGACGAAGCGCGCCGGCAGATCACGCTGACGCACGCGGGCGGCCTGCATGCGCGGCCCGCGGCGCGGGCGCGCGAAGCGGCGCGCGGCTTCGACGCACGGGTCGAGGTGCGCTACGACGGGCGCAAGGCGTCGATCGAAAGCGTGGTGGGTCTGCTTGGACTCGGTGCCGGCGAAGGCGCAAGCGTCGAGCTGCTCGGCGTCGGTCCGCACGCGCAGGCGGCGGTCGATGCAATCGCTGACGAACTGACTCGCGAAGCGCACGGCGAGGTCGAACCGAAGCGCGAACAGAAAGCGGCGCGGCCAGCGGCCGCACCGGCGGCAGTCGTTGCGGCGCCCGCCGCGGGCGAGCCGCTCCCGCCGAACACGCTCGCGGGCGTGTGCGCGGCGCCGGGCATCGCGCTCGGCAAGCTGGTGCGCTGGGACGACGCGGATCTCGAGCCGCCGGAGCAGGCGAGCGGCACGTCGGCGGCGGAAAGCCGTCTGCTCGACAAGGCGATCGCGACCGTCGACGCCGATCTCGACACGATCGTGCGCGATGCGTCGCAACGCGGCTCGGTCGGCGAGGCGGGGATTTTCGCGGTGCATCGCGTGCTGCTCGAAGATCCGACACTGCTCGACGCCGCGCGCGATCTGATCAGCCTCGGCAAGAGCGCCGGTTTTGCATGGCGCGAAGCCATCCGCGCGCAAGTAGGCATCCTGAGTAATGTGGAGGACGCACTGCTCGCCGAGCGGGCCGCCGATCTGCGCGACATCGAAAAGCGCGTGCAGCGCGCGCTCGGCTACACGGGCAGCGCGGCTCGCACGCTGCCGGACGAGGCGGTGCTCGCGGCCGACGAATTCACGCCGTCGGATCTGTCGTCGCTCGATCGCACGCGCGTGACCGCGCTCGTGATGGCACGCGGCGGCGCGACCTCGCACGCGGCGATTCTCGCGCGTCAGGCGGGCATTCCGGCGCTGGTCGCGCTCGGCGACGCGTTGCATGCGATACCCGAGGGCACTCAGGTGGTGGTGAACGCGAGCACCGGCCGGCTCGAATTTGCGCCGACCGAACTCGACGTCGAACGCGCGCGACGCGAACGCAGCCGCCTCGCCGACGTGCGCGAATCGAATCGCCGCACGTCGCAGCAGGCAGCGGCGACCTCCGACGGCCGCGCGATCGAAGTGGCCGCCAACATCGCCACACTCGACGACGCGAACGCCGCGGTCGACAACGGCGCGGACGCGGTCGGCCTGCTGCGCACCGAGCTGCTGTTCATCCACCGCCCGGCCGCGCCGAGCGCGGACGAGCATCGCCACAGCTATCAGGCGATCGTCGATGCGTTGCGCGGCCGCGCCGCGATCATCCGCACGCTCGACGTCGGCGCGGACAAGGAAGTCGATTATCTGACGCTGCCGCCCGAGCCGAACCCCGCACTCGGCCTGCGCGGCGTGCGCCTCGCGCAGGTGCGCCCCGATCTGCTCGACGACCAGCTGCGTGGCCTGCTCGCGGTGCGTCCGGTCGGCGCCGTGCGCATCCTGCTGCCGATGGTCACCGATGCGGGCGAACTGATCCGCATCCGCAAGCGTATCGACGAGCTTGCACGCGAAGCGGGTAGAACGGAGCCGGTCGAAGTTGGCGTGATGATCGAAGTGCCGTCGGCTGCATTGCTCGCCGATCAGCTCGCGCAGCACGCCGATTTCCTGTCGATCGGCACCAACGACCTGACCCAATACACGCTCGCGATGGACCGCTGCCAGCCCGATCTGGCGGCGCAGGCGGACGGCCTGCATCCGGCGGTGCTGCGCCTGATCGCGGCGACCGTCGAAGGTGCCGCGAAGCACGGCAAATGGGTCGGCGTGTGCGGCGCGCTCGCCGGCGACCCGCTCGCGATGCCGCTGCTGGTGGGCCTCGGTGTGACCGAGCTGTCGGTCGATCCGGTCTCCGTGCCAGGCATCAAGGCACGCGTGCGCACGCTCGACTATCAGCTGTGTCGCCAGCGCGCCCGCGATGCGCTAGCGCTCGACTCGGCGCAGGCGGTCAGAGCCGCAAGCCGCGCCACGTGGCCCCTCGATTGAAACACTAACGAATTTGAGAACCCGCACGCCGTGCGCCCGGCAGCACGTCTGCCTTCACGCGCGGCGCGAGTCTCCGTATAGCTGCACCACTCAACCACGACCTACCCCTACGAGACAAAATTGGAGATACCGATGGATGGAAATCCGTTTCTGAAGATTCAGCGCCTGGGACGCGCGCTGATGCTGCCGATCGCGGTGCTACCGGTGGCCGGCCTGTTGCTGCGGCTCGGCCAGCCCGACGTGTTCAACATCAAGATGATCGCCGATGCGGGCGGTGCGATCTTCGACAACCTGCCGCTCCTGTTCGCGATCGGCGTGGCGGTCGGCTTCGCGAAAGACAACAACGGCGTCGCGGGTCTGGCTGGCGCGATCGGCTATCTGGTGCAGATCGCGGTGATGAAGGACATCAACGACAAGCTCAACATGGGCGTGCTGTCGGGGATCATCGCGGGCATCGTCGCGGGGCTGCTGTACAACCGCTACAAGGACATCAAGCTGCCCGACTACCTGGCGTTCTTCGGCGGCAAACGCTTCGTGCCGATCGTGACAGGGGTGGTCTGCGTGGTGCTAGGCATCGTATTCGGGCATGTGTGGGAGCCGGTGCAGAACGCGATCGACGTGGCCGGCCACTGGCTCACGACCGCCGGCGCGCTCGGCGCCTTCGTGTTCGGCGTGCTGAACCGGCTGCTGCTCGTCACGGGCCTGCATCACATCCTCAACTCGCTGACGTGGTTCGTGTTCGGCTCCTTCACGCCGGTGGGCGGTGCGCCCGTCACGGGCGACCTGCACCGCTTCTTCGCTGGCGATCCGACCGCGGGCACCTTCATGACCGGCTTCTTCCCGGTGATGATGTTCGGCCTGCCGGCCGCATGTCTCGCGATGTATCACGAGGCGCCGAAAGAGCGTCGCGCGATGGTGTTCGGCCTGCTGTTCTCGATGGCGCTCACGTCGTTTCTGACCGGTGTGACCGAGCCGATCGAGTTCAGCTTCATGTTCCTCGCGCCGGTGCTGTATGCGATCCACGCGCTGCTGACAGGTCTGTCGCTCGCGATCTGCTCGGCGCTCGGGATTCACCTCGGCTTCACGTTCTCGGCGGGCTTCATCGACTACGTGCTGAACTTCGGTCTGTCGACGAAGGGCTGGTGGGCGATTCCGCTCGGCATCGTGTACTCGGTCGTGTACTACGGTCTGTTCCGCTTCTTCATCCGTAAGTTCAACATGGCGACGCCGGGCCGTGAGCCCGCCGCTGCCGACGAGCTGGTCGAGTCGCTCGCGGCGGGCGGTTTCGTCGCGCCGGCGGCTGGTGCGGCCGTGCCGCGTGCGCAGCGCTATATCGCGGCGCTCGGCGGCGCGGCGAATCTGTCGGTCGTGGATGCGTGCACGACGCGTCTGCGTCTGTCTGTCGTCGATACGGACAAGGTCTCCGAAAGCGAACTGAAGTCGATCGGTGCGCGCGGTGTGCTCAAGCGCGGCACGAACAACGTGCAGGTGATCATCGGACCGGAGGCGGACATCATCGCCGATGAGATGCGTACGGCGATCGCGCAGGGTCAGGGCGACGCGGTGAAGGTGGCGGGTGCTGCTGTATCGGCGCCGGCTGCTGCCGCAGCGGCTACCGCTGCCGCGCCGGTCGCGCGAAACGCTGGGCACGCCGATGACGCGCAAGGCGGTCCGCTCGATCCCGATCCGCTGCGCGGGCTCGCCGTGCTCGGCGGCGCGGGCAACGTGGTATCGCTCGATGCGGTCGCGGCGACGCGTCTGCGGGTAGTCGTGCGCGATCCGTCGGCGGTCGATCGTCAGCGCCTCGCGACGCTCGATACCGCGTGGGTGTCGACCGACACGTTCCATATCGTCGTCGGCGAGGCCGCGCAGCGCTATGCGCAGAAGCTGGCCGAGCGCCTGTCGTCGCAAGGCGACAGCGCGGGCGCGGCGCCGGTGCCGGCGTGATCGGTTGATGGCTGTCGAGCGCTGTTGAGTTGCACGGCGATCACAGCACGCCAATAAAAAAGCGGCACCTGGTCCCAAGGTGCCGCTTTCGCGTTGACGACCAGAGCGTGGCGCCTAGCGAGTCCCCCGCTTTGCCGAGCGCGCCGCCTCGCGCGATTCGAGCCACATCACATTGATGACACCGAACGCCAGCGCGACGCCAACGCCGAGAATCCGGCTGAAATACCACATCGCCAACTCCTGTTTTCTGTTGCAGCGTCGTGCCGGTCAATACATCGAATGGTGGTTTTCCTTGATCGCCGCGGCGGTCACCTTGCCGCGCATCACGCGATACACCCAGCCCGTATAGAGCAGGATGATCGGCAGGAACACGATGACGACGAACAGCATGATCTCGAGCGTCATGCGGCTCGACGTGGAATCCCACATGGTCAGGCTGCTGCGGCCGTCGAGTGACGATGGCATGATGAACGGGAACATCGAGAAGCCCGCGGTCAAGATCAAGCCGACGATCATCAACGACGTCGACAGAAACGCCGTCGCCTCGAAGCGCGAACGCGCGAGCAGCACCGCGAGCACCCCGCCGAGGAGACCCGCGAGCGGCGCAATCGCCATCCACGGGTAGAGCGCGTAGTTGTTCAGCCACAAACCCGGCGCGCCGATCACGGTCTTCATCAACGGATTGGAGACGGCGTCGAGCGGCGGCGCGTCGACGATCTGATAGCCGCCGATCATCGTCGCGACGAGCGCGCCCGCGACGAGAAACAGCACCACCGTGCACAGCGCCGCGAGCCGCAGCGCCTTCGACGCGCGCTCGTGAACCACCCCATCGGTCTTCCACTTGACGAACGCGGCGCCGTGCGCGGCCAGCATCGACACGCTGACGAGTCCCGTCAGCAGCGCAAACGGATTGAGCAGGCCGAAGAAGCTGCCGTGATAGGTGACGCGCAGATCGGTATCGAACGAAAACGGCACGCCTTGCAGCAGATTGCCGAACGCGACACCGAACACCAGCGCCGGCACGAAGCCGCCGATAAAGAGGCCCCAGTCCCACGCGTTGCGCCAGCGCGGATCCTCGCGCTTGCCGCGATAGTCGAAGCCGACCGGACGGAAGAACAGCGCGAACAGCACGAGCAGCATCGCGAAGTAGAATCCCGAGAAGGATGCCGCGTAGGCGAGCGGCCACGCGGCGAACATCGCGGCGGCCGCGGTCACGAGCCAGACCTGGTTGCCTTCCCACGTCGCGCCGACCGTGTTCACGACGATGCGTCGCTCGGAGTCAGTGTTGGCGATGAACGGCAGCAGGATCGCCGCGCCCATGTCGAAGCCGTCGGTGAGCGCGAAGACGATCAGCAGTACACCTATCAACACCCACCAGATCAGTCTGAGAACTGCGTAGTCCATATGGGTTTCTCCTCCGGGGCGGTGCAGCGGTGCGTCATGCGGCCGTGTTCGACAGTGGCTGCGTCACCGGCTGTCCGATCTCGTGGTGATAGCGGCCCGTATGCAGCGACGAAGGGCCGAGCCGCGCGTACTTGAACATCAGCATGATCTCGATGACGAACAGCCCCGTGTAGAACAGCACGAAGCCGCCGATGCTCAGATACAGATCGCGCGGCGTCAGCGTCGACGCGGCCAGGTTGGTCGGCAGAATGCCCGCGATGCTCCACGGCTGGCGGCCCATTTCCGCGACGATCCAGCCGAGCTCGGCGGCGAGCCACGGCAGCGGAATCGCGATGACCGCCCAGCGCAGAAACCAGCGGCGCCTTTCGAGCAGCAACGTGCGCTGCGCGCAGAACCAGAAGGCGAGCACGAAGGTCGCGAGGAACAGCAGGCCAAGGCCGACCATCATGCGGAACGAGAAGAACACTGGCAACACCGGCGGAACCGTGCTTCTTGCCGCCGCGGCGATCTGGTCTGGCGTCGCGTCGATGACGTTCGGCGTGAACCGCTTGAGCAGCAGGGCGTAGCCGAGATCGTCCTTGTACTTGTCAAACTCCGCATGCGCCTCGTCGCTGGAGTCGCCGCCCTTTAACCGCTGCAACGCCGAATAGGCGAGCATGCCGTCCTTGATGCGACCTTCGTTTCGGGCGATCAGGTCGCGCAGGCCGACCACGGGTTCGTCGAGCGAGCGGGTCGCGATAATGCCGAGCGCGTACGGCACACGGATCGCATAGTCGGTGCGTTGCTCTTTCTGATTGGGGATGCCAAATATCGTGAACGGTGCCGGCGCGGGCGCGGTCTCCCATTCGGATTCGATCGCGGCGAGCTTGATCTGCTGGACTTCACCGGTGCGATAGCCGGATTCGTCGCCCAGCACGATCACGCACAGCGCCGACGCGAGGCCGAAGCCGGCGGCGATCGCGAACGAGCGCAGCGCGAACTCGGTGTCGCGGCGCTTCAACAGATACCACGACGACACGCCGAGTACGAACATCGCCGCGGTCACGTATCCAGCTGATACCGTGTGCACGAACTTGACCTGTGCAACCGGGTTGAAGATCACCGAGCCGATGCTGTCGAGCTCCATGCGCATCGTCTGATAGTTGAACTTCGCGCCGACCGGATTGTTCATCCAGCCGTTGGCAATCAGAATCCACAGCGCCGACAGGTTCGAACCGAGCGCGACACAGAACGTGACGATCAGATGCTGGATTTTTGACAATCTGTTCCAGCCGAAAAAGAACAGACCGACGAACGTCGATTCGAGGAAGAACGCCATCAGCCCTTCGACGGCGAGCGGCACGCCGAAAATGTCGCCGACGTAATGCGAGTAATAAGCCCAGTTGGTGCCGAACTGAAACTCGAGCGTGAGGCCGGTCGCGACGCCCATTGCAAAGTTGATGCCGAACAGCTTGCCCCAGAACTGCGTCATGTCCTTGTAGATCTGCTTGCCGGTCATCACATAGACCGATTCCATGATGACGAGCAACCAGGCGAGACCGAGCGTGAGCGGCACGAACAGAAAGTGATAAAGCGCCGTGATGGCGAACTGGAACCGCGACAGTTCTACGACTTCGCTAACGGGCATGTTGATCACCTCGAGACGGATGCGGGGCGGGCACCGACAGCAGCGCCTGCGCGACCTGCTCAGGCGGCAGCATCATGTGCTGCGCCTGTGGATGATTGAAGAATGTGTACTTGAGCGCCATCAGTAGCACGAACTTGATGGCGAGGATGATGGCGATATCGCGCGCCAGCGTTGGACCGCGCACCCACCTGGTGAACCGGCCGCGCAAGCGCGACCGGACAGTGCTGCTGCGATTCAGGGCTATGGTCATGATCGGTCGAAGACGACTTCACGCCGGTGAGTCCGGCTGGATCCAAACCGCCCTGGCCGTCAGGCAGTCTGGCAGTCTGGCGAATGCATGCCGATTGTAGGAGGTGAACCTCGCGCGCTCAGGTTTAGCCAGGCGGCAACACGTCGCGAAACTTGCCGCGTCTGTGCAGTATTGCTACCGGACTTGCGATACGTCAAGAAACGCTTACCGGCCTCGACAGGCCGGCTTGCGGATAGGCCGACGCGAAGCGCGGCCGCGGGGACGCAAGAAAGGGCGAAAAGAATGAAAAAGCCCCGCCGTCTTGCGAGGGCGGGGCTTGAGCGCGATGGTCGCTAAAT
The DNA here is from genome assembly GCF_050436485.1 of Paraburkholderia sp. Clong3. Taxonomy (NCBI): domain Bacteria; kingdom Pseudomonadati; phylum Pseudomonadota; class Betaproteobacteria; order Burkholderiales; family Burkholderiaceae; genus Paraburkholderia; species Paraburkholderia sp. Clong3. Next base: position 2,666,975 of record NZ_JBNDMH010000002.1, on the reverse strand, counting down.
GGCGCGACCGATTAACGCGTGTCGTTTTAACCTATGTCATGGGCGGGACACAATTGACGCGCGCATGGCTTCGACGCTTTACGCGTATTCGGTCAGCGCGCCGCGCATCTTCTTCATCGCGCTGGCTTCGATCTGGCGGATACGTTCGGCCGAGACACCGAACTCGTCGGCCAGCTCGTGCAACGTCGAGCCGCCCGAGCCATCGTCGGCCACCTTCAGCCAGCGCGCTTCGATGATGCGGCGGCTGCGCGGATCGAGCGCGTCGAGCGCGCTTGCGATGCCGTCGCTTTGCAGCCGGTCGCGCTGACGCGAAGCCAGCACGGCAGTCGGCTCACTATGCGAGTCGGCCAGATAGGCGATTGGCGCGTACGACTCCTCGCCGTCTTCGACCTGACCTTCGAGCGCGATATCGCCGCCCGACAGACGCGTCTCCATCTCCGCGACCTCTTCGCGCTTCACGTTCAGCTCCTTTGCGAGACCGTCGATCTCGTCCGGCGTGAACGCGCCAAGCCCCTGCTTGTGGCTGCGCAGGTTGAAGAACAGCTTACGCTGCGCCTTGGTGGTGGCGACCTTCACCATGCGCCAGTTGCGCAGGATGTACTCGTGGATCTCGGCCTTGATCCAGTGCATCGCGTATGACACGAGGCGCACGTTTTGCTCGGGATCGAAGCGCTTGACCGCTTTCATCAGGCCGATGTTGCCTTCCTGGATCAGATCGGCGTGCGGCAACCCGTAACCGAGGTAGTTACGCGCGATGGACACGACGAGTCGCAGGTGCGACAGCACCAGGCGGCGCGCAGCCTCCAGATTGTCGTGTTCGCGCAACTCGGTGGCGAACTGGCGTTCCTCCGCCGGCGTCAGCATCGGAATCCGGTTGACCGCCTGGATGTAGGCGTCGATGTTGCCCAGGTGACCGGACAGCAGCGAAGAATGCGAGAGCGCCAGTGCACCTGCCGGAGCGGCCTTAGCCGACGACGGGCTCAAAGTACTCGGAAGGGTCATTGCATGGCTCACGTGTGAAGCTCCTTTGGAATCAGACAATAGCGGACTCAGTAAACGACTCCAGCGACGGATGTTAGCACTCAGATCTGCCGAGTGCTAATACTTAGAGGTCGCAGGGGCATCCGAGTTCCAGAAAATCCTATTGAGTTTTGACTTATGATAGCCATCATACGCTCTATTTGCCTTGCGCGTTGGACCTGTACAAAGTACCGCCCGGAGCGGTTGCAGGCTCATGTTTGACTGACATCGCCCCGTTTAAAAGAGAATAATTGCTGGTCATGGGCATTATCTGGGAAATATTTGCTCCTGAATTCGTGCTTGGAATAAAGGGGGCGCTCGCTTAATACTCGGCAGTATGGGGGGCGGATGAACAGGCAGAATCTTGTGGTGCGTGGGCTTATTCTAAAAAGCACGTTTGCCGTTCTGCTCGTTCTGCTGTTGGGTGCGGCGGGCGCGTCCCAAGCTGAGCAGTTCGGCGTGCAGGTGGCCGCCGGCGTCGGCGACCATCACGTCAGGACGCTCGATCTCGGCGTGGTCTGGGATCCAAACCTGACCTGGTGGCAGATCGGCGACTGGCATTTCGCGCTGCTCGGCGAGGCGCATGTCGCGTGGTGGCACACCAATGAAGGAAACGTTCACGACAACATCGGCGAGATCGGCGTGACGCCGGTGATCCGCTTGATCAGGTCGTCGGGTTCGGTGCGGCCATTCATCGAGGTGGGTGCCGGCGTCCGGCTGCTGACTAGCCCGCGCATTTCTTCCGACTTCACGTTGGGCACCTCGTTCCAGTTCGCCGAGATGGCGGGCGTCGGGCTGCAGTTCGGCGCTCGTGAGCAGTATGTCGCCGGCTACCGCTTCCAGCATGTCTCCAATGGCGGTATCAAAGAGCCGAATCCTGGTATAAATTTCAGCCAGCTATATTTGCAATATCACTTCTGACCGTGGCCGCCTGCGGCTCGCGGTGTTCGAGGGGCTCTGCAATGGCGGCAAAGATGATCGAAGCGATTCGCGGGCTCGAGCGAGAGCGTTTTCGCGCGATGGTCGATGGCGATGGGCAGTCGCTCGACACGCTGCTCGCGGACAACGTGAGCTACGTCCATACGAATGGCAAGCGCGAGACGAAGCGGCAGTTCATCGACGGGATCACCGCGGGGCGCCGTCGTTATCGGCAAATCGAGGTGCAGTCGCAGGATGTCTTGCCGGCCGGGCGCGAGACCTACGTCGTCACGGGCCGCGCGCTGATCGAGATGGAGGCGAACAATGGCGCGCTCCTGTTTCCGATTGCCTATACCGCGATTCACACGCACGAAGACGGGCAGTGGCGACTGATCGCGTGGCAGGCGACCCGTTGCGCGCTCGAGTGAGATTCTCATCGGGCGGGCGCGCCTCGTGAGCGCGTCTTCAGCGGCGGCGGAATGCGGGTGTGCATTCCGCTGCAGCAGGCTCGAGGCCCAACGCGAATTCACGCGGTCGCGCATTCGCCAGCTTTGTCGCGGCTGTTTGCGCCGTGCTCGTCTACATCGGCATCCGCCTCGCGCGTGCCGCGCATCGCTACCTGTCCCGCATACGGATGCCGCGCCGCCACCAGAAGCCGCGTGCAGCGTTCCGCCACGCGCCTGATCGTCGCGAGATCCGAGAAATCGAGACCGCTGTCGATACCCATCGCGTCGAGATTCATCGCGACTGTGACGAGATCGACGTTGCCGGTGCGCTCGCCATTGCCGAACAGACAGCCTTCGATGCGATCCGCGCCCGCCAGCAGCGCGAGCTGCGCCGCGGCCACGGCGGTGCCGCGATCGTTGTGCGGATGCACCGACAGCACGATGCTGTCGCGGTAACCGAGGTTGCGATGCATCCATTCGATCTGGTCGGCGAACACGTTCGGCGTGGCCGCTTCGACGCTTGCCGGCAGGTTGACGATCATCTTGTGATCGCGCGTAGGCCGCCACGTTTGCGCGAGCGCGTCGCACACCTCGCGCGCGAACGGCAGCTCGGTCGTGTTGAAGGTCTCGGGCGAGTACTGGAAGGTCCAGCGCGTGCCCGGCCGCGCCTGCGCGTGTTCCTTGATGAGGCCCGTGCCTTCGACGGCGAGCGCCTTGATCTCATCTTTCGACTGCTGGAACACGATGCGCCGGAACGACGGGCAGATCGCGTTGTACAGATGCACGATCGCGCGCGGCGCGCCTTCGAGCGCGTCGAACGTGCGTGCGATCAGCTCCGCGCGCGACGGCACGAAGACTTCGATCGTGACGTCGTCGGGAATGCGCCGCTCGTCGATCAGCTTGCGCACGAAGTCGAAATCGGTCTGCGACGCCGACGGAAAGCCCACTTCGATTTCCTTGAAACCGATCGCGACCAGCATCTCGAAGTATTCGAACTTCTGCGCGGCGTTCATCGGTTCGATCAGCGCCTGATTGCCGTCGCGCAGGTCCGTGCTCATCCAGACGGGTGCGGCGTCGACCGTGCGACTCGGCCATTTGCGGCCGGTCAGCCGGACGGCGGGAAAAGGGCGGTACTTTTCAGCGGGATTGCGCAACATGGTGAGGTGCCTCATTCGTGGTGTCGTCGGCGGAGGGTGGGGACGTCGAGCGGTTGGCCGACTGTTCACGCATGCACGCTGCGGATGCTGCCCATGCAACGTACATGTGATCCTCTCACATCGTCCGCGCAGTAAACGGACGAATGCAAACGACGACAGGTTGTGGAGAACTACGACGGGGGTGAAGCGAAACTGCGGGAACTACGGGGAGGACCGCCGACGACAACCGGAGCTGCCAGCGCGCGGCGCTACGCGAGACTTACGCCAGGCGTAGCGATAGGGGCCGCGCCAGGCGGCCGGAGATAATTCGGAGGGTGTTCGGAAGGGAACGCATGAGGCCAAATGTATGACGGCGTGCGTTGGCCGGTCAACCCGCGGCCGTCAGGCCGCCGTCTTCGCGATATCGACGATCAGCTCGACCTGCCGCTCGAGCGCGCCAGGCACCGGCGCTTCGCCGCGCAGCACGGCGTCGATCCAGGCGGCCGTGGTCGCCGCGTCGCGCGCTTCGGGCAGCTCCACTTCGGGCGCATCGGGCGACGAGCGCTCGTGCGGCAGCCGCGTCTCGCAGATGCCGTCATGCAGCCAGTCCACCTGCACCTGGCGGCGCGTATCGGCGACCGCCTCGCCTTCGGTGCCGCGCGCGAGCAGCGCACCGCCGACGGCCGCATCGGGATGCGTGACGAACAGCTGAGTGAGACTGTCGCGATACGGCGGATGCGTGTAGTTCACGAGCCGCAATCCCGCGGGCGCGAACGGCTGCAGCAGCTTCACGAGCGTATGCGTCGAATTGCGCACGCCCATGCGCCGGCGCAGCGCGAGCAGGCGCGCGAGCTTGGGCGCCAGTACGTCGATCGAGGCGAACGCGACGCGGCGCTCCGCAAGTCCAGCTTCGATCTGCGTGTGCGACTGCGCATGGGCGATGCGCAGATGTGTGAAGATTTCCGCGCTCGTCACCCGACCCAGATCCTCGGTGACGCCGTGTACCAGCACCGGCACGCCTTCGCGGGCGAGCAGCAGCGCGAGCAGCGGCACGAGGTTCGGCTGCTTGCGCGCGCCGTTGTACGACGGAATCGACACCGGCCGAAACGCGCCGTGCGGCAGCCGCACCGGCTCGAACGACGTATGCGCGGCTGCCAGCATCGCGGCGAGTTCGTCGGCGGTTTCGCCTTTCACGCGATACGCGAGCAGCACCGCGCCGAGTTCGAGATCGTCGACGCGGCCGTCGAGCATCGCGGTGTAGAGCGAGCGCGTGTCGTCGGCGGTCAGCGCGCGGGCGCCATTCGGGCCGCGGCCGATTTCCTTGATGAATCGGGCCCAGGGGAAGGGAGAAGTGGTATCGGTGGAGTCGGTCATCGTGCGCAAGAGGCGGGTGGCGTGCCGCGCCTGGCGGTTCGCTACGCCATTCGGGGAACAGTTCGGTGTGAGTATCGCATCTATGGCGAGCGGGCGAACAGCAACGAAGCGGGCACGCAGTGGCGCGCGACGGGCCGCCTGACACGCCCCCGCGCCGTGCCGCGCGTTACACTCGATGTTTCTCGCCGCCTCGGCGGCACACATCGGAAAACGGAGAACGGGATGAGTTACGTATTTGCACCCGCACCGCAGGTCGCGGTGCCGGTCGTGGGGTCGGGCGAGCAGTTCGCGGTGCGCCGCATCTACTGCGTGGGGCGCAACTACGAGGCGCACGCGCGTGAAATGGGCCACGACCCGGACCGCGAGCCGCCGTTCTTCTTCACGAAGCCGGCCGATGCGATCGTGTACGTCGCGCCGGGCACGACCGGCGAATTTCCGTATCCGTCGCAGACCAGGAACGTCCATTTCGAAATGGAAATGGTCGCGGCGATCGGCGAGGGCGGCAAAGACATCCCCGTCGACCGCGCGCTCGACCACGTCTACGGCTACGCGCTCGGTCTCGACATGACGCGCCGCGACCTGCAAGGCGAAGCGAAGAAAATGGGTCGTCCGTGGGATACCGCCAAGGGCTTCGATCACTCGGCGCCGCTCGGCCCGATCCATCCGGCTTCGACGGTTGGTCACATCGGCAAAGGCGAGATCTGGCTGTCGGTGAATGGCGAGGACAAGCAGCGCGCGGATGTGTCGCAGCTGATCTGGTCGGTGGCCGAGACGATCGCGTATCTGTCGACGCTGTTCGAACTGCGGCCTGGCGACCTGATTTTCACCGGCACGCCGGAAGGCGTCGGCGCGGTCGTGAAGGGTGACCTGATGAAGGGCGGCGTGGACGGGCTCGGCGAGTTCAGCGTGCGCGTCGTCTGAGACGGCTTGCGTGCAGGTGGAGGAGGCAGACAACATGAAGCTCTACAGCTATTTCCGTAGCTCGGCGTCGTATCGCGTGCGCATCGCGCTGAACGTGAAGAACCTGTCGTACGACTACGTACCCGTGCACCTCGTGCGCGAAGGCGGCGAGCAGCTGAAGCCCGCGTATCGCAAGATCAACCCCGACTGCATCGTGCCGACGCTCGCCGACGGCAGTCATTTGCTGCCGCAGTCGCTCGCGATCATCGAGTATCTCGAGGAGACGCATCCCGAGCCGCCGCTGCTACCGAAGGCACCGCTCGATCGCGCGTATGTGCGCTCGGTGGCGCTGCAGGTCGCGTGCGAGATTCATCCCCTGAACAATCTGCGCGTGCTGCGCTATCTGAAGCACACGCTGCGAGTCGACGACGACGCGAAGGACGCGTGGTACCGGCACTGGATCGACGCGGGCTTCGCGACGCTGGAGACGCATCTTGCCGGCGACGCGCGCACCGGCAAACTGTGTTTCGGCGACGCACCGACACTCGCCGACGCGTGCCTGATTCCGCAGGTATTCAACGCGCAGCGCTTCAAGGTCGACACCGCAAAGTTTCCGACGATCCAGCGCATCTACGATCACGCGATGCAACTCGACGCGTTCGCGCGCGCGGCGCCGGGCGTGCAGCCGGACGCGGAGTGAGCCCGGGATCGCTGACACGTCGACGGTAGCTTGAAACGAAAAAAGGGCGCTCCGCTGAGTGCCCTTTTCCTTTGGTTCGCCGCGAGCGCCGAGCGCCGCAACGATCACGCGATCAGCCGCCCAGTAGCGCGTCCGAGAACTCCTCCGCGCTGAACGGCTGCAGATCCTCGACCTTTTCGCCGACGCCGATGAAATACACCGGAATCGGCCGCTGCCGCGCGATCGCCGCGAGGATGCCGCCCTTCGCGGTGCCGTCGAGCTTGGTGACGATCAGGCCGGTGAGCCCGAGCGCGTCGTCGAACGCCTTGACCTGTGTGAGCGCGTTCTGGCCGGTGTTCGCGTCGATCACGAGCAGCACTTCGTGCGGCGCGCCGTCCTGCGCCTTGCCAATCACGCGCTTCACCTTGCGCAGTTCTTCCATCAGATGAAGTTGCGTGGGCAGGCGGCCGGCCGTGTCGGCCATCATCACGTCGATCTTGCGCGCGCGCGCGGCGCCGACCGCGTCGAAGATCACCGCGGCCGGGTCGCCGCTTTCCTGCGCGACCACGGTCACGTTGTTGCGCTGGCCCCACACGGCGAGTTGCTCGCGCGCGGCGGCGCGGAACGTGTCGCCGGCGGCGAGCAGCACCGATTGGTCAAAGCTCTGCAGATGCTTCGCGAGCTTGCCGATGCTCGTGGTTTTGCCCGCGCCGTTGACGCCGGCGATCATCATCACGAGCGGCTGCGCGCGGCCGAGCATCAGCGATTTTTCGAGCGGCTTGAGCAACTCGACGAGCAGTGTGCGCAAGGCGGTTTTGACCTGCAGGGGGGCCGTCAGGCGTTCGCCGCGCACTTTTTCGCGCAGCGCTTCGAGCAGGAATTCGGTCGCCTCGACGCCGGCGTCAGACATCAGCAGCGCGGTTTCGAGTTCCTCGTACAGGTCCTCGTCGATCTTCGTGCCGACGAAAATGCCGGTCAGGTTCGAACTGGTTTTCGCGAGGCCGCTCTTCAGACGCGTAAGCCACGAGCGCTTCTCGCCGGCATCCTGCACGGGCGGCGGGACGATTTCGACGGTGTCGAGCATGGCGTCTGGCGGCTCGGGCTGCGGCTCGATGATCGTCGTGGCCACAGGAACGGGAGGCGCGGTAGGCTCGATCGGTTCGGCGGTCGCAACGGCCTCGGCCTCGGCCTCGGGTGCCGCGCCGTCTTGCGCCGCCAGCGATTCGTCTGCGGCGGTATCGGACTCTTTCGAGCCCTTGAATCGTTTGAAAAAGCTGAACATGATCTGACGTATGGGAGAGCGCGCCGATGCGCGCAGCCGGCACGGGACCGGCGAAGCGGTGGGCAGCGCCGGGATGCGAAAAGGCGGGGCGCTGGCAGCCGCACATTTTATCAGGCGTGCCGCGGCGCGTCGTATCGGCCGCTCGGCCAGGCTGGACGCGCGCCAACCCTGTGGTAACGTGAGCGCTCCGGCCCGCGCGCATCGACGCCGCGGGCGTGTTCATCACCTAGCTGAAACTGCACGATACTGGATGCCTCGTTTAGCACCTTCACGCGCCGCTGGCGCTTCGTCCAAAAGTGGCAAACCGCATGCCATTCGCATCATCGGCGGCGACTGGAAACGCACGCCGCTGCCCGTGCTCGATCTGGACGGCTTGCGCCCGACGCCCGACCGCGTCCGCGAAACGCTGTTCAACTGGCTCGGCCAGCGTCTGGACGGCCAGCACTGCCTCGATCTGTTCGCTGGTAGTGGGGTGCTCGGCTTCGAGGCCGCGTCGCGCGGCGCCGCTCGCGTGCTGATGGTGGAGCGCCATGCGCGCGCTGCCGGCCAGTTGCGCGCAAACCAGCAGCGGCTCGATGCACGCATGATCGAAATCGCCGAGGCGGACGGCCTGCGTCTTGCGGCGAGTCTCGCGCCAGGCTCGTTCGACGTCGTGTTCCTCGATCCGCCGTTCGATGCCGACCTGCTCGGCAAGGCGCTCGCGGTGGCCGTGCCGCTCGTGCGCGCCGGCGGCTATCTTTATGTCGAAGCCGGCGAAGCGCTCGAACCGGCCGCTCACGAGCCGCTGTCAGGCTGGGAACTCGTTCGGCAGGGCAAAGCGGGCGCTGTGCACTTTCATTTGCTGCAGCGCGAAAATAAGGAATAATGCGCGTTCCAAAAAAGGGCCGGGCGGTTTATCGTCATCCGCGCCGGTGCGAAATGCGTCGCCCGGACGTGCCCTTTTGTCTGAAGAGAGGAGAAGTCTCATGGTAGTCGCCGTGTACCCGGGCACGTTCGACCCGCTGACGCGCGGTCACGAAGACCTCGTTCGGCGCGCGTCGAGCATTTTCGACACGCTGGTGGTGGGTGTGGCCGACAGCCGTGCCAAGAAGCCGTTTTTCACTCTCCAGGAGCGCCTCGCGATTGCGCATGAGGTGCTCGGCCACTATCCGAACGTCCAGGTGATGAGCTTCAAGGGACTGCTGAAGGACTTCGTGCGGACCAACAACGCGCGGGTGATCGTCAGGGGGCTGCGCGCGGTGTCGGACTTCGAGTACGAGTTCCAGATGGCGGGCATGAACCGTTATCTGCTGCCCGACGTCGAGACGATGTTCATGACGCCGTCCGATCAGTATCAGTTCATCTCGGGCACGATCGTGCGCGAGATCGCGCAATTGGGCGGCGACGTCAGCAAGTTCGTGTTCCCGTCCGTCGAAAAATGGCTGAAGGAGAAGGTCGCTTCGCTGGATCCGCAGGACGGCGCTCAGGGGACCTGAGCCTGAGTCGCGCGAATGCTGGTTTTGACGGATCAAGACCGGCCAGGCCTCGGTGATCGGCGCCAGGTGCATCGGTCGGCTGTTCTAAGTAATGTTGGCGAGCCGTATTGGCGGCGAACGTCAATCCTGTCGTTATGCACGGGCATCGGTGTATTCGATGGTTCGCGCAAGCTGCGATGTCAATGATGATGCGAAGAACAAGAATTGTCTCTTCATCGCAAACGGGGCGATCATCAATAGTCACGCCGGCTTGTCAGGTTCCTACGGGACCCTATCCGGAAAACGTCACGGGCGTGGGCAATCGATATACCTTTGTCCAATTCGCCGAGTAGGAACTGACGAAGCGCACCAGTACGGTACGATGGATTTCAACAGGATGACAGGTGCCGCATACGTGGAATTGCCGGAGCGGAGCAACTAGACGGGCATTGCAAGAGGAATGAGGAGTTTTTCCTAACCGGATAGTGCCGGCTTAACCGAAGCAGAACAATGTCAGCTTCCCTTCGCAGCTTTCGTGAACGCCTCCGCAAGTTTGTCGAAGTGCCGGAGGGCCGCGGGCGTCAGCTCGACCTGTTTGCGGCGAGCGTCTTCGGTGTCGTCGAGCAGGAGCCAGCCCTTTTCGCGCATTGACGTGATACGGGCATGCAAGGTAGCCGGCGACCCCAGCGCACTTTGGGCCATCATGTCTCGAACCGACAGGCGTTCGTTTTTTTGCCTCATGCGAGCAACGAACTCCAGGATCTTTTCTTCGAGCGGATCGAGCGCGGGAAGTGAGGGAAGACCTCGCAGTGCTTCGGTCAATTGAAGAAATCGAAGATAGATATCAGCAGGGCGGCTCATGACCATCGCTCCAACGAAAACGCCGCTCACCCGAGCGCGGAAAGCGAACCTTGATGCCCTGCGACGACCGGGCTTCCCTATTTTATCTCCATGTCCAGCTTACGTTTGGGTTTGCTCCCGGTCGCGGGCACGGCCATCGCGTTCGCGCTGTCGCTCTGGATCAACCAGGAAGTCTTCACGCACATCGAGTTCGTCCGGGGCGAGAACTGAATCTACCTGCCGTCAGGAGTCAGACTATTGAGCACCTTGCTTCTGGGGGGCGATGGCGCAATCGGCTTGCTATTAGCGAGCTGGCTCGTCGACCTCTTCTATTTCTTCCCGCACGCCCCTGTGCGGTCAATCGGCGGCGGAATCATCGCTACGGTGGCGCCGTATGCGGTGTATCGCCAAAGCTTCTTCTTGATGTGTGGCGGCGATTCGTCCGGCGCGCTCAGCGTACGGCCTCGTACTCTTTTGCACGGGTATAAAAGGAAAAAGCAGGTTGAGCATGGGCTTTTGCCGTTATGCAACCGATCAAACGTAACCGACCGGTCGGCGCGAGCCAGAAAACCGGTCGGTCCGGACAGCGCGTTCCACGCGAACCATTTCTCTCAGGTGTGGCCGTTACAAAAACTATAACGATAAAGTTGCGCGTTGGCAAGGTTCGTGGGGGTGATCAACTCGAGCCGTCGCTGGAGGACGATTGGCTGCTTTCCGAAGGCGGATTCAACCGGTCGATGCAAAACCAGGATCGTCGATCAAGTGGCGAAGGCTGTAGGGCGCTAGGTGCTCGTAGAGGATCGGCCAATCTACCGCGAGTAGCGGAATAGTTGGGTCTTTCCGACACCAGTACGCAACAAACCGCGCCCAGCCCCCGAGAAACATTCCGTTGCCAGAACTCAGCAGACACGGAGGGCGAGCGACAGGCGGAACCAGCATCCGCGGCATTCCCGCCGCCAGGGTTTCAAGGGCGTCCGACGATTCGTGTAACGCCAGCAGACTGTCCTCGGCATCAGACAGGTATCGACGTACTTCTTCTGCGACGCATGTGCTGCGAAGTTCCAGGTAAGAGGCGCGGACTTCATCAAGTACTGAAGTGGGCACACGCGAATAATTGGAGCCACCCAGCCTTTCCAAAGCAGCGCGCCTGACGAAGTCAGGAAGCGCACCCAACCTTGTTTCGCAGCCGAGCAACGCATCTTGAAAGAAGGGATAGCACGCGAGCCATGCAGCAGGCGGGCGGCCTACTGGTCGGCGTGCCGATAGCCACCGGTTCGTCCGGATAGCGCGTTCCGTTCCAGCCTGTTCTCTCAGGTTCATCGCTATAAAAAGCATATCAATCTGGACGCGGCTCTGCATGCTTGTCGAGCCGGGCATAAAGCTATACATGGGTTTTCGGTCGCGTCGCGCAGAACTTGAGGGCCTCGCGAAATTTTTTCCGTGAGCGTCACGATATCTGTGACTGAAAGCCTGCTGCTTGTGCTCGCGGAACGCCATACGGGCACGCTATGATGCATTCGGCAAAAGCAACCGAGGATGGCTCACCGCAATGTCTAGCTTACGTTTGCATTTTTGGTCGATCGCTGGGACCCTGATCGCGTTCCTGGCGTCGCTGTGGATCAATCAGGAGGTGTTTACGCACACGTCTTTCGTGCGAGGCGTCAACTGGATTTTCCTGCCGTCTGGTGTTCGGCTTCTCAGCACGTTGCTGGTTGGGTTCGATGGTGCACTCGGCCTGCTGCTTGCCGGACTGATTACAGACTTTCTGTACTGGTTTCCGCATGACCCGGTGCGTGCAATAGCAGGCGCTTTGCTTGGGTCACTGGCACCGTATCTGGTCTACAGGTTTGCGCTCGAGTATTTCGATCTGCGCGCATCGCTGACGAACCTGACGCCGAAGCGGCTGCTTGTTCTGGCTGTCGCCTATTCGGGAGCAAATACGCTGTTTCACCACCTGTGGTTCGCGCTGGCCGGTACGACGAAGAACTGGTTCGAAAGCTTCTTCACGATGTTTGTGGGTGATCTGGCCGGCGCGCTAATCATTCTGTATGTGATGAAGGCACTGCTGGCCCTGTTGCCGAAACAGCCCGGCAATTCCCGCGTGTCGAATGGCATGTTCAGCATCCAGTTGGCGTTGAACAGCGCATATGCCAACCAGTTTGCGACGAAGGCTACCTGGCCGAGAAGCGCAGCCGTCCATGACCCTGGCGTGGGATTGCACGGCCGTGCGGGGGCGAAAAAGCTATAATGTATTGTTTTCTCTAGCAAAGTTGGTGGCGGCATGGCCCTGATGATTACCGACGAGTGCATCAATTGCGACGTCTGCGAGCCCGAGTGCCCGAACGACGCGATTTCGATGGGCCCGGAAATCTATGTGATCGACCCGAAGAAGTGCACCGAGTGCGTCGGTCATTTCGACGAGCCGCAATGCATTCAGGTGTGTCCGGTCGAGTGCATTCCGCGTGACCCGAACCACTTGGAAACGCCCGAAGGTTTGATGGCGAAATATCACGCGTTGCAGGCCGCCAAGGGCACCTGACGTTCGCGGGAGACGCGCAAAAGAAAACGGCGAAGGCCTGCGGACCTTCGCCGTTTTCTTTTGGGGGCGGCGTTTCCGTTATCCGACGTAAGCGCTGAAAATGCCGCGCAAAGCGTCGAGCAATATGTCGCATTCGGCGTCGGTGCCGACCGAGATCCGCAAATGCTGGTCGATGCGCGGCGCGTTGAAATGCCGCACGAAAATTTCCTGTTGCCGCAGCCGCGACGCGAGCGTCGCCGCGTCGTACCCCTCATGCCGCGCGAACAGCAGATTCGCCGCCGATGGCACCACCTCGAAGCCGAACGCGGTCAATTCCGCCGCAAGCCGTTCGCGGCTCGCGATCACCTTCGCGCAGCATTCGCGAAACCACGCGTCGTCTTCGTAGGCGGCGGTGGCCGCGACTTGCGCGAGGCGGTCGAGCGGGTACGAATTGAAGCTGTCCTTCACGCGATTGAGCGCATCGATCAACGCAGGATCGCCGAACGCAAAGCCGACGCGCATGCCGGCGAGCGAACGCGACTTCGACACGGTCTGCACGACGAGCAGATTCGGATAGCGCGCGATCAGCGCAATCGCCGACTCGGCGCCGAAGTCGACATACGCTTCGTCAATCACCACGACCGAATCAGGATGGCTCGCGACGAGGCGTTCGATTACCGCGAGCGGCAGCGGCCGGCCGGTCGGCGCGTTCGGATTCGGAAACAGGATGCCGCTGTTGGGCACCGTGTAGTCGTCGACGTTGATCGCGAAGCTGTCGTCGAGGGGGATGGTCCGGTAGTCGACCTCGAACAGCTTCGCGTAGGTCGGATAGAAGCTGTAAGTGATGTCGGGAAACAGCAGCGGCTTGTCGTGCTTGAGCAAGGCCTGGAACGTTAGCGCGAGTACCTCGTCCGAGCCGTTGCCCGCGAACACCTGCTCGGCGCGGATGCCGTGATACGCGGCGACCGTTTCGCGCAGCTTGCGTGCGCTCGGATCGGGATAGCGGCGCAGTGCGTCGGCCGTATCGCCGAGCTCGCGGCGGATCGCGTCTAGCACGCGCGGCGACGGCGGATACGGATTCTCGTTGGTATTCAGCTTCACCGGATGCGCGAGCGCGGGCTGCTCGCCCGGCACGTACGGCGTCAGACGGTAAACGATGTCGCTCCAGTAGCGGCTCAAGCGATTCTCCTTGCGGGGCCGATTGCGGGTGTCGATGAGTGTGGCGCGCGTCAGCTGTTGTTGCGATGCAGTTGCATCATTGCGCGTTCGAGCTCGCCCTTGATGATCTGCGGCATCACCGCGAGCGCGCGTTCGATCGACGCGTCGATGACCTCCTGCTCTTCTCGCCGCGGCGGCTTCAGCACATAGTTCGCGACGTCCGGCTTCGCGCCGGCGCGCGCGCTTTCGGGAATCAGATCGCGCGGATGGCCGATGCCGATCCGCAGCCGCCAGTATTGCTGCGACGACAGATGCGCGCTGATGTCCTTCAGCCCATTATGCCCGCCGCTGCCGCCGCCGAGCTTCAGCTTGACGCTGCCGGGTGGCATGTCGAGCTCGTCGTGCGCGACGAGGATCTCGTCGGGAAGAATCTTGAAGAATTGCGCGAGCGCGACGACCGATTGACCAGAGCGGTTCATGTAGGTTTGCGGCTCGAGCAGATGCACTTCCTCGCCATGCAACCGCGCTTTCGCGTAAAAGCCGTGAAAGCGCCGCTCGTCGCGCAGCGCGGTGCTGGCCTCGCGCGCGAGTTGATCGACCAGCCAGCAGCCGGCGTTGTGACGCGTCGCGGTGTATTCGGCGCCCGGATTGCCGAGCCCGACGATCAGCTTGATCATGATTGCGTGAGTCCACCAAGTCCGGAAGTGAAACGTACCGGACTAGAAAAGCCGAAAAAAAACCCGCCAGGGCGAACCTCGGCGGGTCACATCGACCGTTTCATAGGAAACGGATCGAGAGGATTGCTTGCTTCGAACCGGAAGGCTCTTAAGCAGCCGGCGTTTCGCCACCTTCAGCAGCAGCAGCGTCTTCAGCGATTGCGCCAGCCGGGATCGTTGCAGCAGCGACCACCGGGTTTTCCGCGTCGACGTGGGCCACGAGCGCCACACCTGCCGGCAACGGGATGTCCTTCGCGTGAACCGATTGACCTGCTTCGATCTTCGCGAGGTCGACTTCGATGAACTCCGGCAGTGCCGACGGCAAGCACTCGATTTCGATTTCGTTGAGGATGTGCGAAATCACCGCGCTCGACAGCTTCACTGCCGGGTTGGTTTCCTGGTTCAAGAAGTGCAGCGGCACCTTGGTGTGCAGCTTCTTCGTCGCGTCGACGCGCTGGAAGTCCACGTGCAGCACGAGCTGACGGAATGGGTGGTATTGCACGTCGCGCAGCAGAACCTGTTGCGACTTGCCTGCCACTTCCAGATCGAGGATCGACGAGTGGAAAACTTCTTTCTTCAGCGCGTGCCACAGGGCGTTGTGATCGAGTTCGATCAGTTGCGTGTCAGCGCCGGCGCCATAAACGATACCCGGGGTCTTGCCCGAGTTACGCAGGCGGCGGCTCGCACCCGTACCTTGCAGGGAACGCTCGAAAGCGACTACTTTCATGTTGAATCTCCAATGCACTGCCCGCGACCAGGCAGTAAAAACAGGGCCTCGAAGCCGTAATGGCTGAGGCCCAGGATAGCGGCAAGAACCTTCGTTCGTTCATGCCGATTGTGCAAAAACGCCGCGTGTCGCATGAAGCGGTACGCGGTGTCTTCGCAAATACTTAACTCTCAGCGAACAGCGACATCACCGAATCGCCGCGGCGGATGCGCGAGAACGTTTCGGCGAGCAAACCGGCGCTCGTCAGCGAACGGATCTTCGCGCACGAACGGGCTTCTTCGCCGAGCGGAATCGTGTCAGTGACAACGAGTTCGTCGAGTGCGGAAGCGGCAATACGCTCACCTGCGCCGCCCGACAGAACCGGGTGGGTGGCGTACGCGAACACCTGCTTCGCGCCGCGTTCCTTCAGAACCTGCGCGGCCTTGCACAGCGTGCCTGCCGTGTCGACCATGTCGTCCATGATCACGCAGGTGCGGCCTTCGACTTCACCGATGATGTTCATCACTTCGGCGACATTCGCCTTCGGGCGACGCTTGTCGATGATCGCGAGATCGCAATTGAGCTGCTTCGCCAATGCACGGGCACGCACCACACCGCCGACGTCCGGCGAAACGACCAGCAGGTTCTCGTAGTTCTGCTTGCGCAGATCGCCGAGCAGCACGGGCGTTGCGTAGATGTTGTCGACTGGGATGTCGAAGAAGCCTTGAATCTGGTCGGCGTGCAGATCCATCGTGATGATCCGCTCGACGCCGGCGATTTCCAGCATGTTCGCCACGACCTTAGCCGAGATGGCGACGCGCGCCGAACGCGGGCGACGATCCTGACGGGCATAACCGAAGTAGGGGATGGCTGCGGTGATCCGGCCTGCGGATGCGCGCTTGAGCGCATCGACCATGATCATCAGTTCCATCAGATTGTCGTTAGTCGGCGCGCACGTGGATTGCAGGACGAAGACATCCTTGCCGCGCACGTTTTCCTGAATCTCGACTTGGATTTCACCGTCCGAGAAACGGCTAACCATTGCTTTGCCGAGGGGAATACCGAGGTTTTTGACGACTTCCTGTGCAAGCGCGGGATTTGCGTTGCCAGTAAAAACCATCAGGCCGTCATGGCTGCTCATCGTGCACCTACTTCAGGCTGGGGGCGGGAGAAATGCGAACTACAGCGAACTACGAGAATTTTTGGCAGGGGAGAAAGGATTCGAACCTTTGCATGCCGGAATCAAAATCCGGTGCCTTAACCAGCTTGGCGACTCCCCTACACTAACTTTGAGCTCCGTCGAACGTGGAGTTTCGTTCGACGATGCAAAACTTATGACGCGAAAGCAAAGAGTGGATGCTGATCCAAGCCCGCTGCTACTGCACTGTTCCACTCGCCGGGCAGTTTGGCTTGCGCCGCTTCTGCTTCAGCTTTGCTACGGAACGCTGCAAAAACACTGGCACCCGATCCGGACATCCGCGCTGGCGCGATGCTTTCAAACCACCGCAACACTTGCGCTACTTCCGCGTGCTTTCCTACGACAACCTGCTGCATGTCATTCCGGCCGAAGCTTTCTGGCCACTCAGTGTTGCAGCTGAGTTCTGCGGGAAAGTCCGTAACTATGAGGGGCTTTGTATCTCTTGTCAACGCTTTTTCGGAAAAAATCGCTGCAGTCGGAACCTGCACCCTCGGCGTCACTACCAAGAAGTGACGCGGCGGCAATTGTACAACGTCCAATGATTCTCCGACACCCTCTGCAAACGCATTTTTTCCAAATACGAAGAAAGGCACGTCCGCGCCGAGTTTCAACGCAAGATCCTGCAACTCCTGACGTGGCAGATCGAGCTTCCACAGGCGATTGAGCGCGAGCAGCGTCGTCGCCGCATCGGAACTGCCGCCGCCGAGGCCCGCGCCCATCGGCAGGCGCTTGTCGATTTCGATATCGACGCCTTCGCGGGAGCCCGTATGTACCTTCAGCAACGTCGCGGCGCGTACGGTCAGGTCATGCTCGGGTGGCACGTCGGCGATTTCGGTGCGGCGCGTGATGAGACCGTCGTCGCGTCGCGTGAAGTGCAGCGTGTCGCCCCAGTCAAGCAACTGGAAGACCGTCTGCAGCGTGTGATAACCATCCGGCCGACGGCCGGTGATGTGCAGGAAGAGATTGAGTTTCGCTGGCGCGAGACAGTCGCGCAGCGAATTGGTTGTTTCGATCATGAGTGAAGGCTACATGCGCCACGGTGGCGCCAAACGGGTAGCAAGGTTACGTGAGCGGATGCTGGGACAAAAGGCCCAGCAAGAACGACTCACTGATCCAGCACGAGCTTGATGTCGAGTGGCGGCTCCGAGCGGCTCAGATTGAGGCGCTTCACGCCGGTGGCTGGTGCATCGGCATAGGCCACATAGTCGATCGTCCAGCCGTCCTGGGTGATCTGCTTCAGGCGCGACGGTTGCTCCGGATCCTTCTCGGTCTTCGCGCGCGAAGTCGGCGCCGGCGACGGTTGCAGCCAGTAGCGCAACCCTTCGACCGGCAGCGAGAAGCCGAGCGCGTTCTGCATCAGCGTCGACACGTTATCGGCGGTGAGCGGCTGGCGGTTCGGCAATTCGAGCGTGGCCGAAGCCGGCGACGAAGTCACGATGGCCAGCGTCTGGCCAAGCGGATTGCGCAACTGCAGCGTGACGGTGTCGCCCGTTTCCTGCCACGAGAAATTGCCGTAAGCGTTGCGCTGCTGGCCGTTCTGATCGTTGTATTGGATCGCGAAGCGGCCCTGATACGAGCGGCTCGTCTGCGCGGTGACTTCGGTGGCGGCGTTCGACGTGGACGGCCCCTGCGGCTTCACCGACGCGCAGCCGGCCAGCGCGACAACCGCCGCCGCCGCGAAACCAACCGCGCTGCCGCGAGGCGCCCTGGAAAAAGAAATCAAACGGGAAAGACGCATCAAAGATTGTTTACCTGAAGACGTTGCAACGTTTTGACGAGAGTCTCGTTGTCGGGTTCGAGCTTGCGAGCCTCGCGAAACGCGGCGCGCGCCTGTTCCTGCTCGCCGGCCTTCCACAGCACTTCGCCGAGGTGCGCGCCGATTTCCGCGTTCGGCTGGAGGCTGTATGCCTTGCGCAGCAGCTTGATCGCATCGGCCGTGTTACCCATCCGGTACTTGACCCAGCCGACGCTGTCCATGATGAACGCATCGTTCGGTGCGAGCGCCGAGGCCTTCTCGACCAGCTTGTCCGCCTCTGGCAGGCGCTGGTTGCGATCTGCGAGCGAATAGCCGAGCGCGTTATACGCCTGCGGATTGTCCGGCTGCGTCTCGATCAGCTTGCGCAGCTGCGCTTCCATGATGTCGTAATGGCCGGTTTTCTCGGCGGCCATCGCGTAGTCGTAGGTGAGGTCGGGGTCGTCGGGAAAGTTCGCCGTGGCTTGCTGCAGACGCGCTTCGGCCTCCGGGTAGCGCTTCGCGTCGAACAGGATCGCCGCATCGGTGCGCGCGATCAGCGCCACATCACGCGGATCGGAGGTCTGCAAGTTGGAGAGCAACTGGCGCGCCTCCTCGGTCTTGCCCTGTTTCGCGAGCAGTTGCGCGCGGGTAATCTGCGCGGCCAGGTATTGTTGACTCGCTGGCGAGATCCTGTTCAGCCAGTCGCTCGCGGCCGCCTCATTCTTCTGTTCGAGCGCTAGCTGCGCGAGGTAGATGTAGGCCTGGCCCGCATCGACACCCGGCGTCTTCTCGGCCTGCTGCGCGTACTGCATCAGATACGTCTGCGCTTCGGGGAGATTTTTCTGCTGGATCTTGATCAGCGCGAGCGCCATCAACGGTGTCAAGTCGTTGGGGTTTGCCTTGCGCATGAGCTCGAACTGCTTCTGCGCGTCGTCGAGACGGTCGCTGGCAAGATACATCTGCGCCAGCGCGAGCCGTGCGTCATGCGATTTCGGATTCTGCTGCACGTACTTTTCGAGCGACGCGATGCCTTCCTTGCGCTCCTCCGGACCCATTTGCGACAGCATCAACGCCGCCGGCAGATAGTCGGGCTTGATCGTGAGCGCCTGCTCGAGCGACTTGTGCGCGCCCGGCGCGTCGTCGGCCAGCAGCTGCTGACGCGCGAGGGCCAGTTGCGCCTCCGGCCGGTTCATGTCGTTCTTCAGCAGGTCCTGCAACACGTGCAGGCCACCGACGCGGTTCGGGCCGCGCGACAACAGCAGTTGCAGCGCGAGGACCGCGCTGCCGCGATTTTCCTCGGGTACCTTCGCCAGTTCTTGCGACAGGATCGGCGACGCATCGTCGGGCCTGCCAGACAGCACGAGCAGCGACGCGTCGAGCTGGGCGGCGCGTTCCGAACTCGGCGCGTACTGTTGCCACAGTTGCGCGGCGGCGAGCGCGTCCGACGGGCTCTGCGCCGCCAGCGCTATTTCGGTGGCGCGTTGCGCCATGCGCGGGTCGTGAGTGTCGCGCGCGAGCGCGAGGTAGGTCTGATAGGCCGGTGCCGGTTGGTCGCGCTGCAGCGCGATCTCGGCGGCCAGCACCTGGAAGACGATCTGGCTCGACAGCGGCACGCCGGGCAGCGACTTTTCGTCTTCAGGTGTTGCCGGACCCAGCGGGTCCGGCATCGTGACCGACGTGTCGTCGGAATCCGGCGTCGGGTCCTGCGCATGCGCGGGCACGGCGGCCAGCGCCCACAATCCGAGCACGGCCGCACCGAGCATCCGGCGAGCGGACACGGCGAGCGGCACGTTGGACACGCGCGCGCGGCGCTTTGATAGCAGCTTCACGAAGGACACGTTCATGGAAATCCGTTCAATGTTTCAGTCGATTGTAACGCGCTCGCTACAATACGCGCACAACCACTCACGCAAGTAGCAGACCAATCAGCCATGCCAGAGTTGCCAGAAGTCGAGGTTACCCGACGGGGGATCGAACCGTATGTGTCCGGGCGCAAGGTTGAGCGCGTCGACGTGCGGACGGCCGCGCTGCGCTGGCCAATTCCGGCCGACCTTGCGAAAACCTTGCGCGGCCACGTGGTGCGCAAAGTCGAGCGACGCGGCAAGTATTTGCTGTTCGAAATCGACGCTGGGTGGTTCATCGTCCACCTCGGCATGACGGGCACGTTGCGCGTTCTGCGTCATGTGCCGCATCCGCCTGCCGCGGCGAAGCACGATCATGTCGACTGGATCTTCGACGACTTTATCCTGCGCTATCGTGATCCCCGCCGCTTCGGCGCGGTGCTATGGCATCCGCGCGAAGCAGGCGACATCCTCGAACATCCGCTGCTCGCGAGCCTTGGCGTCGAGCCTTTCTCGCCGGCTTTTTCGGGCGCGCTGATGCATCGGTTGACGCGCGGGCGCAAGGTGTCGGTGAAGCAGGCGCTGCTGGCGGGGGACCTCGTGGTCGGCGTGGGCAATATCTACGCGTCGGAGAGTCTGTTTCGCGCGGGCATCCGGCCAACCACCGCGGCGGGCCGCGTGTCGCTCGTGCGTTATGAACTGCTGGCCGATGCCGTGCGCGTGACGCTCGCCGCCGCGATCGACAGGGGCGGCAGCACGCTGCGCGATTTCGTCGGCAGCGACGGCGAAAGCGGCTATTTTCAGCTCGACTACTTCGTCTATGATCGCGCGGGCCTGCCATGCCGCGTGTGTGGAACGCCAATCAAACAGATCGTGCAGGGGCAACGCTCCACGTACTTCTGTCCCACTTGCCAGCGCTAGATTCTCGATGCCTTCCCGCCTGACCCCAACGACCGGCGCGCGCTCCAGCGCGTCCGACACCGCGCCCGCGTTTGCGCCGATGCCCGAGTTTTCCGCGCGGCTGGTCGCGTGGCAGCGCCAGCACGGCCGCCACGATCTGCCGTGGCAGAACACGCGCGATCCGTATCGCATCTGGCTGTCCGAAATCATGCTGCAGCAGACCCAGGTGTCGACGGTGATTCCGTACTACGCGAAATTTCTCGCGCGTTTCCCGGATGTCGCCGCGCTCGCCGCCGCGCCGTCCGATGACGTGATGGCGCTGTGGGCCGGCCTCGGCTACTACACGCGCGCGCGCAATCTGCAACGCTGCGCGCAGGTCGTCGTCGAGCAGCATGGCGGCGCGTTTCCCGCGTCGGTCGATGAGCTCGCCGAGTTGCCCGGCATTGGCCGCTCGACGGCCGCGGCGATCGCGTCGTTCGCGTTCGGCGCGCGCGCGACGATTCTCGACGGCAACGTGAAGCGCGTGCTCGCGCGCGTATTCGGCGTCGAAGGCTTTCCGGGCGAGAAGAAAGTCGAGAACGCAATGTGGACGCTCGCGGAGTCACTGCTGCCGTCGAATGCGTCGAACGCGGAGGTCAGCGGGTACACGCAGGGCTTGATGGATCTCGGCGCGACATTGTGCGTGCGCGGCAAACCCCATTGCTCGCGCTGTCCGTTCGCGCCGGACTGCGTTGCCAACGTCACCGGACGTCAACGTGAATTGCCGACCGCGCGCCCGAAGAAAGCGGTGCCGACACGCCGTACGTGGATGCTGCTGCTGCGCGACGGCAATGCGGTGATGCTCGAGCGGCGTCCACCGTCGGGCATCTGGGGTGGTCTGTGGAGTCTGCCCGAAGCTGCCGACGAAGCATCGCTGGCCGAGCGGGCGCGCGCGTTCGGCGGCGACGGCGAAGTGTCCGCGCTCGCGTCGTTCTCACACGTATTCACGCATTTCAAGCTCGATATCGAACCGCGGCTTGCGGAGTTCGATCGCCGTGTCGGCGCCCTGGCCGCGCTCAACGATGCGGACACCGCATGGGTTGCGCTCAGCGATCTGGATTCGTTCGGCGTGCCGGCGCCGGTACGCAAGCTGCTCGCCAGTCTGCATGGTTCGTTGCTCTAACGGAATGGATCGGAGGTGCTGAGCGGGCGACTTGAGTCCGGCGCGGCAGCCTTCACGACTTCAGGATTTCACAGCAACTGATGCTGTTGCATGTAGTGATGCACGACGTCGATGCGCGCGCCGGCATCGGTTAATTCCATCAGCTTTTGCCGTGCGCGCAACGCGATTGGCAGCACCTCGGCGAGACGGTTCGACACCCACGACGGATCGTCGAGCCGGAACGGCTCGGCGAACGGTAGGCTGTCCGGATCGCGTTCGCGGATCGTTGCGATGATCCGCTCGAGCACTTCCGCGCACGCGCCGAATTTGGCCAATAGCTCATTGCCCTCGAGCGGGAGATCATCGGCGAGCGGCTCGGCCATGCCGACCAGCAGACCGCTCGCTTCGACGCGATGCGATAACAGACGAAAGCGCGTCGTGCCGCGCGCGCGAATCAGCAGCATGCCGAATGCTTCGACGTCGCACTCGTCGATTTCGGCGAGACAGCCGATCGTTTCGGGTACCGAAGGTTCTTCCTCGCGCGCGACTTCGGCGCCGCTTTTCAGCATGCAAACGCCGAACGGTGTTTTTTCGCGCAGACAGTCGCGCGCCATGTCGAGGTAGCGCGCTTCGAAGATTTTGAGCGGCAGCAAGCCATCGGGAAATAGCACCGTATGCAGCGGAAACAGCGGCAAATCGGCGTACACAGTAGGCGTAGAGGACATGGCGCAACGCTTCGGGTTAAGGCCGCGCGATGCGGCCGGTTAAGCCACCAGCTTCGATGATTCGCCGACGTCGACCGGCGCATCGCGGTGCCGCACAATCACATTCGCCGATGTTGCGAGACGCGCGGCAAGCGTCTCCGCGATGAATACCGAGCGGTGCTGGCCGCCCGTGCAACCGATTGCGACGGTCAGGTAGCTGCGATTGTCGTCGCGGAAATGCGGCAGCCACTTGGACAGATACTTCTCGATGTCGTCGATCATCTCGTGGACGACCGGCTGCGCATCGAGAAAATCCATGACCGGTTTGTCGAGGCCGGTGAGCGGCCTCAATTCATGATCGTAGTATGGGTTCGGCAGCGTGCGTACGTCGAATACGAAATCCGCGTCGAGCGGTACGCCGCGCTTGAAGCCGAACGACTCGAACATCAGCACGAGCCCCGCGTCCTCCTGTTCGATGAAGCGCTTGACCCATGCGCGCAGCACGTTCGCGCGCAGATTGCTCGTGTCGATCTGATGGCCGAATTCGGCAAGTCCCGCGACCAGTTCGCGCTCGCGTTCGATCGCTTCGGCGAGCGACGTGAGCAGGCCAACGTCCGCGTCGTGCGCGGGCGAGCCGGACAGCGGATGGCGGCGACGCGTTTCGGAAAAGCGTTGAATCAGCGACTGCGTGCTCGCACTCAGGAACAGCACGCGCACGTCGTGCGAGCGCTTGAGGTCGCGGATCATCGCGGGCATTTCGTCGAGCGACGAACCGGAGCGCGCGTCGATCGCGACCGCGAGACGATCCTGGCCGTCCGCGGCGAGGTAGGTGGCGAGTTGCTGCAGGAAACGCGGCGGCAGATTATCGACGCAGTAATAACCCGCGTCTTCGAGCGCGTTCAGGGCAACCGATTTGCCGGAGCCGGAGATACCGGTGATCAGGATTATGCGCATGGAGTCGTCGAAAGCGTAGATTTCATCATAGCATCTGGCCTCCATGCGCGTGCCCGCGGCCTGCCTTCTGCGGGCGCTTCATGGCGCTGTCGCGGGCTTCAGATCAGCTTTCCGGGAAACTGGCTATCGGGATCCTGCATGGCGAGACGTTGCCGATCCATGAAATCGCGCAGCGTGTCGATACCGCGCAGCTGCAGAATCGTGTTGCGCACGGCCGCTTCGACCAGCACCGCGAGGTTGCGGCCGGCGGCCACCTGGATCGTCACCTTGCTGATCGGTAGGCCGAGCACGTCGACGGTCTGGCTTTCCAGCGGCAGCCGCTGGAATTCGCCGTCGGGGCGGCGCACCAGTTGCACGATCAGCTTCAGTTTCATTTTGCGGCGCACCGCCGTTTCGCCGAAGATCGTCTTGATGTCGAGCAGACCGAGGCCGCGAACTTCGAGCAGGTTCTGCAGCAGCGGCGGACAGCGTCCTTCGACGAAGTCCGGGCCGAGGCGCACGAAGTCGACAGCGTCGTCGGCGACGAGACCGTGGCCTCGGCTAATCAGTTCGAGGCCGAGCTCGCTCTTGCCGAGGCCCGAGTCGCCGGTCAGCAACACGCCCATGCCGAGGATGTCGAGAAACACGCCGTGCAGCGTCGCGCGCGGCGCGAGAATGCGCGACATGTAAAGACGCAGACTATCGATCACCGCGGCCGCCGAGGTCGGCGTCGTGAACAGCGGCGTCGACGAGCGCGTGCAGCGCAGCACCAGCTCCGGCGGCGCCGCGACTCCGCCCGCGACGACGAGAAACGGCGGCTCCAGCGCGATCAACTCGGCCATGTGGCGCGAGCGGTCTTCGTCGGTCTGACGTTTGTAGTAGTCGATTTCAGCGTCGCCGAGCACCTGGATCCGGTTGGGGTGGATCAGGTTCAGGTGGCCGACGAGGTCGGCGCTCGACGTGGCATTGGCGACCGATTCCGAAGAAAAGCCGCGCTCCCAGCCTTCATGCCCCGTGAGCCAGCTGAGCTTCAGCATGGCGGCGTTGTCGTCGAAAATGCTCTGGGCGTTGATGCTGGACGTATCCATGAGTCAGTGACTCCAGTGTGAGCCGCTTACCGGGCCTTACCTGCGTGTGTGTGCGTGCATGAACTACCGCCGCCGTTGAGTCAAGGTTGCCACTGAGTAAGCAGGCGATGCAACGATTCGCGGTCTTCTTCCGTGTGCAGCCGCTCGCGGGCGTCGCGATCGGACAGCAACTGCGCAATCTCGGAAAGAATTTCGAGGTGCTGCTGAGTGGCCTGTTCGGGGACGAGCAGGAAGATCAGCAGCGAGACCGGCTGGCCGTCCGGCGCTTCGAAGGGGATCGGTTCGGCGAGTCTGACGAATGCGGCGAGCGGCTGCTTGAGGCCCTTGATCCGCCCATGCGGGATCGCGACGCCTTCGCCGAGCCCGGTCGAGCCGAGTCGTTCTCGCGCAAAAAGATTGTCTGTGACGGTACTGCGAGCGATGCCGTTCTGGTTCTCGAAGATCAGGCCCGCTTGCTCGAACACGCGTTTCTTGCTGGTGACCGATAGTCCGATGACGACGTTCTCGAGGGGAAGAAATTTGGCTAAACGATTCATTTTGACAGGCGAAAACGTGGCCTGAGTTCTCCCCACCGGGGCGGTTGAGTGACGTTCCATTCGTTCGATGCTGGCGAAGACGGACGGTCAGAGTCGATCGCGAAAGCGTTGGATTTCGATCGGCCGTACTTCATCAGAGCTGGCTTGACCCCGATGGTAACTGGAACATTATAGAACAGGGTGACGGCCGATGGTGCGGCGCGCCATCTATGCATATCAGGTTTTTCAGCGCTTGCGCCGCGGCACGTGTCGCGCTGCGCAAACCTTTGCGGGAATGGTTGGGGTCGGCCTCGGCGAGACGCACCGCCGGTGAGCGGGAACCGGGGCGCTGAAACGAAAAACCGCCCGGTCGCGGGCGGCTCGACGAGTTCAAGGGAATTGAGGAATTTCCTCTAATTTCTCCTATTGCGGCGGCACGTCCAGTTGCGGCGCCGGCTGATACTTGATCGCTTCGTGCTGATGGCCTTGCAGACGATCCTTGTGGCGTATCACCTGCCTGTCGAGCTTGTCGATCATCAGATCGATTGCAGCGTACAAATCGCTGTCACAACTCTCGACGAAGATATCCTTACCCTTCAGATGGAGGTTGATTTCCACCTTTTGACGCTTGTCCTTTTCCTTATGGTTGTCGACCGAGAGGACCACACTGCCGTCGATGACCTGATCGAAATGTCTTAGCACCCTGTCCAGTTTGGTGATCACGTATTCGCGCAACGCAGGCGTTACTTCGAGGTGGTGTCCACTGATCTTGAGATTCATAGTGCTTCTCCAAGCTAATGGCCGCTTGGTCCGCACAATGACAAAGGTCCGGTCGATCTGACGGCTTGCCTGTGTCGCCCCCCGGTGACGGACATCTGGCAGGTCGCAGCGGCCGGCCTGTCCGCCAGGTGCGGAGCGGCCGGTAAATGCCCGCTGCAAAACGCGGCGGGCTACAGAGACTTGCGCAGGTTGACTGCCGGGATTTTGAGCGCCTCACGGTATTTCGCAACGGTACGCCGTGCGACCACGAAGCCCTGTTCCGCCAGCAGTTCGGCTATGCGACTGTCTGAAAGTGGCGATTTCGGGTTTTCCGCTCCTATCAGTTGTTTGATCAGCGCGCGAATGGCCGTGGAGGAGGCCGCGCCGCCGGTGTCCGTCGAAACGTGTGAGCCGAAAAAGTACTTGAATTCCAGCGTCCCGAATGGGGTCAGCATGTATTTGCCGGTTGTCACACGCGAGACAGTCGACTCGTGTAGGCCCAGCGTATCAGCTATTTCCCGCAAAACCAAGGGGCGCATGGCAATTTCGCCGTGCACAAAAAAGCTCTTTTGACGCTCGACAATTGCCTGCGCAACCCGCAGGATCGTCTCGAAACGCTGCTGGATATTTTTGATCAGCCAGCGTGCTTCCTGCAGTTGCTGGCGCAACGAACCACTGCCCGGATCGCCGCGGTTATTGCGCAGAATATTCGCGTATAGATGGTTAATCCGCAGCTTCGGCACTACCTCCGGATTCAGCTCCGCCAGCCAGCCCTGTGCCGTTTTGCGCACCATGATGTCGGGCACCACGTAGTCCGCTTCGGCCTTGCCGTAGGCCGCGCCCGGAAATGGTTCGAGCGAGCGGATCAGCACATGCGCGTCGCGCAGATCGTCGTCGCTGGCCTTAAGGTGCTTGCGCAGCCGCGTGAAATCGCGCGCGGCGAGCAGTTCCAGGTAATGGCTGACAATGTCTAGCGCAAGCGTGCGCGTGGGCGATGGCTCGAGCCGCAGCAACTGCAGCTTCAGACATTCGGACGCGGAGCGCGCGCCGACACCTGATGGGTCGAAGCTATGCAGCAGCGCAAGCGCGGCGTTCAGTTCGTCGACGTCGACTTCGAGTTCTTCGGGCAGGTCGGCCAGCACTTCTTCGAACGTGGCGGCGAGATAGCCGTCGTCGTCCAGCGATTCGATCAGGAACGTGATGAGCGCGCGGTCGCGCTGGCTCGCCTGGGTGACGCGCAGTTGCGCCATCAGGTGGTCGCGCAGCGACGTGCTCGATTCGTGGATTTGCAGCGGGGGCAGGTCGTCGTCGTCCGACGCGTTGCCGGAGCGGCCGTAGTCGTCCAGGTTCCACTGCGAGGTATCGCCGCCGCCGTCGCCCGAAAGGCCATTGTATTCGTCGACACCCTGCGGCTCGCCGCTTTCGGCTCGCTCGCCGTTGCCCTCGGACGATGCCGAACCGTTGCCGGCCATCGGATCGGCCGGCGCCGAGGAGCCCGGTGTCTGGGCGATCAAGGAACCGTCGGCTGCCACCCGCAACGGGCTCGCGATCCACTCGTCTTCGTTTTCGAGGAGAGGATTCTGCGAGATCGCCATGGCGACTTCCTGCTGCAGTTCGAGCGTCGATAACTGAAGCAGCCGGATGGACTGTTGCAGTTGCGGCGTGAGCGCAAGATGCTGCGATAGGCGGAGTTGGAGGCTGGCTTTCATGGCAAGTTGAGATTCATTGTAGAGAGTTTGCCACGACCGCGATACCTTGCGGCACTCGCAATTTTTGGGTACGCCCAATTTGGCGCGCCGCGCGGCGCCACCCTGCGCCGCCTGACAACGAATGTGCGGGTGCCGCAAAAATGGCGCCGCGGCCGCGCGCGCTCGCGTGGCCGGGGACGCCGTACGTGCTTACATGCGGAAGTGCTCGCCCAGATAGACGCGCCGCACGCTTTCGTTTTCGATGATGTCGCTAGGCGCGCCGGCGGCCAGCACGCTGCCGTCGCTGATGATGTACGCGTGATCGCAGATACCTAGCGTTTCGCGCACGTTGTGGTCGGTGATCAGGACGCCGATATTGCGCTGCTTCAAGAACTTGACGATTTTCTGGATTTCCAGCACCGCGATCGGGTCGACGCCGGCGAACGGTTCGTCGAGCAGAATGAAGCTCGGATTGGTTGCCAGCGCGCGCGCAATTTCAACCCGACGACGCTCGCCGCCCGACAGCGACAGCGCCGGATTTTCACGCAGATGCGCGATCTGAAGCTCGTCGAGCAGCGCTTCGGTGCGTGACGTGATCACGTCTTTGCCGAGGCGCTTGCCGTTTTCGTCGTGCTGCAATTCCAGCACCGCGCGAATATTCTGCTCGACGCTCAACTTACGGAACACCGACGCTTCCTGCGGCAGATATGACAGGCCGAGCGATGCGCGTTTGTGAATGGGCAGCAGGCTGATCGACTTGCCGTCCAGATCGATTTCGCCGGCGTCGAGCGGCACGAGGCCGACGATCATGTAGAACGACGTGGTCTTGCCGGCGCCGTTCGGGCCGAGCAGGCCGACCACTTCGCCGCTCTTCACGTCGAGCGACACGTCCTTGACGACCGTGCGCGAGCCATAGCGCTTCTTCAGATTGCGCACGACCAGCGAACTGCTGGTGCCGGCCGGCTTCCGATGGGGGAGGGGCGCGATGGTGCTGCTCATGGTGCTCACTGGTTCGGCGCTCCCTGGATCGAGTTGGACGGCGTGAGCGTGGCCGACGCGCCGGTCAGCGGCGCGGCGCCGGCGTTGCGCGGCGACAGCATCGCGCGCACGCGGCCGGTCGGGTTGCCCGGACCTGCGACGTCCTTGCCTGACTTCGCGGTGTAGAAGTCGTTCTGGCCGTCGTAGGTGATCACGCTACCGTGCACCTGGTCGAGCAGCGTCGTCATGCCCTGCAGGCGGCGCACCGTCGCGTTGGTGGTCAGCGTGGTCAGATCCTGCTTGCCGTCGTAGTCGATACGGATCGCCGTACCCTCGATGTATTCGTCGAGCCCTTCGCGCTTCTGGCGGAAATACGACAGATTGCCGCCGCTCGAGGTGCCGGTCGCGAATTGGTAGCCCTGCGGGTCTTGCGACACTTCGACGCGATCGGCCTTGATCAGGATCGTCCCTTTGGTGGCCACCACGTGGCCGGTGAAGATGCTGACCTGCCGCAGGTCGTCGTAAGTCATGTTGTCCGCTTCGATGTTAAGCGGCTTGTCTTTGTCGGCGCGGTCCGCGTGCGCAAGCGGCGCGAAGCCGACGAGCGGCAGCGCGACGACGAGCGCAGCAAGTGCGGCGCGGCACGCGGACAGCGCGCGCGAACGGCCGGTATCAAAACGGGGGTGCGATTCGTTCATGCAGTCACGCCTGGAATGGATTACCCGGTATGCGTTGGCTTAGTGGCCGGAATCGGACGCGGCGATTGCGCCTCTTACATTGCCGAACAGTTGCATAAACCGGGTGACATTGTTGTATTTCATGCCGCTGGCAGTCATCACGGACATGCCGCGCTGAAGTTTAACTGGCTTTTCAGTCTCGATCACATCGTCGTTGACGAGGACCCTGAAATGCTCGGAATCGGCCTGCATCTGCGGATCGCCGTCGCCGGGCGCGCGCAGGATGCGCGCGTTCTGGTACAGATTGACGATCGACGCATCCGCGTTGACCGTGCCCGTGTCGCCGGTCGCGGTGACGATCGGCTTGCCGGGCTGGAACGCACGCATCGCCGGCTTGACGAGGTCGCTCATTTCGTCGTCCTCGTAATGGACCAGCGACTGCGCGGTCAGCCGGTACTGCGTCGCGCCTGACTGGTCGAGCTCGGACACCGAAAAGTTGTCGGCGAAGTAGTCCGGCGTGTGTTCCTTCGGGCGCACCTCGTCGTCGGTCTTGCGCGGCAACGTGGCTTGCAGCAGCCACCACGTGATGCCGGCGAGCGCCGCCATCGCGATGAGCGGGATCAGCGAAGTCAGGCGAAACTGGTTCATCCCACGAGGCCCCGTTGCTCGCCGCTGCACGCCGCCGCGAGCAGTGCTTCATATTTGTGCTGGGCACGCAGCAGCGTGTCGCACACTTCGCGCGCCGCGCCGTAACCGCCGCGCGCCTCGCTGACCCAGTGGGCGCGCGCGATCACTTCGGGATGCGAATTGGCCGGCGCGGCCGCGAAGCCGACGCGCAGCATCACCGCGAGATCGACCCAGTCGTCGCCCATGTAGCCGCAGTCCTCGGCGGTAAGGCCGGTTTGCCGCAGCAGGTCGGCGAACGCCTGTGGCTTGTCCTGCACGCCCTGGTAGACATGCGCGATGTTCATTTCTTTCGCCCGCGCGGCCACGATGCCGGACTTGCGCCCGGTGATGAGCGCCGTTTCGATGCCGGCCTGGCGCAGCAGCTTCATGCCGTGGCCGTCCATCGAGTTGAAGCCTTTCATCGTGTCGCCTTCCGCCGTGAACAGCAGGCCGCCGTCGGTCAGTACGCCGTCGACGTCGAAAATCATCAGCTTCACGCGGCTTGCGCGTTCGGTAGCGGTAGGGGGAGCAACGGCCATCAGATCACCTTCTTCGAAAACAGGTCGTGCATGTTGAGCGCGCCGATCAGCTTGCCCGTTTCGTCGACGACCAGCATCTGATTGATACGATAACGCTCCATCAGTTCCACGGCTTCGACCGCGAGATGATCCGGCCCGATCGTGCGCGGGCCCGCGGTCATCACCGAGGCGATCGGCAACTGGCGGAAATCGCCGTCGCGTTCGAGCACGCGGCGCAGGTCGCCGTCGGTGAAGATGCCCGTCACACGGCCCTCGCGGTCGACGACCGAGGTCATGCCCATGCGCTTCGCGGTCAGTTGGAAGAGGGCATCGCTGACGGTTGCCTCAGGTGTGACCTGCGGCAACTGGTCGCCGGTGCGCATGACGTCGCGCACGTAGGTGAGCAGGCGTCGGCCGAGCGCGCCGCCCGGATGTGAGCGCGCGAAGTCGTCGCGGCCGAAGCCGCGCGCGTCGAGCACCGCGACCGCGAGCGCATCGCCGAGCGCGAGCGCGGCGGTGGTGCTGGCGGTGGGCGCGAGATTCATCGGACAGGCTTCCTTCGCGACGCCGGAATTCAGATGCACATCCGCGAGTTGCGCGAGGCTTGAGCCAGGACGGCCCGTCATCGCGATCAGCTTCGCGCCGATCCGCTTGATGAGCGGCAGGATCGCCATCAGCTCCTCGGTTTCGCCCGAATTGGACAGCGCGAGAAATACGTCGTCGGCGGTGACCATGCCGAGGTCGCCGTGGCTTGCTTCCGCCGGATGCACGAAGAACGCGGGTGTGCCGGTGCTTGCCAGCGTGGCCGCGAGTTTGCGGGCCACGTGGCCGGATTTACCGATGCCGGAGACGACCACGCGTCCACGGCAACCCAGGATGAAATCGACCGCGCCGACGAAACTGCCGTCGAGCTGGTCGCGAAGCGCGCGCACGGCGTCCGCTTCGATGTCGAGTACGTCGCGAGCAAGCGTGAGTGCCCTGTCGCCATTGATTTTCGCTATCATTCGCGGAGTATAGCAAAGGCGCCTGTTCGCCGCGCCGGGCCTGCTGTGCCGAGCCGCTGTCTGCATCGGCCTGTCGACAATCCCTTTTTCAGCTGCTTTGCCGCCTTTTTGCAGCTTTTTTGCCGGCCCAATCAATCATCTCGCACGGCGTTCTCGTGCGCGGTTCCGCTGACGAACGAGGACGCTTCACCCATGCGTTTTTGCCGATGATTTCCCCGCTCGAAATGACGCTGTTTCTGCTGCTGGCATCGGTGGCGGGCGTGGTGATCTTTCGCTTCCTGAATCTGCCGCCGATGCTCGGCTACCTGACGGTCGGCATCGTCGTCGGGCCGCATGCGTTCGGGCTGATTCCCGATTCGGCGGGAGCGCAGAATCTCGCGGAATTCGGCGTCGTGTTCCTGATGTTCTCGATCGGGCTCGAGTTTTCGCTCGCCAAGCTGCGCACGATGCGCCGGCTCGTGTTCGGACTCGGCTTGCTGCAGGTGATCGGCACGGTCGCGGTGGCCGTGTCGCTCGGCTTCGTGCTCGAGCGTTGGGTGCATATCACGTGGCAGGGGAGCGTCGCGCTGGGCGGCGCGCTGGCGATGTCGTCGACGGCAATCGTCAGCAAGATGCTCGCGGAGCGGCTCGAAATCGAAACCGAGCACGGCCGTAATATCTTCGGCGTGCTGCTGTTTCAGGATCTCGCGGTGGTGCCGCTGTTGATCATCATTTCGGCGCTCGGCGGCCGCTCGGAGAATCTGGTCAGCGCGCTCGGCGTCGCGGCGATCAAGATCGTCGTGGCCCTCGCGCTGCTGCTGATCGTCGGGCAGCGCTTCATGACGCGCTGGTTCAACGTCGTCGCGCGGCGCCGCTCGCAGGAGCTGTTCGTCCTCAATCTGCTGCTGGTGACGCTCGGCGCCGCGTTCATCACCGACAAATTCGGGCTGTCGCTCGCGCTCGGCGCGTTCATCGCCGGCATGCTGATCGCCGAGACGCCGTATCGGCATCAGGTCGAAGAGGACATCAAGCCGTTTCGCGACGTGCTGCTCGGGCTCTTCTTCGTGACCACCGGCATGCTGCTCAATCCGCGCGTGATCTGGGAGCATCCGCTGGTCGTGCTGGCCTTTTTCCTCGGCCCGGTGCTGCTGAAATTGATCATGATCACCGGCCTTGCGCGGCTCTTCGGCGCGACGCCGGGCGTCGCGATGCGTACCGGTATCGGTCTCGCGCAGGCGGGCGAGTTCGGCTTCGTGCTGCTGAACCTGATTCTCGACCGACATCTCGTCGACGCGACGCTGTTGCAGGCGATTCTCGCCGCGATGCTGCTGTCGATGCTCGCCGCGCCGTTCATGATCCAGAACGCGGACCGTGTCGTGCTGCGGCTGTCGTCGACCGAATGGATGATGCAGTCGTTGCAGATGACGCGCATCGCCACGCAAAGCCTGAAGCAGAGCGGCCACGTAATCATCTGCGGCTACGGCCGCGCCGGGCAGAACCTCGCACGCATGCTCGAGCATGAAGGGCTCTCGTATGTCGCGCTCGATCTCGATCCCGACCGTGTCGCGGCGGCCGCGGCAGCCGGCGAATCGGTCGTGTTCGGCGACGCGGGGCGGCGCGAGTCGCTGCTGGCCGCCGGCCTGCATCGCGCGGCCGCGATCGCGATCACCTACGCGAACACGCCGTCGGCACTGCGCGTGCTGCACAACATTCACGAGATGGAGCCGACGCTGCCGGTCATCGTGCGCACCGTCGACGATGCCGATCTGGAGAAACTGCTCGCCGCCGGCGCGACGGAGGTGATTCCGGAGATCGTCGAGGGCAGCCTGATGCTCGCGTCGCATACGCTCGTCGTGATGGGTGTGCCGATGCGGCGCGTGGTGCGGCGCGTCGAGGAGATGCGCGACGAACGCTATTCGCTGTTGCGCGGCTATTTCCACGGCGCCGACGACATCGACGACGACGACGGCCACGAGCAGGTGCGGCTACAATCGGTGCCGGTCGACGAGAGTGCCGACGCGGTGGGCCGTACGCTCGCCGAGGTGGGCCTGTACGAACTCGGTGTCGAAGTGACCGCGATCCGCCGGCACGGCATCCGCGGCGTCGAACCGGACCCGTCGACGAAACTGCGCGCGAGCGACATCGTGGTGCTGCGCGGTCTGCCCGAACAACTGGCGCAAGCCGAGGAGCGGCTGTCGAAGCATCGCCGCGCCGCCGCGGCTTGAACCCGTGAGCCGGGCCCGTTTTGGCGGGCGACCCTGATTCAAGCTTTTCACCGGACCTGTCGAGGTCCATCCGGAGACATCATGTCCAAGGCGCTCGCGAGCGCGCCGCTCGATGCGGCCGACTACATCAGAAGTCACATTCGCACGGTGCCCGACTGGCCGCAGCCGGGCGTGCAGTTCCGCGACATCACGCCGCTGCTGCGCGAGCCGAAGTCGCTGCGTGTGCTGATCGACCTGTTCGTGCAGCGCTATATCGACGCGAGGCTCGACTACATTGCCGGGCTCGATGCGCGCGGCTTCATCATCGGGCCGATCGTCGCCCATGAGTTGAGCGTTGGCTTCATCCCGATTCGCAAGGCGGGCAAGCTGCCGTACAAGCGGATCTCGCAATCGTATGAACTGGAATACGGTACCGCGACCGTCGAGATTCACGAGGATGCGTGCGAGCCGGGCGACCGCGTCGTGATCATCGACGATCTGATCGCGACCGGCGGCACGATGATGGCCGGCAAACTGCTGCTCGAGCGGCTCGGCGCGGTCGTCGTGGAAGGCGCGGCGATCGTCGATCTGCCGGAGCTGGGCGGCTCGAAGCTGCTGGGCGAGGGCGGTCTTGCGCTCTATACCGTGACGAGTTTCGACGGTCATTGAACTGGGAGGTAGTCACGGCGCGTGCCGTGACGCGCGCTAGCGTTTCCCGCCGTACCAGCGGCTAAAGTCGCATGAGCCGCACAAGCCCCGTTGGCCGGGCAAAACCAACCGGGCTCAACGATATCGCTCACCCATCAGGGTTCACCAGTCGCCCAACCAGAAGGCCACCACGATGCCCAACTTCCTGCTGTTTCTTGCCACCTCGATCGCGATCACCGTGGCGCCCGGCCCGGACAATCTGCAGGTGCTCGCGCGCGGCATCTCGCAGGGCCGCGCGGCCGGCCTGATCGCCGCGCTCGGCTTTGCCGCCGGCATCACGTTTCATACGACACTCGCGGCGCTCGGCGTCGCCGCGCTGCTGCGCTCGTCGCCGCTCGCGTTCGAAGCGATCAAGCTCGCCGGCGCCGCGTATCTGGTGTGGATCGGCATCAAGGCGCTGCGCAGCCAGGGCCTCGCGACCGCGCACGAGCGTGCGCCGCAGCCGCTTTCGACGGTGTTTCGCCAGAGCGTGCTCGGCAATCTGATGAATCCGAAGGTCACGCTGTTCTTCGTCGTGTTTCTGCCGCAGTTCGTGCAGCCGGACGGCGCGCAGAGCGTCACCGTGCAGATGCTGGAGCTCGGCGCGCTGTTCATGCTGCAGACCGTCGTGGTGTTTTCGCTATTCGGCGTGTGCGCGGGGATCATCGGCGGCTGGCTCAGACGGCGGCCGCGCGTGGGCCTGTGGCTCGATCGCGTGGCCGGCGCGACGTTCATCGCGATCGGGATTCGCGTCGCCTTGCGCGACTGAGGCTCGTCACGCCATCCGCCCGCTTCTGCTTTGCCCCGGTTCGCCACCACGGCGGACAGTTTGGAGTTTTCCGATGACTTTGCCCTGCATCACCGCCGCGCGCCGCTTCGACGCGAACGCGCATCGGCCGTTTCTGATCGGCGCCGAACAGGTCGGGTGGATTCGCGAGCGCGACCTGCCGCTGCTCGCGCGCTGGCCCGACGTGTTCGAGATGGCGAACGACGGCGTGACGCTCTCCGCCACGTTCGACACCGTCGATCTGCGCAGCGCGGCGCTCGCTTCCGTGATCGGCGCGCTCGCCGCCGATGGTCGCATCCCCGGCTGGCGCAACGAGACGTACGCGATCCGCAATGCGTTCGACGCGCCGCCGCTCGCGTATATCGAGCGCGCGGCGTCGCGCTTCTTCGGCACGATGACCTACGCGGTGCATCTGAACGGCGTCGTAGAATATGCGGATGGCGGAGCGCCCTTTGGCGGTGCGCCCTTTAGTGGGGCGCCGCAATTGTGGATCGCGCGCCGCAGCGACACCAAGGCGACCGACCCCGGCATGCTCGACAACGTCGTCGCAGGCGGGATCGGCTGGGGCTTCGGCATCGCCGAGACGATCGTCAAGGAGTGCTGGGAAGAGGCGGGCATTCCGGCGCAGATCGCGGCGAGCGCGGTCGCGGGCCGCACCGCGCACGTGCTGCAATCGCTGCCGGAAGGCACGCAGGCCGAGCAGATTTTCATCTACGACCTCGCGCTGCCCGCCGACTTCGCGCCGCGCAACCAGGACGGCGAAGTGGGTGAACACCGGCTCGCGCGCATCGACGAAGTCGCGCGCTGGATCGAGGAAGGCGCGCTGACCGTCGATGCCAGCCTCGCGACGCTCGATTGCCTGCTGCGCCGCCGCTGGATCGACGAGGACGCGTGTGAGGGCATCGACGCGCTGTTCGCGCCGCCGGCGCTGGCCTAGCTCAGGCTCATCAGTCGAGCTCAACCCGTGCAGCCAGTACGCACTGAAACAAACCACGCATTGAAGAAGGGAGTCACCGAGGTCATGTCGACCGATCACAGCTTTATCCTCAAACTGTCGTGCGCCGACCGGCCCGGCATCGTTCACGCCGTGTCGGGCTTTCTGTTCGAGCGGGGCAGCAATATTCTCGACTCCGCGCAGTTCGGCGACAGCCGCACCGGCGAGTTCTTCATGCGCGTGCATTTTCAGCAGGTGGGCGGCGATCAGGGGCTTGACGCGCTGCGCGCGTCGTTCGTGACACTCGCCGAGCAGTTCGGCATGAGCTGGGAATTGCACGACGCGAACGTGAAGCCGCGCGTCGTGATCATGGTGTCGAAGATCGGCCACTGCCTGAACGATCTGCTGTTCCGCTACCGCACCGGTCAGTTGAACATCGACATCCCGGCGATCATCTCGAACCACAAGGAGTTCTACCAGCTCGCCGCGAGCTACGACATCCCGTTCCATCATTTCCCGCTGCTCGGCGGCACGCCCGAAGCAAAAACCGCGCAGGAAGCGCGCGTGCTCGAAGTGATCAACGAGCATCAGGCCGACCTCGTGGTGCTCGCGCGCTACATGCAGATCCTGTCGCCGAACCTGTGCGAGGCGCTCGCCGGCCGTGCGATCAACATCCACCACTCGTTCCTGCCGAGCTTCAAGGGCGCGAAGCCGTACTACCAGGCGTTCGACCGCGGCGTGAAGCTGATCGGCGCAACCGCCCACTATGTGACGACCGATCTCGACGAAGGTCCGATCATCGAGCAGGAAGTCGAGCGCGTGGACCACAGCATGACGCCGGAACAACTGACGGCGATCGGCCGCGACGTCGAGTGTGTGACGCTCGCGCGCGCGGTGAAGTGGCACGTGGAGCATCGCGTCGTGCTGAACGGCAGCAAGACGGTGGTGTTCCGCTAGGAGTCGCGC
Organism: Paraburkholderia sp. Clong3; assembly: GCF_050436485.1. Lineage (NCBI taxonomy): Bacteria > Pseudomonadati > Pseudomonadota > Betaproteobacteria > Burkholderiales > Burkholderiaceae > Paraburkholderia > Paraburkholderia sp. Clong3. The sequence goes on along the minus strand of NZ_JBNDMH010000002.1, from coordinate 2,629,926 downwards.
CAGTAACACTGCGCCGGTCGAGGTCGGCGCGGTCCTTTACCTGCTCGTGTTACGAACGCGCTGCCGCGCCGCCCGTGCTTCTCGCGAGATTCGCGTTTTGCGCGGAACGACGGCGCGCGTTCAGCTTCTTCAGCCAGATCAGCAGGCCCGTGACGCTCAGCACGGCCACCGCCACCCCCACCGCGCTGATCAGAATCCGCCCCCGAGACCGAGGATGCGCCCCGAGTGCAGCGGAAACTGCACCTGCAGGAAGATGTCGCCGGCCGTGCCTTGGCCGGGAATCCGCGCGGCGAGCCGCTTGCCGGTGGCGGCGTCCCAATACATCCACGGGTTGCCGAGGCCGGTGTCGCCGTGGTCGTTGCCGGGCGTGTAGAAGCCGACGCCATACGCGTGCATGAATTCGGCGTAGTAGAGCCCGCCCGGCGGCGCGGCGACATGCATTTCCTTGCCGGCCTGCCCGGCGAGTTCGACGATGCGCTCGCGGCTCACCACCTGATCGCCGGGTTGCGGCGCGCGCAGGATTTCGGGGTTGCTGAACGGATCGGGTGTCAGCGTCGACAGTCGTGACACGATCGGCCGCACCACCTGGGACGACAGATTCATCGAAATCGACGTCAGCGCGACGATCGCCAGCAGGCCCCAGATCCATACGCCGCCGGAGCGGTGCAGATCGAACGTCAACGCATAGCCGCCGCGTTTCAGGCGGAACGTGAACGACTTGCGCCAGGCCTTCAGGCTCGGAAACGACAGGCACAGCGCAATCACGCAGTCAAGGAGCCACACGATGCCGACGATCCCCATCAGCCAGGTGCCAAGGTCGACACCGCCGGTAAACGGCAACTGCAGCGTGTAGTGCAGCTTGTAGATGAACGGAATCAGGTTGAGTCGCGCGAGCGACACGGCGCCCCACTCGCGGCGTCCCAGGATCTCGCCGGTGACGGGATCGACGGCGATCTGATTGAAAACGAGCGGATAGGGCTGCTTCGTCGCCGGATCGGTGCGCGGCAGCACCATCATCTGCAGCGTGTGGCCCGGTTCGACCGCGAGCGGCAGATAGGTCACCCGAAGACGCGGATCGGCGGCTTCGACGCGATTCGCCAGTTCGAGGCCGGACAGCGTCGGCCCGGCCGTGCGAGCCTGGTAAAACGACGGGTTCAGCGCGGCATCGAGCTCGTGGTCCCACGCGATGATTGCGCCCGTCAGGCCCGCGACGAACAGAAACAGTGCGGTCGCGACGCCGAACCAGCGGTGCAGGCGGACAAGCTGGCGTCTCATGCGCGAGCCGGCAACGCGCAACAGGGACCCAGGCGGAGACGTGGGTGGGAGATCAGGTGAAACGTCACGATGCGGACTGGGTGTAAATAGGAATTGTTCGCATCTTAGGGGTTGGCGCGGTCGGCTGCAAGTTTTCTGTCAGCAAGAGGCGACGGTGCAGGGTCGCGGGAAGCAAAAAAAGCGGCACCGAAGTGCCGCTTGCGCTTTCGTCGCCTGCGTGGACTGCCGCGTGTGCTGCAGAGCGCCAGTGAGTGCTGACTTTTGCTACTCGACCCAGCCCAACTCACACCAACCGCAAATAAATGAGCTCCCGCTTGATGTACGCATAAAAAATCGGCGCCGCGACGACCCCGGCGAGACCGAACGCCGCTTCCATCAACAGCATCGCGATCAGCAGCTCCCACGCGCGCGCCTCGATCTGCCCGCCGACGATCCGCGCGTTCAGGAAGTACTCGAGCTTGTGAATCAGGATCAGGAACACAAGTGACATGATCGCCGCCGGAAAACTCACCGACAGCGCGACTGCGACGATGATCGTGTTCGAGATCAGATTGCCGATCACCGGCAGCAGACCCACGATGAACGTGACGAGCACGAGCGTCTTCGACAGCGGCAGCCGGTCATGGAAAACCGGCAGGATCACGAGCAGGAAGATCGCGGTGAATACCGCGTTGAGCGCGGAGATTTTCACCTGCGCGAACACGATGCGGCGAAACGCGTCGGCAAACCGCGTGACGCGCGTGACGAACGCGGTGGACAGCGGCAGTCGCTGGATATGCTTCTGCGCGCCGACCGCGATGATCGCGCCGATGATCATGCCGATCAGCACGTGCGTGAACGCGCGCGCCACGGTCGTGCCGCTTTGCTGCAGCATGTTCGCGTGCGTGTGCATCAGTTCGGCGGCCTTCGTTTTCATCTGCTCGGTGTCGACCGGCAGAGAGTTCGCGACGAATTGCGGAATTCTGCCGCGCGCCTGGTCGATCAGTTGCATGGCCTGATCGAGCAGAGCCTGCACGCTCGGCACGTCGTTCTCGAAATGCGAGATGATGCCGAGCGTGAGTCCCGTCAGCCCGCCGACGATCAGCGTCGACAGAATCACCACCGCGAGCCAGCGCGCCCGCTTGCTCGACATGTGACGCTCGATGCGCGGCGCGATCGTATGCACGAGCTGAAACACCAGCAGCCCGGCGAGCAGCGCGCCGAGCAGCTTCAGTTCGATCACCGCCCACATGCCGAACAGCATCACCACGTAGCTGCCGATCTCGACCGCCGACAGCTTCGGCAGACTCATGTCGCTGGTCAGCCTGACCGGGCGCGGGTGCAGGTCCTGCACCCGATCTTCTTCGCGCGCCTGAATACGCTTGGTCATGGCTTATCCCGTCTCCAACCTCGGTAGTGCAGCGTTACTTTGTGGTGGCGGCGCGCTTGAGCAGCGGCGCCAGATATTTGCCGGTAAAACTGGCCTTCGACTTCGCGACCTGCTCGGGCGTGCCCTGGGCGATGATCTGCCCGCCGCCGGCGCCGCCTTCGGGGCCGAGATCAATGACCCAGTCCGCAGTTTTGATTACATCGAGATTATGTTCGATGATCACGACGGTATTACCCTGGTCACGCAACCGGTGTATGACTTCCAGCAACTGCGCGATATCGTGAAAGTGCAGGCCGGTAGTCGGTTCGTCAAGGATGTATAGCGTGCGACCGGTATCACGCTTGCTCAGTTCCAGCGACAGTTTCACACGCTGCGCCTCGCCGCCCGACAGCGTGGTGGCCGACTGACCCAGGCGAATATAGCCGAGACCCACGTCCAGCAGGGTTTTCAGCTTGCGCGCGACGACCGGCACGGCCTTGAAGAACTCGTACGCGCGTTCGACCGTCATGTCGAGCACTTCACTGATGTTGCTGCCTTTGTACTGGATATCGAGCGTTTCGCGGTTGTAGCGCTTGCCGTGGCACACGTCGCACGGCACGTACACGTCGGGCAGGAAGTGCATTTCGACCTTCAGCACGCCGTCGCCCTGGCACGATTCGCAGCGCCCGCCCTTCACGTTGAACGAGAAGCGGCCCGGATCGTAGCCGCGCTCCTTGGCGGCCGGCACGCCCGCGAACAGCTCGCGGATCGGCGTGAAAAGGCCCGTGTAGGTGGCCGGATTCGAGCGCGGCGTGCGGCCGATCGGCGACTGATCGACGTTGATCACCTTGTCGAAGTGCTCAAGGCCCTCGATCGACTCGTACGGCGCAGGCTCCGTGGCAGAGCCGTACAGATGATGCGCGACCGCGTGATACAGCGTGTCGTTGATCAGCGTCGACTTGCCCGAGCCGGACACGCCGGTCACGCAGGTCAAGAGACCCACCGGCAGATCGAGCGTGACGTTGTGCAGATTGTTGCCGTACGCTTCGACGATGCGCAGGCGCCGCTCGTCGGGATCCTTGCGCTCGTCGGGGTATTCGATCGTGCGCGCGCCGGACATGTATTGGCCCGTCAGCGACGCCGCGTTCTTCTGCACCTCTTTCGGCGTGCCCTCGGCGATCACCATGCCGCCGTGCTCGCCGGCGCCCGGGCCCATGTCGACCACATAGTCGGCCATGCGGATCATGTCCTCGTCGTGCTCGACGACGATCACCGAGTTGCCGAGATCGCGCAGATGCTTGAGCGTCGAGATCAGCCGGTCGTTGTCGCGCTGATGCAGGCCGATCGACGGTTCGTCGAGCACGTACATCACGCCGGTCAGCCCCGAGCCGATCTGGGAAGCGAGGCGAATGCGCTGCGCTTCGCCGCCCGACAGCGTTTCGGCGCTGCGTTCGAGCGACAGGTAATCGAGTCCAACGTTGTTGAGGAACATCAGACGCGCGACGATTTCCTTGACGACCTTGTCGGCGATCTCGCGCTTCGAGCCTTCGAGACGCAGGGTCTGGAAGTAGCCGAGCGCATCGCGCAACGGCCAGCCGCTGATCTCGAAGATGCCGCGCGCGTCGCTGTCCGCGCCGATGCGCACGAAGCGCGCCTCGCGACGCAGCCGCGTGCCCGCGCACGCCGGGCATGGCTGGTTATTCTGGTATTTGGCGAGTTCTTCGCGCACCGCAGACGAATCGGTTTCGCGGTAGCGCCGCTCCAGATTCGGGATGATCCCTTCGAACACGTGCTCGCGCACCGACGTGCGGCCGCGCTCGTTGATGTACGAGAACGGAATTTCCTGCTTGCCCGAACCGTACAGCAGGATCTTGCGGACTTTTTCCGGCAGGTCCTCGAGCGCGGTGTCGATGTCGAAGTCGTAGAACGCCGCGAGGCTCTGCAGCATCTGGAAGTAGAACTGGTTGCGCCGGTCCCAGCCCTTCACCGCGCCCGCCGCGAGCGACAGCGACGGATGCGCGACCACCCGCTTCGGATCGAAGAACGTTATCTGCCCGAGGCCGTCGCATTCGGGGCACGCGCCCATCGGGTTGTTGAACGAGAACAGGCGCGGTTCGAGTTCCTGCAGCGAATACGAGCAGATCGGGCAGGCGAACTTCGAGCTGAACAGGTGCTCCTTGTCCGTATCCATTTCGAGCGCGATGGCGCGGCCGTCGGCGAGACGCAGCGCCGTTTCGAACGATTCGGCAAGGCGCTGCTTCATGTCGGGGCGCACGCGCAGACGATCGATCACGACGTCGATCGTGTGCTTGTCGTTTTTCTTCAGCTTCGGCAGAGAGTCGACTTCATAGATTTTCGCGGTGCCTTCGTTGGCGGTGCCGCCGCCCGAGCGCACGCGAAAGCGCACGAAGCCTTGCGCCTGCATGTCCTCGAACAGATCCGTGTGCTCGCCCTTGCGATCGCTGACGACGGGCGCGAGGATCATCACGCGGGTTTCTTCAGGCAGCGCGAGCGCCGTGTCGACCATCTGCGACACGCTTTGCGCTTCGAGCGGAATCTCGTGATCGGGGCAGTAGGGCGTGCCGACGCGCGCGAACAGCAGGCGCAGATAGTCGTGGATTTCGGTGACGGTGCCGACCGTCGAACGCGGATTGTGCGAGGTCGCCTTCTGTTCGATCGAAATGGCCGGCGACAACCCTTCGATCAGGTCGACGTCCGGTTTTTCCATCAGCTGCAGGAACTGCCGCGCATAGGCGGACAGACTTTCGACGTAGCGCCGCTGTCCTTCCGCATATAGCGTATCGAACGCCAGCGACGATTTGCCGGAGCCCGAAAGCCCCGTGATAACGACGAGCTTGTGACGCGGTAGGTCGAGATTGACGTTCTTCAGGTTGTGGGTGCGAGCCCCACGAATACGGATTTGTTCCACGGATTTATTCCATGAACTGCGGAAAGGGAAAGAGGCCAAACCTGCTACTATAACGACTTTTCCAGACCGCCGTTACGGTGTGCTGACAGCGGGAAAAAGGCGTAACTGGGGCCGTTTTCCGTGAGTACAAGATGCCGCGAGGGGCGAGCGGGGGCGATGGGGCACGGGCTTTGCGCGTCTCGTCGGCGCGGACCCGCCGATATGCCGGGGCTAGCCGCCTGCCTGTTCGTTCTGCTCCACTGTGCCGGCGGCCAAGGCTGTCCCCACGGGCTCGCCGCCCGGTTCATTCAAACAACGCTTCGATGTCCAATCCGTCCGCCATCTCCACACGCATGAGCGCGCCCGAATTGCGCGCGACCGTGTCGCTTGCCGCCATCTTCGCGCTGCGCATGCTGGGTCTCTTCATGATCATGCCGGTGTTCTCGATCTACGCGAAGACCATTCCCGGCGGCGAAAACGTGCTGCTCGTCGGCATCGCGCTAGGCGCGTACGGTGTCACGCAGTCGATGCTCTACATCTTCTATGGCTGGATCTCCGACAAGGTCGGCCGCAAGCCGGTGATTGCGACGGGCCTGCTGATCTTCGCGATCGGCAGCTTCGTCGCGGCGGCCGCGCACGACATGACGTGGATCATCGTCGGCCGGGTGATTCAGGGGATGGGTGCGGTGTCGTCGGCGGTGATCGCGTTCATCGCCGATCTGACCTCGGAGGAACATCGCACGAAGGCGATGGCGATGGTCGGCGGCAGCATCGGCGTGTCGTTCGCGGTCGCGATCGTCGGCGCGCCGATCGTGTTCCACTGGCTCGGCATGAGCGGGCTCTTCACGCTGGTCGGCGTGTTCTCGATTCTCGCGATCGGCGTCGTGATATGGGTCGTGCCCGATGCGCCGAAGCCGGTGCATGTGCGCGCGCCGTTCGCCGAAGTGCTGCACAACGTCGAGTTGCTGCGTTTGAATTTCGGCGTGCTCGTGCTGCACGCCACGCAAACCGCGCTGTTCCTCGTCGTGCCGCGCATTCTCGAAGCGGGCGGGCTGCCGGTCGCTTCACACTGGAAGGTGTATCTGCCGGTGATGGGGCTGTCGTTCGTGATGATGGTGCCGGCGATCATCGCCGCCGAGAAGCGCGGCAAGATGAAGATCGTGCTGCTGTCGGCGATCGCTCTTATCCTGATCGGCCAGTTGTTATTGGGCGTTGCTCCGCATACGATTCTGAGTGTGGCGGCGATCCTGTTCGTGTACTTTCTCGGCTTCAATATTCTCGAGGCCTCGCAGCCTTCGCTGGTGTCGAAGCTCGCGCCCGGTACCCGCAAGGGAGCCGCGGCCGGCGTGTACAACACCACGCAGTCGATCGGTCTTGCGCTGGGCGGAGTGGTCGGCGGCTGGCTGCTGAAGGTTAACGGCCAGAGCGCGGTTTTCTTCGCCTGCTCCGGGCTGGTATTTTGCTGGCTTATAATCGCCGCAAAGATGAAACAGCCGCCGCGCAAGGCATAACACAGCGTACTCGGGGCACCTCCCGAATCATCCAGAACTCACCCGGCGGCGGGCAGAGGCGCTCTTCTGGTCTCGGGCCTGCCGGCCGTGAGACGCGAACCGCGTAGTGCCGCGCCGCCTGCAACAGGAATCAACAGGAGAAATTCATGGCATCCGTGAACAAGGTCATTCTGGTCGGCAACCTCGGCGCCGATCCGGAAGTCCGCTATCTTCCGAGCGGCGACGCAGTGGCGAACATCCGCCTTGCGACGACGGACCGCTACAAGGACAAGGCGTCGGGCGAGATGAAGGAAGCCACCGAGTGGCACCGCGTCGCGTTCTTCGGCCGCCTCGCGGAAATCGTGGCGGAATATCTGAAGAAGGGCTCGTCGGTGTACCTCGAAGGGCGCATCCGCACGCGCAAGTGGCAGGCGCAGGACGGCACCGATCGCTATTCGACCGAGATCGTCGCGGAGCAGATGCAGATGCTCGGCGGCCGCGGCGGCGCGTCGATGGGTGGCGGCGATGAAGGCGGTTATAGCCGTGGCGAGCCGTCGGAGCGCAGCGGCGGCGGTGGTGGTCGCGCGATGTCGTCGGGCGGCGGTTCGCGTGGCGGTAGCGGCGGTGGCGGTGCGAGCCGTCCGAGCGCGCCGGCTGGCGGCGGCTTCGACGAGATGGACGACGATATTCCGTTCTGATCGTTGCGGCTCGATGCCGAGCCGACCAGCGTCCCGCTGATCGACACAAAAACAGAGGCCCGCTTTCTGCCAGGAAAGCGGGCCTTTCTGCCTTCTGTTTGCCGGCTTTTTTTACGTCGTACGCGCGGACGGGGCATTCCGTCAGAAACTCACCGACTCAAATGCTCCAACGTATCCCGCAACGGCAGACTCGAAATCACGATCGGCCCGGTGAACGGCGTGTCGAGATCGACGATCACATAAACCGCCGAGGCAATCGACACCGCTCCCAGCGATATCGTCACCAGCGCCAACGCATTGCGCGGCGCGATCAACCCGAAGCTCAGAAAGATCACGCCTAGCCAGAACGTCAGCGTCTTGAAGAACGGCTGCGAAATCGAGCTGTGCGCTTCCTCGATGATTTTCCAGCGCGCATCGATGACGCGCCGGTACTGCGTCAACGCGTCATCGAGTGCACGTTGCTTCAACGCATCCTGCGTGCGCAGCTGTCGCAATTGCCGCCCCACCGTGGTCAGCATGTCGCCCAGATGCACGTTTTCTAGTTGCTGCGGATTGCCCGGCGGCCCGAGATCGCGCGGATAGTCGCCGCTCGGCGCGGGCTCGCGCGGCCATGTCGAAGCGATCGCCGCCGCCGTGTACTGGCGCAACAGGCGCCGCGATTCGTCGGCCGCGCTGCCGAGTTCGCGCAGCGTCGAGTCGAATTCGATCAGTTCGGCCGCATAGCTGCGCATATCGTTCGACGCGGTGTCGAAGCTCGCTTTCGCCGATGCCGTCATCAAACCCAGCACCAGCGCGGCGAACGTCACCAGCATGCCGATCACGAGCTGCACGAGCTGTACGGTCTCGTGTGCCTTGTGCTCTTCCGGCAGCAGCGGCCGCACCCCGACGCCGAGGCCGGTGGCGATCAGCAGCAGCGCGAACACGAGTACGGCCGAACCGATTTCCGACATGGGCGCGCTCCGGGCACGAAGGGGCTTCGACAGAAGGGCTTCAGCAAACGGGCTTCGAGACTCTATTGATGTAACGCAAGCCGGGCGAGCGATCAACCATAAAGTTTTCGGCCGATACGCCGTTGTCCCGAATGTGCTGTTTGCTTAATTTTCAGATAAGTTGCGGACCGGGCCGAACGGCGTGGGCGCAGCCTGCGTGGCCATGCAGCTATCGTCAACGATACGGAATCATCGGCCGGGCAGCCCAAGGAGACCAGTCCGATGTTGAAAAAGCTGTCGATTCGCACCAGCCTTACCCTGATGATCGTGTTCTTCGGCATCGTGCTGCTGCTCGGCGCGGCCGCGGGATTGTTGTCGCTGCGCTCGTCGAACGCGTCGCTGCAACAGATGTACACGGTCGACACGCCCGCCGTCGCCGACCTCGAAGGTAGCGCCGGCCAACTGCTGCGCCTGCGGCTCGCGCTCGCGACGTACGCGTCGCTCGTCGCGCTGAACGATCAGGACGGCGCGAGCGCCGTGCTCAAGCGCTTCGATCAGTACCGCAAAGCCTCTGACGAGCGGCTTGCCCACTATTTGAGCCATGCGGGCACGGATGCCGATGAGCAGCGTCTGATCGCCGACATGCAGCAGAAGCGCGACGCGTTCCTGCACGACGGCGTCGACCCGACGCTCGCCGCGCTGAAGTCGAGCGACACCAACGCCTTCCAGCAATTGCAGGCGCATAAACTGCCGTCGCTGTACAGCGCGTACGAGAAGGCCATGCTCGCGCTCGAGCAGTTGCAGCTCGATCACGGCGCACAGCGCTACAAGGATGCGCAGGACCTGTTCTACGCGATCAGCACGGCGGTGGCGATCGGCATTGCGCTGTCGCTGGTCGGCGGCTTGCTCGCCCGCTTCGTGCTCGTGCGCGCGATCGTCACGCCGGTCGATGCGACGATCGCGCAGTTCCAGCGCATCGCCAACGGCGATCTGAGCGGCCGCATCGAGGTGCTCAGCGACAACGAGACGGGCCGTCTCGCGGCCGCGCTGCGCAAGATGCAGGAGTCGCTGATCGCGACCGTCAACGCGGTTCGTCAAGGTACCGATTCGATCGATACCGGCGTCAGCGAGATCGCGGCCGGCAACGCCGATCTGTCGCAACGCACCGAGGAGCAGGCGGCGGCGCTCGAGGAAACGGCCGCGAGCATCGAAGAGCTGACCACGACGGTCAAGCAGACGGCCGACAACGCGAAAGAGGCGAGCTCGCTCGCGCAGGGCGCCTCGACACTGGCCGCGCGGGGCGGCGAGCTGACCGAGCAGGTGGTCGGCACGATGCACGGCATCGTCGACGATTCGCGGCGGATTGCCGATATCGTTGGTGTGATCGAGGGCATCGCGTTCCAGACCAACATCCTCGCGCTGAACGCCGCAGTCGAGGCGGCGCGAGCGGGCGAGCAGGGACGCGGCTTCGCGGTCGTCGCGAGCGAAGTGCGCTCGCTCGCGCAGCGCAGCGCGGCGGCGGCCAAGGAGATCAAGGGCTTGATCGACGCGTCGACCACCCGCGTGGAGCAGGGCTCGCAGCTCGTCGAGCGCTCGGGCACGACGATGAACGACATCGTCGGCGCGATCGCGCGCGTCAGTTCCATCATGAACGAGATCGCGGCGGCGGCGCTCGAACAGAGCACCGGCATCGATCAGGTCAATCGCGCGGTCGGTCAGATGGACGAGGTCACGCAGCAGAACGCGGCGCTCGTCGAGCAGGCGGCCGCGGCGGCGAGTTCGCTGGAAGATCAGGCGCGGCGCCTGTCGACGGCGGTGGCGGTGTTCCGGACCGGCAACGAATCGCGCAGCCGTGCTCCGGCGCCCGGCGCGAAGCTGGCCGGTGTTGCCGGCGAGCGGAGACTGGACAGCGAGTTTGTCGCGGCGTAACGCGAGCCGTTGCGCTGCGTCAACCCGCGACCTCTCACCGTCCCACTACTGCATGGCCGCGTAATACCTCGCCACCGCATCGATTTCCTCGGGCGTCATCTGCCGCGCGACATTGCGCATCTGCTCGTTGATGTCGTTGCGCCGCGCGCCCGAAGCGAACGCCTGCAACTGCGCGGCCAGATAGGCCGCCGACTGTCCGCCGAGCCACGGCGCCGCGCCCTTGCGATCGAGTTGGCCATGACACTCCGCACACGGTGCGATATTGCGTTGCGGGTCGCCCTGCATCACGAGCCTGGTTGCGGTCGCATCGGGTCCTTCGCCGGCTCGGGTCTTCTCGGCCGCCGCGGGGAGCGGGAGCGACGCGTAGTACACCGCCAGATCGTGCAGATCCTGGTCGCTGCGTCCCGCGATGATTGCCTGCATGACCGCGCTTTGCCGCTGGCCGCTCTGGAAGTCGCGCAATTCCTTGTAGGTCACGTCGGCGTACTGCCCGGCCAGCGCCGGCGCGGTGCCGAGTACGCCGTGGCACATCGAGCAGTGCTGCGTCGCGATCGTCGCGCCGCGGCTTATCGATCGCAATGCATCATGTAAATGTGATTAGCTGATGTCGATCGATAAATTTTGCTGTGAATTTCATTTGTGCGTCATGCGAAGAGCCGCACGAGCGCATCACGTGCATTGCTGACCAACTCGCTTTCGCCCGGACGCCGCGGCAGCAGATGAAACTCGATGGCGGGCAGCGGTGGCAAGCCGAAGTTCGCGGCACACGCCGCCACGCCGCCGCCGAGCGACGACTCGTTCAGACAGGAAATCCCGAGCCCCGCCTTCAATGCGAGCTGCAGGCCCGCGACGCCCGACGCCGAATGCGACACCACGTACGGTACCTTGTGTTGGTCGAGCAGCTTGACGACGAAACGATGCAACTGACACGTCGACGGCAGCAGCACCAGTTGATACGGCGCGATGGGGCGGGTGGCGGCATCGGCGCAACTGGCCCATAGCAACCTTTCGCGCCGCACGACGATGCTCGCGGCACCGGCACCCGCGCCGCGCGCACGCAGCTGGCCCGTGACGAGCCGCGCCGACAAACCGATGTCGAACGACGCGTGATCGTCCGCGCCGCTGTCGATCACCGCGCTCGGCAGCACCGTCACGTGCAGCTTCAGCCGCGGATGCTGTTCCGAAAACGTCTTGAGGATGCGCGCGATGTCGTGCGGCCGGTAGTAATCGGTGATCGCGATGCGCAGCTCGCCGTCGAGCGAGCGGCCTTGCAGGTCGTCGAAGGCCGCTTCGCTCATCGCGATGATGCGGCGCGCATGCTCGAGCAGGCGCTCGCCCGCGGACGTCGGACTCACACCCTGCCGGCTGCGCACGAGGAGCGGCTGGCCGGCGCGCTCCTCGAGCTTCTTCAACTGCTCGCTTACCGACGACTGCGACAGGAACACGCGCTGCGCGCCTGCCGACACCCCGCCCGATTCGGCGACGGCGACGAAGGTCCGCAACTGCGCAAGGTCGAAACCACGCTGGCTCATGATTCGGTTTTTCCGATGGTGGCGATCTAAATTTCCGGCTTTGCCGATGGAATGCCCAGCCGTAGCATACCCTCGAATGACACACGGAGGGTGTGATGGAAAACGGATCGATGACAGCGTCGGGCGGCACCGGCGAGCGCGGCGCGCGGCATCGCTGGAAGGTGCTGGGCGTTGGTTTTGCCGCGAATGCGAGCTTTTCGGCGGCATTTTCGGGGATTCCGACGACAGCGGTGTTCCTGCGCTCGGACTACCACCTGGGCAACCACGGGCTCGGCCTCGTGCTCGGCATGCTCGGCCTGGGCATTGCGGTCAGCGAGTTGCCGTGGGGGCTGCTAACCGACCGCTGGGGCGATCGCCGGGTGCTGCTGCTCGGCTTGCTGTCGACCGCGATCGCGCTCGCCGGTCTCGCGCTGTTCGTGTCGCCGGGCGGCGCGCATGTGCCCGGCATCGTCCCGCTCGCGCTCGGGCTGCTGTTGGTCGGACTGCTGGGCGGCAGCGTCAACGGATCGAGCGGCCGGGCGGTGATGGCGTGGTTTCGCGAAGGCGAGCGCGGCCTCGCGATGAGCATCCGCCAAACCGCCGTGCCGGCGGGCGGTGGACTCGGCGCAGTGGTCCTGCCGGTGCTCGCCTCGCACTTTGGTTTTGCGAGCGCCTATGCGGTGCTGGCGTTGGCGTGCGCGATCACCGCATGGTTCGGCGCTGGCTGCACGAGCCCGCACACGCGGACGATACGCCGGCGCCCAAAGGGGCGCGCGCGGCTGCGACGGCCCGTGCTGCGGCGGCCAACGGTCGGAGGTTGGACTCCTCGAACGTCAGCGCACCGCCGCCGATGATCTCCCCATTGCGCGACATCGCGATCTGGCGCGTCGCGCTCGGCGCGGGCGCGCTGTGCATGCCGCAGATTGCCGTGATCACATTCGGCACGGTGTTCCTGCACGACTTCGGGCGTGCCGGCGTGTTCGCGATCACCGCGACGATGGCCGCGGTGCAGACTGGCGCCGCGATCGCGCGGGTCTGGAGCGGCGCGTGGACCGACCGGCGCGGCAACCGCCGCGCGTATATGCGGGCATGCAGTCTGGTGACCGCCGTGCTGTTCGTGCTGCTCGCGCTCGCGACCGGGCTCATCGGCCTGCGTCGCGCCGGGACGGTCGCGCCGTTCGCGCTGATGATCGTACTAGGCGAAGTTAGCGCGTCGGCGTGGCACGGCGTCGCGTTCACCGAACTCGCGACGCTCGCCGGTACTCGCCGCGCGGGCACCGCGCTCGCGATGGGCAACACCTGCGTGTTCCTCACGCTGTTCGTGACGCCGCTCGCGATTCCGGCGCTGCTGTCTATCGGAGCATGGCCGCTGGTGTGGACGGTGGCGAGCGCTTGCGCGTTGCTCGCATTGCCGGTGTTTCCGCGCGCCGCGTCGACGCGTGCGATGCGCGCGACGCGTGCTTGCGATGCGGCGTGAGACATGGGGCGAACAGCGCGCGCTTCGCGTTGCCGAATTGATCTTGATTCGATTCGAATCACGGTGCGCATATTGCTTGGTCGAACTATAAATTATCCCGATTATTGATCTGGATTAGGAACGCTCCGATTGTCGTGAATTTGCGAGGGTGATCAGATGGCTGTTCCGGCACGTCGCTTGAGTGCCGCGACGCAGGTCGACGCCTGCCGCCTGCACAGCCACTGCCGCGCGCATTTCGACCATTCTTATAACGAGCGAGACTAATCGTGACAAATCTTCGAATCATTCTGGCGGACGATCACCCGTTCGTCCTGCTTGGCCTGAAATCGACACTGGAGGCGCACGAAGGTCTGTCCGTCGTCGGTCAGGCGCAGATGCCCACTGCGTTGATCGCATTGCTGCAACACACACCGTGCGACGTGCTCGTCGTCGATCTTTCCATGCCGGAGCCCGCCGGCGAGATTGGCGACGGACTCGGCCTGATCCGGCGCATTCGTGGCGAGTGGCCGTCATTGCGCGTCGTCGTCGTGACCGGGCAGACGAATGCCGCGATGTTGCGTGTCGTCGTCGCCGATGCCGCGGTGAGTGTGATCGGCAAAGCCGATTCGCTCGAGGAACTGCCGCAAGCGGTCTGCGACAGTGCGCGCGGCGCGCGCTACCTGGGCCGCTCGGTAGTCGAAACGCTCGCGCGTTTGCAGCCGGACAACGGTCGGTTCGTGTCGGCCCTGCTGCTGTCGAAGCGGCAGACCGACATCCTGCGCAGGCTCGTGAGCGGCGAGTCCATCGTGCAGATCGCGGCGGCGCTCGGCTGCCATCGCCGCACGGTGAGCCGGCACAAGCGCGAAGCGATGGCGCGGCTTGGCGTCAACGACGACCCCGCGCTTTTTTCCTGTGTGCGCGCCTGCGGCACGGTCCTCCTCGAATCGGAAGATTAGGGTCTGTTTACATATGGAACGCACGTGCGTTGCCGCGAGAAGGGCCGCTCGCAAGGACTGTGACGCCGCGAATACTCGACGTATTCGCAAGGAGCATGACGCAGCGAGCGGCCCTTCTCGCGGCAACCCCATTACCTGATTTCATTCCAGGGGAATGCGCGCTATCGGCAGTCCCCTTGGGGGACGGCCGATAGCGGGCATTCGCACGTGCGTTCCATATGTAAACAGACCCTAAGCATCAGGCATACGGTTGTTCGTACCATTTCAGAGCGCTCTGATGTTTGTCGCAATAGAAATGCTCGACCATTGCGTGAGCGCCGGTCACACATAACAAGGTCGAGAAATGAAAGTATCGAGGAGCGCCAGACGATGAACCTCATGGCTGCATCAGGCTCGCCTGTTCGAACGATCATTGCGGATGATCATCCGCTGGTTCTGCTGGCTATAGAAAATCTGATTGGCAACTATCCGGACCTGAAGGTGGTTGGCCGTGCGGCGGATGTCGCCGAACTGTTCATCGAAGTCGATCGCAGTCCTTGCGATATCGTGCTGATGGACCTTTACATGCCAGGAGGGCACAACGACAACCGGTTCGACGTCGTCAGGCAGTTGAAGGCGCGCTATCCCAACGTGGCGCTCGTCATTCTGACAATGGAAACGGAGGCGGCGACGCTGCGCAAAGTGATGTCGCTCGGCGTGGATGGGCTGCTGAGCAAACGTGATCGTATCGATCTGATCCATGTGGCGGTGGTCATGGCGCTGGCGCGCGAATGTTTTGTCGGTCCGGCGGTGCGCGCCATGCTGGCCGATGTCACGCTGACGAAACGTCTCGACTTCGTGCGCGCCACCCTGTCTCGCCGAGAGTTCGAGGTTTTTACGCAATACGCGTCAGGACTCGGCGTCACGGAAATCGCCACGCGGCTGGGACGTAGTGTGAAGACGATCAGCGCGCAGAAGTGCATGGCCATGCGCAAGCTGTCGCTGAATAGCGACGCCGAACTGTTTCGCTTCGCAGTCGAGTATGGCGTAGTGCCGGAAGGGCTTGGTCAAAGCCGTTAAGCGGGCGGCAACATTCTGCGCAGGCGCGCGGCGAATATATCGGCATAACCGGGGGACACATTTCGTGCGGTATGCCCGATCGACACCATAAAAAAGTCACGGAAAAGAATGCCAAACAAGATTCACGTCGTCGTGGCGGACGATCACGACTCCATTCGCGCGGGCGTCCGATCTCTGCTGCGCGACAAGCCGAATATCGAAATTGTCGGCGAAGCTGCCGACACCCGTGGTCTCGCGAAGCTGCTCGATGCCTGCGCATGCGACGTCGTCGTGTCGGACATCGGCATGCCGGGACTCGACGGAGACACCAGCGCGGTGCCGCTATTGCGCCGGCTGCTACGGCGCACGCCGCATCCCCACGTGGTCGTGCTGACCATGATTGGGCGCGCGCATGTGTTGGCCGGCTTGCGCAATATCGGCGTGACTGGAATCGTCGACAAGCGCGACGCCGTGGACGCATTGATCGACGCCATCGAAGCCGTTGCCGCCGGGGGCACCCATCTATCGGAACAGGTTCGGGCCGCGCTTGCGACCGCGGAGCCTGCGCCGCCCCGGCGCGGCGGTGTGATGAGCGCACGCGAGTGGGAGGTGTTTCAACTCTATGTGCGAGGCCTCGCGGTGCACGAGATCGCCACACGTCTGCGACGTAGCGACAAAACCATCAGCACGCAAAAACGCAGCGCGATGCGCAAGCTCGGACTGGAAACAGAAGCCGATCTGATCAACTACGCCACTCAGATTGGGCTGATATGAGGCGCAGCAACGGTCACAAATTCTTGTTCTCGATGGATTTGAGGTAGCCCTTATCAGACTTATCTGATTGCCGTGGCGTGGGGGGCACCCAATAATCTTGGCCGCCTGTCATTGCGCGCCGTGCGCCGCAACTGCCAAGCGGCTGGTTCGTGATCCGATTACCAATGGATCAGGGGAATCCGGTGCAGACCTCTTCGCGCGATCGTTTGGCGTCTGTGCCTCATACTTGATGGACGGGATAGAGATGGTTGCGCTAGGCAAGCGATTGTGCAGCGAGGGTGTGGGTACGGCTTGGCTCGTGTTTGTCGGCTGCGGCAGTACGGTGCTGGACACCACAGGCGTGCTGCAGGGCACTGGCGCGTTGCAAATGTCGTTGGCGTTCGGTCTTGCGCTTGCTACCGGCAGCTATGCCTTCGGCAAGATTTCCGGCGCGCATTTCAATCCTGCCGTCACCATCGGCCTGACGATCGCGCAGCGCTTTCCCGTGCGTGATGTCTTGCCCTATATCGCTGCGCAAATCTGGGGCGCAATAGTCGCCGCGGCGCTTCTCGCCTACCTCGCCAGCGGCCGGCCAGGTTTCGAACTCTCCGCGAGTGAATTCGCGGCGAACGGCTTCGGCGCTCATTCGCCCGCCGACTATCCATTGCATGCGGCACTCGTCGTGGAATGCGTGCTGTCGTTCGTGTTTGTCGGAGCATGCCTGCTGGTCGTCGTTCGAAAAGAGGTGGCAACCATTGCGCCATTCATCACCGGCGCATGTCTGATGCTCGTCTACCTGGTGTCCATTCCGATCACCAATGGAGCGGTCAATCCCGCACGCTCGACCGCGCAGGCGTTGTTCGTCGGCAACTGGGCGCTGGATCAGTTGTGGCTGTTCTGGGCCGCGCCGTTGGCCGGAGCAATCGCGGCTGGCGTGCTGTTTTCGTTTCTGGACGGCGGAGCCGATTCGTCTTCGGTGTCGTTGGTGGACGGGCAGGGTGACGTTTCGTGAGCGAGGGACGGTACTCACCACTTCCGGTGCGTTTGTTGCGGTGTCTTTGGCCGCGCTCGCCGCGCCACTCGATGACGCATTGGCTCGCGTTTTTCCTGCTGGCGGTTACGGATGCGGTCTGCATGGCCGGACCTGCCGGCGCTGCGTCACAGCCACCCGTAATTTCCGCAGTGGGAGCGGGTTCTTCCGCGTCGTCATCCATTGCATTTCCTGCCAGATTGACGGTCGGCATTCTCGAAGGAGGCTGGGCGCCGTTCGACATTCCGCTGGGCGGCCGGCTCGCCGGCGTCAGCGGCGACCTGTTGCGCGCGCTCGTGGGGCCGAACGTCGTCATCGAGACGAAGAGCTTTCCCGACATGGCCAAGCTGGTCGCCGCGGCTTGCGCCGGCGAGGTCGACCTGCTGACGAGCATAGCGCGCACGCCGGAGCGCGAGCGCTGCCTCAGCTTTACGGCTCCTTACTTCCACTCGTTCGCCTCGGCCGTCGTGCGTCGCGACGACGCCCGGCATGTGAACCCCACCGACCTCGCTGGCGCGCGTATCGCGATCGAGCGCGGTTTTGCGCGTGAGCGTTTGTTGCGCGCAGGTTTTCCTCGCGCGAGTATCGTCCCGTTCGCGAGCACGCACGAAGCGCTGAACGCGCTACTGCATGACGATGCAGACGTCTACTTCGGCTTCACGCCGGTCGTGCAATACGAACTGGCGACCGACGCGTATCGCAATCTGCGCGTAGCGTTCGAGCAAGGCGGCAAAGCGCTCGACCTGCGCTTTGCCGTATCGCCTCGCCAGCCTGCTTTGCGCGATCAGCTAAACCGCGCGCTCGTGTCGATGAATCCCGCCGAGGCCGCCGCGATACGCGCGCGCTGGCTGTCCGGCAACTTCAACGCGGCGCCCGCGCCGCATGCACCACGCTTCACGTTGACGCCGGAAGAGAAGAACTGGCTGCGTTCGCTGCCGCCGTTGCAGGTCGGCTTCGACAACGACTGGGCGCCGTTCAGCTATGTTGATTCCGCAGGCCGCCCCGTCGGTCTGACCGCCGATTACCTCACGTACCTGAGCAGCACGCTCGGTGTCGTGTTCAACCGCGCGCGCATGGCCGACTGGGCCGCCGCCGTCGAGGCGTTCCAGCGTGGCGACCTCGCGATGCTGTCCTCCACATCGAGTCGCGCCGCGCTTCTGGTAGGCGCCGACCATAGCCGTGTATACGAGAGCGATCCGCTGGTGATCGTCGGGCGGAGCGGCGCGCCGCCCCCATGCTCGTTCGACGACATCACGTCGTGCCGCGTCGTGATGTCGCCGCATGTGGCCGGCTCGGTGCCGCTCGCGTTGGAAACGGTGCCGGTCGATCACATCGTCGTCGCGGCGAGCCTGGGCGAGGCGATGCGCATGGTCGCGAGCGGCGAGGCCGACGTGCTGGTCGGCAACGCTGCCGCGATCAACGTGCAACTGCGGCAGCACTACGTCGGCGCGCTCAGGGTGCTCGACTCGCTCGGCGAATCCGACTCGTTGTATTTTGCTGTGCGCGAGGATCTGAGCCCGCTCGTCAAGCTGATCGATCGCGCGTTGCAGGCGATGCCGGCAGCCGAAAAGCAGCGCATCCGGCGCAAGTGGGTGAGTCCCGCCGCGCCGGACAACGCCGTATGGAGCGTGACTGCGGTGCGGCTGCTGCCGGTGCTGATCGGCATCGGCGTCGTGCTGCTGGTCACGTTGCGCGCGTACGTGCTGCTGCAACGCGAAGTCCGGCTACGCAAGCAGACCGAGCGCGAACTCGCACTGCAATTGAACTTCCAGGAAACGATGATGAAGACGGTGCCGTATCCGCTCATCGCGAAAGGCCTGGACGGACGGTACATCGCGATCAACGAGGCCTATGAGAAAGCGTGCGGGCTGGAGCGCAAGGACGTGCTCGGGCGCACGACGACCGAGGTCGGCACATGGGGCGACGCAAACAGCCGCGTGCTCGACGACATCACGGGCGAGATCCTGCGCGGCGGCGGCATCGCGAAAGTCGAACTCGAGTTCAAGGACGGCGCTGGCGAGACGCGGCATGGGATTTTCTGGACGAGCGTCTGCGAGGCCAGCGATGGGCAGCCGGCGTACGTGCTTGGCACGATGGTCGACATCACCGACATCCGGCGCGCTGAAATGCGCGCGAGCGAAACCGAACGGCGCCTGTTCGACGTCACGCGCTCGTTGCCCGCCGTCGTGTTCCAGTTGCGGCGCTCGCCGTCCGGCGCGTATTCCTTCCCGTACATCGGCGGCGACACGCGGCATCTGCTCGGCGAGGGTGATTGGCATGGGGGGGCACGAGTCGATTTCCAACGAGTGTCGGAGCTGGATCGGCCGCGCGTTCTCGCCGAGCTCGAGCGTTCCGCGAGCTGCGCCTCCCCCGTGCATATGGAGTTCCGCCTCGAAAACGCCGGTCAACCAAAGTGGGTGCGGGCCGAGCTGGTGCCGCGGCGAGAAGCCGATGGCAGCGTCGTTTGGAGCGGCTATTGGGTCGATGCGAGCGTCGAGCGCGCGCGTTCGGAGGAACTCGCGCGGGCACGCGACGTGGCCGAGGCGGCCTCGCGCGCGAAGGACGACTTCTTCGCGATGATGAGCCACGAAATCCGCACCCCGATGAACGGTGTGCTCGGTCTCGTCGAAGTGCTCGAGCGCACGCCGCTCAGTACCGATCAGAGCGAAATGCTCGGCATGATCCATGAGTCGGCGGGCGCGCTGCTGCAGATTCTCGATGATCTGCTCGATTATTCGAAGATCGAGGCGGGGCGGCTCACGCTCGAAGCCGAGCCGATCGATCTGCGCGAACTCGTCGATAACGCGGTCGGCCTGCTCGCGGGGCGCGCCCACGAAAAAGGGCTGAAAGTGCGCGTCGACATCGCGACCGACGCCGCCGCGACGCTCCGCGGCGACAGCGTGCGTCTGCGCCAGATTCTGTTCAATCTGCTCGGCAATGCGATCAAGTTCACGCCGAAGGGCGAGGTGGGTGTGAGCGTGGCGGTCGTCCAGGATCGCGCGGACTCGCAGACGTTGGAGCTGACCGTTGAGGACACCGGCATCGGCATCGCGCCGGATGTGCAGGCGGGCCTGTTCGAGCCGTTCGTGCAGGCTGAGTCGTCCACCACGCGGCGCTTCGGCGGCACGGGCCTTGGGCTGACGATCTGCCGCAAGCTGATCGACCTGATGAACGGCACGCTCGCGCTGCGCAGCGAACCGGGCCACGGCACGAGGATGATCGTGCGGCTGACGATGCCGATCGTCGAACGGCGCTATTCGATCGACGGTCTGCGCGGCAAACGCGCCGTCGTGATCACGCGAGATCCGCGCATCGGCCGCGCTCTCGCACACTTCGGCGAGGCGCTCGGGCTCGAACTGCGCAGCCTCTCGGCCGTTGGGGCGACGCAGGGCAAAAGCGATTTGCTGAGCCGCGCGGATCTGCTGTTCGTCGGCGAGGACGTCACGTTGCCCGTACGGATCGGCGCAAATGCGCGTGTCGTCACGCTGACCGAAAAGCCGATGCCGACGGGTTACCGCATCCTCGACGACAAGGTGCGCGTGAGCATCAATCCGATTTCGTGGCGCGGCCTCGGCGCCGCATGCGCGGCCGCGATGACGGGCCTGTCGTCGATGTCCCCGCTGGTACCGCGAGCGCGAGGCGTGCCGTTCTCGACCGATGGCGTCGCGCCGCCGCCTGATCGTGAACGCGCGATCGCGAGCGGGCGACTGATTCTTGTCGCGGAAGATCACCCAGTCAATCAGGAGTTGATCCGCCATCAACTCGCCCTGCTGGGGTTCGCGTGCGACGTCGCGAACGACGGCGCCGAAGCGCTTCTCGCGCTCGAGCGCACGAGCTATGGCTGCCTGATCACGGACTGTCACATGCCGAACCTGTCCGGTTACGAACTGACTCGCCGTATCCGCGAAGCGGAGGCACTGCGCGGCGGCGCGCAGCGTCTGCCGATACTCGGCATCACGGCCAACACCGCGCCCGACGACCTGAGGCTGTGCCGCGAAGCCGGCATGGACGACAGTCTGATCAAGCCGACTCGGCTCGCCACGTTGCGCGACTACCTGAGCCGCTGGTTTGGCACCGACACCGTTCGGCACCCCGCCCCGGCAGAAACATGCGGTCGCGAATCGTCTGCGCCGGCCAGCAAGCGGCAGATCACGCAGCGCGTCGGTGTCGCACCGTACGTGCCCGTCGAACTAGCACACATGACGCAGTTATGGGGAAGCGAGTCGACGGTCAAGGCGTTGCTCGGTTCATTCATCTCGTCGATGCGCGAAGACTTCAACGCGCTTGCGACGTTACTCGAACGCGCGGACACGGGGCGGGTGCCCGAGTGGCTGCATCGGGTGATGGGGGCGGCCAGCGTGCTGCGGTATCAGCCACTCGTACACGCGCTCGAAGCCTATCGTCGCGACATTGTCGCGAAGTCGCCCGAGCAGTTGCGTAACGAGGGGCATGCGCTAATCCGCCAATGCGAGGCGATGCTCGATGGCATCGAACAGCAGGCCGCATTGCTCGCCTAGCGGGCGGCGGGCGGTGACCTCGCGCGAATACGCGGCCGATTCAAACGGGCGCGACCAAAATCGGGACGAAAAAAAACGCGGCCGAAGCCGCGTTAAAGATTTGGAGACATCCTTCGATGAAGGAGTCACTTCTCGCAAATCGAAGCATACCAGGAACGGCGTCATTTATTCATTGCAAATCGCGCAATTAACTTTTTGATTAAATCGATTAAAACGATTTCGCACTACGTTTTTGCCGGTATTTTAGGCATATCGCGACGAACGCCTGTGCGCATTGCGCACCTTGCCTTCTGTTTTAATCACAGTCCGGTTCGAATTAAAGCGGCCCGCGCAAGCCACCATCCCAACCTCACCGGCTCCAAATGATTTGCACTAGTATGTGGAAGCTCCGCACGGCCGACACGGGTGCCGCGGCGGCGCGTCAATGTCCGGAGAAGACCATGATTTCGCTGCGAAAATTGAATCTGGCCGTGGTGGTGTGGGCGCTTGCGTCGGGCGCTGCGTTCGCGGATACGGTTGCGCTGAAGGCGAATCTCCAGCCGTCGAGCGAAGTGCCGCCGCGCGTGAGTCGCGGGCACGGCATGCTGAATGCGACCTTCGACACGTCCACCCAATCGCTGCAGTGGACTGTTACTTACGAAGGCTTGAGCAGTCCGGTCACCGCCGCGCATTTCCACGGTCCCGCGCCGGTTGGCCAGAACGCGAAGGTCCAGGTGCCGATCGAGAAGAATGGCCTCGCAAGTCCGATCAAAGGCACGGCGAAGCTGACCGAGCAGCAGGTCACGGATCTGATGGCGGGGCAGTGGTACTTCAATGTTCATACCGCGCAGAATCCGACGGGCGAAATTCGCGGGCAGGTGTTGCCGGCGAACTAGGCGTGGGCCTCGCGTGGGCCGAGCGCGCGTGCCGCGGCCAAAAGCAGCTTCACACCGTTAGAACCCGCCAACCAACGGCGCCCCCGCCACCGCCCGTACCATGACGGGACTTCAACGAAGGAGCATGTCCCGATGAGCTGGCAAAGCGCGCTCGCTTGCTGGTATTTGCGCAGACAGTTCCGGCCCGAAACCCTCAAACCGTCTATCAACGTCGAGCGGGCGCGCGCGCTGACCTCGAAGCGGGTGTGGTCGCCACGCGTGCCGCGCGGCTGGCATCTTCGCGAAACGTATGGCGCGGGCGAGGCGCCGCTCGTCGGCGAATGGCTGGAACGCGTGGACGGCGGCACGGCCGGCGGCGCGGAGCCGACGGTGCTGTATTGCCACGGTGGAGGCTACTACTTCTGCTCGCCGCGCACGCATCGGTCGCTAACGTTCGCTCTCGCTACCCGCGCAGACGCGCGGCTCTTCTCCCTCGACTACCGCCTCGCGCCCGAGCATCGCTTTCCGGCCGCGCTTGACGACGCCACCGCCGCCTATCGACAGCTGCTCGCGATGGGCATCGCACCGAGCTCGATCGTGGTCGCCGGCGACTCGGCCGGCGGCGGCCTCGCGCTCGCCACGCTGGTCGCGCTGCGCGACGCCGGCGCACCGATGCCCGCTGGCGGCCTGTTGTTCTCGCCGTGGACCGATCTGGCGACGACCGGCGCGAGCCTGCGCACCAACGACAGCGTCGATCCGATGTTCTGTGGCGCCTCGATCGAGCGCGCGGCCAAGGTTTATCTCGGCGACGCGCCGGCCACGCATCCGTACGCGTCGCCGGTCTACGCGGACCTGCGCGGTCTGCCGCCGCTGTTCTTGCAGGCGGGCAGCACCGAGGTGCTGCTCGACGACGCGCGCCGCGTCGCCGACCATGCGCACGCGGCAGGAGTCGATTGCGAATGCGAGGTGTGGAAAAACCTGCCGCACGCGTGGCCGATGTTCGCGCCGTTCATGCCGGAGGCGAACCGCGCACTCGATCGCGCGGCCGCGTTCGTGCGACGCGCGACGAGCCGCGCCGCGAACAGGGCTCAGGCGTCGAGCGTGACGTCGAGCGTCCGATAGACGGCTTCGATCGTTTGCTGGCCGTATTGCCGCTCGAGCCGCCGCACGGTGAAGTGCCCGTGCGCGACCTGCTGGAAGTGATCGATAAACACGGTGTTGACCATCGCGCCGAGCACCGCGCCGATCGCGGGAATCGATTTGGCAGCGATCTGTTCGCTGACCTGCACCGAAAAGCGCGCGGCGATCGCGTTGAGCAGCCGCAGCAGCGCCGCCGAGCCGTGGGTCGTGAAGCCCTTGCTGGCCACCTCGGACGACGCCCTCGACACCGCCTGCGCTAGCGCGCCGCGCATGAAGAAGTAGCCGAGGTCGGCGTCGTCGTCCTCGCTCGATGTACCACCCATGCCGAGCACGGTCAGGCATTGCAGCTGCGTGTCGACCGAGGTCAGGTCCTCGCCCTCGCTGCGCGCGATGTCGCAGATCGAGCGGAACATCAGCGTAGTCGTGACCGGCAGCTCGACTGGCAGCGCGATCAATCCAAACGCCCCGCCGGCCGCGCCGGTGGTCGCGACCGCGAACTTGTGCAGCAGGTTGTTCGGCTTGTCGGGCGCGAGAAGCCTGGCGTCGTCGCGCCGGCCGAGCGTGCGTAGCGCGATCGACAGACATTTGCGCAACGCGGCCTGCGTCGCATCGGACACTTTTTGGTTGGCGAACGCCGGGATGCGCGATAGCAGCTTCTCGATCGGCGCGCCGACGACGCTCGCGAGCTTCATCGTGAGCGCGGGGCTTTCGAGCTGGTGTTTCGCGCGCCGCAGCGCGGCGAGGTCCTGCTCCGATAAGTATGGAGTTGCGAGCGAACTCGGCTGCATGGGCCTCCCTGGCATGTCGTGTGTTGCGTACCTGGAGTCAGTCTACCGCGTTGCAAGACGCGTTCCGTCCAGCTTGGAGCGTCGCACCATGGTATGATCCACAATCTTTTGACACGTCAACTTTTGCTCCATCAAAAATGGCTGTCCATACCGCCGCTCACCATTCGAGTGGGCAAGTCTTACCGTTCCGCGAATCCCTGCTGGCCATGCTCGGCATCTCGTTCGTCACGATGCTGGTCGCGCTCGACCAGACCGTGGTCGGCACCGCGCTGCCCACCATCGTGTCCGAACTCCGAGGCTTCGAGTTGTACGCATGGGTCGCAACCTCGTATCTGCTGACCTCGGTGATCACCGTGCCGATTTTCGGGCGGCTTGGCGATTATTACGGGCGCAAGCCGTTCGTGATTGCGTCGATCGTCGTGTTCACCGGCGCCTCGGTGCTGTGCGGCGCGGCCAACAGCATGCTGTTTCTCGTGCTCGCGCGCGGGTTGCAGGGCATTGGCGGCGGCATGCTCGTCGGCACCGCGTTCGCCTGCATTCCCGATCTGTTCCCCGATTCCGTCGTGCGGCTGCGCTGGCAGGTGCTGATGAGCTCGGCGTTCGGCATCGCCAATGCGGTCGGCCCGTCGCTCGGCGGTTTTCTCACGCAGTACTACGGCTGGCGCTCGGTGTTCTATGTGAATTTGCCGGTCGGGCTGCTGTCGCTGTTTTTCGTCTGGCGTTTCCTGCCGCATCTGCGGCACGTCGAACATACCGGCAAAATGCGGCTCGACTGGCCCGGCGCGCTGCTGATCGCGATCGCGCTCGGCTCACTGCAGCTGTTCGTCGAATTGCTGCCGAAGCACGGCATCACGCTGAGCGCGTTCGCGCTGCTCGGGCTCGCCGTCGCGTCGGCCGTCACGCTGTGGAAATGGGAAAAGCGCTGCCCGACCGCGATCCTGCCCGTCGACATGTTCCGCAACCGCAGTCTGGCCGCGCTGTTCACGCTGGCCGTGCTCGGCGGCTTCACGATGTTCTCGCTGCTGTTCTACGCACCGCTGCTGTTCCAGGGCGGCTTCGGCATGTCGCCGAAAGAGGCGGGCCTCGTGATCACGCCGCTCGTCGTGTTCATCACGATCGGCAGTATCGCGAACGGGCGCGTCGTGTCGCGGGTGAAGAATCCGAACCTGATGCTGTACATCGGCTTTGCGATGGTCGCGCTGTCATGCCTTGGCATCGTCGTCGCGACCCGTTCGATGCAGCAATGGGTGCTGATGTCGTTCATGGTCGTCGGCGGCCTCGGGCTCGGCTTCGTGATGCCGAACCTGACGATCTTCGCGCAGCAGACCGCGGGCCGCGAACACCTCGGCATCGCGACCGCGCTGCTGCAGTCGCTGCGGATGATCGGTGGCATGATCGGCACGGCGCTGACCGGCACGCTCGTGACCCACATGTACAAGAGCGGTGTGCGCAATGCGCTCGAAGGCGCGGGCGCGTCGCACTGGTTCGCCGATCTCGGCGATCCGCAGATCCTGATCAACCGCGATGCGCAGACCACGCTCGTCGACCAGTTGACCCACGCTGGCCACAACGGCGCGATGTTGCTCGAAAGTGCGCGCGAGGCGCTGGTCGGGGCGATTCATCTGGGTCTCGCGATGGCCGCGGTGATCGCCGTCGTGTCGGTGTGGCAAACCCGCCGCGTGCCGCCGATCAAGCTGCAGCGCAGGCTCGAGCCGGTGATTCACGCAGACTGATTTTTGAACTTGGTGTTGGACAGGCAGATTATGGAAGAACAGGACCGCGTCGCCGTCATGCAGCAATTTGGTCGCACGTATCGGGCGTTCATGTCGGCATTCGAGGCCCAGGTGGGGCATCCGTTGCCACGCTGGCGCATTCTGCTCGCGCTGCGCGAGCAGGCCGGCGAGTCGTCGCAGAAGCGGCTCGTCGAGCGGTTGCGCGTCGATCCTGGCGCGCTCACGCGACAGCTGAAGGCGCTCGAAGGGTTGGGCTGGATCGCGCGCAGCATGGATACGCGCGATAACCGCGTGACCAACGTGCGTCTGACCGAAGCGGGCCACGCCGCGACCGAAGCGAGCCTGCCGCGTCGCAACGCGTTCTTGCACGACACGATGGCCGGGTTGCCGGATGAGGCGCTCGCGGCGTTGTCGAGCGCGCTGAAAATGTTGGAGACGCGCATCGGCGAGGTGACGGCCAACGCCGGCGCCGCGACCGTGGCCGCCGCGCCGCAGGAGACCGCTGGCGACGAGGCGGCGCAGCGCATGTGATTTTTAGTCCGCGCGTGGCGATAAAAAAGGCTGTGAGCCCAGGGGCGCACAGCCTTTTTCTTTAGCGGAACAGATCGCGCTTGAGTCAGCGCGGCGTGGTCCGATCAGAAGAACGTCTCGATCACTTCCTTCACGCGATACTGCGGATCGACGACCAGCACCTGCTTCCACTTGTCGAACGTCAGGCACGGATGCGAGATGTCGAACGCGATCATGTCGCCCACTTTCAGATCGGCGCCGGCGGGAATCCGCAGATACGCGTGCTGATCCATCAGACCGAAGATTTCCCAGCCCTCGCTCGCGGCGATGTCGCGCGGCGCTTGCTGGCCCGGGCGATAGTGGCGCGCCGGCTCCGGCATGCCTGCGTCGAACGCGGAGTCGCGTTTGCCGAGGCCGATGATCGCGCGATCCGGCTCGGGAATGGACTGCACGTACGCCCACAATTGCAGCGCCGGCAGCAACCCTTCGCCCATTTTCTTCGCGACAGGATTGCGCTTGAAAATGTCGGTCTGCGCCTTGCGATAGATGCCGACGTCATGCGTCAGATAGCAGCCGGGACGCAGCACGACCTCGACCTTGCCGGATTGCGTCGCCTGCGCGAACTCTTCGGCGACCACGTCGTACCACGCCGATCCCGCGCCCGATAGCACCGCCGGCGAGCGCGCGAAACGCCCCTGCTCGACAAGTTCGCGAGTGACCGCAACCGCGCCTTGCAGGAACGCGCGCACTTCGGGTTCTTCCTTCAGCACGCCTTCGTACAGTTCGACCCCCGCGAGCTTCAGCACGTCCGGATAGCGTGCGATCGCGTCGAGCACCGCGTTGCGCTGCGCTTCGTCGCGCACGCCGGTGCGTCCACCCGGCACGCCGAGTTCGAGCAGCACCTGCAGCGGCTTCTTCACCGAGGTGAAGAATTCGCCGAGTTGCTCGACGCCTTCAGCCGAATCGACGAGGCAGAAGAATTCGAAATCCGGATCGCTGAGCAATTCGGCGATCATCATCATGTTGTGACGGCCGACCAGCTGATTCGCCATCAGGATGCGCGAGACGCCGCCGTGGTACGCCGCGCGCACCTGATGAGCGGTGGCGAGCGTGATGCCCCACGCACCGGTTTCGAGCTGACGGCGAAACAGTTGCGGCGCCATCGTGGTCTTGCCGTGAGGCGCGAGCTTGACGCCGTATTCGGCAACGAACGCCTGCATCCACTTCAGGTTGTGCTCGACGCGATCGGCGTACAGCACGGCGGCCGGCAGGCTGACGTCCTCGGCGAGCAGGTTCCACTCGAGGCGCGCGGCGTCCGTCAACTGGATGCTCGTGCCCGGAACCATGCCCAAGCCCTTGCTATAAGGATCAATCGTCGCGCCATGATAGTTTGTAACTTTCATGTCTCCGTGCTCCATCGTCCGGGTAAATTGAGTCAGATTTGACTTTACCATGTTATCGAAAGTACGATGTCTGAACGAATGTTATTTAGTACCATGGGTTTCGAAGGCCGCCGGAAAGGGCCGCGAAAGCCGTGCCGCGAACCCCACCGCCTGCCATGAACCGTAGCGCCGAACCGCTCGCTTTCGACATCGTCGCGCGCATTGCCGAGTGCGCGCCGGAGTTGCGCTCGGCCGAACGCAAGGTCGCCGCGCTGATCCTCGACGATCTGACCGGCGCGTCGCGCGCGAGCATCGGCGCGCTGGCACAGCAGGCCGAGGTCAGCATCGCGACCGTCACGCGCTTCGCGAAGGCGGTCGGCTGCCGCGACGTGCGCGAACTCAAGCTGCGGCTCGCGCAGGCGGCCGCGGTCGGTCAGCGGTTTCTCGAGCGCGACACCGCAAGCGACGCACCCGAGCCGATCGCCACGCGCGTCTTCGACGAGCTGCAAACGGCGCTCGCGCACAATCATCAACTGCTGCGCCAGGCGCCGCTCGCCGAAGCGGCGGCCGCGCTGCGCGATGCGCGCATGATCTACGTGTTCGGCATGGGCGGCGGCTCGACCGCGCTCGCTGACGAAATGCGTTTCAGGCTCGTGCGCCTCGGCCGCCCGGTCGCGACCTATCAGGACGGGCTGTTGCAGCGCATGGTGGCGAGCACGGTGTCGCGCGAGTGCGTCGTGATCGCGCTGTCCACCACGGGGCGCGTGCCCGAGATGGTCGAGAACTGCAAGATCGCGCGCAGCTACGGTGCGACGGTGGTCGCGCTGACGGCGCCCGCGTCGCCGCTGGCGAAGCTCGCCAACTGGCTGATCCCGATCGTCGCGTTCGAAACCGATTTCATTTACAAGCCGTCGTCGTCCCGTTACGCGATGATGATGGCGCTCGATGTGCTCGTCACCGAACTTGCCGTCAGTCAGGGCGACGAAAGCCGCGAATTGCTGCGCCGCATGAAGCACGCGCTCGACGCGCACCGCGGCGGCGGCGATCGACAACCGTTAGGAGATTGATCCATGCATTCGCATCCCGAAGCGGCCGACACGCTGATCGTCGGCGCGCAACTGTACGACGGCACGGGCGCGCCGCCCGTCGAGCGCGACGTGGCGATCCGCGACGGGCGCATCGCCGCGATCGGCAATCTGTCGAACTGGCTCGCCGAAGAGGTGATCGAGGCCGAGGGGCGCGCGCTCGCGCCGGGCTTTATCGACGTACACACGCACGACGACACGCATGTGATCCGCTCGCCGCAGATGCTGCCCAAGATCACCCAGGGCGTGACGACGGTGATCGTCGGCAATTGCGGAATCAGCGCGTCGCCGGTATCGCTGAAGGGCGATCCGCCCGATCCGATGAACCTGCTCGGCGAGCGCGACGCGTTCCAGTACCCGACCTTCGCCGACTATGTGAACGCGGTGAACGCGGCGCGGCCGGCGGTGAACGTCGGCGCGCTGATCGGCCACACGGCGTTGCGCAATAACCAGATGGACCGGCTCGATCGCGCGGCGACTGCCGAGGAAATCGAGCGCATGTGCGCGCAGCTCGAAGAAGCGCTCGCGCACGGCGCGCTCGGTCTCAGCTCGGGGCTCGCATACGGTTCGGCGTTCGCCGCGCCGACCGAGGAAGTGATGGCGCTCGCCGAGCCGCTCGCGGCCGCGGGCGCGCTGTACACGACCCATATGCGCACCGAGTTCGACGCGATTCTCGACGCGATGGACGAGGCCTACCGCGTCGGTCGTCATGCGCGTGTGCCGGTCGTGATCTCGCATCTGAAGTGCGCGGGGCCGTTGAACTGGGGGCGCAGCGTCGAGGTGCTGAAGTCGCTCGAAGGCGCGCGCGGCGGGCAGCCGGTCGGTTGCGACTGCTATCCGTACAACCGCAGCTCGTCGACGCTCGATCTGAAGCAGGTGACAGGCGACATCGACATCACGATCACGTGGTCCGAGCCGCATCCGGAAATGGCGGGCAAGCTGATCAAGGAAGTCGCGGCCGAATGGGGCGTCTCGCAGCAGGAGGCGGGCAAGCGCCTGCAGCCGGCCGGCGCGGTCTATCACAACATGTCCGAAGACGACGTGCGGCGCATCCTGTCGCATCCGGCGACGATGGTCGGTTCCGACGGCCTGCCGAACGATCCGCTGCCGCATCCGCGGCTGTGGGGCGCGTTTCCGCGCGTGCTCGGTCACTATGCGCGCGATACCGCTTTGCTGCCGCTCGAGGAAGCGGTGCGCAAGATGACGAGCCTGTCCGCGCGCCGCTTCGGACTCGCGCAACGCGGCGAAGTGCATATCGGCTATCACGCCGACCTCGTGCTGTTCGATCCGGCGAAAGTGCATGACGTGGCGACGTTCGACAAGCCCCAGCAGCCCGCTGCCGGCATCGACGCGGTGTGGGTCAACGGCGTGCTGTCGTATCGCGATGGCGCGGTGACGGGCGAGCGGGCTGGCCGGTTCGTCACGCGCGGCGCGCCGTCGAAGGGCGATGCGCAGGGCGCGTTCTGATTTTTTATCGATTGATGGCGGCACGCGCGGCGAGGGCGCCGCGCGTGCCCGACTTTTTAAGGAGTGTGACGATGAAGCGATATGGCGTGGAAGGCGGAAAGGGAACGGGCGGTCAGGTGATGCCGTTCGCGCGCGCGGTCGAGGCGGACGGCTGGCTGTTCGTATCGGGCCAGACGCCGATGGAAAACGGCGAAGTGATCAACGGCGGCATCGTCGAGCAATCGCACAAGGCGATCCAGAACGTGTTCGCGATCCTGAAGGAAGCGGGCTATGGCGCCGAGCACGTCGTGCGTTGCGGCGTGTGGCTCGACGATCCGCGCGACTTCGCGTCGTTCAACAAGGTGTTTCGCGAGTATTTTGGCGAGAATCCGCCGGCGCGCGCGTGCGTGGTGTCGTCGATGGTGATCGACTGCAAGGTCGAGGTGGATTGCGTCGCTTATAAGAAGCCGGCGGCCTGATCGCTTTGATGGCTTTCATGTGACGAGGGCGCCGCAGGTCGTGATGGCCTGCGGCGCCCTCGTCGCGTTTACCGCTGTTTTTTTGCGTTGGAGTTACTGCCGCGCGAGCCGCCTGTTGTCCGGCATCGGCAGGTTGTAGTTGGTGCGGAACGGGTTGATGTCGAGCCCGCCGCGGCGCGTGTAGCGCGCATACACGGCGAGCTTCAGCGGTTTGCACATCTTCATGATGTCGACGAAGATTCGCTCGACGCATTGCTCATGAAACCCGGTGTGATTGCGGTACGAGATGATGTATCGCAAGAGGCCCGCGTGATCGATCTGCGGGCCGGCGTAGTGGATCTGCACGCTGCCCCAGTCCGGCTGACCGGTCACCGGGCAGTTCGACTTCAGCAGGTTCGAGAACAGCGTTTCCTCGACCGGCGCTTCGTCGCGCGCCGCGCTCAAAAGTGACGCGTCCGGTTGATAGACGCTCGCCTCGAGTTCGAGCCGGTCGAGCGACAGACCGGCGAATTCTTCCATTTTCAGCTTGCCGAATTCGTGCGGTGTGCTCAGATGTACCGACACGGTCGCGCCGCACGACGCGGACACGTCGCGCCTGATCGTGTCGCGCACGCTCTCGGCCGAGTCGAACGCAGTCTGCGCGAACGAGCCCAGATACAGCTTGAACGATTTCGACTCGACGATGTTCGGCGAGTCGGCCGGCACGAAGAACGTCGCGACGGCGATCTGCGGCTTGCCGCGCGCGTTCAGCCACGACAGCTCGTAGGCGTTCCAGATGTCGGTGCCGAAAAACGGCAGTCGCGCGGTAATGCCGATCGCCTCGCGCGCATGGCTGCGCGCAATCGGAAATAGCAGCGTCGGATCGTATTGTTCGGTGTAAGTCGAGGACTTGCCGAGCGGGGATTGTTCGGGGGTCATGATGCGTTCACGATGCCACTCAGCACGTGCCCGGTCGCGGTTACGACGCGGGCCGATTCGCAGTGGCCGATCTGGTCGTCGAAGAAAAAGTCGGGCTCGAACTCGCGCAGAAATGCGCTTTTGTCGAGGCCGCCGAGGAACATCGCTTCGTCGATTTCGATGTTCCATGCCATCAGGGTGCGGATCGCGCGCTCATGCGCGGGAGCCGAGCGCGCCGTTACCAGCGCCGTGCGAATGCGCATCGGCGCGGCCGCGTCCGCGAGTTTTTGCAGCCGGTGGAGTGCTTCGAGCAGCGGCTTGAGCGGACCGTCCGCGAGCGGCAGATGCTTGTTGTCGATCTCGTGACCGACGAACGCGCGCAGGCCGTCTTGCTGGAAGATGCGTTCCGCTTCGTCGGAAAACAAGACCGCGTCGCCGTCGAACGCAATGCGGATTTCGTCCGGGTATTTGCTCGCCATTTTCGCCGATTCCGGCAACACGCGTGCGGCTGGGAAGCCAGCGGCGAGCGCATCGCGCACGTCGTGCTGATTCGCCGACAAAAACAGCGAAGCGTTCAGCGGCTTCAGATAACCGAACGGCGCGCGGCCGCGCGTGAACACGCCGCGCTCGATCGCGAGCCCGTGTTCGCGGCAGGAATGAAACGCGCGCAGACCGCTGATCGGATCGCTGCGCGACAGGATCACCACTTCGACGCGATGATCGCCGGCGTTCAGCGCAAGCAGCTTGCGGATCAGCGGAAACGCGACGCCCGGTTTCGCGGGCACGTTCAGACGCTCGCGCTGCAACGCTTCGTAAGCCTTCAGGTCGCCGGCCTCGTAGACACGGTTCTCTTCCTCGAAGTCGAACAGTGCGCGCGACGAGATTGCGACCACCAGTTTGTCGACGAGCGAAAGCGCCATCGTTGCGTTCCGGTTCGAAGAGATCAGGCGAGGAAGAGACGATAGACCGGATTTTTCGTCTCTTCCCAGCACGGATAGCCGAGCGTTTCGATGAAGCGCTCGAACGCCGCGTGGTCGCTTCCGGGCACCTGAATGCCGACCAGAATCGAGCTGTAGTCCGCGCCCTGGTTGCGGTAGTGGAACAGGCTGATGTTCCAGTTCGGCGCCATCGACGACAGGAATTTCATCAGCGCGCCCGGACGTTCCGGAAACTCGAAGCGAAACAGTCGTTCGTCGCGCGCGAGCGGCGAGCGGCCGCCGACCATGTAGCGGATGTGCTGCTTCGACAGTTCGTCGAAGGTCAGGTCGACGGTGGCAAAACCGTGCGCTTCGAAGGCGCCGGCGATCTGCGCCGATTCGCTGCGATTGCGGATCTGCACGCCGACGAAAATATGCGCCGAGTTCGCGTCGGCGATCCGGTAGTTGAACTCGGTGACGCTGCGCGTGCCGAGCAGCTCGCAGAAGCGCCTGAAGCTGCCGCGCTCTTCGGGGATCGTCACCGCGAAGACCGCTTCGCGCGCTTCGCCCACTTCCGCGCGTTCGGCGACGAAGCGCATGCGGTCGAAGTTCATGTTCGCGCCCGACGTGATCGCGATCAGCGTCTGGTTCTCGATGCCTTCCCGTTCGGCATACTGCTTGGCGCCGGCCACCGCGAGCGAGCCCGCCGGTTCGAGCACGCTGCGCGTGTCCTGGAACACGTCCTTGATCGCGGCGCACAGCGCATCGGTGTTCACGAGCAGCACTTCGTCGAGATATTCGCGGCACAGACGGAAGGTCTCTTCGCCGACGAGCTTCACCGCGGTGCCGTCGGAGAACAGGCCCACTTCGTTCAGCGTCACGCGCTCGCCCGCCTGCAACGACGCGGCCATCGCGCATGAATCGTCGGTCTGCACGCCGATCACCTTGATCTCGGGGCGCACCGATTTCACGTATGCGGCGACACCGGCCGCGAGACCGCCGCCGCCGATCGGCACGAAGATCGCGTGAATCGGCCCCTGGTGCTGGCTGA
The DNA here is from genome assembly GCF_050436485.1 of Paraburkholderia sp. Clong3. NCBI lineage: Bacteria > Pseudomonadati > Pseudomonadota > Betaproteobacteria > Burkholderiales > Burkholderiaceae > Paraburkholderia > Paraburkholderia sp. Clong3. The sequence goes on along the minus strand of NZ_JBNDMH010000002.1, from coordinate 2,595,806 downwards.
GGATTTCCATCGCGACGGTGCCCTGGCCGGCGATCACGTAGGGGTCATCAAACGGATGCACGAAGGTCAGGCCGCGCTCTTCCTGCAGCTTGACCGCGTGACCATAGGCGTCGCTATACGACTCACCGAACTGCACGATCTCGACGGTCGGCCCGCCATGCGTGCGGATCGCGTCGACCTTGAGCTGCGGCGTCGTCACCGGCACGACGATGATCGCCTTCACGCCCATGCGTGCCGCCGATAACGCCACGCCCTGCGCATGATTGCCCGCCGACGCGGTGATCACGCCGCGACTGAGCGCCCCGGCCGGAATATGCGCCATCTTGTTGTATGCGCCGCGCAGCTTGAACGAGAACACCGGCTGGTTGTCCTCGCGCTTCAGATAGACCGGGTTGCGCAGCCGCGCCGACAGGTTCGGGGCGCGTTCGAGTTCGGTCTCGCGCGCCACGTCGTAGACGCGCGCGGTCAGGGTTTTTTTCAGGTAGTCGTGGGAGGCCATGCGGGTGGCGCGGTGCGCTGTGTAAAACGGGAAGACGTCAATGATAGCGCCAACGGTGCCCGCTCTGGCCGTTCGGCGCGCTCCGCGGACGGGTGCCGTGCACTTAACCGGGCCGTATCGGAATCGCGCGATCGAAGCTCGCCCAACCGTCCGGCCGGTCAATGGACGGTATGCGAAAACGCCGCCGGATCCATCGCCAAAACCTCCGAACCCCCGCCGCCGCCCGATTCCCACCGTCAACGCGTGGCGGAATGATGCGGTAGAATTTCGTTTTGGAATAAGGATCGGAAGATGCACTGGCAGCCTCGGATCGCCCATTTAATGCCCGTCCCGCGCGAATCCTTCCCCGCGGCGGAACGGCATGTCCGCCACGCGCGATCGTGTAGCTGTCTCTGAGTGCCGCGAAGCGACCGCCGTGAGTTGGCCGCCGGTCGTGCTCGCTCCCCTTGAAGCCCTAGAAGATTTCAAGCATTGCGCCCTACGCGCATTGTCCGCCGACGCCTCGTGACGAGTGCGCCAGGCTGACCTACCGAGTCGTCCAACCATGAACGCACCTCAAGTTTTCGATCCGCACGGCGCCGCCGGCGCGGTGGCCGCCGATCCCGAAGCGCGTCTGCGCGAAATTCCCTACAACTACACGTCGTTCTCCGACCGCGAAATCGTCATCCGCCTGCTCGGCAACGACGCCTGGGACGCGCTCGCCGAACTGCGCGCCGAACGCCGCACCGGCCGCTCAGCGCGCATGCTGTACGAAGTGCTCGGCGATATCTGGGTCGTGCGCCGCAATCCGTATCTGCAGGACGACCTGCTCGACAACCCGAAGCGCCGCGCGCTTCTGATCGAGGCGCTCAATCACCGTCTCGCCGAAATCGAGAAGCGCCGCCGCGCCGATCTGCGCGAACACGGCGACGAAGCCGGCGTCGAGCGCGCCGCGCGCGTCGAAAAGCTGGTGCAGGCCGCGCGCCGCGCGATCGACCAGTTCGCCAGCGAATTCCAGCAGACCTACGACCTGCGCCGCCGTTCTACGCGCGTGCTCGGCAAGGTCACGCAGAAAGACAACATCAAGTTCGACGGCCTGTCGCGCGTCTCGCACGTGACCGACGCGACCGACTGGCGCGTCGAATACCCGTTCGTCGTGCTGACGCCGGACTCCGAGGCCGAAATCGCCGGCATGATCAAGGCCTGCTTCGAACTCGGCCTGACGGTGATTCCGCGCGGCGGCGGCACCGGCTACACGGGCGGCGCGGTGCCGCTCACGCCGTTCTCGGCCGTCATCAACACCGAAAAGCTCGAACAGCTCGGCCCGGTCGAAATGACCCAGCTGCCGGGTGTCGATCGCAAGGTCGCGACGATTTTCTCGGGCGCGGGCGTCGTCACGCGCCGCGTGACCGAAGCGGCCGAGCAGGCCGGCTTCGTGTTCGCGGTCGACCCGACCTCGCTCGACGCGTCCTGCGTCGGCGGCAACGTCGCGATGAACGCGGGTGGCAAGAAGGCGGTGCTGTGGGGCACGGCGCTCGACAACCTCGCGTGGTGGCGCATGGTCGACCCGGAAGGGAACTGGCTCGAAGTCACGCGTCTCGGGCACAACATGGGCAAGATCCACGACATCGAAGTCGCGCGTTTCGAGCTCAAATGGTTCGACGGCAACTACGCGCCGGGCGAGAAGCTGCTGCGCACCGAAGCGCTGGACATCAAGGGCCGCGTGTTCCGCAAGGAAGGCCTCGGCAAGGACGTCACCGACAAATTCCTCGCCGGTCTGCCGGGCGTGCAGAAGGAGGGCTGCGACGGCCTCATCACGTCCGCGCGCTGGGTGCTGCACAAGATGCCTGCGCATACGCGCACCGTCTGTCTCGAGTTCTTCGGCCAGGCGCGCGAGGCGATTCCGAGCATCGTCGAAATCAAGGACTACCTGTTCGAGACCTCGCGCCAGGGCGGCGCGATTCTCGCGGGTCTCGAGCATCTTGACGAGCGCTATCTGCGCGCGGTCGGCTATGCGACCAAGAGCAAACGCAACGCGTTTCCGAAGATGGTGCTGATCGGCGATATCGTCGGTAACGACGCGGACGCGGTCGCGCAGGCCACCTCGGAAGTCGTGCGCATGGCCAACGGCAAGAGCGGCGAAGGTTTCGTCGCCGTCAGCGCCGAGGCCCGCAAGCGCTTCTGGCTCGACCGCAGCCGTACGGCCGCGATCGCAAAGCACACCAACGCGTTCAAGATCAACGAAGACGTCGTGATTCCGCTCGACCGCATGGGCGAATACACGGACGGCATCGAACGCATCAACATCGAGCTGTCGCTGAAGAACAAGCTGCAACTGGTCGACGCGCTCGAAGCGTTCTTCAAGGGCGGCAAGCTGCCGCTCGGCAAGAGCGACGACGCGAACGAAATCCCGAGCGCCGAGCTGCTCGAAGACCGCGTGCAGCAGGCGCTCGATATACTCGCGCGTGTGCGCACGCGCTGGGAATTCGTGCGCGGCAAGCTCGACCTGTCGCTGCGCGAGGCGCAGCACTACCTGGTTGGCCTCGGCTACGAGTCGCTCGCCGAAAAGTTCGCCGACCGCGTCGACGCGCAACCCGACGCAAACGTATTCCATCTCGCGCAGGACCGCACGATTCGCGTGTCGTGGAAGCAGGAAATCCGCGCCGAATTGCGGCAGATTTTCAACGGCGGCGAGTTCAAGCCGATCCTCGACGAAGCCCAGGCGATCCACAAGCAGGTGCTGCGCGGGCGCGTGTTCGTCGCGCTGCACATGCACGCGGGCGACGGCAACGTCCACACGAACCTGCCGGTCAACTCCGATAACTACGAGATGCTGCAGGACGCGCACACGGCGGTCGCGCGCATCATGAAGCTCGCGCGTTCGCTCGACGGTGTGATCTCCGGCGAGCACGGCATCGGCATCACGAAGCTCGAATTCCTGACCGACGACGAGATCGGCGAATTCCGCAAGTACAAGCAGCGCGTCGATCCGCATGGCCGCTTCAACGCGGGCAAGCTGCTCGAAGGCGCGGACCTGCGCAACGCGTACACGCCGAGCTTCGGCCTGATGGGCTACGAATCGCTGATCATGCAGCAGTCCGATATCGGCGCGATTTCCGAGTCGATCAAGGACTGCCTGCGCTGCGGCAAGTGCAAGCCCGTCTGCGCGACGCACGTGCCGCGCGCGAACCTGCTGTACAGCCCGCGCAACAAGATTCTTGCTACCTCCTTGCTGGTCGAGGCGTTCCTGTACGAAGAGCAGACGCGCCGCGGCGTGTCGATCAAGCACTGGGACGAATTCAACGACGTCGCCGATCACTGCACCGTCTGCCACAAGTGCGTGACACCGTGCCCGGTGAAGATCGATTTCGGCGACGTGACGATGAACATGCGCAACCTGTTGCGCAAGATGGGCAAGAAGAAGTTCAACGCAGGCAACGCGGCGGGCATGTTCTTCCTGAACGCGACGAATCCGCAGACCATCAACCTCGCGCGCACCGCGATGATGGGCGTCGGCTACAAGGCGCAGCGTCTCGGCAACGAACTGCTGAAGAAGTTCGCGAAGAAGCAGACCGCGCATCCGCCCGCCACGGTGGGCAAGCCGGTGATCACGCAGCAGGTGATCCACTTCATGAACAAGAAGATGCCGGGCAACCTGCCGAAGAAGACCGCGCGCGCCTTGCTCGATATCGAGGACAACAAGATCGTCCCGATCATCCGCAATCCGAAGACGACCACCGCCGACACCGAAGCGGTGTTCTACTTCCCGGGCTGCGGCTCCGAGCGGCTGTTCTCGCAGGTTGGTCTCGCGACCCAGGCAATGCTGTGGGAGGCGGGCGTGCAGACCGTGCTGCCGCCGGGTTATCTGTGCTGTGGCTATCCGCAGCGCGGCTCGGGCCAGTACGACAAAGCCGAGCAGATCGTCACCGACAACCGCGTGCTGTTCCACCGTGTCGCCAATACGCTGAACTACCTCGACATCAAGACGGTGGTGGTGTCGTGCGGCACGTGCTACGACCAGCTCGCCGGTTACGAATTCGAAAAGATCTTCCCGGGCTGCCGGATCATCGACATCCACGAGTATCTGCTGGAAAAAGGCATCAAGCTCGATGGCGTGAACGGCGTGCGCTACATGTACCACGACCCGTGCCATTCGCCGATCAAGACGATGGACCCGGTCAAGCTCGTCAATCAGCTGATGGGTTCGGAGCAGGACGGCTACAAGATCGAGAAGAACGACCGCTGCTGCGGCGAATCGGGCACGCTCGCGGTCACGCGTCCCGACATCTCGACCCAGGTGCGCTTCCGCAAGGAAGAAGAAATCCGCAAGGGCGCGGCGAAGCTGCGCGGCATTCCTCTCGTCGCCGAAGCGGGCGCGAATGCGATCAATCCGGCCAATGCATCGGCCGGCGCCGCGGGCGCGCCGAACGGTTCGGTGCTGAAGGCCGGCGACGGTCCGCAGCCCAAGCACGGAAACGCGGGTTCGACCGACGTCAAGATCCTCACGAGTTGCCCGTCGTGCCTGCAAGGGCTGTCGCGCTACAACGAAGACGCGGGTACCGAGGCGGACTACATCGTGGTCGAGATGGCACGTCACGTGCTCGGCGAAAACTGGATGGCGGACTACGTTCAACGGGCGAACAATGGCGGAATCGAGCGCGTGCTGGTTTAATGGCACGATCAACGATTTTTGCCGAGGACGACGATGGACTGCGTTTTTTGCCGTGAAGACGGCGGCGATGTGCTGTGGCAGGACGACGCGCTGCGAGTCGTCCTCGCCGACGAACACGACTACCCAGGCTTTTGCCGGGTCATCTGGAACGCTCACGTCGCCGAGTTTTCGGATCTTTCTGCCGACGAGCGCGATCACGTGATGAAGGCCGTGTACGCGGTCGAGCGTGCGCAGCGGCGCGTGATGCAGCCCGCGAAGGTCAATCTCGCGAGCCTCGGCAACCAGGTGCCGCACGTGCACTGGCACGTGATTCCGCGTTTCTCGAACGACGCGCATTTCCCCCTGCCGATCTGGGCGCCGCGCCAGCGCACGGTGTCCGAAGCGATGTTGTCGTCGCGCCGCGCGCACGCCACGCTGCTGCGCGAAGCCGTGCGGCAGGAAATTGAACAGGCGCTGGGCTGAGCGTCGCTGAACCCGTCGCCGCGCATCGCCGGACTGCCGTCGGCGTGCGAGGCGGCCGATCCGACGTTATCACCCGCCGTTATCTGATGAGGCCAACATGAGCGGATTGACTCCCGAGACGCCGGTGCCGACAGGCGTGATCTTGCATTCGAAGTCGCGCGTGCTCGAACTGCAGTACGCGAACGGCGAAGCGTATCGGCTACCGTTCGAACTGCTGCGCGTGTATTCGCCGTCGGCGGAAGTGATGGGCCACGGGCCCGGTCAGGAAACCCTGCAGACCGGCAAGCGCGACGTGACGATCACGATGATCGAAGGCGTCGGCAATTACGCGCTGCAGCCGACCTTCTCCGATGGACACGCCACCGGTATCTACTCGTGGGACCTGCTGTATGACATGGCCGTGCGTCAGGATGAACTCTGGCGCGCGTATCTCGCCAAACTGGCAGCGGCCGGCATCGACCGCGACACGCCGATGGTGCCCGCCGCGGCTGCGCACGGGCACTGTCACTGATACGATTCGCCCCCGAACGCCGCTCGAGCGGCGCAACATTCAAGAACACGCGAAAGGACGAGCGCGATGAGCAAAACCCACTTCGGCTTTCAATCGGTCGACGAACAGGACAAGGCGCAGAAGGTGGCGGGGGTGTTCCACTCGGTGGCCGCCAACTACGACCTGATGAACGACCTGATGTCGGGCGGATTGCACCGGGCGTGGAAGGTGTTCACGATCGCCCAGGCGAACGTGCGGCCGGGCTACAAGGTGCTCGACATTGCGGGCGGCACGGGCGACCTGTCGAAAGCATTCGCGAAACAGGCGGGCGAAACGGGCGAGGTCTGGCATACCGACATCAATGAATCGATGTTACGCGTGGGCCGCGACCGGCTGCTCGACAAGGGCATCATCACGCCGGCGCTGCTGTGCGATGCCGAGAAAATCCCGTTTCCGGACAACTACTTCGACGTCGTGACGGTCGCGTTCGGCTTGCGCAACATGACACATAAGGACATCGCGCTTGCCGAGATGCGTCGTGTGCTGAAACCGGCCGGGCGGCTGCTCGTGCTCGAGTTCTCGAAGGTATGGGATCCGCTGAAGAAGGTCTACGATCTGTATTCGTTCAAGGTGTTGCCGTGGCTCGGCGAGCGCTTCGCCAAGGACGCGGAAAGCTACCAGTACCTGGCGGAATCGATCCGCATGCATCCGGACCAGGAAACTTTGAAAACTATGATGGAACAAGCTGGTCTCGACGGCGTCAAATATTACAATTTGTCAGCTGGCGTGGTAGCTTTGCATGTGGGGACCAAATACTAGAGTCCCTAACCCATCGATTTTTAAAGGAAAGTGCGAAATGTCCGATTCGAATTTGTTATCTACTCGTAAGGTTAAGGGGGCGCTGGCGAGAAGAATCGGACTGATCGCGATGGTCGGTCTGCTGATGGCCGGCACGCTTGCCTCTCTCGACGCCGAAGCACGCCGCATGGGCGGAGGCCGCAGCTTCGGCCGTCAATCGAACAGTCTGCAGCAGCAGCGACAGACGCCGCCGTCCCAGCCGGCGCAGAACAATCAGGCCACGCAGCAGAGCGCGCAGGCGGCGCCTGCGACTAAGCCCACGCCGCCCGCCGCGCCGAACCGCAATCGCTGGCTCGGGCCGATCGCCGGTCTCGCGGCCGGTCTCGGCATCGCCGCGTTGCTGTCGCATTTCGGGCTCGGCGAGGCGTTCGCCGGCATGCTCGCGAACGTGATCGTGATCGCGTTGATCGCGATTGTGGTGATCTGGCTCATCCGCCGCTTCACCGGCCGTAAGCGCAATGCGGCGCAGCCTGCCTACGCGGGCACGGCGCCGTCGCTGAACACGAAAGGCACCGACTATATTCAGGAGCCGCGTTACACGGCGCCGCCCACCGGCTCGTATCTCGAACCGCAGGGCAACCCGTTGACCACGCCATCGCTCGGCGCGACGCCGTCGGTGCCGGCCGGCTTCGATTCGGAAGCGTTTCTGCGTAACGCAAAGGTGTACTTCGTGCGCCTGCAGGCCGCGTGGGACGTCGGCAACGTCGAGGACATCCGCGAATTCACGACGCCGGAAATGTTCGCCGAAGTGCGCGTCGATCTCGCGTCGCGCGGCACGCAGCCGAGCCAGACCGACGTCGTGCAGTTGAACGCCGAGCTGCTCGGCGTCGAGGAGCGCGCGAACGAATCCTTCGCGAGCGTGCGCTTCTCCGGTTTGATCCGCGAGGAGCCGGGCGCGGCGGCCGAGCCGTTCGTCGAAGTCTGGAATCTGACGAAGGCGAACCGCACTGGCGAAGGCTGGCTGCTTGCCGGCATCCAGCAGGTCGAGCAACACTGACATGCCGAAGCATCGAGTCGCGTTTGCCTCGAAAAGAGCCGGCCACGGCATCGCGATTCCTGACCTCGCGCATGGCTTAGGCCGTTCGGCATAGCAGGCCGCGAAGCGAACGGACGTTACAATGGGAGCCCGCGCAAGCACCTCGCTCGCGCGGGTTTTTTCTTGCCACCTTCGATGACCCTCGCCGCCAAGCCCTTCGCTGCTGCTGTCAATCATCTGCTCGCCCGCGAATCGTGGGCCCGCGAGCGCCTCGCCCCGTACGCGGGCAAGACCGCTCGCCTGTCATGTCCGCCGGTTGTGCTCGCGCTGCTCGTGCAGCCCGACGGCTATCTCGGTACGCTCGACGAAGCCGATGCGCATCAGTTCGACGTGACGATCTCGGTGCCGTCCGACGCACTGCCGGCCTTCCTGCAAGGTGGCCAGGCCGCCGTGATGAAGCACGTGAAGATCGAGGGCGACGCCGAGTTCGCGACCGTGATTGCGAAGCTCGCCGAGCATCTGCGCTGGGAGCCGGAGGAAGATCTCGCGAAGCTGATCGGTGATGGACCCGCGTGGCGCATCACGTCGCTAGTCCGCTCAGTCGGCGAGTATGTGCAGCGCACCGGTCGCAATCTGCTCGACACCGCCGCCGAGTACCTGCTCGACGAAAATCCGCAACTGGTGCGGCGCACCGCGCTCGCGGACTTCAACGTCGAGCTGGCGCGCGCGCGCGATTCGCTCGCGCGCGTCGAAAAGCGCATCGAGCGCATCGAACAGAAGGTCGAAGTCCGCGGCGCGCAAACGCCGGGCGGCGCCGCCACGTCGCGCAGCACGCGCTAGTCACCGGGCCCAGCCATGCGTTTTTCTGCGTTTTCTCAAGATATTTTTCACGGTCATCCGCTTCGGCCTCGACGAAATGATGTTGAGCCGCATCAACGACCGGCGCGTGCGTCTGCTGCTGCGCATCACGACGCTTGGCCGCAAGTTCGATGCGCCGCCGGGCGTGCGTCTGCGGCTCGCGCTCGAAAGCCTCGGGCCGATCTTCGTCAAGTTCGGCCAGGTGCTGTCGACCCGTCGCGATCTGCTGCCGGTCGATATCGCCAACGAACTTGCCAAGCTGCAGGATCAGGTGCCGCCGTTCGATTCGGCGGTCGCGATCGCGCTCGTCGAGAAGTCGCTCGGCGCGCCGGTCGACGTGCTGTTCGACGATTTCGAGCGGGTGCCGGTCGCGAGCGCGTCGATCGCACAGGTCCACTTCGCGAAGGTGAAGGCCGGCCAGCATGCGGGCAAGGCGGTCGCGGTGAAGGTGCTGCGCCCCAAGATGCTGCCGGTGATCGATTCCGACCTCGCGCTGATGCGCGACATCGCCGTGTGGGCCGAGCGTCTGTGGGCCGACGGCAAGCGCCTGAAGCCGCGCGAGGTGGTCGCCGAATTCGACAAATACCTGCACGACGAACTCGACCTGATGCGCGAGGCCGCCAACGGCAGCCAGTTGCGGCGCAACTTCCTTGGGCTCGACCTGCTGCTCGTGCCCGAGATGTACTGGGAGTTCTGCACGCCCACGGTGCTCGTGATGGAGCGCATGGTCGGCGTGCCGATCAGCCAGGTCGATACGTTGCGCGCGGCGGGTGTCGACATCCCGAAACTCGCGCGCGAGGGCGTCGAAATTTTCTTCACGCAGGTGTTCCGCGACGGCTTTTTCCACGCCGACATGCACCCCGGCAACATCCAGGTGAGCCTCGATCCCGCGCACTTCGGCCGCTATATCGCGCTCGACTTCGGCATCATCGGCGCGTTGTCGGACTTCGACAAAAACTACCTCGCGCAGAACTTCCTCGCGTTCTTCAAGCGCGACTACCATCGCGTCGCGACGTTGCATCTGGAGTCGGGCTGGGTGCCGCCGAGCACGCGCGTCGAGGAGCTCGAAAGCGCGATCCGCGCGGTCTGCGAACCGTATTTCGATCGCGCGCTGAAGGACATTTCTCTCGGCCAGGTGCTGATGCGTCTGTTCTCGACGTCGCGGCGCTTCAACGTCGAGATCCAGCCGCAGCTCGTGTTGCTGCAAAAGACGATGCTGAACGTGGAAGGCCTAGGCCGTTCGCTCGATCCCGAACTGGATCTGTGGAAGACCGCGAAGCCCTATCTCGAGCGCTGGATGAACGAGCAGATCGGCTTGCGCGGCTGGTACGAGCGTCTGAAGATCGAGGCGCCGCAGTGGAGCAAGACGCTGCCGCAGTTGCCGCGCCTCGTCCATAACATGCTGGCCGAGCGCCATCATCCGGTGGGCGGCGCGAACGACGACGTGATCCGCCAGATCCTGCTCGAGCAAAAGCGCACCAACCGTCTGCTGCAAGGCCTGCTGCTGTTCGGTGTGGCGGTCGGCGTCGGCGCGATGCTGGCGCGTGCGTTCCTGGTACTGGCTTATGGAGGATAGATTCCGATGAGCGATCCGACCCAACCCGCCGCGCCCGATTTCGCAACCCGCGATCCCGACTCGCCCGAGTTCTGGGACGAACGCTTCGAGCGCCATTTCACGCCGTGGGATCAGGCGGGCGTGCCGTCCGCGTTTCGCGCGTTCGCCGAACGGCACCGCGACGTGGCCGTGCTGATTCCAGGCTGCGGCAGCGCGCACGAAGCGGTATGGCTCGCGCGCCAGGGCAACCCGGTACGCGCGATCGACTTCTCGGCAGCCGCCGTGGCGGCGGCGCGCGAGCAGCTCGGCGCGCATGCATCGCTGGTCGAACAGGCGGATTTCTTCACCTATGCGCCACCGTTCGCACCGGCATGGATCTATGAGCGCGCATTCTTCTGCGCGCTGCCGCCGGCGCGCCGCGCCGACTATGCGCAGCGCATGGGCGAACTGCTGCCGGCCGGCGGGTTGCTGGCGGGCATCTTTTTCATCGGCGCGACGCCGAAAGGGCCGCCGTTCGGCATCGAACGCGGCGAGCTCGATGCGCTGCTCACGCCACACTTCGAGCTGGTCGAAGACGAAGCGGTCGACGACTCGATCGCTGTATTCGCCGGACGCGAGCGCTGGCTCACCTGGCGGCGTCGCGGCTAACGCCACGCGCGCCGCTCTTGAGAGGTCCGGGGGTCGTCCCCATCTGGCGCGGTGGCGGGCGCATCGTGCGCCCGCTTCCCGAAATCCGGGGAACGGACATCGTTTGCGGCTATAATTCAAGGCTTTGCAAGCGTTTACAAGATTTCAGTAGGGATTTGGAGTAAGAAAGGATCATGCCGATCTACGCTTATCGTTGCGGGTCATGCGGTTTGGGGAAGGACGTGCTCCAGAAGATGAGCGACCCCCAGTTGACGCAGTGTCCCGAGTGCGGAAAAGACACCTTTAGCAAACAACTCACGGCCGCCGGCTTCCAGTTGAAAGGCTCCGGCTGGTACGTGACCGATTTCCGCGGCAGCACGAGCGCGCCGGCCGCGTCGGAAGCGAAGTCCGAGCCGACCGCAGCCGCTGCCCCGGCTGCATCGGCTGCCGCGCCCGCGGCGCCCGCCGCAGCGCCCGCCGCCACGAGCCCGAGCGGTTCCGGCAGCGCCTAGTGGGACTGCCGCCCCGCGCGGGCGGCGTATCTACCGCGCATGGGCTTCGGCCTGCGCAGCTTTCTGGCGGTACACATGACGACGAAAAAATTCACGCTCAAATCGGTGTTTCTGACCGGCCTGCTGGTGCTGGTGCCTCTGGCCATCACACTGTGGGTGCTCGGCCTGGTCATCGGCACGATGGACCAGACGCTGTTGCTGCTGCCTACCTCGTGGCAGCCGGAACGCACGATCGGCTATCGCTTGCCGGGCCTCGGCGCGGTGCTCACGCTCGCGTTCATCTTCGTCGTCGGGCTGTTGACGCAGAACTTCATTGGGCAGAAGCTCGTGAAGTGGTGGGAACTGCTGGTCGCGCACATTCCGGTGGTCGGCCCGCTCTACACCAGCGTGAAGCAGGTGTCCGACACGCTGCTGTCGAGCAGTGGCAATGCATTCCGCAAGGCGCTGCTGATCGAGTACCCGCGCCGCGGGTCCTATACGATCGCGTTTCTGACCGGCATCCCGGGCGGCGACGTGGCCAACCATCTGAAGGAAGATTACGTCAGCGTATACGTGCCGACCACGCCGAACCCGACGTCCGGCTTCTTCCTGATGGTGCCGAAAAGCGAAGTGATCGAGCTCGACATGACGGTCGACGCTGCGCTCAAGTACATTGTCTCGATGGGCGTCGTGGCGCCGTCCGCGCCGCAGCCGGCGCCGGTGCGCCGCGCCACCGTCGAGCCCCCGCTCTAATGCCGGCGCGCAACGCTTCATGCAGGATCGTCTGTGGCGCGCCGTTCAACCAATGCAAAACGAAAGACAAACATCATGTCGATGAGATCTGAATACTGCGGTCTGGTGACCGAAGAACTGCTGGGCCAATCCGTCTCGCTGTGCGGCTGGGTAAGCCGCCGCCGCGACCATGGCGGCGTCATCTTCATCGACCTGCGCGATCGCGAAGGGCTCGTTCAGGTCGTCTGCGATCCGGATCGCGCTGACATGTTCAAGGTCGCCGAAGGCGTGCGCAATGAGTTCTGCGTGCAGGTCAAGGGCATTGTGCGCGGCCGTCCGGAAGGCACGACCAATGCATCGCTGAAGAGCGGCAAGATCGAAGTGCTGTGCCACGAGCTGATCGTGCTGAACGCGTCGGTCACGCCGCCGTTCCAGCTCGACGATGACAACCTGTCGGAAACCACGCGCCTCACGCATCGCGTGCTCGACCTGCGCCGTCCGCAGATGCAGCACAACCTGCGTCTGCGCTACCGCGTCGCGATCGAAGTGCGCAAGTACCTCGACGAGCAGGGCTTCATCGACATCGAAACGCCGATGCTCACGAAGAGCACGCCGGAAGGCGCGCGCGACTACCTCGTGCCGTCGCGCACGAACCCGGGCCAGTTCTTCGCGCTGCCGCAGTCGCCGCAGCTGTTCAAGCAGCTGCTGATGGTCGCGAACTTCGACCGTTACTACCAGATCACCAAGTGCTTCCGCGACGAAGACCTGCGCGCCGACCGTCAGCCGGAATTCACCCAGATCGACTGCGAAACCTCGTTCCTGTCGGAACAGGAAATCCGCGATCTGTTCGAGGCGATGATCCGCCACGTGTTCAGGACGACGATCGGCGTCGAGCTCGACCAGAAATTCCCGGTCATGGAATACGCGGAAGCGATGCGCCGCTTCGGTTCGGACAAGCCGGACCTGCGCGTGAAGCTCGAGTTCACCGAGTTGACCGATGCGATGCGCGACGTCGACTTCAAGGTGTTCAGCACCCCGGCCAACACGAAGGACGGCCGTGTCGCGGCGCTGCGCGTGCCGAAGGGCGGCGAGCTGTCGCGCGGCGACATCGACAGCTACACGGAATTCGTGCGCATCTACGGGGCGAAGGGTCTCGCGTGGATCAAGGTCAATGAAGCGGCGAAGGGCCGTGACGGTCTGCAAAGCCCGATCGTGAAGAACCTGCACGACGAAGCGCTGAAGGCGATCATCGAGCGCACCGGCGCACAAGACGGCGACATCATTTTCTTCGCGGCGGATCGCGCGAAGGTCGTCAACGACAGCCTCGGCGCGCTGCGTCTGAAGATCGGTCATTCGGAATTCGGCAAGGCCAACGGCCTCGTCGAGTCCGGCTGGAAGCCGCTGTGGGTCGTCGACTTTCCGATGTTCGAATACGACGAGGAAGACAACCGCTACGTCGCCGCGCATCACCCGTTCACGAGCCCGAAGGACGAGCACCTCGAGTACCTCGAAACGGACCCCGCGCGCTGCCTCGCGAAGGCCTACGACATGGTGCTGAACGGCTGGGAAATCGGCGGCGGCTCGGTGCGTATCTACCGTGAGGAAGTGCAGAGCAAGGTGTTCCGCGCGCTGAAGATCAACGCGGAAGAAGCGCAGGCGAAGTTCGGCTTCCTGCTCGACGCGCTGCAATACGGCGCGCCGCCGCACGGCGGTATCGCGTTCGGTCTGGACCGCATCGTCACGATGATGGCCGGCGCCGACTCGATCCGCGACGTGATCGCGTTCCCGAAGACGCAACGCGCGCAGGATCTGCTCACGCAGGCGCCGAGCGAAGTCGACGAGCGTCAGCTGCGCGAGCTGCACATCCGTCTGCGTACGCCGGAACCGAAGGCATAAAGCCGCGGCCGCTGCGCGCGGCCGGCGGCCGCAAAAAAACCACACGAGCGAAACGAAAAGGCGCTGAGGTGATCTCCACCTCAGCGCCTTTTTCATTTTTTGCGTTACAGTGAAGCCACCGCTTTCCAGACCCTTTCGACCGTCATCCGACATGTACCGCGCGTATCGTCGCGCCCAGTTTGAGCCATGCCGAAACCGCCGAAAATTCCGCAGTCCGTCCTCGTCATCATTCATACGCCTGCGCTCGACGTGCTGCTGCTCGAGCGCGCCGATCATGCGGCGTTCTGGCAGTCGGTGACGGGTTCGAAAGACCGGCTCGACGAACCGCTCGCCGACACGGCGGTGCGCGAAGTCGGCGAGGAAACCGGCATCATGATCGGCGGCGCACTGGTGCCGCGCAGCGGGTTGTTCGACTGGCACTACTCGATCGACTACGAGATCTACCCGGAATTTCGTTACCGCTACGAAGCGGGCGTGCTCTACAACACCGAGCACTGGTTCAGCCTGCAGGTCCCCGAGTGCATCGACGTGACGCTCGCGCCGCGCGAACACACCGCGTATATGTGGCTGCCATATGAAGAGGCCGCATCGCGCTGCTTTTCGTCGTCGAATGCCGATGCGATCCTGCAGTTGCCGCGGCGGCTCGCCGCGCGCCCGATCGACCCGCAATCCGGCCCGCTGACCGGGGAGCGTGGCCGGTGAGCGCAGGCGGCTCGGGCCGTTTGGCGCGTCTGCGGCACACGTTGCTCGGCCGTCGTTACTGGCAGCGCTACCGCTTCACCAGTAGCAACGAGGTCGAGCTGCTGCGCTCCGGCGACGATTTCTTCGACGCGCTGATCGAGCGCATCGACGCGGCCGAGCACAACGTCGCGCTCGAAACCTATATCTTCTGCGACGACGAAGCCGGCCACGCGGTCAGCGAGGCGCTGCTTCGCGCTGCCGCGCGCGGCGTCAGAGTGCGCGTGATCACCGATGGCGTCGGCACCGCACGCCTGAAGATGTTCGAGCAATGGCCGGCCGGCGGCATCGAGCATCGCATCTACAACCCGCATCTGTTCGGCCGCTTCGGCTTTTCGCGCACGCACCGCAAGCTCGCCGTGATCGACGATCAGATCGCGTATTGCGGCGGCATCAATATCGTCGACGATTACGAGAACAACGGCGAGAAGCTGCCGTACCGGCGCTGGGACTTCGCGGTCGAGCTGCGCGGGCCGGTGGTCGCCGACGTGCGCGATGCAATCGACGTGCAGTGGCGGCGGATTCGCGTCGGCCATCGGCCGCTCGATTCGATGAAGCCCGACCTGTCGTCGCAGGACGCCAACTCGCTTGGCAGTCTGCGCAGACGCCGGCGACGCCGCAACGAGGCACTGTGGGCCGGCGGCGAGCCGTGCGTCGCATTCGTCGCGCGCGATAACCTGATCAACCGCCGCGCGATCGAAAAAGCTTATCTGGCCGCGATCGGCCAGGCGCGCCATGAAATCCTGCTCGCGAATCCGTACTTCATGCCGGGACGCAAGCTGCGTCGCGCGCTGATGTTCGCGGCGCGGCGCGGCGTGGTCGTGAAGCTGATCATCGGGCGCAAGGAGTTCAAGGCGCTCGATTACGCCGTGCCGTTCCTGTACCACGCGCTGTTGCGCGCAGGCGTGCAGATCGCCGAATACGAGAAGACGCTGCTGCACGGCAAGGTCGCGGTGGTCGATTCGAACTGGGGCACGGTCGGTTCGTCGAATCTCGATGCGCTCAGCCTGATGCTGAACAACGAAGCGAACGTCGTGCTCGTGAACGATCCGTCGATCCCCAAACTGCGCGACGCGATTCTCGACGCGTTCACGGACGCGCGCCCAATCGATGAAGCGCACTACGAATCGCGACCGGCGCGCGTGCGCGCGCTGAGCTGGATCGCGTACACGAGCTACCGCGTCGCGATGAAGCTGCTGACGGTCGGCGGCTACGACTAATATCGCTCGCACGAGAGCCCGCGCTTGCCGCATCATGTCGGCCATCAATCGGCGCCAGCGAAGCGGGGCAAAGAAATAGAACACGCGCGAGAACACGCGCGCGCCGATCGGCAACCATCGATTCAAGGCAAACGCCTCTAAAAATCTGATTGATCTGATGGTCGAAAGCCGCAAAATTAGAAGCCGGTTAGAAACCGGTTTCTAATAAAGTCCTTGTTTCGCGGACGGCAAGCGCTCAATAATAGTACGGCCGTTCGATTTTCAATTCGGTCACATTAGAACGGTAAAACAGCTATGCGAAAAGGCGAACAAACCCGAGCCGCGATTCTCGACGCAGCACTCGATCTGGCAGGCCGAGACGGACTGGAAGGTCTGACGATTGGTCTGCTGGCCGAGCGCATGCAGATGAGCAAGAGCGGTGTGTTCGCGCATTTCGGGTCGCGCGAGGATCTGCAGATCGAAGTCGTGCGCGAATACCACCGCCGTTTCGAAGACGAGGTGTTTTTCCCGAGCCTGCGCGAGCCGCGTGGTCTGCCGCGCTTGCGCGCGATGATTTCCCGCTGGATCGAGAAACGCATTCAGGAAGTCACGACCGGCTGCATCTACATCAGCGGCGCCGTCGAATACGACGACCGCGCGGACAGCCAGGTGCGCGAGCAGTTGGTGTCGAGCGTGACGACGTGGCGTGCGGCGCTCACGCGCGCGATCTCGCAAGCGATGGAAGAAGGGCATCTGCGCGCCGATACCGACCCGCAGCTGATGCTGTTCGAACTGTATAGCGTCACGCTCGGCCTGCATCACGATGCGCGCTTTCTGCATCTGCCGGATGCGGTGCGTCTCACGTGGGCCGCGCTGGAAAAACTGATTAATTCGTATCAAAGCGAAAGCCGTTAGCGGCGTCGCCGGAATCTACCGGAAACGCGCGGCGCAGAAGGTCCGACCACGGACCCGGCCAACGGCCTGGCTTTTTGTCAAACCAGGGAGAGAGAGTCATGGGACAGTACGCCGCGCCACTGCGCGACATGCAATTCGTGTTGCACGAACTGCTCAACGTCGAGGCCGAACTTCGGCAAATGCCGAAGCACGCCGAACTCGACGCCGACACGATCAACGCGGTGCTCGAGGAAGCCGGCAAGTTCTGCTCCGAAGTGCTGTTCCCGCTCAACCACAGCGGCGACCAGGAAGGCTGCACGTATGCCGGCGACGGCGTCGTGACCACGCCGAAGGGCTTCAAGGAAGCCTATCGGCAATACGTCGAAGCCGGCTGGCCGGCGCTCGGTTGCGACCCGGAATTCGGCGGCCAGGGACTGCCCGCGTTCGTCAACAACGCGCTCTATGAAATGCTGAACTCGGCGAATCAGGCGTGGACGATGTATCCGGGCCTGTCGCACGGCGCGTATGAATGCCTGCACGCGCACGGCACGCCGGAACTGCAGCAGCGCTATCTGCCGAAGCTCGTCGCAGGCGTCTGGACCGGCACGATGTGTCTGACCGAGCCGCATTGCGGCACCGACCTCGGCATTCTGCGCACGAAGGCCGAGCCGAACGGCGACGGCTCGTACTCGATCAGCGGCACGAAGATTTTCATTTCGAGCGGCGAGCATGACATGGCGGAGAACATCGTTCACCTCGTGCTCGCGCGTCTGCCGGATGCGCCGAAGGGCACCAAGGGGATTTCGCTGTTCATCGTGCCGAAGTTCGTGCCGAACGAAGCAGGCGAGCCCGGTGAGCGCAACGGCGTGAAGTGCGGTTCGATCGAGCACAAGATGGGCATCCACGGCAACGCGACCTGTGTGATCAATCTCGACAACGCGAAGGGCTGGATCGTCGGCGAGCCGAACAAGGGTCTGAACGCGATGTTCGTCATGATGAACGCCGCGCGTCTCGGCGTCGGCATGCAGAGCCTCGGTCTCACCGAAGTCGCATATCAGAACTCGCTCACGTACGCGAAAGAGCGGCTGCAGATGCGTTCGCTGACCGGCCCGAAGGCGCCGGAAAAGGCCGCCGATCCGATCATCGTGCATCCGGACGTGCGCCGCATGCTGCTCACGCAGAAGGCCTACGCCGAAGCCGGCCGCGCGTTCTCGTACTGGTCGGCGCTGCAGATCGACAAGGAGCTGTCGCACGCCGACGAAGCCGAGCGCAAGGAAGCCGCCGACCTCGTCGCGCTGCTCACGCCGATCCTGAAGGCGTTCCTGTCGGACAACGCGTTCGAAGGCACCAATCACGCGATGCAGATCTACGGCGGCCACGGTTTCATCGCCGAATGGGGCATGGAGCAGTACGTGCGCGACGCGCGCATCAACATGATCTACGAAGGCACCAACGGCATCCAGTCGCTCGACCTGCTCGGCCGCAAGGTGCTCGGCGACATGGGCGCGAAGATGAAGAAGTTCGGCAAGCTCGTCGCCGAATTCGTCGAAGCCGAAGGCATCAAGCCGGAGATGCAGGAGTTCGTGAACCCGCTCGCCGAGATCGGCGAAAAGGTGCAGAAACTGACGATGGAAATCGGCATGAAGGCGATGCAGAACCCGGACGAAGTCGGCGCCGCGGCCGTGCCGTATCTGCGCACGGTCGGCCATCTGGTGTTCTCGTACTTCTGGGCGCGCATGGCTCGTATCGCGCTGGACAAGGAGGCATCGGGCGATCCGTTCTACAAGGCGAAGCTCGCGACCGCGCGCTTCTACTTCGCGAAGCTGCTGCCCGAAACGGCGATGACGATCCGCCAGGCGCGCGCCGGTTCGAAGCCGTTGATGGACGTCGAAGAAGCGTTGTTCTGACGCTCGCACATCGAGCGAGGCCACACACATCGCGCGAAGCATGGCTGACGCTTCGCGCCATCGCACAACTCTCCGGAGAAACGACGTGAGCAATCTGATCATTCGCAAGGTAGCCGTGCTCGGCGCCGGCGTGATGGGCGCGCAGATCGCCGCGCACCTGATCAACGCCAAGGTGCCCGTGCTGCTGTTCGACCTGCCCGCCAGGGAAGGCCCGAAGAACGGGATCGCGCTGAAGGCGATCGAAAATCTGAAGAAGCTGTCGCCGGCGCCGTTCGGCGTGAAGGACGACGCGCAATACATCCAGCCCGCGAACTACGACGACGACATCGACAAGCTCGCCGGGTGCGACGTCGTGATCGAAGCGATCGCCGAACGCATGGACTGGAAGCACGACCTGTACAAGAAGGTCGCGCCGCACATCGGCCCGAACGCGATTTTCGCGACCAACACGTCGGGGCTGTCGATCACCGCACTGTCCGAAGGTTTCGCGGACGAACTGAAGGCGCGCTTCTGCGGCGTGCACTTCTTCAATCCGCCGCGCTACATGCATCTGGTCGAACTGATCCCGACCGCGACGACGCGTCCGGAAATTCTCGATCAGCTCGAAACCTTCCTGACCAGCGTGGTCGGCAAGGGCGTCGTGCGGGCGAAAGATACGCCGAACTTCATTGCGAACCGCGTCGGCGTGTTCTCGATCCTTGCGGTTATTGCCGAAGCCGCGAAGTTCGGCCTGCGTTTCGACGAAGTGGACGACCTGACCGGCGCGCGCCTCGGCCGCGCGAAGTCGGCGACGTTCCGCACCGCCGACGTGGTCGGTCTCGACACGATGGCGCACGTGATCAAGACGATGCAGGACACGCTGCCGGACGATCCGTTTCTGCCGGTCTACGAAATGCCGGCCGTGCTCGCCGAACTGGTGCAGAAGGGCGCGCTCGGCCAGAAGACCGGCGCCGGCTTCTACAGGAAGGAAGGCAAGGCGATCAAGGTGCTCGATCCGAACACGGGTGCATATATCGACGGCGGCGGGAAGGCAGACGAACTCGTCGGCCGCATTCTGAAGCGTCCGGCTGCCGAGCGTCTGAAGCTGTTGCGCGAAACGCAGCACCCGCAGGCGCAGTTCCTGTGGTCGATCTTCCGCGACGTCTATCACTACATCGCCGTCCATCTGGAATCGATCGCCGACAATGCGCGCGACGTCGATCTCGCGATCCGCTGGGGCTTCGGCTGGAACGAAGGTCCGTTCGAAGGCTGGCAGACGGCCGGCTGGAAGCAGGTCGCCGAATGGGTGCAGGAAGACATCGCGGCGGGCAAGGCGCTCGCCAACGTGCCGCTGCCGTCGTGGGTGCTCGAAGGCGCGGTTGACGAGAAGGGCGGCGTGCACACGACCGATGGCTCGTGGTCACCGGCCACGCAGACCTTCGTGCCGCGCTCGTCGCTCGACGTGTACCGCAAGCAGGTGTTCCGCGCGCCGCTCGTCGGCGAAACCGGCGGCGATCCGAAGACCTACGGCAAGACGCTGTTCGAGACCGATGCGGTGCGCGCATGGGTCGACGATCGCGCGGGCGAGGACGACGTGCTGATCGTGTCGTTCAAGAGCAAGATGAACACGATCGGACCGGCGGTGATCGAAGGGCTCACGCAGGCGATCGAACTGGCCGAGAAGGACTACAAGGGCCTCGTCGTGTGGCAGCCCACATCGCTGAAGCTCGGCACGCCGGGCGGTCCGTTCTCGGCGGGCGCGAACCTCGAAGAAGCGATGCCCGCGTTCATGATGGGCGGCGCGAAGGGCATCGAGCCGTTCGTGAAGAATTTCCAGCAGGGCATGCTGCGCGTCAAGTATGCGAACGTGCCGGTGATCTCGGCGATCTCGGGCATCGCGCTCGGCGGCGGCTGCGAGCTCGCACTGCACAGCGCGAAGCGCGTCGCGCACATCGAGAGCTATCTGGGTCTCGTCGAAGTCGGCGTGGGTCTCGTGCCGGCGGGCGGCGGCCTGAAGGAAGCGGCGCTGCGCGCGGCCGAAGCCGCAAGCCAGGTCGGCGCGACGAACGATCTGCTGAAGTTCCTGCAGAAGTCGTTCGAGAACGCGGCGATGGCGAAGGTGTCGGCCTCCGCGCTCGACGCCCGCGCGATGGGCTACCTGAAGCCTTCCGACACGATCGTCTTCAATGTGTTCGAACTGCTCGACGTCGCGAAGAAGGAAGCGCGCGCGCTCGCCGCGGCGGGCTACCGTGCGCCGCTGCGCGCGACCCAGGTGCCGGTCGCGGGCCGCTCGGCGATCTCGACGATCAAGGCGTCGCTCGTCAACATGCGCGACGGCCGCTTCATCAGCGAGCACGATTTCCTGATCGCGAGCCGCATCGCGGAAGCGGTGTGCGGCGGCGACGTCGAAGCCGGCAGCCTCGTCGACGAAGAATGGCTGCTGCAACTCGAGCGTCGCGCGTTCGTCGAGCTGCTCGGCACGCAGAAGACGCAGGAACGGATCATGGGCATGCTGCAGACCGGCAAGCCGGTGCGCAATTAAGCGGCGACCGCACAATGTGCATGGGACCAGAGTAAGAGCTTTGGCCAACTCTGGTCGACAAAGGAGATTCCCAAATGGCAAAGCAATTGCAAGACGCATACATCGTCGCCGCGAGCCGTACGCCGATCGGCAAGGCGCCGCGCGGCATGTTCAGGAACACACGTCCGGATGAGCTGCTGGTTCACGCGATCAGGTCGGCCGTCGCTCAGGTGCCCGGCCTCGACACCGGCGTGATCGAAGACGCGATCGTCGGCTGCGCGATTCCGGAAGCGGAGCAGGGCCTGAACGTCGCGCGAATCGGCGCGCTGCTCGCCGGTCTGCCGAACACGGTCGGCGGTGTCACGGTGAACCGCTTCTGCGCATCGGGTCTGACCGCGCTCGCGATGGCCGCGGACCGCATCCGCGTCGGCGAGGCGGATGCGATGATCGCGGGCGGCTGCGAATCGATGAGCATGGTGCCGATGATGGGTAATAAGCCGTCGCTGTCGCCGCATATCTTCGATCGCAACGAAGACGTCGGCATCGCGTACGGCATGGGCCTGACCGCGGAGAAAGTCGCCGAGCGCTGGAAGATCAGCCGCGAAGCGCAGGACGCGTTCTCGGTCGAATCGCACCGCCGCGCGATGGCCGCGCAGCAAGCCGGCGAATTCAACGACGAAATCGCCGCGTACACGATCGTCGATCGCGTGCCCGATCTCGCGACCGGCGAGATCAACGTGAAAACGCGCGAGGTGTCGCTCGACGAAGGTCCGCGCGCGGACACGTCGATGGAAGGCCTCGCGAAGCTGCGCGCGGTGTTCGCGAACAAAGGCTCGGTCACGGCCGGCAACAGCTCGCAGACGTCGGACGGCGCGGGCGCGTTGATCGTCGTGTCGGAAAAAATCCTCAAGCAGTTCAACCTGACGCCGCTCGCGCGCTTCGTCAGCTTCGCGGTGCGCGGCGTGCCGCCGGAAATCATGGGCATCGGCCCGAAGGAAGCGATTCCGGCCGCGCTGAAAGCCGCCGGCCTGAAGCAGGACGACCTCGACTGGATCGAGCTGAACGAGGCGTTCGCCGCGCAGTCGCTCGCGGTGATCCAGGACCTCGGCCTCGATACGTCGAAGATCAACCCGCTCGGCGGCGCGATCGCACTGGGCCATCCGCTCGGCGCGACCGGCGCGATTCGTGCGGCGACCGTGGTGCACGGCCTGCGCCGCCGCAACTACAAGTACGGCATGGTGACGATGTGCGTCGGTACCGGCATGGGCGCGGCGGGCATCATCGAGCGTCTGTGAGCCGCTGATCGAACGGGGGATCCTTCTGTGATCCACCAGGGACCGCGCAACGGTTCGCAGGCCGCGCGGCTTGCGAACCGTTTCTACATTCAGCAGGAGCACAAGGAGATGAACGGGATGACGACGGATATTCTGGTCGAGCGCGCCGACGCGGTGCTGACCATCAGCTTCAACCGGCCCGGCAGGAAAAATGCGTTCACGGCCGCGATGTATCAGACGATGGCCGACGCGCTCGTAGAAGCGCAGGGCGACGCGTCGGTGCGCGCGATCCTGATTCGCGGCAGCGCGGGCATATTCAGCGCGGGCAACGATCTCGAGGACTTCATGAAGTCGCCGCCGGTTGGCGAAACCCCGCCGGTGTTCCAGTTCCTGCGCGCGCTATGTTCGGCGGAAAAACCGGTGGTGGCGGCGGTCGCGGGGCCGGCGGTCGGCGTCGGCACGACGCTGCTGCTGCATTGCGATCTGGTCTACGCGGCCGACACCGCGAGCTTTTCGCTGCCGTTCACGCAGCTCGGGCTGTGCCCGGAAGCAGCGTCGAGCCTGTTGCTGCAGCGCGTGGCCGGCTACCAGGCGGCGGCGGAAAAACTGCTGCTCGGCGAGGCGTTCGACGCGGCCGAAGCGCACCGCATGGGCTTCGTGAATCGCGTGCTGCCGGCGGGCGAAGTCGACGCGTTCGCGGCGGCGCAGGCCGCGAAGCTGGCGGCGCTGCCGGCGTCGTCGTTGCGCGTGACGAAGAGCCTGATGAAGCGCGCGAGCCAGCAGGAACTGCAGACGCAGATGACCGAGGAAGCCGTGCATTTCGGCAAGATGCTGCTTGCGCCCGAAGCGCGCGAGGCGTTCAAGGCGTTCTTCGAGAAGCGCAAGCCGGATTTCCGGCGGTTCGACTGAGGGGGGCGACGCTGGCGGGCTTCGGGTGGGTTAGCCGTGAATCGTCGCTGCGCCGCTTCAATCGCTCAAGCCTGCTGCTGCCACGTGTCGTAATCGACGTAGCTGCCTTCGCGGCAGAAGCTCACGAGCCGCACGCCCGCCTCACGCGCGATCGCAATCGCGAGCGACGACGGCGCCGAGATCGTCGCGACCATCGGCACGTCGACGCGCGCGGCCTTGCGCACCAGCTCGTAGCTCGCGCGGCTCGACAGAAACACGAAACCGTCGCGCGTATCGGCGCGGTCGAGCACGAGCTGGCCGATCAGCTTGTCGAGCGCGTTGTGGCGGCCGACGTCCTCGAACGCAGAGTGGATCGCGCCTTGCGCATCACACCACGCGGCCGCGTGGAGGCCGCCCGTCAAACGAGTGAGCGCCTGGTGCTCGGGCAGCGCGCGCGCGGCGCGTGCGATCGCATCGGGCGCGAGCCGCTGCAAGAAGCCAGTGTCGGGCACACGCTGCGGTTTCAGATCCAGCAGATCGATGCTTTCGATGCCGCACACGCCGCAGCCGGTGCGCCCGGCGAGCGCGCGGCGCTTTTCCTTCAAACCGGTGAACGCCTGCTGCACGACCTGCAATTGCACCTCGGCATGCGGCAGCTCGCCGTGCCCGTGCAATTCGACCTCGATTTCCTGAATGTCGCTGCCGCGCTCGACGATCCCCTCCGAAATCGCGAAGCCGACCGCGAACGCTTCGAGATCGCGCGGCGTGCACATCATCACCGCGTGCGAGATGCCGTTGAACACGAGCGCGACCGGCCACTCCTGGCCGACGTGATCGGTGGCGGTTTCAACCGCCGCGCCGCGATGGCGGCGCACTTCGAGTTGCACTACGCCGGGTTGTTCGTCGCTGTCGAGGGCGTGGGGCTGGCCGTTCGCCCGCCCGGTTTGGCGCCCGTTTTCCTGTCCGTTCAAGCTGCTTCACTCCTGTATCAGGCCGCGCGTCAAAGGGTGCGCCGGCCTCGCCGTATGCTTCGCGGCGGCCGCCGCGCGGGGCGCCGTCGCGCGAATAAGGTTCTAAAATACCTCAAGCGACGCCCGCACGCTGTCCGCCACCGACAAGGAGCACTGACATGGGACTCAACGAAGCACCGCTTCTGTTCGACTTCGAAGTCGCGTCTTCGGAGAATTTCACTTATATCCCGATGTCGGTGCGCTTCAATCTCGACCGTTTCGGGCTGCGCATCACGCTCGCGCAGTGGCAGCAACTGCCGCTCGAAGATCGCAAGCTGCTCGCGCGTTTCCCGGTCGAAGACGACACGCAGATCGAACCGAATTTCGATCACGCGCTGTTCGAGATGCTGCGCACGCACGCGAACGTCGAACCGGAGTGGTTTACGCCGGAGGAGTCGCCGGCCTGGCGTCAAACCGACAGCGTGCCCGACGGTGTCGCGCATCAGGCGGGGCTGGCCGGTCTCGCCGCGCCGAGCGTCGCGCGCTGGGCCGAGCTCGAACCTTTCAAGCGCTATGTGCTCGCGAAGCTGTCGCGCAAGCCCGAGGCGAGCCACGATTTCGTCCCGGCGATGAAGGAATTTGGTGCGGCCGGCTAGGTGCGGCCGGCTAGGTGCGGCCGGCTAGGCGCGGCCGGCCAGCCGCTCCCAGCCAGGCGCCCCACCAACTCGCAGCCTTCCCCCCAATCATCAGATTTTTTTCACGCCGACCCTCAACCCGCTTCCGATCGCTGCCGATATCCAAAGGATGGCGCGTAAAAGACTTGCATCGGTGCGGCCCGACGCACCGGCAGCGAGCGCGCTCTCCCGCCCTCGGAACGATTGACGTTCGGAACCCATGAATCCTTTTCTATCGAAGCGACTGCTGATCAATATTGCGGTCGTGGTCGTCGCGGTCGGTGCAAACGCGTTCGTCGCGTACACGCAGATTCGCGGGCAGCGCGACGCCGATGCGCGCCTCGCGCGCTCGACCAGCGTGCGCCAGAACCTCGATGCGTATCACGCCGCGCTCGATAACGCGCTCGCCGCTCTGCACCGCCTGAAAGAATCGGGCAAGCCGGTGCCGCCTGACGCGGCCGCTTCGATGACGAACACACTCGCGAGCCGCGAGCAATCACTGCGCGACGAGCTCGCGAGCGAGCCGTACATGTTGGGGGCGCTCGCCAGCCTGAGCGCGGCGCGGCACGCGTTGCAGCACGATCTCGAGGACACGCTGCGCAACCAGGCGAGTGACCTGCCCGGAGCGGCAAGCGCGGCGTCGGGGGCGGCGCACGCGGCATCGACCGAAGCACCGGGCGCGGCCCCCCTCGACGCGCCATTCGAGGCATCCCTCGACCCTGCGCCGTCGAACTCGCATCTTGCCCCCGCGCTAGAGCGTGTCGAAGCCGCGCTCGCCACGTTGCGCAGCGAGGAAAACCGCTCGTTGCAGACCTCGCTCGCGGC
This sequence comes from Paraburkholderia sp. Clong3, assembly GCF_050436485.1. Taxonomy (NCBI): domain Bacteria; kingdom Pseudomonadati; phylum Pseudomonadota; class Betaproteobacteria; order Burkholderiales; family Burkholderiaceae; genus Paraburkholderia; species Paraburkholderia sp. Clong3. The sequence continues at coordinate 2,569,862 of NZ_JBNDMH010000002.1, read as the reverse complement.
ATCGGCGAGCGACAGCGAGCGCGCGATGTTCGTGCTGCTCGTGACGATGCTCACCGGCAGCGTGCTGCTGTTCCTCACGTTCGGCGTGCGCGAGAACAGCGCTCGCGAAAAACTGCGCAGCGCCCGCGCGCTGGTGCGCAACGACGAGCGTTTTCGCAGCCTGTTCGACGATCACACCGTGCCGATGTACATCTTCGATCGCGACACGCTGTGCTTTCTCGCCGTCAACAAGGCCGCGATCCAGCAATACGGCTACACGGAAGACGAGTTTCTCGGCATGACGATCCGCGCGATCCGCCCGAACTCGGAAATCGGCCGCCTGGAGACGCACTTGCAGCGTAGCGCCGATCTCCGCCAGAGCCACACGATGGCGGGCATCTGGCGGCATCGGCGCAAGGACGGCTCGATCCTCAGCGTCAACGTGTCCTATCACGCACTGAACTTCATGGGCCGCGACGCCTCGTTCGTGCTGGCGGACGACGTGACCGACCAGATCAACGCCGAAGCCGAAGCGCAGCGCTCGAATCAGATGCTCGAAGCGGTGATCGACAACATTCCGCAGCGCATCTTCTGGAAGGACCTGAACTCGCGCTATCTCGGCTGCAACATGGCATTCGCGCGCGACGCGGGGCTCGCGTATCCCGAGCAGGTGGTCGGCAAGAGCGACGCCGACCTGGCGTGGCGCGCGTTCGCCGACCTGTTGACCGAGCACGATCGCGAAGTCGTGAGCACCGGCGTGCCCAAGATGAACTTCGAGGTCGACTTCGTGATCGACGGCGTGCACCGCACGACGGTCACGAGCAAGCTGCCCTTCACCGACGGCGGCGGTCAGGTGATCGGCGTGCTCGGCTCGTACACCGACATCACCGAGCGCAAGCGCGCCGATCTCGCGCTGCGTCTGCAAAGCCGGGCGCTCGACGCGAGCGTCAACGCGATCCTGATCACCGCGCCGTCGCCGTCGGGCAATCTGATCGAATACGTGAATCCGGCGTTCATGCGCATCACCGGCTACGATCCCGCCGAGGTGATCGGCCACGACTGCCGCGTGCTGCAACGCGACGACCGTGACCAGGAAGGCGTCGGGTTGATCCGCGAGGCGCTCGCGGCGAATCGCGAGGTCAGCGCGGTGGTGCGCAACTATCGCAAGGACGGCGCGCTGTTCTGGAATCAGCTGTTCATCGCGCCGGTGCCGAACGCGGAAGGCGTGATTACCCATCATATCGGCGTCATCAACGACGTGACCGAGCTGATCCGCTATCAGGAGCAGCTCGAATACCAGGCCAACTACGACGGCCTTACGCGGCTGCCGAACCGCAACCTGCTGCGCGACCGGCTCGAACATGCGCTCGTCGTCGCGCAGCGGCATCATTCGGGCGTCGCGGTCGTGTTCCTCGATCTCGACGGCTTCAAGAACGTCAACGACAGCCTCGGCCATAGCGTCGGCGACCGGCTGCTCGGGGTGGTCGCCGAACGGCTCGCGCGCTGCTCGCGCACGAGCGACACGGTTGCGCGCCACGGCGGCGACGAGTTCGTGATCGTGATGACCGACACCGTCGACGAGCAATCGCTGATCACGTGGATGGAGCGCGTGCGCGCGTCGATCGCCGAGCCGGTGTGGCTCGACGGCACCGAGCTGTACGTCGGCTGCAGCATGGGCGCGAGCCTGTTCCCGCAGGACGGCGAGGATGCCGAAACGCTGATGAAGAAGGCCGACGTCGCGATGTATCGCGCGAAGGACATGGGGCGCAACACGTTCCAGTTCTATCAGCCGGAGATGAATGCGAGCGCGGGCGCGCGCCTGAATCTCGAACGACGCCTGCGCCGCGCGCTGCGCGACAACGAGTTCCTGCTGCACTATCAGCCGCAGGTCGATATCGGCAGCGGACAGATCGTCGGCATCGAGGCGCTGGTGCGCTGGCACGATCCCGAGGTCGGGCTCGTGCTGCCGTCGTCGTTCATTCCGCTCGCCGAGGAAAGCGGGCTGATCGGGCCGCTGTCGGAGTGGGTGCTGCGCGAGGCGTGCCGGCAGAACAAGGCGTGGCAGGATCAGGGCTTGCCGCCGGCGCGCGTGTCGGTGAATCTGTCGGCGCGGGTGTTCCAGCAGCGTGACATCGCGAAGCTCGTGATGCAGGTGCTCGACGAGACCGGACTCGAACCGAAGTACCTCGAACTCGAGCTGACCGAAAGCACGATCATGCGCAACGCGGAAGAAGCAGTGTCGATGCTCAACGAACTGCACGCGCTCGGCATCGGTCTCGCGATCGACGACTTCGGCACCGGCTATTCGAGCCTCAGCTATCTGAAGCGCTTCCCGGTGGACCGCTTGAAGATCGACCGCTCGTTCGTGTCGGATATCGGCGTATCGGGCGACGATGAGACGATCACGTCGGCGATCATCGCGCTCGCCCATTCGCTGAAGTTGCAGGTGATCGCCGAGGGCGTGGAAACGTCGGCGCAACTCGACTTCCTGAAGGAACGCGCGTGCGACGAAATGCAGGGCTTCTATTTCGCGAAGCCGCTATCGACGGAAGCGATTTCCGAACTGCTGCACGGCGGGTTGGTGCCGGAGCTGGAGCCGGCGTGAGGGGAGCGTGACGCGGCAACGGGTGTCGCCGCGTGTCGCCGCGTGCGCCGTGTGGCCGCGTCCAACGCCGGTCACTGAGCCGGCGTGTCCTTGAACACCGGCAGGCTTTCCGCGAACGCGGAAAAGTTCTCGAGCCGCGGATGATCGGCCTTGCTGACCGCCTCCGGCAGCATCATGTGCGTGAACTGCCAGGCTACGGCGACGGCCACGTCCGCCGCGCTGAACTGCCGCTGCGTGTCGGGCAGCGGCCCTTCGCCCAACTCGCGTTCGAGTTCGGCATAGGCGGCGAACAGTTGCGCGCGCACACGCTCGACCCACGGTTCATGCTGCTTCTCCTGAGGCCGCAGATTGCGCTCGTAGACGATCTGCACGCTCTTTTCGCACGCGGCGAGCGCGAGACCCGTCAGACGCGCGGCGCGCAACGCCGCGTCGGCCTGCGTCGGGAACAGCGGAGTGGGGCCGGCGAGCGTTGCCAGATACTGCAGGATCACCGTCGAGTCCATCAGGATCGCGCCGTTGTCGGCGACGAGCGTCGGCGCCTTGACGACCGGGTTGATCTTCGCGAACTGGTCGTAGGTGCGGAATACCGAAATCGACTCGTGTTCGAAGTCGAGCGCGAGCAGCTTCATGCAGATGGCGACGCGCCGCACGTAGGGCGAGTCGAGCATTCCGATCAGTTTCATCTCGTTTCCATGAGAAGAGCGACTATGGGGGCGCCCCGGGCCTCGTGCGCTGATCGGCCGGAACGGCTAGCGGGTGGCGCGGCGCGTGACGCGTGGAATCGCTAGCTTAAGCATCCTCGCCGGCTCAGTCCAGCGCGGGCAGCGCGCGCGGACGGCGGTCGCTGTCGGTGGCGACGTAGGTGAGGATCGCTTCCGTGACCTTGACGACTTCCTGCGAGAGCCTCAACCGCTGCGCGTAGACCTCGACCGACACTGTCACCGACGTATTGCCGGTCTTCACGATATCCGCGTAAAAGCTCAGCAGATCGCCGACGAACACCGGTTGCTTGAACAGGAAAGAATTAACCGCGATCGTCGCGACCCGCCCATTCGCGCGACGGCTTGCCGGAATCGAGCCGGCGATGTCGACCTGCGCCATGATCCAGCCGCCGAACACGTCGCCATGAATGTTCGCGTCCGATGGCTGCGGCATGACGCGCAGCGCGCACGGCTTGGACGGAAGCTGAAGAAGATCGGTCATCGGGACATCCTTGGGAAACGTGTTCGAGTGTATTGACGCGCATTGACGCAATGGCTGGGCCAGTTCGACAGTAGGCCATGCAAAGCGCCGCCAGTCGGCTTCTGCGACAATGGAAAGATCAGGAATTGTACGGGAAAGCACCCAGCGAAGCGCGCGAGCCGCGCGCCGCTGCGAACTCCGGCAGCTCCACACTCTCCCCACGATTTATGCGCCGCGCTCCTTCGTCCGAACCCTCGCCGATTTCCACCGCACCCCGCAACGACTGGCAAACGATCCTGTCGCTGCTGCCATACCTTGCCACCTACAAATGGCGAGTCGGCTTCGCGCTCAGCTGCCTGATCGGCGCGAAGGTCGCGAACCTCGGCGTGCCGATCGTGATGAAGCGCATCGTCGACAGTCTCGCGTCGGTCCGGCATCTGACCGCGCTCGGTCGCGCGCAGGACGCGCCCGGCATCGTGCTGCTCGGCGGCGTCGGCATGCTGGTGGTCGCGTATGCGGTGGCGCGGCTGTCCACGTCGTTTTTCACCGAGCTGCGCGAAATCCTGTTTTCGAAAGTCACGGAAAGCGCGGTGCGCCAACTCGCGCTGAAAGTATTCCGCCATCTGCACGGACTGTCGCTGCGCTTTCATCTGGAGCGGCAGACGGGCGGCATGTCGCGCGATATCGAACGCGGCACGCGCGGCATCACGCAGCTGATTTCCTATTCGCTGTACAGCATCCTGCCGACGCTCGTCGAAGTCGGTCTCGTGCTCGGCTTTTTCGTCGTCAAATACGAGGCCTATTACGCGATCGTCACGTTCGTCGCGCTCGCGGCGTACATCGCGTTCACGGTGAAGGTCACCGAGTGGCGCACGCACTTTCGCCGCACGATGAACGAGCTCGATTCGAAGGCGAATTCGCGCGCGATCGACTCGCTGCTCAACTACGAGACCGTCAAGTACTTCGGCAACGAGGAGTGGGAAGCGAGCCGCTACGACGAGAACCTGAAGCGCTATCGCGCGGCGGCGATCAAGTCGCAGCGTTCGCTGTCGGCGCTGAACTTCGGGCAGCAGGCGATCATCGGCACGGGGCTCGTGTTCATCCTGTGGCGCGCGACCCAGGGCGTGATGGCCGGGCGTCTGACGCTCGGCGACCTGGTGCTGATCAACACGTTCATGCTGCAGCTGTATATTCCGTTGAATTTTCTCGGCGTGGTCTATCGCGAGCTGAAGCAGAGCCTGACCGACATGGACCGCATGTTCTCGCTGCTCGGCGCACCGCGGGAAGTGCCCGACGCGCCCAATGCGGTGGCTTTGCAAGTGAGCGGCGCGCAGGTGCGCTTCGACGACGTGAGCTTCGCGTACGAGCCTTCGCGGCAGATTCTGCACGGCGTGAGCTTCACGATCGCGGCCGGCACGACGACGGCGGTGGTCGGCCACAGCGGCTCGGGCAAGTCGACGCTCGCGCGGCTGCTGTTCCGCTTCTACGATCTCGACCGCGCGACGGGCGGCGCGATTCGCATCGACGGGCAGGATATTCGCGACGTCACGCAGGATTCGCTGCGCGCGTCGATCGGCATCGTGCCGCAGGACACGGTGCTGTTCAACGACTCGATCTACTACAACATCGCGTACGGTCGGCCGTCGGCGACGCGTGATGAAGTGATCGCGGCGGCGCGCGCCGCGCATATCCACGAGTTCATCGAGAGTCTGCCGAAGGGCTACGGCACGCCGGTCGGCGAGCGCGGGCTCAAGCTGTCCGGCGGCGAAAAGCAGCGCGTCGCGATCGCGCGGACCATACTCAAGAATCCGCCGATCCTGTTGTTCGACGAAGCGACGTCCGCGCTCGATTCACGCTCCGAGCGCGCGATCCAGCATGAGCTCGACCTGATCGCGCGCGAACGCACGACGCTGATCATCGCGCACCGGCTGTCGACGGTCGTGCACGCACAGCAGATCATCGTGATGGACAAAGGGCGCATCGTCGAGCGCGGCACGCACGCGGAGCTGTTGCGCGCGAACGGTTTGTTCGCGCAGATGTGGGCGCTGCAGCAGCGCGCCGCGCACACCACGGATGCGGTGGAAAGAGCGGAAGCAGTCGGGGCAGGTGAGAGCCCGGCGAAGTAAAGCTCAGCGCGCGCGCAGCAGCCGATCGAGCGCTTCCAGCTGCGCCTGGGTGCCGATGTTCTCCCACGAGCCTTCGTACAGCTCGCCGCTCGCGAGCCCACGCGCGATGGTCGCGCGGTAATACGGGCTCAGCGCGCGCCGCGTGCCGCGCGGCAGATCGCGGAACATGCGCGTGTCGTACAGACCGAAACTGCCGAACGTGAGGCGCGGCTGCGCGTCGAGCGACAGCACGCTGTCGACGAGACCAAAGTCGCCGTTCGGGTGAAACGCCGGGTTCGGCACCATCACCAGATGCATGCCGGGCTCGGGCAGCGCCTTGAGCCGGCCGGCGTGCGCGTGCAGCGCGGCGTAGTCGTACTCGGTGTACACGTCGCCGGCCACCGCGACGAACAACTGATCCGCGCCCTCGTCGGTCAGTAGCGGCAGCGCCTGCGCGATGCCGCCCGCGGTCTCCAGCGCCTCGTGCTCGGGCGAGTAGCGCAACTCGACCTGCCAGCGCGAACCGTCGCCGAGCGCGGCTTCGAGCTGCGCGCCGAGCCACGCATGATTGATCACGATGCTACGGATGCCGGCCCGCGCGAGCCGTTCGATCTGCCATACGATCAGCGGCTTGCCGCCCACTTCGAGCAAGGGCTTCGGGCACGCGTCGGTCAACGGACGCATGCGCTCGCCGCGGCCCGCGGCGAAAATCATCGCTTTCTTTACGGACATCGTCATCGGTCAGAAGGTGTAGCCGATTTCCTGCGCGCGGCCGTCGAGGTCGTCGAGCAGTTTCGCGAACCCGCGCAGCGGCGCGTAACGCTCCGCCACCTTGCGTGCATAGCCGATGAAGCGCGGCAGGTCGTTCATGTAATGCGCCTTGCCGTCGCGGTAGTTGATGCGGCAGAACAGGCCGAGCACCTTGATGTGCCGCTGCAGCCCCATCCATTCGAGCTGGCGGTAGAACTCGCCGAAATCGGCATCGACCGGCAGGCCGGCTTTTTTGGCGCGCTCCCAGTAGTACGCGAAGCAGTCGAGCTCGAACTCCTCGTCCCAGCTGAGGAACGCGTCGCGCAGCAGCGACACGACGTCGTACGTGATCGGCCCGTACACCGCGTCCTGGAAGTCGAGCACGCCTGGGTTCGGCTCGGCGATCATCAGATTGCGCGGCATGAAATCGCGCAGCATGAAGCTTTGCGGCTGCGCGCGCGCGCTCGCGATCAGCAGCGCGAACATGCGATCGAGCAGCGCGCGCGTGGCGGCATCGACCTCGCGGCCAAGGTGCCGGCCGATGAACCACTCGGGCATCAGCTCCATCTCGCGGTGCAGGAACGCTTCATCGAACGGCGGCAGCACGTCTTCGCGCGAGCTGAGCTGCCAGCGGATCAGCGCGTCGAGCGCGTCGCGCATCAGCGCGCGAGCCGCGCGCGTGTCGCCCGCGGCCTGCGCGTCGGTCAGCGCACCCAGATACGACGCGGTGCCGAGATCGGTGACGAGCATGAAGCCCGCGTCGAAGTCGACCTCGAGCACGCGCGGCACGTGCACGCCGGCGGCGGCGAGCAATTGCGCGATCTGTGCGAATTCGCGGCATTTTTCGGGCGGCGGCGCGTCGACGGCGATCAGCGTGGCCGCGCCGTTGCCTTGCGCCGCCTTACCGGCGAGCCGGAAATAACGGCGGAAACTGGCGTCGGACGAGGCCGGAACGAGGGTGTCGGGCTCGAGCGCATGGCGCGCCGCGTGGCCTTGCAGCCAGGCCTTGAGCAGGGAGAGACGGGTGTCGGTGAAATCTTGGGTGGAAGGCAGCGTCATGAAAAGCGGCGGCAAATTCTTGGGGACAACGTCTTGCCATATAATACCCCACGACTTTTTTGACGCGACTCACACGCCAGCTTTCGCGTGCTCCGTTTCACCGCCCGCCTTATCACTCGGCAAATTTGGAATCCAGACGTGCAGCCGACTCTAACGGTCGCGGTGTGCAGGCGGTGGGATCGTGACGACGAAAGCTTGCGCAGGGGTCGACTCGCCAAACGATACATGCCGCCCAGACAGCTTTCCGATACCACTCCTTCCTGTGCAGCAGTGCCGCGCAAAAGGCGGCTCGTCGCGGCGCTGATCGCCGTTCCGGGTCTGATGCCCGCGCTTGCGCACGCCCAGCTGGTGGGGGAAGCTGCGCAACCGCAGGCGGTCTACCCGCCGTGGGGCATGCAGCTTGCGCCGCAGCTCGAGGATCATCCGTTGCAAACGGGCCAGCGGCCGGCCACCTTCGTGCTCGGCGACCACGCGAGCGGCACGATCGACCAGGATCTGGCCGCCAAGGGCTCGGCGGAAGTGCGGCACAACACGTCCGTGATCAAGGCCGACGCCCTGCACTACGATCAGGACACGGACATGGCCGATGCGTACGGCAATGTCCACGTGATCAATACCGGCAATACCTTCATCGGACCCGAAGCGCATCTGCGCGTCGATTCGACCGAAGGCTTCATGACCGCGCCGAAGTACCACTTCACGCTGACGGGCGGCTCGGGCAGCGCGCAGCGCGTCGACCTGCTCGACGCGGAGCGCTCCGTGTTCACGAAGGGCACCTACACGGCGTGCGCGTGCACGGACAATCCGGCCTGGTACATCAAGGGCAGCGAGTTCGATTTCGACACCGGCGCGGACGAAGGCGTCGCCTACAACAGCGTGCTGTTCTTCCAGGGCGTGCCGGTGTTCGCGTCGCCGTGGCTGTCGTTCCCGCTGTCGGGCGATCGGCGCAGCGGCCTGTTGCCGCCCACGTTCTCGCTGAGCTCGACGAACGGTTTCGAGCTGTCGGTGCCGTATTACTTCAACATCGCGCCGAATCGCGATCTGACGGTCACGCCGCGTCTGATCTCGAAGCGCGGTGTGCAGTTGCAGAGCACGTTCCGCTATCTGTCGCCGACGTATTCCGGGTCGATCACCGGTGAATTTCTGCCCGACGATCGCCTGACGAAGACCAACCGCTACGCGCTGTACATCCAGCACAACCAGAATTTCGGTAACGGCTTCGGCGGCTACATCTATTACAACAAGGTTTCGGACAACACGTATCCGGAAGACCTGTCGTCGTCGGTCAACCAGTTCATGAACGGCACCCAGCTCCTGTATCAGCAGGAAGCCGGGTTGACCTACAACAACGGACCGTGGTCCGTGCTCGCGCGCGAGCAGCACTGGCAGACGCTGGAGCCGTCGGTCGCGCCGTACGGCCGCCAGCCGCAGTTGAACGTCAAGTACGCGAAGTACAACATCGGCGGCTTCGATTTCGGCGCCGAAGCCGACTACACGAACTTCCGCATCACCACCGCGGATCTGAGCGAAGGCCAGCGGGTAGTGTTCAACCCGTACCTGTCGTATTCGGTGGTGGGGCCGGGCTACTTCGTCACGCCGAAGGTGCAGTGGCACTTTGCGTCGTACAACCTGAACAACATCGGCACCGATCTGGCGAACGTGCCGGGGGCGCAGAAGAATTTCACCGAGTCGATTCCGACCTTCACGTTCGACACGGGACTGACGTTCGAGCGCTCGGTGCGCATTTTCGGCGCGGACTATATCCAGACGCTGGAGCCGCGCCTGTACTACGTGTACACGCCGTACCGCAACCAGAACAACGCGCCGCTGTTCGACACCGCCGAATCCGACTTCGGTCTCGCGGAAATCTTCACGCCGAATACGTTCGTCGGTAACGACCGGATCGCCGACGCGAACCGCCTGACCGCCGGTCTCACCACGCGCTTCATCAACCCGTCCACCGGCGACGAGCGCGCGCGCTTCGTGATCGCGCAGCAGTATTACTTCCGGGATCAGCGCGTTACGCTGACGCCGACCCAGACCAGTACCCAGGCCACGCACTCGGACCTGATCGCGGGCGCGTCGATCAAGCTGGGCGCCGGTTTCGCTTCGGAAACGGCGTTCCAATATAATGCGGACAATAACCAGCTCACGAAGACGAGTGTCGGCTTCGGGTTCAGTCCGGCGAGCGGCAAGGTCATCAACGTCGCGTACCGCTACACGCGCGCCAACACCACGCTCGACAACCAGCCGATCAATCAGGTGCTGATTTCGGGCCAATGGCCGCTGACGCACCGGATGTACGGTGTCGGCCGGTTCAACTACGACCTGGGTGGCCACCGTATCGTCGACGGCCTGGTCGGCCTGCAATACGACGCGGACTGCTGGACGCTCGGCGCCGGCATCCAGCGCTACGCGAACGGCCTGAACTCGTCGGGACAGAATCAGTCGAGCACACGGTTTCTGGCGCAGTTGACGTTCAAGGGCTTGTCGAGCGTCGACAACGGGCTGATGACCGCGTTCCGCAGCAGTGTGGCCGGCTACATGCCGTTGCCGCCACCGCCACCGCCGGAGTCGCGGTTCACCAACTACGAATGACGCTCGCCCGGTCATTCACGGCTTGCGAAAAGACGGGCGAAGCGCCCGACATCATTGGAGTATCTGTGGCAATCATGAAACAGCTTCGCTTGGCAATACTCGCGGCGGGTCTCGTCGCCGCGGCGTCCTTCGTTCCAGTCGCGTCGGTACAGGCGCAGGCATTGGGCGGCAATAGCGGCCAGACGGTGGACACCATCGCCGCAGTGGTCAACAACGGTGTCATCACGCAGCGCGAGCTCGACGAGCGGGTCGGTCTGATCGCGCACCGGCTGAACCAGCAGAACGCTCCGGTGCCGCCGACGGACCAGTTGCGCCAGCAGGTGCTCACGCAGATGGTGCTCGAGCGCATCCAGCTGCAGAAGGCCAAGGAAGACGGCATCACCATCGACGACGCGGCCGTGCAGCGCACGCTCGAGCGTCTCGCGCAGGCGAACAACATGTCGCTCGCCATGTACCGCGCGCGCATCGAGGCGCAAGGCGTGCCCTGGACCACCTTCTCGAGCGACGCGCGCACGGAGCTGACGCTGTCGCGTCTGCGCGAGAAGGAAGTGGACAGCAAGATCACAGTGACGGACGCCGAGGTCGCGAACTATATCGCCAGCCAGCGCGGCCCGGGCGCCGGCCAGACGAACGACCTGCACGTCCAGCACATTTTCGTGAAGGCGCCGCTGAACGCGTCCGAGACCGACATCGAGGCGGCGCAGAAGAAGGCCGAGGGTTTGCTCGCCGAAGCGAAGGGCGGCGCGGATTTCGAAAAGCTCGCGAAAGCCAATTCGCAGGCGCCGGACGCGTCGAAGAACGGCGGCGATCTCGGCTTCCTCGCGCCGTCGAAGCTGCCGCCCGAGTTCGTGAAGGCCGCGTCGGCACTGCGTCCGGGTGAGATCAATCCGGATCTGATCCGCACCAACGACGGCTTCGAGATCGTGCGTCTGGTCGAGCGCCGTGCCGGCCAGGGCACCAGCGCGGACGCGCCGAAGCTCGTGCAGACGCACGTGCGCCATATTCTGCTGCGCGTCGGCGACGGTCTGTCCGAACCGCAGGCACGCCAGAAGCTGCTCGACATCCGCAACCAGATCGCCGCCGGCGGCGACTTCGCGAAGTTCGCGCGCACCTACTCGCAGGACGGCTCGTCGTCGCAAGGCGGTGACCTCGGCTGGGTCAGCCCGGGCGAGACGGTGCCCGAGTTCGAGCGCGCAATGAACTCGCTGCAGGACGGTCAGATCAGCGAGCCGGTGCGCAGCGAATACGGCTACCACCTGATTCAGGTGCTCGGCCGCCGCGATGCGCAAGGCTCGATTGCGCAGCAGATGGATCTCGCGCGTCAGGCCATCGGCCAGCGCAAGGCCGAACAGGCGTATGCCGACTGGCTGCGCGAGCTGCGCGATACCGCGTACGTCGAAGTGAAACCGGCCACGGCGAACGTGCAATAACAGAGCCAATGCGATGACGAGCGCTGCCCAGCCCACCCACCGCCCGCTGCAGATCGCGATCACGACCGGCGAGCCCGCCGGCGTCGGTCCCGAGCTGACCGCGCAGGCGCTGGCCGGCGCGGCGGCGCACTGGCCTCACGCGCAGTTCACCGTGCTCGGTGATGCGCAACTGCTCGCTGAGCGCGCGCGCGCGGTCGGCGTCGATTGGGCGGCACTGCTCGCGCCAGGCCCGCGCGTGCGGCTCGAACATCACTCGCTTGGCGCACCAGCGCAGGCAGGCAAGCTCGACGCCGCGAACGGCCGCTACGTGCTCGATCTGCTCGATGCGGCGATCGACGGCGCGGTGGCCGGCAGGTTCGACGCGATCGTCACCGCGCCGCTGCAAAAAAGCACGATCAACGACGCCGGTGTGCCGTTTACCGGCCACACCGAATATCTGGCCGAGCGCACCCATACGCCGCGCGTCGTGATGATGCTCGCGGGCACCGGCAAGCGGCCGCTGCGCGTCGCGCTTGCGACCACGCATCTGCCGTTGAAGGACGTGTCGGCGGCTTTGACGATCGAAAGCCTCGTCGCGACGCTGCGCATCATCGATCACGACCTGCGTCACCACTTCGGCTTGCCCGCGCCGCGCATCCTCGTGACGGGGGTCAATCCGCACGCTGGCGAAAACGGCTATCTGGGCCGCGAGGAAATCGACGTGATCACGCCGGCGTTGCAGCAGGTGAACGGCGAGGGCGTCGACGCGCGCGGTCCGTATCCGGCCGACACGCTGTTCCAGCCGCGTTATCTCGACGAAGCCGACTGCGTGCTCGCGATGTTCCACGACCAGGGCCTGCCGGTGCTGAAATTCGCGACGTTCGGCGAAGGGATCAACGTGACGCTCGGCCTGCCGATCATCCGCACGTCGGTCGATCACGGCACCGCGCTCGATCTGGCCGGCACCGGCCGCGCCGACGCGGGTAGCCTGATGGCCGCCATCGACACGGCGGTGTCGATGGCGCAGCATCGTCGCGCGGGCTGAGGCGCGGGTAGCGTGGGCGGTCGCGGTGCTCGTGACGCGCCGCGTGGCGTCGTGTTTCCAGCGTGACGTCTTTCATTCTCAAGCAGTTTTCTTTCTAGCGTTTCTCCGATGTCCACCAGCAGACAGCAAGGCCGGCACCAGGGCCATCTCGCGCGCAAGCGTTTCGGTCAGAACTTCCTGGTCGACATGGGCGTGATCGATTCGATCGTCGACGTGATCCGGCCGCAGCGCGGCGAGCGCATGGTCGAGATCGGGCCGGGCCTCGGCGCCCTGACCGAGCCGCTGATCGAGCGGCTCGCGACGCCCGAGACGCCGCTGCACGCGGTCGAACTCGACCGCGATCTGATCGGCCGTCTGAAGACGAAGTTCGGCAACCTGCTCGAACTGCACGCGGGCGACGCGCTCGAATTCGACTTCGGCTCGCTCGCGGCACCGGGCGACAAGGCGTCGCTGCGCATCGTCGGCAATCTGCCGTACAACATTTCGAGCCCGCTGCTGTTTCATCTGGCGACGTTCGCGGAGCGCGTGATCGACCAGCACTTCATGCTGCAGAACGAGGTGGTCGAGCGGATGGTGGCGGAGCCGGGCACGAAGGCGTTCAGTCGCCTGTCGGTGATGCTGCAGTACCGCTACGTGATCGACAAGCAGCTCGACGTGCCGCCCGAGTCGTTCCAGCCGCCACCGAAGGTGGATTCGGCGATCGTGCGGATGATTCCGTACGAGCGGCACGAACTGCCGGTGGTCGACGAAAGCGTGCTCGGCCGGGTGGTGACGGCGGCGTTCTCGCAGCGTCGCAAGATGTTGCGCAACACGCTTGCCGCGCTGCGCGACACCGTCGATTTCGACGCGCTCGGCTTCGATCTGCAACGCCGTGCGGAGGACGTGCCGGTCGCCGAATACGTGAGTGTGGCGCAGGCGGTGGCGGTGCGCTCGGCCGCTGCGCCGGAATAGACTCGACGCTCGACGGCGGCAGGGCGCCGCCGTCGAGCCCGCTTACCGTTTCGCCGGCGCGTTGACGAGCGCGATGCCGGTCAGCACCAGCAGCGCGGCGATCAGAAAGCGCGCGCTGAACGACTCGCCGAGCAGCAGCACGCCGAAGGTGACGCCGAACAGCGGCGTCAGAAACGAAAACACCGACAGCCTCGACGCGATGTAACGCGTCAACAGCCAGAACCACAACAGATAGCTGACGAACGCGACGATCACGGCTTGATACGCGAGGCTCGCGAGCGCGAGCGGCGTCACGCTTTCCACGCGCACCTCGCCGAGCCCCAGCGCCAGCGCGAGCAGCACCACCGCCGACACAGTCAGCTGATAGAACAGCGTCTTGCTCGCGCTCGTCCGCGCGAGCCGCGAGCCGCGCACGATCACCGTGGTCGCGGCCCACGCGACGCCGCCGAGCACGCCGAGCGCATCGCCGGCCGCGCCCGCGAGCGTCGAGCCGTGGGCCGCGCTTGCAGCCGTGCCCGCATCCGTGTGCAGGAAGCCGTCCGCGAACGCGAGCGCCATCCCCGCGAACGCGACGACAATGCCGAGCCACTGGATGCGCCGCATGCGTTCGCCATCGACGAACCAGTGCAGGCCGAGTGCCGTGAAACACGGTGCCGTGTACAGAAAGACCGCCATGCGCGACGCGCTCGTCAGCGTCAGGCCGAGAAAGATGCAGACGAACTCGGCCGCGAACAGCACGCCCGCGAGCAGGCCCGCGCCGAGCGTGCCGTCATCGCGAAAGAGCGGCGTGCCGCGCGAGCGTGCCCATGCCCACACGAGCAGCGCCGCGATCGTCGAGCGCAGCCCCGCCTGAAAGACCGGCGGCACCGCCGCATTGGTGGTCTTGATCGCGACTTGCTGCAGCCCCCAGATTGCGCACAGGCCGATCATCAACAGGATCGCGAAGCTATCCGGGGTGCGGCGCGCGGGCAAGGCGGTGGTCGTGCTCATGGCGGTGTGGTGAAGAGGTGGAGAGTGCACGGCGAGCCGGTCGGTCCGGTGCGCGGCGAAAACGCCGAGCGTCAGTAGTCGGCGTTTTTTGATGGCGTCGGCACGAGGCAAGATTGCCGGGCGAATTCGCCCGGCGTCAATTCGCCGGGTGCAACGTGAAGCCGGGCTGTGTTTTCATCGTTCTGGCTGACAGCGCGACTCGTGCTCGCCACCGGACGTTCAGTCGACTCGCCCCTTCTTCTGTATCAGCTCGATCTTGTACCCGTCCGGATCGGCGACGAAGGCGATGACAGTCGTGCCGTGTTTCATGGGCCCAGCTTCGCGCGTAACGACGCCGCCGCGTTTCTTCACTTCTTCGCATGCCGCATAGGCGTCGTCGACTTCGAGGGCGATGTGACCGTAGCCGGTTCCGAGGTCGTACTTGCTCGTGTCCCAGTTGTACGTCAGTTCGATCGCCGCGCTTTCGGATTCGACCTCGTAACCGACGAATGCGAGGGTGAACTTCCCGTCCGGGTAGTCGTTCTTTCGAAGCAGGCGCATTCCTAGAACTTCGGTGTAGAACCGGATCGATGCGTCCAGATCACCGACTCGAAGCATGGTATGCAAGATTCGCATGAGGACTCCTTTGATAGTTTGTCGATAAATGCGTCGACCTCCGGCAATTGTAAATGATTGCCGTATAGCTTGAGCCCGAAGCCGCGCCGCCCGCCCGGCCCACTGCGGACTCGATGCGCATCGTGGAATTCGATCGGATCTATTTGAACAAAAAAGTATGGGCAATAAGGGTTTGTGTGCGGTTGCCGGTTTGATATTAGTGTCCAACACTCAGCATCAATCCGGTTCGTCAGATAGCAGTCTGATATATCGGACAATCGATGCGTGACCCGGCAATTCGTTGAGCGTGCAGACAGGCGCTGAAGCCGATTCGTCCGCTCCGGACCACTCTTCTCCGCTTAGGACCCTGCCATGAAGCTTGCCAAACGAGGCGCCCAAGCCGCCTTTCTGTTCGCTGTTGCTGGATTGCTCGCCATCACCGGCTGCACCAAGGTTGCCACGCCAGGGCAGAGCGCAGCGGCATCCCCCTCGACGCTTCAGGCCGTGCTGCAGCGAGGCACGCTGCGCGTCGGCGACTGCCTGACGTTCGCGCCGTTCGGGTTCTATAACAAGGATGGCCAACCAGACGGCTATGATGTGGACCTCGCGAAGGAACTCGCGAAGCAGATGGGCGTGAAGCTCGAGGTCGTGAATACGACGAGCGCGAACCGGATTCCGAATCTGCAGACCAGCAAAGTGGATGTCGTGTTCTGCAACTTCACGCGTAATCTCGAGCGCGCGAAGGTAATCGAATTCACGACCCCCTACGTGGTTGCCAGCGAAGCACTGCTGGTCAGAAAAAATAGTGGCGTTCAGTCGATCAAGGACATGGGCGGTCGCACGATTGCGACGGTCAAGGGCTCGACCAATGGCGACGAAGTGCGCTCGCTGAATATCCCGATCAAGATCCAGGAATACGACAGCTCGCAGGCCGCGATTCTTGCCGTCAAGCAGGGGCAGGCCGACGCGATGATCGAGGACAACAACTTTCTTGCGTATCAGGCCAAGCTCGATCCTGAACTTGCCGTCACGAACGAAGCGCTGGTCCCGCTCGAATACAACGCGTTCGGCGTCAAGGCCGGCGATCAGGAATGGCTCAACTACCTGAATCTGTTCCTCTTCAACGTCAATGCGTCGAAGCTCAACGCGCAGCTCTACAACAAGTGGTTCGGCACCGATCCGCGCTACCCGCTCAATCCGCAGTTTTGAGGAGCGGGAGATGCCGATATCTATTGAAACCCGAACGATGCGGAGGGTGAGATGAGTTACGAGTGGCTCACTCTGTGGGGCTACGTGCCCGAGTTTTTGAGCGCGAGCTGGCTGACGTTGCAAGTGACCGTGCTGGCATTCGTACTGGCGCTAGTCCTCGGCTTGTTGACCGCGCTTGCCAGCGTTTCTCCGCTCGCGCCATTTCGGTTGATTGCTCGCGGCTACGTTGAAATCATCCGCAACACGCCTGTTCTCCTGCAGATTTTCATCGTTTTCTTCGGTCTGCCGTCGGCGGGTATTTCGCTCGACGCATACTGGGCGGGCGTCATTGCGCTCGGCGTCAACGTCGGTGCTTATCTATCGGAAGTGTTCCGCGCCGGCATACAGTCGGTGCCGCGCGGCCAACTCGAGGCCGCCGGCATTCTCGGTCTCGAACGCGCGCAGATCTTCGTCGAGGTCGTGCTACCGCAGGCGACGCGCGCGGTCTATCCGGCCATCGTCAACTATCTGATCCAGTTGCTGCTCGGTACGTCGCTGCTGTCCGCCATTGCGTTGCCGGAGTTGACCGGCACTGCGACCGTGATCAACTCGCGGACGCTTCTCTACCTTCAGACGTTCAGCGTGACGCTCGTCGCGTATCTCGTGCTCAGTAACGTACTGTCCTGGCTTGCGGGCCAGCTCGGAGCGCGGATCTTTCATCCTCCCCTCGTCATGCCGGCGCGCACCGGTTTCCGGACCGGCTTTATGCGCCGGACGAAACGGGCCTGATTCCCGGATTGGAGTTGGATCATGTCAGTCGAATTGCTGAAAACCAGTTTCTCCATCCTGCTGCAGGGTCTGGTGACGACGCTGTTGCTTTCCATTGCGTCCATCGCGGGCAGCACGCTGATCGGCCTTTTCGCCGCGGTCTTGCGGTCGTTCGGACCGTGGGGCACAGCCCGCATTGCCAGACTCTATACGGAGCTGTTTCGCGGCACGCCGGTACTCATCACGCTGATGTTCATCTATTTCGGCGTGTCGTACTTCGGTTACGCGATCGACGTCTTCGCAGCCGGCGTCATCGGCTTGAGCGTCTATCAGGGCGCTTACATCGCCGAAATCTTCCGCTCAGGGATCGAGGCGGTACCCAAAGGTCAATGGGAGGTATCTCAGATCCTCGGCCTCACGCGGGCTCAGTCGTTCTCGTTCGTCGTGCTGCCTCAGACGGGAAAGATCGTGTTGCCGCCTCTCGTCGGTCAGTATCTGTCGCTCATCAAGGACACGTCGATCGTCAGCATGATCGGAATGTCCGAGTTGATGCATGGTGGCCAGGCGATCGTCGACCGGGTCGGAAAGCCCGTGGAAATCTACGGACTCGTCGCCCTCATTTACTTCGCCGTGTGCTTCCCGCTCTCGCAATGGGTGCGCCACCATGACCGCAGGAGATTGTCGTGAGTAACCAAAGCCAAACCAGACCCATCATTTCACTGACGGGCGTCAGCAAAGCATTCGGTTCGACTCGGGTGTTGAACGAAATCAATCTCGAGGTTCGCTCGGGCGAGGTGCTGGTGCTCATTGGCGCGTCCGGCTCAGGTAAGAGCACGGTCTTGCGAATCATGGCGGGATTGGAGACCACCGATTCCGGCGAGGTCTGGGTCAACGATGTGCCCATGCATGATCCGCGCCGGGCGCGAGAGATTCGTGGCCATGTCGGCATGGTCTTCCAGCAGTTCAATCTGTTTCCTCACAAGACCGCGCTCGGCAATGTCACGCTTGCGCTTATCAAGGCACGCCGCATGAGTCCGGACGACGCGCGCAAGCGCGCCATGGAGACACTCGACCGTGTCGGGCTCGCGGACCGCGCGGCACACTATCCAAGCCAGTTATCGGGCGGTCAGCAGCAACGCGTGGCAATTGCGCGAGCGCTCGCGGTCGAGCCCGGCATCATGTTCTTCGACGAGGCGACGTCCGCGCTGGATCCGGAGCTGGTCGGCGAGGTCACCGAGGTGATGCGTGGGCTCGCGCGCGACGGCATGACGATGGTCGTCGTCACGCATGAAATGGGCTTTGCCCGCAAGACCGCCGACCGCGTCGTCTTCATGGACAAGGGCGTCATCGCCGAGCAGGGCGATCCGGAACAGATCTTCGTCAATCCCGCGAACGAACGCACGCGGCAGTTTCTGCACAGAGTTCTCGACCATTGACCTGTCGCGGCCTGAAAGTCGCTTTCGCGGGTCTGCCGCGCAATAAACTCACGTCGCTTGAAAGACAACCGGTCGGATGAACGCTTTACGGAGTGAACGCATGGCTGTAACCGAATCGTCTCGGGCGAGAGGCGTGGATCGCGTCATCGCGATGTTCCGGCAATTGCACGTCGCCCAACGCCCGCTGACCATGCGCGAATTAATCGAGGCGACCGGCGCGCCGCGTTCGAGCATTTACGAGCTGGTCGCGATTCTCGCGGAAGTGGGCTGGCTCGAGACGGCCGCGGACGGGAGCGTGTTCTTCGGGCGCGAGATGCACTACTACGGGTCCGACTATGCAACGCACAACGATCTGATTAGCCGCGCGCATCAATCCATTCTGGCATTGGTACGGAAGTACGACGAGACCACGCAGCTGTGCATGCTGGAAGGCAACAAGTACACGGTCGTGTTATCCGAGAACAGTGCCCGGCCATTCAACATCAGTTCGGACATCGGCGTGAGAGTGCCGATTCCGTGGACCGCCACGGGACGTCTGCTGCTAGGTCACCTGAATGCCGACGAGATTCGCGCGCTCATTCCGGCCGAAGATTTCATCCTCGACAACGGGGTGAATATCGAATTCGACGAATTCCTGAACGACGTGCAGGCCGCAAAAGAACGAGGCTACTGCTGCACCGAAGGACTCTCGAATGCGTTCAGGCTTTGTATGGCAGCGCCGATTCGCGACCGTGCGGGACTGCCGATTGCGGCGCTGTGTTTCATGACCGGCCGCGACACGAGCCCGGACAGGCGCGGCGTGATGCTCGACGATCTGTTGCAGTCCGCGAAAGCGCTCTCGCATAGATAGCACCCGGCCTCAAAGCGTCGGCAACAGCTCCGGCGGATGCGACTTCAGTGTCTGCCGGGCCTCGCGGAATTCCGGAAAAATCGATTCGACCGTCTGCCAGAAGCGCGGACTGTGATTCATCTCGCGCAGATGCGACAGCTCGTGCGCGACGACGTAGTCGATGATCGACAGCGGAAAGTGGATGAGCCGCCAGTTCAGGCGGATTTTGCCGTCGCTCGAACAACTGCCCCAGCGCGTCGCCGCCGAAGACAACGCATACGCGCGATAGTTGACGCCCAGCTTCTGCGCGTAGATCGCCAGACGCTCGCCGAACAGCCGCTTCGCTTCTCCTTGCAGCCAGCCCTGCACGCGGTCCTTGATCTGCTGCGGGTCGGCTTGCAACGGCAGCGGCAATTGCAGCGCGCCGTGCTCGGCGCTGAACGCGAGCATGCCTTGCGGCGCGCCGAGCGTCACGCGCACCGGCTGACCGAGGTAGGGCACTTCGGCGCCGTCTTGCCAGTCGATCTTCGGCAATGCACGCTGCTCGACGCGCGTTTGCCATTCGATCAGCTTCGTAAAAATCCAACGCTGCTTTTCGGTGATCGCGGTTTCGATATCGGCGAGCGTGACCCAGCGCGGCGCGGTGATCGTGAGGCCGGTGCTGTCGATCGCAAAGCCGATCGAGCGGCGCGCGGAACGCTTGAGCGCGTAATGCAGCGTGCGTGAACCGATGGCGAGACTGCGCAGCTTGCTGCCGTCCGGCGCGAGCGGCG
Source organism: Paraburkholderia sp. Clong3 (assembly GCF_050436485.1). Taxonomy (NCBI): domain Bacteria; kingdom Pseudomonadati; phylum Pseudomonadota; class Betaproteobacteria; order Burkholderiales; family Burkholderiaceae; genus Paraburkholderia; species Paraburkholderia sp. Clong3. The sequence continues at coordinate 2,549,601 of NZ_JBNDMH010000002.1, read as the reverse complement.
CGACGGGCGGCCGGGCCGGCGCTGAGCCAGATGAACCCGGCGCGGAAGGTGAAGGAGACGACGACGTCGACCCCGGCTCGGCGAAGAGCGGGAGATCGAGCTGCCGGTTTTCGAGCGCCGCGGCGGGCTGCGGCGTAGGAGACTTCTGCATCGGCTTCGCTTCGCGCAATACGCCTTCGGAGTTCGAGGGCGTGGCGCGTCAGATGGGCGCGGCGGCGGAATCGTTAGCCGCCGCGCTGTAGGCAGTCGGATCGATGCGGCGCATTTCGGCTTCGATCCACTGTTCGACGCGCGTGTTCACTTCGTCGGGCGTGAGCCCCGTCGTGTCGATCGGCTTGCCAATCGACACCGTGACTATACCCGGATATTTAAGAAACGAGTTGCGCGGCCACACGCGGCCCGCGTTGTGCGCGATCGGCACGACGGGGGCACCGCTCGCGATCGCGAAGCGCGCGCCGCCGGTCTTGTACTTGCCCTGCTTGCCGGTCGGCGTGCGCGTGCCTTCCGGAAACATGATGACCCATGCGCCTTCGGCCATGCGGGCCTTGCCCTGGTTCGTGACCGATTTGAACGCGTATTTGCCTTCCTTGCGGTTGATGTGAACCATCTTCAGCATGCCGAGCGCCCAGCCGAAGAACGGCACATACAAGAGCTCGCGCTTGAACACGTAGCACAGCGGGCGCGGCATGAGCGCCGGAAACGCGAGCGTTTCCCACGCCGACTGATGCTTCGACAGCAGCACGGCCGGGCCGTTGGGCAGATTCTCGAAACCTTCGATGCGGTAGCGGATGCCGTTCAGGTAGCGCACCGTCCACAGCGTCAGACGACACCAGCCGGCCGCCATCCAGTAGCGGTTTTCCGCGCGCAGGAACGGAAACGCGATGAAGCACGCGGTCGCGTACGGCACCGTGAACACAACGAAATAAATCAGCAGCAGCAGGGAACGGATAAAGCGCATCGGCGTGGTCGGTGGGGGGTGGGAGCGCGGTGCGCGCGTTTATTCCTGAGCGTCGGCGAGAAAGTCGAGCGCGAACGCGCGCAGGTCATCGTGCACGATCGTGCCTTCGGGCAAGCCGCCTGCGGCGAGGGTCTTGCGGCCCTTGCCGGTCAGCACCAGATGCACCGGGTGACCGAGCGCAGCGCCCGCCTGCAGATCGCGCAGAGAATCGCCGACTGTCGGCGTATGCGCCGGATCGACCTCGAATCGCTCGGTGATCATCTTCAGCATGCCGGGCTTCGGCTTGCGGCATTCGCATTGATCTTCCGCCGTGTGCGGACAGAAGAACACCGCTTCGATGCGCGCGCCGACCGCTGCCGCCATCCGGTGCATCTTCAGATGCATCGCGTTCAACGCATCCATGTCGAACAGACCGCGGCCGATGCCCGACTGGTTCGTCGCGATTGCGACGCGATAGCCGGCCTGGTTCAGGCGTGCGATCGCTTCCAGCGAGCCGGGCAGCGGGGCCCATTCGTCCGGCGACTTGATGAACGCGTCGGAGTCGACGTTGATCACACCGTCGCGGTCGAGGATCACCACTTTCTTGATCGGCATGGCGCGGTGCTCAGGCGGCGAGTCGGGAAATGTCGGCGACGCAGTTCATCTGCTGATGCAGCGCGCCGAGCAGAGCCAGACGGTTCGCGCGCAACGCGGGGTCTTCGGCGTTGACCATCACGTCGTTGAAGAACGTGTCCACCGGTTCGCGCAGCGCGGCCAGCGCCGTCAGCGCGCCGGTGTAGTCGCGCACGGCCAGTTGCGATTGCACGCGCGGCGTGACCTGTTCGAGCTGCGCGTTGAGCGCCTTCTCCGCTGCCTCGGTGAGCAAGCTGGGCTGCACGCTGCCGTTCGTCACGCCTTCCGACTTCTTCAGGATGTTCGAGATACGCTTGTTGGCCGCCGCGAGCGACGCCGCTTCGGCGAGTGACGCGAACTCGCGCACCGCGTCGAGGCGCGCGACGAGGTCGTCGAGCCGCGTCGGGTTCAGCGCGAGCACCGCGTCGATTTCGCCGGCCGCGTAGCCGCGTTCGCGCAGCAGGCCGCGCAGGCGGTCCATGCTGAATTCGTAGATCGCGTCGGTCGAATCGGCGACGTTCGGCACGCCGGCGAATTGCGCATAAGCGATGCGCAGCAGCTCGACGAAGTCGACGTTCAGCTGCTTCTCGACCAGAATGCGCAGCACGCCGAGCGCATGACGGCGCAGCGCGAACGGGTCTTTCTCGCCGGTGGGCTGCAGGCCGATGCCCCAGATGCCGACCAGCGTTTCGAGCTTGTCGGCGAGCGCGACGACGGTGCCGGTCGCGGTGGTGGGCAAGGCGTCGCCCGAGAAGCGCGGCTGGTAGTGTTCCGAGCATGCGAGCGCGACTTCTTCCGGCTCGCCGTCGTGGCGCGCGTAGTACGTGCCCATCGTGCCTTGCAGCTCGGGGAATTCGCCGACCATGTCGGTGATCAGGTCGGCTTTCGCGAGGCGCGCGGCGCGCGTCGCGAGCGCGACGTTGGCGCCGGTCAGTGCGGCGATCGCGCCGGCCAGCCCTTCGAGCCGCTCCACCCGTTGCAGCGCCGAGCCGAGCTTGTTGTGATAAACGACGTTCGCGAGCAGTGGCACGCGATCCGCGAGCGGCTTCTTCTTGTCTTGCGTGAAGAAGAACTTCGCATCGGCGAGACGCGGTCGCACCACGCGCTCATTGCCTTCGACGATCTCGACCGGCGTCGCCGTCTCGATGTTCGACACGATCAGGAAGCGCGAGCGCAGCTTGCCGTTCGCATCGGTCAGCGCGAAGTACTTCTGGTTCGTCTGCATCGTCAGGATCAGGCATTCCTGCGGCACTTGCAGGAATTCGTCCTCGAAGCGGCACTCATAGACGACCGGCCATTCGACCAGCGACGTCACTTCGTCGAGCAGCGCTTCGGGCATCACGACCTTGTCGTCACCGGCTTGCGCGAGCAGTTGCGAGCGGATCGCTTCCTTGCGCTTCGCGAAGCTCGCGATCACGCGGCCTCTGTGTTCGAGCGTTTCGGCATACGACTGCGCATGCTGGATCTGCACGAAGCCTTCGGACAGGAAGCGGTGGCCGAGCGTGGTGTCGTCGGCGTCGATGCCGAGCACGCTGACCGGCACGACCTCTTCGCCGTGCAGCGTGGTCAGTCGATGCACCGGGCGCACGAACTGCACGCTCGAACCGTCCGGGCGCTGATACGTCATCGGCTTTGCGATCGGCAGCTTCGCGAGCGTTTCGTCGAGCGCGCCTTGCAGGCCGTCGGCGAGCGTCGCGCCCGGCGCCGCGTAGCGCAGGAAGAACGCTTCGGCTTTACCGTCCTGGGCGCGTTCGAGGTCGTTCACCGTGAAGTCGGGGAAGCCGAGCGCGGCGAGTTTCTTCGCGAGCGGCGCGGTGGGCTGGCCGTCTTTATCGAGCGCGACGGAAACCGGCAGCACTTTTTCGCGCACGTGTTTTTCCGGCGCGACCGCGCGCACGTTGTGAATCGTCACCGCGAGACGACGCGGCGTGGCAAAGCGTTCGAACGACGGCTCGCCTTCGATCAGGTCGCGCGCCGCGAGGCGCTGCGCAATACCTTCGGCGAAAGCGTCGCCGAGACGGGCGAGCGCCTTCGGCGGCAGTTCTTCGGTCAGCAGCTCGACGAGCAGGGTAGCGTGTTGAGATTGAGTCATTGGTTGAAGTTCTCGTCAGTCCTGGTCGATCTTGCGTTCGACTTTCAGCGGCGGCGCCCACGCGGGCATCGCGGCTTCCTGCTCGTCGGTGGTGAGGCCGGGCACGCCGTGCACCGGATTGCCGAGCATCGGGAAGCCGAGCTTTTCGCGCGAGTCGTAGTAGGCCTGCGCGACCAGACGCGACAGCGCGCGAATCCGGCCGATGTACGCCGCGCGTTCCGTGACCGAAATCGCGCCGCGCGCGTCGAGCAGGTTGAACGTGTGGCCGGCCTTCAGCACGAGCTCATAGGCGGGCAGCGCGATCTGTGCATCGATCATGCGCTTCGCTTCCGCTTCGTAGCTGTTGAAGAACGTGAACAGCAGATCGACGTTCGCGTGCTCGAAGTTGTAGGTGGACTGCTCGACCTCGTTCTGGTGATACACGTCGCCGTAGGTCAGGCGGCGCAGTTCGGGGCCGTTCGGGCCTTGTTCTTCCCACTCGGTCCAGACGAGGTCGTAGACGTTCTCTACCTTCTGCAGATACATCGCGAGGCGCTCGAGACCGTAGGTGATTTCGCCGAGCACCGGCTTGCAGTCGAGACCGCCGACCTGCTGGAAATACGTGAACTGCGTCACTTCCATGCCGTTCAGCCACACTTCCCAGCCCAGCCCCCATGCGCCGAGCGTCGGGTTTTCCCAGTCGTCCTCGACGAAACGCACGTCGTTCTGCTTCAGGTCGAAGCCGAGCGCTTCGAGCGAGCCGAGGTACAGGTCGAGAATGTTTTCCGGCGCGGGCTTGAGCACCACCTGATACTGGTAGTAGTGCTGCAGACGGTTCGGGTTCTCGCCGTAGCGGCCATCTTTCGGGCGGCGCGACGGCTGCACGTAGGCGGCGCGCCACGGCTCGGGGCCGATCGCGCGCAGGAACGTATGGACGTGGGACGTGCCCGCGCCGACCTCCATGTCGATCGGCTGGAGCAACGCGCAGCCCTGCTTGTCCCAGTAGGACTGCAAGGTCAGGATGATTTGCTGAAACGTGAGCATGAAGTGCCTTTCGGGCATGGGGCCATGCCGCGTGCGCCTAAGCGCGCGAGGGGGCCGTGGAGCGAAGTGCTAAACCCGACATTTTAACGGAAAGGAAGGGGGGCGGCCCGTTTTGCGGGGTCGGACGGGCCGCGATGCGGTTTTTGGGCGACGGGCGACGCGGCAAGGGCCGCGCGCACGTTCAGCTCGCCGCCAGCTCTGCCTTCGGCGAGAACGAATCGCTTTGCGCGATCGGCCAGTACGTCTCGAACAGCGTATAGCGATAGTTGCCGTTGAGTAGGTCATTCGGTTCGAGATATTTGAGCAGATCCGACATCAGCCGCACCTCATGCGAGGACACGCGCCGCACGATGTGATGCGCGCGCAACTCAGCCGGATGCCGGAGCCCGGCGGCCTGGATGATTTCCTGCAACGCGTGCAGCGTGTTGTGGTGGAAGTTGAACACGCGATCGGCCTTGTCCGGCACCACCAGCGCGCGCTGGCGCACCGGGTCCTGGGTCGCGACGCCGGTCGGGCAGCGGCCGGTATGGCAGGTCTGCGCCTGGATGCAGCCGACCGCGAACATGAAGCCGCGCGCCGCGTTGACCCAGTCCGCGCCGATCGCGAGCGTCTTCGCGATATCGAACGCGGTGATCATCTTGCCGCTCGCGCCGATGCGGATGCGTTGCCGCAGACCGATGCCGACCAGCGTGTTGTGCACGAGCAGCAGTCCCTCCTGCAACGGCACGCCGACGTGATCGGTGAATTCGAGCGGTGCCGCGCCGGTGCCGCCTTCCGCGCCGTCCACGACGATGAAGTCCGGCAGAATGCCCGTTTCCAGCATCGCCTTCGCGATACCGAAGAATTCCCACGGATGCCCGATGCACAGCTTGAAGCCGGTCGGCTTGCCGCCCGACAGCGTGCGCAGCCGCTCGACGAATTCGAGCAGCTCGCGCGGCGTCGAGAACTCGGAGTGCGTCGCTGGCGAGATGCAGTCGCGGCCCATCGGCACGCCGCGCGTCTCGGCGATTTCGGGCGTGATCTTCGCGCCCGGCAGCACGCCGCCGTGACCGGGCTTCGCGCCTTGCGACAGCTTCACCTCGATCATCTTCACCTGCGGTTCGGCGGCCTGCTTCGCGAACTTCCCGGCGTTGAAGGTGCCGTCATCGTTACGGCATCCAAAATAACCGGACCCGATTTCCCAGATGATGTCGCCGCCATGTTCGCGGTGATACTTCGACATCGAGCCTTCGCCGGTGTCGTGCGCGAAGTTGCCTTTCTTCGCGCCGAGATTCAGCGCCATGATCGCATTGGCCGATAGCGAGCCGAAGCTCATCGCCGACACGTTGAAGATCGACATCGAATACGGCCGCGCGCGATCGGGGCCGACGACGATGCGAAAGTCGTGACCGTCGAGCGTGGTCGGCGCGAGCGAGTGGCTGATCCATTCGTGCGCGACCGCCTTCACGTCGATCCGCGTGCCGTATGGGCGGCTGTCGACATCGTTCTTCGAGCGCTGATAGACGATGCTGCGTTGCGCGCGCGAGAACGGCTTCTCGTCGGTATCGTCTTCGACGAAATACTGACGGATTTCCGGGCGGATGGATTCGAAAATGAAACGCAGGTGGCCCCACAGCGGGTAATTGCGCAGGATTGCATGGCGCTGTTGGCTCAGGTCGAACACGCCGAGCGCGACGAGCGCGGCCGGCACGAGGATCCAGAACCACGACAGGTGATGCGTCGCGGCGAGCGCGGCACATGCCGCGGTGAGGGCGATTGCGCACCACATGGCCAGATAGCGTCGAGAAAACATGGGGACTCCAGTGCAGTGAAGATCATTGCGGCGGCATCGTCCGCACGGGGGTGCGGGCGGTATCGGTCGCGAGGGAAAACTGGCGGTTGCGAGTCACGGTGCGACGCGGACCGGCGAAGCCCGAAGATAAGGCCTGCGAATGGAAGCCAAGCGTCGCACGCGAAGGTGAAGTGTGTGTGAATGCGCCAGGCGGGGGAAACATGGTGAACGGCGCGAACCTGTCGGAATGGTACGACCCGCCGCGCCCGCCGTTATGCATCGCTCAACGCGCGCCGAGCAGAGCCGCTTGTTGCCGCGGGGTTTGCGGCTCGTCCTGCGCCTGGCCTTGCGGCTGCTTTGGCTTGTGCGCCTGCTTGCGACGCTGCGCGCGGGTTTGCTTCGGCGCCTGATCCTGCGGCAGCTCGGCCGGTTGCCCGGTCATCGCGCGTTCGATGATGCCGCCGCCGAGGCACACGTCGCCGTCATACAGCACCGCCGATTGGCCCGGCGTGACGGCCCATTGCGCGGCGTCGAAGCTCAGTTCGAAGAGGCCTTGGCCCGAACCGTCTCCCGCCGGGGCGTTGAACGTGCACGCCGCGTCGGCCTGCCGGTAGCGCGTCTTCGCGCCGCACGCGAAGCCGTCGGCCGGCGGCTCGCCCGCGACCCAGCTCGTGTTGCCCGCCGACAGCGTATGGCACAGCAGCCACGGATGGTCGTGTCCCTGCGCGACGTACAGCGTATTCGTCGGAATATCCTTGCCGGCGGCGAACCAGGGCTCGCCGCTGCCGTCCTTGCTGCCGCCGAGACCGATGCCCTTGCGCTGGCCGAACGTGTAGAACGCGAGGCCGATGTGCTCGCCGACGATCTTGCCGTCGGTGGTCTTCATCGGGCCCGGCCTGGTCGGCAGATAGCGGTTCAGGAAGTCGCGGAAAGGCCGCTCGCCGATGAAGCAGATGCCGGTCGAATCCTTCTTCTTCGCGTTCGGCAGGCCGATCTGCGCGGCGATCTCGCGGACCTTCGTCTTGGGAATTTCGCCAAGCGGGAACAGTGTTTTCGACAACTGCGCCTGGTTCAGCCGATGCAGGAAGTACGACTGGTCCTTGGTATGGTCGAGCGCCTTCAGCAACTCGAAGCGGCCATCGTTCTCGCGCACGCGCGCGTAGTGGCCGGTCGCGATCGTTTCCGCGCCGAGCGACATCGCGTGATCGAGGAAGGCCTTGAACTTGATCTCGGCGTTGCACAGCACGTCCGGGTTCGGCGTGCGGCCGGCCGAATATTCGCGCAGGAATTCGGCGAACACGCGGTCCTTGTACTCGGCCGCGAAGTTGACCGCCTCGACGTCGATGCCGATGAGGTCCGCCACCGACACCACGTCGATCCAGTCCTGGCGCGTCGAGCAGTATTCGCTGTCGTCGTCGTCTTCCCAGTTCTTCATGAACAGGCCGACCACGTCGTAGCCCTGTTCCTTTAGCAGCCACGCGGTGACCGACGAATCGACGCCGCCCGACATGCCTACTACGACTTTGCGCTTGCTCATAAGGTACTCACTGGGTGCTGCATGACTGCATGGATCTATGGGGCCGCTCGTGACGGCCTTATTGCTTCGGCGCAACCGAATGCGTATGGACGACGTCGAGCGGGAAACGCCGGCCGGCCAGGTAATCGTCGATGCACTGCATCACGAGCGGCGTGCGATGCCGCTCGGGGCAGGCGCGCAACTCATCGGCGCTCATCCACAGCGTGCGGACGATGTCGGGATCGAGCGAACTCGCCGGGTCCGGTTCGCCGCCCGCGCCGCAATAGGTGAAGCGCAGGTACGTGGTGCCCGCGCGGTCCGGCCGCTCGAAGTGGGTCATGTACATGCCGACGAGCGCCTCGGGCGCGAACGGATGCGCGGTTTCCTCGAACGTTTCGCGGACCACCGCTTCCAGCAGCGTTTCGCCCGCCTCGAGGTGGCCGGCGGGCTGGTTCAGGCGCAGGCCGGCGGCAGTGTGTTCCTCGACTAGCAGGAAGCGCCCGTCACGCTCGACGATCGCCGCGACGGTCACGTGCGGCCGCCAGGTTTCCGGTTTCATGGGTGCGCATTTTACCGGTTATGCGCGCCGGCTGCCTGGTGACCGCTGGCAGCCGGTTTGCAGCATGTTCGAGGTGGGATCGCGACCGATCCGTAACAGTTTGGCGGTCTGCCGCGCATTCGCATCGACCCCGATATTTGTGATGTGGCGGTTTCCGGTTAAAGTGGGGCCTGCGTTAGCCGTTGCATGTGCAAGCCGGCGAGCCTCGTCGGCAGATCTGTCGTCAAACAGGAAGTCGAGGAGGAACAACGATGCACATCGGAGTGCCAGCCGAGACGCGCGCGCATGAAACCCGCGTTGCCGCGACGCCCGAGACGGTCAAGAAGTACGTGGCGCAAGGCCACCGGGTCACGCTCCAGAGCGGCGCCGGCGCCGGCGCGAGCTTTCCCGATGACGCCTATACGGCCGTGGGCGCGGAAATCGTCGATGCCGCCACTGCATTCGGCGCAGATCTCGTCCTCAAAGTCCAATCCCCCACCGATTCCGAACTGCCGCTGCTCAAGCGCGGCGCGACGCTCGTCGGCATGCTCGATCCGTTCAACGCCGACAACGCGGGCAAGCTCGCCGCGGCCGGCGTCACCGCGTTCGCGCTCGAAGCCGCGCCTCGCACCACGCGTGCGCAAAGCCTCGACGTGCTGTCGTCGCAGGCGAACATCGCCGGCTACAAGGCGGTGCTGCTCGCGGCGACGCTCTATCCGCGCTTCATGCCGATGCTGATGACCGCGGCCGGCACCGTGAAGGCCGCGCGCGTGCTGATTCTCGGCGCGGGCGTGGCTGGCCTGCAGGCGATCGCCACCGCGAAGCGCCTCGGCGCCGTGCTGGAGGCGTCCGACGTGCGCCCGGCCGTCAAGGAGCAGATCGAGTCGCTCGGCGCGAAGTTCCTCGACGTGCCCTACGAGACCGACGAGGAGCGCGAGGCCGCGCAAGGCGTGGGCGGCTATGCACGGCCGATGCCGCCGTCGTGGCTCGCGCGCCAGTCGGCGCTCGTGCACGAGCGCGCGAAGCAGGCCGACGTGGTGATCTCGACCGCATTGATTCCAGGCCGCCCCGCGCCGACGCTGCTGTCGGTCGAAACCGTGCAGGCGATGAAACCGGGCTCGGTGCTCGTCGACCTCGCGGCCGGCCGCGGCCCCGAAGTCGACGGCCGGCGCGGCGGCAATTGTCCGCTGACCGAGGCGGACCAGGTGGTGGTGCGCTATGGCGTGCAGATCGTCGGCTATACGAATCTCGCCGCGATGGTGCCCGCCGACGCGTCGTCGCTGTACGCGCGCAACGTGCTCGACTTCCTGAAGCTGATTATCGCCAAGGAAGGCACGCTGAACATCGATCTCGCGGACGACATCGTCGCGGCCACGCTGCTGGCTCGCGATGGCCAGGTCACGCGCAACGCATAAGGGGAAGCCGAAGATGGAAGTCATCAATCACACGGTGATCAACCTGATCATCTTCGTGCTGGCGATCTACGTCGGCTATCACGTGGTCTGGAACGTCACGCCCGCGCTGCATACGCCGCTGATGGCCGTGACCAATGCGATCTCGGCGATCGTGATCGTCGGCGCGATGCTCGCGGCGGGTCTCACCGTCGGCAGCGCCGGGAAGTTCTTCGGCACGATCGCGGTCGCGCTCGCGGCCGTCAACGTGTTCGGCGGATTCCTCGTCACGCGGCGAATGCTCGAGATGTTCAAGAAGAAAGAACCCAGGAAACTACCGGCTGGCGGCAAGGAGGGTACGTAAATGAGCCTGAACGTCGTCACGCTGCTGTATCTGGTCGCGTCGGTCTGCTTCATCCAGGCGCTCAAGGGGCTGTCCAATCCGAAGACCGCGCGCGTCGGCAATACCTTCGGCATGGTCGGCATGGCGATCGCGATTCTGACGACCATCGCGCTGATCTCGCGGCAGGCCGAAGCACTTGGCTCCAATCTCGGTCTCGGTCTCGGCCTGCTGCTGTTCGGGCTCGTGATCGGCGGCGCGATCGGCGCGTTCGTCGCCGCGCGCGTCGAGATGACCAAGATGCCTGAACTGGTCGCGGCGATGCACTCGCTGATCGGTCTCGCGGCCGTGTGCATCGCATATGGGGTGGTATCGGAGCCGGCCGCGTTCGGCCTCGTCGATCCCGACGTGCCGATCGAGGGCTTCCTGCCGTACGGCAACCGCATCGAACTGTTCATCGGCACGTTCGTCGGCGCGATTACTTTTAGCGGCTCGGTGATCGCGTTCGGCAAGCTGTCGGGCAAGTACAAGTTCCGGTTGTTTCAGGGTGCGCCAGTGGTCTACGGCGGCCAGCATCTGATCAACCTGATGCTCGCGCTCGCGATGCTCGGCTTTGGCGTCCTCTTCTTCCTCACGCAGTCGTGGCTGCCGTTCATCATCATGACGATCATCGCGTTCGTGCTCGGCGTGCTGATCATCATTCCGATCGGCGGAGCGGACATGCCGGTCGTCGTGTCGATGCTGAACTCGTACTCGGGCTGGGCGGCGGCGGGCATCGGCTTCTCGCTGAACAATCCGATGCTGATCATCGCCGGCTCGCTGGTGGGGTCGTCGGGTGCGATCCTGTCGTACATCATGTGCCGCGCGATGAACCGCTCGTTCTTCAATGTGATCCTCGGTGGCTTCGGCAACGAGCCGGGCGCGGCCGCGGGCGGCGCGGCGGAGCAGCGTCCGGTGAAATCGGGTTCGGCCGATGACGCGTCGTTCATGATGGGTAACGCGGAAACGGTCGTGATCGTGCCGGGCTACGGGCTGGCCGTCGCGCGCGCGCAGCATGCGTTGAAGGAGCTGACCGACAAGCTGGTCGAGAAGGGCATCGAGGTGAAGTACGCCATTCACCCGGTGGCCGGGCGGATGCCGGGTCACATGAACGTGCTGCTCGCCGAGGCCGAAGTGCCGTACGACATGGTGTACGAGATGGAGGACATCAACGGTGAGTTCGGCCAGGTCGACGTGGTGCTCGTGCTCGGCGCGAACGACGTGGTGAATCCGGCCGCGAAGAACGATCCGAAGTCGCCGATCGCGGGCATGCCGATCATCGAGGCGTACAAGGCGCGCACCGTGATCGTCAACAAGCGCTCGATGGCGGCGGGCTACGCCGGGCTCGACAACGACCTGTTCTACATGGACAAGACGATGATGGTGTTCGGCGACGCGAAGAAGGTGATCGAGGATATGGTGAAGGCGGTCGACTAGATCGCTAGCGGTGAATCGGCGTCAGGATCGCGGTGGGTCACCGCGATCCTTCTCATCTGTTCGGCTTCTCGTTCAGATGCCGCAGCAGATCCGCGAGCCGCCTGCCTTCCTGATCCGGATACGTCTCGAGCACTTCGAGATCGCTGGAGGACCACCTTGCGTTGCTCGCTCTCGATAAGGAGAGCGAGCATAAGTGAGCCGCCGTCGGCGGATTTTTCGCGGACGCGAAAATTTCTCTTTCGGAACTCACAACGTAGTGACTTGTCTACATTCCTGACATGTAGTAACGTTACTACGTTAGGTAGCGGGAGGGAATATGACGATTACGACCTTATCCAGCAGGGAACTCAATCAGGACGTGACCCGGGCGAAAAAGGCGACCAAGGACGGCCCTGTATTCATCACCGATCGCGGCAGGCCCGCCCATGTTTTGCTGAGCATCGAGGAATACTGGCTTCTCGTCAGACAGCGTCGCAACATCGTGGACGCCTTGGCCATGCCCGAGGTTGCTGACATTGAATTCGATCCGCCGCGCGTGGATATATCTATCCGGCCGGCTGAACTCTGATGTTTGTTATCGATACGAATGTCGTTTCCGAACTCCGTAAGGGGCGCAGGGCGGATGCCAACCTCGTCGCCTGGGCAAAGAGCGTCGATGCTTCGGCGCTCTTTGTTTCTGCAATCACGATCATGGAGCTGGCAACGGGCGTTTTGCTGAAGGAGCGCAGCGACCCGAGCCAAGGCGCGTTGCTGCGCGCATGGCTCGATGAGCACGTCTTAACTGAATTTGCGGATCGCGTGCTGCCTGTCGATACGGGCGTTGCCTTACGCTGCGCGCGTTTGCATGTACCGGATCGGCGCTCGGAGCGTGATGCGCTTATCGCCGCTACGGCGATCGTTCATGGTATGACCGTGGTGACGCGAAATGTCGCTGATTTCGTAGCAACGGGCGTCTCCCTTGTGAACCCTTGGCAGGCCGCGTGATTTTTCGCGGACGCGAAAAATTTCGCGTCGGGTCAATGCCGGTAACTGGACCTACCGGAATGCGTTTTACCTGCGATAACCGCCTGGATCGCCAGGCACCCCGGCCGTAAGCCTGATGCGGCGGGCTTTCATAGGGAGCTTGACCCAATGACCATCAACGCATCTACATGGACAAGACGATGATGGTGTTCGGCGACGCGAAGAAGGTGATCGAGGATATGGTGAAGTCGGTCGAGTAGCTCGTTAGCGGTAAACAGACCCTGAGATCGCGGTGCGTCGCGCCGCGATCCTTTTCATATTTTCGGCCTCGCGTTTACGTGCCGCAGCAGATCCGCGAGCCGCCTGCCTTCCTGATCGGGATACGTCTCGAGCACTTCGAGATCGCGCATCTTCTCCAGTCCGAAGTTGCGGAAATCAGCACGCAGCTCGCACCATGCGCCGAGCGTCCAGCGCGCGCCCCAGTACGCGAGCGCGAGCGGCCAGACGCGGCGCTCGGTGTCGGCGCCGTTGGCGTCGGTGTACGCGAAGCGCACCACCTGGCGCGCATCGATCGCGCGATGCAGCGAGTCGAGCTGCGTCGAAAAATCGCCCTTGATGTGAAACGACGGCGCGAAGATCGCGAGCCGTTCGAGCGTCGCGCGCTTGTCGGCGGGCATCGCCGATGCGATTTTGGCCAGCGCGCCCCGCGCGCCGCTCGCGAAGCCCGCGCCGCCCCATGATTCGAGCATGCGCGCGCCGGCGGCGAGCGCGGCGAGTTCGTCGGCGGTGAAGGTCAGCGGCGGCAGACTTGCCGAGCGCGACAGCCGATAACCGATGCCCGCTTCGCCTTCGATCGGCACCCCCGACAATTGCAGATCGCGCACGTCGCGATAGACCGTGCGCGGCGAGATGTTCAGCCAGTCGGCTAGTTGCTGCGCGGTGGTCAGGCGCCGGCCGCGCAGCAGCTCGGCGATCTGGAACAGGCGGTCGGCGCGGCGCGTCATCGTGGGCGTCGGGTAGAGGAGGAAGGCGACGGTCCCGCGATGATAGCGCCGCATGGCGGCCTTCGGTCGGGGCGCAGCGGCTTCAGGTGCGCGCTTAGCCGTTGGTGCGCGAATGCAGGCCGAGGCGGTTGCCTTCGGTATCGGTGAAGAACGCGATATAGCCGATGTCCTGCGGCAGCTTGATCACCGGGCCGTCGGTCTTGCCGCCCGCCCGTTCGATGCGCGCAAGCGCCGCGTCGACGGTGGGCAGCGCGTTCAGGTAGACGGTGACGCCGTCGACGCCGGGCGTCATCGACGGATTGTGGACGATCGCGCCGCCGGTCGCGGGCTCCTCGTAGCTGAACACGGCGATCGGCTGGCCGCCGATCTCCTGGCGATTCAGCGGGGCGTCGAGCGCGGCTTCGTAGAAGCGCACCGCGCGATCGAAATCGACGGACGGGATTTCGAACCAGGCAACGAGTTTGGGCAATGCGGACATGACACTCTCCTTCGGTTGGCAGTAGGCCGTTCAAGCGCCGGATGGCGTGAGAAGGAGTGTGCGGGGGTGCTGCTGACAGCGTGGTGGCAGTAGGGTGCGAAGACGCGACCGCTTCACCCCACCAGCAACTGAAACACGCCGACCACATCGCTCATGCGCGTGGCCTGCTTTTCGAGCGACGCGATGACGACAGGGCGACGACAGCGCGCCGCCTGCTAGAAACAGCCTCAAGCCGCCGGCGTATCGCTTTGCGGACGCTGCCGCACGCTGCCCGCGATCAGATCGAAGCGGAACAGCCGGCATTCGAGCGCACCGTTGAACAGCGGCGTCTTCGTCGATTCGCGCAGCCGCAGTTGCCCCGGAAGCTTGCGATCCGACGTCAGGATGAACGCATGCCATCCGGCAAAGCGCTGCTTCAACGCATTGCCGAGCAACTGGAAAAACTCGCTGTCCGGCGCTTCTTCCTGAATGCGGCGGAAGCCGTCGTCGTCGCGATTGCCGCGGCCTTCGCGAAGCTCGCCGCGCGCATTGCGGCCGCGCACTTCGATCCGCTCGCCATACGGCGGATTCGCGACGAGGATGCCCGGCGCCGAGCCAGGCGGGGTCATGTCGCGCGCATCGAGCTGCTTGAGCGAAATGGCCGGCAAGCCGGCGCGCTCGAAGTTCGCGCGTGCTTTTTCGAGCATGTCACCGGAGATGTCGCTGCCGAAAATCTCCAGATCCGCGCCGCGCGAGCCGCGCGCCGCATTTTTCGCTTCGAGCGCGGCGCCCTTCAGCGCTTGCCAGCTCCGCGCGTCGAACTGTTTGAGCTTCTCGAAGCCGAAGCGCCGCTCGACGCCCGGCGCGATGTTCAATGCGAGCTGCGCCGCCTCCGCGAGGAACGTGCCGCTGCCGCACATCGGATCGTAGAGCGGCGTGCCGGCCTGCCAGCCAGTCAGACGCAAAATGCCAGCCGCGAGGTTTTCGCGCAGCGGCGCCGCGCCCTTGTCGAGACGCCAGCCGCGCTTGAATAGCGGATCGCCGGACGTGTCGAGGTACAGCGTGCAGTCGGTCGCGCTCAGGAACGCGAACACGCGCACGTCGGGCATCGCGGTGTCGATGCTCGGCCGCACGCCGCTTTTTTCGCGCAGACGATCGCAGATCGCGTCCTTCACGCGCAACGTCGTGAACTCGAGACTGCGCAGCGGCGACTTGATCGCGGTGACGTCGACGCGCAGCGTCTCGTGCGCGGAGAACCACTGCTCCCAGCGCTGCTCGAGCGCGAGCGCGTAGATGTCCTGCTCGCTGCGGTAGGGCCGCTCCGCGATTTTCAGCAGCACGCGGCTCGCGAGACGCGAGTGCAGATTGGCGGCCATACCGGCGGCCCAGCCGCCGCGAAAATGCACGCCGCCCGGTACCTGGGCGCCGGCCGTGAAGGGGGCGCCGTTCAGATGTTTGGCGGCAATTTCGGCGAGTTCGGCCGCGAGCGGAGCTTCGAGCCCGCGCGGGCAAGGAAGGAAGAAATCGAAGGACATTGAGGTTGCCGCAAGGCGTTGGATAAGGCGCTATTGTACGCGGTCGGGGTCGGCGGGCCGGCGCGATTGGCGCGCCGGCCCGTCGTCTGTCCTCGCGCTATCTCGCCTCGCGTCCCGCTTTGGCCGGCCACACGAGTTCCAGCGGATGCCGCCTGACCCGCTGCCAGATCGCCCCGCGCAGCGAGCGCACCGCATTGCGCCGCAAATCGCGCGATTTCACCGCCATGTAGAACGCCAGCGCAAAACTCACCGCGACATTGAGAATCGCCATGCTGCCGACGCCCGCCACCGCCCACCACAGAGTCGGCAGCTTCAGCGCGCTTTCGCCGAGCACGCCGAGCGCCACGCCGATCGAGCCGGCAGACAGCGTCACGTGACGCACGTCGAACTTGAACGTGAAGGCGGTGAGGATCGCCGGCACGAGCCCGAGCATCAGGCCGAGCGTGATATTGCCGACCACGCCCGCGACGTTCGCGCGGCACAAGCGCGCGAGACGGTCGGCGCCGGCCACGCCGAGCGTCATGCGTAGGCGCCGGTTGTAGGCGAGCGCGTCGGCGACGCGATGCAGGATGAACCAGTTGTCCGCCCAGCCCGCGAGCAGGCTGGACGACCACAGCAGCACGCCCGTCAACGCCGCATAGAACGGCGTCGGCCCGATCAGCGAGAACGATTGCAGCGTCGCGATCGCCTTGTCGGCCGAAATGAGGTCGGTGTTGAACAGCGCGTGGTACAGCAGATCCACGCACAGACTGACGGGAAACACCAGCAGCACGTTGCCGAGCACCGCCGCGGCCTGCGTGCGCATCAGTGCGGTCACCGAACTCACGAAACTGTCGACGCCGGCCGGCGTGCCGACGCCGTCGAGTTCGCGCGCGAGCGTCGGCGCGGTCATCGCGGGCTGTTTGGTCGCGAGCGAGAAGTGCAGGAAGTGGATCAGCAGAAAGCTCGCCGCGTAGTTGATGCCGGCGAGCACGCCTTCGAGCATCGCGTGCAGATGGGCGCCGGTGATCGCGAACTTCACGCACACGGTGACGACGGTCACGAGTCCGCCGCCGGCCGCCATGCGCATCATCTTCAGATACTCGGCGCGATCGCGCGTGATGTAGTGTTCGCCGGTGTCCGCGCTGTACTCGACGATCTTGCGCGCGAGCAGCGATGAATTGCTGCGCGCGAGATGCGCGACGCTCTGGCTCGCGTGATTGGCGCGCACGAGTTCGGCGGTCAGGCGCGCGGCCGCGTGCAGATCGTCCTGCGCCATCCAGGCATCGAGCAGATGCTCGGCGCGCTCGATGCGCATGCGCATCCGCTCGACCTGGAACACGATGTCGACACTCACGCCGTTGCGGTACAGATGCGCGAACACGTTGTCGGTTGCGCCGCGGCATTCGTCGAGCAGCAGCCGCAGATAGTTGACCTCGCGTAGCAGCGGCTCCTGCGGGGCGCCCGCCGCGTACGCGTCGTGAGCGGCTTCGACCGCGAGCATCGCGCGGGTGAGGCGGTAGAACGGTTGGCTTTCCATGGCGACGCGCACGCCGTTGACGTCGGTGGTTCGTGCGTCGATTACGCGGTCGACGCGGTCGTCGATGCGATCGCCAGGTGGCGCCACACCGCCCAGCCGGCTGCGCACCGTTTGCGACAGTCCGGTCGAGCTGATCTGGCAGGTCAGGTTGTGCAGCGCGGCCAGCAGGTCGAGCGAGAAGGGCGTGCTGTCGCGTCCGTCTTCTTCGTCGTCGGGCGCGTAGTCGAATAGCGCGTGGATACGCACCAGCAGATCGGTGGGCAGCGTGTCGATCCATTCGGCGTCGGGCTCGGAGCCGAACATCAGCGTGACGATCGCGGTGAGGTCGCGGCGGTTCGGCGCGGGCGGAATCAGCGACGCCTCGAGGCGTTCGAACACCGCGCCGAAGAAGCCCGAATGCACCGGCATGCCGGCGTCGCACAGCAGCGAGAGGCCATCGCTTTCGCGCAGCAGCGCGCGCAGGATGCCGGCGACGTTCGCCTTCCACGCGGGGTTGCGATCGAGCACGTGCAGCAGGTAGCGGATGCGCGTATGGGTGGGGTTGGACTGTGGGGCGGCGGTGTCGTCGGTATCCGTCGTGACGGGCCGCATCGTACGGTCGCGGCGAATCCAGTGCGCGAGTTCGATCAGCCACTCGCTGCGTTCCGCATACGGTGCGCTCTTGTCGGCGATCGCGAGCAGGACATCGAGTTGATGGCCGCCGTCGCGCGACGCGCGCCATTTTTTTATCAACCGTGTGATGGAGTCGAACATGGTGTTTTCGTGCAGAGACGCGCGGAATCGGAGGGGCAAGCAGGCATTGCGGATGCGCGTCTGCTGAAGGTGTGCGCTGAAGTGGGTGCGGCCCGGATCAACACGCGTGTGCACGCGGGCACCGGGCTCGCGCCAGCCGGGCCTGTCAGGCGCCGGCTCCCGCGGCCGTCCCCGCCGAAGGACAGGGCGGCACGGCCGGCGCCGCAGCCGGTCTGGCCGAAGACGAAGGCCGGCCCGTCGTGTTCGTGGAAGCGACGGCCGTTGCCGCCATCGCGCGCACGCCCATCGCGATCTGTGTCGACACTTCCGCGAGCGCGCGCCGATGTCCATCGACGAGCGCGTCGTACCCGCCGCCAACCGTCTCGCTGACCACGCTGCGACAGGTCATCACCGCATTGCTGCGCACGGCCCGCACGCTCCACACCGCATCGATCAACGCATGCGAGCCGGGCCACGACTCGAAGCGCTGCACGTTCATGGCGATCCGGTACACGGCCGCGTCGTCGGGGTGCGCGGTGCCGAACGTATCGATGGTGCCGAGCTGCTGCGTCAGATTCGTCGACAGCGCGCGGCGGATTTCATCGCCGGGCAGCGACGCCCAACGCTCCTGTTCGAGCAACTGCACCTGAGTCGGCCCGGTCTGCACGACCAGCTGATTTCTCGCCACCTGCGGCGGCACGTTGACCGGCGCGACTTCGATCAGCCAGGCAGGCGCGGCGCTCGTGCGCGCGACGGCCGGCGCGGTGCCATGCGCGGCGGTGCTTGCGCTATCCGCGCCACCCAGCGTATAGAAACGGCTCGACGGCGACGAGCACGCCGCGATGGCGAGAGCCGCAGCCAATGCGGTGCCGAACGCGACGCCGCGTACGGCACCGCGCACGAGCGCGCGCGGCGGACGGGGGAGCCGGGCAAACATCATGGTTTATCTCCTGATTTACCGCGCAACAGTGATTCGGGATGACGCTCGAGGTAGTCCGACAGCGCGTTCAGCGACTGCAACGTGCGCGTCAGTTCCTGCAACGCCTGATGAACGTCGGACTGCATCGGCGAATCCTGCTGCAAGGTTGCCTGGGCCGAACTGAAGGTCTGCTTCGCGGCCGTCAGCGTGTCGCGCGCCTGCGGCACGACTTCGTTGTCGAGACGCGAGAACAGCTGGTCGGCGTTCTTCAGCGCGGTGTTCAGATTCGCGCCGATCTGGTCGAACGGCACCTTGTCGAGCTTCTTCGCGATGTCGGCGACCTGCAGCTGCAATTCGTCGAGCGTGTTCGGAATGGTCGGCAGCTCGAACGGATCGGTCGTCACGTCGACCTTGGCCGGCGGCGCTTTCGGGAAGATATCGAGCGCCACGTACAGCTGGCTCGTGATCAGGTTGCCGGTGCGCAACTGGCCGCGCAGGCCGTGCCTGACGAGTTCCTGCAGCAGGTTCTCGCCGGCGAGCGTGCCCGGCTGCGGCGAGCTCTCGCGGAAGCGCTTGCCGAGGCGGTCCGGGTACAGGTTCATCGTGACCGGCATCGTGAAGCTCTGCGTCTTCGGATCGTAGTCGATGCCGATATTGGTCACCTGGCCGAGCACGATGCCGCGGAAATCGACCGGCGCGCCGATCGACAGCCCGCGCAGCGACTGGTTGAAGTTCATCACGACGCGCAAGGGCACGCCGTCTGGTTCGCGCATCGCGTCCGCTTCGTCCGAGCCGAGGCGGAAGGTCTGGTTGTTCGGCGCCTGCGGGCCCATGTTCTGGCCGGGCGGCGACTGGAAAGACAGACCGCCGACGATCACTGTCGCGAGCGACTGCGTATTCAGCTTGAAGCCGCTCGAATCGAGCCGCAGATCGACGCCGCTCGCATGCCACCAGCGCGTGTTGGTGCCGACGTACTGGTCGAACGGCGCCGACACGAACACCCGCATCGTCACGCCGGTGCCGTCCCTGTCGAGCGAGAAGCCGACCACCTGACCGACCTGCACGCGCCGGTAGAAGATCGGCGAGCCG
This sequence comes from Paraburkholderia sp. Clong3, assembly GCF_050436485.1. NCBI lineage: Bacteria > Pseudomonadati > Pseudomonadota > Betaproteobacteria > Burkholderiales > Burkholderiaceae > Paraburkholderia > Paraburkholderia sp. Clong3. The sequence continues at coordinate 2,529,666 of NZ_JBNDMH010000002.1, read as the reverse complement.
ATGTCGATCGAGCCGAGCGAATCGCCGTGCAGCGTGTACTGGTGGCCTTTCTGGTCGCCGGTGATGGGCGGCGGCGTTTCGAGGCCGACGAAGTTGCTCTCGCTTTCGGTCGAGCGGCCCGCGTCGGCGCCGATGTACGAACCCGACAGCAGCGTGGTCAGACCCGACACGCCGCTCGCGCCGACGCGCGGACGCACCACCCAGAAGCGCGAGTCCTTGACCGCGAACTTTCCGCCTTCCTTGGTCAACTGCACCTGCACGAGCACGTGCGACAGATCCTGCGACAGCGTGATCGTCTTCACCGCGCCCACGTCGACGTCCTTGTACTTGACCTTGGTCTTGCCTGGCTCGAGCCCTTCCGCGCTGATGAAGCTGATCGTGATCACGGGCCCGCGCTCGGTCACCGACCTGATCACGAGCGCGATGCCGATCAGCGCGGCAATCAGCGGAATCACCCAGACGAGCGACGGCAGCCAGCGGCTGCGTGGCTCGATCTCGGGGTCGGGCAGTTGGGGCGGCAGTCTGGGTCCGTTCGAATCGTTGCGCGGCGCGTCATCGGAAGCGGGCGTCGGTCCTTGCGGGCTAGTCATGGTCGAGATCCTGAGGTGTTGGGGTACGGCTTTCCACGGGGTCCCAGATGAGTCGTGGATCGAATTGCATGGAGGCCAGCATCGTCAGGATCACGACCGAGCCGAACGCGATCGCGCCCGGCCCGGCCGTGATCACGGCCAGCGATTTGAAACGCACGAGCGCCACGGTGAGCGTGACGACGAACACGTCGAGCATCGACCAGCGGCCGATCCGCTCGACCATCCGGTACAGCGTCGTGCGCTGTTGCGGACGCCAGCGCGAGCGGCGCTGAGCGGTGACGGTGAGCAGCACGAGCACCGAGAGCTTCAGCATCGGCACCAGGATGCTGGCGATGAACACGATCATCGCGAGCGGCCAGTCGCCGGAGGTCCAGAAATAGACGACGCCGCTCATGATGGTGTCGTCCTCGGAGCCGAGCAGCGACGACGTATGCATCACCGGCAGCAGATTCGCCGGGATATACAGCAGCGCCGCGGCGATCAGCAGTGCCCATGTGCGCATCAGGCTGTCGGGGTTGCGCGAGTGCAGATGCGCGCCGCAGCGGCCGCAGTGCTGCGGCGTGACCGAGCGGATGCGCGGTTCGACGCGCCCGCACGAATGGCAGGACAGCAGGCCCGCGCGTTTCGCGGTGACGTATTTCATCGTGGGCTCATCCTTCGCGCGGCGTGGGCGGCAAGCCGGGCGGGGTGCCGTCCGCCGTGCTGTTGGTTGTGCCACCAGCGCTGCCGCTGGTCGAGCCCGCGACGCGCGCGGACGGCGCCGGCGGACCGGCGAGCGAGCCGACCGCGACCGCCGCGCTGTCGGCCGACGTGCACGGCAACGGCCGATCGCCGCTCGCGTCGATCTCGTCGGCGACATCCCACAGCACGCGCGGATCGAATGTGACGACGACCGCGAACATCAGCGTCAGCGCGCCGAACGCGAACAGCGCCGCCTCGGGAATCACGCGCGCGAGGCTCACCATCTTCACGATCGTGATCAGCACGCCGAGCATGAACACTTCGATCATGCCCCACGGCCGCACGAACTGGATCGCGCGCAGCACGCGATTGAAGTGCGCGGGCACGTAGCCGGCGCGTAGCGGCACCAGCACGTACAGCAGCGCGACGAGTTCGGTGAACGGAAAGAGGATCGTCGAGCAGAACACCATCACGGCGACGATCTCCATGTCCTCGCCCCACAGCGCGACGAGCGCGCCGAACAGCGTAGTCTGTGACGTGATGCCGTTGGTTTCGAGTTCGACGATCGGAAAGCCCTGCGCGATCACGAACGTGATCAGCGCGGCGAGCGTCAGTGCGCAGATCGCGTCGAGCTTGCGCGAGACGCCGCGATAGAGCGTCGCGCCGCAGCGCGGACAACGCGCGGCGACGCGCCCGACAAGCCGTGGCTTGCGGAACAGCGTATCGCATTCATGGCACGCGATCAGGTTGTCATGTTCCATGCGGCAGATGGGCTAACGACGTAGTGGCGGCGTGCAAGGCCTGCTCGTTTCGAGGGGTCGGACGGCGGTGAGCAGCAATAGTACCAAACGCGGCCTCGCGACCGACGCGAGCCGCGCGCGGCGCGGGGCGTGGCGCCGTCCCCCGCGCGCGCTGGTCCGGGCCTGAGATGGCGTCGCTTCGGGGCTTTCGGTCCCCGAATCGTTCAACGCAAGGGCGGTGACGCGGCGCCCTGGGGCCATTGCAGCGCAAAATTCGGGCCCGTTCCGCCGACGCGCTCCAGCCAGCTTTTCGCGCTTGGGGTAGCATGGCGCCCGTGGCATGCCCGGTGGCCTTTTGTGGCGATGACGTCCGCCGCATCGGCCGCGCGCGCCGCGCCGATGCGCGGCGGTGATCGCGGAATAGCTGGCCGCGGCGCGCCGTTAACTTCTAACTCCTGCGTTGATCTGTCATGACACTCAATCCATCGTTCGGTACCCGGGAGTCGTACACGCGGACCGCCATCGCGTTTCACTGGCTGATCGCACTGCTGATCGTCTGCGGCTTTGCGCTCGGCTGGGTGATGACCGACATCCCGGGCTTCACGCCCACCAAGCTGCGCTATTTCTCGTGGCACAAATGGATCGGCGTGACCGTGTTCGCGCTCGCGATCGTGCGCATCCTGTGGCGCGCGACCCACGCCTCGCCGCCGATGCCGCGCCGCATGCCCACCTGGCAGCGTGGCGCCGCGCATGTCACACATCTGTTGCTGTACGTGCTGATGATCGTGATTCCCGTGTCCGGCTATCTGTATAGCTCGGCGGCGAACGTGCCGGTCGTCTACCTCGGGCTGATTCCGCTGCCGCGGATCATCGCGCCCGATCCGCACCTGAAGGAAGTGCTGAAGAACCTGCACATCGCGTTGAATTACACGTTGCTCGTGCTGGTCGCGCTACACACCGCGGCGGCGCTCAAGCATCAATGGCTCGATCGCGACGGCCTGCTGTCGCGCATGATCCCCTTCCTCAAATAAGGACAACCATGAAGGGTTCGTTTTATCGCTACATGCTGGCCGCGTTCGCAGCGGCGTCGCTGAGCGCCGCGGGCGCGGCGCTCGCGCAGGTCGACGTCGCGAAGAGTTCGGTGACGGCTACCTCGAAGCAGATGAACGTGCCGGTCGAAGGCAAGTTCAACAAGTTCACGGCGCAGGTCAGCTTCGATCCGGCCAAACCGACGGCCGGCAGCGCGCAGCTCGACATCGACGTCGCCAGCTACGATCTCGGCGACGAGAGCTACAACGAGCAGGTGCGCGGCAAGGAATGGTTCGACGCGAAGACCTTTCCGAGCGCGACGTTCGTGTCGAGCGCGATCGCGCCGGCCGGCGGCAGCCAGTTCAAGGTGACCGGTAAGCTGACCATCAAGGGCAAGTCGGAGACGGTCGTGGTGCCGGTCACGGTCGGCCAGCAGGGCGCGATGCAGACCTTCGACGGCGCGCTGCCGATCAAGCGCTCGCAATTCGACATCGGCACCGGCGAATGGAAGGACACATCGGTCGTCGCCGACGAGGTAGTGATCAAGTTTCATATCGTCGCCGCGCGCAAGTAACGCGCACGGCGTGCGCGAGGTCCGCCGCGCCACGTGGGGCGCGGCCGCTTTCCCACCGCAGGTTGCACCGCGATTTTCAACGCAAAACAGGAGCACGAATTGAAAACGTCCATATTGATCGCTGTTGGCGCGCTGGCTTCGTCGCTGTCGCTCGGCGCCTTCGCCGCCGATACCTATCTGCTTGATCCGATGCATACGTTTCCGAGCTTCGAGGCCGACCACTTTGGCGGTCTGTCGATCTGGCGCGGCAAATTCACGAAGACCACGGGAACGGTGACGCTCGATCGCGCGGCCAAAACCGGCACCGTCGACGTCACCGTCGATCCCGCTTCGGTGCAGACCGGCAACCCGAAGCTCGACGATCACCTGAGGGCCGCCGAGTTCTTCGACGTCGAGAAGTATCCGACCGTGACCTACAAGGGCACCGAGATCAAGTTCGACGGCGACAAGCCCGTCGAGGTGATCGGCACGCTGACGATTCGCGGCATCACGAAGCCGGTGAATCTGAAGATCGATTCGTTCAAGTGCATGCAACACCCGGTCCTCAAGCGCGAAGTCTGCGGCGTCGAGGCGAGCACCGAATTCAATCGCGCCGATTACGGCATGGAGTTCGGCGCGAAGTACGGCTTCAGCATGCAGACGCGCCTGCATATCCAGTCGGAAGGTATCAAGCAGCAGTAGGGGCGCCGGCAGCTGTTGCGATTCGATCCGCGCTGCGCCGCAATACGAAAACCGCTTCGGTCGTTCACCGACGAAGCGGTTTTTTGTCGCCCGTTGCGAACGCCTCGGCCATGGTGGCGCGCCTCGGCCATTTGTCGCTCGCATCACTTTTATTTTTTCAGTTAAATAGAGCGCAAGCAGTCATGCCGGTGCTGCGCGTTGCCGGGATGGCCTGGGCGGACGTTATGCGTTCGTGTCGATAAATATTTCGCGCAGTACAGGAGATCTGGATGAATGCAACGACAGCAGCAAGCGTCGCGGGAAGCCGGCAGAATTCGTGGCGCGCGGTGGTGGCCGCCTCGATCGGCAACGCACTCGAATGGTTCGATCTCGTGGTGTACGGCTTTTTCGCCGTGACCATCTCCAAGCTGTTTTTTCCGGCCGGCAACGAGACCGTATCGCTGCTGCTCACGCTCGGCACGTTCGGCGTGTCGTTCTTCATGCGGCCGCTCGGCGCGATCGTGATCGGCGCGTACTCGGACCGCGCCGGGCGCAAGGGGGCGCTCACGCTTTCCATCCTGCTGATGATGAGCGGCACGCTGATCATCGCGATTTTGCCGACCTACCAGAGCATCGGTCTCGCCGCGCCGCTGATCCTCGTGCTCGCGCGGCTGATGCAAGGCTTCTCGGCCGGCGGCGAATTCGGCAGCGCGACTGCGTTTCTCGCCGAGCACGTGCCGGGCCGGCGCGGCTTCTACGCGAGCTGGCAGATGGCGAGCCAGGGTCTGACGACGCTGCTCGCGGCCGGTTTCGGCGCGTTGCTGACCGGCCAGCTGTCGCCGGAACAGATGGCATCGTGGGGCTGGCGCGTGCCGTTCTTCTTCGGTCTGCTGATCGGGCCCGTTGCATTCTACATCCGCACCAGGCTCGACGAGACGCCCGAATTCCTCGCCGCCGAAACGACGCAGACGCCGCTGCGCGATACGTTCGCGACGCAGAAGCTGCGGCTCGTGATCGCGATGGGCGTGGTGATCCTCGGGACCGTGTCCGCGTATCTGATGCTGTTCATGCCGACCTATGGCGTGCGGCAACTGGGGCTCGCGCCGTCGGTCGCGTTCTCGGCGATCGCGGTGACGGGTCTGATCCAGATGGTGTTCTCGCCGGTGGCCGGGCATTGGTCGGACCTGCATGGACGCACACGCATCATGCTGGGCGCGGCCGTGCTGCTGTTCGTGCTCGTCTATCCGGCGTTCGCGTTCCTGATCGCGCATCCGAGCTTCGGCACGCTGATCGTGTGGCAGATCGTGTTCGGTTTTCTCGTCAGCGGCTACTTCGGCGCGACGCCGGGACTGCTGTCGGAGATATTCCCGGTGCAGACGCGCACGACCGGCATGTCGCTCGCGTATAACATCGCGGTGACGATCTTCGGCGGCTTCGGGCCGTTCATCATCGCGTGGCTGATCAGCGCGACCGGTTCGAAGGCAGCGCCGAGCTACTACGTGATGTTTGCCGCGCTGCTGAGCATCGCGGCGCTGATCGGCGCACGGCGCAAGCTGGGGTTCCGCTAGGGCCTGAACAGGCCCTGGGAACGAGGCGGTAACGACGGCGTACGTAAACGCAAAAGGCCGGTTCGACAGAACCGGCCTTTTTTATTGTGCGCATCCTCAGCGGTTACGCGCGCATCAAACCTGGGCGCCCGCGTTCGGATCGTCCGGATCGACGCGTTCCTTCTTGTCCTTGATCAGGTCTTCGCGCTTGACGCCGAACCACATGGCAAGAGCCGCGGCGACGAACACCGACGAGTAGATACCGAACAGAATACCGACCGTCAGCGCGAGCGCGAAGTAGTGCAGCGTCGGGCCGCCGAACAGGAACATCGACAGCACCATCATCTGCGTACAGCCGTGCGTGATGACGGTTCGCGACATCGTGCTGGTGATTGCGTGGTTGATCACTTCGATCACGGTCATCTTGCGTTCGCGGCGGAAGGTTTCGCGAATCCGGTCGAAGATAACGACCGACTCGTTGACCGAATAGCCGAGCACCGCGAGCACCGCGGCCAGCACCGACAGCGAGAACTCCCACTGGAAGAACGCGAAGAAGCCGAGAATGATGACGACGTCGTGCAGGTTGGCGATCACGCCGGCGATCGCGTACTTCCATTCGAAGCGGAACGACAGGTAGATCACGATGCCGGCCACCACGCAGGCGAGCGCGAGCAGACCGTCGGTGGCGAGCTCCTTGCCGACCTGTGGACCGACGAACTCGACGCGCTGCAACTGCACTTCCGGCGTGTCGGCCTTCAGCGCGCCCATCACCTGGTCGCTCTGCTGCGCGGACGTGTAGCCCGTCTTCAGCGGCAGACGGATCAGTACGTCGCGCGAGGAGCCGAAGTTCTGCACCTGCGCGTCGGCATAGCCGAGCTTGCCGAGCGTGTTACGCACCGGGTCGAGCGGCACCGCGCCCGGATACTGCACCTCGATCACGGTACCGCCGGTGAATTCCACCGACAGATGCAGCCCGCGATGCACGAGGAAGAACACGGCGGCGAGGAAGGTGATCAGCGAGATCGCGTTGAAGATCAACGCGCGCTGCATGAACGGAATGTCTTTACGGAAACGGAAAAATTCCATGGTCTTGTTCTCCGGGACTCAGCGGGATGAACCCGGTTTATGCCGCGTCGAGTCATTCGACGTCGGCGTGCCCGGCGCATTGCGGCGACGCACGGTCGGCTTCGCGCGACCCTTCGCGCCGGCCGCGGCCGGTGCCTTCGAGCTTGCCTTCGCGCTCGCCTTCGCCGTGGCGATGGCCTGCGCGGTGTCGGTCGCGGCGTCGCTGCCGCCGAGGGTGTTGCCGGCATATGCGGCCGAGCCTGCCGCCGCCGTTTGCGGACGCCACACCTGGCCGATGGACAGCGACTTCAGCTTCTTCTTGCCGCCGTACCAGAAGTTGACCAGGCCGCGCGAGAAGAACACCGCCGAGAACATCGACGTCAGAATGCCGATACAGTGGACGATCGCGAAGCCGCGCACCGGACCGGAGCCGAACGCGAGCAGCGCGAGGCCGGCGATCAGCGTGGTCACGTTCGAGTCGAGAATCGTCGCCCATGCATGCGCGTAGCCGTTCTGGATGGCCAGTTGCGGCGGCGCGCCGTGGCGCAGTTCCTCGCGCACGCGCTCGTTGATCAGCACGTTCGCGTCGATCGCCATACCGAGCGCGAGCGCGATAGCGGCGATACCCGGCAGCGTGAGCGTGGCCTGCAGCATCGACAGCACCGCGACCAGCAGCAGCAGGTTCACGGACAGGCCGACCATCGAGATCACGCCGAACAGCATGTAGTACGCGCTCATGAATACGGCGATGGCCGCGAAGCCCCACACGACCGAGTGGAAGCCCTTCTTGATATTGTCGGCGCCGAGGCTCGGGCCGATCGTGCGTTCCTCGATGATTTCCATCGGCGCGGCGAGCGAACCGGCGCGCAGCAGCAGCGCGAGGTCGGCGGCCGCTTGCGGGGTCGGCTGGCCGGTGATCTGGAAGCGGTCGCCCAGTTCCGACTGAATGGTCGCGACGGTCAGCACTTCGCCCTTGCCGCGCTCGAACAGCACCATCGCCATTGGCTTGCCGATGTTGTCACGCGATACCGCGCGCACCGCGCGGCCGCCGGCCGAGTCGAGACGGATATTGACCGACGGACGCTGATGCTCGTCGAAGCCCGCCGACGCGTCGATGATGCGGTCGCCGGTGAAGATCACCTGCTTGCGCAGCAGCACCGGCGTCTGGTTGCCTTGCGTGAAGAGTTCATCGCCCGGCGGCACCGGCTCGTTCGGGTTCGGATGCGTGTTGACCGGATCGGCGAGGCGCGCTTCGAGCGTCGCCGTACGGCCGATGATGTCCTTCGCCTTCGCGGTGTCCTGCACGCCCGGCAGCTCGACGACGATGCGGTCCGTGCCCTGTTGCTGGATCACCGGCTCGGCCACGCCGAGTTCGTTCACGCGGTTATGCAGCGTCGTGATGTTCTGCTTGAGCGCGGCTTCCTGCACCGCGCGCTGCACGGCCGGCGTGAAGGTGCCGACGAGCTGCACGCCGCCGTCCGCGCCGGTGTTCGGCTGCGACGCCCACTGCAGTTCGCTGACGCTGCGGCCGAGCAGCTTGAGTGCCGCGTCCGCCGTGGCCTGGTCGGGCAGATTCACCACCACCGACTGGTTCACGCGATTCACGCCGCCGTCGCGCACGTTGTTGTCGCGCAGCAGCGTGCGCACGTCCGAGGCGTCCGAGTCGAGCTTCTTGTTCAGCGCGCCGGCCATGTCGACCTGCAGCAGGAAGTGCACACCGCCGCGCAGGTCGAGACCGAGGTACATCGGCAGCGCGCGCAGCGCGGTCATCCAGGTCGGCGACGCGCTTTGCAGGTTCAGTGCGACGACGTACTGCGGATCGTTCGGGTCGCTATTGAGCGACTTCTGCAGCAGGTCTTTCACGCGCAACTGCGTGTCCGTGTCCGTCAGGCGCACGCGGATGTTCGCGTTGTTCTGCGAGTTGTCGAACGTGATTGCGGTCGGCTTGATGTGATTGGCCGCGAGCGCGGCTTCGATCGACGCTAGCGTGGCGGCGTCGAGTCTGACCGTGGCCTTGCCGCTCGACACCTGCACCGCCGGCGCTTCGCCGTACAGATTGGGCAGCGTGTACACGAGGCCGATGACCAGAGCCACCAGCATCACGGCGTATTTCCAGAGGGGGTAGCGATTCATGAGTGGTCCAACGGGAAGGTTGGCTTGGATGCGATGCGTCCGGCGATGAGCGCGGGCCGTTCAGCGAACTGCCTGAACCGCCGGCGAGGCCGCACCGGACGCGGGGAGTGCAGGCCTTACAGCGACTTGATCGTGCCCTTCGGGAGAATTGTCGTGACCGACGCCTTTTGCACGGTGACTTCCGTGCCTTCCGAGATTTCGATGCCGACGTAGGCTTCGCCCACCTTCGTCACCTTGCCGACGATACCGCCGTTCGTCACGACTTCATCGCCCCTGGCCATCGCTGCGAGCATGTTGCGATGTTCCTTCTGACGCTTCATTTGCGGGCGAATCATGATGAAGTACAGCACGCCGAACATCAGGATCAGCGGCAGGAAGCTCATCAGGTTCGATTCGATACCACCTGCTGCTGCGCCTTGCGCGAAGGCATTGGAAATGAACGACACGTTGGTCTCTCCGTTATCAGTCAAACGATCAAAAAAATCAGCCGATTATTCTACCACCGGCCACACGCGCGCCGGCGCGGCGAATCGGCTTTGGGATCAACCGTTTAAAGGTCCGATTCGGGGCAAATTCAGCGGCCGGCGAAAGTAAATTGTAAGTTGTCCGCGTGCGGCATGCGCAATCCATGTGGCGGGCCGTCAGGACGACGGTTCGACGCCGCGCGCGCGGTCTTCGTGGAAACGCTTGCGGAATGTCTCGAACAGTTTCGCCTCGATCGCATCGCGCATTTCCTGCATCAGTTCCAGGTAGTAATGCAGGTTGTGGATCGTGTTCAGCTGCGCGCCGAGAATTTCGCCGACGCGATGCAGATGATGCAGATAGCCGCGCGTGAAGTTGCGGCAGGTGTAGCAGCCGCATTGCTCGTCGAGCGGGCGCAGCGAGTTCCTGTGGGTCGCGTTGCGGATCTTGATGTCGCCGAAACGCGTGAAGAGCCAGCCGTTGCGCGCGTTGCGCGTGGGCATCACGCAGTCGAACATGTCGACGCCGGCCGCGACGCCGGCCACCAGGTCTTCCGGCGTGCCGACGCCCATCAGGTAGTGCGGCTTGTCGGCCGGCAGCTTCGGGCCGATGTGGTTCAGGATCCGCATCATGTCTTCCTTCGGCTCGCCGACCGACAGACCGCCGATCGCGAGGCCGTGGAAGTTCTTCTCCGCGAGGCCGGCGAGCGACTCGTCGCGCAGATCCTCGAACATGCCGCCCTGCACGATGCCGAACAGTGCATTCGGATTGCCGAGGCGCTCGAATTCGTCGATCGAGCGTTGCGCCCAGCGCATCGACATGCGCATCGATTCGGCGGCTTCCGTGTGCGAGGTCGGGATGTTGTCGGTCGCGTACGGCGTGCATTCGTCGAACTGCATCACGATGTCCGAGTTCAGCAGCTTCTGGATCTGCATCGACACTTCCGGCGACAGGAACAGCCGGTCGCCGTTGATCGGCGACGCGAACGTGACGCCGTCCTCGGTGATCTTGCGCAGGTCGCCGAGCGAGAACACCTGGAAGCCGCCCGAGTCGGTCAGGATCGGCTTCTTCCAGCCCATGAAGCCGTGCAGGCCGCCGTGCGCCTCGATGGTTTCGAGGCCGGGTCGCAGCCACAGGTGAAACGTATTGCCGAGGATGATCTGCGCGTGCATTTCGTCGAGCTCGCGCGGCTGGACCGCCTTCACGGTGCCGTAGGTGCCGACCGGCATGAAGATCGGCGTCTCCACCACGCCGTGATTGAGCGTGACGCGGCCGCGGCGCGCGAGGCCGTCGGTGCCGAGCAGTTCGAATTTGAGGCCGTTCTCGGGGCGCTTGTGGGCAGGCTGTTGCGAGGGATGACCAAGGGTCATGGGGATCACTCCTGGGCGACCGGAAAACAGTCCGGCGCAATCAATGAAAACCGCCACGAGGGATCGCGGCGACTAGGAAAACTGCCAATACGCTGAAGCAGTGCGCGAACCGGCTCATGCATCGCGCCGCGTGAGCAGCATCGCGTCACCGTAGCTGAAAAAACGATAGCGCTCGTCGATCGCATGACGGTACGCGGCGCGAATCGTCTCGACGCCCGCGAACGCCGACACCAGCATCAGCAGCGTAGATTTCGGCAAATGGAAGTTCGTGACCAGCCGGTCGACCACGCGGAACCGGTAGCCCGGCGTGATGAAGATGTCGGTTTCCGCGCTCGCCGCGCCGAGCGGATGGCCGGCGGCTTCGGCGTCGCGCGCGGCGGCTTCGAGCGCGCGCATCGACGTCGTGCCGACCGCGATCACGCGGTTGCCGCGCGCTTTGGTCGCGGCGATCTTGTCCGCGAGCGCTTGCGGCAGGTGATACCACTCGCTGTGCATCTTGTGCTCGGCGATGTTTTCGACGCGCACCGGCTGAAACGTGCCCGCGCCGACGTGCAGCGTCAGCGTCGCGCGGTCGATGCCGAGGGCGTCGAGCCGGGCGAGCAGCGTGTCGTCGAAGTGCAGGCCGGCGGTCGGCGCGGCGACCGCGCCCGGGTTCTGCGCAAATACGGTCTGATAGCGGGTTTCGTCGGTCGCGTCGGGGTCGTGCTCGATGTACGGCGGTAGCGGCAGACGGCCGTACTGCTCGATCAGCGTCAGGCAGTCGTCGGGGAAACGCAGCGTGTAGAACTGATCGACGCGCTCGCCGACGGTGACGTCGAACGCATCCGCGAGACGGATCGTCGTGCCCGCCTGCGGGCTCTTGCTCGCCCGGATCTGCGCGAGCGCGCTGCGCTCGCCAGTCAGGCGCTCGACCAGCACTTCGATCTTGCCGCCGCTCGACTTCTGGCCGAAGAAGCGCGCCTTCAGCACTTTGGTATCGTTGAAGACGAGCAGATCGCCCGGCGCGAGGCACTCGGGCAGTTCGGTGAAGCGGCGGTCGAGCAGGCGCGCGGCGCCGTCGGCGGCGCCTGCGGCGTCCACGTCGAGCAGACGGCTTGCGCTGCGCTCGGGCAGCGCGACTTGCGCGATCAACTCGGGCGGCAGATCGAAATCGAAATCGGAAAGCGTAAACATGCGAACGACTGGAAGCGGGTTGGGACTGATTTGGGACTGAATTGAGCCGAAGCCGGAGCCGGGCGGCTATGATGGCGGGACGCCGAAGCGGCCCGCGCGCTTTGTGCCGCATCCTGCCTGCGCTGGACGCGCGAAGGGCGGCACGACTTCTTTTCGACAGCACCCGATATTGTACTTGCGAAGCAGCCTATGCCTTTGTCCGACCGCCGATCGTCCGTTGCCACCCTCGAAGCGGGCGCCGAACCGCGGCGCCGCGGTGCGCGGGCGGAGGCGGGGGAGCGGGATGCGGCGGAAGATGGCGCGCAAGGCGGCATGATGTCCGCCGGCCACGATGCCGGGCGCGACGGCGACAAGCCCGGCGGCCACGCGGGCGACCCGCCGGATCAATTCGCCGCCGACCGCGCGAGCGACGACAAACCCGCCGCCAAAACCAAAGGCGCGGCAAAAGCCGCCGCCAAAGCCCCGGTCAAAACCGCCGACAAGCTCGCCAAACTCGGCCTCACACGCGACATCGACCTCGTGCTGCATCTGCCGATGCGCTACGAAGACGAAACCTCGCTGACGCCGATCGGTCACTTGCTGCCCGGCGGCATCGCGCAAGCCGAAGGCGTGGTGTTCGACAATGAGATCGCCTATCGCCCGCGCCGGCAGCTGCTCGTGAAGCTGCGCGACGCCGACGGCGACGAACTCGTGCTGCGCTTTCTGAATTTCTACGGCTCGCAGGTCAAGCAGATGGCGCCCGGCGCGCGCCTGCGCGTGCGCGGCGACGTGCGGGGCGGCTTCTTCGGCATGGAGATGGTGCATCCGACCGTGCGCGTCGTCGATGAAGACACGCCGCTGCCGCAGGCGCTGACGCCGGTCTATCCGAGCACCGCGGGCGTGTCGCAGGCGTATCTGCGCAAGGCGATCGACAACGCGCTCGCGCGCACGTCGCTGCCGGAGCTGCTGCCCGCGCCGGTCGCGCGTGCGTTTCTCGAACCGCTCGGCGTGCCGGCGCTGATGGACGCGGTGCGCACGCTGCATCATCCGGGCCCGCAGTCGGACGAAACGGCGCTGATCGACGGCACGCATCCGGCCTGGGTGCGCATCAAGTTCGAGGAGCTGCTCGCGCAGCAGATGTCGCTGAAGCGCGCGCACGACGAGCGGCGCACGCGCGCCGCGCCGGCCATGCCGCGCCGCAAGCTCGGCGACGAGTCGGCGCTGGTCGCGCGGCTGCTGAAGGCGCTGCCGTTTTCGCTGACGGCCGCGCAGCAGCGCGTCGGCGGCGAGATCGCGCTCGACCTGACGCAGCCGCATCCGATGCAGCGGCTGTTGCAGGGCGACGTCGGCAGCGGCAAGACGATCGTCGCGGCGCTCGCCGCCGCGCAGGCGATCGACGCCGGCTACCAGGCCGCGCTGATGGCGCCGACCGAAATTCTCACCGAGCAGCACGCGCGCAAATTGCGCGGCTGGCTCGAGCCGCTCGGCGTGAATGTCGCGTGGCTCGCGGGCAGTCTGAAGACGAAGGAGAAGCGCGCCGCGATCGAAGCGGCCGCGCTCGGCACCGCGCAGCTCGTGATCGGCACGCACGCGATCATCCAGGACGCGGTCGAGTTCGCGCGCCTCGGACTCGTGATCGTGGACGAGCAGCATCGCTTCGGCGTCGCGCAACGGCTCGCGTTGCGCGCGAAGGCGCAGGGCGCCGCCGACGGCGCGGCCGACTTCCAGCCGCATCAACTCATGATGTCCGCGACGCCGATTCCGCGCACACTCGCCATGACCTACTACGCGGACCTCGACGTCTCCACGATCGACGAACTGCCGCCCGGCCGCACCCCGATCCTCACGAAGCTCGTGTCCGACGCGCGCCGCGAAGAGGTGATCGGCCGCGTGCGCGAGGCGGCGTTGACGGGGCGCCAGGTGTACTGGGTGTGTCCGCTGATCGAGGAAAGCGAGACCCTGCAGTTGCAAACCGCGGTCGAGACCTACGAGACGCTGGTGGCCGCGCTGCCCGAGCTGAAGGTCGGGCTGGTGCACGGGCGCCTCGCGCCCGCCGAAAAGGCCACGGTGATGGACGCGTTCTCGCGCAACGAGATCCAGCTGCTGGTCGCGACCACGGTGATCGAAGTCGGCGTCGACGTGCCGAACGCATCGTTGATGGTGATCGAGCATGCGGAGCGCTTCGGTCTCGCGCAGCTGCATCAGTTGCGCGGACGCGTGGGGCGCGGCAGCGCCGCGTCGGTCTGCGTGCTGCTCTACACCGGACCGCTGTCGATGACCGCCCGCGCGCGCCTGCAAACGATGCGCGAAACCACCGACGGCTTCGAGATTGCCCGCCGCGACCTCGAAATCCGCGGGCCTGGCGAGTTCCTCGGCGCGCGGCAGTCAGGCGCCGCGATGCTGCGTTTCGCCGACCTGCAGAACGATCAGCACCTCATCGAGCCGGCGCGCGAAGCCGCCGCGACGCTGCTCGACCAATATCCGGACGTGGTCATTCAGCATCTGGCGGGCTGGCTCGGCGCGCGCGAGCAGTATCTGAAGGCCTGAGCGCCGTCCCCGCCGCAAGCACAACGGCTAAAAAGTTGGCGAACCGACCCTATAGGTGTATAACTAGAACCTATCGAATCCATCGGACTGATTGATCCCCGAATGACGCTCACCGAATTGAAATACATCGTGGCGGTGGCCCGCGAGCGGCACTTCGGCCGTGCCGCCGAAGCGTGTTTCGTCAGCCAGCCCACGCTGTCCGTCGCCATCAAGAAGCTCGAAGACGAGCTGAACGTGCAGATTTTCGAGCGCGGCACCAGCGAGGTCAGCGTGACGCCGATCGGCGAACAGATCGTTACGCAGGCGCAACGCGTGCTCGAGCAGACGCTCGCGATCAAGGAAATCGCCAAGCAGGGCAAGGACCCGCTGCTCGGTCCGCTGCGCCTCGGCGTGATTTACACCATCGGGCCGTACCTGCTGCCGACGCTCGTCAAGCAGATGATCCAGCGCGTGCCGCAAATGCCGCTGATGCTGCAGGAAAACTACACGCTGAAGCTGATCGAGCTGCTCAAGCAGGGCGAAATCGACGTGGCGATCATGGCGCTGCCGTTTCCCGAAACCGGGCTGATGTTGCGTCCGCTGTACGACGAGCCGTTCGTCGTCGCGCTGCCGTCCGGCCACGCATGGGAAAGCCGCCCGAAGATCGACCCCGACGACCTGAAGCAGGAAACCATGCTGCTGCTCGGCAGCGGTCACTGCTTCCGCGATCACGTGCTCGGCGTGTGTCCCGAGCTGATGCGCTTTTCGCAGAACGCCGACGGCATCCAGAAGACCTTCGAGGGCTCGTCGCTCGAAACGATTCGTCATATGGTCGCAAGCGGCGTCGGCATTACCGTGCTGCCGCGCATGTCGGTGCACGAGGTCAAGCCACATGCGGGCGGTATCGACGCGGGCCTGCTCAGCTATGTCGCGTTCGACGAGCCGGTGCCCGATCGCCGCGTCGTGCTGGCATGGCGCAAGAGCTTCACGCGCATGCCCGCGATCGACGCGATCTGCGACGCAATCGCCGCGTGCGACCTGCCGGGCGTCAAAAAGCTCGATCTGCCCGCCGCCGTCAACTGACTCGCCATCATCCGCAGCCGCGCCGGACACCGGTGCGGCCTGCCGCAAAAAGGGCGCAAGCCCTATCGAATAGATTAAAGTAATCAAATACGAATACTCGATAGATGTTGCTATAGTTTCCTCCACGGATCGCCCGATCCCCTTATTCGATAAGGCTCAGCGCCCAGACTCCGAGTCGGGGCGCGAGACAAGCCAGGAGGAAAACACCATGCAAGCGCCTTCACAGCCCATCCACGCTTTTCCCGCGCAACCGGCCACGACGGCCGCCGCGCCGAGTATCCGTACGGTCGCCGTGTCGTTGCTGGCCGACCGGGTGCTGGCCGCCTGACGTGCCTACCCGTGACGGCGTCCGTCGCGCATGGATGCCGCATGCTTTTCCCCGATTCGATAGAGACCACGCAGGAGTGCCCATGTCCGAACGTAAGCTCACCAATGCCGCCGGCGCGCCCGTCGCCGATAACCAGAACTCGATGACCGCCGGCCCGCGTGGCCCCGTGGTGCTGCAGGACGTCTGGCTGCTCGAAAAGCTCGCGCACTTCGATCGCGAAGTGATTCCCGAGCGGCGCGTTCACGCGAAGGGTTCGGGCGCGTTCGGCACGCTGACGGTGACGCACGACGTTTCGCGCTACACGAAGGCGAAGGTATTCGCGCAGGTCGGCCAGGAAACGCCGCTTTTCATGCGCTTTTCGACGGTGGCCGGCGAGCGTGGCGCGGCCGACGCGGAGCGCGACGTACGCGGCTTCTCGATCAAGTTCTACACCGGGGAAGGCAACTGGGACGTGGTCGGCAACAACACGCCGGTGTTCTTCATTCGCGATCCGCTCAAGTTTCCGGACTTCATTCATACGCAGAAGCGTGATCCGTACACGAATCTGCGCAGCAACGTCGCCGCGTGGGACTTCTGGTCGAGTCATCCGGAGTCGCTGCATCAGGTGACGATTCTGATGAGCGATCGCGGCATTCCGAAGAACTACCGGCAGATGCACGGCTTCGGCTCGCACACGTACTCGTTCATCAACGCGAGCAACGAGCGTTTCTGGGTCAAGTTCCACTTCAAGTCGCTGCAAGGCATCGAGAACTTCACCGACGCCGATGCCGCGCAGGTAGTCGCCAATGACCGCGAAAGCGCGCAGCGCGATCTGGTGAACAGCATCGACGCGGGCAACTTTCCGAAGTGGCGCTTCGCAATTCAGGTGATGCCGGAAGCGGATGCGGCGAACTACCGCTTCAATCCGTTCGACATCACGAAGGTGTGGTCGCAGAAGGACTATCCGTTGATCGACGTCGGCACGCTCGAACTGAATCGCAACGCGGCGAACTATTTCGCGGACGTCGAGCAGGCGGCGTTCACGCCGGCGAACGTGGTGCCGGGCATCGGATTTTCGCCGGACCGTCTGTTGCAGGGGCGCCTGTTCTCGTACGGCGATACGCAGCGTTACCGGCTCGGCATCAATCATCACCAGATTCCGGTGAATGCGCCGCGCGTGCCGAACCCGCATTCGTTTCATCGCGATGGCGCGCTGCGCACCGACGGCAATCGCGGCGGCAACGTGAATTACGAGCCGAATCGCTTCGGCGACTTCGTGCAGGACGCGAACGCGTCCGAGCCGCCGCTCGCGGCGGGCGCGGTCGCGCGTTACGAGCATCGCGAGGACGACGACTACTACACGCAGCCGCGCATGTTGTTCGCGCTGTTCGACGACGCGCAACGTGAGCGTCTGTTCGGCAATATCGCGCGACATATCGACGGCGTGCCGCAGGAGATCGTCGCGCGTCAGATCGAGCATTTCCGCCGCGCCGATCCGGCTTACGCGGAAGGTGTGATCGCGGCGCTCGCCGCGTTGCGGGAAGGCAGGAACCGCTAGGCGTCATATACGCGGCGGATGGTAAAGCAGTGGCAAAGTAATCGACGGCGCGGCGCATTGCTGCGCTCCGTCACGAGACGAACCCGGAGTACGATCATGATTCGGATGATGATGGCGAGCATTGGCGGTCGGGCCGCCGCGCCGAGCATGCAGGCGCAATGGCAGGCGTTGATGTTCCGCAAGGCGCTGGGTTTTGCGATCGTCGCGAGCGGCTTTGCGGTAATCGCCGCGCAGGCGTTGCAACACGCGCTGGGCGGCTGAGCGCAGTACCGCCAGAATGGCTGTGCAGCAAGGCTCTCGGGCATGCGTTGCGCAAACCTTGCGGCATTCACGCTACACTGTCGAACGTTTTATTCGTGTTTTCGCTGACCGTCATCTGCCGACCGGTTCGTATCACTCTTCAAAGGAGTCATCATGGCCAAGAAAGAAGCCGCCGCAGCAGTACAGCACGTCAACATCGGGATCAGCGATAAGGATCGCAAGAAGATCGCCGAAGGGCTGTCGCGTCTGCTCGCCGACACCTACACGCTGTACCTGAAGACCCACAACTTCCACTGGAACGTCACGGGTCCGATGTTCAATACGCTGCACCTGATGTTCGAAACGCAGTACAACGAACTCGCGCTCGCGGTCGACTCGATCGCCGAACGCATCCGTGCATTGGGTGTGCATGCGCCGGGCAGCTACAAGGATTTCGCGAAGCTGTCGTCGATCCCCGAAGCGGACGGCGTGCCGGCCGCGGAAGACATGATCCGTCAACTGGTCGAAGGTCAGGAAGCCGTGGTGCGCACCGCGCGCGCGATTTTCCCGTCGACGGAAGCCGCCAACGACGAGCCGACCGCCGACCTGCTCACGCAACGCATGCAGACACACGAAAAGACCGCATGGATGCTGCGCTCGCTGCTCGCCTGATTTGGCGCAACTGAGCCGGTCGAGTCGAGTCCGATGCCGGCGCCGGCATCGCCCGCGCCGTGCTAAAAACGCACAAGCCTCCCTGCACGGGAGGCTTTGTTTTTTGCGCCGCTGCCGCACGACGCACAGATTCGAGCGCGTGGCACTTCGATACGCGGCCGCGCGAATCCTGGGCCGCCGTGCGCTTCCCGTAAAATAGGCGCACCGTGTTCGCACTTCACCGAATTCGTCCCATGTTCGCCCGACTTCCCCTGTATCTGCGCCTCGTGCGCATGGACAAGCCGATCGGCAGCCTGCTGCTGCTGTGGCCGACGCTCAACGCACTGTGGATCGCGTCCGGCGGTCATCCGTCGTGGCAATTGCTGGTGATCTTCACGCTCGGCACGGTGCTGATGCGCTCGGCCGGCTGCGCGATCAACGACTACGCGGACCGCGATTTCGACCGTCACGTGAAGCGCACCGAGAACCGGCCGATCACGTCCGGCAAGATCAATGCGTGGGAAGCGGTCGGGTTGGCAACCGTGCTGTCGCTGGTCGCGTTTCTACTGATTCAGCCGCTCAATGCATTGACCAGGGAGTTGTCGGTGGTCGCGCTGTTCGTCGCCGGCACGTATCCGTTCATGAAGCGCTTCTTCGCGATTCCGCAGGCGTATCTGGGCATCGCGTTCGGCTTCGGTATTCCGATGGCGTTCGCCGCTGTGCAGGATCACGTGCCGCTGCTCGCGTGGGTGATGCTGGTCGCGAATATCTTCTGGGCCGTTGCGTACGACACCGAATACGCGATGGTCGATCGCGACGACGACATCAAGATCGGCATCCGGACGTCGGCGCTGACGTTCGGCCGTTTCGACGTGGCCGCGGTCATGCTGTGCTATGCGGTGACGCTCGGGATTTACGTCGGCATCGGCGTGACGCTCGGGTTTGGTCCGCTGTACTGGCTCGGCTGGGCGGTCGCGGTGGGTTGCGCGATCTATCACTACACGCTGATCCGCCATCGCGAGCGCATGCCGTGCTTTGCCGCGTTCCGTCACAACAACTGGCTCGGCGGCGCGTTGTTCGCGGGGATCGCCGCGCATTACGTGGTGGCTTCGTTTTAATTCGCGTCAGCGCTTTTCTGGCTTCAGACCGCTGCGTTTCTACACGCCGTAGGCGCCTGCCCTGATGAGAAGAAGGACAGTCGCGCTACGGCGTGTCTGTTTCCGCTCTTTCTTTTCGACGCCGGTTCGCGTTACTGCTTGCCGAACTCGTCGCCCATCTCGCGCGCCCGCGCGTCGGCGGCCAGTGCGCCGCGCACGATCGCGTCCTTGATGCCGCTCGCTTCGAACGAGGCGAGTGCTGCCGCGGTCGTGCCGCCTTTGGATGTCACGCGCTCGCGCAGCACGCTCGGCGGCTCGTCGGAGTTGGCCGCGAGTTGCGCGGCGCCCGTGAAGGTCGCGACCGCCAGCGCGCGGCCCTGCGCTTCGTCCATACCAAGCTGGCGCGCGGCTTCCTGCAGCGCTTCAATGAAATAGAACACGTAGGCCGGCCCGCTGCCCGAGATCGCGGTGACCGCGTCGATCTTCGCTTCGTCGTCGAACCAGACGGTTTCGCCGACCGCGCCGAGCACCTGCGACGCGAGCGCGCGGCCCGCTTCGTCGACGCTGCCGCTGGCGACGAGACCCGTGACGCCCATGCCGATCAGCGCCGGCGTATTCGGCATCACGCGCACGACGCGGTTGTGGCCAGCGAGCCAGCGCGACATGTCGCCGATCCGAATGCCCGCGACGATGCTGACGACGAGTTGCGACGCGCGCAGATGCGGCGCCAGCGTCCCGGCGACGCTCTTCAGGATCTGCGGCTTCACCGCGAGCACGACCGCGTCGTAGTCGGCGAGCGTGACGTCGGCGGCCGCGCCGGTGCGGATGCCGAATTGCTGCTCGTTGCGCTGGCGCGCGTCTTCGTTCGGATCGACCGCGTACAGGTCCGCGGGCGCGACGCCCCGCTTGATGAGGCCGCCGATCAACGCCGCGGCCATGTTGCCGCCGCCGATAAACGCAATTTTCATGATGGTCCGGGTAGGTTCAGATGAGATGCGGTGAGGGCTTCGCGCAGCCAGGTTCGCGCAAGGCCCGTGGAAATGCTCAGCGCAAATAATCGCGTGCGCCGAAGATCGCGGTGCCGACGCGCACGATCGTCGCGCCTTCGAGCACGGCTGCTTCAAGATCGGCCGACATGCCCATCGACAGCGTATCGAGCGCGAGCCCGTCGTTACGCAAGCGCTCGAACAGCTCGCGCAATTGGCGATGCGGCGCGCGTTGTTCTGCGAGATCGCCGCCCGGTTCGGGAATCGACATCAGTCCGCGCAGCTTCAGCTTCGGCAGCGCGGCGATCTGCTGCGCGATAGCGGCCGCCTCGGCGATGGCGACGCCACTCTTCGACGCCTCACCGCTGACGTTGACCTGCAGGCACACGTTGAGCGGCGGCAGGTTGTCCGGGCGCTGCTCCGACAGCCGCTGCGCGATCTTCAGCCGATCGACCGAATGTACCCAGTCGAAATGCTCGGCGACGGGCCGCGTCTTGTTCGATTGCAGCGGCCCGATGAAATGCCATTCGAGCGACGCGCGCAGATCGGCAAGTGTCTGGATCTTGTCGAGCGCTTCCTGCACGTAGTTCTCGCCGAATGCGCGCTGACCGGCCGCATGAGCGGCGCGCACGGCATCGGCGGGAAACGTCTTGGAGACCGCGAGCAGCGTCACAAACTGCGCGTCGCGGTGGGCCGCTTGCGCGGCCCTGGCGATGCGCTCGTGCACGTCGGCGAGATTGTGAGGCAGATCGGACATGGAACGAACCGGTGTTCAGCGAAGACGATGCCCCGATTATACGGACAGCATGTGCTCAACCAGTTCGATCCAGTGCGCGACGGGCGTCGACGTACCGCTTTGCAGATGCGCGATGCAACCGACGTTCGCCGACACGATCACCTGCGGCTCCTGCGCCTGCAAACGCTCGAGCTTCTGGTCGCGCAGCGCGTACGACAGGCGCGGCTGCAGCAGCGAGTAGGCGCCGGCCGAGCCGCAGCACAGATGGCTGTCGGCGGGCAGGCGCACTTCGACGCCGAGCGCGCTGAGCAGTTGCTCGACCTTGCCGCGGATCTGCTGGCCATGCTGCAGCGTGCAGGGTGGATGAAACGCGACCGTGTGTACCGAGCGGCGGCGCGTGATGGCGACGAGCTGTTCTTCGAACTCGGGCAGGATCTCGGAGACGTCGCGCGTCAATTCGACGATGCGGCGCGCCTTCTCGGCATAGTTCGGATCGAGGCGCAGCAGGTGCGCGTATTCCTTGACCGTCGCGCCGCAGCCCGACGCGTTCATCACGATCGCTTCAACGCCCTGTTCGACGTAGGGCCACCATGCGTCGATGTTCGCGCGCAGGTCGTCGAGCGCTTCGTCGTGGTAGCCGAGGTGCAGGCGGATCGCGCCGCAGCAGCCGGCGTCGGGCGCGATCAGCGTTTCGATGCCGAGCGCATCGAACACGCGCGCGGTCGCGATGTTGACGTTCGGCATCATCGACGGTTGCACGCAGCCCGCCAGCATCAGCACCTTGCGTTCGTGTTTTGCGCTCGGCCATTCGAGCGGGTGCTGGCGCGCGGGCACCTTGTCGCGCAGCTTCTTCGGCAGCAGGCCGCGCACGTGCTGACCCAACCGCATCGCCGGCGTGAAGATCGCGCTGTTCGGCAGCACGCTCGCGAGCAGGCGTCGCATCAGCCGCTGATTGAGCGGACGCGTGACTTTCTCTTCGGTGAGCTTGCGGCCGATTTCGACGAGCCGTCCATATTGCACGCCCGACGGGCAGGTCGATTCGCAATTGCGGCAGGTCAGGCAGCGGTCGAGGTGAACCTGCGTACTGCGCGTGACCGGCGCGCCTTCGACCATCTGCTTGATCAGATAGATGCGCCCGCGCGGGCCGTCGAGCTCGTCGCCAAGCAGTTGGTAGGTTGGGCAGGTGGCCGTGCAGAAACCGCAATGCACGCATTTGCGCAGGATGGCGTCCGCTTCGTTGCCATCGGGCGTATTACGAATGAAGTCCGCGAGGTTGGTTTGCATCGCGTCGCTCAGAAGTCGGAGTAGAGACGGCCGCGGTTGAAGATGCGGGCCGGGTCGAATGCATGTTTGAGGCCGCGATGGATTTTCATCAGCGGCGCGGGCAGCGGTGTGAATACGCCGGCGCTGCGGTCGTAGCCGTGGCCGCTGCGGAAGATGGTCGCGTGGCCGCCGGCCTGTTTCGCGCTGATGCGCACGGTTTGCGCGTCGGTGTCGGTGATCCACCAGCGCTGGCCGCCGCCCCATTCCATCAGTTGCGCGCCGGGCAGCTGCAGCGGCTCGGTGATCGACGGTAGCGCGAGACGCCACAGCGCGGCCTTCGGTGGAATGCCCGCGAAAAACGAATCGGTCTGTTCGCGCAGGCCGGCCCAGAAGCGCTCAGCTTCGACCGCATCGACGACTTCGCCGCCGAGCCCGGTGCGCGCTGCCTTGACCGCGGCTTCCGCGCCGCCCAGGCGCACCGCGAGCGTGCCGTTGCGCCATGCGCTCGCGGTGATCGGCAGGGGCCGGCCGCCCCATTCGTTGAGCTTGCGTACCGCGTCGGTGCCGTTCATGTCGAACTTCAGCGTGGCTTCGACCTGCGGCCGCGGCAGCACTTTGACCGACAGCTCGAGGATCAGCCCGAGCGTGCCGAGCGAGCCCGCGAGCAGCCGCGACACGTCGTAACCCGCGACGTTCTTGACGACCTGGCCGCCGAAGTGCAGCACCTGCCCCTGGCCGTTCATCACGACGGCGCCGAGCACGAAGTCGCGCGCGGCGCCGACGGCCGGCCTGCGCGGCCCCGAAATGCCAGCGGCGATGCAGCCGCCGAAGGTGGCCTGCGGCCCGAAGTGCGGCGGCTCGAACGGCAGCATCTGGTTGTGCTCGGCGAGCGCGGCTTCGATTTCCAGCAGCGGTGTCCCCGCGCGCGCGGTGATCACGAGCTCGGCCGGATCGTACGCGATGATGCCGCGATAAGCGCGCGTGTCGAGGATCTCACCTTCCAGCGTCTGGCCATACCAGTCTTTGGTGCCGCCGCCGCGGATGCGCACCGCGCGTCCCTCGGCGCTGGCCGAACGCACGCGTTCGGACCATACGGCGACGATGTCGTCCTCTTCCATGGTGTCCTGCTCGTTGTGTTTCGTTTGATTGTACCGGGCGGCGGCTCGCTGGCAAGCCGGAGCGCACCCGCATGACGGGGCGCGGCATCGGTCTGGAGGGGAGGGCGCAAAGCGCCGCGCAGGCCGCGCCAGCATCAGCGCGGGCGCGGCGAACGGTGGATGCGCGCTGCAAACGCCAGCCGCTAGAAGCGCGGCAGCTCGGGATGAGGCAGCAGGCCGCCGCGCACGTGCATCTTGCCGTATTCGGCACAGCGCGCCCGCGTCGGGATGCCCTTGTCGGGGTTCAACAGGCCGGGCGCGTCGAATGCTCGCTTGACTGCGTGGAACGTGTCGCGCTCTTCGGGCGAGAACTGCACGCACATCGAATTGATCTTCTCGATGCCGACCCCATGCTCGCCCGTCACCGTGCCGCCCAGCTCGACGCAAGCTTCGAGGATGTCGCAACCGAACAACTCGGCGCGATGCCACTCGTCCTGGTCGTTGCCGTTGAACAGGATCAGCGGGTGCATGTTGCCGTCGCCGGCATGGAATACGTTGATGCAGCGCAGCTGGTAGGTCTTCTCCATCTCCTCGATGCGCGCGAGCAGCGGCCCGATACTGCGGCGCGGCACGGTACCGTCCATGCAGTAGTAGTCCGGCGAAATGCGGCCGGCGGCCGGAAACGCGTTCTTGCGCCCGGACCAGAAGCGCAGGCGCTCGGCTTCCGTGCGTGAAATCTGGATACGGGTCGCGCCGTGCTCGCGCAGCACCGCGGTCATGCGTACGATCTCGGCCGCGACTTCCTCGGGTGTGCCGTCCGATTCGCACAGCAGGATCGCCGCCGCGTCGAGGTCGTAGCCGGCGTTGACGAACTCCTCGACCGCGCGCGTGGCGGGCTTGTCCATCATCTCGAGGCCGGCCGGAATGATGCCCGCCGCGATGATGCCCGCAACGGCGTCGCCGCCTTTGACGACGTCGTCGAAGCTGGCCATGATGACCTGCGCGGTTTGCGGCTTCGGGATCAGCTTGACGGTGACCTCGGTGACGATCGCGAACATGCCCTCGCTGCCAATCAGCACCGCGAGCAGATCGAGCCCCGGCGCGTCAGGCGCGAGCGAGCCGAATTCGACGATCTCGCCTTCCATCGTGACCGCGCGCACGCGCAGCACGTTGTGCACGGTGAGGCCGTACTTCAGGCAATGCACGCCGCCCGAATTCTCCGACACGTTGCCACCGATCGTGCAGGCAATCTGCGACGACGGATCCGGCGCATAGTAAAGACCATACGGCGCCGCGGCTTCGGAGATCGCCAGATTGCGCACGCCCGGCTGCACGGTCGCGATGCGCGCGTACGAGTCGACTTCGACGATCTTGCGAAAGCGCGCGAGCGATACCACCACGCCGTGCCGAATCGGCATCGCGCCGCCGGACAGCCCGGTGCCCGCGCCGCGCGGCACGATGGGCACCTCGAGGCGATGGCAGATCTGCACGATGCGCTGCACCTGCGATTCGGTTTCCGGCAACACGACCGCGAGCGGCAAACGCCGGTACGCGGCGAGTCCGTCGCATTCGTACGCGACGGTGTCTTCTTCGCGATACAGCAGACAGTGGGTCGGCAGCACGGCCATCAGCGCCTGCACGACTTCGCGCTGACGCTGCGCGAGGACTTCGGCCGACAGTTCAGCGGGGGCGTTCATGTGAGTTGTCTCCTCGTGGCTTGCGCCGGTCCGGCTTGCTGGTTCGAGCCGGCTGTTTCGTGCTGCCTGCTTCGCATCACTTGCGTGTTCAGCTTGGCGCGGTTGCCGCCGGGCGTGTCAGCGGTTTGCCGCGGCCGGCATGCGCAGTGTCGATCAGGCCGCCGCCCAGGCGAAAATCTTGCCCGGGTTCATCAGATTGCGAGGGTCTAGCGCGTGCTTGATGGAGCGCATCGTGTCGACCGCGACGTCGCCGTGCTCCTCGAGCAGAAAGCCCATCTTGTGCAGGCCGATGCCATGCTCGCCGGTGCAGGTGCCGTCCATCCGCAGCGCGCGCTGCACGATGCGATGGTTCAGGCGCTCGGCCTCCTCGAGCTCTTCGGGCTTGTCCGGGTCGATCAGGATCGCGACGTGGAAGTTTCCGTCGCCGACATGGCCGACGATCGGGCAGGGCAGCGGCGACGCCAACAGATCCTGCTCCGTTTCGACCACACACTCCGCGAGACGCGAGATCGGCACGCAGACGTCGGTGGTGACCGCGCGCGAGCCGGGCTTCAGTTGCAGCATCGCGAAATAGGCGTTGTGACGCGCGGTCCACAGACGGCTGCGGTCTTCGGGGCGCGTCGCCCATTCGAAGCCTTCACCGGCATTCTGTGCGGCGATTTCCTCCACGAGTTCGGCCTGTTCCTTGACGCCGGCCTCGGTGCCGTGAAATTCGAAGAACAATGTGGGCGCTTCGCGCAGTGTCAGATTCGAATGGCGATTGATCGAGCGGATCGCAAGTGAATCGACGAACTCGACACGCGCGATCGGCACGCCGATCTGGATCGTCTCGATGACCGCGCGCACCGCATCGCCCATCGACGGGAACCTGCACACCGCGGCCGACACCGCCTCCGGCTGCGGATAGAGGCGCAGCGTGATTTCGGTAATCACGCCGAGCGTGCCTTCCGAGCCGACGAACAGGCGCGTGAGGTCGTACCCCGCCGACGATTTGCGCGCGCGCGAGCCGGTCTTGATCACGCGGCCATCGGCGAGCACGACCGTCAGGCCGAGCACGTTCTCGCGCATCGTGCCGTAGCGCACGGCGTTGGTACCCGACGCGCGGGTTGCCGACATCCCGCCGATGCTCGCGTCCGCGCCGGGGTCGATCGGGAAGAACAGGCCGGTGTCGCGCAGCGCTTCGTTCAGTTGCTTGCGCGAGATGCCGGGCTCGACGGTGACGGTCAGGTCTTCGGCGTTGATCGACAACACCCGGTTCATTTCCGACAGATCGATCGACACGCCGCCTTGCACGGCAAGCAGATGTCCTTCGAGCGACGAGCCATTGCCGTACGGAATGATCGGCACGTCGTACTGGCCGCACAGCTTGACGGCGGTTTGCACGTCTTCGCTTGTACGCGCGAACACGACGGCGTCAGGCAGTTGCGGATCGAACGGTGATTCGTCGCGGCCGTGGTGCGCACGCACGGCTTCGGCAACGGAAACCCGATCGCCGAAAGCGGCTTTGAGCTGGTTCAGCAATTCGGCGGGAAACGGCCGGCGTAGCGGCGCCGGCGGCACGGGATGGTTCACGCATGTCTCCTGTGTCGACCGGAGTTAGCGCTACAGCGCTTACTCCGGTCCCATGAAAGTTTCTTTAGATAACGGTCTGTTTGCAGCACGTGTTTCATTTTACGCCGTTCGCCCGCCAGGCAGCGCTGGGCCGGCTTCCGCTCATATAATGGCGGCGATTTCGCGATGCGTGCAATATGGACAAACCAGCTGGCAGCATTGTCACTAATACATGGGAGACGTCATGGGCAATCGCCTCAGCAAGATCGCCACTCGCACCGGCGACGACGGCACCACCGGTCTCGGCGACGGCCGCCGCGTGCGCAAGGACAGCGCGCGTATCGCCGCGATTGGCGACGTCGACGAACTCAATTCGAATCTCGGCGTGCTGTTGTGCGAGAACCTGCCCGAGAACGTACGCGCGGCGCTGGTCGCAATCCAGCACGACCTGTTCGATCTGGGCGGCGAGCTGTGCATTCCCGGTCACACGATGATTACCGAACAGCATCTCGCGCAGCTCGACGGCTGGCTCGCCGACTACAACGCCACGCTGCCGCCGCTGAAGGAATTCATTCTGCCGGGCGGTTCGCGCGCGGCCGCGCTCGCGCATGTGTGCCGTACCGTTTGCCGCCGCGCGGAGCGGGCGATCGTCGCGCTTGGCGAACACGAGGCGCTGAACACGGCGCCACGTCAGTACGTGAACCGGCTGTCCGATCTGCTGTTCGTGCTGGCGCGCGTGCTCAATCGCGCGGACGGCGGCACCGACGTGCTGTGGCAGCACGATCGCGGCGCGCCGTGAATGGCGACGCACATGTGCGCATGGACACGCACGGTGCTTCGCACGAGCCGAGGCTCAACCGACGGCGAGCGTGACCGGCTTGCCGATGCGGCTCAGCATTTCCACGAGCGTGTCGATCGTGAACTTGGTGGTTTTCTTGTTGACGACGTCGGACACGCGCGGGCGCGACACCATCAGGATTTCGGCCGCCTCGGCCTGCTTCAGATGATGCTGTTCGATCCACGTGGACAGCTCGGTCATCAGCTGTTCCTTGAGCAGCCGCGTGTCGTTGATCTGCTTTTGCGACGCCGCGTGAAGGCGCTTCGCTTCATCGGCGGAAAAACCGAGTTCGAGGAACACGTTCGCGCCGGCTCGCGTTACGTGACGAATGTTGGTGTCGATCGTCATGGCTGGGTGGTCCTGTAATGGGTGATGGCGCGGTAGCGCGTTTCGGCAATTCTTCTGTCGCGCGGTCCGAGCCTCTGCGTTTTCTTCTGAAAGCAATGCAGCACGTACAGCGCTTCGGCGTATTTGGTGACGTACATCACGCGAAAAATGCCGTCCTCGTCTCTGATGCGAATTTCGCGCGTTCCCGCGCCGATAGACTCGAACGGTTTCCAGTCGTCAGGGTCGAGTCCTGACTGAATCTTGTGAAGCTGAAACCCTGCGAGACGACGCGCTTCGTTGGGAAAAGCGAGCAAATCACGGTAGCTGGAGCCTAACCAGCGAATTTCTTTTTCCTGCTCCATCGCCACCTCATGTATAAAATCTTATACGCATTCTCCAGCCCGGTCAAGCGTGTAAGCGACCAGGCAACGCGCTATGACGATATCGAGGCGGCAGGCTGAGTACCATTCGTCCGAATGGCCAATAAAAAACCCCGGTTCGAAATTGAACCGGGGTTTTTTCTACGGACGGCTGACAAGCCCCCGCCGTGGTGGCGGGGCAGGCGTTCAGTTGCCGCTGCCGCGCGCGACGCGGCGCTGCCTGACCGCTTCGGCAAGGCCTTCGAGCACCGCGACGCTTTCGTCCCAGCCGATACACGCATCGGTAATGCTCTGGCCGTACGTGAGCTCGCAGCCTTCCTGCAGATCCTGGCGACCCGCGACGAGGTGCGACTCCACCATCACGCCGACGATCCGCTCGTCACCCGCGGCGATCTGACGGCCGATGTCCGCGCACACCGGAATCTGGTTTTCGTGCTTCTTCGAGCTGTTCGCATGGCTCGCGTCGATCATCAGACGTGCGGCGAGACCCGCCTTGCCGATGTCCGCGCAGGCCGCGTTGACGTTGTCGGCGTCGTAGTTCGGCGTTTTGCCGCCGCGCAGAATCACGTGGCAGTCCTCGTTGCCCGCGGTCGATACGATCGCCGAGTGGCCGCCCTTCGTGACCGACAGGAAATGGTGCGGCTGCGAGGCGGCCTTGATCGCGTCGACGGCGATCTTCACGTTGCCGTCCGTGCCGTTCTTGAAGCCGACCGGGCACGACAGTCCCGAAGCCAGTTCCCGGTGCACCTGCGATTCGGTCGTGCGCGCGCCGATGGCACCCCAGGAGATCAGATCCGCGATGTACTGCGGGCTGATCATGTCGAGGTACTCGGTGCCGGCCGGCAGGCCGAGTTCGTTGATGCGCAGAAGCAGCTCGCGCGCGGTGCGCAGACCTTCGTTGATCTTGAAGCTGTTGTCCATATGCGGGTCGTTGATGAGACCCTTCCACCCCACTGTCGTACGCGGCTTTTCGAAGTACACGCGCATCACGACTTCGAGTTCGCCGGCAAAGCGCTTGCGCTGCTCGATCAGACGCCCCGCGTATTCGATCGCGGCCTTCGGATCGTGAATCGAGCACGGGCCGATCACGACGATCAGACGATCGTCCATGCCGTGCAGAATGCGATGCATCGCGGTGCGCGAGTCGTAGATCACGTTGGAAACCGTCTCGTCGCAGGCAAATTCGCGGATCAGGTGAGCGGGCGGCGTGAGTTCTTTCAATTCGCGGATGCGGACATCATCGGTATTGTGCGGGGGCATGTTGTTCTCCTGAATCGGTTCGTAGCGTGTTCGCGCGGGCAACGGGGGCGATCAGTCAGTGATCAAACAGCGAGGCCAGAGCGGGCGACGATCAAAAAATGGTCAACGACAAAATGTCAGTCAGGTATCGAAAAGCGTGAGACGAAAAAAAACCGCCAGGCTAGCTGGCGGTTTTTCGGGAATTCTCGGTGTCCTGCGTGCACTAACACCCCTCTCGATCCGCCAGCGGTCTGAGATACCAAAAAAAGTAAAAATAAAACTTGGCGGACATGGCGAAGTGAATGCGTCGCTGGTCAAAAAGGGTGAGTGAGTTTATAACCCGGTACAGGCTCGGCTGACAAGCTGGGGCGTCGAAAAATGCGGAAAACCCGCACGCTTCGCGCCTTGCGTGCGCGAAGCGTGCATCCGTGACGAAATCAGGCCGTGCCGCCGACCGTCATCCGCTCGATGCGCAGCGTCGGTTGACCGACGCCCACCGGCACGCTCTGGCCTTCCTTGCCGCACACGCCCACGCCCGAATCGAGCTTCATGTCGTTGCCGATCATCGTGACGTACTTCAGCGATTCCGGTCCGCTGCCGATCAGCGTCGCGCCCTTGACCGGATACGTGATCTTGCCGTTCTCGATCATGTACGCCTCGGAGGCCGAGAACACGAATTTGCCGTTCGTGATGTCGACCTGACCGCCGCCGAAGTTCACCGCATACAGGCCGTTCTTCACGGATGCGAGGATTTCTTGCGGGTCCTTGTCGCCGTTCAGCATGTACGTGTTGGTCATGCGCGGCATCGGCAGCGCCGCGTACGATTCGCGCCGTGCGTTGCCGGTGACCGGCATCTTCATCAGACGCGCGTTCAGGGTGTCCTGGATGTAGCCCTTCAGGATGCCGTCCTCGATCAGCGTCGTGCACTGGGTCGGATTACCTTCGTCGTCGATATTGAGCGAGCCGCGACGATTCGGCAGCGTGCCGTCGTCGACCACGGTGACGCCCTTCGCGGCGACCTGCTCGCCGATGCGTCCCGCGAATGCCGACGACCCTTTGCGGTTGAAGTCGCCCTCGAGCCCGTGGCCGATCGCCTCGTGCAGCAGCACGCCGGGCCAGCCCGGCCCGAGCACGACGGTCATCGCGCCGGCCGGCGCCGGACGCGCGTCGAGATTGACGAGAGCGGCGTGCACCGCGTCGTCGACATAGCGCGACAGCACTTCATCGGTGAAATAGCCGTAGTCGAAACGCCCGCCGCCGCCGCCGCTGCCGATTTCGCGGCGGCCGTTCTGCTCGGCGATCACCGTCACCGAGACACGCACGAGCGGCCGGATGTCGGCCGCGAAGCCGCCGTCGCTGCGCGCGACCAGCACCACGTCGTATTCGCCGGCGAGGCCCGCCATCACCTGCTGGATGCGCGGGTCGCGGCCGCGCGCCATCTGCTCGATGCGCTCGAGCAGCTTGACCTTGGCGGTGGCGTCGAGCGAATGCAGCGGGTCGGACGGCAGGTACAGATCGCGCCCGGCGATGCCGGTCAGCGACGACGCCACCTTGATCTTCTGCTTGCCGCCGCCTGCCTTGGCGATCGCGCGCGTGGCGATGGCCGCCTGGCGGATCGCTTCGGGCGACAGGTCGTCCGAGTAGGCGAACGCGGTGCGGTCGCCCGACACGGCGCGCACGCCGACACCCTGATCGATGCTGAAGCTGCCCGACTTTACGATGCCTTCCTCGAGACTCCACGCTTCGCTGCGGGTGGTCTGGAAGTACAGGTCCGCGTAGTCGACGCGGTGCGTGAAGATTTCGGCGAGCGTGCGCGTGAGCAGCGATTCGTCGAGACCATAGGGCGTGAGGAGAATGTCCTTGGCGGCGGCGAGATTACGGATACCGGGTTCGATGATGTTCATGCGAAGTATGTTCTGCTCGATACGAAGGGGTCGGGGAGCGCCTGCGTCGCTATATGCGTGGCAGGCGCCGCAGTTTCAATGTCGGTTTCAGGTCAGCACGCGATGACGCCATGCCGGCAGGCTCTGCCGCACTTCGTCGATGCGCGCGCGTTCGAGGTTGCCCGCGACCACGCCGGCGCCCTCGTCGCGCACCGCGACGATCTCGCCCCACGGGTCGATCAGCATGCTGTGGCCCCAGGTGCGGCGGCCGTTTTCATGTTTGCCGCCTTGCGCCGCGGCGAGCACATAGCACTGGTTTTCGATCGCGCGAGTGCGCAGCAGCAGCTCCCAATGCGCGCGGCCGGTCGTGTAGGTAAACGCCGACGGCACCACGATCAGCGCGCAGTCGCCCATGCGCCGGTACAGCTCGGGAAAGCGCAGATCGTAGCAGACCGACAGGCCGACCCGGCCGAATGGCGCCTCGAAGCTTTGCACCGAGGTGCCGGGTCGAATCGTGCGCGCTTCGTCGAACGATTCTTCGCCCTTTTCGAAGTTGAACAGGTGGATCTTGTCGTAGCGCGCGGCCTCGTTGCCGTTCGGGTCGAACACCAGCGTCGTGTTCAGTACGCGCGACGGCTCCGGTGCGTTCAGCGGCAGGGTGCCGCCGATCACCCAGATCTGGTGGCGGCGCGCGGCGTCGGCGAGAAAGCGTTGGATCGGGCCGTCCTGATGTGGCTCGCGCACGGCGAGCTTGTCGGTGTCCTTGAAGCCCATGAAACAGAAATACTCGGGGAGCAGCACGAGTTGCGCGCCGTCGGCGGCGGCTTCTGCGATCAGGCGCTCTGCGTCGGCGAGATTGCGATCGCGATCCGGCGAGCTGACCATCTGCAGCGCGGCGACCCGGAAGGGGCTGGCTACAAGGCCGCTGGACGTTGCGGCGGATGCGGATGAAGTGACGTGTGTTTCGCTCATGAGCGTGTCGAAAGACTCCCGGCGGGCGGCGGTGTGAAGCGCGGGCGCCGCATGCATGGTTCTGGGCTGGCTCGGCCCCGTTGGCGCATTGAGTCGATAGAGCGGCACGAGCGGCCGCGTGGTTCGAGACGGCGGCGCCAGGGAAACCGGAGCTCAGTGCGCTTCCACGGTCGAAGCCGGAGCGTCAATCTTACCCCCTTCGCCCGTCACCCGCTCGACGTGCGGTTTCGACCACGAGCCGGTGATCGCGTAGTCGCGCGCGAATACGTGCGACACCCCATGTGTGAACGCGATATCGGCGATCAGTGCGCCGAGGCCGATCAGCGGATTGATGACCGTCGCGGCGATCACCGCGGAGCCGGCGCTGACGGTCGGCACTACGTGCAGGTGCAGGTCCTGGCTCTTCTGCGCGATGTCGACCGAGCCCACCATCTCGGCGCGGGCCGGCGCGGTCACCATCCTGAAGTTGTCGGTGCGGGCGATGCCGTCATGAATCTGCGCGGTACCCGTCACGCTCGAGAACGGCAGGCCCTCGCCGATCACATCGCGGAAATTGAGTGTGGCGATGCGCGCGAGGCTTTGCAGGCTCAGCACGCCGAGCAGCGTCGCGACGCCCGGATCGACCTTCAGGATCTGACCGTGGCGTAGATCCAGCGCGAGGTTGCCGTTCAGCGTCGAATAGTCGATCGTGGTCGGGCCGCCTTGCCACACGGCCTTGCCCTGAATCGAGCCGGTGCCGCCCCTGAGCGTCCTCGGCAGACCGAAGCGCTCGAGCATCGCGCCGGCATCCTTGATGTCGAGCTTGAAATCGAACACGGTGCGGCGCGGCATGGCTTCGTCGGCCGAGATGGGCAGTTCGGTCGAGGTGCGCCAGTTCGCGGTCGCGGTCAGCGTCGCGGTGGGGTTCGTCACGTCGAGCTTGTCGAGCTGCCAGACCGGCACGCCGTTTTCTTCGAAGTTGTGCGCGTCGACCTCGAGCCGGCCGACGTTGCGATCGTGCACGATCAGCTCGTCGACGACCAGATCGATCGACGGCATGTTCAGCGCGGGCGCCGACATCGCCGGACCGAGCAGGTCCTTGTCCGCGACCGACGGAATCACGACGCGCGCGAAGCGCGCCTGCAGTTCGCCCGGCGATTCGCGGGTCGCTCCCGGCAGCCACGACACGTGGCCTGACACCTGATTCGACGCGATGTTCGCCTGCCACGTGCGGTCCGTGTGCGATGCGCCGACGATCACGTTGTCCCAGTGACGCTTGAGCAGCGTAAGCATGTCGATGTGCAGCGCGAAGCGGTTCGGCAGGAACTGCGTGAGCATGGGATTCGGCACGGCCGTAGGCGCGGCCGCGGGTGTGGCCGCGCTGCTGGCGGTATTGCCGCCGTTCGCACCGCCGTTCACGCCATTCGCCCCGCCCGCGCTCACGCCCGCGCGCAGCTGCGCGGCGAGCGCGCGCCAGGCGTCGGCATCGATCTCCTTGATGTCCGCCGCGGCGACCACGCCCTCGGACGGCAGGTCGACCGGCCGGTTCACGCCGATCGCGCCGCGCACGACGGTCGGTGACGTACGCGGCTGCGCGTTCGGCCGATAGCGCAGCAGATACGCGGCGGCGACCGGCCCCAACGTCAGGTCGGCGCGTTCGAGGCCGGCTTCGCCCGGCAACGTCGACGGATTGACCGAGAAGTGCAGCGGCATCGGCGTGCCGGCAGTCTTTTTGAACGGCGCTGGAAAATCGAGCCCGAGGCCGCTCAGATCAGAGTTGGCGCTGACCTCCGGCAGGCGGCCCTTCGCGCCGGTGACGCGCAATGCATACGGCGCGCTGCCGCTCATATGCGTGAGCACCTGTGCGGCCGGGCCATGCAGATGCAGCTCGCGCGCGGCATCGACGGCGATGTGGCCGTTGAGTGCGAGCGCGTACGTGCCGTCTTGCCGCAAGCCGCCGTTCGCACGCACGTCACCGCCGAGGAACTGGCCGGAGAGCCGCTCGACCTCGGCCGTGCGTTCGGTGAAGCGCACCCGGCCGTTCAGCTGCGACAGCGACGGCGCATTGCTCACGCTCAGGCGATTGTTCTGGAAGCCGAGCGCACCTTCCACGCCGATATGCGGCTTCGGCGTACGCGGGATCGTCAGCTTCAGCGCGAGCGACGCGGGCCCTTCCGCGCGAATCTTTTCGGTCTGGTGCCGGGCCATGATGCCGAGCGAGCTGCCGTTCACGTAGTCGAGCATATCGGCGAGCGGGCCGCGGCCGTTGCCCTCTATGGTGAGGTTCGAGCCTTTGGTGCCGAGGTCGTCGATGCGGCCGTTCACGCCGGTCAGCGCGACGCGCTTGTAACGGCCACGGTCGATGTCGAAGCGCAGCACGTTCTGCTTGAGCTCGAACACGCCGTCGATGCCGTCGAGCGGCGGCCAAACGTTTGGCGTGCCGTTGCGCATGTTGCGCGGCGGGAACGACGTCGGATCGAACTTGCCGCCGGTGAACGGCGCGACGATGTGGAAGATGCCGGCGTCGGGGTCGCGCGCGTAGGGGAACTTGGTCAGGTCGCCGTGCACTTCGATCGTGCCGCCATGCGACACGCCAGCCTGCAAGCCGTGGCCGAGGTAAATGCGCAGCTTTTCGCTGACCGCGGTCGGCAGATAGCGGGCGATGTGCGTCACCTGCGCGCGCTGGAAGTCGGCTTTCAGGTCGAGCGAGCCGCGGCCGTGGCCGGGATTGCTGTAGCTCGCAGTCGCGCTCGCCTCGACGTCAGGGTTCGATACGCTGAAATCGTTGAGCTTGAGCGCGAACGCGGGACGCGTGTCGCCCGGTGCCTTCGTGCCCATCGTCCAGTCGGCGCGGCCGTGCAGACGCGCAAGCGTGAGACGCGGATCGTCGAACACGCCCGGCAGCGTGATCGCCACGTTGGT
This sequence comes from Paraburkholderia sp. Clong3, assembly GCF_050436485.1. Lineage (NCBI taxonomy): Bacteria > Pseudomonadati > Pseudomonadota > Betaproteobacteria > Burkholderiales > Burkholderiaceae > Paraburkholderia > Paraburkholderia sp. Clong3. The sequence goes on along the minus strand of NZ_JBNDMH010000002.1, from coordinate 2,494,331 downwards.
CGTATCGAAGTTCGCGTGGCCGCCTTTTTCATCGGCGTCGACGTTGCCCCACAGGTTTTCGATGCCGGGAACGCCGGCGCGCGGGTGGCCGCGCGGCGTCAGGCCCGGCCCCGGCTCCTGGGCGGCAAAGCTGATGCCCTGCAAATCGCCCTTGAAGCGATAACGCTCGATCGGTTCGGCACCCGTCGGCCGATGGTCGCTGCCCACTTCTCCGGATTCCGGCTTGCCGCGCTCGAGCTCGATCACGTAGTTCGCGACGCGCCCGCGCGGATTGATGCGCACGAGTTCATTGAGAAAGTGCCGCGGCAGCGGCAGCGCGCGGCTGAATTCGGCGAGGATGCCGAGATCGACGCGATCGCCGCTGACGCTCAAAAGCTGCCCATGCTGCTGCGACGCCATCCGGTAGCGGCTGTCGAGGGTCCGGAAGCGCAGGATGCGCGTGAGCGGCGTGCCGTCTTCGAGCGGCGGCTGGCCGAGCTCGGCACGCAGGTCCGACAGCTGCAGCCGGTACTCGCCTTCGTTTGCCTCGACGCGCCACAGAAAGTGGGCGATCGGCACGAGCAGCTTTGGCTGGGTCGGGCGCACGCGCATCGCGACGTCGTAACCGCTCAACTGGCCGGTCGCCTGGGTCATGCGGCCTTCGCTGAAGTCGATCCAGATTGCATTGTCGATGCGGCCGGCGAACGTCTCGATCGGGAACTGGACGTAGCGCGCGAGCGTCGGCAGATCGACCGGGCCCGTCGACATGTACACCTGCCCGCTCCAGTTGATCGGCTTGCCGAGCGCCGAGAGCGGCGCGTGGCGGAAGTGCGTGCGGAAGTCGAGCGGGCCTTTCAGCACCTGGCCGTCGGGTGGCGCCTGCAGCGCCATGCGGTGGTCGCGGCCGTCATTGAGGATCGCGATGCGGATGTCGCGCAGCGCCAGTTCGGGTTCGTTGCGCGTCGCGTCGCGCCAGCGCAGCACGCCGCCGCGCACGACGATCGCCTGCTGACGCAACAACCAGGTGGACAGCGCGTCGTTGCCGCTGTGGCGCGTCGGCACCGGCACGCCCGCGACCGACAGCACGCCGTCCTCGCTGCGCGACACCAGCACGTCCGGCTGATCGACGATCAGGCTCGACAGCGCCAGATGAAACTCCCACAGCGAGCGCCAGGACACCGACGCGGTGGCGTGCGGAATCGTCAGCGCGGGTTGGCCGTCGTGATCGCGGATGACGAGATTCGTGACATCGAGCCCTGGCTGGAAGCCGCTCCAGTGCGGCGCGAGCCGGCCGATCGTGAATTGGGTGCGCAGCTTGTCGGAGACCGCGGCTTCGATGCGCGGCCGGAACATGTCGGCGCGCGGCAGCACCACGTAGCGCAAACCCAGAAACAGTCCGCCCGCGATGAAATAGAGGATGAGCGCGAGCGCGGCGAGCACGCGCAACGTCCGACGCAGCACGATGTGGTCGCTTCCGCTCACATGCCGGACCTGCGGTGGGGTTTGCGGGTCGGCGGATTCGTTTCGCTCGGACATGCTGCGGCGGCTGGGCGTATGGTAGTTTTGCGTGTTAACGACGAAATGTATCACACGGGAAAGCGTCGGCGGACCTCCTGCAAACCCTGTCCGATGGCCCGTGACGGCGATTGGCGAGGCCGTCCGGCACGGGGGCCGGCACGCTTGTCGCCGCATGCCGATGGCACGACGGAACGACACGACAACGACCCCGGAACGACACCGTACACCGTCAGAATACCGCCGGACAAATTCGATCAAGCAACGAGCGAGCCAGATTTTTGATGACTGACGCCACCCTCCTGAGTTCCAGCTATTCGTACTATGCCGCGCGCGCCGCCGCGGCCCGCCCGCAACTGGTCGCGCATGTCGGCGCGCTGACCGACGAACCGCTGACGCGCGAGCGCATCGACGCGCGTCTCGACGAACTGTGCGCCGAGGCGGCGGGCCCAGCCGGTGCGCCGGTCAACGAAGATGCGCTGAAGCGCGCGCTGCGCCAGCTGCGCACCGAAGTATTCTGCGCGGTGATGGAGCGCGACCTGGCCGGTGAGGCCGATATCGCCGAAGTCACCGGCGCGATGACCGATCTCGCGGAAACGACGATCCAGCGCGCGCTGACGGTGCTGAGCGCCGAGCTCGAAGCGCTGTATGGCGAGCCGCGCGACCAGCAGGGCGAACGGCTCACACTCGGCGTGGTCGGTATGGGCAAGCTCGGCGGGCGCGAGCTGAACGTGTCGTCGGATATCGACCTGATCTTCGTCTATGAGGACGACGGCGAGACCGCCGGCGGCCAGCGCTCGCCGCTCGCGACCCAGGAGTTCTTCACGCGGCTCGGCAAGCGGCTGATCGGCGCGCTCGCCGAAGTCACCGCCGACGGCTACGTGTTTCGCGTCGATATGCGTCTGCGGCCGAACGGCGATTCGGGGCCGCTCGTATGCAGCCTCGGCATGCTCGAAGAGTATTTCTATGTGCAGGGCCGCGAGTGGGAGCGCTACGCGTGGATCAAGGGCCGGCTCGTGTCCGAGGGCGCGAGCGCCTCGGCGCAGCGGCTGCAGAAGCAGCTCGGGGCGATCGTCACGCCGTTCGTCTATCGACGCTATCTGGATTTCGGCGTGATCAGCGCGATTCGCGCGCTGCATCTGCAGATCCGCCAGGAGGCGCAGCGCCGCGCGTCGATGCGCCCCGACAAGGCCGACGACATCAAGCTCGGCCGTGGCGGCATCCGTGAAATCGAATTCAGCGCGCAGGTGTTCCAGCTGATCCGCGGCGGCCAGGACGCCGGCTTTCGCGTGCGGCCGACGCTCGCCGTGCTGCGCCACGCGGCCACGAATGGGTTGATGGATCCGTCGGTGTGCGTGAAGCTGTCGCAGGCGTATCGCTTTCTGCGGGAGCTCGAGCATCGTTTGCAATATCGCAACGACGCGCAGACCCACGCGATGCCCGTCGATGCCGAAGACCGCATGGCGCTCGCGCGCGTAATGGGCTGCGACGACTACCCGCAATTGATGACGAAGCTCGACGCGCATCGCGAGTTCGTCGAACAGCAGTTCGACCAGATTTTCGCCGACAAGGTGGGCGGCCGCGACGGTTGCGGCGCGCCCGAGGACGGCGCGGCCGCGTGGGTGTGGAGCAGCGCGCTCGCCGACGATAGCGCCGACGACGCACTGCGCGCGCGCCTCGTCGAACTGGGGGTGGCCGAGCCCGGTGAGCTGCTCGCCCGGCTGCAGGCGGTGTGGCGCTCGTCGCGCTACACGGGCCTGAACGAGCGCAGCCGGCAGCGTTTCGACATCGTCGCGCAGCGCGCGCTCGAAGCCGCGCGCACGCTGGAGCCGGCCGGGCGGCGCGGCGATACGGTCGCGCGCCTGTTCGATCTGCTCGAAGCGGTGAGCCGGCGCGGCGCGTATCTGGCGCTTCTGACCGAGTATCCGCAGGCGCTGCACCAGGTGCTGTCGGTGCTGGGCGGCTCGCGCTGGGCGGCCGGTTATCTGATCCGCCATCCGCAGCTGCTCGACGAGCTGCTCGACGTCGAGGCGATCAACAGTCCGTTCGACTGGGCTGAATTCAAGCGTACGTTGCGTTTGCGGCTCGCCGCCGCCGATGGCGTCGAGCAGCAGATGGATCTGCTGCGTCACGCGCATCAGGCCGAGGTGTTCCGCATTCTGCTGATCGAGCTTGCCGGCAAGCTGTCCGTCGAGCACGTTAGCGACCGGCTGTCCGAGCTCGCCGACGCAGTGCTCGACGTGACGATCGAAGCCGTGTGGAAGCAGTTGGCCAAACGTCATCGCGACGTGCCGCGCTTCGCGGTGATCGCCTACGGCAAGCTCGGTGGCAAGGAGCTCGGCTACGCGTCGGACCTCGACGTGATCTTTCTGTACGACGATCCCGGCGATGCCGCCGCCGACGTCTACGCAACCTACACACGGCGTCTGATCACATGGCTGACCACCGCGACCGGCGCCGGCACATTGTTCGACATCGACCTGCGGCTGCGACCCAACGGCGAGTCGGGCCTGCTCATCACCGACCTCGATGCGTTCCGTCGCTACCAGCTGCGCGAGGGCGACGCGGCGAATACCGCGTGGGTGTGGGAGCATCAGGCGCTGACGCGTGCGCGCTACTGCGCGGGCGATCCGGAGATCGGCGCGAAGTTCGAGGCGATCCGCGAACAGGTGCTGACGACGCCGCGCGAAGCGGCGCCGCTCGCGAAAGAGATCGTCGAGATGCGCGCGCGTGTCGAGGCGGGACATCCGAACCATACGCCGGCGCTGTTCGACCTGAAGCACGACCGCGGCGGCATGGTCGATATCGAGTTCACCGTGCAGTACTGGGTGCTGCTGCATGCGGCGCGCGATCCCGAGCTGATCCGGAATACCGGCAATATCGCGCTGCTGCGTGAGGTGTCGCGTTTCGGGCTGATGAGCGAAGCGGAAGCGGAGACGGTCGGCGCCGCCTATCGGCGCTATCGCAAGCTGCAGCACACGCTGCGGCTCGATGGGATGGAGAAGGCGCGGGTCGATCCGGCGCTGGTCGCGGCCGAGCGCGAGGCGGTGCTGGCGTTGTGGAAGAGGGTGTTTGGGTAAGGGCGCTCACGCACTTCGCGTAGCGCATCATGCGCGGCCGGGATCGGTGTGACGTCCCGGCCAGGCCGACTCAGCCGTGTGCGGCCGCCTATGCGCGGCGCAATTTCAGGCGGCCAGCATTTCCTTCGCGTGCTTGCGCGTGGTCGCCGTGATTTCGAGGCCGCCGAGCATTCGCGCGACTTCCTCGATGCGGCTCGCCTTGTCGAGCGCGCTCACGCTGCTGAGCGTGCCGCCGGTGCCGTTGCTCATCTTTGCGACCTGGAAATGATGATCGCCGCGCGCGGCGACCTGCGGCAGATGGGTCACGCACAGCACCTGGCGCGCCTCGCCGAGCTGATGCAATAGCCGTCCGACCACTTCGGCCACGCCGCCGCCGATGCCCGTATCCACTTCGTCGAAGATCAGGGTCGGTGTCGGGCTGGCCGCGCTCGCGATCACTGCGAGCGCGAGACTGATACGCGCGAGTTCGCCGCCTGACGCAACCTTCGCGAGCGGCCGCAGCGGCACGCCGGCATGACCGGCGACGCGGAACTCGATCTGCTCGAGCCCGTGCGCGCCACCTTCGGGCAGCGGCACCAGCGCGACGTCGAAGCTGCCGCCTTTCATCGACAGTTCCTGCATGCCGGTCGTGACCGCCTCGCCGAGCGCCTTGCCTGCTTTCGCGCGTGCCTTCGACAGCTTTTTCGCCTCGGCGACGAACACTTCCTTCGCTTGCGCTTCGGCGGCGCGCAGGCCGTCGAGGTCGGCGGCGGCGTCGAGCGCGGCCAGTTGCTTGCGCCGCTCGGCGTGTTCTTCCGGCAGCGTCTCAGGCCGCAGGCGGAACTTGCGCGCGGCCGAGTGCAGCGCGTCGAGGCGTTTTTCGACCTGCGCGAGCCGCTCCGGATCGAGCTCGAGCTTCTGCGCGTAGTGGCTCAGCGAATACGCGGCTTCCTGCAACTGGATTTCGGCCGGTTCGAGCGCGGCGAGCACGTCGTTCAGCGCGGGGTCGATCTCCGCGAGGTCGCGCACCTTCGACACGATCGAGCCGAGATGCGTGATCATCGCGTCGTCCGATTCGGACAGCGCGCCGAGCGCTCCCTGCACGCCGTCGATCAGATTCGCGGAATGCGACAGCCGCCGATGCTCGGTGTTGACTTCTTCCCATTCGCCCGGCTGTGGCGCGAGCTTGTCGAGTTCGGTGAGTTGCCACGCGAGTCGCTCGCGTTCGAGTTGCAGCTCGCGATCGCGCGTTTGCGCGTGCTCGACGACCTGCGCCTTGTCGCGCCACGTGCGCCACGCGCGCGTGACGGCGGCGGCCAGGTCGGACAGGCCCGCGTGCGTGTCGAACAGCTCGCGCTGCGCGTCGGGGCGCATCAGCAACTGGTGCGCGTGCTGGCCGTGAATATCGACGAGCATCTCGCCGACCTCGCGCAGCTGCGCGAGCGTGGCCGCCGTACCGTTGATGAACGCGCGCGAGCGGCCGTTCGCGTCGACCACCCGCCGCAGCATCACGGTGCCGCCGTGCTGGCCGTTGTCGGCCGCGCCGAGCGCCTGCGTGTCGAGCCATTGATCGACCTGTGCGTGCGTCTCGAACTCCGCGGTGATGTCGGCGCGGCTCTCGCCGGTGCGCACGACGCTCGCCTCGGCGCGCGCGCCTAGTGCCAGCGCGAGCGCGTCGATCAGGATCGATTTGCCGGCGCCGGTTTCGCCCGAGAAAACGGTAAAGCCGCTGTCGAATTCGAGGTCGAGCGCGGCGACGATGACGAAGTCGCGTATCGAGAGGTGGCGAAGCATGGAGGTCGTCGGGTGAGCTTGGGATTCGGGTGGCGGCCGCGGCGGCGTGCGAAATCAAAGTGCCGCTTACGGCCTCGGGTCTTCTTCGTGCGACGGGTACTCGTGCCAGTGCAGCTTCTTGCGTAGCGTCGCATAGTAGCTGTAGCCGACCGGATGCAGCATCGGCACCGTGTGACGCGAACGGCGCACCTCGATCGTGTCACCGAGCTCCAGCGACGTGAACGACTGCATGTCGAAATTGACGTTCACCTCGCGCCCGGAAACGATCTGGATGCTGACCTTCGATTCGTCCGGCAGCACGATCGGCCGGTTCGACAGCGCGTGCGGCGCGATCGGCACGAGCACGATGCCCTGTAGTTGCGGATGCAGGATCGGCCCCTGCGAGGACAGCGAATACGCGGTCGAGCCGGTCGGCGTCGCGACGATCAGGCCGTCCGAGCGCTGGTTGTACATGAAGCGGCCATCGACCGACACGCGCAACTCCGCCATGCCCGAGAAGCCGCTGCGGTTGACCACCACGTCGTTGAACGCGAGCGCGTGGTAGATCGGCGTGCCGTCGCGCACGATGCGCGCTTCGAGCAGCAAGCGCTCCTCGCGCTCGAAATTGCCGGACAGCATCTGCGGCACGATCTCGCGCATGTCGGAGATCGGAATGTCCGTGATGAAGCCGAGCCGCCCGTGATTGATGCCGATCAAGGGCGTGCGATACGGCGCGAGCTGGCGGCCGATGCCGAGCATCGTGCCGTCGCCGCCGAGCACCACGGCGACGTCGGCGCGCGCGCCGATCTCGGCGAGACGCAGCGCCGGATAGTCGGTCACGCCGATTTCGGCGGCGGTGTCTGCTTCGAACACGACTTCGAGGCCGAGCTTCGCGATGCAGGCGGCGAGCGCGGTCAGCGGCTCGCCGATGCCTGGCGTATTGCTGCGCCCGACGAGCGCGACGGTCTTGAACTGGCTGGTCACTTGCATGCCGGCATTACACCATAGGTAGGGCCTGAAAAGAACCGCAGACCAACCCGGTTGTGGGGCGGCGCACGCAGGGCGTCTGCGTATGTCGCGATTATCGTTAGAATGGTGAAGACCCGATGACATGCGAGCCCGCCGACGGCGGTGCATTCGCCGGGAGCGGGCGCCGCGGGCGCTCTCGGCTGCGATGCCAATGAGCTAAAATTTTTCGTCATGCTAGATCCTCGCGCACAAACCCTCCTCAAAACGCTGATTGAGCGCTACATCGCCGAAGGTCAGCCGGTCGGCTCGCGCACGCTGTCACGTTATTCGGGCCTCGAACTGAGTCCGGCCACGATCCGCAACGTGATGTCGGACCTCGAGGATCTGGGGCTCGTGATCAGTCCGCATACGTCGGCAGGGCGCATTCCGACGCCACGCGGCTACCGCCTGTTCGTCGACACGATGCTGACCGTCGAATCCGCCGCCGACGAGGAGGCGGTGACGCGCACCGTCAAGACCACGCTGCAGGTGGGCGAGCCGCAGAAGATCGTCGCCGCGGCGGCGAGCGTGCTCTCAAATCTGTCGCAGTTCGCCGGCGTCGTGCTCACGCCGCGTCGCAGCCATGTGTTCAAGCAGATCGAATTCATGCGCCTGTCCGACCAGCGCATTCTGCTGATCATCGTGACGCCCGAAGGCGACGTGCAAAACCGCATCCTCGCCACCCAGCGCGACTTTTCGCCTTCGCAGCTGGTGGAAGCCTCCAATTACATCAACGCGCACTTCGCGGGCCTCTCGTTCGACGAGGTGCGCCGCCGCCTGCGCGAGGAAATCGACGAGCTGCGTGGCGACATGACCTCGCTGATGCACGCGGCCGTCACCGCCAGCACCGACGAATCCGACACCGGCGAGACCGTGTTGATCTCGGGCGAGCGCAATCTGCTCGAAGTCGCCGACCTTTCGTCGGACATGGCGCGCCTGCGCAAGCTGTTCGATGTGTTCGACCAGAAGACCAGCCTCCTTCAGTTGCTCGACGTGTCGAGTCACGCGGCGGGCGTGCAAATATTCATTGGCGGCGAATCGAATCTGGTACCGATCGAGGAAATGAGCGTCGTCACCGCGCCGTACGAGGTGAACGGCAAGATCGTCGGCACGCTCGGTGTGATCGGACCGACCCGCATGGCCTACAACCGCGTGATTCCGATCGTGGACATCACCGCGCGGCTATTGTCCATGACGCTCAGCCAGCAGTAGTCCTCGGGCTCCGCGGAACTGTCGTCATCGCAGTCCGTGGCGATCATGATGCGCGAACGCGCGGTGTCTGCCAATCGTCCGAATGGCCAGGGGTCTCTGGCGGCGCCGGGCAGAACCCGCGCCGCTATAATGAATCTCCATTGAATCGACTCGCCGCAAAATGCGGTGATTTCTGCTACCTATGCGCTTCGACCTCGAGCGGCCTTCACAGAACGCCACGTCGCATCGCGTCGCCGTGTTGCTGATCAATCTCGGCACGCCCGACGCGCCGACGCCGCGCGCGGTGCGCCGCTACCTCGCGCAGTTCCTGTCCGATCCTCGCGTGGTCGAAATTCCGGCGCTGCTGTGGCAGCTCATTCTGCGTCTGCTGATTCTGCCGTTTCGCGGCCGCAGCTCTGCGAAGAAGTATGCGGCGGTGTGGATGCCCGAGGGCTCACCGCTGCGCGTCCACACCGAAAAGCAGGTCGAGGGCCTGCGCCATCTGCTGCAACTGAACGACTACACGGTGCTGGTCGACTACGCGATGCGCTACGGCACGCCCGGCATTCCGGCAATGCTGAACCAGCTGAAGCTCGCGGGCGCCGAGCGCGTGTTGCTGATGCCGATGTATCCGCAGTATTCGGCGTCGACCACTGCGACCGCGTTCGACGAAGCCTTTTCCGCGCTCAAGCGCATGCGCAACCAGCCGGAAATCCGCACCGTGCGCCAGTACGCCGATCACCCGGCGTACATCGCGGCGCTCGCCGCACAGGTGCACCACTACTGGCATCTGCACGGCCGCCCCGATTTCGCGGCGGGCGACAAGCTCGTGCTCAGTTTCCACGGCGTGCCCAAGCGCACGCTCGACCTCGGCGACCCGTACCACGAGCAATGCCAGCAGACCGGCGCGCTGCTGATGCAGGCGCTCGATTTGACGTCGGTCGAATGCCGCATCACATTCCAGTCGCGCTTCGGCAAGGCCGAATGGCTGCAGCCCTACACGGCGCCGACGTTGAAGGAACTCGGCGCGGCAGGCGTGCGGCGTGCTGACGTGTTTTGCCCGGGTTTCACCGCCGACTGCCTCGAAACGATCGAGGAAATCGGCATGGAAGTGCGCGGCGAATTTCTGCAGGCGGGTGGCAAGGAGTTTCACCGGATCGCCTGTCTGAACGCGTCGCAGCCGTGGGTTGCCGCGCTTGGCGAAATCGTTGCGCAGCATCTGCAGGGCTGGCCCGTGCAGGCGGTGCCGGTGCCGCACACGACAGGAGCTTGAATACGCAGATGAACTACCGCATTTCAACCGAACCGGGCGCGAAACTGCGCATCGACAAATGGCTGTGGGCCGCGCGCTTCTTCAAGACGCGTTCGCTGGCCGCGGAGGCGGTCGACAAGGGGCGGGTGCGTATCGGCGGCGTCGCCGTGAAGCCGGCGAAGGACGTGCGTGTCGGCGATCTGGTCGAAATCGAGATCGAGCGCTACGTGTGGCAGGTGGAGGTGCTGGGCGTATGCGACGTACGCGGTCCGGCGAGCGTCGCGCAGACGCTTTATGTGGAAACCGCGCAGAGCAAGGAGAAGCGGCAGGTCGAGCAGGAACGGCGCAAGGTCTACCACGAGCCGGCCGCCGCGCTGCACGGCCGACCGACCAAACGCGACCGGCGCACTATCGACAGATTTTCAGGTGGGGATTGAGAAACTGCTCCACGGTGGCGTGTGCGCCGCCGTACTCGGTGGTGTGGTCGTTGACCGCACCGGACATGCAGATGGTCGTGGTGCCCGCGATCAGTACCAGTGCGACCACCCCGATTGCAAAGGTCAGTTTCACGGTACTCCCCTTGATGGGCTGAAACAGGCTATCGGAACGACTGTCAGGTGTCGGTAACGCTTACGTCAGATTAGGGTTAACGTGGCGTTGCCGCTCCATGACTGGAGAATAGGTCAGTTGCGGGCTGCACTCAATCTCTATCTGATTGCGCCACGTTGAGGCTTGTTACGGCGCATTTCGCCTGCACGTCGGTGGTGCGAAAAAACCCTCGACCCGCTTGAAACGGCTTTTTCAGGCCCCATCTGGGGTCCGGTCTGGCGGATCGGCGCGAAGACGCGTGTCGCGATTTTGCAAAGCATGAATCGTACTGTGTCGGAACGGCTTGCACCGCCTTTGGCTTTTACTTTTTAACGACTTTCAGCGACATGGAAAACACGCAAGAGAACCCGACGAGCCAGAATCCCACGCCCGCCGACGAAGCCGCGCGCCAGGCCGCCGAGGCGGCCGGGGCCGCTGCTCAACAGCCGGACACCGGCGCCCCCGCGGAACCCGCCCAGGGTGCCGCCGAGCAGGCGCTGGCCGACGCTCAGGCGAAGATCGCCGAGTTGCAGGAAAGCTTCCTGCGCGCGAAGGCCGAAACCGAAAACGTGCGTCGGCGCGCTCAGGAAGACGTCGCCAAGGCGCACAAGTTTGCGATCGAGAGCTTCGCCGAGCATCTGCTGCCGGTGGTCGACAGTCTCGAGGCGGCCGTCGCCCATTCGTCCGACGACTTGCAGAAGGTCCGCGAAGGCGTCGAGCTCACGCTGCGGCAGTTGAGCGGCGCGCTCGAGAAGGGTCGAGTCGTGGCGATCAATCCGGTCGGCGAAAAGTTCGATCCGCATCGTCATCAGGCCATTTCGATGGTGCCGGCCGACCAGGAGCCGAACACCGTCGTCGCGGTGCTGCAAAAGGGCTTTGTGATCGCGGATCGCGTACTGCGTCCCGCGCTCGTGACCGTCGCGGCGCCGAAGTAATCACGTCGACACTCGCTCAGGGCGTTTGCGCCGGTGGCGTCTGCTGCGTCGCTTCGCATCGCTACGTGCCGCAAAGGTCCGATCGATTCAGGCACCTCCGGCGAACCACGCCGGGGGCGCCGCGCAGACTGACGGAGCGGGCTCGCAGCGAAGATTCAGGCGCCTCGCCCCCTGATTGAAAAAAATTAAAGACCGCATCGCAAAAGAGGTCTTGAAAACGATGCGGCCGCACTTATTTTGAGTGCAGGTATGAATTGAGAGCGGATCGTCCCGCCGCCAGATGGGTCAACCGGGCGCTTTCCGCAGCGATCAAAGTCAGGAGATTTGTAAAAATGGGCAAAATCATCGGTATCGACCTCGGCACGACCAACTCGTGCGTGGCGATCATGGAAGGCAACTCGGTCAAGGTCATCGAGAATTCGGAAGGCGCGCGCACCACGCCGTCGATCATCGCTTACATGGATGACAGCGAGATCCTGGTCGGCGCGCCGGCCAAGCGTCAGTCGGTCACGAACCCGAAGAACACGCTGTTCGCGGTCAAGCGCCTGATCGGCCGCCGCTTCGAAGAGAAGGAAGTGCAGAAGGACATCGGCCTGATGCCCTACAAGATCATCAAGGCCGACAACGGTGACGCGTGGGTCGAAGTGCGCGACCAGAAGCTCGCGCCGCCGCAAATCTCCGCCGAAGTCCTGCGCAAGATGAAGAAGACCGCGGAGGACTACCTTGGCGAGACCGTCACGGAAGCCGTGATCACGGTGCCGGCGTACTTCAACGACAGCCAGCGTCAGGCAACCAAGGACGCCGGCCGCATCGCCGGTCTGGAAGTCAAGCGGATCATCAACGAACCGACCGCCGCGGCTCTCGCGTTCGGTCTGGACAAAGCTGAAAAGGGCGATCGCAAGATCGCGGTGTACGACCTGGGCGGCGGTACGTTCGACGTGTCGATCATCGAAATCGCGGACGTCGACGGTGAAATGCAGTTCGAAGTGCTGTCCACGAACGGCGATACGTTCCTCGGCGGCGAAGACTTCGACCAGCGCATCATCGACTACATCATCGGCGAGTTCAAGAAGGAGCAGGGCGTCGATCTGTCGAAAGACGTGCTCGCGCTGCAGCGCCTGAAGGAATCGGCTGAAAAGGCCAAGATCGAGCTGTCGTCGAGCCAGCAGACCGAAATCAACCTGCCGTACATCACGGCGGACGCATCGGGTCCGAAGCACCTGAACCTGAAGATCACGCGCGCCAAGCTGGAAGCGCTGGTCGAAGACCTGATCGAACGCACCATCGAGCCGTGCCGCGTCGCGATCAAGGATGCGGGCGTGAAGGTCGGCGAAGTCGACGACGTGATCCTGGTCGGCGGTATGACCCGTATGCCGAAGGTGCAGGAAAAGGTGAAGGAGTTCTTCGGCAAGGATCCGCGCCGTGACGTGAACCCGGACGAAGCCGTGGCCGTTGGTGCCGCGATCCAGGGCCAGGTTCTGTCGGGCGACCGCAAGGACGTGCTGCTGCTCGACGTGACCCCGTTGTCGCTCGGCATCGAAACGCTCGGCGGCGTGATGACGAAGATGATCAACAAGAACACGACGATCCCGACCAAGCACGCGCAGGTCTACTCGACGGCTGATGATAATCAAGGCGCCGTGACGATCAAGGTGTTCCAGGGCGAACGCGAAATGGCAGCGGGCAACAAGCTGCTCGGCGAGTTCAACCTCGAAGGCATTCCGCCGGCACCGCGCGGCGTGCCGCAGATCGAAGTGAGCTTCGACATCGACGCGAACGGCATTCTGCACGTCGGCGCGAAGGACAAGGCGACCGGCAAGGAGAACCGCATCACGATCAAGGCGAACTCGGGTCTGTCCGAAGCCGAAATCGAGAAGATGGTGAAGGACGCCGAAGCGAACGCGGAAGAAGATCACAAGCTGCGTGAGCTGGCCGACGCCCGCAACCAGGGTGACGCCCTCGTCCACAGCACGAAGAAGGCGCTGACCGAGTACGGCGACAAGCTCGAAGCTGGCGAGAAGGACAAGATCGAAGCCGCGTTGAAGGACCTCGAAGACGCGCTGAAGAGCAACTCGAGCGACAAAGCCGCGATCGAAGCGAAGATCGAAGCGGTGGCCACGGCCTCGCAGAAGATGGGCGAGAAGATGTACGCCGACATGCAGGCTGCGCAAGGTGCCGAAGCGGCGGCGGGCGCGGCGGGCGGTGCCGGTGCATCGGCGGGTGCGAGCCAGCAGGCCGACGATGTGGTCGACGCTGACTTCAAGGAAGTGAAGAAAGACTAAAGCCAGGTCGGCATCCGACCGTAAAGCCGTGCACAGCAATGTGCGCGGCCCGGCTGCACGAGAACGGCGCCCCCGGGGGCGCCCAAAGTGCAAGAGCGGTTTTCGCGCCTGGCGAGCCTTTTTGGGGCTCTCCGGGCACGTTCGTTTTATGGAGGGCGTTGTTTTGAACCGTGCCCTGGCGCGGCGCAGACAGCGGCCGGACGAGTCGTGAGACTCCACAGCATTCACAAGGAGCTACCGCGTCGCTTTGCGCGGCGGCGTTGAACCGATATGGCGAAACGGGATTACTACGAGGTTCTGGGCGTCGCAAAGAACGCGAGCGACGACGAAATCAAGAAGGCTTATCGCAAGCTCGCGATGAAGCACCACCCCGACCGCAATCCGGGTCACAAGGATGCGGAAGAGCATTTCAAGGAAGTGAAGGAAGCCTATGAAATGCTGTCGGATTCGCAAAAGCGCGCCGCGTACGATCAGTACGGTCACGCGGGCGTCGATCCGAACATGGGTGGGGCCGGCGCGCAAGGTTTCGGCGGCTTTGCCGATGCATTCGGCGACATCTTCGGCGACATCTTCGGCCAGGCGGCCGGCGGCGGCGCACGCGGAGGCGGCCGCGCGGGCCCGCAGGTGTATCGCGGCGCCGATCTGCGCTACAGCATGGAAATCACGCTCGAGCAGGCCGCACACGGCTACGACACGCAGATTCGCGTGCCGAGCTGGGTTTCGTGCGAAGTCTGCCATGGCTCGGGCGCGAAGCCGGGCACCAAGCCGGAAACCTGCCCGACCTGTAGCGGCTCGGGTTCGGTGCGCATGTCGCAGGGCTTCTTCAGCATCCAGCAGACTTGCCCGAAGTGCCACGGCACCGGTACCTACATCCCCGAGCCGTGCAATCACTGCCACGGCGCGGGTAAGGTGAAGGAAACCAAGACGCTCGAAGTGAAGATCCCGGCCGGTATCGACGACGGCATGCGCATCCGCTCGGCCGGCAACGGCGAACCGGGCATCAACGGCGGTCCGGCGGGCGATCTGTACGTCGAGATTCATATCAAGCAGCACTCGGTGTTCGAGCGTGACGGCGACGATCTGCATTGCCAGATGCCGATCCCGTTCACTACCGCGGCGCTCGGCGGCGATATCGAGGTGCCGACGCTCGCCGGTCGCGCCAGCTTCACGGTGCCGGAAGGCACGCAGTCCGGCAAGACGTTCCGTTTGCGCGGCAAGGGCATCAAGGGGCTGCGTTCGAGCATCGCCGGCGATCTGTACGTACACGTGCAGGTTGAAACGCCGGTCAAGCTCACCGAAGCGCAGCGCGATCTGCTCAAGCAGTTCGAAAAGGCGCTCGTGGAAGGCGGTTCGCGGCATAGTCCGCAAAGCAAGAGCTGGTTCGATCGCGTAAAGAGCTTTTTCGATTGATTTGATTCGGCGGTCAGTATGACGGTGGACAGTCGCGGCGCGGCGTTCGCGCTGCTCGACGATTGCGGTGCAACGGCGGCGCTTCCGTCGAGCCGCTTGTACACGGGTTTCGTGCGCGAGCGGGTCTGCACGGAGGCGGCGCAGCTCGAAGCCGTGTGCGACAGCGTTGCGGCGGATACCCGGAGCGGTTTGCACGCTGTTGTGCTCGCCGATTATGAATTTGGCCGCGCGCTGATGGGTTTCGATGCGCGCCGATCTTCTGAAACGCAGCGTGGCAATGCCACGCTGCGTTTTTTATTGTTCGAACGTTGTGCGAAGCTTTCGCGCGACGAGGTCGACGCGTGGCTGACGGCGCGGGACAACGGCGCTTTCGAGCCGTCGGTCGCGGGCACCGCGAACGTGCGCGAGAGCGTCGATCGCGCCGAGTTCGACGCGGCGATCGACGCGATTCACGCCGCCCTGCGCGCGGGCGATTCCTATCAGGTCAACTACACGTACCGCCTCGGCTTCGACGTGTTCGGCTCGCCGCTCGCGTTCTATCGGCGGTTGCGCGCGCGCCAGCCCGTGTCGTTCGGCGCGCTGATCGCGTTGCCGGACGATGCGTGGGTGCTGTCGTGTTCGCCCGAACTATTCGTCGAAAAGCACGGCCCGACGTTGCGCGCGCGGCCGATGAAGGGCACGGCGCCGCGCTCGCAAGATCCTGCCGTCGACCGGGGTAACGCCGAGTTCCTCGCGACCGATCCGAAGAACCGCGCCGAGAACGTCATGATCGTCGATCTGTTGCGCAACGATCTGTCGCGAGTCGCGCGGATCGGCTCGGTCAGCGTGCCGGCGTTGTTTTCGGTCGAGCCGTATGCGTCGGTGTGGCAGATGACGTCGACTGTCGAGGCGACGTTGCTCGACGGCACCTCGTTCGCGACGATCCTGCGCGCGCTGTTTCCCTGCGGCTCGATTACCGGTGCGCCGAAGCATCGCACGATGCAGTTGATCGACGAACTGGAAAGCACGCCGCGCGGGCTCTATACCGGCGCGATCGGCTGGCTCGATGCGCCGGGCGATGATCACGATTGCGGCGACTTTTGCATGTCGGTCGCGATTCGCACGTTGACGTTGACTGCGTCATCGGCGTCAGACGGTGGCACGAACGGTCTGCGCGGCAGCATGGGCATCGGCGCGGGCATCGTGCTCGACAGCGTGGCCGCCGACGAGCACGAGGAGTGTCGATTGAAAGCACGTTTTCTGATGGGCGCCGAGCCGGGTTTCGAACTGTTCGAAACGATGTACGCGACGCGGGAAGACGGCGTGCGGCACGTCGAGCGGCATCTGCGGCGCTTGTCGTCGAGCGCCGCGACGCTTGGCTTTGGGTTCGACGAAGCGCGCATTCGCGGGGAGATTTCAGCGCGGTGCGCCACGCTCCCGGCGCAGATGCCGCATCGAATGCGGCTTGCTTTGAGCAAGAGCGGGGTGACCCAGATCTCGGCCGCGATACTTGCGCCGTTGGCGGATGCGGTCGTTGGTGTTCTGCTCGGCCCCGAAGCGCAGTTCGCGCCGACCCACGCCGCCGATCCGCTGCTGCGCCACAAGACCACGCGCCGGGCAGACTACGACCGCGGCTGGCGCGAAGCCGAAGCGAAGGGCGCCTTCGATACGCTGTTTTTCAACGAACGGGGCGAACTGACCGAAGGCGGCAGGTCGAACGTGTTCGTGAAGCTCGCGGGACAATGGTGGACGCCGCCGCTCGCGTCAGGCGTGCTGGCGGGTGTAATGCGAAGCGTGTTGCTCGACGAGGCGTCGGGCTTGCGGGCAGGTGAAAAAGTGCTGACGCGGGCGGATGTGCTGAACGCCGAAGCGCTGCTCGTGTGCAACGCGTTGCGCGGCGCGGTGCCGGCACGGCTTGTTGGTTAAAGCACTGAAAAATACGGGATGCCGCGCGCTCGCGCGGCAATGAAGCATCAGAACGTGTGCTCGGCGCCGGGAAACGTGCCGTCCTTTACCGCCCGCACATACGCCTCGACGGCCGCCTGAATATTCGGCTGTCCCTGCATGAAATCCTTCACGAAGCGCGGTCGCTTGCCAGGAAAAATCCCGAGCATGTCGTGCAGCACCAGCACCTGACCCGAGCAGCCGAGGCCCGCGCCGATACCAATCGTCGGAATGCGCAGCTGCTGCGTGACCTCGCCCGCGAGTTGCGACGGGATCGCTTCCATCACGATCAATTGCGCGCCGGCTTCCTGCACGGCGAGCGAATCGCGCAGCAGCTGGCTCGCGCCCGCTTCGGTCTTGGCCTGCACCTTGAAGCCGCCGAACGCATGCACCGACTGCGGCGTGAGACCCACATGCGCGCACACCGGAATCGAGCGCTCGACCAGAAACCGCACCGTGTCGGCGAGCCATTCGCCGCCTTCGAGCTTGACCATCTGCGCGCCCGCGCGCATCAGTTCGACCGAGCTCCTGAATGCGTCTTCGCGCGTGCCGTAGGTGCCGAACGGCAGGTCCGCGACGATCAGCGCCGACGGCCGCGCGCGCGCGACGCTCGCCGTGTGATACGCGATGTCGGCAAGCGACACCGGCAGCGTGGTCGCCTGGCCTTGCAGGACGTTGCCGAGCGAGTCGCCGATCAGCAGCACGTCGACGCCCGCGCGATCGAGCAGCGCGGCGAAGCTCGCGTCGTAACAGGTGAGCATGGCGATTTTTTCGCCAGCGTCGCGCATTGCCTGCAGTTTCGGCACGGTGATCGCGCTCCGGCTCGCTTCCTGCAAATAAGTCATGGTCAATCCAGTGAAAAAAATGAACTAGCCGCGCCGCTTACAGCGACGTGGCTTTGACAAAGAATTCCTTGCGGCCGCGCATCGTCTCGATGCGTTCGGCGAGCAGCGCAAGGTCCGCGTCGGAGTCGAGCGGATTCAGGTGTTCGGCGTTGACCGTCAGCACGGGCGTGCGGTCGTAGTGGTAGAAGAATTCGTTGTACGCGTCGCACAGCGCGCGCAGATAGGCATCGGAAATCTGCAGCTCCATCGGCACCGCGCGCTTCTGGATGCGCGCGAACAGCACCTCCGGGCTCGCCTGCAGATAAACGACGAAGTCCGGCTCCGGCGCGCTGACGTCGAGCCGCACGGCAAGCGCGCGGTACAACTGCCACTCGTCTTCCTGCAAGGTCAGACGCGCGAAGATGTCGTTTCGCTGCGTAATGAAGTCGGCGATCAGCGGCGTGCCGCTCGCCTGCGCGGCGCTGACTTCCTGCGCCTGCTGCGCGCGTTGCAGCGCGAAGTGCAACTGCACCGGTAGCGCATAGCGCGTGGTGTCGCGATAGAAGCGTTCAAGAAACGGATTGTCTTGCGAGCGTTCGAACAGTTCGCGCATCGACCAGCGTTGCGCGAGGCGCCGCGCGAGTGAGGTTTTGCCGACGCCGATCGGCCCCTCGATCGCGATATAGCCGAACGGCGGGCGCAGCTGCGGCGCGGTGACCGTGAGCGGCGGCGAACTCATTCGCAACGGCCTTTCTCGGCGGAATTGCCGGTCAGCGCATTGAGCATCGGGCACTGGCAGGGCGACTTTACTTTCTCGATGCGCTGATCGCTCACGCTGTCGAGCAGCGCGGCGGCCCGGCCATGCAGCGGAATGACGATCGCCGCGTCGATCTCGACAAGCGGCACCAGCGCAAACGCGCGCTCGACGAGGCGTGGGTGCGGCACGATCAGATCGGCTTCGTCGATCGATTGATCGCCATACAGCAGGATGTCGAGATCGAGCGTGCGCGGCGCATTGCGGAACGGCCGCTCACGGCCGAACTGATGCTCGATCTTGTGGCACAGCGCGAGCAGATGCCGTACGGGGAGCGTCGTTTCCAGCTTCACGACGCAGTTGAAATAGTCGTCGCCGCCCGCGTCGATCGGGGCAGTACGATACAGGCTCGATTTGGCGAGCACGGTGATGGTGTGCTGTTGTGCGAGGCACACCACCGCGTCTTTCAGGGTCTGGCGCGCGTCCCCGAGATTCGCGCCGAGGCCGAGATAAGCAACCGTCATGGCATAACTTCCTGCAGCTATCGTTTTGACGGCTTTTCCGCGAACGCCGCGTCAGTCTTCGTGCGAGCCTTCGAGGCCCGCGTCGTTGTCCGTGCGTTCGGCGGACGAGCCGCCCTCCACTCCGTCACCTGATTCGCGGCTTCTGGCGCCACCGCGCCGCCGTCGTTTTCTTGGGCTCCGGTCCTTCCCGCCTTGCGTGAGCAATGTCTCGCGCGCGGTGACGTCTCCTTCGATGAACTCCGTCCACCACGCGCCGACCGACTCGTCGAGTTCGCCCGATGCGCAGCGCAACAGGAGGAAATCATACCCCGCTCTAAATCTTTGGTGTTCGAGCAGCTTCAGCGCGCTGCGCCCCGAGCGTTTTTCGAGGCGCAGCTGCAGGCCCCAGATCTCGCGCATGTCGGCCGAGAAGCGCTTGTGGATCGCGAGCTTTTCGGTCTGCATGTCGAGCACTTCGTCCATCGCGCGATGCAGCGCGGGCACCGGATACTCGCCTTCGGCCTCGAACTTCTGCCAGCGCTGCTGCACGTCGTGCCACAACAGCGTCGCGAACAGGAAGCCCGGCGACACCGGCTTGCCGGCGAGCACGCGTGCATCTGTGTTAGAGAGTGCCAGAGAAATGAATTTTTCGCCGGTCGGCTGCTCGAGCACGACGTCGAGCAGCGGCAACAGCCCGTGATGCAGGCCTTCCTGGCGCAGCCGCGTCAGGCACGCGAGCGCGTGACCCGACAGCATCAGCTTCAGCATTTCGTCGAACAGACGCGCGGCGGGCACGTTGTTGATCAGATCGGCCATCTTCTCGATCGGCGCGCGCGTGGCGTCGTCGATGTCGAAGTCGAGCTTGGCGGCGAAGCGCACGACGCGCAGCATGCGCACCGGATCCTCGCGATAGCGCGTGGCCGGGTCGCCGATCATGCGCAACAGGCGCGCGCGCATGTCGGCCATGCCGTTGTGGTAGTCCAGTACGGTTTGCGTGGCCGGATCGTAGTACATCGCGTTGATCGTGAAGTCGCGGCGCGTGGCGTCCTCGTGCTGCTCGCCCCACACGTTGTCGCGCAGCACGCGGCCGCTCGCATCGACCGCGTGGGTGCGGCGGTCGAGCTCGTCGCGCTTCAGACGCTTCGGCGGCGGCGCGTCGGCCGCGGGCGGATCGACCAGCGCGCGGAACGTCGAGGTTTCGATGATTTCCTGGCCGAACTGCACGTGCACGATCTGGAAGCGCCGGCCGATGATGCGCGCGCGGCGGAACAGCTTCTGCACCTGTTCGGGGGTCGCGTCGGTCGCGACGTCGAAGTCTTTCGGCTTGACGCCGAGCAGCAGGTCGCGCACCGCGCCGCCGACGATGAACGCACGGAAGCCCGCCTGTTGCAGGCCCTCGGTCACGCGGATCGCATTGCGCGAGATCAGCGTGGGGTCGATGCCGTGCACGTCGTGCGGAATGATGACGGGTACGTCCGGCTCGCGCGGCGCTTGCGCGGCAGCAGCGGCACCTGCGGACTTGCGGCGCGGCCGCGCGGCCGTGCCGGAAGCGGTCGTGCCGGATACGGACTTGCCGCGCGCCGGCGGCTTGTCATTGGCATTGCCGTCGACGCTGGCGGCGGCGGAGAGCGTGTCGTCAGCGGTCGCCGTGTCCTGGCCGAATAGCTTGCGGATGAGTTTCTTGATCACGAGGGTTGGAAGAGTTCGAGGATGCGCCAGCCTTTGGCCTGCGCATGGGCGCGCAACGTGTCGTCCGGATTGGTCGCGATGGGATCGGTGACTTTTTCGAGCAGCGGGATGTCGTTGTGCGAATCGCTATAGAAATAGCTGTGCTCGAAGTCGCTCCAGCTCTTGCCGAGCGACGCGAGCCACATTTCGGTGCGCACGATCTTGCCTTCCTTGTAGCTCGGCGTGCCGGTGGGGCGACCGGTGTAGGCGCCGTGCGGCTCCCCGTCGACGGTCTCCGCCTCGCACGCGATCAGCGTGTCGACGCCGAACGCCTGCGCGATCGGCCGCGTGATGAACTCGTTGGTCGCGGTGACGACGCAGCACAGGTCGCCCGCTTCACGATGCTGTTTCACGAGTTCGAGCGCCACCGGCTGGATGGCCGGCGTGATGACCTCGTGCATGTACTGCGCGTGAAAGTCCGCGAGCTGCGCGCGTGTGTACTTCGCGAGCGGCGTCAGCATGGCGATCAGATAAGCGTGAATGTCGAGCTTGCCGGCCTTGTAATCGGCGTAAAAGCGATCGTTTTCACGGGCGAAATTTTCGGCGTCGACCATGCCTTTTTTCACCATGAAGCGGCCCCATTCGTGGTCGCTGTCGGTGGGAATGAGCGTGTGGTCGAGATCGAAGAGTGCAAGGTTAGCCATGGGCGCCTATTTTACTTGAAGCGGGAAGAGCGGCGTGTGAACCGGGCGCGGCGGCGGGGTCGGGCGACGCGAGCATCGTGCGCAACAGCGGCAGCGTGACCGCGCGTTTCTGTTCGAGCGAGAAGCGGTCGAGCGCGTCGAGCAGCGCCATCAGGCTCGGCATGTCGCGGCGAAAGTGCGTGAGCAGGTAGGCCGGCACGTCGTCGGCGAGCATGATGCCGCGCTCGCGCGCCGCGCGTTTCAACACCGCGGCCTTCGCGTCGTCGGGCAACGGCGCAAGGTGAAACACCAGTCCCCAGCCGAGGCGCGTGCGCAAATCTTCGCGCACCGTCATGCCGATCGGCGCCGCGTTGCCCGCGGCGACGAGCGCGCTGGTCGGATGAGCGCGCACTTCGTTGAACAGGTTGAACACGGCGATCTGCTGCGCGGCCGACAGCGCGTCGCAGTCGTCGATCGCATAGAGCGCGACGCGCGGATCGAAGCCGAAGGCGGCGAGGCTGCTTTGCGGCCCGGCGAAGCGCGCATGCCCCGGCGGCGCTTCGTGCACGAGCGCCTGCAGCAGGTGCGTGCGGCCGCTGCCGGCTTCGCCCCAGATGTAGAAAGTGCGATCGGCGACCGGTCCGGAGGCGAGCGCGTCGTCGAGCTCACGCAGGCGCGTGACCAGCTCGGCGTTCGCGCCGGCGAAGAAATTGTCGAATGTCGATGGCGGCGGGGTGCCGAGATCGAGCGTCAGTTGACGAAGCACAGTAGGTTAATGCCGAAAATGAGGCTCAGGCCGCAAGTGGCCCGGACCTCGGGGCCTGGAAGGTTGCCAGGCGCTCAGTTGTCGTGAAGCGTGCTCGCCGGGTCGTGAGGCCGCGCGTCGCGAAGCACGGCTGGCGCAATTGCGCGGGTCGGCGGCGCCGGAATCGGGGTGTCGTGTTGCAATGTCGTTTCCAGGATATCGTCGGAACGCGTGAATTCCAGCCAGGCGACCAGCATCGGGTAAAATCGCATTTTACCGACCTTCGAGCTTTTCCCCATGAATCAACCGAAATCCGCCGAGCATTCAACCGATTCGGCCCAAGGTTTGTCGTATCGCGACGCCGGCGTGGACATCGATGCGGGTGACGCCCTCGTCGACGCCATCAAGCCCTTTGCCAAGAAGACCCTGCGCGACGGCGTGCTGGGCGGTATCGGTGGATTCGGCGCGTTGTTCGAAGTGCCGAAGAAGTACAAGGAACCGGTGCTCGTGTCCGGCACCGACGGCGTCGGCACCAAGCTGCGTCTCGCGTTCCTGCTGAACAAGCACGACACGGTCGGCCAGGATCTGGTCGCGATGAGCGTCAACGACATCCTCGTGCAGGGCGCCGAGCCGCTGTTCTTCCTCGACTATTTCGCCTGCGGCAAGCTCGACGTCGGCACGGCGGCGACCGTCGTGAAGGGCATTGCGCACGGCTGCGAGCTGTCGGGCTGCGCGTTGATCGGCGGCGAAACCGCGGAAATGCCGGGCATGTACCCGGACGGCGAATACGACCTGGCTGGTTTCGCGGTCGGCGCGGTGGAAAAGAGCAAGATCATCGACGGCAGCAAGATCGCGTCGGGCGACGTGGTGCTCGGGCTCGCGTCGAGCGGCATCCATTCGAACGGCTTTTCGCTCGTGCGCAAGATCATCGAGCGTGCCAATCCCGATCTGAACGCGGACTTCGACGGCCGCACGCTCGCCGACGCCTTGATGGCGCCGACGCGCATCTACGTGAAGCCGCTGCTCGCGCTGATGCAGCAGATCGAGGTCAAGGGTATGGCGCACATCACGGGCGGCGGCCTGGTCGAGAACATTCCGCGCGTGCTGCGCGAAGGCCTGACGGCCGAGCTCGACCATCGCGCGTGGCCGCTGCCGCCGCTGTTCTCGTGGCTGCAGAAGCACGGCGGCGTCGCCGATGCGGAAATGCACCGCGTGTTCAACTGCGGTATCGGTATGGCGGTGATCGTGTCGGCCGCGGATGCCGAAGCGGCGATCGGTCTGCTGTCCGCGGCGGGCGAGCAGGTCTGGAAGATCGGCACGGTCCGTGAAAGCGCAGCGGGTGAAGCGCAGACGGTCGTGGTCTAAAGATTGACGCGGGCTCGCGTGGCGTGCCGCAATGGTGCGCCGCGCGGGCCTCGAATCCTTCTTCACATTTTCCGCTTCAAATTCCCGCTTTACGTCCCTCCGATTCCCCCAACGCTGATCGGCGCCTCAAACCAGCGTTTCGATCAACTCCACCACCCGCGCCGTCGCGTGCGGATCGCAGCAATCCACCACCTGTCTTTCCGGCATGCTGCGCAGCCACGTGAGCTGCCGCTTGCAGAGTTGCCGCGTCGCGAAGACGCCCTTGTCGCGCATGGTCCGATAGTCGACCGCGCCATCGAGGTATTCCCACACCTGCCGATACCCGACGCAGCGCATCGACGGCATCTCGGGCAGCAGGTCGCCGCGCGCGCGCAGCTTCACCACTTCATCGACGAAACCGTGCGCGAGCATCGAATCGAAGCGCTGCTCGATGCGCGCGTGCAGCACGCCACGCTCGGACGGCTCCAGCGCGACCGGCACGAAGCGTGCCGATGCGGCGTCGTCGGTGCGCGCGGGCGCGGCGAGCAGCGTCGACATCGGCTGGCCGGTCAGCATGAACACTTCCAGCGCGCGCTGGATGCGCTGCGAATCGTTCGGCGCGAGACGCGCGGCCGTGACCGGATCGAGCGCGGCGAGCCGCGCGTGAAGCGCCGGCCAGCCGTCGCGGGCGGCGTCGGCGTCGAGCCTCGCGCGTACTTCGGCATCGGCGGCGGGCAGGTCGTTGAGGCCCTGCGTGAGCGCCTTGTAGTAAAGCATCGTGCCGCCGACCAGCAGCGGCAGCCGCCCGCGCGCATGAATTTCTCCGACGAGCCGCAGCGTATCGGCGCGAAACTGCGCGGCCGAGTACGAGTCGGCCGGATCGACGATATCGATCAGATGATGCGGCGCGACCGCGCGTTCTTCCGCGGTCGGCTTCGCGGTGCCGATGTCCATCTCGCGATAGACGAGCGCCGAGTCGACGCTGATGATTTCGACCGGCCGCCGCGCGGCGAGCGCGAGCGCGGCGGCGGTCTTGCCGGACGCGGTCGGGCCGAGCAGGCACGGGATGGGGGTAGGGTGTGACGTCATGGGCAAGCGGGCGCGCGGCGCAACGGTGTGATCGAAACGCAGCGTCGTTACTGCCCGCGCATGAACAGCCGATCGAGATCGGCCAGCGTCAGCTGATACCAGGTCGGACGCCCGTGGTTGCACTGATCGGCGCGCTCGGTCGCTTCCATCTGGCGCAACAGCGCGTTCATTTCGTCGAGCGTCAGACGCCGGTTCGCGCGCACCGCGTGATGGCACGCGAGCGTGCCGAGCAGTTCGTGCTGCCGCTCGGTCAGCACGCGCGAGCCGCCGAATGCATGCAGGTCGGACAGCACCGCGCGCGCCAGCGCTTGCAGGTCGGCGTCCTTCAGCAAGGCGGGGACCGCGCGGATCGCGAGCGTGGTCGGCGACAGCACCGCGAGGTCGAAGCCGAGCGCATCGAGCGTATCGCGCTCTTCCTCGACCGTGCCGATTTCGACCGGATCGGCCTGCATCGTCTGCGGGATCAGCAGCGGCTGCACGGCGATCGCGCGGTCGGCGAGCGCGCTCTTGAACTGCTCGTACAGGATGCGCTCGTGTGCCGCATGCATGTCGACGATTACGAGCCCTTGGCGGTTCTGCGCGAGCACGTAGATGCCGTGGATCTGGCCTAGCGCGAAGCCGAGCGGCTGGTCGTCGGTGGCGTCGAATGCGGGGGAAGCCGGGCGCGGCGCGAACGGCGCTGCGTCGTATGGCGACGTCGCGTCGGTTGCGGAGTCGCGCGCTTCGAACAGCGACGCGCCTTCGACCCGGCCGGCAAGCGGATCCTTGCGGCCGAACAGCGCGTCGTAACCGGCGAGCGGTTGCGCGACCGGCAGCGTGCCTTGCGTCATGCGTGCCTGGCGCATCCACGTATTGCCAGGCTGCGAGGCGCCCGGGGCGCCGAAGCTGCTGAAGCCGCTGCCGCCGCCAAGGCCGCCGCGGCTTCCCGCGCCGAAGCCCGCGCCGCTCGAAAGACCGGCGCCCGCGCCAATGCCGTCGGCTACGCCGCTCGTGACACCCGGCGGCGTCGAACCAGATGAAGCCGGTCCACCGGCCGACGGTTCCAGGTGCGCCGCATGCCCGCCCGCCGTCGTTTCAGGCGACGCGCCCGCGTGCCGGGCGAGCGCGCGCTGCACCGCATGGAACACGAACTGGTGGATCGAGCGCGAATCGCGGAAACGCACCTCGATTTTCGACGGATGTACGTTCACGTCGACGCCTTCGGGCGGCAAATCGAGGAACAGCACGTACGACGGATAACGCTCACCGTGCAGCACGTCTTCATACGCGGCGCGCACCGCGTGCGTGAGCAGCTTGTCACGCACGAAGCGGCCGTTGACGAAGAAATACTGTTGATCGGCGCGACCGCGGCTCGCGGTCGGCAGACCGGCGCAGCCGTAGATCGCAAGCGGACCGGCGGATTCGCCGAGCGGCAGATGGGCGGTCGCGAACGTCTCGCCGAGAATCTTCGCAACCCGCGCGGGCGGCTCGCTCGCGTTCCAGTGCTCGACGGCCTTGCCGTTGTGCAGCACCGAGATCGCGACGTCCGGCCGCGCGAGCGCGGCGCGGCGGATCTGTTCAAGACAGTGGCCGAGTTCGGTCTGTTCGCTTTTCAGGAATTTGCGGCGTGCCGGGGTGTTGAAGTACAGCTCGCGGACTTCGATCGTCGTGCCCTGGGTGCCGGCGGCGGGACTCAGCACGCCGGTTTCCGCGTCGATGCGCACCGCGTGCGGCACATCTGCGGTGCGGCTCGTGATGCTCATCTGCGCGACCGACGCAATCGACGCCAGCGCTTCGCCGCGGAACCCGAGCGTCGCGACCGCTTCGAGCTCGGCAAGCGAGCGGATCTTGCTGGTCGCATGGCGCGTCAGGGCGAGCACGAGTTCGTTCTCGGGGATGCCGCAGCCGTCGTCGGTGATCGAGATGCGTTTGACGCCGCCTTCGTCGAGCAGGATGCGCAGCGTCTGCGCGCCCGCGTCGAGCGCATTCTCGAGCAGCTCCTTGACTACCGACGCCGGCCGCTCGACCACTTCGCCGGCGGCGATCTGGCTGATCAATTGATCGGGGAGCGGCCGGATGGTGCGCAACGGACGCGGCACGGGCGCTGCGCGGGAGGCGTCGGAAGGTGCGGCCGCGGCCGCGGTGCCCGCAGGCGTTTCGGAGAATTCGGACATGGCGAAATTATAGCGACTCGGCGCACGCCGCCCGCGCAGACGCCCAACCAGCAGATTTTCATTCGACCCGAGGCACTTTCGGTATCATGTCGCGGTCAATTCGCAGCGGTCGGCCCGCCGCTTGCTGCGCCTGTTGCAGGGTCGCGCGGCGGCCGTTTTCCCTCTACGCATACACTGGTTTAAAAGGACGTTCCTTGGATACGCTGCTACATTTCGCCAATCTTGTCCTGCACATCGACAAGTTTCTCGGAGACTTCATTCAGGTGTACGGTGCCTGGGTCTACGCGGTGCTGTTCGCGATCGTGTTCGCCGAAACCGGGCTCGTGGTGCTGCCGTTTCTGCCGGGCGATTCGCTGCTGTTCATCGGCGGCGCGTTCTGCGCGAGCGGGCAGATGCATCTCGGACTGCTGATCCTGTTGCTGCTGGTGGCGGCGGTCTCGGGCAATACGACCAATTATCTGATCGGCCGCGCGATCGGACCGCGCGTGTTCAATACGCACATTCCGGTGCTCGAGCGCTTTCTCGATCGCGCCGCGCTGCAGAAGACGCACAACTTCTATGAGAAACACGGCGGCAAGACGATCGTGCTCGCGCGTTTCATCCCGGTCGTGCGGACGTTTGCGCCATTCGTCGCGGGCGCGTCGTCGATGACGTGGAGCCGCTTCCAGATGTTCAACGTCGTCGGCGCGCTGTTGTGGGTGCTGCTGCTGACACTGCTCGGTTATTTCTTCGGCAACATCCCGTTCATCCGTCAGTATCTGAACGTGATCGTGCTGGTCGGTATCGGCGCGGCGATCGTACCGATCGTGCTCGGCGCGCTGTGGAAGATGCTGCGCAAGAATGGCGCGAACGCGAGTACGCGTTGATGACGAGTTGTTTGCTGTATTTCGGGCCTTGAAAACACGAAAGGCGTCGTGAATCTCGCGACGCCTTTTTTCATGCCGCCATGCCGACGACCCGTGTCGGGTGCGCGCGGAGGTTCGATCAGATCAATCGCGCGTGATCGCGCGCGGTGCGAGTGGCGTTTCCGGCGTCGGATAGCCGGCTTCCTTGAAGGTCTGAACGATCGCGCGATTGGTGTCGAAGTAGACCTGCCAGTAGTTCTGGTTGGACGAGTAAGGGCGCACGCACAGCAGCGGTCCTTCTGGCGTGAAGCTCAAGACCTCGATATCCGGCGCGGGGTTTTCGGCCACGTTCGGAATCTTCGCGACGGCGGCTTTCAAGCGCGCGATCGCATCGGTCGGATCGACGCCATTGGCGATCTTCGCGGTCAGCTCGACGCGCCGGAACGGCAGCACGCTGTAGTTCGAGATCGTGTCGGAGAAGATCTTGTTGTTGCCGATGATGGTCGTCACGTTGTCCGGCGTCACGATCGTGGTGCCGAACAGGCCCAACTCCGTGACGGTGCCGGTGACGCCCGCGGCCATGACGAAATCGCCGACCTTGAACGGCCGCAGCACCTGCATGAACACGCCGGCCGCGAAATGCGCGAGCAGGCCGCCCCATGCAGTACCGATCGCGAGGCCGAGGCCGGCGAGCAACGCGGCGAACGACGTCGTCTGCACACCGAAGATTTCCAGGATCGCGAGGACGAGCAGCAGGTTCAGCAACCCGGCGAGAATCGACGCGAGGTAGTGGGCGAGTGTCGGGTCGACCCGGCCGTTGCGTGCGAGCAGCTTGCGCGACAGGTTGGAGATCAGCCCGATGATCCAGCGGCCGACGAGCCACAGCACGATTGCGCCGATGACCTTGGTGCCGATGTCGATGCCACGGGTCATGATGAATGCACGTACGGTTTCGATATCCAAGATGTTTCCTCGTTATAGGTTGCCATCAACGGATTGAACGACGGTGGTGCCATGACCCACAACGCGCGGTCTTCGGGAGTTATAGCCGACGGCGCCCGCATGCGCAAGGACCGTTCCTGCCCTGCTCGCGGCGGCAATATAGCGATGAAACATGGCGGGGCGTACGTGAAAAGCCGGTCGGGGCGTGCCGGGCTCACATGCGCAGCCGCGATTCGGAGTACGGTGACGTCTGGATGACAACCGCGTTGTCCGGGTCGCTTTTCACGCCGCGCCGGCGCCTCGATATCCGATGCCACGTGAACGCGATCACGATCGTGAGCGCATACGCGCCAGCACGCTGAAGAAACGACGTCGGCAGGGCGAATTGTCCATAGCGGTTCTGCGCGTCGGCGAACACGACAAACGTCAACAAGCCGTCGAGCACGCACGCGGCCAGCGCGATCACGACGAAAATCGCAGGGCCGCTCAGCGCGGCACCCGACCCGAACCGGTTATACAGTCGACAGGCCATCGATACGATGGCGAACAAGGCGAGGTTCGACAGCAGATCGAACAGAAAGGTGGTCATTATCGGTTCAATGAAAAAGCAATGGGCCGTGGGGTTGCCGGAACGTATGCTGGCGCAAGGTTCAGACATGCTCCGCTGATTCGGCGGCGATCATTGCATATCTTTTCATCTCGATAAATAACCAGAAAAAGCGAAGGTCGTATCGCGCTTTCTTTCGTTTGTTTTTTGGTTCATCCGACTTTCGTGTGGGTCACGACAGGCGGATATAGATCGAGGCCGCCGCAGTGGAAATAGACGGCGATCTTGAAATGGTCGGGATTGCGATAGCCGCAGGCGCGCTTTTGGACGGTAGCGATCTTGGAGTTCAGGCCTTCTGCGACGGCATTGGTGATGCGATGGGCGAAGTAGGTCAATACGTTGGGCAGGTGGCGAGCGATCAGCCTGGCAGCCGCGATCATCGGTGCCAGGCGGCTGTGTGTTGCCCAGAAGTACCAGCGCTTCCAGAACTTCGTTGCCCATGTGGCAGAAGTGTAGTTCCACAGCGCCCGCAGCGCCTCCTTGAGCGCCCAGGCCCGGCCCGTCTTCAGTTCCGCGTTCCTGAGAGCGTCAAAGCGTTGTCTGGCCTTGTCCGTCATATTCTCTGGATTGGTCAGCCACAGGTACTTGCTCTGGACCAGTGTTGCGTTGCCCGCCTTCATCAGCGCCTTGTGTTCCTGCTTGCGGACCTTGTCCACCGCGTCGAGCACATGGCGCATGATGTGAAAGCGATCGAAGACCATCTTCGCGTCTGCGTCCGGAAGCTTCTCGCGGCAGGCATTGATGAACGGCGGCCACATGTCCAGGCTGATCGCGTCCACGTTCTCACGGTACGACGGCGGGAAGGCGTCGAAGTAGGCGCCAAGGCTCGCCTCCTTGCGCTCGTCACCAATATATTCGACCGTCGATTCCTTCAGGTCGCAGACCAGTGTCATGTAACGGTGCCCCTTGGCAATCGCCTTCTCGTCGACACCCAGCAGCGTCGGCATGGTTATGCCCCTGGTTGCCCGGCCGCGCACGACCGCACGTGTCATCACGCCCCAGGCTTCATCCCAGGTGATGCGCAAAATCTCGGCTGCACGCTTGATATTGGCCGCGAGCAGCACGTCGATAGCCAGCGCCTCGAACAGATTCGTAAAGCGGCTGCCCGGCTGCGACCAGGGAAGCGTCACTTGCCGCACGCCATGCTCGGGGCACGACACGCGCGGCGGCCGTGCATGCAGGTAGGTCAGGAACTGACAGCTGTCCAGGTGGCGCCATCCCCGCTCGGCAAGGTGATCATAGACGCCCAGTTCGCGCCCGCATTCCGGGCACGCAAACCGCTCCCCCAGCCCGTGTCCGACATGGACCTCAACGTGTTGATGCGCCATGTCCAATTCGACCCGCTCCACCGTCCAGGGCGCCGTCAACCCAAGCAATTGTCGGTACAACTCCACGCTGTCCATCGCATCCTCTGCTGCCAGACCATGCGCGACAGCGTACTACCGACCCACAGAAGTGTCTGAAGAACCTGTTTTTTTATGCAATCGGAATGTGAAAAGTCCTTCGCAATTTATAGTACTGCGACGGTTTCCGTGCGCTGCGCCTCAGAAGCGATAAGAAATGCCGAGCTGCAACGTCGGATACCATCGATAAGGCGAGGCCTTATCGCGCAGTTGCTGCAATCCGGTGTCGATGATCTGCTGACTCATCTCCGGTCCCGCGGCCTGCGACAGCGCCGGCGACAGTGTGTACGAGGATTTCGGAATGCCGTAGGCGACACCGAGATCCACCACGAGCCCCCAGCCTTTGGCTCTCGGGTGCAAGCCATAGCCGATGCCAAGGTAGGGCATCGCAGTCGGGTATCGGGCGGTCGCCGTCGCGTACTCGCCAGGAAAGGCCGGTGAGGCTTTGCCCTCGAATACGTACATGCCGTTGGTCGGAACCGAGTTGCCGCTGACTTCGTTGTCGGTCAGACGCAGGCCCGCTGTCACGCGAAAGCCGGTGCCGGCCCACGGAAAGAAATCGCCGTAGAGACCGCCCTGACGCAGCCGTATGCCGTCTTCGTAGCGATTGCCGCCAACCTCGAAGTTGTGCGACAAATTGATCGCGTTGAAGTCCGCGTGCACGCCGAACCGCGACGTGACGCTCCACGCCGCGCCAACCCCGATGCCCAGCGTGCCGCCTTGCAGATAGACCTCCTGCGCATGCGACGTTTCGATCAGACACGGCAAGGCCACTACCCAGATTACCTTTCCAGCTTTCATGGGTACCCCTGAGCGGCGGGCAGCCCGATCGTTGCGGGACGCGCTCGCCGTTTTGTCGTTTCTTCTTTGTTGCTCTCTTTGTCGCGAACGCTCTAAGGCGTCGTGAAGCGATCATGCGAGCAGAGGGCGTAGACGGTCTGTGAGGTGGCGAACCATACGGTCAAATGAATGGGGTCGGAGTGCGCGACGATGTCGCCGCGTCGCCATCCAGTTCGAGCGACGGCAGATGTCAATCGCGGGGCCTTGGCGAGGAGCGCCGCCTCGCTTTGGGTGTGGCCGGTCGGTAAGGAAGCTTAGGGAACTGCGCATCGCCGATGACGCTTGCCCACGCCTTCATCCAGCAGGTGGCGAGTGTCTTTTCAGCTTCTGTCTCAGCGCGCATAAGGCGGTTCGTGGCAAGACGCAAACGAGCCAACGCATATTCCTTGCGTGTGGATTCCCGCCGCAAAAGCGAATGATTCTTCTGCATGCCGGCCACCGAAAAGTCAGCGAGAAGCGTGGCAAATTAAATCGGGCCGCATTGCATCGTACCCGACGAACGGCCGCGCGGCGCAAGCGACGGACTGCTGTCGAGTAAGGATTCGCTGGGGCGTCGCGTCGCAACACCTGCCACTGTGGTGAAAACGACAAATCAACCTTGTTTAATTTTGACAAGTCGCGCCGTGCGTTTATCCGTGCGACGATGAAATCGTCAATGTTTCTGACATGAAGATCCAGTTACGGGGGCTCCATGAGTAGCATTCCGCTTATCTGGGCAGCGGTGCCGCACAACAGCGACGGTGTTGTCTTTCAGATCCGGCTTGGCCGCGGACTTCAGCGTTTTCACGTGTCGCGGCGCGTGCTCGAGGATGTGTTCGAGCTCCAACGAAAAGCGTCCGACGCGCGCCAACTCGAATTCTTCTATGTGCACGAGCAGCGCATCCTCGCGCGCGCCAGCGCAAAGCGTGCGACGGCCTGCTCGGCCACCGTTTCACTACGGGCCGCCGATTTCGGCGTGTCGAACGACAGCGAGCGCTGGGCGGCGCCGAGCGGCGTCGCGCACGGCCTCATCTAGGCGAACCGATGTTTGACGCGCCGCCGCGATCAACGGGCGGCCGTGCGTCGATGCCACGCGTCAGCGTGCCTTGAGCTGTGCCTCGAGCACTTCGAACGTACCGGGGATGACCGTCGCGCGCGGATGAGAATTGGCAGCCGTGGCCGGGTCGGCCGCGCCGAACTTCGACGACACCAGATAGATCCGGTGCTGCTGTTCATCGAGCGCCATCGTTTTCGCGCCTTCCAGCGTTGGCATGTTCTGCGCGACCGTGTAATGGTCCGCATCGTCTTCATGCACGATCGTCAGCGTGCCGTCCGCGCCGTTCGAACTGAACGCGAGCTTCAAAACCGGATCGAAAGCCGCCGCGTCGGGGTGACCCCCTATCAGCACCTCGGCCACGCGACGGCCCGACGTCGTATCGACGATCATCATGCGGTGATTGGCGCAAACCGAAAACAGGCGCTCGCTCGCCGGATCGATCGCGAGTCCGGTCGGCGACTCGCACCGTGCGAGTGGCCAATGCGCCAGCACTGTCGCGGACCGACCGTCCATCTCGACGATCTCGGCGCGATCTTCCACATTGACGAACACGTGCCCGTGGCTGTCCGCCGCGAGCGCCTCCGGCTTGCCGCCCACGCTCATCGTGGCGACCACCTTGCGCGTCGCGACGTCGATTGCGCTGACGCTGCCGTCGTGGCCATTGCTCACGAAGACGCGCCGCAAGGCCGGCACGTAGAGGATGCCGTCCGGGTCGGGGCCCGCGGCCTTGATGCTGTCGACGACCTTGAGTGTGTCGAGATCGACGACGCTCACCGTATTGGCGCGGCCGTTGGTGACGAAGCCGAGCTTGAGGTCCTCCACGAACGCGAAGCCGTGCACGCCGTCGGTGTTGGCGATCTCGCCGACCGGTTTGCCGGTGCGCGTATCGATCACCTGCACGTGCGTGTCGCGGCTGATGAAGAGGTGCTGGCGAACAGCGTCGTACGCCACGTAATCCCAACGCTCGCCGCCTTCGAGGCCATAGCGTTTCGCGATTTCGAATTGATCGGCGTTGGCGCCCGTCGCCGCATGGACGTTCGACAGCGCGAGCAGGGAAGCGACGCCGCCGGCGATCAAGGCGGACAGGATATTTTTCAGTTTCACGTTGAGTAGATTCTTATTGGTACTGCGGATGGATTGGGAAGAGGGACGCCATTCCGGTGGGCGGATGACGTCCCTCGTGCGGTTGGGCGTTAGCGGATCATCATTCGTGGTCGTCGAGTTTGAAGTCGACCCACACTTGCTCCGAGAGCGTTTTGCCCACGAATGCGGACTCGGGTTTCGGATAAGCGGCGTCGCGCACGGCTGCGAGCGCTGCGCGGTCCAGCAGTCCGATACCGCTCGACACCACGACGCTGAGGTCGGACACGACGCCGTCGCGATACCGGAACGCGACGCGTGTGCGGCCCGTCATGCCAGCCATGCGGGCCGATTCGGGATAGCGCAGCGCGGCCTGAATCGCCGCGCGCAGCGCACCCTCGAAGCTTGGCGTAGGCGCGGCTGCAACCGGCGCCGCAGCGGTTGCGGGCGGTTGCCGCGCGGGCTGAGCTGGCGGTTGCGGCGCGGGCGCGGATGGCGGCTCGGTCGGTGTCGCCGCGGGCTGCACCGGCACCGGAGTCGGCACGCGCTTCGGCACCGCGGCCGTCACGGGCTTCGCGGGCGTGTGCGCAGCATGGCGCACGGGTACGACCGGCCGCGCGGGAGGCGGCACGGGCTTCGCAGGCGGCTGCGGCGGTTGCGGCGCGGGAGCCGGCGCCGCCAGCGTCAGCAGCGTTGGCGGCGCTTCATGCGATACGGAAGACACCCGGGTCGTATGCGTGAGCAGCGCAATCGTCGCGCCGAGCACCAGCGCTTCCGCGACGAGCGCGATGGCGGCGGCCGGCAATAGGCGCGTTCGTTCCTGCACGATCCCGGAGGCGGGTACGGTTGCCATATCAGTTCGCCACGGGCTGCGCGGCGAGCGCGATTTGCGATACACCCGCGGCGCGGCACGCGTCCATCACCGAGACGAGGTGCTGGATCTGCGCCTGCTTCGAGCCGGCAATCGTCACGACCGTATGCGCGACGTCCGTGCGGGCGGCGAGCAGGGTGGTCAATTGCGCAAGGCTCAGCGTGCGGCCGTCGACCGACAGACTGCCGTCGGTCGCGAGCGTTACCGTGACCTGCGGCGGCGGCAGCGCTTGCGCCGTGGCGCTCGACGGCAGCTGCGAGCGCAGCCCCGCGTTCGGGATCATGTGCAGCGTGATCATGATGAAGAACACCAGTAGGAAGAACATGATGTCGATCATCGGGATGATCTCGATGCGCGCCTTTCGCGCCTCGAAATACTTCATCGTCAGACTCCCTGCGAGGCGAATTTGCCGACCACCGGGCGCGGCACTTCATGCACCGGCTTGAGCGACTCATGCGTTCTGGCCGCAAGCCGGTTCACGAGCGCCGCCTT
The DNA here is from genome assembly GCF_050436485.1 of Paraburkholderia sp. Clong3. Classification (NCBI taxonomy): domain Bacteria; kingdom Pseudomonadati; phylum Pseudomonadota; class Betaproteobacteria; order Burkholderiales; family Burkholderiaceae; genus Paraburkholderia; species Paraburkholderia sp. Clong3. The sequence continues at coordinate 2,459,537 of NZ_JBNDMH010000002.1, read as the reverse complement.
CACGGTTTCGAGCTGATGGACGACGCCTCTTACGCGGTTGTGCAGGCCGTTGAAGAACACGAGGCCGATCATCGCGACGAACAGACCCGACGCCGTAGCGATGAGTGCCTCGGCCACGCCGCCCGTGACCTGGGTCGGTGCGTTGCCCGGATTCGACAGCACCTGGAACGCGTTGAACATACCGACGATCGTGCCGAACAGACCGAGCAACGGCGCGAGCGTGACGATCGTGTCGAGCACCCACAGGAAGCGGTCGATGTTCGGTGCTTCGCGCATGATCGCTTCGTCGAGACACGCATCGAGCTCATCGCGCGACGTCTGACCGGCAAGCCGGCCGGCGACCTTCAGCAGGCTCGCCATCGGCAGCGCCTGAAACTGTTCGGCGCATGCCGTCAGCGAGGCGGCGTTCAGTTGTTCGAGGCGGTCGATCTGGTCGAGCACCGCGCGGCTGCCGCTCGATGCGCGCTGCAGGAACCACGAGCGCTCGATGATGATCGTCAGGGCAACGAACAGCATGGCGGCAATCACATACAACACGCCACCGGAATTGTTCGCGAGGTGCAGCAGGTTATCGACAGTCATGAAAGAAGCTCCGTTCAGAAATCGGTGGACAGCGTCGCGACGAACGCGCGGCCCGGGATGGTCCAGTAAAGCGGTGTGTTGTCCGCGACGGTGTAGCCGGCCAGCGCATTGATGCTGGTGCGGTTGAAAAGGTTGTCGATCTGGAAGCCGAGGCGCGTGTCATGCGTCCACGGTGCGAGTCGGGCAAACGTGTACGAGCTGGCGAAGTTGGTGATCGCATAGCCGCCGATCGGCTGGGTGTTGCCGGTATCGCCATACTGATGGCCGACGAACTTCATCAGCAACGAACCGTTGAGCGGCCCGCGTTCGTAGAGCACGCCGGCGGCGGCCGTCGATTGCGGCGCGTTCGGCATCCACGTATTGGTGCTCTTCTGTTTGGCCGAATTGAAGGTCAGATTGCCGTACAGGCTGAAGCCGTCGCCGACCGACAAGGTCGCTTCGGTTTCGACGCCCTTGTAGGTCGCACCACCCGCATTCGAGAAGATCACGTTGTTGCCGACCGTGCGGCTCGTCACCGCGTTGCGGAAGTTGATGTAGTACAGATCGGCGGCGACGGTCAGACGCCCCGTTTTGTACGTCGTGCCGATCTGGTAGTTGTCGGTCTGTTCCGGATCGGGTTGTCCCGAGACGGTCGGATCGTTGACATAGAACACGTTCAGGTTCGGCGCGAGAAAGCCCTGCGCGTACTGCGCATACGCGCTCCATTGCGGTGTGATCTGCTGGTGCAGCGTCAACGACGGCAGCACCTTGTCCCACGTGTGGCTGAAATCGAGCGGCTCACCGGTCTTCTGGTTCATCGGCGTATCGATGCTGCGGTTGAACGACACGTACTTGAGTCCCGGCGTAATCGTCAAACCGTTCTGCAGTTGCCAGGCGTATTGCAGATACGGCTGAAACGTCAGCATCGTGTCGTTCATCGTGAAGTTCTGCGAGATGAACGCGAAGTTCAGCGACGAATCGACATTGAAGTTGTCGCGGAAGTTGGACTGGTGTGCGATCCACATGCCGGTCTGCAGCTTGCCGGGACCGAGCTGCCGCTCGAGCGCGAGGACGTCGCCAAACGCGCGGTAGTTGTTGTTCATTTCCTGGCCCGGCACGTTGTTCGGGCCGAAGATCGTGCCGTTTGGCGTTTCACCGTTCGGGTCCAGACCGTTGAAGCCGTTGTGGTAGTAACCGTACGTATAGAGCTTGTTGTCGATCACCCACTCGGCGACCTTCGTTTTCACGCCGATGTATTCGAAGTCCGTGTTGATCTTGTCGAAGTTGTAGCCGGCATAGGCCTGACTCGTCGGGTCGGCGCTAAGACCGAAGTTGGGACCGAACTGCTGGATCTGCGCGGCCGTCGCGCCGAGCGGCACGTTCTGGTGGATGTTGTTGTAAGTCGCGAACAGCGTGAGCAGCGTGTTGTCGCCGATCGGCTTGTCGAGCTTGAAGTAGACGTTCTGACGGCGCTGGTCCGCGTTGGTCAGATAACCGTCGCTGCTGCTCTGCGCATAGCCGACCATTGCGCGCGCATCGCCCCATTGCTGCAGATAGCCGGTATTGAACTCGGCGCCGGCCTGCCATGTGTCGAAGCTGCCGTACGAGCCGAGCACCGAGAATGCCGGCGATGCCGACGGATCCCTCGACTGCAGGCTGATCGTTCCGCCGAAGGTGGCGAAGCCGATCTGCGAAGCGTCGCCGGGACCGCGGTCGACGACGATATTGCCGAGCACCCGGTTCGAGAAAAACGACGTCGAATGATGGGTGAAGTCGTTGGTATCGCCAAACGGGATGCCGTCGAATGTCACGTTGTACTGACCGTCCTGAAAGCCGCGAATGGACAGGCTCTGCGATTCCATCAGGCCGGAGCCGTTCGGAGAAACATTCGACACGCTCGGCGCGATCTGCACGATCTCGCTGTAGTTCGCGGTCGGAGCGGTACTGTTTTCGATGTAGTGCCGGCTGATCACCGACTGCGGTTGGCTTGCGGTGAGCGAGCCTTGCGACGGCGCCTGTGCCGGTGCCGACTGCACGTTGGTGCTGGTGGCCGTGCCGCTGTTCGATGATGAGACGGCCGTGCTTTGCACGGAGCCGAGATCGCCCGAGGTCTGGGCATGCGAGATCTGTGCGCCGGTCGCGCACAGTGTGGCAAGAACGAATTGCGTCAGCGGCTTCTTTCTAAGGGGAAAACTAACCCGTTGCATGGTGCAGCATCCTTTCGCGAGTGGGGCGATGAACTGGGAGTCGAACGAGGCGGGATGCTATCAACCGTCCGTTAATGCGAAGTGATCGGTATCTTACGAATCTAATGTTGCTATTACGGATGCCCCACAACAGCGCGATTCGCACTAACGCTACGCGACGCGCTCAGGTTTGTAAGTTTGTGGACACCGCGCATTCATACGTGCGCACTAGCATCGGCAGCACCGTTCAGGCGGTGAATCACGCCTTTTCTCCTGGCGGCGATAGCGCCGTGCCACTTCGTTGCAATCTCTCTTCATTTCTCGTACACGATGAAACGCTTTACCTCCTTGCCGCTCGCGGCTTCCCTCTTCGTCGCTGCAAGTGCGGCGAGTTACGCCGCACCGTCCGCGCAGGCAAGCTATCTCGACGCCCGTCAAATTCCGCTTGGCGTGCTGCTCGCGCCACCTGCCGCCGATGGCTCCGAGCGTCAGCAAGCCGATCTCGATGCCGTGCTGAACGCGCAGCGCAGCCGCACGCCGGAGCAGGTGGCGCGCGCGAAGGCGGACGCGACCAAGTCCGTGTTCCGTTTCGCGGATGTGCTCGGACCGGACTTCAACGAAGCCGGTCTGCCGAAAACCGCTGCGCTGTTCGAAGCCGTCGATCACGATGCCGAGCGGGTCGCAAAAGGCGGCAAGCATTTCTTTAGCCGCGCGCGGCCCTTCATCGCGAGCCGCGACGTGCAACCGATCGTGCCGAAGCGGCCCGGCGACGACTACAACTCGTACCCGAGCGGTCACGCGACCTTCGGCTATCTGTGCGCGATCCTGCTCGCGCAGATGGTCCCCGAAAAGCGCGATGCGCTATTCGCGCGTGGGCGCGAATTCGGCAAGAACCGCGTCGTCGACGGCGTCCACTATCCGAGCGATGTCGAAGCGGGTCGCATCGACGGAACGCTCGTCGCAGCGGCGCTGATGGCCAATCCGGATTTTCAGCGCGACTTTGCCGATGCGAAGGCGGAAGTGCGCGCGGCACTGAAGCTCGACTAGTTGCACGTGTGAACGGTTTTCGGCTCCGCCCGGGACGCGTCATGAAGCAGCAACATGGCCATGTCATACTCCGCGCCCGCATAGGCGGCCCCCGCTATTGACGTCGCCGTTCATGCGGCGACGCACGACCACAGGAAACGACGTCCTCTTGAAAAACAGAGCAGCGATCAACTACCCCGCGGGGCGCAGACCCCGCATTCTCGTCGTCGAAGATGACGAGCGTGTGAGGCTCGAAGTCTCCACTGCGCTCGAGGACTACGAATTCGCCGTGGAAAGCGTGCCGAGCGGCCATGCCGGCCTGCTGCGCGCGCTCAACGGCGATTTCGACGCCGTCGTGCTCGACCGGATGCTGCCCGACGTGGATGGCTTGTCGATTCTGTCCACGTTGCGCAACGTCGGCAAAGAGACCCCGGTGCTGATATTGAGCGCGCTGTCAGCGGTCGACGAACGCGTGCGCGGCCTGCGCACCGGCGGCGACGATTACCTGACCAAACCGTTCGACAGTCTGGAATTGACCGCGCGCCTCAATGCGCTGCTGCGCCGCCGCTCTTCCACGGAGCAGCCGCTCATGCTGAGCGTCGGCGATCTCGTGCTCGATATTGGCACGCGCCAGGTCAGCCGGGCGGGCGAGTCGATCGAGTTGAAGCCCCGCGAGTACCAGTTGCTCAAATACCTGATGCTGCATACGGAGCAGCCGGTGACGCGCGCGATGCTGTTCGAGTCAGTCTGGAATTACCACTTCAATGCGCAGACCAACGTGATCGACATGCATATCGGTCACCTGCGCCGCAAGATCAGTATGAACGGACGGTTTTCGCTGATGATCCACACGGTTCGAAATGTCGGCTATGTCCTCCGTGCCAGCGAATAGGCGCTGGCCGCGCCTGCCGGCCAACAACGTCACCTGGCTGCTGATGGTGTTCATCAGTTGCGCGGTCGTGCTGTTCGCGATGCTCTACTGGATGATGCACACGTATCTGCTGCACGAGGTCGATGAACGGCTGCGCGGAGAAGTGGCCGAGTTCAGCTCGATCGGCCGCGCCGAGGCGATCGCCAATATCGCGGCGCTGAGCCGGCGCGACATCGCGAGCAGCCGGCCCTATGGCGTGTTCGACGAAGAAGGCCGCTGGCTCGCCGGCAATATCCGTGCGTTGCCGGCCGAGCGCGAGCGCCGGCCGTTCTACTACACGCAAGCAATGGACGACGGGCCGCCGTCGCTGGCCAGTCATTTTCGCGGCATCATCGTGCCGACGCGTAGCGGTCTGCGGGTGGTCGTCGGTCACTCGATCGACGAGATCATTCATTTCGACCATACGCTCGTGAAGATCCTGTGCCTCGGGCTCATGCTGACGATTCTGCTTGCCGTGGGCTGCGGCGCCGCGCTTCACGCGATGTCGAACCGACGTATCCGCTCGATGAGTCTGACGGCGCGCGAGATCATGGCGGGCCAGTTGAGCCGGCGTCTGTCGAATCGCGGCACGCATCACGATCTCGATCGTCTCGCGGAAATCGTCAACCTGATGCTCGATGAAATCGAGCGGCTGGTGGCCGAAGTGCGCGGCGTGTGCGCGGGCATCGCGCACGATCTGCGCACGCCGATGACGCATCTGCGCGCGGGCCTCGAACGCACGCGGCGGCGCTCGCATACCGTCGACGACTACACGAGCGCCGTCGACACCGCGATCGCGCAATCGGACGTTGTGCTGAACCGTTTCACCGCGCTATTGAGGATCGCGGAGGTCGAAGCGGATGTCAGACGCGCGAGCTTCTGCGACGTGTCGCTGGACACCATCCTGCGCGACGTCGCGGAGTTGTACGAGCCGGTCGCGGAGAACCGTCGTTTGTCCGTCGCGGTGCTTGCGTCCAAACCAGTTTTCGCGCGCGGCGACGTGGATCTGCTGTTCGGCGCTATCGAGAATCTGCTCGATAACGCGCTGAAGTTTACGCCCGGTGGCGGCGCGGTGACGCTGCAAGCAACGCTTGAAGCGGGAAGGCCCGTCGTGCAGGTCGCGGATACTGGACCCGGTATCGAGGCAGGTGAGCGCGATGCTGTCCTGCGTCCGTTCTATCGCAGCAGAAACGGGCAGGAGGCGGCGACTTCGGGGCATGGCGTCGGCTTGAGTCTCGTGGCCGCGATCGCGCGGGTGCACGAGGCCGTCGTGGAGATTCACGACAACACGCCAGGCTGCAGGATCGTGTTGCGGTTCAATGCGGGACTGCCGGCGCGTTGAGGCGAGACGGCGATTGCTCGTGACGGATTTTACGTTGGAGCGTGCAAGAAAAAACGACCTGCCGGATGGCAGGTCGTTTCTTTTGAATCTACTAACCCGCTCAGGACTTCGGCACGAGTGCGACGCCGCGCAGCGCCTGGCCATACGGCGCGGTCTGCATCACGGTGAAACCCTGCGTCGAGCTCACCGTCGAACCGTTGATGCTCACGGTGATCTTGACGAGCTGGTTCGAGTCGGCGCCCGCATCGAACGCGGCGCCGAGGCTGTTGCCGATCGTCGAGGTCACCGCGTAGATCGTGAACGAACCGTCGCTGTTGACCTGGCCCGTGATGTTGCGCAAGCCGTCAGGCGTCGTCGTATAGCTCGCGCCCTTCGTACCGTACGCGCCGGTCGTGTCCGTCACCGTGTAGGCCGTGCCGAGGTTCAGGCCGGTCGTCAGGTTGGCGAGCGGCATCCACGTGCCGTTCTGGTTCTGATAGACCCACAGGCCGCCGCTGCCGCTCACCTGGTCGCCCGGCGTGCCGTCGCCTTCGTCGGCGACGAACATGATCGACGGATTCGACGCGGGGATCCACATCCCGAACGGATAGACCGTGCCGGTCACCTGGCTAGGCGACGTGAGCGCCGTCAGGTTGGTCGCGAGGGTCGTCGGGAAACCAGGCACGATCGTCGTCGCGGCGTTTTGCGGCAACTTGCCGCCATTGGCGAGCGCGCCGGTCGCGCCCACCTGGTACACGGTGTTCACGCCATTGCCGCCGCTGCCCTTCGAGACGTACATCGTGCCGTCCGGGCCGACGAACAGGCCGCGCAGGTTGACGTCCTTGCCGGTTTTGTCGGCGGCGGTCGCGGGCGTCGTCGGCAGGCTCGCGATCGAGAAGCCGAACTGGTCGCCGGTCGAGCTGCCGCCCGTGATCGAACCCATCGATGCCAGCGAGCACGCCGTTCCCGCCGGTGCGACCGCGTACGTGCCGGTGCCCGTGCCGGACTGGAATGCGCCGATCACTTGCGTGAACGCGCATTGGCTGCCCGGAGAGATGCTTTGCACGCCGGTGTTCATCGTCAGCATGTCGAGCTGGGCCGTCGTCGGCTTCGGATTCTTGCCCGAATTGCCGGCATTGCCGACGATGTAGTACATGCCGTTGGCGAGCACGGCCGCGCGGCTGTTGTTGCCGGCGTACGCGTTGGTGTTCGTGAACGACAGGCTGTTATCGGCGAAATTCAGCTGCGCGACGGTACGGTAGGTAGGCGTTGCGATGTCGGTGTTGGTCGTGTCGACCACGCCCGGCGTATTCGTGTTCGAGATATCGGCCTGGTCGATCGACGTGTTGTAGCCGGTGAAGGTCAGCGATTTCTGATCCAGCGAGACGTTCAGCGCGAGTTCCGACTTCGAGGCGAAGCTGGTGGCGAAATTCACGTTGCTTTTCGCGGCCTGGGCGGTGATGTCCAGCGTTTGCGACGGGCTCGTCGCGTTCGGTGCCCACTGATCCAGATACGCTTCCGACGTCACGCCGAAGTTGGCGTCGTTCGCGTCGTTGGTGAACACATTCGGAAAGGTGCCCGGCGTGACTGCGGTCACGGGGGCTGCATTGGTGGTCGTGGGCGTCGCGTTATAAGGCAGCGTGCCGCTCAGAGCGAACGCCGGGTCATAGGCTGTGCGCGAGACCAGCAGGTTGCCAGTCGCGTAGTTGCTGGCGGAAGTCGAGGGCGTCGTCGTCGTGGCCGGGGTACTGCTCGTGGTGCCTTGCGGCGCGCTCGTGCTCGACGGGTTTTGGGTGCTGCCGCCGCAGCCGTAGATGGCGGAGATCAGAACCGCGATCGGAAGCGCCTTCAGGGTGGTTTGCATTCTGTGTGTTTGGGTAGGGTGGGTGAAATTTTTTGAAAGTTGCAGCCGGTATTGCAAGTCGCGAGGCTACAAACCACCCGTGGCACAAACATGAATCGAAAATTACTAAAAAGATAAGAATGCGCTGGCGCGTTGGCGCGATGTCGTTGCGGGATGCCTGGTTTTTTGGGGCGGCGTTGGAGGGCGGAGGGCAGTGCCTGAACGGAAGGCTACGTTGAGGCGGGCGGGAAGAGGCGGCTCGTTTGCCGCGCGCGTACCTGTTTGCACACGCGGGCAAAGGAAAAAGAAAAGGGCCGACATGCTTTCGCATGTCAGCCCTCGAATCTTTTGGTAGGCCGTACGGGATTCGAACCTGTGACCAACGGATTAAAAGTCCGCTGCTCTACCAGCTGAGCTAACGACCCAAAAGAGAAGCGAAATTATATCGGCGCACCAATGCCCTGTCAACTCGGCAAGACCGTCGCCCAAAATGAAAAGCCCGGGCATCACTACCCGGGCTTTCCAGCGAGAGGCGCGCGTGGCTATCACTTCGGACACTGCGCGTTACTGCCAACTACATCAAAACGTGATCAATCCAACACCACGATCTACTTGATCTGCGACAGCTTGTTCTGCGCCGACTGCGCGACGTCCGAGCCGGCGTATTGCGCGACGATCTGCTCGAGCGTCTTTTTCGCCGCGGCCTTCTGGCCTTGTTCGAGCTGATTGTTCGCGATCGCGAGCAGCGCTTCAGGTGCACGCGGATGCTGCGGATAGTTCTTCACGACACCTTGCCAGACCGTCGTCGAACCCTTGTAGTCGCGCAGTGCATACAGCGCGTTGCCGAGCCAGTATTGCGCGGTCGGCTGATAGGGGCTGTTCGGATATTTGGAGATGAAGCTGCGGAACGATGCCGCCGCGTTCTTGAAGTCGCCGCTGCGGAATTGCTGTGAAGCCGCGTTGAACGCATCGGTTTCACCCGGCTGCACCTCGCCCTGGACGCCGTCCACCGTCTGTTGCTGCGGCTCGAATTTCTTCAGGCGCGTGTCGAGATCGGTGTAGTAGTCCTTCTGCTGCTTTTGCAGCGTCGTGAGCTGGTTCGCCATGTCCTCGTTCTGTCCGCGCAGCGTCGCGACCTGCTGGTTGAGCTGGTCGAGACGGTTGGACTGATCGAGGATCGTGCGTTGCGCCGCCGATAGCTGGCTCGACAGACTATCGGTCTTCGAGCGCAGATCGAGAATGGCCTGGCGGGCCTGATCGTCGTCGAACATGCCCGCATGGGCGGGCACGGCCGTGAGGGCCGTGCCTGCGACGCAGGCCGCTGCGGCAAACCGCAGCCAGGAGAAACGATGCGTCATTCGGCTCACCACCCGTTGACTTACTGTTGATACGCGAGGTCGGCGCGGCGGTTCTGTGCCCACGACGCTTCGTCATGACCCGTTGCCAGCGGCTTTTCCTTGCCGAGGCTCACGGCCTCCATTTGCGAATCCGACACGCCCATCAGCGACAGCGAACGACGCACGGCTTCAGCACGCTTCTGGCCGAGTGCGAGGTTGTATTCGCTGGTGCCGCGCTCGTCGGTGTTGCCCTGGATCAGCACGTGACGCTGCGGGTGGCTCTTCAGATATTGCGCGTGTTGTTGCAGCAGCGGTTGATAGTCATCCTTCACCGAGTAGCTGTCGAAGTCGAAGTAGATGCTGCGCTTCGCGAGCGGGCTGTTCGGATCGTTCAGCGGGTCGACGTTGACCGTCGCGACGTCGGTCGGGTTCGGTTGGGCCGAGCCTGCGCCCTTGTTGGCGTTTTCGTCGAGCTTGACGCCCGAGTGACATGCGGCCAGTGCACCGACCATCACGACGGCGAATGCGAAACGAAGTTTGGACATCATTTGATTACTCTCCTTGTGTTATTGCATCAACGTTATTGCATAAACGGGCCCCAGGACGGCTCGCGTACGCTGCCCCCCTGAACGGACAGGACCTGCCGAGTGCGACCGTCGGTCGATACTGCGGCCAACACGCCACGGCCGTTCACCTGAGTGGCGTAAAGAATGTACTGACCGTTCGCCGCGAAGCTCGGCGATTCGTCATGTGTCGTGTCCGTCAGGCCCGTGGCGGATCCGCCTTGCAGGTCCTGGATGTACAGCTTGAATGCACCGCCGACGCGCGAGATGTAGGCAAGCTCCTTGCCGTCAGGACTCACACGCGGGCTGGTGTTGTAGCTGCCCGTAAACGTGACGCGTTGCGCGCCGCCCGCGCTTTCACCTTGCGCCGGCATCTTGTAGATCTGCGGTGCGCCGCCGCGGTCGCTCGTGAAATAGATCCACTGACCGTCAGGAGAGTAGGTCGGCTCGGTGTCGATCGAGCTGCCTTGCGTCAGACGACGCAGACCGCTGCCGTCCGCGTTGACCGCGAAAATCTGCGTATTGCCGGTACGCGACAGCGCGACGGCGAGCGTGCGGCCATCCGGCGACCACGCCGGCGCACTGTTGTTGCCCTTCTGGTCCGATACGACGATGCGCCGGCCCGTGGGCAGGTCGTGGATATAGACGATCGGCTTCTTCTTCTCGAACGACACGTAAGCGACCTTGGTGCCGTCGGGCGACCAGGCCGGCGAGATGATCGGCTCGGGGCTCGACAGCGCGATGTGCGCGTCCTGACCGTCCGAATCCGAGATCTGCAGCTGGTAGCGGTTGCCCGACTTGATCACATACGACAGGCGCGTGGCGAACACGCCGCGACTGCCCATCAGCTTGGCGTAAATATAGTCCGCGACCTTGTGCGCGCTCATGCGCAGACCGCTTTCCGGGCTCACCAGCACGAGGCCGCCGAGGCTTTCGCCCTTGACCGTGTCGTACAGCTTGAAGCGCACTTCGTACTGGCCGTTCGGCAGGCGGTTCACGCTGCCCGCGACGAACGCGTTGGCGCCTTTCGCCTTCCATGCGCCGAGGTCGACGGAATCGGTCTCGGACACCGGCGTCGAGCCTGCGTCGATATTCGTAAATTTGCCGCTGCGTTGCAGATCCTGACGCACGATCGTGCTGACCTGCTGCGGGGAGTTCGCTTCATTGGCGAAATTCGCCGTTGCGATCGGAAACTGAGTGGATCCGACGCCCGTCACGAGGACGTTGAGTTGTGCGTTGGCGGCGCCGCCGACGGCGATCAGGCACGTTGCCACGAGGGTTCGCAGGCCTAGCTTGGTCATCAAACTCATGCTGTATGGGTTCCTCAAAAACGGTTTTACTTAATACTCGAAGACAGCAGACAGACCGGAAAACGGCTATTTCGTTCCCGCGCAACGCCGCGCCGGGTGGGGCGCGGCGTTGGCCGCCGGTCGGCTGTCAGCCTGCACATCAAGCCGCCGGACGCAGCGTGATAGTGAAGTAGTCCGGCGTCTTGCCATTGACGTCCCGAGGCATCGGATCGGAGGCTTTCACCGCCCGCAACGCGGCGGCATCCCACGCGGCGTTGCCGCTGCTGCGGGTAATGTTTGCGCTCAGCTGATTGCCGTCCGGCGAACAACGCACGGCGATCACGGTCTCGAGACCTTCCGTTTCGCCGCCCCAGTTCACATGCTGAAGCACCAGCCGTCGTACCTTGTCCGCGTAACCCGGCGATGCCGCCGTGCCGCCCGAGCCGCTACCCGTTCCGCTCTTGCCCAGGCCGTTGCTGCTCGAACTGCTGCCGCCCACGCCGCCGGCCAGACCCTGCATCTGCGCAAGCCGCGCGCGACGTTCGTTGTCGAGCTGCTTTTTCGCCTGCGCGGCCGCATCGGCTTGCGCCTTGGCCTTCGCCGCTTTCTCCGCCTCAGCCTTCTTCTGCGCTTCTGCCTGAGCCTGCTTTTGCTGCTGCTCCTGCTGTTCTTTCAGTTGCTGTTGCTTCTGCTGCTCGGCGAGCTGCTGTTGCTTGAGCTTCTCGGCCTGCTGCTGTTGCTGCTGTTGCGCCTGCTGCTGTTTGAGCTTCGCGGCCTTCTGCGCCGCGAGCTGGGCCGCCTGTTCGGCCGCCAGCTGTTGCTGCCGCTTCGCTTCCGCTTCCTGCTGCTCTTTCAGCTTCAACTGGCGCTGCTGTTCGGCCAGTTGGGCCGCGCGAGCCGCTTCCTGCTGCTGGCGCTTCTTTTCCTGCAGCGCGATGTCGGCCTGTTCGTCGCGCACGGGCGGAGCAGGGGCGACCGGCGTGGGCGGCGGCGTGACGACGGGACGCGGAATCGCCGAATCCGGCACCTCTGTCCACAGTTCCGCCTGCTCGCCCTCGGGCGTGCTGTTCTGCCATTGGATGCCGCGATACAGGAAGAATCCGAGCAGCGCATGCATCACCAGCGCGAACAGAAAAGCTCGCCCGGTGCCGCGTTCACGCGGCGGCTGAAGCGGGTATTCGGAGTTCTTGCGGATCATTGCGATTTGACGAGCAATCCGACGCGCTTGACGCCCCGAGCCTTCAGCTCGGACATCACGTTCATCACGACTTCGTATTTCACGGTTTTGTCGGCGGCGATCACGACGGGCTGATCGGGGTGCGATTGTGCCCGATCGGCGATGAAACCGTTGAGGCCAGCCTTCGTCATGTCTTCCTGCTGCTGCGTGCCGGAGTCGTCCTTGTACTTGACGCTCATATTGCCGTCCGCGCGGATGTTGACGATGACGGGCGGCGTCTGCTGTTGGGGCGCCGCGCCGCCGACGGTCGGCAGATTGACGATCGACGGCGCGACGAGCGGCGCCGTGACCATGAAGATCACTAGCAGCACGAGCATCACGTCGATGTACGGCACGACGTTGATGTCGGCCATTGCGCGACGCGAGCGCGAGCCGCGCATGCTGGAGGAACGGGAGCCTGCCATCATGGCCTCCTCAGTGTGCCTGGCGCTGCAGGATGTTCGAGAACTCTTCGATGAAGGTTTCGAAACGGATCGCCAGACGGTCGATGTCGTGCGCGTAGCGGTTGTAGGCGACCACGGCCGGAATTGCGGCGAACAGGCCGATCGCGGTGGCGGTCAGGGCCTCGGCGATGCCCGGCGCGACGTTCGCGAGCGTGGCCTGCTGCACGTTGGCGAGGCCGCGGAACGCATTCATGATCCCCCACACCGTGCCGAACAGACCGATATACGGGCTGACCGAACCGACCGACGCGAGGAACGCCAGATTCGCTTCGAGAACGTCCATTTCGCGTTGGAACGCCGCGCGCATCGCGCGCCGGGCGCCGTCGAGAATCGCGCCCGAATCGTTCAGGCGCTTCTCTTTGCCCTTCAGGAATTCCCGCATGCCGGACTCGAAAATCCGCTCGAGCGCGCCGATCCTGTGACGGTTGTTCGCGGCGCTCTGATACAGCGCCTGCAGGTCGCCGCCCGACCAGAAATCACGCTCGAAGCGTTCAGTTTGCGCGCGCGCCCGGCGAATCGCAAACCACTTGCGGAAGATGAAAGTCCAGGAGAGTAGCGACAGCAACAGCAGCAGAGCCATGACGGCCTGGGCCAGCAGGCTCGCGTTGAGTACGAGTGAAACGATCGACAGATCTTGTGTAGTGTTCATAAAGGTTCGTTTTAACGTCCCGGAAAGGGGGCGTCCGGCTGCAAGGCCGCTTCAAGCTTGCCGTGGGCAAAACGGAAGCTTCGGCGATATCGAAGCCGAACCATGCTTTGTGTTACCTGACCGGTATGAGTTCACTGGCCCCGTAACAACGAGGCTCAGGGATCGTCCGTTGACATGCCGCCGTCGTTCAGTCAGCGCTCTCGCTAGTGCCCGGCCCGTGCCGCAGCGCGGCGAGAACCGACGGCGGGATCGCGGCTGGCCGCAGCGTCGCGCGGTCCACACAGCCAATCCGGACCGAACCGGTGGCAAGCAGCGTGCCTTCGCGCCATGCTTCCTGCACGAAGTCTACCGAAGCTCGGCCAAGACGCTCGATCCGGCTGATAATTTTCACGATGTCGTCGAGTCGGGCCGGAGCCCGGTAATCGACCGCGGTACTGCGCACGATGAAAATCGCGTCGTTTTCTTCCGCAAGCCGGTGCTGGTCGACGCCGCACGCGCGCAGCCATTCGGTGCGAGCGCGTTCGAAAAACTTCAGGTAATTGGCGTAAAACACGATGCCGCCGGCGTCGGTATCTTCGTAGTACACGCGGATGGGCCACGTATAGCCGATTTCCGTGCCTGGCTGGCTGGTCGACATATTCATGCGGCGCATTCTACCGGAACGCACAACCCGGGGTCTGTTTCGAAGTGTGAGTTGCTTGTGGCGGGCGTCGGCGGCGATGGGAGCCGGCTTTGCCGGCCGGGCCGGGCCGGGACTGGCGGAGCGGGCTATCGACGTGCCGCAGAAGAAAGCCAGCACGATGATGGGCGGCGGCGCGACCAACGGTAGCGGCGGCCGCGGCCGCCCGCCTTCAAACTCAGCTGCGATGCACGGACAGACCGGCGAACGACTGCGCGACCGGCATCAGCTCGATCGTGTTGATGTTGACGTGGGCTGGGCGCGTGGCGATCCAGTAGATGGAATCGGCGATGTCTTCGGCCGTCAGCGGCTGCACGTTTTCGTAGACCTTGGCGGCCTTGTCGTCGTCGCCGCGATATCGCACGTTCGAGAATTCGGTGCCGCCGCACAGACCCGGCTCGATGTCGGTCACGCGCAGCGCCGTGCCGGCGAGGTCGGCGCGCAGGTTCAGGCTGAACTGGCGCACGAACGCCTTGGTCGCGCCGTACACGTTGCCGCCCGCGTACGGCCAGCGGCCCGCCACCGAACCCAGATTGAAGATATGCCCGCGATTGCGCTCGACCATGCCGGGCAACAGCGCATGCGTGACCTGCGCGAGGCCCGTGCAATTGGTCTCGATCATGGTGTTCCATTCATCGAGACTTGCCTTGTGAGCCGGCTCGGTGCCGAGCGCGAGGCCGGCGTTGTTGACGAGCACGTCGATCGCGGCGAAGTCCGCCGGCAGCGAGGCGGGCACGGCTTCGACGGCGGCGCGATCGCGCACGTCGAGCTCGTACGGCAGCAGCGCGTCGCCGAGCTCGTCGGCGAGTGCTTGCAGACGGTCCTTGCGGCGTGCAGTGGCGACGACGCGATGGCCGCCCTTGACGAACGAGCGGGCGATGGCGGCGCCGAATCCGGCCGACGCTCCTGTGACAAACACGATCATTGCAGTTCCCTGGTCGGTAAGAGACAAAGGCCCAAAGCCTACTTCCAATGGCACGATGCGGCAAGGATGCACGAGCCGGATCGGCGGCTGCCGCGGCGGCGCGCAACGGGTGCGCGGCGCGACCGGCGCGCTTTCCTCAGATGGTTGCGCAGCGGGGCCGCCAAACCGTCCGGAGGCCCCGCCAGCGGCCGCCGGAGCACCCGCAAGTCGGTTGCCTATTCGGGCCTCTTCCAATACACTAACGCGCTCGACCCTGCGTGACTGGCGATAGAACCGAGTCGTCCGACTCAGCCGATTCAACCAATCGGGTTCAAGGTGGAACAACCCACCGTGAAGCGCAGGGTGCCGTTTTGCCGTTCGCCTGGGCAGCCGTGAACCGCGCGCATTAATCTGCGCTGACGGTGGCTGGCTCGCCTCGCGTGTGCGGCGACTCTCCACTCGCCACGTCAGGGCAAGCCTCGCCGCCCAAAGCGCTGCGTACCCCGCTGTGTACCCTCTACGCAGGATTCGGCGCACGATCCGGTCAACCTGAAAACACTCAACGGAACCCGTATGTTTGACAGAGCCCAAAGCACCATCGCCAACGTCGATCCTGAACTCTGGAAGGTCATCGAGCAGGAAAACCGCCGTCAGGAAGAGCACATCGAACTGATCGCGTCGGAAAACTACACGAGCCCGGCCGTGATGGCCGCGCAAGGCTCGCAACTCACGAACAAGTACGCCGAAGGGTATCCGGGCAAGCGCTATTACGGCGGCTGTGAATACGTCGACGTTGCCGAGCAGCTGGCGATCGACCGCGTGAAGCAGCTGTTCGGCGCCGAAGCCGCGAACGTGCAGCCGAACTCGGGCTCGCAGGCGAACCAGGGCGTGTTCTTCGCGATGCTCAAGCCGGGCGACACGATCATGGGCATGAGCCTCGCGCACGGCGGCCACCTCACGCACGGCTCGCCGGTCAACATGTCGGGCAAGTGGTTCAACGTGGTCAGCTACGGCTTGAACGAAGCCGAAGACATCGACTACGACGCCGCCGAGAAGCTCGCGCAAGAACACAAGCCGAAGCTGATCGTAGCGGGCGCGTCCGCGTTCGCGCTGCGCATCGATTTCGAACGCATGTCGAAGATCGCGAAGTCGGTCGGCGCGTACTTCATGGTCGACATGGCGCACTACGCCGGTCTCGTCGCCGCGGGCGTTTATCCGAACCCGGTGCCGCACGCCGATTTCGTCACCACCACCACGCACAAGAGCCTGCGCGGCCCGCGCGGCGGCGTGATCCTGATGAAGGCCGAGTTCGAGAAGCCGATCAACTCGGCGATTTTCCCGGGCATCCAGGGCGGTCCGTTGATGCACGTGATCGCCGCGAAGGCCGTCGCGTTCAAGGAAGCGCTTTCGCCGGAATTCAAGGCGTATCAGCAGCAGGTCGTCGAGAACGCGCGTGTGCTTGCTGAAACGCTGGTCAAGCGCGGTCTGCGCATCGTGTCGGGTCGCACCGAAAGCCACGTGATGCTGGTCGACCTGCGCGCGAAGAAGATCACCGGCAAGGCTGCGGAAGCGGCACTCGGCGCGGCACACATCACGGTCAACAAGAACGCGATCCCGAATGATCCGGAAAAGCCGTTCGTGACCTCGGGTATCCGCCTCGGTTCTCCGGCCATGACCACGCGCGGCTTCGGCGTGAAGGAAGCCGAGCAGGTCGGCAACCTGATCGCCGACGTGCTGGACAACCCGGAAGATGCCGCGACGATCGAGCGCGTGAAGGTTCAGGTCGCCGATCTGACCAAGCGCTTTCCGGTTTACGGCTAAACCATGCATTGCCCCTTCTGCCGCCATGCCGATACGCAAGTCGTCGACTCGCGCGTATCCGAAGACGGCGCGACGATCCGCCGGCGCCGCCGCTGCCCGGCCTGCGACAAGCGTTTCACGACGTATGAGCGGGTCGAACTGGCGTTGCCGTCGGTCGTCAAGAAGGACGGTACGCGCACGGAATTCGATCGCCGCAAGATCGTCGCGAGCATGCAACTGGCGCTGCGCAAGCGCCCGGTTGCGGTGGACGCGATCGAAGCGGCTGTCGCCCGTATCGAGTATCAGCTGCTCGGCAGCGGCGAGCGCGAGGTGCGTAGCGAGCGCCTCGGCGAACTCGTGATGAACGAGTTGCGCGCGCTCGACACGATCGCTTACGTCCGTTTCGCTTCCGTGTACCGGCGCTTCGAAGACGTCTCCGAATTCGAGGACGTGATCGAGGAATTCCGCCGCGCCTCTTCCCCGCCCAAGCCTTCCCGCAAGCGCTGAGCGCACGCGTGTCGCAGCTGAGCTGCGGTCATTCGCGTCCATCGCCTCGCGCATTTCGCGCTTTTTTTCACGCATCGCTTCTCCCGCCTCCGTGATCGATCGTCACGTGCATTGTTGCGCGCGCTAACGTCTGAATGCCACCTGGCCATTCGGACGATGGTCGGCGCGCTCGCAAATCGCTAGATTGGCTGCATCCGTTCGTAACGCTCAGGGATGCAGATGAAATTCAAGGGGATTTACCGGCCATCGCGCGCCGGTTTCACACTCGTCGAAACGCTGGCGGTGATAGCGCTCGTGATGCTGATGGCCGTGATGGCGGTGCCGTCGTTCGCCGCATGGCATATGCGCGATCAGGTCGACGCGCGCTCGAAGGCGCTGCTGTCCACGTTCGCCTACGCGCGCAGCGAGGCGCTGCGGCGCGGTGCGCGCATCACGGTGTGCCGCGTCGATGCAGCGCGCGTCTGTCTCGCGTCGGGCCAAGCCTGCGCCGGCGGCATCGCCGACTGGGCCTGCGGCTGGGCCGTATTCGCCGAACGTGGCGGCAAGCCGTCGTTGTTGCGCGCGCAGCCGGCGCTCGCGGCGGTGAGCATCGCCGGCGTGCAGACGGATATGACGTTCACGCCGCCGGCTGGGCAACTGATCGGCGCGTTTCGAAGTTTTGATATCGCACCGCGAAGCCCATCGAAATCGATGCAGGGGAACTCGTGGCGGCGCTGCATCAGTGTCGCGGCAGGAGGTCGCGCGCGGATCTCGGAGGGCGCGTGCGGAGCGACGTCATGAGACAGCCCGCATTCAACACCGGTTTGCGTGTGCACGCATCGACATGTAATGGCAGCTCGTTGATCGAGGTGATGCTGGCGGTCGCGTTGGTCGCGGTGAGCGCGCTGGGTTTGATCGCGGTTCAGGTGTGGACCGCACGCGAAGCGCGCGCGATGACGCTGCGCGAGAGCGCCGCGTGGATAGCCGACTCGATTGCCGAAGCGACGCGCACGCCTTCCACGGGCGATGTCGCGCTCAATCAATGGCGCACCTGGGCGAGCGTTCTGCTGCCGCACGGCGACGCATCGATTGGCGAGAGCGGCGCGGTCGCGGCGGCGCGCGTGACGTGGGCGTCCGTGCGGGACCGGCCCGCTTTGGGCGATGCGAGCGCCCAGCCGGCGGAGCCTTGCGGCGACGTCGATGCACCGGCTGGATCGTCGTGTGTCGCGTTGGCGTTCGCGAAATGAAGCGGCCGCATTGCCCACTCGGTCATACGCTAATCGAATTCCTGATCGCGATGGCGCTCGGGTTGCTCGTGATCGCGGGCGCCGTGTCCCTTTACACGGCGCAGCGCAACGCGTTCGTGCAGGCGAGCAACGCGACCCGAATTCGCGAAGCGGGCTTGACCGCGCTGATGCTGATCGGCCAGCAATTGCAGATGGCCGGCTTCGTCCCTGCCAATGTCATTGGCTACAACGCGGCGCCTGCGCTATTCGGCTGCTCGGGCGGTCGCCCGACCGGCGCCGACGACAGCCTCGCTTGCACCACCTTGAGCACCGGCTCGGATGGCGTCGCGATCCGTTACGTCGCAGACGTCGTATCGACATGGCCATCGTCGAGCGGTCAGGTTACCGACTGTGTTGGACAGGCCGTCAAAAGCAGCGACGCGGTCCTTGGCGATGAGGGCGCGCCGGTGATGAATCGCTACTTCGCCAACGTCAGCGGCTCGACCGGCGAGCCGGAGCTTTACTGCGTGGGCAGCGGCAATGCGGGGTCCGCGCAGCCGCTGATCGAAGGCGTCGAGCGCGTGCGGTTGCGCTACTGGCTGGACGGCGCGGCGGATGCGGTGAATGCGTCGGCCGTGGCGGCGGATCAATGGGCGAACGTCGTTGCGGTCGATGTCTGCGTGCTGGTGCGCGGCGCGCCGCAAGGACAGCGTTCGAAGTACATCGACTGCGATGGCGTGAGTACACTCGGTACCGACCTGCGGCCTCGACAGGTGTTTTCCCGCCGCGTTGCGCTGCGGAATCGCGCGGAGGTGTCGTCGTGATGGATCGCGGCACAGCAACGCAACGCGGCCGTGCGTACGACATATGCGGCGGGCCAGGCGGAACAGCGAAACACTTAGGTTGGCGAAATTGTCAGGGCGGTGCCCGACGGGCACATCAACGCGGCGTCGTGCTAGCCATCGTGCTGTTGATCTCGGCCATGATGCTCGCCACGTCCGCGATATGGTTCGAAACATCGCTCGCGGCCGCTCGCGCGGCGACCAATGTGCGCGACTATCTGCAGGCTTTCCACGCGGCGGATTCGGCGCTGAGCTGGTGCGAGCGCAACGTGCTATCGGCAAGTGGCGATGCGCCCGATGCACCGCTCACATCCGGCGAGCCGACTCAATGGAGGCTTGAAACCGCGTTCGACGCAGGCGCCATCACGCCGGTGGCGCAATGGCCGGGATCATCGCGCGCGCCGCAATGCCTGATCGAGCCTTGGCGTCTCGCGAGTCGACCCAACGCCAGCGCTTATCTGCTGACCGCGCGCGGCTTCGGGCGGAGCAGCGAGTCGCAGATCTGGTTGCAGATGGAGGTCGTGACAGAAGATGGCGCGATCGAACGTCATTGGCGGCGCGTTGCAGCAAGACCATTCTGAGGAACGCACCGACTGGACACGTATGAAACGGCCGAACACATCCGCATTCACGCTGCTCGAACTCGTGATCGCGCTCGCGATTGCCGCCACGCTCGCCGCGTTTGCGATCCCTTCGTATCGCAGCCACATTGCGCGCACGCATCGCATCGATGCGGCGTCGGCGTTATATCGGGCTGCGCAATTCGTCGAGGCCGCGGCGAGCGATGGCGTGCCGGCCTTGCCAGCGGGTATCGATCAGGCGCCGCAGTTCGGCGCCCCGGTGTATCGAGTGCGCGTGCTGCCCGCGGACGACACGAACGGCGGCTATTCGATCGAAGCGGCGCCCGCGGAAGCGGGCCCGATGCGCGACGACCCGTGCGGCACGTTCACGCTGGATGCGACGGGTCAGCGAGGCAATAGAAACGATGCGAGCGGCGCGACGCCCACGAGCAGCGAATGCTGGAATACCAGTTAGCGGTGATTGAAGTCCGACACACGCAACCATGCGAGCGGGAGGTCCG
Organism: Paraburkholderia sp. Clong3; assembly: GCF_050436485.1. Taxonomy (NCBI): domain Bacteria; kingdom Pseudomonadati; phylum Pseudomonadota; class Betaproteobacteria; order Burkholderiales; family Burkholderiaceae; genus Paraburkholderia; species Paraburkholderia sp. Clong3. The sequence continues at coordinate 2,439,154 of NZ_JBNDMH010000002.1, read as the reverse complement.
ATAGATTGCTGCCACTCGCAGCGGCCACGACCTCAATAGCCGCTTCGCAACGAATCGTCCTGCGCAGCCGGCGACTGCGCCGTAGCGGAAGCCGCCGCGGCCGCCCGCGCCGCCGCCGACTCGTTCTTCATCTGTTGCCAGATCCGGAACGCTTCCCACGCGCCGAGCGCAAGGCTGCCCCACTTGAGCACGGGCTTCGCGCTCGCGACGACCCTCGCGCGCAGCGGTTTGGCGAGCAACAGCGAAGCGATCGAGCTGATGAACGGGTACTGCTTGAGCAACGCGCCGATCGTGCCCGCGTTGAGCACGCTCGCCTTTGGCCCTTTACCGACGCGCACGCCGCCGAAGCCGGGGATCACGAACCTGAGCCAGCTGAAATGCGTGACGGCCTGGCGCAGTTCGAAGGTGGCCTGTGCAAGCTCGACGCGCTCGACGTCCGCGCGCACGAGCAGCAATTCCTTGCGCAGCGCCCGCAGATGCGGCGCGCTCAGATCCTTCGACGGATGGCGCTTGTTACGAAAGGCGGTATCAGGACGGGAGGGGCTCATGGCGTGTCGGCGGCAGTGAGGGTGAGGCGATGGATCGGATGCAGACGAACTTTCCCATCAGTCGCGGCTGCGAAACGCTTCGCGATCCTTTTCGAACTCCGCGATGGTCGCTTCGAATACCATCGGCGCGTTGCGCAAACCGCTGCGCGCCTTCAGCGCACAGGCGAGCCCGGCAATCGCGTAGACCGCGGTGATGCCGGCAAGCGCCTGCCATCGGTAGGTGTCCCAGAAGGCAATGGCGACGAGTGCGGTCAACGCGATCAAGGCCATCGTGGCGAGCATCATCGCGGCAAGACCGAGAAACAGCACGCCGAGCAGGCGGTCTTTTTCCTCGGCGAGTTCGATGCCCACCAGTTCGAGCCGCGTCTGCAGGATCGCAAACACGGAACTGAGAATACGGCGCAACGGGCTGCGTTCTGCGCGCTGCGAGTGTGTTTCGGTCGTCATGGCTGTGGGCGTTGCGCGTGAGGGCCTGGCCGGCGCGCGCGCGCCGGCAGAAGGGGACCGGCGAGGCTCGCGCCGGTCCGCCCGTGTCGCCGGTGCGCCGGACCTGCCTGCTCCGGCGGCCTCACCGGCCTTTACTTGCGATTGATCAGCAGACCGACCACCACGCCGATGCCCGCGGCGATGCCGATCGACGCCCACGGATGCTCGTGCACGTAGTCGTCGGTGGCGCGGGCGGCCTTCTTGCCTTTTTCGACGACCACGACCTGAACGTCGGCTGCCTTTTCTTTCGCCTGCTTCAGGCGCGTCAGCGCGGTTTCGCGCAGTTCCGACGCGCGTTCGCCGGTAGCGCTCGCGGCCTGTTTCAGCAGGTCTTCAGCGTCCGCGAGGACGGTTTTGATATCCGACATCAATCTCTCCTTGTTGACTTCCGACATTGACAGCTCCCTTTGTCTCACGCTACGCGTAAATCGTAACCAAAGAAACGGTCGCTGGCGAGCATAGTGCCGGTTGCATGCCGCCGCTGCACGATTCGTTCCCGCCAGCGCGTGGCGTCAAGACACCCGTTTGAGGGCACTCTGCTCCAGACCGGTATCTGGATTGAGTTGATCTGTCCCGCAAAGTTTCCGTCAAACGGGAAAAAATTACAAAAACACATAAAGTACTGACGCGATGTTGGTTCGCCATGTACCACCGCGGCCTTATGCTTTATCGTGACTGGCCGCCGCGGGCACACGCCCGCGACCTTATCCCGATACCTTCCGAAGACCTACAGGAGATGCACTATGAGTCTACGTCTTGGCGACATTGCGCCGGATTTCGAACAGGAGTCGAGCATTGGCCGCATCAGGTTTCACGAGTGGCTCGGCAATAGCTGGGGCGTGCTGTTCTCGCATCCGGCCGACTTCACGCCGGTCTGCACGACCGAGCTGGGCCTGAGCGCGAAGCTCGCGGGCGAGTTCGAAAAGCGCAACGTGAAGACGATCGCGTTGTCGGTCGACAGCGCGGAGTCGCACAGGGAGTGGATCAAGGACATCAACGAGACGCAGGCCGCCAACGTCAGTTTTCCGATTCTCGCGGACGGCGATCGCAAGGTCTCCGGGCTGTACGACATGATTCACCCGAACGCGAACGAAACGTTCACGGTGCGCTCGCTGTTCGTCACCGATCCGAACCGGAAGGTGCGTCTGATCATCACGTACCCGGCGAGCACCGGCCGCAACTTCGACGAAGTGCTGCGCGTGATCGATTCGCTGCAACTGACCGACAGTCACTCGGTCGCGACGCCGGGCAACTGGAAGCAGGGCGATGACGTCGTGATCGTGCCGTCGCTGAAGGACGAGGAAGTCATCAAGCAGAAATTCCCGAAGGGCTACAAGGCGTTGCGTCCGTACCTGCGCCTGACGCCGCAGCCGAACCGGTAAGGGGCGCGGCATGAACCAAAAAGCCGGTTCGAAGGAACCGGCTTTTTGGCATTATCGATACACCAGCATCGGAATCAGAAGAACGCCTGAATACCGGTCTGCGCACGGCCGAGGATCAGCGCGTGAACGTCGTGGGTGCCTTCGTAGGTGTTGACGACCTCGAGGTTCACCAGATGACGCGCGACGCCGAACTCGTCCGAAATGCCGTTGCCGCCGAGCATGTCGCGCGCGAGGCGGGCGATGTCGAGCGCTTTGCCGCACGAATTGCGCTTCATGATCGAGGTGATTTCGACCGCGGCCGTGCCTTCGTCCTTCATGCGGCCGAGGCGCAGTACGCCTTGCAGCCCGAGCGTGATCTCGGTCTGCATGTCGGCGAGCTTCTTCTGGATCAGCTGGTTCGCGGCGAGCGGCCGGCCAAATTGCTTGCGATCGAGCACGTACTGACGCGCGATGTGCCAGCACGCTTCGGCCGCGCCGAGCGCGCCCCAGGCGATGCCGTAGCGCGCCGAGTTCAGACACGTGAACGGACCGCGCAGGCCGCTGACACCCGGCATGATGTTCTCTTCCGGCACGAACGCTTCGTCGAGCACGATTTCGCCGGTGATCGACGCTCGCAGACCCACCTTGCCGTGGATCGCCGGTGCCGACAGACCCTTCCAGCCCTTCTCGAGAATGAAGCCGCGGATGTTGTCCTTGCCGTCTTCCTCGAGCTTCGCCCACACGACGAACACGTTGGCGATCGGCGAATTGGTGATCCACATTTTCGAGCCCGACAACGAGTAGCCGCCATCGACCTTCTTCGCGCGCGTGACCATGCTGCCCGGATCGGAGCCGTGGTTCGGCTCGGTCAGGCCGAAGCAGCCGATCCACTCGCCGCGCGCGAGCTTCGGCAGATATTTTTCCTTCTGCGCGTCCGAGCCGAATTCGTAGATCGGCACCATCACCAGTGACGACTGCACCGACATCATCGAGCGATAGCCGGAGTCGACGCGTTCCACTTCACGCGCGATCAGCCCGTACGCGACATAGTTCAGACCGGGGCCCCCATACTGTTCGGGAATCGTCGGACCGAGCAGGCCAAGCTCGCCCATTTCGCGAAAGATCCCGATATCGGTCTTTTCATGGCGGAACGCCTCCAGCACGCGCGGCAGCAGTTTGTCCTGCGAGTAAGCCGCAGCGGCATCGCGCACCATACGTTCGTCTTCGGTGAGCTGCTGATCCAGCAGCAACGGGTCTTCCCAGTGAAACTGCGCGGCTACGGCCATGACGTATCTCCTGATTTCTCGCTCAGAACCAGCTTGACTAGAGTTCCGCTTTGCGAAACAATGTTTTGCAAATGACGCCCGAGTGTATCACCCTATGACGCCGCCATCCACTTTCTCCGCTTCGCTCGACGAACGCAAATTCGTCGTCGCCCTTGCTCGCGGGCTGGACCTGTTGCGCGCGTTCCGGCCAGGCGAGACGATGCTCGGCAATCGGGATTTCGTCGAACGCACGGGTTTGCCGAAGGCAACCGTGAACCGGCTCGCCTACACGCTGACCGTGCTCGGCTATCTGCGGCTGGACGAGAGACACGGCAAATATGCGCTCGACGCGGGCGTGCTGTCGCTCGGTTTCGCGCTGCTGTCGGGCACCGACATGCTCGAACTGGCACGCCCGCACCTGCGCAGCCTGGCGCGCGAGGTCGGCGCGGCGGTCTCGCTCGGGTGCCGGGACGGGCTCGACATGGTGTATCTGGAGACGATTCGCAGCGAAACCGCATTGACGCTCGGCCTCGCATCCGGCTCGAAACTGTCGATGCTGACGAGCTCGATGGGCCGCGCCTATCTCGCCGTGCAGCCGCCCGACGCGCGTACCGCGTTACTCGCGGAACTGAAAAAAGCGGCTGGCAGAGTGGGGGCGATGCTCGTCGCCGAAGCCGAACAGGAGATCGCCGCGTTCGCGACCGAGCGATGCTGCTACTCGTTTCGTGCGTGGCATGACGACGTGAACGCAGTCGCGGTGCCGTTTCGCGAGCCGCGCGAAAACCGCTGGCTCGTGCTCAGCTGCAGCGGGCCGGCGTCGTCGATGGGGGAGGAAGTGTTTCGCGAGAATGTCGCGCCGCGCCTGAAGGCGCTCGCGGCGCGGCTGGGGGAGCCGGGCTGAGCTAATGCCGGGGCGCCCCGACTAACCGGGCCCACACCGTGTCACGCCGCCCGGTCGTGATAATGCGCGTTGAATAATGGCCCTTGCACGAACCGCACGTCGTACTGCTGTAGCGCGGAGAATTGCGCCTCATCCGTCACGCGATTGAAAATCAGCGGCACCCGCAGCCGGCCCGCGTAGCCGACGAGCGGCTTCACGGTCGCGTCGCGCAATGCGGCCGCCGCATCCATCTTGATGAAGTCGAGCCGCGCGGTTTCGGATACCGACAGGATCTGCCCCGCGTTCGACAGATTGCCCGCCACCTTGAACCCATAGTGCTGATAGCTGCGCGTCAGATAGCCCAGGAACGTCTTGTGTGCGACCGCCGCCGCCGGCAACTCGATCACGATGCGCGCCGGACTCAAATTGAACGAGGTCAGCACGCTCGAAAAATGCCGGCCGTGGTCGTACTTCACGCTCTTCAACAGCCTCTCGTGCACCCGCAGAAACAGCAATCCATGCCGCTGCGGGCCGAAGAAGTTGATTGCGTGCAGCGCGCGCGACATGCGGTCTAGCGCGACCAGCTGCTGATCGTCGGCGATGTTGTCGAACGGATCGAACACCTCGAATGGCGGCGCGTCGAGCCGGTGCGTGACCGCCTGAAAGCCGAGTTCATCACCGAAGCGGTCGACCCCTTCCGCGCCGCATGACAGCGACTGCGCAAGCCCATGCACGCTGATGTCGAAGATCGGCTCGTAGGCACTCGTAAGCTCGATGCCGTCGAAATGTGCGAGCGCGATGCCGGCGCGCCCGCCTTGTCCCATTGCCAGATGCTCGCCGAGAAACGGGTGATGAGCGGCGCGGGCGATCAGATCGGGGATGGTCGGCGAAATCATGAAGGCAAATGAAAGGCGACGATGAACGCGCACCGGGCGCGTGGCAGCGCGACGCGATGGCCGCATTCATTGATGGTAGCAGTACGCGCCCTGCGCAGATTAACAAAATGCTCATATCGTTATTGGTCTCACGCTTATCGGCCGGGGCTGAGCGCGGAAGGACGAGGTTCGCGGGCGTGTTTCCAAGGGTATACGTTAGTTTCACTATTCGTAATTCGTTTTACTATTCGTAAAATGCGATTTTAGCCAGCCGGAGGGGACGACTCAATGCTGATCGCGTTGAACTGGTCGAATGCCGCGCTGTTTCATGCGGCGGCGCTGCCGGTGCTGTGCTCGGCGCTGCTGGTGGTCGTGCTCGGCGGTGCGACGCGGCAACCCAACCGCGCGGCCGAAGCGGAGCCGGCCTGAGCCTGACTGCAAAGATCACCTATCAACCGGGAAAGAATCGGGCAACTCGCGGAGAACCTTGTATGGATACCCCAACACGTACGCCGGCCGACGAACGCCTGCGGCCTGAAATCGAGCCCGGCTATCAGTCGGGTTTCGCGAATGAATTCGCGACCGAGGCATTGCCGGGCGCGCTGCCGACCGGCCGCAATTCGCCGCAACGCGCGGCCTATGGTTTGTATGCCGAACAGATTTCGGGCACGGCGTTTACGGCGCCACGCGGTCACAACCGTCGCTCGTGGCTGTACCGGATTCGTCCGGCAGCCATGCACAAACCGTTCACGTCGATGCCGTCGGAGCGGCTCGTCGCGAACTTCGCCGAGGTGCCGCCGACGCCGCCGAACCAGCTGCGCTGGGACCCCCTGCCGATGCCGAGCGAACCGACCGATTTCATCGACGGCTGGGTCACGATGGCGGGCAACGGCTCGGCCGAAGCGATGAGCGGTTGCGCGATCCATCTGTACGCGGCGAACCGCTCGATGCACGATCGCTTCTTCTACAGCGCCGACGGCGAACTGCTGGTCGTGCCGCAACAGGGGCGCCTGCATATCGCGACCGAAATGGGCCGCGTCGATGTCGAGCCGTTCGAGATCGCGGTGATTCCGCGCGGCGTGCGCTTCGCGGTCAGCCTGCCGGACGGCAGTGCGCGCGGGTATATCTGCGAGAACTTCGGCGCGCTGCTGCGTCTGCCGGAACTGGGGCCGATCGGCTCCAACGGTCTCGCGAATCCGCGCGATTTCCTGACGCCGCACGCCGCATACGAAGACCGCGAAGGCGCATTCGAACTCGTCGCGAAGATGAACGGCAATCTGTGGCGCGCGGACATCGGCCATTCGCCGCTCGACGTGGTCGCATGGCACGGCAACTATGCGCCGTACAAATACGACCTGCGCCGCTTCAACACGATCGGCTCGATCAGCTTCGACCATCCGGATCCGTCGATCTTCCTCGTGCTGCAATCGCAAAGCGACACGCCGGGCGTCGATACGATCGACTTCGTGATCTTCCCGCCGCGCTGGCTCGCCGCCGAAGATACGTTCCGGCCGCCCTGGTTCCATCGCAACGTCGCGAGCGAGTTCATGGGCCTCGTGCATGGCGTCTACGACGCGAAGGCCGAGGGCTTCGTGCCCGGCGGCGCGAGCCTGCACAACTGCATGACGGGCCACGGCCCGGACGCGGACACGTTCGAGAAGGCGTCGCATCTCGATACCTCGGTGCCGAAGAAGGTCGACGACACGATGGCCTTCATGTTCGAGGCCCGCACGCTGATCAAGCCGACGCGCTTCGCGCTCGAAACCGCGCAACTGCAGGCGCGTTACTACGAGTGCTGGCAAGGCCTCAAGAAACACTTCAATCCGGAGCAACGATGAACGCGGTGAACGATCTCCAGGCGACGCTCGATGCGTCGCGCAAGAGCTGGATCGAGTCGGCCAACGACCCGGCTGGCGACTTCCCGATCCAGAACCTGCCGTTCGGCATTTTCAGCGACCGTGGCAACGACGCGCGTCGCGTGGGCGTCGCGATCGGCGATCAGATCGTCGATCTCGCCGCGTTGCAGGCCGCGGGTCTGCTGAACGTGCCGGCGCACAACGTGTTCGCGCGCGATGCGCTGAACGATTTCATCGCACTTGGCCGCGACGTGTGGCGCAGCGTGCGTATCCAGCTGAGCCAACTGCTCGCGCGCGACACCGCGACGCTGCGCGACGATGCCGCGTTGCGCGCGAAGGTGCTCGTGCGCGCGGCCGATGCGCGTCTGCATCTGCCGGTGCAGATTCCGGGCTACACGGATTTCTATTCATCGAAGGAACACGCGACCAATGTCGGCGCGATGTTCCGCGATCCGAAGAATGCGCTGCTGCCGAACTGGTCGGAGATGCCGATCGGCTACAACGGACGGGCATCGTCGGTGGTCGTGAGCGGGACGCCGGTGCGTCGTCCGAATGGTCAGCTGAAGTTGCCCGACCAGGAGCGTCCGGTGTTCGGCGCGAGCCGCAAGCTCGATATCGAACTGGAGACGGGTTTCATCATCGGCGGCGGCAATGCGCTGGGCGAGCCGATCGCGTGCGAGGACGCGGAGGCGCACATTTTCGGCATGGTGCTGCTGAACGACTGGAGCGCGCGCGACATCCAGCAATGGGAATACGTGCCGCTCGGCCCATTCAATGCGAAGACCTTCGCGACGACGATCTCACCGTGGGTCGTCACGCTCGATGCGCTCGAACCCTTCCGCGTCGCGCAGCCGGTGCAGGAGCCGGAGCCGCTCGCCTATCTGCGGCATCGAGGAAAGCATGCGTTCGACATTCACCTCGAAGTGACATTGCGCGCGCAACCCGCGCGGCAAGCGAGCACGATCGCGCGGACCAACTTCAAATACATGTACTGGACGATGGCGCAGCAGCTCGCGCATCACACGGTGGCGGGCTGCAATACGCGGGTGGGCGACCTGATGGGCTCGGGGACGATCAGCGGGCCGACCGAGGATTCGTACGGCAGCCTGCTGGAGCTGACGTGGAACGGCAAGAAGCCGCTGGCGTTGAAGGAGGGCGGCACGCGCACGTTCATCGAGGACGGCGATGAGTTGACGCTCGTCGGCTGGTGCCAGGGCGACGGGTATCGCGTGGGGTTCGGCGCGTGTGCCGCAGAGATTCTGCCGGCGCGAGGGTGAGCGCGCGGCAGTCACGATGAGCGAGGGCCGGCGCGGTATGCCGGCCCTCGTCGTTTGTGCGAGACCCTGGGCGTACCGGGTCGAAATGAATCGGCGCGTCGTCCGCTTCACCCACCCAGCAACCCGAATACGGCCACCCCATTCGTCGTGCCGACATACACCTTGCCGTTTGCGATCAATGGTGTGATGAACTTGTTGCCCGTGCCGAACTGATCGCGCGTGCCCATCTGGTTGCTGTTGTACAGCTCGTTGAGCGTGCTCGGGTCGAACGCATGCAAGGCCGCGACGGTGCCGTTTTCGGCGGCCCACACGATGCCGTTCGTGGTGCCGTTCGCCGAGATGCTCGGCGTCGTCCCGGGATAGGCGAACGTCATCGCGCTTTGCGCGGTCGGTGTGATCGACAGCTTCGCGTTGGTCACGGTGAACGCCTTCAGATGATCGCCGACCGAGCCGAAATACACGCGCCCGTTGAAATAGGCGGGCATGCCGAACTCGCCGCCGGCCAGCTGCGCGGGAATCTCCTGATAGATGTTGTCGGCCGCCGGGTTGAACTTGCCCATCGAGTCGCGATTCAGCACGTAGATGGTGCTGTCCTTGCCCGCGCCGAGCGTCAGATGCTGTACGGTGCCGTTCGCGTCGGTCAGGTCCGGCAGCACCAGTGCGCCGCCGGAGCCGAGGTCGATGTCGTCGTGGGCCTCCTGCACGACGTTCGTCATCGCGAAGTAGTCCGCCACCGACAGGCCTCCCGCCGTGCCGAGCTTCAGGAACGTATTGCCGAGATCCTTGCTGGCGGGGAAGCCGCTCGACGTCATCGTCGTGTCGAACGTGCCGTTGGCATCGAGCAGATAGATCGACGAGCCGTCCGACGCCGGTCCCGCGCCGCTCATCCAGATTGCGCCGCCGATGCCGTTAGGCGTCAGGTTGAGCACGGTGGTCTGCTGCAAGGTGTCGGCGCCGTAGCCCATGATCCAGCCCGTATAGCCGCCGTCGTCGCAGTGCGAGGTCCACGTCGTGTAGACCGTGTTGCCGAGCAATAGCAGCCCCGCGCGCTCCGCGTACAACGACGTGGTGAACGGCACGACGCCGTTCGTATTACCCGCGCCGCTGCCCGGGTAAGAGGCGGCGACTTCGGTGGGACCGTTCAGCAGCTCGGCGCCGGTCGCGAGGTCGAGCGCGTGAATGCGATGATGGTAGCCGCCGGCCGCGTCCTTCGACATCGCGACGACGTAGATCGTGCCGTGCGTGCCGCGCGAACGGTCGATCACCGGTGTCGCGGTGATGCCGATGGTGTTCACGATCTGGCTGCAGCCGAGGTCGTCGCTCGGGGTTTCGCCGGTGCCGAGTGTGCGCACCTGCCACAGGGTCGCGCCGGTGTCGGCATCGAATGCGTACACACTGTCGTTCTCGGTCGCGACGTACAGCACGTTGTGCGTGCCGCCCGCGATCGCCTGCGCAGCGACGAATAGCGGCTGCGCGTCGACCTTGCCGTCGACGCTAAAGAAGCCGACCTTGCCGAAGGTCGAAGCCGCCACGTTGGCGGGCGTCAGCGTGGTTTCGCCGAGGTTCTGGCCGGTGCGCGCGATGTCGTCGTGATAGGTGAGCACGTCGCGCACGGCTGCCGCCGATGTGCCGCCCATCGGGGCGCCCGAGCCGCTGCCCGAGCCGCCGGTGCTACCGGTGGTGGTGCCGCCGCTCGTGGTGCCACCGCTGGTGGTGCCGCCGCCGCTCGCTGCGGCCGGGGCCGATGCGCCGGACGCGCCGCTACCGCCGGCGCCGACGCTCGAGCCCGTCGGGGCACTGCTGTTTCCGCCTCCCCCGCCTCCACAGTTCGCCGCGACGATCGCGGCTACCGCGATCGCCGTGCCCAACAGGCTGGCACGGAGCAACAGGCGCATCGAGACCATGGCGGACTCCCCGTTGCTTGCGGCGGCGCCACGAAATATGGGCCGTTTGTCGAGTGTCCGCGCAACGTGGGTTGAGATTATCACCCTGCGTATAGATCGTAAAAGCCAGCAATTAGCGTCTATTCGTCAACTCGGCGCCCGCAGCGCGATCCGCCGACGCTCCCACCACGCCGCCGCCAGAAACGCGAGCGCCGCGCAGCCGGATCTGCGTGAGGCGCTTGTCCTCATCGACGCCGATCGCGAGCGCTGACGCAATACCGTACCAGTGAGACACGGTACCCCACGACAGATAAAGGGTGCCGTCGCGAGGCTCGTAAAAGACCTCTGGCGCTCCCATGTCGTGCGCATGTCCGTGCGCGTCGAATTCTGACTCGATGTGCGGAGTTTCGTCGGTTGGGTCTGCGAGTTCGGACGTGCGGACGGTCCATCGCTCGGGATTCGTGTAAAAGTCCAATCCGATCAACCGGCGATGCTGATCGACAAGCATCGACAAGGTGCCCGCCGTGAGGACACAAGAGGGCGCGCCAATGCGGAAGCGCGCATCCAGCAAGTCGCTGAGATTGTTTTGCGGTTCCGGCGGCGAAGGCAAAGGTGGATATTTGACCTCACAGGTCAGCGTGGAGCTTTGTTCATCCCACCGCACGATGGCAGAAACGCCGGTGGCAGGGGGACTCGTGTAGACGGTGGGATGCTTCATCGAAGAGGTTTATAGGCAAAGTGCAGAACGGTGTAATCGCTCTCTCGAACCATGACTTCGAGCCGGCAAGCTCACCCCGCCACCGCCACCCGCCGCTCGATCGACACCGACCACAACGTCAACAACAGCGCGCCGAGCGCGGTCGCGACGCCGACCCACGGCAGCGTCGTCAGCGGCGCGCCGGCGCCGATCGCCATGCCGCCGAGCCATGCGCCGGTCGCGTTGCCGAGGTTGAACGCCCCCTGATTCAGCGTCGACGCCAGATTCGGCGCGTGGCTCGCCCGATCGACGATCAGCATCTGCAGCGGCGGCACGATCGCGAATGCGAGCACCCCCCACACGAACACGGTCAGCATCGCCGGAGTGCGCGCGTGCATCGTGCCCGCGAACACGCACAGGATCACGACGATCGCCATCAGGAACGCGACCAGCGAGGGCATCAGCCGCCAGTCCGCGAGCTTGCCGCCGAGCGTGCTGCCGACCGTCAGGCCGAGGCCGAACAAGAGCAGCACCAGGGTGACCGCGTGCGGCGTGAAGCCGGTCACGTCTTCGAGAATCGGCGTGATGTAGGTGAAGGTCGAAAACAGGCTCGCCGACGCGAACACGCTGATACCGAGCACCATCAGCACCTGCGGGTTCTTCAGCACGCTGAATTCGCGCACGAGGCTCGCCTTGTGCATCTCGATCTTCGCGGGCAGGCACACCGCGAGCGCGGCCGCCGCCAGCACGCCGATGCCGGTCACGGCCCAGAAAGTAGCGCGCCAGCCGACCGCCTGGCCGAGCGCGGTGCCGAGCGGCACGCCGAGGACGTTGGCGAGCGTGAGGCCGGTGAACATCAGCGCGATTGCCTGCGCGCGGCGATTCGGCGCGACGAGCCCGGCCGCGACCACCGAGCCGATGCCGAAAAACGCGCCGTGGCAGAACGCGGTGACGATGCGCGCGGCCATCAGCACCGCGTAGCCGGGCGCGATCGCGCACAGCAGATTGCCGACGATGAACACGCCGATCAGGCTCATCAGGGCCTTTTTGCGCGGCATGTTGGCAACCGCGATCGCGACGATCGGCGCGCCGATCGTGACGCCGAGCGCATACGCGGACACCAGCATGCCAGCCGCCGGAATCGACACGGACAGATCGCGCGCGACATCGGGCAACAGGCCCATGATGACGAACTCGGTGGTACCGATTCCAAACGCGGCAACGGCAAGGGCAAGCAGAGGCAATGGCATGGCGATGATGGGGTGTGACGCGTGAAGCGGCGCGAACAACGGGCGCCGGGCGGGCGATTCCGAAGGCGGAAACGCTGGCGCCGGATAGGGAAAAAACAGTAGGGGATTCTACCTAAGCCAAATCTGGCTTGCAGGCTGTCCGGAAAGCTGTTGTTTTTTGTGGAACGCGGCGGCGGGAGCCCGAGGCGCCGGGCGGCGTTCAGCGCCGCGCGAGGTTGCGCCCGAGTGCCGCGCAGCCCGCATCCGTCAGCGCTTCGACCACGTTGCTGCGATCGTCGGGCTTGAAGTCGGCGATCCAGATCACGCGGCAATGTGCGGACGTGTCGGCCACGACCTGCAGCGTCGCATGATGATGCTCGAAGCGCCCGCCGCCCACCGAGTAGGCGAGCCGCATGTGGGCATCGTCGACGGCAATCACGCGTTCCTCGACCACGGTGCCGTCGGCGAAGGTGACCCAGCGCAGGTCGCCTTCCATGCGCGCCGCGATCAGCACGCCCGCGAATACGCGGGCGACCCCGGCGGGATCGCGCAGCGCGGACCACGCATCGGCCGCGGTGGTTGCCACGGCGATTTCCCGGTAGATCGTCGCCATCGCACTTCCTCCTGTTCGTTTCGGGTAACCCAGGTCTCGTGCGCGCGGGGGTGTCGCGACCGGCGATTGCAAACCTCTCACCGATCGCGCGGCGCCGTCTTATCCGCGATCCGCGTCGAACGTGTCGCCATGACGGCCCGCGCCGGACGCAAAACGCGCCGCGCCCGCCACGCCCCTCGGCGAAGACCGCCGCGTAGCCGCCCGCGCCTTCGCGGCGCAATGCCTCGGCGAGATCGTCCAGCGTGCTGTTCTCGAGCGCGGAGCGACGATCGGCGAGCAGCGCCGCCTGCGGAAACGCGGCGAGTTCCGCGGCGAGTTGCTCGGCAGCCGCGCGCGCTTCGCCCTTCGGCACCACGCGGTTGGCGAGCCCAAACGAAAGCGCCTCGCGCGCATCGACCGCGCGGCCGGTCAGGATCAGATCGAGCGCACGCGACAGACCGATCAGTCGCGGCAGCCGGATCGTGCCGCCGTCGATCAGCGGAATGCCGACACGCCGGCAGAACACGCCGAGCACCGCATCTTCCTCGACGACGCGCAGGTCGCACATCGCGGCAAGCTCGAGCCCACCCGCCACCGCATAGCCGGCGATCGCGGCGATCACCGGTTTGCTGAAATGCATGCGCGTCGGTCCCATTGGACCGGGGCCGCTGCCGTCCGCATGCAACTCGTTGCGGCGCGCGTCGTCGGCAAGCGCGCTGAGGTCTGCGCCCGCGCAAAACGTGCCGCCCGCGCCGAACAGCACGGCCGCGCGCCACGCGGGCTCCGCCTCGAAGCGGCTGAACGCGGCGCTCAACGCATCGGCCACCTGGCGATCGACCGCGTTGCGCTGCGCGGGCCTCTCCAGCACGATCGTAGCGACGCCGTTGCCGTCATTCGACTCGATTCGCACATGGTTATTGAAATATTGGTTGGCTATCATCGTTATGTACCTTGAGGGTACCTGAAGGTCGCTGCTGGCCTGTTGATCCGGCAGTGTTACAGCACGCTCATGCAGCGTAATTAATCCGGTGAGTTGTCATGTTTCCATCACATCCGGCTCGTAGCGTTAGCGCTCTATTGATGCGCTGGCGTCCTGTCGCCAGCTTGCCGAGCCTACCTTTGTCCTTGCCTTTGCCCAATTCATCGCCGGCCGCCGCGCCAGCCTGCGCCGGAACGGTGTGGGTCGTGCCGTTGCAGGCCCACTCGTGGTACGACCATGTGCGCCTGAAGCGCGTCTTCGTCACCGACGGCACACGTCACCAGGTCGTGCTCGTCGATCTGCGCAAGCTGCTCGTGTGCGCGGATCGCGACAACACCGATTACGTGCTGAAGCCGGTCGCCGAATGGCACTCGGGCAAGGTCCGCGGCATTCGCGAGTTTCTCGATCCCGACAGCCCGCGTATTCCGCAGATGCCGTACGTGACGATCTCCACGCGTCGCGCGCCGGGATTGCTCGGCTGGGTCGGCATCGAGCGCGAGGGGGTGGTGGCGTTTCGCAACGGCCAGCATCGCGCGCGCTATCTGGCCGAGGCGGGGGCGCGCTGGTGTCCGGTCGAAGTGCACGAGCGCGAGGCGGGATTGCTGCGTGAGCTGTGCGGCGCGGCCGATGATGCCCGCACCGCGATTCGCGCGACCCAGTCGGGCAGCGACAGCGACGTCTAACTTTCGCGGTCCGCGGCAATTCGCGTACGCCACGGTTATCACGGCTACCCCGCCTGCACGACGTTGCGCGGCGTGCCCGCCTGCCACGCCGCGATGTTCGCGAGCGTGGTCTGCGCGATCTCGGTCATCGCCTCGCGCGTGAAGAACGCCTGGTGCGCGGTGACGATCACGTTCGGAAACATCAACAGACGCGCGAGCACGTCGTCCTGTAGCGGCAGATTCGAATGATCCTCGAAGAAGATGCCGCCTTCTTCCTCGTAGACGTCGAGCCCGAGATGGCCGAGCTGGCCGTCCTTCAACGCGCCGATCAGTGCGTTCGCCTCGACGAGCCCGCCGCGCCCGGTGTTGATCAGCATCGCGCCGCGCTTCATCTTCGCCAGCGCGGCGCGGTCGATCAGGTGATAGGTGTCGGGCAACAGCGGGCAATGCAGACTGACGACGTCCGATTCGGCGAGCAAGGTATCGAGCGGCACGTAGCGCGCGCCGAGCGCGAGCAGTTCGTCGGCCGGCGGCCCCGGATCGTAGGCGAGCACCTGCATGCCGAAGCCCGCCATGATGCGCGCGAACACCCGGCCGATGATGCCCGCGCCGATCACGCCGACCGTCTTGCCATGCAGGTCGAAGCCGAGCAGCCCATGCAGCGAGAAGTCGCCTTCGCGCGTGCGCGCGACCGCGCGCGGCAGGCGCCGGTTCAGCGCGAGAATCAGCCCGGCCGCATGTTCGGCGACCGCGTACGGCGAGTAGGCCGGCACGCGTGCGACCGGCATGCCGAGCCGCTCGGCCGCCGCGAGGTCGACGTGATTGAAGCCCGCCGAGCGCAGCGCGATCATGCGCGTGCCGCCCGCATGAAGCCGTTCGAGCGTGGCGGCGTCGACGCTGTCGTTGACGAACGGGCAGACCACGTCGTAGCCATGCGCGAGGATCGCGGTCTCGCTGTCGAGAGGGGATTCCTGGAAATGCAGTTCATAGCGATGCGCGGCATTGGCCTCGGTGAATGTATCGACGTCGTATTGACGACTGCTGAACAGGATCGTGCGCATATCGGGCTCCGAAGAAGCGTGCTTTAGACGTGTTTCGGGAAGTCGGTTTCTCGCAAAAAATAACATTGACAGGGGTGCGGAACTGCAATATTAAATAACGAGCATTCCGAACAAAGCATGTACAAACATGCTGCAAGAAACTGGCCAAACAGCAGATTATCCTTTTCACGATGTTAGGCGACTTCGCGATGAAAGAGTAACTGTCGAGCGTTCGGGAAATCATTTCACCGCCGGTATCGCCAGGCGGTGCGTGCGTCCGGGCGTCCTGGTGCCCCGCTGTGCGGCTCTTCCGGCACCCATCGCGTGGTTCTCCTTTCATAGCTGTGTTTTTCTGCTTCCCGCTATCGGCCATTTGATGTGCCGTGCATCGCGCTTGTTGCGCGCGCGACGTCACCATCGCGTCACCTTCTGTCGGACGGGTTGATTCGGTTTTCGAGCGGTTGGTGTTCTGTTTTTCTTTAATCAACCTGTAAATCGGCGAGCCAACATGATCGGTGAATTGCTGAGATCGCAACCCGAAATCGCGCTTTTCGCGTGTCTCGCCATTGGCTATTTCATTGGCTCGTTTCATATCGGCCCGATTCAGCTCGGCGGCGTGTGCGGCACGCTGATCGTCGCGCTCGTGCTCGGGCAGAGCGGCGCGCGCATCGCGCCCGACCTGAAGAACATCGCGTTCGCACTGTTCATCTTCGCGCTCGGCTTTACCGGCGGGCCGCAGTTTTTCGCGAACATCGGGCGCGGCTGGCGCTATGGGGTGCTGTCGCTGATCGAAATCGTCTCGGTGCTGGCGCTGATCATGATCGCGGTCCGCGTGATGCGGCTCGATGTCGGCACCGCGGCCGGGCTGCTCGCCGGCGCGGCGACCGAGTCGGCGGTGATCGGCACCGCGTCCGAGGCGATCGCCAGGCTCGGTCTCGGCGACGCGGCCACGCAGCGTCTGCAGGCCAATATCGTGACCGCTTACAGCGTCAGCTACCTGTTCGGCCTGATCACGATTGTACTGTTTACGAGCCAGTTCGCACCGCTGATGCTGCGCGTCAATCTGCGCGAAGAAGCCGAGCGCGTGTGGCGCAAGCTCGGCGGCGAGGGCGCGTTCAGCGAAGGGCAGAGGGCGGCCGCGCCGGCACTCGTCGGCCGGGCGTTTCGCATCGGCGACGCCGCTGGCCTGACGGTGCGGGGGCTCGAGGAGCAATACGGCTACAACCTGACCGTCGAGCAGATCGAGCGCCACGGCGCGGACCTGCCGGTCGCCATGGAGACGCGGCTTGCGGCCGGCGATGTCGTACTAGTCGCTGGGCGGCGCGCCACGGTCGTCGCGGCGTCAGCGAGCCTCGGCGAAGAGGTGCTTGGCGCCGATTTCGGCCAGGTGTTCGCGCAACGGCTCAACGTGGTGCTGACGCGGCCCGACGTCAGCGGGATGACGGTCGCGCAGCTGCGCGCGCAGGCGAAGCCGGAAAACGCGCGCGGCGTTTATGTCGCCGCGATCACGCGGCTCGAATCGACGATTCCCGCGCTGCCCGGCACCGAGCTGCATCGCGGCGACGTGCTGACGCTGGTCGGCGCGAAAGCCGACGTCGAGCGCGGTGCGAAGCGGCTCGGCTACGTATTGCCGCCGACCGAGAAGACCGACTTCGTCTATCTCGGCCTCGGCGTGCTGGTCGGTATGGCGATCGGGCGGCTCGGCGGCACGATCGGCGGCGTGACGCTCGCGCTCGGCACGGGCGGCGGCTGTCTGCTGTCGGGGCTGCTGTTCGGCTGGGTGCGCTCGCGCCATCCGCTCGTCGGCTCGCTGCCGTCGGCGGCCGCGCAGATCATCAAGGATTTCGGACTCGCGACGTTCATCGCAGCGGTCGGGCTGTCGGCCGGGCCCGACGCGATCAAGCTCGTGCGCGAATACGGACTCGCGCTGCCGCTCGCCGGCATCCTGATGGTGCTCGTGCCGGGCCTGCTGTCGCTATGGATCGGGCATGCGCTGCTGAAGCTCGAAGCGCCGATGCTGCTTGGCGCGATCGCGGGCCAGCAGTGCAGTACGCCGGCGATCAGCGCGCTCGTTGGCGTGGCCGGCAATTCGACGCCGGTGATCGGCTACACGATCACCTACGCGCTCTCCAACATCCTGTTGCCTTTGACGGGACCCGTGGTGGTGGGCCTGGCCGGCAAGCTCGGCTAGCCGGACTTGCCGAAGCCGCATGCCGCGCAGCGCTTCGCACCGCGCGGCAAATCAGGCGCTCGCGCGGCACAGGCGCGCGCCGTACTCGTACCGGGTCTCGCCAATGAACCCGGCAACCACTCAGCGAGGGCACGATGGACTGGCTACACAACATCTTTCACAAGTCACCGGAGATGGCGCTGTTCCTGTCGCTCGCGGTCGGCTATTTCATCGGGCAGATCAACTTCGGCAAGTTCCAGCTGGGCGGCGTGGGCGGCTCGCTGCTGGCGGCAGTCGTGATCAGCCAGGCGGGCGTGACGGTCGACAACGGTGTGAAGGCGGTGATGTTCGCGGTGTTCATCTACGCGGTCGGCTACGACTCCGGGCCCGGTTTCTTCAATTCGCTGAACCGCAAGACGCTGCGTGAGATCGCGATGGCCGTGTTTCTCGCGGTCAGCGCGCTGATCACGGTGGTGGTGTGCGCGAAGCTGTTCCATCTGAACAAGGGGCTCGCGGCCGGGCTCGCGGGCGGCGCGCTCACGCAGTCGGCGATCATCGGCACGGCGGGCGACGCGATCGCGCGGCTCGGCCTGCCCGCCGATCAGGTCAAATCGCTGCAGTCGGACGTCGCGATCGCGTACGCGGTCACCTACGTGTTCGGTTCGCTCGGCGCGATCATCGTATGCGTGAACATCCTGCCGAAGTTCATGGGACAGGGCTTGCGCGAAGCGTCGATCGAGGCGGAGCGCGAGCTGTCGTCGGGTGCGCCGACGGGCGGGCCGGGGCAGGTGTCCGCGCTGCCCGAACTGATCGGGCGCGCGTACCGGATCGACTTCAGCGCCGGCAAGAGCGTGCAGGCGGTCGAGTCGCTGCACGGGGAAGGCCTGACGATCGAGCGCATCAAGCGCGGCGGCCAGCAGATCGAGCCGAAGCCCGACTTCGTGCTGCAACCCGGCGACATCGTGCTCGTCGTGGGCCGACGCGAGGCGGTCGTCGCGTTCGGCGCGAAAGGCAACGAGGTCGGCGACGCCGAGGACATCGGCGTGGTGATGCAAACGCGCGAGGGCGTGTTCACGCGCAAGGGCATGAATCACACGACGATCGCGGCCGCGCGCCAACTGATCGATCGCGACACGCGGCACGGCGTCTACGTCCAGAGCATCTCGCGCGCCGGGCAGCCGCTGCCGGTGCTGCCCGAAACCGAACTGCAGCACGGCGACGTGATCACCTTCTACGGCTCGCCGAAAGACACCAAGCGCGCGGTCGAAGCCGCCGGCTACGAACTGCCGTACAGCAACAAGACCGACTTCATTTACATGGGCGTCGGCCTCGTGATCGGTCTGCTGATCGGGCTGATCGTCGTCAAGGTGGGCGGCGTGCCGCTCACGCTCGGCTCGGGCGGCGGTTGTCTGCTGGCGGGCCTGCTGTTCGGCTGGATGCGCGGCAAGTATCCGATGTACGGCGTGATGCCGTCGGCCGCCTCGCAACTGCTGAAGGACTTCGGGCTCGCCGCGTTCGTCGCGGTGGTCGGTCTGAATTCGGGTCTGCAGGCGGTCGTCACGGTCAAGCAGAGCGGCGTGACCATCTTCCTGCTCGGCGTATTCGTCACGCTGTTCCCGCTGCTGCTGACGATGCTGTTCGGCCGCTACGTACTGCGCTACAACAACGCGGCGCTTCTGGCCGGCGCGCTGTCCGGCTCGCGCAGCGCCAACCCGGCGTTCGGCGGCGTGCTCGACAAGGCCGAAAGCGCGGTGCCGACCGTACCGTTCGCGATCACCTATGCGATCGCGAACGTCGCGCTGACGCTGCTCGGGCCGCTGGTGGTCGGGCTCGTGTAGCGGCTGATTGCACGTTTAGCGCGCGTTTGCCGCACTGTTGTCGAACGCAGTTCGGTATCGATCTCTATAGCCGGCCGCAATCGGGACCCCTCGCCACGCCGGCGTGTTTCACCTCTTCACTGGAGAACGCATCATGGCAAAAGAGAAGGGCGACAAGAAACGCTCGAGCGTGGACGCGGGTCTTGCCGCGCTGAGCCCGTTCGAACTGAAGGACGAACTGATCAAGGCCGCCGGCGGCGGCGCGGTCGAGCGGGCCGCCAACCTCGCGATGCTGAACGCGGGCCGCGGCAACCCGAACTTTCTCGCGACGATCCCCCGCCACGGCTTCTGGCAACTCGGCCTGTTCGCGATGCGCGAGTCCGAGCGCTCGTTCGCGTACATGCCGGAAGGCGTCGGCGGTTTTCCGCGCCGCGACGGACTCGCAGAGCGCTTCGACCTGTTTCTGCGCGAGAACCGGGGCGTCCCCGGCATCGACTTTCTGCGCGGCGCGGTGTCGTACGTGCGCGATCAGCTCGGGCTGTCCGGGACCGACTTTCTGTATGAGATGTGCGAGGGCATTCTCGCGTCGAATTACCCGGTGCCGGACCGGATGCTGAAGCTGTCGGAAATCATCGTCGGCCAGTATCTGCGCCGCGAGATGATCGGCAGGCATCCGTTCATCGGCGAGTTCGACGTCTTCGCGGTCGAAGGCGGCACCGCGGCGATGACCTACATCTTCAACACGATGCGCGAGAATCACCTGATCAAGGCGGGCGACACGATCGCGCTCGGCATGCCGATCTTCACGCCGTACATTGAGATTCCGCGGCTCAACGACTATCAGCTGAACGTGGTCAATCTCGAAGCCGACGTCGCGAGCGGCTGGCAATACTCGAAGAAGGAGCTCGACAAGCTGCGTGATCCGAAAGTGAAGGCGTTCTTCCTCGTCAATCCGAGCAACCCGCCGTCGGTGAAGATCGACGACGCGAGCCTCGAGCACATCGCCAGCATCGTCAAGGATCGGCCCGATCTGATCCTGCTGACCGACGACGTATACGGCACGTTCGCCGACAACTTCGTTTCGCTGTTCGCGCTCGCGCCAAAGAATACGATCCTCGTCTACTCGTACTCGAAGTATTTCGGCGCGACCGGCTGGCGTCTCGGCGCGGTCGCGACGCATCGCGACAACGTGCTCGACAAGCTGATCGGCGAACTGCCGGCGGACGTGAAGAAGGAGTTGCACCATCGTTACGAGTCGATCACGACCGAGCCGGACAAGCTGAAGTTCATCGACCGGCTCGTGGCCGATAGCCGCACAGTCGCGCTCAATCACACGGCCGGGCTGTCGACACCCCAGCAGGTGCAGATGGTGCTGTTCTCGCTGTTCTCGCTGATGGACACGCCCGACGCGTACAAGAACGCGCTGAAGCGCCTGATCCGTAAGCGCAAGCAGGCTCTGTACGAGGAAGTGGGCATCGCGTTCGAGGACGACGATCCGAACAAGGTCGACTACTACACGATCGTGGACATCGAATTCCTCGGTGAAAGAGCCTTCGGGCGCGAGTTCGTCGACTGGCTGCTGAAGAACACCGAGCCGTCCGAGCTGCTGTTCCGGCTCGCGCGCGAGGCGCGCGTGGTGCTGCTGCCGGGCCGCGGCTTCGGCACGCAGCATCCGTCGGGGCGTGTGTCGCTCGCCAACCTGAACGAGTCGGACTATCGCAAGATCGGTCGCGCGATGCGCAGGCTGATCGAGGACTATGTCGAGCGCTACAACGCGGCAACCGGCAGCAAGCTCGACAAGACAAAGGTGATGAAGTGACTCACGCGCGACCGGCCACGGGCGCCGGTCGCGCTTAGCGGCCTGCTACGCTGGCCAAAAAACTTGCGCGATCGCGCGGTTCGGTGAATGATCGGACGAACGGCCTCGAGCGGCGTGCCTGCCGCGAGGCCGTTCGTTCCTTTGCGCTTCACATTCATATACCGATCATGCCGACTTCAACCTCCACTACCGTTGCTTCGTCCGTCCCCTGTCCGATTGTCGAATCGCTCGACGCCATCCTTCCCGAAGAACCGCTGCTGATGATGGGCGCCGGCCCCGTGCCGATTCCCGCCGCGGTCGCGAAGGCCAATGCGATCGTGATCAACCATCTGGGCGGCACGATGGCGAAGGTGGTGAACCAGGTGAAAACGATGGCGCGCTACGTGTTCCAGACGCAGTCGAAGTGGGTGCTCGGCGTCGCGGGACCGGGATCGGGCGCGATGGAGATGGCGATTTCCAATCTCGCGTGGGAAGGCACGCGCATGCTGTGCATCAAGAACGGCTTCTTCAGCGACCGCATGGGCGAAATGGGCCGGCGCGTCGGCGCGCGCGTGAGCATGCTCGAAGTTGCGGACCGCACGGTCGCGAGTCTCGACCAGATCGCCGACGCGCTGCGCCGCGAGCGCCCCGAGGTCGTCACGGTCGTGCAGGGCGAGACCTCGAACACCGTGTGGAATCATCATCTGAAAGACATCGCCGCGCTTGCGAAGGAAGCGGGCGCGCTCGTGATCGTCGACGCCGTCTGCACGCTGAGCACGATGCCGCTCGACATGGATACCTGGGGCATCGACGCGGTGATCACCGGCGGCCAGAAGGGCTTGTCATCGATTCCGGGCGTGTCGCTGATTGCGTTTTCAGACGCGGCCTGGGCGCGCGTCAAAGGCCGCACGATGCCCAATACGCACTGGTGCCTCGATGCGTCGCTGGCGGAAAACTTCTGGCACAACGCCGGGTATCACTACACGGCGCCGGTGTCGGGCGTGCTCGCGCTGCACGAGGCGCTGCGGCTCGTCTGCGCGGAGACGCTGGAGAAGCGCTTCGCGCGCCATCTGAAATGCTCGCTCGCGTTGCAACAAGGCGTCACCGCGATGGGCCTGCAACTGTATGCGCCGGAGAATTGCCGCCTGAATTCGGTGGTCGGCATCGAAGTGCCGGACGGCCTCAGTCCCACCGACGTCTGCGCGCATATCTCGCGGCAGCATCAGGTGGAAATCTCCGGCTCGTTCGGTCTGCCGATCGTGCGTATCGGCCAGATGGGCGAACAGTGCCGCGAGCACAACCTGTTTCGCACCGTGCATGCGCTGGGCCGCACGATGGTCGATCTCGGCGTCAACGTCGATCTGCCGGCGGGTGTCGCGGCGCTCGAGCGCGGCTTGAGCGAAGGTAAATAAGCATTTTTCCGATGCGCTACGAATAGCATTCGCAGCGCGTATCTTTTGTGCGATCCAGCACTTTATAGTCCCATTAGAAAGTTTTTTCCCGCCATTATTGCGTTGCAATAAATTAATGCTTCGCAACCTTTTTACATAACAATGGAGAAATCTCCGAAACCCTTACGGAATAAGGCTCTGCGCCTTTCTAAAGGGTTTTCTTCCTTTCTTACTTTCTATTGTTCTCTGTGCGCCGGCGCACGTATCGGGATCAGGCCGAAACGTAAAGTAGGTCAAGGCAAGAGCAGCGCAATGCTCATGCTGCGGTAAATCGCAAGACCATGATTCGACACACGGCGCGTGCCAGGACGTGCCTGCCGCGCTCATGCATGCATGCCGCCGGAACCAAGCTTTAACGCCAAAGCGCCCCCGCGAGGCGACAAAAAAGGATTTCTATCCGATTCGATAATTCGATCGCGTGGAGTCTCGAAGCCTGTCTTCGAGGGTCCGCGCACGTACGAAGCAAGGATATCAACACTATGTCGAGCGCATACGACTCAGGTCAATCGGCAGGGGTTATCGTTGGAGCAGAGTTGAACGGACTGGGGGTGGCGCGGTCGCTCGCGCAGGCCCGCGTTCCGGTTATCGCAGTCGATACGAGGACCCGCGCGGCGACGTGGTGCCGACACGTTCATGCGCATCAGGTAAAGAGTTTTGTCGGGAAAATATTCGTTGATGAAATGATCGAACTCGGCAAGCGGTTCGATCGTCTGCCAGTTCTGATTCTGACCGACGAAGACGCGGTGCATGCGGTGTCGGAAAATCGGGCGGCTTTGTCGCACTGGTATCGGTTCCGCTTGCCGGCCGACGACACCGTCAAGATGTTGTCGAGCAAGGCGCGCTTTCACGAATTCGCGCAGCGGCATGGCTTTCCGGTGCCGCGCTCGGTCGTGCTCGACAAGCTTGCCGACATGGAAAGGCTGGCCGAATTGCGCTACCCGTGCGTGCTGAAACCGGACGACAAGCGCAACGTGCTGCGCGGCGAGAAAGAACGCGCGGTGCGCGTCGACACGCTGCAGCATGCACGCGATCGCGCTATCGCGATGCTCGCGACGCCGGGCGGCATCATCGCGCAGGAGTGGATCGAGGGGCCTGACAGCAACATCCACTTCACGCTGTTCTATCGCGGCGCCGACGGCAACATGGTCAGCATGTTCACCGGCCGCAAGGTGTTGAGCTCGCCGCCGGGTGTCGGCAATACCGCGATCTGCGTGGCCGCGCCCGAAGCGCGCGGGACGCTCGAACCGCTGACGCGGCGCTTCGCCGAGCTGGCCGGTTTCGACGGCATGGGCAGCATCGAGTACAAGTGGGACGACAACTACAACGAGTTCGTGATGGTCGAGCCCACGGTCGGCCGCACGGACTGGCAGGAGGAAATCGCGACGCTGTGCGGCGTCAACATTCCGCTTGCCGCGTACCGCCATGAACTCGGCCTGCCATTGCCCGTCGAGCGCCTGAGCCGGCAACCGGTCGCGTGGCGCGCGACGTTTTCCGACCGGCCGCCGCCCGAATTGCTGAGCGAGCGCACGAAAATTTTCGATGGCTATTTCCGCTGGAACGATCCGCTCCCGGCGTTGCAGCACTATGTCGTGATGAATCCGCTGCGACGCATGAAGCGCAGCTGGAAAAAAGCGATCAGGGCGCCCGAGTCGCGTCAGGCCAAAGCCTGACGCTGGCAACGAAAGCCGTTCCCCTGGAGACCAGCATGTCTTTGACCGATACCATCATCATTGGCGCGGGGCCCTACGGGTCATCTCTTGCCGCGCATCTGAAGGCCGCCGGCGTGGATCACCAGATCCTCGGGGAACCGATGGGAGCGTGGCGCAACTACATGCCGCCCGGCATGCTGCTGCGCTCCGAGGCTTTCGCGTCGAGCCTGCACGCGCCGCGCAGCGGCTTTACCGTCGAAGACTACTGCCGCCTGACAGGGCTGCCTTACCAACCGCTCGGCATGGCGCTGACGCTCGAAACCTTCGTCGAGTACGGGCTGTGGTTCCAGGCGAATCTGGTCGGCGAAATCCAGCCGGTCGACGTGCTCGCATTGCGCCGCGTCGGCGATCAGTTCCAGCTGTCGCTCAGCGACGGCCGCTCGCTTGCCGCGCGCAGAGTCGTGATCGCGCTCGGCCTGAAGGCCTTCGCGCAAACCCCGCCGGCGCTGCGGGACTTGCCGGCGCAATATGCGTCGCATTCGGAGCTGTATGGGAACCTCGAGTGGGCGCGCGGCAAGGACATTGCGATCGTCGGCGGCGGGCAGTCGGCGCTCGGGCTGTCCGCGCTGCTCAACGAACTCGGCGCGCGCGCGCACGTGCTGATGCGCGAGAGCAGCGTGGTGTGGCACGAGCGGCCGCAGGGCGGCCGCAACATCCTGTCGCGCATCAAGGGGCCCGACGCGGGACTGGGGCGCGGCTGGCGCTCGCTGTTCCTGTCCGAGTTTCCCGGCGTGTTCCACATGCTCGACCCGCGACGCCGCAAGCAGATCATGGAGCACACGTACGGCGCGTCCGGCGCGTGGTGGCTGCACGATCGCGTGGTCGGCAAGGTGCAGATCTCGCATCGCACCGTGGTGCGCTCCGCGGCGATCGAAAACGACCGCGTCGTACTGAACGTGCTGAGCGATGGCAAGCAAGCGCGGGTGAGCGCCGATCACGTGATCGCCGCGACCGGTTTCAAAACCGACATGCGGCAGCACGCGTTCCTGTCCAAAGATCTGGCCGACGCGATTTCGAATCAGGGCGGCATGCCCGACCTGACGTCGCACTACGAAACGCGCGTGCGCGGCCTCTATGTGATCGGACCCGCGTGCGCGCACAGCTTCGGGCCCGTGATGCGCTTCGTCTATGGAACCAAGCACGCGTCGCCGACCGTGGCGCGGCACATTATCGGTTCGTTGAAAGCGGGTGCACGGCAACGCACGTGGCCCGTCGCCCATGCACCCATGCCGGAGCGCTCAGGTGAATAAAACCCAGGCAACGGGCGCGCCTGCGCGCTCGCACTTGTCCGACAGCTACCGCGGGCGCCGCATGAAGCGCTACAAGATGCTCGTGAAGGAGATGCTCGCGGGCTTCGTCTTGATTTCGGGTCTCGCGTGGTTCACGCGCAAGGTGCTGTGGCGCGATCGCGTGGCCGTGCTGCTTTATCACGATCCCGATCCGGACACGCTCGACCGTCACCTGACTTATCTCGGCAAGCTGTGCGAGTTCGTGCCGTTGACCGACGTCAGCGCGCCCGGCCGCGGCCGGCCACGCGTGGCGATCACGCTCGACGACGGCCACGCGGGCAACGCGAAGCTGTTGCCGGTGTTCATCAAGCACAACGTGCGCCCGACGATCTTCCTGTGCAGCCGCATAGTCGGACGGCCGCGCAGTCACTGGTGGCTGCATCCGGGCTCGCTGCGCGTCGGCCATGAACGTCTGAAGCGGATGACGAACGACGAGCGCCTCGCCGCGCTGGCGGCCCAAGGCTACCAGCAGGACGGCGATGACCGGCCGACCGGCCTGTCGATCGAAGCGATGCAGGCGATGCGCGAGCACATCGACTTCCAGGCGCATACGCGCTTCCATCCGATCCTCACGCATTGCAGCGACGCTGAAAGCGAGGCCGAAATCCGCGATAGCCGCCATGAGATCGCGGCGCTGCTGCAACAACCGTGCGAGCACTTCGCGTATCCGAACGGCAATTACGGCGAACGCGAAGTGGCGTTCGTGCGGGCCGCCGGCTTCAAAACCGCGCGCACCTGCGACATCGGCTGGAACGATCAGCACACCGATCCGTACCGGCTGCGCACGATCATCATCGACGATGCGGCATCGACGCTGCGCTTCGCGGCGCAATTGAGCGGCATTGCGCTGTTTCTGCGCTATCTGCGCGAGGGTGGAGGCTGGCGCGGCAAGTTTCCGCAGTTTTGAACAGAGGGAGCGTCTGGACGAAGCGATTCGTCCGGGCAACGCCGTCCGGGTTTTTCGCGAGACGGCACGAGGGGCATACGACAGGAGGGGACATGCAGCGCTGCAGGGTACTGGTGATCAACGATTACGCGCACATGGGCGGCGCGGAAGTGGTCTATCAACAATCGGCCGAGCTGTTGGGCACGCTGCCCGGCGTCGAGGTCGAGCGTTTCGACGATAGCCAGTTTTCCGCGCGCTCGACGATGCTGTCGCGCTCCTGGAACACGACCGCCGCGCGCGCGCTCGAAAAGGCGCTGCATCGTTTCCGGCCGCATCGGCTGATGGTGCACAACTACCACAACGTGCTGTCGCCTTCGATTCTCAGCGTGATCGCGCGGCACGAGCGTCAGTTCGGTTATCGCGCGTATCACACCTGCCACGACTATCACCTCGTCTACTACAACCCGTCGCTGCAGTACTTCGACAAGGATAAGCGTCCGATCATTCTGCCGCTCGACGTGCTGCGCACGCGCGCGGTCTTCACGTTGCGGCCGACGCCGAAGGGCCTCGTGCACGATCTGATGACGAAGGCGTGGTGGCACGCGGTGCGCGCGGCCTATCAGCCCGCGCGCGTGTTCGACAGGATCTTGTGCCCGAGCCTGTTCATGCAGCAGGCGCTGCATCGCGTCGGCATCGAGAATACGGTCATCGTGCACAATCCGTCGGCGGTGCCGAGCGCGATGCCAATCGTCACGGTGCGTGACAAGGAGCGCTTCAACATCGCGTTCGTCGGACGGATCTCGCCGGAGAAAGGCCTGCTGCAATTTCTGACGCTCTGCGAGGCGACGGGCTTCGAGCGCATCAATTGCATCGGCGTGTACGGCGACGGCCCGGACCGCGCGGCGATCGAGCAGCGCTACGCGTCGCTGATCGCACAGCGCAAGCTGATCCTGTTCGGCACGATGCCGCAGCAGCAGTTGTTTCCCGCCGTGCGCGAGTTCGCCGATGCGGTGGTCGTGCCGTCGGTGGGCGCGGAGAACGCGCCGCTTGTCGTGATCGAGGCGGCGATGCTCGGTCTGCCGGTGCTGGTTCGCGATGGCGGCAGCATGGCGGTGACCGCGGAATCGGTCGGCAACAAGATCAAGTTCAGGTTCGATCCGGGCAGTCTGAAACAGGCGCTCGGCGAACTCGCCATTCATCTGGCCGATGAGCACAGAAAGTACGACGTCGAAGAATATCTGCCCGAGCATTACGCGCGGCGTCTGGCTGAAATCATGCACATCGGCGAAAGTTCGACGCACGTCGCGCCGTCGCGCCGTCGCGCGCGCTATGCGGATAATCCGCGTCCGGTGCCCTGAAAATAGTCGGCGCTGATTGTGGCAAACGGCGTGTATATCCGTGCCGTTATCGTCGCTTTAAACACGTGTTTTTTATCGCGTGATTTGTCTGAAGCAATCCTGTAGCAATCGGCTTTTGTGTGCGCTGCCGAACGTTGTAAGGACGGGCTCTCTGAATATTATGATCGCCAAGGAAAGGCATTTTATCGAGCGCTGAAGCGCGTGGCTCGACAGAGTAAACGAAGCCGCGGTGACGGCGCGGAGTTGGCGATGACCGGCTCAATGGGTCGGCGAAAAAGCCAGACTCATCAGAACAAAAGCATGTGCATGTCGTGAGCGTTTGCGTGGAAAAACGGCGGACGAGACGCGGCTAATCGGGGAATCTTCGCGACCGGGCCCGGCAGTCAGTTCAAACCAAACAGGAATGTGGCCGCAAGCGGCCACATCGGCGATACGGGGGGTCCAGACGGTGATGCGCTACAGCTCAGCGCACGCTGTACGGATCGGCGGTCTCGGGAGACGCGTAGGTCTGGTCTGAATTCCACAAATCGCTGCCGTAGGGGTCCGCTGAGTTCTTGCCGCGGACAGGCTGTGCAACGCTTGTACGTTTCTGCTTCGGAAGGCTGTTTTTGGTTTGGGTGTACACGTTGGGCGCGACATAGCGGTTCCTTTTGGCGTACGCGAAATCCGACGAGGAGCCGTAGAGCGTGGTGGAACTGGCCGCATGAGGCGTCATCGCGTCGAGTTGCGAGTGTTTGGCGACATAACTCGGCGCATAAGACGAAGAGGCGGCGGACACGATGCTCTGGGCGTAACCCACCTGGGCGCTCAGCAATACGGGCATTACGGCGGCAAGAAGTTTTTTCATTTCGGGATCCGTAAGAAAGCATGTGGTGCGATGTTAGGGAAAAGAGCCGACCTCGCATAGGCGCTGTTACACACAAAGGTAGCCGATGTGGCGTAAATCAGCTACCCCCGTCCGATCGAGGCGGTCAGCTCGCTGGACACAGGCGTGACTGGATGCGGCGACGTGCCGGTCCCGGCGCCAAGAACAAGTGGCAAACCGTCGAGACTTTGGGAGAACTCGCATGAACCAAAGCAGTGCACCATTCGATAGCCGGAACAACAACAGCGAACATGCGCCGGCAGGCTTCGCGAATTATCTGGATGCGCTGTACGACAATCGCAAGCTGATTGCCATCACGACGGCCATCGCGGTCGCGCTCGGCATCGCCTATTCGGTGTTCTCCCAACCCGTGTATCGCGCGGACATTCTGGTGCAGGTCGAGGAGAACGCGGGTACCTCGTCCAGGAGCGTGATCGGCGACGTGTCCGCGATGTTCGACGTGAAGACCGCGACGTCAGGCGAGGCACAGGTGATCGGCTCGCGCATGGTGGTGGGCCGCGCGGTCGACAAGCTCAATCTCGACATCGAAGCGGCGCCGCGCTACTTCCCGCTGTTCGGCCGCTGGCTCGCCCGTCATTCCGATCACCTCTCGACGCCGGGACCGCACGGCTACGTGTACGGCAACGAGCGCATCACGGTGTCGAAATTCGACGTCCCCGAAGAGCTATTCGACCGTCCGTTCGTGCTGAAGATGGGCGAGGGATCGAGCTACGAGTTGCAATACGGCAAGCTGAAGCTCGAAGGCACGGTCGGCCAACCGCTGAGCGCGACGACCAACTACGGGCCGCTCACGCTCGTCGTCGACCGGATCGAGGCGAATCCCGGCGCGACCTTCGAAGTGCGGCGCCAGTCCGCGCTGACGACGACCGAAAAGCTGCGCAAGGAACTGACGATCTCGGAAAAAGGCAAGGAATCGGACATCCTCGGCGTGTCGCTCGAAGGTAGCGATCCGAAGAAGATCAGCGCGATTCTCGCGACCATCGCTGGCGAATACGTGAGCCAGAACCTGAAGCGCAAATCCGAGGAAGCGGAGCGTTCGATCCGTTTCCTCGAAATACAGCTTCCGGAAATGCGCCAGCAGCTTTCCGCTTCGGAAACGCGCTTCAACGACTTCCGCGCGAAGCATGGCACCGTCGATCTCGGCGAGGAAGCGACCAACCTGCTGCAACTGTCGGTTCAGGCGCAGACGCGGCTCGCGGAACTTCAACAGAAGCGCAATGAACTGCTGACGCGCTTCACCGACCAGCATCCGGCCGTGCAGTCGGTCAACGCGCAGTTGCATGCGGCGCAACAGGAAGCGAAAGATCTCGCGAGCCGGACGCAATCGCTGCCGCCGCTCGAGCAGAACGTGCTGCGCCTGCAGCGCGACGTGCAGGTCGGCACCGAGCTCGATACGTCGCTGCGTAATACGCTCGAACAGCTGAAGCTGATCAAGGCGGGTAAGTCCGGCAACGTGCGCATCGTCGACGGCGCCGTCGCGCCCGATACGCCGGTGCGGCCCAAGCCGCTGCTGATCATCATCGGCGCGCTGATGCTGGGCGTGTTCGTCGGCGCGGTGATCGCGCTCGTGCGTCAGCGTCTGTTCGACGCGATCGACGATCCGTACGAAGTCGAGCTGCGCACCGGTTTGCCGGTCTACGCGAGCGTGCCGTTCAGCCGTCAGGAAGAGCGGTTCGCGCACAGCCGTCGCCGTCCGGAATCGAAGGCGCTCGTGCTCGCGGGCGAAGCGGTGATCGATCCGGCCATCGAAAGTCTGCGTGGCTTTCGCACCGCGCTCGAATTCACGATGACCAAGGCGCGCAACCATATCGTGCTGATCACGGGCCCGACGCCGGGCATCGGCAAGTCGTTCGTGTCGCTCAATCTCGCCGCGGTAATCGGTGCGACCGGCAAGCGCGTCCTGCTGATCGACGGCGACCTGCGTCGCGGCTTCCTGCATCGGCATCTCGGCGGCGATCGCGGTCCTGGCCTCACCGATCTGATCCAGGGCGCGTACCGTCCCGAAGAGCTGATTCGCGCGACCCGTTTCCAGGGTGTCGACTTCATCGCGAGCGGCCGCCAGGTTGCGAGCCCGAGCGACGTGCTGTCGAACACACGGCTCGAAGCGGTGCTGCGCCAGGTCGCGACCGGCTACGACGTCGTGCTGCTCGACGGACCGCCGGTGCTGCTCGCCGCGGATGCGGTCCGGCTCGCCTGCGTGGCAGGTACGACGTTCTTCGTCGCGCGTCAGGGTGTCACGGGCATCGGCGAGCTGCGTGAGTCGGTCCGCCAGATGCAGAAGGTCGGCCTGCCGGTGCGCGGCGTGATCATGAACGGACTGCGGATGCGGCCGGGACGCTACAGCTACGGCTACGGACGCTATCGCTACGCGGCCTACATCTACAAACCGTACGACAGATAAGCCCGGGCGCCTGGTTCGCGACGCGCCCGCGGTGCGGGGCGTCGCGCCCGACTGGACCGATCAGAACAGCAACATGGCAATGCGAAGGGATCTTACGGCCGCGCCTGCCGAGCGCATACCGTACAGGCAAGGGACTACCCGGATGAAACAGCTATTTGTCACGCCTTTTCTGCCTCAGAAAAACGCGCCGCAAGCTGGCCACCGTTTGGCCTACGACTACCTGATCAAACTGAGCGCGGAATCTGAGCTCGACGTGCTGATCGTGTCGCGCGTGCCGGTCGACGAACAAGCCATCGAGTTTCGCGCGAACGTGCGCAACGTGTACATCCAGTACGTGAGCCGGTTCGACCTGATTCCGTCGTTCCTCGCGAATCCGCTGACTTTTTCACCGCGCCTGTTCTCGCGCTATAAGCCCGCGATCGGCAAGTTCCTCTGCGAGCTCGTCGACAGGAACCGATACGACACCGTGCGGCTCGAGTTCTCGCAATGCTTTGCGTATGCCCAGAATCTGCGCGAGCGTTTCCACGACCGCGTGAAGATCGTGATGTGCGCGCATGACTTGCAGATCCAGGTCATATTGCGCGTCAAGTCCATCGAAGGATGGCTGTTCACCCGGCAGACCTTCATGCTCGAGCAGCGTCTGCTGAAGCTGGCCGACAAGGTGCTCGTGCTGTCCAGCAAGGACGCGCAGCTGATCAACGGCCTGTACCCCGGGGTCGGCACGTTGCAGGTCGTGCCGATCTCACTGCCGGCGTTTCTGAAGGAAGTGCGGCGCTCGAAAGACACGGTCGAGAAAGGCAACATCCTGTTCTGGGGGGCGATGCAACGCCGTGAGAACGAAGAGGCGCTGCTCAATTTCGTCGACACGATTTTTCTGCCGCTGCGCCGGCGCGGCCTGCAACTGAAGCTGTTCGTGGTCGGCTCCGATCCGAGCGACCGCGTAAAGCGCCTGAACGGCGACGATATTTGCGTGACCGGCTTCGTCGAAAATCCGGGCAAGTACTTCGAGTCCGCCGATATCGGCGTGGTGCCGCTGCTGTCGGGCGCCGGCGTCAAGCTGAAGACGCTCGAAATGCTCGCGGCGAAACTGCCGGTCGTCTCGACGCCGCTCGGCGCGGAAGGCGTCGAGCACGACGGCACCTTGCTCAACGTCTGCGAAATCGATGAGTTCCAGGACGTGATCGAACGCATCTACCGCGGTGATCCGGTCAACGTCAACGCCTCCGTGGCGTATCAGGCCTG
This sequence comes from Paraburkholderia sp. Clong3, assembly GCF_050436485.1. Taxonomy (NCBI): domain Bacteria; kingdom Pseudomonadati; phylum Pseudomonadota; class Betaproteobacteria; order Burkholderiales; family Burkholderiaceae; genus Paraburkholderia; species Paraburkholderia sp. Clong3. The sequence continues at coordinate 2,406,517 of NZ_JBNDMH010000002.1, read as the reverse complement.
ACGCCATGATCGCAACCATCGCCTATCTGCTGGCCGTCGTGCTGTGTGCCTCGCGCGGCGTGCTCGAGTATCTGATCGGCAAGGACGCCGCCTATCTGATCCAGGTCGGCGGTATCGTCGGGCTGCTCGTGTGGTACATCTCGCCGACGGCGATCGCCGCTTACTTCCGCGACGAAGGACGCCTGTCGTTCGGCTTCCTCGTGGGCATGCTGTTCTCGACCGGGCTGTCGATCGTCGCGACGCTCGCGCTCACCGGTGAGTTCGGGCCGTCCTATCTGTTCGTCTTCATCTTCACGCTGTTCATCTACTTCTACGCGATCTCGAACTATCAGAGGCGCTTCGTGCAGCCGCGCGTCGCCTATGCGGGGCTCGTGCTGATCGCGCTGATCGAGGCGGGTGTCGCGCTCGCGCAGCAGCAGAACGTCTTCCCGATCGATCTGCCCGGCGCGACGTACGGCTTCGACAATCTGCGCGCGCCGTCGCTGACCGGCAGCTATCTGCACTACCCGCTGTTCGTCGCGATTGCCGCGTCGCTGTGCGGCGTCGACTATCTGGTGCGCAAGAACGTGCTGTCGGGCCTCGCGTGCGCGGTGCTCAGCTTCGCGATTTTCTCGGCGCTGTCGCGCAGCGGCATGCTGATCATTCTCGGCACGTTTGGGCTCGCGTTCCTGCAGGCGCCGATCCAGTTCATCACGAGAAACGCGAAACTGATCGTTGCCACCGTGTTCGCGACGATGGCGATCATGATCTTCGGCGTCGCGGTGAGCAGTCAGAACGATAGTGTCGTCAACGTCGGCACCGAACGGATCATAGGCGCGACCGATCTGCAATCGGACGGCAACGACGGCCGCACCGAAGCATGGGAAAAGGCCAAGTCGCTCGTATTGCCGGTCAACGTGATCGCCGGCACGTACTTTGGGCTCGTCACGAACTCGGCACCCGAGCCGGTGAAACAGGAGTTCGGCGTCGTCGAATCGAGCGTGCTGCAGCAGATTCTGAATATCGGCCTGATGGGCGCGATCTTCTATTACGGCGTGCTGATATCGGTGACGAAACTCGCGAGCAGCGCGAGCCGGATTTCGTTGTGCATGTGGGCCGCTTTATTTCAGACGCTCTTCTATCAATCGATCGAAGTGATTCCGTTTGTCTTCATCCTGATGACATTGCCAGTGTTCGATTACGTGGGCGGACCGCGTGCAAACAGCACGTAGCGAACCACAAGGCAGTGCGTTCCAGATCGTCTGCATCGCGCGGACGAGCAAGTGGGTAGTCGGTAGTGCGCGCGAACAGCGCGAAGCAAGGTGCAAGAACCAGAAAGCCGTGTTTGGGGGTAATTCCACGAACACCAGATGTAAAGCAGGAGGTGGGGATGAACCTGAAGGGGATGTTTAGCGTGGTGATCGTCAATTACAACACGCCAAAACTGGTCGGAAATTGCGTGCGCTCCGTACTAGAACTTTCGATTGCGGATAAGGAGGACATCGTCGTGGTGGACAACGCTTCACCCGACAATTCGTTTTCCTATCTGAGGGAGACGCTTCCGACGGGAGTGAGGCTCGTCAAAACGTCGATCAATCGCGGCTTCGGAGCCGGCGTCAATTTCGGCATGGTCGGTTGTCTGCGCGAACTCGTGCTCGTGCTGAACCCGGACACCTATTTCGTCGATACATCGCTCGAAAACGCGGTGCAGTTGTTCAGAACGGAGAAGGATGTCGGCCTCGTCGGCCTCGATCTGGTCTATCCGGATGGCGAGCGGCAGTTTTCCGCGCGGCGCTTTTATTCGGTGCTCGACATACTCGGCCGGCGTTCGCCGCTCGGGCGGCTCGGCGCGTTCAAGCGCCGCATCGACAACCACATGATGCGCGAAGCGTGGGCCGCGGGCACGCCGTTCGAGGCCGACTGGGTGCTGGGCACGGGCTTTATCGTGCGGCGCGCGCTATTCGGCGAACTCGGCGGCATGGACGAGCACTTCTTTCTCTATATGGAGGACGTCGATTTTTGCGCGCGCATCTGGCAGGCGGGCTACCGCGTGCTGTGCGTGCCGGGCGCGCGACTCACGCACGAGCATCAGCGTGCGTCGGCAGCGGGCTTCCTGAGCAAGGCGGGGCGCCGGCATATGAACAGCTTGTGGCGTTTCAGCCGCAAGTATCGTGTGCCGCTGTTCAGACCGCCAGGCGTGCAGGGCCTGAGTCGCAGCGCGAAGGCGCGTGCGGTGCCGGTCCCCATGACCGTGAGCGCGCGTCCGGCGGCCGCCGAGCAGGGGCAAAGCATCACGGTGGACTGATGCCTGTCGATGTCTCGACGTGAAAAAAGAACGGAGTAACGCAATGGGGGAAGGCTAGATGAAAACCCGGCGACAGGCGCTCAAGACGTTCCTGCTCGGCGGCCTGGCCGGGGCCAGTGCAAGCACAGCCGATTTCGGCATCGCGCGCGCGACGGGGCACGCGCCGCGCGAGCGCGGCGCGTTCGCGAGTATGGGTAACGGCGCGGACGACGGCGCCGGCGGCATCCTGCGCGTCGCCGCGTCCGTGCCCGAGCGTGCCGCATCGGAACCGGTTGCGCCGAGCTATCTGAAGACGCTCAGCGATATCGTCGCGGGACTCGAGGTCAGCGTCGCGCGCTTCGTCGATCCGCACCGGCTGGCGGCGATCCAGCGCGGCGCGTCCGGTTACGACTGCGGCGCTGAACTCAGGGAAGCGTTCGCGAGCGGTGCGCGCGGGTTGTATCTACCGCGCGGCATCTGGCGTTACACCGGCGACCTGGCCACCGCGAACGGCTCGAGACTGCGCGGCGACGGCGGCGGCGAATACGTGGTGATCACCGACATCGCGATGGCGGCGACCGTGCTGGAGAGACAGGACTCGGGCGGCCCGAGGTCGGCGGCGCTGACGCTGGGCGACTCGGCGTTCGTCGAGCATGTGCAGGTGCGGCCCGCGCATTACGACAAGGTCATCTACTACCTCGCCAACTATCCGGCGCACACCGGCAACACGGCGATCGGCATCCACTTCGGTACGTCGGCCGGGGCTAGTCGTTGCACGGCGATCGGTTTTTCGCGCGCGGGCTACGAACTCGGCGTCACCTCGACGCTCGAGCGCTGCTATGCGTACATGTGCGAGCGCGGCTTCTACGCGACCGAGCACACCGACGGCTCGCTGATCAATTGCATCGGCATGTTCTGCCATACGGCCGGCGCCGATATCGTCGACAACTTCTGGCAGGTGATCGGCGGGCGCTGGGAATGGAACGCGCGATACGGCGTGATTCTCGGCGCGGAGTCGCTGATCGTCGGCGCGGTGTTCGATCGCAATGGCTTTGCCGGCGTCTATATGAAGAGCGGCAACTGGGGCAAGGTGGTGAACGGCAATTACTTCTCGCGCAACGGTTGCGGCGGCGACGGCAAGATCGGCCGCTGGAAATTCTCGACGCGCGGCCATCCGTCGTACCTCGATGTGCCGCCCGGTCAGAGTTGCCACATCCAGATCGATTACCAGCAGGGGGCGACGATCGTCGGCAATCGCTACCGTCCCGGCCAGGACGACGAGAACGCCGGCTGCGACGGCCCGCAGTTCGTGTACGGCAGTTCGACCGCGCCGGGCAGCACACCGCTCGACGGCATCACGATTCAGGGCAATTTCGGCGATCGCGCGGGTGACACGATCGTCGGTTACGCCAAGGCGTATCCGGGCGGCGGCGCGATCGCGGGCGGCAAGGACGCGAGCCTCGTGCATGCGCTGAATCTCGGCGTCGGCTACGAACGCGGCGGCGTCGCGGCGGCGCTGCATTGCGGAAACCAGACCGTGTCGCAGGAGACGACGCGCATCTCGATCAACGTGCTGCGCTCGACCTCGGGCCGCGTGGTGTTGCGCGCGGCTACACGCGGCCATGCTCTACTCGCCGAAATCCTGTTTGCAACCGACGCCACCGACGCCAACTACAAGACCGTGGTAAGCAATCTGATCGGCAATGCGGTGAAGAGCGCGGTGTTGAACGCAAATGGCGAAGACGATCGCTACAACAAGATCGATATCGCACTAAGTGAACCTTCTTTCGTGTCGTATTCCGTTTTTTCGACCTGAGTTTTAACCGCCTACTGCAAACAGGACGATTGTGTCGACGAGAAACGTCATCATCGCGCTGTATTCGGTGTACGCACTGAACTACGTGCTGCCGCTCGTTACGTTGCCGTATCTGTCGCACGTACTTGGGCCGGCCGGGTTGGGCGTGATCGGTTACGCGCAATCGATTTCGCAGATTCTTCTCGTCATCGTCGACTTCGGCTTCGGCCTGTCGAGCGCGCGCAAGGTGGCGGTGCACATCGATAACCCGGAGGTCGTGAACCGCATCTACTGGTCGACCACGATCGGCCGCGCGATTCTCGCGTTGCTGTGCTCGCTGGTGCTGGTCGGCTGGGCCTTCGCCGCGCACATGTCGCCGCAGGAGCGCGGTGCGACGCTGCTGGGCTCGCTCGTGATCTGGGGCGGCGTGCTGACGCCCGGCTGCTTCTACGAAGGCACACAGCGCCTGCCGGTGCTCGCGGGCACGCTACTCGCGACGCGCGTGGGTCTGCTGATTCCGCTGTTCCTGTTCGTGAGGACTCGCGACGACGTGATGCTCGCGGCCGCTTTGCAATATGCGCCGACCTTCGTGTGCGGCGTGATCCTGATGGGCGCGCTGATCTGGAAGCGCGAGATCCTGCTGACCGTGCGGGTCAGTTGGGCCGACGTGATGGCCGAGGCGAAAGAGGCGTATCACATCTTTCTCGGTTCGGCGCTGACGTCCGTGTACATGTACGCGAACGTGATCATGCTGCGCATGATCAGCGGCCCGGGCGCGGTCGGCTATTACGTGGCGGCCGAGCGACTCACCAACGCGCTACGCGCGTGCACGGCGCCGGCCATCCAGGCGTTCTTTCCGAAGATCTGCGTCGCTTACGAGCGCAACGACATCGCCTATATCCACAAGGTCAACCGCGGCTTCATGGTCGCGTTCGCGGCGTCGGCGGTGCTGATTCTGGTTGGCTTTACGGTGCTCGGCGAATGGTTCGTCAGACGTTTTCTCGGCGAGGCGTTCGGCGAGACGTTCCGCATTTTGCGCATTCTCGTGTTCGTGCCGGCGATCGTCGGCATGACGACGACCCAGGTGATGCTGACGATCATCGCGTCGGGCAATCAGTCGTTGCTGAAGCGGATCTATATCTACGGCGCGCTGTTCCATCTGGTGCAGGCACCGATCAGCATCTACCTCTGGGGCGGTGTCGGCACCGCGTGCTCGGTGGCCGCCACCGAGCTGTTCATGCTGATCGGCGTGTACAACGTGTCGAGCCGAATCAATCACGGCCAGATCGCGGTGCGCGCGCAGACGACGATCAAGCAGGAGATGGCGGCGGAGAGAGATTAGCCGCGAGGATGGACAGCGGGATCGAATGGCCGCGGCGCGCGTCGTGAAGACTTTGCGCGTCGCGGCCTTTGCGTCAGCGCCGCGCGTTCGTTGCGCGCGTTCACTGCGAGTGCTTACTGCGAGTGCTTACTGCGCGGTAGACAGACTGGTTACTTTCGCGTTGCGCAGATACAGCACCGTCGACAGCACGACCGCCGCGGCAGCCGCGATCGCGGCAAACAGGAACACCGAGCCGTAACCGAACTCGCCGGCGATATACCCCGCCAGCGGCCCGGTAATGCCGAGCGACAGATCGAGAAACACCGAGTACGCGGACAGCGCTGCGCCGCGGCTCGCCGGCGGCACGAGCCCGACCGCCTCGACGCCGAGCGCCGGAAACACCAGCGCGAAGCCAAAGCCGGTCAGCGCGGCGCCCGCGAGCGCGATATGCGGCTCGGGCGCGAGCCACAGCATCAACAGACCCGCGCATTCGAACGAGAACGACGCGATTGCGACACGAAAGCCGCCGTAGGTCTTGATCGTGTTCGCGAACAGCAGGCGCGCGCCGATGAACAGCGTGCCGAACAGCGTCAGCGACAGCGCCGCATTCGGCCAGTGCTTCGCCGCATAGAACAGCGTGATGAAGGTCGCGATCGAACCGAAGCCGGCCGAGCCGAGCGCGAGACCCATACCGTGCGGCAGCACGCGCGTCAACACGCTGCGATACGACATCCGCTCGCCGTGCACGACCGGCACCGGCGCGATCAGACGCGCGAGGTAATAGCCGAGCCCCGCGAGCGCGATCACCAGAATGCCGAGCGCGGTAAAGCCGATCGAGCGCGAGATCATCACGCCGAGCGGTGCGCCGATCGCGAGTGCCCCGTAGGTCGCGATGCCGTTCCACGAAATCACGCGGGCGTTGTTGGAGGTGCCGACCCGGCCGATTCCCCACAGGATCGCGCCGGTGCCGCACAGGCTCTCGCCGAAACCGAGCACGAGCCGGCTGCACACGAGCAGTGCGAGGCTCAGTCCCGGCCAGCGACCGGTCAGCGCGGCGAGCAACAGCAGCACACCGCTCGCGCCGCAGCCGAGCAGACCGATCGACACCGTGCGCTTCGGCCCGAGCGTATCGGCCGAGCGGCCCGCGAGCGGCCGCGACGCGAGCGTCGCGAGGTACTGCACGCTGATCGCCGCGCCGGCCAGCACCGCGCTGTAGCCGAGGTCGCCGTGCACATAACCGGGCAGCACCGCGAGCGGAATACCGATCGCGAGGTAGCAAAGAAAGGTGAAAAAGACGACCGGAATGATCTGCAGGGTCGTCGCAAATTCGCTGCGGGCGGACGCGGAGTCGGTGGACATCGGGAAAACGAGACTTGAATTCGGCGGGAAGGCGTGATTCTCCCATGGAACCGATTCCCTTGCAGAGTTTGCTTAAAAAATGGGACGAATCAATGGCGGGTCATATCGCGCGAACAATATGTCCCCCATGCGATTCAGGCTATGGGTCAGGTTTATTGACGGTGATAGCTTTCAAACCATTGACGCGGCGTGTCCGCGCGAACACGGAACAGACGAGAGCACCGAGACATGACCGAGCCGATTCGTTTCTATCACCGCAACGCGATCCGCGAAATCGAGGACGCGCCCGTCACCCGCACGGTGCTGCAGTATCTGCGCGAGGACGCGCATTGCACCGGCACCAAGGAGGGCTGCGCCGAAGGCGACTGCGGCGCCTGCACCGTCGTGATCGGCGAGCGCAATCCGGCGGGCGGCGTCGAGTTCAAGGCGGTCAACGCCTGCATCCAGTTCGTGCCGACCCTCGACGGCCGCGCGCTCTTCACGGTCGAAGACCTGCGCCAGCCGGACGGCTCGCTGCATCCGGTGCAGCAGGCGATGGTGGACTGCCACGGCTCGCAGTGCGGCTTCTGCACGCCGGGCTTCATCATGTCGATGTGGGCGCTCTACGAGAAGCACGGCCACGAGCATGGCTGCGCGAACCGCACGGTGCCGTCGCGCGAGGCGATCGGCAATGCGCTGACCGGCAACCTGTGCCGCTGCACCGGCTACCGGCCGATCGTCGACGCGGCCGAGCGCATGTTCGACGCGCCCGCGCCGCGAGCGCCAGTCGACGTAAAGGCGCTCGCCGACACGCTCGCGACGCTCGAACGCCGCGACACGTTTCAGTACGAGCACGCGGGCCAGCGCTTCGCCGCGCCGCGCACGGTCGCGGCGCTCGCGCGGATCAAACAGCAGGAACCGGCCGCGCGCCTGCTCGCGGGCAGCACCGACATCGGCCTGTGGGTCACCAAGCAGATGCGCGAGCTCGGCGACCTCGTCTACGTCGGACAGATCGCCGAGCTGCAAAAGCTCGCAACCAATGACGACTGGATCGAGATCGGCGCCGGCGTCAGCGTCGAAAAAGCGTATGCCGAGATCGCGAAGCAGTACCCGGAGCTGACCGAAATGTGGCAGCGCTTCGCGTCGCTGCCGATCCGCAACGCCGGCACGCTCGGCGGCAACATCGCGAACGGCTCGCCGATCGGCGATTCGATGCCGGGGCTGATCGCGCTCGGCGCGCGCGTGATCGTGCGGGGCGGCGACGTCGAGCGCGAGATGCCGCTCGAAGACCTGTACCTCGCGTATCAGAAGAAGGACATGGCCGGGCACGAGTTCGTCGTCGGCCTGAAGGTGCCCGCGCGCGGCGGTGCGCGCGCGAACCTGCGGTTTCGTACCTACAAGCTGTCGAAGCGCTTCGATTCGGATATCTCGGCCGTCTGCGCGGCGTTCTCGTTCATCGCCGACGGCGACGCGATCCGCGAGCCGCGCATCGCGTTCGGCGGCATGGCGGCGACGCCGAAGCGTGCGCTCCAGGCCGAAGCCGTGCTGCGCGACGCCGAATGGCACGAGGCGACCGCGCAGGCCGCGATGCTCGCGCTCGGCACTGACTACGCGCCGCTCACCGACATGCGCGCGAGCAGCGACTACCGCCTCGAAGCGGCGAAGAACACGCTGTACCGCTTCTGGCTCGAAACGCGCGCGCGGCAGCCGCTGCCGAAGAGCGCGCTCGACGTGCGCGCGGTCGCGCCGGCCGGCGCGAGCGCCTGAGCGCCGCGCGTTCAAGGATACGGAGAACACAACCATGAACCAGCAAGCCGAACCGTTCCTGAAAGAGGTTCAGGAACTCGACGACTTCACCCAGGTGCACGTGTCGCGTCCGCACGAGTCCGCGCATCTGCACGTAAGCGGCCGCGCGACCTACACCGACGACATTCCCGAGCTGGCCGGCACGCTGCACGCGGCGCTGGGGCTGTCGTCGAAGGCGCACGCGAAGATCGTCTCGATCGCGCTCGACAAGGTGCGCGCGACGCCCGGCGTCGTCGCGGTCTTCACCGCCGACGACATCCCCGGCGTCAACGACGTCGGCCCGATCGTTCATGGCGACGATCCGATGCTCGCCGACGGCGTCGTGCAATACGTCGGCCAGCCGATGCTGATCGTGGTCGCGACGTCGCACGAGGCGGCGCGTCTCGGCGCACGGCGCGCCGAGGTGGTCTACGAGGAACTGCCGGCGGTGCTGAGCGCGCAGCAGGCGCGCGCCGCGAACCAGTTCGTGCTGCCGCCGATGAAGCTCGCGCGCGGCGACGCCGGCACAAAGATCGCGCGTGCCGCGCATCGCGAGGCCGGTGAGATGTGGCTCGGCGGCCAGGAGCAGTTCTATCTGGAAGGGCAGATCTCGTACGCGGTGCCGAAGGACGACGACGGCATGCACGTCTACTGCTCGACCCAGCATCCGACTGAAATGCAGCACCTCGTCGCGCACACGTTGGGCGTTGCATCGCATAACGTATTGATCGAATGCCGGCGCATGGGTGGCGGTTTCGGCGGCAAGGAATCGCAGTCGGCGCTGTTCGCGTGCTGCGCCGCGCTCGCCGCGTGGAAGCTGCTGTGCCCGGTCAAGCTGCGCCCGGATCGCGACGACGACATGATGGTGACCGGCAAGCGCCACGATTTCCACTACACGTACGAAGTCGGCTACGACGCAGAGGGCGTGATCGAAGGCGTCGCGGTCGACATGACCTCGCGCTGCGGCTTTTCCGCCGACCTGTCGGGCCCGGTGATGACGCGCGCGCTGTGCCACTTCGACAACGCGTACTGGCTGTCGGACGTCTCGATCGACGGCTTCTGCGGCAAGACCAACACGCAGTCGAACACGGCGTTTCGCGGCTTCGGCGGCCCGCAGGGCGCGTTCGCGATCGAGTACATCCTCGACAACGTCGCGCGCTCGTGCGGCATCGATGCGCTCGACGTGCGCCGCGGCAATCTCTACGGCAAGACCGAGCGCAACCAGACGCCGTACGGCCAGGTGGTCGAAGACAACGTGATTCACGAGCTGATCGACGAGCTCGAAGCGACCAGCGACTATCGCGCGCGCCGCAAGGAGATCGACGCATTCAACGCGAACAGCGAGATCCTGAAGAAGGGCCTGGCACTCACGCCGGTCAAGTTCGGCATCGCGTTCAACGTCACGCACTTCAACCAGGCCGGCGCGCTCGTGCATATCTACACCGACGGCTCAGTGCTCGTGAACCACGGCGGCACCGAAATGGGCCAGGGGCTGAACACGAAGGTCGCGCAGGTCGTCGCGCATGAACTCGGCGTCGGTTTCAACCGGATTCGGGTGACCGCGACCGATACCAGCAAGGTCGCCAATACGTCTGCGACGGCCGCGTCGACCGGGTCCGACCTGAACGGCAAAGCCGCGCAGGACGCCGCGCGCCAGTTGCGCGAGCGGCTCGCCGCGTTCGCGGCCGAGCGCTTCGGCGCGGGCAGCGTGAATCCGCGAGACGTGCGCTTCGCGCATGATCGCGTGATGGTCGGCGAGCTCGCCGTGCGGTTCGAGGAAGTGGTCGCGAAGGCTTATCTCGCGCGCATCCAGTTGTGGTCCGACGGCTTCTACGCGACACCGAAGCTCTACTGGGATCAGTCGAAGCTGCAAGGACGGCCGTTCTACTACTACTCGTATGGCGCGGCGGTATCGGAAGTCGTGATCGACACGCTGACCGGCGAAATGCGCGTGCTGCGCGCCGATGCGCTGCACGACGTCGGCGCCTCGCTGAATCCGGCGCTCGACGTCGGCCAGGTGGAAGGCGCGTTCATTCAGGGCATGGGCTGGCTCACCACCGAGGAGCTGTGGTGGGACGCCGGCGGCAAGCTGATGACGCACGCGCCTTCGACGTACAAGATCCCGACCGTCAACGACGTGCCGCCGGTTTTTAATGTCAGGCTGTTCAGGAACCGCAACGCGGAAGACAGCATCCATCGTTCGAAGGCGACCGGCGAGCCGCCGCTGCTGCTGCCGTTCTCGGTGTTCTTCGCGGTGCGCGACGCGGTGTCGGCGGTCGGCGGCCATCAGGTCAATCCGCCGCTCAATGCGCCCGCGACCAGCGAGGAAATCCTGAAAGCGGTCGGCGCGGTGCGGGCCGCAACGGCGGCCGCGCGGCAGGCGTGATGGCGAGTGGCCAACGAGTTGGGAGCGCAATATGCAAGCACGCCTGAATTATTGTCCGGGCGGGACCGGGTCCGAGCTTGCACCGCGGCCGGCGCCGATGCACATCGTGCTGTTCGGCGCGGGACACGTCGGCCATGCGCTCGTGCATCTGCTTGGCAGCCTGCCGTGCGTGGTCCAGTGGGTCGACGAACGCGACGAGCTGTTCCCCGACGAAACGCCGCCCAACGTGCAGGTCGAAGCGACCGACACGCCCGAGGCGATCGTCGACGCGGCGCCGCCGGGCGCGTGGTTTCTGGTGACGACGCACAACCATGCGCTCGATTTTTCGCTGGCCTCGTGCATCATGCGACGGCGTGATTTCAGCTACTTCGGCATGATCGGCTCGAACACGAAGCGCGTGAAGTTCGAGCGGCGACTGCTCGAACGAGGCGTGGAGTTGGAGCGGCTCGCGCAGATGACCTGCCCGATCGGCGTCGAAGGGATCGTCGACAAGGCGCCCGCCGCGATCGCGATTGCGGTGTGCGCGCAACTGCTGCGACTGAGGACACGGCAGGCCGCGACGGTTCATGCTTTGGGGCAGGCCGCGAACCACGTCCGCGCAACGGAGCAGATCACGATTTAGGCCATACGGCGCAACGGGGGCTTGCGCGCGACCAGCTCACCCGACACCTCGGACATCAACGTCCTCAGCCAGCCGATATCGCTCGGCCGATCCGGCTGCGAATGCCACAACTGATAGCAGCGGATGCGCGGAAATGCGATCGGCACGTCGACGACCGCGAGCGGCAACATGCTCGCGTAGTGCATCGCGAAACGCCGCGTCGTCGTGAAGATCAGATCCGATTGCAGTAGCGTTTGCGCGACGAGCCCGAAGTAGGGCAGCGTCGCGACGACGCGCCGGCTCGCCTTCGCCCGCGCGAAGCCGGTATCGATCGCGCCGCCGCGCGCGCCGCTGTAGGGTGTCGGCGCGAGATGCGGCGCGGCCAGATAGGCTTCGCGGGTGAGCGGCTCGTGTGTCAGCGGATGGTCCGCGCGCATCATGCACACGACGGTATCGGCGAACAGGTCGCTGCGCTCGAAGCGCGGATCGGGCTTCGGCCAGTTGCCGATCACCAGATCGAGTTCGCCGGCGTCGAGCGCGGCCGAATGATCGAGCAGCGGCCCCAGCGATTCGATTTCGAGCCGCGCATGCGGCGCCGCTTCGCGAAACCGCGCGATCACGGTCGGCATGAAGAAGTCGTTCAGATAGTCGGGCGCAGCGACGCGAAAAGTGCGGCGCGAGCGGCTCGGGTCGAAATCGCCATGCGGCGTCGCGACGAAATCGACATCGCGCAACACGCGCTGCGCGGCCGCGAGCAGCGACTCGCCGTATTCGGTCGGCACCATGCCCGACTTGCCGCGCACCAGAATCGGATCGCCGAGCGTTTCGCGCAGCTTGCGCAGCGCGGTGCTGATCGCGGGCTGGGTCTGGTTCAGCCGCAACGCGGTCTGCGTGACGCTGCGCTCGACGAGCAGCGTGCGCAGCACGCGCACGAGCCAGATATCGAGTGAGGCGGCGGTGTCGTCCATGATCGAAGCGTGGTGGCGCGGGCGCTGCCGATGAGCTCGCCGCGCGGCGCGCGCGTGGGGTGCGAAAGCTTAACCTTAGGCGCGTTTGCGCTTCGGCGGCATAGCGGGCACGGTATGGCCGGCATCAGCGCGACGCCTGCCGGCATCGATTCGTTCGGGCCGCAGCCGCAACCAGGGTGCGGCCCGCAGCGACCCCGGTGTCATGCCGGTGTTGGTTTGTCCGGCAGCCCCCACGGCAGCGAACTGATCCGCTTCACCTCGCGCGATTCGAGCCAGTTCGGCGTGCGCGCGCAGTACAGCACCATCGGCAGCGCGTCCTCGCCCCAGAACAGCTGATCGTTCAGACGAAACGTCGGCACGCCATAGACGCCGAGTTCGACCGCATCGGCGGTATTGCGCTGCAATTGCGCCTTCACGGCTTCGTCCTGGATCAGTTCCGGGCCGTCCGGCTTGCCGACGCGCTCGCACAGCTCGGCGAACGCTTCGTCGCTCGACGGATCGCGCCCCTCGCGCCAGATGAAGCGGAAAATCTCGCGCACGAATTGCACGTCGCCGTTCGCGGCGGTCGCGAGCAGCAGCGGCTTCATCGAATCGAACGGATGGGCGGGCGGCATTTTGTACGGGATACCGAGCTGCTCCGCGCGAAACAGCGCGTGCCGGTACATGAAGGTGCGCTTGGCGGGCACGCTGTACGCGGAGCGCTGGCTCCAGTGGCGATACAGATCGTTCAGCACGACCGGCGTGAACGCGAAGTCGAAGCCGGGCCATTTGTCGTATTGCTCGAGCAGCAGGTAGGTGAACGGCGAGACGAAATCGTAAAACCACTGCCGCTGTTGGGCGTCGATGCCAACGGTCATAAATTTCTCCCGGATTGCCTGGTGTCGGACGACGCGGAGGGCGCGTCCGTTATCTGATCAAAATTGTAGCGATCTTACGCGGTGCGGTCCCGGCTTGCACCGGTCGATATCCCCTGGTGGCGGCAGGTGGGCGTAGGTTCCGGCGGTGTCGTCAGGGGCGCTCAGCCTTTGACTTTTTCGGCCGCCTGCTCGTCGGCCTCGTCCAGCTCGCCCCGCGTGTCGCGGCTTTCCGTGAGCCGCCGCCGCACGAAGCCGATGTGCTCGCGCAGCACGTAGAACTGGTCCGCGTACGCGAGCGGCATCTTCATGCCGTTGACCGAGTCTTCGATCGCGTCGAGCTGCTCGATCAGCGACGCGCGTTCGGCCGACGAATGTTCGCCGAGCGCGCTGCGCTCGATCGCGATCAGCGCGCCGTACCAGCGATAGATGCGCGATTTGACGCGCCACGCGTACAACCCGGGCACGATGCGCAGCGCCGGCACCAGCAGCACGATCAGCGGCACGACGATCACCAGCAGGCGGTCCGCGAGACTCGCGATCCAGAACGGCAGCGTTCGGTACAGGAAGCTCTTGCCCGACTTGTAGTAGCGCGCGGCGTCGTCGGAAAGCGGGAAGTCGTGCGCGAGCGGGGCGGGGAATTCGCCGGCGCGCTGCATCGTCGTCGCGCCGCCATGCACCTCGCGCGCGGCTTCGATCAGCAGATCGGACAGCGCCGGATGCAGCGAATCGCGCGCGATCAGCTCGGCGGTCGGCGCGACGATGCTGATCGAGTTCGCCGGCAGGTTCTTGCCGAGGTCGAAGGCGCCCATCGGCACCTTCAGCTGCGTCAGGTACGGAAAGCGGCGCGTGTACGCGTCGGCCTGCGAAAAATCGTAGAAGCGCACGTTCTGCGTGCGGTAGAGCTTGCCCATCACGGCCGGCTGCGCCGAGTCGCCCGCGAGGAAGGTCGCGTCGATCGTGCCGTCGATCAGCGCGTCGGCGGCGGCGTCGCCCGTTAGCGGCAGCAATTGGGTCGGACCGCCCGGCACGATGCCGTTGGCCTTCAGCAGCGCGAGCGCGAGCTCGCGCGTGCCGCTGCCCTCGGGGCCGATCGCGAGGCGTTCGCCCTTGAACCCGGACAGCCAGTCGACGGGGGCGCCGCGGTAGAAGATCGCGAGCGGCACGTAAGCGACGCTGCCGAGCGACATCAGGCTTTTGTCCTTGTCGAGCCCGGCGGGCGCGATGCCGCTCTGCACGAAGCCGACGTCGACGTCCGCGTTCGGGTCCAACAGCCGCTTCAGATTTTCCTGCGAGCCCTGCGAGGCCAGCACGTTCAGCGTAATGCGATTGCGCGCAAGGATCGTCTTGTACTTCTGCGCGGCGATCCAGAAGGTGCTGCCGACGGGACCGGCGCTAATCGTCAGCGTATTCGGCGGGGCGGGTTGGATCAGCCGCACGGCGGCCCAGATTGCGACGATCACGAGCAGCACGAGCGGGCCGAACGAGACCGCCAGGTCGCGCCACGAGATCGCGACAAAACGGGCGACGAGATGGGTAGGGCGGGTGCGGCCGGTGTCAGGCTTCATCGGATCATCTGAAAGCGGCGGTCGATCGGGCTCGAATGCGCGAAGGCGGCTTGGGCGGCGCGCGCCAGCACGCGTCGCGCCGATGGTACCTGAGATTGGCGCGGCCGCGAAACGCGTAGCCGCCCGTCACGCCGACAAACGCGTAACAAATGGTGAGCACCGCGGTGAACGCCGGCATGAGCGCTGGCATGATGCCCGTGCAAATTCTTGCGCGACCACGGAGCGTGTCTGCTTCTATCCGGCACGCATGACGCACCCGCTGTCGGCGCGCCACGCCGCGCGCTAAATCCTTTGCGCTTCTGTGCCGGCTAGATTAAATTGTGCATCGCTACCGCGATCCAACGTTTGCGGCGCGACCCCGCCAAGACGGACAAGAACCGGTGCGTCGGCGGACGTCGCGGTTTGCCGGTTACCGGTAATCAGCCTCTCTCGCCTCTTGCACATCGTGTCACAGCCGTTGATGGCCGTCGCTCACGCGCGCGTTCGCGCGATGACGGCCGCCCGTAGTCGTAACGATGCCGCTTGTTCATGCGGTCCAATGTGAAACCAAGGAGAAGAGAGCTATGAAGACGGTCGGTTTTCTGAAAGCACTGGGTCCGGTGGTGGCGATGGTGGTGGCGTGCAACGTGTACGCCCAAAACGCTCCGGCAACCGATACGGCGTCGGCGGCAGCCGCCGTCAAGGCCGGCAAGGCAGCGAATCACGAACTTGGCCGTAAGGTGCGCCACGCGCTGACGAAGACCCAGGGTCTCGACGTGTCGCACATCGCCGTGCGCGCGCGCGGCGGCGCAGTGACGCTGACCGGCTCGGTGCCGACCGAGGGACAGATCGATGCGGCCGGCGAAGCCGCCAAGGGTGTCGACGGCGTAACGTCAGTGTCGAACAAGCTCAAAGTGGTGCAGCAGTAAGCGGTACGCGTGCGCGCGGCGCCGCAAGGCCCGCGTCGCGCGGTGGTGCGCAGCGGCTTGGGGCATGGGCGCCGTCACCGGCGTCGCGTAGACGGTTTGACGCCGCGCTTGCATCGCGTCGCGAGGTCTATCTATCAACCTGGAGGCTCCGGCATGATCGCCGGAGCTTTTTTTTCGCCGCCGGTTTTATGGCGTGGCACTCGCGAGATTTGCGGGACCGCAGCAATGCGGCTTGCCGCACGCACAGGTCCTGATGGAGGCGCGGCCGTCGCGGATTCGTGCGCTGCGACACATTACCGACGCATCGCGAGGCGTACTGTGACCAAGAGGGAAGGGGGAGCCAAGGTCATGGAAACCACGCTGTTTCGCTATATCGATCTGCCGATCGGCGATCGCGCGGCATTCGAACTGGTGTGCGCGCGACACGGTTTCGCGCCCGCGCATTTCGACATCAGCGCGAGCGCGGCACCCGGTGAGCCGGCGCACGAGCGGGTCGTCACCGTGCGGCGCGGCAGCTGGTCACAGTCGTATTACGACCGCCACGGTCAGTGGGTCAGGCAGTTCGAGGCGGATCTGACCTGCCGGTTTTTCAAATAGACACGGGTTGCGGCGTGCGCGCTTGACGCGTCTTCAGCGCCTCACGACAACACCAGCCGCACGCCGACCAGCGTCAGCGTCGCGGCGAGCAGATTGCGCAGCAGCGCGTCCGGCGCGCGCGAGGCCAGATAGCTGCCGATCGCGATGCCGGGCAGCGATCCCACCAGCAGCGACAGCAGCATCGACCAGTCGATCGAGCCGAGCAGCCAATGTCCGGCGCCCGCGAGCAAGGTCAGCGGCACCGCGTGCGCGATGTCGGAGCCGACGATGCGCGTCGTCGGCAGCATCGGATACAGCAGCATCAACACCGTCACGCCAATCGCACCCGCGCCCACCGACGTCAACGACACCAGCACGCCGAGGGTCGCGCCGGTCAGCATGGTCAGCGCGAGCGTGCGTGCCTGGCTCGGCGCGCGTTGCCTGCGCGCGCCGAGCGCCGCGAGCTGCGGACGGAACACCAGCGCGATCGCGGTAATCAGCAGCGCCGCGCCGAGCACGACCTGGATCAGCCGGCCCGCGCCAGGCGTATCCATTCCATAGCGATGCAGCAGGATCAGCGTGACGGTCGCCGCGGGCACGCTGCCGGCCGCGAGGCGCAGCGTGACCTGCCAGTCGACCGAGCCCTTCAGCCCATGCACCAGCGTGCCGGTCGCCTTGGTGGCGGCCGCGTACAGCAGGTCGGTGCCGACCGCGGTGGCAGGGTGCACCTTGAACAGCAGGACGAGGATCGGCGTCATCAGCGAGCCGCCGCCGACGCCCGTCAGCCCGACCAGAAAGCCGACGAACAGGCCGGAGACGGAGTACAGCAGATCGATGTGGGGTAGAGCCATTGAACGGACAGCTGACGCAGCGCGGGTGAAGGGTTGGGGCGGCAAGGCCGGCGTACGCGCCGGGGCGGGTGGGTGCGGTGCGCTGCACGGCCGCGTCGGCCGGCGCCTCAGCGGCGAAAGGCACTATTGTCGCAAAACTGCCGCGCCGGCGTGCGGCACTTGTTCAGGGGGAGCGCGTCGCGGCTGGCAGCGGGCTGCGTTCGGCGTGTACGGCGCTGATGTGCCGCATGGCGTGTGAGGTGCCGCTCAGAGCGCGCGGCGGATTTCGACGACGCCGAACGCCGCGAGCGTGAAGCCGACCACGCGATCGATCGCGACGCGTAGCCTGCTGCCGATCGCATGACGCGCGAGCGACACCATGGTCACCAGACAGCACCACCATGCGATCGAGCCGGCGAACACACCGCCGACGGTCGTCAGCGCGATGGCCGGCGAGAACGCGCCGCGTGGCGCGAGCGTCGTGAATAGCGCCGCGAACATGATGACGGTTTGCGGATTGGTCAGCGTCAACAGCAGCGCGCTCGCGTACGCACGCAGCGCGCCGGCGCGGCCGATCTGCGCGAGCTTGCCGCTGCCGTTGCCATTGCCGTTGCCATTGCCGTCGGCGGTTTGAGCGGGCGGCTTCTGCAGCAGCGCGCGCACGCCGAGATACAGCAGGAACAGGCCCGCGAGCAGATGCAGCGGGCGGTCGTACGCGAGCGTGAACTGCGAAATGCCGACGAGGCCGAGCGCCGCGATCAGCCCGTAGGCCGCGTCGCCGCTGGCGATGCCGAAGCCGATCGCGAGTCCCGCGCGCGGACCGCCGCTCAGCGTTCGGCGGATGCACAGCATGCCCATCGGGCCGACCGGCGCGGCGATCGCGAGGCCGACGCCGGCGGCCGTGAAAAACAGACTGGTGGTGGACATGGGCAGGTTCTCGAGCGTTGTTCTGGTTGGGGCGGTCGCCTGCGGGCAGCCGGCGCACCCGCCAGCATAGCCAGACCGGAAATCGCGGGCAAGGGCGGGGATGGGTGAGACGCGACGCGCGATGACTCGCTTCAGCGCATCGGCCAGCATGGCGATGAAAGCTAACATCGCCGCGCTCGCTTACAACGGCTTTTTTGTCAGAAAAACAAAAATGCCGCTCAGTTGCTCAACTGAACGGCATTGCGGCTCAATGCCGCTTTTTTGTTTGGCCGTGATATCGGGAAAAATTCGCCTAAAAATGAGATGGCCAGAGCAATCGTTAATATCTGTCAATGAAGTTTTGTCCCGAATTAAAATCATTGACCGTGCCCCCGTTTAGATGCTTAATTCGCCGGGTGTTTTCTGGAAAATCAAAAGAGGTCGAATGGGACAACAGAAACAGGCAGGTACCGCAGGCGAGGAAGAGTGCCAGGTTTGTCGTGTCACCTATTCAATATACGCAAACTTCCCGCCAATACCGTCTGCAATGGCGATGAACGTCGAAACTGGCGAATGGTTTCCGCAGGATAGGCTTCGGTCGTATTCGACCGGTTACGAAATGGCCGACGCCCTGGGTTATGCATGGGCGTGCGATTGCCGCGGTCGCACGGCAGCCTCAGCGCTGACGTCGAAAATTCGCACTCACGACGAGTATTACGTGCTCAAAAAAAGCGATGGCCAACCCCTCGCCAACGTGCGTTACAGAATTGTCGTTGACGGTAAACGGGTGATAACGGGAACCACAAGCCGGAGCGGACACACTGTGCGCGTAGTTACTCGCGGAACAGCAAGCCTCAAACTTCAATTGGAGAAATAGGAATGCC
The DNA here is from genome assembly GCF_050436485.1 of Paraburkholderia sp. Clong3. Classification (NCBI taxonomy): domain Bacteria; kingdom Pseudomonadati; phylum Pseudomonadota; class Betaproteobacteria; order Burkholderiales; family Burkholderiaceae; genus Paraburkholderia; species Paraburkholderia sp. Clong3. The sequence continues at coordinate 2,387,534 of NZ_JBNDMH010000002.1, read as the reverse complement.
GGAAAGTCCGGATTGGCTAACGGTTCACGACACCGCGTGTACAAACACGAACCCGAACTCATGCGTTGAAGTTCGGATTGCAGCGAACCTGTTGTCGTGGAATATTCCAGCCAATAGTTACGGCGACAAGTTGCCTGTCATTCCCTCGTCATCACGTGTGTTGCGCGGCAAGATTCTGTACCATCTGGCTATCCAGGCCGCAGTGAAAAGTCGTCGAGGAGATTCGGTTTTCGGGCGTACCCTATCGATCAGGAGCAACCGTCCGAGCGACACAATACAGATTTCAGGTCCGACCGATTTAGACGGTTGCGCGACGGTTATTCTCGAATCGCGCGAACCCGGGGATTTGACACTCACCGTAGCTGACGAAGATATAACCTCGGTCCCGCTGCGTTTGAGGTTCAAGGACGCATGGTACGAGAGCACGTTTCTTATTACGGGGTATCACGTTTGCTTCGAACAGGATTTTACAGGTGAAGTTGTGATTGCTCGCGGAACCAACGATCAACACAAGCGCGATTTTCTCTATGGCGCGCGAGGCGTTGTCATGCAGGGAACTGGTAAAGCATCTAACGGGCGCTATATTCGACCAATACAGGTGAATTCAGGTTGGCATAGAAATAGTCACGGCAATCGCGACTATCTCAACAACCCGGATGGCGTAGCCTTCGCTTACACGGATTCAGTGCAAGGCGCATTCGGACCGGTTACGGAGAATCGTTCGATAGCGGTCGATCCTAACGTCATACCGAAGCACGCTCAAGTCGAAATAGAGATCGTCGGCAGACGCTTCGCCGATGATACTGGCAGCGCGATTACCGGCCATCACATCGACAATTTCGTCGGTGCGGGCGCCGTTGTCCAGTCCCCTTGGGAGCACGGGGCGGTAAACAATACGCAGCGCAAAGTTAAGTATATTGGATGACCGTCGAGGAATAGAGTTATGAGTAAACAACGCTTAGCACATAGACTCAGCGCCGGGTTATTTTGTACGTTGCTTGTTCCGACTGTCTACGCTGACGGGTCGATTAGCTTCAACGATTACATCGTGCCGATGCTGAAGGATCGCCCCCAATTTAAGGAATTTATACTGCAATCGTTTTCGGTTACGGATACGGGATGGGGGATCCGGATAAATAGTCCGACAATGCCCCATATGGGCGGCGCGCGAATGGGACCATACAGATTCCAGGCTATCTGGCATAGTTCGCGTGGCGACACTCCTGTTACTCTTGTAATTGATACTAAAACGGAGTTTTTTGATCGCCACCGTCGGCAAATAACCGGTAGCGATCTACGCGGAACCACTTCGATTACGGAAACGTTGGACTCTATTGAGGTCGAGCCAGCCCAAACACAATAGCTTGCGCATCCTGTGAGCGCAATCGTTGGCCCGCTTTGTGGGACCTTCCATCTTGTCTTGCCGGAAGACAATCTGCACCTTGGGCAGACAGTATCAGTCAACACGCCAGAGAGTTTTTGAAAGGACTTGAGGCGAACAGAACGCGCCATCAATGCAAAAGTGCACGTACCGTTGTTTCAGTACGTGTACGATACATTGGTGAGTGTTTCTTTAAATGCTGTAGCAGACCATGCTGCGGACGAATTGACGCATCGCGAAAATCAGATGACTACCGAAATATTCCGAATTACATAAAAAAGTTTTCGCTGTTCCTCGAGCTTGCGTCAGCGCCGGGAAACGGAGGCTGGAGTGTTCTCTGAAGGTGTATATGATGCGTCCCACTAGAATGCTTGCTGTGCGGCTTATCATGGTTTCGATGTTTAATTTTCTTGATTTAACTGCGCTGAGCAAAACAATTTACTCGGTGCAGTTCGACTACAAAAAAGCAGCGCCATCATCGGTTTATTTTTCTGGAAAATTGCGCGAAGAAATTGACCGTCTTTGCAAGACCGGTGAGCACGCGGCAACCGCCGATATCGCTGCGTGCAGCCACAGGAATTTCGAACAAATTTACGCAGAATTGAATTCCACGATTAAATCGTTGGAAACTGAGTTGAGGAAAGGCGATGTTGATTTGAAGGTCGATAACAATCCTGTCGCATTGCCTTACTTTGAGAAAGGACAAAGGGCATGGGTCGAGTATCGCGACAACCAGTGTTACGCTGAAACCTATTCATTAGGCGAAGCGTCGGTGCGTTATATGACGTTTTGGGATTGCATGGCGCGCATAACGAAAGGGCGGATAAGCGATCTGAAGAGCACGGAAGACTAACGGAAGGCAACCGCGCCTCAAACAAGTCGCCCCGCTTTGCGGGCTTTCCATTCGAGCGTCAACGTGCTTGTTTCTGCTCTGCTTTGCACGGCAAGCCGTGGTTCGAGCCGCACCGCAAGCGACAGAAATCCTCCACGGCCTTCCACGATCAACCATAATTCCCCCCACCCCCAACCCACAAATCCGCTGCGCCGATGTGGCAAATCGATCAGGTGACGCTGCGCTTGTTCATCGCCGTGTGCGAGGAAGGCACGATCGCGCGCGCGGCCGAGCGTGAGTTCATCGCGCCGTCGGCGGTCAGCAAGCGGCTCGCCGATCTCGAAGCGCTCGTCGATGTCGCGTTGCTGTCGCGCAGCCAGCGCGGCGTGCGCGCCACCGCCGCCGGCGAAGCGCTGTTGCGCCACGCGCGGCTCATCATGCGCGGCCACGAACGCCTGCAGGCCGAGCTCAGCGAGTACGCGGCCGGCGCGCGTGGGCATGTGCGCGTGCTGGCGAACGTGTCGTCGATGGTGGAGTTTTTGCCCGAGGCGTTGTCGGCGTTTCTGCAGGCGAATCCGGCGATTCGCGTCGACGTCGAGGAGCGCGTCAGCGCGGACATCGTGCGCGGACTCGAAGAGGGTGTGGCCGATCTGGGCATCTGCCGCGACACGGTGCCGCTCGGCAGTCTCGACACGCTGCCGTATCGCGCCGACCATCTCGCGCTGATCGTGCCGCGCGCGCATCCGCTCGCGGGCGAGACGCAGATCGGCTTCGAGCAGACCCTCGGGTTCGATCATCTGGGGCTCGCATCGAATGCGTCGGTCAATGCGCTGATGCAGCGCATCGCGCTGGAGAAGGGCAGCGAGTTGAATTACCGCACCTATGTATCGACGTTCGACGCCGCCTATCGCTTCATCCAGGCGGGTCTCGCGGTCGCGATCCTGCCGCGCGAGGCGCTGTCGCGCCATGCGGCCGACGAGTACGGCATCGTCGCCGTGCCGTTGCGCGAGGCTTGGGCCGCGCGGCGCTTCGTGATCTGCATGCGGGATCGCGTGGCATTGACGCTGGCGGCCGCGCGATTGCTCGAGCATCTGCTGAGCGCCAGATAAGACGGGCGACACGCCTCGTCATCCACCCCTTCGCCACCTCCCCAGACAAACCCCTAGGCATTTCACCCAGGCGAGCGCCAAAGCCCGCCCCATCGGCCTGAGCCGCCATCGCGAGCGGCGATGGTGTGCTTCGTCAAAGCAGACTTTGCCGCGCGCCAGCACGCGGGCACGCTGTGACCCAGTCAGCGCATCACTTCCATCCAACGGGCCTCTGAAGCCCGCGTCCACGACGAGGATTCCAACCAATGAATGAAACCCGCGAGCGCGTCGTCGTGACCGAGGTCGGTCTGCGCGACGGTCTGCAAAGCATTGCCCGCATCATGTCCACCGACGACAAGCGGCGCTGGATCGACGCCGCCTACGCGGCCGGCGTGCGCCACATGGAAGTCGCGTCGTTCGTGCCGGCGAAGCTGCTGCCGCAAATGGCGGACGCCGCCGAGGTAGTCGCCCACGCCCGTAGCTACGACGATCTCAGCGTGAGCGCGCTCGTGCCGAACCTGAAGGGCGCGCAGCACGCGCTCGAGGCAGGCGTAGAGCGCATCGTCGCGCCGATTTCGGTGAGCGCCGCGCATAGCGCCGCGAACGTGCGCAAGACGCCCGCCGAGATGATCGACGCGTTCGCCGCGATGCGCGAGCTGATCGATGGCGCGTCCCCGGCAGGTGGGCGCCGCGTCGAGTTGATCGCCGGTTTGTCGACGGTGTTCGGCTGCACGCTGCAGGGCGCCGTGCCGTACGCGGATATCGCCGCGATCGCGCGCGCCGCGGTGCAGGCCGGCGCCGACGTGATCGCGCTCGGCGATACGACCGGCGAAGCGACGCCGCGTCAGGTCGGCGAGGTCATCGAGCTGGTGCGCGACGTCGCGGGCGACAGGCTGCGCTCGCTGCATTTCCACGACACGCGCGGCCTCGGGCTCGCCAACACGCTGGTCGCGCTGCAGCACGGGATCCGCGAGTTCGATGCGTCGCTGGCTGGTCTCGGCGGCTGTCCGCATGCGCCGGGCGCAACCGGCAACGTCAATACCGAAGACCTCGTGTTCATGCTCGACAGCATGGGCTACGACACCGATATCGACATCGCGCGGCTACTCGCATCGCGCGCGGTGCTGGCGCAAGCGCTGCCGGGCGAGCCGCTGTACGGCTATCTCGCGCGAGCGGGACTACCGAAACAGTTCGCGCACGCGCAAGCGGTCGCGCGCGACTCCGCCAGCTACGCCGAATCTTTGCGTTGTCCCCATGCTTCCGTTCCGCAGGTGCCGCAATGACTCCGCTTTCCTCCGCTACTTCAGCTTCGTCGTCGACGTCCACGCCGCAGCCGGGTACCTTGCCGCTCGCGGGCATCCGCGTGATCGAGTTGTCGCATATGGTGATGGGTCCGACCTGCGGCATGATTCTCGGCGACCTCGGCGCCGAAGTGATCAAGGTCGAGCCGCCGCGCGGCGACAGCACGCGCCGGCTGCTCGGCACCGGCGCGGGCTTTTTCCGCACCTTCAATCGCAACAAGAAGAGCGTCGCGCTCGATCTCGACAGTGAAGCCGGTCTCGCCGCGCTGAAGCAACTCGTCGATAGCGCCGACGTCTTCATCGAAAACTTCAAACCCGGCCGCATGGCGAGTCTCGGCCTCGATTACGCGACGCTGCGCGAGCGCAATCCGCGGCTGATTTACGTGTCCCACAAGGGCTTTCTCAATGGTCCGTACGAACATCGTCTGGCGCTCGACGAAGTCGTGCAGATGATGGCGGGCCTCGCGTACATGACCGGTCCGGTGGGCCGTCCGCTACGCGCGGGCAGCTCGGTCAACGACATCATGGGCGGCATGTTCGGCGCGATCGGCGTGCTGGCGGCGCTGCACGAACGGCACGCGAGCGGCCGCGGCAAGGAGGTGCAGAGCGCGCTGTTCGAGAACTGCGTGCTGCTCTCGGCGCAGCACATGCAGCAGTTCGCGGCGACCGGCGTGGCCGCCGCGCCGATGCCCGAGCGCATCAGCGCCTGGGCCGTCTACGACGTGTTTACGCTCGCGCACGGCGAGCAGATGTTCATCGCCGCGACCGGCGACGCGCAGTGGCGCGCGCTGTGCGCGATTCTCGAACGCGACGATCTGCTCGCCGATGCGCGCCTCGCGACCAACAACGACCGCGTGCTCGCGCGCGGCTGGCTGCTGCAGACGGTCGGCGAAAGCCTGAGCCGTCTCGACGGCGCGACGCTCGTGCCGCTGTTCGAGCGCAATCACATTCCGTTCGCGTCGATCACGAAGCCCGAGGAGTTGTTCGACGATCCGCACCTGAACGCGAGCGGCGGCCTGGTGCCGCTGACGCTCGACGACGGCAGCGAAACCGCGATGCCGTTGCTGCCGATTTCGCTCGACGGTGCGCGTCTCGGGCCGCGTCGGCCGATCGCGAAGATCGGCGAGCACACCGTCGAGGTGCTGCGCGAACTCGGGTTCGACGACGCGCGGATCGCGGAGCTCGGCGGTGGCGTGCAATCGCGGGCGCCGCGCGCGGCTGCGTGAGCGTCGTGCCGCGCTTGACCCGCTGCAGCGGGCAATAGACCAATAATTCTGGAGACAGACGATGAAATCGTCGAATCAGGCGATGTACTCAACGGCGCTCGGCGATGCCGGCGCGCTCGACGGCTCACCCACGGACGCGGGCGCAGATGCAGCAGGCTCGGACCGCGCCGGCGCGATCGCGCTCGACGGCGCGCGCATTTCCGCGCGGCTCGACCGGCTACCCGCGACCCGCACGATCTGGCAGCTCGTGATGCTGCTGAGCTTCGGCATGTTCTTCGAACTCTACGACCTGATGTACTCCGGCTATATCGCGCCGGGACTCGTGCACAGCGGCCTGCTGACGGCCACGACGCGCGGCCTGTTCGGCACGAGCGGCGTCGCGAGTTTCATCGCCGCGCTGTTCGCGGGCCTGTTCATCGGCACGGCGGCGTGCGGCTTTCTCGCCGACCGCTTCGGCCGGCGCGCGATCTTCACCTGGTCGCTGCTGTGGTACACGGCGGCCAACGTCGTGATGGCTTTCCAGCATACGGCGCTCGGATTGAACTGCTGGCGCTTTATCGCGGGGATCGGCATCGGCGTCGAGATCGTCACGATCGGCACGTATATTTCCGAACTCGTGCCGAAGCACATTCGCGGGCGCGCTTCGGCGTGCTCGCAGGCGGTCGGCTTCTGCGCGGTGCCGATCGTCGCGTTCCTGTCGTATCTGCTGGTGCCGCAACGCCTGTTCGGTCTCGACGGCTGGCGTGTGGTCGTGCTGATCGGCGCGATTGGCGCGATCGTAGTGTGGTGGATTCGCCGCGGCTTGCCGGAGAGCCCGCGCTGGCTCGCGCAAAAAGGCCGCCTCGACGAAGCCGACGCGGTGATGACGCGTCTCGAAGCACGCGTCGCGCGCGAGTATCGGCGCCAATGCGGCCTGCCGTTGCCCGAGCCCGCGCTGCCCGAACCGGTGCGCGCGCGGGCCGCGTTTCGTGATCTGCTGGTGCCGCCGTATCGCAGGCGCACGCTGATGCTGATCATCTTTCACGTGTTCCAGACGATGGGCTACTACGGCTTCGCGAACTGGATTCCGACGCTGCTGATGAAGCAGGGCATCACGGTGACGACGAGTCTGATGTACGCGAGCATCATCGCGATCGCGGCGCCGCTCGGGCCGTTGCTGGGGCTGCTGATCGCCGATCGCTTCGAGCGCAAGACCGTCATCGTCTGCATGGCGGCGGTCAACGTCGTGTGCGGACTCGCGTTCAGCCAGGCGCGCGAGACGGTGCTGCTCGTGAGTCTCGGCGTGTGCCTCGTGCTCGCGGGCAACATCATTTCATACAGCTATCACGCGTACCAGGCCGAACTGTTTCCGACCGGCATCCGCGCGCGCGCGGTCGGCTTCGTCTACTCGTGGAGCCGGATTTCGGCGATGTTCTCGGCGTTCGTGATCGCCGCCTGCCTCGGCCGCTTCGGCGTGAACGGCGTGTTCGTGTTCATCTCGGGGGCAATGGCGATCGTCATGGTCGCGATCGGTACGCTGGGACCGAAGACGCGCGATGTCGCGCTCGAGGATCTTTCGAAGTAGCTAGGAGTCCTGGCGAGTCTCGTCGTTGCTCGACAGCCGGTCCGATACGTTGCCGAGCAGCAGCGCGAGCAGCACCACGCCGATCATTGCGAACAGGAACCCGCCGATCATCGTGGCAAGTATCAGCGTGATCCATGAAATGCCGTTCATGTGTGCGGTCCAGCGCGTTTGTCGGGGGCATCGTAACCCGTTCAGAACCACTTCTATGTGCGCTTGCCCGCCGTAAACCTGTCAGGCGACGCCGAACTATCGTCGCGTCGTGCCATTACGCGGCGCGTTTTGCCCGGGTGTCACAGTCGTTGCGTAGGGATGGCGGACTTCGTTCGCTGTCCTCGATCCCCCTTGCGGAAACCTCGTAGTCCATTTCCGCAATCGGTTGGCGGAAATGCACCCGCTCGCACCCGACTTATTCCGCCATTGGCCCACCTATTGCGGGGGCGCTAAAGTCGTCCGATATCCGTGTTTCAGGTTTGAAACGTTAATCGCCACGTTTATATTCCCGCCATCAGTAAAAATGAATTAAATAATCTTTTCTGGCGCGTTGAGTGCTTGCATTGGACGGCGCAAGGGTCGGTTGCGCGGCGCTTGCGCGGATCCTCAGGGGACGTTGTCGATGGAGCCGGGCCCGCTTGGTAGGGGCGGGGGTGTTCCACTCATCAATAGCCGATCTCGGCAAAAAAACTCTTTTAAAATACGCTTCGGTGGGTACATAAGGCGGAGACACGCCGCTTTTCGAGTAGCCGCGCAGTGTGCGCTGGCGTACGCATTCATTTTTCAAATTGCATTAAGATTTGCGAGTGCATATTCAACCATATGCGGTTAGACGATTAATTCAGTGAAAAGACGGTCGTTTCGGTATTGTGCCGAATTGCACTGGCCGATCACGTATTCATAGTGCCAATATGTCTGCACTTTCGGACATGACGGCAGAGCGCCGGAGGCCGTCGCTATGATGCACTGCGCGGAGTTCGCATTGTGCGTGATCGTAAAAGGTGTAGTAGATCGTTTTCTGTCGAGAGGATGACTATGACCTGCGCGAGTCTGGAGTCTGCAATGCTGCGCTGGGTGCACGCTCCGAACAAGGGCGTGCGTCGTGTCGCGATTCTGTTGTTCAACGACTGCGCGCTGCAAGGGGCGGGCGTGATCGCCGAGGTGTTCCAGGCTGCCAACGAACTCGCCACCTCCGGTTCGGGCGCGTGGCTGTACGACGTGTCGTTCTTGTCCGCCGGCGGCGGCATGGTGATTTCGTCGTCGGGTTTGCGCGTCTGGACCGACGGACTCGACGCGCGCCATTACGGCGGCTTCGACGCGCTCTATGTGGCGGGCGGCAAGGGCGCGGCGGCGGCGGCGCGCGATGAGCGTCTGCTTGGATGGCTGCGGCGCGTGCGTCGCAACACCGCGATGATCCGGCCGATCGCCGAAGGGCGCGCGGTGCTCGACGCGGCGGCCCTGCCCGAGGACAAGGAAGAGAGCGACCCGCACCAGCCGGCCTTGGCCAGAAATGGCGCGGGCTCGGCGGAGCAGGGCGTCGTCGACCTTAGCGACCGGCTGGAATCGATGCGCAGCGCGCTCGCGATGATCAAGCGCGATCTGGGCAACGCGACCGCGCGCTCGGCTGCCGAGCGGCTGCTGTCCGACTCGTGCACGAACCTCGCGCCGCTGCTCGGCGAGGACGGCGGCATGAGTCCCGGCGCCAAGGTTCGCGCGGCGGCGCGCTGGCTGCAGGAAAACTGCCAGCAGTCAATTTCGATTGCGGATGCCGCGCAGTTCGCGGCGATGAGCGAGCGCAACTTTCTGCGCCGCTTCAAGATGGAAATGGGTATCACGCCGTCGAGTTTCCTGTTGCACGAGCGCCTCGCGGTGACGTGCAGCCTGTTGACCGAATCGGAATTGCCGGTCGACAAGATCGCCCGGCGCACCGGGATGGGCAACGGCGACCGGCTCGCGAAAGTGTTTCGCAAGCGGATGAGGATTTCGCCGACCGAGTTCAGGATTCAAAGCCGCCGCATGGCAGGCGAGTAGCACCGACGGAGCCAGCCCGGTAACCGCGCACGACAGGCGGGGACCGGTCCGTTGTTCGCCGTACCTTGCAGATCGAAAAGGATTCCCGATATGTTGACGCAGGCAGGTGTGAGCGCCCGATCCGTCGAGCCGAACGGCGCAAGCGCCGGGGTTGCTGGCGCGCGCTGCGCGCACATCGTCCCGGTCATTCTCGCGGGCGGCTCGGGCACGCGGCTTTGGCCGGTGTCGCGCGAAAACTTTCCGAAGCAGCTGATCGACGTGGTCGGCTCCGACTCGCTGCTGCAGGCGACCGCGCGGCGGCTCGAGGGCTTCCCGGCGGGCTGGAGCGTCGACGCTTCGCCGATCGTCGTGTGCGGCGAGGAGCATCGCTTCGTGATCGCCGAACAGTTGCATGAAAACGGCGTCGACGCGCGTCTGATCGTCGAGCCCGCGCGCCGCGACACGGCGCCCGCGCTGACGCTCGCGGCATCGCTCGCGTGCGCGGCCGGCGACGACGCGATCCTGATCGTGATGCCGGCCGACCACGCGATCGCGGACCTGCCTGCCCTGCAGCGCGCGCTAGCGTGCGCGGCGCACCACGCGAGCGAGGGCGCGATTGCGACGCTGGGTGTGCCGCCGACGCGTCCCGACACCGGCTTCGGCTATATCCGGATCGGCGCGGCATTGGCCGCTGGCGGCCACGCGATCGACGGTTTCGTCGAGAAGCCCGCCGAGGAAATCGCGAGGCAATACCTGGCGGCCGGCACCTACTGGTGGAATAGCGGCATCTTCGTCGTGCGTGCGCGCGTGTGGCTCGACACGCTCGCGGCGCTGCGGCCCGACATGCATGCGCCGTGCGCAACCGCGTTCGCGAGCGGCAAGCAGGACGGCGACGTATTCCGGCCATCGCACGACGCGTTCCTCGACGTGCCCGCCGATTCGATCGACTACGCGGTGATGGAGCGTTTGACCGAACCGCCGCCGGCGCAAGACGACAGCGCGAGCAACGTCGAAGCGCAAGGCGCGGCACAGAACGATATGCAAGCTCAAAGTCGAGCCGCGGTTATTCCGCCCGGCGTCGTGATCCCGCTCGAAGCCGGCTGGTCCGACCTCGGCTCATGGGACGCGGTATGGGCGGCGATGGAGAAGGACCCGAACGGCAACGCCGGGCGCGGCCGCGTGGCGTTCGAAGGCGCGGTGTCCTGCTATGCGCATTCGGAAGGGCGGCTCGTCGCGTGCGTCGGCACCGCGAACGTCGTCGTGGTCGAGACCGCGGACGCGGTGCTCGTGGTGGATCGCTCGCATGTGCAGGACGTCAAGGGGCTCGTGTCGCGCATCAAGGCGCAGCACGCGCCGGAGGCCGACGCGCATCGCAAGGTGCGGCGCCCGTGGGGCTTCTACGACTCGATCGATCGCGGCGAGCGCTTCCAGGTCAAGCGCATCGTCGTGACGCCCGGCGCAAAGCTGTCGCTGCAACTCCATCATCATCGCGCTGAGCATTGGGTGGTCGTGCGCGGCACCGCGCTCGTCACGCGCGGCGAAGAGCAGTTCCTGCTCAGCGAAAACGAATCGACCTACATTCCGCTCGGCACGCGTCACCGGCTTGAAAACCCCGGCAGGGTGCCGCTCGAAATCATCGAAATCCAGTCGGGTACCTATCTCGGCGAAGACGACATCGTGAGGTTTGACGACAACTACGGCCGCTGCCCGTAGGCAGCCCATGCACGCCCCTTTTTGCGTACAGGAACGGCAGAACGAGGTAAGTAAAATGCGCAAGTTTCAGGATCTGCTCGCGCGGATTTTCGATGTCGCTCTGGTATTGGCGGGTGCGACCGTGGCGTCGCGGATCCGCTTTGATTATCTCGGCCAGTCGGGTTTCTACTGGGCGCTGGTGATGTTTTCGGCTGCGTTCGCGCTCGCGATCTTCCCCGCGTTCGGCGTCTACGAATCATGGCGCGGCCGCTCGAAGCTCGGGCTCGCCGGTCAGGTGTCGCTCGCGTGGCTGATCGTGCAGGCCTGCGCGCTCGTGCTGATGTACTCGCTGCATCGCATCGATATCGTGTCGCGGCTGTGGTTCTCGTACTGGACCGCGACGACGGGTGGCCTGCTGATCGCGAATCGGGTGATCGCGCACGCGGTGCTCGCGCGGGCGCGCGGCGCGGGCATGAACCTGCATCAGGTGGCGATCGTCGGCAGCGGTTCGCAGTGCGATGCGCTCCTGCGCCGCATCGAGTCGGCGCCGACCGCGGGCTTTCGCGCGACCGCCGTCTACAACACGCGCCCGGACGACACCGGCATAACGAATCCGCGCGTGCCGGTGTTCGATCGCGTCGATCTGCTGGCCGACTACATTCGCACCAACGACGTGCACGAGCTATGGCTGATGCTGTCGCTGTCCGAGGAGCCGCTGATCTGCGCGCTGATCGACGAGTTCCGCGACGACCTCGTGAATATCCGCTTCATGCCGGACGTGCGCAGCCATGCGCTGTTCGAAGGCAGCGGCGTGGTCGATCTGCTCGGCGTGCCGGCGATCAATCTGGTCGCCTCGCCGCTGTCGGCCAACGCGATGCTGAAAAAGGAAGTCTTCGACCGGCTGTTCGCCGCGGCCGCGATCGTTGCCCTCGCGCCGCTGCTGCTTGGCATCGCGATCGCGGTCAAGCTGTCCTCGCGCGGACCGGTGCTGTTCAAACAGAAGCGCAAGGGCGCGGACGGCCGAGTGTTCACGATCTACAAGTTCCGCTCGATGCGCGTGCATACCGAAGCGAAGGGCACTTTGAGCCAGGCGACGCGCAACGACAAGCGCGTGACGAAAGTGGGCGCGTTTCTGCGCCGCACGAGCCTCGACGAGCTGCCGCAATTTTTCAACGTGTTGCGTGGCGACATGTCGGTCGTAGGACCGCGTCCTCATGCGCTCGAGCACGACGACCTCTATCAGAAGGTGGTCGCGGGCTATATCAATCGCTACCGGATCAAACCGGGAATCACGGGCTGGGCGCAAATCAACGGCTTCCGTGGCGAAACCGACCGCATCGAGAAGATGGAGCGTCGCGTCGAACATGACCTGTACTACCTGGGACACTGGTCGTTCGCACTCGACATGCGGATCATCGGCGCGACGATTGTCGCCGGACTGGTGCATCGAAACGCTTACTAGAAAGTCGATAACAACGCCTCGGGGCGAAGGAGTAAAGATCATGAGCTCACTTGGTTTTCGCACAGGAAGTCTTGTGGTTTTCGCAAGCGCAGCATTGCTTTCCGGATGTCAGGTCGTACCGGGACAACGGATGGTCACGCCGGCCGCGATTCAGGAGACGGGTGGCGAATTCAGTACCGAAGCCTCGCAGCAGAAGCAGATTCCGATCACCGATATCAATCTGGAACTGCTGAAGAAGCTGAATGCCGACCAGACTGCCTCGGTGTTGCCGCCGACGACGACGGGTCTGTTCGGCAAGCCAGCCATGTACAGGGTCGGCCCCGGCGACGTGCTGCAGATCGTCGTGTGGGATCACCCGGAACTCGCGGCCGCGCTGGGACAGCCGCCGACGACCTCGCGCCCTTCCGATGCAAGTCCGGGCTTCCTGATCGACGAGAACGGCGACATCCAGTTTCCGTACGCGGGCAACCTGCACGTCGCCGGCAAGGACGTCGCGACGATCCAGCGCGAGCTGCATTCGCGGCTGAGCAAGGTCTATCAGAAGCCCGAGGTGACGGTGCGCGTCGCGTCGTTCCGTAACGCGACGGTGTATATCGACGGCGAAGTGCGCACACCGGGCACGCAATCGATCAACGACATTCCGATGTCGCTGACGAACGCGATCGGCCTGAGCGGCGGCTTCAACACGACCGCGGATCGCAGCCGGGTCGATCTGATCCGCAACGGCACGACCTATAGGCTGAACATCGACGACCTCGTCAAGCGCGGCCGCAATCCGTCGGATATCTATCTGCAGCCGGGCGATACCGTGCGCGTGAACGCGCGCGAAGACAGCGGCGTCTACGTGATGGGCGAAGTCAACAAGCCGGCCACGGTGCTGCCGTTGCGCAACGGCTCGCTGACGCTGTCGCAGGCGATCTCCGACGGCGGCAGCTTCGACTCGAATACGGCCTCGGGGCAGCAGCTGTTCGTGATCCGCAATTCGACCAGCGACTCGCCGCAGATCTATCACCTCGATGCGACCTCGCCGGTGGCGATGCTGCTTGCGAACCAGTTCGAGCTGCAGCCGAAGGACATCGTGTACGTCGGTCAGGGCGGTCTGGTTCGCTTCAACCGTGTGTTGAACCTGCTGTTGCCCGCGATCAACGCGGCGGTGACGGGAGTCGTCGTGTCGAAGTGACGCATGCGTGACGCGATATCTGAACCGGCAGGCCTTGTTGGGTGAAAACATGGCAATCAATTACGAAAACCGTTACGCCGGCGTGTATGAACCGGGGCAGTTGCATCTGTCGGACTACGTGCGCACGATCGTGCGCGGTTGGCGCACGATCCTCACCGTGACGCTGATCGCGCTCGCGCTCGGTTGCGCGTACGCGTTCCTCACGCCGCCGGTCTATCGTTCGGACGTGCTGTTTCACGTCCAGGACAGGACGGCGAACGCGGTGAACGTCAATGCGAACGGCCGGGACGCGGCGGCGCCGCTTCCCGGAGCGTACGATTCGAAGCCGTCGACCGCGGCGCAGATCGAGCTTTTGAAGTCGCGTCTCGTCACCGAGGAGGCGGTCCGCGCGCTGCACCTCGACATCACGGCGAAGCCGCGTTATCTGCCGGTGATCGGCAGCAAGATCGCCGGACTCGTGAACGGGCACTGGTGGTTCCGGCTGCCGTCGTTCGTCAACCTGCGCGGGTTCGCGTGGGGCAACGAGAGCATCGCGGTGTCGCGCTTCGACACGTCGAAGGACTTGTATGGCGAGACCTTCACGCTAGTCGCGGGCGCCGGCAACACCTTCATGCTGCGCGATCCTCACGGCAGCGCGATCCTGTCGGGGCGCGTCGGCGAGACCGTGCAAACCGATACCGCGGTCGGCCCGGTCACGCTGCACGTCGACACACTGGTCGGCGCGCCCGGCTCGCGTTTCGAGCTGACGCGCGCGTCGACGCTCGGCACGGTAGAGCGTCTGGCGAAGACGATGGTCGTGCAGGAAACGGCGGAGGACTCCGGCGTGATCCGCGTGAGTCTCGAAGGCGCCGATCCGGCGCTGACCGCGGCGATCGTCAACAACGTGGCGCGCCAGTTCGTGCGGCAGGATCTCGCGAGCCGTTCGACCGAATCCGACCACACGCTCGCGTATCTCGAACAGCAACTGCCCGACGCGCGCAAGGCGCTCGACGACGCGGAAGAGCGCTACGGCAAGTTCCGCAATACACATGGCGCCGTCGATCTCGGTGAAGAAAGCAAGCTGCTGCTGCAGCAGATCGTCGACAACAAGACGAAGCTGCTCGATCTGCAGCAGCAGCGCGCGGAGCTGTTGCAGCGTTTTACGCCGAATCATCCGATGGTCGCCGCGCTCGATGCGCAGATCGCCGCGTTGCAGGGCGCGCAGAGCACGATGAACCACAGCGTCTCGACGATGCCCGACACCGAGCAGACCGCGCTGCGTCTGCAGCGCGACGTGCACGTGAACACCGATCTGTACACGAACCTGCTCAACAGCGTGCAGCGACTGCGGGTCGCGCAGGCGGGGCAGGTGAGCGGCGTGCGCGTGGTGGACTTCGCCGAAACGCCCGACGATCCGGTGTGGCCGAAGCGCATGCTGGTGATCCTGATCTCGCTCGGCGGCGGCCTCGCTCTCGGCTTGCTGCTGGTCTTCTTGCGGCGCGCGATGCGCGGCGGCGTGGAGCGCCCGGACGAACTCGAGGGGATGCTCGGCGTGCCGGTATTCGCGGTGGTGCCGCGCAGCCAGACGCAGTTGCGCCTGCAGGAAAAGGTGTCGCTGCGCCAGCGCGGGCAGCATGTGCTGGCGCAACAGGCGCCCGAAGATATCGCGGTGGAAGGGGTGCGCAATTTGCGCACCTCGCTGCAGCTGTCGCTCGATCATGCGGCCAACAACGTCGTGATGATCACCGGCTCGCGGCCCGATGCGGGCAAGTCGTTCCTGTCGGTGAATCTGGCGACGCTGGTCGCGTCGGCGAACAAGCGCGTGCTGATCATCGACGGCGACATGCGACGCGGCGACGTGCATTCGCATTTCGGCGTCAGCCATCGGCCGGGACTGTCCGACGTGCTGTGCGGCGGCGATCTCAACGCGATGATCCAGCGCGACGTGCTGCCCAACCTCGACGTGCTCGCGAAAGGCACGCTGCCCTCGCACCCGGCCGAGCTGCTGATGAGCAAACGCTTCGAAGCGATGCTCGAGGTGTTGAAGCCGCAATACGACGTCGTGATCATCGACACGCCGCCGGTGCTCGCCGTGACCGACTCGACGCTGATCGGCAAATACGCGGCGACGACGCTGCTCGTCGTGCGGCATGGGCGTCAACCGCTGCATGAGATCATCGAAACCACCAAACGCCTGCGTAACGGTGGCGTCGGTCTGCGCGGCGTGCTGCTCACCGACGTGCCGCAGGAAGCGGCGTTTCTCGGCTCGGGGTATCAGGGCGGCTATTACGGCTACGACAGCATCGCCGGCTGACACTGCTGCCCGCGCGCGCGTCTTTCGGGGCGCCGCGCGGGCGGGCGTGATCGACTGCACGCCCGTGCCGCCGTCCCGCGAGATACCTCGCAATCCTTAGTGGTGACGCAGCAGATCGCGCAATGCGCGCGACTCTTCCGCCGTCGGCTGCATGGTTTGCCACGCCGACTCGTGCGACGCGAGCGCGACGAGCCGTTGCGCGGCCTTGCTGCTCGAATCGATCCGCAACGCTTCGTTGGCGTTGTGCGACGCGCACTCCCAATGTCCCACGTTGCTGCAGCCGCGCGCGAGGCTCAGCAACGCGTCGCGTTGCTGCTCTAGCGTGCTCACCTGGGCGCGCATGCTGCGCGCGTCGCGATTGTCGGGCTGCGCGGTGATTACGGCGGCGAGGCGTGCTCTGGTCGCCGCCAGATTGCCTCGTTGCAGATAGCCGTGCGCGGCTTTCAGATTGCGCTCGGCGTCGGCGCGCTGTTTGTCGGCTTGCGTGAGCGGGGCGGCCATCGTGTCGGTGTTGGTGCTGGTCGACGCGACCGCCGTGCCACGCGGCGTGGGCGCGGAGACGGCCGCGCTCGATGTCTTCGTTGACGCTACGGCGCGCGCGGTCGTGACGACGGGCGGTGTCGGTCGCGCTGCGGTCGGCGTGGTCGCAACGACGGGCGTTGACGGTCGCGCTGGGACGGGCGCGGTCGCCACGACGGGTGGAGCCGATCGCGCTACGGCAGGCGCGGTCGCAACGACCGGCGGTGACGATGGCGCAACGGTCGGTGCGGTCGCCACGATGGGCGGGCTCGATCGCGCTACGGTGGACGCGGTCGCAACGACCTGCGTTGACGATGGCGCGACGGTCGGCGCGGTCGCCACGACGGGCGGTGCCGGTGGCGCGACGGGGGCCGCGTGCACGTTCGCCGGTTGCTGCCGCGCGACGACAACGGGACGCGGCCGTTGCGCGGCGATCGACGCCGGCTTCGGCGCCGCGGCAACCGACGGCGCCGCATTCTGCGCAACGTTCTGTGCAGGGGCTTGGCCAGGGTTGTCCGGGCGCACCGTGCCGAAGACCGTGACCGGCGTGTCGACGCTCGCATCGTCGTCGTTGAGTAGAACGAAGCCGACGTACACGACGCCGAGCGTCGCGAGCGCGGCTGCGGCAAGCGCGAGCGGATGCCGCCGTCGACGCCCGCCCGGCTCGAACGTCGCTTCGTCGATCAGATCGTAGGGGCTCATCTTCGTTTGCGCGGAGCGTCGCGACGAACGGTCCGCGGGCAAGCTCGCGGCCGCTGGCAGCGGTTCGAGTTGCGTGCGCGATGCGCTCGGCGCCCGGGATCGCGCGGAGCGCTCGCCGGGCTTGTCGTCCGTATCGAACGAATCGATCGGCAGCGCATGGCATGCGGGACACGGCGAAAAGCGGCCCGGCAGCGGCACGCCGCAGTATGCGCAGTGATGGAAAAACGGCTGGTCGGAGGTCGTGTCGCGCGGCATGGCCGTGTTGCTCCACTGGCGCCGAAGGGCGGCGCCATCAAAAAGAATGAATGCAACGACGCCCGCAAGCGGCGTCGGCCGGACTACTGGACGACGTAACCGCGCGCCTGCATGCACGCGCCGTAGGCGGCCCAATAGCGGGTCATCGGCGGCTCGGGCGCGGGCAGCGGCGGCAGCTTCACGTTCGACGCCGCGTTGGCCTGCAGCGAAGCGGCCGCCCCATCCGACGCGCCGGGTGCCGCGTTCGCGCTCGCGCCCGGTGCCGCCGCCGATGCGTTCGGCGGTGCATTCGCCGCCGCGGTGGCCGGTGCGCCTGGCGCGCTGGCACCGGCCGCGGCTTCGTTCACCGGTTTCGCCGACGATGCGCCGCCAGGCGCTTGCGCGCCAGCCAACGGCGCGCTCGCGGCTTCGGGCGCGCTCGCGCTCCACGGCAGCGGCGTGGCTGAGAAGGAACTAGGCGGAAGCGGCGGCTTCGATGGTACGCCGGTCGACGCACCTTTGGCCGCGGGCGGCTGACGCGGCGGAATCTGCGACTCGTGGGCCATGTTGACCCCGGTCACGCGGTTCGCCTCGGCGTAGCACATCGCGTTGTCGATGCTGCGCTCGTAAGGGCTCTGACTTCGGATCGGATAGGTGACAGGCCGCCACGCGAACGCGGCAGTGCTCGTCACCAACAGCGTCAGTACGGTATATGTTCTAAATGCCATCGCAGTCACTCCCGCAGCGATGTCTCGCCTTTTTGTGTTTGATTTCGTGTCGTGCTTTCGTTCTGTGCTCGTTGCGCGTCGTGTTCGAGCTCGTTCTCATGCCTGGCGCTCGTGCTTCTGTCGCGGCCTGCCGATAGGCCGTGGCGTTGCGGTGCTTGCGCCACGGCTCCCCGGAACGGGCACGTCGCGAATGCCGCTTTAACGAGCGTAGCACCGCGGTTTGGCCACGCGATGCATCGGATAGCGCGCGAAAACGCCATCGTGCAGTGCAATCAGGACACAATCGGCGCGGCGGCGTTGAAGATCGGGACAATCCCTGGTCGCCACGAAGGATCGTCAGGAGTCGAAGATGAAAAACCTATCGTATCGCTATCGGCCGCTTTGCGCAGCGTTCTGTCTGTCGGTGCTGTCGCTCGCCGCGCCGCTCGCGAGCGGCGCGAGCGACGCCAACATGAGCGCGGAGACGGCGGGTGAGCGCGCAAGCTTCGCGCAGGCGTTTTGCGACGTGTCGCCCGAGCGGATCGGCGCCTATAAGGAGCGGCTCCGAAAGGTCCTCACCGGTGCGACCGATTTCGATCAGCACTGGGACACGGGCTGGCACCGCGCCGACATCACCAATAGCCAGATGAACGCACTGCGCGAGCGAGATCCGAACGAATTCGCGGCGCGCATCAAGGTCAATTGCGAACGGCTCAAGTGGATGGCGGGTAATGCGTTGCACCGGCCTGCGCAGAAGTGAAGTGAAACGAGCGCGCTGTTGGGCGACCGAAACTGGCGGATCGTGGCCTCATGCAGAAGGCTTCGCCGGTCTGAATCTCGCGCGGTTGTATTCCGCGACATGCGAACCGACTGGAACCGGAAGCTTTTTGCATCACTCGACGGTTTCGGCCAAAAATCCACATTATTATGACTTTCGATTAATGGTCGGCTAACCGTCGAGTAGTCTGCAGATGTAACTCTCAACGACTTTTCGAGCATGTAACTAATTCGCGAATATCGTTTTGTCCGTACTGCGGCACATTTGCGGCGGTAATGAGGCCTGCTATGCGAATATTAGCTAACGTAATGCCGGACCGACCTTCTGCTGGGCAAGTTTCCAGATCAAACGCTGTTTGACCTTTTGCCGTTATCGTTTCGAAGTGAGGAGCGATTATGTTGAACCCGAAGACGTTCGGACACTTCCTTTGGCTCGTCCGCAAGACGTGGATAACACGCGGGCCGCGTTTGTACTACTCGCAGTTTGGAGAGGACGCGGTGTTGCGCGAGATAATCAGTCCCCGGTGCAATAAGGGTGTTTATGTCGACGTTGGTGCATACCACCCTGTCAAGTTCTCGAACACACATGCGCTTTACAAGCGTGGTTGGCGCGGCATCAACATAGACATGGATCCAGTGAAAATTGAAACGTTTTCTCTTGCGCGGTCTGGTGATGTCAATGTATGTGCGGCCGTCTCGAACGAGAAACAGCTCAAGGAAGTCTATAATTTTTCAAATTATGGGTTGACTTCGACCATAGATCCCATAGTGGCTGCGGCCGAAGTCCAGAAGCCTATCTCCGTCCGGACCGTTGAAACCACCACATTGAACGACGTTCTCGAGCACACCCCGTACGCCGGTCAGGAAATCGATCTGCTTTCCATCGACGTGGAAGGTCACGATTACGAAGTCTTGCGATCGATTGATATCAGCAGGTATAAACCAAAGATCATCATTGTGGAGTCTACGCTGACTTCGATAAGGGAAGTAATAGATTCCGCCATATTTCGCTATCTGGAGGAGCGCAATTACCGACTGGTCAGTTGGACATATTTGTCGCTGATCTTCAGAGTGGAAAGATCTCAAATCTTTCGCACTCAGTTATAGCGTTACGGTTCTGCACGTATCGTCCTTGCAGTTGCTATCAATTTCACAATCCCACTATCAACGGCCGCCGCAACGGTCCAGATATACCTGGACCGACTGGTAGCTCAGCCGTGAAGCACATTCACGAGCCCCTCGACTTGCCTGAAGGCTGACTATCGTAACGGCCCGCGCTTATGGGGGATTTCCCTGGGTTTGACGTTTCGAGCGGGCGCTCCGCTCCCAAGTCGCTGCCTCGTCATGGCTCGCCTCTTCCTTCACGAAGGGCCGAATCTCAACGCAACACGTCGGTAAATTATTGTTTTCTTAGAGAAAATGCCGAACGGCAGACGTTCCGCACGGGGCGGGGTTCAAGCCCGAGCGAATCACGTTTCAGGGTCAGTGAACTTCGATCGCGTTCCCGCTTCTTGAATTTGTCACTGCCCGTCCATATAATTAGCACTCGCTGCACGAGAGTGCTAACAACATCTCCGGTTGGCTCGGCCAGCCGGGTTTTTCTCAGCGTTCTTCAGTCTCAATCAGAGAGGAGTATGTATGAACCTTCGTCCTTTGCATGATCGCGTGATCGTCAAACGTCTGGATCAGGAAACCAAGACCGCGTCGGGCATCGTGATCCCCGAAGCCGCAGCGGAAAAGCCGGATCAAGGTGAAATCCTCGCAGTCGGCCCGGGCAAGCGCGACGACAAGGGCGCAGCCATTGCGCTCGACGTGAAGGTCGGCGACCGCGTCCTGTTCGGCAAGTACGCAGGCCAGACCGTCAAGGTCGACGGCAACGAACTGCTCGTGATGCGCGAAGAAGACATCATGGCCGTGGTGCAGAAGTAAGCGCAAGGTCGCTACTTCACCGGTTATATCCAAAGTATTCAAGGAGTTAGAAGATGGCAGCTAAAGACGTCGTATTCGGTGATTCCGCCCGTGCCAAGATGGTCGAAGGCGTGAATATTCTCGCCAACGCCGTGAAGGTCACGCTGGGTCCGAAGGGCCGCAACGTGGTTCTCGAGCGCAGCTTCGGCGGCCCGACGGTCACCAAGGACGGTGTGTCGGTCGCGAAAGAGATCGAACTGAAAGACAAGCTCCAGAACATGGGCGCGCAAATGGTCAAGGAAGTCGCTTCCAAGACCAGCGACAACGCAGGCGACGGCACGACGACCGCTACGGTTCTCGCGCAATCGATCGTCCGCGAAGGCATGAAGTACGTCGCATCGGGCATGAACCCGATGGACCTGAAGCGCGGTATCGACAAGGCTGTTGCAGCTGCAATCGAAGAACTGCGCAAGATCAGCAAGCCGTGCACGACCAACAAGGAAATCGCCCAGGTTGGCGCGATCTCGGCGAACAGCGATTCGTCGATCGGCGAGCGCATCGCTGAAGCAATGGACAAGGTCGGCAAGGAAGGCGTGATCACCGTCGAAGACGGCAAGTCGCTGCAAGACGAGCTGGACGTCGTCGAAGGTATGCAATTCGACCGCGGCTACCTGTCGCCGTATTTCATCAACAACCCGGACAAGCAAGTCGCCGTGCTCGAGAACCCGTTCGTGCTGCTGCACGACAAGAAGGTGTCGAACATCCGTGACCTGCTGCCGGTGCTCGAGCAAGTCGCGAAGGCTGGCCGTCCGCTGCTGATCATCGCTGAAGACGTCGAAGGCGAAGCGCTCGCAACGCTGGTCGTCAACAACATCCGCGGCATCCTGAAGACCGTTGCCGTCAAGGCTCCGGGCTTCGGCGATCGTCGTAAGGCGATGCTGGAAGACATCGCGATCCTGACCGGCGGTCAGGTCATCGCTGAAGAAACCGGCCTCACGCTCGAGAAGGCAACGCTGGCTGAACTGGGCCAGGCGAAGCGCATCGAAGTGGGCAAGGAAAACACCACGATCATCGACGGCGCTGGCGAAGCAGCGAACATCGAAGCTCGCGTCAAGCAAGTGCGCACGCAGATCGAAGAAGCGACCTCGGACTACGACCGTGAAAAGCTGCAAGAACGCGTCGCCAAGCTGGCAGGCGGCGTTGCAGTGATCAAGGTCGGTGCTGCGACCGAAGTCGAAATGAAGGAAAAGAAGGCACGTGTCGAAGACGCACTGCACGCAACGCGCGCGGCTGTGGAAGAAGGCATCGTGGCGGGTGGCGGCGTCGCGCTGATCCGTGCACGTACGGCAATCGCTGGCCTGAAGGGCGCTAACGCCGATCAGGACGCAGGTATCAAGATCGTTCTGCGCGCCATGGAAGAGCCGCTGCGCCAGATCGTCGCCAACGGTGGCGAAGAAGCGAGCGTCGTCGTGGCAGCGGTTGCTGCTGGCAAGGGCAACTACGGCTACAACGCAGCGACCGGCGAGTACGTCGACCTGGTCGATGCAGGTGTCGTGGACCCGACGAAGGTGACGCGCACGGCGCTGCAAAACGCAGCTTCGGTTGCTGGCCTGCTGCTGACGACCGACGCAGCTGTCTGCGAACTGCCGAAGGAAGATGCTCCGATGTCTGGCGGCATGCCCGGCGGCATGGGCGGCATGGGCATGGACATGTAATTCCGCTCGGGCCTCGTGGTCCGGCCCCGTGGTTGAACTGCCGCGCGTCTGGATCACGGACGAGGCCCGGCTGGAAGTCCATGTGGGGAGTGCGCCGCGAGGCGTTTCCCCAAACGAAAAAACCCGCTTGTGCGGGTTTTTTTCGTTTGGGGCCGGCGTTGATGTGCTTGCTGGCGAGCGCTTCCGGACGCCCTTTTGTCCGGATCAGGCGCCCGCGGCGTGAGCCGAGCGATGAGAGGACCTTCCGAGGCACTTTTCGCGCAGGTAGTGGAAGATCTGCGCGACGCTTTGCGCGGGGCTCAGCGTTCCCGTGTCGACGTTCAGGTCGGGATCGATCGGCGCTTCATAGGGCGCTGATACGCCGGTGAACGAGCTGATCTCGCCAGACCTCGCTTTCGCGTAAAGACCTTTGGGATCGCGGCTCGCGCAGGTGGCGAGCGAGGTGGACACATAGGTTTCGACGAACTTGTCGGCTCCGATGATCGCGCGCGCCATCGCCCGATCTTCGCGTAGCGGCGAAATCAGCGCGGAAATCACGATCAGACCCGCGTCGTTCATCAATTGGGCGACGTGCGCGACCCGGCGGATGTTTTCGCGCCGGTCGTCGGGCTCGAATCCAAGGTCGCTCGCCAGACCGTGGCGGATGTTGTCGCCGTCGAGCACATAGCAGGCGTGACCGAGCGCGATCAGCTGCTCCTCGAGCGCGAACGCGAGCGTCGATTTGCCGGCGCCGGACAGGCCGGTCAGCCAGATCGTGGCGGGCATCTGATCGAACATGCGTATGCGGTCCTGCACCGCGATCTTGCCGTGGAAGCGTTGCACGAACTGGGGTGGCTCTTTCATGGATAGGTTCTCTTGGCTCTTCTGGCTCATTCGCAGTGCCAGCCTTGCCGCCACGTGCCGGCGTTGTGCAGGCTTTCGGTGGAATTGGCAATGGTAACGCGAAAGCCTTCCGGAATATCGTTCGGCAGTGGAATCGAAAATCCGCTGTATGCGCTCGGATAGCCGGCCCTCGCCACATCGGGCCGCGGCTCGCCGCTGCAGCCGGTCGCGACGATCTGCGTGCCGACCCGCACCTCGAGCGGTACCTGCCGCTGCGGCTCGCTCAGGTTGACGGCCCAGCCGCACACTACGCCGTCGCGCACCGTGTCGACAAAACCGTCGAACAGGTCGACCGGCGGACGCTGCCGGCTTCGCGCGAACTCCAGATAGGTATCGATCGGCGCGAGATCGAAGCGGCGGATCACCTCATGCACGCGCGACAGGAATGAGCCATCGAAGCCGAAAACGGTCGAACTATAAACGTGCGGATTGTCGAGCTGATCGATTTCGGACTGAATCACGCGGACCAATTCGAGCGCATTCGAAAAGACGCTGCCCGTTTCTTTCGCGTAAGCTTCCACGATCTGACTCGCGTCGCGGAACAGTTCGTAATCGAGGCTATTGTCCTCGATAAATTTTTGTCTTGTTGCGTCGCTTAAGTGAGCCTTGCCCTTCGCCGTGCCATTGGTGCGATTCGCTTCGAAATAGAACGGCAATTTCATCCCAGTCGAACCGCAAAGCCGCAGTAAGAATTCGCTCATGTCCTCGCAGACGCCGACGGTGCCGATCTGTTCGCGCAAATGGATTTGCGCAACGGCGAGGCTCGTTTGGTTAGCCACTGGCTCGCCGCTCAACATGTGCACGAACAGGTTCTTGCCGCCGAGCGATTCGCTGACCCACTCGTCGAGCGACAGCACACCTTGCTGCGCCAGAGCTTCCGGCGTGGACACGCTGACGCCGCGTGTGACCTCGCCGTTCTTGCCGTTCGCCGCATACCAGTAGTGCGAGATCTGGCGCGCGAGCGGCTCGCGCAGGATCGTGCAGTAGTTGACCGGATGTTTGATCATCCGATGAATGCCATACGGGAGATGACCGCCGCCTACCTGCGTCTCGAGCAGCTTCGCGCGACAGTTTCCCCATCCATCCTGATCCCAGACAAAGCTAATGAATTGGTCATTACCTTTATTCAAATCAAAAAACGAAATAACGGTCGAACCGCCGCATTTCGGTGGATGGATGAAAAAGGTGGGAAATGACATGTGGGGACATATGACTGATCGTGATGCGTAAAGTCTAGACAAAAGATGTCATCGGCGTTGTAACGTTTGATTACGCGGTAAAACGTCCGGTTGCATCGCCGACAGCAAGATTCATGCGGCTATGCAGAATAAATTGACTAGGATGCCCACGAGACGAACTGGGCGCGGCAGTATCGATAGCTACGCGCTAATTACATTATTCAATTTGGATAAATCGAATGGAAAGTCGCACCAATCGCGAAACTCGCATTAATGAAAAAAACCGGCTGACAGCGGGTTTCTAGTCGATGCCGACGAATGGCGAGGTCAGTGCCGCGCTTCCCCCGGCGCCGCGCCCTTGCCTTGCGCGGGCGGCGTTTCGTCTTCATCGCTGCTGCGTGCCCAGAAGAAGCGATCGGGCATGTACGCCCCCATGCCGGGCCGGAACGCATTGCGCACTGCCTGATACAGATACTCCTGGCTTTCGCGCACCGCTTCCGCGGGCTCCTGGCCGTTGGCGAGAAGCGCGGCGATCGCCGCGCCGAGCGTATCGGTCAGGCCCGTCAACCGATGCGGCGCGCGGTCCCACATGTCCTGACGCAACTGGCCGTCCTCGCTGAAGAGTGTGTTGACGAGCCGATGCGTGCCGGTTTCGGTCGACAGAATGTACTCGCAGCCCTGCGACAGCAGGTGCGAGATCGCCGCGTCGAGGCTCGGCGCCTCCGCGTCGCCGTCGGGCTGCGCGAGCGCGAGCAGCGTCGCCGAGTCGGCGACTAGCAGCGTGGTTTGCGGCGCGAGCAGATCGGCGATCGCTTCGCGCAGTTCGTCGGCGGCGAGCACGTGCTCGTCGTCGAGCGTGAAGTCCGGGGCGAGGATCAGCGGGATGTCGTCGTAGTCGGCGACAACTTCCGCGATCGCGCTGACCACTTCGGCGCGCGTGCACGCGCCGACCTTGAATGCGGCGATCGGCATGTCCTCGAGCAGCATGCGCGCCTGCGTCGCGACGATGTCCGGGTCGAGCCCGGTGACTTCGTCGCAGTTCGCCGAGTCGCGCACGGTATAGCCCGTGAGCACGGAAACGCCGTGGCAGCCCATGCTGGCAAGTGTCAACAGGTCCGCCTGCAGGCCGGAGCCGCCGGTGGGGTCGGAGAGACCGAAGGTGAGGACGATCGGAGGCGTGTCGCTGGGCATGAAAATGGATAAGGAAAGCAGGATTTCGGCGCGCAATGCGCAATTGGCTCAATTATGCGGCCTAAACCGAGGAGAGGGCGTTTTTTCGCGCGGCGGGGATCGCCAGAGGCTGGCTCGCGGCCCGCTGACGCGCAGCCGGCGGGGATCGCGTTGAGGTTGCCACGCTAGCGCCGCGAGCTTGCCGGGGGCGCCCCCTATCGCGCTGCCGGGTGTCCCCACCGCCATGCGGCATGACGCCGCGAGCGTCGTGCGCACGGCGCGCGGGCGCACCGCCGAAGCCCGGTCCACGCTACGATTGCGAGTTTTCGATTGCTAGGCATGGGGGCGGCAACACGGTACCATCATGGCTCCCGCTTCCACGGACTCAACGACGCGACAAAAGAATGGAATATCAAAGCTGGATGTGCCTGATTTGCGGCTGGATTTACGACGAAGAGGCCGGCTTGCCCGACGAAGGCATTGCGCCGGGCACGCGCTGGGAAGACGTACCCATCAACTGGACGTGTCCGGAGTGCGGAGCGCGCAAGGAAGACTTCGAAATGGTCCAGATCTGAAGTTCGGCAAGCCGCCGGCGTCAGCCGGTCGGTCGGTCGTTCGTTCGCGTCGCTTGATCATTGTTGCGGCGTCGCGGTTTGATGGGCTCGTGCGACACGCCGGAAGCTTCGGCCCCCAAACCGGGTCCCGAGATTCGGTCCGAACCTGAACCCTGAGCTTCGATCCCGAAAAGTCAGCGGCGTCATCCGCCGCGCAATTGCTGCAATCGCTTGATGCGTCCGGCACGCCCGGCGCCTGTCCGAGCGCGCCGGCGCGGAACATCGCCGGTCGCGTCGTGTCGCAACGGTAGTCTGTCATTGTCCTGTCGCCGGTTCGCGCGGTGGCCGCTCACTCAGCATGCGGCGCGAAGCGACGGCCCCGTCAGCTTCGTGTCGCCTGCCCATGACTCTTCGATCCGCAGCACCCGTTTCCATCGATGCACTGCCGAACCCGCGCGGCGGCGCGGTCCGCCCTGCGGAACTCGCGCTCGCCGAGGCGTCGCTCGCGTTCGAGCAGCGCGACGAGAGCGGTGCCGCGCTGCTGCGCGCGTCGCATGCATTGCGCACGGCGGGCTGGCTCAGCGCGCAGCGTTTCACCGACGCCCTCGTGCGGCTCTCGCCGCTCGCGAGCGGCGAGCCAGCCGAAGCGGAAAGCGCGCGGCCAGTGTTCGGCGCGGCGCTGCGCGACTTCCGCGCGGCGCTCGAGCGTCACAATCTGCGCGAGCTCAGTTGCTCGCCGACGCTGTTCAACCACTACCGCGAGCTGTGTGCGCAACTCATCGAACCCACGCCGGGTTCCGCCGTTGCGTTCGAAGACCTCGCGCTGTGCGCGCGGCCAGTGCCGCCGGCTTCGCTGCACGCGCAATCGGCCGATCAGCTTGCCCATCTGCGGGCGCGCTACGAGCGCGCGTTGCTGCCGGTGCTGCGCTCGCAGGCCGACACAGGCAGCGCGGTGGCGCTTGCGGTCACGAACGCCGCGCTCGACGAGCTCGACGCCGTGTTCACCGAACTCGCCGGCCCCGATCCGTATGACTTCTGGCGGCTCGCGCGCGCCTGCGCGAAGGCGCTGCGCGCGCGCGGCCACGCAATCCGCGATATCGAGGCGCGGCGCTTCTACGCGCGCTGCAACCTGGCGCTCGCCGATCACGCGCGCGGCATCGAGCGCGCGCCGCGTTCGCTGGTGCGCGCGACGCTCGCGCTGCTGTGGCGCGACTACGCGCTGTTCGGCGCGGCCGCGCAAGACGCCGACCAGGTCGAGGTGCTGCACGATTATGGCTTGACCGTCGACTGGCACGTCGCCGGCACGCAGTCGTCGGAAGCGCTGTGGGAGGCGGGCGCGCTCGAGGCGCAGTCGCTGCCGCACACGCGCGATCTCGGCGTGCTGAGCGTCAACGCGAACGCGTACGAAGACTTCCTGCAGACCGCCGACGCGTCCATCGAGGCGCTGGCCGCCCATGCGCGCGCGGCCGATCAGCCGGAAAAAGCCGACCCGAGCGAAGCGCTGCAGGCGGGCGACGCCGCCTACCGGCTGGGCTCGGCCGCCTGCGCGCTCGGTCTCGGTCACGTGGCGCTGCTCGCCGACGCGCTCGGTCTCGCATGGCGGCGTCGTGCGCATGCGAGCGTCGCGACGCCGGCGGTGCGCGCGCACGTGATCGTCGGCGCGCCGCCGGCCGACACGCTCGAGCAGGCCGCCGAGGCCTTGCGTGCGTCGCTGCACAAGGTCGCCGCGGGCGTTGGGCCGGCCGGCGGCAGCTTCACGCAGGCGGCGCTCGCCGCGCTCACGCGTGCGATCGAGCAGGGCGGCGCGTGAAGCGCAAGCCGGGTCGAACCAAACGCGCGACGTGGCGCGCGAATTGCGTCCGCAACGCTACGACCGACGCGCGCCGAACCCGCTTAGACCCATTGTGACAAGTCACAATCCCGCTACTTCGCGACGCGCGCCGAACGTGCCGTTCTACGCGGTGTTTCGGCGCCTGATCGCGGCATGGCGCAAGTCGCGCGCGTGATAGAGTGCAACTTGATCCGGCGTCGATGGCGCGTCGCATAGCGTGCAACCCAACGGGTTGCAATGCTCAAAGCAGCCCGCCATCGCGCATCGTCTTTGCTAAAATCCGAACTATGTCCAAGAGTACCGATCGCATCAATCTGACCAACCAGTTCCTGATCGCCATGCCGAACATGGCCGATCCGACGTTTTCAGGAACGGTGGTCTACCTTTGCGATCACAGTGAGCGCGGCGCGCTCGGCCTCGTGATCAACCGGCCGACCGATATCGACCTGCAGGCGCTCTTCAATCGCATCGATCTGAAGCTCGAGATCGAACCGCTTCTCCATGTCCCCGTGTATTTCGGCGGCCCGGTGCAAACCGAGCGCGGCTTCGTGCTGCACGATCCGAAAGGCGGCAGCGCATACACGTCGTCGATGTCGGTGCCGGGCGGGCTCGAAATGACCACGTCGAAAGACGTGCTCGAGGCCGTCGCGAGCGGCAACGGTCCGGAGCGTTTCCTGCTGACGCTCGGCCACGCCGGCTGGGGCGCGGGTCAGCTCGAAGACGAAATCTCCAAGAACGGCTGGCTCACGGTCGAGGCCGATCCGAAGATCGTTTTCGACGTGCCCGCCGAAGATCGTCTCGAAGCGGCGCTCGCGCTGCTCGGCGTGTCGTTGTCGATGCTGTCGGGCGAGGCCGGGCACGCATGAGGGGCCGCGCATGAATCTGCCGGCCGGACGTGAGGCGACGCTGCTTGCGTTCGACTACGGAGAGAAACGCATCGGCGTGGCAGTCGGCAATTTGCTGACGCGCCGCGCGCGGCCGCTCGTCGTCGTGCAGAACCGCAGCAGGGAGTACCGCTTCGAAGCGCTCGGCAAGCTGATCGCCGAATGGAAGCCCGATGCGCTGGTGGTCGGCCTGCCGATGCACCCCGACGGCACACCGCACGAGCGCACGCAACTCGCGAAGCGCTTCGGCAACCAGCTGAACGGCCGCTTCAATCTGCCGGTCACGTGGGTCGACGAGCGCTACTCGTCGGTCGAGGCCGAGGCGGAAATCCGCGCCGGCAATGCCCGCGCCGACATGCTCGACGCCGAAGCCGCGAGCATCATCCTCCAGCAATATCTAGACGGACTTTCCGACGATCATGAGTTCCATTGACGCCGAAGCGCTGTATCGCGCGTTGCTCGACCAGATTCGAGCGGCGTATGGCGACCAGCTCGCCGCCACGCAAGCCGGTGCCGACGCGGCGGTACTGGCGGGTATCCATAGCGGCGGCGCGTGGCTCGCCGAGCGGCTCGCGCGCGACCTGAAACTGCCGAGCTTCGGCGTGGTGAACGTCGCGCTGCATCGCGACGACTACGCGAAGAAAGGGCTGCACGCGCAAGCAAGCCCGACCTCGCTACCGTTCGCGGTCGATGGCCGCCGCATCGTGCTGGTCGACGACGTGCTGTACACCGGCCGCACGATTCGCGCGGCGCTCAACGAGCTGTATGACTATGGCCGGCCGGCATCGGTCGAACTCGCGGTGCTCGCCGATCGGGGCGGACGCGAGTTGCCGGTGGCGGCGCGCTTCGTCGGCGGCGTGGTCGACGTACCCGCCGACGCGACGCTCGTGCTGGCCCGTGAAGACGACGGCGCGGGCGGCCAGCGGTTTTCTTTTCACACTGAAGCACGCGTCGATTGAAACGCGCGTGAGCGGCGTGTCGACGCGACCTCGATCACGTTGAAGCCCGTATTTGAAGCAGGTACATCATGAACACCGCCACCCCGGCTCCGCAAGATTCCTCCGCTAGCGCATCCGAGCGCTTCCGCTACGGCTTCCTGAAGGGCAACCCGCAGCTCACGAAGAGCGGCGAGCTCAAACATCTGCTGTC
Source organism: Paraburkholderia sp. Clong3 (assembly GCF_050436485.1). Lineage (NCBI taxonomy): Bacteria > Pseudomonadati > Pseudomonadota > Betaproteobacteria > Burkholderiales > Burkholderiaceae > Paraburkholderia > Paraburkholderia sp. Clong3. The sequence continues at coordinate 2,357,304 of NZ_JBNDMH010000002.1, read as the reverse complement.
GATCGAGGGGTTGCCGAAGGCCATCGTCAATCACATTCTCGAGACCGCCGACCAGTTCGTCAGCGTGACCGATCGCGAAGTGAAGAAGGTGCCGCTGTTGCGCGGCAAGTCGGTGTTCAACCTGTTCTTCGAAAACTCGACGCGCACGCGTACCACGTTCGAGATCGCGGCCACGCGGCTGTCGGCCGACGTGCTGAATCTGAACATCAACGCGTCGTCGACCAGCAAGGGCGAATCGCTGCTCGACACGATCAACAACCTGTCGGCGATGCACGCGGATCTGTTCGTCGTGCGTCATGCGTCGAGCGGCGCGCCGTTCCTGATCGCGCAGCACTGCGCGCCGCACGTGCACGTGATCAACGCCGGCGACGGCCGTCACGCGCACCCGACGCAGGGTCTGCTCGACATGTACACGATCCGCCACTACAAGAAGGACTTCACGAAGCTGCGCGTGGCGATCGTCGGCGACATCCTGCATTCGCGCGTCGCGCGCTCGGACATTCATGCGCTGACCACGCTCGGCGTGCCCGAAGTGCGCGCGATCGGTCCGCGCACGCTGCTGCCGGGCGGCCTCGAACAGATGGGCGTGCGCGTGTTCCACAACCTCGACGAAGGTCTCAAGGATGTCGACGTGATCATCATGCTGCGCCTGCAGAACGAACGCATGAGCGGCGCGCTGCTGCCGTCGTCGCAGGAGTACTTCAAGAGCTGGGGGCTCACGCCCGAGCGTCTCGCGCTCGCCGCCCCCGATGCGATCGTGATGCACCCCGGCCCGATGAACCGCGGCGTCGAGATCGACTCGCAGGTCGCGGACGGCCCGCAATCGGTGATCCTGAATCAGGTCACGTTCGGTATCGCGGTGCGCATGGCGGTGATGGGGATCGTCGCGGGCAATAACGACTAAGCAACGACTGATCGGGAAGCCGAACGATAGGCTGAACCACAGGTTTAACAAAGGCAGCGCATGAAGATTCATATTCAAGGCGGCACGCTGATCGATCCGGCAGCGGGCACCGAACAGCAGCAGGATATCTTTATCGAGGCGGGCAAGATCGCCGCCTTGGGCAACGCGCCGGCCGGCTTCCAGGCGGAGCGTACGCTCGACGCGCGCGGTCTGTCGATCGCGCCGGGTCTCGTCGACCTGTGCGCGCGTTTGCGCGAGCCGGGCTACGAGCACAAGGCGACGCTGGGCTCGGAAATGGCCGCGGCGCTCGCGGGCGGCGTGACGAGCCTCGTATGTCCGCCGGACACCGATCCGACGCTCGACGAACCGGGCCTCGTCGAAATGCTGAAGTTCCGCGCGCGCAATCAGAGCAAGGCGCACGTGTATCCGCTCGGCGCGCTGACGGTCGGTCTCAAGGGGCAGGTCATCACCGAGATGGTCCAGCTGACCGAGGCGGGCTGCGTCGGCTTCTCGCAGGCCGACACGCCGATCGTCGATACCCAGGTGCTGATGCGCGCGCTGCAATACGCGAAGACCTATGATTTCACCGTGTGGCTGCGTCCCGTCGATGCGTATCTGGGCAAGGGCGGCGTCGCCGCGAGCGGCGCGCTGGCGTCGCGCCTCGGGCTCTCGGGTGTCCCGGTGGCGGCCGAAACGATCGCGCTGCATACAATCTTTGAACTCGTGCGCGTAACCGGCGCGCGCGTGCATGTGTCGCATGTGTCGTCGGCGGCGGGCGTGGCGCTCGTGCGCGCGGCGAAGGGCGAGGGCCTGCCGGTGTCGTGCGACGTCACCGTGAACCACGTGCATCTGATCGACCTCGACATCGGTTACTTCGACGCGCAGTTCCGGCTCGATCCGCCGCTGCGCCAGCAGCGCGATCGCGAAGCGATCCGCGCGGGCCTCGTCGACGGTACGATCGATGCGATCTGCTCCGCGCACACGCCGGTCGACGACGACGAAAAGCTGCTGCCGTTCGCCGAAGCGACGCCGGGCGCAACCGGCCTCGAACTGTTCCTGTCGCTGACGGTGAAGTGGGCCGACGAAGCGGGCGTGCCGCTCGCGACCGCGCTCAATCGCATCACCGCGGCGCCGGCGCAGGTGCTCGGCCTCGAAGCGGCTGGCCGCATCGCGCTCGGCGCGGTGGCCGACCTCTGCGTGTTCGACCGTCACGCTCACTGGCGCGTCGAGCCGCGTGCGCTGAAGAGCCAGGGGCACAACACGCCGTTCCTCGGCTACGAGCTGCCGGCACAGGTGCGCGCGACCGTCGTGTCCGGTCAGCTCGCCTACGAACAGCGCTGAGCGGTATCGTTTCGGTCCAGTCAAGGAAAGCTCCGGCCATGAAGCTCGCGTTACGCAAGGTCCGTCTCATCACGCATCTGCTGCACGGCATGTGGACCGTCGCGACGCGCTTTCCGAACGCGAGCGCCGAGCGGCGTCACGCGCTCAATCGCGCGTGGTCGCTGAAGATGCTGCGGCTGTGCGGCATGCGCCTCGTCGTGCATAACGACGCGGTGCGGCTCGATCGTGGCGTGCTCGTCGTCGCCAATCACATCTCGTGGATCGACATCTACGTAATCAACGCGTGGCGGCCGACGCCGTTCGTCTCGAAGGCGGAGATCCGGCAATGGCCGGTGGTCGGATGGCTCGCACAGCAGCTCGATACGGTGTTCATCCAGCGCGAGAAGCGCAGCGACGCGAAGCGCATCATGCACGAACTCGCCGCACGGCTCAGCGCGGGCGAACTGATGTGCGTGTTCCCCGAAGGCACGACGTCGAACGGGCTCGAGTTGCTGCCGTTTCACGCGAACCTGTTCCAGGCCGCGGTGTCGGCCGGTGTGCCGGTGCAGCCGCTGTGCATCATGTACGAGGACGCGCAGGGCCGGCAGTCGACGGCACCCGCATATATCGACGACGTGTCGTTGTCCGACTCGCTCGACATGCTGTTGCGTGGCGGTCCGCTGACCGCCCACGTATATGTTGGCGCACCGCTCGCGCCGGACGCGGACCGGCGGGTGCTCGCGGCGCAGGCTCAGCAGGTGGTGGCGAACGCGTTGCGGGACATGCAGGCCGGCAACGCAGTGGCGGGGACGGTCGCGCAAGAGGGCGACGTCGTAGATGCTGCGTCGTCGAGCGACGCCCCTGAGACGGCGGAAACGCTGATCGAGCCCGTCGATCAGCCGCGCCGCTCGGTCTAGCGGCGGCGCTGCCGGGCAGCGTCGCCGTCTTCTGTTTAGTTGCCCCCGCGCGGCACGCCGCGCGAATCGCAATCGACTTGCGTCAACGTCCGCTCAGCCGGGTTTTTCGCGAGCCGCACCGCCGACAGCTTCTGCCCCCACACGCAACCCGAGTCGAGGCCGATCAGGTTGTCGCGCAACATCAGGCCGAGCGCGGCCCAATGACCGAACACGACGGTCACGTCGGCGGTCTTGCGCGACGGCACGTCGAACCACGGCATGCAGCCGCTCGGCGTGGATGCGAGCGTGCCGCTGCTGCTGAAATCCATCACGCCATCGGCGCTGCAAAAGCGCATGCGCGTCAACGCGCTGCACGTGACGCGCAGACGCTCGATACCCTTCAGGCCCGGCTTCCAGCGGTTCGGTTCATTGCCGTACAAGCCGGCAAGCGTCTCTTTCCAGTTCGGCGCACGCAGCGCGCGTTGCAACTCGTCGGCGAGTTCGAGCGTCAGCGTCGCATCCCATTGCGGCAGCACGCCCGCATGCACCATCAGCATGCCGTTGTCGAAATGCGCGAGCGGGCGGTGGCGTATCCACTCGAGCAGATCGGCGGCATCGGGCGCGGCGAGGATGTCTTCGATCGTGTCGCCTTTCTTCGACTTGCGAATCCCCGCCGACACCGACAGCAGATGCAGATCGTGATTGCCGAGCACCGGCACCGCGCGCTCGCCGAACGCGATCACGTCACGCAAGGTGTCGAGCGAGTCGGGGCCGCGGTTGATCAGATCGCCGGCGAACCACAGCGGTGTGCCGTCCGGCGGCGCGGCTTTGGCCAGCAGTTGCCGAAACGGTGCGCGGCAGCCTTGCAGATCGCCGAAAGCAAGAGGGACGAGGGGAGCGGAGGTACTGGAAGCGTTAAGGGGTGTCATCGAGGAAATCAAGGCGATTCGATACGCGCGGTGCCGCACGACGCGTGCCACGCTGGGCAGAGCAGCAAGATAGCGTGACATAATAGCCCGTTTGGGGTTCGGGTATCGCGCGATCACGTTGCGGGACGCGGGTGGAAAACCGCCGTAACACGGCACCGCGGCAACCACGCATGGACCGCGCGCGATTCCAATACAACAACAGGATGACTCTCTCGTGAACGAAGCCAGCATGTCGTCTTCCGCGGCGAAGCAATCATTTCGCACGCTCGTCACCGGTGCGAACGGTTTTACCGGCCGCTATCTGGTCGAGAAGCTGACCGGGCGCGGCCATACCGTGATCGAAGCGGTGTCCGGCCGCGACGAGCCCGACACGCCGACACGCGTCAAACTCGACATCACCTCACCGGAAGACTGCCGGCGCGTGCTCGAAACCGTGCGGCCCGATTTCATCGTGCATCTGGCCGCGATTAGCTTCGTGGGGCACAACGATCCGCTCGACTTTTATCGCGTCAACGTGATCGGCACGCAGAACCTGCTCGAAGCCTGTGTCGCGATTGGCCATGTGCCGCGCAAGCTGCTGATCGCAAGCAGCGCGAACGTGTACGGCAACGTCAGCAGCGCCGCGATCGACGAGAGCTTCCCGCTTATGCCGGTCAATCATTACGCGGCCAGCAAAGCGGCCATGGAAGCGCTGGTGCGCACATGGTTCGACCGCCTGCCGATCTTGATCGTGCGGCCGTTCAACTACACCGGCCGCGGCCAGGCGGTGAACTTCCTCGTACCGAAGATCGTCAGCCACTTCGCGCGGCGTGCGGCATCGATCGAACTCGGCAATATCGACATCGCGCGCGACTTCTCTGACGTGCGTTATGTGGCGAGCGCGTACGAGGCGTTGCTCGGCTCCAATGTCGCCGCCGAAATCGTCAACGTCTGTACCGGCACGCCGTATTCGTTGCGTGAAATCCTCACGACCGCGAGCGAACTCACCGGTCACGACATCGAAGTCCAGGTCAATCCCGCCTTTGTCCGCCAAACGGACGTCAAGATGCTTGCCGGTTCGCCCGCCAAATTGCACTCGCTGGTGCCGGCGGTCGAGTCGATCCCTTTCATCGATACGCTGCGCTGGATGCTCGCGGCCTGAGCGCGCTCGCGCGAGCAACCGCCTGACGGTCTGCACCGAAGGGCCGCGTTTGCGGCCTTTCATGACGCTTTCGCCGTTCTTCTTCTTCTTCTTCGTTTCCCACTCTTTCCGCGCCGCGCCGCACAGTATGTGGCGCACATCATTACAGGCGCCAAAATGCGCGTAACCGCACCGAAAAGCCCCTTTCCACAGACCAACGGCAACGAATTCTGTCAAGCTGTTTCAAGTTGTTAGGGTTCTGGTTTTTGCACTGGGCGGCTTTATAATTGGGGATTCATAAAATTGGCGTCTGAGTGTCCACTCTCCGGGGAACGCGACGGACGACCAGAGAAACGGACACCACGCGGGGTGAACAGGTCGCAAGCTCTTCGCCGCCTGTCACTAACATCGACAAGGGAATTACATGATCCTGGTAACGGGCGGTGCCGGCTTTATCGGCGCTAATTTCGTGCTCGACTGGCTGAATGCGTCGGACGAAGCGGTGCTCAACGTAGACAAACTGACCTACGCCGGCAACCTGGGCACGCTGAAGTCGCTACAGGGCAATCCCAAACACATTTTCGCGCGCGTCGACATTTGCGATCGCGCCGCGCTCGATACGCTATTGGCCGAGCACAAGCCGCGCGCCGTGCTGCATTTCGCGGCCGAGAGCCATGTGGATCGCTCGATCCACGGTCCGGCCGATTTCGTGCAAACCAACGTCGTCGGCACCTTCACGCTGCTCGAAGCGACGCGCAGCTACTGGAACACGCTGGGCGTTGCGGAGCGCGCCGCGTTCCGCTTCCTGCACGTGTCGACCGACGAAGTGTTCGGCTCGCTGTCGGCAACCGATCCGCAGTTCTCCGAAACTACGCCTTATGCGCCGAATAGCCCCTATTCGGCGACCAAGGCCGGTTCGGATCACCTCGTGCGCGCCTACCACCACACGTACGGCCTGCCGGTGCTGACCACCAACTGCTCGAACAACTACGGCCCGTACCAGTTCCCCGAAAAGCTGATTCCGCTGATGATCGCCAACGCGCTCGGCGGCAAGCCGCTGCCCGTGTATGGCGACGGGCAGAACGTGCGCGACTGGCTGTACGTCGGCGACCACTGCAGCGCGATCCGTGAAGTGCTCGCGCGCGGCACGCCGGGCGAGACGTACAACGTCGGCGGCTGGAACGAGAAGAAGAATCTCGAGGTCGTGCACACGCTGTGCGACCTGCTCGACCAGCAGCGCCCGAAGGCGGCCGGCTCGTATCGCGACCAGATCACCTATGTGAAAGATCGTCCGGGTCACGACCGCCGTTACGCGATCGACGCCCGCAAGCTCGAGCGCGAACTCGGCTGGAAGCCGGCGGAAACGTTCGAGACGGGGCTCGCCAAAACGGTCCAGTGGTATCTCGACAACCAGCAATGGGTCGACGAAGTCGCTTCGGGCGAATACCGGAAGTGGGTCGAGACCAACTACGCGCAGCGCGCGTAAAGGCACGGCAATGGCGCGCAAAGGCATTATTCTCGCGGGCGGCTCGGGCACCCGCCTGTATCCGATCACGCACGTCGTCTCCAAGCAGCTGCTGCCGGTGTACGACAAGCCGATGATCTACTACCCGCTGTCCACGCTGATGGTGGCGGGTATTCGCGACGTGCTGATCATCTCCACGCCGCAGGACACGCCGCGCTTCGAGGCGATGCTCGGTGACGGCAGCCAGTGGGGCATGAACATCCAGTACGCGGTGCAGCCGTCGCCGGATGGACTCGCGCAGGCCTTCATCATCGGCCGCGAGTTCGTGAACAATGATCCGTCGGCGTTGATTCTCGGCGACAACATCTTCTACGGCCACGATCTCGCGAAGCAACTCGAACGCGCCGACGATCAGACCGACGGCGCCACCGTGTTCGCGTATCACGTGCAGGACCCGGAACGCTACGGCGTGGTCGAATTCGACAAGCAGTTCCGCGCGTTGTCGATCGAGGAAAAGCCCGCCAGGCCGCGTTCGAACTACGCGGTCACGGGTCTGTACTTCTACGACAAGCAGGTCTGCGACATCGCCGCGGACATCAAGCCGTCGCCGCGCGGCGAGCTCGAGATCACCGACGTGAACTCGCGCTACCTCGCGAACGCGGCGCTCAACGTCGAGATCATGGGCCGCGGTTATGCGTGGCTCGACACCGGCACGCACGATTCGTTGATCGAAGCCGCGACCTTCATCGCAACGCTGCAAAAGCGCCAGGGTCTGGTGGTCGCGTGTCCGGAAGAGATCGCGTACCGGCGTCAGTGGATCGACGGCGAGCAGTTGCTCGCGCTCGCCAAACCGCTCGCGAAGAATGCCTACGGGCAATATCTGCAAAACATTCTCACGGATCACGTCGCATGGCCATCCAGGTAACCGCAACCGCGCTGCCCGAAGTCAAGATCATCGAGCCGAAGGTGTTCGGCGATGCGCGCGGCTTCTTTTTCGAAAGCTTCAATGCGCTCGAATTCGCCGAGAAGGTCGAGCCGGGCGTCGAGTTCGTGCAGGACAATCATTCGCGTTCGGCGAGAGGCGTGCTGCGCGGTCTGCACTATCAGATCCAGCATGCGCAGGGCAAGCTCGTGCGCGTGGTCGAGGGCGAGGTGTTCGACGTCGCCGTCGATATCCGCAAGAGCTCGCCGAACTTCGGCAAGTGGGTCGGCGTGACGCTGTCGGTCGAGAACCATCGGCAGCTGTGGGTGCCGCCCGGTTTCGCGCACGGCTTCGTCGTGCTGTCGGAGTCCGCGCAGTTCCTCTACAAGACCACGGACTATTGGTTCCCCGAGCACGAGCGCAGCATCGTGTGGAACGATCCGGCGATCGGGATCGAATGGCCGGTCGACTTCGAGCCGCTGCTCGCGGCCAAGGATGCGGCGGGCAAGCGTCTCGCCGACGCCGAAGTCTACGCATAAGGGGATCGCATGAGCGCACACGACGCGAAACGGACGATTCTCGTCACCGGCGTAAATGGCCAGGTCGGCTATGAGCTCGCGCGCACGCTGCAAGGGCTCGGCAACGTGGTCGCGGTCGACCGCTCGCGGCTCGATCTGTCGAACCTCGATCAGATTCGCGCGGTGGTGCGCGACCTGCGTCCCGCGCTGATCGTCAATCCGGCCGCTTATACGGCGGTGGACAAGGCCGAAGAAGAGCGCGACCTGGCAATGCGCATCAACGGCGAAGCACCGGGCGTGCTCGCCGAGGAAGCGAAAAAGCTCAGCGCCGCGCTGATCCACTATTCGACCGACTACGTGTTCAACGGCACGAAAGAAGGCGCGTACGTCGAAGACGATCCAACCGATCCGCAGAACGTCTACGGCCGCAGCAAGCTCGCGGGCGAGCAGGCAATCGCGGCGAGCGGCGTGAATCACCTCGTCTTGCGCACGAGCTGGGTGTACGGCACGCGCGGCAAGAACTTTCTGCTGACCATGTTGCGGCTCGGCGCCGATCGTCCGGAGCTGAAGGTGGTGGCCGACCAGTTCGGCGCGCCCACCTGGTGCAACACGATCGCGACGCTGACCGCGCATCTGTGCGCGCAGTCCTTCGCCGCCGAAGACGGCGCGAAGTGGTGGGACGAGCGTTCGGGAATCTATCACCTGTGCGCGGGCGACTCGACGTCGTGGCACGGTTTCGCGTCGGCGATCTTTGAACTCGCGGATTTGCCGAACAGGCCGAACACGCTGCCGATTCCGGCCGCGGATTACCCGACGCCCGCGAAGCGCCCAGCCAATTCCAGAATGTCGAACGACAAGCTGGCGCGCGTGTTCGGGCTCGCCGCGCCGCATTGGCGCGACGCGTTGAAGCTGTGTCTGACGGACGGTTTTCCAAAGTCGCCGGCGGCGCGCACCTGAGTCGCGGTTTCGACGCAGGGCTCGCGAGCGCCGGTGCGGCGAAGGAAACACTCGCATCGGACGTCCTGCCGCGCACGCCGCTCGCCATGATGCCGTCGTGGTCCGGGATCGATCGAAACGATTGTTGCCTGACAATGGTGCAAGGGGTGCGGCGGTAGAATGTCGCTCGACGCGAGGGCGTTCCAGGCGCGGATTTAACGTTCTATGCGCAGTAGATTGCAAACGTGTGCGTCAACCGCGCGCAAGCCAGTATGGCCACGTAAAAAATACGGTATCGAGAGGGAGCTGTGAGTTTGTTACCGATCATTCTGTGCGGCGGAGCGGGATCGCGGCTCTGGCCGGTCTCGCGGGAATCGCACCCGAAGCCGTTCATCCGTCTCGCGGACGGCGAAAGCCTGCTGCAGAAAGCGTTCCTGCGCGCGGTCGCGTTGCCCGGCGTGAAGGAAGTGCTCACGGTAACCAACCGTGAGCTGTTCTTCAAGACCGAAGACGATTTCCGCGAGGTGAACGGCAAGAACGTCGCGACCTCGTTCATTCTCGAACCGTTCGGCCGCAACACGGCCGCGGCGGTTGCCGCGGCGGCCTTGCACACGGCGAAGGCGCATGGCGCAGACACCGTGATGCTGGTGCTTGCCGCGGATCACCTGATCGCGGATCAAACCGCGTTCGCCGCGGCGGTCGCGCGTGCGCAGACGCTTGCGCAGGCCGGCAACGTGGTCACCTTCGGCATGCATCCGGATACGCCCGAAACCGGCTACGGCTATATCGAAGCCGATGGCGAGCGGGTCGTGCGCTTCGTCGAGAAGCCGTCACTGGAGAAGGCCCGCGAGTATCTGGCGTCGGGCAAGTTCGTGTGGAACTCGGGCATGTTCTGCTTCACCGCGGGCACGATCCTGAAGGAAATGCGCGAGCATTGTCCCGACATTCTCGATGCCGCGGCCGAATGCATGGACAAGTCGCCGTTCGCCGAAGGCAAGAGCGGCGCGCAGGTGCGTCTCGAGCCGGGCTGCTTCGGCGCGGTGCCGGAGCTGTCGTTCGACTACGCGGTAATGGAGAAGTGCGAGCACGCGGCGGTCGTGTGCTGCAACCTCGGCTGGACCGACGTCGGCTCGTGGACCGCGCTGTCCGACCTGTCGCCGGCCGATGCGAGCGGCAACCGCGTCGAAGGCGAGGCGCTGCTCGTCGACGTGAAGAACTCGTATCTGCGCAGCGACGGGCGCCTGATCGGCGCGGTCGGCATCGACAACCTGATCGTGATCGACACGCCCGATGCGCTGCTCGTCGCGCACCGGGATCGCGCGCAGGACGTGAAGCAGATTTTCGCGGAGCTGAAGTCGCGCGGCCATGAGACGTACAAGGTGCATCGCACCGTGCATCGGCCGTGGGGCACGTACTCGGTGCTCGAAGAGGGGCCGCGCTTCAAGATCAAGCGCATCGAGGTGAAGCCGGGCGCGAGCCTGAGCCTGCAGATGCATCATCACCGCAACGAGCATTGGGTCGTGGTGAGCGGCATGGCGAAGGTCGTCAACGGCGAAAAAGAGTTCTTCGTGTCGACCAACGAGTCGACCTATATCCCGGCGGGTCACAAACATCGCCTCGAAAATCCGGGCGTCGTCGAGCTCGTGATGATCGAAGTGCAAAGCGGCGAATATCTGGGCGAAGACGATATCGTTCGCTTCGAAGACATTTACGGACGTACTTGAGATGGATATCAGTTTTACCAACGACTCGGAAGACCTGACACGTCACAACGAGCGCGACGACCTGCTGGTCGGCATGAAAGCGGTGCGGGTCTGGGGCACGCTCGGCTGGCACGACATCCGGCAGCGTTATCGCCGCTCGGTGCTCGGGCCGTTCTGGTTCACGCTCAGCACGGTCATCATGGTGGTCGTGCTCGGCGCGTTGTACTCGACGCTGCTGCACCAGGAACTCTCCGACTATCTGCCGTATCTGGCGGTGGGTCTCGTCGTGTGGGCGTATCTGGCGTCGGTCGCCAACGAGGGCTGCATGGCCTTCATCGGCTCGGCCTATCTGATCAAGCAGATAAGGTTGCCGCTCACCGTGCACGTATGCCGCATCGCGTGGCGCAACTTCGTGATCCTGCTGCATAGCCTGCCGGTCGTCGTCGTGCTGCTGCTCGTGTTCGGTCACTGGCCGGGCTGGGAAATCGTGCTGGTGCCGTTCGCGCTCGTGATCCTGCTGCTGCACGGCGTGTGGCTCGGCGTCACGCTCGGCGTGCTGTGCGCACGCTTTCGCGACATTCCGCCGATCGTCACGAACCTGATCCAGGTCGTGTTCTTCTTCACGCCGGTCATGTGGTCGCCGGAAATCCTGAAGGACCGCGCGTGGGTCGCCGAATACAACCCGCTCTATCACCTGATCGAAACGGTGCGCGCGCCGCTCACCGGCCGCCCGACCCACTGGGAGTCGTGGGCGTGGTCGATTGGCCTCCTGATCGTCGGTTTTGCGTTCGCGCAGATCCTGATGAAGCGTTTCCGTAATCGCGTTCCTTACTGGCTTTGATATTGTGAGTTCTACATCGATTGTCGCTCGTAACATCTCCGTCGAATTTCCGATTTACGAGAACTCGCATCGCTCGCTGAAAAAGGCGGTGCTCAATTTGACGACGGGCGGCCGGATCGGCCAGGACGCGGGTCGCCATGCGATCGTCCGCGCGATCGACGACCTGAGCTTCACCTTCAGCGAAGGCGAGCGCATCGGCCTGATCGGCCACAACGGCTCGGGCAAGACGACGCTGTTGCGCACGCTGTCGGGCGTCTATGCGCCGGTGCGCGGCGAGCTGAAGGTGCGGGGCAAGATCGCGTCGCTGCTCGACGTGTCGATGGGCCTCGACCCCGACGCGACCGGCTTCGAAAACATCTATCTGCGCGGCATTCTCGACGGGCTGAAGCCCGCGCGCATCCGCAGCAAGATCGACGAGATCGCCGACTTCAGCGAACTGGGCGATTACCTGAATCTGCCGGTGCGCACCTATTCGAGCGGGATGATGCTGCGCCTCGCGTTCGCGATCTCGACGAGCGTCGAAGCCGACATCCTGATCATGGACGAATGGCTGAGCGTCGGCGACGCCGAGTTCAGCGTGAAGGCGGCCGAGCGTCTGGAAGGCCTCGTCGGCAAGGCGGCGCTGCTGGTGGTGGCGTCGCACGACCCGTCGCTGGTCGCGCGCGTGTGCAGCCGCAAGATCTCGATGGAACACGGCAAGATGGTCGCCGACGAACCCGTGCTGCCGTCGGAAAAATCCGACGAGCCGCTCATCAGCCACACCGCGCAGTTGCCGCACTGAGCGCGCCGACGCGCGAGCTGCGAGCGCGACGGCGACAGGCAAATCCATCGGCTCATCGGCTAAACCGCGCCCCGGCGCAAGCCAGTCCCGCAGTTCAGCAACACCCTCGCGACCAATCCCGAGGCGTAACAAGGTTCGAATTTGATGCGAGCTAATCACCCGTTTCTGCGCTACTCCGAATCCCTGCTCGTGCGTCAGCCGTTTCGCACGCTGAAGGGTTTCGCGGGCGGCTATATCGCGTATCCGATTGCGGAGAACGCCGAAAAGCGCAACGTGCGCCCGAAAATCCGCGAGCTGCGCGGGCACTATTCGCTGCCGATGCCGCATCGCCGCCGCATCGCGCTCGAACGGCTCGTCGCCACGCTCGAATTCGCCGGCGCGAAGGTGCCTTACTATCGCGACCTGTTCCAGGCGAAGCAGTTGGATCCCGCCAAGGTCAGGAACGACCCGCGCTACCTCGAAGAACTGCCGTATCTGACCAAGGACATCATCCGCGAGCAGGGTCCGCGTCTCCTGTCGGGACCGCTCGAGGCTGGCAAGCACCACGCGTGCAAGACCGGTGGCTCGACCGGCCTCTCCACGACGATTTACTACGACCGGGAAGGCGCCGATTATTCGTCGGCGGTCACCAACTATTGCCGCGAGCGGATCGGCAAGCTGCGCCATCGCTCGGAGTTGCACTTCGCGTGCCGTTTCCCGGATCAGGTCGTGCCCGAGTGGCCGTCGCGCGAAGACTTCAAATGCTTCGCGATGAATCGCAGCAATGTCTTCTTCGACCGCATCGACGATCACGGCCTCGAGGAGATGTGGCGCACGCTGAAGCGCCGCCGCCCGTATCTCGCGCACTCGCATCCGTCGACGATGTACGCGCTCGCCTGCTATGTCGAGCGCAAGTACGGCGGCGGCAACGCGTTCCAGGTGTTCGAGTCGAGCGGCGAGCTGCTCGAGCCGCATGCGCGCGAGATGATCGCGAAGGCGTTGCGCTGCCGCGTGATCGACCGCTACGGCCTCGCCGAGCTCGGTGTGATGGCCTATGAGCTCGACGGTCACGAAGGCGGCTTCCAGATCCTCGAATCGGAAGGCTGGCCGGAAAGCCGCGTCGCGCCGGACAACCCCGACGGCGCGCACGAGCTGGTGTTCACCGGGTTCCGCAACCGGCTGATGCCGTTGATCCGCTACACGACCGGCGACCTCGCGCGCGTGCAGGAGACGGAGAAGGGCTTCTTCCTGACCGACGTGGTCGGCCGGATTCACGACGTCGTGCCGATCAACGGCGTCGCGCATCCGACGCACCACATCCAGGACATGCTCGATCACCGCGTCGGCGGCATCCAGGAATTCCAGATCGATCTGCGCACGACGCCGCCCACTTTGCGCATCGTGCTCGAACCGCACGCGAACGCGGAGGACACCACCGCGAAGCTGCGCCACTTCTGGCAGGACGCGTTCACGATCGCCTACGTCGGTCACGACGATTTCGTGCGCGTGGGCAGTCGCGCCAAATTCCGTCACGTGGTGAGCGCATGATCGGCGTCGCGTTTCCCGATGCGCGCGCCGACGCCGGCCAATACGTGCTGGCGGCGCTGCGGCGCTCGGTCAGCGCGACCCAGGCCCAGGCGATCGCGCGCAACATGCTGCGCGAGAGCGCGCCCGACGTCGTGGTCGCGGTCGACGCGCCCGATGCGTGGAGCGCCGACCTGATCGCGTTCGTGCAGGCGCGGCCGCGCAAGCTGATCGTGTTCGGCCATATGCCGATCGCGCTCGCGGACTATCTGCGTTATCGGCCCGCGGCGTTGCCCGCCGACCTCTCGCAAGCGAGCCGCAGTGCAACGGCGCCTTCGGGCGAGTCGCGCGAAAGCGCGGCGGCGGTGCGCTACGGCGCGCTCGCGCAGACACTCGGCGGCGCGCCATGGCATCGCCCGTTCGAGCGCTTCGATTTCACCGACGAATGGAACAACCTCGGCTACGGCGCGATTCGCGCCGACGGCTCGATCTGGGCGCTCGCGCAGGCGCCCGAAGTTCCGGCCGAAGCGGAGCTGGCCGCGGTCGTCGTGAACGGCGAGCGACAGTTCGCGTACGCGGCGCTGTGGGATGCGGGCGCATCGGCCGTGCTGTGGTTCAACCGGCCGGTCGGCCCGTGCGATTCGTTCGAATGGCGCCTCGTCGAGCAGTTTCTGTCGGGCTACCGGGCCGATGCGCTGCCGTGTCAGCCGGTGCTGAGCGAACTCCCGTGGGGTTACGACGCGGCGATCACGTCGCGGCTCGATTGCGACGAGGACGTCGAATCGGCGCGCCCGTTGTGGCACGCGTACCGGCGTCTCGGCGTGCCGTTCACGCTCGCCGTGCATACGCAGAACCTGCAACGCGGCGGCCAGCACGACATCCTGCGCGAACTGCTTGCCGACCGGCAGCAGGGCGCGGTGCTGTCGCACACGGCGACGCACTCGCCGAACTGGGGCGGCAGCTACGACACCGCGATCGCGGAAGGCGTGCAATCGGCCGAACTGCTCGAACGCGCGACCGGCGTGCCGGTGCGCTACGCGGTGTCGCCGTTTCACCAGTCGCCGCCGTACGCGATGCGCGGCCTGATCGACGCGGGCTACGCGGGCTGCATCGGCGGCATCATCCGCAACGATCCGGAGTTTCTGAGCGCACGCGGCGGCGCGTTGGCCGGTTTGCCGGTGGGCTTCGTCGGTCACAGCCAACAGTGCATGCTGCACGGCGACTGCATGCTGAAAGAGGGCGATCCGCTCGCGATCTTCAAGCAGGCCTTCGACACCGCGTACGCGACCAACACGCTGTTCGGCTATCTCGACCATCCGTTCTCCGAGCGCTACGCGTACGGCTGGACCGACGAGGCGGCGCGCATCGACGCGCACGAGCAGTTGATCGCCTACATGCGCGGCAAGGCCCAACGGCCGCTGTTCTTGCACGAGGAAGCCGCGCTCGATTTCCTGCGCTTGCGCTCGCTCGCGCAGATCGTCGAACACGACGGCGTCTTTCGCGTCGTCACGCCCTTCGCCGACACGACGCCGCTCGCGCTGGGCGTCGAGTTCCGGGGCGCTCATACCAAAGTCGAGGCGGGGAAAGCACTGCAATGAAAGTCATGGTGGTGATGGGCACGCGGCCCGAGGTCATCAAGCTCGCACCGCTCGTGCGAGCGCTGCGCAGCGAGTTCGACACGATCGTCTGCGCGAGCGGGCAGCACAGGGACATGGCCGCGCAGGCGCTCGAATTCTTCGGCATCGAACCGGACATCGCGCTCGAAACGATGCACCCGGGTCAATCGCTGAACGCGCTCGCGTCGCGCCTGATCGCCGCGCTCGATCGCGCGCTCGACGAAACACGTCCCGATTGGGTGATCGTGCAGGGCGACACGACGACCGCCTTCTGCGCGGGCTTCGCGGCGTTCCAGCGCGGCATCCGCGTCGGTCACGTCGAGGCGGGGCTGCGCACCGGCGATCTGGCGAGTCCGTTTCCCGAGGAAGCGAACCGCAGCCTGCTCGGCCGCATCGCGACGCTGCATTTCGCGCCGACCTCGCGCGCGCGCGACAGCCTGCTCAGCGAAGGCGTCGCGCCAGAGAAGATCGTCGTGACCGGCAACACGGTCGTCGATGCGATCGGCGAAGTGCGCGCGAGCTGGAGCGTCACGCCGCCGGCGAGTCCGCTGCCCGCATGGCATGGCGCGCAGCAGCAGCACGTGCTCGTCACGTGCCATCGGCGCGAGAATTTCGGCGACGTGCTGCAGGACATCTGCCGCGTGCTGCGCGACCTGTGTCAGCGCTATAGCGATTACCGCTGGGTGTTCCCCGTGCATCTGAACCCGGCCGTGCGCGGGCCCGTGCATCGCGAGCTCGATGGCATCCCGAACCTCGCGCTGATCGAGCCGGTCGACTATCCGACGAGCCTTTATCTGATCAGCGGCAGCGCCGTCGTGGTCAGCGATTCGGGCGGCATCCAGGAAGAAGCGCCAACCTTCGGCGTGCCGGTCGTCGTGATGCGCAATCACACCGAGCGCCGCGAAGGCGTCGACGCCGGTTTCGCGACGCTCGCGGGCCAAAGCGCGGCGAGCATCGAAAGCGCGGTGATCGGCTGGCTCGACGATCCCGCGCGGCGCGCGGCGCTGCGCGATCGCGCGAATCCGTACGGCGACGGACTGGCCTCACGACGCATCGTCGACAGCCTGCGCGGCCGACCGGTCGAGGTGTTCGTTGGCTGACGGCAAGAACCCCGTGCTTGCCCCGCAAGACTGCGTGCTGTTTTCGAGCGCCGACTGGGACGAGCCGTACTGGACCAACAAGCAGCACACGGCGAGCATCCTCGCCGCGCGCGGCTGGCGGATTCTGTATGTGGAAAGCGTTGGCTTCCGCTCGCCGAAAGTGGCCAGCGGCCGCGACTGGTCGCGCCTGTGGCGACGTCTGTGGCGCGGCGTGCAGTCGCTCGTGCTCGGCCCGCCGCGCCGCGCCGACAACATCTGGGTGCTGTCGCCGCTGATGGTGCCGGCCGGGCATCATTTGCCGTTCGTGCGCTCGCTGAATCAGGCGATGCTGCGTTTTTCGGTGAACCGCTTCGCGAGGTCGCATCGCTACGTCAAGCCGGTCGTGTGGACGTACCACCCGTACATGCTCGATGCGATCGCGACGCTGCCGCGCGGGACCCTGGTCTACCACTGCGTCGACGATATCGCGGCGATTCCGGGCGTCGACGTCGACGCGTTCCGCAATGCCCAGCAGGACCTGCTCGGGCGCTGCGAGGCGGTATTCACGACTGCGCAGTCGCTGAAGGACGTGTGCCAGCCGTTTAACCCCAATACGCATTTCTTCGGCAACGTCGTCGATGAAGCGCACTTCGGCGCGGCGCGCGCGGACGGCCCGCTGCCCGCCGAGCTCGCCGCGATCGACGAGCCGCGGCTCGTGTATCACGGCGTGCTGTCGGACTTCAAGGTCGATCTGCCGTTGCTGCTGCAAACCGCGCAGGCGCGGCCGCAGTGGCAATGGGTGATCATCGGCGAGGAGCGCGAAGGGCAGCGCAGCGACCTGCTCGCGCAGCTCAAGCGTCTGCCGAACGTGCATCTGCTCGGCTACCGGCCGTATCGCGTGCTGCCGCAGTATTTGCGCGGCATGCGGGTCGGTGTGTTGCCGACGCTGATCAACGAATACACGCACTCGATGTTTCCGATGAAGTTCTACGAATATCTCGCGGCCGGTCTGCCGGTCGTATCGACGCCGCTCGATTTCGCGAAGGAACCGCGCGCGGGGCTCGAAGTGGGCAGCGATGCCGACGCGTTCATCGCGGCGATCGACAAGCAGCTTGCACGCGGCAAGCTGAGCGTGGAGGAAGCCCGCGCGGCGGTTGGCGAGAACACGTGGGAAGCGCGGCTGGACAAGATGCTGGCGATCACCTTCCACTTCCCGCAGGCGGGCGGCGGCAGCGCGCGGCCACACGGCGCTGAGGTGCGCGCGTGAGGGTCGTTCATGTGTACCGCACGTACTTCCCGGACCCGCCCGGCGGCCTGCAGGAAGCGATCCGCCAGATTGCGCTAGCGACGCGCGAGCGCGGCGTCGAACCGCGCATTCTGACGCTGTCGCCGAGCCCGACGCCGACCGTCGTCGAACGCCCGGAAGGGCAGGTGATCCGCGAGAAATCGTGGGCGGCGCCGGCATCGTGCGATCTCGGCGGGCCCTGCTCGGTGATCAGGTATCGCGAGCTGGCCGACTGGGCCGACGTCGTGCATTTCCACTTTCCGTGGCCGTTCGCCGACGTATTGCATCTGCTCGGACGCACCAGCAAACCGACGGTGATGACTTACCACTCCGACATCGTGCGGCAGAAGCTGCTCGGCGCCGTCTATGGGCCGCTGATGCGGCGCACGCTGCGCAGCATGTCCGCGGTGGTCGCGACGTCGGCGGCCTATGCGCGGACCAGTGAGACGCTTGCCGCGTGCGTGTCGAAGGAGCGTCTGAAGACGATTCCGCTCGGCATCATCGACTATCGCGACGAGCCGCAGCCGCTCGATGCGCAGCGCAAGCTCGAGAGCCGGCTCGGCCTGGCGCCGGGCGAGCCGTATTTTCTGGCGCTCGGCGTGTTGCGCTACTACAAGGGACTGCATACGCTCGTCGAGGCCGCCCGGCATGTGCAGGCGAAAATCGTCATCGCTGGCTCGGGGCCGGAGCGCGAGCGGCTCGCCGCCTTGGCGCGGCAGCATGGCGCGACCAACGTCGTGTTTGCCGGGCAGGTCACGCATGAGGAAAAGGTTGCGCTGCTCGAGGGCTGTCGCGCGATGGTGCTGCCCTCGCATTTGCGCTCCGAAGCGTTCGGGATGGTGCTGGTCGAAGCCGCGATGTTCGGCAAACCGATGGTGTGCTGTGAGGTGGGGTCCGGGACGTCGTTCGTCAACGAGGATGGGGTGACGGGGTTTGTCGTGCCGCCCGAGGCGCCCGAACCGCTGATCGCCGCGATTAACCGGCTGGCGCTGGATGAAGCACTGGCGCGCGGCATGGGAGGGGCGGCGCGGGAACGATATGAGCGGCTATTTTCTGGGCCAGCGTTGGGAAACGCATATAAATCGCTGTATGAACACGTATTGTCTTCCTGAGTCGTTATTTTCTTTCTCTCTATATCGCCGAAAAGCTTGCGAAAGGGTTTAATTCACCTTGGTTTGCGCAAATTCGGCCTATATGCGAGATGTTGGTATTATCTGCGCGGTCGAGCCCGGTACACTGATTATTCTGCTTCGTTACAGATATTGCGGGCTCAGGGTTGTTAACTCAGGGTTGTTAAATCAGTCGGCGATAAGTTGACAAATAAATTGGCAGCGGGTTGTAGGGGAGGGCGCGAGATGGTAGCGTGATGCCGCTTTACGCCGTCCGGATATTGATCCTCGTGGTTCGACTTGACCCGCTGCCGCGCCAGAACGAATTTCTACGGCATCGCATGTGCCTTCTACACTCTTTTCTGCCCTGCGGCGGTTCACTGAATGAGCAGCAAACCACTCGTCGTCGATCTTGATGGAACTCTCATTCGCTCGGACGTCCTGATTGAATGCGGATTTGCTTTCACCCGATCCGCTCCCCATCGGTTCTACGAGCCGCTTCTGTGGCTCCTGCGCGGGGGCAAAGCCGGCCTCAAAGCCCGCTTGGCCGAAGCGACCGATATCGACGTCACCGTCCTGCCCTACGACGCCACGGTCATCGAGTGGCTGAAGGAAGAACGGGCCGCCGGGCGGTCGCTCGTGCTGGCGACCGCTAGCCATGAACGCTACGCGAAGGCGATTGCCGATCATCTTGGGCTATTCGACAAAACCTTCGCCACGCATAGCGACATCAATCTGTCCGCGCATCGCAAGCGCGACAGGCTCGTGGCCGAGTTCGGCGAGAAAGGCTTCGACTACGCGGGCAATTCGCACGACGATGTCGCAGTCTGGGCCGCGGCCGAGCGTGCTTATGTGATCAATCCGTCGAGTGGCGTAGAGCGCGCGGCCCGCAAGCAGGGCAACGTCGAGCGCGTCATCGACCAACGCTCCGCGTGGCCGGGAACGTGGGCGAAGTCGTTGCGACTGCATCAGTGGCTGAAGAATCTGCTGATTTTCGTTCCGCTGCTCGCGGCGCATCAACTGTCGGACGCCGCGCTGGTCATTGCCGCGCTCCTCGCTTTTTTTGCCTTCGGTGTCTGTGCGTCGAGCGTCTACCTGCTGAACGATCTGCTCGATCTCGAGGACGACCGGCATCATCCGACCAAGCGCAAACGCCCGCTTGCTTCGGGCGCGTTGCCGCTGGTTTGGGGCGCGGCGCTCTGTCCCGTTCTGCTGGTCGTGGGCGGCGCGATCGCGTGGTTCTGCCTGCCTCATAAGTTCGCGCTGGTTTTGCTTGGATATTACGTACTCACGCTGGCCTATTCGTTCTATCTGAAGCGGCGAGTCATGATGGACGTGGTTGTGCTGGCCTTGCTCTATACGACACGGATCATCGCCGGAAGCGCCGCGATCGATGCGCGGCTCACGTTCTGGCTGCTCGCGTTTTCGATGTTCATTTTTCTCAGCCTCGCGCTCGTCAAGCGGTATGCGGAACTGCACGCGTTGAAGGAGCGCGGCCTCGTGAAGTCACGCGGCCGCGGCTATGTCGCGAGCGATCTGCCGTTGATTTCGTCACTAGGCGCGGCCTCGGGCTATCTGTCCGTGCTAGTTCTCGCGCTTTATATTCAGGACGGCAATACGGCGAGCCTCTATCGGCATCCACAGTACATCTGGGTGGCCTGTCCTCTGCTGCTTTACTGGGTGAGCCGCACGTGGATCATCGCGCATCGCGGCTCCATGCATGACGACCCGATCATATTCGCGGCAAAAGACCGGAGCAGCTGGCTGATCATGGCCCTATGCGGTGCCGTGTTCTGGATGGCGATCTAGCCATGTCCAAAGTCCAGTCCTGGGGGCGCTATCCGTACGCGCTGCAAGAGGCTCATCCGATCGCCTGGCGTGATACGGCCGCGGCGGTATGGCGAAGTGTCGGTGGCACGCAGCGCACGACCCTTGCCTTCGGCAATGGGCGCAGTTACGGCGACAGTTGCCTCGCGTCGTCGGGGCACGTGGTCCAGACGCTGCCGCTGGACCGGATGATTCTGGCCGACTGGCAAAACGGCGTATTGCGCGCTGAACCGGGCATGACGCTCGAGCAGATTCTCGACGTGGCGATTCCGCGTGGATGGATGTTGCCCGTGACGCCGGGGACGAAGTACGCGACGTTGGGCGGCGCGATCGCCAACGACGTGCACGGCAAGAATCACCATGTACGCGGCACGTTTGGCCGGCATGTGCGGCGTTTCTCCTTGCTGCGAAGCGACGGCACGCAGTTCGAATGTACGCCGGACCTCCGCCCCGAGTACTTCACCGCAACGATCGGCGGCCTTGGTATGACGGGGCTGATCGCGTGGGCTGAAATCCAGCTGATGCCGATCAGGTCGAGCATGCTCGACGTGACCAGTATCCGCTTTGCCAACCTCGACGAGTTCTTCGCGTTGTCCGAACGGCTCGACGAACTGCATGAGTACAGCGTGGCGTGGGTGGACTGTCAGAGCCGTGATGCCGCGTTGGGCAGAGGCATTTTCATGGTCGGCGATCACGCCTCAGAGGGGGGGCTCGACGTCGAACGCCGCAAGACGCGTACGGTGCCGTTCACGTCGCCGATCCCCGTTTTCAACCGCCTGACCCTGCGCGCCTTCAACGAGTTGTACTACAGGCGGCAACGCGCGGACGCGCTTCGCTCGACGGTGAGTTACGACTCGTACTTCTATCCGCTCGACAGCCTGCTTGAATGGAATCGCATCTATGGCCGCTCGGGCTTCCAGCAGTATCAATGCGTGATCCCGGCAGCCGTTGCGCGCGAGGCAACGCGGGCCATTCTCGACGCGATTGCCCGCAGCGGCACGGGGTCGATACTTGCCGTGCTGAAGCGCTGCGGCGCCATCAAATCGCCGGGCTTGCTGTCTTTTCCGCTCGAAGGCACCTCGCTCGCGCTCGACTTCCCGCAGCGCGAGGAATCGAATCGCAAGCTTTTCGACCGGCTGGATGCGATCGTGCGCGAGAGCGGCGGCCGTTTGTATCCCGCCAAGGACGCGCATATGTCGGGCGAAGATTTTCGCGCTGCCTATCCGCAGTGGGAACGGGTCGAAGCGCTGCGTGATCCGGCTTTGCTGTCACGCTTTTGGGAACGAACCACTCGAGTATGAAAAACATCGTTATCGTAGGCGCCACTTCGGCGATCGCCATTGCCTGTGCACGGCAATGGGCTAAACAGGGCGCGCGGTTCTTTCTCGTCGCGCGCAACATGGAGCGCCTCCAGCAGGTTGCCGACGACCTCAAGGCACGTGGTGCGCAAGACGTGCTGTGTCAGCAGTTGGACATCGATCAGCTCGGTGAACATGCCGCCATGATGCAGCGTTGTTCGGCCGAGTTCGGCGCGCTCGACATCGTGCTGGTGGCGCCGGGTACGCTGCCTGACCAGCAGGACTGTCAGAACGATGCCGACGTCGCGGTCCGCGAGTTCAATACCAATGCCGTATCGATCATCGCGTTGCTGACGCGTTTTGCCACTGTGATCGAGCAGCAGCGGCGCGGCACGATCGCGGTCATTTCGTCGGTGGCCGGCGATCGCGGTCGCCAGTCGAACTATCTGTACGGCAGTGCAAAAGCAGCGCTCTCCGCGTTTTGCGAGGGCCTGAGGGCGCGCCTGTTCAAGGCGGGCGCGCATGTGCTGACGATCAAGCCCGGCTTTGTCGCGACGCCAATGACAGCGGGTCTTCCCTTGCCGGGACCGCTTGTTGCTACCGCGGACAAGGTCGCGGGCGACATCGTGCGCGCGGTGGAAAAGGGTAGGGATGTCATTTATACCCCGTGGTTCTGGTGGAGCATCATGCTGATCATTCGCTCTATTCCTGGCCGCGTGTTCAAGCGGCTCTCGTTGTGATCCATTGCATGCATCGCGACGGGTCTGCCGTGCTCGACGGCAACCGTCGCCGCCCAGCGAGCGCATGGCGCGGCGAATGTTCGTTCGACCTTCCTGACCTGGTGTGCCTTTCGTGAACTCCTCGGCAACTCCCATGAGCGCGTCGCGCCTCGTGATTTTTTACGCGATATTCGCGGCAGTTTCGATCGCCGCGAATATCGGTCTGCAGAAGCTCTCGCTGATCACCTATTCGGGAGCGTTCAGCGTGCCGCTGTCGGTGGTCATCGGAACGGGTGGCGGGCTGGTGGTGAAGTTCTTACTCGACAAGCTCTGGATCTTTCGATACCAGCATCGCGATCTGTCGCACGGCATACAGAGTTTTCTGCTGTACACGGTGATGGGGCTCGCAACTACGGCGATTTTCTGGGGCTTCGAATTCGGCGCGGACGCGATCTATCATTCCGAGCCTGCCCGCTTTACGGGCGGCGTGATTGGCCTCGTGATTGGTTATATAGTCAAATATCGGCTCGACAAGAAGTTCGTTTTTGCCTGATTCGGGCAATGCATTGATTTTTGTAGTTGCGCTGCCGCACGCGCGTAATCAGAAAATATTGACCAATGAACATGCAACGATTTAGACAGTACCTTTCGGAGAACGCGCTTCTACTGGTGGTCACCATTGCCGTGGGTGGTTATCTCGCGTGGCAGACGCGCAACTTTCAGCTCGATGATTCGCTGATCTATCTGCGATATTTGCGCAATCTGTTTGACGGGCAAGGGCTCACCTACAACGCGGGCGATCGCTTCAACGGGCTGACGTCGCCGTTGTATTCCTACTTGCTGATCGTGGCGAACGTCGTGGCCGGTAATTTGCAATATACGACGATCTTTTTGTCGTTCGTGTTCCTGTGCGCGGCCGCGATCACCGGAGCGCATCTGCTGGCGAGCGGAAAATACGAACAGACGCTGTGCGCGCTGATCGTCGTTTCCTTCAATTATTTTTACTACACCTTTGGGATGGAGACTTCGCTGTTTCTGTTCCTCTCCGCGCTCGCGTTGATACTCTATCGCAGGGAGCAATTTTTCGGTCTGGGTGTGGTGCTGGGTCTGCTGTTCATCACGCGCAGTGAAGGTGTGTTCCTTGGCCTTGTCGTGGTCGTCGATTACTTCATCAGGAACAGAAAGCTGCCTCATGTTAAGTATTTCGTCGCGCCGGTCATTCTGCTCGCGGCCAATTTCATATTTAACTACTACTACTACGGCGCGTTTCTTCCGGCCACCGGCAATGCGAAGCTCGGGCAGGGCAAGTCGGGGTACTGGGGCGAGGGACTGATTTTTCTCCACGTGCAGTACATGAAGGACGCTTTCTTCGGGGGTGACTTCCGGCTGCTCGCGTTCATGCTGCCGATCGGTCTCGTCGGCGTGCTGTCGAGTCTCGGCAACAGGATCGCGTGGCTCGTCATTCTCTATCTCGTGCTGCTGGGTTCGTTTTATGTGTTTCTGCATATTCCGAATTACCACTGGTACTACGCACCATTCTTCCTCTTCGGCTTGTTGTTCGTTGGTGTGGGCGCGTGGAGGGTGCTCAGCTTCACGTACGAGCGGTCCCGGGAGAGCTCTGTTTTCCTCTCGCTGTTCCTTGCGTTTTTTCTCGTCACGAGCGGATTCGTTTATCACAGCTTTGGTATCTCGAACGTGCAGCGCGGCCCGATGGACGCATACAAGAATATTGGTGAATGGATAAAAACTAACACGCCAGCCAAGGCGGTCGTTGCAAGCGTCGAGATCGGAACCGTGGGCTGGTACTCCGACCGGTACATCATCGACATTCTCGGTCTGACCAATCGCTATAACGCGGACTACATTGCTCGCAAGGATCTTTACTCGTGGCTCACGAAGTACAGCCCGGATTACATTCTCGTGCATGAGCCGCTCGGGACTTTCGAGGCAAGCGCGAATTGCCTGCTCGCGAGCCAGGCCTATGCTCCTGTGGACACATTCAATTTCGCTGGTTACCGCCTGCTACGGCGCAGTGACGCCGCGGGGACGCAGCAGCAGATTCAAACATGCGCAAAAGGGCCGCGGACCTGATGAGTCCTGCAACACTCGTTGCGAAGTCATGCCTGCCGGCTTGAGGCAATAACGGCCGACTCGATGTTCGAGTCGGCTGTGGACTTCTGCTCATCTTTTTGTCCAAAAAAATACTGAATTACAGGATATGCAGCGAGAAAAACCCCGCCTCTTCCCATTGCTCGTGTTTTTATGGGCGTTGCTGCTCATGTGGTATCGGGCGCCTCAGCGCATCGAGCACGGCTTTCTGTGGGCCGAAGACGCCACGATCTTTATCGCGCAAGCGCACGAACTGGGTATCCGGTCATTCGTCCAGGGCTATTCCGGCTATTGGCAT
This sequence comes from Paraburkholderia sp. Clong3, assembly GCF_050436485.1. Taxonomy (NCBI): domain Bacteria; kingdom Pseudomonadati; phylum Pseudomonadota; class Betaproteobacteria; order Burkholderiales; family Burkholderiaceae; genus Paraburkholderia; species Paraburkholderia sp. Clong3. The sequence goes on along the minus strand of NZ_JBNDMH010000002.1, from coordinate 2,332,126 downwards.
GTCGTTCCGCGTCTGGTCGCGTGGCTGCAGATGAAAACGACGCCAATCGACGAGGCGCCGTACTTTTTCATGTGGGCGTGTGCGTTGATCACGGCCGGGTCGAGCGCCTACATGGCTCACGCGTTTCGAATCTTCTCGCGTCCCATCGCCGCACTTCTCGCACTCGGACCTCTGCTGGTCCCGCAGACGGGCGAGACGCTGCTGAACGTTACGAATATTCAATGGATACTGCTTCCGGCGCTCATCGTTCTGCTGTGGGAAAACCTGTTCAATCCGCCGACATCCTGGTATAGCGTTCGGGCCTTGGCGGCTGCGGTCATTGCGTTGACAGGCCCCTTTGGCATCATCACGTTCGGCCCGACCGTGCTGGCTTGTATCTACGCGCGGCGTCGTGGGAAGTTTTCATATCGTCAGACTGGATTTCTGGCCGTCTATACCGCGGGCGTAGCGGGGCAGGTTTATGCGGTCGCAACGAACGCCTCGCCGCCGCTCGACTTCGGTCCGGCGCCGTATGTGTGGCGTTATGGCTCCCGGATGATCCGCGAGCTGTTTTGCAGTCTGCTGCCGTCCCCGGATAGCGTTCCGCTAATCGCCGGCTTGATCCTGGCGATCGTCTTGGTGTTCGTCGTGGCGAGATCGCGAGCGGTTTTTGCCTGTCTGCTGCTCGCGCCGATGGCGGGCATCATCTGGTTGCTCGGCGCCGCGAGATCGAATCCGTACTCGGTACACATGGAGTGGTACGGCTTCGGTGCCCGGTACATCTATCCTGCCTTGCTGTTCTTTTTCTGGGCCGCGCTGCTGTCGATCGCAACGTCGAGTTCGAAGCTGTCGCGGGTATTAGCGGGGGGATTCGCCGTCGTTATCCTGCTGGCCAGCGCTACGAGATTTCCCGCGTCGGAATGGCCAATGTGGAACATTACGGCGAACGACAAGGGGCATACGCTAAAGGTCGCGCCGAACTGGGCGGTACAGATTCCTGCTAGCCCGCCCGGCCATTAGGTCATCGAGCGTTTCCCCGTCTCGATCGTTACCTCGCTTCAATGGCGACCGGAGCAGGGGCAGCCTGAGCCTCGGGGGCCGGCCGCAAGGCCCGCCCCTCCCGCCATCCATATTGAAGGTAATGCTGACCCGCGTTCACGCCCGCCGCCGCCACGTCCGTATTGACGGCGAGATATTCCTGCTCGTTGAAACCCGGCGGCAATTCGACCGCTACGTCCGGGTCCAGTTCGCTGGGCTGTCCGCTCAAGCGCGGCGTGCTCTTACGGGCGTTCGGTCCGGCGCATAGCTCCTTGAGTTTGCGATGCGTGCGCCAGAACGGCACGGCCGGCGTCGAGTCGCTGGCCTCGCGCTCCATTCGCCGCCAGCTGTCGGCAATATATTCGCGATCGCGCGAGCGCCTCATCACGACAGAAAACTCGATATCGTTGTGCAGCGTGTCGTTGAAATCTTCACAAGCGAAGTCGATCAGCTCCATTTCGCAAAGATCGGCGATCAGTTTTGCAAACGAGCGCGGCGTGAAAACCCAGCAGTGAACGTCGTGATAGGTGCCGTTTTCGAAGGCGTCGCGTGCGAGATGTAGCGCGCCTTGCCATGTGTGATGCCGCTTGACCGAGTGCGGGTCGATCCGCTTTTGCCACGCTTCGTGGGCCGAGACATCCGCGGCGGACAGGCAATGATCGAGCAGCGAGTAGGGCTGCGGTACCCGCGCACGGGCGATATAGCTGGCCAGTACTTCGGGCAGGCGGCTTTCGCGGCGGAAATAGTCGAAGGTGAAGCGCCGGTCGGGAACCACGAGACGCACTTCGCCGGTCGGTTTGAGGACCGCGGCCAGCTCTCTGAGCCACGTCACCGGATCTGGAACATGCTCGACGACATGAGAGGCCACCACGTAGTCGACATAGCGGCCCCTGATCGCTTCATGCAGCGTGTTGCGCCCCCACACCGCGTCCACATCGACAATCTCTTCGATGTCGAGATTAGGATCGTCCTTGTACTTCTCTCGCAGGTGCGGCGTGTCCGTATGGTCGACGTAGATGATTTCGCCGCCGTCGCTGCGTCGCACGAGAGGCCAGCAAAGCGGGCCTATTTCCACGCCGACGCTTTCCTTGACGTTCAGGCCTTTCAGCAAACGGTAACGCCGCTTATCTCGAAATTCATCGATGCTTGGAGCATTGTCTTCCTTCGCCATGTTGCCTCCTCGTATTGGACGGCACAGCTTCCAGTTATGACCGATGTTCACTGCATTGCGCGAGACCGCTTACACCATCAGGTATGCATCTGCACCTTGATGGAGTCCGAACTTTTGTCGCTGGCCAGACGAAAGGCCTCGTCGACGTCATCGAGGCTCAGGTCGTGCGTGATCATGGCGCGCAACGTATCGCCCTTGCGCGCCAGCAGATCGATCGCGAGTGCGAAGTCGTGCTGACCGTCGATATAGCCGTAGCAGTTCGGCAGATGAATCGTCAGTTCCTTGATGTGCGGTTTGATGATTTCGATGTTCCTGAAGCCGTGATCGAAGGCACCGAGCACGCACACGTGGCCGAGCGGGCGCACGAACTGACAGGCGAAGTCGAACGTGTCGGCCGTTCCGCCGACCGCTTCGATCGCGTAGTGCGCGCCCAATCCGCCGGTTGCCTGTTCGACCATGGCGAGCGCTTCGGCGCGATCGGCCGGCAGGATCGCGGTGGCGCCCATCGCCAGCGCCGCGCGCGCCTGAGCCGCGTGTCTTGCGACCACGTAGACATTTTCACTGCCAGCGTCCAGCGCCGCGGCGAGTGCCGCGAGGCCGATCGTGCCCGCGCCGATCACGACGCCGACCGAGCCGCGCGCAATCGGCATCTTGCGGCACCCGTGGATGCCGACCGCCACCGGCTCGACGATGGCGCCGAGCTGATCGTCGACGGCACCGGGCAGCGGGAACACGCCCGATTCCTTGGTGCGCACGTATTCGGCAAAGCCGCCGCCGAACGGAAATTCGCGCGCGCGGCAGTGAATCGGCGTGCCGAGATTGCAATACTCGCATTTGCCGCACGCGGTGCCCATCACCATGTCGATCGTCACCCGCTGGCCGACGCGCACGCTCGTCACGCCCTCGCCGATCTCGACCACGGTCCCGCTCAGTTCGTGGCCGTTCGGAAAGCTTTGATGAACGTCGACGTTCCGGTAAGCGTGCAGATCGCTGCCGCAGATACCGACGCTCGCCACCTTGACGATCACGGTGCCGGGTAGCAACTCAGGTACCGGGATGCGGCCGACCTTCATCGCGCGCCCCCCGTCTTGCAAGCCGGCTCGCATGGACGCGCCTTCGGTGCGATGCTCGAGCGCGTTCGTCGAAGTCATCTATCAATCTCCGCAAAATGTGAGACGTTTGCGCCGCGGCGCCTAACGTGTCTTTCGAATCCAGAAGCTCGCGCCGGGATTGCGCATGAAGAGCGGCATCCGCGCGTTCATCAGGTCCGCATGGAAGTGTCCCATGAACGTATTCATCAGGACAACTTCGAACGCGCTGTTGTACTGGAGAAAGGCGCGCAGCAGATAGGCTTCGTTCCACGCGCGGCCTTCGTAGATCCACTGCGGCGGGTATTCGAGCGGCAGGAACACGTCGTGAAAGTGTATGTGCACGCCGGGCGCGAGGATCGGCAGTATCTCGAAGACGATGCGGTTCACGTCGCTGCCGATCTTGCTCACGTGCGACGAATCGACGAACAGTATGTCGTTCGCTTCGAGCTCCGCGAATACGGACAGGTCGACGTCCTGCGCGAGCGACTTGACGATCTTCGAGGTGACCTTGTCTTTCTCGGTCAGCAACGACAGCAAGCGTTCATTGTTCGGTTCGACGAAGGTGCACTGGATCTGGCCGTCGAAGAACAGGTCGTTGGTATCGAGCGAAACGGCGGACGAGAAACCCGAGCCGATCTCGACGATGCGGCGCGGCCGCAGGTGGCGAATCATGCAGTACAGCGACGTCGCGTCGCCATACGAGAACATCACGTTCTCGAAGTAGAAGCGCAGGCCGTCTTTCTTGTGCGGCTCGAACGGCATTTCGCCGTAGTACTTGTCGGCGAACTCGCCGACGAGCCGCACCTGCGCCTCTTCGTTGAACTCGATGCCGGGCAGCGTGCGCGAGACGTGACCGAACAGCCGTGCTTCGTCCTGTTTGATGTCGGGGATCGACGGGATCGGCGAATAGTAGTGGCCTGGAGGCACGTCGCCGAGATTCGAAAAGTGCGGAATATTGACCTGAAGCGCGTCGCGATACTTGTCCCGTTCAGCGATCAGTTCTGCAATCTCGGGATGCTGCGCGGCAAGTGAATCGAGAAGCTCGGGCGATGCCGACATCTTGTTTCTCCGCTTGAAAGAATTTGCGAAAAGCCATGACAGAACAGCGAATTCATACCGATATGCCGACCGGCTGGCGAGCCGGCCCTCCCGGCCGGCCAGTCTATCGTACCCCCAGTATTCTGTACGTCCAACATTTCCTGATGTTCCGACATGAGTCCGCATTTACCGTTACTTACAAATTATTCGTCATAGTAATCGGCACAGCCGCGACGCCACGGGTCATGTGCCGTCCGTTTTCCGTGGATACCGCGCGTGAGTCGCGAGTGCGCGGCAGAAGAGGGCGGCGCGGTCATCGTTTCGTAAGCCACGTAAGCCGACGAAAGCATGCAGCAGGGTGCTCGGCGCGTCGCTCGTGGGCGATCGTCTGCGTTACGATTTGGCGTAAAATCGAGCCCCTGCCGATAATAGTCCGCGCCTGTTTCACAGGTCGCGCGAACGCGTGAATTCCGCACCGTCCGGCGGACGGCAGCAGCGCCCACGATACGGGACGATTCGGGACGGAGCCCGCAATATGCATTTTAAAATTCTCCTGACCACTCACAGTACCGCGTTCATGACGAGCGGTGGTGGTGAGTCGGAACTCGTGCAGGTCGCCGAACTTCTCAACGATTCGGACGTACAGGCCGACATTTACGGCATTCGCAGCCGGCCGCTACGCTTTTACGACGCGGTGATGCACTTCTCCGTCCATGCGGACGGCGAAGCGATCGTTCGCGAAACGGTGAATCAGGGCAAGAAGCTGTTCCTGTGGCCGAACGTCTGGTGGTTGAGCGCGCCCGACCCGGCGGAAATCAGCCGCATCGAGGCTTTCGTGCAGCGCGCCGAGCGGCTACTGTTCAAGTCCTCCGCCGAACTCGCGCACTTCAACAGGTACATCACGGTCGATCCAGGTAAAGGCGTGGTGGTGGGCTCCGGCATATCCGACCGGTTCCTGCTGCCGGCCGACAAGGATTTGCTCCCCACGGTCTGCGACGTCTCGGACTACGTGCTGTGCCTCGGCTTGATCGAGCCGATCAAGAATCAGCTCGAACTGATCCGCGCACTGAACCAGCTCGGCATGAACGGCCTGATGGTCGGCGGTTTCAGGGATGAGGAGTATTACCGGCAGTGCGTTCGCGAAGCGCGTCGGGGCATTCATTTCCTGCCGTTCATCCAGCCCTGCAGCGCGCTGTTGCGCTCCGCGCTCGCCAGCGCGATGGTAGTGGCGGAGCCGAGCCTCGATCCGCCCGGGCGCTCGTGCCTCGAAGGCGCGTTCGTGAAGCAGCCGCTCGTCATGGTTGATGGGGATTGGCAGCGCGAGCACTTCGACGACAATGTCTGGTACGCGGCTTCCACCCGCGCGCCCGACATCGTTCCCGCCATTCAGGCTGCCCTGACCGACCCGGACAGGGACGAAAAGATTGAAAGTAACTACGAACGCGTCTATGCACGGCACTCGTCGAGCACGGTAGCAGCAGACCTAATCAGACACCTGATCGATGCCGGCCTCACAAATTACTAAGATTCCCCGACTGCTCGTCGTTCAGCGGCGCTCCATGACCGATGGGCGAATGAATTCGCGCACCATCGGCGCGCGCTTCGCGCCTTTGCTTTCGTACATGCAGCGCCATCGGTTGATCGAGTGGGAGCAGATCTCGGAGGCGGACGTTGGCGTCAGCCATCTGCATCGCTTCGACGTCGTGCTGTTCAACAAGCACGTGTCGAATCTGTCGCTGAAGATCATGCGGATGGCCAACGAACTCGGTCTTCATACGATTTACGATCTCGACGACTGGCTGCTCGATCTGCCGTCGTGGAGCGTGCTCGAAATGAACGAGGACGTGCTCTACAACGTGCTCGCGATGATTCGCGAAGCGAGCGCGGCCACGGCGTCGAACTCGCTGTTGCAGGAGCGCATGCGCAAAGTGCGGCGCTCGGACGACGTGCTGATCATCCCGAACGGTTTCGACGATCAGGCGTTCGACCTGTCGCCGGAACTGTGGACCGAAACCCAGCCGCCGAAGATCGTCTTCTCCAATCTCGACGGCATCAAGCTCGTGAGCTTTCGCAAGGAGTTTTTCGGCACCTTGCGCAGTTTTCTCGCGCGCCACGAAAACGTGTCGATCGACTTCTGGGGCGATCCGTTTCCGGAGCTCAACACGATTGCCCGCATGACGCATCGCGGCAGCCGCGGCAACCTCGAATACAAGAAGGCCATTCGCGACGAAGGCTACACGTTCGCGATCGTGCCGCTCGGCGCCGAAGAGGATCCGGAGACGCTGTTTTTCAACTCGTGCAAGTCGCCGATCAAATACGCGGACTACGGCAGCCTCGGCATCCCGAGCATCTATTCGGATTGCCCGACCTACCGCGAGAACGTCAAACATCGTGAGACGGGATACATTGCGTCGAACACGGCCGAGAGCTGGGCACGAGCGCTGGAGGACATGCTGGGTGACCCGCAGCTTCGCCAGTCGATCCGCCGCAATGCCTACGCCGACGTGTTCGACCGTTTCAGCGTGCGACGCATTTCGTCGATGTTCGTGAAAGCCTTGCCCGACCCCAAGCCTTAAAGCAGCTAACACCTATGGATCTTCTTCTGATTCGCCACGGCCAATCGCACGCCAACGTGGCTGGCCTGTTGAACTCGACCGAGCAGGACGAGTTGACCGAGCATGGCCTGCAGCAGGCCGCGAAGCTACGCACGCTGATGGAAAGTCACGGTTTCGCGCCCGACCGCGTTTTTTCGAGCCCGTGGCGGCGCGCGTTGCAGACCACTGAAGTGCTGTTCAAGGACAACTGCGACTGGACCGTCGACGCCCGTCTCGGCGAAACCAATGCGGGGCGGTTCGCGACCTGGAAGGCCGAAGATTTTCGTGTGGCGTTTCCCGACTGGGGCAAACATCTGTCGGACCGTTACGAGGGCGGCGAGTCGCATCTCGAACTGGCCGCGCGTTCGGTGAACTGGCTCGAGGAGGAGGTGCTGCGGCACGCTGAGCAGCCTGGCCTGATCGCCGCCGTGTGTCACGCGGGACCGATCTCGGTGATCTCGCAATACCTGCTGAACGTGCCGTTGTCCCGCTTTCCCAACGTGCTGGTGCCGAATGCATCGCTCACGCTGTTCCGGCGCAACGTGCACACCGGAAACTATTATCTGCAGATCGCAGGGCTGTCATGAGTGCATCGATCAAGATCTTCGAGCCGCTTTACGCGCCGGGACAGGTCCTGTCCGAACAGGCTTTTCATCCGCTCGAACTGCGCGATAACGCGCACGCCGCGTGGCGCGAGTTTTATATTCTCGTCGACATGTACCGCAAGGGCATGCATCGGCAGCAGCAGATCACCGGTCTTTTTTCGCCGAAGTTCGCGCTGAAGGCGCGCATGGACGGCAGCCGGTTTCTGGAGTTCGTGCAGGCCAATGCCGACGCCGACGTCTGGATGATCAATCCGTTTCCGCAACTCGCGTATTTCTCGTACACCGCGTGGATGCAGGGCGAGCATGCGCATCCGGGACTCGTCGAGCGCAGCCAGCAACTGCTCGACGCCTGCGGCATCGCGTGGAATCTGCGTGAGGCGCCCCGTCAGTCGCCGCACACGCTGTGCTATTGCAATTTCTGGGTCGGTTCGCAGTCGTTCTGGGAAAGCTACGTCGGCAAGGTGCTTGAGCCGATTGCCACGTTCCTCGAAACGCAGAGCGGCACCGAGGCCGCGCGCGGGGTGCTGGAGCCCACGATCCACTCGGACGACGCACCGTTCCTGCCATTCGTTGCCGAGCGTCTGTTCAGCACGTATCTGTCGCTGCATCCCGAACTGAAGGTGGCGGCCTATCCGATCGAAGGCGATCGGGTGCTGGACTATTGCGTCAGCGATTTCGAAAAAGATATCGTGCGCTACATGCAAAAACCGATCGACGCGGCGGATCGCGCGCCGGTCTTTCCGGCCGAGCAGATTGCATTGATGGACTTGCTGTGCACGCTATCGCAGAAGTACGTGCGCGCGCATTTCTCGTTCACGCCGCATCCGCATACGGGGCAACCGATCGACTTCGACAGGACCGGCAAGCCGCCAGCGAACGAGTGAGGCGGCGCGATCGGGTTGGATCGCGCCGATGTGCGCCGGGATGGGTTGGTGAGCGGCGGCGCTGACTATCTATCTCTTTTCAGCGAAACGGCCGCCGTACCCGCGCGCGCATGCGTCGACGCGGCCGCCATGCCGACCCCGGCGCCGACGAAGATCTTGCGCCATACCTCGTCGCTGGCACGTTGCAGCACACCGTCGGCGTGTTTGACGAAGGCCGTGTCGATCGGACAGCGGCCGTGGGTATGGCCGAGGCGCTGCGTGATCACGGGTATCCAGGCGGCGAGTTCGGCATGGGCGTCGAACACGCAGTCGGGCGGACAAATCTCCTGAGCGGCCGTGCCGCCACGCACGAATACGGGCTTGCCGTAATGCATCGCTTCGAGCACCGGCACGCAGAAGCCCTCGTGGCGGCTCATCGCGAGCAACGCGTGGGTGGATTCGTAGCACTCGAACAGATCGGCGTCGTCGAGCATGCCCTTGAAGTCGACCTGCTCGAGCACGCCGAGACGCCGCGCGTGATTGATCAGAAATTTCAGGTAATCGTAGTTCGGCGTGCTGCCGACGATGCTCAGCGTCGCGCCGAAATCACGCTGCTTCAGCAGCGACAGAATCTCGATGCCGTCCTCGATGCGTTTATGCGGCACCACCCGGCCCACCATCAGCAGGTTCGGCTCAGGGCGCTTGCGGCCCTTGCGCGGTCCTTCGCGCCGGAACACGTACATGTCGGGAAAGATCGGCGGCACGACCTTGATGGCGTCCGCCGCGACGATGCCGGCGAGGCTCGCCGCCGTGCTGCGCGAATTCGCGACGACGGTGTCGAAGTGCGCGAGCAGCGGCAGTTGCGCGAGTGCCTTCTCGCACAACTGTGCGGTGCGCGGTTCGAGCGCGCGCAGCAACTGCGGGTCCGTCACGCCGTGGATGTAGCAGATCTTCCTGCAATCGAGCGCGAGTATCCGCTCGAGGTACGGATCGTAGATCGAGTAACTCAGCAGAACCACATCGTCGCGAGTGACCTCTTCGAACAATGCGTCAAGCGGGCGCACTCCATTCGTTCCCTCCTCGAAACCGCTTGCATACAGCTCGGCCCTCATGCCGAGACGTTCAGCCATGCGTACGAAACCGATGCAGTGGTTACCCACCGCATCGCCCGAGAAAATGTCCGGAGCACATACCCGCAGCGTCATATCGTCTTCGCCTCCGCAATGTCGTTCAACCGTCGCGCATACGCGCGTGCGACTGCCTCAACTGAGTAGTCGCGCTCCATGCGCGCCTTCCCCGCCAGTGCGATGCGCTCACGGAATGGCGCATCGTCGATCATGCGTTTGAGCTGTTCCGCCGCGATCGATACCTCCGGATCGCACCAGTACTGACCTTCGGCGAACAGGTAGTCGCCGGGGCGCAGCGGCACGAGTTCGCCATCCACGAGGAACGCGGTGTCGGGTTCGCAAAAGTCGACGTTGCCCGAGAAGTTCGTGACCACGACCGGCTGCCCCAACGCCATCGCCTCCGCGATCACGCGGCCGAAGCCTTCGCTACGGTGCAGCGAAATGTAGGCGTCGCAGCAGGCCATGAAGTCGGTCGAGTCCTGGCGGCTCAGGCGCTCGGACACGATGTGAATGCGGCTATCGCCCGCGACAAGGTCGAGCACGGCGCGCCACACCGGGTCGTCGTCGCGCACGTTCATCGCCTTGATGACGAGCCCGACGCCCGGGGAGCTGTCACCGAACGCCTGCTTGAACGCCTGCACGCCGGCGACCGGATTCTTGCGGCTCAGCCACGAGTTGCCGTCGAACATCAGGTAGAACAGGAACTCGTTGGCCGGCAGGCCAAAGCGCTCGCGCTTCGGCTCGAGCGGCGCGGGGACCTCGACCGCCATCGGCATCTGGTAGACCGGCGTGTTGCCGAGCCGGCTGTAGACGCTCTGCACGAAGCGGCTCTGCGCCCAGATTTCGTCGACCATCTGATGCACGTTGCCGAACGCGTTCGGCCAGTGGGGCAGTTCCCATGGCCATGCGCCGATCTTGTGCGTGGGCGCGTCGATCAGGCTGCGGCCGCCTTCCAGCGCGAGCCGCACCATTTCGGGCGCCGGCAGGCAGATCAGGCTGATGTTGTACTTGAGCTCGTCGCTGATCAGATGATCGACCGAGTGTTCGAGGCGCGCGGGTCCCGCCATCGGCGCATTGAGCAGCGTGACCGGCGTCGACGACAGTTGCAGTACGCGGGCGGCCATGCGCGCGTCTTCGCCGAGGCCGAGCACGCCTTGCGGGAAGCCGATGATGTTGACGCCGAAGTCGTAGCCGATGCCTTCGACGCGCGCGTGATAGCGCGCGGGCTCGTGCGCGTCGTCATCGGCTTCGTCGTCGGCGCTGTCGGTCCAGCGCACCTTCAGCGAGCCGACCAGCGGATATTCGGTCGACGCCCATTCGTTCCACCAGCGCACGAGCTGGTCGCGGCCATCCGCGGTGTTCAGGTCGTACACTTCGCGCAGATCCGGGCGGTCATTCGCGATCATCGTGAGGAAGCGCGGCAGCAAGGTGTCGTCCGCCGGCTGCTCGTCGTCGATTCTCGCGAGCTCTTCGGCCAGATGAGTCGGCGTCCATTTGACCGCGTAGTACTCGTCGTGCCCGTGCTTGTCCCACCAGGAGATGAAGCCGAGCCGTTCGCTGAAGCTGTTCAGGTTGAACGATGCCTGCAGGTCGGGCCGCTCGTTCCAGATCAGCAGCAGAAAGCGCGGCAGCAGCGGCAGCGCGCCTTGCTCGCCGGCTTGCGCGCCGAACAGGCTGTCGGGCAACGGCGGGATGGCCCAGTGAAGCGCCGGATACTGGTGCTGCCCGTGTTCGATCCACCACGACAGGCACTTCAGACGCCCGGTGAAGGTGTCGAGCGAGCAGAGCTCCTGCAGATCCTGGCGCTCGTCATGCAACAGCCGCAGGAAGCGCGGCACCGGCAGCCAGTCGGCGTGCGTGCCCCATTCGGGCTCGAACATCAATGCGGGTGTGGTGGGCGGCACCCATTCGCCCTCGCGTTCTTCGGCGAGATGCGTCGGCGACCATTCGATCGCGTAGTACTCGCTGTGCCCGTGCTTTTCCCACCACGAAATGAACGCGAGCCGCTCGCGGAAGCTGCTCAGGTTGAACGACGCCTGCAGGTCGGGCCGCTCGTTCCAGATCAGCGGCAGAAAGCGCGGCAGCAGCGGCAGCGCGCCTTGCTCGCCGGATTCCATCCTGAACAGGGTGTCGGGCAACGGCGGGATGCCCCAGTGAATCGCCGGATACTGGTGCTGCCCGTGCTCGATCCACCACGACAGGCACTTCAGGCGCCCGGTGAAGCTGTCGAGCGAGCAGAGCTCCTGCAGGTCCCGGCGCTCACCGTGCAGCAGCCGCAGGAAGCGCGGCACCGGTAGCCAGTCGGCGTGCGAGCCAAATTCGGGCTCGAACATCACGGCGGAGGGCGTGGGCGGCACCCATTTGATCGCGTGGTACTGATGCTGGCCGTGTTCGATCCACCACGACAGACAGTTGAGCCGCCCGCGGAAGGACTGCAGCGTGAAGGTCGCCTGCAGGTCCGGCCGGTCCTTGTAGATCTCGCACAGGAAGCGCGGCACGTAAGGGCCACCGTCCGCGGGAAGCGCTTCGGGCTCGAGCATGAAGCCGCCGATCGGCGGCTGCGACCACTTGATGCGCGGATACTCGCGCTGGCCGTGGTCTTCCCACCAGCTGAGCGCGTTGAGCCGCGAGGTGAAGCTGTTCAGATTGAACGCGCTGCGCAGATCGGGCCGCTCGGTCGTGATCAGCGCGAGGAAGCGCGGAAACGGCATCGCGCTGGAGTCGGGCGCGTCGATCGGTTCCAGCAGCCCGGGCCACGCGATCGGCGGACGCCACGTCACGCGCGGGCAGGTGACCTGACCGTACTGCTCCCACCAGTCGAGGCAGTTCAGATAGCCGGTCAGCGTGTTCAGGTTGAATGCCTGGGACAGATCGCCGCGATTGCGCACGACCGTCGTCATCAGCTTCGGCAATTGCAGGCCGGCTTCTTCGAGCACGGTGACGGGCTCGTGCAGCGTCTCGCTCAGATGCTTCGCATCGAGCACGCTCGGTTTGGTCGAGCAGAGCCAGTACGTGACGGCGTCCGGATGCCGCTCGATCAGCGTGTCGTTGTCGAGCTGACGCAAATATTCGAGGTCTTCCTGCCGCAGCACCCAGTTGAAGTCCGGATACGTTTCGCGCGCCGACATTTCCCACCAGAAATACAGCGTGACGCGGTCATCCAGCACTTTGGAATTGAAGCGCGCGAGATCGGCTCTGAACTTCATCAGAAAGTAGATCGCGCTCGGCAGGCAGAACAGTTCCCCCGGCGATGGATGGCGGTACTCCGCCAGCCATCCGGTCTTGTTTTTTTTGGGTCCCAGATTAATCAAGATTTGCAATCCTTGAAGGCCAAGCAAAGGAAAAATCGTCGGCAGTCAGTGTCAGATTGGGTGAATAGCAGGGATCGTTCATCAACAGATGCTCCCAGCGCTGTCTGACCAACTCAGATTCCTGGTTGAAGCGGCTGATTTTTTCCGGTGTGTCTTCGGCGCCGCGGGTTGCCGATTCGTGATGATAAAGCTCCGCGTAGGGCGTCCACACATTGCGGTAGCCCGCTTGCCGCACACGCAGGCAAAAATCGATGTCGTTGTAAGCGACGTGTAACTGTTCGTCGAGGCCGCCGACTTCCTTGTAGATCGACTGGCGGATCAGCAGGCACGCGGCGGTCACCGCGCACATCACGTTGCGCAGGCGTGCGCGCGCGAAGTAGCCGGGGTGCGAATTGGGGAAGTGCTTGTGCGCATGGCTCCCAATCCCGCCGACGCCGAGCACCACGCCGCCATGCTGGATCGTGTCGTCCGGATACAGCAGTTTCGCGCCGACCGCGCCGACCTTAGCCTGCAGCGCGACCGACACCATTTCCTCGAGCCAGTCGGCGTTGATCACTTCGATGTCGTTGTTCATCAGACAGACGAAGTCCGCCGTGCTCGCGAGCGCGACGCGGTTGTTCAGCGCCGAGTAGTTGAACGGCGAATCGTCGCGCACGACCTTGATGCGCTCGTCCTCTTGCAGGCGCGCGAACAGGTCGTGCGTTTCCTGCTTGAGCGAGCCGTTGTCGATGATCGTGATGCGGAAGTTCGGGTAGCTCGATTTCTGCCGCACCGATTCCACACATTGCTCGACGAGTCCGGCGGAATCGCGCGTCGGAATGATGATCTCCACCGACGGCAGCACCTCGGGCAAGTCGTACACGACCTTGTTGAAGGCGTCCGTGCCCGGCGCGTGCTCGGTGTGGGCGTTGATGCCGTTGCGCGCGAGGTGTTCGTCGAGCGCGCGCATCGCCGCGATATGCGCGTACGGCTTGGCTTCATGGCCGGCCGCCGTGCTCTCGGGGATCATGCGCCAGTGGTACAGCGCGCGCGGCACGTGATACACCGTGTGATGACCCGCGCGATCGATCACGCGCAGCGCGAGGTCGTAGTCCTGCGAGCCTTCGAAGCCGGTTCTGAAGCCGCCGACCTCCTTCATGACCGAAGTCTTGTAGACGCCGAAATGCGAGATCATGTTCTGGCTCAGGAACAGATCGTAGTTGAAGTCGCATTTGAAGTACGGGTCCGAGCGGACCCCGTCGATCGAGATCTTGTCTTCGTCGCTGTAGATCACCGTCGCGTCCGGATGCGCGTTGATCAGCTCGGCGACGCAGTAGAGCGCGAGCGGATGCAATTCGTCGTCGTGGTCGAGCAGGCCGACGAATTCGCCGACGGCAAGCTCGAGCGCCGTGTTGCTGGAGCTGCTGATGTGGCCGTTCGTCGTGCGGTACGCGACCTTGATGCGCGGATCTTTGGCGGCGTAGCTGTCGAGCACCTGCTTGACCTCGGGGTTCGTCGAGCAGTCGTCGGCGATGCAGAATTCCCAATTCTCGTAGACCTGGTCGACGACCGAATCGATCGCCATGCGCAGCCACCTGGCCGGCGTGTTGTAGGTCGGCATCACGATGCTGATCAGCGGTTGCAGCGCCCACGCCTTCGAGCGCGCGCGCAGTTCCGGGTAATGCGACGCGGGCGGCTCGTGCCGCTCGATCCATTCCTGATACGTGTGACCCACGGTTGGCGCCGGCGCAGGCTGAGCGCCGCCGCCCCACGACGCCATCCGGCGCGCGCGTTCGAGCAGTTCCGTCGGGCAGTCGGCGTCGGCCACCAGTTCGACGTTGAAGCCGGTGATCGAAAACAGTCCCGCGCGCGCGATCGGATCGAGGCGCAACGGACCGACGAGCGGCGGAAACGCGACGACCTGATCCACCTTGCCGTCAGCGTCGACCACGAGGCCGATCGTCGCGTGCTCCGACATGCCCGCGCCCGCGTCGAAATAGATCATGCATGGCGAGGCCGGCATGTCTTCTTTCGCGAGCTCGAACGAAATACGCGCGGCGCGACCCGACAGCTCTGCCCATCCCGTCAGCTCGAACTGCGGATCGCCGTTCGTCGCGTTCCAGGCGAACCCGGAATTCGAGGACGACTCGACGTTATTCAAGGGACGAAGTTCGAAGTTCTTCATGAGGTTCGTCACGGGTTTTGTCATTTCGTCAGCAGGGAATTGTAGAGGTCTTTCAAGGGCGACAGGACGGCCTGCCAGGTCAGATCGCGCGTCGGAGCAGCGGCAGCGCCGCGCGGTTGCGCGAGCGCCGCGCGAATCGATCCGGTGATGCTGTCGACGTCGAACGGATCCAGGTAGGCAACGTGCTGCGCGAAATATTCTTGGGTAGAGCCAACTTTCGTTACCGCGATACGCGCGCCCGCGGCATGCGCTTCGAGCGCGGCGAGCCCCGGCGTTTCGAGCGTGCTCGGCAGCACGAACGCTTCGCAGGCCGCGTAGGCGGAGCGCAGCAGCGGCGAATCGTGGGGCAGCGTGCCGGCGTAGACGACCTGGCCGCCACCCTCGTCGAAGCATGCCTTCGCATACTCGGGATCGCGCTGATGGCCGATCAGGACAAGCTTCAGGTCGGGGAACGACTTCATCGCCCGGATCAGCGCGAGCTGGTTCTTGCGCGGCTCGATGTTGCCGACGTTCAGGATGAAGCGGCCCTCGATGCCGGATTCACGGCGGAACGGCTCCGCCGCGACCGGCTCGTAAAAGCTCTGTTCGACGCCGTTCAACACGCTCGCGAACTTCTCGCGCGGCAGATCGAAGATGCGAGCGAGCGTGTCGCATTCGATCTCGGAGTTTGCGACCACGCGGTCCGCGAGAGAAAACTGATGGCGGATCTCGCCGATCGGATAGAGATGCCTGGTTTCCTCCGTCACCCACAAACTCGACGACACGACGAGCGGCAAGCCGAGTTGCTTGACGAAGTTGCAGAAGTGCACCGAGCCACCGACGCACGAGAAGAAATGCACCACGTCGTGTTCTAGAAAACGCGGCTTCCACGGATCGAACAGCGTAACGTCGACGCCATGCGCGGGCAGATGCTTGTGATACGCAAGCAATTGGATTTCTCCGCCGCCGGGGGTATGGAAAGCCATCGGGTAGGTGGCGAACAGCACTTTCATAGGTGGGACTCTAGTCGCTCAAACAGTTCTTTTCTTCAGACCAGCACGTCGCGGCACGCCGCTGCGCGTAACGCGCGAACATGGCGGCAAGACCGGCAGGTTTCGGGGCATTCATGTGGATGCTCGCCGCGCGCTTGCGCGGCCTTCAGGCGCGGACTTGCCGGTGCGCGGGCCGGGGCCTGATCGCACGGCCAGCGAGCAGGCCGGCGTGTGCGGTTGTCGAGCAAGTCGGATCGATACCACGAATTCCACATGCGCGAATATGTTTGAGTTGTTACGAAGTGTACGAACGACGCGCCAGCAGGCGCAGGTCCGTTTTATTATCACGGCCCGAATACAATACGTTCCCAGCCAGACTTCCTGAGAAAGCACCGCCGATGCCAGATTGTATCGTGTCTGATCCGCCTTTCCCGCCGTTTGCGGCCGCGTCGAGTCCTGACGGCGATCGTCTGTTTGCGTGGGTCGCGCGGCATGGCGTGGGCGTAATCGTGCGCCGCGAAGTGCATGACGGAGCATTGCGATGAGTCTGCAGATCCTCGTCACCGGCGCCAACGGTTTCGTCGGCCAGGCGGTGTCCCGCGCGTTGCTGCGGCGGGGCGATCGCGTGACTGGCGTGGTGCGCCGGCCGCAGACGGCCGCCGAGGGCGTGCGCGAATGGCTGCTCGATACCGAAGATTTTGCGGGCATCGACCAGCGCTGGCCGGTCGCGCTCACTTGCGATGCGGTGATCCATCTGGCGTCGCGCGTGCACGTGATGCGGGAGACCCTGACCGAGCCGCTCGCCGCCTATCGCGCGACCAACGTCGAGGGCAGCTTGCGGGTCGCGGCGGCGGCGCGGCGCGCGGGCGCGAGGCGCTTCGTGTTCGTCAGCAGCATCAAGGCGATGGGCGAGGCGAGCAGCGGCCGGCCGATCGCTGAAACGGATCAGCCCACGCCGTCCGATGCGTATGGCATCTCGAAACTGGAAGCCGAGCGCGCGCTGTTCGACTACGGCCGCTCGACGGGTCTCGAAGTCGTCGTGGTGCGGCCGCCGCTGGTCTACGGACCGCGCGTGCGCGCGAACTTCCTGCAGCTGATGAACGCGGTCGCGAGAGGCATTCCGTTGCCGCTCGGCGCGCTCAGCGCGCTGCGCAGCCTCGTGTTCGTCGATAACCTCGCGGACGCGCTCGTGCATTGCGCGACCGATCCGCGCGCGGCCGGCGAAACCTTCCATGTGACCGACGGCCGCGACCTCAGCGTGCCGGAACTCGCGCGTCTGCTGGCCACGCAGCTTCACGTGCCCGCGCGGCTCGTGCCGGTGCCGGCCAGCCTGCTCAGTCTCGCGGGTCGCCTGACCGGCCGCTCGGCGCAGATCGATCGATTGATCGGCGAGCTGCGCGTCGACAGTTCGCATATCCGCGAATGTCTGAACTGGTCTGCGCCGCATACGGTCGAGCATGGGCTGCTCGAAACCGCGGCGTGGTATCGCTCAACGCATTGACCACGGGTTGAACCCGCCTTGACTCCGACCTGACCCGCTAACGCTATCGATGCCGCTCGCTGCACACTCTGCCTCTTCCGTCGTCTCTCTGCTGCCGTGGGGCGTCGCCGCGCTCGCCGCCTGCGCGGCGATCCTGTGGACGCTGCTGCGCACCGGCCTCGCGTGGCGGCTCGCCACCGACATCCCCAACGACCGCTCGCTGCACACGCGCCCGACGCCGCGCGTCGGCGGCTGGGGCATCGTGCCGGTCGCGGTGTTGCTGATCGCGCTGGCGGCGCCGTCGCTGTGGCTGCCCGCGCTTGCCGCGGCGCTGCTCGCGGCGCTATCGCAGCTCGACGATCGACGTGGCCTGCCCGCACGCGTGCGCTTCGGCGGTCATGCGGCGGCGGTGGCGGCACTGATCGCCGTCTATCCGGCCGACGTGCCGTGGTGGGCGCTCGCGTGCATGGCGGTTCTACTCGTGTGGCTCGTCAATCTCTACAACTTCATGGACGGCTCGGACGGCCTCGCGGGCGGCATGGCGCTGTTCGGCTTCGGCGGCTATGCGGTGGCCGCCTCGCTGTCGTCGCACGCGGACCCGGCGCTCGCGACGGCGAGCCTGATCGTCACAGGCGCGGCCGCGGGCTTTCTGCTGTTCAACTTTCACCCGGCGCGCATCTTTCTCGGTGACGCCGGCTCGATCCCGCTCGGCTTTCTGGCCGGCGCGCTCGGCTATTGGGGGTGGCGCGAGGGTGTATGGCCGGTGTGGTTTCCGGCGCTGTGCTTCGCGCCGTTCATCGGCGATGCGTCGGTCACGCTGCTCAAGCGCCTGCTGCGCGGTGAAAAATTTTGGCAGGCGCATCGTGAACACTACTATCAAAGACTGGTGCAGTCGGGTTTCGGGCACGCATCGACCGCGTGGATTTGGTATTTGTTCATGGCGGCGGGCATAATACTTGCTGTTTGGGCGCTACAATTGGCTCTTCTGTATCAATGGCTGGTTGTCGTCGCATGGGCTGCCCTGCTGGTCGTCGCGGGGCTGTGTATTGATCGCCGCTGGCGGCGCCATGTGTCCCGTTCCGGGCCAATCTGAGGTTCTGCGCAATGAAAAGCTTCAAAGCCAGATGGCTTTCGTTCAGTGCGTTTGCGTTCGACCTGTGCGCGGTGGCAATGGCCTGGCTGCTGGCCTATGTGATCCGGTTCAACGGACCGGTGCCCGCGCCGTTCTGGTCGAGCGGGCTGCATGCGCTCGTGTGGGTGCTGCTGATCTACGCGGTGATGTTCCGCGGCTACGGCCTCTATCGCGGCATGTGGGTGTTCGCGAGCCTGCCCGATCTCGTGCGGATCGCGAAAGCGATCGGCGTCGGCGCGCTCGTCGTCGTGATCGGTTCGGCGCTGTTGCAGCCGGCGCCGGTCGTGCCGCGCTCGGTGCTGATCGTGTCGCCGATGCTGCTGTTCCTGACGATGGGCGGCTCACGCGCGCTGTATCGCGCGGCCAAGGAGTTCTATCGCTACGGCGGACTGGTCGGCCAGGGCAAGCCGGTGCTCGTGCTCGGCGCGGGCAATGCCGGCGCGAATCTCGTGCGCGAGCTGAAGCGCTCGGGCCAATGGCGCCTCGTCGGTCTGCTCGACGACGATCCGATCAAGCAGGGCCGTGAAATCTACGGCTATCGCGTGGTTGGTGCGATCAGCGATCTGCAGAAAATCTGCACGGAGCTGAAGGTCGAGCATGTGATCATCGCGGTGCCGTCGGCGTCGGTGGAGGCGCATCGGCGCATCGCCACGCTGTGCGTGCGCGCCGGCGTACGCGCGATGACGCTGCCCGCGCTCACGCCGCTCACGCAAGGTCAGGCGTTCCTGTCGCGCGTGCGGCAGATCGATCTCGAAGACCTGCTCGGCCGTGACCCGGTGACGATCGACACCGAGCACGTCGCCGCGCTGCTGAAAAACCGCGTCGTGATGGTGACGGGCGCGGGCGGCTCGATCGGCTCGGAGCTATGCCGGCAGATCCTGCGCTTCGGTCCGGTGCAACTGGTCGCGTTCGACATCTCCGAGTTCTCGATCTATCGGCTGAACGAAGAGCTGCGCGACAAATATCCGGAAGTGTCGGTGGTGCCGATCGTCGGCGACGTGAAGGACTCGCTGCTGCTCGATCAGGTGATGGCGCGCTACTGTCCGCACATCGTGTTTCATGCGGCGGCCTACAAGCATGTGCCGTTGATGGAAGAGGTCAACACGTGGCAGGCGGTGCGCAACAACGTGCTTGGCACGTACCGCGTCGCGCGCGCGGCGATCCGCCACGACGTCGCGCATTTCGTGCTGATCTCGACCGACAAGGCGGTCAATCCGACCAACGTGATGGGCGCGAGCAAGCGGCTCGCGGAGATGGCGTGCTCGGCGCTGCAGCAGCAGGGCGCGCGGCGCACGCAGTTCGAGACGGTGCGCTTCGGCAACGTGCTCGGCAGCGCGGGCAGCGTGATTCCGAAGTTCCAGGAGCAGATCGCGCGGGGCGGGCCGGTGACCGTCACGCATCCGGAAATCACGCGTTTCTTCATGACGATTCCGGAGGCGTCGCAACTCGTGTTGCAGGCGTCGAGCATGGGGCGCGGCGGCGAGATTTTCATTCTCGACATGGGCAAGCCGGTGCGAATCGCCGATCTCGCGCACGATCTGATCCGCCTGTACGGTTTCACCGAAGAGCAGATTCGCGTCGTGTTCACGGGTTTGCGTCCGGGCGAGAAGCTTTACGAAGAACTGCTCGCGGACGACGAAACCACCACGCGCACGCCGCATCCGAAGCTGCGCATCGCACAGGCGCGCGAGGTGCCGGACAGCCTGATCGACAATCTGCTGCCGTGGCTGATGCAGCATCGCGTGCCGGCCGACGACGAAGTGCGGCGCGATCTGCGGCGCTGGGTGCCGGAGTATTTGCCGGCGACCGCGACGACGCTGCGTAGTGTGGCGCCGGCGACGCGGGTGTCGTAGGCGTTCCGCCGCCGCGAGTCATCGGAGTAGTCGAAGCATTGAATCAGTACCCGCGAAGGCAGGTCATTTGACCCGTTGAAATTGGCCGTCGGATGTTTATCGATAAGAGCCCCTACAGACATGCTGGGGCTTTTTTATTTTTGCCCAGGAGAGTTGACGACCATCGCGCACGCCCCGGCTTTTCGGAGTCGTCTGAAGCCTGCGCCCGGCACATACACCTAGCATTGAACCGTCACCGCCCGGTATGTCATTCCCGCTGAGGTGGCGGCTCTATTGGCTCTTTTTCTGTGATGCAAAGGTTTTGCGCGCCCCTGTGGCGCTTTTTTTTGTCCAGGGGAAAGAGGCGGCAATTCCGGAATCGACCTGTAGCGCGCCAGCGGCCCGCGCGGTTACGGTCAAGGTTCACCAACGGGAGGAGCCTATGCAGGACGCAATGACCTACAGCCAGCGCAATCAGGAGGCGTGAAACATGGCTTACTTCGGCAAATTTCTCGTGGACAGCGCGCCGCTGTCACCGCTCACCATTAATGGCATCGGCACATTCGACGCCTATTCCGGCAACGGCCAATACCGCAATCGGGGCGGCTGCACAATGGTTCCCAATAACGGGCCGATCCCCGCTGGCAAGTACTGGATCGTCCCGCGCCCTACTGGCGGCGTGCGCTCTGCGGTAGAAACGTGGTTAAAAGATGAGTTCAATTACTACTCGTCGCATCCGACCGATCACAGTGAATGGTTTGCACTGTATCGTGATGATGGGCTAATCGACGATTACACATGGATCAACGGCGTGCGGCGTGGAAACTTCAGGTTGCATCCGGCAGGTGGTCGGGGTGTTTCGCTTGGCTGCATTACCCTGCCGAGCCGTACGGATTTCCTGAGAATCCGCAACTCACTCCTGCACACCATGACGATCCCTGCCGGCAATTCGGGGCTTCGCGCCTACGGAACGATTGAGGTCATCACATATGGCAACACCTGTCCGAAGGGTGCTTAAAGTCCTGCTGTTTATAGCTCTGTACCTTCTGTCATTCCGATTTGTCCGACCGTACGACGATGGGTGGACCGAGTCCGAGATGCGTGCATGGATACACGCTTCGGAGGTGCTAGGTATCGGCGATCCCGAAAACCTGTATATCGGCCTGTGGATGACTATCGAACTGCTCGTGGCGGCGCTGGCGTATGTGGCGATCATGAAGCTATGGCGGTGGTACCGCACGAAGTAGACGAAAGCCCCGGGGAGGGGGCTTTTCTATTTTTGCTCAGGAGAGTTGACGACCATCGTGCACGCCCCGGCGTTTCGGAGTTGTCTGAAGCCTGCGCCCGGCACATACACCTAGCATTGAATCGTCGCAACCCGGTATCGCTTTCTCGCTGAGGTGGCGGTTCGATTAGCTCTTTTATCTGTGATGCAAATTTTTGCGCGCCCTTGTGGCGCGCTTTTTTTGCCCAGGCAAAGGAGGCGGCAAATCGGGAATCGACCTGTAGCGCGCCAGGGGCACGCGCGCTTACGGTCAAGGTTCCCCGACGGGAGGAACCTGTGCAGGACGCAATGACCTACAGCCAGCGTAATCACGAGGTGTGACATATGGCCTACACCGGCAAATTCCTCGTGAATAACGAGCCACTATCACCGCTCACCATTTCTGGCATCGGCACCTTTGACGCTTATTCTGGCGACCGGCAATACCGCAATCGGGGCGGCTGCACGGCTGTGCCTAGCAAGGGGCCGATTCCCGCCGGCAAATACTGGATCGTCGACCGTCCGACTGGTGGCATCCGTTCACAGGCTTACGCATTGGGAAAAGACGCGTTGAATGCCGTTTTCGGCCATCCGTCGAATCACGGTGACTGGTTCGCCCTGTATCGGGATGATGGACTAGTCGATGATTTCACTTGGGTCAATGGTGTCAAGCGTGGGCAGTTCCGGTTGCATCCAGCAGGCGGGCACGGCGCATCACTTGGTTGCATTACCTTGCCGAGCCATAGCGATTTCATGAGAATCCGCAATGCGCTGCTGCGCACCATGACGATCCCTGCCGGCATTTCGGGGCTTCGGGCCTACGGAACAATTGAGGTCATCACATATGGCAACACTTGCCCGTAGACTGTTCAAGGTCACGTTGTTTCTGGCGCTGTTTGTTCTCTCTGTTCTTTATGTCCGGCCGTATCCGTACGAGTGGACAGAAAGCGAGTCGAATGCATATTGGGCGGCTTCCGATTGGCTCGGTGTGCGTGACCCTGATGACCTGTATTACATGGTGTGGGTGACTATCGAACTGATCGTGGCGGCGCTGGCGTATGTGGCGATCCTGAAGCTATGGCGGTGGTATCGCACGAGGTAGACGAAAGCCCCGGCGACGGGGCTTTTGTTTATCCCGTGCATTGATGAATTTGGAGGAATCTCGTGAAGAGAGGATTTATTGCTACATTTCGAGCCGAGTGAGCCGATTTTCAGCCTTTGTCGTTTCTGCTTACCGCTTCCCCTTCCTCACCACCATCCACCGCGGCGACTTGAACCTCACGATGCTCACGTAAAGCCACACATAAGTCGCCGCGAACACCACGACGAAGCAGAACAGATGCAGCGTGTGCCGCCAGAACAGCGTCGCCGGCACGACCGCGATCAGGCACAGCAGCCACAGATACGGCGACGTCAGCGAGTTGCGGCGCGTCAGTTCGCGCGCGGTGCGCGCGCCGACCGCCCAGCGCATCAGCCGCTTGTAGACCAGCATATGCAGATGCACGCCATCCGGAATGCCCGGCGACATGCCGCGAATGAACTTCTTGCGGTAGATCGAGAAGCAGGTCTCGAAGATCGGGTACATGAAGAGCAGCACCGGATACCACGCGGATACGTCGCGATTGCGCATCACGAGCAGGATCGACAGCTCGGCGAGCATGAAGCCGATGAAGTAAGCACCGCCGTCGCCGAGAAAAATCAGCCCGGCCGGGAAGTTCCAGATGAAGAAGCCGAGCACCGCGCCCATCATCATGAACGACGCGGACAGCACGACCGGGTCGTGCACCTGGAACGCCACATACGCGAGCGACGCGAACATCATGAACGCGACCATCGACGCGAGGCCGTTGAAGCCGTCGATGATATTGATCGCGTTGGCGAGCGCCGCGACCGCGAGCACCGTGACCACGAACGAGATCGCCGCATATGACAGCAGAAAGTCGAGCGGCGGCACGCTGATGCGCGTGACCGCGATGTCGAGAAAGAACCAGGCGAGCGCGGCGGCCGCCATCGTGCAGATGAGGCGTGCGAGCGGCGACACGCGCTTGGTCAGATCCTCGACGAGCCCCGAGCCGAACGCCGGCATGCCGCACGCGATCAACCCGAGAATGCTGCCCGATACGGCCGGATACGCGCGATGCAATTGCACCGCGGAGACGATCAGCCCGACCAGAATCCCAGTCCCGCCGATGCGCGGCACCGGCCGCACGTGGAATTTCTGGACGCCGGCCAGATCGGTGTCGGTCGAGAACTTTTCATGCAGATGCGCATAGCGCACGATCAACAGCGTGATCAGCAGAGAGACGAGAAAGCCGAGCGCAAAACTAAGCATGAAAGTGGGCCTGAGCGAAGACGCGGAATTATACAAACGAAACGTGCGGCGGCCGGCGCGCGGCACGGGCGCGAAGCTTTCATCCAGGCCGGCAAAAAATCCCAGATAGCGAGACCGAAGCGGCCCGCACAGGCCCGTGAGCGCTCGCTCCTCATGGATTCCCCCTATGCGGCGCGCGCGCGCCGCAACCGTAAACCTGGATGCGACGAGGTGTAAGTCGCGCGCAACAAAGGCGTTCCGGAGACCCAATGCTTAATAACATCACAATTCGTGGCGGACTGACGCTCGTGATCAGCGTATTCGTCGCCTTCCTTCTGACGGTGATCGCTGTCGGCTACGGCGCGCTGAAGCTCGCCAACGACAGCCTCGACGACACCCAGCGCAGTGCGGTCGCGCTGTCGCATCTGAAGGCGAGTTCCGAGAAGCTTCTGCAGGTGCAGCTCGCATTGGGCACCTATCAGACGTTGTTCAGCGTCGGCAAGCAGACCGACGATCTGCTGCCGGCCGCGCACAAGGTGCTGCTTGAATCGAACAACGACTTCCGCAACTACATGGCCGGCCCGTTCGCGAGCGACGCAGGGCGCAAGCTCGCGCAGAGCGTCGGCGACGCGCGCGCGGCGCTCGTCGACAAGGCGATCGAACCGGAATTCAAGGCATTGACCGACTTCGACTTCAACACCTTCCGCAACATCCAGGGCGACACGGCGAACAGCCTGTACGCGTCCTACTCGAAAGCGATCGACGCGCTCGAAAAAGCGCAGATGGACAATCAGCATCAGCAGGCCGCGACCGGCGCGCGACGCTTCCAGCTCGCGACAGTGCTGTTCGGCGCGATCGCGGTGATCGCGCTCGTGATCGCGGTGGGCGCTCGGGTCGCGTTGTCGTCGGCGCTGATCAAGCCGGTCAACGCGACGGTCAAGCACTTCGAGCGCATCGCGGCCGGCGACCTGAGCGTCGCGATCAAGGTGAAATCGCGCAACGAGATGGGCCAGCTGCTCGGCGCGCTGACGCGGATGCGCGACGGCCTCGTCGAAACGGTCGGCAAGGTGCGCGGCAGCACGAGCGCGATCACGCAGGGCGCGAACGAAATCGCGTCGGGCAATGCCGATCTGTCGGCGCGCACCGAGCAGCAGGCGGCCGCGCTGCAGCAGACCGCGGCGAGCATGGAGCAGCTGTCGGCGACCGTGAAACAGAACGCCGACAACGCCAGGCAGGCGAACCGCCTCGCGCACGGCGCGCTCGATACGGTCACGCGCGGCGGCAAGGTGGTGTCGCGCGTGACCGAGACAATGGACGGCATCAGCGAGTCGTCGCGCAAGGTCACGGAGATCATCGGCATGATCGAGGGGATCGCGTTTCAGACCAACATTCTCGCGTTGAACGCGGCCGTCGAAGCGGCGCGCGCGGGCGAGCAGGGACGCGGCTTCGCGGTGGTCGCCTCGGAAGTGCGCAGTCTCGCGCAGCGCTCGGGCGCGGCGGCCAAGGAGATCAAGGAGCTGATCGGCGAGTCGGCGGCGAAGGTCGAGGAGGGTGCCTCGCTGGTGTCGGATGCGCAGAAGACGATTCAGGAAGCGCTGAAGGCCGTCGAGCGCGTGACCGGCGTGATGAGCGAGATCGAGGCGTCGGCGCTCGAACAGAGCGACGGCATCGAGCAGGTCAACAAGGCGGTGTCGCAGATCGACGAGGTCACGCAGCACAACGCGGCGCTCGTCGAGCAGGCGGCGGCCGCGGCGAAGTCGCTGGAAGAGCATGCGATGGCGTTGCGTGATGCGGTCGCGGTGTTCCAGCTGGAAGGGGCAACGGCGTAACGCGTTCGGCAGCCGTGGCGCTCACCGTTCCGACGAGGTGAGCGCCAAAGCAAACGGCGGCGGCATCCGCGCTACGCGAATGCCGCCGCCATTTTTTTAACGGGATGCGCTGGTGCCGAAGCGCTTTATGCAAACCCCTGCGGATTCGTCGACTGCCAGCGCCAGTGGTCCGCGCACATGCGCTCGATGCCGAACTGCGCGCGCCAGCCGATGATTTTCTCGGCCGCGCTCGGGTCCGCGAAACACTGCGCGACGTCGCCCGGGCGGCGCGCGACGATCTCGTACGGCACCGGCCGCCCCGACGCCTTCTCGAACGAGCGCACCACGTCGAGCACGCTATAGCCCTGGCCCGTGCCGAGATTGACGACGAAGCTCGCATCGCGCTCGACGAGCGCATCGAGCGCGGCGAGATGCCCGCGCGCGAGATCGACCACGTGGATGTAGTCGCGCACGCCGGTGCCGTCGGGCGTCTCGTAGTCGCCGCCGAACACGCGCAGGCGGTCGAGCTTGCCGACCGCGACCTGTGCGACGTACGGCATCAGGTTGTTCGGAATGCCGGCCGGATCTTCGCCGATCAGGCCACTTTCATGCGCGCCGACCGGATTGAAGTAGCGCAGCGTCGCGATGCGCCACGATGGGTCCGACACTTCGAGATCGCGCAGGATCTGCTCGGCGATCAGCTTCGATTGACCATACGGATTGGTCGCCGAGAGCGGGAACGATTCGTCGATAGGCGAGCTCTTCGGCACGCCGTACACCGTTGCCGACGAACTGAACACGAACTGCTTGACGTTGCGATCGCGCATCACGCCGAGCAGCGTCAGCAGGCTGCCGACGTTGTTCGCGTAGTACTCGATCGGCTTCGCGACCGACTCGCCGACCGCTTTCAGCGCCGCGAAATGGATCGCGCCGGTGATCGGATGCGCATCGAAAATCCGCTGCAGCGCGGGCGCGTCGCGCGCGTCGTCGTCATAGAAGCTCACCGCACGGCCGGTTATTTTCTCGATGCGCCGCAACGATTCGCGCTTGCTGTTCACGAGGTTGTCGATCACCACGACGTCGTAGCCGCCGTTCAGCAGTTCGACGCAGGTGTGCGAGCCGATGAAACCCGCGCCGCCCGTTACCAGAATCGTGCCCTTCGTGGTCATGCTGTTGCTCCCATTAAAGTAAAACACCCGTGATTTTTTGCACCAGGTCTTTGTACGTTTCGACGACCATGCGTTCGTCGAATTCGGTTGCGACTTTCTGCCGGCCGCGTTCCGCCATCGTGCGCCGCTCCGCGCCGCTCATGTCGAGCATGCGCGCGAGACTCGCGGCGAGGCTCTGCGCATTGCGCGCTTCGCACAACAAGCCGTTGACGCCGTCGGCCACCACCTCGCGGCAGCCGGGCACGTCGGTCGCGACGATCGGCCGGCCCATCGCCGACGCTTCCATCAGCGTGCGCGGCACGCCTTCGCGATACGACGGCAGCACCACGCAATCGGCATCGGCGATGAACGGCCGCACGTCGTGCGCCTCGCCCAGATATTCGATCACGCCTTCCTGTTCCCACGCGGCGACTTCGTCGCGCGTGATCGCGCTCGGATTGTCGACGCCGACCGGCCCGAGCAGCTGAAAGCGCGCGTGGCGGTAGCGCGCGCGCAATTGCCGCGCGGCCTCGACGTATTCGCCGACACCTTTGTCCCACAGCAGCCGCCCGATCAGCACGAAGCGAAACTCCGTGCGCTCGCGCAGCGGCGTGAACGTGAACTGCTCGAGATCGACGCCCTCGCCGTGCAACAGCCGCGCGCGCTCCGGATGCACGAGCAGCTTGCCGTCGATGAACGCGGCCTGATCGTCGCGATTCAGGAACCACACTTCACGCGGAAAGCGGAACGCAAAACGATACAGCCTTTTGGCGATCTGCGCGGCGCGGCTGTGCTGGATGAACACGTAGCCGAGCCCGGTGGTGACCGCCACCGACTGCACGCCAGCCAGCTTCGCCGCGATCGAGCCGTAGATGTTCGGCTTGATCGTGTAGTGAAACACGACATGCGGACGGATGGTCCTGTACTGCCGATACAGCGCGACGAGCGTGCGCAGATCTTCGCCCGGACTCGTGCCCTTCGACGCCATCGGCAGCTCGATGCAACGGCAACCCATCGCGGCGAGCAACTCGAACGTGCGGTCGCGCGGCGCGAGCACCGTCACGTCGACGCCGCGCCCGATCAGCGTGCGGATCAGCCCTTGCCGATAGGTATAGATTGCCCAGGCCGTGTTGCAAACGAGTGTAATGCGTAGCGCGGGCGTCGACTTGAAAGAGGGCTTCATGCGAAGAAATGCCGGGCGTTGAATGAAGTGTGGACCATTGATACGAAGACAGCACCCTACGATGCGGCGCGAACCTCAGCGAATGAAGCGACAGCGACAGCGGCAACGACAGCGCTCACACGCGGCGCGACTCAACGGTTCGCGCGCGGCGTGAGCAGCGCGCGCTTGACCCGCTGCAACGTGCGATAAGGCAGCATCAGATGCAACAGATTCTTCGCGAGGCCCAACCAGTCGTACGGGTTGGCCACGTTGAAGTAGCGCAACTGCAAACGCAGCGTCGAACCGATCTGCCGGCGCCGTTTCGTCGCGCTGATGCCGCCTTCGTTCAGCTCATAGAAAAGGCCGGGTTCCGGCAGATTCGCGCAGTCATAGCGTTCCATCAGACGTACGAACAGATCGAGGTCCTCCGCCGAACGATACGCGGCGCGGTAGTTGCCGACTGTGCGGACGGCATCGATACGCAGCATCATCGACGGATGCGCGAGGCACGAGCGGAAAAAGCGCTGGCGCCGGATTACGTTCGGCTCGGCCGGCGGCGTCAGCATGAAAAGCGGCTCGCCCGCGCGCGTGACGACCTGGGTCCACATGCCGAGGCCCGCCACGTTCGGATGCGCTTCCATGAACGCGCGCTGCTTCGCGAGCCGCCGCGGCACCGCGCGATCGCCCGCGTCGATGCGCGCCGCATAGCGAAAGCCGCGCTGCGCGAGCGCGTCGATGCCGGTTCGCAGCGCACGCTCGATGCCGCCGTTCTGCGCCATGCGCAGCACTTCGATCTTCAGGTTCGGCAGCGTGGGCGCGACGATCGGCGGCGTGCTGCCGTCATCTACGATCAGTACGTGCACCAGCGCACTTTCTTCGAACGACGCGAGCGTAGAATCGACGTCCGCCTGGCCGTTATAGGCGGGTATCAGCACCGCGACGTCGTCGAGCGTGGTTTGCGCGGAGGCGGATGAATTCGTCATGGGCGCAATTTGAAACGGATGTAATAAAGATTGACCGAGGCGGCCGCCAGATAGCCGGCCGCAAGGCCGACGAGCGCGCCATACGCGCCGAGCCGCGGGATCGCCAGCAGGTTGACCGCGAACGCGATGGCGAGCGCGAGCAGCCACTTGGCGAGCAACACGAACCTGGCCTGATATTTGAGCACGACCAGATTGCCGATCGCCTCGACGCCGGCCGGCACCGACAGCCACACGGCCCAGCGGAAGATTTCGATCGCGCCTTCGAAGTCCGGCCCGAACACACGGCGGATGATGAAGCCCGCGAGCAGATCGAGCACGAACGCGCCGCACACCATCAGCACGGCGCTCAGCGCGGTGAGCCGCCACATGTTGCGGCGCAGTTGCGCGATGCCTTGCACGCGGTAGACGAATGCGGGCGCAATGGTTTGCGCGAGCATCAGCGCGAGCGTGATCCAGTTTTCATTCAACTGCTGGGCGGCCGAGTAGCGACCGAGGTCGGCGAACGAAATCGCGCGCTCGAGCATCAGCCGGTCCAGTTTCAGAAATAGATACATACAGATGAGCCCGAGCCAGAACACGGTGCCCGCGCTCGCGAAGTGCCTGAAGAGCGAACGTTCGACATGCCAGCCCAGCTTGCCGCCATGCCGGCGCATGAAGTAGAGCAACAGCACCGCGCCGATCGCCGCCGATTCGAGCGCCCACAGCCAGCCGAAACGCGCGGGCGCGGCCGTCGCGCGCACCAGCAGATAGACGAGAGCCGCCTTGATCACCGCGGTGCTCATGCTGGTCAGCAATTGCGGCTTGCTGTAGGTCATGCTTTGCAGCCACGCGTTGATCACGCCGACGAACGGCTCGCGAAACAGCATCGTCACCGCGAGGCCGGCGAGCATCGCACCGACGAGCGGTTCGAAGAAGTGCAGCGCAATGCCGAGCCACGTGAGCAGCAGCGCAACGGCCGAGACGGAGAAGCGCAACGCGAACGCGCTGCCGAGGACGGTGCCGAGTTGTTCGGGCGGCCGGTTGACGATGGTCGGTACGAGGATTTCCGCGCCGCAGACCCAGGTGATCGGCGACAGCACCAGCAGCAGCGTATTCGCGTACTGCCATTTGCCGAAAGTTTCGGGCCCGAAGTAACGCGCGAGCATGCCGCTGATCACGATTGCGACGCAAATCTGCGTGAGCCGCTCGAGACCCAGCCAGACGATGTTCGTCAACGCTCGGGTGACGTCGGGATTGGCGAAACGCTTGACCGTCAGCATCCGTTGGCCGCTCGCCGCTGCGCGTTGGTCAAGCAGCCTCGCACGGCCATGCATGCGGCGCTATGCGCATTCGCCCGCCCGGCCGGCAGCCACGGCAACTTTACAAATGGAGGGCGTCTAAGCATTAGAATGGCGGTATTCAGGCTGGTCAGAAAAACGCAATTATAAGTTGGAACCGGACCGCTTCCGGCAAGGGTGCATCGAGGCGCGGTAACGGGTGTTTTTAACGTGAGTATTACGGTGGTTTTTAACGCGAATTTTTACCGCGTTTTAATCGGCGATTGTTACCGGTCGAGGTCGGTGCGCAGGTCAAAATTTTCCATTGCACGCAAGTGAGCCAACATGATCTCCAAATCCATTTTCAAGGCGTATGACATTCGTGGCGTTATTGGCAAGACGCTCGACGCCGACGCCGCGCGTTCCATCGGTCGCGCATTCGGCAGCGAAGTGCGCGCGCAGGGCGGCGACGCGGTCGTGGTCGCGCGCGACGGACGCCTGTCGGGCCCCGAGCTGATCGGGGCGCTGTCCGACGGCCTGCGTGCGGCCGGCGTCGATGTCGTGAACGTGGGCATGGTGCCCACGCCGGTCGGCTACTTCGCGGCGAGCGTACCGTTGAAACTGGCGGGCGGCGAGCGCCGCGTCGACTCGTGCATCGTCGTGACGGGTAGCCATAATCCGCCGGACTACAACGGCTTCAAGATGGTGCTGCGCGGCGCGGCCATTTACGGCGAGCAGATTCTCGCGCTGCATCAGCGCATCGTCGACGAGAACTTCGCCGACGGCAGCGGCAGCTACGCCGAGTACGACATCGCCGACGCGTATCTCGAGCGCATCGCGAGCGACGTGAAGCTCGCGCGTCCGATCAAGATCGTCGTCGATACCGGCAACGGCGTGGCCGGTGGGCTCGCGCCGAAGCTGTTCAGGAAGCTCGGCTGCGAACTCGTCGAACTGTTCACCGAAGTCGACGGCAACTTCCCGAATCACCACCCGGACCCGGCGCACCCGGAGAACCTCGAAGACGTGATTCGCGCGCTGAAGGAAACGGATGCGGAAATCGGCTTCGCGTTCGACGGCGACGGCGACCGCCTCGGCGTCGTCACCAAAGACGGCCAGATCATCTACCCGGACCGTCAGCTGATGCTGTTCGCCGAAGAAGTGCTGTCGCGCAACAAGGGCGCGCAGATCATTTACGACGTGAAGTGCACGCGCAATCTCGCGAAGTGGGTCAAGGACAAGGGCGGCGAGCCGCTGATGTGGAAGACCGGCCACTCGCTCGTGAAGGCGAAGCTGCGCGAAACCGGCGCGCCGCTGGCTGGCGAAATGAGCGGCCACGTGTTCTTCAAGGACCGCTGGTATGGTTTCGACGACGGCCTGTACACGGGAGCGCGTCTGCTCGAGATCCTCACGCGTGTCGCCGACCCGAGCAAGCTGCTGAACTCGCTGCCGAACTCGCACTCCACGCCCGAGCTGCAGCTGAAACTCGAGGAAGGCGAGAACTTCGAGCTGATCGCGCGTATGCAGCAGAACGCGAAGTTCACCGGCGCGGACAACGTCGTGAAGATCGACGGTCTGCGCGTCGAGTATCCGGACGGCTTCGGCCTCGCGCGTTCGTCGAACACGACGCCGGTCGTGGTGATGCGTTTCGAGGCCGACAACGACGCGGCGCTCAAACGCATCCAGGACGACTTCCGCCGCGTGATTCTCGCGGAGAAGGCTGATGCGAAACTGCCGTTCTGACGGCTGATGCGGCGCTGCGCTTCGAAGTTCGTTAAGACGGCTCGAAGCGTCGCCCCTACCGAACGCGGCGCGGGTTGCCTTACCGCGCCGCGTTTTTCATGTCTTTCATGGACGGCGCGCTAGAATTGCGGTCCTTTCAACGCATCTTCGAGCCGGATAGCCGGTTTTCCCACTCTTGAGCGCGCAAAAGATACTGATCGTGAGGGTGTCGTCGCTGGGCGACGTCGTTCACAACATGCCCGTGATCGCCGACATCCGGCGCCGCCATCCCGACGCGCAGATCGACTGGCTCGTCGAGGAAAGCTTCGTCGGGCTCGTGGAACTCGTGAGCGGCGTGCGGCGCGCGATTCCGGTGTCGCTGCGGCGCTGGCGCAAGCGCATCCTGTCCGTCGACAACTGGCGCGAGATCGGCGCGTTTCGCCGCGCCCTCGCCGCCGAGCACTACGATCTGGTGATCGACTGCCAGGGCCTCATCAAGACCGCGTGGGTCGCGAACATGGCGCGCGGACCGCTCGTCGGCCTCGGCAACCGTACCGAAGGCGCCGGCTACGAATGGCCGGTGCGCTTTTTCTACGGGCGGCGCGTGCCGATCGCGCCGCGCACGCACGTGGTCGAACGCACGCGTCAACTGGTGGCCGCGGCGCTGAACGATCCGCCGCCGCAACCCACCGACGACATCGACTTCGGTCTCGACACGGGCCGTGCCGCGCTCGCGCTGTCGCAGGCGAATCTGAATCTGCCGGTGCCGTACGTGGTGTTCGTGCACGCGACTTCGCGCGCCGACAAGCAGTGGCCCGATGCCGCGTGGATCGAACTCGGGCAGGCGCTGGTGCGGCGCGGCGCGTCGATCGTGCTGCCGTGGGGCAGCGACGCCGAGCGCGCGACCAGCGAGCGGCTCGCGAAGGAGTTCGGCGCGGCCGCGATCGTGCCGCCGAAGCTGTCGCTGCCGGCGGTGGTGGGGCTGATCGATGGCGCGGCCGCGACGGTCGGGGTTGACACAGGTCTGGTCCATATCGCGGCGGCGCTGAAGCGGCCCACGGTCGAGTTGTACAATTTCTCGACCGCGTGGCGCACCGGCGGCTACTGGTCGCCGAACGTCGTCAATCTCGGCGCGGCGGGGCAGCCGCCTACGCTGCAGCAGGTGAAGTCGGTGCTTGCCGGCTTCGGGCTGTTGTAACCCGGGCCGGCCGGCATCAGCACCTGCTGCATCCTGTCGGTGCGCTTCGCCTTGCGCACCCTCCGTTCCAAAGGGCGACCATGAACGAAACCCAGATCATCGAAGTAGCGAACGCCGACTGGCACGGCTGCAACCTGTCCGTGCCTCGAGAGACGCTGCTCGCCGGCGTCGAGCGCGGCAAGGTGCTGTACTTCCCGAACCTGCGCTTCGCGATCGACGGCGGCGAGCAGGCGCTGCTCGACCCGGCGCTCGCCGATCCGAACCGCAAGAACATCAGCCTCGAACCGAACGGCGGCGCGTTGCATGGCGTGGCCGGCGATGCGGTCACGCAATCGGCGGTGCGCGCGTTGATCGCGCGTTATCAGGCGAATGCGCGAACGCTCGTCGACGGGCTCTTTCCCGAGTACAGCGGCAAGCTGCGGGTCGCGCCGACGAGCCTGCGGCTGCATCAGGTCGAGACACGCGAAACCTCGTGGCGCAAGGACGATAGCCGTCTGCACGTCGACGCGTTTCCGTCGCGGCCGAATTACGGCGAGCGCATCCTGCGCGTGTTCACCAACGTCAATCCGCATGGCGTGCCGCGCGTATGGCGCGTCGGCGAGCCGTTCGAGGATATGGCGCAGCGCTTCCTGCCGCGTATCAAGCCGCAGATGCCCGGCTCCGCGTGGCTGCTGAATCTGCTGCACGTGACCAAATCGCTGCGCAGCGAATACGATCATCTGATGCTCAGTCTGCACGACGGCATGAAGGCCGACCTCGACTATCAGAAGACGAGCCCGCAACAGACCATGCCGTTTCCACCGGGCAGCGTGTGGGTGTGCTTCTCCGACCAGACCTCGCATGCGGTGATGTCCGGCCAGTTCATGCTGGAGCAGACTTTCTTCCTGCCAGTGAAGGCGATGGCGCAGCCGGAATGCGCGCCGCTCGGCATTCTCGAGCGCCTGAAGGGCAGGGCGCTGGTTTGAGCGCGGCGGTCGATTCGAGGGCCGGGCAGATGCCGGCCCGCATCGCGCGCGTGAGCGCGCTGCGCTTTCCGAATCACGCGGGGCGCCGATGCTAAGGGCGATCTATCGCGCGCTCTGGTGGCTCATCGCGCCGCTGGCGGTGCTGCGTCTGTTGATCCGTTCGCGTAAGGAGCGCGGCTATCGCGAGCATATCGGCGAGCGCTTCGGTTATTCGCGCGGACGCTTGTTGGAGGACAGCGCGCCGTTGATCTGGGTGCATGCGGTGTCGGTCGGCGAGACGCGCGCCGCGCAACCGCTGATCGATGCGCTGATGAAGGCGCGCCCCGACGCGCACATTCTGCTTACGCACATGACGCCGAGCGGCCGCGCGACCGGCATCGAGATTTTCGGCGACCGCGTGTTGCGCAGTTATCTACCGTACGACATGCCGCATGCGGTACGGCGCTTCTTGCGCGGGTGGCGGCCGTCGCTCGGTCTCGTGATGGAAACCGAGGTGTGGCCGACCCTGATCGACGAGTGCCGTCGCGCCGACGTGCCGCTCGTGCTGACCAACGCGCGGATGTCGGCGCGTTCGTTCAAGCGCGCGGCGAAATTCGGCGGTGCGACGAAAGACGTGTTCGGCGGCTTCGCGCGCGTGCTCGCGCAGAGTCCGTCCGATGCCGAGCGGTTGACCTCGCTCGGCGCGCGCAATGTCGCGGTGCTCGGCAATCTGAAGTTCGACATGAGCACGCCGCCCGAACTCGCGGCACGCGGCCACGCGTGGCGCGCGGCGATCGGCACGCGGCCCGTGTGGGTCGCGGCGAGCACGCGCGAGGGCGAAGAAGCGCTCGTGCTCGAGGCGTTCGCGGCGCTCGGCATCGACGATGCGCTGCTGCTTCTGGTGCCGCGTCATCCGCAGCGCTTCAATGAAGTCGCGGCGCTCGTCGAGAAAGCGGGGTTGCGGCTCGAACGCCGATCGAGTTGGGCGCCCGATGCGAAGGTCGCGTCGGCGGCGCGCACCGCTGACGATGGCGTGGCGCCGCTGCCTCGCGACGTGAACGTGCTGCTCGGCGATTCGATGGGCGAGTTGGGCGCTTACTACGCGGCGTCGGATCTTGCGTTTATCGGCGGCAGTCTGTTGCCGCTTGGCGGACAGAACCTGATCGAAGCGTGCGCGGTCGGCGTGCCGGTGCTGATCGGGCCGCACGTGTTCAACTTCACGCAAGCCACCGCCGATGCGGTCGCGGCCGGTGCCGCCGTGCAGGTGCAGGACCCGGCCGATCTGGCGCGCGCGCTGCGCGAGCTGTTCGGCGACAAGTCGCGGCGGCTCGCGATGGGCGGTGCGGCTGCCGCGTTTGCGGCGAGGCATCGCGGGGCGACGGCGAGGACGGTGGATGTGTTGGCGGCGTTGTTGCCGGAGTAGAGGTGACTGTGGTGCCGCGGTTAGCAAAAAAGGGACGCCCGACTCTGTTGTACTTTTTCCTGCAGTGGCGTCGTGCCCGAGATGTCGGGGGCCTCAGGAAGCGACAAGGCGCAGTCCGCGCCAATCGAAGTGCAAAATTCTGAGCTGAGGTCCCGGAACGCCGGTGACGACCGCGCCGAGCGAATTATTCAAGCCGCGAGCGCCACGCACTTTGTGGCTAACGCTTGCTTATGTGATATGAACCATCCGAGTGTTATTGCTGCTTCGCGACAGACTCGTCGCTTATTGGGCTTGTGTCGGCGCTACGGCGTCGAGCGCTTCCTCTTCCTGCGGAGGTGTGTGGGTCTGCCGGATTTGCTCAATCATCTTGGTTAAGACATCAAAAGCCGTTTCCGGCGTGGCTTGCGTCGGGGTTGGTTTGCCTGGGTTTTGATGTGCAATCCAATCGCGATATTGCTTGATTTGCTTGACCTGCCCGATGAGATCGGGGTCAACTTCGCCTTTGAAAAGATTGAGAATCTCACCGAACTTCCAGTATTCGACTTCATTCTCGAACTTTTCAGCCAGCTTGTCGGAATACTGCTGCGGATATCCGGCGGCCAGCAGCCGATTGGCCGTTTGCAGATGCTCGATGACGAACCGCTCAAATGTGGCGAATAGCGCCAAAATGGCAAGGTCAGCCGCTTGCCTGGCTGCGTCTTGAAGGGCGGTATTTGCTTCCTCCGGAGTTGCCCCAATGAACTGTGTGCGTCGGATGAGTTCTTCGTGCTGGATTTGAATCGTGCGCGTGGCGACCTTGAAGCAATCGTTCGCCACAGCAAATGCCTTATAGACTGGATCCAGAGGATTATTAAAATTCATAGTCGGAAACATCCGTGAGCAGGTCAAGAAACAGACTCTCTTCAACGCGCTTTGCTCGACGTACTCTCGCCTCGATCCAGTACCAGCCATCTCCGTCGACTCCAGAAAGCATGGGTGCCGACGACGAGGTTGTGTTTTTCCCACCAACGGTAGTCTGCGTCGAAAACGTCGGACCTTTTCCAACGTAGAAAAGGAACGCATGTCTCGTCACACGGCCGATTAGATCCACTCTCCCGTGCGCGCCGATGATTTTCGATCCGACAGGCTGGATCTTGGCCACTGACACTCCGTCCTTTGATATGTGAAGGATCGGGGCATCATATTGGGCCATCATCTCTTCACTGAGTGTTGTGACGTCGCGTTCCACGGTTAGACCATGGTCTCTGCACCAGGCACTCACTTCCCCCAGGAAGGTTGTGACGCGCTGCACATATTCGGCGGAAGAAGAGCCTGCATCTTCGGTTGTTGGTTCAGCCATTGTCTGTCCTTGTATCGTCAGCATGCGCGCACTGCGGCACGCCAACGTCTGCCAGCACAGTCCACATATTTGCGCGTATCAGTGAGATATGAGCAAATGTTCTCGCGCTCACATCTGAAGCCTCAGCGTACCACTGAATCCGTCGCAAAACCTTCAAAGCGTTTGCTGGCGCTGTTGCGGAATGATCGATTCACGCTCGCCAAGCTTACGTTCGGCGATTTGCAGAGCCACGTGGCGGCGCGTAACGAAGCGCTCGAGTGGGGGCGTTTTCCGAGGTGAAGGTGAACAAACGCGCTATACGCCCGACGTCGCGCTGCGTGAGGCGGGGCGGTATACGCCTTTGCCTACCGTGCCGGGTGCTCCAGAGTTCAACTGAGTTTTCGGCGCAGGGACCCGCGCGCTCAGCGAAGAAGTTTCCAATCCATTCGAACGCGGCTGCGCGTTGTTCCTGTTCGGCGCGTTGCAGCAGTTTTTCTTCGACGGCAACAAGCGCACGTCGCGCTTCATGATGAACGGCGTGCTGATGGCAAACGGTATCGATGTGATCAGCGTGCCCGCTCATCGCGCGGCCGACTTCAACGAAAAGATGGTGCGCTTCTATCTATCGAAGGATGGCACCGAAATGCTGGCATTCCTGCGCGAATGCCATCCTGGCGAGTGAAGCGTCACTTGCTTACACCTTCAACAACCCCTTCTTTTCAATAAACTTGACCACATCATCAAGACCCTCGAGCGCCTTCAGATTGCACATCACAAACGGCCGCTCGCCGCGCATCTTCTTCGCGTCCGATGCCATCACATCGAGGTTCGCGCCCACCAGCGGCGCGAGATCCGTCTTGTTGATCACGAGCAGGTCCGACTTCGTGATGCCGGGTCCGCCCTTGCGCGGAATCTTCTCGCCGCCCGCGACGTCGATCACGTAGATCGTCAGGTCCGACAGCTCCGGGCTGAAGGTCGCCGCGAGGTTGTCGCCGCCCGATTCGATGAACACGATGTCCGCATCCGGAAAACGCGTGAGCATGCGGTCGACCGCTTCGAGGTTGATCGATGCGTCCTCGCGGATCGCGGTGTGCGGGCAGCCGCCCGTCTCGACGCCCATGATGCGCTCGGCCGGCAGCGCGCCCGCGACGGTCAGCAGACGCTGATCCTCTTTCGTATAGATGTCGTTCGTGATCGCGACGAGGTCGTACTGGTCGCGCATCGCCTTGCACAGCATTTCGAGCAGCGTGGTCTTGCCCGAGCCGACCGGGCCGCCGACGCCCACGCGCAGCGGCGGCAGCTTCTTCGTGCGGATCTGGCTCGCGGTATGGGAAACGGAATGATGAGATGCGTTCATGATGGATCGTGGGAATCGTGCTACGAGCGGAAGAGCCGCGAATACTGCGACTCGTGGCGCGCCGACAGAATGCCGAGCTGCGGCGCGAACGTGTTGAGGTCGTCACGCGAGGTCGCGAGCGCGCGCGCGACGGCCGCGTCGATCGGCTCACGCAGCGCGACGATGATGCGTTGCCCCGCGAGTTGGCCGAGCGGCACCGCCTTCAACGCGGCGGCGGCCTGGTTCTCGACCCAGCTGAACGCATAGGCGGCGAGCGCGGCATCGACCGGAGCATCGTGCGCGTGAGCGGCGAATGCGAACGCGCTCGGCTGCGCGAGTGGCGTGAGCGACGCGAGCGTTTCGCGCCTCGCCACGTCGCCCCATTCGAGCGACACACACAGCTGTCGCAGCGACCAGCCCATCTGCTCCGTTTCGCGGCGCAGTTCGGCGGACTCGCGACTCGCGAGGAATTCGGCGTTGGCGTCGGCGAGTTCCACGGCGTCGTGCGTGCGCCAGCGTTCGGTCTGCTGCGCGAGGAACGGCAACTCGCCGCGCGCGAGCACGTCGGTCAGGCCGCGTTCGATCCATATGCGCGCGGAGTCGGCATCGGTGATGAGCTGCGCTTCAATCGCCGCTTCGAGACCCTGCGAATAGCTGAACGCGCCAATCGGCAGTGCTGGCGACGCGAGATGCAGCAGCGCGGTGAATTCAGCGATGCGCATGACGATGCGGGTGGTGTCCATGTCCGCACGATTCGTCGTGCACGTGGTCATGGTCGTGATCGTGCGAGTGCGAAGAGCCCTCATGGGCATGAGCATGCTCATGCCCATGATGCTCACCAAACACCTGCTGCGCGATCGCATAGTCCTCGGCGAACGTCTCGTCGTGCCCATGCTTATGTCCGCCGCCATACGCCCCGGCCTCAGGCTGAAACGGCAGCGACACCTGCTCGACCGTCGCGCCGATGCGCTTGAGCATGTCGGCGAGCACCGGATCGTATTCGAGCTTCAGATAATCGGCGCCCACTTCCACCGGCGTATGACGATTGCCGAGGTGATAGGCGGCGCGCGTCAACGTCAACGCGTCCGATGCGCGTACGACAAGCACGGCTTCATCAGCCGCAACGACACGCACGAGCCCGCCATCATCGGCGACAAGCACGTCGCCATCGCGCAGCACAGTGCCGCGCGGCAACAGCAATGCGATTTCCTCGCCGTCATCGAGCGTCGCGGCGAGACGGCTCTTGCGACGTTCATCGAACGCGAGCGTCAACGTCGGCGCACGCTTGACGAGTACCGGCGCGATCTTCAGATGCGGCGCGAGAAGTTTGTTCAGTGTACGCATGATCAGAACAGGAAATAGCGTTGCGCCATCGGCAGCACGGTGGCCGGATCGCAGGTCAGCAACTGGCCGTCGGCGATCACCTGATAGGTTTCCGGATCGACGCTGATGTTCGGGCGCCACGCGTTGTGAATCATGTCGGCCTTCGTCACGTTGCGGCAGTTCTTCACCGCGACGATGCGCTTGTGCAAACCATAGCGTTCGGCCACATTCGCATCGGCGGCGAGTTGCGACACGAAGGTCAGCGACGTGCGGCCCAGCGCTCCCCCGCGCGTCGCGAACATCTCGCGATAGTGCACGGGCTGCGGCGTCGGAATCGACGCATTCGGATCGCCCATCTGCGCCATCGCGATCATGCCGCCCTTCAGGATCAGCGACGGCTTGATGCCAAAGAACGCCGGCTCCCAGAACACGAGGTCGGCCCACTTGCCCGGTTCGATCGAACCGACTTCATGCGCGATGCCGTGCGTAATCGCCGGATTGATCGTGTACTTCGCGACATAGCGTTTCGCGCGGAAATTGTCGTGGCGCGCGTTGTCCTCGGGCAGCGCGCCGCGTTGCACCTTCATCTTGTGCGCGGTCTGCCACGTGCGGATGATCACTTCGCCGACGCGGCCCATCGCCTGCGAGTCCGAAGAAAGCATCGACAGCGCGCCGAGATCGTGCAGGATGTCCTCGGCGGCGATCGTCTCGCGGCGAATCCGCGATTCGGCGAACGCGATGTCTTCGGCAATCGACGGATCGAGGTGATGGCACACCATCAGCATGTCGAGATGCTCGTCGAGCGTGTTGACCGTGTAGGGCCGCGTCGGATTCGTCGACGACGGCAGCACGTTCGCTTCGCCGCACACCTTGATGATGTCCGGGGCGTGGCCGCCGCCCGCGCCTTCGGTGTGATACGTGTGGATCGTGCGGCCCTTGAACGCGGCGACGGTCGCTTCGACGAAGCCGGCTTCGTTTAGCGTATCCGTGTGGATCGCGACCTGCGTGTCGGTATCGTCGGCGACGCCAAGGCAGTTGTCGATCGCCGCGGGCGTCGTGCCCCAGTCTTCGTGCAGCTTCAAACCGATCGCGCCCGCGGCGATCTGTTCGGTGAGCGGGGCCGGCTGGCTCACGTTGCCCTTGCCGAGAAAGCCGAGGTTCATCGGATAGCCGTCGGCCGCTTGCAACATGCGTTCGAGATGCCATGGCCCCGGTGTGCAGGTGGTCGCATTCGTGCCGGTCGCGGGGCCGGTGCCGCCGCCGAGCATCGTCGTCACGCCGCTCGCGAGCGCTTCCTCGATCTGCTGCGGGCTGATGAAGTGGATGTGCGTATCGATGCCGCCCGCGGTCACGATCAGCCCTTCGCCCGCGATCACTTCGGTGGCCGCGCCAATCGCGATCGTCACATTCGGCTGGATGTCGGGATTGCCGGCCTTGCCGATCGCCGCGATGCGGCCGTCCTTGATGCCGATGTCGGCCTTCACGACGCCCCAGTGATCGAGGATCACCGCGTTCGTCACGACGGTATCGACGACCTCGGCATGCACGCGCTGCGACTGGCCCATGCCGTCGCGAATCACCTTGCCGCCGCCGAACTTGACCTCTTCGCCGTAGGTCGTGAAGTCGCGCTCGATCTCGATCAGCAGTTCGGTGTCGGCGAGGCGCACGCGGTCGCCGGTGGTGGGGCCGAACATCTCCGCGTACGCGCGGCGGCCAATGCGTAGTGTCATGGTGTGGGTCCGGAATGAGCTACAAGCGAGCGACAGGCAAGGCAAGGCGCAGCAGGGCGGTCGAAATGCCAGGGCGCGGGCAGCGCATCACAGCTTGCCCATCACCTTGCCGTTGAAGCCGTAGACGATGCGCGCGCCGGCCAGCGCGACGAGTTCGACCGTGCGCTCCTGACCGGGCTCGAAGCGCACCGCGGTGCCCGCCGCGATGTTCAGGCGAAAGCCGCGCGCCGCTTCGCGATCGAACGACAGCGCGTCGTTCACCTCGTAGAAATGATAATGCGAGCCGATCTGCACGGGACGGTCGCCGGTATTCGACACGACCACCGTGACCGTCGCGCGGCCCGCGTTCAGTTCGTGCTCGCCGTCGTCGATGAGGAGTTCGCCGGGAATCATGGGGCCTGCCTTGACGAAGAGGAGTTCAGGGAATCGGGTGATGGACGGTGACGAGCTTGGTGCCGTCGGGAAACGTCGCTTCGACCTGGATGTCGGGGATCATCTCGGGCACGCCCTCCATCACGTCGGCGCGCGTAAGCAGCGTGGTGCCATAGTGCATCACCTCGGCGACGCTCTTGCCGTCGCGCGCGGCCTCCATCAGCGCGGCGGTGATGAAGGCGACCGCCTCCGGATAGTTCAGCTTGAGGCCGCGCGCGCGGCGCCGTTCGGCGAGCAGCGCGGCGGTGAAGATCAGCAGCTTGTCCTTCTCGCGAGGTGTCAGCTTCATCGGGTGTGGGTCTCGGCGTTTGATGTCTCGTGGCGGCGTCGTGGTCGCGTCGCGGTGACGGGGCCTGGCGTCGCGCGATCAGCCGGTCACGGTATCAAGTCCGGCTAACGGCGCGCTTACAACTACGTTTGCGACCGCGCATGCCACCGCGTTTGCAGAATTACAGGTCGGCGGGCAGCGGTGCGCCGAACCACTTCTTCGACATCGCACCGAGCGTGCCGTCGTGTTTGGCCTGGGCGATCGCAGCATCGACCTTCTGTTGCAGGCGCGGCTCGTTCTTGTTCATGCCGACGAAGCACGGAGAGTTCTTGATCACGAACTTCGGCTCCGGACGGCGCGGCGGATTCTTCGCGAGGATCGCGGCCGCGACGATGTTGCCGGCCGCGATCAACTGCACCTGGCCGGACAGGAACGCGGCGATCGTCGCGTTGTTGTCCTCGAAGCGCTTGATCGTCGCGTTCGGCGCCATCTGCGTGAGACCGATTTCCTCGAGTGCGCCGCGCGTCGCGCCGACGGTCTTGCCGGTGAGATCGGCGGGACCGCTCACCTTGATGTCGGCGGGACCGAACACGCCCTGGTAGTACGGCGCGTACGCGCTCGAAAAGTCGATCACCTTCTCGCGCTCGGGCGTTTTGCCGAGCGACGAGATCACGAGGTCGACCTTGCCCGTTTGCAGATACGGAATGCGGTTCGCGCTGTTGACCGGCACGAGTTCGAGCTTCACGTTCATCGCTTTGGCGAGCAGCGCGGCCGTGTCGATGTCATAGCCCTGCGGCTTCATGTCGGGGCCGACCGAGCCGAACGGCGGATAGTCCTCGGGCACGGCGACCTTCAGCACGCCGGCCTTGGCGATGTTGTCGAGCGTGTCGGCGTGCGCGGGGCCCGCATGAAACGCGAGATCGGCGACGATGGGCAGGGCGAGCAATGCGGCCAGCAAGGCGCGGCGCGCGGAGCGGGAGAGAGTGCGGGTCATGGGCGTGAGCGGTGGTGGTGTCGTGGGTGTCGGGTCGTCGCTGGCTTCATCGTGGCCGGCCGCGAAGTGGCGAGTGCCACGCAAGCTGTGTGCCATCCCTCTGCCGCGTGGCGCGGCGGCGTGCTACGCCAGTTCGCGCACATGGTTGGGGCGTGCGCGTGCGCCGCCTTGGTGCGCAAAGAGCGTGATGAAGACGAAAGCGGGAAGCGCGCTGTCAGGTCGACCAGATCCGCAACGGCACCGCCGCGACACCATGCACGACCGGCCGTAATTGCAGCCAACAGCGCGTGAGCGCGTGCTGCAGCGTTTCCATCGAGCGCGACACCGCACGCACGAGCAGCACGCCGTTCGTCACGCACGAGGCGGCCGCTCGCAACGTGTCGTCGAACGGCAGTTGCGCGCTCAGCGATTCGGCGAGCGCGTCGTCGCAAGCGGCGCCTACGGCCCACAGCGTGCCGTAGGCCGGAAAGCCGGCGAGCCCCTGCGGCGCGTCGCGCAGCGGATCGTCGGCGGTGAGGCTCGCGCGTTCGAACCACAGCAGCTCGCCATTCGCGCCGACGATGCGCGACACCGCGCGCAAGCTACCCGCCGACCAGCGTTCGCCGGCCGCCTGACGTCCGAGCTGGGTCGCGTCCCAGCCGATTGCGCTCGCGCCGTCGGCGAGCGTCAGCGAAAAATCGAGGTGCGCGTTCGCGTGATCGAACACGATGTTGTTCTGCGGCAGCCAGTCGAGCTTCGCGTGCTCACCGACACGCAGCGCGATGCGCTGCCGCGCCGCGCGGCCGTTCGACTTGTACCACTTGGTTGCGCCCGGCGTCGTCAGCACCGCATGCGTTTGC
Organism: Paraburkholderia sp. Clong3; assembly: GCF_050436485.1. Lineage (NCBI taxonomy): Bacteria > Pseudomonadati > Pseudomonadota > Betaproteobacteria > Burkholderiales > Burkholderiaceae > Paraburkholderia > Paraburkholderia sp. Clong3. The sequence goes on along the minus strand of NZ_JBNDMH010000002.1, from coordinate 2,288,274 downwards.
GCGGCGAGCGTGATGTCGATGTCGAGCTGATCGCCACCCGCGACGCCGCCGGGCGGATGCACGATCACCGCGTGACAGATCGCCGGGCCTTCCGGATAGAGCGGCCGTTGCACGCGCAGCGGTCCGTCGTGCAGCCGGTGCGCGAGCGTCGTGCGAGCGTCGCCGCCGACGAAGCCGAGTTCGAGTCGCGCGCGCCACGGCGTGTGCGCGGCGGCGAGCGTGGCGTGGTTTTCGTGAAGCGACATGCGGATGGATGGGGGAATCGGCGTGCGACGAGGATAGCACGCGTGTCGAAGCGCGGAAGCCGCGGCAGCGGCTATGACGCGGTACTCTCGGGCGAGGCTTCGGTCACCGACAGCACCTTGATGCCCTCCCACTGCGGATGCAACAGTCGCAGCAACGCAAGGATCGCGCGGGGGGTGTTTTCCTGGACGGTCAACGAGTCGCTGCCTGTCTGGATTGCTTTCTTGCCATGTTGGCAATACTGATATTCGACGTGAACCGTCACGGACATGCTTTTCTCCCTCCATATCGATGTTGTGTCGCCGACCCGGGCCGTATCGCGGCGGCGTCTAGGGTACGAGTGTCGGCTCGGCGTGATCGTCCACGCCCCGTTCCGCGCGATCGATGAATCCGCAGTCGAGCAATAGCTGACAGAAAGCTTCCGGCGAACACGACGGACCGGTCGTCCCGGCCATTCTCGCGAGAACGTCGGGGAACGACGCGAGCACGTGCCAGCTGTCGTAATACGCGTGCAACTGCGGCGCGAGTTCGTTGCCGAGCTTCTCCCAGCGCACCGACAGCATGCCGACCGTACCGCCGCTGTCCACTTCGAATAGACCAAAAGTGACCGCCGACACGACGTTCATCACCCTGCAATAGGAGGCTGGATTTCTGTAAAACTCGCGTCTGACCTGCTTGTTGTCGTCCATGGTGTCCACCTAGTCGAACCGTTGCGGCGTTGCCTAGCCTGTGTAACGGTTGCGCGGCGGATTACTTGAGCTCGCTTACACGGCAATCAACCCCCTTACCCCATCCGCATCCATGTTCGCCCCCTCGCCGCCCGCGACGATCTCGCCGCGACTCATCACCCAGTAACGATCGGCGATCGCTTTGGCGAAGTCGTAGTACTGCTCGACCAGCAGCACCGTCATGCCCATGTCCTCGACGAGCTGCCGCAGCGTGCGGCCGATGTCCTGAATGATCGACGGCTGGATGCCCTCGGTCGGCTCATCGAGGATCAGCAGTTGCGGCTCGCTCATCAGCGCGCGGCCGATCGCGAGCTGTTGCTGCTGACCGCCGGAGAGATCGCCGCCGCGCCGGTTGCGCATGTCCTTCAGTACCGGGAAAAGCTCGTAGATGCGCTCGGGGATTGTCTTCGGCGCCTTTCTGCTCGCGGCGCCCACCAGCAGATTTTCCTCGACGGTGAGGCGCGGAAAGATATCGCGGCCCTGCGGCACGTAGGCGAGCCCCTGAGCGACGCGGGCATGGGTCGGCAGTTTCATCAACTGTTCGCCGCGCCATGCGATCGCGCCGCTTTTCGCGGGCACGACGCCCATCAGGCAGCGCAGCAGCGTGGTCTTGCCGACGCCGTTGCGCCCGAGCAGCACCGTCAGCTTGCCGTCGGGCACCGTGAGCTTCACGTCGCGCAGAATATGGCTGCCGCCGTAGTATTGGTTCAGTCGGTCTACTTCGAGCATTGTTCAGTCGTCCTGTCGGGTTGACGATGCGGTGCCGCTTCCAGCAGCAATCAGCGGCCTAGATAAGACTCGATCACCGTCTCGTCGCGCTTGACTTCGTCGAGCGTGCCGTGCGCGAGCACGCGGCCTTCGGCCATCACCGTCACCTTGCCTGTGTCGCCCGCGAGCGCCGCGACGAACTCCATGTCGTGCTCGACGACCATCATCGAGCAGGTGCCGCGCAGGTGGTTGAGCAATTCGGCGAGTTGCATCGTTTCGTCATCGGTCATGCCGGCCGCCGGTTCGTCGAGCAGCAGCAGCGCCGGTCGCTGCATCAGCAGCATGCCGATTTCGAGGCGCTGCTTCTGGCCGTGCGATAGCTCGCCGGCGAGCCTTCGCGCTTCGCTTTCCAGCCCGATCAGCGCGAGCGTTTCCTCGATGCGGGCCTGCGCGTCGCCATCGAGCCGCGCGCGCAGCGACGCCCACCAGCCCTTGTCGGTCTTCATCGCGAGTTCGAGGTTTTCCCACACCGGATGCTGCTCGAACACGGTCGGCTTCTGGAACTTGCGGCCGATGCCGGCGCGCGCGATCGCCGGTTCGTTCATGCGCGTGAGATCGATCGACTGGCCGAGAAACACCTTGCCGTGATCGGGCGCGGTCTTGCCCGTGATCACGTCCATCATCGTCGTCTTGCCCGCGCCGTTCGGGCCGATGATGCAGCGCAGTTCGCCCGCGTCGATCGCGAGCGACAGCGCGTTCAGCGCGCGAAAGCCGTCGAAGCTGACCGTCACGTCTTCGAGGTAGAGGATCGTGCCGTGCGATACGTCGATCTCGCCGGGCACGACCGCGTGTCCCATGCTCGCGACGCCGCTCAGCGAGCGTTCCGGTGGTGCTTCGGGTAAAGCCAGATCGGGAACCATCGGGTTTTCGTTCATCAGCGGTTCCTTTTACGCGTCAGCAGATCGGCGAGCCCCATGATGCCGTTCGGCAGCAGCAGCGGCACCAGCACGAAGATCAGGCCGAGAAAGAACAGCCAGTATTCGGGGAAGTTCGCCGTGAAGAAGCTCTTCGCACCGTTCACGGCGAACGCGCCGATGATGGGGCCGATCAGCGTGCCGCGTCCGCCGACCGCCACCCAGATCGCCATTTCGATCGAGTTGCCCGGCGACATCTCGCCCGGATTGATGATGCCGACCTGCGGCACGTACAATGCGCCCGCAATGCCGCACAGCACCGCCGACACGGTCCACACGAACAGCTTGTACGCGAGCGGGCTGTAGCCGAGGAACATCAGCCGCGTTTCGCCGTCGCGCACCGCGGTCACCACGCGGCCGAGCTTCGACGTGACGATCGCGCGCGCGCCGATGAACGCGGCGATCAGCACGGCGAACGTAATGAGCAGCAAGGCGGCGCGCGTGCCCTGATGCGTGATCGGAAAACCGCCGATGCGCTTGAAGTCGGTAAAGCCGTTATTGCCGCCGAAGCCCGTCTCGTTGCGAAAGAACAGCAGCATCGCGGCAAAGGTCATGGCCTGCGTGATGATCGACAGATAGACACCCTTCACGCGCGAGCGGAACGTGAAGAAGCCGAACACCCACGCGACCACGGCGGGTACCAGCACGACGAGCAAGAGCGCGTAGCCGAGGTGTTGCGTGCCCTGCCAGTACCACGGCAACTGGTGCCAGTCGAGAAACACCATGAAGTCGGGCAGATCGCTGCCGTACTTGCCATCGTGGCCGATCGCGCGCATCAGGTACATGCCGATCGCGTAGCCGCCGAGCGCGAAGAACAAAGCGTGACCCAAACTCAGGATGCCGCAGTAGCCCCACACCAGATCGAGTGCGAGCGCGGCGATCGCATAGCACATGAACTTGCCGGTCAGCGTCATCGCATACGCGGACAGATGCAAGGCGCTCGTCTCCGGAATCACCAGCGCGGCGAACGGCACGCCGAGGCCGAACACGATGATCAGCGCGATCAGCGCGAGCCACGCGCGACGCGACAACAGCGCGGGCCGCGGTGGCAGGCCGAGCGCGAAGCCGGTGTTGGACTCGCGCGCGCCGCCAGCGCCAGCGGCACCGGCGCGCGACGACGAAGCGGAAGCGGGGTCTGCCGATGAAGTAGCCGATGTCATCTCATGCCTCCGCGCTACGGCCCTTCAAGGCGAACATGCCCTGCGGACGCTTCTGGATGAACAGCACGATCAGCACGAGCACCGCGATCTTCGCGAGCACCGCGCCCCAGAACGGTTCGATCGCCTTGCTGACGAGTCCCAGCCCGAAGCCGCCGAGCACGGTGCCCGCGAGCTGGCCGACGCCGCCGAGCACGACCGCCATGAACGAATCGATGATGTAGCTCTGGCCGAGGTCCGGCCCGACATTGCCGATCTGCGACAGCGCGCAGCCGCCGAGCCCCGCGATGCCCGCGCCGAACGCGAACGCATACGAATCGACGCGCGCGGTCTTCACGCCGACGCACGCGGCCATGCGACGGTTCTGCGTGACCGCGCGCACGAACAGACCCAGCCGCGTGCGCGTGAGCACGGCCCACGCGATCGCGACGACGATCATCGAGAACGCGAGAATCGCGAGCCGGTTGTACGGCAGGATCAGATTCGGCAGCACGGTGACGCCGCCGCTCATCCACGACGGATTGACGACCTGGACGTTCTGCGCGCCGAACAGCATGCGGGTGGCCTGAATCAGGATCAGGCTCACGCCGAAGGTGGTGAGCAGCGTTTCGAGCGGGCGGCCGTACAGGTGCTTCAGCACGAGCCGTTCGAGCACGATGCCGACCAGCGCCGCCGCGACGAACGCGGCCGGTATTGCGAGTAGTGGATACCAGTCGAACGCGTTAGGCGCGAAACGCTGAACGAGGTTCTGCACGACATAGGTCGCGTACGCGCCGATCATCAGGAATTCGCCGTGCGCCATGTTGATCACGCCGATCAGGCCATATGTGATGGCGAGGCCGAGCGCGGCGAGCAGCAGCACGCTGCCGAGCGACAGCCCCGCGAACAGCGTGCCCGCGATCTGGCTGCGGCGCTGGATCGCATCGAGCTCATCGATGCCGCTTTGCGCGGCCGCGCGCACGCGTTCGTCGGCTTCGGCAAACGTGCCGTCGGCTTTCTTCGCGACCAGCGGGCGCAGCAGTTCATTCATTTCGAGGTCGTGGCGCGCGGCGACCAGTTGCACCGCTTCGAGGCGCCTGGCCGGATCCGGGTCGTGCAATGCGCTCATCGCCCACAGCGTGTCGAGACGTTTCTTCAGCACGGGATCGGTTTCTTTGGCGCGCGCCGCGTCGACGAGTGGCTTGATCGACGGATCGGGGTTTTGCAGCAGCGCATCGACGGCGGCTGCGCGTGTCGCCCGATCGGGCGAGGCGAGTTGCAGACCCGACAGCGCGCCCGCCACTTTCGAGCGCAGCAGGTTGTTCAGCGTGACCGGTTGCGCGTCGCTCGTGGCGACGGGCTGGCCGGTGACGGCATCGCGGGTGGCGTCGCCGTCCTGCAGCAGTACCGCGCCTGCGTCGGTGGCGAGCGCGTTGTCGTCGGCGAGCGCCTTGAGCACCGCGAGCGACGCGGCATCGTGCGTCGAGATCAGCTTGTCGATCGCGGCGGACTTGGCCTCGAAGTCGTCGCCCGCGAGCGGCGCGACGTCGGCCTGGGTCAGCGCGAATGCGGCGCCCGGCGCGGCGGCGAGAAGGACCGCGAGCGGCAGCAGGAGCGTCGCGCCGCGTCGTCGTACGGAAGTCGGAAATGAAAACGCCATGATGGCCTTTTGCACTGGGTTGAATCGATGAGCCGCCCGAGAGCGCGAGGGCGTCGCGTCAGACGTCGCCGCCGCTTCAGCGGGACGTTGCCGCGCATTGGCGTGCGCGGTCACGCCGCGCGACACAGCGAACGCGCGGCGGCGGCGCGAAGCGCAGGGCGTCTGGGTCACGCGCGAGCCGCGCGCGCGTCGGCACGCAGGTCGCGCGTCGCGACCGGAGCGGCGCTACCCGCGCGGTGACCCGCGCGCCACACCGCCGCCGCGAGCCGCAACGAGGCTCACGCCGACACGTCATGCGACGCGCGAGCGCCGCAGGAACGCCGGAATCGAGCTGACCACATCCGGCTTGCCAGCATTGCCGGCGATGAACGGGCTCCACGGTTGCGCGCGAATCGGTCCCTTGGTGTGCCACACGACGTTGAACTGGCCATCCGCGCGTACCTCGCCGATCATCACCGGCTTGTGCAGATGGTGGTTGCCGTCCATCTCCAGCGTGAAGCCCGACGGTGCGGCGAAAGTCTGGCCGACCATCGCGACGCGGACCTTGTCGACCTCGGTGCTCTTTGCTTTCTCGACCGCCTGCTTCCACATATGCATGCCGACGAAGGTCGCTTCCATCGGATCGTTGGTCACGCGCTTCGTGCCGCCCGGCAGGCTGTTGTCCTTGACCCACGTGGCCCATTGCTTCTTGAACTTCTCGTTGGTCGGATTGCGCAACGACATGAAGTAGTTCCAGGCCGCGAGATTGCCGACGAGCGGCTTCGTATCGATGCCGCGCAGCTCCTCTTCGCCGACCGAGAACGCGACGACCGGCACATCCGACGCCTTCAGCCCCTGGTTGCCGAGCTCCTTGTAGAACGGCACGTTCGAATCGCCGTTCACGGTCGAAATCACCGCGGTCTTGCCGCCTTGCGAAAAGGTCTTGATGTTCGCGACGATGGTCTGATAGTCGCTGTGACCGAACGGTGTATAGACCTCCTGAATGTCGGCTTCCTTCACGCCCTTCGATTTGAGGAACGCGCGCAGGATCTTGTTGGTCGTGCGCGGATACACGTAGTCGGTGCCGAGCAGGAAGAAGCGCTTCGCGCCGCCGCCTTCGGCGCTCATCAGGTATTCGGTCGCGGGAATCGCCTGCTGGTTCGGCGCGGCGCCCGTATAGAACACGTTGCGCGACATTTCCTCGCCTTCGTACTGCACCGGATAGAACAGCAGGCCGTTCAGCTCCTCGAACACCGGCAGCACCGACTTGCGCGACACCGAGGTCCAGCAGCCGAACACGACCGCGCACTTGTCCTGCGTCAGAAGCTGGCGCGCCTTCTCGGCGAACAGCGGCCAGTTCGACGCGGGGTCGACGACCACCGGCTGGATCTGACGGCCCATCACACCGCCGTTCTTGTTGATGTCGGCGATCGTCATCAACGCGGTGTCTTTCAGCGACGTTTCGGAGATCGCCATCGTGCCGGACAGCGAATGCAGGATGCCCACCTTGATCGGGCCGCTATCGGACTGCGCGTGCGCGAACGGCACGCGGCCCGCGAGCGCGAGCGCGCCGGACATGGAGCCGAACTTCAACAGACTGCGACGTTTCATGTGCTTTCCCCTTGTCATTGATGGTCCCTGTTTATGAGCGTCGATTTCAGCCAGCCTGGCTGAGCTCGCACGACTAGCCAATCGTCTACTGCAAGGCACATGCCATGTGACACATTCGGTGCGATGCGCGTGCGATGCCCGTTGCGGCGCGGCTATCGGCGCGAGTGCGGCGCGTCGGGGCATCGATGCCGCGGCGCGAAAGTGGTGCAGTCGCGCGCGCCGCGCCTCGTTCGGGTGCGTGTCGCGCCGCGACGACGCGCACTTCGCCGCCAGCGAAGCGCCGCTGGCGCGCGCTGGGCATCGGCGGTGCATGGGCGGTGCATCGGCGGCATCGGTACGCCGCGTCTTTGTGCATGTCGTGCGCTCTGCCTACTCTGGATGGCCACTGATGCGGAACAAGGAGGCTCGACATGAGCGAACGCGCCGCGGGTGCTCGCGAGCGCGAAGGGGATGTATTACACGACGCACGATGGCCGCGCGAGCTTAGCCAAGAGCAATGATTGAGTCGATCAATTCCGCCCCACCCTCGATGTCTTCGTGGCCAATAAAACGAGACACTTCCATATGCCCATCGCCGAATACATCAATTTCGACGCGCTGGCCGACCACGGTGATGGAAAGAAGCACGCTACCCAGTCGTTGTCGGCTTAAGGAATAGTGAATTTTGGCATCGTCAAGCTTGTCGAGCAGGTCATACAGTGGATGAGGCATGGCTGTCGTCCTATTTCTTGAATCTTCCGTCGTTGAGTAGCTTGAGCGCCTTGCGGGCATCTTTTACCCCGTCCTGCGCATCGCTCCGAATATCGTCCAGTGTTGAGTTTAGGTATTGGCCAGGAAACTCACGCAACACGGACCCTTTGCACTCTGCTGAAATGATGTCGCATGCATACATGTCGCCGCGACTGCCAATACCGGCCAGATACGCGGCGTCACCACTCACCGCGTCCTGCCTATACTCGAACGGCTCTGCATCGCCGAGCAGCGTTAAGGTGAGCCCATCATTGGCCAGGCCGCTGCCATTTGCGCTATCCGCGTCACTCTCAGCGGCCGGCGCACCGACCATGTCGACAGCCGCTTCGAGCAGGGCGCCCACGTCGCTGCTACCGACATGCATTGCTGCGCGTGCGGTTGTCAACCCCGTTTGCCGTGTGGCCGGATGATACGGGCCGACCAACATGGGTCCGCCGTTCGTGAGATCGACTGCCCTCGCCGCGAGAGTCCTGATTGGCGTGACGTGTGACTGCGAAAACAGGTCGGTACGACGCCCCTTAATGGCAAGCAGGGAGCCCCTGCGCACCTCGTCGAGAAGCGCACTGATAACCCACCAGCCATCTGTCTCGGGGTTCCGGTCCCGCACATTATGAAACCACAGCCAGCGATGCTTCATGATGCGCTCGACCAGCTTCCGGTCCTCCCCCCAGTCGCGACAGTTCAGTTCGGCAATACCGAGAAATTCCCGCGTATCTACTTTGGCCTTCTCGGCGTCCGCTGCCTTGCGCAGGCACGCCTTGTAGTGCCACTCGTCACAGATCACATAACATGCACCCAGAGGCCTATGGCAGAACATTTCCAACGAGTGCATCTCAAATACTGACAGGGACATAGGCGTGCCGACGATCTATTTGAAGGCGCTGCCCGGATCGGCAGCGATCAGATAATCACCGCGCGATCGCTTGTCCGTATATGGGCGACGGCCCAAAATTTCCGCTTGCTTTTGCCAGCGTGCGCAATAGTCATCGGTCGGCAGGGACGTCCACGAACAACCGTTAGTCCCTGCTCAATGATGGGCTGAACGTTCGCTCACAAAAAACAAAACACCCCACAAGCCGTCGATCTTGCGGGGTGTTCGCCACCATTTCTGGCGTAGCGCCAACGAAAAGCGGCGCAAGGACCGTCAGCCCTTGCGCCGCTTCAACGCGCTACCTTCGCGCCGAATCTCAGTAAGTCGGAACCGACGGATCGACCTGACGCGACCACGCGTCGATCCCGCCTTGCAGATTGAACACGTTGGTGTGTCCGCGCGATTCGAGGAACATCGCGACCTGCGCGCTGCGCGCACCGTGATGGCAGATGCAGACGATCTGCGCGTCGTCATCGAGTTCTTCGCTGCGCGCGGGAATCTCGCGCATCGGAATCGACACGATGCCGGCGATCGACGCCGTTTGCAGTTCCCACGGCTCGCGTACGTCGAGCAGCACGGGTGCGGGGCGCGAGGTATCGGCGAGCCATTCGGCGAGTGCGGGAGCGGTCAGGTTTTGCATCAGCGAGACATCCAGTTCGTGGGACGGCGGCTTGCTCGCCGCCCGTCCAGATCAACAATACAGCGCCAGGCGCAGCGAAAAAGAGCCGCTTAGAACCTGAACCGCGCCGGCTGCACCGCGTTGGCGAGCGGCTCGACATAGGTTTCGAACACGTCGGAGATGCGGTATTGCTTCTCGTCGATGCGCGTGATGATTTGCGCCTTCATCACCGGCGCGCTGCCGACGAACGCCGCGAGACGGCCGCCGACCTTCAGCTGTTCGAGGATTTCCTGCGGCAGCACCGGCAGACCGCCCGACACGCAGATCACGTCGTACGGTGCCGCGCCGGTCCAGCCGCGCGCGGCGTCGCCGGTCGCGACTTCGACGTTCAGCACGCCGTTGGCGATCAGGTTGCTCTTCGCGAACTCGGTCAGTTCCGGTTCGATGTCGACGGTCAACACGTGTTGCGCGCGATGCGCGAGCAGCGCCGCCATGTAACCCGAGCCCGCGCCGATTTCCAGCACGCTTTCGTGCTTCTTCACCGCAAGTTCCTGCAGCACGCGCGCCTCGATGCGCGGCGCCAGCATGTGCTGGCCGGCCGGCAGCGGCACTTCGAAGTCCGCAAAAGCCAGGTCGCGGTAAGCGGCGGGGACGAAATTCTCACGTTTGACGATCGACAGCAGATTCAGCACGTCCTGGTCGAGCACTTCCCAGGGGCGGATCTGCTGTTCGATCATGTTGAAACGCGCTTGCTCGATGTTCATGGTGGATTCGGCGGTTTTGGTTTGGCGAGCGGGCGGCGGCCGCAGACTTTTGTCCTGACCCGGCCCCGGCGGATTGCCGGCGGCCGCGGCTTCGGAGCAAGGTATTCGCATCGCAAGCCGCGTCAGGGGAACTGCGGGATTGTACCAAATGGCGGACTCGCGCCGGCCGCTCGCGGGCAAGCGCCAGGCCGGGCGGCCCCCGTGTTAATCCCTAGCGATCCGTCCTTGCGATTCGCATCACCATCGCCACAAAATGTAATCGATTACATTTTTGCTGCGAGGTCGTGTGTCCCGAACGCCGTCCCGATCGTCGCCGGCCGTGGTGTCCGGCGCGAGCAGTCGACCGCAACCTCAGCCGCAGAGGCGCTCGCCGCGCGCGGCCGACAGGCCGTCGATCGCCGGCGTGGCCGAGCAGGCGGGCGTGTCAGTCGCGACGGTGTCGCGCGTGCTGAACGGCCACGAGAACGTGCGGACCGCTACCCGCGACAGGGTGCTCGCCGCGATCGACGCGAGCGGCTACCGCGTCAACGAACTTGCGCGCAATCTGCGCACCGCCGAAAGCCGCCTGCTGCTGACGATGGTGCCGGACTTCGGCAATCCGTTTTACGCGGAGATCGTGCGCGGTATCGACAGCGTCGCGCGTCAGCACGGCTATTTCATGCTGCTATGCGACACCGGCGCGGACCCGGGGCGTGAGCGCAGCTACTTCGACATGCTGCGGCGGCGCCGCGCGGACGGCGCGATCTGCCTCGATCCGGCGACGATCCAGCAGGCGCTCGGCGAAGCGTCGCAGGCGCTGCCGTGGGTCGCGTGCTGCGAGTTCGATCCGCAGATGGGCGTGCCCTACGTCGGCATCGACAACTACCGCGCGGCCGGCGACGCCGTGCGCCACCTGCTCACGCGCGGCCACCGGCGCATCGGCTTGATCAATTCCGACGTCGACTATCTGTATGCGCGCCAGCGTCAGCAGGGCTACCTCGACGCCTTGAGCGACGCGGGCATCGCGCCCGACCCGCGCTGGCGCATGAATCTGAACAGCCTCGATTACGAGGCGGGTGCGTCGGCCGCGGCTGCGTTGATGCGGCAGCCCGATGCGCCGAGCGCGATCTTCGCGGTGTCGGACACGCTCGCGATCGGCGTGATCCACGGCTTGCGCAGCGTCGGCAAGCGCGTGCCCGACGACGTCGCCGTGGCCGGCTTCGACGACATCTCGCTCGCCGCGCAGATCGATCCGCCGCTCACGACGATCGCGCAGCCGATGCGCGAGCTTGGCGAGACCGCCGCGCGTCTGCTGCTGCAACGCCTCGCGAATCCGCAGGCCAACGTGCCGGGCGTGCTGCTGCCGCATCGCCTCGTGATCCGCGGGAGTGCGTGAGCCATGAGCCTCGCGATCCGTTTCGACGACATCCGCAAGGACTTCGGGCCCGTGCGCGTGCTGCACGGCGTGAGCTTCGAACTCGCACCCGGCCGCATCTACGGTCTGCTCGGCGAGAACGGCGCGGGCAAGTCGACGCTGATGAAAATCCTCGCCGGCTATGAAACGGCAACCTCAGGCAGCGTACTGGTCGACGGCCACGCGCAGCGCTTCGCCGGCTCACGCGACGCCGAGGCGCAGGGCATCGTGCTGATCCACCAGGAGTTCAACCTCGCCGAGCATCTGACGATCGCGCAGAACATGTACCTCGGTCACGAGAAGCGCCGCGGCTGGTTAGTCGACGATGCCGCGATGCGCAGCGACGCCGCGCGCTATCTTGCGCAGGTCGGGCTCGAGCGCGCGCCGGACACGAAGGTGCGCGAGCTGATCGTCGCGGAAAAGCAGATGGTCGAGATCGCGAAGGCGCTGTCGCGCCGCGCGCGTCTCCTGATCATGGACGAGCCGACCGCGACGCTGACGCCCGCCGAGACCGAACGGCTCTTCGCGCTGATGCTGAAGCTCAAGGCCGATGGCGTGACGATCGTCTACATCTCGCACAAGCTCGATGAAGTGGAGCGCATCACCGACGAAGTGATCGTGATGCGCGATGGCCGCTTCGTCGCGCGCGGTGAAACCGCGGGGCTCGCGCGTCAGCAGATGGCGAACCTGATGGTCGGGCGCGACGTGTCCGACATGTTCCCCGACAAGCAGACGGTGCCCGCCGACACGCCGATCGCGTTGCGTGTGAACGGCCTGACGGTGCCCGACTGGGTCGAGGATCTGAGCTTCGAGGTGCGCGCGGGCGAAGTGCTCGGCTTCGCGGGCCTCGTCGGCGCGGGCCGCACCGAGGCGTTCGAGGCGATCATCGGCTTGCGCAAACGCACGGGCGGCACGATTGAAATCGCCGGCCGGGCAGTCGATCTGAAGAACCCGCGCGACGCGATGCGCCACGGTCTCACGTATCTGAGCGAGGACCGTAAGGGCAAGGGTCTGCACGTCGACCTGAGCCTGCAGGACAACGTCACGCTGATGACGCTCGAACGCTACGCGCATCCGCTGCTCGACATCAAAGCGGGGCGCGCGGCCTTGCAGAAGGCCGTCGGCGAATTCGGCATTCGTACCGGCGACCTGTCGAGCCGCGCGCGCATGCTGTCGGGCGGCAACCAGCAGAAGCTCGCGCTCGCGAAGTTCCTGCAGCCCGACCCGAACGTGATCGTGCTCGACGAGCCGACGCGCGGCGTCGACGTCGGCGCGAAGCGCGACATCTACTTCCTGATTCATCGTCTCGCCGCGCAGGGCCGCGCGGTGATCGTCATTTCATCCGAACTGGTCGAGCTGATCGGCTTGTGCCATCGCGTCGCCGTCATGCGCGCGGGACATCTGCAAGCGACGCTGACGCTCGAGCATCTGACTGAAGAGGAGTTGATCGCTCATGCGACCGGCACCCACTGAAGCCGTGCAATCACGGCGCGCGCTGCGCGTCGCGCAGCGGCTCTACACGCTCGGGCCGCTCGCCGGGCTGATCGTGCTGTGCATCGTCGGCACGCTGCTCAATCGCGACTTCGCGACGCTCGACAACCTGATGAACGTGCTCACGCGCACGTCGTTCATCGGCATCATCGCGGTCGGCATGACCTTCGTGATCATCTCGGGCGGCATCGATCTGTCGGTCGGCTCGATGGCCGCGCTGATCGCGGGCATCATGATCTGGCTGATGAACGGGCTCGCGGCGGGCGCCGCCGGTCATGCGTTGCCGCCGCTCGTGATCGTGACGATCGGCATCGTCGCGGCGTTCGTGCTCGGCGCGCTGTTCGGCTGCGCGCATGGGCTGTTGATCACCAAAGGGCGCATCGAGCCGTTCATCGTCACCCTGGGCACGCTCGGGATTTTTCGCGCGGTGCTGACATGGCTCGCCGATGGCGGCGCGCTGACGCTCAATGATTCGCTATCGGACCTCTACGGTCCCGTCTACTACGCGAGCCTGTTCGGCGTGCCGGTGCCGATCTGGGTGTTTCTCGTGGTCGCGGCCGGCGGCGCGCTGATCCTCAATCGCACCGCGTTCGGCCGGCACGTGCAGGCGATCGGTTCGAACGAACAGGTCGCGCGTTATGCGGCGATTCGCGTCGATACGGTGAAGATCGTCACTTATGTGCTGCTGGGGATTTGCGTGGGCGTGGCCACCGTGCTCTACGTGCCGCGCCTCGGCTCCGCCACGCCGACCACGGGCCTGTTGTGGGAGCTCGAAGCGATTGCGTCGGTGGTGGTCGGCGGCACCGCGCTCAAGGGCGGCGAGGGACGCGTGATCGGCACCGTGATCGGCGCGATCCTGCTGTCGGTGATCGCGAACATCCTGAACCTGACCAGCATCATCAGCGTGTATCTGAACGCGGCGGTGCAGGGCGTCGTGATTATTTTCGTCGCGTTCGTGCAGCGTGGGCGGCGCTAGCCGCGCACTTCCAGGCGGCGCGAGCGCAGTGAAAAAAGCGCGCTGAACAAATCGCAGCGAAGCAGGCGTAGCAAAGCAGGCGCGGTAAACCAACGGCAGGTCCGAAAAATCGGGGCGAGCGAACGCCTCATGATTGGAGACACACACCATGAAGCAAGTCATTCGAGCGATCGGCGCCGGCGTGCTGGCGTTGGGGATACTGGGCACGAGCGGCGCGGCGCGCGCCGACGACAAGGTCACGCTGGGCGTCGCGATTCCGACGGCCGATCACGGCTTCACCGGCGGCATCGTCTGGTGGGCGAACAAGGCGAAGGCGGATCTCGAGAAGGCGCATCCCGATCTGAAAGTGATCGTGAAAACGGCCGCCAACGCGCCCGAGCAGGCGAACCAGTTGCAGGATCTCGTGACGGTCAACAAGATCAACGCGCTCGTGATCTTCCCGTACGAATCGGCGACGCTGACACAGCCGGTCGAGCAGGTGAAGAAGAAAGGCGTGTACGTGACGGTGGTCGATCGCGGCCTGACGAACACGAGCGCGCAGGACGCCTACGTGGCCGGCGACAACACCGCGTTCGGCAAGATTCCGGCCGAGTACCTGGCAAAGGCACTTGATGGCAAGGGCAACGTCGTCGCGCTGCGCGGCATTCCGACCACGCTCGACAACGAGCGCTGGACCGCCTTCACCGGCGTGATGAAAAACTATCCGGACATCAAGATTCTCGACGCGAAATACGCGAACTGGAATCGCGACGACGCGTTCAAGGTGATGCAGGACTACCTGACGCGCTTCAAGCACATCGACGCCGTATGGGCCGCCGACGACGACATGGCGGTCGGCGTGCTGAAGGCGATCGATCAGGCGAAGCGCAGCGACATCAAGATCGTGTTCGGCGGCGCGGGCTCGAAGGGCATGGTGAAGAACGTGATGGACGGCGCGCCGATGATCAAGGCCGACGTGTCGTACTCGCCGAAATTCATCTACGACGCGATCAAGCTGACGGCCGAAGCGCGGCTGAAGGGCGACAAGCTGCCGGCCACCACGATCATTCCGTCCGTGCTGATCACGAAGGAAAACGCCCAGCAGTTCTATTTCCCCGACTCGCCGTTCTGAGCGGCGCGCCGGGCATCGTCTAGCACGCGCGGGCGCGGCCCGCGCGCAAAGTTCGAGGAACCGTACGATGAAAACCATCAAAGGGCCGGCGATTTTTCTCGCGCAGTTCGTGGGCGACGACGTGCCGTTCGACAACCTCGGGCATCTCGCGGATTGGGCCGCGGGTCTCGGCTTCAAGGGCATCCAGGTGCCGTGCGACTCGCGCCTGATCGATCTCGACAAGGCGGCCGCGAGCGACGCGTATTGCGACGAACTGCGCGAGAGCGCCGACAACGCGGGCGTCGCGATCACCGAACTATCGACCCATCTGCAAGGGCAACTGGTCGCCGTGCATCCGGCTTACGACACGCTGTTCGACGGCTTCGCCGCGCCGCAGGTGCGCGGCAATCCGGCGGCGCGCACCGAATGGGCGATCGCGCAGATGAAGCTCGCGGCGCAGGCGTCGCGTCGTTTGGGCCTGAGCACGCACGTGTCGTTTTCGGGCGCGCTCGCGTGGCCGTATCTGTACCCGTGGCCGCAGCGGCCGGCCGGTCTCGTCGAAGCCGCGTTCGAAGAGCTCGCGCGCCGCTGGACGCCGATTCTCGATGCGTTCGACGCGGCCGGCGTCGATGTCTGCTACGAACTGCATCCGGGCGAAGACCTGCACGACGGCGTGACGTTCGAGCGCTTTCTCGCGGCGGTCGATCAGCATCCGCGCGCGAACATCCTGTACGACCCGAGCCACTTCGTGCTGCAACAGCTCGACTATCTCGCGTTCATCGATATCTACCACGAGCGCATCAAGGCGTTTCATGTGAAGGACGCGGAGTTTCGTCCGACCGGCAAGCAGGGCGTGTACGGCGGCTACAGCGGCTGGGTCGAACGCGCGGGGCGGTTTCGCTCGCTCGGCGATGGGCAGATCGACTTCGGCGCGATTTTCTCGAAGATGGCGCAGTTCGATTTTCCGGGCTGGGCCGTGCTCGAATGGGAATGCGCATTGAAGCATCCGCACGACGGGGCGCGCGAAGGCGCGGAGTTCATTCGCCGGCACATCATCCGCGTGGCCGAGCGTGCGTTCGATGACTTCGCGGGAAGCGGTGTCGATACCGCACAGTTAAAAAGCGTGCTCGGCATCTGACGGCCGGGCGGTGACAGCCGACGCAACACATGGGAGCGCAAACAATGCAGCGAAGAAGGTTCAGGCTGGGGATGGTCGGCGGCGGGCAGGGCGCGTTCATCGGCGCCGTGCATCGGATCGCCGCGCGGCTCGACGATCGTTTCGAACTGGTGGCGGGCGCGTTGTCGTCCGATTCCGAGCGCGCGCGGGCGAGCGCCGTCGAAGCGGGCATCGCGCGCAGCTACGCGGATTGGCGCGAGATGGCGCGCGCCGAGGCCGCGCGCGAGGACGGTATCGACGCGGTCGCGATCGTCACGCCGAATCATCTGCACGCGCCGGTCGCGACGGCGTTTCTCGAAGCCGGCATCCACGTGATCTGCGACAAGCCGCTCGCGGTTTCGCTCGCCGAAGGCGAAGCGCTCGCGAAGCTCGCGCAGTCAAAAAAGCGGCTGTTTGCGTTGACGCATACCTATTCGGGCTACCCGCTCGTGCGGCATGCGCGCGAGCTGGTCGAACGTGGCGAACTGGGCGAGATTCGCGTCGTGCAGGTCGAGTATGCGCAGGACTGGCTCGCCGAGCCGGTCGAAACAGGCGGCGCGAACAGGCAGGCGGGCTGGCGCACCGATCCGGCGTTGGCGGGGCCGGCCGGGTGCCTCGGCGATATCGGCACGCACGCGTATCAACTGGCCGCTTTCGTGACGGGGATGATGCCGCGCGCGCTGTCGGCCGAGTTGCACACGTTCGTACCGGGGCGTCGTGTCGACGATCACGTGCAGGCGATGCTGCGTTATGCGAACGGCGCGCGCGGCATGTTGTGGGCGAGCCAGGTGGCGAGCGGCGCGGAGAACGCGCTGCGCTTGCGCGTGTATGGCACGAAGGCGGGACTCGCGTTCGATCAGGAGGAGCCGAACGCCTTGTGGTTCACGCCGTTGGGCGGCGCTGCCGAACGATTGACGCGCGCTCGGGTGAATAGTCAGGTTGCCGCGCATGCGACCCGTGTGCCGGCCGGGCATCCGGAAGGCTATCTGGAAGCGTTCGCGCAGTTGTACCAGGATGCGGCGTTGCAGATCGATGCGTTGAACGATGGTCGCGCGCCGCCAGCCGAGAGCCTGCTGTTGACGACGGTCGATGATGGCGTCGACGGTTTGCGGTTTATCGACGCGGTGCTGAAAAGCAGTACGGCGGATGGGCGGTGGGTGCAGATGGAAGGGGCATGAAGCGTTGCAACAAAACGCCAGGTCGACGAAGCTGCCGAAGCGTCAACCGCCCTTGCTTTTCTTGATCTGCGCTTCGAACGCGATATCGAGCTTGCTGGCCTTGCGCGGCTTCTGCGGGCCGTACGCGTCGACGAACTTGACGAAGTCGTCGAGCGTCAGCGGGTCGGACACTTTCTGGTCGACTCCGCTCGATTTGTCGACCAGATAGAACAGGCCGCCGGACAGACTGATCGCGGCGAAGCGCGGGTTGCCGCTGCGCGTTTTCAGGCGCTCGACGGCGTGGATGGCTCGGGTGGTGCGCATGATGGGGACTGCGGCGGCTGATTGACGAGAGCGTTACTTTAACAATTTTGCCGACGGTATGCGGTTGGGGACTACGGACGAAAACACGCGATGAACCACGACCCGCTCAGCGACGGCAAGATCATCGCTTGCTGGCAGCGCAACGCGTCGCTCCGGCGTGCTCGCTCAACTCCCGATGCAACGCCCGATACTCCTGCGCGAGCTTATGTCCCGGATCGAGATGAATGACGGGCGTCGCCAGCTGATGCGACTCGCGGATCTTCACCGACGATGACAAGCGCGACCCGAGCACCGGCAAGCCTTCGCCGATCAGTTCGTCGACGAGCTTTTGCGGCAGGCTCGCGCGAGGCTGGAACTGGTTGATGACGATGCCCTCCACCTGCAGCGCGTCGTTGTGATCCTGCTGGATCTCCTTGACGTTTTCGAGCAGCGTGTAGAGCGCGCGACGCGAGAAGTCGTCGCAGTCGAACGGAATCAGACAACGCTCGACGGCGATCAGCGCCGAGCGCGTGTAGAAGTTCAGCGCGGGCGGCGTGTCGATGTAAATCGCGTCGTACATGTCGAGTTCGTTCAGCGCGTCGCGCAGCTTGTAGATCTTGTAGCGCGATTCGAGCTTGCCGTGCAGCGTGTCGAGGTCCGGATGGGCGGGCATCACGTCGAGATTCTCGAAGCGCGTCGGATGGATGAACGAGGTCGCTTCCACGGGTTTGAAGCTGAAGCCGAGCGCGGTTTCGAAGAAGCCCGCGACGGTGGGGTGGACTTCGCTCGCCTGCGGGCCGAGCAGGTACTGGGTCGAATTCGCCTGGGCATCGAGGTCGATCACCAGCGTGCGCAGCCCTTCGCTCGCGCTGATGGCCGCCAGGTTGCAGACGATGGTCGATTTGCCTACGCCACCTTTCTGATTGAATACAACGCGCCGCATGGTCTCCCCTTGAACGGAAGCGGTTACAAAGGGCCCAGCATACCTGAGTCGGATGACTGCGCTGATTTCGACGGGTTGTTCATGACCGGGTCAGCGTTGCGCGGTATCCACGTCGACCACCACCTTCACACGTCCAGTCCCACTGCCGACGAGCTGATAGGCCTCGTCCGCGCTGCGCAAATCGAACCGTGTCTGATCGACCACGGGCGCGAGCGCGCCGCTTTCCACGAGCCGCGTCGCTTCGCGCATCATCTCGCCGAGGTGCGCGCGATATCGACCGGTCAGCAACGGATACAGCGTGAAGATCCCTGAATAGCTGGCTTCACGAAACGACAGCGGCGCAAGCGCATGCGTCCCCCAGCCAAGCGCACTGACCACGTGCCCAAAATGCCGGACCGCGGCGAACGACGCATCGAGCGAGGCCCCCCCTACCGTATCGACGACCAGATCGAAGCCTTCGCCATCGGTCAAAATCGCCACATACTGTTCGACCGTCTGCGCGCGGTAGTCGATCGGTGTCGCGCCGAGCCGCCGCACCAGCTCGGCATTGTGTGCGCTCGCGGTTGCATAGACGTCGGCGCCGAGCGCGCGCGCCAGTTGCACGGCAATGTGGCCGACCCCTCCGGCGCCACCCTGGACCAGCACTTTGGTTCCGCCTTGCAGATGCGCGCGATCGACGATACCCGCATACGACGTGATGAACGCGAGCGGCAACGCGGCGGCCTCGCGCAGCGACAGATTGCGCGGCGCATGGGCGAGCAGGGCGGCATCGACCGCAGCGTACTCGGCGAGTGACCCCTGGATGCCGCCGACGCCGCCGGTCATGCCATACACGTTGTCGCCGACAGCGAACCCGCCGACGCCATCGCCGAGCGCCTCCACCGTGCCCGCGAGGTCGATACCGAGGACGAGCGGCAACGGGTGTTGCGCGTGCGCGGCCTCGCCCGCGCGAATCTTGATGTCGAGCGGATTGAGGCCGCTCGCGGCGACGCGCACCAGGACCTGGCCGGCAGCGGGTTCCGGGCGGGGCAGCGGCGTGTAATCGAGCTGGCCGTTGTATTGGCTGAGGACCAGAGCGTGCATGGACATGGCGGTCTCCTTGGTTCGACGCGTTACCGCGCGGCCGCATCGACGAGGGCGGCCACACCGCTCACCGGCTTCATCAAATCGTCCGGCAGACCATGCCGCTCACGAAGATAGGCCGTCGAGTTGAAGGATAGCCACGCACGGCCGTCCGCGTCCTCCCAGACAAGCACCTTCAAAGGAAGATCGAGCGCGGCGGTCGGCGCGAGTTGCATCAACGGTGTACCGGCTTTGGGATTGCCGAAGATCAGGAGCCGGCTGAACGGCATCGCCAGTCCCTCGCGCCCAGCGTCACCGCTGAAATCGATGCACGCGAAAACCGTCAGCCCTCGCTCCAGAATCAAGGTTTGAAGACGCTCGGCGGTCGCGTCGCCCGCATGGGTGCTTGCAACGGTGACGATGCCAGCGCTGGCGTTCTCTGTGATCGAAGCGGTGGCCATCATGCCTCCCGTGCGGATGTTGTGCTCCGGCAGCGTTCGCGTGATCAGGTCTGCCGGACGGGCAACGCGTTGACCGTGACGCAGCATGCGTCGCATGCGTGCAATGCGCCAACGGAGAAGCGGATCCATGCAGTGTAGGCGTTCGCTGGCGCGGTGTGGCCGATCGTGCGGACGCGCTGTGAGGGAAGTTCTACCGAAAGGCGAAAGAAAGCGGATGGGGTGCCCGCTGAACGAACGGCGGCTTGCACATTCGCGAAGCCGCTGTCAGGGGCGCCTGATCGGCGCCCCGATGCCAGATTACTGGCTCAGGTAAACAAACTTGCCATTCTTGATGGTGCCCATCACGCTCGCCCGCTGATCGAGACCGACGTGATCCTTCGGGCTCGTATTGACGACCCCGTTCGGCACCACCAGCTCATGCGCGTGTTCGAGCTCGTCGCGCAATGCGACGCGAAACGCCGGCGTACCCGGCTGCGCGGTCTTCAACGCGCGCGCGACGGCGTCCTGCAGGCGCGGGTACACGCCGGCCGCGTCGCCCGCGAACTGCGTGACGCTGCCGGGGCCGTACTTCGCCTCGTACGCGTCGACGAACGCGAGCGCCGCCTTCTTCGACGGATGATCGGCCGGCAGCGTGCGCGCGACGACGACCGGTTGCGTCGGGAACAGCGTGCCTTCCACGTCTTTACCGCCGAGCTTGATGAACTCCGGCGTCGCGATGCCATGCGTCTGATAGATCGGGCCCTTGTAGCCGCGCTCGATCAGCGTGCGCTGCGGCAGTACCGTCGGGGTGCCCGCGCCGGCGATCAGGATCGCGTCGGGCTTCGCGGCCATCAGCTTCAGGATCTGGCCGGTCACGCTCGCGTCGGTGCGGTTGTAGCGCTCGGTCGCGACCAGCCGGATATGGCGCAGCGCAGCGAACTTGCTGAACTCGTTGAGCCAGCTTTCGCCGTAGCCATCCGCGAAACCGATGAAGCCGACCGTCTTCACGTCGTGGTTCGACATGTAGCGCGTCATCACGTCGGCCATCGCGCTATCGGTCTGCGCCATCTTGTAGGCCCAGATCTTTTTGCCTTCCTGCGGCTCGACGACGATCGCCGAGCCGATCAGCGTGATCATCGGCGTCTGGCTGTCGGCGACCGGATCGAGCGCGGCCATCGCGGCCGGCGTGATGTTCGGGCCGACGACCACGTCGACGTGGTCCTCGTCGATCAGCTTGCGGATGTTGCGCACGGCGTTGCCGGGGTCGGACGCGTCGTCGAGGAAGATGTAGTCGGCTTTCTGGCCGGCGATCGTCTGCGGCCACATCAGCATCGCGTTCTTGCTGGTGATGCCGATCACGGCGGCCGGTCCGGTGTACGACAGATCGATGCCGACTTTCAGGTCGGCGTGCGCCGCGCCGGCGACGAGCAGCGCCGCGGCCGCGAGGCCGCGCAGGGTGTTGCGCACTTTATTGTTATGCAACTTCATCGGAAGGTCTCCGTAGCGAGAGAGCGGTATGGAAGCGGTTCAAAGCTCATAGGTTTCGTGTTCGCCCTTCAGCGCCTGCTCGATCAGCTTGCGGCTCAGGCTCGGCGACAGCAGCTCGACGAGCGTGTACACGTAGCTGCGCAGATACGCGCCCTGTTTCAGCGCGACGCGCGTCACGTTGCTGCCGAACAGATGGCCGACCGGCATCGCGCGCAAATGGCGGTCGCGCTCGGCGTTGAACGCGATGTCGGCCATGATGCCGACGCCGAGGCCCAGCTCGACGTAGGTCTTGATCACGTCGGCGTCGATCGCCTCGAGCACGATGTCCGGATGCAGCCCGCGCAGGCGGAACGCCTCGTTGATCTTGGTGCGGCCGGCGAACGCGTTGTCGTACGTAATCAGCGGGTACTGGGTCAGGTCGTCGAGCGATAGCAGCTTGCGCTCGAGCAGCGGATGGTCGGGCTGCAGCACCGCGACGTGGTGCCACTGGAAGCAGGGCAGCGACACCAGATCCTTGTAGTTCGAGATCGCCTCGGTCGCGATCGCGAGGTCGGCCTGGTCGTGCAGCACCATTTCGGCGACCTGGGTCGGGCTGCCTTGCAGAATTGAAAGGTGAACCTTCGGAAAGCGCTTCTTGAACTCCGCGATCGCCGCGGGCAGCGAGTAGCGCGCCTGCGTGTGGGTCGCGGCGATCGTCAGGTTGCCCTGATCCTGCGCCGCGAAGTCCTTGCCGACCCGCTTCAGGCTTTCCACTTCCTGCAGGATTTTTTCGACCGACTCCAATATGATGCGGCCCGGCTCGGTCAACGAGCGCACGCGCTTGCCGTGGCGGGTGAAGATTTCGACGCCAAGTTCGTCCTCCAGCTCGATGATCGCCTTCGAGACGCCCGGCTGGCTCGTAAACAACGCCTTGGCCGCTTCGGTGAGGTTGAAGTTCTGCCGCACAGCCTCGCGGACGAAGCGGAATTGGTGCAGGTTCATATATAACCTCGCCGCATATAAAAAGAATTTTTTAGTCGTTTGAAATATAAGGCGAGTTTATTACGATCTGTCCATCATTTTCAATATGGATATCTGTATTTGTTATAAGCAAATGAGCGATGGGTCTAAACGCTCGCTTGCGATAGCTGACAAAGCCGGTATTCAAGCCGCGGCCGAGCCGGACGGTCGCGTGTCACGCAAGTTTCGAAAAAATTGGGGCCCCCGAATGTACCAATACGATCAGTACGACCAGACCATCGTCGATGAACGGGTCGCGCAGTACGCCGATCAGGTTCGCCGCCGCTTGTCGGGCGAATTGAGCGAAGAGGAATTCCGTCCGCTGCGCCTGCAGAACGGTCTGTATTACCAGCGCCACGCGTACATGCACCGCATCGCGATTCCGTACGGCAACTTGCGCAGCGACCAGATGCGCGTGCTCGCGCAGATCGCGCGCGAACACGACCGCGGCTACGGCCATTTCTCGACGCGTTCGAACATCCAGTACAACTGGATCAAGCTCGAAGAGACGCCGGAGATTCTGCGCAAGCTCGCCTCGGTGCAGATGCACGGCATTCAGACCTCGGGCAACTGCATTCGCAACATCACCGCCGATCAATTCGCCGGCGTCGCGCCCGACGAAGTCGTCGATCCGCGTCCGTGGGCCGAAATCCTGCGTCAATGGTCGACGTTCCACCCCGAATTCGCGTGGCTGCCGCGCAAGTTCAAGATCGCCGTGTCGGGTTCGAAGGAAGACCGCGCGGCTGTGCAGATCCACGACATGGGCGTGTATCTGCGCAAGAATGAACAGGGCGAACTGGTGGCCGACATCCTCGCCGGTGGTGGTCTGGGCCGCACGCCGATCGTCGGGGCGGTGATCCGCCGCGATCTGCCGTGGCAGCATCTGCTGACCTACTGCGAAGCCGTGCTGCGTGTGTACAACCGCTACGGCCGCCGCGACAACATGTACAAGGCGCGTATCAAGATTCTGGTGAAGGCGCTGTCGCCGGAGAAGTTCGCCGCGCAGGTCGAAGAAGAGTGGCAGCACCTGAAGGACGGTCCGTCGACGCTCACCCAGGCCGAAGTGGATCGCGTGACGCAATACTTCGCGCCGCCCGCTTACGACAAGCTGCCGGACACCGATACGCCGTTCGAAAAGCATCTGCTGGAAAACCGCGCGTTCGCGCGCTGGGTCGAGCGTAACGTGCGTCCGCACAAGGTGTCGGGCTACGCGTCGGTCACGCTGTCGCTGAAGCCGACCACGGTTGCGCCGGGCGACGCGACGGACGTGCAGATGGACGCGGTCGCCGACTGGGCCGACGAATACTCGTTCGGCAAGGTCCGCGTGTCGCACGAACAGAACCTGATCCTCGCCGACGTCAAGAAGCGCGACCTGTTCGCGCTGTGGGAAAAGGCCAGGGCGCAGGGTTTCGCGACGCCGAACATCGGCTTGTTGACCGACATCATCTCGTGCCCGGGCGGTGACTTCTGCTCGCTCGCGAATGCGAAGTCGATTCCGATCGCGCTCGCGATCCAGGAGCGTTTCAACGATCTCGACTACGTGCACGACCTCGGCGACGTGTCGCTGAACATCTCGGGCTGCATCAACGCGTGCGGTCACCATCACGTCGGCAACATCGGCATTCTGGGCGTCGACAAGGACGGCTCCGAGTGGTACCAGGTGACGCTCGGCGGCGAGCAGGGCACCGGCGCGACCGGCGCTCACCTTGGCCGTGTGATCGGCCCGTCGTTCTCGGCCGAGGAAATGCCCGACGTGATGACGAAGGTGATCGATACGTTCGTGGAAAACCGCCAGGAAGGCGAGCGTTTCATCGATACGTACACCCGTATCGGCATCGTGCCGTTCAAGGAGCGCGTGTACGCCGCGCGTCAACCGGCTCACGCGTAACCGCGAAAGGATACTGAACAGATGGCTTCAATCATCAAGAACCGCGCGATCGTCAACGACGACTGGAGCGTCGTGCGTGCCGCGGAAGACGGCGCTTTGCCGGCAGTGGCCGAACTGCCGCCCGGCAAGGTCATCGTGCCGCTGGCGCTGTGGCAGGCCGAGCGTGAAGCGCTCGTGGCCGCGTGTCAAGCCGCCGACATCGGCGTGTGGCTCGCGCCGGATAACGAACCGGCGGACCTCGTCGGCGACTTCGACAAGCTCGCGCTGATCGCCGTGGACTTCCCGGTGTTCCGCGACGGCCGTGGCTACAGCATCGGCCGTCTGCTGCGCGAGCGCTATGGCTACAAGGGCGAACTGCGCGCGATCGGCGACGTGCTTCGCGACCAGATCACGTTCATGTTCCGCTGCGGCTTCGACGCGTATGCACTGCGCGCCGACAAGGACATCAACGACGCGTTGAAAGCGTTCGACGACTTTAGCGTGCAGTACCAGGGCGCCGTGGACACGTCGCCGCTGTTCCGCCGCCGTGCCGCGCAGGCTGGCGCCGCCAAGGTCCCGGCATGAGCACCGCGCAATCGTTGAGCCCGGAGCTCGCAGCGAAGGTCGAGCGTCTCGACGCGCTGCTCGACTCGATCGCCGCGCGTCACGCGAACGTGAAGCTCGCGAGCAGCCTCGCGGCCGAAGACATGCTGCTCACGCATGCGATCCTGTCGCGCGGCGTGAAGATCGGCATCTTTTCGCTGAACACGGGGCGTCTGCATGCGGAAACGCTCGGCATGCTCGACCGCGTGAAAGAGCGCTACGGCTACGACATCGAGCAGTTTCATCCGCAGGCGGCCGCGGTCGAGCAGTATGTGAACGGGCACGGTCTGAACGCATTCTATGAAAGCGTCGAGCTGCGCAAGCGCTGCTGCGAGATCCGCAAGGTCGAGCCGCTCAATCGCGCGCTTGCCGAGGTCAGCGCCTGGGTGACCGGGCAGCGTCGCGAGCAATCGGTCACGCGTGCCGAGCTGCACCAGGAAGAGCACGACGACGCGCGCAATATCGCCAAGTTCAATCCACTCGCGGACTGGACCGAAGCCGAAGTCTGGGATTATCTTAGTGCGTTCGACGTGCCGGTCAATCCGCTGCATGCGCGCGGTTATCCGAGCATCGGCTGCGAGCCGTGTACGCGTGCGATCCGCCCCGGCGAAGACAGCCGGGCGGGGCGCTGGTGGTGGGAGTCGCGCGATACGAAGGAATGCGGCTTGCATATCACGGCGATTACTCCGATTGCGGTCGAGCGCAACGAAAACGCGTCGGCCTGAGCGCCGCGTACCGAGCTTGCGGCGCATTACTGCCGAAACCGATCTGAATATTTTCGCCCGTGCGAGCAGCGCTTGCCGGGCGAACCAACGAAGGACCCGCTATGAGCACCACGCTCGATTCCTCTGTCAACGCTCCGCTTGCCAACACGGTCAACCGGATGGATCACCTCGATTGGCTCGAAGCCGAGTCGATTCACATCCTGCGCGAACTGGTTGCCGAATGCAGCAAGCCGGCGCTGCTGTTTTCGGGCGGCAAGGACTCCGTGGTGGTGCTCGCGCTCGCGCTGAAGGCGTTCGGCCTCGGCGCGAACCGCAAAACGCAGCTACCGTTCCCGCTCGTGCATATCGACACGGGCCACAACTACGACGAAGTGATCGACTTCCGCGATCGTCGCGCGCAAGAGATCGGTGCTGAACTGGTGGTCGGCCATGTTGAAGATTCGATCAAGCGCGGCACCGTGCGTCTGCGTCGCGAAACGGATTCGCGCAATGCCGCGCAGGCGGTGACGCTGCTCGAAACCATCGAGCAGTACGGCTATACCGCGATGATCGGCGGCGCGCGCCGCGACGAGGAAAAGGCCCGCGCGAAAGAGCGCATCTTCTCGTTCCGTGACGAATTCGGCCAGTGGGACCCGAAGGCGCAGCGCCCGGAACTGTGGAGCCTGTACAACGCGCGTCTGCACAACGGCGAACACATGCGCGTGTTCCCGATCTCGAACTGGACCGAGCTCGACGTATGGCAATACATCGCGCGTGAACAGCTCGAACTGCCGTCGATCTACTACGCGCACCAGCGCGAGATCGTGCGCCGCAACGGCCTGCTCGTGCCGGTCACGCCGCTCACGCCGATGCGCGAAGGTGAGACGAGCGAACAGGCGCTCGTGCGTTTCCGCACGGTCGGCGACATCAGCTGCACGTGCCCGGTCGAAAGCGACGCGGACGTCATCGAGAAGATCATCGCCGAGACGGCCGTCACCGAAATCACGGAACGCGGCGCGACGCGGATGGACGACCAGGTGTCGGAAGCGGCGATGGAGCAGCGCAAGAAGCAGGGTTATTTCTAAGCACACTTGGGACCGGAGTAAGCGCTGAAGCGCTAACTCCGGCCGACAGAGGGACAAGGAAAATCATGAGCAGTATTCATCAACCAGAAGACCTCGGCGTGCTGCGTTTCATCACCGCGGGCAGCGTCGACGACGGCAAGAGCACGCTGATCGGCCGCCTGCTGTACGACAGCAAGGCGGTATTGAGCGACCAGCTCTCGGCGCTGTCGCGCGCGAAGAACAAGCGCACCGTCGGCGACGAAATCGATCTGTCGCTGTTGACCGACGGCCTCGAAGCCGAGCGCGAGCAGGGCATCACGATCGACGTCGCCTACCGCTACTTCGCCACCGCCAGGCGTAAGTTCATCATCGCCGATACGCCGGGCCATGAGCAGTACACGCGCAACATGGTGACGGGCGCGTCGACCGCGCATGCGGCGATCATTCTCGTCGACGCGACGCGCGTGACGTTCGACAACGGCGTCGCGCAACTGCTGCCGCAAACCAAGCGTCATAGCGCGATCGTCAAGCTGCTCGGTCTGCAGCACGTGATCGTCGCGATCAACAAGATGGACCTCGTCGACTACAGCGAAGCGCGCTTCAACGAGATCCGCGACGCGTACGTCGAGCTCGCGCGTCACCTCGGTCTGCAGGACGTGCGCTTCGTGCCGGTGTCGGCGCTGAAGGGCGACAACATCGTCACGGCGAGCGAGCGCATGCCGTGGTACGCGGGCGAGCCGCTACTCGACGTGCTCGAAGCGCTGCCGGTCGAAACCGCGAACGGCGAGGCGCTGCGCTTTCCAGTGCAGTGGGTCGCGCGCCAGGACGGCAGCCGGGCCGACGATTTCCGCGGCTACATGGGCCGGGTCGAATCGGGTGAAGTGAAGCTCGGCGACACGATCGTCGTGTTGCCGGCCAATCGCGAAGCGACCGTGGCCGAGATCATCGCGCCGGTGGTCGGCGGCACCGCGCAGGTGGACCGTGCGTTCGCCGGTCAGACGGTGACGATCCGTCTCGCGGAAGACGTCGACGTGTCGCGCGGCGACACCTTCGTGCTGCGCGAAGCGGCGCCGGAGCCGGCGAAGAAGCTCGAAGCGGACCTCTGCTGGTTCGACGACACGCCGCTGTCGACGCAGCGCAAGTATCTGCTGAAGCAGACCACCAGCACGGTGTTCGCCAAGATCGGCGCGATCAAGGAAGTGCTCGACGTGCATACGCTGTCGCAGGCGACCGATCGCAAGGAACTGGCGATGAACGACATCGGTCGTGTCGCGCTGACCTTGCAGAAGCCGCTCGTGTGCGACGCCTACGACTCGCATCAGGGCACCGGCGCGTTCGTGCTGATCGACGAGGCGACGAACCACACGGTCGCCGCCGGCATGATCCGCGTGTTTTCCGCCTGAGCACGGCAAGGCTAGCAGGCGACGGATGGGCCACACAGGCGGCGCAACGCGCCGCCGCGTACGCTCCAACGAACAGGTTGATGTCAATGGGTAAGGTTTATCTGATCGGCGCGGGACCCGGTGCCGCGGACCTGATTACGGTGCGCGGCGCGCGGCTGCTCGGCGCCGCCGACGTCGTGCTGCACGACGCGCTGGTCGAGCCGGCGATGCTCGACTACGCGCCCGCGCGCGCGAAGCGCATTGCGGTCGGCAAGCGCTGCGGCCAGCTATCGACGGCCCAACAGTTCATCAACAAGCAGATCGTCGATGCGGCTTTGGAGCACGACGTAGTCGTGCGTTTGAAGGGCGGCGATCCGATGCTGTTCGGCCGCGCCGACGAAGAGATGCGCGCGCTCGAAGCCGCGGGCATCGAGTATGAAGTCGTGCCGGGTATCACCGCCGCACTGGCAAGCGCGGCCACGCTGAAGCGTTCGCTGACGCTGCGCGGCGTGTCGCGCAGCGTCGCGCTCGCGACGTTCAGCCGCGCGCCAGGTTCCGATGAGATCCGCGAGCAGGTCAACGCCGATTCGCTGGTGTTCTACATGGGCCGCGACAGCGGCGTCGAAATCGCGCAGCAACTGATCGATGCTGGCAAGCCCGCGACGACGCCCGTGGCGATCGTCGAGGCGTGCAGCACGCCGCGCGAACGCATGCTGACGCTGACGTTGGAAGATCTTGCGGCCGGCGAAGCGCAGCGCTGGGTCGATGCGTCGCAGCCGAGTCTGTTGATGATCGGCGAGGCGTTCGCGGCGCGGCAGACCGAGGCGAAGCGCTCGTCGAACGGGATGCTGGTCGCGGCCTGAATATCCTCGGCGGGGCCGACCCGAGAGCGGCGAATCTGAGCAACCAGAACGAAAAAATCAGAGCTGCCGCAGGCAATACTGCGCGAGCGCATCCAGCACCGAATCATCCTCGCCGACTGCCACCGCGCAGTGAATCTCGACACCGGGATGCGCGGCGCGGCAATGATCGACGATCGCGGGCAAATCCTTGCGGACATGACCGCCTTGCCCGAAGAACACCGGCACCACGGTGATCGCATCGCAGCCTTGCGTGACGAGTTGCGCGACGGCCGTCGGCAGGTCGGGTTCCATCAGTTCGAGAAAGGCGAGCGTAACCGCAGGAGCTTCGCCCGTCGCCGCGCGCGCGGCGCGCAGCTTGTCGGCGAGCCGTTCGAACGGCTCGCGCCAGCGCGCATCGCGCGCGCCGTGGCCAAACAGAATCAGTCCGTGCACAGCCATCGCATCAGCTCCTGACGATGCCCCTCAACGCACTGGCGTTAGTGCCGGTCGACCCACTTCAAGCCGACGAGCCCCAGCACCAGGTAGACGAGCCCAGGTGTCGCCGCGGTCAACGGCGCGGGCCACGTATTGAGCGTGCCGATATGCGAGAACAGCGTGTTGAACAGCTGGAAGCTCATGCCGAGCATGATGCCGCCGAACACCTTCACGCCGACCACGCCCGCGCGCGTATGCAGATACGCGAACGGCAGCGACAGCACCAGCATCACGAACACCGCGAACGGATACAGCACCTTGCGCCACAGCGCGATTTCATAGCGCTGCGTGTCCTGATGGTTTTCGGTCAGATGCTGGATATAGCGGAACAGATTGAACATCGACATCCGGTCCGGCGACACCAGCAGCACCGACAGGATCTGCGGCGTCAGCTCCGAGCGCAGCGAATACTCGGGCAGCGTGACCTGCTTCGCGCGATAGACCGGATTGAGCGCATCTGCCGGCGTACCCGGAGCGGGGGCCACGTCGAGCAGTTGCGTATCGGTCACGCCGGTCAGCAGCCAGTGGCCCGGCGGCTGATAGCGGCCGCTCTGCGCGATGCGAATGTTCGTCAGGCGGAACTTCGAATCGAACTCGTAGATGCGCACGTTGCTGATCGTCGCGTCGGGCTTCAGCTCGCCGACGTTGACGAAGCGCGTGACCTGCTCGCCGTCGGCGCGCTCGGTCAGCGTGTCCTTGACCCACACGCCCGACTGGAAGTTGCTCGA
Organism: Paraburkholderia sp. Clong3; assembly: GCF_050436485.1. NCBI lineage: Bacteria > Pseudomonadati > Pseudomonadota > Betaproteobacteria > Burkholderiales > Burkholderiaceae > Paraburkholderia > Paraburkholderia sp. Clong3. The sequence goes on along the minus strand of NZ_JBNDMH010000002.1, from coordinate 2,258,048 downwards.
CACCGACGAGCCGAGCGCCTCGAGCCGCACGCGCTCGGAGAGCTGATCCGTATACGGGCCGACCACTTCGCCGATCAGATAGGTGACGATCACGAGCGGAATGCCGATCTTCAGCAGCGAGCGCAGCGCCTGATTCGTCGCGAGGCCTGATACGCGGAAGATCGTGTATTCGGAGTTCGCCGCCATCTGCGCGAACACGTAGATCGCGCTGATCAGCGCCGCGACCGGAATGATTTCGTAGAAACGCGACGGCGTTTGCAGCGCGACGCGCAGCACCGCGTACTGAAACTTGTAGTTGCCGTGGCCGACCGAGTTCAGTTCGTTGATCAGGTCGAAGAAGAAGAACAGACCTGAAAATGCAAACAGGATGAACACGAACGTGAGATAGATCTGACGCGCGAAATACCTTTCATAAATGCGCATCGCTCAGGCTCCCTGCGAACGGCTGAACATGGCGCGCGTAAATAGCGGCCGGTTGCGCACCCGCATCCAGAAGATGAACGCGACGATCCCGAGCACGATCACATGCAGGATCACGAGCCCGACGCCGAACGACATCTTGCCCTGCTCGATCCACGCCTGCACGACGTTCAGCAGATTCGAATAAGTGAGGTAGATCAACACGGCCATCACGAGGTTGATCGTGCGGCTGCGCCGCGGGTTCTGGTGCGCGAGCGGAATGGCGAGCAGCATCAGGTTGATCGCGATCAACGGAAGACCCGCGCGCCACGCGAATTCGGCGAGGTTCTCTTTAGTGGGATTGCGCAGCAGCGTGAGCGTCGGCAAGCCGGTGGTGGTCGGCGTATTGACGACCGGCTGGCTCTGGATCTTCACGCCGTAGCGCTCGAACTCCATGATGCGGAAATCGGGGTGGCCCGGTTCGCCGTCGTAGCGGCGGCCGTTTTCCAGCACGACGAAGCGGTCGCCGTTCTTGTGCGTCTCGATGTGGCCGTTCTTCGACACCACGACGTTGATCTTGCCGCCCTCGGTGCTCGTCACGAACACGTTTTCCACATGTCCCTGGTCGGGCGACATCTTCTCGATGAAGAACACGCGATGCGTGGTCGGCGATTCGCGGAACTGCCCCGGCGCGAGCAGCGAGACTTCGTCGCGCTGCTGGAAGCGCGCGCGGATCAGCTTGCTCTGCTGGTTCGACCACGGCCAGCCGACGAACACGAAGAACATGATCAGGATGATGATCGGCGTGGCGAAAATGCCGATCGGCTTGATGAATTGCGTGAGACTGACGCCCGAGGACAGCCACACGACCATCTCGGAGTCCTGGTACCAGCGCGTGAGCACGAACAGGATCGACACGAACAGCGTCGCGACGAGCATGATGGCCAGATAGCCGATTACGGTGAGGCCGATCAGGACCAGCACGTCGCGCGGGTCGACCTCGCCCGAGGCCGCGAAGCCGACGATGCGGATCATCATCGTCGTCAGCACGAGCGTGAGGAGAACCATGAACACGGCGCCAGCCGTGTACGCGAGCTCGCGCTGGAGGGAGCGTTCAAAGATCATTGTTGATGACGAGAGGGGGCGCTCACGGCGACGCGGGGGTGTTCGTTCCCGTCACGCCTCCGGTGCAGCCGCCGCGGGAAAAATAGCGGATAATTGCGGCTTTCATCTTAAGCCCAGATTTTATCCGAGGACAAGCGCGATGGACTTTAGCATAAAAGCCTGTGATTGGACCAAAGGCTCGACGAACGGTTTCCTGACCGGGAAATCCGATTGCATCGTGATCGGCGTGTTCGAGTCGCAAACGCTGTCGGGCGCCGCGCTGGAGATCGACGCGGCCACCAAGGGCCTGCTCACGCGCGTCATCAAAGCGGGCGACATGGACGGCAAGGCGGGTACGACGCTGTTCCTGCACGAGGTGTCGGGCATCGGCGCGTCGCGCGTGCTGCTCGTCGGCCTCGGCAAACAGGACGCTTTCAGTCAGAAAGCCTACGGCGAGGCGGTCCGCGCCGCATGGCGCGCGCTGCTCGGCACGAAGATCGTGCAGGTCACGTTCACGCTCGCGCAACTGCCGGTGCTCGAACGCACGGCCGACTGGTGTGTGCGCGCCGCGATCCTCGCGCTGCGCGAGTTGACCTACCGCTTCACGCAACTGAAGAGCAAGCCGGACAACACGCCGCGCGCGTTGAAGCGCATCGTGTTCAGCGTCAACACCGGTGACGAGAAGGCCGCCAAGCTCGCCGCCAGGCAGGGCGGCGCGCTCGCCAACGGCATGGACCTGACGCGCGAGCTCGGCAATCTGCCGAGCAACGTCTGCACGCCGACCTATCTGGCGAACACCGCGAAGAAGCTCGCGAAAGACTGGAAGCTGAAGGTCGAGGTGCTCGGCGAGAAACAGTGTGAAGCGCTGAAGATGGGCTCGTTCCTGTCGGTCACCGCGGGCGCGGTCGAGCCGGCGCAGTTCATCGTGCTGCAGTACCAGGGCGCCGCCGCGAAGGCCGCGCCGGTCGTGCTGGTCGGCAAGGGCGTCACGTTCGACACGGGCGGCATCTCGCTGAAGCCGGGCGAGGGCATGGACGAGATGAAATACGACATGTGCGGCGCGGGCTCGGTGCTCGGCACGCTGCGCGCGGTCGCCGAGATGGGCCTGAAGATCAACGTGGTCGGCATCATTCCGGCCGTCGAGAACATGCCGTCGGGCACGGCCACCAAGCCGGGCGACATCGTCACCAGCATGAAGGGCCTCACGATCGAGGTGCTGAACACCGACGCCGAGGGCCGCCTGATTCTGTGCGACGCGCTCACCTACGCGGAGCGCTTCAAGCCGGCCGCGGTCATCGACATCGCGACGCTGACGGGCGCCTGCATCATCGCGCTCGGCCATCACAACAGCGGCCTGTTCTCGAAGGACGACGCGCTCGCCGGAGAACTGCTCGACGCGTCGCGCGAAGCGGCCGACCCGGCATGGCGCCTGCCGCTCGACGACGAGTACCAGGACCAGCTGAAGTCGAACTTCGCAGACGTCGCGAATATCGGCGGGCGTCCGGCGGGCAGCGTGACGGCCGCGTGCTTTCTGTCGCGTTTCACGGATTCGTACCCGTGGGCGCATCTCGACATCGCCGGCACCGCGTGGAAGAGCGGCACTGCGAAGGGCGCGACGGGCCGTCCGGTACCGCTGCTCGCGCAGTTCCTGATCGACCGCGCCGGCCAATGACGCAGTGCGGTAAGCGCGCGCACGGCGCGCGGCAAGCGGCGCGGAGCGGCCGATGACGAGAATCGACTTTCACTCGAACGTCGGCGATTCGCTGCTGTACGCGTGCCGCCTCGTGCGCAAGGCGTATCTGGCGGGCCAGCCGCTCGTCGTGCTGGCCGAGCCCGCGCGCCTGCGCGCCTTCGACGAAATGCTGTGGACCTTCTCGCCGCTCGACTTCGTGCCGCACTGCATGGCGGGCGCGCCGCTTGCCACCGACACGCCCGTCGTGCTGGCCACGAATCTCGACGACGTGCCGCATCATCAGGTGCTGCTCAATCTGGGCGCAACGGTGCCGGCGCAGTTCGCGCGCTTCGAAAGATTGCTCGAAGTGGTCGGTAACGCACACGAGGAACTCGCTGCGGGCCGCGAGCGCTATCGCTTCTATCGCGATCGCGGCTATGCTTTGAACAACTACAAGCAGGGCGGCTAGTTCGTTGCGCTGCGCGTCATGGCCGCGAGGAACGCGGCATGCGGACCGCCTGCCCTGGCTTCGACTCAAACACGGAGAGCGCACGTGTCCGATCCCCACGACAATTCGATTCCGGTCCTGAACGAGGTCCTCGTGCCGGGCCGCGCGCGCGAGGCGTCGACCGATGCCGCCGCGCCTGCATCCCAGCCGGGTGCCGAGCCCGCAAGCCCAGCCGTCGCGCAACCGGCGGCGGTGCCCGAGCCCGCTTCCCGCACGGAGCCCGCGTTCGTGCCACCGCCCGCGCATCGAGCCGACCCGACGCTGGCGCCCGAGCCGGTACTCGCGCCCCAACCGGTGCCCACGCCCGAGCAACTGAGTTCGCCGGAGCCCGTGCTCGTGCCGGAGCCGATGCCGACGCGAGAGGCCCCGCATGCGGCGGAGCATGAGCCCCTCGCGCAGACCGAGCTTCATCAGCCACACGTGGCTGATCACACGCACCCGAGAAAACACGCACGGCCGCATCACGGCATTCATGTGCGACATGGGCATGACGACTTGCATGAGGACGTGGAGGTGTCGCCCGGCGTGTTCGATCGTACCGAGCCCTTCATACCGCTCGAAGCCGGCGCGACCGTGCCGCCGGATATCGACCATGAAGGCGCGCACGAAGCCGCTCCCGCTCAGCCCACACTCGATGCCGACGCGCTCGCCGCACGTTTGCACGGACGCTTCCAGCGTTTTCTGACGGGCGAGGGGCGCGGCATCATCGAGGCGCGCTGCCGTGATGCAGTGCAGCAGCACACCAGTCTGCTCGTGAGCCAGATCACGCGCGAGGTCGCGCAGACGCTCGAAGCCGAGATGACCGACTGGGTACGTGAAGCGGTGGAAGAAGAAATCGCGCGGCGCTCGCGTTGACGCCGCGGTGACCTGAGAGCGCCGTTATTTGAGCGTCAGCACCCAAGCCGCCAGCGTGGCCGCCTGATCGGGCGTCAGTTGCGTGTTCGCGGGCATCGGCACGGTTCCCCATACGCCGGTGCCGCCATCGAGGATCTTGCGCTTCAGATAGGAGGCGGCGTCGTTGCGTCCCGCATAGCGGGCTGCAACGTCGTGCAGCGCCGGCCCCATGAACGGGCGAGTGACCGAGTGGCAGCTCATGCAGTTCTTCTGCTGGGCGAGCGCGAGCCCGGCTGTTTCGGCTCGGGCTGCGGGACTGGCGGCGCTCAATGCGGCGGCGAGCGCAACAGTGGCTGCCACGGCTGCGTACGACATCGATTTCATTATGGTCTCCGCCAGTGCAGATGCCCGGCTCGTGGTGCACGCATTATAAGAGCAATGGGGCGCACGGATTTTCGTGCGCCCCTTGCGTTTTCGCGTAACGTGGCGGCGGGTTATCCCTGTCGGGGCGGGCCACGCCGGCCGCGGTCATTACCCCGTCACCGCCCCTCGATTCGCCGGCTGCGCGAGCGCGAAATACTTGGCCATCACGCCGCGTGTGTAGCGCGGTTTCGGCGCCTGCCATGCGGCGCGGCGGCGCTGCAGCTCGGCATCGTCGATGTTCAGTTGCAGCAGCAGCCGGTGCGCGTCGATCGTGATCGAATCGCCTTCCTGCACGAGCGCGATCGTGCCGCCGACGAACGCCTCCGGTGCGACGTGCCCAACCACCATGCCCCAGGTGCCGCCCGAGAAGCGGCCGTCGGTGATGAGCCCGACCGATTCGCCGAGCCCCTTGCCGATGATCGCCGAGGTCGGCGCGAGCATTTCCGGCATGCCGGGGCCGCCCTTCGGGCCAAGATAGCGCAGCACGACGACGTCGCCGGCGACGATCTTGTCGGCGAGGATCGCCTCGAGCGCGCTCTGCTCGTCGTCGAATACGCGCGCCGGGCCCGTGATGACCGGGTTCTTGAGCCCGGTGATCTTGGCGACCGCGCCGTCTTCGGCCAGATTGCCCTTCAGGATCGCGAGATGGCCTTCGGCGTAGAGCGCCTTGTCGATCGGGAAGATCACCTGCTGATCGCTGCGCGGCTTGGCTGGTACGTCCTTCAACTCCTCGGCGATCGTTTTGCCGGTGATCGTCATGCAATCGCCGTGCAGAAGCCCGGCGTCGAGCAGGATCTTCAGCACCTGCGGAATGCCGCCCGCCTTGTGCAGATCGGTGGCGACGTACTGGCCGGACGGCTTCAGGTTGCAGATCACCGGCACTTTTTTGCGCATGCGCTCGAAGTCCTCGATCGTCCATTCGATCTCGGCCGCGTGCGCGATCGCCAGGTAGTGCAGCACCGCGTTGGTCGAGCCGCCGGTCGCCATGATCAAAGCAACCGCGTTTTCGATCGACTGCTTCGTGATGATGTCGCGCGGCTTCAGATCCTTCTTGACGGCTTCGACGAGCACACGCGCCGATTCGGCGGCCGAGTCGACCTTCTCCTGGTCGGGATTCGCCATCGTCGACGAATACATGAGCGACATGCCGAGCGCCTCGAACGACGAGCTCATCGTATTGGCCGTGTACATGCCGCCGCACGAACCGGTCGACGGGCACGCATTTTTCTCGATGCCCTCGAAATCCTCCTGCGACATGCGGCCCGCCGTGAATTCGCCGACCGCCTCGAACGACGACACGATCGTCAGATCGGTGCCTTTCCAGTTGCCCGGCCGGATCGTGCCGCCGTACACGTAGATGCCCGGCACGTTCATGCGCGCGAGGCCGATCATGCCGCCCGGCATGTTCTTGTCGCAGCCGCCGATCACGACCACGCCGTCCATCCATTGCCCTTGCACGCAGGTCTCGATGCAATCGGCGATCACCTCGCGCGACACGAGCGAGTACTTCATGCCCTCGGTGCCCATCGACATGCCGTCCGAGATCGTCGGCGTGCCGAAGGTCTGCGGGTTCGCGTCGGCGCGCCTGATCGCGGTGACGGCCGCGTCGGCGAGACGCTGCAGGCCGGCGTTGCACGGCGTAATCGTCGAGTGGCCGTTGGCGACGCCGATCATCGGCTTGTCGAAATCCTCCTTCTGGTAGCCGAGCGCGTAGTACATCGAGCGATTCGGTGAACGCGCGATGCCTTGCGTGATGTTCTTCGAACGACGGTTGTAGGCCATGGGGAGCTCCAGTCTGGCTGTTCTGATGAAAGCGCGCGGCGGCGTCCGCGCGCGCATCCGTTCAGTGTAGTTCCGCCAGACCGTGCAAACCGGCGGTTTTGCGTGACACGCGTCGTGTGTATTATTCGCGGTTGTTCAGGTCGTAAAATATATTAATCATGCTGCCGACGATCCCCGACCTGCGTCAGTTGCGCTATTTCGTCACCGTCGCCGAGGAAAAGCACTTCGGGCGCGCGGCCGCGCGTCTGTCGATGACGCAGCCGCCGCTGTCGCAGGCGATCCGCGCGCTCGAGGAGACGCTCGGCGTCGAGCTGTTCGCGCGCACCAAGCGCTCGGTCGAGTTGACGGCGGTCGGCGCCGATCTGTTGCCGGAGGTGCAGCGGCTGCTCGCGGCCGCGGAAGGGCTCAGGCCGCTCGCGCAGAGCCTCGCGCGCGGCGAGGCGGGCGTGCTGTCGCTCGCGTTCGTGTCGACTGCGGATTACGGCCTGCTGCCGCTGCTGCTGCGCGATTTCGGCGCGCGGCATCCGCGCGTGCGGCTCGAACTGACCGAGGCGACTAGCGACGTGCAGGTCGAGGAACTGGTGGCCGGGCGTATCGACGCGGGTCTGGTGATCGCGCCGCTGCCGTCGCGGCATGCGGCGCAGCTGTCGTGGCTGCCGATCGCGCGCGAGCCGCTCGTGATCGCGATGTCGACGGAGATGGCGCAAGGCTTGCGGGGCAGCGTGAACGCAAACGGCAAGGGCAGCGCCGCCGAAGACCCCGCCGCCGAATGGCTCGACATGCCCGTCAGCCTGCGCGATGTCGCCGACGCGCCGCTCGTGATCTTCCCAAGGCGTCTCGCGCCAGGCTTTTATGACATCATTATGGATTGCTACGGCGTTGCGGGCCTCGCGCCACGGATCGGCCAGGAGGCGATCCAGATGCAGACCATCGTGAGTCTCGTGTCGGCCGGCATGGGCGTCGCGCTGGTGCCGCAATCGTTGCGTAACCTGCGGCGCACGGGCGTCGTGTACCGGCCGCTGTCCGAGTCGGTGCCCGCGATCGAGACGGGCCTCGTCTGGCGCAGCGACGAGGTCAGCCCGGTGCTGGCGGGCTTCATCGACATCGTGCGCGCGCATGTGGCGAGCGTCGCGTCGCGTGTCTAGATCCCGCTTCTGATTCCCTGTAAAAACTGCTTTCGAACCTGAACTGCCCATAACTACACGATGCTCATTCACCCCAATTTCGACCCTGTCGCCATCCATCTGGGGCCGCTCGCCGTGCGCTGGTATGGCTTGATGTACCTCGTCGCGTTCGTCGCGGCGATCGTCGTCGCCCGGCTGCGGCTGCGGCTGCCGTACGTCGCCGCGCAAGGCTGGACCGCGAAGGATATCGACGACATGCTGTTCTACGGCGTGCTAGGTACGATCCTCGGCGGCCGGCTCGGCTATGTGCTGTTCTACAAGGCGAGCTTTTATTTCGCGCATCCGCTCGACATCTTCAAGGTCTGGGAAGGCGGCATGTCGTTTCACGGCGGCTTTCTCGGCGTGACGATCGCGATGATGCTGTTCGCTTATCAGCGCAAGCGCTCGTGGCTGCAAGTCACCGACTTCGTCGCGCCGATGGTGCCCACGGGCCTCGCGGCGGGGCGCCTCGGCAACTTCATCAACGGCGAGCTGTGGGGCCGCGTGACCGATCCGTCCGCGCCGTGGGCGATGCTGTTTCCCGGCGCCGCGCCTGACGACGCCACATGGCTCGCCGCGCATCCGCAACTGGCCGCGCAATGGCATCTGAACGAAGTGTTCGCGCAATATCACATGCTGCCGCGACATCCGTCGGAGCTGTACGAGATCGCGCTCGAAGGCGTGGCGCTGTTCTTCGTGCTGATCTTTTTCTCGCGCAAACCGAAGCCGCTCGGCGCGATTTCCGCGATGTTCCTGATCGGCTACGGCCTGGCGCGCTTCACGGTCGAATTCGCGCGCGAGCCGGACGATTTCCTCGGCCTGCTCGCGATGGGGCTGTCGATGGGTCAATGGCTGTCGCTGCCCATGATTCTCGCAGGCATCGGCTTGATGGTGTGGGCGTATCGCCGTGGGCGTCGCGAGCAGGCGCAGGCGGTTGGCGCGAACTGAGCGGCGCTCGGCTAGCGTAGCGAGTGTTGCATGAAAAAACGCCACGGCATCGATGGATGCCGTGGCGTTTTCTGTTTGGGCTTGCGCTTGCGCGTCACTTCATCTGCACCGACCCCGACACATTGACCGTCACCGTCGACGTGCCGCCTTCGAGCGACAGCGGCGCGCTCTTCGCGTCGGCGCCCATCGCGCGTGCGCTCATCATCATCATCGGACGCGGCATCACGCCGCTGTGATTGACGTTGACCTCGCGGATCGAATAGCCGCTAAAGCCGAACGCCTGCGAGGACGCCGCGGCCTGCTCGCGAAACGATTTGATCGCCTCGCCGCTGAGCCGCTGTTCGGCCGCGCGCTGCGCTTGCGGCGACAGCGAGAAACGCACGTTGCCAACCTGCATGATCGATGCCATCTGTCCGGCGAGCTTCGATGCCGCGGCGAAGTCGCGTGATTCGAGCACGACTTCCGTGCGGCCGCGCCACGTCGAGATGCGTCCGTCGCGGTCCGTCGACGGGAAGATCGAGAAAGCGCCCGAGCGCGCGGTCACGCCGCTGACGCCGCGCGCTTTCTGCAATGCCGCGTCGGCGCGTTCGTTCAGCGTCGACGTCAGCGACGACGGCTCGCTCGCTTCCTGCTCGTAAAACAGCGTGATTTCGACTTCGTCCTGCGGGACTTCCGCGCTCGCCTGCGCATTCAGCGACAGCACGCCCGAAGGCTGCGGCATCATGGTCTGCGCTCGAGCGGGCGCAGGGTTCAGTGCGAGTGCCACAGGCGCGCCCAAGGCGAGCGCAAGTGCGAGGGACCGTGCGGTTTTTGTCGTCATGACTGGAATCCTTGTTTGAACAGGTTGTGCACGTTCGACGCGAGCGCCGGGTGTGGCGCGCGGTTTGACGGATGCGCTGGCGAATGCATCGGCTTGCCGTCGAGCGGCCGGTTCGAGCTCACGCTTTCGTCGACCGATTAGGCGCGTTTTACCGACGCTTGGTTCCCCAATTAGTGCTTCGCCGCCGCATCGGAAACGATGACCTGGATGCGATCACGACAGGTGCCGCGTCGCGCGTTCGCCCTTAAACCAGCTGTTTAGTGATGAAGCGCCATTCGGCTTCGGTCACCGGCGTGATCGACAGGCGGTTGCCTTTGGCGAGCACGCGCATGTCCTGCAATTCGGCATGCTCGCGCAGCGCGGCAAGCGGAATCAGCGCTATTTTCTTCTTGAACACGACCTCGACGAGCATCCAGCGCGGCGTTTCCGGCGACGATTTCGCGTCGTAGTACGGACTCTTTTTATCGAACTGCGTAGGGTCCGGATACGCGGTCGACGAGACCTCCGCGATGCCCGCGATGCCGGGCTCCGGACAGCTCGAATGATAGAAGAGCACGCCGTCGCCGACCTGCATCACGTCGCGCATGAAGTTGCGCGCCTGATAGTTGCGTACGCCGGTCCACGGCAAGGTGCGATGAGGTGCGTTGGCGAGGTCGTCGATGCTTGCTTCGTCCGGTTCGGACTTCATCAGCCAGTAGCGCATGAATCGGAGTGAGCGTGTGAGATTGAACGAAGCGCTCCAACAGCAGGCGCGTACGGAAAAGCCCCTGAAAAAGGCGCTCAAACGAAAAAACGACGACCAAAGAAAAACGGCATCGAACCGAAGTCCGATGCCGTTCCAGATAAGATCCCCGCCTTAGCCGCTAGGCCGGCATCCTGAACCGAGGGTTCAGAATTGGTCGCAGTTAGCAACACTTCGGGTACATCAGACTGAGTGACGCGCACACCCGTGCTACAAATTTCCGCAACCGTGCACATGGCATTGGTTCAAGGAATGTATGACCTTGGCGAACCAGGCAGGGAAGCTAAACCGATGAAGCTACAACCCAAACCGTTCAACACGTGACCGGTTCGAAACCGGCCCACTACTGCTTACTGCAAGCTGTACTGCTCGATCACAGTACCTAGCTGTTCGTTCATTTGCTGCATTGTACGCCGGATTTCTTCAGCGGGAAATGCTTCTCCGTGTCGCACGCTGCTTTGCAGCTTAAGCAGTTCCGATGCCAGCGACAGCGCAGCCATCACCGCGATGCGATCGGTGCCGCGCACGCTGCTGCCGCTGCGGATTTTCTGCATCTCGGCGTCGACGCGTGCGACCGCCTCGAGCAGCGCGCCTTCCGTTTCCGGCGAGCAGGCGAGACGATAGGGTACTTCGAGAATCGATACTTCGATCTGCTTGGTGGTCATGCGCTTTCTCCGTGTCGGCTCACGTCGCTTTCCGCTTCCTCGTGTTCGGGCCGGGCGGACTCGAGCAGATCGAGCTGGTTATCCGGTTCGCTGCTCGCGCGTGCGCGCGGCAATTTTTCGAGAATCGCATTCAGGCGCACCTGAGCGTCGTCGATCTTGGCGGACAGCGCGTCGCGTTCCGCCTGCAGTGCGTCGCGCTCTTCGCGCAATTGCGCGAGTTCCGCATGCGTGGCTTGCACTTCGGCACGCGTTTGCGCGAGTTGCTCTTCGAGCGCGAGCCGCGCTTCGTTGTGGCGCTGGCTGATCGCAATCAGCTTGCCGATGTTCTGGGAGAGTGATTCGAGTTCGGTGAGCATGTGCTGCGTCCTCTAAAGACATCGCATTTTAGCGCGGAATATTACAGGTTCCGACAATTGTCTCGTTTCGAGACGTAACAGCATCGCTTCGTGCACGTTCGTTGGGTGTCGCGTCGTCGACCATAAGATAAAAACCGGCAATCCATCCGACAATAACCTGCATTCAACAGAACCGATTGCGCTCCGGTCGACCTTTCTTGACGCCCCGCGACGCCGCTCCTAAACTTCCCGCACTCTGGTGCCCGCGCGCGCTTTTCGGCGCGCGCAGTTAAACGGGAAGCAGGGCGCGCGCGGTGCCAAAACCGGATGCGCGAACCTGCGCTGCCCCCGCAACGGTAAGCGACCGCATGTGATGTGCTCATGCAGGTCGGTCCTGGTCGCAAGGTTGGAAGTTCAACGTGCGAGTGTGCCACTGCGCGTCACGCGTGGGAAGGCGGGATCGATGTGTCGTAGCCCGGATACCGGCCAGAAAAGAGGGACGTCCCCCCGCGAAAACGCTAAACAAGGGGGCGCCTCGTGACGCGTCGGCCTGCGGGGAAGCAGGCCGCGCACGCTATCCACAGGAATGTCATCCCATGCTGTCCCCCATCGCCCGCGCAACGCTGCTCGCGTTCGCGAGCCTGCCGCTCGTCGTGCATGCGCAAAGCGCCGAGCCGGCGTCTTCATCGTCCGCGACGGATGCAACCGCTGCGAGCGCCGCAAACGTTGCCGACGCGGCCAATCTCACTTCCACCGATGCGCCGGGCAACCTGCTGTCGCCGATCGTCGTGACCGCGCAACGCGGACCGCAAGCGTTGCGCGATGCGATCCCGCAGACCACGCGGTTCGATCAGCAGGACATCGCCGACACGACCGCGACCGATCTGCCCGGCCTGCTGCAACTCGCGCCAGGCGCGCAAATCTCGCGCACGGGTGGCCCCGGTTCGACCACGAGCCTCTTTCTGCGCGGCGCATCGTCGACGCAATCGCTGCTGCTGATCGACGGCGTGCGCGTCGATTCGGTGAGTCTCGGCTCAGCTCAACTCGCACAGATTCCGCTCGATCAGGTCGATCACGTCGAAGTGGTGAACGGCAACGTGTCGGCGTTGTATGGCTCGGGCGCGATCGGCGGCGTCGTGCAGGTGTTCACGAAAGACGGCGGCGATCATCCGCCGCGTTTCAATTTTTCGCTCGGCTACGGCAGCTATCGCACGCAGACGCAAACGGCCGGCGTGAACGGCGCGCTCGATCAGGACGGGCGCACGACCTTCAACATCTCGCTCGCGCGCACGAAGGACGACGGCTTTTCGTCGCTCAATCCGCTCGAGGCGCCGAACGCGAATCCGAACGCAAACGGCAATCTGAACGAGAGCATCAGCGCGTCGCTGCGTCACAAGTTCACCGACAGGTGGGACGCGGGCGTCAGCTACTTCCAGTCGAACAACGACAACAGCTACGACAATGCGTACGGCGAGCCCACCGATCTGAACAATCTCTATAGCAAGGTGCGTCAGGTGTCGGTATTCGCGAACGGCAAGCTGACCGACTGGTGGACCACCCACGTCACGCTCGCCGAGGGCGACGACCGCAGCGTGTCGACCACCAATGGCATCTACAACGGCCGCTTCGATACCGACAATCGCCAGTACACGTGGCAGAACGATTTCGCGCTCGCCGCGAACCAGAAGCTGCAACTCGGCTACGAGCATCTCGACCAGACGCTCGACTCCGACACGTTCGCCGCGCCCGACCGTCACGTCGATTCGGTCTTCGCGGGCTACAGCGCGCGCTTCGGCCGCAACCAGATTCAGGCCAACGTGCGACGCGACCAGTACTCCGATTTCGGTGGAGCGAACAGTTACTATCTCGGCTACGGATTCGACATCACGTCGCGCTGGAAGGTAACCGCAAGCTATTCGGATGCGTTCCGCGCGCCGAGCTTCGACGATCTGTACTATCCGATCAGCGGCAACCCGTCGATCCAGCCCGAGCGCAGTCATTCGGTCGAAGCCGGTTTGCAGTACGCGACCGATGCGCTCGGCGTGATGCGTCTGAACGCATTCCAGACGCGCTATACGAATCTGATCGACTACGTGCAGACGATCCCCGGCATCTACCTCGCGGAGAACGTCGGCCATGCGAAGGTGCAGGGACTCGAGGGATCGTGGAGCGGTCATGTCGGCAAGACCGACGTGCGCGCAACGGTGACGCTGCAGAACCCGGTCGATCTCGACAACGGTACCGACCTCGTGCGGCGCGCGCGTCGGTTCGGGGCGTTCGCGGTGAACCGCAGCATCGGTGGATGGCGGGTGGGCGGCGAGTGGATCGTCAGCGGTCCGCGCACCGATAGCACCGGCAACCTCGGCGGTTATGGCATCGTGAATCTGTCGGCGCGCTACAACGTCACCAAAGCGTGGTACGTCAGTGCGCAAATCGACAATCTGTTCAACAAGGATTATGAAACGGCCTACTCGTATAACTCGCCGCGACGCGGTGCGTATCTCACGCTCGGCTGGCAGCAGCAGTGACGCGCGCGCCGGGTTGCCGCATGCGTGAGCGCATGCGGATGAGTCGCGCGTCCGCTTCGCTGCGCGCCGCGATGGCGACGCCGCGCCCGATGAACGCGAAACGCGCGGCCGCGATCTGGCTCGGGCTCGCGCTCGCCGCCGTCGCGGTGCTCGGCGCGTCGCTGGTGCTCGGCAGCGTGCCGCTCGCGCCGTCGCGCGTGCTTGCGGCACTCGTGCCGACGCACACGTTCGGCGGCACGGGCAGCGACGATCTCGCCGGCGAAATCGTGCGTACGTTGCGTTTGCCGCGCGCGCTCGCGGGCTTCGCGTGCGGCGCGTTGCTCGCGCTCGCCGGCGCGCTGCTGCAGGTGCTGCTGCGCAATCCGCTGGCCGAGCCATACGTGCTCGGCGTGTCGGGCGGCGCGGCGACGTTCGCGCTCGTTGCGATGATCGCGGGCGGCGCATGGTGGCTCGTCGATGCGAGCGCGTTCGCGGGTGCGTTCGTGTCGATCCTGCTGGTGCTCGGCCTCGCGCGTCGCGAGCTATGGCGCGGCGAGCCGCAGGACACGTCGCCCCGTTTGCTATTGACCGGCGCGGTGATCGCGGCCGGGTGGGGCGCGCTGATCACGCTGCTGCTCAATCTCGCGCCCGACAGCCGTCTGCGCGGCATGCTGTTCTGGCTCACCGGCGACCTCAACGGCGGCGCACTGCCGTGGACCGCGCTGATGGCGCTCGCGCTCGTGCTGCTTGCGATCGTGCCGGCCGCGCCGCGTCTGAACGTGTTGCTGCGCGGCGACGCGGCCGCGCAGGCGTTGGGCGTCGCCGTGATGCCGCTGCGTTTGCGTGTGTACCTGGTCGCGTCGCTGGCGGCGGCCGCGGCGGTGACGACCGCGGGCACGATCGGCTTCGTCGGTCTCGTCGTGCCGCACATGTTGCGGCTCGCGTTCGGCAACGATCAGCGCATGCTGCTGCCGGCGGCCGCGCTTGGCGGCGGTGTCGCGGTGATGGGCGCGGATCTGATCGCGCGGACCGTGATCGCGCCCGCGCAATTGCCGGTCGGCGTGGTCACGTCGCTGGTCGGCGTACCGGTGTTCCTGTGGATGCTGCTCAAACGCCGCCGATGATACGAGCCAAACCCAGCCCCACCTGTTCGATGCTGAGCACGCAGCGCCTGACGTTGCGCGCCGGTGCGCGCACCTTGCTCGACGCGTTCACGCACACGTTCCATGCGGGCGAAATCTGGTGCATCGCCGGGCCGAACGGCGCGGGCAAGACCACCTTGCTATCGACGCTGGCGGGGCTGTTGCATCCGGCGGCGGGCCATGTCGAACTCGATGGCGTGCGCGTGGCCGGCTGGCAGCCGCTGCCGCTCGCACGGCGCCGCGCGCTGATGCCGCAAAGCGCGGCCGATGCGTTCAACGCAAGCGTGCTCGACATCGTGCTGCTGAACCGCTTCCCGCATCTGGGCGGCTGGGGCTGGGAGCGCGACGAGGATCGCGCGGCCGCGCGGGCGGCGCTCGAACGGCTCGGCCTTGCGGACTTTGCGGCGCGCGACGTGCTGTCGCTATCGGGCGGCGAGCGTCAGCGCGTTGCCCTCGCGGCGGTGCTGTGCCAGGACGCGCCGCTGTTGCTGCTCGACGAACCGTTGTCGCATCTCGACCTGCATCATCAGGTCGACTGTCTCGAAGCGCTCGTCGCATGGACGCGCGAACCGCGCCGTAGTGTGCTGTTCTCGTGCCACGACCTGAACCTCGCGCGCCGCTTCGCGACGCACGCGTTGCTGCTCGACGGCGCGGGCGGCGCGTATGCGGGCCCAGCGCGCGATGTGCTGACGCCCGCGTTGACGAGCCGCGCGTTCGGCTATCCGCTGATTCTGATTCGCGACGGCGAGCACGAGGCGCTGATACCCGCGCCGCGCGCGCGTCACGAATCGCCTGCCGGCCATGACGCACAGTCAGGCTGATATTCGTTCCTATCCCTTGTTTCGATCACACCTATGACTCGCATCCCACACCCAGCCGGTTTGCCCGAAGTCGCGCCGCTCGATCAGACGCTGCGCGCCGAGCTGCAGCGGATCATCGATACGCGCACCAAACCGCCCGGCAGCCTCGGCCGGCTCGAAACCCTCGCGCGCCAGATGGGCCTGATCCAGCGTAGTACGCGTCCCACCGTGCAGCGTCCCGCGATGATCGTTTTCGCGGGCGACCACGGCATCGCCGCCGAAGGCGTGAGCCCCTATCCGCAAGCGGTGACCGCGCAGATGGTCGCGAACTTCATCGCGGGCGGCGCGGCGATCAACGCGCTCAGTCGCGTCGCGGGTCTCGAACTCGAAGTGGTCAACGCGGGCATCGCGACGCCGCTGCCGTCCACGGACCGACTCGTCGACATTCCGGTCGGGCCCGGCACGCGCAACTTCGCACACGAAGCCGCGATGACGCACGCCGAAGTGCTCGCCGCGATGCAGGCGGGCGCCGCGCGCGTGCGTCATCACGCGGCGCTCGGCACGAACGTGATCGGCTTCGGCGAGATGGGCATCGCGAACACCTCGGCGGCCGCGTGTCTGATGAGCCGCCTGTGCGGTGTGCCGATCGACGACTGCGTCGGCCGCGGCACGGGTCTCGACAATGCCGGACTCGCGAAGAAGCGCAACGTGCTCGCGGCGGCGCTCGCGCGCCATGCGGATGCACGCGCGCCGCTCGACGTGCTCGCGACCTTCGGCGGCTTCGAAATCGCGATGATGGCGGGCGCGTATCTGGCGGCCGCCGAGGCGCGCATGACCATCCTCGTCGATGGCTTCATCGCGACGTCCGCGCTGCTGGTCGCCGATGCGTTCTCGCCCGACGTGCGCGAGTACTGCGTGTTCGCGCATGCGTCGAACGAGGCCGGGCATCGGCGCATGCTCGATCATTTCGGCGCGCAGCCGCTGCTGTCGCTCGACATGCGGCTCGGCGAAGGCACGGGCGCCGCGCTCGCGGTGCCGTTGCTGCGCGCGGCGGTGGCCTTCGTCAACGAGATGGCCAGCTTCGATTCGGCGGGCGTCGCCGATCGCGAACCGTGACGCGCGTGAGCACGCGCTTCGCGATAACGCGAAGCTCGGCCCGCAGCGCCGTGAACCTGCACTCGCCACGTTCATGAACCCGCTCGCGGAAGTGCGCTATTTCTTCACGGCGCTCGGTTACTTCACGCGCGTGCCCGTGCCGCGCTGGGTCGGCTTCGAGCCGCATTATCTGAACGCCGCGGCGCGCTATTTTCCGCTCGTCGGCGTGTTGGTCGGCGGCTTCAGCGCGCTCGTCTATCTGGCCGCGCTGCGCGTGTTTCCGGCGAGTGTCGCGGTGCTGCTGTCGATGGCCGCGTCGCTCGTGGTCACGGGCGCATTTCACGAGGACGGTCTCGCCGATTGCATCGATGCGTTCGGTGGCGCCTATACGCGCGACGATGCGTTGCGCATCATGCAAGACTCGCGCATCGGTGCTTTTGGTGCCATCGCGCTCGTGATCGCCCTGGCGATCAAGTGGCAAACGCTCGCGGCGTTGCCACCGCTGCGTGCCGCAAGCCTGATGCTTGCGGCGCATGGCGCGAGCCGCGCGTGCGCGATCAGTTACCTGGCCACGCTCGACTATGTGCGCGCGGCCGGCAAAGCCAAGCCGGTCGCGCAGCGTTTGAGCGGGCCGGCGCTGCTGTGCGCCGCGCTGTTCGGGCTGCCCTGGCTGCTGTGGCCGAACGGCCCCGGCATGCCCGACTGGCGTTTTGCCGCGCTCACGTGTGCTGTGCTGTTCGCGCTGCGCTTTGCGATGGGCCGTTATTTCGTCAGACGCGTCGGCGGCTATACCGGCGATTGCCTCGGCTTCGCGCAGCAGATCTTCGAATTGAGCATCTACCTGGTGGGGCTTGCATGGATATCGTCCTGATTCGACATCCCGCTGTCGCGCTCGAGGCGGGGATTTGTTACGGCCATAGTGATGTCGCGTTGGCGGAAAGCGCCGAGGTCACGTCCAATGCGTTGGCGGTGAAGCTCGCGAGCTTGCAGGTGCCGGCGCCGCGTGTGCTGATCACGAGTCCGCTTACGCGCTGCGCCGCGCTAGCGACCGAGATCGCGAACGACTTCGGCTGCGTGGTCAGCCACGACGAGCGTTTGAAGGAAATGGATTTCGGCGAGTGGGAAGCGCAGCGCTGGGATACGATCGATCGCGCGCTGCTCGACGACTGGGCCGCCAATTTCGAACATGCGCGCGCGCACGGCGGCGAGAGCGTCGCGCAATTCGTCGCGCGTGTGCGAGCGTGGTTCGATGCGTTCGCGCTGACGCGCGAGCTGTCGCCCGCATACGTGGTCACGCACGCGGGCGTGATGCGCGCGATCGCGTCGTGGGTGCTGGAGGTGCCGCTCGCGCATTGCCTGCAGTGGTCGCTGGATATGACGGGGATCGTCTGGTTGCGACGTAACGACGAGACGCTGCAGTGGTCGCTCGTGCGATGGAATGCGTGACCCGCGTGGTCATCCGGAAAACCGATCCTTTTTTCTCGCCACACGCGGCGCCGTCATGGCGTGGGCTGCTTGCTGCGCGAGCGCGCCAGTTCGAGGTCCTCGCACAGTTGCCGCGCGCCTTGCGCGATGCGCGGCGCGGGGCGATTGATCAGATCGCCGTCGATCGCAAACAGGTTGTTGTTCGCGACGGCCGCGAGGCCCGGCCATGCGCGCCATGTGTCGAGTTGCGGCAGCATCGTGTCGGGCCGCGTCGCGCCGGGTGCGGCGGTGACGATCGCCTGCGGATTCGCCGCGAGCACCGCTTCGATCGACACGGTCGGCACGAGCGGCTGCAGGTCCGCGAACACATTGCGGCCGCCGCATAGCGTGATCACGTCGCTGATCATGTGCTCGCCGTTGAGCGTCATCAGCGGCCGGTCCCATACCTGATAAAAGACGCTGACGGCCGGGCGGTTCGCATACCGCGCGCGCAGACGGGCGATGTCGTCGCGGAAGGCGGCCGCCGCCGCATCCGCGCGCGCCGATGTGCCGAGCAGCCGGCCGAGCCTGGTCAGCGACACGGCGATATCGTCGAGACGGCGCGGCTCGCTGAAAAAGAGCGGCACGTGTAGCTCGCGCAAGCGTTCGAGCTGGCGCTGCGCGTTGCCATGCCGCCATACGACGATCAGGTCCGGTTTCAGCGCGACGATGCGTTCGAGGTCGAGCGCCTTGTTGTCGCCGACGCGCGGGAGTTGCTTCGCTTCGGGCGGATAGTCGCTGTACGACACGGCGCCGACCATCTTCGGGCCGCCGCCCGCGGCGTACAGCAATTCGGTCACGTGCGGGGCGAGGCTGATCACGCGCCGCGCGGGCGCGGCGAGCGTGACGGTCGCGCCGCTGTCGTCGGTGACGGTGATCGCGGCGTGCGCGCTCAGTGCGCTCAGTGCGCTCAGCGCGAGCGCTGCGGCGCCGAACCAATGGAGGAAGCCATGCGCGGGCGGGGCAAAGCGGATGGAACGAGCAAAGCGGATCATCGGACGAGGGCGGATCACGAAGCGTTGAGCGGCTTGGGTTCGAAGGTCACTGCGCTAACTCGACCGCGCGGTATCGATCGAGTCAACCGCCTGTTGCAACTGTTGCTCGAAGCGGGTCCATTCGGCTTCGTCGCCCGGCAGCCCGAAGCGCACACTGGCCGATGGCACCCGAAGCGATGGCGGAAACAGGCGCGTCCACACGCCGCGCCGCGCGAGCGCTTCATGCAACGCGGCGGCGCGCGCATCGTCGGTCCATGCGAAAAGCGGCGTGCCCCGTGTCGCGAAACCGTGCGCATGCAACAGCCCGGCAAGCCGCGCGCTGTCGCCGATGAGCCGCTCACGCATCCGCGTTTGCCACGCGGCATCGTCGAACGCGGCGCTCACCGCATGACGCGCGGGACCGCTGACGGTCCACGCCCCCAGCCTGTCGCGCAACGCGGCGAGCAATGCGGGCGCGCCCAGCACGAAGCCGGCGCGCACACCCGCGAGCCCGAAGAACTTGCCGGGCGAGCGCAACACGACGAGCCCGTCCCGATGCGTATGCGCCGCCAGCGACGCGACCCGCGCGGCCGGCAGCGTATCGGCGAACGCTTCGTCGACGAGCAGCGTGCCGCCGCGTTCGCGCAACTGCGCGTGCCAGTACAGCAGCCTGGCGGCATCGATATGCGTGGCGGTCGGATTGTCGGGGTTGACGATCGCGACGTGCGTGAGCGCGGCGGGCAGCGTGTCGCGATGCACGTCGAGCGGCGCGACCGCGTGTCCGGCGCGCGCGAACGCGGGCGCGTACTCGCCGTAGGTCAGCGGCGCGATGCCGACCGTCGCGGGCGAGAGCAACGCGGGCAGCGCGCGAATCGCCGCCTGGCTGCCGGCGACGGGCAGCACGTGCGCGCCATCGGGCGCGCCGTAGTAGCGCGCGGCCCGCTCGGCGAAGCCGTCGCCTTCGTCGGGCAATCGGCGCCACGCGTCGGCGGGCAGCGGCGGCACCGGATAGCCGTGCGGATTGATGCCGGTCGACAGATCGAGCCACTGCGCGTACGCAATGCCGTAGCGCGCCGCCGCTTCGTGCAGGTTGCCGCCGTGCGCGATCGGGCCGCTTGCGGCGTGCTCCCGCGGTTGCGTCCAGTCGCTCATGCGCTCATACCGATCGCTACGCGCGTCGTTCCGCTCAGCCATGAAACGGCACGCTCAACAACGCCAGCACGATCAGCACGGCCAGCCAGAGAATCACCGTGCGTTCGACCAGCATCAACGCGGCGCCCACATGACGCGCCTCGGCGGGACGCCCGAAGCCCAGCGTCGGCCGATGCTCGAGCGTGCCGTGATACACGGCCGGCCCGCCGATCAGCACGTTCAGGCTGCCGGCGCCGGCGGCCATCACCGGGCCCGCGTTCGGGCTGTCCCAGCGCGGCGCCTGCTCGCGCCAGCAGCGCCAGGCGGTCAGCGTGTCGCCGAGCAGCGCGTAGCTCGTGGCAGTCAGGCGCGCGGGAATCCAGTTCAGCACGTCGTCGATGCGCGCGGCGGCCCAGCCGAAGCGCAGATAGCGCGGCGTGCGATAACCCCACATCGCGTCGAGCGTATTGGCGAGGCGAAAGCCGAGCGCGCCAGGCCCGCCCGCGAGCGCGAACCAGAACAGCGCGCCGAAGATCGCGTCGTTGCCGTTTTCGAGCGCCGATTCGACCGCGGCGCGCGCGAGCGCGGCCTCGTCCGACTGCGCGGTGTCGCGCGAGACGATCCGTGCGGTCAACTCACGTGCCGTGGCCAGATCGCGTTGGCCGAGCGCCCGCGCGATCGGCGCGATGTGATCGCGCAGGCTGCGCGCGCCGAGCGCGAACCACAGCAGCGCGACATGCAGCGCGCAGGCCGCGAACAACGGCAGCACGGCGACGAGCCACCACGCGATCAACACCGGCGGCAGAACCGCGAGCGCCCATGCGAGCAGGCCCCTGAGCCGCAGACGCCGGTCGTGATTGAAGCGCGCCTCGATACGCGCCGCCCAGTTGCCGAACCCGATCAGCGGATGCCGGCGGTTCGGCTCGCCGAACCAGCGGTCGACGGCGACGCCCGCGACCGCGAGCGTCGCGACCAGCGGCATGGTCAGCGGCGGCATCACGCGCGGCTCGCGCTTTTCAGCGCGAGCGGCAGTCCCGCGACCATCAGCGTGGCCGCGCTGCTCAACGCGGCGATGCGCTGATTGAGGCGGCCGAGTTCGTCGACGTAAAGACGCGTGGCTTCGCCGAGCGGCACGACGCCGAGGCCGATCTCGTTGCTGACGACGATGATCTTGCCGCGCGCGCCGGCGAGCGCCGCTTCGAACGCGGCGGCCTGCTCGTAGTAGTGCGACAGCGGCGCCGCCGCGCCGTCGGCGGGACATAGCAGGTTTGCGAGCCACAGCGTCAGGCAGTCGATCAGCAGACACTGGCCCGGCGCGTCGTGTTGCGCGAGCGCGCCGGCGAGGTCGTCGTCCGCTTCGACGAGCCCCCAATGCGCGGGCCGCCGTTCGCGATGATGCGCAATGCGCGCGTTGAATTCGGCGTCGTTGGTAACGCGGGCGGTGGCGATGTAGATGACGGGGAAGGCGCTGTCGCTGGCGAGCCGCTCGGCATGCGCGCTCTTGCCCGAGCGGGCGCCGCCGAGGACGAAGGTGAGGTCGCGGGGAGTCATCCTATGATTGTACCGGCGCGATGGGATAATGCCGCTCGATTGCATTGCAACGCCACTGTCCATCTTCCACCTGCACCGCCGTGACCCGAATGACCATTCCTCCCGACACCCTGCCCGTGCCGCGCGGCACGCTGATGATCCAGGGCACCACGTCCGACGCGGGCAAGAGCACGCTGGTTGCGGGACTGTGCCGCCTCGCGCGGCGCGCGGGTGCGCGGGTCGCGCCGTTCAAGCCGCAGAACATGGCGTTGAACAGCGCGGTGACCGTCGACGGCGGCGAGATCGGCCGCGCGCAGGCATTGCAGGCGCTCGCCGCGGGCATCGACGCGCACACCGATCTGAACCCGGTGCTGCTGAAGCCGACCAGCGATCGCGGCGCGCAGGTGATCATCCACGGCAAGGCGCGCATCAACCTCGACGCCCGCGCGTATCACGACTACAAGCCAGTCGCGTTCGAGGCGGTGCTGGAGTCGTATGCGCGGCTGCGCGCGTCGTACGACACGATTTTCGTCGAAGGCGCGGGCAGTCCGGCCGAGATCAATCTGCGCGAGCGCGACATCGCGAACATGGGTTTCGCGGAGGCGGTCGACTGCCCGGTCGTGCTGGTCGCCGACATCGATCGCGGTGGCGTGTTCGCGCACCTGACCGGCACGCTCGCGTGTCTGTCCGACAGCGAGCAGGCGCGCGTGCGCGGCTTCATCATCAACCGCTTTCGCGGCGACATCGGTCTGCTGAAGCCCGGGCTCGACTGGCTGGAAGCGAAGACCGGCAAGCCGGTGCTCGGTGTCGTGCCGTATCTGCATGGCCTGACGCTCGACGCCGAGGACATGCTGCCGCCCGAGCTGCGCGCGGCGGCGAGCGTTGATTCGCGCCGTCTGCTGCGCGTGGTCGTGCCGGTGCTGCCGCACATCAGCAATCACACCGACTTCGATGCGTTGCGCGCCCATCCGCAGGTCGATTTTCACTATGTGCGCGCGGGTACGCCGCCGCCGGCCGCCGATCTGATCATCCTGCCGGGCTCGAAGAACGTGCCGGACGACCTCGCGTTTCTGCGCGCACAGGGCTGGGACGACGTGCTCGCGCGGCATCTGCGCTACGGCGGCCGCGTGATCGGCATTTGCGGCGGCATGCAGATGCTGGGCCGCGAGATCGCCGATCCGCATGGCGTCGAGGGCGCACCCGGCACCTTCGCGGGCTTCGGCTGGCTCGACTATGCGACGGTGCTCACGCGCGACAAGACGCTGAAGAATGTGACCGGGCGCCTCGCGCTGCCCGGCACGCCGGACGTCGCCGGCTACGAGATTCATATGGGCGAGACGCGCGGGCCGGCATTGGACACGCCGGCGCTGCGACTCGACCACGCTGGCCCGCACGAGGGCGGCGCGGACTTTGGCCGTCCCGATGGCGCGATGTCCGCCGATGGCCAGATTCTCGCGACCTACGTGCATGGCCTGTTCGACACGCCGGCCGCGTGCGCGGCGCTGCTCGCATGGGCGGGTTTGAGCGATGCCGAAGCGCTCGACTATCCGGCGTTGCGCGAGGCGTCGCTGGAGCGGCTGGCCGATACGCTGGCCGGGCACGTCGATATGCGCAGGCTGTTCGCGGCGCTGGGGTGACGCTTTGCGCCGGCCTCCTTCATCGGCTTGAACGCAATTGCTGCGCGGGCGGTTCGCTCAGTACAACACCATCTGCGTGCAACGAAACAGTGCGATGGTCTTACCATCCGGACCGGTGACCGTCGCGTCCCAGACCTGCGTGCTGCGCCCAAGGTGCACACCCTTCGCGACCGCGCGGATCGTGCCCTGCGTCGCGGTGCCGAGGAAGTTGCTCTTCAGCTCGATCGTCGTGAAGTTGCGCGAGTTTTCGGGCAGATGCGCGATGCACGCGTAGCCGCACGCGGTGTCGGCGAGGCCGATCACCGTGGCCGCGTGCAGGAAGCCGTTCGGCGCGAGCAGCGCCTCGCGCACGGTCAGTTCGGCGACCAGCGTGCCTTGTTCCAAGGTCAGCACGCGCAGGCCCAGCAGGTCCGGCAGCGTGCCCTTCTGGCGCTCCAGCAGGCGTTCGACGGTGTATTCCGGGCGCAGTTTGCTCATGAGATTCAGGTCCTTGTGGAAAAAAACGGCGGGTTGGAGCGGCCGATTCGCGATGCGGGGGCTTCGGCCGCGCTGAATTTGTCGATATTATCAACGGCTGGACCGGCGGGCGTCCCTGGAAACCGAACTTCGAACGGCAGCGATCGTGGAGCCCGCCGACGCCGGTCACAGCGGATCGGCGGGGACGGAGCAATAGCGCGGCAAACCGGCTGGCGGTGTCCAGCCTTCTTTCCGGGAGATTTCATGTCGGTGATCGTGGTGGCGAATCCGAAGGGCGGCGTGGGCAAGAGCACGCTATCGACCAATCTGGCCGGCTATTTCGCCGCAGCGGGCGAATGGGTCGCGCTGGCCGACCTCGACAAGCAGCACTCTGCGCATGCGTGGCTCGAATTACGGCCCGCCACGCTGCCGAACATCGAAACCTGGGAGGTCAATCCCGACACGCCGGCCAAGCCGCCGAAAGGCCTCGAGCACGCGGTCGTCGACACGCCGGCCGGCCTGCACGGCAATCGCCTGAACATCGCGCTCGATCTCGCCGACAAGGTGATCGTGCCGTTGCAGCCGTCGCTGTTCGATATTCTCGCGACCCAGGAATTTCTCGAGCGGCTGGCGAAGGAAAAGGCGGTCAGGAAGGGCGCGATCGAGGTCGGCGTGGTCGGCATGCGCGTCGATGCGCGCACGCGCTCGGCCGAGCAGCTGCATCGCTTCGTCGAGGGATTGAAGCTGCCGGTGCTCGGTTTTCTGCGCGACACGCAGAACTACGTGCAGCTCGCGGCGCACGGCCTGACGCTGTGGGACGTCGCGAAAAGCCGTGTGGAGAAGGATCTGGAGCAGTGGCAGCCGATCGTCGAGTGGACGAACGGCGCGGGGAAGAAGGGCTGAGGCGGGGGCTGTCCGCCATCAGTCAAGCGTCAAGCTGAGCTTCGCTCAGCTCCAGGCCTGCGTGGGCACGTGGTCGCGGCTGCCCTTGATCTTGTTGTTTTCATCGACGAACACGAGGTCCGGCTTCCAGCCCGCCTTCAACTCCGCCTCGTCGACCACCGCGAACGCCGCGATGATGACCAGATCGCCGAGCTGCGCGCGACGCGCGGCCGAGCCGTTCAGCGAAATCATGCCGCTGCCGCGCTCGCCCTTGATCGCGTACGTCGAGAAGCGCTCGCCGTTGTTGATGTTCCAGATGTCGATACGCTCGTTTTCGACGATGTTCGCCGCTTCGAGCAGATCTTCGTCGATCGCGCACGAGCCCTCGTAGTGGAGCTCGCAGTGCGTGACCGCGACGCGGTGAATCTTCGACTTCAGCATATTGCGTTGCATGATCAATCCAATCCTGTGTGACTGCGCAGTGTAACTGTGGTCGCGCGGGCGGTTGCGGCGTCAGATTTCGAGGTTGTCGATGAGCCGGGTCGCGCCGAGCTTCGCGGCGGCCAGCACCACGAGCGGTGCGCTGGCGTCCTGCGCGCCGGGCGCGATCAGGTTCGAGCGCTTGCGGATCGCGATGTAATCGGGATTCCAGCCGCGCGCCGCGAGCGTCGCTTTGGCCGACTCTTCGAGTTTCGCGAAGTCGCGCTCGCCCGCGAGCACCGCGTCGCGCACCCGATTGAGTTCGGCGGCCAGCATCGGCGCCTCGGCGCGTTCGGCGGCCGAAAGGAACCGGTTGCGCGAGCTGAGCGCGAGGCCGTCGGTGTCGCGCACGGTTTCGGCGGCGACGATGTCGGTCGGCAGCGCGAACTGGTGGCACATCCGGCGCACGATCATCAGCTGCTGGTAATCCTTCTTGCCGAACACCGCGACGCGCGGCTGCACGCACGACATCAGCTTCATCACGACCGTGCACACACCGTGGAAGAAGCCGGGGCGGAATTCGCCCTCGAGGATGTCGCCGAGATCGTGCGGCGGATGCACGCGGTATTCCTGCGGCTCCGGATACATGTCCCTTTCGGTCGGCGCGAACAGCACGTAGACCCCTTCCTTTTGCAGCTTCTCGATGTCGGCTTCGAGCGTGCGCGGATATTTGTCGAAATCCTCGTTCGGGCCGAACTGCAGGCGGTTGACGAAGATGCTCGCCACGACCGGGTCGCCGTGCCGGCGCGCGAGGCGCATCAGCGACAGGTGGCCCTCGTGCAGGTTGCCCATCGTCGGCACGAAGGCCGTGCGATTCTGGCCGCGCAACTGGTCGCGCAATTCATGGATCGAGCTGATGACTTTCATGATCGGACAGGGATAGGCTCGCGCGGCGCGCGATCCGGTTGGCGCGACACCTGGCGGAATCGCGCGGGTCATCGCCTCACCGGCAAATGACGGGTTCGGAGCGCGGATTGTAGTGGATTTGGGCAGCGGACGCACCGAAACGCGGCGGCACTTCCGAGCGGCGCGCGACGAGCTTGCCGCGCACTCCCCGCTGAGGCCCGCCAAGCTTCGCTGCGACGGTGTTCGTAGCGAGATTTCCACGGTCCGGCCGCGGTCCGGCCGTCAAGCGGCCGTCATTCAGCGCTCAGGCCGGCAGATACGCCAGCCGCACGTAAATCGGCGCGAACGGCTCCGCCTGGGTGATTTCGACGAGCGATTCACGGCACAGCTCGAGCACGGCGATGAAATTCACGATGACGACCGGCACGCCGCGGCTCGTGTCGAACAGATCGGAAAACTCGATGAAGCGCGCATTCTGCAACTGCCGCAGGATCAGGCTCATGTGTTCGCGCACCGACAACTCCTCGCGCGAAATCTTGTGATGCTGGACCAGCTTCGCGCGCTTGATCACGTCGGCCCACGCGGCGCGCAGGTCGTCGCTGTTCACGTCCGGGAAGCGCGGGGCGACACTCTGCTCGATGTAGACCTCGGCGCGCAGGAAATCGCGCCCAAGCTGCGGCAACTGGTCGATGCGTTGCGCGGCGAGCTTCATCTGCTCGTATTCGAGCAGGCGCCGCACCAGTTCGGCGCGCGGGTCTTCGGCTTCCTCGCCGGTGTCGGCCTTCTTGACCGGCAGCAGCATGCGCGACTTGATTTCGATCAGCATCGCGGCCATCAGCAGATACTCGGACGCGAGTTCGAGATTGGTCTTGCGCAGTTGCTCGACGTAGCCGAGATATTGCACGGTGACATCCGCCATCGGGATGTCGAGCACGTTGAAGTTCTGCTTGCGGATCAGGTACAGCAGCAGGTCGAGCGGCCCCTCGAAGGTCTCGAGGAATACCTCGAGCGCGTCCGGAGGGATGTACAGGTCGTTCGGCAGCTTGAACAGCGGCTCGCCGTACAGACGCGCGAACGCGACGCCGTCGACCGTGTCGGGCGTCGAATCGGTGGCGGGCGTGGAAAGCGCGGTGTCGGACGGTGCCGGCGCTGGGCCGTGAACCGGGCCGTGAACAGGGCCGTGTATCGGGCCGTGAAGCGGACCATGCACCTCGTCAGCGTGACTCATCGTCGGCGTGACTGGGGAGCTTAGAAGTTCTGGTAGTACGAGTAAGGCGTCTGCTGCACGCGCGAAGTTTTCTGCTCGGCGCGCTCTTCCAGATCGATCGGCTGTTTGTCCCACAGCAGTGCGCGGCCTTTGCGTTGCTCGGCCTCCAGATTGGGCTTCTGTTGTTTGAGCTGGTTCAGGAACTGGGTGATGTCCGATTGATACATGGCTCGACGTCCGTGGTGGGTAGGGTGGCGGCTCTCGGGCTGGCCGCTGCGCGGTGCCGCGGGGAGGGCGCCGTCGTCCGCGATTTTACCGCATGCGTCGCGGGCGGTCGAAAATCGCCGCGGGCCGCCCATTTTTGAGATGAAGCGCGGAGCTCCGCCAGGGGCACGAGAGAGGCCGATCGGGGTCGCGTTGTGGTCAAATAGCATGCCTCGATCGCATGCGCGGCCGGGGCGCGAGAATTCACTCATTGAGGCCGGAGGTCCTGTTTGGCGGGAGGTACGATCGACATGCCGCGTGCGTTGCGCGGCGAGACCGGCCAGGCGCGCGGGCGCGCGCGTGAGCGCGAGGCGCTCGCGCGGTGCTGGCTGCGTGTGTCGCTCGCCATCGGCCTCGGCCTCCTGATGTTGCTGCTCGCCTTGGGCAAGGCTCACGCGGCGAGCAAGGCACCGAGCTACAAGGTCGAGGTGGCCGCCGAGCCGCGCGCGCTGCGCCGGCTGCTCGAACAGAACCTCGATATCTCGCGTTTCGCGAAGCGGCCCGACGTCACCGACGACCAGTTCTCGTTCCTGATCACCGCGACGCCGCAGCAGGTGCGCGATCTCGCCGCGACGCAGGGCTATTTCTCGCCGCTTGTCAGCACCGATGTGCGCACCGTCGACAACCTGCGGCAGGTCACCGTGCGCGTGGAGCCGGGCCCGCAGACCAAAGTCACGTCGGTCGATCTGTCGTTTCGCGGCGCGGTGCTGACCGAAGACCCATCGCGCGAAAACGCGACGCGCTTCGCGTTCTCGCTGCACGAGGGCGAGCCGTTCTCGCAGGGCGCCTGGGACGACGCGAAGAACGCGTCGCTGCACGAGCTGCAATCGCGCCGCTACCTCGCCGCGAAGATCTACCACTCGGAGGCGCTGATCGATCCGCGCACGCACACGGCGAAGCTGTCGGTGATCTACGACAGCGGGCCGACCTTCACGATGGGCCAACTCGACGTGCAGGGCACGAAGCGCTATCCGGAGCGCATCGTCCACAACGTCAATCCGATCTCGCCGGGCGACATCTACGACACGCGCACTGTCGCCGAACTGCAGCGGCAACTGCAGAACACGCCGTACTTCGCGAGCGTCGCGATCGACCTCGACAACAACCCCGCCAAGCCGCTCGACACGCCGGTGCACGTGAAGGTGTCGGAGTTTCCGTATCACAGCTTCCGCGGCGGCGTCGGCTATTCGACCGACAACGGCCCGCTCGTGCAGGGCGGCTACACGTATCTGAACACGTTCGGCGCGGCGTGGCCGTTCACCGTCGAGGGCCGCGCCGACAACACGCAGCAATACGGGCAGATCCAGCTGTCGATGCCGCCGGGCCAGCGCGGGTGGACCAATAGCGTGCTCGCGTCGTACACGACCACCGACGTCTCCGACACGCGCATCTACAGCATCCGCGGCGGCGTGCAGCGCTCGCGCACGTCGCAGTTCCTCGACTACAGCTATTCGCTGCTGTTCTACGACGATCAGCTCGACCAGAACGCGGCGCCGCCGACCCGCGCGCACGCGCTGGTGCCGGGGTGGTCGTGGACGCGGCGCGACACCGACGACCCGCTGTTCCCGCGCCGCGGCAACCTGATCCACGTCGAGGCGGGCTTCGCGGTGAAAGGTCTGCTCGCCGACCAGTCGTTCATCCGCGGCTACGCGCGCGGCCAGCAGTATTTCCCGATCGGCGTCGACGACATCGTGCTGATCCGCGCCGAACTCGGCGGCGTATTCACGAGCGGCAGCTCGAGGGGCATTCCGGCGTCGCTGCTGTTCCGCGCGGGCGGCTCGAACTCGGTGCGCGGCTACGGCTTCCAGAGCATCGGTAACAACGTCGCCGGTTCGATCCTGCCGACCAAGTACCTGGTGACGAGCGCGGCCGAATACCAGCACTGGTTCTCGCACAACTGGGGCGCGGCCGTGTTCTTCGACATCGGCACCGCGACCGACACCTGGGGCGAAAAAGTTTTCTATCCGGGCGCCGGCGTCGGCGCGCGCTGGCGCAGCCCGGTCGGCCCGGTCAATCTCGATGTCGCTTACGGGATCCGCGATAACCGGGTGCGGCCGTATATCACGCTCGGCATCGCGTTCTGACGTTTTGACGACAACCCACTACCTTATTTGCCACCGTATTCACGCATGACCACCGACGTCACCGCCCCGCCCCCCGCGCAGCCGCCCGGCGCCATGCCGCCAGGACCGCCGGAGGGGCAGCAGCCGCCCGACACGCCGCCGCCGAAGCGGCGCTGGGGCCGGCTGCTGCTGAAGTCGGTCGCGGGCACGGTGGTCATGCTGGTACTGCTCGCCGCACTCGCGGTCGGTCTGCTGTACGGGGCGCTGACGACCGAGCGCGGCACCGCGTACGCGTGGCACGCGGCCGTGAAGCTGCTCGGCGGCCGGCTCGCCGGCACGCTCGACGGCGGCACGCTCGCGCGCGGCGTGCAACTGCGCGACGTGCGCTGGCGCAGCCTCGACGGCAGCGGCACCGACATCGAGATCGACCGCGTCGCGGGCAGCTGGGCGCTCGCGCGCGAGCCGTGGCGGTTCACGATCGACTACCTGCACGTCGGCACGATCGAGGCGCGCGTCGGCCCGTCGTCGGCGAGCACCAACGAGCCGCTGAGCTTGCGGCAGGATCTGCAGCTACCGATGCAGCTGGAGATCCGCGACGTGCAGGTCGAGCGGCTGCTGCTGCACCAGGGCGCGTCGACGACGGAGCTGTCGAGCTTCGCGTTTCATGGGCGCAGCGACGGGCGTCATCACGAGGCCGCGATCGATCGGCTCGATACGCCGTTCGGGGCGCTGACGGCAGCGGCGAAACTCGATGGCGTGCGGCCGTTTCCGCTCACCGGCGAAGTCGGTTATGCGGGCAAGGTCAACGATGAAGCGGTGCAGGTGGCCGGCCACCTGAGCGGCACGCTCGAGCAGCTCGTCGCCGAGCTCGATGCGAGCGGCATGAAGCTCGCCGGCCACGCGCGGGTCGAAGCGACGCCGTTCGCCGCGGTGCCGTTGCAGCGCGCGACGCTGAGCTTCGATCATGTGAATCCGCAGGCTTTCGCGCCGGGTGCGCCGCTGGCCGATCTGGCGGTGCGCGCGGAGCTGCAGCCGGTCGAGCAGGGCGCGGCGACCGCCCCTGGCACAGCCAGCGCGGCGAAACCGTCGGCCGCCAGCCATCCGCACCACATCATCGGCGGCCATCACGCGCCGGCCAAACCGGCGGCGGGTTTCGCCGTCGCCGGCCATGTCTCGATCGTCAACGCGAAACCCGGCGCAATCGACCAGAAACTGCTGCCGCTGATCGATGCGAACGCCGACGTGCGCCTCGACGCCCACACGCAGAGCATCTCGAACCTGAACGTGCGGCTCGTGCGCAACGCGACGCTCACCGGCGGCGGCACGCTGAGCGGCCGGCACGGCCGGCTCGATCTGAGCGTCGCGCGGCTCGACCTGAACGCGCTGCAGGCGACCGTGCGGCCGACGCAGCTGTCCGGCCCGATCGGCATCCGCCTGAACGACGACATCCAGACCCTGACGCTCGATCTCGCCGACCCCGCCGCCGCGCTGCGCGCCCAGGGCAAGATTACGTTCGACCCCGCACGCATCAGCTTCAACGACGTGCGCGTCACGTCGGGCCGTGGCCGCATCGATCTATCGGGCGCGCTGAAGCACGATGAGAACTCGACCTACAACCTGAAGGCGCAACTGACCGATTTCGATCCGCTGTCGCTGACCTCGCAGATGCCCGCCCGCACGCCTGTCACGACATCCGGCGCGTCCGCCGCGAGCGGCGCGCAACGCGAGCGGCAAGCGCAAGCCGCGGCGCTCGTGGGCAGCACCGCCGGCGCGAAGAGCGCGGCGCCCGGCGATCAGGCCGCCGCCATCGCGAAGAACACCGCGCAAGCCGCGGCGCAGACCGAAGTGCTCGAGCGCAGGACGCCACCGCCCGCGCATCGCGCGGGCCCTGCGCCACGCGCAGCCGCGCAGGCAGGTCCGCCAGCGCGCAGGATCGAGGCGCGCGTGAACGCCACGGTCACGGCAGCAGGTGTGCTCGCGCCGGTCTTCACGACGCGCGCCGAATTCACGCTCGGTCCGAGCGTCTACAACGACCTGCCGCTCACGGGCGGCGGCATGATCCAGCTGGCCGGCTCGCGAATCCTGCCGAGCCACGCGAATCTTTCGGTGGCGGGCAACCGGGTGAATCTGCAAGGCAGCTTCGGCGCGGCCGGCGACCGGCTGCGCTTCGGCATCGACGCGCCGCAGCTCGATCGGCTCGGCTTCGGCCTCGCGGGCGCGGTCGCCGCGGACGGCGACGTTACCGGCTCGTTCGCGCATCCGAACGTCACGCTGAATTACAAGGCCGACAGCGTCGTGTTCGCGAGCAACCGCATCGGCCATGCGGAAGGCCACGCCGAGTTGCGCGACGGCGCGAACGGCGCGCTCGCGTTCACGACCGACGCGCGCAATGTCAACGCGGGCGGCGTCGACCTCGCCACGCTGACCGCCCGCCTGTCCGGCACACGCGCGAACCACACGCTCGAAGCCGCCGCGACCGGCAAGCTGCAGGACCGACCGCTCGATCTGACGCTCGCCGCCAACGGCAAGCTGACCGACACGCGCGACGGCTCGCGCTGGGACGGCACCGTCACGCGTCTGCAGAATCGCGGCACGCCGGCGCTCAATCTCGAATCGCCGCTCGCGCTCAGCGCCGGGCCGGGGCACCTCACGCTCGGCGCAACGCGCCTGACGATCGAAGGCTCGGTGCTGACCCTGAAGTCATTCGCGTTCGATCACGGCCGCATCCAGTCGGCCGGCAGCCTGACCGATGTGTCGCTCGCGCACTTGCAGGAGCTGCGTCGCCAGATCACCGGCGAGCCGCCCGCCGTGCGCACCGACCTCGTGTTCGACGGCGACTGGGACTTCTCGCTCGGCGCGACGGCGAGCGGCCACATCGAGCTGCGCCGGCGCAGCGGCGACGTGACGGTCGAGATCGGCCGCGGGCTCGCGTCGATGGGCATTGGCGACATCCGAGCGCGCGCCGAATTCACCGGCGGCAACCGGCTCAATGCGACCGTGCATGCGCAGGCGAGCCGCGTCGGCGTGATCGATGCCGACGCGCACACGCCGCTCGTACTGCGCGACGGCATGTTGAGCGTCGATCCGCAAAGCGCGCTGTCGGGCAACGTGAACGCGAACGTGCCGTCGCTGCGCACGACGGGCGGCCTGCTCGGCCCCAGCTATCTGCTCGACGGCCATCTCGCGCTGAAGCTCGCGCTCGGCGGCACGGTCGCGAAACCGAACGTGACCGGCTCGCTGACCGGCGACGGTCTGTCCGCGACGGTCGTGAGCCAGGGCGTGCAACTGAAGGACGGGGTCGTGCGCATCGCGCTGTCGCAGAACATGGTGGACTTCCAGCAGGTCGAGTTCCACGGCGCGAGCGGCACGCTGCGCGCGACCGGCCGCGTGCGTCTCGACAGCTCG
Organism: Paraburkholderia sp. Clong3; assembly: GCF_050436485.1. Classification (NCBI taxonomy): domain Bacteria; kingdom Pseudomonadati; phylum Pseudomonadota; class Betaproteobacteria; order Burkholderiales; family Burkholderiaceae; genus Paraburkholderia; species Paraburkholderia sp. Clong3. The sequence goes on along the minus strand of NZ_JBNDMH010000002.1, from coordinate 2,224,770 downwards.
GAGCCCGACATGACCGCGAGCATCGTCGCGGACAAGCTCGATGTGTTCGCGTCGCCGGACCGCCATCTGTCGCTGTCGGGCAGTGCGAACATCTCGAACGGCGGCGTGGAGCGCGGCCCCGTGATCGACGGCAAGTTCGTGGTCGACAGCGCGCGGTTCGATCTGCCCGAGCAGGCCGCGCCGAGCCTCGGCGACGACGTCGTGATCATCCGCCCGGACGGCACGCGCTCGGGCGGCCGGCCGCCTCCGAGCGAAGGCGGCCAGCCGCCGGCGAGCCCGTTCGCGCCGCGCGCGAACATCGAGATCGGCCTCGGCAACGACTTCCGCTTCCGTGGGAAGGGCGCCGATCTCGGCCTCGCCGGCACGATCACCGCGACGAGCGCGCCGAATACGCCGCTGCGCGCGGTCGGCAACGTGCGCGTCACGCCGGGTTCGACCTACACCGCATTCGGCCGCAAGCTCGCGATCGAGAACGGCTTCTTCACGTTCAACGGGCCGGTCACGAATCCGGGCATCAACATTCTCGCGATGCGCCGCAACCAGCAGGTCGAGGCCGGCGTACAGGTAACGGGCACGCTGCAGGCGCCGGTCGCGCGGCTCGTGTCGGAGCCAAGCGTGCCGGACAACGAAAAACTGTCGTGGCTGCTGTTCGGCCACGGCACCGACCAGGGAAATAACCTCGGCCAGCAGAGCACGATGACGACCGCGCTCGCGCTGCTCGGCAGCGCGACGGGTCAGCGGATCGCGCAGACCGTCGGGCTCGACGAGTTTTCGATCGGCCGCAGCGAGGTCGGCCTGACCGATCCGCAAGTCGTGATGGTGTCGAAGGCGATCAACGAGCGGCTCGTGATCGGCTACGAGCAGGGGTTGCAGTCGGCGAGCAATGCGATCAAGGCAACGATCAATCTGACGCGATACTGGTCGCTGGTCGTGTATGGCGGCACGTTCTATGGCGCCGACGTGCTGTACACGCGGCGCTTCGACCGGATCTCGTGGTGACGCGGGCAACATAAAAAAACGGAACGCCTGGAAGCGTGCCGTTTTCGTCATACCTGCCTGCGGCGAGGTGGGGCGAGGCGCCCGAAGGCGCCGCGCGTTACTTCACGCGCATGCCGGGCTTCGCGCCGCTATGCGGCTCGAGCACGTAGAGGCCCGGTTCGGCCTTCTCGTCCGCCGCCGATGCCGCTAGCACCATGCCCTCGGACATGCCGAACTTCATCTTGCGCGGCGCCAGGTTCGCGACCATCACGGTCAGCTTGCCGATCAGGTGCTCCGGCTGATACGCGGACTTGATGCCCGAGAACACGTTGCGGGTCTTCTCTTCGCCGACGTCGAGCGTCAGTTGCAGCAGCTTGTCCGAGCCCTCCACCGCCTTGCAGTCGACGATCTTCGCGATGCGCAGATCGACCTTCGCGAAGTCGTCGATCGTGATGATGCCGGCCTCTTCTTCCTTCGCGGCGACGGCCTTGGCGTGGGCCTTCGCCTTCGCCTTCGCATCGGCCGGGGCCGCTTCCGGCGTGGCCTGCAGCGAGTCGCGATTGGCCGCGAGCAGCGCCTCGATCTGCTTCGGATCGACGCGCGTCATCAGATGCTTGTACGCGTTGATCGGGCGCGCCGAGCTGAGCGGCACGGTGGCGTCGGCCCACACGAGCGGCTCGATGCCGAGGAAAGCCTCGACCGCTTCGGCGAGCTTCGGCAGCACCGGCTTCAGGGCCAGCGACAGCAGACGGAACGCCTCGATGCTGACGCTGCAGGTCTCGTGCAGCGCGACCGCGTTGGCCGGGTCTTTCGCCTGATCCCAGGGCTTGGCGGTATCGACGTAGGCGTTGACCGAGTCGGCGAGCTCCATGGTCTGACGCAGCGCGCGGCTGTAATCGCGCGCCTCGTAGTGCGCGGCGATCTGCGGCAGCGCCGCGCGCAGCGTGCCGAGCAGCGGATGATGCATCGCGCTGTCCTGCACGCGGCCGTCGAAGCGCTTGATCAGGAAGCCGGCCGCGCGGCTCGCGATGTTCACGTATTTGCCGACCAGATCGCTGTTCACGCGCGCCTGGAAGTCGTCGAGATTCAGGTCGAGGTCTTCCATCGTGCCGTTCAGCTTGGCCGCGAAGTAGTAGCGCAGCCATTCCGGATTCAGGCCGGTGTCGATCACGCTTTGCGCGGTGATGAAGGTGCCGCGCGACTTCGACATCTTCGCGCCGTCGACCGTCAAAAAGCCGTGCGCGAACACGTTGGTCGGCGTGCGATGGCCCGAGAACTCGAGCATCGCGGGCCAGAACAGCGTGTGGAAATACAGGATGTCCTTGCCGATGAAGTGGTACTGCTCGGCCGTCGAGCCCTTGCGGACCCACGCGTCGAAGTCGAGGCCGCGTTTTTCGGCGAGGTTCCTGAAGCTTGCGTAGTAGCCGACCGGCGCGTCGAGCCACACGTAGAAATACTTACCGGGCGCGCCCGGAATCTCGAAGCCGAAGTACGGCGCGTCGCGCGAGATGTCCCAGTCGGCGAGTTTGGCTTCGCCGGCGTCGCCGAGCCACTCGCGCATCTTGTTGGTCGCTTCGGGCTGCGCGAGGCCGCCGACCCAGGCGCGCAGGAAGTTCTCGCAGCGCGGATCGGACAGGCGGAAGAAGTAGTGCGTCGAGGTCTTGCGAATCGGCGTCGCGCCCGAGACGACCGAGTACGGATTGACGAGCTCGGTGGGCTGGTAGGTCGAGCCGCAGACTTCGCAGCTGTCGCCGTACTGGTCTTTGGCGCCGCATTTGGGGCACTCGCCCTTGATGAAGCGGTCCGGCAGGAACATTTCCTTGACCGGGTCGTACGCCTGTTCGATCTCGCGCGCGTCGATCAGCCCCGCTTCCTTCAGCGCGAGGTAGACGTTTTCGCTGAGCACGCGGTTTTCCTCGGAGTCCGTCGAGTAGTAGTTGTCGAACGAAATGCCGAAGCTGTCGAAGTCGCGCTTGTGTTCCAGCCAGACGCGATCGATCAGCTGTTTCGGCGTCAGACCTTCCTGTTCCGCGCGCAGCATCACCGGCGTGCCGTGCGTGTCGTCTGCGCCGACGTAGTAGACCTCGTGGCCGTGCATTCGCAGCGCCCGGACCCAGATGTCCGTCTGGATATATTCGACCAGATGGCCGATATGAATCTGCCCGTTCGCGTAAGGAAGGGCCGACGTGACGAGAATCTGACGGCGGCCGGGCGGCGCGCCTGCTGGGAGGTCGGTGGCGGGTGCTGACATAAGGATCGGGGGTGCCTGCGGTGGGACGAAACGGTGATTTTAGCAGGGCGCACGCCGCACGCGGACCGGGCGCGGCGGGCTGGACGCGCGGAACAGAGGGGGATGGGGGCGGGCGCTGCGGTGGGGGACAGCCAGGAACGATGCCTGGCGAAGCGGGGTGCAAAACCGCGCGGGCAAAAAAAAACCGGGGTCGATAAACCCCGGAGCAACAACGACAAGAGGAGAATGGTGACGTGATGGCTTCGCCAGCCACGTACCGTAAAGACAGACCGCGGATTTTCCGCAGAGTTCGAAATTTTTTTCGATCCGTCGACAAACCGGTCCGGCGGCTCGTCCCGGCCGCAAGCCGGGCGCGTGCGGCTGAAACGCCCGGCCGGCCCGGCGGTGCCTTCTCCTTGAGAGTTGCCCTTATTGGGTCGCGTGCTGGGCCGTGGCGCGCAGATAGATCTCGACGCGACGGTTGGCCGCACGGCCGGCTTCGGTGTTGTTGTCGGCGATCGGCTGGTTCGGGCCCATGCCGGTGGCCGACAGGCGTTGCGGCGCGATGCCGCGTTGCGCCAGATAGCCGGTCACGCTCTGCGCGCGATTGACCGACAGCGTCTCGTTGTATTGCAGCGAGCCGGTGCTGTCCGTATGGCCGACGACCGACGCGACGACTTCGGGATTCTGCTGCAGCGTCTGTGCGAGCTGGTCGAGCACCGGTGCGAACGACGGCTTGATCGCGTAGCTGCTGGTGTCGAACGTGACCGAACTCGGGATGTTCAGCTTGAGCGAGCCGTCAGGTTGCTCGGTGATCTGCGTGCCGGTGCCCTTGGTCGCGCCCGACATGCGGTTGCGGATGTTGTCCCAGTTGTAGCCGGTGATGCCGCCCACCGCGGCGCCGGTGGCTGCGCCGATCGCCGCGCCCTTGCCGCCGCCGAAGATCGCGCCGATCGCCGCGCCGGCACCAGCGCCCACGCCGGTGCCGACTGCTGTGTTGGTGCCCTGTTGAGTTGCGCAGCCTGCCACCAGCGAGCCGGCCACGGCGAATACGGCCACGCGAGTCATGATTCTTGCATTCATTTTGGTTTCCTTTCGAGTGCGAATGAGCTAGCGGGTAGCGGTCAGTCTATGCAGCGAACATTACGGCAATGCACTGACCACTCAGAAAGTTCGGGAACGATTCCTGCGCCTTGCTTCGCGCGGTCCTACAGCGAAGAAGGGTCTTCGGGCACCGTGTGCCGTCAGACACTACAATAGTGCCTGAAACACACAGCGATGCGACCCTACGGCGTCCCGCGTGCCCCGAAGGGTGCCCGGCACGTTCGATTTTCGCAATGCCGCATAACAATTTCTTGCAAATTCCGCCGCGTGGCCGATCGGTCCATCTCGCCGCGCCGCACCTCTTCCCCACGGAGTATCAATGAGTATCGATCGGGCTTTGGTCGACGCCGCCGTCGCGGCCGTCACTGACCCCAACACGGGCGCGCCGTACGCGGCCGCGAAGAGCATCCGCAACGTGGTTGTGGAGGGCGACGCGGTCAACCTTCAGGTGACGCTCGGCTACCCGGCGAAAAGCCAGTTCGACGCGATCCGCCAGCGGTTCGCCGACGCGTTGCGCGCGGTGCCCGGCGTCGCGAACGTGCGCGTCGAGGTTTCGCAACAGATTGCCGCACACACCGTGCAGCGCGGCGTGAAACTGCTGCCCGGCGTGAAGAACATCGTCGCGGTTGCCTCGGGCAAGGGCGGCGTCGGCAAGAGCACGACCGCCGTGAATCTCGCGCTCGCGCTCGCGAGCGAGGGCGCGGCGGTCGGCATTCTCGACGCCGACATCTACGGCCCGTCGCTGCCCACCATGCTCGGCATCGAGGGTCGCCCCGAATCGCCCGACGACAAATCGATGAACCCGATGACCGGCCACGGCGTGCAGGCCAGCTCGATAGGTTTCCTGATCGAGGCGGACAACCCGATGGTGTGGCGCGGCCCGATGGCGACCTCGGCGCTCGAACAGCTGCTGCGCCAGACCAACTGGCACGAACTCGACTATCTGATCGTCGACATGCCGCCGGGCACCGGCGACATCCAGCTGACGCTCGCGCAGCGCGTGCCGGTTACGGGCGCCGTTATCGTCACGACGCCGCAGGACATCGCGCTGCTCGACGCGAAGAAGGGCCTCAAGATGTTCGAAAAGGTCGGCATCCCGATTCTCGGCATCGTCGAGAACATGGGCCTGCACATCTGTTCGAATTGCGGGCACGAGGAGCACATCTTCGGCGCCGGCGGCGGCGAGCGCATGGGCAAGGAGTATGGCGTCGACGTGCTCGGCAGCCTGCCGCTCGACATCACGATCCGCGAGCAGGCCGACTCGGGCCGTCCCACGGTCGTCGCGGACCCGAACGGGCGCATTGCGGAGCTCTATCGCTCGATCGCGCGCAAGGTCGCGGTGCATATCGCCGAACGCGCGCGCGACATGAGTTCGAAGTTTCCGAACATCGTCGTGCAGAACACCTGAGCGGCCGTTCGGGCGAGGGATTAGGGGTGATCTCGATCCCTATTTTCACGAACTCTCGCGGTATCATGTCGACTTCACGAGTTCGGCTCGGCGGCCGCAGGGGCAGCCGCCAGGCCGACAAGAGGATCGCATGGGAAAACGAATCGACGGGCACGCGGTACATGCGTTCATCGTCCTGACTGCCGGCTGTGTGCTGTTGAGCGGCTGTGGCGTATTCCTGAGACCACAGGAAAAGCGCGCCGACGCGCAACTGCTGCCCACCGTGGGCAACCAGGCGCACGGTCTCGTGACCTTTATCGAGCGCTCGGACGGCGTCCAGGTCACCTACAATCTCACGGGCTTGCCGCCCAATAGCGACCACGCGCTGCAGGTGCACGAGCGCGGCGACTGCAACGCCGCCGACGGCTCCAGCGCCGGTCCGGTGTTTTCGCCGGCGGCCGAACGGCTCAAGGCCGGCGCGCGCGTCGAGGGCGATCTCGGCAACATCCATGCGGACGCGAACGGCGTGGCCACCGGCTTCATCGTCGCGCCGGACGTGTCGCTCGACGGCATCCGCTCGGTGCTGCAGCGCGCGGTACTGCTCCACCGCGATGCGACCGATCCCTACGCTTACCCTCAGCATGGCGCGGGCGCGGCGATCGCCTGCGGCGTGATTCGCCAGCAGTGAAGCGCGAGCGCGCTTTCGCCGCGCCCGTCCCGCCACGGCGTCGTGCCAGTCGGCGGACCCCCTTCATCGAGCGCGCCTCGCGCCATCTGCGGCAGCGTCTCCGTGATCGCGTAAAATAAGCGGCCTTTGCCGGCTGGGCGCCGCCGCCGGCCGTTTTCATCTATCTTTCGTCACACCTGATATTCACGTCGAGCAGCTCTCACCTATGACCATCAAATCTGACAAGTGGATCCGGCGCATGGCCGAGTCGCACAAGATGATCGAGCCGTTTGCGCCCGATCAGGTTCGCGTCTCCGAAGACGGCCGGAAGATTGTCAGCTACGGCACCTCGAGCTACGGCTACGACATCCGCTGCGCCGACGAATTCAAGATCTTCACCAACATCAACTCGACGATCGTCGATCCGAAGAACTTCGACGAGAAGTCGTTTGTCGATTTCAAGGGCGACGTCTGCATCATCCCGCCGAACTCGTTCGCGCTCGCGCGCACGGTCGAGTATTTCCGTATTCCGCGCAGCGTGCTGACCGTGTGCCTCGGCAAATCGACCTACGCGCGCTGCGGGATCATCGTCAACGTGACGCCGTTCGAGCCGGAATGGGAAGGCCACGTCACGCTCGAATTCTCGAATACGACACCTTTGCCTGCGAAAATTTACGCGAACGAAGGCGTCGCCCAGGTGCTGTTTTTCGAAAGCGACGAGATTTGTGAAACGTCGTACGCGGATCGCGGCGGCAAGTATCAAGGTCAGCACGGCGTCACGTTGCCGAAAACGTGACGCCGGCAGCGTCTTGACCCACCAGTTATTCGGGTAACCGCTGCGCTTTTTTGCGTAACGCAGCGGTCGTTTTCTTTTTGGAGAATCGCCCATGAAGTTCCGTTTCCCCGTCGTCATCATCGACGAAGATTTCCGCTCCGAGAACATCTCGGGTTCCGGCATCCGGGCTTTGGCCGAAGCCATCGAGAAAGAAGGCGCGGAAGTGCTCGGGTTGACGAGCTACGGCGATCTGACCTCGTTCGCGCAGCAGTCGAGCCGCGCGTCGTGCTTCATCCTGTCGATCGACGACGACGAGCTGCTGCCGTACGTCGATAACGTGGTCGTCGAAGGCGAGACGCCCGAGCTTGCCGCCGCGATCGTCGCGCTGCGCGCGTTCGTGACCGAAGTGCGCCGCCGCAACGCCGATATTCCGATCTTCCTGTACGGCGAAACGCGCACCTCGCGCCATCTGCCGAACGACATCCTGCGCGAGCTGCACGGCTTCATCCATATGTTCGAGGACACGCCGGAGTTCGTCGCGCGCCATATCATCCGCGAGGCGAAGGTGTATCTCGACTCGCTGGCGCCGCCGTTCTTCAAGGAACTGGTGCAGTACGCGGAAGAAGGTTCGTACTCGTGGCACTGCCCGGGTCACTCGGGCGGCGTCGCGTTCCTGAAGAGCCCGCTCGGCCAGATGTTCCACCAGTTCTTCGGCGAGAACATGCTGCGCGCCGACGTCTGCAACGCGGTCGACGAACTGGGCCAGCTGCTCGACCATACCGGTCCGGTCGCGGCCTCGGAGCGCAACGCCGCGCGCATCTTCAGCGCCGACCACGTGTTCTTCGTGACCAACGGCACCTCCACCTCGAACAAGATCGTCTGGCACGGCACGGTGGCGCCGGGCGACATCGTGCTGGTCGACCGCAACTGCCACAAGTCGATCCTGCACGCGATCACGATGACCGGCGCGATTCCCGTGTTCCTGACGCCGACCCGCAACAACTTCGGCATCATCGGCCCGATTCCGCGCAGCGAGTTCGAACCGGAGAACATCCGCAAGAAGATCGAGGCGAACCCGTTCGCGCGCGAAGCGCTCGCGAAGAACCCGAACCTGAAGCCGCGCATTCTGACGATCACGCAAAGCACCTACGACGGCGTGATCTACAACGTCGAGATGATCAAGGAGATGTTGGGCGAATGGCTCGACACGCTGCACTTCGACGAAGCGTGGCTGCCGCACGCCGAATTCCACGAGTTCTATCAGGACATGCACGCCATCGGCGCGGGCCGTCCGCGCATCGGCGCGATGGTGTACGCAACGCACTCCACGCACAAGCTGCTCGCCGGCATCTCGCAGGCGTCGCAGATCGTCGTGCAGGATTCGAAGAACAGCCGCTTCGACAAGCATCGCTTCAACGAGGCGTATCTGATGCATACGTCGACGAGCCCGCAGTACGCGATCATCGCGTCGTGCGACGTGGCCGCGGCGATGATGGAAGCGCCGGGCGGCACCGCGCTCGTCGAGGAGTCGATCGCTGAAGCGCTCGACTTCCGCCGCGCGATGACCAAGGTCGACACCGAATACGGCGACGACTGGTTCTTCAAGGTGTGGGGCCCGGACCAGTTCGCCGAGGAAGGCATCGGCTCGCGCGACGACTGGATGCTGCGTCCCAACGACGCATGGCACGGCTTTGGCCCGCTCGCCGAAGGCTTCAACATGCTCGACCCGATCAAGGCGACGATCGTCACGCCGGGTCTCGACATGGACGGCGGCTTCGGCGAAACCGGCATTCCGGCCGCGATCGTCACGAAGTACCTGGCCGAGCACGGCATCATCGTCGAGAAGACGGGCCTGTACTCGTTCTTCATCATGTTTACGATCGGCATCACGAAGGGCCGCTGGAACTCGATGGTGACCGAGCTGCAGCAGTTCAAGGACGACTACGACAACAACCAGCCGCTGTGGCGTGTGCTGCCCGAGTTCGTGCAGCATCATCCGATGTACGAGCGTGTCGGCCTGCGCGACCTGTGCCAGCAGATCCACAGCGTGTATCGCGCGAACGACATCGCGCGTCTGACGACCGAGATGTACCTGTCGAGCATGGAGCCGGCGATGAAGCCGTCCGACGCGTTCGCGAAGCTCGCGCACCGCGAGATCGATCGGGTACCGATCGACGAGCTCGAAGGCCGTGTCACGTCGATCCTGTTGACGCCGTATCCGCCGGGCATTCCGCTGCTGATTCCGGGCGAGCGTTTCAACAGGACCATCGTCAACTATCTGCGTTTCGCGCGCGAGTTCAACGAGCGCTTCCCGGGCTTCCATACGGATATCCACGGGCTCGTCGGCGAAATGGTCAACGGGCGCATCGAATACTTCGTCGATTGCGTGCGCATCTGACGATGGGGTGGGTGACGTTTCTGCCGGCCCTGGCAGCGATCGGCCGCTGGCGGCGCGGGGCCGGCGTGCTGGCCTTCGCGCTGGCGGCCGGCACGGTGGTGTTCGGCGGCATCGCGAGTCCGGCGGCGCATGCCGAGGTGGCCGCCGCCGATCCGATCGACGCGTCGATGCGCGCGTGCCTCGCGCGCGCCGACATGTCGACGACGATGGGACAGGTGCAGTGCATGGACACTGCGCGCATCGGCTGGAAGGTCGCGGTCGACAACGCGTACCAGCAGTTGCTCGCGAAGCTGCCGCCCGCGCGGCGCAGGCTGTGGGAAAGGAGCCAGTCGAGCTGGCTCGCGTCGCGCGATGCCGAGAAGCAGTTGCTCGCCGCGGTCTTCGCCACGACCCAGGGTTCGATGTACGTGCTTTCCGAAGCCGACATGCAGCTGCAGCCGGTGCGCGACCGCGCGCTCGCGCTGCGCAGCGCGCTCGCCGATGCGAACGGTCCGGCGCCGCGCCGGCCGCGCGCCTGCAACGCCGACGCGCGTTGCGAACACGCGATGTTCGATCTGAACCGCTATTATCGTGTGCTCGAATCGAAGATGCCGGCGCAATCGCGGCCGACGCTCGTGCACGCGCAACGCGCGTGGAGCGCGTATCTGACGGCGGCGACGCGGCTCGTCGACGAGCACGGGCGTATCGACATCATCGGCGCGCGCGTCGCGACGATCAAACGGCTCTCCGAAACGGCCGGCAACCACTGACGGCCGCCGACCGGCGCGGCCCACCGCGCATTCAATCCCATTGATAACGGTCTTCGCGCGGCTGCGGCGGCGCGAGCGCCGGCTCGCCGAGCAGATCGCGCATCGCATCCTCGATCATCGCGGACATCGTGTTGAGCGCGAGGTCATTGTCGTCGGTGCCGAACGGTTCTTCGAGCTGCGACGCGATCGCTTCGTGCGCCATGAACGTGTACGCGACGAACACCGCGAACACCGGCGTGAAAATGCCGATGCTATTGACGAGTCCGAATGGCAGCGACGCGCAGAAGAAGTACACGGTGCGGTGGATCATCACCGAATACGCGAACGGCAGTGGCGTCGACGCGATGCGCTCGCACCCGCCGATCACATCCGACAGCCCGTTCAGATTGCGGTCGAACGCGAGCACCGCCATCGGATCGAGCGCCCCCGCGCGTGCCGCGCGCTGCACCCATTCGCCGAGGCACAGCAACAGCGCGGCTGGCTTGTAGCGCGATCCAATCACACGTTCAAACAGTGCGCGGGGCAGCCGCGCGGCAAGGTCGTCGCGCGGTTCGGTCTTGCGCAACTGATGACGCAGCGCATGCGGGAGCGCGCTCAGCATCGCCAGAAACGCGGCGGCTTCTTCTTTGGGCAACTCGCGCGACGGCAGCGTCAGCGCTTGGCGCGTCAGCGAGCGCGACTCATTGAGCAACTGCCCCCACAGCTTGCGCGCCTCCCACCAGCGGTCGTAGCTCGCGTTGTTGCGAAAGCCGAGAAACACCGCGAGCGCAATGCCGACCAGCGAGAACGGCGCGATCGAGTTCAGGTTCAGGCTGACGGGCAGCAGATGATCGTGTGCGGCGAGCGCAATGATCGAGATGAAGAAGATCAGCAGGAGCCGCGGTAGCAACTGCGGCAGCACCGAGCCGCGCCACGCGAGCAGCATGTGAAACCAGTGGAGATGCGGGCGGATGATCATGGCAAAGCGGTTCGGCCAGGAGATAGAGCGCCTATTATCGGTCGCTTTTCGCGTCCCCAAACAGGAAAACCCGCGGCGGGCGCATCGAAGACGATGCACACGCCGCGGATTCGTTCACCGCGAGCGGATCGGGACAGCCGTTAACGGAGGCTCAGTCGCGCGGCGACGAAGCAGCGCCGTGACTGAGCCAGTCGAGCACGGCCGTCGCGTCGTCGTCGGCGCCTTCGCGCGCTTTTTCGACCGTCTCGGCGACGTCGTCGCTCGGCACCGCGCGCCGAATCGCCACACCGACCGCGAGAATGTCGATCATCACGAGGTGCAGGATGCGCGAGATCATCGACAGTTGCGACTCGCGAATCTCGATGTGATCGGTTTCCAGCGCGACCGTCGCACGCTTCGCGAGCGGGGTGTTGCTCGACGTGATCGCGATCACCTGCGCGCCGGCCTGCATCGCGACGTCGAGCACGCGCAGCAGCTCGGGCGCGCGCCCCGACTTCGACACCGCGACGATCACGTCGCCCTTGCCGAGCAGCGCGGCCGAGGCCGCCTGCATGTACAGGTCACCGTACGCGATGGTCGGAATGCCGAAGCGGAAGAACTTGTAGTGCGCGTCCTGCGCGACGATGTTCGAATTGCCGAGTCCGTAGAACTCGATGCGCCGCGCGCCGTTCAGCAGGTCGATGGCGCGTTCCACGTGCTCGAAGTTCAGATGCTCGCGCAATTGCAGAATCGCGGACACGGTGTTGTCGAGCACCTTCGCGCCGAAGTCGGTCGCGGTGTCGCCGAGATGCACCTGGCTGTGGCTGACCGGAATCGTGCCGGTCAAACCGGTCGCGAGCTTGAGCTTGAAGTCCGACAGCCCCTGGCAGCCGAGCGAGCGGCAGAAGCGGATCACGGTCGGCTGACTGACGTCGGCCTTGCGCGCGATGTCGACGATCGGATCGTTGATGATCGAACGCGGGTGGTTCAACGCGAGTTCGGCGACGCGGCGCTCGGCCGGCGTCAGCGCGTCGCGCATCTGGCGAATCCGCTCGAACACCGCCGACGAGCTGCCGCCCGCGCGGTTCGACAGCTGCTCCGCCAGAATCGCCGATACGCCGAGGAACGCCGGGTATTCGGCGGTAATCACATAGGTCGGCACGTTCTGCAGATACGCCTCGAAGCGGCCCTTCGCCTCGAAGCGCTGGCGAAACGACGAACGCGCGAAGAACTCGCCGAGGCGTGGCACGACGCCGCCGCCGATATAGATGCCGCCGAGCGCGCCGAGCGTCACCGCGATATTGCCGGCGAAGGTGCCGAGAATGCCGCAGAACACGTCGACCGATTCGGCCGCGAGCGGCTCGCCTTCGAGCGCGCGCTTGACCACATCGGCGGTATTGACGCTGGCCGGCACGCGCTTCTTGTCGCGGCCCGCGAGCGCGCGATAGATCACCTCGATGCCGGGTCCCGCGGCCACGCGTTCGAACGACACGTGTGACCACTTCTTGCGCGCGTACTGCAGCACGATATCTTCACGCTCGTCGGCGGGTGCGAAGGTGGCGTGGCCGCCTTCGCTGCCGAGCGCGATCCAGCGGTCGTCGGCGGGAATCAGGCCCGACACGCCCATGCCGGTGCCGGGGCCGAGCAGGCCGATCACGCTGTTCGGCCGGCGCTGGCCACCGCCCACCTGCACGCGCTGAGCATCGGTGAGGCCGGGCAGCGCCATCGCGAGCGCGGTGAAGTCGTTGACGACGAGCAGCGTGTCGAAGCCGAGCGCGCGGCGCGTCGCTTCGATCGAAAAGGTCCAGTCGTGATTGGTCATGCTGACCTGGTCGCCGTCGACCGGGTTCGCAATCGCGATCGCCGCGTGATTGACGCGGCCGATCTTCGTGTCCTTCAGATACTTCTTGATGACGTCGGCGACACTCGGGTAGTCGGCGCAAGGATAGATCTGCACCGAGCCGATTTCGCCGGGGCCCGTCTCGAGCGCGAAACGCGCATTGGTACCGCCGATGTCGGCCAGCAGCCTCGGTCCATCGGCGTGCTGGACCGCGCCCGGCACAGCTTTAGTTTGCACACCAGTAGACATCGAGTCTCACTCCCTTGTCGTTTGCCAGCTGCGAGATGGCATTTTTTTGTAGCGCGGCGGACGCGGCGTTGAGCACGTCCATCTTGCGCGGCCCTGCGATCAGCAGAAACAGATGCTTCACGTCCTTCAGCGCGGACAGCGACCAGCTCACGCGCGCGTGCGGCGCCGCGCCCGGATGCACGGCGACGAAACGCTCGGTCGTGTTGATCGCGTGATCCCATTCGGGCGCATCGGCGAAGATCGACGCGGTGTGGCCGTCTTCGCCCATGCCCAGCACCGCGACGTCGGGCGCCGTGGCAAAGCGCGCGTCCGCGTTCAGCGCGGCGACGTGCGAATGCAGATCCTGGGTGGTGTCGACGAGCGGCCAGAAGGTCGCGTGTTGCGCCGCGTTCTGCAGCAACGTGGCGCGCGCGAGCTGCGCGTTGCTCGCGCTATCGGTCTCCGGCACCCAGCGGTCGTCGACCAGCGTGATGGCGATGCGGGGCCAGTCGAACGTCTGCGTCGACAACGTTTGCAGGAACGGACGCGGGCTGCTGCCGCCGGACACCGCCAGCATGGCCGGGCGCGCGAGCGGGGTGGACGTGCCGGTGCCGGCCGCCTGTGCGGCAAGCGACGCATGTAACGCGTCGCCCACCGCTTTCGCCAGCGCGTCGGATTGGGCGCGCTGGTCGTCGAAAGCGTGAAGCTCGATCACTTCTCCTCCGTGCTGCTTTCTTGTTAGGTCTGCGGAATCAGCCTGACTGCTCTCGCACGATGCCTGCAAGGCGGGTGGCCTGCAAACGCATGACGCGATACCGGCGCGACTCCGTTCAGTTCGTCGGTGGTGTTGCCGGCGCCGCGCGCCGAGGTGTTCATCGCGCGCGGCGCCGTCCATCAATTCATCAAACTCAATTCTCTTCCTCGAGCCAGCAGGTGCCGTGCTGGGCGAGCATCGCGCTCGCCGCGGCCGGTCCCCACGTGCCCGCCGCGTACGGCTTGGGCGGCTTGGTCGAGGCCTTCCACTCGTTCAGGATCGGCTCGACCCAACGCCATGCGGCTTCCTGTTCGTCGCGCCGTACGAACAGCGCGAGGCGCCCGTGGATCACGTCGAGCAGCAGCCGCTGATAGGCTTCCATCTGGCCTTCGCGGAAGAACCGGTCGAACGCGAGATCGAGGTATACGCTCGCGAGGTTCATACCCTCGCCGGGCTGCTTCGCGAGACAGTACAGACGAATCGTTTCGTTCGGCTGCAGACGGATCACGAGGCGGTTCGCGCCCGCGCGCAGCGCCGACGCGCCAAGCGCCGAATGCGGCACCGCACGGAAATTCACGACGATCTCGGCGACGCGATCGGCGAGCCGCTTGCCCGTGCGCAGGAAAAACGGCACGCCGGCCCAGCGCCAGTTCTCGATCTCGACCTTCAGCGCGACGAAGGTCTCGGTCGAGCTATCGGGCTTCACGCCGTGCTCGGTCGCGTAGGCCGGGACCGTGTTGCCACGGATCACGCCCGAATGATACTGGCCGCGCACCGCGACCTTGCCGATTTCCTGCGGCTCGACCGGTTTGAGCGCGCGCAGCACGCGCAGCTTTTCGTCACGCACCGAGTCGGAATCCATCGAGTGGGGCGGCTCCATCGCGACGATCGACAGCAACTGCAGCAGGTGGTTCTGCACCATGTCGCGCAGCGCGCCGGTATTGTCGTAGAAATCGCCGCGCGCTTCGACGCCGAGTTCCTCGGCGATCGTGATCTGGATGCTTTCGACCCACTCGCGGCGCCACAGCGGCTCGAACAGCGCATTGCCGAAGCGCAGCGCGAGCAGGTTCTGCACCGGCTCCTTGCCGAGGTAGTGGTCGATCCGGTAGATCTGTTCTTCAGCGAAGATTTCGCCGACCGCATCATTAATTGCGTTCGACGACTTCAGGTCGTAGCCGAGCGGCTTCTCGAGCACGATGCGCGCGTTATGGTTCAGGCCCACCGCGGCGAGCGCATGGCAGATCGGCACGAACAGCGACGGACCCGTCGCCAGATAGAACACGCGGATGCCGGGCATCTCCTGGATCGCGTCGCGCAGTTGCGCGAAGTCATCCGGATTGCCGAGATCGATCTTCACGAACTCGATGCGCGCGAGGAAGCTCGTCCACGCGGCTTCGTCGAGGCCGTTCTTCGACACATGCGGCTTGACGTGCCCGTCGACCCACTGCAGATACTCGCCGCGATCCTCGACGTGCCGCGCGAGCGCGACGATCTTGCCGCTGTCGGCGAGCATGCCGCCCGCGCGGTGCGCCTCGAACAGCGCGGGCAGGATCTTGCGCATCGACAGATCGCCGGTTCCGCCGAAGAGAACGAAGGTGAAGCTTGAGTCGGTATGCATGAGTCTCCGTCGATGTCCTGAAGGGCCGCCGCGCTGATCGGACACTGCACGCGCAGCGCCCCGGAAGAGCGACCGTAGTCCGATAAAATATTTTTTGACACTGAATTGTAGTTTAACTACAATCCAAATCAAGAGGTAGCGTTAATTCGATGAAAAAAGCGTGCGCTGTGCTGACGGAATGCACGCTTTTTGCGAATCGGCGGGCGTCCCCGGCACGCTAACGGACAATGGGACAACGCCTTCCGGTACGCGCCAGCAGGGTGCCGGCGGACCTTACGGAAAGCCGGGGAGTCGACGGGCTTGCGGGTCGTTGCCCGCAGCCGACGTCAGGCTGGCGTCGAGTTGGCGTATGAGGTACCTCGAGTCTGCAGCGCGATGCGGGCAGGCAAAAATCAAAAGAGGAGACAGTCAGTTGCATCCCGAACCACTCACCTCTTGAGCGTCCAGCGGCCGGACATCGGTCCGCCGGCACATGCCCTCGCGCATGCGCCCGACCGTGCTCGATCGCCAGTGTTTTGCCTGTTTGAACCAACCACAGCACCCTGGCGACATCAGGGGCCATTCGTTTTTTTGTTCAGGTGTCTGGAGGAGATAAGCAATGAAATTTCGCGCGATCATGGGCGCTCTGTGCGCTGCGGGTCTGATGTGTGGCGTGTCGGCCGTGCAGGCCGCCGAGTCGATCGAAGTGCTGCACTGGTGGACTTCGGGCGGCGAATCCAAGGCCGTCGGCGTCCTCAAGGACGACATGACGAAGCAGGGCTACACGTGGAAGGACTTCGCGGTCGCGGGCGGCGCTGGCGCGGCTGCCATGACGGCACTGAAGACGCAGGTGATCTCGGGCAACGCACCGAGCGCGGCGCAGATCAAGGGTCCGCTGATCCAGGAGTGGGCTTCGCAGGGCGTGCTGGTGCCAATCGACTCGGTCGCGGGCGACTGGAAGAAGAACCTGCCGCCGGAAATCGACAAGATCATTCGCGCGGACGGCCACTACGTCGCCGCTCCCTTCTCGGTGCACCGCGTGAACTGGCTGTACATCAACAAGGCAGCGCTGGACAAGGCCGGCGGCAAGGTGCCGACCACGTGGCCTGAGTTCTTCGCGGTGGCCGACAAGATGAAGGCCGCGGGCATTCAGCCGATCGCAATGGGCGGCCAGCCGTGGCAAGACCTGACGCTGTGGGAAGACGTCGTGCTGTCGGAAGGCGCGGACTTCTACAAGAAGGCGCTCGTCGACCTCGACGAGAAGACGCTGACCTCGGACAAGATGGTTCAGGTGTTCGACACGGTCCGCAAGATCCAGGGCTACTTCGACGCGGGCCGTACGGGCCGTGACTGGAACCTCGCCACGGCCATGGTCATCAACGGCAAGGCCGGCATGCAGTTCATGGGCGACTGGGCGAAGGGTGAGTTCACCAACGCTGGCAAGAAGTCGGGCACGGACTACATCTGCGCGGTGGTGCCGAACACCGACAAGGCTTATACGTTCAACGTCGACTCGTTCGTGTTCTTCCAGCAGAAGGGCCAGAAGGCCGCGACGCCGGGCCAGCTCGCGCTCGCGAAGACGATCATGTCGCCGGCGTTCCAGGAGCAGTTCAGCCTGTACAAGGGCTCGATCCCGGTGCGTCTCGGCGTGCCGATGGACAAGTTCGACGACTGCGCGAAGAAGTCGTACGCGGATGAGCAGATTGCGATCAAGGCCGGCGGTTATGTGCCGTCGCTCGCTCACGGCATGGCTCAGCCGGATGCCGCGGCAGGCGCGATCTCCGACGTCGTCACGAAGTTCATGAACTCGCAGGAAGATTCGAAGACCGCGGTTCAGGCTCTCGCGAAGGCAGCGAAGACCAAGTAAGCGTAAGTACGAAGTGTTGCGCCCGGCGGCTTGCATCCGAAGCACCGGGCGCGCCCTTCGGGCCGTGTCGAGTCGGACCTCGAGCTGCTTTCGTTCGCAGCGCAGTCCGGCGCCACCCGGCTCACCCTGGTTTCATGGAGTCACACCCATGACTGTCGCGGTCCCGCGCCATGCGTGCACGGGCAGCCCGACGGCACAGTTTCAGCAGGAGTCGAGTAGTGACTGCTTCCATCAGCGGGAACGGGAAAACGGCCACCGTCACCCGCCGCACGTCGCCCATGGCGGCCCTTGCCGATCGCTATATTCCGAAGCTGGTGCTCGCACCCAGCGTCTTGATCAGCCTGATCTTCGTGTATGGCTTTATCGCAATCACCGGCTATCTGTCGCTGTCTACTTCGCGGCTGATGCCTCGTTGGGAGTTCGCGGGTCTCGACCGCTATCGCGAACTGTTCCAGAACGACGTGTTCTGGACTTCGGCCGCGAACCTCGGCTGGTTCGGGATTCCGTTCATCGGTATCTGCATCGGTCTGGGTCTGTTGCTTGCGATCCTGCTCGATCAGCAGATCCGCAACGAAGGCGCGCTGCGCGCCGTGTTCCTGTATCCGATGGCGCTGTCGTTCATCGTGACCGGCACCGCGTGGCAATGGATTCTGACGCCGAGCATCGGCATCGAGAAGGTGTTTCACGACTGGGGCTGGACGAGCTTCTCGTTCAACTGGCTCGGCGACCCGGACAGGGCGATCTTCTGTATCGTGATCGCGGCGGTCTGGCAGTCCACCGGCTTCGTGATGGCGCTGTTCCTCGCCGGCTTGCGCGGCGTCGACAGCGAGATCTTCAAGGCCGCGCAGATGGACGGCGCGAACCTGCCGACCATCTACCGCAAGATCGTGATACCGAGCATGCGGCCGGTATTCTTCTCCGTGCTGCTGATCCTTTGTCACATCACCATCAAGACGTTCGACCTGGTCGTCGCGCTGACCGCCGGCGGTCCGGGTACGTCGACGTCGCTGCCGGCCATCTTCATGTACACGTTTTCGTTCAACCGTGGGCAGCTCGGCGTCGGCGCGGCATCGTCGATCATGATGCTCGCTACCGTAGTGGCCGTGCTCGTGCCGCTGATGTATCTGGAATCGAGGAGCACCCGCAATGCAGCCTAAGATGACGATTAGCCGTGCCGTCATTTACGCGGCCCTGGTTCTGTTCGCGCTGTACTTCCTGTTCCCGCTGTACGTGATGCTGTCGACGTCGTTCAAGGACATCGACCAGTTGCGCACCGGCAACCTGCTGACGCCGCCGACGAGCTGGACCTTCGCGCCGTGGCTCAAGGCGTGGAGCGGCGCGTGTACGGGGGTGCGTTGCGACGGCATGCAGCCGTTCTTCATGAACTCGGTGCGCATGGTGATTCCGGCCGTGCTGATCTCGTCGATCATCGGCGCGTTCAACGGCTACGTGCTCACGCACTGGCGGTTCCGCGGCGCCGATCCGATCTTCACGATGCTGCTGGTCGGCTGCTTCATTCCGTTCCAGGCGATCCTGCTGCCGATGGCGCGCCTCGAAGGCATCCTCGGGCTGGCGAACACGGTGAGCGGCCTCGTGCTCGTGCACGTGATCTACGGTATCGCGTTCACGACGATGTTCTTCCGCAACTTCTACGTGAGCGTGCCGGCTGAACTCGTGAAGGCCGCGCGGATCGACGGCGCGGGTTTCTTCACGATCTTCACGAAGATCCTGCTGCCGGTGTCGCTGCCGATCTTCATGGTGTGCCTGATCTGGCAATTCACGCAGATCTGGAACGACTTCCTGTTCGGTATCGTGTTCTCCGGCGTCGATTCGATGCCGATCACCGTGGCGCTGAACAACCTCGTCAACACCTCGACCGGCGTGAAGGAATACAACGTGGACATGGCCGGCGCGATCATCGCGGCGCTGCCCACGCTGCTCGTCTACATCATCGCCGGACGTTACTTCGTGCGCGGCCTGACCGCGGGCGCGGTGAAGGGCTAAATCACCCTGGAGCGACGGCGTTTCACCGAACGCGTGCCGTCGTCGCCTGACAAGACGTTTTCAAGCAGTACCAGAGACTAGAGGATTCACAGCATGGCAAGCCTTTCCATCCGTGACGTGTACAAGACCTACCCGAACGGGGTGCCGGTTCTGAAGGGTGTCAACATCGACATCGAAGACGGCCAGTTCCTGATTCTGGTCGGCGGCTCAGGCTGCGGTAAGTCGACGCTGCTCAACATGATTGCCGGTCTCGAAACCGTGACCAAGGGCGAGATCCAGATCGACGGCAAGACGGTCAACAACCTGTCGCCGAAAGATCGCGACATCGCGATGGTGTTCCAGTCGTACGCGCTCTATCCGTCGATGACGGTGCGCGACAACATCTCGTTCGGCCTGAACATCCGCAAGGTGCCGAAGCAGCAGCAGACGCAGATTGTCGAGCGTGTGTCGAACACGCTGCAGATCAAGCATCTGCTCGATCGCAAGCCGGGTCAGCTGTCGGGCGGCCAGCGTCAGCGTGTCGCGATGGGCCGCGCGCTCGCGCGCGATCCGGTGATGTTCCTGTTCGACGAGCCGCTGTCGAACCTCGACGCGAAGCTGCGCATCGAGATGCGCTCGGAAATCAAGCTGCTGCATCAACGCCTCGGCACGACGATCGTCTACGTGACGCACGACCAGATCGAAGCAATGACGCTCGGCGACCGCATCGCGGTGATGAAGGACGGCATCGTTCAGCAGTTCGGCGCGCCGCAGGAAATCTACGACTCGCCGTCGAACCTGTTCGTCGCGGGCTTCATCGGCGCACCGCCGATGAACTTCATCGAAGGCAAGCTGGTCGAGCAGGGCTCGGGCGTCGGCATCGAACTCGATACGGGCGTCGCGCGCAAGGTGCTGGTGCTGCCGTTCGATTCGGCGAAGGTGCGCTCGCACGTCGGCAGCAACGTGATTCTCGGCCTGCGTCCGGAACGCATCACCGATGCGCGCGGCGCGCACGGCGACGACTCGAAGCTGCAGCCGGTCGAAGTGAAGGTCGACGTGATCGAGCCGACTGGTCCGGACACGCTGGTGTTCGCGCAGATCAACGGCAAGCGCGTGGTGAGCCGCGTGCACCCGGCGTCGAACCCGCAACCGGAGAACAATGCGACGCTGCTGTTCGATACGTCGAAGGCGGTGTTGTTCGATCCGGCGAATGAAGAGCGGATTGCGTAAGTCGTCGCCTAAGCGCTGAATCCGTCGCTACAGAAAAGCCCCATGTGTTGAATTGCGCATGGGGCTTCTGTTCTTTTGCAGGCGTTACGCCGCCTCGGGCAAACGCAAGTCCGGATTGTTGCGCGCGAGCTCGCTGACCCAATCGATAAACGCGCGCAGCCGCGAACTCAGATTGCGGCGATGCGCATACAGAATCGACAGCGGTGTACCGGGGCTCGTGTAGTTGCCGAGAATCTCCGTGAGCGCGCCTTGCTCGATCAGCTCGGCGACCATGAAGCGCGACGGCTGGATGATGCCGTGGCCCAACACAGCCGCCGTGATGTACACCGAGCCGTCGTTGACGGCGAGCGTGCTATCCATCGCGACGCGCTCGATTTCGCCGTCCACTTCGTATTCGAACGGGAAGGTCCTGCCGCTGCGCGCGGACACGTAGTTGACCGCGCGATGCTCGCCGAGGTCCGCCAGTGTGGTCGGCGTGCCGAACTTGCGCAGATACGCGGGCGATGCGCACGTGACGATGCGCGCAAGCCCGATGCGCTTCGCAACGAGGCTCGATTCTTCGGGCGTGCCCATGCGGATGACGCAATCGACGGCGTCCTGGATCAGATCGATGTTGCGGTCCGCGAGACCGAGGCGTACGTCGATCGCGGGGTATTGCGCGTAGAAGTCGTCGAGCGCGGGCAGCAGCAGCGAGCGCGCGAGCGTGCCGGAGGTGTCGACGCGGATCGTCCCGGCCGGATTCTCGCGCTTGCTCGACAGCGACGACTCGGCATCGGCGACGTCGGCGAGAATGCGCACGCAGCGCTCGTAGAACGATGCGCCGTCTTCGGTCACGCTGACCTGGCGGGTCGAGCGGTTCAGGAGCCGCACGCCGACGTGTTCCTCGAGCGCCTGGATCGTGCGGCTGACCTTCGCGCGCGGCAGATCGAGCGATTCCGAAACCTTGGTGAAGCTGTTCGCTTCGACCACGCGCGTGAAGATCTCCATCGCTTCGAAACGGTCCATGGTGTGCCTTGTGGGTGGTGAGCCAGAAGAAGGGCGGGACAGGTTTGCGACACGACAGGAAGTCTACAGCCAGCAAAACAGCTTGTCTGCCGGGCCTCGTTCGCGCGCAACTGCCACCGCCGCTCGTGGCTCAATCCCGCTCCGGCGCGCCCAGCGGAAATAACGGCCGGTAGGGCCGCGCCTCGTCGACCGCGCGTGCGAACGAGGGCCGCGCGAGCAGCCGCTGCCGGTACGCGCGCACGTGCGCGAACGCGGGGTCGATCGGGTGCGTCCAGTCGGCGTAGAACAGGAACGGGGCGGCGCCGCAGTCGGCGAGGCTGAAGCTGTCGCCGGCGGCCCATTCGCGCTCGGCCATGTGACGGTCGAGCCATGCGTACGAAGTGTCGAGCAGCGCGCGCGCATCGGCGACGCCACGCCGGTCGCGCTCGGCTTCGGGACGCAGGCTATCGAACACGACTTTTTGCTGTGGAGTCGAAATGTAGTTGTCGAAGAAGCGGTCCATCGTGCGCACCTCGAGCGCGGCGCGCGGATCGGCGGGCAACAGCGTGACAGGCCCCGGATAATGCAGGCCCAGATATTCGATGATGATGCTCGCCTCGACCACCGTGCGCCCGCCGTCGACGAGCACCGGGAAGCGCCTGATCGGCCACAGCGCGGCCAATTCGGCCATGACCTTCGGGTCGTCATGCGCGAGCACGCGCATCTCGAACGGCGTACCGTTTTCGTACAGCGCGGTGAGGGCCTTCTAGCAGTAGGACGAGAACGGATGGGCATAAAGCAGCACGGGCATCGCGATCACCTTTGACGGTTGCACAGCACGAGTACGCAGTGACGACGAGAGCCACACCGCGCGACGGCCGGGCTGGCCGTTTACCCCACGACGAACGACGGCCGAAAAAATCGACCTCAGACCTTTGCGCTCGCCCCATGCGGCGGCAACGACCCCGGCTGCAACAGCACGACCACCGCACCGGCGCCGCCGTCATGCGGGCGCGCCTGACAGAACGCGATCACTTCGGATTTCTGCACGAGCCAGGCGCGCACCTTGCCCTTCAGCACCGGCTCCTTGCCGATCGACCCCAGACCCTTGCCGTGAATCACGCGCAGGCAGCGCAGGCCGCGTTTGGCCGATTCGCGGATGAATTCCGCGAGCGCCTCGCGTGCCTCTTCGCGCCGCATGCCGTGCAGGTCGATCTGCGCCTGCACGATCCAGTCGCCGCGCCGCAGCTTGCGCACTACGTCGCGGCTCAAGCCGGGGCGGCAATACGACAGCGTTTCGTCGGTTTCGAGCAGCACTTCGGGGTCGAATTCGTCGGAGATCGCTTCGTGCAGCACCGCCTCCTCGTCGAGCAGCGTCTGCACCGGCAGCGGCGGCGGGGGATTGCGCGTGAGCGTCGCGCGCGGCGGAATCGCGAGCGGCGCGACTTCGCCGATCTCGCGGCGGAACAGATCGGCGTCGGCGGCCGCTTCGCGCTGCGCCGCTCGCGTCGCCGCCTGTTCGCGCTCGCGCCGCTCGGCTTCGCCCTTCAACGCTTCACGCAACGCACCGAGTCCGGCGAGCCCCGATGCGCGATCGAGCTTCGGGGCGACGGCGGGCGCAGCCGTTGCGGGCGCGGGACGCGTGGCGGCTTGCGGGCGTTTCGGTTCGTTCGGATGGGGCTGATTCTTCGGCATGTCGGCAATACAGGCGGAAAGGTCGGTCGGTGGTGCTGCCAACGCGCTCGACGCACATTGACAAAGCGGCAAAAACGACAAAGGCCGCCGGCATTTCAGCCGCGGCCTTCGTGAGCCAATGACAGCAGCGCTGCGCCACCGTCATTTTACTGTCGCGCCCGCTTGTCGGGACTTCGTCTCGCCATACGGCAGCGCGGCGCGGATCAGCGGTCCGCTTCCGCGCTCATCGCGTGCTCGCCGGCCATCTCGTTGATGGTCTCGAGATAGCGCTGCGCGTCGAGCGCGGCCATACAGCCGGTGCCCGCGCTGGTGATCGCCTGGCGATAGACGTGGTCCTGCACGTCGCCCGCGGCGAACACGCCCGGCACGCTGGTCGCGGTCGCGAAACCGTTCAGGCCGCCCTTCGTGATGATGTAGCCGTTCTTCATCTCGAGCTGGCCTTCGAAGATGTCCGTGTTCGGCTTGTGGCCGATCGCGACGAACAGGCCCTGCAGCGCGATGTCAGTGGTCTCGCCACTCTGCGTGTGCTTGATGCGCAGGCCGGTCACGCCGGAGTTGTCGCCGGTTACTTCTTCGAGCACATGGTTCCACTTGATCTCGACGACGCCTTCCTTCTCCTTCGCGAGCAGACGGTCGATCAGGATCGGCTCGGCGCGGAACTTGTCGCGGCGATGGATCACGGTCACCTTCTTGGCGATGCCGGCGAGGTACAGCGCCTCTTCGACGGCCGTATTGCCGCCGCCGATCACGGCGACGTGCTGCTGCTTGTAGAAGAAGCCGTCGCAGGTCGCGCAGGCCGACACGCCCTTGCCCATGAACGCCTCTTCCGACGGCAGGCCGAGATACTGCGCCGATGCGCCCGTCGAGATGATCAGCGAATCGCACGCGTATTCGCCCGAATCGCCGATCAGGCGAATCGGCTTCTCATCGAGCTTCGCCGTGTGGATGTGGTCG
Organism: Paraburkholderia sp. Clong3; assembly: GCF_050436485.1. NCBI lineage: Bacteria > Pseudomonadati > Pseudomonadota > Betaproteobacteria > Burkholderiales > Burkholderiaceae > Paraburkholderia > Paraburkholderia sp. Clong3. The sequence goes on along the minus strand of NZ_JBNDMH010000002.1, from coordinate 2,200,413 downwards.
AAGATGATCTCGGTATTGAAGCGCTCGGCGTGCTCGAGGAAGCGCGCCATCAGTTCCGGGCCTTGCACGCCGTTGGCGTCGGCGGGCCAGTTTTCGACGTCGGTCGTGGTCATCAGCTGGCCGCCTTGCGCGATGCCGGTGACGAGCACCGGCGCGAGGTTGGCGCGCGCCGCGTAAACCGCCGCCGTGTAGCCGGCGGGACCGGAACCGAGAATCAGAACCTTGGCGTGTTTCGTTGCAGTTGCGGGCATGATCGAATCCTTGTACGGCGCGCGGCTCGCCGCTGCGTAGCCGTGCGTTTTTGAGCTGAAACTGTAGATGGGTATCAGTCGGGCATTATAAAGGGCGGGGCGTGCCGCTGCGCCATCAAGCTTTCTGATCGCCGCGATAGCGTGGCGGCGTGGGCGCTCGGGGCGAGCCCGCGGCGCGATACGGCGAATTCAGCGCGCCTCGCGCATGCATCTGTGGTCAAACAGCCAGGTTACCGTCATTTACAGCCTCGCGCGGGACACAGCGTTTACAATAGCCCGGATCGAAGTTTCCGGTAGCCGGGATCGGGCCCGAAGCCGTGCGCGGCGAGGCTCGGGCCGCGTTCCCGGCGGCAGTTTCAGCCTGAACCGGCTACCCCAGGCAACAGGATCAATGGCAAAAGCTCCCTATACCGCGAGCGCGCAGGCATTGCCGCACCGCATGTCGCGCCTCTTCACCGAAATCCGCTGGATTCTGCAGGTGGCCCTCGGCGTGTTCCTGCTGATGTCGCTCGTCAGCTACAGCAGGCACGACCCGAGCTGGACCCATGCCGCGCAGGTCGACCATATCTCGAACTGGGCGGGCCGCGTCGGCGCGTGGACTTCCGACATCCTGCTGCTGCTGTTCGGCCTGTCCGCCTACTGGTGGATCGTGCTGCTCGGCCGCCACATCTCCGCGAACTACAAGCGCATCACCCGCAACGAAGAGCCGCAGGACGACGACGCGCCGCGCGGCGTCAGCTGGCTCGCGGACGCGTTCGCGTTCATGCTCGTGCTGCTGTCGTGCAACGGCCTCGAGGCGCTGCGCATGTGGTCGCTGAAGGTGCAGTTGCCGCGCGCGCCTGGCGGCGTGATCGGCGAGGCTGTCGCGCGCGGCATCTCGCATGCGCTCGGCTTCACCGGTGGCACGCTCGCGCTGCTGCTCGGTCTCGGGATCGGGCTGTCGCTGTACTTCCGTTTTTCGTGGCTGTCGGTCGCGGAGAAGGTCGGCGAATCGATCATTTCCGCGGTGACGTTCGCGAAGCTGCGCCGCGAGGCCGGGCTCGATCGCAAGCTCGGCGAAGCGGCCGCCGTGAAGCGCGAAGGCAAGGTCGAGAAGGGCCGCGTGCGCATCGAGGAGCACGAGCCCGTAGTGATCGTGCCGCCGCTCGCCACGCCGGCGAAGTCGGAGCGTGTCGAGAAGGAACGCCAGGTGCCGCTCTTTACCGATCTGCCCGGCGACTCCACGCTGCCGCCCATCGCGCTGCTCGATCCCGCGCCAGCCGCGCAGGAAACCATTTCCGCGGACACGCTCGAATTCACGTCGCGCCTGATCGAGAAGAAGCTGAAGGACTTCGGTGTCGACGTGAGCGTGGTCGCCGCGTATCCGGGGCCCGTCGTCACGCGCTATGAAATCGAGCCGGCCACGGGCGTGAAGGGCAGTCAGATCGTTAATCTCGCGAAGGATCTCGCGCGCTCGCTGTCCCTCGTGTCGATTCGCGTCGTCGAAACGATTCCGGGCAAGAACTACATGGCGTTGGAGCTGCCGAACCAGCGCCGTCAGACCGTGAGCCTGTCCGAAATTCTCGGCTCGGCCGTGTATGCGGATGCCGCGTCGCCGCTCACGATGGGTCTCGGCAAGGACATCGGCGGCAAGCCCGTGTGCGCGGATCTCGCGAAGATGCCGCATTTGCTCGTCGCCGGCACGACTGGTTCGGGCAAGTCCGTGGGTATCAACGCGATGATCCTGTCGCTGCTGTACAAGGCGAGCGCCGAGCAGGTGCGCATGATCCTGATCGATCCGAAGATGCTCGAAATGAGCGTCTACGAAGGCATTCCGCACCTGCTGTGTCCGGTCGTCACCGACATGCGCCAGGCGGGCCACGCGCTGAACTGGGCGGTCGCCGAAATGGAGCGCCGCTACAAGCTGATGAGCAAGGTCGGCGTGCGTAACCTCGCCGGCTACAACAACAAGATCGACGAAGCGGCCAAGCGCGAAGAGAAGCTGCCGAATCCGTTCAGCCTGACGCCGGACGATCCGGAACCGCTGACGCGTTTGCCGAACATCGTGATCGTCATCGACGAACTGGCCGACCTGATGATGGTCGTCGGCAAGAAGGTCGAAGAGCTGATCGCGCGGATCGCGCAGAAGGCGCGCGCGGCCGGCATCCATCTGATTCTCGCTACGCAGCGTCCGTCGGTCGACGTGATCACCGGCCTGATCAAGGCCAACGTGCCGACCCGTATGGCGTTCCAGGTGTCGTCGAAGATCGACTCGCGCACGATTCTCGACCAGCAGGGCGCCGAGTCGCTGCTCGGCATGGGCGACATGCTCTATCTGCCGCCAGGCAGCGGTTTGCCGGTGCGCGTGCACGGCGCGTTCGTGTCGGATGATGAAGTGCATCGCGTCGTCGACAAGCTCAAGGAGCAGGGCGAGCCGAACTATATCGAGGGCATTCTCGAAGGCGGCGTGAGCGGCGAGGGCGACGAAGGCTCGGCGGGAACCGCGTCCACCGAAGGCGAGTCGGACCCGTTATACGATCAGGCGGTCGACGTCGTGCTGAAGAATCGCCGCGCGTCGATTTCACTCGTGCAGCGGCATCTGCGCATCGGCTACAACCGGGCGGCGCGTCTACTCGAACAGATGGAGAATTCGGGCGTGGTGTCGGCGATGTCGTCGAACGGCAATCGCGAGATCCTGGCGCCGGCGCGCGAGGCGGAATAGCCGCAACGAGCCATGGCGGCCATCGCGAGCGACGCCGCGTGCACCGTCCGGTGCGCCATTGCGGCTCGACGCCGGGCCAGTCAGGCTGTGTTCAGCGAGTGCATCGAGCCGGCGCAGCCCATCACCGAATTCATTCAAGGGAGAAAAACCTATGCAAGCAATCGCGCAGCAGGATGCCCGACAGCGTCGAGCGGGCCGCCTCGGCGAGCGCGTGTCCCGCGGCATGCGCAAGATCGCGCGCGCCGTGGGCAGTGTCGCGATCGGTGCGTCTCTGTTCGTCGCCTCGCACGCATTCGCGAGCGGCACCGAGCAACTGAAGGCATTCATCGCGCAGGTCCATTCGGCGCGCGGCACCTTCGTGCAGCAGGAAGTGCGCGCGCCGAGCAAGGCGCAGGGCGCGGCGAGCGGCGCGCTGTCCACCGCGAACCCGGCCAAGCCGACCACGTCGAGCGGCACGTTCATGTTCGCGCGGCCCGGCAAGTTCATCTGGCAATACGAGAAGCCCTACTCGCAATTGCTGCAGGCGGACGGCGACAAGTTCTACGTCTACGACAAGGATCTGAACCAGGTGACGGTGCGCCCGCTCGGCAACGCGCTCGGCGCAAGCCCGGCGGCGATCCTGTTCGGCAGCAACGATCTGGACAAGAACTTCTCGCTGCGCGACGCGGGCGTGAAGGCCGGCATCGACTGGCTCGAACTGACGCCGAAGGCGAAGGACACGCAGTTCGAGCGCGTCGGCATCGGTTTCAAGGACGGCAATCTCGAAGCGATGGAATTGCACGACGTGTTCGGTAACGTGACGCTGCTCACGTTCTCGAACATCCAGAAAAATCCGCAACTGCCGCCCGATGCATTCAAGTTCACGGTGCCGAAGGGCGCGGATGTGATCAACGGATAAACCGCGCGGTAGGCGCCGACACTGGCGCCTTTGCAAACGCCCGCGAAGCCGCGCTTGTCGAGCGCGGCTTTTTATTTCGCGCGGCGCGTGGATTGCTTAGGGATGCGCGCCCGGCGCCGCGACGAACATTAAATCGTCGTACCGGCAGACGTAATGATTTAGTGCGAGACTGGAAAGAGCGGCATTGCTCATGGGCTGGAGTTGGCGCGTCCGATCATTTTCCGGGATTGGGTACGCAATCTCTAACAATTTTTTTGCTGCAACGCAACAAAATAACGCCTAAACTGATCGAATCTGGGTTGTCGCTTCAGATGTCTGGAAAGGTGAGGCATGTCATGAGATTGTCTTCTTCACACGATTCACGCTTGTCCCCATCCCTCCATGTGTTCCAGCAGGAGGGCGGGTGGCATTGGGGAATAACGGTTCCGCGCGCGGCCGGAAGTGGTTTCAAGGTCGTTGCATATAGTGAAAAAACCTTTATCGATGAGGCCGAAGCCCATCGGGAAGGCAATCGCGCGCTCGAGCGTTTCGCCGATACGCCGGCGGTTCCGCTTGAACGGCAGTAAGGCGGTCAGGTTATCTAACGTATCCGGCAGCCCGTTATTTGGGTTTTCGAGCGGGAAACGCAAGAATTACCGCCGGTGATAATTTAATATGCAACCAATTGCATATTTTTTTGACTTCCGAAAAATCGTAGCGATAATGTCTCGTTTCGAGATATCGCATTTATTTTGACTTTCGCGGAATATGAAACCACCCACGCGCTAAGCGTGGAACTGGACGGCGTAAACTACGCCGGAACTTATCGCGTCATGACGGGCACCGTCGTCGTCCATTTCGCGAACGAGAGCAAATTCGCCTCGTACGCGCCGAATCGGCCGGAGACCGTCGCCCGTTGGCTGCTCACGGATCTGTGTCGCAAGGCCGAATCGCGTCGGCGCAAAGCGGCGAAAAAATAGCCCGCGGCGCGCCCTGTGATTGGCCGTTCGACGGTCACAAAAAAAGGCCTGCATTTGGATTGCAGGTCTTTTTTATTTTGTGACAGCTGCGTCTAATGCAACGCGCTGAGGGTGACGCGCTCACGCATACGCGGTCTTGCGCGCCGATACGAACGCGTAATAGCACACCGCGCCGATCGCAAGCGACGGCAGCGTCGCGCCGACATTCGGTAGCCATTGATTGATCACCTGGTACGAGGCGATGCCGATCGCCCAAGCGACGAACGCGCTCAGGTGCCAGCCGCCCGAGAAGCCGTAGCGGCCGCGCACATCGGCGAGCACCGCGGCGTCGACGCGACGCTTGCGCACGATGAAGTGATCCATCAGCACGACGCCGAACAGCGGCGCGAATACCGAGCCGATCAGCAGCAGGAAGTTCTGGTACTTCGCCATCGGCACGAGCAGCGCGATCAGCGTGCACAGCGCACCGAACGCGGCTGACAGCAACGGCACGCTCGCGCGTGTCCAGAACGTGCCGGTCGATACCGCGGCCGAGTGGATGTCGGCGAACGCGTTGTCGATTTCGTCGATCAGAATCAGCAGCAGCGCAAACCCGCCGCCCGCTTGCGCGAGCGCGCCGGTCAGCAGTGCATCGCCGCCGCCGGCCGCGAGCCCGTAGACCGCGCCGAGCGCATAGAACCAGATGTTCGCGATGCCATAGCCGTATAGCGTGCCGCGGAACGTCTCGCCGGCGCGGCGGCCGAAGCGCGTGTAGTCGGCGATCAGCGGCAGCCATGACAGCGGCATCGCGACCACGAGGTCGACCGCGCCGCCGAACGACATCTCGCCGGTGCCGGGACGACGCATCAGGTCCGCGAGATTGTGGCGCGCGAGCAGGTTCCACGTGAGCCACGCGGCGCCCGCGAGCAGCAGCCAGATCCCCCACTTGCGCAGAAAGCGCCGCACGAACGACAGCGGGCCGCTGATCGCGAGCAGCGTCGCGAGCACGCCGAAGATCACGGTCCACACGAGCGGCATCGACAGGCCGAACGCCTGTTTCGCGAGCGCATCGGCAGAATCGCGCATCACGATCACCTCGAACGAGCCCCAGCCGACCAGTTGCACCATGTTCAGCACGGCCGGCACCGACGCGCCGCGCACGCCGAGCGTCGGACGCAGCGACGACATCGCCGCGAGCCCGGTGTCGGTGCCGATCACGCCCACGAGCGCGAGCAGCACGACGCCGATCACGCTGCCGAGCACGATCGCGACGAGCGCATGCGGCAGCGACAGCCCCGGCACCAGCAGCGCGCCCGCCTGGGCGACGAGCAGGCCGATGCCGAGCGAGAACCACAGCGCGAACGCGTCGCCGGTGCGAAACGCGCGGCGCGCGTCGGGCACCGGCGTGAGCGGCGCGTAGGTGGAGCCGGCGTCGCCGGCGACGGAATCTTGAGCCATCTGATGTTCGTTCCTGTTGGTGGTGCTGTGATTCTTTGCGTTGCCGGCGCCCCGGGTCGGCCATCGCTTGGCCGCCGTCACTGTCATAATGCAGGACGTTGCCCGCGTTCGTGCCTGTGTTTCCGGCCGGACGCGGGCTTTGCGCTTGTCCCGCGAGGCGCTGCTCCGAAGCGGTGCGTGCCCCGGAAAGCCGAGATTATCCCCAAAACGTCATGTTTGAAGAAACCCGTGCCAATGTTCCGCTCGCCGAACGCCTGCGGCCACGCAATATCGACGAAGTGATCGGCCAGTCGCATCTGCTCGGTCCGAACAAGCCGCTCAGGGTCGCGTTCGAATCGGGCGAGGCCCATTCGATGATCCTGTGGGGCCCGCCGGGCGTCGGCAAGACCACGCTCGCGCGGCTGATGGCCGATGCGTTTCATGCGCAGTTCATCGCGTTGTCGGCGGTGCTGTCGGGCGTGAAGGATATCCGCGAGGCGGTCGAAACCGCGCAGATCCATCGCGCGAACGGCCATCAGACGCTGGTGTTCGTCGACGAAGTGCATCGCTTCAACAAGAGCCAGCAAGACGCGTTCTTGCCGCACGTCGAGTCGGGCCTGTTCGTGTTCGTCGGCGCGACGACCGAGAATCCGTCGTTCGAGGTCAATAGCGCGTTGCTGTCGCGCGCCGCCGTCTACGTGCTGAAGAGCCTGACCGACGACGAACAGGGCGAGTTGCTCGAGCGCGCGCGGAAGGAACTCGGCGGCCTCACGTTCACCGACGAAGCGCGCGCCGCGCTGATCGGATCCGCCGACGGCGACGGCCGCAAGCTGCTGAACAACCTCGAGATCGTCGCGCGCGCGGCCGCCCGGCAGAAGACCACCGAAATCGACGGCGCGTTATTGGGCAGCGCGCTCGCGGAGAATCTGCGCCGCTTCGACAAGGGCGGCGACGCCTTCTACGACCAGATCAGCGCGCTGCATAAATCCGTGCGCGGCAGCAACCCGGACGGCGCGCTGTACTGGTTCTGCCGCATGCTCGACGGCGGCGCGGACCCGCGCTATCTCGCGCGTCGCATCGTGCGCATGGCGTGGGAAGACATCGGCCTCGCGGACCCGCGCGCTGCGCGCATCACGCTCGACGCCGCCGAAACCTACGAGCGTCTCGGTTCGCCCGAAGGTGAGCTCGCGCTTGCGCAGGCGATCATCTATCTGGCGGTCGCGCCGAAATCGAATGCCGGGTACAACGCGTACAACGAGGCGCGGCGCTTCGTCGGCAAGGACCAGTCGCGCGCGGTGCCGGTGCATCTGCGCAACGCGCCGACGAAGCTGATGAAGGAACTCGGCTACGGCCACGACTACCGCTACGCGCACGACGAACCCGATGCGTACGCGGCCGGCGAAACCTATCTGCCCGACGGCATGCGCGAACCGCATTGGTACGAGCCGACACCGCGTGGTCTCGAAGGCAAGATCGGCGAGAAGCTCGCGCGCCTTGGCGAGCTCGATGCGCGGTGGCGCGCCGAGAACAAGCCGAAGAAGGCTTGAGGCGTTTCACCTTTGCCGGTGCGTTAAAATCGCGTTTTCATACAACGAACATCCGTCCCATCCCATGCTCGACATCCAGCTGCTGCGCAAAGACCTCGACGGCGTCGCAAAGCGCCTCGCCGACCGCGGCTATACCCTCGACGTCGCGGCCTTCACCGCGCTCGAAGCGGAACGCCGCGATACCCAGACCCGTACCGAAGAACTGCAGGCGCGCCGCAACAGCCTGTCGAAGCAGATCGGCGCGATGAAAGGACGCGGCGAAGACACGTCGGCGGTGATGGCCGAAGTCGGCGGCATCGGCGACGAGATGAAGGCGTCGGCGGTCAAGCTCGAAGACATCCAGAAGCGTCTGTCCGATCTGCTGCTCGACGTGCCGAATCTCGCGCACGAAAGCGTGCCGGTCGGCAACGACGAAGCCGGCAACGTCGAAGTGCGCCGCTGGGGCACGCCGCGCCAGTTCGACTTCGAGGTCAAGGATCACGTTGACGTCGGCACGCCGCTCGGCCTCGACTTCGAGACCGGCGCGAAGCTGTCGGGCGCGCGCTTCACGATGCTGCGCGGCCAGATTGCGCGGCTGCATCGCGCGCTCGCGCAGGTCATGATCGACACGCACACGCAGCAGCACGGCTATACCGAGATCTACACGCCGTACATCGTCAATCCCGACATCCTGTACGGCACGGGCCAGCTGCCGAAGTTCGCGGACGATATGTTCCGCGTCGAAAAGGGCGGCGGTGAACACACGGTCACGCAGTACCTGATCTCGACCTCGGAAATTTCGCTGACGAACACGGTGCGTGAGAGCATCGTCGAAGCGGACGCGCTGCCGATCAGGCTGACCGCGCACTCGCCGTGCTTCCGCTCGGAAGCGGGCTCGTATGGCCGCGACACGCGCGGCATGATCCGCCAGCATCAGTTCGACAAGGTCGAGATGGTGCAGGTCGTAGCGCCAGGCGCATCGTACGACGCGCTCGAGCAGATGGTCGGCCATGCGGAGGCGATTCTGCAAAAGCTCGAACTGCCGTATCGCGTGATCACGCTGTGCACCGGCGACATGGGCTTTTCCGCAGCGAAGACCTACGACCTGGAAGTGTGGCTGCCCGCGCAGAACACCTATCGTGAGATTTCGAGTTGCTCGAATACCGAGTCGTTCCAGGCGCGACGCATGCAGGCACGCTTCCGCAACGCGCAGGGCAAGCCGGAGCTCGTGCATACGCTCAACGGCTCGGGTCTCGCGGTGGGCCGCACGCTCGTCGCGGTGCTCGAGAACTTCCAGAACGCCGATGGCTCGGTGACGGTGCCCACGGCACTGCGGCCCTACCTCGGCGGCGTCGAGCGGCTGCAAGTGCCGGCGGCCTGAGCGTCGCCGATGCGCGCGCAGGCGCGGTGTCGTCGCGTGTCTGACGATGGATGCCGCGAACGGCATCGAGGTCCCGCGAAAATTTTCTAGAAATTTTTTGGACGAGGGGGCTTGGAAAACTGATTCGAGCTGTTCTATAATCTTTTTCTCCCAAGCAACGGCCCGCTTGGATCCGACGATGCAGTAGCGAGTTGGAATACCCGGAAAGGTGGCAGAGTGGTCGAATGTACCTGACTCGAAATCAGGCGTACGGTTTTCCCGTACCGTGGGTTCGAATCCCACCCTTTCCGCCAAATTCTGAAACCCCTTGATTTCACCGAGATCAAGGGGTTTTTGCTTTGAGTTCTCGAATGGCTTTGCCAAGGCAATTCGAAATTATTCAAGCATCATTTCTATTTTGGCGAAATCCTTTGTTTCAATTTTTTACATAAGCCATTCGTTGCTCGTGGTCTTTTTCATCTCATTTCCATACAAATATCTTAAGTCATCCGTACTGCACTGTCCCCTAATTCATATACCGGACATATTCGGGGCGTGGCTGTTGCACGCTATAAGGGGTCGAAGTCAGAAAATTTGCGGGCGACCCGCCCCCCGATCGACTTCTGAAAGTGCGAATCTTCGCCGACCCCACAGATCTCCGCAAGATCTGCCCTTTTTTACAGATAAATAAGTGTTCCTGGTAAAACGGTTTGACTTTGGCTAACCTGGCGTCTTGGTCGGTGCCGGGGTCGTGGATGAAGTGTGTCGTAGTGTTGAAGGCAGTCGAGGAGCTGACATTGCAGCAGATGTCGATCAATCACCGTCATCGGGATACGCGCACACGCGCGGCGGGCCTGTTGATGCTCGGACGTGGCCTCAAGGCCCGCGCCATTGCGGCGCAACTGGGCGTGAGTGGCCAGAGCGTCTACAACTGGTCGCACGCATGGCGCGAGCGGGGCATATGCGGCTTGATGGGCGCACATAACGGCGGCCGGCATGCGCTGCTGACTGAAGCCCAGATCGCTGTGGCCCTTGAGATCGCCCGCGCCGAACCGCTGACCCTTGGTGGCATTGCCCAGCGCGTCGAAGCCGCGCTCAACGAGCCGCTGCCCTGCAAGGTCGAAACGCTGGGCGAAGCTCTCAAGCGCAACGGCTTTTCGTTCAAGCGCAACCGCTACGCGCTCAAAAAAAGCGCAACGAAGAAGCGTTCGCAATGAAACAGGCCACACTCGAGAAACTCCAACAGGCTGCACGCGGGGACGCCGTGCGGTTGGTGTATCTCGATGAGGCGGGCTTCCATGGATCGCCGCCGGTTCAACGTAGCTGGTCACCACGAGGCTTGCCTCACCAGGTCGAACCGAACCATCACTGCCGCCGCAGCGTGATCGGCGCACTGGACTTCGGCGAAAACACGCTGATCCACGCCGCGCATACCGGCACCATTAAAGCCCAGGATGTCGAGTGCTTCATCGACAGTGTGCTCGCCACCGGGAACGGTCTGCCCACGGTGATCGTGCTGGACAATGCCAGCATCCATCACGGTATCAGCGACGCGACGCGCCAACGTTGGCTGCTCGAACATAAGGTCATCCTGTTTTACCTGCCTGCCTATAGCCCCGAGCTCAACATGATCGAGATCGTCTGGCGGCACCTGAAATACCGATGGCGTCGAGCCCTCACCTGGACGCGCGAGACCATCGATGCCGAACTCGCAGCACTGCTAAGCAGGTACGGCGCCGATTTTCAAATCAATTTTTCCTGAACACTTACGATTTTTGGTTGGGCTCGGTCATTCGTTCAGGGTACGATTTACGCCGTCAGAAGCTTTTACAGGAAGAATTTTCCTGAAAATGAAAGCTTCGGCAATTAATCAGTAAAACGTTTGCACCGCAAACGTTTGCGAACCAACGCGCACCCAGCCCTGTCAATCTGAACCACCGCGAGGAGCACCTTCGCGCGCCTCGGTTCAATCGGACAACACAGACGTGCGTTCAAAGCACTTCGGGACAATAGTCTTTAAGGCCTGCAAATTCATTTGCATCGAATCCTTATTGATTGTCCGTCGAATCACAACGAATTCACATTTTGGTCTTTTTATCGGGAATTTTCCCGACATTTGGAATTACTCCGCGATGATAAAACGACGTCAATTCATTGGGGGCCTGACGGCCCTGAGCGCAAGTTATCTTTTGACCGCGTGTGGTGGGGGCAGTGGGTCATCGAATGCGACTGGCAAGGCAGCCGCCGCGACCGGTGCTTCCGGTGCCGCGGCAGCTTCGGGTGCGTCCGCTACCTCCAGCACCGCGGACAATACGTCGCCGGTCGCGAAGGCGAGTGTCCCGAACATGTCGCCCGATGGCACCTCACTGCCTTCCGCGCCGTACATCATCGACCAGTTCGGCGCGACGTGGACGCTCTCCAACGGCGTCATCTATCGCAACGGCGCGACGTTCGGCATCACGTACAACGTGTCGCTCGTGTTGTTCTACGGCGGCAAGATCTGGCATTGCGGCACGGGGGGCGAGTTCTACGTCACTGCGGACGTCCCCAACCTATGGCTGCATTGCAACGATCCGCGCATCGCGATCACACCGCAGGCCGGCATGTTCTATGGCATGAACGGCCACTTCGACTACACGTACACGCCCCAGCAGATCGTCTCGATCCTGAAGGCCATGGGCTGCACGAGCTATCGCGTCGGCGTCACCAACAGTTCGAACCAGCTGAACGCGGCGATCGGGCTCGCACAGGCTTTCCAGGCGGCGGGCATGACGTTGGTCGCGCTGATCGACCAGGGCGTCTACGACTCCAACGGCAACCTGCTGGCTGGCGAGAATGCCGCTTACAGCCAGGGTTACGCGGTTGCGCAGTCGGTCGCGAACGCACTGAAACCGTATGGCGTGACCATTTACGAATGCGGCAACGAGTTGACGCGCACGAACGCCACCGTGCTCGACTTCAACGCTGCGGGCACGAAGGCAGCGGACTTCAACAACGCGAACTGGCCGGTGATGCGCGGCGTGATGCGCGGGATGATCGACGGCGTGAAAGCGGTTCAGTCGAACGCGAAGTGCGGCATCAATTTCTGCGTGAACGATGTCGGCGCGGCGGACGCGCTGTGGGACGGTAATCAGCCGGATGGCAGCGGCGGTCACCCGACCGTGCGCTGGGACATCACCACGTGGCACAACTACGAGGTGTATGGCGATGTGTTCTCCCTCGGTGCGGACGGCGCCCAACCTGGCTTCGATCTGCCGATCTATTGCAAGGCCCGGTATGGCGTGCCGTTCATCATCACCGAGTGGAACACCGGACCGGAGCAAAACGAGACCTATCGTGGGAACTACATCACGACGAAGCTCGGCGAGTTCTATCAGAACCGCAAGACGCACAATATCCAGGCCGTCATGTATTACGTGCTCGACAGCGGCGACCAGACCTTCGGCATCATGATGAACGGCTCGCCGTTGAATCCGTCGTACAGTGCGTTCCAAAGCTTCACGGCGGCCCATCCGGACAACTAAGCCGCGGATATTGACGTAAGCAGGCCCGCGCGTCTGTGGTCGATGCTGCCCGGTGTCAAGGGCAGCACGTCGCCGGGCCTGACAGCGGCGCCCAACCGTTGCCTTCAGCGTATCGAGGCCAGGGGACGGGCGTCTCATCCCACCCGAAACCCTTCCATCACCTCCCTCAACGCCCGCGCCTGTTCCGCGAGCGACGCGGCGGCCGCCGCGCTTTCCTCGACGAGCGCCGCATTCTGCTGCGTGACCTCGTCCATCTGCGTGATCGCGATGCCCACCTGCTGAATCCCATCGCTCTGCTCACGCGACGCCTGCGCAATGTCACCGACGATGCTGGTCACGCGCGCGATCGCCGCTTCGATCTGCTGCATCGTGCCGCCCGCGTCTCCGACGAGTCCCGCGCCGCGTTCGACGCTTGACGTCGAAGCGGCGGTCAGCGCGCCAATCTCGCGCGAGGCCGCGCACCTCGCCGGCGACGACCGCGAAGCCGCGACCCTCGTCGCCGGCACGCGCGGCTTCGACCGCTGCGTTGAGCGCGAGGATGTTGGTTTGAAATGCGATGCTCGCGATCGTGCTGATGATGCCCGTCATCTGCGCCGAGCCCGTGTGGATCGCGCACATCGTTTCGATCTTGCTGCCGACAGCGTCGCGGCCATGCGCGGCGAGGTTCGACGCGCCGCGCGCGAGTTCGCTCGCCTGTTCGACATTGCTCGCATTGATCTGCACGGTCGCGCTCAGCTGCTCCATCGCGGAGGCCGTCTCGCCGAGCGCGACGACCGACGCATAGTGCACCGCTGCGTCGGAGAAGGCATTCATTCGCGCGTTCCGGCGCTGGTCGGCAATGGCGCCGAAGCAGTACGCCCGCAATCAGCGTGATCCGTACGATATGGCGAAGGGCGGAACGCAGCGGGCGGCATGACGGGACGCCCGAATTTTAGTTCGGGAAACTGAACGATCACGATGTCCGGCTCGATGATCGTTCGAGTCCCTTTGCCGCCAGTCCATCTGAACGAGCAGGCCCGCAAGCTGGCCGAGCAAAAGCCCGTCATTATGATTCGGGCGCGCGCCACGGCATAGCTCCGCTAGCGCCACCGCCTCCTGCCGCGCACCGCTTCAGCCGATTTGCGCGGGGTCCATCCGCGATCCTCTGTACAATTGCCCGAAATCGCCCAATCGAGCGGCGGTTGCGGGCCGCCGGGCTTTCGGGCGCGACGGGTCGTCTCGCGCTTGACCCGCGACTCACATCGACTGATTTCATGGCCATTACCTACAAGACTCCCGACGATATCGCGAAGCTGCGCATTGCGGGCCGCCTCGCGGCCGATGTGCTGGCAATGATCGGCGAGCACGTCAAGGCAGGCGTCTCCACCGAGGACCTCGACGCGCTGTGCAACGACTACATCGTCCACACGCAGAAAGCGATTCCGGCCAATGTCGGCTATCTGGGCTTTCCGAAGACCGTCTGCACGTCGGTCAATCATGTCGTGTGTCACGGCATCCCGAATCGCAACGAGATCCTGAAGGACGGCGACATCATCAACATCGACGTCGCGATCATCAAGGACGGCTATTTCGGCGACACGAGCCGCATGTACTGCGTCGGCCAGTCGAGCACGGTCGCGCGTGCGCTGATCGACACGACCTACGAGGCGATGGTGGCCGGCATCCGCGAGGTGAAGCCGGGCGCGACGCTCGGCGACGTCGGCCACGCGATCCAGAAGGTCGCGCAGCGCGAGGGCTTCTCGATCGTGCGCGACTACTGCGGGCACGGCATCGGCAAGGTCTATCACGAGGACCCGCAGGTGCTGCACTATGGGCAGCCGGGGCAGGGGGTGCGCCTGAAGCCGGGCATGGTCTTCACGATCGAGCCGATGATCAACGCGGGCCGCGCCGGCACGTCGGTACAGCGCGACGGCTGGACCGTGATCACGAAGGACCGCTCGCTATCGGCGCAATGGGAGCACATGGTCGCCGTGACCGACGACGGCTATGAACTGCTGACGCCGTGGCCGGACGGCACGGGCGACTACGACGCGCCGTGAGCGGGACCGCATATTCTGGTCAATAATAAATTTGACTCGCCGGCCGGTTCGGTTAAAGCTACGCGTTAGGGTTTCCAGGGGTTTCGTCTGCATGAGTCCGTCATTGACCGTTCGCCGCATCACTGCTGATCAGGGCGCCGTTTTTCGCGAACTCCGCACTGCCTCGCTGCGGGAGGCGCCGTACGCCTTCGGCGCGACGCTCGAGGACGCGTTGTCGGCCGATGCCGCCAGTTTCGACGCGACCGCGGCGAATCACGCGGTTTCGCAGTCCGTCGGTGCATTCCTGCTCTATACCGAGGGTCATCCGGCCGGGCTGATCGAGGCGCATTTCGACGACACCGCGGCGCGCCGCGCGTTCGTCTGCGAGTTGTGGGTGGCGCCGGCCGTGCGCCATCTGCGCGGCGGCGAGCTGCTCGTCGATACCGCGAGCAGCTGGCTCGCGAATGCGGGCGCCACGGAAATCTACGCGTGGGTGGCCGACGCGAACCGCAACGCGATGCGCTTTTACGAAGCGCTGGGCTTTGGCCCGACCGGCGAGCACCGGCGCGTCGAGCGCGCACCCGAGCAGGTCGAAAGTCTGCTGGTGCGGCACGTGCCGACTACTTCGCAGGTGTTACAGCAGTGATCGCCCAAGCGGCGCGTCGCGCGCGCCGCTCGTCTTCGCCGTCCCTTCATCACGGTCTTTTTCCCGCCAGCGTTTCTTTCGCACCGTCGCGCGTCGATCGCATCGACGACACGCGTTGCGCTCGCGCGCGCGAGCACCGATTCTCCCGGGAAAAATAGTGGCCGCGCGCTTGTACGCCTGTAAAATACGCAAAATTTTTCGCCGAACGCTATGTCGCCCAAGAAATCGCCCTTTTTCGAACTGCGCAGCGGCTCTGTCGACACGCTGATGTTCGTGGTCAAAACGACCGACCTCGATGCGATGCGTGCCGAGCTGACGCGACGCTTCGAGGCGACCCCCGAATTCTTCGCTAACGACGTCGTCGCGATCGACGTGCGGCGTCTCGCCGGCAACGAACGCGTGCCGCTCGCCGACATCGCGCAACTGCTCGACAGCGTGCGCATGCGTCCGGTCGGCGTGGTCGCGAATGCGGAGCAACAGTGGGCGACGGAGTCGGGATTGCCGTTGCTCGAAGCGCGCGATCGCCGCGGCGCGCCGGCGAAGCAGGCCGATGAGGACAGCACGGCGAGCGCGGCAAACGCGGCAGCAGGCACCGAGGCAAGCGCGGGCACGAGCGCGTCCGCCAGCTCTGCATCCGCAGCCGCTAGCGCGGCCACGGGCACGGCCGCTGCCGCCGCCGTCGAACCCACGCCCGCCGCCGAGCCGGTGCGTCTTGCCACGTCGCCGCAAACGATGGTGGTCGACAAGCCGTTGCGCTCGGGTCAGCGTATTTACGCAAAAGGCGATCTGGTCGTGCTCGGTCTGGTCAGCTATGGCGCCGAGGTGATCGCGGAAGGCAACATCCACATTTACGCGCCGCTGCGCGGCCGGGCGTTGGCCGGCGTGCAGGGCAATCACGACGCGCGCATCTTCTGCACGTGTCTCGAACCGGAGCTGATCTCGATCGCGGGCATCTATCGAACGACCGAGAACCCGCTGCCGGCCGACGTGCTCGGCAAGCCGGTGCAGATCTGGCTCGAAGAAGAAAAACTGATGATCGAACCGCTGCGGCTCACGTAAAGCGCCGCGAAACGCGCGCTGCCCCGAGCGATTGCGGCACGCGGCGTTTCACGGCGAGGCGGGCCGCGCACCAATTGACGCATTTGACGAACACAAGGTAAGGGTAATGGCAAAAATCATTGTGGTGACTTCGGGCAAGGGTGGCGTGGGCAAGACGACCACGAGCGCGAGCTTTGCGTCGGCCCTCGCGTTGCGCGGCAGCAAGACCGCCGTGATCGACTTCGACGTCGGCCTGCGCAACCTCGACCTCATCATGGGCTGCGAGCGCCGCGTCGTGTACGACCTGATCAACGTGATCCAGGGCGAAGCGAATCTGAACCAGGCGCTGATCAAAGACAAGAAATGCGAGAACCTGTTCATCCTCCCGGCCTCGCAAACGCGCGATAAAGACGCGCTGACGATGGAAGGTGTCGAGAAGGTCATCAACGATCTGATCGCGATGGACTTCGAATACATCGTCTGCGATTCGCCGGCCGGTATCGAGTCGGGCGCGCTGCTTGCGATGCACTTCGCCGACGAAGCGCTGATCGTGACGAACCCGGAAGTGTCGTCGGTGCGCGACTCCGATCGCATTCTCGGCATCCTGTCGTCGAAGACCAAGCGCGCGATCGAAAGCAAGGAACCGATCAAGGAGCACCTGCTGATCACCCGCTACAACCCGAAGCGCGTCAGCGAAGGCGAAATGCTGTCGCTGACCGACATCCAGGAAATTCTGCGCATCGATCTGATCGGCGTGATTCCGGAATCGGAAGCGGTGCTGCACGCGTCGAACCAGGGTCTGCCGGCCGTGCATCTGGACGGCACCGATGTGGCCGAAGCCTATAAGGACGTCGTGTCGCGTTTCCTCGGCGAGCAGAAATCGCTTCGCTTTGTCGATTACCAGAAGCCCGGGCTGCTGCAGCGCCTCTTCGGCACCAAGTAAGGGGAGCGCACGTCATGTCGATTCTTTCGTTTTTGCTGGGCGAGAAAAAGAAGTCCGCGTCGGTAGCGAAGGAACGCCTGCAGTTGATCATCGCGCACGAGCGCGCCGGCGGCCATGCGCCCGCCGATTATCTGCCTGCGTTGCAACGCGAACTGGTGGCCGTGATCTCGAAGTACGTGAAGATTTCCGACGACGACATACGCGTGAGTCTCGAGCGTCAGGACGATCTCGAAGTGCTCGAAGTCAAGATCGAAATACCCCAGGCCTGAGCTTCGGATGGACCGCGGTCCATCTCGCATCATGTGCAGGACGTCGCAGGGCGTCGCGTCGCAGCGACGTGATGCGGTGCGGCGTTCGGCTCGTCGTCTGGCTTCTGTCTGAAGCCGTCTCTTCGCATCTCCACGGCGCTCGCCATTTCCCGGTCGAAATGAACCGTTGCACTCCAGCGGTGCCGTTACCCGCGCAACGTCAGCCTCGCGTCGCCCTCGCGCATCTACTGACGCGGCGAGTCGGCGGTATCCGTCGTGATGTCGCCTGCGGCATCGTCGGCGCTCGGCTCGCCGTCCTCGCTTTCCGCTTCCGGCACCTCGACCTCGGGCACTTCCGGCACTGGCGCGGGCGTGGGCTGCGGCAGCGGCGCCACGTAGCGCTCGGCGAGCGACTCATAGAGCGGCGGCGCGAACAGGCGGGACACTCGGCTCGCGATCAACGCGGTGGCCATCAGCGAAATCACGAGAGCGTGGCCGTCGATCATCTCCATCACGATTACGAACGAAGTGATCGGCGACTGCGTGACCGCGGCCAGATAGCCGACCATCGCGAGCGCGATCAGCATCGGCAATTGCATCGAATCGAACACCATGTGCAGCAGATTGCCGAAGCCCGCGCCGATCGACAGCGACGGCGCGAAGATGCCGCCCGGAATGCCCGGCAGGTATGAGCCGACCATCGCGATCATCTTCAGGAACGGATAGAACACCGACAACTGCTCGTGTCCCTCGAGCAGGCCGCGCGCTTCCGTATAGCCGCTGCCGAACGTCGTGCCGCCCGAGATCACGCCGACCACCGCGATCGCGAAGCCGCACAGCGCGGCGAACGCAACCGGCCGCTCGCCGTGCAACTGACGCAGCGGCTCCGGAATCCAGCGCGCGGTATTGAGCAGCAGCCAGCCGAAGATACCGCCTGCGATTCCCGTGACGATCGCGGTGAGCACCACCGCGACGGCGAGCAGATCAGGGAAATGCGCGCCGATCTGGATCGTGCCGAAATACGTGTAGTTGCCGTTCAGGCCCAGTGCGACGACACCCGCAATGATGATCGCCGTGATCAGCACGCCACTCGTGCGCGCCTCGAAGCTGCGCGTCAATTCCTCGATTGCGAATACGACGCCCGCGAGCGGTGTATTGAACGCCGCCGACAAACCCGCTGCCGCGCCCGCCAACGTGAGCTGCCGTTCGATCTGTGCATTCGAGCGCGGATAGAACCGGCGCAGATTGAACATCAGCGCGGCGCCGACCTGCACGGTCGGTCCTTCACGGCCGATCGTAAAGCCGCCGAGAATCGCGAGAAACGACACGCCGATTTTGCCGAGCAGAATTCGCAGCGACAGCAGCCGCGTGCCGTATCCGCGCTGTTTCGTGTGCAGCGTTGCGATGACCTGCGGGATGCCGCTGCCCTCGGAGCCGCGAAAGAACTTGCGCGTGAGCCAGACCGCGAGTGCGGCAACCGCGGGCGTGATCACGAGCGGCGCCCACACATACCGCTGCCGGACATCGAGAAACGCGTCATACCCCCAGTCGATCAGACGCGCGTACAGCACCGCGACCAGGCCGACGGCGATTGCACCGAGCCAGAAGATGCCGTATTGCCGCCACAGGCGTTTTGCGCGACGCATGACAGCGGGCGAACGGGAAGGGAAGGGCCGGGACATGAATTAGATTCGTGCAAAGGGCCAAGTATAAAGCGTGCGGGACCGACCAGAATACGTGAAAGATGTTTGAAATAATGAAGTGAAGTGAATCATCAGGCGGATATTTTTTGCTGTAACGTGCCGTATTGAAAATCGGACCGCGCGCGCAACGGCCATTTGGCGGGATCGGTAAAAACGTCAGCTAGAATAGTTTCAACTTGGAACAACGAACAGACCATCAATGAAGCGAATACTTATTGTCAAGGTCACTTCACTAGGCGATATCGTGCAGGCGTTGCCAGTCGTCGCCGACATCAAACGCGCATTTCCTGGCGTTCAGGTGGACTGGGCGGCGGACGAAGCATTCGCGCAAGTCGTGCATTGGAGCCAGGGCGTCGATCGCGTGCTGTGCGCGCCGCTGCGCCGCTTCAAGAAGGCGCGTCGCTGGAGTGATCTGAAGGCGATCTGGGCATCCATCGCCGAGCTGCGCGCGTATCGCTACGACTACATCATCGACATTCACGGCGTCTACAAGAGCGCGATCATCGCCTTCCTCGCGCGCTCGTCGCGGCGCATCGGCTATCAATCCCTGGATCTGGGCGAGCGTGGCGCGGCGTTCGCCTACACCGGGCGTTTCGGCCCACGTCCGCAAGGCAACGCGTGGCACGGCATGCGCATCAGCGCCAGCGAGGCGCTCGGCTACGAAGTGGAAGGACCGCCCATCTACGACCTGCAGCTACCCGAAACCGTCCCGCAGCCGTTCGCGACGCAAGACGCGCCTGTCGCGGCGCTCTTTCACGCCACCTCGAAAGCCGACAAGAAATGGCCGCTCACGCACTGGGCGGCGCTTGGACGCGAGTTGAGCGAGCGCGGTTTCCGTGTGGTGCTGCCGTGGGGTTCGGACGGTGAGCTTGCCGAAGCCGGGCAGATCGCCGCGCAGGTGCCAGGCGCGACCGTGCTGCCGCCGTTGAGTGTGACCGAAGTTGCGCAGATGATCGGCGCGTGCGCGCTCGTGGTCGGTACCGATACGGGTTTCGTGCACCTCGCGCATGCGCTGCAGAAGCGCACCGTGATGATCTTCGTCGCGACGTCGCCATCGCATTGCGGCGTCGAGGCGCCGTATCGCTCGACCTCGATCGGCGACGGCGACTCGGTGCCCCCCATCAGCGCGGCGCTCGAAGCGATCGACTACGTGTACGCGGCAGAGCCGGTGCTCGCGATGCAGCAAGCATCAGCCGCCGCCTGAGTTCGTTCGCGCGCTCGCGCAATCGTTTGCGCAAAAGAAAAGAGGCGCGATGCGTAGTCCACCCTTGCTGGCGGAGACTGCATCGTCGCGCCTCAAAGAACGCCCGTGTCGGGGAACAGCGGGCGGAGAGGAATCGATTACACGTCTGTTAAAACTGTCGCTTTTCGTTGGACGCCGAAGCGTCCGATGCGCGCACGCCAGGGCGGCAAGCTGATACGCCGCGGTGCGTCGAGGCTCGCACGGCGCGCGTCGAACCGCTCGATTGCGGCGACGCTGGCGCGGCCAGCAAGGCTGCTATCGCGACAGTGCGCTCAACGGAGTATAGGCGGTGTTTTCCGCCATGGTGGCGCGATCCGGCGGCAGCGGGGCGGTCGATCGAACGCGCCGATCCAGCGCGCCCGTCCTGTAACAGCTCGGTGATGTTCCCTTACAAATGGCAACGTTCGCTGCGGCGCGCATCGTGTCCAATCGGGTCATTCGGGGTTTGCGCTCGAATCAATCTGACTCGATGGAGAACAACATGAAACGCTTGATCCTGACTCTCGTGGCCGGCACGCTGCTCGCATCGGCACTCGGCGGCTGCGTTATCGCGCCGGCGCCGGGCTATTACTACGGCGGCGGTGGCTACTACCATCACGGCTACTACTACCGCTAAGCCGCGCGCCGTGCTCAGGCCCGGAGCACCAGCCTCAGGCGACCAGCATTTCGAACGCGACCACCGCGGCAATGGCCGCGGCGTTCGCGGCCAGCGCCTCGACGACGACGGATTTCCATGTCTTCGGACGGAAGCGCAGCGCGAGCAGCAGCGAGCCGAGCAAGGCCAGCGCGATGATCGTCACGATATCGGCATTGTGAAGATGGACGTTCATGCGGATCTCCCCGTTTTTTATAGGGTTATGTCAGGGAGTATAGGCAAGTCAAAAGGACGCGCAAGGCGGGGGTTTTACCCGGGCCGGGCCGCGGAAACAGCGAGGAAATAATGCTCTCTGCATGCTGCCGCAGACGCGTAAAAACTGCGCGGGTGCAGCATCGATCGAACCTCGGCAAACGCGCATCGACGAAAGCGTCGTTCCGTCGATGCGCGTTGCATCATTTCATCAAACTCTCATCACGCGTCTCGCGCATGCACAGCACGCCGACAAGGCTCACGGCCGCGGCGACCGACACGTACGCGCCGACCCACGCCAAGCCGCCGTGCGCGGCGAGCACCTGCGCGATATACGGTGCGACCGACGCGCCGAGAATTCCGCCGAGGTTGTACGCGACGCCGGCGCCCGTATAGCGCACGTTGGTCGGAAACAGTTCTGGCAGCAGCGCGCCCATCGGCGCGAAGGTCACGCCCATCAGGAACAGCTGGATCACGAGAAACAGCAGCACGAGCAACGGCTCGCCGCTGCCGAGCAGCGGCGCCATCGTGAAGCCCGACAGGATCGCCGCGATGATGCCGACGATCAGCACCGGCTTACGCCCGAAGTGATCGCTCGCACGGGCCGACAGCGGCGTCGCGATTGCCATGAACACGACCGCGATGCATAGCAGGCCGAGGAACGTCTGCCGCGGAATATGCAGCGACCCGACGCCGTACGACAGCGAGAACGTCGTCGCGTTGTAGAACAGCGTGTAGCAGACCACCATCGCGAGCGCGCCGAGCACGGTTGGCCGCCAGTGCTGCGAGAACAGCGTCGCGATCGGCACGCGCACGCGCTCCTTGCGCTCGATCGCTACCTGGAACGCGGGCGTTTCGGCAATCTTCAGCCGCACGTACAGCCCAAGCGCGACGAGCACCGAGCTGACGATGAACGGCACGCGCCAGCCCCAGCTGCGGAACTGCTCGTCGGAGAGCGACATTGCGAGCGCGAAGAACAGGCCGTTGGCCGCGAGAAAGCCGATCGAGGGCCCGAGCTGCGGGAACATGCCGAACCAGCCGCGTTTGCCGGCCGGCGCGTTTTCGGTGGCGAGCAGTGCGGCGCGCCGCCCCATTCGCCGCCGAGGCCGATACCCTGGCCGAAACGCAGCACGCACAGCAGGATCGGCGCGAGGCTGCCGATCGCGTCGTAGCCCGGCACGAAGCCGATCAGCGTGGTCGACAGGCCCATCACGAGCAGCGACGCAACCAGAGTCGATTTGCGGCCGATGCGGTCGCCGAAGTGGCCGAACAGGAACGAGCCGATCGGTCGCGCGACGAACGCGATGCCAAACGTGACGAACGCCGACAGCGCCTGCGCGGTGGCCGAGCCATGCGGGAAGAATACCGGTCCGATCACGAGCGCCGCGGCGGTCGCGTAGACATAGAAATCGTAGAACTCGATCGCGGTGCCGATGAAGCTCGCGAAGATGATCCGCGCCCTACTGTTTTGCCCGCTTGCGGGCTGAGCGGCGGAAATCGGCGAAGTGGACATGCAGGGTCTCCAATTGTATGAGGCCGCGGCGCGCTGAGCCGTGCGTCGCAGACAGGCGGCGCGCAAGGGCGGCATCCTCGTTGAGGTATAGGTTTGGGCGCCGCACGCGGGGTGGCGGCGCGGCACTGCAGTCGGCTCATGCGCCGCGCCGGCGGGTGTGCGGACGGCGTGAGCCATGCCGGAAGGCTCCGGCGCGGGGAATCGGAAAATTATAGCGAGCGCGCTCGTCGCGCAGCAATGGCGGCGTAAGTTTGCGCGGCAACGAGGGCGGCTTTATGAGTTATGCGCGATGACTCGGGTAGCTCGCGCGTGGCCGACCCATGCGCGGCTGCGCCGGGCGGTGCGTGTCAGCGCACGCGCCAACCGCGCTCAGTCGTACGTTTCCGCTTGCGGCGAGGCGAGCTCGCGCAGCTGGAATTTGCCGTTGTCGTTGAACAGCCAGTCTTCGAACAGCTCGAGCTGGCCGCGGCCGTTCAGCAGCTTGCCGGGCGGTAGCGGCAGCGGCGCCGAGCGGCGCAGCGTCGCGAGCGCGGTGCTTTCGGCTTCGCCGTCGCCGTTCGTGCGATACACCGACGACTCGACGATGTGTCCATAACGATCGACCGTGAACGACACCACCACCAGCGAGCGCAGCATCGGCTGGGGCCTGCCCTGGAGCACATACGACGGATTGCGCTCGACGATCCGTCGTGCGACCGCGTCGCGATATTGATCGAGCGTCGCGCTGTTGATCGCGGCCACCGGTGTGCTGACGGTTTCGTGCGGCGTCAGCGGTGTGATCGTGCAACCGGCCACGGCGACAACACCGAGCGCGGCGAGCGATAGCCGATGCATGCGAGCGGCCATGAAGGAGCGCAGAGCCACACGGTGAGGAACAGGAGGGGGAGAAGTGCGAGAGAGCATCGTCGACGAACCGCGAGGAGAACCTGATTGAATGGTAGTCAAAAACTGCCGGGATTCAATTGGCGTTCGCCCGCCGGATGTCATCGTGCGTGCCCCGCTGAGGCGCTTTGCGTTCCGATGTAATGGCCGGAAATGTGCGCGCATTGGTCGGCGAGCGAAACCCGCCTACACTCTGATGGCCTCTTGCTGAGGCATCGGTGGAAGTCTTTTCAGCCCGCTTCTGGGGGGCT
Source organism: Paraburkholderia sp. Clong3 (assembly GCF_050436485.1). Taxonomy (NCBI): domain Bacteria; kingdom Pseudomonadati; phylum Pseudomonadota; class Betaproteobacteria; order Burkholderiales; family Burkholderiaceae; genus Paraburkholderia; species Paraburkholderia sp. Clong3. The sequence goes on along the minus strand of NZ_JBNDMH010000002.1, from coordinate 2,176,446 downwards.
TTCTTTTGCCTTCGATTCGCCATTCACACGCGGCAATAAAAAAGGCGAACCCGCCAAGCGGGTTCGCCTTTTCGATTCCGGTTCAACCAGCTACGCCGCAAGCTTAGGCTCACGGCGCTGCCCAGGCGTCGATTACTTCAACGTCGCACGCGCCGCTTTCACCGCGGCCAGCACCTGCTCGGGCGCGGTGCCGCCCGGATGATTGCGGCTCGCCACCGAGCCCTCGAGCGTCAGATACGAGAACACGTCGTCGCCGATCAGATGCGCGACGTTCGGCAGTTCGCCGCGCATTTCGTCGAGCGTCAGGTCCGCGAGATCGCAGCCGCGATCGGCGCACACGCGCACCGCGAGCGCGACTGCTTCGTGCGCGTCGCGGAACGGCAGGCCGCGCTTGACGAGATAGTCGGCGAGGTCCGTCGCGGTCGAGAAGCCTTGCAGCGCGGCGTCGCGCATCGCCTGCGGCTTGACCGTGATGCCGGCGACCATTTCGGCGAAGATGCGCAGCGTGTCGGCGACCGTATCGACGGTGTCGAACAGCGGCTCCTTGTCTTCCTGGTTGTCCTTGTTGTACGCGAGCGGCTGGCCCTTCATCAGCGTGAGCAGCGCCATCAGATGGCCGTTCACGCGGCCGGTCTTGCCGCGCGCGAGTTCGGGCACGTCGGGGTTCTTCTTCTGCGGCATGATCGACGAGCCGGTGCAGAAACGGTCGGCCAGATCGATGAAGCCGACGCGCGGGCTCATCCACAGCACCAGCTCTTCGGAGAAGCGCGACACGTGCGTCATGACGAGCGCGGAGGCGGCCGTGAATTCGATCGCGAAGTCGCGGTCGGAGACTGCGTCGAGCGAGTTCGCGCAGATGCCGTCGAAGCCGAGCGTCTTCGCCACGGCGTGACGGTCGATCGGATAGCTGGTGCCGGCGAGCGCGGCCGCGCCAAGCGGCAGACGGTTCACGCGCTTGCGGCAGTCGATCATGCGCTCGGCGTCGCGCGAGAACATTTCGACGTACGCGAGCAGATGGTGGCCGAACGTGACGGGCTGCGCGACCTGCAGGTGCGTGAAGCCCGGCATGATGGTCGCGGCGTTCTTCTCCGCGATCTCGAGCAGCGCCACGCGCAGTTCGGTGAGCAGCTCGCCGATGCGGTCGATCTCGCCGCGCAGCCACAGGCGGATGTCGGTCGCGACCTGGTCGTTGCGTGAGCGGCCGGTGTGCAGGCGCTTGCCGGCGTCGCCGATCAGCGCGGTCAGGCGCGCTTCGATGTTCAGGTGCACGTCTTCGAGGTCGAGCTGCCATTCGAACTCGCCGCGCTCGATTTCACCTTTGATCTGCGCCATGCCGCACTGGATCGCGGCGAGGTCGTCGGCGGAAATGATCTTCTGCGCGGCGAGCATCGACGCGTGCGCGAGCGACCCTTCGATGTCGACGAACGCCAGACGCTTGTCGAAGAAAACCGACGACGTGTAGCGTTTGACGAGTTCCGACATCGGCTCCGAGAAGCGGGCCGACCAGGCTTCGCCTTTTTTGTGCAGTTGGGACGTCATGGTGTTGGGCGGTAAAAACGAGCGGTGAAGAGGCTGGCAACGCGAGTGCGCGAATCGTGCAAGAGCGCCGCCGCAGCGAAGAAAGACGAAGATTTTAACACCGGGTGAGGGCGGCCAAAGCGCTGCCGCCCATTGCGGGCCTATTCGCGCACCAGCACCACGAGCTTCAGATCCTCGCGATGCGCGGGCTTGAACGTGATCTGGTCACACACGATGCGCCCGTCGCGCGGATGGTTGAACTCGCGCCTGCCACCTTCGCGCCCGCCGACGTCCTGGGAGGCCCAGTAGCGTGCGAACTCGTCGCTCGCGGCCGACAGCGAATCGATCAGCCCACGTGTGGGCGCATCGTTCAGATGGCGGATCGAGTCGGCGCGGAATTCGGCGGCGAGCCGCCGCGCGCGCGTTTCCCAATCGACGATCAACGCGCGCGCGGCCGGCTCGGTGAACGTGTAGCGCAGCAGGTTGCGGTCGTGCGCGCCGTCGAGCCAGCCGACGAACAGATCGGCCGCGCGCTCGTTCCACGCAAGCGCATTCCACTGCCGGTCGAGCACGTAGGCGGGCGTGTCGATGAGCTGCACGGTTTGCAGCAGCGTGGCGGGCGCATCGGCGGCGGCCGGGTCGGGCTCGGCCGGATCGCGTTGCGCGGCCAGCTCGAACAGATACGCGCGCTCGGCGCGCGACAGCTGCAACGCGACCGCGATGCGCGCGAGCGCATCGGCGGAAGCGGACACTGGCCGGCCCTGCTCGATCCACGTGTACCAGGTCGGGCTTACGCCGCACAGCTGCGCGACTTCCTCGCGCCGCAGACCGGGCGTGCGGCGACGCGGCCCCGGCGGCAGTCCGACCGCCTGCGGCGACAGCCGCTCGCGATGGGCGCGGATGAAGTCGCCGAGCGCGCGGGCCGGGGTGGCGTCGAGCGGCGGCGGGTGATCGGCGGAAGACGGCGTCGTCATGCTATCGGCTGCGCGTGGAGGGGGTAATAGAGATACCAGAATAATTGCCGAACTTGTACTGGTACATGGCGGGCTCCATTGTAGCGGCCGGATTCGCGCAATGAGAAAAGCCGGGTGTGACCTGCGTCGGCCACACCCGGCTTTTGTCCGCCAATGCGGCAACCTCAACCGGTATTGCGCAACCCCGCCGCGATCCCGTTGATGCTCAAATGAATGCCGCGCCGCACGCGCGCATTCGTGTCGCCCGCGCGATAGCGTTTGAGCAGTTCGACCTGCAGGTGATTGAGCGGATCGAGGTACGGGAAGCGATTCTTGATCGAGCGCGCGAGCAGCGGATTCTCGGCGAGCCGCTCGCTCTTGCCGGTGATCTCCGACAACGCCTTCGACGTGCGTTCCCACTCGGCGACGATGCGCTCGAACACATGCTTGCGCAGCTTCTTGTCGGTCACGAGCGCGGCATAACGCGACGCGACCGCGAGGTCGGTCTTCGCGATGACCATGTCCATGTTCGACATCAGGTTCGAAAAGAACGGCCAGCTCTTGTGCATCTTCTGCAGCAGCGCGAGACGGCGCGCGCGTTCGGCGTCGGACGGCGCGCTGTCGAGGTGCTCGGCGACCGCGCTGCCGAAGCCGTACCAGCCGGTCAGCAGCAGCCGGCATTGACCCCACGAGAAGCCCCACGGAATCGCGCGCAGATCCTCGATCTTGCGTTGCTTCGGATCCTGCAGCTTGCGCGACGCGGGGCGGCTGCCGATGTTCAGCTCGGCGATCTCCGCGATCGGTGTGGACTCGAAGAAATACTCCTTGAAGCCCGGCGTTTCGTAGACGAGCGCGCGATACGCGGCCATCGCCGTATCGGACAGCTGCTGCATCGTTTCCTCGTACACCGGCAGCTCGGCCAACGTGTGGTCGTGCGGCAGCAGCGACGCTTCGAGCGTCGCGGCCACGACGGTTTCCAGATTGCGCCGGCCGATTTCCGGATTCGCGAACTTGCTCGCGATCACTTCGCCCTGCTCGGTCAAACGGATCTGACCGTCGACGGTGCCCGGCGGCTGCGACAGGATCGCCTGGTAGGTCGGGCCGCCGCCGCGCCCGACGGTGCCGCCGCGCCCATGGAACAGACGCAGCGTCACGCCGCGTTCGTTGAACAGCGACACGAGCGCAAGCTCCGCGCGATACAGCTCCCAGTTCGACGTCAGGAAGCCGCCGTCCTTGTTGCTGTCCGAGTAGCCGAGCATCACTTCCTGCTCGTTGCCCTGATGTTCGATCAGCGCGCTAATGCCCGGCAGCGCGATCAGATCGCGCATGATGTGCGGCGCGTTGCGCAGGTCGGGGATCGTCTCGAACAGCGGGATCACCATCAGGCCGGCGCGCGCGGGGTCGTGCTCGTCGCCGAGGCGTCCGCGCAACAGGCCGGTTTCCTTCTGCAGCAGCATCACCTCGACCAGGTCGGTAACGGTCTCCGTGTGCGAAATGATGTAGTTGCGCACCGCGCGCGCGCCGAACTTCTCGCGCGTCATGCGCGCTTCCTCGAGCACCGCGAGTTCGCTTTTCACGAGCTCGGAGTAGTCGGCGGAGGGCACGCGCAGCGCGCGCGGCTGCGCGAGCTCGGCGACCAGCACGGTCAGCTTGTCGGCTTCCGGCAACGCCGCGTAATCGTCCTCGACACCGGCGCGCTTGAGCAGCTCGGCGATCACCGCTTCGTGGATGTCGGAGCTTTGCCGCAGATCGATGCTCGCGAGATGGAAGCCGAACACTTCGGCCGCGCGCGCGAGCGGCGCGAGACGCGGCGCGGCGAGCGGCGCGCCGTGATGCTCGGCGAGCGAATCCATCAGCACGTGGAGGTCGCGCACGAACTCGGCGGCGTCGTCGTAGGGGATCGCGCGGACCGGCGCGACGCCGCGGCCGGCGCTGCGCAGCGGCACGCTGCCTTCGCCGAGGCGCACGCGCGCGCTTGCCGCGAGCCGCGTGTAGATGCCGATCAGCGCGCGACGATACGGCTCGTCGGTGCGATGCGGCGAATGGTCGGGCGAGATGGCCGCGAGCTCATTCAGCGCATCGCTCGCGCCGACGAGCACATTCGACATCGATAGCTCCTCGCCGAGCTTGTGCACCTGCTCCAGGTAGTGCTCGAAGATCACCGCGGCCTGACGCGTGATCGCATTTTCGAGCGTTTCGGCGGTGACGTTCGGATTGCCGTCGCGATCGCCGCCGATCCAGCTGCCCATCTGGAAGAACGGCGGCAGGCGCGCTTCGAGACCATGCTCCTTCAGCGCCTCCTCGATGTCGGCGTACAGCGCCGGCAGTTCTTCGAGGAAGGTGCTGCGGTAGTACGACAACGCGTTTTCGATTTCGTCGGCGACCGTCAGACGCGAGTCGCGCAGCATGCGCGTTTGCCACAGCGACGTGACGCGCGCGCGCAGCATCGCTTCGTTGTGCGCGCGCTCGCGGTTCGTCAGCGGCTGGTCGCGCTCGGCGAGCAGACGCGCGATGTCGTGCTGCGCGTCGAGAATGCTCTTGCGCTGCACTTCGGTCGGGTGCGCGGTCAGCACCGGCATGATCAGCGCGTCGTCGAAAAACCGCTGCAGCACCGGTGTCGCGGCGGCACCAGCCGCGGCGAGCCGCTCGAGCGCATGGGCGATCGTGCCCGGCTGCGAGGCCGAGCCCGCGAGCGCGTGAATTCGGTGACGGCGGTTGCGGTGACGGTCCTCGGCGATGTTCGCGAGATGCGAAAAGTAGCTGAACGCGCGCACGACGCTGACGGTCTGCTCGGGCGTCAGCGTGCGCAGCTTCTTGTCGAGCGTCTGCGCGGCGGCGCTGTCGTCCTCGCGACGGAAACGCACTGCCGTCTGCCGGATCGTCTCGACGATGTCGAACACCGCCTCGCCTTCCTGCTCGCGCAGCACGTCGCCGAGCAGACGCCCGAGATAGCGGATGTCCTGGAACAGCGGGTGGTCCTTGTCCTCGCGCGTGCGGCCGCCGCTCTTCGCGGTGGTCGCGGCGACGGACTCAGCCGGCGGCACGTCCTTCGGTTTCGACGGTTTCGCGGCGCGCGGGGGTGTTGCGTCGCCATCGACCTTGGCCTTGGCCTTGGCCGGCTTGCGCGCGGTGGCCGACGTCGCGGCCTGTTCAGCCTTGCTGGCCTTGCCGGCTTCCGACGCCTTTTGCGCCTTGTCCTGCTTGACGGGCACCGAGGTCTGCGCGGCCTTCGGGGCTTTGGTGGCGCGAGCGGCGAGGGTGCGGCGCCTGGCGCGCTGGTCGGCGCGCGTGTCGCCATGTTGACCGACGCTCGACGATATGGCGTGCGCGGCAACGTCGGACAGGGCGTCAGGCGCCGCGGCGTCGGCCGGGCGAGCGGTGGGCGAGGCAGTGTTGCGGCGGGCGGGGCGCGCCGATCCGAAAGACGTCACGATGAGTTTCCTCGGGGAAGCCAGGGTCTGTTGATTGATGAACTGCGACTGCGGAACTGCTAGTGCAACTGCAACGGAGACTTGAAACGGCGACTGTACACGGCGATTGCTCGACCCACTGGAAGCGGGGCCCGCGCGTGCCGCACCGCGTACGCGGAACGACACGAGCGCTGCCGAATCGCGCGACGCCGACGAGGGAGAGAGGAGCCACGGGCTGCCAGCCCGCGCTGGGACCGAACACGCGTCAGGCATCGCCTTAGCATGTTCGCCGCCTTGCATCATCCCGCATGCCGCCGCGCAGTGCGCGAACGACCGTACGTGACAACGCGCAATGGGGGCCTTCGCGCGTGGCGCGAAGCCCGTCTCCTCCGTCGATGCCGCTTGCGCACGGCGCTTCGCCGTGCCTTGGAACCAAAGGGCGCGAACGAGGGCGCGTGCTAACATTGATTGTTATTCCATCCCGACATCCAGCAGCAAGCTAATGAACACCGAGACGTTTTCCACGCCACCCCACACGCTGGTGATTGCGTCGCGAGAGAGCCGCCTTGCCATGTGGCAAGCCGAGCATGTGCGATGTGCGCTGCACAAATTATATCCATCTTGTGACGTAAAAATCCTCGGAATGACGACACGCGGTGATCAGATTCTCGATCGCACGCTGTCGAAGGTGGGTGGCAAGGGGCTCTTCGTGAAGGAGCTCGAAGCCGCGCTCGCCGATGGCCGCGCCGACCTCGCGGTGCATTCGCTGAAAGACGTGCCGATGGAGTTGCCCGCCGGTTTCGCTCTGTCCACCATCATGGAGCGCGAGGACCCACGCGACGCGCTCGTGTCCAATCAGTACGACTCGCTCGCCGCGCTGCCGGCCGGTGCCGTGGTCGGCACCTCGAGTCTTCGGCGTGAGGCGATGCTGCGTATGCGCTATGCGCATCTCGACGTGCGGCCGTTGCGCGGCAATCTCGATACCCGACTCGCCAAGCTCGATCGCGGCGATTACGCGGCGATCATTCTGGCCGCGGCCGGGCTGAAGCGGCTGGGTCTCGCCGATCGCATCCGCGCGCTGCTCGATCCCGAGGACAGTCTGCCCGCGGCGGGCCAGGGCGCGCTCGGCATCGAGATTCGCGCCGATCGCGCGGACCTCGCCGCATGGCTCGCGCCGCTGCATCATCCGCACACGGCGGCGGCCGTCGAAGCGGAGCGCATGGTATCGCGCGTGCTCGGCGGCAGCTGCGAGGTGCCGCTCGCGGCCTACGCAACCTGGGGCGATGGCGCGCTGCATCTGCGCGGCATCGTCGCAACGCCGGACGGCCAGCGCGTGCTGAGCGCGCAGGCGTCGGCGCCGGCGCCCACCGTCGAGCGCGCGCGCGCGCTCGGCGAGGAAGTGGCGCACTCGCTCGCGCAGCAGGGCGCGCTCGACATCGTCCGCGCGCTCAGTACGGCGAGCGGTCCCGCGGCCGCGCCCAGCGCGGCGGCCAGCGAGTGATGGCCGCCGTCTCGCCCGAGAAGGCGCCCTTCACGGTCGTGATCACGCGGCCGGCCGGCCAGTCGAGCGAACTCGTCGAACGGCTCGAAGCAGCCGGACTCGCGTCGCTCGACTTCCCGCTGATCGACATCGCGCCCGTCATCGACGACGCGCCGTTGTGCGCCGCGCTCGCGTCGCTCGAACGCTACGCGCTCGTCGTGTTCGTGTCGCCGAACGCAGTCGATCACGCGTTCGCGCGCCAGCACGATATCTGGCCGCATGCGCTGCCGATCGGCGTGGTCGGCCCGGGCAGCGTGCAAGCGCTCGCGCGCCACGGCGTCAGCGCGCCCGAGCATCGCGTGATCAGCCCCGCGGCGGGCGCCGACGACGAATCGACGAGCTTCGACTCCGAGAGCCTGTTTGCCGCGCTCGAGGCGCAACTCGGTGCCGCGGGCCTCGAAGGCAAGCGCGTGCTGATCGTGCGCGGCGACGGCGGCCGCGAATGGCTGAGCGAGCGCCTGCGTGAAGCCGGCGCCGAAGTCGACGCGGTGGCCGCTTACCGGCGCATCGTGCCGGAGCCGTCGATCGGCGCATGGGCGCGCGTGCACGAACTGCTTGCGGGCACGCCGCACGCATGGCTTCTGACCAGCTCCGAAGGCGTACGCAATCTGCACGAACTCGCGCACGAGCATCTGACCGCCGGCGAGATCGAGCAGCTCAAACACGCGCCGCTCGTCACGCCGCATCCCCGCATCGCGCAGACCGCGCGGGCATTGGGTTTTGATAGGATTACGGTGTCCGGCGCGGGCGACGAGCGCATAGTTCGAGCCCTCGTTGCCGCAGCCGCCGTGCCTCCCGTCGTCCAACCGGTATCGTCCAACCCGGCTCAACCACGCATGACTGAAACGAACGCATCCACGAACGCCTCACCCCAGCCGCCAGCAAGCGCCGCCTTGCCGCCGAACCCACCCTTCACGCCGTACGAAGCGCAAAAGCGCCGCAGCGCGAGCGGACCGCTGCTGTGGTTGGTCATCGTGGTCATCGCGTGCGCGGCGGGCGTGGGCGGCTTCGCGATGAACCGCAAGCTGGTGCGCACCGAGCAGGAACTCGCGCAGCGTCAGCAGGCCAACGACACCCAGACCAACGAGCTGCGCATCAAGATCGACCAGGCGCTCGCCACCGTGCATCAATCGGACTCGCAGGTCGCGCAGCTCGAAGGCAAGCTCGCCGATGCGCAGGCCGCGCAGCAGGCGCTGCAACAGCAATACGCGGATCTCGCGCGCAATCGCGACGACTGGACGCTCGCCGAAGTCGGGCAGATGCTGTCGGCGGCGAGCCAGCAGTTGCAGCTGACCGGCAATACGCAGCTCGCGCTGTTCGCGTTGCAAAGCGCCGATACGCGCCTCGCGGCGTCGGACAGTCCGCAGGCGGTCGCGGTGCGCAAGGCGATCGCGCAGGACATCGACAAGCTGAAGGCCGCGCCGTCCACCGATCTGACCGGCCTCGCGATCAAGCTCGACAACGCGATCGATCGCGTGAACGGCCTGCCGCTGTCGGGTGAAGCACCGATTCCGCGTGCCACGCCGCATGCGGCCACGTGGGCCGACACCGCGAAGGTGGCCGCGGCCACCGGCAAGCCGCGCTGGGAAGTGTGGATCGACGAGGTCACGCACGGCATCGCCGAACAGCTGACGAGCCTCGTGCAGGTGCGCCGTATCGACAACGCCGACGCGATGCTGGTCACGCCGGATCAAGGCTACTTCGTGCGCGAGAACCTGAAGCTGCGTCTGCTGTCGGCGCGTCTCGCGCTGCTGTCGCGCAACCAGACCACGCTGAAGTCTGACCTGCAGGCGGCGCAGTCCGCGTTGACGCGCTACTTCGACGCGTCGTCGAAAGACACGCAGACGGTCATCGATCTGGTCAAGCAGGTGGACGCCGATTCGGCCGCGGTCGAGCTGCCGAACCTCGATACGAGCCTGCAGGCCGTCAATCAATACCGGAACCGGGGTTAATCATGGCGATCCGGGGACTCCTATGGCTCGCGGCGCTGTTCGCCGTCGCGGTCGTGCTCGCGGTGGGCGGGCGCTTCGACGCTGGGCAAGTGCTGCTGATCTATCCGCCGTACCGCGTCGACATGTCGCTGAACCTGTTCGTCGTCGGGCTGGTGGTGCTGTTCATCCTGCTCTATGCGCTGTTGCGCATCATCCGCAATATCTGGCGCATGCCGCAGCGCGTCGCCGCGTACCGCGCACGCGCGCGTATCGCGAAGGCGCACGCGGCGTTGCGCGATGCGATCGGCAACCTGTACGCGGGGCGTTTCTCGCGCGCGGAAAAGGCCGCCAAGGACGCGCTCACGAATGGCGACAACAAGGGCGCGGCCGGTTTGATCGCGGCGACCGCAGCGCATCGCATGCATGAGTACGCGCGGCGCGACGAATGGCTCGCGCAGATCGACGAAGCCGACTGGCAGGACGCGCGCCTGATGGCCACCGCCGACATGCGCGCCGACGGCCGCGACGCCGACGGCGCGCTCAATGCGCTGACCGAGATGCAATCGCAGGGCGCGCGGCGCATTCACGCGCAGCAAATCATGCTGCGCGCGCAGCAGCAACTGAAGAACTGGGGCGAAGTGCTGAAGCTCGTGAAGACGCTGGAGAAGCGCGAGGCGATCCATCCGGCGGTCGCGGTGCGGCTGCGTCAACTGGCGGCGGAAAATCTGCTGCGCGATCGTCGCCACAATGCGGACGCGCTGCTCGAACTGTGGAACTCGCTGTCGGCGACCGAGCGTCATTCGCCGCGCCTCGCCGACACCGCCGCCGAACTGCTGGTCGCGCTGAACCGTCCGCAGGAGGCGCGCAAGATCGTCGAGGAGGCGCTCGCGCAGAACTGGGATGCGCGCCTGTTGCGACGCTATCCGGACACGGCCGGCGGCGACGCGTTGCCGCTGATCCAGAAGGCCGAGGCGTGGCAGAAGGATCGGCCGGAAGACGCGGACCTGATGTTCGCGCTGGGGCGTCTGTGTCTGCATCAGCAGTTGTGGGGCAAGGCGCAGTCGTTCCTCGAACGCGCGCTGAAGCTTGCCGACAACGAGACGCTGAAGATCCGCTCGCATCGCGCGCTCGCGCGTCTGCACGAGCAGCTGGGCGATACCGACAAGGCGAGCCAGCACTATCGCGAGAGTGCGTTGGCGATGAACGTGACGTGAGTTCGGCGTTTTCGGCCATGCGCTGAAGCGCGCAAGCCTCGGAAACCGCTACCTGATGGCCGCAGCCCCGCGCTGCGGCCTTTTGTTTTTTCCGGCTTCCGCGGCCGGCGTCCCAGCGGCCGAGCGTGCGCTGGACTCGCGCGCAATTTGTAGATCCCGAGCTCGAATCGTCGGGACTGCGCTTTGCTTCACCACCTCACTGGATGTGCAATCTCGGAGGTGTTCAAAGTGGCCAGCGACGCTGTGACGGTGCAAACCGAGACCCGCAGCGGCGACGTCGAGCGCAAGCGCGTCGTCGTCATTACGGGGGCAAGTGCCGGCGTGGGGCGCGCCACCGCGTCCGAATTCGCGCGGCAGGGCTATGACGTTGGGCTCATCGCGCGCGAGCCGCGACGGCTCGCTCGTGCCGCCGAGGAGATCGCCGCGTCCTATGGCGTGCGCGCACTCGCCATTCCGGCCGATGTCGCCGATGCCGACGCGATCGAGCGCGCGGCGCAGCGTGTGAAGCGCGAGTGGGGCGGCATCGACGTCTGGGTCAACGTCGCGATGGCGACCGCATTTGCGCCGGTGTCGGCGCTCAGCGCGCGCGATGTCGAGCGCGGCACGCAGGTGACCTATCTGGGGCAGGTCAACGGCATGCTGGCGGCGCTCCCCGTGATGCGCGCGCGCGGGCACGGGACGATCGTCAATGTCGGCTCGGCGCTCGGGTACCGGTCGGTGCCGTTGCAGGCGATCTATTGCGGCGCGAAGTTTGCCGTGCGCGGCTTCACCGATTCGTTGCGTTCCGAGTTGCTGCACGACGGAGTCGATATCCATCTGACGATGGTCGATCTGCCCGCGGTCAATACGCCGCAATTCGACTGGGCGCTCAATCGCACGGGGCGCAGGGCACGGCCGGTGGCGCCGGTGTTTCAGCCGGAAGTGGCGGCACGGGCGATCTACTTTGCGGCCACCCATCGACGGCGGCAGGTGTGGGTCGGGTGGTCGACGGTCAAGGCGATCCTCGCGAACCGGATCGCGCCGGCGCTGCTCGATCGCTATCTCGCGCGGGCGGGTTACGACGGGCAATTGACCGATGAACCGTTGCCCGCCGATGCGCCCGCGAATCTCTACGAGCCGGTGCCGGGCCACTACACTTCGCATGGTCGCTTCGATGACGAAGCGCGTGCGTACTGCTGGCAGATGTTCACCGATCGGCATCGCAATGCGGTGTACGGCGCGGCAGCGATGGCGCTGGCGGGGGGCGTCGCGTGGCTGCTGAGGCGCAAGCGGCCCTGATGCGCGGCCGGTCGGCCTCATCTCTGTCGCCGACGGAATGTCTGGACTATCCTTCGAATGACGGTACCGCCCACAAACCGTGGCGCGGCGTCCTCGACTACGAACATTCCAAAAATGGACGCGGACAGGCCAGTTCCTCACAAAGAACAGACTGCTGTAAGCAGCGCGCGCCGCTGGATGCGCTGGCTGCCGGGACTGACGGTGCTCAAGACGTACCGGCTGAGCTGGTTGCCGAACGATCTGACGGCGGGACTGGTACTGACCACGATGCTGGTGCCGGTTGGGATCGCTTACGCGGAGGCATCCGGCGTCCCTGGCGTGTACGGCCTCTACGCGACGATCGTTCCGCTGTTGGCGTATGCGCTGTTCGGTCCGAGCCGGATTCTCGTGCTCGGTCCCGACTCCGCGCTCGCCGCTCCGATTCTGGCGGTCGTGGTGCAGATCGCTGCGGGCGACCCGTCGCGCGCGATTGCGGCGGCCAGCATGATGGCGATCGTGTCCGGCCTGTTCTGTATCGTGATGGGCTTGCTGCGGCTGGGATTCATCACTGAATTGTTGTCGAAACCCATTCGATACGGCTATATGAACGGCATTGCGCTCGCCGTGCTGGTCAGTCAGCTGCCCAAACTGTTTGCCATCTCAATCGAAGAGCGCGGGCCATTGCGGGACATCGTGAGCCTCGTGCAGGCCATCGCCGATGGCAAATCCAACTGGTATAGCTTCGCGGTGGGCGCTGGAAGCCTCGTGCTGATCCTGTTTCTCAAGCGCTTCGAAAAGCTGCCGGGCATCCTGATCGCCGTGATCGTCGCGACGTTGTGCGTAACCGCATTGCACCTCGATAGCCTCGGTGTGAAAGTGCTCGGCAAGATTCCTCAAGGCCTGCCGACCTTTGCGCTGCCGTGGGTCACCGACGCCGATCTGGTCAAGATTCTGCTCGGCGGCTGCGCGGTCGCGCTGATCTCGTTCGCGGATACCAGCGTGCTGTCGCGAACTTTCGCGGCACGTTTTCGCAGCCGCGTCGACCCCAATCAGGAGATGGTCGGGCTCGGCGCGGCCAATCTTGCGGCCGGCCTGTTCCACGGCTTCCCGATCAGCAGCAGCTCGTCGCGCACGCCGGTCGCCGAGGCGGCGGGTGCGAAGACGCAACTGACGGGCGTCGTCGGCGCGCTGGCGGTCGCGGCGCTGCTGATGGCCGCGCCCAATCTGATGCGCTACCTGCCCAACAGTGCGCTCGCCGCGGTCGTCATCGCGGCGGCGATCGGTCTGTTCGAGATCACGGACCTGAAGCGGATTTTCCGCATCCAGCAATGGGAGTTCTGGCTGTCGATGGCCTGCTTTGCCGGCGTCGCGGTGTTCGGTGCGATTCCCGGCATCTGCTTCGCGGTGGTGATCGCGGTCATCGAATTTCTGTGGGACGGCTGGCGACCGCACTACGCGGTGCTCGGTCGCGTCGAAGGTTTGCGCGGCTATCACGACTTGCAGCGCTATCCGCATGCCCAGCGAATCCCCGGGCTCGTGCTGTTTCGCTGGGATGCACCGCTGTTCTTTGCGAATGCCGAGCAGTTTCAGGAGCGCCTGCTGGAAGCCGTCGCCGAATCGCCGGCACCGGTGCGGCGTGTGGTGGTGGCGGCCGAACCGGTGACGAGCGTGGACGTCACCTCCGCCGACATGCTGCGGGAACTGACGCGCACGCTCGACGAGCGCGGGATTGCGCTGCACTTTGCAGAGGTGAAGGATCCGGTTCGCGACAAGCTCAGACGCTTCGAGTTGACGGATCTGATTGGCGATGCGTGCTTTCATCCGACGGTAAACAGTGCGGTTGATAGCTATGTCGAGGGGGTTGGGAAGGAATAGTATTTGGACCTGGAGCTGGATCACCGGAGAGCCGGCATGCGCCTGCCGTCCGCGTCCAAAACGCCTGCGAAAACGGTTTGGGACCGCGCCAGTTCACGTCCGCGGCATACCGTGATCCTGTGTTTCGCCGTGGTATTCGTTGTCACGTTGATTCTTGCCGTACACCAATATTTTCTCGTACGTGCCCGGGAGCTCGATAACCGTTCGCATCGGCTCGAGATTCAGGCCAGGGTTCTCGATGTCGCGGTCCGCAATAACAAGCAGCACTTGCAGTTTCTTCGCGAGAGTGCCGAGCGGCTCCTTGCGGACCGGACAGCACAGCTCGATCGAACACCGGATGCCTCGCTCCAGGCAGTACTCCGGGCGCAGGACGAGCGCGTCTGGAATCTTCAAGTTCGCGATATCGACGCTCCCATTCGGGGTATCGGCACACAGCAGCTCGCGGTGACTCCTGGTTTGCACCGTGACGAGCCCACATTTGTCGAGGACCTGCGGCTCGCCCAAATGATGAGCCGGCTGTTTGCCGTGCAATTCCAGATGGGCACGGGTCTCGAACGCGCGGTATATGTCTCGCCGACCGGTATCGTGGTCGCTCACCCAACCATTGACGACGACGAGGTAGTCCGGCTGTTGCAAATGTACGGCAGCTCGCGCCTGTTACAGCTGGCCAACCAGAACCCGCTCGATTATGACGTCACGTTCGATCCGGTTCGCGGGCGCAAGAACCCGGCAGGACCTCGGCTGCTGTTTGGCACAGCGGTGATGAGTAACGACGTGGTTCGCGGCCTCATATTCTTTGTGGTCCCGCAACGCGTCGTTCAGGACTATCTGTGGAACAACACCACAGCGGATGAAACTCACGCTCTGATAGACCCGAGCGGGATGCCCATTGCAACGAGCGGAAGTTCTTTCTCGGTCAATGATGAGAATTGGCTGAAGACTCTGCCGGCGCAGTGGAACACGCTCTCTGCTTCCACGCTGTTTCGGACACCCAGCGGAACGTTGAGTGCGGGACAGGACTTCCTGCTCTTCAGAAAGCTGGATACGGCGGATCTCGTATTGACCGATTACGTATCCGCTGCGACCGTATTCTTCTCGGTCGTTCGCTTGAGCAGCGCGCTGTTTGCCGGGGTGTGGATACTGATGGCATTGCTTCTCTGGGCCACTCTTTTTGTCGTCGACCAGCTTCTTTCCACGCAGATGGCACTCAACGGGCGGCTGCGGGAATTGTCGCTCGCGGACCCCCTGACCGGTCTCGCGAACCGCCGCCGTTTGAATGAGGAATTCGACGCACTTTCACGGCGCAACGACGAGCGCCGCATCGCGCTGCTGATGATCGATGTCGACCATTTCAAGGTGATCAACGACAACTGGGGGCACGCTGCCGGAGACGAGGCACTGAAGCACCTGGCCAACGTGGTCAGGATTGCCGTGCGCCCGGGGGATCTGATGGCACGTCTGGGTGGCGAGGAGTTCTGTGTGCTGCTGCCCGATACGACCGCGGACGACGCGGCCCGGATTGCGGAGCGCGTGCGCGAGGCCGTCGCCCGCAACGCCTGCGTCCTTCAGGAGACGCAATTAACCCGCACCGCGCCGGGCCGTGAGATATGGTCCACGATATCGATCGGGGTGGCGGAGAGTGTCTCGGATAACTGCTTTGACCTCGAGGGGTTGATTGCGGTCGCGGACCAGCGACTGTACGACGCGAAGGCGAGTGGGCGAAACAGGGTGGTGGCAAGCGAGTCCATGCAAAGCTGAAAATGCGGATGTCGTCTCTGTACATGCGGCGCTTTGCCACCTGCTGTTCAAGACGGGCTCTATTCACGGTGTTGCCGTTTCAACGCGGAGTAGTCACGATTGAGGCGAACGTCCATCAGGACTGGCGTTTTGGGTTCGTCTGGCGCCGGATCCTTTGGGTCGGGGTCGCCGAACGCAAATTCGACGTCCACCGGAAATCGGCTCATCGGCAGTTTCGAAGCACGATAGCGATAGTGATGCAGACGAATCTGCGGTGGCGTCGTTCCCATATCGTTGCCGGGCCACCGCTCGCCGTTGCCGTCGACCCAGTAGCCGATATCGACATGGAGGAGGTCTTCCAGCGTCGAGCGGTTGATGTCCGTCAATTGTGGATTGAAGCGGATCGTGAAGCGCCTCACGACCTGCTTGATTTTCGTGCGGTCGGCCGAGGGGTCGAGCGGATCGGGTACCACAACTACGATGATTTGCGTGTCCGGCAACACCGGATTCACGAAGGAATACTCCGCAACACCTACCACACCGCGCTCAGGCCGCGCCGCAAGAATGCAGCCGAATATCGTATGTGCGGGATCGAAGGGCTGGTCGTCCCGCAGGATCGTCATTGCCGTGGTCAATATTCTGAAGGCCATGTCGCGCTGGGCATCGGTCACAGTCGGTCTCATCTCAGCTCCTGACCCCGACTGTTCTGAGGGCGTCGGCGTACTGGGCCGTGCATGTACCGGGATTGCGAACGAGAGGATCACCAGGATTGCGCCAGTAGGCCTGAACCACTTCCGCGCGCCGTGGCGCTTTGCCACCTGCTGTTCAAGACGGGCTCTATTCACGGTGTTGCCGTTTCAACGCGGAGTAGTCACGACTGAGGAGAACGTCCATCAGGACCGGCGTTTTGGGTTGGTCCGGCGCCGGATCGTTCGGGTCGGGGTCGCCGAAAGCAAATTCGACGTCCACCGGAAACCGGCTCGTTGACAGATTCGAAGCACGATAGCGATAGCTATGCAGCCGAATCTGCGGTGGCGCCGTTCCCATATCGTTGCCGGGCCGCCGCTCGCCGTTGCCGTCGATCCAGTAGCCGATATCGACCTGGAGGAGGTCTTCCAGCGTCGAACGGTTAATGTCCGTCAACAGTGGACTGAAACGGATCGTGAAGTCCAGCATGACTTGCTTGACCTGCGCGCGGTCGGCAGAGCGGTCGAGCGGATCGGGTATCACAACTACGGTGATTTCCGTCCGTGGGAACGCCGGATTCTCGAAGGAATACTCCGTAACACCTACCACGCCGCGCTCAGGCCGCGCTGCAAGAATGCGGCCGAATATCGTATGTGCGGGATCGAAGGGCTGGTCGTCCCGCAGGATCGCCATTGCCGTGGTCAATATTCTCAAGGCCATGTCGCGCTGGGCGTCGGTCACAGTCGGTCTCATCTCAGTTCCTGGCCCCGACGATCCTGAGGGCGTCAGCGTACTGAGCCGTGCATGTACCGGGATTGCGAACGAGAGGATCACCAGGATTGCGCCAGTAGGCCTGAACCACTTCCGCGCAGGCGTAGGCATCTTCTTCATGAATCTGGCTCCTATAGCCGGTTTCGAATTGCACCATTTTTTGAGCTGTTTCAGCGGAGACATTCAGCAGGTCACATACCTTCCTTTCAGCACTCGGGAGATCTCGCCTGACGTACTCCCAGCCCCGCTTGTCCTGCATGTAGGAAATCAGCCAGTAGTAGTGGAATACAAGCATCCTGTGCAGACCGATGTGAACGCGTTGATCGTCGGGTAGCGACGTGTTCCCAGCCGCTGTATAGGCTTTTTTCAGCATCGTCGACCAATACAACGTCTGGACATTCGGCAGGTCTCTGTAGTCCTCCGGAAAGTGCTGAAGCAAAGAAAGCATCCAGAAGTACTGCTGACAGTGGCGAGACTCGTGATACAGAGTGTCGGCAAATGCCCTAAGACGGTTATCCAGCGAGGCCGGCTGGTCCCTGAGTTCGACGATGTGCGCGATCTCGCTCTCGTTGACGGCGATTACCCAGTACTTCCCGATGAATGCGGCGCTGACATCCTGCCGCAGGGCGTACTGCGTTGCCCGCTGTGGATCGACAATCACAAGCTTTGGCATGGCACCACCTTTTTCCGAGTTGGCGGCATCGCGTCGTGGCAATCCAAAGGGCCCGGCACCAAGCGCGATTTCCAGTTGCGGCGTGACCGCGTTTTGAATCGTCTCTATCGAACTGGAAGTCAACGGCCACCTCACCCCGGCCCAATCGATTCCCTGCAACGCGGTTTTAATCGCAGCCGTATAAGCCTTGGTCACCGGATATTCAACATCCTTGCGCATCGATATACCAGCCGGCGCATCAGCCTCGGTCGCACCGTTGATGAAGTGATGAAAGCGCAGACCGAAGTTCATCGGATCGCATGAAACGAATTCGGGCGGCTTGTCTTCCGTCGTCGCGCTTTGATTGGGAGAGGCCACGGCCTTTCCTGCGACCCTGGCGGTGCGTTTCTCGGCGTTGGGCACTGCGCCCGCAAACGGCTCGTTCGCCTCCCTGATCACCGCGCCTCTGCTCACCGCAATAACCTTGTCCGGTTCACTCGCGGCGAACAGTTCAACCGTCGCGAATGCAAGCAGATTGCTCGTGACGAGACTCGTTTCTCCAAGCGCATTGGTTACGCCCTGAATCACCTGACCATCGTCGAGCGTGATCCGGTACGGCTGGTTCGGCAGCGCAAAGCCCGTAGCGTGTTCGATCAGAACATGATGCGCGGCCAGCTTGCCCGGCCTTCCGGGCGTTACCGGCACACTGACAGGCCGCCCCGCTGGTCTGTCAGTTTGGTGACTACGCGCATGGACCCGATGCTCCCCATCCGTATAGACCCTGTACCCTTCCGAATTGATGACCACCTTCGTGCTTCCCGCATGGAGCACGATCTCTTTGCTGGCCATCAGATTGATCGAATCGGTTCTACTGATGATGCTGACGACCCGCTGCGCGATGATCTCCACATCATCGCTCTGCGCGTCGATTCGCACCTTGCCTGACGCGGCCTTGAGCCTGATGCCGAGATTCTGCGTGAACACCCGCACGCCGTTGATTGCCGACGCCAGAAGCGATTTCGCCGCCGCCATGCTGACGTGTCCGCCCGCTGTGAGCGCGATGTGTTCGATACTCGCCACGTGCATGCTTTGCGCTGCGGTGAGACCGACCCCCGCGGCGCTGGCCAGCACCATGTCGGGTGCGCTCAGTTGCGGGAAGGGAAGGTCCGCACGCGCCGCGACGCCGCGTATTGCCTCGTTCTGCGCCTTGATGGCCCGCGATACGTCGCTTTGACTGGTCTGCTGCTCCTGTGCCTCATACTGCCGCGCGAGACCCGCGAGGTTCTCGTGGATATCGCGCGCCTGCGTGAGGCGCGCCACGGTCTCGCCGAGATCCTTTGCCGGCTCGGTCGCGCCGCGACGCGCCTCCGTGGTGATCAGCATGCCTCTGTTGGCGCGCGCGACACCCCATGCGTCGGTGGCCAGTTCCCAGCCTTCGCCGCGGGCCTGCTGTCGGCCGGCCTCGCGCACGACCCGCGTGTTGTAGCCCAGCACGAGGCGCGAGCGTGCGTGATCGCTGGCGAGCTGTGCCTGGAGTTGGCCCGGCGTGTCATCCAGTACGACGTGATTGGTCTGGCCGTCGCAGCCACCTTTGAGCTCACTGCTCAAGACGCCTGAAAGTGCCTGGTTATCCGGTAGTTTCCAGGGCGGCTGGTTCCAGCCATTGATCATCCGGCCCGATACGTACGGCTTGTCCGGGTCCTCTTCGTGGTAGCTGACCATGACCTCCTGACCGACACGCGGCGGATAGATCGCGCCGAAGCCATTGCCTTGCCACGGCGACGACACGCGCACCCAGCAACTGGCGCTCTCGTTTGTCGGGCCAAGCCGGTCCCACACGAAACGCACCTTGGCGCGCGCGTATCCATCGACCCAGATCGGCTCGTGCTCGGGCCCAACCACGATCGCCGTTTCCGCCGCGCAGCGCGGCTTTTTCTTCGGGCGGTTTCTGAAGAATGTATTGGCAGGCTGAAGCACGAAGCTGGTCACGCACTGGCGCAACGCGTCGTTCGTGTCGTTACCGGACGGCTGTGTGTTCTGCGGCGCGTTGCGAATGTCGAGTGTGGTCGATACCGCCAGGTACTCGGCGTTGATGTCGCATTGCGGATGGTTGTCGAGCCAGAATGTTTTCCCGGTTGTCAGGCCGCGCAGATTCCCTCGGCCCTTCAGACGTAGCCGGTGGCAGCGCATTGCATCGACGCGCACGCTCGCGAGGTGTTCGGCTTCATTGCGGAAGTTGTTTCGCCTACCCGACAATCCCGTCGCGCCGGCGAGCGGTTGCGAGTAGTCGCCCCAGCCGTGTTGCTCGATGTTGTCGAAGGCCCGTTCGCTGAAGCTCTCGTACTCGCCCTCGAAGTGCATGCCGGGGCGCGTGTAGTCGTAGTCGATCAGACTGACCTTGCCCGTCGTGATCTGACGCGAGACCTCGAGCCTGTGAATGTGTTCTTCGTCGACGTGCCGGCTGTCAGGCGCGTGATAGCGGATAGTGTCGTAGCCGTTGTCGTGCTGTTTGTGCGAGCCGGGCGAATCGCACAGTACCAGCGTCATTCCGTCGAACAGATAGTAGATTCCCCATTCTCTCCAGATCCGCGTGAGGAATTCGAAATCGGATTCCCACATCTGCCGGACATGGTCCCGCTTTGGGTAGCCTTCGCACAGACCGGTCGCGCCCAACTCCATCACCACCGGAAAGTGATAACGCTCCTTGAGTATCCGGTCGGTGATGTCCACCACGCTCGCGTCCTGAAAGATCCTGCTTTCGCGGTTCTTCGTGGCCAGCCACAGCCAGGGGCGCACGACGAAGCGGTAATGGGCGCGCCGGTCGTCGGTGCCGGTCTGTTTCATGCCCGTGACGAGGCCCGAAATCGTGCGGCGGCCCGCGCCCGCGTGTGCTACCTCACCGGGTTCCAACTCCTGTTGACCGAACAATCCGTTCCCGTCGAACGCGATCGAAATGTCGATGACTTTGCCAATCAGGTTATCGGGTACGACCAGTTCCTGGGCTTGCCACAATCCGAGCGTCGGACTTTCGATCGTCGCCACATCGAGCGTGTATCGATAGAGCTTGCCCAGGGATTCGGTGCCGCGCAGGCGTAGCGGAGCCAGCAAAGGCTCATTGCCCCATGTGGGTAGCGCGTCACTGGAAAGACCTAGCGTGCGGTCCTGTGCGGGTTCGACCATGCGTGCAAGGAGCTCGGTGTTTCGTGGCAATCGGGAAGCGATCATGAAGCGATCAGGATCGCGCCGCAGCCCGTCCTGTCGCCGGCATGGCTGACCCGCTTGCCGTTGTGGGTTCGCTGGCCGGTCGCGGTGATCGGATAGACACCGCCACACCTCGGACACTCGACGCCGTGTCCATCGAGTGCAACCGGGATGCCCATGTGCATGAGGTCTGTCGCGGCCTCGATGACCGTGCCGTCGTGCGTCGTCTTGTCTGCGAGCCGGATCATCGGCTGGCCGTTGCCGTTCTTCATCGCTCATCCTCTGTTATGTGCGAACGACAGTATCGGGAGCGGGGCAACCAGGAGCATTCGGAATTGGATGAATTTTTAGCCTATGTAGGCGATTTATTTGATTTGTCGGGCGAACGGGATCTCACAGCTTCCAGGAAGAAGCATCCCTCATGCGCCGAGGCCCCGGATGAACCTGCCAACAGCGCGCTCGCGAGCCGATGCTTCCGGTTTTAGAAAGACTGATGACGGAATGCGGCTTTGGCGGAGAAGTCGAGGCGGACTGAGGTCTGAGGGGACTTCGTGATTTCGCATCGATTGATGCAGCCGGAGCGGCCACCACGCCGCACGGCTGCATTCTTCGGCACGCGCCGTCCATAGACGACGCGCACTTCGCTTAAAAGAACCCCAGCGCCTCCGCCTGATAGCTGACCAGCAGACACTTCGTCTGCTGATAGTTCGACAACGCCATCTTGTGTGTTTCGCGCCCGATCCCCGACTGCTTGTAGCCACCGAAGGCCGCATGCGCCGGATACAGGTGATAGCAGTTGGTCCACACGCGTCCCGCCTCGATCTCGCGTCCCAACTTGTAAGCGCGGGTACCGTCGCGAGTCCACACGCCCGCGCCCAGGCCATAGTACGTGTCGTTCGCGAGTTCGATCGCTTGCTGTTCGTCCTTGAACGTCATCACCGAGGCGACCGGCCCGAAGATCTCCTCCTGGAACACACGCATATCGTTGTTGCCGAACAGCATCGTCGGCTTCACGTAGAAACCCTCGCCGAGGCCGGCGCCAGGGGTTGCGCGCTCGCCGCCGACGAGGCACCGCGCCCCTTCGTCCCGGCCGATGTCGATATACGACAGGATCTTGTCGAGCTGCTGCTGCGATGCCTGCGCACCGATCATCGTTTCGAGGTTCAGCGGATGGCCAGCCTTGATGCGTTCCACCCGCGCGATCGCCTTCTCGATGAAGCGCTCGTAAATCGACTCCTGAACCAGCACGCGCGACGGGCACGTGCACACTTCGCCCTGATTCAGCGCGAACATCGCGAGACCTTCGAGCGCCTTGTCGAGGAACGCGTCGTCGCGATCGAGCACGTCGGCGAAGAAGATGTTCGGGCTCTTGCCGCCGAGTTCGACCGTCGACGGGATCAGGTTGTCCGCGGCTGCGTGCAGGATGCGCTTGCCGACCGGCGTCGAGCCCGTGAACGCGATCTTCGCGATGCGCTTGCTGGTGGCGAGCGCTTCGCCCGCTTCCTTGCCGAAGCCGTTGACGATGTTGATGACCCCGGCGGGGAACAGGTCGCCGATCAGTTCGATCAGCACGAGTATCGAAGCCGGCGTCTGCTCGGCCGGCTTCATCACGACGCAGCAGCCGGCCGCGAGCGCGGGCGCGAGCTTCCATGCGGCCATCAGCAGCGGAAAATTCCACGGGATGATCTGACCGACCACCCCAGCCGGCTCGTGAAAGTGATAAGCGACCGTGTTGTCGTCGATCTCCGAGATGCCGCCTTCCTGCGCGCGGATGCAGCCCGCGAAATAGCGGAAATGATCGACGGCGAGCGGCAGGTCCGCGGCCATCGTTTCGCGCAGCGGCTTGCCGTTGTCGATCGTCTCGGCCACCGCTAGCAGCTTCAGGTTCTTCTCCATGCGCTCGGCCACCGCCAGCAACTGGTTCGCGCGTTCTGTCACCGACGTCTTCGCCCATTTGCGGCGCGCTGCGTGCGCGGCGTCGATGGCGAGGTCGATATCGGCAGCGTTCGAACGAGGCACGCGACAAAACGGCTGCCCGTTGATCGGCGACACGTTGTCGAAATAGTCGCCGCCGACCGGCGGTACCCACTTGCCGCCGATGTAGTTTTCGTAACGCTGGCGATAGGGATACTCGATGTCGATGCCGAGGGCTTTCAGGTCAAATGGATTCATCACTTGTCTCCGTTTTGTGATGGTGATCGGGTGACTGCGCGGGACCACATCAGGCACGAACCGTACCAATGCATCGAAGTGGGATATTTCAGGGATTGCGGTGAGCCGCATGGCGGAAGTGTTTCGTTTCGGAACAGTTGCGCGGGCTGCGGGTGTTCAGAAACGCCGCAGGTCCGGCCGACGCTGACGCAGATCAAGGATGCGGGCCCGCGCGGGGTCGCCGCACGCGTCGGGCGCACTGACAAAGGGAGTATTCTGTTGACACGCATCAAAGCGTCCGGCACGACCCGGGCGCATTCAGGAGGAGACAATGCGCGACGACGTTCATCCGCTCAGCGTGGCGGCGGCTAATCGCTCCAAAGGTTGGCCCGCACCGGCGATCCAGAAAGCCCACGAACGCTCCGAGACGTTCGGCCTGCGCGCATCGATCCGGCCGGATTACGACATTCTGTCCCACACGGGCCTCGCGCTGAAGCGCGAACAGAACCAGGCGCTGTGCGCGCATGCGATGCCGGTCATGGAGACGCTGCGCGAGCAGATCGTCAACACGCAAAGCATGATCGTGCTGACCAACGCCGACGGGTTGATCCTGCATTCGATCGGCGACGACGACTTTCTGCATCGCGCGGAAAAAGTGGCGCTGCGGCCTGGCGCGAACTGGGCCGAGGATCGTCAGGGGACCAACGCGATCGGTACCTCGCTGGCCGAGGGGTGTGCGATGGTCGTTCATGGCGATCAGCACTATCTGGCGGCGAACCGCTTCCTGACCTGTTCGAGTGTGCCGATTCTCGATCCGTACGGCGATCTGATCGGCGTGCTCGACGTGACGGGCGACCACCGCAGCTATCACCAGCACACGACGGCACTCGCGAAAATGTCGGTGCAGATGATCGAAAACCATCTGTTCTCGACTGCGTTTCGCGACGTCCTGCAAGTATCTTTCCACGGACGTCCTGAGTTTCTCGGCACACTGATGGAAGGGATCATTGCGTTTACCGATGATGGTCGCTTTCTGTCCGCGAATCGAAGTGCGCAGTTTCAGTTGGGCTTGTCGCTCGCTGCGTTGCGCGCGCATACGCTGTCGTCGCTATTTCAGATCTCGTATGCGCAATTGATCGATCGTTTGACGCATGGCGTCGCGCCGCATCTGATGCTGAATTTGCACAACGGTGCGGTGGTTTGCGCGCGCGGGCAGTTCAGGCGGGCGTCGTTTGGGCTGGGGCATGGGGCGGTGGATGTGCAAGGTGTCGCCGCACCGCGACCGGTATGCGCAAACGCGCGCCAGCCGGCTGCGGGACTGTCGCGGCTCAGCGATCTCGATACCGGCGATGCTCGTGTGTCCGCACTGATCGCGAAGGTTCGCAAGGTGCTCGGCAAGGATATTCCGATTCTGATCGCCGGCGAGACCGGTACCGGCAAGGAGTTGCTCGCGCAGGCGATTCATAACGATTCGCCGCGAGGTGATGGGCGGTTTGTTGCGGTTAACTGTGCTTCGATTCCGGAGTCGCTGATCGAATCTGAGCTATTCGGGTATGAAGAGGGTGCGTTTACCGGAGCGCGGCGGAAAGGGGCGATCGGCAAGCTGATGCAGGCGAATGGAGGCACACTGTTTCTCGATGAGATCGGGGATATGCCGTATTCGTTGCAGGTGCGGTTGCTGCGTGTTTTGCAGGAGCGGGTTGTGACGCCGCTTGGGGCGACGCGGGCGGTTCCTGTCGATGTCTCCATTATTTGCGCGACCCACCGGAACTTGCGCGAGATGATCGCGCAGAATCAGTTTCGTGAGGATCTTTACTATCGGATCAACGGGCTTGCGGTTCGGTTGCCGGCGTTGCGTGAGCGGAGCGATCTCGCGGTCGTCGTTCAAAAGATGTTGCAGTGGGAATCAGTCGAAAGCGGGGGGCGGCAGGCGCTCAGCGTTGCGGCTGATGTGATGGCGGTGTTCGGCCGACATGCGTGGCCGGGTAACTGTCGGCAACTGGCTAATCTGCTGCGGACTGCGGCGGCGATGGTGGAGGAGGATGGGGTGATTCGCTGGGAACATTTGCCGGATGATTTTTTGGATGATGTGGGGGGCGCGGGTTGCGGCGATGGCGAGGTTGGACAGGGGGACTCTGCTGCGCCGGCTGCTTCGAGCTCGTCAGCCATTTCGGCCGGTTCGGCTGCGGATGCCCCTGCTGCTGGCGATGCGTCGCTGCCCGACGGTGCTCGGCTGCAGGATGTTGCCACCTCTGTGGTTGCGATGACGCTGGCGCGCTATGGCGGAAACGTGTCTGCCGCGGCGCGTGCACTCGGGGTCTCGCGGAACACGATCTATCGCAGGATGCCGGCTGTGCAGCCGGGGCGGGTGGCGGAAGAGGATTGACGCGGGAGTTTTCGCAGGACCAATCGATAATGGCCGCGGTGACCGGCCAGTTTTCCCTATGAGTCGAGTCACATGGGTGACGAAGGCTGCGGCGCCCGATGGCCGCCCGCCCGCCGCGCGCGCCGCGTGATGATCATGGACGTAACCCCCATTACTTCACGAGCTCCCGCAGACTGTCAACGACCTCCGGGTTAGCCAGCGTGGATACGTCTCCGGGGTCTTGATGGTTTGAAAGTGCTGCGAGCACGCGCCGCATGATCTTGCCCGACCGGGTCTTGGGCATGTCCGGAACAATGACCACCCGGTGCGGCTTCGCGATGGCTCCGATCCGATCGACTACCGAGTTTGTGACCCGCTTTGCAAGCTCCTCCGAAGCTTCCACCCCGGGCTTTAACGAAACATACAGTTCGGGCACTCTGCCCTTGATCTCGTCGGCGACCGGCACGACAGCCGCTTCGACGACTTCGGGGACAAGCAGGGCGGCTGACTCGATTTCTTTGGTACCGAGGCGATGGCCGGCGACGTTGATCACGTCGTCGATACGACCGAGAATCCGGAAGTAGCCGTCCGCAGCGTCGACAGCACCGTCTCCCGCCATGTAGGGCCAGTCGCGCCAGTCCTTGCTCCTGGGATCCCGGCAGTAGCGGGCATAGTACGTTTTCACGTAGCGCTCCGGGGCCCTCCAGATGGTCTGAAACGCGCCGGGCCACGGATTGAGAATACAGATGTTGCCCGCCTTGCCGGAACCGCTTGCAAGTTCATTACCGGCGTCGTCGTAAATCACCGGATGAATGCCAGGTATGCCCGGACCGGCACTGCCGGGCTTCATCTTGTGCAACGCCGGCACCGTGCTGCAAAGGAACCCGCCCGTTTCAGTTTGCCACCACGTGTCGACAATGACGGCCTCCCCCTTCCCGACAGACCGGTGATACCACTTCCAGACTTCGGGCTCGATGGGTTCGCCCACGGTCGTCATGTGCTTGAAGTGATAGCCGTACTTCGCGGGTTCGTCCGGTCCGCTGCGCCGCAGTGCGCGGATCGCAGTCGGCGACGTGTGGAAGATATTGACGCCGAGGTTTTCGGCAATTCGCCAAGGGCGCCCGGCATCGGGGTAGACGGGCACGCCTTCGTACACGACCGACGAGGCCGCGAGCGCGAGCGGGCCGTAGACAATGTAGGAGTGACCGGTAATCCAGCCGATGTCGGCCATGCACCAATACACGTCCTCGGGGTGGATGTCCTGGATGTATTTCGATGTCCAGGCGACGTAGGCGAGATAGCCTCCAATGGAATGCTGGCACCCCTTGGGGCGGCCCGTGGTACCGCTCGAATACATGAGGAATAGCGGTGCCTCAGCGGGCATCTGCACGGGCTCGACACGTTTGCCGCGGAACGCCTTGAGGGCGTCGTTGACGATGACATCGCGTTCTTCCACGAGCTGCGTCGGACTCGAATACTTGCCCGGATACCGCTGCCAGATCAGAACCTTCTCGGCCTGGTGACCCTTCCCGGCAGCTTCGGCGAACGCGGTGTCGGCTTTTTCCTTGTGATCGATCAGCTTGCCGCCACGCCAGTAAGCGTCCATCGTAATCAGCAGACGGCTCTCGGAATCCAGGATGCGGTCGGCGCAGGCCGCGCCGCTGAAGCCGCTAAATACCTGCGAGTGAATCACCCCGAGCCGGGCGCAGGCGAGCATCGTGATGGGCAGCTCCGCCACCATAGGCATATGGAGAGTAACCCGGTCACCGGCTTTTAGACCGCAGAAGTCGCGTAGCATGGCCGCGAACTCGCTTACGCGGACATAAAGTTCCTGGTAGGTGACATGCTGGACCGTCTCGTCCTCGGGCTCTGGCACGAAATGGATCGCGGCCTTGTTCCGGTAGGCGGCGAGGTGACGATCCACGCAGTTGTAGCAGGCATTGATCCGACCACCGACGAACCAGCGCCAGAACGGAGGATTGCTCGCGTCGAACATCGTGTCCCAGTACCTGTACCAGTCGAGCAGGTCCGCGAACTCCTTGAAGCACTCGGGGAATTTGTCGAGAGAGAAACGTGCGAACACGCCCGCGTCTGTCAGATTGGCTTGGGCGATGAACGAGGCGGGCGGCGGGAAATATTCCTCTTCAGGCCAGTGCACGGCGATTTGCGCCTCGGAAACCTCGGCCGCTTGTTGCTCTGCGGAAGCGCGGCGCGATGACTTGTCTCGTGACATGACAGTTCCTCCTTGCTTCTAGGTGCCCAGGGACACGAGGTGTCCCACGCTACCCGCGGCAGCGCGTCTTTTGACTTGTCTCATGGGTCTGGACACCAGGCGCGACAGTCCGTGCGCTGCATAACGAATTTAAGGCCAGGGCGGATGCAATGCCAAGCAACGTATTCCCTGTCAAAGAGCTGCATCCCGAGGGCCAATGGTGTTGGCGCGACGACGAGCGTTGACTTGCCGGTCGGTCAACCCTGAACTAAATTTTCATTGGGGTTCATCAAACGGGAGAGGCGCCATGGATCTGCTCGTTGAACGTGTCGATGTATGGGCGGCCACAATCGAGGACAGGCCCGGCGGTCTCGCCGAAGTGTTAAGTGTCCTGCGAGATGCCGGAGCGAACCTGCAATTCATCATCTCCCGTCGAACTGCGGAAGCACCCGGGAAGGCAGTCGTGTTTCTCGCGCCGCTTCAGAACGACCGAGAAATTCGTGCCGCCTCGCAGGTGGGGTTCAACGTCCTCCCGAGTCTTCACTCGGTGCGGGTGATGGGCCCCGACCGGCCGGGCATCATTGCAGAGTTGACCCAAAAGTTGGCTACCGGGGGAATCAACCTTCGCGGCGTTTCGGCTGCCGCTATCGGCACACAGTTCGTTGCCTACCTGGCAATGGACGCGCTGGGCGACACGATTCGTGCAATGGAGATTTTGCAGCAGGCGTAGGACGTTGCGCCGCCGCGACAGCAACGGGTGCCGCAATGCCGTGTGCTCGGCATGGCCCACTCCTCAGACAAGACGAAGGCGACATGCTGCCGACGCCCCGAATTTCTTCACCGGCCCCGATATACCAGCGCTGGTATCTTGCTGTGTGTTAGCGCCTTTTGCGTTTCGTCCTGACACGTTTACGACGTCGTAGAGCCGGCCAGTGATCACACCCGCCGATAGCGCGAATTGTCAGGGGGTATTCGTTCGAACATCAGAGTACCTCCATCGAACGGCGATCCATCGCCTCGTAACGAGTCCAGTCGGTCCACCTTTCTCGACCCACTTAGCTGATGTGAATGGCGGTCGGAATCCGACATTGGATGGCGGCGTCGGACAGCCGGGCGACGCGATTGCTGTTCAGCCCGGCGACTCTGGGACGTTTCATGAGGCTCACATTCGGGTGCGTCGGAGGGAGCCCGTAGGGCGAGCGCAGACGCACCGGGGATGTTCGGTTCGGCAGGGGGATGACGCGGGAATCGGGATGCGGTAGAAGAACGACTACAACTGACCGCCGAAGAAACAGGCCCGACACCGGTCCTAACCGCCAAGTTCATTCCAGTGTCGAGCCCCACACGCGCACAACGGGGTACGGGTGCCGGGCCAGTATGGCACGGCTGATCCGCCTCGTCGATTCCGCTTCGGCATTGACGGGGACTGCCGATGCCGGCCACTGGCCGCCTCTTTCTGTGCGCCCGCTGCCGGGCGCAGGTCGTCGTGTGCCGCCGTTGCGATCGCGGCCAGATTTACTGCGGTGGCGACTGCTCACAGGCCTCGCGCCGCGCCCGCCTGCGCGAGGCTGGCCAACGCTATCAACTCAGTCGTCGTGGCCGCTTTGCACATGCCGAACGGATGCGTCGCTATCGTCAGCGCCTCAATAAAGTGACGCATCAGCGTTCCCCGACACCCGTCGCCAATGCTCTACTGCCACTGACTTCGACGACGACGGCCACCGCATCGACATCCACTGTCGCCGCGCCCGGATCGACGCCTTGCTGCTTCTGTCGCCGCATCTGTTCGGGCCTTGTACGCATCGGGCCACTGCGCCGTCGGGTCTTCCGTGATGTTCGTACTACTACTGACAGAACAGGAAACGACCCATGACCATTGGAGCTGAACTCGAGGCGCAGATCCTGCGCTATTACCACGTGGAGAAGTGGCGTTGCGGCACCATCGCGCGCCAGTTGCGCGTGCACCGCGGCACCGTCCAGCGCGTGCTGGCCCAGGCCGGCCTGCCCAGGATTGGCGCCGTGCAGCGAGCCTCACAGATCGATGCTTACCTGCCGTTCATCCACGAGACGCTAAAGAAGTTTCCCTCGCTCACGGCCAGTCGCCTGTATGCGATGGTGTATGAGCGCGGCTACCGGGGCAGTCACCACCACTTCCGGCACCTGATCTCGCTGCACCGGCCACGCCCGGTACCTGAGGCTTACCTGCGCCTGCGCACGCTGCCCGGGGAACAGGCGCAGGTCGATTGGGCCAGCTTCGGTCACCTGCAGATCGGTCGGGCACGACGACCGCTGATGGCCTTCGTGATGGTGCTGTCGTGGTCACGGCAGATCTATCTGCGCTTCTTCCTCGATGCCCGTATGGACAGTTTCCTGGCAGGACATGCCGGCGCCTTCGAAGCATGGTCCGGGGTCCCCAGGGTTCTGCTTTACGATAACCTGCGTAGCGCCGTGCTTGAGCGTCAGGGCGATGCGATCCGCTTCCACCCGACATTGCTCGCGTTCGCCGCGCATCATCGTTATGAGCCTCGTCCGGTGGCTGTCGCACGGGGCAACGAGAAGGGGCGCGTTGAACGGGCAATCCGCTTTGTACGCGAGAGCTTCTTTGCCGCTCGCAGATTCACGGACCTCGACGATCTCAACGCCCAGGCGGCAATCTGGTGCGCGGGACCCGCTGCTGAGCGGCCCTGCCGCGAAGAACCCATGATCACCGTGCGCGAGGCCTTCGGGCGCGAACAGCCCAGCCTGCTCACGTTGCCGGAGAATCCGTACCCGTGTGAGCTGCTTCTCGCCGTGAAGGTCGGCAAGACGCCCTACGTGCGCTTCGACCTGAACGACTATACGATCCCGTATACCCATGTGCGACGCACGCTCACGGTACGAGCTGATCCCCGGCGCGTACGCATTCTCGACGGCGCCGATCTGCTCGCCACCCATGAACGCAGTTACGATCGCGGCGCGCAGATCGAGATTGCCGCACACATCGATGCGCTCGTCGCAAGGAAGCACGAGGCCCGTCACCATCGCGGTCTTGATCATCTGGCCCGGGCTGCGCCGGCCAGCCGGACCCTGATGCTGCACGCCGCTGAGCGTGGCGGCAATCTGGGCAATATCACCACGCACCTGCTGCGACTGCTCGACCGCTATGGCCCGGCCGAACTGCAGGCCGCGATCGAGGAAACCCTTGCCAGCGACGCGGCGCCTCATCCCAATCCGGTACGTCTGGCGCTTGAGCGCCGGCGCGAGGCACGGCAGGCCCCGCCGCCAGTCACCCTCATCCTGCCCGAACACGTGCGCAACAAGGACACGCTGGTGACACCACACCGGCTCGACATCTACGACCAGCTTGCGGGAGGCGCCGATGAACACGCCTGAGAACCTTCATGGGCGCGCGAACGCCCTGCGTCTGTACGGACTGCTCGCGCATTGGACCGATGTGGCCGCCGAACAGTGGGTCGCGCCGCTGTTGCAGTGGGAAGAGGATGAGCGCGCCCGCCGATCACTGGAGCGACGTATCCGCGATGCCCGCCTGGGCAACTTCAAGCCGCTGTGCGACTTCGACTGGAGCTGGCCCACGCGCTGCGACCGGCTTGCCGTTGAAGAGTTGATGTCGCTCGGGTTCGTCAGGGATACCGCCAACGTCGTGTTGATCGGCCCGAATGGTGTCGGCAAGTCAACCCTCGCGCTCAATCTCGCCTATCAGGCGCTCGTGCACGGTCACACCGCGCTGTTCACTACCGCCGGTCAGATGCTCGGCGAACTGGCCGCACTGGACAGCGATTCGGCGCTGCGTCGACGCCTGCGCCGCTATGCATCCCC
This sequence comes from Paraburkholderia sp. Clong3, assembly GCF_050436485.1. NCBI lineage: Bacteria > Pseudomonadati > Pseudomonadota > Betaproteobacteria > Burkholderiales > Burkholderiaceae > Paraburkholderia > Paraburkholderia sp. Clong3. Next base: position 2,145,156 of record NZ_JBNDMH010000002.1, on the reverse strand, counting down.
TGACGTCCTGGTGATTGATGAGGTCGGTTACCTCTCGTACTCAAACCGCCACGCCGATCTGCTGTTCGAACTGGTCAGCCGCAGGTACGGATCGGCAAGTACCGTGGTCACAACCAACAGACCGTTCTCCGAATGGCACGAGGTGTTCCCGAACGCCGCCTGTGTCGTCTCGCTCGTTGACCGGCTGGTCCATCGCGCCGAAGTCATTGCCATCGAGGGCGAGTCCTACCGGGTCAAGGAAGCGCGCGAGAGGGCCGAGCAACGCGCCAGCAGACGCAGTAGCGCGCGTGCGGAGAAGAAATCATGAAGCGCCTGGCACACCTGCCTTCGGGCATCACCCGTGGGCTCGACTTCCTGATACCGGACAACTGGTCGCCGGAACAGGCGCTCGCCGTCGTCGAACTCATCGGGGATCTGCGTGCCCGGATCTGCATGCACTATGACCTCGCCCTGCATGACCTGCTGCACGAACAGCATTCCCCTCCCGAGGATCCCAATCTCAACGACATCGGCGATCCATTCTGATTGGGACCGGCCACCCCGACCGAGGCCGTCAACGGCGCTTCATTGTTGACGGTCCTGGTGAACCTTGTGCCGCCATTTATGTGCGGATTTACGCCGCCGTCAACAGCTGATACCGGAAAGACTCGATACTCAGACTTGGTCTCCGTCTCCATGGAGCACCGCAGGCCTGACTGGCCGGCGCGCTTGCTGCACGCCGGCCGACCCGCGCCGAGTGGCTAGGCCGCTCGCGGATGGGCTTGTGCCCAGTCGTGTGTCGGAAGCACGGTGTGTCCGAAGCTTTCGTTGATCACCATCGCCGCCGACGCATAGAACGCCAGTAGAGCGGTGATCAAGCCTACATAGCCGCCGGCCCGCGTGGCAACGCCCATACCTGTCCATGCGCCGATCGCCAACAGCAGAAAAGTGATCCACAGCGAGAGAAACACCAGTTGCACAGAGGTACTCGTGTGCAGCGAGCCGATCCACATGTAGAACGTGAAGACCCCCCACACAAACAGATACCAGCCGATGAAGGCCTCAGGCACCCTGGTGCCCAGGAACGCGACAAACAGCGCAAAGGACCACCAGAAGGCGCCGTAACTGAGGAACGCCACCGTGCCTAGCGTATTGCCGCGTGGAAATTCGAGCACGCCCGCGATCATCTGCGCCGTGCCGCCGAAAGCGAACGCCAGCGCCAGCACGAGCCCCAAGGCATCCTTGTCGAACCAGCCGGCGTTCACCATGCTGAGCATCCATGTGGTGAATGCGAATCCAGCGAGCCCGAGCGGCGCCGGGTTGGCTAACTTACTGTTCATAAACCGCCTCCTTGGTGGTTAGCCCTCTGAGACATATCCGGAGGCGATACGAATCCCTCGGTCGCCGCCGAACGCGACCGCGCCATGCTCGCTATCGATGGCCATCAGCGCAATATGCGTTCGGCCCAATTTGTGGCGCAGCCACGTGCAAGCCTGCGCGGTTCAACTTAAGTGTAGGATGCGTCGCGCCGCTCGCCGAATCGGATGGTACTGATCTGGCTGGAGGATGACCGCCAGATAGACGCAGCGTGTCGCTACCCGTATGAACGTGATCGAAAGCGGGTCAATGGCGTTCGAGCGTCGGTTGGGCAGAAGAAAGTGATGGGATTCGACTCGCTCACCGTCGCCCGTTTGGACTCACCTAACCCCTGCTTGACCGGGAGCCTCGATTTCAATCGGGTCAAGGTGGACGGCGGGTGCTCAGCGGTACCGGCAACGTTCTTGCGCGAAGGCTGCCGGTACAGGGATACGAAAGCATGATCCCGCGTGCACATCTCCCCGCGCGGGGGGAGATGTGTCTAGCGCGCCGCGATCCCTTGTGCCCCCGACGGTACGCCGGTGACTGAGCCAAGTGGCTCGAGTGTTCCGTCTGGCATCACGCGAAAGCCACTTACAGCGCCGTTACCTTCACGAACGTAGAGGAATTTGCTGTGACCACTGAGCGCCATGTCAAGGGGAGCGCTGAGTGTGCCTGCAGTCGGATTGAGCAAGCGTACTGTACCGTCCGCCGCGATCCGCAGACTGCTGATCGAGCCGCTACCGGCATTGGCGGTGTAGGCAAAACGTCCATCGCCCGTGGTGACAAGCCAGCAAGGGGCGCTCTGGCCCAAGGGAATTGCTGCACTGATGGAAGTCAGATGTTTGCTGTCCTCGACCTCATATGAGGAAACCGAATCAGACCCGGCCTCGGAGACGATCGCATAACCCCGGGTCGTGATGGAAAAGCCAAACGGCGTGACGCCGTTTGACCTGTGGCGGGTTGGAGTCGAGGCGTAACCGGTGAAGCCGACATAATACGTGTCAATGAATTGTGTGCCCTTTTCGGTCACGAGCAGTTCGTTGCCTTCCGGCGCAAACTTCACTTGCGCGGGCTGGGCGAGGTTTCCGCCGGCAAGTGGTCGCTGTGAACCCGGTAACGGAACGAGACGCTTGCCAAACGCGTCGACGATAAAGCCACTGATGTTCGGTGTGCCGCCGTTCGGTGTGCCGCCGGCATTGAGCACATACGCGATGGGCCCCTTGACTGTCACGCTGACGGGCATTTGACCGCCCGATGGTTTTTTGTCGAGCAGCGTCAGTTTGCTGCCGTCGACCGCGAACAGCGAAACTTCATTGCTGCCGGCATTCACGGCGAACAGAAAGCCCCCTTGCAACGTCAGCGAACCCTGCGAGCCTAGCGGATCGGTTCCTGTGCCTGCTCCTTGGCCGCCGGTTGAGTACGTGGCTTCATAGGTGAGTATTCCGTTGGCAGCCCGCGAATAGACAAGAACGGAGTTCCCGGACGGCTGGTTTGACAGAACGTAAACCGCTCCTGGCGGATCGACCTCCGAATCGGCTTGCGCAATGCTGATTGAAGCGAATCCTAACGCCGTAGCGAACGCGATGGTTCGCAACAGAAACGTTAAACGGCACGTGATAAATGACATGGCGTACTCCTTGCGTGGGCGACGAGCGAACGGGTGACGTCGGATGGACGAGTGGGCAGAGCAGGTAGCTGTACGTTACGTCCTTGATAAATTGGGCTACAGGCAGACCTGCAAGAGCGTTACCCAGTTCGCGAGCTGTTTCATTACTTCACCCCTTGTCGCGTTTACTAACGGTGGTTAAGGAGGTCGAACAGGGAACATCGGGAAGCGGTGGATTGGCCGGGAGCGCGTCGCCCCCGGCAATGATGCTAACGCTGCAATCCACTGACCGGTCCATGTGGGAACAGACGGGTCGCGACTATTCGGCGTCGTACATCTCCGTTCGGCTTGACTGCGGCTCTCGCGGACCTGAGTCAAGGGCGGTTTTCGTCGGACGTACAGCCATTCGCCGCCCCTCGTTTGTATATAGTCCATCTGGGCCGCTTGACCATGAACATTTTTTGACGGGTGCTCCCGATGCCGTTAAATCCCGGCAAGGTATGACTGATCCGCCAATAAGTGCTGCCAATGGACTACCTTCGGCCTTGACTTGAAAAGCCCTTCGGGGCGAACAGATTGACGATGGCCTCCTGTAGGGCAGCAAGGGGACATTCGTCAACGTGGATTGAGTGACTCGAAGGGGTCGCGTGCCGCCAATCGCTGCCGGGCTGCAGCCGGGGAACGAGCGACACTCGCGGACCTGCAACAAACGACCGCGGTTCTCATGAAGCGGACCTTGCATCTAAACGCGGTAGCTTTCACGACGTGATCGACTCCTCATCACGCTGGCCGCGCCGGGGCAGTACACTACCGATCTCGGCAAAAGCCAGGTAATCCCATCCACGTCAGACAGTCCATGGACTACTTCGCCGCAGTACGGGCCTTCGTTTGCGCAGCGGAACTGCAGAGCTTCAGCAAGACGGCCAATGCACTGTCAGTCAAGACCTCGACTGTCTCCCGCTATGTAAGCGAACTCGAAAGAGATCTGGGCATCGCCCTATTCAACCGGTCGACGCGCGGCCTCGTCCTGACAGAAGGCGGCCGGCTGTTTCGTGAACACGCCTTGTTAGCGTTGCAAGCACTCGATGACGCGCGCGAAGTGACGTCGTCGCTAAATCGCACGCCACAAGGCGTGCTGCGCGTGACAATGCCACCGGCATTCGGCCGCCTGCACATCGTGCCGCATCTGCCGGCCTTCATGGCGCGCTATCCTGATATCGACCTCGACATCGTCTCTACGGACGAAACGCTCAACATGATCGATGCGGGCATTGATGTGGCGATCCGTACCGGCGTGCTGCCCGATTCGTCATTGATGGCGAGGCGCCTGGCACCGCATCGTCGTATCGTCTGTGGCAGCCCGGCGTATTTCGCGCGTAGCGGCACACCGCGTGTGCCTGGCGATCTGGCCGCGCGCGATGCGCTTCGCGTGTCCCTGGTCCCGGACGACAAATGGTATTTCACGCTGGTCACCGCGGACGCGCGGGCGTCGCAAGAACAGGAACAGGTGCTGGTGGAGTTGCAGGGGCGCTTGCGCGCTGACGACTCCGAAGCCGTGCTCGCGCTCGCCGTGGCCGGTTGTGGCGTGGCGCTCCTGCCGACATGGCTCGCCTCTACGGCCCTGCGCGGAGGACGCTTGCAGCATGTGCTACCGGAATGGGAAGCACGCACCGGACGAGCCGAACCCGCGGTCTGGGCGGTCTACCCACCGAAGAAGATCGTCTCGTCGAAGGTGCGCGCCTTCGTGGATTTCTATGCCGAGGCGTTTGGCGAGCCGCCGTACTGGGACGACGGACTCGCACTGGAGCGTCAGCCTTGATGCGCGAAGCGGATGTCTAGCGTGCGCAGGTAAGTCTGCAAGCCTGCATCCTGGATCGGAATCACATAGGCGTTTTCGTTCGTTTCGTTGAAATGCGCATGCCAGTGTCCCGGCGGCGTGACGAATGCCATCCCCGTTTTCCAATCGACGCGGGTCGGGTTCACGATATTGCCATCCCTGTCCAGTTCCGTTCCGACCAGCGTATAGACACCCAGCTTGCCGCTGGCGATGAAGTCGAGTGCAATCGACTGGTGCCGGTGCGGCTTCTGCACCGAGTTGGGCGGCACGATGCCGAACATCGCCCACAACACATGCGTGACCGTGCGCGTGTGCGGAAAGTTGGTGTTGCCCATTAGTACGCTGATGCGGTTGCGACGACCCGCGTTCGCTTGTTCCGCGACCGCGCGCAGTGCTGCCTGCGCCTCGGCGGCCGGATAGCGTGTCGGCGCAAAGCGCGCATGTACCCCGGTGGTACCAAGATAGGTGAGCAGTGGCGCGTCATTGACGTAATAGAGCGTGGCCGTCGCAGCAGCGGACAGCACCGTGGCATGGCCGCCTGGGAGCGTGAAGAAATCGCCCATCGAAAAGGGGAAGCTCGTTTCGGACTGCTGCACGCTACCCGCTCCGCTAATGACGTAGCAGACCTGCGAGGTCGCATTGGGATCGAGTGTCAACGCGTCGCCCGCATTGATGCGCAGGAAGTTGGCGCTCAAGCCGGGACCGGTCGCGGGACCCGGGCAGCCCAACTCCGCAGACAGGTCAAGCGGCACGACTCGGGTTGCGCCGTCTGCATAAAGCGAAGGCGAGAAGCTGCAGAACGGCACACGCGAGATGAGCTTCGCACCGATCGGATTGGCGGACGAAGTGTATTCGAAGTATTGCGCGTCTTCCGTGGCGACATTCGGTTTGGTGAGAAGCGCGGGGGATGTCCTGGTCAGCATGGTTTTGCTCCTTTTGAGTTTTGAGGGGGCTTCGCGCGGTTCCATTTGTGAGGATCCGCATCCGAAGGCTGACCTGACTTTAGGCGCGGGGCGTTGGCGCCGGAAGTGCCGGACATCGAAATCACCTTTGCGCAAAAGGAACACCGTGCCACGACGGTTTCGAGGCGCGGCGGGTTGTTCATGCCGGGTCGCTATGCAGTTCATCATCGGCCAAGGTTCGGCCAGGAGGCAATGTTCAACGAGGTTGTGTTGACGGGCCGAAATCGTACCGACAGCGGACGTTTGATTTCGGACTCTGATCGAGCGCTTCACGCCCTGAGGCGGTCCGTCAAGGTTTTAGAAGGGGGAAGCATGAGGTTTGCAAGAAGGGGCGAGCCTCGCTTCCTCAATGCGTTTAGATAGACGCTTTCGTCGTATCGTGTCCCAGTCTGGCCAGCAGCGGTAGAGGATGCGTATCCATTTCAACACCAGCCATTTCTCTTGAGGCCGGTCTAGCGGCGTAAGCACTCATGCTGGCAGGCTGTCCTGTTCATGGATTTGGGGATTTCCCAGGCAGCCACAGGCCTGGGTAAACCAGAGATCCGGGGCCGACGACATTGGTTCGACATGTTGTTGAGTGCCGCGCTAACAGGACCTTTCAAGCCGCCTCTGGTTCCATCGCGAGAATATGCCCGGCACGATCAATTCGATGCTGACGTGACATGGCTTAGCTCCCTAAGCATTGGAAACGTTTCGGGTCTTAACGTTTCCTTCAGATCGGTCTAGTACGATCTTGTGCAACATGTGTTTCACCGTATTCGAGCACATGCTGCGCATCCCGTCGCGTTGGTACGCTGACGGCAGTTCCTCCTGCGGGCGGTTACGCATCGAGGCGCCAATTGAAGCATCGGAAGGTTTTGAATAGATCCGGGGCGGACTGAAGTTGCCTTCAATCGTCGCCACCATGATCCATGGCGATCATGGTGCGGGCCGCGATCGTCGTTCACGTTGCGTCTTAAAGTAACTGCAGAAAGCTAGTTACGCGAACCTTTCGCCACACTGCTGCGCGAGGGCGAAAATGAGATCGATGACTTCTGGAATCAGGGTGACAGGGAGACGGTGCGGAGCCGCCGCAATCACGGCGTTCACTTTTTCAGGCGCATATGCCGGCGGGATCGATCATGAAGTCGCGCTGGATCAGAGCGGCATATGGAACCGCAATGTTCAGCTCGCACTTGAATACGCCGTGATAGCCACGACGGCGGGTGGGGCTCTGTGGCTTGGGAACGACAACGAACTGGGCCATACATTCTGGCAAACGGCCGACGCTACGGCGATATCGGCGGTCGCTGCTCAAGGCATGAAGTATGCGTTCGGTCGCCAGCGGCCCAGCGCTGGCCAGGGACCGAACCAATGGTTCAGCGGCGGAAAGAGTTTTCCCAGTGGTGAAGTCACCCTTCAGGCGAGTTTCGTAACGCCGTTCATCGTCAACTATGGTCGGCGTGATCCGTGGGTTTGGGCACTCGAGGTGTTGCCGCTCTATGATTCGATCGCACGCGTGAAAAGCCAGGCGCATTGGCAGACCGACGTCCTCGCCGGTTGGGCGCTGGGCACGGCGGTAGGATACTTGAGCACGACGTGGCAGACACCCCTGTTCGTGCAGATTCTCCCGCACGGTTTTACGGTCGGCTTCGCGAAGCGGTTCTAGATCTGGTTGCGAAACGGACGTGACTGGTGTGCAGATGGCGGCGCGGCGACGTCCTGACCTCGGTTGAACAACGCTCCGTAAGTTCGACGCGGAGAGTTGCTCGCCACCACCCGTATCCAGGATTGCGAACCGTCATCGCGATGGAATGGCCGTTTGAATCCGCCCTCCAAACCTGACGATTTCACAACGTTGCGTCGAAGGACCGAAAGGGGTCGACAGTACGCATTCGCTCGCAGCGAGTGCGACATTCGCCAACTCCGACATGCGAATGTCGGAAATGCGACTTGGAGCGGCCTCACAAACCCCGACAGCCGAACGTCGGGTATGGCCGAATGGACTAAACCGCTCGCGCGGTAGGGGGCTGCGGCCCGTCTCTGGCGGCGAATGGGAGGCCAGTGGCGCCGGCGCTTATGTTGGTGGTTGAGGCAATCCGCCTCGTCCTCCAGCAGGAGCCCCATCATGACCTCCTCCGATCCGGGCATCAGCCCGCTGCGCCGCCGTATGCTTGAGGACTTGCGCATGCGCAAGTTCGCACCCAAGACCCAGGCCGCCTACCTACGTGCCGTACGTCAGTTCGCCCGATACCTCGGGCGTTTACCCGATACCGCCACTGTCGAGGACCTCCGGGACTACCAGCTGCATCTGGTCGATCACGGCGCGTCGCCGGTGTCGCTGAACGCCGCGATCAGCGGTCTGAAGTTCTTCTTCGAAGTCACGCTCGGCCGGCCTGAGCTGATGGCGCGGATGCAGCCGGTACGCGTGCCTCGCACGCTCCCGGTTGTGCTCAGCCCCGAGGAGGTGCGCCGGCTCATCGCGGCAGCCGGAAACCTCAAGCATCAGACCGCGCTGTCGGTCGCCTATGGCGCCGGGCTGCGTGCGAGCGAAGTGGTCGCCCTCAGGGTCAGCGACATCGACAGCCAGCGCATGACCCTGCGCATCGAGCAGGGCAAGGGCCGCCGTGACCGCTACGCGATGCTCTCGCCGGTCCTGCTCGAACGTCTGCGCGTCTGGTGGCGCGTTGCCCGTGCCCAGGGCTGCATGCTCGATGGCGGGTGGCTCTTTCCGGGCCTCGATCCGATCGACCCGCTCAGCACGCGGCAACTGACCCGCGCCATCCATGCGGCCGCCGAGACCGCAAACATCGACAAGCGCGTATCCATGCACACGCTGAGGCATTCCTTTGCCACGCACCTGCTGGAACAGAAGGAGGATATCCGCGTGATCCAGGTGCTCCTTGGACACAGGCAGATCGAGACCACCACGCTCTATACCCAGGTTGCCACTGACCTCCTGCGCAAGGTGGTCAGTCCGCTGGACCGCCTGCCCGCCGGCTAGCCCGGCCGCACGCGGAGCACCCCGTGCTGGAGGTCGCGGATATCTTCCGCGCCTGCGGGCCGGCGTGGCGGCGCACGGTAGCGCTGAGCCTGGGGCAGCTGAAGGTCATGTCGGCCATCGAACAGTGCCGCAGTGCGGCACTCGGGGGGCATGTGCTGCGCTGCGCCGGCTGCGACCGCATCGAGGTTGCCTACAACTCCTGCCGCAACCGTCATTGCCCGAAGTGCCAGGGCAGTGCTGCGCATCGCTGGCTCCAGGCACGCCAGGCCGATCTGCTTCCGGTCGGGTACTACCATGTCGTCTTCACGCTGCCCGCGCCCATCAGTGCCATCGCCTGGTACAACAAGGCCGTCATCTACGGGCTGCTGTTCGATATCGCCGCCGAAACGCTACGCACCATTGCCGCTGATCCGAAGCACCTCGGCGCCCAGATCGGCGCGACGCTCGTGCTGCACACCTGGGGCTCGGCACTCACGCATCATCCGCACGTACACGGTATCGTCCCCGGTGGTGGGCTGTCGCCCGATGGTCAGCGGTGGATCGGATGCCGGCCCGGCTTCTTCCTGCCGGTACGTGTGCTATCGCGCCTGTTCCGCAGGCGCTTGCTCGAAGCGCTCACGGACGCGCACCGGCACGGCCACCTGCAGTTCTTCGGCCAGTACGCTGAACTTGCCGACCCAGCTGTCTTTGACGTGTGGCTTGCGCCGCTGCGTGCCTGCGAATGGGTCGTCTACGCAAAGCGTCCCTTTGCAGGACCCGAAGCAGTGCTCGCGTACCTGTCGCGCTATACGCACCGCGTCGCGATCTCCAGCCAGCGCCTGCTTGCATTCGATGAACGCGGCGTGACCTTCCGCTGGAAGGACTACCGTGCGAAGGGGCACACCCGCTACAAGACCATGACCCTCGAAGCCGGCGAGTTCATGCGCCGCTTCCTGCTCCATGTGCTGCCCGGTGGCTTCCATCGTATCCGTCACTACGGACTGCTCGCCAACCCGGTGCGCCGCGCCAGTCTCGCGAAGGTCCGCGAACTGCTGCACGTCGCGACCGACGTCAACACATCAGCTCACGAAACCGTCATCGAAACGCGCCCCGCCTTCATCTGCCGGCACTGCGGCGCGCCGATGATCGTCATCGATATCCTTGCGCGCATTGCACCGATCCGCGCACCACCCACGCGCCGGGGCGAGATATGAGCGCCACTGTTCCAGGACGAACAACCCGACCCTCGGCTTTGCGGCAACGCGGCCCACGAGCAGACCTTTGCGTCTGTCGCTTCGCACAGGCCCTTGCACGTCCGTTCCGCCATCACGATGGCGCCACTGCACCGCTTCGGCACAACCTCAGCCCTCAACCGGCCTCCCGCCTGACCACGCATCCCGCAACACCGCTCGCCATCCCGGGCAATCAATCGCCATAGCCCCGAAGACTCCATTGCATCAGAGCACTCCGCGGTTTCCTCCCTTCAGGTTTATTCAACGCCTGCCCGCACGCGCCGGCGCGCACCCCGAGTCCACGGACATGGGCAGGCATCGAACAAACCTCAAGATGAGAAGCGACCGCTATCCCTCAGATTTAATGGCTGCTTCCTGGGCGCAGTGGAAACCTGAGTGTCCGAGCTGGTTACCGAAGATTGATTGTTGGCCGATCACCACAGGTGCCGCTGCTCGTGTACGGCTATAGCTTTCGGTTGGGAGCTCACACGCGAGGCACTAACCCGAGTCATTGCTCCAAATGCCAACGCGCCCAACACTGGGGGGACGCTTTTGAAGTAAGTCGAGCGAAGCTCGCCCGCCAAGTTGACACCGACTGATTTTGCGTCCGCTTCACTAAGGTCATATAAACCCGACCTCGTCGGTGGCATTCCGCGAAGGCGGGCAATCACTCTTTCTGCAACATTCAGCAGCGACTCCAATCACTTATTAACCATCCTCGCCGGCACACTAATAGCAAGCAAACCGCCCAGCACCATAAACGCCGCCAACATATACATCCCCGAATCGTTCGCCGCGGTAACCTCCTTCAACCACCCCACAGCATAAGGACTAAGGAAACCGGCAAGGTTGCCAATCGAATTAATCATCGCAATCCCGGCAGCGGCGCCGGTGCCTGCCAGAATCGCCGTAGGCAAACTCCAAAACAACGGCAGTGTAGTGAGGATGCCCATGGTAGCCAGCGTCAACCCAGTCATGGCAAGCAGGGTGTTATGCGCCCAAACGACGGAAAGCACGAGCCCCACAGCACCAAGAAACGCCGGCAACGCAATATGCCATCTCCGTTCCCTCGACCGATCCGCACTCCGCGCCACAAACACCATCGCCACAACAGCCGCCGCAAACGGCACGGCCGATAGCAGCCCAATCAAAAACGCATCGGTAACGCCGGTCGATTTGATAATCGTCGGCAACCAGAAGCTCACCCCATAAAGCCCCATCACAAACGAGAAGTAGGTGAGGCTCAGCATCAACACCCGCCCGCTAGTGAGTACCTGCCGAATCGGCATATCGTGCTTGGTCGCTTCCTCAGTTGACACCTGACTCTCAAGCAACTGCTGCTCTTCCCGGGTCAGCCACTTAGCCTTCGAAATCCGATCATCGAGCATCACGAACACGATGATCCCGACCAGCACCGACGGCACCCCTTCGAGCAGAAACAGCCACTGCCATCCGTGCCAACCGTTCACGCCGTTGAAGTTCTTCAGGATGTACCCAGACACCGGCCCACCAATCACCCCCGACAACGCAATCGCCGTCATAAACCAGGTCGTCATCCGTCCACGCCGATGCGCCGGATACCAGTAGGTGAGATACAAAATAATCCCAGGAAAGAAACCCGCCTCTGCAAGCCCGAGCAAAAAGCGCATCACATAAAACATCGTCGGCGTGGTGACTAACATCGTCAGCATGGATATCACGCCCCACGAAATCATGATCCGCGCGATCCAGACACGCGCGCCGACCTTATGCAGGATCACGTTGCTCGGCACTTCGAAGATGAAATAGCCGATGAAGAAAATCCCCGCGCCGAAGCCATACACCGCATCGCTCAAGCCAAGATCGGTGCTCATCCCCAGCTTCGCGAAGCCGACGTTCACGCGGTCCAGATAGGCAACGATGTAGCAGAGCATCAATAGCGGCGCGAGCCGCCAGGTAACCTTGCGATAAGTCGCCTCTTCGAACGTCGAAGGCGGCGCGCCAGCGCCGGGATGGTGGAGCGGATCTGCAGGACTAGCCATGACTATGTCTCCTCTTTTTTATGGAATTGAAGTGCCGCCGCCGAACGATTCTATCCGCGCCAGGTCTTTTGCAGGACGAATCGATATCGGGGGAAAACACTGACTGCGCACGCAGTGCGTGCGCAGCGCTTGACCTACCGCTACACGCAGCGCCCCCCATCCACTTCGAGGCACACGCCGGTAATAAACTCCGCCTCATCCGAAGCCAGATACAGCGCCGCATTCGCAATATCCTGCGGCGTCGAAAACCGCCCGAGAGGAATCCCTGCCAGGAACTTCTGCCGGTTCTGCGGCGTATCCTCGACCCCCATGAACTCGGACAACAGCGCGGTCTCACCGATCACCGGATTCACGCAGTTCACGCGAATCCGCTCCGGCCCCAGCTCAACGGCGAGCGACTTGCTAGCGACGATCACCGCGCCCTTGCTGCCGTTGTACCAGACAAGCCCGGGCCGCGGCCGCACGCCCGCCGTCGACGCGATATTGATAAAGCTGCCGCCGCCTTGCTTGCGAAAATACGGCACGAACTCCTGCACGCTCCAGTAGATGCTCTTCACGTTCACCGCATAGACGCGGTCGAACTCGGCCTCGGTCACTTCGAGTACCGGCTTGTTGCGATGCGTGGTGCCCGCGTTGTTGACGACGATCTGCACGCTGCCGAAGTCTTCCAGCGCGGCCTCGCGCAGCGTGCGCCAGTCGTCGCGTTGCGCGACGTTGCCGGGTACCGCGATCGCCTTGCCGCCCGCAATCGCGATCTCACTCGCGACGCGTTCGGCGGCCGGCCCGTTGAGGTCGTTGACCACGACGTTCGCGCCTTCGCGCGCAAAGGTCTTTGCGATGCCTTCGCCGAAACCCGAACCGCCGCCCGTGACGATGGCCGTTTTACCTGTCAACCGCATGATGTCTCCGTTGTTCGTGATGGATAGAGCGATGCGTTGTTGCGTGTAACGTGCTGCTCGCGCCGATCGCGAGCGAGCCCTACGGCACCCGCTAGCCGTGCCGGATCGCGATCGTCTTCAGCACCGTAAAGCCATACAGCGCCTCGAAGCCTTTCTCGCGACCATGTCCCGAATGCTTGACGCCGCCGAACGGCAATTCGACGCCGCCGCCCGCGCCATAGTTGTTGATGAACACCTGGCCCGAGCGCACGCGTCGGGCGAGGCGCATCTGGCGCGCGCCATCGCGTGTCCAGATGCCGGCGACGAGCCCGAACTGCGTGCCGTTCGCGAGCGCGAGCGCTTCGGCTTCGTCGCGGAACGACATCGCGGCGAGCACCGGACCGAACACTTCGTCGCGCGCGAGGCGGTGGCTCGCGGGCACGTCGCGCAGCAAGGTCGGGGCCTGATAGAAGCCGCTTTCAGGCGCTTCGGGAATCACCTCGCCGTGCGCGGCCATCGCGATGCCGTCGTGTTGCGCGTCCGACAGAAAGTCCCACACGCGTTGCTGCTGTTTCGCGCTGATCAGCGGTCCGCAGTCGAGGTCGGCATTCGACGGCCCGACGCGCAACGCCTGAAAGGCGCTGCTGAGTCTGTCGAGCAGCGGCTCGTAAATCGCCTGCTCGATCAGCACGCGACTGCCCGCCGAGCAGGTTTGCCCGGCGTTCTGCACGATTGCGGAGATCAGCACCGGCAGCGCGGCGTCGAGATCGGCGTCGGCGAACACGATTTGCGGCGACTTGCCGCCGAGTTCGAGCGTGACCGGCACGTGGTTTTCGGCGGCCATCTGCGTGACGAGCTTGCCGGTTTCGGGCGAGCCCGTGAAGGAGATGTGATCGATGCCCGGATGACGCGCGAGCGCGGCGCCCGCTTCGTGCCCATAACCGGTCACGATGTTCAGCGCACCGGCCGGCAAGCCGGCCTCGGCGGCGAGCTCTGCGACCCGCAGCACGGAAAGGCACGCGTCCTCGGCCGGTTTGACGACGCACGCATTGCCGGTCGCGAGCGCCGCGCCGACGCTGCGCCCGAAGATCTGCATCGGGTAATTCCACGGCACGATGTGGCCGGTCACGCCGTGCGGCTCGCGGATCGTCAGCACCGTGTAGCCGGATTGGTAGGGCAGGGTTTCGCCGTGCAGCTTGTCGGCCGCGCCGGCGTAGAACTCGAAGTAGCGGGTCAGGGCGGCGGCGTCGGCGCGCGCCTGCTTGAGCGGTTTGCCGGTGTCGCGCGCTTCGAGCCGTGCAAGGTCTTCCTGGCGCGCTGCCACCAGCAGCGACAGCCGGTACAGCACGCGGCCGCGCTCGGCGGCGCTCAGCGCGCCCCATGTGCGGTCGAACGCTGCGCGCGCGGCGTGCACGGCGGTGTCGATATCGGCCTCGGTGCCGCGCGCGATGCGCGTGAACGGCTGGCCGTCCGAGGGATCGAGTACGGCGATCGATTCGCCGCCGGAAGCGGCGCACCACTCGCCGCCGATGAAATGCCGTGCTTCTTCCATGCATGCTCCTTGATGACGTGCGGCCGGCGTGCGGCGGCGCGGGTTCGAAGGGGAGACACAAAACGGTAGAGACGCGAAGCGAGTCGCCAGACGATTATCGCGCCGATCCGACCGCGGATGCCACCTGCCGATTGGCTATAATGGCGCATTCCGTACGGTCCGGTGCGCGGCCCCGTTGTTCGGGGCGAGAGGGTTTCAGTGCCCGACGTTCGCGGTTCGCACACAGTTCGCACCGCATCGGCAGCTCGCGCGCCGTTCGCCGCCTTCCGATTTCCATCCCCTTCAGAGAGCGCTCATGAGCTTCAATCACGTTCCCGCAGGCAAAGACCTTCCGCACGATTTCAACGTCATCATCGAAATCCCGGCGCAAAGCGACCCGGTGAAGTACGAAGCCGACAAGGACCTGGGCCTGCTCGTCGTCGACCGTTTCATCGGTACCGGCATGCGCTATCCGGCCAACTACGGCTTCATTCCGCAGACGCTGTCGGGCGACGGCGACCCGGTCGACGTGCTGGTGATCACGCCGTTCCCGCTGCTGGCAGGCTCGGTCGTGCGCGCCCGCGCGCTCGGCATGCTGCAAATGACTGATGAGTCCGGTGTCGACGCGAAGCTGATCGCCGTGCCGCACGACAAGATCTGCCCGATGACGGCGAACCTGAAGTCGGTCGACGACGTGCCGGCTTACCTGAAGGACCAGATCAAGCACTTCTTCGAGCAATACAAGGCGCTGGAGAAGGGCAAGTGGGTCAAGGTCGAAGGCTGGGCCGACGTCGATGCTGCCCACAAGGAAATCAGCGAAGGCGTGGCGAACTACAAGAAGTAGAGCAGGGTAATCGCGAAGTGAAAGATTGACCTCGCCTTGCGAACACTCAGTAGGTCTTTAAGGGGCAATCCACAACGGTTTGCCTCTTTGCGTTTGTTCGGCTGAATTTCGGCGGTGAGACCCTGCGCGCCTTTGGTTTTAAAGATAGAGAAAATTTCTCAAAGGTTTTCCGAGGCGCCCAGCAGGGCGCTGAGGCCAATCACGCATGCCGCACAAATCTTCGTGCAAGATTGCGTAGTTCTTTGAATTTGTTGAATTTTGTGTTTTTTCGTATAGAGTTCTCCGGGGTAATTGGTTTTCGACCGGAGATTGCCTGTGGACTTCTCGGCACTTACTGCAGTTGGCATCATCGTAGACTCCGAACGTGACCGACGCGCGTTGGAGTTTCTGGTCACTGTCCGCGGTACCGAAGTTGTCGTGCGCGGGTGCACGGAATTGCCCGGGCGGACTCGTCCCTATGTTTCCAATATTGCTAAGGCGCTCGGTGTCGTGATTCCCGATGAAGTTGTTATCACGCCACGAGGCAGGCCGATCACGATCGCACACTCTTGAGCACCGTACGCAGCGTTTCGGCGTCAACTACACCATCGACCTTCACCACCGCCCGGCCAATTCGAACTTCAATCGTGCCGATGGTCCTGGTTGGCTTCACCATCTCCTGTTCGACCGAAGATGTCGGCGTGATGGCAACCGGCGCGTCGCTCACGACCATCACCGGAACAAGCCCGGTCGTCCCGGCAGCTTGCTCTGCACGATAACGCCGCCGCCACTTGAACAACATGTTCGCGTTGATGCCATGTTCCCGGGCGAGTTTCGAAACAGAGACGCCTGGTTCACATGCAGCCGCGGCCAGGCGACGTCGAAACTCTGGGCTATGGTTCGGGCTGCCTTTACGTGTTCCCGACGCTGGCTTCTCTTCTGATCCCAAAATGGTTCCCGCTACTCGAAATGGTGGCAACCACTTTGGCCTCTCCGATTGCACAGATCAAGACGGCCGTGCCGCGACGCTTACTGACAACCCACCCGGGATGTGAAATCAGACGCCTGTGTTTCAATGCGAGTTGTCCGCCATTGTGACCAACGACGCGCTCTCGGTATGTTTGCCGCATCTTCCGTTTAGGACTGGAGACTTTGTGAAATCAATCGGTTGCGCCGGGTTCGACGTGGCGGCTATTGTGTGCAGGGTGGTTACGGCGGGACCGCCGCTAAATGTCCTCTGGGTCGACCTTAATCACCCGACCGACTGACTTTAGCCGCTCGCGTAGAACTGTTTTGGGATAGAACTTGCCCTCTCCCGCTCATCACTGAGGGCTCGTTTGCCGCATCTTCGAGCGACAGCATGCGCCCGGATTCGCGCAGCAACCCCGAGGTCCTCGTCAAGTTCGTCCCAGTGTAGTCCGCTCGGCGTGAGGCTCATCGCAGGACGCTGTTCTGGCACGGCTGCCGGCAGTTTCGGTGAAATATCCAGTGGCACATTCAACTGCCGACCGTCGGTCGATTCGACGGTGAAGGCGTTCTCGGCGAACGTTATCACAATGAGATGTGGCAACAATTTACGCTCCCTAATGTGAAGTGAGTGTCGCTCAATGACACGACCAGCCACGGACGAAGCGCCCGATACCGAATCTCACCGCGGCTGCGTCCACTCCCCATTCGGCGAGGATGTATGCCCTAAAACTCCTCGACCCAGGGCCGCAGTTCGACTTCCCATGTCCACGCACTGCGGTGCTGACGATGAACGTGCAGATATTCGCTGGCTATGGCGTCTGGGTCCAGCCATTTGTCGTCAGTGCTGCCGTCGTCCGGTTGCGCCCGACCACTGGCGATGCCGCCGTCGATGACAAAATGCGCCACATGAATATTTTTCGGTGCGAGCTCTCGCGCCATGCATTGGGCCATCCCTCGCAAGGCGAACTTGCCCATTGCAAATGGCGTCGAACCGGGTAGACCTTTTACGCTCGCCGTAGCGCCGGTCAGGAGGATGGTGCCGTTGCCGCGTGCCAGCATTCGAACAGCCGCTGCTTGGGCAACGAGAAAGCCACCGAAGGCGGTCACTTTGAAGGCATCCTCAAGTTTCTCCGCCTCGACATCTTCGACAGCCGCGCGATAGCGGCCACTCGCGTTGTAAACAACGAGGTCAGGAGCGCCGAATGCGTCTTCTACGTGGTCAAAGAGTGCCTTGACCTCGTCCGCTCGACTGGCGTCGCAACTCAAGGCGAGAGCGCCGGTCTCGTCGACGAGGTGTGTCAGCTTGCTGGTGTCGCGGGCAGCGAGTGCAACCTGCATACCCTCGGCCGCAAACAGTCGCGCGAGGGAGGCACTCAATCCCTTTCCCGCACCCACTGTAATGGTCTAATTCCCTCGGACAGGTCGATAGGAGGACAATCCGGAATCGACGAGGAACAGAGCTAGATGACAAGGAAGCGCCGACAATTCGATGCCAGCTTCAAGCTGGAAGTGGTGAAGATGATACGAGACCAAGGCTTGTCGGTGGGCGAGGTTTGCCGGTCGATGGACCTTGGCGAGACGGGGGTACGGCGCTGGCTGGCGCAGTACGACGCGGAATGCGCGGGCGGTGCTGGCGCGGGCAAGCCGCTGACGGCCGAACAGCAACGCATTCGGCAACTGGAGGCGGAGAACCGGCAACTGCGTGAAGACAACTCCCTGCTAAAAAAAGCCTCGGCCTTCTTTGCACGGGAACTGAAGTGAGTTACCGCGCGGTAGCCCACTTGCAAGAGAAGGCCGTATCGGTCAGTGCCGCGTGCCGGGTATTGGGGGTAAGCCGCTCGGGCTACTATGCGCACCGGCGCGCCAAGCCGAGCCCAAAGCGCCTGCATGAGCAGACCCACATCAGGGCAGCATTTGCTGCCAGCGGCGCGAGCTACGGCAGCCGGCGTGTGATGCATGCCGTACGCGAGCAAGGGCTTCGCACGGGCCGCCATCGGGTGCGCACGCTGATGCGCGAAGCGGACTTGCGCACGACGTGGAAGCGCAAGTTCGTTTCGACGACCGACAGCAAGCATACGTTGCCGGTGGCCGAGAACGTGCTGGACCGTCAGTTTGACGTGGCTGAGCCGAATCGGGCGTGGGTTTCGGATATCACGTATATCCGCACGGCCCAGGGCTGGCTTTATCTGGCGGTCGTGCTGGACCTTTACTCGCGCAAGGTCGTGGGCTGGTCCATGGCACCCAGCATGCCGGCCGGATTGGTCATGTCGGCACTGACCATGGCGTTGCAGCAACGCCGGCCAGTGCCGGGATTGGTCCTGCATTCGGACCGTGGCAGCCAATATGCAAGCGACGCATATCAAGCCTTGCTCAAGCGGCATCACGTGGTTTGCAGCATGAGCCGCAAGGGAAATTGTTGGGACAATTCGGTGATGGAACGCTTCTTCCTGAACCTGAAGATGGAGCGCGTATGGCAGCGCCGGTACGCCAATCACGACGAGGCACGGCAGGACATCACGCAGTACATCGTCGGCTTCTACAACCCCGTGCGCTTGCACTCGACTTTGGGCTATCTGTCGCCCGCCGCCTACGAGGCGAAATCGACAGCAAAAGAACCTATCTGCCTGTCCGAAATTACTTGACCACCACACACAATCAAAGCGGTCTCAATTCGACTCATGGTTCCTCCTGCTTCAACAGGGACTTGAGTAGCTACGTATGCCGTGCCGTCAGTCCGTTTCCGCACACCCTAACTTTTTAGC
The DNA here is from genome assembly GCF_050436485.1 of Paraburkholderia sp. Clong3. Classification (NCBI taxonomy): domain Bacteria; kingdom Pseudomonadati; phylum Pseudomonadota; class Betaproteobacteria; order Burkholderiales; family Burkholderiaceae; genus Paraburkholderia; species Paraburkholderia sp. Clong3. Next base: position 2,126,235 of record NZ_JBNDMH010000002.1, on the reverse strand, counting down.
GGAGTGGATCGCGGGGTGGACGCTTCGTCATATTGTCCGCCGGCAACATGCCCGGCAGGGCATCCACAAAGAAATCTGCTTGCAATGCAGCCCCAGCCTGCACGTCGTACTGTGCAAAGTCGCGCACACCGGCTGCCAGAAGAACCTCGTCGTCGAGGAAGAAGTTTCCCGAACACTCCCTGGCTTGGCGCGTCAGGATATAGTGGGCCGCGTCGGCAACTATCTCAGGCTTGCGACACGCTGCAATCATGTCCTTACCACCAATCTCATTTCGCACAGCCGCGGTCGCGATAGCTGTTCGAGGCCACAGCGAATTGACTGCGACACCTCGGTCTTTGAACTCCCCGGCAAGCGCTAAGGTGAACAGGCTCATCGTGTATTTTGCAATGGTGTATGCCGCAAAGTCGCTGAACCATTTTGCGTCGTGGACCAACGGAGGTGACAGCGTGAGGATGTGCGGGTTCGGCGAATTGAGGAGATGCGGCAGGCACGCTTGCGCGCACACGAACGTGCCTCTGCCATTGACCCCATGCATCAGGTCGTACCGTTTGACGGGTGTGTCTAGCGTGCCAGTCAGTCGAATGGCGCTGGCATTGTTCACGAGGATATCGATGCCACCGAACATCTCAACGGTCTCGGCAACCGCGGCTTTCACGCGTTCTTCGTCGCGAATATCCACAACAAGCGGGAGCGCCCTGCCGCCAGCAGCTTCAACAGCCGCCGCTGCCGTATAAATCGTGCCCTCGAGACGCGGGTCCGGGTCGCCGGTCTTCGCCGCAATCACGATATTGGCTCCGTCACGTGCGGCTCTGAGCGCAATGGCGAGTCCGATGCCGCGACTGCCACCAGACATGAATATTGTCTTGCCGGCAAGGGTCATGGTTGTCTCCTGAACACTCCCTGTAGCATACGCTGCTGCCGTCATTACGCCGTTGCCGATGTAGCCGTTACTCGTGAAGGGGATGGCGTACGTTGTCGCCGACGACTTTCTGACGGCGTCGTATTCATCGTGAAAGCCGACATGACCGGCGGGGGGCTGCCGGCCAGAATGCGCGTTTCGGCTTTACCTGGTCCGGCGAGCCACCCGTACAGCCCCAGCCGCTCCCTTTTGTCATGTACCCGCCAGCAGTAAGCGGGACAGGAGAACTGTATGAAACGCGCCAGCCTTTTATTGGCAGCGGGCACTACTGCCCTGTTTTTACCGGCATAACATCGTCGTCCGGCGACATACTGTGCATGCCTGTATCGGTCGAGCCAGTGTTCTTTGGCATTTTGCCCGGTCTCGCGTTCCACGGGCTCGAGACAGGCTCGCTGTGGTATGTCATCCCTGCTGTTGCGGCACCGTGAGCACCGCCGCCCCCACTTCCACCGTTCCCATTCCCTCCACCCTGCGCAAACGTCGCGCTCGAGGCGCAGAGCGAGACGACAGCGACGCACGCCAGCACGACTTTCCGCGTTGTCTTTTCCATCACATTTCTCCTGCGATTTCGGCGCGTGCTGTAGCAGCGTCGAAGTTTCATGCACCGCTAACGCCTGACCGTTGGATGACTGATTGCGCAGCGGCGAAGCGCAAGCAGCCGCTCGGGCCAGAACAGGGCAGACATTTGCCTTATCCGGACGCCAGGCATGCAGGTAAGTCGTGGTTCGGCGCCGAAAATGACAGAGCCAAGCTGGATTCGAACATTTGACCGTGCGCGCCGGTCCTGCTACTTCGGCATCGGTATCTTGTCGACCATCACGACTACGCCGGTACTCTGGATGACGTCGTAGGCCGAGATGTCTGCCGTGTGCCCCCGCAGCGTCCAATAGCACGATGTTGTGTGGTCCGTCCGGGGACGTGAGCGTCTCGCCGTTCACGGTTTTAAGTTCCACCTTCCCGTCACCTTCCCTGATGGGCTGGTCGAGCTTCTAAAAATCGTAACGCCCCGGGATAACGTGACAGGAAAGGATACAGGTCAGCATCGGCTTGTTTTCTGGTTTGATGAGGCTGTCGACCGTGGCCGGCGGCAATGCTGCAAATGCTGCAAATGCTTCATTGGTTGGTGCGAAAACGATAAAGCGCGCAACACGCTTCTGCGTACCCACGAGGCCTACCGCCTTAACTGCGACGACGGGCGTGGTGTGGTCCGTCGAATTCATCGCGATGTCCACAATGTCTTCGACGGGATACGTCGCCGGACCGTCCACCGTGACGGTATCGCTAGCCGCGAAAACCCGGACCCTGCGGCTGACAACGCGGCAGCAACGAGAAAAGCGGTGTGTTTCATGAGAGGTTTCCTCATGACGGGACGCCGGATTGCGCTGCGTTGACTGCATATGAACGGGGGCCTCGGGTAGCTGGATGCGGGGGGGGGGGGGGGGGGGGGGGGGGGGGGACAGGTGTGTCGCTGCTTCCGATGGCAGTGCGAGCGACCAGGCGCGACTGTCGCCCCTGACTTGCCGATTGTCAATTCCGCTGTCAATCACGACCTTGGCGTTCTATAACATAAACGCAGCAGCGGTCTTATTGGTCAATGGGCGTACAACGTCCTGTCACCGGCGCACTCATTGCGCATACTTCTGCCCCGCCCGGTACCAGCCTCGCGTCATTACCCAGGTAGTCATCGGATAAGTCCGGCTTTGTGCACAAACGGTGCAACAAGCCAACTTCGCATTTGCTCGGCTAAATGGCGTCGGAGACGACGCTGTATGGCATTTGGTGGAGCGAAAGCAAGAATCAGCAAGGCGCGAGAAAAGGTCTTATGCAAGCATCGCGCGCTCGTGGGGATGCCAATCCCCTTGTTATTCCGGGGTCGTGGTATTCGCAACCCGTTGACGAAAAAGAGGTGACGAGATGAAAGTGCAACTTTTAGCTGTAGTCAGCGCAGTATCCCTGCTCGCTGCGACCGGCGCCGCCCACTCGCAGCAAATGCAACCGTCGGGCACAACTGACCCGTCGTCTGCCCAGCAGCCCATGACAACTGCTCAGCCGGCCACGACTATGGACCGCACCCCTGACCTGGGATACGGACCGCAGCCCGGCGGAAGCAGCGGCAGCGGCAAAGCCAGAAACGGTGCCGCGTGCACGGTGGGCCTGTCCTGCGATATCTATCAGGGCAGCTAGCCACGCATGCCCGAAGTGGGCTTCGCACCTCCGAAATTCCCGTGTGGATTTCGAGTTCGGAGCACGCGAATAGCGAATCTCATGCGTGGAAAACTCAACGTAGATTAAAGGAGCCAACGTGAAATCATCACTGATGGTCGCTTCTGCTGCCGGGTTGTTTGTCATGGCCGGGTTTGCGCATTCGCAAGGCGCGCCCCAAGTCCCTCAACCCGCCCCACAGGAAAACGCCGCGACTCAAGCCACCGACCCCAGTGCGGGGATGGAGGCATATGGCGGTATGCCCGACACGAAGGTACAAAGCGGCGTAAAACATGCCAGGCCGTGCAGGGTAGACCCACAATGCAACGTTTTTTTCGGAGGGAGCTAAAAAACGGACTGACGGTGGGCGGGCCAGGAACGGAAAGCGCTGGGTGCCGTGTCGCGAGGGGGAACGACATCCTTGGTCGGGCTTACCGGGTTCCCTTTCACTCTTTAAGGGTCGGGCGCGTCCTGATAGGGGAGGCGCCTCGACATGCGAAACGCGCGCCGGCTTCAAGAGCGAGCGGAATGGAGGTCACTACGAGAGTTTGAGCGCCGGGGCGCCTTGAGTTCGGAATAGACGCCACGAATTGCATGCGTCATGACGTAGACCTCGACTCGGCCCAGGGCCAACCGCTTTTCTTATGCGCATCCCCCTGAACGGGCGGCGCAGCCGTGACCGATGCCTCGACCGGACCCGCTTCCTCCACTGCATTGTGCAACGATTCGGCCCCCGCCTCCTTCCTCACCCCGGGAAGCCCAGTCACGAACCACTTCTCCTTCTTCTGGACGTGAGCGGCGTACGCCTTCCAACCGTCATGGTTGCCCTCAAAAAGGTCCTGCTGAACGGTTGACGCAAGCGCATTGCGGTTGGGCTCAGTATCAAACAGCTCCTTTGGCCACAGGAAGAACGCGCTGGCGATGCGTGCACTAAACTCGACCCCCTTCATCTTGGGCGCAAGCGCCCGGAGGAACTCGAAGTCCTGCAACGAATCCTCTTCCTGCGCAAGCTGCGTCACCGGCGCGTTCGCGCCGACTTGTCCTGGCTAAACAGTTCAACGCTTCGAGAATGTCCCCGAGATGAAGCAGCAGTTCCCGTCTATCAAATCGGTCGTCCATTGCCTTACCTCCATTCATTGCGTCCTTGATACAGTCTGGCCCTTGAGGGGCAGGCGACGCGCAAATGCCGGGAGAAGCGATGGTCCGCACACGACAGGCCCATTTTTGCGGCGCTTGTCGTATCTGGCAGCGTCAGGATTAAGGAAACGTCTGCTGGAGGTACAGTTGCCCCAAGGCACTTGGGTCGCGCGCCAGAATCCGGTTCGTCCGGCTGGGCTGCGCACAAAACAGGGCCGCAGTGTTATATCGGCGAAGCGCGGCGGCTGAGCCAACTTATGGGCGCTGCATCGGGCGCGAGGAACTGCAAGTTTCGCCCTCGCGCCGCTACCGCCTTCTACTCCTGGCTGCGGCAGACCTTGCGATAAGGTGAGAAGCGCCAGTGACCGGTAGGGTCCTTGACTGCAACCGCGCCGAAGTCGTACAAGACCTCGCGAACGGCTGCCGCTCGCAGGCCGCGTATGTCTCCGACCACCAGAAGCGTGCGCGTCGGCGTCTCGATGCCTGGTCCGGTATCGGGCAGCGAATTGCGCTCGTCTGCGCTGCTGTATCGAAGTCGGCTGTTGCGGTTCAGTTGTACGGAACGACCCGAGGGTCTCGTGCCCAGCGCGGGCTAACTCGCGCAACACATTTACACACTAATGAAAATTCGGCGGCTTTCCTCGCCATCTGTCACAGCACTCCGGTGGCTTCGTTATTAGCCGCGGAAAGCTTACGCGTCTTGTGCCGGTTGAAAACGCGGCGATGGCAGACCGCAGCGTAATTGAGTGGGACAAAGACGACCTTGAGTCATTGGGTCTGCTTAAGATAGATGTCCTTGCGCTCGGCATGCTCTCAGCTATTCGCCGCACGCTCGACCTCGTTTCCGAACAGTGCGGCGAACGCTTTGAAATGCAGGACATCCCCGCCGAGGACCCGAAAACGTACGAGATGATTTCCGCTGCGGACACAGTCGGCGTTTTCCAGATTGAATCTCGTGCCCAGATGTCGATGTTGCCGCGCATGCAACCACGGACGCTTTACGACCTGGTTATCGAGGTCGCCATTGTCCGGCCGGGGCCAATTCAAGGTGGTGCGGTCCATCCATATCTGCAGCGTCGACAGGGATTCGAGCCGGTCTCATACCCGAGTGATGCACTGAAAACGGCGCTGGGTCGTACGCTCGGCGTGCCCATTTTTCAGGAACAGGTGATGCAAGTTGCCATACTCGCCGCGGGATTCACTGCCGGCGAGGCCGATGCATTGCGACGTGCCATGGCCGCATGGAAGCGCAAAGGCGGTCTTGAAAAATACTACGACCGCATTGTGAATGGTATGTTGGAGCGGGGCTATGACCAAGGTTTCGCCGATGGTATTTTTGAGCAAATCAAAGGCTTTGGTGAATACGGCTTCCCCGAAAGTCATGCGGCCAGCTTCGCGTTGCTCGTATACGCGAGTAGCTGGCTGAAGTGCCATGAACCAGAAGCGTTCCTTGCTGCCATGCTCAACAGCCGGCCGATGGGATTCTATTCGCCGTCGCAGCTTGTGCAGGACGCACAACGCCATGGCGTGAACGTGCTGCCAGTTGACGTTGCTGTCAGCGGCTGGGACTCTGCTCTGGTGAGGCTGGCAGACAACGACCGCCCGGCTGTCCGACTCGGCATGTCGTTCCTGCGCGGCATGAAGGACGGCGCCGCAGAGCGGATTGAAAATGCCAGAGCCGTGCGTCTGTTCGAAACCGTCGCTGACCTTGCCCGCAGAGCGCAGCTTGACCGCAAAGACCTGCATGTCCTTGCCGATGCTAATGCCTTGGCATCCGTTGCCGGCAATCGTCGCGAAGCGCTTTGGCAATCTGTCGCCGCTGTGCCGGACAAAGACATGCTTGCGATAGCGGCCATCGAGGACGAGACTCCTGAACTGGGCGCGCCGACGGAGGCGCACGACATCGTCGTGGACTATCGGTCGGTCTCACACTAGGTCGACATCCGCTCGAGCTGCTGCGGCCGCAACTGCTCGCAAATCGGCTGATGCCAGCGTCGACGCTGCGCACCTATCGCGACGGGCGCCTGGCTCGTGGGTGCGGACTTGTTACAGTACGGCAACGGCCGGGCACTGCGAAGGGGGTCATGTTTGTGACGCTTGAAGACGAGACCGGCAACATGAATGTAATCGTGTGGCCGAGCCTGCTCGAAAAGCAGAGAAAGGAAGCGCTCGGCGCATCGCTACTTGCCGTGTACGGAACATGGCAATGCCAGGGAGAGGTTCGACATCGGGTCGCGCAGCGCGTTATCGATATGTCTCATCTGCTTGGTGGCCTGACTACTGCGAGCAGAAATTTTTGCTGACTTGCCATTTGCCCCTGGAAGCGGCATTTCCTTTCAACAGCCATATTTCGATTGGCCTCGTCAGCACAAGAGGCGGCTTTTCGACTAGGTTGGCTTGCCGCGCTGTTGCTCTCGATGGGTTACGTGGTCCGCCAGCAAGCGACGCATTGTGGTCAGTAAAATTTGCCCATCTACAGGCTTGCAGAGAAAGCCGTCGTAGCTTACGAAGGCTGGTGGGCTGGGCTCCCCCGAAACCAGAATGAATGTGACGTCAGCTAATCCGGGACGTGTTCGCAAACGGTGACAGAGCTCGCTTCCCGACATCACCGGCATGCGCCAGTCGGCAACCACTATGTCGACAGGGCATTCGATGAACATCTTCAATGCCGCCTGGCCGTCGCTCGCGCTTCTTACTTCAAATCCGTCAGCGGCGCAACAGGCGCCCCACGCGGCCAAAGCCTCCGCATCATCGTCTACCAGCAGTACGCTTGCCATACACAAATGTCCGAGTGGCCCCACGTTCTTTGGCAGCTTGATGCAGGCCAAAGTTCACGGGGCCATTCATCGACGCCGCATATTCGTCGCGGTCGCGTCGTTCGAGAGAGTGCGTATCATGGGAGCATGAAACGGAGATCGATGTGCTACTAGGCTCAAATCCAGGCGGACTACCGGAAATTTGTGCGCACCTTTGGCGCACTGATGGACATACACGAGTTCGCGCGTCTGTTTTTCGAGCGCGCCGAGGGCATCAGCAAGGCGAAAATACCGAAGGCAATGGAAGACGCTTTTGCCGAACCACAGAATGAAGCGGAGCGCGGAATCAACGCTCTCATCAGCCAGTTCAATGCCGGACAGGCAACGAAGCTCGAACAGGACCTGTTTAAACAGCGCAAGCGCCTAGCGGATGCGGAACGGTCACTGCAGACAAAGATAACTAAAGCAGCAACCGATGCGTTATCAATGTCGCATTGCCGGAAAACCCGCCTTCTACGATGTCAAATACCCTGGAACTTACAATGCGCGCCGGGATAGTCTCGAAGGTTTCTGGGCACCATGCTTTGGACGCACGCATGGCGTCTTGCTTGTCGAAGTGTTCTACGAGAATGTGAGCAAGGCGAAGTTCGAGGGAACGTTACTGGAGACTCATGAGCGAGATGAGAATGTTGTTCTGGAATTTCGTCCGAGCAATGGCCAACTGATGCTGGTCGCCTGCCTCTGGTCTCGATGGAGCGCCCCGGGTGAGCCGGACTTGCTGTCGTTTGCGGCAATTACGGATGAGCCGCCGCCAGAGGTCGCGGCGGCAGGACACGACCGATGCATCGTACCTATCAAGCCTGAAAACGTCGATGCGTGGTTGAACCCGGATGCGTCAGACCTGGCGGCACTGTACGCGATACCTGGTGACAGGGACCGGCCGTACTACGAGCACCGGCTGGCTGCATAGGGAAGACGCTTGATTTGACGGCAGGACTGGCGGCTTAGTGATTATAGAAGTCGACGATGCGCTCCCAATGCCGCTTCAGGTTGCTCCTCTCGGTTGATTGAATGTATAACTGCATTGCTTGGGTCCGCGCCTGTGCCGGTGCATCCGGGGCGTTGGCGTGAACCCCTGCGGTATCCATCGCAAGGTCCATGAATCGCACGAAGTCGCTCTGGTTGCCAAACTCGTTCTTTCGCGTGTCCCATGTCCATTTGTAGTTGACTCCATCGAAGTCGTAGTCGTTGCCATGGTAATCGGCGTAGCGATACGTCACCCAGCTCTCGAATATTGCTTGAGGAATAAGTCCCTCGCGAAAGTACAGATACTGCTCGTGCTGAAGATTCCACAGCTTTATGAACAGGCTGTGCGCCCGACTTTTGATGACAGGCAAGGGCATCAGAGGAGGTTGGTTTGCGGCTTGGGCGGCTTGGACAGGGCCTTGAAGTCCGTACGCTTCGCGAAGCTCGAACAGTTCGCTGAAAATGTCTCCATAAGTCTTGTGGCAGTTCGCGACGATATTCACGCGTGCAATGCTCCAGTTGCGCCAAACGGTCAGAATGGAGAGCAAGACCGCGAACACTGATACCAGGAGTGACAGGAGCGCGAGCGCACTGGCGACCATCCACCCATATCTTTTCCCCAACTGTTCCTCTTCCACCACCGGAGGGGTACTGGCTGGGGACGAACCGCTGGCAGCAGGATTACTATGGGGGCTTGGTGTGCTTGCAGCCGAGCCACTGGTTGTGGGGGCTGCCGATGTTCCGACCTGAGGCGGGGCAGAGCTTGCTGAACTAGCAGCGAGACTTGACGCGGCTTGCGCTGCCGGAGGCTGTGAGGAGGGCTGCTTTGCTGATGCAGTCGATGTCGGCTTCGGAGGAAGTTGTGCTGTAGAGGGTTGTGAGAGGCTTGAGGCGGCGAGTGCAACAGCGACTATCAGATAGGCGGCTCTCACACGAGACCACAGATATCGCCTTCTGGCGAGAGAGCGCATGCTGTTCAGAACCTGCCGCAATGATTCCATGGCGAACTCGAGTGCGTTAAATCCCGCGCGATTTTGCGCCTCTTCTCGTGCTTGTTGCCCAGACTCAACGCCAAGTCTTCATCCGAGAGAGATTCGAGCGGCGCGAACTTTGCCGTACCTGCGGCGCAAATCACGGCGTCCACGGTTCCAGGTTTCTGGTACATGGACACGATGGACGCTTTGTCAGCGAGGCCCACGGACAGGTCCGAGCCATTGCGGCTTGCGCCAATGACCTGGAGTTCGGACGAGAGCAGGCGCGCGTTCGCGTTGCCGAGCGCTCCGGTTGCGCTGACTATCAGTACGCGCATGCGGGCCTCCTGCGTCCGGAAGGGTCACGCCAGCGCGGCGTGACGCTTCACGCCTGGCGGGAGGGGAAAAGGAAGAACGAATATCGTACTACCCCGTGACGTGACGTGCATTCCACACCTCACGCGCGCCGTGGGCGGTCTAATTTTGCTCGTTGGCTCACTCATTTGATTGCCTGGTCCGGTCTCCGTCGGAGCTGGTGACGTCGACATCGAGACTTGCCTACGACGCGTTCAGTGCTGCCTGCACCTGTACGGGGGCGCCGGGCTTGCCCGAAACTTGCGGCGCAATCATAAGGTAGCGGTGCCTGTCGCCAGCAGGCTCCATACCTGGCGTGACCAACTGGCGAATCTGACCAAGCGCATTCACAATCGCCGAGCCGGCCGGATTGGTCATGAAGTTCGCTAGCGCCTCTACCTTGCCGCTGCCGTCAGGATTGTCTGCAAGGCACAGTACATACGGCTGCTTCGGTTGCAGACCGGTGACGGCCGCCTGAAGGACCTGCAGGAGACCCTGGTCAAACAACGCCACAGTCGTGGGGGCACTACTGGCATCGGCCGGCTTGCCCGACCCCACGGGGACCAGCACCAGGTGAATGCTCTGCCCGGCGAGTCCGAGCGGCTGCGTGTTTTGCGTGCCGTCTCCTTCCGGGACCGCATTCGGTACGTAGGCTACGGCCTGCGGCGCCTGTCCAATGGGTACGGTCGCAATGACCTTGTTTGTCAGCGTGTCGATGGCGGTCATCGCGTCTGCGTTTTCAAGGCCGACGTAGATGCGGCTGCCGTCACCGGACGGCCATAGACCATGCGGCAGACTGCCGACAGGAATTGTCGCGATCTGCGAGAAGTCGTTGGTCCGGAACACCTTGAGCTGATTCAGGCCTCCAACGGTCACATAGGCGAACGTACCGTTGGTGTTATGCACGATGTTCACGTGATTTGTAATCGGGCCCGTGTCGAGCGTTTTGATAAGTTCGAATGGCGGCCGCGCGTCGAAGACCTGAGTCTTGCCTGAATATTCCACGCCAAAGTGAACAGGGATTCCACGGCAAAAAGAACACGAATTCCACGGCAAAGTTAATGCCGATTCCACGGCAAAAAGAACAGGGTTTCCACGCCATCGCGAACACGGTTTCGGGGTGGCGGCGACGCGGGTCAACGGTGGCACGATCGACAGTTTTGTCGGGAGTGCCGAATGGCAAATGTCAGGTTGACCATGCGCAAAATCAGGGAAGTGCTGCGGCTGCATTTCGAGTGTGACCGCAACCAGAGGGAGATCGCCGACGCGGTCGGTGCCTCGACAACGACGGTGTGGCATTACCTGCGCCGCACGCGGCTGGCGGGGCTGGGCTGGCCCCTGCCACCGGAACTGCTGACGGACGACGCGGCGCTCGAGGCGAGACTGTATCCGCCGCCGGCACGGCGCGAGCCAACGCGCGGCATGCCGGACTGGCCGGCGGTGCATCGCGAGATCGGCAGGAAAGGCGTCACGCTCGATCTGCTGTGGCAGGAATACAAGGCGCAGCATCCGGACGGCTGCGGCTATAGCTGGTTCTGCAAGGCTTACCAGGAATGGGCGCAGCGGCTTCCTGTCACGATGCGGCAAACGCACGTGCCGGGCCAGAAGCTGTTCGTCGACTACTCGGGCAAGAAGCTCGGCATCATCAATCCGGACACCGGTGAAGTCCGCGAGGCTGAACTGTTCGTCGCCGCGCTCGGCGTGTCCGGTTTTACCTTCGCTGAGCTCACCTGGACCCAGCAGTTGCCCGACTGGATCGGCTCGCACGTGCGCGCCTTCGCGTTCTATGACGGCCTGGTCGAGATCCTGGTGCCCGACAATCTAAAATCGGGCGTCCACAAGCCGGGGTTCTACGATCCGGACATCAATCCAACCTACCAGGAAATGGCCAGGCATTACTCCGTGGCTGTGATCCCGGCTCGCAGTAAAAAGCCGAGGGACAAGCCGAAAGCAGAGCTGTCGGTCCTCCTGGTGCAGAGATGGGTCCTCGCCCGCCTGCGCAACCAGCGCTTCTTCAGCCTGGGCGAGGCCAACCGGGCGGTCGCCGCGTTACTGGGCGATCTGAACAACCGGCCCTTCAAGAAACTGCCCGGCTCCCGCCGTAGCGTCTTCGACGAAATCGATCGTCCGGCACTCAGGCCCTTGCCCGAGCAGCCCTATCAGTACGCTGAGTGGAAGGTCGCGCGTATCGGCCCTGACTATCACGTTGAACTTGATCAGCACTATTACTCGGTCCCATATCGCTACGCGCGCGAACAGGTCGACGTGCGCCACACGATCAACACCGTCGAGATCTTCCATCGCGGCCAACGCATTGCCGCTCACGGCAAAAGCGCTCGCCGTCGCTACCACACCACGATCGACGCGCACATGCCGCCGGAGCACCTGGCGGTCGCCAAGGGCTGGGACCCGGAGCGGCTGCGCAACTGGGCCGCCGACATCGGCCCGCATACGGCGGCTGTCATCCAGCACCTGCTGGGTGCCCGCAAGCACCCCCAGCAGTCGTATCGCACCTGCCTGGGTGTGCTGCGCATGGGCAAGGATTACGGACGCGACCGGCTCGAAGCTGCCTGCCGCCGCGCGATCGATCTGAAAGCGCCGAACTACAGGTTCATTGACTCGACGCTGAAGAACGGCCTGGACCGGGAGCCCGAACCTGCCACCGGGCAGGCCGACCTGCCGCTTGTGCATGCCAACGTGCGCGGGCCTTCGTACTACCACTGAAGCTGAAAGGGAGTCTATATGCTGCATCATCCCACTGTCGACAAACTGCACGCGCTGCGCCTGCCCGGCATGGCGGCGGCGCTTGCCGAGCAACAGTCCCAGGACGGCATTGACCGACTGGGCTTTGAAGAACGTCTGGGGCTGCTGGTCGAGCGTGAATCCAGTGAACGTGACTCGCGACAAACGGCGGCCCGGCTGCGCCGGGCCAGACTGAAGGTCCCCGACGCTTCGCCCGAGGACATCGACTATCGCACCGCCCGCGGCCTGGACCGGGCGCTCACCGCCCGACTGCTGACCGGTGAGTGGCTTCGGGAGAGGCAGAACCTGATCCTGGTTGGCCCGACCGGGCTCGGCAAGAGTTGGTTGGGTTGCGCCTTCGCCATCCAGGCGTGCCGCCAGGGGTTCTCCGCCTGCTATCTGCGCGTGCCGAAACTGAACGAGGAACTGGCGATCGCACACGGCAGCGGGCGCTACGCGCGATGGCTCGCCCAACTTGCCAAGACGGATCTCGTGATTCTCGACGATCTGGCAATGGCGCCGCTGACTGATTCCGCGCGGCGCGATCTGCTTGAGGTTCTTGACGACCGTCACGGGCACCGCTCCACGCTCGCTACCTCCCAGATCCCGGTGGACCACTGGCATGAGGCGATCGGCGAACCCACTGTCGCCGACGCGATCCTTGACCGGCTGGTGCACAACGCTCATCGCATCACGCTCGCGGGCGAATCGCTGCGCAAGACGCGCAGTCGATTGACCGCAAAGCCGCAGTCCGAGTAAAAAGGTAAAGGTCCCGCGTCGCTGCGCTCCGTTTGTTCGCGATGGCGTGGAATCCTTGTTCACTTTGCCGTGGAATCACGATTCACTTTGCCGTCGAATGGCTGTTCTCTTTGCGTGGAATACGCAGTCTTGCCCACATCCTTGAGCGTGAACCACACCTGCTTGCCGTCCGGGGTCGCAGCGATGTTCGGGCAGAACGGGCTCGCCTGCTTCACCGTGCCGACAATCTTGTGGTCGGCGACCGAAATGACCTTCGTCTCGGGATTGAACGAAGAGCACACGTAGCCATACTTTCCATCCGGCGAGAAGATTTGCATGCCCGGGCCGGCCGGCACAGTAATCCGGGTCTTTTCTTCAAAGGTTGTACCGTCCAGCACGGAAACATAGTTTTCACCGCGCACGGTCACCCAGACCTCCTTCCCGTCGGGTGTAAAGAAGGCCTCGTGAGGCGACCGGCCCACGTACGTAACATGCTTGACCGCATTCGTCTGAGTATCGATGAACGAGACCGAGTTCGAGCCGATGGATACGACTGCAATTGTCCGGTGGTCGGGCGAAAAACCCATGCCGTGCACCAGCAACTGGCCTTTGTACAATGGGCTGAAGTTGCCCGGCGATGGGTCGCCCAGACGAATCAGCCCGACCATCTTGTTGTCCGCCGGGTCAACGACGGAGACGGTATTCGAGAATTGCTCGGCCGCATAGACCCGGTCGCGGTGACTCACGGCAATGTCTGGGTCGGACGACGAACCGGGTACCTGTCCGGCCCACGCGAACTGCGCTGCAGTCAGTGCCGCTGTGGTCAGGGCGGTGGTGAGAAGCGGCGTGCGTTTCATTTGGGCTCCTGTTGCGTGTGATTCGGCATGTTCATCTGCCTGCCAGGGTTGGACATCGAATGTGTGTGGTCTGCGGATGACGGGACGCGCTGCTGCTGGTCTGGAGCGGGTGCCGAAGGGGGCAGGGGCTGCCCGAGGGCGAGGCGCATGGCAACGATTTCCTGCTGTTGCTCGACGACGATTTCCTGGGCGAGACGACGCAATTGCTCGTTATCTCCATAGCGTAATTCGGCCTGCGCCATGTCGATGGCTCCCTGATGATGAGGCACCATCATGGCGACGAAGTCCCGGTCGACATCGCCAGTCGGCTTGATGGACATGTCTGTCATCATCTTCGTCATTGCCGCATCGTTTTCATGCAGGAAGGGCGCTTCGTTTGAGTTTGTGCCCTGTGCACCAGCAGCGGATGCAGGCGGTGCGCCAAGTCCCGATATGGAAAGCGCGACGGCTACCGACAGTACCAGTGGTCCAGACAGACGGATTGGGATGCGCATACAGGTTCCCTTTTCTCTTTTGGATTGCAGTCTCTCGGCAGGCCGGAGGCACACAGGCGAGACCTTGGCAGCGCTTCGCGGGCAACGGCAGACTGAATACAGTCGACCGTCAAAAGCGCGTCGCAGTGAAAAACGTAAGATTGGCGACGGGGGCGAAGACCTATAATGGGCGCGGAATGACAATGAAATCAATATCTTGTGAGAATCTTTCGCGATCTTCTAGCCGCGGAGCGCTACTAAGCGCGCCGCCGTTCATCCGCTTGCTGCATGCAGTACGAAAACCGCGCGAGTCCGCAAGGACCGCGCGGTTTTTTCATCTGATTTGCGCGGCATTCGACCACCGTGCAAGGATGCCGCGATCTTCGTCTCGCACGCTTCGTCTCGCGCGCATAACCTGAACGCATCGCTCCGATGAACGGAACGCATTTTTATATTTAGGTGTAAACCCTTATCATTCGCCGCACGACCTCGCGCGCGAACTCCAGGCATCTACGCGCGTTTCCATCACTTCAAGAACCACGGTCCGGATGATGAACCGCAGCAAGTCCCACTCGACATCGCCGCGCTGGTCGACCCGGCTGCATTCGGTCGTCACCGCGATCTATCGCAAGCGGCCGGTCTGGATGGTGTCGTTCGCGGCGAGCGAGGCGAATCTGTCGGAGGGCTTGAGGGCGGCGTGCGCATCGACGGCGATGCTCGCGCTCGGCAACGTGCTGCACGATCCGGTATTTGCGTGGGCGGCGATCGGCGCGTTCTGGACCTGCCTCGCCGATGCCGCCGGCTCGAACCGCGCCCGCTTCATGTCGATGATGAGCTTCGCGCTGCTGTCGACGCTGTGCGGCGGCATGACCGCGTTCGCGTCCGCCTCGGGTGCCGCGTGGGCCGCGCTCGCGGTGCTCGCGTTCACGACGCTCGGCGCGTTCGGCCGCATCTGGGGCGCGGCCACGTCGCAGGTGACGATCCTCGCGGCGACCGCCTGCGTCGTGATGGTCGATCGGCCGATGCACGACGCGCGCGCGGGTGTCGCGTTTCTCGGCGTCTATCTGGTCGGCTGTCTGTTCGCGATCGTGCTGAGCTTGACGGTGTGGCGCATTCATCCATTCGGCGCGAGCCGCGCGTCGTTGCGCGCGGTGTATCTGCGCCTCGCCGATGTCGCGTTCGATAGCGCGCGGCTTGTCGGCGGCCGTGCCGCGCCGCGCGAATGGGCCACGCATGCCGCGCGCTTTCGCGCCGATGCGCGCGCGTCGCTCGAACGTTCGCGCGATGCGCTCGCGAACGTGCCCGCCTCGAAGGCGGGCGGGGCGGCCGTCTACGACACGTTGCTCGGTTTGCTGACCGATGGCGAAGCGTTGTTCGCGTATCTGATCGCGGTGTCGGGCGCGGGCGCGAAAGTGCCCGACGATCCGCGCCGCACGCAACGCGCGGTGCGCTCGCTCAATGCGATCGGCGAAGTGCTCAGCGACATCGGCAGCGCGACCGGCGACGCGCGCTGGGAACGTCTCGCGGACCTGCAGGCGCGTCTGCGGCGTCTCGCGCATCGGCTCGAAAGCGCGTTGCTCGAACCGGTGAAGCTGCAATCCGGTTTCGAGCTCGTCGATTTCGCGCCGCGTGAGGTGCACGTCGAGCCGTGGAGCGCGTGCGTCGCGCGTTATACGGCGCGCGCGTGGTCGACGCTGAAGGCCAACCTGTCGTGGCAGTCGGTCGGCTTGCGCCATGCGGCGCGTGTCGGCGTGACGACGACGGCGGGCTTCGTCGTGATTCGCGCGCTCGGTCTGCCGTTCGGCTATTGGGCCACGATGGCCACGCTGCTGATCCTGCAGCCGTCGATCGCCGCGACCTGGCCGCGCAGCATCGAACGCGCGACGGGCAGTATCGTCGGCGGCGTGCTCGCGGCGGCGATCGGCTATGCGATTCATTCGCCGCTCGGCATCTCGCTCGCGGTGTTCCCGCTGGTGATGGCGACGATGGCGCTGCGCCCCGTCAGTTACAGCCTGTTCGTGCTGTTTCTGACGCCGACCTTCGTGCTGGTCGCCGACTTCGCGACGCCGGGCGCCAACGAGTTGGCGTTCGCGCTGACGCGGCTCGGCAACAACGTGCTCGGCTGTGTGCTTGCGCTGCTCGCGACGTTCCTTCTATGGCCGACGCGCGAGAAGCTCGATGTGCGCGTCTATCTCGGCGACGCGGTGCGCGCGAATCTCGCGTATCTGCGCGCGTCGCTCGACGCGCCTCGGCATGGCGGCAAGGAGATCGAGCAATTGCGCCGCGCCGCGGGCCTCACCAGCAACAACGCGGAAGAAGCGATCGGCCGCGTGCGGCTCGAAAAGCTCGAGGACTCGATGGCCGATACCGTCACGCTGACGGTGCTGAGCCTGCTGCGACGGATGGCCGGCACCGCGACGCAGTTGCGCCTCACCGCGAACCGTCGCGACATGCATAGCGAACTCGACGAATGGGTCGAGGCGATCAGCGCGGCGATCGAGGCGGCGCTGAATCGCACGTTACGGCCGGTGCGGCTCGAGTTACCCGCTCGCGAGCAGTTGACGTCGCTGGAAGCAGATGTGGTGGGCGAGCTGGCCCGGGTGCATCGGCTGCTGACGGAGAGGATGCGGGAGGCGAGGGGGTAGCACGACTCAGCCGTCGGAACGCTCGCCGTCTTCCGCGACGTCATTCACCGCTGCCACCGGCAACACCGACTGCAGCGTGAACACCCCGGCCGCCAGCGCCCGTTTATCGGCCGCCGTGAGCCGCTTGACCCAATACTCGGCGCTCGACGCGCTCGACCGGTCCGCCAGCTCGAACGACGCCAGCACCCGCACCGGCTTGCGCGAGCGCGTATAACGCGCGCCCGTGCCGCTCAGATGTTTGTCGAAGCGAGCAGCGACATCGGTCGCGATGCCGGTATAGACGCTGCCGTCCGAGCATTCGAGCAGATAGAGAAACCACGCCATAACCGCGCTTCTAGCCTTTGAACGGATTGTGTTCGCGCAGCTCGTCCACGTACGTGTGGATGCTGTTTTTTTCGTTATCGAGGAAATGGCCGACCGCATCGGCGAACGCCGGATGCGCGAGCCAATGCGTCGAGCGCGTGACCGTGGGCAGAAAGCCGCGCGCCATCTTGTGCTCGCCCTGCGCGCCGCCTTCGAATGCGCCGAGCTTTTCTTCGATGCAGAATTCGAGCGGCTGATAGTACGCGGTTTCGAAGTGCAGGCACGGCACGTGTTCGAGCGCGCCCCAGTAGCGGCCATACAAGGTGCCGCCGGTTTTCTCGTCGCGCTGATAGACGACGAGCGAGCTCGCGATCGGCTTGCCTTCATATTCGGCGATCACGAGCAGCAGATTCTCCGGCATCGACGCGCCGATCATCCGGAAGAAATCGAGGTTCAGATACGGACTCGAAAAATGCTCGCGATAGGTTTGCCGATAGCACTTGCTGAAGAAGCGCCAGTCGGCATCCTCGATGTCTGCGCCGCGGATCCTTCGCATCGTGATGCCGGCCTCGTGCACCTTGCGCCGTTCGGCGCGGATGTTCTTGCGCTTCTTCTGTTCGAGCGTCGACAGAAAGTCTTCGAAGTCGCGATAGCCGTCGTTGAGCCAGTGAAACTGCACGCCTTCGCGCTGCATCATGCCGATATCGGTGAGCGCGTCCGCTTCGCTCTGCGTCGGAAACAGCACATGCAGCGACGACACCTCGGCCTGCTCGGCGAACGCCATCAACGTGGCCGCGAGATGGCGCAACGCATGCTCGTTCGCCGACAGCAGCCGGCTGCCCTGTACCGGCGTGAAGGGCACCGCGCACAGCAGCTTCGGGTAATAGGGCAGGCCGTTGCGCTTGTACGCGTCGGCCCAGGCCCAGTCGAACACGTACTCGCCGTACGAGTGTCCCTTCAGATAGACGGGCGCCGCCGCCGCGAGCATGCCCGTGCGCGCGTCGGTCAGCGTGACGAATTGCGGCGCCCAACCGGTGTCGGGAACCGCGCATTGCGTCGCGTTGAGCGCGCTCAGAAACTCGTGCCGCAAAAACGGCGTGGGCTGCGGCTGCGCGGCGAGGAGGGCGTTCCACTCGGCGGCGTCCACCTCGGAGGGCGAGGCCAGAATGCCCGTGCGATAATCGATACGTTGCTGGTTCAATCTGAGTGACTGTATGCAATGACCGGCGCGGCGCTCTGAAACTGAAGCTGCCACGTCGTTCGTTGAGTTCGTTTATCCGGTTTGTTCAATCCCGTCGAGCCATCGAGCCGCGGTACCGCGAGCCGTGAAGGCTTGCCTGTCGATCCTGCCATGAAGACCCGAATCGCTCTTGCTCAAATCAATGTCACCGTCGGCGACTTCGCCGGCAACGTCGCGAAGATCGTCGCCGCCGCGCGCGCCGCGCACAGCGATGGTGCGAAGCTGCTGGTCGCGCCTGAACTCGCTCTGTCGGGTTATCCGCCCGAAGACCTGCTGCTGCGCCCCGCGTTCTATACCGCGAGCGCGGCCGCGTTGGCCGATCTCGCCGCACAGTTGAAGCCGTTCACCGGTCTGCATGTGATCGTCGGCCATCCGCTGCGCGACGGGTCGGACAACCTCGCGCACCGCCCGGCGAACGGCCATGGTAATGCAAACGCGCCGATCGAGCGCGGCGTGCCGCCAGTCGATACGTTCAATGCGGCGTCGCTGATCGTCGACGGCGAAGTGAAGGGCACCTATCGCAAGCAGGATCTGCCGAACACCGAAGTGTTCGACGAGAAACGCTACTTCGCCTCCGACCCGCAGCCGTTCGTGTTCGAACTCGACGGCGTCAAGTACGGTGTCGTGATCTGCGAGGACGCGTGGCATGCGTCGGCCGCGCAGATGGCAAAGGCCGCGGGCGCGCAGGTGCTGCTGATTCCGAACGGCTCGCCGTACCACCTGAACAAGGAAGCGGTGCGCTTCGACATCCTGCGCGCGCGCATTCGCGAAACCGGTATTCCGATGGTCTACGTGAACATGGTCGGCGGCCAGGACGAACTCGTGTTCGATGGCGGTTCGTTCGTGCTCGACGCGCGGGGCGAACTCGTCGCGAAGCTCGCGCAGTTCGAGGAAGCCACGGCTGTCGTGGAGTTCGATGCTGGCACGCCGCTGCCGGCCGCGATCGCGCCGGAGCAGTCGATCGAAGCGCAGGTCTACGCGGCGCTCGTGATGGGCGTGCGCGACTACATCGGCAAGAACGGTTTTCCTGGTGCTTTGATCGGTCTGTCGGGCGGCGTCGATTCGGCGCTCGTGCTGGCCGTTGCATGCGATGCGCTCGGCGCCGACAAGGTACGCGCGGTGATGATGCCGTCGCGCTACACGGCCGATATCTCGACCAGCGACGCCGCCGAGATGGCGCGCCGCGTCGGCGTGCGTTACGACGAGATCGCGATCGCGCCGATGTTCGACGCATTCCGCGGCTCGCTCGCCGAGGAGTTCGCGGGCCGCGCCGAAGATGCGACCGAAGAGAACATTCAGGCGCGCATTCGCGGCACGCTGCTGATGGCGCTGTCGAACAAGTTCGGCTCGATCGTGCTGACCACCGGCAACAAGAGCGAGATGGCGGTCGGCTATTGCACGCTGTACGGCGACATGGCCGGCGGCTTCGCGGTGATCAAGGACATCGCGAAGACGCTCGTGTACCGGCTGTGCCGCTATCGGAACGCGGCCACCACGTTTGCCACGCGCGACGTGATTCCCGAGCGGATTCTGACGCGCGCGCCGTCCGCTGAGCTGCGCGAGAACCAGACCGACCAGGACAGCCTGCCCGAATACGAAGTACTCGACGCGATCATGCGCATGTATATGGAGGAGGACCGTTCGCTCGCGGAGATCATCGCGGCGGGTTATCAGGTCGACGACGTGAAGCGCGTCACGCGCCTGATCAAGATCAACGAGTACAAGCGCCGTCAGGCGCCGATCGGCATTCGCGTCACGCATCGCGCGTTCGGCCGCGACTGGCGTTATCCGATCACGTCGCGCTACACCGAACCGGTGGAGTGAAAGACGACACCCGCGCGCGGATGCCGCAATGCATCCGGCGCGGCGTAGAATAAAAATCATCCTTTTCCTTTCCACTCTTCCCATCAAGAGACGAGGTTCGCCATGAAGCGCATCACCGCAGTCATCAAACCGTTCAAACTCGACGAAGTGCGCGAGGCCCTCGCGGAAGTCGGCCTCACCGGCCTGACCGTTACCGAGGTCAAGGGGTTCGGCCGCCAGAAAGGGCATACCGAGCTCTATCGTGGTGCGGAATACGTGGTCGACTTTCTGCCGAAAGTGAAGATCGAAGTCGTGGTCGCGGACAGCCAGTGCGATCAGGTCATCGACGCGATCATCGGCGCGGCGCGTACCGGCAAGATCGGCGACGGCAAGATCTTCGTCGCGGACGTCGAGCGCGTCATCCGTATCCGTACCGGCGAAGAGAACGAAGCAGCGGTATAAGCCGACGCAATCACGCACCGGCCCGGTGCGCGCAACGGCAAAAACCGTGCGCCGAATAAAAAACGGTGCAATACCCTTGCGGATATTGCACCGATACGCGCCTCTCGCAGCAGCGTGAAAAAGATTCTCTCGAAGAAATTCGTGTTACACCCCGAGGGATATGACCCTCGGGGCGCACCGTTCGCTTAGAACGAGTGCTGGATACCTGCGTACACGCCGCTTTGCTGGCGGCCTTGCAGCGGGTTGTCCGTTGCAGCGGCGAAGCCCGCATTGTTCGCGTTCAGACCGAAGTTAGCATTGCGGCTGTTGCGCACCGTCGCTGCCTGCAGGTCGAGCAGCGTGCGCTTCGACAGGTTGTACGAACCGCCGATCGTGTAGATCGTCGCATTGCCCGCGCCGTTGTTGCCGTTCACGTGGTAGACCGCCGCGATCAGTGCTGCAGCCGGCGTTGCCTGCCACGTCACACCGCCCCATTCGTGATTGAGCGTGGTCGGCTGGCCGGGCATAACGCCCGTTGCGCCTGCCGAACGGACTGCCTGGTAAGCGGCCTGAATCTTGAACTGGCCGAGGAACACGTTCAGCAGAGCCGAGTACTCGCGCGATGCCGCGAATACGCCGTTGGCCGTGTTAGCCGTATTGATACCGTTGTTGGCGACCGGGCCACCCCACAACTGGCCGTTCGCCGGGTTGCGGATTTCGTCGTACAGACCGCGGACCTGGAAGAGCGCCGTCGTGTAGGTGACCTGCGCGCCAGCTTCGCGACCTTGCGGCGTCGAGCCGTTACCGTTCCAGCTCGTCGCGTTCGACAGCGCGTACTGACCGTAGAAGTCAAAGCCTGCGATCTTCGGCGATTGGTACGCGAAGTTGTTGCTCGACTGCGGCCAGTTGCGGCCACGCACCAGCGATGCCGACGACCAGTTCGACTGACCGAACGGGTCGAAGTCCC
Organism: Paraburkholderia sp. Clong3; assembly: GCF_050436485.1. Taxonomy (NCBI): domain Bacteria; kingdom Pseudomonadati; phylum Pseudomonadota; class Betaproteobacteria; order Burkholderiales; family Burkholderiaceae; genus Paraburkholderia; species Paraburkholderia sp. Clong3. The sequence continues at coordinate 2,104,661 of NZ_JBNDMH010000002.1, read as the reverse complement.
ACACGCCGTTCGAGATGAAGAGCATGCGGCCCATCGTGAACGTACCGTACTGGTTGTTCGAAATACCGACCGTTGCCCAGCGATTGAAGAGACCGCCGCCGCCAGGACCTGCACCCGTCATCGTGTTGAACGCGCCTTCCAACTGGAACAGGATCTTGTTGCCGGCGCCAATGTCCTCGACACCCTTCATGCCCCACAGGCTGGTGCCCCAGTCGCCGCTTTCCGCCTTGAAGCGGTTCGAGCTGGTGTTGGCCGCGCCGTTGGCGTTAGCGCCGGTCGGGACGCCGGACATGTACTCGAGACCTGCATCCAAACGGCCATACAGCGTGACGCTACTCTGAGCGTGTGCAACAACGCCGGCCGACATCAGCGCAGCGACGAGCAAAGCTTTCTTCATCTTCTCCTCCATACCCTGTCAAAAAAAAGAAACCCAGTACTGCGAGTGGTGTTCGGACGCGATAAGCACCGAACAGAAAGCGGTACCAGGGGAGAGTGGCGGGTGGATAGGGATTCTCCTGCCATGACATGTAGCGTCGAGCTATCTTTGCGTCATGCCGATCCCACGCCGACCGGTTCTCCTCTGTGTTTTGAAGTGAAACTACTTTTAATCAACTTTGTTTTGGTACTTTGGTTACCAATTTATCAAAAATAACTTTAACTGGGAGAAGAAATTAGTACCGCCAACAGGGGGTGTCGCCAAATTGCAATACGAATGTGGGCTGGGACCCGAAGGAGTTCCTCGGGAAAAGGCGCAAAGCCTTGTCCGGCAAGGGAATCGCGGCTTGGAAGGGGTCGTATTAAGGATTGTCACTATTGACGAGTCAAAAGCGGCAGGTTAGGGCGAAAACTCGGCCTGAATGGCCCGTTTTGTGGGATTTTCGGCGCTTTTTCGTCGTTCGAATGGCCGGGCGGAAGGACATGGTGAAAACGAAAAAGGCGCTCGTAAGCGCCTTGTAAAACTACATTGACTACATTTTTTATGCCATTCGCATCATAAGTCGCGGGTAATTTTATTACTTGAGACTGCCCGACAGGAATTGCTTCAGACGTTCGCTCTTCGTGTTCCTGAACACTTCGTCGGGATGGCCTTCTTCCTCGACGCGGCCCTGGTGCAGAAACATCACGTGGTTCGACACGTTGCGCGCGAAGCCCATTTCGTGCGTGACGACGATCATCGTGCGGCCCTCCTCGGCGAGCTTCTGCATTACTTTCAGCACTTCGCCGACGAGCTCCGGGTCGAGCGCGGAGGTCGGCTCGTCGAACAGCATCACGTCGGGGTGCATCGCCAGCGCCCGCGCAATCGCGACACGCTGCTGCTGGCCGCCCGACAGATGCGACGGATACTGCTTCTCGAGACGCGGCGCGAGACCGACCTTCTCCAGATATTCGCGCGCCCGGTCCTCGGCTTCCTTGCGCTTCAGACCGAGCACATGCACCGGCGCCTCGATGATGTTCTCGAGCACGTTCATGTGCGACCACAGGTTGAAGTGCTGGAACACCATCGAAAGCTTGGTGCGCACACGCTGCAACTGCTTCGGGTCCGACACGCGCAACGCGCCGTCCCTGGCGGTCTGCGTGCGCACTTCCTCGCCGTCGACGAAAATGCGCCCCGCGTTCGGCTGTTCGAGAAAGTTGATGCAGCGGAGCATCGTGCTCTTGCCCGAACCGGACGAACCGATCACGCTGATCACGTCGCCGGCATTGGCTTTCAGCGACACGCCCTTGAGGACTTCGTTGTCGCCGTACTTTTTGTGAAGCTCGTCGACGAAGAGCTTCTGCTTCTTGGAGTTCATCAGGATCCTTAACGAGCTTGCTTGTCCAGGGACGCGCAGTTACTTGCCTTGCGGCCGCAGGTAAGCGAGCCAGCGACGCTCGGCGCGGCGGAACAGCCACACGAGCGCGAAAGAAATACACAGATACAGCAGCGCGGCGATGCCGAACGCATTGAACGACTGGTACGTCGCGGAGTTCACGTCGCGCGCGATCTTCAGGATGTCCGGCACCGTGGCCGTGAACGCGACGGTGGTCGCGTGCAGCATCAGGATCACTTCGTTGCTGTAGTAGGGCAGTGCGCGGCGCAGCGCCGACGGCAGAATCACGCGCCGGTACAGCGTGAACGACGACATGCCGTACGCGCGCGCCGCTTCGATCTCGCCGTAGGGCGTCGCCTTGATCGCGCCCGCGAAGATTTCGGTCGTGTACGCGCAGGTATTCAGCGTGAACGCGAGCAGCGTGCAGTGCATGCCGTCGCGAAAGAACGCGTTGGTCAGCTCGTTGTTGCGGATGATCTCGAGGCTGTAGAGACCCGTGTAGCACAGCAGCAGCTGCACGTAGAGCGGCGTGCCGCGGAAGATATACGTATAGAGCCACACGAGGCCCGCGAGCCATTTCTTCTTCGACACGCGCGCGACCGCGAGCGGCACCGACAGGCAGAAGCCGAGGCCGATCGACACGACCAGCAGCCATAACGTGATCGCGACGCCGGTGAAGCGATAGCCGTCGGTGAACAGATAGTTGCGCCAGTATTGCTGAATGATCTCGATCATAGATCCGCCTTTCGCACGCCGGTCGAGTAACGCTTTTCGAGGTACATCAGCACGAAGTTCGATACGGTGGTGATGACGAGATAGATCGCCCCCGCGAGCAGGGTAAAGAAGAAGAACCGCAAGGTACCCTTGCCGGCGTCCTGCGAGGCCTTGACGACGTCGGCGAGACCGATGATCGACACGAGCGCGGTCGCCTTGACCATCACCTGCCAGTTATTGCCGATGCCCGGAAGCGCGAAGCGCATCATTTGCGGGAACATCACGCGCGAGAACACCTGCCAGCTCGTCATGCCGTAGGCGGCGCCCGCTTCGAGCTGGCCGCGCGGCACCGCGATAAACGCGCCGCGGAACGTCTCGGTGAAGTACGCGCCGTAGATGAAGCCGAGCACCGCGACGCCGGCCACGAACGGGTCGATGTCGATCTGCTCCCAGCCGAGCGCGTCGGTCAGGTTGTTCAGCCAGATCTGGATGCTATAGAACAGCAGCAGCATCAGCACGAGATCGGGCACGCCGCGCACGAGCGTCGTATACACCGTGCCGATGCCGTTCGACAGACGGTTCTTCGACAATTTCGCCGCCGCGCCGAGCAGGCCGAGCACGAACGCGAGCGCGAGCGAGAACACCGCCAGCTTGACGGTTTGCCAGGTGCCGCTGAGAAGCAGCGGGCCGTAGCCTTGAAGGAACATAGGTAGTCCACGACGATGCGCTACGCGCACCGCGAAAGACGCGGTCCGCGTAGCGCCGCGTCGGGGACGAGCGCCTGGCTCGCCGTGATCCGCAGCGCACAGCGTGCCGCTGTGCAAATCATGCTGCAGAAACGTTGGTGCTCCTGCAGCGCGCTTGTGGGACTTTCGTCTCGGATTGTTTTGAATCTACTGCCTGGTGAATCTACTGCCTGGTGTCGCCACCTTCGTTGCCGCTTTCACTGCCACCGGCACGAGCCGGCTTACCACGCAGTATCCTGCCTGTTTCGCTCAACGGCCGGGATAAATGTCGAAATCGAAGTACTGCTTTTCGAGCTTCTTGAACGTGCCGTCCTGATGAACCTCGGCGAGCGCCTGATTGAACTTCGCCTTCAGCTCGGCATCGCCCTTGCGCAGACCGATCGCGGTGCCTTCGCCGATCGTCTGCGGATCCTTCACTTCCGGACCGGCCCAGGAGAACCCTTTGCCGCGCGGCGTCTTCAGAAAACCGGCGTCGGCCTGCACTTCGTCCTGCAGCGCGGCGTCGAGGCGCCCCGACGCGAGATCCGCGTACACCTCGTCCTGATTCTGGTACGACACGACGAGCACGCCCTTCGGCTCCCACCAGGCCTTCGCGTACTGTTCCTGCGTCGAACCCTGCTCGACGCCGACGTGCTTGCCTTTCAGCGATTCAGGGGTGGGCCGAAGCGGCGAACCGGTTTTCGCAATCATGCGGGCGGGCGCGTCGAGCATCCTGTCGGAGAAGTCGATCTGCTCGCGGCGCTTGTCGGTGACGCTCAGCGAGGAAACGATCGCGTCGAACTTGCGAGCTTTCAGCGCCGGGATGATGCCATCGAGATCCTGCGCGACCCACACGCACTTCACGTTCATCTTCGCGCACAGCGCGCGGGTCAGATCGGCATCGAAACCGACGATGTCGCCATCAGGCGCCTTCGATTCGAATGGCGGATAACTGGCGTCGACCCCGATGCGCACCGTTTTCCATTCTTTCGCCGTCGCGCCGGTGGCCATGACTGCCAGAGCCACGCACAGTGCGAACTTCTTCATGTTTCTCCTGAATCAAACTGATCGTCGTAATGACACGACTCGACGAGCACCGGCCGAGGGCCGACGGTCGCTATTCTAGGCGGTCAAAATTGCCGTGCCGCAGGGATTGTCGCCGCGCTCTGGTCGTCCTTGCGCGGGCGGTTAGTCCGACGTGGCGCGCCGGTCCGGCGCGTTCGGTGCTTGTCGGGCGTGGCTCGCACGGTGTGGTGCCGAGTCGAAGCCCGTCGCGCACCGGTTGCGGCCGGCCCGCCGAGGCTTGCCGGCGCGGCCTGCACGTCCCGTGGGACGTCCACGCGGCTTGAAAAGCGCGGTATTTTACCCGAAGAGCGGCAAGCTGCCAGCGCAGCGCGGCATCGAGCGGCAAGACGCCGTGCAACGCGTTGTGCGTGCGCGACGCCGGCGCGGTTTTGCGGGCGCCGGGCATCCGGGCGCCGGGCGTTCCGCGCGATGGGCTCGCCGGTCGCGCGATTGCATGCAGCGATGGAACGCTGCGGTGCGGTTGCGCACGATTGTTATAAGGGGGCGCAACCCCTACATTCCCGGCATCGCTCTGATTGATTATTTACCGGGAGACTTTCCATGATCGAGATTCGCCGCTCCGCAGAACGCGGTCATGCCAACCACGGCTGGCTCGACTCGTATCACAGCTTCTCGTTTGCCGATTACCGCGACCCCGAGCACGTGCACTTCGGGCCGCTGCGCGTGATCAACGAAGACCGCATCGCCGGCGGTCAGGGTTTCGGCGCGCACGGGCATCGCGACATGGAGATCGTCACGTATGTGCTCGAAGGCGCGCTCGCGCATCGCGACAGCATGGGCAATGGCTCGACGATCCGTCCCGGCGACGTGCAGCGCATGAGCGCGGGCACCGGCGTGCAGCATAGCGAGTTCAACGCGTCGCGCGACGAACTCGTGCACTTGCTGCAGATCTGGATCATCCCGCGCCGCGCGGGCGACCAGCCCGGCTACGAGGAAAAGCGCTTCGACGCCGACAGCAAGCGCGGCCGCCTGCGCGTGATCGCGTCGCCCGACGGTCGTGACGGCTCGGTGACGATCCATGCGGACGCGTCGATCTACGCGGGACTGTTCGACGGCGCCGAACACGCGACGTTCGCGCTGCCGGCGGGGCGCCTCGGCTATCTGCACGTCGCGCGCGGCACGCTGAGCGTAAACGGCACGGTGCTCGAGGCGGGCGATGCCGCGAAGCTCAGCGACGTCGACACGGTGACGCTGGAAAAGGGCGACGACGCGGAAGTGCTGCTGTTCGATCTGGGTCAGTTGAACCGCTGATTCAAGCAGTTGATTCGCGCGGGCCGCCGATCGAGCGGCGAGCAGCGCCAAACAGCAACGCCACGGAAAACCTCTTCCGTGGCGTTTTTCTATTAGCGAGGCGCCCTCCCTGGTCCGCCTCGCGAATGCGCCGCTTATTGATTGGCGGCCGGCGCCGACGCGGCGCCCTTGTGATGCTCCCAGCGCTCGCGCATCTTCTCGTGACGCTGCTCCATCCGCGCGAAGCGCTGCTTCAGCGCCGTGCTGACGGTGGTCTTCTGCTGGTCGTTCAGGCCGTTATAGAACTTCAGCCACGCGTCGGTGGTTTGCTGACGCAGTTGCGCGTCCTTCTGCTCGATCTGCTGATGCGTCGCGGCCATCGCGTTCAGATCGAGGATCGGCTGTTGCTGTGCGGCCTTGAACTGGTCTTGAACCTGCTTGTGGTTGGCGCGCATCGCTTCGTGGTTCTGCTTCATCGTATCGAGCGCGTTTTGCCACAGCTTTTCCTGATCCGCGTTCAGCTTCAGCTGGTCGTGGAGTTGGGTCAGTTCCTTCATGAAGTGGCCATGCCAGCCGCCGGGCCCGCCGTGCGCCTGCTCGGCGGGTTGGGCGGCGTAAGCGGCGCCCGCGCCGATGGCGAGAGCGGTGGCAGCAACGGCGAGAACGCGCGACATCTTTTTGGTGGACATATGAGGCTCCTTGTAATGGAATAGCCGACGAAGCAACCGGTCTTTGGACTGCCTGCACTCGGTAAGGCACAGCGTAGAGAACCGGGTGCGCCGCTGTGTTACGCGCCCGGACGCCGCTATTACCAGCAATTACGTGCGGCTTTCACCGTAACACCCGGTAACCCTTCAGACCGTTTGGAAAACGAAATCCCTTTTGGCTGCGCGTTAAACTTCATTCCATGGCTACTCAAATCCTGGTCGTCGACGACGACGTCGAACTGCGCGATCTGTTGCGCGACTATCTCGCCCGTCAGGGCATCGAAGTTTCGGTGCTGCACGACGCGGGCTCGCTCGAACGGCGCCTCGAGCGCGAGCGCCCCGACCTCATCGTGCTGGACCTGATGATGCCCGGCGTGGACGGCCTCACCGCGCTGCGCAAGCTGCGCGCGTCGGGCGACGATATCCCCGTCATCATGCTGACCGCGCGTGCGGACGACGTCGATCGTATCGTCGGGCTCGAACTCGGCGCGGACGATTACCTCGGCAAACCGTTCAATCCGCGCGAACTGCTCGCGCGCGTGCAGGCGGTGCTGCGGCGGCGCCGCACGCTGCCGTCGGCGGCCGCGCCCGAGCAGCGCGAGCCGTTCAGCTTCGGTCGCTTCACGCTGGATTTCCAGTCGCGCACGCTGCATCTCGAAGACAAGCCGCTCCCGCTGTCGGGCAGCGAGTTCGCGCTGCTGAAGATTTTCGTCAATCACCCCATGCGCACGCTCACGCGCGAGCGCCTGCTGGAACTGCTGCACGGTCCCGAGTACGACGGCACCGACCGCGGCATCGACGTGCAGGTGTGGCGCCTGCGTCGCATTCTCGAAACCGATCCATCCACGCCGCGCTTCATCCAGACCGTGCGCGGCCGCGGTTACGTGTTCGTGCCGGACGGCGAGCAGCATGCGTCGGCCCATTGATTCGCTGTTCGGGCGGCTCGCGCTGCTCGTCGTCGCGGTGCTGTTGCTGTCGCATTTCGCGTGGTACGCGCTGATGCGACTCGAACGTTCGCAACTGCAGACGCGCTACGCGGTCGAGGAAGCGACCTTCCTCGTCGACGCGGTGCGTCAGCACGTCGCCCGCACACCGGATCAACCGCTGCCGTCGCGTGTGAAGCTGGTCGACCCGGCGAGCCCGGACGTGCCGGCGGCCAGCGCTAACATGCCGCCGCCGCTCGCGCGTTTCGTCGAGGACGTGCGCGACCGCATGCCGGCCGACACCCAGGTGCGCGTCGGTCCGCCCGGCGCTCCGCCCATGCTATGGGTGCGCGCCGTGACCGATCAGAACTGGATCGTCGTGCCGGTGCAGCCGCTGCGCATGCCGCGCTCGCTCGACCGCACGGTCTTGTGGCTCGTCATCATTTTCTCGTTTGCGGTGATGGCGGCGCTGTTCGCCGCTTGGGCGCTGCAGCGGCCGCTGCGCTTGCTCGCGCAGGCGGTGGCGCGCTTCGGTCGCGGGCTGCCGGTGCCGCCGGTGCCCGAGCGCGGGCCGCGCGAGTTGCGGCAACTCACCCATGGCTTCAATCAGATGGTGCAGGAAGTCGCGCGCACCGAGAACGATCGCGCGGTGATGCTTGCCGGTGTCGCGCATGACCTGAAGACGCCGCTCGCGCGTCTGCGGCTGCGCGCCGAAATGATGGACGACGCGAAGACGCGCGACGGCGTCGTGCGCGACGTCGATTCGATGACGCATATCGTCGAGCAGTTCCTGCTGTTCGCGCACGACGGCGCGGACCGCAGCGAACCCGTGGAAGTGGATGCGCAGTGCGAGCGTGTCGTGCGCAGCTATCGGGCGGTGGCCACCAGTGCGCCGACCGTGCACACGGAACTGAACGCCGGGCCGTCATTTCTGCTGCCGGCGGCCACGCTCGACCGGATCCTGTCGAATCTGATCGACAACGCGCATGCGTATGGCGCGCCGCCGGTGGTCGTCGCGACCGCGCGCACACCGCAGAGCTTTACGCTATCAATTAGCGACAGCGGCACGGGCATCGCCGCCCAGGACCTGATCAACGCGAGCCGGCCGTTCGTGCGGCTCGATCCGGCGCGAGGCGGCAACGGCCATAGCGGGCTGGGCCTTGCGATCGTCGAGCGGCTCGTGCGGCGCGCGGGCGGTGAATGGGAAATCGGCAATCATGGCGGCCGCGGTTTGCGGGTGTTGATGAGTTTTCCGTTCGACGTGCTGCCGCGGGTCGCGACCGCCTCGGAAAACGCCTGGTAGAAGCAGGGGTGTTGGAGTCGCGATGCGCGCGCGAGGCGTCGGCATCGCGAGCGGCGAGAGCTCAGTCCGAAAACAGCGTATTCAACGCGTTCGCCGTTTCGCTATCGACGGTATTCCACGTCACCGATTCCGCCTCGAAAATATAGTGCGTCGTATATTTGCCGAGGCGCGCGAGTATTTCCTCCTGAATCAGTTCCGGCGCGACCTCCAGTTTCAGATACCACGCGGTCGACGACAGACGCGTCTGGAACGCGCCGTATTCGGCGAGCAGATGGTCGAAAGCATCAGCGTCGTGATCGCGACAGACGATCACCAGATTTCCCTTCATGCGAATCTCCCGTTAGTGCGGTAGTGACAATCCGATATCAGGATTGATGATACCTGCTTCGTTGTGGGAGGCTCGGCGTCGTTTTCAGCGCGGGGCAGGGTGTCGGCGTGGGTTGGCTGAGCGGAGAGGGCGATACCGTCGCGCGCTGAATATTTCGGCGAGCGTCAGGCATTCACCAGGCATTCACCAGGCATTCACCAGGCATTCACCGCGGTGCGCGTAGGCGGCGCCGTATCGTCGGGCGGCAGTGCTTCGGTGCGGTCGCGCCCGCCGGTCTTCGCCGCATACAGCGCGGTATCGGCGCGGCTCATGAGACGCTCGGGCAGATCGTCGGGCGACAGTTCGGTGATGCCGATGCTCACGCTCAGCCCCGCCGAGGCCGGCAGCTTCGGCGAGGGCACCGCTTTCAACCGCAGCCGCAGACGCTCGACGACTTCGCGCCCGCCCGTCAGATCGGTGGCCGGCAGCAGCAGGCCGAACTCTTCGCCGCCGAGCCGGCCGACCGCGTCGGAGCCACGCAGCTCGGCGCGACACGTATCGACGAAATGTTCGAGCGCGCGGTCGCCGGCGGCGTGGCCGAAGCGGTCGTTGATCTGCTTGAAGTGGTCGAGATCGGCGATCGCCATGCACAGCGGCTCGCGCCCCGCGTGCGCGCGATCGATCTCGTGGCGCAGCAGGTCGAGGAAATAGCGCCGCGACAGCGCGCCGGTCAGCGCATCGTGCCGCGCCTCCGCCGATAGCAGCGTATTGGCCGACTGCAACTGCTCGGCGAGATCGCGTGTCGCGCGATGGTGGCGCCGCTCGCGCACGTAGGACACGGTGATCACCCACGCGAGCGCGACGGTGCCGGCGAGCGTCAGGAACACCAGCAGGTGGTCGCGCTTGTGGTTGCGCAGCAGCTCCGGCCACGCGGCGAGCGGATCGACCAGGTGCGCGGAGAGCCCCGAGTTCAGGCCGCCGCGGTTCTGATAGAGCGCCGGGGCCGGCCGTTCGATCATGCCGAACAGCTGCGCGGCGACCGACGCCGGCACCCACGGCGCCTGCTCACGCACTTGCGTGTCTTCGCGGATCAGCATGTCGGGGAACGTCTCCCGGCGGTAGATGATGCGCCGCTCGGCGGGGCTCATCAGCGTGACGCGCGAGTTTGGCAACGCGTGGCCTTCGAGCGCGCTGTTGTGCGCCATGATGATGACGCCGTTGTCGTCGGACACGAAGGTGCCCGCGTGCGCGACCCAGTGGCGCAACCGCGCGATGCCGACCTTCGCGACCACCGCGCCGACCAGCAGCCCGTCCGCGTACACCGGCGCGGCGATGAAGATGCCCGGCTCGCCGCTCGCGCGACCCACGCCGTAGGCTTCGGAGAATGCGCCGAGCAGCGCGTTGGTCAGATAGCCGCGCGCGCGCATGTCCACGCCGACGAACGATTGCTGCGCACCCTCGGGATTCGACATCGTGCCGCTCGACGCGACGCAAATGCCGTTCGCGTTGACGATCCAGACCTGATCGAGCCCGGAGAAGCCCTGCGCTTCGTGCAGGAACCTGCTGACCCCGGCCATCTTCGGATCCTTGAGCAAGGCGGCTCGCAAGGCGGGTTCCCCCGCCTCGCTGTTCACGGCATAATTCTGCGATTGCACGAGGGCACGCTGGACCACGTCCATTTCGGCCATGGTTGCGGGGATGGCGCGGGACATCGCGAGGTCGCTGGCAATCACTTCAGCCATGTTGTCGACGATCGACGTGGACATTTGCCGCTGCGTGCGCAACGCCGCGTCCAGCTCTTGCTGTACCATCCGGTCCGCGACCATGCCAGCCACGAACCAGCAGACGAGTACGATCAGCACGAAGCTGACCGGCCCGGCTACCTGGCGCAAGGTTGTCCTGTTCATCGACCCTCTGATCCGTCTGGCTGTGACATGCAACTTGCTCGTTCGTGGGCAGCGCGCTCTCAACGCTGTGTCGTTATCTGCATCAGCTGCGGTTTCGTCCCGTCGCGAGCGACGTGCGCTGCGCCGTCGCCATGCCCGGGATGATCCGCTGATAAACAGGTACGTCGTTTCCCGATTTTAACCGTCGCGGGGCACGATGCCACCGTTATTGCTGGGATGCCGCCTGCATATGCCGCGCCGATCAGGTTCTTAACGGCAGCCGCGCCGCTTTCTTGATAGCTGTGCGGGCCAATGAAGCGATCGAGCGACGATGGCCGGGGGCGATGCGCCGATGTGGCTTGCGCGCCACGCCGCGAGACGGCCTCGCGACGTGTCACGCTGAAGCACGCGGCAGCAGGGTACAGTGCGGCGCGGCGACGCGTGCCGGGGCTTGCTGAAGCCTTACGCCACGGCCTCGCGAGGCCGTATCGCAATTTGCGGCGAAAGGTTGTGCCTGAAACATAGGATGGTGTAGTGTCGTGCCGTCCAAAACGAGAAAAGCCCGCCAGCCCTCGGGCGGCGCCCGCGGCGACAGGAGTTCGGCGTGATGGTTGTGGTCGTGGGCGACGCGTTCACGAACCAGTCCATTGCCGGACCATGTGTCTCCAACGCTAACGATTTACCACGCACGCGCGTTTTGCCATGCCTGATTTCCGCTTTCCGGACCGACCCATAGACCGCCGCGGAGCAGCCGCGGCCTCCTTCGAGCGTTCGAATGCCTGTTTGAAGAGGGAGGGCATCTGATGGATTTCAGCTTCAACCTGAACCGCACCGCCAATGCGTCGGCATGGCGCGTGTTGCCCAACCGCTGGGACTTCGTCGCGTTCCCGCTGATCATCTGCCTGATCGCGATGGCGTCGATCGGCTTTCACGAGACGCTCGCGCCGATGTCGACGCTAAAGACGCAGGCGATCTCGCTCGATCCGGCCAACCTGCCCGAGTACGCGATGCGCACCACGCTGCGCATGCTCGCGGCGATGGTCGCGTCGCTGATCTTCACGTTGGTCTACGGGACGCTGGCCGCCAAGAGCCGCCGCGCCGGTCTCGTGCTGGTGCCGATCCTCGACATCCTGCAGTCGGTGCCGGTGCTCGGCTACATCTCGTTCACGGTCACGTTCTTCCTCGCGATGTTCCCGGGGCGCGTGCTCGGCGCCGAACTCGCCGCGATCTTCGCGATCTTCACGAGCCAGGCGTGGAACATGACGTTCAGCTTCTATCAGTCGCTGCGCACGGTGCCGCGCGATCTCGACGAAGTCTCGCGCGGCTTTCATCTGACTTCATGGCAGCGCTTCTGGAAACTCGAAGTGCCGTTCTCGATGCCCGGCCTGATCTGGAACATGATGATGTCGATGTCGGGCGGCTGGTTCTTCGTCGTGGCTTCCGAAGCGATCACGGTCGGCAATCATACGATTACGCTGCCGGGCATCGGCGCCTACCTGGCGCAGGCGATCAGCGACAAGAACCTGCACGCGATTGGCTGGGTCATCCTCGCGATGACGGTCGTGATTCTCGCGTACGACCAGTTGCTGTTCCGGCCGCTCGTCGCGTGGGCGGACAAGTTCCGCATGGAGTTCACGAGTTCGGGCGATGCGCCGGAATCGTGGCTGCTCGACCTGATCCGCCGCACGCGGCTGATTCACCGGTTGCTCGTGCCGCTCGGCTGGATGTTCGCGCGCGCGGCTCGGGTGCGCTTCCAACTGCCGGCGTTCAGCGCGCCGCGCTTTCACATCCCGCAGCGCGAGAAGAACTCGAAGCTCGGCGACTTCATCTGGGCGGCGATCGTGCTGCTCGCCACGGTGTATGTGGTGTACCGCGTGTTCCTGTATGTGCGTACCGGCGTGACGCTCGACGAGATCGGCCACGTGTTCGTGCTGGGCCTGATCACGCTCCTGCGCGTGGTCGTGCTGATCGCGATCGCTTCCGTGATCTGGGTGCCCGTCGGCGTGCTGATTGGCCTGCGCCCCGCGCTCGCGGAAAAGATGCAGCCACTCGCGCAGTTCCTCGCGGCGTTCCCGGCGAATTTGCTGTTCCCGGTTTTCGTGATCGCGATCGTGCGCTTTCACCTGAATCCGGACATTTGGCTATCGCCGCTGATCGTGCTCGGCACGCAGTGGTATATCCTGTTCAACGTGATTGCAGGTGCAAGCTCGTATCCGAACGACTACCGCGAGGCGGCCAAGAATTTCCACATTCGCGGCTGGCAGTGGTGGCGTCAGGCGATGCTGCCGGGCATTTTTCCGTACTACGTGACCGGTGCGATCACCGCGTCGGGCGGCGCGTGGAACGCGAGCATCGTTGCCGAGTTCGTGCAGTGGGGCGATACCAAGATCGCCGCGCATGGCCTCGGCGCCTATATCGCGCAGACTACCGCGGCGGGCGACTATCCGAAGATCATCGTGGGCATCGCCGTGATGTCCCTGTTCGTGACCCTGTTCAACCGTCTGCTGTGGCGTCCGATGTACGCCTACGCCGAGGGCAAGCTCCGTCTAGATTGAGAAATGAAGGCTTAACGCGATGCAAAATCCTAAAGCTGCTATGACCGCCGCGCCGATCCAGACGCCGCCGAAGCCCCCGCGCCTCGGCGAGGAAATCCTGCGCGTGAAGGACGTGTGCCGCGGCTTCAACAAGACGCAGGGCGAACTGCTCGTCCTCGACGACGCGAATCTGTCGCTGCGCGAGGGCGAGATCGTCGGTCTGCTTGGCCGTTCGGGCTCGGGCAAGTCGACGCTGTTGCGCATCATCGCCGGTCTGATCGAGCCGACCGACGGCGAAGTCACGTACATGGGCAAGCCGCTCGCAGGTCCGGCCAAGGGTGTCGCGATGGTGTTCCAGACCTTCGCGCTGTTTCCGTGGCTGACCGTGCTGCAGAACGTGGAAGCGGGTCTCGAGGCGCAAGGCGTCGGTGCGTCGGAGCGGCGCACGCGCGCGCTCGCCGCGATCGACCTGATCGGCCTCGACGGCTTCGAAAACGCGTATCCGCGCGAGTTGTCGGGCGGCATGCGCCAGCGCGTCGGCTTTGCGCGCGCGCTCGTCGTCGATCCGACGCTGCTGCTGATGGACGAGCCGTTCTCCGCGCTCGACGTGCTGACCGCCGAAACGCTGCGTACCGACCTGCTCGATCTCTGGACGCAGGGGCGCATGCCGATCAAGGCGGTGCTGATCGTGACGCACAACATCGAGGAAGCGGTGTTCATGTGCGACCGCATTCTGGTGCTGTCGTCGAACCCGGGCCGCGTGATCGCCGAGATCAAGGTGCCGTTCAAGCATCCGCGCAACCGTCTGGACCCGGCATTCCGCCGCCTCGTCGACGAGATCTACGCGAAGATGACCGCGCGTCAGACCGACGAAAAGACCAAGAAGGGGCTGGAGCTCGGTAGCTGGCTGCCGCACGTGTCGACCAACCTGATGGCCGGTCTGATCGAAACGCTCGCCGCCGCGCCGTATCACGGCCGCGCGGACATGCCGGAAATCGCGCGCTCGCTGCATCTGGAGGTCGACGATCTGTTCCCGATCGCCGAAGTGCTGCAGCACCTCGGTTTCGCCGACGTGCGCGAGGGCGACATTTTCCTGACGCCGCCGGCGCGCGTGTTCTCCGAGTTCGGCACGCAGGAACGGAAGATGATGTTCGCCGAGCATCTGCTGCGGCACGTGCCGCTCGCGGCGCGGATCAAGAAGGTGTTGAACGAGCGGCCCGGACATCGCGCGCCGCGCGTGCGTTTCGAGCAGGAGCTCGAGGACTTCCTGTCGGACAGCGCGGCGGAAGAGACGCTCGACGCGGTCATCAACTGGGGCCGTTACGGCGAGATCTTTTCGTATAACGACCAGACCGAAATCTTCAGTCTGGAAGACGTGGAGTCTTAAGCTTGGGTTGCCGCGGAAACGACTGCGGTTCAGACAAAAAAGCGGCGAGGAAAACCTCGCCGCTTTTATTGCAGATTGCCCCAGCGTGTAACCGCCGGCTCGGCCGTGGCCCACTTCCAACCCTTGTCCTGCTGGCACGCGCTCGCCGTGAACCACCTCTCGGGCGCGTTCGGGCCGTCGCCGTCCTGCACCGAGAACACGAAATCCTTGCACAGCGCGAGCGCCGAGCTGAACGCGCGGGTCACGCGCACCTCGCCATGGCCGTTTTCGATCGGCAAGGTGTGCTTGACCGACCACGGTTTCGTTTCGCCGACCGGCATCGTGCCGACCAGCGCCGCCATCAGATCCTGCTGATCCTTGTGCATGCTGCGCATGTAGCGCGCGACCGCTTCGTCGGTCGCGGCCTGCACGGCCACGCCGACGCCGAGCGCGACGGCCGGATTGCTGGTCACGAGGCCCGACGCGACACCCGCCGCCGCGCCGCTCGCGGCGCCGATCGACGCGCAGCCGCTCGCCAGCAGGCTCGCGCCGACGCATAGCGCGCCAGCCGCGATGAGCCGCATCCGATCACCCATCGGACCGCCAAGCGAACGCAATTTCATTGCAGCGCACCCCAGCGCTCGGTGGCGGGTTCGGCCGATGCCCAACGCCAGTCCTTACCATCACGGCAAACCGATGCGATGTAGAACGCGCTGCTCGCGGGCTTGTCGCGCGTTGCGTTTTGATCGACGGAAAAGACGATTTCCTTGCAGTCGAGCGGGCCGGTGCTGATCAGACGGCTGACGGTCACGCGGCCGTGTTCGTCGTCTTCGATTGGGAAAGAGTGGGTGATGCTCCACGGGGCGACCGCGCCGACCTCGAGCGGACCGGCCGCCTGCGCGATGCTGTTCTGCGTATTCGTGTGAACTACGCGCTCCGAGTACTGCACACCGGCGCGCGCGGCGGCGACCGCGCCAAGACCGATACCGGTCGCGACCGCCGCATTGCTGGTGACCTTGTTGGCGACCGCGGCGCCCGCGACACCGGCGCCCGCGACCGCGCCTTCCGTGTACAACGAACTACAGCCGCTCAATGCCGACGAAACCGCCAGCGCCAGCGCGATCAGCGCTGTTACGTGGGGGCGTTTGCCAGCGACAACGGACTTCGCGTTGACAGCCCACACCATGTTCTTTTGCATTTCTCCCGTCCCTGCCCGTACAGGTGCCTGCGTTCACGCTTCGCGCGTGTAAACGAAGGACACGTCGTTCATTATGCAGCCGCATTGTGCAGGATGCGTTTTGTAATTGGCAGCGAAAAAATGCAAGAAATTGCAAAACATCGTGCGCAGCGATGTTTTCTGTCGCATGGGCGGGCTTACCTGGCTCTGCCAGGTATTGGGGACATCAGGTGAATTTGCCGTCGGCGTGAGACGTTGAGCAGGTGAATTCGGTGCCGCGAAACGCGCGGCGAAAGGATCATGACGAACAGCGCAACAGCTGGCCGCCGCCATCGGCGGATGGCTCGCGTTGCACCGTGCCTATGAGCCGGCTTCGTCTTCCCCGCTTTCGTCGCCGTATGCGCTCAGCCGGTTGTACAGCGTTTTGAGGCTCACGCCGAGCGCTTTGGCAGCGCGTCGCTTGTCGCCGCCGCAGTACTTGAGGGTGCCGAGAATGATCTGCTTCTGCGCGTCGGCGAGCGGCGTGCCGATCCACACGCTCATCGCGTCGCCTTGCGTGACCGCTTTCTTGACTCGCGACGCAAGATGCGGATGCGGCAATTCAACCGTCTTTTCCGCGAGAATGAACGCGCGATATACGGCGTTCTTCAACTCGCGCACGTTGCCCGGCCACGACCATGAACGCAGCGTTTCGATCGAGCGTTTGCTGAAGCTCTTGTTGGTGCCTTCCTGCTGATTCAATTGCGCGAGGAAGTGTTGCGCGAGCAGTTCGCGATCGTTTTCGCGCTCGCGCAGCGGCGGCGCGCGCAGCGGAAACACCGCGAGCCGGTACATCAGATCCTCGCGCAAGCCGTTTTCCTTGACGGCTACCGCGGGGTCGCGATTGGTCGCTGCGATCACGCGCACGTTGCCGCTGATCAACTCGTTGCCGCCGACGCGATAGAACGTGCCGGTTTCGAGCGCGCGCAGCAGCTTGACCTGGCGCACCGGCGCCATTTCGGTGATTTCGTCCAGAAACAGCGTGCCGCCGTTCGCATGTTCGAAGTAGCCGACGCGGCCCTGGACCGCACCGGTGAAGCTGCCTTTTTCGTGGCCGAACAGTTCGGCTTCGATCAGCTCGTCGGGAATCGCGCCGCAGTTCACGGCGACGAACGCGCCGTCCTTGCGGCCGCTGCGCTCGTGAATGGTGCGGGCGATCAGCTCCTTGCCGGTGCCCGATTCGCCGATGATCAGCGCGGTCGCGTCGGTATCGGCGACGCGTTCGATCTGTTCATACAGATCGAGCATTACCGGCGACGAGCCGTACAGCAGCCCGTACGATTTCAGTCCCGCGACGGCGTCCGCGACGCGCTGCTTCGCTTGTGGCGAAGCATTGCCACCGGCGGACACGGTGGGCGAGTCCAGATCGATTGACGCCATAAAAAGGGAAGTCCTGTGCAAATGGAGTTCGTGTTGCGGCGCGCAGGCCTTGAATGCGATAGACCGTACAGCCACTATCTCATAAAAGACAATTTAACCACTTCGACACTGATTCCGGCAATCGAACTGGCAGCCGCTGAAATAGCCGTGCGAGCAATCGGTCGAAAGTGCGCGAAATTGGCTTTATCAGCGCGCTGGAGCGGTAAATATACCGGGCACATGCATTGCATCATTGACCGTTTGATCGAGTCGTGCGAGGTTTGACGGCTACGTCGCAGCGCCGCCGGCCAGCGCAAACCGGCAACCCGCATCGTGCGCCCGAAGCCCGAACTGTTGCACCGGTCGACGCACCGATTCCGCGGCAACGCACGAACGCCGAATCAGACGAGGAGTGAACGATGACTGACACCACACAACAACTTGCACTCGGCGGACAGAAGATCGTCGAGGATCTTCGGGTGCTGCTGAGGGACTCGGAGGAAATGCTGCGGCTCGCCGCCAACGTGCCGGGCGAAGGCGTCGGCGCCTTGCGCGACCGGCTCGGCACGCACGTGGAAACGCTGCAATCGACGCTCGGCGATGCGCAACGCAACGTGCATCGCCGGTATCGCGGGGCGGCGGTCAGCGCCGAGCACTATGTGCGCCATAACCCGTGGCGCTCGCTCGCGCTCGCGGCGGGCACCGGTTTTCTGCTCGGCGTGCTGGTCGCGCGTTAGACGCGGCGCAGAGAGCGGCGCTCGCATCGGCTCGCCGGAAGGCGTGGCGCACGCTTGGCGCGGCTGCATTCATCCGCATCACGATCCAAGGAGTTCATGATGACACGACCCACAATTGGTTTTTTTGGCGCATTGATGGCAATCGGCGGCTTCCTGGCGGTTCGCTACGTGCAACACAAGCGCACGGGCCAGGTCTCACCGGCGCGCGAGCTGAGCAGCTGGGAAAACGAGGGCGGCGCGGTGGCGGCGCCGGCGACTTTGTCGACCGAGCTGGCGCCCGCCTCGCACAGCGGCAACGGCTCGGGGCAGGTCAACGGCGAACACCGCGCATGGCCGTTTCCGCGCGGCTGACGCGGTTCGCTCGAATGCAACGGGGCCTGCTGCCGGCGCTTGGAACGGGATTGTTAAATGAATCTTATAAAGCCGTATAATAGGTAAATAGGCAACAATGACGCGGAAGTTGGCGCGAATTTGGTCGTCATTGTTGCAATTTTTCATCAAATGGTCGGCGGAACGGAACGCAGTCGATTCCGCGTCATGCAGCCGACCGGACCCAGCCGCATGCCCATTGGCATGTTCCGCATATTTTCTGACCCACGCTTGCAGGCTTTCGAAACGCGATGCCACATGTACTCATTGTCGATGACGACGCAGGTACCCGCGAGGCACTTTCCGCCGTCATCGGGGAAGACGGGCTGACGACCGCCACCGCGGGCGATCTGCGCGAAGCGCGTATTCAACTGATCCGGCAGATGCCGGACGTCGTTTTCACCGACCTGAAGCTGCCCGACGGCAGCGGGGTCGATCTGTTCGAAGATCTCGATCCGCGCTCCGGCGTCGAAGTGATCGTGATCACCGGCCACGCGACGGTCGAGTCGGCGGTCAGCGCACTGAAAATGGGCGCGGCCGACTACCTCGTGAAGCCGATCAACATGCAGCGCGTGAAGTCGATCTTGTCGCGCCTGCCGCGCGCCGGCGACCTGAAGGCCGAAATCGGCACGTTGCGCGGCGAGTTGCGCCGCATGGGCCGCTTCGGTCTGATGCTCGGCAATTCACCGGCGATGCAGGAGGTCTACGACCAGATCAGCCGCGTCGCGCCGACGGCGGCCTCGGTGATGCTCGTCGGCGAGTCGGGCACCGGCAAGGAAGTTGCCGCGCAGACGCTGCACGAGCTGAGCCTGCGCCGCAAGCACGCGTTCCTCGCGGTCAACTGCGGCGCGATTTCGCCGAATCTGATCGAATCGGAAATGTTCGGCCACGAGCGCGGTTCGTTCACCGGCGCGGACCGGCAGCACAAGGGCTATTTCGAGCGCGCGAACGGCGGCACGCTGTTCCTCGACGAAATCACCGAGATGCCGATCGAGCTGCAGGTAAAGCTGCTGCGCGTGCTCGAGACCGGCATGTTCATGCGCGTCGGCACGACCAAGGAAATCGAAACCGACGTGCGTCTGATCGCGGCCACCAATCGCGATCCCGAGCAGGCGGTGCTCGAAGGCAAGCTGCGGCTCGATCTGTACCACCGGCTGAACGTGTTTCCGATCAGCCTGCCGCCGCTGCGCGAGCGCGGCAAGGACGTCGAGCTGCTCGCGCAATCGTTCCTCGATGAGCTCAACGAGCGTCACGGCACGAAGAAGCATTTCCCTGTCGCGGTGAAGGACATGCTGCTGTCGTATCCGTGGCCGGGCAATGTGCGCGAGCTGAAGAACTACGTGCAGCGCGCGCACATCATGTCGAGCGCGGATTCGGATAGCACGGCGACGGTGCCGTTGCAAATCACGCTGTCGAAACCCGCGGCCGGCACCGCGATCACGATCCCGTTCGGCACCTCGCTCGCGGAAGCCGACCGTCAGCTGATTCTTGCGACGCTCGAGCAATGCGGCGGCGTGAAGACGCGCGCCGCGGAAATTCTCGGCATCAGCCTGAAGACGCTGTACAACCGGCTCGTCGAGTACGGCAACGATGCGCGCGACGACGGCGATCCCACCGACGAATCACGCGCACTCGGCGGCGCGGACGCCTGATCCGCGCCGCGTTCGCACGTCATCCGCGTCCCCCGTATCCGCCCGCCCGGGCTTCCGGGCGGGCACCCGAACGGCACAAGCCTTGCTGCGCTCCGGTGGAACGCAAAACGAGGTCACCGACATGCCGCACCTGCCGCCGCAACTGTCGTATTACGCCGCCATTTCCGCGCCGTCCAGGCGGTTGCACGCTCATCGGCCCGAACCGGTCGAGCCGCCCACTGCACCTCCCATCGCGCCGCCGGACCCGGCCGAACCCGACACGATCCCCGGCCCGACACCCGATCCGATCGAACCCGTCGAACCGGTCACGCCGCCGATCGGCGATCCGCCGCCGCAGCCAACGCAAACGCCTCAGGCCGCCGACCGTCCGTCGCGACCACGGCAATGTTGATACGACCGTCGATGTCGGCGCCCTGTCGCGCACTCGATGGAACCACATCCCGCACTGCAAGGCGTCATGCCCTGGGTCGGTGCAGAGCATTGCTGTAGTTGTTACAAAGCCGGCGCATGTTTTACCGGCAATTTACCGTTTCGCCCCCTAGACTGTAGGGATGCCGCGACAAGCGGCAGGCTTCCCCCGGAGGCACGATCATGAGACACCCCGCATTGCGACGTTCCGCGCGGCACCCCAAGCGCGGGCCACGGCCGGCCGAGGTCGAGACTGAGCCGGTGGTGTCGCCGGACCCGGCCGCGCAGAATCGGATCGCCCCGCATACGCCGCCGGACGGCGAGCACAACCAGGGCGGGGTGCGTCAGGAAGGCCTCGAATACCAGCGCGATCTGGGCTCGGAGCAGGATGCCTGAGGCAGCGTAGCTCCGGGCGGGGGTATCCCGGCGACCGGGATACCGGTAAGAAAGACCTCCGCATTCGTCGGATTTAACAGAAAAATTTTCTTCGCGATCCGTGATGATGGCGGGGATTTGCTCGTTTGTCACATTTTCATACAACTTTATTTCCGATATCTCATATATCGGCACGATGATTGCATGCACCGTTTTGGCGCAATTCCGCATACAACGAAACAATGGAGCACTAATGAGCAGATTGATCGTGGTATCGAATCGTGTCGCACCGATTCAGGAAGCGCGTCCGGCAGCGGGCGGGCTCGCGATCGGCGTGCTGGACGCACTGAAGGAGACCGGCGGCGTCTGGTTCGGCTGGAGCGGCGAAACGGTCAGCGAGCCATCCGCGCCCGTGATCGAGAAGCAGGGCAACGTCACCTACGCGACTGTGGGCCTCACCAAGCGCGATTACGACGAGTACTACCGCGGTTTTTCGAACACCACGTTGTGGCCGACCTTCCACTATCGCAACGACCTGTCCCGCTACGACCGCGAGGACTACGCGGGCTACCAGCGCGTCAACGCGACGCTCGCGAAGCAGCTCAAGGAACTGCTCAAGCCCAGCGACATCATCTGGGTGCACGACTACCATCTGCTGCCGTTCGCGCGCTGCCTGCGCGAGCTCGGCGTGAAGAACCCGATCGGCTTCTTCCTGCACATTCCGTTTCCGGTGCCCGAAGTGTTGCGCACGATTCCGCCGCATGAAGAACTCGTCAAGGCGATGTGCAGCTACGACGTGATCGGCTTTCAGACCGAGGCGGATCGCCAGTCGTTCGTCGACTATATCGAGCGCGGTCACCACGGAACGTCGAGTGAAGACGGCATGGTGCACGCGTACAACCGCTTCCTGAAGGTCGGCGCGTACCCGATCGGCATCTATCCCGACGCGATCGCGAAGGCCGCCGAGCAGTTCACCGACCGCAAGGCGGTGCGCAGCCTGCGCGACGGCATGCGCGGGCGCAAGCTGATCATGAGCGTCGACCGGCTCGATTATTCGAAGGGGCTGGTCGAGCGCTTCCAGGCATTCGAGCGGCTGTTGCAGAACGCGCCCGGCTGGCACGGCCGCGTGTCGCTCGTGCAGATCGCGCCGCCGACCCGCGCCGACGTGCAGACCTATCAGCGCATCCGGCAAACGCTCGAAGGCGAGGCGGGCCGCATCAACGGCCGGTTCGCGCAGCTCGACTGGACGCCGATCCAGTATCTGAACCGCAAGTACGAGCGCAATCTGCTGATGGCGCTCTTCCGCCAGTCGCAGGTCGGCTATGTGACGCCGCTGCGCGACGGCATGAATCTGGTGGCCAAGGAGTACGTCGCGTCGCAGGATCCGGCCGATCCGGGGGTGCTCGTGCTGTCGCAGTTCGCGGGCGCGGCCGAGCAGCTGCCGGGCGCGCTCGTCGTCAATCCGTTCGATCTGTCGCAGATGGCCGAAGCGCTCGAGCGCGCATTAGCGATGCCGCTCGCCGAACGTCAGGCGCGTCATGCGGACATGATGGAGCCGATGCGCGAGAGCAACCTGTCGGTGTGGCGCGATACGTTGCTCGATGATCTGCGCCACGTCGCGACCGCGTCTTCGGTGACGGCCAAAGCGGTAAAGCTCGCTGACGTGACGGCATCGCCCTGAGCCGAAGGGCGCGGCCCGCGCAGGCGGGCGGCGCCTGTGCCGCTCACGTCGTGCGTGGAGTGACAGGGAAGATCAAGGCAAAAAGGCGTGCATCGCCTCGTGCGATGCGCGCCTTTTATCGTGCATGTCTTGCGCGCGTAGCGGCCACAGCCCTCAGGCCGGCTGCGCCGCCTTCTGCATGACCCGCATCGTGCTGACGACCGCCGCGACCGCCGAGAACCCCGCGGCCACATACAGCGCGATGATCGTCCCGCTCTGCGGCGCGACGCCGAAGATCAGCGCGACCAGCGCCGCGCCGAGCGTTTGCCCGGTCAGGCGCGCGGTGCCGAGCATGCCGCTCGCGCCGCCGCTGCGTTCGTGCGGCGCGGACGACAGCATCGTGCGATTGTTCGGCGACTGGAAGATGCCGAAGCCCGCGCCGCACAGCGCCATGCGCCACGAAATCTGCAGCGCGTCCGGGTGAGGCCCGAGCGTCGCGAGCAGCAGCAGGCCGACGGTCATCGCGGCGAGTCCGACGCCGCCGAGCCAGCCGGCCGATATCCTGTCCGACAGCACGCCGGCAATGGGCGCCGCGATGATGATGATCGCGGGCCACGGCGTCATCAAAAGACCCGTTTCGACCTGCGACATGCCGAGCGTTTCCTGCAGCAGGAACGGCAGTGACACGAACGCGAGCATCTGCGCGCAGAACGAGCAGACCGACGTGCCGACCGACAGCGCGAACACCGGAATACGCAGCAGGTCGATCGGCAGCAGCGGGGCGGGCCGCGTCAGCTGGCGACGCACGAAGAAGTAGCCGATGACCAGCGCTCCGAGCGCCTCGAGCGTTACGTAGCCGAAATGCTCGCCGTGGCCGAGGCCATCGACCGCGAAAATCAGCAGGCCGAACACGAACGCGTTCATCACCGCGCTCAGATAGTCATACGGGGATTCGTGGCCGGGGTTCATCGGCAGCGCCTTGAAGCCGCCGACGATCGCCGCGATGCCGATCGGCACGTTGATCGCGAACAGCCACGGCCAGCTCGCGATCGCGAGCACGCCCGAGGCGACCGTCGGCCCGACCGCCGACGACACCGCCACCACCATCGCGTTGATCGAGACGCCGCGCCCGAGCTGGTTAGGCGGATAGATCATGCGCACGATCGCGGTGTTCACGCTCATGATGCCGGCCGCGCCGAAGCCCTGAACCACTCGCGCGAGCGCGAGCGTCGCCAGCGAGTTCGACAGCGCGCAACCGAACGACGCGACCGTGAACAGGATCAGGCCCGCCAGATAAATGCGCCGGTAGCCGATGCGGTCGCCGAGCGACGCGAGCGGCAGCAGCGAGATCGTGATCGCGAGCTGATACGCGTTGACGACCCAGATCGACGCGGCGGCGCTCGCATTGAGGTTGCGCGCGATCGTCGGCAGCGCGACGTTGGCGATTGCGCTGTCGAGCACCGCGAGCGTCAGCGAGAGCGCGATGACGAGCATCGCCCAGTAGCGTTGTGGGACCGGTAGGCCCAGTTCCTTGCCTTCGAAGCGGGAAGCGGAGGGCGTCGAGCCGTCCGTGCGCGGGGAGGGTGCGGGCATCGATTGTTTGATTTGTCGGAGATGTTGGCGCGCCTGTGCGCGGCTCACGCGCTGGCCGCTGCGGGCGTATCGGTCGGCGCGGCGCCGGCGTTACCGGGCGCCGGCGCCGCGCGTGCGTTATTTGAGTTCGTAGAGGCCCGTGTGGGTCGTCGAATCGATTTCGTTCAGGTGCGTCATGAAGCGCGCGACCGCGTTGGTGGTTTCCGCGCTGACCGGCAGATGCGGCACTTTCAGCGCATGCAGCCGGAAGATATAGCGATGCGTGCGATCGCCGCGCGGCGGCGCGGCGCCGCCGAAGCCGACCGTCCCGTAGTCGTTGCGCACCTGCATCGCGCCCTGCGGCAGCAGCGAGCCGTCGGCCTTGCCGGCGTTGCGCGGCAGCGAGCGCGCGTCGGCCGGAATGTTCACGACGACCCAATGCCAGAAGCCGCTGCCGGTCGGCGCGTCGGGATCGTGAACGGTGAGCGCGAAGCTTTGCGTGTCCGCGGGCGGCGCTTCCCATTGCAGCGACGGCGAGATGTTTTCGCCGTCGCCGCCGAACGCCTTGTCGTTGTACTCGTGGGCTCTCGGCATGAAGCCGTTGGTGGGAAAATCGTCGGACCAGAGACGGAAGTCAGCCATGATGTGCCTCCCTTGTTGATTGGTTCTGGGATCGTCGGAGTTCGCGATGTCGCGGCGGGCGCGGCGCATCTCGCGGCATGCCGAAGCGCGTGAGGACGTGCCGCGAAAGCGCCTGGAAGCACCCGGAAAACGCCGCCGAAGCGTGCCTCGAAGGCATCTCGAAAGCGCGCCGGGTGAGCCTTTCGAGTGTAGCACCAGCGGCGCGAGACTCGCGCGAGCCGGGCAGGTCGCGCGCGGTTTTCAGCCGCGTTCCTCCAACTCCGGCGCGTCGCTTCCGATCCACGCGACGAGCCGCTCGATCACGCCCGCGATATCGCGATTCCCGCCTCGCAAAGCGCATTCCCACACGACCGCGACGCGCCAGCCGCTCGCGAGCAGCGCGGCGCGCACCTTGTCGTCGTTGCTGCGATTGCGGCCGATCTTGTCGCGCCAGAAGTCGGGCCGCGTCTGCGGCCATTTGAACAGATGACAGTCGTGGCCATGCCAGAAGCAGCCATGCACGAGCACCACCGCGCGATAGCGCGGCAGCACGATGTCGGGGCGGCCGGGCAGATCGCGCGCGTCGAGCCGGAAGCGCAGGCCCCGCCGATGCAGCAGGCTGCGGATCAGGATCTCCGGCTTGGTGTTGCGGCCGCGAATGCCGGACATCATCCGGCTGCGCGTCGCGCTATCGACGATATCGACCATCGTCAGCGGGCCAACGGGTCGCGCGGCCGCTCACGCGTAGAGCGGCAGGGAGTGTTTCGACGCATCGCGGGTCGGGTGGGCAAGCAGGGTTTGCACATGCGGCAGCATGATACGCGCCACTTCGCGCATCACCGGCATCACGACGCTATTGCCGAACTGCCGGTAGGCCTGCGTATCGCTGACCGGAATCCTGAAGGTGTCGGGAAAGCCCATCAGTCGAGCGCATTCGCGCGGCGTCAGGCGACGCGGGCGCAGCGCCTCGCCCTGATAGACGAGAATTTCGGAGCCGTCCTTGTGATAGCGCGCCGACAGCGTGCGCGTCACGCTGTCCGGATAGGCCATGCCGAAACCGAAGCCGTTGCCCGCCGCACGATGCTTGGCCGCGTAGTTTTGCAGATACGCCCACAGCTTCGGGGTGAGCGTGTACTTCGGCTGCACGCGGCGCGCGGCGTGGTCGAAGAAGCGCTCGTGGTCCCACGGCAGCACCGGTTCCGTGCCGTCCGTGCGATGCAGGATCGCGCCGAGCCGCGGACCCTGTTCGGGCAGGCGCAGGTCGTCCCATGTGAACCCGGTCTTGCCGCGAAAGCCCACCACGATGATGCGCTCGCGATGCTGAGGCGTGAAATGCTGGCCATCGATCACGCGGTAGTGCACCTCGTAGCCGAGCTCGTCGCGCAGCGTTTGCAGGATCACGTCGAAGGTGCGGCCCTTGTCGTGCGACAGCAGGTTCTTTACGTTTTCGAGCAGGAACGCGGCGGGGCGCTTCGCGGCGATGATGCGCGCGACGTCGAAAAACAGCGTGCCCTGGGTCGTGCATTCGAAGCCGTGCGGCCGGCCAAGCGCGTTTTTCTTGCTGACGCCGGCGATCGAAAACGGCTGGCACGGAAAGCCGCCGAGCAGCACGTCGTGGCTCGGCACGTCCTCGGCGGGAAACGTGACGATGTCGCCGATCAGCGCGTGCGCGCCGCCGCTCGCGGAGTTGTCGCCGTGGTTCTCGCGATAAGTCCGCGTCGAGAACTCGTTCCACTCGCTGGTGAACACGCATTCGCCGCCGTGCGCCTCGAAGCCCATGCGAATGCCGCCGATACCCGCGAACAGATCGATGAAGCGGAAGCGCGCCGCGTCGCCCGCGTGTTGCGCCTCACGCGCGCCTTGCCGCAGTAGATCGCGCAACGCGGCTTCCAGCATCGCGGGACAAGGCGTTTCACCTTTTTCCCAGCGACGCACCGTCTTGATGTCCTTGCCGACATGGGCTGCGATTTCGCGTTGGGTGAAACGGGCGCGCGCCTGCTTGAGCAGGTCGAAGGGGGCGGCGAGGGTCACGTGGCGTCCTTGCTGGGAATTTTTGCGGACATTATGACCTAAGGTCGTCCCATTTCCCTATTGTTGGCGCCGATTGATCAGGAATTTTTCGCGATACGTCGCGCCGCTGCGTTTGTCTGCGGCGAAACATGCCTGTGACGAAGGCGGATATACGCTCGTCCCGTGACGCTGGTTTCCGGCGTTGCGACGTGTGTTGGCGGCCGCGACCTCGTGCCCGGCCGCTTTTTTTGCGGCGCGCAAGACGAGCGGCGTGCCCGCTTGGCGCCACGCGTGCGGGTGCAGCGGGTGGGGGCGGATGCGGATGCGGTCAGGCCGACTTCACCTTCTTCACCGGGGCAGCCCGCTCGAATCGCGAGGTCGGCGCGGGCGCGAAGCGTTCCCATTCGGGCAGCGGCGTCGAGGCCAGCC
This sequence comes from Paraburkholderia sp. Clong3, assembly GCF_050436485.1. Classification (NCBI taxonomy): domain Bacteria; kingdom Pseudomonadati; phylum Pseudomonadota; class Betaproteobacteria; order Burkholderiales; family Burkholderiaceae; genus Paraburkholderia; species Paraburkholderia sp. Clong3. Next base: position 2,077,661 of record NZ_JBNDMH010000002.1, on the reverse strand, counting down.
GATCGAGTTGCAGCAGCAGGCTGTCGACTTTGTCCAATTGGGCGGTAGAAAGCTGGCCGCTGTCGACCAGCGCGGTCAGTCGTTTGCGCCAATAGGTGGCTGGCAGGATCGGACCGCCGAAATCGCCGCGCAGCGATACGTGCATCACCCGCGCGATGTGCGCGATGTCGTGGTCGATCAACGCAGCTTGCGATGATCCCGAAATCGTAGTCTCCGTGCGGTCCATGACTCCTCCCTGAGCGCATTTACGGCGCTGCGCGGCGAGACTTTAGGCCTTTTGATAAAAAATTTGCCCGATCGCGCGTCGGCGTTCGTCGGTGCCGCGGCCCCGCGCGCGGAGCAGCTGCCGGGAACGGCCGTTGCTGCTTCCCACACACCGGCGGAATACCGCGCCGGCATTTCCGTCGACTATGCATATGGGAGCCGAGCATGAACAAGGATCAAGTGAAGGGCGTTGGCCAGCAGGTCAAGGGCAAGGTCAACGAGGCCGTCGGCAAGGCCACGAACGACCCTGCGAAGGAACTCAAGGGCGACCTGCAGCAGGGCGCCGGCAAGGTGCAGAAGGCCTATGGCGATGCGAAGGAAAACGCCAAGGACGATGCAAAGCGCGGTCGTCACTGAACCCGTTTGGTGCAGGTTGCCGTAACGGCGGAGGCGTCGCGATCGTCGCGGCGCCTTTGTTTTTTGTACGGCGCAGGTCGGACACGACGCGTCCGATTTTACAAGTTGGGTCACGGCTGACGTTGGCGCGGCGGCCGGCCTGGGAGTAACCCGTGATCGCGATGATCGGCATTCCGCACGCGCCGCGAGCCCTTTAGACTTGGCGCAATCCCATCAGGAGGTCGCGCCGATGACACCCGAAAAGATACTTTCGATGTTCGAACGGCAGTATTTGGAAGGCAAGGCGCCCCCCGATCTCGAAGCGACCTGCGCGAACTTCGCGACGTGGCTCGCGGCCGCGTGGGAACTGCTCGACAGCACCGAAAAGACGCTGCTGCTGACGGTCGGCGCGGCGCTGTGGCGCGAGGGCTTCAATGTGCGCGCGGGTACGGCGACGAAGGACTTGTGGTGAACCGCCGATCGCGAACGGCGCTGTTGCCGCAGCGTTTGTAGGGTCTTCACGCGGCCTTGCACGCGTTGTGTCGAGGCGGTTTATATTGGGCGGTCTTGCAATTTCTGTCCCATAGGGCGACCCGAACCCATGACCGATTTATCCGCTTTCGCGATCACGAAGAAATGGCCGGCCGAGCATTCGGACCGGATTCAGCTCTATTCGCTGCCGACGCCCAATGGCGTAAAAATCTCGATCATGCTCGAGGAAACCGGCTTGCCGTACGAGCCACATCTGGTGCGCTTCGATACCAACGATCAGATGACGCCGGCGTTTCTGTCGTTGAACCCGAACAACAAGATTCCGGCGATTCTCGATCCGAACGGTCCCGACGGCAAACCGCTGCCGCTGTTCGAATCGGGCGCGATCCTGATTTATCTCGCCGACAAAAGCGGCCGGCTGATCCCGCAGGACGCCGCCGGGCGCTACGAGACGATCCAGTGGGTGATGTTCCAGATGGGCGGCATCGGTCCGATGTTCGGCCAGGTCGGCTTCTTCCACAAATTCGCCGGCAGGGAGTACGAGGACAAGCGTCCGCGCGATCGCTACATCGCCGAATCGAAGCGGCTGCTCGGCGTGCTGGAGCAGCGCCTGGAAGGACGCACATGGGTGATGGGCGATCAGTATTCGATCGCCGATATCGCGATCTTCCCGTGGGTGCGCAATCTGGTCGGCTTCTATGAGGCGGGAGAACTGGTCGGCATTCAGGACTTCCCGAACGTGCGGCGCGTGCTGGCGGCGTTCGTCGAGCGTCCGGCGGTGGTGCGCGGCCTGAATATTCCGCAGCGGCCGGCTTGATGGCCTGTTGCGCGCGCCCGCCGCGCTGGGCGTCGTCGCGTTTCATACCGACGGCATCGTTGCCGCGCATGGCTGGCTCGTCCATGTTTTTCCGCGCGTGTCGCGCTATGGCGAAATCGGCGTCGACGTCTTCTTCGTGATCTCCGGCTTCGTGATGGCGCTGGCGACTCTGGGTTTGCCCCCGGGAATCCAGTCGGCGCGCTCGTTCGCTCGTTCATATGCGCCCGCATCGCGCGGGTCGTGCCGCTCTACTGGATTCTCACCGCGTTGTTTATCGCGCTCGTCGCGTTCGTGCCGGGCGTTTCCGAAGCGTTCGGTCATGCGCGCGTGAGCGCCTGGCATCCGCTGTCGTCGTTCCTGGTGCTTCGACGGTTTTTCGTGTCCTTGAAATTAATACCGCTGAGCGCGTATAACCTTTGAGGTGAGTAAAGTTCTTACCGGCTTATCGGGCGAGAATCGCGCGACAGCGCTGTGACGCGACCGGACGAAAAGGTGAAGCAATGAGCGCCGTTACATTGTTCGCGTGGTCCGTTCCGGCGTATTTCCAGGATTCCGTGGTCGACCATACATGGGTGACGACCTACGACAGCCGCGTGAAGATTTACCCAGCGCTGGCGGACGTCCTGATCGCGGGCGAGCACTATTGGTACAGCTGGGGCAGCTTCCACGCCCGAGGTGGGACGCCGGTCAGTGCGGATGGTTTTTTGGCTTCCGGCGCGGCAAATCTGCTTTATGCTAGTTGTCTATGTAAGCCCGATGTGGACTCGAACATCGATCCGGCCGCTCGTGGAACGATATTCAGCTATGGTCGCGATGGTGTATGCCATCAGCTGTCAAACCAGATTCTTTGGGCGACCGGCAGCGGTGGAGCGGCTCCAGCTACCGTCCGCAAGTCCAGGGGCTACTGGTTGAGCATCGCGATCTTCGGAACATACGGCAAGCAGCATGCTGCATGGGCGAGCAAGAAGATTCAGTGCTCGACACCAAGCGGGAGTGACGCGATGAAGCCAGGACATCAGGAATCCGATGTCGACGATTTTCAGGAGCATCTTCAGGCGACTTTGAAGGGTCCCGACGCGGATGCGAAAATCAAGTCGTTGATGAATCATCGACGCACATTCATGGTGCGGGTCGAGCGTTTGCAACATGCCCCGCAGGGCGGCGATGTTCCGTCCGCCTCGGAGCTGAACCAGGCCTATTCGTCTTTTCTCCACGACGCTGCTGACATTCTGGGTCCCGAGGACTTCGAGCGAGTCTTTGGTGCACGCCCAAAGGATCAGATGAACGTCGTCGATCCTTCGATATACGAGCAAAGTGTCCGTCGGCCGATGCAAAAATAATGGAGCCGCCGGACTGGCGTCGTCTCAAACGCGTTTCGCGATCACCGTCGTCGAACTCGCAATGTCGAGATTCTTTTTTGCGCTTAGCTGCTTCACAAACGATCGATCCAGCAACGTCGGCGGTCCTTGCAGAATTTCTTCGACCGTGAGCGCCTTGAATTCCTTCAGCGCATTCTCGTCGAGACCATCGGCCCATTCGCTCATGATCCAGTAAATCGACCAGATGGCCGATGTCGATTCCGGTACGTACACACGTTCGACATTGATCGCAGATCCGAAGAGGTTGAGAATCCCCTCGGCTGTCATGTTGTAGTAGTGATGCGGGTAGCCGTGAGTAGGTTGAGTGAGCGGAACCACCACGACCAGATCGCCTCCTGGCTTCAACACGCGAAGAATCTCTTTGGCGGCAGTGAATGGGTCCTTCACATGTTCGAGGACATTCAACGACAGAAGGCCATCGAACGATGCATCTTTGAATGGCAGAACTTCGCCGACACCTCGCACATCGGTGGATGGATAGTTGGTGATGTCGAAATTGATCACGTTTTCGTAGATCGCGGGACGGCTGCCGGCCCCACAATCCAGAATGATCCCCGACGGATGGCGCTCGATCATACTCAGTGCATCCTGATCGTACAGATTGCTTCCGGCCAGTTCCGAGTCGTAAATGTCGAACTGGGAGCGCAGATCGGGCGACAAAAAATCGAAAAATTTTCCGTCGTCACTAAATGGCATATCAGTGCGAAGGACAGACGCTATTATTTTTCTTCGTTCCTGCCTGGATTGGGCCGCCACCTGTGCATCTTGCCTGCGATGACTTTCGGCGCTTCCGAAAACTTCGAAATGCGATCTTCCCGATCGTAATGCACCGAGCCTGACAGCCTCAGCGACGTCCGGATTTGCGGCGAGATAGGCCTGCTCACAAAAATTCAACGCGGTAACGCATTCAAGCGCTTGATCCATGTCGGTCCTCGGAAACGTTTCGAAGTCGGCTCGCAGATTATAGCGATCTGAGATTTCCGGGAGCGCCTGATTTTCCGGGGTTGTCGGACGGGTGGTTCGCCTGGAAGGCGGATCGGCAACAAAAAGCACCGCAGCGCAAGGTGTGCGGGGCTGACAGAATTCATACGTCAAGGTTGGCGATGTTTGCGGGGAGTTTTCGATTGTTTGTGCCCCCACCTGTGCCCCTAAAATCGGTCTCCTGAGGATAAACGGGTGCGATTTCTGTGTGACCTGGATGCGGCGCAATCGATCGCGGGGCGATTGATTTGCTTGTATAGCCCCCTAAAGCGGGGCCGCTTCATATCCGGCGTCACATAAGCGAGTAGTTTTTCGCCGCTTCACCGCCTCAGTGCTGCTCCGCATTCAGCAGCATCCAGACTCGTCTCCTCCTTGCAGGGAGCCTTGCAAGTCCGGTTTTTCGTCCGGCCTTTTCGGCGCTTCGACACGCGCACGGCCGTGCGTGGTGACGCATGGCGGACCGGCGCAGGGGCGAGTGTCAACGATTGTGTCGGATCTGTCGCTCCGTTCCCGGCTTTGTGCTACATAGCCTCTTCAAATCGCTTTTGGAGGAGGCACAAGTTGATGGGATTACAGACAGATGGCGATTGACTTCGACGTCGGAACGCATCGGCGCTGCACGCTCTACACGCGACATGAGTATCACGGTAATGCCCTGAGCAACGAGGCGCGCGCCGGCCGCCAGCTCTTTACCTCGGCAGGATTGCGGGAACTCACGCGCGACACACGTCAGCTGGCGCGGCTCGTCGAATTCATGCGCAACGCGCGCAGTGGCGCATACGCGAGTAGCGCTGCTCCAGAGCAGACCGCTCGGGCGCTACAGAACGCCGTCGAACGTGGCGATGTGATCGCAGTCGTGCCCACGCCGCGTACGTCGCGCGGAGGCGGTGCGCCTATTGAGCGGAAGATCCGGCCGTACTACGCGACCGTCACGCCGTCGCAGCTATTCAGGCGCGCGCTGCCTGTCGTGAGTGCCGGGCGTTCATTCCAGCGTCCAGTACTTCCGCGACTGGCCGCCGACGATGATCTCGCCATGTGGTTCGCCCGCCCCGGTGACGTGCTTCCGGATGGACCGCGTGTTTCGGTGTGCGCAGTGTGGTTGCGCCACCGACGGCGACGAGGTGTCATCCATCTGTGCGTGCGGGATCCGGCTCAAGGGTGGGAAGGATGCCGGCGTGCGGTGTGTGTTGAACGACGAGCAGACGCAGGAGAACCCGTTTGAGGTGGTGGCGAAGCAGGTTGTCGGCTGAGCAGCGCCGCATCCCGTGGAGGGACATAGTTGCCGGCCTGCTTGCAGATATCAGCGCCCAGACACTCGGGTGCCCCTTCCTTTGGCCGCATTTTCGGTGCAACATTGGCGTCACAAAATTTGACCATTTCCGGGGCGACCATGAGACTCAAGTCTGCTGTCGCATCGCTGTTGATTTCAATATCAACGATCGCTGTAGCGCAGCAGCCGACAAAGGCTGCCGTGTTTGTCGAAGACCATACAGAAGACAATCAGGGGCATCGCCTCGCGTATGCAGTGAAGGAGCAGATTCGAAATTCGGCGGGCATGCGTATTGTTGATACTCCCGGAGAGTCTGCGCTGCAGGTCCATCTCGGAAGCATTGATGCAACCGGCTCCCAAATACAAACTGCATTCACGGTCGTGTACACGCTGACGGATTTTGGAAACCCGGGATCTTTCCAGTTTTACTTGGACTCTACTGGCGGACTTTGCGGCGCTCAGGCGATCGACCAGTGCGCGAACTCTATTGTGGCCCGTCTGGATACCAACCTTTCCAGCGTGCGAGCTGCGTTCGCCGCTGCCGTCAAGAAGTGATGTGATGCTAGATGGATCGTTACGGCAAGCGGCCGTGACGCGAGCGTGCGGTGCATGATGAACGACGAGCGTACACCGAAGAACCCCTACGTCATCGTGGCTGGAATGGCTTGCTCAGCATAGAATGCGCTGTTTCCATGACCAGACCTAGTTATGAATATCGACCGTTTCGGAAATGTTAGTCTGCCGGCTCTACCCCCGCTGCCCGATCCTCCACACGTGCAGGCATTCGAAACGCTTGTAGGGCAGGTTAGAGCTTTTGAAGCTACGCTGTCAGACAGTGAAACGGTCGGTGCGATGCTCGCATCATTCGGCCAGACGGTGACGTTGCAGATTCAGACGATTTCGCGCGCGGGACAATACTTTTGCTTTGAAGGAATTACACCGGACGGCAACGACGCTCGCTTAGTTCAGCATTACACGCAGGCGTCGCTGCTCTTTATCAAACTGAAAGCTGAGCAGCCTCGGCAGCCGATTGGATTTGTAGCTGATTGACTGGCGTCGCCTACACTCAGCCGGTCAAACGTTCAAGCGTCGACCGGCTGTACTAGGAGTTGCATTCCAAGGTGCCCCAGCGCTTCCATGAACTGCGCTAACCCATGATTTCCGAAGGGTGCGAGGTCTGGATAAGGGAACACGTCGTCGGCTTGCGGATCATCCGCAGCCTTTGGCACGCGGCAGTCCTTGGCCTGATCGAAAACGACAGCGGCGGCCATGCCGGAGTCGCCAGTAGACAGCGCCAGGTTGATCTGTTCGGCTTTGGCCTCGACGGTGTCTGGGGTGTGGCCGAAAGCGTTGATGATGGCCGTGAGAGCATCGATATCGGTGGGTTCGGTATTCATGGCCATGTCAACGGCACGGCGCCTCGCAACCTTTAGTTAGCTGGGCGGTGTCGATATACTTCTCGCATCTACACGAGCTTTAGGAAAAACAATGGCCCGGCACTTGGCGCCGCAGCGCATCACTAGCGAAGACCTGCACGAGGCTTCGGAATTCTTCAATGCGCTTTATGAAGACCGGGATGACGAACTACGGATCAATGGCGCCAATCTACGGTTTGTTGATCCGCTGGGCCTTTGCCTACTTAGGCATCATCTCGGGCTGTTGTCGGCGGCGGGTGCGCAGATCCACTTGGAGAATCTTTCCCCGGCCAACGCTGCGTACCTTGAGCGCATGGATTTTTTCGATGGTCTCGAGAACGTACATTGTCAAAACCGGCCGGCCGACAATCGCAGAAATGCGCTCGGACATTCTCTGGTCGAGTTGCATCAGATACGAAACAGTCACGATGTAGATCCGGCGGCAGGACGCATCGCCGCTGCTGTGGTCGGGGTGTCCCGCGCGCCGGCCGAGCCCGACCCGGACGGGATGCATGCAAGTCCAGCTGACCGAATGCACAGCGCGTTGCAGTACGTGTTCAGCGAGCTACTTAATAACTCGGCCTTCCACGGGCGCGCGCGCGGGTTTACCGCCGCTGAAATTTGGGTTGCTGCACAGTACTATCGCCGTACCGGTCGTGTGCATTTGGCGATCCTAGATAACGGTTGTGGTTTTCTTCTCAGCTTGCGCGATCACTCCGCGCTACGGGAGCAGACCCATCAGGCCGCGATCGAAGCAGCACTGCGGCCTCGCGTGAGTTGCAACAGGGATTTGGCTCGAGGTTTGGACTCGGGAAATCAGGGTATCGGACTTACTGCATCTCACGCCATCGCCCTCGCGTCGGCAGGAACAGTGGACATCATCAGCGGAGACGCTTGGCTCCGCTCGACAGCCGACGGGCAAAACTATGACGAGTTGGCGCGTCAGTGGCAGGGCGTCGGTGTGTCGTTGCAGATGAGCCGCGAACTGCTGCAGGACGTTGTCATTGGCGATATTATTGGGAATATCGCGCCCCTTCGAGAAGTGCGCGACTTTCAATTCGAGTGAGGTGTTTATGCAGACTGTTAGCCTTGCGATCGCCCCACCACATGGGTTTTACGGAACCCGGTCACGGGCGTTTGAGTTTAGAGATCAGATCGAGCAACAGCTCGACGCCGACGTCGAGCGCGTGGTCATTGAGTTCTCAGGCGTATCCGCCACGCAGTCTTTTATCGACGAACTGTTGGGTGTTCTGGTCGTTGAGCGTGGTGCGGGGGTCGTTCGCCGGCTGGTGTTCAAGGGTTGCTCAGACGATCTACGGGCGATCATCCGATTTGTCTTGAACGACCGCATCGAGCAGTTGGAGGATGCGCAGGCTCGGCACTGAGCTCGTGCCATAGGTCTTATGCGCCAGGCGTCGTGCGCAAACGATTGAGGTAGGCTGCCCACGCTTCCATCAGCTCGAGCCGCTGATCCGTCCACTGAGTCTGGTTGTAAGCTATTCCCAAGCTGTCGCGGACGTTGTGCGCCGGTTGCCTCTCGAGGATTTCCTGGCTGATACCCAACTTCTCGACCGCCAGCCTCCGCGCGGTAACCTCTCATTATCGATTACGCCAATTTTACGCCAAACTCGTCTGAGCTCCTTATGAAATAAGGCGTCCCGGGCGTTTCTTGGTCCCCCTGACAGGAATCGAACCTGTATCTAGCGCTTAGGAGGCACTTGTTCTATCCATTGAACTACAGGGAGAGGACCGGGCCGGACAGATCGGCGAGGACTCGGTGAGTCCAGACTGACCACCGAGCGCAGAGTATATCAAACCGGCGCGGGCAAAAGGAGAGCCAAGCCGGCAGCCGCCCGCGCCTCGCACAAATCCCGCAAAAACAAACGGCCCCGCAGACATCGCCTGCCGGGCCGCGCAAACCACCTGAGCATCTGGCGAAGCGCACGCAACCGCGCCTATCGCCCCAAGCTCATCTCACTGTCAAAACTCCACCACCGCGAACTCCGCCTTGCCCACGTCGCACAGCGGGCAGCGCCAGTCTTCCGGAATGTCGGCGAAACGCGTGCCCGGTGCGATGCCTTCTTCGGGCAGACCGTCTTCCTCGTTGTAGATCCAACCGCAAATCAGGCAGACCCAGCTCTTGAATTCCGTCACTTCGATCACTTCGCTCACGACACGCTCTCTCGTTCAATGCAATGGCCGGCTTGCTCTGCCCCTTTATGGGGCGGCGCGGCGACCCGCAATATTACCGGAATTTGTCAAATCAGCCGCAGACGACCGATGCGGCGCCGCCCCAACGCCTTTGCGGCGAGCCCGGGTTCGCGCGACGGGCCTCGTCACACAAGCCGTGTACGCTTTGACCTGCAAGCTATCTGATTGGACAGATGCGGCGCGCGCTTCGCACCTATTGCGACGATCGGTCTCGGGCGAGGCCGCTGGCGGCGCCGCATCGCCGGGTTTCGTTTCCAAAGGAGAAAACGATGTTTAAAAGCCGATGGTTGGTCGGCGTCGCGGCGGCTGGGCTACTCGCCGGGTCGGGTGTGGCGCAGGCGGCGGGCGTGACCTTCGTGCAACCGGCGGACGGCGCCACCGTCACCAATCCGGTGCACGTCGTGTTTGGCCTCGACGGCATGAAGATCGCGCCCGCCGGCACGCTGACGGACGGCACCGGGCATCATCACCTGCTGATCGACGGCAAGCCGCTGCCGAAGGGCGAGGTCGTCCCCGCGACCGACAAGTCGCTGCACTTCGGCAAAGGCCAGACTGAAACCGATCTGACGCTGCCGCCGGGCGACCATACGCTGACGCTGCAATTCGGCGACGGCGCGCATCGCTCGTATGGGCCGGAGATGAGCAAGACGATCACGGTGCACGTCAAGTAAGCAACTGCTTGAAAGGCCGGGCCGGCGCGCGCGTCGCCGGCCCGCGCCGATCGCGTTGCACACTGTGTCGCGCGCTTCATCGCACGGATGTTCCCGCCCGGCATACCTGCGACCGGCCCTGCGCCCGGTACAATGAGCAGTTCCGACTCATCGCTGTCTTCTCCCATTCCCATGTCGCTTTACACCATTACCGGAGCGCAGCTCGCGTTCGGTCACGTCGCGCTGCTCGACCGCGCGGATTTCTCGCTCGAAGCGGGCGAGCACGTCGGGCTGATCGGGCGCAACGGCGCGGGCAAGTCGTCGCTGTTGAAAATCGTCGCCGATCTGGCCAAACCCGACGACGGCCTCGTCACGCGTCAGCAGCATCTGAGCACGGTCTACGTGCCGCAGGAGCCCGAGTTCAACGCCGACGACACCGTGTTCGACGCGGTCGCCGCCGGACTGACCGAGGCGCGCGCGCTGCTCGACGAATACGACGCGGTCGCGCATCAGCTCGCCGACACGCCTGAGGGCGCCGAACACGACGCGCTGCTCGCGCGCATGAACACGCTGCAATCGGCGTTGGACGCCGCGGACGCATGGAATTGGAGCACGCGCGTCGCGACCACGCTGCAGCAGATCGGCCTGAACGGCGAAGCCCGTGTCGGCTCGCTGTCGGGCGGCATGCAGAAGCGCGCCGCGCTCGCGCGCGCGCTCGTCGTGCAGCCCGACGTGCTGCTGCTCGACGAGCCGACCAACCATCTCGACTTCGACGGCATCCGCTGGCTCGAAGATCTGCTGGTGTCGCTGCGCGCCGGGCTGCTGTTCATCACACACGATCGCGCGTTTCTCGACCGCGTCGCGACGCGCATCGTCGAGCTCGATCGCGGGCGGCTGCTGTCGTATCCGGGCAATTTCTCCGCGTACCAGACGCGCAAGGCGCAGCAGCTCGAAGTCGAGCGCATCGAGAGCGAGAAGTTCGACAAACTGCTCGCGCAGGAAGAAGTGTGGATTCGCAAGGGCGTCGAGGCACGCCGCACGCGCAGCGTCGGCCGCATCGCGCGCCTCGTGCAGATGCGCAACGAGCGCGCCGAGCGCCGCAACGTGCAGGGCAACGTGAAGCTCGACGTCGGTCAGGGCGAGAAGTCCGGCAAGATCGTGGCGGAACTGACGGACGTGACGAAGCGCTATGGCGAGCGCGCGGTGGTGGACCGCTTCACGGCCACGGTGATGCGCGGCGACAAGATCGGCTTCGTCGGTCCGAACGGCGCGGGCAAGACCACGCTGCTGAAGCTGATCCTCGGTGAACTCGCGCCGGACGAGGGCAACGTGCGCGTCGGCACGAATCCGCAGGTCGCGTATTTCGATCAGATGCGCGCGGCGCTCGATCTGGAAAAGAGTCTCGCGGACACGATCAGCCCCGGCAGCGAGTGGGTCGAAATCAACGGCCAGAAGAAGCACGTGATGAGCTATCTCGGCGACTTCCTGTTCGCGCCGGAGCGCGCGCGTTCGCCGGTCAAGTCGCTGTCGGGCGGCGAGCGCAACCGGCTGTTGCTCGCGCGCCTGTTCGCGCGCCCGGCCAACGTGCTGGTGCTCGATGAACCGACCAACGACCTCGACATTCCGACGCTCGAACTGCTCGAAGAACTGCTGATCGACTACGACGGCACGGTGCTGCTCGTCAGCCACGACCGCGCCTTTCTCGATAACGTCGTGACGTCGGTGATCGCATCGGAAGGCGGCGGCAAGTGGCGCGAATACGTCGGCGGCTTCACGGACTGGCAGACGCAGCGCGATCGCTCGGAGCAACTCGCGCTCGAAGCGCAGAAAGAATCGAGCAAGGAAGCGCCGAAAGAAGCGGCGCCGAAGGACAGCGCGTCGGGCCGCAATGCGCAGCGCAGCGCGAAGCTGTCGTTCAAGGAGCAGCGCGAACTGGAGGCGCTACCGAAAATGATTGCCGACCTCGAGGCCGAACAGAAGGCAATCGGCGCGCAGCTCGAAGACGGCTCGGTGTTCGCGAAAGATGCACGCGAAGGCGCGCGTCTGACCGAGCGCTATGCCGAGATCGACGAGGAGTTGATGCTCGCGCTCGAACGTTGGGACGAGCTGGAAAACCGCGTCAAGTAACGCGGCGTGCGCGGCCGGCACAAAAACAACAGAAAGCGCCGCCGCGCACGGCACCGAAATTCAGCCGGCGCGCGCCCGTGCATTTTCCGCCGATACCTATCGCGCCGCCGTCCTGCGAGCCGTCCATCCTCCATTGCATGTCCCCCAACGCCCGCCGTGCCTTATCCGGTCGGCCAATTCAGCGCGGGGTCAATTGCCGCCGTGATCGAAATCAGTACAATACCCCGCGAACAGGCTTCCCCGGCGGGCTGTGCGTCCATGTCCGGCATTCGAGCGCGCCAACGGAAGCCGCGCGACAAAACAGCTTGCCCGCATCGCGGGCGCTCCACCTAACCCCGTTGTTTCGTTTCGCTTTTTTTGAATACTCAACGCATTGTCCAGGCCCTGTCCACAGGACCTGTGGACAACGATGAACCGACGCACCGAGTCAATCATGTCTACGAAAAAGCCAAACGCCGCGTATAGCGAAGCGTCGATCAAGGTGTTGAAGGGTCTGGAGCCGGTCAAGCAACGACCCGGCATGTACACCCGCACCGAGAATCCGCTGCACATCATTCAGGAAGTCATCGACAACGCATCGGACGAGGCCCTCGGCGGCTACGGCCGGCAAATCACGGTCACGCTGCACGCGGACCATTCGGTCTCGGTCGACGACGACGGCCGCGGCATTCCATTCGGCCTGCACCCCGACGAAGGCGTACCGGTCGTCGAAATCGTTTTCACGCGCTTGCACGCGGGCGGCAAGTTCGACAAGGCCGCCGGCGGCGCCTATACGTTCTCGGGCGGTCTGCACGGCGTCGGCGTGTCGGTCACCAACGCGCTGTCCACGCGGCTCGACGTCACCGTGTGGCGCGACGGCAAGGTCGCCGAACTGAGCTTCGCGCACGGCGACGTCGCGAAGCCGCTCGAAGTGCGTGCCGCCACCAAGGCCGACAAGAAATCCGGCACGCGCGTGACCGCGTGGGCCGATCCGAAGTACTTCGATTCACCGAACCTGCCGCTCGGCGAATTGCAGCGTCTGTTGCGCTCAAAAGCGGTGCTGCTGCCGGGCGTCGAGGTCACGCTCGTCAACGAGAAAACCGGCGAGCGGCAAAGCTGGAAATACGAAGACGGCCTGCGCGGCTATCTGCTCGAAGGCATGAACGGCAGCGATCTGCTGATTCCGCTGTTCGAGGGCGAGCGCTACGCGGAAAGCTCGCGTTCGAGCGAAGAGACGTTCGCCGAAGGCGAGGGCGCGGCGTGGGTCGTCGCGTGGAGCGAGGAAGGACCGCTCACGCGCGAGTCGTACGTGAACCTGATTCCTACGCCCGCGGGCGGCACGCATGAGTCGGGCTTGCGCGACGGTCTTTATCAGGCGGTCAAGAGCTTCGTCGAGTTGCACAACCTGCAGCCGAAGGGCGTGAAACTGCTCGCCGAAGACGTGTTCGCGCGGGTGTCGTTCGTGCTGTCGGCGAAGGTGCTCGATCCGCAGTTTCAAGGGCAGATCAAGGAGCGCCTGAATAGCCGCGATGCGGTCAAGCTCGTGTCGTCGTTCGCTCGGCCGGCGCTCGAACTGTGGTTGAACCAGCACGTCGAGCATGGCAAGAAACTCGCGGACCTCGTGATCAAGCAGGCGCAGGCGCGCACGCGTGCGGGGCAGAAGGTCGAGAAGCGCAAGAGCTCGGGCGTCGCCGTGCTGCCCGGCAAGCTGACCGATTGCGAATCGACGGAAATCGGCCGCAACGAACTGTTCCTCGTCGAGGGCGACTCGGCGGGCGGCTCCGCGAAGATGGGCCGCGACAAGGAATACCAGGCGATCCTGCCGCTGCGCGGCAAGGTGCTGAACACATGGGAAACCGAACGTGATCGCCTGTTCGCGAACAACGAGGTGCACGACATTTCAGTGGCGATCGGCGTCGATCCGCATAATCCGGACGACAAGATCGATCTGTCGAATCTGCGCTACGGCAAGATCTGCATTCTGTCGGATGCGGACGTCGACGGCTCGCATATCCAGGTGCTGCTGCTCACGCTGTTCTTCAAGCATTTCCCGCAACTGATCGAGCGCGGTCATGTGTGCGTCGCGCGTCCGCCGCTGTTTCGCGTCGATGCGCCCGCGCGCGGCAAGAAGCCCGCGCAGAAGCTCTATGCGCTCGACGAAGGCGAACTCGAGGCGATTCTCGACAAGCTGCGCAAGGACGGCGTGCGCGACAACCAGTGGTCGATCAGCCGCTTCAAGGGTCTCGGTGAAATGAGCGCCGAGCAGCTGTGGGACACGACGATGAATCCCGACACGCGCCGCCTGCAGCCGGTCGCGCTCGGCGAACTCGACTACGATGCGACCGTCGCGCGCATGACGATGCTGATGGGCAAGGGCGAAGCCGCGTCGCGTCGCAGCTGGCTCGAAGAGAAGGGCAACGAAGTGGAAGCGGACATCTGAGCGCATTGCGCCTCAATGCGACATATGACACTGCAAGCCAAACACGGACACGGAATCTAGATGGACGACGATAACACTCTCGACCTTTTCAACGAGCCACCGTCGGACAGCGACGTGCTGACGCTCGGCAACTACGCGGAGCGCGCGTACCTCGAGTATGCGGTCAGCGTGGTCAAGGGCCGCGCGCTGCCCGATGTTTGCGATGGGCAGAAGCCGGTGCAGCGCCGCATCCTGTTCGCGATGAACGAGATGGGCCTTGGCGACAACGCGAAGCCGGTCAAATCGGCGCGCGTGGTCGGCGACGTGCTCGGTAAGTATCACCCGCACGGCGACCAGTCCGCGTACGACGCACTCGTGCGTCTCGCGCAAGACTTTTCGATGCGCTATCCGCTGATCGACGGCCAGGGCAACTTCGGCTCGCGCGACGGCGACGGCGCGGCGGCGATGCGTTACACCGAAGCGCGCCTGACGCCGATCGCAAAGCTGCTGCTCGCCGAAATCGATCAGGGCACGGTCGACTTCATGCCGAACTACGACGGCTCGTTCGAAGAGCCGAAGGTGCTGCCGGCGCGTCTGCCGTTCGTGCTGCTCAATGGCGCATCGGGCATCGCCGTCGGCCTCGCGACGGAAATTCCGTCGCACAACCTGCGCGAAGTCGCAGGAGCGGCGGTCGCGCTGATCCGCAATCCGAAGCTCTCGCATGCGGAGCTGATGCAGCACGTGCCCGGTCCGGACTTCCCCGGCGGCGGCCAGATCATTTCGAGCGAGGCGGAAATCGCCACCGCGTACGAAATCGGCCGCGGCAGCCTGAAGGTGCGCGCGCGCTGGAAGATCGAGGATCTCGCGCGCGGCCAGTGGCAACTCGTGATCACCGAACTGCCGCCGAATACGGCCGCGCAGAAGGTGCTCGAGGAAATCGAAGAACAGACCAACCCGAAAATCAAGCTCGGCAAGAAGACGCTGACGCCCGAGCAGTTGCAGACGCGGCAGACGCTGCTCGGGCTCGTCGACGCGGTGCGCGACGAATCGGGCAAGGACGCGCCGGTGCGTCTCGTGTTCGAGCCGAAGTCGAGCCGCATCGATCAGACCGACTTCGTCAACACGCTGCTCGCGCATACGAGCCTCGAATCGAACGCACCGCTGAACATGGTGATGGTCGGCGGCGATGGCCGGCCGCGTCAGAAGGGCTTGAGCGAAATCCTGCACGAGTGGATCGCGTTCCGTTTCGCGACGGTGACGCGCCGCACGCGGCATCGTCTGTCGAAGGTCGACGACCGCATCCATATTCTCGAAGGCCGGATGATCGTCTTCCTGAATATCGACGAAGTCATCCGCATCATTCGCGAATCGGACGAGCCGAAGGTCGCGCTGATGGCCGCGTTCGGTCTCACGGATCGCCAGGCCGAGGACATCCTCGAAATCCGGCTGCGTCAGTTGGCGCGCCTCGAGAAGATCAAGATCGAGAAGGAACTGGCCGAGCTGCGCGACGAGAAGGCCAAGCTCGAAGAGCTGCTCGGCAGCGAACCGGCGATGAAGCGCCTGCTGATCAAGGAAATCGAAGCCGACGCGAAACAGTATGGCGACGAGCGCCGCACGCTGATCCAGCAGGAAAAGCGCGCGACGTTCGAAGCGCGCGTGGTCGATGAGCCGGTCACCGTCGTGGTGTCGCAGAAGGGCTGGGTGCGCGCGCTGAAGGGCCACGGGCTCGATACGGCCGGCTTCAGCTTCAAGGCCGGCGACGGCCTTTACGCGGCGTTCCAATGCCGCACGCCCGATACGCTGATCGCGTGGGGTAGCAACGGGCGCGTCTATTCGGTCGCGGTGGCTCAGCTGCCGGGCGGACGCGGCGACGGCGTGCCGGTCACGTCGCTGATCGAGCTCGAATCGGGCAGTCATTTGATGCACTACTACGCGGCGTCGGCGGAACAGGCGCTGCTGCTCGCGTCGAGCAACGGCTTCGGCTTCATCGCGAAGGTCGGCGATATGGTGAGCCGCGTGAAGGCCGGCAAGTCGTTCATGACGATCGACGCCGGCGCCGCGCCGCTCGCGCCGATGCCGATGCTGCCGGACGCGGCGCAGGTCGCGTGTCTGTCGTCGGGCGGGCGTCTGCTCGTGTTCGGCCTCGACGAGATGAAGACGCTGTCGGGCGGCGGCCGTGGCGTCACGCTGATGGCGCTCGACGACAACGAAACGCTCGTGCAGGCGCTCGCGATCAATCAAGCAGGCGTGATGCTGATCGGCACGCGTCGTGGCGGCCGCGTCGACGAGGAGAAGCTGGCCGGCGCCGAGCTTGCGGCGCATGTCGGCAAGCGTGCACGCAAGGGACGCGCGCCCGTCAGCAAGCTGAAGCTCGACGGCATGCGTCCGGTGCTGCCGGCCTAGTGGAGTCGATTTAACGAAGTTTGACGCTGTAAAACCGTGAGCGCCTGCTAGCATGCGGGGCGCTCGCGGTCTGTCGCAGCAATGTCCGTCGCGCGAAGGGTGTGGAAGCAAACGGGGCGCGGCCGCGTCGCGGCCAGATGAACGGGCCGCGATCACAACGACAAAACACGACGCAATAGACGTCGATACCCGGAACTGCCTGCATCACGTATGGTCGAACGCGCTCAGTTGGTGCTGAGCGGGATCGCGTGTCCTAAACGGTGTGGCGTCGTCGGGAGAGGAAAACTACATGAACAAGGCTATCGAAGTCGCGCTTTTTCTGCATCTGCTCGGGGTGGCGGTGTGGGTCGGCGGTATGGTGTTCGCGCATTTCTGCCTGCGTCCTGCGCTCGGCGATCTGTCGCCGCAACTGCGCCTGCCGCTGTGGGAGTCGGTATTTGGCCGCTTCTTCAACTGGGTCGGGGTGTCGGTTCTCGTGATCCTGATCAGCGGCGGCTTCCTGCTGATGCAATTCGGCGGCGCTCATGCTAGCTGGCCGCTGCATGCGATGGCCGGTCTCGGCATCGTGATGATGCTGATCTTTGGGCATATCCGCTTCGCCGTGTATCCGCGCATTCGCCGCGCGGTGCAGGCGCAGAAGTGGCCCGATGGCGCGCAGGCGGTCGGCACGGTCCGCCGTCTCGTGCTGATCAATCTCGTGCTGGGCGTCGTGACGATCGGCTTCGCTGTGCTGTCGCGCGGGTTCTGATCGCCGGACCGCCGGATCGCCGGACCGCCGGACCGCCGGATCGCCAACGGCGCAGCAGGCTTCGTGCGGCCCGCGACGCATCACGTCGTGGCGCCGTACGCGAGCCACAAACCGCACGCCACCGCCACCGTTCCATACACGGCATACACCGGCACCTTCAGCTTCGCGAAGCACATCGCGGAGAACGTCGCGGTCAGCAGATAGATCGGCTCCAGCGGTACGTGCACGGCAATGCGCAGTACCGCGACCGCGAGAAACGCGGTCGTGACCGCGCGCAGAATCCTCATGCCGTGCTCGAAGCGCGGGTTCACCTTCAACTGATGCAGATGCCGCTGCGCGAGCACGACGAGGCAGCCTGACGGCACGAATAGCGCGAGCGTCGCGATCAGCGCGCCGAGCCAGCCATCGACGAGATAACCGAAGAACGGGACCACGTTCAGCAGGGGTCCCGGGGACAACGGCGACAGCGTAAACGCGAGCGTGAAGTCGTTATCGGATACGCCGACCACCGGCGTAACGAACAGCGTCTTCAGCACCGGCAACGCCGAGAAGCCGCCGCCGAACAGCGTCATGCCGGCGCCCGCGAGGCGCGGCCACAGCAGCGCGAGGTCATAGCGATGCGGCAGCGGCAGCGCAAACAGCACGAGCAGCACGCCGAGCGCGGCCAGCAGCCGATAGTCGCCGCACTGGAGCGACACGGCGAGTCGCGAGTCGCGCTCCCGACTCGCGAACCAGCCGGCGCCGAAGGCCGCGCCGAGCATCACCACATACGCCGCGGCGCTGTGCGCATAGAGCAGCGCGATGCTGCCGAGCAGCGCCGCCGTCCATTCGAGCTTGCCGCGCACGAGCGCGCGGGTTTGCTTGTACCAGGTGACCGCGATCAGCGTCGCGAGCACGACGCTGAAGTGATGCAGCAGGGTTTGCGACGCGATCGTGTGCGCGATGGGCGTGCGATAGAAGATCGCGAACAGCGTCATCAGCGTGAAGAAGGGCAGTACGCTCGCCACCCCGGCGACCCATGCGCCCGCGCGTCCGCGCAGCGCGTGCCCGAGCTGCACGGCGACGTTGCAGCCGACGGGTCCCGGCACCATCCACGCGAGCGCGATCAGGTCCGAGAACGCCACGCGCGAGAGCCGCCCCTCGCGTTCCACGTAATGATGCTCGAGCTGCGCCATCAACGCGAGACCGCCCCACGACAGCGCCGACAGGCCGCACACGACCCGGAACAGCGTCCATAGCGGTTCCCGTTGCCCGCGGCGGGCAGCCTCATCGCTCGTGATGGTCTGCATCGGCGCTGCGCGGGCCCCGCCGTGCGGGCGCCCGTCCTTTAATTGTTGCTGGATAGGCTGCTTGCGCTGTGGGCTTCGTGCGCGACGCGGCGGCCGCCGACGCTGTTCATGCCGCATACCCCGAAGCGCTCGAGCAGTGCCGGGATCGCCTCCACTGGCACCGGCCGCGAGAACAGAAAGCCCTGTGCCTCGATATGGCCGAGCGCGGCCAGCCACGCAATCTGCTCTTCGGTCTCCGTGCCTTCGACCACCACCGTGAGCCCGAGCGAGCGCGCGAGGTTGACGATCGCGGTGACCATTACGCAGACGCTGCGGTCGCCCGGAATCGCCTGGACGAACGAGCGGTCCACCTTCAGCGTATCGACGGCAAAGCGGTTGAGATAGGACAGCGAAGAGTAGCCGGTGCCGAAATCGTCGAGCGCGATGCGTACGCCGAGACGCTTCAGGGCGAAGATTTTTTCGGAGACCACTTCCGGAAATTCCATCATCGTCGTTTCGGTGATTTCGAGTTCGAGGCGACGCGCGGAGATGCCGGTTTCCTCGATCGCGCGCGAGACCGTTTCGAGCAGGTCGCCGCGCCAGAACTGCACCGCCGAAATGTTCACCGCGAGCGATAGCGTGTCGTAGCCCTGCTGCTGCCATTGCGCGAGCTGACGGCATGCGGTCTCGATCACGAAGTCGCCGATCGGCACGATCAGGCCGGTCGACTCGGCCACGGGGATGAACTCGTTGGCCGGGATCAGTCCGTGCTGCGGATGGTTCCAGCGCACGAGCGCTTCGAAGCCGGTGATGCAGCGGCGCTTCAGATCGATCTTCGGCTGATAGGCGAGGAACAGTTGCCCCTCGGCCAGCGCGACGCGCAACTGCTGTTCCCACTTCATCAGATGGTCCGCGCGATGCGACAGATGCGGCGAATAGAACTGGTAGCAGTTCTTGCCGGCGTCCTTCGCGCTGTACATCGCGAGGTCGGCTTTCTTCAGCAGGTCGATCTCGCTTTCGTTGGCGACCGAGTACAGCGCGATGCCGATGCTCGCATGCAGCACGAACGCGCTGCCGCGCACCTCGAACGGCTTCGAGAACGCTTCGCCGGCGGCCTCGGCGAGCGCAACCGCGCGCTTTTCGACATCGTCGCCCTTGATCACGACGACGAACTCGTCCCCGCCGATGCGGCTCAGCGCGCCGTCGTCGCCGACCGCGGCGGCGAGGCGCGAGGCTGTCATCTGCAGCACGATGTCGCCGGCGTTGTGGCCGAGCGTGTCGTTGACGGTCTTGAAGTTGTCGAGGTCGATAAAAAGAATCGCGAGGCGACCCAGGTTGAACGGCTGCGCGACGTCATGGCGCAGCGCCTGCAGCGTCGCGTAGCGATTGCGCAGGCCGGTCAACAGATCGTATTCGACGAGTTCCGTCATCTCGCGCTCGCGGCCGAGCAGTTTGCCTATCAGGCCGGTCGCGACCGCGAAGAAGCTGAGCATCGCGAGCGAGATGAAGCCCGCCATCAACAGATAGACGTTGCGCGTGTGGTTGTAATCGGCGAATTCTTCGCCCTGCGAAAGACCGACGAGCACGCCGAGCGGATAGCCGTCGATGTGCCGGTACGACACGATGCGCGTGACGTTGTCGATCGAATCGACGTAGGTGCCCGACACATGCTCCGAGGTCGGATACGTGCCGCTCGCGGTGAACGTGCTGCTCGTCCTGCTGGCGTTGCCGGTGCGGCGCGCGAGCACGGTGCCGCTGTCCGAGATCACCGCGATCACGCCTTCGCGGCCGATCGCCGCGTTGTTGTAGAAGTCCGAGGTAAAGTAGCTCGGGTCTTCGGAGACCACGATGACGCCCGCGAACGAGCCGTCCGGATGATTGAGACGCCGCGTCATCTGCAGCGTCCAGTGACCCGACACGCGGCCGAGCACGGGCTTGCTGATGTACAGCTGGTCGTCGTTTTCGTGCTCGTGGACCTTGAAGTGCTCGCGGTCAGACAAGTCGATGTGAGCGGGGTTGAGTTCGGCCGTATTGGCGATCAGTCTGCCGTGCTCGTCGATTATCGACACCTGCACGAGCGTTTCGCTTTGCACGACACCTTTTTCGACCGTGCTCGCGAGATCGAAATGATTGGGCGTCTTTTCGAACTCGTACTTGACGAAGCGCGTGATCTGATCGACCTGGTGAATCGCCTTGATGGTGTGCTGCTCGAGCGCCGCGGAAAGTATGGCGGAAGACGCCATCGCTTCGCGGTACGTCGCGTCCCTTTCTACCGACAGCCGCGCGAAGATCACGGTCCACAGCAGGATCAGTACGAGTACCCCGAGGGCGGGAATGACGAGCAATGCGCGCCGGCGCGTGACCAATGGATCGCGTCGCGGCCTGGCTTCGCGCGGCTCGGAGAAGCGGGACTGAGTCATCGCGCGGGCCTTGGCTGGGTGCGGGCCGCTTGCAAACGCATGGGCATCGACTGCGCGAAATAGATGGATGGCTGCATGGTGACCAAGATGCCAAAGCTGCTGCGCAGGAGGAGAGGGCGTGGCGCCGCGCCGGACCGTCCACAGGTCATCGGATACGGTTCGATATTACTGAATGCCACCGGATTAAGGAAGCTTCCGGGCATGGGGTATACGCTCGCGCGGCGGGCGCCCAGGTGCGGCTCTTCACGTGGCCTGCATCGCCGGTCTTATGACGCGGCCGGTCCGTGGTTTGTCGAAGACTTCATCGGCAACGGTGCCTGCCACTCGGCAGTTTCTGGCAGGGCTTTTGCAATCCGGCCACGATGAATTCGGAGAACCAGGTATGGCGACACCATCGCGCTGCGGCTTTTTGTGGTGTGAAGCGGCGGCATGTGGCGTGTCGCCGTGGCGTGCTCGCGAAGCCGCAGCTCGCTTACGCGAGCCGGCACGTGCCGTCGACGATCGTCACCGAAGGCCCGCCGATCCAGATCTTGCCGCGCGCATCGTCGTAGTGGACCGACACGTGGCCCGCGCGCCCGAGCGCGGTGCCCTGACGCGCCGTGTAGCGCGCGGCGGGACGACGGTGCTGCAGGTTCAGCAGACCCGCGAGCGCGGCATTGGCGCTGCCCGTCACCGGGTCTTCGCCGACACCGAAGCCGCCGCCCGCCATCAGGCAACGGACCTCGAACGTCGCGGGGCCGTCGGCGTCGTGCGGTCCATACACGGCGACGCCGTGCGTGTCGACCGAATGCACGAGCTCGGCGAGCGCCGCCGCGTCGGGTTCGAGCGCGAGGCAGGCGCGTGCCGAATCGACCCGCACGACGAGCCACGGCGCACCGTTGTCGACCGCGCATGGCGGCGCGCTGAAGTCGATCGCCTGACTACGTAAAGCCGTAGACAGCGCTTCGTAACGATGCTCGGCGAGTGGTGTCACGCACGCGGGCGGCGCGGCGAACGCCCATGCGCCGTGCATGTTGTCGCCGCCGTCGAGCGCTTCGAGTTCGACGAGACCCACGCCGCATTGCTGGATCAGCTTGCCGGCCTGCTTCGGCTGGTAGCCGCTTTCGCGCAAAGCATGCGCGGTGCCCAAGGTCGGATGACCCGCGAACGGCAACTCGCCCCCCGGCGTGAAGATGCGCACGCGATAGTCGGCGGCCGCGTCGGTCGGCTTTAGCAGAAACGTGGTTTCGGACAGATTGGTCCAGCGCGCAATGGCCTGCATTTGCGCGGTATCGAGCGCGTCGGCATCGAACACGACGGCAAGCGGATTGCCCTTGAACGGTGTCGACGTAAACACGTCGACCTGTTTGAAACGAACGGTGTGAGCGGACATCGACAGGCCCCGGCGCAATGGACGTTGAGGGAGTTCGCGGATTCTATCCGCCTGCGCGGCGGCGATCCACCGTCGCCATAAAACAAAAACGCGCCGCCGGTGCGTAACACCGGTCGGCGCGTTTCAATCGCAATGCGGCGTGAATCAGGTGCCGATCTCGCGCGACACCGCACGCATTGTCACATCGCGTCGATGCTATTGGACCTCGGCGATCAGCTCGATCTCCACGCACGCGCCGAGCGGAATCTGCGCGACGCCGAACGCCGAGCGCGCGTGCTTGCCGCGTTCGCCGAACACGTCGGCGATCAGCTCGGACGCACCGTTGGTGACCAGATGCTGCTCGGTGAACTCGAGCGTCGAGTTGACGAGGCTCATCAGCTTGACGACGCGCGTGACGCGGTTCAGGTCGCCGACGTGCGCATGCAAGGTGGCGAGCAGATCGATCGCGATCGAGCGCGCGGCGGCCTTACCTTCCTCGGTGGAGAGCGTCGCGCCGAGCTTGCCGACCCACACCTTGCCGTCCTTCTTGGCGATGTGGCCCGACAGGTACACCGTGTTGCCGCTTTGCGCGCTCATCACATAGGCCGCCGCCGGCGCACCCGCCGCCGGCAATTCGATGCCGAGTTCCTTGAGCTTGTCGTACACATTCGATTGAGCCATGTCGTGTCCTCGTTTCGGTGAGATTGCATGAATGCAGGCGGGGCGAAGTCTGCACGCAACGCGCGTGCAAGCTTCGCCCCGATGGCAGTGCGGCTAACGCCGTTCAGATTTTCGCGCGCACGAGTGCGGCGAGACGCGCCACGCCTTCGTCGATTTTAGCCGGTGGCACCGTGACGAACGACAGACGCAGCGTGTTGTGCTGGGCTTCGCTCGCGAAGAACGGAGCGCCCGGCACGAACGCGACATTCTGCGCGACCGCTTCCTCGAGCAGCTTCATGGTGTCGATGCCCGCCGGCAGATTGACCCAGATGAACATGCCGCCTTCCGGACGGTTCCAGCTGACGCCTTCGGGCATATAGCGCTCGAGCGCGGTGAGCATCGCGTCGCACTGGTTGCGATACAGCTCGCGGATCGTCGGCACGTGCGTGTCGAGAAAGCCGTCCTTGACCACCTCGTGCACGATGCGCTGCGTGAAGCTCGGCGTGTGCAGGTCGGTGGCCTGCTTGGCCTGCACGAGTTTGAAGATCAGTTCCTCGGGCGCGATGATGAAACCGACCCGCAGACCCGGCGCGAGCACCTTCGAGAACGAGCCGAGATAGACGATGTGATCGGGCGCCATCGACAACATCGTCGGCAGCGGTTCGCCCGCGTAGTCGAGCGCGCCGTAGGGATCGTCCTCGATCACCGGGAACGGCGCGGTCTTCGCGAACTCGGCGAGCGCGCGGCGGCGTTCGACCGGCAGACGGCGGCCCGTCGGATTCTGGAAATTCGGCTGCGCGTACAGCAGACGCGCGCCATTGGTCAGTTCCGGCTTCAGGCCCTCGGGGATCAGGCCCTGCTCGTCGGTTGGCACCTGCACGTAGTGCGGCTCGTACATCGAGAACGATTGCAGCGCGCCGAGGTAGGTCGGCGTTTCGACCAGCACCGGGCTATCGACGCAGATCAGCACCTTGCCGAGCAGGTCGAGCGCCTGTTGCGAGCCGGTTGTGATCAGCACCTGCGACGCACGGATCTGCGCGCCGTTGGTCGAGTAGCGCTGCGCGATCCATTCGCGCAGCGGCAGATAACCTTCGGTCGCGCTGTACTGCAGCGCCGCGGCGGGCGTGTCGCGCAGGATGCGGTCGGACGCCTCGCGCATGCGCTCGGCCGGGAAGGTGGCCGGCGAGGGGAGGCCGCCGGCGAAGGAGATGACTTCGGGCCGTTCCGTGACCTTCAGGATCTCGCGGATCGCGGAGCTCGTGAGCTTGCGCGCGCGTTCGGACAATTGCCACGTCGGGGCTTTCAGGTCGCTTTGGTCCATGATCTCCTCTGCTGGTATTTCTGGAACCGGTCAAAATTTCAATTATCGCGCGACTGGCCAACCATTGCCGCTGGGGTGCCACCGGGGTTGCCACGGGGGTTGCACAATCACGCGCTGTTTATCCGAGGGTTCGAGAACCCTCGGGTGTTTCGAATTCGGCGACGAGCGCCGCCGCGCCGTCGGTCGGCTGTACGTCGAGCAGGTGCGCGGCGCCGAGCCAGCGCAGTTGCTCGCCAATCAGCTCTGGCCGCGGATGTACGGCTTTCAACGCTTTCAGCGCGAGGTTGGTCGGCGCCAGCGACTGCGACGGATGCCGCGTCGAGTCCCACTGGATCAGCGAGGGCAGCACGCCGTCGCCGGCGCCTTGCCACGCCGGGAACGACCCGTCGTCGGGCACAGTAAGGCCCCACGTGAAATCGCCGCGCGTCATCGGCACGACCGGCGCGATGCGCTGCGGATACTGCGCTTGCCATGTCGCCAGATGCTTCGGCCGCTCGACGCGCGCGACCCAATGCGACAGATACGGCCCGTTTTCCAGTCGCGCCTGCGTCGCCGGGTCGTCGAGCGCGAACAGGCGCGGGCGCGGCGCGGTGCCATCGGTTGCGTCGGCCGCGGCGTGCGGATCGATGGCGATCACTTCCAGGTAGACCCCGCCCCACAGGCCGAGCAGGCGATTGTGGGTCCGCATCAGCGGATGCGCGCCGCCGCCGGCCGGCGCGACGCCGAGCGTATCGGCGACGTACTGGACGCCTTCGTCCAGGGTGCGCGCGGAGACGACGAGGTGATCGAGACTGAGCGATTGGGCTGTCAGAGTGGTCATGGCGGATCGACGGAAAACGCTGTTCTTCGCAAGGGCCAGTTGCGCGCCACGCCTGAAGGCTGCGCTGCCGGGGCCGTAAGCATAACCGTTTGCCGGATCGGCGGGCCATGCGGATGGATTTACATGGTGTCACCAGCCTCGCTGGATTCAAATGTAACGGCCGTGACCTGCACAGTAACGGTACAATCGGCGCGATACTGTTCGGTACAGTTGGAGTCCGTCATGTCCGTCCCGCTTACCCAGATTCCTGCCCCGCACGACACCGCGTCGTTGACGCTGGTCGAACAGCTGGTCCAATGGGCGCGGCGCCGCATCGAGGAGCGCGTGTTCCGCCCCGGCATGCGCATGCCGTCGATCCGCAAGCTCGCGCTCGACAAGGGCGTGTCGCGCTTCACGGTGGTCGAAGCGTACGAGCGGCTCGTCGCGCAGGGTTTTCTGGAGTCGCGGCGCGGCTCCGGCTTCTATGTGCGCGAACGCCAGGGCGGCGCGGCGAGCGTCACCGAGCTGCACCCGCGCGCCGAGACGCTGCCCGCGCCGGCCAATATCGACGTCGTCTGGCTGCTGCGCAACATGCTGCACACCGGCGCGCGGCCCGAGCGCAGCCCGGGCCTCGGCTATCTGCCGGCCCGCTGGCTCGACGGCGACCTGATCACCAACGCGCTGCGCACGCTCGGCCGGCAAAGCGGCATGCAGATGCTCGGCATCGGCACCGCGCAGGGTTTCCTGCCGCTGCGTCAGCAGTTGCAGACGCGGCTCGAGGAGCTGGAGATCGGCGCGTCGCCCGAGCAGATCGTGATGGTGTCGGGCATCACCCAGGCGATCGACCTCATTTCGCGCATCTACGTGAAGCCGGGCGATGCGGTGATCGTCGGCGATCCGGCGTGGTTCCAGATGTTCGGCTGCTTCGCGTCGCAGGGCGCGCGGCTCGTCGGCATGCCGTACACGCCGGGCGGCCCCGATCTCGACGCGCTCGAAGCGCTGGTCCAGGAATGGCGCCCCAAAATGCTGGTGATCAACTCGGTGCTGCAGAACCCGACCGGCACCTCGCTGAGCGCCGCGCAGGCGTTCCGCATCCTGCGGCTTGCCGAGGCGTACGACTTCATCGTCGTCGAGGACGACATCTACGGCGACCTGTGCCCGCCCAGCTACGCGGGTACGCGCCTCGCGAGCCTCGATCAGCTAAAGCGCGTGATCTACCTCGGCAGTTTCTCGAAGACGCTTGCGCCGAATCTGCGCGTCGGTTTCATCGCATGCGCGGCAGAGGTCGCGACGGTGGTCGCCAATCAGAAGATGCTGGTCGGCATGACGAGCCCGGAGTTGAACGAGCGCGTGATCTACAAGATCCTGACCGAGGGCCACTACCGGCGGCACGTCGAGCGCATTCGCGCACGGCTCGACGGCGTGCGCGAGAAGGCCGTGCGGATGATCGAGAAGACCGGCATGACGCTGTTTCTGACGCCGACGGCCGGGATGTTCCTGTGGGCCGACACCGGCGTCGACGCAGGCGCGCTCGCCGCGGCCGGGCACGAAGCCGGCTATCTGCTGACGCCGGGCGGGCTGTTTTCGCCGCAGCAGTCGCCGAGCACGTGGATGCGCTTCAACATCGCCAATTGCGGCGATCCTGAATTACCGGCGTTCCTAAGCCGTTATCTCGACGGCGTCGCGCGCCGCGCCTCTTGAAACCGCGCCGGAGCGTCCCCATTTGCGCGGACGATCCGGCGGTCCGGCGCTCCGGCACGGCGGGCCCGAACCGCGGTTGGAATCCGCTTCGGCCGCCGCTCATCCCCCATTCGCAACCGAGAGGAAGTCCGACCATGGCACAAGAAACCATGAGCTTTCAGGCAGAAGTGAAGCAACTTCTGCAACTGATGATCCATTCGCTGTACAGCAACAAGGAAATCTTTCTGCGCGAGCTGATTTCGAACGCGTCCGACGCGGCCGACAAGCTGCGCTTCGAGGCGATCGAAAACAGCGCGCTGTACGAGAACGATCCGAACCTGCGGATTCGGGTGTCGTTCGACAAGGCCGCGCGCACCGTCACGATCGACGACAACGGCATCGGCATGAGCCGCGACGAGACGATCGGGCACCTCGGCACGATCGCGCGTTCGGGCACCAGGGAATTCTTCGGCAAGCTGTCGGGCGACCAGCAGAAGGACGCGGCGCTGATCGGCCAGTTTGGCGTGGGCTTCTACTCGGGCTTCATCGTCGCGGACAAGATCACCGTCGAGACGCGCCGCGCCGGTTTGCCGGCCTCGGACGGCGTGCGCTGGGAAAGCGCGGGCGAAGGCGATTTCGCGGTCGAGACGATCGAGCGCGCCGCGCGCGGCACGACCATCACGCTGCATCTGCGTGCCGATGAGGACGAACTGCTGTCGTCGTATCGGCTGAAGTCGATCATCCAGAAGTACTCGGACCACGTCGCGCTGCCGATCCTGATGAAGAAGGAAGAGTGGGACGCGGAAAAGAGCGAGATGGTCACGAAGGACGAGGACGAGACCGTCAACCAGGCGAGCGCGCTGTGGACCCGTCCGAAGAACGACATCACCGACGATCAATACAAGCAGTTCTACCAGCACATCTCGCACGATCATCAAGATCCGCTGACGTGGACGCATAACCGCGTCGAAGGCCGCAGCGAGTACACGCAACTGCTGTACGTGCCGGCGCACGCGCCGTTCGATCTGTGGAACCGCGAGCAGCGCGGCGGCCTGAAGCTGTACGTGAAGCGCGTGTTCATCATGGACGACGCCGAGCAACTGCTGCCCACGTACCTGCGCTTCGTGAAGGGCGTGGTCGATTCGGCCGATCTGCCGCTCAACGTGTCGCGCGAAATCCTGCAGGAAAGCCGCGACGTGAAGGCGATCCGCGAAGGCGTGACGAAGCGCGCGCTGTCGATGCTGGAAGAACTGGCCAACGCGGACAACGACGCCGATAAGGAAAAGTACGCCGGCTTCTGGAAGGAATTCGGCCAGGTGCTGAAGGAAGGCATCGGCGAGGACTTCGCCAATCGCGAGCGCGTCGCGAAGCTCGTGCGCTTCGCGACGACGCATACGGGCACGGCCGAGCAGACCGTGTCGCTGGCCGACTACGTCGCTCGCATGAAGCCCGAGCAGACGAAGATCTACTACGTGACCGCCGACACGTGGCAGGCCGCGTCGAACAGCCCGCATCTCGAAGTGTTCCGCAAGAAGGGCGTCGAAGTGCTGTTGCTGACCGATCGCGTCGATGAATGGATGTTGTCGTTCCTCAACGAATTCGACGGCAAGCCGCTGCAAAGTGTCGCGCGCGGCGACCTCGATCTCGGCGCGCTGAACGACGAGGAAAAAGAGGCGCAGGAGAAGATCGGCGAAGCGTTCAAGCCGCTCGTCGAGAAGATGAAGGAAGCGTTGAAGGACAAGGCGAAGGACGTGCGTCTGACATTCCGCCTGACCGACTCGCCGTCGTGCCTCGTTGCCGACGACGGCGAAATGAGCGGCTACCTGCAGCGCATGCTGAAGGCCGCGGGCCAGCAGGCGCCTGAGTTCCATCCGATTCTCGAAGTGAATCCGGAGCACGCCCTCGTGAAGGGTTTGCATGCCGATAGCGCGAATTTCGATGACTGGTGCCATCTGCTGTTCGATCAGGCACTGCTCGCCGAAGGCGGCGCGCTGGAAGATCCGGCGAGCTTCGTGAAGCGGACCAATGCGTTGCTGCTGTCGCGCGCGGGTTGAGCGTGAGCCGAAAGCGTTGATGTCGTTGCTGGATTGACGTCCGGTAGTTGAGAAATGCGCTGCTTCGGCAGCGCATTTTTTTTTGCCTTCCGGTTTGCGTCGGCTCCCCTGGCTGAAGCAGCGCGCACGATCGCCGCGGTCGTTGCCGCGAAAAATTACCGCGGAGCACGCCGCTATAATCCGACACCATGCCTATCCGTTTCGATCCCGCCGACGCCCACTGGCGCGTCGCGCCTTTGGCCACTTTCAGCGCCGCCCAGAAAGACTGGCTGACCCGCGGCGGTTCACTGACCGCGCACCTGCGCGCGCTCGGCGCGGTCGCGGTGCGCGTGACTCGCGAAGCCGTCGCGCTGCCGTGGCCCGACGAAGCCGCCGCGCTCGGACTCGCGCCGCGCGCGCCGGTGTGGGTGCGCGAAGTGGTGCTGTCGGTCGATGGCGTGCCGTTCGTCGCCGCGCATAGCGTGACGCCGCGTGCCGCGAGCGTCGGCATCTGGCAGGCGACGCGCCGGCTGCGCACCCGGCCGCTCGCGGAGTTGCTGTATAGCGATAGCAGTGTCGCGCGTTCGTCACTGGTGAGCCGCAGGGTGGGGCAGCGGCATCCGTTGCATCGGTTGGCCGCGCATGAAATCGACGGCGGCGATCGGCATGCGCCGCATGCGCTGGTGGCGCGTCGCTCGGTGTTCGAGCGGCATGGCGCGCCTTTGATGGTGACCGAATGCATGTTGCCGGCACTGTGGGAGCATTTGCGTGCGTTGGACGCGGCCGCTCGCGCGCACGCTGCCGCGTCAGGCACCGGCGCGGCGCATATCGCGCACGCGCGGGTGCGCGAGCACGGTCGTCCGCTCGATCACACCGCGTCGCGCGCGCACAGCGTGCCGCGCAGCGCCGACGAGCGGAGCCGCTGATGTCGTTCAAGCGTTGCTTTGCGCCTGTCGTCGACGCTGATACGCGGGTCTTGATCCTCGGTAGCTTGCCGGGCGAGGTGTCGTTGGCTCACGGCCAATACTACGCACACCCGCAGAACAAATTCTGGTTACTGGTCGGTGAAGCGATAGAACGGGATCTGGTTGGTATGGCCTATTCGACGCGTCTCGAGACGTTGCTCGAACACCATATCGGACTATGGGATGTCGTTGCCGAGGCTCGTCGAGCAGGAAGCCTGGATAGCCGGATTCGCGACCATGCCAGCAACGATCTGATTGCTCTGATCGATACGCTGCCGAAACTGGCTACCATCGCCTTCAACGGGGGGACGGCGGCCAAAATCGGGATGAAAGCGTTGGGCGAGCGGGGAGTGCAATATCGGCTTGTCCGTTTGCCATCGAGCAGTCCCGCCCATGCCTCGGTTTCATACGCTCAAAAGCTGGACATATGGCGACGGCTAACCTGCGTCTGACCGACCGACAGGATGCCATTCGCGGTCATAGATCGAGCGCAAGAAACCGTGTGCCTTCGACTGGATTCTCGTAGTAGGGCGCGGTTTCGACGAACCCTAACCGCTCGTAGATGCGCTGTGCAAAACGGGTTTGCGGAACCGAGTCGAGAACCAGCGTCGAGAATCCCAATGTCTTCGCTTGCCCGATCACCGATGTGACCAGCGTTTCGCCAAGCGACAACCCTCTGAATGCTTCACGAACATAGAGCCGTTTGATTTCCGCAGTCTCTGCCGTATGGCGCAGCAGCCCCGCGCAACCGGCGAGCTCGCCGCCGGCGTCGGCGACGAAGAACATGCCGGATGGCAGCGTATAAACGTGTTCGAACGCGTCCATTTCTGCATCGAATCCACGGTACGACAGATCCATATCCAGCCAGCGGACATACTCGTGGATCACGGCGACGAGGTTGTGCGTGTCGGCGGGGAAAACGGCTTCGCGAACGATCGGCCGCGGCGTTTGCATAGCGGCTCTCAGATCCATACGTCGTTTTCGGCCGTTCTTTCGTTGCTCGTATCGCCGGTATTGACGACGCCGCGCGGTTCGATGAGCAGCAGCTTCACCTCGGACTCGGCATACGGCTTGTGCTCGACTCCCTTTGGTACCACCGCCATTTCTCCGGGAAACAGTTCGATCGAGCGGTCGCGGAAGTCGATGCGCAACCGGCCTGCGAGGACGATGAACGTCTCGTCCGTATCGGCATGCCGATGCCAGACGAAATCGCCGGCTATCTTTACGACCTTGAACTGATAGTCATTCATTTCAGCCACGACGCGCGGCTGCCAGTGGTCGTCGATCTGACTGATCTTGTCGAGCAGGTTGATGGTCTTGTATTGGCCGCGTTGCTCGGGTGTCGGCTGGGAATCGCTTTGCATGGTGGCTCCATTCGGGTGATACCTGGAACAGAGCATAGTCCCGCCGCCGGCGAGTGTCTTGAACGATCGTGCAAGCTTGCGTTAGCCGGCGCGCCGATCGCTCGTCATCGCGAGCCAACGTGCGGGCGGGATCCCGTATGCGTGGCGAAAATGTCGGGTCATGTGGCTCTGGTCGGCGAAGCCGGCTGCGGCCGCCGCGTCCACGAGGGAAACGCTGCGCAGCATCATCGCGCGCGCGGCTTCGAGCCGGCGCATGACCAGGTAGTGATAGGGGCTGGTGCCGTAAAAAGTTCGGAAATCGCGCGACAGGCTCCAGCGGTCCTGCCCGCTGACGACGGCAAGTTCATCGAGCGTGACGGTGTGCGTGCACGATGCGTGCAGATATTCGCGTGCTCGCTGCGCTGCCGCGAAATCCGCGGACTTGCGCGTCTGCCGCGCGCCCGAGGCGTTATCCAGCGCGAGCGCGAGACCGGCGAGCGCGTCGTCACGTTCGAGCGGCTCCGCGTCGCCACGCATCTGGCGCAGCGCTGTCTGCGTGGCTTCGAACAGGCGCGGATCGGTCGTGACGCCGCCTTCGACGAAGGGCAGGGGGCGGCCGCCTAGGACTTCCTGGATCGCGGCGGGCTGCACGTAAATCATCTGATAACGAAATCCCTCGTTCGTGCCGGCCTGACCGTCGTGCACTTCGTCGGGATGCAGGACCATGGTCTGTCCGGGTAGGCTGGTGCGCAAACCGCGCCGGTAATGGAAGCATTGGACGCCGGCGAGGGTCAGGCCGATCGCGTAGGTGTCATGCCGATGCATGGAGTACGCGTTGCCGTGGAAAAACGCTTCGATGCGTTCGACTCCGTGGGTGGATTCCGAACGGGAAATCCAGTCGGATTGGGCTTTGCTGGTATCGCCGTCCATCACACGCTCCGGCTTGGTTTGGCAGATCTGCGGGAACATCGATATCGGAGGATTGTACCGGTGCGAATGTTCGCACGCTTGGCATGCGTGATAGTGCGATTGACGTCAGTGTCTCGTCGCGGGTCGTTGTTGCCGGCCGGTCCTTTAACCGTGCCACGAGGTTTGACTTGTCTGCGCCGGGCCGCCCACGGCACGCTCCGTCCTCGGTCATACGAATGATCCATCGCCCATAATTCCGATTGCGCGCTGGACAGCTTGCGGCGCGCATCGGCCAGACGTTTCTGGGCGGCCAATTTGGCGGCGCTTAGAACGGCAATAGTTTCGGGTGAGATGGGGGATCGCGTTTGCTCGGGACAAGCGAGGATATGGCACATGGTGCGGCCTCCTCTCTTTGGCGTTAAAGTCCGCCTCCCGGTTCCATACGGGTGGGCGAAGCACTTGGGCGGCTGTTGACGGTCGTATACGCGAAAAAACCCGCGACAATGGCGGGCCTTCTTTTTAACCGTCCTGAGCAATTGCCTACTTACTCAGTAGCCGTTTTACTTCATCAAGGAAGGAAGCCGTCGTGTAGCCCCACAAAACAGGATCGAACTGGCGGCCGAACCGCTTCTTAAACTCTGACTCCAGCGTGTCTGGATAGTGGGCTTTGAATGAATCGACGTCAGATATGAGCGCGTCAATGTCACTCCTTGGCATGTTCTCGGTGTAGGAAGAAACGAGTTCTTCTACTGAGTTTCCGAAAAGGTCAAAATCTTCGTGGAAACGAGAGCGGATCAACCCCGTCAGATCGCGATATTCCTCATTGTCAACCATACGATAAGCCCTCACTCCAAGTACGATGTCACGATATAGTACGGCATCCCGTTGTATGTCTGATATCGGAGGACGACTACAACCTTCTGGGCCTTAACTCTTTTGCCCGTACTCCGGGCAATCGCAAAACCAACATTTTTCCCGACGTTCTTTGCCAAGTCCAAGTCTCGTACCGGCGCTTTTGCCCATGCGCTTATCCTCAGCGCGTTTTCCCTCATCGTTTCGGATATTGCCCATTCGGCGGCGTTCAGATTGTAGAAGGTGGACACCGTCATCCGTCTTGGCTCGTCGATCAGACGCTGCCGTAACTGTGCCTCCGTCCGTCCAACATGCTTCAGGAGAGTGTGCCCGCCAATCCCGCGAGGCGTCTTCGCTTCATGCATGTTCAGCTTGATCTCGCCCATCGTGATGCGTGCAGCCCGCACCGCCTTGATTGACCCGGCAAAGCCGAACGGCACGACCATATCAAGTGACAGGCCGATATTGTTCGCCATGTCAGGACTAGCCTTCATCGCCTCGGCCAGCTTCGTCGTACCCTGCTGGGTCAGTGTGGCCGTATCCTGGCCCGTCCAGACCTGACGCAAACCTGCCGCCGCCGTATCGGAACCATGTACGCCAAACACAACACACCCTGCCTTGCTTAACATGGTCGGTTCCGGGATCACACACAACGCACTTGCGCCGACCATTTCCAGCACGCCACCGACGATTTGCAACCCGCCCCATAGCCGGTTGGAAAGCATTTCGGTCTGGGTGATTGACTGCCTTGCCAGTACCGCCGCCAATTGCGGCGCACTGAGCACCACGCGCACGCCGTCCGCATCCTGTTGATACGACATTCCGAACTTCTCCGTAGTTGTTGGGACTGCCACGCTAGCAGGCGACAACAGGGAGAGGAATGGGCGACGGATGAAAATTTGGGATCTGATTTATTCAGGCGTACTGTTATATTGCTCGTACTTCAGACATGGGGCGGGCTGCGGTCGCGGCGAATCTGTGCATCCCGTTGCGGAGAGACGCGTATGAGCGTTGTACCCGTCATTCTCAAATACGAAACGTACAACGAGACGCCATGCTATGTTCTGAGGGCGTATCTATACTGAGTTCGAGCAATGAGAAAATCTGAATACCCTGAGCTAAGTCAACTATTTGGTGTTTACCTGAACCAGGATTTCGACATATGGGGTGAGACCATTTCCGCTATTGTCGCCTGCTACAAAAGAGATAGCCCGGTGGCTGACCATAAATCAATGCTCGCAGAGATAGAGAGGTTCGAGAGAAAGCACCAGCATGATCTGGATGTCGCGTTCGATCAGGTGTACGGGCTCGAGTTTTCTCCCGTTCCATGGGGCACACGACCGCATCATTTTTTGACGAGTTGAGGCGGCTGCTGAACGAGTAGCCACCTCCCGACCGAGTCGCCTCACGGCTCTTTTATTGCGATTGCGGCGCGAACTGAAACATCGGGCCATCAGTGCCCCAGATCGCTCAGCCCATCCTTTTGTTCAGCGAACGCAGCACATCGAGCGCGCGACCCATTAGACCCAGACCTATGCGTGGATCGACCGCACATTCGCGTGGATTGATCCGCACGACGCGCGGTCCAAATCGTTCGCTCTGGTCACGAACGGTCGGTATCGCGCGGCCCGCGCCGATTTCGATGACGACAGCTTGCTCGACGCTCAACAGCCACGCCTCGTACCGCATCCGTTGATGCCTCGTGCGAGTTTCAACCCAATGCCAGTCGTCAAACATCAGAATTGCCGGTCGTGCGACGCAGCCGCAGTTCGGGCACTTCGGCAACGGCGATAGCAGTGCACAGCGATTCACGTCCACCTCTGGCTGGAAACCATCAGCCGACCACATCTGATGCGTGCAGGACTGTCCGCATTGCAGGAAGTGGATCGATCCGTGACATTCGAACAGGCGATCGTCGGCGAAGCCGGCCTTCTGGAACTGGCCATCCACATTGCTGGTGAACACGAACCCGCCGCTTCTTTTCGCTGATGCCCAGCGGCGCAAGATCTCGAAACCCGCGTGCGGGACGGTGCGCCGGTACAGGTTGAGCCGATGGCCGTAGAAACCCCATGCGCGGACCGGATCACGCAGGAAGGCCGTTCCATTGGCAATGTCATGGAAATTGATTCCGCCGGTCTTCAACGCCGGATAAGCCGCCCAGAATCCGTGATCGCCGCGAAAGTCGGGTAGTCCGGAATCGACGCCCATGCCTGCGCCCGCCGTGATCAGAATGCCGTCGGCCTCGAGTATCCAGTCAGCCGCGATCGTCATTTGCTCTGCCGTGTCCATGCGTGCTCCCGTTGTTCACATTCCGAATTCTCCTCGCAGCCCAAAAATGAGGCAGAATCCAACCGTGCGACCCGCTGCGCGACGCAGTCCGCCGTGTTCGCTTAATCGTTCCGCTTTGGCGTTCCAGGGCCCCGCGTCGCCATCCGCCACGCACAGCGTTTGTGTCCTAGCGTTGTCGTTTTCCTGATCGACGTTTGCGCATCCTGCCCGTATCACGTGCGAGATGCCTCTCAACCGCCCGCCCAGAGCCTAGCAATGACGACCCAGCAACCGACCATCATCTACACCCTTACCGACGAGGCCCCGCTGCTTGCGACGGCCGCGTTCCTGCCGATCATCCGGACCTTCACCAGGCCGGCCGGCATCGAGGTCAAGACCAGCGACATCTCGCTCGCGGGCCGCATCCTCGGTGAGTTCCCCGAGTTTCTGACCGAAGCGCAGCGGGTGCCCGACAACCTCGCGGAACTCGGTCGCCTGACCTCGTTACCCGATACCAACATCATCAAGCTGCCCAACATCAGCGCATCGGTGCCGCAATTGACGAGCTCGATCAGGGAACTGCAGGCGAAGGGCTACAAGGTGCCCGACTATCCGGAAGATCCGAAGACCGACGAACAGAAGGCGATCCGTCAGCGCTACTCGAAGTGTCTCGGCAGCGCGGTGAACCCGGTGCTGCGCGAGGGCAACTCGGACCGTCGCGCGCCGGCCGCGGTGAAGAACTACGCCCGCAAGCACCCGCACAGCATGGCCGAATGGAGCATGGCATCGCGCACGCACGTCGCGCACATGCGGCACGGCGACTTCTATCACGGCGAAAAATCGATGACGCTCGATCGCGCGCGCGACGTAAAGATGGAACTCGTCACGAAGAACGGCAAGACGATCGTGCTGAAGCCGAAGGTCGCGCTGCAGGACGGCGAGATCATCGACAGCATGTTCATGAGCAGGAAGGCGCTGCTAGCGTTCTATGAAGACCAGATGGAAGATGCGCGCAAGACCGGCATGATGCTGTCGCTGCACGTGAAGGCGACGATGATGAAGATCTCGCACCCGATCGTCTTCGGCCACGCGGTGAAAGTGTTCTACAAGGACGCGTTCGCGAAGCACGGCAAGCTGTTCGAGGAACTTGGCGTGAACGTCAACAACGGCCTCGTCAATCTGTACGAGAAGCTCGAGACGCTGCCGGAATCGCAGCGCGAGGAGGTGATCCGCGACCTGCACGCATGCCACGAGCATCGTCCGGAACTGGCGATGGTCGATTCGGCGAAGGGTATCTCGAACCTGCACGCGCCGAACGACGTGATCGTCGATGCGTCGATGCCGGCGATGATTCGCCTCGGCGGCAAGATGTGGGGCGCCGACGGTCGTCCGAAAGACACCAAGGCGGTGATCCCGGAGAGCACGTTCGCGCGCATCTACCAGGAGATTATCAACTTCTGCAAGACCAACGGCGCGTTCGATCCGGTCACGATGGGCACCGTGCCGAACGTCGGCCTGATGGCGCAGAAGGCGGAAGAATACGGCTCGCACGACAAGACCTTCGAAGTGCCGGAAGACGGCGAGGCGCGCATCGTCGATCTAGCCAGCGGCGAGGTGCTGCTCACGCAGAACGTCGAGCAGGGCGACATCTGGCGCATGTGCGAGGTGAAGGACGCGGCGATCCGCGATTGGGTCAAGCTCGCGGTCACGCGCGTGCGCAATTCGGGCATGCCCGCGGTGTTCTGGCTCGACCCGTATCGCCCGCACGAAGCGGAGCTGATCAGGAAGGTCGAGGCCTACCTGAAGGATTACGACACCACGGGCCTCGACATCCAGATCATGTCGCAGGTGCGCGCGATGCGTTACACGCTCGAGCGCGTCGTGCGCGGGCTCGATACGATCTCGGTCACCGGCAACATCCTGCGCGATTATCTGACCGACCTGTTCCCGATCATGGAGCTGGGCACGAGCGCGAAGATGCTGTCGATCGTGCCGTTGATGGCGGGCGGCGGCATGTACGAGACCGGCGCGGGTGGTTCGGCGCCGAAGCATGTGAAGCAGCTCGTCGAAGAGAACCATCTGCGTTGGGACTCGCTCGGCGAGTTCCTCGCGCTCGCGGCGTCGCTCGAAGAACTGGGCATCAAGACCGGCAACAACCGGGCGAAGATCCTCGCGAAGACGCTCGACACCGCAACCGGCAAGCTGCTCGACAACAATCGCAGCCCGAGCCCGAAGACGGGCGAGCTCGACAATCGCGGCAGCCAGTTCTATCTGGCGATGTACTGGGCGCAGGAGCTGGCCGCGCAAACGGACGACGCCGCGCTCGCCGCGCAGTTCGCGCCGCTCGCGACGCAGCTGACCGCCAACGAGCAGGTGATCGTGGCGGAGCTCGCGTCGGTGCAGGGCGCGCCGGCGGACATCGGCGGCTATTACAAGCCGGACTTCAACAAGCTCGAAGAGGTGATGCGGCCGAGCCGCACGCTGAACGAGGCGCTCGGGGCGGTACGCGTCGAATGACGTGATGCGTGAAGTGAGGTGATGTGAAGACGAGCCGCCGGCGGGCGGCTCGTAGCAGGGAAGGGCGGCCAATGCTACCGGCGAACGCGTTCAATACTGCACGACGATCGCGACCCGCCGGTTGGCCGCTCTTTTGCCGCCGCGTCATTGCCGGCGACCAACGGGAAATTGTCCGCCCGTCCGATCGCGGCCAGCCGATGCGGCTCGATCCCGCGTTCGACCAGATACCTGACTACGGCCCCCGCGCGAGCCGACGACAGCTCCCAGTTGGACGCATACTTCGCGGTCGAAATCGGCACACTGTCGGTATGCCCCTCGACGAGCACATTCCCCGTCGCATCCTTTTGCAGTCCCTGCGCGATCTGATTGAGTACATCGAACGAATCGACGACCTTCTTGTCATCGTTTGCGCGTGGCGTAATGGCGCAGGTTGGTCGCGACCCAGCGGCCGCAAAAATTTTTGGTTCTTCGAGGATGCCGAACTAAATTCGGCTTCGTCGTGGGCGTGTTGTGAGTTCGTTGAAAGCATTTTGTGAGCGGTCGATTTGAATGAGCGAACCGCAGCGAATGCTATGCTCTCGTTCGACCAAAAATATTGCGCCTGTCGCGCGACATCCCTACATGACGAATCTGATCAAGCGCGCTTCGGCCGAGGCGCGCGCTTTCCGTAACCGCGACGCCCAAGCCATCGGCGGTAAACAGAAAATGGCCCACAAAAAGGCGCCCAAATCCACGCGCAACGCGAACGGCACCGTCGAGCACGACGCACACGACGCGCCGCAAATCGAAGCGCCGCGCAAGCCGCGCTTCGCACCGGTGACGTTCTCCGAAGAGGGCGGCGTGCGCTACCTGCATTTCGGCACGGAATGGGTGCAAGGCGCGATGCGTCTGCGCAAGCCCAATCACATCGAACTCGAATACGCGCAGCAGATGATGGCCTGGCTGCTATTCCTCGAAACGCCGAAGCGCATCGTGCAGCTCGGGCTCGGCGCCGCGTCGCTGACCAAGTTCGCGCACCGCTTCCTGAAGAGCGCGAAGGTCGAGGCCGTCGAACTGAATCCGGCGGTCGTCGTGGCCGCGCGCACGATGTTCGAACTGCCGCCCGACGACGCGCGTCTGAGCGTGCATGAAAGCGACGCGTGGGACTTCGTCAACGAGAGCGCGAACCACGGCACCATCGGCGCGCTGCAGATCGACGTCTACGACGCGACCGCGCGCGGCCCAGTACTCGACAGCGTCGGCTTTTACCGTGCGGCACGTGCGTGTCTGACCGACGCGGGCATCGTCACGGTGAATCTGTTCGGCGATCATCCGAGCTTCGTGCGCAACATGAAACGTCTGAACGAAGCCTTCGACGGTCGCGTCGTCGCGCTGCCCGAAGTGCACGACGGCAACCGTATCGCGATCGCCTTCTCGGGCCCCGCGCTCGACGTGCCGTTCACCGCGCTAGAGGCGCGCGCGAAGCTGATCGAAGCCGAGCTCGGCTTGCCGGCGCGCAAATGGATCAAGGGCCTGCGCGAATCGACCGGGCAGACGGGCGCATCGTTTGCGATCTGATCAGCGCACGGAGGATGAAGCGGCCGTGCCGGCGTATCGGTCGGCACGGCCGCTTTGCTTCCGGTATTTTTTTCACGTCTACGCCGCAACGTCATCCAGCCTGCATCGTTGGCGCTTCCGTCCGCGTTGTTGGACGCCGACGCGCCTCGGGTCGTCCCTGCTTGACCGGGAGTTCGCCACTCCTATACTCTTTCGAAGCTTTCGGGGAGCCCGTGGCTGACCGCGGGACGACCACCCGCTGAGTTCCACCTCCCGTCGACCGCGGGCAGATAAATTCTAAATAGGAAACAGGAGACGTCATGGCTCACGACGCCGACGTGAAGAAAGCCAGCAAGCACTGGCTCTGGCTATTGCTGCTACCGTGGATCGCGATGATCTGGGTGCCGTCCTACAACCGGATCGAGCCGCAGCTGTTCGATTTCCCGTTCTTCTACTGGTATCAGTTGCTGTGGGTGCTGATCAGCGCGGTCATCACCGCGTTCGTCTATTCGAAGACCAGGTCCCGCTATACGGGTCGCACGAACGGGGGCGCGCAACGATGAACCCCATTGCAACTTTCGTCTTCGTTCTGTTTTTCATCGGCGTCACGATTCTCGGCTTCGTCGCGGCCCACTGGCGGCGCGGCGATCTCGCGCATATCGAAGAGTGGGGTCTCGGCGGCCGGCGCTTCGGCACGATCGTCACGTGGTTCCTGCTCGGCGGCGACCTGTACACCGCCTACACGTTCATCGCGGTGCCGGCGCTCGTGTTCGGTGCGGGCGCAACGGGCTTCTTCGCGCTGCCGTACACGATCCTGATCTATCCGTTCGCGTTCGTCGTGTTCCCGAAGCTGTGGAGCGTCGCGAAGCGGCACGGCTACGTGACCTCGGCGGACTTCGTGTCGGCCCGCTACGGCAGCCGCATGCTCGCGCTCGCCGTCGCGGTGACCGGCATCGTCGCGACGATGCCGTACATCGCGCTGCAACTGGTCGGTATCGAAGTGGTGATCGGTGCGCTCGGTTTCGACACGACCGGCTTCGTCGGCGATCTGCCGCTGATCATCGCATTCGCGATCCTCGCGGCCTACACGTACACGTCGGGCCTGCGCGCGCCGGCCATGATCGCGGTCGTCAAGGACATCCTGATCTACGTGACGATCTTCGCCGCGATCATCGTGATTCCGCCGCAGCTGGGCGGCTTCGGCCATATCTTCGGCGCGGTCCCGCCGGCCAAGCTGCTGCTGAAGTCGCCGGACGTGTCGAGCCTGAACGGCTATAGCGCGTACGCGACGCTCGCGGTGGGTTCGGCGCTCGCGCTGTTCCTGTATCCGCACTCGATCACCGCGGTGCTGTCGTCGAAGTCGAGCAACACGATCCGCCGCAACATGGCGTTGCTGCCGGCGTATTCGCTGGTGCTCGGCCTGCTCGCGCTGCTCGGCTTCATGGCGCTCGCGGCCGGCGTGAAGGACATGCCGGAGTTCGCGCCGTACTTCAAGGCCTTCGGCCCGAACTTCGCAGTGCCGGCGCTGTTCCTGCACTTCTTCCCGTCGTGGTTCGTCGGCGTCGCGTTCGCGGCGATCGGTATCGGCGCGCTGGTGCCGGCGGCGATCATGTCGATCGCGGCGGCGAATCTGTACACGCGCAACGTGCACAAGGAGTTCGTCAACCGCAACATGACGCACGAGCAGGAGACCAACGTTGCGAAGCTGGTGTCGCTGATCGTCAAGGTCGGCGCGGTGGCGTTCATTCTCGGTCTGCCGCTCACGTACGCGATCCAGTTGCAACTGCTCGGCGGGATCTGGATCATCCAGACGCTGCCGGCGATCGTGCTGGGTCTCTACACGCGCGTGCTCGACTACCGGGGTCTGTTGCTCGGCTGGGCGGCAGGTATCGCGACCGGCACGTGGATGGCGATTTCGTTGAACCTCGCGAGCTCGATCTTCACGATCCATCTGTTCGGCATGGCGATTCCGGGCTATGCGGCCGTGTGGTCGCTGGTCGTGAACCTCGTGGTGTCGGTCGTCGTGAGCCTGGTCGTGCGCGCGGTGGGCATGCAGCGCGCCGAGGACCGTACGCGTCCGGAGGACTACCTGGACATCGTCGAAGGCTGATTCCAGCTGCAAATCACGTTCTGAAACACGCAACGCCCGCCGAAGGAAGTTGGCGGGCGTTTGTGTTTGCGGGGCACTCCAGGGCAGGATAGCGGAACCGTCCTTTCACGCGTTCGCCGCGCGCCGCCATGGCTGCTGCAGATACTCCCACCGTGATCTCCCGCCGCGCGGCACTCAGCCGGATGGTGCGCGCGGTCACGTCGCCGTATTACCGCTACCGGCACGCGAAGGTACTGCATAGCCTGCGCGTCGGCCTCGCGATGCTGGTGTCGATTCTCGCGACGACCGGCATCGATATTCCGCACGGCATCTGGTCGTCGGTGACGCTGCTGGTCGTGATCGGCGGCTTGCAGCATCACGGCAATATCCGCAAGAAAGCGGCCGAACGCGCGGCCGGCACGCTGCTCGGCGCATCGATCGGGCTCGTGCTGATCGTGCAGCAAAACTTCATCGGCTCGCTGCCGCTCACCTATGTGCTGATGGCGATCGTCGCGTCGATCTGCGCGTGGTTCGCGATCGGCTCGTCCGGCTATATCGGGCTGTTGACCGCCATCACGATGTGCATCGTCGCGGGCCACGGCGACAATCTGATCGACGTCGGCCTGTGGCGCACGCTGAACGTGCTGATCGGTATCGTCATCGCGCTGGCGTTTTCGTTCGCGTTTCCGCTGCACGCTACGTATTCGTGGCGCTACGGCCTCGCCGCCAATCTGCGCGAATGCGCGGGCATCTACGCGCGGCTGCTCGACGGCGAAACGATCACCGAGGAGGAGCAGATCAAGCGCTTCCTGCGGATCAACAAGCGGCTCGTGCAACTGCGCTCGCTGATGCCGTCGGTCGCGAAGGAAATCGACGTGCCGCAGTCGAGGCTCGAGGAGATCCAGCGGCTGCATCGCTCGGTGCTCAGCTCGCTGGAACTGCTTGCCACGGGCCCGCTGATGAACGCCGATGCCGCCGCGCGCACCGCCTATGCAGCGCATTGCGGCGCCGAGGTGCGCGCCGTGCGGGCAATCCTGTTGTCCACCGCGCGCGGGCTGCGTTTTGGCCGTCCGTCGCGCTTTGGCATTCCGGCCGCGGCGCCGCCCGCGAAGGGGCACGGCGACGTGGCCACCGCGTTGCCGCCCGACTGGCAAGGGCCGTACTGGCTCGGTCAGCGGCTCGCGGAGCAGGTAGACCGGTTGCGCGCGCTATTGCTGGAGACCGAGCCGAACTGGAACATCGAGCGGCACGAGCGGGCGAC
This sequence comes from Paraburkholderia sp. Clong3, assembly GCF_050436485.1. NCBI lineage: Bacteria > Pseudomonadati > Pseudomonadota > Betaproteobacteria > Burkholderiales > Burkholderiaceae > Paraburkholderia > Paraburkholderia sp. Clong3. The sequence continues at coordinate 2,034,898 of NZ_JBNDMH010000002.1, read as the reverse complement.
GCGTGGTAGGTAGGTGCTAGCGCTGGCCTGCCCCTAAGCCTCAAACCTGCGGCGGCAGCGTGACCATCCACATCATGCCGAAGCGGTCCACTACCATTCCGAAGCCCTTGCTCCAGAACGTTTGCTGGAACGGCATCACGACCTGGCCGCCATCGGCGAGCGCGTTGAAGCATTTTTCCGCCGACGCGCCGTCATCGACGGTCAGCGACAGACTGAAGCCGTTGAACGGGCCGGCCGCCGGATCGCAGTTGCCGTCGGAAGCCATCCACGTGCTGGAGCCCAGCTGCACGCTCGCGTGCATGATCTTGTCGGCGAGTTCGGGGCGTGGCGGATTGTGCGCGTCCGGCGGCGCTTCCTTGAACAGCATCTTGAAGGTCACCTGGGCGCCGAGCTTGTCGGTGTAGTAATCGAGCGCTTCCTGGCAGCGGCCGTTGAAGAACACATAGGGCTGAACGTACATGATCGTCTCCATGGTCAGGCGTTGGGCGGGCGCCGTCGTTCCTCGCCAGCGGCGGTGGGCAGAGGCGTGGAGTCGATTGTAGTCGGTGGCGGCGCGTCGATTGTGACGCTATGTCGCCGGTGGCGACGCAGCGTAAACGAAAAGCGGCGCTGAACCGTGAGGTCCAGCGCCGCCTGTCAACGATTGCATTCGCGCGGAGCCGCGCGGCGAGCGTGAGCGTCACTCAGCCAGCCAGGCCCGCCTCCTCCGGCGCCTCAGCGCAGCGTGTCGATCAGCTTTTCCAGCTTCACCGCGTCCGCGGCGAACGTGCGGATGCCTTCGGAGAGCTTCTCGGTCGCCATCGCTTCGTCGTTGAGGAGGAAGCGGAACGACTTCTCGTCGACCGGCACGCGCTCGATGTCCGCGTCGTGCGATGTCTCCGGCGACAGCTTGCGTTCGACCTTGTCGGTGCTCTCGTGCAGTTTCTGCAGCAGGTCGGGGCTGATCGTCAACAGATCGCAGCCGGCCAGTTCCAGAATCTGCGAGGTGGTGCGGAAGCTCGCGCCCATCACCTCGGTCTTGTAGCCGAACTTCTTGTAGTACGCGTAGATGCGGCGTACCGACTTGACGCCCGGATCGTTGGCGCCGCCGTCTTTCGCTTCGTCCCACGCGCTGCCGGCGTTCTTCTTGTACCAGTCGTAGATGCGGCCGACGAACGGCGAGACCAGCTGCGCGCCGGCTTCCGCGGCGGCGGCGGCCTGCACGAGCGAAAACAGCAGCGTCATGTTGCAGTGGATGCCTTCCTTCTGCAGCGCCTCGGCCGCGCGCACGCCTTCCCACGTCGACGCGAGCTTGATCAGCACGCGGTCGCGCTCGATGCCGTGTTCCTTGTACAGCGCGATCAGCTCGCGGCCTTTCGCGATCGAGCCTTCGACGTCGAACGACAGGCGCGCGTCGACTTCGGTCGACACCCGCCCCGGGATGATCTTCAGGATTTCGGTGCCGAAGGCGATCAGCAACTGGTCGATGATCGCGCCGGGCGGCTTCGACGCATGCGCCTTCACGGTCTTTTCGAGCAGCGGCCGGTAGTCGTCTTTCTGCACGGCCTTCAGAATCAGCGACGGATTGGTGGTCGCATCGCGCGGCTTGTACTGCGCAAGCTGCTGGAAGTCGCCGGTGTCGGCCACCACGGTGGTGTATTGCTTGAGTTGGTCGAGTGCGGTTGTCATGTTCGGGCCTTCAGGGCGCGTGTGCGCCATGGTTCAGGAGAAATGAGGACGCCGCCGCGCCGGCAGGAGGAATCAGCCGGCGCCGGCGGCCGCGGGTCAAGCCGCAGCGCGTCCCACGATGGCTTGGGAAACGCTGCCGGATACATCTATTCTATGGCGGATCGCCGAGGACGGTATGAACACCGCGTATGGACAGCCGGGCGGGGATATCCGTTCACGCGCGCCGCGCGTTCAGCACGACTTGCGTCACCACGCCGGCGACGAGCCCCCAGAACGCCGAGCCGATCGACAGCAGCGTGAGTCCCGAGGCGGTCACCATGAACGTGACGAGCGCCGCCTCGCGCTGCCTCGTATCCTGCATCGCGTTGGCGAGCCCGCTCATGATCGAGCCGAACAGCGCGAGCGCCGCGACCGACACGACCAACTCCTTCGGGAACGCCGCGAACAGCGCGGCGATCGTCGCGCCGAACACGCCCGCGAGCAGTTAGAAAATGCCGCCCCATACGGCCGCTGTGTAGCGCCTGGCGGGGTTTTCGTGCGCTTCGGGGCCGGTGCAGATCGCCGCCGTGATCGCGGCAAGATTGATGCCGTGCGAGCCAAACGGCGCGAGTAGCAGCGACGCGACGCCGGTCGTCGCGGTGGATTCTGGAACGGCGGGCGTTACTTGCTCAGCACCCGCATGGCCGTCTCGAGGCCCGCGAGCGTCAGCGGATACATGCGGTGGCCCAGCACTTCGCGGATCGCGCTGACCGACTGCCGGTACGGCCACAGCGCTTCCGGCTCCGGGTTCAGCCACGCGAAGTGCGGGAAGTGATCGGCGAGCCGGCGCAACCACACCGCGCCGGCCTCGGCGTTGTTGTACTCGACCGAGCCGCCGGGCTGCAACACTTCGTACGGGCTCATCGTCGCGTCGCCGACGAAGATCAGCTTGTAGTCGGGCGTGAACTTGTGCAGCACGTCCCACGTCGGTGTGCGCTCGGCGTGGCGGCGGCGGTTGTGCTTCCACAGGAAGTCGTACACGCAGTTGTGGAAGTAGTAGAACTCGAGGTGCTTGAACTCGGCCTTCGCGGCGGAGAACAGCTCCTCGGTGCGCTTCACGTGATCGTCCATCGAGCCGCCGACGTCGAGCAGCATCAGCACCTTCACGTTGTTGTGCCGCTCGGGCACCATCTTCAGATCGAGCCAGCCGGCGTTCGCGGCGGTGCTGCGGATCGTGTCGGGCAGGTCGAGTTCTTCCGCCGCGCCTTCGCGGGCGAACCGGCGCAACCGTCGCAGCGCGACCTTGATGTTGCGCGTGCCGATGTCGACCTGGTCGTCGTAGTCGCGATACGCGCGCGCTTCCCATACCTTGACGGCCGTGCGATTGCCGGCCGCGTCGCCGCCGATGCGCACGCCTTCGGGGTTATAGCCGCCGTGACCGAACGGCGACGTGCCGCCCGTCCCGATCCACTTGTTGCCGCCCTCGTGGCGCTCTTTCTGCTCGTCGAACAGTTCCTTCAGGCGCTCCATCAGCTTGTCGATGCCGCCCATCGCCTCGATCTGCGCCTTTTCCTCGGGCGACAGATCGCGTTGCAGCTTCTTCTTCAGCCAGTCGGGCGGAATGTCGAACGCGAGCTCGGAGGTCGCCGCGACACCGTTGAAAAAGGCGCCGAACGCCTGGTCGAACTTGTCGAAGTACTGCTCGTCCTTCACGAGCGTGATGCGCGAGAGGTAGTAGAACTCGTCGAGCGACGGCGCGATCACGTTGGCCTTCAGCGCTTCGAGCAGCGTCAGGTATTCCTTCACCGAGACCGGCAGGCGGGCGGCGCGCAGCGAGTAGAAAAAGTCGATCAGCATGCTGGATGTCCTGCGGCGCGGCGCCCGCTCAACGGTTGTTGCGGTTCATGAACAGCAGCCGCTCGAACAGGCTCACGTCCTGTTCGTTCTTCAGCAGCGCGCCGTGCAGGGGCGGCACGATCTGCTTCTGATCGGCCGAGCGCAGTGCTTCGGGCGGAATGTCTTCGGCGAGCAGCAGCTTGAGCCAGTCGAGCAGTTCGGAGGTGGACGGCTTCTTCTTCAGCCCCGCGACGTTGCGCAGCTCGAAGAAGCTCTGCAGCGCCGCGGCGAGCAGATCCTTCCTGATGCCGGGGTAATGCACGTCGACGATCTGCTGCATCGTCGTCGCATCCGGAAACCTGATGTAGTGGAAGAAGCAGCGGCGCAGGAACGCGTCGGGCAACTCCTTCTCGTTGTTCGACGTGATGATCACGAGCGGGCGATGTCTGGCGCGCACCAGCTCGCGCGTCTCGTACACGTAGAACTCCATGCGGTCGAGTTCGCGCAGCAGGTCGTTCGGGAATTCGATGTCGGCTTTGTCGATCTCGTCGATCAGCAGCACGCTCTGCTCGTCCGATTCGAACGCCTGCCACAGCACGCCCTTGACGATGTAGTTGCGGATGTCCTTCACGCGCTCGTCGCCGAGCTGCGAATCGCGCAGACGCGACACCGCGTCGTATTCGTACAGCCCCTGCTGTGCCTTGGTGGTCGACTTGATGTGCCATTGCAAGAGCGGCATGCCGAGCGCGGCGGCAACTTCCTCGGCGAGCATGGTCTTGCCGGTGCCGGGTTCGCCCTTGATCAGCAGCGGACGCTTGAGCGTCATCGCGGCGTTGACCGCGAGCTTGAGGTCGTCGGTGGCGACGTACTGCGATGAGCCTTCGAAACGCATGACGAGATGCTCTTGTGCGGGAAAAAACCCAGTATAAGTCAGAAGGCCTGTTGGCCTGAAACCGGCTGACGTATGGTGTCAGCCGCGCAGTGACGCGGCGGCGGTGCCGCTGTGGCGTCGTTGCGAAGCCGCCGTGGGCATGGCGTGGGGCCCGTCCCGGCGGGCGTTGCGCGGCCCCCGTGTCTGGTGGACGTTCGGCGCGGCGTCGCGGTACAATGAGCCCGATTTTTTTGGCCTGCGCGGCTACCCTACAAGAAGAACGGCGCGGACCGCTGCCTTTGTAGGCACCCGTTTCCCCTCAAGCCAGGTTACATCTATGAATAAATTCGTCGGCAAACACGTCGTGATCGTAGCGCTGTCGGTGCTCGCGGGGTATGCGGCCAATGCGCAGGCAGCGGATGTCGTAGGCAACGCCAAGGCGGGCCAGGACAAGGTCGCGATGTGTATCGGCTGCCACGGCATCCCTGAGTACCGCACGGCTTATCCAGAGGTTTTCCGCGTGCCGAAGCTCGGTGGCCAGAATCAGGCGTACCTCGAAAACGCGCTGCGCGCCTACAAGAAGGGCGACCGCCATTTCGCCACGATGCACGCGATCGCGGTGACGCTGTCGGATCAGGACATTGCCGATGTCGCCGCGTACTACGCAGCGCAAACTGCCGCTTCGAAAAACAATCCCGACAAGTGATCGGCGTCGGTCACCAGCACATCCAATTCGCGGGATAGGAGATTTCATGATCAAGCCCCAACAGGCACTCCACACGGTATTCAAGGCGGTCGGCGCGGCGGCGGTCATCGGTCTGGCCGCGGCGAACGCAGCCCACGCGGCCGACGCCGGCAAGGGTAAGGTGCTCGCCGACAGCCACAACTGCGCGGCCTGCCACGGCCCCAACCTGAACAAGCCGGTGAGCCCGGAGTATCCGAAGCTGGCCGGTCAGTACGCCGACTATGTCTACTGGGCGCTGCGTCAGTACCAGATGGGTACTGGCAATCCAAACCTCGGCCGCAACAACGCGATCATGCAGGCACAGGTGCAGAGCCTGTCGCTAGGCGACATGAAGGACATCGCCGCTTACATCGAATCGCTGCCAGGCGACCTCGTGCAGAAGAAGTAAGCGTCGGGCGCCGGTTTCGCGCCGAAGCTTCAAAAGCAAAACACCCCGCCTTGGCGGGGTGTTTTGCTTTGAGGGCGTCGTACCTCGGCGTGCTGGCGTCGTGCCGCGCCGGAGTTTCCAGTCGCCTCAGTCGCGCGTCGCGCGCCGTTCGATGCGCTGCAGATACGCGTCCGTGTCCGGCGGCGTGCCGGTGCGCTGCGCTTCCCAGATGGTTTCGCCGAGGCAGTCCATGATCGCGTGCTGCGCCTCGTGCGTCGAGCCGAGGCGCGCGGCGAGCCGCTCATGCGCGGCTCGAATGCCGGGCGGCTGATCGATCGACAACTGCTCGGAGATCGCCAGGTGCATCGACAGGTGCAGGAACGGATTGGTCTGGCCGCGCTCCGGCGAATAGTCCTGCGCCTGGGCGGCGAGACCGTCGGCGAGATCGGCGTGATATTCGGGATGCTCGACGATCCAGTCGGCGGCGATCGCCTCGAGCGGCGTCAAAATCTCGCCCTGGCGCTGTTTGCGCCAGGTGTCGGTGAAAAAGAGGCGAACTTCGTCGCGGCTGGGATTGAACATCGTGGAACCGGTGCGTGGGAGTGGAGGCGCGGAGCGCGACGGTGCGGGTCCGCAGTGCGCGCTGCGCCGTAAGACACTATTTTACGCGGCGGCCGCGTGGGCTGCAGGCGCGCTGCACGGCCTCGGGTCTCGAACTGGGCCGGCCTTATAGATCGGGTGGCGGGGTCTTCGGCCGGAACTCGCACAGCGGCTCGATCGCGCAATGCCAGCATTCGGGGCGGCGCGCCTTGCACACGTAGCGTCCATGCAGGATCAGCCAGTGGTGCGCATCCTGCCTGAATTCGGCGGGCGTGAATTTTTCGAGTGCCGCTTCGACCGCGCGCACGTCCTTGCCGGGCGCGAGGCCGGTGCGGTTGGCGACGCGGAAAATGTGCGTGTCGACCGCGATGGTCGGATGGCCGAATGCGGTGTTCAGGATCACGTTGGCCGTTTTGCGGCCGACACCGGGCAGCCCCTCGAGTGCCTCGCGATCCTCGGGCACCTCGCCGCCATACCGGTCGAGCAGAATGCGGCAGGTCGCGATCACGTTCTTCGCCTTCGTGCGATATAGACCGATCGTCCTGATATAGCTCGCGACACCTTCCTCGCCGAGGTCGAACACCTTCTGCGGCGTGTTCGCGACCGGAAACATCCTGCGCATCGCCTTGTTGACCGACACGTCGGTCGCCTGCGCCGACAACAGCACCGCGATCAGCAGTTCGAACGGCGTCGTGTACTCGAGCTCGGTGGTTGGATGCGGATTGAGGCTCTGAAGCGTTTCGTAGATCGCGCGGCGTTTGTTCGCGTTCATGCGGAGCGGGTCCGTGTGAGTGGGCCGGGTTGCGTCGGCATGGTCAGCGCGTGGTTGGCGGCGAGTTGGACGGCGGATTGGACTCGTTTGACTCGTCGGACTGCTGCTCCGAGCCGGGCGTGTCGCCACCGCTGGCAAGACCGAGACGGCGGCGGCGCGCTTCGGCGGCGTCGATCTGTGCCTGCACGTCGGCGCTGACGTTCTCGGTGTTCAGCGGTCCCTCGCCTTTCGCGGCCAAGTCTTCCTTCTTCTTGCGCGCGCGTTCGAGCGCGGCCTGGATGATCGCGCGTTTCTTCGCTTCCGCGTCGTCCGCAATCGGGGCGGCGGGAGCCTCGGACGGCACTGTCGCGCCGCTTGCCGCAACCGCGTCCGGCGCAGCCGGCGGCGCGCTTGCGGCTCGCCGCGCCGCAGCGCGCGCTTCGGCGGCGTCGCGCTCGCGCGCGAGACGGGTCTCGTGGCGGTTATGACGCGCCCGCGCCGCGTCCGCGTGGCTTTGGCTCCATGCATCCCAGCCGGTGGCCTCGCCGGTCACGGGGAGCATCGTGATGCAGTCGACCGGGCAGGGCGGCACGCACAGGTCGCAGCCGGTGCATAGCTCGGCGACCACGGTGTGCATCTGTTTCGGTGCGCCAACTATCGCGTCGACCGGACAGGCCTGCATGCACAGCGTGCACCCGATGCACACCTGTTCGTCGATAACCGCCAACGGACGCGGACGTTCGACGCCATTGGCCGAATTGAGCGGAATCACCGGTTTGCCGAGCAGCGCGGCGAGGCGCGCGATGCCCTCGGCGCCGCCGGGCGGGCACTGGTTATAGTTCGCCTCGCCATTGGCGACGGCTTCGGCATACGGACGGCATGCGGGATAACCGCACTTCGTGCATTGCGTTTGGGGCAGCAGATCTTCGATGCGATCCGCGAGTGTTTTGACGTCTGTCACGGTTGCGGCGCGGGGGTTTGCCGTGCGATCGCACGACCTGAACTAAATAGCACATTATCGCCGATTTCCCGGATTGCCATTCGCAATCCATGTGCCATAATCGAAGCGCTTCATTCGAAAGACCGCAGAAAAGGGTGTGTTTCCCAACCACGACGCGCCCGCTAAACGCCGCCACAAAAAGGCTCGAGGAGAGGCCGGCGGCGCGATCCGGAGAACGCGGCTCACGAAGACGATGCCACCATGAATCAGCCGAAAATCAAAAGAGATCCTGAAGGCACGAGGCGCCGCATCTTGCTCGCGGCGGCGGAAGAGTTTGCAAATGGAGGGCTGTTCGGCGCGCGAGTCGATCAGATCGCTCGCCGCGCGGAAACCAATGAACGAATGCTCTACTACTACTTCGGTAGCAAGGAGCAGCTATTCACTGCGGTACTCGAGCACGCGTTCAGCGCGCTCAACGAAGCGGAACGCACGCTCGAACTCAACGGAATCGCGCCGGTCGAGGCGGTTACGCGTCTCGCGCATTTCGTGTGGGACTACTACCGCGATCATCCCGAGTTGTTGAGGCTCATCAACAACGAGAATCTGCATGAAGCACGCTATATGCAGAAGTCCACGCGCATACGCGAAATGATTTCGCCGATCGTCGCCACGCTCGGCGGCATTCTCGAACGTGGGCAGCGCGCGGGGCTGTTTCGCACGAACATCGACCCGCTGCGCTTTTACGTGACGCTCTCGGGCATGGGCTACTACATCGTGTCGAACCGTTTCACGCTCGAGGCGACGCTCGGCCGCGATTTCAGCAGCGCCGCCGAACGCAGCGAGGTGATTCAGATGAATACCGAACTGCTGCTCGCGTATTTGTTGAGAAAGTAACGGGCAGTGCCGCGGTGATCATGGCCGCGGCAAAAAATCAGTATCACGAACAAAGCGCGATAAAAAAGCCAACGGCCTCGAACGGGACCGTTGGCTTTTTATATGCTAGTGCAAGTTTGATGCTCAGGCTTCGACTTTTTCTTTCGCCGTTTTTGCTGCCTTGTTGTGCTCGAGAATGAAGTCGCGCAATTGCGGGTAAATGATCGTGCGCCAGCGGCGGCCCGAGAAAATGCCGTAGTGGCCGCATTTCTCCGCAGTGAAGTGACGCTTGTTCTTCGCCGGAATGCCGCTGCACAAGTCGTGCGCCGCGTAAGTCTGGCCGTCGCCCGAAATGTCGTCGAGTTCACCTTCGATCGTAAACAGCGCGGTCGTCGTGATGTCCTGCGGCCGCACCGGTTCGCCGTTGACGACCCACGTGCCCTCGGCAAGACGGAACTCCTGGAACACGACGCGGATCGTGTCGAGGTAATAATCGGCATCCATGTCGAGCACCGCGTTGTACTCGTCGTAGAACCGGCGGTGCGCTTCGGCGTCGTCCTCGTCGCCGCGCAGCAGGCTCTGGTAGAAATCCCAGTGCGACGCCGCGTGACGCTCCGGATTCATCGCGACGAAACCGGTGTGCTGCAGGAAGCCGGGATAGACCTTGCGGCCCGCGCCGGGATAGTTCGGCGGCACCGTGAAGATCACGTTGTTCTCGAACCACTCGTACGAGTGCTGCGTGGCCAGCGAATTGACCGAGGTCGGGCTCTTTCGTGCGTCGATCGGGCCGCCCATCATCGTCATCGTGCGCGGCGTGTCCTCGCCGCGGCTCGCCATCAGCGAAATGGCGGCGAGCACCGGCACGGTCGGCTGGCACACCGAGATCACGTGCAGATTCTTCGCGCCGATATGGCGAATGAATTCCTGGATATACGCGATGTAGTCGTTCAGACCGAACCAGCCGGCTTCTAGCGGCACCATGCGCGCGTCGAGCCAGTCGGTGATGTAGACCTTGTGGTCTTGCAGCAACGTGCGCACGGTATCGCGTAGCAGTGTGGCGTGGTGTCCTGACAACGGTGCGCAGACGAGCACGACCGGTTCGTCTTTCAGTTGGCTGACAGCCTCGCTGTCGTCCGCGAAGCGCTTGAAGCGCATCAGACGGCAGAACGGTTTTTCGATGAACGTCTGCTCGACGATCGGAATGTTATGGCCGTCTTTGACAATCTGGTGAATATTGAACTCGGGCTTTTCGTAGTCCTTGCCGAGCCGGTAAAGCAGTTCGTAGCCGGCGGAAAGGCGCGTGGCGCCCGGCACATAGGCTAGCGGACTGGCCGGATTCGCAAATGATTTCGATGCGGCCTGAGCCCAGGCGGTGAGGGGGCTCAACATCGCCCGCTGGAATTCATGAAATTGATAGAGCATGTTTGCTCCGTTTTAAGCGGTTCGCATGGGGCTTCGCAAACACGCGTGAGGCGTTGCGGCGGGCCATTGTGGTTGTAGGCACATTATTGTCGGCCGACAGTCAGATCGATAATATCGAACAAGGCAAATTTGTGCAATGCAACAATATTCGCATTCAGTGTACGCAAATTGTCACTGCGTCATGCTAATGGCGATGCTGCTCCGCCGCTATCAGGGCTTGCCTGATCCTCAAGCTCCATCGCGCGGATGCCGTTATGCGCCGGATGGCCGGTCGCCTGCGCCATCTCCTGCTCGTGCTTCATCAGGTTCAGTCCGGTGTGCACGAGCGCCACGTGGGAGAACGCCTGCGGAAAATTGCCGACGAGACGTTTATCGACCGGGTCGTACTCCTCGGACAGCAGGCCGACGTCGTTGCACAGCGCGAGCAGCCGCTCGTACATCTCGATTGCTTCCTGCACGCGTCCCTGCAGCGCAAGGTTATCCACCATCCAGAACGAACACGCAAGAAAGGTGCCTTCCCCCGGTGGCAAGCCGTCGTCGTATTCCGTGGTGCGGTAGCGCAGCACGAAGCCGCCGTGCATCAGGTCCCGCTCGATCGCCTCGACTGTGCCCTTGATGCGCGGATCGTGCGGCGGCAGGAAGGCGACCAGCGGCATCAGAAGCACGCTCGCGTCGAGCCGATCGCTGCCGTAGTACTGCGAGAACGCGTTGAGCTGCGGATTCCACGCCTTCTCGCAGACCTCGGCGTGGATCGTGTCACGCATCGCGCGCCATTCGTCGAGGGGGCCGTCGAGCTTGAACATTTCGGCCGAGCGGATCGCGCGGTCGAACGCGACCCACGCCATCACCTTCGAGAACGTGAAATGCTCGGGGCCGCCGCGCGTCTCCCAGATGCCTTCGTCGGGTTCGCGCCAGATCGTGCTCAGGTGCTCGAGCATCGCGCGCTGCACGCTCCACGCGGTGACGTCCGCCTGCAGGCCGCCGACGCGCGCCAGATGCAGCGCGTTCATCACCTCGCCGTAGACGTCGAGCTGACGCTGCCCGACCGCATTGTTGCCGATGCGCACCGGTTTCGCGCCCTCGTAGCCGGGCAGCCAGTCGATTTCGGATTCGGGCAGGCGCCGCTCGCCGCCGATGCCGTACATGATCTGCAACTGGTCCGGCGCGCCCGCCATCACGCGGCCGAGCCAGCTGCGCCAGGCGCGCGCTTCGTCGTAGTAGCCGCCGCGCATCATCGCGAGCAGCGTGATGGTCGCGTCGCGCAGCCAGCAGTAGCGGTAGTCCCAGTTGCGCGTGCCGCCGAGCCGCTCGGGCAGCGACGTGGTGGGCGCCGCGACGATGCCGCCGGTCGGCTCGTAGGCGAGCGCGCGCAGCGTGATCAGCGAGCGGCGGATCGGCCCGGCCCAACGTCCTTCGACGGTGCCGCGCGCCGCCCATTCGAGCCAGTGGTTCTCGGTGCGCGCGAGCGACGTGTGCGGATCGCGCGCGGGCGGAATGCGCAGATGCGACGCCGCGTACGCGAGCGAGAACGGCACGCGCTCGCCCTCGGTTACCGTGAATTCCGCGACGGTCTTCATGTCTTCGCCATGCAGTTCGACCGGCGTGCGCAGCACCGCGTTGTCGGGGCCGACGATCGCCTTGATGCCGCTGTCGTGCTTGAGCTTGTCGACCCACGGAATCGAGAAGCCGTAGTCGAAGCGCAGCACGAGTTCCATCTTCATGCGCACGGTGCCGCGCTTGCCGACGACGATGCGGATCAGCTCCGACCAGCCGTTGCCGGGCGGCATGAAATCGATCAGCGTGACGGCGCCGTCGGGCGTTTCGAAGTCGGTTTCGAGGATCAGCGTTTCGCCGCGATAGCGCCGCGTGATGGTCGGCGCGCCGTGCTCGCCGTCGGTAGCGGGGGCGAGCAGCCAACGGCCGTTGTCGGGCGAGCCGAGCAGCGCGGCGAAGCAGGCGCCCGAGTCGAAGCGCGGCCAGCAGAGCCAGTCGACGGAACCCTCGCGGGAGATGAGCGCGGCGGTATGGCCATCGCCGATGAGTGCGTAGTCTTCGATGTGTGCAGGCATGGAAAGCGTGTCGGAAAACGAGTCGTTATTACGGACGGCGACAGCAGCCGCGCTTCGAGTGGGTGTTATTACCGGACCACGATCGGCAGTGTTTGGTTCACCGCACAGTGCGGCAAAACGCGGGTTGGAAAATTGTCAAATCCACGCATACAATCAAATTTCATGCCGATGTCCGGCGACCTGCCGGACTGCGAATCGGCCTTGCTCATGGCGGTTGCAGACGCCGTTTCCGAGGACGAAAGCCATGCTGAACCCTTCGAAATCCGATTGCATCACGATTCTCTCGGCCGCCAGCCAGCTTGCCGGCGACTCCATGTTGCCACTCGATCATGGCCGGCTCGGCCTGAGCCGCAACGGCATGCTGGCTGCCGCCTCCTTCCTGGTCGAGCGGGCCTGCTTCCGGCGCTATCAGCAGGATGCCGATCATTATGCGGTCGGCGCGCTGTCGTTGCAGGGGCGCCTGCGGCTCGAACAGCTGGCGAACGGTTGAGCGGTAGGGCCGAGCGTTCGTAGCGCAGGTTCCTGGCGTATCCGCGCCGGCCATTCGCCGCATCCCTTCGTACCGCGCCTTCGCGTTTCCTATCCGTATCGTCACGCCGCGTCGCGTCAGGTCGATCGTTCGCGTGGCGCGGGCGGTCGCGCGCGTCCATCTTGCGCGCGATGCCCGCTTCCGCATATGTCACGGCGTGACATATGCCGCGCTCTCACATGGGCGAGTGGCGCTGGCACCCAGCGAACCTTCCCTTCGTGCGAAACCACCTCGATACCGGACGCAAATCTCACGCCCGGCGTCGCGGCGCCTGTCGCTCACAGATGCGACGAGCCCACCCCGAAGATCCCGATGACGCCGATGATGATCAGGTAAAGCGCGACGATGTAGTTCAACAGGCGCGGCATGATCAGGATCAGGATGCCTGCGATCAACGAAACGAGCGGGCCCAGGCTGAGAGTGACGTTCATGGAGACTCCGTGGTTGAGACGCGTGATGCGCGATTGAGAAAACGATTGAAAAACGTCCCGCCGCGCGGGACCCAAGCCGCTGGCGCAGACCGTGCCGCAGCGGTGGATTCACTGCATGATCCGACCTGACGCTCTTATACTGACTTCGACAACAACAACGTGGAACGACGCTCGATTCGCGGCGCGGCAGACCAGACACCGTTACAACCGCTCGTACCCCGGCTCATACGCGAGCCCGTACCAGACAACCGATGTCGAGGAGGTCTCATGCTTCACAGTCGCCGTGCCGTCGGGCGTGTTGCCGTGCGCCCAGTTCCGACTTCCGTTTTTACTTCTGTTCTTGCCAGTGTTGCATTTCAGGGTTCCCGTCCGCGTGGCGCAGACCGCGCCGCTCCATCTGCAGCGGATTGCACGGCGGAAAGCACCGCCCGGCGCGCAACGCGGCCAGTGCCGTTGCGGGCCGCCCGTTCGATAATAAGAGGTTTCGCGCTCATGGTTTCGATTGTTGCTTCGCACGCGTATGCGCAAGATTCTGGCCCGGTCCCCGCGGACGGCGTCTATACGATGCTGGTCGGTACTTACACCAGCGGCAAGAGCGAGGGCATCTACGTCTTTCGCTTCGATACGAAGACGGGCGCGGCGACCGAAGTGTCGGTCGCGCAGACGGTCAATCCGTCGTTTCTGGTCGTGAGCCGCGACCGCCGCTTCGTCTATTCGGTCAACGAACTGCCCGGTGACAACGGCCCGGCCACGCAGCGCGGCGGCATCAGCGCGTTCGGCTTCGATGCCGCGCGCGGGCAGCTGACGTTTCTGAACAAGGTGTCGTCGGACGGCAATGATCCGTGCTATCTGAGCATCTCGGCGGACGGCAAGTATCTGCTGAGCGCGAACTATTCGGTCGCGCCCGATCCGGGCGGCAGTTTCGCGGTGTTTCCGCTGCAGGCGAACGGCCGGGTCGGCACCTCGGTGCAGACCGTGCATCACGAGGGCGGCGGTCCGGTGAAAGGGCGGCAGGACAACTCGCACGTGCATTCGACCGTGTTCTCGCCTGACGGCCGCTATCTGTTCGCGCAGGACCTCGGCGCCGACAAGCTGTACTCGTACCGCTACGCGCCGCAGAGCAGCGCCGGCGCGGGTCCATTCATCGCGACGGACTGGGGCTACACGCAGCAGAAGGCCGGCACGGGTCCGCGCCATCTGATCTTTGGCGCGGACGGCAAGCACGCGTATCTGACGAGCGAACTCGCGGCGACCGTCAGCACGTTCGACTACCACGACGGCAGGCTGAAGCTCGTGCAGACACTGCCATTGAGCGAGCCTGACTTCAAGGGGAAGGTGGGCGCCGCGGCGATCCATATGTCGCCGGACGGACGCTTCGTGTATGCGTCCAATCGCGGCGACGCGAACGAGATCGTGATCTTCTCGGTCGATCCCGCCACTGGACACCTGAAGCAGATCGGCCGGCAGTCGAGCCTCGGCAAATCGCCGCGCGAGTTCACCATCGATCCGACCGGCAACTGGCTGATCGTCGGCAATCAGCTGAGCGACACGGTCTATGTGTTCAAGCGCGATCCGCAGACGGGGCTGCTCGATCCGAATCCGAAGCAGCATTTCGACCTCGGCTCGCCGGTCGACTTCAAGCTGGTATCACCGTCGTGATGCGCGGCACGCGCGGGTAAATGAAAAACGGACAGCTCACATCGTGAGGCTGTCCGTTTTTTCTTCCGGATCATCGCCGACCCGGTTAGCGATTCACCGGGCGCTCATTCCGCCGGCCCCGGCGCCAGCACTTCGCGGCTGCCGTTGATGCTCATCGCCGACACGAGGCCGGCCGTCTCCATCTGCTCGACGAGCCGCGCCGCGCGGTTATAGCCGATGCGCAACTGCCGCTGCACTGACGAGATCGACGCGCGCCGCGTGCGTACGACGAACGCGACCGCTTCGTCGTACAGCGGATCGGCTTCCGCATCCGGCGCTTCGCCGAACAGGTCCTGGGCCGCGCCGCCATCGCCGGCCGGGCCGTCGAGAATGCCTTCCTCGTATTGTGGCTCGCCGAACTGCTTCAGATATTCGACGATCGCATGCACTTCCTCGTCGGCGACGAACGCGCCGTGCACGCGCTGCGGGTAGCCGGTGCCCGGCGGCAGGAACAGCATGTCGCCCTGGCCGAGCAGCGACTCGGCGCCCATCTGGTCGAGAATCGTGCGCGAGTCGATCTTCGACGACACCTGGAACGCGACGCGCGTCGGAATGTTCGCCTTGATGAGACCGGTGATGACGTCGACGGACGGCCGCTGCGTCGCGAGGATCAGGTGGATGCCGGCCGCCCGCGCCTTCTGCGCGAGCCGCGCGATCAGCTCCTCGATCTTCTTGCCGGCGACCATCATCAGGTCGGCGAGCTCGTCGATGACGACGACGATCAGCGGCAGCGGCGCCAGCGGCTCGGGCGCATCGGGCGTCAGCGAGAACGGGTTGCCGAGCTTCTTGCCCTTCGCCTCGGTGTCGCGGATCTTCTGGTTGAAGCCGGCGAGATTGCGCACGCCGACGGCCGACATCAGCCGGTAGCGCTTTTCCATTTCGCCGACGCACCAGTTCAGCGCATTGGCCGCGAGCTTCATGTCGGTGACGACCGGCGCGAGCAGATGCGGAATCCCTTCGTAAACCGAAAGTTCGAGCATCTTCGGGTCGATCATGATCAGGCGCACTTCCTCTGGCGTCGCCTTGAACAGCAGCGAGCAGATCATCGCGTTGATCGCGACCGATTTGCCCGAGCCGGTCGTGCCGGCCACCAGCATGTGCGGCGCCTTCGCGAGATCGGCGACGACTGGATGGCCGGTGATGTCCTTGCCCATCGCAAGCGTGAGTCGCGAGTGCGAGTTCTGGTAGACGCTCGCCTCGAGAATTTCCGAGAGGCGGATCGTTTGGCGCTTCGCGTTCGGCAGTTCGAGGCCCATGCAGGTCTTGCCCGGAATCGTTTCGACCACGCGGATCGACGTGAGACCGAGACCGCGCGACAGGTCCTTCATCAGACCGACGATCTGGCTGCCGCGCACGCCGAGCGCCGGTTCGACTTCGAAGCGTGTGATGACCGGACCCGCCGATGCGCCGACCACCATCACCGGCACCTTGAATTCCTGCAGGCGCTGCTCGATCAGCAGGCCGGTTTCGCGGAGCTTTTCATCCGGGATCGGTTCGATGTCGGCATCGGCGGGGGCGAGCAGATCGAGCTTCGGCAGTTCGACCATCGATGCGGCCGGCGCGTGGAACTCGAAGCCGTTGACCGGCGCGTGGCCGAGCAGCGGCGGGCGGCCGGCGGGCTCGGTAGTGGGTTGGTCGGCGGATTGGGCCTGCGGTTGCGGTGTTAGCGCGGGTAAAGACGACGGAGCGGACGACGGAGCGGACGACGGAGCGGGCGACGGAGCGGGCGACGGTTCGGCGGCCGGCGTGTTCGCGACAGGCGTTGCGCTTGCGCCGACCGAAGGCTCGATGCTGGTCGCCGGCGCGGCGAAGCCCGGGAAACGGACTACGTTCGAGACGACGGCCGGTGCGATTGCCGGCATAGCGAGGTTCGCCGCACTCGTCGAAGTCGACGACGGCGAGTCGTTTGCGGGGGTGTTCGCGGGCTCGTTCACAGCGGGCAGGGCAGGGGCGTGCGACGTCGCGGGCTCACCTGACTGCGCACTTTCGCTCGCGAGTTCCGAGACTGTCGCGCCGGACCACGGCGGCACGCTTGCGCTCGACGGCGCGGCGGCCTCCGTCTGCGGCGAGTCCGCTGACGCGGCCGCGCGTTGAGCCGCGGCGGGGCCGAGCTTGCTCTCCCAAGGCACGAGCATCTTGTCGATGACGATTTCGGCTGCCGGAGCCAGCGCTTGCGGAGGCGTCGCGGTGTCGGCGGTGGCCGGTTCGACGGTTCGCGCGGATTCCTCCCTCTGCGATGCCGGGACGCTGGTGTTTGTTGCTGTCTGCGTCGAATCGTTTTGGACCGCCGGTGCGTCTTCTTGCGAAGCATCGTCCCGTAGGCTGGCTGCGAAGCGCTCGAATGGCGTCGCCGTCGGCGACTCATGTTGCGGCGCGCTTGCGGCGGGTTCGGTGGCGGCAGACTCAGCCACAGCGGATGCCGATGGCTCGACAACCGCGGATTCGACAGCCGCAGCAGCCACGTCGGCCACCGACTCGATTGCAGTCGTCGTCTGCGGCGCAGCCGTAAGCGGCGCATGAATGACGGGCGGTTCGGTCGGCCATTGCGCAACCGCTTCGTTGCCGCCCTCGACCGACGTCTCGGACTCGGCCACCGCACGCTCGGCCGGCAACTCGACTGGTGCGGTTTCTTGCTGCGACTGCGCCGGCGACACCATCCGCGCCGAACTCTCCACGCTCTGCGCCTGCGGCGCCGCAACCGTCTCGCCGTTTTCGACAGGTAGCACGTCCCGCTGCGCCGGTGGCACATCGAACGTCGTCGACGCACGCTCATCGTCAATCTTCGCGCTATCGGCGCCACGGCTGCGCGCCAGGCTCACGCCGGCCATGTCGGTCCAGCGCGCGGCGTTTTCCGCGATGCTGCGCAGCGTTTCCTCGACGCTCGCGGGCGGCGCGACCGTCGACGCGTTCGTCATCGTTCGCGTGAAGTTCGGTGTAGGCCGGCGCACGGTCGACGGCGAGGTCGCGCCGTTGGCGCGCGAAGCGGCCGGGAACGGTTGACGCGGGCTCGCGCCGCGATTGAGCGGCGCGCTGCCGTCGGCCGGACGTGACAGCGACGACGGGCGGCTTGCGCGGCCCGCGGCATTCATCGATCCCGCTGTGATGCCGATACCGGCGCCCGAGGCGGCGGCGCGGGCCGCCATTGCCTGTGCCGCTCGCGCCGACACGCCGGCCGCGTTGGCGGCCGTCGCCGCCAACGCGGCACTGGAGCCGAACGACGCGGCCGCACGCTGATCTCCGACCGAGCGCCGCCCGACCTGCGCAGCACCATCACGAGCCGACATGCCCGATGCGGCCGATGCACCCGCCGCACCCAGCGATGCCGCCGCCGTCGCCGCGCGCAGCTCCGTGGTGCGCAGCCAGCCGGCCGGCGCGACCGGCTCGGTCGGCACGAATGGTGCGGCGGATCTGTCCGCAGCCTTGTCCGCATGCAGCGCCTGCGTTGCCGTCGACGTTGCCGGGCGCGGCGACGCGCTCGACCCCGTGCGTAACACCGGCTCGGTCTGCTTGACCGGCCCGCGCGCCGCGTCGGCGGCCGCATCGGCTCGCCAGCTTGCGCCGGCGCCACGGGCGGAAGCGTCCTTGCTACCCGCGATGCCAGCCGCCGCGGTGCCGGCAGCAGCGGCGGAGCCCGCGCCGCGCCCGCTCGCGGGCGGACGCCACACCGTCGGCCGCGCGTAGCGACCCTTGCTATTGCGCGGCGCCATCGTGTTGGTAGCAGGCGACACATGCGACGGCGCGCCGTCGTCGACGCTGCGGTGGCGGCGCGCATCCTCGTCGCGCTTCGCGAGTCCCCGCGACAGACCGAGGCCGAACGCGCCGTCGGCCCAAACGGCGACGTCGCTCCAGCGGAAGTCGACGAGCCACGGCAGGCTGATCACGAGCAGCGCGAGCGCCGCGAGCGGCGTGCCGACATGGCCGAGCACATGTCCAAGCCCCGCGGCGAGCGCATGACCGAAACCATTGATGCCGGCGATGCCGATCAGCGAGCCCTCGAGTGTGCAACTCGCGATCAGCACGCAGACGAAGCCGAGCCACAGCCGGATCGTGCCGGGGCCGCGCAGACCCGCGCCGCCCGGCAGCATCGACTTCACGAGGCGCCACAAAAGAGGAATGAACCAGACGGCCGACCCGCCGAACCAGCCGAAAACTACCGTGTGCATACCAGACATCTACGAATGACGGAGCGCGCGAGAAGCGCAATCCGTCGAGTTTAAACGGCGCAGCGCGCGGCTTCGAAGGCCGGCGCGAATCCCGAACGCGGCGCAAACTCGCATCACTTGTCGCTGCGATCGAACATCAGGGTGTCGCCGTTGTCGAGGATCAGCTGCATCTGCTGCGGCGCTCGCATCTGCACGCCGGTGCGATCGATGCGCTCGAGCGCATCGAGGAACGGCTTCTCGATGTCGCCGCCCGGCGAGACGCACGCCATGCGTGTGCCGGCGAGGGAACCGAAGCTCAGCTTGCCGTCCTTCAGCATGTACGAACCCATGAAGCGGTTGCAGCCGGAAAAGCCGCTCGCGTGACGCCGGCCGCCTTCGGTCGACAACGTCAGCGTGAGCGGTTTCTGATCCTCCGACGGCACCGCGCGCGCCGTGCCGTCGGCGTTCTTCCACGAGCTCAGCACCCAGCTGGTGTCGTCGAGCAGTTGCGCGGCGGCGGGATTGAACGGATCGGGCGGCGGCGCCGACGAGTCCGGATGCTTCGGGATCGCGCACGCACCGAGCAGCGCGGCGATGCTCAACGCGGCGACGGCCGTGCGCAGGCACGGAATGATGCGCGCAAGAGGTCGCGGGCGGGAGCGGATGAGCATGGCGTCGTTCCTGTTCAAACTGGCGAAGGCGTAAGGGTAACGTACTAAGCTTGTCGTGCGCGAGCGATGCTCGCGGTGACGTGATCGCGGCTGCGAACGTCGACGCGGCAGCACGGTTCCGCTCGACCGCCACGGCCTCGCGAGCGCACCGAAAGCGCACCCTGAGCGCCGCGCGGCAAGGGGCCCGCATGTTAACATCGCGGTCTATCCAATCCCACCCTCATCCCGACTTTTATCTGGAGTTCCCATGCAGATCGGCCAACGGATCGGCACGCCCCTTTCTGAATCCGCGACGCGCGTGATGCTGCTCGGCGCCGGCGAGCTCGGCAAGGAAGTGATCATCGCGCTGCAACGGCTGGGCGTCGAAGTGATCGCCGTCGACCGTTACCCGAACGCGCCGGGCCATCAGGTCGCGCATCGCGCGCATGTGATCGACATGACCGACCGCGCCGCGCTGCGCGCGCTGGTCGAGCAGGAGCGCCCGCATCTGATCGTCCCCGAAATCGAGGCGATCGCCACCGACGAACTCGCCGCGATCGAAACCGAGGCGCTCGCCGAGGTGATCCCGACCGCGCGTGCCACCCAACTGACGATGAACCGCGAAGGCATCCGCCGCCTCGCTGCGGAGGAGCTTGGTCTACCGACCTCGCCGTACGCATTCGCCGATTCGCTCGACGAGCTGCGCGCGGGCATCGCGAAGGTCGGCTATCCGTGCGTCGTGAAACCGGTGATGTCGTCGTCGGGCAAGGGGCAGTCGGTGCTGCGCAGCGACGCCGACGTCGAACCCGCCTGGCAGTACGCGATGGCGGGCGGCCGCGTGAATTTCGGGCGCGTGATCGTCGAGGGTTTCATCGACTTCGAATACGAAATCACGCAGCTCACCGTGCGCGCGATCGACCCGGCGAGCGGCGCGGTCGGCACGTATTTCTGCGATCCGATCGGCCACGTGCAGGTCGCGGGCGACTATGTCGAATCGTGGCAGCCGCAGCCGATGAACCCGCTCGCGCTCGAGCGTTCGCGCGAGATCGCGCACAAGGTGACGGCGGCGCTCGGCGGCCGCGGCCTGTTTGGCGTGGAACTTTTCGTGCGCGGCGACGACGTATGGTTTTCGGAAGTCAGCCCGCGTCCGCACGACACGGGGCTCGTCACGCTGTGCTCGCAGCGCTTCTCGGAGTTCGAACTGCATGCGCGCGCGATCCTCGGCCTGCCGGTCGATACGTCGTTGCGTGCGGCGGGCGCGTCGGCGGTGATCTACGGTGGTCGCGACGAGGCCGGCATCGCGTTCGAAGGCGTCGCGGCCGCACTTGCGGTGCCCAATGCGGATCTGCGCCTGTTCGGAAAGCCGGAAAGCTTCGTCAAACGTCGCATGGGCGTCGCGCTCGCGACCGGCGAGAACATCGGGGAAGCGCGCTCGCGTGCCAGGCAGGCGGCGGCCGCGGTGCGGCCGGTGTCGGCGAAGTAACGGGCAGGCGGCGAGGCGCGGCGCAAAAGTGTGCGGGACGCACACGAAAGAGCCCACCGCATTCGTTTCCGGCTTATCGAAGCAAAGAGATCGGAGTAGAGGATCGTATGGCGCTTGAATCTCGCAGCAATCCATGGCGCGGCGCGCTTCGCCGGGTCGGCGCACTCGGCGTGGCGTTCGCGCTGTGCGCCGGCATCAGCGGCTGCGGGCTCGCGGCCGCGCCGTGCCGGATCGCTTCGGCGGGACTGAAGATCGTGCCGGTGGTCGGCCACGTCGCCGCTGCGCCGACCGATGCGTGTGCCGGCGTGATCGATCCTTGAAGCGTCGTCGAGCTGTCCGTGAATCGCCCATGAGCTGCCTGTGACTCGGCCGTGACTCGGCCGTGACCGGCGTCGCTGCCGGTGTTGCCTTCCCTGCCTGACCCCCGCAACAATCGAGGTGTTCGATGAAGACATGGCGTGTTGCGATCCTCACGGCGGCAGCATGGACGGTGGCCTGGCTGGCGGCATCTTCCGGCGGCGCATCTGCCGCGCCATTGCAGTTCAAGCACTTCGAGGGCAAGAACCATCAGACGCGCAAATACACCTGCGCCACCGGCAAGATCCTGCAAGTCACCTACTGGAACGCGCAGAACGGCCAGAGCTTCGCCGTGCTGCCGGTGAAAGGCGCGTCGATGCTGTTCGTCAACACGATCTCGGCGTCCGGTGCGAAGTACCAGGCCGGCAGCTATACGTGGTGGACCAAGGGTCCGCGCGCCAACCTGTACGACCTGACGAGCGGCGAGAACGCGCCGCCGATTCTCTCCGACTGCGTGACCGTGATTCGCTGATTTGCTGATCGGCGGACACGTGCACCGCATGCGGCGGCTTCATCCCCTACCGCCGCCTGCTTCTTCTCGCGCCTGGCTTCCTGTCCCCCGCGCCGCCTCGTGCGCTCGCGCGCATCGTTTCCGTTCGAGTAGTAAGCTGTCCGGCATGGCGTTCGCCATGCCGTTTGCCATGCCGCGCGCGCGGAGCGGTGTTTCGCGCGCAGCCGTCGTTGTCGTCTTCGATTGTCCGTTCCCCGAGTCATCAAGCGAGACCCTCAATGAAAGCATCGGACCTGTTCGTCAAATCGCTGGAAGCCGAAGGTGTCGAGTATGTGTTTGGCATCCCCGGTGAAGAAAATCTCGATCTGCTGGAGTCGCTGCGCCGCTCGAAAATCCGTCTGATCCTCACGCGCCACGAGCAGGCGGCCGGCTTCATGGCCGCCACCTACGGGCGGCTCACCGGCCGCACGGGAGTATGTCTGGCGACGCTCGGCCCCGGCGCGACCAACTTCGTGACCGCGGCCGCCTACGCGCAGCTGGGCGGGATGCCGATGCTGATGGTCACGGGCCAGAAGCCGATCAAGTCGAGCAAGCAGGGGCACTTCCAGATCGTCGACGTGGTGCGGATGATGGAGCCGCTCACCAAGTACACACGGCAGATCGTGTCGATCGGCAATATTCCGGCGATGGTGCGCGAGGCGGTGCGCCGCGCCGAGGAGGAACGCCCGGGCGCCACGCACCTCGAATTGCCCGAGGACGTTGCGCACGAGGAGGGCGATGGCAAGCCGATTCCGAAGAGCTACAGCCGCCGCCCGGTCGCCGAGGAGAAGGCGGTCGCGCGCGCGGTCGAGGCGATCACCGCCGCGAAGCATCCGCTGCTGATGATCGGCGCGGGCGGCAACCGCAAAACCACCACGAAGATGCTGCGCGAGTTCGTCGACCAGATCGGCATTCCGTTTTTCACCACGCAGATGGGCAAGGGCGTGATCGACGAATCGCATCCGATGTGGCTCGGCAACGCGACGCTCTCCGACGGCGATTTCGTGCACCGCGCGATCGAGCTCGCCGACTGCATCATCAACGTCGGTCACGACGTGATCGAAAAGCCGCCGTTTTTCATGCGCAGCGGCGAAGCGGGCGAGAAGACCGTGATCCACGTGAACTTCCTCGGCGCCGAAGTCGATCCGGTGTATTTCCCGCAGATCGAAGTGGTCGGCGATATCGCCAACGCGGTGTGGCAACTCAAGGAAAGCCTGAAGACGCGTCAGGAGCATTGGGACTTCACGCGCTTCAAGGAGATCAAGGAGCACTTCGAGGCGCATCTGGTGAAGGGCCAGCACGACGATCGCTTCCCGATGTACCCGGTGCGGATCGTCAACGACGTGTACGAGACCACGCCGGTCGACGGCATCGTGTGTCTGGATAACGGCATGTACAAGATCTGGTTCGCGCGCTACTACCGCGCGCACGAGCCGAATTCGCTGCTGCTCGACAACGCGTTGGCGTCGATGGGCGCGGGGCTGCCGTCGGCGATCGCGAGCAAGATCGTGCATCCGGAGCGCAAGGTGATTGCCGTGTGCGGCGACGGCGGCTTCATGATGAACTCGCAGGAGCTCGAAACGGCGGTGCGGCTGAAGCTCGATCTGGTGATCCTGATTCTGCGCGACGACGCGTTCGGCATGATCCGCTGGAAGCAGGAGAACATGAACTTCCCGGACTACGGCATGACGCTTGCGAACCCGGATTTCGTCGCCTATGCGCAGAGTTATGGCGCGCAGGGGCATAGGATCGAGGCGGCCGAGCAGTTCGCGCCGCTGTTGCGCGAGTGCTTCGCGACGCCCGGCGTGCACGTGATCGACGTGCCGATCGACTATTCGGACAACGAGCGCGTGCTCAATCGCGAGATCAAGCGGCTGTCCGCGCGGCTTTGAGCCTCTGCATCGAATCTAGGAGAACGCGACATGTTGCAGAAAACCTATCCGTACTACCTCGCCAACGAGCCGGTGGCCGCCAACACCGATCTCGAAGTCACCGACAAATTCAGCGGCGAAGTCGCCACGCGCGTCGCAATGGCCGACGCGGCCGCGATCGACAAGGCGATCGGCCTGGCGGTCGATGCGATGCCCGCCATGCGCGCCTACCCGCCGTTCAAACGCCAGGCGGTGCTCGAACATTGCGTCAAGCGCTTTCGCGAGCGCTACGACGAACTCGCGCTCGCGCTGTGCATCGAGGCGGGCAAGCCGATCAACGATTCGAAGGGCGAAGTCACGCGCCTGATCGATACGTTCAAGGTCGCCGCGGAGGAGAGCGTGCGGATCGACGGCGAGATCATCAATCTGCAGATTTCGCCGCGCGCGAACGGGTATCACGGCTATGTGAAGCGCGTGCCGATCGGGCCGTGCTCGTTCATCTCGCCGTTCAATTTTCCGTTGAACCTCACCGCCCACAAGGTCGCGCCGGCGATCGCGGCCGGCGTGCCGTTCGTGCTGAAACCGGCGAGCCGCACACCGGTCGGTGCGCTGATCATGGGCGAAATTCTCGCGGAAACCGATCTGCCGAAGGGCGCGTTCTCGATTTTGCCCGCGCATCGCGACGGCGCCGACCTGTTCACGACCGACGAGCGCTTCAAGCTGCTGTCGTTCACCGGGTCGCCCGCGGTCGGCTGGGAGTTGAAGCGCAAAGCCGGCAAGAAGAAGGTGATTCTGGAGCTGGGCGGCAACGCGGCGGCGATCGTCGACGCTGACCAGGGCGGCAAGCTCGACTACGTGGTCGACCGGCTCGCGTTCGGCGCGTTCTATCAGTCGGGGCAGAGCTGCATCGGCGTGCAGCGGATTCTCGCGCACACGAGCGTCTACGACGCGCTGCGCGAGAAGCTGATCGCGAAGACGAAGTCGCTCGTGATGGGCGATCCGAAGAACGAAAAGACCTTCGTCGGGCCGATGATTTCCGAATCGGAAGCGAAGCGGCTCGCTGGCTGGATGGAGGGGGCGGTGCAGGCGGGTGCGCAGATCGTCGCGGGCGGCAAGGTCGACGGCGCGATGTTCGAGGCGACGCTGCTGGAAGGCGTGAAGCGCGACACCGATCTGTATCGCAAGGAGGCGTTCGGACCGGTTGCGATACTCGAGCGCTTCGACGATTTCGAGGCGGCGCTCGCGCAGGTCAACGACAGCGACTTCGGCCTGCAGGCCGGCGTGTTCACCGATTCGCTCGCGCATGCGCATCGCGCGTGGGATGCGCTCGAAGTGGGCGGCGTCGTGATCAACGACGTGCCGTCGTTCCGCGTCGACAACATGCCGTATGGCGGCGTCAAGGATTCGGGGCTCGGGCGCGAGGGCGTGCGCTACGCGATCGAGGACATGACCGAGATGCGGCTGATGGTGATGCGCGAGACGTGGTGAGGGGCGATCTGACGTGAGCGGGGGCGGGCGACCGTTCGCAATGGGGCCGGTGCGGGCGCGGGGACGGCTGACGAACGCCGCGCGCCGCCCGCCGAAGTGCCCGGCTGTCACGCCACTGTCGTCTGTGCGCACTACGCTGCGACCGAAGCAACGGCCGCGAGCCGCCGGCCGGCCAGCCGTCACGAGCGTTTTTGCTGAAGTGCTACAATGCTCGGCTTTCGGCGGATGCTTCCGCCAGCCGGAGCCGGCCGCATTATCCGAACTCAGACGGGTCTCGCGCGGAACGACGTGGCTCCGCCTTCATCCTGATGCCCTCCGCGGTCCCGACCGCTGTCGCGCGCATCGCGCCACGCGCCTTTTTAGCGAAAGCCACCATGTCCGACACAGCCGTCACGCCCAGCACCGAGACTTTTGATCAATTCGGCCTCGCGCCCGACATCCTGAAGGCCATCAAGGAATCGGGCTACACGTCGCCCACGCCGATCCAGGCGAAGGCGATCCCGGTCGTGCTGGCGGGCCGTGACGTGATGGGCGCCGCGCAGACCGGCACCGGCAAGACCGCGAGCTTCTCGCTGCCGATCATCCAGCGCCTGCTGCCGCAGGCCAGTACGAGCGCGTCGCCGGCACGCCATCCGGTCCGCGCGCTGATCCTCACGCCGACCCGCGAACTGGCCGACCAGGTTGCCGCGAACGTGCAGGCCTACGCGAAGCACACGGCGCTGCGCAGCGCGGTCGTGTTCGGTGGCGTCGACATGAATCCGCAGTCCGAGCAGCTGCGCCGCGGCGTTGAAATCCTGATCGCGACGCCGGGCCGTCTGCTCGATCACGTGCAGCAGAAAACCGCGAACCTGGGCCAGGTGCAGATGCTCGTGCTCGACGAAGCCGACCGCATGCTCGATATGGGCTTCCTGCCCGACCTGCAGCGCATCCTGAACCTGCTGCCGAAAGAGCGCCAGACGCTGCTCTTTTCCGCGACGTTCTCGGGCGAAATCAAGAAGCTCGCCGCGACGTATCTGCGCAACCCGCAGACCATCGAAGTGGCGCGCAGCAACTCGACCGCGACCAATGTCACGCAGATCGTCTACGAAGTCGCCGAGGGCGACAAGACCGGCGCGGTCGTGCAGCTGATCCGCGAGCGTGGCCTGAAGCAGGTGCTCGTGTTCTGCAACAGCAAGATCGGCGCGAGCCGGCTCGCGCGCAGTCTCGAACGCGACGGCGTGGTCGCGACCGCGATTCACGGCGACCGCACGCAGAGCGAGCGCATGCAGGCGCTCGATGCGTTCAAGCGCGGCGAAGTCGAGGCGCTCGTCGCGACGGATGTCGCCGCACGCGGTCTCGACATCGTCGAACTGCCGACCGTGATCAACTTCGACCTGCCGTTCAACGCCGAAGACTACGTGCACCGGATCGGCCGCACGGGCCGCGCGGGCGCATCGGGCGACGCGCTGTCGCTGTGCAGCCCGAACGAGCGCAAGCAACTGGCCGACATCGAGAAGCTGATCAAGCGTCCGCTCGACTTGCAGCGCCTGACCGTCGAGGCGCCGATGCGCCATCATCACGAGGACCGTCCGCCGCGCCGCGATCGCAGCGAATCGCGCGACGAGCGCGGCCGCCGTCGCACGGGCGGGGCGTCGGGTTCGTATGACCGTGCGCATCATCATCGCGCGCAACCGGTCGACGATTTCTTTCTGAAGCCGTACGAGCCGTCGCCGGCTTCGGTGCGCACGATCGAGGAGACGGCCGCGTCGAACGGCGCGCCGCAAAAGACGGCGCCGAAGCGGCAACTGGCAGCGTTGCTCGGTGGCTTCGGAATGCCGAGGAAGACGCCTTCGTCGTCGTAAGACGGGCTGTCGGGTTCAGAGCTCGGGGTGCAACGCCTCGAGCGTAAAAACGGTGGGGCCGCGCGGTTCGATGTCTCGGAAAACGCAGCAGGCTTCACGCGCGCGCATCATCGGGATGCGCGAATGTTCATCCGTTTTGCCCAGGCCGCGGTCGCGGCGCTGTAGAACTGCTCCAGCGTCGTGGGCGGCTCGCTTCCCAACTTCAGTCCCAGATGCCGTGCCGCCGCGCCTAGTGCTTCGAGCGGCTTGTCGCTATCGAGCGCGGTCGCGCCGTTCTGCTTGCTCAGTTTCTCGCCGTGCTCGTTGGTGACGACCGGCACATGCAGATGCTCGGGCGTTGCCACACCCAGACAACGCTGCAGATAAATCTGCCGCGCCGTCGAATCCATCAGATCCGCGCCGCGCACGATGTGCGTGATGCCCGCGTCCGCATCGTCCACCACCACCGCCAGCTGATATGCCCACTGATCGTCCGCGCGGCGCAGCACGAAATCGCCGACCTCGGTCGCGAGATTTTGCGTCTGCGGACCCTGCCAGCGGTCGTCGAACGTGATCACGGCGGGCTCGCCGTCGGGTACGCGCAGCCGCCACGCGCGCGCCGGCTTGCCATGCAGACCCGTGCGGCAGGTGCCGGGGTAGGCGAGTGTAGTGTTGCGCGCGTGCGCGTGCAGCAGCGAATCGGCGATTTCCTTGCGCGTGCAGCCGCACGGATAGACGAGACCGGTCGATTTCAACTGCTCCAGCGCGTGCTGATAGCGCGCCATGCGCTGGCTTTGCCAGACCGGCGTTTCGTCCGCGCGCATGCCGAAACGTTCGAGGGTCGCGAGGATGTCCTCGGCGGCACCCGGCATCGTGCGCGGTCCGTCGATATCTTCGACGCGCACGAGCCACGCGCCGCGCTGCGCGCGCGCGTCGAGCCAGCTCGCGAGCGCGCTGACCAGCGAGCCGAAATGCAGCGGGCCGGTCGGCGACGGCGCGAAGCGTCCGCGATAGGTCATGGTTTGGGGACGACAGGCGAGGCGCCCGCGTCACGGAGCCCCCCGGCTGTCATTACGCGGCGCACGCGGCCTTGCTGTCCGGATGGCACGCCGGACAGGTCTTGCCCGCGACGTACATCGGCGATTGCTGTTGCTCGGGCGTGACCACCGCGCGGCAGCCGAAGCATTGCGCGGTCGCGGTCGGTTCGAGTTGCGGATTCAGCGCGGTGCGGTAGTCGAACACGAAGCAGTCGCCGTGATAATGCGCGCCGCCCACTTCCTCGAAGTATTTGAGGATGCCGCCTTCGAGCTGGTACACGTTCTCGATGCCGACCTCCTTCATATGGATCGCGGCCTTCTCGCAGCGGATGCCGCCCGTGCAGAACGACACCACCGTCTTGTCTTGGAGATCGGCACGGTTGTTCTCGATTACCTCGGGGAATTCGCTGAACTTCGTGATCCGATAGTCGAGCGCGTTGTCGAACGTGCCGACGTCGACTTCGAACGCGTTGCGCGTGTCGAGCATCACGACCGGACGGCCTTCGTCGTCGTGACCGCGGTCGAGCCAGGTCTTCAGCGTCGGCGCGTCGACGAACGGTGCGCGGCCGAGCTCGGGGCGGATCGCCGGCTTTTTCATCGTGATGATTTCGCGCTTGAGCTTGACCAGCATGCGCGTGAAGGGCTGCTTGTCCGACAGGCTTTCCTTGAACTGCAGATTCGCGAACTTGCCTTCGAACAGCGCGTCGTGGCGAATGTAGTCGATGAATGCGTCGGTGCTCTCGCGCGTGCCGGCGATGAACAGGTTGATGCCTTCCGGCGCAAGCAGGATGGTGCCGCGCAGGCCGAGCGCATTGCAGCGTTCGGTGACGAACGGGCGCCAGGCGGCGGTGTCTTCGATGGTTGCGAATTGATACGCGGCGAGATTGACGATACTCATGTGTGTTCTGCGGTAAAGATGGCCGGCGTGGCGAGGGGCGGCGGGATGTGCCGCCGCTGTTGCGCCCCGTATGAGACCCGGGGTTTGCCGCGCGGGTTCGCGCGCGTTTGCCGCGCGTTTGCCGCGCGTTTGCCGCGCGTTTGCCGCTTAAATGGCCACGTCGAGAGAGGCGAAACCCCTATTATCCCTCAACCCGGCATTTTCCCCGACCTGGCCGAATGGCTAACGAGTTGCGCTAGCGCAAACAGCGCTCGCTCCGACCTCGTCCTGGCCGGATGGCCAACGCGCCGTTTTGACCTGAAATCCGCAGAAGGGTGGAGTTACAATGTCGCCCATGTCAGATCCCCGCTTCGTTCATCTCCGCGTTCACTCCGAATTCTCGATTGCCGACGGCATCGTGCGTCTCGACGACATCGTCGCGGCGGCGGCCAAAGACGGTCAGGGCGCGCTCGCGCTTACCGACCTCGGCAACGCGTTCGGCCTCGTCCGTTTCTACCAGGAAGCGCGTGGCAAAGGGATCAAACCCATTGCCGGCTGCGACGTCTGGATCACCAATCCTGACGACCGCGACAAGCCTTCCCGCCTGCTGCTGCTGGTCAAGGACCGCCGCGGTTACCTGAACCTCTGCGAATTGCTCAGCAAGGCCTCGCTGACGAACCAGTATCGCGGCCGCGCGGAAATCGAAGCCGGCTGGCTCGAATCCGGTCTGGGCGAAGGGCTGCTCGCGCTGTCGGGCGCGCAGCAGGGCGACATCGGTCTCGCGCTGGCGGCCGGCAACGAAGAGGCGGCGAAGCGCCACGCGCAGCATTGGGCGAAGGTGTTCCCAGGCGGCTTCTATATCGAGCTGCAGCGCTATGGCCAGCCTGGCGGCGAGCAGTACGTGCAGCAGGCGGTCGCGCTCGCGGCATCGCTGAAACTGCCGGTCGTCGCGTCGCACCCGATGCAGTTCATGACACCGGACGACTTCACCGCGCACGAAGCGCGCGTGTGTATTTCCGAAGGCGACATTCTCGCGAATCCGCGTCGCCAGAAGCGCTTCACGGCCGAGCAGTATTTCCGCACGCAACAGGAAATGGCCACGCTGTTCGCGGACATTCCTTCGGCGCTGGCGAACACGGTGCAGATCGCCAAGCGCTGCAATCTGACGCTCGAACTCGGCAAGCCGAAGCTGCCGCTCTTTCCGACGCCCGACGGCATGTCGCTCGACGACTACCTGGTGCAGCTGTCGAAAGAGGGCCTGGAAAAGCGGCTCGAACAGTTGTATCCGGACGAGGCCGAGCGGGACGCGCAACGCCCGACGTACTACCAGCGCCTCGAATTCGAATGCGGCACGATCATCAAGATGGGCTTTCCGGGCTACTTCCTGATCGTCGCGGACTTCATCAACTGGGCCAAGAACAACGGGGTTCCGGTCGGGCCGGGCCGGGGTTCGGGCGCGGGTTCGCTGGTCGCCTATGCGCTCGGCGTGACCGATCTCGATCCGCTGCGCTACAACCTGCTGTTCGAGCGTTTCCTGAATCCGGAACGCGTGTCGATGCCCGACTTCGATATCGACTTCTGCCAGCACGGCCGCGATCGCGTGATCCAGTACGTGAAGGAGAAATACGGCGCGAACGCGGTGTCGCAGATCGCGACGTTCGGCACGATGGCGGCGAAGGCGGCGGTGCGCGACATCGGCCGCGTGCTCGATCTCGGCTACATGTTCACGGACGGCATCGCGAAGTTGATCCCGTTCAAGCCGGGCAAGCACGTGACGATCGCCGACGCGATGAAGGAAGAGCCGCTGTTGCAGGAGCGCTTCGACAACGAAGACGAAGTGCACCAGCTGCTCGAACTCGCGCAGCGCGTCGAAGGCTTGACGCGTAACGTCGGCATGCACGCGGGCGGCGTGCTGATCGCGCCGGGCAAGCTGACCGATTTCTGCCCCTTGTACACGCAGGGCGACGAAAGCGGCGTCGTCAGCCAGTACGACAAGGACGACGTCGAAGCGGTCGGCCTCGTGAAGTTCGACTTTCTGGGCCTGACCACGCTGACCATTCTGGATTGGGCCGAGCGCTACATCCGCCGCCTCGATCCGTCGAAGCAGGACTGGTCGCTCGCCCAGGTGCCGCTCGACGACCCGGCGTCGTTCTCGATCCTGAAGAAAGCGAATACGGTCGCCGTGTTCCAGCTGGAAAGCCGCGGCATGCAGGGCATGCTGAAGGACGCGCAGCCCGACCGCTTCGAAGACATCATCGCGCTCGTCGCGTTGTACCGCCCGGGTCCGATGGACCTGATCCCGAGCTTCTGTGCGCGTAAGCACGGCCGCGAGGTGGTGGAATATCCGGACCCGCGCGTCGAACCTGTTCTGAAAGAGACCTACGGCATCATGGTCTACCAGGAGCAGGTGATGCAGATGGCGCAGATCATCGGCGGCTACTCGCTGGGCGGTGCCGACCTGCTGCGTCGCGCGATGGGTAAGAAAAAGCCCGAGGAAATGGCCAAGCACCGCGAAATTTTCGCGGAAGGCGCGGCCACCAACGGCCTCACGCGCGAGAAATCCGACGAAATCTTCGACCTGATGGAGAAGTTCGCGGGCTACGGCTTCAACAAGTCGCACGCGGCCGCCTACGCGCTGCTTGCGTACTACACCGCGTGGCTGAAGGCGCACCATCCGGCCGAATTCATGGCGGCCAACATGTCGCTCGCGATGGACGACACGGACAAGGTCAAGATCCTGTTCGAAGACTGCCTCGCGAACAGGATGGCCGTGCTGCCGCCGGACGTGAACCTGTCCGCGTATCGCTTCGAGCCGGTCGCCGAAGCCGACGGCAAGCGCTCGCGCACGATCCGCTACGGTCTCGGCGCGATCAAGGGCAGCGGCCAGAACGCGATCGAAGAAATCCTGCGCGCGCGCGAGGAAGGCCGCTTCATCGACATCTTCGATTTCTGCAATCGCGTCGATCGGCGCATCGTCAATCGTCGCACGATCGAGGCGCTGATTCGCGCCGGCGCGTTCGACACGCTGCATCTGAACCGCGCGCAGCTGATCGCGTCGGTGTCGCTCGCGATGGAAGCGGCCGAGCAGGCGGCGGCCAATGCGCTGCAGGCCGGCCTGTTCGACATGGGCGACGCGCCGTCGCAAGGCCACGAACTCGTCGACGAACCGGAGTGGCCGGAAAAGCGCAAGCTGCAGGAAGAAAAGGCCGCGCTCGGTTTCTACCTGTCGGGCCATCTGTTCGATGCATACAAGGACGAAGTGCGTCGCTTCGTGCGCCAGAAGATCGGCGAGCTGAAGGAAGGGCGCGACAAGCTGGTCGCGGGCGTGATCGTGTCGCTGCGCACGCAGATGACCCAGCGCGGCAAGATGCTGATCGCGCTGCTCGACGACGGCACCGGCCAGTGCGAAGTGACGGTGTTCAACGAGGTCTTCGAAGAGCACAAGCAGTTGTTCAAGGAAGACGAGCTGCTGGTCGTGCAGGGCCAGGCGCGCAACGACGCGTTCACGGGCGGCATCCGCTTCACGGTCGAAACGGTGATGGATCTCGGCCGCGCGCGCTGCCGTTACGCGGACTCGCTGAAGGTGCAGATGAACGGCAACGCGGACGCGCAGGCATTGCGCCGGGTGCTCGAAGCGCACACCGCCGGCAAGGACGAGCCGTCCGCCACAGCCGCGCCGGCGGCCGCGCCGCGCGGCAATGGCGGTGGGCGTGGCGGCTTCGGCGGCGACGGCGGCCGTCAGCGTCAAGCGGTGCAGATTCCGAACGGGCTCGCGGTGCAGGTCGTTTATCGCAGCGAGCATGCGCAAGGCGAAATGCGTCTGGGCGACGCGTGGCGCGTGAAGCCGACCGATGAACTGCTCGCCGCGCTGCGCGGCGAGTTTGCGGGAAGCTCGATCGAAATCGTGTATTGAGCGAGGTCCGCGCTGTGGATGGGCCGGTGCCGCGTGTACCGGCTAACTTTAGCGCCCGCCCGTTTTTTCCAGGCGCGCCAGCTTCAGAAACCGGTAGTACACCGTCTCCGCATTGAACAGCGCGATCATCAGCCCGGTGCGGCCATCCAGAAAACCGCGCCGCAGCAGATAAGTCCGCACGAACGCCCACAGGCCGCGCCCGAGCGCGAGTCGAATGCTACCTTTCTGCCCGGCCTCGTAACGCTGCCGCGCGCCGGCCGTCGAATACGCGTCGAGCTTGCGCAGCACGCCCTCATAGTCCTCGTACGAGTAGTGCATCAGCTTGCCGGTCAGGCGTTGCGCGGGCGTGTCGAACACGAGGCGCTCGTGCACGAGGTCGTCGGAGAAGCGCGCGGTGCCGCGTTTGAAGAGGCGCGGAATCCAGTCCGGATACCAGCCGCTGTGATGGACCCAGTGGCCGCAGAAACTCGACAGACGGTCCACCGCATAGACGTCGGCGGCGGGCGCGGCGAGCGTCGCGCGAATCGATGCGGCAAGTTCCGGTGTGACGATTTCGTCGGCGTCGAGCGACAGGATCCAGCTTGTCATCAGGGCATCGACCGCGCGGTTCTTTTGCGGGCCGAAGCCCGGCCAGTCCGTCTGTTCGATGACACGCGCGCCGTTCGCGCGAGCGATGTCGGCGGTGCCGTCGGTGCTGCCGCCGTCGATCACGACGATCTGGTCGGCAAAGGCCACGGCCTGCAGGCATTCGGCCAGCCGCGCCGCCGCGTTCCGGGTGATGATGGCAACGCCAAGAGTGGTTTCTTGCATACCTGAGTTGCGTGGAGGACGAAGTGACGGAGCGGGTCGCGACCCGGCAATCGAGCAGCGAGTATACACATCTCATCCGGCCCCACACCACGGCGCCGATCCGCCAGGTGTTGCGCGCATGCCGTCGCGCGCCGAGCGCCGGCCGTCATCTGCAACCGATTACAATGCTCTTTTTTGATATTTCACGCGGCCGGCCAATCATGCGCCGCGTGCTCGCCGTTCCGCATTTCCAGAGGATTCCTTGAGCGCGAAGCCAACGTTAAGCAAACCCATAGGTGCAGGCGATGCGTCGTCGCCGGCCGTCGTCCTGCGGCGCCTGTGGCCTTTCATCAAGCCGCTGCTGTGGGTCGTGGTCGGCGCGATCATTGCGATGGCGGTGAGCGCCGGCACCGACGCCGCCATTCCCGCGCTGCTCAAGCCGCTGCTCGACAAGGGCTTCGGCTCGCACGCGGTCGACAAGACCAAGTGGCTCGTGCCGATCGCGGTGATCGGCCTCGCGCTGATTCGCGGCGTGTCGCAGTACGCGTCCGGCTATCTGCTCGCGTACGTGTCGAACAAGATCCTGCTCGAGCTGCGTCTGAAGATGTTCGACCGCATGATCCACACGAGCGTCGCGTTCTTCCAGCGCGAAACCGCGAGCACGGTGATCAACGCGATCGTCTTCGAGGTCAACCAGATCCTGAACG
This sequence comes from Paraburkholderia sp. Clong3, assembly GCF_050436485.1. Classification (NCBI taxonomy): domain Bacteria; kingdom Pseudomonadati; phylum Pseudomonadota; class Betaproteobacteria; order Burkholderiales; family Burkholderiaceae; genus Paraburkholderia; species Paraburkholderia sp. Clong3. The sequence continues at coordinate 2,000,495 of NZ_JBNDMH010000002.1, read as the reverse complement.
TGCTGCTGAGCGTGATGGTCACGCTCGTGCGCGACTCGCTGACGGTGATCTTCCTGCTCGGCTACCTGTTCTATCTGAACTGGCGCCTGACGTTGATCGTCGCGGTGCTGCTGCCAGGCATCGGCTGGCTGGTCGGCAAGATCAATCGCCGGCTGCGGCGACTGAACCGCGAGCATCAGCTGCTCACCAACGAGCTGTCGTATATCGTCGAAGAAACGGTGGGCGGCTACAAGGTCGTCAAGGTGCACAACGGCGAGCAATACGAGACGGACCGCTTCACCGCGATGAGCCGGCGCCTGCGCGGCTACGCGATGCGCATGACGGTCTCCGGTGGCCTCGCGCAGCCGTTGACTCAGTTCCTCGCGTCGATCGCGCTCGCGGTCGTGATCACGATCGCGGTGGTGCAGTCGTCGTCGGATCAGACGACGGTCGGCGGCTTCGTCGCGTTCGTCACGTCGATGCTCCTGATCATCTCGCCGCTCAAGCATCTGATGGACGTGAACCAGCCGTTGCAGCGCGGCATGACCGCGGCCGAGCTGATCTTCGGCCTGATCGACGAGCCGGCCGAGCCGGAAGGCGGCGGCAAGCCGCTCGCTCACGCGCGCGGCGAGGTCGAGTTCCGCGACGTGTCGTTCACCTACGGCACGAACTCCACGCACAACCGCCATACGCTCGACCAGGTGTCGTTCAAGATCGCGCCGGGCGAGATGGTCGCGCTCGCGGGTCCGTCGGGCAGCGGCAAGACCACGCTCGTGAATCTGTTGCCGCGCTTCTTCGATCCGACCGGCGGCGCGATTCTGGTCGACGGCGTCGCGCTGCCCGAGTACGACCTGCACGCGCTGCGCAGCCAGATCGCGATGGTGAGCCAGGACGTCGTGCTGTTCAACGACACCATCGCGCACAACGTCGCGTACGGTCAGGAAGTCGATGCGGAGAAGGTCAAGGCGGCGTTGCGCGCGGCGAACCTGTGGGACACCGTGCAGGCGATGCCGCAGGGCATCGAGACGCTCGTCGGCGACAACGGCATGATGCTGTCGGGCGGCCAACGCCAGCGTCTCGCGATCGCGCGCGCGATCTACAAGAACGCGCCGATCCTGATTCTCGACGAAGCGACGTCGGCGCTCGATTCCGAGTCCGAGCGCCACGTGCAGGCGGCGCTCGAAACGCTGATGAAAGGTCGCACCACGCTCGTGATCGCGCACCGCCTGTCGACGATCGAGCGCGCCGACCGCATCCTCGTGATGGAGGCGGGGCGGATCGTCGAGCGCGGCAGCCATCGCGAGCTGCTCGAGCACGACGGCTTGTACGCCCATCTGCATCGCATCCAGTTCCAGCAAAGCCCGGTTTGATCCGGCACATCGCGAACGGAAGCGCGGGCCGGTGTTGCGTCTAAGTCTCAATTTATTGCGCTTTTTCGGCGCTAATCACATGCTGGCGGGCAATCACGGTCCGCCTCGCGGAAATCGACTGCCCATGTCTCACGACGATCCGAGCAAGCCGCTCGTCTCCATCGCGCTCGCGACGTACAACGGCCGCACTTATCTGCCCGAGCTGCTGGCTTCGCTCGAAGCGCAGAGCTGGCCCCATCTCGAAGTCGTGGTATCCGACGACGCCTCCTGCGACGGCACCCGCGAACTGCTCGCGTCCCATACGGGACGCGTGCCGGTGCGGCTCGTCGGCGATGGCACGCGGGCCGGCATCGTCGGCAATTTCGAGCGCGCGCTCGCCGGCTGCCGCGGCGACTACATCGCGCTCGCCGACCAGGACGACGTCTGGGCGCCCGAGAAGGTCACCGATCTGATGCGCGAGCTGCGCCGCGTGGAAAGCGCGGGCGACGCCGCCGCGACGCCGGCGCTCGCGTTCTGCGACATCGAGCTCGTCGACTCGACGCTGTGCTGTATGTCACGCTCGCTGTTCGATATCACCGCGAAGTCGCGCTGCGCGACGCGACTGCGCGATTTTCTGCTGAGCAACCATGTGCCCGGCTGCGCGATGCTCGTCAATCGCGCGACGCTCGAACGCGCGCTGCCGTTCCCGCCCGGCATCGTGATGCACGACTGGTGGCTCGCGATGGTGGTCGCGTCGTTCGGCGAGATTCGCCACGTCGCGGCGCCGCATCTGAAGTATCGGCAGCATGACGGCAATGCGGTCGGCGCAAGCGCGACCAACGAGCGCGGCGCGGCGCGCGACGAATGCGGCGCCGAGGCGGCACGACGGCGCGGCGCGAGCCGGCGGCGGCAGATCGAAGCCATCGCGGATCAGGTGCGGGTGTTCGTGCGACGCTTCGGCGCCGAGCTGCCCGTCGATGCGCGTCACGACATGTATGCGTTTTCGCGCGGTGTCGCGAGCTGGCGCGGCGCATTCGAGTTCGTGATGATCAGCCACACCGGCGAGACCTTCGTGCGCTCGGTGAAGATGTTGCGGCGCTTGCGCGCGAGCGTGCTGAGCTTCGGCGTCGAGGTGCGAAGGCCGAGTCTCGCGCGACGCTTGCGGCAGCGGCGGGGTGCGTCGCGCAGAGTTTCGTGACTCGTGTCGCGTCGCAAAGCACCGCCAGACCCTATCGTCGTCTTCAGGCCTTTCTGCCCCGCACGACCCGCTTGATCCAGATGCCCGGCGCGTAGACCATCGGGCAACTCGCATACAGGAACATCCGAATCCGCAGCCCGAGCTTCACGCCGGCGCTGCGCGTCACCAGCCCGAGGCGTTCGCCGAGGCTGCCCGCTTCGAACATCGCATGGATGAACTGCTCGCGCGCGAGCTTCGGCGCCATCGCCGCGCGCATGCGTTCGCCCACACCGGCGATCTGAGCGTCGCGCTGCAGTTGCGCGAGCTCCGCGAGTCCGTAGCGATTGCTTTGCCGCATCCGCGCGATCAGCTCGTCGACCGACTGGTAGCGACGCTTGCGCGAAACTCCGCCGCGCCGATAGCGCACCAGCGGCTCGCGCAGACTGATCGCGCCGCCCGACAGGATCGCGCGCAGCACCATGATCTGATCCTCGGCCGCGGCGCCCGGCAGCATCGGCCCGAAGCGCTCGATCAGGCGTCGCGACCACGTATGTGCCGCGCCGATCAGCCATGGACGCTCGACGAGCCAGTCGTCGAAGCTGCGATAGTGATCGAGCTCGGTCGGGCTCACGCGCTCGTGCACGTGACCCGCTTCGTCCATGTCGGCGAGATCGGTGGCGATCAGGTCGGGGCGGCGCCCATGCGCGAGCCAGCAGTCGACGACGCGCTCGCAGCGCGCGGGCGCCGACATGTCGTCGCCGGCGGCGACGAACAGCAGTTCGCCGTGCGCGAGCTGCGCGAGTTGCGACAGGTGCGCGCTGATGCCCTGGTTCACGGTATTGCGCCGTGCGATCACGCGATGCGGGCCCGCGTAGCCGGCGAGCGCCGCTTCGATCGCGGCGTAGGTGGCGTCGCTGGACGCGTCGTCGGAGACGATGATTTCGAGCGGCTCGTAGGTTTGCGCGAGCGCGCTGCGCACGGCGTCGCCGATCTGCTCCGCCTGGTTGTAGGCGATCATCAGCATCGAGACGAGCGGGCGGGTGGTGTCGGCGGTTGCGGCGGACGGCGGGCAATCGGTCATGGAGTCGGGACGAAGGCGATTGGCCTAGATTCTAGCCGCTGACGGTCGCGCCGCGCGACGCACGCGGCAAACCCGGGCACCCCGAGCCGAAGCCGGCGAAAGCCATCCTTTACAATTGCCGCTGCCCCGAAAACTGCGCACCCACGGCCTCGCCCGCGCGTGCGCCTCACCGAGACCGATCCTTGTCAGAGCCAACCCGCGACGCAGCCCTCGACCCGAACCGCCGCCCCCTCACCGACATCGCGCTGACCGCCCAGGCGCTGAAGAACAGCGGTGGCGCCGAGCGCTACACGCGCGACGTGATCGCCGGCCTGCATCGCATGGGTTTGCGCCCGACGCTGTTCGCGCGCGAGATCGACCGCGCGCTGCCCGAGGCCGCGTGGATCGATGCGCAGCCGCTCGACGTACGCTGGGCGCCGCGCAAGCTGCGCAACCTCGCGTTCGACTGGCGTCTGAAGCAGCGGTTGAAGCGGCATCGTCCGGCGTGCGTGTTCTCGATCAATCACTCGACGCATGCCGACGTCGCGTTGTGCGGCGGCACGCATCCGGGTTCGCTCGAAGCCGCGGGCCGCGCGCCGCGCCGCAGCGACGAATGGCAGATCGAGCTCGAGCGGCGCGTCTACACGCGGGCGCGCTCGATCGTCGCGCATTCGGAATTGATGAGCCGCGAGTTGCAGCGTTTTTATGACGTGCCGGCCGCGCGGATCGACGTGCTCTATCCGCCCGTCGATACCGCACGCTTCCGGCCGCTCGACCCCGCCGCGCGCGCGGCCGTGCGCCGCCAGCTCGGCGTGCCCGACGATCGCGTGATGTTCGTGTTCTCGTCGACGAGTCACGAGCGCAAGGGCTATCCGCTGCTCGAAGCGTTTTTCTCGCGCACGACGCTGCCGGTCTGCCTCGTCGTCGCGGGACGCCCGGTGCCGAAAACCGGCGACACAATTCGTTACGCGGGTTACAGCAAGGAGATCGAAAAACTGTTCGCGGCCGCCGATTTCACGGTCGTCGGGTCGGCGTACGAGCCGTTCGGGCTCGTCGGCGTGGAGTCGGTGATGTGCGGCACGCCGCTCGTGATCGCCGACAACGTCGGCTCGGCGGAGACCGTGACCGGTGCCGCGAAGATCGAGTTCTCGCGGCAGACCGCGGGCAGTTTCGAGCGCGCGATCGAGCAGGCGGTCGAGCGCGTGAAGAGCGGCGCCGCGCGCATCGCGACGCCGCGCGACAGCCTCGTGTACGACCCGAGCGTCGACGCGCACGTCGCGGCGCTTTACGAGGTGTTCACGCGGGGATGAGGGCGGCGCTCCGCGCTCGGGTTGCCGCTTCTCGTCAAATCAAAATCAATCGCGCGGCTGCGTCTCGCGCACGACCGCGGCTGGCGCCGGCGGGGTCCGCGCTTCGCTTCGCAACTCGCGCTTGCGTGCATCGATCACCGCCAGCAGCGTCGCCACCAGCGAGGCGAGCAGCACCGCCACCATCATCGGCACCAGCACGTCGATAGTGAGCCCGAAGATCACCGTGCTCGCCGCGACCGCGAGACCCGCGTACGACGCGGCGCGAATCGCCAGATCGGTCGCATGCCGGTGTCGCCAGAAATACACCGTGATCCCGTAGTAGAACAGCAACAGGCAGATCACGCCGACCGCGCCCATCTCGGCGAGCGTCGAGAAAAAGTCGCTATGCGCGCGCTCGTTGACGATCTCGGCCTTCACTTCGCCGCGCTTCGCCATCACGCCGAGCTCGTCGACCAGATGGCCTTTGCCGACGCCCCACACCGGATGCCGCTCGAACATCATCCGCGACGCGTTCCACAGTTGCAGGCGCAGGCCGGTGGCCGTGTCGTCCTCGCCCTTGCGCATCATCGACACGTCGTTCGGCACCTCGGCAAAGCGCTTCTGAACCCGTTCGGTCGACAACAGACCGCCCGCCCCGATCACGATGACGAGCGTCGCGATCAGCAGGCGCTTCTTGTGCGTGAACCAGTGGTACTGCATGCCGAGCAGCACGACGAACACCGGCACGGCGACCCAGCCGCCGCGCGAGCCCGACAGAAACGATGCGTAGCCGCCCGACACCAGCGCGAGCACGCGCGGCACCAGCACGCGCCAGTCGCGCGGATTGTCCCAGCCAAGCGTGAACACCGACAGGAACCCGAGCAGCAGCGCGGTATCGCCGAACGGAATCGCGTTCGTGTACGAGTTGTTCAGCCGGTTCGCGTCGGTCCAGCCGCCGGGCGGCTGATCGATGAACGCCCATGCGCCGACCGCGAGCGCGCCGGCCGCGCAGCCCCAGCCGATCGTGCGCAGATTGCGCGACGGCAATTGCCGCAGCAGCAGGAACACCAGGAGCGCGAGCACGAAACGCGACGCATTGTCGAATTCGCGTGGCAGCCAGTAGCCGAGCACCAACTGCTGCGCGCCGATCCCGACGACGAACGCGAGCATGCCGATCGTGAACCAGCGGTAAGTCCGCAACGCAGAGAAATAGCCCGGCATGCGCCGGTTGACGATGGCCGCGCCGAGCGCGAGCGCGACGAGCGCGAAAAAGCAGTAGCCGGTGCCGCCGCGCCACATCAGATTGACCGCGGGCGCGAGAAACAGCAGAGCCGACGTGAGCCAGACCAGACTGGAAGCAAAAATCATAGGTCTACGTTATCGATGAAAACACTACCGTTCCGGTGGTGAAATTGCAGGGGGTGCCGGACCATTTGAGTTTATCAAGACGGTAGAGCGATCCGGATTATAACCATGCGCTTCCTTGCGAAATGCTTGCTGCCGCACGCGGGAAGGTTCCGCTGGTCCGCGGCATGCGGGTGGGGCGGGCGCGGGCGGCGTCTGTCGTGCGAGCAGGCGGGGGCGGTACAATCGCGCGACATTCATGGCCGGGGCGCGGCGCATGCCGCGCCCCGCGCCCAGCTCAACGGACCGACTCGATGTTCTCAATCATCATCCCGACCTGGAACAACCTGCCTTATCTGCGCCTCGTGATCAAAAGCCTGCGCCGTCATTCGACGCATCCGCACCAGCTCATCGTGCACGTGAACGACGGTTCGGACGGCACGCTCGCGTGGGTGCGCGACGAGGGCATCGAGCACACGGCGTCGCCCGGCAATATCGGCATCTGCCACGCGGTCAATGTCGCGGCGGCGCGCGCGACGCAGGACTACATCGTCTACATGAACGACGACATGTACTGCTGCCCCGGCTGGGACGACGCGCTCGTCAAGCGTCTCGCGCAGATGCCGGCCGACAACCTGTTCATGTTGTCGGGCACGATGATCGAGCCGGTCGATTCGGGCAATCCATGCGTGGTCGTGCGCGACTTCGGCCGCGATGCGCAGGCGTTTCGCGCCGACGAGCTGGTCGCCGCCGCGGCCGGTCTCGTGCGCGCCGACTGGCGCGGCGCGACGTGGCCGCCGACGCTCGTGCATCGGGACTGGTGGTTCAAGGTGGGCGGCTACAGCAGCGAACTGAGCCCCGGCATGAGCAGCGACAACGATTTCTCGATGAAGCTGTGGGACGCGGGCTGCCGCGTGTTCGTCGGCGTCGGCGACAGTCTCGTCTATCACTTCCAGCAGAAGAGCACCGGCAAGATCGTGAAGAACGACGGGCGTCGCCAGTTCCTCAACAAGTGGGGGCTGACACAGGCGACCTTCGACCGCTATTACCTGCGCCGCGGCACCGCCATCGACGGCGCGCTCGCGGTCAGCGAGCCCGAGCGCACCGGCCGGCTGCGCCGTGCACTGCTGAAGTCGCGCATCAAGCGCGCGTTGGGCTGACGGGCGGCGAGCCGAAAACGGCTGCTTGACGCGCTGCGTGTGTCAAACGCCGCGCGTTACGAGCGGCAGCACCGTCAGATCCGGATGCGTGCCGTCGACGATGCTGCGTCCCACGTGCACCGCTTCGTAGAGCGCGTCGGCGAGGCTCGCGAAGCTCTCCTCGCCGTCCGCGTGAAACGGCACCGCTTGGCCGGGAAGCTGGGGGTTGGCGCCCGGATGGCAGACGTAGCCTAGATACGTGTAGCGGCTGTTTTTCGCGGCCGCATCGGCGGCATGCGCCGGGTCGGGCGGATCCTTCGCGACAGGTGACACGTGTATCTCGAAGCCCTCGTATTGCACCGTCTGCCAGCTTGCGGTTTGGTCGGCCATGACCGCCTCCGTCTGGGTCTGTCCTGTCCAAAAGTCTAGGTGATTTGCCGCCAAAACGCGCGGGCGGCCGGCTACGGCCAAACCATGACGGCTTCGACTATGGCGGCGCTCCTGGGAAGTGGGTTGATGAAGCGCATTGTGCTGAGATCGGCGACGTTTTGATAATTGGGCCGCAGTTGGAGAGATTTTCGTTTAATTTTTGAAATTAGGCGGTCTGCAGGATCGCGTCCGCCAAAACGCCCCGGCTGGTTCTCCCCGGATAAAATGCTGCGCTTTGCCTAAATCCGACTTCGCTCATGTGGTTCAAAAACCTTCAACTGCACCGTCTGCCCGCGCCGTGGTCCGTTAACCCTGAACAGATGCAGAAGTGGCTCGCGCCGTACGCGTTCGCGCCCGGCCAGAGCGTCGAGATGCAGGCCCAAGGCTGGGCGCCCCCGCGCGACGGCGACTCGCTGGTCTACGCAATGAACGGTCAGATGCTGCTGACGTTCCGTGCCGAGAAGAAACTGCTGCCCGCGTCGGTCGTCACCCAGGTCACGCGCGAGCGCGCGGCCGAACTCGAGGAGCAGCAGGGCTTCAAGCCGGGCCGCAAGCAGATGCGCGACCTGAAGGAGCAGGTCACCGACGAACTGCGGCCGCGCGCGTTCAGCATCCGCCGCGATACGCGCGTGTGGATCGATTGCACGAATGGCTGGCTCGTGATCGACGCGGCGTCGCAGGCGCTCGCCGACGATGTGCGCGGTCTGCTCGTCAAGTCGATCGACCAGTTGCCGCTGATGACGGTGCGCGTCGCGCAGTCGCCGGTCGCGGCGATGACCGGCTGGCTGCTCGACGGCGACGCGCCGGCGGGTTTCACGCTCGATCAGGACACCGAGCTGCGTTCGCCCGCCGAGGGCAACGCGACGGTGCGCTATGTCGGCCATGCGCTGGACGCCGAAGACATGCGCCGCCACATCGAGGCGGGCAAACAATGCATGCGGCTTGCGATGACGTGGAACGATCGCGTGTCGTTCGTGCTGACGCCGTCGCTGACGATCAAGCGCGTCGCGCCGCTCGACGTGCTCAAGGAAGCGAGCGACCCGACCGCGCAGAACGACGACGAGCGCTTCGATTCCGACGTCGCGCTGATGACGGCCGAGCTCGACCGCATGCTGCGCGATCTGCTCGATGCGCTGGGCGGCGAGCAGGGCGAGCAAGGGTTCGCGTTGACGCAGGCCGTCGCGGCCTGAGCGTCAGATTTTCGCGCTGTCGAGCGCTTCGACGAGGGTCCAGTAAGGTGTGATCGAGCGCAAGCGGATCGGGTAGGTCCGCTGCAGCAGCGCGAGCGTCGCGTCGGTATCGGTGAGCTGATAGATGCCCGACACGCGCAGATCGGCGACGTCGTCGGCATAGCGCAATACGCCGGCGTGATAGCGCGCGAGTTCGTCGACGAGATCCGCGATACGCATGTTGTTCGCGTAGAGCAGGCCACGCGTCCACATCGCCTCGCGCGGGTCGAGCGCTTGCGGCGCCGCGACGCCGAAGCGTGTCAGCGTGCACCGTTGGCCTTGCGTCAGCACCAGCGCCGCGCCCGATGCCGGCCTCACCAACGCGTCGCCGCGAAACGCGGCCACGCGTGTGAAACCATCCCGTTGCCTCACGCTGAACTGCGCGCCGCGCGCTTCGACGACGCCTTCGGCCGTCTGCACGAGCAAAGGCGCATGAGTCGTTCGGGCGCCCGGTGCGCCGCCAACATCGATCACGGGCCGCACCATGATTTCCCCTCCGAGCAGATCGACGCGCCGAACGTTCGCCTCGAACGCGGCGTTGATCGCGCTCGCGCTGCCCAGCGTGATCTGAGTGCCGTCCGCCAGCAGCACGTCGTCCAGTTCGCCAGTCGCGGTGTGGAATTCTGCGGTCCACATCTGCCACGGCAAGCGGCTCGCGAGCCAGCCCGCGGGCGCGGCGATCGCAAGCCCCGAGAGCGTTTTCAGCGCGCGCCGCCGTCCCTGCGACACGCCGGCAGCATCCGCGTCTTCGCGTAGCGCGGGGCCGACGTCCGCGGGCACGGCGCCGGTTTCGCGCCGTAATTGCTGCGCTCGCCGAAGCATTTGGTTAAAGATGCGGTACTCCGGACGCATTTGACAAATGTGATTTAAATTGAATTTAGCAGATCAGGATTTAACGATTTATATCTGTTAATAATGATTTGCGGCGGATATTCGGATCGAGTTCACATCGAATTGACTCACTACCTTATCCTAAGCGGAAGCGTGGGCCCCGATTGCGTCATGGCATGCAGACCCATTGTCATCGATACAAAAAATTCAGGCTATGTGTGGATCGTTTCTTTTCGTGAATTCTTAAGCAGAAATGCGGCTAATTGCGCTGCAATAGAACGTGACATTTTTGTCACGAATTACAGCGTGCCGGGTTTAGCCGACGGGCGTGTAAATCTGATGAAACTCTTCGCATGCGCACGGCGCTGACGACGGTCTGCGCGCAGCCGGCCGCTCATGAACCCCGGTAAAACTCCGTGCGCTGCCGCACCTTCGATGCAGACGAAAAAACGACAGCCGTATCAAAGGCTTGCGGATTTTTCCGGGAAGTTATGCACAGATTTGCCAACAAAAACTGTGGGTAACTTCGAGCGTGTCGTCGCGCGTCGAAGCGCCGTTAGTCTTCGAGCGCCCACGCGCGCCTGCGGCGCAGCAGCGCCGAGCCGATCGATACCGCCGCGCCGATGCCGCCCATCGTCAGCGACAGCGCGACGATCAGTGGGCCGGTTTGGGTGCTCGCCGAGAACACGCCGACGAGCAGGCCGGCGAGCGGCTGCGTCAGGTTGTTCAGCAGAATCGCGACGCCGATGGTCTTGCCGTAGTCCTCGGGCGGGATGATCTGCAAACGCGCGCTGCGGATGTAGACGTTGAACATCTTGTCGAAGCCGACGATCAGCAGGAAGCCGAGCGCATAGCCCCACGGCGACGCGCTCGCGCCTGCGATCACGCCGCCCGCGCAGATCGTCACGAATGCGACGAGACCGAGCACGCGCGCCGGCCATCCGGCGCGCGCAACCGTCAGCAGCACCAGCACCGTGGCGAGCGCGCCGGCCGTTTGCAGACCGGCGTAGTAGCGGCTCGATTGCGCATGCAAACCCGTCACCATCGCCGCCGACGTCGCAAGCGTGACACCGATGACGAGGTTCTCCGCGGCCGCGAGCATGATGACCTTCTTCAGGCCCGGCAGCGTCCACACGTGATCGAGCGCGATGCGCAGCGGCGTGGTCCAGTGAGCGGCGGGCGTGAGCGATCGAGCGGACACAGGCGAAGGCGCGCGAAAGCCGCTCAGTCGCTGCCAGACGAACAGTGCGGCGTCGGCGCACAGAAACAGCACGCCGGTCGCGGCGACCACCCATTCCCAATGCCACACACCGAGCAGCAACGCGGCGAGCATTGGCCCCAGCACGAAGCCGAGCTGATCGGCCAGTTGCGAATACGCGAGCACCTTCTGGATCTGCTGCGTGCTGAAGATCTGCGGCAGCATCACCTCGCGCGCGACGAGCCCCTGGCTCGTCAGCACGCCGCACGCGGCCGACAGCGCGATCAGCCAGCCGATGCCGCCGAACAGCGCATATGCGGCGATACCGCCGAAGCATGCGAGCGCACGCACCGCCTGGCTCAGCCGCATCAGGCGCAGCGGTGGAAAGCGGTCGCAGAGCGCGCCGAAGAACGGGAACACGAGGTAGCGCGGCAGCGTTTCGATGAAAAACGCGAGCCCCGACCACGAGACCTGGCGCGTCGTTTGAAACACCACGAGCGGCACCAGAAAGAGCAGGATCTGATCGGCGAGACGCGCGATGAACAGCGAGCAGAAGAAAGCCTGATGGTTGACGCGCACCGTGGTTGTCTCGCCGTATTGGGGTCGAGACCGATCCTATCAAAAGATCGCGCGGGCGAGACGGTGCGCCCGCCGGCCGCCGTCCTATTCGCCGCGATACGCCTGTTCGAGCGGCGCGATATCGAGCTTGACCATCTTCATCATCTGCGCCATCACGCGGCTTGCCTTTGCGCGATCCGGGTCGCGCAGCATCTGCAGCAGCACGTTGGGCGCGATCTGCCACGACACGCCGAAGCGGTCCCGCAGCCAGCCGCAGGCCCACGGCTCGCCGCCGCCGTCGAGCAGCTTCGACCAGTAGCGATCGATTTCCTCCTGCGAGTCGCAGTGCACGAACAGCGAGATGGCCGGCGTGAATTTGTATTGCGGGCCACCGTTCAGCGCCATGAACTCCTGGCCTTCGATTTCGAAGGTGACGGCGACGACCTTGCCCGCCGGTCCTGGGCCGGCGTCCGTGGCGTGCAGCGTGGTGGCGATGCGCGACGCCGAAAACACCGACGTGTAGAACGCCGCGGCTTCTTCCGCGTTGCCGTCGAACCACAGGCACGGCGCGATTTTCTGCATGACGTTGCTCCTTCGGGACTGGTGTCGGTGGGCGTGGGCGTGCGATTGCCCGACGCCCATCGGCCGCTCACTTCTTCTCTTGGGACGAACAGTCCATCGCGGCCATCGCCTGCTGGATTTCCTCGGCGCTCAGGTCGCGCTTGTGCGTCGCGAGCGACCAGCTGTGGCCGAACGGGTCCTTGACCTGGCCGTAGCGGTCGCCCCAGAACATGTCGGTGACGGGCATCGTGACGGTCGCGCCCGCGTCGACCGCCTGTTTGAAACTCGCGTCGACGTCCGGTACGTAGTGGTGAATCGTGACCGGCGTGCCCTTCAGCGTGTTCGGGCCGAAGGTTTGGTGCTCGGGCCATTCGTCGGTCAGCATCAGCATGGAGTCCCCGATTTTCAGGGTCGCGTGCATCACCTTGCCGTCGGGGCCCGGCAGACGGATCTGTTCGACGGCGTTGAAGGCTTTCGTGTAGAACGCGATCGCTTCGGCGGCGTTCTTGCAGATCAGGTACGGCGTGAGCGAGTGCATCCCGTCCGGGATCGGTTTGGCTGCGGCACTGGACATGACGGTGACTCCTTGAAGTAACGGTTCCTCAGGGGAAAGACCGGCTGCGTGAGCTGGGTCTTCAACGTTACGACGAGTTGGTCACCGTCGGATCGACACTCCGAAAAAAATATTTTCAGGCGCGGGGGAGGGCGGCCCGCCATTTATCCCGCCGGATTGTCCTCGTCCGCCGGCGGCGCGGACGGCGCCGTGCTGCCCGCCGGCGCGCCGAGGATGCTGATCTGGAACGTGGGCGTCGCGGCGAGCGACTGCAGCGTCGCGTCCTCGGGGATGCGCTCGTCGAGCGGCAGAATCACCGAGCCGCCGATGACCGCGCGCCGGCTGTTGTCGGCCGGGCGCAGGCCCCACACGTCCTGATAGACGACGGGGACCGTGGCGCCGTTGCGCGTCGTGTTGCCGAGGTACAGCATCACGTGGCCGCCGATGTAGATCAGCGTGCGCAGCGGCACGCCATGCCGCGCCAGATAGTCGAGCCGTTCGGCGGGTGTCGACTCCGACAGATCGACCATGCGGCCGGCGCTCATCTGCGTCGACGAATGGCGCGGCAGCCACACGCCGAACGCGGCGAAGATGCTTTGCAGTTCCGACGAACAGTCGTTGTAGAGCCCGCTATTGCCCCAGCCGTACGGCCGGCCGATCAGCGCCTTCAACAGCGTGGCGAGATGGCGCGGCGTCGCGGCGAGCGGCATCGGCGCGATCTGCGTGGCGTCGAGCGACGCGGTGCGGATCAGCGCGCGGCCGTCGACGTCGCGCGCGGGAACGAGGAGTTGGAGTGTGCCTGCATTGGTGCTGGTCGCGGCTGGCGATGCCGAGACACCCGCCACCAGCGGCAGCATCGTCCCGGCCGGGGCAGCGAAGCGGAACACGCCGTGGCTGTCGTTGACCGCCGCCGACGCGACGATCACCGCGCCTAGCGACTTCCCGGCCGCCGCGCGCCATTGATCGATGAAACCATCGTCGGCGAACGCGACGCCGTCGCTGCGCACCCAGCCCTGCACGTCGGGCGTCTGCACGTAATGCCACGCGCCGTCGACGCTGCTACCGAGCACATAGAGCGGCGTGCCGGGCCGCACCGCCGAGATCTGCAGGTTGTCGAACGGATAACCCTCGCCGGCCAGGCGATGGTCGTAGAACGACGGATCGGTGGTAGGCAACTCGCGCACCATCAGGTTGCCGGTCGCGATCGCGCGCCGCTCGGGCTGATAGACCGGCGTTTGCGTGAACTGCGCGAGGTTGATGTTGCGCGCGATCGCGTCGATCCACGCCTTGTCGTGCGGCCGGAAGTTTTCGCCGTAACCGATGATGCTGCCACGCTTGCCGGTGTTGTCGAACCTGTCGATGCGGCGCTGTTGCAGTGCGGCAATGTCCTCGCCCTGCTCGCGAAGCACGCGTGTCGTCACCCAGGCGGGATTCCACGGCGACGGCGCGTTCTCGCCCGTGCCGAAGTAGCGCGCGAGCAGCGCGTCGAAATGTGCGCGCTGCTCGGCGGCGCTGAGAAACGGCCGATCGTAGTCGGGGCTGTTCGGATCGAGCCAGTGATCGACGTTCTGGTCGTAATGGGCGAGCGAAAACAGCGTGACGTTGTCGACGAACGCGTGCGTGCCGCGCGGCGGCGTTGGCGTGCTGCACGCGGCGAGCGTCGTGACGGCGACGCACAGCACGACGGCGCGGCAGGCACGGCGGGAGAGAACGGCGACGGGCATAAAGATTCGGCGTATGAGGTGCACGGCCAAGATGATACGGTGTCGGCGATGCGCACGGCGCATCGGATGTTGGGCGGCGGCGCGCGCGGCTTCGACTACACTCGCTTCATCCGTCCACCCGCGCGTCGCCACGCGCGACAATCGCCAGGGAGTCCGCCATGAAAACCAGCGCACGCAATCAGTTCAGCGGCGAAGTCACCGACCTCAAGCACGGTGCCGTCAACGACGAAGTCACGCTGCGCACGCCGGACGGTCTCGAGGTCGTCGCGATCATCACGCACGGCAGCGCGAAGTCGCTCGGGCTGGCGACCGGCAAGCAGGCGTTTGCGCTCGTGAAGGCATCGTCGGTGATCGTAATGGTCGATGTCGCGAGGCAGCAGGTGTCGGCGCGCAACTGCATCGAAGGGACCGTCGCGGCGGTGACGACGGGCGCCGTCAATTCGGAAGTGACGATCAGTGCCGGCAGCGCGCAGATCGCGGCGATCATCACGAACGACAGCGTCGAGCGCCTCGGCCTCGCGAGCGGCAAGGCGGCGACGGCGGTTTTCAAGGCGTCGAGCGTGATTATTGGGGTCGATCAGTAAAAGGCCCGGGCCTCTGGGACGGGTACTCAACGAGCTCTCACTGATCGCGAATGGCGCGAACGATGATCCCGTCCCATCCAAAAACAATCCTGTGAGCGTCCATCCGGAAGATCGCAAAACAATTGTCGCTATCTACGACAACCGTTGTAGCGGGCAACCCGGTTTCATTCACGCGAAGGTCGAACTGTTTCTTCAACGCCGAAAGCGTGTCACTTCGTTTGACGGTAAAACCTGTGTTGGGCTTGCAGGTTTCACTGTCGAAGCTCATGGATTGCGGCGTAATTGTCATCGTCATGCCGAGAATCCGTTTTGCTTCGGGGATGCCACCGGAAATATCGGCATAGTCAACTACATCGGTCACGACCCAATTGCCGATGAAATCATTAATCGTAGCGTGTGGTGGTGTTTGTGCCGCGCACACGCTTGCCGAGGCGGTCAGCGTGAGAGCCACATACGAAAAAAGCTTGTGGCCTGTCATTGTGCCGACTGCCGGAAGGGCGCGGATTCTCGTTGACGGCGGCTCATTAGTCCCCGGCTTATCTTCGCGGGACCTATCTTTCGGCCATTGCGATCACGCGGGGTAATCATCACATTAAGCATCATTTTTTCTGCTACCGCTATCATGTCTCCGGTATTTGCGGGACCTAACGCGTCGCGTGTGTTCTGACGTGACGAGTTATAGGCAAAAGACACGGCCGGTAATATAGCAAAAATAGAGTCGACAAAAAACCCGTTCGATTTAAGCTAATGCGAAATGAATATTGATTATATTAAGATAGAAGCCTCTTTTGAAACCCGAGTGGGTGATTTGGCGGGTCAAGGGCGGGCGTGAGCCCGGCGCAGCGAACCCTTGAGGCGCCCTGAACCGACAAGCTGGTGCATGGCTGGTTGCGGCAGAATGCGGCAACCAGCCATGCGAGACGAAGCGAACATGACGAATCAACTCTTTGAAGCCGCCTTGGGAATCAAGGCCCCGTGGTACGTGCAAGGCGTCGACTTCGACACGGCCAAACGGCAGCTCACGATTGCCGTGGACTTTGTCGCTGGCAGCCGCTTCGCCTACCCCGGGGTCGCCGGTGAGCACCCAGTGCATGACACGCAAATCAAGCGACTGCGCCACCTGAATTTCTTCCAGCACGAGTGCTATCTGGAAGTGCGGGTACCGCGAGTGCGCTTGCCGGATGGCGCGGTACGGCTGGTGGAACCCGACTGGGTCGGCCAACTCGACGGCTTCACGTTGCTGTTCGAAGCGCTGGTGCTGATGTTGGCGCAGCAGATGCCGTTTGCCGCGGTGGCACGCATCGTCAATCTGTCGTGGCACCGCGTGCACGCCATCTGTTCGCGCTATGTGGAACTCGCGCTCGCGTCGGCGAACCTGTCGGACGTGAGCACGGTAGCTATTGACGAAACCTCGTACCGGCGCGGCCACGAGTATCTGACGCTGGTCGCCGACATGCAGGCGCGACGGGTCGTGTTCGTCACGCCCGGGCGTGAAGCGAAGACGATTGAAGGCTTCGCGGCATATCTGAGCCAACACCACGGCACGCCCGAGCAGGTCACCTCGGTGAGCATCGACATGTCGCCCGCCTTCATCAAAGGCGTGGGCGAACATCTGCCCAATGCGCGGCTGACGTTCGACAAGTTTCACGTCGTCGCCCACGCGTCCAAGGCGCTTGATACGGTGCGCCGCCAACAACAGAAAGCCGACCCACAACTTAAAGGGATGCGCTGGACGCTGCTCAAGGACGCCAACAAACTGAATCTGGCGCAATTGACCGACCTCGAGGCGCTGGTCAGGCAGTACGCCACCAAGCGCACCGCCCGCGCATGGCTGTATCGCGAGCAACTGCGCGAGATTCTCGAGCGCAAGCAAATCCATGTCGTCTCCGAGATGTTGCGGCAGTGGTGCACCAACGTCATGCGCTCGAAAGTCGAGCCGATGAAGGACGTCGCGCGTCTGATTCGTCGGCACTTCGACGGCATCGTCGCCTGGACTCAGACGCGCCAGACCAACGGCTTCATCGAAGCAATCAACGGCTTGTTTCAAGCGGCCAAGCGAAAGGCTCGCGGCTACACGCGCTTCGCGACGATGCGCACGGTCCTCTTTCTCGTTGCTGGCAAGCTCGATTTCTCCGGCTTCAACCCGCATGCCTCGTGAGCCCCGTTACCCACTGCATTTTCAAAAGAGCCAGATAGAAACTAGGAAGGGATAGTCGAGAACCGAGGTGGACGGCGAGCGTAGACGCGCGGCGCGTGTCACAGCGTTCGACACCCGCGCGCGGGGATTGCGCTTGCTTTACACTTCACCCCTTACCGCTTTCCATCCCGCTCTGATCACGGACGCCGTCATGTTCGAAGTTTCCTCCACCTCGCATCTGCCCAAAGCCGCGCAATATGAAGAACTGGTCGCGCAGGCGCGCGCGCTGCTGGCCGGCGAAACGGACTGGATCGCCAACGCCGCGAATTTCTCGTCGATCGTCTTTCATTCGTTGAGCGATCTGAACTGGGCCGGCTTTTACTTTCACGACGGCCGCGAACTGGTGGTCGGCCCGTTCCAGGGCAAGCCCGCGTGCGTGCGCATTGCGCTCGGCAAGGGCGTCTGCGGTACGGCCGCGCAAACCCGTCAGACCCAGGTTGTGCGCGACGTGCACGAGTTTCCCGGCCATATCGCATGCGATTCGGCGTCGCAATCGGAAATCGTCGTGCCGCTCGTCGCGCCCGACGGCACGCTGATCGGCGTGTGGGATGTCGATAGCCCGGTCGTCGCGCGCTTCGACGAGGAGGACGCGAAGGGCATGGAAGCGTTGTGCGCGGTGTTCATCGAGGCAGCGCTGCCGCGCGGCGTGTAGCGTCGCCGAATCGCGCCGGGCGTGGCGCGCAGCACTGAGGTGCAGACCGTGCATCTCAATCTTTGAGACGCTCTAGCGCATCACCGCGATGCACCGCGTGTCTGGCGCTTTTCTCGCTTGCCACTTCGTAGTGCGGGTCCGATTTCGATGCGGCGACGGCAACATCGTGTTCGTGCCGAACAGCCAGATCTGGAGCAATCCGGTGATCAACTACAGCTGTAGCGGCACACAGCGCATCGAGGTCGAGGTGGAACTCGCGCAGCGCAAGGACGTGGATGCGGCGATCGGGCAACTGCAGAAACTCGTGGCCGACGAGCCGCGCGTGCTGAGCGGTTCGACGCTTGCACCGGTGGTGTCGGTTGCGGATTATCCGGCGGATGGCGGCGCGACGTTGAGGATCGCCGCGTGGGTCAGGTCGCCGGATGCGTCGTTGGCTGGCGGCGATCTGCACGACAGGGCGCAGGCCGTGTTGGAGCTGGCGGGGTGTGAGGTAGCGGCTTAGGGTTAGGGGTTAGTAGGGGCATGACATACGGCCTCGACGCGATTGCCGGCCGGGTCGATCAGAAATGCCGCGTAGTAGTCGCGGTGATAGTGAGGCCGCAAGCCGGGCTGGCCGTCGGATTTGCCACCAGTCGAGAGTCCCGCTTTGAAGAATGCATCGACATGCTCACGGGACGGCGCTTTGAAGCACCAGTGACGTTTGTTTTCTCCTATTTCATTTGGATCGAGATACACGGCCAGATAGGTCGATGAGATGTCGTCGGTCGTGCAACGCTCGCCGTAGCCTAACGCGGTGGGACGGTCGAAGACTTTGCTCGCGCCGAGAGCCGTCATGATGGCGTCGTAGAAACGTCGTCCTGCCTCGATGTCGGGAACGCCGATCGACACGTGATCAAGAAGCTGCATTAGATGTCTCCCTATTGAAGCTGCACTGAGTTTATACGCGCAACTCGCTCCAACAGGCATTTCCGACTCAATCGCCAAGGTCTTCTTCCATAAGCGGCGGGCCGCTCAGTTCAAGGGTCATCAGATAGCGTTCGTCCTCCGGTCGGTTTTCGTGAACGAACCGTCGAATGTCAAGCGCAACCTGATATTTGCTGGTTACCTGCCTAACGGCGACGTGGAATTCAAACGGCAGATCATCGATAACATACATAACGATTGAGCGCAGAATCGACATGAGTGTTCATCAACTTGCACACGCGACTTTTTCAATCTCGGGCGAATATGTGGTGCCTGGGTTTTGGAGAAAATATTTTGCCGTTGTGCCCGAGGTGGCGATTGCGAAGGGTGATCCGGTAGTCGATCCAACGGGACAGGGGCGAGTCTTGACGCGGCGCACCGGAGTGTGGAGTGTGCGAAGTAAAGAGTTTGTCCGTAGCGATTTGCTGGAGCCGCATCTTCGTTATCTCGTTAGCCACTTGAATCTTCCAAGGGACGATTTCCAGCGATTGCTGGCAGACAAGAATGCGAAAGTGCACTTCTTCTGCTACTGGTACAACGCGAGCGGGGACCGGGTGTCCGACGTGCCAACGGACATTCGCATCATGATGGAAGCAATGGGCGGCACGGTAGAGATTGACGAGTACCGCTAGAGCAGGCACGAATGGAGGGGCTAGTGGCAATCGAACTCTAAGCGCCATCCGCACCGTTCCACGCTCGCGGCGACTCGCCAGTAAATGGTTTGAGCGGCTTTCGATGAACGTGAATAAACGTCAATCACCTCACATTAAAACAATATCGTACTGCTCCTGACTCAAATTCGACTCCACCTGCAACGACACCGGCTTGCCGATGAAATCGATCAGCATTGCCAGATGCTGCGACTCTTCCTCGAGAAACAGATCGATCACCTGCTGCGAAGCGACCACGCGAAACTCGCGCGGATTGAACTGCCGCGACTCGCGCAAAATCTCCCGCAACACGTCATAGCAGACCGTGCGCGCAGTCTTCACTTGCCCTTTGCCCTGGCAAATCGGGCAAGGCTCGCACAGCACATGCGCGAGCGACTCACGCGTACGCTTGCGCGTCATCTCGACGAGCCCGAGTTGCGAGAAGCCATTGACGGTCACCCGCGTGCGATCGCGCGACAACGCCTTCTTCAATTCGCCTAGCACCTGGTCGCGATGCTCGACGTTTTCCATATCGATGAAATCGATGATGATCACGCCGCCAAGATTCCTTAGCCGCAGTTGCCGCGCGATGGTATGCGCGGCTTCGAGGTTGGTCTTGAAGATCGTGTCGTCGAAGTTGCGCGCGCCGACGTAGCCGCCGGTGTTCACATCGATCGTCGTCATCGCCTCGGTCTGGTCGATCACGAGGTAGCCGCCCGACTTCAGATCCACGCGACGCGATAGCGCGCGCTGAATCTCGGCCTCGATGTTGTACAGATCGAACAGCGGCCGCTCGCCGGTGTAGTGGTGCAGCTTCGACGATACCGCCGGTGTGAACTCGGCCGCGAAATCGGCGAGCATCTGATGCGTCTCGCGCGAATCGACCTGGATGCGCGATGTGTCATCGTTGACGAAATCGCGCAGCACGCGCTGCGCGAGATTCAGATCCTGGTAGAGCAGGCTGGTGGGCGGCATGCGCTGGGCCTGCGACAGAATCGTCGCCCACGTCTTGCGCAGATACGCGACGTCGGCCGCGAGCTCTTCGCTCGTCGCATCCTCGGCGATCGTGCGCACGATGTAGCCGCCTTTCTCGTCGGCGGGCAGCACGGCGGTCAGACGCGCACGCACGGCCTCGCGCTCGGCTTCGCTTTCGATTTTCTGCGAGATGCCGATGTGCGGCTCCTGCGGCAGATACACGAGCGTGCGCCCGGCGATGCTCACTTGCGTGGACAGCCGCGCGCCCTTGGTGCCGATCGGGTCCTTGACGACCTGCACCATCAGCGTCTGACCTTCGAAGACGATCTTTTCGATCGGCTGATGCGGTGTTTGATGTTGCGCTTCGCCGGCGATGCGCGGATGCCAGATGTCGGCGACATGAAGAAACGCGGCGCGTTCGAGGCCGATGTCGATGAACGCCGATTGCATGCCGGGCAGCACGCGCACGACCTTGCCGAGATAGACATTGCCGACGCGGCCGCGCGACAGCGTTCGTTCGACATGAAGTTCCTGGACGGCGCCCTGTTGAACGAGCGCGACGCGCGTTTCCTGCGGCGTGACATTGATCAGGATTTCTTCATTCATGGTGTTGTTCTAGAAGTCGATGCGCGCTGCACGCAGGAGGGCAGCGGTTTCAAAAAGCGGCAAACCCATAATACCCGAATAGGACCCGTCTATATGCTCGATAAACTCCGCCGCGCGTCCCTGCACGCCATACGCCCCCGCCTTGCCGAGCGGCTCACCGCTCGCCGCGTAGCGACGCAACGCGTCTGCGTGCACTGCAGCAAAACGCACCTTCGAGACCGACAACGCCGCGCGCAGCAGCGCGCCGTTGGCATCGATCACGGCGAGCGCGGTCAGCACTTCGTGCGTGCGGCCCGCGAGACGTGTGAGCATGGCGACCGCATCGTCGGCATCGATGGGCTTGCCGAGAATCGCGTCGTCGATCGTGACGGTGGTGTCGGCGACGAGTATCGGCCGCACCTCGTGACCGCCGTCGAGGAGCCGCGCGCGGGCCGCCTGCGCCTTCGCGATGCACACGCGCTGCACGTAGTCGCGCGCGTGTTCGCCGGGCCGTTCGGCTTCGAGCGCTTCGGCGTCTTCATCGGGGCGCGGCAGCAGCAATTCGAAACGCACGCCGAGCTGTTGCAGCAGCTCCTGGCGGCGCGGACTTTGCGAGGCGAGGTAGACGAACGGATGCAGCGAAGCGGAGGGCGTGGGCATGAACGGGTCTCGATGGAGCGGGAAACGGATGGCGCGGGGTGGTGAACGCGGGTGGGCGTGGAAGAGTGAACGGGGCGAGGTTGACCCGGTGATCCGATCGATGCGCTGCATCCACTAGCGGCATCGATGCACAGCGCGTCGGGCGCATCATCGCATGAAGCGACGACAATGCGCTCAAGCGTATGGAGCAGAGCGCCCGCGACGCGTCAGCAGCAACGAATCGTTGCCAGGCGTCGCCGCGCAAGGCTCCAGCACCTACGCGCGATGATACGGATGATTTTGCGTGATGGTCCACGCGCGATAAAGCTGTTCGGCCAGCAGCACGCGCACCATCGCGTGCGGCAGCGTGAGGCTCGACACGCGCAGCATCATATCGGCGCGTGCCTTCAGCTCGGGATCGAGCCCGTCCGCGCCGCCGATCAGAAAGGCCACGTCGCGGCCGTCTTGCTGCCAGCCCGGCAACGCGCCCGCGAGCTGCATCGTGGTCCAGTCCTTGCCGCGTTCGTCGAGCGCGACGATGCGTGCGTTCTTCGGCAACGCGGCTTCGAGCTTCTGCCGTTCGGCGGCCATCACGCTTTCGGCCGAACGGCCCGACGAGCGCTGCTCCGGTTTGATCTCGCGCAGTTCGATGCGCAACTCGGGCGGCATGCGTTTCGCGTATTCGTCGAAGCCGGTCGCGATCCAGTCCGGCATCTTGTGGCCGACGGCGAGGATGTGCAGTTTCATCGCGAGGACAGTAGCGGTGTGCCCGACACGGCCCGCTTACTTGCGGCGCGCCGTGGTCTTGCGCGCGGGCTTCGCGGCCGGCGCTTCCTCGTCTTCCTCGTCGTCGGGCTCGCTTGCGCGCGCGCCGCCGAACGGATTCGGCGTCGACAGCTTGATGCGCACCGGCTTGTCGCCCCAGATTTCCTCGAGGTTGTAGTACTGGCGCAGCGCCGGCTGCAGGATGTGCACGATCGCGTCGCCGCAATCGACCAGCACCCATTCGCCGATATCCTCGCCCTCGGTGCTGATGATCTCGCCGCCGGCTTCCTTCACGCCTTCGCGCACGCTCGACGCGAGCGCCTTGGTTTGCCGGTTCGACGTGCCGCTCGCGACGATCACGCGATCGAACAGCGAGGTCAGGTGGCTGGTGTTGAACACTTTGATGTCTTGCGCCTTGACGTCTTCGAGAGCGTCGACGATTACGCGTTGCAGTTTGCGAATATCCATGGAGTTACCGGTGGTACAGATGATGTTGAAGAATATAGTCCCACACCGCGGCGGGGACGTGACTCGCGGCCCGATCCTGGCTTGTGCCGCCCGCACCCGCGTGGGCGAGCCGCTGGTTGACCTGCTCGCGCAGATGCGCGCGAATGTCGGTGGCCGATACGTTGAACGCGAGCGTCGTGTCGATCAGCAGATGGCCGCAGGGTGTGGCCTGCAGCACGTCGGCGCGCGCACGGCGCGCGGCGATTTCCTTGGCGACCGCGGGGGCGACCGACGCGAGGTCGAAGCCGGGCCGCGTGGCCGCGCCGATATGCGCGAGCTCGAACAGGCGCCGCCAGTCGCGCCATGTGTCGAGATGCACCAGTTGATCCGCGCCGATCAGCAGCGTGATCGATGCGTCGTCGCCTTCGCGCTCGCGCCAGCATTGCAGCGTCTCGACCGTGTAGGTCGCGCCATCGTGCTCGATTTCGTCGGTCGCGACGCGCACCGTCACGCCGGGGATCGCGAGCGACGCGGCCGCCGCGCGCGTCATCGCGAGCCGATGTGCGGCGGGCGACACGTCGGCTTTCTGCCACGGCTGGCCGGCCGGCAGCAGCACCAGTTCGGTCAGCCGCAGAACGTCGGCGAACCGCCGCGCAAGCGCGAGGTGGCCGTCGTGGATCGGGTCGAAAGTGCCGCCCAGCAGACCGATCCGGCGAGGCAGGGCGACAGGGTGAGCGTTCGGCTTCAGGTGAGGGTCCTTTGTCGTGACCGTAAGCGAGACAGGTGGCGCGTCATACCCACTCGCGCGGCACGAGGAAATCGCTGTACAAACGCGCTTCCGGCGTGCCCGGCTCGGGGTGCCAGTCGTAGCGCCAGTTCGCCACGGGCGGCATCGACATCAGGATCGATTCGGTGCGTCCGCCGCTCTGCAGCCCAAACAGTGTGCCACGGTCGAAGACCAGATTGAACTCGACGTAGCGGCCGCGCCGGTAGGCCTGGAACGCGCGCTCGGCTTCGCCGTACGGCGTGTCGCGGCGGCGCTCGATGATCGGCAGGTACGCCTTGAGAAAGCCTTCGCCGACGCTTTTGAGCATCGCGAACGATTGCTCGAAGCCCGGCGCCGAGAAATCGTCGAAGAAAATCCCGCCGATGCCGCGCGGCTCGTTGCGGTGCTTCAGGAAGAAGTACTCGTCGCACCAGCGCTTGAAGCGCGGGTACAGATCCGCGCCATACGGCGCGAGCGCGTCGCGACACACCTGATGGAACTGCCCGGCGTCCTCTTCGTAGCCGTAGTAGGGCGTCAGGTCCATGCCGCCGCCGAACCAGAACACCGGTTCTTCGCCTTCCCTCGTCGCGATGAGCAGGCGCACGTTCATGTGCACGGTCGGGCAGTGCGGATTGTGCGGATGCAGCACGAGCGACACGCCCATCGCCTCGAAGCCGCGCCCGGCCAGTTGCGGCCGCGCGGCGCTTGCCGAGCCCGGCAGCGCGTCGCCCGCGACGTCCGAGAAGCCGATGCCGGCGCGCTCGAAGAACTGGCCGCCTTCGAGAATCCGCGTGACGCCGCCGCCGCGCAGCTTCTCGCCGGGCGCGCGCTGCCACGCGTCGGTAGCGAACGCGGTGCCGTCGAAGGCGCCGAGCGTGTCCGCGATATGCGATTGCAGGCCTTGCAGCCAGCTGCGCACGGCTTGTGCGTCGTAGCTCGAATTGCTCATGAATGCAGGTGCTTGGGCGGCACGCTCGTCGTGCCGCGGGTTCTTCGAAAGAAAGCGATGGCCGCGTCGGCGCCGGGTGTCTGCGAACTCGGACCGCTGGTTCGGATTGTGCCTGGTTGCCGGAGGCGAACATGAGAGGCGGCTTGCCGCTTCAGTCGATTCGCGGGCTCCGGGCCCGTCTGCCGCGACGAGCGGGAAAGATTCAGTGTAGCGCGCGTCGTGTAACGTGCCCGCACTGCGGCGCCTGTGGCACCGGCAGTGCGCCGCCCGCACGGCGTCCAGCGCTAGCGAAGCTACTTGCCGTCGTGCTTGCGGTTGAGCGCGCGATAGCCGATGTCTCGGCGGTATTGCATGCCGTCGAACGCGATCTGGTTGATCGTGTGGTACGCGGCCGCCTGCGCGGTGCGCACCGAATCCGCGAGACCGACGACGCACAGTACGCGCCCGCCCGAGGTGGTCAGCTTGCCGTCCGTCAGCGTGGTGCCGGCGTGGAACGTGACTGAATCCGCGGTTTCGGCGGGAATGCCGTTGATGCGGTCGCCCCTCCTCGGCGTGTCCGGGTAGTTGTGCGCGGCGAGCACGACACCGAGCGCGGTGCGGCGGTCCCATTCGAGCTCGACGGTGTCGAGCGTGCCGGCGATCGCGTGTTCCACCACCTTCGAATAGTCGCCTTTCAGACGCGCCATGATCGGCTGCGTTTCGGGGTCGCCCATCCGGCAGTTGAATTCGAGCGTCTTCGGGTTGCCTTGCGCGTCGATCATCAGGCCCGCGTACAGGAAGCCGGTGTAGCGGATGCCTTCCTTCTCCATGCCGCGCACGGTCGGCAGGATGATTTCGCGCATCACGCGCGCATGCAGCTGCGGCGTGACGATCGGCGCGGGCGAGTAGGCGCCCATGCCGCCCGTATTCGGGCCCTGGTCGCCGTCGAGCAGACGCTTGTGATCCTGGCTCGACGCGAGCGCGAGCACGTGCTTGCCGTCCACCATCACGATGAAGCTCGCTTCCTCGCCGGCGAGGAATTCCTCGATCACGACGCGCGCGCCGGCGTCGCCGAGCTTGTTGTCCGACAGCATCATGTCGACCGCGGCGTGCGCTTCTTGCAGCGTTTGCGCGACCACCACGCCCTTGCCGGCGGCGAGGCCGTCGGCCTTGATCACGATCGGCGCGCCCTTGGCGTCCAGATACGCGTGCGCGGCGGCGACGTCGGCGAAGGTTTCGTACTCGGCCGTCGGGATGCCGTGGCGCTTCATGAACGCTTTGGCGAAATCTTTCGAGCTTTCGAGCTGGGCGGCCTCTTTGGTCGGCCCGAAGATCTTCAGACCGCGCGAGCGGAACAGGTTGACGATGCCTGCCGCGAGCGGCGCTTCCGGCCCGACCAGCGTGAACGCGATCTGTTCTGTTTCGACGAAATCAGCGAGCGCGGCCGGCTCGGTGATGTCGATGTTGAGCAGACGCTCATCCTGGGCGGTGCCGCCGTTGCCCGGCGCGACGTAGACGAGCTGGACCCGCGGCGATTGCGCGAGCTTCCATGCCAGCGCATGTTCGCGACCGCCGGAACCGACGACGAGTAACTTCATGTGAATCCCCGAGACTTGAAAACCATAAACGGCCGAGCGGTGTGCTCAGCCGTGCAATAAACCATCAACAGCAAGGGCAAACGATGCCAGAGCCCGGCGCGCCATCACTCGCCGGCGAGCGACGCGTTTGTATAGACTTCCTGCACGTCGTCCAGATTTTCCAGCGCGTCGAGCAGCTTCTGCATTTTCACGGCATCGTCGCCGGTGAATTCGACTTCGGTCTGCGGCTTCATCGTGACTTCGGCCAGTTCGGCCTTGAAGCCCGCCGTTTCGAGTGCAGCCTTCACTTTCGAAAAATCGTTCGGCGGGCACAGCACCTCGATACTGCCGTCCTCGTTCGTCACGACGTCGTCGGCGCCCGCTTCGAGCGCGGCTTCCATCAGCGTGTCTTCGGCGGTGCCGGGAGCGAACAGGAACTGGCCGACGTGATCGAACATGAACGACACCGAGCCGTCGGTGCCCATGTTGCCGCCGTTCTTCGAGAACGCGTGACGCACTTCCGCGACCGTGCGGGTGCGGTTGTCGGTCATCGTGTCGACGATCACCGCCGCGCCGCCGATGCCATAGCCTTCGTAGCGGATTTCCTCGTAGTTCGCGCCGTCCGCGCCGCCGACACCGCGCTGGATCGCGCGGTTGATGTTGTCTTTCGGCATGTTGGCGTCGTACGCCTTGTCGACCGCGAGCCGCAGACGCGGGTTCGAGTCGATTTCGCCGCCGCCCAGACGGGCCGCAACCTGGATTTCCTTGATGAGCCGCGTCCAGACCTTGCCGCGCTTGGCATCGGCCGCTGCTTTCTTATGCTTGATGTTGGCCCATTTCGAATGACCCGCCATACTTTTCTCCGTCGCGCGCGCCAGCGGGGCGCACGCATAGTGCAATTGTCGTTGCGATGTCGGGCGCCTCGCGTGTTGCGCCTCGATGTCAATCCGTCAGGTGAAAGGCTGCCGGCCGCTCGTGCTTGTCGCTCGTGTTGGCCCGTCGAGGCGGCCACCTGTGCCGCCGATCTCAGCCTGGCCGTTCCCGCGCGTCGTTCCGCGCTTGCCCGCCGGTGGGCGTTCGTGCCGGTTCGTGCATGATCGGCCGGCCAGGCGCAGCCGCAGGGCGGCAGCGCGGTGGAGCGGGGCAGCTTGCGCGGCCAGGCGCCGCATGACCTGATGCGAAAGCGCGGGGCGCCAGTCGAAATTGCAGGCGGTGGTGCGAGTGATCGTGCGGGTCGAGCCGCTCCGTCGAGCGGATTCGAATTTTATCATGCCGCGAGGGTGCGGCAGAGGGGGCCGCGTCGCGAAACCGGCCGCAAATGCAATGAAATCGACGCGAAAATGAATGGAGGCGGTGCGGATGTGTCGCCGGGAGGGCCGGATGCGGGCGAAAGCGGGGCCGGTTCCGGGGCGGCGGCATCGCCAGGCCACCCCCGCTGGCCCCCGGCGCGTCAGTTCTTCGTCCCGAACAACCGGTCGCCCGCGTCGCCCAGGCCCGGCACGATGTACGCATGCTCGTTCAGATGCGAATCGAGCGACGCGATGAACAGCTTGACGTCCGGGTGCGCGTCCTGGAACACCTGCACGCCCTCAGGCGCGGCGACGAGCGCGAGGAACATGATGTTCTCGGCGGCCACGTTGCGGCGCTTGAGCACATCGACCGCGTGCACGGCCGAGTAGCCGGTCGCGACCATCGGATCGCAGAGGATGAACACGCGGTCTTCGAGGTCCGGCAGCCGCACCAGGTATTCGACCGGCCGATGATCCTCCGCGCGGTACACGCCGATATGGCCGACGCGCGCCGACGGCACCAGCTCGAGCAGGCCGTCCGACATGCCGACGCCCGCGCGCAGCACCGGCACGATCGCGAGCTTCTTGCCGGCGATCACCGGCGCGTCGATCTCGACGAGCGGCGTGGTGATGCGGCGCGTGGTCATTGGCAGGTTGCGGGTGATTTCGTAGCCCATCAGCAGCGTGATTTCGCGCAGCAGTTCGCGGAACGTGCGCGTCGACGTGTCCCGGTCGCGCATGTGCGACAGCTTGTGCTGGATCAGCGGGTGATCGAGGATGAAGAGATTGGGGAAACGGCTGTCCTGGGTCATGGCGGGCTCGCGCGCGGCGGCAAGGTGGATCGGTTCGGCGCGCTCATCAGTTGGCTCAGTCCGCGCTCGAAGGTCGGACGAACGGTGGAAAAGTGCGCCACCGCGCAGTTTACCGAAAGAGTACCGCCCGGCGATACCTGAGTTTGCAGCGACGCGGCACAGTCCTGCACCGATTCTTCTAGAATCTGGGGAAACTTCGCCAGGAGGGCATACACATGGACATGGGAATCGCAGGACGCCGCGCGCTGGTTTGCGCGGCGAGCAAAGGTCTGGGACGCGGCTGCGCGGAAGCGCTGGCCGCCGAGGGCGTCGACCTGACGATCGTCGCGCGCACCGCCGAAACGCTCGAAGCGACCGCCGAGGCGATCCGCAAGCAGAGCGGCGTCGAGGTGAAGACCGTCGCATGCGACATCACCACGCCTGAAGGGCGCGCGGCCGCGCTCGCGGCCTGCCCGCAGCCGGACATTCTCGTCAACAACGCGGGCGGTCCGCCGCCGGGCGATTTCCGCAACTTCACGCACGAGGACTGGATCCGCGCGCTCGAAGCCAACATGCTGACGCCGATCGAGCTGATCCGTCAGACCATCGACACGATGAGCGCGCGCGGCTTCGGGCGCATCGTCAACATCACGAGCTCGGCGGTGAAGGCGCCGATCGACGTGCTCGGTCTGTCGAACGGCGCGCGCTCCGGCCTGACCGGTTTCGTCGCGGGGCTCGCGCGCAAGGTCGCGCCGACCGGCGTGACGATCAACAACCTGCTGCCGGGCCTGTTCGACACCGACCGTATCGCGGTCACGTTCGAGGCGCAGGCGAAGACGCACAACATTTCGATCGACGAAGCGCGCAAGCAGCGCATGAAGACGATCCCCGCCGGCCGCTTCGGTAATCGCGAAGAATTCGGCCGCGCCTGCGCGTTCCTGTGCAGCACGCACGCGGGTTACATCACCGGGCAGAACTGGTTGATCGACGGCGGCGCCTATCCTGGTACGTACTGAGCTGGTACGTACTGAGCAGGCACGTACCGAGCCGCCGCGCGCGAACGACACCCGTCACATCACAACAACGATAGTCACAAGGGTTTGAGGAGTCTTATGTCATGAGCACCCGCATAGCGCTGATCGCGCACGATCACAAGAAGGACGACATCGTCAAACTGGCCGGCGAATACGTCGACACGCTCGCGCGCTGCGAGATCGTCGCAACCGGCACGACCGGCGGACGCATCAGCGACGCGCACGGCCTGACGGTCGAGCGCATGCTGTCGGGCCCGCACGGCGGCGACCTGCAGATCGGCGCGCAGCTCGCCGAAGGGCGCGTCGACATGGTGATTTTCCTGCGCGACCCGATGACGCCGCAGCCGCACGAGCCGGACATCAACGCGCTAGTGCGCGCGTGCGACGTGCACAACATTCCGTGCGCGACGAACATTTCGACCGCCCGCATGGTGCTCGACGTGCTGACGCTGCGCCTGTCCGGCGAGGCGTGAGCGCGCGCGTCGCCGCACCCACATCCATACAGATGAAGGAGACGTGATGGTCAAGGCAATCCGTTTCGACAAAACCGGCGGACCCGAAGTCATGAAATGGGTTGACGTCGAGGTGGGCGAGCCCGGCGCGCGCGAGATCCGCATTCGCCAGACGGCGGTCGGCCTCAATTACATCGACGTGTATTTCCGCACCGGTCTGTATCCGCTGCCGCTGCCGGGCGGGCTCGGCGTGGAAGCGGCCGGCGAGGTCAGCGCGGTGGGCCCCGGCGTGACCGGTCTGAAGGTCGGCGATCGCGTCGCGTATGTCGCGCGGCCGCCCGGCGCGTATGCGCAGGAGCGCGTGCTGCAGGCCGCGCTGGTCGTCAAGCTGCCCGATGCGATCAGCGACGAGCAGGCCGCGTCGGTGATGCTGCAAGGCTTGACTGCGCAATATCTGCTGCGCCGCACGTATCGCGTGAAGGCCGGTGACACGATCCTCATTCAGGCCGCAGCGGGCGGCGTCGGCCTGCTCGTGTGCCAGTGGGCGAAGGCACTCGGCGCGACGGTGATCGGTACGGTCGGTTCCGACGAGAAAGCCGAGATCGCGAAAGCGCACGGCTGCGATCACGCGATCGTCTATACGCGCGAGAACTTCACGAAGCGCGTACGCGAGATCACCAACGGCGCGGGCGTGCCGGTCGTCTACGATTCGATCGGCAAGGACACCTTCGAAAAATCGCTCGACTGTCTCGCGCCGCTCGGCCTGTTCGTGAGCTTCGGCAACGCGTCGGGTCCGCTGCCGCCGATCGATTCGTCGGAATTCGCGGGACGCGGCTCGCTGTTCTTTACACGACCGACGCTCTTCACCTATATGGCGAAACGCAGCGACTACGAGGCGATGTCGGCCGAGCTGTTCGAGGTGCTGAGCTCGGGCAAGGTCAAGACGAGCATCAATCAGCGCTATGCGCTGCCGGACGTCGGGCAGGCACATGCGGACCTCGAAGGGCGCCGCACGACGGGGTCGACGATCCTGCTGCCATAAAAAGTGTCAGCGCGGCCTCGGGCTGCGCTGCACGTCATCCATCAGGGCCGTTTCATCGCGAGATGAAACGGCCTTGTCCGTTTACGCGATTTTTACGCGCACCCCGCGATCTTTGACCAGCTCTTTAGGCCGATCGGCATACCGTTCTATCCATCCAAAGTCCGTGAATGGAGAACGAGAATGGATGTGCTGTATGTCGGGGGCCTGGCGCTGTTTGCCTTGCTGACCTTTGGGCTGATTGGCGGCTGCGAGAAGCTGATGCAGTTGCGCCGCGGACAAGGAGCGCGCTGATGACCTGGATGCTGTGGCTGGCCGGCGCGTCGACCGCGCTGCTGTTCGTATATCTCGTGTATGCGCTGCTGCGCGCGGAGGACATTGAATGAACACGAACGATGTCCTGCAGGCGAGTCTTTTTATCGTCGTGCTACTGGCCGCGGCGGTGCCGATGGCGAGCTATCTCGGCGCCGTGATGGACGGCAGTTCGCGCGTGGTGCGCTTCGGCGCGCCGCTCGAACGGCTGCTTTACCGCATCGCGGGCGTCGATCCAGCGGCGGAAATGGGCTGGAGGCACTACGCGGTCGCCACGCTCGCGTTCAACGTGCTCGGCGCGGCGTTCCTGTACGTGCTGCTGCGCGTGCAAGGGTGGCTGCCAGGCAATCCGCAGCAGTTCGGCGCGATGTCGGTCGACAGCGCCTTCAACACCGCGGTCAGCTTCGTGACCAACACCAACTGGCAGGACTACACGCCCGAGCAGACGGTCGGCTATCTGACGCAGATGCTCGGCCTGACCGTGCAGAACTTCCTGTCGGCGGCGACCGGCATCGTCGTCGTGTTCGCGTTGATGCGCGGCTTCGCGCGTCATACCGCGCAGACGATCGGCAACTTCTGGGTCGACATCACGCGCGTGACGATGTACGTCCTGCTGCCGATGGCGGCGATCATCGCCGCACTGCTGATGAGTCAGGGCGTGATCCAGAACTTCAAGGCATATCAGGAGGTGCCGACGCTGCAGACCACCACCTACGCCGCGCCGAAGCTCGACGCGCAAGGCAATCCGGTGAAGGACGCGAAGGGCGATCCGGTGATGCTCGACACGCCCGTGAAGACGCAGACCATCGCGATGGGCCCGGTCGCGTCGCAGGAAGCGATCAAGATGCTCGGCACCAACGGCGGCGGCTTCTTCAACGGCAACTCCGCGCATCCGTACGAAAACCCGACGCCGTTCTCGAACTTCGTGCAGATCATCTCGATCCTGATCATCCCGGCGGCGCTCGCGCTCGTGTTCGGCCGCGTGATCGGCGATCGCCGGCAGGGCGTCGCGGTGCTCGCGGCGATGACGATCGCGTTCGGCGTTTGCGTGTTCGGCGAGATCAGCGCCGAGCAGAGCGGCAATCCCGCGTTCACGGCGCTCAACGTCGATCAGTCGGCGAACGCGCTGCAGGCGGGCGGCAATGCGGAGGGCAAGGAAACGCGCTTCGGCATCGCGCAGTCGGGCATCTTCACGGTCGCGACGACGGCGGCTTCGTGCGGCGCGGTCGACAACATGCACGATTCGTTGACGCCGCTCGGCGGCCTGTATCCGATGCTGCTGATCCAGCTCGGCGAAGTGATCTTCGGCGGTGTCGGTTCCGGCATGTACGGGATGCTCGTGTTCGCGCTGCTCGCGGTGTTCGTCGCGGGACTGATGATCGGGCGTACTCCTGAATATGTCGGCAAGAAGATCGAGGCCTACGAGATGAAGATGGTGTCGATCGTCGTGCTGCTCACGCCGCTGCTCGTGCTGGTGGGCACCTCGATCGCGGTGCTCAGCGCGGCGGGCAAGGCCGGCATCGCAAACCCCGGTGCACACGGCTTCTCCGAGATCCTCTATGCGTTCAGCTCGGCGGCGAACAACAACGGTAGCGCGTTCGCGGGTCTCACGGTGAATACGCCGTTCTACAACTGGCTTACCGCGATCGCGATGTGGTTCGGCCGCTTCGGCACGATCGTGCCGGTGCTCGCGATCGCCGGTTCGCTCGCCGCGAAGAAGCGCATCGCCGTCACCGGCGGCACGCTGCCGACGCACGGACCGCTGTTCGTCGTGCTGCTGCTCGGCACGGTGCTGCTGGTCGGCGCGCTGACCTACGTCCCGGCGCTCGCGCTCGGTCCCGGCGTGGAGCATCTGATGATGATCGGCGTGCAGTGACCCACGGCAGTGACCCAGGCCGCGAGCCAACGACCGAACAGGCGCCTGCACGCCGCAAGCCTGCCAGCGCCCACGGACATTCGAGGATTCAATGACTGAACATAACGCTACCCGGTCCATGTTCGACCCGGCGCTGCTGCGCCCGGCGATCGTGGACTCCTTTAAAAAGCTCACGCCGCGCACGCAGTTTCGCAACCCGGTGATGTTCTGCGTGTACGTCGGCAGCATCCTGACGACCATTCTGTGGATCGCCGCGCTCGGCGGTCAGGCCGAGGCGCCCGCGGGCTTCATCCTCGCGGTCACGCTGTGGCTGTGGTTCACGGTGCTGTTCGCGAACTTCGCGGAGGCGCTCGCCGAAGGCCGCTCGAAAGCGCAGGCCGCGTCGCTGCGCAGCGCGAAGAGAGACGTGATGGCGAAGAAGCTCAACGAGCCGCATCCGAAGTCGCCGATCCGCATCACGACCGCGACCGATCTGCGCCGTGGCGACGTCGTGCTGGTCGAGACCGGCGACGTGATCCCGGCCGACGGCGAAGTGATCGAGGGCGTCGCTTCGGTCGACGAATCGGCGATCACCGGTGAATCGGCGCCGGTGATCCGCGAGTCGGGCGGCGACTTTTCGTCGGTGACGGGCGGCACGCGGGTGCTGTCGGACTGGATCGTCGTGCGCGTCACGGCCAATCCGGGCGAGGCGTTCCTCGACCGCATGATCGCGATGGTCGAAGGCGCGAAGCGTCAGAAGACGCCGAACGAAATCGCGCTCACCATCCTGCTCGTCGCGCTGACCATCGTGATGCTGCTCGCCACCGCGACGCTGCTGCCGTTCTCGATGTTCTCCGTCGAAGCCGCGAAAGCGGGCCACGTGGTGACGATCACCGCGCTCGCCGCGCTGCTCGTGTGTCTGATCCCGACGACGATCGGCGGCCTGTTGTCGGCGATCGGCGTGGCCGGGATGAGCCGCATGATGCAGGCGAACGTGATCGCGACCTCGGGCCGTGCCGTCGAAGCGGCCGGCGACGTCGACGTGCTGCTGCTCGACAAGACGGGCACGATCACGCTCGGCAACCGCCAGGCGTCGCAGTTTCTGCCGGCGCCGGGTCTGACCGAAGAGGCGCTTGCCGATGCCGCGCAGCTGTCGTCGCTCGCCGACGAAACGCCGGAAGGCCGCAGCATCGTCGTGCTCGCGAAGCAGCGCTTCAATATCCGTCAGCGCGATATGGCCTCGCTGCATGCGGTGTTTCTCGCGTTCACGGCGCAGACCCGCATGAGCGGCGTCGATCTGTCTCCGCAAGGGACTCCCTACGGGACTCATGGCCGTGAAATCCGCAAGGGCGCGGCCGATGCGGTCAAGCACTACGTCGAAGCGAACGGCGGCCGTTTCCCGAATGAAGTCAGCAACGCGGTCGCCGATGTCGCGCGACGCGGCAGCACACCGCTGGTGGTCGCCGAGAAAGGCGAGCAGGGCGCGCGCGTGCTCGGCGTGATCGAGTTGAAGGACGTCGTGAAGGGCGGCATCAAGGAGCGCTTCGCCGAGCTGCGCAAGATGGGCATCAAGACCGTGATGGTGACGGGCGACAACCGCCTGACCGCCGCCGCGATCGCGGCCGAAGCGGGCGTCGACGACTTCCTTGCCGAGGCGACACCCGAAACGAAGCTCGCGACGATTCGCGCGCATCAGGCCGAAGGGCGTCTGGTCGCGATGACCGGCGACGGCACCAACGACGCGCCCGCGCTCGCGCAGGCCGACGTCGCGGTCGCGATGAACACCGGCACGCAGGCGGCAAAAGAGGCCGGCAATATGGTCGACCTCGATTCGAATCCGACCAAGCTGATCGAGATCGTCGAGATCGGCAAGCAGATGTTGATGACGCGCGGGTCGTTGACCACGTTCTCGATCGCCAACGACGTCGCCAAGTACTTCGCGATCATCCCGGCCGCGTTCGCGTCGACGTATCCGGCGTTGAACGCGCTGAACGTGATGCATCTCGCGACGCCGACCTCGGCAATCATGTCGGCGGTGATCTTCAACGCGCTGATCATCGTGCTGCTGATTCCGCTGGCGCTGAAGGGCGTGCGCTATCGCGCGCTAGGCGCTGCGATCCTGCTGCGCCGCAATCTGCTGATCTATGGCCTTGGCGGGATCATCGTGCCGTTCATCGGCATCAAGCTGATCGATATGGTGCTCGCCGCGTTCGGCTGGGTTTGAGCGCGCAGCGCGTCATTACGCCACAACCAGAAGTGATGAAAAGGGAAAGAGACCCATCATGAAAAATCTGTTCCGTCCGCTGATCGTGATCTTCGCGGTGCTGACCGCGATCACAGGACTCGCCTATCCCGCCGTGATGACCGCGTTCGGCCAGGCGGCGTTCCACGAACAGGCCAACGGCAGCCTCATCGAGCAGAACGGCAAGGTGGTCGGCTCACAGCTGATCGGCCAGCAGTTCGACGCGCCCCAGTACTTCTGGGGCCGGCTGTCGGCAACGAGCCCGATGCCGTACAACCCGCAAAGCTCGGGGGGCTCGAACCTCGGACCGACCAACCCGGCGCTGCTCGACGAGATCAAGGGCCGTCTCGCCGCGCTGAAGGCGGCGGGCACCGACATGTCGAAGCCGGTGCCGGTCGATCTGGTCACGTCGTCGGGCAGCGGGCTCGATCCGGAGATCAGTCCGGCCGCGGCCGCGTATCAGCTCGAGCGGGTCGCGCAGGCCCGTCACCTCGCGCCGAACGACGTGCAGGCGCTCGTCGAGCGCTACACGACGGGGCGCCAGTTCGGCGTGCTCGGCGAGCCGCGCGTGAATGTGCTGAAGCTCAATCTCGCGCTCGATGAAATGAAGCGCGGCTGACACTGAACGCAGCGACGACGCACCAGCCGCAATTGCGGTTCATCGATGAAACAGCGGCGTTTCGCGTGGCGCCGCGCCGCCATTTGCGGGCCGGCGCGGGCCGTGCCACCATGCAGACACCGCCGCTCGCACGACTATGACAACCACTGAGCATGAACCGCCCCGATCCTGACGAACTGCTCGACAAGCTGCAGCGCGACGAAGAAAAACGCCAGCGCGGCCGGCTGAAGGTTTTCTTCGGCGCGTCGGCCGGCGTCGGCAAGACCTATGCGATGCTGCAGGCCGCGAGCCGCCGCCAGCAAGAAGGGGTCGACGTGCTGGTCGGCATCGCCGAAACGCATGGACGCAGCGAAACCGCCGCGTTGCTCGCGGGGCTCGACGTGCTGCCGCTCGCGCAGATCGAGTATCGCGGCCGCAAGCTCGGCGAGTTCGATCTCGACGCCGCGCTCGCGCGCAAGCCGCAACTGATCCTCGTCGACGAACTCGCGCATTCGAACGTGCAGGGCGCGCGTCATCTGAAGCGCTGGCAGGACGTCTACGAACTGCTCGACGCGGGCATCGACGTTTATACGACCGTCAACGTGCAGCACCTGGAGAGCCTGAACGACGTGGTCGGCCAGATCACCGGCATCCGGGTGTGGGAGACCGTGCCCGATCGCGTGTTCGATCATGCCGACGAAGTCACGCTCGTCGATCTGCCGGCCGAGGAACTGCTCGACCGCATGCGCGACGGCAAGGTCTACATGGCGCAGCAGGCCGAGCGCGCGGTGCGCAACTTCTTTCGCAAGGGCAACCTGATCGCGCTGCGCGAACTCGCGCTGCGCCGCACCGCCGATCGGGTCGACGCGCAGATGCGCGAGTACCGCGCCGATCGGTCGATCCAGCGTATCTGGCAGGCGCGCGAGCGGCTGCTGGTGTGTGTCGGTCCCGGTCCGGAAGCGCCGGCGCTGGTGCGCTCGGCGGCGCGCCTCGCCGCGAGCCTGAAGGCCGACTGGCTCGCGGTCTATGTCGAAACGCCCGCGTTGCAGCGCCTGCCCGACGCGCGCCGCGAACGCACGTTGAACGCGCTGAAGCTCGCCGCCGAACTCGGCGCCGAAACCGCGACGCTCGCCGCCACCGATGCGCTCGACGCGTTGATCGGTTACGCGCAGGCGCGCAACGTATCGAAGCTGGTGGCGGGCGCATCGTCGCGCACGGGCGCGAGCCGCTGGCTGCGCCGGCCGCTGGGCGAGCGCATCGCCGAGAAGAGCGGCGATCTCGATCTCACGCTGATTCGCCTGTCGTCGGAGCGCGACGGCGGCGAGCAACGGCGGCTGTTGAACACGACCGCGAACGCGTGGCGCGAGGCGTTGAGCGCGGCCCGCGAGCGTCGCTCGCCGCCGCGCGCGTACGCGTTCGCGCTCGCGATCGGCGCGGCGATCACGTTGCTGTCGAGCCAGTTGATCGACCGCATCGATCTGACCAACCTCGTGATGTTGTATCTGCTCGGTGTGATCTTCACCGCGGTGAAGCTCGGGCGCGGGCCCGGTGTCGTGCTGTCGTTCGCGAGCGTCGCCGCGTTCGATTTCTTCTTCGTACCGCCGCGCATGTCGCTGTCGGTCTCCGACACGCAGTACCTGCTGACGTTCTTCGGCATGCTGCTGACCTCGCTCGTGATCAGCCATCTGACTTCGAGCCTGCGCCACGAGGCGAGCGTCGCGCGACGCCGCGAGCAGCGCACCGGCGCGATGTACGAGATGGCGCGCGAGCTCGCCGCGGCGCTCGCGACCGAGCAGATCGTCGGCATCGGCACCCGACACGTGAGCGAGGTGTTCGGCGCGCGTGTCGCGATCCTGCTGCCCGACAGCGCCGACCAGATCAAACAGAAGATCGAGGACCCCGACGCGGCGATCACGCTCGAAGGCGACGCGCTCGATCTCGACGTCGGCCAATGGGTCTACGATCAGCAGAAGCCGGCCGGCCACGGCACCGATACGCTGCCGGCTGCCGCGGCGCTGTATCTGCCGCTGAAGGCGCCGATGCGCACGCGCGGCGTGCTCGCGGTGGTCGTGCGTGACGAGCGCGAGCTGACCGTGCCCGAACAGCGCCGCATGCTCGATGCGTTCGCCGCGCAGATCGCGCTCGCGCTCGAACGGGTGCACTACGTCGATATCGCGCGCGATGCGCTCGTCAACATGGAGTCGGAGCGGCTGCGCAATTCGTTGCTGTCGGCGATTTCGCACGATCTGCGCACGCCGCTGACGACGATCGTCGGGTTTTCGTCGATGCTCGCGCAGGGGCGGCAGGCGGGACAGGGGCGGACAGAAGGCGAGGTGAATGCTTCTTTGCGGACCGACGCGCAATCCGCCGCGCGGCGTGACGACGAACTCGTCGACGCGATCCACGAAGAAGCGCTGCGCATGACCGGCATCGTCACGAATCTGCTCGACATGGCGCGCTTGCAGGCCGGCAGCCTGCAACTGAACCAGCAATGGACGCTGCTCGAGGAGACCGTCGGCGCCGCGCTGCGCGCGTGCAAGCGTGTGCTCGCGGATCATCCGGTGCGGGTTACGCTGCCTGCCGATCTGCCGCTGCTGCATCTCGACGCGGTGTTGATGGAGCGCTTGTTCTCGAACCTGTTCGAGAACGCGGCCAAATACACGGCGTCCGGCACGCCGCTCGCGATCGGCGCGCAGCAGATCGACGCGGACGGCACGCCGTTCGTGCGCATCACGATCGACGACAACGGCCCCGGCCTGCCCGCCGGCATGGAAGCGCGCGTGTTCGAGAAGTTCACGCGCGGCGAGAAGGAGTCGGCGAAACCAGGCATCGGCCTTGGGCTCGCGATCTGCCGCGCGATCGTCGAGGCGCACGGCGGTACAATCGGCGCGCTCAACCGGCTGGCCGCGGATGGCCACGTCGAGGGCGCGCGCTTCTGGTTCACGCTGCCGGTCAAGACGCCGCCCGACGCACCCGAGACGTTTGATACGCTCGAAGACGAAGGCGCAGCCACCGACACCGACACCGCCGCCGACCTCAACCCGCTCACCCGCCCCGCCCATGAGTGACCTGAGCATCACCGTCGTTCTGATCGAAGACGAGAAGCAGATTCGCCGCTTCGTGCGCACGGCGCTCGAAGGCGAGGGCATTGCCGTGTACGACGCCGAGACCGGCAAGCAGGGGCTCGTCGAAGCGGCGACGCGCAAGCCCGATCTCGTGATCGTCGATCTGGGCCTGCCCGACACCGACGGCCTCGACGTGATCCGCGAGCTGCGCGGCTGGAGCGAGCTGCCAGTGATCGTGCTGTCGGCGCGTACCCAGGAAAGCGAAAAGGTCGCCGCGCTCGACGCCGGCGCCGACGATTACCTGACCAAGCCGTTCGGCGTGTCCGAGTTGCTTGCGCGGATCCGCGCGCATCTGCGGCGGCGCAATCACGGCGGCGCGAACGAATCGCCGCAGGTGCGCTTCGGTGCGGTCACCGTCGACCTCGCGCTGCGCCAGGTTACGCGCGACGGCGCCGCGGTCCATCTGACGCCGATCGAATACCGGCTGCTCGCGACGCTCGTGCGCCATGCGGGCCGCGTGCTCACGCACCGGCAGTTGCTGCGCGACGTGTGGGGGCCGTCGCACGTCGAGAGTCACCACTATCTGCGCATCTACATGGCGCATCTGCGCGGCAAGCTCGAGCGCGATCCGGCGCAGCCGGAGCATATCGTCACGGAGACGGGGGCGTCGGGTACCGGCTGGTGGGCGCGGTGTGAGTTCGTCCGCGATGCCGCTTCGTTATAATCTCCCGACGTAAGGACGACCTTGCGCCTGCATCAATCATCGGGGACGGCCCCATTTTTCATGGAGCTGTGTCGATGTCCTGGTTTCTTCTCCTGATTGCCGGTCTGCTCGAAGTCGCGTGGGCGGCCGGTCTCAAAACTTCCGAAGGTTTCACCCGCTTGTGGCCGTCCCTCTTCACGGTCGTGACCGCGCTCGGCAGCTTCGTGCTGCTCGCGCTCGCGATGCGCCAGTTGCCGCTCGGCACAGCCTATGCTGTTTGGACAGGGATCGGCGCGGTCGGCGCGTTCATCTTCGGCGTCGTGATGATGGGCGAGGCGTTGACGGTCGCGCGCGTCGCCAGTGCGTCGCTGATCGTGATCGGCCTCGTCGGCCTGAAGCTGTCGTCGGGGCACTGACCGGGCGGCCACCTCCGCTCGGGGCGCGGCCGCCATTGCCTGCAAGCCACAGCGAAGGCTTCGCCGCTCTACGTTCTGCGAATTATCGTAGCTATAATGAGACAGAAACGACCTTGAGATTGCCCGCGGCCTGGCTGGCGCGGCCAGCTTGGCGAGCCTGATGGCTTCGGCGCGGAACGCCCGCTCGTTCCCGCCGCGGCGCCTGGCACGCACTGAACGCGTGGAGGCGGCCATGCTTGAATCACTTTCACTTGCAGCGGGCCTTTCATGGGGCAGCGGTCTGCGCCTCTATCTGACGGTCCTCCTGGCCGGCGTGTTCGAACGTCTTGGCCTGATTCACTTGCCGAACACATTGTCCGCGCTGTCATCGCCATGGGTGATCGGTGCGGCGGCCGTGCTGACGCTGGCCGAATTCCTCGCCGACAAGATCCCCGCGTTCGATTCGCTGTGGGATGCGATCCACACCTTCATCCGTATTCCGGCCGGCGCCGTGCTGGCCGCCGGCGCGCTCGGCCACGCCGATCCGACGCTGCTGAGCGTTGCCGCGCTCGCGGGCGGCACGCTCGCCGGCACCGCGCATCTCGCGAAGGCGGGCACGCGCGCGCTGATCAACCTGTCGCCGGAGCCGGTGTCGAACGTCGTCACGTCGACCGCCGAAGACGGCCTCGTGGTCGGCGGCGTACTGCTTGCGCTGTTCGTGCCGCTCGTGTTTCTGGTCTTGATGGTAGGCTTCCTACTGCTCGCGGCGTGGGCATTGCCGCGATTGTGGCGTGGCGTGCAGGGCGGTTTTCGCGGCATGGCCACGCACATGGTGTCGCGATTTGCGAGGAGCAGGCACGATTGAGCGAAGCACTACCAGGATCCAAGGCGGGTTCAAGAACGCGCGCAGACACGAGACCGGCGCGGCGGCTTGGCGGCATCGATCTGTTGCGCCAGGCCATGCGGATGACGGCGCGCGACTGGCGCGCGGGCGAACTGACGATGTTGCTGCTCGCGCTCGTGCTGGCGGTCGCGGCGTTGTCGAGCGTCGGGTTTCTGGGCGATCGGCTGCATCAGGGGCTCGAGCGCGATGCGCGGCGCATGATCGCCGCCGACTTCATCGTGCGCGCCGATCATCCGGTCGATCCGCAATTCGCCGCCGAGGCGCACGCCCTGGGCCTGCGCACCGCCACCACGGCGATCTTTCCCAGCATGATCAATTCGACCGGCGCGCAGCCGGCGTCGCGGCTCGCCGCCGTCAAGGCGGTGTCGCCCGGCTATCCGTTGCGCGGCGCGCTGCGCATCGCGGCGGCGCCGGGTGCGGCCGATCATCCGGCGACGTCGATTCCGGCACCGGGCACCGTGTGGGTCGACCAGCAGCTGCTCGACGCGCTGAAGCTGAAGATCGGCGATGCGGTGAAGCTCGGCAATCGCAGCTTCACGGTCGGCGCGCTGATCACGCGCGAGCTCGATCGCGGCTTTTCGTTCGTCAACTTTTCGCCGCGCCTGATGCTGAATGCCGCTGACGTACCGTCGACGGGCCTGATCACCTATGGCAGCCGCGTCACGTACCGGCTGCTGGTCGCCGGTTCAGACGACGCGGTCGCGCGCT
Organism: Paraburkholderia sp. Clong3; assembly: GCF_050436485.1. Taxonomy (NCBI): domain Bacteria; kingdom Pseudomonadati; phylum Pseudomonadota; class Betaproteobacteria; order Burkholderiales; family Burkholderiaceae; genus Paraburkholderia; species Paraburkholderia sp. Clong3. Next base: position 1,958,960 of record NZ_JBNDMH010000002.1, on the reverse strand, counting down.
TCGCGCAGTTTGCGCATGAGCACGTCGACGGCGGCAAGCTGCGCGGCGTCGCGCTCGAGTCGCTGCAGGACGGCCAGCCGCAGGTGCGTCAGACGCTCGATCGCGCGGGCCATTTTCTGACGCTCGTGTCGCTGTTGACCGCGCTGCTCGCGGCCGTCGCGATCGCGATGGCTGCGCACCGCTATATGCGCCGGCATCTCGACGGCTGCGCGGCGATGCGCTGTCTCGGCGTGAGCCAGGCCGCGCTGCGTGCGCTGTTCACGCTCGAATTCGTCGGGCTGGGCGTACTCGGCGGCGTGCTCGGCGTGGCGCTCGGTTATCTCGGGCATCTCGCGCTGCTGACGTGGCTCGGCGGCCTGATCGACGTGGTGCTGCCGCAGCCGACGCTGTGGCCCGCGCTCGAAGGCATCGCGGCCGGCCTCGTGCTGCTGCTCGGCTTCGCGCTGCCGCCGCTGTTGCCGCTCACGCGCGTGCCGCCGGTGCGCGTGCTGCGGCGTGAATGGGGCGAGGAGGGACGCACTGCGTGGGCCGCCTATGCGTTCGGCATCGTGCTGTTCGCGGGGCTGCTGATACTCGCCGCGGGGGAATTGAAGCTCGGGGGCATCGTTGCGGGCGGATTCGCGGGCGGGCTGCTGGTGTTCGCCGGCATCGCGCGGCTCGCGTTGTGGGGCGCGGCGCGCGTGGTGCGCAGCGAGCGCGTCAATGCGGGCATCGGCTGGCGCTATGCGCTGGCGTCGCTCGAGCGGCGCAGCAGTACCAGCGCGCTGCAGATCACCGCGCTCGGCATCGGCCTGATGTGCCTGCTGCTGATCGCGATGACGCGCAACGACCTCGTGCAGGGCTGGCGCAAATCGACCCCGCCCGATGCGCCCAACGAGTTCATCATCGACATCCAGCCCGATCAGCGCGACGCGGTCACGCAGTATCTGGACGCGCACGGCATCGCCGGCGCGGCGCTGTCGCCAATGGTGCGCGGGCGGCTCGTCGCGATCAACGGTAAGGCGGTCGATCCGGATTCGTTCAAGGGCGAGGATGCGCGGCGACTGGTCGACCGCGAGTTCAACCTGTCCTACACGACGCAACTGCCCGACGACAACCGGATCGCCGCGGGAACCTGGTTCGGCGAGACGACGAAGCCGCAGATCTCGATCGAGCAGGGTCTCGCGAAGCTGATCAACGTGAAGCCCGGCGACGTGCTGCGCTTCGACGTGACGGGGCTGACTGTCGAGGCGCCGGTGACGAGCGTGCGCAAGCTCGACTGGGGTTCTTTCAAGGTCAACTTCTTCGTGCTGATGCCGCCGGTTTCGTTGCAGGATTTTCCGGCGACGTTCATCACGAGCTTCCATCTGCCGGTGGACAAACAGTCGACGATCGATGGCCTGATCGCCGCGTATCCCAATCTGACCGCGATCGATACCGGCCCGATCCTCGCGCAGGTGCAGCGCGTGTTGCAGCAGGTGATCGGCGCGGTGCAATTCCTGTTCGCCTTCACGCTCGCGGCCGGCGTGCTGGTGCTGTACGCGGCGCTCGCCGGCACGCGCGACGAGCGTATGCGAGAATCCGCGCTGCTGCGTGCGCTGGGCGCATCGCATCGTCAGGTGCGGGCGGTGCAGGTGGCCGAATTCGTCGCGGTCGGCGCGCTTGCCGGCCTGATGGCGGCGCTCGGCGCGCAGATCGTCGGCTCGATGCTGGCCACGCACGTATTCGAGTTTTATCTGGACTTCGATCCGTGGCTGCTGCCGGTGGGCATTGCGGCCGGCATCGCGTGTGCCGGTGTCGGCGGGTGGCTGAGTTTGCGGCATGTGTTGGCGCGGCCGGCGCTGCAGTCGCTGCGCGACGCGTGAGTTTTCCTGGTGATGTCTTTTTGCTGTCGAGCAGGGTATGAGCGATTTGAACGACGAAGTGTCCTCGGACAAGCCGACGGCCTTCGAACTGGTGGGCGGCGAGACGCGCGTGCGCGACCTGGTCGACCGGTTTTACGACCTGATGGATCTCGAGGCGGATTTCGCCGGGATTCGCGCGCTGCATCCGGGGTCGCTCGAGGGGTCGCGCGACAAGCTATTCTGGTTTTTGTGCGGCTGGCTCGGCGGTCCCGATCATTACATCGGCCGCTTTGGCCATCCCCGTCTGCGCGCGCGGCATCTGCCGTTCGCGATCGCGTCGAGCGAGCGTGACCAGTGGTTGAGGTGCATGGCATGGGCGATGGAGGATGTCGGCTTGCCGGAACCGCTGCGCGAGCGCCTGCTCGGCTCGTTCTTCGAAACCGCCGACTGGATGCGCAACCGCAATGGCTGACACGCCGCACCACGCCACCTCGGCACCGTACTCGGTCGAAGCCGACTATGCGGCGCTCGCGCCGCGGGCGCGCGAGGTTCTCGACTGCTGGTTCGGTGCGCCGGGCACGCCGCAGCGCGGCACGGAGCGCAAGTTCTGGTTCAAGCGCGATGACGCCGTCGATACGATGCTGCGCGAACGTTTCGGTAACCTGATCGATGCGGCGAACGCGGGTGAGCTCGACGCATGGAAGAGCACGCCGTTGGGTGCGTTGGCGCTCGTCATCGTGCTGGACCAGTTTTCCCGCAACTGCCATCGCAATACGCCGCGCGCCTTCGCGACCGACGGCAAGGCGCTGCAAACCGCGCAACGGATCATCGCGAGCGGCGCCGATCGGCTGTTGCCGGACGTGCAGCATCGCGCGTTCGCGTATCTGCCGTTCGAGCACGATGAAACGCTCGCGAGCCAGCAGGAGTCGCTGCGTCTGTTCAAACAGCTTGCGGCGGAGCCGGGCGGTGACGGCTACTATCAGTACGCGCTGCGCCACGCGAAAGCGATTGAACGATTTGGCCGCTTTCCACATCGCAACGGGTTGCTCGGACGTGAATCGAGCGACGAGGAGATCGCGTTCCTGCGCGAGCCCGGTTCGTCGTTCTGACTCGACGCGGACGCGCGCGCGAGACACTCGGCCGGCGCGACGCGTTGCGCGGCTCTATTCGTCGCCGTGCAGCTTGCCCGCCATCGGCGTGCGCACGAAGACGCGCAACAGCTCATCCGAATCGCCCGGTCGCGCACCGGACCAGAACAGCCGCCATTCGCCGGCCGGCGGCCGCGCGTTGTCGCGGCGGCTTTCCTCGATCAGCCAGGTGCAGGCGGTCGTGCGCGGATCTTCGCTCGGCTGATGCACGATGCCCGTGTAGTAGAAGAGCATCGGCGCTTCGGATTCGCCGAGTCCGGCGCTTGCCATGCAGTCGCCGTCGTTCCATTCGATATCCATCTTCGCGCCGAGGTCCCGGAACACCGAGCGGTAGCTTTTCGCGTAGTCGAGCCACGGCAACAACAGCGTGCTGACGAGCCCCCAGACGAGCATCGCGCCCGCGCACCAGCTGAGCGCGCCGCGCCATTTGCCCGCGTACTTGAACGACGGCAGCAGCCACAGCCAGCCGATCGTCAGCAGCAGCGCGCCGACGATCAGCGCGGGCGAAATCGGCAGCACCCAGTCGAGCGGCAGCCAGCGGCCGAGCAGATGCAGCGACGCATGCGTGCTCGCGGGGGTCGTCATGATCGACCAGACGAGCCACACGAGCGCGGCCGCGCTGCCGAACAGCACTCGGCTAGTCATATCCCAGCCGGTATGCAGGCGCGCCGGCAAACGTTCGACGCCCTGCATCGCGACCAGCGCGAGCGGCGCGATGAACGGCAGGATGTATAGCTCGCGAACCGTCGCCGAGCTTTGCAGCACCGCGAAACCGATACCCGCGAACAGCACCGGCAACGCGACGCGCGGATCGCGCCAGCGCCGCCATGCGCCACCGGCGAGCGCGGCCAGCGCGAGCGGTACGACCGGAAAGCCGACGCTCAGCACGGTGCGCAGTACGAACAGGTGGCTCTCGTTTTCGGAGCCGAGCTCGGCGACCGAAAAACCGAAGAAACGCCCGACGTTGTTATCCCACAGCCACACCTTGAAGAGAGCCTCTGAGCGCAGGTAGAAGCAGATCGGCCAGATCAGCGCGAACGGCGCGGAGACGAGCGCGGCGAGGCCGAGCGCGCCGGCGAAGCCGCGGCTGCGGCATGCGGGATAGAGCAGCAGCGCCGCGCAGGTGGTGGCGCCGAACACGAGCGGTACGAACAGCCCCTTGGCGAGCAGCGACACGCCGACGCCCGCGCCGAACATCGCCGCGCCGCTGATGATCGCGTGACGCCGCCCGCGGGCATCGAGCGGTTTGGTGTACCGGGCGGCTTGCGAGTGCGTCGGTAAATACGACGCGGCGCGCGGGTCGTCACGCAGATGCACGAGTACGAGTTCGAACAGTCCGCAAAAGCCGAGCGCGGCGCCGGCCATCAGCGCGACGTCGGTCATCATGTCGTGCACGTGCTTGACGACGACGAGCGTGCCGCCGAACAGCGCGAGCGTGCCGATCACGCGCAGGTCGAACCAGCTCGACGCAGCGACCGCGCGACGCGCGACCCGCGCGGTGTAATACACCGTCAGGCCCGCGAACAGCGCACTCGCGAGCCGTGCCGCATCGTGCAGCGGCAGATAGCGGCCGAACATCCACGCGAGGCCCGTGGCGACCCAATCGTAGATCGGCGGCTTTTCGACGAAGGGCTGGCCGGCATTGGTCGGCACGACGAGGTCGCCCGTATCGAGCATGTGCTGGACGATGCCGAATGTGTAGGTTTCGTCCTGCTTCCACGGGTCGTGGCCGAGAATGCCGGGGGCGAGCCATGCGCACAGGATCGCCAGCGCGACCAGCCACAGCAGCGGGCGGATCGCCGCGAGCGCGCGCCAACGCTGCAGGCCGCGCGTTGCGCGGTCGGCAGAAACGGCGGAGCCCGATGGATGGGCGGTGTCGGCGCTGTATACCGCTGCGGCCGAAGCCGCGGGGTCCCCGGCCGCCGGCTGGCTCTGCGCGCCGGCAAACGGGTGCGCGGTGCTGGCGGAAAGCGAAGCCTCGTGCGCGCCACCTGCTGGAGCGGCCGAGGTCGGGGCCGTCGCGTTGGCACTGTGCGTGCGCCAGCGCGTGGACTGCTTGTGTTGCATGGAAGTCTCTGGTCAGCGTACGCGGCGGCGTTGGCCTCGTACTTATGCTTTGCTTACGTCGCCTGCAGATGCATACGATCTGGTCAATTGTAGCGCCGCATTATTACTGAAGATTACACACGAACGAACGCGCGCGCATTCGATGCGCGACTGTGCCGGTTTCATGAGAAATCGACCAGGGTTCGTGGGGAAAGAGGAGAGGGGGAGCGGGCTGGAAAGGCGCGGCCGTAGTGGACCGCGCCAAGTGTTTAAGGCTTGCGCCGCGTTGCGTGCGGCGTTCGCTCAGCGGCCGCCGGCGACGTCGAACAGCGCGCCCGTCACGTACGACGACGCGTCGCTGAGCAGCCACACGATGGCCTCGGCGACTTCGTCGGCGCGGCCGGGGCGGCCGAGCGGCGTGGTCGCGCCCAGTTGCGCGGCGCGCTCGGGCTTGCCGCCGCTCGCATGGATCTCGGTGTCGATCAGGCCCGGACGCACCGCGTTCACGCGCACGCCCTGCGGGCCGAGTTCTTTCGCGAGGCCGAGCGTCATCGTGTCGATTGCGCCTTTCGACCCCGCATAGTCGACGTATTCGTTCGGCGAACCGAGCCGCGCCGCCGCCGACGAAACATTGACGATCGCGCCGCCCGCGCCGCCGCGCTGGGTCGACATGCGCCGTGCCGCTTCCCGTGCGCACAGATAGGCGCCGAGCACGTTGACGTCGAACACGCGTTTCAGACGCGCGAAGTCCATATCGGCGAGCTGGCTCGACGGCGCGACGATGCCCGCGTTGTTGACGAGCGCATCGATGCGGCCGAAGGATTGCTGCAGCGTATCGAACATGCCGGTCACGTCGGCTTCGTTCGCGACATCGCCGGCGATCGGCACCGCGCGGCCGCCCGCGTGTTCGACCTCTGCGACCGTCTGCTGCGCGGCGGCGAGGTCACGCACGTAGTTCACGCCGACGCACCACCCGCGCGCGCCAAGCAGACGCGCGGTGGCACGGCCAATGCCGCGGCTGCCGCCGGTGATCAGAACAGCTTTCGTCATCGCAATCTCGTCGTTGGGGTGGTGCGTGCGCGGCGCGCTTCGCTCGGGTTCGGCGGACCCGGGATTCAGATCGCGTCGCTTTGGACCGCCGCCCATTTGTCGCGCGCGGGCGGCGCGTAGCGTTGCAGCTTGCCGATCAACGCGAGCGGATCGGCGTCGATCTGCAGCATGTCGAGATAGGTCTTGCGCATGAAGCCTTCGTCGACGGTGTGCTGAAGCAGGTCGATCAGCGGCGCGTAGAAGCCGTCGGTGTTCAGGAGTGCAACCGGTTTGCCGTGGTAGCCGAGCTGCGCCCACGTGAAGACCTCGAACAGCTCCTCGAGCGTGCCCGCGCCGCCGGGCATCGCGACGAACGCATCGGACAGCTCGGCCATCATCTTCTTGCGATGATGCATGTCCGGCACCACGTGCAGTTCGGTCAGGCCGTTATGCCCCACTTCCTTGCTGACGAGCAGCTCGGGAATCACGCCGATAGCGCGGCCGCCTTCGGCCATCACGGTATCGGCGATCACGCCCATCAGCCCCACCTTGCCGCCGCCATAGACGAGCGCGAGATCGGCCTCGACCAGCGCACGGCCGAACGCGCGCGCCGCCTGCGCATACAACGGTTTGGCTCCCATCGAGGAGCCGCAATAGACACACATCGACTTCATGCTCAACTGTCCTTCGATTCGTTGCGAGGCGCGGCGCCTTCACGCGGCGGCAGGTAGTCGTAGAACTCGCGCTTGGGCAGCGTGCCCGATACGAGGTCGTCGAACAGCTGCCGCGAGCGGCCGCGCAGGTAGGGCGCCATCAGCGAGACGATCTGCACGCTGACCTGATGCAGCTCTTCGCGGATCGCTTCCTGCTCGTTGTATTTGCGCGGATTCATCACGAACTGATATGACAGCCAGTACGTGCCGATCACGCCGACGTTGGTCGCGATCACCTGCATTTCCTGCGGCGTCGCGACCATTTCGCCGTCGGCGACGAGCTGTTCGCAGAACTGGCTCGCGAAGCGCACCTTATGGCTGATGATCTGCTTGAAGTGCGTCTCGAGCGTGCGGTTGCGCGCGAGCAGGTCGTTCAGGTCGCGGTACAGGAAGCGGTAGCGCCACGTGAAATCGACCATGTACTGCAGATACGACCACATCTCGTCGATGGTCGCGCGATGGTCGTCGGGGAAACGCAGACGCTTCTCGATCTCCTGCTCGAACTGGCTGAAGATGCTGTTGATGATGTCGTCTTTGTTGCGGAAGTGGTAGTACAGGTTGCCTGGGCTGATTTCCATTTCCTCGGCGATCGTCGTCGTCGTGACGTTCGGCTCGCCGATTTCGTTGAACAGCTTCAACGACAGTTCGAGAATCCGTTCGCGCGTGCGGCGGGGAGGTTTGGCTTCCATGTCGTCCGGCCCTGGTTATGCCGGGCTGGGCGCGTGGCGGCGTGCCGCTGCTGCGTGTTCCACCCGGATGCGGTTGGTATATTGAGCTCTCCCGAACCCGCCGACACGCGGCGGGCCCCCCCGAAAGGGCAGGATGAGGCGAGGCGCGGATCCGTTTGCGCGAGCGCTTTCCTGTGAGACTGTTAAACGATTATAAACCGAGCGTTCTAATACCCAACCGCCTGCGCGGATTTTCATCCTGTGGGGCGTGGCGAAGCGTGCGCTTCAACCCGCATCGAACCTCAAAGCCACGCGCGAACCCAGCCGACGACCAGCGGCCCGACGATGACTCCCCACGTCATCACACACATGCCGAGCGCGACCATCACGGCCGCACTGCCGAGATCCTTCGCGCGGCGCGACAACTCGTGACGTTCGAGCGAGATCCGGTCGATTGCCGCTTCGACGCTCGAGTTGAGCAGCTCGACGATCAGCACGAGCAGCACCGAGCCGAGCAGCAACACGCGCGACACGGGATCGACCGGCACCACGAGGCCGCACGGAATCAGGATCGCGGCCAACGTGAGTTCCTGACGAAACGCGCTTTCCTCGCGAATCGCAACGCGAAAACCGGCCAGCGAGTTTTTCATCGCGTGCCATGCGCGCGTGAGGCCGCGGTTGCCTTTGTAGGGGTTGAAGGGCAGCGGGGCGAGCGGGTCGTCGGGGCTGAGCGGTTCGTTGGGGGCGTCGTGGCTCGAGTCGCGAGTCGTGTCGTGGGTGGCGTCAGGTTGCACGCCACCCGCGACGCTGGCGCCGCCGGTCATGGTCCTCGCGCCGTTCGCCCGATGCACGGTATCCGCATGCCCGGTCATAACCGGCTCGCGTACGTCGTCGAACGGTTCGATGCTGGTGGTGTCGCGGGTGGACTCGACGGCGCGCAGTGCGCCGTTCGACGCGCCTTCGGCGCTGGATCGACTGCTTCGCATGGATGGCTCCGCGCGCCGCATCACGCAGCGGCGCTTTCCTCACGATACGCCGTCTCGCGCAGCGGCTTCAGATGCGCGGCGAATTGTGCGGACGCCGCTGCCCACGAGAAGCGCTCGGCCCATGCGCGCGCATGCAACCGATCGATCTTCAGTGCCTCCAGACACGCTTCGCGCAGATCCTCGTGCATTGCACCGGCGCCGCCGTCGCCGAGCACGTCGATCGGGCCGGTGACCGGATATGCGGCCACCGGCGTGCCGCATGCGAGCGCTTCGAGCAGCACGAGTCCGAACGTGTCGGTGCGGCTCGGAAACACGAAGACGTCGGCGGCCGCGTAGACCTTCGCGAGTTCGGCCTGCGACAGCACGCCCAGATAGTTGACCTGCGGATAGCGCGACTTCAGTTCGGCGAGCGCCGGACCTTCGCCCGCGACCCACTTCGAGCCGGGCAGGTCGAGCTGCAAGAATGCCTCGACGTTCTTCTCGACCGCCACGCGTCCCACGTACAGGAAGATCGGCCGCGCGGTGTTGAGCACCTTCGAGTCCATCGGACGGAAGATTTCGAGATCGACGCCGCGCGTCCACAGCACGACGTTCGTGAAGCCGAACTTCTCGAGGTCCTGCTTGACGACGGGGGTCGGCGCCATTACCGCGAGCGACGGCTTGTGGAACCAGTGCAGAAACCTGTAGGTCGCCGCGAGCGGGATGCGAAAGCGCGCCTGCACGTACTCGGGAAAGCGCGTGTGATACGCGGTCGTGAACGGCAGCTTGTGTTCGAGCGCATACGCGCGCGCGGCCATGCCCAGCGGACCTTCGGTCGCGATGTGCAACGCGTCGGGCGCGAAACGGTCGATGCGCTCGCGCAGCCGGCGGCGCGGCAGCAACGACAGGCGTATCTCCGGGTAAGTCGGGCACGGGATGGTGCGGAATTCGAGCGGCGTCAGCAGATCGACCTGATGGCCGAGCGCGGTGAGTTCGCGCCGGGTGTTCTTCAGCGTGCGTACGACACCGTTGACCTGCGGCTCCCATGCGTCGGTGACGATCATGATCTTCATCGCGTTGTTCATCGCTGCGGGCCCTGTGGAAGTGGAGAGTGGAAGTGCTCAGGCAGTGGCGCGGGCTTTTTGCGTGCCCGCCTGGGGCGCGCGCAGCGCAGTCCAGAAGATCACCTTGAGCTCGCCTTCATAAGTCTCGACGAGCGCCGACAGACTCTCGACCCAATCGCCATCGTTGCAATAGAGCACGCCATCGATCTCGCGCATCTCGGCCTTGTGGATGTGGCCGCAGACGACGCCGTCGCAGCCGCGGCGACGCGCTTCGTCGGTCATTACGCGTTCGAACGACGAGATGAAGTTGACCGCGTTCTTGACCTGATGCTTCAGGTATTGCGACAGCGACCAGTACGGAAATCCGAGCTTGCTGCGAATGCGGTTGAACCAGCGGTTCAGCACGAGGATCATCGTGTACAGCGTGTCGCCGAGATAGGCGAGCCATTTCGCGTGCTGGATCACGCCGTCGAACAGATCGCCGTGCACGATCCACAGCCGCTTGCCGGCGAGCGTCGTGTGGAACGCTTCGCCGCGTACGTGGATGTCGCCGAACGCGAGGTCGCAGAACTGGCGCGCGGCTTCGTCGTGATTGCCGGGCACGTAGATGACCTGAGTGCCTTTGCGCGCTTTGCGCAGCACTTTCTGCACGACGTCGTTGTGCGCCTGCGGCCAGTACCAGCCTTTCTTCAACTGCCAGCCGTCGATGATGTCGCCGACGAGGTACAGGTACTCCGATTCGTTGTGGCGCAGGAAGTCGAGCAGATATCCCGCCTGGCAGCCGCTCGAGCCGAGATGGATATCCGAGAGCCAGATCGTACGATAGCGATGCGGATCGTCGTGGCCGTCATCGGGATGATCGGCGTGGGCATCGAGTGATGGCGTCGCGGGCAGCGGCAGGCCGTGTTGAGTAGAACCCGGAGCGGGCCGGAACGCGACGGGGTCGACGCTCGGTCCGGTTTGACGAAACAGGGAAGTCGCGGACGTATTGGGGTCCATGGCTCACGCGTCGAGTGGCGGTGCCCGTATTGGGCCGGGTGCGCGTGACTGCGACGTGACAGTCATGAGAAGTTCTTATTACGGAGGGGCCTTGGCGGGGCCTGTTTTTTCGTTGTTCTGGCTTGGTTGGCCTCTCCTTGTTGTCTTATCGGTCTATTAGCGTTGCCCCTGTGCGGGGCGGCACCTACTTTCTTTGCTGCTGCAAAGAAAGTAGGCAAAGAAGACAGCTCAAACCGCCAACTCTTAAGCGGGTCCCCTGGCTTGGAAGGGGTAGTGGTGCATCTGGAATCCGGGCCCCCGTACATTCCCCGTTCGTGACAAAGCCGTCATCCCTCCCGCTCCGCACTGCGTGCGTCGCGGACGGGTCTGCCAGGGAAACCAATGGTTTTGCCCGCGCAGCGGGGACCCTCGGCTGCGCTTCGGCGACGCGCCGAAACAACCAGTGGTTTTTGAGCGGGGTTTCGGCGCGCGCAGCGCCGCCGGAAGAATGACAGCCTTGTCACAAGCGCGGAATGTGCGGGAGCACGGATTCCAGATGCACCACTACCTCATGCAGACCGAGGGACCCGCTTAAGAGTTGGCGGTTTGAGCTGTCTTCTTTGCCTACTTTCTTTGCAGCAGCAAAGAAAGTAGGTGCCGCCCCGCACAGGGGCAACGCTAATAGACCGATAAGTCAGCAAGGAAAGGCCAACACCGCACGAACAAAGGCAAAAAAGGCCTCACCCCGCCAAAGGAGAGCAACGCATTCGGCCCATCGCCCACGCGCGCTAGCGCCCCACCGCTACCACCCGCGTCCCCGCGAGCCGATCATGCAAAAACTGCCGCTGCGGATCAAAACGCCCACTCGCGGCCCACACCACGAACCAGACGCCCGCAATAACAAGCGTCTGCGGCACCCGCAACCCAAGAAGTGGATGCAACGCCAGCGGCGGCAAAAACCACAACCAGGCGAACACATACCGCGCAATCGCCCGCCCAACCGAAACCGGCGCGCCATCAGCGCCAACAACCCGTAATCGCCAGGTTTTCATCGGCAGCGTCTGGCCGCCGTGCGTCCAGAACCAGACGAAGTACACGCCAACCACGAGGCCGATCCAGCCGGCGAGCAGGTTGTGATGCGCGAGCCCGTTACGCTGCTGCGTCAGCGTGCTGAACAGATAGCCGGCGAGAAACACGACGCCGAACAGAATGACCGCTTCGTAGAGCAGTGCCGCGAGCCGTCGCCGGACGGTGGGCGCCGTGCCGCTGGGTGCGGCGGCAGGCAGGGTGGGGGTGGCGAGCGGCTGGGACACGTAATGGGTTCGGGGTCGGAATCAGGAGCCGTGGAAGATTGCCGGCGCTTCGGCAGGCGACACGGGCACCGGCGTCGCCGGTACGAAGCTGCCCGCCGCCGGAATCGCAGGCGTTGCCGGCAGCGAGGCCGCGGCCGGCGCGGAGGCAGCCGGCGCGGCGCTCGCCGCCGCGGCAGCACTGGCGCCGTGCTCGCGCGCATTCACGAACCGGTCGATGCCCTTGATCTCGTTGCGAGCCGATGGCGGCGCGCTGACGACGCTGGGGCGACGCTTGCGTTCGCTCGCGGCGAGCCGCTCCTTCGTTTCTTCGGGCAGCTGTTGGTACGCTTTCCACGCGTTCTGGCGCGCTTCGCGCGGCAACTCCTTCGAAACCTGGTAGTTTTCGCGCGCGACGCGGCGCTGATCGGGCGTCATGCGCACCCATTCACTCATGCGCTCATGCAGACGCTTTTGCGCATCCGGCGACATCTTTGCGTATCGCGACGCAATCTTGATCCACTTTCGCTTGCGTTCGTCGCTAAACGAATCCCATTGCGATGCGAATGGGGCCAGCGCGGCGTGGTCGGCGGCGCTCAGGTGTGACCACGCGAGGGGGCTATTGCTGCCCGGCAGGCCGGGCAATTCGACGGAAAGTGCGGGGGCGGGGGCGGGCGCGGCGACGTTGACGCCGGGCGACGGATTGCCCGCCGACGATGGGCTCGGGTGAAAGCGCGGATAGGTCGCGACAAACGACACCAGGGCCGCGATCGTGCATCCGAAAACAACGGCCAGGCCGCGCTTGTAACTCACCCGAGGAATCTCCCGCTCAGTGGGCGCGTGAAAGATACGCGTTGAAGCCGTGGTCGAGATAGGCATTGAGCGGTAGGTCGTCGCTTAGCATGGCGGCATCGATATCGGCAAGTTCGGCGGTCCGCTGGTGATCTTCCCAGTACGCGATGCCGATCAGGCTCACGACCAGCGCGGCCAGCGGCCACGCGAGCGCGAAGCGGCGCAGCGGCCAGCGGCGGCGCGGCTCGAAGCCTCCCTGCGGTAGCCCCGCCATCCCGGCCGGCATGCCGGCGAACGCAGGCACGAACACCGGCGCGCTGACGGCTTCGGGCTTTTTGCGCGCCAACGCGGCACGACGCGCGGCAGCGAGCCGGTCGACGGTGGCGGGAGGGAGGCTGGCGGTGTTTTCGTCAAGCGCGCGGCGCAGTTGACGCGCAAACTCGAGTTCTGTGTTTTCAAGGGAGCTCATAGCGTGATTCCTTTCGCCTTGAGCGCTTGCGCCAGCGTGTGAGTGGCCCGGGAGCAGTGCGTTTTCACGCTGCCTTCGGAGCAGCCCATTGCGGCGGCAGTCTCGGCGACATCCATATCCTCCCAATAACGCATGAGAAACGCCTCCCGTTGACGTGCCGGTAATTTCTGGATCTCGTTGTCGATCGACTGCAGGACCTGCTCTCGTTCGAGCTTCTGTTCGTTGCTCTCGGCGCCAGCCGAACCCGCCTCGGCCTCGAAGGTTTCCAGCGGATCGAACTCGTCATCGTCGGCATTGCCGAGCGACGAGAATAGACTAACCCAGGTGTTGCGTACTTTGGCACGGCGGAAATAGTCGTGCGTCGCATTCTGCAGAATACGCTGAAACAGCAGCGGCAGCTCGGCCGCCGGACGGTCGCCGTATTTCTCGGCGAGCTTGATCATCGCGTCTTGCACGATGTCGAGGGACGCATCGTCGTCCCGCACGGCGTAGACCGTCTGCTTGAATGCGCGCCTTTCGACGCCCGCCAGAAAATTGGCGAGTTCCTTGTCTGATGCCATCCGGTTGGGGTCGGCGCAGCAAGCGTGCGCGTAATCGGTCGAAAAATGTCGTAAAACTCGCGGATGCTAACAAACTTTTGCTCCGATAGGGGTGAAACCTGCTCAAGCTTGCATTTGCATGACGGTCGACATTCCGTCCGATCGCGCGCTCCTACGCACGAGCCAATGGCAATATTTTCTTGACCGCGAGCGCGCCAGAAGCTATCGTCGCTGGTTCGCAACATAAGTGAGTTGTCTCAATTGAGGTGTGGCCCAAGAAGCCCGCCTGCCAACTGGACGCGCCGCTTGAACCCGAGTCACGAGCCCGGCAGAGAGCACCCGATCAATTTTTTGCCGAAAATTCGAAAGGTGAATCAATGAATATGCCCAGCGCGGAATTCTCCACGTCGGATACGACCCCCCATCACGAAGCAGACTCTATCGGCGCCACCGTGCTCATGAAGGCACTGGCCGACGAAGACGTCGAGTTCATCTGGGGCTATCCCGGCGGCTCGGTACTCTACATTTACGACGAGCTGTACAAGCAGGACAAGTTCCAGCATGTGCTCGTGCGCCACGAGCAGGCCGCCGTGCATGCCGCGGACGCCTACGCGCGCTCCACCGGCAAGGTCGGCGTGTGTCTCGTGACCTCCGGCCCCGGCGTCACCAACGCGGTGACCGGCATCGCGACCGCCTATATGGATTCGATCCCGTTGGTCGTGATCAGCGGCCAGGTGCCGACTGCCGCGATCGGTCAGGATGCATTCCAGGAATGCGACACGGTCGGCATCACGCGTCCCTGCGTGAAGCACAACTTCCTCGTGAAGGACGTGCGCGATCTCGCCGCCACCGTCAAGAAAGCTTTCTACATCGCCCGTACCGGCCGTCCCGGCCCAGTGCTGATCGACATTCCGAAGGACGTGTCGAAGACGCCGTGCCAATACGAGCCGATCAAGAGCGTTTCGCTGCGCTCATACAACCCGGTCACGAAGGGCCACTCCGGTCAGATCCGCAAGGCGGTGTCGCTGCTGCTGTCGGCGAAGCGTCCGTATATCTACACCGGCGGCGGCATCGTGCTCGCGGATGCGTCGCGTGAATTGAACCAGTTCGCCGATCTGCTCGGCTATCCGGTCACCAATACGCTAATGGGTCTGGGCGGCTACCGCTCGAGCGACAAGAAATTCCTCGGCATGCTCGGCATGCACGGCACGTACGAAGCCAATATGGCGATGCAGCACTGCGACGTGCTGATCGCGATCGGCGCGCGCTTCGACGACCGCGTGATCGGCGATCCGAGCCACTTCGCGTCGCGGCCGCGCAAGATCATCCATATCGACATCGATCCCTCTTCCATTTCCAAGCGCGTCAAGGTCGACATTCCGATCGTCGGCGACGTGAAGGAAGTGCTGAAGGAACTGATCGAGCAGTTGCAGACGGCCGAGCATGGCCCCGACGCCGCGGCGCTCGCCGACTGGTGGAAGGACATCGAAGGCTGGCGCGCGAAAGATTGCCTGAAGTTCGACCGCAAGAGCGACATCATCAAGCCGCAGTACGTGGTCGAAAAGGCGTGGGAGCTGACCGACGGCAACGCGTTCGTGTGCTCCGACGTGGGCCAGCACCAGATGTGGGCCGCGCAGTTCTACAAGTTCAACAAGCCGCGTCGCTGGATCAATTCCGGTGGCCTCGGCACGATGGGCTTCGGCTTACCGGCCGCGATGGGCGTGAAGATGGCCCATCCGGACGACGACGTGCTGTGCATCACGGGCGAAGGCTCGATCCAGATGTGCATCCAGGAGCTGTCGACCTGCAAGCAGTACGACCTGCCGATCAAGATTATTTCGCTGAATAACCGCTATCTCGGCATGGTGCGCCAGTGGCAGCAGATCGAATACAGCAAACGCTATTCGCATTCGTACATGGATGCGCTGCCGGACTTCGTGAAGCTCGCCGAAGCGTACGGACACGTGGGCATGCGCATCGAGCGCACGGCCGATGTGGAACCGGCGCTGAAGGAAGCGCTGCGCCTGAAGGATCGCACGGTGTTTCTCGACTTCCAGACCGATCCGACCGAAAACGTCTGGCCGATGGTTCAGGCCGGCAAGGGCATCACCGAGATGCTCATGGGTTCGGAAGATCTTTAACGACGGGGCGTCTGGATAACTCCAGCGCCGGCTTCGTGATGCGCGCCTTCAAAAAAGGCGAGGGCAGACGAGGCGGCGCCGCTCCGCTCGCAGACATCGACACATCATCTGGAAGAAGCGAAACATGAGACACATCATTTCCGTCCTGCTGGAAAACGAACCAGGCGCGCTGTCGCGCGTGGTGGGTTTGTTCTCCGCACGCGGCTACAACATTGAAACCTTGACGGTAGCTCCGACCGAAGACCGTTCGCTGTCGCGCATGACCATCGTCTCCGTTGGCTCGGACGACGTGATCGAACAGATCACGAAGCATCTGAACCGCCTGATCGAGGTGGTGAAAGTGGTCGACCTTACCGAGGGCGCCCACATCGAACGCGAGCTGATGCTGATCAAGGTGAGGGCGGTCGGCAAGGAACGTGAGGAGATGAAGCGGATGGCGGACATTTTCCGCGGCCGCATCATCGACGTCACCGAAAAGACCTACACGATCGAATTGACGGGGGCGAGCGACAAGCTCGACGCCTTCATCGAGGGGCTCGATTCCACGGCGATTCTCGAGACGGTCCGCACGGGCAGCTCGGGCATCGGTCGCGGCGAGCGCATTCTGAAGGTCTGACGTCGCGTTTCGCAAGGCCGGGCAACGCGGTATCGCGCGGCTGGCAATAACAACATTCGCAGTACCTGAATTTCTCTGAATCATCGAATCTAGCCAAGGAACCGACATGAAAGTTTTCTACGACAAGGACGCCGATCTCTCCCTCATCAAGGGCAAGCAGGTCACCATCATCGGCTATGGCTCGCAAGGCCATGCGCACGCGCTGAACCTGAAGGAAAGCGGCGTGAACATCACGGTCGGTCTGCGCAAGGGCGGCGCATCGTGGAGCAAGGCTGAAAACGCCGGCCTGCAAGTCAAGGAAGTCGCGGAAGCGGTGAAGGGCGCGGACGTCGTCATGATGCTGCTGCCGGACGAGCAGATCGCCGACGTGTACGCGAAGGAAGTCCACGCGAACATCAAGCAGGGCGCAGCGCTCGCGTTCGCGCACGGCTTCAACGTTCACTACGGCCAGGTGATCCCGCGTGCCGACCTCGACGTCATCATGATCGCGCCGAAGGCGCCGGGCCACACGGTTCGCGGCACCTACTCCCAAGGTGGCGGCGTGCCGCACCTGATCGCGGTTGCGCAGGACAAGTCGGGCGCGGCGCGCGACATCGCGCTGTCGTACGCAGCGGCTAACGGCGGCGGCCGGGCCGGCATCATCGAAACGAACTTCCGCGAAGAAACCGAAACCGACCTGTTCGGCGAGCAGGCTGTGCTGTGCGGCGGTACCGTCGACCTGATCAAGGCCGGCTTCGAAACGCTGGTCGAAGCGGGTTACGCGCCGGAAATGGCGTACTTCGAGTGCCTGCACGAACTGAAGCTGATCGTCGACCTGATCTACGAAGGCGGCATCGCGAACATGAACTACTCGATCTCGAACAACGCCGAGTACGGCGAGTACGTGACGGGGCCGCGCATCGTGACCGCTGAAACGAAGAAGGCGATGAAGGCCGTGCTGACCGACATCCAGACCGGCGAATACGCGAAGAGCTTCATCATCGAGAACAAGGCTGGCGCACCGACGCTGCAATCGCGTCGCCGTCTGACGGCCGAGCACCAGATCGAGCAGGTTGGCTCGAAGCTGCGCGCGATGATGCCGTGGATCGCGAAGAACAAGCTCGTCGACCAGTCGAAGAACTAAGCGTCTCGATATAGCGAGGTCCGGCGCGGTGCTTCGGCGCGGCGGCCGGAACAGTCAAAAAGCCGTCCAAGGGTGCTGAACCCTGGGCGGCTTTTGCTATCCTACGGTTTTACAAAAACACAGAAGCCATCCATGAATTACCCTCATCCGATCATCGCGCGAGAAGGCTGGCCGTTCATCGCCATCGCGGCCGTCGTTGCATTACTGGTTCACGCCTTCGGGGGGTTCGGCTTTGCGTGGCTCTTCTGGCTGATCCTGATCTTCATCGTGCAGTTTTTCCGCGACCCGGCGCGTCCGATTCCGACGCAGGCCAACGCGGTGCTGTGTCCTGCCGACGGTCGTATCGTCGCGGTAGAAACCGCGCATGATCCTTATGCGAATCGCGAAGCGCTGAAGATCAGCGTGTTCATGAACGTATTCAACGTGCACTCGCAGCGCTCGCCCGTCGACGGTGCGATCTCGAAAGTCGAATACTTTCCTGGTGCCTATCTGAACGCGGCGGTCGATAAAGCCTCGCTCGAAAACGAGCGCAACGCGGTCGTGATCGAAATGGCCGGCGGCCAGACGGTCACGTCGGTGCAGATTGCCGGGCTGATCGCGCGGCGGATTCTTTGCTACGTCCGTGCAGGCGAGCCGCTGACCCGCGGCCAGCGTTACGGATTCATCCGCTTCGGTTCGCGCGTCGACGTGTATTTGCCGGTGGGCAGCCGTCCGCGCGTGTCGATCGGCGAGAAGGTGTCGGCGTCGTCCACGATCCTCGCCGAGCTGTAAAGCGGCATACAGGAGGTTGTCCGAATGGCCGCATTCAAACCGCGTCGACCCCGCAGCAGTGGACCGCTGCCGCGGCCGTTTCGTCGCAACAAGCCGCCGGTGGTCACGGAGTCGCCGGTCGCCGACAGCCGGCGCGCGCAGCGTCAGCAGTTCCTCAGAAAACGCGGCATCTACCTGCTGCCGAACGCATTCACCACGGCCGCGCTGTTCTGCGGCTTCTTCGCCGTCGTGCAGGCGATGAACGTGCGCTTCGAGATCGCGGCGATCGCGATCTTCGTCGCGATGGTGCTCGATGGCATGGACGGTCGCGTCGCGCGCATGACGCATACGCAAAGCGCGTTCGGCGAGCAGTTCGACAGCCTGTCGGACATGGTGTCGTTCGGTGTTGCGCCCGCGCTCGTGATGTACGAGTGGATCCTGAAGGACCTCGGCCGGTGGGGCTGGCTCGCGGCGTTCGTCTATTGTTCCGGCGCGGCGCTACGGCTCGCGCGTTTCAACACGAATATCGGCGTGGTCGACAAGCGTTTCTTCCAGGGCATGCCGAGCCCGGCAGCGGCGGCACTGATCGCCGGTTTCGTGTGGCTCGCCACCGACAACCGCGTGCCGCTGAAGCTCGTCTGGCTGCCGTGGGTCGCCTTCGTGCTGACCATCTACGCGGGCGTGACGATGGTGTCGAACGCGCCGTTCTATAGCGGCAAGGCGCTCGACGTACGGCATCGCGTGCCGTTCGGCGTGATCCTGCTGGTGGTGGTCGCCTTCGTGCTCGTGTCGTCCGATCCGCCGTTGATGCTGTTCGGTCTGTTCGTGCTGTACGGTCTGTCCGGCTACGTGTTCTGGGCGTATCAGGCGGTGCGCGGCCGGGCCAATCCGGCGCGTTCGATGTCGCACGACCGTTGAGGATTTGAACCGCGCTGCATCGCAGCGACGTACGAAAAACGGCAGCCTGCAGGCTGCCGTTTTTCGTTGGTTGGTGCCGTTACGCGGTCGCTTCGGACAGCGCCGCAGGCCGCCCCGGCGCGCATTGCGCGGTGGCTGGAATGCCGCTATAGTCGTCGGATCAGTGCGTGGGCGTGGCCGATTTTGCCGGGTCGGCGAGGCCGTTCACTGCGCCGCGCCATCATGCTTCGTTCACGCCTTTATGCGTTTTTGCGTTCCGTCCGCACCGGCCGCGATCATCGTGATCGCCCTACCTTGCCAGCGGCGGCGCTCATCGTCCCATTCCAAAACCAAGTCCCACATCTGAACGACTCCCGAGGAGGCCCGACATGTCCGACAAACTGATCATTTTCGACACCACGCTGCGTGACGGCGAGCAATCGCCCGGCGCGTCGATGACGAAGGAAGAGAAGATCCGCATCGCCAGGCAACTCGAACGGATGAAAGTCGACGTGATCGAAGCGGGCTTCGCGGCCAGTTCGAACGGCGACTTCGACGCGATCCATACGATCGCCGGCCTCGTGAAGGACAGCACGATCTGCTCGCTTGCGCGCGCGAACGACAAGGACATACAGAAGGCCGCCGACGCACTGAAGCCGGCCGACCATTTCCGCATCCACACGTTCATCGCAACGTCGCCACTGCACATGGAGAAGAAGCTGCGGATGACGCCCGAGCAGGTATTCGAGCAGGCCAGGCTTGCGGTGCGTTTCGCGCGCAAGTTCACCGACGACGTCGAATTCTCGCCGGAAGACGGCAGCCGCTCGGATTTGGACTTCCTGTGCCGTGTGCTGGAAGCGGTGATCGCCGAAGGCGCGACCACGATCAACATCGCGGACACCGTCGGCTACGGCGTGCCGGAACTCTATGGCCAACTCGTGAAGACGCTGCGCGAGCGCATTCCCAACTCGCACAAGGCGGTGTTCTCCGTGCATTGCCACAATGACCTCGGCATGGCGGTCGCGAATTCGCTCGCCGGCGTGCAGATTGGCGGCGCGCGCCAGGTCGAATGCACGATCAACGGGCTCGGCGAGCGCGCGGGCAATACGTCGCTCGAAGAAATCGTAATGGCGGTGAAGACCCGCAAGGATTACTTCGGACTCGACGTCGGCCTCGACACGACTCAGATCGTGCCGGCCTCGAAGCTCGTGTCGCAGATCACTGGCTTCGTCGTGCAGCCGAACAAGGCCGTGGTCGGCGCGAACGCTTTCGCGCACGCGTCGGGCATCCATCAGGATGGCGTGCTGAAGGCGCGCGATACTTACGAAATCATGCGCGCGGAAGACGTGGGTTGGGCCGCGAACAAGATCGTGCTCGGCAAGCTGTCGGGCCGCAATGCGTTCAAACAGCGTCTGCAGGAGCTCGGCATCGCGCTCGACAGCGAAGCCGAACTGAACACCGCGTTCGCGCGCTTCAAGGAACTCGCCGATCGCAAGGCGGAGATCTTCGACGAAGACATCATCGCCATCGTCAACGAGGAATCGGCGGAAGCGCACGAGAAGGAGCACTACAAGTTTCTGTCGATGTCGCAGCATTCCGAAACCGGCGAGCAGCCGCACGCGAAGGTCGTGTTCTCGGTAGAGGGTAAAGAGATCACCGGCGAAGCGCGCGGTAACGGACCGGTCGACGCCACCCTCAACGCGATCGAAACGGAAGTGGGCAGCGGCTCCGAACTGCTGCTGTACTCGGTCAACGCGATCACGACCGGCACGCAGGCGCAGGGCGAAGTGACCGTGCGGTTGTCGAAGAGCGGGCGCATCGTCAACGGCACGGGCACTGATCCGGATATCGTCGCGGCATCCGCGAAGGCATATTTTTCGGCGCTCAACAAGCTGTATTCGAATGCGGACAAGGTGAATCCGCAGCGCTCGGAGTAACGCGAGCATGGCGCGCCGGTAGCGCGCGATCGCTTGTGTGGATCGGAGGAGAAGCCCCGTGGTGCTCGGCACACGGGGCATTTTTCTGCCGTCATCGCGCAGCTGCGGCGGCGCGATATGACGAAACTACTCCGCCGTCGTGCGCCGCAGCGACCAGCCGCGCGTTGCGCGGGCCTGCTCGCGGACTTGAAATCTGACGTCGACGGTAATCCCACGGCGAGGCGCATCGGCGACGAACGCGTCCAGCAGTTCGCGCACGTCGTGATCGACGAAATCGGCGCGTGTCGCATCGACGATAACGGTGGCGCCATCCGGAATCTGCTGCAGATAGTGCTTGAGCGGCACCTTACCGAGAAACGACACGTCCTTGCGAAACGACAGCAGGTAGTGATCGCCATGCTGCGCGAGCACGATCGGGCCGCGCAGGTTTGCGTACAGCGCGAACAGCATGCTGCACAGGATGCCGAGCACGATACCGATCAGCAGATCGGTGACGAGCACACCGACGACTGTGACGATAAATGGTGCGAACGGCACGAATCCCTGCCGCGCGAGCCCGGCGAACAACGACGGCTTGGCGAGTTTGAACCCGGTGAAGATCAGGATCGCGGCAAGGCAGGCGAGCGGGATCAGGTTGATCACGCTCGTGAGCGCGAACACACTGACGAGAAGCAACACGCCGTGAACGATCGCCGAGAGTCGACTTTTTGCGCCGGCATGGACGTTCGCGGAGCTACGCACGATCACCGCGGTGATCGGCAGGCCGCCGATCGCACCGGCGATCAGATTGCCCACGCCCTGCGCCTTCAGCTCGCGATCGGGAGGCGCGCGGCGGCGCTCCGGATCGATCTGTTCGACCGCTTCGAGGCTCAGTAGCGTTTCGAGACTTGCGAGGATGGCGATCGTGATCGCAACGCGCCATATGTCGGGATTGATGAGCTGGGCGAACCGTGGGCCGAAGTCGGCCGACGCGAGCACGGCCTGCAGTGCCGCGAACGATTCCAGCGACGGCAACGCGACCCGCCCTTCGGCGGGCGGTGCCAACGATGGCGCGACGAGATTGAGGGCGAGCGTCGCGCCGATGCCGAGCAGCACCACTGCGAGCGGCGCGGGCATGATGCGCACGACAGCGAAGCGGCGCAGCGCGCGCGTTTCCCAGCCGGCGAGGATCGCGAGCGACAGCAGTGTGATCAGCACGGCGGTCAGTGAGATTGGGCCGAGCGGCGTTGCGACCGCCGCCGCCGACTGGACGGAGTCGGCGGTGCCGGACAGCCCCAGCGCAACGGGGAGCTGCTTGAGGATCAACAGCACGCCGATGGCCGCGAGCATCCCCTTGATCACCGGCGACGGCACGTAGGCGGCGTACCGGCCGGCCTTGAGCATGCCGAAGCCGAACTGGATGACGCCCGACAGCAGTACGGCCAGCAGGAAAGCGGAAAAGCCGCCAAGCCGTGCGATGCCGTCGACGACGATCACGACGAGGCCCGCGGCCGGGCCGCTCACGCTCAGACGCGAGCCGCTCAGCGCGGCAACCACGAGCCCGCCAATGATGCCGGACACCAGTCCGGCAAACGGGTCGACGCCCGATGCGTGAGCAATGCCGAGGCAAAGCGGCAGGGCCACCAGAAAAACGGCCGTTCCGGCGAGCACGTCGCTCTGGAGCGCGGAGAAAGAGGTTTGATTATCCATGGTGTCGAAGAGCGAGAGGTGGGACGATGGGCGACGAACAGGGATGGCCCGATGACGATTCCGCTGTCGGCTCCGTCCGCGGTTCGAATGGGACGGGCGAC
The DNA here is from genome assembly GCF_050436485.1 of Paraburkholderia sp. Clong3. Taxonomy (NCBI): domain Bacteria; kingdom Pseudomonadati; phylum Pseudomonadota; class Betaproteobacteria; order Burkholderiales; family Burkholderiaceae; genus Paraburkholderia; species Paraburkholderia sp. Clong3. Next base: position 1,936,183 of record NZ_JBNDMH010000002.1, on the reverse strand, counting down.
GCGCTTCGCTAGGCCGCGCTGTGCGCCGCGGTCGTGCAGGTCATCGCGTCGTCGGCGGTATAGCCGGAGGTGAGAACCTTGATGCGCCCGTCGTCGAGCGCAAAGATCCAGCCGTGCACGAGCGGCGCCGGCTCAGCCTCGTGCACGATCGGGCTCGCCCGTAGCTGACGCACCTGTTCGAGCACGTTCAGCTCGGCGAGGCGATTGACGCGATCCGGCTCGGTCGCCGCGCCGTCCAGCTCCGAGTGATGCGTTTTGGCGAGTGCGCAGAGCGGCGCGATACGGCGGTTCACATGGGGCAGCGCGGGGTCCGGCGGCAGCAGCGCGGCGCGCACGCCGCCGCAGCCATAGTGGCCGCAGACGATCACATGGCCGACCTTGAGCACCCGCACCGCGTATTCAAGGACGCTCGCGACGTTGTCGTCGCCGGGATGAAACAGGTTGGCGATGTTGCGATGGACGAACAGATCGCCGGGCTCGCAATGCGTGATCGTTTCGGCGGGCACGCGGCTGTCCGCGCAGCCGATCCAAAGAATGTGTGGATTCTGTCCGCGCATCAGGTCGCGAAAAAATGCCGGATTACGCGTCGCGGTTTCATGGGCCCACGCGACGTTGGCGACCAGTAGGTGTTTGGGTCGGTTCATCGTAGCAACTCCGTATGAGAGGCAATTGACCTGGCACCGGACCGAAACCGCGTCTGCACGTGATTGCGAGCCGGTGCCCGAACGGCGTTTACAATAACCTTTCTTTCGCAAATTTGTTGGCGTAAACAGGATAAAATTCTGTTTTATGCTTAAACAATAAAAAAGCCGCCTATCGAAGGCGGCTTTTTTGAGATTTGGTGCTTCTTCCGAAGAGGGTGCTCAGTGCTCAGAACAGGTTGCGGCGGTCGGGGTCGTGCAGCGGGTCGGGGGTCTTCTGCGTGAGGCGCAAGATGCCCTGGTCATCGAAGTAGAAGTTGTACATCATGTACCAGACGTTGTCTTCGAGATAGCGATAGGTCCAGACTTCGCGCCTCATCAGCGGGAAGTACGACGTTTCGACCGGGCGGCCGAAGTTCACCAGCACGTCGCTGCGTGTCCATTTGCCGATCTCGGCGCGGTAGAACTCGTTGGGCTGCAGCACCTGGCGCACGTTGATGATCTTGCCGGCTGCGTTGATGTCGGCGGCGGTGGTGGTTTCGCCCATCGGTTGGGTCGGCCACATCAGACGCTTGCCGCCGTCGGGCAGATCATAGGTTTCGCGCGGCGGACCGAGACGCGCGATGACCGTCGATGCGTCCGCTCCCTGTTGATACTGCTGCCACGGCTGGGCGCAGCCGGCGAGCGAGAGCACGCTCAGGCAAACGAGCGCGGCGCGGCGCAGACTGGCGCCGGCCGGGGCTGTGATAGCAGCCGCCGTGGGGTGGTGGCGGTTCGGCATGTATTCCTCCGATGGCGTTTGAATAGCGGTTCTTATCATCGAAACGCACTATTTTGACACGCGCTGTGGCGAAAGAACGGCGTTGCTTGAACGTGCGTCGCCACCAGACGGTAACGGATGCGCCGGCTTGCCTATTCCGTGCGCGTCATCCTATGATCCGCGCTTCGAAGATTCAGAGCGGACGACCATGACGGCGATGTGGCGAGGGGCGGCGGCGGTTGCGCTGACGGCGATTTCGATGGCGGTGGCGGGAGTTGGCGTGGCTGAGGCGGCGAATCCGGCCTCGACGGGCGCGAGTCAGGCGTCCGCGCAGGGGACCGTTCCGCCCACCGGCAAGCCGGGGAGCCGCGCGGCCACGCTGGCGGCAAGCCCGGCCGGTAATCACGCAAGCAAGTCCGCCGGCCTGCCGGCCGGCAAACTCGCCGGTACGCCGATCCAGCTCGCGCTGATCGAAGGCATGTCCGGCCCGTTCGCGAACGCGGGCGCGGCGGTCGAGCGCAATCTGCGTTTCGGTGTCGAGCAGGTCAACGCGCACGGCGGCGTGGAGCTCGCGGACGGCGCGCATCCGTTCGAACTCGTCGTGCTCGACAGCAAGGGCAGCACGGAGGAAGCGCTGACGCAATTGCGCGCGGCCGCGGATCGCCATATCGGCTACATCCTGCAGGGCAATAGCTCGGCGGTCGCCGCGGCGCTGATCGGCGCGATCGAGAAGCAGAACAGCCGCGAGCCGGACAACCGCGAACTGTTCCTCAACTACTCCGCCGACGACCCCGCGCTCACCAACGCGGACTGCAGCTTCTGGCACTTCCGCTTCGACGCGCACGCCGGCATGCGGATGGCCGCGCTCGCCGAGGTGATCGAGCGCGACAAGGCGGTGAAAAAGGTGTACCTGCTGAACCAGGATTACAGCTTCGGACACGACGTGAGCAGCCTCGCGCGTTCGACGCTCGCGGCGAAGCGTCCCGACATCGCGGTGGTCGGCGACGAATTTCACCCGATCGGCCGCGTGAAGGATTTCGCGCCGTACATCGCGAAGATCCGCGCGAGCGGCGCGGATGCCGTGATCACCGGCAACTGGGGCAACGACCTGACGCTGCTCGTGAAGGCGGCGCGCGAGCAGGGCCTCGACACGAAGTTCTACACGTTCTACGGCAACAGCCTCGGCGCGCCGGCCGCGCTTGGCGACGCAGGCGTGGGTCACGTGATCGCGGTGGCCGAGTGGCATCCGAATGTCGGTGGCGCGGCCTCCGACGCGTGGTACGCGGCGTTCCGCGCGCGTTTTCCGGCCGCCCAGGACGACTATCCGGTGCTGCGCATGCCACTGATGATCGAAACGCTCGCCGCCGCGATGAGCCGCGCCGGCAGCGCCACTCCGACGGCGGTCGCGAAAGCGCTCGAGGGCATCCGCTTCGACAACGGTATTCACGCATCGTGGATGCGCGCCGATGACCATCAGCTGATCCAGCCCCTCTACGTGATGCAGATGGACAAAGCCGGCACACCCGGCGTGCATTTCGATAACGAAGGGTCGGGCTATGGCTTCCGCACGGTGCTGGCGATACCAGCCGAGCGCACACTATCGCCGACGGTCTGCCGGATGCGGCGCCCCTGAGCGCCCGCGAGCGACACTCAATCCAGCCTTGCTGGCCCGGGGTTCGCGGCCGGAATCGGCTGTGCTACAATACGCGTCCCGTTGTTGGGCTGGGTTCTGATTCAGTTAATTCAGCCACGACCGGGACTCAGTAAATTGTGAAACGGGTATCCCACGGCACGGCCTTTCTTCCGTGACCGCCTGTCCAGTTATCAAGGAAATTGACATGTCCGCAGTTGAAGCAAGCAAGAAGTCCGAAGTCGTCGCGCAATTCGCACGCGCAGCCAACGACACCGGCTCCCCCGAAGTTCAGGTCGCGCTGCTCACGACCCGTATCAACGAACTGACCTCCCACTTCAAGGAGCACACGAAGGATCACCACAGCCGCCGCGGTCTGCTGCGCATGGTGAGCCGCCGTCGCAAGTTGCTCGACTACCTGAAGGGTAAGGACGCGGATCGTTACCGCAGCCTGATCGAGAAGCTGGGTCTGCGTAAGTAATCGGCCAGTCGTTCAGCAAGATGCCTGTGTCAGTTTCGCTGATACAGGCATTTTGTTTTTGCGCGGCGCGCTTCGTGTAACGCGCACCGCCTGTGATCCGCGGCGTAGGCCGGTTCGCGCGGCGTCTATGGGCAAGCGCAGTAGCAGTAGCAGAACAGCAGTAGAAGAAGCAGTAACAGGAAACAAGGCCGGGCTTCAGGGCGGAGTTTTGTGTCATTCCAGCGGTTCGCGCGCAGTCGCAGCACGTGACTCTCTGGAATGGCATAGCACGACTCTTCCCATGCGGCGCCGGCCTGGCGTTGCCGCGCCGCTCCGGTCCGCGCGGCATTACGATGAGGAAAAGCAATGACTATGTTCAATAAGATCGTCAAAGAGTTTAAGTGGGGGCAGCACAACGTTCGCCTCGAAACCGGTGAAATCGCTCGCCAGGCGGGCGGCGCGGTGATCGTCGACGTCGAAGATACCGTGGTGCTCGCCACCGTGGTCGGCGCGAAGACCGCGAAGCCGGGCCAGGACTTCTTCCCCCTCACCGTCGATTACATCGAAAAGACTTACGCCGCCGGCAAGATCCCGGGTGGTTTCTTCCGTCGCGAAGGCCGTCCGTCGGAAGGCGAGACGCTGATCTCACGCCTGATCGACCGTCCGCTGCGTCCGCTCTTCCCGGAAGGCTTCTACAACGAAGTGCAGGTCGTGATTCACGTGCTGTCGCTGAATCCGGAAATCCCCGCCGACATCCCTGCGCTGATCGGCGCCTCGGCGGCGCTCGCGGTGTCCGGTCTGCCGTTCAACGGCCCGGTCGGCGCGGCGCGCGTGGCCTACATCAACAACGAATACGTGCTGAACCCGACGCGTCCGCAGATGAAGGAATCGGCACTCGACCTCGTCGTCGCCGGCACGGAACGCGCGGTGCTGATGGTCGAATCGGAAGCGCAGCAATTGAGCGAAGAAGTGATGCTCGGCGCCGTCGTGTTCGGTCACGAGCAGATGCAGACCGCGATCGACGCGATCCACGAACTCGTCCGCGAAGGCGGCAAGCCCGAGTGGGACTGGCAGCCCGCCGCAAAGAACGAAGCGCTGATCGCACGCGTGACCGAACTCGCGCAGGCCGATCTGCTCGCCGCTTACCAGATCCGCGACAAGCAGGCTCGCTCGACCAAGCTGAAGGAAGTCTACGCGGCGACCTCGGCGAAGCTCGAGGAAGAAGCGGCGGCAGCGGGCACCGTGGCGGCCGACAAGGCGTCGGTCGGCAACGTGCTGTTCGACATCGAAGCGAAGATCGTCCGTACGCAGATCCTGAACGGCGAGCCGCGTATCGACGGCCGCGACACGCGCACCGTGCGCCCGATCGAAATCCGCACCGGCGTGCTGCCGCGTACCCACGGCTCGGCGCTGTTCACGCGCGGCGAGACGCAGGCGATGGTGGTCGCGACGCTCGGCACGAAGGGCGACGAGCAAAACATCGACGCGCTCGAAGGCGAGTACCGCGAACGCTTCATGCTCCACTACAACATGCCTCCGTTCGCGACGGGCGAAACGGGCCGCGTCGGTTCGCCGAAGCGCCGTGAAATCGGTCACGGCCGTCTCGCCAAGCGCGCGCTCGTCGCGTGCCTGCCGAGCGCCGACGAGTTCGGCTACTCGATCCGCGTCGTGTCGGAAATCACCGAGTCGAACGGTTCGTCGTCGATGGCTTCGGTGTGCGGCGGCTGCCTCGCGCTGATGGACGCCGGCGTGCCGATGAAGGCGCACGTCGCCGGTATCGCGATGGGCCTGATCCTCGAAGGTAATCGCTTCGCGGTGCTGACCGACATTCTCGGCGACGAAGATCACCTCGGCGACATGGACTTCAAGGTCGCGGGTACGGAACAAGGCGTGACCGCGCTGCAGATGGACATCAAGATTCAGGGCATCACGAAGGAAATCATGCAGGTCGCGCTCGCGCAGGCGAAGGAAGGCCGCATGCACATCCTCGGCAAGATGACCTCGGCCGTGGCCGGCGCGAACACCCAACTATCGGAGTTCGCACCGCGTATGATCACGATCAAGATCAACCCGGAAAAGATTCGCGACGTGATCGGCAAGGGCGGCTCGGTGATCCGCGCGCTCACCGAAGAAACCGGCACGACGATCGACATTTCGGATGACGGCGTCGTCACGATCGCGAGCACGAACAGCGAAGGCATGGCCGAAGCGAAGCGTCGTATCGAAGCGATCACGATGGAAGTCGAAGTGGGCCAGGTGTACGAAGGCACCGTGCTCAAGCTGCTCGACTTCGGCGCGATCGTGAACATCCTGCCGGGTAAGGATGGTCTGCTGCATATCTCCGAGATCGCGAACGAGCGTATCAAGGACATCAACGACTATCTGAAGGATGGCCAGCAGGTGAAGGTCAAGGTCATCCAGACGGACGAGAAGGGTCGCGTGCGTCTGTCGGCGAAGGCATTGCTGAACGACGCGCCGCAAGGCGAGCCGACGCCGCAGTAAGGCGGTAGCGGACAAACGGCCGGCCGTGTCATGCGCGCCGGCCGTTTTTCATGCAGGATGGATTGCGTTGCGCATTCGAATCGCAGCGGTGCGCTACGGCAGACGGCAGCAACGGGTAGGTAACGCAATCCAATCTTGGAGTTGACGCAGATGAAAGCGATCGAAATCACTGAATTCGGTGCGCCGGAAGTCCTCAAGCTGGCGGAGCGTCCGACGCCGCAGCTCAAGGCTGGCGAGGTGCTGATCAAGGTGGCGGCATCCGGCATCAATCGTCCGGACGTGTTTCAGCGCAAGGGCGGCTATGCGCCGCCGCCGGGAGCGTCGGATCTGCCGGGGCTGGAGGTGGCGGGCGAGATCGTCGGCGGCACGATCGACGCGAAGAACAACCCGTTCGGTCTGAAGATCGGCGATCGCGTGTGCGCGCTGCTCGCGGGCGGCGGCTACGCGGAATTTGCGGCCGCGCCGCTGCTGCAATGCCTGCCGGTGCCGACGGGGTTGTCGGATATCGAAGCGGCTTCGCTGCCCGAGACTTTTTTCACGGTGTGGAGCAACGTCTTCAATCGCGCGCAGCTCGGCCAGGGCGAGGGCGGTGCGAATGAAACGCTGCTCGTGCAGGGTGGTTCGAGCGGCATCGGCGTGACGGCGATCCAGATTGCGCACGCGCTCGGCTTCCGTGTGTTCGCGACCGCGGGCTCGGACGAAAAGTGCCGCGCGTGCGAAGCGCTCGGCGCCGAACGCGCGATCAACTACAGGACTGAAGATTTCGTCGAAGTCATCAAGTCGCTGACCAACGATCGTGGCGTCGACGTGATCCTCGACATGGTGGCAGGCAGCTACGTGCCGCGCGAATTGTCGGCTCTCGCCGACGGTGGCCGTATCGTACTAATTGCGCTGCTCGGCGGCGCGAAGGCGGAGCTGAACCTGAACGAAGTGTTGCGCCGCCGTCTGACGGTTACCGGTTCCACACTGCGACCACGGCCGATCGAGTTCAAGGCGCAGATCGCCGCGCAACTGAAGGAGCGCGTGTGGCCGCATCTCGAAGCTGGGCGCATCAAGCCGGTCGTGCATCGCGTGTTTCCGGCCGCCCAGGCTGCCGACGCGCATGCACTGATGGAAAGCGGCACGCACGTCGGCAAGATCGTGTTGACGTGGGGTCAGGAGGCTTGACGTCATCGGTTTGACCCGATCCACCCCACGCAGTAAAATTGCGCGTTTTGCGCGCGCCGGATCAATCCGACGGGCGGGCCGTGAGCGCAGGAACAAACTGCAGCGAGGCGCGAGCGAAGTCCGCCGGCAGCAGGCCGGACTGGCAAGACAGGACAATACGAGACGATGTCGAATCAACAACGAGCCAAACTGGTAGTCGGTAACTGGAAGATGCATGGGCGGCTCGCCGCGAACGCCGCGTTGCTGCAGGCAGTGGCACAGGGCGCCAGTGAATTGCCGGCCGACGTGCGCGTCGGTGTGTGCGTGCCGAGCCTCTATCTCGGGCAGACTCAGTCGCTGCTCGAAGGCAGCCCGGTCGTGTGGGGCGTGCAGGACGTGTCCGCGTTCACGCATGGCGCCTATACCGGCGAAGTGGCTGCGCCGATGGTGACGGACTTCGGCGCCACGTTTGCAATCGTCGGGCACTCGGAGCGCCGCGCGTATCACCGCGAAAGCGCCGAACTGGTCGCGGTGAAAGCGCAGCGTGTGCTCGAGGCGGGTTTGACGCCGATCGTGTGCGTCGGCGAAACGCTCGAAGAACGCGAAGCGGGTTGCACCGAGCAGGTCGTCGGCGGTCAGCTCGACGAGGTGCTCGCGAAGCTGTCGGCTCAGGAAGCGGCTCGCCTCGTCGTCGCGTATGAGCCGGTGTGGGCAATTGGCACCGGCAAGAGCGCGTCGGCGGCACAGGCGCAGGCCGTGCATGGGTTCCTGCGCGCACGTCTCGCGGCCAAGGGTGCGGCGGACGTGCCGTTGCTATACGGCGGCAGCGTTAAGCCGGACAACGCGGAAGAACTGTTCCGTCAACTCGATATCGACGGCGGCCTGATCGGCGGGGCGTCGTTGAAAGATCGGGATTTCCTGGCGATCTGCAAGGCGGCCGCTGCGACCAGCGTGGCTGGTTAAGCTGGGCGTCTCGGTGAGGATGACTCCATTTCGCGCAACACACAGTGTGCGGCGCGGTTAAATAAAGACTCAGGTGAGTGTGATGCTGTATTTGAAAACATTGATTATCGTCGTTCAGTTGTTGTCGGCGTTCGGGGTCATCGGACTTGTGTTGCTGCAGCACGGCAAAGGTGCCGATATGGGCGCGGCTTTCGGCAGCGGCGCGTCGGGTAGCCTGTTCGGTGCGACGGGTTCGGCGAACTTCCTGTCGCGTACCACGGCAGTGCTCGCAGCGCTGTTCTTTGCCACGACACTGGCACTCACTTACCTTGGTGCGTATCACGTGAAGCCGTCGGCAGGCGTGCTGGGCGCGGCAGCTACTGCGCCGGTCGCGGCTTCGGCGCCGGCTGCGGGCTCGGCCCCGGTGGCGGCATCGCCTGCAGCGCCGGCTTCGCCTGCGTCGGTTCCGGCGACGGGCGTGCCGAAATAAATTTTCGGCGGACGTGGTCTTGTGCGTTGAACAATCTGCTTAAGCAAGTTACAATTCAAGTCTTGAAGCGATTCGCGGGTTTTGCAAGTTGTTTTCCCGGATTGCATATAGTGCCGACGTGGTGAAATTGGTAGACACGCTATCTTGAGGGGGTAGTGGCGAAAGCTGTGCGAGTTCGAGTCTCGCCGTCGGCACCAAATGTTATCTAAATGCCAGCCGTTTGCTTCGCTTCGGCTGGCATTTTCACTTCTGGCGTATCGCTGTACGGCTTACGTCATGCGCGTTGAGGAAGTGATTTCGCGTCAGGGGTGCTATGCTCCTGACGGCACTCAGAACCAACCGATTGAGGATTGTCTTGAACCTCGCAGCCTATTTCCCCGTTTTGCTGTTCCTTATTGTGGGCACCGGTTTAGGCGTAGCACTGGTCAGTATTGGCAAGCTCCTCGGTCCCAACAAGCCCGACACCGAGAAAAACGCACCGTACGAGTGCGGCTTCGAAGCATTCGAAGATGCGCGCATGAAATTCGACGTGCGCTACTACCTCGTCGCCATTCTCTTCATCATTTTCGACCTTGAGACCGCATTCCTGTTCCCGTGGGGCGTGGCGTTGCGTGACATCGGCTGGGCTGGGTTCACGGCAATGATGATTTTCCTGCTCGAGTTCCTGCTTGGCTTTGCCTACATCTGGAAGAAGGGCGGCCTCGACTGGGAATGATGGATTAATCGCCGGTTTGCGTGGGTGGCCAGGCTTGCCGCCCCGTCTGGAGTGGAAAGCAAATGAGTATCGAAGGGGTCTTGAAGGAAGGGTTTGTCACCACTACGGCGGACAAACTGATCAACTGGACGCGCACCGGCTCGCTGTGGCCGATGACGTTCGGTCTTGCGTGCTGCGCGGTCGAGATGATGCATGCGGGCGCTGCCCGTTATGATCTCGACCGTTTCGGCGTGGTGTTTCGTCCGAGTCCGCGTCAGTCGGACGTGATGATCGTCGCCGGCACACTGTGCAACAAGATGGCACCTGCTCTGCGCAAGGTTTACGACCAGATGGCGGAGCCGCGGTGGGTGATCTCGATGGGCTCATGCGCGAACGGCGGTGGCTATTACCACTACTCGTACTCGGTGGTGCGCGGCTGCGACCGGATCGTCCCGGTCGACGTGTACGTGCCGGGTTGTCCGCCCACGGCGGAAGCGCTGGTATACGGCGTGATCCAGCTGCAGGCCAAGATTCGCCGCACTAACACCATCGCCCGTCAATAAGGCCAACGCCTCCCCACAATATGGCAAGCAAACTCGAGACCCTGAAAGCAAACCTCGAGGCGGCCTTTGGCGGCCTCCTGTTGAGCGTGACCGAGTCGGTCGGTGAATTGACGATCGTCGTCAAGGCCGGCGACTACCTCAACGTGGCAAAGCGTCTGCGCGACGATCGCTCGCTCGGTTTCGAGCAGTGTGTCGACCTGTGCGGCGTCGATTATCAGACCTATGCCGAAGGCGCTTACGACGGCCCGCGTTTTGCGGCAGTGCTGCATCTGCTGTCGGTACAAAACAACTGGCGTCTGCGGCTGCGCGTGTTCGCGCCGGACGACGACATGCCGATCCTGCCGTCCGTCGTCGATATCTGGAATTCGGTCAACTGGTACGAGCGCGAAGCATTCGACCTGTACGGCATCGTCTTCGAAGGTCACCCGGACCTGCGCCGCATTCTGACCGACTACGGTTTCATCGGTCATCCGTTCCGCAAGGATTTCCCGGTCTCCGGCTACGTCGAGATGCGTTACGACCCGGAAGAGAAGCGCGTCGTTTATCAGCCGGTGACGATCGAGCCGCGGGAAATCACGCCGCGCGTGATCCGCGAGGATCGCTATGGCGGTCTGAAACACTAAGAGAACGTCATGGCAGAGATCAAGAACTACACGCTCAACTTTGGTCCGCAGCACCCGGCAGCGCACGGTGTGCTGCGTCTCGTGCTCGAACTCGACGGCGAAGTGATCCAACGCGCCGATCCGCACATCGGTCTGCTGCATCGCGCGACTGAAAAGCTCGCCGAAAGCAAGACGTTCATCCAGTCGGTGCCGTACATGGACCGTCTCGACTACGTGTCGATGATGGCCAACGAGCACGGCTACGTGCTCGCCATTGAAAAGCTGCTCGGCATCGACGTGCCGCTGCGCGCGCAATACATTCGTGTGCTGTTCGACGAAGTCACGCGCGTGTTGAATCACCTGATGTGGATTGGCTCGCACGCGCTCGACGTCGGTGCGATGGCGGTGTTCCTGTATGCGTTCCGCGAGCGCGAAGACCTGATGGACGTGTACGAGGCGGTGTCGGGCGCGCGCATGCACGCGGCCTACTATCGCCCGGGCGGCGTCTATCGCGATCTGCCTGACGCAATGCCGCAATACAAGGCGTCGAAGATTCGCAATGCGAAGGCGTTGTCGAAGATGAACGAAAACCGTCAGGGTTCGCTGCTCGACTTCATCGACGACTTCTTTACGCGCTTCCCGAAGTGTGTCGACGAATACGAAACGCTGCTCACCGACAACCGGATCTGGAAGCAGCGTCTGGTTGGTATCGGCGTGGTCAGCCCGGAGCGCGCGCTGCAGCTCGGCATGACCGGCGCGATGCTGCGTGGCTCGGGCATCGAGTGGGATCTGCGCAAGAAGCAGCCGTATGAGGTTTATGACAAGCTCGACTTCGACATTCCGGTCGGCGTGAATGGCGACTGCTATGACCGCTATCTGGTACGCGTCGAAGAAATGCGCCAGTCCACGCGTATCGCGAAACAGTGCATTGAGTGGCTGCGCAAAAATCCGGGCCCGGTGATGACGGACAATCACAAGGTTGCGCCGCCGTCGCGCGTCGGCATGAAGTCGAACATGGAAGATCTGATCCACCACTTCAAGCTGTTCACCGAAGGCTTCCATGTGCCCGAAGGCGAGGCGTATGCCGCAGTCGAACATCCGAAGGGCGAGTTCGGCATCTATCTGATCTCGGATGGCGCCAACAAGCCGTATCGTTTGAAGATCCGCGCCCCGGGCTATGCGCACCTGTCCGCGCTCGACGAAATGGCGCGCGGCCACATGATCGCCGACGCCGTGACGATCATCGGCACTCAGGACATCGTGTTCGGCGAAATTGATCGCTAGGACGTATTCATCGGCGCGCGTCTGCGGTCGTCGCACCGCCACGCGGGTCAAGCAAAGGAACGCCGGGTCTGTCGCAGTATGACGTGAGCGACAGGTTTTCGTTCGGTAGGAATTGAAAGAGTCGTGTCTGAAAATGATCTCAGCTGAAGGCCTGAAAGAACTCGATCGTGCGGTCGCAAAGTACCCCGCGGATCAGAAACAGTCCGCCGTGATGTCGGCGTTGGCCATTGCTCAAACGGAGCATGGCTGGCTGTCGCCCGAACTCATGCAGTTCGTCGCGGATTATCTCGGCATGCCGGCAATCGCCGTGCAGGAGGTAGCGACCTTCTACACGATGTATGAGACCTCGCCGGTCGGCAAGTTCAAGATCACGCTTTGTACGAACCTGCCTTGCCAGCTCGGCCCGGACGGCGGTTCCGAAAGCGCCGCTGAATACCTGAAGCAGAAGCTCGGCATCGACTTCGGCGAAACCACGCCCGATGGCAAATTCACGCTGAAAGAGGGTGAGTGCATGGGTTCGTGCGGCGACGCGCCGGTGATGCTGGTGAACAACCAACGCATGTGCAGCTTCATGAGCCGCGAGAAGATCGACCAGCTGCTCGAGGAACTTTCGAAATGACGGCTTTACACGATCGTCACATCAAACCGCTGATTCTCGCCGGACTGAACGGCGACAACTGGCATCTCGAGGACTATGTGGCTCGCGGCGGTTACGCCCAGTTGCGCCGCATCCTGGAAGAAAAGATTGCGCCCGAGCAGGTGATCGCCGACGTCAAGGCGTCGGGTCTGCGCGGCCGCGGCGGCGCGGGCTTCCCGACCGGTCTGAAGTGGAGCTTCATGCCGCGTCAGTTCCCGGGCCAGAAGTACCTCGTCTGTAATTCGGACGAGGGCGAGCCGGGTACGTTCAAGGACCGCGACATTCTGCGCTTCAATCCGCATTCGCTGATCGAAGGTATGGCGATCGGCGCGTACGCGATGGGCATCACGGTCGGCTACAACTATATTCACGGCGAAATCTGGGAAGTCTATAAGCGCTTCGAAGAAGCGTTGGAAGAAGCTCGCCGCGCCGGGTTCCTCGGCGACAACATCATGGGCTCTGGCTTTTCGTTTGAGCTGCATGCGCATCACGGTTACGGCGCGTACATCTGTGGCGAAGAAACCGCGCTGCTCGAATCGATCGAGGGCAAGAAGGGGCAGCCGCGCTTCAAGCCGCCGTTCCCGGCGAGCTTTGGCGTGTACGGCAAGCCGACCACGATCAACAACACCGAAACGTTCGCGGCGGTGCCGTTCCTGCTCGCCATCGGCCCGCAGAATTACCTTGAAATCGGCAAGCCGAACAACGGCGGCACGAAGATTTTCTCGGTGTCGGGCGACGTCGAGCGTCCGGGCAATTACGAAATTCCGCTCGGCACGCCGTTCGCGACGCTGATGGAACTCGCCGGCGGCATGCGTGGCGGCAAGAAGATCAAGGCTGTGATTCCTGGTGGTTCGTCGGCGCCGGTGATTCCGGGCGAGATGATGATGCAGACCGACATGGATTACGACTCGATCGCGAAGGCCGGCTCGATGCTCGGCTCGGGCGCAGTGATCGTGATGGACGAGACGCGCTGCATGGTGCGCTCGCTGCTGCGCCTGTCGTACTTCTATTACGAAGAGTCGTGCGGTCAATGCACGCCTTGCCGTGAAGGCACGGGCTGGCTGTATCGCGTCGTGCATCGTATCGAGCATGGTCTCGGCCGCCAGGAAGATCTGGATCTGCTGAACTCCGTCGCGGAAAACATCATGGGCCGCACGATCTGCGCGCTCGGCGACGCGGCCGCGATGCCGGTTCGGGGCATGCTCAAGCACTACTGGGACGAATTCGAATATCACGTCGCCCACAAGCATTGCCTCGTCGGCGGCCATGCCGGCACGGCGGTGCCCGAAACAGTGGCTGCCTGACGGTGGCTGGCTGAGTCGGCCCGCCAGGTTCGGCTGACGGATAACTACCAGACGAACACCTCAACCGCAGGATTCATGGCCCGAAGCGGGCGATGAACAGGCGAACGATTGAGCGGTAACAGGTTAAGGAAGATTGACCATCATGGTTGAACTGGAAATAGACGGCAAGAAAGTCGAGGTGCCTGAAGGCAGCATGGTGATCCAGGCTGCGCATAAGGTCGACACCTACATTCCTCACTTCTGCTATCACAAGAAGCTGTCGATTGCGGCCAACTGCCGGATGTGTCTGGTCGATGTCGAGAAGATGCCGAAGGCCGTGCCCGCGTGCGCGACCCCGGTGTCGGCTGGCATGATCGTGCGCACCAGGTCGGACAAGGCGGTGAAGGGCCAGCAAGCCGTGATGGAATTCCTGCTGATCAACCATCCGCTCGACTGCCCGATTTGCGATCAGGGTGGCGAATGCCAGTTGCAGGATCTGGCCGTTGGTTACGGCAAGTCGTCGTCACGCTATAGCGAAGAAAAGCGCGTGGTGTTCCACAAGAACGTGGGTCCGCTGATCTCGATGGAAGAGATGTCGCGCTGCATTCACTGCACGCGTTGCGTTCGCTTCGGCCAGGAAATCGCCGGGGTGATGGAACTCGGCATGCTGGGCCGCGGCGAGCATGCGGAAATCACATCGTTCGTCGGCAAGACGGTCGACTCCGAGCTGTCGGGCAACATGATCGACCTGTGCCCGGTCGGCGCGCTCACGAGCAAGCCGTTCCGCTACAGTGCCCGTACGTGGGAGCTGTCACGCCGCAAATCGGTGAGCCCGCACGATTCCGTCGGTGCGAACCTCATCGTGCAGGTGAAGAACAATCGCGTGATGCGCATTCTGCCGTTCGAAAACGAAGCGATCAACGAGTGCTGGATCTCGGACAAGGACCGCTTCTCGTACGAAGGCCTGAACAGCCCCGAGCGTCTGACCAGACCGATGCTCAAGCAAGGCGGCCAGTGGGTCGAAACCGACTGGCAGACCGCGCTCGAATACGTGGTCAAGGGTCTGAAGGGCATCAAGAGTGACCACGGCGCGAACGCGCTTGCCGCACTGTCGAGCGCGCACAGCACCGTCGAAGAACTGTTCCTGTTGAAGCAGATCGCGCAAGCGGTCGGCACGCCGAACGTCGACTTCCGTCTGCGTCAGTCGGATTTCTCGGCGCCCGTTACTGGCGCGCCGTGGCTCGGCGGCACGATCGCCGATCTGTCGAACGTCGATGCGGCGCTCGTGATCGGCTCGGATCTGCGCCGTGACCATCCGCTGCTCGCCGCGCGTTTGCGCCAGGTCGCACGAGGCGGTTCGGCACTTACGCTGCTCCAGGCCACCAACGACGACGCGATGATCCCTCAGGCGCAACGCGTGGTCGCGGCGCCGTCGGCATGGCTCGAGGTGTTGGCAGGCATCGCCGGCGCGGTGGGCGAAGCGAAGGGCGTCGCGCTGCCGGAAGCATTCGCGGGCACGCAGCCGACGGACGCGCACAAGCAGATAGCGAAATCGCTGACTACCGGCGAGCGCCGCGTCGTGCTGCTCGGTAACGAAGCGGTCCGTCATCCGGACTTCGCGGCGATCCACGCCGCGGCGCAATGGATTGCCGAGGCAACCGGTGCAACGCTCGGTTTCCTGACCGAAGCGGCCAATACGGTCGGCGCGCACCTCGTGAACGCGCTGCCGGGCGAAGGCGGTCTGAACGCGCGCGAAGTGTTCGAGCAGCCGCGCAAGGGCTATCTGCTGTTGAATCTCGAGCCGGAATTCGACACGGCCAATCCGGCGCGGGCGCTTGCGGCGCTGAAGCAGGCCGAAATGGTCGTCGTGATGTCGCCGTTCCAGACCGGCGCCGACTATGCCGACGTGCTGCTGCCGATCGCGCCATTCACCGAATCGGGCGGTACGTTCGTCAATGCCGAAGGCACGGTGCAGGCGTTCAACGGCGTCGTGCGTCCGCTCGGCGACACGCGTCCGGCCTGGAAGGTGTTGCGCGTGCTGGGCAGCCTGCTCGGCGCGCCGGGCTTCGAATACGACACGGTCGAAGAAGTGCGTGCGGCCGCGCTCGGCGACGGCGAGCTGAAGTCGCGTCTATCGAACCGCACCAGCGCCGCGGTGACGCGCGGCCAGGCCGCGAAGGCGGCGGAAGGCAAGTTCGAGCGTCTCGCGAACGTGCCGATCTATCATGCCGATGCGCTCGTGCGTCGCGCGGAGTCGCTGCATCTGACCGCGGCGGCCCGTACGGCGAATTCGGTCGGCCTGCCGGCTGCGCTGTTCGACAAACTGGGTTTGAAAGAGGGCGACGCGGTGCGCGTTCGTCAGGGCGAGCAAGCGGTGCAGTTGCCGGCCGTGCGCGATGCGAATCTTGCGGAGACGGTCGTCCGCGTATCGGCGGCTACGCCTGCCGGTGCAGCGCTGGGCAGCCTGTTCGGTGAACTGGTGGTGGAGAAGGCGTAAATGAGCTTGTTCGATACGATCAACTCGGGCGGCGCCCAACTTCTCGGTGTGGCATGGCCCACGGTGTGGGCGCTCGTGCGCATCCTGGTGGTGGCCGTCGCGATCCTGCTGTGCGTCGCTTACCTGATCCTGTGGGAGCGCAAGCTGATCGGCTGGATGCATGTGCGTCTCGGTCCGAACCGCGTCGGTCCCGCCGGGCTCTTGCAGCCGATCGCCGACGTGCTGAAACTGCTGCTGAAGGAAGTGATCCAGCCCGCTCAGGCAAGCCGCTGGATCTACATGATCGCGCCGATCATGGTGGTGGTGCCGGCCTTCGCGGTCTGGGCGGTGATTCCTTTCCAGGCGGGCGCGGTGCTCGGTGACATCAACGCGGGTCTGCTATACGCGATGGCGATCTCGTCGATCGGCGTGTATGGCGTGATTCTGGCCGGCTGGGCGTCGAACTCGAAGTACGCGTTCCTCGGCGCGATGCGCGCCGCCGCGCAGATGGTCTCGTACGAAATCTCGATGGGCTTCGCGCTGGTGGTCGTGCTGATGACGGCCGGCACGCTGAACCTGTCGGGCATCGTCGGCTCGCAGGAGCAGGGCTTCTTCGCCTCGCACGGCCTGAACTTCCTGTCCTGGAACTGGCTGCCGCTGCTGCCGATGTTCGTCGTGTACTTCATCTCGGGCATCGCCGAAACGAACCGCCACCCGTTCGACGTGGTGGAGGGCGAATCGGAAATCGTCGCGGGCCACATGATCGATTACTCGGGTATGGCGTTCGCGCTGTTCTTCCTCGCCGAGTACATCAACATGATCGTGATCTCGGCATTGGCTGCAACACTGTTCCTCGGCGGCTGGAGCGCCCCGTTCGGGTTCCTGTCGTTCATCCCGGGCATCGTCTGGCTCGTCGCCAAGGTTTTCTTCCTGTTGTCGGTGTTCATCTGGGCGCGTGCCACGTTCCCGCGCTATCGCTATGACCAGATCATGCGTCTCGGCTGGAAGGTTTTCATTCCGGTCTGCGTGGTGTGGCTCGTGGTGGTCGGCTTCTGGATCATGTCGCCGTTGAACATCTGGAAATAAAGGGCGGACGAACCTATGACCGCAATCCAAAACTTCTTCAAGACTTTCTTCCTCACGGAACTGCTGAAAGGCCTCGCGCTGACCGGACGCTACGCGTTCCAGCGCAAGGTCACCGTGCAGTTCCCTGAAGAGAAGACCCCGATCTCGCCGCGTTTCCGCGGTCTGCATGCGCTGCGCCGCTATGAAAACGGCGAAGAGCGCTGCATCGCGTGCAAGCTGTGCGAAGCAGTGTGCCCGGCGCTCGCGATCACAATCGAATCGGAAACGCGCGCGGACAACACGCGCCGCACGACACGCTACGACATCGACCTGACCAAGTGCATCTTCTGCGGTTTCTGCGAAGAAAGCTGCCCGGTCGATTCGATCGTCGAGACGCACATTCTCGAGTATCACGGCGAGAAGCGCGGCGACCTTTACTTCACGAAGGAAATGCTGCTGGCCGTTGGCGACCGCTACGAAGCAGAAATCGCCGCCAACAAGGCAGCCGACGCACCGTATCGTTGAAGCGTTTTCCCGCTTGCAGCAAATGCGGCAGTAAAAGCAGTAACACGGCCTGCAGTCGGGCCGACCGCCGCGGCCTGAACGCCGCGGCACGGCGCACCTGTGTGGCGGTTCTGGCGGTTTCGTCCGCTTTTGCCAGCCACGGGTGCCAAAGAACAATGCCTGACGATGGCCTAACGATGAACCGGTAATCATGGAATTCACGACCGTACTGTTCTACATCTTCGCGCTGTTCCTGGTGGTTTCAGGGCTGAAGGTGATCACCTCGCGCAACCCGGTGTCGTCCGCACTGTTTCTCGTGCTGGCGTTCTTCAACGCAGCGGCGATCTGGATGCTGCTGGAGGCCGAGTTCCTCGCGATCCTGCTGGTGCTGGTCTACGTCGGCGCGGTGATGGTGCTGTTCCTGTTCGTCGTGATGATGCTGGACGTCAATCTCGACGTGCTGCGCAAGGACTTCAAACGCTTCGTGCCGATGGCCTCGGCGGTGGGCGCGATCATCGTGATCGAAACCGCGCTGATCCTGTGGCACGGCTACGGCGCGACCACCACGGCGCTGCACGACACGGCCGCGGCTGCCGCTGGCATGGGCGACTGGTCGAACACGCGCCTGATCGGCAAGGTCATCTATACCGACTACATCTTCGCGTTCGAAATTGCCGGCCTGATCCTGCTGGTTGCCATCATCGCGGCGATCGCGCTGACCACGAGCCACAAGAAGGACAGCAAGCGTCAGAACGTCAGCGCACAGGTCAAGGTGCGCGTGCAGGACCGCGTGCGCGTTGTGAAGATGCCGTCAGAGAAAACCGCGGCGACCCTCGCTGCGGAACAAGCGGCTGCCGCGGCAGCTGCAGCAGCAGCCGACTCGGCGCCGGCCAAGAACAGCTGAGCGGACAGGAGATAGAAATCATGTTGACCCTTGCCCATTACCTTGTCCTCGGCGCGATCCTGTTTGCGATCAGCATCGTCGGCATTTTCCTGAACCGCCGCAACGTCATCATCATCCTGATGGCGATCGAACTGATGCTGCTCGCGGTGAACACCAATTTCGTCGCGTTCTCGCACTACCTGGGCGACGTGCATGGCCAGATTTTCGTCTTCTTCGTGCTGACGGTTGCGGCAGCCGAAGCGGCGATCGGTCTCGCAATTCTGGTGACCCTGTTCCGTAGTCTCGACACGATCAATGTCGAGGATCTCGATCAGCTCAAAGGTTAATTTCAGGAAAAGCGGTTATGTCCACGATACTCAATGAAAACCTGCTGTTGGCAATTCCGCTGGCACCGCTCGCTGGTTCCCTGATTGCGGGGCTGTTCGGCAAGGCGATAGGGCGGGCGGGTGCGCATTCGGTCACGATCCTCGGCGTCGCGATTTCGTTCATCCTGTCGGTCATGGTCTTTTTCCAGGTGATGGACGGCGCGAGCTTCAACGCTACCGTTTATCAATGGATGTCAATCGGCAAGACCCAGGTCGAAGTCGGTTTCCTGGTCGACTCGCTGACCGCGATGATGATCTGCGTGGTGAACTTCGTGTCGCTGATGGTGCACATCTACACGATCGGCTACATGGCCGACGACGACGGCTACCAGCGCTTCTTCTCGTACATCTCGCTGTTCACGTTCTCGATGCTGATGCTCGTGATGAGCAACAACTTCCTGCAGCTGTTCTTCGGCTGGGAAGCGGTGGGTCTCGTTTCGTACCTGCTGATCGGCTTCTACTTCAAGCGTGAGAGCGCGATCTACGCGAACATGAAGGCGTTCATCGTGAACCGCGTCGGCGACTTCGGTTTCCTGCTCGGCATCGGTTTGCTGTTCGCGTTCGCCGGCTCGATGAACTACGGCGAAGTCTTCGCGAAGCGTACCGAACTCGCGGCACTGAACTTCCCGGGTACCGACTGGGGCCTGCTGACGGTGGCTTGTATCTGCCTGTTCATCGGCGCGATGGGTAAGTCGGCTCAGTTCCCGCTGCACGTGTGGCTGCCGGACTCGATGGAAGGCCCGACGCCGATCTCCGCGCTGATTCACGCGGCGACCATGGTGACGGCCGGTATCTTCATGGTCACGCGCATGTCGCCGCTCTTCGAACTGTCGGATACGGCGCTGTCGTTCATGATGGTCATCGGTGCGATTACCGCGCTGTTCATGGGTTTCCTCGGGATCGTCCAGAACGACATCAAGCGTGTGGTCGCTTATTCCACGCTGTCGCAGCTCGGTTACATGACGGTCGCGCTCGGCGCGTCGGCATATTCGGTCGCCGTGTTTCACCTGATGACGCACGCGTTCTTCAAGGCGCTGCTATTCCTCGGCGCGGGTTCGGTGATCATCGGCATGCATCACGATCAGGACATGCGCAACATGGGCGGCCTGCGCAAGTACATGCCGATTACGTGGATCACGTCGCTGATCGGTTCGCTCGCGCTGATCGGCACGCCGTTCTTCTCGGGCTTCTACTCGAAAGACTCGATCATCGACGCGGTGAAACTGTCGCATCTGCCGGGCTCGGGTTTCGCGTACTTCGCGGTGGTCGCAAGCGTGTTCGTGACCGCGTTGTATTCGTTCCGTATGTATTTCATGGTGTTCCACGGTGAGGAGCGCTTCCGCAATCCGAAGCACCCGGAATCGCCGATGGGCGCAGAAGCAGAGTCGCGTGGGCATGACGCGCACGGCCACGACGACCATGGTCATGGTCACGACGACCACGCTCACGAG
Source organism: Paraburkholderia sp. Clong3 (assembly GCF_050436485.1). Taxonomy (NCBI): domain Bacteria; kingdom Pseudomonadati; phylum Pseudomonadota; class Betaproteobacteria; order Burkholderiales; family Burkholderiaceae; genus Paraburkholderia; species Paraburkholderia sp. Clong3. The sequence goes on along the minus strand of NZ_JBNDMH010000002.1, from coordinate 1,915,784 downwards.
CCGCACGAAACGCCGTGGGTGGTGTGGGTGCCGCTCGTGCTGCTGGCGATTCCGTCGATCGTGATCGGCGCGATCGGCATCGGTCCGATGCTGTTCGGCGACTTCTTCCAGCACGGCGTCGCGTTCGACAAGGTGATCTACATCAGCGAGAGCCATCCGGCGCTGCATGAGATGACCGAAGAATTCCAGGGCTGGGCGTCGATGGGTCTGCACTCGGTGTCGGGCCTGCCTGTGTGGCTCGCGCTCGCAGGCGTGGTGGTCGCATGGTTCCTGTATCTGGTCCGTCCGGATCTGCCCGCTGTCATCAAGCGCGCATTCGGTCCGATCTACACGTTGCTCGATAACAAGTACTACATGGACAAGATCAACGAAGTGGTGTTTGCGCGGGGCGCGGTGGCCATTGGCCGGGGTCTGTGGAAGGAAGGCGACGTGGTCGTGATCGACGGCATCGTCAACGGCAGCGCACGCTTTATCGGCTGGTTCGCGAGCGTGATCCGCTTCCTCCAATCCGGCTACATCTACCACTACGCGTTCGCCATGATCATCGGCATGCTGGGGCTCCTGACCCTGTTCGTAACGCTCGGCGGCAAATAAGGCGAGGGACACTCATGCACGCTTATCCGATTCTGAGCATCGCGATCTGGTTGCCGATCTTTTTCGGTCTGCTGGTCCTCGCGATCGGCAACGACGAGAACCCCGCCCCCGCGCGCTGGATTTCGCTGATCGGCTCGGTTCTGAGCTTCCTCGTCACGCTGCCACTGATCACCAGCTTCGATTCGAGCACCGCCGAGCTGCAGTTCGTCGAGCAGGCGAACTGGATCGAGCGCTTCCACATCACGTATCACCTCGGCGTGGACGGCATTTCGATGTGGTTCGTTGCGTTGACCGCGTTGATCACGGTGATCGTCGTGATCGCAGCGTGGGAAGTGATCACGAAGAACGTCGGCCAGTACCTCGCGGCCTTCCTGATCCTGTCGGGCATCATGGTCGGCGTGTTCAGCGCGGCCGACGGCCTGTTGTTCTACGTGTTCTTCGAAGCGACGCTGATCCCGATGTACATCATCATCGGCGTGTGGGGCGGGGCGAACCGCGTGTACGCGGCATTCAAGTTCTTCCTGTACACGCTGGCGGGCTCGCTGCTGATGCTGGTTGCGCTGATCTATCTGTACAACCAGACCGGCTCGTTCGACATCGCCACGTGGCAGCACGCGCAGATCGCGATGACGCCGCAGGTGCTACTGTTTATCGCGTTCTTCCTGGCCTTCGCGGTGAAGGTGCCGATGTGGCCGGTGCACACGTGGTTGCCGGACGCGCACGTGGAAGCGCCGACCGGCGGCTCGGTCGTGCTGGCCGCGATCATGCTGAAGCTCGGTGCGTACGGTTTCCTGCGCTTCTCGCTGCCGATCACGCCTGATGCGAGCCATTTCCTCGCACCGGTCGTCATCACGCTGTCGCTGATCGCGGTGATCTACATCGGTCTCGTCGCGATGGTGCAGGCCGACATGAAGAAACTGGTCGCGTATTCGTCGATCGCGCACATGGGTTTTGTCACGCTCGGCTTCTTTATCTTCAATCAGCTCGGCGCGGAAGGCGCGATCGTGCAGATGATCTCGCACGGTTTCGTGTCGGGCGCGATGTTCCTGTGCATCGGCGTACTGTACGACCGCATGCACTCGCGTCAGATCACCGACTACGGCGGCGTCGTCAACGTGATGCCGAAGTTCGCGGCGTTCGTCATGCTGTTCGCGATGGCGAATTGCGGCTTGCCGGGCACTTCCGGTTTCGTCGGCGAATTCATGGTGATTCTGGCCTCCGTCCAGTACAACTTCTGGATCGCGAGTGGCGCGGCAGTCACGCTGATTCTCGGCGCGGCCTATACGCTGTGGATGTACAAGCGCGTGTACTTCGGCGCGGTCGCGAACGACCACGTGAAGAACCTGCTCGACATCGACCGTCGCGAATTTTTCATGCTGGCTGTGCTCGCCGCACTGACGCTGTTCATGGGCCTGTACCCGAAGCCCTTTACCGATGTGATGCACGTATCCGTGGAAAACCTCCTCTCCCACGTTGCCCAATCGAAGCTGCCGTTGCCTCAGTAACGACGAGCGGAGGAATTTAAGACCATGCAAAACGCCCCTATGACTGCTCTGTTGCCCGACGCACTGGTGATGTTCGCCATTGTCATCGCGTGGCTCAACGACACGTTCGTCGGCCAGGAGGGTCGCCGTACCACGTATTTCATCGCGTTCTACTCGACGCTCGTCGCCGGGATCTGGTTCGCGATCAATGCGTTCGACCCGCAAGTGCATTACTTCTTCGATCACATGTACGTGGTCGATCCGTTCGCCAATGTGATGAAGGCAGTGGTGTCGCTCGGCTATGCGGTGACGATCGTTTATTCGCGTCGCTACCTCGAAGACCGTAGCCTGTTCCGCGGCGACTTCTTCCTGCTCGGCATGTTCTCGCTGCTCGGCCAGATCGTGATGATCTCGGGCAATAACTTCCTGACGCTGTATCTCGGTCTGGAACTGATGTCGCTGTCGCTGTACGCGGTGATCGCGCTGCGTCGCGAAGTGGCGTCGTCGAACGAAGCGGCGATGAAGTACTACGTGCTCGGCGCCCTGGCTTCCGGCTTCCTGCTGTACGGTGTTTCGATGCTGTATGGCGCGACCGGCTCGCTCGACCTGAACGAAGTGTTCAAGGCGATCAGCACGAGCCACTACGATCCGACCGTGCTGCTGTTCGGCGTCATCTTCATCGTGGCGGGCGTGGCGTTCAAGATGGGTGCGGTGCCGTTCCATATGTGGGTGCCTGACGTGTACCAGGGCGCACCGACGGCGATGACGCTCATCGTCGGCGGCGGCCCGAAGGTCGCGGCGTTCGCGTGGGGTCTGCGTTTCCTCGTGATGGGCCTGCTGCCGCTGGCGGTCGAATGGCAGCAGATGCTGGTGATTCTGGCGGCGCTGTCGCTGATCGTCGGCAACATCACCGGGATCGTGCAGCGCAACGTCAAGCGGATGCTCGCGTATTCGGCGATCTCGAACATGGGCTTCGTGCTGCTCGGCCTGCTCGCCGGCGTGGTCGACCAGAAGACCACGGGCGCCGCGAACGCGTACGGCTCGGCGATGTTCTACAGCATCGTCTACCTGATCACGACGCTCGGCACCTTCGGCGTCATCATGCTGCTCGCGCGCCGCGACTTCGAAGCGGACACGCTGGAGGACTTCAAGGGCCTCAATCAGCGCAGCGCGGTATTCGCGTTCGTGATGATGATCATGATGTTCTCGCTCGCGGGTATTCCGCCGGCAGTCGGCTTCTATGCGAAGCTCGCCGTGCTGCAAGCGACGATGAACGCCGGCCTGACCTGGCTCACCGTGCTCGCCGTGATCACGTCGCTGTTCGGCGCGTTCTACTACCTGCGTATCGTCAAGCTGATGTACTTCGACGAGCCGCAAGACAAGTCGCCGATCGTGGCGGACACGAGCACGCGCGCGTTGCTTGCGTTGAACGGCGTCGCCGTGCTGGTGCTCGGTATCGTGCCGGATCCGCTGTTGCGCGCCTGCTTGCAGGCGATCCAGCACACGCTGCTGCTCTGATGTCCGCTGCGGGCTGGTTTATCGTGCTGTTGGCGCTGGTCGGCGCCAACCTGCCGTTCCTGAATCAGCGCCTCTTCGCCGCGGTGCCGTTGAAAGCGGCGAAGAAAAGCGCCTGGCTCCGGATTGCCGAATTGATCGTGCTGTATTTCGTGGTCGGCGCGCTGGGCTTTTTGCTCGAAGCGCGCGCGGGAAATCGCTTCGAGCAGGGCTGGCAGTTCTACGCGATCACGTTCGCGCTGTTCGTCGTGTTCGCTTTCCCCGGCTTTACCTTCCAATATCTCGTCAAACGCCGCTGACGGCGTCCCGCCGTCGCGCGCGCCTGGCTGTTCTGAGGTCCGCACATGGCTGAGCTTCCCAATCACGACGCCGCGCTAACCGAGACTTGTATCGACAGCAAGACGGTCCATCAAGGACCGTTCATGACGGTCAAGTACGATACGGTCCGACTGCCCGACGGCAAACAGGCAACGCGCGAATACGTTCAGCATCCGGGCGCCGTCATGGTGATCCCCTTGTTCGACGACGCTCGCGTGCTGCTCGAAAGTCAGTATCGCTATCCGATGGGCAAGGTGATGGTCGAATATCCGGCCGGCAAGCTCGACCCGAACGAGGGCGCGCTGGCCTGCGCGGTCCGGGAACTGCGCGAGGAAACCGGCTATACCGCGCGGGAGTACGTGTACCTGACTCGGATTCACCCGATCATTTCTTACTCGACCGAATTCATTGATATCTATCTCGCGCGGGGCTTGACCGCGGGTGAGCGCAACCTCGATGAAGGCGAGTTTCTCGAACTTTTCACCGCGACCGTGGAGCAGGTATCCGAGTGGGTGCGCACGGGCAAGATCACCGATGTGAAGACGATCATCGGTACCTTCTGGCTCGAGAAAGTGCTGTCGGGTACGTGGCCGACCGAGGCGCCCGAAACGGTATAAGTTCGCGTCTGCCCGATAGCTGATCCGCGTTGCAGGTGAACGGAGCCCCTGTTGGTCGATGACCGGCAGGGGCTTTTCATTGGCTTCGCGGTTTCTTTCTGGCTCGAAAAATAAGCCGTCTCCTATGCCATCTGGCTGGCTCGTCGTGGCGCCGGCGGCCGGCTAATATGAACCTCTCGATCACCGAATTCGTCGTCGATTTTGTTTTGGATGACTGAAGTTAAAGATCGCAGTGATCTCATTTCTGCTCCGGCGCAGGTTGTCAATTGACAACCTGTGCCGGAGCGACTAAATTGGAGGTCTCGATGGTTCGAGCAAGGCACATGAAGAAAGAGATCGAGGCCGCATTGGCATACGCGGAGCAGCACGGCTGGCGCGTTCAGGACGGCGGAAGAGGTCATGCGTGGGGAAAAATCCATTGCCCGTACAGAGACGCCGAATGTCGTTGCGGGGAGTTCTGTATATCGAGCGTCTGGAGTACGCCGAAGAATGCCGGCAATCACGCCATGCACTTGCGGCGCATCGTCGGCAACTGCACGGCACGGCGCTAGTGGGTTCGTAGGTATCACGCAGGTATCAAGCAGGAATCGCAACAACCTGGGCTCAACGAAGACAGGAGTAACTTATGGAATATGTGTTCACGTTGAAATACCGCCTCGCTGCGGAAGAATGCGATGCAGACGCAATCGTCGAGCGGTTGGGCGAAGCGGGGTGCGACGACGCCACGATTGGCGTCGGGCAACCCGGCCGCCTCGGGCTGCTTTTCACCCGTGAAGGCGCGAGCGCGCTCGCGGCTGTCACCAGCGCGCTCAAGGACGTGAAAGGCGCGGTGCCGTCCGCGCAACTGATCGAGGCGGGACCTGACTTCGTAGGGCTGACCGACGTGGCCGAGGTGGCCGGCGTGTCGCGGCAAAACATGCGCAAGCTGATGCTGAACAACGCAATCGACTTCCCGTCGCCGGTCCACGAAGGCAGTGCGTCGGTGTGGCATCTGGCGGACGTGCTCGAATGGCTGACCGCGCGCGGCGGGTACGAGATTGAGATCGGTGTGGCGGATGTCGCAAAACTCGCGAAGCAGATCAATCTGACGAAGGAGGCCCGTCAGATTGAACCGCGTGTGAGCCGTCAACTGAGCAATCTCGTGGCGTAGCAGTGCGCCGCAAGCGGGCCGTAGAGCGGAGCAGATGTGGCACCGCTTCTAGCCGGGCCGCCTTCGGCAGCACCTGCCGTAAAGCGTTAAAATCGCCCACCCGCGTCATATTCCCTTGCGGCTGCTGGCGGTTGCGCGTCGGCTCTAAAGTTTTGCGAACGACCGTTCACAAATTTCCATTTTGCGCTAAACTGGCACGCAAGCCCTGATTCCACATGAAGGTCCTCGATTTACAGTGTCCGCATGGCCATCGGTTCGAAGGCTGGTTCGCTTCGACCGATGACTTCGAGTCGCAGCAGTCCCGCAAGCTCGTCGAATGTCCGATCTGCGGTGCGAACGAGGTGAGCCGTTTGCCGTCGGCACCGCGTCTGAATCTGTCGGGCGCGACCGACTCGAAGGCGCCGGCGGGCGTGGAGCAAATGCAGGCGCACCTGATGCGCGCGCTGCGCGAGGTACTGGAGAAGACGGAGAACGTGGGCGACCGCTTCGCCGAGGAAGCACGACGCATTCACTACAACGAAGCGCCTGTGCGCAGTATTCGCGGTGTCACGACACCGGAGGATGCGCGTGCCTTGGTCGAGGAAGGCATCGAAGTGATGCCGCTGCCGGTCCCAGCTGCGCTGAAGGAACCACTGCAATAGCGCGGTGGCTCCAGGCGGCCGGGCGGTGGCGGCCAGGAGACACTACGCATGAATCTAGACTATTCCCCCGCTGAAGACGCGTTCCGCGCCGACATCCGCGCCTGGCTCGAAGCGAATCTGCCTCGCGAGTTGAGCGACAAGGTTCTCAATCACAAACGGCTTTCCCGCGAAGACTTCGCAAGCTGGCACAGGCTGCTCGGCACGCGAGGCTGGTCGGCAGTCGCGTGGCCGCGCGAATACGGCGGCCCCGGCTGGGACGCGACGCAACGACATATCTGGGAAGAAGAGTGCGCGCGTATCGGCGCACCTTCCGTGCTGCCTTTCGGTGTGTCGATGGTTGCGCCGGTGCTGATGAAGTACGGTAACGAGGCGCAGAAGCGCCACTATCTGCCGCGTATTCTCGACGGCACGGACTGGTGGTGTCAGGGCTACTCGGAACCGGGATCGGGTTCCGACCTTGCGTCGCTGCGCACCCGCGCGGAGCGCGTCGGTGATCATTACGTGGTCAACGGCCAGAAGACCTGGACCACGCTCGGCCAGCACGCCGACATGATGTTCTGCCTCGTGCGCACCGACAGCGGCGCCAAAAAGCAGGAGGGCATCTCGTTCCTGCTGATCGATATGAAAACCCCGGGCATCACGGTGCGGCCCATCATCACGCTCGACGAAGATCACGAAGTCAACGAGGTGTTCTTCGAGGACGTCAAAGTGCCGGTCGACAATCTCGTCGGCGAAGAAAATCGCGGCTGGACGTATGCGAAATATCTGCTCGGCCACGAGCGTACCGGCATTGCGCGAGTCGGAGCGTCGAAGCGTGAGCTGGCGTTTCTGAAGCGTGTCGCGCTGAATCAGAAAAAGAACGGCAAGCCGCTGCTGCACGATCCGGTGTTTGCGGCGAAGGTAGCGAGTCTCGAAATCGAGTTGATGGCGCTGGAAGTCACCGTGCAACGGGTGGTAGCCAACGAGGCGGGCGGTCGCGGCCCGGGCCCGGAAGCGTCGATGCTGAAGATCAAGGGCACGGAAGTGCAACAGGGGCTCACCGAGCTGATGTTCGAAGCAATCGGCCCGCTGGCCGCGCCGTTCGACGTGCCGTTCCTAGAAGGCGAACGCGAGCACAGTCTTGCCGGCGACGACGATGCCGCGCCGCTTGCCGCGTACTACTTCAACTTCCGCAAGACGTCGATTTACGGCGGCTCGAACGAAATTCAAAAGAACATCATCGCGCAGATGATTCTCGGACTTTGAGGAGCGGCGCATGGACTTCACTTTCAACGACGAACAACAGCAATTTGCCGATGCGCTGCGCCGCTATCTCGACAGGAGCTACGGCTTCGAAGCGCGCCAGCAGATCGTGCGCTCGGAGGCGGGCGTATCGGCTGTGCACTGGGCCGCGTTCACCGAACTGGGGCTGACCGCGTTGCCGGTGCCGGAAACGCAAGGCGGCTTCAACGGTGGTCCGATCGACATGCTCGTGGTCATGCAGGAGCTCGGCCGCGCGCTCGTCGTCGAGCCGTTTTGGGCGACCGCGGTCGGCATCGAAGCGCTGCGCCTTGCCGGCACCGGCGACGGCGAAGATGCCGCGCTGCTCGAACGGGCGGCCCAGGGCGAAGCGAGGCTGGCCGTGGCGTTTCACGAGCCGCATGCGCGCTACGATCTGTTCGACGTCGCGACGACCGCGAGCGGGCAGGGTGCGCAGCACACGCTGAGCGGCACCAAATCGGTCGTGCTGCACGGCGCGCAGGCGGACCACTGGATCGTGCCGGCGCGCCTCGATGGCGAGATCGCACTCTTTGTCGTCGCGCGTGACGCGGCCGGCGTCACGCTCACCGAGTACCGCACGATCGACGGTCAACGCGCCGCGACGCTCGAATTCAATGGCACGCCCGCGCGCCGGCTCGCCGGCGAACACGCGGGGGCGGCAACCCTCGAGCAGATCGCCGACTACGGCACGCTGCTGCTGTGCGCGGAAGCGCTCGGCGCGCTCGACGCGCTCAATCACGCCACCGTCGAGTACACCAAAACGCGCCAGCAGTTCGGCCAGCCGATCGCGCGTTTCCAGGCGTTGCAGCATCGCATGGTCGAGATGCTGATCCACGCGGAGCAGGCGCGCTCGATCACGTATCTGGCTGCGATGCGCTACGCGAGTGAAGACGCGAACGAGCGCCGTCGAGCGATCTCCGCGGCAAAAGTTCGGGTCGGCCAGGCCGCGCGTTTCGTTGGTCAACAGGCGGTGCAGTTGCACGGCGGCATGGGTGTCACGAACGAAGTGGCGGCCGCGCATCTGTTCAAGCGCCTCGCGATCATCGGGACCACGCTCGGCGACGTCGATCATCATCTCGCGCGGTTTGCCACGCTGCCCGGATTTGCGGTCGCCGAAGACTGATCGGGCCGTTCCACCGGACAAAGGAGGTGCACGATGAAAATCAGTTTCGAAGACATGGAAGTGGGCTCGAGCCGCGAAATCGGCAAGCACATGTTCACGCGCGAGGAGATTGTCGAGTTCGCGCAGAAGTTCGATCCGCAGCCGTTTCATCTCGACGAAGCCGCCGCGGCCGAATCGCCATTCCGCGGCCTCGTCGCGAGTGGTTGGCACACCTGCTCGGTAATGATGGGCATGCTCGTGCGCAAGGTACTGGCGGATTCGACATCGATGGGTTCGCCCGGGATCGACGAGATCCGCTGGCTCAAGCCGGTACGAGTCGGCGACACGATCACGATGATGAACGTCATCGTCGACAAGCGCGTGTCGCAGAGCAAGCCGGATCGCGGCATCGTGTCGACACGCTGGGAGGGCATCAATCAGCACGGCGAAACGGTGATCACCGTGCGCTCGAACGGCATGTTCGGCCTGCGCAATCCGGGAGCGGCGGCATGACGGCGAGCGCGGCGACGCTGGTCGCTTTCGACAATGCGGGTGCTTTGCGCGCGCTCATCGGCGCCGAGCCGCTCGTCAGCGAGTGGCTGAGCGTCGATCAGGAGAGGGTCGACCGTTTCGCCGAGGCAACCGGCGATCATCAGTGGATTCACATCGATCCCGAGCGGGCCAAACGCGAATCGCCGTTTGGCGGCCCGGTCGCGCATGGGTTTTTGACGCTGTCGCTGATTCCGGCTTTGCTCGGCAAAACGGTGAAGATCGAGCAGCGCATGGGTGTCAACTATGGCTTGAACCGCGTGCGTTTCATGTCGCCGGTACTCGTGGGGTCGTCGCTGCGCGGGAAGTTCGCCGTCGAGTCGGTGACCGACGTCGACAACAGCGGCGTGCAACTCGCGTGGAACGTGACGCTGGAGTGTCAGGGCAGCGAACGACCGGTGTGCGTCGCGGAGTTCATCACGCGGCATTACTTCTAGCGTTTTCCCTTCGCAGACGAAATGAAAAAGCGCGAGCCGGCAGGCATGCCGCTCGCGCTTTCTGTTTGTGTCGAGCCGTCAGCGAGACGGCCGAAACTAGTGTTTCGCGTACTGCGTCGCACCAAACAGCACCTCTTTCGCCTTGTCGTCCGTCAGCGGCGCGCGCGCCGACGCCAGCACGTCGACGCCGCGCACCACCGCCGGCCGCGCAGCGATCTCTTCATGCCAGCGCTTCACGTTCGGCAAGGTCTCGAGCTCGATGCCCTGATTTTTCCACGAACGGGTCCACGGAAACGCGGCGATGTCCGCGATCGTATAGTCGTTGCCCGCGAGGTACCGCGTCTTGCCGAGTTGCGTGTCCATCACGCCGTACAGACGTCGCGCCTCATTGGTGTAGCGATTGACCGCGTATTCGATCTGCTCGGGTGCATACACGCGGAAGTGATGCGTTTGCCCCAGCATCGGACCGAGGCCGCCCATCTGGAACATCAGCCATTGCAGTGCCGCGTAGCGCGCGGCCGGATCGCTCGGTAGAAACTTGCCGGTTTTCTCGGCCAGATAAATCAGGATTGCGCCCGATTCGAATAGCGCGAAGGGCCGGCCGTCGGCGCCTTTCGGACCTTCGGAATCGACGATCGCGGGAATCTTGTTGTTGGGACTGATGGCGAGAAATTCCGGCTTGAACTGGTCGCCGGCACCGATGTTCACGGCATGCACGTTGTAGGGTAGGCCCGTTTCCTCGAGCATGATATGAATCTTGTGGCCGTTCGGGGTTGCCCAGCTATAGACGTCGATCATCCTGGCTCCTTTGTTCGTCGAAGCGGCGCCGCAAAGAGGGCGCCGCCGTTGCCGAAAATTAGAGCATAGATCGCGCGACGCTGCTTGCCGCGGGCTCAGTCCCCACGCTCACACCGAGCCGAAGCACTCAAACGCGTGTGACCGGCATCTCAACGCGAGCCGCCGCGCCCGCATCCATATGGCGCGCAAGTTCGAGCTTGGCGATCGCGTTGCGATGCACTTCGTCGGGGCCGTCGGCGAAACGCAGCGTGCGCGCCGACGCATAGGCATACGCGAGCGGAAAATCGTCGCTGACGCCGCCGCCGCCATGCGCCTGAATCGCCCAGTCGATCACCTGACACGCCATGTTCGGCGCGACCACCTTGATCATCGCGATCTCGCCGCGCGCGCCCTTGTTGCCGACGGTATCCATCATGTACGCGGTCTTCAGCGTGAGCAGACGCGCTTGCTCGATCATGCAGCGCGCCTCGGCAAGACGCTCCTGCGTGACCCCTTGCGACGCCACCGGCTTGCCGAACGCGACACGCTGCAGCGAGCGCTTCGCCATCAATTCGAGCGCGCGTTCGGCGAGACCGATCAGGCGCATGCAGTGGTGGATGCGTCCCGGGCCGAGACGGCCTTGCGCGATCTCGAAGCCACGGCCTTCGCCGAGCAGCATGTTGGTAGCGGGCACGCGCACGTTGTCGAGTGTGATCTCCATGTGGCCGTGCGGCGCGTCGTCGTAACCGAACACCGTGAGCGGGCGATGCACGGTGATGCCGGTGGCGTCGGCGGGCACGAGGATCATCGACTGCTGCTGATGGCGCGGTGCGTCGGGATCGGTCTTGCCCATCACGATATAGACCTTGCAGCGCGGATCGCCCGCGCCCGACGACCACCACTTGTGACCGTTGATCACGTAATGGTCGCCATCGCGCACGATGCTAGTCTGGATGTTCGTCGCATCCGACGACGCGACCTCTGGCTCCGTCATCAGAAACGCCGAACGGATCTGCCCTTGCAGCAGCGGTTCGAGCCACTCGCGCTTGTTCTCTTCGCTGCCGTAGCGCTCGATCGTCTCCATGTTGCCGGTGTCCGGCGCGTTGCAGTTGAACACTTCCGGCGCCCACGGCACACGGCCCATGATCTCGCACAGCGGCGCGTATTCGAGATTCGTCAGGCCCGCGCCGCGCTCCGATTGCGGTAGGAACAGATTCCACAGACCGGCGTCGCGCGCCTTCTGCTTGAGTTGCTCGACCAGTTCGGTCGGCACCCATGCGTTGCCGTTCTGGCGGTTGCGCGCGATCTCCGCATAGAACGCCTGTTCGTTCGGGTAAATGTGCTCGTCGAAAAAGGCGAGCAGTTTTTCGCGCAACGCCTGGACCTTCGGGGTGTAATCGAAATTCATCTTGGACCTCGCGGGTAACGGACTGCGAATGATGGGGAGCAGGGCGCGCCCTTGTGTCTAGAGAACCTTCTGCGCATAGTGCCAGGCGAGTTCGGCCATCGGCTTCGCGCGCCGGCCGGCGTCGAGCGCCTGCGCGTTCGATGCGGTACCGTCGACGACGCGCTTCATGATCCCTTGCAGGATCGCTGCGATGCGGAACATGTTGTAGGCCAGATAGAAATTCCAGTCGCCACGAATCTCGAAACCGGTGCGTTGGCAATAGCGCTCGACGTACCGCGCTTCATCGGGAATGCCGAGCGCGGCCCAATCGAGTCCCGCGATGCCGCGGAACTGCGTGGGGTCGACATGCCACGCCATGCAGTGGTAAGCAAAGTCGGCGAGCGGATCGCCGAGCGTCGACAGTTCCCAGTCGAGCACCGCGAGCACGCGCGGCTCGTTGCGATCGAAAATCAGATTGTCGAGCCGATAGTCGCCATGCACGACCGACACGCGCTCGTTCGTCTCGGCCGGCATATGCTGCGGCAGCCATTCGATCAGCCGGTGCATCGCGTCGATCGGCTCGGTCTCGGACGCCAGATACTGCTTGCTCCAGCGGCCGATCTGGCGCGCGAAGTAATTGCCTGGCTTACCGTAGTCGGCGAGGCCGGCGGTGGCGGCGTCGACACTGTGCAACGCCGCGATCACGCGATTCATTTCGTCGTAGATCGCCGCGCGCTCGGTGGGCGTCATGCCGGGCAGCGATTGATCCCACAGCACGCGGCCTTCCACGAACTCCATCACGTAGAACGCGCGACCGATCACGCTTTCGTCCTCGCACAGCGCGAGCATGTGTGCGACCGGCACGTCGGTGTCGGCGAGCGCGTGCATCACGCGATATTCGCGTTCGATCGCATGCGCGGACGGCAGCAGCTTCGCCGCGGGTCCGGGCTTCGCGCGCATCACGTACGCGCGCGACGGCGTGATCAGCTTGAACGTGGGATTGGATTGTCCGCCCGCGAATTGCTCGAGCGTGAGCGGCCCCTCGAATCCGTCGACATGTCCGGCCAGCCACGCGGCGAGCGCGTCGTTGTCGAAGCGTTGCCGCTCGTTGACCGGGCGGGTGCCCTCGAAAGCCGAGTAGTCCTGTCTGCGTGCGGGTTCGCCGGTCTGCGTGGCTTGCGCCATGTGTCTCCTCCAGTTCGGTGTCAGCTACGCTGGTATCGGATGAATTGTGCGTAGAGCATTTCCATCGTGGTGTTGCGAACGTCGCGATGCAACGGCGACGGCGGTGAATAGTTGAGCATGCGCAGCACCCAGTCGCGCGGCGCGGCGCCGACGTCGAGCGCATTGATGCAGCCGGTCGCCTGCGCCAGATGACCGAAGAACGTGCGGCCGCCGGCCGTTAGCGCGTGCGACAGGATCGCGCGATTGACGCCGCCGTGCAGCACCAGCAACGCAGTGTCCCACGAGGTGTCTTCGCGCAGCGCCGTGACGGCCGGCAAAATGCGATCGAACAGCTCGCCGATCGTTTCGCCGTCGAGAAAGCGCATGCTTTCCGGCACGATGCCGTCGAACACGCCGAGAAAGGCGGCCTCGATATCGCTCGGCGGTATGCCGCCGAGCCGTCCGCCGCGAATTTCTTGCCACGCGGGCTCGATTTCGGGCTCGATCTGCTGACCCGTTTCGGCAAGCACGCGCCGCGCGGTTTCGATCGTGCGGGGCAAGCCGCTGACGATCACGCGGTCGAAGCGCACCTGCTGTTCGGCGAACACGCGGCCCGCCGCGCTCGCCTGCTCGCGGCCGTTCGCGTTCAGCGGCACGGTTTCGGGATCGATCGCGCGGCCGGAGTCGTCGAAGTAGGTGACGTCGCCGTGACGCATCAGGAAGATGCGGCGACGTTTCGGCAGTTGGTAGTCGGGCATGTCGGGCGGCTCTGTCGTCGTTTATTTGTAGATGGGGGCGCGTTTTTCGAGGAACGCGGTGATGCCTTCGAGACCGTCGCGATGATGCAGCGACGCGACGAAGTTATCGCGCTCGGCGACCAGATGATCCGCGAGCGGCTGCGTACCGGCCGCGGCGATCAGCCCCTTGATGCGCGCGACCGAATTGGGCGAAATCGCGCCGAGCTCGTCGGCCCACGCGAGCGCGTTATCGAGCGCGGTGCCGGCTTTCGTGAGCCGGTTGACGACGCCGAGTTCGTGCAGACGCGCGGCGCCGATCGGCTTGGCTTCGATCAGTACCTCGGTGGCCAGCTGGCGCGGCAGCGCCTCGGCGAGAAACCACGAGCCGCCGCCGTCGGGCGTCAGGCCGACGCGCGCGTAGGACATCGCGAATTTGGCGTTGTCCGCGGCGACGATCAGATCGCAGGCGAGCGCGAGCGAAAATCCGGCGCCGGCCGCCGCGCCTTCCACCGCGGCAATGACCGGCTTCGACGATAGCCGCAGTGCCGAAATCCATTGAGCGAGCATGTCGATGCTATCGGCTTGCACGGAGGGATCTTTCGCGCGATTTTCGAGCAGGCGGTTCAGGTTGCCGCCTGCGCAAAAGAAGTTATCGGCGCCGGTGATCACGACGGCGCGAATCGACGGATCGCGCTCGACGGTATCGAATGCCTCGATGCCCGCGGCGTACATGTCCGGATGCAGCGCGTTGCGCGCACCGGGGTTCGACAGCGTGAGGACCAGTGTGGATTCGCTGCTGGCCGGGCGTGAAGCGAGCAGGGCGGCGCTCATGATTGGGTCTCCGTTGGGATGTCGGCGGCGTCGCGCTGCGTGAGCGCGAGGCCGAGTTGCGCGCGTCTTGCGAGCCATGGCGACGGACGATAGCGCGGTTCGCCGAGCACGCTGTGCATGTTGCGCAGGATCGTGAGAATGGTGGTGGCGCCGAGCGCGTCGCCGAGCGCGAGCGGTCCGCGCGGGTAGCCGAGGCCGAGCATGACGGCGAGGTCGATGTCCTCCGGCGTCGCGATCTGCTTCTGCGCGATGTCGCAGCCGATGTTGACGATCGTCGCGACCACCCGCTGCGCGACGAAGCCGGTCGAATCGCGGATCACGGTGACGGGGATGCCGTCGGCGGCGAACAGCGCATGCGCGCTATCGCGCGCGGCGCGTGTCGTGGCCGGCGTGGTCATCAGCGTGCGGCGTTGCGCGCCGACGAGCGGGAATAGGGCATCGACGGCGACGACGCGGCTCGCGTCGAGCGCTTCGTCGACCGCGGCCGTGGTCGCGTCGTGGCCGAACGGCGTGACGACGATCAGCGAACCGGCGGCGGGCGTCGCGCCTTCGTCGAGCTGTACGCCCGCTTTGCCGACCAGTTGCACGACGGCCTCATACGCGTCGCGGTCGCGTTGGCTGACCCACACGCTTTGCGGCAGCGTGGTCGGCGCGGGCGCTTCGGCGGCAACCTGCTGCTTACCGTCCACGTAGCGATAGAAACCTTCGCCGCTCTTGCGGCCGAGCAGTCCGCCCGATAGCCGCCTGCCCGTGATCGGCGACGGCGTGTAACGCGGTTCTTCGTAGAACTGGTGATAGATCGACTCCATCACCGGATGCGACACGTCGAGCGCGGTCAGGTCCAGCAGCTCGAACGGCCCGAGGCGAAAGCCGGCCTGCTCGCGCATGATGCGGTCGATGTCCGCAAAGCTCGCGACGCCTTCGCCCGCCACGCGCAAGCCCTCGGTATTCATGCCGCGGCCCGCGTGATTGACGATGAAGCCCGGCATGTCCTTCGCGCGCACCGGCGTGTGGCCCATGCGGCGCGCGAGTTCCATCAGCGCGTCGCCGGCTTCGGGGTCGCTGCGCAGGCCGTCGATCACTTCGACGACCTTCATCAGTGGCACCGGATTGAAGAAGTGATAGCCGACCACGCGCGACGGATCGGTGCATCCCGCGGCAATCGCGGTGATCGACAGCGACGACGTATTCGACGCGAGGATGCAGCGGCCGCTGACCACCGTTTCGAGCTCGCGAAACAGCGCCTGCTTCACCTCGAGCTTTTCGACGATCG
Source organism: Paraburkholderia sp. Clong3 (assembly GCF_050436485.1). Lineage (NCBI taxonomy): Bacteria > Pseudomonadati > Pseudomonadota > Betaproteobacteria > Burkholderiales > Burkholderiaceae > Paraburkholderia > Paraburkholderia sp. Clong3. The sequence continues at coordinate 1,899,948 of NZ_JBNDMH010000002.1, read as the reverse complement.
CCTCGATGACGAGATCGCAGCCGACCAGCTCGCTGATCGCCTGCACGCCGCTCACGTTGGCGAGCGCGGCGAGCGAGCGCGACTGCTCCAGCTTGCCTTTGGCCGTCAATTTGGCGAAAGTCTCCGCGAGATAGTCGCGCGCGGCGCCGACGGCGGCCGCGTTGGTGTCGTAGAGCCGCACGCGCAGGCCAGCGAGCGCCGCGATTTGCGCGATACCGCGGCCCATCGCGCCGGTGCCGACGATGCCGATGGTCTCGATGCTGAAATTGCGAGAGTTCATTGTGATGCCCGACTCCATGGGTTATTTTAGAATAGCACGATCGTGCAATTTCTTGGATGATTCGATGGAAAGCCGCTACTTCAACCTCGACGCGCGGTCTCACACACCATGACACAAGGAGACACCCCATGATCAAGCTGTGCGGTTTTGCGCTGTCCAACTACTACAACAAGGTCAAGTTCGTGCTGCTCGAACATGGCATCGAGTTCGAGGAGCAGTTCGTGAAGCCGAGTCAGGAAGAAGCGCTGCTCGAGCATTCGCCGCTCGGCAAGGTGCCATATCTGCAGACCGAGCACGGCGACCTCTGCGAGTCGCAGTGCATCGTCGAATATCTGGCTGCGCGTTTTCCCGACAAGCGGATCTTCTGCGCCGATCCGTGGCAGGCCGCCAAGGAACGCGAAATGATCTTTTTCGTCGATGTACATCTCGAGCTGACAGTGCGCAATCTGTACAAGGAAGCGTTTTTCGGCGGCACGGTCAGCGACGCGACCAAAGGGCGCGTCGAGAAGCTGCTCACGCATCACATCGCCGGTTTCAAACGGATCGCGAAGTTCTCGCCGTATCTGTGCGGCGAGCAATTCAGCGTGGCGGATACCGCCGGCTACGTGAGCCTGCCGCTCGTCGGTATGGCGACACAGACCATTTACGGCCGCGATCTTCTGCTCGAAGCGGGGATCGACTGGAAGCGCTACGTGAAGACGATCAACCCGCGGCCGGCTGCGCAGCGCGTGACGGAGGATCGCAAGGCCTGTGTCGCGGCGTCGCGTGCGTCCTGAGGGAATGAGCGCAGTGCCATGAAGCGCGCATGGGTGCGAAGCGCACACCCGTGCCGCGCCGCGCGATGGCAAGTAACGTGGGTTCGTTCGTGGCATCGCGCAAGGCATCCTAGAGCCGCGCGAGCCGTTCGAGCGCGGTAGCGAGCGTGCCTTCCTGCTTGGCGAAGCAAAAGCGCACCACGCCCGACTCGTGCGCCTCGTGATAGAACGCCGAGACCGGAATCGCCGCGACGCCGATTTCGCCGGTCAGCCATTGCGCGAATTCGGCTTCGGGCAGGTCGCTGATCGCCGAATAGTCGACGCATTGAAAATACGTGCCCGTGCACGGCAGCAGCCTGAAGCGCGAATTCGCGAGGCCCGCGTGGAAGAAATCGCGCTTGCGCTGATAGAACGCCGGTAGCTCCACGTACGGCGCCGGGTCCTTCATGTAATCGGCGAGGCCGATCTGCATCGGTGTGTTGACGGTGAACACGTTGAACTGGTGCACCTTGCGGAACTCGGCGCTCAGCGCGGCGGGCGCGGCCACATAGCCGACTTTCCAGCCCGTCACGTGGTAGGTCTTGCCGAAGCTCGACACGACGAAGCTGCGCTGCGCGAGTTCCGGATAACGCGCGACGCTTTCATGCGGCGCGCCGTCGTAGACCATGTGCTCGTACACCTCGTCGGACAGGATCAGCACGTTGGTGCCGCGCACGATCTCCTCGAGCTTGCGCATGTCCTGTTCGCGCCACACGGTGCCGGTCGGATTGTGCGGCGTGTTGATCATGATGAGCCGCGTCTTCGGCGTGATCGCGGCGGCGAGCTTGTCGAACCGGATCGCGTAGTCGGGTGCGTCGAGCGTGACGAAAACCGGCTTGCCGCCCGCGAGTTCGATCGACGGCAGATAGCTGTCGTAGGTCGGTTCGATCACGATCACTTCGTCGCCGGGATGGACAGTGCAGAGAATCGCGGTCAGCAACGCCTGTGTGGCGCCCGCGGTCACGGTGATTTCGCTATTGGCGTCGTAGTGGCGGCCGTACAGATTCGCGATCTTGTCCGAAATCGCCTGACGCAGCGGCAGCACACCGGCCATCGGCGGATACTGGTTGTGACCGTCGCGCATCGCGTTCGCGACCGCGTCGACGATGCGCGGATCGCAGGCGAAGTCGGGAAAGCCCTGACCCAGATTCACCGCGCCTTTTTCCGCGGCGAGCGCGCTCATCACGGTGAAAATCGTCGTGCCGACGTTCGGCAGGCGAGACGGAAACGTGGGGCTCGTGGGCGTGTCGTGCGGTGCGTTCATGGCGTTGTGGGTAGCAGTGCGATAAGGTGGGCCGGTTCTCGAACTGTCGTTGCGAAGGGCGAAGCCTGATTGTAGGGAATCGCGACACGCTGTGCGCGCCGCGGGTGTCACGTTGATCGTCAGAAGCCGCCTGACGATGAACCTTCAACATGCGCTCGGCTCAACGCGCCACCCGGACGGTCGGATTCACGCGTTGACGGGCTCGCCCCCAGCATTCTGCGCGATGCCGATTGCCGCGACGAACGGTGCCGGTTGCGCGATCCTGAAGCCGAAGTCGCGCGCGATCCGTTTCGCGAGCTTCAGCACCGCACGGTCTTTCGACACGAGCCAGTCGGCCTGCGCCGCATGCGCAAGCTCGAGAAACTTCTGATCGTCGCGATCCTTGCATTGGGGCAGCGGCCGCGCGTCGGCGGCGGACTCGGTCGGCTCACACGGCTCGACCAGTTGCGCCAGCCGCGCGACGACCGCGAGCGCAGCGGCTTTGTCGACAATGCGGTGCGCGAACTGCGGATAGTCGAGCACGTAGGCGAGCTCGGCGAGGCAGCGCGCGTCGATCAGCGCGGCGAGCGCGCCGCTTTCGAGCGCGGCGGCGATCGGCCGCGTGTGAGGGTCGTCGAATACGAGTATGTCGATCCAGACATTGGAATCGAGTACGACGCGCAACGCGCCGCTTGAGGCGAGGGAACCGGGCATTCGTTACAATCGGGCTTTCGTCTTTGACCGCCAGGCACGGCGTGCCTGCAAGCCTCTATGATAATCGTTCTGTCGCCGGCGAAATCGCTCGACTACGACACCCCGCCGCACGTCAAAAAGCACACGATCCCCGATTTCGTCGATGACGCCGCCGAACTGATCAGCGGCCTGCGCCGTTTGTCGCCGCAACAGATCGCTTCGCTGATGAGCATTTCCGATCAGCTCGCGCACCTCAATTTTCAGCGTTACGCGGACTGGTCGCCGCAATTCGGCATGCACAACGCCAAGCAGGCTGTGCTCGCTTTCAACGGCGACGTGTACGAAGGTTTCGATGCGAAGACGTTGTCGTCAGCCGATCTCGACTATGCGCAGAATCACGTGCGGGTGCTGTCGGGCCTCTACGGCCTGCTGCGTCCGCTCGATCTGCTGCAGCCGTACCGGCTCGAAATGGGCACGCGTTTCGTCAACCCGCGCGGCAAGGATCTGTACGCGTTCTGGGGCGAGCGGATCACGCACGCGTTGAACGCGCAGTTGAAGAAGAATGCGGCCACCTCGCGCGTGCTGGTCAATTGCGCATCGGGCGAATACTTCAAGTCGGTCAAGCCGAAGCTGCTCGACGCGCCGGTCGTCACGCCGGTGTTCGAAGACTGGAAGGGCGGCCGCTACAAAATCATCAGCTTCCATGCAAAACGCGCGCGCGGCTTGATGGCGCGCTTCGCGGTGGAAAATCGCCTCGATCGTCCCGAGCAGTTGAAGGACTTCGAGACCGAAGGCTACGCGTTCTGTGCCGAAGCCTCGAACGACTCCACTTTCGTATTTCGCCGCCGCGTTGCGGAATAAACGTGCCGCTGCGCTAAAAAGGCAGCGTGAATTCAGGCAGGGAAGACTCCGATGACGTTATCGATTACGAGCAATTTCGACGCAGGCGCAGTTGATGTGCTGTCCTGCGAGGACGCCGGCAATATTCGCCTGCGCGTACGGCCCGACAGCCACGCCGAGTTTGCGCAGTGGTTCTATTTCCGCCTGTCGGGCGCGGCGGGCGAGCGCTGCGTGATGACCTTCGAGAACGCCGCCGCGTGCGCGTTCGCGGAGGGCTGGCGCGACTATCGGGCGGTCGCAAGCTACGACCGCGTGAACTGGTTTCGCGTGCCGACGTCGTACGACGGCCGCGTGCTGACGATCGACCATACGCCCGATTTCGACAGCATCTACTACGCGTACTTCGAACCGTACAGCGAGGAGCGTCATGCGGAGTTTCTCGGCGCCGTGCAGCAGATGCCGCACGCGTCGCTGACCGAACTCGGCAAGACGGTCGAAGGCCGGCCGATTTCGCTGCTCACGCTCGGCACGCCGCCCGCCAACGATGCCGCCAACGCCGCGCCCAAAAAGAACATCTGGCTGATTGCCCGGCAGCATCCGGGCGAGACGATGGCCGAATGGTTCATCGAGGGGTTCGTGAAGCGCCTCGCCGGTTGGGGCGATTGGGCGGGCGACCCGGTCGCGCGCAAGCTCTACGATCATGCGGTGTTTCACATCGTGCCGAACATGAATCCGGACGGCAGCGTGCGCGGCAATCTGCGCACCAACGCGGCCGGCGCGAACCTGAATCGCGAATGGATGGAGCCGGACGCCGCGCGCAGTCCCGAGGTGCTGGTGGTGCGCGACGCGATTCATGCGATAGGCTGCGACCTGTTCTTCGATATTCATGGCGACGAGGCATTGCCGTATGTGTTCGTCGCGGGCTCCGAAATGTTGCCGGGCTTCACCGAGCGGCAGAGCCGCGAGCAGACGGCGTTCATCGAGGCGTTCAAGCACGCGAGTCCGGATTTTCAGGACAAGTATGGCTATGCGGCGAGCAAGTATCGCGAGGATGCGTTGAAGCTCGCGTCGAAGTACATCGGCAACGAATTCGGCTGTCTGTCGTTGACGTTGGAAATGCCGTTCAAGGACAACGCAAATCTGCCCGACGAGCGGGTCGGCTGGAACGGCGAGCGCAGCGCATCGCTTGGCGCCGCAATGTTGCAAGCGATCCTGCGACACGTGGAGACGTTCGCCTGAAGAAGCGGACGGATGGACACAAAAAACGAGGCGCGCACGGCAAAAGTGCGTGCCTCGTTTTTTTATTGGGGCGACTGATCGGACGGTGGCGCGGCTCGATCAGCGCCAGATGTCATTGGCTCTTCTTCTTCGAGTTCTTGTTTGCCGTTTTGCTCGACGTCGTGCGCGACGATTGGCCCGAGCCTGTCTTCGACGACTTCTTCGACGTCTTGCCGCCGACCGCGTGCTTGCCTTTGCCGCCTTTGTGCTGGCCCGATCCCGCGCTATGCGCGCGGTTTGGCGGTACCGGATCGTTCCAGCTGAATGCGAGCATCTGCGAGCCGACGTAGCCGCAGCGGAATTTCAGATCGGCCGGCTCGCCCGAGTTGTCCTCGCGCACGCCGACGCCCTCGACGGTGACGATGCTGTCCACCTTGACGCGCTGCTTGCCTTCGTCGAACGAGTCGTTCCATGGCGTGACCGACGAGTGCGCACTGTCGAACGAACTGGACGGGAATTCGACGTGGTCGAAAGCGGTCGACGTGCTCGCGACGAAGTCGCCATGCGCGGCGCAGTCCGCGACGAGCGGATCCGCGTGCATTTCGGTGATAAATCTATTGACGAGGTCGTTGTGCTGTTCGAGCTGATCAGCGAATGCGGGAGCCGCGCAGATGAGCGAGAGACCCGCTGCGCAGGCTGCCAACCGGCCGATCACCCGCAGCAACCGGCTCGGTACATTGGTGCGATCCATCTAGTTCTTTAGACGCAAATAGGAGATGAGGCAAATAAGATGCCGCGCGCAAGGGTTGAGTTCAATGTTGCTGCAAATATTCTGCCTTGTCCTGATGGGGGCGCCCGGAAAGTCTCCAGTGACGAGGCGCTGATTATCACAGATGCGCCGCACGCGACGTCAAAGCGCGCATTCTCAGGTGCGCGGGCCGCCCAGACGATAGCGCCGCACGTCGTAGGTGGTCACCCATGCGGGACGGTAGACCGCGATCAGCGCGGTCGCCATGCCAGTGAACCATGCTTCGCCGGTGGCGAGCAGCAGCACGCTGAGCGCGTAGCCGATCGGCACCACGGTCATCGAACCGCCGGACACGACGATATGGATGCCGAGCGCTGCCGCGGCCGTCAACGACACGGCAATGGCGGGCGAAACGAAGCCCTGGCCGAAGATGAACATGAAAAGATTGCGCGGTAGCCACGCGGTGCAGATGCGCTGGAGCAAGGTCGAGATGGCGACGGGCAGGGCTCCGTACACGAGGAACGTCAGCGCGATGCCCTGCCACGGCGCATCGAAGACGACGGCGGCCAGCCCCGCGACCACCGCCATCGCGATCAGGGCGAGCCCCCAGTCGAACAGCGTGACGACGAGCGTGGCGCCGAGCAGGTGCATCACGGTGCCGTCGTCGAGCCAGGCGTTGCTCGACCACAGCACCGACACCGCGACGATTATCGCGAGCCAGACATGCTGGAGCGTGCCGTCCTGAAGTCTTTTGAAAGGTTTTTTCCACAGCGCGAGCGCGATCACCATCGCAGTGGCAATCCAGCCACCGACAGCGACCCAAAACGGAAGCGGTGTGTAGAGGAAACCCATGTGTCTCATATTACTCGTTGGACGAGAAAAGGTGTGAGCGGATTCCATGCCAGCCCACCCTCGACGCTGCGCGCATGCGGACGTTCCAACCCATGCGCGCGGCGTGCCCCGCGCCCCTCGTCATGCGGAACCCGGCCCGACCGACTTCCGCGCGGGCCGGCCGGGTGGGGCCTCACCGTACGACGTGGCGGGCTCCGCGGCCATCGGTAGCGCGCTGCTGGTGTCGCTGCCCGGCAACGGATACTGGAAGCGCGCACGTGTGCGGCGCCGGAGCGGAACTGGGCCAGGCTGCCCGCGGATGACCGGCCGCGCGCTGTGCTCGCCGTTGTTGCGCAGCACTTGCAAATGATTCGTGAGCCATCCGTTGTAAAGCGCGACCGCCGCGGCGCGATTGGGCGCACCAAGTTGCTGGAATATGCTCGTCAGGTGGATCTTGACCGTACCTTCGCTAATGCCGAGCGTGCGCGCGATCATCTTGTTGGTGCTGCCCATGTGCACGCAGCGCATGATCTGCTCCTGCCGCGGTGATAGCCCGCCCGAGAGTTTGTTGCGGCGGGGCGGCGGACTTTCTTCGTCGAACGTACGGATCGCGGTGTCGGTCGGCAGCGGCGGATCGATCGCCAGCGCGCCGGGCGGCACGTAGTGACCGCCGAGCAGCACCATTTCCAATGCGCGCACGATCAGGCAGGGATCGGTGTCGCGTGGAACAACGCCGAGCACACCTTCGTCCATCAGCGCGCGCACGAGCGCGGGCAAAGTCCCGTCGGTGAGCACGCTGATGCGCAGGTCCGGAAAGTGGCTGAGCAACGCACGCACCTGCGCAACCGACATCCAGTCCTCCCAGTCGATCACGACGAGATCAGGCCGATAACGCTTGAACGGACGTTCGAGCAGACGCCATTCATCGGCTTCTGTGAAGCGTGCCAGCCGGTCGATCTGCCGCAGCAAGGCCTTGAGTCCATCACGTCGTTCTGCGTTTGAATTGAGAATCGCGAAGCGCATGCATGTCTCCAGATGTATCGGGCGAAATGGCGCGACGCATCTGTGGGACTCGTGGAGCTGACTCGATCACGGCGATGCGTCACCGTGCCTATGATGACAAATTCCCTTCGTTTTGACGGCTGTCCAAAAGGCATAAGAAATGCGGGCAATCAACAAAAAAGCCCCGTATATACGGGGCTTTTTTGCGATAAGGCAGGGATGTCGACTTCGGTGTCAATGGAAATGGGGTTGCGCGGGCTCGGCGTCTTCGGGCATTTCCGCGTGGACGATTTCGCCGAGCGGGTCCGCATACAGCGGCACGCCGCAGTCGTCGCAATATTCCGGCTCGAAGCGGCCCGCGTGGCGGCGCACATCCGTGATGCCGGTTTCCTTGAGCAGCGCGACGATTTCCTCGAGCGGTTCGTCCGAGCCGGTGATTTCCTCCGGCTCCTCGTCGATGCCCGCCTCGCCGTTTTCGCGGCCGTAGAGTGGCCATACGACACCGTAGATCACGTCGTTGCTGCCCTTGCGCGTGAAGCCGACGCGGTATTCGTCGATGCGCCGTTCGCCGAAGCCGGCGACCACCGCGCGCAGATCCTGCGGCGCCGCGCCAATAGTGTCGAAAAGATAACGCACGGCGGTACGCACGGTGTGCGGACGCACACTTTCATCGGCGTCGCGGCACGCCGAGTAGTACGCATCCGGCAGCAGACATTCGAATTCGCAGCCCGGCAGCACAACCGACAGATTCGCGCCGCCTTGGGTGGCCCATTGCTCGAGACATTGGCCGCGCTCGATGCGAGTGCCGTGCTCTTCTTCCTGCCAGCGGAACGTCGCGTCGCCGACGGGAGCGGCGACTACGGCAAGCAAAAAGCGCGGGTCCGCCAGAATCGGCGAGGTCTCCGGCAGTTCGCCGAAATTGAGCTTCGCGTTGCCGCCGCTGACCGCGGCTTGCGCAAGTTGCTGGGCGATGCGCCACGTTTCGACGTGATGGCGCGGCAACTGGTCGATGCTGAACAGGAACGGAGCCATTGCCACGCGCGTGTTGGCGGCGAGCACGTGCGCTTGCAGGTGCGCGCGCAGGGCGTCGGCGGCGTCGGACTTGAGCGGGCCGGACGGAATCACGTAGCGGGTCCAGGCGAGCACAGGCGCGGCGATCAGCAGCGCCTCATAAGACACGCCTTCATGTTCGATCACGAACGATTCGCTGTGCGTTTCCGCCATGTCGGCCAGCGCGCCGTAGGCATCCGGATGGTTTTGCTGCAGATGGTCGAGCGCGGCGTCCAGCGTAGTCTGGTTGGCGTTGCGCACGACTTTGGCCAGCAGCGCGTCGAGCTTCGCTTCCCAGAAGCGATCTTCGGTACGGCTGCCCGACGCGAAAAGCGCGAGCGAGAGACCGACGAGCTTGTCGGCGTCGGGAGGGAGACGTTTGGTGATTCGCGAGCGCATAAATCCAGAAAAATTGGGGGCACGGAACCTTATATTCTAGTCTTTTCCAGGCAGCTATATGGATTGGCCAGCAATCTCCGGGCAATTTGGGCGCTTTCATCTCAAAAAATGCGGTCGCCACCGGTACAGTCGCAAGCGACTCGCAACACCCTGGCGGGATGGTATAAGACACCCCGGACGCCCAACTCGCTTCTATACTGACGGCGTTCAGCGGGCGCCTGACGGGCGTGTGTCATGTCATTGCCACGGTCTGGCGCATTAGGAGATTCATCGTGAAATCTGACCAACTGATCGAGCGACTTGCCGCGGTATTCGCATTGATTGTGCTCGTGGGTGGGTCGTTGCTGGTGCTGGCGCCATTTACGACCGCGCTGCTGTGGGGCGCCATCCTCAGCTACAGTTCCTGGGGACTCTACCGGCGACTCACTGGCGTGGTCGGCGGGCGGCGCAAGCTGGCCGCGACCTTGATCGTGCTGATTATTCTGGTCGTGGTGCTCGGGCCGTTCGTCTATGCGGGTTTCGCGTTCGGCGCGCATGTTCACGACATCGTTGCGCTGGTGCAAAGACTTTTCGAGTCGGGGTTGCCCGATCTGCCGCCGTGGGTGCAGCGGATCCCGCTGGTTGGTTCGAGCATCGGGGCCTTTTGGGAGCGCTTGACCAGCAGCAATTCCGAGTTGATCGCGCAATTGCGCACGCTCGCCGCTCCGGCTGGGAAGTGGATTCTGGCGGCGGCGCTTGCGGTGACGCATGGGCTGGGGCTGCTGGCGTTGAGCATCGTGCTCGCGTTCTTCTTTTATACCGGTGGCGAGGGGGCGGCCGCCTGGCTGAAAGCCGGCATGCGTCGAGTAGCCGGTGAGCGCGCCGAGTATCTGCTGGCGCTGGCGGGCAGCACGGTGAAGGGGGTGGTCTACGGGATTCTTGGTACGGCCCTCGTACAGGCGGTTCTCGCGGGATTCGGTTTCTGGATGGCGGGCGTACCGGCGCCGGCGTTGCTCGGGCTCGTGACGTTTTTTCTGTCGGTGGTGCCGGGCGGTCCGGTCATTGTCTGGTTGCCGGCAGCGATCTGGCTGTATCAGAGCGGGTCGACTGGATGGGCGATTTTTGTGGTCATATGGGGCCTGCTGGTAGTCGGCATGGCCGACAACGTCATCAAGCCGATCCTGATTGGCAAAAACAGTGACATGCCGTTGATTCTGGTGATGCTCGGCATCCTCGGCGGCGCGTTTGCGTTTGGTTTTCTTGGTGTTTTCATCGGCCCGACGTTGCTGGCGGTCGCTTATACCGTGCTGCATGATTGGACGATCGGCGCATCCGCCGTCCAGACGCTGGCGCCCGAAGTGAAAACCCCATCGATAGATGACCCGGGCCGTATGGGAAAGATCCCCTAAGGAAACCCCCAGGATTTCGCTTGCAAGTTCTGGCTGCGGCGACTAGGATTCCGCTCTTTCGCGCTCCGGACGCCGGGGTGCGGAGAAGCGGGAAGCCTTTGATGGCGTGGGCTTCAGCGGCGTGGGCAGGTTAAGCGAGTGATAAAAACCTGTTGACGATCCGACGGAAGCTCTCCATAATCTCGTTTCTCTGCTGCAGACGCAGCGACGCAAACGAAGCGGTGCCGGGTGGTGGTGGTTCAGGTGGTTCAGGCACGGCGGGTTTGGCGGACCGATCTTTAAAAACTAACAGTCGATAAGTGTGGGCGCTTGATGCGGAATGCGGCGGCGGATTCTCCGGAGTCTGCTGTCAGGCAGAAGTATCAGAAGCCTCACACAGTATTAGAGGAAGGTTTGTCTGTCGAAAGACGGATCAATCATCGTCAGTACGTTGAGTGAGCGACCGGGTTCGAGAGAGCCCGAACACAGTAACAGGTTTGAACTGAAGAGTTTGATCCTGGCTCAGATTGAACGCTGGCGGCATGCCTTACACATGCAAGTCGAACGGCAGCACGGACTTCGGTCTGGTGGCGAGTGGCGAACGGGTGAGTAATACATCGGAACGTGTCCTGGAGTGGGGGATAGCCCGGCGAAAGCCGGATTAATACCGCATACGCTCGGGAGAGGAAAGCGGGGGATCTTTCGGGACCTCGCGCTCAAGGGGCGGCCGATGGCAGATTAGGTAGTTGGTGGGGTAAAGGCCTACCAAGCCGACGATCTGTAGCTGGTCTGAGAGGACGACCAGCCACACTGGGACTGAGACACGGCCCAGACTCCTACGGGAGGCAGCAGTGGGGAATTTTGGACAATGGGCGCAAGCCTGATCCAGCAATGCCGCGTGTGTGAAGAAGGCCTTCGGGTTGTAAAGCACTTTTGTCCGGAAAGAAAACCTCGTGGCTAATATCCGTGAGGGATGACGGTACCGGAAGAATAAGCACCGGCTAACTACGTGCCAGCAGCCGCGGTAATACGTAGGGTGCGAGCGTTAATCGGAATTACTGGGCGTAAAGCGTGCGCAGGCGGTGCTGTAAGACCGATGTGAAATCCCCGGGCTTAACCTGGGAACTGCATTGGTGACTGCAGCGCTGGAGTATGGCAGAGGGGGGTGGAATTCCACGTGTAGCAGTGAAATGCGTAGAGATGTGGAGGAACACCGATGGCGAAGGCAGCCCCCTGGGCCAATACTGACGCTCATGCACGAAAGCGTGGGGAGCAAACAGGATTAGATACCCTGGTAGTCCACGCCCTAAACGATGTCAACTGGTTGTCGGGCCTTCATTGGCTTGGTAACGTAGCTAACGCGTGAAGTTGACCGCCTGGGGAGTACGGTCGCAAGATTAAAACTCAAAGGAATTGACGGGGACCCGCACAAGCGGTGGATGATGTGGATTAATTCGATGCAACGCGAAAAACCTTACCTACCCTTGACATGTATGGAATCCTGCCGAGAGGCGGGCGTGCCCGAAAGGGAGCCATAACACAGGTGCTGCATGGCTGTCGTCAGCTCGTGTCGTGAGATGTTGGGTTAAGTCCCGCAACGAGCGCAACCCTTGTCCCTAGTTGCTACGCAAGAGCACTCCAGGGAGACTGCCGGTGACAAACCGGAGGAAGGTGGGGATGACGTCAAGTCCTCATGGCCCTTATGGGTAGGGCTTCACACGTCATACAATGGTCGGAACAGAGGGTTGCCAAGCCGCGAGGTGGAGCCAATCCCAGAAAACCGATCGTAGTCCGGATCGCACTCTGCAACTCGGGTGCGTGAAGCTGGAATCGCTAGTAATCGCGGATCAGCATGCCGCGGTGAATACGTTCCCGGGTCTTGTACACACCGCCCGTCACACCATGGGAGTGGGTTTTACCAGAAGTGGCTAGTCTAACCGCAAGGAGGACGGTCACCACGGTAGGATTCATGACTGGGGTGAAGTCGTAACAAGGTAGCCGTATCGGAAGGTGCGGCTGGATCACCTCCTTTCCAGAGCTGTGCATTCATTGCACTCAAGTGCTCACGCTTATCGGCTGTGGTTAGAAGAAACGCAGACAGACTTCAGGGGTCTGTAGCTCAGCCGGTTAGAGCACCGTCTTGATAAGGCGGGGGTCGATGGTTCGAATCCATCCAGACCCACCACGGTCTTGTCTGGTGAGCTGAAGGGCCGGGGCCGCTGGAATATCTGTGGGACTGGGGGATTAGCTCAGCTGGGAGAGCACCTGCTTTGCAAGCAGGGGGTCGTCGGTTCGATCCCGTCATCCTCCACCAATCCTCAATGCGCAGGGTTCTGCCTGAAGGCAGAGCGTTGCGCATTGGCGATTGAGCCAGTCAGAGCGGTATGAGGCACAGGCTTCATACCGGCTGCCGTTCTTTAACAATCAGGAAGAAGTAGTAAAGAGATTCACGAAAGGCACCTGGAGATGGGTGCCGAGTAGGTGAATCAGGGTTGTGATTGTATCGATGTATTTTAAAGGTGATCGAAAGATTGCCTTGGAATACGGCGCAACACGAATACTCAACCTGTAGCGAGTGCGTCTATCCCCTCCGGGGATGGGACCCACGTAAGCGCTAAAGCGCTAACGTGGGTCGACACAGAGACACACCCGTTATAGGGTCAAGCGAACAAGTGCATGTGGTGGATGCCTTGGCGATCACAGGCGATGAAGGACGCGGTAGCCTGCGAAAAGCTCCGGGGAGCTGGCAAACGAGCATTGATCCGGAGATGTCCGAATGGGGAAACCCACTCCTAATGGAGTATCCGTAGCTGAATCCATAGGCTACGTGAAGCGAACGCGGTGAACTGAAACATCTAAGTAACCGCAGGAAAAGAAATCAACCGAGATTCCCAGAGTAGTGGCGAGCGAAATGGGATCAGCCGGTACACGTTATCTGTATTGTTAGTCGAACGCTCTGGAAAGTGCGGCCATAGCAGGTGATAGCCCTGTAGACGAAAACAGCATGGAAGAACTGGGTGTACGAGAAGTAGGGCGGGACACGTGAAATCCTGTCTGAAGATGGGGGGACCATCCTCCAAGGCTAAATACTCGTGATCGACCGATAGTGAACCAGTACCGTGAGGGAAAGGCGAAAAGAACCCCGGGAGGGGAGTGAAACAGATCCTGAAACCGCATGCATACAAACAGTCGGAGCCCCGCTTTAAGCGCTTTCGACGCATTCATGAAATGAATGCGTCAAAAGACATCAAGTCTGAAACATGACCACTGCGCGCTTGAAGTGGATTTAAGCGCGAGAGCGCTTAAAGCGGGGTGACGGCGTACCTTTTGTATAATGGGTCAGCGACTTACATTCAGTGGCGAGCTTAACCGATTAGGGCAGGCGTAGCGAAAGCGAGTCCGAACAGGGCGTCCAGTCGCTGGGTGTAGACCCGAAACCAGGTGATCTATCCATGGCCAGGTTGAAGGCACGGTAACACGTGCTGGAGGACCGAACCCACTAACGTTGAAAAGTTAGGGGATGAGCTGTGGATAGGGGTGAAAGGCTAAACAAACCTGGAAATAGCTGGTTCTCTCCGAAAACTATTTAGGTAGTGCCTCGTGTGTCACCTTCGGGGGTAGAGCACTGTCATGGTTGTGGGGTCCATTGCGGATTACTACGCCATAGCAAACTCCGAATACCGAAGAGTGCAATCACGGGAGACAGACATCGGGTGCTAACGTCCGGTGTCAAGAGGGAAACAACCCAGACCGCCAGCTAAGGTCCCCAAATATGGCTAAGTGGGAAACGAAGTGGGAAGGCTAAAACAGTCAGGAGGTTGGCTTAGAAGCAGCCACCCTTTAAAGAAAGCGTAATAGCTCACTGATCGAGTCGTCCTGCGCGGAAGATGTAACGGGGCTAAGTCATATACCGAAGCTGCGGATGCACAGTAATGTGCATGGTAGGAGAGCGTTCCGTAAGCCTGCGAAGGTGCACTGGAAAGTGTGCTGGAGGTATCGGAAGTGCGAATGCTGACATGAGTAGCGATAAAGGGGGTGAAAGGCCCCCTCGCCGTAAGCCCAAGGTTTCCTACGCAACGTTCATCGGCGTAGGGTGAGTCGGCCCCTAAGGCGAGGCAGAAATGCGTAGCTGATGGGAAGCAGATTAATATTTCTGCACCATTGTGAAATGCGATGGGGGGACGGATCGCGGAAGGTTGTCCGGGTGTTGGAAGTCCCGGTCCTTGCATTGGAGAAGGCGCTTTGGCAAATCCGGGCGCGCAATTCAAGGGTGCGAGGCGAGCCACTTCGGTGGCGAAGCAACTGGAAGGGGTTCCAGGAAAAGCCTCTAAGCTTCAGTTTCACAGTGACCGTACCGCAAACCGACACAGGTGGGCGAGATGAGTATTCTAAGGCGCTTGAGAGAACTCGGGAGAAGGAACTCGGCAAATTGGTACCGTAACTTCGGGATAAGGTACGCCCTCATAGCCTGACTGGCCTGCGCCAGAAGGGTGAAAGGGTTGCAATAAACTGGTGGCTGCGACTGTTTAATAAAAACACAGCACTCTGCAAACACGAAAGTGGACGTATAGGGTGTGACGCCTGCCCGGTGCCGGAAGATTAAATGATGGGGTGCAAGCTCCTGATTGAAGTCCCGGTAAACGGCGGCCGTAACTATAACGGTCCTAAGGTAGCGAAATTCCTTGTCGGGTAAGTTCCGACCTGCACGAATGGCGTAACGATGGCCACACTGTCTCCTCCCGAGACTCAGCGAAGTTGAAGTGTTTGTGATGATGCAATCTCCCCGCGGCTAGACGGAAAGACCCCATGAACCTTTACTGTAGCTTTGCATTGGACTTTGAACCGGTCTGTGTAGGATAGGTGGGAGGCTATGAAGTTGGGACGCCAGTCTCAATGGAGCCGTCCTTGAAATACCACCCTGATCTGTTTGAGGTTCTAACCTTGGCCCGTGATCCGGGTCGGGGACAGTGCATGGTAGGCAGTTTGACTGGGGCGGTCTCCTCCCAAAGTGTAACGGAGGAGTACGAAGGTACGCTAGGTACGGTCGGAAATCGTGCTGATAGTGCAATGGCATAAGCGTGCTTGACTGTGAGACTGACAAGTCGAACAGGTGCGAAAGCAGGTCATAGTGATCCGGTGGTTCTGTATGGAAGGGCCATCGCTCAACGGATAAAAGGTACTCTGGGGATAACAGGCTGATACCGCCCAAGAGTTCATATCGACGGCGGTGTTTGGCACCTCGATGTCGGCTCATCTCATCCTGGGGCTGTAGCCGGTCCCAAGGGTATGGCTGTTCGCCATTTAAAGAGGTACGTGAGCTGGGTTTAAAACGTCGTGAGACAGTTTGGTCCCTATCTGCCGTGGGCGCTGGATATTTGAAGGGGGCTGCTCCTAGTACGAGAGGACCGGAGTGGACGAACCTCTGGTGTACCGGTTGTCACGCCAGTGGCATCGCCGGGTAGCTATGTTCGGAAGAGATAACCGCTGAAAGCATCTAAGCGGGAAACTCGCCTTAAGATGAGATATCCCCGGGGCTTCGAGCCCCTTGAAGGGTCGTTCAAGACCAGGACGTTGATAGGTCAGGTGTGCACGTACAGTAATGTACTGAGCTAACTGATACTAATTGCCCGTAAGGCTTGATCCTATAACAGGTGTGTCTCGACCGGCGTTAGTGCCTGAGCACTGACGCCGGTCCGATCCCCGAAGGGGATTGGTGTGAACTCCCGCGGGAGCTAACAGAAACGCACGGTTGGGATTCAGTGTTGTGCCAGAAACAACACAACCCCCCACACTCGAATCCTTTACGCTTCTTCCCGATTGGCTGCGGCGCAACCGGTTGACTCCAACCCTGCGACGCAGCAACCCGTCATGCCTGATGACCATAGCGAGTCGGTCCCACCCCTTCCCATCCCGAACAGGACCGTGAAACGACTCCACGCCGATGATAGTGCGGATTGCCCGTGTGAAAGTAGGTAATCGTCAGGCTCC
Source organism: Paraburkholderia sp. Clong3 (assembly GCF_050436485.1). Lineage (NCBI taxonomy): Bacteria > Pseudomonadati > Pseudomonadota > Betaproteobacteria > Burkholderiales > Burkholderiaceae > Paraburkholderia > Paraburkholderia sp. Clong3. The sequence goes on along the minus strand of NZ_JBNDMH010000002.1, from coordinate 1,883,495 downwards.
CCCCCAGTCAGAAACCCCACCCGCCGCGGTGGGGTTTCTGCGTTTACGCGGCCCAAATCAACAGCAACATGCTCGACCGAGCACGAACAATAAGCGTGGTCGGACGCCGTTGCCAGCCACTGCCAAAAGTAGCCTGTTGATCGACGCTTTTTTGCGCATACGACCTGCGCACAAACAAGCGTCTAGCTCGTCCCGAGCGCTGCTCGGTGGCGTTCCCGCGCTCAACGCTAGCCTCCCGCACGTATCTAAGGACACAAGGACTCTCTTACTATATCGGATAGTCTTATGCGTATCAGTAAGCCAAATCATTACGTGGAAAGGGCGGTTTCAAGGTCGAAGCGCAACGGCGGGTAGAGAACGACAATTACCTTGGCCGGTCCTTTGACAATTACCTTGGCCGGTGGTGAGGAGTCGGAGGCGGCGTAGCCGCCGGAGACGACGAACCGCCGGCGGCGCCGGAAGAGCGGGGTTTTACGATGGCTGATCGCATCGAACAAGAAGCGAACAGCCATGCCCGGAACCTACGTGACGGACCAGCAGGTCCGACTCTTTATGAGCAAGCGCAAACATCACACGCAAGAAGTCGCCGCGGCCATGGCGGGTATGAGCGTTCGCACGGCCCGACGCATTGAACATGAGGGCCGTCTGCCGTCGCAGAAGCCACCGCGGACGTGGCGCACACGTCACGATCCGTTCGCTGAAGTTTGGGAGGGCGAAGTCGTGCCGTTGCTGCGCCACGCGCCCCGGCTCAAGGCCATCACGCTGCTGTGCAAGCTGCAGGAGGCGCATCCCGGCCTGTTTCCTGACAGCATGCGGCGCACGCTTGAGCGGCGCGTCAACCAATGGCGCGCACTGGAGGGCCCTGGCAGGGAGATCTTCTTCACGCAGCAGCACCTGCCCGGCGTGCAGGGACTGTCGGACTTTACCGACATGCGGGATCTGCGCGTGACGATCGCCGGCGCGCCACTCGATCACCGGCTCTAAGTGTTCCTGGTAAAACGGTTTGACTTTGGCTAACCTGGCGTCTTGGTCGGTGCCGGGGTCGTGGATGAAGTGTGTCGTAGTGTTGAAGGCAGTCGAGGAGCTGACATTGCAGCAGATGTCGATCAATCACCGTCATCGGGATACGCGCACACGCGCGGCGGGCCTGTTGATGCTCGGACGTGGCCTCAAGGCCCGCGCCATTGCGGCGCAACTGGGCGTGAGTGGCCAGAGCGTCTACAACTGGTCGCACGCATGGCGCGAGCGGGGCATATGCGGCTTGATGGGCGCACATAACGGCGGCCGGCATGCGCTGCTGACTGAAGCCCAGATCGCTGTGGCCCTTGAGATCGCCCGCGCCGAACCGCTGACCCTTGGTGGCATTGCCCAGCGCGTCGAAGCCGCGCTCAACGAGCCGCTGCCCTGCAAGGTCGAAACGCTGGGCGAAGCTCTCAAGCGCAACGGCTTTTCGTTCAAGCGCAACCGCTACGCGCTCAAAAAAAGCGCAACGAAGAAGCGTTCGCAATGAAACAGGCCACACTCGAGAAACTCCAACAGGCTGCACGCGGGGACGCCGTGCGGTTGGTGTATCTCGATGAGGCGGGCTTCCATGGATCGCCGCCGGTTCAACGTAGCTGGTCACCACGAGGCTTGCCTCACCAGGTCGAACCGAACCATCACTGCCGCCGCAGCGTGATCGGCGCACTGGACTTCGGCGAAAACACGCTGATCCACGCCGCGCATACCGGCACCATTAAAGCCCAGGATGTCGAGTGCTTCATCGACAGTGTGCTCGCCACCGGGAACGGTCTGCCCACGGTGATCGTGCTGGACAATGCCAGCATCCATCACGGTATCAGCGACGCGACGCGCCAACGTTGGCTGCTCGAACATAAGGTCATCCTGTTTTACCTGCCTGCCTATAGCCCCGAGCTCAACATGATCGAGATCGTCTGGCGGCACCTGAAATACCGATGGCGTCGAGCCCTCACCTGGACGCGCGAGACCATCGATGCCGAACTCGCAGCACTGCTAAGCAGGTACGGCGCCGATTTTCAAATCAATTTTTCCTGAACACTTATCACTTCGTGCTCGCGTTCTCGCACTGGGAATACGCCTATGTCGTCGAAGGCGGCGAGAGCTTCGAGGCCCTCTCCACCGGTTTGCAGAATGCGCTGTGGCAGGCCGGTGGCTGCCCATACGAGCATCGCACCGATAGTCTGTCGGCTGCGTTCAAGAATCTGCAGACAGAAGAGGACTTCACGGCTCGCTACGACGCGTTGCTGGCCCATTACGGCTTGGCCGGCACACGTAACAACGTCGGCGTGGCCCACGAGAACGGCAGCGTGGAATCCTCGCACCGCCATCTGAAGGAGGCGGTCGACCAGGCGCTAATGCTACGTGGCCATCGCGACTTCGACGATCGTGCTGCCTATGACGCGTTTGTTCGCGAGGTCGTCATGCGGCGTAACCGTCGCAACGCGGCAGCGTTCAACGCCGAGCGCGAACACTTGCTGGATCTGCCCGCGCATCGCACGACCGACTTCATCGAAGAGGAGGCACGCGTGACACGCTGCGGCACCTTCACCGTGCGCGGGATTCTCTACAGCGCGCCGTCGCGCCTGATCAGCCACCGCCTGAAGGTCCGTGTCTACCCCGATCACCTCGACTGCTATCTATCCGGCGCGCTCGTACATAGCACAGCGCGGGGCTCCCATGCCGCCAATAGCCGCCGTCGCAAGCTTGACTACCGTTACTTCATCGAGGCACTCAAGCGCAAGCCCCAGGCGTTCAAGGGGCTGGCGTTTCGCGACGACTTGTTCCCGCGCGAGGCGTACCGCCGGACATGGGAGCGACTCGAGGCTCAGCTCACGCAGCGCGAGGCTTGCAAGGCCATAGTCGGACTGCTTGAACTGGCTGCCAATCATGGCGTCGAGGCGGTTCTTGCTGAGCGGCTCGAGGCATTGCTCGCTGCCGGCGAACTGCACGATCTCGAGCAACTGCAGAACGAATTCGCGCCGCGGCAGGCGCAGTGCCCGGACGTGGAGGTCGATATGCCGCCGGCGGCCCTCTACGACACGCTGATCGGCGAGGAGGTATCGGTATGAACGCGCCAGCAACCTACGATGCCGCCCGTATGGGGCTGATGCTCACCGAGCTGCGTTTGCCGACGATCGCGCGGCTATGGCCCGAGTTCACGCAGCGCTCAGACAAGGAAGGCTGGCAGGCCACGCGCCTGCTAGGCGCACTGCTTGAGCATGAACTGGCCGAGCGTGCGAAACGGCGCATTGAACGGCACCGCGTCGAATCGCATCTGGACCCGAGCAAGACGCTCGAGACATTCGACTTCGGCTTGGTGCCGATGGTGTCCAAGGCGCATGTGATGGCGCTCGCGAGCGGCGACTCGTGGCTCGAGAAAGGCGCCACGATCCTGCTGTTCGGGCCTCCGGGCGCCGGGAAGAGCCATTTAGGCTCCGGCATCGGCCATGCGTTGATCGACGCCGGATACCGGGTGCTGTTCACACGCACCGGCGAAATCGTGCAGAAGCTGCAGGCGGCTCGCCAGAGCCTGCAATTGCCATCGATGCTTGCCAAGCTCGATCACTTCGACTTGATCATCCTCGACGACCTGTCATACGTGCGCAAGGATCAAGCGGAAACGAGCGTGCTGTTCGAACTCATTGCCGAACGCTATGAGCGGCGCAGTCTGCTGATCACGGCCAATCAGCCGTTCTCCGGCTGGAGCGACGTGTTCCCCGATCCGTCGATGACGGTGGCCGCCATCGATCGCCTGGTCCATCACTCGACGATCTTCGAGCTGAACGTAGAAAGCTACCGGCGTCGCAGCGCCGACGACAACAAGCGCGCGCGGCGGCGTCAATTACCCCAACCCGAATCGGACGGAGCGACAACTATGACGAACTGAGCAGCGACAACTAACCCCGCCGACCGGCCAAGATAGTTGTCCCTCGGGCGGCCATCGTAATTGACTGCGTATTCCACGCAAAGAGAACAGCCATTCGACGGCAAAGTGAATCGTGATTCCACGGCAAAGTGAACAAGGATTCCACGCCATCGCGAACAAACGGAGCGCAGCGACGCGGGACCTTTACCTTTTTACTCGGACTGCGGCTTTGCGGTCAATCGACTGCGCGTCTTGCGCAGCGATTCGCCCGCGAGCGTGATGCGATGAGCGTTGTGCACCAGCCGGTCAAGGATCGCGTCGGCGACAGTGGGTTCGCCGATCGCCTCATGCCAGTGGTCCACCGGGATCTGGGAGGTAGCGAGCGTGGAGCGGTGCCCGTGACGGTCGTCAAGAACCTCAAGCAGATCGCGCCGCGCGGAATCAGTCAGCGGCGCCATTGCCAGATCGTCGAGAATCACGAGATCCGTCTTGGCAAGTTGGGCGAGCCATCGCGCGTAGCGCCCGCTGCCGTGTGCGATCGCCAGTTCCTCGTTCAGTTTCGGCACGCGCAGATAGCAGGCGGAGAACCCCTGGCGGCACGCCTGGATGGCGAAGGCGCAACCCAACCAACTCTTGCCGAGCCCGGTCGGGCCAACCAGGATCAGGTTCTGCCTCTCCCGAAGCCACTCACCGGTCAGCAGTCGGGCGGTGAGCGCCCGGTCCAGGCCGCGGGCGGTGCGATAGTCGATGTCCTCGGGCGAAGCGTCGGGGACCTTCAGTCTGGCCCGGCGCAGCCGGGCCGCCGTTTGTCGCGAGTCACGTTCACTGGATTCACGCTCGACCAGCAGCCCCAGACGTTCTTCAAAGCCCAGTCGGTCAATGCCGTCCTGGGACTGTTGCTCGGCAAGCGCCGCCGCCATGCCGGGCAGGCGCAGCGCGTGCAGTTTGTCGACAGTGGGATGATGCAGCATATAGACTCCCTTTCAGCTTCAGTGGTAGTACGAAGGCCCGCGCACGTTGGCATGCACAAGCGGCAGGTCGGCCTGCCCGGTGGCAGGTTCGGGCTCCCGGTCCAGGCCGTTCTTCAGCGTCGAGTCAATGAACCTGTAGTTCGGCGCTTTCAGATCGATCGCGCGGCGGCAGGCAGCTTCGAGCCGGTCGCGTCCGTAATCCTTGCCCATGCGCAGCACACCCAGGCAGGTGCGATACGACTGCTGGGGGTGCTTGCGGGCACCCAGCAGGTGCTGGATGACAGCCGCCGTATGCGGGCCGATGTCGGCGGCCCAGTTGCGCAGCCGCTCCGGGTCCCAGCCCTTGGCGACCGCCAGGTGCTCCGGCGGCATGTGCGCGTCGATCGTGGTGTGGTAGCGACGGCGAGCGCTTTTGCCGTGAGCGGCAATGCGTTGGCCGCGATGGAAGATCTCGACGGTGTTGATCGTGTGGCGCACGTCGACCTGTTCGCGCGCGTAGCGATATGGGACCGAGTAATAGTGCTGATCAAGTTCAACGTGATAGTCAGGGCCGATACGCGCGACCTTCCACTCAGCGTACTGATAGGGCTGCTCGGGCAAGGGCCTGAGTGCCGGACGATCGATTTCGTCGAAGACGCTACGGCGGGAGCCGGGCAGTTTCTTGAAGGGCCGGTTGTTCAGATCGCCCAGTAACGCGGCGACCGCCCGGTTGGCCTCGCCCAGGCTGAAGAAGCGCTGGTTGCGCAGGCGGGCGAGGACCCATCTCTGCACCAGGAGGACCGACAGCTCTGCTTTCGGCTTGTCCCTCGGCTTTTTACTGCGAGCCGGGATCACAGCCACGGAGTAATGCCTGGCCATTTCCTGGTAGGTTGGATTGATGTCCGGATCGTAGAACCCCGGCTTGTGGACGCCCGATTTTAGATTGTCGGGCACCAGGATCTCGACCAGGCCGTCATAGAACGCGAAGGCGCGCACGTGCGAGCCGATCCAGTCGGGCAACTGCTGGGTCCAGGTGAGCTCAGCGAAGGTAAAACCGGACACGCCGAGCGCGGCGACGAACAGTTCAGCCTCGCGGACTTCACCGGTGTCCGGATTGATGATGCCGAGCTTCTTGCCCGAGTAGTCGACGAACAGCTTCTGGCCCGGCACGTGCGTTTGCCGCATCGTGACAGGAAGCCGCTGCGCCCATTCCTGGTAAGCCTTGCAGAACCAGCTATAGCCGCAGCCGTCCGGATGCTGCGCCTTGTATTCCTGCCACAGCAGATCGAGCGTGACGCCTTTCCTGCCGATCTCGCGATGCACCGCCGGCCAGTCCGGCATGCCGCGCGTTGGCTCGCGCCGTGCCGGCGGCGGATACAGTCTCGCCTCGAGCGCCGCGTCGTCCGTCAGCAGTTCCGGTGGCAGGGGCCAGCCCAGCCCCGCCAGCCGCGTGCGGCGCAGGTAATGCCACACCGTCGTTGTCGAGGCACCGACCGCGTCGGCGATCTCCCTCTGGTTGCGGTCACACTCGAAATGCAGCCGCAGCACTTCCCTGATTTTGCGCATGGTCAACCTGACATTTGCCATTCGGCACTCCCGACAAAACTGTCGATCGTGCCACCGTTGACCCGCGTCGCCGCCACCCCGAAACCGTGTTCGCGATGGCGTGGAAACCCTGTTCTTTTTGCCGTGGAATCGGCATTAACTTTGCCGTGGAATTCGTGTTCTTTTTGCCGTGGAATCCCTGTTCACTTTGGCGTGGAATATTCAAATTGACAATCTACATTTCGCTTGAGCACTTTCTTCAGCACCGTTCGACCATGCTCATTTACACCATGGACGGCAAAAACGTTCTTCGCCAGATCGATGCCAACTGTCGTAATCTTCATGATGGGCGCTCCCCTCGGTCAGGTGGTTGCTTCGACACATCCACTTTGGCACGTTGATGCCGCTTCGGGTGGGGCGTCCATCCCATTAGTCTTGACGCTAGCTCGTTCGACGGCAGCGACCACTTCTGCTTGTGCTGCGCGATGAGTTCGAGAACGGCCTGCAGTCGCAGGTTCGCCTGTGGCGCGCTGACCATGCGGACCGCCGGCTTCTCCCTGAATCCGTCGTGAAGCGCGACCTTCCACTGGGCGGCAGACAGTTCAAGCGACACTGCCAGGATGACGCCCTCAGCATGTGGTCCGGTAACGTGATTTGCGTCCATGATGCCCTCCGTTGAGCAAACCTTGGCACGGTCAATCTTACGACTCGGGCCTTGACGACTCTCACGCTACATAGGATCTGATTGTTCGCCGGGTCGCTGCGCGCTGGCCAACGTGCGGCCGCAATCATGAGCCTCATCCGCTCAGCGCAACTCAACGGTCACGAACCCCACGCATATCTGAAAGACATCGGGACACGGCCGCCCACCCACAGGGCAAGCGACATCGCCGCATTGCTGCCACATAACTGGCAACCTCTTACCGCTGTCGCCTGATTCACCGTCCGTCAACGTGGGTTCGCCAGCCGCTTACCGCACGCACGCAAGGTGCCGGATCATACGGAAGTTGGCCTGTCCCTGCCACGGAAACGCGGCCAGCACCAGCCGGATCGCCATATCGAAAGGCGTGCGTCGGCCGATTCCGAGTACCTCTAAACGGCTCGATGCCAGATGACAGTTGTGCGGGCGCGGCGTCGCGTCGGTGGGTGTGCGCTGGGGCGTCAGATGCGCGTCGAGTTGCAACGCTTCTGCCAGGCGCACGGCGATCTCGTACTTGTTCATCGGTTCGTCGCCCGACCATTGCACGATGCCAGAGACCGTTTCGCCGCGCGCGTGCCGCTCGAGCATCTGTCGAATCACGAAAGCGACATCGGGCGTGAACGTAGGATAGCGGATCGCCCAAGCGTCCATCCTGGCAGCCTGGGCCCCCGGCGCCGCCGCCGCTGCAATCGCCGGCACGAGGCTAGTCACGGCCGATTCCGACCAACTGACGATCGGACCATATAGCAGCGGCAGACGCAGCACGCATCCGCCCTCGGCCGTGTCGGTCAGCGCTCGCTCGCCTTCGAGCTTGCTCTGTCCGTACGCGTTCAGTGGCGCAGGTGTGCTGTCGTGACGATAGGGCGGGTGCGTGCCGTCGAACACATAGTCGGTCGAGATCGACAGTGTCCACGCGCCGTGTCGGTTCGCCGCCCCGGCGATCATTCGCACGGCATCGACGTTCAGCGCGCGAGCAAGCGCCGGGTCGCGCTCGCATACATCGGGACGGCGCTCCGCCGCGGCAATCACGACGGCATCCGGCGCTACGCGGTCGATGAAACGCTCGACCGCAAAGCTATCGCGAACATCCAACGCGACCATTCGCGGAGACGTTCGGCTATATGCGGTGGAGACGGTCTGCCAGCCGGTCTGGCGCGCGAGTTCGTCGTTGAGCGCGCGGCCGAGCAATCCGGAACCACCTATTACGGCAACCTTGAACATGCGCGGCACCCTCAGCGCACAGACGTGACCGTGTATCCGGCCTCGTCAATCGCGGCCTTCAGCGCATCGACGGGTTGCGCCGACTCCACGAGCACGCAGCCGGTCGCGAGATCCACTTGAACCTGCGCGGCGGCGTCGTGCTCGCGAATCGCGCTCGTGACAGCGGCAACGCAGTGCTGGCAGCTCATGCCTTCTACATGGAGTTCGATTGTCATTGCAAAGACCTCGGCGGAATCAGATTGCGGATAGTCGAATTATGCCTGCCGTACCTTGTTTGGGTAGCTGACCTTCCCACCATGGGAAGGTGTAGGATCGATTGGAGTTCAGCCGCAACCTTGAGGAAACAGTCATGAACATAGGCGAAGCGGCCCGCGTGTCGGGCGTTACGGCAAAAATGATCCGCTACTACGAAAGTGTCGGCCTATTGACTGCGAAGGCGCGCACGAGTGCCGGTTATCGCGTGTATGGCCCGCAGGAAGTGCATTCCTTGCGCTTTATTCGCCAGGCTCGCCGGCTCGGATTTCTGGTCGAGGATATCCGGCGGCTGCTTGCTCTATGGCACGACCGCTCGCGTGCAAGTGCCGAAGTAAAGCGGATCGCGCTCGAACATGTCGCCGAACTCGATCGCCGCATCGCCGAACTGACGGACATGCGCGACACTCTCGCGCATCTGGCCGATCATTGCCATGGTGATGACCGGCCAGATTGTCCGATTATCGAGCGACTGGCGGACACCGATCTTGTATCGGGACAAGGTTGCCGTCCGCTTTAGCGGCTAATCGAACTGCAACCCGGCCTGCCGATTCTTAAGGTCGAGCGATTCATGCACCGAAAGTGCGCATAAAACTTGCGGAAATGACGTCCACTTAAAGGACGCCTGGATGAATCCCAATAAAATCAGGAACTGCATTGCACCTTACCGGTGCACTATTCCAAAACGGAATGCACACCATGCGGGCATTTCACTGTTCAGGTTGCACCTTGAGGCTATAATGCGGGTTAACCCTTTTGCGGGAAATCCCTGATGTCAAATCACCGGGGATTCGATCTGATCCTTGGAGAACATCATGTTTGCATTCATTCTTGAGAAGCTCAGCACCTGGTTCGAAACCGCGGAACGTAGCCGTCGTGAGGCATATCTCGCCTCGTCGTCGGATATCGTTCAGCTCGAACAGCGCATCCGTTCGCTCGAAACCAACGGCTATTCGCTGTAAGTTTCCGCTTTGAGTTTGACCTGGCGGCGCCTGCTTTTGCGCGGCCGTGCAGTTGCAGTACCAATGTCGAGCCCCGTCAAAGCGGGGCTTTGTCGTATCTGGACATCGAAATCCGCGTGTGCCTTCGACGTTTTTTCGAGTGAACGGCGCAAGAAAGCTGCTGATGGCGAATATCGACTAGCTTCGTAACGCGGCCCGCGGTAATGTATGGCGTTTTTCGCGCAAGACGGCATTCATAACCAATTGGGCTGTCCATGTCCTCCGTCCGTTCGCTGCAAACTTTCCGAGCCGTGATGGCCGCGGCCGCCATCGCGACGCTCGCCGCCCTCTGCGCCGCGTCGGACGCATTCGCAGTGTCCGATAACGGGCGTCCCCCCGTGATCCTCGATACGCTTGGCGGCGTCAATAATGGCCAGAGCGGTACCGTACTGCTGAGCTCGCCGCCTGCGCCGGAGCCGATCGTCGCCGCGCCGCCGATCGCGGCACCGGTCGAGCTGCCTGCGGAATCGTCGCCGCCGTTCGTGGTCGCGCCGTATATCCAATTGCCGGCGGGTGGTGGCGTGCCGCCGCGGCCGATGCCTCGAGCGGTGCCCCTTCCGCAATAGGTACCGACGGCGCGAGAGATCGTCGGCGGTGCTTCTGCGGTCCCGTTTCTCCCCCATACGCCAGCTTGCCTCGCACCCGACAATCTCATTCGGGTTTGGGCGCATGGCGTCCGTGAAACCGTCCGACGACAATCGTTGCACGCCTCGTCGCCGTGAGCTTCGATCTCGGCAAGTGCGCCTGCGTCACTGCTTCGAACGGAACACACAACAAGGAGACGTCACCATGCTCAATCAATGGATGCAGCGTGCGACGCGCACCTGCGTGATGCTGCTCGCACTGGCTGCGTTGCCCGGCGCTGGGTTCGCGAAGGACACGCCGGAAATGCCGACACTGACGATGGCCGTCGGCGGCTTACCTGGCCTGTACTATCTGCCGGTCCTCGCCGCACAGCAGCTCGGCTACTTCAAGGACGAAGGCCTGAACGTCACGCTCGAAGACTTCGCGGGCGGCTCGAAAGCGCTCGAAGCGGTGGTGGGCGGCAGCGCCGAAGTCGGCGCGGGCGCGTTCGAGCACACGTTGTTCATGCAGGCGAAGGGTCAGCACTATCGCGCGTTCGTGTTGATGGGCCGCGCACCGCAGATTGTGATCGGCGTGGTGAAGTCGAAGGCCGATCAGATCAAGTCGCTCGCGGACTTCAAAGGCGCGAAGGTCGGCGTGAGCGCACCGGGTTCGTCGACGGATCTCGTGCTCACCGTTGCGTTGCGCAAGGCCGGCGTGCAGCGCAGCGACATTTCGGCGATCGGTGTCGGCAGCGGCGCGACGGTGCTGGCCGCGGTGGGCAGTGGGCAGATCGACGCGCTGTCCAATGTCGATCCAATGATGACCAAGCTCACGCGTAGCGGCGCCATCAAGGTGCTTGTCGATACGCGCACGGTGAAAGGCACGCAGGAGGTGTTCGGCGGCATGATGCCCGCGGCGACGCTTTACGCGGCCGAAAGCTTCATCCAGAAAAATCCGAAGACAACGCAGGCGCTGACCAACGCGATCGTGCGTGCGAATCATTGGCTGCAGACTGCGAGCGACGCGGATCTGCTGAAGATGGTGCCGCAAGCCTATCTATTGGGTGACCCGACGCTCTATCTCGACGCCTTTCACAACGTGCGCGACGCGTATTCGCCGGACGGACTGATGCCCGCTGATGGCCCGGCGACGTCGCTGCGCGCGTTGTCGTCGTTCGATAGCCGGCTCGATCCGAAGAAGATCGATCTGAGTGCTACCTATACGAACCAGTTCGCGAGCAAGGCGGCCGCGCAGTTCAAGTGAGCGTATGCGGAGAACGGGTTGCGCAAGACAGGTGACGGGGAACCGCGCGCGGCACGCTCACGCGCCGCTCATCACGTTCAATTGCCGCGATATTCGACCTTGAACGTCGCAGCCTTGTCCTCGCCGAGCGTTTTGACGAGCCATGGCATCTGATCCTTCAGCGTCCTGGCGAGCGTATACGGCGGATTCAGGATGAACATGCCGCTACCGAACAGCCCATAGCCGTCTTCCGGCGGATTGCTGACGGTCAGGCTGACGTGCAGCCAGTTGTCCTTCTGCAGCTGCTTCAGTTGATCGGGAAAGCGCTGCGACTCAGGGCGCTTGACCTGCGGATACCAGACCGCATACGTGCCGGTCGGAAACCGCTTCAGACTTTCCTCGACACAGCGCAGCGTGCGCCCGTAATCGCGCTTGTCTTCATACGACGGGTCGAGCAGGATCAGCGCGCGGCGCGGCGCGGGCGGCAACAGCGTGAGAATCCCGTCGAAGCCGTCGCCCGCATACAGCATTGCGCGTCGGCCCGCGTCGCGAAAATTGTGGCGCAGGACGTCGATTTCGGTGCTGTGCAATTCGAAGAGCCGCATACGATCCTGCGCGCGCAGCTGTCGCCACGCAAGATATGGCGAGCCCGGATAAAAATGCAACTGGCCATCGGCATTGAGCGCGCTGACTTCATCGACGTATTCGGCGAACAGCGGCGGGAGATCGTTGCGGCCCCACAGTTTCGCAATACCCGTCTCGAACTCGCCGGTCTTCGTCGCGTAGCCTTCCTTCAGCGAGTAAACGCCGGCGCCCGCGTGGGTGTCGATATACCAGTAGGCCTTGTCCTTCTGGCCAAGGTAGCGCAGGAGCTGCAACACGACGGCGTGTTTCAGAACGTCGGCGTGATTGCCGGCATGAAAGGCGTGGCGGTAGCTGAGCATGATGAGAGGACGCTGAGAGAGCGCAGGCTGGCCCGAAGGAGCCGGCGACGCGCGGTCGCGTATTGTACGCGACCGCGCGTGCCCGGTTAGCCACCCGGTGCATGGCGCTGCGCGCGCGATTACTCGTGCGCGTCGCCGATGATCTCCTCGATCCGCTGCTTTATCTCCGGTGTGATGCGCTTGGCCACCTCGGCGGACTGCATGTTTTCGCCGATCTGTTCGACCCGCGAGGCGCCCGTGATCACCGTGCTGACATTCGGATTCTTCAGAATCCACGCGATCGCGAGCTGACCGACCGTGCAGCCGAGTTCGTCGGCGACCGCGCCGAGCTGGCCGACCACGTTGTTCCGGGTCGGGTCCGTGAGCTGCTGACGCAGCCAGTCATAGCCCTGCAACTGCGCGCGACTGTCGGCTGGCACGCCGTCACGATATTTGCCGGTGAGCAGACCCGATGCGAGTGGGCTCCACGTGGTCAGGCCGAGGCCGATGTCCTCGTAGAGCCGTTTGTATTCCTGCTCGACGCGTTTGCGGTGAAACAGGTTGTATTGCGGCTGCTCCATGACCGGCTTGTGCAGATGATGCCGCTCGGCGATTTCATAGGCGGCGCGAATCTCGTCGGCGCTCCATTCCGAGGTGCCCCAGTACAGCGCCTTGCCGCGCGCGATCATGTCGCTCATTGCCCACACCGTTTCCTCGACCGGCGTGTTCGGGTCCGGACGATGACAGAACACGAGATCCACATAGTCGAGCTGCAGGCGCTTCAGCGACGCGTCGATCGCGTTCATCAGGTACTTGCGGTTCAGCGTGTGGTACTGGTTCGGCGCTTCGTTGAGTCCCCAGAAGAATTTCGTCGACACGACGTAGCTCACGCGCGGCCACGCGAGCTCCTTCAACGCATGGCCCATGATCTCCTCGGATTTGCCGCCCGCGTAGACTTCTGCGTTGTCGAAGAAATTGACGCCCGCGTCGCGCGCCGCGGCAAGCGATTCGCGCGCGGCGCGGTGATCCACCTGGTTGCCGTACGTGACCCATGAGCCGATGGACAACTCGCTCACTTGCAGGCCCGAGCGGCCCAGACGTCGATAATTCATGCATGTCTCCTGGTTGGTGATGCCACGGGAATGGAGCCCGGATTCAGCCCGAAAGCGTCCAGTTTAAAGAGATACGGTTCGATGTGCGTTTTACCTATGTCGTGTACAGGGTTCATGCACAATAGCAAAGTCGGCCGCCGCGCTGCATCCGCCGAACGGTCTATACCGTTTGGCCGACTTCTCGCCGCGCGCGGTCTCGTGGTCTCATTGCTCATCAACTGCATGGAGGTTCTGGATGTCGTCTCTGAACTCGAATCTGAACGGCAAGGTTGCCGTCGTCACTGGTGCCGCGAGCGGCATCGGCAAACAGATCGCGTTGACCCTGTCGGCCGCGGGTGCTGCGGTCGCGATCGCCGACCTGAACCAGGACGGCGCGAACGCCGTGGCTGAAGAAATCAGAAAGGGCGGCGGTAAGGCAATCGGCGTGGCAATGGACGTGACGAACGAAGATGCCGTCAACCAGGGGATCGACAAGGTCGCCGAGGAATTCGGTTCGATCGACATTCTCGTTTCCAACGCCGGCATCCAGATCGTCAATCCGATCGAAAACTATTCGTTCTCGGACTGGAAGAAGATGCAGGCCATTCACGTGGACGGCGCGTTCCTGACCACCAAGGCCGCGCTCAAGCACATGTACAAGGACAATCGCGGCGGCGTCGTGATTTACATGGGCTCGGTCCACTCGCATCTCGCCTCGCCGCTGAAGTCGGCGTACGTGACCGCGAAGCACGCTCTGCTGGGCCTGTCGCGCGTGCTTGCCAAGGAGGGCGCTGCGCATAACGTGCGTTCGCACGTCGTGTGTCCGGGCTTCGTGCGCACGCCGCTCGTCGACAAGCAGATTCCCGAGCAGGCGAAAGAATTCGGCATCAGCGAAGAGGAAGTGATCAAGCGCGTGATGCTGGGCGGTACCGTCGACGGTATCTTCACGACGGTCGAAGACGTCGCGCAGACCGTGCTGTTCCTGTCGACATTCCCGAGCGCGGCGCTGACCGGCCAGTCGTTCGTCGTGAGCCACGGCTGGTACATGCACTAAGGGGCGGCCCATGGCGCAACGCAATCTGAAGCGGGCGCGGGCGGGCGTGTCGGGCGACGGGGAGGGCGCGGGTCCGTCGGTCGCCGCCCGCCCGCGCCGGCATCTCCGGTTGCCCAACTACGAAACTGTCGCGCTGATGCTGCAAGGCGGCGGCGCGCTCGGCGCCTATCAGGCCGGCGTCTTTCAGGGACTTTACGAAGCCGGCATCGAACCGAACTGGATCGCGGGTATCTCGATCGGTGCACTGAATACGGCGATCATTGCGGGCAATCCACCGGAACGACGCGTCGAGCGTCTGCTGCAATTCTGGGAGACGATCTGCCAGCCGGCGTTCGGGGCGCCCTTGCCGGCTCCGATCGAGCACCTGCTGTTCAATTCGAGCGAAGCGGTGCGCAAGGCATTTACGGCAGCGCAGGCAATGAGCGCGATCGTCGAAGGGCAAAAGGGCTTTTTCGTGCCGCGTTTCCCGCCGCCGTTGCCCACGGTGTCCGGTCCGCCGCAATTGGCGAGCTACTACGACACCACGCCGCTGAAGGCCACGCTCGAGTCGCTGTGTGATTTCGACCGGATTAATTCCGGCGAAATACGCGTGTCGGTGGGCGCGGTGAATTGCGGCACGGGCAATTTCGCGTACTTCGACAATACCCACACCACGCTCAGGCCCGAGCATTTCATAGCGTCTGGCGCGTTGCCGCCGGGCTTCGCGGCCGTCGAGATCGACGGTCAGTTCTACTGGGACGGCGGCCTGATGTCGAATACCCCGCTCTACGAGATGCTCCAGTCCACGCCGCGTCGCGACACGCTCGCGTTTCAGGTCGACCTATGGAGTGCGATCGGGCCGGTGCCGGACAACCTCACCGACGTGCAGGGGCGCATGAAAGACATCCAGTATTCGAGCCGTACGCGTCTCGTGACCGACATGCTGCAGCGCTCGCAGCGTTTCCGCCACGTACTGCGCGAGGTGCTGGACCGTGTGCCAGAAGACCAACGCGACGATCCGTGGTGCAAGCTGGCCGAAGATCTGTCGTGTTCAAAGCGCTACAACGTGATTCACCTGATCTACCGGCACAAGGAATACGAAGGACACTACAAGGACTTTCAATTCGGTCTGTCGACGATGCGCGAGCATTGGCGAAGCGGTCTCGAAGATATTCTCCGTTCTCTCGAGCAGCCCGACTGGCTCGATATGCCGGAAAACGATGCCGGCTTCGTCACGCACGATATTCATCGGGATTCGCGCTGATTCCTCGCGGAGAGCCCCGACGTTGCGCCAACCAAGACCGAACCGTCAGAAAACAAAAAAACGGCGCCCTTTCAGAAAAGGGCGCCGTTTTTACAGGCGGTGGCAGCGGCGAACCTGCTGCACTTGCACGGCAAACCTCCGCGCTGTGAATCGCCTTACTTCAGCACGTGAGCAATCGCGGTGGCGACGACGTCGAGGTTGCGCGTATTGAGCGCAGCCACGCAGATGCGGCCCGTGCTGACCGCATAGATACCGAACTCTTCGCGCAGACGGTCCACTTGCGGTGCCGTCAGACCCGAGTACGAGAACATGCCACGCTGTGCGTTCACGAAGCCGAAGTCACGATCAACGCCGCTTGCCTTCAGACGCTCGACGAGACCATTGCGCATCGCGCGGATGCGCTCGCGCATTTCGCCCAGTTCGCTTTCCCACGTCGCGCGCAGTTCCGGCGATGCGAGCACGGCCGCGACCACCGAGCCGCCGTGCGTCGGCGGGTTCGAGTAGTTGGTGCGGATCACGCGTTTCAGTTGCGACAGCACGCGCGCCGCTTCTTCCTTGCTCGCGGCGATGATCGACAGTGCGCCGACGCGCTCGCCGTACAGCGAGAACGACTTCGAGAACGACGAAGACACGAACACGTTCAGTTCCTGCGCCGCGAACAGACGCACGGCTGCCGCGTCCGCTTCGATGTTGTCGCCGAAGCCCTGGTAGGCGATATCGAGGAACGGCACGAGGTTGCGCGCCTTGACGACCTCGACGACCTGCTTCCACTGCTCGACGCTCAGGTCGACGCCGGTCGGGTTATGGCAGCACGCGTGCAGCACGACGATCGTGCCCGCCTCATAGCTGTTCAGCGCGCTCAACATGCCGTCGAAGTTCACGCCGTGCGTCTGCGCGTCATAGTACGGATACGATTCGACGACGAAGCCCGCGCCTTCGAACAGCGCGCGGTGATTTTCCCAGCTCGGATCGCTGATCGCGACCTTGCTATTCGGATTCACGCGCTTCAGGAAGTCCGCGCCGATCTTCAGCGCGCCCGTGCCGCCCAGCGCCTGCGCCGTCACGACGCGGCCGGCCGCGATCAGCGGCGAGTCGTTGCCGAGCAGCAGCTTTTGCACGGCGGCATCGTAAGCGGCGATACCTTCGATCGGCAGATAGCCACGCGGCAGCGCGGCTTCGACGCGAGCCTTTTCCGCCTCGCGCACGGCGCGCAGCAGCGGAATCTTGCCTTCTTCATTGAAGTACACGCCAACGCCGAGGTTGACCTTGGTGGCGCGCGTATCGGCGTTGAAAGCTTCGTTCAGGCCCAGAATCGGGTCGCGGGGAGCAAGTTCGACGGCGGAGAACAGAGACATGATGGGTGGGCAGCAGTAGTGAAAAGAGGGCGGCTTCGCGCGCGAGCGGCCTCATCTGGGGCGTCTGCGGCGTTTCGCGGGTGGGCGTGAGTTCGACGAAACGCGAAAATCGGGGACGGCCTATGGACAGCGGCGAGCGAGCGCAACTTCGCATTGTAACGAATCCGGGCGCTTTTTTCGGACGACCAGACGGGCAAAAGGCGATTATTTGCTTGAAAAACAGGCACTGGAGGGCCATGTGGCAGTAAGGAATTCGAGCGGGCGTGGCGATGTCGACGGCGCGAACAGGCCGAGGTGCGCTGTCCATTGGCGTTGACTGCGCCACGATGACGCGTGGCGTGGAGGACAGAGCCCGGGATGGGAGTTCGCGGTAAACCCCGTCAGGGCGCGCAAGTCCGCAAAGGGCCATAACACACCGGCGCCCAGGGCCGCCCTACGTAAGCCCGCTCGATCTTCGCTTTCCGCAACCCGTTAGAATGATTCTTTGCCCAAGGCCCGGTGCCGCCCCTCATGTCCGAACACCATCTGACTGAAACCGACGATACGCTCGACGAATCAAAATTCATCACGTTCGAAGGTTCACCGTTCAAGCTCTACCAGCCGTATCCGCCCGCCGGCGACCAGCCCACGGCCATCGACACGCTCGTCGAAGGCGTCGGCGACGGTCTCGCGTTCCAGACGCTGCTCGGCGTGACCGGCTCCGGCAAGACTTTCACGATGGCCAACACGATCGCGCGGCTCGGCCGCCCGGCGATCGTGTTCGCGCCGAACAAGACGCTCGCCGCGCAGCTGTATTCGGAGTTCCGCGAGTTCTTTCCGCGCAACGCGGTCGAGTACTTCGTTTCGTACTACGACTACTACCAGCCGGAAGCGTATGTGCCGCAGCGCGATCTGTTCATCGAGAAAGACTCGTCGATCAACGAGCATATCGAGCAGATGCGGCTGTCGGCGACCAAGAGCCTGATGGAGCGGCGCGACGTGGTGATCGTCGCGACGGTGTCGGCGATTTACGGTATCGGCAATCCGTCCGAATACCACCAGATGATCCTGACGCTGCGCACCGGCGACCGGCTCGGCCAGCGCGACGTCATCGCGCGGCTGATCGCGATGCAGTACAGCCGCAACGAAGCCGACTTTCAGCGCGGCTCGTTCCGCGTGCGCGGCGACACGATCGATATCTTCCCGGCCGAGCACGCCGAGATGGCGGTGCGCGTCGAGCTGTTCGACGACGAGGTCGAGACGCTGCAGCTATTCGATCCGTTGACCGGCCGCGTGCGGCAGAAAATTTCGCGCTTTACCGTGTATCCGTCGTCGCACTACGTGACGCCGCGCGATACCGTGCTGCGCGCCGTCGAAACGATCAAGGCCGAGCTGCGCGAGCGCCTCGAATTCTTCTATAGCCAAGGCAAGCTCGTCGAGGCGCAGCGCCTCGAGCAGCGCACCCGCTTTGACCTCGAAATGCTGCAGGAGCTCGGTTTCTGCAAGGGCATCGAGAACTATTCGCGGCACTTCTCGGGCGCGGCGCCGGGTGAGCCGCCGCCGACGCTCGTCGATTACCTGCCGCCCGACGCGATCATGATGCTCGACGAATCGCACGTGCTGATTGGCCAGCTGAACGGCATGTACAACGGCGACCGCGCGCGCAAGGAAAACCTCGTCGACTACGGCTTCCGGCTGCCGTCGGCGCTCGACAACCGGCCGCTCAAGTTCAACGAGTTCGAGCGCAAGATGCGCCAGGTCGTGTTCGTGTCGGCGACGCCCGCCGATTACGAGAAGAGGACCGCGGGGCAGGTCGCCGAACAGCTTGTGCGTCCGACCGGCCTCGTCGACCCTGAAATCGAGGTGCGGCCGGCGCGCAGCCAGGTCGACGACGTGCTTGGCGAGATCAACGAGCGCGTCAAGGCCGGCGACCGCGTGCTGGTCACGACGCTGACCAAGCGGATGGCCGAGCAGCTCACCGAGTTCCTGGCCGACCACGGCATCAAGGTGCGCTATCTGCACAGCGACATCGACACGGTCGAGCGCGTCGAGATCATCCGCGATCTGCGTCTCGGCGCGTTCGACGTGCTGGTCGGGATCAACCTGCTGCGCGAGGGGCTCGATATTCCCGAGGTGTCGCTCGTCGCGATTCTGGACGCGGACAAGGAAGGCTTCCTGCGCGCCGAGCGTTCGCTGATCCAGACCATCGGCCGGGCGGCGCGTAACGTGAACGGCAAGGCGATTCTGTACGGAGACAACATCACGGACTCGATGCGTCGCGCGATCGACGAAACCGAGCGGCGCCGTACGAAGCAGATCGCGTTCAACGCCGCGCACGGCATTACGCCGCGCGGCGTCGTGAAACGGATTCGCGACATGATCGATGGCGTGTACAACGTCGACGAAGCGCGTGCCGAGTTGAAGGAGCAGCAGACTCGCGCGAAGTTCGAGGACATGTCCGAGAAGCAGCTCGCCAAGGAGATCAAGCGCCTCGAAAAGCAGATGATGGAGCACGCGAAGAATCTCGAATTCGAGAAGGCCGCGCAGACCCGCGACCAGCTAGCGCTGCTGCGTCAGCGCGTGTTCGGCGCGAACGTCGGCGACCACGTGTCGGGCGTCGAATAGCTAGCGTCCCTCCACCGCTTTGTCCACCACGAAAGGGCGCGGTTACTTGCCGCGCCTGTTCACATCGGCCGGCGCTTTAGGTCCCGCTGCAGCCGTCGGCGCGGCCAACCTGGCCGTGACGAATTCCGTCCCTGTTTCCCCGCCGCACGAAGGTTTCTTAAGCGAGCCTTAAGACCCTGCTGACATCAGGCAGAGCGTGCTGACAGGTTTGTTCTCGTCAACGATCGATGATAAACTCGCCCCAATATTGAGAATGGTTCGCATTTAAATTTACATCTGACTTGCGGCCGCAGTGTTTCAATGAAATCGATTCCAGTCTGATAGAAACAAGGAGCTTCAATGCGGATTTCTTCCTTTGTGCGCGGTGGCGCGGCAGCGGTAGCTGCTGTCGCGGCGCTGTCGGCCTCGGCCGCCGAATATCCGATCGGCAAACAGCAGATCCAGGGCGGCATGGAAATCGGCGCGGTCTACCTGCAGCCGGTCACGATGGAACCTGAAGGCATGATGCGCAAGGCGTCGGATTCGGACATTCACCTCGAGTCCGACATCCACGCGGTCAAGAACAATCCGACCGGTTTCGCCGAAGGCGACTGGATGCCGTATCTGCAGGTGCACTACGAACTGACGAAGGCCGGCTCGAACCAGCCGTTGAAGGGGGACCTGATGCCGATGGTCGCGAACGATGGTCCGCACTACGGCGACAACGTCAAGCTGCAAGGCCCGGGCAAGTATCACCTGAAGCTGATCGTCGAACCGCCGATGCAAATGGGCCACATGGCGTTCGGCCGTCACGTCGACAAGGAAACCGGCGTGGGTCCGTGGTTCAAGCCAATCACGCTCGAATACGACTTCACCTTCGCTGGCATCGGCAAGAAGGGCGGTTACTGATCGGCGCGCGGCGCCAACGCGGTCGCTCAACATATCAGTGAATGCAGCAGACGGCGCGCGGACAGTCGGAGTCATATCTGGCGTTGGCGCGACGCGTTTTCCGGAAAGGGCAATGAGAATCAACCGAAAGATCGCGATGCTTGCCGCCACGTTTTTCCTGGCGGCTACGGCTCATGCAGCCGACCTGCCGACCTTCAAGCTCGAAATGAACGACGGCAAACTGAACCCGGCCCGCATCGAAGTGCCGGCAGGCCAGCGTATCAAGATCGAAGTGCGCAACACCGGCAAGGGCGCGGCCGAATTCGAAAGCGTGCAGTTGCGTAAAGAGAAGGTTCTGGCGCCGGGCGCCGATTCGTTCGTCGTGATCGCTCCGCTGGAGCCGGGCGAATACAAGTTTTTCGACGACTTTCACCAGCAGGCGCGGGGCGTGATCGTCGCGAAGTAAGCAGTGGTCTCGATCGAATGCGAACGCGAACTCGCCACGGCAAGCGGGCGCTGTCGGTCGCGCGAGGCAACGGAAGCGGGCAGTAGAAGGATCGAAGGGAGAGCTTGAATGGGTCAGATTCTGTTCATCGTGTGGCGGGAGAGCGTCGAGGCGCTGCTGGTCGTCGGCATCCTGTACGCGTGGTTGAAAAACGGCGACGACGACGCCCGCCGCGGCTTGTCGTACCTGTGGGGCGGCGTGGCGGCCGGCGTGATCGCGGCGGTGGCGCTCGGCGCGGCGCTGGTCGGCTTCACCGAGGTGCTCTCCGGTGACGCGCAGGATTACTTCCAGACCGCGATGGTGCTCATCGCCTGCGTGCTGATCGTGCAGATGGTGCTGTGGATGAAGCAGCACGGCCGCACGCTGAAGCGCGACATGGAACAGTCGCTGCAAAAGAGCCAGCGCGATTCGAACTGGTGGGGCGTGGCGCTGCTGGTCGCACTGGCGATCGCGCGCGAAGGCAGCGAAACCGTGATCTTCCTGTACGGCCTCGGCTTTGGCCAGTCGGGTCAGGTCGACGGCAGTCAGATGCTCGCTGTCGTGATCGGTCTCGCGCTTGCGTTCCTGACCTTCTACGTGTTGCAGCTCGGCGGCAAGATCATCTCGTGGCGGCTCTTTTTTCGCGTCACCGAAATCATGCTGCTGTTCCTCGGCGCGGGGCTGTTCCAGACCGGCGTCGACAAGCTGATCGACAAGGAAATCCTGCCGACGCTCGTCGACCAGCTGTGGAATTCGTCGGCGATTCTCGATGACTCGAGCACCTTCGGTTCGCTCGTCGCGACGCTGACCGGCTACCGCGCGCATCCGGCGCTGATGAATCTGCTCGCCTATGCCGTGTATTGGGCGGTCGTTTATCTGCTCGTGCGCCGCGCCAGTCGCAAGCCCGCGCAGCAGACGGTAGGGCGCGCGGCATGAGCGCCGTGATGGCTTCCCGGCCGGGCCGCCTCGCGGCGGCCGGCCAGTGGATGCAGCGCCACGGCGCGGTGATTCGCGGCATCCAGTGGGTCGTGGTCGCGGTGTATGCGTTCCTGATCGTCGTGCCCGCGCTGATGCCGCTGCCAAACGATACCGCGCATCTGTGGAACAACCTGACGCTCGCCGCGCAGTTCGTGTTCTGGGGCATCTGGTGGCCGTTCGTGTTGCTGTCGATGGTGATGCTCGGCCGCGTCTGGTGCGGCGTGCTGTGTCCGGAGGGCGCGCTCGCTGAATTCGCGAGCAAATTCGGCCGCGGCCGCGCGATTCCCCATTGGATGCGCTGGGGCGGCTGGCCGTTCGTCGCGTTCGGCATCACGACGATCTACGGGCAGATGGTGAGCGTCTACCAGTATCCGAAAGCGGTGTTGCTGGTGCTCGGCGGCTCGACCTTCGCGGCAATCGTGATCGGTCTGCTATACGGACGCGAGAAGCGCGTCTGGTGCAAATACCTGTGCCCCGTCAACGGGTTTTTTTCGCTTCTGTCACGGCTCGCGCCGTTTCACTACAAGGTCGACGAAGACGCGTGGCGCCGCTCGTACACGAACGGCGAGCATGGGCATCGCGTGATTCCGATCAACTGCGCGCCGCTCGTGCCGTTGCGCAACATGAAGGGTGCGGCGGACTGCCATATGTGCGGCCGCTGCAGCGGCCACCGCGATGCGATCGCGCTGACGTGGCGCAAGCCGTCGACCGAAATCGTGCAGTTGGGCGACAAGAAGGCGAACCCGTGGGACACCGCGCTGATCCTGTACGGCCTGCTCGGCATCGCGATCGGCGCGTTCCACTGGACCGCGTCGCGCTGGTTCATCGACCTGAAGATGTTCGTCGCGACATGGCTCGTCGATCGCGACATCACGTGGCCGCTCGACACCAACGCGCCGTGGTTCCTGTTCACGCATTACCCCGACCAGAACGACGTGTTCTCGTGGCTCGACGGCTCGCTGCTGATCGGCTACATCCTGTCGACGGCGCTTGTCTACGGCACCGTGCTGCTGCTGTTGCTGACGGGCGCGACGCGCATGCTCGGGCGCTTCGACGCAACGCGTCTGCATCACTTGACGCAGGGGCTGATTCCGATCGCGGGCGCGGGCGTATTCCTTGGTTTGTCGGCGACGACGCTGTCGCTGCTGCGCGCCGAGCACGTGTCGCTGTGGTGGGCGTCGGGTCTGCGCATCGCAATTCTCGTGATTGCGAGCGCGTGGAGCGCATGGCTCGCGTGGCTCGTCACGCGCCGCTACAGCGAGCGCTTCGTGCAACGCGCGCTGGCGATGTTGTGGTTCGTCGCGGCGCTAGCGGTCGTCAATAGCGCGTGGTGGCTGATGTTCTGGGGCTGGGCCTCGAAGTAAGTCTTCAGCCTGTGTCCGGTGCGAACGCAGGCGCAAGCGCAAACGAAAAGCCGTGGGATGGTGACACCCCACGGCTTTATCATTTTCAGCGATGTACGCCGTTGCGCGCATCGGCTTTCGAGCGAGAACCAAAAAAGCGGCCTGGCTTGCTGCGACGGCTGGCTTGGTGTCTGCACGAAGGGGTCTAGTTCTCGCGTGCAAACCGTCGTGGCTGGCTAATGCCTAACACCTCTCTGGGAGGTGGTCCCCACAATACCCGGTACTTACCTCGTGTCTTGCTACTTCGTCAGGATCAGCTTGCCGAGGCGCGTCGCACGCAGTTGATACGTGTCGCCGTTGTGCACGATGCTGATGTGACTATGGCCTTGCAGCAGCGCGTCGCTGCGCACGACCCGTTCCGACGTCTCGCTCTGGCCGGCGGTGCCTTGCGCGCCGGGTTTCGCCGCGGGCGCGGCCGTCGTCGACGATTGCGGGCGGCTGGTTAGCGCGGCCGCCGAGCGGCGCAGGCTGAGCGTGGAGGAGCGAGTCATATCGGTCATTCGTTTTAGCTTGTTCGTCGATTCGATGTGATCATTCTAAATGATAACCATTCCTATTTGCAAGATCGAGAAATTGATCGGGTCCGAGTTTTGATAGCTGAATGAAAGTGCGTCTAGATGGCGATTCTGGAAGCCATTCTGACATGGCCCCGCGAAAGCGCGGGCAGGGCGCCCGCGCGGTATGTCAGTGCAACGGTCCCGGTTCCTGCCCGGCCGCGACGTACTGGCGGATCAGCCGCACCGTATCGATATCGTTCTCGCGATACGCGGACTTGACGATCTCCTGCGTCTGCACGGCGTCCTGGTCGGTCGAGACGGGCAGCGTGGTCGCGTACTCGAAGCGTAGGAACAACTGCAACTCATCGGGCTGCTCGATCGTCATCGTCAGGGAGCCGCCGACGTGCTCGGCGGTCGGCAGGATGTCGTAGCGCACGCTTTCGGTTTCCTGCAGCGTGACGCGATCGCGCACAGTGGCGTGGCCGTAGTGCAACTCACGCTCGAGCACATTGCCGTCGCGCGACAGGATCGTGCAGCTGTCGAGACCCATCACGAACAGTTGCGGCTGCTCGGCGCGCAGCACGAGCCCTTCCCACAGCTGCTCGCGGGTCATCGATTCGACGAAGGGATTCAACGGATCGTTGATCTGAATAAGGTGTTCGAAATTCAAGACGACTGCGTCCTATGAAAATATTGCAATACCCGTGACCCGAACGGACGGCGTCCGACCGTCCTATGCGCGTTTGCTGCGGCTGTTAAGCGACCGCGAGCGCGGAGCGGATCGAGATCGTGTGCGTAAGGATCTTGTGCACCGGGCACGCATTGGCAATTTGCAAAAGCCGTTCCCGCTGCTCGCCGGAGAGTTCGCCATCGAGCATGATCTGACGGTCGATCGTCGAGCCTGCGTCGCCGGTTTCCATCGACAGTTTGACGCGTACGCCCGCGAGCGGCCAGCCTTTGCGCTGCGCGTACATCTTTAGCGTGATCGACGTACAGGCGCCGAGGCTCGACAGCAGCAGCGAGACCGGCGTCGGGCCGCGGTCGCCGCCGCCTAGCGATTCGGGTTCGTCGGCAAGCCACGTGTGCTTGCCGTCGTCGAACACGACCTGGAAATTCGTCGAACCGATGTGGGCGGTGACGGTGGGCTCTGCCATACGCGCTCCTCTGATAGGGATCTAATAGCGTCGCGCGCCGCGGACTGTCGAAATCAACGCGGGCCGCGCGACATGAGCCGTTATTGTGAACGAATTTACCGGCGTTCGCGGCCCGTGGCGGATGATTTGGCGGCGCGCGCGTGGCTGGTGGCAAGCTTCGCCTCGCGCCGACTGGCGTGACAAACGCGCGGCACGCGCTCGCCTGTCAGTGCGTGATCGTGCCCATCCGCCCGGCCTGATAGTCGATCACCGCCTGACGGATCTCGTCTTCGGTATTCATCACGAACGGGCCATAGCGCACCACCGGTTCCTTCAGCGGCACGCCGCCGAGCAGCAGCACTTCGAGTGGTTCGTCGCCGGCCGTGATGGTCACCGCGTCGCCGTCGTTGGCGAACACCACCATCGTGCGCGCGTCGATGTCCGCGCGCGCGTCGCCTTCGCCATACACGCCCTTGCCGGACAACCCATACGCGAACACGCGATAGTCGGCCGGTACCGGCTGGCGGATCGTCGCGCCCGGCTGCAACGAGAAATGCTGATACAGGATCGGCGTGTGCGTTTCGATCGCGGCCTTGACGCCGAGCGCTTCGCCCGCGATGACCTTCACGCGCACCTGACCGTCTTCGGACGTCGCGGCCGGAATGCGTGTCGACGGAATTTCCTGGTAGCGCGGCGCGATCATCTTGTCGCGACGCGGCAGGTTCACCCATAGCTGCAGGCCGTGCACGCGACCGCCGGTGCGCGTGAATTCCGGGTCCGGCATTTCGCTATGCACGACGCCCGCGCCCGCGGTCATCCATTGCACGTCACCGGCGTGCAGCGTGCCGGAATGGCCCGCCGAATCCTTGTGGCCGAACTGGCCCTCGAGCACATAGGTGACCGTCTCGAAGCCGCGATGCGGATGATCGGGCGCGCCGATGGCCTCGCCTGGCGCATAGTCGACCGGCCCCATTTCGTCGAGCAGCAGGAACGGATCGAAGTCCATCAGCAGACGCGTCGGAAACGGTCGATGAACGATGAATCCGCCGCCCTCTACTGTGCGAACCGACGGGAACGTGCGTTCGATCGTGCGTGACGTAGTCATCAATATCACCTCGAAAAATGGGGAATAGCGCGATTTCTGAAACATGGGGCTATTATAGGGACCGTTTTTGGCGGTGCCAGCCGTCCCTCAGCAATGGATTGTTCTATTCATGGAACGATGAGATGAAGATCGATTCACACAATCTGAACGACCTCATGTACTTTTCGCAGGTCGTCGAACATGGCGGATTTTCGGCCGCCGAGCGGATGCTGGGCATCTCGAAGTCGCGCCTGTCGCGTCGGCTCACGGAGCTGGAGGCGTCGCTCGGCGTGCGCCTGTTGCAGCGTTCCACTCGCAAGCTCGCACTGACCGAAGCGGGGCAGCTGTTCTACCAGCACTGTCAGGCGATGCTCAGCGAAGCGCAGGCGGCGGTCAATGTCGTGCAGCAGCTGCGCTCGTCGCCGCGTGGCACGGTGCGCGTCAGCGTGCCGGTTACGATCTCGCAGACGATTCTGTCGACGATCCTGCCGGAATTCATGCACCGCTTTCCGGAGGTGCGCGTCGTGATGCGCGTGACGAATCGCGTGGTCGATCTGTTCGAGGATTCGATCGACGTCGCACTGCGCGTGCGTTCGGATCCGCCGGAAAACGCGAACATCGTCGTGCGGCCGCTGTGGCGCACCGAGCAGATGCTGGTCGGCGCGCCGAGCCTGCTGCAGCAGAATGCGCCGCCGCTGACGCCGGGCGACCTGAACCGCTTCGAAACACTCGACGTGCCGACGAGCGACGGCCGCCACGTGTACAACCTGATCTCGCCCGACGGCACGCGCCATGCTCACGAACACGAGCCGCGCCTCGTGACCGCCGATCTGATGACGATTCGCGAGGCGGTGCTCGCCGGCGTCGGCATCGCCGCATTGCCGGAGATGATGTATGGAGCCGCGTTGAGAGCGGGGCAACTGTCGCCCGTGATGCCGGGCTGGAGTTTTCCGACGCCGCAGTTGTACGCGGTGTTCGTGTCGCGTCAGGGGATGGTGCCGGCCGTGCGCGCGTTCGTCGATTATCTGGTCGAGATGCTCGATCCGGATGAGGGCAAGCACATCATCGGCGAGTGTCCTGAGCGCGCCGAAAAAGCGGCGGCGCAGGGATCGGTGGCGAGGGCTTCCTCCGCTGTGTCAGCGGCGGTTTCATGAGGCTCTGTGGCAACTTGAGGGGGCACGGTGCGCCGCGGGCCGCTAGCGCGCTTCGGAAATCGTTTTTAGCATTTAAGCGCGGCCTGTCATGATTACTTTCAATGGTCGTTTGCTTGAATGCGCGCGCACACAGGCATATAGTGAAATCCCTTTCGCTAAGGAGTGTCCTATGCGAAAACTCATGGCCGCTATCATAGCGGGCCTGATAGGGCTGACCGCGTTGTCCGTGTCGACCACGGCCCTCGCATGCGGTGATAAAAGCTATCAGTCTTCGGCCGATGGCAAATGATCCCGCCGCCCGAAGGCGCCGAGTGCGCACAAAAAAAGGCCTTCATCCGACGATGAAGGCCTTTTACTTTTTGGCCCTGTTTAAAGGGATGTTCCCGTGGACGAGCGCGCTGCTCCGCTTGCCACGTTACCGCTTACTTCGCTTTGGGCTGCGTGACGAAACCGATCTTCGTCAGTCCGCCAGCCTGCGCGGCGGACATCACCTGAGCGACCTTCTCGTACGGCACCTTGCGGTCCGCATCGAGATGCAACTCCGGCTGCGGGCTCGCCTGCGCGGCCGCGGCGATCTTCGCGGCGAGCGCCGCATCGTCGACCTTGGTGCTGTCCCACAGCACGTTGCCGTCCGCGTCGATCGACACCGTCACCTGCGCGGGCTTCGTGTCTTCCCTCTGACTGCTCGCGTGCGGCAGATCGATCTTGACCGCGTGACGGATCACCGGAATGGTCACCATGAAGACGATCAGCAGAACCAGCATCACGTCGACGAGCGGCGTCATGTTGATCTCGTTCATCAGGCCGTCGTCATCGTCTCCGGCGAAAGGGCTCATTGCCATTGGGATGCCTCGTCGATCAGTTGGCGCGGGTTGCGAGACGCAGGCCGTCGCCGCGCTTGGTCGACGACAAACGGGCACCGGTCACGAAGAACGCATGCAGGCCGTGAGCGAAGCGGCTCAGCTTCGCGACGATCGCCTTGTTGGCGCGCGTCAGCGCGTTGTAGCCGAGCACGGCCGGAATCGCGACGAACAGACCAAACGCGGTCATGATCAGCGCTTCGCCGACCGGGCCGGCGACCTGGTCGATCGACGACTGGCCGCTCGCGCCGATCGCGAGCAGCGCGTGATAGATGCCCCAGACGGTGCCGAACAGGCCGACGAACGGCGCGGTGCTGCCGATCGACGCAAGAATCGCGAGACCGCTCTGCATGCGCGCGACGCTTTCGTCCATCGTGTCTTTCAGGCAGCGCGTGACCCAGTCCGATACGTCCATGCGGTCGTGCAGATGCGGCTGCGTCTGGTGATGATGGTCGGCCGCTTCCTGGCCCGACAGCGCGAGCGCGAGGAACGGGTTGTCATGTGGCGTCGAGGCGCCGCCGCCGAGCTTCTTCACGCCGTCGGCGAGGTCGTCCGAATGCCAGAACGCCTGCTCGGCGTTCTTCGTCAGGCGCTTCAGGCGCATCACGTTCCAGCCTTTGACGACGATCACGCTCCACGACATCACCGACATGATCAATAGCGCCAGCGCGATACCGCGCGTCACGAAATCCCCTTGCGCCCACACGTGTGCCAATCCGTAGTTTTGCATTGCAATTCCTTGTTTTTGAAAGCTTGCTTCAGTCGGTCAGATTGAAGTTGAAAGGCTGGGTGTACGCGGCCCTGACGGGCTCGCCGTTCTCGAGATACGGTTTGCAGGCGCTCGCGCGCACGGCGGCCACGGCCGCGTCGTCGAGACGGCTAAAGCCGCTGCTTTTCTTCAACTCGATGTTCTCGAGCTTGCCGCTCAGACCGACGACGAAGTGCACGTACGCGGTGCCGGATTCGCCGCGGCGCCGCGATAGAGCCGGGTATTCGGGCTGGCTGATATTGCAATCGAGGTGCGACACGTTTTTCGGTGCGCTGATTTCCATCGTCGGCTTGCCGATCGCGGGCGCTGCCGCGGTGGGCGGTGTCGCCGGCGCGGCGGGCGCGGGCGGCGTCGGATCGGGCGCCGCGACCGGCGTCGGCGATGGCGCAGCGGCCTGTGGCAACGGAGTTGGCGTCGGCTTGGGCGTCGGAGTCGGCTTCGGCTGGGCTTTCGGCCTCGTATGGACGGGCGGCGTTGGCCGGGGCGGCGGCGGAGCGATCGATTGCAGCGCGACCGGCGCGGCGAGCGGCGCGGGCGGCAGCAGTTCGGCGGTCATCACGTGCGATTCGAGCGCGACCGGTACAGGCTCGTGACGCAGCGTCATGATCACGGCGAGCAGAGCGACGTGAACCGCGGCGACTATGGCAGTGGCCGTCAGCGCGCGGGAATTCGGTCGGGTGGACGACGCCAGCGTGGCGCCGGCGGAAACGGGATGCGGAGCCTGCATGGTCAGTGTGGCAGCGCACCGTGCGGGCGGCGCGTCAAACAGGGCATCGTCATGTTCGGAAAATCAGCAGCGAAATGAACAAAGTAGTCACGAAACCAATCAGCAATTCCATCTCGAACTCCTTTCGAAGGGGGAGCGGGGTAGCTGGCTGGTGCGGGTACTGGCTTGCTGACGGCAGTGAGATAACGGAGTACGGCGGACAGTACTGCGGTTGTGTTGCAGACGTGCGGCACATTCAACGTCGCATCGGAGCGTTACATAAAGCGTGCGTGAAGCAGAGGGACTTTTAGATGCACCGACACGGCCTGCACCGGCCCTGCTAGTTGAGCTCAGGCTGCCTTGCGCTCGTAGAACGCGACTTGCACGACCTCGGCGACGCTCTGCACCTGCCGATGCTCGACCACGCCGCAACGGCTCGCGCAGACACCGCTTTGCAGCATCACGTCACGCACGGATTCCTCGCATTTGCCGCAGCACGAGGCGACGCCGAGTTCAAACTGCAACTCGTCGAACGAGTCGATGCCGTCCGCAATCGAGGAGCGGATTGTGCGGTCGGATACGGATTTGCAGACACAGACGATCATGGCAGGCGTCATAGCTAAAGTTAATGCGAATTATTATCATTTTGTTTGGTTCGTTTGGCAAGCGTCCCGTGCGATTTTTTGTAACAAAACCAGACTCTTGGAATGGATTTCGTCGGCAGGAAGGGCGGGGCGCGCGCCGGTTGCCGGCGCTAGGCGGCGCGAGAATCCGATGCGGCCGTGCGGCCCGACGGTATCGATACCTGCTCGACCGCGGCCTCGATCCGCAGCAGCGTGGCGGCGAGTTGCTGCTGATGGACGCCGTCGTCGGTGGAATAGAAGCGCGGCAGCGGCGTGCCCCCGGCCGACACGGCGGCGCGCAGGCCGTGCTGCTCGAGCACGCGTTCGAGCTGACGCGCGATCGCCACGCTCGTGTCGATCAACGCGAGCCGCTCGCCGACGATGTCGCGGATCGCCGCGTCGAGAAAGGGGTAATGGGTGCAGCCGAGCACCAGCGTGTCGGCGCCCGCGTCGAGCATCGGTTCCAGGTAGCTGCGCAGCAGTGCGTGCAGCTCGGCCGAGCCGACGTCGCAACGCTCGACCGCCTGCACGAGCCCGTGGCCGGGCTGGCACAGAAAGCGGCAGTCGGCGGCGTAGCGTTCGAGCAGCCCCTGGAAGCGGGCGCTGCGCAGTGTCGCCTGGGTCGCCAGCACGCCGGCGACGCGGCTTTTCGATTGCAGCGCGGCGGGCTTGACACCCGGCTCGACACCGACGAGCGGAATCGGCAGCTTTTCGCGCACCAGCGCGATCGACTGCGCGGTCGCCGTATTGCATGCGACCACGAGCGCCTTCGCGCCTTGTGCGGCGAGCCATTGGCCGATGGCCAGCGTGCGGTCGGTGATGAAGTCGTCGTCGCGCTCGCCGTAGGGCGCGTACAGCGAATCGGCGACATACAGCAACGCCTCGTCAGGCAGTTGCGCGCGCACCGCGCGCAGCACGGACAGGCCGCCGAGCCCCGAATCGAAAATGCCGATCGGCGCCTGCGACGCGGCGCCAGCGGCAACACTGCGGACAGTCGGGGACGGCGAAGGGGCGGGCATAGGCGAAAAAAACGAGCGTGAAGTGGCGGTCGGCGAAAGGGGTGAAACCACGGTGAGGCGCGAACGAGCGCGCAAGTATATCGCCCGTGCGGTACGGTCCGGCGCGAATGCCTGCTGGGCAGGCGTCGTGCCGCTACCGCGCGAAATGCTTCAGCGTGCTTCGATCAGGACTCGACCGAGCCCATCGCGCTTTGCTGGTAGTTCTGGATACCGACCTTGTCGATCAGATCGAGCTGGGTTTCGAGCCAGTCGATGTGCTCTTCGGTGTCGTCGAGAATCTTCGTGAAGATTTCGCGCGAGATGAAATCGCGCACCGATTCGCAGTAGACAATCGCCTCCTTGCAGGTGCCTTGCGAAATCTGTTCGAGCTTCAGATCGCATTCGAGGATCTCTTTGGTTTCCTCACCGATCAGCAGCTTGTGCAGGTCCTGCAGATTCGGCAGACCGTCGAGCACGAAGATCCGTTCGATCAGCATGTCGGCATGCTTCATTTCGCCGATCGACTCGTCGTACTCGTGCTTGCCGAGCTTGTCGAGGCCCCAGTGGCCGTACATTCGGGCATGCAGGAAGTATTGATTGATCGCGGTCAGTTCGTTCTTCAACTGCGCGTTCAGATATTCGATGACCTTCTTGTCGCCTTGCATGTTATTTCCTTTTTCGGGAACCTTGAATTTCCAACAACAATAAACGCCATGTCCAAAAAAGCCAAGAGATCCGATACAACCGTTGGCGGCGTTGGCGGCGTTGGCGGCGTTGGCGGCCTTGTGCGTGCGGCGCCTTGCGCGTGCATGACGCACGGAAAGAAAAAGCCGGGATCGCGGCCCCGGCTTTTCGACTGACCTGAGTAGCGTTAATCGCGACTCATCAAGCCGTGGCGACCGGAATCTTGCCGATCCTGGCTTGCCATTCCTTCGGGCCGGTCTGGTGCACGGAGGTGCCGTTCGAATCGACGGCGACCGTGACCGGCATGTCCTGCACGTCGAACTCGTAGATCGCTTCCATGCCGAGGTCTTCGAACGCGAGCACCTTCGCGCTGCGGATCGCCTTCGACACGAGGTACGCCGCACCGCCGACGGCCATCAGATACGCTGCCTTGTGCTTCTTGATCGCCTCGATCGCGACCGGGCCGCGCTCGGCCTTGCCGATCATCGAAATGAGGCCCGTTTGCGCGAGCATCGTCTCGGTGAACTTGTCCATCCGCGTCGCAGTGGTCGGGCCCGCCGGGCCGACCGCTTCGTCGCGCACCGGATCGACCGGGCCGACGTAGTAGATCACGCGGTTCGTAAAATCGACCGGCAGCTTCTCGCCCTTCGCGAGCATGTCGGCGATGCGCTTGTGTGCGGCGTCGCGGCCCGTCAACATCTTGCCCGACAGCAGCAGCGTCTGGCCCGGCTTCCAGCCCGCCACTTCTTCCGGCGTCAGCGTGTTGAGGTCGACGCGCTTGCTGGTTTCCGTGTTCGGTTCCCAGTGCACCTTGGGCCATGCGTCGAGCGACGGCGCTTCGAGCCTGGCGACGCCCGAACCGTCGAGCGTGAAGTGCGCGTGGCGGGTCGCCGCGCAGTTCGGGATGATCGCGATCGGCTTGGATGCGGCGTGCGTCGGCGCGGCCATGATCTTCACGTCGAGAACAGTGGACAGACCGCCGAGGCCCTGCGCGCCGATACCGAGCGCGTTGACCTTCTCGTGCAGCTCGACGCGCAGCTCTTCGATCCAGTCCTTCGGGCCGCGCGCGATCACGTCCTGAATGTCGATCGGGTCCATCAGCGATTCCTTCGCCATCACCATCGCTTTCTCAGCGGTGCCGCCGATGCCGATGCCGAGCATGCCCGGCGGGCACCAGCCCGCGCCCATCGTCGGCACGGTCTTCAGGATCCAGTCCACGATCGAGTCCGACGGGTTCAGCATCGCGAACTTCGACTTGTTCTCCGAGCCGCCACCCTTGGCCGCGACCTGCACGTCGACGGTGTTACCCGGCACGATCTCGTAGTGGATCACGGCCGGCGTGTTGTCCCTGGTGTTCTTGCGCGCGCCTTCGGGCGGGCTCACGATCGATGCGCGCAGCACGTTGTCCGGATTCAGATAACCGCGGCGCACGCCTTCGTTGATCATGTCGGTGACGCTCATCGTCGCGCCGTCCCAACGCACGTCCATACCGACCTTCACGAACACCGTGACGATGCCGGTGTCCTGGCAGATCGGGCGCTTGCCTTCGGCGCACATGCGGCTGTTGGTCAGGATCTGCGCGATCGCGTCCTTCGCTGCGGGGCTCTGTTCGAGCTCGTACGCGCGGCCGAGCGCTTCGATGTAGTCGAGCGGATGGT
The DNA here is from genome assembly GCF_050436485.1 of Paraburkholderia sp. Clong3. Taxonomy (NCBI): domain Bacteria; kingdom Pseudomonadati; phylum Pseudomonadota; class Betaproteobacteria; order Burkholderiales; family Burkholderiaceae; genus Paraburkholderia; species Paraburkholderia sp. Clong3. The sequence continues at coordinate 1,849,963 of NZ_JBNDMH010000002.1, read as the reverse complement.
AGTAGCTGATGTACTGCAGCGAATCAGCGATGCTCTGAATCAGGTCTTCCTGTTTGATGACGGTCATGGCTAGCTCAGTGGGGAGTGGCGCTTGTTGTCGGATCGCAGCACGGTGCGGTCAGTCTTGCGCCTTCATGGGAGTGGAAACCTTGATGCCGCCCACGGCGTGCAATGCCGCGGGCCCTTCGAAATGTTTGGGGAGCGTGTGCGTGGTGTTCTGGTCGGGGCTGATGAAGGTCTTCAGCAGATGGATCGGCGAAATGCTGATCAGCGCCATCGACAGCTTCACTTTCAGCACGCCGGCGTTCACGTGATCGAGCCATTCCGGTTCGTCCGGATGACCGTCGAGGCCGAGGCGCGATACGAACGTTTCATACCCGCCGATGATCACCATGATCAGCAGGTTCGAGATCATCACCACGTCGATCAGGCCCAGCACGACGAGCATGATGCTGGTTTCGTCGAGCTTCATCGAGTCGGTGACCAGATGCCAGACTTCCTTCAGGAATAGCACGACGTAGACCGCCTGCGCGACGATCAGCCCGAGGTACAGCGGCACCTGCAGCCAGCGGCTCATGAAAACGAGGTGGGGCAGCGCGCGCATGGGGCGGCGCGGACGGGCGGAGGCGGGTCGCGAAGCGGACATAGGCAACGGTCAGATGAAGCGCGGGTGACGGAACAGGGGCCAGGCGCCGACGGCGGTGCGGGGCGCGGCCATTGAAGGGGCGCGAGACTCGCGTCAGGCGCGCTATTGTACAGCGTCGGTCGAATCTGCTGCTTTGCGGCGGGCAGCGCGCCCGCCACACCGGAATTACGATGCGATCGGCGGCACGCTGCGCGCCTTCAGGCTCGCGAGGCCGATACCGGCGACCACGCAGGCAAGCGCGATCCCGTGCGCGAGCGCGCGGCCGTCGGGCCGCTCCTTCAGGATCAGCCACGACAGCAGCGCGACGACCGCCGGAATCGTGCTCGTGATCACGCCGGCCGCGACCGCGCTGGTACGCGCGACGCCGTTGAGCATCAGCAGCGTGAAGCCGAAGGTGCCGAATAGCGCCTGCAAAAACAGGTTGATCCATTCGTCGCGTCTGACGCGGCGCAGTTTGGTCACGCGCAACAGCGGCCAAAGCACGGCCATCGCGATTACGAAACGCAGTAGCGCAAACAGCGGGACGGGGACGAAGGCGACGATCGATTTACCGATTCCGACGTTGCTGCCGACCAGCAGCATCGAGGTAATGAGAAGCAGGGCGTAGCGATTCAAGCTGGAATCCGGACGGCTAGTTCAGTTAGCATTGTAAAAGGCCGTGCGAGAGAGCATAAGGGTGCGAAAGGGTGCGAAAGCGGGCGCGCTGGCGGTGCGTCGAGTTCGCATCAACGGTATGCAGTGTGCTGCGAGCGAGCGTAGAAGGCTCTGTAGAACGGCGATCTTTTTCGCGCGCATCTCGTCTGATCAACGCGTAACTGCGTCGATGGCTGGCGCGATCTAAGGGTTTTCGCTTGCAGATCAACACGATGCGCGTAAGTGGCCGGTAAGTTGCAGCGCATATGGTTAAGCCTTGACGCGGGATAGGATCGCGCAGGGTGCCCGCATGCACGGATGTTGCGATGCCGCACGCGCACGCGTTTGACGGTATCGCGAGGTGGGAGACAGCGCCGCTCGTGGCGGCTCGAACAGGATGAGGCCCGCGCGCCCGAAGCGCGCCGGTACAGGTTTTACGTTTCATCTTCACCAAGGGGTTGTCGATGTCTGCGATTGAATCGGTTCTTCAGGAACGTCGCGTTTTTCCGCCCTCCGCTGACACTGCGAAGGATGCCACGATCTCCGGCATGGACGCGTACCGGGCGCTCGCCGCCGAAGCGGAGCGCGACTACGAAGGCTTCTGGGGGCGTCTCGCGAAGGAGACGCTGAGTTGGCACAAGCCGTTTACGAAGGTGCTCGACGAATCGAAGGCGCCGTTCTACACGTGGTTCGAAGACGGCCAGCTGAACGCGTCGTATAACAGCATCGACCGTCACGTCGAGGCCGGCAACGGCGAGCGCGTCGCGATCGTGTTCGAAGCCGACGACGGTACCGTCACCAACGTCACCTATCAGGATCTGCTGCAACGCGTATCGCGCTTCGCGAATGCGCTGAAAAAACGCGGCGTGAAGAAAGGCGACCCGGTCGTCATCTATATGCCGATGTCGATCGAAGGCATCGTCGCGATGCAGGCGTGCGCGCGGATCGGCGCGACGCACTCGGTCGTGTTCGGCGGCTTCTCGTCGAAGTCGCTCAACGAGCGGCTCGTCGACGTCGGCGCGGTCGCGCTGATCACGTCCGACGAACAGATGCGCGGCGGCAAGGCTTTGCCGCTGAAGAACATCGCTGACGAAGCGCTCGCGCTCGGCGGCTGCGAGAAGGTCACGAGCGTGATCGTGTACCAGCGCACCGGCGGCAAGGTCGCGTGGGACGCAGGGCGCGACCTGTGGATGCACGAACTCGCGCAGGCCGAGTCGGATCAGTGCGCGCCCGAATGGGTCGGCGCCGAGCATCCGCTCTTCATCCTCTATACGTCGGGCTCGACCGGCAAGCCGAAGGGCGTGCAGCACAGCACCGGCGGCTATCTGCTGTGGGCCGCGCAAACGCTGAAATGGACCTTCGACTGGCGCCCCTCCGACGTGTTCTGGTGTACCGCCGACATCGGCTGGATCACCGGCCATAGCTACATTACGTACGGGCCGCTCACGCTTGGCGGCACCCAGGTCGTGTTCGAGGGCGTGCCGACCTATCCGGACGCCGGGCGCTTCTGGCAGATGATCGCGAAGCACAGGGTCACGCTGTTCTATACGGCTCCTACTGCGATCCGCTCGCTGATCAAGGCCTCCGAGGCCGACGCTAAAGTGCATCCGAAGAGCTACGACCTGTCGACGTTGCGCATCATCGGCACGGTCGGCGAACCGATCAATCCGGAAGCGTGGGTGTGGTACTACGAGAACGTCGGCGGCGGCCGCTGTCCGATCGTCGATACGTGGTGGCAGACCGAGACCGGCGGCCACATGATCGCGCCGATGCCGGGCGCGACGCCGCTCGTGCCGGGTTCGTGCACGCTGCCGCTTCCGGGCATCATGGCTGCGGTCGTCGACGAAACCGGGCAGGACGTGCCGAACGGGCAGGGCGGCATTCTGGTGGTCAAGCGCCCGTGGCCGGCGATGCTGCGCAACGTGTGGGGCGATCCGGACCGCTACAAGAAGAGCTACTTCCCCGACGAGCTCGGCGGCAGGCTCTACCTCGCCGGCGACGGCGCGGTGCGCGACAAGGAGACCGGCTACTTCACGATCATGGGCCGCATCGACGACGTGCTGAACGTGTCGGGCCATCGTCTCGGCACCATGGAGATCGAGTCGGCACTGGTGGCCAATCCGCTCGTAGCGGAAGCCGCCGTGGTGGGCCGCCCCGATGCGACGACCGGCGAGGCGGTGTGCGCGTTCGTGGTGCTCAAGCGTGCGCGTCCGCAAGGCGAAGAGGCCGTGAAGCTCGCGAACGACCTGCGCAACTGGGTCGGCAAGGAGATCGGTCCGATCGCGAAGCCGAAGGACATCCGCTTCGGGGAGAACCTGCCGAAGACGCGTTCGGGCAAGATCATGCGTCGTCTGTTGCGTTCGCTCGCGAAAGGCGAGGAAATCACCCAGGACGTGTCGACGCTGGAAAACCCGGCGATTCTCGATCAGCTCGGCGAGTCGATTTAAAGCGTTGTAAGCGGATCTGCGCGGACGGCGGCGGCGTGTCGATCGACACGCTTGCGGGCACGCCGCGCAGACCCGTTATTCGAGCGGACGGCTTGCGTCACGGCGTTGCGCGGACAATCCCAATTGCCTCGCCGATGCCTTTTTGATACATAGGCGCATGGCCGCGCCGCACCTATCCTCCCACGCCAGGTTGAACCCCCCGCCCGAACCGCCGCCGGTCTCGGCGGCGATGGCGCTCGCGCATCGCAGGTACTGGCGTTTCAACCTCGCGCTGATCGCGGTGCTGATGACGCTTGGCTTCTTCGTCTCTTTCGTCGTGCCATTGCTGGCGCCCGCGCTCGGGCAGGTGCACGCAGGCGGCTTCATGCTGCCGTTCTACTTTGGCGCACAAGGCGCAATCCTGATCTACCTCGCGTTGATCGTCGTCTATATCGTGCTGATGCAGCGCGCCGATCGTCAGTTGCAGCACGCGTTCGAAGCGGATTCGCAGCGCGATGCGGCAAGCGGTCCCGCCGCGGATTCCACCACCGGCGCGAACGATGACGTCAAGATCGACACAGACGCGCCGGCCGCGCGCGGGCGCTGAGCCGATGAAGCTCACGCATCGGCTGATCCGCTCGTACGCGCTCTATACGCTCGGCTTTCTGATATTCGTCTACGTGATGTGGCGCATCGAGCGCAGCACCGGTCCCGGGGTGTGGGTCGGCTATGTGTTCCTGTTCGTGCCGATCGCGGTGTATGCGGTGATCGGCGTGCTGTCGCGCACGTCCGACCTGGTCGAATATTACGTAGCGGGGCGGCGCGTGCCGTCGGCGTTCAACGGCATGGCGACCGCGGCCGACTGGTTGTCGGCCGCGTCGTTCATCGGTCTGGCCGGCTCGATCTACGCGACCGGCTACGACGGCCTCGCGTACCTGATGGGCTGGACCGGCGGCTATTGCCTCGTCGCGTTCCTGCTCGCGCCGTATGTGCGCAAGCTCGCGCGCTACACGATTCCCGATTTTCTCGGCACGCGCTATTCGAGCAACGCGGTGCGCGGCCTCGCGGCGCTCGCCGCGATCCTGTGCTCGTTCGTCTATCTGGTCGCGCAGATCCAGGGCGTCGGGTTGATCGCGACGCGCTTTATCGGCGTCGATTTCGCGGTCGGCATTTTCTGCGGGCTCGCGGGCATTCTGGTGTGCTCGTTTCTGGGCGGCATGCGTGCCGTCACGTGGACCCAGGTCGCGCAGTACATCATCCTGATCCTCGCGATGCTGATACCGGTATCGATGATCGCGCACAAGGACGGCCTCGGCTGGGTGCCGCAATTCAGCTATGGGCGCCTGATGGAGCGCATGGAAGGGCTCGAGAAACAGGTGCGCGACGCGCCGCTCGAGGAGCGCGTGCGCGACGACTATCGACGCCGCGCCGCGCTGATGCAACTGCGGCTCGATACGCTGCCGCAATCGTTCATCGACGAAAAGCAGCGGCTCACGCAGGAGGTCGGCGATCTGCGCCGCCATAACGGTCCGTTGCGCGAGATCAAGGAGCGCGAGCGCGCGCTCGAACAGTTTCCGCGCGATGCCGCCGCCGCGCAGATCGTCTGGAGTCAGAAGCGCGACGACATGCTGATGCGGGCGAGCGCGCCGGTGCCGATGCAGGAACCGTTTCCTGCTGTCGGTGAGGAAGACCGGAGCACGCACACGCGTAACTTTCTATCGCTGCTGCTGTGTCTGTCGCTTGGCACGGCGAGCCTGCCGCATATCCTGACGCGCTACAACACGACGACTTCGGTGGCGTCGGCGCGGCGCTCGGTCGGCTGGACGCTCTTTTTCGTCGCGCTGTTCTATCTGACCGTGCCGGTGCTGGCGGTGCTGATCAAGTACGAGATCCTGTCGAATCTGGTCGGCCATCATTTCGCCGATCTGCCGCAGTGGCTGATGCAATGGCGCAAGGTCGAACCGAGCCTGATCAGCCTCGCCGATACGAACGGCGACGGTATCGTGCGCTGGAGCGAGATCCAGATGCAGCCTGATATGGTCGTGCTCGCGGCGCCCGAGATCGCGGGGCTGCCGTATGTGATGTCGGGCTTGATCGCGGCGGGGGCGCTCGCGGCGGCGCTATCGACCGCGGATGGTCTGCTGCTGACGATCGCGAACGCGCTATCGCACGACGTGTACTACCACATGGTCGATCCGAACGCGTCGAGCCAGCGGCGCGTGACGATCTCGAAGATTCTGCTGCTGGGTGTCGCATTGTTCGCGTCGTACGTGGCGTCGCTGAATACGGGGAATATTCTGTTTCTGGTCGGGGCGGCGTTTTCGCTGGCGGCGTCGAGTCTGTTTCCGGCGCTCGTGCTCGGCGTATTCTGGAAACGCACGACGCGGCTCGGCGCGGTGGCGGGGATGGTCGCGGGGCTCGTCGTGTGCATCTACTACATCGTGTCGACGTATCCGTTCTTCACGCAGATGACGGGATTCACAGGTGCGCGCTGGTTTGGCATCGAGCCGATCAGTTCGGGCGTGTTCGGTGTGCCGGCGGGTTTTCTCGTGGCGATCGGGGTGAGTTTGCTCGATCGAAAGGCGGACGCTTATACGATCGCGCTGGTCGACTATATCCGGCATCCGTAGGCGGTTTGCGCGGGGCTTTGGCCAGGGTGTGGCGCAGGGCGCGAAGTTTGCTATAATTCGGCTCCCCGCCGGAGAGATGGATGAGCGGTTTAAGTCGCACGCCTGGAAAGCGTGTATAGGTTAATAGCCTATCGGGGGTTCGAATCCCCCTCTCTCCGCCAGGACACCAATGAATACGGGCCTTTCGGCCCGTTTTTATTTTCTACCCGCCAAAGAACCCACCAAAAGCGAAAACTGCCTTTTGGCCCCGTGATCGACCCCTGTGAGGAGTATGTCGTGGCTGGGTTGTGCTGAGGAACATTGCTGATTCTTCGAAAACGTCGGGCGCTACGCGCGCGCGTGATACCTGTTGTCATTCCTGTCCACCCAAACTTCAGAACGGCCCCCTAACGCGTGCTCAAACGAGCTTGCTAATAGGCTGCGTCGTTCAACTCTTTGAATTGGCCGGCAAATCATCCGCCACAGTACCCATTCAGTTACCCTTCCAAGAACAGGCTGGATCGCTAATAAGAAACGGGAAAACAAAGTGCAATTCATTGGCAATGGACCGGATATTCCGGATGAGCTCTTACAGGCGCAAGAAGAGGGCCGCGTGGTTTTTTTCTGCGGCGCTGGTATTTCCTATCCCGCCGGCTTGCCGGGATTCAGGGGGCTGGTGGAGCAGATCTACCATCTCAACGGCACGGCTCCCACCGACATCGAGCGAGAGGCCTTCGACCGCGGGCAATTTGACGCGACACTCGATCTGTTAGAGCGACGTCTGCCGGGGCAGCGCCTTGCCGTTCGACGTGCGCTGGTGCAAGCGCTAAAACCCAAATTGCGCCGCAAGGGCGCCACCGATACGCAGGCGGCATTGTTACGGCTGGCGCGCAGCCGTGAAGGTGCGCTGCGGCTTGTCACAACCAACTTCGACCGCGTGTTTCACGCGGCGGCCAAACGCATAGGTCAAGCGTTCCAGACGTATGCTGCTCCGATGTTGCCGATCCCGAAGAACAGCCGCTGGAACGGGTTGGTCTACCTGCACGGCCTGCTGTCCGAGAAGCCGGACGACACGGTCTTGAACCGGCTGGTACTCACCAGCGGCGATTTCGGCCTTGCCTATCTCACCGAACGCTGGGCAGCGCGCTTCGTGAGCGAACTGTTTCGCAACTATGTCGTCTGCTTCGTTGGTTACAGTATCAACGATCCGGTTTTGCGCTACATGATGGATGCGTTGGCTGCTGATCGGATGTTAGGCGAAGTTACGCCACAAGCGTGGGCACTGGGCGATTGCGGGCCGGGACAGGAGCACCGCAAGACCATCGAGTGGGAAGCCAAGGGTGTCACGCCCATCCTCTACGAAGTTCCCGCCGGGAGCCACGACCATTCAGCGCTGCACCAGACGTTGCAAGCATGGGCGGAAGTCTATCGTGACGGTGTGCTGGGTAAGGAACGGATTGTCGTCGGTCACGCCCTGGCGCGCCCATCGGCAAGTACGCAGCAGGACGACTTCGTCGGCCGTATGTTGTGGGCTTTGTCGGACAAGTCGGGACTGCCAGCCAAACGTTTTGCCGATTTCAACCCGGTTCCGTCGCTGGACTGGTTGCTGGAGGCCTTCTCGGACGAGCGTTTTCAGCACAGCGATCTGAGCCGCTTCCGCGTGCCTCCTCACGACGACGTAGACGCCAAGCTGCGTTTCAGCCTGATTCGCCGACCGGCGCCCTATGACCTCGCACCACCGATGCTGCTGGTCTCCGGTGGTCTCAGAGGCAGTCAGTGGGATGACGTGATGGCCCATCTGGCTCGCTGGCTGGTACGCCATCTGGATGACCCGAGACTGATCATCTGGATTGCGCAGCGCGGTGCGCAGCTGCACGATCGCTGGCCGTGGCTGATCGAACACCAACTGGATCGCTTTGCCTCACTGGTGCGTGACAACAAAACTGCCGAACTGGAGGAAATCCGCTCACAGGCGCCAAGGGCCATCCCTAGGCCGTTGATGCGCACGCTCTGGCAGCTGCTGCTGAGCGGCCGGGTGAGAACATCGTGGCAAAACCCTGATCTGTAGCGTTGGCAGGGGCGATTGAAGCGCGAGGGGCTGACCACCACTTTGCGACTGGAGTTGCGCGACCTGCTCGCACCCAAGGTAAACTTGAAAAAGCCGTTTCGCTGGGACGACGAGGCAGAAAACACAAACGAGCCCGCGCGCTTGCGGGAACTGGTGGATTGGGAACTCGTGCTGTCCGTCGATCACGTCCACTCGGCCCTGCGCGATCTCACCGATGAGCACTGGATGTCCGCGTTGCCCCAGCTATTGGAGGACTTCCAGCAACTGCTGCGCGATGCGCTGGACCTGCTGCGCGAGCTGGGTGCGGCTGACGACCGCAGTGACCGATCGCACTGGGACCTCCCGTCGATTAGCCCGCATTGGCAAAACCGTGGCTTCCGCGACTGGGTAATATTGGTCGAGCTGCTGCGCGATGCTTGGCAGGCAGTTCGCGAGATCGATAACGGCCGCGCCACGCGGATTGCTCTGGCGTGGTTCGATCTGCCGTACCCCACCTTTAAACGACTGGCTTTGTTTGCTGCCAGTCAAGACGCTTGCATCGCACCCGAGCAATGGGTCAGCTGGCTGTTGGCCGATGATGCGTGGTGGTTGTGGGCTACAGATACAGGCCGGGAGGTGTTCAGGTTGTTGGTGTTGCAGGGGCACCAATTGGCAGGAACAATTCAGGAACGTCTGGAATCGGCGATCTTGACTGGGCCGCCGCGTGAAAAGTACCGGCATGACCTTGAACCGGACCGGTGGCAAGAACTGGTGGCACGTTCGGTTTGGCTGCATCTGGCTAAGCTGAATGCATCCGGCCTCGCACTGGGGGTAACCGCTCAGACACGGTTGGCGGAGCTGTCCAGCGCATACCCGCAATGGCAGCTGACGGTGAACGAGCGCGACGAGTTTTCGCACTGGATGAGCGGCACTGGCGATCCGGACTACGAGGACAACCGCGACATCGACATTGCCCCCCGCAAGCGGAGAGAGCTCGTGCAATGGCTCACTAAGCCGCTGCCCGAAGGGCAGCCGTTCTATGAAGACACGTGGCGCGAAGTTTGCCGAACTCGCTTCTTTCACAGCCTTTACGCACTATGCGATTTAGCACGTGATGGAGCATGGCCAGTCGGGCGATGGCGTGAGGCATTACAGGTCTGGAGCGAAGAGGCGACGACATTGCGATCTTGGCGATATGCCGCGCCACTGGTGCAGACAATGCCCGACACCGTCATTCAGGAAATTGTCCACAGTGTGACGTGGTGGGCTGAGGCCGCGTCCAAATCAATCAACCGACACGAGGCAATCCTGCTGAACCTGTGCCGTCGCGTCCTGGCTCTGCCGCTCGAAGCAGGCACGGGCATAACGCGCAATGGCGAGCCGATTGGCCAGCCGGTTACAGAGGCTATCAATCATCCGGTCGGCCACGTCACGCAGGCGCTGATCAATCTGTGGTTCAAACGGAGTCCGAACGACAACGATCAGCTTCCTGCCGATATCGAACCGTTCTTCACTGAACTGTGCGATGCGCGGGTCGCACGGTTTCGTCATGGTCGGGTCCTGCTGGGGGCGCAACTAATCGCGCTCTTCCGCGTGGACCGCTCGTGGACCGAGCAGTACCTGTTGCCGCTGTTCAGTTGGAGTCGTCCGGCCGAAGCGAAAGCTGTATGGGAAGGCTTCCTGTGGTCCCCACGTTTGTACCAGCCCTTGTTGATTGCATTCAAACCGCAGTTCCTCGAAACCGCAAATCACTACGCCGACTTGGGCGAACACCGTCAGCAGTTCGCTGCTTTCCTGACTTATGCGGCGCTGGGGCCAATCGAGGGCTACACATTGGACGAGTTCCGATCTGCCACTGGAGCATTGCCTCAAGAAGGATTGGAGGAGTCAGCTCAGGCACTCTCTCAGACACTTGAAGGCTCTGCCGATCAGCGAGAAGATTATTGGAGAAATCGTGTGCAACGCTTCTGGCAGGACGTTTGGCCTAAGTCCCGCGACCTTGCCACTCCTCGAATCGCGGAATCGTTAACCCGACTGATCATTGCTGCCCGCGCTGAATTTCCGGCTGCTTTGGCTGCGGTGCAGGACTGGCTGCAACCAATTGAACACCCCGACTACATTGTGCATCTGCTGCACGAATCGGGTTTATGCGGACGATATCCGCAAGATGCTCTGCATCTGTTGACGGCGGCGTAAATCCGCACATAAATGGCGGCACAAGGTTCACCAGGACCGTCAACAATGAAGCGCCGTTGACGGCCTCGGTCGGGGTGGCCGGTCCCAATCAGAATGGATCGCCGATGTCGTTGAGATTGGGATCCTCGGGAGGGGAATGCTGTTCGTGCAGCAGGTCATGCAGGGCGAGGTCATAGTGCATGCAGATCCGGGCACGCAGATCCCCGATGAGTTCGACGACGGCGAGCGCCTGTTCCGGCGACCAGTTGTCCGGTATCAGGAAGTCGAGCCCACGGGTGATGCCCGAAGGCAGGTGTGCCAGGCGCTTCATGATTTCTTCTCCGCACGCGCGCTACTGCGTCTGCTGGCGCGTTGCTCGGCCCTCTCGCGCGCTTCCTTGACCCGGTAGGACTCGCCCTCGATGGCAATGACTTCGGCGCGATGGACCAGCCGGTCAACGAGCGAGACGACACAGGCGGCGTTCGGGAACACCTCGTGCCATTCGGAGAACGGTCTGTTGGTTGTGACCACGGTACTTGCCGATCCGTACCTGCGGCTGACCAGTTCGAACAGCAGATCGGCGTGGCGGTTTGAGTACGAGAGGTAACCGACCTCATCAATCACCAGGACGTCAGGGGATGCATAGCGGCGCAGGCGTCGACGCAGCGCCGAATCGCTGTCCAGTGCGGCCAGTTCGCCGAGCATCTGACCGGCGGTAGTGAACAGCGCGGTGTGACCGTGCACGAGCGCCTGATAGGCGAGATTGAGCGCGAGGGTTGACTTGCCGACACCATTCGGGCCGATCAACACGACGTTGGCGGTATCCCTGACGAACCCGAGCGACATCAACTCTTCAACGGCAAGCCGGTCGCAGCGCGTGGGCCAGCTCCAGTCGAAGTCGCACAGCGGCTTGAAGTTGCCCAGGCGGGCATCGCGGATACGTCGCTCCAGTGATCGGCGGGCGCGCTCATCCTCTTCCCACTGCAACAGCGGCGCGACCCACTGTTCGGCGGCCACATCGGTCCAATGCGCGAGCAGTCCGTACAGACGCAGGGCGTTCGCGCGCCCATGAAGGTTCTCAGGCGTGTTCATCGGCGCCTCCCGCAAGCTGGTCGTAGATGTCGAGCCGGTGTGGTGTCACCAGCGTGTCCTTGTTGCGCACGTGTTCGGGCAGGATGAGGGTGACTGGCGGCGGGGCCTGCCGTGCCTCGCGCCGGCGCTCAAGCGCCAGACGTACCGGATTGGGATGAGGCGCCGCGTCGCTGGCAAGGGTTTCCTCGATCGCGGCCTGCAGTTCGGCCGGGCCATAGCGGTCGAGCAGTCGCAGCAGGTGCGTGGTGATATTGCCCAGATTGCCGCCACGCTCAGCGGCGTGCAGCATCAGGGTCCGGCTGGCCGGCGCAGCCCGGGCCAGATGATCAAGACCGCGATGGTGACGGGCCTCGTGCTTCCTTGCGACGAGCGCATCGATGTGTGCGGCAATCTCGATCTGCGCGCCGCGATCGTAACTGCGTTCATGGGTGGCGAGCAGATCGGCGCCGTCGAGAATGCGTACGCGCCGGGGATCAGCTCGTACCGTGAGCGTGCGTCGCACATGGGTATACGGGATCGTATAGTCGTTCAGGTCGAAGCGCACGTAGGGCGTCTTGCCGACCTTCACGGCGAGAAGCAGCTCACACGGGTACGGATTCTCCGGCAACGTGAGCAGGCTGGGCTGTTCGCGCCCGAAGGCCTCGCGCACGGTGATCATGGGTTCTTCGCGGCAGGGCCGCTCAGCAGCGGGTCCCGCGCACCAGATTGCCGCCTGGGCGTTGAGATCGTCGAGGTCCGTGAATCTGCGAGCGGCAAAGAAGCTCTCGCGTACAAAGCGGATTGCCCGTTCAACGCGCCCCTTCTCGTTGCCCCGTGCGACAGCCACCGGACGAGGCTCATAACGATGATGCGCGGCGAACGCGAGCAATGTCGGGTGGAAGCGGATCGCATCGCCCTGACGCTCAAGCACGGCGCTACGCAGGTTATCGTAAAGCAGAACCCTGGGGACCCCGGACCATGCTTCGAAGGCGCCGGCATGTCCTGCCAGGAAACTGTCCATACGGGCATCGAGGAAGAAGCGCAGATAGATCTGCCGTGACCACGACAGCACCATCACGAAGGCCATCAGCGGTCGTCGTGCCCGACCGATCTGCAGGTGACCGAAGCTGGCCCAATCGACCTGCGCCTGTTCCCCGGGCAGCGTGCGCAGGCGCAGGTAAGCCTCAGGTACCGGGCGTGGCCGGTGCAGCGAGATCAGGTGCCGGAAGTGGTGGTGACTGCCCCGGTAGCCGCGCTCATACACCATCGCATACAGGCGACTGGCCGTGAGCGAGGGAAACTTCTTTAGCGTCTCGTGGATGAACGGCAGGTAAGCATCGATCTGTGAGGCTCGCTGCACGGCGCCAATCCTGGGCAGGCCGGCCTGGGCCAGCACGCGCTGGACGGTGCCGCGGTGCACGCGCAACTGGCGCGCGATGGTGCCGCAACGCCACTTCTCCACGTGGTAATAGCGCAGGATCTGCGCCTCGAGTTCAGCTCCAATGGTCATGGGTCGTTTCCTGTTCTGTCAGTAGTAGTACGAACATCACGGAAGACCCGACGGCGCAGTGGCCCGATGCGTACAAGGCCCGAACAGATGCGGCGACAGAAGCAGCAAGGCGTCGATCCGGGCGCGGCGACAGTGGATGTCGATGCGGTGGCCGTCGTCGTCGAAGTCAGTGGCAGTAGAGCATTGGCGACGGGTGTCGGGGAACGCTGATGCGTCACTTTATTGAGGCGCTGACGATAGCGACGCATCCGTTCGGCATGTGCAAAGCGGCCACGACGACTGAGTTGATAGCGTTGGCCAGCCTCGCGCAGGCGGGCGCGGCGCGAGGCCTGTGAGCAGTCGCCACCGCAGTAAATCTGGCCGCGATCGCAACGGCGGCACACGACGACCTGCGCCCGGCAGCGGGCGCACAGAAAGAGGCGGCCAGTGGCCGGCATCGGCAGTCCCCGTCAATGCCGAAGCGGAATCGACGAGGCGGATCAGCCGTGCCATACTGGCCCGGCACCCGTACCCCGTTGTGCGCGTGTGGGGCTCGACACTGGAATGAACTTGGCGGTTAGGACCGGTGTCGGGCCTGTTTCTTCGGCGGTCAGTTGTAGTCGTTCTTCTACCGCATCCCGATTCCCGCGTCATCCCCCTGCCGAACCGAACATCCCCGGTGCGTCTGCGCTCGCCCTACGGGCTCCCTCCGACGCACCCGAATGTGAGCCTCATGAAACGTCCCAGAGTCGCCGGGCTGAACAGCAATCGCGTCGCCCGGCTGTCCGACGCCGCCATCCAATGTCGGATTCCGACCGCCATTCACAGCATCTGCTGGACACAGTTATTGTCGACCAACAATGGGTCCCTCGGGAATTGGAGCAGTGTTTGAACGAGATCGAGAGAGCGGCGCCAGATCTTCTACGAGACACCCGTTACCAGCGTTTGCGCGAGTATTCGCGGAGAAGAGGGATGTCTTAACGAAGGGAGTCGCACTCCATGACTTAGCTCCGTCCTTAATGTTCGCTTGGGGTCGCCTGTCCGCCTATCCGCCTATCGCCCTCGGGGGGCGGCCGAAACCGGCTGGCGGATTCAAAGCGGACGTTGGAGCCGGTCGTTCACGGTGTCTCCCAGGCACGCTGAGAAAGCCTGTTCACGAAGACGGCTCCCTCACCTGCGGCTAACCCGACGTTCTCAATGGTGCTCCCGGTCACGCACATCCGGCAGCCCGCGCGCAGCCATCGCATCAGCGATTGGCGGTGACGACGCGCTGTCTTCACGTGACTGGTCGACACCGCGGGCAGGAAGGGCGGTAGACGCGTTCGAAATGGTGACATCCGACGATTCGGGCCGGCTGGGCGCCGCGGACGCATTTTGTACGTCAACGCTGCTCGTCGCGCGCACTGTCGCCCCCGACAGATTCGCGTCATTGAGCGTGGGCGCAGGCTCACTGGCCATCGGCGTCGCGTCGATGGCGGGGGTATCGACGGTAGAAGCAGGCCGCGAATCGGGTGTGGAATGAGGTACGTTTTTTCCACCAAAAATAGCCAAGGCGACCACGAAGATGACAATCGCGCCGATGCCGGCACCAGCTCTCCTCGTGTTCGTGCTCCGGCAGGCGGGGCTGTGGAGAGAAACCGAACGTCCTTTCGGATACCAGGTATGCCCGCATGCACCGCACGTGTTTAGCGGTCTTTTAGCCATTTCTAAATACGAGGTTTGCGACCATTCCTCGGCTTACTGGGAGCAGCTCATGCCCATATCGCGATAGCCGACATTGCATTCATAGTGGTTGCCGTCTGCGGCAAGGTGAGCGTTGTCGGGAATGAAGACAGGTGCGCAACGGTCAACCGTGTAGTGATATCCGTAGTTGCATGCCCAGCCAGACGGATTCTCTGTACGCGATCCATTGACGACACCCCTCAGAGTAAGGGCGCGGTTGTCATGAGATGTGGTACAGGGCTCAGTCAGCGGAGATCGATGGGCATCTTCCAGGGCAAGAGCGCGTCGTAGTCGTCGACGGTCTGTGCCAGCGGGAGACGCTGTAACAGCCAGGTGAGATAGCGATACGGATCAATGCTGTTCGCCTTGCAGGTTTCGACCAGTGAGTAGAGATTGGCGCTCGCGTTTGCGCCATCGACGGTGTCAGCAAACAACCAGCCGCGGCGTCCCAGGCAGAACGGGCGAATGGAATTTTCGCAAGGGTTGTTCGATATGGGCCAGTTGCCGTCTTCAACGTAACGGATCAGCTTCGGCCACTGCCCGTGCAGATAGGTCAGCGCCTTGCCGAGCAGACTGTTGGGGACGACGCCAGGCGAGTGCTCAAGCATCAGCTTTTCGATAACATCGAGTACGCACGCGCTGTATCGTCGTCGCAATCGCTGTCGTCGCCCAGCCGTCCACGTCTGGCTTCGCGCTTCGGCCGCGAACAGTTTTCCGATCAGGCTGATGAAGCGTGTCGCGAGCAGATCGGGCGGGCGCGCTGCTTTGGGGACATTGTCTTCCGCCTTCACAAAGTACCGTCTTGCGTGCGTCCAGCATCCGAGGTGCACGAGCTGGTACTGTTCAGCGATGCCGTTGTAGGGTTCGTATCCATCGGTCATCAGGGCGGCACCTTTACGGACACCGGCAAACAGCCTGTCAGCCAGCCTGGCGCCACGACCTGGCGTATAGGTGAAGCAACGGATGGGGATGCCCGAACCGGTCATCTGCGCCCACAGATAGCTTTTCGTTTGCGGCTTTCGCCCTTGCTCCTTCAGGACCTGGAACGTCGTCTCGTCGCCGTAGATCAGTTCGGCATCGAGCAGCGCATCGCGCATCAGGTTGATGACGGGTTGCGTCGCAAGACCGACGCGGACCATGCTCGCGGCAATCGTGTTCGACGAGATGTCGCCGCCGAAGCGACGCAGCAGACCGGCCTGGCGATAGAGCGGCATGCCGAACTGGTACTTGCCGGTGGCGATCCACGCGAGCGCCGATTCACTCAGCAGCCCCCGCGGGATGATACGGGGCGGTGCCGGCGTAACCTTGATGCCGAGATCGCAACATAGGCAGGCGTACTTGATACGCTGATGCTGGGTGACTCGCAACTGCTCGGGAATGACATTGAGCTGCTCACTGATCTCGACGCCGATCTCGACGAGCGCGTGTCCGTCGTGATCGCAGAAGCGCTCTGCCTCAGGGAGTTCGTGTCGCACGACATCACGCGGCAGATTGGGATCGAGAGGCTTGCGGTGGCCGCGCTTCTTGCGCTTGTGGGCCGCGACCTCGGTTCCGGGGGTATCTTCCTGCGCGGGAGTGGCGTTCGCGCCGAGCGCTTCGGCTTCGTTGAACAGGCCGAACTGGTCCGAGGCGCGCGCTTCGCTTTTCGCGCCAAACAGTTCGCGACGGTAAGCGCGCAGTCGTTCCTCGGCGAGATCGCGCTCAGCTGTCACGAGGCGCAGTGCGCTGCGAACCTCCTCATGATCGCGCTGAAGCGAACCATAGGCCTCTCGCATCGCGAGCAGTGCCTTGAGTTCGTCGGCGTCGATGATCACGTTGATCGGCATACCGCTTAGACCGGCACGCCGGTGACGTGTTCAGCTCACGCGTGCATAATTTCGACTGGGATGTCGCTGGACTGCGGCAATGTCGATGCCCTCGATAAGCCAGTGCAACTGCTCGACGCTCAGTGTCGCGACCCGGTTCGCGCTGTCAGGCCACACGAAGCGATCGTTTGCCTCGAGTCTCTTGAGCATGAGCCAGAAACCGTTGCCCTGCCAGCCCAGGATCTTGATGCGATCGCATCTCCGGTTGGTAAACACATAGAGCGAGGAATCCATCGGGTTCAAATGCATGGCCTGCTCCACGAGAATCGACAGGCTGTTCATGCCATAGCGGAAGTCGACTGGTTCCCGATGCAGGTAGACCTTCAGGCCTTCGTCGAACCGGAACACGGCATCCTCCCCAGCATCTGGACCACGGCGGTCAGTTCGTCGATGCTCGCCTCGCCGAGATCAAACTCGACGCCGTTGGACAGTCGCACATGCAGTGCGAGCGTCAGCGATGGCGATGGCGATGGCGATGGTGACGGTGACGGCGACAGCGACGGCGGTGCGGTTGGCAGTGCTGGTGGTGCTGCAACGACAGGCACGAATGCCGTGGGCGAGGCGACAGGTGGGGAGCGTTTGCGCGAACCCGGGATGTCAATGGGCGCGCCATCAATCACCGCGAGCGCGCCCTCCAGTACGATTTCCTCCGGGGCATGCGGACGTTCCTGTTCGCCGGTAGCATCATCCTGCGATGCCGGCGATATGCCTTTCTCGCGCTCCAGCAGGTACTTCGTGATCCACTTGCGTAGCAGGTTGGCGTTGATCCCGTGCTCCTGCGCCAGGCGGGCAACCGACACGCCAGAACGCAGCGCTTCCTCAACTAGCGCACGCTTGCCTTTATCGTCGTAACGACGGCGACCGTCGCTGCTGCGTCGAACTACTCTTAACTCTGGATCTTTGTCAGCCATAGGTGTCCACCTCCGAATAGGTGGACACCTATGCTCCTCGCTCCTGTCCCCAGCGGCTAGACGCCGAAAATGGATCGCTTACGATTCTCTGCAGCATGTGCATTGACGGGCACGACGACAGGAGAGCAGCTATCTCCAGCGCGAACATATCCGATGTCGCACGCCCATCCACCCAAGCCACCGATGCGATGCGCATGAAATGGCATTGCTGGCATCACGCAGCCGGTGGGGTCTCTCTGATACCCAGGCGGACATGCCGGACTGGATGCAGTCATCGCGCCGTACTGCGGCATCTGGCCCGGACAACCCAGCCTATCTACTCCGGGCGGGCAAGCACCCGGCTGATAGGCGCCGGTTTGTGTACCTTGTGCAGTGACCTGGCCCGGCGCGCTCGTTTGCGGAGTAGACGCTGGGCTCTGGTTATACGAGACATCCGGCACTGTCGCGACCGGCTTGCCTCGGAAAGCAGCGAGGAACGAACTGAAGGTTTCTGGCGGTTGCAATGGCGTCTGAGCGAGCGCGCACTGTATTGACCCGAGCAGCGCCCCGGTGAGCGTCAAAGCCCTGAAAAACGAAAGCAGCTTTCTCATACGCTTTTCAGGACCACTAGGTCTGCCTCAGCTTGAGCCAGCGTGCGCGATGCCGTGTCGACACGAAGCTTTGCCGTCCCCCGAATTCCGATTGCAGTAGCGTGCAACTGCTGTAACTGTACCAATCCGTCGCGCAGGACCTTTTCCGATTGAGTTCGCTGCATTGCCAAGCTCGCATTCAATGCGCTCACATCCTGCTGCGGAACGCCGCGGCTCGGGTCGAACACAAATCGCGTCTCCACACGTTGACGCCAGCTGACAAGTCTCCCCGCCAGCGCATCTCCGAAGCCCGGCACACGCATGACTGCATGGTAGCTTACATCGCGGGCGGTCTCGATGTTGAAGGACGCCAGGGCACTGACCCGTGCAGGACCGATGCCATCAACGTCGGCGTCAGTGATGAGAAAGCGGTCGAGGAATACATCCATCTGTCTCTCGCGTACTCTCACATGCAGATCCTGCAGTCCACGCTGGTATGCGGCTGGCAGCCCGTCAATCCGCGCTTTCGCAGCAGACAACTGTTGATACAGGGCCGTAATACGTGAATCCTGAGTGAGTTTGTTGTACTCCTCCAGCTCTGCCTCAAAGAGCTTCTTGGCTGCCTTAACCGCGCCTTGCATCACGCCAAGCTTCCCGCCGACAGGATGAGTTATCAGCCCAAGGATTGCGCCGCCCACAACCAACCAGAAGAACCAGAGCTCAGGCTCGTACGCAGTGAATGCGAATGCGGCAATAGCGACCGCAGACACAATCATGCGATACCTACTTCTTGCGCGCTTCTGGGTCGCCTGCGGCTGACCAGTCACGTTGTGCTGGGGCGCGGCATACACCGGGAGAGCTGGCAGCATCGAAAGCGCCTGTATCTGCCTCCATATCGTGGCGAGGTCGCCACTGGTGGCAGCAGCGCCGGGGGCTCCCGTTCCGCCTTGAGGAAGAAATGCCGGCCGCCCGGCCCGCTCACGTTCACACCACGGACACTGAGTCAGGTGCGGCGGGTGTTTGTGGTTGAGCGCTTGTGGACACGTGCGCAGCGAACTGCGCAAGCGGTCGAGCATGCCGGTCCACTCAGCTGCTGCCGGCCGCCCTGAGCTCGTCCCCGTCTCCGTGAACGCCCGCTCAAAAGCACGGCCTATTTCTGGGGGGAAAAAAGCGAGGCTGATGGCGTCTGGTGGCAGGTCAACGTGGCGTTGCTTGCGGTCGGGACCATAGGCGAACCGATAACGTGCGATCGACTCTTCAAGAGGCACGTCATTCCCTCCGAGAGGAACGCCCGAGAAGGGATGCCGGCCGAGAAGAAGGAGCTGAAAAATCAGGACGGCCAGACCGAAGTTGTCGTGATTCCGTGTGCGCTCTAGCCCGCGTAGAGAGGTGACGGTCTGCAGCTCCGGCGGCGTGAACAGTTTGACACCCACATCGCACGAGAAGCGTCGAGCTCCTTCCAAAATCTGGAAGGAGTCGCAGTCAATCAGCTTGACGATGCCGTTGCGTCCAACGAGAAAGTTGTTTTCGTTGACATCGCCTATCACATGGCCGTGTGCGTGCACTGCCTCAAACGCTGCGGCAACGTTTCGCGCTGCATGTACGAGGAAGGTGTAGTCGGCTGCGGGAAAAGTCTGCTTGCGGCTGGCCGGTCCGGACAAATGATGAATAGGCTCAAGACCTTCTACCTTTTCCATCAGAAAACCAGCCACCGAGCCATCTGGCTGGCTCAGAACGCTAACCGGCCATGCAGAGATCTGTTTCAGGTATGAGTTGCCGATGCGGACCATTGCCCGCAGCTTATCCTGCTTGTCCTGCGGGAGCGCTGAGTGGTAGACCTTGGCGACTTCTCTCCGGTTCAGGCCGCCACATTCAAAAACGTTGCCTTCACCGCCACGTCCAAGCTGCCTGCCCAAGGCAACGACCGTCCCGGCTTCATCCCGTAACTGGGTCACAGCCGGCTCCGGAAAGGCGTGAAATCAGGATAAGCGTCTTGTCGTCGTCGGTCCGCGAATTGACGGCCTCCGAATCCATGAACGCTGCGAGAGACGAGGACAGGTCGTCCGAGTCGTCGGGCGCATTGCGGAGCACGGTGAACATCGGCTCGAAAAAAGGCGCGTGAACGGCGCGAGTCGAAAAGACGAGCGCTAGCCGCTGCAATCCGTCCGTTAAAAGAGCAAGGTCGTTCGACGTTTCCATGACGCGGTGCTGAATCCGCTGAGGAGCGTCTGCGTCCGTGACGAAGAAGGTCGTGTTCGCATATTCACCTCCCTCAGGCCAAAACACGCATTCGAGCTCGTCTCCCTGCCGCGCCACAATAGCGCCGTCGCCTATCTGGAAGTAAAGAGTCTGTTCGGCACCGATAATCGCGGCGACGACTGTGCAGGCAAAGTCCCTCATTGAGCCGTTGAGCTCGTTTGCCTTAGCCCGGATCGCGTCTCGGACAGCCTCCACAACGGTGACTGGTACGATAGCCTCGACGCCATTTGTACTGCGAGCCAACACATGACTCAGGTGGCGGACGCCGGCATCGCAGGTCAGCTCAGCACCGGTTTGCGCGAACTTCGCACTGCCGGCGCCATCTGCTGCAATTGCGATCAGGTAACTGGCGCCATCTTGAGCTGACACCTCGACCACCAAGCGGCTGTCCTGACAGGGAAGGTCCTGTCTTGAATGAGATGTCCCTGTTACTGAGGCGCTGACGTAGCGCCAGTTCACACCACCGCCCATCCCGTCGGTTGCCTGAGCGCGACCTCAGTTCCCGGCGAGGACTGGGATACCGAACCGAGCGAACCGGACAGCCAGCTGAAAAGTTCGCGGAAGCTCAAGCCTTTCAGACCGAGTGGGTCTCTGACCGAAATCTGCCGCAGCGTACTCATGTCTGCGTTGTTGACGCCGACTGCAAAAAATGCGAATTTTTTCGCATCTTCGCCGGCACGTACGCGCGCCGCTGCTGCTCTCCATTCGTCCGTTGGCCCACCATCCGTGATGAGAAAAATCCACGGGCGGTAGTATGAAATTCCACTCGCGCGATATTCCGCTTTGCGGGTCTCAAGCGCGTCAATAGCAAGATTGATAGCTGCGCCTATTGGCGTGTCGCCCCCAGCGGTGAGCACCGGGGGGACGAAGTTGTGCGCAGTATGAAAAGCGGTGTCAATCGTGACCGGTCCAAAAGAAATGACCGTTGTCTCCACACGCTTGGCCGCAAGTGCGTCAGCAAGCAGTTCCTGCCGGAACACCGCCAAACCGGCATTGAGTTCGTCGATTGGCGTACCGGCCATCGAACCCGATCTGTCCAGCAATAAAACGCACGGACAACGCGGCTCTGGATTATCTGCAAAACTGTCAGAACCGAACGCCAACTGTCGGGCGAACGGATTTTCGTTCTCTGTCATGGTCTTCTCGCAACGCTACGGTGTACACTCGCCCGAATCGCGCATAGTTATTTTTGCCGTTCGATAATAGCAGCCGAAAAACCATGCAGGCAAGCAAAACACCGGCTTATGTTGCTCTCGTATCCGCAGTGGCACTAGGTGCTGCACTGTCATCAGCAATCCATCCCCAAAAGCCTTCCGCTCCCCCGGCAGAGGTGCAGCAGACGGCTGCCAATGTGCTGCCTGAGTCGACGCCCGCAGTTTCGCGGGAGGAGACGGTTTCCTGGAAGCAGACCGTACTGAACTGGCAGAACGTTCGCCTCCAACTGGAAGCACCGTTGCCTGATGGCGCGACGCCTTCCTGTAGGACGCCCACCGGCGGTGAAGATGAAGTGGGCACCTGCTATCAGGTAGTTCCCGGTCAGTCTCCCGTTCTCTGGCGCATTGCGACGGTCACCCAGCGAGACCGGTTCGTACCAGCAAAATGGTTTGCGGACGCGCAGTCGGCGATCAAATCAGCCCTTCAACCCCAGCAGGTCGCCGACATGATCAACGCGGATCTGGCAACAAGCTGGGGATTCTCGCTAACAAACGTTTCGATGGTGAATTCCACGACCGTCAGGGACGGCATTGCCATCAAGGGCCAAGCTACATACCGGCCAGATCAGACGTCGACCAACGTTGTGACGATGACTTGTCTAGTCGCATTCGTCCTTGCGGCGAACAGGCCGTCGCAGGTTCTCTACTGCACAGCGAATGCTGACGATGCCGAGAAAAGCGGCGCCAGACTTGTAGCTTCACTGCGAAAGCTGAATCCTTCCTTTGATGTGCAGAGAAATTCCCTTCAGGCGATAGAGCGCACGACCTATCAGCGCTACCTGAAGACCCACGGTGGAACTGCTGCGAACCCTGAAGTCGTACAAGGCGAAATAGAGCATTTCGCTGCCACGACCGCCGACTGCCAGACCTACGGTGCGATTTCCCAAGAACGGTATCTGTGCAATGAGCAGCACGCCAAGGCGCGCATGGACCAACTGTCCAGTCTGTCCGCGAGGCAGTAAGGGGCTTCACCCATCCCGGAGAGAACCAGCAGCGAAGGCGTTGCCGCGTGCGCTAGCGAACAGAAGCGCAGACAGAGTGCGACTCATATTCCATTGCCGACCGTCGCCGGAAGATGGTTAAGCCCTGAGCTCGCGATTCGCTGTCGTTGGAGACATACTCTGCAGCCGTTATCAGCATGTCGTCGCTGATAGCCACGTATCCGATAATTCAAAAAGCCTCCAGCCATTCTGTTCCTGCCTGAACCTACGCGAAAGATGGGCCCCATTTTGAAAAGCGAAAACGGGTGTGCCGGTGGGGCGAATTTCACCACAGCACGGTCGGGTTCAGCTCCAAGAAATCAGAACAGTATCTCCCAGCAACTGGTGACGTCGACCCACGTCACGACTGAGTTGCAATACCTGCGCCCACTCGGACGGGCAGGCTGCTGCACTCAACGCACTGGAACTTAAATCGCGCGCAACGGCGCGCGCGGCGCTGCCAGATAGTTGCGCGCTGGTGAGACAGGAAATACCGCACAATGTGCGACCGCTCAAGGGAATTTACCTATCGCCATTTGCGACGAGGGAGCAGGCGTCTACCGCTCCTTTCTGGGGGGAAATGGCAATCAGTCACGTTGAGGCCCGCGGTATCAACCGCGACAGTAGCGTAAGAGAGGTATTTAGTTGACCGCAGCTACGGGAAATTGCTGATACGTGCGCCGCCCACACACTCGCAATAGCAGCAAAAACTTGGACGCGTTTTACGGTAGTGTCCAATCAACTCCCTTTATCGTGGGCCATCGGTTACAAGCCAAGCTGGACAAGGGTTTTGGTGTAATCGAGCGACTCTCGCGAAGCCGCGTCGGTTACATGCGAAACCTTGCTGGATCAGTGTTGTAACCAGTAACCTGTGGTACGGAAGTACTGTGGGGGGCTGGAAAAAACGCAACTAAACTGCATCCCGAAACGATTGGCGAAAGCACACGGCGGCGATGCAAGTTCTCGCCTTGTCTACCGTCAATTGCGAAGGCCGGCCGTTTGAACTGTTATAAGCCGCCGGTGGGTTAAGCGTTGTCGCGTTTGATTCGACCGATAGTCCGTCGCTGTGTGAGGCATGCTGGGCCGATATGGTCGTGCTCCAGTGACAAGGGCAGGAGTTGCAGGGTTTTCGAGGATCAAACCGTTGTTCTGCGATATGTGGCGAAAAGCACACTGAATAAAGTCACCAGCTGCGTATCATCGATTTTTAATGGAAAGCATGCGCGTCGATTGGAAAACGTGCGCACCGTCCATCTGCAGTTTCGATGATCGGCGCAGTCCTTTTTGCGTTGGCGGATGTCATTCTGATGTTTAGAGCCGCATTTTCATCATAACCCAATCCGAAAAGCACAAACAATCGAGGTTCGGCAATGATTAAACGACTCGCGGGCTGCTTACTGCTCAATTTGCTTCTTTCTCTCTCGGCGAATGCTGATGAGCCCGCACAAGTTGTTAGAACCGCTGGCGTAGCACAACTTGAGAATGTGCACGATTTTTTACTATTCGCAGCAAGCTCGAAGACACCAGCACGCGTCCCCGGACTCATATCTGCCGGAACATCCATTCGCATTGCATATCTCAAGGATGGCCAGGTTACGGAGGAAGACTTTCCGGCGACCGAAATCTATATCCGCGGCAACCTTTGCTGGATCGAGAGTAAACCGCGCGACCGATATGACTTAACGCAGGGAGACAGGATTTATGTGCAACCGTGCACGAAATTGCGATAGCTGCTGTCTCTCTCGCACGGCGCCGTTTTTGCGTTAAAGCGCCACACCGCCTTGCCAGCGGGTCAATCTAAAAAACTAAGCGTAGTTTTCCGCTACGAGTTTGAAACGTCAATTATTCGCGCCGAACCCGCGGCTCAAGTTGCGTGCGAGGTATTCCACCGGTTTTGAGAGCTGACGATCAAGCTGTAACAGATGTGCGGTGTTTGCCATGAGCACTATTGTCGCTCCCCGATGAGCCGGTTTTCGGACGCAGCCACGCATCAGGGCTTGCTATCCCGTAAAGAGGCATTGAACATATCGGCGCCAGCTCCTTTATCCAAAGTACCGGCATGTTAACCGCAACGAACTCCCCGGTCAGATCAGCAAACCGCTCGGCCTGGGCCCGGATCCGGAATGGTTTCGTAAGAGACACACCCTCACGATTGCAGACCTGCCAACCGCGCCTGCCCAGTACGACCCGACGGCAATTTGCTCTGACTGACAGTCGGGCCTGATCCAGCGAGAGCCGAAGCGTTGCCGCCAGCGATCGGGCGGCGCCGGGCAGAAGCTTTTGATAAAGCAACTCGGGTAGCCGACAATCACGCCAGCGGGCCGACTGCAACTCTGCGCTACTCCAGGCCAGCCCTTCGACTCCCAGGCGCTGCGCCCACCAGATCATCACCTTCATCGACAATAGCGGCCACTCGGTACGGAAAGGGGCGTGTGGCACCGCTGTTTCGCGTGGTTGATGAGGGTCCGTTCGGGCCTTTGCGTGCAAATCAGCGTGCCAGTCACTTTGTATCTCGTCAAGGAACAGCACCTGACGACCATCCTGCGTCCGACGAAGACTGGTACGGATGTGGACGAGCACGTTGCGGGTGCGGTAGTGCCGCGGCGTATAGTTGCCAGGCCAGTCATCGAGCTGAAGGAGAATCTCGCGGTAGCCATCGCCACCGGGCAAGGAATAGCGCTCCCACTTTGACAGCAGCTGATCCTTGCTCCATGGAGCGAACCGCTGGCTCATTCGATATTCAGCGAAGTCCATGGCATTGTCGGCGCTGTCAAATCCGGGCACAGACTGCTGGATGAAACGTCCGCGCTCATCCAGCACGCCCCACCAGTCGCCACGCTCCGTTAGTAGATCGCTATAGCGAGCGTGCACTACGGCCCAACCTAAGGAACGATGTTGGTATCGAATGAGATACTGCGCACCGTATCCTGTGCCCAACAGACCCCGACGTTTGAACTCTGCCTCGGGAATGCGCTGGCACTTCTCCTTCCAACCGGACTTCATCACGAAGCCAAAACGTGATTCGCACACGAGTTTCGGCGCCACATGGGAAAGGTCGATCATTGTCAGAATCTTCGCCTGTGTCACTGTTGCCGCGGCGGCAGTTGCCCGCAAGCGTTCGAGAACGCCTGACTCCAGCAGTTCTTCAAGCTTAAGCCCCTTGGTGGTCAATGATTTCAAAGTCGCAAGCCACTGCCTGACGCTGGCTCGCTTCAGACCTGAATCACAAATCAAGCGGGGCAAGGACGACTCCAGAGGTGGTACGGCCAGCTCAACGCAATAGTGGTTATCCGGCACTCGGGGGCGTCGCTCAAGCTCTCCCAGATAGCGAGTGACGATCGACTCGTACCACCGCAGGAAACGGCTTTGGTCCGGGACAGAACGGTGACGTAAATCCGCGATCCATTGATCAGCCGTTTTTCCTGTAAACCGATATGTGTCAAATCCGGGCTCCTTATAAATCACGTCAAGCAGCGACGCGTAGTCCCAGCAAGATGCCTGCGTCGGCAGTCGAAGACGCTGACGGCGATGCCGTTCATCGAATCGACTGATGCTCAGGCCCAGGCGTGAGCCTTTGGCGTGGCCCGGAAGAAGCGGCGGATGCGCGTCGTTCGACATGCCTTACCTCGCAAAACGGGGGGAAGTCGGGGGAATGGCGCACAGCTTCGGGACCTGTGCTCGCGAGTGAACACTGGCGGTATGGCGCGCCGGCGCAATCATCGAAGCCGCGATGGGGTTAGAGTCTGCCAAACCCGAGCCGTCAAGTACGTGCGACTGTCCGCATATCAGCTCGGGGCGTTCCTTTCCGTCAAAACCTCCCTTTTCGCCGGTTACCGGTTACAAACCACGCGGGACAAGGCTCCCGGTGTAATCGGGCGATTGTTGAAACAAGCCTTCAGTTACGCGCCAAGCCATACGGGGTAGAGGTTGTAACCCGTAACCGACGGAAAAGGAGCACATTGATGAGAATCGGAAAAGACCGGGGAGCGCTGCAAACGGGAGAGAAAGCCCGGAATCCCCATCATGGTTTGTGCGGTCTATAGCCGGACGTGTGAAGGTCCGGCCTACCGTTTAATCCAGAAAGCTGGGAGTCGGTACCACAGACGCAGCCGGGTCCTCTTCACCATCAGACGGCACGTCCGTCAGATAGCGCTGAAACGCCTCCGCGAACTGGTCCAGTGAAAGGCTCTTTTTCACCCGGTTGCCGAACCGGACGGAACGGCTGGCGATAGCAAATTCGCGCAGTTTCTTGCCGAGCTGGCGCGCATTCATCGGACGGCCACGGTTCCAGGTGCTCCAGGGGGCTTCGTCGTCGGCCAGCAACTCATCCAGGAGGTCGGCCAGCGGGAGGGTGGCTACGAGCTTCCGGTCAAACGCCGCGCGAATGTCGGTGAGCAGTTCGACACCGGCACTGGGTGTGGCGTCGTCGCTGTCGGACAGCACGAGCGCTGCATTGTGCGCGATCGCCGGCCACGCGCCGCCGGCGACTGCTGCAATCTGCATCAGGGGCTCCCAGTTGTCGGCGGCGCGGTCGTGAAGCGATTCCGGTGGCGTGGGCCGGGCGAGGCGCACGGCTTCCGCGTTGTCGCTGGTCCAGCGAGCGAGCTGGCTGCGCAAACGCTTGAACGGCTCTTCCTCGTTATGGCGAAGCTTTTCAACGCGCTCGTGGGGCAGCTTGCGCCGGAGTTCGAGCAGGATGGCGCGGTCCATGAGAGTGGGGGCTAGGTGCCCGATGCCGGCCAACGCTTTCGCCCCCCATGTGCTGAAGCGCTTCGGCTGATGATCGTCGCCGACGGTGCGGAGAGCAAAGGCACTCGGGCGCGTATGCCCGGAATTCAGCAGCCCGCGCAGGTCCTCGTTTCCCTTCAGTGCCGCGTCCGTTTCATCCAGCAGGAGCGTAGGACTCCATGCATCGATGGCGCGGTACAGGGCGGCCGGCGAGATATTGCTGCTCGCGAGCGGCCGGAAGACAAGGCGGCTCATCAGATCAAGAAGCTGCGTCTTGCCGCAGCGCTTCTCGGGCGCCGTAATGACCGCGAGCGGCGCAATTCCGACGACGTGCATCAGCCAGCTCATCGTGATCCACAGCGCCACGGCCTGCGCAGTTTCCAGCTGGCACACGATGAAACGCTGCACCGTCGTGACCAGTTCGTTGAGCATCGCCTCGCCATTCACAGTTTCATGCCACGGCTCGACCGGCTCAAACAGGTCACCGCCATCAGCATTCGCGCCTTCGGCGCGAGCCTCCTTCACCGCCTTCTCCAGATTCGACACCTTCACGCCGAGGCGCTTGGCCTCGTCTCTGGCGATCCGGTCGAACTCCAGGGCGGAGAGATCTGCGAGTCGGGCGACGGCTTCATCCAGCGATTCAGCCGCCTTGAGCTCGTTCACCATCTTCACGATGGTTGCGTAGGTGACGGGTACCACACCCGGATTCGGGCGCGCGCGCTCCCAGCGATCCTCGAAGCCATCCGGGTCCGCCTTGCTGCCCTGATCCGTCCACTTGAGTGCGACTTCTTTCGCGTCGTCTTCCAGGTCCGTATCGCAGAACTGATGGTTGATCGCGCAGATCACCCTGAACCATTCGGGCTCGGGCATCTCCGGATCGAGCCAGCGCAGGTCATCGCGCAGGCGTGCGATCGTGATGTCTTTCAGGCGCGGTACCGCGCCGACCAGCGCGTCGCCGTGAGCAATCGCATGGCTCGGGGTGGTCTGGCCGGTGCCGTCGAAGTAACGCGCGTAAAGCGCGTCAATGTTCGAGACGGGCGGAATCGAGTTGTCGCGGCCCGGCACGGCGTGGCCGGTGATCGTGAAGAAACGGCCGTGGTCGTAAATCTCCAGGCCCGTGTCGCCGTGCTGCTTCTGCTTGCTGCGCGGAATCGGGGCGCGCAGGATGATTTTCACACCGGTCGCGCTGGGGCTGATCTCCGCGTAACCGGGCGCGCACGCCAGGACGTCCGTTGCAATGTCATTGAAACCATTGAGGAGATCATGACAATCGTCAATGTCGATACCCGTCCAGCCGTCGCCGAGGAAAAAGCCCAGGCCGGCGAGCGACGGGTCACGGCCGAGCGCCTTGACCGCCGTGTCGTAATCGCTCCAGGTCGCAGGATCATTGGACTTCGCGAAGCGCAGCGTGTTTGCGTCGACCGGCGTTTTTCCCCACTTGCGGCGCTGCTCGTTCAACGAATATTTCCAGACGCACCAGCGCGGTTCGGCCTTCAGGGCGGCGGGGATATGCCCGAACTTGACCGGCAGCGCAGCGGGCCTTGCCGGCGTCGAGGCGACAGCGCGGGATGCGCTCATCGGCGCAGCTTCATCAGTGAGGGGGAGGGGCAAAGAAGAATTCAGCACGCTGCGCCTCCACCAAGCAGCACAGCGCGCAGCTCGCCCACATTCCATCGGGTCGAACCACCGATCTTGCGCGGTGCGGGGAGTGCGCCGCGCTTCGAGCGCTCCCACACCGTCGCGACGTTGCAGGCGCACAGCGCCGCAACCGTGCGAACATCGACGGCGGCCGCGTTCGGCAGCTCGTCGAAGTCTTTAAGGCTTACGTTGCGTTTCATCTTGAAACCTCGCTTGTTGTTGAAACAAGACGGATTTCAGAATCGGCGCATACGCCTATCAAGCAATCGGCGCGCTACGGCGACAGCCGTTGCTGCCAAGGGTTTCGGCGCCGCGGTTGAATCGGCGTAGTGAATCGGCGCAGCATTGAATCGGCACGCCGATTCATTTTTCCCCTGACTTTCTCCCGTTCCTCGCCCGACCACCGGTAAGGCCGGTGGGCAGCAGCCTCTCAATGCCAGAGGGACTCAGGTACTGACCACGCTCGCCCCTGTAGCCGTTGCCTTGCAATTCTGCTGCAATGGTCGTCGCGATTTTTCGTTTGGTGAGCGACTTATCGGCGTTGTACATCTCGCGCGACCGCTGTTCGACATGCGCGGCGATGGCCTCACGGCTGTTCGGTCGGCCAATCCCGAGTCTAGCGGTACGTGCTTTGTCCCGACGTAGCGAAGCATCCCCGGGGACGGCCGCACGGGCATCATGGCCGCCGGTCGACTCCCGCGCTATCTGTGCGACAGCCCTTCGCCATTCTTCGACCCACGAGTGATACACAAGTCCCCGTCGTTGGGCTATCTCAAGCCACTGATTCATCGTGCGGCTTGCCCCGGGCTCAGCCTGTTGCAAAGTCTCGAATGCAAAGCGTAGTTCTCGATATGCCTCGGGCACGGTCTTCCGCTGGGTAACCTTGCCAGTTGCCGTGTCCCGAATCGCGAGTTCCTCAAGGCTCGTCTCCACGACCTCTTCCGCTCGATATTGTTCTGCGACTTTGAAGTCCCTGGGATTAATCCTGCACAGGACAAGGGCTGCCTGCGCGGGCGTGGTTTTCTGCTCCTGGTCAAACCAGTATTCCGCGCTCATCGCTTCCGCCCACCAGCCAGCGAGTACTCCGGATCCGTCGGCCGATCCACATGCGCGACGTCCACCCAACCCGGAACTGAGTGTGGCTCACCGGCTGAAACGCCCGGAATTCCGTCAACGTCCGCGGCTGGCACCCGGTCGTGACTCAGGTCATGCTTGATATTTGCACCGACAGACTTATTTTCGGACATGCGTTGATGGTCCTTGCTCGTTGGCGATGTTTGGACTGTATTCATGCGCCACCTGGTGTCCTCGCATGGTGTCGCCGGTTCTGTTTGGCATTGCAGTGCGACGGCCCTTATGCCGTTCGCTGCATCGAAATGACGGCTCCTTTGGGAAGCGGTGTCGTTATGAAAACGGCCCAATCGGTCATCATCCGCCGCCGACGCTCCAGCACATCACCACGCCAGTAAGCCGCTTCGGAAGCGTCGCCTTTCACGTGCGCGAGTGCCACCTCGGCCAGCTCGCGGGGATAGTTCGTGTGCTCGCCCGCCCAGTCACGGAACGTGGAACGGAAGCCGTGCGGCGTGGCTTGCAGTCCGGCGCGGCGAAGAATCGCCAGCAGGGTCATGTCGGACAGCGTCTTGCCGGTCGGACTGGGGAAGACAAGAGCGCTGTCATCATCCGGTCGCGGCAACGCCGTGAGCAGCGCGACGGCCGCATCTGACAGCGGCACGCGATGCTCCTTCTTCGCTTTCATACGTTCGGCCGGAATGCGCCAGACTGCCTTGTCGAGGTCAATTTCGACCCAGGTTGCTCCGCGGGCCTCGCCCGAGCGGGCGGCAGTCAGGATGGCAAACTCCAGACAGCGCGCGGCCGTCGTCAGTGTGTCGCGCAGCGACACCATGAATGCACCCATTTCGTCGATGGCCATCGCCGGATGGTTGCGAACGCGCCTGGTCTTGTTCGGCGCGGCCAGCAGCTTGTCCAGATTGCCGCGCCACGTTGCGGGGTTCTCGCCGGCGCAGTAACCCTTCACACGTGCCCAGTCGAGCACGTTCTCGATCCGGCCGCGCAGCCGTGACGCGGTTTCGGTCTTGGTCATCCAGATGGGTTCGAGCACGGCAAGCACATGCTCGCGGCCGACATGCGCGACCTGAAGCCTGCCGATCAAGGGATAGGCATATTCTGCAAGCGTGTTGCGCCACTGGTTCGCATGCTTCGGGTTGCTCCATTCAGCGGACTTCGCCTCAATGAATCGCTTCGCGGCGTCTTCAAAGGTGATTTCGCGTGCCTGATTCGCCCGTAGCTGGCTGATTTTCTCCTTGCGTGCCAGCACCGGATCCACGCCAGCGGCGATCTGGTCGCGTTTGGCGCTGGCCTGTTCGCGCGCAGTCTTAAGCGACACGGCCGGATACGCGCCGAGGCCGATCTCGCGCCGCCTGGCGCCGACCATCACGCGCAGGATCCATGAGCGTGCGCCACCTGGCGTCACCTGTAACGCAAGTCCTGCAACCCCGCCGACCATGTGTAAGCCGGGTTCTGTCAGGCGTGACACCGCCAGTGCGCCCAGCTCCCGTGCAATCTTCGGCATTCATCTACCCCCCAATCTACCCACCATAAAGTTTACGATTGGGGCCGATGAATTGCAACGGGGACCGATTGATTATTGTGGGGTCTTGGCGGTAATGCGTTGAAAAACAAAGAAAAGTGCGACGGATTACGATGAATGACGAGTGGTCGCAGGATGCGTTCTGGCGGACCCTCTCTCCGCCAGGACATCCAATGAATACGGGCCTTTCGGCCCGTTTTTCTTTTCTACCAACACCGCTACCCACACGACATCGAGCGGTGTAATTCCCTGCCTGTTGGCGGCCGGTTGGGTGCGTTGTCTACGAACAACATAGGTCGGGTTTTCCCCGGAGCGCGGCTCGACAAAGAGACTAACCGGGGAACAAATGAAAAGCCCCGCTCGGGGCGGGGCTCATTAAGGCCTGGGCCTAAGTCTTTCTGGCAGTTCGGTCGGCATGGCAAGAGAAGAAAATACCCGACAAGCTCTATGGCATGCGTCGCCCCCGCCAAAGCTGCGCCATCTCCGTCGCGCGCGCGAGAATCCACATTGGGTCGTCTGCTCCAACAATGTTGCGGGAATTTGGTCTCATATATCTAATCGCTGCCTCGGGGATACTCGACGATAAATGAGACAGGGTGTCGGTACTTCGAGGCGAACACCTCGGGGTGAAATGCAAACATTGTCGAGTGGATGCCCCGGGTGATATCGAACCAACCTCGCGCGGCGACGAGTGGATTAATCGCTCAGAAGACGCTTCAATTCCTCGAGAAACGAAGTGGTCGTATAGCCCCACAACTCCGGATCGAAATCTTGCCCGTAATCCGTTTCAAACGCTGAATCCAGATCATCCGGGTGCTCGTTTATGAACGAATCTATTTCGTGGATCATTTCGAGATGGCTTTCCCGTGGGCAGTCCCTCCTGTAGCACGAAACAATTTCCGGAATCGTTTCTCCCCATAAATCAGAATCCTGATTAAGGTATGCGCCAAACAACTGATAAAGTTTCGGGTAACGCTCTGACAGCATAATTTTCGCCTTCATCCAACATATGCGGTAAAAATGTAGTACGGCATTCCATTGTAGGTTTGATATTTCAGTACAACGACAACCTCATTCATCCGCGTCATTTTTCCTGTCTGTCGTGCAATTCCATAGCCGACATCACTCGCCACACGCTGCGTCAGTGTAAGGGGGCCGCCACTACCTGAGCACTCCGCCCATTTCCTGATTTGTGTCGTATGGGCGCGCATTACTTCTGATATTGCCCATTCCGCCCGCTCCAGGTTCGTGAATGACGACACTCTTTTTCGATGCGGTTCAAGTCTCAGTCTTTCGCGCAATTGCGCTTCGGTCCGCCCCACGTGCTTTTCGAGTGTGTGCCCTCCCAGCCTCGGATTGAGCGCTTTTGCTTCATGCATTTGCAGATCGATCCGGCCCATCGTAACGCTGGCCACGCGTGCAGCCTTGATCGAGCCAGCGAACCCGAACGGCACGATCATATCGACTGACAGGCCGATGTTGTTCGCCATGTCAGGACCGGCGTTCATCGCCTCGGCCAGCTTCGCCGTACCTTGCTGGGTCAGCGTGACCGTATCCCGGCCCGTCCAGATTTGACGCAAACCTGCCGACGCCGTATCTGAGCCATGTACGCCGAACACAACACATCCGGCCTTGCTCGCCATCGTCGGTTCCGGCAGCACACATAGCGCTGCCGCCCCGACCATTTCCAGCACCCCGCCGACAACCTGCAAGCCGCCCCATAGCCGGTTGGAACGCATCTCGGTAGGGCTGATCGACTGACGGGAGAGCACTGCCGCTAGTTGCGGCGCACTGAGCACCACGCGCACGCCGTCCGAATTCTGTTGATACGACATTCCGGTGTCCTCTGTAGCTGTTGGGGCTGCTACGCTAGCAGGCGTCCACAGGGGTATGGAATGGGCGATGGATGATTTTAGGCTTTCGCTTCGATCAACGAAATGTCAACATTTGTGCGCGCCGGAATGCGCGCCGTAGCGCGTATGGACAGTCTGGATAAGAACGGTTCCGTTCAGCAAGGCAGCGCTCGTATAGCGCAGCGTGGACATAGGGTTTGGCCATGCCCCCGTCGTCGCGCGTCGTTGTTCCAGCAGGTCCGTTCGGTGAGTGGCCGTCTCAACGTTGTTTGCCGCGGAATGCGCGAGCGCGCGCTGCGAGGTCTCGCGCATAGATCCGCCGGGACAGAACACAAAGTCCGGTCAACGAGAATTTTGTGCACGCGGGATCGTCCCGAGAGGCGCGAAGCTTCGACAAGCCTCACCCCTCATCCCCCTCCCGCAACTCCCCCGTATTCCCCCGTTCCGCGCAAGCGCCCGTAACAGGCGGCCGCCCCCGCGTCGCCTCTGACAGCGTCACTCCCTGCTGAATCCCAGCCTTCGCCAGCATATGTGCGCTAATCGGCGCGGTGAGAAACAGAAACGCCGGAATCAGCAGCTCATGCAGGCTCGCGAAGTTGTTATGCGCGCTGAAATACACCACCGACGCGAGCACGATGCCGCCCACACCGAGCGTGGTCGACTTGGTCGGACCGTGCAGCCGCATGAAGAAGTCGGGCAGCCGAGCGAGCCCGACCGCCCCGACCAGCGTGAACAGACTGCCGGCCAGCAGCAGCAAACAAACGATCGCTTCGACAAAAGTTTCCATCGGCATACCCCACGCTAGTTGAGTTCGATGATGTCGCCGCGCTGCAGGTACTTGGTGAGCGCGACGGTACCCACGAAACCCATCACGGCAATCAGAAGCGCAACCTCGAAGAGCACCGTCGAGCGCAAGCTGATGCCGTACACGACGATCAACGCGATCGCATTGATGTTGAGCGTGTCGAGCGCGACGATGCGATCGGGCAGCGACGGCCCGCGCACGAGGCGCCACAGCGTGAGCAGGAACGCAATGCCGAGGATCGCGAGCGAGATCGGAATCACGATGGTTAGCATGCGAAGATCTCCATCAATGGGGCTTCATAACGGGACTTGATGAGCGCGATGAGTGCCGCTTCGTCGCCGAGATCGAGCACGTGCACGGAGAGGCGCGTGCGGTCGTCGCTGAGTTCGGCGCACAGCGTGCCCGGGCTCAGCGAGACCACGCTGATAAGCACCGTGAGCGCGATCTCGTGGGTGCTGTCGAGCGGCACGTCGATGAACGCCGGGCGCATCCGCTGCGTCGGGCCGAGCACGAGCAGCGCGACCTCGACGTTGGCCACGATGATATCGACCAACACATGCCAGGCGAGGAGCACGAGCAGCCACGGTCGGCCGAAGCGCACCGGTCGCAGCCACAAGCCTTCGGCGACGCGAAAGGAGATCGCGTAGCCGAGCGCGGCGCCGAGCAGCAGATTGCCCGGCGAGACGTCGTTCATCAGCAGCACCCAGCAGATGATCAGGAAGACCGCGAGCCACGGGTGGGGGAAGAGCCTTTTCAACATCGTCAGTTCCCCTGTGCGTCGGCCGTGGTCGCGGCCGCCGCTGATGGCGAGGAGCGCGCCGCGGGCAGGATCGCGTGTACGTAGGCGGCGCGATCGAATAGCTGTGTCGCCGTATCGGTGAGATAGTGCCGCACCGCGCCCGCGCCGAGCGTGATGGCCACGACGCAGCCGAGCAGGATCGCGCAGGCGGCGAGCTTCGCATTACTGTCACGCGGTGCGCGCTCCTCTTTGCCGGCGGCGGCGCGCGCGGCCGGCGCGGCCCACATCAGGCGCGTGCCCGTGCGGCTCAGCGCGACGATCGAGAGCAGGCTCGACAGCAGTACGGCCGGCCACAGCACGACTGCCGCGCCGAGCGGCGTGGCGGCCAGCACCATCGCCTTGCCGAGGAACCCGGACAGCGGCGGCAGGCCCGCGGCGCCCACCGCGGCGATCAGATAGAGCAGCGCGGCGAGGTTCGACGGCCACGGTGCATGCGCGCGCGGGACCGCTTCGACCGTAGCTTCGGCTTCGGTGTGAGCCGGTTCCCCGACCAGCACGGCGAGCGCGCCGGCCGTCTCGACCTGCAGCGGCTGCACCCGCGCCAGCGTCGCCACCGCTTCGCCGTCCGGGTCGGGCGAGATGGCCGCCGCGGCCGCGTCGTCGAGCGCTTCGAGCGAGCCGGGCTCGATCGAATTGGCATCGGCGGAAACGGCGGCATGGGCGGCGTGCGGGGTCGGGGCTTGCTCGGGTTCGAGCGTGTCGGCGAGCAGGAACAGCGCGCCAGTGCAGAGCGTCGTGCTGATCAGGTAGTAGAGCAGCGCGCTCCATGCAAGCGGCGTCTGTAGTGCGATCGCCGCGATCAGCAGACCCACCGAAACCAGCACGAGATAGCCCGTCGTGGTCTTGAGACTCGACACCGCCAACGCGCCCAGCGCGCCGAACACGATCGTCGCGATCGCGAGCCACCACGCCCACTGATGCATGAACGCATCGAGCACGCCGCCCGCCGCGCCGAACACGAGCGCGTCGCAGCGCAGCATCGCATAGATGCCGACCTTGGTCATGATCGCGAACAGCGCGGCCACCGGGCCGATGGCGCTGCGGTAGGCCTGCGGCAACCAGAACGACATCGGAAACACGGCGGCCTTGAGGCCGAACACGAGCATCAGCGTCGCGCCCGCGAACTGCGCGAGCGGCAGCGACTCCGGCCCGAGACGCGCCAGACGTTCGCCCATGTCGGCCATGTTGAGCGTGCCCGTGACGCCGTAGAGCACGCCGATCGCGACCAGAAAGAACGACGAACCGACGAGGTTCATCAACAGATAGTGCAGCCCGTTGCGCACCCGTCGCGCGCCGCCACCATGCAGCAGCAGCGCGTACGAGGCGATCAGCAGCAGTTCGAAGAACACGAACAGGTTGAAGAGATCGCCCGCGAGGAAGGCGCCGTTCAGGCCCATCAGCTCGAACTGGAACAGCGCACGGAAATAGCGGCCGCGCCTCGCGTCCTCGCTCGAGGTGCCGAGCAGGCAGCAGACCGCCAGCACGGCGGTGAGCACCAGCATCAGCGCGCCGAGCCGGTCGAGTTCCAGCACGATGCCGAACGGCGCGGGCCATGCGCCGAGCGCGTAGCTGGCGATCTCGCCTTGCGCGGCGCGCGCCATCAGCAGGCACGCGACGGGCAGCAGCGCGATGATGGCGAGCGCGTTCAGCGCGCGTTGCAGGCGTTTCGCGCGCGGCGGCAGCACGACGATGACGCCCGCGGAAAAGAGCGGAATCAGGATCGGGAGCAGGAGAACGTGGTTCATTCGACGGGCGTCTCCTCGTCATTGACGTGATCGTTGCCCGTGATCGAAAACGAGCGCAGCGCGAGCACCACGGTGAAGGCCGTCATTGCGAAGCCGATCACGATGGCGGTCAGCACGAGCGCTTGCGGAACCGGATCGACGTATTGCGCCCCCGCCGCGATGACCGCTGGCTTGCCGATCGCAAGCCGGCCCATGCCGAGCAGGAACAGGTTGATCGCATACGAGAACAGCGTGATGCCGAGAATCACCGGCAACACGCGTGCGCACAGCAGCAGGTAGATGCCGCACGCGCAAAGCACGCCGATCGCGATGGCAAAGGCGGCTTCCATCAGCTTTTCTCCACGGACTGCATGTCCTTGTCGCGTACGCCGAGGTGCGAGACGATCGTGAGCGTCGTGCCGACCACCGCGCCCGTTACGCCGAGATCGAACAGCATCGCCGTGGACAGTTCGATCTCGCCGATCAGCGGCACGTGCAGGTGCCCGAAC
The DNA here is from genome assembly GCF_050436485.1 of Paraburkholderia sp. Clong3. Classification (NCBI taxonomy): domain Bacteria; kingdom Pseudomonadati; phylum Pseudomonadota; class Betaproteobacteria; order Burkholderiales; family Burkholderiaceae; genus Paraburkholderia; species Paraburkholderia sp. Clong3. The sequence goes on along the minus strand of NZ_JBNDMH010000002.1, from coordinate 1,812,683 downwards.
GCACTGGTCAAAAACGGCTGGCCGAACGCGAGACTGCCGAGCCCCGTGGCCGCGGCGATCAGAATGCCGAAGCCCGCAAGCGCGCGGTAGTTGAGGTGGATGCGCGACTCGGTCCACAGCACCCCGCTCGCGACGTACTGCAGCAACAACGCGATCGAGAGGATCAGCGACGCGATGAAGCCGCCGCCCGGCAGGTTGTGGCCGCGCAGGAACACGAACACGGCGACGAGCACGGTGAGCGGCAGCATCAGCCGCGCGAGGATCGCGAGCATCAGCGGATGCGATTGCGACGACCATGGCCGGCCATCCGGCCCCGCATCGGGCGACTTCAGGCGCAGCCCGCGCAGCAGCGCCTTGACGGCGAGCCCCGCGACCACGAGCACGCTGATTTCGACCATCGTATCGAAGCCGCGGAAATCCACGAGGATCACGTTCACGACGTTGTGGCCGCCGCTGCCGGGCAGCGCATTGGCGAGGAAGTACGGAGCGATGCCTGGCACCGGCGCGCTCGTCATGATCCTGTACGACACGGCGCCGAGCAGCGCGCCGCCCGCGAGCGCGAGCACGCCGTTGCGCAGCCGGACGGGGAGCGGCTCGACGGCGCGTTGCAGCGCGGGCAGGAAATAGACGGCCAGCACGAGCAGCAGGATCGTGACCAGTTCGACGGAGATCTGCGTGAGCGCGAGATCGGGCGCGGAGAAGCGCACGAAGGCGAGCGACACGAGCAGGCCGCAGGTGCTCAGCATCACGAGCGCGTAAAGGGTGCGCGCACGCACGCACACCACGCCGACGGCGAGCAACGCCATCAGCACGAGGCCGCTTAGCGTGAACGGATCGGGCGGCAGGCGGGTGTGGCTGCCGCTCCAGGTGTCGAGCGCGACGAGCGGCACGCCCGGCACGATCAGCATCGCCGCGATCATCCATGCGAGGTAGGCCGGCAGCGAGCGCGTCTCGAACAAGCGCACGATCACGCCGGCGCTCTGTTCGAGACGCTGCACGAAGCGGTCGAAGATTTCGCTCGCGTTCAACTCGGTGAGCGCCGTGCGATGGTGGGGGAACGCATTGCGGCGCAGGAAAAAGAGCGCCGCACCCGCCGCGAACGACACCGCGCTCATCACGAGCGGCGTATTGACGCCGTGCCACAGGCTCAGGCTGTAGTCGGGCAGCTTGCCGCCGAGCGTGACCCACGCGGCCGACTCGAGCAGCCTGCCGATGCTTTGCTGCGGGAACAGGCCGATCAGCAGGCACAGCGCCACGAGAATCTCGACCGGCAGCCGCATGAAGCGCGGCGCCTCGTGCGGCGGATAGTGCGGCAGATCGCGCGGCGTCTCGCCGTCGAAAAACACGCCCCAGACGAAACGTAGCGAGTACGCCACGGAGAGCGCCGCCGCCACGATCGCGATGACCGGCACGGCGAGGTTCAGCGGCCCGAACATGCTTTGCGCGAGTGTTTCGCCGAAGAACATTTCCTTCGAGAGAAAGCCGTTGAGCAGCGGCACGCCGGCCATCGACAGCGACGCGACGCTCGCGAGCACGGCCGTATGCGGCATGTACCTGCGCAGGCCGCGCAGACGGCCCAGATCGCGCGTGCCGGTTTCGTGATCGACGATGCCCGCGGCCATGAAGAGCGACGCCTTGAACACCGCGTGGTTGACCGTGTGAAAGAGCGCGGCGACAGTCGAGAGCTGCGTGTCGAGGCCGAACAGCAGCACGATCAGGCCGAGATGGCTGATGGTCGAATAGGCGAGCAGGCCCTTCAGATCGCGCTGCAACAACGCCATCCCCGCGCCGCCCACCAGCGTGACGAGCCCGGCCACTGTCGCCGTGTAAGCCCAGAGGTGGGTACCTTCGAGGACCGGATAGAGACGCGCGAGCAGGAACACGCCGGCCTTCACCATCGTCGCCGAATGCAGATAGGCCGACACGGGTGTGGGCGCCGACATCGCGTGCGGTAGCCAGAAGTGGAAAGGAAACTGCGCCGACTTCGTGAACGCCGCGAACAGCGTGAGCAGCAGAATGGCCGGGTAGAGCGGATCGTGCTGCACCTTGTCGTGCTGGGCGAGCACGTCGTTCAGCTCGTAGCTGCCGCATACGTGGCCGAGCAACAGCACGGCCGCAAGCAGCGCGAGACCGCCCGCGCCGGTGATGGTGAGCGCCATGCGTGCGCCGCGCCTCGCGTCGGGCCGCGATGGCCAGAAGCCGATCAGCAGGAACGAGACGAGGCTCGTCAGTTCCCAGAAGATGACGAGCAGCAGCAGGTTGCTCGACAGCACGATGCCGAGCATCGCGCCCATGAAGAGCAGCAGCAGCAGGTACAGACGCGGCAACGAATCGCTGCCGGCGAGGTAGTAGCGTGCGTAGATGAAGACGAGCAGGCCGATCGCGAGTACGAGCAACGCGAACATGAACGACAGGCCATCGAGGCGCAGCGACAGCGCGAGGCCGATGTCGGGCATCCACTCATGGCGCCATTGCAGCACGTCGTGGTCGCCCATGCCCACGCGCTCGCTCAGCAGCAGCGCGCAGCCGAACAGCGCCGTCGCGAACGCGATCCAGGTGCAGAGCGCGGCGGCGCGCGGCCTCGTGAGCGCAATGAGCGCCGCGGCCATGAACGGAAGTAGGACGAGCCACCCCAGTACCATTCGATGCCCTCCGGGAGTTCGAGTGTTAGACGGTGTGGCTGGCCGGTGGGACTGGGCCGGCGTGCCACCAGCCGGGCGGCTGCCCACGGGGCACAATCATAGCCGCAAACAGCCCGGCAGGTTCACATCGATACATCAAGCATAAATATACGCACCGCGAAGCGGGCGGCGAGCCCGACTGATGCCCAATCATGCCCATTGATGCGGACGCGCGTTCGATTTAACACCCGTCGCGTGACATGCGGCGCGCTGATGCACCATAATCGGCAAACTTGACGATCAATCGAGGCGCCAAATTGAAAGGAACTGAACTGGATCTGTATGCAACTGAAGAGCCAGGCCACACTTTGGCTTTCAATCTTTTCGATGGCACATGGGTGTCCGATGTGCCGGGCTACGGTTTAGGTATGGCGCCCCATTTCGACGATGGGCGTCTCCACTGGTTCGAGATCATGTGCGGCGGCTTTTCCGGAAAAAGCGTGCTCGAACTCGGACCCATGGAAGGCGGCCATACGTTCATGATGGCCAAAGCCGGCGCTTCACGTGTCCTTGCTATCGAGGCGAATTCGAAGTCCTTTCTCAAATGCCTGCTCGTGCAGAATGCATTGAAGTTCAATGCCGAATTCATGTATGGCGATTTCAGAGAATTGCTGAAAAAGCGCGATCAGCGATTCGATCTGATTCTTGCAAGCGGCGTGCTCTATCACATGATGGATCCGGTATCGCTACTGGAAGATATGGCATATGCGTCAGATTCGATCTGCATCTGGACGCACTATTACGATGCCGAAGTCGCGCGGACGAATGCGAACCTGCAAAGGCACTTCGATCCGACGCCAACCGTCTCGGAGTTTCGCGGACGCGAAGTGCATCTCCACCGACATAGCTATCTCGACAGCATCAACAACGTAAAATTCATCGGCGGGACTGCTCCGCAAGCCAACTGGATGACCCGTGAAAGCCTGATGACGGTCCTCGACGCACTGGATATGACGGTGATCGTCGGCGTGGACGATCGCGAACAACATCCGGCCGGCCCGTCGATTCTTCTTTACGCTGCTCACATTCCGCATTTCAACGAGGCGCACTATCTTCAGCGCAACCCCGACGTAGCAGAAGCCGTTGCGCACAAGCACATCGGCTCTGGCGCGGAACACTACATCCGCTATGGCCGTGCGGAAGGGCGCTCGTTCGAGTGATCGACACCGCACGGCCAGCGTCGTGTTCAAGCCAGTTACCCTAAAACGCGAACCCGGAAAGTTTCCCGAAAATGAATACTCTCGAGAATCATCGCTTTTTCGATAAGCCCGTCGTCGCGGACGTTCCGATCGACAATCAGACCCAGGTCTTCAAATTCGAAAAATTTCCCGCGGCGGGCCCCGTTCCCTGGCTCGATCGACCGGATGCGCTGGAGCGGGTTGCCGAGCTGTTGTCCCAAGGCGTAATTAGCGAGCAGCAGGCCGAATGGTGCCGCAAATGGGTGAGCGACGGCTACCTGATCATTGAGGGTTTCTTCAAGACGGAACAGCTCGATGCGACGTGGCAAGCCTACGAAAACGCGATTGCCGACGGCACGCTGCGGCCGCCGCCCGAGCCGCTTTTCGAAGGCGATACGCTGCCTGGGCGCACGCTGAATCCGCATTTCAACGTGCCGGCTGTTCGCGAGATGCTGTTCGACGCGCGCATGAACGAGATCGTGAGTCTGCTGCTGGGCGCGAAATCGGCGCCGTTCCAGACGATCGGCGGTCACAAGAGCAGCGAGCAACTCGAGCATTCCGATTCGATTCACATGTCGACCTATCCGAACGGGTATCTGGTCGCGAACTGGATCGCCTTCGAGGATATTCATCCCGACTCCGGGCCGCTCGTTTATCACCCCGGCACGCACAAGCTGCCGTATCTGATGTCGACTGAATTGGGCATGCCGTTCGGTTGCGGGTATTCCGCTTATCACGACATCTACGAACCCGCGATTCAGAAGCTCATCGCTGAACGTTCATCGGGCCCAAAGCACTTCTACCCGAAAAAGGGCGATGTGCTGTTGTGGCATGCGAACCTGCTGCACGGCGGCAGCAAGATGCGCGATCCGGAGCACGTGAGTCGCAAGGCACTGGTTTGCCATTTTTTCGCGGATGGCTGTTTGTGCTATCACGACCTGACCGGCATGCCGTCGAGCCTGACGCCAATCGTCGACTTCGACGGCGAGGCGTACCTCGAGGCCAATCCGGACGTCGCCGCGAGCGGCGGCAATGCATTGCAGCACTACATCTACTACGGTCGATTCGAAGGTCGCCCGTTGAGCAGCGCCGAATCGTTTCGACGCAAGGCGCGGCTTGCCCAACTGCCTGACGGTTTCGATCCGAAGCTTTACCTCGAAGCGAATCCCGACGTCGGCGCGGCGGGCGTCGACCCGGTCGATCACTTCGTCGACTTCGGCCGCGCGGAGGGCCGGCCGTTGCGGCCCTGAGTCATGCGTGGCACCGAAGCAGGCGAAGGCGACCTGCTTCGGCAAGTTCGCGGAAGGTGCATGTCGAAACCTTTGTCCGCGTCTCGCGCGCACAGTCACCCGGGTTGACGACCCGCCTGCGCCCAAAGCATGCGTTCGAGCGCGCCCGCCCCGGCACGGGCCGCCCGCCATCACGCCGCCCGTGCCAGCCTCCTTTGTGCATGCCCCTCCGGTCTTGCTCTAAACTAGCGCCCGCCCAACCCACGCCCCGATGCGCCCCGTCACGAGCAACGACCGATGCCCCCAGCCTCCATCGATCCCGCCGATTCCCCGCATTTCAGCCTGCCGAAACACCCGCCGTTCCAGCGTTTCTGGTGCACCCGCATCCTGTCGTCGCTGTCGTTCCAGATGCTCGCGGTCGCGATGGGCTGGCATGTCTACGCGCTCACGCATAGCGCGTTCGCACTTGGCCTCGTCGGTCTCGCGCAGTTTCTGCCGATGTTCCTGCTGACGCTCGTCGTCGGCCATGTCGCCGATCGTTACGATCGCCGCCGCATCGCCGCCGTCTGCCAGAGCCTCGAAAGTGTCGCTGCATTGCTGTTCGCGATCGGCACCTTCGGCGGCTGGATCAGCGCGCCGGTCATCTACGTGCTGGCTGCCTGCGTCGGCGCGTCGCGCGCGTTCGAATCGCCGGCCGTGGGGTCGCTGCTGCCGGCCGTGGTGCCGCGCGGCTATCTGCCGAAGGCGACCGCGTGGGCGACGTCCGCCAATCAGACCGCGCAGATCGCCGGGCCCGCGCTCGGTGGTCTGCTGTACGGCATCGGTCCCGGTGCCGCGTATCTCGCGTGCACGCTGACGTTCGCGGCGGCAGCCGCGTCGGTGTGGAGCATTCCGTTGCAGATGAAGCCGGCGAGCCGCGCGCCCGTCACGCTCGAATCGATCTTTTCGGGCATCGCGTTCATTCGTCGCGAGCCGGTGATTCTCGGCGCGCTGTCGCTCGATCTGTTCGCGGTACTGTTCGGCGGCGCGACCGCGTTGCTGCCGATCTTCGCGCGCGACGTGCTGCACGCGGGCCCGCTCGGTCTCGGCCTGTTGCGCTCGGGCACGGCGATCGGCGCGCTCGCGGGCACGATCTGGCTCGCGCATTTTCCATTGCGCAACCGGCCCGGCGCGGCGATGTTCGGCGGCGTGATCGCGTTCGGCATCGCGACGATCGTGTTCGGGCTGTCGCATCAGTTCCTCGTGTCGTTGTTCGCGCTGATGGTGCTCGGCGCGTCGGACACGATCAGCGTGGTGGTGCGGCTGTCGCTCGTGCAATTGCGCACGCCCGATGAAATGCTCGGCCGCGTCAGCGCGGTCAATTCGTTGTTCATCGGGACGTCGAATCAATTGGGCGAGTTCGAATCGGGCCTGACCGCGGGATGGTGGGGCGCGCAGCCGGCGGTGCTGGTCGGCGGTGTCGCGACGATCGCGATCGCGCTGTTGTGGATGCGGTTCTTTCCGGAACTGCGGCACACGCGCACGCTCGAGCGCGAAGAGGCGCTCGCGGCGAGCGCCTGATTGCCAGGGCCTGGGCGCCATCGCCCGATCCATGACACGACGAGGAGACGAACCGCATGAGCCAGTCCGAACTGCACCCCGCCGCGCCGGTCGCGGCGACGATCTATCGTGGCGAATCCGTCGAGAACACGCATCTCGCGCACGTCGCGGTCGTCGATGCGGACGGTCGTCTGCTGTATTCGTTCGGCGACGCCGCGCGCATGACGCTCGCGCGTTCCGCGGCGAAGCCGGCCCAGGCGCTCGCGGTGCTCGAAACCGGCGCGCTCGAGCGTTGCGGTTTCGACGAAGCCGATCTCGCGCTGATGTGCGCATCGCACAGCAGCGAGCCGCGTCATATCGAACGCACGCGCGGCATGCTCGCGAAAGCGCAGGCGAGCGAGGCCGATCTGCGTTGCGGCGGCCATCCGCCGTTGTCGGATGCGGTGTACGTCGACTGGATCCGGCGCGGCTTTACGCCCACCGGCGTGTGCAGCAACTGCTCGGGCAAGCACGCGGGCATGCTGGCCGGCGCGGGTTCGATCGGCGCGGCGCTCGCCGGCTATGAACTGCCGGGGCATCCGTTGCAGGTGCGTGTGAAGCAGACGGTCGCGAGCGTCTGCGATCTGCCCGACGAGGGCGTGCAATGGGCGATCGACGGCTGCAATCTGCCGACGCCGGCGTTTGCGCTCGACCGGCTCGCACGTCTGTTCGCGAAGCTCGCGGCGGCGCAGGATCAACAGGAAACCGAAGCCGCCGCGACGACGCCGCGCGCGGCCGCGCTCGCGCGCATCTATCGCGCGATGACGTCGTACCCGGAACTGGTCGGCGGGGAGGGGCGCTTCTGTACGCTGCTGATGCAGGCTTTCGATGGCGCGCTGGTCGGCAAGGTCGGCGCGGACGGCAGCTATGCGATCGGCGTACGCGCATCGCGGCAGACCGCGCGGCTCGGCGCGAAGGGCGCGCTAGGCATCGCGCTGAAGATCGAGGACGGCAATCCCGCCGTGCTCTACGCGGTCACCGCCGAGTTGCTCGCCGTGCTCGATATCGGTACGCCTGAACAACGCGCGGCGCTCGACGGCTTTCATGCGCCGCAGCGGCTCAACACGATGGGCGTCGAGATCGGCCGGATGGACTTCTCGATCGAGCTTGCCGCGCATCGTTGAGCGCGGCGACCCGATTCACTGCTCGACACCCCAGACCTCAAGCCGCCGCCGCCTTCGCCGGCGCGGCACCCAGCGCATCACGGATCGCATCGGCGAGCTCGCTCGCCGCGAACTTCGCGACATAGCCGTTGGCGCCCGCGTTCTTCACATGCGCCTCATTGGCCGCGCCCGTCAGCGACGAGTGAATGATCACCGGAATATCGCGCGTGCGTTCATCGGCCTTGATCTGGCGCGTCAGCATGAAGCCGTCCATCTCCGGCATCTCCAGATCGGTCAATACGAGCGCGATGGTGTCTTTCGCGCGCGCGCCGTTTTTCTGCGCTTCGCGCGCGACCTGCTGCAGCGTCTGCCACGCTTCGTCGCCGGTCTTCGTCATGATGTAGTCAGCGCCGATCGCGGTGAGCGCCTGTTCGATCAGCTTGCGCGCGAAGCCGGAGTCGTCGGCGGCGAGGATCTTCGCGCCGCGGCGGATGCCGAGCGCCTGGCCGACCGAGGCCGGATCGACGCTCGGATGCTGCGACGGGAACACGTCGCGCAACACCTGCTCGACGTCGATCACCTGGGCGAGGCGCGAGTCGCCGGTATTGCCGTCGATGCGCGCGATGCTCGTGACGAGCTTGCCGCCCGCCGAGCCATCGGCCGACAGCACCTGGTTCCATTCGAGTCGCACGATGTCGTCGACTTCCTCGACCGCGAAGGCCTGCGTCGAACGCGCGAATTCGGTGACCAGCAGGATGTTCAGGCCGCGCGTCGGCTCGCAGCCCATCAACCGCGGCAGATCGATCACGGGGATGATCTGCCCGCGAATGTCGACCGCGCCCATCACGTAAGGCGACGATCCGGCGATCGGCGTGACGGTCGGCATCGTCGAGATTTCGCGCACCTTGAACACGTTGATCCCATACAACTCGTGCGCGTCGCTGCCCGGCACGTGGCCGAGGCGGTATAGCAGCAGCTCGAACTTGTTGGAGCTCGTCAGGTTGCTGCGTTCGGTGTGGCGCTCGTGATTGGCACGGTGGTCGTCTGCCATCGGAATCGTTCTCCAGAATTGCGGTGCTGAGCGGTGCTGAGCGTGCCTGTATCTGGTTATCGGCGCCGATGGCGAAAAATCCAGCACTGCGTGGCAGCGTCGAGCGGCGCGCGATTCACGCGAATACGGCAAACGTGTGCGCATTCATATGAGGGTTACCTAAGGTTACAGAAGCGACAGCAGCGTTTCACCTGCCCGACGGCGTGGCTTCTAGAATCGGCAGCGATAAAAGCGTGGCGTCGCGCTGGGCTCGCAAGCAGTCCGCAGCGTTTTGCATCGCGCGCTTCGTTCGCGGCGCACACGTGTCCGTCGTTTTGCTTTCAGATGCTTTCACCTCAAGGAGAACGTATGATCCGCCTGCCTTCCGTCCCTTCCGTCGCTTTGGCCCGCATCGCCGCCGTTGCCTGCTTCGGTGGTCTTCTGACGGCCGCCTCGGTGGCCAGCGCGCAGAGCGCCGCGTCCACGGACACGGGCCGCCTGCATGCCGCCGACCAGACCTTCATCGCGGACGGCACGCAAGCCGTCGCGACGCAGCGCGATGCCGCGCGTATCGCCACCGCGCGTTCGGCCGACCGCGACGTGAAGGCCTTCGCCGAGCGCGTGTCGAGCGACGACGCCAGGATCACCGACGCGTTGCGCGCGGCGAGTCCGCGCGGTGTCGACGTGCCGAAGAACGATCCCGATGCGGCCGCGCTCGCAAGCATCAACCACCTGCGCGGCGCGGACTTCGACAAGGTGTACATCGAGCAGGTCGCGCTCGCGGGTGAACAGAAGGCACTGTCCGCTTTCCAGGCGGAAATCGCAGCGGGCCGCGACGAGCAGTTGAAGGCCGCCGCGAAACAGGCGCTGCCGACGATCCAGCAGCACTATGCGATGGCGCAGGATCTCGCGAAGCGCAAGCATCTGTCCGTGGCCGCGCAATAAGCGGCGTCACGTCGCTACGCGGCAGGCGGCGGTACTTCGAACCCGGGCTTTTCGGCGATAATCGTGCGCTTCTTCCGACGATTCTTCGCGCCTCCGATTCCAGGTACCGCATGAGCAAGCACGCCAGTCTGCCGCAACAGTTGGACCATCTGCTTCGACAAGCCGTCGCGCTCCAGCAGAACGGCGCGCTCGTCGAAGCCGAAGAGATGTATCGCGAGATACTCGAACTGAAGCCGAAGCATGGCGATGCGTTGCGCTGGCTCGGCGAACTCGCGCTGCAAACGGGCCGCTTGCAGGAAGGCGTCGATCTGCTGAAGAAGGCGCTCGTGGTCAACGCGAGACAGCCGGCCGTGCATTCGAATCTCGCCTATGCGCTGAACGCGTTGCAGCGCCATGACGAAGCGCTCGCGTGTGCCGAGCGGGCGCTCGCGATGCAGCCGAAATTCGCCGATGCGTTGAACAATCGCGGCAACGCATTGGCGGCGCTGAACCGTCCGCTCGATGCGCTCGCGAGCTACGAACGCGCGCTTTCGCTCGTGCCGGAGTTTGCGCCGGCGTGGAACAATCGCGCATGCGTGCTGCGCGATCTCGGTCGCTATGCCGATGCGCTCGATAGCTGCGACCAGGCGCTCGCGTTGCAGCCGAACTATCCGGATGCGTGGAGCAATCGCGGCAACGTGCTCGGCGATCTGAACCAGCCGCACGAAGCACAACACTGCTACCAACGCGCGCTGGAACTTGCGCCTGCTTTCGTCGATGCATGGAACAACCTCGGTCTCGCGCAGATCGATCTGAATCAGCGCGAACAGGCGTTGTCGAGCTATCAGCGCGCGCTTGCGTTGAATCCGGCGTCGGTCGAAACGCACTGGAACCAGGCGCTGTGCCTGCTGCAAATGGGCCGCTTCGATACCGGCTGGCGCGAATACGAATGGCGTTGGGAGCGCAGCCGCATCAAGGCCGGCAGGCGCGCGTTCGCGCAGCCGTTGTGGCTCGGCGATGTTCCGCTCGACGGCAAAACGATTCTGCTGCATGCGGAGCAGGGCCTGGGCGACACGTTGCAGTTCTGCCGCTATGCGCCGCTCGTTGCGAAGCTCGGCGCGAAGGTCGTGCTCGAAGTGCCGGGCGCGTTGTTGCGATTGCTGTCGACGCTCGATGGTGTCGATCAGTTGATCGAAGCGGGGCAGCCGTTGCCGCCGTTCGATTGTCATTGCCCGCTGCTGAGCTTGCCGCTTGCGTTCGGCACGGACGAAGCGAGCATTCCGGCGGCGACGCCGTATCTTTTTGCGCAGCCGGCGGCCGTCAGCGAATGGCGTGAGCGGATCGAACACGACGGCAACATCAACGCGGATGCCAACGCAATCAGGCCGCTGAAAGTCGGCCTCGTCTGGGCCGGCGAGAACCGCGCGCAGATCGCCGAGCTGCGCAAGATCGACGCGCGTCGGTCGCTCACGTTCGAGCAACTCGCGCCGCTCCTCGAGGTGCCGAACGTTCGCTTCTTCAGCGTGCAGAAGGGCGCGGCCGCACCGCAATTAGCCGAAAGCGCCTACGGTGAACGCGTCGCCGATTACACCGGGCTGCTGCACGATTTCGCCGATACCGCCGCGCTCGTCGCCAGTCTCGATCTGGTGATTTCGGTCGATACGTCCACCGCGCATCTGGCCGGCGCGCTCGACAAACCTGTCTGGATCCTGAACCGCTTCGACACCTGCTGGCGCTGGTTGCTCGAACGCAGCGACACGCCGTGGTATCCGTCCGCACGTCTGTTCCGTCAACCGGCGCTCGGCGATTGGGGCGGCGCGATCGATGCCGTGCGCGATGCATTGGCGGATCTGAGCGCCCCGCCTTCGTGACGCCTTTTGGCGGACACGCGTAGACTGAACCTCCGTTCATCGATGGCAATGCCACGGAGAGTTCTTCAATGGAATACAGACATCTGGGTGCATCGGGTTTCAAGGTGCCGGTGCTGAGTCTCGGCACCGGTACGTTCGGCGGCAAGGGTGAATTTTTTGAGGCGTGGGGCGCGACCGACGTCGCCGAAGCGCGGCGTCTGATCGACATCTGCTTCGACGCGGGCGTCACGATGTTCGACACCGCCGACATCTATTCGAAGGGCGCGTCCGAGTCGGTGCTCGGCGAGGCGCTGAAGGGCAAGCGCGACAAGGCGATCCTGTCGACCAAGGCGACGTTTCGTTTCGACGACGATCCGAACGGCGTCGGCTCGTCGCGCTTCCATCTGATCCAGGCGGTCGATTCAGCGCTCAAGCGTCTGCAAACCGATTACATCGACCTGTTCCAGCTGCACGGCTTCGACGCGAAAACGCCGATCCCCGAAGTGCTGTCCACGCTCGACGACCTCGTGCGCGCGGGCAAGATCCGCTATATCGGCGTGTCGAATTTCTCCGGCTGGCATCTGATGAAGTCGCTCGATATCGCCGACCGTTACGGCTATCCGCGCTATGTCGCGAATCAGACCTACTACTCGCTGGTCGGGCGCGACTACGAGTGGGAGCTGATGCCGCTCGGTGTCGACCAGGGCGTCGGTGCGGTGGTGTGGAGTCCGCTCGGTTGGGGGCGCTTGACCGGCAAGCTCAAGCGCGGCCAGCCGCTGCCGGAGACGAGCCGTCTGCACAAGACCGCCGACATGGGGCCGCCGGTGCCGGAAGACTATCTGTTCCGCGTGCTCGATGCGCTCGACGAAATTGCCGCCGAAACCGGCAAGACCGTGCCGCAGATCGCGCTGAACTGGCTGCTGCAACGGCCGACCGTCGCGACGCTGTTGATCGGCGCGCGCAACGAGGAGCAACTGCGGCAGAACCTCGGCGCGGTCGGCTGGAATCTGACGCCGGAGCAGGTCGCGAAGCTCGATGCGGCCAGCACGGTGCGCCCCGCGTATCCGTACTGGCATCAGGAAGGCTTCGCGGAACGCAATCCCAAGGCGGTTTGAGCGGCGGGTCGACCACGTTCCAGGCGCCGCAGCCGGCGCAATGCACTGGTCCAGCGCGGCCGCACGCTGGACTAGCGCATCCCATCAAGCCAAACCGCCATTGGCCCGCAATACCTGCCCATTGACCCAACCCGCATCCGGGCCGACCAGAAACGCGACCACGCCCGCCACGTCTTCCGGCTCGCCGAGGCGTTGCAGCGGCGGCATCTTCGCGAACGTCTCGATCTGCTCGTCGGTCTTGCCTTCGAGGAACAGCGCGGTCGCGATCGGTCCCGGCGCGACCGCATTCACTGTGATGTTGCGCCCGCGCAGTTCCTTCGCGAACACACGCGTGAACGCTTCGACGGCTGCCTTGGTTGCCGTGTAGATGCCATAGCCGGGCAGGTTCAGCGCGAGCACGCTGGTCGAGAAATTGACGATGCGCCCGCCGTCGTTCAGGCGCGCGGCCGCTTCGCGCAGCGTGTTGAAGGTGCCGCGCACGTTGATGTCGAAGGCTTGGTCGTAGAGTGCGTCGGGCGTGTCGGCGAGCGGCGTGGGCTTCATCACGCCCGCGTTGTTGACGAGCACATCCACCTTGCCGAGTTCGCGTTCGGTGATTTCGAACATGCGACGTACGTCGCCGGGCTTCGACACGTCGGCTTGCACCGCGACCGCCTTGCCGCCAGCTTCGCGGATCGCGCTGACGAGCGCGTCGGCTTCGCCCGCGCTCGCTGCGTAGTTGACGGCGACCGCGTAGCCGTCGTTCGCGAGCCGCTGTGCGATCGCCGTGCCGATGCCGCGCGATGCGCCCGTGACGATGGCGACTTTCGGTTGTGGATTCGTGCTCATGATTGGTTTCCTCATAGAAGGTGGTGGATCGGTGAGGTGAATCATGAACGCTTTGCGGGCAGAGATAATCCGGTTAGACTCGCCTTCATCATTCCGTTTGCTTTAATAATCCGCCGCTATGGACCGTTTCGAGGAAATGCGCGTATTCGTGCGGATCGCCGAGCGCCAGAGCTTCACGCGCGCCGCCGACGATCTGCAAATTCCGCGCGCGACCGTCACCAACCTGATGAAGCGCCTCGAGCAGCGGCTCGGCGCGCGGTTGCTCGAACGCACGACCCGCACGGTGCGGCTCACGCCCGACGGTGAAGCGCACTACCAGCGCTGCGTGCGCCTGATCGCCGACATGGAGGAGGCCGAGGGGGCGTTTTCCAATCTCGCGCCGAAGGGGCTGTTGCGCGTGAACGTGCAGGGCATGCTCGCGCGGCACTTCGTGGTGCCGGCGCTGCCCGCGTTTCTCGCGCGCTTTCCCGACATCGAGCTGATGATCGGCGAGGACGACCGGCTCGTCGACCTCGTGCGCGAGGGCATCGATTGCGTGCTGCGCGCGGGCGTGCTGCAGGATTCGTCGATGGTCGGGCGGCGCGTCGCGCAACTGCAGCAGGTGACGGTCGCGAGTCCCGCGTATCTGGCCGCGTATGGCGAGCCGGCCGATCCTGACGCGCTGTCGACGCATCGCGCGGTCAACTACGTGTCGAGCGCGACCGGCAAGCCGGTGCCGCTCGAATTCCGTGTCGACGGGCGGGATGCCGCGCTCGTGCTGCCGTCGGCGGTGTCGGTCAGCGGCGCCGAACTGTACACGGGCGCGGCCCTCGCCGGGCTCGGCATCGTGCAGGTACCGCGTTACCGCGTGGATGGCGAGTTGGCGGCGGGGCGGCTGCGGGTCATTCTGGCGGACTATCCGCCGCCGCCGATGCCGGTGTCGGTGCTGTATCCGCAGAACCGGCAGTTGTCGTCGCGCGTGCGGGTGTTCGCGCAGTGGCTGCGGGAGATTTTCGAGCCGGTGAGTTGAGGGAGCGAAAAACGCAAAGGAATGCGTTTTCGTGGTTAACGCCTGGACATGTGCGCCTCGCATAATGTCATTCTCAAGCGCGCAGAAAGCCGCCCGTGATCGAGGGTGGACGCACAGAACGACCGGGGGATCTGATCATGAATCGTTTTCGTTCGCTGGGTGTGGCGACGGGCGCGGCGCAGTTCGCCAGTGCCGACATCCTCAGCCGGATGAGCACGGCGTCGCGCCGGCCAGGCGCCGCGCGCCCATTCGATCTGATTTTCGAACCGCGCGCGTGGCAAGGGCCCGCCGCGCCCGAGGCGACGGACCCGCAGTTCAAGATCCACGTGTTCGACACGATGCGCGCGTTCGAAAAACGCGGCGTCGACGCGATCGTGCTGCCATGCTTTCTGAGCCACACCTTCATCGACGAACTCGCGGCCAACGTCAGCGTGCCGGTCGCCAACGTCATGACCGCGCTGTCCGCGCACGTGCGGCGCACCTATCCGTCGGCGCGCCGAATCGGCGTGCTGACGTCGACAGCGATTCGCGCGAACGGCCTGTTCGAGCGCTACTTCGAAGCCGGGCGGTTCGACCTGTGCTATCCGCGCAACGACACCGGTTACGACGGCGTGACGAGCGCCGTCCTTGGTGTCGGGGGCATCCGCGATGGGCGCCTGCACGGGCGGCCCGTCGAGCTGTTGCGCGCGGCGTGCGCGGATCTGGTCGCGCAGGGCGTCGACCTGATCGTGCCGGGGCTCGCGGAGATCGGCCTCGTGCTGCGCGCGCTCGGGCGCATTGAGGTGCCGCTCGTCGATGCGAACCAGGTGTATGCGCGCTATGTCGCGGCGGCGCAGTACACGCAGCCGGAGCGGGCGTTCCGCCTGGGCGTAGTCGGCGGCATCGGGCCGGCCGCGACCGTCGATTTCATGGCCAAGGTCGTGCGCAACACGCCGGCCGCGCGCGACCAGGACCATATCCGGATCATGGTCGAGCAGAATCCGCAGATCCCCGACCGCACCGCGGCGCTGCTCGAGCGCGGCGACGATCCCACCCTCGCGCTGTACGCGGCCTGCAAGACGCTCGAGGACGGCGGCGCGGATCTGATCGCGATTCCGTGCAATACCGCGCATGCGTTCGTCGAGCGGCTCCAGCCGGCGCTGCGCGTGCCGATCGTCAATATGCTGACCTGTACCGCCGATTATCTGCGCGAGACCTTTCCGGGTCTGCGCGAAGTGGGCGTGCTGGCCACCTCGGGCACGCTCGCGAGCCGCGTCTACGAACAGGCGCTCGACGCGCACGGCCTGGTGCAGATCGCGCCGTCCGCCACTGCGCAAGCGCGTCTGATGAACGCGATCTACGGCCCGCGCGGCGTGAAGGCGGGGCACACGTCGGGCGACTGTTGCGACGACCTCGCGGCGGCCGTCGACGATCTGGTCGCGCAGGGCGTGCAGGTGATCGTGCTCGCGTGCACGGAGTTGCCGTTGCTGTTGCGCGAACCGGTGCTCGCGTCTCCGGGCGGGCGCGTGGTGCGGCTCGTCGATCCGACCGAGGTGCTGGCGAGGCGTTGCGTTGCGTATGCGCTTGGCGACGGTGTCGCACGTGGCACACCGGCGGGTTGCGCGACGCCGCAGGCGGCGGGGTGCTCGCGGGTTGAAAGCGCGCTCGGCTAGTCAGGCAGCGTGACCGCGGCGCAGCCGTTTGTGCCTCGCCGCCGATCCAGAGGTCAAGGCGCGTCTGCGCCCGCCATGGAAAACTGTATAAACATACAGTATAGTATCCCCCTACAGCCAGGCTTCCGGGCGCTCCTCGCGCCGACCCGGCTGCACCGAACTTGCGCGGTCGCGAGAGCCGGCCGTGAGAGGTGACCCACTCCTTCAGACGGTCGGAAAAATTGTCCTCCAACGACGCAACCCTTGACACCCTCGCTGACACTCCCCAAGGCGGCAACCCGAGCGGCAACAAGATCCAGGGCACGATCCGCATTCGCGGCGCCCGCCAGCACAACCTGAAAAATGTCGACCTCGACGTGCGCACCGGCGAAATGACGGTCGTCACGGGGCCGTCGGGCTCGGGCAAGTCGAGCCTCGTGTTCGACACGCTGTATGCGGAAGGCCAGCGCCGCTACGTCGAAACCTTCAGCGCGTACGCGCGCCAGTTCCTCGACCGGATGGATCGGCCGCAGGTCGACCGCGTCGACGGCGTGCCGCCCGCCATCGCGATCGACCAGACCAACCCGGTGCGCAGCTCGCGCTCCACGGTCGGCACGATGACCGAGCTCAACGATCACCTGAAGCTGCTGTACGCGCGCGCGGCCGAGCTGTTCGACCGCCAGAGCGCCTATCTGGTGCGGCACGACACGCCGGAGACGATCTACGCGGAACTGCTCGAGCGCACCGCGCAGGAGGAGCCGCGGCTCGTCGTCACGTTCCCGGTCGAGCTGCCGGAGTCGGCGTCCGCGCAGGAGGTCGAGCAGTGGTTGTCGGCGAGCGGCTATACGCGCGTGCAGGCGCAGCGCGAAGTCGATTCGCCGACCGGCAAGCGCAAGTTGCTCGACGTCGTCGCCGACCGCTTCCGGCTGCGCTCGGTGGATAAAGCACGCGCGATCGAGGCGATCGAGGCATCGCTGAAGCGCGGCGGCGGGCGCGTCAATATTTACGTGCTGCCGGCTACCTCGGACGAGCCGCAGGCCGAAGCCGCCGAGCCGCGCATCTGGCGTTTCTCCACCGGCTTGCACAGCCCCGAAAGCGATCTGCGCTATGCCGACCCGCAGCCCGCGCTGTTCTCGTTCAACTCGGCCTATGGCGCTTGTGATGCCTGCCGCGGTTTTGGCCGCGTGATCGGCGTCGACCTCGGTCTCGTGATCCCCGACGCGCGCAAGACGCTGCGCGAAGGTGCGGTCAAGCCGATGCAGACGCCCGCGTGGAAGGAGTGCCAGGACGACCTGATGCGCTACGCGGCGAAAGCCGACATCCGCCGCGACACGCCGTGGGGCGAGCTCAGCGAGCGCGAACGCAGCTGGGTCATCAACGGCTCGCCGGACTGGAACGGCAAGTGGCAGACGCATTGGTACGGCGTCAAACGCTTCTTCGACTATCTCGAATCGAAGGCGTACAAGATGCATATCCGCGTGCTGCTGTCGAAATACCGCAGCTACACGCCGTGCGAAACCTGCGGCGGCGCGCGTCTGAAAACCGAATCGCTGCTGTGGCGCCTCGGCAGCAAGGCCAATGCGAACGACGTGCTCGCGCCCTCGCAGCGCTTCATGCCGCGCGGCGTGAAGTGGTCGCGCGCGCAGCTCGAAGCGTTGCCGGGCCTGACCGTGCACGATCTCATGCTGATGCCGATCGAGCGCATCCGCCGCTTCTTCGACGACATCACGCTGCCGAGCGCGTTGCTCGACGACGCGCTGAAGCTGCTGCTCGCCGAAGTGCGCACGCGCCTCAAGTATCTATGCGACGTCGGTCTCGGCTATCTGACGCTCGACAGGCAAAGCCGCACGCTGTCGGGCGGCGAGGTGCAGCGTATCAACCTGACCACCGCGCTCGGCACGTCGCTGACCAAGACGCTGTTCGTGCTCGACGAGCCGAGCATCGGCCTGCACCCGCGCGACCTGAATCGCATCGTCGAAGCGATGCACCGGCTGCGCGACGCGGGCAATACGCTGGTCGTGGTCGAGCATGATCCGTCGGTGATGCTCGCGGCGGACCGGCTCATCGACATGGGTCCGGGACCGGGCGAGCGCGGCGGCTCGATCATTTTCGACGGCGCGCCCGAGGCGATTCGCTCGACCGGCACGCTGACCGGCGAGTACCTCGGCGGCCGGCGCCATGTCGCGGATGCCGCGCACTGGTCGCGTCGCGCGGTCGACGCGAGCACGCCGCGCATCGTGCTCGAAGGTGCGAGCGAGCACAATCTGCGCGACGTCACGGTCGAAATTCCATTGCAGCGGCTCGTCTGCGTGACCGGCGTGTCGGGTTCCGGCAAATCGACGCTGCTGCAGGACGTGCTGTATCCGGCGATGGCGCGCCACTTCGGGCTCGCCACCGAAGCGCCGGGCGCGTTCAAGGCGCTGAACGGCGCGGACCAGGTCACCGACGTCGTGTTCGTCGACCAGTCGCCGATCGGCAAGACCGCACGCTCGAATCCGGCCAGCTACGTCGGCGCGTTCGACGAAATCCGCAAGCTGTTCGCGAAGGCACCGCTCGCGCAACAGCGCGGCTACGGCCCCGGCATGTTCAGCTTCAATTCGGGCGATGGCCGCTGCCCGACCTGTGGCGGCTCGGGGTTCGAGCACATCGAAATGCAGTTCCTCTCCGACGTGTACCTGCGCTGCCCCGATTGCGACGGGCGCCGTTATCGCGCGGAAATTCTGGAGGTGAAGATCGAGCGCGACCAGCCGGTACGCGGGTTGAGCATTGCCGACGTGCTCGAACTGACCGTCAGCGAGGCTGCCGCGTACTTCGCGCAGGACGCCGAAGTATTGCGCGTGCTGCAACCGATCGTCGACGTCGGGCTCGAATACGTGAAGCTCGGCCAGCCCGTGCCGACGCTGTCGGGCGGCGAGGCGCAGCGGCTCAAGCTCGCGGGCTTTCTTGCGGAATCGGCACAGGCGCGCGGCGCACGCGGCGCGAAGCAGGTGATCGCGAAGCGTCTGTTCATGTTCGACGAACCGACCACGGGTCTGCATTTCGACGACATCGCGAAGCTGATGCAGGCGTTCGGCAAGCTGCTCGCGAGCGGTCATTCGCTGATCGTGATCGAGCACAATCTCGACGTGATCCGCGCGGCCGACTGGATCATCGACCTCGGTCCCGAAGGCGGCGACGGCGGTGGCCGCGTGTTGTGCGCGGGCACGCCGGACGAAGTGAAAGCGTGCGCCGAATCGCATACCGGCGAGGCGTTGCTGCAATACGACCGCGCGATGGACACCGCAACCGCGGCGGAGCCCCAGGGCATCCCGCTGCAGAAGGCCCTGAGCGCGGCCCGCGCACGTCGCGCGATCGAAGGCGAGGACGTGGTGCGCATCGTCAACGCGCGCGAGCACAACCTGAAGGCGCTCGACGTCGACATTCCGCATGGCAAGTTCAACGTAATCACCGGCGTGTCGGGCTCGGGCAAATCGACGCTCGCGTTCGACATCCTGTTCCACGAAGGTCAGCGGCGCTACCTCGAATCGCTGAACGCGTATGCCCGCTCGATCGTGCAGCCGGCCGGACGGCCCGAAGTCGACGCGGTGTATGGCATTCCACCGACCGTCGCGATCGAGCAGCGGCTCTCGCGCGGCGGTCGCAAGAGTACCGTCGCCACGACCTCGGAGGTGTGGCACTTCCTGCGTCTGCTGTACGTGAAGCTCGGCTTGCAGCACTGCATTCACGACGGCACGCCGGTCACGTCGCAAAGCGCCGAATCGATCGCGGCGCAGTTGCTGCGCGATCACAAGGGCCAGCATGTCGGCTTCCTCGCGCCGCTCGTCGTGAACCGCAAGGGCGTCTATACGGACCTCGCGAAATGGGCAAAAGCGCGCGGCAATACGCATCTGCGTGTGGACGGCGAGTTCGTGCCGGTCGATCCGTGGCCGAAGCTCGATCGTTTCCGCGAGCACACGATCGAGCTGCCGGTCGCTGACCTCGTCATCTCGGCCGATCACGAAGCGGAGCTGCGCGAAGCGCTCGATCAGACGCTCGACATCGGTAAAGGCATCATGCATCTGCTCGCGCCGCTCGACGGTCTGCACGACGCGCTCAACGGCGGCGAGTCCACCGCGAAGCTCGGCGACGTGAAGGTGCTGTCGACGAAGCGCGCGTGTCCGGTGTGCGGCACGAGCTACCCCGAGCTCGACCCGCGCATGTTCTCGTACAACAGCAAGCATGGCTGGTGCACGAGCTGCGTCGGCACGGGACTGTCGCTGACGCGCGAGCAGCGGGCCGCGTACGACGACACGATCGTCGTCGACGACAATCGCGGTCGCGAGCAGAGCCTGCCCTCGGAGGAGCAGGAACCGGAAGGACTCGTCGACGAGCCGTGTCCGGATTGCGCGGGCACGCGTCTGAATCCGGTCGCGCGCGCGGTCACGTTCGACTCGCAGGCAATCGTCGACGTCGCGCAATGGACCGTGTCCGACACGCGCGCGTGGATCGACACGCTGCGGATGACGGGCCGCGACGCCGAAATCGCGCGCGACGTGGTCAGCGAAATCGGCAGCCGGCTGCAGTTCCTCGAAGAAGTCGGGCTCGGCTATCTGAGCCTCGATCGCGCGGCGCCGAGTTTGTCGGGCGGCGAAGCGCAGCGCATCCGGCTCGCCGCGCAGCTCGGCAGCAATCTGCAGGGCGTGTGTTACGTGCTCGACGAGCCGACCATCGGTCTGCATCCGCGCGACAACCAGATTTTGCTGAACGCGCTGCGCAAGCTCGGCGACAAGGGCAATACGCTCGTCGTCGTCGAGCATGACGAAGATACGATCCGGCGCGCGGATCACATCATCGATATCGGGCCGGGCGCGGGCAAGCGCGGCGGCACGCTGATCGCGCAGGGCAGCGTCGCGGACCTGTCCGCACAGCCCGATTCGCTGACCGGGCGTTTCCTCGCACAGCCGATCGTGCATCCGCTGCAGCCGCGCCGCGAGGTCGTCGCGCCGGGCAAGCGTGCGGCCGCGGTGCCGGAGAACTGGCTGACCGTGCATGGCGGCAAGCTGCATAACCTGCGCGACGTGACGGTCGGCATTCCGCTCGCGCGGCTCGTCGCGGTGACGGGCGTCAGCGGCTCCGGCAAGTCGACGCTCGCGCGCGACGTGCTGATGACCAATCTGCTCGATGCGGTCGGGCGCTCGGTGCTGTCGTCGCCGGCCGCGCGCCGCGCGCGTGCGGCCGCCGAGGAGAAGCCGGCCGCGAACCGGCGTTCGAGCGTGCTCGCGCGCTCGGCGCCGCGCGCGCCGCTGAACGTCACGCACATATGGCAGGGCTGCGATTCGGTCACCGGCTGGGAAAGCATCGACCGCGTGCTGGAAGTCGATCAGACGCCGATCGGCAAGACGCCGCGTTCGTGTCCCGCCACCTACATCGGCGTGTGGGATGCGATCCGCAAGCTGTTCGCGGGCACGCTGGAGGCGCGCGCGCGCGGCTATACCGCGTCGCGTTTCTCGTTCAACACGGGCGAGGGCCGTTGCCCCGCATGCGAGGGCCAGGGCGTGCGCACGATCGGCATGAGCTTCCTGCCCGACGTGAAGGTGCCGTGCGACGTCTGCCACGGCCAGCGCTTCAATCCGGAGACACTCGCGGTCACGTGGCGCGGCAAGAACATCGGCGACGTGCTGACCATGGAAATCGACGAAGCGGTCGAGTTCTTCGCGTCGATTACGAACATCGGGCATCCGCTGCAACTGATGAAAGACGTCGGGCTCGGCTATCTGACGCTCGGCCAGCCATCGCCGACGCTGTCGGGCGGCGAGGCGCAGCGCATCAAGCTCGTCACCGAGCTGAGCAAGGTGCGCGACGACATCACGCGGCGTGGCCAGAAGCCGCCGCACACGCTGTACGTGCTGGACGAGCCAACGGTCGGGCTGCACATGGCGGACGTCGCGAAGCTGATTCGCGTGCTGCACCGGCTCGTGGATGGCGGGCATAGCGTCGTCGTCATCGAGCACGATCTCGACGTGATCGCCGAGGCGGACTGGATCATCGACCTCGGTCCGGAGGGCGGCGTGGGCGGCGGTACGATCGTTGCGGCAACGGATCCGGAAAGCCTGTCGCGCGTGGCCGCGAGTCACACGGGCGCGGCTCTGCGGCCGGTGCTCGCGCGCACGGCCGCTACGTCGACGCTGGCCGGCGAAGGGACGAATGGCTGAGGCACGGTGACGAGCGGTGGCGCGGCCGTTGCGCGCCGCGATGCCGTTCCCCAGCCGACTGTTTGCTCGCATTCCCAGACGCGCGCATCAGGTATGCCGTTGCAACTTCGCAGGTTGCAACGGCCGGCGCTTCGTCGCGTGTCCGCCACACATGATTGCTGCGCTGCATCCAATCATCCGAGGTTCGATCAATGCGGCGCATGCGCGCGTTTAAATCATACGAAAGAGCTCAGCGATGTTTCAAAATAGAAACATTTTTAGAACCTCCGATAAATCAGCATTTGGATATTAATTTGTGGTGCGGAGCGAATGCCACGGAAATGCCTAATGCCGCGGGGAATAAATTTACGCTTTGCGAATAAACTACCGAATTGCCCGGACATAATAGGGCGATAAGCAGTTCACAATTGAAACATTTTTGAACCGCGCAAGAAACGTACTCGGTAACGCGCAATGGCCGGGCTTCGCATTATCGGCAACTTTGTCCGAATGCGCGAGAGTGCCGTCCATCAAGGCTTTGCGGTAAGATCTCCTCAAGCTCTTCGTGCGGCTTGCATAGTTGCCCGGCCTGTCGCGCGCTCATATCAATTGCTCAATAACCGCTTTTCCTCAGACATGGGCTGTCGTGATGAGATTTGTTTTTCAAATTTACTATAGCGATCCATTCCGCTAACATCACGCTTAATCCTTTATGCGGCGTGAGTCTGCTTTTTCGCCGTAATAACGCATTCTCTCGTTCCGTCTGATGGCGGGGCAAATCGGGGTCCGCAACGTATGACCGTTTGGGGAAGATCATGCCGCACATGCACCTTGATACAACGAGAATTACGTGGCTACACACGCCCGCTTTGAACGTCCGTACTGCAGCGCGGCGAATCGGCATTCTGCTGTTCGACGGCTTCTGGCTGCTCGGCCCCGGTACCGTCGTGGAAATGTTCCAGACCGCCAATGAGTTCGCGGGCACGCGAGCGGGCGAAGATCCGCCCTACGAAGTGCAGTTCCTGTCGATGGACGGCGGCAATGTCGCCAGTTCGTCGTCGGCGCGCATCTGGACTGACCGCATCGACACGCGCTTTGGCGGCGGTTTCGACGCGCTGTTCATCGCTGGCGGCTACGGCGCCCACGTGGCCGCGCGCGACGAACGCCTGCTGAACTGGCTGCGCGCCGTGCAATCGCGCACACGCGCGATCGAAACGATCGGCGAGGGGCGCCTCGTGCTCGAAGCGGCCGGCCCGACCGAGCATGACGGCCTGATGAGCCGCTATCCGGGCGCGAGCGCCAGCGAAGGCGCGTTCAGCGCGGCCAACGACCGTCACGACTGCGCCCGCAGCGCGCTGATGTTCATCAAGCGCGACCTGGGCGCCGAGCTTGCGCGCAGCGTCGCCGATCGCGTGATGCCCGGCATGGCTGCGACGTGGGTGCCGCTGCCGGCCGAGGGCGGCACGCTGAGCGTCGCCGAAAAGATTCGCGCGGCCGCGCGCTGGATGGAGGCCAACTGCGACCGTCCGGTATCGGTCGCCGATGCCGCGCAGGTCGCCGCAATGAGCGAGCGCAATTTCCTGCGCCGTTTCAAGCACGAGATGCAGATCACGCCGTCGGACTACCTGCTGCAGGTGCGGCTGCGTATCGCGTGCAACTTCCTGACCGAGACCGAATTGCCGGTCGACAAGATCGCGCGTCGCAGCGGCACCGGCAACGGCGATCGTCTCGCGAAAATTTTCCGCAAGCGTATGGCTTTGTCGCCAACCGAGTATCGCGCTCGCAGCCGGGCGGCCACTGAGGCGTAGCATGTATCTTTAGCATGCGATAGGGCGCCCGCGTTGCGGGCGCGCCTCGTCTGTCGGACGCGGTCGCGAGAGCGGCCGTATGTTCGCTGGCCAGCCTTTTTACGAGCACAGTGGCGATGGGCAACAGGGTCATGGCGACGGCATTGCCGGAGGTGAAACTCATCGAGCCGGAAGTGTTCATCGACGAGTTCGGCTTCTGCTTCGAGAGTTTCAGCGCGGACGAGTTTTCGGACGACGTCGCGCAAGGTTTCAACTTCGTGCAGGACCGCCATCTGCGCGCCGTGCATGGCGTGCTGCGCGGCTTGCACTATCAGGTGCAGCGTCCCCAGGGGCGGCTGCTGCGCGTCGTGCGCGGCGAGATCTTCGACGTCTCGGTCGACGTGCGCCTGAACTCACCGAACTTCGGCAAATGGAGCGGCGAGTATCTGAGCGAAGCCAATCATCGGCAGATCTGGGTGCCGCCCGGTTTCGCGCACGGCTTCGTCGTGCTGTCCGATGTCGCCGAATGCATGTGGAAGACCACCGAGTACTGGTTCCCCGAGCTCGAGCGCTGCCTGCTGTGGTCCGATCCCGACATCGGCATCGAGTGGCCGATCGACTTTCAGCCCATCCTCGGCAGCAAGGATGCGGCGGGCCGTCGTCTGTACGAGGCCGAAAACATCTCGTGAACGACAGGGCCAACCCTACACGTCGGGCATCCAGTCAGTACGAGGTGCTCAACGTGAAGCGTCGCGCAAGCCATCCGCAATCCGTTCCGGTCCGCTATGTGGGTCGCGCGTTTGCGCCGCCCGGCGCGCAGGGGCTCAATTGCACGTGCGTGGATCAGACCATCGAGACGACCCGCGGCCGTGTGCTGCGCGGCGATTGCCATGTCGCGGTGTATGAAGGACACATCGTCGGCACGATGACGCTTTATGCTTCGGATGGCGAAGCATCGTGCGAGCTATACCGGCACGGCGATGTCGCGAGCCTGCGTCAGTTCGCGGTCGATCCCGCATGGCAGACGCGCGGCATCGGCACGTTACTGATCGCGTTCGCCGAACATTGGGCCGCGAGGCGTGGCTATGTGCAACTCGCACTCGATACGCCGCAACCGGCCACGCAGCAGATCGCGTTCCATGACGCCGCAGATCGCGTATGCGGCCTGAAGCGATGCCGCATACGCCTCCGGCATACGGAGAAAAGAAGCGGAAGGAAAGCAGAGTTGAAGCGCCCGATGCTTCGGCAACTATTGCAATATGCTGCGGCAAGTATTGCAACGGCGACAGCGGCCGCGCAATCCTCAACGCGGTACCCACGCAGCGTGGCCGGTTCGCATCGGGCGAGGCGTGAATTCACCGAACGCTGTATGCAGCCGTCAGCGTCGGATCACGCCCATCAGCAGGGTGACGAGGAAGATCACCAGGAAGATGAAGAACAACACCTTGGCGATTTCGGTTGCGCCCGCGGCAATGCCTCCAAAGCCGAACACTGCGGCGATGATGGCGATGATGAAGAAAATCACAGCGTATCGAAGCATGGTGCCTCCACCGGTGGATTGTTGAAATGACGTTTGAACGGCGCCCCGTTGCGTACGTCACGCGGCTTCACGGGTGAGATGCCGGCGAGCGGATTTCAGCAATAGATGTGCCATCGCTTGATTGCCGCCGACGTTCCAGCGATTCACGATCAGATAGCCGACGAGCGCCGCCCGCCAAGCGCAGCGGTCCGCCGCGCGCGGCGGCTGGCCCGTCGACGACATCGGCGGCCTCGCGCTGCGTCTGCCGGAGGTCGAGACGGGGCGCTATTTCGATGCCCGGGCGAAGGAGGCTTACCAGCAGTCGCTGCTGAAGTGTCCGGTGCTCGCGCGGCTGATGAACCTCGTGCCGCGCGACGAAGCCGATGCGCCCGCCGCGCGAGGCGAGCCGCAAGAATCGGCGCTGAAATAAGGCCCGCGTCGAACGCTCAACGCAATTGCGTGAACGCGAGCAGCAACACCATGCTGCCGATCGCGCCATCCAGCACGCGCCACGCGGTTGCGCGGCGAAACAGCGGCGCGAGCATGCGAGCGCCATAGCCGAGCGCGACGAACCACACCGCGCTGACCGTCATCGCGCCGAGCGCGAAGGCGACCCGCGCGCCTTCCGGCTCACGCGCGCCGGCCGTGCCGATCAACAGGAACGTGTCCAGATAGACGTGCGGATTGAGCCACGTGAACGCAAGCGTCATCAGGATGGTCGGCAGCGCGCGTTGCGCAGGCGGCGCCTGATCGCGGGACGCGCCGGCCGAGCCATCGAGCACCGCGTGTCCGGGCCGCACCGCGCGGCGCAGCGCGCTGATGCCGAACCAGGCGAGATACGCGAGCCCAACATAGAGCATCGCGTGCACGAAGCGCGGGAAACGCTCCATCAGCACCGCGGCGCCGCCGACGCCCGCGCCGATCAGAATGAAATCGGACAACGTGCACAACAGCACGATCTTGCCGACATGCGAGCGCATGATGCCCTGCCGCAGCACGAACGCGTTCTGCGCGCCGATCGTGACGATCAGCGACGCGCACAGCGCCGCGCCATGGGAAAAAGACAACCAGTTCATAAATGGTCCGGAAAAAGGAAAGCAGCGGGGATAGACGGGAAAATCCAACAGCGCTAGTCTGCGGGTTGGCATCTCATAAGAGAAGCTAATTTGCTTAATGCCGATTAAGGAACGCTAATGCTCGACTACGCCTTGCTCGACGCGCTGGCCGCCGTGGTCCGCCACGGCTCGTTCGACCGTGCCGCGAGCGAGCTCAATATCACGCCGTCCGCGGTGTCGCAGCGGGTCAAGCTGCTCGAGGAGCGCGTCGGCAGCGTGCTCGTGAAACGCGGGCAGCCGTGCGTCGCGACCACCTCGGGCGCGCTGCTATGCCGCCATACCGAACGCGTGCAACTGCTCGAAGCGGAGCTGAACGGCCGCCTGCCGGCACTGCCCGGCGCGCTCGTCGAGCAGTGGCCGGCACTGCGCGTCGCGGTCAACGACGACAGCGTCGGCACCTGGTTCATCGACGCGGTCGCGCCGTTCTGCGTCGAACGCGAAATGCTGCTCGACCTCGTGATCGAAGACCAGGACTACACCGCGCAGCGCATTCGCGACGGCAGCGTGCAGGGCGCGATCACGACGCAGGCCGAACCGGTGCAGGGCTGTCGCTCGACGCGCCTCGGCCGCATGCGATACCTGGCGGTGTGCTCGCCGGCGTTTTTCGCGCGCTATTTCGTCGACGGCGTCACGCGCGACAGCCTGCGGCGCACGCCGTGCGTCGACTTCAATCCGAAGGATCAGCTGCAAAAGCGCTTCATGCGGCGCATTACGCGCGCGGAACTCGATCCGCCGCTGCACTGGATTCCGCACGTCGCCGGTTTTTTGCGCGCGTGCGTGATGAGCCTCGGCTGGGGCATGTGTCCCGAGCGGATGATCGCCGGGCCTCTGCAGCGCGGCGAACTGGTCGAGATCGCGCCGGGCAAGCATATCGACGTCGATCTGTACTGGCAGAGCTGGCGTCTGTCGATCGGCTGGCTCGACGATTTCAGCGCGATGCTCAGAAAGCGGGCGGGCGAGTTTCTCGATTGACTACGCGGCGGTGCCGCATGCAGAAATGCGGCAGCTGCTATAGCAACAGCTCGATCGAATGAAACAGGCGGCGCTGTTCCGGGTCCTGCGAGCGCGCGCCTTCGTCGATCGTCTCGCGCAGGCAGTCGAGAAAGCAGGCGGCCGCCGGGCTCGTGGGCGCGCCACGCCGCGACGTGATGCTGATGACGGTTTCGTCCAGCGTTTCACGCAGCGGCAGCGCCCACAGGTTTTCCTTCGCGCGTATCGCCTCGACGAGCGGCCACGGAAAGATGCTGACCATGTCCGTGTGCGCGAGCAGGCCCAGCACGATCGCGAGCGAATGCGCGAGCACGATCGTGTGCGGCACCGGCATGCCGCGCTTGACGAACAGATTGTTCGACATCGACTCGCGGCTCGCCGGGTCCCAGTTCAGTATCCATTCCGCGTCTTGAAGGTCGAGCAGCGTGCGGCAGCCGGCCTTCGGATGCTCGCGCCGCGCGACCACCGCCGCATGCGTCGAAAAGAGCGGCGCGTTCTGAAACTCCGACTGCGGCGACGCGGGCGGCGGCCGACCGATCGAAAAATCGAGGCTGCCGTCGCGCAGACGCGGCTGCACGACCGCGAGCAGGCCTTCGAAAAATTCCAGTTGCACCTCCGGCATCCGCTCGCGAAAACGCCGCACGGCAGGCGGCAGAAAAGTCAGCGCGACCCACGGCGTGACGCCGATCGACAGCTTGCCGGCGGCGGCTCCGC
The DNA here is from genome assembly GCF_050436485.1 of Paraburkholderia sp. Clong3. Taxonomy (NCBI): domain Bacteria; kingdom Pseudomonadati; phylum Pseudomonadota; class Betaproteobacteria; order Burkholderiales; family Burkholderiaceae; genus Paraburkholderia; species Paraburkholderia sp. Clong3. Next base: position 1,784,232 of record NZ_JBNDMH010000002.1, on the reverse strand, counting down.
GCAACGCCTCGATCTCGGCTTGCGCGCGCTGCAACTGGCCGAGCACGAGCCGCGCATGCACGACGAGCGCACGGCCGAACTCGGTGAACGCGACACCGCTCGCGCTGCGCACGACGAGCGGCGCGTGCAGATCGGCTTCGAGCTCGCGCATCGCCTTGGTCACGGCGGCCGGGGAAAGCCCCAGCGAGCGCGCGGCCGCCCGGATACTTCCGGTATCGGCGATCGCCGCCAAGGTATTGAGCTGATGCAGTTTCATTCGAATGAGATGCGTGAAAGGGGCAACCATGGGTTGGCACCCGCAACGATTTTACGCCTGCCGCCCGAATCTCGGCGCCGCTATGCTGGGTTCACGCTGACAGGGGCGCAACCAGTTGCATGGGATCGGACCAAGCGCTGAAGCGCCAGGTCCGATCGACAGGAGATGGTATGGACACGATGGTCATTCCGGCGGGCATCGCCGAAGTCGAACAGGAAATGATCGCGCTGCGACGCAGCATCCACGCGCATCCGGAGCTGGCCTACGAGGAGTTCGCAACCGGCGATCTGGTCGCCGACCGCCTGCGGGAGTGGGGCTACAGCGTCCATCGCGGCTTGGGGCAGACCGGCGTGGTCGGGCAACTGAAGCTCGGCCACGGCACCCGCCGGCTCGGCCTGCGCGCTGACATGGACGCGCTGCCGATCCACGAAACCACGGGCCTGCCGTACGCGAGCAAGCTGCCCGGCAAGATGCACGCATGCGGTCACGACGGCCATACGGCGATGCTGCTCGCCGCCGCCAGGCATCTGGCGCGCGAAAAAAGCTTCGACGGCACGCTGAATCTGATCTTCCAGCCGGCCGAGGAAGGGCTCGCCGGCGCGAAGAAAATGCTCGACGACGGCCTGTTCGAACAGTTTCCCTGCGACGCCGTGTTCGCGATGCACAACATGCCGGGCTTTCCTACGGCCAAGCTGGGCTTCATGCCGGGGTCGTTCATGGCGTCGTCGGATACGGTGATCATCAAGGTGATCGGCCGCGGCGGCCATGGCGCGGTGCCGCACAAGGCGGTCGATCCGGTCGTCGTGTGCGCGCAGATCGTGCTCGCGCTGCAGTCGATCGTGTCGCGCAACATCGCGCCGCTCGATATGTCGATCATCACGGTCGGCGCGATTCACGCGGGCGAAGCGCCGAACGTGATCCCCGAAACCGCCGAGATGCGCCTGTCGGTGCGCGCGCTGCGGCCCGAGGTGCGTGACCATCTGCAGCAGCGCATCACCGAGGTCGTGACCGGGCAGGCGGCCGTGTTCGGCGCGCGTGCCGAGGTCGACTATCAGCGCCGCTACCCGGTGCTCGTCAACGATGCGGCCATGACCGCGCTCGCGCGCCAGGTCGCGCTCGACTGGCTGGGCGTCGACGGGCTGATTCACGACATGCAACCGCTGACCGGCAGCGAGGACTTCGCGTTCCTGCTCGAACGCTGCGCGGGCAGCTATCTGATCATCGGCAATGGCGACGGCGAGGGCGGCTGCATGGTCCACAACCCCGGCTACGACTTCAACGACGCTTGCCTCGCGACCGGCGCGGCCTACTGGGTCAAGCTCGCGCAGACGTTCCTCGTTTGACGCGGCGGCGGCGCGCGAGCGCCTTGCCGTAGCAGCCACAAGATAATGACGGAGACACAGATGGACTATTCAGCCACACCGCGGTCCGCGAGCGCCAATGGGCTCGATGCGCTCGATGCGCTCGATGCGCAGCGCCTCGCCGATGAACCTCAAAAGCGCGTCGGCCACGCGAAGGCGATCGCCGCGATCACGCTCGGCAACGGCCTCGAGTTTTTCGACTTCACGATTTACAGCTTCTTCGCGACGATCATCGGCAAGCTGTATTTCCCGGTCGAAGGTCAGCTCGTGCAGCTGATGCTCGCGGTCGGCACGTTCGGCGTCGGCTTCATCATGCGGCCGGTGGGCGGCATCGTGCTGGGGGGCTACGCGGACCGCGCCGGACGCAAGGCCGCGATGAGCCTGACGCTGTGGCTGATGACGCTCGGTTCCGCGATCATCGCGTTCGCGCCGACCTATGCGGCGATCGGCGTCGCGGCGCCGCTGCTCGTGATTCTCGCGCGGCTGATCCAGGGTTTCGCGCTGGGCGGCGAGGTGGGCGCATCGACGGCGCTGCTGCTCGAATACGGCAGCGATCGCACGCGCGGCTTCTACGGCAGCTGGCAGTTCGTGAGCCAGGGGATGAACACGGTGGTGGGGTCGCTGCTCGGCGTTGCCCTGGCCGCGACGCTGTCGCCGGCCGCGCTCGAAAGCTGGGGCTGGCGCGTGCCGTTCTTGATCGGCATGGCGATGGGGCCGGTCGGCATCTATATCCGGCGGCATCTCGACGAGACGCTGCCGGGTGTTGAAGATGGCACGGCAGCGTCTGGCGGCGCTGTTGCGCAGGCTGCTTCGGATACCGTTGCGAAGCCCGCTGCGCAAGTTCCGTCGCTACCTGTGCGCGACCTGTTCCGCGACCACGCGCGCTCGATCACGACCGGCGTGCTGACGACGATCGGGGGCACCGCGGCGAACTACATCGTGCTGTTCTACCTGTCGACGTACGCGATCCGCATCCTGCATCTGCCGATGGCGACCGCGCTGTGGGCCGCGTGGACCGGTGCGGTGGTCACGGTGATCTGCTCGCCGTTCGCGGGCGCGCTGTCGGATCGGGTCGGCCGCAAGCGCGTGCTGTGGGTATCGCGCGTGCTGCTGATTCTCGCCGTCTACCCGGCCTTCATGACGATCAACGCGTCGCCGACGGTGCCGGTGCTGCTTGCGGTGGTCGCGGGCCTCGCGCTGCTCGTCACGTTCACCGCGGTGCCCAATATCGTGATGCTGCCCGAGCTGTTTCCGCGCGCGATCCGCGCGACCGGCATGTCGATCGTGTACTGCCTCGGCGTGTCGGTCTTCGGCGGCTTCGCGCAGTTTTTCGCGACCTGGCTGATCCAGATTTCGGGCAGCAATCTCGCGCCGGCGTGGTATCTGATCGGTTGCAGCGTCGTGTCGTTGCTGCCGTTGCCGTTCATGCGAGAGACCGCGGGTAGGGCGATCGATTGACGTGATGGCGATCGGGGTCCGCTGCAAAAAGAGGCGCGATCTTTTCGATCGCGCCTCTTTTGCCATTTGCCCTGCTTCACGCTGACTATCGGATCTTGATGACAACCTTACCCTTGGTACGTCCGGTTTCGACATAAGCCAAAGCCTCCTGGGTCGACTCAAACGGAAAGACCCGATCGATGACGGGTCGTATCGCTCGCGCGTCGATCAGTGCGGCAATCCGGCTGAGCTGTTCTGCGCTGGCCCGCATAAAGAGAAATGTATAGCTGACGTCATGACGTTTCGCGGCCTTTCTGATGCGATAACTCAGAAAGCGCATCAGCGTTTTCAGGAACCACGACGCACCGATCTCTTTCGCAAATTCGGCATCAGGCGGACCGGCGATCCCGATGAGTTTGCCACCCGGCTTGAGCACACGCAGCGACTTCTCGAGCGCATTGCCGCCTTGCGTATCCAGTACCAGGTCGTAGTCCTTCAGGATGGTCGCAAAGTCGTCTTTCCTGTAATCGATGACGATATCCGCGCCGAGTTGCTTCACCAGTTCGATATTCCGCGCGCTCGCTGTTGTCGCGACGGTCGCGCCCACATGCTTCGCCAGTTGAATGGCGAAGCTGCCGACACCGCCCGAGCCGGCATGTATCAGCACTTTCTGCCCTTTCTTCAATTGCCCTTTTTCGATCAGCGCCTGCCAGGCGGTCAATCCCACCAGCGGGATTGAAGCCGCTTCCTCCATCGTGAGCGCTGTCGGCTTGAGGGCCACGCCATCCTCTTTGACCGCAATGAATTCCGCGAAAGTGCCGATGTGATCCTTGTGCGGGCGCGCGTAGACCTCGTCGCCGGGATTGAATCGCCGCACGCGCGAGCCGACGCGCACGACAACCCCTGCCAGATCGTTGCCCAAAATCAGCGGCAAACGATAGGGCAAAATGAGCTTGAACTCTCCGTCTCTGATTTTGGCATCGAGCGGGTTCACGCCCGCGGCGTGGATCTGGATCAATACGTCGTCCTCGCACGGTTCTGGAACCGGCATATCGTCGGATCGTAAGCCATTCTTGCGTCCATATCGATCGACGACGAATGCTTGCATCATGGTTCCTTGTCAGTTGCTCGTTAAGTCTGGTTGTTTCGCTGGCAGTAGCACGGATGCAGAGCCTTTGAACAGGGAGGGGACAGTCACGTCGTCTACGTTGCCAGCCGCAGATCTTTGCGGATACCGGCGTCCACCAGTCCAGCGGGTGCAAATCTGCGCAGCAATCGCAGACGGGCGGCGAGTCCGCCAGCGGTATAGCGGAGTTTCGGACGAGCCGCGATGGCGGCCTGCAGTACGGTTTCGGCCACGACCTCGGGACCGTCGGCGCCCTCGACCACTTCCTTCACTCGCTTGTCCACGGCCGAGCGCACCTCGCGGTATTCGTCGAGAGGGGCGTCGGGCGCGATGAAGTTCGCGTCGAAAGGCGTCTTGATGTAGGCAGGTTCAATGACCGATACGCGGATGCCCAGCGTACGCAACTCATGGTCGAGCGACTCCGAATAACCTGCCACCGCGTGCTTGGTGGCGGAATACAGCGCCATATAGGGCATTGGTAGAAAACCGAGCACGGAACCGATGTTGATGATGCGGCCGCTGCGTTGTCGCCGCATATGAGGCACGACAGCACGCGTCATGCGGATGATCCCGAAGAAGTTCGTATCGAAGATCGTGCGTGCCTGGTCGATCGAACTCTCTTCCGCGGCGGCAGGGGCGACGCCGAAACCGGCATTGTTCACCAGCAGGTCGATGCGGCCCTGCAGGCGCAGCACTTCGCTGACGGCGGCTGCAACGGATGCATCGCTGGTCACATCGAGCGGCAGCATGTCGAACGACTGTTGGCCGGCTCGTTGGCCGCGCCGACTGGTGCCGTAGACCTTGTATCCGGCCTTCGCAAGCCGCTTTGCCGTGGCTTCGCCGATTCCTGACGAGGCGCCCGTCACGAGCGCTATTTTGGTTTGCATGATGTTCTTCCCAAGATGTCTTTGCGTGGTTGGTTGAGCGTTCGTTTCACTCGAATATGATGGCAGTCATATTTGTGGTCCAACGAAAACCGGCACAGGGCCGGCGTTTTTACGCATCAGTCGGTGCGAGTTTTTTCAATGCCGCTTCAAGAAAACTCTCCGATAGTTTGGGGTCGTCGACGGCACGCGCCATCACCATCGTGCCAACCATTGTGGCGACCATCAAAAGCGCCTGTTCGTGCCCGCCTGGCTGACCCCAATCGGGCAATTGGCGCGCAACGACATCGATCATCTCCTTGATGCGGCGGGTGGCCGCGCGCCGTACGGCCGGCGCCTGGCGCGGCATCTCCGAGCCGAGGGCAGAGATCGGGCAACCTGTCTCGATGCCCTCGCAATGCTCCTTCGACAGATAGGCGCGCATCATCGCCGGCAACGCCTGTTCCGGCGGCACGGACGCGGCGATACGCTCCGACAGCGCCACGGATTCAGCTCCGGCGCGGTCAGCGGCTTCGGCAAGCAGCACCTCGCGCGACGGGAAATGGGCATAGAAGCCGCCATGCGTCAGACCTGCCTCCTTCATGATGTCAGCCACGCCCGTGCCGTCGTAGCCGCTGCGCCGAATCGCGCGTGCGGCGACCTCGACGATGCGCTCGTGCGTGATTTCCTTGCGGCTGGCTGGCTTCCGGGTGATTGGTGGATTTTTCATGATGACCATCATATATCATTCCGGCGGGATTTGCAGGGGCCATCCAGAGACCGACGGTTCAGGCGGTAACCGCTAGAATTGCGGCTTTAGCCCGGAATACGCCAATGTCTTTTGCCTCGCTTGGCCTGATCGATCCCTTGCTGCGCAATGTGCAGGACCTCAATTACCAGACACCTACGCCGGTGCAGGCCAAGGCGATTCCTGCTGTGCTCAGTGGCAAGGACGTCATGGCTGCGGCACAGACCGGCACGGGCAAAACGGCGGGTTTTGCGCTGCCGCTGTTGCAACGGCTGGTGCAACAGGGCCCGGCGGTGTCCAGCAACCGCGCGCGTGTTCTGGTGCTGGTGCCCACGCGTGAACTGGCCGAACAGGTGCTGCAAAGCTTTATCGCTTACGGCAAAGGCCTCGACTTACGATTTCTGGCCGCCTACGGCGGTGTGAGCATCAACCCGCAGATGATGAAGTTGCGCAAAGGCGTGGACGTGCTCGTCGCCACGCCGGGCCGTTTGCTAGATCTCCATCGCCAGAACGCAGTGCAGTTTGATCAGGTACAAACGCTGGTGCTGGATGAAGCCGACCGCATGCTGGATCTGGGCTTTGCGCGCGAGCTCAACGCCGTCTTTGCTGCCTTGCCCGCTCAGCGCCAGACCCTGCTGTTCTCTGCCACGTTTACCGATGAGATCCGCGCCATGGCGGCGGGCATTCTGCGCGGCCCGGTCAATATCAGCGTCAGCCCGCCCAATGCCACGGCCAGTAAGATCAAGCAGTGGGTGGTGCCGGTGGATAAAAAGAACAAGCCCGACCTTTTCATGCACCTTGTGGCTGAGAACGACTGGCAGCACGCGCTGGTGTTCGTCAAAACCCGCAATGGCGTGGATTACCTGGCGGCCATGCTGGATGAAGCGGGCTATGCGGTCGAAACGATCCACGGCGACAAACCGCAACCCGCGCGCCTGCGTGCGCTGGAGCGCTTCAAGACGGGCGAAGTACATATGCTGGTAGCTACCGATGTGGCTGCGCGCGGGCTGGATATCGACGATCTGCCGCTGGTGATCAACGTTGATCTGCCGATCGTGGCGCAAGACTACGTGCACCGTATTGGCCGTACCGGCCGAGCGGGCGCCAGCGGCGTGGCGGTGTCCCTTGTGTGCGCCGATGAAGCCCCGCAACTGGCCGCGATTGAAGCGCTGATCCGGCAAACGCTGCCCCGTGAAGAAGAGCCGGGTTTTGAAGCCGAACACCGCGTGCCGCAAACTAGCGCGACGGGCCAGATCATCAAGAAACCCAAAAAGCCCAAGAAGCCCAAAGTGCCGCAAGCTGCGCCGGGCGCCATGCAGGTGCTCAGCAAAAAACCGCGCCCGCAAAGTGGCGAAAACAAACGCAAGCCTGCAGCGCAACGCGCTGTGGCCGCGGGTAAAGGCACAAGCTTGTCCAGCGGTAGCCCATTCAGCGTGCAAAAGCCACGCAGCAAACCCGCCAGCAAGCCAGCTGCGGGTTCACGTAAGCCGGCTGGCAAACCCGCTGGTGGTCGCGGCAAACGCCAACCCTGATCCGTGTGTGACGGCAACACACACGCCATTCCATCTCACATCATCCGACCTTAGCGGATTCCGCGTTTGATCAACGGAATGAGCGAGTCGATCGTCGCAGGTGTTTGGACACCTGCGCCGGTGTTGATGGTCAGTCCCGCGAAATGATAAGCAGCCGAGAGCACGCATTGCGTGACCGGCAGGAAGCCTTGCAGATAAAGTTGCTGGTCGAGCGTCGCGGTGATGTATTTGCTCTGCAGCCCCGAAATCGTGGCCGGTGCCAGATCGATGCCACCAATGATGATTTGCCCCGGCTTCTTGCCAGCCTGCTGGAGCGCCTGCGGAATGAACCCGGTTACACCGCCGTGCTGAGTCCCAATCGCCTTCAGATTAGGGTGCGCCTGGATAAAGGCGACCAGGATCGGCACGGCGAGCGATGAATCGGAATCCACCTGAGGTGAGATATTGAGCCTGGTCACCTTTACGCCGGCCTTCTCCAGCGTTTCGGCAAGGCCACGGTCAGACTGACTGCGCACACTCTCGTTGAACACACCGTATTCCAGCGCCTCGTCGCCCTTCTTGATCCCAGCGTTGAGCATCGCCTGCGCGGTGATCTGCCCGCCTACGTAGAGTTCGACGCCGGCGTAGCCGAAGCCCTTCGCGTCGTAAAGTTTCTGGTTCTCGGGTAGCGGCGTGTTGCCGACGGTAACGATGATGCCCTGGTCGACCGCCTGCTTGATCAGTGGTGCGAAGGCTGGATCGCCCGGATGGCCCATGATGCCGATGCACGTCGGATGCGCCGCCATCGCCTGGCGAAACTGCGCAAGCATTGTCTCTGGGCTCCAGGCCGAGAACTGCTCGATCACCTTGATGCCTAAGGCATGCCCCGCGTCCGCAGCCCCGGTCTGACGTGGCAGCGTCGCGCCGTCGCCAGGGTTTCCGCCCATCTGCATATACATTGTCATACCGGCGCCGAGCGGCCCAGTCGTGGTCGGCTCAGTGGCACCGGCCGTCTGCGCGAGGCCAAACGCGAGAATACCCGCCCCCAGGAGGGATCCCGTCATGATCTTGATCATTTCTGCTCCTTTCTCCTGATTTAACGGCTTTATCGCCCCCCAAGCCTGAATCTTTCGCGCAACACGCGCAGCTTGGCGGGATTCTCTACCAACAGATGCAGCGTCACAGCGACGATGAACACCACCCCTTCGATCGCCTGTACCCAGAAGCCGGCGATACCTGTCGCAACGATTCCGGCCTCCAGCATGCCTATCACGAAAGTGCCGAAGAAGGTACCCACGATCGTCGCCGTGCCACCAAACACCGAGGTTCCGCCGATGAACACGCCGGCCAGCGCCGGCAGCAGATAGCCCTGCCCCTGGGTTGAAAAATAGTTCAGATTCTCGAGCGTGAGCAGCACCGTGGCGAAACCGGCCAGCACACCCATCAGCGTGAACAATTTCACCGTCTCACGCACGACATTGATGCCCACGACCTTCGCCACGTTTCGGTTGTCTCCGATGAACAGCAGGTGCTCGCCAAAACGGTGACGATTGAGGATGAACCACATGAACACTGCAAGCCCGAGCGCCCAGAGCGCTTGCATCGGGATCACACCGAACAACGTGCCCGCGAATACTGCATAGGCTGAACCGTTGGCGAGCTCCTGTAGCGCATTGGAGAGCCCGCCGGACAGGATCGAAGCAACCCCAGCCCAGAGGAACTGCGTGCCGATTGTCACGATGATCGAAGGCACACCGACCACCGCGACCAGCACCCCGTTCACCACGCCGACCAGCGCGCCGCCCGCCAATGCCGCGATCGCGGCTAGCCAGGCTGATCCGGTGGTGTTCACGCACCAGGCGAACAGGAAGCCCGAGAATGCCATCACGGAGGGGAAGGACAGATCAATTTCCCCCGCCGCAACCACCAGAGTGAGCCCGATCGCCAACACCGCCAGCGGTGGCACGGTGGTCAGGAACGAGAAGTAGATTGGCCAGCCTAAAAAGACGCGCGGTGCGGTTGCCATGAACAGGCCGACCACCGACGCGAACACGACCAGGCTCGGCACTCCCTCGATGCGTGCAAAATCCGGCAGGCGAAAACGCACCAGCCGCGCCGGCTGTTCGTCTTTTATCGGATCACTCACGTCCTTGCCCCGCAGCCATCGCCGGCCCGTGCCCGCTCTGCTGTAGCGAAATCAAGAACCGGGTGAGTTCCTCGAGGCTCATCTCACCCGACTTCATATCCGCGACGATCTGGCCACGATCGAGCACGACGAGCCGATCGGCGAGCTCGTGCACATGGGCGAGGTTATGTTCGATGTAGATGCAGGCGCGGCCGGACTCCTTGATCGACCGTACGAAGTCGAGAACCTTACGTACCTCGCTAATGGCAAGCGCAACCGTGGGTTCATCGAGAATGATCAGATCGCTGTCGAAATACATCGCCCGTCCGATCGCGATGCCCTGGCGCTCGCCACCGGAGAGTTTCGCAATCAGCGAATCCGCGTCGATCCCCACGCCGCGGAAACCGAGCTGGCGCTTCAAAATATCGTTGGCAATGCGCCGCTGTTCGGCAACTTTGATGAAGCCGAACCGGTTGGTGATCTGCCGGCCGACAAAAAAATTACGCCACAGCGGCTGCTTCTCGCCCAGCGATTTTTCCTGATAGACCGTCTCGAAGCGCAGTCGGTGCGCCTCGCGCACCGAAAAGCGGTTCCAGTCGACCTCCTCGTCGCGGATGAACAGCTTGCCCGTGCTCGGCCGCACGACACCAGTCAGTACCTTGATGAGCGTCGACTTACCCGCGCCGTTATCACCGATCAGGCCGACGATCTCGTTCCGCCCAATGGCCAGATCGATGCCGGACAGCGCCTGTATCTTGCCGTAGGACAGGCTGATACCTTGGGCGCGCACGATATGCTGATAGGCGCACGTACCGGGCGCTGCCTGGTTCGGCATCACGCCACGCTCCAGCTCGAATGACCCACAGCGATGTTGTGAACGACGACAGCCATAGATCTTTCCCCTTTGCTTATCGATCGCCGCATCAACTTACGTTGGAAATGTCCCTGAAATTTAGCAAGCCTTAGAGTCCAGTTCAAGAATCGCTTACGAGAGCGCTTATATTTCATCGGGAAAATATTAGTCCTGGGCACTTGAACAACGCACAACCTGAGGGATAGAAGAAGCGCGTCGGAAGGGTCCCCACAGGACGAGCGGCCACAAACGCCCGGTCAAAAAGGCGCGAAAAGCAGAGGTATCGGCATGCATCCGCCACGCCAGCGGCTATTCTTCAGACGCTACGACTAACGCGGTTCAGGCCGGCTCTGCGGGTCGTCGTCAGCCATTCCGCGCCCCACGCGGAAAAGGGGGGGGTGCAGCGTCTCCAGCGGCAACCGGTTGGTGATGGGCGGCATCTGCGCAGGCTGCTCCGGTGGTCTTGGCAGCGACGTTTACTGGGACGTCCAGAGTACTGGGCAAGCGTCGAGCGGCGGCAATCTACCTGCATCCAACGGGCTCACCACGGCCCAGATGAGCAACCCGGCCAGCTTCGTCGGCTGGGACTTCGGGCCGAACGGCGTGTGGGTCATGCCGACGGGCGCCACGCATCCAGTGCTGCGGTGGCAAGTGGAACATTAGCCTGGCGCGACGTTGGTGGAATTGTCCATCGCGCAGACGACCTGAGACCGCAGTGGGTCGATCCGAGCCATCGGTCTTGATGATCGCACGCGGGATGAGCGCATCGCTACGTCTGGTGACATTCGGCAGTCCAATCGATCGTATCGCGTCAGCCACAGATCAACGTAACCTCTGCATCCAACGCCACTTTCGAACCATCAAGGCCCAACTCTCTCGGCGCTCGTACGTTAGATGGCTACCCGTTTCGGCTCTTCGAATTCCGGGACGACATCCCCGATCGCGCCGATTTTTACCCTTAATCGATGCCAGCAGGGATGCAAGGACGATCAACCCACCACCGATTGCCGCAAGCACAGATACCCCTTCCCCAGGCCAAACGCTAGCGAAAGGCGCCCATCTCGCGACGCTCAGAGCGAGCGCGGCGCAACCGAACGACACAAAGCCGGATTGCACGGCCGTCATCGCTAACGGAGAAACGGCGTTGACCTGCATGACGCGCTTCGTTGCGCATACCGGTTGAAGTTCAACGCGGTCGTCGACGCCGGACATCCGGCGCAGAGCCAGATCTCGGTTACCCAGCCAAAACAGATGGCGCCGGGTTCGCAGATTCGAGCCTGGGCTGACGTATGGTGTGCGAAGCTAAACGCTTCGTTCCTGTTTCGCCCCCGAACCCGTTTGTGAAGGCCTTGTCCGTTCTCCGCCGATCGAGCAGTTCCGAATGCTCAGTGGTTTGTCCGCCTGGCCATTACGTTGCGAAAGCGTTATCCGGTCACTCCTGCCTCGCCACTCGCCGGCCAGGGCACAATGGCAGGTGGTATGGAACGCCCCGGGTACTGCTCGAGGGATGATTCGTGTGCAGTCCTGGAAAGATATGTCGGACCGCTAATACTCAACGGGAGGCGAATGCACGGCGACGAGGACGATATCGAATCAAGTTGGCCGCCGCTGCTGATCGCGCACGTATCGGAGTACGCGATCTTCAGGCTGACCGGGCACGGCGAGGTCGCCAGCTGGAACCCCGGCGCGAGACGCATCAAAGGCTACGCGGCCGATGAAATCATTGGCCGGCACTTCTCCGTCTTTTACACGGACGACGACCGGCACAGCGGTGTTCCCGACGCCGCGCTGCGCGCGGCGCGCGAGCACGGCCAATTTGATTCCGAAGGCTGGCGCGTACGCAAGGACGGCACGAAGTTCTGGGCCAGCGTTCTCATTACGCCTCTTTATGCGGCTGACGGCACCTTCATCGGCTTTGGCAAGATTGTGCGCGACACAACCGACAAACGCATGGCCTATGAAGCCGTGATCGAAAGCGAGCGGCGGTTCCGGCTGCTGGTGCAAGGGGTAGCCGATTACGCGATCTTCATGCTGTCCCCCGAGGGCCACGTGACTAACTGGAATCTGGGCGCGGCGCGGATCAAGGGCTATGAGGCCAGCGAAGTGCTCGGAACGCACTTCAGGCGGTTCTACACAGCCGAAGAGGCGGCTCAGGGTCTGCCGGAACACGGCCTGCATACAGCCGCAACGGAAGGGCGGTTCGAGACCGAGGGCTGGAGGGTCAGGAAAGACGGCAGCCGGTTCTGGGCCAATGTCGTGATCGATGCAATCCGCGACGAGGAAGGGACGCTGGTCGGCTTCGCCAAGATTACCCGCGACGTGACGGAGCGCAAGACCGCTCAGGAGCAACTGGAAAAGGCACGCGCGGCGCTGCTTCAGTCCCAGAAGATGGAGGCGCTTGGAAAACTGACGGGGGGCGTCGCACACGATTTCAACAATGTGCTGCAGGTGTTACGCGGCAATCTGGAATTGCTCGAAGGCCGCCATGGCCGTGATGCCTGGACAAGAGAGCGCCTCTACAAGGCAATTGATGCGGTCGAGCACGGGGCCAACCTGGCCTCTCAACTGCTCGCGTTCGGACGCCGTCAGGCGTTGCAGCCCATTGTCGTGAACCTGGCTGTCATGCTGCGGAGCATGGACGACCTGCTCAGACGGGCGCTGGGCGAAGTGATTGAGGTCGAAACCGTCATTGCCGGCGGGCTGTGGAACACGCTGGTCGACCCGAACCACCTCGAGAACGTGGTGTTGAACCTGGCCATCAACGCGCGCGATGCCATGCCGGAAGGCGGCAAGCTGACGCTGGAGCTGTCGAACGCCATGCTCGACGAGCACTACAGCGCGCTGGCCGCTGACGTTCGCGAGGGGCAATACGTGCTGCTCGCCATCACCGACACTGGAACAGGGATGACCCGCGATGTCCTCGAGCGCGCTTTTGAGCCGTTTTTCACGACCAAGCCGGAAGGGCAAGGCACGGGCCTGGGCCTGAGCATGGCGTACGGGTTTATCAAGCAAAGCGGAGGTCACGTCAGGATCTACAGCGAGCCCGGGCACGGGACAACCGTGAAGATCTATCTGCCCCGCTCGATGGAGAAAGCCGTTGACCTCGAACCCAGACAGCCGGTGACGCTCACCGGCGGGTCTGAAACCATTCTGGTCGTTGAGGATGACAGACGCGTTCAGGCAACCGTGGTCGAAACGCTCAGACAGTTTGGTTATACCGTACTGAAGGCAGACGACGCCCAGAGCGCGCTCGTGATCGTGCAAAGCGGGATACATATCGATCTGATGTTCACGGACGTGGTGATGCCCGGCACGATGCGCAGCACCGAACTCGCGAAACTCGCGACCAGGGTGCTGCCGCATCTGAAGGTCCTGTTTACATCGGGATATACCCAGAATGCCATCGTCCATGGCGGCCGGCTGGACACGGGTGTGCATCTGCTGAGCAAGCCGTACAGCCGGGAGCAGCTTGCATCGAAAATCCGCCGGATGCTGGGGCCGGCCGGCACGACCGAGGTGCACCCGCCGGTCGCATCGCCGTCGGCAGATTCGCCGTCGTCCGAGCCGTCTCACGCGCCAGAAAGCTTCGCAATCCTTGTCGTGGACGACGACAGAAGCGCGCGGGAGGCGATCAGTGAACTGCTGACCACCCTGGGCTATGACGTGCGTCAGGCTGCCGATGGAGAAGCAGCAATGCGCGCATTGATGACAGGGAAGACCGATGTGCTTCTCACGGACATCGTCCTTCCGGGGCGGTCGGGTATCGAGCTGGCGAGAGCTGCCGTCGAGCGCAATCCGGGCATCAGGATCGTGTTTGCTTCCGGTCGCGACGCTCCGACGCCAGAGGAGGTCGGATTCGATTGCACGTCGCTGCGCAAGCCATTCGCGATCGAACAGTTGCATGCGCTGATCGCGGCGATGCACGGACAGGTTGAACAAGGAAGAAACGGGTAAGGGCAAAGCAGTCGCCGGCAGCCGTACGGCCTCGCGCCCGCTCCCGATCAGATATCAGGACAGCGAACAGATGAGTCGTTGAATAATGGCCTTCCGGGCATTCCAAAGCCGCTCGATCGATTTTGATGACCGATCCGAAGCGAGGCAGCGCCGACGTGGGGCAACGACCGGCAAGGGCCGGCCAATTTCAGCCACTCGAAAAGGCTCGTTGGTCGTCCCCTTCCGGCTGGACACGAAACACTCGTCGATGTTGATTTGATCCCTGGTTCACCGCTCCGCTTCGCCCGTCGTCTTGCTACGAGAATCAGCGGCCCAACGCGATGGCTAGCCAGGCGATGCATCGCGGGCCCCAGCACTTCGTTGTGCATTTTCGCGGCGCCACGTCGAAACGCTGCAGCCGAAGCGGCCGTTGAACCAGCGGGAAAACGCGCTCAGCGATGAGAAGCCTACCAGCGTAGCCACTTCAGACAGCGGCCGGTCGCCGCTACTGACATACCGCATCACCTGTTCAACCCGCACCGCATCGACAATCGACAGAAAGCGGTCACCCTGACGGGCGAGGTGGCGATTCACGGTCGTGCGATCCACGCCCAGATGCTGCGCGATCCGGTCGGCCGAGCAGGTGCCAGACGGCAAAAGCGCAATGACCAGTTTCCTGACCTTGTCGGACATGGTTGCGTTGGACTGAAGCAGCATCGAATCCAGATACTGGCGCACCTGCTGCGCCATGACCGGATCGTAAGCTGGAATCGCGGCGTCGAGATCCGCTGCGAGGCACACGATGCCGTCGAAATCCTGGTTGAACTCAACGGGCGCGCCAAATACACGCGTATGCATGGCGAGGCTGGCTGGAGCGCTGTACGTGAGACAGATGGTGCGCGGCTTCCACGCTGCGCCCAGCACCAGGCCAAGCGTCCGATACAGGACGCCCAGCATCAACTCCGTTGCCTGGCGCATCGAGCCGGGCATGCCGCCCATGAGGTCTTCCCGGATGATGGCGAGTCCTGCCGTTTCCTCGACGCGCATCACCACCGCTTCGTTCTGCAGGCGCAGATAGTGCGCCATCGATTCGAGCGCGCGGCGCAACGTCGGCTGTTCCCGCATCGCAAAACCGAGAGGGCCAAGGTTGGAGAGGTGGCGGGTCTCGGCCATGCGCAGCGCGAAATCCTCGACGGCAGCGGCCTGGGCGGAGGTTTCCAGCAACCGCGCCACTGCCTCGGCCGGAATCATGATGTCGGGGTTCAGCAACGCGGAACGGTCAATGCCGGCATCACTTAACTGCTGGTAGGGATCAAGGCCCACCGATCGGGCCACTTCGACGTAACTGGTCAGGGCGGCACTGCGAAGCAGATAGGACATATGGTTTTCCCTCGTGCATCAAAATGTAAATTTTTTGCCTCAATCTGTCAAACCGCTATTTGCCAGTATCCGATACTTGCCTCCAGAGACGCGTGATGACCAACGCGTACGGAAATTCGAGAAGTTCGAGAGGAGGCGAAACAATGAGCAATGAGACGAGCCGCAGCGCGACCCCGGTCTGCGATCAGCTGCGCGCAACCGGCAACTGGAATCCCGCCTGGGATCCCATTGCAGAACTCGATCCTGTCTGGGCCGAGAAATTCATGGCGATGGGCATGCACACCGTGATGTCGGGTGTGCTGGAACCGAAGGTGTTCGAGTTCCTCGCCATCGCGGTCGACGCGTCCTGCACGCATATGTATGCGCCGGGCACACGCCGTCACATCCGCCGCGCGCTCGAACTGCGCGCCACCAGGGAAGAAATCGCTGCGGTCTTACAGGCGGTGAGCGTCCTTGGCATTCATTCCTCCAGTCTCGGCGCGCCGATCCTGCTGGAAGAACTGGCCGCCTTCGAGAAGGCAAACGTCGACGCTGCGCAGGCCGTTGCCTGACGTCAGCGCCGTCACTTCATTAATTTTCAAAAGAGGAACACAGACCATGCATTTCCTTGACGACTCCCTGCTGCCTGAAAACCAGGAAAAACTCGTGATCCAGGTGGCGCCCTATGGGCCGCAATGGATCCCCGGCGATTCGGACGATATCCCGGTCACGATGGACGAGCAGGTGCAGAAGGCCGTCGACTGCTACAACGCAGGCGCGACCGTGCTGCACGTGCACGTGCGCGAGGAGGACGGCAAGGGCAGCAAGCGTCTGTCGAAGTTCAACGACATGCTTGCCCGTCTGCGCGATGCTGTGCCGAAGATGGTGCTGCAGGTCGGCGGCTCGATCTCATTCGCGCCGGAGAATGAAGGCGAAGCGGCCCAATGGCAAAACGATGACACACGTCACATGCTCGCGGAGTTGAACCCCCGTCCGGATCAGGTCACCGTCGCGATCAACACCAGCCAGATGAACGTGATGGAGTTGATGACCGAGGCCGACATCGCGGGTACCTCGCTCATGAACCCGGCGCTGCAGGCTGCCTATCGCGACATGATCGTGCCGTCCAATCCCTCATGGCACGTCGAACACATCAGGCGTCTCGTCGCCAACGGCATCCAGCCGCAGTTCATGCTGGGGAATCTGACGCAACTCGAAACGGTCGAGCGTCTTATTCGCAACGGTGCGTATAGCGGTCCGCTGAATATCAATTACGTGGCAATTGGCGGCGGCGCGGCCGGGTTGCATCCCGCCGACATGATCGAGTTTGCCCGCCGCACCCCGGAGGGCGCGGTGCTTACGTTCGAAACGCTGAACCGGAACGTGGTGCCGATGAATACGCTGGCGATTGCGCTGGGCCTGCATGTACGGGTCGGTATCGAAGACACGCTGTTCGGCCCGAACGGCGAGCGGGCGACTTCAGTGCAGCAGATCGAGCAGATGGTGCGCATGGCGCGCGAGCTCAATCGCGACATCGCGAGCGGCGAGGATGCCCACCGCATCTATCAGATCGGCACCCAGTGGGGCTCGGTCGACGAGACGCTGGACAAACTGCGCATGGTCCCTAATCGCACGTCCGGCCGGCGCGACGTGCCGGCACGCAAGGCTGCCTGAGGGGAGATAACGGGGCGCAACGCGGCAGCGTATCGCGTTGCGCCTCGCTCTGAACCCTCTCAGGCATGGAGACAGATGATGTTCTGGAAGAAAAACCCCTCTGCGGTTCTGGCATCGCTACTGGTGATCCACTTGCTGGCACATATCGACCGCAATATGCTGCTCGGTTTCTCGCCGCAGATCATTAAAGATCTGGCGCTCAGCAACACACAATACGGCTTTCTGGTCGGCGCGGTATGGGTGCTGAGCTTCGGCGTGATGGCGATGTTCATGGGCACCCTTGCGGACCGCTTCAGCCGCACCCGGGTCATCGCCGCCGGCGTGCTGATCTGGAGCGCCTGCACGCTGGCCTCGGGCCATGCCCAGAGCTTTGAGCAGATGGTGGTGGCGCGCTTTTTCGTTGCCAGCGGCGAGGCGGCGCTGGTACCTGCCGCGGTGGCCCTGCTGGCTGAACTCTTCTCGGAGAAGCGACGAGGCACGGCACTGGGACTGTTCTTCATGGGGATCCCCATGGGCGTCGGCTGCAGTTTCCTGCTCGCCGGCAGCTTTGGCGCCACGCATGGCTGGCGGACCACGTTCTATGTCCTTGGCATCATCGGCGTCGCCGTTGCCTTGCCGCTCGCGCTGCTCAAGGAAGACCGTAGCCAACTCGCACCGCAGGAACGCGGCGCGCCGTTCCTGCCGCAAGCGCTGGCGGTGTTGCGCACCGTCGGTGGCAACCGTGCGCTGGGCTTCGTGATCGTTGGTTTCGTACTGGTCCACCTCGTTTTTGCCAGCTTTTCCTTCTCGCAGTTGTGGCTCGTCAACGAACGCGGCATGAACGCGGCTGGCATTGCCACCAGGATCGGCGCGCTACAACTGGTGTTCGGCACGCTGGGCGCGGTGATGGGTGGCGTCATGGGCGATCGTGTGGCGAGCAAACTGCGCGGCGGACACGCCAGCTTCATGGCGCTCCTTGTCGTGATCTGCGCGCCGTTGATGCTGGCCTGTCGTTTCGTCCCGGTCAGTTCGCCGCTGTTCTACATCGGCATGTGCGCGGGATTCTTCCTGCCGCTGGCGGTGTACGGCCCGGGGGCGGCGGCGATCATGAGCATGGCACCCCAGAAGATGCGCTCGACGATCTTCGGTTTCACGATGCTGTCGATCAACGTATTCGCCCTTGCCATCGGCACCGTGGTCATCGGGATGGCCGCCGACCATTTCATCAAGGCTGGCGCCACCGCTCCGCTGACGGGTGTCCTGATCGCCACCGACGTGCTGACGATCAGTTCGGCGCTGTTTTTCGCCCTCGCGGCGCGCGCCTCGCGCAGGCAGCGTGCGCTCGCGCTGCAAAACATACAACCTGCGAGGTAATGGAAATGCAAGACCAACATCGAAATCTGGAAGGGCGTGTCGCCCTCGTCACCGGTGCCGGTCGTGGGATGGGCGGTGCCATCGCCGTTGATCTGGCCCGCGCCGGTGCACGGGTCGCGATCTGCGATATCGACATGCCGGCCCTCGAAGAAACGCGCGCTGCCGTGGAAGCGGCCGGCGCACCGTGTCTGGCGCTGCGCTGCGACGTCTCGTCCAGCAGCGAAGTCGCCAACCTGTTCGCCGCGATCGTCGAGCGTTTTGGGACGCTGCACATTCTCGTCAACAACGCCGCGCTCGTGCCGAACACGCCGATCGATACGGAACGCCGCAACAGGCATTACGCCTATATCACCACGCCCGTGCCGCGGCAATCGCTGGCTTTCACCAGCAGCATCAGCGACGAGGAGTGGCATCGTTACTGGGACGTCAACGTGCACGGCCTCTTTTACTGCACCCGCGAAGCGCTCAGGCTGATGCAGCCGCAGCGCGACGGCAGGATCATCAACATCGCGTCGATTGCGGGCATCTCGGCCATGAGCGCCCATAGCCCGCACTACAGCGCCACCAAGGGCGCGGTGGTCGCCTTCACGAAGTCGGTCGCAGCCGAAGTCGCGGGTGCCAATATCTTCGTCAACGCGATGGCGCCAGGGGGTGTGGCCACTCCCGAATTCACGGAATACTTCGAGGCCGCCGGTGAGGAAAAGCGCAACCAGTTCTGGCAAGTGGTGCCAGCCGGACGCCTGGGCACGATGGAGGAATACGCCTCGATGGTGACCTATCTGGCCGGCGACCACTACCTGGTCGGCCAGGTGATCAGCCCGAATGGCGGCGTAGTGATATGACCGGGTGCGCCGCGTGACCTGAAGCGATCACGCCTGAAAATCCTTGCATCGACCTCTTCAGCATCTGCCATAACAATCAGTTGTGCGAATAGGACTGTGAGCGCGTCTGGAGATCGGTCTTTGACAAAAGACGACTGACCGGCGGTAAAAGACCGCAGGCGCCCAATGGCTCGAATGCTGCCGCAGGCGATGTCGGCTCGTGACCCTGCTTTAAAGAATGGACGAACGAAATGAACGGTTTGATGCTGCAAAAGCAGTTGCTGATTTCCTCGCTGATCGTGCATGCCGATCGCCATCATGGGGATACGGAGATCGTGTCGCGGCGGGTAGAGGGTGACATCCATCGCTACACCTTCCGCGACTGTCACCGGCGCGCGCGACAGATGGCCAATGCGCTCACGAGTCTGGGCATCAGGCCGTCCGACCGTGTCGGCACCCTCGCCTGGAACGGTTATCGCCACATGGAGCTGTACTACGGCATATCCGGCATGGGCGCAGTGATGCATACGATCAATCCGCGCCTGCACGCAGACCAGATCGCCTACATCGTCGACCATGCGGAAGATCAGGTCCTGTTCTTCGATCTGACTTTCCTGCCGCTGGTCAAGGCGATTGCCGGCCGCTGCAAGACTGTCAAGGCGTTTGTCGCGATGACCGATCGCGCGCATATGCCGCTGGATACCGGCATTGCCAACCTGCTGTGCTACGAAGATCTGCTCGAGCGCAGCTCGTCGACCTACGTGTGGCCGAATTTTGACGAGGATACCGCCTGTGCGCTGTGCTACACGTCCGGTACCACCGGCAACCCGAAGGGCGTCCTCTACTCGCATCGCTCGTCGCTGCTTCACACGTTCGCTGCCGCACTGCCGGATGCGCTGAACTGCTCGGCGCGCGACGTGATCCTGCCGGTCGTGCCGATGTTCCATGTCAATGCGTGGGGCATTCCGTATGTCGCGTGCATGGTCGGGGCCAAGCTGGTTTTCCCCGGCCCCGGGTTGGACGGCCAAGCGCTCTACGAGCTCGTCGAAGCCGAGCAGGTCACCTTCGCGGCTGGTGTGCCGACAGTATGGCAAGGCCTGCTGACCTGGCTCGAGCAAGGCGGCCTGAACTTCTCGACCCTGAAGCGCACCGTTATTGGCGGCGCAGCCTGCCCGCCCGCAATGCTTCACACGTTCCAGGATGGGTACGGCGTGGAAGTCCTGCACGCATGGGGCATGACCGAACTGAGTCCGCTCGGGACCATCGGCGCGTTGAAAGCAAGGCACCTCGCACTGGGTCCGGAAGACCGTTGCGCCCTGCAATCCAAACAGGGGCGCGCGGTATTTGGCGTCGATATGAAGATCCTCGGTGAGAACGGCCAGGAACTGCCATGGGACGGCGTGAGCTCGGGCGATCTGCTGGTGCGTGGCCCTTGGGTGGTGCGCAACTACTTCCGCAATGAAGGTGGCAACCCGCTGCGGATCGATGCCGACGCGCATGGCTGGTTCCCGACCGGCGATATCGCGACCATCGACGCCGACGGCTTCATGCAGATCACCGATCGCAGCAAGGACGTGATCAAGTCCGGCGGCGAGTGGATCAGCTCGATCGAGATCGAGAACCTCGCAGCCGCGCATCCTGCGATAGCGAGCGCGGCCTGCATTGCGGCGAAGCATATGAAGTGGGACGAGCGGCCACTGCTTGTCGCCGTGAAACAGCCCGGTGCACAGGTGACAGCCGAAGAATTGCTGGCGTTCTTCGAAGGAAAGATCGCGAAATGGTGGACGCCGGATGCAGTCGTATTTGTCGATGCGGTGCCGCTTGGCGCTACCGGCAAGGTGCTGAAGAACCAGCTGCGCGAAGCGTTTCAGGACTATCTGTTGCCCTCATGAAGGGCAGGCTGTCTTTTTTTGTGTTGAGCATGGATGCAGCTCGTTACGGGTTTTCAAAGCAATAAAACTGGAGACGCAATGAAAGTGAAATGGGCAGCGGCGGCTGCGGTGGCTGCAATGGGAAGCACGGCATACGCACAATCGTCGGTGACGCTGTACGGCGTCGTCGATTCGGGGCTGTTATATCAAAGCACCACGGCGGCCTCGTTCAGTCCGGCGGCGAAGAACCTCGGAGCGGTCTATCGCTACAAGGACGGCGGGATCTACGCGAGCATCTGGGGCATGAAGGGGACCGAGGATATCGGCGGCGGCTATCACGTGAACTTCAAGCTGCAGGGGTCGTTCGACAGCGGCACCGGCAAGTTCGGCCTGGCGGATACGCCGGGCGCGGTGGCGCAGTTCAACCAGTTCGCGACGCTCGGCGTGTCGGGACCGTTCGGTACGGTGAACTTCGGTCGCCAGATCGTGCCGATGGCCTACGCGATGGCCGATACCGACGTGCGGGCGGGCCAGTATTTCGGCAGCATCCTGACGGCATGGCTGGGCATGAACCAGGCCGCAGGCTGGTCCGGCACCAGCACCAACGGACCGATCGGCGCGCTGTACGACAGCAATGCGATCGTCTACGAGTCGCCGACATTCGCCGGCGTGTCCGCAGCGCTCGAATATGCGCCCGGCGGTGTGGCAGGCAGCTTCCAGGGCGGCACGCGCGAGTCCGCCGTGCTCAAATACTCGAACTATGGCCTCAATCTGAGAGCCGTCTATTACAACGGTCACGACACCAATCCCGGACCGACGACGGTGCCCACCGGACTCGCCAACAACCGCCTCTACTACCTCGGGGCGCTGTACACCTATCACGCCTTCTCCATTTCCGCGTCATATACCAACGGCAGGAATCCGGCGCACGCGAATCTGGTCAACCTCGACCTGTATTCGGCCGGCCTCGGCTATCAGTTCTCACCGGCATTCAAGCTCACCAGTGGCGTGTACTACCTGAAGGACAGGAACAGCTCGGCCAACAAATCGCTCGAGGTCGCCGGAGGCGCCGAATACAGTCTGTCCAAGGCCACTTTGCTCTATGGCCAGGTGGGCTGGGTGAACAACCACGGAGATATGACGCAGACGATTACGTACGGCCAGCCCGTCGCGCCTGGCCTCGGGACGACGGCGGTCATGCTCGGGATGCGCCACTACTTCTAGGGATCCTCCGTATTGGGCTCGAAATGAAGACCTCTGGCCGGTGAAGCGTGCCGGCTCGCCCCGCGGTAGCAGAACAGCGATTCCAACGGGGATCCCACAAGACTCAGGAAGACTGGAGAAAGCAATGAAGGTAATCAGGGCACTCGAACTGGCGGTCGGCGCACTGATCGTGACGACATGGATCAATGCATGGTCCCAGCCTGGCGAATCGGGCAGTGGGCCAGCGTCAACCATCATGGCGTCGCCGGGCAGCGGCGCTTCGGCGAGTTCCAGGCAGGCTGATCGCGCGCTCGGCAGGCAGGTACGCGCTGCGCTCATGAAGGACAAGGAGATCAGTGCTTCGAACATCAGTGTCCGTGCGAGAGGTGGCGCGGTGACGCTGTTTGGCACGGTGCCCGATGCAGCGCAGATCGACAGGGCGGCCGGGGTTGCCGAAACCGTGCCGGGCGTGACAACCGTGAAAAACAATCTGACACTCAAACGCGTATTCGGCCAGTAAGTGGTCCTCGTCAGTAAGTCCGGAGCGCTGCCAGGCTTGCACCGAAGCGACACTGCTCTGCCTACGACGTCAGTCTGCCGGCGCATCCGGTTGGCGGACGGCGCAAATGGATCGATTGCGCAGATGAGCCCGGTTTCGTCGAAGGGGTGACGGCATTCGTCGGGAGGCAAAACACCCAACGTCGACCGAGCGTGCCGCACCGTTCTTCAGCATTATCGAATAGACGAACCGACAGAAAAGTGCTGCTGTCGGTAACGCCCTACCTTGAACGGATCTCGGCAGCACAGAGGTCGCGCTGATGTGTGGCAATCTGCCATGTGTTTCCCCACGGATCTCTTACCATCGCTCGCCTGTCGCCGTAGGGCATGTCGGTCGGAACTTCGAGTGAGATCGCATTCGCCGCAATCGCTCGCTGGTAGGTCGAATCGGCGTCCTCGACGTAGACATACAGAAATGCCGGCATCGGATCGCGAAGGCCGTCTCCGCCGCTAACCATCACGACGGAATCGCCGATCATGATTTCGGCAGGGCGCCCGTGACGGAATTCGCCCTGTGCCTGAAACACCATCTTGATGAATGTGATCAGGTTTTCCGGATCCCGTACGACGATTCGGGGCGTGACGGTATGCCATCCATCGGGCTGAAATTTAGCCATGTTGGGCAGCCTCGGAAGAGATTCGCAAGGGCATTTTCCTCCGAGCGCCGGATGTCCGCAAAGGGGGCGAACTCGGCCGAAATTTTTCGCTCGTCGCCACGGCGCAGCATCATTTCACATCGCCGAGCGCATCGAGCATCATTGACCAGACACAAACGTCCGCCGGTTGCCCGAATCGTTGCAGCCCGCGCTCTCGAGTCTCGCGATCGATTTCGCGCGGCCTGCAAGCGTCATTACTGGCCGGTTGCGCTCTTCACCGCGCATTGCCCGACGATACTCTCGCCGTCACTGAATTTGAACGTGACGGGAACCGTCGAACCGACCGTCAGCGGCTTCTTTTCCTTCTCGAACATCACGTGATAGCCGCCCGGCGCGAATGCGAGTGTCCCGTTGGCCGGGACGGTCACCTTGTCGACCATGACCATCTTCGACGTGCTCCCGGTAGTCTGCGTCTGATGCAGCATGGACATCCCGAACGCATCGGTGCTAACACCTTCGAGATCGACGGGCTTGTCTCCCATGTTCATCAGCTTGAAGTAGCCGCCGGACGGCACGTCGCCCGGCATCGAGCGGATCCAGCAGTCGGACACCATCATGGCGCCCGACGAAGCGGCGAAAGCGGTTAGCGAAGCAGCCGCGAGCGGCAGCGCGATAGCCAGGCGGAAGAAGGGGTGGTGCATGGCATAACCTCCTGTTCTACATTAAGGAAAATGTGATGGGTTGGCGGGACGTACGTCGCGGCACCGGGGCGCCGCTCGATCGTCATATCGGTCGCATGTCTACATGGTCGCTCCGCTATCCGCCCGTCGGCGACGTATGGCCCAGCACCGCAGCCAGCGCAAGTACGGCGAGCATGACGATCGCTTCGACAGAGAGAACGCCGTCGAAGCGGCGTTGCGCGGCAGGGTAATCCGGATCGTTCCGCTCGGCAAGCACGAGCAGATCGGGCAGAATCGCCATCCGGTTCCAGCCGCCGAGCAATGTCACCAGGACCACACATGCAAGCTTTGCGGCGAGCAACCGGCCCCAGTGTGTGCGCAGCAGCGGCGCGCTGGCCTGCGCCGTGTCCTGAACGGCGTTGTAGAAACCGGTGACGAGAACAAACACGAGCGCCGCCGTCGCCAGATGAGACAGCGCCGAGCAGAACGCAGCCCTCCGGCCGGGCGGACGGCCTGGTTCGCGTTCGAGGCGGCGCAACAGGATCGCGGCGACGATGACACTGCCGGCCCAAAGCGCAGTCGCGGAAAGATGGACGACGTGGATCGCCTCACGCCACGAGAAGTCGCCGGAGTCGGCCGCATGGCTCGCGGCTGCCTTGCCCGCGACCCACAGGACGAACCCCGCAGCAAAGAGCGCTGAGCCGCGCTCTTTCTTGAGGCCACTCAACGCCGCGAGCAGCGCGCCGGCAACGCCGATCGACCATGCCTTACCGAAGTGGGACTGCGTCAGTACTGGGGCGATAGCCGAACCAGCTTCACCGAGCGGCGAACCGCTCATGATTGCGGCCTGAAGCCAGAGGTACGCCAGGGCGGTGAGAGCGAGTGCGACTGACGCGACGGTCCGCCAGACTCGTGTCGTGTCTTGCCCAGGCAATCCGCTACGCGCGCCCAGGACGCCGCATGCAAGAGCGCCGGTAGCGACGGCAAACAGAATGTCCTGCATCGCGGCCAGTGCAATCTGGGCGACGACGAGCGGATCCACCGTTACTTCACCGTGAACGTGTAATGCCCCTGGGTGCGATGGCCGTCGTTGGCAACGGCGACCCACGAGACGGTATAGGCGCCCGGCACGAGGGGATTTAGCCCTACCGACATGTGCTTCCTGTTCGACGGGTCAACCGCAGCTTTGCCGCTCGTCACGGACTTGCCTCGCGAGTCGGTGACGGCGATCGAGCTGAATGCGGGCTCCAGACCATCGTCGAAGTCGATCGCCACGTCCTTCTGCGAGGTCGTGACGGTCGCACCGGCCCCCGGCGCCTCCTGGGTCGGGTAGGCGTGCGCCTGCGCGAGATTGCAGCCGGCGATCATCAGCGCGGCGATGGCCGCGCGTGCAATCGTGTGCAGTTTCATGAGAGGACTCCTTACACGTTAGAACAGCGGCTTGCCGAGTGTTTTCGGCGCAATATCGTCGAAGAAAAGATGGGCCTGTACCAGGATGCCCACATGCGAACCGCTCGCGCTGTTGATTGGTATCTGGGCTTCGACACCGAACTGGCCATAGCGGTTGATCCAGATGAACCCTGGATTGATTGTGCCAGTGGTTTGGCCCTGACTTCTCGATAGCGGAAACTCGACGATGGGAACAATGTTCGAGAGCGGCTGCGGCAAGCCGAAATCATGCACCTGCTGCTGCAGATAGGGCAGGCTGTACTGGACCGTGAAACCGTAGTCGAAAGAATTGGGCTGACCGGCCCCGGTGGTCAACGAAGGCCCAGCTTCGGCGGTAATGGCAACGGGTCGGAGATAGGCCAGTGAGTCAGGCAGATCGCCCATACCCTTGCCCACGTAGATCGTCGGCGAGATGGTCGAAAAGCTGTTCGCAATCGCGTGGCTGCCGGTTCCACCCAATTCCGCATGCACCCCGACTGAAGTCATGAATTCGTGCGGGGCGTTCACATACAGCAGATACTTCAGGCCGACTCCAAAGTTATCGAACCCGTGCGCAGTCGGATTGTTCTGCATCACGTAAGCGCCGTCGACGGACAGGGCAAGCCTTGACGTGATCAGCTTGTCGTACTCGAAGCTGAACGTATTGATGCTTTGATCGCCGTTGTCTCCAGGAACACGCAGATGCCCGTATTCGAAGTTAGCTTCATCGCCGACACCTGGATCATCGACAGCCAACGTTGACGGAAAGACGCGGTCGCCCGCGATGGCATGGGCAGCGGCTGGCGATGAGGCGAGCAGGAGCGCAGTTGCGGCGAACGAGATCGATGCCGTGGCGAAGAAGGGTTTCCCATGGCGCAAGGTATTGGCATTCATGTTTCATCCATTGATTGAGGTCGTCATTGCGCCGCCGCGTGTCAGTGAAGAGACACGACGACGCCTGGCGATGCGTTCGTGCACGGCATCGCCACCAGGACTCAATTCAGGATGAAATGGGGGGCGCGCGCGGCTGGGCGGATGCCAGCGGTTCGACGCGACGGATGCTCTCGAACCGCGTCGCAACGCGATGCTGGATGGCCCAGACCGTGACCGCAAATTCAGGCTGGACGCTCGGCAGCACGGGCATGTGCGCAATCAGGTTGCAGTAGCCGCAAGCATGCCAGTGAGCAGCCAGCGAGTGGGAGGTGTCCTCGTTGCCCGGCGGATTGCCTGGAGTCGAATGTGCGGAGCAGAGCGAGGCTGAAGGAAGCCCAGCCTCGTTGCGGTCAGCCAGTGCCTGCGAAACCGTCGGCGCGAGCGTTGCCATCAGGATTGCCAGCAATCCCAGATAGGAGCCCAATTTCCGGCAGAAACAGCTCAGCATAAGGCCGACGATTCGATATTGGTCTGGTGAAGGTGAATGCGGCGCATTATGCCATGTGTTACTTGCAGGCATCGACCTGTGACAGCTTGCCGTGTTGCCAGAAGTCTCAAGTCGGCCATGACCTTCGGCCCCAAAGTGCAAATTGGTGACAATCGATTCGGCGCGATAGTATTCGCACAAGAAGTAAGCCTCGCGAATCCTTTGACCGGAAGCCGTTCCCAATGAACATCGCCTTTTCCGATACAACCGAGTCCGACGCCGACACACTGGTCGCTATTCGTATCGCCGCGATGCGCGAGAGTCTGGAGCGCATCGGTCGTTTCGACCCGCAGCGTGCCCGCGAGCGCTTCCTCGCGTCATTCGACCCTGCGCGGTGTCGATTCATAGAGGTCGATGGCGTTCGGTCGGGCTTTATCCTCATCCGCCCACAGGCAGACTACTGGCTACTGGACCACCTTTACATTCTGCCGGCGCACCAAGGGAAAGGAATCGGCGCAGCCGTCTTGCGGGACGTCTTCGCGAACGCCGACGCGCAACGCATGCCAATCCGCCTCGGTGCTCTACGCGGCAGTGATTCAAACCGCTTCTACCAGCGGTACGGATTTGTACAGACTGACGAAGGAGAATGGGATATCTACTATGTGCGTCAGCCAATCGACACACAGGAAGAACGCTAGGCTGCATTGGTATTCATAGGGCGCGGCCCATCGCTGGAGTCGGCGACAGAAGTTCGAGCGTCCAGACGCCTAACCATGTACTGCCGAGTTCGGCCAGTAGCGGTCAGTCGGCACGATCGCCCAAATTGCCGACACCTGGACCAGGACTACATGTGACTTCGAGTAGACATCGAAGAGCGGGCGTTTGTGTGATTTCGAACAGAGCAGTCATGCCATAGCACGTAGTGTCGCGCTCATGCTTGCATTCGCCGTCGGAGTCTGGGTCGGTATTGATCGGGCCGATGCGTATTTCACGCTGGCAGTCAGCGCTGTCCTCATCGTCGAGCCTGCGACACGGTCGTGTAGAGATCGTGGAACTTGTGGCCGATGGCGGCGTGCAGCCGGTTCCACGCCTGCCAGAACGTGACGGAGGTGTCCGGCTTGCGGTGCAGCGACAAGTCGCCCGCACGAGGTGGTCCGAAACGCCGCTCGCGCGGTCCATGGCGCCGAGCTTCTGGTCCAGCACGCGAGCGAAGGCAAGCAGATTGTTACGCTGGTTCTGCAGGGCAACGCGCGTCGCACCGATGCGCGATGGATCCTCCGGTTCGCGCCGATGAAGTTCCTCGACGATGAAGTCGACATTTCTTATCGCTTCTGTGGGGCAGCGCACGAAATACATCGCGGGCCTATACATTTCCCTAAACTTTTTACGTCACAATCGTGCGTAAAAGCAAACGAGAGAAAGGGAGAGAAAGGGCAACGGCACCTTCGCTTTTTCTGGTTATTTATCGAGATGAAATATGCAATGATCGCCGCGGAATCAGCGGAGCAGGTCTGAACCCCGCGCGAGCAGACGTTCCGGCAACCCTGCGGCGGGCTCAAGGACCTGTTCAGTGCAGAGCTGGTCGGTTAGGCGATGAGCGAGCGTATGACCAGGCATCTGGTGATGCAGGCGGTGTTTCGGGCGGTCGCGTCGCACCGACCGCCGGCCGGTCTGATTCACCACACAGACCGCGGCAGCCAATATTGCGCGCATGCTTACCAGAATCTTGTCAGCCAGTTCGGCATGCAAGCCTCAACGAGCAGACGAGGAAACTGCTTTGACAACGCATCGATCGAATCATTTTGGGGCACGCTGAAGAGCGAGTTGACCTATCGTCGGCGGTTCGCCAGTCGGCAGCAGGCGCAGCAAGAGATCACGGAATACATCGAGATCCTTTATAACCGGCAGCGGACACAAGCGCAGCTTGACTATCTGTCTCCCGCGGTTTTCACGCAGCGTTTCTACTTGAACAAGATCGCTGCTAAACCCGTTGGCGTCCACGGATTCCGACCGGCCTCATTAACTCTCATGCCATGAATCCACGCCATAACGCTACTACTGCGCCGCAACTCACCCGTCCTGCGCACGCGGCATACATCGACGGTTTGCGTGCGGTCGCAGTGTTGTCGGTCATCGTTTATCACCTGTACGCGCAGTGGTTACCCGGCGGGCTTGCAGGGGTCGACATCTTTTTCGTGGTTTCCGGGTTTGTTGTCAGCGCATCCGTTGGAAACCTCGAATCGGTGCAGTTTTCGCGCTTCGTGTTCTATTTCTATTCGCGTCGAGTGCAGCGGATCGTGCCAGCGCTCGTGGTGTGCCTGCTGGTGACCGGCTTGTTTTCAGCACTGTTCATTCCAAACGCGTGGCTGAGCGATACCAACAAATACACCGGCTTCTTTGCTTTCTTTGGGTTGAGCAATGTGGTGCTCGCGTTCATCGGTGATGACTATTTTTCGCCACGCGCCGAATTCAACCCGTACCTGCATACCTGGTCGCTTGGGGTAGAAGAGCAGTTTTATCTGATCTTTCCGTTGCTTTTCTTCATGTGGGTGAGCAAACGTCCGAGAAAGACGCTTTGCGTTGTTCTGTTCGCCGGCGGGCTCGCTCTGTCCGTGTTGAGCGCATGGTGGCTTTCGAGGCGAAATGAGGGGCTAAACTTTTACCTGATTCCAGGGCGTTTCTGGGAATTGGCATCCGGTATCCTGCTATACCAGTTCCTCGCGCTCGCGAAGCGCCCGCTCGGCGTGATCGACCGCAATGGGACGCTGGGTTCGATGGCGTTGCTCGTTGGTTCGCTGGTGCTGCTTGCGGCCGGTTTCAAGGTCTTGCGCCCGGAGCAGCTTCCTTTTCCGGGAGCGCTGCTGCCGGTTGCCGGCACGCTTGGCGTACTGTACGCGCTGCACGGAAGAGCGCCGCGGGATTGGCTGCACAGGCTGCTCATTTCACCAGCGGTGACTTTCGTCGGCAAGATCTCATATTCGCTTTATCTCTGGCACTGGTCTGTGATCGTGCTGCTGCGGTGGACGACGGGGATCGATGCGCCTGTCTGGCGCGTGCTTGCGGCCGTACTGAGCTTCGCGCTGGCAACAGCGTCCTGGTACTATGTCGAGAATCCCGTGCGGCGCTCGGCGGTCCTGAAAGGCATGCGGCGTCCCGCTCTCGTAGGTGCGGGCTTAGCTACGTTGACGTGCGGAGCGCTGTTGTGGGTCGGCATTCAGGCAGCCCAACTGAAACTGAATCTGTCGCTGAGCGTGGTGTCACAACGTGCCGACGACTGGTATCCGAGCCGCCCCCTTGAGCCCAGCAATGACGGATGTCTGGACACGTGGAATAGGACGAAGCTCAACGGGGGGCCCGTATGGACATATTCACGTGCGGGATGTTCGCTTCCGGCGACCTATCGCGGGCGCCTGTACGTGATCGGCGATTCGCACGCGATGGCCTACAACAGGATGTTGCGCGAATTCGCCCGGGATACTGGCGTGAAGGTCTTCGCGTACAACAATGGAGGCTGTCCGTTCATTGCTTTGCTGCCGCGCAAACAAGATGAGGTGGCGAGCTGTGCGCCGGGGACGGATGCGGCAATCGCTCAAATCGAGGCGCAGGTCAGGCCCGGTGACGTGGTCTTCCTGCCTTCGCTGCGGCTGCCACGTTTCTCCGACGAGTGGGCCCGCTTCGACGACTCGAGTGCCTGGGGCTACATGTTTGGTCCAGAGGCCGTGCAAAGCCGGGTAGACGGCGTGCGAGAGGCCATTCCAATCTTGCAGAAACTGGCAGCCAAAGGGGCGAAGGTCATCCTGGAGGGGCCGACACCCGAGTTTCGGAGCCAGCCGTTCCGATGTTCGGACTGGTTCAATCGCGACAATCCCATCTGTTCCGGCGGCGACCGCATCGCCCGTGCGGATCTGGAAGCCTTGCGGGCGCCGGTGCTCGAATCCTATGCGCACATCGTGCAGGCGGTCCCCGAAGTTAGCGTATGGGACCCGTTGCCACCACTGTGCCCAGATTCGGTCTGCTCAACGCACACCGCCGACGGCCGGCCGCTCGTCTTCGATGGCGATCACCTCAGCGGCTATGCGAACAGGCTTCTGTTGCCAAGCTTTAAGCAGCTCGTCAGCAAGCTTATGGAAGCGGGGTCCGCGAGCTGATGCGGGGAAGAGTTCCGGCGATGGCTGGCGAGGTAGTTAGTCCGAAGATCGAGTACCGGCTGTGCGAGCTTGGGTACTGTCAGGTTGACGGAGGGGGCGACGAATATAATGGGGCATGCAGAAAGGTTCCCTCTCCGTTCTGCCGTCGGCCGATGCACCGGTTTCGTTCAAGGGCTATGGAGTGCCGTTACAACCTATAGGGACGCTCCCTTTTTAGCAAGGTCGGTTCGTGGTTCATGTGTCTGTTGCCAGGTTCCCCGCCATGGCGGGCATTGGGCATCCGATTCGCAGCCCGCGTTGTGCAGTGATTTATACCGGCAACGCCCTTGGCAAGGGAGCCGAGGCTGCGGCGAACCGGTTCAACCTCACCGGTTGCAAGGTATTTCTGGAAAGCGAAAATCCGGCCAGCGTGAGCGTCCGTTTCGGATCAAGATAACAGGCCGTTGCGCGTCGCGTGCTGCCGATCGCAGCTCGTGTGAAGTTCAGGCAGCGTATGCTCATTGCATGAGACTGCAACCGGCCACTTTGAGCCATTCGACATAACGATGTAGATCGTCGACAAAGCTTGTCTTCGCCACCAAAGGTCAGGTGATTGCCGAGCACGACGGGTGCATTAAGCGCAGTCACGACCCTGGCGAAACCATTTACGACTGGCGTCACTGCCTGGCAGTTCTGCAGCGTAAACCTGGAGCGCTTCGCAATGGCGCACCCTTCGCCGCGTTTCCAGCCAGTTCCGCAAGTTGCAGGTGTTTTTGAAGTGTCCCGGCGGGGACCGCGAGATGGTCGAGATTCTGGCGCTGGTCCTGCTGAACGACAAACAGATGGTGCTCGCAGCCGTCGAGCCGGCGTTCGGAGCCGGCGCCCCAAACAAGCAAACGGCGCTGAACATCCTGAGC
Source organism: Paraburkholderia sp. Clong3 (assembly GCF_050436485.1). Taxonomy (NCBI): domain Bacteria; kingdom Pseudomonadati; phylum Pseudomonadota; class Betaproteobacteria; order Burkholderiales; family Burkholderiaceae; genus Paraburkholderia; species Paraburkholderia sp. Clong3. The sequence goes on along the minus strand of NZ_JBNDMH010000002.1, from coordinate 1,752,072 downwards.
CGGCTGATCGACAGCCCGCCTGTGCCGCCGCTGCAGACGCCGCAGGCCTTCCAAACTGAAGGTTGAGCCTCGGCCAACGCGTGCCGCTACGGCCGTTTGAGGGGCCGGAAGGACACCTCACGCCGATTGATGAATGCAAGGTCGCTTCGAAGGCTCCGCATTTTCCGACGTCGCCCATTTTCGGTTACTTGAAAAGGCTCTTCAGGTTTCCGCAAAGCAAGTCAAGCTGCTGTGAATGCCGCGACTTCGCTTGTCAAGGCGTCGATCGCGCTGCGTACGCGTTGGGGCAGATGGGGCGTTGCCGGCCAGATCAAAGAGATGTCCGACACGATGGCGCCTGCGGCTGGGAGCACTTCCACGAGTTCACCGGCCCGAAGCCGGTCACGTACTAGCCAGTGCGCCAGCCAGGCCAAGCCAAAACCCGCTGCAGCAGCATCAGAGATTGCTTCGATATCGTTGAGGTTAAGCTTTGCCGGCGGTGTGACGTAACAGGGCGAACCGCCCGTCCGTAGAAACGACCACGACTGAACCCGCCCACGCCGACCATAAGCGATCGCTTGATGAGCGGCAAGATCGGCGAGCGTTTCCGGTGTGCCATTTTCCTCGAGGTAGCGAGGTGACGCGCACACCAGCATGCGTTCTGTAGCAATCTCGCGGGTGATCAGGCCGGCGCTTTGTCCTGGAGGTCCATTGCGCACGCAGAGATCGAATCCATCGTCGACAAGATCGACTAGCCGGTCGCTGAAATGCATATCCAGTTCGAGTTTCGGATGCGCCGCGGAGAGTCGCAAGAGGATCGGCGCGACACATCGGCGGCCGAACAGCACGGGCATCGACACACGCAATCTGCCGCGAATCTCGGTACGACCGGAGTCCATGAGATCCTGCCCGGCACGTAACTCGACGAGCGCGCGCTGGCAATACTCGTAAAACGATTGACCGTCTTCAGTGAGACTTTGCGCACGGGTGGTCCGATGAAAGAGCCGCCCGCCGACGCGCTCTTCAAGGCGCGAGACCGCCTTCCCCACAGCGGAGCGTGACAGATTCAGCCGACGCGCGGCATCGGAAAAACTGCCGGCTTCCACCACGGCGACAAAAGCGGGAATGTCATTGAATTCCTCGGTCACGATCATCCTCTTTGTATCGTTTGGAGCGCCAATATCGAGAAAATATATCCGCACTGTAGACTAAAAATCGACGATACGATAAGTGATCGACTCAGATCAGCGAGTTCAAACGTCACTTTGGAGAATTGACATGATCGATCGCCGGCATTTTCTGGGAGTCACGCTCGGCTCCTTTCTCGTTGCCAGGATGGCCGAGTCCAAGCCGGTCCCTGCATCAACACGGTTAAGCGAACTCGGCCCGGAGAATCAGACGCTCGTCGAGCGCACGGGTCTTTGGGACGTGACCGAGACGGTGTGGAGTTCGCCGTCGGCACCGCCTGAGACAACGAGCGGACTGGTCGCCGAGCGTCGCTTGATTGGCTCGATGCTGCAGGAGTTCCTATATCCCGCCAACGATCGCGCGGCGATCCTGCGGATTGATTATCTCAGTTTCAATCGGGTTGAAGGCCGGTGGGATTATGTATCGATGGATACTCGCGCCGCAGTCGGCATCATGCCGGCATGGAGCTTCGCGCGAGGCGATGCGGACAATATCACCCTCACGTTCGAGCCATTCGCCTTGCCTGGCAACGGCGAAGCAGTCTCTGGCCAGATGTTGCGAATGGACGAGGTCATCAGCCATCAGGGACTTGACCGGGACAGGAAAGACCAGCATTTCATCATGGCGGACGGAACCGGGATGGCATGGCTCGCGCATCAGTATTCGTACACGCGTCGGGAGCGGCAATAGGTTGCTCGCCGGGTGGTCGGGTTCCGCCGATCGCCGACAGGCAGGGGGCGGCCATGAAGAGACAGCCGCATTCTTGCGCGAACGGCCGGAGTGTTCGCCGTTGCGGCCGTTGGGCCGCCGCGAATCTCGTAGACCGTGGATGTTGGCCTTCGAGAAATCCGACTGATCACAGCGGCCCCGTTTCCGCCACTCGCAAACCCCGTCGTTCCGCTGTGCAGCGCATGAACTGAACGCCGACGGCGGTTCGATCCAGCGCTAGTCGGCGTCACGCGGGGTTCGCGTCTCGACGCGTCACGCTGGCCTCTGGGCGACGACAAGTACCACGGCGAAATTCATAGCGACGCCCTACAAGCTTCTCTTGTATGTGGCCTATCCCGCATTCAATCACTGTGACGGCGAGACAAAATATGCGAGATACAGCGAGTGAGGTATTGCAATGAGTGACTCTCCTATCGGAACAGTTGCAGCATACCTAAGCGCCATAGCCGCAAGCGTCTCGGCCGTTTTCGCATTTGTCTCGGCAAAAACCGCCGCGAAGAAATCCAAAGCAGAGCTTGCGCACAACATGGAAGAACTCCGGCAAGCCAACGACCGGCATCGAGAGGCCCTTGAACAATCCGCCAAGCTTCATTCCACAGAACTCCAGCAAGCAAACGACCGACATAAACAGGCCCTTGAGGTAAGCCACAGAGACATGATGCTAAGCCTTGAGCAATCCGCTACGCTTCATGGGAAAGAGATGAACCTGGGGCACTACATAAACATCACACAGCGAGTATTCGATCTCGGTCACCTGTTCATCGATCATCCGCACCTTCGCAAGTATTTCTACGACAACGCAGTCGTGGATTCTAGCGAGGATATAGAGAAAATTACTTCTTTCACGGAATATATACTTGATTTCTTTTCTTCAATACAAGAGCACGAACGTCTTCTGGGCGATGGAACTCCGTCATGGAAAGAGTGGAATGAATATATTTCGGACTTTTTTGGTCGAAGCCCGTTCCTGTGTGTTTATTTTGCGGAGCGTGCTTCATGGTACGAACCGGGTCTCTTTGAAATATTTAGACCTGTAGGTAGATCCCAGGAAGAATTAATAAAAAAGCAACGTTCCGCGCTTCCTCGGAAGTCGGAACATCTATGATGGGACTGATCCGCAGCAAATGTTGCACAATTAAATAATTAAAAATGATGCAAGACAACGGCCATCTCGCAAAATTCGATAATACGTTGATGCTCTTGGGCTTTGGCAGCGTGGGACAAGGACTGCTGCCACTACTGTTTAGACATTTTGATCTTTCGTTGGCAAGGGTACTCGTTGCGTCGGCAAGCGATGAAGGAAGCGAGCAGGCCAACGCAGCGGGGTGCGAGTTCATAAACGCGCGCCTTGCGGCGGATAATTTCCAGCTTTTCCTGGCGCGCTACCTCAAACGCGGTGATGTGCTGCTGAACTTGGCCGTTAATGTGTCGAGCTTAGCCTTACTTCAGTGGTGTCAGCCTCGTGGCGTCCATTACCTGGATACCTGTATCCCCCGGCGTCATAGTAGTTGTCGCCTCTGAACTTTCTTATCAAGAAGAGTCAGAGGTACAAGTTGAAGACGAAACAAACGTATTCTGTTGAGTTCAAGGAGCAGGCGCTGTCGAAGGTTCTGCAGCGCGGGAGCCGAACGGTTGGCGCCGTGGCTGACGAATTGAACGTGAACGTACTGACATTAAGGAATTGGATGAGAGGCACCGCCGCCGCGAACCGGAGCTCGAGTTCTGGGCACACAAGGCGTCCGGAAGACTGGTCGCTGGAAGAACGCCTGATTGCCTTGCAGGAGAGCCACGGCCTGGCGGACGAAGCATTGAACGGCTGGTGTCGGGAGCGCGGCCTGTTTTTGCATCATCTCGCGCAGTGGCGAGCGGATTTTTGCGCCGTTGGCGCAGCCGGTAGCCGACGTGAGAGCGCCCAGGAAGTACGGGATCTGAAGCAGGCCAATGTTCAACTGCGGCGCGAACTGAAGCGCAAGGAGCAGGCGCTGGCCGAAGCTGCGGCGCTACTGGTGCTGCAAAAAAAGTACCGCGCGCTCCTCGGGGACGAGGCCGAATGACGGCCCCTGAAGAGCGCAAGGCATTGATCGGCCTCATCAACGAGGCGACCCTGGCCGGGGCTCGGCAGGCGCACGCGTGCGAGATTCTGGGGCTCAGCGCGCGCACAGTTCAGCGCTGGCAGCGGGGCGAGCCTGACGCGATGGACGGGCGCTCGTTACGGCACCACGAGCCGCGCCACAAGCTCTCTGCCGAGGAACGCGCCGAGCTTCTGGCAGTCGCGAACTCGGCCGAATTCGGTCATCTGCCGCCAAGCCAGATCGTGCCGCGACTGGCAGACCAGCAACGCTATATTGCCTCCGAATCGACGTTCTACCGGGTACTGAAGGCCGAGAAGCAACTCGCCCACCGGCGCAGCGAACGGCCGGCCCACGCTCGCAGCAAACCCCGTTCAGTTTGCGCCGACGCGCCGAACCAGCTGTATTCCTGGGACATCACGTATTTGCCGACGACGATCCGTGGACAGTATTTTTATCTCTACCTGTTTCTGGATGTCTTCAGTCGCAAGATCGTCGGCTGGCAGGTCTATGCCGAGGAAAGCAGCGTACTGGCCAGCGAAGTCCTCAGGGACCTCTGCGCGCGCGAAGCGATACGGCCCAACCAGGTGATTCTGCATTCGGATAACGGCGGCCCGATGAAAGGCGCGACGATGCTCGCCACCCTCCAGGCGCTGGGCGTCATGCCGTCGTTGAGTCGCCCGGGCGTGAGCAACGACAACCCTTATTCCGAGTCGCTGTTCAAGACCCTGAAGTACCGGCCCGCTTACCCGCTCAAAGCGTTCGATACCCTGCTGGCCGCACGTACCTGGGTCGGCGCACTGGTGCGCTGGTACAACGATGAGCATCGTCACAGCGCAATCCGGTTTGTGACGCCCGCGCAGCGTCATGCCAACCTCGATCAGGATATTCTGGAACGACGCACGGCGCTTTACGCGAGTGCTCGGCAGCGCAATCCGCTTCGATGGAAGGGCCGCACGCGCAACTGGCAGCGCGTCGATGCTGTGCATCTGAACCCTGATCGCATCGATGACCAGGGCATCCATCAACAACGCCGCAATCTGGAGCGAAAGGCCGCCTGAAATTTATTCGTTGAGGCGACAACTAGCTTGAAAATTTCCGGTATCGAACCCTGGCAGGGGCATCTACTCGATACCAACCTTCCACTGGCCGAACGAACAAACTATGTCTTGCGCGAAGCGGCTCTCGCCTTGAAGGAGCACGACGATTGGGGGTCGACGGCACTGCTTGCTCATGGCGCCAATCCCGGATTGTCTTTTCACTTCCTCAAGCACGCATTGCTGGATTTAGCCGCCATATGCGGCCTGCCGTTGGGCATGCCTGCGGCCTGGCCAAAAACGCGGGAACAGTGGGCATCACTGGCATATGAGCTTGACGTCCGGGTGATCCACGTCGCGGAGCGCGATAGTCAGGTGGATGTGCAACCCAAGCAGACTGATGAATTCGTCAACACGTGGTCCGTGGACGGGTTTCTTGCCGAGAGCTGTCAGCCGGCTGAAATTGGATGGGGCAGTCACGAAACGCTGCTCCCGCCCGGAGCGGGCGCGCACCTGCAAGGCTGCCGAAGTTCAATCTATTTGCAGAAGCGAGGTGCGGCAACCCGTATTCGCAGTTGGACTCCGGCCGACGGCGCTGGCAACGCTTTCCTGATAAGTTTGTTCGATGCGGTAGCGATGAGTGACTACCTGAGCATCCACTGCGATGGTCAGCTTATCTATAGGCCTACAGTCTGCTACGCTTACCGGCCGTGCGACGATACGGAGCAGTCACTCCTGGAGTTGGCTGCGCGCGACTGGCAACCGCAGGCTCGGCAGCGCTTGCTGAAAACTGGTCTCGTCAGCGGACAGGACGAATTGGGCGTCTTGTTGCTTAGCCCGCGTTTCGGCGGCTACTGGTATGGATCTCTGCTATCTCTGGAAGAGGCCCGCAGGCTAGCTCCAAACAACAGTGCTACTAGCCTTCAGGTCGCGGCGGGCGTGCTAGCGGGACTGCTATGGGTGCATAGTCATCCGCGCGCAGGTCTGGTCGACCCGGGGAATCTAGCACACGACTTTATTCTCAACATCGCAGGCCCATACTTAGGCAAGGTGGGCGGAGTAATGACTGACTGGACGCCTTGCGCGGACGGCAAAGGGGATCCCTACCAGTTCGACTGCTTCCTACTTTGACCTCTCAAAAACTACCTGCCGGCTCGTCAATCAGCGGTGCCGGCGACATGCTGGCTTTCGGCCACCGATCTCCAGGGCAATATGGGTTGCCGAGGCTCCGCCGGGCGTGTTGCGTAGTCGGGAGGTGAACGGCCGCTTTTCCCGCAGGTTGGGACATTCGCAGAAGCTCTCTGACGGGCAGCAACGGGTCGACAACAGCCGAGCGCATCGGGTGGTAGCCGGCCCATCTCCAGCCATTCGCTCGCGTGCGCCCGCACGTGCTCTATCGGCGGTTCCGCATTGCCAGCGGATGTTCACGCTCGGCGCGTCATCAGCCTTAATCAACAAATACCACAGGGGCAACAACTGCGGCGCAAAGGTTGAGCGCTGCCGGGAATTCCGATCTGAACCAGTTCTTCAAGCATTTGCTGATGGGTCTTCGGCTGGCTCGACTGAGCAAAAACCGCCACAGCGACGGCGCCAACCACGGCGACCACGAAAGCTTCAACGAACGATTTCATGAGCCGTGGGAGCAAGGTGGCCGAAATGCATCGGCGTCGGCAGCCTCACCAAAACTGAGCCAGCTACAAACCACCTCAGTGGGCAAAGGAGATCTTGACTTCTCCCGATCGACCGCTCAAACCGACTCCCGCAGCACCAGCTGATGCTGCAGGATGCGCGACGCTGGGCGTTGGCCGTCGAGCAGCGCCAGCAGCATTTCGGCCGCCGCGGCGCCCAGCTCGACCATGGGCTGGGCCACGGTCGTCAGCCCCGGCTCGAAGATGCCAGCGATGGGCACGTCGTCGAAGCCCATTACCGCCACGTCGTGCGGCACCCGCCGGCCGGCTTTGCTAAAGCCCTTGATCGCGCCGATGGCCAACGTGTCCGACACGGCGAACACGGCGCTCGGCGGATCCACCACCGCCAGCAGCTTTGCCGCCGCCTGGCTTCCGGCGGCGTAACTATTGTCGCCAGTAACGCAGACAAGCTCGGGCGCAGGCGCGAGACCGGCGCGCAGTAGTGCTGCGTCATAGCCCTCGCGGCGCTGACGCGCATACAGGAAGCGCTCATCGCTGGTGATGAAGCCGATGCGCCGGTGGCCCTTGTTGATGAGGTACTGCACGGCATCCGTACCGGCCTGGCGGTGGTCGATGCTGACATAAGGCACGTCACTACCGGGCAAGAATTCCGAGCAATTGACCCATGGCTTGCCGTTCGCCGCCTCGCGCCGGGCTGCCGGGTCGGACATGGGCACGAGATTGATGACGCCGTCGCTCAGACTGCCGGCCAGCGTCGGCAGCGAGGCGTCCGCCGTGCCAGTCCAGGCTTCCAGGTCCGCCGGAAGCAGCGTGTAACCGGCCTGGCGACTGACCGCGCCGGCCCCGCGCACGATCTCGGCGTAGTAGGGGTTGGCGAAATCCGGCATGAGCATCAGCAGAATGCGACTCTGACCGGTACTCAGGCTGCGGCCGAACGGATTGGCCCGGTAGTTCAGTGCCCGTACGGCTGCCTCGACCCGCTCACGCGTGGCCGCCGTCACGGCCTTCGTCCCGTTGAGCACACGCGACACCGTGGCAATGGAAACGCCAGCCTCGCGGGCAACGGCTTCGATGGAGGGTTTGCTTCGCATTGGTTCGTTCAGGCAGCGGCGGGTCTGTCACCAGCAGGAAGGTAACAATTTTAGCATCACGGGAAAAGGCTTTCCCCCTCCATGCGTCATCGAACCTCAAAACTGAGCGGGGATTCAGACTCGGCTTGCGGGAATCCATGGTGTTGCTGCAAACCGCAGCGTTATGCAATCCGCTTATCCGAAGCTTCTCGCGTACTCCTGTTTGTGCCGATCCCTGCTGCATAGGGTAAAGCCCCTGTTCCAGGTAAACGGGAAAGCGCTTACCTTTTGGCTTGCGCCCAGCTCCGTAGGCCATCCGTGCCGCATCCACCTTGACTCTTTGGATTGACGACCATGAATCAAGCCTTGCCCATTTCCATCCAGATTTACAGCCTGCGCAATGCGGGCGAACTCGACCGGCAGTTCGACATTGCCGCCCAGGCCGGATTTCGCCAGGTGGAGCTGATCGGGTCCTTGCTCGAAAATGCGGCCGACACCCGCAACAAGCTTCAGGCGCGCGGCCTTAGCGCCTCCTCCAGCCACCTCAGCATGGCCATGCTGCGTGAGCGTTTGCACGAAGTGACCGCGGCGTGCGAGACCCTCGGTATCACCCAGTTGGTTATGCCCGCGGTGCCGCCCGCCGAGCGCGACAGTGACGCCGCATACTGGCGGGCGCTCGGCAACGAGTTGGGCAGCCTCGCCCATCGGCTAGCCGCTCAGGGCATCGCCCTCGCTTACCACAACCATGATTGGGAACTCAGCGCCAAGGAGAACGGCGCAACGGCGCTGGAACTGCTGTTCGAGTCCGCCGGGGCAAGGCCGCTCGGCTGGCAAGTGGATGTAGCCTGGCTCGTGCGCGGCGGCGCCGATCCTCTGCCATGGCTTCGTCGTTATACGGGCCGCGTGGTCTCGGCCCATGCGAAAGACCTCGCGCCCGCGGGTGAAAAACTGGACGAGGACGGCTGGGCCGACGTCGGTCACGGCGTCATGGATTGGCCCACGCTGGCCGCCGCCTGCCGCGAAGCGGGGGCGCGTTTCCTCGCCGCCGAGCACGACAATCCCAGCGACGGCGAACGTTTCGCCCGCAATGCCTTTGCCTATCTGCACCAGCTCGGAGCCTGATCCATGAAACCTGTCTTCGTCGGCATCATCGGTTGCGGCAACATCAGCGATGCCTATTTCACCGGCGCGGCGAATTCGGAATTCGTCCGCATCAAGGCCTGCGCCGACTTGCGTCCGGAGGCCGCCCGGGCCAAGGCCGCGCAGCACGGCGTTGCCGCGATGACGGTGGCTGCGCTGCTGGCCGACCCCGACATCGAAATCGTCATCAACCTTACGGTGCCGCACGCGCATGTGCCGGTAAGCCTGCAGATTCTGGAGGCGGGCAAGCACGTCTACCTCGAAAAGCCCCTGGGTACCGAGTTCGCGTCCGCACGCGCGATGCTGGCGCGAGCCGAGGCTTCGGGATTACGCGTGGGCTGCGCGCCGGACACCTTCTTCGGCGCGGCCCATCAGGCGTGCCGCGCGGCGCTCGATGCGGGCCGCATTGGGCGTGCCATTGGCGGGGCCGTGGCCGTGTTGTCCCGCGGCATGGAGTCCTGGCATCCCAATCCTGAGTTTTTTTTCAAGCCTGGCGGCGGCCCGATTCACGACATGGGCCCGTATTACGTGACGCAGTTGGTCAACCTGCTTGGGCCGGTGGCACGCGTGTCTGCTTGCGCCACCATCGGTTTTCCCCAGCGCATCATCTCCAGTGAGCCGCTGAGGGGCCAGGTCATCGAGGTCGAGGTGCCCACCACGGTCAACGGTATCCTGCATTTTGAGGGTGGGGCCAACGTGGTGATGAGCGCCTCCTGGGACGTGTGGGCCCATCAGCGTGCGCCTATCGAGATCTATGGCACGGAAGGTAGCCTGTTGGGCGTCGATCCCAATTTCTTTGGCGGGAGTCCGCGCGTGGCTGAACGTGATAGCGGCTTTAAGCCGCTCGACACACAGGTCCATGCTTTTGGCGTCGACAACTTCACGTTGAGGAGCGGTGCGCGGGTGGCCAATTACCGCGCTGTGGGCGTGCTGGACATGGCCATGGCGTTGCGCCGAGGTCGGCCGCATCGCGCGAGCGGCGAACTGGCGTTACACGTGCTGGAGGTGCTGGATGCCTTCGAACGCTCGTCGCGCGAGGGGCGGCACATCGATATGGAGACCGTCGTGCAGCGACCCGTCGTCGTCCCATTGGGTCGAGGCGAAGAGGTGTTTCTCGCCGACTGATTCACCTGACTTCCGCAGTGGTCAAGCCGGTTGCGACGTGATCCGACTGCGACCATCAGATCACGCCCCGGCTCATCCAGCTCGCGCGACTCACGTCGCCGCCGACTATCCACGACCGGGCACAGCCGCGCCGTCGCCGTTGCTGGCCGTCGCCGCGTCGCGCGTCTCGGGCATCGCCGCCCACACCAGCAGCACCGCGAGCGCACCGGCCGCCGCGAGGCCGAAGAAGCTCACCGTGTTGCCGAAACGATCGGCGACGAAGCCCGCCGCCGTCGTGCTCAACGTCGCGCCGATGCCGGCCGCGAGCCCGAACAGGCCGATACACAGGTTGTAGCGGCCCTTGTCGCCGGCGACGTCGGCGGCGATCAGCGGCAGCATCACGCCGAACACCGCGGCGCTCAAGCCGTCGAGCATCTGCACCGGCACGAGCAGATAGGGGCTGCTGATGCCCGCGAACAGCAGCGCGCGGATCGGCAACGCGGAGAAGCCGAGCAGCAGAATCGGCCGGCGGCCCCAGCGTTCGGCCGAGCGCCCGACCCACGGCGACATCATCGCGACGATCGCCTGCGGCACGATGATGCATGCCGCGATCACGAGCTGCACGTTGTCTCCCATGCCGGCCGTCACTTCGCCGGCGGCCAGGTTCAGCATCGCCGCGTTCGACAGATGGAACAGCACGATGCACGCGGCGAACAGCAGCATGCGCTTGTCGCGCAGCAGCTCGCGCAGGCTTTCGCGCCGCTCGAGCTGCTCGGGGGTGGGCGCCGCTTGCGGCAGCTCGATCGTGTCGGTGCGCTGGATCATCGCGAGCGCGATCAGCGCGGGAACCGCGAGGCCCGCGGTCAGGACGAACACCGCGCGCGGCGAGTAGTACTCGCCGAACAGTCCCATCAGACCCGCCGCGACCGCGCTGCCGATCGACGCCCAGCGCGCATTGCGGCCGAGCCGGTCGCCGAGATTCGCGCGACCCACCAGCGCGAACGAGATCGCCGCGAGCGCCGGCGTCAGCATGCAGCTCGCGAAGCCGTGGAACACCTCGGCGGCGATCACCGGCAGCACGGTCGGGCTGATCGCGAGCAGCATCGCGCTGAGGATGATCGCGCCGATCGCCCACGCGGCCGCCGCTTTCTTGTTGCGCAACGCGTCGACCGCGGCGCCGCCGGGCACCTGGCTGACCATCGCGCTGATCGTGCCGACCGACAGCACCATGCCGATCTCGCCCTGGGTCCACTTGTGCGATGCGAGGTAGGACGCGATGAACGGCCCGAAGCCCGTCTGCACGTTGGCGACGAAGAAGTTGAGCCAATCGAGCGCGCGCAGACTTCGCGCCGTGACCATAGTACGGACCGTCATCGGACCGCCCGTGCGTTGGAAACCGCGACGGCCGACGACGCGGCCGGCGGCGCCGAGACCGCCGGCGCGGCGCTGGCGGCAGGCTGCGCGGGCGGCGCCGGCGACACCGCGCGAATCGGCTTGTCGCTCGCGTAGGGCGGCGTCGCGTTGATCTGCGCGTCGCTCAGATCGATCTGCGGATGCAGTTCCTTGTCGCGCGTGACGAAGCGCAGCGCCGACCAGTTCGCGGCGATCGTGCGCCGGTCGGGGCTGACCATGCCGCCGACGTCGAGGACGATCGCCTGCGGCTGCGCGTTGCCGTCGATCAGCACGTCGACCACCCGGCCCACCTTGGCGCCGTTCGCGCGCTCGACGGTCGCATCGAGCAGCGCCAGTTCCAGCGGGTTCGATTTGTTCGCGGTGCTCGGCACGGCCGTCGGGTTCAGCGTGATCGGCGCCCCCTTCGCGGTCGGCGTGAAGTGGAACGCGCCCCACGGGAAGTTCACCTTGCGGTCGCCGACGCCGAGGAAGCCCTGCAGATTGACGACCATCTCGCGCGGCTTGCCGGCTGCGTCGGCGATCATGTCGACCGCGCGGCCGACCACCTTGCCGTCGGGCTTCTGCACCTGGCTGTCGAGCAGCGCGCGCGCGTCGCTGCGCTCGATCGTGCGCAGCACGATCAGCGGCGGCGGCGGCGGGGGCGGCGGCGGAGCCGGCACGACCACGGGCGGCGGCGGTTCGACCTTGTGCGGCTTCACGACCGGCTTCTTCGGTTTCTTCGGCTCCTCGGGCCCCTCGTTCGCCTCGCTCTCGACCGGCTCGGACGCGGACGCGGCGACCGGCGCGCTTGCCGGCTCGACCGGCATCACCGTCGCATCGACGATCGGCGCCTGCTGCGTACCCCACAGCAGGCTGCTGCAGCCGGACAGCGCGGCGAACGCGAACAGCGCGGCCACGGTGCACAGCCAGCGCAACAGTCGAAGCACATCGAGCGAATGAGGCGAATCAGGCGAATCGAGCGGGCGAAGCGATCCAAGCGGTCCAAACGGGACAATCGGCAGGCGCCCGGCGGGGCGCGGAAAACCGCCAGTCATCAGGAAAAACTCCACGGGCAGGTGCGGACGGGCGCGATGAGCCGCCGCGGTTGGATGGGGCTACGGCCCAGAGTTTAACCTGCGCTGCCGCGCGGGCAGCCTTTCGCCGGTTGCGTTGCAGACGGTTTCGCCGATGCTCTGTCGGGATAGCCCTGCACGCCGCGTGCCTGGAACGCGATCGCCGGGGTGGGTTCGGCGCGTTTCGCGGCTGCCCGTATGCCGTAGGTGTATACGCGCGCAGCGCTCGCGCGAGCGACCGTCGCGCAAAAGATATAAGTCGCGCGACATGTCCGGCATGCCATTCATGCGATTGGACACATAGTTCGCTTCACCTACATTTCGACTCAGAAAAGCGTTACCCACACCAACCAATCCACGAGACGAACCTGATGACGGCCGCTTTAGCGGCCGTTTCAGCGCGCTGATAAAGGAGGCACTCATCATGATGGAACCCCAGGCCCTCGCGAATTCCGACGTCGCGAGCGAATCCTTCGACACCGAATCATTCCGCGGTAAGGGCTTTCTCGACCGCTACTTCGACATTTCCGCGCGCGGCAGCACGCAGCGCCAGGAGATCGTCGCGGGCATCACGACCTTCCTCGCGATGGTCTATTCCGTGTTCGTCGTGCCCGGCATGTTCGGCAAGGCAGGCTTCGATACCAGCGCGGTGTTCGTCGCCGTGTGTCTGACCACGGCGTTCGGCTCGCTGCTGATGGGCGTGTGGGCGCGTCTGCCGATCGCGATCGGCTGCGCGATCTCGCTCACCGCGTTCACCGCGTTCGGCCTCGTGCTCGGCAAGGGCCTGCATCCGACCGTTGCGCTCGGCGCGGTGTTCCTGATGGGCGTCGTGTTCACGACGATTTCGGTGACCGGCGTGCGCTCGTGGATTTTGCGCAACCTGCCTGTCGGCATCGCGCACGGCACCGGGATCGGCATCGGCCTGTTCCTGCTGCTGATCGCCGCGAACGACGTCGGGCTCGTGGTCAAGAATCCGGGCGCGGGGCTGCCGGTGTCGCTCGGCAATATTGCGGCGTTGCCGGCGCTGATCTCGGTCGCCGGACTCGCCGCGATCGTCGGGCTCGTGCGGCGGCGCGTGCCGGGCTCGATCCTGATCGTGATCGTCGCGATCTCGGCGATCGGGCTCGCGATCGATCCGGCCGTGGCGTTTCACGGCATCTTCGCGGTGCCGTCGTTGAGCGCGCCGGGGCATGCGTCGCTGATCGGCGCGATGGACGTGAAGGGCGCGCTGTCGATGGCGGTGCTGCCGAGCGTGCTCGCGCTCGTGATGACCGCCGTGTTCGACGCGACCGGCACGATCCGCGCGGTCGCGGGCCAGGCGGGGCAGCTCGACGAAAACGGCCGCATCATCAACGGCGGCCGCGCGCTGAGCGCCGATTCGCTGAGCTCGGTCTTCTCGGGCCTGCTCGGCGGCGCGCCGGCGGCCGCGTATATCGAGTCGACGGTCGGCGTCGCGGCGGGCGCGAAGACGGGGATGGCGGCGGCGGTCGTCGGTCTGCTGTTTCTCGTCGTGATGTTCTTCTCGCCGCTCGCCGCGCTGGTGCCTTCGTATGCGACCGCGCCCGCGCTGATGTACGTGGGGCTGCTGATGCTGTCGAACGTCAGCAAGCTGCATATGGACGACATGGTCGACGCGATGGCGGGGCTCGTGTGCGCGGTGTTCATCGTGCTGACCGCGAACATCGTGACCGGCATCATGCTCGGCTTCGCGACGCTCGTGATCGGACGCGTCGTCAGCGGCGAGTATCGCAAGCTCAATGTCGGGACCGTGGCGATCGCAGTCGTGCTGGTCGGGTTTTATGTCGGCGGCTGGGCGATCTGAGTTTCGTTGCGGCTCCTTGACTTTCGCGTCAGCGTCTCTAAACCTTAACCTTGAGGTCAAGCCCTGCATCCGCAGGAAAGGAGACGCAGATGGAACCGCAACATCGCATCGGCAGCCGGGAAGAGTGGCTCGCCGCGAGCCGCGCGCTGCTCGCCGACGAAAAAGCGCATATGCGCGCCGGCGACGAACTCGCGCGCAAGCGCCGCGAATTGCCGTGGGTCAAGGTCGACAAGGTTTATACGTTCGATACGCCGGAAGGCCGCAAGACGCTCGCGGAGCTGTTCGACGGCCGCAGCCAGCTGATCGTTTATCACTTCATGCTGGGCCCGGACTGGGAAGAGGGGTGCGTCGGCTGCTCGTTTCTGTCGGACCATATGAGCGGCATTCTCACGCATCTGGTCCATCACGACGTCAGCTATGTGACGGTATCGCACGCCCCGCTCGAGAAGATCGACGCGTTCAAACGGCGCATGGGGTGGACCTTTCCGTGGGTGTCGTCGAGCGGCAGCGATTTCAATTTCGACTACCACGTGTCGTTCACGCCGGAGCAGCTGGCGAGTAAAAAGGCGTTCTACAACTTCACCGAGCAGGACGTCGGCATCGACGAGCAGCACGGCCACAGCGTGTTCTACAAGGACGCAAACGGCGACGTGTATCACACGTACTCATGCTACGCACGCGGCGACGAGCGCTTCGTGAACACCTACGCGCTTCTGGACATCGCGCCGAAAGGCCGCAACGAGAACAGTAATCTGACCGACTGGGTCAGGCATCACGACCGCTACGACGACCACGCGCGCGCGGCTTGCCCGGCGTGCGGATCGTACACGGTGTGAAGCGGTGAAACGGTGAAGCGGGTCGACGAAGGGGGCGAGGGGCGCGCGCCGCGCTAGCTGGCGCGGCGCCTCTGTGCTGCACGAGCGCTGCATCAGTTCGCTACAGCGCCATCTCGAAGGCGGGTCTGAGGAACATTTCCATCGCCATCACGATGAGGCTCATCGCCGCGGCCGCGAGCGTCAGCACGCCGTATTCGTCGTAGCGCGTGTCGTACAGACACGCGACGACGAACAGAATCGCCATCAGGTTGGTCAGCCAGTCGAAGTTCAGCGCGAAGCTCATCGGTCGAATCGGGGCGTGTGTGCGACGGTGGAATCGCACCGTCAGGTGCCCGCGATTTTATCGAAAGGAGCTTACGGATTCGCAACGACCGCGCTTACACAGCTTACGTTGCGCGGCGCGCAAAGCCGCGTCAAACGGTGCTTTGCGGCCCCGTCATGTCGCGTTCGATCCATTCGATCACGGACGTGCGCCGCGGTTGCCAGCCGAGCAGTTTGCGCGCGCGTTCGCCGCGCACGCGGCTGTTCGAGCCAAGACCGTACGAGGCCATTTCGTAGCCCCATTCCTGTTTCGCGTCTTCGAGCGGCCAGTCCTGTGGCGCGCCGAGCTTCATCGCGCGTGCGATCGCGGCGCTCATGTCGCGGAACGACGCTTCGCCGCTTTCGACGAAATAGAACGTGCCGGCAGGGGTTTTATCGAGTGCGAGGCGATACAGCTCGGCGACGTCGTCGATATGCACGTTCGACCAGACGTTGCCGCCGCTGCCCACATGACGCACGACGCCGCTTTTCTGCGCCTGGCGCACGAGTCGCGGCAACTGCACGCTCGCGCTGCCGGCCACCGCGCCGTGACCGTAAATCAGCGTGTTGCACAGCACGGCCGAGCGCACGTTGCGTTGCGCGGCGTCGAGCACCAGTTGATCGATCGCGACGCGCGCGGCCTTGTCGGCGGTCGGGGTGGGCAGCGCGTCTTCGTGATATATGCGTGCTTCACCCGCTTCGCCGCCCGACGCATCGCCGACGATGCTCGACCCGCTCGTGTGCAGGAATACCTTGCCCGAACCGGCGAGTCCGTCGATCAGCGCGCGTACCGCGCCTTCGTGATCGCTGCTCGCGGCGTTGATCACCGCGTCGGCCGCTTGCGCTTCGGCGATCAGCAACGCTCGGTCGTCGAGCGTGCCGAGCACGGGCTCGATGCCGAGCCGCTGCAACTCGCCGCTGTGTTCGGGTTTGCGAATCAGCCCGCGCACCTGATGGCCGGCGCGCGCCAGATGCGCCGCGATCGAGCCGCCGATAAAACCGCTTGCGCCAGTAACGAAAATCTTCAAGACGTTCTCCTGAGGGAAATGCCAAGACCGCAATCTCTTGCATGGGATCGGAGTAAGCGCTAAAGCGCCAACTCCGATCGACAGGCACGCAGTATCGCTCGCGCGGATTCTCGCAAAAAGCGTGTTAGTCTCAAATCAATCTTGATCTGAAATCAACAATGAAAACCTCCACCGACGAATTGCTGGTGTTTGTCACCGTGATCGACAGCGGCTCGATTACCGCGGCGGCCGAGAAGCTGGGGCAGACCGTCTCCGGCGTGAGCCGCGCGCTCACGCGCCTCGAGCAGAAGCTCGACACCGCGCTCGTGCGGCGCACGACGCGGCGTCTGCATCTGACCGAGGAAGGCGACGCGTTCCTGCGGCGCGCCCGCGCGATCCTCGACGCGCTCGAAGAGGCCGAGGAGTCGGTCGCGCGCGGGCGGCAACGGCCGTCGGGGCGCTTGCGCGTCGATGCGGCGTCGCCGTTCATGCTGCATTGCGTGGCGCCGCATATGACCGCGTTTTCGGCGCTGTATCCGGAGATCCGGCTCGAATTGACCAGCAACGAGCGGATCGTCGATCTGCTCGAACAGAAGGTCGACATCGCGATTCGCATCGGCGCGCTGCAGGATTCGACGCTGCATGCGCGCGCGCTCGGCGAGAGCAGGCTGCGCGTGCTCGCGAGCCCGGCGTATCTGGCCGAGCACGGCGAGCCGACCACGCTCGACGCGCTGCACGCGCATCGGCTGATCGGCTTTACGGCGCCGGAGCATTTGAATCGCTGGCCGTTGCGCGAAGGGGGCACGGGAACGAAGCGCGCCAAGGGGCAGCGGGACGAAGCCGCGCTGCTGAAGATCGAACCGTCGATCACCGCATCGAGCGGCGAAACCTTGCGGCAACTGGCGCTGTCCGGCTGGGGCGTCGCCTGTCTGGCCGACTTCATGACCGCCGGCGACGTGCGCGAAAACCGCCTCGTGCCGATTCTCGGCAACCTGCTCGTCGATGAACGGCAGCCGGTGCATGCGGTGTACTACCAGAGCGCATCGCTCGCGGGGCGCGTGCAGTGCTTTCTGGATTTCATCGCGGCGCGGGTCAAGCTCTGATCCGCGTCGCAGAGCCTTCTGTCCTATAACCCAGATATCGGCGGAGCCGGCGTGTCCGGCTTCCCGCGCAGCGAGAGCGCGCCAATTTTGGCCAGATGGCGACCCGCGCCGCGAAGGTGTATATACAACTGTGGGCTAAATCACGGCGGCCACGCCGACCCATGCGTCCAGGACCTGCCGCCTACGACCTGCCGCCAAACCCGCCGCGCTCCCGCCGAGTCACGTGCCAAATAATGGAAATCCCCAGGCACGAAATCTCGAAAAACAAGTTGTATATACAAGACCCGCCGGCTAGACTTATTTGAACTTGTATAGACAGGACGACAACCATGATTCTGAAGCCCGGCTACCTGACCCTCCCGCAACTGCGCCAGATCGCGCGTGAGCAGTTCACCCTGCAACTCGATCCCGCGAGCCATGCCGCCATCGACGCGTGCGCGCAGGCCGTCGCCGACATCACCGCCAGGGGCGAGCCGGCTTATGGCATCAATACCGGCTTCGGCCGCCTCGCCAGCACGCACATTCCGCGCGATCAGCTCGAACTGCTGCAACGCAATCTGGTGCTGTCGCACGCGGTCGGCGTCGGCGAGCCGATGTCGCGCCCGGTCGTGCGTCTGTTGATCGCGCTGAAGCTGTCGAGCCTCGGCCGCGGCCACTCGGGCATCCGCCGCGAAGTGATGGAGGCGCTGATCGCGCTGTTCAACGCCGACGTGCTGCCGGTGATCCCGGTCAAGGGCTCGGTCGGCGCATCGGGCGACCTCGCGCCGCTCGCGCATATGTCGGCGACCCTGCTCGGCGTCGGCGAAGTGTTCGCGAAGGGCGAGCGCATGCCGGCCACCGAAGGCCTCGCGCTCGTCGGTCTGAAGCCGCTGACGCTGCAGGCGAAGGAGGGGCTCGCGCTGCTGAACGGCACCCAGGCTTCGACCGCGCTCGCGCTGTACAACATGTTCGCGATCGAAGACTTGTACCGCACGGCGCTCGTCGCCGGCGCGCTGTCGGTGGATGCGGCGATGGGCTCGGTCAAGCCGTTCGACGCGCGCATCCACGAACTGCGCGGCCATCGAGGCCAGATCGACGCGGCCGCGGCGTATCGTTCGCTGCTGCAAGGCTCGGCGATCAACGTGTCGCACGCCGATTGCGACAAGGTGCAGGACCCGTACAGCCTGCGCTGCCAGCCGCAGGTGATGGGCGCGTGTCTGGACCAGATGCGTCAGGCCGCCGAAACGCTGCTGAAGGAAGCGAACGCGGTCTCCGACAATCCGCTGATTTTCCCGGACACCGGCGAAGTGCTGTCGGGCGGCAACTTCCACGCCGAGCCGGTCGCGTTCGCGGCCGACAACCTGGCGCTCGCCGTGGCGGAAATCGGCGCGCTCGCCGAACGCCGCATCGCGCTGCTGATCGACGCGACGCTGTCGGGCCTGCCGCCGTTCCTCGTCAAGGATGGCGGCGTGAACTCCGGCTTCATGATCGCGCACGTGACGGCCGCCGCGCTCGCATCGGAAAACAAGACGCTCGCGCATCCGGCTTCGGTCGATTCGCTGCCTACGTCCGCGAACCAGGAAGACCACGTGTCGATGGCGACGTTCGCCGCGCGCAAGCTCGGCGATATCGCCGACAACACCGCGAACATCCTGTCGATCGAACTGCTCGCCGCCGCCCAGGGTGTCGATCTGCGCGCGCCGCACAAGACCAGCCCAAGCCTGCAGAAGGTGATGGACCTCGTGCGCAAGGACGTCGCGCACTACGAGCTCGATCACTACTTCGCGCCGGATATCGCGGCGGTCACGAAGCTCGTGCAGGCCGGCGCGGTCGCGAAGCTGAGCCCGTTCTCGTTCGCGTCGGAACAATGAGTCGTCGAGAGCGCGGATCACACCGATGAACGCACCTGCTTATCAGGGCATCAAGGACTTCATCCTCGCGCGCATTCATGCGGGCGAGTGGGCCGAAGGCGACCAGGTGCCCTCCGAAAACGAGCTTGCGCGCGAATTCAGCGTCGCGCGCATGACGGTCAACCGCGCGTTGCGCGAGTTGACCTCGGAGCAGGTGCTGACACGTGTACAAGGCTCGGGCACTTTCGTCGCCCGTCCCAAGTACGAGTCGACCCTGGTGGCGATCCGCAGCATCTCCGATGAAATCGTTGCGCGCGGTCATCGCTATCAGGCGAGGGTGCTGAACATCGGCGCCAGCATCGCCGATGCAGCGCTCGCCGAAGAGATGCAGGTGAGCGCGGGCAGCCCCGTGTTTCATTCGCGCCTGCTGCATTTCGAAAACGAGGAGCCGGTGCAGCTCGAGGAACGCTGGGTCAATCCGGCCGTCGCACCCGAATACGCGCTGCAGGACTTCACGAACACCACGCCCAACCAGTACCTCGTGCGCGTCGCGCCGCTGCAGCGCGTCGAGTACCGCATCGAGGCGCTCGCCGCCGACGAGATCACGCGCGAGCTGTTGAACATGAGTGAACGCGAGCCGTGTCTCGTGCTGCACCGGCGCACGTGGTCGCAAGGCGAGGTCGCCTCGATCGCGAATCTGTGGCATCCGGGCACCCGTTACCGCTTCACTGGGCATTTCTGAATTCGCTTTTTCGTCTTCGCCGAATCTTTATCGAACCTCTTCACGCATTATTGGGGACACCATGAACAATCCGAAACACGTCGATCCGCGTCTCGATCCGACTCGCACGATCCGCGCACCGCACGGCGCGGAAAAGACCTGCAAGACCTGGATCGCGGAAGCCGCGTACCGGATGATCCAGAATAATCTGGACCCCGAAGTCGCCGAGCACCCGCACGCGCTCGTCGTGTACGGCGGCATTGGCCGCGCCGCGCGCAACTGGGATTGCTTCGATCAGATCCTCGCGTCGCTGAAGGACCTGAACGAAGACGAAACGCTGCTGATTCAGTCGGGCAAGCCGGTCGGCGTGTTCCGCACCCATGCGGACGCGCCGCGCGTGCTGCTCGCGAACTCGAACCTCGTGCCGCACTGGGCGACGTGGGAACACTTTCACGAACTCGACCGCAAGGGCCTGATGATGTACGGCCAGATGACCGCCGGCAGCTGGATCTACATCGGCAGCCAGGGCATCGTCCAGGGCACCTACGAGACCTTCTTCGCGGTCGCGAACCAGCACTTCAACGGTGACCCGAAGGGCCGCTGGATTCTGACCGGCGGTCTCGGCGGCATGGGCGGCGCGCAGCCGCTCGCGGCGACGATGGCGGGCTTCTCGATGATCGCGGTCGAATGCGACGAGACGCGCATCGACTTCCGTCTGAAGACGCGCTACGTCGACAAGAAGGCGAAGACGCTCGACGAGGCGCTCGCGATGCTCGACGAAGCGAAGCGCGCCGGCAAGCCGATCTCGGTTGGCCTGCTCGGCAATGCCGCCGACGTGTTCGCCGAGTGCGTCGCGCGCGGCATCACGCCGGACTGCGTGACCGACCAGACGAGCGCGCACGATCCGATTCACGGCTACCTGCCGCAGGGCTGGACGGTCGGAGACTGGCGCGAGCGCATGAAGACCGCGCCGGAAAGCATCGTCACGCCGGCCAGGCAGTCGATGGCCACGCAGGTGCAGGCGATGCTGACGCTGCAGGAACGCGGCGCGGCAACGCTCGACTACGGCAACAACATTCGCCAGATGGCGCTCGAAATGGGCGTGGAAAACGCGTTCGACTTTCCGGGCTTCGTGCCGGCGTATATCCGGCCGCTGTTCTGCGAAGGCAAGGGCCCGTTCCGCTGGGTCGCGCTGTCGGGCGATCCCGAGGACATCTACAAGACCGATGCGAAGGTGAAGGAACTGATCCCCGACGATCCGCATCTGCACAACTGGCTCGACATGGCGCGCGAGCGCATCGCGTTCCAGGGTCTGCCGGCGCGGATCTGCTGGGTCGGCGTGAAGGATCGCTATCGTCTCGGCCAGGCGTTCAACGAAATGGTCAGGAACGGCGAGCTGAAGGCGCCGATCGTGATCGGCCGCGATCACCTCGATACCGGTTCGGTCGCGAGCCCGAACCGCGAAACCGAATCGATGAAGGACGGCTCGGACGCGGTCAGCGACTGGCCGTTGCTGAACGCGCTGCTGAACACGGCGGGCGGTGCGTCGTGGGTGTCATTGCATCACGGCGGCGGCGTCGGCATGGGCTTCTCGCAGCACGCGGGCGTCGTGATCGTCGCGGACGGCACGCAAGCCGCGCACCAGCGCCTCGGCCGCGTGCTGTTGAACGATCCGGCCACCGGCGTGATGCGTCACGCGGATGCGGGCTATGAACTCGCGCAGCAGACGGCGCGCGAGGCCGGTCTCAATCTGCCGATGCTGGGCCGCTGATCGTGACCATGGCCAACCACGCGGGCGGCATGGCAGGCGTCACGCTGATTCGCGGCGCCGACCTCGTGGCGGCGCCGTGGAAAAACGGCGGCGGGTTCACGCGTGAGGTCGCGGCGTTTCCGTCGCACGGCGGCGGGCAGCGCGCGGCGAGCGCCGACTTCGTGTGGCGCGTGAGCGTCGCCGATGTCGCGCAGGCGGGACCGTTCTCGCGCTTCGACGGCGTCGACCGGACGCTGGTGTTGCTGTCTGGCGCGGGCATGCTGCTCGATGAGCTGGGCGACGCGGGCGTCGCCTCGACGCATGCGTTGCGGCAGCCGCTCGACATCGCGCGCTTCGATGGCGCGACGCGCATCGACGCGCGGCTCGTCGACGGCGCAACGCGCGACTTCAACCTGATGGTGCGGCGCGACGTGGCGCAGGGCGAGTTGGACGTGTGGCGCACTGGCACGCAGCAGGATGCGCCGCGCGTGCTCGACGGCGACGTGGCGCTGCTGTTTTGCGCGGGCGGCGCGGTCACGGTCGGACTGGCGGCGGACCACGCGCAAGCCGTGCGGCTCGACACCGGCGACACGCTACGCGTCGATGGGCCGAACGCGCTCACTTGCACGCTGACGGGCGACGGCGCGGTGCTCGCGATCACGATCCGCTACACGCGATGACGAATCAACCGTGATAGGGCCTCACATGCGCTCCATCGCGGACAACCCATCCACAGACACGCAACGAGCGGCAAAGAGCACGCGATGAAGCAAACCGTCTGGCATCACCTGAATTTGTGCCCGCAGGGCGATCCTCGCCACACGCTCGCCGATGCCGCGATTGCGGTCGACGGCGGCCGTATCGCGTGGCTCGGCGCTTTCGCCGATTTACCCACGCCCTATGCCGCATGGCCGCACGAAGATCTGCGCGGCGCATGGGTGACGCCGGGCCTGATCGATTGCCATACGCACCTCGTGTACGGCGGCCAGCGCGCCGACGAATTCGCGCAGCGGCTCGCGGGCGTCAGCTACGAAGCAATCGCGCGACAGGGCGGCGGCATCGTGTCGACGGTGCGCGCGACGCGCGCCGCGGACGAAGCGTCGCTGTTCACGCAAGCGGCCGCGCGGCTCGAACCGCTGCTCGCCGAAGGCGTGACGGCGATCGAAATCAAATCGGGCTACGGCCTCGATCTCGCGAGCGAGCGCAAGATGCTGCGCGTCGCGCGTCAGCTCGGCGAGCGCTATCCGGTCACGGTCTATACGACGTTTCTCGGCGCGCACGCGTTGCCGCCCGAATTCGCGGGCCGAGCGGACGCGTATATCGACGAAGTCTGCAACACGATGCTGCCCGCGCTCGCGGACGAAGGCCTCGTCGATGCGGTCGACGTGTTCTGCGAGCGCATCGGTTTTTCGCTGGAACAGAGCGAGCGCGTGTTCAACGCGGCCGCGCGCTACGAGCTGCCGGTCAAGATGCACGCCGAGCAGTTGTCGAACGGCGGCGGCACCGCGCTCGCGGCACGGCATCGCGCGCTATCGGCGGATCACCTGGAGTTTCTCGACGAAGCCGGCGTCGCCGCGATGAAGGAAGCGGGCACCGTCGCGGTGCTGCTGCCGGGCGCGTACTACTTCATCCGCGAGACCCAGTTGCCGCCGCTCGAACTGCTGCGGCGCTACGAGGTGCCGATCGCGATCTCGACCGACAGCAACCCGGGCACCTCACCGGCGACTTCGTTGCTGCTGATGATGAACATGGCGAGCACGCTGTTTCGCATGACCGTGCCCGAGGTGCTGCAAGGCGTCACCACGCAGGCTGCGCGCGCGCTCGGCAAGAGCGATCGGCACGGTGCGCTGCAGGTCGGTCGCGCGGCCGACTTCGCGGTGTGGTCGGTCGATTCGCTGGCGGAGCTCGCTTACTGGATTGGCCGGCCGCTGTGCGCGCGCGTCGTGCGCGCGGGCGAAACCGTTTATACGCGGCGCGAGTCGCGTGTGACCTGAACTAGAACCTGAGAGATGACGCAATCCAATCAATCGCTGTTCGCCGCTGACGCGTATCTGCCTGAGGGCTGGCGCCGCAACGTGCTGCTCGAATGGGACGCTCACGGCACGCTGAGCGCGGTCACGACGGATCAACCCGAGGCGCCGGCGGGTGTGCCGAAGGCGGCGGGCCCGCTGATGCCAGGCATGCCGAATCTTCACTCGCACGCGTTTCAGCGCGCGATGGCGGGGCTCACCGAATATCGCGCCAATGCGACGGATAACTTCTGGTCGTGGCGCGACCTGATGTATCGCTTTGCCGCGCGCATCACGCCGGAAGGCCTCGCGAGCGTCGCGCAGTGGCTCTACATCGAGATGCTGAAGGCGGGCTATACGTCGGTGTGCGAGTTCCACTACGTGCACCACGCGCAGGACGGCCAGCGCTACGCGAATCAGGCCGAGCTTGCGCAACGCGTGGTGGACGCGGCATCGGCGAGCGGGATCGGCATCACGATGCTGCCGGTGCTGTATCAGTACAGCGGCTTCGGCGCGCGCGCGCCGCGCGACGATCAGCGGCGCTTCATCAATACGCCTGAGAGCCTGCTCGATCTGCTCGGCACGCTACGCGCCGCGCGCCCCGAACATGCGGCGCTGCGTTACGGCGTGGCGCCGCATTCGCTGCGCGCGGTATCGGAGGCGTCGCTGCGCACGTTGCTCGGCGGCATCGACGCAACCGTGCCTGTCCACATCCATATCGCCGAACAGACCGCCGAGGTCGACGCGTGCCTCGAAACCGAAGGCACGCGGCCGGTGCAATGGCTGCTCGATCGTTTCGATGTGGACAGCCGCTGGTGTCTCGTGCACGCGACCCACGTCGATGCGAACGAAACGCTCGCGCTCGCGAAGAGCGGCGCGGTCGCGGGTTTGTGTCTGACCACCGAGGCCAATCTCGGCGACGGCATTTTTCCCGCGCAAGACTATCTCGACGCGCACGGCCGCATCGGCGTCGGCTCGGATAGCCATGTCGGCGTCGATTGGCGCGCCGAGTTGCGTCTGCTCGAATACGGCCAGCGTCTGACGCGCCGGCAGCGCAACGTGCTGGCGTCGGCGCAAGCTCCGCATGTCGCGGATCGTCTGTACGCGGCCGCGCTCGACGGCGGCGCGCGTGCGACCGGCCGCGCGGTCGGCGCGTTGCAGCCGGGCCATCGCGCGGACTGGCTCGTGCTCGACGCCGACCATACGAGCATCGCCGGGCATGAGCGCGAGGCGTGGCTGTCAGGCGTCGTATTCTGCGAGCACGGCGATACGCCGATCCGCGACGTCTACGCGGGCGGCGTCAAGGTCGTCGACGATCGCCGGCATCGCGACGAAGAGGGCGCCTATGCGCGCTATCGCGCGGCGCTCGTGGAACTGCTCAAATAACGGCCATGACCCGCCGAACTGATTCTCCGATCCCACTGATTCCGGACTGACATGACTGCTTCGAACCTCACGCCGGTTTTCTCGCTGCATCAGGGAAGCCTGCCGCTGCTGATCTCGATCCCGCATCTGGGCACGCAAATCCCCGCCGACATCGCCGTGACGATGACACCGGTCGCGCAACGCACCGACGATTGCGACTGGCATCTCGATCGCCTGTATGCATTCGCGAAGCGCCTCGGCGCGTCGATCCTGACGCCGACCTACGCGCGCTACGTGGTCGACCTGAACCGTCCGCCCGACGGCGCGAACCTGTACCCGGGGCAGGACACTACGGGTCTGCTGCCGGTCGACACGTTCGACAGGGAGCCGCTCTATCGCGACGGCCATCTGCCCGACGACGCCGAAATCACGCGCCGTCGCGACGCTTACTGGAAGCCGTATCACGACGCGCTGACCGGCGAGCTCGCGGCGCTGAAGGCGAAGCACGGCAAGGTGCTGCTGTGGGAAGCGCATTCGATCCGCTCGCGCGTGCCGCGGTTTTTCGACGGACGTCTGCCGGATTTCAACTTCGGCACGTCGAACGGTGCGAGCGCCGCGCCGGGCCTGGCTGACGAACTGGCCGCGCTGGTCGGGCGTCACGGCGGCTACACGGCGATCGCGAATGGCCGCTTCAAGGGCGGCTATATCACGCGGCAATACGGGCAGCCCGAGCAGGGCGTGCATGCGGTGCAACTCGAGCTGTCGCAGATCACCTACATGGAAGAGCGCCTGCCTTATGCATACGATGAAGACCTCGCCGCGAAGGTCGCGCCACTGCTCGAAGCGCTGGTAACGACGGCTCTCGCTCGCGTGAAATCCGCCTGAAGCTTGTATTCCTTTCTCACCACGCGGATCACGATTGCTGCAGGAACGCGCGGCATCGCGGTCCGCGTCGGCCTGCATCGGTCAGCGTATCGCGAAGGTGTAACAGCATGTGTCCGTGATTGCGTGCCGGCGCGTTCATATGGAATGGTTTGAGCGTCGAGCGCGCACAGCGTATCGTGCGCCGGCTGTTTCAAGACGCGGCGCGTCATGAAAAAAAGCCCCGCGAAAACGGGGCTTTTTGATGTGCACCGCGTCCATCGGACACGGTTTCACCGCCATTAGTGGCAGCGCTTTTCCCAATGATGATGCACGTGCACCTTATGGCACTCGTGGTGATGCTCATCGGCCTGAGCGGGGACGATCGCGCTCAGCGTGGCAACGGCTGCGGCGATGGCGAGAACGATTTTCTTCATTACAAAACCCTTAAGTCAGTGTTGTGGAGCAAGCCATGCGGCACGACGCGTGCCGCATCGGCGTGTAAGCATGCCACATCAAGCGGCCGCGGATAGGACCGGCGCGCGAATACGTGTGTCAATGCAACATGCGATGTGTCGTCAGCCCTGTTTTAACGCGCTTTGCGCTGAATTGGCCGGTGCGTACCGTGTCAAATGTGTACCTTCGACATCTGGGCCCCACCGCACGCAAAGCGGCATAGCGGCATTGCACGCGACACCGCGAGACGACGACCCTTTCAAAACGATGACATGCGCGACGCGGTCATCGATTCATCAGGCGAAAAGATGGAAGACCCAGCGATGGAAGATTCCGACGAATTGCTGCTGCCAGTCTGGCGCGCGAACCTGGTGTTGCTGACCAGCGAGGTCGGCGCCGCGAGCCGGCTCGCGCGCATGATGACGTTTTCCGCGAGCTACCTGAAGCTGATGCTGTCCGGGCAACGCGAATTCAGCGAGGAATTCGTGCGCGGCGTCGAGGCCGTCACCGGTTTGCCGGGCGGCTGGATGAACGTGCCGCACACCGGTCACGAGATTCCGGCGAATGCGCGCGAGGCGATCGACAACGAGCAGCCGCTCGCGCGCTTTCGGGGCACCGCGCATCCGGTGCGCAAGAAGACGGTGTTGCGGCCCGAGCCGATTTTTGGGCAGCCGCCGCCCGCGCGACGCCTCGAGGAAGAAACGCTCGATGTCGAAGCGCACCGCCGTCACGCGCATTTTCGCAAGGTGCGCGATCTCGCGACGCAGGAAGTGCGGCGCTTCGAGCGGCATCTGCTGCACGCGCCGGTGGAGCTCGCATCGATGCGCGCGAAGGTCGAGGACGTAATGGCCGCGGCCGAACTCGATGACCGCATTCAAGCCGACCTGGAGGGCCGGCTTGAACAGATCGACAAGCACCGGCACATGCTGCTGCGGCACGTGGAAAAACTGCAGGCGCTGCTGAGCCAGCTCGACGACGGCGAGTGAAGACGATCGACGCCGGCCGCTGCGTCGCGGGTGCGCCGGTGACTTCAATGCCGCTCGAGCTCGACGCGGCAACGCCGACCCCGGCCCGAAACACACGGGTCGGCGATGTGCTACAACGACGACACGAACCTGTCCGAGGTGGATCTTGGGGAACGTCGTCGTCACGTTGGCGCACACGTCGATCGCGATGATCGGGCTCGCGTGCCGCGTGCGCCGCGTGCGCGCCGCGGCGTTGCTTGCCGCGCTATCCGCCGCGAGCGGCATCGTCTTGCCCCTTTGCGTGGCAGCCGGCGAAATCGCCACCTCCACCAACGAACGTGCCCCTGCGACGATCGAGCGCGACGTCCATTTGTTCGTGATCCAGAAGGACGGTTCCATCGAGGAACACGACGACACGCTGATGCGCGCGGACACGGCCAGCGGCGTCGACGAGATCGCGCAACGCTATGTGTGGTTCAACAAGGACATCGAGCAGGTGCAACTGCTGGCCGCCGAAACGATCGACCCCGACGGCACCGCGCATGCGGTCGGTCCCGAGGCGATCCGCGACGTGCAGGAGCCGCGCTCGTCCGGCGCGCCGAGCTTCGAGGACGGTGTGTTGCGCACCGTGATCTTCCCCGGCGTCACGATCGGCTCGCGCGTGCACCTGGAATTTCGCAAGACCCGCGCGAAGCCGCTGCAAGCGGGCACCTTCGCCTATCTGGTCGAGCCGTCGCTCGAGCCCGTCGACGAGCAGCGTCTGATCTTCGATCTTCCCGTCGACGTGCCGCTCTATGCGGATGCGCGCGGCTACGTCGCGATGCCGCCCGTCACCGCGAACGGCCGCACGCGCTACGAGTTCGACTACCGGCACGGCCCCTATGCGCGGCTCGAAGCGGGCGCGGTCGGCTACGCGAACTGGGGCGACCGGCTGATGGTGTCGACGGTGCCGGACTTCGCGAGCTTCGCCGCGCGCTATCGCGGTCCCGCCGAGAACGACGCGACCCGCGACGATCCCGCGATCATCGGTCTCGCACAGCAACTGACGGCCGGCCTTACCGATCCTCGCGACAAAGCCCGCGCGCTGTACGACTGGATGCGTCTGAACATCCGCTACGTCGCGCTTTTTCTCGGCGAGACGGCGGCGATTCCGCACAAGGCGGCCGACATCCTGCGCAACCGCTATGGCGACTGCAAGGACCACGTCGCGCTATACGGCGCGCTGCTCGCGGCCGTCGGCATTCGCAGCGAGCCGGTGCTGCTCAATCTCGGTCCGTACTACACGTTGCCCGAGGTCCCCGGCTACGGCGCGAGCGCGATCAATCACGCGATCATCTGGATTCCCGAGCTGGCGCAATTCGCGGATACGACGGCGGGCGGCACCGCGTTCGGCTATCTGCCTGGCGGCGTCATGGACCGGCCGGTGCTGCTCGTCGACGACGGCGTGCTCGCGCGCACGCCGGCCACTCAACGGCGCGAACGCAAGGCGCGCGTGCAGATCGACATCGACGAAAACGGCACCGCACATTATGCGTACCGCGTCGAGGATCAGGGCTATACCGCGGAGCTCGAACGCAACACGTTCCGCCGCGCGACGCGCCAGGGCGCGCAGCAGCTTGCCGCCAGGCGTCTGCTGCAAACGGGCTTGCACGGCTCCGCGCAATTGCAGACCGACGACGTCGCCGTGACCGGCGGTCCGTTCGCGACGACGATGCAGGGCAGCGTGCCGCATCTGATCTGGCCGGACGGCACGACCGCCGTGCGGGCGCTCACGAGCCTCGCCGGCGGCATGGGCTCGCAGGTCGAGGCGTGGCTCGCGGAGCCCGTCAGAACGCAGCCGTGGGCGTGCATCGGCGGGGAGTTCGATGAAACGCTGGAAATGAGCTTGCCGCGCTTCGTGCGCGTGACCGACCTGCCGACCGACAGCACGGTCGAGGACCCGTTGCTCACGTTTGCGTCGCACTACGTCTTCGATCCGGCGACGCGCACGTTGCAGCTCAACCGGCATCTGCGCGCCGCGTTCGGCCATCAGATGTGTACGCCAAACGAATTCGCGGCGATTCGCGACGACCTCGTGCGCATCGAGCGCGATCTCGATGCCGAGGTGGTCGTCCGGGCGGCGAGCGCGCGGCGGTAGCGCGCCCCGCGCCGGCCACGCGCCGGGCAGGGCCGCGACGATCTACTGGACGTGGAGCTTAGGTGCCGCTCTTCGTCACGACCGGCACCCACGCGCCGTTCTTCACCTGATACAGCGTCGACGCGCCGCTCTTCAACGCGCCGGTGCTGTCGAACGAGATCTTGCCGGTCACGCCGTCGTAGTCGATCGACTTGAGCGCCGGACGGTACACGTTCGGCGAGTCGGATCTGGCCTGCTGCATCGCCTTGATCGCGACCCACGCGCCGTCGTAGCCGAACGGCGCATAGGACAGCACGTCCGCGCCGAAGCGCTTCTTGAACTTCGCGTTGAAGTCCTTGCCACCCGGCAGTTGCGCGAGCGGGCGGCCGTATTCCCAGGCCATCGCGCCGTCGGACGCATCGCCCGCGAGCTTGATGAAGTCCTCGTCCATCACGCCGCCGCCGCCGACCAGCTGTGCGTTCAGGCCGAGCTGCTTCATGCGCCGCGCGAAGCCCGCCGCCTGGCTGTCGAGGCCGGCGAAGAACA
This sequence comes from Paraburkholderia sp. Clong3, assembly GCF_050436485.1. Lineage (NCBI taxonomy): Bacteria > Pseudomonadati > Pseudomonadota > Betaproteobacteria > Burkholderiales > Burkholderiaceae > Paraburkholderia > Paraburkholderia sp. Clong3. Next base: position 1,721,956 of record NZ_JBNDMH010000002.1, on the reverse strand, counting down.
CGAGGTCCGCATTGGCGCCCTTGAACTTGGTGATCTGCGTGCTGAAGTCGACCGCGTGGTTGTCGGTGTAGTCGCGCGCGACGATGTTGCCGCCGTGCGCCTTCACGGCCTTCTCGAACTCGTCGGCTTCGCCCTGGCCGAACGCGGTGCGATCGTCGATGATCGCGATGCGCCTGGCCTTCGTCACCTCGACGGCATAGGCGCCCGCATTGCCGGCGTTCTGCGCGTCGGTCGAAATCACCATGAAGGTGTTCGCGAAGCCGCGGCCCGTGATGATCGGATTCGTCGCGGCGGGATCGAGCACCGGAATGCCAGCCTGCTCGTAGACCTGCGAGGCCGGGATCGTCGTGCCCGAGTTGAAGTGGCCGACGACCACCGCGACGCCCGAGTCGACCAGCTTCTGCGCGGCCTGCACGCCGACGCGCGGGTCGGCCTGGTCGTCCTGCGAGACGATCTCGAAGTGCGCGACCTTGTCGCCGATCTTGATCTTCTGCGCGTTGGCTTCGTCGATCGCGAGCCGCACACCGTTTTCCAGATCCTTGCCGTAGCCGGCATTGGCGCCCGTCAGCGGCGCGGCAAAACCGATCTTGACCGGCAGGTCGTCGGCGAAACTGGCAACAGGCGCGACGGCAAACATCGCACCCACGAGCATGGCCAGCGGTTTCAGCGTGTTGCGAAGACTCATGGTCTCTCCTTGCATCGACGGTTGTTATGAAAGCGGTACGACAGCAAAGCGGTACGACACGTGAGGCCGAGGCAAACCCTCGCGCATCGCAAGACTACGAAGGATCGCTCGCCGCTCACAATGCTGGAATACGCGCACTGGCGTTGAGCCTCGCAGCGTGTTCGCGACGTCAATCTGGGGCGAATATAGAAAGCCAAATTGCCGTCGTCTTGGCAATTCGTGGCGTTTTGGATGAGCATTTCGGCATAGGCCGCAACAGGTGCATGTGGTGCACATGGAGCGTGCGTCAGGCATGCAAGCTGGCTTGCCGTGCGAAGGTCCGCCTGGGCTGCGGATTACGGCATATGCTTAAGAAGCCGGCGCGAGCGCGCCGGCCGGTGTTGCGGTATTGCGTTGTCGGAGGAGATTCGAGCCTTTTGCCTAGCGCTCGCCTTGCTGGCGCAGCAGCTCTTCACGCAGACGCAAAAGCGGCGCCTTCGTGTCTTCGTCGGCCCACGTGTCGAGATCGTCGATCGCGCGCTGGCAGCCGTCGAGCACCACGTCGAGATCGACCGGCACACCGTTGTTCAGCGCGAATCCGATCGTCTCGGCGAACTGCTGGCAGTCGTCCTCGCCGTACGAGATGTCGAGATTGTCGGCGATGATTTCGGCGATGTTGCTGCGTGCCTTGTCGTCGGCCGTCACCATGTCGACGATGCCGCGCGCGACGGCGGCCGAGTAGTAGAGCGCGATATCGAGCCATTGCGCGGGATCGAAGTCGGGCTGGTCGAACTGGTTCTCGAAGAACTCGATCGCTTCCTGTTCGTGCGCTTCGTCCGCGTCGACGCTGATGCACAACTGCTCAAAAAATTCTTCCCGCTCGCTGCGGATATGACCGTCCATCGAATGCCTCGTCTGCTGAATGCCGGATGCTGAAAATGCCGTGGCGCGAGGGCGCAAGCCCTGGTCCACGCGGCACGCATTATAGGACGGCCGCCAGCAGGGTGCTGGCGAGGGCGCTCGGCAACGAGCGACGTGCCTAAGTCATCTAAGCCGTCTCCGCGACCCACGCATCGAACCACTCGCGCGGCTGGGCGATTTCGTTTTGCATCGCCACCAGTTCGAGTTCATAGCGTCCGGCCTGCCAGGTCGCCTTGACGACCGCGTTGACCGCGGCGAGCGTGTGCTCGAAGGCCGAGCGGATCGAATCGCCGAGCAGCGTGCGCGCGACGAAGACCGCGCTCGTCAGATCGCCGACGCCGACCGGCTGGCGCGCGAACGGATAGAGCGGACGCTGTCCCATCCACGCTTCGCGCTCGGTGACGACGAGCATGTTGAAGCGGTCGGCGGGGCTGTTGCGATCGAGCAGATGCTTGACGAGCACGAGCTTCGGCCCACGCGCGAGCAGCTCGCGGCACGCGGTGACGGCTTCCTCGAACGTCTCGATCTCGCGACCGACGAGGCGCTGCAATTCGATGTGATTCGGCGCGATCCCGTCGGCGACTTGCGGCATTTCTTTCACGAGGAATTCCTGGATGCCGGGCTCGACCTTGTAGCCGCCCGTGGCGCCCATCACCGGATCGCAAAAGTACCAAGCGCGGGGATTGGCCGCCTTCACGGCCTTGACGATGTCAATCACCGCCTGCGCCTGTTCCTTCGTGCCGAGATAGCCGGAGAGCACTGCGTCGCAGCGCGGCAGCATGCCGATCGCGCCGATGCTGTCGACGAGATCTTCCATCTGCGATGCGTCGATCGCGCTGCCGCTCCAATGCCCGTATTGCGTGTGATTCGAGAGCTGCACGGTGTTGAGCGGCCACACGTTGACGCCGAGCCGGCACATCGGAAACACGGCCGCGCTGTTGCCGGCGTGACCGAACACGACATGGGACTGGATGCTCAGAACGTTTTTCGTCATGGTAAGGCTCGCGCAACCGGTCATGCGCGATCAACAAAACACTGGAAGGGGAGGCTCGCGCGGGCGGCCCGATGGCCCGGGCGCCGTGCGGCAGACATGCCTGATACAGATGGTGCAGGAAAAACCCACGAACTGCATGGCCGGCAAGTCAGCAAACGATACAGGAGTTTGACAGCCGCGAGTTGATCCGTCCCCGTGCTGTTGCGCCGAACCATCAAACGCGCGTGAAGATTAACGAAACCTGACAGTTCAGCGTGCGGCCGGATGCTTCAGACGAGCTCGCGATACAAGGCCAGATAGCGGTCGGCCGACGCGCCCCAGCCGAAGTCCTGGCGCATCGCGCGCCGCTGCGTGGCCTTCCATTCGGTGCGGCGTCCGTACAGCGCGAACGCGCGGCGGATCGCCGAGGCGAGTCCCTTCGGATCGAAGCGTTCGAACACGAAGCCGGTGGCGAAATCGTCGGCGAGGTTTTCGAGCGATGCGTCGGCGACCGTATCCGCGAGACCGCCGATGCAGTGCACGAGCGGCAGCGACCCGTAGGCGAGCGCATAGAGCTGGGTGAGCCCGCACGGCTCGAAGCGCGACGGCACCGCGACCACGTCGCTGCCGGCGATGATCGTATGCGCGAGGGTTTCGTCGAAGCCGAGCTCGACCGCGACCGATTCCGGATGCGCCTGCGCGACCATCCTGAGGCCATTCTCGAGCGCCGGATCGCCGGTGCCGAACACGACCAGTTGCCCGCCGCGCTTGACGATCTCGGGCACCGCGCCGAGCAGCAGATCGAGGCCTTTCTGCTCGGTCAGCCGGCTCACCACGCCGAACAGCAGCGCGTCGCTTCTCTGCGCGAGGCCGAAGCGCTTTTGCAGCGCTTCCTTGCAGGCGAGCTTGCCCGCCAGTCTCGACGCGCTGTAGTGCGTCGAGAGCAGCGTATCGGTGGCGGGATTCCACACCGTGTAGTCGACGCCGTTCAGGATGCCGCTCAGATCGTGTGCACGATGGCGCAACAGTGCATCGAGCCCGCCGCCGTGCGCGAGCGTCTGGATTTCGCGCGCATAGGTCGGGCTGACGGTCGTGATGCGCTCGGCGTAGTAGAGCCCCGCCTTCAGGAACGACAGCTGACCATAAAACTCGACGCCGTGCATGTTGAAGAAATCGTGCGGCAGGCCGAGCAGGCCGAACTGATGCGCGGGAAAAATCCCCTGGTAGGCGAGGTTGTGGATCGTGAACACGCTGCGCGCGGGCGCGCGGCCGTGCTCGCGTTCGGCGGCCTTCAGGTAGGCGGGCGCGAGCCCCGCGTGCCAGTCGTGCGCGTGGACGATCTGCGGCGACCACGTCGGGTCCGTTTGCTGTGCGAGTTGCGCGGCGACCCAGCCGAGCAGCGCGAAGCGCTGCGCGTTGTCGCCGTACGGCACGTGTTCGTCGTTCAGATACGGGTTGCCGGGGCGATCGTACAGCGACGCGGCGCGGATCACGTAGACGGCGAGCCCGTTGGTGGGCAGCGTGCCGCGTTCGAGCGTCACGTTCGGCGCGCCGAAGCGGCTGCCCAGTTGCGCGACCGGCTGCAGATCGCGCAGGCCGGCGAGCACGGCCGGAAAGCCCGGCAGCAGCACGCGCACGTCGGCGCCGCGCTCGATCAGCGCGGACGGCAGCGCGCCCGCGACGTCGGCGAGACCGCCCGTTTTGAGGAGGGGATACAGCTCGCTTGCGACGTGCAGGGCGCGAATCGTCATAGGCCGGGTCTCTGTCGGGGTGGCAGGGTTGCTCGGGGTCGGCAAATAGTCAGCGGTGGTTCGGGCGAAGCCGGGTGAAGCAAGGTGAAGCCAGGCGACGCCTGGCCGGCGGCGCGTGGCCGCCGGCGCGGGCAGGCGGCGGGCGCGCTACTACGGATGCTCGCGCAACGCCTCCTGCGTGACCAGCACGACGCCTTCGTCGGTGCGATAGAAGCGCTCGGCGTCGCGCGCCGGGTCTTCGCCGATCACCGTGCCTTCCGGAATCGTGCAGCCACGGTCGATCACGACCTTCTGCAGGCGGCAACTCGCGCCGACCGTGACCTGCGGCAATAACACTGCCTCATTGATATTACAGAACGAACTCACTTTCACGTTCGATGACAGCACCGAGCGCGAAATCTGCGAGCCCGAGATCACGCAGCCGCCGCAGACGATCAGATTGGTTCCCGAGCCCTGCAGCCCCTTCATGTCGCGTACGAACTTCGCGGGCGGCAACTGCTCCTGGTATGTCCAGATCGGCCATGACTCGTCGTACAGGTCGAGCGTCGGTATCGTCGACGCGAGATCGAGGTTCGCGGCCCAGTACGCGTCGATCGTGCCGACGTCGCGCCAGTACGGCTCGACGCTCGGGTCCGACGACACGCACGACATGCTGAACGGATGCGCGATCGCCACGCCCTGCGTGACGACGCGCGGCAGGATGTCCTTGCCGAAGTCGTGATCGGTATCGATCGCGGCGATGTTCTCTTCGAGCTGCGTGTACAGGTAGTCGGCGCTGAACACGTAGATGCCCATGCTCGCGAGCGCCGTGTCGGGGCGACCGGGTATCGCAGGCGGGTCGGCCGGTTTTTCGACGAAGCCGGTCACGTGGCGATTTTCGTCGACCGCCATCACGCCGAACGCGACCGCTTCCATGCGCGGCACCTCGATGCAGCCGACCGTGCAGTCGGCGCCGCTGTCCGCGTGATCGGCGATCATGCGCGTGTAGTCCATCTTGTAGATGTGGTCGCCCGCGAGCACGACCACGTACTTCGGGCGGATCGAGCGGATGATGTCGAGGTTCTGGAACACCGCGTCGGCGGTGCCGCGATACCAGTGCGCGCCTTCGACGCGCTGCTGCGCGGGCCACAGGTCGATGAACTCGCCCATCTCGCCGCGCAGGAAGCTCCAGCCGCGCTGCAGATGCCGCAGCAGCGAATGCGCCTTGTACTGCGTGACCACCGCGATGCGGCGGATGCCGGAATTCAGGCAATTGGACAGCGCGAAGTCGATGATCCGGTATTTGCCGCCGAAGTGCACCGCCGGCTTCACGCGCTTGTTCGTGAGCGGTCCGAGCCGGGTACCGCGTCCGCCGGCGAGGACGATCGCGAGGGTAGTGCGCTGTAAGTCGTTCAGCCGTGCCGGAGTATTCATATTTGTCTCCTGTCGATCGGAGTGAGCCCTTCAGCACTCGCTCCGACCGCATGCAAGATGGTTGCTTGATTGATATACCCCCGGGGATGATCTGGTCGCTTCCTCTGCGCTGATGATTCGGGCTGCCTGGCAGTCGTGCCGCATTGCCGTTCTTCGCTGCCTGTTTTCGCGGGTCCGTCCGTCAGTTCTAGCACCGATTGGACGCGAGCGAATAATCTTTATTGCGGGGGCCGCGTGGCGGACCATCCTCAAACGATCGCCTGTTACGGCGCGCTTTTCGGTGCGGCGCAACACATTGGCCATGAGGTCGTGTCCGGACGATGCTTGAGCCCAGAACGCGCAATATGCATGCCACATCTCCGCGGCCGCGTGCCGTGTCCGCAGTGCGCGACTGGCGGCGGAGTTCGGCGGCGCATCGTAGAATCGTGCGCTCCCTGCCTCGTGCATCCCTATTGCGTTTTTTGCAGAGCATCCCGATGAACCTTCACCGCCCATTCCTGCTTGCCCTGTCGAGTGTCTGCGCCTGCGCCATGTTGTGCGCGGCGTCTGTCGCGGAGGCCGCCACGCCGGCGGGCGTGCCGGTCAGCGAGGCGAGCCCGGCCGTCGCGAGCGCCGCGGCCGCGTCTTCGCTCGACGATTCCGGCCCGGCCTACGGTCCGGAGCTGCAGGGCTTCAGCTACCCGGCGCCGGTCGAACGTTTCGAATTCACCTCGCAGGGCGTGCCTTTGCAGATGGCCTACATGGACGTGAAGCCCGCGCATGCGAACGGCCGCACCGTGGTGTTGCTGCACGGCAAGAATTTCTGTTCGGCGACGTGGGACGCGACGATTCGCCGGCTGAGCGATGCCGGCTATCGCGTGATCGCACCGGACCAGATCGGCTTTTGCAAATCGAGCAAGCCCGAGCATTACCAGTACAGCTTCCAGCAACTCGCGCGCAATACGCATGCGCTGCTCGATTCGCTCGGCGTCAGCGAGGTGACGGTGGTCGGCCATTCGACGGGCGGCATGCTCGCCGTCCGCTATGCGCTGATGTATCCGCGCGAAACACAGCAACTGGTGCTCGTGAACCCGATCGGACTCGAGGACTGGAAGGCGAAGGGCGTGCCGTCGCTGTCGGTCGACCAGTGGTATCAGCGGGAGCTGAAGACCACCGCCGACGGCATCCGCCGCTACGAACAGGCGACCTATTACGCGGGGCAATGGCGCGCGGACTACGAACCGTGGGTGCAGATGCTCGCGGGCATGTATCGTGGGCCGGGCAAGCAGATCGTCGCGTGGAATTCCGCGCTGCTCTACGACATGATTTACACCCAGCCGGTGGTGTACGAACTGGGGCAGTTGAGCATGCCGACGCTGTTGCTGATCGGACAGAAGGACACCACCGCGATCGGCAAGGACGCAGCGCCCGCTGCGGTGCGCGCAAAGATCGGTCATTATCCGGAACTGGGCAAGGCGGCCGCGAAGGCGATCCCGCATGCGACGCTGGTCGAATTCGCGGAACTGGGACACGCGCCGCAGATGCAGGACCAGCAGGCGTTTCACAAAGCGCTGCTGGACGGGTTGGCGGCGGTGCCGGGGAACCGGTGAGCATTCAAACGATTTGTTGTCTTCCCACCGAACTCCCAGGTTGTGCACGGCCAGGCTAAAAGGTCTAGGGGCTATTTTTTTCGGCTCTTCGCCGGATTTCCCGGGAGACCGCTCGCGGACCGGGTTTAGTCGGCCACGAGGCGAAAATCGCCAATGTGCAGAGAAGAATACCGTTTGCCCTCCGTTGGGCGAGAGCGCTCCGCGTGCGTTCGATTGCCAAAGACCGCATTAACAACCAATAATCAAGAAAACCGTTGCTGTCTCCGAAAGACAAGGTTGACGAAGGGAGTGCCAAGGTTGACAATCTGGAAGAACAAGGTTGTCAAAAGGTGGCATATGATCAGCAAGGTTCGAGAAAAGGGAGAGTTGGTGCGCCGGTTCATACTGGAGCACATCGAGAGTCATAACGGTGACATCGCTGCGCTGGCAGCGGAACAGTTTGGAATCACTCGACAAGCGGTGAACAAGCACCTCACAAGACTGCGCGACCAAGGAACAGTGACAAAGGACGGAACGGGGCGTGCGTCGAGTTACAAGCTCGTACAGCTATTTGAGCAAACCTTCTCCTATACGATTACTGAGTCACTAGCAGAGGATGTCGTCTGGCGGCAGGACATTAAAGACACTATCTCGCCACTGCCCGATAACGTAGTTAATATCTGGCATCACGGCTTTACTGAGATGTTCAACAACGCGATCGACCACTCCGGCGGCACGACGATTGCCGTCAAAATTACAAAGACTGCGATTTCTACGGAGGTCGTAATTTCTGATGACGGCGTCGGAATCTTCAAAAAGATTCAAACTGAATTCGGTCTGCTCGACGAACGTCATGCGATTTTCGAGCTTGCGAAAGGAAAGTTGACCACCGATCCTCGCAACCACTCCGGTGAGGGTATCTTCTTCACTTCTCGGATGTACGATAAATTTGAAATCCTTTCGGGTGGCTTGTATTTCAATCACGAGAGAGGCAAACCGGAGGACTGGCTACTCGAACGCTCTAAGGCACACCCTGGTACTGCTGTCTTTATGGAACTGAACAATCACACGGCAAGGACCACAAGGAAGGTCTTCGATGAGTTTACGGAGAGCGACGACTACACTTTCGACAAAACGATTGTGCCCGTTAACTTGGCTAGATATGGCGCCGACGAACTTGTGTCCAGATCACAGGCAAAAAGATTGTTGGCACGAGTCGAGCTTTTCAAGCACGTAATTTTCGACTTCAAGGATGTCGACTCTATCGGGCAAGCATTCGCCGATCAGATTTTCCGCGTTTTTGCCAAAGAACATCCGGAAATCGAGCTTGTACCGTTGAACACTAACGCCGAAGTGGCAAAAATGGTCAAGCGCGCGCAGGCGGCAAAGGACGGGGAGTGACGCTCACAAGAGGACTGCGCGCCCGCTGTAATAGATCCGGCGCCTCTGTTTCATTTGCAACACTCCCGCCGCTCATGCGACGTTCATTGTGTTGCATCGACCGGTTGAATCCGCCCTCGCGAATAGACATGTGCGCGCCGATCCTGTCCGTCGCATCGTTGGCCAACCACTCTGACGTTCACATCTTTTTGTCTCGCGAGACTTTTGCAATCTAGCTGTGGTCGCTGACGAAGCCGAATTGCATCATTCACTATGCGTATAGAGCCTGTTCTCGCGGCTCTTCAAGACTTCTGCCAGAAACCAGTACGCCTCGCCCCAAGCGTTCAGGACGCGCTCCTCCGCGGCGTCGCCGAGCACATCCTTGATGGCGGGAAGCAACGCGTTAGCGACCGCAGGATAGTGCTCGGGCTTAACACGCATCGCTACGTGGCGTGCGGCGATGTGCTCTATCGCCGCTGTCAAAATGTCGAGGTTGTCCGCGTTACTCGCAAACGCGAGTAACGCGGCAGCCAGTCGCTTCGGTTGCTCCCCCGACCTTTGGGCCGCCTCATCGAAAAGCTCTCTCATTTCCGGATCGACGAAAAGTCGCTCGTACATCCGGGTCGTGATCGCCACGCCATACTGTTGTATGACGGGAGCAGTAGATTTAACGATGGCAATCGTTTCTGGCGAAAGAGGAGCGCTCATGCTTTTCTCCGAAAGGAAGCTAATGAAAGAGCGAGAGCAGCCAAGTCTGGCTGGCTCGCCTGTGTCTGACGAATGTACTTACCCGGGCAAGGTGCCTCTGGCCGCCAAAAATCTGCCGAAGCGTGTCAATAGAGTGGTAGAGGTTCCTATTGCGAAGTCAAGCCTCGTTTGCGACACCGTAGAGATGCTTGGTGCGGTGGCCACCACGCCGTTGTCGACAGCCCTCTGTTCGACTGCCGCATAGCCCGCTGCCCCCCTGAACTCCTACCAAAACTACGAATTGCGGGTAAACGGCCAGGCAAGATAACCGCGGCATGAATCGCACAAGAGAGCGCGCCAATGCGCTCCGGAATCGAGCGCACAATTCAGGCGCGGCATGAGCACCACTTCGACGATTGCTAAGTGCGGGCCTCGTTACATTTCCGGTGATCGCAACGAGAATCTGCCTTGGGCAATCGCTGGTGACCTGCGGGCAGTGCTCGGTAGGGTCAATTCGCGGCCCTCGATAGCCGACATTGCAGATTGCCCGCAACCGAGATGGCGTGAATGGCGGCTGTACCTTGAACGCGGCCGCTTACCCTGCGGAAGACCGAACGACGGCATCGGGTCGAACTGGGACGTTCAAAGTTGCTTTGCCCCTTCACGTGGGCGATAGTTCAGAGGGTGGAATGACAAACCCAAGGCCCGCCAGATATAGCCGCTCACTCCAGCTGTAGCGATTCTGTAGCAAACCAAAATTCACCCCGCGGTACCGCGCCCATAGCCCCGCGCGGCAACAATCGACCGATATCCGAACGTTGCGATATGACAGCGCCTCTTCATCCAAAAAAACCGTCTTATTTTCGCTCGAAATCTGTCACCATTTCATGCGACACCGACCGTGAGCGTAGCGTTGGTCCTGCATTGCGGAAGTGTGTCCTAACGGGAGAGTCCTGATGAGCAAGAAGTCCGAAACGAGCGGTAAGAGCGGCACGAATGAGTCGACCGCTGCGACGCTGGCCGCGCTGGCGAATTACATCAGTGAGTTCGTCGTCAATGGGACGCTCGACAGCAGATGCGCCGCGAAACTAGTTAAGCGCCTGAGAAAGGAAGCCGAAACCATTTTGGAAAATGGAAGCGCGACAAAGCTGCCACAAAAGGATCTGAAGAAAGCGTTCGACACGGTTGACGCTGCAGTCCAAGACCACGATGCGAAACTGCTGGTCACAGCTAACGCAGCACTACGTACAGCAGACGAGGGGAAAAAGGCGGAAAAGTCGCACTGAAGACTCGCACGCCTTGACGCTGTAGTAGCTGCGTCCTTCAGATAATGTCTTCAACGGCGAGATACGCCGCAGAATCACCTGTAGAACGGTCAGTACCGGCCAGGAAGCGCCGGTCGCCTGTATCGCCAGGCAGACTTTCGGGTGAGCATTTTGCACCAGCAAGCGGCCGTTCGCGCGCCGACCTCGTCCACGCAACCGCGGGCATCCGCAGTCCGCGCGGCCGCCTCGTCCTCTCACGTGCACTGACATGGACCCGACCGGCCCGCTCAGTGATGGTCGAAGATCGCGAGTTGACCGCTCTTGTACATCTGCCGGACCTTCGTACGAAACGACGCCTTCGGCGACTTCTGGCACTCGGCAACAAGCGCGTCGATTGGTGTCGCAGTATCCTCCACCATCGTGTCAGTTTCCGTTACGCCGAGCTTGTCCACTCCCGCCACGTAGTAGACGACAGCGGGTCGGTAAGCTTCATCTACCGCCACGAAGTCCTCGCATTTCATTTTCAGCGGATTCATTTTTGTCGGGGCTTGCGCCCATGCCGGCATCACGATAACGGCTCCCAGAAGACAGGTGGCAGTCACAAAGCGCTTCATGTAACACTCCCAGACTCATGCGGGGGACGGCAAAAAAGGCCACCCGCTATTGATGACCCTCGGAAAGAACAAGGGAACTGACCGATTCGGCGATTCCGCAAGGTCTGCGTGCAGCGTGCGGAATTTCCTTCAAGCAGTATCGGCGCCGTCGGGAGTGAAGGCAATTGGACTTTGGTATATATCGCGCCAACTTGACTCAGAACCTGGGCGGCGTCGGTTCGGCGTGGCCTCCCCCGAAATTGCCCGCCTCTTGTAACGAACGCGAAGAGCGATAACGCCGCCCACGTCCCAGCAGTCGGAGTCAGACGCGCGCCAAATGTTTCTTTTCCCTGGCCTTGGCAGTTTGGTCTACTTCTTTGTCATTTACTTGCCCACTCTGCGGCAGTCGCGTGGTGCGAGGGCGGCAACGAGGGCCATCTCGCAGCTTGTCGATCCCAACCGAGCGGTGCGCGAGGCGCGCACGGAATTCGATCGCGCGCCGACCGTCGCGCATCGCATGCGGCTGGGTGCCGCGCTGCTCGATGCCGGAAATGCCGCCGAAGCCCTGGAGCATTACCGATCGGCGGCCAATGGGCCGTTCTCATCCAATCCGGCTGTACTCCAAGGGCTGGCGCGCGCGCAGTTTGCCAACGGCAATGCTTGGGCCACGCAGACACGCTGGAAAAACCGTTCGCCGTTCATCCCCTCGCCCGCCAGCAACCCGAGCCTGCCTTGCTGTATCCACGGCTTTGGCCACGAATTGCGCACCAGGCACGCGCGCCGCGGTCGAGACGGCGCTCACCGGCGCAAGCGATGCTGCACCCTGTTGCCTGTACGCCGATTGGCTAACGGCGCAGCCCGACGATGCCGACCGCCAGCGTGCGCGCGAACTTTTCGTGCACGATGCCAAGCATTGGCCACGCCACGCCCGTGATCATAATAGCGAGTGGCTGCAACGGGCCCAGGCCGCCCTAAGCCGATAATCCACGGGCGCTCGCGGCAGAGCGGCAGACTTCGAAAGGCGCCAGGCGTCAACGAATGGCGGCTGGACTTGTAATGGTCTAATTCCCTCGGACAGGTCGATAGGAGGACAATCCGGAATCGACGAGGAACAGAGCTAGATGACAAGGAAGCGCCGACAATTCGATGCCAGCTTCAAGCTGGAAGTGGTGAAGATGATACGAGACCAAGGCTTGTCGGTGGGCGAGGTTTGCCGGTCGATGGACCTTGGCGAGACGGGGGTACGGCGCTGGCTGGCGCAGTACGACGCGGAATGCGCGGGCGGTGCTGGCGCGGGCAAGCCGCTGACGGCCGAACAGCAACGCATTCGGCAACTGGAGGCGGAGAACCGGCAACTGCGTGAAGACAACTCCCTGCTAAAAAAAGCCTCGGCCTTCTTTGCACGGGAACTGAAGTGAGTTACCGCGCGGTAGCCCACTTGCAAGAGAAGGCCGTATCGGTCAGTGCCGCGTGCCGGGTATTGGGGGTAAGCCGCTCGGGCTACTATGCGCACCGGCGCGCCAAGCCGAGCCCAAAGCGCCTGCATGAGCAGACCCACATCAGGGCAGCATTTGCTGCCAGCGGCGCGAGCTACGGCAGCCGGCGTGTGATGCATGCCGTACGCGAGCAAGGGCTTCGCACGGGCCGCCATCGGGTGCGCACGCTGATGCGCGAAGCGGACTTGCGCACGACGTGGAAGCGCAAGTTCGTTTCGACGACCGACAGCAAGCATACGTTGCCGGTGGCCGAGAACGTGCTGGACCGTCAGTTTGACGTGGCTGAGCCGAATCGGGCGTGGGTTTCGGATATCACGTATATCCGCACGGCCCAGGGCTGGCTTTATCTGGCGGTCGTGCTGGACCTTTACTCGCGCAAGGTCGTGGGCTGGTCCATGGCACCCAGCATGCCGGCCGGATTGGTCATGTCGGCACTGACCATGGCGTTGCAGCAACGCCGGCCAGTGCCGGGATTGGTCCTGCATTCGGACCGTGGCAGCCAATATGCAAGCGACGCATATCAAGCCTTGCTCAAGCGGCATCACGTGGTTTGCAGCATGAGCCGCAAGGGAAATTGTTGGGACAATTCGGTGATGGAACGCTTCTTCCTGAACCTGAAGATGGAGCGCGTATGGCAGCGCCGGTACGCCAATCACGACGAGGCACGGCAGGACATCACGCAGTACATCGTCGGCTTCTACAACCCCGTGCGCTTGCACTCGACTTTGGGCTATCTGTCGCCCGCCGCCTACGAGGCGAAATCGACAGCAAAAGAACCTATCTGCCTGTCCGAAATTACTTGACCACCACAACTTTTAGAACGGGACGTTGGGGGCACGAAGACCCGAAGGTCTGCAAGGGGTCGGCATGAGCCAAAACGCATCGGGCAGCAGGCGGCCATCAAGCGTCATTCGCCCCCGTTAGACAGACGTTCAGACGTCGGCTCCGCATTGCAAACGGTCCCTGGCCTTTGGGACACGAGCGCCGGTATCGTCCATCGCCATAGGCTGTCCACAGCACGTGTCACAGGCGACTGGCAGAACCCAGTCGCGTCGTGGCGCAGTTTCGCGTTGATTTCGTAAAAGCATCCGCAGATGCCGGTCCGCGCCAGGCGGCCACAAGCGCACAGAATAAAAGCGCGAAGAAGGCGCAAAACGCAGAGATATCGGCATGCATCCGCCACTCCAGCGGCTATTCTTCAGACGCTACGACTAACGCGGTTCAGGCCGGCTCTGCGGGTCGTCGTCAGCCATTCCGCGCCCCACGCGGAAAGGGGGGTGTATGTCACGTCCAAAACTACCTCGGCGCACGCGACGCGCACTGCATCGTCGGCAGTCAGCCGGACGCCGGTGGCTCGTCATCGGCAGCGCGCTCACCGGACTGTCCTTTGCCCATGCGACGCTCGCGGCGGGCAAACTTCCACAAGGCGGCACTTACGTGGCCGGCGCCGGCGCGATAGCAAGCCAGGGCAACGGCCTCGTGGTCACGCAACCGGGTTCGACGCGCGGCGTGATCGAGTGGAACAGTTTTTCGATCGGCAGGAACAACAGCGTGACGTTCGACAACGGCTCGGGCGCGACGCTGAACCGTGTGACGGGCGGTTCGCCGTCCGCCATCTTCGGCAGGCTCAGTGCAACGGGGAGTCTGTATGTGATCAATCCGCAAGGCATCGTCGTGGGGCCATCGGGCGTGATCAGTACGGGAGGCCGTTTCGTCGCGTCAGCGCTCGATGTCTGCGACTCCGCGTTCATGCAGGGTGGTGGTTCCCTCACGCTGTCGGGCGAGCGGGACGCAAGCGTGATCAACCTCGGCAAGGTCAGTTCGAGCGGCGGCGATGTGTTCCTGATCGCGCGGGGCGCCGTGATCAACGCGGGCACTATCACAGCGCCCAACGGTACGGCCGAACTGGCTGCAGGCGAACAGGTGTTGTTACAGGATTCGGGCAGCAGCAGACAGGTATTCGTGCAGATGGGCAGTCAGGGCACCGTGGTCAATAGAGGGCACATAAAGGCCGCGCAGGTCAGCCTGCAGGCCGCCGACGGCAATGTCTATGCGCTCGCTGGCGGCGGCACGCGCATCCGCGCGACGGGTACCGCGAATCGTGATGGCCACGTGTGGCTCGTCGCCGATGGCGGCCGTGTCAGTCAACTCGGCAAGATCTCCGCGAGCAACGCGGATGGCAGCGGCGGAACGGTCGACACGCAAGCGGCACAACTGGCCTTTGGCAGGCATGCCGCCGTTCACGCGGGCAGATGGAGCCTTTTGACGCCGGCTTTCACGATCGATGATGCCGCCGCGCGCGCGTTGCAGCGCAGCCTGAACGCGGGCACGTCGATCGATGTCACGACCACAGGCGCGAACGGCGCAACGGGCGACCTGGGCATTGCTTCGAGCCTGAACTGGGGCGGTCCGGCTTCGCTCACGCTTGCCGCGTACCACAACGTCTCCGTGACGACGGGCACGACGATAGCGAACAATGGTGCGGGCAATCTGGCCTTGCGCTCCGACGCTTCGGGCATCGATAACGGCGGCAGCGTCATCAACAATGGCACCATCGACTGGTCGAAAAGTACGGGCATCGTCAGCACGCTCTACGATATGAACGGCAGTTACAGCCCCGGCACGCTTGTCGGCAATGCGGCCTGGAGCGCGCCGCTCTACAGCGGGCTAGTGACGCAGATAACCGGCTATAAACTCGTCAATTCGGTCACGGACCTGCAGAGCATCGAGAACGATCTTGCCGGCAACTACGCACTCGGCAAGGACATCGATGGGAGCAATGTCGCGTTCACAACACTCGGTCCCTCATCGATTCCGGCGTTCAGTTTCACGGGCCAGTTCGACGGTATGTGGCATACGATTTCCAACGTCTTGCCGAGCGATTTCGCGATTTTTGGTGAGATTGGCGCAACCGGTGTCGTGCGCGACGTGAACGTCAAGTCGAACGTCAGCACAACGGCTAACAATCTTTCCTACGCCGGGATACTCGCCGTTTACAACTACGGAATGATCGCCAACGTCTTTACATCCGGGGCCATTGTTTCAGAGACCAGCGGTTCAACCGACTGGTTCGCCGGACTTGTCTTTGAGAACGACGGGCTGATCGCGCGCTCGGGCAGCAGCGCAACCGTTCGGGCTGGTGTTGCCGGCGGGCTGGTCATCAGTAACGAAGGCACGATCACTGAGTCATACACAACCGGATCAGTCACCGCAGATAACGTTTTCGGCTACGCAGGAGGACTCATGACCAACAGCGACCACGGAACGACCACACAGTCCTTCGCGACGGGTCCCGTGAGTTCGGCCTCGATCTTCGTCGGCGGCATCTGCGCCTACTACGGCTGCGTTAGCATTGGGAGCGACGTCTACTGGAACGTACAGACAACGGGACAGTCGTCGGGCGGCGGCAACCTGCCAGCATCGAACGGGCTCACTACCGCCCAGATGAGCGCCCCGGCGAGTTTTGTCGGCTGGGACTTCGGTCCGAGTGGCGCCTGGACGATGCCGCCCGGGGCCACGCACCCCGTCCTGACCTGGCAAGTCACCGGGCAGTGAGCGATACCACTGCACCGACGCTTGCATGAGCGTCGGACGCGTCTCGCGACGCGGCAGACGAGTTTTTCGCGAGTTTCGCCTTGCCAACCCCAACGCGAAATAGCCCGATCCTGATATGGTCGCAAGGTCGTGCGGGGTCCCGGGCGTTGGCCTAGGATTGCAGTTAGGGATGTCATGTGCCAAAGCGTGGCTCGATTCGAACTTCCAGGGTGCCGTCACGCACGCACTGGCCACACCGACGGCATCAGGCGCGCAGGGCTGCGCGCCTCCTTTGCTGTCAGCCGTGGTAGAAGCCGTCGGTGACCGAGTTTTGCAGCACGCCGTCGACATAGACGCCGACAGGGTCGCCATCAGCGGACGTGAGGATCGAGCCGATGTGCTGGCCGGGTAGTTTCATCCGGCCACCTTGGATTTTGGTCATCTCCTGGTGATCAAGTTCTGCAGCGTTCTGGATGTCGTCGATGGTCAGCGTATTCATGATGTGTCTCCTTGAACAAGAGGGTTGTAGAAACATTTAAGCGGCCGGCTGCTTGCAGCACACAACGCACACGTCATGCCATCCGGGCGTGATCTGCGCGGAGCGCGCATCCCCAGTGAATCGCGATGATGCCAGTTTGGGCGCCACCATCACTTAGCCAAACGAAGTTGGAAAATCGCTGACATGGCCTTGTTTTCCTTCTCTTACACGTACTTCAGGTCTGCCTGCTTCGCTGTGCGCCCGCCACTCATGTGCGTTCCCCCACATACACACCGAGGAAGCCGCCGCGCCAAGGTGTTCGTTACGCCCCGGATTACCGTGCACAGGGCATCTGTGCTCATGCCACTTTTCGCCGCAGACGGGAGACAGAGACGATGCAGACGCGTGAACACTGGCAGCAACTCGCGTTTGCCGGCACTGCGGCCTACGCGGCATCCGACGTTCAAGACCCGAAGTCGCCATTTTTAATTCATCCACTGAAAGGAAATCACCCATGGACCTGAACCTGACAGGCAAGCTCGCACTGGTGAGCGGCAGCACAGCCGGCATCGGTCTCGCGATCGCCAGCACGTTGGCGCAGGAGGGCGCTCGTGTGATCGTGAACGGCCGCGCCCAGTCATCTGTGGACGACGTGGTCGCGCAACTGAAAGCGCAGACGGGCAGCGACGTGCAGGGATTTGCGGGCGATCTCAGTACCGCCGCTTCAGCAGAAGAGCTCGCGCGACGCTATCCGGACGTGGAAATTCTGGTCAACAACCTGGGCATCTTCGAGCCCAAGCCGTTTGAAGAGATTCCCGATGCGGACTGGCAGCGGTTCTTCGACGTCAATGTCTTGAGTGGGGTACGCCTCGCTCGCCTGTTTTTGCCTGCGATGAGGCAGGCCAACTGGGGGCGCATCATTTTCATTTCGAGCGAAAGTGCGGTGCAGATTCCAGCTGAAATGATCCACTACGGGATGACGAAAACCGCGCAGCTGGCGGTCTCGCGGGGGCTCGCCGAAGCCGTTGCCGGCACGGGCATTACAGTCAATAGCGTGCTGCCGGGGCCGACGAAATCGCGGGGAGTCGGTGAATTCGTGGAGACCCTTGCCAAGGCCGACGGCAAATCGTTTGAAGCGTTCGAAACAGAGTTCTTCGAGAAGGTCCGTCCCACCTCGCTCATCAAGCGATTTGGTTCGCCGCAGGAAATCGCGTCGCTCGTGGCCTATATCGCCAGTCCGCTTTCGTCGGCCACGACGGGAGCCGCGTTGCGGGCCGACGGGGGCGTTATAAAAAGCGCCTTCTAGACCCCGAAGGCATTGGGCCGGCTTCTCACACGACCGGCCCCAACTCAGTGCAAAGACAAGCGCGGCTTGCCATGAGTCGCCCTTTTTTCGTGCGTCGCCGTGTCCGCCGATCGGTTCGCGAACCGCTTATCTGGCCGCCATCATTTCATCGCGCACCTCGGCGCCGATCTCGAACGAGCGCAGCCGCGCGGCGTGATCGTAAATCTGCGCGGTCAGCATCAACTCGTTCGCGCCGGTCTGCTCGATGATCGATTGCAGACCTTCGCGGATTGCGTCGCGATCGCCGAGCACCGTGCAGGCGAGCGCACGCGCGACGTTGTTCAACTCCATCTCCGACGCGTCGAGCCGCTCGACCGGCGGCTGCAATTGTCCCGGCGTGCCGCGCCGCAGATTGATGAACTGCTGCTGCAGCGACGTGAACAGCCGTGCGGCTTCGTCGTTCGTGTCGGCGGCGAACAGATTGACGCCGACCATCGCATAGGGCTTCGCCAGCGTCGCGGACGGCCGGAACTGCGTGCGATACACCTGCAACGCGGTCATCATGTAATCGGGCGCGAAGTGCGACGCGAACGCGAACGGCAGCCCGAGCGCCGCGGCCAGTTGCGCGCTGTACAGCGACGAACCGAGCAGCCACAGCGGCACGTTCAGGCCCGCGCCCGGCACCGCGCGAATGCGCTGGCCCGCGACCGGCTCGGCGAAATACCGTTGCAATTCGACGACGTCGTCGGGGAAGGTTTCGGCGCTCGCCTGGAGATCGCGGCGCAGCGCGCGAGCGGTGGTCTGATCGGTGCCGGGCGCGCGGCCGAGGCCGAGATCGATCCGCCCCGGATACAGCGACGCGAGCGTGCCGAACTGCTCGGCGATCACGAGCGGCGCATGGTTCGGCAGCATGATGCCGCCGGAGCCGACGCGAATCGTCTTCGTGCCGCCGGCCACGTAGCCGATCACGACCGAGGTCGCCGCGCTCGCGATACCGGTCATGTTGTGATGCTCGGCGAGCCAGTAACGCTTGTAGTTCAGCTTTTCCGCGTGCTGCGCGAGTGACAGTGTGTTCCTGAACGCGTCAGCCGGCGTGGCACCCGCGGTGACCGGCGAAAGATCGAGAACCGAGAAGGGGATCATTGTCTGTTGATTGCGATGGGCGGCGCTTTCGCGCGATGGGGCATTGTGGCAAAGCGGCGCCTTTTCTGCTGGCGGCGCGGCGATGCCCCTGTCGACGGAAGGGTCGGCAGGACCGATGAGGCGCGCTGAGGCGCGACCCATGGCGCGGAAATTGCGCATGCGTAGCGTGTTCGTGCGGCGGTGCTTCGCATTCGCAGTGCGCCCGAATCAGCAATCCAGCGAGTGACCGTGCGCCGATCGGAATTCGAGTGTACGGTTAAGTATCGGTGCGGTGACGCGACCCGTTGCCGGACATCCGGAATGTAGCGAAGGAGTTCCCGATCCCATGAATGTCGTCAAAGAGTTTCGTACCCGGTCATTCCAAGACGTGTCCCATGCATTGCTCGACCGCGAGGAGATCGCGCTTGTCGACGTGCGTGAGGAAGATCCGCACGCGCGCAGTCATCCGTTGTTCGCCGCCAATCTGCCGCTGTCGCGGCTCGAACTCGACGCGCCGCTGCGGCTGCCGCGCCCGGCCGTGCCGATCGTCGTGTTCGATGCCGGCGAAGGCCTCGCGAGGCGTGCGGCCGAGCGCTTCGCCGAACTCGGCTATACCAACGTCGCCTTGCTGGAAGGCGGCCTGCAAGGCTGGCGCGAAGCGGGCGGCGAGTTGTTCAAGGATGTCAACGTGCCGAGCAAGGCGTTCGGCGAACTGGTCGAAAGCGTGCGTCATACGCCGTCGCTGTCCGCGCAGCAGGTGCAGGCGCTGCTCGATCGCGAGGCCGATGTCGTGGTGCTCGACGCGCGCCGCTTCGACGAGTTTCAGATCATGAACATCCCCGGCAGCATCAGCGTGCCGGGTGCGGAGCTGGTGCTGCGCGCGCGGCAGCTCGCGCCGGATCCGGCCACGCGCATCATCGTCAATTGCGCGGGGCGCACGCGCAGCATCATCGGCGCGCAGTCGCTGATCAACGCGGGCGTGCCGAATCCGGTGGCCGCGCTGCGCAACGGCACGATGGGCTGGACGCTCGCCGGTCAACCGCTCGCGCATGGCAGCGCTCGGCGTGTCGAAGGCGCGGTCGACGACGCTTCCCGTCTCGCCGCGGCAGACGGCGCGCGCGCGCTTGCCGACCGGGCGCGCGTGCGCCGCACGTCGCGCGACGAAGCGCGCCGCTGGGCCGACGAAGCGATGCGTACCGTCTATCGCTTCGACGTTCGCAACCCCGAGGAATACGAGGCGGGCCACGTTCCCGGTTTTCGCAGCGCGCCGGGCGGCCAGCTCGTGCAGGAAACCGACCTGTTCGTGACGGTGCGCGGCGCGCGCGTGATCCTCGCGGACAGCGACGGTGTGCGCGCGAACATGACCGCATCGTGGCTCGCGCAGATGAACGTAGAGGTGTACGTGGTCGATGGCCTGACGGCGGCCGATTTCGCCGAGAAGGGCATGGCGCCGTTGGCGCGCAACGCGGTCACGCCGCCCGACGTCGACGACATCGCGCCGGCCGAGCTCGCCGCGCTGCTGCAGTCGACGGGAACCGTCGTGCTCGACTTCACGAGCAGCACGCACTATCTGAGGCGGCATATTCCGGGCGCGTGGTTCGTGATCCGCAGTCAGCTCGCCGACGCGCTGCGCACACTGCCCGACGCGAAGCGCTACGTGCTCACGTGCGGCAGCGACGTGCTCGCGCGCTTCGTCGCGCCGGAGCTCGCCGCGGCGACCAGGCGGCCGGTGCAGGTGCTGCGCGGCGGCACGATCGCGTGGATCGACGCGGGCTTGCCCGTGGAGTCGGGCGGCACGCGGATGGCGTCGCCGCGGATCGATCGTTATCAGCGGCCGTATGAGGGCACCGAGAACGCGCTCGAAGCGATGAGCGCGTATCTGGAGTGGGAGCATGGGCTCGTCGCGCAACTCGCGCGCGACGGCACGCACGGCTTTCGTGTGATTTGATGGGCCGGCCATCCGGCGGCCGGCGATCCGGGGGCCGGCCATCCGGGGGCCGGCCATCCGGCACCCCTCTTGCGCCGCGCGAATCTTCTGCCGATTCGGTGTAAACGCGCTCTCGTCGAAACTCTCCGATGCGTTTAGATTAGCGGCATCTGGAAGGCTTTTCGAGGGACCAGGGCGGCCATAAAAGGCAGCGGTTTGTCATTCGGCGATGGCGCAAGGTGAGTAGCCAAGGTTGCTCATCGCTTCGTCTGGAGCAGACCGCTGCGCGTCGTCCGCGGTGCCTCGCGCAAGGCGGCTAATGAGCCGCCGTCACTTCCGGTTGATCCTATCGACCGACATGGCGACGCTGTACACAGCGTCGCCTTTTTGCTTCTGGCGTGCCCATCTCGACGGACCTCAGCCGATCCATTAGTGCTGCGCGCAACACGTTGCGTGCGTAGCCGCACCCGTCGCGCCCGCGTTGCTCGCGGTTTTCTCCGTGCGCGGTTATCCTTGTAGTACACACTACAGACCGGCCAGGCGCCGCGACGACAGATCCCACACATCCGGACAGGAACCGAAGTGAGCCTCAAACCACTGGGCGTCACGCTACTGATAGCGTGCTTTGCGCTGACCGGCTGCGACCAACAGCAGAGCGATCAAGCCGTGCAAAAACTCAAGGACTTTTTCAATGCCGTCAAACCGGACGCGTTGCTGCTCAAGAACATGACACCGGGCGTCACGACCGAAGCGCAAATCCTCGCGCAGATGGGCAAGCCCGAGACCACGCGCACCTTCACCGACGGCTCGAAGCGCTTCGAATATCCGCGCGGCCCGCAAGGCCTGAACACCTACATGGTCGACATCGATCGCGACGGCAAGCTGCAGGCGATCACGCAGGTGCTGACCGCGGACAACTTCGCGCAGGTTCGCTCGGGCATGACCGAGGACGAGGTGCGGCGCTTGCTTGGCAAGCCTGGACAGGTCGCGGTGTTTCCGCTGAAGCCGGAAACCGTGTGGAGCTGGAAATGGCGCGAGGGCGGCGTGACCGAAGAAGGCATCTTCAACGTTCACTTCGACCGGAACCAGAGGGTGTACACCACGTCACGCTCGGACGTGATCCGCGGGCGATAGGCGGGGGCAATGTCGATCAGAAGACGGCCGGATAAGCGGGCCGAAAAAGCGGGGCAGGCATGATACGTCGACGTCGATACAGCCGGATCGGGCTGGTGTTGGGGGGCGGCGCCGCGCGCGGCTGGGCGCATATCGGCGCGATTCGCGCGCTGCAAGACGCGGGCATCAGGCCCGACGTCGTGTGCGGCACGTCGATCGGCGCGCTGGTCGGCGCGGTCTATGCGAACGGCGATCTCGACTGGCTCGAGGAGTGGGTGTCGCGTCTCACGTGGCAGACCGTGGTGCGGCTGCTCGATCTGCGCATCTCGGGCGGCCTGCTTGGCGGGCGCAAGGTGATCCAGCTATTCGCCGACAAATTCGCCGGCCGCTCGATTGCGCAACTGCACATGCCGTTCGCGGCGGTCGCGACCGAACTCGACACGGGCCGCGAAATCTGGCTGCAGGACGGCAGCACGATCGACTCGGTGCGCGCGTCGATTGCGATTCCGGGCATCTTCACGCCGGTATGGCACAACGGCGTGTGGCTCGTCGACGGCGGGCTCAGCAATCCGGTGCCGGTGTCGGTCGCGCGTGGCATGCGCGCGGACTGCGTGATCGCGATCGATCTGAACAACGACATCCTGAACGGCCGCGACTTCGGCGGCGCGGTCATCGAAACGCCCGCGCTCGATCCCACCGCGCCGCCGCCCGTCGCGCTGCGCCGCAACGGCAAGCCGTGGCCGCGCTGGCTCGCGCCAGCCGAGGCGAGCGCCACCGACGACGTGCGCGTGCCGCCGAAGCCAAGCGCGCAGGTGCCGTCGATGCTGAGCTCGATCGCGCAAAGCATCGACATCATGCAGGTGCGCATCACGCGCAGCCGGCTCGCTGGCGAACCGGCCGATATCCTGATCCAGCCGCGTCTCGGCGGCATGGGCATCTTCGATTTTCATCGCGCGGCGCCAGCCATCGAGGAAGGGCGCGAGGCGGTCGAGCAGATGCTGCCGGCGATTCGCGCGCGGCTCGGGCTCGACTGAGCGCGAGCTGTCAGGCGTCGGAGCCGGCGTGGACGCGCTGATGCAACAGCGCGACGCCTTCGGGCGGTGCCACCGCCGTCGGCGCGGCCTATCGAAAAAGCGACCCAAAACTTGCGAAATCGCCGCACGGCCAGGCGCGCGCCGCGCGTACGACAAGACGATAACCCCTGTGAAACCAAGCGCTACGAGCGTTCCCTCGTGCGTCGAAGCGCCATGTTGCGTCGCAGCAAACCACCCGCCCGGTATTTGAGAAATTGATTTCAGCTTGCGAGACTCCGCGCCATGCCGGAGCAGCGAGCAGCCCATGAAGCCGCCGCCATCCGCGCCAATTCTACGAACCTGGATGGAGACACGCGTGTTCCTATACGGCTTTGGTCCCGTGCTGCTCGCCGGCACGCTTCAGACGATCGAGCTGTCCGTTCTGTCGCTGGCGGCCGCTGTGTTACTCGGCCTCGCGGGCGCGGCGGCGAAACTCTCGTTCAACCGGCCCTTGCGGGTCATCGCGACCGGCTACACGACGCTGATCCGCTCGGTGCCCGACCTCGTGCTGATGCTGCTGCTGTTCTACAGCATCCAGATCTGGCTCAATGATCTGACCGACATGTTCAGCATCGAGCAGATCGACATCGATCCGTTCGTGGCCGGCGTGCTGACGCTCGGTTTCATCTACGGCGCGTATTTCACCGAGACTTTTCGCGGCGCCTTTCTCGCGGTGCCGCGCGGCCAGCTCGAAGCGGGCAGCGCGTACGGCATGAGCGGCGTGCGCGTGTTCACGCGCATCCTGTTCCCGCAGATGATGCGCTTCGCGCTGCCCGGCATCGGCAACAACTGGCAGGTGCTCGTGAAGGCCACCGCGCTCGTGTCGATCATCGGTCTCGCCGACGTCGTCAAGGCCGCGCAGGACGCGGGCAAGAGTACCTTCAACATGTTCTTCTTCATCCTCGTCGCCGCGCTGATCTATCTGGCGATCACCACCGTATCGAACCTCGTGCTGATCTGGCTGAACCGCCGCTATTCGATCGGCGTGCGACACGCGGAGCTCTGAGCGTCATGATCGACATCCTCAATCAATTCTGGAAGGCGTATCTGTTCTGGGACGGGCAACGCCTGTCGGGTCTCGCGGTCACGCTGTGGCTGCTGATCGCGTCGATCGCGATCGGCTTCGTGTGCGCGGTGCCGCTCGCGGTTGCGCGCGTGTCGAAGAAGCGCTGGCTGTCGACGCCGGTACGTCTGTACACCTACGTATTTCGCGGCACGCCGCTCTACGTCCAGCTGCTGTTGATCTACACCGGCGTGTACAGTCTCGCGTTCGTGCGTTCGCACAGTCTGCTCGACGCGTTCTTTCGCAGCGGCTTTCACTGTGCGATCCTCGCGTTCGCCTTGAACACCTGCGCGTACACGACCGAGATTTTCGCGGGCGCGATCCGCTCGACCTCGCACGGCGAAGTCGAGGCGGCGCGTGCCTACGGCATGAGCGCGTTCACGATGTACCGGCGCATTGTGATACCGTCCGCGCTGCGCCGCGCGTTGCCGTTGTACAGTAACGAAGTGATCCTGATGCTGCACGCGACGACGGTCGCGTTCACGGCCACGGTGCCCGACATCCTGAAGGTCGCGCGCGACGCGAACTCGGCGACCTACCAGTCGTTCAACGCGTTCGGGCTCGCGGCGCTGATTTATCTCGTGGTGTCGTTCGCGCTCGTCGCGCTGTTCCGGCGCGCCGAGCGTCGCTGGCTCGCGCATCTCGCGGTGCGCACGCACTGAGCGCGCGTTGACGACATAGCATCGGGCGCCTCGAGCTTCGGCAGGGCGGCGTCCGCACCAGACCGATCCGTATTCTCACTGGGAGAGCATCTTGCTCCATACCACTCAAACCGAAGCTTGCAAGCTCGCCGTACAGGACATCCACAAGCGCTACGGCGACAACGAAGTGCTCAAGGGCGTGTCGCTCAACGCGAACAAGGGCGACGTGATCAGCATCATCGGCGCGAGCGGCTCGGGCAAGAGCACTTTCCTGCGTTGCATCAATTTTCTCGAGCGGCCGAACGCCGGGCAGATCATCGTCGACGGCGAAGCGGTCAAGACGAAGACCGATCGCGCCGGCAATCTCGAAGTCGCCGATCACAAGCAGCTGCAGCGCATCCGCACGAAGCTCGCGATGGTGTTCCAGCACTTCAACCTGTGGGCGCACATGAACGTGCTCGAGAACGTGATCGAAGCGCCGATTCATGTGCTCGGTCTGAAGCGCAAGGAAGCCGAGGACCGCGCGCGCGAGTATCTGGAGAAGGTCGGGCTCGCGCCGCGTCTCGAGAAGCAGTATCCGTCGCATCTGTCGGGCGGCCAGCAGCAGCGTGTCGCGATCGCGCGCGCGCTCGCGATGGACCCGGATGTGATGCTGTTCGACGAGCCGACCTCCGCGCTCGACCCCGAACTCGTCGGCGAAGTGCTGAAGGTGATGCAGAAGCTCGCCGAGGAAGGCCGCACGATGATCGTCGTCACGCACGAAATGGGCTTCGCGCGCAATGTGTCGAACCATGTGATGTTCCTGCACCAGGGCCGTACCGAGGAGGAGGGCAATCCCGCCGAGGTGCTGAGCGCGCCGCGCAGCGAGCGCCTGAAGCAGTTCCTGTCCGGCAGCCTGAAGTAACGCGCGGCTCGTTTTTCACGGACACCCGATGGCCCGCACGTCCACCCCGGCTCGCACGACCCAGGTCGCGATCGTGGCACTGCCGCCCGTGTCGATGTCGGGCGTCGGGCCGATCGTCGACGCGCTCAGTCTCGCCAATGAAATCGACGGCCGTGCGCTGTATCGCGTGCAGGTATGTTCGTGGGACGGCCGCGCGGTGCCGCTCGCGGGCGGCGCGCAATGGCCGGCCGATGCCGCGTTCGGCGACGCGATCGCATGTGACTGGCTGATCATCATCAGCGAGCGGTTCCAGCAGTTCGCCGACTACCGGCTGTTTCTCGCGAGCCTCGCGCGCGTCGGTCAGCGCACGCCGCTCGTCACCGGTATCCACCACGGCGTGTGGTGGCTCGCGATGGCGGGGCAGCTGTCCGGCTATCGCGTCAGCGTGAACTGGGAAACCTATCAGCAGTTCTCTGAACAGTTCGAACGCTCGATCGTCACGCAGCAGATCTTCGAAATCGATCGCGATCGCGCGACCTGCGCGGGCGGCCAGGCGACCGTCGACTTCATGCTCGCGATGATCGGCCGCGAGCACGGGCCCGAACTCGCGGAGCGCATCGCCGATACGCTGGGCGTAGGCGTGCTGCGCGCGGGCGAGGAGCGTCAGCGCATTCCGTTCGTGACCGCGCCGGGCGAGCGCCACCCGCGCCTGAACGACGCGCTGCTGCTGATGGAAGCCAATATCGAGGACCCGTTGACCACCGATGAAATCGCCGGCCTCGTCGGCGTCTCGCGGCGGCAGCTCGAGCGCCTGTTTCGCCAGTATCTCGGCTCGATGCCGTCCAAATACTATCTGGGGCTGCGGCTGTCGAAGGCGCGCACGCAATTGCAGCGCACCAGCAAATCCGTCGTGCAGATCAGCCTCGCATGCGGGTTTTCGTCGGCGGCGCACTTTTCGAATGCGTATCGGGAGCGCTTCGGCGTCACGCCGCGCGAGGATCGCCGCAACTGGATCGACCGCCAGACCGGCGCGCACGGCGGCGCGAGCGAGCCGCGGCCGGCCGCGCTGATCGAGCGGCCCGAGCTCGATTGACGCAAGCCATCTGAAAGCGAAACCGCGGCAAGTTCAGCGCAAAGCTCGACAGCCGCGACGCGCGGAACCTCATAGAAAGCGTCGCGTATGCGCAAGACGTGCGGCGCGCGGTTTCCTACACTAGCTGTATTACCTGTCACCCGTAAAAGGAATTGCCATGAACGACCTGACTGTGACACGCCAGACCTTCGACGAAGTCATGGTGCCGGTGTTTGCCCCCGCCGCCTTCGTGCCGGATCGCGGTCTCGGCTCGCGCGTGTGGGACACGCAAGGCCGCGACTATATCGACTTCGCCGGCGGCATCGCCGTCACCGCGCTCGGTCATGCGCATCCCGAGCTGCTGAAGGTATTGCATGAGCAGGGCAGCAAGCTGTGGCACATCGGCAATGGCTACACGAACGAGCCGGTGCTGCGCCTCGCGAAGCGCCTCGAAAGCCTCACGTTCGCCGACCGCGCGTTCTTTGCGAATTCGGGCGCCGAGGCGAACGAGGCCGCGCTGAAGCTCGCGCGCCGCGTCGCGTTCGACCGTCACGGCGCGCAGAAAGATGAAATCATTTCGTTCGCGCAGTCGTTCCACGGCCGCACGCTGTTTACCGTCAGCGTCGGTGGCCAGCCGAAGTACTCGGAAGGCTTCGGTCCGGTGCCGGCCGGCATCACGCATCTGCCGTACAACGACATCGAAGCGGCGAAGAAGGCGATCGGCGCCCAGACCTGCGCGGTGATCGTCGAGCCGATCCAGGGCGAGGGCGGCGTGATCCCGGCCGATCCGGCGTTCCTGAAGGCGCTGCGCGAAGCGTGCGACCAGCACAACGCGCTGCTGATTTTCGATGAAGTGCAAACCGGCGTGGGCCGCAGCGGCTTCTTCTACGCGTACCAGGACACCGGCGTGACGCCGGACATCCTGACCACCGCGAAGGCGCTCGGCAACGGCTTCCCGATCGGCGCGATGCTGACCACCAAAGAGCTCGCCGCGCACTTCAAGGTCGGCGTGCACGGCACGACTTACGGCGGCAATCCGCTCGGCTCGGCGATCGCGGAAAAAGTGGTCGAACTCGTCAGCGACCCGAAGCTGCTCGAAGGCGTACGCTCGCGCAGCGAAGTGCTGAAGGGTCATCTCGCGAAACTGAACGAGCGCTTCGGGCTATTTACCGAAGTGCGCGGCAAGGGTCTCCTGATCGGCGCCGAACTGAACGACACGTTCCGGGGCCGCGCGAAGGACTTCGTCACCGCGGCCGGCCAGCACGGCGTGATCATGCTGATGGCGGGCCCGGACGTGCTGCGCTTCGTGCCGTCGCTGATCATGCCGCTCGACGACATGGCCGCAGGCTTCGCGCGTCTCGAGACGGCGTTCGGCGAACTCGTCGGCGCGAACGCGCAGGCGGCGTCGCATTGATGTTCAGGCAGTCCCGCACGCCCACGCTGATGCAGCGGATCATGCGTCACATTCAACAGGAACGATGATGCTCTTCGTACGTCCAGGCCGCCTTGCCGATCTCGATGCGCTCGAGCATATGGCGCGCACCGCGCAGCCGGTGCTGCATTCCCTGCCGCACGACCGGCGCGCGCTCGAAGCGCGGGTCGCGTTGTCGGAAGACTCGTTTCGCGCGGAGGTCGATTTTCCGGGCGAGGAGTTTTATCTGTTCGTGCTCGAAGACTCGGAGACCGGCAAGCTGATGGGCACCGCGAGCATCGTCGCGGCGGCCGGTTACGCGGACCCGTTCTACGTGTTTCGCAACGACGCGCTGATTCATGCGTCGCGCGAACTGCATGTGAATCGCAAGATTCACGCGCTGACGATGTCGCACGAGCTGACCGGCAAGAGCCGGCTCGCGGGCTACTACATCGACCCGTCGCTGCGCGGCGACGCGGCCGCGCAACTGATGTCGCGCGCGCGGATGATGTACATCGCCGCGAATCGCAAGCGCTTCACGCCCGAGGTGTTCTCGCTGCTGCTCGGCGTGACGGACGAAAACGGTGTATCGCCGTTCTGGGAAGCGGTGGGGCGCAAGTTTTTCGGCCGCGATTTCGCTGACATCGAAGTCGAATCGGGCGGCCGCAGCCGCACCTTCATCGCCGAAGTGATGCCGACCTATCCCGTGTATGTGCCGCTGTTGCCCGAAGCGGCGCAGCGCGTGCTCGGCGAGCCGGACGCGAACGCGCTGCTCGCCTACGAGATTCATCTCGAGGAAGGCTTCGAGACCGACCGCTACGTCGATATCTTCGACGCGGGTCCGGTACTGACCGCGCAGGTGGATCGCAGTGTCAGCGTGAAGCACAACGAAACGCGCGTCGTGCGCGAGGCATCTGCGACGCGCGGCGCAACGTACCTGATCGCGCACAACGGCGCCGCCGGCGAGTTCCGTTGCGTGCTCGGCGATCTCGCGCCCGGCAAGGAGTCGGGCGCCGGGTTGTCACAGGCGGCGCGCGCCGCGCTCGGCGTGCGGGAAGGCGATGCGGTGCGCTGCGTGCCGCTGCATCAGCCGCAGGATGAACAATCGGGAGAAGCGCAATGATCGTCGTTCGCGTAGTGCAACGAGGCGATGTGGATGCACTGATGCGGCTCGCGCAGGAAACCGGGCCGGGCCTGACCACCTTCAAACCGGATCGCGATGCGCTCGCGGCGCGTGTCGAGCGCGCACGCCGCACGATGGAAGATCAGGCCGCGCCGCACGAGGCCGGTTATTTCTTCGTGATGGAAGACACCGCGACCGGCGACGTGGCCGGCGTCTGCGGTATCGAAACGGCGGTGGGTCTGCAGCAGCCGTTCTACAACTATCGCGTGAGCACGGTCGTGCACGCGAGCCAGGATCTCGGCATCTGGACACGCATGCACGCGCTGAACATCTCGCACGACCTCACCGGTTATGCGGAAGTGTGCTCGCTGTTCCTGAGCCCGCGTTATCGCACGAGCGGCGTCGGCGGCTTGCTGTCGCGCTCGCGCTTCATGTTTCTCGCGCAGTTTCGCGAGCGTTTTCCGCAGCGTCTGTGCGCGGAGTTGCGCGGCCATTTCGACGAGCAGGGCACGTCGCCGTTCTGGCACGCGGTCGGCTCGCATTTTTACCAGATCGATTTCAACGCGGCCGACTATCTGAGCTCGCACGGCCGCAAGGCGTTTGTCGCCGAGCTGATGCCGCGCTATCCGGTGTACGTCGAACTGTTGCCGGAAGAAGCGCAGCGCTGCGTCGGCCTCACGCATAACGACACGATTCCCGCGCGCCGCATGCTCGAAGCCGAAGGGCTGCGCTATGAGAATCACGTCGATATTTTCGACGCGGGTCCGGTGCTCGAATGCCATATCGCCGATTTGCGCACGGTGCGCGAAAGCGTGCTGGTGGCGGCTGAAATTGGCGAGGCAGCGGAGCAAGCCGCGCAGGACGGGCCGAAGTCGATGGTATCGAATACGTCGCTCGGCGATTTTCGCGTAGGCGTCGTGGCGGGCGTGCCGCGCAACGGTGTGTGCCGCCTGAGCGCGGCCGAGGCCGACGCGCTTCGCGTGCAGGCGGGCGATCCGCTGCGGGTGCTGCCGTTGAAACACAAACAGGGATGATCATGAGCGAGCTTTTCATCGACGGCGAATGGGCCGCCGGCACAGGACCCGTATTCGCATCGCGCAATCCCGGCACGGGCGCGGTGGTGTGGCAAGGCAACAGCGCGTCGGCGGACGACGTCGATCGCGCGGTACGTAGCGCGCGCCGCGCGTTCGCCGCATGGTCGGCGCTGACGCTCGACGAGCGCTGCGCGGTGGTGCGCCGCTTCGCCGCGCTCGTGACAGAGCGCAAGGAAGCGCTCGCCGAAGCGATCGGCCGCGAGACCGGCAAGCCGCTGTGGGAAGCGCGCACCGAAGCGGCCTCGATGGCCGCGAAGGTCGAGATCTCGATTCAGTCCTACAACGAACGCACCGGCGAAAAGCGCTCGGCGATGGCCGACGGCACCGCGGTGCTGCGGCATCGTCCGCATGGCGTGGTGGCCGTGTTCGGGCCGTACAACTTCCCGGGCCATCTGCCGAACGGGCATATCGTGCCCGCGCTGATCGCCGGTAACGCGGTCGTGTTCAAGCCGTCCGAACTTGCGCCCGGCGTCGCGGCGCTGACCGTGCAGATCTGGCGCGACGCGGGGCTGCCTGCCGGCGTGCTGAATCTCGTACAGGGTGAGAAGGACACCGGCATCGCGCTCGCGAATCACCGGCAGATCGACGGACTGTTCTTCACCGGTAGTTCGGATACGGGAACATTGCTGCACAAACAGTTCGGCGGACGGCCGGAGATCGTGCTCGCGCTCGAAATGGGCGGCAACAATCCGCTCGTGATCGGTCCGGTCGCGGACCTCGACGCCGCCGTGCACCACACGATTCAATCGGCGTTTCTGTCGGCGGGGCAGCGCTGCACGTGCGCGCGCCGCATCTTCGTGCCCGACGATGCGTTCGGCGAGCGTTTCCTCGCGCGCCTGACGGAAGTGAGCGCGCGCATCGGCGTCGGTGAATACAACGCCAAGCCGCAGCCGTTCATGGGCGCCGTGGTGTCGGCGCGCGCGGCCTCGCGTTTGATCGGCGCGCAGGAGCGTCTGCTCGCGAGCGGCGCGAAGGCTCTGCTGAAAATGGAGCAGCGCGATCCGCAACTCGGCTTCGTCACGCCCGCGATTCTCGACGTGACCGACGTAAAGGACCTGCCCGACGAGGAGCACTTCGGTCCGCTCGCGCAGATCATCCGCTACCGCAATTTCGACGACGCGCTCGAACGGGCGAACGATACGGAGTTCGGTCTCTCGGCGGGCCTGCTCGCCGACGACGAAGCGCTGTGGACGCATTTCCAGCGCACGATTCGCGCGGGCATCGTCAACTGGAACCGACCGACCAATGGCGCTTCTTCAGGAGCGCCGTTCGGCGGGCCGGGCCGCTCCGGCAATCATCGGCCGAGTGCGTACTATGCGGCCGACTACTGCGCATACCCAATGGCCTCGGTCGAGAGCGCGCAACTGAACATGCCCGCGAGCGTCTCTCCGGGCCTTCAATTCTAAGGATCGACGATGCTGCAAGCCACTGAAGCCAATTTCGACGGCCTGGTCGGCCCGACTCACAACTACGCGGGCTTGTCGTTCGGCAACGTCGCGTCGCAAAACAACGAGAAGTCGGTCGCGAATCCGAAGGCCGCCGCGCGCCAGGGTCTGCGCAAGATGAAGCAGTTGGCGGACCTCGGCTTTCATCAGGGCGTGCTGCCGCCGCAGGAGCGTCCGTCGATGCGTCTGTTGCGCGAGCTCGGTTTTTCCGGCGACGATGCTTCGGTGATCGCGCGCGTCGCGAACAACGCGCCCGAACTGCTCGCGGCGGCGAGTTCGGCCTCGGCGATGTGGACCGCGAACGCGGCGACGGTGAGCCCGTCCGCGGATACGCACGACGGCCGCGTGCATTTCACGCCGGCCAATCTGTGCAGCAAGCTGCATCGCGCGATCGAACATGAGTCGACACGCCGCACGCTGCGCGCGATGTTCAGCGACACCGACCGCTTCGTCGTGCACGAGGCGCTGCCCGGCACGCCCGCGCTCGGCGACGAGGGCGCGGCGAATCACACGCGCTTTTGCGAGCAATACAAGGCGCGCGGTGTCGAATTCTTCGTGTATGGCCGCAGCGAGTATCGTCGCGGGCCGGAACCGAAGCGCTATCCGGCGCGCCAGACGTTCGAGGCGAGCCGCGCGGTCGCGCATCGTCATGGCTTGCAGGAAGCGGCGACCGTGTACGCGCAGCAGAACCCTGAAGTGATCGACGCGGGCGTGTTCCATAACGACGTGATCGCGGTCGGCAATCGCAACACGCTGTTCTGCCATCAGCTCGCGTTCGTCGAGCAGCAGGCGGTGTACGACGAGCTGCGCGCGAAGCTCGCGAGCCTGCACGCAGGGTTCAACGTAATCGAAGTGCCCGACGCCCAGGTCAGCGTCGCCGATGCGGTGACGTCGTATCTGTTCAACAGCCAGCTGCTGACTCGGCCCGATGGCAAGCAGGTGCTGGTCGTGCCGCAGGAGTGCCGCGAAAATCCGCGCGTGGCCGCGTATCTGGATGAGCTGACTGCGCACAGCGGTCCGATCGACGAAGTGCTCGTGTTCGATCTGCGCGAGAGCATGAAGAACGGTGGCGGCCCCGCATGTCTGCGTCTGCGCGTCGTACTCGACGACACCGAACGCGCGGCGGTCGCGCCGGGTGTGTGGATCGACGACACGCTGTTCGGCCGTCTCGATGCGTGGATCGAAAAGCACTACCGCGATCGTCTCGCACCCGCCGATCTCACCGATCCGAAGCTGCTGGTCGAGTCGCGCACCGCGCTCGACGAGCTGACGCAAATCCTCGCTCTGGGTTCGCTGTATGACTTCCAACGCTGAGCACGCGATGGCGGCCCCGAGCGCGATGCTCGACGATTTTCTCGCGTGGACGCTCGCGGGGTCCCGGCCTGCCGCACATCAAGCGCAAGGCACGGGTGCGAACGGCGTGCGCTGGACGTGGCAGGGCGACGGTGTCCTCGTCATCGAGCCCGCGGAGCAGCACGCGGACATCCGTAGCGTGCTCGTGTCGGCCGGCGTGCATGGCGACGAAACCGCGCCGATCGAACTGCTGTCGCGCATCGTCGCCGATATCGCGCAGGGCCGCGCCGTGCTTGCATGCCGGTTGCTCGTGATTCTCGGCAACATCGAGGCGATGCGCGACGGCGGCCGCTATCGCGACGACGATCTGAACCGGCTGTTCAGCGGCCGTCATCTACAACTGCCGCACAGTCATGAGGCGCCGCGCGCGGCCGCGCTCGAACAGGCCGCGACGCGCTTTTTCGCCGACGCGTCAGTCGCGCCCGGCGCGCGCTGGCATATCGACATGCATACGGCGATCCGCGCGTCGGTGTTCGAGCGCTTCGCGCTGTTGCCGCATACCGGCAAGCCGTTTTCGCGCGCGATGTTCGAATGGCTCGGCGACGCGCGTATCAGCGCGGTGCTGCTGCACACGACGAAGGGCAACACCTATTCGCACTTCACCGCGCAAGCGTGTGGCGCTGCTGCGTGCACGCTCGAACTCGGCAAGGTGCGGCCGTTCGGCGAGAACGACCTGACACGCTTCGAGGGCGCGGATCTCGCGGTGCGCGCGCTGCTGGCCGGCACGCGAGCCGACGCGCAAGCCGCTCTGCCGCGTGTGTTCA
The DNA here is from genome assembly GCF_050436485.1 of Paraburkholderia sp. Clong3. Taxonomy (NCBI): domain Bacteria; kingdom Pseudomonadati; phylum Pseudomonadota; class Betaproteobacteria; order Burkholderiales; family Burkholderiaceae; genus Paraburkholderia; species Paraburkholderia sp. Clong3. The sequence continues at coordinate 1,687,864 of NZ_JBNDMH010000002.1, read as the reverse complement.
CCGTCGTCGATCAGCTGACCAAGCAAAGCGACGCATTCGAGCTGCTGCTCGCGCCGGACGTGCCGAACTTCACGCCGCTCATAAAGGGCAGCTTGCTGGCGCGCGACGGCGACTATCAATACACGGTGCAGCGCGACGAAGAGCGCATCGTGTTTCCGAACCCGACGGTCAAGCCCGGCCTGCGCGCCGGTCTGCTCGTCGTCGACACCACCGCCGACACACTGTCCAGGCTTGTCTAGACAGGTTCCATGTACAATCGCGGGCTTCGCGGCTGTCGCATCTAAGGGTCACGCCGGCCGCGCGAGTCCGAAGCGCGGCCGGCGTAATCCGCCTGTGCGCGCAGAATCGGCTCGGTTTCAGTCCACACCGTAAAGGAACATCCGTAATGAAGAAGAATTGGCCCAACCTGGCCGCGCTCGCGCTGTTCGCGACGGCGCTGTTGACGGCAGGCAGCGCGTCGGCGGCTGAGATCAAGGAAGTGCGCTTCGGCGTCGAGGCGTCGTATGCGCCGTTCGAATCGAAGTCGCCCGCTGGCGAGTTGCAGGGCTTCGACATCGACGTCGGCAATGCCGTGTGCGCGAAGCTGAAGGCCAAATGCGTGTGGGTCGAGAACTCGTTCGACGGCCTGATCCCGGCGCTCGAAGCGCGCAAGTTCAGCGCGATCAACTCGGACATGACGATCACCGACCAGCGTCGCCAGGCGATCGACTTCACCGATCCGATCTACACGATCCCGAACCAGATGATCGCGAAGAAGGGCAGCGCTCTGCAGCCGACGCCCGCATCGCTGAAGGGCAAGCACGTCGGCGTGCTGCAGGGCACGATCCAGGAAACCTATGCGAAGGCGCGCTGGGCGCCGGCCGGGGTCGACGTCGTGCCCTATCAGACGCAGGACCAGATCTACGCGGACCTCGCGTCGGGCCGTCTCGATGCGTCGTTCCAGGACGCCGAAGCGGCATCGAAGGGCTTTCTAAAGAAGCCGCAGGGCGCGGGCTTCGAGTTCGCCGGTCCGGCCGTCAGCGACGACAAGCTGCTCGGCGCGGGTGTCGGCTACGGCGTGCGCAAGAACGACAAGGCACTGAAGGATGCGCTGAACGGCGCATTGAAGGAGCTGAAGGCGGATGGCACGATCGACCGCCTCGCCGCCAAATACTTCGACGTGAAGGTCGTGCTGAAGTAGCGATGCATCGAAGTGTGCAAAACGGCCGCTCGTTGCGAGCCGTTTTGCTTTCTGCACGCGTGTCGCAAACGTTCAACAAATATTTCGAGATATTGCCTCGTAAGCCTGTTCGTGCCCAATGACGCTGCGATAAAATTGCGACGCACAGTGCCGCGCGCGACGGAGCTTGCAACGTCACTGAAACGCGCCAACGTGCAGCGAAAAACAGAACATAGCGGCCAGGCGCCAGCGGCGCCGAGCGGGGGACTGGAATGACCACCATCGCAATCGAGACTCTGAGCCACAGCGGCACGACCGACGACGCGTCGCTCACCGCCAGCTACGCAAGGCAGCCCATTCTGAATCGGGACGGCATGCTGTGCGGCTATGAGATCAAGGTGCGTGCGCCCGAGCTGCCGCTCGCCGACGCGGACCTCACCGCCCCACAAAACAATACCGATCTTCATCCCGACGTCGACTCCTTGCCGGGCCGCGCGCCCACGCCGGTGCAACGCGTCGCGCGCGCGATCGTGCGCGGGCTCGTGCAGGGCGACGTGCGCGGCGCGCTGACCGGCCATCCGGCCTACGTCGACGTGAGCCGCGAGCTGCTGCTCGACGACGCGATCCTGAGACTGCCCGCCGAGCGCTTCATGCTCGAGCTGCCTTCATCGCTCGAAGTCGACGACGCGTTGATCGCGCGTATCGTGTATCTGCATGGCCGCCGCTACCGCTTCGCGCTCGACGACGTCACGCAGCCCAACGAGACTTTCGCGAAGCTGCTGCCGTACGCCGAAGTCGTCAAGATCGACGTCACGCGCACACCGCGCGCGCTGCTGCCGAAGCTCGCGAGCGTGCTGAAGTCGGCTGGCAAGCTGCTGCTCGCATCAGGTGTCGATGCGCAGGCCGACTTCGAAACGATGCACGAGCTCGGCTTCGACCGCTTCCAGGGTTATTACTTCGCGCGCGCGCAAAGCTCGGCGACGCGCCGCGTCAGCGCGCCGCGCCACGCGCTGCTCAATCTGCTGCAACTGCTCGCGGGCGACCCGACGGTCGCGCAGCTCGAAGCCGAGCTGAAGCTGAACCCGGTGCTCGTCATGCATCTGATGAAGCTCGCGAATTCGAGCGGCCTCGCGGTCGGTCACAAGGTGACGACGCTGCGCGACGCGATCAACGCGACCGGCACCGACCGCATCGCGCGCTGGACGCAGCTGCTGCTCTACGCAGACGGCCGCAAGGTTGCGCTGGAGGACGATCCGCTGCTGCAACTCGCGGCCACGCGCGCGCGCTTCATGGAACTCGCGATCGAGCGCATGCCCGAGGCGGGCCGCGACGAAGCCGATGCGGCCTTCCTGACCGGTGTGTTTTCGTTCGTCGATGCGGTGTTCGGCGGCTCGCTCGAAAATACGCTGAACATCCTTACGCTGTCGCGACCGATCCAGGCCGCGATCCTGCATCGCGAGGGCAGGCTGGGTCTGCTGTTGAGCGCGGTCGAAGCGCTCGAAGGCGGCGCATGGGAGCGCGTCGCCACGCTATGCGAGCGTCTTGCTCCGTTGACCGTGGAAGAGGTCGCGCAGATGGGTCTCGCGGCCGGCGCATGGGCCGGCGTCGCGGATCGCAGCGCGGAAGGGCTCGAGCGGATCGAGGATTGAGTGGGGTAAAAGCCCCGCACGGTGCCCGGATAAAATCGTTTTCGGGCAAACACGGAACGGATCGAAGTGAAGCGGCGTGATCAACGATCACGCCAGGTCTTCACATCGTCTCCATTTCCCGCATCTGCCCCTGGCCGAAAAAACGTCCTAACTCCCGTGCCAGTTCGTTGAGCACGCTCATCTCCTTCTGCGAGATGCGGCGCGCCTCCTGCGTATGCGACCAGTCGCCGTAGAGCAGCGCGACCGTCTGATCGGTTTCGTCGACGATCGGCAGCAGCACGAACGCGCGCGCGTCGTCGAACGAGCGCCGGAACCACTCGGGCAGCCGCGCGACCATCTTCGGATCGCGCGCATTCTCGATGAAGATGCCCACCGAGTTCGCGATCGCGAGATGAAATACGTCGGGTTCGAACGCGGTGCTGAACGAGAGCCGCGGCAGCGCCGCGTCGATCTTCGGCCCGAAGCCGAGACGCGCCTTGAACGCGCCGCTGCTGTGCTTGACGTACACCACGGTGCGCGAGAAGCCGAGCGCCGCGAGCACGGTCTCGGCGGCCATCGCGAGCGTCGGTGCGAGCGGGCTGCCCTCGGGCAGGCCGCGCAGATCCTTCACCCCGATCTCGATGCGCGCTTCGGGTGTGAGCGCCTCGCGCGCGATCGCATCGGCATTCGCGCGCAACTCGACGATCTCGCGCATCACGCTGTCGCCGCCATCCTCACGCGATAGCGCGACGCTCATCTGCAGCAGCACCTCGGGGTCGGTGTTCAGCGCGCTGCTGTAGTCGTGCGCAAGCTCGCCGATGCGTGCCTCGCGCTCCCCCTCGGGCATGTTCTGCTGGGTGAGCACGTCGGCGACCGCGGTCGAGTAATTGGTGATCGCGCGCAGCCACTGTACCTGGCGCGGTTGCGTCACATCCTCCGGATCGAACTCACCCATGCCCGAGCGGATCGTGTCAGGCAGGCGCCAGCGCACCGCGGCTTCGGCGCCGATTTCATCGAACGTCACGCCGAGCACGAGCACGCACGCATCGGTTTCGAGTGCGCCGCCGTCGATATGGCGGCGAATCTGGTCCCATTCGGCGTCGAGATAGAACACGACCAGCAGCTTGCCGATCTGCCGCATCAGCGTGCAGACCACCGCTTCCTCACCGGCGCGCAGGTCGCCGCGCTCGGTCAGCTTGCGCGCGACGCAGCCCGACAGCAGGGTGCGGTTCAGTTCGAGTTTCGCGTCGATGCGGCGCGGCGCGCTTTGATGAAAGTGATCGACGATCTTCAGACCGACGACCAGATGGCCGACCGCATCCATGCCAAGCACCATCAGCGCGCGCGACACGGTCGTGATGTTGCCGCCGAACGCCATGTACATCGCCGAGTTCGCGAGCCGCAGCACCTTCTGGGTGAGCGCGAAGTCCGACAGCACCACTTGCACGAGGCCGGTGAAGTCGAGGTCGTCGTTGGTCACTGCCGCCATGGTGGTGCGCAGCGATTGCGACAGCATAGGGAAATCGCCGCGCTCGCTCATTCGCGTCCAGAGCCGGTCGAGCACTGCCGCCTTTACCATGTGAGTCCCGCAAAAGCCATACGTGTTCCAGTGAATGCCATGCCGGTCGTGAGCCGGCTTGTTGCGCTGCCTGGGCGTCGTGTCTGCATCGCCCGTTACGCGCCGTGCAACTGAAGCTCGCGCGATTCGAAGCGCTGCGCGAGTTCCTCGGACGGCAGCGCCTTGCAAACGACCCAGCCCTGAATGTGATCGCAGCCCATCTCGGTGAGCAACGCGCGTTGCGCTTCCGTTTCGACGCCCTCGGCTACCAGTTCGAGGTCGAGCGTCTGCGCAAGGCCGACGACAGCGCTAACGATTGCCTGATCGTTTCGCGAGGTTAGCAGATTCTCGACGAAACTCCGGTCGATCTTCAGCTTCGCGAGCGGAAAACGCTGCAGGTACGCGAGGCTCGAATAGCCGGTGCCGAAGTCGTCGACGGCGAAGCGGATGCCCATCGCGGTCAGCTCTTCGAGCAAGCCTTTCGCGTGCGCCGGATCGTGCATCAGCAGACTTTCGGTGATCTCGAAGACGAGGCGGCGCGGATCGATGCCGGTCAGCTCGATCGCCTCGCGCACCGAGTCCTTGAAGCGCGGATCGCGAAACTGCTGCGGCGACACGTTGACGGCCACGTACTGCAGCACAATGCCCTTCGCGTCCCACTGGATCAGTTGCATGCACGCGACCTTCAGCACCCAGTTGCCGAGAAAGTTGATGAGCCCGATCGACTCCGCGAGCGGAATGAACATCGACGGCGGCACGAGGCCATGCACCGGATGCGTCCAGCGAATCAACGCCTCGACACCGACCACGCCCCGCGTGCGGCTGCTCGTGATCGGCTGGAAGTGTAGCGAAAACTCGCCGTTGCGTACGCCGTCGTAGAGGTCGGCCTCGAGCTTGAGGCGCTCGGCGTCGGCCGGGTTGTCGTCGGGTACGTAGAACGCGAGCGTGTTGCCGCCCGCGGCCTTCGCCTGCAACAGCGCGTGGTCGGCCCAGCGCAGCAGGTGCGTGTCGTGGCCGCCGGTGTCGTTGGCGTGGCGCACGTCCGGGTACAGCGCGATGCCGATGCTGGCCGACAGGTGCACCTGCTGACCCTTGAACACGTACGGCTGCTGGATCGCGGTCAACAGACGCCGCGCCAGCGCTTCGGCGGCCGCCGCCGCGTCGGTGCGGCTCGCGGCAGGCTTCACGAGGATCGCGAACTCGTCGCTGGCGACGCGCGCGATCGTTTCGTTCGGGCTCGTCATGTTCAACAGGCGCCGCGACGTGTCGCGCAGCATCTCGTCGCCGGCGTCGTAGCCGAGTGCGCGATTCACGCGCTGATAGTCGTCGAGATCGAGCAGCAAGAGCGCGACCGGCGTGCCGTGCGCGTCGGCCTTCTGTTGCGCGTCGAGCAACGCGTGCAGCAAGCCCGACTGGTTCGGCAGGCTGGTCAGCCGGTCCAGATGCAGCGCCTGGGTCAGGCGCTCTTCGGTGGCACGCCACGACGACACGTCGAAGCCGGCGATCGCGTAGCCGTCGACGCCGTCGTGGCTGCTGCGCACGACCCGCAGCTCGACCGTGATCGGATAGGTCAGCGACTTGACGAGCCCGAGCGTCGCTTTCTCGACGTTGCCCGAGGCCGCCGCGAGCTTGAGCAGCGCGTCGAGGCGCGGTACGTCGGCGGGCGCGACCAGATCGTGCAGCGTCGCGGTTTTCAGGTATTCGCGGTGATAACCGATGAAGCGCAGGCTCGCGTCGGACACGTAGTTGAAGCGCAGCGCATCGTCGACGTGCGCGAGCAGATCGACCGCGCCGACCACCTGTTCCAGTGGGGGCGGGCGGTTCGCGCTGCTCGGCTGGTCGTCGTCCTCGCGCCGGCCGAACGCCCGCAGCCGGTCGATGACCGTGCGCAAGGAGCCCCGGCGGGGCGCGGTGATCGTGTTCGCTTCCATGTTTGTCGCTGGCAACCTCGGTTCGTCCGCGGGCGGGGCTGCTTGTCCGCCGCTCCGGGCGGCCAGGAGATAGCAGGCCGCCCCATCAGAACGAGATAACGACGCATGCGGGGAAATCTTTAGCGGCCCGTGGAGAAAAACATCTGGTAAGGAGAAGCCCGGCGCCGTCGCCGGGACGATTCGGTTAAAGTGACGTCGCCTCGCGGCCGTTAATACGGCGAATCCCCTTTATTTGGCGACGCTGATGACGTCGCGCTGCATAGACTTTCCGAACCTTGCACTGATGATCCATGTCCGAACGCCCCGTCGTCAGGTCCGCCAGAGCCCCACGGCCCGTCCCGCGGGACGTCGAGGTGCGTGATGTCCTCGCCGGCGCGTCGGCCGGCTATCGTGAGCACGGGGAGCTGGACGCTGCCCCGCAGTACGTCTATGTCGGCCGCCAGCCGATTCTCGATCGCGATGGCGCGCTTCACGCCTACGAGCTGCTGTTCCGTGCCGGAACGTACAACTACGCCGAAATCAGCGACGACACGCAGGCCACCGCGCAGGTGGTCGCGCGCACGATCGGCGGAATCGGCGTGCCCGCCGTGCTCGGCCAGCATCGCGGCTTCGTCAATATCGACCGCGCGCTGCTCTTTAGCGACATCGTCCATCTGATGCCGCCCGAGCGCTTCGTGCTCGAAATCCTCGAAACCGTGCGCTACGACGCCTCGCTCGCGCGTCGTCTCGGCGAGTTGCGCGGCGCCGGCTTCCAGGTCGCGCTCGACGACGTGCACGATCTGTCCGACGAGCTGAGCGCGATGCTGCCGTACGCCGACATCGTCAAGATCGATTTCGTGCAGACGCCGCGCCGCACCGTCGCGAAGCTCGCGTCGACGCTGCGCGGCCACGGCAAGACGCTGCTCGCCGAGAAGGTCGAGACGCACGAGGACTTCGCGCTCGCCCACGAGCTCGGTTTCGATCTGTTCCAGGGCTACTTCTTCGCGCGGCCGCAGGTGCTGGCCGCGCCGCGCAACCGCTCGCTGCGTCCGGGCCTGCTGCGGCTGCTCGCGCTGCTGTCGCGCGACGCCGGCATCGTCGAGCTCGAGGCGGAGCTGAAGGTCAACCCGGGCGTGGTCGTGCAACTGCTGCGGCTCGTCAATTCGAGTGCATTCGGCCTCGGGCGCAACATCGCGTCGCTGCGCGAGGCGATCATCGCGACCGGCACGCGGCAGATCGCACGCTGGGCGCAACTGCTGCTGTACTCGGACACCGGCGAGTTGCCGTGGCGCGCCGATCCGCTCGTGCAACTGGCGGCGACGCGCTCGCGCTTCATGGAACTCGCCGCGAACTGGCTGCGTCCGGCCGACGGCGAATTCGCCGACGCCGCGTTCATGACCGGGATTTTTTCGCTCGTGCACATCGTGCTCGACAGCACGCCGGACGCGGTGCTCGAGAAACTCGGCCTCGCGCCGCAGATTCGCGACGCGATCGTCGCGCGCAAGGGCGAACTGGGCGCGCTGCTGCTGATCGCCGAGGTCGCGGGCGAGGGCGGCGACGCGGCGCCGGTCGCGACGGCGGCGGGCTTCCACGCGCTGACGCCCGACGTGCTGTCGGAGCTGAACCTGTCGGCGGCGGCGTGGTTCGGCGCGCACGTGGCGGAATTGGGCGTTTGAGGCGTCGAGCTCGCGCGCCGCACCCTTTCGATTCGCTTGTGCTCCGGGCGACGACCCGCGCCGCGTGCGCATCCGTGGTCCAATAGGAAGTTCAGCGAAGGCCTGTGACGTCGGCCGAAGCTGTCTCCGATGGACCCGATCAATTGCGTGCGCTCACGCGTGGAGGAGCAGATGAAGACAAAACACATACCGGCGGTACTGGCCGCCGTCATGGCGTTCGGATTCGCAATGCATTCGCCGCTCGCCTCGGCAACCCTGAAGCCCGGCGATACGGCGCCGACGTTTACCGCCGAGGCCTCGCTCGGCGGCAAGACCTACACGTATTCGCTCGCCGACGAACTGAAGAAGGGCCCGGTCGTGCTGTACTTCTATCCGGCCGCGTTCACGAAGGGCTGCACGATCGAGGCGCACGAGTTCGCCGATGCGGTCGACCAATACAAGAAGTACGGCGCGACGGTGATCGGCGTGTCGCACGACAACATCGATACGCTGACGAAGTTTTCGGTCAGCGAATGCCGCAGCAAATTCCCGGTCGCGGCCGACGCCGACGCGAAGGTGATCAATGCGTACGACGCGGCCATGCCGTTGAAGGCCGGCATGGCGAATCGCGTGTCGTACGTGATCTCGCCCGACGGCAAGATCATCTACGAGTACACGAGCCTGTCGCCCGACAAGCATGTCGAGAACACGCTGAACGCGCTCAAGGAGTGGTCGGCTGCGCATAAGGGACAGTGAGGGGCAGTGAGGGGCAGTGAGGAGCCGAACGCGCCGTCGCGTTTGCCCGCGCTAGCCGACTAAAACCATTTGCCGGATGAGCTTGCGATGCCGATTGTCGTTGCGTTGATTGCGCTGATCGCGCTGGGGTACGGCGCGGTGCGTGCCTTTTATGCGCTGCAGGCCGCTTTCGGGCTGGCGGTGGCGGAGGGTGTGGCTGTGCTGGTTGCGTTGCTGATCGCCGGTGCGCTCGCGTACTGGCGGCAGCGGCGCCGCGAAGTCGCGCCGAACGTGCGCGACGGCGACTGGACGCACGAATTGAAGGGCAGTTGGGGCTCGGTGCGGCTCGCGGCGGCCAAGCGGCTCTGCGAGATTCGCGTCGGCGACCAGCAGGGCGCGTATATCTTCGCCGATCTGCTCGGCGCCGAAGCACAGGGCCGCGACGCACAGGCGCGGCTCGCGCTGAAGGTCAAGGACTCACGGCACGGCGAGTGGCTCGTGCCGATGTCGAACGAGCGGGCGGCGCGCCGATGGCAGCGGATTTTCTCGCTGGCCATCGAGCAGAAGCTGTGAGCGCCACCTTCACTACGTCATGACGACGTCGGCGCCGCGCCACCCGCGCGGCGTGCCTTTCTCGCCTCCCAGCGCACGCGGATGCGATCCATGTACAGATAGACGACCGGCGTCGTATAGAGCGTCAGCATCTGGCTGACGATCAGCCCGCCGACGATCGAAATACCGAGCGGCGCGCGCATCTCCGCGCCTTCGCCGCTGCCGAACGCGAGCGGCAGCGCGCCGAGCAGCGCGGCGAAGGTGGTCATCATGATCGGCCGGAAGCGCAGCAGACAGGCCTGGTAGATCGCGTCGCGCGACGACATTCCCTTGCGCGACGCGTCGATCGCGAAGTCCACCATCATGATCGCGTTCTTCTTCACGATGCCGATCAGCAGGATCACACCGATCAGCGCGATGATGCTGAACTCGGTCTTGAACAGCAGCAGCGCGAGCAGCGCGCCGACGCCCGCGGACGGCAGCGTCGACAGGATCGTCAGCGGGTGGATATAGCTCTCGTACAGGATGCCGAGCACGATATACACCGCCGCGAGCGCGGCGAGGATCAGGATCGGCTGGTCGGACATCGACTGCTGGAACGCCTGCGCGGTGCCCTGGAAGCTGCCGTGAATCGTGGCGGGCATGCCGATCTCGGCCATCGTGTCGTAGATCGCCTGCGTGGCGGTGGACAGCGACACGCCCGGCGGCAGGTTGAACGAGATCGTAGAGGCGACGAACTGGCTCTGGTGATTGACCGATAGCGGCGTGGTGCCCGGCCCGAAGCTCGCGATCGCCGACAGCGGCACCATCGTCTCCTTCGCGGTCGACACCGCCGAGCCCGACGACGCGCTCGACTTGCCGCTCGCCGCGATGGAGTTGATGGCCTGATTGCGCGCGGAGTCGGCTGCGATGCTGGCCGCGCTCGTCGCGGTGGTGGCGGCCGTGCCGCCGGTTGCCGCGCTCGTCGTGGTCGACGTGCTGGTCGCTCTGGACGTCACGGTGCCGGCCGGCGCGTTGGTGGTCTGCGCGCCGCTCGCGCTGCCGCCCGACGTGCTGACGAAAATCTGCTTCAGCATCTCCGGGCTCTGCCAGTATTGCGGCGCGACTTCCATCACGACGTGATACTGGTTCAGCGGGTTGTAGATCGTCGACACCTGGCGCTGGCCGAACGCGTCATACAGCGTGTTGTCGATCTGCGCGGGCTTGATGCCGAGGCGCGATGCCGTGGCGCGGTCGATCGTCACCATCGCTTCGAGACCGCCCTGCTGCTGGTCGGAGTTCACGTCCGCGAGCTCCTTGCGTGCCTGCAGCGCCTCGGTGAGCTTCGGCCCCCACTTGTACAGATCGGGCGTCGAGTCGGCGAGCAGCGTGAACTGAAACTGCGCGTTCGATTGCCGGCCGCCGACACGGATGTCCTGCACCGCCTGCAGGAACGTGCGCGCGCCGGCCACGTCGCCGAGCGGCGCACGCAGTTGCTGGATCACCTGGTCGGCGGACAGCTTGCGTTCGCTCTTCGGCTTCAGCGACACGAACATGAAGCCCGAGTTGGTCTGCCGGCCGCCGGTGAAGCCGACCACGCTGTCGACCGCCGGGTTCTTGCCGACGATTTCCATCATCTGCGAGAACTTGCCCTTCATTGCCTGGAACGACGTGCTCTGGTCGGCCTGGATGCCGCCGATCAGGCGCCCCGTGTCCTGCTGCGGGAAGAAGCCCTTTGGCACGATGATGTAGAGCGCGATGTTCAGCGCGATGGTCAGCAGCAGGACGAGGACGATCAGCAGCGGATGCCGCAGCGCCCAGCCGAGCGTGCGCTCGTAGCCGCGCTGCATCGACGTGAAGCCGCGTTCGAGCCAGCGGCCGAAGCGATTTTCCTCATGCTTTTCGTACGGTTCGCGCAGCAGGCGCGAGCACATCATCGGCGTGAGCGTCAGCGATACGACCAGCGACACCGCGATCGCGAGCGACAGCGTCAGCGCGAACTCGCGGAACAGCCGCCCGACGATGCCGCCCATCAGCAGGATCGGCAGGAACACGGCGACCAGCGAGATGCTGATCGACATCACCGTGAAGCCGACCTCGCGCGCGCCGATGAACGCGGCCTTCATGCGCGGCACGCCGTCTTCGATGTGGCGCGAGATGTTTTCGAGCACGACGATCGCGTCGTCGACGACGAAGCCGGTCGCGATGGTCAACGCCATCAGCGACAGATTGTCGATCGAGAAGCCCATCAGGTACATCGCGCCGAAGGTGCCGATGATCGAGATCGGCACGGCCACGCTCGGAATCAGCGTCGCGCGCCAGTTGCGCAGGAACAGGAACACGACCATCACGACGAGCGTGACCGCGATCACGAGGGTGCGTTCGGTGTCGCGCAGCGACGCGCGGATAGTAATGGAACGGTCCGAGGTCGGTGAAATGTCGACGTCGGCGGGCAGCGACGCGTGCAGTTGCGGCAGCATCGCCTTCACGCGGTCGACGGTCTCGATGATGTTCGCGCCCGGCTGCCGGTACAGGATCACGAGCACCGAGCGCTTGCCATTGAAGAGACCGAGATTGCGCAGATCTTCGACCGAATCGACGACTTCGCCCATGTCGGAGAGTTTGACCGGCGCGCCGTTGCGATAGGCAATGACGAGGTCCTTGTATTGCGACGCCTTGCTCGCCTGGTCGTTGGTGTACAGCTGTACGCGGTTCTCGCCGAACTCGATCGAGCCCTTCGGGCTGTTGGCATTGGCCGCGGCGAGCGCCGCGCGCACGTCCTCGAGGCCGATGCCGTAATGCGACAGCGCATGCGGCAGCAACTCGACGCGCACGGCCGGATTCGCCGAACCGCTGACATCCACTTCGCCAACCCCCTGCACCTGCGACAACGACTGCTGCAGCACCGTCGCGGCCGAATCGTAGAGCTGGCCCGCCGTCAGCGTGCTCGATGTCAGCGCGAGAATCAGGATCGGCGCGTCGGCCGGGTTGACCTTGTGGTAGGTCGGGTTGCTGCGCAGGCTCGCGGGCAGGTCGGCGCGCGCCGCGTTGATCGCCGCCTGCACGTCGCGCGCGGCGCCGTCGATGTTGCGGTTCAGGCCGAACTGCAGCGTGATGCGCGTCGAGCCGACCGAACTCTGCGACGTCATCTCGGTGACGTCGGCGATCGAGCCGAGATGCCGCTCGAGCGGACTCGCGACGCTCGTCGCGACGGTCTCCGGGCTCGCGCCCGGCAGCGACGCCTGCACCGAGATGGTCGGGAAGTCGACCTGCGGCAGCGGCGCGACCGGCAGCTTCGTGAACGCGAATACCCCCGACAACGCGATGCCGATCGCCAGCAGCGTGGTGGCGACCGGACGGGAGATAAACGGACGCGACAGGTTCATCGCTCAGTTCCCTGCATCGGTGGCGGGCGGCGTGGCGCTACCGGACGAATCGCCGCGGTTAAAGCGCTCGCGCAGCCGGCGGCCGAGCGAATCGAACGCGAGGTAGATCACCGGCGTCGTGAACAGGGTCAGCAGCTGGCTCACGATCAGGCCGCCGGCGATCGCGATACCGAGCGGCCGGCGCAGCTCCGAGCCCGCGCCGGTGCCGAGCATCAGCGGCAGCGCGCCGAGCAGCGCGGCGAGCGTGGTCATCAGGATCGGCCGGAAGCGCAGCAGACACGCCTGGTAGATCGCCTCGCGCGGCGGCTTGCCTTCCTCGCGCTCGGCGTAGAGCGCGAAGTCGATCATCATGATCGCGTTCTTCTTCACGATACCGATCAGCAGCACGATGCCGATGATGCCGATGATGTCGAGATCGTGGCCGGTGATCAGCAGCGCGAGCAGCGCGCCGACGCCGGCCGACGGCAGCGTCGACAGAATCGTGATCGGATGGATGAAGCTCTCGTACAGCACGCCGAGCACGATGTACATCGTGACGATCGCCGCGAGGATCAGGAACAGCTCGTTGGCGAGCGACGCCTGGAACGCGAGCGCCGCGCCCTGGAAGCGCGTCTGGAACGACGCGGGCAGACCGACGTCCTTCTCGGCCTGCTGGATCGCCTTGACCGCCGCGCCGAGCGACGAACCCGGCGCGAGGTTGAACGACACCGTGGTGGCCGGGAACTGGCTCAGGTGCGTGACCAGCAGCGGCGCGGGTTGCTCGATGAACTTCGCGATCGACGACAGCGGCACCTGGCCGCCCGTCGACGTGGAAGAGGGCAGGTAGATCGAGTTCAGCGACGTGGTGTAGTGCTGCATCGTCGGCTGCGCTTCGAGAATCACGCGGTACTGGTTCGACTGCGTGAAGATCGTCGAAATGATGCGCTGGCCGAACGCGTCGTACAACGCGTTGTCGATCGTGGCCGGTGTGATGCCGAAGCGCGCGGCGGTCGCGCGGTCGATCTCGATGAACACCGAGCGGCCGTTGTCCTGCAGATCGGTCGCGACGTCCGCGAGCTCGGGCGACTGCTTCAACCGGTCGACCAGCTTCGGCACCCACGTCGTGAATTCGCTGATGTTCGGATCGGTCAGCATGAACTGATACTGCGTCGGGCTGACGGTCGAGTCGATCGTCAGGTCCTGCACCGGCTGCATGTACAGCGACGCGCCCGGAATATGCGCGACGTCTTTCTGCAACTGGCGGATCACCTCGCTCGCGGTATTGCTGCGGTCGTCGCGCGGCTTCAGGTTGATCAGCATGCGGCCGCTGTTCAGCGTGATGTTGCTGCCGTCCACGCCGATGAACGAGGTCAGGCTTTCGACGTCCGGGTTCTTCAGGATCTGGTCGGCGAGCGCCTGCTGACGCTCGGCCATCGATGCGAACGACACCGACTGCGGCATCTGCGTGATCGCCTGAATCACGCCGGTGTCCTGCACCGGGAAGAAGCCCTTCGGCACGAACACGTACAGCAGGCCGGTCAGCACCAGCGTGAGCACCGCGACGACCAGCGTGGAGCGCTGACGGTTCAGCACCCACGTGAGCGCGACCGCGTAGCGCGCGATCACCCAGTCGACGAAGCGGTGCGCCTTCGCCTCGAAACGGTGACTGTCGTGCGGCGGCGTGTGGCGCAACAGCTTCGCGCACATCATCGGCACGAGCGTCAGCGATACGACCGCCGAGATGACGATCGTCACCGCGAGCGTGATCGCGAATTCGTGGAACAGGCGCCCGACCACGTCGCCCATGAAGAGCAGCGGAATCAGCACCGCGATCAGCGAGACCGTCAGCGAAATGATCGTGAAGCCGATCTGCTTCGAGCCCTTCAGCGCGGCTTCGAGCGCCGTGTCGCCTTCCTCGACGTAGCGCGCGATGTTCTCGATCATCACGATCGCGTCGTCGACGACGAAGCCGGTGGCGATGGTCAGTGCCATCAGCGACAGGTTGTCGAGCGAGAAGCCGCACAGGTACATCACCGCGAGCGTGCCGATCAGCGACAGCGGCACCGACAGGCTCGGAATGATCGTCGCGTAGATGTTGGCGAGGAACAGGTACATCACCAGCACGACCAGCACGACCGACATCGCCAGTTCGAACTGCACGTCGCGCACCGACGCGCGGATCGTCGTGGTGCGGTCGGTGACGACCTCGACGTCGAGCGCGGCGGGCAGCGACTGCTGCAACTGCGGCAGCAGCGCCTTGATGCTGTCGACCACCTGGATCACGTTCGCGCCCGGCTGGCGCTGCACGTTCAGGATGATCGCGGGCGTGTTGTCGACCCATGCGCCGAGCTTCGTATTCTCCGGTCCCGCCACGATGCTCGCGACGTCGGTCAGCATCACCGGACGGCCGCTCTTGTACGCGACCACGGCGCTCTTGTATTCGTCGGCATCGGTCAACTGGTCGTTCGAGTTGATCGTGTAGTTGCGCGTCGGACCGTCGAAATTGCCCTTCGGCGTGTTGACGTTCAGGTTCGAGATCGTGGTGCGCAGGTCGTCGAGATTCAGGCCGTACGCGGCGAGCGCGCGCGGGTTCGCCTGAATGCGGATCGCCGGGCGCTGGCCGCCCGACAGGCTGACGAGACCCACCCCGGCGACCTGCGAAATCTTCTGCGCGAGACGCGTGTCGGCAAGATCCTGCACCTGCGTGAGCGGCAGTGTCTTCGACGTGATCGCGAGCGTGATGATCGGCGCGTCGGCCGGGTTGACCTTCGCGTAGATCGGCGGCGCGGGCAGGTCGGACGGCAGCAGGTTGCCCGCCGCGTTGATCGCCGCCTGGACCTCCTGCTCGGCGATGTCGAGCGGCAGGTCGAGGCTGAACTGCAGCGTGATGATCGACGAGCCGGCCGAGCTTTGCGACGACATCTGGTTCAGCGACGGCATCTGCCCGAACTGCCTTTCGAGCGGCGCCGTCACGGACGACGTCATCACGTCCGGGCTCGCGCCCGGATAGAAGGTCTGCACCTGGATCGTCGGATAGTCGACCTCGGGCAGCGCGGACAGCGGCAGAAAGCGCAGCGCGACGAGGCCGACCAGCATGATCGCCGCCATCAGCAGCGCGGTGCCGACAGGACGCAGAATAAAAGCGCGGGATGGATTCATGCGGTAAGTGCCGTGCCTTTACTTTATTGCGATGCTTGCGCCGCGTGCCGGCCGCGATGCGCGTGCGCGCCCGAGGCGCTCGCCGGAGCGCTCGCGCCGTGCGCGCCGGACGCGCCACGCGGCCGCTCGGCCGGAATCGTGATCTTCGCGCCTTCGCGCAGCCGGTCCGAACCGTCGATCACGACGCGCTCGCCGACCGCGAGGCCCGACTGGATGCTGATGCGCTCGCCGTCGACCGGGCCGACCTTGACCTGGCGCACGGTGACCGTGTTGTCGGGCTTCACGACGTACACGAAGGTACCCATCGAGCCGTTGAGCACCGCCGAGGTCGGCACGATCACCGCGTTCCTGATCGTATCGACGAGCAGGCGAGTGTTGACGAACTGGTTCGGGAACAGGCCGTTGTCCTTGTTTTTGAAGATCGCGCGCAGTTTGATCGTGCCGGTGGTCGTGTCGATCTGATTGTCCATCGTCTTTAGCGAGCCGACTTCGAGCGGATGCGTGTTACTGCGATCGTACGCGGTGGCCGACAGCGACTCGCCGTTCTGCGTGTGCTGGATGATCTGCTGCAGATTGTCTTCGGAAGTCGTGAACACCACGCTGATCGGATCGAGCTGCGTAATCACGACGATGCCGTTGGTGAGGCCCGAGGTCACGTAGTTGCCCGGGTCGACCTGACGCAGACCGACGCGTCCCGACACCGGCGCGGTGATGCGCGCGTACACGAGGTCGAGCTTGAAGCTGTCGACGTTCGCCTGATCGGACTTCACCGTGCCTTCGTATTGCCGTACCAGCGACGCCTGCGTGTCGACCTGCTGACTCGCGATCGAGTCCTGCGCGAGCAGCGTCTGATAGCGCTTCAGATCGAGACGCGCGGTGGCGAGCAGCGCCTCGTCGCGCACCAGCGTGCCCTCGGCGTTGCGCAGTGAAATTTCGTACGGGCGCGGGTCGATCTGGGCCAGTACGTCGCCCTGCTTGACCATCTGGCCTTCCTTGAAATAGACGTCCTGCAGCACGCCGCTCAACTGCGGCAGCACGGTGACGGTGGCGAGCGGCGTGACCGTGCCGAGCGCGGTCAGCACGACCGGCATCTCGCCCTGCGTCGCGGCGGCGACGTGCACCGGCTGCGCCATGTTGGCCATCGCGTTCGGACCGCCGCGGCCGAAGCGGCCGCTGTGCGCGCCGCTCGCCGCCCCCGGCGCGCTCGCGCCGCTGCCGGGCCCGCCCCACGGATGCCAGCGCCACAGCACGACGCCGAGCACGACCAGCGCCGCGACGATCAGCGCGACGGTGCGGCCGCGGTGGCGTTTCACCGCGCCGGGCGCGCTCGATTGCGCGCCGTTCGCGGACGGCTGGGAAGCGGCAGGGTGTTGGGTTTCCGGGTGCTTTTGTTGTTCGTCCATCGGTTCGGTCGGGTGGCTGGCTTGATGATGTGAGCCGCCGATGCGGTCGCCGCCATTCGAAGGGCGGTGGGCCGGCACATGGGCGGCATGTCAGGCGGTCGTGGCGGCGGGCGCCGCGCAATGTTCAGCGCGATGCTACCCGAGGCGCGGGACAGGGATGTTAACGCAATGCGGAATCATCACGGCTGGACGCGGCCGTTTCGACGACGCTCACGGCTCGCGGCGCGCGGTCCCGCGACGGGATGCGTGATCGTACGTTGCGGCGTCTGTAACAGTCCAGCCGCGTATTTTTCGGTTGATTACGAAGGTTACAGCATGTCGGCGAATCGTCGGGCGAGGGCGGGCCGCCGTCGCCACTCTCGCAGATCACGGGCGGCTGGCGCCACGTTCGATCCGCGCGGGGCGCCGTTTGGCGCCGGTTGCCGCCGACGGCTTATTCGTCGAGCCGGCGCCCCGGCGTGCCGCCGATCTCCAGGACGATCTTGTCGACGCATTCGAGCAGCGCGGGCGCGGCGCGCGCGATCAGCCAGTCGCGCGGACATTGGTCGGCCGAGCCGCCGCAATTGACCGCGTAGCGCTCGCCCGACGGCCCGACGAAGCCGAGCGCGATCGCGTTCAGCCCGTTGTACCACTCGCCGGTGGCGATTGCGAAGCCGCGCTCGAGGGTGTCCTGGATCGCGCTTGCGAGACGGCTGCCGATATAGCCCCAATCGTCACCTTCGGCCGTCTGCAGGCCGACCAGCAGACGGTCGCGGTCCGGTTGCGCGAGCGCCGCGAGGTACGCCCGGCCGACGGCGGTGCGCGTCAAGCTCATGCGCGAGCCGATTTCGAGTCGCGACACGAGCACCGCCGAACGCGGCCGGATCGCGTCGATGACGACCATGTCGTAGCGGTCGCGCACCGCCAGATGCACCGACAACGCGGTGCGTTCCGCGAGTTCGATCAGAAACGGCCGCGCGCGCGAGCGGATGTCGAAGTTGCGCAGAAAGCCGTTGCTCAGTTCGAGCACCGACGAGGTCAGCACGAAGCGCTCGCTGTCGGGTAGTCGCAGCAGAAAACCGGTGCCGACCAGCGTCGCGGTGATGCGCGACACGGTGGGCTTCGGGATGCCGGTCAACTCGGCGAGTTCGCGATTGCTGAGTGGTGCGTGTGCGGCGGCGACGGCGCGCAGCACGGTCAGGCCGCGCGCGAGCGCGGTGACTTCATCGCCTGGGCCGTCTCGGTCTTTGCTGGCGGGGACGTTGGCGGCGACGGGTTGGTTGGGAGTGGATCGGTTCATGCGCTTTTATGGAACAGCATTTCAAATTGTTCGTGCGACAACCTGTTGATGGCCGCTCACAGTGGCAGGGACATCTCCAAACCGGGGCACCCATTCATACATTTTTAAGAAAAGTCATTGTATCGGAAGAAATTGCCGATCGATGGTCGACTACATCTTTTTGCTTGACTTAGTCAGCATAACCATAAAAAATGGAACCTCATTTCGAAAGTCGCTTGTCTGCGCTGCATTGTGGTGCGCGCGAGCGGAAAAATCCCAAAATCCAGGATCGATTGCCCGTCCAATGCGCTTGCGCCTTTCGAATTACCTTCTCTCAGGTTCTAGCACGGCCCTCGGAATGGCTAGAACTTTTTAAGGCGTCACGGCAACGTGACGCTTTTTTTTTGGTTGTTACGGGTGCACAACAAAGTCTGCAGGAACGTAGGCTTCGTCTTTCGGGTACTGCAAAGTCTGCAGCACCGGGAAAATTCACTGTGCGATACACAATTCTGACTGAGCTTTGGCTACCGTGAACGCGCTCCCGATAGGCGGGTGAGTGCTCGTCGACGAACTTCGGTGGCATTCAAAGTGCCACTTGTTGACAAGCGTCGCTCGACAGGTGGCCGCTCCAGCGCGCCGAACACGTATTCGTTCGGCCATTCGATTGTCCGCATTTTCATTGAGCCACGCAGCATCTCGCCGAAGTTCTGTCGTGCGGCGGTCCCCGGTGAATTTGCAAGCCACTCCCTAACGGCGCTCATTCTGTCTCGCGCCCGGCACAGACGCAGAAAGCTGTCATCGGACAGCCCACGGTCATTGGAGGCGTACCGCATCGTTCGCGAACGCGATCACCTTCGATACCCTATTTATCTACTTGCTCCAGCGCTTCGCTCTTTTGGATGAATTGCCGCCAGGTTGTTGAGGAGGATGCGGCGGCGGTGTCCGGCTGAGAATCTGATGCAGTTGATCCAATCCAACTCTCTTGATCATCGCGCGATCGCGGTCCCTTACGACAATGCTTATATTTTCCTTGCCGCCCTGAACCTGATACACCCAATCCACGTAGCGGCGGAGCGTCTCGTAATTCACCCCTCTGGTGCTTACCTGCATTTACCACAACACATCTGATCGACAAAGATCTTTCATAGCTGATTTTGCCGAACGCGATGGTCGCCACCTGGCAATCCTTTTGTCGTAACTGGCCACCGCATACGGACCGTTTTCATTCTTCCTTGACGCCTGCTGCCCGACGGATAATCCAGCCAACCGTGAGCCCCTGACCCAGGATCGACGAAACGACCACACAGTACGTCAACGCGAGGACGATGTCGCGCCCCGGTCCAGGCTGAATCGATAGTGCCAGTGCAACGGAAATGCCACCACGCAGCCCGCCCCATGTAAGCACACTCCACGCTCCTTTCGGTAGCCGGGACGCCCGCCCAAGAAGCATGACAGGCAGTCCCACCGACACGAGTCGCGCGAGCAGTGCGACCAGTGCCGCACCGGCGCCAGCGAGTAGTATCCTGCCGGGGAACTCGACGAGCAGAACCTCCATGCCGATCAATACAAAAAGAACGGCATTCAGAATCTCATCGATCAACTCCCAGAACATGTCCACGTATCGCCGGGTCGTCTCGGACATCGCGTCGGCGCGGCCGCGGTTGCCGATCATCACGCCCGCAACCACCATGGCGAGTGGCCCGGAGACATGCAGATGATTAGCGAGCGCGTAGCCGCCGATCACCGATGCGAGCGTCATCAGGACTTCGACCTGGTAATGGTCGACGCTTTTGAGCAGCCGATATGTCAGATAGCCTACGACGCCGCCGAATAGCAGGCCGCCGCCGGCTTCCAGGATAAATGCAGCCAACCCCGTCTGGACGGATGGAGTGACGCCCGTGCTGGCCATCGTGAGCAGCAGAGAGAAAAGCACGACCCCGACGCCGTCGTTGAAGAGCGACTCTCCAGTAATGACCACCTTCAGGCCTTCGGGCGCGCCTGCGGACTTCAGGATGCCCATCACCGCGACGGGGTCCGTCGGCGAAATCAGGGCGCCGAACAGCAGGCAGAAGGGCAGCGCGAGTTCGACTCCGCAAAGGGGGAGCAGTTTCCACATCGCGAATCCGATCAGCAGCGTGGAGGTCGCCGTACTGAGCACAGCCAGACTGATGATCTGGGTCCGGAAAGCCCTCAGCTTGCGTAAATCCACATGCATCGCGCCGGCGAACAGCAAAAGCGACAGCATGCCTTGCAGAAGCACCTCACTGAAATTGATCGAGTTGACGAGATGCTCTTCTGCAACGCGCAGACCGTGCGCGACGCCAAGCTTGTCCAGTCCAACGATCGCAAGGGAGAGTCCGAGCGCCGTTACCATGACGCCGATCGTCGTCGGAAGCCTCAGAAAGCGGTGATTCACATACGCCAGTAGCGCGGTGACGACCAGACAGATGGCAATGATGTCGAGCATGCGGCGTGGTGGGGGATGAAGGTTCTGGGCTGGATTGAGCGGACCAGCGGCGCTGGATCATGTGATCGGATTCGCACGGGAAATCTATGTTGAATTTTCTGCATCCGGACTCCAGCCGTGCCTTGGGAAACGGGAGTATACGCGGTTGCCAAACGGGTCATCCGGCAGACGCGTGGGGCAGCCAGGCGCCTGAAATCCTGTCCCAGGCATTAACCCGGACACGCTCAGGAACGGCCCGAGCGGTATTCGGAAGCGTTTATTGTGCCTCTCGAGTAGCCAATTCCGCGTGCGGTGCGAACGATGACCTCTTTGCACCGTCCTCCGCCTGTTGCCTGTTCACGACGTGGAGCGTGCGCGTCGGGAAAGCGAATTCAATACCCCGTCTACCAAATTGCGTCATCAACTCGAGATTGATTCCCTGCTGTATGTCCATGTACAGGTTGTAGGCGGGATCGGTGACGTAATACACGACTTCGAAATCGAGCGAGCTGTCGCCGAACCCCTTGAAATGCGCACGATCAAAGCGGGTCTTTCCGGCGGATTCGACTGCCTTCTGTACCAAGGCAGGAACGGCGCGCAATTGCTCGGGACTCGCATCGTATGTCACCCCGAAATTAAACAGAATGCGCCGCTCGGCCATTCGCTTGTAGTTGTGAATCGTGTTTTTCAGCAGTTCGGTATTGCTGCAAACGATCTGTTCTCCACTCAGACTCCGGATGCGCGTGGTCTTGAGTCCGATGTGCTCGATGCTCCCGGCAATCTCACCGAAGACGATGAAGTCGCCAATCTCGAATGGCTTGTCGAGTCCGATGGCCAGCGATGCGAAAAGATCACTCAGAATGCTTTGTACCGCGAGTGCGACGGCAACACCACCCACACCCAGGCTCGCGACAAACGCGGTGATGTTCACGCCCATGTTGGCGAGCACCGCCAGCATAAGAACGGACCACAGCAGCGCGCGCAACGTCCACGACAGCATGGTCGTGATGACCGGATTGTGGGCGAGCGTCTCTGTCGCTTGCAGCCGCCGCCTCTCGGTCCATAGCGTCACGCCACGGTTTATCCACAGGGCCAGCTGAAAACCGATGATGAGAAACCAGAGATGGCCAAGACGGGCGTCCCACCTGTCCGGCAATGTCAGAAACTTCGTGCCGACCAGCGCTGCTGCCGCGAGTAGCGTAAGCCGGTGCGTGCCTTCAATGACCTGAACCAGCATATCGTCGAGACGGGTTGACGTTCGTTGGGAGAGCATCGAAAGGCGCGTGATGGCGAACTTCAGCAGATAGATCAACGCCAGGTAGCTGACGATGGTCGCGATCGCCGCATAGACCCACTCGCTGGCAGGGATACCCAGAAACACGTTCAGGTCGAGCCACTTTTTCATCGATTTTCCTCCCCAATTGATTCCGAGTGACGGAACTCATAGACGTGAGCGGTGTAAGCGCTCGTACCGGTCTGTCAGGCCTCCAGGAAGATAGTTCCCCCAATCAGTTCGAGTCGGTCGCGTGGATGCGCATTCCCCTTTGACTCGATCTGGCGCGGCCCGGGCGCTCGTCCGGCTCACCTCTTCAGAAATCTAGTGTCGTGCATTTCCTGAGAAACTCGATGCATTCAGGCTGGTTTGGCCAGCACGACGAAGCCGTTGTACTCGTGAAGCTGCTCTCGCCGCTCAGCCATGTCGGTCTCCATCGTCAAGTATGCGGAACCGCCGTGCGCGGCTCAGTCCCGGTTTTCGTCGCACCATTTGATAGCCCACGCTTTCGCGCAAGATATGGCATCGGCCTCGTCGGCGAACGAATCGATATCACCTGAATCATGCGTTTCGACGCGGTCTTCCGCGTCGCCCGGTCCGCGACTGATTCTGGCTCTCGCAACGTAACGACCATCGTTAGCGCGGTGCGCCCGGCAATCGATGTGAAATGTTCCGTAGTCGTACTGCATCGCGGCACCTCAACATTCGTTTGTTACATCAGTTGTCACGCAATCAGTCTGCATGTGCTCTTCAGCGGGGCTGCAACGCGCTGTCGCGTGGGTACTCGAGCCGATTGCGTCGTCGGCGTAGGGCGGCACGATGCGCCAATCGCCGTCGGTTAGCTCGCGCGATCGGCTGAATGTCCCAGCACCGGTTCACGGTCGTCACTGCGCTCAGCAGCCGAGAGATCCCTCAGAAAACTCGAACTCCACCAGTGCACATCGAACTGGCGGATCCGCCCCATCAATGCTGCGTGACGACTGATCCGTTCTTCGATTGACATCGTCAGCGCGCGCTGAATGACGTGCGCTGTCCCGTGCGTATCGTACGGATTCACAAGAAGAGCTTCTTTCAATTGTTCCGCTGCGCCGGCAAATCGGGAGAGAACCAGCACGCCGGGATCGCCCGGGTCCTGCGCGGCGATAAACTCCTTGGCGACCAGGTTCATCCCATCGCGCAGTGGCGTGACAAGCGCGACGCGGCTTGCGCGATATAGTCCCGGTAGCCGCTTACGGGCGACGTTGCGATGAATATAACGAACCGGCATCCAGTCAAGTTCGCCGAAGTCACCGTTTATCGCGCCGCAGAGGCTGTCCATCTCGCGGCGCAGATCGTCATAGGCACCCACGTCTTCCCGGCTCGGGGACGCGATCTGGATGAGTGTTGCACTGTTGCGGTTCTCGGGGTAGTTCGCGAGAAGCTCACGAAACGCGTGCACGCGCTGCGGTAGACCCTTTGAGTAATCCAGCCTGTCGACGCCGAGAAGCAGGCGGCGTCGGGAGTACTCCTGTCGCATACGATCGAACATTTCGACACCCTCCCGGTCCTGCGCGAGAGCGGCGAACTCATCGACGTCGATTCCTATCGGATACGCCCCGACCCGCAACGTGCGATTGAAGGCCCGAAGCTGTGCGCCGGGTAGCGCGTCAGCGCCGGCTTCGGACTCTACGTAGCGCGTAAAATGCGTTACATCCGCTTCGCTCTGGAAGCCGGCCAGATCGTAGGCGAATAGTGAACGCATGAGCCATTCGTGCTCTGGAATGGCCGCCATGATGAGAGGCGGTGGCATCGGGACATGCAGAAAGAATCCGATCCGGTTGCCGCACCCCATCGCTCTGAGTTCGGCAGCAAGGGGGATCAGGTGATAGTCATGGACCCAGATGATGTCGTCGGGCCTGAGCAACGGTAGCAGCTTTCGCGCGAACAGCTGGTTGACCCGCCGGTACCCTGCTGCGAATCGTACATCAAAATTCGCAAGGTCCAGCCGGTAGTGGAATACCGGCCATAAGACATCGTTCGCGTATCCCAGATAGTAGCTATCGTAATCCTGCTGGTTCAGGTCAAGCGTCACCAGTTGTATGTTCCCGACTGTTTGCAGTCTGACGCTGGTCTCGCTGTCAGATTCGGGTGCCGCGTCGCGAATCTTGCCGCTCCAGCCAAACCACATCCCACCTGTCTGTTGCAGACTCTCTTTTACCGCTACAGCGAGACCTCCCGCTGCGGCCTTCCGGAGGTCAGCAGTGCGATTCGAAACAACAACAAGACGGCTCACTCAATCCCCCGGTTGGATACCGCAGCGCAAGGCAAGGGCGTGAGCGTGTTATCAGCAGGTCCGATTTGCCCAGCGCTACCGCTTGTCGCGAGGACAAAACCGCCTTTACCAAGCGTCCGTTCTTTACTACAGTGTGTAAGCAATCGTAACACAGTAGTGTTAGCGCTATTCAAAGCCGCGAAGTTCACTACGAATGGGCTGGAAAAAGGCTCAAGGTTAGGGCCGGTGAGTGGGTGGGACAGGAATTGAGCAAGAAAAACACTTTCCATTCCTATCGAGGCGCCACGGCGAAGTACATCCTGCAGGCGTTGCTGCAGCCTGCAGCTGGCTGCGGGATGTTGGTGGCAATCGTCATGATTGCGCTATCCGCTTTCGTGCTATATCAGAGCCGTCGCGATGCCGCAGAATATACTCGAATCAACCTTCGCAATATCGCCCTGATTGCAGAGCGGTGGAATCGTCGTCCTGGTCATCAGTCTCGACTACTTTCGCGCCTTGCTGTTTCGCTAATCGGGAAGGATGGCGTCACGATCATGCGTCAACCTCTCGGTAATGGGATCCTTGGGAAGGACATCAGCCAGTCCCATACATTTCGGCGATTCATCTCGGCACCCGAGGGAAGCTTTAGTGAAATCGCATCGATTGACGGTGTGCGCCGCCTTTATTGGTTCAAGAATTTTCCGGGGCTACCTCTGATCATAATGGTCGCCGCGGCCGAGCGTGATATGTACGCGCTTTGACGCACACGTGCAATCACAATCGGATCGCTCATGTGCATCTTTTTGGGGCTGTGTTTATTGCGCTTTCGTTTTCACTTGCGGCTCAGCTTCGTCGCCGGATACAGGCAGAGGATGAACTGCGTTTGATTGCACGTACGGATGTGCTGACTGGCTTGAACAACCGACGCACTCTTGACGAAATCCTGGCGAAGGAATGGAGCACGGTGAAGCGAAATGGCTCGGAGTTCTCCTTGCTGTTTCATCGACGTCGCCGAAGGGCTTTGACGGGTTGAGCTGTTCGTACCACGCGACCATCGCGGGATCTGCCCATTGTGAACGCGCCATCTCTGTCTTGAAGGTGCCGGGTGCGATGCCGTTCGCGCAAACCCCTTTGATTAGCGGGCAACAGGCGGTCGGGTATGGACTAGCGGAATCGCATAGTTGCCTCCGGACAGTTGATGGACGAGGCCCTGAAACTCGCTGACAAGCTGCTCGCCCAGCCACACAACGCCCTTCGGGAGACCAGGAAGATCATGAATACGGTTCTGCGTCAGAGTGCATCGCACGTGCTCGACACGACGCTAGCAGCGCAGCTTTCCGCCACGCTAAGCGATGAGCATCATCAGCTTGCAGGAGCATTTCTCGCTGGCCAGAAGCGCGCCCGGCGCGCCCCGGACTGCGGAGTACTCCATGCGCCCTCAGCTTTTCAGCATCCGTATTACCCAGCTTCTCGACATACGGCACCTGTCTGATTCAAGTTTGTTACTGACGCCTACAATGGCGGCGTCCGCCCGAGCCGCCGGCAGATTAAATTTCTGTTGACGGATGTTTTGAGGCTAGCCGATAGTCACTGCCGAAAAGACCCGTCAATTCCAGGCTCATGCGTGAAAGACACAACCCAATCTCCCTCATCGCGCGCTGACCATGTTTATTTCAGCGTGCGCGACGATATCTTCGACATGCGCCTGCTGCCCGGCGATCGTATGACCGAAGGCAGTATCGCGGATCGCTTCGGCGTTTCCCGCACACCGGCGCGCGAGGCGCTGCAGCGCCTCCAAAGCGACGGGTTGATGCGCGGCTATGTGCGCGGCGGCTGGGAAGTCGTGCCGATCGATTTCAAGCGCTTCGAAGATCTATACGAAATGCGCAAGCTGATCGAGACGTTTTCGGTCAGCCGGTTCTTTGGGGTCGACGGCGCCTTATCCGCGACCGCCTTGCAGATGCTCGAGCGGCTCGAGCGCATCTGGAACGTTCCTCACGCACAGCGCGTTCGCGATGGCCGCGAGATGGTGGCACTCGACGAAGCCTTTCACGAGGCGTTGGTCGTCGCCGCCGGCAACGCCGAGTTGAGCGCGGCCATGCAGCGCGTGACCGACCGCATCCGCGTGGTGCGGCGGCTCGATCTCGTCTATGGTGACTGCATCGATGACACTTACGACGAACACATTGCAATTCTCGCGGCCATCCGCAATCTTGCGGCGGACAGTGCCGTCGAGTTGCTGGGACGGCACATAGAAGGGAGCAGGGCGGAGGTGCGCACGCTGACGACCGAGCGCCTGCAACGCGCCCGCACCGCATTGGAGCCTCACAGCGCTCCCTATGCACCACCAAGGTTGCGCGGCACCATCTAGCAACATACGTTGGAGCGGCTCGAGCTTTTAAGCTCCTTCTGCAGTCAGCCTCTGCGGGAATTCTGGCTGATGGCACGGTTTTCGCATAGAGATGGGTATGTATACAAGCAAACCTCTATTGCTCCCATGGCATCCAAATTCCTGAATCCGGGCCGCGGAACCCGCGGCATGGCAGTTGCGCCCCACGCGCTCGCCGCGCAGAGCGCTCTCGCCATCCTGCGTGAAGGCGGCAACGCCGTCGAAGCGATGATTTCCGCCGCCGCGACCATCGCGGTCGTCTATCCGCACATGAACAGCATAGGCGGGGACGGCTTCTGGCTGATCTCCCGTCCCGGCGCCGAGCCGGTCGGCATCGAAGCATGTGGCGCGGCGGCGCTGGCCGCAACAATCGACGAATACCGCGCGCGCGGACTGGCGGCGATTCCCGTGCGCGGCCCGCTCGCAGCCAATACCGTGGCCGGCACGGTGTCGGGCTGGCAGCGCGCGCAGCGCTGGTCGGCTGAAACGCTCGGGGGCAGGCTGCCGGTCAAACGCCTGCTGGAAGACGCGATCCACTACGCGAAGCACGGCGTGCCGGTCACGTGCAGCCAGGCGCAGTGTGTGGAGAGCCGCCTTGCCGAATTGCGCCCGATCGCGGGTTTCACCGAAACCTTTCTACCCGGCGGTTCCGCGCCCGTTACCGGCGAGCGCTTCGTCGCACCGCGTCTTGCCGCTACGCTCGAACGTCTGGCCGACGCGGGCTTCGACGACTTCTATCGGGGCGACCTCGCACGTAGCATTGCCGGCGATCTGCAGTCGGCGGGCTCCCTGCTGAGCCTTGCGGATCTCGAACGGCACGAGGCGCGCCTGCGAACGCCGCTCGCGCTCAAGCACTCGCTGGGCACGATCTATAACATGCCCCCGCCGACCCAGGGGCTGGTGTCGCTGCTGATTCTGGGCATCCTCGATCGGGTGCTGACGAAGGACATGGACCCGCTTGGTCCCGAGTTCGTGCATGCGTGCGTCGAAGCGACCAAGCTGGCGTTCGCCGTGCGCGACGCCGAGATTACCGACCCGGATTACATGCGCGTCGATCCGCGTGAGTTGCTGCAGCCGGCCGCGCTTGACGCGATGGCCGCGCAAGTCTCGATCACGAAGGCCGCGCCGTGGGGCGCCGGTCGCGGGCCGGGCGATACGGTGTGGCTTGGCGTGACAGACAGCAACGGCGTCGCGGTGAGCTTCATCCAGAGCATCTATCACGAGTTCGGCAGCGGCATCGTGCTGGCGGGGTCGGGCATCAACTGGCAGAACCGCGGCTGCAGTTTTTCGCTCGACGAGCGCGCACGCAATCCGCTGATGCCGCTGCGCCGGCCTTTTCATACGCTGAACCCGGCGCTCGCACGTTTTGCCGACGGCCGTACGATGGTCTACGGCAACATGGGCGGCGACGGCCAGCCGCAATCGCAGAGCGCGGTTTTCTCACGCATCGCGAAATTCGGCTGGAATCCGCAAGCCGCGATCGATGCGCCGCGTTGGCTGCTGGGCCGGACCTGGGGCCAGTCGACCGACACGCTCAAGCTCGAAGCGCGCTTCGCGCCCGGCACAGTGGCCCGGCTCGAAGCGCTCGGCCACCAGGTCGAGACGATGCAGGCCTACGACGAGGCAATGGGACACGCCGGCGCAATCGTTCGGTATCCAGATGGATTGATTGAAGCGGGCTACGATCCGCGCAGTGACGGGGCAGCCGCGGGCTGGTAGACGCACACGCGCGCTTTTTTTCAATCGGATTGCAGGTCCGGCCTTTGAGGCCCGGAGGACGCTGCACGTCTGCCGGGCGCCGGCAGGCATTTGCTCAGTAAATGGAGTTTCGATGACCACACCCACACGCTCGCAATCCATAGCGTCGGCGGACCTCCGCAGCGCTTCGACCACCGTGACAGACAACCGTTGGCTTCAGCTGGGGCTGGGTCTCGTCTGCATGATGGCGATCTCGAGTCCGCAATATGTATGGACGCTGATGACCAAACCGCTTGCCGCGAAACTCGGCGTAGCGCTACCTGAACTGCAAGTCACGTTTTCGCTGCTGATCATATTGCAGACGTTTTTCTCGGCGTTTCAGGGCAAGCTGATCGACCGCTTCGGACCGCGCATGCCGATCTCGATCGGCACGGCGATGGCGGGCCTGAGCTGGATTCTGGCCTCGCAGGTGCATAGCGCGCCGATGCTCTATCTGACCTACGGTGTGATCGGCGGGCTGGGCACGGGCATTGTGTATGTCGGCGTGGTGGGGCTGATGGTGCGCTGGTTCCCGACCAGGCGCGGCTTCGCGGCGGGCGCGGTGGCTGCCGGCTATGGCATGGGCGCGATCGTCACGACGTTCCCGATCGCCACGTCGCTGCAGACACGCGGCATCGAAGCCACGCTGTGGATGTTCGGCATTGCGTTCGCAGTGGTCGGTCTGCTGGCTTCGCAGGGTTTGCGCGTGCCGCCTTCGCACGACGATGCCGCCGGTTCCGCGGGTTCCGCGGGTTCCATTTCCGCGCCGACGGTCGCGAGTTTTCGCCCGTCGCAGACACTGAAGACGCCGCTCTTCTGGCTGATGTTCGCGATGATGACCATGATGTCCACGTCGGGTCTGATGGTCACCTCGCAGATGGCCACCTTCGCCGCCGACTTCGGCGTGACCAGGGTGCTCGTGTTCGGCATGGCTGCGCTACCGCTGGCGTTGACAATCGACCGCTTCACGAACGGACTCACGCGGCCGCTGTTCGGCTGGGTGTCGGACAAGGTGGGGCGCGAGAACACGATGTTCTTCGCGTTCGCACTCGAAGGCATAGCAATGGCGCTGTGGCTGCTCACGCGCGATAACGCCGTGCTATTCGTACTGCTGTCGGGCGTGGTGTTCTTCGGCTGGGGCGAAATCTTCTCATTGTTCCCGGCGACGCTGACGGACACCTTCGGCACGCGTCACGCCACCGAGAACTACGGCTGGCTCTACATCTCGCAAGGGATCGGCTCGATCTTCGGCGGCCCCCTCGCGGCATTGCTGCATCAGCACGCGGGCAGTTGGGAGCCGGTGTTCTACACCGCGATCACGCTCGACATCGCCACCGCACTGCTGGCCATTGCCGTGCTTAAGCCGATGCGCCGCCGCTTTCTCGCCGCACAGCGGGGCGTTTGACTCCGCCCGCCGTCTGCCGCAATGCACACCGAACCGTCGTCGAGGAACAAACATGCCCGTTCAGCTTGCCTTACGCAATATCCGCAAATCGTTTTCGAACAAACTCGGCTCGGTCGACGTCCTCGGCGGTCTGACCTTCGATATTCACGAACGCGATTTCGTCAGCATCATCGGGCCTTCGGGCTGCGGGAAAACGACCGTGTTCAACGTGATCGCCGGCCTGCTCGAGGCGGATAGCGGCGATATCGTCTATCGCGGGCAAAGCGTCGACGGCTTACGCGGCAAGGTCGGCTACATGATGCAGCGCGACCTGCTGCTGCCGTGGCGTACCGTGCTGCAAAACGTGCTGATCGGACCGGAACTGTCGAACATGCCGGCCGCTCAGGCGCTCGACATGGCGATGGAATACCTCAACACGTATGGCCTCGCGGGCTTCGAACATGCCTATCCCCGCATGCTGTCGGGCGGCATGCGTCAGCGCGTCGCGCTCATCCGCACGCTGATCAACGATCCCGACATCATCTTGCTGGACGAGCCGTTCTCGGCGCTCGACTATCAGACGCGCCTGTACCTGGAAGGCGTGTTGATGGAAGCTGTCGAAACGTTCCATAAGACAGTGGTGCTCGTCACACACGACATCGACGAAGCGGTCGCGTTGTCCAGGCGCGTGGTCGTGCTCGGCGGCCGGCCTTCGCAGGTGAAGAAGATCTATGACATCGACATCGCCGCGCGCTCGCCGATCGGTGCGCGCAGCGACCCCAACTTCGCGGGTTACTTTCATGCATTGTGCGGCGAGCTCGATATTCAGACGGAGGTAAAGGCAGCATGACACAGTCCATTTCCATCGATAAATCGGCACCGGCACGGCGTGCACCGAAGGCTCGCGTGCGGTACGCACTTGACAGCGGCTGGGGCCGCTCGCTGCTGCAACTGGCGGCCGTGATTGCGTTCTTCGCCATCTGGGAAGGGGCGGCGCGCCTGGGCTGGGTATCGAATTTCCTCGTCGGCTCGCCGTCGAAAATCCTCGCGGCGCTCGTGCGCGACATGCAATCGCATCAGCTTTTTATCGACACCGGCTATACGCTTTTCGAAGCCATTCTCGGTTTCGTGTTCGGCACGGCGGTCGGATCGGTGTGCGGGCTCGCGCTGTGGTATTCGCCGTTCGTCGCGCGGCTGATCGAGCCATTCATCGTCGCGATCAACAGTGTGCCGAAGATCGCTTTCGCACCGATCGTGATCTTGTGGTTCGGCACCGGGTTGATCTCGAAGGTCGCGCTGGCCATTTCGCTGACCGCGATCGTCGCGCTGATCGCCGCGTATGAAGCGGCCAAAGACGCCGATCCCGATTTGCAGGCGCTGCTTGTCACGCTCGGCGCGAACAAAAACGATGTCTTCATGAAAGTGGTGGTGCCGTTCACCCTACCCTATGTGATCTCCACCTTTCGCATCAACGTCGGCTTCGGTCTGGTTGGCGCGGTGGTGGGCGAATTCATCTCGTCAGAGAAGGGCCTCGGGCACATGATCTTCACAGCGTCGAGCCTGTATGACCTCAACACCGTGTGGGCGGGCCTGTTCGTACTGATGGCGATCGGCTTCGTTCTGTACTTTTTGATCGACCTGCTCGAGCGCAAGCTGCTGCCGTGGCGGCAGGCGTCGAATACCACCACGCTCAAGGTTTAACCCATTTCCGGCAGTCCAACCACTTCATCTCAGGACAGACGATGGCACTAACCGCAAGAAAGGCGCTGACCGCGCTTAGCATCGCTTTAACAGTGAGCGTTGCAGCTGTTTCGACGCCGGCGCTTGCCGCAGGCAAGAAAGTGACTATTTCGCAGGCGTTCCAGTCGATGCTGTATTTGCCGCTCTATGTAGCGATCGACGGTGGCTTCTTCGAGAAGCAGGGACTCGACGTTAGCAAGCAGACGGCGGGTAGCCCGAGCGCGGCGCTCTCCGCCGTGCTGTCGGGCAGCGCCGATTTCTCGCTGCACGGGCCGGAGTGGACGGCCGTGGCCGCCGAGAAGGGCGCGGATGTCGACGTGATCGCCAACGTCGTGAACGGTGCGGCGGTGTGGATCGCGGTTGCGCCGGACGTGAAGTTCAGCGGCATCAAGGATGTGAAGGATCAGGTTGTCGTGTCGGGACAGATGCCGACTACGAGCACGTCGCTGTTCTTCAAGCTGTTGAAGGAGAACGGCATGTCCCAGAGTGACATCAAGCTGGTTCAGGTGCCGCTCGGCTCGGAGATCGGACCGCTGGTCGCCGGTCAGTCGAAGATCGCGGTGATGTATGAGCCGGGTCTCGATCAGGCCGTCGCGAAGGGCATGAAAGTCGTGCTCGGCTTTCCGAAGCTCTATGGCGAATACGCGTTCTCGTCGATCTCCGCCAAACGCAGCGTCGATCCTGATGCGGCCGCGAGGTTCGTGAAGGGGCTGCAAAACGCGCTGGTTTTCATGCAGGGCCATCCTGCGGAAACCGCGGCGATCGCTCGCAAGGAATTCCCGACGCTCGATCCCGTGGTGGTCGATGCAGCCGTCAAGCGCATGCTGGACGAAGGCGTGTATCCGAAGAACGTCGGCATCACGCCGAAAGCGCTGACCGTCGCGATGGACACGCAGATCGCGCTCGGCAACCTGAAGCAGCAACCCAGCTACGATAGGTTCATCGTTCAGAGTTACATTCAGCCGGCGCTTGCCGCGAAATGACACCGTTTGCCGACGCTTCCATGACCATGTTCCCTGCTTCTTCCACCGTCGCCCCGATTCCCACTATCGCCCGGATTCGCGCCGAGGTCGCCTCGGGCAATGCAGACGTCGCGCAGTACGTCGTGCGCGCCTACGATGCCGCGTGCGAATCGCAGGCGTCATTGCATGCGTTCTGCTATTTGCCGGAGATCGCGCCGGTCAATGCCGTCGATGCGACGGCGCCGTTGGCGGGCGTGCCTGTTGCGGTGAAGGACGTTCTGGATACCGCCGACATGCCGACCGAATTCAACTCACCCGCCTACAAGGGCCGACGCCCTGAGCACGATGCGTGGGTGGTGGCGCGTCTGCGTGCGGCGGGCGCGTCGATTATCGGCAAGACCGTGACCACCGAATTCGCCTGGCGTCAGCCGGGCGCGACCGTCAAC
The DNA here is from genome assembly GCF_050436485.1 of Paraburkholderia sp. Clong3. NCBI lineage: Bacteria > Pseudomonadati > Pseudomonadota > Betaproteobacteria > Burkholderiales > Burkholderiaceae > Paraburkholderia > Paraburkholderia sp. Clong3. Next base: position 1,654,875 of record NZ_JBNDMH010000002.1, on the reverse strand, counting down.
CCGTGGAATGGCGGGTACACACCGGGTGGTTCGTCGAGTGGCTCCGCGGCGGCGGTGGCGGCGGGCATCGTGCCGCTCGCACTCGGCACGCAGACCCAGGGCTCGGTGATCCGGCCTGCGGCGTACTGCGGCATCGTCGGGTTCAAGCCGACTTATGGCGCGATCGCGCGCACGGGCGTGTTGCCGCTGGCGTGGTCGCTCGATCACGTCGGCATGTTCGCGACGCGCGTCGCCGATGTAGCTTACACACTGGCGCTCGTCACTGGGGCCGATGCAGCCGATCCGCACGTCTCGCACGTTCCGCACACTGCCGCGACGACGCGCGGCACTGGGACGCGGCGCATCGGCGTGCTGTCGAAACAGGTCGGCGGCGAAGTCGAGCCGGCGCAGCAGGCCGCGCTGGACAGGCTCGCGGCCCAGCTCGCGCGAGACGGTGCCGAGATAGTCTCAGTCGATCTGCCTGCCGAGATCTTCGAAACGTCCGCGCATGCGTTGAAACTGATGTCCGTGGAAGCGGCCATCACGCACGGCGAACTTGTAGACCGCACGCCCGAGCTCGTGAGCCAGGCAATGCGCGGTCTCGTCGAAGAGGGACGCAAGCTGCCCGTCACCACCTACGCCAGGATCAAGGCGGCGCAGATGCCGATGGCGCATCGCTTTCACGACTGGCTGACGCGCACGATGGCGCTCGATGCGCTGCTGGTCGCGCCGGCCACGGGCGAGCCGCCGCGCGGACTCGACTATACGGGCGACGCATCGTTCTGCGCACCGTGGACGTTCCTCGGTGTACCGGCCGTGACCGTTCCGGTGGGATTCGGGCCGGCGGGCTTGCCGCTTGGCGCACAACTGGTGGGCGCCGCTCACGGCGACCTGGATTTGCTGATGTTGGCGGAGTGGGTGGAAGCGCGCACTGGCTGGCAAGCGACGGTGGCTCAGCAGCACGGCTGAGCGCAGAGGCAAGGCTGGGGGCAATCGAAAACCGCATATCGCCGAGGGGCCGGTGAGCTGGCCTTTGCCATCGGCCGGTGTTGATGTTCGTAAATTCCGCTAGCCGTGTTCGCAGCAGCTATCCGGCGGCGAAGGCCAATATCCCTGAACTGGCGAACGTCAGGCATGTGTTCGTCAAGGCGAGCGCTCGTGTCAACAACCGCGCAAAGCAGTCATCAGCCGACGCGCGAGCGCGAGCGCCGAATGCGTGGCTTCCGGGCCCCAGAGAAATTGAACAGGGCCTAGGCATCCGGATCGAAGCAACGCGTTCAGATCGCGTCGACGTCGACCGAGCTTTCGTCGTGCGCGAGCAACTGGCTGTCCGGCAGGCGCAAGGGCACGAGGTTGTCAGCGAGTTCAGGCTGATCTGCGTGTTGACCGCCAGCTCCAGTTCGCCATCATGCCTCACCCGCGCGCGAATGGACGAACGGGACGAACGGCCCAGCTGAGCCGCTTACGAGTCAATTGCCCGATCTTCGCGTGCAACACCTTCACATCGACCGGGGGCTCGGCCGATGTCTGGCCCGTCTCGAACACTTCGGCAACACGCTCCTGCAGTTGCTTCTTCCAGTCCGTGATCCGGTTCGGATGCTCCTTGTTGCCGGCCATTATGACCGACTCACGTCCCAGCTTTTCCACTTACCGACCTGTCCGAATTCTCTCGGCGCCACTTCTGGCGCCGCCATGCGATCAGCAGCAGTAGCCGTGAAGGTTCGAAAAGAACTCCATATCCTCGTCCCAACAGGGGCGGATAGGTGTCGTAGTGCTACATGAGCAATCAATCATCGTCATGCACCCGCCAGTGCCAAAGTGACATTTTTTGACACACCTTTCCAACAGATTTGAGGTCGCGATCTCTGTACATTCTCTTCTCGGCGCGCAATCCACTTCGTGCGCCCTCTATGTAAAGGAGGATGCTCATGAAAACTCGAACGTTTGCCATGCTGGTGGGTGGGGCTTTGCTCACATGCATGACTGCTTCCGCATTCGCCGGCGTGGTCGTCGGTGTCGCCGTGCCGGCCCCCGTCGCTGTCGTTCCGGCGACACCTGTCTATGCGCCGCCGACCGTGGTCGTGCAGAACGGTTACGCAGCCGCCGCCGTGCCGGCGGCAGTCGCACCGGTTGTGACGGTTGCGCCAGCGCCCCCACCTCCCATGGCGGTCGTCGTCATGCCGCGTCGTCCTGAGATGTATGTAGTTACGGTGCCGCGTCGCGTCTGGATGCCTGGTCACTGGGTAGGTGGGGTTTGGGTGGCCGGTCACTGGTCGTGAATTCTCTGCGCCGAACCCGTCTCGTGCGATACATCACCCCGCTCCATCAAAGCAGCAATGCCATGTAGCACATCGCTTCGGCGCCAACGCTGCTTGCCGCGGTCTGCTGGTTGCCGACTTTGTGCTGCTGGGCGTCCTCGGTGCACTTACGGTTGGAGGGTGCATGAGGCTGAATGGACGTGCACCCAAACGATTGTCCCCCGCAGCGATAATTCACCATCGTTTACAGCTTGGCATCGCAGTGCACAGTGCCGCATGCGGCGCTAATGAATCTGGCGGAGCTCGCGCGACGCTATGGCAATTCGTCCGCCATCCTTTTGGACGCGCTGTACGGCACGACCGCGCAAGTGGATGAGTGCCTTTCCCGGGCAAGGATGCAGAGGACCCACTGCGATCCCGGGACTGGTCAATCGAATGCAAAAGGCATCTGACTGTTTTATGTATACCTGCGTAGCAGGTCATCGAGAGAGCGAGATGAAAGGAAGCGGTATGTCGGTATGGCGGGGTTCCCTTTTCGCGCGCAACGTATTGCTGTTGATTGTACTGATGCTGACAAGTCAGATCCTGGTCTTTGCCGTCTATCTGAACTTTATCCAGAAGCCCAGAGTTGACGATGGCGCAGCGCTCGTGGCATCGCAGATCCGGATCCTGGACCGGCTGTTGTCAGTACTGCCGGACGACGAGCGAAACCGGCAACTGCTCGAAATGAACGGAGCGCCCCAAGGTGAACTGCCGCCGCCACAGGCTCGCGACGGGTTGCCTCCCGACTACATGGCGCACCGCTTTTTCGGTCGACTGGCATCGGAACTTGCCCCGGACGAACAGCTTCGCTGGGAGCGCGACGGGCACCGGATCTGGGTGCGTCTCCATGTGCAGGACGTGCGGTACTGGGTGGCGCTGCGTGGAACCTCGGCCATGAGCAGTACGCTGCCTTGGGCGCTGATCGGTCTGTTGTTAAGTGCGGCCACCCTTCCTGCTCTTGGGGCCTATCTGATCCACCGGCCGGTCGAACAGGCGCTGCGCCGGCTGGCGCGCGCTGCCGGCACCATCGAGCGTGGCGTTTGGCCCGAAGCGGTTCCCGTGAGCGGCCCGCGCGAGCTGGCAACAGTAGCGGAGGCGTTCAACCGGATGGCGTCGACGCTCGAAGATCTCGAAGCGACGCGCGCCGAAATGCTTGCGGGCATATCGCATGATATCCGCACGCCGCTGACCAAGCTGCGCATGGCCATCTTCGCGCCGGAGTCATTCGAGGCCCCGGCCGCCAGTGCGGAACGCTTTGTCGAGGAGATCGACACGATCGTCCAGCAGTTTATCGATTTCGCCCGTGGGTGGGATAGCGAACCGGCGACGCACGGCGATCTGAACGCGCTGATCGAACAGCTCGCCGCCGACTATGCAGGTCTCGGTCGCACGTTCGAACTGTCGCTCGCGGAATTGCCACCTGTTGCGTTCCGACCGGTCGGCATGCAGCGCCTGTTGATGAACCTGATGCAGAACGCGGTCGTGTACGGTCAGGTCGGGCTCGCAGTCCGGACTACCATGGACGCGCGAAGTGTCACGATTGCGGTTGAGGATCGGGGGCCGGGCCTGCCTCAAGAGCTTCTGTCGTTGATAAAGCAACCATTCCGGCGCGGCTCAGAGGCGGATCGAAAGGGCGGGAGCGGCCTCGGCCTCGCGATAGCGGAGCACGTCGCACAGCAGCATGGCGGCACGCTCGATCTCTTCCAGAATGCGCCGTCCGGACTCAAGGCCGTGGTGCAAATTCCCATTTCTTAACGGGCACTTGTCGGCGCGATGACTGCGCCGTCGACATGGTGTGCCAGGGACTACGACTTAATGTGACGCTCGAGCCCCGCCCAAAGGGTCGGGCAGGGCAGCGTGAGCATTTGATGAGATGGCCATTTTTCAGGTTGTGTGATGAAAAACCTTACAAGATACTTTGCGCTACTTAGTATATTCATGGCCGGCGTCGTGGCCGTCGGGTGGTTCCACCAGGCTCACGCTCACCGTCAGACGGCTGTCGCACCAGATCCGATCCCCGTGAGCGCGGTTGCGGCTTCGGTTGCCGATGTTCCTGTCTATATCGACTCGCTCGGCACCGTGACACCGACACGTACCGTCACGGTCATCACGCAGGTCAACGGGATACTGCGTTCCGTCGATTTCAGCGAGGGGCAGACGATCAGGAAAGGACAGGTGATTGCACGCATCGATTCGCGGGCGCTCGAAGCGCAGTTGCTGCAGGCACAGGGTACGCTGCGTCATGACCAGGCTGTACTCGCAAACGCGAAACTGGACCTGCAACGTTATCAGCAGCTGATCAAAGCGGGCTCGATTACGCAGCAGACGCTCGATACGCAAGTAGCTACCGTCCAGGAGGACGAAGGCACCGTGCTGGCGGACACGGGCAACGTGAACAATCTGCAGGTTCAGGTCGGCTATTGCACCATCACGTCTCCCGTGGACGGCGTGGTGGGCCTGCGCCTGGTCGACCCCGGCAACTACGTGAGCAGCACCAGCACGACCGGTATCGCGGTCATCACGCAGCTACAGCCGGCGACCGTGATCTACTCGGTGCCGGAAGACTACCTGGGACGGATCCGGCGGGCGATGTCGCGGGGGGAGGTTCAGGTGCTGGCCTATGACCGTGACGGCAAATCGTTGCTCGCGAAGGGCTCGCTGCTTGCGGTCGACAACCTCGTCAATACGAGCGCCGGCACGATTAACGTCAAGGCCGTCTTCCCCGATTCCGGCAGCGCGCTGTTCCCGAACGAATTTGTGAATGTCCGGATGCAGGTCGACACGCTGCAGCGGATTCCGGTCGTGCCGACTACGGCGATCCAGCATGGCGCGAACGGCGATTTCGTTTTCGTGATCGGCGGCGCAGGCGCAGTGGTATTGCGCAACGTGAAGACCGGACCGGTAAAAGGCGACGACACGGCGATTCTCGATGGCGGGGTGAAGGAAGGAGAGCGGGTCGCGACCGACGGTGCAGACAGGCTCGATACCGGCTCGCTCGTGAAAGTCGTGGCGCACTGAGCGGAGTCGACGATGAACGCTTCACGAATCTTTATCGAGCGACCCATTGCGACCGCGCTGTTGATGATCGCGTTGTTTCTGGCCGGGGTGCTGGGATACATCCTGCTGCCTGTTTCGGCGCTACCGGAAATCGACTATCCGACGATCCAGGTCTACACGCAGTATCCCGGCGCAAGCCCGGATGTGGTCAGTTCGTCCATCACCTCGCCGCTCGAAAGACAGCTCGGCCAGATGTCGGGGCTGAAGGCGATGAACTCGACGAGCTCGAACGGCACATCGGTGATCACGTTGCAGTTCGATCTGTCGTGCTCGCTCGACGTCGCCGAGCAGGAAGTGCAGGCCGCGATCAATGCGTCCTCGAGCTTTCTGCCGGCTAATCTGCCGTATCCGCCTGTCTACAGCAAGGTCAACCCTGCCGACCCCCCGGTGCTCACGCTGTCGCTGACATCCGACGTGCTGCCGCTGACGAAGATCGAGGACCTGGCCGATACCCGGCTTGCGCAGAAGATCTCGCAGATTTCAGGCGTGGGCCTCGTCACGATCAGCGGCGGTCAGCGGCCGGCCGTGCGGGTGCAGACCGATACCGGCGCGCTCAATGCACTCGGCATGTCGATCGACGACGTGCGCACCGCGCTCGGCAGTGCCAACGTTGACCAGGCGAAGGGCAGTCTCGACGGAAAATACCAGTCGTATTCGATCGGCGCGAACGACCAGCTGCAATCGGCGGCGGACTATCGCGACCTGATCATCGCGTACCGGCAAGGCGCACCGGTTCGGCTGGCGCAGATCGCCAGGTCGATCGACAGCGCCGAGAATTTGCAACAGGCGGCGTGGACCAACAGCACGCCGTCTATCGTGCTGAACATCCAGCGGCAGCCGGGCGCCAACGTGATCGATGTGGTCGATAGCGTGCAGAAGCTGTTGCCGCAACTGCGGGCGAGCTTGCCCGCATCGGTGAAGGTCGCCGTGCTGACGGATCGCACGAAGACGATCCGCGCGTCGGTTGCCGACGTCGAAACGGAGCTGGCAATCGCCGTGGCGCTCGTCGTGATGGTGATCTTCGTATTCCTGCGCAATGTGCCCGCTACCGTGATTCCCGCAGTCACCGTGCCGCTCTCGCTCGTTGGCACGCTCGCGGTCGCGTACGGGCTCGGCTTTTCGCTGAATAACCTCACGTTGATGTCGCTGACTGTCGCGACAGGCTTTGTCGTCGACGACGCGATCGTAATGATCGAGAACATTACGCGCTACATCGAGGCTGGGGAAACGCCCCTGAGGGCCGCGATCAAGGGTGCGAAGGAGATCGGCTTTACGATCGTCTCGTTGTCCGTGTCGCTGATTGCGGTCATGATCCCGTTGCTGTTCATGGGCGACGTGGTCGGGCGCCTGTTCCGCGAGTTCGCGCTGACGCTGTCGGTCGCGATCGTCCTGTCGGCGTTCGTATCGCTGACGCTTACGCCGATGATGTGCTCGCGCATGTTAAAAGCGCACCCACATTCGCATCGGGTCGATTTCTTCGACCGGCTCAACAGCAGGTACATACGCGGTCTCGACTGGGTGTTGTCGCATCGGCGCCTGACGATCGCATCGGTGGTGTTGACGGCCACGCTGACGTTCGTCGTGCTGATGCTGATGCCGAAGGGCTTCTTTCCCGAGCAGGACACAGGTCTGATCGAAGGTGTCGTGCAGGCCGCGCCGACCATTTCGTTCCAGCGCATGATCGGCCAACAGCAGCAGGTCGTCGACCGGATCGCACGCGATCCGGCAGTCGCAAGTCTCTCGTCGTTTGTCGGCATCGACCAGACGAGACCGACGATCAATCAGGGCACGCTGTTGATCAACCTGAAGGACAAGGGCGAGCGAGCGCGCATCGACGAGGTGATCCGCCGCCTGACCGATGACACCGCAGGCCTCGCGGGCGTGCGCCTGTTTCTGCATCCGGTGCAGGATCTGACGCTCGACGACACCGTCTCGACGACGAGCTACCGGCTCGGCGTGCAGTCGACCGATCCGGCGCTGCTCACTCGCTGGACTGGCGAGCTGGTTGGCGCGTTGCGCGGCGATCCGGCGTTTGCCGACGTGCAGAGCGAGGCGATGCAGTCAGGCAATCAGGTGCAACTCACGTTCGACCGCGATACCGCGTCGCGCCTTGGCATCACGCCGCAGGCGATCGACGACGTGCTGTACGACGCGTTTGGTCAGCGCCAGGTGTCGACGATCTACACGCAGTTGAACCAGTATCACGTGGTGCTGGTCGCGAAAAACAACGCCGACGACCTTGCGCATCTGCTTTCAGGACTCTATGTCGATACGTCGTCGGGCAGCCTCGCGCCGCTCGCGTCGATGGCGACGATGAAGGTAATGCCCGCGCCGCTGAGGATTGATCGCAAGGGCCAGTTCCCGTATGCGGACGTGTCGTTCAATCTCGCTCCCGGATACAGCCTCGGCACGGCGATCGCCCGTCTTGAGCGGGTCAAGGAGCAGATAGGGTTGCCGCAGTCCGTCCAGGTGTCGCTGGAAGGATCGGCCGCGACCTTTCAGTCGTCGCTGGCGAGCGAAGGGTATCTGGTCGCCGCTGCCGTGATCGTGGTCTATCTGATGCTCGGCATCCTGTACGAGAGCTTCATTCATCCCGTCACGATCCTGTCCACGCTCCCCTCGGCGGCGCTTGGCGCGCTGCTGGCGCTGCTGATGACCGGAACCCAGTTCGACATCATGGGCCTGATCGGAATCGTGCTGCTGATCGGCATCGTGATGAAGAACGCGATCATGATGATCGACTTCGCGCTGGACGGGCAGCGCAACCACGGCCTGTCCGCACACGCTGCGATCCGGCGTGCGGCTGAACAGCGCTTCCGTCCGATCCTGATGACGACGATGGCGTCGCTGTTCGGCGCACTGCCGCTCGCGTTCGGCTCCGGCATGGGCTCCGAGTTGAGGCATCCACTTGGCATCGCGATTATCGGCGGCCTGTGCGTCAGCCAGTTGCTGACCTTGTTCTCGACGCCGGTGATCTATCTGGCGATGCATCGTCTGGAAAGACGCTTTGCCGCGGACGAGCCGATCGTAACGGAGTATGTGCAATGAACCTGTCTGGCCCATTCGTCAGGCGGCCCATCGCGACGACGTTGCTGGCGGTCGCCCTTGCGCTGTTCGGTATCCTGGCATTCAGGCTGCTGCCGGTTGCGCCGCTGCCCGAAATCGACTTTCCTACGATCCTGGTGCAGGGGCAACTGCCCGGCGCCGATCCGACGACCGTGGCCACCTCGGTCACAACGCCGCTCGAGCGGCAGTTCGGCCATATTGCCGGCCTGGCCCAGATGACGTCGGTCAGCTCGCGCGGGCAAACGCAGATCACGTTGCAGTTCGACCTGAGCAGGAATATCGACGGCGCGGCACGCGACGTGCAGGCCGCGATCAACGCGGCGAAAACCAACCTGTCGCCCAACATGGACGGCAGCCCGACGTATCGCAAGGACAATCCCGCGGATTCGCCCATCCTCGTGATCAGTCTGACCTCCGACACGGCCACGCCAGCCCAGCTTTACGACGCGGCGTCGACGGTGCTGCAACAGAAGCTGATGCAGACAACCGGCGTGGGCAACGTGGTGGTGGCCGGCGCCGCGCTGCCGGCGGTGCGGGTCGAACTGAATCCGGATCGGGTGAGCCACTACGGCATCAGTCTGGAGCAGATCCGCAGCACGATCGGGAATGCAAATGTCGATTTGCCCAAGGGATCGATGTCGGCGAGCGGGCAGAACTATTCGATCGGCGCGAACGACATGCTGTATTCGCCCGCCGACTACGGACGGCTGATCGTCAGGCAGAACAACGGCAACATCGTGCGTGTGTCGGACCTCGGCTATGTACGTCAGGATGTCGAGCAGCTCGAGAACTACGGGCTGTCGAACGGCAAGCCGGCCGTGTTGCTGGTCCTCTATAAGGAACCGGGCGCGAACGTGATCGACGCCGTCGACAACGTGAAGGCCGAACTGCCGGCGCTCGAGGCGGCGATCCCGTCGTCCATCAAACTGGCGATTTCGGTGGACCGTACGAAGACGATCCGTGGCTCGCTGCTCGACGTCGAAATGACGCTGCTTGTATCCATCGTGCTCGTGACGGCCGTCACGTTCGCGTTCTTCCGCAGCTGGCGCGCGACGCTCATTCCGGCGATCGTCGTACCGCTGTCGCTGCTGGGTACGTTCGGGGTCATGTACGTCCTTGGCTACAGCTTGAACAACCTCTCGCTGATGGCCTTGACCATTTCGACCGGTTTCGTGGTCGACGATGCAATCGTCGTCGTCGAAAACATCATGCGGCATCTGGCGCGCGGCAAGAAGCCCATCGAGGCGGCACTCGCAGGGGCGCAGGAAGTGGGCTTCACGGTGTTTTCGATCAGCGTTTCGCTGATCGCGGTATTCGTCCCGCTGCTGTTCATGGGTGGCCTGATGGGCCGGCTGCTGCGTGAGTTCTCGGTGTCGCTTTCCGTTGCGATCGTAATGTCGATGCTGATTTCGCTCACGGTCACGCCGATGCTGACGAGCATTTTCCTGCGCGCAGGACCGCAAGCCGGGAACGGCGACGAGCATCACGAGAACGGATTTTCTCGCCTGTACGGCACGTCGTTGCGCTGGGTCATCCGGCATCCGCTATTGATGGGTGGCGTGACGGTGCTGGTGTTCGTGCTGAACCTCTGGCTGTTCACCGTGGTTCCGAAAGGCTTCTTCCCGGAGGAAGACACGGGGCTGCTGCTTGGCACGCTGCAGGCGTCGCAAAGCATCTCCTGGCACGAGATGCAGCATCAATTCCAGATGGTCAACAAGGCGGTGCAGGAGAATCCGAACGTCGCGTTCGTGGGTGGCTTCGTGGGGGGAGCGAACGCGCTCAACAACGCACTGCTGTTCGTCACGCTCAAGCCCCTGGGTGAGCGTCGCGCGACGGCCGATCAGGTGATCGCTCAGGTGCGCCGACGGCTTGCCGATATGCCGGGGACACAGCTCTATCTGCAGTCGTTGCAGGACCTCGCGGCCGGTGGCCGACAGAGCGCCGCGCAGTACCAGTACACCCTTACCGCGGACGACCAGGCGACACTCGATCAATGGGTGCCGAAGTTGGTCGCGCAGATGCACAAGATGCCGGCGCTGGCCGACATCAACACCGACCAGCAGGACAAGAGCATGCAGGTCGGCATCGACGTCGACCGCGACTCCGCCGCGCGAATGGGCGTGAGCTTCAAAGATATCGACGAGGCGCTTTATGACGCGTTCGGCGAACGGCAGGTCTCGGCCATCTACGGGAGCGCGAATCAGTATCACGTCGTGATGGAGGTGGCGCCCGAGTACTGGACAAGTCCTTCGGTACTGAAGGACATCCATGTTCCGGCGAGCCCGGCGCTCGCCACGAGCGGCGCGTCGACGACCGCCGCCGGGGGGGCAACCGGCGCAAGCGCCGCTACGCCGTCGGCCGCGGCCCAGGCGAACGGTTCAGCGTTGGTGTCGCTCGCCGCGATGGCCCGGTTCTCGACCGACCCCAGCGCCATTTCGATCAATCACCAGGCTACGTTCCCCGCCATTACCGTATCGTTCAATCTGCGCCCCGGTGCATCGATCGGACCCGTGACGCAGCAGATCAGTCAGGCCGTCGCTGCGCTCAGAATGCCGGCGAGTATCTCCGGCGCGTTCGCGGGCACGGCAGCAGCGTTTCGTGAGTCGATGGCGAGCGAGCCGCTGCTGATCCTCGCCGCGCTGTTGTCGGTGTACGTCGTGCTCGGCATGCTGTACGAGAATCTGGTTCATCCTTTGACGATTCTCTCGACGCTGCCTTCTGCGGGCGTCGGCGCTTTGATCGCGCTGCTGCTCACTCACACGGAGCTGTCGATCATCGCCTTGATCGGCGTGCTGATGCTGATCGGCATCGTGAAGAAGAACGCGATCATGATGATCGACTTCGCGATTGCCGAAGGGCGTCAGCATGCACTGCCGCCGGAGGAGGCGATCGTGCGCGCGGGCCTGATCCGCTTCCGTCCGATCATGATGACGACGGTCGCCGCAATTTTCGGCGCGCTGCCGCTCGTGCTGGGGTCAGGCTACGGATCCGAATTCCGCAAGCCGCTCGGTATCTCGATCATCGGCGGTCTGGTGTTCAGCCAGGTCATCACGCTCTATACCACCCCTGTCATCTATCTCTGGCTCGATCGGGCGTCGCAGCGGTTGCGGCGCCGAAGGAAACACGCATGAAATCGCCCATCGGATACCTGTCGGCCGTGTCGGTCGGCATGCGCTGCTGCGCCTGTGCGCTCGGCGCCACGCTTTGGCTTTCGGGCTGCGCGGTCGGCCCGGACTATCACCAGCCGGCCGTAGCGATTCCAACGCAGTTCAAGGAAGCGGGCACACAGTGGCGACTTGCGGCGCCCAACCCGCAGGCATCGCTCTCAACCCGGTGGTGGGACGCGTACGACGATCCCGAGCTGTCCCGGCTCGTCGACGCAGCACTGCAGTCGAATCAGTCGATTGCAGGCGCGGCGGCCGCCTATCGGCTCGCGCAGGCCACCGTCGCTGCAGACCGGGCGAGCCTGTTTCCGACGCTCGGTGTCGACGCGTCGGCCTCGCACAGCTCGGGCACGACGACGCAATATGCGAAGGCCGACGCGAGTTGGGAAGTCGATCTGTGGGGCGCCGTGCGCCGGCAGATCGAGTCGGGCAAGGCGAACGCGCAGAGCGCGGATGCGACGCTTGCCGGCGAGCGCTTGTCGATTGCCGCGACGCTGGCGACCGACTATTTCGACATCCGCCAGCTCGATATCGACATCGACCTGTTGCGGCAGCAGGAGGTGGTCAACGGGCGGATTCTCGCGATCACGCGCACAGCGCTGGCACAGGGGACCGCGTCGCAAGTCGATCTGCTGTACGCGCAGGACACGCAGGAGGCGGTTGTCGCGAACCTGCAAATTTCACAGACCTCGCGCGAGCAGGACGAGCACGCAATCGCGGCGCTCACGGGTGTGCCGCCGGCTTCGTTGTCGATTGCACCGCGGCTCGACTATGTGTTTCGCCAGCCGGAGGTGCCATCCGTGCTGCCGTCTGCGTTGCTGGAAAGACGGCCTGACGTGGTCAGCGCGGAACGCACCGCTGCTGCTGCGAACGCGCTTATTGGGGTAGAGAAGGCCGCATTCTTTCCCGACCTCGATCTACGGGCACAGGGTCTCGTGCAACACAACACCTTCGCGACGCTGTTCTCATTGCCGACCCGGATGTGGTCGCTTGGTCCCTCACTTGCCGCCACGCTGTTTGACGGTGGTGCCCGCGTGGCCGCCGTGCACAAGGCGCAGGCGACCTATGACGAAGACGTCGCATCTTACCGCGAAGCCGTGCTCACGGCGTTCCAGAACGTGGAAGACAGCCTGTCGTCGCTGAACCATCTGCGCCAGCAGGAGCACGCGTTTGCCGACATTTACCAGCGCAACCGGCAGTTGCTGGAGAGCGTCGCCGCGCAACTGATGGCCGGAACCGCGAGCGAGCAGTCCGATTTGACTCAGCAAGTGACGCTACTGACGGCCAGACAGAACCTGAACGACACGCAGGGGGCACTGGCGAAAAGCGGCGTTGGGCTGGTGAAGAACCTCGGCGGCGGCTGGATGTCGTCGAAGAGTTAGGCTCGATCCCATGATGGCGGGCGCGCCGTTGTGACGCCGTCTGCCGATCTGCGCGGTCCAGAGTCCGGTAGCGCCCACGGCCGTTTTTCAAAGTCCGCGTCTCGAACTGCGTGCAAGGCCCCGTTACGTCCACTCGTGCGGTATCGCTTCCCCGCGACGTGGCTTGACATGACATGCAACACATTTCCAACAACATGTAGCGCACAGGTTCCCTACATTGGCGGCTGTGTCATGCGGGGTTCGCCAGTGGGGCGAATCCATCACTTGGAGAGTGTGCAGTGAAATTTAAAATCGTTCTCGTGTCTGCTGCCAGTGCGGCAATTTCTATGGTCGGCACGGCTGGAGGCGCCGCGGCGGGGGCTCTGATCGGCGCCGGGGCGGGCAACGCCGGTGCCGGCGCCGCAATCGGTGCGGGTGCCGGACTGCTGCTCGGCAGCATGATGGGCTCGGCGCAGCACAATCAGACCGAAGCGTCGTTGCAGCAGCAATACGACAACGCGTACGCGCAATGCATCGCGGCGAAGGGATATACGATCGAAACACCGCGTCCGGCAGCGATCGTCGTGCCTGTACGCCCCGTGCCACCCCGCGCCGTAATCTATGGCGCCCCCCCACCTTACTACTACGCACCGTACTGATTTCGCTCATATGGTCGTGGCATGGCTTGACCTGGAATTCTGCCGGCTGGAAATCCTGGGTCGAGCTTTGTCCCCCGGCTATTCCGTGCACGCCATTCATTTCTTAACGGAGTCTTTGATGAAACGTTTATTCATTATTCTGGCTGCAACGTTCGCTGTGTCGTCTGCGTTCGCGCAGAGCAGCATGCAGCAGATGTTGGAAGCGCGCTTTACTGCCGCGAATGCAACTCATGACGGCAAGCTCACGAAAGAACAGGCGGAGGCAGGTATGCCGCGCGTCGCAGCCCATTTCGATGAGATCGATACTACGCATCAAGGGTACGTGACGCTTGAGCAGATCGAGCAGTTCGCCGCACAGCATCAGCAGTAAGCGCTTGCAAGGCAAGCTTCAATACCCTCGGCTGGTTTAACCGTGTATTGAATATGTCCCATCGGGTCGCCTCATCACGTCGAATGATGGGGCTGCTGCGCGCTCCGGCAACCCCGACGCTAGCAACCCGCCATGCGCAAGCCGATAGCTGGAAGTCCTGCGGGCCTGGCGCACCGAAATCAATCCCCGCGTGGCCCCCCCAAATGCGGATTACGGTCTGGGACACGAGCGGCGCGGCGTCCCCAGCGGTAATGCCTGAACGCATCCCTAATGCCAGTCGCTGAGCCTCAATTGAAAGGAGTTGAAATAATGCTTGATGCGCGTGTTCTTTGTCGCTTTGCGCTTGCTGCCGGTTTTTGCATGAGTGCCGCGGTGCTTGGCGGCTGTGTAGTCGTTCCGGTGGGTCGTCCAATAATGGCCCGGCCACTGGTTGTAGTCCCTCGACCGCCACTGATCGTCGCTCCCGCGTACTATTGACCTGAGTCTATTCGTGTCCGCCCCGTGGGCGGGCGGGATGCATAGCGGCCGCTTTGCATCCTGTCCGAAGCTCGCCGCAGGGACGATGCGCAACTGCGTCCAGTTCACGGATAGCGACCAGGATATAACGGCCGCTCAAAAATCGTGTATATCTGAGTGAGTCAGTTAGCCGGCGCTCGACTTATCTTCGATTACCCTTGCCATGGCGTTCGCGGTGGTCACCACCTGGCCGCTGCTACCGTATAGTAGTTTGGCGACTGGTCGCGCTCGAAGTAATAAGCGCATATTCCGCGAAAGGCGCAACAGCAGCATGAGGGCAACCAGAGACCTCAGTTATGCGAATGGTGAGTCGATGTGCCGGCAGCATGCTCTTCGAGGTCCGGCACGAAGACGTATCCGCACCCGCGAACGGTCTGGATGAATCGTGGTGTCGACGGGTCAGTTTCCACGATGCGGCGCAGACGATAGACCTGAACGTCGATGCCGCGATCGGCGGACTCGGATTCCGCGCCATGAAGTGACTTGAGCAGACGCCGGCGGGTGAGTGTGCACATGGGAGAATTAACGAAAATCTGCAGCAGCGCAAACTCACTGGCAGATAAGGTAAGAGACGTCTCTGCGCTATTCAGAGTGCGCGACTGAAAGTCCAGCGTGAACGCGCCGAATGTGTAAGGTTGCCGTCGTTGGGGAATGCCCGCATCGGGTACGGCGCGCTGGCGCCGCAGCACTGACTGAATCCGTGCTACCAGCTCACGCGGGTTAAACGGTTTGCGGAGATAGTCATCGGCACCCAATTCAAGGCCAGCGATGCGGTCCTCTTCGTTGGCGCGGGCGGTGAGCATCAAGACTGGAATGTCGTCGCCTGATGCGCGCAACCTACGTAGTGCCGTCAAGCCGTCGACGCCCGGCATCATAAGATCGAGCACTATCAGGTCCGGGCGTTCGTGTTTGAGCCGGTGTTCGAGCGAACGCGCGTCATGTAGCACTGACACGTCGAAACCCCACCTTACCAGGTAGCGGAGAGTCGCATCACACAATTCGGCGTCGTCGTCGATTAGAAGAATCTGAGCTGACATAGGAAGAGAATAACGCTCACAAACGAGTGATGACCGGGGCCGCGACTAACCGCAATGCGAGCGCACCGCAGAAGCTGCAGCACACGATCGATCGAAGAAATGTAGGCGAATTTCATAACGCCAGGTGTTAGCAAATCATGTCAAGAAATGTCATCGACGGGGCCTGTTTTTCTGTCTGCAAACGCACGGGTGCACTCGCTTTCTCGCTGACCACGAGCGACAGATGTAATATGAGCAGTCAGGATGGCATGCCCGGTACATACGGGTGGCGCCGGGCGGTCGTGGGCTTTCGCCAGTCAGTGTTGTGGCCAGCACAAACGGTGACATCTTTTGACATACCTTTCCAACACATCCAGTGCGGAGATCCTTGTATATTCCGTTCGTCGAACCATACGGAACTTCCTGTGGCATGCAGGCCGCCCGGCGCAGCCCGCTTCGACGAGATTGTCGCCGCCCACCGAGGCACGTGACGGCGGTAGCAAAGCTAAGCGGTTCGCCGCGTAGCATCGGAAACAGGAACTAAAAGACAGGCGTTATTAGAGGTGTCTGCTTAATCATATGTCAGATGATCTGCCAACCGGTCGCATCATCGTGCTTGACGATGATGTTGAAATCCGCAATATGCTGCAACGCTTTCTGACGGCACAAGGTTTCTCGGTGCGCGCGGTGAAGACAGGCATTGAGTTGGACGTATTGATCGAGCGCTACCCGTTCGACCTGTTGATTCTCGATATCATGATGCCAGGCGAAGACGGCCTGTCCATCTGCCGTCGGTTGCGTGCTCGGAGAGAGACAATCCCCATCCTCATGCTAACAGCGCGTGGCGATCCCGCGGACAAGGTCGTAGGTTTGGAGATTGGCGCCGACGACTATCTCGCGAAACCGTTTCTGCCGAGCGAGCTGATAGCGCGGGTTCGGGCGATGTTACGTCGGCAGCAGTTTCAGGTGCGCCTGCAAAACGTGCGGGGCGAGACGCTGCTCGCAGGCGAGTCGCAATGCTTGCGGTTCGGCGCCTTCAGGCTGGACGTTCGGCGTAGAGAATTGATGTCGGACGAAGCGGGCATCGTCGAACTCGGCGCAGCTGAAATGCGTCTCCTGTGTGCGCTTGCGGAGACGCCAAACCGTCCCGTAAGCCGCGCAAATCTGATAGAGCGCGCGCGCGGGTCGCAGTATGAGGCGAGCGCCCGCAGCGTTGACGTGCAAGTTCTTCGCTTACGACAGGTGATTGAGACAGAGGCAACCTCGCCGCGACATATCCGCACAGTGTGGGGCCTCGGCTACATGCTCGTTGCAACCTCAAACTAAAGCGTCACCTGTTGGACGCTCGAAAGTGACATTCAAGCCGCTTCCTCTGCTTTCCGTGTACACCGCGCGCAACGCCTTGGCTACAGCGTTCATCGGGTCTCTTGCGCTGCAACTCCCGCAACTCGTGTGGCTCCCGACAAAGCGTCGAGCGTGCCGCGGCTGCTCGGGTAAAACAACAAGGCAGGGTAGTTTCCGTCATCGCTTGCGCGAACGTTCAGCTATTTCAGGCCCTGTCCAGCGCCTTGATCGCAAGCGCAGCGCCAGCCGCGCGCGTCTCGACGTGCAGCTTACGGAACAGATGTTCGAGGTGCTTGTTCACCGTGCGCGGCGCCATGCCGAGAATGTCGCCGATATCGCGATTCGTCTTGCCGCGAGAGACCCAGAGCAGCACTTCGGCCTCGCGCGCCGTCAAATTGAAGCGCGCCGCGAGTGCGCTGCTGTGCACAGTGTCATCGGTCTCCTTGAGGGTGAGGATCCACTCTCCAGGATCGGGAGCGGAGGTTGCGCTCGCAGAACGCCGCACGTGTCCTGCGGTGAATTCGAGGACGGCGCCGGTCGGACTCCCGCGCCCGAGCCAGTCCGCAAACCAGTCGCGCAACAGCGGCGGCAACATGGGGTGCGCAACCGCTTGCACGAGGTCATCGGCGTGGCTGGCCCGGTAGGCAGAAATTTGCCGTGCCGCTTGCGGACTCTGCCAGCGGATCGCGCCATCGGCGCCGACGATCAGCGCCGCCCGCGCATCGAGCGACAGTGCCGCGTGCGCATAGAGTTGCGCACGTGAGCGCTGCACGTGTGCGCCAATGCGCGCGCAAACCTCCTCGGGACGCACGGGTTTCGTCACATAGTCGATGCCGCCGACGCGAAACGCGCGCACCACATGCTCGCTTTCCGTTAATGCCGTCATGAAGATCACGGGCAGATGTTCGTGGCGAACGTCCTGCTTCAGGTGGCTGCAGGTCTCGAAGCCATCCATGCCAGGCATCATCGCGTCGAGCAATACGACGTCGGGCGTCACGCGTGCGAGGCGCTTGAGCGCATCTTCGCCCGAGAGCGCGACCAGCACCGCGTAACCATGTGCCTGAAGCGTATCGGAGAGAAATGCGAGGTTGTCCGGCGTGTCGTCGACAATCAACACGACGGGACGCTCGCGCAGCCACTCGGGCGACGCATCGGTGGAGTTCATCGCGCGCGCGTCAGACGTCCGCGGCGCGAGACAGTCGGTCGAGTTCATGCTCAAGCTCCCTTAGCTGAAAGCGTTCCGCCAAAGCGCGCAACACGTCGATCTGCTCCTGTAGCGCGGGCCAGGTCGCGCGCGCCGAGTCGAGTTGTTCGATCACGCCTTGCAGGTAGCCGACTTCGAGGTGTGCGCGCAGCCGCTCGAGCACCGCTTTCGGCCACGCGACATCCAGTGATGCGTGCCTGACGGGCGGCGTGGCTTGCGCGGACGTGGACGGCTCGGATGCGATCCAGTCGAGCACGAGTAACTGCGCGAGCTTGTCGAGCAACAAATTGATCTGGAGCGGCTTCACGAGATATCCGGCGCATCCGGTCGCGCTCGCGCGTTCCCGATCGTCGGCAAATGCATTAGCCGAAAGCAGCACGATCGGGGCGTTCGACAACTGGTTTTCGCGGATCAGCCGGCTGGCTTCGTAGCCGTCCATCAGCGGCATTGAGATGTCCATGATGATCGCGTCGACGCTGTGTGTCGCCAGCCAGCGCAACGCGTCGGGGCCGCTCTCCGCCTCGGCGACGTCGAAGCCGAGCGGCGTCAGCAGTTGCACGACGATGCCGCGCTGATCCGCGAGATCGTCGACGACGAGAATCGCGCGCTTCGGCCCGGTATAGCCGCGGATCGCCGCGAGTTCAGTGCGCGCGTCGGCTGCGCTGTTCACTGCTGGCGCGAACAGTCGCACGATGAAGCGGGTGCCGCGCCCGACCTCGCTGTCCACTTCCAGACTGCCACCGAGTGCCTGCGTGAGAAGCCGGCAGATCGTGAGCCCCAGTCCCGCGCCGTGATCGTGCGCATGCGCCGCTTCGCCTCGCTCGAACGGCAGAAAACAGGCGCTCCATCTCGGCCGGAGGAATTCCAGGGCCGGTGTCGACTACTTCGAACTTCAACGTGTCGAGCACGTGACTCACACGCAGCGTCACAGTACCCGTGGACGTGAAGCGAATCGCGTTGCCGATCAGGTTGGTCAAAATCTGACCCATGCATTTCTGGTCGGTACGCACGGTGGCGGGCAGGCGGCCTACGGTCTGCACGTCGAAAGCGAGCGTTTTCTCGAGCGCCTGCGGGCGCAGCATTGAGGTGACGTGCGCGACGAAATCCACCAGTGACACGCGTGCGATGTTCAGTTCCAGCTTACCCGCCTCGATACGCGCGACGTCGAGCAGCCCATCGACGAGCGCAAGCAGATGTTCGCCGCTGCGGTGAATCGTTCGCACGGCACTGTAGCGCGTCGGCGAAAACTCCTCTTTCGCCTGCAAAAGCAACTGTGCGTAGCCGAGAATGCTGTTCAGCGGTGTGCGCAACTCGTGGCTCAAACCGGACACGTAGCGGCTTTTCGCCTGATTCGCCGATTCGGCGGCGGCCGTCGCGCGCTTGAGCGCGGCGTCGGTTTTCTGGTGCGCGTCGATTTCCTGCATCAGCAATTCGTTTTGCCGTTGCGATTCTTCCTGCGTGACGCGACGGCTTTCGCGCTCCAGCACGAACCACCACGCCGCTATGCAGCCGACGAGAGAAAGCGCGAAGAATATCTTCAGAAAACTGTGGCCGATCGCGCTGTCGATCGACGATCCGTCGACGGCGAGCGAGGTCACACTCTGTGACCAGATCAGATAGAGCACGCTCGCGAGCACCGCGAGTATCGCGCACATGAGGCTGGCATAGTGCATGAGACGCAGCGCGGCTGGGCCGAGCCGCACGCGGGGAAACACGCGATGTAGCGCACGATCGGCTTGCGACGCGAAGCGTGCGTGCGGCTTGCAGCGATCGTGGCAGCGCGAATCGAGCGAACAGCACAGCGAGCAGATCGTGCCGCCGTAGGCAGGGCAGAAGGCTGTGTCTTCCGGTTCGAACGCGTTCTCGCAGATCGCGCAGCGAAGCGAAGTGGCGTTGCCCGTGGGTTGGGCGGCGCGCGCGATGTAGTAGCGTCCGCGCGTGACGATCGCGAGCACCGGAGCACAGGCGAGCGCCACGCCGAACGCGATGAACGACGACATGGCTTGTGCCAGCAAGCCGAACATGCCGCTTCGCGCGAGCATCGCGGCGGCGGCGGCGATCAGCATCGCGCCTACGCCGACGGGATTCACGTCGTACAGGTGTGCGCGTTTGAATTCGATATGACGCGGGCTAAGCCCAAGCGGCTTGTTGATGACGAGATCGGCGAACAGTGCGCCGATCCACGCGATCGCGATGTTTGCGTAGAGCGACAGCACCCTGGCGATCGCCTCGAATACACCCATTTCCACGAGCAGCAGCGCGATCATCACATTGAACACGAGCCACACCACCCGCCCCGGATGGCTATGCGTCAGACGGGCAAAAAAATTCGACCACGCGAGCGAGCCCGCGTACGCATTCGTCACGTTGATCTTCAACTGCGAAACGATCACGAACAGCGTCATCGCGGGCAGCGCCCAACTCGCGAGCCCAAACGGATCGAGCAGCAGGTGATAGGCGACGAGGTACATCTGGGTGGGCTGCGTGGCCTCCGCCGGACTGACTTCATACTGGATCGCGACGAAGGCGAGGAATGCGCCGCCGAGCATCTTGAGCGCGCCGGGCACGATCCAGCCTGGTCCCGCCGACAGCAGCGCGAGCCACCAGCGCGTGTGGTTCTTTGCAGTCAGCGGCGGCAGGAAGCGCAAGTAATCCACCTGCTCGCCGACCTGCACGATCAATGCAAACACCACGGTCGAGGCCTGCCCGAACGCGATCACGCTGAACGCGCGGCCTTGCGGAGCGAAGCCGGCAAAGGTCGTCCATTCGTGCACCAGATCCGGATGGTGCCACAGCACAGCCGCATAGGGCAGCGCGAACAGTACCAGCCACAGCGGCTGAGTCCAGCTTTGCAGCCGATTGATCAGCGTGATGCCGAACATCACGATCGGAATCACGACGAGCGAGCTCAGTACATAGGCGATCGCCAGCGAGATATGAAAATAGAGTTGCAACGCGAGCGACATGATGGCCGCTTCGAGCGCGAAGAAAATAAACGTGAAGACGGCATAGAGCAGCGACGTGAGCGTCGAGCCGATATAGCCGAAGCCCGCGCCGCGCGTCAGCAGATCCATGTCGACGCCATGGCGCGCGGCGTAAAAGCTGATCGGCAGACTGGTGAGCCAGATAAGCACCGATACGACCGCAATCGCCCAGACCGCGTTCGTAAAGCCATAGTTGACGACGAGACTGCCGCCAATCGCTTCGAGCACCAGAAAAGACACGGCGCCGATTGCCGTGTTGGCGACGCGCAGTTCCGACCAGCGTCGAAACGAACGCGGCGTGAAGCGCAACGCGTAATCCTCAAGCGTTTCGTCGCCGACCCACGCATTGTAGTCGCGCCGCACCTTGACGATGCGTTGGGTACTGGGCGTGCCCACTGACGGGTGACTCTCGGGCATGGAGATGATCTGGATTGGTGCGGAAATGATCGGATCGGTGTCTGATGCAAATTACATTCCACTGCGACTGCGGGGAATACGTCAATCGACGTATTCCGGTTGCCAATTTGGCTTTCTACATTGCGTCCAACCTCGAACCAGCTCTCGCAAGAAGCGCAGGGCGACCGATAAGGAGAATGTGATGTCCGCAGACGATCGAATCGATGATGATGCTCGCACACCGTCGCCGTTGCGCCGGAAACTGATCGGCGGCCTCGCCGCCGCGCCGTTGATGGCGCTGGGGCTGCCACGTACTTCATTTGCTCAAACGCCGCCCACCGCGAAGGTGAACACCACCGGACTGGCGGTGACCGATACCACGGTGACAGTCGGCCAGTTGCATTCGGCGACCGGCACGATGGCGATCTCCGAAACCGGTTCGATCCAGGCCGAACGCCTCGCGATCGAGCAGATCAACGCAATGGGCGGCGTGCTCGGGCGCAAGATCCAGATCATTCAGGAAGACGGCGCCTCCGACTGGCCGACCTTCGCGGAGAAGTCGAAGAAGCTGCTCGAGAACGATCACGTCGCGGCCGTGTTCGGCTGCTGGACCTCGGCCTCGCGCAAGGCAGTGCTGCCGGTGTTCGAGAAGGACAACGGGCTGCTCTATTACCCGACCTTCTACGAAGGCCTCGAACAATCGAAGAACGTGTTCTACACGGGCCAGGAAGCGACCCAGCAGATTCTCTGGGCGCTCGACTGGGCGTCGAACACGAAGAAGGCCAAGACGTTTTTCCTGATTGGTTCCGACTATATCTGGCCGCGTACGTCGAACAAGATCGCGCGCCGCCATATCGAGCAGCATCTGCACGCGAAGGTCGTCGGCGAGGAGTATTACCCGCTCGGCACGACCGAGTTTGCGTCGCTGATGAACAAGATCAAGCTCGCGCGGCCGGACTGCATTTTCGCGAGCGTGGTGGGCGGCTCGAACGTTGCGTTCTACAAGCAGCTCAAGGCGGCCGGTATCACTCCGCAGAAGCAGTTCCTGCTGACGCTGTCGGTAACCGAGGACGAAGTGCTCGGCATCGGCGGCGACAACTTCGCGGGCTTCTATTCGTCGATGAAATACTTCGAGGCACTCGATAACGAGAACAACAAGAAGTTCGTCGCTGCGTTCAAGGCGCGCTACGGCCAGAAGTCCGTAATCGGCGACGTGACCCAGGCCGCGTATCTCGGCCCATGGATCTGGAAGGCCGCCTGCGAGCGCGCGGGCAGCTTCGACGTGGACAAGGTGGTGGCGTCGTCGGCGGGCATCGACGTGGCCAATGCGCCGCAGGGCTATGCGAAGGTCGATGCGAATCACCACCTGTGGAGCCGCTCGCTGATCGGCCAGGGCCAGGCAGACGGCCAATTCAAGGTCGTCGCGCAGTCCGACCAGCCGATCCAGCCGAATCCGTTCCCGAAGGGCTACATGTAATCCGTTAACCGCAGCTGCGCGGCGACGCAACGCGCCGCCGCGCGAGGAGCGCTCGATGTCCGCCACCGACATTTTCAACATCACGCTGATGCAGGGCTTCGCCGGTCTGAGCCTGTTCAGCGTTCTGCTCCTGATGGGGCTTGGGCTCGCCGTGATCTTCGGCCAGATGGGCGTGATCAACATGGCGCACGGTGAATTCATGACGATCGGCGCTTATACCGTCTACATGTTTTCGTGGTTCTCGCAGAACGTCTGGCACGCGTTCACGCCGGTGTACTTTTTCTTCGCGATCGTCGCGGCGTTCGGCCTCGCGTTCGCGGCGGGCTGGCTCGCCGAATGGGCATTGATCCGCCATCTATACCGCCGTCCGCTCGACACGCTGCTCGCTACCTGGGGTCTGAGTCTCGGCATGCAGCAAGTGTTTCGCTCGACGTTCGGGCCGAAGGAAGTGAGTCCTGCGCTGCCCGACTGGCTGATGGGCTCCTGGGAGCCAGCGCCAGGCCTGGATATTCCAGTCAGCGGGATGTTCGTGATGGGACTCGCGCTGGTCATGACAGGTGGACTGCTGCTCGCGCTCTACCGCTCGCGCTGGGGCCTGCGCGTGCGTGCCACGGTTGCCAACCGGCCCATGGCCAACGCTGCCGGCATCAACACGCGGCGCACTGACCGGATGACCTTCGCGATCGGCTGCGGTATTGCGGGGGTGGCGGGCGCGGCGTTCACAGCGATCGGCTCGACCGGACCCACCAGCGGTTCTCTCTATATCGTCGATTCGTTTCTTGTCGTCACCTTTGGCGGCGCGGCGAGCCTGCTCGGCACCGTGGCCTCGGCGTTCGGCATCGCGCAGATGCAGTCGATCAGCGAGTTTTTCCTGTCGGGTTCGATTGCACGTGTTCTTACGCTGCTGACGGTCGTCGTGATCCTGATGCTGCGTCCGCAGGGACTCTTTGCGTCGAAGGTGCGGCGCGTGTGAGTGCGGGGCGCCGTGCACGGCTCATTCACTGATTAATTCGTATGGAGATGCACATGGAACCCATCCAAGCCGTGGCGGGGAGCGTTTCCCCGCGATCCGGTCCCAGCGCGCCGGGAGGCTGGCGCGCGCTCGCGATGCGGCTCGACGCGTCGGGCTACGTGGGCATCGCGATACTCGCGGTGCTGATCGTTGTCGTGTTTCCGCTTGTGCTGGATACGTTTCGCTTGAACCTGATGGGCAAGTACCTCACCTACGCTTTCGTGGCGATTGGCCTCGTGATCGCGTGGGGCTACGGCGGCGTGCTCAGCCTCGGACAAGGCGTGTTCTTCGGCCTCGGCGGTTACGCGATGGCGATGTTCCTCAAGCTTGAGGCGTCCGACCCGGCCGCCACCCACACGCAGACCACGCCCGGCATTCCCGACTTCATGGACTGGAATCAGCTCACCGCGCTGCCTACGTGGTGGAGGCCGTTTCATTCTCTACCGTTCTCGATCCTCGCCGTGCTCGTGGTGCCTACGGCTCTCGCGTTCGTCGTCGGTTATGCGATGTTCAAGCGGCGGGTGGGCGGCGTGTACTTCGCGATCATCACGCAGGCGGTCGCCTTGATTCTTTCGGTGCTGATCATCGGCCAGCAAGGATATACGGGTGGCGTGAACGGGATCACCGATCTGCGTACGCTGCTCGGCTGGGACATCCGCACCGACCACGCGAAGCTGGTTCTTTATTTCGTCAATGCGGTGCTGCTGATCGGCGCGCTGCTCGCCTGTCGCTGGGTCCAGCGCAGCAAGCTCGGCACGTTGCTGCTCGCGATGCGCGACAAGGAGGACCGCGTGCGCTTCTCCGGTTACGACGTCGCGATGTTCAAGGTGTTCGCGTTCTGCCTCGCGGCGCTGCTCGCGGCTGTCGGTGGCGCAATGTTCACGTTGCAGGTGGGTTTCATGTCACCGTCGTTCGTCGGCATCGTGCCGTCGATCGAGATGGTGATCTATGCCGCAGTCGGCGGGCGCATGTCACTGGTGGGCGCGGTGTATGGCGCGATTCTCGTCAACCTCGGCAAAAGCTGGTTCTCGGAGAGCCTGCCTGATCTCTGGCTCTATCTGATGGCGGCGATGTTCATCGGCGTAGTGATGGCCTTTCCGAACGGGCTCGCGGGTCTCTACGAAGAGCATGCCCGGCCGCGTATTCGCCGGTGGCTCGGCGCAGCGAACAAGGAGATCTGACGCATGAGCAACACTGACTTTCTGCTTGCGATCGAAGATCTGAGCGTGTCGTTCGACGGTTTCAAGGCGATCGATTCGTTGAACCTCTATCTCGAGCGCGGCGAATTGCGCGTCGTGATCGGCCCGAACGGTGCGGGCAAAACGACGCTGCTCGATCTGATTTGCGGCAAGACCAGGGAAACCGCCGGCAGCATCAAGTTCCGCAACGAGGAAATCACGAATCTCGCCGAGTTCCGGCGGGTGCGCAAGGGCATCGGCCGCAAGTTCCAGACGCCGTCGATCTACGAAAACCTGAGCGTCGCGCAAAACCTCGAAGTGTCGTTTCCGCGCGGACGCAGTGTGTTCGGCGCGCTCGCCTATCGCGAGGATGCCGAAGTGGCCGACCGGGTGCGTGCGGTAGCCGATGAGATCGGTCTTGCCGCTTCGCTCGATCTCGAAGCCGGGCTGCTGTCGCACGGCCAGAAGCAGTGGCTGGAAATCGGCATGTTACTGATGCAGGACCCCGAACTCCTGATGCTGGACGAACCGATTGCAGGCATGAGCGCGCGCGAACGGGAAGTCACGGCGGAACTGCTCGATCACATTTGCCGCAATCGCTCGATGATCGTGATCGAGCACGACATGGCCTTCGTCGAGCGGATCGCGCACAAGGTCACGGTCATGCATCAAGGCAAGATCCTCGCGGAAGGGCCGATGGCGCAGGTGCAATCCGATCCTCGCGTGATCGATGTCTATCTCGGCCACTGAATTTACACGGAGAACACATCATGCTGGAAGTCGACGATCTCGTGGTCAGCTACGGCCAGAGCGAGGTGCTGCACGGCATCGGATTTTCCGTGGCGAACGGCGAAAGCGTCGCGGTGATGGGCCGCAACGGCATGGGCAAGACGACGCTTTTCAAGGCGCTCATAGGCATGCTGCCCGCCAATCGCGGCACGGTGCGGGTGGGCGGCGCCGACGTGTCCAAAGACGAGAGCTACCGGCGCGTGGCGAAAGGGATCGGCTACGTGCCGCAAGGCCGGCAGATCTTCGCGTCGCTGAGCGTCGAGGAGAACATCCAGACGGGCCTCGAAAACGCGCGCAGCCAGCTCGTGCCCGACGATCTCTACGCGCTCTTTCCCGTGCTGTTCGACATGCGACGGCGCAAGGGCGGCAACCTCTCGGGCGGCCAGCAACAGCAGCTCGCGATTGCGCGCGCGCTCGCGACCGATCCGAAGGTGTTGCTGCTCGACGAGCCTACCGAGGGCATTCAGCCGTCCGTCATCAAGGACATCGCGAAGGCACTCAATCAGATTCGCACGAGCCGCAACATCGCCATCGTGGTGTCCGAGCAGGTGTTGAGCTTCGCGCTCGACGTCGCCGACCGGCTCTTCGTGATCGAAGGCGGCCGCTTCGTACATCAAAGCACCCGCGATGCAGGCGACACCGACCGCATCCGCGAATACCTCTCGGTATGAGTGCGGCGCACCGAACCGCATTTACTGACCCTCGAACCACGGAGCGAACGCAATGCCCGAAACTCTCATCAAGGTGGATCTGAACCAGCCGGCCTACGAAAACACGCAGGTGCACAACCGCTGGCACCCGGATATTCCGATGGCTTGCTGGGTCAAGCCCGGCGACGACTTCATCCTCGAAACCTACGACTGGACCGGCGGCTTCATCAAGAACGATGACAGCGCCGACGACGTGCGCGACATCGATCTGTCGATCGTCCATTTTCTGTCCGGCCCGGTCGGCGTGCATGGCGCGGAACCCGGCGATCTGCTGGTCGTGGACCTGCTCGACATCGGTGCGAAGTCCGAGAGCCAGTGGGGCTTCAACGGATTTTTCTCGAAGTCCAATGGCGGCGGTTTTCTCACCGACCATTTTCCCGCCGCGCAGAAGTCGATCTGGGATTTTCACGGCGTCTACACGAACTCGCGCCACATTCCAGGCGTGAATTTCGCGGGTCTGATTCACCCCGGCCTGATCGGATGCCTGCCTGATCCGAAACTGCTGGAAACCTGGAACGCACGCGAAACCGGCCTGATCGCGACCGCGCCGGAGCGCGTGCCGCCGCTGGCGAATCCGCCGTTCGCCGCGACCGCGCATATGGGGCAACTCACGGGCGACGCGCGTGACAAGGCGGCGGCGCAAGGGGCGCGCACCGTGCCGCCGCGTGAGCACGGCGGTAATTGCGACATCAAGGATCTGTCGCGCGGCTCGAAGGTGTTCTTCCCCGTCTACGTGGATGGCGCAGGACTTTCCGTCGGCGATCTGCACTTCAGCCAGGGCGACGGCGAGATCACGTTTTGCGGCGCGATCGAAATGGCGGGCTGGGTACACATGCGCGTGAATCTGATCAAGGGTGGCATGGCGAAATACGGAATTCGCAATCCGGTATTCCAGCCGAGTCCTATCACGCCGAATTACAACGACTACCTCATTTTCGAAGGCATTTCGGTCGACGAGCAGGGCGCTCAGCATTATCTCGACGTGACGGTCGCGTATCGGCAGGCTTGTCTGAACGCGATCGAGTATCTGAAGAAGTTCGGCTATTCGGGCGCGCAGGCGTATTCGTTGCTCGGTTGTGCGCCGGTGCAGGGGCATATCAGCGGCGTGGTCGATATTCCCAATGCGTGCGCGACCTTGTGGCTGCCGACACAGATTTTCGACTTCGACATTCGCCCAAATGCCGATGGGCCCATTCAGCACATCAAGGGCGGTGTGGATTTGCCATGCTCGCCGGATCTCGCGAACGTCTGAGCCAACGCTACCAGGAGAGCTTGTCATGCCGATCTACGACTTCGAATGCGTGAGTTGCGGTCCCTTTTCCGTCATGCGGCGCATGGCGGACCGCGAAAAGCCTTGCCGCTGTCCCGAGTGCGGAGGGGAGAGTGGCCGGGTGATCAGCGCGCCGTCGCTAGCCTTGATGGCGAATACACGGCGCTCCGCGTACGCAACGAACGAGCGCGCGCAGCACGCGCCGCGCCAGTCCGGTGACGGGGCGCCGTTGCGTCATCGGGCAGGATGCAGTTGCTGCTCGGGTGGCAGCGCGAAGCTTGCGGGATCGGCTTCGGACGGACTCAAACGGCCGGCAGGACGACCATGGATGATCAGCCACTAATGAGTGTGTGCTGAAGCGGAGCGGGCGGCCCGAAGTCCGCCTGCGATCTGAGGGACCTAAGGAGGATATGTCATGCGACATGGCGATATTTCGAGCAGCAACGATTGCGTGGGCGTCGCGGTGGTCAACTACAAGATGCCGCGTCTGCATACGAAGGCGGAGGTGCTCGACAATGCGCGCCGCATCGCCGGCATGGTGATCGGCATGAAACAGGGATTGCCTGGCATGGATCTCGTCGTGTTTCCCGAGTATTCGACGCACGGCATCATGTACGACCGGCAGGAGATGTTCGATACGGCGTCGACGGTGCCGGGCGAGGAGACGGAAATATTTGCGGCGGCGTGCCGCGAGGCCAACGTCTGGGGGGTGTTCTCGATCACGGGAGAGCGTCACGAAGAACATCCGCGTAAGGTGCCGTACAACACGCTTGTGCTGATCGACAATCGCGGCGAGATCGTGCAGAAGTATCGCAAGATCATGCCTTGGACGCCGATCGAAGGCTGGTATCCGGGCGATCGTACCTACGTGACGGATGGGCCGAAGGGTCTGAAGATCAGCCTGATCATCTGCGATGACGGCAACTATCCCGAGATCTGGCGCGACTGCGCGATGAACGGCGCGGAATTGATCGTGCGCTGCCAGGGCTACATGTATCCGGCCAAGGAGCAGCAGGTGATGGTGGCTAAGGCAATGGCGTGGATGAATAACACTTACGTCGCCGTGGCGAATGCCACGGGCTGGGACGGCGTGTATTCGTACTTTGGTCACTCGGCGATCGTGGGTTTCGACGGGCGCACGCTCGGCGAGTGCGGCGAGGAGGAGATGGGCGTGCAGTACGCGGAGCTCTCGCTGAGCATGATCCGCGACGCGCGGCGCACGATGCAGTCGCAGAACCATCTATACAAACTTCTGCACCGCGGGTACACGGGCACGATCAATTCGGGCGACGGCGCGAACGGCGTGGCGGCCTGTCCGTTTGGGTTCTATCGCGACTGGATCGAAGACCCCGACGGCACGCGCCGCCGCGTCGAAGCACTCACGCGCCCGACGCCAGGGACGCCGGAGTGTCCGATTGAAGGGATTCCGAACGGGGCGTGAGGATTGGTTCGCCGGGCGTTGTCACGTTCGCGCGCTGGTCAGCTACGATGACGTGATGAAGAAGACGAAATCGCTCTACCATGGCCATCGATTCCCGGCGTCAGTCATCAGCCACGCGGTTCGGTGGTATTTCCGCTTTCAACTCAGCCTTCGCGACATCGAGGAGCTACTGTTCGAGCGCGGCGTGGTTGTCAGCCATGAATCGATCCGGCGGTGGACGGACAAGTTCGGCGCCGGTTTTGCGCATCAGGTCAGGACTGCCCGTCGCAAGCCGGGCAGCACATGGCCCGCGAAAACAGAGATCCCTGAGCTGGCGAATGTGAAGCACGTGTTCGTCAAGGCCTGCGCGCGCGTGAACAACCGCGCTGAAAACAGATCCTATGAAGCGTCCAAGTCGTCGACTGGCTAACGCCTAAAATTGGCGTACCGAGGTTTGCTCACGGGAGAGCATCATGCGTACAGATCAGGGATACACGCGTACTGAGGAACCGGCGCTGGCGGTGTCACTCGAACTCGCCGCGGCGAAGTGGAAGGTAGCGTTGCACGACGGGCAGCGGGAGCAGCCGGCGGTGTACACCGTAGCGCAACCGCAAGCCCCCGCGCGCCTACAGGCCGTGCTGGAAGTGATCGAACAACAGAAGCTGAAGTGGTCGCTGCCCGCGGGCGTGCACCTTGTCGTGAGTTATGAAGCCGGCCAGGACGCGTTCTGGATCTATCGGGCGCTACGGGCACGCGGTATCGAGTGTCATGTGGTCGATCCCGCGAGCATTCCGGTCGAGCGCCACAAGCGGCGTGCCAAGACTGACCGGCTTGATGCAATCAGGCTGGTGATCAGCCTGCGCGCGTGGCTGCGCGGCGAGCGCGACCGCATGCACGTGGTGCACGTGCCGTCACCGCAGGACGAAGCGTCCCGCCATCTGATGCGCGACCGAGGGGAACTGCAGAAGGAGGTGCTACAGCATCGTGACCGGATGCGCAAACTGCTTGTCACGCTCGGCTGCTGGGATGAGGTTGACCACACGGCCTTCGCCGCCCGCCTCGCCCGTGACCAGGTGCGGTGTCACGACGGTGCGCCACTGCCGCGCGAGCTGCGGGAGCGGCTGCTGCGCGAGTGCGAACGGCTGGCGCTGGCCGTGCAGCAACTCGCGGCACTCGAGAAAACGCAACACGCTGGCCTGCCCGCACCCGCACGCGAAAGGATCGATCTTCTGACGCAGCTAAATGGCATTGGCCCGGTGGGTGGCTCGCGTCTGGCGCTCGAGCTGTTCTGGCGGGACTTCCATAACCGGCGCGAAGTTGGGGCCTGCGTAGGGCTCGTTCCACAACCCTACGACAGTGGCGAGAGCCAGGTGGACCAGGGGATCAGCAGGCAGGGCAACCGTCGCGTGCGCGCACTGCTGATTGAGATGGCGTGGTGCTGGATCCGTTACCAGCCTGGCAGTGCACTGACGCAGTGGTTCAACCAGCGCACGCAAGGCACGGGACCGAATCGCCGCGTGCGGCGCATTGCGATCGTCGCAGTAGCACGACGCCTCGCGATCGCGCTGTGGCGCTACTTGAAGGACGGCGTGATACCCGAAGGCGCACAACTGAAGTCAGTCTGAGCCCGAAAGGTATCGCGACAACGCAATCAAGGGAGGAACGATACCTGTCGATAGAGAGTTTGAAGTGAACATGCCCGTGTTGATGGCGGGTTGCTAACGCGACCGATTAAACAGATGGGGCATGCTCCCGGAACAGGTTCCGGCGTAACGCGCATAAAGGATGAGGCTGGCCATACGCCAGCGGATAGAAGTTGGTGAGACGTTGCTGTCTTACGCGCGCGATAAGCGGCTTCAGGCTAACGACGTCGACCGGCCTGTAGCCATGGTTGAAGTTGAGGGCGGGTGGAATCCGCCGGACTGCCGCGAAAATGCGGCTTGTATGGCGGCGAGCGCCATCACCCGCGCTTGCCGCCATACGCCAGCATGTCACCACTTTGCAGCGAGGAGAAAGAGACTTGACCTATCCTTTGTAAGCCAGTTCGCAAATGGCCTTGACAACTTTCTGCTCATAGAAGCCATCAACCCACGCGCGAACGCGAGCGCCGGATGCGAGGGTTTCGCTTGCCCGAACGCACGCAGTCATCTGCTGAGCGCCTCGCTCTATCGCAAACAGCTCGCCGCGCGATTTGAAGCGTGGCGTCTCTTCGCCGGCATTGCCCAAGCTCCGTCCACCGTGTTCTGAGACACGCCTATTGGTTGCGTTTTTTTACATCGCAGCTCTGCGCATTTATTTTATCACTGTTTTCTCATTAACGGGATGGCGGGCGGAGAGACGCGCGCGCTGGTTTCGGGCGATCTTCGCACACAGTGGTTTTTTTGCAGCTGCAATTGGTGCGGAAGCGCACATACCGGTTGCCGCGCCTCCATGAATCATGCTCCGCATATCGAGCCGCGTGAATGCTTTCAATTTAAAAATTAAAGAATATAAAAATGAAAGGAAACGCAATGAAGAGATATTTCCACGTAAGAAAAAGGAAAACAAAATGAAGGCGATGCTCCCGGGGCTGGACATCCTGCGGTTCCTGCTGGCCTGCTATCTGGTCGTCTTCCACACGCTCGTCATTTACCCCGAGGCGAGGGCGATGCCAATGGCCGACTTCTTCAAATTCGGCGGCTGCGCGACGAGTATCTTCTTTATTCTGTCAGGATTCATTCTATCGCACGTTTCGGTGGAAAAGAAAACTGGCGAAGCGATGAAGG
Organism: Paraburkholderia sp. Clong3; assembly: GCF_050436485.1. Taxonomy (NCBI): domain Bacteria; kingdom Pseudomonadati; phylum Pseudomonadota; class Betaproteobacteria; order Burkholderiales; family Burkholderiaceae; genus Paraburkholderia; species Paraburkholderia sp. Clong3. Next base: position 1,622,838 of record NZ_JBNDMH010000002.1, on the reverse strand, counting down.
TTTCGGCGTCGAAGTTTTTTATCAACCGTTTTAGCAATATTTATCCCATTCACATTGTTACGTTAGCGCTGAGCGTTGCATTAATGGCTGTGAATTCCCATCCCTTCGACACCGAACTGAGCAACCTCGATTCAGCACCGCCGATTGTGCACACCATGAGCGGTGTGGAAGTGGCGGTCAATGCGGTTTTACAGATTCTGTTATTGCAGGCCTGGAATCCCTTTTATCTGTCATTCAACATTCCGTCGTGGTCGTTGTCGACGCTGTTTTTTTTCTATTTATTGTTTCCGGCGCTCGCGTCACGCCTGCTGTCGATGCGCTTGAAGTCCACGATGCTGATGGCGATGTGGGGCGCCAGCCTGTTGCCGGCCGTGATCGTCGTTGCAGGCGGCTGGTATCAGGTGTGGCCGATCGGTGTGTTGCATACCAATCCGCTGGTGCGGCTTCCGGAGTTTCTGGCGGGCATTCTCGCTTACGGGATATTCGAGGCGAACGCCGAAAGCATTACCGGCATGATCGCGAGTTGCCGGTGGATCATATTCGCTGCTACAGGGGCACTTTTCATCGGCGCCACTTTTCTGTTTACGGCGGGAATGCGTTCGTGGGAAGTACTTCTTCACAACGGCGCACTCTTGCCCGCGCAAGTCGCGGTGATTTTTGTTTGCGCGAGCGCACTGCAAAACGCGTCGCCGCGCGTAACCGCCTGGACGAGACGGCTCGGCAACGCTTCGTTGTCGATCTTCGCGCTGCAATACCCGCTATTTATCGGCTTTCTCAAAGTGCAGAAGCTGCTCGGCATTCCGTATTCGCTGTTGTCATGCGTGCATCGACCGCATGTTTGCCGGGAGGCGGCAAGCCAGGTGCCCGTGCATTTTTCCGCCTATCCGGTCTATCTGATCCTGGTGCTGGTGGCGTCGGTGCTGTTTCAGGAGCGGGTCGTGGTGCCGCTCAGGACCAGGCTGCGCCGCGTGCTGAAGAGTCGCTGGGACGCAGCGCGGCCCGCGCCGCTGCCTGCGACGTCGGTGCCGAAGACACAGTGAGACGCGCTGCCGGCCAGGTGCAGGCGTTTGCGCATCCCGGTCCCGCACTCGTCGATGTGATCACATCGAAGCATGAGCTTGCCATGCCTCCGAAGGTGGAATTTGCCCATGCGAAGGGATTCAGCCTTTATATGCTGCGTGCGATATTGAACGGACGCGGCGACGAGATCGTCGAGCTGGCTCGCACCGAGCTCAGATGAAAACAGGCGCGAGCCCGATTGCCGACGGCTCGGGCCCGCGTCCGTGATCCTCGTCAACGTGTGCGCCTCAGCGCGCCAGCAACGAAACCGTCGCGATGCCGAGAATCGTCATGATCAGCGAAGTGCTCAGGTGAATCGCCACTTCGCCCGCCGCCCAGCCGAACCGGCCGTCCTGCAGACGCTGCACGACCTCCGCGGAGAACGTCGAGAACGTCGACAGCCCGCCCATCAGACCGGTGATGACGAACAGCCGCCATTCCGGCGTGAGCTGGGGCACACGCGCGAAGCCCGCGACCGCCACGCCGATGATGTAGCCGGCGATCACGTTGGCGGCGAGCGTGCCGAGCGGCAGGTCGCTAAAGACCGGGTTAAGTCGAATGCCGAGGAACCAGCGAAACAGCGAGCCGAGTGCGCCGCCAATCGCGACAGCGAGAAAAGACCAATACATGGAAGAGGATCGAAACCGGAATGTCGACAGACCGGTCGATGCGGGCGAGTTGATGCCGCGTCCGCATAACCGGGCGTAGCAGGCATCATCAGCCCCAAGGGCGGTTAATGGAGAATGCCATCTCCAGCCGCGAAGTCTAACATCGGCGCGCGCATTTGGGGACAGGCGCGGGATTCGCGCCTCTCCTGTTTCCCGCGAGCGCCGCCTTCGTTCACTCCGGCGTTGCCGAAATCTTGTGAATCGACAGATCGGCGCCGTTGTATTCCTCTTCCTGGTCGAGGCGCAGACCGACCGTCATGCGGATCACGCCATACACGACCGTGCCGCCGAGCCCCGACACGACGATTCCGCCGAGCGTGCCGATGACCTGCGAGGCGAACGACACACCGCCCAGCCCGCCGAGCGAATGGATGCCGAAGATCCCGGCCGCGATGCCGCCCCATGCGCCGCACAGCCCATGCAGCGGCCACACGCCGAGCACGTCGTCGATGCGCCAGCGGTTCTGCACGCAGGTGAACATGTAGACGAACAGCACGCCGGCGATACCGCCCGTGACCAGCGCGCCGAGCGGATGCATGATGTCCGAGCCCGCGCACACCGCGACGAGCCCGGCGAGCGGGCCGTTGTACGTGAAGCCCGGGTCGTTGCGGCCCGCGAACCACGCGCTCAGCGTGCCGCCGACCATCGCCATCAGCGAATTGACCGCGACGAGGCCGCTGATCTTGTCGAGCGTCTGCGAGCTCATCACGTTGAAGCCGAACCAGCCGACCGTCAGCACCCATGCGCCGAGCGCGAGAAACGGAATGTTCGACGGCGGATGCGCGGCGATACCGCCGTCGCGGTGATAGCGACCGTGGCGCGCGCCGAGCAGCAGCACGGCCGGCAGCGCGACCCAGCCGCCGAACGCGTGCACCACCACCGAGCCCGCGAAGTCATGGAACGGCGCGCCGAAAGCCTGCGTGAGCCAGTCCTGGATGCCGAAGCGGTCATTCCACGCGATGCCTTCGAAGAACGGATAGATGAAACCGACCAGCACGAACGTCGCGAACAGCTGCGGATTGAACTTGGAGCGCTCGGCGATGCCACCCGACACGATCGCGGGGATCGCGGCGGCGAACGTCAGCAGGAAGAAAAAGCGCACGAGCGCATAGCCGTTGTGCTGGGCGAGCGTCGCCGCGCTGTCGAAAAACTGCACACCGTATGCGATCGTGTAGCCGATGCAGAAGTACGCGATCGTCGAGACCGCGAAGTCCACCAGAATTTTGACCAGCGCATTCACCTGATTCTTCTTGCGCACGGTGCCAAGCTCCAGGAAGGCGAATCCCGCGTGCATCGCCAGCACCATGGCGGCGCCGATCAAAAGAAACTCGGTATCGGCGCCGTATTTCAGACTTTCCATCGATATGTCCCGCTTATGCCAAAAAAGTGCGCTATGTCAGCAAGAAGCGGGCCAAAGCTGTGCTGGTCGCGTCGACACGGTGCAATCGGGCACCGGGATGGGCATCCGGTGGGTTTTGAGCCATGCGCCGCCCGAGCGCGTCATGCACCTGAACAGAGATGAATAGCACAAGAAAAGTGCATAAATCGACGCCCTTGCACAGATTGACCCAGACGAGGGCGAAATATTCGATGTAAATTACATTTTCATTCGAAGTCCTGACGCAGCGAGATGCTGGTCGGGCGCGTCGATGCCCATTTCTGGCGCACTGTGCGCGAACGGCAGAAGCTGCCGTCGACGCGTTCGTGCCCCTCTTTCTTTTCCCGCGCAAACGCCGACATAATGTGCCGACTCCGTGCACGATCCGCCGGCCAACCCCTCCCATGGGCACGCATGAGACTGACCACTAAAGGCCTGCTTCTGATCGCGATCCCGGCCGTTTTCGAACTCGCGCTGCTCACCGGTGTCGTGAAGGCCCAGGCGGATGCGACGATGGCCGAGCGCTGGGCGATGCATAGCGAGGAGGTGTTGCGCCAGACCACGGAGATTCTCGATCCGGTGCTGGCCGAATCGGTCGCGCTGCGGGGCGCGGTGCTCGCCAACGACGCGCATTTCACCACCCCGATCGCGGTATGGATGGACGTCGACCGGCGCATCGACGAGCTCGCCGAACTCGTCGCGGACGATCCGGCGCAGGTCGAGCGCGTGGCCGAGGTGCGCCAGGCGGTGCAGGCGTACCGCCAGTGGTCCGACCGGATCCAGGACATGCTGCACGCCGGGCGGACCGGCGAGATTCTCGCGCGCTTCCACGATCTCGCCCAGGCCGACGTGCTCGATCATTTCCGTGTGGAGGTGACCGCGTTCCAGGCCGAGGAGCGCCGTCTCGATAGCTCGCGCTCGAATGCCGTCGCCGCCGTGCGCGAACGGGAACAGACGCTGATCGTCGCTGCGGCGTTGGGCTCGCTGCTGTTCGTCGCGCTCGCCGTCTGGATGTTCACGCGCGGTGTGCGCGGCCGACTCGCGCTGCTGTCCGACAACGCGGGCCGGCTCGCCGGCAACGAGCCGCTCGCGCCGCTCGGCGCGGGTAGCGATGAAATCGCGCGGCTCGATCTGACCTTGCACGAGACGAGCCGCCGACTGCTCGAAGCCGAGCGCATCGAAGCTCGCTTTCACGCGGACCTCGAGCGGCGCGCCGCCGAGCTCGCGCGCAGCAACGAGACGCTGCGCCAGCAGACCCAGGAAAACGAAATGTTCATCTACAGCGTGTCGCACGACCTGCGCGCGCCGCTCGTGAACCTGCAGGGATTTTCCAGGGAGCTGATTCGCGCAAGCGACGAGTTGCGCGACGCGGTGCGCGGTTCGTCGCTCGCGATCAGCACGCGCGAGCGGATCGAGCGCCTCGTCGACGAGGACATCGGCGAGGCGCTGCATTATCTGCAGACCGCGGTGCTGCGTGCGTCGCACATCATCGACGCGCTGCTGCGGCTGTCGCGGGTCGGGCGGGTCGAGTACCGGCGCCAGAATGTCGATGTGCGCGACATCGTGCAACGTGTCGTCGATGCGATGCAGGGCTCGATCCGTGCGCGGCGCGCGCGCGTGACGGTCGGCGAACTGCCCGCGGTAAGGGGCGATCCGACCGCGCTCGAGCAGATCTTCGCAAACCTGATTGGCAACGCGGTCAACTATCTGGACCCGGAGCGCGAGGGCCGCGTCGAAATCGGCACGACGCCTGCGCCGCCGGGCGTGCATTCGCTGCGGATCTTCTACGTGCGCGACAACGGCCTCGGTATCCCGGCGATCGCGCTGCCGCGCCTGTTCACCGCGTTCCAGCGGCTGCACGGCAATGCCGCGGCCGGCGAGGGCATCGGCCTCGCGCTCGTGCGGCGGATGGTCGAGCGACATGGCGGCCGCGTGTGGGCGGAATCGAAGGAGGGGGTGGGCACGACGTTCTATCTGTCGCTGCCAGAGGCGGGTGCCGCGGGCGCGAAACCGGCCGCGGCTGGCGCGGCTGCGCTCGCCGCGGCGGGTCCGGCTCCGGCGGCGCGCGGTGCGCGTCAGAGCGTGCCGGGCGCTGCGGGGCCAGGCTTGGGCGCAGGCGGCGGGTCGTCCGCGCGTTCGATCGACGCGGTGCGAGGAATCAGCACGCGGTAGGGGGCGCTCGATCGTGCGGCGCGGATGGCGCTCGCCCGCGCATCAACCGGCGAAAATCCGCCGCGGCTTCAGCAGTTTTCTGCCGCGCACCGACCAGTAGCAACCGCATGCCAGCAGCACGGCGATGCCGGCGAACGTTTCGGCCGGTGTTGGCCGAATGCCGGCAAGACCTTCGACGGCAAACAGGCCGTGCGCGACTCCCAGCAGCGCCGCCCACAGTGCACACGCGGCCTGCATCAGCAAACGGGTCCCTTTCATATGCCGAGCGCGGGTGTCGTGCGACCAGGTGGGCAGCCGGCGCGCGCAGAAAAAAACGATCGCCATCAGCATGATGACGAGGGTGACGATCCAGTCGATCAGTTTCATCGAAACAGCACTCCCCAAAAGCAGCCGCGACTATAGGGAGGTGTTTCGCCTGCAACTGTCGGAAGATTCTGAATTGTGGGGCGATGTTGAGGCGAGCGCCGCTGCAAGTCGACGCTCGTTGCTGCACGTGGTCTCGGGGCTCGGTGCGCGATCCGCGTGCCGCCCAGCTGCGAGTACATCGATGTGCTCGCCAGATTTCATCATCCTCGCAGGGTTCGGGCGCAATGCCAGAACAGCGGCTCAACCCATGCCGAACCGCCGCTTTCCTTACTCAGGCAGCGAAGTCGGTTGAATACGACAGCTGCTTCCACGTTTCCGTTTCCTGCGTCACATAAGCGTTTTTCGCAGCGATGGCGGCCAGCGTATCCGTCCCAAGCGGCAGGCGCAACGGCGGGGACGCCGCGTCGACCAGCGCGATCATCGCGGCCGCAAGCCTGGTCGGGTCGCCAGGCTGGTTGTGATTCAATTGCATGGCCTTGCGGCGAACCGCACCCGAGGTTTCGTCGTAATCGTCGATCACCTCGGGCGCCACGACCAGCGAGGACGCATCGAGAAAGTCGGTACGAAAATACCCCGGCTCGACGACTGTCGCGCGAATGCCCAGCGGTCTCAACTCGGCATGCAACGCTTCCGTGATGCCTTCGACGGCGAACTTCGTCGACGAATACACGCCAAAGCCCGCCGCGGCACGATAGCCGCCAATCGATGAAACATTGATCACGTGGCCCGAGCGGTTCGCGCGCATGATCGGCAATACAGCGCGCGTGACGTTGAGCAAGCCGAAGACATTCGTGTCGTACATGCGACGCACCTCGTTGTCGGCGGATTCTTCCACCGCGCCAAGGAGACCGAACCCGGCGTTGTTGACCAACACGTCGATGCGGCCGAATTTTTCAATCGCGGCCTGCACCGCCGCCTTTGCCTGGGCCTCGTTGGTCACGTCCAGCTCCACCGGCAGCAACGCAGCCGACTCGCCAAGACGCTCGCTGATCGCCCCGACCTTGCGTCCGGCGGCCACCACCGCGTTGCCGTCCGCGAGCGCAGCTTCAGCTATCAACGCGCCGATGGCTCGCGATGCGCCGGTGATGAACCATACCCGCTTGAAACCACCCTGTTGAACGTTAGCCATGATGTCTCTCCTGCGTGTGTGATGAAGTGATGCCATCGTAAGCTCGGCGATTGACACAAACTAGCCGTACATGATTGGCGACATAATCAATTTTTATTTGCTAATTGGGGCTTCGCAATACTGCCGCGGCAAGAGGCGCGCGACGAAGACGATCGTTGAGGAAAGGGTCGCCTTTTGAATCGCGCGGACGTCAGCTCCATCAGGTTCGACAGAGCCGCGACCAACTCGCCGGGGCAATCCGAAGCGGGCGCGCCGCGCAACGGCGGTATCATGGGCACGTCTTCGCATGTGCGAGCCGCCCGACGCGGCTCCTTCCAGATCATGATTTCATCTGTTTCCTCATCGTTATTGCGCCGCGCGGCGGTCGTGGTCCTCGTGTTCGGCACGCTGGCCGCGTGCCAGAAGAACGACGCGTCGGCCGGCCAGGTCGCGGGCAAGCTGAACGACGCCGCGCAGCTTGCCGGTCAGAAGCTCGATCAGGCCGCGAGCTACGTCGGCCAACAGGTCGACGCGACCAAGGACGCCGCGCAACAGAACCTCGACTCGGCCTCCGCGCCGTCGCTCAAGATCGATCCGGCCGCGCTCGCGTCGAGCGCGCAGGCCAACCTGCAGAACGCGGCGAGCGCGGCCAACGCGCAGCTCGGCAAGGCCGCGTCGATCACGGGCCAGGGCCTCGAAACGGCGGGGCGCAAGCTGCAGGCTTGGTCGGCGCAGAATGCGGGCGCGTCGGCTTCGTCGACTGCATCGACCGATTCCGCCGACGCGCAGAAGCAGATGGATAAATGACCCGCGCCGTTCGATCCGGTTTCGCCGTTTGACATTAGCTTTATATGTAATTACGATGGATACACATTGTCGTTTCGGGACGGATCTGCCGTGAACACGAGTAGCCGGTTTGCCTTTGCCGTGCATGTGCTCGCGCTGTTGTCGCTACAGGGCGGCGTGCCATTGTCGTCGGAGATGATCGCGGGCAGCGTGAACACCAATCCCGCGCTCATTCGCCGGCTTCTGAGCATGCTCTCCGACGCCGGCATCACCGCCTCGCAGATGGGCGCCGGTGGCGGCGCGTTGCTTGCGCGGCGGCCGGAACGGATCACGTTGCTCGACGTCTATCGCGCGGTGGAAGACGCACAGTTGTTCGCGTTGCATCGCGAGGAGCCAAATCCAGCGTGCATGGTGGGGCGCAATATCCAGAGCGTGCTGAGCGGGATCATCGACGAAGCGCAGCAGGCAATGGAAGCGACGCTGGCCGCGCGCACGCTCGCCGACGCGACCGCCGACGTGGTCCGCTCGGAGAAGCAGCGCGAGCGCAAGCGCCGTGCTTGAGCGTGTCTTCGCGCGCAAGACTCGTCGGCGGTGAACGATAGAAGCGCAGTGTCGTAGGGCGCGGGTCGAACTATTCCGGCACGCGTGCCAAACAAAGGAACGGGGTGAGCGCCCCGCTTTTTTTCTCGTTATATGTAACTATAGAAGTTACATATAAGACAACCTGAGGAGTACGCTGATATGAGCAAGCAACTGAAGATCGCCCTGTTTGGCGCGACTGGCATGATCGGTTCGCGGATTGCCGCGGAAGCCGCGCGTCGCGGGCATCAGGTGACGGCGCTGGTGCGCGATCCGGCGCGCGTGCCGACCGGCGTCGCGAATCTGCATGCGGCGCAGGCCGATCTGCTCGACGCCGCGAGCGTCGGCGCGGCGGTGCGCGGTCACGGCGTGGTCGCAAGCGCGTATGCGCCGCCGCAGGGCGATCTCGCCACCCTGACGCAAGCGACACGCGCGCTGGTCGAGGGGGTGCGCGCGGCGGGGCTGAAGCGCGTCGTCGTGGTAGGCGGCGCGGGCTCGCTCGAAGTCGCACCGGGCAAACAACTGGTCGATACCGACGGCTTTCCGGACGCGTACAAGGGTATTGCACTCGCGCACCGCGACGCCTTCGAGTACTACCGCGGCGTGACCGATCTCGACTGGACGTTCTTCGCGCCAGCCGCGCTGATCGCGCCGGGCGAGCGCACCGGCAAGTTCCGCACGGGCGCGAACACGCTGATTGCGGACGCGGACGGCAACAGCCGCATTTCGGCCGAAGACTACGCGATCGCGTTCGTCGACGAACTGGAGCAGGGCCGCTTCATCCGCCAGATCGCGACGGTCGCGTACTGACGAGCGGCGGTTCGAATTCGCCGGCCGCGCAAGCGTACTAACATTCGGTTACGCATGTTCGGCCGCGCCGGGCGAAACTGCGGCTACACTGGCGTCTGCCGTTTTCTTACGGATTGCCATGCAGTCATGCCCGTCGCGGCGTGAGTCCGAGGCTGCGCCGTCTGACGGCGGGCAGCAGCCGGCGATTCTCAGCGCCCCCCATCTCTCCTCCGCTCACACCGCTCGCGATACTGCCAGCGGCGACGCCCGCCCGCGCGCGAGCACAGATGCCGTCGGTTGGTTTGCCGCGCTGCTGTGCGCCGCGCTGATTCTGTGCCTTGGCGCGCTGCCGCGCATGGCGCAAGCCGCGGGCCCCGCGGTCGGTGGCGGCACACCGGTGATCCCGGCATTGCAGAGCCTGATCAACAGCGCGACGGTGAACGCGACGCCGGCGTCCGCGGCATCGGGGGCGTCGGCGCCCGAGGCGGCGTCGGCGCCGTCGCCCGCGAGCCAGGCGGAGCTGGCGCGCTCGCTCGACAGCGTGATCGCCACGCTCGACAACGACCGCCAGCGCAGCGCGCTCGTTGCCCAGCTGAAAAAGCTGCGCGACGTGTCGCAAAGCGCCGCGCAAACCGTCGGGCCACCCGCGCCCGCGTCCGCGCAACCTAGCCCGGGCCTGCTCGGCGCGATCGCCTCGGGCATCGCGTCGTTCGAATCCGACGTGCATCAGGGCCGCACGCCGGTGCGCTACTGGAGCGGGCGCGTGACGGCGGCCGGCAACGAGCTGTACACGATCGTCTCGGGCCAGGGACACGAGGGTGTCGGCACGATCCTGTTGGCGATGCTGGGGATGCTGGCCGGCTGGGGCGCCTGTGCCGGCGCGCTGATCTATCTGCAGCAACGGCTGCACCGGCGCTTCGGTGTCGAGCTGGTGCTGCGGCCCAATCCCACCACGCGCGAGCTGCTGATCTTCGCGTTGCGCCGCGTCGGTCCGTGGATCATCGCGTTCATCGCGGCGCTGCTGTTCATGCGCGCGATGCCCGATTCGCTCGGCCGCACGCTCGGCATGGTGGTCGCGTATGCAATCGTCGCGGGCGCGGTGTTTTCCGCGATCTGTCTGATCATGTTTTCGCTGTTCGGCTCGGGCCACCGCCGCGTCGCGGTGCGCCTGCTGATCGATCACGCGCGCCGCGTGCTGTTCGTGATCGGCGTGTGCGGCGCGCTCGGCGACGCAGCCGTCAATTACGACGTCGAGCATCAGCTCGGCACCAACCTCGCCGCGCTGATTTCGACCGCGGCCAACATGACGGCCGCCGTGCTGACCGGCTATTTCGCGCTCGCGTTTCGCCGGCCGGTCGCGCATCTGATCCGCAACCGGCCGTACGAACAGCGCAACGACCACAAGGCCGCGACCGATGCGTTCGAGGTGCTCGCCGCGCTGTGGCACGTGCCGGTGCTGGTGCTCTCGGCCGCGTCGGTGGTCGCGACGCTCGGCGGCGCCGGCTCCAGCGAAAACGTGCTGCAGATCTCGATCGTCACCGCGCTGCTGCTGGTGCTGGCGTTCTTCCTGTCGGCGATCGTGCTGCGCATGACGCGGCCGCGCAGCGCCCGCGCGCGGCGCCGCTCGCCGTATCTGACGCGGCTGCTGCGCTTTTGCGGCACGTTGCTGACATTGTTCATCTGGCTGTTTTTCTTCGAATCCGCGGCGCGTCTGTGGGGCGTGTCGCTGGCCGCGATGATCGAGAGGAACGTGGCGGCGCGCGGCATCGCGCATGCGATGACGGCGATCGTCGCCACCGTGTTCATCGCGTGGCTGCTGTGGATTCTGGTCGACACCGCGATCACCGAGACGCTCAATCCGGGCAGCCCGCGCAACAAGGCGCGCAGCCCGAGCATGCGCGCCCGCACGATGTTGCCGCTGGTCCGCAACGTGTTGCTCGTCACGATCATGACGATCGGTGCGATCGTCACCGCCGCGAACCTCGGCATCAACGTGACGCCGCTGCTCGCGGGCGCGGGCGTGATCGGTCTGGCGATCGGTTTCGGCGCGCAGTCGCTGGTGACCGACCTGATCACCGGCCTCTTCATCATCATCGAGGACACGATCTCGGTCGGCGACTGGATCGACGTCGATGGCGGGCATGCGGGCACGGTCGAGCATCTGTCGATCCGCACCGTGCGGCTGCGCGACGGGCAGGGCGCGATCCACGCGATTCCGTTCTCGCAGATCAAGATCGTGAAGAACCTGTCGCGCGATTTCGCGTACGCGGTGTTCGAGGTGCGCATGTCGTTCTCGACCGATGTCGACGAGATCACGCAGCTGATTCGCGAAGTCGGCGCGGAGCTGATGGCCGACTTCCGCTACCGGCGCGAGATGCTCGGGCCGATCGAGGTGTGGGGCCTCGACCGCTTCGATCCGAACTGGATGGTCGTCAAAGGGCAGATCAAGACGCGGCCGCTGCAGCAATGGAGCGTCGCGCGCGCGTTCAATTTGCGGCTCAAGCGCAAGATGGACGAGGCCGGCATCGAGATTCCGGTCGCGCATATGCGGGTGTACACATCGTCGAAGGATCGCGAGGGCGAGCCGCTGCGCGACGATGAGATGACCGGGTTCGTCGCGCCTGTGAATGCGGGTGCCGATGACAGCCGGCATGCGCATGGCGAGGCGCAGCAGCCGGCGCGGGACGGCGAGCGCGGCAAAACCCATCAAAGGGCGCATGAACCCACTCGCGAAAGAGACCGCGAAGCGGCACACGAGTATCCGCGCGAAGCTGAGTATGAGGTGGGCGTCGTTGGCCCGTCGGCGCGCGCGTCGACACAGGTGCCGCTTGCGCCCGCCCGTGACGTGTCGCACGAACCGCGTCCGGCGCCGCCGACGACCGGACAGACCGCGCCGATTCCGCCGCAGATTCCGACGGCGGGTGATGTGGGTGGGAAGAATTGAGGCGGGGGTGTGTTTGGGGGCCGTGCAACCGTCAAACCATCTCCGCCGCGTCGGCCATGCGCACGATGTCGTTCACGTGCGTGCCGATCCGCGCGCCTTCGACGCCATAGATATGCAGCGACACCGCCGGCGCATCACTGCTGTTGCCAAGCCGATGAATCGCAGCACGGCCGCCGCGCACGAACGACACTGCGCCGCGTTTGCGCGTCTGAGCGCGCAGCGCGCTCGCGCATTGATGCGCGTCGTCCCATTCGAAGACCGTTTCGCTCAGCTTGCCCTCGACCACCGCGTAACCGCACCAGGTGTGATGCGCGTGCACGGGGCTCGCCTGGCCGGGCTGCCAGACCAGCGCGGCAATCGCATAGCGGCCTTGCGGATCGGCGATGAGCAGATGGCGCCGATAGGTCTCGGCGGAACCTTCGCGTTGCATCGGTGCGAGCAGCGCCGGGTCGGCGGCCGCCTCGGCGAGCGCGAGCCGCATGGTGCGCGCGAAGAACGTCGAATGCGACGGCTCCGGAAATTTCGCGCAGGCTTCGAACATTGCGTCGAGCGTGTCGCACAGGCGCTCGAGCGGTGTGCGCCCGATCTCGCCCAGCGTTTGTGTCGGTAACGCGGCCGCTTCAAGTCGGGCCGGGTCCGGCAGCGACTTCAGGTAGTCGGGAAGGTGCTCGAAAGCGGTGGCGCGAAGGTCGTCGCTCATGGTTTTATTGCAGCGCGGGCGCTGCTGTTCGGCAATTTTCGGTATCGATATTTATACCGGTTTTCCCGGAGAAAGAGTTTCCATATAATTCCCTCGACCGTCAGAAAAGTAGAATAATTTCCTATGAGGGGTGGTGGTATGAGTATGGATATCATCGATCGGAAGCTGCTCGAATTGCTGCAGGCAGACGCGACGATGCCGATCGCCGAACTCGCGCAGCGCGTGAACCTGTCCCAGACGCCCTGCTGGAAGCGGCTGCAGCGCCTGAAGGAGGCAGGCGTGATTCGCGCGCAGGTGGCGCTGTGCGACGCGCGCAAGCTCGGGGTCGGAACCACGGTGTTCGTGGCGGTGCGGACGAATCAGCACACGGAGACATGGGCCGCCGCATTTACGCAGGCGGTGCGCGATATTCCGGAAGTGGTCGAGGTCTACCGGATGAGCGGCGAGACCGACTATCTGCTGCGCGTGGTGGTCTCCGATATCGACGACTACGACCGGATCTACAAACAGTTGATCACGGCCGTGCCGCTGTACGACGTGAGTTCGAGCTTTGCGATGGAGCAGATCAAGTATTCGACGGCGTTGCCGGTGCGGCCGGTTGTGACTGTCACAAATAACGGCTAACGCGCGACATGCGATGGGGCGGTGACGAACGAACGGAACACGGGTTCGCTACGATGGCGACGTGGTCGATGCATTTAAGGCGACGGGAGAGCACAGACCAAAATCACCAGCAGCGACACGAGGCAGACCGGGTGCCGTCAGGAGCGCCGCTTGCTGCCTCGACAGTAAACGCGCCACAGCGCATCCCTACTGCTCCCCCGGCTGCAACGCGTGCAAGCCCACGGGGCGTAGAATGCCGCCTTCTCCGACCCATCCGCGACTGCGTCGCGAATCGAGCCCGCTTCATGACCAGACCGCCGCGCAAGAAGAATCCGACCTTTGGCATCTCCGTCTTTATCGTGGTGGCGATCCTGCTGGTGATTGCCACGCTGTTCTATAACGCGATCCGCGAAAAGCACGAGTTCGACAGCCAGTCCACGCAGGTGCCGCCGGTGGCTTCGCAGGCAGCCGCGGCGGCCACCGCGATGAAACCGGCGAGCGGCGCCGCGCAATAACGCCCGCGCGCTTCCTGCTTCACTCCTCCGGCAGCCGGATCATGCTCGCGTCCTTGCGAATCTGCGCGGACGCCGCGAGCATCTGCTTGCATTGATGCGCGAGCAGCTTCGTGTCATGCACGGCATCGGCCGTATAGTCCGGCGATTTCTCCGTTTCGACGACCATCGCATCGAGCTCGCGACTCATCAGTTTGATCTGCTCGCCCTGCTCGGCGGGCAACGCGGTGCCGGCTTCGGCGGCGCTCAGGTTATCGCGCACGAGGCTCAAAGCGCGCTGCAGCGGCTGTAGCGAGATATCCTCGACCTGGTGCTGCTGTTGCGCGGAAGCGCGCAACAGCGGCGCGGCGGCCGTGATCTGCGACGCGAGCACATGGCTGCGCACCAGCAGACCGTTCAACTCCGGCACGAACTTCTGCGCGGACTTCGGTTCGAGCATCATCCGCTGGAACGCCTGACCGAGATTCGCGAACGCAACGTGAACGTTCTTGCGCGCGAGCCGATAACGGTAATCGCGGTCGAGCGCGGTCGCCGCGGCGGCAGCGGCGACCGATGCACCGCTTGCCGGCCGCGCGGTCGCGTTGCGGATCGTGGTGGCGTCATGGCTGGCCTCGTCCGCGTTCGCCTCGGCATTGGCGTCGGCGACCGGCTGTGCCACGCCGGCGCGCCCAGCGCCGCGCGCACCGACGCCACTCGCCACTTCGGCTCCGGCGACGGCGAGCGCCGGGCCGCCAAAGCCGATCGCCGGATCCGCCATCGCCGCCGCCGGCGCGCGCGCGCCCGCTTCGGTCACGGCCGCGACCACCGCCGCGGCCGGTTTACCGCTCCACCACCAGCTCGCCTCGAGATACTGCCGCGTTGCGCTGATCATGTTGTTGACGAGCTTGCCCATCAAGCGGTACTCCCAGTACGGGAACAGGTGGCTCGCCGCGATCGCGATCGCGCAGCCGACTACGGTGTCGATCGCGCGCTCGCCGATGATGCGCATGCTGCCCGGCGCGAGCAGATGGAACAGCAGCAGCACATACGATGACGTGAACACGACGCTCGCCGTGTAGTTGAACAGCAGCAGGCTGTAGCTCATCACCATCGACGCGAACAGCACGACCATCAGGATGTGCGGCTCCTTCACGAAGATGATCAGCGTGATGCTCGCCGCGCAGCCGATCAGCGTGCCGATGATCCGCTGCCCGTTGCGCTGCTTGGTCAGCGAGTAGCCGGGCTTCAGAATGATCACGGTGGTCATCACGATCCAGTACGCGTTCGTGAGCGGCAGCAAGCGGCCGAGCCAGAAGCCCACGGCGACCGCGATCGTCACGCGCAACGCGTGTCGAAAGCTCGGCGAGGCCATTGTCAGATTCGACAGGATCTGCCCGAACGGCACGCGCCGGCTCGACACGAAGCGGCTCAGCGCCTGGTCGATGCGCAGTTCGGTTTCGGTCGGGCTCGGCTCGGTGGCAAGGCTTCGGCGCATCTTGTCGATCAGCCGCGTGGCGCTCCAGATGCGGCGGAAATTCGACGACACGGCCGAATACGCCTCCGGGTTCTGCGTCGGCAGCTCCTGCTTGCGCATCAGTTCGATTTCATACTCGATCGCGCGCAATTCCGCCTTCACGTTCACGCGCATGCGCGGCGCCTGGTTCTGCAGCACCGCGAGGCCGATCTCCTCAAGATCTTCGGCCGCCTTGCGGATCAGATCGCGATAGAACACCAGCAGATCGGAGCCGCCGAACGTGCTGCGCACGAGCGTGTAATCGGTTTGCGCGCCGACGAACAGCTCGTGCAGATCGACGCTATTGATGAACAGGTTGTAGAGCATCGCGCGGCGTGGTTCGAGCTTGCCGCGCTTCAACCTGGGCAGATTGCGCAGCACCATGTCGCGCGCGGCGTCCTGGCGATCGACCGCGGAGATCTGCTTGTCGACGAGGTTGCGATAGCACTCGTCGAGATCGTTGTCGAGATCGTAGAAGGCCGCGCGCGCGAGCAGATAGTCCGCGCACGCGAACACGCTTTCGGCGAGCGCCTGCTGCTCGATCCGATGCATCATCCAGCGGCTCACGAAGGTCGACCAGTACGTGTACCAGAGGCCGCCGAGCAGGATCCACGACGCGTTGACGAGCGCCTGCAGCGGCGTGAAGTGTTCCTCCAGCGTCATGATCATCATGAACAGCGTCGCGAAGCTGATCTGCGGCCAGCGATTGCCGTACACGACGATCAGCGACAGCACGAACGTGAGCGGCACGACCGTGCACCACAGCGCGATCGGATTGACGGTGGCGAGGCCGGTGGCGAGCGCGGACAGAAAGCCGATCACCGAGCAGGCCAGCATCTCGTTGTGCTTGTACTTGAGCGGGCCCGGCATGTCGACGACGCAGGCGCCGAGCGCGCCGGTCGCGATCGTGAAGCCGAGGTCACGATTGTGAAACACGATCAGGCACAGGATGGCCGGTAACGACACGCCGACCGCGATGCGCAGGCCGCCATAAAAATACTGGCTATAAAGGAATTTTCTTATTTCGACCGAATAGCGCATCGACTACCTGAATCCATTCACCGAGAAAACCGCAGTTGGAAAGACAGCGCGAAACTGCCGTCGAGTCTAACTGATTTTGCGCGCGTTCTGACCTCGTCCATTCGGCGAGGTTATGCCTTGGGGATGGGTTTGTTATGCTGTCGCTTCAATGTCCGCCGTGGCTCGCGCGCATCGCTCGCGGGCCATCAGCGTGCCAAATGTGATCCGGAATCCATGCTTCAGCTCTTCTACTCGAACCGCTACGAAACGCTGGTGGGCGCGCTGCTCGGCGACCTCGCGCAAGCGCCGTCCGATCCGTGGACCGCGCGGCCCGTGATCGTGCCGAGCGCGGCCGTGCGCCGGCGGCTCGAGCTCGATATCGCCGCGCGCCAGGGCATCTGCGCGAACGTTAACTTTGGTTATCTCGCGCAATGGCTGTGGGCGCAGATCGGCGGCGTGATCGAGGTGCCGAAGCATTCGCCGTTCGCGCCGGACCGGCTCGTGTGGCGCTGCTACCGGCTGCTCGACGACTCAGACGAAGCGCTGCCGTGGAACGCGTCGCCGCGTCTGCGCACCTATCTCGATGCGGCCGACGCGTCGATGCGCTACGAACTCGCGCGGCGCGTCGCGACCGTGCTCGATCACTATCTGACTTATCGCCCCGAATGGCTGCTGCAATGGCACAAGGGCGGCTCGATCTTCGCGAGCGGTGCGGCTGACGACACCGGTCCGCGTCTGACCGGCGCGAGCGACACGGCGCGCGAGGACGAGCGCTGGCAGGCGGCGCTGTGGCGCGCGGTGCTCGCCGAGCTCGCGCAAGCCGGCGGTCATGCGCAAACATCCGCGGCCGCGCTGCCGCCCGCGTATCGGTTCCTCGATGAAATCGCGGCGCTCGATCTCGAGGCGATCTCGAATGCGCGATGGCCCGAGGCGGTCAGCGTGTTCGCGCTGCCGACCATGCCGCCGCTGCATATCGCGTTGCTGCGCGCGCTGTCGCGCTGGATCGACGTGCGTCTGTACGTGATGAACCCGTGCCGCGAGTTCTGGTTCGACGTGGTCAGCGAAGGGCGCGTGCAGGCACTCGACGCGGCGGGGCAGCTCGACTATCAGGAAGTCGGTCATCCGCTGCTCGCCGAATGGGGCCGCCAGACTCAGGCGCAGCTGCATATGCTGCACGAGCTGACCGAAAGCGCCGCATCGGCCGAGACCGGCGACTTCACCGAAAACCCGGAGCCGAGCTGGCTCGCCGCCGTGCAGAACGGCATCCTCGCTTTGCGCAATGAGGCCGATGCCGACGAGTTGCCTATCGAGCGCGGTATCGAGGTGCACGTCTGTCATAGCCTGTCCCGGCAGCTCGAAGTGCTGCACGATCGCCTGCTCGGCTGGTTCGACGAATTCGACGATCTACAGCCGTCCGACGTGCTGGTCGCGGTGTCCGATCTCGCGGCGGCCGGTCCGCTGATCGATGCGGTGTTCGGCACCACGCCTGCCGGCGACACGCGCCGCATTCCGTACCGCATTACCGGCCTGCCGCCGTCGCAGGCCAATCCGGTCGCGCGTCTGTTGCTCGACTGGCTCGCGCTGCCCGAGCGCAGCGTCGGCGCGCCGGATCTGATCGAATGGCTGCGCGTCGATGCGGTCGCGGTGCGCTACGGCATCGATGCGAATTCGCTCGAAGCCGCGCAGGAATGGCTCGCGGCCGCCGGCGCGCGGCGCGGGCTCGCGCCGCTCGAACCGTTGGCTGAACACGTGCCGGTCGCGCGTCATACGTTCGCCGATGCGCTGACGCGCCTGTACCTCGGCTACGCGATGCCGGCAGGCGGCGAACCGGTCGATGCGTGGCTGCCGGTCGAAGGCGCGGGCGGTTCGGATGCTGAACTGCTCGGCCGTCTGTCGCGTTTCGTCGACGACATCGACAGCTTCGCGACGAGCTGCGCGATCGAGCGCACGCCGTCCGACTGGTCGCAACTGCTGCTCGAAACGCTCGGGCAGTGCTTCGACGGCGGCGTCGAGTTCGCCGATTCGCTCGCGGCCGTGCGCGACGCGCTCGATGCGATGAGCGCCGCGATGCAGGCCGGCGCGCATGATGTGTTGCTGCCGGCGTCGGTGGTGCGCACCGCGCTCACCGAAGCGCTCGACGACCCCGCACGCGGCGGCGTGCCGTGGGGCAGCGTGACGTTTTCTTCGCTGACGAGCTTGCGCGGTTTGCCGTTCCGCGTGGTCTGCCTGCTCGGCATGGACGACGGCGTGCTGCCGTCGCTCGCGCGTGCCGACGAGTTCGATCTGATGGCCGCGTTTGGCAAGGCCGGCGACCGTCAGCGCCGCGACGACGAGCGCAATCTGTTCCTCGATCTGCTGCTCGCCGCGCGCGAGCGGCTCTTCATCGCCTACACGGGCCGCAGCATTCGCGATAACGCGCCGCTGCCGCCGGCCGCGCTCGTCGACGAACTGCTCGATCATCTCGCGCAGGCGTCGGCGGGCGAGGACGCGAGTCCGGCCGAGGTCGACAGCGCGCGGCGCGAGTTCATCGTCGAGCATCCGTTGCAGGCGTTCGCGTCGGACTACTTCGCGGCGAAGCCCGACCTGTTCACCTACGACGCCGATCGCGCCGAGCTGGCCACGTTGCTTGCCGAACCGCAGCATGCCGCCGCCACGCCGTTCTTCGATCAACCGCTGCCGCCGGAAGATATGCACGAGGTGGAGTTCGACGACTTCGTGCGCTTCTGGCGTCATCCGGCGCGCGCACTGCTGCGCGACCGGCTCGGAATCGCGTTGTCGGATGCGCAGGGCGAGTTGCTCGACACCGAGCCGTTCGATCTCGACTATGGGGGCCGCGACGCACTCGCCGAGCGCCTGCTGCCGGTCCTGCTAGACGCCGGCACCGACGACGAGGTGATCTATAGCCGCGTGCAGCGCGTCGCCGAGGCGAGCCCCGAGTTGCCCGGCGGCGCGACCGGCGCGGTCTGGCGCGCGCGCGAGCTGTCCGCGCTGCGGCAGTTGGCGCAAAGCGTGCGGCGCGAAGTGGCCGAGGGCGTCGAGCGTTTGCCGTTCGTGCTCGACGTCTCGCCGCGCTGGCCGCAAGGCGGCGATGGCACCGACGGCGCCGTCTCCCTGTTTGGCGACTACGACGCGCTGTTGCTCGAGTCCGCCGAAACGCCGCTGCATTTGCGCGGCACGTTGAACCTGCTGACCGGAACGGGACAAGTGATCTTTCGTTATGCCAAAGCCAGCGCGCGAGACTATCTGTCCGCGTGGCTCGCGCATCTGGTCTATTGCGCGGCGCAGCCGGACGGCCCGCGCCGCACCGTGTGGCACGGCAGCGGCGAGAGCTTCGAGCTCGCGCCCGTCGCGGCTCCGCTCGACGAACTCGCGCCGTTGGCTGCGCTCTTCAATGCCGGCCGCCGGCTGCCGCTGCGCTTCTTCCCGAAAAGCGCATGGGCGCGGCTCAGCGAAAGCGAATCGGCGGCGCAAGGCGTATGGGTCAACGACCGAGTGCGCGGCGAATCCGACGACCCCGCGTTGCGCATCGCGCTGCGCGGCACACCGCTCACGCTCGACGAGCCGTTCGGCAGCCTCGCCGCGATCGTTTTCAAGCCACTGATCCGGCATTTGCGGAGCGCCTCATGAGCGACGCGCTGCGCCATCAAAGCCTCGCCGCCGACGAACTCGACGTGTTCGCATGTCCGCTCGACGGCGTGAACCAGATCGAAGCGTCGGCGGGCACCGGCAAGACGTGGAACATCTGCGCGCTGTACGTGCGGCTGCTGCTGGAAAAGAACCTGAACGCGGATCAGATTCTCGTCGTCACGTTCACGAAGGCCGCGACCGCGGAGCTGCACGAGCGCATACGCGGCCGTCTCGCGGAACTGCATCGCGCGATCGAGATGGACGACGACGGCGAGGATCCGTTCATCCGCCGGCTGTTCGAAACGACGCTCGCGCCGGAGCGCGGTATCGAGCGCGAGGCCGCGTTGAAGGTCGTGCGCCGCGCGCTGCGCACGTTCGATCAGGCCGCGATCCACACGATCCACGCGTTCTGTCAGCGCGCCTTGCAGGAAGCGCCGTTCGCGGCCGCGATGCCATTCGCGTTCGAGATGGAAGCCGACGACGCGGCGCTGCGTTTCGAACTCGCCGCCGATTTCTGGCGCGAGCAGGTCGAGCCGGTCGCGCATGCGCATCCGGCGTTCGCCGCGTGGCTGGTGGCCAAGCGCGCCGGTCCCGCGTCGCTCGACGAGCAGCTGGCCCGGCGCCTGAAAAAGCCGCTCGCGCAATTGCGCTGGGGCAGCGTCGGCGCGGACGGCGCAAGCGCCGATCCGCAGGCCGGCTTCGATGTCGCGTGCGCGATCTGGCGGGCCGAACGCGACGCGATCGTCGCGCTACTGGCCGAGGCACAGGAGCGCCTGAGCAAGACCACGCACAAGCCCGATCACGTGAGCGCCGCGATCGCCGCGTGGACCGACTACTTCGCGCAGGGCGATTGCCATGCGCCGCCGCCGCGCGCCGCGCTGAAGCTGACGGCGTCGGCGTTGAAGAAGGCAACCAAGGTCAAGTTCGAGCCGCCCGCACATCCGTTCTTCGAGCATGCCGACGCGCTGGCCGCGGCCGTGGTCGCCGCCGAGGCCGCGCAGCGCGCGCGCTGGCTCGCGCTGGTGCAGACATGGCTCGACTACGCGCCGGCCGAGTTGGTGGCGCGCAAGCGCACGCGTCGCGTTGTATCGTTCGACGATCTGCTCGCGAATCTGTATCGCGCACTGGCCGCGCATGGCTGGCTCGCCGATGCATTGCGTAGCCGCTATCCGGCCGCGCTGATCGACGAGTTCCAGGACACCGATCCGCTGCAATTCGCGATCTTCAGCCGCATCTTCGCGCCGGCGGGACCGCTGTTCCTCGTCGGCGATCCGAAGCAGGCGATCTACAGTTTTCGCGCGGCGGATCTGCATACGTATCTCGCGGCGCGCGAGTCGGCGTCCGCGTGCTACACGCTCGCGGTCAACCAGCGTTCGACCGCACCGATCGTCGAGGCGTGCAACCGCATCTTCGAAGCGAACCGCCAGGCGTTCGTCCTCGACGGGCTCGACTATCAGCCAGTGCGTGCGGGCGAGCGGCGCCGCGCGCCGTTTACCGATCCCGACGCGAGCGGCGGCGATTTCCGTATCTGGACGTTGCCGCGCGGCGCAACGCCGCTGGACAAACGCAGCGCGCAGCACGCCGCGAGCGAAGCGTGCGCGGCCGAGATCGTGCGGCTTTTGCGAGGGGCGCGCGAAGGTGTCGTGACGATCGGGGACAAGCCGCTCGCACCGGGCGATATCGCCGTGCTCGTGCAGACGCACAGGCAGGGCAGCCTCGTCAAACACGTGCTCGCGGCGTGGGGCGTCGGCAGCGTGGAGCTTGCGCAGGCGTCGGTGTTCGCGACGCTCGACGCCGAGCAGATCGAACGCGTGCTGGCCGCCATCGACACGCCCGGCGATCTGCGTCGCCTGCGCGCCGCGCTCGCCACCGACTGGCTCGGGCTCGATGCCGCCGCGCTGTGGCGTCTCACGCAGGTCGCCGATGCGCCCGCGGCCGCGGCCGTTGACGAACCCGCGCCGGCGCTCGACGCCGCCGACGCGATGGGCTGGGTCGAGCGTTTTTCGCGCTACCGGATGCTGTGGCACGAACGCGGCTTCGCGGTGATGTGGCGCACGCTGGTGCGCGAGCTGCGCGTCGCGCAGCGGCTCGTCGCGGGTGTCGACGGTGAGCGTCGGCTGACCAACGTGAACCATCTCGCCGAGCTCGTCCAGGCGCGCGCGGCCACCCAGCCCGGCATCGCGCCTACCTTGCGCTGGCTCGCCGCGCAGCGCGAGCAGGGCGGCGGTGACGAGGCCCAACTGCGGCTCGAGTCGGATCGCAATCTCGTGCAGATCGTCACGGTCCATAAATCGAAGGGACTCGAATACGCGGTCGTGTTCTGTCCGTTCCTGAACGATGGCGGCTTGCGCGAGCCGCCCTCGTCGGGCTTGCCCGATGCGCGCGAGTATCACGACGACAGCGGCGACGCGGTGCTGCACTACGGTTGCGACGAAGAGGAAGCCGAGCGCGCCTCGCGTTACGCGGTGCGCGAGCAGGCGGCGGAACGCGCGCGGCTCGTCTATGTGGCGCTCACGCGCGCGGTGTATCGCTGCTATCTCGTCGCGGGCACGTATCTGTCGTCGCGCTCGACGAAGGAGTCGCGGCGCAGCGTGCTGAACTGGCTCGTCGGCGGCAGCGGCCACACGTTCGACGCCTGGCTCGCCGAGCCGCCCGACGAAGCTGCGCTCGCGGCGAGCTGGCAGGCGCTCGCGGGCGGACCGGTCACGTTGCGGGCGCTGCCCGAAGTGACGCGCCGCGTACCGCTCGAAAGTCTGCGGGATCAGGGCGCGCATCTGCACGCGCGCGCGAATCGGCGGCCGTTGCGCGATCAGTGGCGCATGGCAAGCTTCAGCGGGCTGATCGCGGCCGGCGGCAGGAGCGGGGATGCGCACGCGCCGCAGGAAGACGTGCGGCCCGACCACGATGAAATCGCCGATGCGCTACGCTCCGCGCCGCTGCTCACGCCGCTCGCCGCGGCGAGCGCCCCGGCGCATGCCGACGACGACATCCTCGGGTTCCCGCGCGGCGCGGCGGCCGGCGATTGCCTGCATCGGATGTTCGAACTCGCCGATTTTACCGAGGCGCGCACCTGGCCCGACGCGATCCGCGGCGCGCTGCGCGAGCGTCCGGCGCCGGCCGCGCCCGAGCTCGCCGCGCGCTTGCCCGCGATGATGCATCGGCTGATCGCCGACGTCGTCTCGACCGAACTCGTGCCGGGCATGACGCTCGCGCGGCTCGATCCGCGTCGGCGCCTGAACGAACTCGAGTTTCTGTTCGCGGCCCCATCGCTGGATTTTCGGGCGCTGCGCGAGCTGCTGATCGAATACGGCTATCCCGACGTCGCGCTGGAGCCCGGCGTGCTGCGCGGGTTCGTCAAAGGATTTATCGACATGATCGTCGAGCACGACGGCCGCTTCTGGATCGTCGACTGGAAGTCGAACCATCTCGGCGACACCGCCGCCGACTACGCGGCCGCGCCGCTCGAAGCGGCGATGACGAGTCACGCGTACCACCTGCAGGCGCTGCTTTATACGGTCGCGCTGCATCGCTATCTGAAGACGCGCGTGCGCGACTATGCATATGACACGCATATCGGCGGCTACCTGTATCTGTTCGTGCGCGGCGTGCGGCCCGACTGGCGCGATGTCGACGGTGCCGCCGGTGTGCACAGGCGGCGTGCGCCGTTCGAACTGGTGGCGCTGCTCGACGCGGCGATGATCGGAGGTGGCGCATGAGCACGCCCGGCACGCTTGATGAGCGCGCGGCCGCGCCGCTCGGGCTAGAAGACATCGGCGTCAACCTGCCCGCGCCGGCCGATTTCAGCATCGCGCTCGCCGAAGGGTTCGCGCGCCGTATCGGCATGCTCGCGCGGCGCGGTGGCGCCTCGACCGAGGTGGTGAAGTGGGCGGCGCGCGGCGCGTTCGCCGCGAGCCGCGCGACCGCCGAAGGGCACGTGTGCGTGCCGCTCGCGACGCTCGCGCGCCGCTTCGACGCGTCGAGCGCCGAAGTGCGCGCGGCGCTGCTCGCGAGCGGCATGGCAAGCGATGGCGCAGCGGGCGCGGCGGGCGCGGCGGCGTTGCGCCCGCTCGTGATCGACGCGCAGGGGCGTCTCTATCTCGCGCGCTACTACGACTACGAGCGGCGCCTGGCCCACGCCCTGGTCGCGCATGCGACGGGCGAGGCGAGCACCGCGAAGGCCGACGCCGACACCGCCCCCGCCGCTTCGCGCGAACGCCTGCTGCGCTACTTCGGTCCGCCGCGAGACGACGACGTCGACTGGCAACGCGTCGCGGCCGTGATGGCGCTGTCGGGGCGGCTGACGATCGTCAGCGGCGGCCCGGGAACCGGCAAGACCACGACCGTGGTCGGCGTGCTTGCGTGTCTGCTCGATGCGCGGGCCGATTTGCGCATCGCGCTGGCGGCGCCGACCGGCAAGGCGGCGCAACGGATGCAGGAAGCGTTGCTCGCGCGCGCGGGCGACCTGCCGCCCGAACTCGCCGCGCGTTTGCCGCAGACCTCGTACACGCTGCATCGATTGCTGGGGTCGGGGCCGGGCGGGCGCTTCCGGCATCATCGCGATAATCCGTTGCCGTATGACGTGGTCGTGATCGACGAGGCGTCGATGATCGACGTGGCGATGGCCACGCATCTGCTCGACGCGATCGGGCCGCAAACGCGGCTCGTGATGCTCGGTGACAAGGACCAGCTCGCCGCGGTCGAAGCCGGCGCGGTGTTCGCCGAACTCAGCGCGCGGCCGGCGTTGAGCGCGCGCGGATTGCAATGGGTCGCGCAGGCGCTCGACATCGACGAGGCGCGGCTCGCGCGGGCTTTGCCGCGCGCGTTGCGTGAAGTCGATGAAGCAGCGTTGGACGATTTATTTGCGCCGCCCGAGACGCCGCAAACCTTCGAGTCACCCGCGTCGGGCGATCTGTTCGGTGACGGCGTGACATCGGCGACTGGCGAGCAGGCAGATCGCGATGAGCGATCGGCGATCGAACGCAACCCGCTCGCGGACTGCGTCGTCTGGCTCGAGCGCAACTACCGGTTCGGCCTCGAGTCGCCGATCGGCCGTTTGTCCGTCGCGATTCGCAACGGCTCACCGAGCGCGGCGCTCGACGTATTGCAGATCGACCCGACCGAGGTCTGCGCCGCGGCGCTGCACGAGGACGCTCACACGACGCTGGCCCAGCGCACCACCGCAAGACTTGCCGGTGGCTTCGCGCCGTACGCCGACGCGCTTGCCAGGGCGCTCGCTGTCGATACGCCCGATCCAGTGCCGCTCTTCGACGCACTCAACCGCTTCCGCATCCTCTGTGCGACGCGGCTCGGACCTCGCGGCGTCGATCAGGTCAACGCGGCGATGGCGGCTGAGGTGCGCCGCGCCGCGGGCGTCACGCTCGCGGTCGGCGCGCAGTGGTTTGCCGGACGTCCGGTGATGGTGACGCGCAACGATTACGCGCTGGGTCTGTTCAATGGCGACATCGGCATTGCGCTGCCGGGCGCGGGTGGCGCGCTGCGCGTGTACTTCCGCACCGGCGACGGCGGTGTGCGCGCGGTGTCGCCGGCCGCGCTGCCGCCGCACGACACCGCGTTCGCGCTGACGGTCCACAAGTCGCAAGGTTCGGAGTTCGAGCAAGCGGTGCTGGTGCTGCCGTCGGCGTTCAGCCGGGTGTTGTCGCGTGAGCTCGTGTATACGGCGATTACTCGCGCGCGCGAACGCGTCGAGGTGATCGGCGCGCGGGCCGTGCTCGCGCAGGCGATCGCGACGCCGACGCAGCGTGATTCGGGGCTGGCCGCGCGGATTGCCGAAGCATCGCGTTGATCGCGCGGCAGCAGGCAGAAAAAGCGAAGTGGCGGACTTGTGGTGCGAGCGGCGCTCAACCGGCAACCCCGCTCGCCCGCTCGATGGCCTCGACGCGGCTGCGCATCGTCCTGCGATACCACAGTGTCCACAGCGCGAGTCCCGCGTAGATGCCGTAGCCGATCAAGGGCGACACGACGAGGAAGCGTTCGATCGGCCACGTCAGCGCCATCCACGCGCGTAGCGCGGTTTCGGCGGTCAGCCCGATGCCCCACACGAGCGTCATGGTTCGCATCGCGGTGGCGAGACCGGGGCGCTCGCGCCATAGCGCCTCGAAATGCGCGGCGCCGCCTTCCATTTCGCGCGCGACCGTCGCGCGCGCGAGGTAGAAGATCAGAGGACGACGCATCGGCAG
Organism: Paraburkholderia sp. Clong3; assembly: GCF_050436485.1. NCBI lineage: Bacteria > Pseudomonadati > Pseudomonadota > Betaproteobacteria > Burkholderiales > Burkholderiaceae > Paraburkholderia > Paraburkholderia sp. Clong3. The sequence continues at coordinate 1,596,838 of NZ_JBNDMH010000002.1, read as the reverse complement.
TGACAGCAGGAACACGACGCCGACCGCGCCGGACACCAGCGACTCGCGCAACAGCAGCATGCGCGGACTGCCCCCGAGCGCCATGGCCGCGACCGACAGCACGATGCCCGCCACCACCATCACGCTGAGCGCATCGACGCGCCTGAAGCGCGCGAGCTCGATCGCGCTCCACACGAGCGGCGGCACGGCGGACGCGATCAGCGCGCCGGTCTCGCCGACCCGCGGCAACGCGAGCCGGTAAGCAAGCCACGGCAGCAGAAAGTTGACGGCCAGTTCGAGCACGAAACCGGGACGGATTTTCATATGAATTTACGCCGTAAGCGAAAGAACCAGTATCGATGAACCGGTCGGGCCGACGCAAATGGTTTTTTTCGTAGCGTTCGCGAGCCGGTGCGGCCGGGCGCCGCACCGGGCGCTCCGCCGCCTTCCCGCGAGTTCGGGCATCTCGCGCCGAGCGCTTGTACACTGACGCATCTTCCTTGCCGACCACCCATGACATCCCGCTATCCGGTCCCGCCCAACGAAATCGAATTGACCGCCGTGCGCGCGCAGGGGGCGGGTGGTCAGAACGTCAACAAGGTGTCGAGCGCGATCCATCTGCGTTTCGACGTGCGTGCCTCGTCGCTGCCGGAAGTGCTGAAGATGCGTCTGCTCGCGCTGTCCGACCACCGGCTCACGCGCGATGGCGTCGTGATCATCAAGGCGCAGGAGCATCGGACCCAGGAGATGAACCGCGCGGCGGCGCTCGCGCGGCTCGATGAACTGATCGAAAGCATCAGCGTGACCCGCAAGCATCGGGTCGCGACGCGGCCGACCCGCGCGTCGAACCTGCGGCGGCTCGACAGCAAGACCAGGCGCAGCGAGGTCAAGTCGGGGCGCGGCCGCGTGCACGAGTAGCGGCGTGGGTCGCTAACGCCCGGCGCCGCGTCTGCCGGTGCGCACATCCGGCAGCGACGCCTCCGGCACGAAGTCGACGCACAGCACGTGCGTGCCGTCGCGCTCGAACGCGATCGCCGCGGTGTAGCAGTCCTGACCATCGGCGAGCGAATAATGCGGCCCCATCATCGCGACGCGGCCCGGCGCCGCGAGCGCGTGCCGGAAATACGCGCGACGCGACCAGTTGCTGCGCGTCTCCGTATAGAGCGGCGCGAGCCGCTTCGGAGGCGGCGGGACCGACGCCGCCGTCACCGAAGGCTGGGTCTGCTCGCCCAGGCCGTCGGTGAGGAACACGCGGCGCGCTTCGGGCAGATGCCAGACCTTTTGCGCGGCCTGTTCGAGGTCACCGGTCGTCTTGTAGGTGTCGGCGGCGGCCAGCACCGCTTCCGCGAAGCCCTCGAACCCGAGCCGCTGGTGGCCGGCGTGCGCACGCTCGTATTCGGCGAACTTGCTCCAGATCGACGCGACGAGCGCAGGCACCTTCGTGCAGGCGGCCAGCACGCTGCTCTTTGGCTGACCGAACCAGAACCCCTGCACGAAATCGACGTCGGCCTGCATCAGGATCATCAGCTCTTCATCGGTTTCGACGCCTTCGGCGAGCACGAGCGTGCCCGACTGATGGAGCATCGCGATCAGATGGCTGATCATCGATTCGTCGCCCTCGCGCTTGCCCGCGCGCGCGACGAGCGAGCGGTCGAGTTTGACGATGTCGGGGCGGAAGCGCCACACGCGATCGAAGTTTGAGAAGCCGGTGCCGAAGTCGTCGATCGCGATCAGAAAATCGCGCGGCTGCGAGGCGGCGAGCATGCTGGCGACGGCGGATTCATCGTCGGCGGGCTGCTCGAGCACTTCGATCACGATGCGCTCCTGCGGCAGCCCGAAATGCGCGGACAACTCGTCGATGAAGGCGCGCTGCGGCCAGCCGGTTTCGAACACCTGCGGGCGCGTGTTCAGAAACAGCCACCCGGTGCTGATGCCTTGCTCCATGAAGTTCGCCACATGCAGGCAGCGCGCGATGCGATCGAGTTCGCGCGCTTCGGCGGCCGAGCGCGTGCCCGAGAACAATACTTCGGGCGAGACGGGCAGACCGACGGGATCGAACGCGCGCAACAGCCCCTCGTAGCCGACCACGCACTGATGCGTGACCGACAGCACCGGCTGGAACACGCTGTGCAATGTCAACGCGCGCCAGGTCGCGGTCCAGCCCGACTCGTCGCGGACCAGGTGCGGGAGCAGGCCGCTCACGGTCAATTCGCTGACGGATGGCATAGAAGCGGGCATGAAAGCTGACATGGGATCGTTGCGGCAAGGGAATGAAGGGGCACGCAAACCCATTCGGCGCGTAGCGCTCGCACACCCGAAGCGCCGCCGGAACGAAACGAATGCGTCCCGCGAACACGGAGGGCGGTACCAGCCACGCTGGACTCCGGCGAATTGGTCAAAATGAGTCTAGCAGTTTGCAGCGCGCGACAATGTGCGGGTTATCACAAACGCATGGGCGCAAAATTGTGTGCAAAACGGCTGCCTACGGCCGCGCGGCAATCCGTTGCGGTCATGCGCCGGAGCGTCCCGCGCGCTTGCCACGCGCGAAACCGATTCTCAATCGCAATGAGTTACCGTACCACGCCGAGGGTAGCAGGGCGCCCAGTGGTCGCCCGCCAAACTCCAGGCCGACGGTGCTCACATGCTAGTGCCGCTGTAGGCGCTGATGCGGCCATTCGGGCGGCGGGCTTGGCACTGCTCTGCCGGGCGGATTCTGGCGCGAAGTGCAGGAGCCGCGCCGGTTCGTGTTCACCGAGCGGTGGGAAGCCAGGATGCGCTCGCGGCGCATGCGAAATCCGCGCATATCCAGGCTTATAAGAAGGCGGCCGCGGATTGGATCGAGCACGCGGAGATTCGCGTGGTGTCGAAGATCGCCTGGATTCGGGCGCGGGCGTCAGCGGCGCGCGGACACGCTGGACAGGTGGGGCGGCCCTGAGGCCGCCGGCGCGCCGTCAGCGATCAGTGGGTTGCTTGCGGGACATCGAGAATCAGGATGATGGTCCAGTCGGCGTCGCCGTCATGGTGATACTGGCGCTCCGCGACAATGAACGGCTCCTGCTTGCCAGCCGGGCCGAGAAACAGCACGTCGCCTTCCATCGGCAGGCATTCGACGGGCGGCAGCGCGAGGTACGCTTCCTGACCGCCACGCGGCATCAGTTTTTCGATCTTGCGAGATGCTGCTTCGGTCCATTCGATATCAAGCTGGATGTTGCTCATGCTGTCCTCCGCACCAGGGTGCGCACGGGTTAGGGGATGCCGGCGGCTCGCCGGTCGGTGCGCGACTTTAGCATACAGAGAGCAGAGCGCCGGCGGCTTGCCAAGCCGGTGCGCGCTCGGAGTGCCTTGCCAGCAGCGAGCGGGTCGCACAAATAAAAAAAAGCCGAAACCGGCGCTGCCAGCTTCGGCTTTTTCACCTTCACGACGAGGCCGCGAGGCGAGATCCGCGAAGTCGTTCAGGTGCCCGACGCGTCGGCACCCTTCTTCGGATGATGCGGAGCCATCTTGTGATGCTTGGCCGGCGCGGCCGGTGCGCTTCCCATCGACTGCTCGCGGTTTTGCAAATCTTGCGCACGCTGCTCGACGTCGGCGGCCTTCGCCGGATCGGTGCTCGTCGTGATGCCGTTGTCCTGCGCGTGAGCCGCGCCGGCTGCGGCACACAAGGAAACCAGGATCGCCATGGACACTTTCTTCATCGTTACCTCCGTAGAATGGTGGTGGACCCGAGTATTGCCTGTCCAGTGGGAAAGACAATGCATTCTATCGAGCAAACTCTTCTCCAGCCGATGGCTTTGTAACCGTGCTCAACACTTGTTACGTTTTGTAATAGCTCGAGGCTGGTTGAATAAACCGCGACGTCCTCGAGTGCGAGTGCGAGAGCGGAGCGGCCTACATCGTTCGTCAGAACCAGCCGATCGCGCGATACAGGTGAAATTGCGCGAGGCCGATTAGCTCATGCAACGCTATCTCCGCGGCCACGAGATTGGCGAAGCGCGGCAGCACGCCGATCCGCGCGCGCCGCGCGCTCGAAATCTGCGGCTGCGGCTCGACGCCGAAGCGCTGAAAATCGAGCAGCGCACGCGGCATGTGATACGCGGAGGTGACGAGTATCAACGTGTCGTAATGTGATTGACCGACAATAACCGAGACGTTGCGCGCGTTCTCATAGGTCGTGCGGCTGCTTCGCTCGAGCACGATGTCCGAGCGCGCCACCTGCTGACGCAGCAGATAGGGCAGGTAGGTGTCGGCTTCGGTCGCGCTATGCCGCTGCGGATTGCCGCCGCTGACGATCACCCGGCACGTGCTCGCCGTGCGCTTGCAGGCCGCGTAGTTCTGCGCGCTGACCTCGATGCGCGAGAGTACGTCGCGCGGTGGCACCAGCACGTGGTCGTGGTCGTAGACCGTGCCGCCGCCGAGCAGGATGATCGCGGTGCGTGGCGCAAAGGTGGCGGCCGTGGCGCTCTGTCGTTGCGGCTGCGCCAGATCGAGCAGTGGCGCGGTTAGCCAGCCGGCCGCGAGCAGCCAGAACAGCGCGATCATGCAGACGATGAGCGGCCGGCGCGCACGTTTCCATAGCACGATTGCTGCAAAAAAAAGCGCTAATAAAGTGAATAGAATCAATTTAAATGGGGTAACGTATGTCTTTCGGGACAAATCCACGGGCCTGCCATCGCGCCGCGGCGGTTGCATCGTCGGTTCATGGAGAGAACGCTAACATGCCGTTCTGACGGGGGTTCCGAAAACGAGACCAGGCAGCACCTGGCGGAAATCCGCCGTCAGACAGGCGGCGAGCTTCCGACCAGGAGCGGGTGCTACGCGCGTCGCCGGTGGCGCAGTGACGCGTGGGCATGAATGTGTCATAGCTGCACTTTAAGAAAGAAGTGAGATGACCACGTATTCCAACGAAGCGGTACTTGAAGGGCTGCGGCGAGCGCAATATCGTCAGGTTCCCTGGGCCAGAAGGCCGGGTGTCTTCCAATATCTTCGCGCGCTGGGGCTGATGGACACCGTTCGTCAGCGAACCGTCGCACCGGCGCCAGGCTTTCATGCTCCCGTCGACATCGCGGTGCTCACCGAACGCGGCAAAGCGGAGTTTGCGCGGCTCGAGCACGACGAGCGTCTGCTCACATGGACAGCGCAACGCATGAACGATTATGTTCTCGGCGCGGCCGAACCGCAGTCCGCCGCGACAGCCGAAGTCAGATCTTAGCTCAAGGTTCATCGCTTATCTGAACGGAGTCACTGTCCGCCCGGGCCTGTCACCCCCTCGGCGGGCCGTCGCTGACGTCGACCGGTCGCCGTGCGCGTCCGGGGGCGAATCTCCGTTTCCCATCGACAAGGCGGCGACGCGATCCGCGCAGGTCGTTGCCGTTGCGCGCCTTTCATGCCATCAACGCCTCGAGGGCGAAAAAAAGCCCGTATCACGAAGATACGGGCATACCGGAATTACTACTGCCACGCTGTGCTAATGGCGTTGAGTCAGACTGGTGCCGCGTCCGGTGGTTCCCCGATCGTAAGTGCGCAATGCAAGATACTGGGCGACCGCGTCGCGCCACGCGCCGTCCGAGCGGCGACTCAGCAAATCATCGCCGCCGCTGATCCTCACGCGGCGCATCGGGCCGTGCCCGCACATTGCTGGCGATATCGCCGCGCAGATCGCCACGCGGCGTCGGCGGCGTGAAGTCGCGATTATGGGCCTCGCTCTGCTGCCACGCTTCCAGCGTGGCTTGGCGGTCCGGGCGCCAGTTCCACCCTTGCGGGCGTTGTTGCGCAATTGCGGGCGCGGCCATCGATGAAATCACAATGCCGCACAACACCAGTGACATTGGTTTCATTCCGAAATCCCCCTCAACCTCGAGCCCCTCGACTCAAGGCCTGTTTGCATAAGTATTAACGTATGCCGGGGGACGAAAGCACGTTGTAATTAATAGTAAATGGATGTTTCACCCGGAGCTATCGGGTAGTTTGGCAGTCTGAGGCAGCGCGCAAGGAGCGCTGTGGTGGGCGTCCGGGAGGCGCGACGAAAGGGGCGCGCGAAGCGGAGAAGACAGCGTCTCGCGGCGACCGTCAAATGCTGGCGGGTCGTGGGCGCGCACGCAATCGTGGAAAAGTCGGCTGGATAAAAAACCGGGCGCCTATAGGCACCCGGTGACCGCGTAGTTTCGCGTCAGGCCATCTTGACCGGCGCGCGCCACGATTCCGGATTGGTCCAGAACGCGCCGCGTAGGCGGTCGCGGCTCGGCGGTGCCGGCGGTTTCGCGGCCGTTGCGCCGATCCGGCCGCGCAGCGAGATTTCGCGGCCGCTCGTGCCAAGCCGTTTCACAATTTCAGCGAGCGTGCCATCGGCTTGCCACTCGTCGAAGCGCCGGCGGCAAGTCGGGGGGGACGGGTAGCGGCCCGGCAACTTGGACCAGCCTTCGCCTGTCGACAACACCCAAAGCACGGCGTTGACCACCGCCCGAGCTTCCACGCGCGGTCGACCGCGCCGTTCGCTGCGCGCCGGCTCGGCGCAGAACAAAGCCTCGACCAGCGCCCACTCGTTATCTCTCAAATCGTCGAACAGCATCATGTTTCACCTCAGCGAAGCTAACTCCGGTGCGCTGCCCCGCGCCGCGCACTCTTCACGCACTCGATAGGCGAGTGCCAAAGGGGACGGGCTTGCCACGGATTGCCGTCGGAAATCATGGCGCCCTCCCTGTGCGTTTCACAACGCACGAAGTGTGCCAATCTGCTGCCGATTGCCTGAAAGCCCCGTGGCGGCGGGCCAACGCGGGCGCCAACCAGGGCCGTATAAGAATCCAAAAAACCCATCTCGCAAATCGGGACAATCACCAATCTGGGGCAGAAAAGCCCGGCCGGCGTGCGTTCGCGCTTTTTTGCTGCATTGCAGCGGCCGCGTGGACGGTGCTATGCCGCATGTATTTGGTCGTACAATGCGCATCAAGCTGCGCTATTGATGAGGTGAACAAATGAATGTGACGCTGCGACAGCTCAGGGTTTTCATCGAGGTGGCGCGCTTGCAAAGCTTCAGTCGGGCCGGCGACGAGATCGGCCTCACGCAGTCGGCGGTCAGTCGCTGCGTACGCGAGCTCGAAAGCGAGATCGGCCTGAAGCTCATCGATCGCACGACGCGCGAAGTGCAACTAACCGACGTAGGCGGCAACCTCGTGGCGAGTGTGTCGCGACTGCTGGGGGATCTCGACGACGCGTTGCGCGAGATCCGCGAAATCGGCGAGCAGCGCCGCGGACGCGTGGTGGTCGCGGCGAGCCCGACCGTCGCGTGCCGGCTGATGCCGCGCGTAGTCGCGTCGTGCGGACAGCAGTTTCCTTATGTGACGCTTGGGCTGCGCGACGACGTGCAAAGCGACGTAGTGCGCAAGGTGAAGTCGGGTGAAGTGGACTTCGGCGTGATCATCGGCCCGTTCTCCGACGACGATCTGCTCAGCGAGACGCTGATGACGGACTCGTTCTGCATCGTGTCGCGTGACGATCACCGGCTCGCCGCGCGCAAACAGGTTACGTGGAAGGACCTCGACGGCGAGCAACTCGTGATGCTCGATTATGCGTCCGGCAGCCGCCCCCTCATCGATGCCGTGATGCAGGCGCAGGGCGTGAACGCCACCGTGGTGCAGGAACTTGGCCATTCGGCGACGGTGTTCGGGCTCGTCGAGGCGGGCGTCGGGATCAGCGTGCTGCCGTGGCTCGCGCTGCCGCTGCCGGCGGGGGCGTCGCTGGTCGCGCGTCCGCTGGTGCCGCGCGCGGAACGCCTCGTCGAACTGGTGCGGCGGCGCGACCGGTCGCTGTCGCCCGCGGCCGAGGCGGTGTGGAATCTGATCCGCCAGTTGCCGGGCCGGGCCGAGGAGTTGAATTAACGGGCGGGATCGCCTGCGATCCGTTCGACTGGTGGATTGGCGCCGGGCGCGGCCCGCCGCCCACACGCCGCCCACCGCCCGCCCACCGCCCGCCCACCGCCCGCCCACCGCTACTCGCTGCGCCGCTGTCCGGTTACCCGGCGCGCTAAACTACCATCTTCATCGCGCACGCCTTCGCGGTTGCGCTTCGAGCCTCTTATCCTTCACCCACCCGGAAGCCTCGATGAGCGAATTGGACCTGCCCGTGCCCTCCATCCCGAATGCGCGCGACGCCGTACGCGCGCTGCGTCCATCGCAAATCCGTGAAGTCGCGAACGCCGGTTTCGGCGTCGACGACGTGCTGCCGTTCTGGTTCGGCGAGTCCGATCGCGTCACACCCGCATTCATTCGCGACGCCGCGAGCGCCGCGCTCGCCGCCGGCGCGACGTTTTACACGCACAATCTCGGCATCGCGCCATTGCGCGCGGCACTTGCGGGCTACGTCAGCGAGTTGCACGGGGCGACGTCGCCCGAGCACGTCGCGGTCACGAGCGCGGGCGTCAACGCGCTGATGCTCGCCGCGCAGCTGGTGGTCGGCGGCGGCGACCGCGTCGTCGCGGTGACGCCGCTATGGCCGAATCTGGTCGAAATCCCGAAGATTCTCGGCGCGCATGTCGAAACCGTCGCGCTCGGCTACGGCGAACGCGGCTGGGAGCTCGACGTCGGGCGATTGCTGAGCGCGCTGACGCCTGACACGAAGATGCTGATGATCAACTCGCCGAACAACCCGACCGGCTGGGTGATGAGTCGCGACGACCAGCGCAGCGTGCTCGAACACTGCCGGCGGCACGGCATCTGGATCGTCGCGGACGAGGTCTATGAGCGGCTCTACTATTCCGGCGATGACGCCGCCCAGGCGGCCGGTGTGCGCACCGCGCCATCGTTTCTCGACCTCGCGACACGCGGCGAACGCGTGATCTGCGTGAATTCGTTCTCGAAAGCCTGGCTGATGACGGGGTGGCGGCTCGGCTGGATCGTCGCGCCGACCGCGTTGATGGACGACCTGGCGAAGCTGGTCGAGTACAACACGTCGTGCGCACCGTCGTTCGTGCAGCAGGCGGGCATCGCGGCGCTCGAGCAGGGCGAGCGTTTTACGCAGCAGCTGGTGCGCGACCTGAGGACGTCGCGCGATCATCTGGTGCGCGCGCTGTTGGCGGTTCCCGGCGTCGATGTGAAGGCCCCGCTGGGCGCGATGTATCTGTTCTTCTCGATGCCGGGCTCGACGCGCAGTCTCGATTTGTGCAAGGCGATGGTGCGGGAGGTCGGGCTCGGCGTGGCACCGGGCAGCGCGTTCGGGCCGCAGGGCGAGGGGTTCGTGCGCTGGTGCTATGCGTGCGATACGGTGCGGCTCGATGCCGGCGTCGAGCGCTTGACGCGGTTTCTGGCGCGCCACGCCGGGGCCTGATCATGCGGCCTCGTACGCCCCCCGCGCTTCGTGTTGACGCACCGCGAGCGGCGAAAAGCTACGAATCGTGAGAATCTTCTTGCTGTCGACTCGACCCGGGCGGGCGCGGCTACACCGGTCGGCGCCGCAGCAGAAGATGCACGGCAGATCGCGGCTTTACGCCCCGGTCGTTTTTGCGTAATATGGCGCTCAGTCACGCGATTCCTTTCAGGAATTTCGCCGCTCCGTCCGGCTGGGTCTGGCTCGATAAGTCTGTTCGCCACCCCCCGGTGCGTGCTCCCATCAATATGACCGATCAGAATCGGGCGAGCGCGTCTTCAGTTCCACATCGTCTGTTTGATCCGGTTCTTTGACCACAGGGTCTGACCTAGCTGCATGAATACCCAAGAGGCGAAGATCGTCCTCGAGACTGCCTTGATCTGCGCGCAGGAGCCGTTAAAGCTCGGCGAGTTGCGCAAGCTCTTTGCCGACGGCGTGTCGGCGGACACTGTTCGGACCTTGCTCGAAGACCTGAAGCGGGACTGGTCTGGGCGCGGTGTGGAGCTGGTCGGGCTGGCATCGGGCTGGCGGTTTCAAAGCAAGCCCGCGATGCGTTCGTACCTGGATCGGTTGCATCCGGAAAAACCGCCGAAATATTCGCGCGCGGTGCTCGAAACGCTCGCGATCATTGCCTACCGGCAACCGGTGACACGGGGCGATATCGAAGAAATTCGCGGTGTGACGGTGAATACGCAGGTCGTCAAGCAGCTCGAGGATCGCGGCTGGATCGAGGTGATCGGTCATCGCGACGTGCCGGGGCGTCCGGCGCTGTATGCGACCACGCGCCAGTTCCTCGATGACCTTGGTCTAACGGCGCTTGACGAGTTGCCTCCGCTTGCCGATCCGTCCGCACAACTGAACGCGGATCTGCTGGGTCAGCACGCGATCGAGTTTGCCGAGGGCGACGCGCAAAGCATGCAGCAGCCGGTGCAGGATGCCGGGCACGACATCGCGGGTGAGGCTGGCGAGCCGGCTCCGCCGGAAGCGGCGCAGCACGCCGCGTCGGGATTTGAAGCAGCGCCTCCCGAGACGGTAGCCGAGTCGACGCTCGAACCGGAGCCCCCCGCGGAAGCGACCGGGCAGGCCGGCACGACGAATGCGTCAGACGCGTCGAGCGCGCCGCACGACACGCAACAACAGCCCGAACCGGCACCCGCGGCAGCGCATGCCAGCGTCGCCGGCTCGGCACAGCATTACGATCCGGTCGCCCAGACCGATCCGGCAACACCCGCGCACGGCTCGGGCGTAGCTCGCAATACGGAGCACGTTGCCGAGCCGAATCCGATCGAGGCGGCGCACGGCGATCCCGAGGATCGCCGCGATGCCGCGCAGGACGCAGGTTTTCTGACCGACGACGAAACCGAGTCGCGCAGCGCCTGACGTAACCGAACTTTTTTGCCGCGCCCGCAACGGGCGCGCGCGACCTGACATTTTGAGGTTGTTTTGACACATACCCACGACACCGATTCGTCCGAATCCGAGCGCCCCGTGCCGTCGGCGCGGACCGACGAACGCACTACGCAAGCGGCGGCAGGCGAGGGCGAGCGCCCGGCTCATGGCCCGGAAGCAGAGGGCGAAGAGCGCCCCCGCCGCGGTCTGCGTCGCGGGCCGCGCAGCCTGATCGCGCGACGCCGCGCCGGCGCGAAGACGAAGGCAGCCGAGGGCGCGCCCGCGCAAGGCGCGCCGGTCGTCGCCGAAACGCCGCCGGACGGCGAGGTCGTCGCCCAGGTGCGCACGCCGCGCAAGGACGCGGGCGCGAAACAGGGCGGGCGTCGTAACGCTGGCGGTGCGAAGCGCGAGGGCGTATCACGCGAAGACCAGCGCGAACGTCAGCCGCGCGAAGGTCAACGTGAGGGCCAGCGCCAGAATCGCCGCGGCGCCGATGCGGCAGCGGAGTCAGCTCAGGACGATCTGTTCTCATATGTGACGTCGCCCGCATTCGATGCCGACAACACCACGACTGGCGGCGTACGCGCGCCGATGCTGCGCCGTGGCCAGGCAGCGGGCCCGAAGCGCGTGCTGTCGCCCGATGACGACGCGCCGAAGCTGCACAAGGTGCTCGCCGAGGCGGGCATGGGCTCGCGCCGCGACATGGAAGAGCTGATCATCGCCGGCCGCGTGTCGGTGAACGGCGAACCGGCGCACATCGGCCAGCGCATCATGCCGACCGACCAGGTCCGCATCAACGGCAAGCCGGTCAAGCGCAGGCTCGCCAGCAAGCCGCCGCGCGTGCTGCTGTACCACAAACCGACCGGCGAAATCGTCAGCCACGCGGACCCGGAAGGCCGTCCATCGGTGTTCGACAAGCTGCCACCGATGAAAACCGCCAAGTGGGTCGCGGTCGGGCGTCTCGACTTCAACACCGAAGGTCTTCTGATGCTGACCACCTCGGGCGATCTCGCGAACCGGTTCATGCATCCGCGTTATAGCGTCGAGCGCGAATACGCGGTGCGTGTCGTCGGCGAACTCGCCGAGGGTATGCGTCAGAAGCTGCTAAACGGCGTCGAACTCGAGGACGGCCCGGCGAATTTCTTGCGCATCCGCGACGGCGGCGGCGAAGGCACGAATCACTGGTACCACGTCGCGCTCGCCGAAGGGCGGAATCGCGAAGTACGCCGCATGTTCGAAGCGGCCGGCCTGATGGTCAGCCGGCTGATCCGTACGCGCCACGGCCCGATCTCCCTGCCGCGTGGTCTGAAGCGCGGCCGCTGGGAAGAACTCGAGGACAATCAGGTGCGCGCACTGATGGCATCGGTCGGCCTGAAGGCGCCGGCTGAGGAGCGCGGTAGCCGCAATGCGGCGCCGGAGCGTCGTCAGCCGGATCCGATGCAGACGTCGATGGGCTTTATCAACCGCGAGCCGGTGTTGATGTCGCACAGCCGCTTCGAGCAGCAGCCGCGCGGACAGGGTCGCCGTGGCGCGGCAGGCGGTGGCTTCGGCGCGGGCATGGGGGGCGGCACTGGTTCTGGTGTCGGTGTGGGCAATCGCGGCGCCGGGGGGCAGCGCGGCCGCGACGTCGACGGCAACCGCGCGTCGTCGCCCAACGGCAACCGTGCGCGCACTGGCGGCAAGCGTGCCGGCGCGTCCGGCGACAGCGGCGGCAATCGCGGGCCGGGCGGCAATCGTGGCGGCAACGCCAACCGTGCCGGCGGCAACGCGGGTTCGGGCGGCGCGAATCGTGGCGGCGGCACGGCGCGCGGTCGCTCGCGCGGCCGTTGAGCGGGGCGCTGTACCGCGTTTGAGGGGTGGCCGTTGAACGGCCATACCCTTTGGTGCAGTTCGCATGACCTGCCAGGCTGATATGACTCCCGGTGTCAATCGGGATCGGGTTTTTAGTTTCTCGAATTCATGTTGCCGGAATTTCCTCAGGGCGGCGTAGCAGTACATTTCGGCGGCGGATCAAGCTGATATCCGCGGGTTGGGTACCGCACTAAAGATGTCCGCCCAATGAGCCTGCCGCTATCTGGAACCGCAAGTCGGATGCAGTAGTCCGTTGCGTAGCCTGGTCGCGGGTTACTCGTCCCAAGCGAGAGTAGAAAGGCCTTCACGCGTTGCCGTGCGCGCTTCAGGTCGTCTTTGGCGCCAGCCACGTCCGTGCCAGATCGCGGAACGCTTCGTCGTCGTCGCTCGGCACGTACACCGCGGAGAGGTCACCGGCGCGCAAAGACCGCACAAGCTTGATCGCATTACCCCGCTCAGTCTTGACCCGTTCACCCGGTTTTTTCGGAATCAGCGATCGGGCGCACACGATGCACCCGAATCCCTTCTGCACGAGCTGCCGGTAAAGTCCGTAGCCGCATGGACCGGCCTCGCAGACAACGCAGATGTGCCGCACTTTCGACTGCAGGCGCCTGCACAGGTGATCGATATCAGCCTGCGTCATACCGATCTTGCCCAGCAGTTCGACTTCGCCCGAGCCCGGCGCATACGCGACTGTGATCGAGTCCTTGTGTACATCGAGACCGACGCACAGCGTGCTGTCGTCTTCCATGCTGGCCTCCGTGCCGGAAATCGCCGGGAGCGGCCGTGTCCGCACTGTGCTGCTCTGGCTGCAATGCTAACCCGCGCTTGATTCCTTACGGCGGGCCAGCCATTGCCTCACGGGAGTCATACTGCATACTGACTAGCAATGTCGAGTGCTTCCCGGCCGAGCCGTTTATCGTTTTTGGCGATTTTATGCCGCCTCTTGTTTGCCGCGTTCGCACGGCGTTCCGATGCGTCAAACGCCGTGCGAAACTGCGCTGAAGACCGACAGGACGCATCGCCGCAAAGTGTTGGCGTAGCCCGTCCGGCTCCCCTTCCCGACGGCTCGGGCGACCTTGCAAAAGCCCGGATTTGCCGCCACATTGTCGAAAGATTCCTATCAAATCAAGCGGAAATGCGCATCGCCCGGCGTTCCGCGGATTGCGTTTGGGCCGGAAAATGGCTACAATCGCGAAGTCGCTGGGCGTACGGTTTCATGTGCGGCTCAGGTGCGACCACCGGCAATAAGATGATGGGCGTTCAGCCCATTTTTTTTTGCCGCTCAGTTCATCGTGGTTCGGCATCTCGGGTTCGCACGAACGTGCGCCGGCTTGGCGCGCGGCCCGCATTGGTTGTTTGCAGAAGAGGCGAGGCTCGCTGCGCGAACATCTAAGAGGGCACTGTGCAACTGACGGAACTGATTGAAACCACGGTCGTGGGACTCGGCTACGAGCTCGTCGATCTCGAGCGCACCGGGCGCGGCATGTTGTGTATCTATATCGACCAGCCAGCCGGCATCGCAATCGAAGACTGCGAGAAAGTCACGCGTCAGCTCCAGCACGTTCTGACGGTCGAAAATATCGATTACGAGCGGCTCGAAGTATCGTCACCCGGTCTCGATCGCCCGCTGAAGAAACTGGCGGATTTTGAACGTTTCGCGGGCAGCGAAGCGGTTATCACACTGAAAAAGCCATTGGACGGTCGGAAATCGTACCGGGGCATTTTGCATGCTCCGCAAGGCGAGACGATCGGTCTGGAATTTGAAGGAAAAGAAGGGGCCGCGATGCTCGATTTCACGCTCGCGGACATGGACAAGGCGCGCCTTGTTCCGAAAGTTGACTTTAGGAGCCGCAAACAATGAGTCGCGAAGTGTTGATGCTGGTGGATGCGCTGGCACGCGAGAAGAATGTCGATAAGGACGTGGTATTTGCCGCGCTCGAAGCGGCTCTCGCTTCGGCCTCCAAGAAACTCTTCGAAGAAGATGCGGATATCCGTGTCCACATCGACCGTGAAAGCGGCGAGCACGAAACGTTTCGCCGCTGGAAGGTGGTGCCGGACGAAGCAGGTCTGCAGGAACCGGATCAGGAAATTCTGCTGTTCGAGGCGCGCGAGCAGCAGCCCGATATTCAGCTCGACGAGTTCATCGAGGAGCCGGTGCCGTCGATCGAATTCGGCCGTATCGGCGCGCAGGCCGCCAAGCAGGTGATCCTGCAGAAGGTGCGCGACGCCGAGCGCGAGCAGATCCTGAACGACTTCCTCGAGCGCGGCGAACACATCATGACCGGCTCGGTGAAGCGCCTCGACAAGGGCAACTTCATCGTCGAATCGGGCCGCGTCGAAGCGTTGCTGCGCCGCGACCAGCTGATCCCGAAGGAAAACCTTCGGGTGGGCGACCGCGTGCGCGCGTATATCGCGAAGGTCGACCGCACCGCGCGTGGTCCGCAGATCGAGCTGTCGCGTACGGCGCCGGAATTCCTGATGAAGCTGTTCGAGATGGAAGTGCCGGAAATCGAGCAGGGCCTGCTCGAGATTAAAGCGGCGGCTCGCGATCCGGGCGTGCGCGCGAAGATCGGCGTGGTGGCTTATGACAAGCGCATCGATCCGATCGGCACCTGCGTCGGTATTCGCGGCTCGCGCGTGCAGGCCGTACGCAACGAGCTCGGTGGCGAAAACGTCGACATCGTGCTATGGTCGGAAGACCCCGCCCAGTTCGTGATCGGCGCGCTCGCGCCGGCAGCCGTGCAGTCGATCGTCGTCGATGAAGAAAAGCATTCGATGGACGTCGTCGTCGACGAGAACGAACTCGCGGTCGCGATCGGCCGCAGCGGCCAGAACGTGCGGCTTGCCAGCGAGCTCACCGGCTGGCAGATCAACATCATGACGCCGGACGAATCTGCGCAGAAGCAGAATCAGGAGCGCGGCGTCCTGCGCGACCTGTTCATGGCGCGTCTCGATGTCGACGAGGAAGTCGCCGATATCCTGATCGACGAAGGCTTCACGAGCCTCGAAGAGATCGCCTACGTGCCGCTCAACGAAATGCTCGAAATCGAGGCATTCGACGAAGACACCGTTCACGAACTGCGCAACCGCTCGCGCGACGCGCTGTTGACGATGGCGATCGCGAACGAAGAAAAGGTCGAGAATGTAGCGCTCGACCTGAAGAGCCTGGACGGCATGGACGCCGACCTGCTCGCGAAACTGGCCGAACATCAGATCCAGACGCGCGACGAACTCGCCGAGCTGGCCGTGGATGAACTGGTCGAGATGACTGGGATGGGAGAGGATGCCGCTAAGGCGTTGATCATGAAAGCACGTGAACACTGGTTCCAGTGAGAAATGACCATGGCGCACTGAATTGAACGCGGCCGTCAGGCCGCATGACCCGATGCTAACCGCAAGGAATCGGTCCTTGCATTAAGAGGAATGAATGGCGAGTAACAACGTAGCCCAATTTGCCGCGGAACTGAAAATGCCTGCAGGCGTGCTGCTTGAGCAGCTGCAGGCAGCTGGCGTCACAAAAGCGAGCGAAGCCGACTCCTTGTCCGAAACGGACAAGGCGCGTCTGCTCGACCACTTGCGCAAGTCTCACGGCTCGACTGATGCAGACAAGCGCAAGATCACGCTGACGAAACGGCATACGTCGGAGATCAAGCAGTCCGATGCGACGGGCAAAGCTCGCACCATTCAGGTCGAGGTGCGCAAGAAGCGCACGTTCGTCCGCCGCGACGAGACTGTCGCGGAAGGCGGGGATGCATCGAATCATGTGGCCGAGAACGCCGACGCAGAAGATCTCGAACTGCAGCGTCGTGAGGAAGAAGCACGTCACGAAGCTGAGCTGCTCGAAAAGCAGGCGCAGGAGCTGAAGGCGCGCCAGGAACAGCTCGAGCGCGAAGAAGTCGACCGTCAGGCGCGCGAGCAGGCCGCGGAAGCCGAGCGTCAGCGCGCGGAAGAAGATGCAAAGAAGCGCGCATCGGTTGCGGCCGAGGCGGCGGCTCGCGAGAAGGCCCAGCAGGCGGCGGCGAAAGCCGCTGCACCGGTTGCCGAGAAGGCAAACGAGCAGGACGACGAACGCGCGGCAGCGGAACGCGCCGCGCAACGCGAAGCCGCGAAGAAAGCGGAAGACGCCGCGCGCGTGGCCGCCGAAAAGGCGCGCGCCGAACAGGAAGAAATCGCCAAGCGCCGCGCGGCGGCCGAAGCCGAAGCGCGCGCGATTCGCGAAATGATGAACACGCCGCGCAAGGCGCAGGTGAAGGCGCCGGAACCGGCACCGAAGCCCGCCGAGCCGGCCAAGGCGGCCGAAGCCAAGGGCACGCTCCATAAGCCGGCGCGTCCGGCTGGTGAAGCACCGGCGCGCCCGGCAGCGAGAAAGCCGGCAACCGCCGCGACTCCGGCGCCCGCGAGCGCACCGTCGGCGGGCGACAAGAAGAAGCCGGGCGGCGGTAAGAGCGGCTGGCAGGACGACGCAGCGAAGCGCCGCGGCATCAAGACGCGCGGCGATTCGAGCGGCGGCGTCGATCGTGGCTGGCGCGGCGGTCCGAAGGGGCGTGGCAAGCATCAGGAGCAGAACACCACGTTCCAGGCGCCGACCGAACCGATCGTGCGTGAAGTGCATGTGCCGGAAACCATCACGGTCGCGGATCTCGCGCACAAGATGGCGGTGAAGGCTTCGGAAGTTATCAAGGTGATGATGAAGCTCGGCCAGATGGTCACGATCAACCAGATGCTGGACCAGGAAACGGCGATGATCATCGTCGAGGAACTGGGCCACCATGCGCTCGCGGCGAAGCTGGACGATCCGGAAGCCATGCTGGTCGAAGGCGAAGCGAGCGACGCCGAAGCGCTGCCACGTCCGCCGGTCGTCACGGTGATGGGCCACGTCGACCACGGCAAGACCTCGCTGCTCGACTACATCCGCCGCGCGAAGGTTGCGGCAGGCGAAGCGGGCGGTATTACGCAGCACATCGGCGCCTACCACGTCGAAACGCCGCGCGGCGTGATCACGTTCCTCGACACGCCGGGTCACGAAGCCTTTACGGCAATGCGTGCCCGCGGTGCGAAGGCGACCGATATCGTGATCCTGGTGGTGGCCGCCGACGACGGCGTGATGCCGCAGACGAAGGAAGCGATCTCCCACGCGAAGGCTGGCGGCGTGCCGCTCGTCGTCGCGATCAACAAGATCGACAAGCCGGAAGCGAATCCGGAGCGCGTGAAGCAGGAGCTCGTCACGGAAGGCGTCGTGCCGGAAGAGTACGGCGGCGACTCGCCGTTCGTGCCGGTGTCGGCGAAGACCGGCGCGGGCATCGACGATCTGCTCGAAAACGTGCTGCTGCAGGCCGAGGTGCTGGAGCTGAAGGCACCGGTCGAATCGCCGGCCAAGGGTCTCGTCATCGAAGCGAAGCTCGACAAGGGTAAGGGTCCGGTAGCAACGATCCTCGTCCAGTCAGGTACGCTGAACCGCGGCGACGTCGTGCTGGCAGGCAGCGCCTACGGTCGCGTGCGTGCCATGCTCGACGAAACCGGCAAGCCGACCAAGTCCGCGGGTCCGTCGATTCCGGTCGAAATCCAGGGTCTGTCGGAAGTGCCGCAGGCTGGCGAAGAAGTGATCGTGATGCCGGACGAGCGCAAGGCGCGTGAAGTTGCGCTGTTCCGTCAGGGCAAGTTCCGCGACGTCAAGCTCGCAAAGCAGCAGGCCGCGAAGCTCGAGAACATGCTCGAGCAGATGGGCGAGGGCGAAGTGCAGTACTTGCCGCTCATCGTCAAGGCCGACGTGCAGGGTTCGCAGGAAGCGCTGGTGCAGTCGCTGCAGAAGCTCTCCACCGACGAAGTACGCGTGCAGATCGTGCACGGAGCGGTCGGCGGCATCAGCGAGTCGGACGTCAATCTCGCGACGGCGTCGAAGGCGGTCATCATTGGCTTCAACACCCGCGCGGATGCGCAGGCTCGCAAGCTCGCGGAAGCTAATGGCGTCGACATCCGCTACTACAACATCATCTACGACGCCGTGGATGACGTGAAGGCAGCAATGTCGGGCATGCTGGCGCCGGAGAAGCGCGAAGTCGTGACGGGCACGGTCGAAGTACGCCAGGTATTCAAGGTGCCGAAGGTCGGCACGGTGGCCGGCTGTATGGTCACGGATGGTTTCGTCAAGCGCTCGTCGTCGGTGCGCGTGCTGCGCAACAACGTCGTCATCTTCACGGGCGAACTCGATTCGCTCAAGCGGTTCAAGGACGATGTGAAAGAAGTCCGTCAGGGCTTCGAGTGCGGTATGTCGATCAAGAACTTCAACGATATCGTCGAAGGCGATCAGTTCGAAGTCTTCGAGGTCACCGAAGTCGCGCGTACGCTGTAATTCGCGCGGCACGGCACAGCGGGCGGAACGGGCTTGACGCCCGCTCCGCCCGTTGTTTTTGAGCCCACAGTGTCGAGTTTGTTGCTGGCTTGGTTGCCGCGTTCGTCGCAAATGGACTCTCACCCCGCCGCGGCGACCGCGACGCCGTCGTATCGAACGAATATCGAACACGGCTCGCGCGAACCAATTTTTTGCATCCGTCTTAGCGGAGCACACAACACCATGCCTAAGAAACGTACTACTCCCAATCGCAACGTGCAGATCGCCGATCAGATCCAGCGCGACCTGGCTGAGCTTCTGCGCGAGGTCAAGGATCCGCGCATCGGCATCGTCACATTTCAGAGCGTCGAGCTAACGCCCGACTACGCGCACGCAAAGGTCTACTTCACGACGCTGACGGGCGACCCGCAGCAAACGCTCGAAGCGCTGACGCACGCTGCCGGCCATCTGCGCAATCTGCTGTTCAAGCGCCTGCATATCCACACGGTGCCGACGCTGCATTTCCACTACGACAAGACGATCGAGCGCGCCGTGGAGATGTCGCGTCTGATCGACGAGGCAAATTCCACGCGCGCGAAAGACGACTGAGCGTCTGCCGTGCCGTGGCGTTCCATGTAGCGCGCGGCGCCTTTTTTCGCATTTCCCGAACGTTCTGCCTCCCTCGACATGACCGCACCTCAACGCCCCCGCGTGCCGCGTCGCGCGCTCGATGGCGTGCTCCTGCTCGACAAGCCGCTCGGCCTGTCGAGCAACGACGCGCTGGTTCGCGCGAAACGTCTTTATCTGGCGAAAAAGGCGGGCCACACCGGCACGCTCGATCCGCTGGCAACCGGCCTGCTGCCGCTGTGTTTCGGCGAGGCCACCAAGTTTTCGCAAGACTTGCTCGAAGCCGACAAGACCTACGAGGCGACGATGCGCCTCGGTATCCGCACGACCACCGGCGACGCCGAAGGCGAGGCGTTCGACATCCGTGCCGTCGACTGCGACGAAGCGGCGGTGCGGGCGGCTTTGCCGAAATTCATCGGCGAGATCGTTCAGATTCCGCCGATGTACTCGGCGCTCAAGCGCGATGGCAAGCCGCTGTACGAGTACGCGCGCGCCGGCCAGACGGTCGAACGGGAAGGGCGGCAGGTGACGATTCGCGCGCTCGAGCTGATTGCGTGCGCGTTGCCGGATGTGACGTTTCGCGTGACGTGCAGCAAGGGCACCTATGTGCGCACGCTTGCCGAGGATATCGGCGAAGCGCTCGGCTGCGGCGCGCATCTGGTCGCGCTGCGGCGCACGGGCGTCGGCGCGCTGACGCTCGAGCATTCGGTCACGCTCGACGCGTTGTCCGACGCGACTGAACTCGAACGCGACGCATGGCTGCAACCGGTCGACGCGCTGCTGTCGACGTTCCCGCAGGTCTGTCTGAACGACGATGACACGCGCCGCTTCCTTCATGGCCAGCGCCTGAAGCTGTCGTCGCTGACGATCGCCGCCGACGCGGTGAATGCCCCGCGCGTGAGGGTGTACTCGGCGCAGGGGCGGCTTCTGGGGGTCGCGAAGCCGGGCGAAGGCGTGCTCGCGCCCGACCGTCTGATCGTGACGACGGAGAGCTAGAGGTCGCCGTTTTGCCAGCCCGGCGCGGACAATAAAAAAACGGGATCGCCATCGAGCGATCCCGTTTCGATCATGCCCTCCGGTGGAGCGGTGTCGAACTAAGGCAACACCACAAACGCCCCCCTCAATGTGCCGCTCCCGCCGCCGCTCCCGCATCGCCGCCTGCCCGTTCCGGCCGCGTGATCCAGATCAGCGCGATCAGCGCG
The DNA here is from genome assembly GCF_050436485.1 of Paraburkholderia sp. Clong3. Classification (NCBI taxonomy): domain Bacteria; kingdom Pseudomonadati; phylum Pseudomonadota; class Betaproteobacteria; order Burkholderiales; family Burkholderiaceae; genus Paraburkholderia; species Paraburkholderia sp. Clong3. The sequence goes on along the minus strand of NZ_JBNDMH010000002.1, from coordinate 1,576,108 downwards.
ACAAAAATACCGGCCGAAATGAAGAACAGATCGTTTACGCCGAGCTGCGCGGCCTGCTGCGTGACCATGGTGTTGAAGAGACCGTAGGTCTGCTGCTGATCCAGGCCCGCCGCGCCCATCTGATGAATCGATTGACCGAACACTGGGTTGTAAGCATTCGCCTGTTCGGTCAGTTGCGCGTGATGCATGATCGTGCGGTGATCCCAGGCGGTCTGGAAGATCGACGTGCCGATACCGCCGCACATGATCCGCACGAAGTTCGACAGCCCCGAGGCCGCCGGAATCCGATGGCCCGGCAAGCCCGACAGCGTGATCGACACGAGCGGAATAAAGAAGCCGGCCATACCGATACCTTGAATCAGCGTGGGCAGCATCAGCGAGTACGTATCGACGCCCGTCGTATAACGCGAGCGCATCCAGAAACACAGCGCGAAAATCAGGAACGACAGCGTCGCGATATAGCGCGGATCGGTACGCGGCAGCACCTTGCCGGTCAGCGGCGACAACAGGATCGCGAACACACCGACGGGTGCCATCACGAGTCCGGCTTCGGTCGCCGTGTAGCCGATATCGGTCTGGAGCCACAGCGGCAACAGCACGAGATTGCCGAAGTAAAGCCCATAGCCGATCGACAGCGCGATCGTGCCGCCGGTGAAATTGCGTCGGCTGAACAGCGACAGATCAACCACCGGATGCTCGGCCGTCAACTCCCACACGATAAAAAACGCGAGCGCGATCACCGCGACGAGCGCGAGCACGACGACCGTCGTCGACGAGAACCAGTCGAGGTCCTTGCCCTTGTCGAGCATCACCTGAAGCGAGCCGACCCAGACGATCAGAAGACCGAGGCCGACGCCGTCGATTGGCGCCTTCCTGATGACCGAATCGCGGTTACGGAAGATCATCCACGTCGCGGCGGCCGCGACCGCGCCGACGGGAATGTTGACGTAGAAGATCCACGGCCACGAGATGTTGTCGGAAATCCAGCCGCCGAGGATCGGACCGGCAACCGGTGCGATCAGCGTGGTCATCGCCCACATCGATAGCGCCATCGGCGCCTTCGCGCGCGGATAGCTCGCGAGCAGCAGCGTCTGCGACAGCGGGATCATCGGGCCGGCCACCGCGCCTTGCAGCACGCGCGACGCAAGCAGGAACGGCAGGTTCGGCGACAGCCCGCACATCCATGACGACAGCACGAACAGCACGATCGACGCCATGAACAGCCGCACCTGGCCGATGCGGTCGGTGAGCCAGCCGGTCAGCGGCACCGAGATCGCGTTGGCCACCGCGAACGACGTAATCACCCACGTGCCCTGGTCGGACGATACGCCGAGGTCGCCGGAAATCGACGGGATCGACACGTTCGCGATCGACGTGTCGAGCACGTTCATGAACACGGCGAGCGACACCGCGATGGTGCCGATCACCAGTTGCGCGCCCTCGAGCGGCGGGTGAGGGACTTGCGCCTGAGCCTGAGCCATTAAAAGAGCCTTCCATGAATCATCGGGCGGAGCCTCAGCTCTTATGGGCCGCCGGTTTCGCGGCGGCCGCGGCGCTCGCCGCGGTCGACTTCTGCGCGCCGCCGTTCGCGTTCGTGCCGGCGTTTTCCGAGATGATGCGTGCGATTTCCGCATCGGCTTCCGCGCCGTACTTGTCGAAGACGTTGGTCTGGTAAACCGTGGACGGCGCCTGACCGAGCTGGCCGCCGGTGTCGTCCTTGATGTTCACGTCAGCCTGCATCGACAGACCGATACGCAGCGGATGCTTCTCCAGTTCCTGCGGATCGAGCGAAATACGCACCGGCAGACGCTGCACGACCTTGATCCAGTTGCCGGTCGCGTTCTGCGCGGGCAGCAGCGAGAACGCCGAACCCGTGCCGGCCGAGAAGCCGACCACCTTGCCGTGATACGGCACCGACGAGCCGTAGACGTCGGCCGTCAGTTCTACTGGCTGGCCGATGCGCATGTGCTTCAGTTGCACTTCCTTGAAGTTCGCCTCGACCCATACGTCATGCAGCGGCACGATCGCCATCAGCGGCGAGCCGGGCGATACGCGCTGGCCGACCTGCACCGAGCGTTTTGCGACATAGCCTGTGACCGGCGCCGGCAGAGTATTGCGAGCGTGGTTCAGGTATGCGTCGCGCAGCTTCGCGGCGGCGGCCTGCACGTTCGGGTGATCGGCGATCGTGGTGTTCGCGGTCAGCGCGCGGTTTGCCGCGAGTTGCTGTTTGGCGGCGTCGAGCGCGGCTTGCGCGCTCTTCACGGAGTCGCGTGCGTGCGAAATTTCTTCCTGCGATACCGCGCCGGTCTGCGCGATCGTCATACGGCGCTTCAGGTCGTCCTGGGCGCGCGACAGATCGGCCTGGCTCGCCGCGACCCGCGCTTCGTACTGGCTGTCGTCGGCGAACAGACCGCGCACCTGGCGCACCACCTGCGCAAGATTGGCCTCGGCCTGTTCGAGTGCGACGCGCGCGTCGGCCGGGTCGAGCACGACGAGCGGGTCGCCGGCCTTGACGACCTGGGTGTCGTCCGCGTTGACCGCGATCACGGTGCCCGTGACCTGCGGGGTGATCTGCACGACGTTGCCGCTCACGTAGGCATCGTCGGTGTCTTCATGGAAGCGCGCGACGAGGAAGTAGTACAGGCCGTACGCGACCGCGGCAATCAGGATCACGATGACGAGCAGCGTCATCATGCGCTTGCGTTTGCCGTTGTTCGCCGCTTGCGGTGGAGTGGCGGGCTGCTGGGGGGTGCTCATTGATGTGCTCCGGGTTCTTTTGAACGTCGTCGTTTATTCGAGTGTTCGTGTGTATGCGTGTGCGTCGGCGCGGGCGGGCTCGCTCAGTTCGCGGCGGTGCTCGTGGCGTGGTTCGCGGCGTGGTTTGCGGCGTTGGCCGATGCGGGAGCATCGGTCGGCACGACGAGACCGGTCTGGGTTGCGTCGAAGCCGCCGCCCAGTGCCTTGATCAGACCGATCTGCAGACTACGGCGGCGCATCTGCAGACCCGTGACCGTCTGCTCGGCGGCAAGGCGGTTTTCGTCGGCGTTGAGCACCTGCAGCTGCGGCGACAGGCCGGCCTTGTAGCGGATTACGGCGAGCTGGTACGCCTTGCTCGACGCGTCGAGCGCGCGCTGGGCGTCACCCTCCTGACGGTCGATCGAGCGGATCGACGACACCTGCGTCGAGACGTCCTGCAGCGCGTTGATCAGCGTCTGGTTGTAGTTCGCGACGTCGCCCTCGAAGTCGGCGTAGCGGCCCTTCAACTGCGCGCGCAACGCGCCGGCGTCGAAGATCGGCAGATGGATCGCCGGGCCGAACTGGATCTGACGGCTCGACGCGGTCAGGAAACGGCCCCAGCCGAACGCGTCGAAGCCGAAGCCGGCCGCGAGATTCACGTCCGGGTAGAACTCGGCTTTCGCTTCCTTCACGTCATGCATCGCGGCTTCGACCTGCCAGCGCGCGGCGACGATGTCCGCGCGACGCGCCACGAGGTCGGCCGGGATGTTGTCCGGCAGAGCGACCACGTCGCCGCCGGTGAGCACCGGCTTGTCGATCTGCAGGCCACGGTCCGGGCCTTTGCCGAGCAGCGCGCCCAACTGGTAGCGCACGACGGTGATCTGTCCGTCGAGGTCGGTCAGGTTCGACTGGCTCGTCGCGACGTTGCCGGCGGCGGTCTGCTTCTCGACGTTGGTGTCGAGGCCGGCCGTCACGCGGTCATTCGTGATACGGCCGACGTCCTGGCGGTTCGCGATTTCACGCGCGGCGATGTCGCGAAACGCATACAGCTGCGAGAGCTGGTTGTAGGTGCTCGCGACCGACGCGGCGAGCGTCACGCGCGCCTGCTGCATATCGGCCTCGGCGGCTTTCTGCTGCGACACGGCCTGGCCGAGCCGCTGACGGTTCTTGCCCCACAGGTCGAGATCCCACGACGCGCTCGCGAGCACGTTGTTCTCGCTATACCAGGTGCCGCCGAACGGAGGCGGGTAAAGGGAGTTTGCCGAGTACAGCTCGCGGGTCCACGAATAGCTCGCGCTGACCTTCGGGAACAGCGCTGCGCGCGAGCTTTCGATATACGACGAAGCCTTTGCGAGCCGCGCTTGCGCCTGGGCGATCGACGGGCTGCCCTCGAGCGCTTCCGCGATCAGCTTCGGCAGTTGCGGGTCGCCGAACTGGTTGGCCCAGTCGAGCGATGGCCACTGGCCGCCCTCGTTGGGCAGACTCTGCGTCGACTCGTACTGCGTCGGCGACGCGATCTGCTTGTCGCTTTTGACGCCGAAGTAGTTCGCGCACCCCGTGAGGGCGAGCGCCGTCACCGCGGCGGCGACAGCGGCCCGGCTCGACAGCGCGGGCGCGGACAGGGAAAGGGATTTCATCGCTCGACTCTTTTTTGAGTGGAATGTATTGATGGACGCAGCAAGCAAGCTATTACGATTTGCTATCGGGATGGCTTGCGGCGTCGCGGGAAAGTCCCGTGTGTTCGCCGGAATTAACGAGCACGCGACGCAGCATGCTCTTCAGGAAGCCCACTTCTTCCGGGGTGAACCCGTTCAGCAGGTTATCGAGCACGCCATTGAAAATGGCCGGCATGCGAGCCGCGATCGCATGGCCTTCCGGCGTCAACGCGAGGCGCACGACGCGCCGGTCTTCGTTACTGCGCACCCGCGTGAGCAGGCCGCGCTTTTCGAGCCGATCGATCAGGCGCGTGACGGCGCTTGCGTCGATACCGTATTCACGCGCCAACTCAGCCGCGAGCAGGCATTTGCCGCTTGCCACCATGAACAGGATGCTGCCTTGCTGGCTGGTGATGCCGAGTTCGGCCATGCTGCGCTGCGTGATCAGGTTTGATAGCGTCGATTTCACCCGCGAGATGAGATAGCCGACGCTTTCGCCGAGCTGGTACTCGCTGGGATCCGGCGTGAATTTGTTGGACGGCTGCGTCATGATTCTCGTGCGAATGCAATGGTTGACTAGGCATTAGTATAGCTGGCTGTTGATTGACGCGACAAGCGTTAATACAGCTTAGGCAAGGATTATTTCGCGCTCAAGCAACAAACCGTACCGAATGACGTAGGGCGGGGCAAGGCGCGATTCGCGCAACTCGCCCAGGCGCGGAGAGCGGACGGTCTATCGGGGAATACCAGAAAAGGATCATCCGTGCGTGCTATAATTTTGGGTTCCCAAAAGTGCGCTTTGGGCTTGTTGTCGTGGTTTGGCTCCTCAACCAGCAGCATAAGCAAGCGGCGCACTCAACCGTCTTCAGGTTTCCTATGACCCGCGCCCTACGCAACATCGCCATCATTGCTCACGTCGACCACGGCAAGACCACGCTCGTCGACCAGCTCCTCCGTCAGACCGCCACGTTCCGCGAGAACCAGCAGATCGCCGAGCGCGTGATGGACTCGAACGACATCGAAAAAGAGCGCGGCATCACGATCCTGTCGAAGAACTGCGCGGTGGAGTACGAGGGCACGCACATCAATATCGTCGACACGCCGGGGCACGCCGACTTCGGCGGCGAAGTGGAGCGCGTGCTGTCGATGGTCGACTCGGTGCTGCTGCTCGTTGACGCGGTGGAAGGCCCGATGCCGCAAACCCGCTTCGTCACGAAGAAGGCGCTCGCACTGGGTTTGAAGCCGATCGTCGTGGTCAATAAGGTCGACCGTCCGGGCGCGCGGATCGACTGGGTGATCAACCAGACCTTCGACCTGTTCGACAAGCTCGGCGCCAGCGAAGAGCAGCTCGACTTTCCGATCGTCTACGCATCGGGCCTGAACGGCTACGCGGGTCTCACGCCTGATGTACGCGACGGCGACATGCGTCCTTTGTTCGAGGCAATCCTGCAGCACGTGCCGGTGCGCCCGGCCGACCCGGAAGGTCCGCTGCAACTGCAAATCACGTCGCTCGACTACTCGTCGTACGTTGGTCGTATCGGCATTGGCCGTATCACGCGCGGCCGCATCAAGCCGGGCATGGCCGTCGCGGTGCGATCGGGCCCGGAAGGCGAAATCCTCAATCGCAAGATCAACCAGGTGCTGTCGTTCAAGGGTCTCGATCGCGTGCAGGTCGACTCGGCCGAGGCGGGCGACATCGTGCTGATCAACGGTATCGAGGAAGTGGGCATCGGCGTGACGATCTGCTCGCCGGAACAGCCGGAAGCGCTGCCGATGATCACCGTCGACGAACCCACGCTGACGATGAACTTCCTCGTCAACTCGTCGCCGCTCGCGGGCCGTGAAGGCAAGTTCGTCACGAGCCGCCAGATTCGCGACCGCCTGATGAAGGAACTGAATCACAACGTCGCGCTGCGCGTGCGCGATACCGGCGACGAAACGACGTTCGAAGTGGCCGGCCGCGGTGAGCTGCACCTGACCATTCTGGTCGAAAACATGCGCCGCGAAGGCTACGAGCTGGCCGTGTCGCGTCCGCGCGTCGTGATGCAGGAAATCGACGGCGAGAAGCACGAGCCGTACGAAAATCTGACCGTCGACATGGAAGACACCCACCAGGGCGGCGTAATGGAAGAACTTGGCCGCCGCAAGGGCGAAATGCTCGACATGGCATCGGACGGCCGTGGCCGCACGCGTCTCGAGTACCGTATTTCGGCGCGTGGTCTGATCGGCTTCCAGTCGGAATTCCTCACGCTCACGCGCGGTACGGGTCTGATGAGCCACACGTTCGATTCTTACCAGCCGGTCAAGGAAGGCGCAGTCGGCGAACGTCGCAACGGCGTGCTGATCTCGCAGGACGACGGCGCGGCAGTCGCGTACGCACTGTGGAAGCTGCAGGACCGCGGCCGCATGTTCGTGGCGCCGGGAGAAGCGCTGTATGAAGGCATGATCATCGGCATCCACAGCCGCGACAACGATCTCGTCGTGAACCCGATCAAGGGCAAGCAGCTTACCAACGTGCGCGCGTCTGGCACCGACGAAGCCGTGCGTCTCGTGCCGCCGGTTCAGCTGTCGCTCGAATACGCGGTCGAGTTTATCGACGACGACGAGCTGGTCGAAGTCACGCCAAAGTCGATCCGTCTGCGCAAGCGCTACCTGAAGGAACACGAGCGCCGCAGCGCGAGCCGCAACAAGGTTGCCGGCGAATAAGCCGGACTCGAATATCCGTCTGGATAGCAGGAAGCGGAAGCCACCTTCGGGTGGCTTCCTTGTTTTTGGCGCATCAAAACGTTTGGCGCTGCATCATGCCTGCCACTTTCCGGGGCGGCACACATGTAGACACCCATTGCGCCGTTCGCCTTCATTTCTCACAGAACACTGTTGCGCGCTGTGAAAAGGCACCCCGTCGCCCGCGAAACGCCCGCCATCACAGGCTTTGCGCCTGTGCCGTTCGCTATCTGGGCTTTTCGTTCTGTGCTATGCTCCCGGGTGCAAAGTTTTAGGTCCTTCCAAGCAAGACTTGATTCGCGCAATCCGCTAAACGGTCAGGCCGTGTCGCGGAAGGTTCGGTAACCCGCTATTTCTCGAGAAACTCGAAGAAAGGTGAGCGTAAAAATGATGAAGCAATTCCAGTCGAACTCTTATCTGTTCGGCGGCAATGCTCCGTACGTTGAAGAAATGTACGAAGCGTATCTCGATAATCCGGCGTCAGTGCCCGAGACCTGGCGCAGCTATTTCGATGCGTTGCAGAACGTGCCCGCATCGGACGGCAGCAACGCCAACGACGTGGCCCATGGCCCGATCGTCGAATCGTTTGCCCAGCGCGCCAAGGCCAATGCCTTCCTGCCGCGCGCAACGGCCGGCGGCGAAGATCTCGCAACCGCCCGCAAACAGGTTTACGTCCAGTCCCTCATCGGCGCATATCGCTTCCTCGGCTCGCAATGGGCCAATCTCGATCCTCTGAAGCGCCGCGAGCGTCCCGCGATCCCCGAACTTGAGCCCGCGTTCTACGACTTCACCGAAGCCGACATGGACCAGGAGTTCAGCGCAACGAATCTGTACTTCGGGTTCGAGCGCGCAACGCTGCGCGAGATCGTCAAAGCCCTGCGCGACACGTACTGCGGCACGATCGGCGCCGAGTACATGTACATCAGCGATCCGGAGCAGAAGCGCTGGTGGAAGGAACGCCTCGAATCGATCCGTTCGACGCCGAGCTTCAACAACGACAAGAAGAAGCACATCCTGAATCGCCTGACGGCCGCCGAAGGCCTCGAGCGTTTCCTGCACACCAAGTACGTCGGCCAGAAGCGCTTCTCGCTCGAAGGCGGCGAGAGCTTCATCGCGGCAATGGACGAAGTCGTGCGTCACGGCGGTCTGCGCGGCGTTCAGGAAATCGTCATCGCGATGGCTCACCGCGGCCGTTTGAACGTGCTGGTCAATACGCTCGGCAAGATGCCGGCAGACCTGTTCGCCGAATTCGAAGGCAAGCACGTCGATGATCTGCCGGCCGGCGACGTGAAGTACCACAAGGGCTTCTCGTCGGACGTCGCGACGGAAGGCGGCCCGGTTCACCTGTCGCTCGCGTTCAACCCGTCGCACCTCGAAATCGTCAACCCGGTGGTCGAGGGCTCGGCGAAGGCGCGTATGGACCGTCGCGGCGACGAAAACGGCGTTCAGGTGCTGCCGGTGCAGATCCACGGCGACGCGGCTTTCGCTGGCCAGGGCGTCGTGATGGAAACGCTGAACCTCGCGCAAACGCGCGGTTATGGCACGCACGGCACGCTGCACATCGTCATCAACAACCAGATCGGCTTCACGACGTCGGACCCGCGCGACTCGCGCTCCACGTTGTACTGCTCGGACGTCGTCAAGATGATCGAAGCGCCGGTGCTGCACGTGAACGGTGACGATCCCGAAGCGGTCGTGCTGGCCACCCAGATGGCGATCGACTTCCGCATGCAGTTCCACAAGGACGTCGTCGTCGACATCGTCTGCTTCCGCAAGCTGGGCCACAACGAGCAGGACACCCCGGCGGTCACGCAGCCGCTGATGTACAAGACGATTTCGAAGCACCCCGGCACGCGCGCGCTGTACGCTGAAAAGCTCGTTCAGCAGGGCGTCATCAAGGCCGAGGATGGCGAGGAATTCGTCAAGGCTTATCGCAGGGCGATGGACGAGGGCCACCACACGGTCGACCCGGTGCTCTCGAACTACAAGAGCAAGTACGCGGTGGATTGGGTGCCGTTCCTGAACCGCAAGTGGACCGACGCGGCCGACACGGCCGTGCCGCTCGCGGAACTGAAGCGCCTCGCCGAACGCATCACCACGATTCCGGAAAACTTCAAGGTTCACCCGCTCGTCGAGCGCGTGATCAACGACCGTCGCGCCATGGGCCGCGGCGAAGCGAAGCTCGACTGGGGCATGGGCGAGCACCTCGCGTTCGCGTCGCTGGTCGCATCCGGTTATGCCGTGCGCCTGACCGGTCAGGATTCGGGCCGCGGCACGTTCACGCACCGTCACGCAGTGCTGCACGACCAGAACCGCGAGCGCTGGAACGACGGCACCTACGTGCCGCTGCAGAACATCGCCGAAGGTCAGGCGAAGTTCACGGTGATCGACTCGGTGCTGTCGGAAGAAGCGGTGCTCGGCTTCGAATACGGTTACTCGACCGCTGAACCGAACACGTTCGTCGCGTGGGAAGCGCAGTTCGGCGACTTCGTGAATGGCGCGCAAGTCGTGATCGACCAGTTCATCTCGTCGGGCGAAGTGAAGTGGGGCCGCGTGTCGGGCCTGACCATGCTGCTGCCGCACGGCTACGAAGGCCAGGGGCCGGAGCACTCGTCGGCGCGTATCGAGCGTTTCCTGCAACTGTGCGCAGACCACAACATGCAGGTCGTTCAGCCGACCACGCCGGCGCAGGTCTTCCACCTGCTGCGTCGCCAGATGATCCGCCTGTTCCGCAAGCCGCTGATCGTCGCGACGCCGAAGTCGTTGCTGCGTCACAAGGAAGCCGTGTCGGATCTGTCGGAACTCGCGAAGGGTTCGTTCCAGCCGGTCATCGGCGAAGTGGACGAAACCATCGACGCGAAGAAGGTCAAGCGCGTGCTGGCCTGCTCGGGCCGCGTGTACTACGACCTGGTCGCGCATCGCCGCGAAGCGAAGGTGAACGACGTCGCGATCATCCGTATCGAACAGCTCTATCCGTTCGCGCACAAGCAGTTCGAAGCGGAAATGAAGAAGTACGACAACGCAACCGAAGTGGTGTGGGTGCAGGACGAGCCGCAGAATCAGGGCCCGTGGTTCTACATCGAGCACCATCTGAAGGAAGGCATGAAGGAAGGGCAGAAGCTGGCGTACAGCGGCCGTCCGGCTTCGGCTTCGCCTGCAGTCGGCTACTACGCGAAGCACTACGAGCAGCAGAAGGCGCTGATCGAAGGCGCTTTCGGCCGTCTCAAGAGCGCGTCGATCGCTAAATAAAGAAACAGACGAGCCGGGAAAGCGCAGTGCGCTTTCCCGCGCCGCGCCGAACGTTTCCCATGAGGTTCAGGCGCGGCGTTCACGGTTCGCAGGCGGTCGTGAAGAAGCGCCGTCACCCGATACGTATTCAGGATACTCATAATGGCTATTGTTGAAGTCAAGGTTCCCCAGCTCTCCGAGTCGGTCTCGGAGGCAACCATGCTGCAGTGGAAGAAGAAGCCCGGCGAGGCTGTCGCTCAGGACGAAATCCTCATCGAAATCGAGACCGACAAGGTCGTGCTCGAAGTGCCGGCACCGGCAGCAGGCGTGCTCGCGCAAGTCATTTCGAACGACGGCGACACGGTCACGGCCGAGCAGGTGATCGCGAAGATCGACACCGAAGGCACCGCGGGCGCCGCCGCTGTCGAAGCCGAAGTGAAGCCGGCTCCGGTCGCTGCCGCGGCTCCCGCACCGGCGGCTCAGGCCGCTGTCGCAACGGGGTCGAACACCGCTGCTTCGCCGGCTGCCGGCAAGCTGATGGCAGAGAAGGGTCTGGCTGCGGGCGACGTCGCCGGCACCGGCCGCGACGGCCGTATCACGAAGGGCGACGTGCTCGTCGCCGGCCAGGCTGCTCCGGCTGCCAAGGCCGCACCGGCTCCGGCTGCCGCACCGAAGGCTGCGAAGCCGTCGCTGCCGGACGTCAAGGCCCCGGCATCGGCCGATCAATGGCTGAAGGACCGTCCGGAACAGCGCGTGCCGATGTCGCGTCTGCGTGCTCGTATCGCCGAGCGTCTGCTCGAGTCGCAGCAAACCAACGCCATCCTCACGACGTTCAACGAAGTGAACATGGCGCCGGTCATGGAGCTGCGCAACAAGTACAAGGACAAGTTCGAGAAGGAACACGGCGTGAAGCTCGGCTTCATGTCGTTCTTCGTGAAGGCAGCTGTCCACGCGCTGAAGAAGTTCCCGCTCGTGAACGCGTCGATCGACGGTAACGACATCGTCTACCACGGCTACTTCGACATCGGTATCGCTGTCGGTTCGCCGCGCGGTCTGGTGGTGCCGATCCTGCGCAATGCAGATCAGCTGAGCCTCGCCGACATCGAGAAGAAGATCGCCGAATTTGGCCAGAAGGCGAAGGACGGCAAGCTGTCCATCGAAGAAATGACCGGCGGTACATTCTCGATCTCGAACGGCGGCGTGTTCGGCTCGATGCTGTCCACCCCGATCATCAACCCGCCGCAGTCCGCGATTCTCGGCGTGCACGCCACCAAGGAACGCGCAGTGGTCGAAAACGGCCAGATCGTGATCCGCCCGATGAACTACCTCGCGCTGTCGTACGACCACCGTATCATCGACGGCCGCGAAGCAGTGCTGTCGCTGGTCGCGATGAAGGATGCGCTGGAAGATCCGGCTCGCCTGCTGCTCGACCTGTAAGCGCACGTTCCACCGACGCCGGCCGGCGGTTCGCGCGGGCCGGCGTCATCCGTAGCACGTCTTTAGCATTCCGCAGTACAGGAACGGCGCGCGCCACCTCGGGTGGCCCGGCGCCGTTCCGCCATCAAAGGGATTGTCATGTCCAAAGAATTTGACGTCGTCGTGATCGGCGCAGGCCCTGGCGGTTATGTCGCCGCCATCCGCGCAGCGCAGCTCGGCAAGACCGTCGCATGTATCGAAAAGTGGAAGAACCCGGCCGGCACGCTGAAGCTCGGCGGCACCTGCCTGAACGTCGGCTGCATTCCGTCGAAGGCATTGCTCGCTTCGTCGGAAGAGTTCGAGAACGCGTCGCATCACCTTGCCGACCACGGCATCTCGGTGGAAAACGTTTCGGTCGATATCTCGAAGATGATGGGCCGCAAGGACGGCATCGTCGAGAAGATGACCAAGGGCATCGAATTCCTGTTCCGCAAGAACAAGATCACGTGGCTCAAGGGCCATGGCAAGTTCACCGGCAAGACGGACGCCGGCGTGCAGATCGAAGTGAGCGGCGAAGGCGAAGATGGTGCAAGCAGCGAAGTCGTCACGGCGAAGAACGTGATCATCGCAACGGGTTCGAAGGCGCGTCATCTGCCGGGCATTCCGGTCGACAACAAGCTGATCGCCGACAACGAAGGCGCATTGTCGTTCGACACGGCACCGAAGAAGCTCGCCGTGATCGGCGCAGGCGTGATCGGTCTGGAACTCGGCTCGGTGTGGCGCCGCCTCGGCGCGGACGTGACCGTGCTCGAAGCGCTGCCGGAATTCCTCGGCGTGGCTGACGAGGCGCTGTCGAAGGAAGCGGCCAAGCAGTTCAAGAAGCAAGGTCTCGACATCCGCGTCGGCGTGAAGGTCGGCGAAGTGAAGACGAGCGAAAACGGCGTGACGATCGCCTACACGGACAAGGACGGCAACGCGCAGACGCTCGAAGCCGACCGCCTGGTCGTGTCGGTCGGCCGCGTGCCGAACACCGACAACCTCGGCCTCGAAGCGATCGGCCTGAAGGCCAACGAGCGCGGCTTCATCGACGTGGACGACCACTGCGCGACGGCCGTGCCGAACGTGTACGCGATCGGTGACGTGGTGCGTGGCCCGATGCTCGCGCACAAGGCTGAGGACGAAGGCGTGCTGGTTGCCGAAGTGATCGACGGTCAGAAGCCGCACATCGACTACAACTGCATTCCGTGGGTGATCTACACCGAACCGGAAATCGCATGGGTCGGCAAGACGGAGCAGCAACTGAAGGCGGAAGGCCGCGAGATCAAGACCGGCCAGTTCCCGTTCATGGCTAACGGCCGCGCGCTCGGCATCAACAAGGCGGACGGTTTCGTCAAGATGATCGCCGACGCGAAGACCGACGAACTGCTCGGCGTGCACATCATCTCGGCGAACGCATCGGACCTGATCGCGGAAGCCGTGGTGGCGATGGAGTTCAAGGCGGCGTCGGAAGACATCGGCCGTATTTGCCATCCGCACCCGTCGCTGTCGGAAGTCATGCGCGAAGCGGCACTCGCCGTCGACAAGCGCGCGCTGAACATGTAAGCACGCACGCCTGACCGAAACGCAACCTTGGCATCACCAAAGGCGGGCGGGGTTCAATCCCTCCCGCCTTTCTTTTTGCAGCAACACGATGAACGTCACCGAATACTACGAAAAAGAACTGCAGACGCGCGGTTATCAATCCGATCCGGCGCAGCGCGCGGCGGTCGACCGCCTGCAGCGGTGCTATGAAGAGTGGGTCGCATACAAGTCGCGCCGCTCGAACGCGTTCAGGAAGCTGATCATTCACCCCGATCTGCCGCGCGGCGTGTACATGTGGGGCGGCGTGGGCCGCGGCAAGAGCTTCCTGATGGACAGCTTCTACATGATCGTGCCGTTGCATCGCAAAACCCGTCTGCACTTCCACGAGTTCATGCGCGAAGTGCATCGCGAACTCGAAGAACTCAAAGGCCGGGCCGATCCGCTCGACGAACTCGCGCGGCGCATTGCGAAGCGCTATCGGCTGATCTGTTTCGACGAATTCCACGTGTCGGATATCGCCGACGCGATGATCCTGTATCGCCTGCTCGACAAGCTGTTCGAGAACGGCGTGCAGTTCGTGATGACGTCAAACTACGCGCCCGACACGCTGTACCCGGACGGCCTGCATCGCGACCGCATGCTGCCCGCGATCGAACTGATCAAGCAGAAGCTCGACGTGATCAACGTCGACGCGGGGATCGATTATCGCCAGCGCACGCTCGCGCAGGTGGAGGTCTATCACACGCCACTGGACGCCGCCGCCGGCAAGGCGCTGCGCGACGCCTTCGCGCGCCTCGCCGCGGTGCCCGACGAAAGCCCGCTGCTGCATATCGAGAAGCGCGAGCTGAAGGCGCTGCGCCGCGCGGACGGCGTGGTCTGGTTCGACTTCGCGACGCTGTGCGGGGGCCCGCGCTCGCAGAACGACTACCTCGAACTCGCGACCCGCTTTCACGCGGTGATCCTGTCGGACGTGCCGCAGATGTCGGTGCGCATGGCGTCGGAAGCGCGCCGCTTCACGTGGCTCATCGACGTGTTCTACGACCACAAGGTCAAGCTGTTGATGTCGGCTGCGGTGCCGCCGGAGCAGTTGTACGTCGACGGTCCGATGGCTAATGAATTCACGCGTACGGTGTCGCGCATCGTCGAGATGCAGTCGAAGGAGTATCTCGACACGCCGCGCCGGATTGTCGACACGTCCCTAACCTGAGCTACCGCGCACGACACATTTTCAGGAATCGGAGTGGTCTGATATACAGCGCACGGATGACTGGCTATCTTTTGTCGTTGTTCTGACAAAGGAGGAAGCATGAACCCGTATCGCGAAATCACCGATGAAGAATGGCAGCGCGTTGCGCCACTGCTGCCCGAACTCCGGCCGCGTACCGAAATGCGTGGCCGTCCACTTGCCAATACCCGCTCGGTGCTCAACGGCGTGCTTTGGGTCATGTATAGCGGCGCCACCTGGTCCGCAATGCCGCGCCGCTACCCGCCATATCAGACCTGTCATCGCCGCTTCAAGTCGTGGTACGAATCGGGCGTGCTCAAGCACGTCACGGAGCAACTGCTCGGCACCGCGAGCGAAGATTTCTGCAGATTGATGGAAGCGCGTATGCGCACGCACGCGAGCGTGCAGCACAAGCGCGCCGCGTCCAAGCGCGTGCCCGCGGCGTTTCGTGTTCCGGCCGCCGCATACAATCCGGTACCGGCCACGTCGGTGCCGGCGTCGCCGATTGCTTACGCTGCACCGCTCAAGCAGGCAGCATGACCATCGCAAACAGCTTGCCCCAATGAAAACGGCCGCGCGATTCTTGATCGCCGGCCGTTTTTTATGTTGCACCTCCTGGCGCAGAGCGCGCATCGTTGCAGCATCATGCGCACATTCAGGCGACGTGCCAGGCGCCACGCATGCGCCGCACGTCGACCCTCATTGCTGCCGTATCCACGTTTGCGAGCGGCCAAGCAGCGCGACCCCAATGTAGCCACGCACCACGAGCTTGTTGCCGCCGTCCTCGAGATGCATCTTGCATTTGTAGACCTTGCCGTTTTCAGGATCGAGAATCTGGCCGTGATCCCACGCGTCGCCATCCTTCTTCATGCTGTTGATGATGGTCATGCCGAGGACCGGTTGATCCTTGCGCGCGTCGGTGCATTCGGTGCAACGGCGATCCGGCTGGTCGTTCGCGCCGAGACCCTTGATAACCTTGCCGTTCAGTTCGCCATTGCCGTCTTGTGTGATCTGCACGAGCGCCTTCGGCTGGCCCGTGTGATCGTCGATGGTTTGCCACGTGCCGATCGGTGTATCGGTCTGCGCCATCGCGGTCACTGCGCTGGCGAGCAGGGCGCCGGCGAGCGCGGCGTGACGGGCGGTGCGCAGCGCAAGCGCGCCGGCACGTCGAGTGAATTGCGTCATTGCCTTCCTCCTTGATATGAGACAGCGCGATCATGGTCGCGCGGCGTTATGGGCATCGTGGTCGGATGTGCGGTACCAGCCCTCGCGATGCGTAACGGTGCCAGCGGTGTGCCGTTTGCATCGTCAGCGCAGAATACGCGAAAGTGCATGCGTCGTTTGATAGTGGAGCTTCTAATCCGCTCGCGGCACTTCTGAAGCGTGTCAATTCAGCTGGTAGCAGAACCTCGCGTTGATGCGCGGACTGTGCGATGCGCTCTCCACCGGCGCATCACCGACCGCTTTTCCGACGGACACATCGAGGCTGTCGCAGTACGCATAGGTGAAGCCGAGCGTGATCGGCCGGTTGGCCTCGACCGTCGCGCCCCAGCCGGAATCGCCCGACGCATCGCCCGGCTCATGGCATGTCCTTGCCGACGAGCGGTGTGAAGCGTTGCGCGACTTCGTCGAACGAAATCGACTTCCCGCCGTCGACCTGCACGGTCAGGTTCGGACCGCGGTGGGGCGCCTCGATCAGCGGCAGGGAATCGAACGGACCGTCGTCTACCGCCGCGCCGGTGAGGCGGGACTACGCTTGTGCCTGTTATAGAAGCAAACGCGCAAGTACCATATTTTCGACGAAGAGCCCGAAACCCGCGAAAGTGAGTAATAATTCCCCGTTTTCTACTAAAACAAAATCTGTTCAACAGGTATCACATGGACCGAAAGTCGAAGCTACGAGAGATTGCTCTGGCCGCATGCATCGTATTGGGGGCCCTTCAGGGCGCGAATGCACAGGCTCTGGAGAACAGTGGTGCGAGCGGTACGGTCGTGTCCCAGCCGGGTACGACGAGTGCGTTTCCCGACACCTCGCAGGCCGGCCAGGCGGAAACCACTGCACTGACGCCGGATGAAAACCGGCAATCCGCCACCGGGAACGTGGCTGAATTGCAGCAGATGATCCACGGCCCGGATCTGAGCGAATTGCGCACCACGTATAACGGCAGCTATGGCGCGAGCCTGCTGTTCTACGGCAAGGAGATGACCTACTACGTCGCGCTGTTCCAGCAGAAAAACTTCTGGCGCGTGATCAAGTCGCAGGACGCCGCGCGCGCCGAGCTGATCTACAAGGATTTCGCGCGGCAGACGATGCAACTGTCGGACATCGAGATCCGCCGTACGCAACTCGAAGCGCAGAAGGCGTTCACGCAGCGCATGGTCGCGCTGTCGCAGGAACGCGCGAGCCGGCTGCAGGCCGACCTCGACGTCGCGCGTCAGCAGCAAAGCATCGTCGCGAGCCAGCAGGAGCAGAAGCGCGCCGAGGCGACCGAACTGGCGCAGCAGAAGGCCGCCGCGCAGGATCAGTTGCGCGTCGCGCAGCGCCAGGTGCGCGACCTGCAGCGTCAGCTCAATAGCGGCTTGCCGGTGCATTGAGCACGACGGTGTGAGCCTGGGTGGAGTGGCGGGACGGCGCGGAAATCGGTGCGGCGTCCGGCTCGTCCGCGGGCGTTACCGTTGTTATGTTTGATCGGTGCTTTCCATACCCCGCCAGCCCGCGCATGCACTTTTACCGCCGGGCATTTCGGCATTTGCACTCGGCATTTTTCGCGAGCCCTGACGGCTCGTTGCCGCGTCGTTGTGCGCCGCCGTCGTACGACGCAAGACGGCGCGACTTCAATGCCGCTTGCGCGTATCCGCTTGCGTTTTGCGCATCCGTTCGCGAGGCGGCTGCGTCACGTCGACGGCGATCGGATCGCTGGCGGGAAAGCTTTCCATCAGCGCTTCGTCGAGCCGCGTATCGGCGGACGTCGGGGGCGTCCGGCGCGTGCGCGCCGGTCGGGAGGCATGCTGGTTTTTGCTGGTCATGGCGCGCTCCTTCGGTAGAGGGTCGATCATTCAGCATAGCGCATCGCGGCTATCGGCGAACGACCGCCAGATGGCGCAGGCGCGTCGTTTAAAGCCGGCCGGCATCGATTCGTTCTCCGAGTGGTGTCCCGGCCGCGCTTGAGCCGCGCTTGAGCCACGCTTGAGCCGCGAACGACACCTCCATCGATTCATCACACAGCGAACCTGATGAACGGGAAAAAGCCGGCGGGCTCGCGACGAGTGCTCGCAGCCCACGTCGTGGAAACCGAACTGGAACACCTGGATTGGGCGACACACCTGGATTGGGCGACGCGGCAACCGGCGCTGCACCTGTTCGACGCCGGCTACTGACGGCGCCGCGTGCTGGCGGTCAAGGGGAGATTCGAGCTGACCGAGCGTCAGCTGACCCAACTGGAGAAAATTCTGCGGCGCCTCGGTTCGTCCGCGGAGTAGCGAGGCGCGGCCGCTACAGCTTCTTCGTATTTATTCCTGATTGCCGCCGGGGCTGCCGCCGCCGTGGTTGCCGCCGTGGTTGCCGCCATGATTGCCGCCATGATTGCCGCTTTCGCCGCCGGTGCCGAACAGACGCCGCCGCCGCGTGACGACCACCGGACCTTCGGAGTTGCCGCTGCGCTCGCTCGGCGTGCGTTCCGCCGACGGCGTGCCGTACGATTCGCGCCCTTCGCGCGGCTCGCGATGTTCGCGCGAACCATGGGGACCGCGCGCGCCATGTTCGCCATGCGACGTTCGGCCCGTGCGCGGCGCCGGCCGCGTGCCGGTGTCGAGCTGGATCGTGGAGATCGCGCGCTTGTAGATGCCTTGCAGGCCAACCGGCGTGCGCAGCATCACCAGGTACTGATCGAACGACTCGATGCATCCGGTCAGGCGGATGCCGTTGACCAGATAGATTTCGACGCGCTTTCGTTCCTTGCGCGCAGCGTTCATGAAGTCGTTTTGCGGATGCGATTCTGCGGAAGCCATGGACAATTCAGGTTAGATAGACGGTGGTTCGCCGCGATTTTACCCTTTCTACCCTATGCGGGGGCAGAACGCGTCGACGGGGCGAACTTTGTCCACTATAACGACTTGCGAGCACATAAGCATCCGATAACGCGGGACTGTAACGTTGAGTTACGAATCTGCTGGTCAATGTCGTCTTCTTCCGGTCTCTCCAGGCATTGCCGGCATGGTTGGCGGAAAAGGAAGAACATAGGGGCATGTTGCGCGACCACGGCGGCGGCGTCGAAGCGCCGCGAAAAAGCCCGGAGAAACAGCGCAGCGAAACAGCGCCACGACGGCGGTGGAATAAACCACGCGATCGCGGCGTTAAGTCCAGTATGGCAGTACCGCATTCCGCGGCCTGCCGCCCGCCGCGCCGGTCGGTCGATCGTGTGCCGGGCATCTGCCAGGAGGCTCACCATGAAAGCATCCCGTATTCTGTCAGCGCTCTTCGTCCTGCTCGCGCTCGCGTGCGGCTCCCTCGCGCACGCGGCCGATACCGACAACGCCGCGTCGGGTTCGAACAGCAACAGCAACAGCAGCGGCGGCGGTTACTAACGCCGCGACCGGGCCTGGCACGCCGGGTGACATTCGAAGCGGAAGTGATCGCGTGGCTGCCCCAGCTGCGCCGCTATGCGCGCGCACTGACGGGCGACCGCGCCTGGGCCGACGATCTCGTGCAGGATACGGCGGAGCGCGCGCTTGCGCGCTGGTCGGCATTCCGGCCGAACAGCAACCTGCGCGCGTGGCTGCTGACGATCCTGCGGCATCTGTACATCGACCAGCTGCGCGGGCGCCGCGAGATCGCCGTCGACGACGAAAGCGCGCCGTGGCGCAATCTCGAGGCGCCGCACGGTGAGGTCGACGGTCTGGTGCTGCGCGACGTGCAGCGCGCGCTGTACTGCCTGCCACTCGAGCAGCGTGAGGTGCTGCTGCTGGTGTGCGTCGAGGAGCTGTCGTACCAGGAGGCATCGAGCGCGCTGGGGGTGCCGATCGGTACGGTGATGTCACGGCTGTCGCGGGCGCGCGAGCATATGCGCGCGTTGCTGTGCGAGGAGCCGCCAGGGCCGATGCACGGACCGCAGCCCCGTGCGCCGCGGGCGGCGCATAAAGTCGCGCCGCTGAAAGTGGTGAGAAACCGACAATGAACAACGATGACTCCGATTCCGGCTTGCATGACGAGCTCGATCTGCGCGCGCTGTCGGCCTATGTCGATGGCGAATTGCCGGAAGAGCAGCGCGCCGCGATCGAAACGCAGCTTCGCCAGCATCCGCAGGCCACCGCGCGCGTGGCCGCGTGGCGCGCGCAGAAGGCGGCGCTGCGGGCGCTGTGCGGCGCGCCGGACAGCGATGCGCGGCAAGCGCAAGCAGGGCAGCGGGCCGACGATCGGCAGCAAACCGCTGAAGCCGGCGAGCGAAGCTATGCAGGCAGCCAGCCCACGGAGGCGGAGGAGCCGGCTTTCATCGTCGTGCGTCGGACGCGGCCGTGGTGGCAGCGCGCGGGTCTCGCCGCCTGCTGGCTCGCGGCTGGCGCCGGGCTCGCGCTGGCCCTCGGTCCGCTCGCGCCGCGGCTGACCGGCGGCGCGTGGAGCGGCTTCGGCGGACAGCCGGCCGGTTTTGCGCAGCGCGCGGATGTCGCGTACGCGGTGTACTCGCCGGAGCGGCGTCATCCGGTCGAAGTCGCCGCGAGCGAAGAGGAGCATCTGATCACCTGGCTGTCGAAGCGGCTGAATCGTCCGCTGTCGGTGCCGTCGCTGCAGGAGTATGGTTATTCGCTGGTGGGCGGCCGGCTGTTGCCCGGCGAGGCCGGGCCGGCTGCGCAGTTCATGTACGAGAACCAGGCCGGCGCGCGCCTGACGCTGTACGTGACCGGCGTCACCCGCGACGAAACCGCGTTCCGCCTGTTTCGCGACGGCAACCGCCGCACCTTCTACTGGATCAGCGACGGCATGGGCTACGCGCTGTCTGGCGCGATCGCGGAAGGCAAGCTGCGTGAGATCGCGATCGACGTGTGCAGCGAGCTCGGTGGTAAGCCTGACACGTGGCAGCAGTAGCGGGCGGTAGGGTGTCGTCAAGGCCGTCAGCGGCGACGCACGCATAGCTGCCCGCGCGACTGCACCCGCGGGTTGCCCGACCGACAAGGAGACGCCTTGCCCCAGACGCTGCCGCCCAACCTGTCCGCCGCGCAGTTCGAGCGGGCGCTCGCCGGCTGGCGCGCGATCGTCGGTGAAGCGCACGTGCTGCGTTCCGACGCCGGCCTCGCCGCCTATGTCGATCCGTTCGCGCCTGGCGAGCCGGGGGCGTTTGTCGCGAGCGCCGCGCTGCTGCCCGCGTCGGTCGATGAAATCCGCGCGGTGCTGCGCATCGCCAATCAGTACCGGATTGCGCTGTGGACCGTGTCGACCGGGCGCAACTTCGCGTACGGCGGCGCGGCGCCGCGTCTCAGCGGCTCGGTCGTGCTCGACTTGCAGCGCATGAACCGCATCCTCGAAGTCAACGAAACGCTCGCCTACGCGCTGGTCGAACCGGGCGTCAGCTATTTCGATCTGTACGCGCATCTGCGCGACAAGGGTTACAAGCTGTGGGTCGATCCACCGGCTGCCGGCTGGGGCAGCGTGGTCGGCAACACGCTGGAGCGCGGCTTCGGCTATACCGACTACGGCGATCACGCGGCGGCCCAATGCGGGATGGAGGTCGTGCTCGCCAACGGCGACGTGCTGCGCACCGGCATGGGCGGCGTCGAGATCGGCACCGCGTGGCAGCTGTATCAGCCGGGCTACGGGCCGTCGTTCGATGCGATGTTCATGCAGTCGAACTACGGCATCGTGACGAAGCTCGGCGTGTGGCTGATGCCCGCGCCGCCCGCGTATCTGCTCGGCGAAATCCAGTTTCGTCGCGAGGCCGATCTGGAGGAGATCGTCGAGATTCTGCGGCCGTTGCGGCTCGACGGCACGATCCGCAATCACGCGGTGATCGAGGGCGGATTGCGGCGCGCGGCGAGCCTGTCGCCACGCCGGCAGTGGTACGACGGCGCGGGCGCGATGCCCGAAAGCGCGGTGCAGGCGATGCTCGACAAACTCGGCGTCGGGCGCTGGAACCTGCATTTCGCGCTGTACGGCACGCCCGAGTTGATCGATGCGCGCTACGCGCTGATCGAGCGCGCGTTCGCGCGGGTGCCAGAGGCGCGGCTCACGGCGGCGCGCTATGCGGGCGATGCTCAGCCGACTGGCGGCGGCGATCGCAACATGGCCGGCATTCCCGCGATGACCGCGTTTCGCATGCTCGACTGGCGCGGCGGCGCGGGCGCGCACGTCGACTTCGCGCCGATCTGTCCGGCGACCGGGCGCGACGCGATGCGCCAGTACACGATGGTGAAAGCGCGCGCCGCCGAATACGGCTTCGACTACTACGGTGGCTTTACCGCGGGCGCGCGGCATCTGCATCATATTTTCGCGGCGATTTTCGATCGCGACGACGCGAACCAGGTGGAGCAGGCCGGCGCGCTGCTGCGCTCGCTGATGAGCGACGCGCGCGCGGCCGGCTACGGCGAATATCGCGCGCATCTCGCGTACATGGATTTCGCGGCCGCGCAATACAGCTTCAACGACGGTGCGTCGCTGCGCTTCGCCGAAACGCTGAAGGATGCGCTCGATCCGAACGGCATTCTCGCGCCGGGCAAGCAGGGCATCTGGCCGGCGGCGTGGCGCGACCGGCGGGGGTACACGTGAACGACGCGTGCGGACACACACGGCAGACCGAAGCGCAAACAGAACGGAACGTACACGCCAATGGACCGACGCACTTTCATGCTCACCGGTGCATGCCTCGCGACGGCCGCGGGCGGCGCATGGCCGTGGCTCGCGCAAGCCGCCGCGTGCGCTGACGATGCGCGCGCGTTCGCGATCGTCGACTCGACGCTCGAATGCGGCGCGACGTTCGCACGCTATGCCGCGCATCTTCGCTTGCCGACCTTCGAGACCGGCGACGATGCGGGCGCGCTCTGGTTCACCACCCTTGCGCCACTGCTCGACGATGGGCGGACCCCGCACGTGATGCCCGCGCTGATCGGCTTCACGCGCGCGTCCGATTACTTCGTCCTGCAACACCTCGCGCTTCGCACGGGACGCTTCGTCGAGCATCGTCACGAAGCGCGCGAGGGGCTGGATGCGCAACCCGCCCATGTGGCCTTCGCGCTGACGCCGCGCAGCGCGCGCTAGAACTTGTAGGCCTTGTTCTTCGGATCGAAGGTCGAATCGTCGAATGTCTTCGGCGTGATGCTCTCGAACACGATCTGCTCGAAAATCTTGCCGTCGTTGTCGTAAGACTGGACGCTGCGAAAGAACGGATGACGCAGATCGAGCCCGAGCGTCTCCTTTTTCGAGTAGAACTGCGGCTGGCCGACCGGTGTTTCGAACGTGAACGCGACGACGCGCACACCGTCGATGGTCTTCACTTCGATCTGCACCGAACGCGGCAAGCCGGCCTCGGTGTATTTTCTTCCTTCACTCAGGTATTGATCGGCAACGTACTCGGTGCCGAGATCGCGCACGCTGTGATTCGATTGCGAGCGTGCGAGCGCGCCGGTCAGCGACGTCCACAACGGCATCACGTTCATGATGCCGCCGAGGTGGCCGTAGGTTTCGTCGCTACGTTTCGATTCGTCGTAGATGATTTCCTGGCCCGCGTGCGCGCCGTCGGGCAGCCACTTCGCGTAGATGCGCAGCGGGTCGTGCGCGACGCGCACCAGCATGTGATCGGGCTTGTCGGGCCAGATGCCGCGAATGCGCTCGGAGCGCGACATCGTGAACTCGTACGACGGGTAGTCGTTCGGCCCTTCCTTGATATAGCGCGGCAGCGCGAGCGGATCGAGCGACTGGAACAGCGCGACCAGTTGCGCGTCGTCGAGCTTTTCGAGCGTGCCGCTTTGCTGCGCGGCGCGCAGCCATTTGACCTGCTGGTCGAGCGTCAGCTTGCCGACCTGCGCGGCCGGCGTGGTGGGCGGCTTGACGGCGCTCGCGGTGTTGAGCGGGGGCGGGCGGTCGTCGTTCTGCGCGAAGGCCGTCGGCACCGACAGCAGGCCGAGCGCGACGAGCAGCGCACCCAGCAAGCGCTGTCGCAGGCGATGCGAACGGGCGGACATGCGGTGCTTCATGAATTTCTCCAGAAAGTGACGCGGCCGCTCATGCAACATGCAAGGCAATAACGCGAAGCAACAAAGCAATAACGCTTTGAAGCAACGCTTATTCCCGTCAGGCAGACTTCTGTTTCGCGAGTTCCTCGTCGCGCAACGCACGGCGCAGAATTTTGCCGACGTTGGTTTGCGGCAGCTCGTCGCGGAATTCGACGAGCTTCGGCACCTTGTAGCCAGTCAGATTCTTGCGGCAGTACGCAATCACCTGCTCGGCGGTCAGTGTCGGCGTGCGCCGCACGATGAACACCTTCACGCGCTCGCCCTGCGCGGGGTCGGACACGCCGATCGCGGCGACTTCGCGCACGTCCGGATGCGCGGCGATCACGTCCTCGATTTCGTTCGGATACACGTTGAAGCCCGACACGAGGATCATGTCCTTCTTGCGATCGATCAGACGGATAAAGCCGCGCGAGTCCATCACGCCGATGTCGCCGGTCGCGAGCCAGCCGTCGTCGTCGATCACCTTCGCGGTTTCGTCGGGGCGGTTCCAGTAGCCCTTCATGACCTGCGGGCCCTTCACGCACAGCTCGCCCGCCTCGCCGATATTGGCCCAGCTGCCGTCGTCTTTCCTGAAGCGCACCTGCGTGGACGGTGCGGGCAAGCCGATCGAGCCCTCGAAGTCGCGCAGATTGGTCAGATCGACCGGATTCATCGAGACGATCGGCGAGCACTCGGTGAGTCCGTAGCCCTCGATGATCGGCTTGCCCGTCACCGCCTTGAAGCGCTCGGCGACGGCTTTCTGCGTCGCCATGCCGCCCGCCATCGCGAGCTTCAGGTCCGAGAAGTCGCGCCGACAGAATTCCTCGTTGTCGAGGAACGCGTTGTAGAGCGTGTTGACCGCGGTCATGCCGGTGAATTTTTCGTGACGGATGATCATCATCACGCGCTTCATGTCGCGCGGATTCGCGATCAGGATGTTGCGTCCGCCGAGCCCCATGAAGATCAGCGCATTCACGGTCAGCGAGTAGATGTGATACAGCGGCAGCGGCGTGAGCACCGTTTCGCCCTCGCCGGACAGCTGCCCCGCGGCCCACGCCTTCGCCTGCAACAGATTGGCGAGGATGTTCCGGTGCGTGAGCATCGCGCCTTTCGCGACGCCGGTCGTGCCGCCCGTGTATTGCAGGAACGCGATGTCTTCGTGGGTCGCGCGCACCGGTGTGTGCGGCCGCGCATAACCGGCCGAAAGCGCTTTCAGGAGCGGCACCGCCTGCGGCAGCTTGAAAGGGGGCACCATCTTTTTCACGTGACGCAGCATGAAATTGAGCAGGTGTCCCTTCAGGTTCGCGCCGTCGGCGAGCAGATCGCCGAGCCCGGTCACGATCACGTTGCGCACCTTGGTGCCGGGCAATGCATCTTCGAGCGTCTTCGCGAAGTTCTCGAACACGACGATCGTCTGCGCGCCGCTGTCTTTCAGCTGGTGCGCGAGTTCGCGCACCGTGTAGAGCGGATTCACGTTGACGACCACCGCGCCCGCCTTGATCGTGCCGAACAGCGCGACCGGATACTGGAAGGTGTTCGGCAGCATGATCGCGACGCGCTCGCCCGGCTCCACGCCGATGCTTTGCAGGTATGCCGCGAACGCGCTCGCCTTGCGGCCCAGTTCACCGTACGTCAGGTTCGCGCCGACGCTCACGTACGCGACGCGCTCGCGGAACTGTGCGATGCATTCGTCGAAGAACTGATCGATCGACTCGTATTGCGTGACGTCGATGTCGCGCGGCACGTCGTCCGGATAGGACGCGTACCAGATGCCGTCGGTGTTCGGAGCGGGGTGGGGCACCGGGTTTTGACGAGGCGTGCCGCCTGCGTCCGGCACGTGCAGCGGGGCTTGGGTGGGCTCGGTCATCGGTTGCCTCCTGAAAATGTTGGTATGCGCTGCCGCGCTAGCGTTCCAGAATCGCGACGACCCCCTGGCCGCCCGCCGCGCAGATCGAGATCAGCCCGCGTGCGCTGCCGGCCGGTTTGTCGAGTTGCGCCAGCATCTTCGCGAGCGCGGCGACGATACGTCCGCCCGTCGCCGCAAACGGATGGCCGGTCGCGAGCGAACCGCCGTTCACGTTGAGCCTGGTGCGGTCGATCGCACCGAGCGCGCCGGCGAGGCCAAGCTGCGTGCGGCAATATTCGTCATCCTGCCATGCCGCGAGCGTGCACAACACCTGGGCCGCGAACGCTTCGTGGATTTCGTAGAAATCGAAGTCCTGCAACGTGAGGCCGGCGCGCGCGAGCATGCGCGGCACCGCGTAGGCGGGCGCCATCAGAAGGCCTTCCTGCTTGTCGAAAAAGTCGACCGCCGCGGTTTCCGACCAGCTCAGATACGCGAGCACGGGCAAGCCACGCTCGGCCGCCCACGCTTCGCTTGCGAGCAGTACCGCGGATGCGCCATCGGTCAGCGGCGTCGAGTTGCCGGCGGTCAGCGTGCCCGCGTCGCGGTCAAACACGGGCTTCAGGTTCGCAAGCCGTTCGAGCGACAGGTCGGCGCGCAGGTTGTTGTCGCGCGCGAGGCCTTTGTACGGCGTCATCAGATCGTTGACGAAGCCGCGCGCGTACGCATCGGCGAGCTTGCGATGGCTCTCGTACGCGAGCACGTCCTGCGCCTCGCGCGAGATGTTCCAGCGCTTGGCCATCAGCTCGCAATGCTCGCCCATCGACAGCCCCGTGCGGGGCTCGCCGTTGCGCGGCAACAGCGGCTTGAACAACATGCCGGGCCGCAGCCTGCTGAGCGCGGCGATACGCTGAGCGGTACTCTTGCCGCGATTCGCTTCGAGCAGGATCTTGCGCATGCGCTCGTTGACGCCGATCGGCGCGTCGGACGTGGTATCGACGCCGCCCGCGATGCCCGCGTCGATCTGCCCGAGCGCGATCTTGTTGGCGACGAGGATCGCGGCTTCGAGGCCGGTGCCGCAGGCCTGCTGAACGTCGTAGGCGGGCGTTTCCTTCGCGAGCGTGGTGGACAGCACGGACTCGCGCGTCAGGTTGAAGTCGCGCGAATGCTTGATGACGGCGCCCGCCGCGACTTCGCCGAGACGCACGCCGTGCAGGTCATAGCGATCGATCAGCCCTTGCAGCGTGAAGGTCAGCATGTCCTGATTCGATGCGCTCGCGTACGCGGTGTTCGAGCGGGCAAACGGAATCCGGTTGCCCCCGATGACGGCGACGCGGCGCGCGGCAGGTTGCGGGTGGGACATGCTCGGCTCCTTTGGGTCGTTCCCAGATTATTGGTCGATGCGAACGGCGCGCTCGCGGTTCACAGCAGCCGCCACTGCATGCGCCCGCGCAAATGCGGCTTTTCCCCGGCGATATCGCGCACCTCGAGATCGCGCTCGATCAGCGAAGGCGATGCGCTCCACAGCGACGCTTCGCCCGGCAGCAGCATCGGCACCTTGAACTCGGCGCTGAGCGTTGCTTCGGCGAGCGGCTTCGGCGGCTGCAGCGACGACGCCGCGCGCGCGAGCGTCCACATGCCATGCGCGATCGCGCGCGGAAAGCCGAACGCCTTCGCCGACAGCGCGCTGATGTGGATCGGGTTGTAGTCGCCGGACGCGCTCGCGTAGTCGCGGCCCAGTTGCGGCGCGAGCTGCCAGCGCGCGATCCGTTGCAGCGCATCGGGGCCGAGCGTCAACGCTTCGAGGGGATGGCCGAGCGCCGGCACCGCGCGCTTCAGGTAGATGCTGTCGCCGTCCCACACCGCCTCGCCGCGCCGATAGATGCGCGTATGCACGACGAACGCCTGGCCCTTGTCGTGACGCAGCAGCGCGCCGAATTCGACCTCGATGCGCAGCAGGTCCTTGTAGGCGAGCGGGCGGCGCAGCCGCACGTGATTGGCCAGATGCACGAGACCGAGCGCGGGCCACGGAAACGCGGGGTCGGTCAGCATCAGCAGATGCAGCGGAAACGCGAGCAGGTGCGGGTAGGTCAGCGGCACGCCGTGCTCGGGAATGAAGCCGCACACGCGCGCATAGCGCCACACGGGGCCGGGCTCGAGCACGACGGCGGGGCGCACGAGCCGCAACGGCGGCAGCCGCGTGTCGCGGCCGCGCTTGACGATGCCCGTCAGCGCGCGCCCGTACAGCTTTGCCGGGGCGGGCAGCGTTTCGATGACGACGGTTTTCGGCCGCGCGCCGTCGCCCGGCGCGGGAGCGAGCTGACGGCTGCCGAACGGATCACGCGGTTCGTCCATACCCATGCTCCCGTTCAGGCGCCAATCAGGCTTTGACCGCACACGCGCACGACCTGGCCCGTCACGCCCGCCGAGCCCGGATGCGCGAGCCACGCGATGGTCTGCGCGACGTCGACGGGCTGGCCGCCTTGGCTCATCGAGTTCATGCGGCGGCCGGCCTCGCGGATCGCGAGCGGAATCTTCGCGGTCATCTGCGTTTCGATGAAGCCGGGCGCGACCGCGTTGATCGTGATGCCGCGCGCGCGCAGTGGCGGCGCCATGCTCTGCACCCGGCCGATCACGCCAGCCTTAGACGTAGCGTAGTTGGTCTGGCCGGGATTGCCCGCAATGCCGCTGATCGACGACACCGCGACGATGCGCCCGCCGTCGCGCAGGATGCCGCCCGCGAGCAGCGCGTCGTCGATGCGTTCCTGCGCGCTCAGGTTGATGTCGATCACGCTTTGCCAGACGGCGCCGGTCATCTTCGCGATGGTCTTGTCCTTCGTGATGCCGGCGTTGTGCACGACGATGTCGACGCCGAGCTCGTCGAGCGCGGCGGCGATCTGCGCGGGCGCTTCGGGCGCGGCGACGTCGAACGCGAGCGGGCTGCCGTTCAGCTGCCGCATCGTCGCATCGAGCGCGTCGCGCGCGGACGGAATGTCGAGGCCGATCACATGCGCGCCCTCGGCCGCGAGCACGCTCGCGATCGCCGCGCCGATGCCGCGTGCCGCGCCCGTGACCAGAGCACGCCGGCCGGCGAGCGGCTGGCGCCAGTCGAACGCGGGCGCGTCGTGCGGCAGCGCGCCATGTGCCGCGATCCGCACCACCTGACCGGACACATAGGCCGAGCGCGGCGACAGGAAAAAGCGCAGCGTCGCCTCGATGGCGTTTTCAGCGCCTTCCTCCACGTACACGAGATTCGCGGCGATGCCGCGCCGCGCTTCCTTACCGAGCGAGCGCACGAGCCCTTCGAGCGCTCGCTGGGCAGTCCACTGACGCGGGCTCGCGCAGGCCTCGGGCGGCCGGCCCAGCACGACGATGCGCCCACACTTGCCGAGCGAGCGCAGCGTGTCGTGGAAAAAGCCGTGCAGCGGTTCGAGCAGGCTGCTGTCGTCGATACCGCTCGCGTCGAACATCAACGCGGCAAGCTTGCCCGGCGCACCGGCTTCGGCCGGCTCGAAGCGGCCGGTCATCAGGCCGTGGCGATGGGCGAGCGGCACCCACAGCCCGGCGCTTTCGTGCGCGACGCTCGTCATGCCGATGGTGGCGATCAGACTCGCGAGCGCGTCGAACAGGTGCGGCTCGCGGCCCGCGCCGATCGCGATCAGTCCGTCGAACTCGGGCCGGTCCGCGCGATAGCGCCGCAGCACCTCGGGCTTCGGCAGCCCGAGCGAGCGCGCGAGACGGCCGCCGAACGGCGAGTTGACGAACTTCAGGTAGGAGTCGTTCATGTTATCGGTTGCTCTGCTGGACGCGCCGCGGGCAGCCCCGTGATTTTCAGGGGCGCCGGACGTGTGTCAGTGTGCCTTGAGTTGCGTGACTCGGGTACGGTTTGCCGCGCCGGGTCGGTCGTTTTTTCTGCGTGAGCGCGCGCATCAGGCCACCAGTTCCAGCGCCTTTTCGAGCGCCTGCTTGCGCTGTTGCAAGCTCGCGAGCAGGTCGAAGTCGGCCGGGAAATCGTCGACCTTGACGACCTGCGCGCCGTAGCGCGCGTAGTCGTCGAGCACGCGCCGCTCGTCCGCGTCGACGAGGCCCTGGCGTTGCGCCGCATCGGTCCATGCGGCGAACTGCGGCAGGCTTTGCGGCAGCGGTTCGAGCAGACCCTGCTTCACCGCCTCGCGCAGCTTCTGCTCGATTTGCGCGAACTGCGGATTGAGCGCGAACGCGAGCTCGCCATAGCCGAGCGCATCGACGTCGGGGTGCGGCACGTACGAGTCGGCGACGAGCCGCTCGCGCGCGGCGCCGGGCGTTTGCATCAGTTCGGCGATCTCGCTGCCGAGCCGGTCCGACGGCTCGCGATGCGGCAGGCCGAACGGGAACGCGAGCACACGCACGAGCGTCGCGGCGACCCGGTTCGGGTAGTTCGCGAGCACGCCGTCGAGCGCGTGCTGCGCCTTGTACAGCGCATCCTCGACGCCCCACCGCACGAGCGGCAGGTCGTCGTGCTGTCGGCCTTCGTCCTCGAAACGCTTCAGCGTCGCCGAGATCAGGAACAGCTGCGACAGCACGTCCCCGAGGCGTCCGGAGATGCGTTCGCGACGCTTCAGATCGCCGCCGAGCACGAACATCGACACGTCGGCGAGCAACGCGAACACGGCCGACAGACGTGTCGCCGCGCGATAGTACGCATGGAGCGGCGCATACGCGCGGCGCGGCTTCGCGATCAGCGCGCCGCCGCTCAGCCCATACACGGCACTGCGCACCACGTTCGACACCGTGAAATTCACGTGACCGAAGAACGCCGCGTCGAACTCGCGCAAGGCTTTCGCGCGATCGGGCTCGCGCGTCGCCGTCATTTCCTTCAACACGTACGGATGGCAGCGAATCGCGCCCTGGCCGAAGATGATCAGACAGCGCGTCAGAATGTTCGCGCCTTCGACCGTGATCGAGATCGGCATTTGCTGATACGCGCGCGCCAGAAAGTTCGACGGCCCCATGCAAATACCCTTGCCGGCGACGACGTCCATGCCGTCGTTGATGACCATGCGCGCGCGCTCGGTGATGTGATATTTGGCGATCGCCGAAATGACGGACGGCTTTTCGCCGAGGTCGACCGCCTGCGCGCACAGGCGGCGCGCGGCGTCCATCACGTACAGGTTGCCGCCCATGCGGCCGAGCGCTTCCTGCACGCCCTCGAACTTGCCGACGGCGGTGCGGAACTGGCGCCGAATCGCGGCATACGCGCCGGTGCCGCGCACGGCAATCTTCGCCATCCCGACATTCGACGACGGCAGCGAGATCGCGCGGCCCGCCGCCAGACACTCCATCAGCATGCGCCAGCCGTTGCCGACCTGGGCGCGTCCGCCGATCACCCAGTCGAGCGGAATGAACACGTCCTTGCCCGAGTTCGGGCCGTTCTGGAACACCGCGTTCAACGGCCAGTGACGGCGGCCGATGTCGACGCCCGGGTGGTCGGTCGGAATCAGCGCGCAGGTGATGCCCGGTTCGTCATTCGCGCCGAGCAGATGGTCGGGGTCGAGCGCGCGGAACGCGAGGCCGAGTACGGTCGCGATCGGCCCGAGCGTGATGTAGCGCTTGTCCCACGTGACGCGAAAGCCGAGCGTCTCGCGGCCCTCGTGCAGGCCCTGGCAAGCGATGCCGACATCGGGAATCGCGGCGGCGTCGGACCCGGCATACGGGCTCGTCAGCGCGAAGCAGGGGATTTCCTCGCCGCGCGCGAGACGCGGCAGATAGTAGTTCTTCTGCGCGTCGGTGCCGTAGTGCATCAGCAACTCGGCCGGGCCGAGCGAGTTCGGCACCATCACCGACACGGCCGCGGCCGAGCAGCGCGTCGCGAGCTTCATGATCACCTGCGAATGCGCGTACGCGGAGAACTGTTTGCCGCCGTACTGCTTCGGAATGGTCATGCCGAGAAAGCCGTGCTGCTTGATGAACTGCCATGTTGGCGGCGACAGGTCCTGCCAGACCATCGTGGTTTCCCAGTCGTTCGCGAGGTCGCACAGCTGCTCGCATTCGACCTCGAGGAACGTCTGCTCTTCGGCGCTGAGCATGGCCGGGCCATAGCCGAGCAGCGTGTCCCAGTGCGGGCGGCCCGAGAACAGCTCGGCGTCCCACCAGACCGTGCCCGCCTCGATCGCGTCGCGCTCGGTCGGCGACATCTGCGGCAGGATCTTGCGGAACGTGTCGAGCACCGGTTTCGCGAGCCATGCGCGGCGCAGCGGTTTGATCGTCAGCACGAGGGCGGGGAGTACGAACACGATCGCGAGCAGTGTCGTCAGCAGCGGGCCGGCCGCGCCGCTCACGAGCGCG
Organism: Paraburkholderia sp. Clong3; assembly: GCF_050436485.1. Taxonomy (NCBI): domain Bacteria; kingdom Pseudomonadati; phylum Pseudomonadota; class Betaproteobacteria; order Burkholderiales; family Burkholderiaceae; genus Paraburkholderia; species Paraburkholderia sp. Clong3. The sequence continues at coordinate 1,544,181 of NZ_JBNDMH010000002.1, read as the reverse complement.
GCCGCGACCCAGACGATCAGCGCCGCGAGCCACCATGAGGCGCGGGCCTGAACGTAGACGAGAGCGAATGCGGCGATGACGAGCGCCAGGATGAACCACGGCATGACGTTTCCTCCTCTGTGGTGACGCAATCGCCGGGCCAGCTGCGAGTCGCTCTCTTGCGTCGGGCGTTACCGCGTCTTACCGACTCGACTGACGGGCACGGCGCAGCTGCGCAACGTAGATGTACTGCTCGGGTAAGCGAGCTCGATCGGGTTCCATGTACGACGTGTGGTGGTTACGTCGAGTGATGACGCGATGACGCCGTGAGACTTCGTCAGGCGGTGCCGTGCAGCCCATGCTGATAGCTTGCCGGCGCCGCTTCGATAGTGCCGCCGCGGCTGTTGCTGTCGAACGTGTCGCGTGCCACTGCGCACCCGGCCGCCTCGCCGCTGGTGTGTTCTTGCGCACTGGCGAACGTGCTATCTACGCCGCCGTCGGTCGCATCGCCGAGCACGGCGGCGAACGCGGCCAGTTGCGAGCCGTCCGGCAGCGGCGCCTTCAGCGCGGAGACCATCAGCGACGCAAGGCGCGCGATGAGCTGCAGATCGTTCATCGACTTGCCTTGCGAGAACTCGGCAATCAGGCTGTCGGTATCGGTGCCGGCGAGCACCCCCGACAGCGCGCCGATCGCGAAATGCAACCGCCAGCCGAGCTCCTCGCGCGGCAGATGCGGCAGCGCGCGCTGGAACGCGTCGAAGAAGCGCATCGCCACCGCTTCGTAATGCGCGTTCAGAAAGTCGCGGATGAACAACGAGGGATCAGTGTAGGCGCGCCCGAGCAGGCGCAGAAACGCTCTGCCGCCGACACGCGGATCGCGCGACAGACGCAGCGCCGGAATGAACATCGCGCCGAGCACGTGCTCGCAGGTCAGGCGCGCGCCGAGCATGACGTCGAAGCGGTCGAGCAGCTTCAGGCGCTCCCGGTTCAGCTGATCGAGCCGGCGCGACAGCATCGAGTGAATCAGCGATTCCTTGCTGCCGAAGTGATAGTTGACCGCCGCGAGATTGACTTCGGCGCGCGAAGTGATCTGGCGCAGCGACATCGCCTCATAGCCGCATTCGATGAACAGCGTCTCCGCGGCGTCGAGAATGCGTGACTTCGTATCGCCGGCATGCCGGCCGGGTGTGCGAACTGCCATGTTGCCGTCTCCCACTTGCCGGGGCTGCCGGCTCGCAAACACGCGATTCAAATCGATATTTGAAACGACCGTTTTTTTTAGGATAAGAAAGGATGGTCGGTGCGATCAAGGGACGGGCTCGACGAACTCCTCTAGAAGAGCTGTCGGGGAGCCATGCTGGCGAAGCGCGGCGCGTCATGCCGCGCGGAAAATAAAAAGGCCGTCCCGAACGAATCGGAACGGCCTCGTGTCGTGTTGCGATGTAATCTGGCCTTGCGCTCGACGGCCGGGTTGACCCGGCTCCCACGCGTTGACGCGTATTGGCTAGCCGTCTGGTTCGAAAGCCTCGAGCTCTTAAACTTGTCCTCCGACCGCGCCGCCCGTCGATTCCGCGCCGACGACTTCACGCGCGGACTGCGTCATGTCGATGCCGCGGCGCTCGCGGCTGAACGGAATCAGCGCGCAGATCAAGATCGCGACGATGCCGATCACGACCGCCATCACGAGCGCGTAGTTGTTGCCGTGCAGTTCGGCGATTTTCGCTTGCAGCGGCCCGTTGACCGACGCAATCAGATTGCCGAGCTGATACACGAGACCGGGGAAGGTCGCGCGGATTTCATCGGGCGAGATTTCGTTCAGGTGCACCGGAATCACGCCCCAGGCGCCTTGCACCGAGATCTGCATCAGGAACGCGCCGAGCGCGAGCAGCATCGGCGTGGTCGAGAAGACCCACAGCGGCAGCACCGGCAGCGCGATCAGCGCGGCGATGAAAATCGCGCGCTTGCGGCCGATCTTCTCCGACGCCCAGCCGAAGAACAGACCCCCGCAGATCGCGCCGATGTTCAGCGTGATCGTGATCCACGACACCGTGTGCGCATCGAACTGGTGCTGTACGCGCAGGAAGGTCGGATACAGATCCTGCGAGCCGTGCGAGAAGAAGTTGAAGGCGGTCATCAGGATGATCGCGTAGATCGACAGACCGACGTTCTGCTTGAGCGTCGCGACGAGGCCAGGACGGACCTTCTTCTCGAGCGTCTTGAACGCGGGCGACTCCGGCACGTGCGCGCGAATGTACAGCACGAGCAGCGCGGGCAGCACGCCGACGAAGAACATGCCGCGCCAGCCGATGTGTTGATAGAACAGGCCGAACACGATCGAGGCGAGCAGGTAGCCGCTCGGATAACCGGCTTGCAGAAGACCCGAGACGATACCGCGCGACTTCGGCGGCACGGTTTCCATGGTCAGCGCGCCGCCGACCCCCCATTCGCCGCCCATTGCGATACCGAACAGCGCGCGCAGCACGAGCAGCGTCATCAGGTTCGGCGACAGACCGGACAGCAGTTCGAGCAGCGAGAAGCACGCGATGTTGAGCATCAGCGTCGGACGGCGGCCGTATTTGTCGGCGAGCCAGCCGAAAATCAATGCGCCGAGCGGGCGCATCATCAAGGTCAGCATGATCGCGACCGCGACCGACGGAATGTCCGTATTGAATTCCTGCGCGATATCTTTCAATACGAACACCATCAGAAAGAAATCGAATGCGTCGAGCGTCCAGCCTAGATAGGCGGCGATCGTGACGTTTCTCTGTTCCCGAGTCCAGCTCATCGATTGTTCTCCTGAGTCTCCACAAAACCGCGTTTGATCGCGGACGGCACCGTAGCCCTTGCGCCTTATGGCAAGCGCTTCACGGCGAGTGTACGCCGAGCATTAAGCGTCTGCGTGATTGAAGCCGGTTTTCTCCGTGTTAATCCGGAGAGCAATTTTCGTGCTGAATTCGTCATGCATGTTTAATGTCGGAAAAATGTAATTGCCGGTTCGATTCATGTTTGTATTTTGTAATGTTTATCGGGATTTCCCAGCGCCCATTTTTTATGAAGTTTATGGCAATGGCGTTTTGACGGGGCGGCCCGTGCCGGTCCGCGCGCCGCATCGAACCTTCATGTACAGTTATTTCGCCAACTGATCGACATATCGCTATGTCCTTGACGCCATCGCCTTCGCTGCTCGACGAGATGCTCGACGCTGTCGCGCGTCGCTATCGCCTGCCGGCGCTTGCGGCCGTCTGCGCGCCGACGCAGCAAGCGAGACCCGCCACCGTGCTCGCGCTCGCGATCGAGCAGGCTCGCGAGGCGAGCGCGCGTGGCGAAGCGCCGGATGCGGCGCACCAGCGCTTCTTCGTCGAGGCGCTCGCGCGCATGATTCGGGAGGCGATGCGCGAGGAAGCCGGCGACCCGGTGTTTCAGGCGATGCTGCTACGGCATCGCAGCACGGTGGTGCGCGAGTACGCGTCGCTGGCCGCGCACGCGAGCGTCGATCGCCGGCTGATCTACGCGGCCGTCAATGCGATCGCACATCCGGCCAAACAGCAGCGGCTGCTACCCGGCCTGCAACGCGACGCGCTGGCGCGTCTGCACGCGCTGGCGTTCGCCGAAGCGTGGCCCGAGCTGGCCGAAGCCGTGCAAGCTTGCATCGATACGCCGCAAATCGCGCACGACGCGGCGCTGCAACGCGGCCTCGCGCAATTGCTGGAGAGTGCCGCTTTGCAGCGCTTGCGCCGTCTTTACGCGCTCGCGTCCGACGAGCGCGTGCGTCAGTACCAGACGCTGTGGGATCGCCAGGGGCCGCGCCCGGGAAGCTCGACTGCCGTGGCACGAGGCTTGAGTTCGAAGCAGCGCGGCGCCGCGGTCGAGGCATCGGCCGCCGATGCGCTCGACGCGCTCGCGCGGCGCCTCAATGATGCGCAGGGTGCGCTCGCCTCGTACCGTGTCGTGAACTCGATGCGCGTGCCGGCCGCGATACCCGCGAGCCACGAGCGCGCGAAAACCGAATGGGACGTGGTGCTGCTGCGCCAGGCACAGCCCCCGGCCGACGCGGCGGCGTGGGACGTATGCCTGCTCGTCGAAGCGAAGGCATCGGTCGATGCGGCCACCTCCGATCTGCCGCGGCTCGTGCGTGGACTGACGCTGCTTGCGCATGCGGACCCGCACACCGTCTACCCGTTTCGGACGCAGCAGGGGACGGTGGGTTTGAGCGGCGCGTCGCTCGCCGCGCTGACGAGCGACGGGGCCGCTCTTCGCAGGACCGTGCTCTATTGCTGCGACGCCCCCGTCGAAGCGGCGCCGCGCGTGCTGGGCCCTGCGAGCCGGATGCAGCTGCTGTCGGCGCACGCCAGCCTCGATTTCGCGGCCGCACTGGCGGATGGCCGCGATGCCGATTGCGCGGTGCTGGAACCGGTGTGGCATCAGTTGCTCGAATCGCCGAGATGGCGGACGGCGCTCGACCAGTACGCGACGCTGCGCGAGGTCCGCGAATTGATGGTTCATCCGGACGACTTGCGGGCCGCCGTCGGCATCGCCGACGCAAGACGGTTGAGCGCGGCGCGCTAGGCCTGCCAGGTCTGCCTGGGGCCAACGCAAGCGCTGTGCCGCAGTCGCGGCGCGATTGCATTGGAGGTGGCGCGCGCGTTGCTCGTAGCGATAGATCGTCCAGCAAAAGGAGTGGTGATGGAAACGCCGTCGAAGCGACTGTCGGACACACAGGTGCAGGTTGCCAGCAAGATCTACGGATTTCGTTCGCCACAGGAGGCGGACCGTTTCGTGCAATGTCTGCGCGACGGCGACGCGAGCCGCTGCGTTGCGGACGTTCCGCCCGAGACAGCAACCGATGCCTATCCCCCCGGAACCCGCACAGGGTCGGGCGCGGGCATGACGATCGGGCCGCTGCCGGGCGGGCTCGATAGCGACGAGTAACGCGTTTGCGCCGGGTCGCCGGGGCGGGCACGGTTCTGACGCCTCGGCGATCAGAAAGACAATCTCGACCCGGGCAATCCGTCGAACCTGCAATCACGACATTTGCGACATGCGCGTATTGCGACATGCGCGTGTTGCGACGCCCGCGTCAGCGCACCGGCCCCAGCGACGCCGATAGAGGTGCGGAGCCGCCGCCCAGCGTCCGGTCGATCAGATAGCGGCCCTGTTCGACGCCGGCGCGCAACGCTTCCGCCTCGGTGAGCCATTCCGGCGTCACGGGCTCCACGTTGGCCAGATTGGCGGGTATCTCCAGCGGCCGGCCCTCGCGGGAAATCGACACGTCGGCGATCCAGGCGCCTCGCGAGTTCCGATGCGCGGTCACCGTGATCAGCGCGCCGCGGTGCGCGTCATACATCGCGTGGTGGGAGCCGCGCTCGGCGCGCGCGGCCGGCATCGCGCGTCCGTCCGCGCTAGCCATATCGGAGCCGGTCTCGCCGATGCTTGCGTCGGCGCTGCGGTCAGTGTGATCGGTTGGGGGGAGCGGGGTCATGCTGTCCTCGGCGAGCGAATGATCTGCCTGATTCGAGCAAGCGCTGTGCCGACACGGCGAACGCGTGCAGGCATCCGGCCAGGAACGGGCACGCGGCGTGCGATCGCTCAGCGCGGGCCCGGCTCTTGCGCTGCGTTCAGCGCTGGCGTCGCTTCGCTCTGTCGGCCGAGAGGCGAAGTCTTTGCTGATTGCGGCCGCCGCAAATGAATCGTAAGGAGGACGGAATGTCGATCCATGCGAAGGTCACGAGGTGGCGCAACGTCGGGCGATTCTGCGTCGAACGTGTAACCGACTATAGCGAACTGTTCGCGCTTGAAGTCGAGGAGACGCGAAAGCGTCTGGTGCGCGAGTTGAGCGCACTCATGGCGTTGGCAGTCGCGGGCCTGTTCACGCTGTCCTTCATTTGTATCGCGATCATCGCCACCGCGTGGCAGACGCCTTACTTCCTTGCGGTGGTCTGGGGCGTGGCCGGCGCGTGGCTGCTCGTGTGCATCGTGTCCTTGCTCTTCCTGCGGGCGCAGAAACCGGCGCAATCGCTTCACGTGCTCAAGGCCGAGATTCATTCCGATCTCGACGCTCTCAGGGAGTCGCTCAAATGAGTCAGCCACATCACGCAAATGAGCTTGCCCGGGTCACCATTCTGGAACGCATGGAGGCATCGCGAGCCGCATTGGTCGCGGCGAACCAGACTGCCGCGTTGCCGGCGGGGCGGGCAGCCTCGCGCTCCTCCGCCGGCAATGTGCTCGCGTCGCTCGCCGAGGCGCCGCATGTTGCGCTGCTTCTCGCGCTGGTGATCGGCGGCATCGTGCTGGGGCCGCGCCGCACGCTGTCGATCGCGGGCCGTTCCGGTCTTGCGGCGTGGATCGCCCGCAATGTGCGGCGGTCGATCGCGCAGTGACGCCCTGAGCGAAAGCAGCGATCGGACCAGGCAAAGCAGAATCGCCTGGTTCTTGAACGCACGACGGTCGCTATCGTCACGTGTTGCCGCGGTGCGCGGCAACGGGACTTTTCCTCGCTTCCTTTTCCAGCCCATCGCCTCAGCGAACCGTGTGCAACCCTACCAGCCTGCTAGACTGGAAGTTGCCCTGCAAGCCATGGAGGGAGATATGACGACCGTCTACGTCGTAAAGACCGGCGAAAAGTTCCTCTGCACCGCAGAGGACGGCGATATCGGCATGGCACCGGAGATCAAGGAAGCCACGTCCTTTCGCTCGTATGAGGAAGCGAATAAAGTCGCGAACGAGCACGCCGACCCCGGATACGAAATCCTGACCATCGACGTTAAGAAACGCTGACGAGGTGTTAGCTGTTCGCGCCAGACGCTCAGCGAATGAACGCTGGCAATTCAACACGCGCCATGCAATATGGCGCTCGATCGGGTGCGTCCGAAATCGTCGTCATGACGGCTTCGGGCATTCAGGCGGCGGCCGAAATCACTCTGCAAGCGCGCATGGCACGACACTCCACGCCGTCCCCGGCGGGGAGGGCATGCTCTGCAGCGGCGAACTGCTCAGACGGGCAGGCTTACGATCCGCCAAAGAACACCGGCTTCATCCCACTCGTGCTGGCCGGATGACCCATCTGCTGCGTACCGCTGGTCGCGGGGCCGTAGCCGCTGCTCTGGCCTGCGGCAGTGGCGTTGGTGGTCGGCATGTTGGTAGGAAAGTCGACGGTATTCGCATTGGCCGGATTGAAGCCGGCTTGCTCGAGTTGAGCGATTTCTGCCTGCACTTGCGCGTGCGTCAGCGCCCCGTCCGACTGCGCCAGCGATGCAACTGACACAGCCATGACCGCGACCGCGCAAGCTGTGTGGACTAACGTCTTCATGATGGCCCACCTCCTTGTTGGTTACTCCAACTGACTCGCGTTTCGCTTTTCGCGGTTCAGCTGATCAAAGATTAGGTGAGGAACCGTACAGTGGTCGTTTATTTTTCATGGTAGGGGGTTCGTCCATCAGCCGACGCCGGTCGACGCTCGCGCCCGAACGCTCCGATGTCGGCCGCGCATCCGAGATGCGTACCTCCGGACACGAGCCGACATCATCGAAGCGTGGGTCAAGCAGCCGTTCGCGGGTCGTCGTCGAACATCCGCATTCCCGCGGGCGCCGTCGTCAAGAAAGCTCAGGTGCGCGTAATCGAAGCCCCACCGTCCACCAACGAAGCGGTACCCGTCACGAAGGACGAATCGTCGGAAGCAAGGTAGAGCGCCGAGCGGGCAATCTCTTCCGGCTTTGCGACCCGCTTGAGCGCGTGCAGCCCGGTCACGAACGTCTGCGATTCGGCCGTATCGTTCATACCGCGATACATCTGCGTGTCCACCGCGCCCGGGAGGATCGCGTTGACGCGCACGCCTTGCGGGCCGTATTCAGCCGCGAGCGCTTGCGTCAGTCCGATCAGCCCGGCTTTGCTCGCGGCATAGGCGGCGGTCCCCGGGAAGGCGAACGAGTAGCCGACGAACGTCGACGTGAAGATGATCGACCCACCGCCTTGCTTGATCATTTCAGGAATCTGATGCTTGGCGCCGATAAACGCGCTCGTCAGGTTGGTGGCCAACGTCGCTGACCAGCCCGCTTCCGATACGCCTGTGGACGGTCCCATTTCACCGAGCGTCCCCGCGTTGTTGTAGGCGATGTCGAGGCGGCCGAAGCGGCTGACGGCGAGTTCGACCAGCGCTTTCGCGAATTCTTCGGATTGCACGTCCCCTGCCAGCGAGACAGCCGTGCCGCCGTCGCGAGCGATCTCGCTCACCAGCGCCTCGAGTTCAGCTTCGCGGCGTGCGGCCACGACAACTTTCGCGCCTTCGGCGGCGAACAGCCTGGCGGCGGCGCGACCAATGCCCGCGCTGGCGCCAGTGACGATAGCGACTTTTCCTGTCAAGCGTTGCATGTTGAATCTCCGGTTTGATCATCGGCCGATGCCCAATGCGTCGGCTCGTTGAGACGTACTATAAGATTCCGTTCTTGAGACAAAAAGACCAAAAATATGGCGATATCATTCAGCTTTTATGAATGACAGGAGTGCCATATGGACCGGCTGCGCGCGTTTGAGATCTTCGTCACCGTAGTCGACCGGGGCAGCTTTGCGCGCGCGGCCGACGCGCTCGAAACCTCGCCCGCGAACGTGACCCGCTACGTGAATGAACTGGAGGCGCATCTCGGTGCGCGGCTTCTGAATCGCACCTCACGCAGATTGTCTCTTACCGAGGCCGGTGAAACGCTTTATTCGCGATGCAAGGCAATCCTCGAAGACGTTGCGGAAACGGAAGGGCTCGTGTCGACAACGTCGATCGAACCGCGTGGACGGCTGCGTATCAATGCACCGGTCAGCTTCGGCATCCTGCATCTCGCGCCGCTGTGGCCACGGTTCATGCAGCAATATCCCGACGTCGAACTCGACATCACGCTGATAGATCGCGTCGTCGATATCGTCGAGGAGGGCTTCGATCTCGCCATCCGCATCTCGCGCGCCGGCACGGTCGATCACGCGGCGCGCAAACTGGCGACGTCGACAAACATCCTGTGTGCATCTCCCGACTATCTGAAGCGTTGGGGACATCCTGAAACGCCGACGGACCTGCTCGGACATCGATGTATCGGCTATACGTATGCCGCCACGGCGGACGAGTGGCAACTGATGGACAAAGACGGCAAAACGCATGCTGTCGAGGTCGACTGCCACATGCACACCAATAACGGCGACACCGCGCGCGCGGCGGCGCTCGCGGGGCATGGCGTGATCTGGCAGCCGACGTTTCTGATCGGCGAGGACCTACGCGCAGGCCGGCTCGTCCAGGTATTGCCTGAATACCGTTTGCCGGATATCGATGTGCTCGCGCTGTATCCGAGCCGTCGCCACGTGAGCGCAAAAGTTCGTGCGGCAATCGATTTCCTCGTCAACGCGTTCTCGGGCGTGCCACCGTGGGACGAGACGTGAAGGGGATGTCTGATGTGTGTCGGCTACCCGGAAACCGGATGCCTGCAATTGGGGAAGAGGCCGCCGGGCGCGGCGCGCTCGATAGCACGATTCAACTGGAATTCGGTCTGTCACCGTTCTTTAATGTGTCGTATGGCGCGTCATGCAGGAGACCTGACACACCCGATGAAAACTGCACATTGAATCACCGGCACGGTCGCCCTCCAACGAGTTCACGCAGTGGCAGGTCTGGATCAGCGATGTCCCGGAACAAGAACCGACGGGAGACATTCGTGAGAACATTCGACGCCATCATGGCTGGTCTGATCTGCTGTTCATGCACAGCCGCGGCCTACGCCGCCGACATCAAGGGAGCCGGCAGCACGTTCGCCGCTCCCCTCTACACCCGATGGGCCGCCGACTACCAGAAGTCGGGTGGCGGCAGGGTGATCTATCAGGGCACGGGTTCGTCTGATGGGCTCAAGCAGGTCATCGCCCGGGAAGTCGACTTTGCGGGCTCGGACGCGCCACTGACCGACGATCAACTGACCCGCAACGGCTTGCGGCAATTTCCAATCGTAATCGGCGGCGTGGTACCCGTCGTGAACCTTCCGGGGCTCAAAGCCGGCGAGGTGATGTTGACGGGGCCGGTCGTCGCCGACATCTTTCTCGGCAAGATTCAGTTCTGGGACGACCCGGCAATCGTGCGGTTGAACCCAAAGATCAAGATGCCTAACTACCCGATTGCCGTGGTGCGTCGCCAGGATGGCTCGGGCACGACGCTGATCTGGACTCACTACCTCGCGCAGGTCAGTCCCGAATGGAAGCGCAGGGTAGGCGAAGGCACTAGCGTGCGATGGCCGCTCGGCATCGGCGGTAAAGGCAACGAGGGAATTGCCACGTACGTCGGTTATCTGCCCGGCGCAATCGGCTATGTCGCATGGGATTTCACGAAACAGAACCGCTTGAAGTACGTTGCCATGACCAATGCGGCGGGTAATGTCGTTCAGCCCAGCGCCGCGACCTTCAGGGCAGCCGCGGCGAGTGCCGACTGGTCGGGTTCTCTCTCGCAAGCGCTGACCAACCAGCCGGGCAAGGATGCCTGGCCGATCATGGGCGCGACTTATGTGTTGCTTCCCGCGACGCCGATCAAGCCGGGCCACGACGAAGCCACCTTGAAGTTTTTCGAATGGGCGTTGAGTCATGGTGGGCCGACGGTCAACGCGCTGGATTACATACCGCTTCCGGACCTGGTCGTGACGAAGATCCGCGCACAATGGCCCGCCGATACAGGCGAAAAGTCGGTGCACAACGCGGTCGCAGTGCCGTGACCACCTCGTGGCGGATCGGGGAGTTCTGTCAATGCTCACGGCAGCCAGACGCCGTTACGCTCATCGAGAAACGTTCTGAAAAATCGCGCAATCGTGTCTTGCGCGTGTCGATTTCTCCTATGATCATTCGTCGTAGTCACTGGAGGCGCCGTTGCCTCCAGACACTTTCGTCTTCAAAGGGAAAACCCAAATGCGCGTTATGGTCATGATCAAGGCAACCCCCGAATCGGAAGCCGGGCAAATGCCGAGTACGGAACTCCTCACGGCGATGGGGCAGTACAACGAGCAACTGGTCAAGGCCGGCATCATGCAGGGCGGCGACGGGTTGAAGCCGAGTTCGGCCGGCGCTCGCGTGAGGTTCTCAGGGAAGGACCGCACCGTCATTGACGGCCCGTTTGCGGAAACCAAGGAATTGATCGCCGGGTACTGGCTCTGGCAGGTTCAATCGATGGACGAAGCGATCGAATGGGTAAAGCGCTGCCCGAATCCGATGGTCAGTGATTCAGAGATCGAGATTCGCCCGTTCTTTGAGCCTGCGGACTTTGGCGAAGCTTTTACGCCCGAGCTTCAAGACGAGGAAAATCGTCTGCGCAAGCAAATTGACGGGCAGATGCGTTGACGAACTTCACCGCATCGGTCTGCGCGGTATGCGCAGGCAATCCCACTCCGACTGTCTGAGACTTGACGCGGGCTTCCGATGCATTGTCCGGAAGCCCGATGCCACGGGTCGATGATTGCCGTCGTCAGTGGCTGTCGCCCGGCCAGGCGTTCGAAGCCGGTCGGTGCGAAGGTATCTGCTCGATCCTTTCGGCGCTCAGGTCGCTCGGGAAGCAATCGCCCACATCCGGTTCGGCTTGAAGATCCCGCCGTTGGCATTGGGCGGGTTCACGACCGTACGCAACTGCTTTTCGGCATATAGTTGGCGCGTGCGAAACGCTTTCCCCGGAGATCGACGCAATGCCTTATCTACAGCTTGATGTAAACGATCACTACTCTGTCGAGAGTAAAAGACTGCTCGCGGCGAAAATGAGTGAGACCTATGCCCGGATGATGTCGGTGGACGTCAGGCGAATCAGCGTAGCCATACGCGAACTCGGTCCCGGTAGCGTCTGGCGCATTGCGCAGGAGAGCGGAGAACCGGTGCCCGTCGCGTTGATGATGCTCGATATCAGAAGGGGGCGGCCGCCCGAGTCGCGCATGGAGGTGGCCAAAGCGCTTTGCGCGCTGTGCATCGAAATTCTTGGCTTGCGCGAGGACCGACTCAACGTTGAGTTCACTCAGCACTCCGGCGATGAGATGTATCACCCGGCGCTTGGAGGTTACAGCCCGGAATGGGAGCCGGGCGAGCGATGAGGGTCCGGCTTCCGCGGCCTGTATTTGCGCATGGCCGTGTGACGTCGCCGATATGCGGGAACCACGAGGGCGCCAGGATCGGATCCGCCTGCGTTGCGCCACGACCTGAGCCAAAGTAGGAGGAGGGCCATGAGCGGGCTTGCCACATACCTGGCGGGTAATCGGCGGACGCGACCGTGGTGGATTGTCCTGATCACGACGGTGTTCTGTTTCTTATGCCAGAGCGTCGTCGCGCAAGCGGACGACGGCGCGGCTCGCCTGCACGCGAAATATCAAAGTCTGACGCAGCAACTCGCGCACAACCAGTTTCAGCGACCGCTGTACCTCGAATCGCAGGAGTTGCCGTCGGCGCTCAAGGGCGATATTTACGGGCTGCTCAACTATCCTTTCGCGGTGGTCAGCGGCGCGCTCAACGACCCGACTCAGGGCCCGGCCAACTGGTGCGACGTGCTGATCCTGCATCTGAACACCAAATACTGCCACGCGTCGACCAGCGACAGCGGTACGATCCTCACCGTGAACATCGGCAAGAAAACCAGGGAATCGCTTTCGTCGTCGTACCGCGTGCAATTCGACTTTCGTGCGGCAGCGAGCACCCCTGATTATTTTCGCGTCGAGCTCACTGCCGCCAGGGGTCCGCTGAGCACGAAAGATTACCGTATCGTGCTGGAAGCGATACCGGTGGGCGATAACCGCACCTTTATTCACCTGACCTACGCGTACGGATATGGCACGGCGGGACGGATTGCCATGAAAACCTACCTGGCGACGATCGGCAGCGACAAGGTCGGCTTTTCCGCTACGCCCGATTCGTCGACGAGCGAGCCGCAATACATCGGCGGCGTGCGCGGCCTGGTCGAACGCAATACGATGCGCTACTACCTCGCCATCGATGCCTATCTTGGCGCGCTTTCCAGCCCGCCCAACGCCCGCCTCGACAAACGCCTCGCTGACTGGTTCGATGCGACCGAGCAGTATCCGCGGCAATTGCACGAGGTCAGCCGCGCCGACTATATGCAAATGAAGCACGACGAGTATCAACGTCAGCAGATCGCCCAGTGATCCGCGCAGCGGGCGGGGATCTGATCAATGCAACGCAATATCGTGTTGAAGGTTTTTTCGGGGGGATGTCGATCCGATGGTGCGTCGATCGTCGTTACCTGGTAAGACAAATGGCCAGGAACCTTGGATCTGCCGTTTTGCGCCAAGTCTGGCCGCCATCGTCATCCGACCTGGGAGCACACTGTGAACCGACTCGACAATCCGATCCTGCAAGTCCTGGAGGGCTACAAAGCCGCGGTATTGGCAAAAGACGTGGACGCGTTCGTTGCGCTATACGACCGCGATGCGCTGGTCTTCGACATGTGGGGGACATGGTCGTACAACGGCATCGCATCGTGGCGCGCCATGGTGGAGGGCTGGTTCGGTTCGCTGGGTACGGAACGTGTGATAGTCGATTTCAGCGCGGCGCAAACGATCGTCGCCGCGGACCTCGCCGTCGTTCACGCCTTCGCGACATATAAAGCCGTCGACGCCGACGGATCGGAACTGCGCTCCATGGACAATCGCCTGACCATGACGCTGGGGCAGCAGGCCGACGGATGGAAAATTGTCCACCAGCACACCTCCTCTCCGATCGAGGTCGGCACGGCGCAGGTAATTTTCAGGCGCTAGCGGTCTGGCGGTTCGACATCGCGCGTCGGCTCGCGAATAATCACGGCTGCGTGACTTTCCAATTTGCGACCTACCTTCTGTTTAAAGGCAGCCATGAAACCATTGCTTGCCGGCCGATGCCTTTGCGGTGCCGTCCATTACTCGGTGAAGGACGAATTCGTCTATGCGTTGAACTGCCACTGTTCAAGCTGCCGGCGCGCGACCGGCTCGGCGTTCAAACCCTTCGCGGGAATCGAGCGCGACAAGCTGCGCATCACTCGGGGCGAAGACAGCCTGTTGATTTTCGGCGATCAACGAGCGTCGCATGATGTGCGCTGCAAAATATGCGGAAGCCTGATGTTCTCAGTGGTTCGTCAGGGGCAATACGTTCACGTCACGTTGGGAACACTCACGGACTCGCCCGCCATGTCTCCCACTGCCCACATTTTCGTGGGTTCAAAGGCACCGTGGTATTCGATCACTGACCAATTGCCGCAACACGACGAATTCGGGTGAGTCTCTTTCCTATCGCAACATCGACTCGAAAGATCGCACCACAGCGGCGTCGAATCGCTGATGGAACGCCGCCCGATCGAAGCCCGGCGCGCTGTCGCAGATCTCCGGGCGCAGCCGCGCAAGACGCGCATCGCAAGGCGGCAGAAAGTCGTAATGGCCGGCGTTGGCCGCCACGCGATAGTCGGGAGCGCGGGGCAGGTCGTCCCGCACCGGCTCGTCGTACCAGGGATGCGGCTGATGACGATCGTCGGCGGCGCTCCACAGCTGGAGCGGGGCGCGCACGCCGCTCAAGCCCGCGCGGCCGAACGCGAAGCCGAACGAAGGCGCCGCGATGACGACGGCCTTGATGCGCGCATCGTGGACCCATACGCCGGTGGGAACATTCGCGCCGAAACGAACGTCGACGCCCGCATGCCGCAACGCTTCGCAGAGGTCATGATCCGGGTGAACTTCGCAAAACGGGGCGATTTTCGAAAGATCCGGGACGCCGCCCGCGGCCACGAGCACGGTGAAGCCACCGTTGGAAAAGCCGAATGCGCCGACGCGGTTCGCGTCGAGCCGCTCGCGCCCACGCCAGTCGTCGAGCATGTAGTCCACCAGCCGATGAAGCTGCGCGGGCCGGCGCCAGAGTTGCAGCACGCGGCTCTGGTCATCGAAAGTGTCGCCGGCGTGGCTGACCGCCGCCGCGACGAAGCCCGCGCGAGCCAGCGCGAGAGCCGTGTCGTAATGGGCGCCGTACCATCCGCCGCCGCCGTGCGACAGCACGATCAGCGGCAGGTGATGGCCTGCGATCGGCGCGTCGGCCGCGACGGTCTGGGTGACGTCGCCCAAGGCGTGCGGCGTGGCCGGCGCATCGGTGGGATACCAGATTCCGGCAGTGAGCGGCGGCTCGGCGCCATTCGGTATGTCGACCTTCTGAAAGCCGACCCCGGCGGCGAGGGCAGGCGCGCCAGGCGTCATGGCCAGAAGAAGGGCGACGATGGCCATCAATCTCACGGTTTTCTCCATGATCGTCGGCGGCGGGCTGAGCTCCGGACGGCTCGAGGTCTATGAGACCAAAGTCCAATTGAATATTTCAGGCGCGGGTTCAATAGTAGTGAAACGCCGCGTTCTGTCGACGACAAAGCCGGCGCGATTCTCTTCTTAAAATGCCGGAATTGCAGGCAGGCCTTGGTATTGGCGTCAAGAACGTTCCAGTGGGTTTGAGTTTTCGCGATTGCAGGCCTATCACGGTGTCGCCGCCGAACCGCGACGCGACCTGGCGGGAGAACAACTTATGCTGCTCACACCGATTCCGCAACGGACTCCGTCCCGAGAGATGCTCGACGTCCTGATCCGCGCCGGACTCGTCGCGGTCCTGGCCGTATTCTGTTTTCGGATCTTCGCGCCGTTTCTTAACCTGATGGCCTGGTCGGTGATTCTTGCGATCACGCTCTATCCGCTGCAGGTCCTGCTTCGCTCCATGCTCGGCGGCAAGGATGGCCTGATCGCGACGCTGATCGTCCTTGTCGCGCTTGTCGTGATTCTGGTGCCAACGTATGCGCTGGGTCTCGCGGTAGCCGATTCGGTCGAGAAATCGATCGCCATTGCCAGGAGCGGTACCTTCCGGATTCCGCCTCCCGCGGAGTCGGTGGCGAGTTGGCCGCTGGTCGGCCAGCGTGTGTACGACTTCTGGCAACAGGCATCGACGGACCTGACCGGTCTTGCGCATAAATTCGCCCCGCAGCTGAAGGAGGCCGGGCTCGCTGTGCTTGCAACGGTGACGGGTCTCGGTGCCGGCCTGGTGATATTTTTCGTCGCGCTGATCGTCGCAGGAATCCTGATGGCCCACGGTGAGAAGGGCTATCACAGCGCGGTGCAGATCGCCTCGCGCATCTCGGGCCCCGAGAACGGCGCTCAGATCGCCGACTTGTGCACGGCGACGATTCGTGCGGTGGCCCAGGGGGTAGTGGGCATCGCGTTTATCCAGATGCTGCTGATCGGCATCGGCTTCGTCGTGAAGGGGATACCCGGCGCGGGGTTGCTCGCGCTGGCCGTGCTGCTGCTCGGCATCATGCAATTGCCGGCCACGCTGATCACCATTCCGGTGATCGCCTTCGTGATCGTCACGGACGGCGTGAACACCGCAAACATCATCTTCTCGGTTTACGTGTTCGTCGCGGGCCTCGCCGACAACGTGCTCAAGCCATTGATGCTGGGCCGTGGCGTCGCGGTGCCGATGCCCGTCGTGCTGATCGGAGCGCTCGGCGGCATGGTGACGGGAGGCGTCATCGGGCTATTCGTTGGGCCCGTGATGCTGGCCGTCGGTTATCAGCTGTTCTGGCGCTGGGTCCGAGACCAGCCTCAACCCAGGCAACCCGCGCAACCCACGCAGACCCACGAACAGAAGCAGACCTGAAGCTCGAGGATGGCTCCGTGTCACCGTTGATGCGTCCGTACGGGATCGCAGTGCTTTTCGGGGCGGCGGTTGGCCTGAGCGGATGCATGCGGGTGGGCCCGGACTTCAAGCCGCAGCATGAAGCGTGGAGCGAGCACTGGAGTAGCGAATCGATCACGCGGGTCACGCAACAGGGTGCACAGCCCGATGTGCGCCAGTGGTGGCTGATCTTCGACGATAGGAATCTCGAACGTCTGATCGCCGAAGCCGACGCGCACAACGGCGACCTGAAGATCGCCGGACTGCGCGTGCTCGAGGCGCGCGCGCAACTCGGCATCGCGCTCGCGGGACGCTATCCGCAGGTGCAGCAGGCGAGTGCCGATGTACTGGCTTCGGCGCGCAAGCGCTCGGATGGTTCCAATCCGCGCTCGGGCGCCTTCGTGCAGTACGGCGCGGGCTTCAGCATCGGCTGGGAACTCGATTTCTGGGGGCGTTTCAGCCGCGCGATCGAATCGGCCGACGCCGGGTTCTTCGCCGCGCAAGCCAACCGCGACGATGCGCTGGTTCTGTTGCACGCGCAGGTCGCGGATACGTATTTCACACTGCGGGTCGCGCAGGCGCGGCTACGTATCGCTCGCGAGAACGCCCAGTTGCAAAAACGCAGCTACGACATCGCTCAAAAGCTCTTCAAGGCTGGCGAATCCGACGAACTCGACTTCCAGCAGGCGAAGACGCAGTACCTCGGGACGCTGAGCAGCATCCCCGATCTCGAAAGCCAGATCGTGCTTGCGCGTCATGCGCTGTCGGTGCTGATCGGGCGAGCGCCGGGTCCGCTGCCGGAACTCGACGTGCAGTCGGGCAAGGAAGGCGTGGTGCCGCTGGTGGATCATGCGGTGCTGCAGGACGTGCCGGCCGATCTGCTGTTGCGCCGCCCTGACGTTCGCGCGGCCGAGTATCAGATGGCTTCGCAGTCGGCGCTCATCGGCGTGGCACAAGCGGATCTGTACCCGTCGGTATCGTTGCTCGGCACGCTGACGTGGACCGCCAGTTCGCTCGCGGGCGCACCGAGCACACTGCTCTTTGCCGCGGGCCCGAGCGTGACGTGGAACGTGTTCGATTACGGCAGGATCACGAACAACGTGCGCGTCCAGGACGCACGGCTGCAAGAGTTGACGCTCGCTTATCAGAACACGGTGCGCGAGGCGGCGCGCGAGGCCGACGACGCCGCGACGGCGCTGCTCGCCGCCTTGCAGCGCGACACCATTCTGAATGATGCGCAGGGCGCGGCGCGGCGCTCGCTGACGCTCGCCAATACGATCTATCGGGAAGGGTATTCGGACTTCCAGCGGGTCCTCGATGCGCAGCGCGCGCTGTTCGCGCAGCAGGACGCGTACGTGGTCAATCGCAGCAATGCGCTCGGCAGTGTGATCGCGCTTTACAAGGCGCTCGGAGGCGGCTGGGAAACCGAACAGCCGCTCGTCGACGCGGCGACGCGCGCGCAGATGCGGCAACGCACCGATTGGGGCGACCTGCTCGACCAAACGGCGCCGTCTTCCGGTACGCCGGGGCAAGCCGAAGGGGCGTCACGATGAGCGATACCCAGGATACCCGCGAGCCTCGAACCGCGGCCCCGCCGAAGTCGTCGACGCCTGCCGCCGACCCTTCGGGCAGGGCGGTCAAATGGGTCGTCTGTCTGATCGTGCTGAGCCTGATCTGGTATCTGCTCGCCGACCGTTTCACGCCGTATACGCAGCAGGCGCGGATTCAGGCCTATGTCGTGCCCGTCGCCGCCGAGGTGTCGGGACGCGTGACGCGGGTGTTCGTCCACAACAACCAGGATGTCAACGCGGGGGACGTGCTGTTCGAAGTCGATAGCGAGCCCTACCGCATTGCCGCTGACCGCGCGCGCGCCGATCTGGAGTCCACGCGCCGGCAGGTCGGTGCCAGCACGGCCGGTATCGAGTCGGCACTCGCGGCGTTGCGGGCCGCCATCGCGAACGAGGTCAAGGCGCGCCAGGACAGCGACCGTCTCGAGCGGCTCTATCGTGAAGACGAGGGCACCGTCTCCCTGCGACGCCTCGAGGTCGCGCGGGCCACGCATCAACAGGCGCTAAGCCAGGTCGACGGGGCCCGTGCCGAAGTCGAGCGGGCGCGGGAGCAGCAGGGCGGAAGCGAGGCGGAGAATGCGCAGTTGCGCAGCGCCGCTGGCGCGCTGGAGAAGGCCGAACTCGATCTCGCCAACACGCGGATCAGAGCCCGCTCGAGCGGCGTCGTGACGGATCTGCGCACGGAAGTCGGTCAGTTCGCCGCGGCGGGCAATCCGGTCATGACGCTGATCGCGATCCGCGACGTGTGGGTCAGCGCCGACATGACGGAGAACAATCTGGGCCATCTCAAACCCGGCACGCGCGTCGAGATCGCATTGGACGTGCTGCCCGGCGAAGTATTCGGCGGGCGGGTTCGCAGCGTCGGCTATGGCGTGAGCGTGGGGCAGAGCACGCCGGCGGGCAGCCTGCCCACCGTGCAGAATAGCCGCGACTGGCTGCGTCCCGCGCAGCGTTTCCCGGTAATCGTCGAATTCGACGACAGCGAGCGCGCGCGTCTGCGCGATCTGCGGGTGGGCGGGCAGGCCGAAGTGATGGCCTTTCCGACCCAGGGCAATCCGCTCAATCCGCTGGGACACGCGTTCATCCGGCTGATGAGCTGGCTCTCCTACGTCTATTGAGAAGCCCATGCAGCCCGCGACCCAGCGCCTCGGTTATCGCGCGATACGTGTGGCCATCGGAACGGCGATCGCGCTTGCCGTCAGCTTTGGACTCGATTTCCCGATACCCGTCGTCGCGCCGGTATTCACGGTTTTTCTGCTGGCCACGCAGAATCGCCCGCTATCGTTGAAGGCCGGCGTGATTCTTTCGCTGGTCGTGGCGTCGACCACCGGCAGCGGCCTGCTCCTCGTTCCGTTGCTTCGTCACTATGCGTTGGCCGGCATCATGATCGTCGGCCTCATGCTGTTCTTCGCGTTTCGTTACGGGCTGCGTGGCGGCAACAATCTCGTCGCGACTTTTCTGGTCGCGGGACTGACGATGATTTCCGCCGCGGGCACGGCCGACTTCGAACTGGCCCTGACGGTCGTCGGCGCGCTGGCGAAGGGACTTCTGCTTGCCGTGCTGGCGTCGACGCTGGCGCACAGATTGTTTCCTGAAAGCATGGGCGCGCGAGAACAGCCCGCCGCGGCAGCGATGGCGGAAGACGAGGCGGCCTATATCGCGCTGCGTGCCGCGCTCGTCGTCATGCCGGCCTATCTGCTCGCGATGACCGACCCGGCGAACTACATGCCGATCATCATGAAGTCCGTCAGCCTCGGCAGACAAACCTGCACGACCTCGGCCCGCGGCGCCGCACGCGATCTGATCGGCTCGACGCTGCTCGGCGGTCTGCTCGCCATCGCGTTCTGGTTTGCGCTGAGGCTGTTCGTGCATTTGTGGATGTTCTTTCTGTGGATGCTGTTGTTCGGCCTGCTGGTGGGACGCAAGCTGTACGGCCTGCAACCCACGCGTTGTTCGCCGGGCTTCTGGCTGAACAGTCTCGTGACGATGATCATTCTGCTCGGGCAATCGGTGCAGGACAGCGTGGCGGGCAAGGATGTCTACACCGCGTTTGCCGTGCGAATGGGGCTCTTTCTGGCCGTAACGGCCTATGCGTATTTGATGCTTCTGCTTTTCGAGCAGCACCGCCGTGCGGAGTGAGGCGGGGCGGCATGCTGCAAAGCCGACCCGATGATCGCAACAGGAGCGTGCAATGGGAAATGCGACAGGCGATGGCGCGGTCCGTCCTCGGGCCGGCGAGATCCTGAAGGAAATGGCGATAACCCTGTGGTTTCTGAGAGCGATTCTGATCGGCCTGCTTCTACTGTTCGTCCTGCTGACGTTTGGCATGTACTACTGGGGCGCGCCCGTCGAGACAGCGAACCGGACACCGTCGCCGCTGGGTGAAACCGTGTACTTCTGCGCGATCACGGCGCTCACCATCGGGTACGGCGATGTCGTGCCCACTTCGGCGTTCGGCCGGATCGACGCCGCATGCCTCGGGCTGATCGGCGTGGTATTCACCGGCTTGATCGTGGCCGCGGCTGTACGAGGTGTGCAGGAGGCCGCGCATCGGGCGGAAAGGACGGGATAGCAGGATGAAGCCGTCGTGGCCGTCAGCGATGCCGTGCGGCGCGCGCGTGCCGGCTTCAACGGCCTTTTCGATGGGGCTCCCGACTATTGACTACCGGCGCGAAAAGGGGGAGCGTGTCTGTCTGGCTTTGGATTCGCTGTTGTCTCGATCAGTTCGACTATCCGAGGTAACCATGTGGATCTTCCGTTTGGAGGCGCCTCGCCGTGGGGGCGTCCGTATTCGGGAATGGCGCCGCCGCGTGCGCCATACGATCAGGCTTCTCGTCCTGCTGCCGGGCAGCGCCGCCACTGGGCTGGTCATCCTTGGCCGGTCCAATACCTCCATTGGCAAGCTCACGACCCGAGCGGAGGTGGACAGATGAAACCAGCGGCTTCCACGCGCTCCCGTCTGCAACATTCGCCCTTTCTGCAGGGGCTTTTGCCCTTCAATTCCGCTCAACTGCCGCACGACATCATCGCCGGGCTCACGCTGGCGGCACTCGGCATTCCCGAAGTGATGGGATACACGAAGATATCCGGCACGCCCACCGTCACGGGTCTTTATACGATCCTGTTGCCGCTGGTGGCGTTTGCGCTTCTGGGTGCTTCGCGTCAACTGGTAGTCGCGGCGGACTCCGCGACGGCCGCCATTCTTGCCGGTACGCTGACGACCGTGGCTGCGTTGGGCAGCAAGGAATACATCGGCCTTACGAGCACGGTGGCCCTGACGGTCGCTGTGATGCTGGTGATCGCGCGTATCTTTCGGCTCGGTTTTCTGGCCGACTTTCTTTCCCGTAGCGCACTGATCGGCTTCCTGACGGGGGTAGGCGTGCAGGTCGCGGCGGGGGAACTCGCCGGGCTGATCGGGCTCGCGAAGCAGGGGCACGGCCCCGTCATGCAATTGGTGAGCGTGGTTCAACGTGTCGCCGAGGCGAACTATCCGACCACGCTCCTTTCACTTGCCGTACTCGCGGTGATCATCGGGTGCAAGCGTCTCGCGCCGCGCGCGCCGGGTGCGCTGATCGCCGTGATCGGCTCCATCGTGGCGAGCGGGGCGTTCAATTTCGCCGGACATGGCATCGCGGTGACGGGCGAAGTGCCCGGCGGACTGCCGTCGCTGTTCATGCCGCCGTTGCACATGAGCGGGGTCAACCAGGTGCTGGCGACGGCGGCCTCGTGCTTCATCGTCATCATCGCGCAGAGCGCGGCGACGGCGCGTGCCTACGCCACCCGCAACAACGAGAAGGGCGACGACAATGCCGATATCATCGGACTCGCGGCGGCGAACGCAGCCGCAGCGTTTACCGGCACCTTCGTCGTGAACGGCAGTCCGACCAAGACCGAGATCATCGACGACGCGGGAGGGCGCACCCAGGTCGCCCACCTCACCACGGCCGTGATCGTGCTGCTGGTGCTGCTGTTCCTCACCAGGCCGCTCAGCCTGATGCCGGCCGCCGTGCTGTCGGCTATCGTCTTCATGATCGGTGTGAAGCTGATCGACGTGAAGGGGATGGTCGAACTGTTTCGCATGCAGAAGGACGAATTCGTCGTTGCGTTGCTCGCGGCGGGTGTGGTCGTGTTCGTCGATGTGATGCACGGTATTCTCGCCGCCGTCGTGCTGTCACTGATCGCGCATGCGCGGCATAGCTATCGCCTGCGCACGCGCGTGTTGACGCGTGGCCCCACCGGCCACTGGATCCCCCATCACGTCGAGCCGAATCTGCTCGCGGCACCCGGCATCGTCATCTACCGGTTCGAGGCGGATCTGTTCTATGCGAACACGGGGCGCTTCACGGAAGAAGTGCTGAAACTCGTCAACGAGGCGAGCGTTCCGTTGCGCTGGGTCGTGATCGACGCAACCGAGATCAACAATATCGACTACACGGCAGGCAAGACGTTGCTCCAGCTGGGTGCGGAACTCGACCAGCGCGGCCTGGGTATCGCCGTGGTCGCGGTTCCGTCTGGCGTGCGGCACGAACTCGAGCGGTATAAGGCCCTGCGGGTGAGTGGCGCGCATCGCGAGATCTTCGCGACGGTCGATGCGGCGATCGACGCACTACGCGA
Organism: Paraburkholderia sp. Clong3; assembly: GCF_050436485.1. NCBI lineage: Bacteria > Pseudomonadati > Pseudomonadota > Betaproteobacteria > Burkholderiales > Burkholderiaceae > Paraburkholderia > Paraburkholderia sp. Clong3. Next base: position 1,521,361 of record NZ_JBNDMH010000002.1, on the reverse strand, counting down.
TCTGTCGCCACCCGCATCCGCGGCTGCACCGGACGCCGACAAACCGAGATGAAGCAAAGTGAAGTGAAGTGAGATGACGAGGCCCCTTGATCCCGATTCGAAAAAGGAGTGACGCGTGTCCGATTCCGCTGCTGCAAAGTCCATGGAACCCGCCACGGATCAGGCTGATCCGAGGACGCTGGCGGCCCAGGAAGATCCGTCCACGCTGTTCGCGGGGCGTGGCTCGCTGGCCGCGCGCGTCGAGCAGGGCAAGGCGGCGCGCAAAAAGGCGCCGCGCGCGGAGCTGGGGACCTGCAAGATCGACGATCGCGATCCTGTTGCTCTGCTCGATGCGTCCAACGTGGGCCGGGTGCCGGAGCTGATACCGATCCGCTACGGGCGGATGGTCGCGAGTCCGTTCGCGTTCTATCGGGGTGCCGCGCCGCTGATGGCACACGACCTGTCGAAGCTGCCGCATTCCAACGTGACCGTGCAGCTGGGCGGCGACGCGCATCTGGCCAATTTTGGGCTGTTCGCGAGTCCGGAACGGCGCATTCTTTTCGGACCCAACGACTTCGACGAAACCCTGCCGGGCCCGTTTGACTGGGACGTGCGCAGGCTCGCTGCCTCGTTCGTGATAGCCGCGCGCGAACGCGGCTTTGCGATTCGCGACCAGCGCGCCGTGGCGCGCCGGCTCTGCGAGACCTTTCGGCAACGGCTCGCCGGATTGAGCGGCATGGACACGCTCGACGTCTGGTATTGCCAGTTCAAGGCGGCGAGCATGCTGGCGATTGCCGATTCGGTGGAGGAGAGAAGGAAAGAACTGGCGGTTATCGAAAAGGCGAGGCAGCAGTCGTCACGTTCCGTGATGACTCGCGCAACCGAGCTTGTTAACGGCAAGCTGCGCATCAAGGACGCACCGCCGCTCGTGTACCACGTCCCGCTCGAGAACCCGCACGACCAGAAACAGTACCAGGCGTTGGTACGGCGCTTCTTCGCCGACTACCGGTTAACGCTTCCCGATGACAGGCGCGCACTGTTCGATCGCTATGAACTGGTGGATGTCGCCATTCGCGTCGTGGGCATCGGGTCGGTGGGAACGCGTTGCTACGAGGCGCTCTTCATGGCCGACGGAGAGTGCCCGCTGTTCCTGCAACTCAAGGAGGCACGGGCTTCCGCGCTGGAGGGGTATCTGGCGCCGAGCCGCTATGCCAATCACGGCCAGCGTGTGGTGAACGGGCAGCGTCTGCTGCAGTCGGCCAGCGACATTTTTCTCGGCTGGTCGAAGATGCATCACACCGGCAACGACTTCTATGTGCGGCAATTGCGCGACATGAAGGGTGCGTTCGACTTCACCACGTTCGACGTCGAAGATCTCGGCGAATACGCGGTGTCCTGCGCTCACGCGCTGGCCCATTCGATGGCGAAAGCTGGCGACCCTGCGTTGCTCAGCGGATATGTCGGCAAGTCGGAGGTATTCGACGAAGCCGTCGTGCAATTCGCGCTCGCTTACGCGGAACAGAATGAGGCGGACTGGACGGTATTGAATGCGGCAGTCAAGGCTGGACGTATTCAGGTCATTCGTGAATGAGGTTCAAGTCCCAGCCTGACTTTTTCTAAACCACATCGGCTAATTGCCTTCCGGCATTTTGGACGAGTGATGGCTGGTAATCAGCCACTTGTGTCCATTCCACGCGTAGGTGAACGTATAGCGCGCCTTGACGACCGAGCCGTCCGCGAACTTGAAGGTGTAGAGCCCCGAGTCGATCGCCGTGTTGCATTCGATCATGATGTCGCGGAAGTCGATCGTGCCGACCGGTTTGTTTTCGAGGAAGCGTTTGAAATAGTCGAGCTTTTCGTCGGCGGTCAAACGCGGCTTGTTCGAGACGGTCGGCAGCAGGATCGAGTTCGGCGCGTAGTTCGCCACGACCTTCTGCGGGTCGCCGGTTTTCAGCGAGTCGTTCCAGCGATCGAACAGTGCGGAAATCTGCTTTTCGGAGGTGGGATGGCAGGCTTCGGACCTCGCGAATGCGTTGCCATGGGCCACGACCGCAACCATCGCAAAGACGACGGACGGCCCGTCTACGCTAATTCTCATGATGCCCTCCGCGATCGTTGCCGGTGGTTGTCCCGCCAGTAAATCGAAACTGCGCACGGCATATCCGCCACAGCATCGACATTAGAGGACAAGAACCCGGGTTATTTGCGTCGGTTCAGCTCGCTTCTTCCAGAACCACGACACTGCGCGCCTCCACGCGCGACTGATCGCTTTCGACAGCGCCCTGTTGCGCCGCTTGCACGATGTCCTGCGGACTGTCGCGCGCGGTATCGACGATACGCCGCCAGTGCCGCCCGTCGGGCGCGGGCAACTGGACCGTGCGGGCGCAATCGTCCATGTTGAACACCGCGTGCAGTGCCGGCTCGCCAGGCGCTTCGCCGCCCAGCGTGACGGCGAGAAGCCGCGCGCCTGGATCGTGCCAGCCCGGCTCGTTCAGGCGCTCGCCGTGCCATGCCGCATCCGGCCGAGTCTGCCCCGGCGAGGGCCGGCCGGTCAGGAAATACCGCCGCCGCAAACTTGCGTGGCGCTTGCGCAGCTCGATCAGCTCGCGCACGAAGCGCGACATGGCCGAGCCGGCTTCAGTGGGTGTCCAGTCGAACCAGCTGAGGGTGTTGTCCTGACAATAGGCGTTGTTGTTGCCGCGCTGGCTGCGCAGCACCTCGTCGCCGGCGAGCATCATCGGCACACCCAGACTCAGGAACAGGATGGCCATCACGTTGCGCGCCTGGCGATGTCGCAGACCGAGAATCCCGGCGTCGCCGGTCCCGCCCTCGGCGCCACAGTTCCACGACAGGTTGTCGGAGCTGCCGTCGCGATTCGCGTCGCCGTTGGCTTCGTTGTGCTTCGATTCGTAGCTGACGAGATCGATCAGCGTGAAGCCGTCGTGGCACGTCACGAAGTTGACGCTGTTGTTGGGCAGCCTGCCGTCGTCCGCATAGAGGTCCGAGCTGCCCGCGATGCAGGTCGCGACCGCCCCGATGAGCCCCGGGTCGCCGCGCACGAAACGGCGAATCACGTCCCGATAGCGGCCGTTCCACTCGGCCCATGCCATGCCGGGAAAGGCGCCGACCTGATACATGCCGGCGGCGTCCCACGCCTCCGCGATCAATGGCACGCGCGACAGCACACGCGAAGACTCGATCGCCCAGGGCAGCGGCGGATCGACCATCAGCTCGCCGCGCTGGTCGCGCGCGAAGATACTCGCCAGATCGAACCGGAAGCCATCGACGCCGAGTTCTTCCACCCAGTATTCGAGGCAGCGCACGATGAACGTCGTCACCAGTGGATGGTTGCAATTGATCGTGTTGCCGCAGCCGGTGTAGTCCCGGTAGCGGCGCCGGTCGGCCGCGTCGAGGTGGTAGAAGATATCGTTGACGAGGCCCTTGAAGTTGATGACGGGGCCCGTCTCGCCCGCTTCGGCCGTATGGTTGAACACGACGTCGAGCAGCACGGCGAGGCCCGCGGCGTGCATGGCGTCGGTCAGCGCGCGAAACTCCTGGGGCGCGCGTGCGGGATCGCGGCAGTAGCGAGGATGCGGGCTGTAATAGCTATGCGTGCTGTAACCCCAGTAGTTGCTCAGGCCGAGGGCCGCCGTGGCGGGCGGAACGTCCTGTTCGTCGAAGGCCATCACCGGCAGCAGCTCGACGTGGGTCACGCCGAGCTGCGTCAGGTACGGAATCTTTTCGATCAGGCCGGCGAAGGTACCGGGATGCTGCACGCCGCTCGACGGATCACGCGTAAAGCCGCCGACATGCAGCTCGTAGATGATCGCGTCGTCGAGTCCGCGCGAGATACGCCCAGGGGACGAGGGCAGGGGTTCCGTCACGATCGCGCGGTGGGTTTTGTGCCCGTTGGGATTCGGCTGGCCGAGCGCAGGCCGCGTCCACAGCACGTCGCTAATCGCGCGGGCATACGGGTCGAGGAGTTCGCGGTCGGGGTCGAACGCGTAGCCGCTAGCGCGCGTATCGCGCGGACCGTCCACCCGCCACGTGTAGCAGGTGCCGAACGGCAGCGCTTCGACCATCACATGCCAGTAGTAGAAGGTGCGGTTGCAACCGGCGGCGAGCGTGATGATCTGGAACGGCTCGGGGCTGTCAGCCGCGTCGTACAGCAACAGCTCGACGCGCGTCGCGTGACGGCAGAAGATGCAGAAATTGATGCCGCCGGGCACCGCCCACGCGCCCACGGGAAACCGCGACCCGGAGCGAACCGCATGAGCACGCACCGATCCCGTTTCAGGGTCATTGATCAAGGGTGATCCTCATCGGGCGGATCTTCCAGATCTTGTCGCAGTATTCGCCGATGGCGCGGTCGGAAGAGAACTTGCCCGAGCGCGCGGTGTTCAGGATCGACATCCGGGTCCAGCGCCGCGTGTCCTGCCAGGCGGCGCTCACGTCGTCCTGACGCGCCACGTAGGCGGCATAGTCGGCGAGCACGAGAAACGGGTCCGCGTGCGTCAGATTGTCGATCAGCGGGCGGAACATCTCGCGGTCTCCTCGCGAGAAATGACCGTCGGCGATCAGTTGCAGCACTTCGCTCAGTTCCGCGTCGTCCTTCACATAGTCCGCGGGGCGATAACCCGCGCGCTTCACACGTTCCACTTCGTCGGCGCTCAGGCCGAACAGGAAGAAGTTTTCGTCGCCGACCTCTTCGCGGATTTCGACGTTGGCGCCGTCGAGCGTGCCGATCGTCAACGCGCCGTTCATCATGAACTTCATGTTGCCGGTGCCCGATGCTTCCTTGCCGGCCGTCGAAATCTGCTCGGACAGGTCGGCGGCAGGGTAGATGAAGTGCGCGTTCTTCACATTGAAGTCCGGATAGAACACGACTTTCAGCCGCCCGTTCACCACAGGGTCGTCATTCACGACTTCGGCGATGCCGTTGATCAAACGGATGATCAGCTTGGCCGTCGCGTAGCCGGGCGCCGCCTTGCCGCCGAATACGAAACAGCGCGGTGTCAGCGCGAGCTGCGGATCACGCAGCAGGCGCCGGTACAGCGTGATGATCAGCAACGCGTTCAGATGTTGCCGCTTGTATTCGTGGATGCGCTTGACCTGTACGTCGAACAGCGCGGCGGTGTCGACGCCGATGCCCGTGACGCCCCGGATATGCTCGGCGAGCACGGTCTTGTTCGACTGCTTCACGCTACGCCAATGCTGCTGAAACGCGGTGTCGTCGGCATAGGCTTCGAGCTTGCGCAGTCGCGCGAGATCAGTGACCCAGCCGGCGCCGATGGTCTCGTCGATTAGCCGCGCGAGCGCCGGATTGCAAAGCAGCATGAAACGGCGCGGCGTGACGCCGTTCGTGATGTTGTGAAAACGCTCGGGCCACAATTCGGCGAAGTCCCGCAGCACGGTCTGCCTGAGCAGCCCGGAATGCAGTTCGGCGACGCCGTTGACCGCGTGGCTGCCGACCGTCGCCAGATGCGCCATGCGCACGAGCTTGTCACCGCGCTCGTCGATCAGCGACATGCGTTCGATGCGCGCGTCGTCGCCCGGATAGCGCTGCCGGACCTCGTCGAGGAAGCGGCGGTTGATCTCGTAGATGATTTCGAGCAGGCGCGGCAGCAGGTTGCGCATCAGCGGCAGCCCCCAGGTTTCGAGCGCTTCGGGCAGCAGGGTGTGATTGGTGTACGCGAGCGCGCGCCGCGTGATGTCCCAGGCCTCGTCCCACGGCACCTGCCTGTCGTCCACCAGCAGACGCATCAGCTCGGCGACGGCGATCGACGGGTGCGTGTCGTTCAACTGCACGTTGAACAACTGCGCGAAGTGTCCGACCGGTTCGCCCTTGATCTCGAGCAGGCGCAGCATGTCCTGCAGCGAGCACGACACGAAGAAGTATTGCTGCGCGAGACGCAGGCGCTTGCCGATCTCGGGCTCGTCGTTCGGATACAGCACCTTCGACAGCGTCTCGGAGATGACCTTTTCGTTGACCGCCTCGTAATAGTCGCCGGCATTGAAGTCCTGCAGGTCGAACGACTCGACCGCCTCGCTCTTCCACAGCCGCAAGGTGTTGCACGTGTTGACGTGATAGCCGGGCATCGGCGTGTCGCAAGCCACGCCCTTGACCTGCCGTGTGGGTGTCCAGCGCACGCACAGGTGCCCGCGTGCATCGGTTTCGTCGTGGGTGCTGCCGCCGAACCCCACGTAGTACGCAACCTCCGGGCGCACGATCTCCCATGGATTGCCCTTTTGCAGCCACTTGTCGGTGGTTTCGACCTGCCAGCCGTCGCGAATCTGCTGGTCGAAGATGCCGAACTCGTAGCGGATGCCATAGCCGATGGCCGGTATTTCCAAACTTGCGAGCGAATCCAGATAGCAGGCCGCGAGGCGGCCAAGTCCGCCATTGCCGAGCCCCGGCTCTTCCTCGAGTTCGAGCAGCATATCGAGGTCGACGCCGAGCGCGCGCAGCGCTTCGCGTGCGTTGGCCTCGATGCCGAGATTGACGAGGTTGTTGCCGAGTTGCGGGCCGATCAGGAACTCGGCGGACAGGTAGCAGGCGACCCGCACATCGCTTCTGGCGTAGGTCTGTACGGAGGTTGCCCAGCGGGCCAGCAGCCGGTCGCGCACGCTATACGCGAGCGCCATGTACCAGTCATGCGGGGAAGCGATCGCCGGATAGCGGCCCCGCAGGCACAGCAGATTGTCGAGCACGCCGCGTTGGAGCGCGGCGGCGCTCAGGCCGGTGCGCGCTGCATCCGCGCTTTGCTGCGAGGTCGTGGTGGGAGCGTCGGCCATGATGCTTTCCTCGGTGCATGCTGCGCGTGACGTTCAGAAGGGCCAGACCCAGTCGGCGACCTCGGTGCGGTCCGTGCCATGCGTATGCGCATAGTTCAGGTTGCTGACGATCGCGTTCCTCATGTCTTCCCTGAGATGCGCGGATCTGCCCTGCAAGCGCGGCACGCGGTCGAGCACGTCGATCACCAGATTGAAGCGGTCCACCTGATTGAGAATCGCCAGTTCGAGCGGCGTGTTGATGTTGCCTTTCTCCTTGTAGCCCCGCACGTGCAGATTCTCGTGATTGCGAAAGCGATAGGCGAGCTTGTGGATCAACCACGGGTAACCGTGGAAATTGAAGATCACCGGCTTATTGGTCGTAAACAGGCTGTCGAATTCGCGTTCGGTCGAGCCGTGCGGGTGCTCGCTCGCCGGCTGCATCCTGAACAGGTCGACCACGTTGACGAAACGCAGCTTCAGTTCGGGCAGACGTTCGCGCAGGATCGCCGTCGCCGCCAGCGCTTCCTGAGTGGCGACGTCGCCGCACGAGGCCATCACCACGTCCGGTTCGGCGTCCTCGTCGTTGCTCGCGCGCCGCCACACGCCGATGCCTTTGGCGCAGTGCACGACGGCTTCGTCGATGGTGGTGAATTGCAGGTGTTTCTGCTTGTCGGCGACGATCACGTTGATGCAGTCGGTGGTGCGCAGACAGTGGTCGGCGACCACCAGCAGCGTGTTCGCGTCGGGCGGAAGATAGACGCGCGTGACCGAGGGGCTCTTGTTGGTGACGAGATCGATGAAGCCGGGGTCCTGATGCGAAAAGCCGTTGTGATCCTGCCGCCACACGGTCGACGACAGCAGAATGTTTTCCGCCGACACCCAGGCGCGCCATGGCACGTGATTGCGGCTGATGTCGAGCCACTTCGCATGCTGGTTGAACATCGAATCCACCACGTGCGCAAACGCTTCATAGGTATGGAAGAAGCCGTGGCGGCCCGTCAGCAGATAGCCTTCGAGCCATCCCATCAGCGTATGTTCGGACAGCATCTCCATCACGCGGCCGTCGCGCGCCAGTTCGCCGCCGTCCTCGTCCTCGGGGAGCATCTCGGCCATCCACACCTTCTTGCTGACCTCGTAGATCGACTGCAGACGGTTCGAGGCCGTTTCGTCCGGGCCGAACACGCGGAAGGTGTTCATGTTCGCGCGCATCGTGTCGCGCAGAAATTCGCCGAGTGGCCGCGTGTTCTCCTGCAGCACCTTGCCTGCGTGCTGCACATCCACCGCGTACGCGCGGATGTCGGGCAGCTTCAGTTCGCGGCGCAGCACGCCGCCGTTCGCGTGCGGATTGGCGCTCATGCGCCGCGGGCCTTGGGGCGACAGCGCCTTGAGTTCGGGGATCAGCCGGCCCTCGGCATCGAAAAGTTCGGCGGGCCGGTAGCTGCGCATCCATTCTTCGAGCACTTCGAGATTCGCGGAGTTGTTGCGCACATCGGAAAAAGGCACCTGATGCGAGCGCCACGAGCCTTCGACCTTGTGCCCGTTGATCTGCTTCGGTCCGGTCCAGCCCTTGGGCGTGCGCAGCACGATCATCGGCCAGAGCGGCCGCTCGAGATTGCCGTTCGTGCGTGCCTGCTGATGAATTGCGCGAATTTCGCCGAGCACGGTATCGAGCGTGTGCGCCATCTTCCGATGCATTTCCGCGTGATCCGATCCTTCGACGAAATGCGGGGTGTAGCCGTAGCCGACAAAGAGCGCTTCCAGTTCTCTGCTGCTGATGCGCGACAGGATGGTCGGATTGGCGATCTTGTAGCCGTTCAGATTCAGGATCGGCAGCACGGTGCCGTCGCGGGCCGGGTTGATGAATTTGTTCGAATGCCACGCGGTGGCGAGCGGCCCGGTCTCCGCTTCTCCATCGCCGACCACGCAGGCCACGATGAGGTCCGGGTTGTCGAGCACGGCGCCATACGCATGCGACAGGCTGTAGCCAAGCTCGCCGCCCTCATGGATGGACCCGGGTGTCTCCGGCGTCACATGCGAACCGATATGGCCGGGAAACGAGAACTGCTTGAAGAACTTCTGCATGCCCTCGGCATCCGCGCTCTTGTCCGGATAGATCTCCGAGTAGGTGCCTTCCAGATAGGTGGGGCCGAGCACGCCCGGTGCGCCGTGTCCGGGACCGGCCATGAAGACGACGTCGAGATCGTCGCGTTTGATCACGCGGTTCAGATGCGCCCAGACGAACGATAACGCCGGGCTCGCGCCCCAGTGTCCGAGCAGGCGATACTTGACGTGTTCGACTTTCAGCGGCTCCCGCAGCAGCGGGTTGTCCAGCAGATAGATCATGCCGACCGAAAGGTAATTGCATGCGCGCCACCACGCATCGATCAGCTGAAGTTCGTCGCTGCCGAGCGCGGTCTGCTGCGAAGCGTCCGCCGCGGGATGTTTGCCCATACCGACGTCTCCTGTGCTTGCAGCCGCAACCCGAGGGTGTGGATCGTGTCGGGCCCGCTGCGCAGGCGCTTCGATGATTGATGGGGTCCGAATCGCGCCTGTTGGCGGACCTCTACAACCGGGTATTCTTCGCCAGCCGATGAACATCCATAACGCAGAATATGTTACTGCGTGAAGATTGCAAGGATGATCCGACACCGTCTCGCGCGGCCTGCGAAACCGCGTCTTGTGTTCAGGCCGCGATCCGATGCTCGTAGAACGGCCGGTCCCGATCATCGAGAATCGCGTACAACGCCGCCAGATCGCGCGGATCGGGATTCAACCACGCGTCGATATGCTCAGGCTTGATCGGAATGATGCAGCGATCATGGCCGGCAGCGGCCACCTCGGGTGGCGGATCATCGGTGATGGCCGCGAAGGACAATAGATCGGGCTCGCCTTTGCCGCTCCAGCGGGACCATAAGCATGCGACCAGCATGTCGTGCGGCGGATTGGGCCGGAACTCGAGCCGGACATTTTCATCTTTCTCGCCGGGCGCCGGTTCGCGGCCTTCCATTCGCGCGCGCGAAACGTTCTCATAGAAAGAACTGGCCAGCACGAGTCCATGCGAATAGCCGAATAGCGCTTTCCAGAAACTTTCGAGACTGTCCCGACGAGCGTTGTACGTGCCGGGATAGCGGGTGTCGTACGATGCGGGCTTGCCGGCCAGGCGGCACTGATAGCGCATCGGTTTGACGACGCGCTGGCCATTCTCCGTCACCATCACCGGCGCGTAGTAGCCTGGAAAGATGCGCGAGTCGCTTGCTTGGGGAGCGGTTCGGCCGAGGTCGTCGAGTCGCTCGAGCGTGCGGTCGATCTTGTCTTTCGCGATCCGTTTGCTCTCGGTCGCCGCCTTGGTGGCTTTGGTCTGCAAAGAGCGCTCGGCATCGGCGAAGCGGGTGCGCTGTTTGAACAGTTCCTGTTCGAGCTTCACGGTCTGCTGCGATCTGAAGCGCTCGATCAGCGCCCAGACTTCCCGTTGCGCGTCGGACTGCGGTTCCGAGAAGGCGTCTTCCATCGCTTTGGGAATCCTGGCCTGACCGTCCTCTGCGCGTTCGAAGAAAAGACGCGCGAATTCCTCGATGCTCATGTGCGCGCCGAACATGCGGACGTAGCGCCGGTAGTCCGCCAGAATCTGAGCCGAATAGCACATGGATGCCTCCGTTTGCTGTTCCGATGATACGCATTTGCGCGCTCGCGTCAGCAGAAGTCTCTGCTCGTCGTTTGCAACTCGCCCAACAGATGAGACATGTCGACGAGCCGCTGCGCGACGAGGTGCCGTACTTCTCCCTGACACTGCCACGTGCCGTATACGGCGAGCAGCGCGGCGCCCAACGCTTCTTTGCGCTGTTTTTCGAGCAGACTCGGCCAGATGATCACATTGACGTTGCCCGTCTCGTCTTCGAGCGTGACGAACACGACGCCCTTGGCCGTGCCGGGACGCTGACGCACCGTCACCAGTCCGCAGCCGCGCGCGAGGCGGCCGTCGCGATAGGTCCGCAGCGTCGAGGCCGGCATCAGCCGGTTCGCGAGCAACTGCGGCCGGAGCAGTTCCAGCGGATGGCGGTTGAGCGTCAGGCCGAGCGAACGGTAGTCGGCGACGATGTCGTTCGCTTCGCTCGGTGCGCCCAGTTCGGGCGTTTCGTCCTGAGTCGCCGCAGCCGCGAGCATATCCTTGTCCGGCACCGCGACGACCGATTGCCACAGCGCTTCGCGGCGGTTTCCCGCGAGCGCTGCCAACGCATTCGCATCCGCGAGCGCATGCAGGTCTTTGCGGTCGAGCTGCGCGCGGCGCGCGAGATCGTTGACGCTCGCGAACGGGCGAACCGCGCGCGCGTTCTCGATCCGTTCGGCGGCGCCGTCCTTCATGCCGCGCAGCAGCGAAAGACCGAGACGCACGGCGGGGCGCGTCGCCCCCGCACGGTGTTCGAGCGAGGAGTCCCAACCGCTGATCGTCACATCGACCGGCAACACCGTGACGCCGTGCCGCTGCGCATCCTGAACCAGTTGCGACGGCGAATAGAAGCCCATCGGCTGGCTGTTCAGCATCGCGGCGAGAAAGGCTTCGGGTTCGTGACGCTTGAGCCAGCTGCTCGCATAGACCAGCAGCGCGAAACTGGCCGCGTGACTTTCGGGGAAGCCATATTCGCCGAAGCCCTTGATCTGCTCGAAGATCGCCTCGGCGAAGGCCTGGTCGTAGCCGCGCTCCTGCATGCCGAGCACGATGCGGTCATAGTATTTTTCGAGTCCGCCCTTGCGTTTCCACGCGGCCATCGCGCGTCGCAGCTGGTCGGCTTCGCCGGCGGTGAAGCCGGCCGCGAGAATCGCCACCTGCATCACCTGCTCCTGGAAGATCGGCACGCCGAGTGTGCGGCCCAGCGCGGTCTTCAACGCGTCGCTCGGATAGGTCACGGGCTCGAAGCCCTGACGGCGCTGCAGATAGGGATGCACGGCGCCGCCCTGAATCGGACCGGGCCGCACGATCGCGACTTCGATGACGAGATCGTAGAACTTCTCTGGCCGCATGCGCGGCAGCATGCTCATCTGCGCGCGCGATTCGATCTGGAACACGCCGACCGTATCGGCGGCCGAAATCATCGCGTAGGTCGCCTCATCCTCGGCGGGGATGTCCTGCATGTCGAAACGTTCTCCGCGCTGTTCCGAAACGAGGTCGAGCGTGCGCCGGATCGCCGACAGCATGCCGAGCGCGAGCACGTCGACCTTCAGCAAGCCCAATGATTCGAGGTCGTCCTTGTCCCACTCGATCACCGAGCGGTCGGCCATCGCCGCGTTTTCCACCGGCACGAGCCGGGTGAGCTTGCCGCGGCTGATCACGAAGCCGCCCGAATGCTGCGACAGGTGGCGCGGAAAATTCAGCAGTTGCGAGGCGAGCTTCGCCCAGGCCTGAATCAGGGGCTGGTTCGGATCGAGGCCGGATTCCGCGAAACGCGCGAGCAGATCCCGACTGGTATCGAACCAGTGATGCGACTTCGCGACCGCGTCGACGATCTGCGGATCGACGCCGAGTGCCTTGCCCGTTTCCCGCAGCGCACCACGCGGACGATAGGTCGACACCGCCGCCGCGATCGCCGCCCGGTCGCGGCCGTACTTGCGATAGATGTACTGGATCACTTCTTCGCGCCGCTGGTGCTCGAAGTCGACGTCGATATCGGGCGGCTCGCCGCGCTCCTTGCTGATGAAGCGCTCGAACAGCATGTTGCCGCGCGCGGGGTCCACCTCGGTCACGCCGAGGCAATAGCAGACCGCCGAGTTCGCGGCCGACCCGCGCCCCTGACACAGAATGTGCTGGCTGCGCGCGAAGCGGACGATGTCGTAGACGGTCAGGAAATATGGCTCGTACTGCAGGTCCGCGATCAGTTCGAGTTCGTGCTCGATCTGCTGCTGCACGTGATGCGCAATCCCCGCGGGAAAACGCCGCTGCGCGCCGACATAGGTTTCCTGACGAAGATACGAGGCCGGCGTATGGCCGGCCGGCACCAGCTCGTCGGGATACTCGTAGCGCAGCTCGTCGAGCGAAAACGTGCAGCGGCTCATGATGTCGACCGTCGCGGCCAGCGCGTCTTGCGGGTACAGGTTGGCGAGCCGCAACCTCGAGCGCAGATGCTGCTCGGCGTTCGGCGCCAGATCATAGCCGCACTGATGGACCGGTTTGCCGACCCGGATCGCGGTCATCGTGTCCTGCAGCGGCTTGCGCGAGCGCACGTGCATCACGACTTCGCCGAGCGCGACGACGGGCACGTCGCGGCTGCGCGCGACGAACTCGACCGCGCCGCGATGCAGGTCGTCCATCGCGCGTTGATGGAGCACGAGGCCGACCCATGCGCGGCCCGTGAACGTTTCGTCGAGCCATTCGACCTGCGCATCGAGCGCGTCTTCGCTGGCCGGGAAATCCGGCACGAGAATCGCGAGGCAGTCGGGCATGCCGAGCAGGTGGCGATACTCCTTCTCCGGCCGCGACAGATCCTGCGGCGTGAGCCGGTATTCGCCCTTGGGCGCGCGCATGCGCGCCAGCGTGATCAGCTCGGACAGATTGCCGTAGCCGTTGCGGTTGCGGGCGAGCAGGATCAGCCCGAACGCCGGCGAACCATCGGCGTTGACGAGCCGGAAATACGAACCGACGATGAACGGCAGCTTCGCTTCTTTCGCCGCGACATGCGCGCGCACGACTCCCGCGAGCGAGCATTCGTCGGTGATCGCGAGCGCGGAGTAGCCGAGTTGCGCGGCACGCTCGGCCAGTTCCTCAGCGTGCGACGCGCCCCGCAGAAACGTGAAGTTGGAAAAGCAGAACAGCTCGGCATACGCCGGCAGCATCGTGAAGGTGGTGTCCATGGCCGCTCATCCGCGCCTATCAGCCGAACAGGCCATGCAGGAACCAGCGTTGCTCTTCTTCCGCGTCGCGGCTGCTCACGCGCTCGCGGTAGATCCAGTAGCAGCTCTGGTCGTCCGCCTGCGCGACGAAGTAGTCGCGCGTGACGAACTCGCCGTCGAACCAGCCGCTCTCGATGCGCTCGCCCGGCGACACCATGCGCAACGGCGAGCCATAGAACGGGCGGTGCTGGCGCATCAGCAGACGCACGGGCGTATCGAGCATCCACGTCGGGCGGGGCAGATTCTGCGGCAGCGGGCCGGGCTTGACCGGCTGCGACACCGGCAGCCAGCGGTTCGCGATCTCCGGACGATGATCGGCGCTCGGCGCGGGTTTCAGCACGTTCTCTTCGCCGAGCCGCGCGACCAGCAGTTCGAGCAGCCGCGCGTGATCCTCCTGCGAGCCGCCCGGTTGGGGAAACAGCGTGTCGGACGCGGGCGCGGCCGACTCGACGTTCGACGCGTCGAGCCGCAACGCGATCACGGGCGCGGCGAGCTCGATACGATGCAGCCGCTCCTTGAGCAGGCGCATCAGATGTTCTTCGCGCCAGGTCGGCTCGCCGAGTGCGACGTCGATCGTGGTCGGCTCGATCGCAGCGCGTCCGCGCTCGTGTTCGAGCGACAGGCGAATGCCGGTGAGCGCGAGCTGTTTTGCGCACAGCCATCCGCACAGTTGCACGATCAGGCGCTGCGCGCCGAACACCGCGCCATCCGCGTGTTCGAGCCGGTCCGGCATCTCGATGCGCGCCGAGAACGTGGGCGGCAGTTCGAGCCAGTCGAACAGTTCGGGCGCGGTCCCGAACGCGCGGTCGAGCGAGTCGAGCAGATGTTCGCCGCAGCGGCGCTGCAAGCCGGCGCGGGGCAGGCGGCGCAGATCGGCGATGCGCTCGCAACCGAGGCCCGTGAACCAGTCGGCGAACGGGCGGACTTCGGGCACGGCGAGCATCGGCAGGGCGGACAGGCGCAGGTCGAGCGACGCGAGCTTCAGCACGCGCCGGTTGCCGAACTTCGCGAGCAGCCACGCGCCCTGGCCGGTCGGCGCGGCACTGATGCGCGCGGTGAAGCCGAGCGCGTCGAGGATGGCTTTCGTATCGCGGCACAGCGCGAGCAGGCCGCCGAAGAGCCGCAAACTCGCGCCGATCTCGACGACGACCGTCGCCTCATCGAGCAGCGCGACTTCGGGCGAGAAGCGCATCAGCGCGATACCCACCTCGCGATGGGCTGCCGTTTCACGGCCGCTATCGCGCTCATACATCTCGGTCTGCGGCGACAGCGTCAGCACGCCGCCGCGCTTCATGCCCGGACGCACGCCTGCCGAGCGCGCGGCGGGGTCGGCCATGACCACCTTGTCTTTCTCCAGCACCGCGCAGCCATGCGCGGGCTCAGGCGACCACTTCGGTCTGAAGACCTCGAGCGGCAACTTTGGCAGATGAACGGCGAGAAAGACGCGCATGTCGGGAAAGCAGAACGGGAGTGGGTTGAAGGGGAATCGACAGGGGCTCTGCGCGAGCGGGCCCTCGTCGTTTCACGATGTCGATGGTCAGACCTTCGGCCGATGGCCTGAGCGCGAGCCGCAGCAGCGCGGGGGATGCCTCCTGCGCGGTGGCGAGCGGCCGCACCATGATGAAAAGCGTCTCCGACGACTGCGCGGCCAGATGCAAACGGCGCAGCGAGGACGCCTGCGCGTACTGCGCCCAGAAGATCAGCGCGCCGCAACTGCCGGCGCGCAGGATCTGCTCGGCGGACCACAGCGCGTCGGCGGTTTTCGGCGCATTGATCCGCAGCACCTGCTGCAGCGACAGGCCGATGTAGTTGAGCCCGAGGCCGTCCGGCGTATGCGGCGGTTGCACGAAGACGAGCGGACGCTCGCCGACGGCGCTGAGCGCCGGCTGCAACAGCCGCAGTTCGCCGACGCCGGCCTGCTGCACGAGCAGATCGACCAGCGCGCCGAGCGGCCAGCCACCGCCGGGCAACTCCGCCGACAGGGCCGGATAACCGGTATCGACGCTGCGGCCGCGGCCAGCGCCAAGCTGGGACGCCCGCCACAAGGACGGGTGAATGGCTTCCGGTGCTGGCAGGGCGGCTGTCATTTGCGAAAATACCTGTATGGATATACAGTATCCTACATGGTTTTATGAGATAGCGAACAGGCACTTTTTGGGGGGCGGGTTCATGGACATGCGAGTGCGCAAGCCAGCCGGGCATCCGATGCCGGAGATCGCGGCGTTCGTGGCCGAACTGAAAGCGGTGTTCGGCGAGCAGGACATCGATGAAGCGATTCGCCGCGGCAAGGCGGGCGAGCCGACGTTTCATGCGCGGGAAAACGGGCGCTCGGCGGGGACGGCGGCACCGGTTGCGGCGAACGTCTGGCGCGTGGATCGCGCGGTGCGCGACCGCCATTACTGCGAGGGTTGCGACGGCTCGTGCATTGGCAGCGCGAAGTCGTGCCGTCCATAATGGCAGCGGCCCTCAACCCCGGAGAACCCCATGTTGCGCACGTACCTCGGAAGTTGCCATTGCCAATTCGTGAAGTTCGAGGCTCGCATCGATTTCGACGAGGGCACGTCGAAGTGCAATTGCAGCTACTGCAGCAGGCTGCGATTCTGGCACGTGCAGGTGCGCCGGGAAGATTTTCGTCTTCTTTCGGATGAAGCCGCGCTCAGCGAATATCAGGGGCACAATGCGGTCGCGCATCACCCGTTCTGCAAACGCTGCGGGGTCCACGTATTCGATCGCATCGATATGCCGAACGGCACAGGGTATCCGTATATCAACGTGAACATCATGTGCCTCGATGAACTCGATCTCGATGCCGCGCTGAATGCGCCAGTCACCTATCGCGATGGGCTGCACGACGACTGGGGCAATCCGCCCGCGCAAACACGGCATCTTTGATTGCACCGGTCAGGGCGCTCTTCGCGGATGGTGGGGAATGTCAGGCTGGTGGGCATCCAGTTGATGGCGTTCGGACGTGAACTGGGCGAACTCGGGCTTGAAAGATCGCCGCGAGGCGATAGCGGGCTTTGACGCGTTGTACGACTGACCGCGCGCTGGATTCATTTCAAAACCTCGAAAAATGTAATAACATTGTGGTTACCTCGCATTGGGCTGGGTATAACATTGTATATACGGTATAGCCATGAAAACGACGATTCGCAAAATGGGCAACTCGCAAGGGGTGTTGATCCCCAAGCCGATACTTGCCCAGCTTGGTTTAGAGGATGAGGTAGACATGGAAGTCGAGAACGACGCGCTAGTAATTCGTCGTCCGCAGAAAGCTGTGCGCGAAGGCTGGGCCGTTGCAAGCAAACGGGTTGCGGAAACCGGCGACGACGCACTGGTGATGGGTGAGTTCGGCAACGCAGGTGATGCGGAGATAACGTGGTAGTGCGCGGCGAGGTTTGGCTAGTTGCTCTCGATCCGACGTTAGGTAGCGAAATCCAAAAGACACGTCCTTGCGTCGTAGTCTCTCCGCCTGAACTGCACGATCACCTTCGCACGGTCATTGTCGCCCCGATGACCTCGAAGGGCCGCCCCGCGCCCTTCCGCGTGCCGGTGACTTTCAAGCGAAAGCAAGGATTGATTTTGCTAGACCAAATTCGCACCGTTGATAAGGTGCGGCTGGTCAAGAAAGAGGGTTTTGTTGCCGGGAATACTTTGATGGACACCCTGAGAACGTTGCAGGAAGTGTTCGCTGAATGAAGGGGAAAGTACTTGGCGCGCAAGCGCTCCGCACGCCGGCCGGTAGCCGATCTGGACAGATTGAAGATGGCAAACCTACTTTACGTCGACAACTCGAACGTCTGGATCGAAGGAATGCATGTGGCGGCTGGCAGAGCATCGTCCTGGTCTTCGATGCATGGCAGACCGTCTCGAGGTACTCGCGGCCCATCGACACGCTCATACGGCCGGCCGCGATCAGCGATTCGAGCACGTCGGCAAAGGGCGTCTTGTCGATTTGCCCTTGCGCGGTCAACGGCGTGATAGCAGGGGTGTAGATGCCTTCGAATTTCATGATGTTGTTCCGGATAGAGGGAAACGGGAGTCGAGACGATGGGCGTGCCGTTGCCTGATCGGCAACGGCACGCCGGTGAGCGGGTTAGTGATTCAGCGATGCCGCCTCTTGCCGGCTCAGCGAGCACGTCTCTGGCGCGAGGGCAAGCGAAGCGGCGAGACCGATGAACGACACCGCCGCGGCTGCGACGCAGCATCATCCGACCGGAGACGGCGTCAGCGTTCGCAAAATGCCGCTCGGGCGCCCATGCCGCTTGCGTAGCGGCGGCTTCGCGCACGGCGATGCCCAACTCGCGGAGCGTCACCGTTGCCGCGGCGATTGGAGCGTCGTCGGCTGCATGCTGCGGGAGGGCGTCGACGATGTCGCCGCGGGTGAGGAAGCCACGCGTGAGGCCGAGTTCGATCAGCGCCTGAAGGGGGGCCGACGCGTCCCCGTCCGACGGACCGATCACGGCATCGGCCGCGGCCATCGTGCGTGCGCCGCCTGGCGGCGCACCCACGGACCAGCGCTCAAACGCGTGGCGCATAGACGTTGCACCAGCCGTCGGCCGAAACGGATTTGCCCGGGAACATCGGGCACGGTCCGGCGGAGTCGCCCGCTGCGCCAGTGTAGAAACGACAGTTCGCGCAGTTCTGGCCCGCGTGGTACTTGGGGAACTTCGCGGCGTCGACGCTGCTCGCTTTCGCACGATAGCCGAGCGAGTTGGGCGTGGCGTCGTTTTCATCGACGGCGGGCGGCGCGGCTAACGCGAGGTCGGCGCTGGCGAGCGCGGCACACAGGCCCGCGGCCTGGAGAATGAAGTGTCTGCGGTTGTGAGAGACCATGATGATGCCCTGAGAAAAGAAATGGGTCGTCCATGCCGCATTCGCTTGAAGCGGCGTGGCGTCGTAATGCGGTGCGAAGCAACGTGTTAGTGGCGCGGTCCGGCGTTCAGCGGTGTGGTCGAGGATTGCGCGGCTTGCGCGGTCAGCTTCGCGCTGCCGGTGTCGTAGCCATTCGTATAGAGCAGGAAGGCCATCAGATCGGCGTACTCCTCGTCGCTCATCTTGCCGGGATGGTCCGCGGGCATGTTGGTCGACATGTACTGGTAAATGCCGCCGATCGTCAGATGCGAGTTCGCCGCTGGCGCGAAGGCCGGTCCGATCAACGACGGCGCGGTGTTGCCTTCGAGCTTCTCGCCGTGGCATTTCGCACACGAATCGGCATACAGATGTTCACCGTGGGTGACCTGATCGTGATCGAACGACGGTGTCTCGGTCGTCGCCGCAACCTTGATGAAGCCGCCGGCGGCGGGCATGCCGCCCACGCGCCATAGGTCCGCACGCGGCGACGCCTGGGTCGGGCCGTCGAGATAGCGCGCGAGATTCGCGTGAGTGCTGGCCGTGGTCGCCGAACCGCTCGCGAGGGTGGTTGGCAGCGCCCAGTTGCGCGTGAGCGCTGCGAGCCGGCCATCGCTGCGCAGACGCGTGAGCGCGTCATCGATGCGCTTTTGCAGCGGCTGCGTGTCGGGCCCCGACGCGAACACCAGATTCCAGTCGGCATAGGGCGACTCGGCGACGGCAACCTCGAAGTGCTGCTGCGGGTGCGCATGCCGATACGCCACCACGGCCGGGTACCAGACGATCGCGCGCTGGGCGCGCCCTTTCGCGAGGGCGTCGACGGTCAGCTCGGAGGTGGTTTCCAGATCGAAGCGCGCGTTCTTCTGCTGGACCGCGATCAGTTGCGACGGGCTCGACCAGGTGGCGGCAATGGTGATCTTGCCGTCCGGCGCCGCGACGGGGGTGTTGGCCGCATGGACGCCGCGCAGCGTGACGCTGACGTAACCGGAGTGCAGATAGCTGTCGGAAAAGAGCAGGTGCGAGTCGGAGCCGTCGGCCACGCTCGAACGCGGAAAGCCCGCGATCACGTCGCAGTTGCGCTGCAGCGATGTCGAGAGCTCGCGAGCGGAGATGCCGTCGTCGCCGCCGTCGTCGTCGATGCCGCGCGGCGCGAATGTCGCGGTAATGCCCGCCGCGCTCAACACCGCGCGTGCAACAGACTTGTCCAGCTCGGCCGAAGGGCTGCCGGGCATCGTGCACACGCGGACGCTGGACGACGTCCGCGCGGCCGCCTGGGCGGCAACATGTGCGGCGCCGGCGACGAGCGCGCTGGCGAGAGCAAGGTGAGTGAATCGAATGTTCATGATGGTGCGTTCCTGTGATGGCGGGAACACCGCGCCCGCATGGGCTGCGTGCGGGCGCGGAAAGATGCGGCTGCGAAGGCCGGAGGGGCAGAACGATGCGGGTGCGGTGGCTGCGCCTAGCTGCGATCGAGCGCGAACACGTACAGCGTGCCGCCGCGCGGAACGTCCTTCGCGACGTCGGCCATCGGGCCGCCCCAGATCGGATTCGCACCGCCGTAGCCCGCGAGCACGGCCACGTATTCCTTGCCGTCGACTTCGAACACGGAAGGTTGCGCGACGATGCCGCTCGCGAGTTGCGGGCTCTCCCACAGCACCTTGCCCGTCGTCACGTCGAACGCGTACAGATGGCCGTCGAGCGAGCCGCTGAAGGCGAGGCCGCTGGCCGTGGTGGCGACGCCACCGTTCCAGGGCATCCTGGTCCAGTGACCCCACAGCTTCTTGCCGGTATTGACATCGATGGCCTGAAGCTCGCCATAACCCTGGCTGCCCGGTTCAGGCTGGATCTCGAAGCCTTCGCCGAGGTAGGGCAGACCCTCCATGTAGCTGACCGACTTGCCGGACAGGCTCATGCACGCATGCAGCGAGGGCACCACCGCGATGTGCCGCTCGGGATCGTAGGAAGTCGACCACCAGTTCTTGCCGCCGAGAAAGCTCGGGCAGGTGTTGATCGTCGTGCCGGCCTTGGGAAACCGGCTGGCGTCCTGAACTGGTTTGCCGTCGGCGGTATAGCCCGTCACCGACAGCGCCTTGACGAACGGCTCCGCGTAGATCAGCTTGCCGGTCTTGCGGTCGATCGCGTGGAAGAAGCCGTTGCGGTCGGCATGGATGATGGCGTCATACTGCTTGCCCTTGTAGCTGATGTTGGCAAGAACCGGCGTGTTGACGCCGTCGTAGTCCCACGTGTCGTTACTCGTGTACTGATAGTGCCACTTCAGGTCGCCGTTCTTCGGATCGAGCGCGAGCAGGGAATCGGAGTACAGATTGTCGCCGGGACGCAGCGCGGCGAGCCACGGTCCCGGATTGCCGACGCCCCAGTACAGCGTCCGCGTGGCGGCGTCGTAGGTGCCGGTCAGCCACGCCGCGCCGCCGCCATGTTCCTGCATGCCGTCGGGCCACGTATCGCCGCCCTTGTCGCCGGCATTCGGGATCGTATAGCGCTTCCAGATGATCGAGCCGTCGTCGGGATCGAGTGCGGCGATATAGCCGCGAATCCCATACTCGCCGCCTGATGTACCGACCACGATCGCGCCGTCGAGCGCGAGCGGCGCGAGCGAGAACGCGTAGCCGAGACCCGGTTCGAACATCTGCTTCTTCCACACGACATTGCCGCTCTGCGCGTCGATCGCGGCTACCTCGCCGCTCAGCATGGCCACGTAGACGTTCTTGCCATACAGCGCGACGCCGCGATTCACTACGTCGCAGCATGCGGTCTTGAACGATTCCGCGCCGAGCTTCGGCTCGTATTTCCAGAGCTTCGTGCCGCTCTTGACATCGAATGCATAGACGTTGTCTTTCGGCGTGCTGACGAAAAGGTAGCCGCCGTTGACGATCGGGGTTGCTTCGAAGCCTTGCTTGAGTTCCGCGGGGAACTGATAGCTCCAGGCCTCCTTGAGCCTGGCGACATTCGATGCATCGATCTGCTTCAGTGGCGAATGTGACTGGCCGCTATAGCTGCGGTAGTAGGTGAGCCAGCCCGGGTCGCTCTGTGCTTGAGCGAGGCGCTCGTAGGTCACGGCGGGGTAGTCCGGGGCGGCGTGCACGGCAGCCACGTTCAGTGCCATCGCGATCGCGATGCTCGCTCCAAGGACAGCCAGCCGGCCTGCGGCGGGCGAACGGTTCTTCATGGTCGTCTCCTGAGTGTTTGTCGATGCAGTGCCGGGAGAGGCGTCGCCCCTTTGTTCCGTGTCGATCCGGTTGCGGTGCCGTTACTGCAAGTCACATGCCATTTTTGTGGGCGAGTCCGAAAGGGCGGCGCGCCTGAAACGTGCGGCGGCACATATCGCGCGCAGGGCGCTCCATGTGTTGCGTCCCGGTACAACGCCGGGCGATGGAGTGTTGAGAAACAGGACAGTTGCAGCGCCGGCGCGCATCGCTCGGGTCGAGGGCGACGCCAGGATCGCGGGCGAAGCTGTCGCTGAAATGGATGGCCCGGAGCTTGCTTGAGAGGACGGAGAAAAGTCTGGCAAGGTACCAGGCTTTCCAGGAGGGAGACAATGCGCGATGACGTTCACCGGGCCGTGGCTCAGACTGCCATACGGTCCAATGACTTTCCCGTGCCGGCAATTCGGAAAGCGCACGAACGCTCCGAAACGTTTGGTCTGTGCGCGTCGGCGCGGCCGGAATACGAGGTTCTTTCGAACGCGGGTCTCGTGCTCAAACGCGAGCAGAACCGGGTGTTGTGCGCGCATGCGATGCCGGTGATGGAGTCGCTGCACGAGCAGATCGCCGACACGCAAAGCATGATCGTGCTGACCAATGCCGAAGGGCTGATCCTGCATTCGATCGGCGACGACGACTTCCTCGCGCGCGCGGAGAAAGTCGCGCTGCGGCCCGGCGCGAACTGGGCCGAGGACCGCCAGGGCACCAACGCGATCGGTACGGCGCTGGCCGAGCGCTGCGCGATGGTCGTGCACGGCGACCAGCACTACCTGGCGGCAAACCGCTTCCTGACCTGCTCGAGCGTGCCGATTCTCGATCCGTATGGCGACGCGATCGGGGTGCTCGACGTGACGGGCGACTACCGCAGCTACCATCAGCACACGATGGCGCTCGCCAAAATGTCGGTGCAGATGATCGAGAATCATCTCTTTACGACCACCTTTCACGAAACGCTGCAAGTGTCCTTCCATAGTCGTCCGGAGTTTCTGGGCACGCTGATGGAAGGCATCGTGGCGTTCACGAGCGACGGACGCTTTCTGTCGGCCAACCGGAGCGCCCAGTTCCAGCTCGGCATGTCGCTCGCCGGGCTGCGCGCGCATACGCTGTCGTCGCTGTTCCAGACCACGAGCGCGCAATTGATCAATCGCGCGCGCGTGAGCCTCGACCCGCACCTGATGCTCAACCTGAGCAGCGGCGCGGTCGTCTGCGCGCGCGTGCAGTTCAGGCGGGCATCGCTGGCCGAGGGCAGCCGCCCGGTCGCCGTGCACGACGGCGCCCGCGCGGTGGCGCGCGAGGAGCCGCCGCAGGCGGCCGCCGGACTCTCGCGTCTGAGCTATCTCGACACGGGTGACCCGCAGGTCGCCGCGGTCGTTGCGAAGGTCAGGAGAGTGATCGGCAAGGACATTCCGATCCTGATCAATGGGGAGACCGGCACGGGCAAGGAACTGCTCGCGCAGGCGATCCACAACGATTCGCCGCGCTGCGCCGGGCCGTTCATGGCGGTCAACTGTGCTTCGATTCCCGAGACGCTGATCGAATCCGAACTGTTCGGCTACGAGGAGGGCGCATTCACCGGGGCGCGGCGCAAAGGCGCGATCGGCAAGCTGCTGCAGGCAAACGGCGGCACGTTGTTTCTCGACGAGATCGGCGACATGCCGTACTCGCTGCAAGTGCGGCTGCTGCGCGTGCTGCAGGAACGCGTCGTCAACCCGCTCGGCTCGACGAGGAGCATCGCGGTGGACGTCGCGATCATCTGCGCGACGCACCGGGACTTGCGCGAGATGATCGCGCAAAACCGCTTCCGCGAGGATCTCTACTACCGGCTCAATGGCCTCGTGGTGCGTCTGCCGCGGCTGCGCGACCGTACCGATCTCGCGCTCGTGATCCAGAAGATGTTGCTGCGCGAATCGATCGCCAGCGCGAGCGGACGGCCGCTTCACGTCGCACCCGATGTCATGGCGATGTTCGAGCGCTGTCCATGGCCGGGCAACTTCAGGCAGCTTGGCAACCTGCTGCGCACCGCGGCGGCCATGGTCGACGCGGACGGCGAGATCCGGCGCGAGCATTTGCCCGATGACTTCTTCGATGATCTGCGCTGCGGCGTTTCGTCGAGCGGCGCGGCGGATACGCCGGGCTCGGGCAATGCGTTCGCGCCGGAGTGCGCGCGCCTGCAGGACGTGACCGTGTCGGTGATTGCCGCCGCGCTCGCGCGGCATGGCGGCAACGTTTCGGCGGCCGCGCGCGAGCTCGGCGTGTCGCGCAACACGATCTATCGCAAGATGCCCGCGGTCGAGCCGGATCGTGAGGTGGACGACTTCTGAACCCACCGCGCCGCTTTCATCAGCACTTCTGTTTCGCCCACGTGCTGTCACACCGTTGTTGCCTCCCGCAGCAGTGGTGCTCCAAAAATCAACACTGCCCATCTCCCGAACGCGTCGTATGGCGACGCGTTTGTCCCGCTTACGTCAGCGAATTGACGATGTCGGTGCCCATACCCAGGCGAAGGCTTGCGCGAGCCAAACGAGCCTCGCGTGGCGACATCGGCATGTCCTTTGCTTTGAAGGGAACGGCCGCGCATCGAGTGCGGTTCTTCCGTCCCATCGCAAACAAGGAGACATGCCATGCAATGGATTACCCCGTCGTACGCCGAGGTGCGTTTCGGCTTTGAAGTCACGATGTATATCGCCAATCGCTGAGCGGGCTGCGGCGTACCGCCCGCAGTGCCGTAGTGGCGCCGCGGGCGGCGCTCGCCTCGCCGGGCACGCCCGAGGCGCAGCAGCGCGCGCTCGATATCCTGCGGTTCAAACTCGATATTCTCTCGTCGATCCTCGATGCGCTCGAAAAGGCCTGGCCCCCATGAACACGCGTGACGCGGATAGCGGCGTGCCGCTGCGCCCCCGCCTGCGGAGCGTCTTCCGCCTGCAGTGGGAAGTGGCGCAGGACGCCTACGTGCTGCTCTATCCCGAAGGGATGGTGAAGCTCAACGCTAGCGCCGGCGCGATCCTCGCGCGTTGCGACGGAGAACACGAGCTCGACGACATCATCGGCGAACTCGAACGGCTTTTCGGCACGTCCGAACTTGCACCCGACGTCTACCGCTTTCTCGATCACGCGCGGCTGCGCGGCTGGCTGGACTGACTTGGCCCACGACCATCCCGGTCCTTCCGTGCCTGGCGGTTTGGTCAGCCAGATCAGCGGAATGATCGCGATAAAGATCACCGCCGATAGCCAGAAAATGTCGTTTAAGCCCAGCATCGAGGCCGCCACGCAAAAATCGCCGATGCCAGCGGTATAGATCGGACCGCGCAAAAAGAAAAACCCTCGCTGGTATGGCAATTTCCACAACACATTGGCGCCGGTGAGGACACCGGCGACCATGGATCACGAAGTAAGCGGAGGAAGGCGCGTCGAATGCCGACGCGACCGTCAAAGACGGCGCGCGTGCTTCGCCGATCTGACGCTCATTGCCCGCGGATGATGTTTGCGAGCCGATTGCCGCGCGTCAGCAAACATTTTGCGAACGTTGCACAATACGGCTTGGGGACACCAGCCGGAATTGGCCAGTCGTTAGCCGCCACGCCCGGCCGCCATCAAGCCGCCATTAGCCAGTCAATCATGCCAACAGCAGAGGTTGAGAGTCTGCCCAGTCAACTGCCGGGAATGCTGCCGCGATTATGGGCGTTCTCGCTGCGCCTGTGCGGCAACAAGCACGACGCCGAGGATCTCGTCCAGCGGGCCTGTGTCCGCGGACTCGAACGCGCCCATCAATTGCAGCCAGGTACTTCTCCTCTAAGCTGGATGTTTTCGATCGTTCATTCCACCTGGATCAACGAGCTGAGAGCGCGCAACGTGCGCAACCGCTCGAGCATGGAATGGGACGACGATTTTCTGCAGACCGTTGCTGATCCCGATGCGCGCACGCCGGAAGAGAACCTGCTGAATGGCGAGATCATCGCGGCCGTCAACCGTCTGCCCGAGGCACAACGGACCGTCATGCTGCTCGTGGCCGTCGAGGGCCTGAGTTACGCCGAGGCCGCCAAGGCGCTCGACGTGCCGATCGGCACGATCATGAGCCGCCTGTCCCGCGCGCGGCAGACCCTTGGGGCGCAATTCGGCAATCGTGAAGCCACGGCGGCGCGCTCATCCAGCAGCGAGCGAGAAGTGTGATGACGATCGACGACACCACCCTGTTAGCGTACGTCGACGGCGAATTGCCGCCCGACGAACGCGCACATGTCGAGAGCGCGATCGGCAAGTCGGACGACGTGGCATCGCGCCTGTCGATACTGCGGGCCTCGCAATTGCCGTACGCTGAAGCGTTCAGCCAGCAGGCTTTGCCGCCGGTACCGGAGACGTTGCGCCGCAAAGTCGACGAACTGATTCGACAGCATCTGGCGGGTGCGTCGGCACAAGGCGCGGTCAATGCCGCCGACGCAATCGATACCGCGACCAGCGGTGAGTCATCGATCCCGTCCGGTGGCAATGTGCATCGGCTGAAGCCGCGCGCATCATTGCCGTGGCTGGCGGTGGCGTTCGTCGCGGGCGTGTTCTCCTGCGGCATTGCGTTCCGTCTGTTGCCGCAACTGACCGGTGGCGGCGCCATCACGACGGCATCGAATGATCCGGGCGTGTCGCCGTGGATCGCTGCGGCCGCCGGCTATCAGCAGCTTTACACACGCGACACCGTCGCCTCGTTGCAACCCGACATGCGCGCGACCGCCGCCACCGCCGCCAATATTCGTCAATACGACAATCTGGCGTTGCAGATTCCCGACCTGCGCAGTCAAGGGCTCTCGTTCAAGCGCGTGCAGCGCCTGAGATTTCGTGGCAAACCGCTCGTGCAGATCGTCTACCTGCCGGAGCATGGCGGCCCCGTCGCGTTATGCGTGCTGAAAGAAGCGAAGGCCGACGCGGCGCCCGCGCGCGATCGCGTCGGCGGCATGGACGTGGTGGCGTGGCGGCGCGGCCAACTCGGTTATGCGCTGATCGGCGAGCACGGCGGCGTCGATCTCGAAGCACTCGGCAAACGCCTTTACGACGGCCAGGTGTCGACCACCATCGGCCGCACGGACG
Organism: Paraburkholderia sp. Clong3; assembly: GCF_050436485.1. Classification (NCBI taxonomy): domain Bacteria; kingdom Pseudomonadati; phylum Pseudomonadota; class Betaproteobacteria; order Burkholderiales; family Burkholderiaceae; genus Paraburkholderia; species Paraburkholderia sp. Clong3. Next base: position 1,494,584 of record NZ_JBNDMH010000002.1, on the reverse strand, counting down.
CGCATGACGATGCCCGGTCGGGCTGATCACCAGCGAGGCCATGGCTTGTTGCTGCGCTGGCTCGCGGTTTTCGCGGCGCCTATGTTACTGCTGGCGCTGTTCGTCTGGTGCGCCGGATGGTTCCCGCCGCGCCTGACTTCGCAGCGGATCGTCGATGCATTCGAAGCGACGACGACGCCGCACCCGGGCTTCCGGCGCAACCACGCGAAGGGCATCTGCATCACCGGACACTTCGACAGCAACGGCAACGGCGCGTCGGTATCGCGCGCAAGCGTGTTCGAACGCGGCAGCTACGCCGTCGTCGGGCGACTGTCGAGGCCCGGCGGCAATCCGCAACAAGACGACGGCGAAGCCCTGGTGCGCAGCTTCGCGTTGCTGATCGCGCTGCCGCGCGGCGAGCAATGGCGTCTCGCGATGAATTCGACGCCGATTTTCGCGGTGCGCACGCCGCAGGCGCTATTCGAACAGCTTCAGGCGGAAGCGCTGGATCCGCACACCGGTCAGGCGAACCCCGCAAAAATGCAGGCGTTTCTCGACGGCCATCCTGAGGCCCGCGCGTTTCTCGAATGGGTCCGCTTGCACCCGCCATCGTCCCGCTTCGACAACGCGGCCTATTTCGGTATCAGTTCGTTCCAGACTACGGATGCGCAGGGCGCGAAGCGTTTCGTGCGTTGGGAGGTGGTGCCGGACAGTCCCTGGCGTCCTGTCGAAGCACGCGCGCAAAGCGATCCAGACTTTCTGTCGCACGCTCTGATGACGCAACTCGCGAAGGGGCCATTGCGCTGGCATCTGGTGCTGAACGTCGCGATGCCCGGCGATCCGATCGACGACTCGACGCGGCAATGGATCGACTCACCGCAACGCGAGCGGGTCGACGTGGGCACGATCGTCATCGATCGCGCGCAGGCGCAGATCGATGGTCCCTGTCGCGACATCACGTTCAATCCGACCATCCTGCCCGATGGCATCGCGCCATCCGCCGATCCGTTGCTGGCCGCGCGGTCGTCGACATATAGCGTATCGTTCAATCGCCGAACTCGGGAGGAGGCCGTTGCCGGATCGAATGGTCATTGAATGTCGTCTCTACCGCGAGGTTTCGGGAGCGACGCCTGAGAAAACGGTTGGCAATCGCAAGTCCTGGCCAGTGATCCACGCTTCATCCGCGCGCTGCGTACGACCTGCGAACAACGCGCAACTACGGTTATCATAGAATTTGATGACGAACGGGCGGTGCCCGCCTGCGCCTTGCAGGCGAATGCTGATCGCGCTCAACCTCCTTTAAGCCTATCGTCCTATGAGACCCGACGACAGTAAATTGATCGCGTATGTCGATGGCGAACTCGACCCGTCCGAGGCGGCATCGATCGAAAAGGAACTCGCCGTTTCGCCTGAGTTGCAGGAGAGCGTCGATTTGCTGCGCGCGTCGCAGCTCCCTTATCGCGAGGCGTTTGCAACGCAGAAGCTACCGCCTTTACCGGGCGAATTGCAGCGCCGTATCGAAGCAATGGCGAGCGCCGCACAGCGCGACGAATCGAATCACGCATCCCATCAGCCGATAACCGCAAGAAAGCCGCAAACGCGGCTGTGGCTTGCCGCGGCATTTGTCGCCGGCGCGTTTTGCGCGGGCCTCGCGATGCGGCTCGGACCTGCATGGCTGGGCGTGCCCGGCAGTGGCGGCGCGATTGTCGCGTCGAACGACGCGACGTCGTGGATCCATGCAGCGGTGGGCTATCAACGGCTCTATACACGCGATACCGTTGCCGACATCACGCCCGACCTCGGCGCGTCGGCGAAGACCGTCACGGCGATCCGGTACGTCGACGGCATTGCATTGCGTGTGCCGGATTTGCGGGAGGCGGGGCTGTCGTTCAAGGCAGTCGCGCGCCTGCGCTTCAACGACAAGCCGCTGGTCCAGATCGTCTATCTGCCCGACCACGGCGCGCCGGTTGCGCTGTGTGTGATGAAGGACGCGCGGCCGGACCAGGCGATCGCGCAACAGCAGTTGAACGGCATGACCGTCGTATCGTGGCGGCAGAACGATCTTGTCTATGCGCTGATCGGCAAACCGGACTCAACCGATCTCCAGTCGATCGCACAGCGGATCTCGAACAGGAGCGTGGACGCGTTGTTCGCGCTTAACGATGCGCCTGATGCGAAGCCGAGGGATGCGCGTACATGAGCGCGGCGCGATCTGATCGCAGTGCGGGCCATTCCGCGTGACGGCGTCCGGAGTCAAGTTCTGCCGGTTTTTTGCGTGACGGGGTATGACAGGAGAGTCGTAGTGAAACGAAACGATGACCTCGCTGGTCGTTGTTTCGCTCTATTCAGTAAACGGCGAGCCGTGAGCCGTGATTCGTAATCGAGGTCATAGCCACAAACGATTGGTCGCAACAGTGGTTTTTGGATAAAGATGCCCTGCGCACGCGTTAGGACAAAATCGAAATGGAGCGGCGCTGCCTTTGGCAATTCTGCAAGTATCCGCGTTCAAGCCGTTGACGAACTCCATGCAACGGTCCCAGATAAAGAGGTGGCGTCAGATCCGCCAAACCTCTGCTCGGCGAAGAGACCAATCAACCGGTCCAGAGAAATTCTGTCTGGCCTTGTTCCTGATGTGACCGGTGTTACGACGTGACCCTCAAGCGGCACGTCGAGCCGTCGTTCAAGGGCTCTACTCGAAATTGGCCACTCAACCATGTCCACCACTGTCGTTGAGAGTTTGTCGGATCTTTTACCCGGAATGCTGCCCAGATTGTGGGCTTTCTCGTTGCGCCTGTCCGGCAATCAGCACGACGCCGAAGACCTGCTGCAACGTTCGTGCGTACGCGGACTCGAACGGGCGCATCAACTGCAGCCCGGCACGGCGCCGCTCAGCTGGATGTTCTCGATCATCCATTCCACGTGGCTCAACGAATTGCGGGCACGCAGCGTACGAGGCCGGGCGAGTGTCGAGTGGGATGACGCATTGCTAGCCGTCTCCGATCCTGCCGCGCGTTCTCCCGAAGATGTGCTGCTGAGCCGTGAGATCATCGCCGCCGTCGGGCGCTTGCCCGAGGCTCAGCGCGTGGTGATGCTGCTCGTCGCGTTCGAAGGATTGAGTTACGCCGAAGCCGCGCAGGTGCTCGATGTTCCGATCGGCACGATCATGAGCCGCCTGTCGCGCGCGCGGCAAAGCATTGGCGCGCGCTTCGACAGCGGCGCGGGACCGGCCGCACGTTCGGCTCCGCCTCGGGTCGAAGTCGGGCGATGACGATCGACGACGCCGACCTGCTTGCTTATGTCGATCGTACGTTGGCTCACGCGCGCGCGGCCGACATAGAGCGAGCGATGCACGAGTCCGTCGATATTGCGAATCGCGTGATATGGCTGATGGCATCGAAGTTTCCATACACTGAGATCGTTGGCCGGCAAAGCTTGCCCGCATTGCCGGTAGCGCTGCGGTTACGGATCGATCGCCTGATCGCGGCCGCCTGACGATCGATCGGCGGCGCGAGCCGGGAGATTCAGGGTGGCGGGTCGTCGAAGGCACGCAAAAAAGCCTCGCGATCCACCGACGCCGGCAGCGCGTCGGCCAGTCGCGCACGGAAGGTCGCTGCGTCCGCGCCACGCGCGGCCCGCTCGGCGATCACGTGTGCGAACGGTCCGACGTGCGATGCGAGCCGCCGCGCAGCGGCCTCGACGTGCTCGGCATCGAGCGGCATGCACGCCGCGGATGTCGATTCGATGGGCAGCGTGCTGCGCTTCGAGTCATTGCCCGAAGCGATCACGTGCTGCTTGAGCAGCGTATCGAACTCACGACGAGCGGCGTCGTTGGACAAATGGCGCGCAAGCTGAGCCGCCAGTGTTTGCGAGTCGGCCGCGTGCGATGCGGCGCGCCGCACGAGCAGCGAGGCAATGGGGCCGACGTGGCTGGCGAGCCGTTGCTCCAGCTGGGCCAGAAACTCGGGTGGCCAGTCTGGTCTGGCAGCCCCCGCCGCTGGCGCAAGCGCCTGGCGCAACGGCTGCGCGCGCACGACGGTATGGTCGGGATCGAGCCGCGCCATGAACGAGTCGTGCAGCGTCAACAAGGCGTTGCGCCAGCTTTGCGCGGACGCATAGCGGTCGTCCGGCCGTTTGGCGAGCGCCTTCAGCACCATGGCATCGAGTTCGGCGGGCAGGCTTGTGACATGCGTCGATGGGGGCGGCGGCATCTCGTTCATCACCTGATGCATCACGGCGGCTGGCGCGCCGCTAAACGGGCATTGCCCGCTCAGCATCTCGTACAGAACGACGCCGGCGGAAAACAGGTCGCTGCGTGCGTCGATCTCCGCGCCTGCATACTGCTCCGGCGACATGTAGCTTGGCGTGCCGATCATCATGCCGGCCTGCGTCAGGCGTCCTGTATCGAGCTGTGCGATGCCGAAGTCGGTCACCTTGCATTCGCCGCGCGGCGCGATCAGCAGGTTGGCGGGCTTGATGTCGCGATGGATCACGCCGAGTTCGTGCGCATAAGCGAGTGCATCGAGCAGTTGCGCGAACCACGTGAGCGCATCGAGCAACGGCATCATGCTGCCATCGCGGGCGTGCTGCGCGAGCCGTTGCGCGAGGTTCTCGCCGCGTACGTATTCGAGCGCGATGAACGCGACGCCTTGCGCCTCGCCATAGTCGAACACGCCGACGATGTGCGGATGCACGAGACGGCCGGCAGCGCGCGCTTCGTTGAGAAAGCGTGCGGTCAGCTCCGCACCGGATGGCTCCGCCGTGCCTTGTCCGTCGTTCAGTGACGGGGTGCGAATCGTTTTTAGCGCCACCTCGCGCTGGATATGCGGATCGGTCGCGAGATAGACCGTGCCCATCGCGCCGCGACCGAGCACCCGTTCGACCCGATAGCGGCCGATCTGTCGCGGAGTCGCGCCGGTTCGGGAAGTCATGGAGTCGTCCACGATGTGTGCGGCACGCTTACGCCTGGCGCTCTTCGATCATCTCGAACGCTGCGACGAGGCTCGTGCGCATCCGTCCGAACGACACCGCGAGCGACGCTATTTCATCGCTGCCGCCGGCCGGCAGTTCGACGTCGCCGAGTTTGCCGAGACTCACCTCGTCCGCGGCGCGCGACAACATCTGCAAACGCCGCGTGACGAGGAAGTGCACCATTGCGTTCAGCACGACGAGCACCACCGCGAATACAGCGGTCAGTGAGACCATCAGGCTGCGCCATACCGCACGGCCGCGCGCGATCGACTCCGACATCGGCACCGACACGAACTCTGCGCCGATCACGTCGTTCATGGTCCAGCCGAAACCGTTGGCCGGCCCGTACTTGTCGATCATCGTGTGCGGCGCCGCGGACGGCGTGCTGTGACATTGCATGCACGCGGCGTCGGTAATGCGGCTCGGATGGGCGAGAAACAGCAACTGCTCGCCGCCCGGCGTATGACGCTGTCCGGTGGCCTGTTTCAATTCCGGATGGTCGTGCAGATGAGCGATCACTTCGCTTTCCCAGTCGCTTGGCCGGTCGCGCGGGTTGGTCGGATTGAGCATCGCCGACTTGTACGAGAAGTTCGGAAACGCGCTCTGCAACGAGTTCAGCATTTCGATGGCCGAGTACGCCGGCACCGACTCGGGCACGAACGAATATTTGATCTGCGTCGCGAGCAGCGGCGTGATGTGTTGCGCCGTGTAGTTCTGCATCGCGCTGGCGGCGTTCAGAAGCACGTCCGCATCGTGACGCGTTTCGTCGAGCGCCTGCTGTTGCAACACACGATCCGCGACGAATCCGATGGCGGTCAGTCCGATCGCGAAGATCGCGATGAACACGAGATTGAACTTGATGGCGAGTGACAGCTTCATGGGCGAACCGGAGCGGATGGGTAAGCGGAACGGTAAGCGGAACCGTAGACGGAACCGTAGACGGAACCGGTCTGGATTGCGGGGCTCCGTATCACGGCACGCGGTGGCGGCGGAAAGACCACCGCATGCCAGTCCGGCAAATCGCGAATGCGCTGCACGACTGCGCGGCGAAACGCGGGATCGGTCAGGCGCGCCCGAAAGCGTGAAGAGAAACGCGTCGATGGATCCCTGCGCACCGCGAGTTCGCTGTCGAGCCAGTCCGATACGTCGTCGTAAGCGACCGGTCGGATGCTGCCGGGCGGCTCGTTGCGTGGATGGGCCGGCATCGGCAGCACACGCAACGCGTCGCGGAATGTAACGGGCATCGCGGCGACGAAAGCGGGATCAGGGCCTGCTGTCACGGCAATCGTGTCGCTCGCCGCGGGATGCATGGCGAAGCGATGCGCATCGAGCTTGAGCGGCGCAACATTGCCGTGCGAAGCGCCGATGCCGAGAATGCTGGCCGCGCCGCTCTCACAGAACACTGCATCGGTGTCCTGGACGTTGGCGTTCCGCTCATTGCCACTCCGATAGTTCGTTGCCGTTGCCGCGATGACCAGCACGGTATCGTTCGCGGGCGTGAATCGCGTGCGCGCGGTGTCGATCACAGGCGCGGCGCAATTCGCCGTGTTTGCGTCGCACGCGTGCAGCACCTTCAGCCAGCCCCCGAGCACCGCGATATGCCCGTCGCGCATCAGCATCACGCGAGTGCCATGACCCAGCGCGACGCTATTGCCCGCGTCGTCCTGGATCTGCACGCCTGCGCTCGTCGGCGTTTCGACCATATCGTCAAGCGCAAAGCGCTGCCCGACATCTGCCTGATAACGCCCCGTCTCATGAATGACGGTGACGGGCGCATCGGCCTGCACGAGCGTCCACGCCCCATTGGCATAGGGTGCAAGCAGCAGCAAGGCGAACGGTACAGACCGCTTGAAAAGTCCGAAGATCATCCGGATGAGCCTGGTTGAGCGTTTCAATTGGCGAAGCGCGGTGAATACGGCGCGTTATATCGCGCGAGTATCAACAGAACAGCCGGCTCGCGGGTTTATTCCAGGGTTTCGATGATCACAAACTCGCCTTCGCGTGTCCCATATGGTGAGCCTGTCTCTGCGTGACGCACGCACGAAAAGATCCAGTCCACGACACAACGGAATATCTGCCCGGCTGGGCTGTTCTGATTTGCGCAGACGGCGGCGAGTGTGATCTGGAACATGAACGCAACAGTTTCGACAGACGTGGAATAGATCGCGATGCTGCGCTGTTCTGGGTGCATGGACGACGCGTCTGCAACGCGGCAAGTCGAGTGCAGGCTCGTAAGACGCATCGCCGGATTCACGAAACCCTACGGATACCAGAGGAAATCAGCGCATGGCAACGAGACAGAGCAGTCAGAAATTCATCGCGCGCAATCGCGCGCCACGCGTACAGATCGAGTACGACGTGGAGCTGTACGGCGCGCAGAAAAAAGTGCAGATCCCGTTCGTGATGGGTGTGATGTCGGATCTGTCAGGCGCCAATGCCGGCGATCTTCCGCCGCTCGAAGCGCGCAAGGCGGTGGAAGTGGACGTCGATAACTTCGACAGCCGCATGCAGTCGATGAAGCCGCGGGTGAACTTCAGCGTGCCCAACACGCTGACGGGCGAAGGCAATCTGGCGGTCGATATCACCTTCGAAGGCATGGACGATTTTTCGCCCGCCGAAGTGGCGCGCAAGGTCGACTCGCTCGCGAAGCTGCTCGAGGCGCGCACGCAGCTCGCCAACCTCGGCACTTATCTCGATGGCAAGTCGGGCGCGGAGAAGCTGATCGCGCAGGCGATCAAGGATCCCGCCTTGCTGCAATCGCTGGGCGCGGCGCCGAAAGCCGCCGACACCGAACCCGCACAGGAGTGAGCGCGATCATGGAAAGCCAGAATCAGATCGAGCAAGACGTCGAGGGTGCATTGAGCGGCACCGACGATTTCGCCGCGCTGCTCAACAGGGAGTTCAAGCCGAAGAACGAGCGCGCGAAGCAGGAAGTCGAATCGGCCGTGCGTACGCTCGCTGCACAGGTGCTGCAGGATTCGCACATCGTTTCGGATGACTTGACGCAAACCATCAACGCGTATGTCGCCGAGATCGACCGCAAGCTCAGCGAGCAGTTGAACCAGATCATGCACCACGCGGACTTTCAGAAGCTGGAAGGCGCGTGGCGAGGGCTGCACCATCTCGTTACCAACACCGAAACGGATCCGATGCTGAAGATCCGGGTGGTGAACATATCGAAGAAGGAACTCGCAAAAAATCTCAAGCGCTTCAAAGGCGTTGCATGGGACCAGAGCCCTGTATTCAAGCGCATCTATGAAGAAGAATATGGTCAGCTGGGCGGCGAACCGTATGGCTGCCTCATCGGCGATTACTACTTCGATCACGGTCCGCAGGACGTCGAACTGCTACGCGGCATTTCGCAGGTCGCCGCCGCCGCGCATGCGCCGTTCATCTCGGCGGCGGATTCGACGTTGCTCGGCATGGAAGGCTGGAACGAGCTGGCCAATCCGCGCGATCTGTCGATGATCTTCACGACGCCGGACTACGCGGGCTGGCGTTCGCTTCGCGAAATGGACGACGCCCGCTATCTCGCGCTGACGATGCCGCGCACGCTTGCACGCCTGCCGTACGGCGCGAAGACCGACCCAGTCGATGGGTTCGACTTCGAAGAAGACACCGAAGGCGCGGATTCATCGAAGTACACATGGCAGAACGCCGCGTATGCGATGGCGGTAAACATCAACCGTTCGTTCAAGTACTACGGATGGTGCACGCGGATTCGCGGCGTCGAGTCGGGAGGAGCGGTCGACAGTCTGCCGGTGCATACCTTCCCGAGCGACGACGGTGGCGTCGACATGAAGTGCCCGACCGAGATCGCGATCACCGATCGGCGCTCGGCCGAACTCGACAAGATGGGGTTGATGCCGCTCGTGCATCGCAAGAATTCGGACATCGCGGCATTCATCGGCGCGCAATCGGTCGCGAAGCCGGAAGAGTACGACGATCCGGCCGCCACGGCGAATTCGAATCTGTCGGCACGTTTGCCATACATGTTCGCGTGCTGCCGTTTCGCGCACTACCTCAAATGCATCGTGCGCGACAAGATCGGCTCATTCAGCACGCGCGAGCAGATGGAGAGCTGGCTGTCGAACTGGGTCATGAATTATGTCGATGGCGATCCGGTGAATTCCAGCGAGGAAACCAAGGCCCGCAAGCCGCTCGCTGCCGCGCAAGTCGTCGTCGAGGACGTCGAAGGCAATCCCGGCTACTACACCTCGAAGTTCTTCCTGAAGCCGCACTACCAGCTCGAAGGACTCACCGTATCGCTGCGGCTCGTCTCGCGACTGCCTTCCGCGCAGGCGGCCTGAGGCTTTCTGCTGCATCTCACCTTGCAGGTAATCGTCCGGAGCGGCAGCGTTCCGGTCCTGATCGTTCGCCGCTACGGCGAGCGCACTCTTTGGCTCACAAATAGAGGTCACTATGGCATTCGACATGCACCTGAAATTCGGCTCCGGAGCGGTCACGATCCAGGGCGCTTCCAATCACTCGAAGCACAAGAACCAGGTTCCGATCATCGCGTGGTCGTGGGGCGCCAGCAATACCGGCAATCTGCACACGGGTGCGGGCTATGCATCGGGCGGCAAGGCCAACATTCAGGACATCACCGTCACGAAGTACATCGACAGTTGCTCGAACGCGTTGCTAAACGCTTGCTGCACGGGCGCGCGCGTCGACAACGCCTATCTGTACGTCACCAACGCAACGGGTCAGCAGACCGACTTCCTGACCATCGAGCTGAGCGAAGGGGTGCTGGTCACGTCGGTATCCACGGGCGGCAGCGGTGGCGACGAACGACTCACCGAGAACATCACGTTGCATTTCGGGAAGTTCAAGTACTCGTTCCAGCCGCAGGACGATGAAGGCAAGGCAAACGGCGGCACCAAGGATTTCACATTCGATATCCAGCAGGTCACCAAGCAGTAAGCAGGCGGCGATACCGGTCTTTTCGCCCGCTTTCTTTCATTGAATGGAGCACATCCAGTGACACTTTCTTCAGTCGATGTCAAACCTGAAAAGCTGCTCGCGGACGGTCATTTGAACGACGCGTTGCAAGCGTTGGCCGCGAAAGTGAAAAACTCGCCGGCGGACGCGACGCTGCGCGTGTTTCTGTTTCAGTTGCTTGCGTTGCGGGGTGACTGGGAGCGTGCCGGAACCCAGTTGACCGTGGCGGGCGAACTGGAACGACAAAACGCGTTGATGGTCGCCGCCTACCGTGCGGCACTGGTCGGCGAACGCGAACGCGAAGCCGTGCTGGCCGCCCTGCGTAACCCGGCAACGGTCGGCGAGCGGTCGGAATGGGAGCGCTTGCTGTTGCAGTCGCTGCAACAACTGTGCGACGGACGGTTCGCCGAAGCGCTCGCATTGCGCGCGCGAGCCTTCGACGAAGCGGAAACGGTGCGCGGCAGCATCGACGGCGTGCCGTTCGAATGGATCGCCGACGCGGACCCGCGTTTCGGGCCGTGCCTCGAAGTGATCCTGAAGGACAGCTATGCGTGGGTGCCGTTCTCGCGCGTCGCTGCGCTGTCTTTCGATGCGCCCACTGATCTGCGCGACAAGATCTGGGCGCCGGTGCGAATCACCTGGAAGAGCGGTGATGAGGCGATCGGCTTCGTGCCTTGCCGCTATTGCGGCAGCGAGCGAGGTGAAGACGTCGCGCTCGCGCTGGCAAAGCGTACGGCGTGGACCGATCTCGGCGACGGCTGTTTCGTCGGCGTTGGTCAGCGCATGCTGATCACCGACGTCGACGAATATCCCTTGCTCGACGTGCGCTCGATCACGTTCGAAACAGCTTGAGGGGGCGCACGTCATGGCAGAACTGATGCCCCAGGAGCGTCTGCAGCCGTCGCTGCTCGATCGTCTCACCGATTTCGATCCTGCGCAGCGCGAGGAGAGCCGGGAGCAGCGCGTCATTACGGCCGCGCGTTTGCGCGAATACGTGACACGCGATATCGCGTGGCTGCTCAACTGCACGCGGCACTGGAGCAGCGACGAGCTGACCGGATTCGCGCAGGTGGGTAATTCCGTACTGAATTTCGGCATCCCCGATCTTGCGGGTGCGGCGTTATCGGGTATCGATGTCGAGCTGTTGCAGAACCGGATCCGTTCGGCGCTGCTCGACTTCGAACCCCGTCTGATCGCCAGCACTGTTCAGGTGAGCGTCGAGGTCGACGAAGCGCGCATGGGCAGCCGTTCGCTGCGTTTCCTGATCGAAGCCGACATGTGGGCGAACCCGATGCCGCTTTCTCTCTATCTTCGCACCGACGTCGATCTCGAGACCGGCGTGTTTCACGTGTCGCAACACTTCGGCTGATCGTCATGGACCCACGACACTTGCGCTATTACAACCGCGAGCTGCAACACGTCCGCGAGATGGGCGCGGAGTTTGCGAGCGAGTATCCGAAGATTGCCGGCCGTCTCGGCATGGAAGGTCTCGATTGCGCTGACCCGTACGTCGAACGGTTGCTCGAAGGCTTCGCGTTTCTGGCGGCGCGCGTGCAAATGAAGCTTGATGCGCAGTATCCGGTGTTCACGCAGCATCTTCTGGAGATGATCTACCCGCATTACCTGACGCCGATTCCGTCGATGGCGGTCGTGCAGTTGTATCCGGATCAAGCCGAAGACCTTCCTGCCACCGGACACCCGGTCGCGCGGCACACGGTGTTGCGCAGTCTCACCGGTTTCGGCGAGCGCACGGCGTGCGAATACCGCACCGCGCACGACGTGACGCTGTGGCCGCTCGCGATCACCGAGGCGAGATACCTGGACACACCTGCGGCGCTTGCCGCCGCTGACCTCGTGCCGCCGCCGTCGAAAGCCGGGCAGGTCCGCGCGGGTTTGCGCCTGAAGTTCGCAACGCTTTGCGGCGTGCCGGCGAACACGCTCGCGCTCGACAGCCTGCCGGTCTATCTCGCCGGCGCCGACGATCTGCCGCGATGGCTCTACGAGCAGCTGATGGCCAACCGCATCGGCTATACGGTGCGCGCAACCGCGCCGGATGGGCAAACCATCGAGACACAGCATGACGCGTCGGCGCTGCGCGCCAAAGGCTTCGACGAAGATGACGCGATACTGCCCTACGGTGGCCGTTCGTTCAGCGGTTACCGGCTGTTGCAGGAGTATTTCGCGTGTCCGGAGCGTTTCCTGTTTGCCGAGTTCACGGAGCTGCGCCCGCTGCTCGCACGTTCGCGGGGCAACGAGTTCGAGATCGTGGTGTGGCTCGAGCGCAGCGTGACGCGCCTGCACAACGCGATCGATGCAGCCAACTTCCGCCTGTTCTGCGCGCCGGCAATCAATCTGTTCGAGCGCCGCGCGGACCGTATTCATGTGCAGCAGGGCGACACCGAGTATCACGTGCTCGGCGACCACACCCGGCCGATGGATTTCGAAGTGCATAGCGTGCTGGAAGTGCAGGGCTACGGCGATCGCCAGGAGCCGGAGCAAAGCTTCCTGCCGTTCTATCACAGCACCGCTCGCACATGGCACGGCGGGCAGGCGGCCTTCTACACGCTGCGCCGCGAGCCGCGGCTGGTCTCGAGCCGCCAGAAGCAACGCGGCGCACGCTCGAGCTACGTCGGCAGCGAAACGTTTATCGCGCTCGTGGATGCCAACGACGCGCCCTATGCGACCACGCTGCGCCAGTTAGGACTGCGGCTGCTGTGCACGAATCGCGATTTGCCGCTGCATATGCCGGTGGGCAAGTCGTACACCGATTTCACGCTCGATACCGACGCGCCCGTGTCGTCGATCCGCTGTGTGGCTGGACCGACCCGGCCACGCGCGCCGACCGCGACCGGCGAATCCGCGTGGCGGCTCATCAGCCACCTGCAGTTGAACTATCTGTCACTGCTCGACGAGGAAGGCGAAACGGGCGCGGCGGCGCTGCGCGAAATGCTCGGCCTGTATCACGACGAGTTCGACGCCGCGACGCGACGGCAGATCGAAGGCATCAAGCATGTCGCGGCGAAGCCCATCACGCGTCGCGTGCCGGTGCCCGGGCCGATCACGTATGGCCGCGGGCTCGAGATTACGCTGAGCTGCGACGATGCCGCTTTTGAAGGCAGCGGCGCATTTCTGCTCGCGTCGGTATTGCAGCATTTCTTTGCGCGCTATGTCTCGCTGAATTCGTTCGCCGAGACGGTGTTGCGCACGCTCGAACGAAACGAGGTGGCCCGATGGCCCGCGAATCCCGGCAAGCGCCCGATCCTGTAGTGCTCGAAGCCGCGTTGCGCGCGAGCCCGGAAGATTTCGAGTTCTTCGAGGCGATGCGCCGTCTCGAATGCGCGTATCCGCAACGGCCGCGGTTCGGTCATTCGACCAGGCCGGCCGAAGATCCTGTGCGTCTCGCCCATGCCGCGGCACTGGAATTTCCGTCGCGCAGCATCGCGCGTTTCGAGGCGGGAAAGGCCGGCCGGCCGGCACGGCTGGTTGGGCTGTTTCTCGGTTTGTTCGGACCGAACGGGCCGCTGCCGTTGCACCTCACCGAATACGCCGTCGATCGGGAGCGGAACGCGAAAGACCCGACGTTCGTCGCGTTTGCCGACGTGTTTCATCACCGGATGCTGAGCCTCTTCTATCGCGCGTGGGCCGATGCGCAGCCCACCGTGCAGCTGGACCGTCCGGAACAGGATCGGTTTCGCACCTACGTCGGCGCGCTGATCGGCATCGCCACGCCGCACCTCGACGCACGCGACGCGCTGCCCGATCAGTACAAGCGCTTTTTCGCCGGGCGTCTGGTGCCGCAAGCGCGCAATGCCGAAGGACTCAGGCGTTTTCTCGAGCACTTCTTCGGTGTGCCGGTGCGCGTGCTCGAGTTCGTCGTCGGGTGGATGCAATTGCCTCGGGACGCGCGTTTGCATATCGGCAAGAGCATGGCCTCGATGGGCCGCGACGCATTGCTCGGCACGCATGTGCGCGGCGCGCAGCAGCGCTTCCGGCTGCGCGTCGGGCCGCTGACCCGCAACGAGTTCAACCGTTTTTTGCCGGGCGGCGACACGCTCCTGCAACTGGTGGCGGCGGTCAAGTTGTATGTGGGCGAAGAGAAGGGCTGGGACGTGCAGCTCGTACTGAAGAAAGAAGAAGTGCCGCTGACGCATCTGGGTCAGGCGGCCCGCATGGGCTTCAACACGTGGATGGGCCGCTATGCGCAGCACAACGATGCCGACCAGGTCGTGTTGAGCCCGGCCGAGTGACGTCCGGCGTACGCATGTCCGGGCATCTTTCAACTGAACTGGCGACTGCTTCGCGGCCGCCTCTGGTCATACAGGATTGGAATCATGGCTGAAATAAGTCGTGGCGCCTTGTTCGGCAAGCTCAACGCGCTGGCCTATCGGGGTATCGAAAGCGCTACCGTGTTCTGCAGGCTACGCGGCAACCCGTACGTCGAACTGGCGCACTGGATTCATCAGATCCTGCAGCTGCAGGATTCGGATCTGCATCGCATCGTCAGGCATTTCGGCCTGGATCCGTCGCACCTTGCACGCGACGTCACGGTCGCACTCGAACGTTTGCCGCGCGGCAGTACGAGCATCTCCGATCTGTCGGCCGAGGTGGAAGAAGCGGTCGAGCGCGGCTGGGTATTCGCTACGCTGCTGTTCGGCGAATCCCAGGTGCGCACCGGCTATCTGATCGTCGGCCTGTTGCGTACGCGACACTTGCGCCACGCATTGCTCGATGTCTCGGGGGAATTCGACAAGCTACGCGCCGAGACGTTGGCCGACGACTTCGCCGGCATCGTCGAAGGCTCGCCGGAAGACGGCCAGCTTGCCACCGACGGGTTTCGTGCCGGCGCGGTTGCGTCCGGCGCGGTTGCGCCGGGCGAGAGCAGCGGTGCGATGGCGCCCGCGCAGATGGGCAGGCAACAGGCGTTGCAGCAGTTCACGGTCGATCTGACCGCGCAGGCGCGCGACGGCAAGATCGACCCGGTGGTCGGCCGCGACGCCGAGATTCGCCAATTGGTCGACGTACTGATGCGCCGGCGCCAGAACAACCCCATGCTGGTCGGCGAAGCGGGTGTCGGCAAGACGGCTGTGGTGGAGGGGTTCGCACTGCGCATTGCGCGTGCCGACGTGCCGCCGCCATTGCGCAACGTGCAGGTACGTGCGCTCGATATCGGCCTGTTGCAGGCCGGCGCGAGCATGAAGGGCGAGTTCGAAAACCGCCTGCGTCAGGTGATCGACGAAGTGCAGTCTTCGCGCAAGCCGATCGTCCTGTTCATCGACGAAGCGCATACGCTGGTGGGCGCGGGCGGTACGGCGGGCACCGGCGACGCGGCGAACCTGCTCAAGCCCGCGCTCGCGCGCGGCAATCTGCGCACGATCGGCGCGACCACCTGGGCCGAATACCGCAAGCACATCGAGAAGGATCCGGCGCTGACGCGACGTTTCCAGCCCGTGCAGGTGGACGAACCGAGCGAAGAGAAGACCATCCTGATGATGCGCGGTACCGCGAGCGTGATGGAGCAGCATCATCGTGTGCAGATTCTCGACGAAGCGCTCGAAGCAGCCGTCAAGTTGTCGCATCGCTATATTCCCGCGCGTCAGTTGCCGGACAAGGCCGTGAGCCTGCTCGATACCGCGTGCGCGCGTGTCGCGATCAGCCAGCACGCGGTGCCGGCGAAAATCGACGACACACTCAAGCGGATCGAGGCGCTGGAGACCGAGCAGACGATCATCGCGCGCGAGAAAAGCGTCGGCATGGAGGTGGAGGCTCGCGAGTCGCTCGCTGCAGCGACGCTCGACGCGGAACGGCTGCGTTTGCAGCAGTTCGAAGCCGCGTGGGACAACGAGAAATCGCTGGTCCAGCAGATTCTGGCGTTGCGCGCGCGGCTCGGAGGCGAGGCCGCGCCGGGCGAGAGCGCCGGTAGTGCGCGGGAACCGATTGCGCACGGCGACGCGAAGTCCGACGCATCGACAAACTCGTTCGCGCCGCCGGCGCTCGACGATGACACGAGGGCAGAGGTGCTTGCCGAGTTGAAACAACTGCAGGCGCAGCTCGCCGAGCGGCAGGGCGAAAACCCGCTGATCCTGGCGAATGTCGACTACCAGGCGGTCGCGTCGGTCGTCGCTGACTGGACCGGCATTCCGGTCGGGCGCATGGTCCGTAGCGAACTGCGGACCGTGATGAATCTCGCCGACCTGATGTGCGAGCGCGTCGTCGGTCAGGACCACGCGATGGAGATGATCGCCAGGCGCATCCAGACATCGCGCGCCGGTCTCGACAACCCCAACCGTCCGATCGGCGTGTTCATGCTCGCCGGCACGTCGGGCGTCGGCAAGACCGAGACCGCGCTGGCGCTCGCCGAGGCGCTGTACGGCGGCGAGCACAACCTGATCACGATCAACATGAGCGAGTTTCAGGAAGCGCACACGGTTTCGACGCTGAAGGGCGCGCCGCCAGGCTATGTCGGTTATGGCGAAGGCGGAGTGCTGACCGAGGCCGTGCGGCGTAAGCCGTATTCGGTGGTGCTGCTCGACGAAGTGGAGAAAGCGCATCCCGATGTCCACGAAATCTTCTTTCAGGTGTTCGACAAGGGCGTGATGGATGACGGTGAAGGCCGCTCGATCAACTTCAGGAACACCTTGATCCTGCTGACCACGAACGTCGGCACGGATCTGATCGCCGGCCTGTGCCAGGACCCGGAGCTGATGCCGGATGCGCAGGGCCTCGCCAAAGCGCTGCGCGAACCGTTGCTCGAGGTGTTTCCACCCGCGCTGCTAGGCCGGCTCGTGCCGATCCCTTACTTCCCGCTCAGTGGCGCGATGCTCGCGAAGATCGTGAGACTGCAACTGGACCGCATCAAGCGGCGTATCGAGGATCGCTATCGCGTGCCGCTCGACTATGACGAGGCCGTGGCGCAACTGGTCGTGAGTCGCTGCACGGAGAGCGAATCGGGTGGCCGGATGATCGATGCGATTCTGACCAACACGATGTTGCCTGCGATCAGCCGCGAGTTTCTCGCACGCATGATCGACGGCGTCGCGATCGAGCGGGTTGGCGTGAGCGTCGAGGACGGCGATTTTGCGTATCGCTTCGACGAGTGTGCGCCGCTCATCACCGCGATTCCCGGCATTCCTGATTAGTGTGACCGGGGCGCCACACGCTGAGGCGGTCGAAAGAAATTGACCTTTACGAGGAGTTCAAAACGTGAAAGCTATTCCAAAGATAATTCATATTATCTGGATTGGCGGCGATGTCCCGCAACGAAACCGCGATTGCATCATAACGTTTCCAAGGTTGAACCCCGATTGGGAGGTGAATCTCTGGATCGACGCCAATCAGTTGCTGACAGGCGAACGTCGCCGCCAGATCAGCGTACAACACAATGCCAGCACTACGCCGAACCAATGGGATGAGGTGGCTCAACGTTTGGGTAAGGACGGGGGCGATTCGGCAACGATGAGATATCTGAACCAGTATCTGAACATGCGCGGCGAGGATTTGCATGGAATGCGGGGCCGCCAGGTCAACTCGATCATAAACTTCTGCGAGCAGAACAGGATCAAGCTGCGCGAGGTGCAGCATGATTTGAAGATGGGTAAGAACTCTACGATTTACCGACGCGAATTGGTCAATCGCGGAGCCAACTTCGGTTCGGCCAGCGATATTCTGCGAATCGAGATTCTTCTTCAGCATGGCGGTCTCTATGTCGATACCGACGTCAGCTGCGTCAGTCCCTTGGGGGAAATCATCTGCCACCAGTCTTACCCGCGATTCTCCGCCGTGCATTCCGCCTGGTATCACGGAATAAGCGAGAGCGACTGGGTGAATCCAAACTGGTGGGAACAGCACGTCAGAGACGACCAGACGCCATCGATCAGCAACTCAATCATTGCGAGTCACGCTGGCAGCGGTGGCTTGAAGTCCTACAAATCGCTCATACACAGCAACTTCAGATCGATCAGGAACAGCGATGCTCTGCGAACAGAATATATGAATGACGTCCGGAAGAGCACGATCAGAATGACGGGACCAAAGGCAGCAGCGGAGAGTTCAGGCTTCAAAAAGGTCCGGGACAAAATGTTCGAGGAGCAAGTCCGCTCTGAGACCTCGGATCAGAAACTGCAGAACAATCTATTCATGCGAGATAACTGGTACTTCCCCATGCACAAGGTCAAGGACAGTTACTTTCACGATTGGCTTGGCGTATGAGTTCTTCGAGCGAATCCGGGATCACGTCAATATCGGGTTGATCCTTAACACGCAGGACGACCGTCCCGCGGTCGCGAACGACCCGGTGGACAGTTCGCGGCGACTGGTCAATAGGGGTTCGGATCCGCTCACTCAGGAGACCTATAAGGAGACCTATATCAAATTCATTTGCGCCATGGCGAAGGAATAGATCGCGTGGGCCGGGTGTTCTGTTTGCCAAAGGGCGTACTAATCGCGCCGGGAGATGGAGCGATGCCAGCAGGCAAAAACCGTCGACCTGGAGGCGTCCGGTTCGCAACAGCGGCGCCGATACCGGTTCGATCACCGCGCTGCGGCTTTCCGTCCAGTACGACTTACCCGCAACGTAAAGAAGGTTCGCAGATCACGTCATGGCCCACGCAATCACACTCACTTCCAGTCTCGGCAGCAGTCTCCTGTTCGCAAACATGACCGCGACCGAGTCGCTCGGTCGGCTGTTTTCATATCGGCTCGAAGCGATCAGCAAGAACGCGGAAGTCGATCTGCGTTCGCTGCTGGGCACGCCGATGACGGTGAAGCTTGTCACGCCGCAAGGCTATACGCGCTACTTCAACGCGATTGTCCGCGAAGGCGAGCAAGGCGGCTTCGTCAACATCGACAACGTGCGCTATGCGGTCTACACGTTCACGCTCGTGCCGAAACCGTGGTTAGCGACGCGCAGACGCGACTGCCGCATCTATCGAAGCATGAGTGTGCCGCAGATCGTCCAGTCGGTACTTGGCGACATCGGCTATAGCGACCTGAAGGTGAGCCTCAGCGGTAGCTATCCGCCGCGCGACTATTGCGTGCAGTACCGCGAAAGCGACTTCGACTTCGTCAGCCGGCTGATGGAGCAGGAAGGCATCTACTACTTCTTCACGCATACGCAGAGCACGCACACGATGGTGCTCGCCGATGCGCTCGGCGCGCACTCGAGCGTGGCTGGCTTCGAGCAGATTCCCTATGCGCCGCCGATCGAGCGGGGCAAGCGCATGAAGGCGTCGATCAGCGACTGGGAGACCTCTCGCGCGGTCAACGCGACGAAGGTGCAGCTCGACGACTACGACTATCTGAAGCCGAAAGCATCGCTGCTTGCCACCGAAGAGCTGACCGACATGGAGGACGTGCACAACGTGAGCGGCCTCGACATCTACGACTATGGGTACGACTACGTTGGCTACGACGAGCGTCTGTCCGACGGCCAGCGCTACGCGCAGGTGCGCGCGGATGCGTTGAATGTGCCGCTCGCGATGAGCGCCGGCCACACCGACGCCTGTGGTCTCGCCACGGGTGCGCTGTTCAGGCTCAAGGACTTTCCGCTTGCCGACGCGAATCACGAATACCTCGTGATCGACGCGGTGACGCGCCTCGTCGAGCCGGACTACTCGGCGGGCGGCGGTGGAGACGATGGCGAGGCGCCGTTCAGGTGCGGCTTCAAGGCGATCCGCAGCCGCCAGCTGTTTCGCACGATGCCGACGACGCCGCGTCCGGTGATCGCTGGCCTGCAGACGGCGGTGGTGTACGGCGATACGCCCGAAGACATCGCCGTCGACAAATACGGCCGCGTGCAGGTCACGTTCTTCTGGAATCGTCAGGGCAAACCGAACGCGCGGAACTCGTGCCCGGTGCGGGTCGCGCAGATGTGGGCCGGCAAGCGCTGGGGCGCGCAGTTCATCCCGCGCGTCGGACAGGAAGTGGTGGTCAGCTTTCTCGACGGCAATCCGGACCGGCCGCTGATCATCGGCAGTGTCTACAACGCCGACAACATGCCGCCGTACAACCTGCCGGACAACAAGACCCAAAGCGGTGTGAAAAGCCGCAGCCACGAAGGTGGCGGTAGTGACGACTACAACGAGATCCGCTTCGAAGACCGGGTGGGCCGCGAGCAGGTGCTGATTCACGCGCAAAAGGATCTGCGCGAAGAGTCGGAGCACGACCACGATGTACAGGTCGCGCGCAACTACACGCTGACGGCGGGCAACCAGATCAGGCTGGTCACCGGACTTGCCAGCATCACGATGAACAGCACCGGCGAGATCGCGATTCAAGGCACCAGCATCTCGCTTAACGGAGACATGAACGTGACGATGGCATCGGGTCTTGCGATGGAGATCAACTCGAAAGCGAATCTGAACATGAGTTCGATCGCGGCGATGGAAATCCTGTCCGAGGCCGATTGCCTCGTGCAGTCCACCAACCTGCAGTTGATCGGGACCGCGACGGCGGTACTGGGCGGCGCGGCTCCGATGATCTTATGAGCACGCCGTCGATTTTCGAAGCAGCGCGCCAGATGCGGCTTTCCACGCGCGCGCAAGCGTGCCTGCGGCCGTCGATGGCGGCGCGTTCGGCGGTGCAGACATTGCTCGACGCCGGACATTCAGCCGATGCGTTGAGCCTGCTGGGTCGTCTGCTGCCGCGCCGTTATGCGGTGGCGTGGGCGTGCCAGTGCGGCCGCCGTCAGACGCTCGACGAACACGACCGCGCAGGTCTCGAACTCGCGGAAGCGTGGGTGCGCGATCCCATGGAAGCGCAACGCGCCGCGGCGCTCGCGTTCGCGAAGACGCATCGCTACCAGACGATCGGCGCATGGACGGCTGCCGCCGCAGGTTGGTCGGGCGGCAACCTGAATCCGCAGCACGAGCGGCCGACGCCGCCGCCGGAGCATCTGACGGCGATCGCGGCGACGGCCGCGGTGAGCTACATGGCCGCGCTGGTTCCCGCGCGGTTCGATGCACGCCGTGCCGCGTTCGTGCGCGATGCGCTGGGCCTGCTGAGTGTTCCTGAAGGTATCGATGGAGGTAGGCAATGAGCGCCGCGCAGAGGCTGATTCTCTCGATAGAAGGCGAGGGGACTGGCGGCTTCGACGCAAGCCGCGAGCAGGTGTTCGACTGCCGCGATGGCAGCATCGGCCGTTCCGACGAGTGCGACTGGGTGCTGGGCACGGAAGGCGTGTCGCGTCTGCACGCGCTGGTGCGCTACCTGAACGGCATGTATTTCATCGAGGACCGCAGCACGAACGGCATGTCGCTGAACGGCGCGCCACTGCGAAAAGGCGATCCGGCCGCGCTGAAGCAAGGCGACCGCTTGCAGATCGACACGTTCGATGTCAGCGTGCGCTTGAGCGGCAACGGATCGACCGAACCGGACCCGCGGGCCGGCGCGGTCGATCCGGGGCGCACCGCGTCTTTCGGTGCTGCCGCGCCGGCCCCTGCCTGCGCACCGGCGCCTGCGCCTGCGCAAAACAGGGGTCCGCTGGACCTGAGCCTGCTGCTCGCGCCACGGCGCGCCACCCCGGCGGACGAGCATGCGGGCGAGGCCGAAGGCCTGATTCCGGGCGTCGCCGATGGATCGGCGCCGGGTGCGAGTCTCGATCCACTCGCGTTGTTCGATGTGCCATCGTCCTACGCCGACGAACCGCTGCCTCGCGTATCGTCCGCGCTTGGTTGGAACCACACGCCTGCGGCGGCCGACCGCTTCCGGCCGCCGCAGGCCGAGGCAGCACGGCTTGGTGGGCCCGTGCTCCCGGAAGACTGGGACGCGAGCGCGAGCCTGGTCGCCGCGCGTTCCGGGCAGGGGCGGTTCGAACCTTCTGAAGATGTGTCCATGACGACTGGCGGGATCCCGGCGCTTGTGCCCGCACCGTCGCCGCGACAGCAACGCTGGTCGGGAGATCTGACCGGACCATTCGCGGTTGCGCCAACGCACGCATCGACGCCGACGCAGGTGCCGCCGCAAAATCAAACGCAGTCGGAAACGCCGATGCATTCGCACGCGTCGCCGGACTCGCCGGACACAACACCCGTCGTGATCGCTGCGGCAGTTGCGTCGCCGGCAGTGCCTGCGGTTCCGACCGCTCCGCTCGCCTCTGCCGCCCCGTCGCCCGCCGGCGAAGACGCTCCCGAATTGATGGAAATGTTCCACATCGCCGTCGACGCGATGATGGACGTGCTACGCGCGCGCGCCGAACTGAAGAACAGTTTCCGGCTGCCCGCGACGTTGATCCAGCGTTCTGAAAACAACCCGTTGAAGTTCGCGCCGACCGCGCAGGAAGCCGTCATGAGGCTGCTCGCGCCGCCCGATGGCGGCTTCCTCCGCGGCAACGCCGCGCTGAACGATGCCGCCGACGACATCCGCAATCACCAGATGGCGATGCTTGCTGGCGTGCGTTCCGCGTTCCAGTCGCTGCTCGCGCATTTCGATCCGGCGAGGATCGAACGGGAAGCCGAAGGCAGCGTGCGCCGTTTGCCGCTCGGTGGCCGGCCGCGTCACTGGGAGCGCTACAAGGAACAGTTTGAAGAAGTCACGAGAAATCCCGATGAATGCTTCAGGCGGCTGTTCGGCGATGAATTCGCGCGCGCCTACGAAGAACAGCTCGGACGCCTGAAAAGGCGGCGCAACGAGCCAACGTAACCAGCCAACGCGACCCGCCGGCGCAACGCGGTGCGGCGAGGCCCGAGGCCGTCGCGCCCGCACTCGTCGCGCGACGTGTGACAACCCCTATCCGGTTCACCGACATGACCCAGAGCAACAAGGTGGTATGGAGCGAAGGCCTGTTCCTCAGGCCGCAGCACATGCAGCAGCAGGAACGCTATTTCGAGCGTTACGTCGAGCTGCGCGCGGGCAATCTGCGTCCGCACGCATGGGGCTTTCACGAACTCGAACTGGAAAGCGATCTGCTCGCAATCGGCAAGCTCGGCATCAAGCGCGCACGCGGCGTGTTTCCCGACGGCACGCCGTTCGCAATGCCCGGCGATGATCCACTGCCGCCGCCGCTCGATATCGATGCGAACTGGCGCGACCAGATCGTCCATCTGACCTTGCCGCTGCGTTCGCCCACGCAGCCGGACAGCGCATGGCCCGGCGCCGGCAGCGATCAGTTGTTCCGCTATCGCGTGCGCGAAGCCGAAGTGCGCGATGCGTCGGGCAGCATGGAAGGCGTCACCGCGCTCGAAGTCGCGGGCATGAGCACACGTCTTTTACCCGAATCGCAGCCGATGGAAGGCCTGATGCGGATTCCGTTGGCACGAGTCGTCGAGTGCCGCGCCGATCGGCGGGTGATCCTCGACGATGGCTTCGTGCCGACCGCGCAGAGCACCGAAGCGGCCGGGCGGCTTGTCACGTTCCTGTCCGAGCTGCTAGGCCTGCTGCATCAGCGCGGCGAGGCGCTCGCGGGACGTGTGAGCGAGACCGATCGCGGCGGTGCCGCGGAAATCGCGGACTTTCTGCTGCTGCAGGTGATCAACCGCTATCAGCCGCTCGTCGCGCATCTTGCCGAGGCGCCGCTGCTGCACCCCGAAGCGCTTTACCGGCTGCTGCTCGAACTGGCCGGCGAGCTGGCTACATTCACGACGCCGGGCAAGCGCGCGCAGGCTTTTCCGCCGTATCGGCACGAACTGCTGCGCGAAAGCTTCGAGCCGGTGATCGCGGCGCTGCGCATCGCGTTGAGCGCGGTGCTCGAACAGAGTGCTGTCGCGATTCCGCTGCAGCAGCGCAAGTATGGCGTGTGGGTCGGCATGGTGTCCGATCTCACGCTGCTGGACACGGCGACCTTCGTGCTCGCCGCGAAGGCCGACCTGAAGTCCGAAGACATGCGCCGGCAACTGCCGACGCAATCGAAGATCGGTCCCGTGGAAAAGATCCGCGATCTGGTGAACCTGCAACTGCCCGGCATCGGCGTATCGCCGATGGCGGTCGCGCCGCGCCAGTTGCCCTACATGTCGGGCTTCCTCTATTTCGAGTGCGACAGAAACTCGCCGATGTGGCGCATGTTGAAGACGTCCGGCGGCATCGCGATGCACTTCGGTAGCGGCTTCGCCGGTCTCGACCTGCAACTGTGGGCGATACGCGCATGAATACCACCAACGACCGTTCCGCCGACGCAACCCGGCGCGGCGATGCGACGATGGTGCGCCCGCAGCGCGCCGTCAACGGCGATCCCAACGGCGATCCCAACGCCGACGCCGGCGAGCTCACGCGCATCGTGCGGCCGGCATCGCCCACTTCGCGCGTGATGCCGGCAAACCGGCCGTCGCAGCCGCCTGGCCCGCCGCCGCTGCGCGCCGAGCTGGGCGACTTCCTGAGCGGTGTCGCCAATCCGCTCGTCCGTGCGGCCAATCCGCTGCTGCTGCTGACGGTGCAATTGCGGCACAGCGTTGCGCCGCCCACCGACGTCGGCCGTCTGCGCGAACAGGCGGTCGCACAGGTGCGCAGCTTCGAGCGCTACGCACAGGGCGCGGGCATCGACACGCAAACCATCGTGGCAGCGCGCTACGTGCTATGCACGATGCTCGACGAGTCGGTGAACAACGCGCCGTGGGGCGACCTGAGCGGCTGGGCGCAAAAGACGCTGCTCGTGACATTCCACGGCGAGGCCTACGGTGGCGCGAAGTTCTTCCAGATCCTCGATCGCCTGAGCGTCGACTTCTCGCGCCATCTCGATCTGATCGAACTGATGTACATCTGTCTCGCGCTGGGCTTCGGCGGACGCTATCTCGTGGAACCAGGCGGCCTCGCGCGCCTGGCCGACATTCAGGATGATCTCTATCGACGCATTCGCGGGCTGCGCGAAGCGCCCGCCGCGGAACTGGCGCCGCATTGGCGCGGCGTCGAAGACCGCCGCAATCCGGTGATGCGGCATGTGCCGATGTGGGTCGCCGCGTCGGCTGCGGCCGTCGTGCTGCTGGGTGCATTCCTGGTGTTTTTCACGAAGCTCAACGCGCTCGCTGCGCCGGTCGGCGCACAGCTTGCCGCGATCGGTCTCGAGAACACGCCGCCGCCGCAAACCGTCGCGACGCCCGCGCCCACGGCCGCGCGCGTGACGCTCAAGCAACTGCTCGCGCCACAGGAACAGGCCGGCCAGTTGAGCGTCGACGAACAAACCGATGGCCGCGCCACGGTGCGTCTCGCCGCCGCCGAACTGTTCCCGTCGGGCGGCGCCGACATCGCGCCCGACGTGGTGTCGCTCCTGCACCGGATCACGTCGGCGCTGAATCAGGTGAAGGGCAGGGTGATCGTCGTCGGCCACACCGACGACCAGCCCGTGCGTTCGCTGACCTTCAAGGACAACTTCGCGCTGTCGACGGCGCGCGCGCAGAACACGCAGCAGATTCTCGCGCAGGGGCTCGACGATCCGCGTCGTCTCGAAGCGAGCGGCGCTGGCTCGTCGCAGCCGATCGCGACGCCGGCCGATCTGCCGGCGAACCGCACGCGCAACCGTCGCGTGGAAATCCTGTTTATCCCGGAGCACTGAACCCATGAACACGCTGAAAAACTGGGTGACGTCCCGGTGGTTCACCGTCGCGATCGGATTGCTATTGATCGCTGCGCTGATCTGGCTGGGCGGCCCCTATCTCGGGATCGGAGAACGGCAACCGCTCGCGAGCGCCGCGGCCCGGCTGGCGCTGATCTTCGCGATCGTGCTCGGCTGGCTACTGGTCGAACAGGCCATGCAATGGCGCGCGCGGCGCAAGACGTCGCAACTGTCCGGCGAGCTGGCTGGACAGGACGCGCAGCTTCCGCTCGACGAACCCGGCAGCGCCGAACGCGAGCAGTTGCAGCGTCGCTTTCGCGAAGCAATCGATATGTTGCGAAAGACCCGCAGGAATGGCAGCAATCTCTACGCGCTGCCGTGGTATGTGGTGATCGGTCCGCCGGGCTCGGGCAAGAGCACCCTGGTGCAGAATTCCGGGCTCGAGTTTCCGCTCTCGGAGCGCTTCGGCAAGGAGGCGCTGCGCGGCATCGGCGGCACGCGCAACTGCGACTGGTGGTTCACCGACGAAGCGGTGTTTCTCGACACCGCGGGCCGCTACACGACGCAGGACTCCGATGCGGCCGCCGACGCTTCTGCGTGGCAGGCGTTTCTGACGCTGCTGCGCCGCTATCGGCGGCGCCGTCCGTTGAACGGCGTGATCGTGACAATGAGCGTGTCCGATCTGTTGACGCTCGACGAAGACGCGCGTCAGCAGCACATCCGCACCGTGCGCCGGCGCCTCGACGAACTCGCGCAGCACCTGAAGGTGGCGGTGCCCGTGTATCTCGTGTTCACCAAGTGCGATCTCGTGGCGGGCTTCACCGAGTTCTTCGACGATCTCGGGCCCGATCTGCGCAGTCAGGTCTGGGGCATGACGTTTCCCGTCGACGCGAGTATCGAAGGTAGCGCCTGCGCGCGCTTCGCGGGCGAGTTCGACCTGTTGCTGGAGCGTCTGAATACGCGCGTGATCGAGCGTCTGCATGGGGAGCGCGATCGCAGCCGACGCGCCGCCGTGCTCAGCTTTCCGCAGCAGCTCGGCGCGTTTCGCGAAATTGCGCGGCAGTTCGTCGAAGGCGCGTTCGGGCGTCATCAGTACGGCGCAGCGCCGCTGTTGCGCGGCGTCTATCTGACCTCCGGCACCCAGCAGGGCGCGCCGATCGACCGCATGCTGAGCGCCGTCGCGCGCACCTTCGGCGTCGACGCGGCACGCGTGCAGGGCGGCGGCACGCAACGCCGGACCTTTTTCGTCGAACGGCTACTGAAGGAAGTGCTGTTCCGCGAGTCGGGCCTCGCCGGCACCAATCCACGGCTGGAACGGCAGAAGCTCCTGATGCAGGCCGGGATGTATATCGGCATCGCGCTCGTCACGGCGCTGCTGATCACCGGCTTCGCCACCAGTTACACGCGCAACCGTCTCTACGTCGCGCAGGTGCAGGACACCCTGGAAGACCTGCCGCCAGCCAGCAGCCTCGCCGGCGCACCGGATCTCAAGACGTATTTCGCGCGTGCGCTCGCGCGCCTCGAAGTCATCTCCGGCGCGCAGGGCGTCGCGGGCCAGTATCAGGGCCACGTGCCCTGGCTGATGCGCTTCGGCCTGTTCCAGGGACACGCGTTGTTCGGGCAGGTGCATGCCGCGTATCTGCGCGAACTCGACGGTACCTTGCTGCCCGGCGTCGGCGTGCGCTTTCGGGAAGGACTCAACGCCAGTGCCAACGCTCCGCAGGCACTCTACGACTACCTGAAGGGCTATCTGATGCTCGGCCAGCCGCAGCATCTCGATCCCGGCGAGCTGGCCGCGCTCGCGCGCATCGAATGGCAACGCATGTTCCCGCAGGACCCGGCGATCCAGAACGCGCTCGACAAACACTTTTCCGCGCTGGTCGACGATCCGGCGAAGCCGCGCGCGCTGACGCTCGACAACGCGCTGATCGATCAGGCGCGCGCGACGCTGAAGACCGCCGATCTCGCGACGCTGATCTACGGCAGCGTCCAGCTCGACGCCGGGCGTTCGGGGGCGCCCCCGGTGCGACTCGACCAGTCGCTCGGACTGCTTGGCAGCGTGTTTCGCCGCAAGAGTGGCGCGCCGCTTTCGCAACCGTTCCCCGCGCTGTTCACGAGGCCGGTTTTCGCCGCCGAGGTGAACGGCGGAATCGATCGGTCGGTGGACGGCTTCGTGAAGGACTACTGGGTCTTCAACGCCAGCCGCATCGATCCGCTCGCGCGCTCGCGCTACGAACAGCAGGTGCTGGCACTGTACGAGCAGGACTACATCAAGGCGTGGGACGCGCTGCTCGCCGACCTGCAACTTCAGCCGGTGTCTGACATCCAGGCCGCGAGTGCGCTGGCCGCGAAACTGTCGGGTCCGAGTTCGCCGCTGAAAGCGCTGCTGCATCTCGTGCGTGACAACACCAGCGACATGCTGCGCGGCGCCACGGCTGACGGTGCAACTTCGGCTTCATCGGCCTTGTCGGCTTCGGCGGTGGGCGCGCAGGCGGCGTCTGTAGGCGAGAACCTGGTCGCGAGACGCGCCGCGAACACGCGCCTTGCCGGCGAATTGCGCGATGCGGGCGCAACGTTGCCGGACGGCACCACGACCAACGGCACCGCAAGCACCAAACCGGGTTCGGGCGAAGCGCCGGCCAGCCGGGCGGGCGCCGCCATTGAGGCGCATTTCGCGCAGTTGAACCAGATGAGCGTCGGCACGCCGGGCTCGACGCCGCTCGATCAGATGTCCACCGTGCTCGACCAGCTCGGCAAGAACCTGTTGACGATGACTGACCTGAGCGCACCCGGCGCGCAGAACAATCCGGCCGTGCTCGCGGCGCGCCAGGAGAGCGACCAGTTGCCGCCGCAGGTGGCTTCGCTGATTTCCGGCCTCACCGGCAAGAGTGCGGATCTGGTCGCGAGCGGAAGCAGCGCCGCGCTCGCCAGCCAGTTTCGCGAGGCAGCGGGCAACGACTGCGCGAGCTTTGTCGATGGCCGCTATCCGTTTGCGTCGAACCGTGCATCGGACATCCCCGTGCAGAACTTCGCCGAGCTGTTCGGCAATGGCGGACGGTTCGACAGTTTCTTCAAGTCGACGCTCGCGAAATCAGTCGACACGAGTGGCCGCAACTGGCGCTGGAAGCCCGGCGCGCCGGCCGGCCCCGACGCCGTGCTGAGCGAAGCGCAGAGTGCCGACGCGATCCGCCAGATCTATTTCCGCAACGGCGCGCAACTGCAGGTCGGCTTTACGCTGCTCGCGCCGCAGCTCGATCCGGCAATCGCGAAGCTGACCGTCGAAATCGACGGGCAGAAGTACGACTACGCGGCGAACGGCCCCGCGAGCATGACGATGACGTGGCCTGGACCGCAGCCCGGACACGTGGTCGTCAGTGCGTTCGATACGTCCGGCCAGCCGGTCGGCACGCCGCTGAAATTCAATGGCGACTGGGCGTTCTTCCACGCGCTCGATGCGGCCCGTCTGCAAAAGCAAAGCGACCTGCGCTATCTCGCGAGCTTCGACTTCGGCGGCCATGCAGTGAAGCTGCCGATCGCGCCCGCGAGTCTGAAGAACCCGTTCCTCAACGACGAAGTCCGTCGTTTCAGGTGCCCGCGATGAACGGTGGAGTCGGCTTCTTCGGAAAATTGCCCAGCGCGGGCGATTTTGTTCAGCGACGGCTGCCGTCCGCGTTCGTCGAAGACTGGGACCGTGACTTCCAGCGCGCGGTCGAAACCGGGCGCCGCGAACTCGGAGCGCACTGGGACGCCGCATGGCGACAGGGCGCGGCGTGGCGCTTCGTGCTGCCCGCACCGGTGTGCGGCAACGTCGCGTGGTGCGGTCTGATCGGACCGGCCGTCGATCGGCTCGGCCGTGCCTTTCCGATGGTGCTGGCTGCGCCCTGTGGCGGCGATGTCGCGACCGTGCTCGGCAATCATGCGTGGTTCGACGCGCTCGAGCGCGTCTATCGCAGTGCGCAGCACGAGGTCGTGAGCGTCGAAACCTTCGATGTGCGCGTGGCGGCGTTGCCCGGTCCGCTGACGCACGTGCGACCAGCGACCGACATGGCTGCGTTCTGGCGCGCGCTGCCGTGGGACGGCGGTCAATGGCGACTGGCGATGCCCGAAGGCGCGGCCGATGGGATGGTGCTGGCCGAGGCATGGTCGCAACTCGGCAAGCGGCCGGGGCCGTGGTGCCTCTGGTGGACCGAACGTGCTGCGTGCCTGCTGGCGACGCGTGGTTTGCCGTTGAGCTACGCAGCGCTACTGGAGCCGGTGGTGTCGAGGGTGGGCGACGTGGGCGACATGGGTGACATGGGTGACATGGGCGAAGCGCTGCGCGAGTTCGGCTCGGCATCCGCTCGTCAGTGGGAGTCTGTTGCGTTGCCGGGCGATGAAGAGATCGCTGCCGGGCAATCCGGTCTGGACGCGGAGGATGGTCACGATGATCGAGTGTTGCCCGTCGGTTCATCGGCAGCCGGTCACGCTGCAGATGCCAGCGATGCGCTGCTGCTACTCGACGACGGCCGCACGCTGGTGCTGAGTGCCGATGACGGCCCGTCTCACTCGCACCAACGTGCAGCGCGCGCCATCCGCGAGACGGCGCAGCGCAGTGCGGCGGATCTGCCCAGTCTGCGGACCGGCCTGCTGGCGCTGCACGCGCAGCTGCGCGGCGCCCGGCACGATGCGCACGATGCGCACGATGCGCGTTACGCAGCGGCAGCAAACGGCGCAGCCCTCGTCGCGCGCTTTGACGCAGCGCAGGTGCGACTGCTGCGGATCGGCGCCGCGGCAGCCTGGCACTGGCGGCGCGGCCAGTTGCAACCACTGTTCGTCGAGCGGGCGGCAGGCGCGGGCGGCGAATTTGACGATCTGCTGTTCGGCGATGCATGGCTCGCGATGCCCGGCATCGGCGCCTCCGAAGAGCCGGATTGCGACGAAGCGTGCATCACGCTCGAGGATGACGATCGCCTGCTGTTGCTCGTCAGCCGCGCGCTCATCCAGCTTCCGCACGCGTGTCTGCTCGAGGCGCTGGCATTGACCACGAACGAGGACGCCCGCCTGCATCTCGCGATGTGCGCGGGCCTCGGCACGCAGCCCGCGCAATGGCCGCTGGCCGTGATTGAAGCCGGCTCATGACGACGCATTGTTGCTCCGCCGGCCGCACCGAGACAGGCAAGGTGCGCCGCCGCAATGAAGATGCGATTCTGGTTCGCGAGGACCTCGGACTGTGGGCTGTGGCCGACGGTCTGGGCGGCCATTCGGCCGGCGACTACGCGAGCACGCTGATCATCGAACGCCTTGGTGCGCTGACGCGCGAAGGCAGCGTCTTCGACTTCATTGCTGCGATCGAAGACAGCCTGCAGCAGGTGAACACCGAACTGCGCGAGGCCGCCGTCGCGCGACAAACCGACGTGATCGGTTCGACCGTCGCGCTGCTGGTGCATGACCAGCAGTTCGTGCTGTGCGGCTGGGTCGGCGATAGCCGCGTGTACGTTCAGGAAAACGGCGCACTGACGCAACTCACTCGCGACCACGTGCATGGTCAACCGGTCGACATCACGCATTTCGGACCACGCGCGCCGGCAGGCGTGGGCACTGGCGTGCTGACCCGGGCGGTCGGCGTCGACGAGACGCTCTACGTCGACTGGGCCATGGCCGGCAGCCGTCCCGGCATGCAGTTCCTGCTGTGCTCGGATGGCGTCAACAAGGAGCTCAGTGATGGCGAATTGACCGCCGCCTGTCGCGAGCAGCACAGTCCACGCCGGCAGATCGAGCGCCTGTTCGAGCTCGCCCTTGCGCGTCGCGCGCGCGACAACATTTCCGCCGTCATCGTGCGGCTCGAAGCATCGTGAAATTTCCGCCATGAACCATCCGGACCCCATCCCTTCCGCTTATCACGGGCGCACGCCGAAGCTGGCCGCGCTATCCGACGCTTTCAGGACACGTTGTGAGCGTCAGATCGACGTTCTTCGCAGCGGTTCGGCACCCGCGAGAACTGGCGCGCGTTCCACCATTTCATCGTCCGCACGGATGGCCGGTGCGTTATCGGCATCCGTGCGCCGCAACCACGGCATGACTATCGTGCCGCCCGCGCTGTCGGTCCGCAGCGATGTCGTGCAGTGCGAGTGGCTGCGACCGAGGAGGCAGCAGGCATGAATGTGGACGAGCAGCAGGTCAACGACGCGTTGCGCGCGCTCGACGAAGCCCATCGACTACAGCGGATTCAGCGCAACGAATACCGGTACCGCCGACGCATGTTGTTCGAATCGCTGGGGCGGGACACTGCGGGTACAGGCGACACCGTGCGGCGGGTCGTGCTGTCGGGCGTCATGCAACAGCCGGACGTGTTGGCGGAAGGTCACGATGCCGGAAGTGCGGCAAGTGCTGAAGGGGGGGCAGTGCGCACGGACCTCGGCGCGCGACCGCTCGCCGCGTGGGCCGCCGTGCTGTTCGGCGTGGCCGCGGTGGGCGTCATGCTGTTTTGCTGGTTTGTCTTCGCATATTGAGCCGCGTTTTCGAAGCAGCCAGTCCGAGCGCAACAGCCGCTCAATGTTGCGCCGATCTGCAGGGATCATTCTTCGTCCGGCCCGGATAGCGTCTGCAGTTCTGCGAGGCCGCCGGGCGCGATGTTTTGAAGGACTTCCGCGAAGCGCTTGCCGACCAGACGTCTGGCTCGCTTGAGCAGGATCGGCAGCGGACTGGACGGTTCGTGACGTTCGTAGTAGTCGCAGATTTCGTCGATGCACAGGACG
The DNA here is from genome assembly GCF_050436485.1 of Paraburkholderia sp. Clong3. Classification (NCBI taxonomy): domain Bacteria; kingdom Pseudomonadati; phylum Pseudomonadota; class Betaproteobacteria; order Burkholderiales; family Burkholderiaceae; genus Paraburkholderia; species Paraburkholderia sp. Clong3. Next base: position 1,462,487 of record NZ_JBNDMH010000002.1, on the reverse strand, counting down.
ACGTCATCGGGTCCCTGGATTCGTCCGTTATCGCGCCGAGGGGCAGGGTTCGTGGGCGCGTCTTCGCCGGTCGACACCAATCCGGCGGCGAGCGCTTCGCCGCGCTCTGGAAAGCGCCGCGCCAACTGTGCATCGACGAACTTCTTCAACTCTTCGATATCGTCGGTCAGGTGGCCCAGATCGGGTCCAGCGGTACCCAGCTTTTCGCTCGCAATTGCATCAATGGCGCGCGCGTGCTCTAGCGCTATCGCGAGTGCTGCGGCCGCATCGGGCAACTGGTGTTCGGGGCAATCCATGCAGCACGCTTCGAGATCGATCAGCGTGGGCGCCGGCATGCCCTCCGCAGAGGGTGGCGGGGTGATTGCGCCCGTCGCGATACGCAGATCGCGCAACGAAAAGCGGCCGAGTCGCGGTGAGCTCACGAAGGGCGCGTTGCGGAAATAGGCGAGTACGCTCCGGGGATCGCCGAGCGGCATGATCGCGTTGGTGCGCGCGGTAGCGTCGTCGTTGTCGTCGGCGGCGTCCAATTGCGGGTGCGCCGCTTCCCAGTAACGTTCCAGCAGACCGCGAACCAGCCCCAGACCGGCGCTCCAGCCTGCAATGCCATGAATGCGGGTCGAGGCGGCGGTCAGATGGATGGCCACACGCAGGTCGTTGGTACGGTTGAACAAAGCCTCGGCGGCGGTTGCCACCTTATCCCAGTCCGGTTCTACGGCGGCCTTCAGGCTGTCGCCCATCGCCCGCTCGGATGTCGGTGTGGCGAGGCGCTCCAGCGCGATGAACTCTGGATCGTATTCGAGGTTTTCGCCTGTCGGCGTGCTGTCGTCGATGGGGCGGAGCAGGTGATCTGGATCGAATGGCGTCATGATTGGCTGGCGAAAAAGGAAGGGCGCTGAGACTACAACGACAGGGCGCGTCCAACGAGCGCGCGGCATCATACGGACAACAGCTAATGCCCCGTAGTTATTCCGTCTCAATTGATCGTCAGCCTGGTACGCAGATCGAACTGCCGGGCGGCTGCCCTGATCAATGTTCTGTCGTGAGTTGGCAGCCGGTTGCCGCTGCGCCGTAACTCCCGCGCGGGCCGCCACAGGGGCGGTCCGCGAGTTTGTTCAGATCAGACCGCAGCGCCGCCGTGACTGGCATCCCCCGCGTCGCCCCTACCGCTCCCCCGTTCGAGGGATATTTCCGGATCGCAATCGCGCCGATGATGGCGTCACTCGGGATGCCAGCGTACGCGACATATAACGACGAACCTGTGTCAGCCCGCAGTCTATTTCTCGACTCAAGGAGATGTTGATGCAGGACGCAGTGCAAGACTCGACGCCATCCAACCATGCCTATCCGCTGCTGATCAAGCATCTGTTGCACACGCCGTTCGCTCAGGCGCCGGACCAGGAAATCGTCTACCGCGGGCAGCTGCGGATGACCTACACCACGCTGCAGGAACGTATCGCGCGGCTCGCCAATGGCCTCGACGGGCTCGGCGTGCGGCACGGCAGCACGGTCGCCGTGATGGACTGGGACAGCCACCGCTATCTCGAGTGTTACTTCGCGGTGCCGATGATGGGCGCGGTGCTGCAGACGGTCAACGTGCGGCTGTCGCCGGCCGAGATCGTCTACACGATCAACCACGCGGGAGCGGAAGTCCTGTTCGTTCACACCGATTTTCTGCCGGTGCTGGAAACGATCAAGGATCAGCTGGAAAAGGTACGCACCTTTGTGCGGATCGACGAGCCGGACAGCGACGCATGCGCGCACACCATCCCGTTCGCGACGGAATATGAAGCGATGCTGGCGGCGAGTGCGACGCACTACGACTTCCCGGATTTCGACGAAAACACCAGGGCCACCACGTTCTATACGACGGGCACGACCGGCCTGCCGAAGGGCGTGTACTTCTCGCATCGTCAACTGGTTCTGCACACGATCACGCTGATGGCCGCGCTGGCGAGCCCGGTGTCGGGTCAGCGCTTTCACCGTGGCGACGTCTATATGCCGCTCACGCCGATGTTCCACGTGCACGCATGGGGCATGCCGTACATCGCGACGGTGCTGGGCGCGAAGCAGGTCTATCCTGGCCGCTATATGCCGGATCGTCTGGTGCAGCTGGTGCGAGACGAGGGCGTCACGTTTTCGCACTGTGTGAGCACGATCCTGCACATGCTGCTCAACTGTCCCGAAGGAAAGTCGGTGGACTTCAGCAAGTGGAAGATCGTCATCGGCGGCGGCGCGTTGCCGCACGGCATTGCGCGCGCCGCACTCGAGCGCGGCATCGACGTGTTCGCAGGCTACGGGATGTCCGAGACCTGCCCGGTGCTGAGTCTCGCGCAACTGCAGCCGCGCAGCGAGCCGCTCGACCTCGACGAAGAAGTCCGCCTGCGTTGCAAGACCGGACTGCCGGTTCCGCTCGTCGATCTGCGCATCGTCAACGACAACATGGAGGACGTCGTGCACGACGGCAAGGCATACGGCGAGATCGTCGCGCGTGCGCCGTGGCTCACCCAGGGGTACCTGAACAATCCGGAAGCGTCCGAACAGCTCTGGGCCGGCGGCTACCTGCATACACAAGACATCGCGAACATCGATACCACCGGCAATCTGCAGATCACCGACCGCATCAAGGACGTGATCAAGTCGGGCGGCGAATGGATCTCGTCGCTCGAGATCGAGAGCCTGATCTCGCTGCACCCGGACGTGTCGGAAGTCGCGGTGATCGGGATCAAGGACGAGAAGTGGGGCGAACGTCCGGTGGCGCTGGTGGTGCTCAAGGAGAACGGCAGGATCACCGAGGACGAAATCAGGCAGCACGTTCTCCAGTTCAGCCACACAGGGCAGATCTCGAAGTACGCGGTGCCGCAGACCGTCAAATTCGTCGACGCACTGGAAAAGACGAGCGTCGGCAAGATGAACAAGAAGTGGCTGCGCGAGCAGTTCGCGTAACCGGTGACCAGGAGCAGACACGATGAGCATCAAGGAATACAGCATTGCAAAAATTGACGACTTCGTTGGCCGCGAGCTGGGCCTGTCGGACTGGGTTGTCGTTGATCAGGCGCGCATCGACGCATTTGCGGCGTGCACGGGGGACCGGCAGTGGATTCACGTGGACGTGGAGCGCGCGAAGCGCGAGAGCCCGTTCGGCGGCACGATCGCGCACGGCTATCTGACGCTCTCGCTGCTGGCGGCGCTCGCGATCGAGATCGGTCTCATCCCCGAGGATGCGTCGGCCGGTCTCAACTACGGGCTGGACAAGGTGCGCTTCATGACGCCGGTGAAGGCCGGCGCGCGAGTGCGCAACCGCGTGACCCTCGTATCCGTGGAGAAGAAGGGCAGCGCACGGATCATCGTCAAGACGATGAACGAGTTGCAGATCGAGGGCGAGGACAAGCCGGCGCTGATTGCCGAGTCGCTGGCGATGCTGGTGGCTTGACCCTTACCCGTTGACAAAGCTGAATGCGTTGTTTGAGGAGCATCAAGATGGCAGCAATAACTGACAAACCGTCGCGAATCGACCAGACGGACGATCTCTCGGCGTCCGCCACCGAAGGCATGCTGGGCCCCAACCCGTTTGTCGGGCTGCGTCCACGCGACTTTCTGGCGACCGCGCAACAGATCGGCACCCAGGCGCTGCGGCAACCCGCGCTGCTCATGGAGCAGGAAGCGGCGCTCGTGCGCGAGCTGATCGCCGCGCTGTATGGCAGTGCGGAAGTTATGCCGCCGCCGGGCGACAAGCGTTTTGCCGACCCCGCGTGGCGCGACAATTCGTTCTACCGCCTCACGCTGCAGAGCTATCTTGCATGGCGCAACGCGATGACCGGATTCGTCGAGCGTTCCGCGCTGGACCCGAAGAGCAAGGAGCGCGCGCAGTTCGTGATGTCGCTGGTCACGGACGCACTGTCGCCGACGAACACGCTGCTCGGCAATCCCGCGGCGGTGAAGAAGCTTGTCGATTCCGGCGGCGCGAGCTTCATTGGCGGCGCGAAGAACCTCGTGACGGACATGCTGCAGAACCAGGGCATGCCCGCGCAGGTCGACAGGAGCGCGTTCGAGGTGGGCAAGAATCTCGGCACGTCGCCGGGCGCGGTGGTGTTTCGCAACGAGGTGCTCGAGCTGATCCAGTATGCGCCGGCGACCGCGAAGGTCTATAGCCGTCCGCAATTGATCGTGCCGCCGCAGATCAACAAGTTCTATGTGTTCGATTTGTCCGAAGGCAAGAGCATCGTCGACCATCTGGTGAAGAGCGAGTTCCAGGTGTTTGCGGTGAGTTGGCGCAACCCCACCGCGGCACAGAGCCACTGGGATCTCGACACTTATGTCAGCGCGCTTATCGAAGCGATCGCGGCGGTGCGCGATATCACCGGCAGCGACGATGTGAACCTGCACGGCGCGTGCTCCGGCGCGATGACGATTTCGGCGCTGCTCGGCCACCTCGCGAGCCGCGGTGAAAAGACCGTCAACGCCGCGACGCTGATGGTCGCCGTGCTGGACAGCTCTGCCGACTCGCAGCTCGGTCTCTTCGCGACGCCCGAAGCCATCGCGGCGGCGAAGCAGAACAGCATATCGAAGGGCGTGCTCGCCGGCGAGGAGATGGGACGCGTGTTCGCATGGCTTCGGCCCAACGATCTGGTGTGGAATTACTGGGTCAACAACTATCTGCTGGGCAAGGCGCCGCCCGCGTTCGACATCCTCTACTGGAATAACGACGCGACCCGGCTGCCCGCGCGGCTGCATGGCCAGTTGCTCGACATCTTCGCGGGCAACCTGTTCAGCAAGCCTGGCGCGCTGACGGTGCTCGGCACGCCGATCGACCTTGCCGGCGTCACGTGCGACAAGTACGTGGTGGCCGGTATGACGGATCACATCACGCCGTGGAAAGGCGTGTACAACACGGCGCGTACCTTCGGCGGCGACACGCGGTTCGTGCTGAGTTCGAGCGGGCACATTCAGAGCCTGGTCAACCCGCCCGGCAATCCGAAGGCGAAGTTCTTCCTCAATCCCGAACTGCCGGCGAATGCCGAAACATGGCTGGCCGGCGCACAGGCCGAAAAGGATTCGTGGTGGAAAAACTGGGCGGACTGGCTGCGCGAGCGTTCCGGCGAAAGTCGTGCGGCACCGACGGCGCTCGGCAGCGAGCGGCATCCGGCGGGCATCAAGGCGCCCGGGACCTACGTAATGGAAGCTTGACACACACCCTGATTGGCCGGGTTATGGCTGTTATTTTCCAGATGCAATTTTGTGGAGATTCGAATCATGGATTCAACCAACCCGAATAGTATTTTCGCTGAGTACACCAAGGTCTTCGGACAGTTCAAATTGCCTGGCGTCGACGTCGGGAAGATCCTCGAGTCGCGTCGCAAGGACATCGAGGCGCTCGCCGAAGCCAACACGGCCGCGTTCGTGGGCGTGCAGTCACTCGCCCGGAAGCAGGCGGAAATCATGCGCGCGATGTTCACCGAGCTCCAGTCGTTCGGCGCGCGGCTCGCCGCATCGGCAAGCCAGCCCGCGAACGCCGGCGAAGTGGTTCAACAGGCCTTGCACAAGGAGTTGAAAACGCTCCTGCAACCGAAGAAGTAACTCGGTATGGTGATATGGCATGCCGAACCCCCGATGAAGTGTTCCGCCAAAAGGTCGTCCGGATGACAGAGATGCAACTCACCCCTGAGTCTTTCTGCGGTATGCAGGTCCAGATGGTCGATCTGGACGGCCAGGTCCTGCGTGTCGCGACGTGCAAGGGCAGCGACGCTTCGCCGCCGCTCCTCATTTTCAACGGCATCGGCGCCAACCTTGAACTGGCGGAGCCGTTCGTCGCCGCGTTGGAGGATGTGAGCGTCATCATCTTCGACATCCCCGGTGTGGGCGGCTCGCCCGCGCCCCTCGTGCCGTACCGCTTCTCGACGCTGTCGGTGCTGACCGACAGGCTGCTGTCGCGGCTCGGCTACGACGGGCCTGTCGATGTGCTCGGCGTATCGTGGGGCGGCGCGCTCGCGCAGCAATTCGCGCGTCTCTATCCGGTGCGCTGCCGCAGGCTGATTCTCGCGGCGACCTCGCCGGGCGTCATCATGGTGCCGGCGAAGCTTTCGGTGTTGACGAAGCTGATCGGGCCACGCCGCTATACCGATCCGGACTACCTCCAGCAGGTGGGCGCGGAAATCTATGGCGGCGCGTACCGGCGGGATCCGTCGCTGCTGAAGGAACATGGCCGCCACATCCAGGCGCCGCGCGGCCGCGGCTACCTCTACCAGTTGCTGGCTGCTTCGGGCTGGAGCAGCCTGCCCTGGCTTGGCGCGTTGCGCCAGACCACGCTCGTGATGCACGGCAACGACGACCCGATCGTACCGCTTGCCAACGCGAAGATTCTTGCGGCTCGCATCCGCCACGCGAGCCTTCATGTCATCGACGACGGCCACCTGTTTCTCATCACGCGCGCGAACGACGTCGCGCCGGTGGTGCGCCAGTTCCTGCGGCGGGAGGCGAGTTGAGCTTTCTCGCGAACGGCGGAGAAGGTCCGCGGCGCGCCGCGGCCGATGCGCCGGCGTATCGGAAAGCCCCGCGTTTGAAGCAGATGCGGCGGAGCGCGACATGTCTGCTCGTGGTCATGATCGCGCTGCTCTTTGCGTGCGTGGTTTCAGCCGTCAGGGCTAGCCGCTCCCGACGAGCCCCAGCGCCTGCGCGCGCGCAACCGCCTGTGCGCGTTTGTCGACCGACAGCTTCACGAAGATACTCTTCACGTGCGACTTGACGGTTTCCGGCGCAATGCCGAGGGTGCGCGCGATTTCCTTGTTCGACTGCCCCTCTGCGATCAGGCCGACGATATTGCGTTCCCGTGCGCTCAGAGACGCCCGCTCGGTGTCGAGTTCGGGTTTCCTGTCCCGCTGGTACAGTGCGCGCCAGCCGTCGAGCAAATGATCGATATAGCGCAGCATGTCCTGCGACTGCGCGCTCGGGTGCGTGTCGTCGCGAACAGCCTGCAGCAGCGAGCCGATTTCCGGACACAGGTCAATGATCGACTGGTAGATACCGGCTGCCGCGGCGTCCTTCAGGACTTCGCGAAAGATTTCGACGGCGCGGGCCCGTTCGTTCGCACTCAGCCAGACGAGGGCAAGCACGGTTCGTAGCCGCAGCGCGAGATAGTCGGCATGCCGCGCATTGGCGCCCTGCAGCGCGACGGTCAGTGCCTCGACAGCGTCTTGCGGTCGCTTCCCGGCCATCGCGACATAAGCCGCGCCGAGTGCGTGATAGGTCTGCGTCTCTGACGAGACGGTGCCCGAAGGGGCGGAGCCGGCGGCCGCAAACTGCTTCAGTTGCGCGACACATCCCGCGGCTTGCGCCGTTCTTCCTTCCACCAGATAGAGCCGCGTGCGCTCGACGAGGGCGGCCGCGACCAGCCGGTCCCAGCGGCGCGCGTGTCCCAGCGCCTGTCCCTGATCGAGCAACGCGTAGGCTTGCGCGGTATTGGACCGCGCGGCTGCGATCCGGACGAGCAACCGGTAGGCGATCAACGTGCTGTCGAGCAGCAGGACAGCCAGCTCGATCACCGGCATAAGATCGGCAAGCAATGCTTCGGCCTCGTCGAGCCGGCCCTGCTCGTATCTGATCTGCGCGATCATCGGCGCGCACAACGCGGTGGAGATGGATTGCGGACCGGCATGAAGCTCGGCCAGTTGCAGCGCCTCCATGAAATACCGCTCCGCCAACCCGAAGTGCATCTGCTGCATCTCCGCATGGCCGAGCAGGCAGAGCCGGTAGGCCGAAGCGAACACATTACGCTGGTCTTCTTCGAGCGAATAGGGGATCCACGGCGTCGCATGGAGCGCGTCGAGGTTGCCCGCTTTCCAGTGCCCGAAGCGCACGACGTTGGACGCGACATTCGTGGTCCAGAGGTCGTTCGACGGCCGCTCGAGGCACGGCTGTGCGATCGCGAGCGCCCGTTGCGGATCGTCCTGCAGCGCCGCTACCACCGAGCGGATCACCTGGCATTCCCAGCGGATGTTGCCGGGGTCGGCGTTCGCGCCGGCGTCGCGCTCGATCGCGTCCAGCATCGCGAGCGCCTCGTCGGAACGTATCGCGAGCGCCATGCCCCATGCGATCGCAAGCGTGACCTTGACCTGTCCGCGCATGAGATGTGCCGGAAACCGCCGTTGCCAGCCGAGCAGCGTGAGCAGATCGCCTTTCTTGACGAGCGCCATCGCGCAGTGGCCCATCAACGAGATCGCCTCGTCGGTCGCGCCCGCGGCGATCGCGTGCCTGACGGCGTCGGTCCACTGTTCCTGCTCCGCATACCACTGGCACGCGCGGCGATGCAGGTCCGCCACCTCATCGCGATACTGCGTTTCCAGCCGCTGGCGCAAGTACTCGCCCATCAGGTGGTGGTAGCGGAAGCAGTGTCCCTCCAGATCCATCGGCTCCAGCAGCAACTGGCGCGCGGCGATCGTCTCCAGCATCGCCTGGCCGGATTCGGCGCCGGTCAGCGCTTCGCACAACGACGCGGTTAGCCGCTCGAGTATCGCTGTGCGCAGCATGAACTCGACCATCCTGGGCGGCAGGCGTTCGAGTATGTCCTGGAGGTAGGCCGCAAACGGCCGGGACGCGCCGGATGGCACAGCCGGTTCCCAGCCCAGTCTGGCTTCCTCCCGCAATAGCACCGACGCCGAAATGCGCAACGCCGCGGCCCACCCTTCGGTGTTCGCGAACAGCGACTTGACGCCCGTGGCGCGCAGCTTGCCGGGGCATGCGTGTTCGACAAAGCTGCACGTTTCGTCGAAGTTAAAACGCAGCGCCGACGCGTCGATTTCCATCAGATCGTTTTGCGCCCTCAGCCTCGCGAGCGGCAGCGCGGGGTCCGTGCGCGTACACACCACCACGTGCACATTGGATGGCGCGTTCGCGATGAAGAACGACATCGCTTCGTGAATCGCGGGAAGGCTGATCAGGTGATAGTCGTCGAGGAAGAGATAGACATCGTCGTCGACGTCGACGAGCTCGTTGATCAGCGTCGATACGACGGCGTGCGCGGGAACCAGCGACGCCTCTGTCGTGAGGCCGATTGCCGAAGCGCCGACATTGCAGCAGGCGTTGTGCAGCGCCCGCGCCACATGATGGAAGAAGCGCGCCGGTTCGTCGTCCTCGCTGTCGAGCGCGAGCCATGCGATCTGCGCGCCGCTCGCCCGCAGCCGGCTGAGCCAGGTGAGCGCGAGCGACGTCTTGCCATAGCCGGCGGGTGCCTTGATGACTGTCAGCCGACTGTTTTCGGTCTGCTCGGCAAGACTGACGAGCCGGGGCCGATCAATCAATCCCGCGGGCAGGCGCGGCGGAAAAACCTTCGTGGCAAGAAAGGGAGGCGGCCTCTTGAGGGGCGCTGCTTCAGGTACGTGCATCGGCTGCTCCGGGTGTTCGGATTGACGCTGGCTGCATCGCCCATTCCTGCTCCCGCGCCCCCTGTAAGGGGGATATGGCTCGGCGCGGCGCTGGGACATCATGGATTCCATAGAGGAGATCGAAGTTGAGCCAGCCGGACCTCGGTGTGCGCCGGCCGATCATGCCCGGATGGTTTGCCGGGCAACACGGAAGCCAGTGCGCTGCTCACGAAATGATACGCCCAACCACCTCGAAGGAGGAGACATGTCAGCCACATCCAGTCACATTGCAGTGCACAAACTCGGACCTCTTGGTGCGGAGCCCGAATTATCGGAAATGGGTCAGATGGTCCAGCAGACGGTCCATCGCTATGCGAAAGAAGTGTTGCGCCCGACAGGCGTCAAGCTCGATCGCATGACGCCTGAACAGGTGATTGCGCAGGGTTCGCCGTATTGGGACGCACGCGCGAAATTCGTCGAGCTGGGATTCGGTGTCGACGGGCTGCTCGAGCTCGAACCCGCCGAACGGGCGAAGACGATGTGCATTCTGTTCGAGGAACTCGGTTGGGGTGATTCGGGACTGGCGATTACGTATGGCGCGGGTCTTCTTCCCGCGTTGATGTCAGCCATGTTCAACAACCCGTTTTGCCGCGCGTTGACGCCGGACGAGAAGCTCGGCTGCTGGGCGATCACGGAGCCCGATCACGGCTCCGACATGCTCGACGCAAACGGCATGATCTTCCATTCGCAGGGCACGTACGGCCGGCCCAACTGCGTCGCGACGCTGCGCGGCGAAGAAGTGATCATCAATGGGCAGAAGTCCGCATGGGTGTCCAACGGTATCTCCGCGGACGTGTGCATTCTCTACTGCGCGGCGGACAGCGGCTTCGGCGTCGACACGAAGCGCGGCGTGGTGGTCATCGTGCCGCTGGATGCCAAAGGCGTGTCGCGCGGCAAGCCGCTCGACAAGATCGGTCAGCGCGCGCTCAATCAGGGCGAACTGTTTTTCGAGAACGTCACGCTCTCGAAGGACCACCTTCTCGCCGGTCCCGATCAGTATCTCGACGCGGTCTACGCGATCCACTCGCTCGCCAACGCGGTGATGGCGACGGTATTTACCGGCACCGCGCGCGCCGCGTTCGAGCTTGCGCTCGCCTACGCGCACGAACGCAAGCAGGGTGGCCTGCCGATCATCCGGCATCAGTCGGTCGCGTCGCGGCTCTTTCACATGTTCCGCAAAGTGGAGGCGTCCCGCGCACTCGCGCATCGCGTCGTCCACTACAACTTCACCGCGCCGCAGCCATCGCTGCATGCGGCGATGACGGCAAAGATCACCGCGACCCAGACTGCATTCGAAGTCGCCAACGATGCGCTGCAGATCTTCTGCGGCAACGGACTCACGCGCGAGTACCCGATCGAAAAGATCTGGCGCGATGCCCGTGCGTCGCTGATCGAGGACGGCTGCAACGAAATTCTTGCGATCAAGGGCGGCTACTACCTGATCGATCCGGAACTGCTCTGAACGGCGGCGGACGACTGCACAACTGAATGGATGACTAAAGGACGGAGACAAGGAAATGGCAACGGCTTACGAAGTGGTGCTCTACGGAGCAAGCGGCTACACGGGCAAGCTCACGGCGTGGAAGCTCGCCGAACGCGGGATCCCGTTCATTGCCGCGGGTCGTAACAAGCAGCGGCTGGCGGAGGAAATGGCGAAGGTGCCCGAGCTTGCCGGACACGACTATCAGTGTGTGGCGCTCGAGCATGAAACCGGCGCGCTCACCGAGCTGTTCAAGGGCAAGAAGGCGGTGATCAACATCGTCGGGCCGTTCATGCAGCTTGGCCGTCCTGTCGTCGAGGCGAGCCTTGCGGCCGGCTGCCACTACTTCGACACGACCGGCGAAACCGACTGGATGTCGCTGCTCAAGCGCACCTACGGACCATCCTTCGCCGCGAAGGATCTCGCGCTGTGTCCGGCCAACTCGTACATGTGGACGGAAGGCAATCTCGCCGCGGAGATCGCGCTTCAGACGCCGGGCATCGACACGCTCGACATGCTCTATCTCGGCGATTCGGAGGTGAGCGTCGCATCGACGATGTCGTTCCTGCGGATGTGCACGCAGCCGCAGTTCTATCTGCGCAACAACGAACTGGTGCAGTGGCCGTGGGCGACGTCGTACCAGGTGCACGTGCCGGGCGAGCACGTACTGCTGAATGCATTGCCCTGGAGCGGCGGCGGCGAGCCGATCTGGTACGAAGACGATCCGCGCGTGCGCAACTGCCAGACGCTCGTGTCGTTCAGGAATCAGGAGCGCTTCAACGGCGTGATCGGCCTCCTGAAGAAGTTCGAGCAAGAGTGCCGGCAGCTCGATGCGGCGAGGCAGGAAGAAGTCACCAACGAGTGGGGCAAGGCCGTGACGCAGGTCGAACCTGCGCGCGAGAACCCGGATGTCAACCGCTGCACGTTGTCATGCCAGGGGCGCGGCAATACGAACTCCGTCAGCGTGGTGCTGCGCGGCAACTCCCCTTATGCGCAAACCGGCGTGCTCGGCGCGGAAGCGGTACGCCGCGTACTGCGCGGGCAACTGCATGCGACCGGCTTCGTTTCGCCCTCGCAAGCGTTCGGCGCGCGCAACCTCGTTGCCGCCCTGGCCGAAGAAGGCTATCTGGCCTACGAAGTGAAGCACGTCTGACAGCGAACCGGACCGTCTGCGTCGCGCACGCGTGGCGCGGACATTTCACCGATGGAGAGTAGAGATGGCCAACGAAGTGTATATCGCGGGTGTCGGGATGACGCCCTTCGGCAAGCATCTGGACACGAGCGTCAAAGCGCTGACGCGCGCTGCGGTGGAAGGCGCGCTCGCCGACGCCGGCTGCGACCGCGCGCAATTGCAGGGTGCGTTTTTCGGCAATTCCACACAGGGGCACATGGAGGGCCAGCACATGATCCGCGGCCAGCTTGCGCTGCGCGCGATGGGCGTGGACAGGATTCCCGTGATCAACGTCGAGAACGCCTGTGCGAGCGCAAGCACGGCGTTCCATCTCGCGGTGAACTACGTGAGGGCCGGGGCTGCCGACATTGTGCTTGCGGTGGGTGCGGAGAAGATGTTCTCAACCGACAAGGCGCGCACGTTCAGCGCGTTCGACGGCGCGTGGGACGTGCACGACACGGAGAACGGCACGCGCCGGCTGCTCGAGATGGGCAGCGGTGTCGAGCCGCCTGCCGCAAGCGTATCGCCGAAGCCCTATAGCGTGTTCATGGATATCTACGCCTCGATGGGCCGCATGCATATGCGCGAGTTCGGCACGACGCAGCGCCAGTTCGCCGCGGTGTCCGCGAAGAACCACGGGCACTCGGTTCACAATCCGCTCGCCCAGTACCGCCAGGCGTATTCGATCGACGAGATTCTCAGTGCGCCGCCGATCACCTATCCGCTGACGCTGCCGATGTGCTCGCCCGTGAGCGATGGCGCGGCTGCCGCGATCGTGTGCAGCGCCGCCGGCCTCGAACTGCTCAACGGATCTCGCTCGCGAGCGATTCGCGTGCTGGCGTCCGTGCTGCAGACCGGCAGCGACAGGCCGGCCACCGCGCTCGACCGGCATCTGGTCCGGCTCGGTTCGCAGAGCGCGTATGAGCAGGCCGGCGTCGGCCCGCAGGATGTGTCGGTCGCCGAAGTGCACGATGCGACGGCGATCGGCGAAATCATCCAGTCCGAAGTGCTCGGGCTATGCGAGCCCGGCTTGGGCGGCGTCGCGGCGGAACGCGGAGACACCACGATCGGCGGACGGATTCCGATCAATCCGTCCGGCGGCCTCGAATCGAAGGGGCATCCGATCGGCGCGACAGGACTGGGCCAGCTCTACGAACTCGTGATGCAGCTACGCGGCGAAGCGGGCGCACGCCAGGTGGAAGGCGCGCGCATCGCGATCGCGGAGAACGGCGGCGGGTTGTGCGGCGTGGAAGAGGCCGTTGCCAGCATCACGATTCTCGGACGTTGAGGCGCAGCCGTGAGAACCGCGAACCGAACCGCATCTGCAAGGAGATGAAGCGTCATGAGCACCCGACCCGATACCACACTGGCGGCGCTGATCGCCAACCGCGTCGAGACGATGCCCGATCTCGACGTGCTGACTGTCGAAGGCGGCGGCGTGCGGCCTGATGAAGTACGCACCTACCGGCAGCTCTGGGAGAACGGTCAGCGCCTTGCCCAGGTGCTGATCGATCAGGGCATGCGTCCCGGCGAGCACTTCGCGCTCCTGATGGCCAATCACGCGGAGTTCGTCGACGCGATGGTCGCGGCCTCGATCTCGGGCACGGTGTTCGTGCCGATCGATCCGCGCGCGAAGGGCGACAAGCTCGCGTACATGCTCGAGAACGCCAGGTGCAAGGGCGTGATCGCCGCCGACTACGCGCTCGGCAATCTGATGGCCGTCAAGGATTCGCGCGCGCGGTTGCAGTGGGTGATCGGGCTCGAAACCGACGAGGGAGCGAAGCCGCTTGCCGATTTCACGGGCGTGGCGTCGTACCGCGCGCTGCTGCCGGCGCATGTTCCCGAACTAGCCATCGACACCGGCAGCCCCGAGTCCGCGATGCAGCTGATCTTCACGTCCGGCACCACCGGCGACCCGAAGGGCATCGTGATGACGCATCAGCGTTATTGCGGGACGTCGGCGGCGGTATCGGCGCTGTTCGGCTACGCGCCCGACGACCGGCCTTACTCGGGATTGTCGCTGACGCACGCGAACGCGCAGATCGTGACGCTCGGCGCGTCGCTGATGGCGGGCATGCGCGCGGTGCTGTCACGCCGTTTCACGAAGTCGCGCCTGTGGGACATCGCACGCAAATACCGGTGCACCTCGTTCACGTTGCTGGGCGGCATGACCACGGCGATCTACAGCGAGCCGAACAAGCCCGACGATGCGGATAACCCCGTGCGCTTCGTGATTTCGGCGGGCATGCCGGCGGCCATCTGGAATGCGTTCGAGACGCGCTTCGGCGTGCGGATCGTCGAGTTCTACGGCGCGGCGGAAGGCGGGATCACCGTGAAGCCGCTCGGGACCGGTCCGGTCGGCAGCATCGGCAAGCCGGTACCGATCCTGACACACCGCATCGTCGACGACGACGGCAACGACTGTGCCCCCGGCGTGTCCGGCGAACTGCTGTTCCGGCCGGCGGACGGCTCGCCGTTCAAGGTCGAGTACTTCGGCAATCCGGAAGCCTCAGCGAAGAAGTGCAAGGACGGTTGGCTGTACATGGGCGACGTTGTGCGCGAGGACGGGAACGGCTGGCTCTTCTTCGAGTACCGCAAAGGCGGCGGCATTCGCCACAACGGCGAGTTTATCGATCCGGCGCCGATCGAGAGGGTGATTGCCGAGTCGGGCGCAGCCGAGGACGTCTACGTCTATGGCGTGAAGGCCGCGTCCGGCGCGCCCGGCGAGAAGGATGTCGTCGCTGCCGTCGTGCCCAGGCACGCGGCCGGCTTCGACCCGCAGCAAGTGTTCCGCGCCTGCCGCGCGAAGCTCGAAGCGAGCTCCGTCATCACGTGGCTGCAGGTGGTGCCGGAAATCCCGAAGACCGCGTCGGAAAAACCGCTTGAGCGCTTTCTCGTCGAGATGTTCGAAGCGCGGCGCGACAACGTGTTCACCGAGGAGGGGGGCAAGCCTCGGTGACCTGATCGACCTTCCCGCATGCGCTGCCGCAAGCGAGCAGGCCGCGCGTGCTCCAGACGAACGATGCGACATCCGGGCCCGCCTGCTTACAGGGCCGGCCGGGTGGAGCGCTTTTTTTCGAAAAACGGAGTAGGCAATGAAAGTACTTGTTCCTGTCAAACGCGTCGTCGACGCGAATGTGAGGGTCCGCGTGAAGGCCGACGGCAGCGCCGTCGACATCGCCAACGTGAAGCTGTCGATGAACCCTTTCGACGAAATCGGCGTGGAAGAGGCCGTGCGCCTGAAGGAGGCCGGCGCGGCGTCCGAGGTGGTCGTCGCGTCGTGCGGCGTGCAGGGCTGCCAGGAAACGCTGCGCACCGCGATGGCGGCGGGCGCGGATCGCGGCATCCTCGTCGAGACCGACGCCGAGCTGCAACCGCTGGCGGTCGCGAAGCTGCTGAAGGCGCTGGTGGACAAGGAGCAGCCGCAGCTCGTGATCCTCGGCAAGCAGGCGATCGACGACGACGCGAACCAGGTCGGCCAGATGCTCGCGGCGCTGCTCGGCTGGCCGCAGGCGACGTTCGCGTCGAAAGTAACCGTCGAAGCGGGGAAGGCCACGGTGACGCGCGAGATCGACGGCGGCCTTGAGACGATCGAGGTCGATTTGCCGGCGGTGATCACCGCCGATCTGCGGCTCAACACGCCGCGCTACGCGACGCTGCCCAACATCATGAAGGCGAAGAAGAAGCCGCTCGATGTCGTGACGCCGGACACGCTCGGCGTCGACATCGCACCGAGGCTGACGACGCTGAAGCTCGCGGAGCCGCAGAAACGCGAGGCGGGCATTCGCGTGGCCGACGCCGCGGAGTTGCTGGACAAACTGAGAAACGTTGCACAAGTCATCTGACCGGAGGGAAGCAAAATGCCCGTACTCGTTATTGCTGAGCACGACAACGAGGCGCTGAAGAGTGCGACTCTGAACGCCGTCACCGCCGCCGCCCGTCTTGGCGACGATATTCATGTCCTCGTGGCCGGATCGCAATGCGCGAAAGTTGCTGAACAGGCGGCGCGCATCGCCGGCGTGACCCGCGTGCGCATTGCCGATGCCGCGCATTACGGCCATTCGCTGGCCGAGAATCTTGCCGCGCTCATCGTCACGGTGGCCGAGGAGTACAGCCATGTGCTCGCGCCCGCCACCACGACCGCGAAGAACGCGATGCCGCGTGTCGCCGCGCTGCTCGATGTGGCACAAGTCTCCGACATCGTCGCGGTCGAGTCCGCCGATACGTTCGTGCGCCCCATCTACGCGGGCAACGTGCTCGCGACGGTGCGCAGCGCGGACCGTATCAAGGTCGTCACCGTGCGAACGACAGCGTTCGCCGCGGCGCCGGCCGAAGGCGGCGCGGCGACGATCGAACCGCTCGCGCCCGCCTCTGATGTCTCCGGCTCACGCTTCCTGAGCCAGCAGTTGACGCGCTCGGAGCGCCCTGAACTGACATCTGCGCAGCGCGTGATCTCTGGCGGCCGCGGCATGGGCTCCGGCGAAAACTTCGCGCTGCTGGAGGACATCGCCAACAAGCTCGGCGCGGCGGTCGGCGCATCGCGGGCAGCGGTGGATGCCGGGTTCGTCCCCAACGACTATCAGGTGGGTCAGACGGGCAAGATCATCGCGCCGCAGCTTTACATCGCGGTGGGCATCTCCGGCGCGATCCAGCATCTGGCCGGCATGAAGGACTCGAAGGTGATTGTCGCCATCAACAAGGACGAGGAGGCGCCGATTTTCCAGGTCGCCGATTACTGGATCGTCGGCGATCTCTTCAAGGTGTTGCCGGAGTTATCCGGTGAACTGGACAAACTGCAACAGCGTTGATACCGGAGCACATGATGAGCATCTACATCGCACCGCTGCGCGACATGCGCTTCGTGATGACGAAACTGGCTGGGCTCGACGCAGTATCGTCGCTGCCGGGTTTCGAGGAGGCCACGCCCGAACTTGCCGAGGCCGTACTCGAGGAGGCCGCGAGGCTGGCGACCGAAGTGCTGGCGCCGCTCAACAAGCCTGGCGACGAGCAGGGCGCGCGTTTGACGCACGACGGCGTCGTGGCGGCGGACGGCTTTGCCGCGGCCTACCGGCAATTCACCGCCGGCGGCTGGAGCGGTCTTTCCGGCGACCCCGAATTCGGCGGGCAGGGATTGCCCGAACTACTGCATGCGGCCACGGTGGAAATGTGGAACGCATCCAACATGGCGTTCGCGCTGTGTCCGCTGTTGACGGCGGGTGCCACCGAGGCGTTGCGGCAGCATGGTTCGGAAGAACTGAAGGGTCGCTATCTGCCCAACCTCGTCAGCGGCGAGTGGACGGGCACGATGAACCTGACCGAGCCGCAGGCCGGCTCGGACCTCGCCGCCGTGCGCACGAAGGCCGTGCCCGAAGGCGATCACTATCGCCTTCATGGCCAGAAGATCTTCATTACGTGGGGCGACCACGACATGACGAGCAATGTGATGCACCTCGTCCTGGCGCGTACGCCCGACGCACCCGAGGGCGTGCGGGGCATCTCGCTCTTCCTCGTGCCCAAGTTTCTGCTGAACGAAGACGGCTCGGCCGGGCAACGCAACGATGTGCGCTGCGTATCGATCGAGCACAAGCTCGGCATTCACGCGAGCCCGACCTGTGTGATGAGCTTCGGCGACGAGGGCGGTGCAATCGGCTATCTGGTCGGGCAGGAGAACAAGGGCCTTGCGCACATGTTCACGATGATGAACGAAGCGCGCCAGAAGGTCGGCATTCAGGGGCTGGCGATCGCGGAGCGTGCGTATCAGCAGGCTCGCGAATATGCGAAGGAGCGCGTTCAGGGACGGCTGGCGGCGAGCAAATCCGCCAGTGCCGTCGCGATCGTGCATCACCCGGATGTCCGGCGCATGTTGATGACGATGAGGGCGCAGATCGAAGCGATGCGCGCGTTCGCGTACGTGATGGCCGCCGACATGGATCACGCTCACCGCCATCCGGACGCCGGTGAGCGCGTACGCCATCAAGCGCGCGTCGACCTGCTGATTCCCGTGCTGAAGGCATGGTGCACGGAGCTCGGCGTGGAGATCGCCTCGCTCGGCGTACAGGTGCATGGCGGGATGGGCTACATCGAAGAAACGGGCGCTTGCCAGTTCCTGCGCGACTCACGGATCGCGACGATTTACGAGGGCACGACGGGCATCCAGGCGGCGGACCTCGTTGGCCGCAAGCTCGCGTCGGATCGCGGCGCCGCAATGGCCGAACTCGTCGCGCAGATGCGCGAGGTCGCGCTGGAGCTGACGCGCAGCCCTGATGCGCAGCTCGCGCCGATCGGCACGGCGCTGGCTACCGGCGTACAGGCGCTCGAGGACGCGACCGGCTGGATGCTGCGCACGCTTGCGACGCAGGTCGACGAAGCACTCGCCAGTTCCGTCGACTATCTGATGCTGGCCGGTTACGTGTGCGGCGGCTGGCAGATGGCGCGCGCGGCGCTCGCCGCATCGAAACAATGCGCGGCGGGCGACGATCCGGACTTTCACCAGGCCAAGCTCGCGACCGCGCGCTTTTACGCCGACAAGATCCTGCCGAAAACCGGTGCGCTGACGGAAGCCATCCGCAGCGGCATGTCCGGCGCGTCGAATCTCGCGGCCGAGCAATTCTGAGCGGTGCGACTTATAGGAACAGATCGATTTACAACTATCAATTCGCTATACGAAGAAGGGGAGAAAAATGATGAAAAAATCGCATGCCTTGCCCTGATACCGGGCGCGAGATGTACCACCGCTTTCGCGCAGAGTGCGGGCAGTTTCGTCACCAGCGTGGGCGGGGCGTGGCTCGACTTTGGTCCTTCGCCCGTGACGTCCTTGCAGAGCACGTCGGCCGCGGGCACGTTCACGTCGACAGGAACCGGCGGCCAGATACACGACACGTCGATGTCAGTGGAACGCAAGGGATCCGTAGAGAACAAAAAACCCCGTAAGACGTTGATCTTACGGGGTTTCTCGAACTACATCGGCTTACGCCGGAAGAACTTGTGGTGCCCAGGAGAGGACTCGAACCTCCACGGTGTTGCCACCGCTAGGACCTGAACCTAGTGCGTCTACCAATTCCGCCACCTGGGCACGTCTTCAAGCTAGACCGCTATTTTAGCAAGATGATTAAGTTTGTCAATTCCTGCTTCAAACAAACTTGCTTTTCTCATCCGCTCGGTTGAACGCGCAGCGAAGTAATGCAATCGCTACTGAACCACCGTCCTGCTGATCCGGCAATCGAAACACGAACAACGATTTCGACTACCAGGCCTTATAAAAAAAGAGAGCCGCCAAAAGGCGGCTCTACTTTTGAATCTGGTGCCCAAGAGAGGACTCGAACCTCCACAGTGTTGCCACCGCTAGGACCTGAACCTAGTGCGTCTACCAATTTCGCCACCTGGGCAGGTGATGAACAGCAAAGACCGCAATTATAGCGACAGATTCCGACCTGTCAAGCGATTTGCCGAACGCGATTCAACCTCGCGGCGAGCCCGGCGCACTATGCGTCCCAACCACCGCCGCAGGCCCGCGTGGCGCCCGACACGGGTGTTAGAATGCCTCGCAGTAGTTCGTTGGCTCGATGCACATCCGGCGTCCCGACGCGAGTGTCGACATGCGATCAGGCAGACGCGCGTCGGCTGGCGTCGAACGAGCCGGACCCAGGCAGTTTCCGGTGCAAATCGCAGTGGAGCAGAAGAGCAGAAAGCAGCAGGTGCAATGACCGAGCCAGCGCAGCCGCCGTGCAGATGCAGCCGAGCGCGACTGCGCGTATTACGCAAACGCCTTCCAGGCCGGATCACATCGCCGACCGACGTCCATGCAACGAGAAAAAATCATCGACAAGCCCTTGAGCAAATTTCCGTATCCGATTCCAAGCCGCGAAGAAATCCTCGGCGTGCTGCGCACGAGTGAAATGCCGCTTGCCGCGAACGACATCGCCGAAGCCCTGTCGATCAAGCGCCAGGAGCGCGAAGGATTTTTCAAGCGTCTCGGCGCAATGGAGCGCGACGGCCAGATCCGGCTCGATCAGCGCAATCTCTATCAACTGACCCATCCGTCGAACTTCGTCGCGGGCCGCGTCCAGGGCCATCGCGACGGCTACGGTTTCCTGATTCGCGACGACGGCCAGGACGACCTGTTCCTGCCCAACGGCGAGATGCAGAAGGTCATGCACAACGACCGCGTGCTCGCGCGCATCGTCGGCTATGACCGGCGTGGGCGGCCCGAAGGGCACATCGTCGAGGTCACCGACCGCGCGAACAAACGCGTGATCGGCCGTCTGCTCAACGAGAACGGCGCGCTGATCGTCGCGCCCGAAGACAAGCGCATCGGCCACGACATCCTGATCACGCAGAACACCCGCAAGGCGAAGGTTGGCCAGGTCGTGGTGGTCGAGCTGACCGATTTTCCGAGCCGTCATTCGCAGCCGCTCGGCCGCGTGGTCGAAGTGCTGGGCGATATCGACGACCCCGGCATGGAAATCGAAATCGCGGTGCGCAAATACGGCGTGCCGCACGAGTTCGGCGAGGCCGCGCTGGCCGAAGCGGCGAAGCTGCCCGACGAAGTGCGCCCGGCCGACATTCGCCATCGCGTCGATCTGCGCGACGTGCCGCTCGTCACGATCGACGGCGAGGACGCGCGCGACTTCGACGACGCCGTCTATTGCGAGCCGGTGCAGGTGGGCCGCGGCGACGGCTTCCGCCTGATCGTCGCGATCGCAGACGTGTCGCATTACGTGCTTCCGCAAAGCGGGCTCGATACCGACGCGATCGAGCGCAGCACGTCCGTGTATTTCCCGCGCCGCGTGATCCCGATGCTGCCGGAGAAGCTGTCGAACGGACTGTGCTCGCTGAATCCGCAAGTCGACCGCTGCGTGCTCGTGTGCGACATGATCGTCACCGCGCGTGGCGACGTGAAGGCGTATCAGTTCTATCCGGGCGTCATGCATTCGGCCGCGCGGCTCACCTACACCGAAGTCGCCGCGGTGCTGAAAAACACCAAAGGCCCGGAAGCGACCCGCCGCGCCGCGTTGCTGCCACAACTGCAGAATCTGTATGGCGTCTACAAGGCGCTGTTCGCGGCGCGTCAGAAGCGCGGCGCGATCGACTTCGATACGACGGAGACGTACATCGTCTGCAACGCGCAGGGCAAGATCGAGCAGATCGTGCCGCGCACGCGCAACGATGCGCACAAGCTGATCGAGGAATGCATGCTGGCCGCGAACGTGTGCGCGGCGGACTTCCTCAAGCGCAACAAGCATCCGGGCCTGTTCCGCGTGCATGCGGGCCCGACCGCGGAAAAGCTCGAGAACCTGCGTACCTTCCTGCGCGGCATGGGCCTGACGCTCGGCGGCGGCGACACGCCGCACGCGAGCGACTACGCCGCACTGATGGCGCAGATCCGCGACCGGCCCGACGCCTCGATGCTGCAGACGATGCTACTGCGCTCGATGCAGCAGGCGGTCTACAGCCCCGACAACATCGGCCACTTTGGCCTCGCCTACGAGGCCTACGCGCACTTCACGAGCCCGATCCGCCGTTACCCCGACCTGCTCACGCATCGCGCGATCTACGCGATCCTGCAGGGCCGTAAGTATCAGCCGCAGCCGCCGCACGGCGTCGAGCTCAATACCGCACTGTCGCCGCGCGCCCGCGCGATGCAACAGGCCGACGAGGAAAAGCGGGGCGCCCGCGGGCGCGCGAACAACGTGGCGATCTGGGAAGAACTTGGGCTGCACTGCTCGGCGAACGAGCGCCGTGCGGACGAAGCATCGCGCGATGTCGAAGCGTGGCTCAAGTGCTATTTCATGCGCGACAAGCTCGGCGAAGAGTATGGCGGCATGGTCAACGGCGTCACGTCGTTTGGTATTTTCGTGCAGCTCGATTCGCTGTTCATCGAAGGCCTCGTGCATGTGACCGAACTCGGCTCCGACTACTTCCAGTACGACGAGATCAAGAACGAGCTGCGCGGCGAGCGCACCGGCATTCGCTACCGGCTGTCGGATCGCGTGCGCGTGCAGGTGAGCCGCGTCGATCTCGACGCGCGCAAGATCGACTTCCGCCTTGTGCGCGATACGCCGATCAAGCCGCCTGCGGCACGTGGCATCGCGGCGGACAAGGGAGAAGGCGCTGGCCCGCGCGTGCGCGTGATGCCGCCGGTGGAAAGTGGCGCGTCGGTGCCGGGTCCGCGGCGCAAGAAGGCCGCGCCCGCGCAGAGCGCGGCGCTCAAGGAAGCGCGCGTGGCGAGGAAGCACGGTGTCGCGATCAAGGCGGCGTCGAAGCAGGCACGCAAGAAGCGCTGAGGCTTTCACAGCGCCGGGACCGCGCGCAGCGGGCACGTGAGCACGTGCCGGTTGCGCGCGGTCTGCCTTTTGGTTTCATATTCATCACAGTGGCGCGCGTTGAATGCGCGCCCCATCAAAGGTTGTTCAGTCATGGCACGTCATAAGGTCTTATACGGTTTCCACGCAGTGACCGCGCGTATCCGGCACGATGCGTCGACGGTCGAGGATGTCTATTACGACGCGACGCGCAAGGACCGTCGTATGACCGAATTCCTGCATGCGGCGAAGGACGCGGGCGTGCGTCTGATCGCCGCCGACGAAACGCGTCTGTGGGGCCTCGCGCGCACGGAACGTCATCAGGGCGTGGTCGCGCGCGCGGGCGATCTGCCGCTTGCGCAGAATCTCGCCGAACTGCTCGACGGCATCAGCGGCTCGCCGCTGATCCTCGTGCTCGACGGCGTGACCGATCCGCACAATCTCGGCGCCTGCCTGCGCGTCGCCGACGCGGCCGGCGCCCACGCGGTGATCGCGCCGCGCGATCGCGCGGTGGGACTGAACGCGACCGCCGCGAAAGTGGCGAGCGGCGCGGCCGACACGGTCCCGTACATCACGGTCACGAATCTGGCGCGCGCGCTGCGCGAACTGAAGGACGCGGGTGTCTGGGTGGTCGGCACGGCCGACGACGCGCAGAAGAGTGTCTACGAAACGGAACTCGACGGGCCGGTGGCGCTCGTGATGGGGGCCGAAGGCGAGGGCATGCGACGCCTGACGCGTGAAACCTGCGATGTCGTCATGAACATTCCGATGGCGGGGACGGTGGAGAGTTTGAATGTATCCGTGGCTAGCGGAGTGTGTCTGTTCGAGGCTGTGCGGCAGCGGGCGGTGAAGAAGTAGTTTTCTGTCGTCGTTCTTGTTGTTGGCCGATTGTGGGCGCCCGGAACGCGGTGGTGGTTCCGGGCGTTTTGCTTTGAGCGCCTTCTCCGCGCCACTCCGGTAAACTACGGGTTTTTCACGCTTTTCCCGCCTCTCCCATGACTCAAGACGAACTCAAGCAACTGGTCGGCCAGGCCGCCGCCGATTACGTGAATGCCAACGTGCCGCAAGGCTCGGTGATCGGCGTCGGCACGGGCTCCACCGCGAACTGCTTCATCGACGCGCTGGCCGCCACCAAATCCCGCTATCGCGGCGCGGTGTCGAGTTCGCTCGCCACCACCGCGCGTCTGCAATCGCACGGCTTCAAGGTGCTCGACCTGAATGAGATCGACTCGCTGCCGGTGTACGTCGACGGCGCCGACGAAATCGATCACAGCGGCGCGATGATCAAGGGCGGCGGCGGCGCGCTCACGCGCGAGAAGATCGTCGCGTCGGTGTCGGAAGTATTCGTCTGCATCGCGGATGCGAGCAAGGTCGTCGAGACGCTGGGCCATTTCCCGCTGCCGATCGAAGTCGTGCCGATGGCGCGCACCGCGATCGGCCGGCGCGTGACGGCGCTCGGCGGCGTGCCCGTCGTGCGTGTGACGAAAGAGGGTGTGCCGTTTATCACCGACAACGGCAACGAGATCATCGACGTGAAGGGCTTGAGCATCAGCGACCCGCGCACGCTCGAGGCGCATATCAACGCATGGCCCGGCGTCGTCACGGTCGGCCTGTTCGCGGGCCGCGGCGCGAACCTGTGCCTGCTCGGCACGGACGCCGGCGTGCAAACGATCACGTACGGCCAGAATTGAGCGAATTGCGTTTCTGTTCGCTCTGACGCGTGTGAGCCGCTCCAACGGTTCACACGCGTTTTTTGTTGCGGTCGTGCCGCACGATCCCGCTTGTACCACCCGCCGCGGCGGCAATCGCGCGCACCTGGCGGAAAATGCCTTGCACCGTGCGAAGACAATTAGCCGCCGATGTCCGCCGCGCGATGTCCGACACGCGCGCGTCGCCGATCATCCGCGCGCCAAGCGCTTCGAAGCGCACGCGCAACGGACCGTCCGACAGCAGCACCACTGCGTCGCGCGCCGTGCAGCGCACGGCGAATTCCCCCAGGGCCGAACCCGGCCCTCCCAACTGACTGCTCCGATCGCCAGACGGCACGCGAGGCACGCGAGGCACGCGAGGCACGACGGCCGTCGAGGTCGCTCGCCCGTCGCTCGCGCAGCGCTCCGATCGTAAAGGTGTGGGCTGGACTGGCGAGCAGGCGTGGGGCGATACGTCAGGCGTAGTGCACATACGAAAGCGCCGGAATGAAGCCGTGTTTTTGCAGACGCGAACGGACTCTCCGAATTACTCGCGTACTGTCGCACGTCGAATGTGGGCACGCGCACGCACGCTCAGGAACGTGGCACATACACTCTTCTCTGAGGCCAGGTGGCGATTCGTGACAGACAGGACGGGATATGAAAGTGGCGATCGTGCACGATTGGCTGGTCGCTCCCGGCGGCGCCGAGAAAGTGCTCGGGCAGATCATCGAGTGCTTTCCCGACGCCGACGTTTTCAGCGTCGTCGATTTCCTCGAAGATCGCACGCCGCTTGCCGGTAAGCCGGTCACCACGTCGTTCATTCAAGGCCTGCCGTTTGCGCGCAGCCGTTATCGCGCCTATTTGCCCTTGATGCCGTTCGCCGTCGAACGGTTCGATCTGTCGAGCTATGACCTGATCATCACCAGTTCATGCGCAGTCGCGAAGGGCGTATTGGTCGGCCCTCATCAGACGCACATCAGTTACGTGCACTCGCTGATGCGATATGCGTGGGATCTGCAGCATCAGTATCTGCGCGAAGCGAATCTGCTGCGCGGGCCGAAGTCGTGGGCTGCGCGGGTATTGCTGCATTATCTGCGCGGCTGGGACGCGCAGTCGACGAATGGTGTCGATCGTCTGATCGCGAATTCGCAATCGGTCGCGCGGCGCATGATGAAAACCTATCGGCGCGATGCCGCGGTGATTCCGCCGCCCGTCGACGTGAACGAATTCGAACTGCGCACCGAAAAAGACGATTTCTATCTGACCGTGTCGCGGATGGTACCGCACCAACGCATCGATCTGATCGTCGAGACGTTCAACGCCACGCCGCAGCGCAAGCTGATCGCGATCGGCGACGGGCCGCAGATGGCGTCGATCCGCGCGAAGGCAGGACCGAACGTGACGGTCCTCGGCTATCAGCCATTCGGCGTACTGAAGGAGTATCTGGCGCGCGCGCGAGCCTTCGTGTGCGCCGCCGAGGAAGATTTCGGCATCGTGCCGCTCGAAGCGCAGGCCTGCGGCACGCCGGTCATTGCGTTCGCCAGGGGCGGGGCGCTCGAAACGGTAGTGCCGGTCGGCGACCCGCACCCGACCGGCGTTTTCTTCGCGCGTCAGACGGCGGTGTCAATGCTCGACGCGATCGACCGCTTCGAGCGGTTGAGCGCATACATCACGCCGGCGGCCTGTCGCGAGAATGCCGAGCGGTTTTCGGCTCAGGTGTTCCGGCGGGCGTTCATGGCCGAGGTCACGCGCACGATTGCGGCGGTCGCTCAGGGTCTGCCCGCGATGGAGCTGGGGGAGCAGGTGAGGTGGGCGCAGCCCGATCTCGCGACCCGGGAACTCGGCATCGCCAGCGACACGGCGCCGAAAAGCAGGTGGAGGCAATGAGGTAAGGGTCTTTCGCTGTTCTCGCCTCGTGGAGTTTTCGATAGGAGAGAAAGAGGTTTTCGTCGTCATGCAGTGATTTCGCAACGGGCAGTAACGAGCCGTTCTGACCAACGCGTCCAGGCGGCTCTTGGTGTGGGCGCGTCCGCTTCGCGCTTTGTGTCGGCAGCGCGTATCGCGTATCGCGCGATAGGCGCCGCGCGTGCAAGGCCAGCCGCGGCGGGCCGTCGTCAAGCAAGCAGTATTGGACTTCAAAAAACGACATCGGGGTGCGCGCCACGCGCTGTGGGCGAGATATTCGCCGGCGCGGCATGCCTCGCGTGGCCATAACGACCTGAAGCAGACGTTCGCTATCGTGATCGCTGAATTTCCTCACTGCGAAGTTCGCCGTGCCGGCAATTCGGCGTGTCACGGCGATTCACTACAACAGGCAGTCGTCATTCGCGCGTCACCGATTAACGCGCCGACGGCTTTTGGACGAGGACGAATTTAAACTCATGAATGCCGATCGCCTTCCGGGACCCTTTCCCGACATCTCCGCAACGTGGGCTGCGCTGAAGAGCCAGTTGCCGATCACGCCGATTCGCACCGAAGAGGATTATCACCAGATGGTGCGAGTCGCCAATTCGCTGTCCGATCATCTAAGCGGCAACGACAACGATCCGCTCGCCGATCTGCACGCGATCGTGACGGAACTGGTCGGTCATTGGCAAGCGCGCAACCTGACGATGCCAAAAGCGGAGCCGCGCGAGGTCCTGCGCCATCTGCTGATCACGCATGGTCTCAAGCAGAAGGATCTGGCCGGCATCGCGTCGCCGACCGTGGTCAGCGATATTCTCGCGGGGCGCCGCGCGATCAGCAAGAAAGTCGCCAAGGCGCTCGCGGTACGGTTTCAGACCGATGTCAGCGCGTTCCTGTAGAGGCGGTGTCGCGCGGCGGACCCGTCCATGACGTGCTCCGTCGCGGCTGCTCATCTTGCGTCAACCACGGCGGCTGTCGATCGGGCCGCCGGCGTTGGCGCTTCTATTCGCAGCGGCGTGTACGCGTTGTTGCCCGGTTGGGTGTTTTTCTCGAATGGAACGCAGGCGCATTCCGGCGATCCTTCAGCGCACCGCCTTCAGTACCCGCACTTCGCATGCGCCGCAGTGCCGGCACGATGACCGACACTCCCGGATGCGATTCCCTCGATGGCGTGGTCAGAACGCGTTGCGGCCGACAAAGCCCTTGAAAATCGTGATGAAGACGATCTTCATGTCGAACCAGAACGACCAGTTCTGGATATAGAAGAGATCGAACTTCACGCGCGCTTCCATCTTCTCGACCTTGGTGGTCGCGCCGCGATAGCCGTTGACCTGGGCCCAGCCGGTGATGCCGGGCTTGATGCGGTAACGGTGCATGTAGCCGTATACCTGGTCCTTGTACAGATCATCGTGTTCGACCGCATGCGGACGCGGACCCACCACCGACATCTGACCGAGCAGCACGTTCAGAAACTGCGGCAGCTCGTCGAGACTCGTGCGGCGCATGAAGCTGCCGAGCTTCGTCACGCGCAAGTCGTTGCGGGTCGCCTGCGTGATCTGGCCGCGCTCTTCCTCGTGCACGGTCATCGAGCGGAACTTGTAGATGCCGAACGGCTGGCCGTCGACGCCCTTGCGGATCTGCCGGAAAAACACCGGTCCCGGCGAGGTGAGCTTGATGCCGATCGCGAGCACGGCGAACACCGGTGCGAGCACGATGAGCGCGAGCACGGCGAACAGGCGGTCGAACATCAGCTTGGGCCACATCTGCGGCGACGAGAATGGCGTCGCGCTCAGATTCAGCGTCGGCAAACCGACGACATCGACGATCGCATGATTGAACAGCGACAGACTGCGCACGTCGGGAATGAAGCGCAGATTGACGAAGTCGTGTCTGAAGGTGCGCGTGAAGCGGTAGATCGTGTGTTCCTCGGAAAGCGGCAACGCGAGCCACACTTCGTTCACGCGGTCATTGCGTACCTTCGTCGCGAACGCTTCCAGATCCGTCAGCACGGGTAGGCGGGTCAGACGCGCGCCATACGCGTCGTGGCCTTGCACGCTGGTGTCGAACACGCACACCGGTTTGAAGCCCGCTTGCGGCGCATGCTCGAGATGCGCGAGCAGCGTGCGCGCAAACCCCGGTGCGCCGACGAGCGCGACGGTTCGCGCGTTCATGCCGCGGCGACGTACGAAGCGCAGCACCATGTGCATGATGCAGCGTGTCGCGATGATCAACCCGCCGGAGATCAGCGTCGAGTAGCCGAGCCACAGGCGCGACACCGCATCCGTCCGATGCAGCGTGAACGCGAGCAGGAGCGCGGTCGCGACCACCATGAGCCACGCGGCGGCGATTCGCGCGAGCACCGGCGCGAGCGCCTTGCCGCGCCACGTCTCATAGACCCCGAAGCCCGGAAACAGCAACAGAACCAGCACACACTTGAACGCGATCAGAAGACGCTCGGTATCGGCCAACGCGATCGGTGCGGAAAAGCGCATCCAGTGGGCGAGCAGACCGCCTGCAATCACGAACAGTGCGTCGAGACATCGAGCAGTAATCCTGAACATCGGAAAATCGACCCCGGTCATCGAGCCGCGTGCCGCTTATTCGACGGTCTCGGCCTGGCGCAGTCGCGGCAGCAGGCGATCGAATTCGCGTTTCACGAGGCCGTAGCATTCGCACGCGCGGGCTTCGAGGCCCTTGCGGTCGAGCACCTTGATATGACCGCGGCTATGATGAATCAGGCCTTCGTCGTGCAGCTTGCCGGCCGCTTCGGTGATGCCTTCGCGGCGCACGCCGAGCATGTCGGCAATCAGCTGCTGCGTGACGTTCAGATCGTTCGACGCCACGCGGTCCACCTCGATCAGCAGCCAGCGGCACAGTTGCTTGTTGAGCGCGTGATGGCGATTGCACGCGGCGGTCTGCGCGACCTGGGTCAGAAGAGCGTGCATATACAGCAGCATCAGGCGGCGCAGAAAGTCGGACCGCGCGAACTGCTGCTTGAGCGCCTGTGCGCTCATCCGGTAGGCGAAGCCCGCGCATTGCACCTGTACGCGGTTGGGCATGGTTTCGCCGCCCGTGAGGACCGGCACGCCGGTCATGCCTTCGCGGCCGACCGCGGCGATCTCGACGGAGCTGCCGTCTTCCATCGTCGAGAGCATCGAGATGATCGCGGTGGTGGGGAAGTACACATGATGGATCCGTTGACCCGAGTCGCATAGCAGTTGCTCGGTGCGCAGATGAACCAGTTCGAGGTGGGGAGCTAGTGCCTGCCATTCGTGCGACGGCATTGCGCCCAGCAGATGGTTACCGTGCAAATCGGATTGAAGCGTCAACATGATCGGTCCTCGCATGAAAGTCGCGCCTCGCGCGACTCTCTCCGTTTATTTGATCCGATGCCCGCATCCTCGGGAGTGGGCTGCCCGGCGAGCAGCTTGGATGAACAGCATCGGCCCCGTTTTAGGCCTGTCTGCCACCGCCTCTGTTGTTGCGCTCGTGTGCGGTGGCACTCTGTTGCGTAGAGGTAGTAGCGAGGACCGTGCCAACGTTAGGGAAAACGCCTGCTGATGCGGCGCAGCGAAGAAACCCGGAGCGCGTCGGGAGAGTAAAAGCGGCTTTTTGTTTCAGTTCTGCACACCCCCGCCGGACGGGGAATGCATCGTATGAAAGCTTTGGGTTTGGGCGAATCCCTTGATATCAAAGGCTTCACAACCAAAAACGGGGGTGCTGTCGAAGTTGTCTCAGATTTGAACCTGGCGCCGCATGCACGTTTTGAAGCGCTCCTCGTGAAGTGCCGGAAATGATTCAGAAGTGTTAAATGGAGTGCGTGCGCTGTCGCACGTAAGGCCTTTCAAAGCAGGCAACAGTTGCGTTCGAGCCAACAGTGAGCGAGCCGGGCAGACAGTTCGAGACCTGCGAAACGAGCTTTGGGGCGCTTCGCGTCCGTGCGACTAGTTCGGAATGACCACTAGCCGTAGAAGATGGCGGATAGCGCATTGATCGCGCGGACTTCCCCCTGGGGTGCCCCGCATGTTTCATCCACTTTAAAGACCGCGTTTGATGCGCGAGCAACGAGTTCTTGCGGCGACGCCGCGAAGGCGCTCGGCAGCGGTTCGAGTGCATGCAGCGGCACGATACAGCGCCGGTTCGGCGCGAGGTGGAACCAGTCGCGCGCCGCGCGATAACGGGGGTCAATGATATGAACGAAGCGCGCAAAGCGCTTCGTTTCGATCGCAAGCTGCCAGCCGCTGCGCTCGCCACGACGTTCGACCTCGACGGTCATACCGAGGTCATCACGCGCGTGCACGCTACGCTCGGGAAGATGAAACGCTTCGGACACGATCTCGCCACTCGCGGCATCGTAGAGCGTTGCAATCGTGACATCGTGCGCGCGTGGGCCGAAGCGGTACGCATGCGTGAAATCGAAGAACTGGCCCAGATGCGCGGCCGCACTGATGCGTTGCAGGCTGCGCGGGGCAAGCGTCAGCGCGCGTCGCGCGGATGTGAGCTTCACGCTGCCGTCGCGCAGACAGACCAGCTCGAGTTCGCCGCAAAACGTTTGCGCGCGCTCGTTGATCAGATGAATATCGAGGCCGTTCAGGCCTTCGTCGGTGAGCGTGATCTGCAACGGCTGCAGTGTCTGCGCGAAGCCGTGCAGCGCGCTTTTCGGCCGTCCCGTCGCGTCGATCACGCCCCAGCCCGCGCCCGCGCGCAGATCCTGCAACTGCCACACGAGGCCGCCGCCGCACGACGAGCCCGCGCGCCGCCACTCGGCGAACACGTCGCCGATCAGCTCGGCAACCACCGCGCGCGACAGATCCAGATAACGCACCGCATCTTCATAGCGCAAGCGCGCCGGCTCGACGCCGTAAAGCGCCTGCAAATAATGATCGCGCACGTCGTCGAAATCCCAGCCTGCGCCAGGATCGCGCGGCACGGCGGCTTTCCAGCGCGGATCGTGCGTGTGGATCGTGCCGAGCGCGTCGTGCAGCGTCGCCTCGTCGGGGACGTTGGCGAATGCCAGGCATTCGGCCGCGAAGCGCACCTGCGCGCGGCGCACGTCGGCAAGCGGGCGCTGATACGCGCCGACGCCGTAGTAGTGCGTGACGCCCTCGTTAGTCGAAAACGGCCACGCGCCGCCCGATGGCGAATTGCTGACATAGGGCACGTCCTCGCGATCGCGCGCGACGAGCGCAGGCAGCAGCTCGGTAAACAACGCTTGCGCTCGCTGCGCCGCGGGCAGTCCGAACATCGCCGCCTGCTGGTCGACCTCGCTGCCGCCGCACAGCACCGCGAGCGAGGCAAAGCGACGCGTGCGACTCAGGAACTGGCTCGCTTCGCGCTCGATCAATGCGCTGAACGCGGCATCGTTCGGGTAGTCGAAATTCGCCAGCGCGAAGTCCTGCCAGATCAACAGGCCGTACTCGTCGGCGAGCGCATAAAACAGATCGGACTCATAGAGCATCGTGCCGCCGACGCGCAGCATGTTCATGCCGGCGGCGCGCGCGAGCTCGAACGTATGGCGCAATTGCGTTTCGGTGCCTGCTAGCGTGACGAGATCGGCGCTGGTCCAGCACGCGCCGCGACAGAATACGGGCACTTCGTTCACGCGCAAGGCGAAACCCGCAGCATCGGCGCCGCGGTCCACTTCGATACGACGAAAGCCGATCGAGCCCAGAGACTGAGAGATCACGTTGCCGTCGACGAGCTGCAACGTCAGAGGATATAAAGTGGGCTCTCCATGCGTATGCGGCCACCAGCGTTTCGCGTGGGGCACGCGCACGTCGCCGGTGAGTGTATATGCATCGTGCCATTGCAAAGACGAAACATGGTCGCCGCAGGAAAGTGTCGCGCGGCAGGCCGCGACGTCGTGGGGGCGTACGAAACGTAAAGTCAACGAAACAACCCCATCCTCTTGCTCGAGCCGGCTGGTCAGATCAATCGTGTCGAATGCGTGCGGCGCGTCGCCGAGTATTTCGATCGGACGCCACGGGCCGACCGTCTGAATCGACGGACACCAGCCGGGCATATGGCCGAGCAGCGTGGTGCGCACGCTGCGAAGCGTCGGCGGCGACACGAGCCGCGGCCGCCAGCGGGCACGCGAGCGTTTGGCCGCCAACGCTGGCGTCAGTGAGCGAAAGCACAGCACGAGCGTCGCGCGGCCGTCCAGGTCGATATCCAGATCATGGGCGATGAACATCGATGCCGAATCGAGCCGCTTCACATCGTCGAGCCACACTTGCGCGAGCGTCGCGAGTCCATGAAAACGCAAGCGGCGCCGCCCCGTACCGATCAGCGTGACGCGATACCAGTGATCGTCAAATGCGAGCGGTGGCGGGTGATCGACATCGAGCAGACCGGCGGCGAGCCGCGCGCTCGCGACGGTGCCGGGCACCTGCGCGGCGAGCCAGCCTCGCGCGGGCAGATCGGCCGGCGACGCATAGGCGTGCGGCGGGGTGCTCAGACAGGCCCAGCCGGTGTCGAGCCGTTGCGGCCATAGCGAGGGCGCGGCGCGGGCAGTGCCTGCATCATGCGCTTGCGCGATCGCGCCGGTCGCGCGCGCACGGCCAGCATCGCCCTCGTCAGCGGGCGGATCGAGGGTCGACACATCCACGGTCAATTCCCGGAAAAACCGCGCGGCACGAAGTGCGCGCAACAACGCATCACCGTATTAGCGCACCAGAGCGGCCAGCGGTGGCAGCGTTTTTTCATAAGCGCTTTCAAGCACGTCGAAGCAGTCTTCGCAGGTATCGCGACGGCCGCGCGCGATCGCGCGAATGAGCCGGAACTGCATCACCATCGACTCCGACGCGATGCGTTGCGCGGCGGCCGGTATCGTCGGCGGGATCTCGAAGCCTTGCGCGAACAGCCACTGCAGATACTTCGACAGGAACTCGAAGTTCGCGCCGAGCTGCCGCATCAGATTGAACGAGTACAGATGGAAGTACGCCTCGTCGCGCTCGAACAGCGTATCGAGATGCGCGGGAAACGCGGCACGCCATTGCGAAATCGGATTGGTCAACGGACGCCGTTCCAGATGCGCGCACAGCAGTTCCGCCGACGCCTCCGCGAGCGCGGTGCCTTCGAGCGCGGGCCGCGCCTGCTTGGCGAACTCGACATAGGGAAACAGCAGATCGGGCTGCGCGGTGAAATGCGGCAGCTTGCGAAACACGCCGTCGTAGTCGTCGCCCTCGAGCCGGTGGTAGCCGGTGTTGTGGAAATAGCCGAGGCGGCGCGCGGCGGTATCGACGAAGTCGATGCCGATCGTGGTCTTCGGATGCTCGCGGCGATACGAGGTCGCGCGCGTATCGGGGAGGTAGTAGCCGTCGACCTCGACGAGCACGGTGTGGCCGCGCAGCGTCTGCGCGAGCACGCGTTCTTCGAGCGAGTCGTAGATCGCGAGCTCCTGCACCTGGGTGCCATACAGACGTTCGAGATCGTCGAGCGGAAACTTGAAGAACGTGAACTGATCGCCTTCGAAATCCTGCGTGACCGTGAACGCGAGCGCCGCGCGCGGATCGAGCCCGAAGCCGTGCAGCAGCTCGATCCACAGATCGACATAGCAGTTGGTCTCCTGCCACACGCGTTCGCCCTGATGCAGCGCGTGCGCTACGTGCTCGCGCAACTGCGTGCCGGCACCGGGCAACGCGTGGGTCTGCTGATGCGTCGGCGGATCGCCTGCGCGTCGCGGCAGCGACGAGTTGGCGAGCGCGGCGGCAAGCGCCGAAGTCGATGATGGATTCATGCGCGCTCCTCGGCGACGGTCGCCGTTGGCGTCGCCCGCGTTGCCTGCAGCGCATCCGCGACGCGGGTCTCGGTATCGCCCCACAGCAGCGCGCGCACGTCGTCCGGCCACGCGTCGACGTCGAGCCCATGATGACGGAACAGCGCGAGCGTGATGCGTTCCATGCCGAAGCCGACACAGCCCGTATGCGCGGTCGCGCCATCTTCGCAGGCGATCTTCCAGATCGCGCCGAAGTGGTCCATGTGATAGTTGAACGACAGGCAGGCCGTCTTGCCGCGCGGATCGGCGACCGCGATCAGCAACTCGAACTTGAGCGCCTGCGCGCGCTGACTATCGGCGACGATCTTGCCGCCGCGGCCGAAGAACGGATCGTTCGCGAGATCGACTTCGACCGGCAAGCCTAGCAGCTTCACAAGCAGCGAGCCGCGCTCGATCCACATCTGCCGGAACGCCATCACCTGCTCGGGGCTGCCGAGACGCACGTATTCCCGTTGACGGAACATCTGCATGCGGCCCGGATCGAGCGACGGCTCATGACGGAAGCAGTACGACAGCACGTCGACGGTGCGGCCGTCGGCGGGCAGCGCGCCGCGCCGCGCCATCACCGGATAGATCGGATAGCAGGCGGCCGGCGTCAGCACGACGCGCGTCGGTTTCTGTTGCGCGAGCCACGCGTCGCCACGGTCGTCGTCGCTGTCGGCCATCGCATCGTCGAGCGCGCGCAGCAGACGGTGGTGGCCCATGTCGTCGCCGCAAAACGAATGGATGGTGCCCGCGAGATTCGGAAAGCTCTTCAGGTATTCGCTATCCTCGAAGTCGGTGCGGCGCATCGCGGGCGGAAAACGCAATACTTCGGCTTGCTGATCTTTACCCAGTTGCGTAATCACGAGGTTCAGCCGGTCGATCACGTCCTCGAAAACCTGGCTCCGGCCATACAGTCCGTTTTCGCCGGTATCGATCAGCAGGCCGGCGGCCAGCATCTCGTCGCGCAGCGTGAGCGAAGGCCCCACGTCCGCGGCGGCGGCGGTATCGGTCATCAGCTTCATTCAGGGTCTCCCCGGCGCGGCAGGACGTTGCGCGAGCAGCAGACTCGCGGTGTTCTGCGCGATACGGTCGTTATTGATCATCAAGGGCGCCGAGTGCAGGTCGCGCAGATGGCGGCCGACGCTATAGGGCGTGCCGTTCTTGTAGCCCGCCATGCCGCAGATCATCAGCACTTCCTGTACCACCTGCAGCGCGGTGGTCGAAATGCTGGTCTTCAGCGTGTTCATGTCCGACGCGAAACCGAGCATCGCCGCGAGCGGGGCGTCCGCCGGGGTCGCGCCCTCGCGTGCCTGATGCGCGGCGCGCGCGGCTTCCAGCGCGACCGATAGACGCGCCTGCATCATCTGCAGCAGCCCGACCGCTTCGGCGAGCCGCAGGCCCGCCGGCGGCATCGTGCCGGGCTTCGCGCGCGCCTGCGCGCGGAAGAACGCTTTCGCGCGATTGACCGCGTCGACGGCGATGCCGGTCCATACCGACGCCCACAGCGTGTGCGACACGGGCAGCATGGTCTGATCGGCGATGTCGGCGAACGGCGTCGCGAGGATCTGTTCGGCCAGTCCCGTCGCGACGAGCCGGAAGCCCTCGCTGCAGGTGCCGCGCATGCCCATCGCGTCCCAGCCGCCACGCCGCTCGAGCTGCGTATCGGCGCGCAGCGCGACGATCAGCACCTGGTCGGACGCGGCCGCGTCGGCGGTGCGCCGCGCGGTCACGAGGATGCCGTCGGCGTGCGCGCCGTACGAGATCGTCGGGGCGAGCTTTTCGATCCGAAAACGCGCGCCATCGAGCTCCACCGAGCACGCGCTCGTGCGCATGTTGCCGCCGATCGTCTCTTCCGACGTCGCCGACGCGAGCAGCCATTGCTGCTCGGCCAGTTGTGCAAGCAGGCTCGCTTGCCAGGCGGAGGCGCCGCGATGAGAGTCGATGCACGCGACCTGGATCTGATGCATCGCATAGATCATCGCGGTCGATGCGCAGCCCTGCGCCAGCGTTTCGCAGATCGCACCGATATCGGCAAGCGACAGGCCCGCGCCGCCGAAAGCGGTCGGCACCATCGCCGACAGCAAACGCTCGGCCTTGAGCGCGTCGAACGCCTCGACCGGAAAGCGCGCCTCGCGGTCCACGGCGTCCGCGTACTGCGAGGCGATCGCCGCGCAACGATGCGCTGCAGCACGCCATTCGGGACCGGTATCGAGCGCGCTCAGCGCCCCGATGGCAGCGCCCTGGCCGTCGCCGGTCCGGGCGTCGGTAGTCGAGTTCGAGGCCGCCCCGCAGGCCGCTGCGGCGGCCTGACCCAGCAGCGGCGCACTCATGCCGCCGCCTTGGCCTGCTGCAACTCCGTCATCGCGGCGGCCATCGAGTCGATGCTCGAGAACAGGCGGCGCGTCAGCATACGGTCAGGAATTTCGACGTTGAATTCGTCTTCCATGGCAAGCATCAGATGCACGGTCGCGAGCGATGAGAGTCCGGCAGCATAGAGGTCGGCGTCGTCGGCGAGGCTTTCCACCGGGACATCCAGGCGTGCGGATTCAGAAAGGATGCGTCTCAATGCAGTTTTCATGCAGTGCTCCCCTTATGGTCAAAGGTCTGCCGATCGGTGCCGAGGTCGAATGACGTCGGCACCTGATTTTCGTGTGCAGGTTCGTGCGGTGCGAAGACCGCGGCGTGCGTTCGCGATGGTGCAGTGCGGTGTTGCAGGCGGGCCTGCGTGATGCCATCCGCGCTACCGGGCGCACGTGGCAAGACTGCGATTCGTTGGCTCGTATTTAAGATTCGTCAACCCCGAGCGTCAGTGCGATGGCGCACGGAAGCACATCTTTCGCGCACGTTACCGTGTAGTCGATGATGAGGGACCGTCATGGATCGGCCCGCCGTCGCGCACGGCAGGCATCGCCGGACCCGCCGAAAATTCTGACAGCCGGGGGCGTGATGAACTGGAAAACGCTGGAGTTCGATCAGCTATCTGCACGTGAGTTGTATGTCGTGCTGCGTGCGCGCAGTGCGGTATTCGTCGTCGAGCAGTCGCATGTATGCCTCGACGCGGACGGTCGCGACGAGCAGGCCTTGCATGTGTTCGCGGTCGAAGACATGGCGCGGCCGATGCCGGTGCTCGCCTATGCGCGGGTGCAGCCCGGCGATTCCGAAGATCCGGAAGTGACGATCGACAAGGTGCTGACGAGTCCGCTGCGGCGCGGCGACGGCACCGCCGAGATGCTGATCGAGCGTGTGCTCGAAGCGGTCGCCCAACGCTGGCCGGGCCGCGCCGCGCGCGTGAGCGCACCGCTTGGCTTGCGCGGGTTCTACGAGCAGTTCGGCTTTCGCAAGACGGAGGGACCGTACCTCGAACACGGTATGCCGTTCATCGGTCTCACGCGTCAGGTGCGCGGTGCTCAGGCGCGCTTCGGTCTGAGGCGCCGCGAGCGCGACGGCGCATCGTTCGTCAATACGTTCGAACTGTTGTGATGCCGCGTCGGCTGGGTACGTGTTTTCAGCCTTGGCATTCAGGTCCGCCGACCGTGAACCAGCGGTGGACCGGCGCCATTGATTGCGCGCGCCGGGACTCAGCCTTGTGCCCGTCCGGACGACGGCGCGCAACGCAGCCAGAGCCTGTAAAGCGCGTCGCGCAACTCGCTCGACCCGCGCAGCGACATGCCGAAGTTCGCCGCGCTCAACGCGAGCGCGACGACGATCGCCAGCAGCAACCCGCTGATCGAATCCGCGAGCGCGAGCGCGACGAGCAGAAACGCGAGATGCGCGAGCATGTTGCGCACGATCGTCCATGCATGCAGCCGTGAGAACGCGAGCAGCACCGAGTAATCGAGCAGCGCCTTCAGCACGACGACGACCGCCGCGCCCATGATGCCGAACCAGTGGATGCCGCACCACAACGCGCCGGTAAAGAACGGCAACTGAAGCCAGCTGACGCTCGCCACTGCCACGGGATGGGTCTGCGCCTGCAACAGGCTGCCGAGGATGCTCGACTGGCCGCTCAGCCACACGCCGAGAATCAGCACGCTCGCGACCGGCGCCGCGGCGGCGAGCTGCGGTCCGAGCCACAGCAGCAAAAACGGCTTCAGGGCGAACAGCGCGATGATCACGCATGGCGTAAATGCTCCATTGAGAAACGCGAGCGCGTTGTGCGCGAGCGCATCCGCATCCTCGCGCGACGCCGCCGACAGTCGCGGAAACAGGGTGCGCACCATCGCGAGCGGCAGCAGGTTCAATCGATTGATCAGGTTTTGCGGCGTCGCGTAGTAAGTGACGAAGCGCGCGCCGAGCAGTCCGCCGATGAACACGCGGTCGAGCGTCGAGGCGATCATGTTGGCGCCGGAAAACATCAGCAGCCAGCGGCCGTTGCGGAACAGCCCGATCATCAAGCGCCATTGCGGCATCCGCATACGGCGAATGCCGAGCGCGCGAATGGCGGCCACGCCCAGCATCAGGCCGCCGACGAAACGCGCGATCACGGCGGCTGGAATCGCGATCGCGAGTGACGGCGAAAAGCAGAGGACCGCCGCGATCGGCAGCAACTGGAACAGCGCGGTGCCGAGCGTCTGGTTGATGTTGTAGCTCGTGAAGCACTCGACGCCGGTAATCGCGCCCGCGAACACCCAGGTCACGTTCGCGATCGGCACAGCGAGCGCGATCCACGGCAGGCTCGCCATCACTTCATGCTGGAACGTCGGCTCGATTTTCACGCCGTAGGTGATGTAGACGATGGCTGCGGCATAAATCAGCGCGCCGCCGATGATGCCGGTACCGAGATTCATGAACCACGCACTCCAGAAGATCGGTTCGATCGAATCGTCGCTGGCCGCGCGAGCCTTGGCGATCTGGTTTTCGGTCGCCAGACTGGTGCCCAGATCGAGGACGCTGAAGTAGCCGATCAGCGCCCACACCAGATTGATCACCCCGTAACGCTCGGCGCCCAGCAGATGAATGTAGGTGGGCACGGTCACGAGGGAAACGAAGGTCGGCGCGACGGCGCCGGCAAAGTTGATGAAGATGTTCCTGACGATGCTTCGTTCCATGTTCCATTGCCGGGCCGGTGAGAAGGGCCGCGCGGACACACGCGGCGGCATCAACTTTTCGCAGGTCTTGCATCTTGCCCCCGGGCGCCGCGTGACTGTGTGGGTGGCCGTACAGATAGCCGCGATCGGGAGGGGGTTAAATGGCAAAGGTCATAGGGTAGCGCGGTGGTTGGCCACGAGCCGGCCGCGCGCACCGCATTGCGGAGCATTCCTAAGCGCGCCCGCGCCGTCTCCATCACGTAATGCTCGCGGCACGCTGCACGCAGTCGCGGGCATCGACCATAGCGCATGACCGACGCGATCCGCCGCGCGTCGGTCCACGTGCGGGGCATGCTGCACTGCACAGCACGCTCATCGACACACGCCAGCGCAGCGCGATTCGGAACCCAAACTAATGTGGCGCGACGCACATATGCGCGAGAGCACCTTTGTTGTAATCATTTGAAAAGGAAGAGTAAGGAGCGGACCGTGAGACCCATCGTCTTCGACGGCAAATTCGGCTGGTTGCATCCAGCCAACGGCCCGGATGGCGTCGTGATGTGTTCCCCGTTTGGCTACGACACGCTGTGCACGTATCGCGGCATGCGCCGGCTCGCCGAGCGCCTCGCCGCGCGCGGCATGCCGGTGCTGCGCTTCGACTACCCGGCGACCGGCGATTCAGCCGGCGACCCGACCGACGCCGGCCTGTGGCGCGCATGGATCGACAGCGTGAAGCAGGCGGTCGCGCAGCTGCGCGAGGCGACCGGCGTCGAGCGTGTCAGCGTGTGCGGTCTGCGTCTCGGCGGCATGCTGGCCGCGCTTGCCGCGCAGGAACTTGGGGATGTGCACGGTCTCGTGCTGATGTCGCCGGTGCTGTCGGGCAAGACTTACCAGCGCGAATTGCGCGCGCATTACCGGCAGTGGTTGAACGATCCGGCCGCGATGGATTGCGTGGTCGAGCCCGATACCGACGAGTTCGTCGAAGCGTATGGCTTTCGCATGTATCGCGACACGCTGCAAAGCCTGCTCGCGGCGGATCTGTATCGCGAGACGAGCCGGCCGGCCGCGCGCGTGCTGCTGCTCGATTCACTGAACCCGGCGCGCGCCGGTGCGCTCGCCGCGCATTACAGCGAACATGGTGTCGAACTCGAGCGGCACCCGTTCGACGAATACAGCCGCTTCATGATGGAACCGCTCGAAAGCGAAATACCGCACGCCGCGTTCGAAACCATCGAGAACTGGCTGCTGGCGGGGAGCGCGCAAACGGCCCAAACGGCCCAAACGGTGGCGCGCGTGCCCGAGCGAGGCGAAGAGCCGGCGGGCGGCCACTATGTCGCGCCGAGGCTGCACGAGACGCCGGTGTGGCTGAACGAGGGCAAGGTGTTCGGCATCTACTGCCGGCCCGACGGCGCCGCGGCGGCGCGCGCCCCGGCGGTGCTGCTGCTCAATACCGGCGCGGTGTCGCGGATCGGCAATGGGCGTTTCGGCGTACATTTCGCGCGGCGTCTCGCACGCCAGGGGATCGCGTCGCTGCGCATCGACGTCCGTGGTGTCGGCGACAGCATGCCGTCGTGCGACACGTTGAGCCTCGACGCGCTGTACTCTCAGTCGAGTGCCGGCGACGCCGCGTACGCGGCGCGCTGGCTTGCCGCGCGCGGTCATGCGGGCGCGCTGCTGCTCGGCATCTGCTCGGGCGCCTACACCGGGCTGCATGCGGCGACGCGCGAAGCGGCGGTGGTGGGCGCGGTGATCGTCAACGTGCAGAAGTTCAGATGGCATAACGTCTGCGACGAACACGGCAAGCCGATGATCCCGGTGTCCGCGTTCGGCTCGACGCGCAACTACATGCGCTCGATGAAGCAGCCGGGCAAATGGCTGCGCGTGCTCAAGGGCGAGACGGGCGGCTGGGGCCTCGTGCGCGAGCTGGTGGTACGCCAGCTCGCGCGGACCGGCGAAACGCTGGCCGACCGGATCGAGCAACTGTGTGGCCTCGAATTCGGCGCGCGTGACGAGCGGCATCTGTTCGCGAACCTCGAAGCACGGGGCGTCGACACGCACCTGGTGTTCGGTGTGCTGGACGAAGGCGTCGAGGAGCTCGAGCGCTACTTCGGCGTGCGCGGCGCGCGGCTCGCGCGCTTCACGCGCATTCACGTGGCCTTCTGCAAGCACACCGATCACGCGATCCTGTCGTCGGTGGCGCAGGAAAACATCATGTCGTACGTCGAGAACGTCTATCGCGGCGGCTTCGCGAAGCTGCGTCAGCCCGACAGCGCGGCGCTCGACGGCGAGCTGCACAGGCACGATGAACATCGCGCCGCGGGGGCGTTGCGTCCGTTCGGAGAAGCATAGGGAGCACGCGGACAGACAGGGCCGCCCAGGCCGCAGTGTGTGTCGCGCGCATACGACTGAACGCGCGTGCGACCACGAGGCACTTGCTGGCGTCATGCCGGCCCGTGAACAGGATCTGGATTCGACAGGATCGCAAATGAATCGAATGGTAGAACCAG
Source organism: Paraburkholderia sp. Clong3 (assembly GCF_050436485.1). NCBI lineage: Bacteria > Pseudomonadati > Pseudomonadota > Betaproteobacteria > Burkholderiales > Burkholderiaceae > Paraburkholderia > Paraburkholderia sp. Clong3. Next base: position 1,421,230 of record NZ_JBNDMH010000002.1, on the reverse strand, counting down.
GTAATCCGCCTGCGCCGCAGGGTGGGACCGCCGCCGCGCTGCGCGAACTGACCGTGCAACCGGTGATTCTCGCGAGCGGCTCCGGTGCGAGGCTGTGGCCGCCGTCGCGCGAACGCAATCCGAAGCAGCGGATCGGGCTGATGGGCGACCAGTCGCTGCTCGAAGCGACGCTGCGCCGGCTCGACGACGCGTTCGTCCCGGCCGCGCCCGACGCGGCCCGCACCACGCCGCCCGCCGCGCCGCTGGTGGTCTGCTGCGAGGAACTGCGGCTGCCGACGCTCGAGCGCGTCGAGCAGTACCGCAAGCCGGTGCGCATACTGCTCGAACCGATGGCGCGCAACACCGCTCCGGCGCTGACCGTCGCGGCGCTCGCCGCGCGCGCGTCGGCCGCGGCCGGCGACAATCCGATCCTGGTCGCGCTGCCCGCCGATCATCCGATCGTCGATCAAGCGGCGTTCGGCGCGGCGCTCGACGAAGCGCTCGCGCATGCTTCGCGGGACGCGATCGTCACGCTCGGCGTGCCGCCGCAGCGCGCGGCGACCGGCTACAGCTATATCCGCACCGCCGCGGCCTTGGGAAACCGGGGCGCGCGGACGATCGAGCGCTTCGTCGAGAAGCCCGATGCCGAGCTGGCCGAGCGCTACTTCGCGTCGGGCGAGTACTGGTGGAACAGCGGCATGTTCGTGGTGCGCGCGTCGGTGTGGCTCGACGCGATCGGCCTGTGCCGTCCGCTGATCGCGGCGGCCTGCAAGGACGCATTCGCAGGCGCGAGCATCGACGAGGCCGGCGCGCTGCATCTCGCGCGCGACGCGTTCGCCGCGTGTCCGTCCGACTCAGTCGACTATGCGGTGATGGAGCGCATGGGCAGCGACGCGCGTCTCGTCGGCGTAACGGTGCCGCTCGACGCGGGCTGGTCGGACCTCGGCGCCTGGGACTCGGTATGGGACGCGTCGAGCAAGGACGGCGACGAGCGCTTCCTGCTGTCGGAGAATCAGTCGACGTTGATTCCGCTGGGCGTCAGGCATCGGCTCGAAAATGCTGGCAAGCCGCCGCTGGAAATCATCGAGGTGCATTCGGACGGCGATCCCGGCGAAGACGACATCGTGCGCTTGCACGGCTGATGGACACCGAGCTGTTCGGCGTCAGCGCGGCGCGGAACCACCTGCGCCGCTTGCGCTTCGCACGACATCTTTGTTCGCCGGAATACGCAGGCGTCCGACCACGTCCGTGCAAATCAGACAATTTCATCACGCCAACGTGCGAATGCGCACAAATCAATCCCCGCAACGCAGGCACGCTTGACGAGCGAGCTTTGTGCCTGACGAAACAGATGGCGTTACACGAACGAAACAAATCTTCAGAGGGATAACCCTGTCAGGAAGTGTCCCACTGGCGCATCCGTTTCGAAGCTTGCAACGTATCGGAAAACGATTCTATTGGCATAACAGATACGTACGGGCCCTTCAATCAACAGGCCACGCGGGGTCAACACCGCTTCGGGGATATGTCATGGAACACGCAAACAAGGATCGCTCGTTGGTGAGCAAAGTCATGGACGGGCTCGTCAGCGGCATCGTCGAGGAAAAATACGGCGCGATTCTGCCGCCGCAGGATGTGCTGTCGAAGGAATTCGATGTGAGCCGCACCGTGATGCGCGAGGCGCTATCGATGCTGCTCGCGCGCGACATGCTCGACGTGCGGCCGAAGATCGGCACGCGCATCCGGCCCGATGAGCGACTGGCGCATGATCGACGAGGACGTCGTCAATTGGCGTTTCCGCGCGAAGCCCGATCCGATGTTTCTGCGTGACGTGATCGAGTTTCGCATCCTGATCGAACCGCGCGCGGCGGCGCAGGCGGCCGCGCGCGGCAGTGCCGCGGAAGTCGCGGCGATTCGCGAGGCGTTCGAGGCGTTTCGCATGATCCGTCCGGGCGAGGCCGGCTATCAGGAAGCCGACGAGCTGTTCCATACGCGCATCGTGATCGCGAGCGGCAACCAGTTCTTCAAGCAGATGGCGGCGATCATTCGCGGCGCGCTGTCGACCCTCAATCCGATCGTGCACGACCGGGAAGGGCTGTGGGAGAGTGCGATCGCATCGCATCAGCGCGTCATCGAAGCGATCGAGCGGCGCGATCCGAAGGAGGCCGAGATCGCTGCGCTCGCGATGATCGATTACGCGGCCGAGGAGGTCGGCGGGCGGTTTTCCTCGGAGCCGCCGGCGCGGGTTTGAGCGTGATTGCGAGCGCGGGCTGAGCGTATCTGTGAACGTCCGGCCGCGGGAGCGGCGGGGTGGGGTGTCGAAGGTCGGTACGCGGCAGTGATGCCGCATGGTTCGATTGGCCGGGTTCGCCGCGTTCGCAAGCGGCATCGGTGACAATAGCGGCTGTTCCGAGCCGCATGGACCTTTGCACACACGATGACAGATACGACAGCGGCACCGCACGCAGCCACTACCCAACCGACCGATCGGGCAGCGCAGGACACCACTTCATCGCGCGAGATCCGCTGGGGGATCGTCGGCACCGGCCGGATTGCGCGCCGCTTCGCGCAAGGACTCGCGTTCGTGCCTCGGACGCGGCTCGCGGCGCTGTGGTCGCGTCGCGTGGAACCGGCCCAGGCGTTCGCCGATGAATTCGGCGGCGCCGTCTGCGACAGTTTCGACACTCTGCTCGCGAGCGGCATCGACGCGCTCTATATCGCGACGCTGCAGGACAGTCACGCCGACTATGCGATCGCCGCGTTGCAAGCGGGGCTGCACGTGCAGTGCGAGAAACCCGCGTGTATCAATCGTCCGCAGCTCGAGCGCGTGCTCGACACCGCGCGCGCTTCGCAACGGCTCTTCATGGAAGCGATGAAGCCGCCGTTCTATCCGCTCTACAGCAGGTTGCGCGAGCACCTCGCGGCCGAGCCGATCGGCGAGGTCGGGCTCGTGCGCGCGGGCTGCTCGGTGCCGGGCGTGCCGGCCGATCATCCGTCGCTGTCGTTCGAGCATGCGGGCGGCGCGCTGCTCGATATCGGCATCTACGAGATGTTTCTCGCGGTCGACTGGCTCGGCGCGCCACGCGACGTGCAGACCTTCGGCCGGCTTGGCGCGACCGGCGTCGATACGTTCGCGAGTCTGAACAGCCAGCACGAGCGCGGTGGTATCGCGCAGCTATTCTGCGGGCTCGATCTGCATGGCAAGGGCGATGCGCTGCTGATGGCCCAAGGCGGTCACGTGACGCTGCACGAGCCGTGGTGGAACCCGTCGCGCGCGACGATCCGTTACGCGGATGGCCGCGTCGTCGAACTCGACGAACCGTTCGAAGGCGGCGGCTTGAACTACGAGACCGCGCACTTTTGCGAGCTGATCCGCGCGGGTGTGCTGGAGAGTCCGCTGATGCCGCACGACACGTCGCGACAGATGATCGCGATGGCCGACGCGGCGCGCGCGGCGTTGGGGCTCAAGTTCGCTGGGGAATGAGCCGCTGGGGGCAACGAAAAGGAGCGTGCGGCGCTCAGTGCCGCGTCGGCAGCGACAGCCGCCGCTCGTACCAGCGCTGCGCCCACTCGAGCACCTGACACAGCACCCAGTACACGGCCGCGGCCGCAAGATAAAGCGGCAGCGGCTGGTAGGTCGACGCGATGATTTCCTGCGCGCTGCGCAGCAACTCGGTCACCGTGATGACGGACACGAGCGAGGTGTCCTTGATCAGGCTGATCAGGCTGTTCGACAGACTCGGCACCGCGATGCGCAGCGCCTGCGGCGCGATCACGTAGCGCAGCGTCTGACGCCGCGACAGCCCGAGGCTGTACGAGGCGAGCCACTGGCCCTGGTGGATGCCCAGAATCGCGCCGCGCATGCTCTCGGACAGATACGCGGCGACGTTCGCCGACAGCGCGATCACGCCGGCCGGCGTCGGATCGAGCGAAATGCCGAAGCTCGGCAGACCGTAATAAATCACGAAGATCTGCACGAGCAGCGGCGTGCCGCGCATCACGCTCACATAGACGCGCGCGATCCAGTTCAGCGGACGGCTGTGGCTGATGCCCATCAGCGCGAGCATGGCGCCGCCGATCAGGCCGAAGATCATCGACAGGATCGCGAACTTGATCGTCAGCAGCGCGCCTTGTGCGAGCACCGGCAGCGATTGGAGCAGCAGGGATGTGATGGACATGGGCATTGTTCTTATTGACGCACAAAGCGCACATCATAAACTTTGGCGCGCGTTCAGGCGCGGGTCGCGCGATGCGGCTTGGGGTATACGCGACGCGCGGCTCGGCTCCCGCAGCTCGCGTGGGCCGCAAAAGCGCGAAGGGCGGCATCGTGATCGATGCCGCCCTTCGTTCGACTCCACGCGTGTTACTTGATCGGCTTGCTGACGTCGATGCCGAACCACTTGTCCGAGATCTTCGTGAAGGTGCCGTCCGCTTCGAGCTGGGTCATTGCGTCGTCGATCGCCTGCGCGAACTTCGGGTTGCCCTTTCTGAACGGAATGCCCGACGGGTTGCCCGGGCCGACGTTCGCGCCGGTGCGCAGCGGCAGGTTCGAGTTCTTCAGCAGGTACGCGAGCATCAGACGGTCGTTCAACGCCGCGTCGAGCCGGCCGGCGGCCAGATCACGCAGGTATTCGGGTGCGCCCGGGTAGGTCTTCACGTCGATGCCCGGCACTGCCTTCGCCATGTCCATGTAGTTCGTGCCGAGACCGACGCCGAGCTTCTTGCCCTTCAGGTCTTCGAGCGAGGTGAACTGGCGCGTGTCGTTCTTGCGCTGGATCAGTTGCGCCGCCGAGTACGTGTACGCCGGCGAGAAGTCGAGCGTCTGCTTGCGCGCGTCGGTGATGCCGACCTGGTTGACGATCACATCGAACTTGCCCGCCTGCAGACCGGCGATGATGCCGCTCCACTCGGTCGTGACGAACTCGGGCTTCACGCCGAGCCTGGCCGCGACCGCCTTGGCGATGTCGACGTCATAGCCGACCAGCTCGCCCGACGGCGCTTTCGAGTTGAACGGCGGGAAGGTGCCTTCGAGACCGATACGCAGCGTGCCGCGCTGCTTGACCTGGTCGAGCAGGTCTTCCGCGTGCGCGGTAACGGCGCTCAGCGACGCGCCGATCAGCGCGGTGGCGAGGAGCTTCTTCAACAGGCCGAATTTCATCGTGTTCCTTGTACGTCTGATGTTTTGACGGTCCAGAGCATAACAAACGAGCCTATCGCAACCTAAATACCGTTTGTTTATGTCTATATGCGGCGGCGCGGATGCCTAGCGCAACGCCTGCGCGCATTCGGCGACGAGCGCCGGACCGCGGTAGATGAAACCAGTATAAAGCTGCACCAGCGACGCGCCGGCCGCGAGCTTCGCGCGCGCATCGTCGCCCGAGAAAATGCCGCCGACGCCGATGATCGGCACGGCCTCGCCGACTTCGGCGCGCAGCTTGCGGATCACCTCGTTCGACGCGTCGAACATCGGCTTGCCCGACAGGCCGCCGGCTTCGTCAGCATGCTGCATGCCGGCGACGGCGGTGCGCGACAGCGTAGTGTTGGTCGCGATGACGCCTTCGAATTGGTGGCGCAGCAAGGTGTCGGCGATCGACTTGACCTGCTCGTCGTCGAGGTCGGGCGCGATCTTCAGTGCGAGCGGCACGAGCTTGCCGTGCATGTCGGCGAGTCTTTGCTGCTTGTCCTTCAGCGCGGCGAGCAGCGCGTCGAGTTCGTCGGCGCCCTGCAGCTGGCGCAGGTTCTTCGTATTCGGCGACGAGATGTTGACCGTCACGTAGCTCGCGAACGGGTACACGCGCTCGAGGCAGTACAGATAGTCTTCAGCGGCGCGCTCGATCGGCGTGTCGGCGTTCTTGCCGATGTTAAGACCGAGGATGCCGCGATAGCGCGCGGCCTGGACGTTCTTCACGAACTGGTCGACGCCGGCGTTGTTGAAGCCCATCCGGTTGATCACCGCGTTCGCCTGCGGCAGCCGGAACATGCGCGGGCGCGGATTGCCCGGCTGCGCGCGCGGTGTCACGGTGCCCACTTCGATGAAGCCGAAGCCGAGCGCCGCCAGACCGTCGATGCACGCGCCGTCTTTGTCGAGGCCCGCCGCGAGTCCGACCGGGTTTCGGAACGTCAGGCCCATCAGGGTGCGCGGCGAATCCGGCACGCGCGCCGCGAGCGCGCCGGCGAGGCCGGTGCGACCGGCGGCGCCGAGCATGCGCAAAGTCAGATGGTGAGCGTCTTCCGCGTCCATGCGAAAGAGTTGGGCGCGAACGAGCGGATAAAGGGAGCTGAGCACGGGATGAAGCCGGACGGCCGGAAAATGGGAACCCGCCATTTTACCGGCTTTGGGCTTTGATGAGACTGGTGGGGCGTTGCCAGGCGACGAGCAGGACCCGGCAACGACTCGACGGACGGCGCCTCGACTACGGCCTGAGCGGCCCGCGTCGTCCATGCATCGCGAAATCGACCGGCGGCAGGTCGATGCTGGCCGGATCGAGCACGCGCCACGCGCCGTCGATCAAGCCTTCGAGCGGCCGGAAATTCGCCTTGTACGCCATTTTCGGGCTTTCGCGAATCCAGTAGCCGAGATACACGTACGGCAGGTTCAGGCTGCGCGCCTGCTCGATCTGCCAGAAGATGTTGTAGGTGCCGAAGCTCGCGTGCGGCAGGCTCGGCTCGAAGAACGTGTACACCGACGACAACCCGTCGCCGAGGATATCGATCATGCTGATCATGCGCAGCGCGCCCCGCGCGTCAGGTAGCCCGTCAGGTCGCCCATCGGGCTGCAGCGGCGCTGGCTCACGAAACTCGACGAGCCGCGAGTTGATCCGGCTTTGCAGCAGGAACTGCTCGTACTGGTCGCGGCTGTCGCGATCCATGCCGCCGCCCGCGTGGCGCGCCGACTGGTAGCGCATATACAGCGCGTAATGCTCCTCGTCGTAGTGCAGCGGCGCGACGGTCGCAATCAGGTCGCCGTGCTTTCTCCATACACGCCGCTGCGTGCGGTTCGGCTGAAAACGCTCGACCGGCACGCGCACCGGCACGCACGCGCGGCAGCCGTCGCAATACGGGCGATACGTGAACACGCCCGAGCGCCGGAAGCCCGCCTTGACGAGGTCGGTGTAGACGTCCGAATTGATCAGGTGACTGGGTGTGGCGACCTGCGAGCGCGCGATGCGGCCGTCGAGGTAACTGCAGGGATAGGGCGCCGTTGCATAAAATTGCAGCGCGGAAAGCGGAGAAAGAGGCAGCTCGTTGGGATGAGTCACGTTGGCAGCTCTCGAAGCGTCTCTGGTAATGCAAACCCGGCACGCCCGGCGGTTGATGCCGCTATTCGATGGGCGGCGGACCGGATTCGGCCTGATTTTTCCTACGCCGCCCGCGCGAGGATGTCGAGCAGGGCGGTCTTGTCGAAGCGCCACGGGATGGCCGGCGCGCCGACAGACGCGCGAACATGCGCGACAAACGCCTTGCGCGCTATCTCGCGGCCGCCGAGCGACGCCAGATGCGACGTGTTCTGCTGGCAGTCTATCATTTCTATTTCGTGACGTCGCAAGTGGCCGACCAGCGCGGCCAGCGCCATTTTCGAGCCGTCGGTGACGTCGGTATACATCGATTCGCCGAAGAACATCCGCCCGAGCGACACGCCATACAATCCCGCTACACGCTTGCCCTCGAGCCAGGTTTCGATGCTGTGCGCGTCGCCCAGGCGGTGCAGCGACGAATAGGCTTCGACGACGTCGGCGGTGATCCACGTGCCGCGCTGACCGTGGCGCGGCGCCTGCGCGCAGGCGCGCATCACGGCGGCGAAATCGTGATCGACGCGGATTTCCCACGCGCCGTCGCGCAACACGCGCTTGAGCGTCTTGCGCAGCGATGGCGACACCTTGAACTCGGCGGGGCGCAGGATCATGCGCGGATCGGGGCTCCACCACAACACCGGCTGGCCGTCCGAATACCACGGGAAGATGCCGCGCCGATACGCGTCGATGAGGCGCGACGGCAGCAGATCGCCGCTTGCCGCCAGCAGACCGGGCGCGCCGCTCGCGGCGCCGAGCGCGCGCTCGACGGGCGGAAACGGGTCGTCAGCTCCGAGCCAGGGAACCATGCGCGCCGCTCAGCCTTCGCGCAGGGAGCGGAAGATGTCGCCGGTATGCAGGCCGAAACTGCCGGCCGCGCGGTCGGCGAAAAAAAAGCGCAGCGTCTGGCCGACGGTCGGAAACGCGATCTCGTCCCACGGAATCTCGTGCTCCTCGAACAGCTTCACTTCGAGGCTTTCCTCGCCGGCGACGACGTCGAGATCGAGCAGCCGCGCCATGTAGAACAGATGCACCTGATGCACGTGCGGCACATTCAGCAGCGAAAACAGGTTCTGCACCTCGACGCGGGCGCCGGCTTCCTCGAGCGTTTCGCGCGAGGCGGCTTCGGCCGTCGTTTCTCCCATTTCCATGAAGCCGGCGGGCAGTGTCCAGTAACCGTAGCGCGGCTCGATCGCGCGACGGCACAGCAGCACCTTGTCGTCCCACACGGGAACGGTGCCGACCACGTTACGCGGATTCTGATAATGCACGGTGCCGCAACTGCCGCATACGAAGCGCTCGCGATTGTCGCCCGGCGGAATGCTCAGACTGACGCCGTGGCCGCAGACAGAACAGAATTTCATTGGAAAGGGGACGAGAAAGGGTGATAGGAGTTTATCACCGGGGCGGGGGATTACTGAGGCGCCGACAGGGGCTGCGCGAGACGACGTCCAAGGCGGCGAGCGCCGTCGCGTCTGACATTGATTGACAGTCGATTTTTGGATGCGCTGATAGCATCGATCCTGATGGTTGCGATGGAGGCCACGGCGTCCACCGTGGTCATCTTTTCTCTCTTGTACATTGCCTCGTAGCTTGGCGCGTCATTCAGTTGACGCGCTTTTTTTTCGCCTGAGGGTGGGGCGGTCAAGGGGATCGCCAGAGCAAGGCCACAAAAACAAAAAAGGGTTACACGCCAATGCGTTGTAACCCTTCAATGATTTCGGTTGGTTGCGGGGGTAGGATTTGAACCTACGACCTTCGGGTTATGAGCCCGACGAGCTGCCAGACTGCTCCACCCCGCGTCCGTCGAAGAAAAGATTATAGACCAGCCAGACGGCCAGCGCAATAGCCATGTAAGAATTGGCTTCATTGCGCTTCGCTCTGCCCGCGCGACGTCGCCTATCGGAAAGGCTCTGGAAATCCGTGCGCGGACGCTGCGCTAGAATTCAGATTCTCCACGCGGCTCGCCGGATCTTCACGACCGCGGCCCCTTTGACTCTGATGCTCCGACCCGTTCTGAACCCCATGGATATCGCTCACGACCTGCAGGTCATCGCCATTCAGGAAAAGACCCTCGTGTTTCCCCGCTTCGATGCCGACCGCGCGTGGCAAGTCGGTGCGTATCTGCACGAAGTCGCGAAAGCGCGCGGCATTGCCGCTGCGATCGACCTGCGCACGTTCGGCCAGCCGCTGTTCTTCTGCCTGCTCGACGGCGCGACGCCCGACAACGTCGACTGGGCGCGCCGCAAGGGCAACACCGTCGCGCAATTTCGCCGTAGCTCGTACGCGATCGGTCTGAAAATGCAGCTCGCGGGCGCGACGCTCGCCGACAAGCACGGACTGCCGGCCACCGAGTACGCATCGCACGGCGGCGCGTTTCCGCTGGCGGTGGAAGGGGCGGGCGTGATCGGTTCGATCACGGTGTCCGGTCTGCCGCAGCGCGCCGATCATGAACTCGTGGTCGAAGCGCTGTGCGCGCATCTCGGTCACGACTACGGCAAGCTCGCGCTCGCGAAAAACTGACGCGATGCGCGTACCCCCGTATGCGCTGCTCGCGATCGCGATCGTCGCCGAAGTGATCGCGACTTCCGCGATGCGGGCCTCGGACGGCTTTTCACGGCTGCTGCCGTCGATGGTCGTCGTGCTCGGCTACGGCATCGCGTTCTATTGCCTGTCGTTGACGCTCCGAAGCATTCCAGTCGGCATCGTCTACGCGATCTGGTCCGGCGCGGGCATCGTGCTGATCACGCTGGTCGCGCTAGTGCTGTACCGGCAGGTACCCGACGTGCCGGCGATCATCGGGCTGGGATTGATCGTCGCTGGCGTCGCGGTGTTGAATCTCTTCTCGAAGATGCAGGCGCATTGAGCGCCCGCGCCAGCCGCCGCGATTGCCGCCAGGCACGTAAATCGGCTTACTTGCAGCGCACGATCATTGAGCGGCCCTTCACGTTCGCCGACGCCACGTTCGTGACGCTGCCGCCGGCGGTTCCGCCTTCGTCGTTATCCTTCGACACGATGTCGTAGCCGGTCGCGCCGCAGGCCTTACCCGCTTGCACGTAGCACGAGGCCCAACTCGAGCCGGCGTCGGCGCCGCTGCAGTTGACCGCGAAGCCGGTCTGGCCGTTCGGCAGATTGATCAGCGTGGTCGTGTTCGACGACGCGCAGCCGCCCAGTCCCGCGGCGAGCAGCAGCGCGGCGGGCAAGGCGGCCGACAGCGACGCGCGACGCACGAGGGCAAGCGCGGCGCTGGATCGGAGGCGGTGGAATCGGCCGGCGCGTCGCGGTTGCGTCGTGAATTGCATCGTGTTGTGTCCTTTCATTCAGATAGAGGGGGTCTGCCGGGTGGGGTCGGCCGCTGTGGAGCGCGAGGGCGCGCGCCACGGCTCAGGTCGTTTCGACCGTGATGCCCGCCGCGTTGAGGAGCCGCCGGGCTTCCGCGCCTTCTTCAGTGGCTGCGTCTTCCCAGATGCCGATCGCTTTCGGGATGTCGATGCCGTGACTTTCGGCGTACTCGAACCAGCGGTTCGCCGCATCCGGCTCGGGCAGTTCATGATCCTGCAGAAAATATTTTCCCATATTGCGCTCGCTGGCCTCGAAATGGCGTCGTAACAGGTACCGTGCGACAGCATGGAGCATGCCGGTATGGACCGTTCGACCAGCGCGCGCGGCTGAAGTGCGGCGCGGCTCTTTGGCGCGGCGCGGGGGGCGCGTCTCGCGAGCAGAACTTATCGCGCTGCAACGCGCCTTATCGTTATGGGACGGCTGCCCGCACACACCCCGTGCAGCGGCGCGCCGCATGCTGAAGCATCAGGGCGGCGCCGTTGCGACTGGCGCCAGCTCTGCAACCGCAACAGGAGGACGAAGATGGCTGAACGGGTCAGTGGCCCTTATCGCGGCTATTACATCAGCGCCGCCGCGCGCCTCGTGCCAGGGGGCAGCACGTCGGGCCCGTCGGGCGACGCGCACACCAAAGCGGACGGTACTTACGTCGGCACGGTCAGCCTCGCCGAGCTCGGCCCGGACGATCCGCACCGGATGGAAACGCTGCTCGAGCTCGGCGACCGGCAACGCTTCGACAGTGAAGAAGAGGCGCTCGCGTTCGTCGAACGGGCGGCCCGCGAGTATGTCGACCGATTGCTGGATGGGCCGTGAGCGTGTCGGCGATTTCCGTGCAAAGGGCCCGCCGATGGGCTCGCCAAGGCAGCGCGCGATGCCCTGAATCAGGCGCCCGCGCGCGCTGGACCGTGATCCGGCGGCGCGAGTACCATAGCGGGACTTGCGAGGATCGGGGGCCCGCAGCGGCCTTCCGCGCGAGCTACGTTCCCGCCGCCAACTTCTGACGAGGCGACCATGAAAATCCGTTTTCCCGAAGACGCGCCTGCTTACCGCGACTCCAACCTGACCGTCGTGTTTTCCGCGCTGGTGGACGGTGAGCCGGTGCCGTGCGCGATCTCGGTGGAAGCGCTCGAGGATCATTTCGGCGCTTACAGCGAGGACCTCGACGGCTGGCTGCGCGCGTTCGATGCGGGCCGGCCGCGCATCGAGGCCGTTGCGCGTGAGCATCTGCAGATCAGTAACGGCACTCCCGTGCTGCTCAAGAGTGGCCACTTTCCGCCGGGGCAGATGGCAGGCTAAGCGGACCTGCCTACGGACCGTCGGCGCCAGAGGCCGGGTGCAGGTCCATCTCGGCGGTTTTCACTTCACCTACGCATCGCCAACGCCTTGCCGCTAATTCATGTCGCGTGCCGGCACTACCTCGCGCGCCGCTTCGAAGCACCGCCTGATCCCTTCCTGATACGACGTCTTCCTGAGCGGCCCGATCAACGTCGCCAGCGCCGAATCATCGAGCACGACCGGCTCGGTCATCAGATAGTTCATCTCGACCAACTCGCGCATCAGCGGATTGAATAGCCCGAGCACGCGCAGCATGCCCTTGCCGGCCACCATCAGCTTCGGCCCGGAGCCCGCAAGCGCGTAGGCCTCGCGAGCCGCCTCGCGCTGCGTGATCGTGCCGGCGCCCGCGAGATGCCACCAGCGACCGTAGGCTTCGGGCGTGCGCGTGAGTCGTTCGACCACGGGACCGACATCCGGCAGATAGATGAATTCGTGCGGTACGTCGACGGGACCGAGCACCTGCGCGCGCTTGCCGGTAGCGGCGCCAATGAAGACACCGTGCAACAGGCTGCGCTCGACCCCCGGTCCGTAGAAATCGGGCAGTCGCAATACCAGCGTTTCGAGACCTTTCCGGCCATGCGCAGCCAGCACGAGCTTTTCCTGTTCAAGCCGCATGCGGCCCTTGAACGTGTGCGGCTCGCGCGGATGATCTTCTCGGACCGGGTTGCCGCGCGCGCGGCCATACGGATACACGGTGCCGAGCAGAATGAAGCGCTCGACACCGGCGGCCGTCACGCCAGCCAGCGTTCTCTCCATCAACGGCGGGTGCTGCGCGAACTGGTCGTACGGCACGCCGACGAGGTAGATCACGGTCTGCAGACCGGCGGCCGCGGCGCAGATCGAGGCGGGGTCGTCGGGGTTCCAGGTGGCGATCTCCGCGTGCGGGTCGTCACCGAAAGTCCGTTGCAATACCTCGCGCGAGCGGCCGACCACCCGGTAATCGCGGCCCGCCGCGCCAAGCGCCGTCGCGATGCTTTGACCCGCAGCGCCCGCTGCACCGAATAAACCGACCTTTCCCGTGGCTTGCATGACGACCCCTCAGATGGCGGCACGACATCGTCGCGCGCTCGTGGCTGCTCGATTTGACAGATGAAAATTTATTGAACATTGTTCAGTAAACGATGTTCAGTTTAAATTGACTTTTCAGTTTGTCAATCTGAAAATTGCGAGTCATGGGAATCGCCGAACGAAAAAACCGCCAGAAGCAGGCACTGCGCGAACGCATCCTCGATGCCGCGCGGCGCATCGTCGTGGGTGAGGGCTTTGCCGCGCTGTCGATGCGCAAGATCGCTGACGCGATCGAATATTCGCCCGCCACCTTGTATCTGCATTTCGCGAGTCGCGACGACATCGCGCGGGCCTTGTGCGCCGAAGGCTACGCGCGGTTGCTCGCGACCTTCGTGCCACTCGTGCAGATCGCGGATCCCGCCGAACGGCTGAAGGCGCTCGGGCGCGCGTACGTCGCGTTTGGCGTCGAGCATCCTGAAACGTACCGGCTGATTTTCATGGAGGACCCGAGCTATACCGGCGCGGCGCTCAGTGGCGGGGTTGGCACTGGCAAACACGACGGCAACACGGGCGACACAAGCGCGAACGCCGGGACCGGTGGTTCGACCGCCTCGCTGGGCAACGCCGCCGGCGGCGTTGCCGACGACGATCCCGACGAGGCCGCGCTGCACATCATGATCGACGCGCTCGACGAGTTGCGAGCAGCGGGGCGTCTGTCGGCGTCGGTCGCATCGATGGAGCCGGCCATCTGGGCCGAGGCGTTGTGGGCGAGTCTGCATGGCATCGTCGCGCTGAATCTCACGTGCCCGGTGTTTCCGAGCGCGCCGCTCGAGACGCTCGTCGGCGTGACGCTGGACGCATGGCTCGGTGTGCCGCAGGCCGTGGCGACGGGCGCATCGAACAGCGCCGCAGTCCGCGGCAAGAAAACCGTCGCGCGGCGCCACGCCAAGTCCGCCGGCTCCACGCACCCGGCCCCCGAGCTCCCCACCAAACGCAAAGCGGCAGGCCCGTGATAACGTTCAGTTCCACCTCATGCCGCGCCGCCGCGCCCAGTTCTCCATGTCCACGTCCGCCTCGCCCGCCACTAGCGACGAAATCGCGACCCACGTAGCCAACCGCATCGGTCTCCTCGAACTGGAGCGGCCGAAAGCGCTGAACGCGCTGTCGACCGGCATGATCCGCGCGATCCACGCGGCGCTCGACCAGTGGCGCGAAGACCCCGAGGTGCTGGCCGTCGTCGTGCGCAGCCGGCACGAGCGCGCGTTCTGCGCGGGCGGCGACATCCGCTTCATGTACGAAGCGGCGCAAACCGGCGACCGGGAGGCGCGCGATACGTTCTTCAGCGAGGAATACCGGCTCAATCACGCGATCTTCGTGTATCCGAAGCCGTATATCGCGTTGATGAACGGCATCGTGATGGGCGGCGGCATGGGCATTTCGCAGGGCGCACATCGCACCGGCGGCCTGCGCGTCGTCACGCAATCGACGAAGATGGCGATGCCCGAAACCCGTATCGGCCTCTTTCCGGATGTCGGCGCGAGCTGGTTTCTCGCGCGCACGCCCGGCGCGATCGGCCGCTATCTGGCGGTGACCGGCGAGACGATCGGCGCGGCCGACGCGCTGTACGCGGGCCTCGCCGATGCCTACATCGACGGCGCGGCGTTGCCCGCGCTCGTCGATACGTTGAGCCGCGAACCGTTCGAGCGCGGTGCTGATGTGGTTGCGTGCGTCGAGCGCGAGACGCTCGCGTATCAGGTCGCGCCGCGGCCCGAGGAGAGCGCGCTCGCGAAAGCGCGGACGTTGATCGACCGGCATTTCGCGCTGCCCGACGTCGCGCGGATACTCAAGTCGCTCGAACAGGAACGCGAGCGCGGTGGCGACGCGGCAGAGTGGGCCGAGCAGACGATCGCGGTGCTGCGCGAGCGCTCGCCGCTGTCGATGGCGGTCTCGCTCGAAGTGGTCACGCGCGCGGAAGGGTCGATGGCCGACGTGCTGCGCACTGATCTCGATCTGACGCGCTCGAGCTTTCTGCGCGGCGATACGGTGGAAGGCATTCGCGCACGCATCATCGATAAGGACAACGCGCCGCGCTGGCGTTTCGCGCGCATCGAGGACGTCAACCGGGCTGATGTGGAGCAGATGTTCGACAGCCCGTGGCCGGCGAACGAGCACCCGCTGCGCGCTCTACGCGGCTGAACGCGCGGCCTCGCGAACCCGCCCGCGCGAATCTACGCGTTGCGCGAATTCATGTTCGCCGCGCTTATTCCTCTGCCTCGCTCGCCATGAACGCGCGCATGAACACGAGCGCACCCCAGCCCCACATCGCGTTCGCCGTGAAGCCCACCGCGAGGCGCGGCAGCATGTTGCCGCTCGGCCAGATGCCGCGCAGCGGATCGACGACGAACACGCTCGCCGCCGTCAGCACGATGCCGCCGAACACGAACGCGGGTACCCACGGCGCGCGCCGATGCGGCGCGACGCGCAGCAGCCAGGCCATCAGCACGGCCCAGCACGCGCTCCAGATTGCGTTCGCGATGAACTCAGGCAGGCCGAGCGGCAAAAACGGCGCGGTCGAAAAACCGCTAGGGTCGATCATGCCGGCAGCGTGCATCAGCGCCAGCGTCGATTCGCGAAAGAACAAAGAAGCCAGAAAACCGGCGACGAACGGCAGAATAATTTTTTGCATGCATTGCACCGGCAACGTACAGGCGACTCGCAAGGCCTGTACCGGGTGATTGGAAACGAGCGCCATTATATCGACCGGGGTTGGGCGGCCGGGGCCGCGTGTATAAAGCGCAACAACCCTATGCGGTAGAACCGGGCTAATCACGAAAGCGGAAATCCTAAGCTCAATAAAATCGTTCAAAAGCCGCGGACCGCTCCATAGACTGTTTCCTCATGCAGACGGCTCGGGTGTCGCCGTCGTCCGATAAATCGAGCGCATCACGCGCACGTTGGTCGAGGAAAGCCGTCGCAATGTCGAGCCTCACGCCGAATCTCCGTTGTCGCAGGGCCCGCGCGCGGTCGTGTTCGCGGTGTCGTCCGCCAGGCGCATAACCTTCATCGATTTGACGCAGTTGCCGATGGCCTGAGTCCATCGTCCGTTTCTCAATCCTTCAACGCGTCGCAGCGCTTTGCCGGTTGCCGGCTCGATGCGCGCGGCCGGCGCTCGCGCTCACCGTTTTCATTACGTCAGGAACAGGCAGGAGCAACAACATGAATGTGTTCTGGTTCATTCCGACTCACGGCGACAGCCGCTATCTCGGTACGTCCCAAGGCGCACGCGCAGCCGACTACGACTACTTCCGGCAGATCGCCGTCGCCGCCGACACGCTCGGCTACGAGGGCGTGCTGCTGCCGACCGGCCGCTCGTGCGAGGACGCCTGGGTCGTCGCGTCGAGCCTGATTCCCGTGACGCAGCGGCTGAAGTTCCTCGTCGCGATTCGCCCGGGGCTGTCGTCGCCGGGACTCGCCGCGCGTATGGCGGCGACGTTCGACCGGCTGTCGAACGGGCGTCTGTTGATCAACGTGGTGACGGGCGGCGACGCGGCCGAACTGGCCGGCGACGGCGTGTTCGTCGATCACGACACGCGCTACGAAATCACCGACGAATTCCTGCATATCTGGCGCAAGCTGCTCGCCGCATCGCACAGCAACGAAGCGATCGATTTCGACGGCAAGCATTTGCGGTCGAAGGGCGGCAAGGCGCTATATCCGCCGGTGCAAAACCCGCATCCGCCGCTGTGGTTCGGCGGCTCGTCGGCGGCCGCGCACGCTATCGCGGCCGAGCACATCGACACCTATCTGACGTGGGGCGAGCCGCCCGAAGCGGTCGCGAAGAAGATCGCCGACATTCGCGCACGCGCCGCGGCGCGCGGCCGGCAGATCCGCTTCGGCATCCGTCTGCACGTGATCGTGCGCGAGACCGAGGAGGAAGCGTGGGCCGCGGCCGAGCAGCTGATCAGCAAGCTCGACGACGACACGGTCGCGCGTGCGCAGGCGTCGTTCGCGAAGATGGATTCGGAAGGGCAGCGCCGTATGGCCGCGCTGCACGGCGGCAAGCGCGGCGGGCGCGAGCAGCTCGAGATCTATTCGAACCTGTGGGCGGGCGTGGGGCTCGTGCGTGGCGGCGCGGGCACCGCGCTGGTCGGCAGTCCGGAGCAGGTGGCCGCGCGTATGAAGGAGTACGCGGCGCTCGGCATCGAGACGTTCATCCTGTCGGGCTATCCGCATCTCGAGGAATCCTACCGCTTCGCCGAACTCGTGTTTCCGCTGCTGCCGCAACGCTTCAGCAAGGTTGCCAATGGGCCGTTGTCGGGGCCGTTCGGCGAAATCGTCGGTGCCAGCTATCTGCCGAAGGCGGCGAGCGCGAGTTGAGCGCGCGCATAGCATGGGTCGCGCGGCTTGCGCGACACGCGCACGACGATCGACAGGCAAGGAGAAAAGCCAACATGAGTGACACCACTTTGAGCACGGGAACGGCGGCAACCCCGCAGCCCGCGTCCACGGCCCGCGCTGCCGCGCTGCGCCGTTTCGGCGCGCACCTGCTGCCGTGGCTCGCGCCGATCGCGATCCTGCTCGCGTGGGAAATCGCCGCGCGCAGCGGAGCGCTGTCGACGCGCGTGCTGCCCGAGCCGCTCGCGGTCGTGAAGGCCGCATGGTCGCTGATCCAGTCCGGCGAAATGTGGGCCGACGTGAAGGTCAGCACCTGGCGCGCGGTGTCGGGCTTCGCGATCGGCGGGGGCATCGGTCTCGTGCTCGGACTGGTGACGGGTCTCTTCAAACCCGCGGAAATCGTGCTCGATTCGACCGTACAGATGATCCGCAACGTTCCCGCGCTCGCGATGATTCCGCTCGTGATCCTGTGGTTCGGCATCGAGGAACGAGCGAAGGTGTTCCTCGTCGCGCTCGGCGTGTTCTTCCCGGTCTATGTGAACACGTTTCACGGCATCCGTTCGGTCGACGCGAACCTGATCGAGATGGCGCGCAGCTATGGCGTCAAAGGTTTCGCGCTGTACCGCCACGTGATTCTGCCGGGTGCGCTGCCGTCGATTCTGGTCGGCGTGCGCTTCGCGTTCGGTCTGATGTGGGTCACGCTGATCGTCGCCGAGACCATTTCCGCGCAATCGGGCATCGGCTACATGACGATGAACGCGCGCGAATTCCTGCAAACCGATGTGGTGGTGGTCGGCATTCTGCTGTACGCGGCGCTCGGCAAGCTCGCGGACATGCTCGCGAAGAGCCTCGAGCGCGTGTCGCTGCGCTGGCATCCGGCCTATCAGCGAGGAGCAAAAGCATGAGCGCAACGACGCTATCGACGACGTTCGGCGGTATCGCGGGCAGCGATCTCGAGACCGAACTCGCGCAGCCGCGGCTCGCGGATCACGACGCGAACGAGGCTGCGGGGGTTGAGCGGGACGGGGCGGCGGTGGCGCATTGCGGCTCGCAACCGAGCTTGCAACCCGCTACCGCCCTGGCCCGCAGCGACGCGCGCCCCGCGAGCGACTACGCGGTGCAATTGCGCGGCGTCGGCAAGCGCTATGGCGAGCGCGAGGTGCTGTCGGGCTTCGATCTGTCGATCGAGCGGGGCAGCTTCGTCGCGATCGTCGGCCGCAGCGGTTGCGGCAAGTCGACCTTGCTGCGGCTCGTCGCGGGTCTCGAAGAAGCCAGCTCGGGTGTGCTCGAAAAGCGCGCCGGGAACGGCGGTCCGCTCGACACCCGCATCATGTTTCAGGATGCGCGTCTGCTGCCGTGGAAAAGCGTGCTGCAAAACGTGATGCTCGGCCTCGGCCGCGGCGCGCGCGACGATGCGCGCGCGGTGCTCGCCGAAGTCGGCCTGCTCGAACGCGCGAACGACTGGCCCGTGCAACTATCGGGCGGTCAGCGGCAGCGCGTCGCGCTCGCGCGGGCGCTCGTGCATCGTCCGCAATTGCTGCTGCTCGACGAGCCGCTCGGCGCGCTCGATGCGTTGACGCGCATCGAAATGCACAGGCTGATCGAAAGGCTGTGGCGCGAGCATCGCTTCACTGCGCTGCTCGTCACGCACGACGTGCACGAAGCCGTCGCGCTCGGCGACCGGATTCTGCTGATCGAGGAAGGCCGCATCGCGCTCGATCAGCCGGTCGCGCTCGCACGTCCGCGCGCGCGGGCGTCGGCGGGCTTCGCCGCACTCGAAGACCACGTGCTGCAGCGCGTGCTGAGAAACGCGCCGAACGACGACACGCTGGCGCATCGCGCGTATCAGCCCTATGACCCGTACGGCTTGCCCGAACCCGGCCGACTCACGCGGCCGACCGAAGTGCGCTGGGCCGTCTGAGTTTTCCTGGCAAATCGATCCGATCCGTTATCAACTGCTTCTGTGGAGTTATCTGAAATGAGCATTTCCGCCATCAACGTGCGCAATCAGTTCAAAGGCAAGGTCAAGGAAATCATCCGCGGCTCGGTGGTGTCCGAGGTCGACGTAGAGACGCCGTTCGGCATCGTCACGTCGGTGATCACGACGCGCTCGGTCGACGAACTCGAACTGAAAGCCGGCTCGGAGGTGGTCGCGCTCGTGAAGTCGACCGAGGTGTCGATCGCGCGGCTTTGATGACGCTCCGCCGATGCGAGCGGCGTGCGCAGCGGCTATTTCGCGTTTGCGCCGCTGGCGGGCGGCTCGTGCGACATGTGGTCGTTGGTCGGCTTCGCCGGCCGCTTGATCGGCATGTTGTCCGGGTTGCTCGAACTGCCGGCGCCCGATGCCGCCTCGGGCGGTTTGGCCATCGGCGCATGGCTGTCCGGCGGCGCGCTGGGCGCCGTCTGCGCGACGGCGCTCGCGCCGCTCGCGAAGAGCGCCGCCAGCGCGGCGGCGGTGGCCGTCAACGTGGCCCAATTGCCTCGCTTCATGTCGTTCTCCTTCGATGTCGCGTGCCGTCTGCAGACACGCGGCTGTGTGCACGATTAGCTAGTAGCAGGCCGCGTTCCGGGGCCGCTGCTGGCGCGTTGAGGCGTGCTCCTAACGGTCACGCCGGTTTCAGACGCCAATTGCCAGGCTCGACGCTCCGGGGAGCGGCTCGTCAGGCGCGCACACCTGCATCCGCCGATGAAACTTGCTACGATGAATTGAGCATTCCGACGGAGACGGCCATGTCGAAGTCCTTGAGTCCTGAAGCGGTCGAAGCGTTGCGGCGTCTGAACGACGTCGGCGTCGGACAGACGGCGCCCGAAGTCGCGCAGTCCGTTGCGGCGGAGTTGCTGGCATGCGACCTGGTTGCCGAAGCGGGCAGTGGTGGGGTCGAAATCAACTGCAACGGCCGGCAGTATCTTTCCGGCGATTGCAACTGATCCGCTGATCGGCGTCCGGCCGCACGGCCGGTGTGTAGAGCGAGGCGGCGCGTCGCGGGTGAGTCGCGAGCAGGTGATTGGCCAGCGCGACACCAACTGGACGCGCGTGTCCGGCTACCCGCGATCAGCGAAACCACGGAGACGAGCATGGAGCCGAAGGGCGTCGACATGGGCGACTATCAGGCGCGCTATGGCGACTACGACATCGAGGTGGCGGTGGAACAGGTACTGACCGGCGTCAAGGCGCATTTCCGGGTGCTGCGCGACGATTCGACGGTGGTCGACTGGCAGCTCGTGCATATCGATAGCTTGTGGTCCACCGAGCATGCGGCCGCCGAGGCGGCTTTTCGCGCGGCGCGCGAATTGATCGATGCAGGGCTGGCAAGTTAGACGTGGATAGCCGCGTCGCGACAGAACGGGACGCCGTGTTCGGATGAGGCAAGGAAGCGGCAGGCGCACGAGACAACGGTTGCAAACCGAACGCTACCCGGGCAACGTACCGGGTACCACGGCTGCCGTAAATGCAACTGGGCGCCGGCATCGATACTGCATGCGCGGCGCCCAGTTTGATCGCTGCCTCAGAGGCAGCGGATCTGACGGTACTGCTGGCGGCTTAGTGGCCGAAGAACACCGATTGCGGACCCGACGTGGGTTCGCTGCGTGTGCCCGATTGCGTCGACACGCTATTCACGCCGCCGTATGCATTCGATTGCGCGTTGGCGCGTTCAGCAGCGACGGTCTGCGCGTTCTGGCCTTGTTGCGAAGCCGGCGCGCCAACCGACGGACGGTAGTACGGTGCCGGACCATAGCCGCTGGCGAAAGCGGGAGCGGCGATCGAGGCGGAAGCGGCAATCAGCAGGGCGGCGATAAACTTGGTCTTCATGGTAGGACTCCGATAACGTTTCGACTGCATTTCAGGAAGATGTTGCAGGAGCCAGTCAACCAGGTGTCTGCAACGTCGATGGAAGCCAGTGTATACCCCTACTATTGAAAATTTGTGCCGATAATCTGAAATTACTATTCTCGACGAAGAAACAATCGCTCAGACGTACGCACCGCAAGGCGGACCGGTGATCCGGCCCTGTTGGCCAAGCGGTTTTTGAGAGGCGGGAGAAGGCGGGAAGGGGTGATTGCGGGGCGGAAAACCGCACAGATATCGTGGAAAACGCAGAAGGCCGTCAGCAAAACAAAAACGGCGTTGTGATTGCTCACAACGCCGTTTGCCTGAATTCTTTGGGGTGGCTGATGGGACTCGAACCCACGACGACAGGAATCACAATCCAGCCGTCAAAATGCCTCGCAGCCGGGTCAGACAACGGTCTCACAAACTAAATTCGGAACAGACGCGCCTTTTCACGCACGGTGGCATGCGGGTTCGCGGTGAGTCGTTCCGAAAATTGGACCGTGCATTGCGCTTCTGGGACTGTATGTGCATGCAGTGGTGTTGGTGGTGGCCCGCTCGTTGCGAATTGCGACGACGAGCACAGGCTCAGATCGACCCGGAGCGGACTCGCGCATGCCGACCCATTAGCGTCTCTTCGCGGAGGTGGAGCGGACCGTGTAGCGGCAACGTCCGCGCTTGGATCGCTGGCGACATTTTCACAATGTGCGGAGCCGTCAGCGTATGCAACTGCTCGCCTTTCCTGCCGTTAGTCTGCAACGTCACCGGGCGTTCATTGGCGCTAAGCGATTGCAAACGACAAAGCGCCGGAGCGAATAACGAATTCGCTCCGGCGCCAAACGCAATGAAACTGTCGCCAGTTCTAAAAGACGATGGAAGGCCAACCTACGCGACGCAGTGTTGCAGACGACGAAGCGGCGACGATGCCGCTCGCCATGTGTGTCACTACGCCGGGCGGTTCAAACCGCGCGGCCATTCGGCCGATAGCCGATCAGCTTCCTTTGTAGATTGAATGATCCCAGCCCGGCTGGGCGGGTGCGGCGGTGCCTGACGAGCCCGGCTTGGTGGGTGCACCGAAGGCTGCGGAGCCCGAGTACGCCCCACCGTAGCCACTGAGCGCCTGCTGCTGGTCCCCCACGCTCTCCAGCGCGGTTTGGAGAGGTGCGTGGGATAGTGCGCGTCACCGTGGTTGCGGTCGTAGCCGGCTTGGTGCAGCTGGACGAGTTCCGCGCGCACCTGCTCACGCGTCAGGGGACCGTTGCTGCTAGCGGACGCGATCGTGGGCAGCGCGAGGATGGGCACGAGTACGAGAGCGGAGATAAACGTTTTAGCCATGGTTAATTCTCCAATTCTAAAAGTCAGAAACAGAAATATCAGGTTAGCGAAACGACAATCACGGGGCGCCGGTATGGAAGCGGACAGCTTCAATGTCGCGCGACCTGAGCAGGGCTTGCATGTGACACCTCCTCGATAACCATGAAGAATCGTACGGAGAGGAGCTATCCACAGAAAGCAGAAGAAAAGATGCATGAGGTTCGAAAAAACCGAACTTCCTCCGTCGTGCGCATCGGCACCTGAACGCTCAGGCATGCAGCGAAGCCAGCACCTTTTGCGTCACCCGATGGTGTCGTCCGGGCCGGGATCCGCTGGCGTAGATTTCCTCTTTCACGGCCGGCAGCCGGCCGGGCCAGCAGGCTGCTATATCGGGTCGCTGGGGGGCGCCCTTCATCGCTGCTACATGGTCTACGGGAGTTCGGCTGCAACGACACCCCCTGATAGCCGATTTACCGTCCTCCGCGGCGCCGCAACTGCGCCTTCGTTCACGCCAGGACCGACTCAGCGTCCGCTGAAAACAAAATAACAACATCAAAGTTGACGATAAAATCAACTTTGGGTGTAATGTCGCCACTCGTCGTCGCGGGCGAGCGATTGGGCGGCATTAATCTCAGGATCCCGAAATCAACCGAACCGCTCTGTTGATGTTGGCGCTGCTTGCCAGTCAGGGATAACTGGTGATAGCTGAGAGGTTCGCGCGTAACCAGAGCCACCAATTGGGCGTAGTTCCCCGATGCCGCGCTGGCGTCCCATTTAAATGGAGTGAAGGCAAAGATGAAGAAGATTCTGATCGCCGCTGCAGTTGTTTTCAGCACTGGCGTCTTTGCAGGCGAAGTCCACGTACCGCAGGTCTATCACGAAATCGCGTCGCTATTCGATCGGTGCAATGCGGCGCTAGTAAGGGGCGACGCGGACTCCGTTGCCAAGGTGGTGTACGCACCCGATCCTGAAGGCATCACTATGCGCCCGTATATCGAGGCAACGCTAAACGCGGTGCCGGTATATCCCACCGGACAGGCGTTCCAGACTTTCGTGTGATAGCCCAATTCCGGTGGCGGCTGTAGTGTAAGGCCATACCCGATGCAGTCGCGCTTTACGCCACAATGGTCCCCGGTCTGACCCGCGCAGGCGGCTTTGAGCCAAATCGGGGTTCGTCAAAACATCGCGTCGTTTGTGTTCGCGGCAGCGCCGTCGCGCCGGCGCCGACAAGAAAATCTCATGAAACTTGCCCGTGTAACTCTGCTCGTCATTCTCTTTTCGCTTCAAGCTTGTGGGGGCGGCGGGGGCGATGGCAGCAGTGGAAACAGTAGCAGTAACAGTAACAGTAACAGTAACAGCTCCTCAGATACCGGCTTCTACGCGCCGAGCTACGGTGACGCGAGAAGCGACACCCGCTATGAGGCCGACCTCTCCAGCGTCACCCGTCAGGTGATCAGCTACCAGGACGTGGGAAAGGACCTTGTTTCCAACGTCGGGGTCTCCGACTCGATGGTCCAACTCTTCGGCAACTACAAGGTGCGGCTGACCCAGGCGAGCAAGAACAGTTGCCCGAGCGGCCTGGAAGGTTGTGACACGGCCGATTCGGACTCCTTGGGGGTGGGCCACAGCGCTCTTATCACGAATCTCGAATCCCTGAAGAGCGATATCAAAGATCAGAGCGAACGGGGCACGTGCGTAGCGTTCTCCCTGAACGCCGCAACGGAATTGCTGCTCTCGAGGCAGCAGAACAGTACTAAACTGTCGGAACAGAACACGTACTTCCAGGGAAAGCGACTGACCAACACCTGGAACAACGCCGGACTCGACCCGTACGACACCATCGCTGCATTCGTCGACAACAAGACCAAGTTCGTTCCGGAGAAATCCTGGCCATACAATGGCGATGACAAGTATTGCACCAACTACAACCGCAAGTATCCCAATGCCACCTGCTCGGCTACCGAGGCGCAGGGTGGCGGCAGCGATACCCGGCAGCAGGATCCTACCGCAGCGAGTTCCTCAGGATTTCGGACGACCACGGCGCACAAGCTCTATGCGTCCATTGGCCGGATCAAGCAAGCGCTGTATCGCGGCTACCCCGTGGTCATGGCCATCAACGCGAACCTCGACTTTCAGGTTGCGACGTACAAGGGCGGCGTCGTGTCGTGGGTCATCAAGGCGGACAGCTGCGGGACCAGCCTGTGCGGTCACGAAATTCTAGTCGTCGGCTACCAGGACAGCGATCAGGTCGCGGGCGGCGGATATTTCATCATTAAGAACTCCTGGTCATCGGGCTGGGGCGACGGCGGGCTGGCCTATGTCACTTACGAATGGCTGCAACACAGCTTGCTGGACGCACAAGCGCTGGTTCGGATCGACAGCGCGGATTAGTAGCGCGAAACGGTATCGTCAACTGACATTACTGGTCAGCTTGACGTTGCCCTCGTCTCGCGAGTCCTATAGCTGAGGGAACTATGCCGCTTCGCCCTGCCGAGCGGTGAACCAGTTCTGTCGAATGTCATGGGAGGGGGGCGGCTGCGCCGCCCCGCCCCAGAACCCTGAAGAAAGATAGGGCAAAACCAGCAGCAAGCCCGACATCTCTTACATGGTCGCCTCCCATTCGCAAGGCAATTCTTGATCACGAGAAAGGGTGGTTGTGGACTTATGTCCGGACTCTATCGCGGGCATGGCACAAGCGAGAAGCCGAGTGCCAGGCAATCGCGGCAGTGTCCCGCATCGGCAGGCTCACCGCCACGGCGCTGGGCGAGAAAGCCTGCGCGGGCATCCTCCGCCGAGCCGAAAAGCGGGGCAAGGAATTGCCCCAACCCTTAGCGCGCGCACTCAAGGCGGTGGTGGACTCGGGACGGACTTCGAGTGCGACGGTGGCTTGATACCCGAAATCGCGCGAGCGCTCACGACGAGCAATCAGCGCATCGACGCGGAATCTGAAACGTTGCTCGTCGCGCACTCATTGCGAGGAGAGGGCTTCGACGCGAGCGAGGACGGAACTGGGCGCGGCACGCCGCTCGTCCCGGTCGCTGGCACCCTGACAAGCTATTGGCACCACAGCGGCGGTGCATCGGCTGGAAACAATCCCGGCCTTATTAACCCGGTATGCAGGAGGCGGCCAGGTCCGGTCAGTCCGACTTCATGCGCGAATGACGGGTGCTTAGACCGAACCGGCCGGTCGTGTGCACTGCTGCAGCGCGGCTTAAAGATCCTGGCCAGTAATCTCGATGCGCTCTCCACTCGATGGAGGTATTTTGCGTTCCGCAACTCCCACTAACTTTTGCTTTCCCAACTGAAACGCGAGCAGCAACTGCTTCTGGCTTTCGTCTGCCGCTCCGAGGTATTCGCAAACAACCTCCGGTCTGAGTTCGAAGGCGCAGTATCCCCACCCGAAGCCATACGCGGAGAACCACAGCGCTGACCGGTTGTCGACGATTGGGGTTGTCAGTTTGATGTATGACGAATCCATGGCGTTCGCCCTCCAGACTAGTGGTTGCCGAACTGGATTGTCCCACAACGCGTCCTCATGGCCGGGTGCCAGGCGACATCACGCCGCACTGATGACAGGCGGCTTCGGCTGGTTGTCGAAGGCTGCCCGGCGGGGTGGCATCTTCTGGCTGCATACCAGTCACCTAAATTGGCGCTTTGAATGGCGCATAGGGGTCGCGTGCTTCCGATCGCAGCTCGTGCGAAGTTCAGGCAGCATATGCTCATTGCATGAGACTGCAACCGGCCATCTTCAGCCCTTCGACCGCGCGTCGTGGCGAACATTCGGATATCGGCTCTGAGCCGGACATCGGACGCTCGCCGGCCGGCCATCATGTAACTCGTAGCCATTGACGGAGGGCGGAGGCCGGCGACGCGATACCCTGAGGTGCAGAGTACGAGGCCGCCTTACGCTGAAACGGCTGGATCGACGGGCACCGTGAACTGAAAGATGGCGCCGTTACCGCCAGATTTTGCACGGATCGAACGATTACCCCGAGATCAAGGCAGGCACGCCGGCATGTAATCGCGCGCGGTTAGCACATGGCTTGAGCACGCTGCCGGAGTCGGTAGGCTAAACACCGGCTGGGTTTAAGGTCTGTCTTGGTCGCGAAGAAGTTACGACTCTCATTGCGCGCCTGTCCGGAACAATCAGGCAATGAATCAAGAGGATCTGACTAACATCCTCTTCCTGCATATGCCATCGTAAACGGAGCACTTTTCGATGGAGGAGCAGCATGCTTAAGACTCGGAAGCTTGGACGTGAAGGACTTGTGGTGTCGGAGATCGCGCTGGGCTGCATGGGGATGTCCTTTGCATACGGCACGCCGGACGACGAGGAATCGGTCGCAACGATCCATCGGGCGATCGAACTGGGTTGTACGTTTTTCGATACTGCGGAAATCTATGGCCCATTCACCAACGAAGAACTGCTCGGCCGTGCGTTGAAGGGGCGCCGGCACGAGGTCACGATCGCGACCAAGTTCGGTTTTGCCTTTGAAAATGGTGTGCGCGGCCTCAATAGCCGCCCCGCGCACATCAAGGGAGTGATTGATGCTTCGCTAAAGCGCTTGCAGACCGATCACATCGATTTACTGTATCAGCATCGGGTCGATCCCGATGTGCCGATCGAAGATGTTGCGGGCACGGTGAAGGATGCGATCGCGGCCGGCAAGGTGCGCTTTTTTGGCTTGTCCGAAGCGAGCGTCGATACCGTCCGGCGGGCGCACGCGGTGCAACCGGTTTCCGCCCTGCAGAGTGAATATTCGCTGTTTGAGCGCGGTGTCGAAGACAAGGTCTTGCCGGCGCTTCGTGAACTCGGCATTGGTTTTGTGCCATATAGTCCGCTTGGCCGCGGGTTTCTGACCGGCACGGCGAAGCGGGCGGAAGAGTTGCCCGCCGATGACTGGCGTGCTGCCAACGATCCGCGAATTCAGGGCAGCAATTTCGACGCGAACATCAAGCTCGCCGACTTCGTCAAGGCGCTGGCGAAGGACAAGTCCGTGACGCCGGGCCAGATTGCCCTCGCATGGCTGCTTCATCAAGGCAACGATCTGGTGCCGATCCCGGGCACCAAGCGGCGCAAGTACCTCGAGGAAAACCTGGGGGCGGCTTCAGTCACGCTCACGGCAGCCGAGCTGGAAAGCATTCGCGCTTTCCTCTCGCAGCACAAGACGGCGGGTGCGCGCTACCTGCCGGCGATGCTATCGAATCTCGATCGGTAGCGCAGCACGGACGATCAGGCGAGCTCCGCGAGGCAAGCCTCGAAGGTGGCGATCAGGCGGTCGACGTCAGTCGTCGAGGTTCGGTTTGTTTTTATTGAGCGCCTTGTAGTACCTTCGGCAGTTCCACATTCTGATGCATTGGCGCTGGATGATCGTCAGGTCATCCAGCCGCTCCTGACGAGCGTCAACGCAAATAGCAGCTTTGGCCAAGGGTGCTTGAGTCGTACACCGTGAACGTCTGCTCTACCTCGGGAAGAGCCGTAGATGGCTCGCCATGTCGAACGTCGGTTCAGGATCGTGTGCGGTCGCCGACGAACCGCCGCCCGGAAGTCTCGGCAACTGGTGATGACCGTTGCATCGTGCCGATCAAACGCGAGAATGTCGACGAGTGGTGGGCCGAGTCCCCTCCCTCGCACCACTATTGGTAGTCAAGAAAAAACCGGCCCTTCGTCATTTTCGGGCGCCAGCCAGACTTCGGAGCGGGGACGTGTCCTCTTCGCCCCGACTGAGACGCAAAAAAGCCCGCTCGATGGCGGGCTTATTCCGAAATCCTCGTTTTCGTTCCGAATTTCACTTTGTGAAATCCACGAGCTTTCAATAAACGATTGATTCTAATGAATTCTGTGGGGTGGCTGATGGGACTCGAACCCACGACGACAGGAATCACAATCCTGGACTCTACCAACTGAGCTACAGCCACCACTAACATCCGCTTGACTTGCTCTAAAAACCTGTCTCGCCGACGAAGAAACGAGATTATAGGGACTAGATGGTGGTTTGCCTAGTCCTTTATTCAAAAATGTCGATGGGCTCGCGCAGATGCTGTCTTGCTTCGTCGAAGATGGTCAGATCACGGGCGGCAAGTCGCTTGCTGTCGGACAAAACTCGACGCCAACCACGCGCACCCGCTTCGCCGCGATACAGCCCAAGCGCATGGCGCGTGATCGCGCCGAGATAGGTGCCGCGCGCCATTTCGGTCGCGCAATACTCGATCAGTTTCGCTTCGACCTGCTCGCGCGTCAGCGCCGCCTGCGCAGAGCCGTAGAAGCGCGCGTCGACATCGGCGAGCAGGTAGGGGTTGTGATACGCCTCGCGCCCGAGCATCACGCCGTCGACGTGCTGAAGATGCGCGTCGACTTCGTCGAGCGTCTTGATACCGCCATTGATGATGATTTCCAGCTGCGGAAAATCGCGCTTCAACTGATACGCGTAGTCGTACTTGAGCGGCGGAATCTCGCGGTTTTCCTTCGGGCTCAGGCCCTTCAGGATCGCGTTGCGCGCATGAACGATGAAGACCTCACAGCCGGCTTGCGCGATCGTGCCGACAAAATCGCGGACGAAGCCGTATTCCTCGACCGTATCGACGCCGATGCGGTGCTTGACCGTGACTGGCACTGATACGACGTCGCGCATCGCCTTCACGCAATCGGCGACGAGTTGCGGCTCGTTCATCAGGCATGCGCCGAACGCGCCGCGTTGCACGCGCTCGGATGGGCAGCCGCAATTCAGGTTGATTTCGTCATAGCCCCATTGCTCGCCGAGCTTGGCCGAACGCGCGAGATCGTCGGGCTCGCTGCCGCCGAGTTGCAGCGCGACTGGCGCTTCGTCGGGCGTGAATGCGAGATGACGCGGCACGTCGCCGTGCAGCAGCGCGCCGGTCGTCACCATCTCCGTGTAAAGCCAGGTATGGCGCGAAATCATTCGATGCAGCGAGCGGCAATGGCGATCCGTCCAGTCCATCATCGGGGCAACGGACACGCGGCGGGGGCTGGGAATGCGAGGTAAAGACATGGAGCGGCCAGGCGGCTTGAATCAAAACAATAATTTTACCGCAAGGCCAGAAACCGCCGGGCGCGCTGGAGCCCTATCACTGTCGCGACAGAGGCGGGCACCGGTTCGCCAATGCGTCAATGCCTTAATGTCCATGTCCCCCCATCCCGCCGCCACTGCTCCACGAGCTGCCGCCGCCGTGCATGCCGCCGTATCCGCCACCATGCCATCCGCCGTCCCCGCCGTCCCCGCCGTCCCCGCCGTCCCCGCCGTCCCCGCCGTCCCCGCCGTCCCCGCCGTCCCCGCCATGCCCGCCGTGCCCGCCACCGCCATGCCATCCGCCGTGCCCGTGCCCGTGCCAATACCCATGTCGGTAATAGCAGCACGACCCTCCGAAACCGCCATAGATACCAACCGAGCCGTACGCCGGTCCGTAGTAAGGCGGTCCATACGCGTAGGGATAGTAGGGTTGCGCATAGCCGTAGTCCGCTGGCGGCGCGACGACGCATCCAGTGATGCTCGCTGCCGCGGCCGCTAGCAGCGTCATCGATGCAATGAGCCTGGTCACGATTTTCTCCTTCACGTAAACCTCAGAAAAACCGCGCGCAACGGAGTTCAGCCGCGTTTGTGTCCGAGCGTTACCGGCGCCGGCGCGGCGGTGCGCGCTCGGGGCTTCGACCACGCGAGCCGTTGCCGCGACGCTCGACCGTTTCGCCAATCTTCTCGCGTATTACCGAGCGGCGTTGCGGTAACACTTCGTTAACCATCTGATACGTTACTGAAGGGCGTGGCTGCTAACTTCCATCGGACGATTCGTCGTTTAAGTCGGAAGCGATTCGCTTGCCCGCCCCGTTCGATCATCTGCTCAAAGGCAACGTGCTGTATCGCCAAGGCGTGCGCTACAACGAGGCGGAATCGCTTGGCCCGCTCGCGCGCTTTGCCGACAAATACCCGTTCAACTTCATCAACGTCGGCCTCATTGATCTCGCGCTGCCGAACGCGCGCATCGATCATGGCCGCCGCTCGCGATTGCAGACCTGTCTATCGATTTTCTCGCGCATTTTTCACGACGTGGCGTTCGGCTGCCACCTCGGCGAGCTGGGCCGCTGTCAGCGCGCGTACGATGCGTTGATAACGCACTGGCGGCGCGTTCTACACGCGGGCGTGATGATCGAGATCGAGCACGAGGAGCTGGTCGACGCTTGGGAAGCGAACGTGCGTCGCATGCTCGCGCATTGCGGGCTCGAGTGGGACGAACGTTGCCTTGCATTTCGCGAGACGATGCGGCGTGTCAGCACCGCGAGTTCGGCACAGGCGCGCCGACCCTTGTATCGAACGTCGATGCGGCGCTGGCAGCCGCGAGGCGAATTGCGTGAATCGCTATGGGAAGGTCTCGGCCCGGACCTGACGGCGGCCGACGCTCAACGCGCGATCGCCGATACGTGATGCAGCCACGGGTACACGCCGGCAATGAACGCCGCGTAGATCACGGCCATCGTTACGCCGGCGGCCGTGCCCCAGATGTCGCGCGAGACCGCGCCCTGGCGAAAATGCACAGGCAGTCCGACCACGACGTAGCCGATCACGAAGAACAGGATGACCGCGCGCACCGGCGACAGATCGTGGCCGATGAATTCGAGCAATGCCGACAGGTTGAATTGCGACATGGACATGCAGGGAGTCACGAAGGCGGGGGATCGCACGGCGCCGGAACACATCGAAATTGTTCAGCGAATGACGACTGATCCGCTTCACTCCCGACGTTTCACAGCGCGACGACCTATGGCGATTAAAGGCCACGCAAACGCGATCCGCAAGAAAAAACCTGTATGAATTTGTACTGTCCTACATTGCTTGCAGTTTGCCTGCGCCGCGACTTTCAGCCGGCCTGGCAACGCTTTCACGGCCACGGTCTCAACGCTCCAGGGGCTTCGGTTTGCGCAAGGGGGCGAGCAGCGGTCTCAAGCCGTTGTGATCGATCTCGTGCATCAACGCGAGCAGACGGCCAATCTCGCCGGGCGGAAAGCCGTGGCTCGCGAACCAGTTCAGATAGTGGCCGGGCAGGTCGGCGATCACGCGGCCTTTATATTTCCCGTAGGGCATCACGCGCGTGACCAGCAATTCGAGGTGTTCGTGATTCATGGCAACGAAGTCATGATGAAACGCGCATCGAGAGCGCAAAGCGCGCAACGCGCAAGCACCCGGCGGCGCGCTGCAACGCATGGCCCCGCATTCTAGCCGTGCTGCAGGTAATGCGTCGGCGTGGTAACGTCTGCGCTTTCCGTTCACCTCTTCAACAGGACAAGTTAGATGGAATACCGCAGACTCGGCGACTCCGACGTGCAGGTTAGCCTGATTGGTCTCGGCACGATGACGTGGGGCGAGCAGAACACCGAGCAGGAAGCGCACGCGCAGATCGACTACGCGCTCGATCACGGTGTGAACCTGATCGACACCGCGGAAATGTATCCGGTGCCGCCGCGCGCCGAAACGCAAGGCTCGACGGAGCGCTACATCGGCACGTGGCTCGCGCAGCACAAGAGCGCGCGCGAGAAGATCGTGCTCGCCACCAAGATCGCGGGCCCCGCGCGTCAGCCGCACAATCCGCGTCATATTCGCGGCGAGGGCAACCAGTTCGATCGCAAGAACCTGACCGAGGCGCTCAACGACAGCCTCGAACGTCTGCAAACGGACTACGTCGATCTGTATCAGCTGCACTGGCCCGATCGCAGCACGATGACGTTCGGCCGTCCGTCGTATCCGTGGGTCGACGACGCGTACACGGTGCCGATCGAGGAAACGCTGACGGTACTCGCCGAATTCGTGAAGGCTGGCAAGGTGCGCCATATCGGCGTGTCGAACGAAACGCCGTGGGGCGTCGCGCAGTTTCTGCGCGCGGCCGAAAGACTCGGCTTGCCGCGCATCGTCAGCATCCAGAATCCGTACAGCCTGTTGAACCGCACGTACGAAGTGGGTCTGTCCGAGTACGCGCATCGCGACAACATCGGTCTGCTCGCGTATTCACCGCTCGCGTTCGGCTGGCTGTCGGGCAAGTACGAAGGCGGCGCGCGTCCTGCCGGCGCGCGCATCACGCTGTTCGAGCGCTTCCAGCGCTATAGCAAGCCGCAAGCCGTGCAGGCGACCACGCGTTACGTCGAGCTCGCGAAGCGCCACGGCGTGACCCCCGCGCAATTCGCGCTCGCGTTCGTCAATAGCCGGCCGTTCGTGACCAGCAATCTGATCGGCGCGACCTCGCTCGAACAATTGAAGGAAAACATCGCCAGCGCGGACGTGAAGCTGTCGCCGGAAGTGCTGGCGGAAATCGACAGGCTGCACGAGCTGCAGCCGAATCCGGCGCCTTGACGTCGAGGTAAGCGCGACGCGCTTGCCGTGGCGGCCCCGGTCGATTGCCTGGGCGGCCGCGGAAGGCGCAGCGAATCACTCGGCGTCGGCCGAACTCAACCCGCGGCCTTTGCCGTATCCACCGTCTCGCGCTTCGCCGCAAGCGGCGAATTCTCGCCGAGATCCCAGAACAGTCCCGCCATCATCTGCAGGCCCTCGCGCACCACCGGAGCCAGAAGGTGCTCGTTCGGCGCATGCTGCGAGCAGGCCGGATAAGAATGCGGCACCCAGATCGTCGGCAGACCGAGCGTGTCGGCGAATACCTCGTTCGGCAGCGTGCCGCCGAGATTCGGCAGCAGCGCGGTCTTCTTGCCGGTGGTCGCTTCGAGCGACGCGATCGCCCACGTGACCCACGGATCGTCGGGATCCAGCCGCGTGGCTGGCGCGCCGCGTTCGACGTCGATTTCGACCAGCTGAAAACCGTGCGCATCGAGATGCGCGCGCAGGTGCTCGCCGAGGTTTTCCCAATCGGTGCCGACCACGAAACGCAACTGGCAGACCGCGAACGCCGACGGCGGAATCGCGTTGACCGGGTTCTCCGGATTGCCCGCCTTGAAGGCCAGCACTTCGAAGCTGTTCCAGCCGAACACGCGCTCGGGCGCGGAAAGACCCGGCTCGCCCCAGTTGTCATCGACGGTGGGGTCGCCCGGACCGTTGCCCACCGTGATGTCGGCAAGTGCGCGGCGCACGGCCTCGGGGATCGGCGGCGGACGCAGGCCGTCGACTGCGATCACGCCGCGCGCATCGACGAGACTCGCGAGCGCGTTGGCGAGCACCGTCGCCGGATTGCGCAGCAAGCCGCCCCAGTTGCCCGAGTGATGCGCGCTGTCGCGCAGGTTCAGCGACAGCCTGAAATTGACCGCGCCGCGCGAGCCGAGAAACACGGTCGGACAACGCGCTGCGAGACGCGGACCGTCGGAGGCGATCAGCACGTCGGCGGCGAGTTCGTCGCGATGCGCATGGCAGATCGCGTCGAGCCCCGGTGAGCCGGTTTCCTCGCCCATCTCGATCAACAGCTTCGTGTTGAAGCCGAGTTTGCCGTCGCGCGCGGCGAGCGTGCTCGCGAGCGCGGCGAGGTTGATCGAGTGCTGGCCTTTGTTGTCGGCGGTGCCGCGACCGAACCAGCGCTCGCCTTCCACGGTCACCGCCCACGGCGTCAGCGGCGCGCGCCACTGGCTATCGTAGCCGCGCACGACGTCGCCGTGGCCGTAGATCAGCACGGTCGGCAGATGATCGCCTTCGTGACGGTTGGCGATCAGGAACGGACCGAAGCCATCGACCGGGTTATCGACGATGCGCGTGCTGAAGCCGAGGCGCTCCGCTTCGGGCTGGATTTCGTCGGTCAGATAGGACAGCAGCAGTGCGCCGCGATCGCTTTCCTGGCTTTCGGTGCGAAAACCGACGCGACGGTTCAGATCGGCGAGAAAAGCGCCGGATTCGAAGTGCCGGGTGGCAAGCTCGATGGCCTGGTTGCGGCTCATGTCGATGTCTCCGATGCGGGGGATGGGTGAAGGGGCGGAGGGCCGCGAGGCTCGATGGCTCGATGCTCGGCGCGGCGTTCAGGCGAATCGTCTGCAACGTGATTGCGACCGATTCTAGAAGCGCGCCATTTTTGTCACAATGATCATGTTTCGAAGCTTGCCTTGCCGGAAAAGCAAAGCGTCGCGCGTCGGCTCGAACCGCGGCACCCGCCCACCCATGGCACCGTTGCAACTGATTCGATCGAGGCGTCCAGGATGGCACGTTCACTGCATGGCATCGCGTTGCGTTATTTCGTCGAAGTCGCGCGCAGCGGCTCGCTGAGCGACGCGTCCGAGCGGCTGCACGTCGCGGTATCGGCGATCAGCCGGCAAATCGTGCGGCTCGAAAGCGAACTCGGCGTGACGCTGTTCGAGCGGCGTCCGCGCGGCATGACGCTGTCCGAGGCCGGTGAGCGGCTGCTGGCGTACGCGCAACGCAGCCTGCTCGAAGCCGAGCACGTGATGAAAGAGATTAGCGGCCTCGCGAGCTTGCACGGCAGCCGGATCAAGATCGCGACCGCCGAGGGCTTTGCGGTCGACTTCCTGCCCGCCGCGATTGCGGATTTCCGCGCCGAGCACCCCGGCATCGATTTCACGCTGACCGTGATGTCGCCGGCCGACGCCACTCGCCACGTGCGCGACGGCGACGTCGATATCGCGCTGTCGTTCAGCCTCGCGCCGGAGAAGGGTGTGAAGGTCGAGCACACCGAACGCGCGCCGGTGTTCGTGCTGCTGCGCGCCGATCATCCCCTTGCGGCGCGCGCGAAACTGTCGCTCGCCGAGGTGAGTCGCTATCCGCTCGTGTTGTCGGAGACGGGCACCACGATTCGCCAGTTGATCGACATCACGTGCGCGCTCGAAGGCATCCTCCTCGAGCCGGACCTGATCTGCAACAACAGCGGCGCGAGTTATCGCTACGCGCAGCGGTCCGGCGCGATCATGTTCACGGGGCTGCTGTCGGTGCGCGACCGCTATGCCGACGACGGCTTCGTCGTGATTCCGCTCACCGACCCGCAGATGCGCCAGCGCAGCATCCAGGTGCAGACGATGGCGAGGCGCGAGTTGCCCCCGTCGGTGCGCACGTTTCGCGACCATCTGATCGCGCGGATCGCGGATGCGAAGCCGGTCGGGGCGCAGGCGTCGAAGGTCGCCGGTGGACGCGGTAAACGTACGCCGCGGCGCCCGCGAGCCGATGCATGAAATGCGACACATGCCCCGCACTAAGCGGCAAATGTTCTCCCGGAATCCGAATCACGACCTAAACTGTGGTGGACGGCAAGGACGGCCCTGAGAAAACGACCCTGATGGTGCGCGCCACGATCAGGGGAAACGCGGAACAATGACAGTCGAACCGCGGACCTGCCGCCCAGCCCGCGATGCTGCAATGCACACAAGCGGCAATAGATGGACCCAAATAGAAACGCGGCGCGTCGTCCCGATGGCGCGTTGCCCACGACAGAGCGATAGGACCAACACAGCCATGGCGCAACAGAAAACCAATCCAAAACTCGAGCAGGCTCTCACGCGCGGTGATCTCGCGATCCGTCAGGCAAACTCGGCGCGGGCGACCGCCTTGTTGCGTGCGCTCGCCAAGATGATCGTCGATGCCTCGGCGACCATCGGCGTGGAAGCCTTCACGCTGATTCACGACGGCGACAAGATCTACGATCCCGCCGATGGTCTATGGCCACAGGCGCTGCTGATTTCGCTCGACGGTCCGGTCGAGGACGCCGATCCCGACGAATTGCGCACGGTGCGGCTGATCGCGGATGATCCGGTCACCGTGTTCCGGGTGGAATGGCAGCGCGCCGATGGCAAGATCGGGCGTCACGAGGGCGGCCCGTTCGCGACGGTCGCGTTCATCTCCGACGTCGATATTCCGTGGACCGATGACGAGGACTGAGCGCGCGCAACGATAGCAAACACGCCGTGCGACGACCGACGCGGCGTCGTCTTGCGCGGGTGCAGGCGCGACGCGCCGCCCGCGCGTTCGGCTTACTTCATCATGCGACGCCGAAGCAGGATCGCCGACACGATGAAGCCGCCGACCGCATAAGCGGCCAGCACGCTCACATGGAGCGCCGCGTGCTCCATCGGCCGACCGAGCATCGCCGGGCGCATCAGATCGACCGCATTGGCGAGGGGCAGCGCGGCAGTCACCGCTTGCGCGGCGCCGGGCAGTTGCGAGATCGGGAAGAACACGCCGGAGAGCAGCAGCATCGGCGTGAGCACGAGCGTCTGATAGAACATGAAAAAGTCGTATGACGGCGCGAGCGCCGTCACGATCATCGCGAGGCTCGCGAACGCGAGACCGGCCAGCACGATGACCGGCAGCGCGAGCAGCATCGACGGAAAACTCGCATAGCCGAGCGCGCCCGCCACCAGCATGATCGCCACACCCGACAACACCGATTTGCTGGCGGCCCACACCACCTCGCCGAGCACGATATCGCCGAGCGTGAGCGGCGTATGCATGATCGCTTCCCACGTGCGCTGCACGTGCATGCGCGAAAAGCCCGAATACATCGACTCGAAGCTCGCCGACATCATCACGCTCGACGGCACCGTGCCCGCCGCGAGGAACGAGATATACGACACGCCGTCGACGTGCCCGACCATCAGCCCGAGCCCGAGGCCGAGACCGAACAGATAGATCATCGGATCGGCGAAGTTGCCGAACATCGACGCGATCGCGAGCTTTTTCCACACCAGGTAATTGCGGCGCCACACCGCGATCCAGTTCGTGGCATTGGCGGGGAAGGCACCGAACGGTTCTTGCGCCGATGGCGTGCCGTCGTGGGTTTCGTAAGTACGTGCGTCCATCAAGTGTCTCGCTATGGGTTCAGTCCTGCATTTCGCGACCGGTGAGCCGCAGAAACACATCCTCGAGATTCGCCGGCCGATGCAGATAGCGCAAATCGGCGCGCTGCTTGAGGCGCATATGCACGGGCTGCGCGTCGTTCACATAACAGAACAGTGTCTCGCCGCTGATCTCGGTGCGCTCGGCGAGCGGCGCGAGTTCGTCGCGCAACGCAAACGGATCGGGGCCGTAGATCTCGATCACGTCGCAGCCGATTTCGGACTCGATCAACTCGCGCGGCGCGCCTTCGGCGATCTTGCGGCCTTCCTCGATCACGCACAGGCGATGACACAGCCGTTCGGCTTCTTCCATGAAGTGCGTGGTCAGCAGGATGGTCTTGCCGCGCGCGAGCAGCGAGCGCAGCCGCTCCCAGATCAGATGGCGCGCTTGCGGATCGAGACCGGTGGTCGGCTCGTCCATGATCAGCACGTCGGGATCGTTGATCAGCGCGCGCGCGAGCGTGAGGCGCCGCTTCATGCCGCCCGACAGTTCGCTCACGCGCGCGTCCGCCTTGTTCTCGAGGCGAGCGAATTCGAGCAGACCCGGCACCGCCGCGCGACACTGCGCGGCGCTCAGACCGAAGTAGCGGCCGAATACGAGCAGATTTTCGCGCACCGTGAAATCGGGATCGAGGTTGTCGAACTGCGGCACCACGCCGACGCGCGAGCGCGCGAGGCGCGCGCGGCCCGGGATCGGCTCGTCGCACAGCCGGATCGCGCCGGCGTCGGGCGCCGCAATGCCGAGCAGCATGCGCAATGTCGTGGTCTTACCGGCGCCGTTGGGGCCGAGCAGCCCGAAGCATTCGCCGGTGTTCACATGAAACGACAATCCGTCGACGACCGTTTTTTCGCCGTAGCTTTTCCTGACCTGATGGAATTCGATGGGGGCGGTGGGCATGGCTCGAGCAAGGCTCCGGAAGAAGACACAACGTACGCGCAAGACACACAACATACCTGCGATGCACGCATTGCGCACGCGAAGCCGCTTACTCCAGGTATCGGATCGCTGATGCGAGCGGGTGTCCGGGAACGCGTCGTGCGTGGGGTGCGATGCGCTCGTCGGTGTCGATTGGCGCCGCTGATTGGCGGTGGCACGACTGGCACGTCAACCGGCCCGCAGTGTGTCGACGCAGCGTTCGCAAACGAAGTTTTGCATTGCGGCATCCGTGTGCAAACGCTGCGTCGGGTCGCCCAACGCTTGTGCAGACTGGATCGGCATGCACCGAGTATGCACTTAGCGTTTTCCATCCCTTGCAAGCCGAATTGCGGCGCACCATGATTGATTCAGACCGCGCTTTCCGCGCGAATGGAGAAAACAGATGGCGAGCTACCAGAAAATCCTGTTGTGCTACGACGGCTCGCGCGAAGGCCGCAAAGCCCTGCGTTGCGGTGCCGATCTGGCGTTGGAACTGAAGGCGGAAACGCATCTGCTGTCGGTCGTCGACATGCGTTCGAGCATCGCGCAGAGCGCGGGCCTGTTGACGGACGTCGCCTGCGGCAGCTTCGAAAAAACGGCCCGCGAGATTCTGCAGGAGGGCGTGAACTGGCTGACCGAGCGAGGCGTGAGCGCGCAAGGGCATTTCGCATTCGGTCATCCGATCGACGAGATCGCCAATCTTGCCAACGAGTTGCAGGTCGACCTCGTGGTGGTGGGCCATCGCTGCCGGACCGGTTTGTCGCGGTGGTGGATGGGGGCGGGCAACACGCCGCTGCTCGACCGCGTGTCGTGCAGCATTCTGGTGGCGTGCTCGTCCGCGCAGGAGCAGCAGCAGGCGGCTGCGGCGTAATGGGCTAGTGAGGGACGCGAAGCCGCGCGCCCCGTCATCTAGCCCAGAGGTGAATAGACCCTGTCGCGTGGCCGGCCCCGATGGCCAGCCACGCATCCCATCCGGCCAGGCTTCAATCTCACTCGTTCAGATTGATCGCCGCGAGCTTCCACGTGACCAGACCTTCGCGACGAAAGATTGCCGAATAGTTCGCGTTACCTTCGCCACGCCGGTACGTGATGACAAACTCGTTGAGACTGCGATAGCCGGCCGTGCTTTGACGCCCGGGCGGCGGGGCGCTTGCCTGCGTGGTGGTGTCGCCCGCGGCTGGTGCGGCCGGCGCTTCGCCGCCCGCGGCTGGCGGCGCGGACGGTTGCTCGCCCGGCGTGCCGCGCGGCGGCATGCCGTTCAGCAGCGCCGCGACGCCGTCGGGTGTCGCATAGGCATCGACGAGCGGGCCGATCAGCGTCACGCCGATCACCGCGCCGATCGTGGCCATCTTGTTGCCGGCATCCGCCTCGAGCCGGCGTGTCAGCATGGCGCCCACCTGTTGCTTCAGGCTATCGCGTAGCGCGGGAAAGTCCACGTACTGATTGACGGTTTGCACGTCGCGCGCATCGGCGGCGCGTTTGAGATTGTTCACCGCGAGATACGGTGACGCATAAATAAAGCCCAGCGCGGCAATCACGATCACCACGATCAGCGTGATCAGCAGCGGCCGGGTGGCGCTGCCCTGTGTGCGTTTCCGAATTGTCATCGAATGGGACTCCACGTCAGTGATGATCTAACGTCGACCACGGCGAGGTCGAAACGACCCTATCCCACGCGAATCTCTGAACATCCGAAGTGCTTGTTGCATGCGTACTCAGGATTCGCTCAGGCTTCGAACACCGCGCCGTGCACGTTGGCTTCGTCGGCTATGCAACGATCGATCATACGGCATACGGCGTCGACCGTGCCGACCATGATCAGTCGCGACGGTCCATGATAGACCCGCACCGGCGCGCGACGCGCGGGCTCGGCGATGTTCAGCGCCGAATTCAGCGACACGCGCGCGAATGCCGGCAACGACGACGGCAGACCGGAAGCTTCGGCAGCCGCGTCGAACAGCGACGGCGTGCGCGCAGCGGGCGCCTCGATTAGCGCGCAGGGCGTGAGCTTGCGCAGATGGCGCAGACGGCCGAACTGGCGAAAGGGCAACAGGCGGGCAAGGCGTTCCATGAGTCTCTCCAGGCGATTCGGCGTAGATGCGGGCGTAAATGCGGGCGTAAATGCGGCTTGGGTTGGACAAACCGGCGCAAGCGTTCCGGCGACAGCGAAAGATCAGAACTCGCTGGGGCGGATCAGCCCGACCGCGATCCCTTCGAGCGCGAAATCGGCGCTGCCGGATTCCACGAAGATGTTGTCGTAATCGGGGTTTTCGGCGATCAGTTCGATGCCGTTCGGCCGGCGCTTCAGACGTTTGACCGTTACGTCGTCGCCAAGCCGCGCAATGATGATCTGGCCGTCCTTCGCTTCGGTGCGCTTTTGCACCGCGAGCAGGTCGCCGTCGAGAATGCCCGCGTCGCGCATCGACAGGCCGCGCACCTTCAGCAGGTAGTCGGGCTTGCTCGAGAACAGCGCCGGGTCACACGCGTAGTGCTGCGAGATATGTTCCTGCGCGAGGATCGGGCTACCCGCCGCGACCCGGCCGATCAGCGGCAACGACAACTGCATCAGGCCCGCATGCGGCAGGGTGAACTGATACGGCGCGTCCTCCTGCCCGGACAGCAGGCGGATGCCGCGCGACGCGCCGGCCGCGAGTTCGATCACGCCCTTGCGCGCCAGCGCGCGCAGATGCTCTTCCGCGGAATTGGCCGAGCTGAACCCGAGTTCGGCGGCAATTTCCGCGCGAGTGGGCGGAAAGCCGGTGCGTTCGATCGCGCGGCGGATCAGATCGAAAACCTGCTGCTGTCGTGCGGTGAGTTTTGTCATGGCCACTGTATGTATGAACAGGTGACTGTATTTTTATACAGTATTCGGCGCATTTCAAGCTTTACTTTAAGTTCGGCGCAAGGGTCGCGCAGGGGCGTCGTTTATCGGCGACATGACGGCGTTGTCGGCGTCCCAACAGCCGACGCATCTGTCGTTACCACTTTTAAGCATTAAAAAATGAAGAAACATTATTTTTAATAATGAAAGCGCTTCGATAGACTGGCCTCCGGTTGGCGCTCATGTGCACGTGACCGCGACGCAGAACAACACCAGACGCTCATCAGCGGACATCACGCGGAGAAAAATCGAAATGAACCATCGGCATATGGGGCTTGCGGCTCGAACCAGAAAACGGATCGCGGCGCTCGCCGTCGGCGCGGCGGGTGCGCTCGGCATGTTGGGCGCAAGCGGCGTCGCGCACGCCGACACCACGCTGTTGAACGTGTCCTACGATCCGACGCGCGAGCTGTATCAGGACATCAATCAGGCATTCGGCAAGGAATGGAAGGCCAGGACCGGCGAAGCCGTCACCTTCAGGCAGTCGCACGGCGGCTCGGGCGCGCAGGCTCGCTCGGTGCTCGACGGACTGCAGGCCGACGTCGTGACGCTTGCGCTCGCCTATGACATCGACGCGCTCGCGAACAAGGGGCTCGTCGACAAGAACTGGCAAAAGCGTCTGCCGGACAACGCATCGCCGTACACGTCGACGATCGTGTTTCTGGTACGCAAGGGCAACCCGAAGCACATCAAGGATTGGGACGATCTGGTGAAGCCGGGCGTGTCGATCGTGACGCCGAATCCGAAGACCTCGGGCGGCGCGCGCTGGAATTATCTGGCCGCGTGGGCGTACGCCGAGCATCAACCGGGCGGCAACGACCAGAAGGCCAGGGAGTTCGTCGGTAAGCTGTACAGGAACGCCGGCGTGCTCGATTCGGGCGCGCGCGGCGCGACCACGAGCTTCGTGCAGCGCGGTATCGGCGACGTGCTGATCGCGTGGGAAAACGAGGCGTTCCTGTCGCTGAAGGAGTTTGGTCCGGACAGGTTCGAGATCGTGGTGCCGTCGGTGAGCATTCTGGCCGAGCCGCCGGTCGCGGTGGTCGACAAGGTCGTCGACAAACACGGCACGCGCAAGGTGGCCGAAGCGTATCTGAACTTCCTGTATAGCGAGCAAGGTCAGGAGATCGCCGCGCGCAATTTCTATCGTCCGCGTTCCACCAAGGTGCCTGCCGATCTGACCGCGAAGTTTCCGAAGCTGAAGCTGTACACGATCGACGATTCGTTCGGTGGTTGGACCAACGCGCAGAAGACCCATTTCGCGGACGGCGGCGTGTTCGATTCGATTTATCAGCCGCAGTAACCACCGCCTGAATCACCGCCAGGGGCAAAAGGGCGCGCCCAATGGGCGCGCTTTCGGCTAACCGGGGTCCGGTGGCCAGCAGTGCGGCAGTACCGCAGTACGGCAGCACGGCAAAACGAACAACCGCGCGAGCATCAACCATGAACGAGTATCCAGCATGACCATGTTGACCTTCCGCAAGCCGAGCGCATTGCCCGGTTTTGGCCTGACACTCGGCATCACGGTGGCTTATCTGAGCCTCGTGGTGCTGATTCCATTGGCGGCGACCTTTCTGAAAACCGCGACGCTCGACTGGGATCAGTTCGTGCGCGCGGTCACGTCGCCGCGTGTGCTCGCGTCGTATCGGCTGACGTTTTTCTCGGCGCTAGGCGGCGCGCTGATCAACGCGGTGTTCGGCTTTCTCGTCGCGTGGGTGCTGGTGCGCTACACGTTTCCGTTCAAGCGTATCGTCGATGCGGTCGTCGATCTGCCGTTCGCGTTGCCCACCTCGGTGGCGGGCATTTCGCTCGCGGCCGTGTATGCGGGCAACGGCTGGATCGGCCAGTTCCTCGCGCCGCTCGGCATCAAGATCGCGTTCACGCCGGCGGGCGTGCTGGTCGCGCTGACGTTCATCGGCCTGCCGTTCGTCGTGCGCACGGTGCAACCGGTGCTCGAGGAGTTCGAGCGCGAGCAGGAGGAGGCGGCCGCGTGTCTCGGCGCGTCGCGCTGGCTCACGTTTCGCCGCGTCGTGCTGCCGGCCGTGTTCCCGGCGCTGCTGACCGGCTTCGCGCTCGCCTTTGCGCGCGCGCTCGGCGAATACGGCTCGGTGATCTTCATCGCCGGCAATGTGCCGATGAAGTCGGAGATCACGTCGCTCCTGATCATCACGAAGCTCGAGCAATACGACTATGCGGGCGCAACGGCGCTCGCGGTCGTGATGCTGGTCGTGTCGTTCCTGATGCTGCTGTCGATCAACACGCTGCAGTGGTATCTGCAGCGGCGCACGAGCCGCGGCAAGACGGGATCGGCGCCAGTGGCCACGAGCGTCGCCGCTATCGGTGGAGGTGTGCAATGAGCCGCGTTCCGACCCACCCGGCGAGCGTGGCGCGTCGCCCCGATCCGGTCAGCGAGCCGGCGGTCGTGCGCCGGCTGCTGATCGGCCTCGCACTGCTGTTTCTCGCGCTGTTTCTGGCCGTGCCGCTCGCCGCGGTGTTCTACCAGGCGCTGAACAAGGGGCTGCGTTTTTACTTCGAAGCGCTCGCCGATCCGGATGCGCTGTCGGCGATCAAACTGACGCTGCTCACCGCGGCGATCGCGGTGCCGCTGAACCTCGTGTTCGGCCTTGCGGCGTCGTGGTGTATCGCGAAGTTCGAATTCCGCGGCAAGGCGCTGCTGACCACGTTGATCGATCTGCCGTTTTCGGTGTCGCCGGTGATCTCCGGTCTGATCTACGTGCTGATGTTCGGCGCGCAGGGCTGGTTCGGCCCGTGGCTCGAAGATCACAACGTGCAGATCATCTTCGCGGTGCCGGGCATCGTGCTCGCGACGATCTTCGTCACGTTCCCGTTCGTCGCGCGCGAGCTGATTCCGCTGATGCAGGCGCAGGGCAACGACGAGGAAGAAGCCGCGCACGTGCTCGGCGCATCGGGCTGGCAGACGTTCCGTCGCGTCACGCTGCCGAACGTCAAGTGGGGTCTGCTGTACGGCGTGATTCTGTGCAATGCGCGCGCAATGGGCGAGTTCGGCGCGGTATCGGTCGTGTCGGGCCATATTCGCGGGCAGACCGACACGATGCCGCTGCACGTCGAAATCCTCTACAACGAGTACAACTTCTCGGCCGCGTTCGCCGTGGCCTCGCTGCTCGCGCTGCTGGCGCTGGTCACGCTGGGGCTCAAGCTGTTGGCCGAGCGTCATATGTCGGCGGAACGGTCGGCGGCGCGCGAAGTGCCTGCGTATGCGGGGCCCGTGTCGCCTTCCGGCGCTTCGCAGGCCAATAGCGCGCAGGCCGCTTCGCATTCGTTTTTCGTCAACGCCGCGCCTGCGTCGCAGCGACATCCGCTCAAGCAAGGAGAGCTGTAAATGGGTATCACCGTTCGTAACCTGCAAAAGCGCTTCGGCGATTTCGTCGCGCTCGACAACGTGTCGCTCGACTTTCCACCGGGCGAACTCGTCGCGCTGCTCGGGCCGTCGGGTTGCGGCAAGACGACGTTGCTGCGTGTGATCGCCGGCCTCGAATACGCGGATGGCGGCCGGGTCGAGCTGCAAGGCCAGGATGTCGCGGCGGTCGGCGCGCGTGAGCGCGAGGTCGGTTTCGTGTTCCAGCACTACGCGCTGTTCCGGCA
Organism: Paraburkholderia sp. Clong3; assembly: GCF_050436485.1. NCBI lineage: Bacteria > Pseudomonadati > Pseudomonadota > Betaproteobacteria > Burkholderiales > Burkholderiaceae > Paraburkholderia > Paraburkholderia sp. Clong3. The sequence continues at coordinate 1,376,554 of NZ_JBNDMH010000002.1, read as the reverse complement.
TATGACGGTGTTCGAAAACGTCGCGTTCGGGCTGCGCGTGAAGCCGCGCAAGGAACGTCCGTCGGAGAAGGTGATTCGCGAGAAGGTGCATGAGTTGCTGAAGCTCGTGCAGCTCGACTGGCTCGCGCAGCGCTATCCGTCGGAGCTGTCCGGCGGCCAGCGCCAGCGCATCGCGCTCGCACGTGCGTTGGCCGTGGAGCCGAAGGTGCTGTTGCTCGACGAGCCGTTCGGCGCGCTCGACGCGAAGGTGCGCAAGGAACTGCGCAGCTGGTTGCGTCGCCTGCACGACGATCTGCATATTTCGACGATCTTCGTCACGCACGATCAGGAAGAAGCCCTCGAAGTGGCGGACCGCATCGTCGTGCTCAATCGCGGGCATGTCGAGCAGGTCGGCAGCCCACAGGAGGTGTACGACCATCCGCAGACGCCGTTCGTCTACGAGTTTCTCGGCGCGGCGAACCGTCTGCACGGCAGCGTCGATGCGCAAGGCTTCGTCGTCGATGGCGCGGCGCTGCCGGTCGCGATCGCGGCGGGTTTTAGGGGCCCGGCGTTCGCCTATGTGCGGCCGCACGATCTGCAGTTGTATCCGCAGACGGCGGGGCATCGCGAGGGCATTGTCGTCGACGTGCGGCGCGTGGTGACGCTCGGCGGTTCGGTGCGCGTCGAGCTCGCCGGTCGCGAGGGCAATCTGCTCGAAGCCGAACTCGATCGCGAAACGTGGCGTGATCTGCAACTCGCGGTCGGCGACGGCGTGAGCGCGGTGCCGCGCGCGCTGCGGGTGTTTCCGGCGCAGTGAGATGGCGGCGCCGCTGTGCGGCGCTGTGGACAGGAGAGAACGTATCAGCCGTACCGCGTGGATCGCCTGGCATTTGCGGCTCCAATAACTCAACTCTGGCAGAACCGGAGACACAACGATGAATTTCCAGCAATTGCGCTTCGTGCGCGAAGCCGTGCGGCAGAACATGAACCTGACCGAAGTGGCGAACGTGCTCTACACCTCGCAGTCGGGCGTATCGAAGCAGATCAAGGATCTCGAGGACGAACTCGGGGTCGACATCTTCATCCGCCGCGGCAAGCGTCTGACCGGGCTCACCGAGCCGGGCAAGGCCGTGCATCAGTTGATCGAGCGGATGCTGCTCGATGCGGAGAATCTGCGCCGCGTCGCGCGTCAGTACGCGGATCAGGACAGCGGCCACCTCGTCGTCGCGACCACCCACACGCAGGCACGCTACGCATTGCCGAAGGTGATTCGGCAGTTCACGTCGGTGTTCCCGAAAGTGCATCTGGCGCTGCGCCAGGGCAGCCCGCAGCAGATCGCGCAGATGATCATCAACGGCGAGGCGGATATCGGCATCTCGACCGAGGCGCTCGACCGTTTTCCCGACATCGTCACGTTCCCGTGCTATTCGTGGCATCACGTCGTGGTGGTGCCGAAGGATCATCCGCTCGTCGGCCGAGCGAATCTGACGCTCGACGAGATCGCCGAATTTCCGATCGTCACCTACGACCAGGACTTCACCGGCCGCTCGCATATCGATCAGGCGTTCGCGAAAGTGGGTGCGTTGCCCGACGTCGTGCTGACCGCGATCGACGCCGACGTGATCAAGACCTACGTCGAACTCGGCATGGGCATCGGCGTGGTCGCGGCAATGGCCTACGACCCGAAGCGCGACAGCGAACTCGTCGCGCTCGACACGCAGCATCTGTTCGAGGCGAGCACGACGCGTGTCGGCTTGCGCAAGGGCGCGTTCCTGCGCGCGTACGCCTATCGGTTGATCGAGATGTTCGCGCCGCAGTTGAGCGAGGCAGACATCGCGGCGCAGTTGCGCGAGGCGGCTTAGAGCCGCGAGCAGCTTAGGGTGGGACTTGCACCCGTCGTCAATACTTGTGGTGATGAGTGCAATTGGGCACCGCATGAGATTTAAGCCCGCTCGCGCGTTGCGCACGCTCGCGCAAGCCGAACCCGCGTCCGGTCTTCCACACATGGCGACGCGAAGCGCATCGCTTACAATCGCCGCCATGAATACCTCGACTTCTCCCTCTCTCCCGATTCCCCCCGGCCATAGCACCGCGCCGACGCTGCCGCGCATCGCGGTGCTCGCGACCGGCGGCACGATCGCCGGCGCGGCCCCGGATGCGGCCAATACGTCGGGCTATCAGGCGGGCGTCGTCGGCGTCGATCAACTGCTCGCGGCGGTGCCGGCGTTGTCTACGGTCGCGCGAATCGCGCCCGAGCAGATCGCCAGCGTCGACAGCAAGGACATGTCGCTGCCGCTGTGGACCACACTCGCGCAACGCATCAACGCGCTGCTCGCGACGGACGACGTCGACGGCCTGGTGGTCACGCACGGTACCGATACGCTCGAAGAAACCGCCTATCTGCTGCATCTGACCGTCAAGTCGGACAAGCCGGTCGTGTTGACCGCGGCGATGCGCCCGGCGTCGGCGCTGTCCGCCGACGGTCCGCTGAACCTGCTAAACGCGGTGACGGTCGCCGCGCACGCGGCGGCACGCGGGCAGGGCGTGCTGGTCGCGTTTAACAACCGGATTCACAGCGCGCGCGACATTGTGAAAACGAGCACCTATGCGGTCGATGCTTTCCAGTCGCCTGAGATTGGCGCGCTCGGCTGGGTGCAGGATGGCCGCGTCGAGTTCCAGCGCGGCGTGGTGCGCGCGCATACGGTCGCGAGCGAATTCGCAATCGATGCGGCGTGGCCGCAGGTGGAGATCGTCACGAGCTATGCGGGCGTGTCGCGGATCGCCATCGATGCGCTGGTCGCCGCGGATGTGCGCGGCATTGTCGTGGCGGGAACGGGCAATGGCTCGATCCACCAGTCGTTGCAGCAGGCACTGGCGGATGCCGCGTTGCGCGGCGTGGCGGTGGTGCGCTCGTCGCGCGTGGGTTCGGGGCATGTGATGCGCAACGGCGCGGCGGCCGACGATGCGCTCGGTTTCGTCAGCGCGGGTTCGCTGAATCCGTACAAGGCGAGGGTGTTGCTGATGCTGGCGCTGGCCGCGGGTCACACTGCGCCGGCGGCGTTGCAGAAGGTGTTCGATACGTATTGATTGGCGAATCCGACAGCCGGACACCCGACGACGACGTCTGACCGACCAAGGCTTCCCCGTCACCGACGGGTGCCGCTGCGGACCCCACTTGCCGCTCTCAGCCCAGAGCGGCGCGATTTGCCCGTTGCGCCGCGTCGGCAACCCAAGCTGCCGTGCAACGAACGGGCGCCCCACCTGTGTTCACCGTGAGCTCGCCGATGCCGAAGCGGCAACCGGCGGAATCAACGGCGAGCTGAACTGAAGAGGAAGCACGAAGACCTCAAGCCGCCTTCGCTTCCTCGCTATCCGGCGCCTGCGCGACCTCATGATTCGCCATGATTTCGAGCGCGCGCACCATCGCCGAGTGATCCCACGCCTTGCCGCCGTTCGCGGCGCAGACGCTGAACAGTTGCTGCGCGCTCGCGGTATGCGGCAGCGCGATGCCGAGCTTACGCGCGCCATCGAGCGCGAGATTCAGGTCCTTCTGATGCAGCTCGATGCGAAAGCCCGGATTGAACGTGCGCTTCGTCATGCGCTCGCCATGCACTTCGAGAATCCGCGACGACGCGAAGCCGCCCATCAGCGCGCGCCGCACCCGCTCTGGGTCGGCGCCCGAGCGCGACGCGAACAGCAGCGCTTCCGCGACCGCTTCGATGTTCAGCGCGACGATGATCTGGTTCGCGACCTTGCAGGTCTGACCCGCGCCGTTGTCGCCGATCAGCGAGATGTTCTTGCCCATCAGTTCGAACAACGGCTTGGCCAGCGCAAAGGCTTTCTCGGGACCGCCGACCATGATCGTCAGCGACGCATCCCGCGCGCCGATTTCGCCGCCCGACACCGGCGCATCGAGATAGTCGACGCCGAGCGCGTTGATCTTCTTCGCGAACGCCTGGGTGTCGAGCGGCGAGATCGAGCTCATGTCGATGACGAGCTTGCCTTTGGTGAGGCCGGCGGCGACGCCGTCGTCGGCGAACAGCACGTTGGCGACGTCCGGCGTGTCCGGCACCATGATGATGACGATGTCGGCGGCCTGCGCGACCGCGGTCGAACTGGCGACCACGCTCGTGCTCTTCGCGATGTCGTCCGGTACCGGATACGCGCCGTTCACGAACAGCGCGTGACCGCCCTTGATGAGGTTGCGCGCCATGTGCGCGCCCATGATGCCGAGTCCGATGAAGCCGATCTTTGCCATGTGTGTGAATCTCCAGGGTTATAGGGGGCGTGCGTTGAGGCTTCAGGGTTCCGTCAGGAACCCCAAGGCGCCTCAAGCCGCCGCATGCGCCGCGCCGCGCGCCTGACCTGCCACGCTTTGCACCCAGCCGAGGCCGGCATCGGTCGTCGTGCGCGGCTTGTATTCGCAACCGACGTAGCCGTCGAAGCCGAGCGAGTCGAGCAGCGCGAACAGATACGGATAGTTGATCTCGCCGGTGCCCGGTTCGTGCCGCCCAGGGTTGTCCGCGAGCTGGATATGCGCGATCTGCGCGAGGTTCTTTTCGATCGTCGCCGCGAGTTCGCCTTCCATCCGCTGCATGTGATAGATGTCGTATTGCAGGAACAGATTGTCCGAGCCGACCTCGCGAATCACGTCGAGTCCATCGCGCGAACGGTTCAGCGCGAAGCCCGGAATGTCGTACGAGTTGCATGGCTCGACGAGCAGCCGGATGCCGGCCTTCTTGAGTTCGCGCGCGGCAAAGCGCAGGTTGTCGACGATCGTTGCGCGGGCGGTGTCGGCGTCGACGTTCGCGCCCGCAATGCCGACGAGGCAGTTCAGTTGCGGCACCTTCAAGGCGCTTGCGTATTCGATCGCGCGGCCCACGCCTTCCTGAAACTCGGCGACCCGATCGGGCAGGCACGCGATGCCGCGTTCGCCGGCTTCCCAGTTGCCGGCCGGCAGGTTGTGCAGCACCAGCTTGAGGCGGTTCTGCTGCAGACGTGCACTCAATTCGGCGATCGAATACGGATAGGGAAACAGGAATTCGACGGCATGAAAGCCGGCGTTGGCCGCTGCCGCGAAACGGTCGAGGAACGGCACTTCGTTGAACAGCATCGTCAGGTTCGCTGCGAATTTAGGCATGGTGCTTTTGTCTCTCAGGTCGGTCAGGGAGTGGCGCGCTGGTCTCGATGAGGCGAGGGCGCGGAGCATGAGCCCGGACCTCGCGCATCGAGCGCGCTGAATGCTGCGAATACCGCGAAGACGCAACGCTCAATCGAGCAGGCTGATCGCCGTCGGCGCGTCCTCGCGCTTTTCCGCGAGTTCCTCGAACTCGTTGATGGCGTCGATCTCGGTGCCCATCGAGATGTTGGTCACGCGTTCGAGAATCACTTCGACGATCACCGGCACGTTGAACTCGGCCAGCATCGACTGCGCTTTTTGCAGCGCCGGCTTCAGCTCTTCCGGCTTGAGCACGCGAATCGCCTTGCAGCCGAGACCAACGGCCACCGCGACGTGATCGACGCCATAGCCGTTCATCTCCGGCGAGTTGATGTTCTCGAAGCCGAGCTGCACGCAGTAGTCCATTTCGAACGCGCGCTGCGCCTGGCGAATCAGCCCGAGGTACGAGTTGTTCACGACGACATGCACGTACGGCAGCTTGAATTGCGCGCCGGCCGCAAGCTCCTCGATCATGAACTGGAAGTCGTAGTCGCCCGACAGCGCGACGATCGGCCGTTGCGGATCGGCCGCGCGCACGCCGAGCGCCGCCGGAATCGTCCAGCCGAGCGGGCCGGCCTGGCCGCAGTTGATCCAGTTGCGCGCCTTGTACACGTGCAGGAATTGCGCGGCGGCGATCTGCGATAAACCGATCGTGCTCACGTAGCACGTGTCGCGGCCGAACACCTGGTTCATCTCTTCGTAGACGCGCTGCGGCTTCATCGGCACGTTGTCGAAGTGCGTCTTGCGCAGCATCGTGCGCTTGCGTTGCTGGCAATCGGCAACCCACGCGGCGCGATCCTTCAGCTTGCCCGCGGCCTTCCATTCGCCGGCGACTTCGACGAACAGTTCGAGCGCGGCCTTCGCGTCCGACACGATGCCGAGATCCGGGCCGAACACGCGGCCGATCTGCGTCGGTTCGATATCGACGTGCACGAACTTGCGCCCCTTCGTATAGACATCGACGCTGCCGGTGTGACGGTTGGCCCAGCGGTTGCCGATGCCGAGCACGAAGTCGGACGCGAGCATCGTCGCGTTGCCATAGCGATGCGAGGTCTGCAGACCGACCATGCCGGCCATCAGCGGATGGTCGTCGGGAATCGCGCCCCACGACATCAACGTTGGGATCACCGGCACGCCGAGCGTTTCGGCGAACTTCACGAGCAGGTCTTCGGCTACGGCGTTCAGCACGCCGCCGCCCGACACGATCAACGGCTTGTCGGCATCGTTGAGCAGCGTCAGCGCTGCCTCGATCTGCTTGCGGGTCGCCTTCGGCTTGTAGACCGGCAGCGGCTCGTACGTGTCGATGTCGAATTCGATTTCGGCGAGCTGCACGTCGATCGGCAGATCGACCAGACACCGGGCCCGGGCGGCCCGAGCGCATCAGATGGAACGCCTGCTGGAACACACGCGGCACCAGCGCCGGCTCGCGCACGGTCACGGCCCACTTGGTGACGGGCTTGGCGATCGATTCGATATCGACGGCCTGGAAGTCTTCCTTGTACAGACGCGCGCGCGGCGCCTGGCCTGTGATAGCCAGAATAGGAATCGAGTCGGCCTGTGCGGAGTACAAACCGGTGATCATGTCGGTGCCCGCGGGGCCCGAGGTGCCGATGCACACGCCGATGTTGCCCGGCTGCGCGCGGGTGTAGCCCTCGGCCATGTGCGACGCGCCTTCCACATGGCGCGCGAGCACGTGGCTGATGCCGCCGGCTTTGCGCATCGCCGAGTAGAACGGGTTGATCGCGGCGCCCGGCACGCCGAACGCGGTATCGATGCCTTCTTTTTCGAGCACCAGAACGGCGGCGTCGACGGCTCTCATTTTGGCCATGAATGTCTCCTCAAGGTCGGGAATTACGTCGGTTGAGGGACACTGTAGGCCTGCGCCAAAGGTTTGATAAGATCAGTCCGGGTCGCTTATTCCGAAACAAAAAGTATGGAATGACGTGAAGCCCGGCGCACGGCCGGCATCAGCCCGGCAAGGGACACGTGGGAGACGAACATGGACCGCTTCAAACAGATCGAAACTTTCGTGCGGGTCGCCGATGCGGGCAGTCTCGCGGCGGCGGCGCTTGAGGAAGGGGTGTCGCCGGTGATTCTCGGGCGGCGCATCGATGCGCTCGAGAAGCGCCTCGGCGTGAAGCTGATGTATCGCACGACACGGCGGCTCGTCGTCAGCGAGGACGGCGCCGCGTTTCTCGAACGCTGCCGCGGGCTTCTCAGCGAATGGGATCAGGCGGAAAACGAACTGAGCGCGGGGCGCCGCGCGGTGAACGGCCATCTGATCGTGTCGGCGCCCGCCGCGTTCGGGCGTAAGCACGTCGCGCCGCTCGCGCCTGCATTTCTGCGCGACAAACCCGAGTTGCAGATGTCGTTCAATCTGACCGACCGGGTCGTCGATCTGGTGCGCGAGGGCTACGATCTGTCGATCCGCATCGGCGGCGCGGTCGATCCGAACTTCGTCGCGGTGAAGCTCGCGTCGAACCGGCGCGTGGTGTGCGGTACGCCCGACTATTTTCGCCGTCACGGCAAGCCGAAGACGCTCGAGGATCTGCCGGCCCACAACTGTCTCGCGTTCAATCTGCAAGGCGGGCAGAACCGCGGCTGGTATTTCCGCCGCAACGGCAAGCTCGCGACGGTGCGGGTGGGCGGCTCGCTCGACTGCAACGATGGCGAACTGCTGCATCGCTGGGTTTCGGAGGGGCTCGGACTCGGCTGGCGTTCGACGTGGGAAATCCAGCGGCAGCTCGCGCGCGGCGAGCTCGAAACCGTGCTCGACGATTATGCGCTGCCCGATTACGACATTCTTGCGGTCTATCCGCAGCAGCGCTTCGTGCCGGCGCGGGTGCGCTATTTCATCGACTATCTGAAAGACGTGTACGCGAGCGACGACTACTGGAACCGGCCATCGTACTAGCTGGCGAGCGGGGCGCGCAGGCGATCGCGGTCTTTCTTGCGAACGCTCGCCTGAGTCGGGAATAAACTCGGTCTATGGCCAGTTCTGCTGTGAAAGACACGTCGGGAACGACACCACGCGGGACGCGCAACAGCGACCCGCACGACGCAGCCGCCATGCCCTTGGAGGGGCCCACGTGGTCCAGACCGATTCAGACGCTGATGCCGACGCAGCGAAAAGCCGCCGCTTCCAGCAGCTGGCGTTGCCGCATCTCGACGCCGCGTACAACCTCGCGCGCTGGCTGTGCGGCAATCCGAACGATGCCGAGGACGTCGTGCAGGAAGCGTTCATGCGCGCGTTCCGCTTCTTCGATACGTTTCGCGGCGACTCCGCGCGGCCGTGGCTGCTCGCGATCGTGCGCCGCACCTGGTACACGGAATGGCGCCGGCGCGCGCCGTCGCACGACATGCTCGAGTTCGACGAAACGATGGACGACGCGACCCTCGACGGCTGGAGCGCGGGCGGCGACGATCCGCAAACGCTGCTGATCCGTGACGAGGATGCACGCCAGGTACACGACGCGTTGGCGCGTTTGCCGGTCGAGTATCGCGAGGTGCTGGTCTTGCGCGAGCTCGAGGAGATGGGATATCGGGAGATCGCGGTGGTGGCCGATGTGCCGATCGGTACGGTGATGTCGCGGCTCGCGCGTGGGCGGCGCAAGCTGGCGGAGGTGTTGATGGCGCAGCAGCGAGGCGGGGGGGAGTCGGTTGGCGGGGGGCGCAAAGGCGGGCAGGGTGACCGGCGCGGGTCGACGCAAGCGCCGCTGGAGCAGGGGGCGCAGTCCGGGCGAGTCGTGCAGTCGGCGGCAGTCGCGCCCTCGGGGTCGTCCACGCCCTGCGCGCCGTCCGACCGGTCACCGCGAAGTTCCGGCGACGGCCGCGCGGCATCATCGGCGGTCGTGCCCGCCACCGCAACAGTGACGCAACTCCGGGCGTTTGCCGACGGCCGGCCCCTCAACATTCCCGGCGCTGCCGCCGACCCCGCTCAGGAGACGCCGGATGGACTGTAACGAAGCTCGGCCGCTCCTCGAGGCGAATGCCGATCACGAACTGCCGGCACCCGATGCGCGCCGGGTCCAGCAGCATATCGAGAGCTGCGACGACTGCCGGCGCGCGAGCGACAACCTGCGCGCGCTGAGCGGCGCGCTGCGCGCGGCGCCGTATCATCGGGCGCCGCAGTCGTTGCGGGCGCGGATCGTGGCGGGCTTGCCCGGCGCGGTCGAGGGAGGAACTGCGGGGTTGGCCACGACGGCGGCGCCTGAAGATGCAGAGGAGGAGGCTACCGGCAGCGCTAGCGCCGGGATGACCGACATGGCGACGTACGAACCTCAGCGTCAGCGTCGCTGGGCGCGGCGGCCAGCGTGGCTCGACCGGTGGCTCGGTGGCTTCAGCGGTCCGGGTCGCTCGGGCGGTTCACGCGGCCGGCTAATCGGCTTCAACGGACCGCATGCCGCCGGCGGCGCCAACCGCGTGGTCGCGCGCGGCGGTCTCGCGGTGCTCGTGATCGCGCTGTGTGCGGCCACCGCTGTCCTGACGCTGACGCTGCGCCGTCCCGCCGAATTCACGCCATTCACCGACGAACTCATCGAAAGCCATGTGCGCGCGCAGGTTTCCGGCCGCGACATCGACGTAATTTCGACCGACCGTCACACGGTCAAGCCATGGTTCAACGGTCGGCTCGACTATTCGCCGCCGGTCGAGGACCTCGCGGCGGCCGGCTTCGCGCTGGAGGGGGGCCGACTCGACTACCTCGCGCACCAGCGGGTCGCGGTGCTCGTGTACCGCTACGGCAAGCACGTGATCGACGTGTATGTGTTTCCGCAGTCCACGACGCGTGGCATTGACGGCGCGGCGCCGGCATCGCTCGCCCACGACGGCTATTCGATCGCGCACTGGGACGCGGGCGGGCATGACCTGGTGGGCGATCTCGGACGCCGCGCCCGATGCGCTCAAGGGACTCGAAGCGGCGCTCAGAGCGCGTTTGCAGAGCGGCAGCCAGCGCACGGAAGCGGGTTGAGGGGCAAGAACGGCACGACTTCCGCGACCCACCACCCTAAGCTCTTGAAAACACATCCGATTCCGCCGCCGAATCGGCGGAATTCCTTGCAACCCGTCCCCATTCGGGTTACACTCTTCGGCTTCTCACTTGCCGCACCGGTTCCGACGCCCGGGCGGCTTCTATCCAAAAGTCAGCACAAGGAGTGTGTAATGCGTCATTACGAAATCGTCTTTATCGTGCATCCCGATCAAAGCGAGCAGGTACCCGCCATGATCGAGCGTTACAAGGGCACGATCACGTCGCACGGTGGTCAGATCCACCGCGTCGAAGACTGGGGCCGTCGCCAACTGGCCTACATGATCGAGAAACTCGCGAAGGCTCACTACGTCTGCATGAACATCGAGTGCGACCAGACCACGCTCGACGAGCTGGAACACGCGTTCAAGTTCAACGACGCCGTTCTGCGTCACCTCATCGTCAAGATGAAGAAGGCCGAAACCGGCCCGTCGCCGATGATGAAGGAAGTGCAGCGCGAAGAAGCCAAGAAGTCGGCAGCAGCTCAGCCGACCGAAGCGCAGGCTTAAGACTCATTATTTAAGCTGCCAGACACGCAGCGTCGCTTCGCTCACGTACACGAAGACATAAACAGGTACATGAACCGGCTGCAACTTACGGCGAGCGTCGTCGAACGCGAACCGGTGCGGTACACCCCCGCCGGCGTTCCGATTGCAAGCTGCACGTTGCACCACCGCACGGAAGTCGTCGAGGCGGGCATTGCCCGTCAGGTCGAACTGACCATGCAGGCGGTCGCCGCGGGCGAAGCGAGCGGTAAGCTCGAAAACTGTCAGATGGGCGTCGAAACGCTCTTCACAGGTTTTCTGGCTAAAAAGCACCGTAACGCGCGAACTCTGGTATTTCACATCACAGCATTGCAGGACATTGGAAAGGACTAATCATGCCCCGCCCGACTGGTAAGAAATTCGACAAGCGTCGTCAGCAACAGAACCCGCTCTTCAAGCGCAAGAAGTTCTGCCGTTTCACGGCTGCTGGCGTCGAGTACATCGACTACAAAGACATCGAAACGCTGAAGGACTTCATCGGCGAGAACGGCAAGATCACGCCGGCACGTCTCACGGGTACCAAGGCGCATTATCAACGCCAGCTGGATACGGCTATCAAGCGCGCACGTTTCCTCGCGCTGGTGCCGTACACCGACCAGCACAAGGCCTAACCCGACGACGCGATAAGGAGCATCCGAATGCAAATCATTCTTCTGGAAAAAGTCGTCAATCTGGGTAACCTCGGCGACATCGTGAAGGTCAAGGACGGTTACGCACGTAACTTCCTGATCCCGAACAAGAAAGCTCGCCGTGCAACGAAGGAAGCCCTCGCTGAATTCGAAGTGCGCCGCGCAGAACTCGAAAAGCACGCCGCTGAAAAGCTGGCAGCCGCTCAGGCTCAAGGCGAAAAGCTGGCAGGCCAGACCGTTCAGGTCAATCAGAAGGCTGGCGTCGACGGCCGTCTGTTCGGCTCGGTGACGAACGCCGACATCGCCGAAGCGCTCGGCAAGCAAGGCTTCGCAGTGGAAAAGGCGCAAGTGCGTCTGCCGGAAGGCCCGCTGAAGATGGTTGGCGAGCACCCGGTTCAGGTTTCGCTGCACACCGACGTTCTCGTCGATGTGACGGTGGCCGTGATCGGCGAGCACGTCTAAGCCGACCGCATCAAGCATCAGGCAGGATCAGCCAGCGTATTGCTGGTGAAGAGCAGGGGCCGGGAAACCGGCCCCTGCTTTTTTTTTGTGCCCGACTATCTCTCGCATATCCCCGTATTTGCGTTTTTTCCGCTCGCAGCCGTCGCCGGATTGCCCGATAATTCCTCCCCATGAACGCACCGTCCAAAGATCCCCAACTCGAGTCGCTGAAAGTCCCGCCGCATTCGATCGAAGCCGAGCAATCGGTGCTGGGCGGCCTGCTGCTCGATAACGCGGCCTGGGACCGCATCGCCGACTTCCTCGCCCAAAGCGACTTCTACCGCTACGACCACCGCATCATCTTCGAGCACATCGGCAAGCTGATTGCGGCCACGCGGCCGGCCGACGTGGTCACCGTCTACGAAGCGCTCGGCACTTCGGGCAAGGCGGAAGATGTCGGCGGCCTCGCTTACCTGAACGCGCTCGCGCAGAACACGCCGAGCGCGGCCAACATCCGCCGCTATGCGGAAATCGTGCGCGACCGCGCGGTGCTGCGCCGGCTCGTGTCGGTCGCCGATGAAATCTCCGCCGACGCGTTCAACCCGCAAGGCAAGGAAGTCCGGCAATTGCTGGACGAAGCGGAATCGAAGGTGTTCTCGATCGCCGAAGACGGCGCGCGCGGCACCCAGGGCTTTCTCGAGATCGGGCCGCTGCTGACTCAGGTGGTCGAGCGGATCGACACGCTCTATCACACCGCCAATCCGAGCGACGTGACCGGCACGCCGACCGGCTTCGTCGATCTGGATCGTATGACCTCGGGCATGCACGGCGGCGAGCTGATCATCGTCGCGGGCCGTCCGTCGATGGGTAAGACGGCGTTTTCGATGAACATCGGCGAATACGTCGCGGTCGAGTACGGACTACCCGTCGCGGTGTTCTCGATGGAAATGCCGGGCACGCAGCTCACGATGCGTATGCTGGGCTCGGTCGGCCGGCTCGATCAGCATCGCATGCGAACCGGGCGTCTGACCGACGAGGATTGGCCGAAGCTCACGCATGCGGTGCAGAAAATGAGCGAGGCACAGATCTTCATCGACGAAACCGGCGGTCTGAACCCGATGGAACTGCGCTCGCGCGCGCGCCGGCTATCGCGCCAGTGCGGCAAGCTCGGGCTGATCATCATCGACTATCTGCAGCTGATGAGCGGCTCGTCGTCGGGCGAAAACCGCGCGACCGAAATCTCGGAAATCTCGCGTTCGCTGAAGAGCCTCGCGAAGGAGCTCGACGTGCCGGTGATCGCGTTGTCGCAGCTGAACCGCGGTCTCGAGCAGCGGCCCAACAAGCGGCCAATCATGTCGGACCTGCGCGAATCGGGCGCTATCGAACAGGACGCCGACGTGATCCTGTTCATCTACCGCGACGAAGTGTACAACCCGGACAGCCCCGACAAGGGCACCGCGGAGATCATCATCGGCAAGCAGCGGAACGGTCCGATCGGTCCCGTTCGGCTCACTTTCCACGGCCAATACACGAAGTTCGACAACTTTGCGGGCGCGCAGAACTTCTACGGCGGCGAGTGACGCAAGGCGCCGTGGGCTGTTGTAACGGCGCTGTCGCGAGTGCGGCAATGATGGGCGGAACGGTACAATATGGCGGTTTTATGTCAGCCATAACGTGACCCATTTCCAGGATCCCAATGTTCGGTCGATTCATGCCCACCGAGGGCAAGTTCTTTGAAATCTTCAACTCGCACGCAACGTGCATCATCTCGGCAAGCCGCGAACTCGAGCTCCTGATCGACAATCTGCAGGACGCCGAAACCCACAAGCAGAACGTACAAAAGGCCGAGAAAGCGGCCGACAAGCTCACGCACGAAGCCATCGACCTGCTGCACAAGACCTTCATCACGCCGCTCGACCGCGACGAGATCCACAAGCTGATCACGACGATGGACGACATCCTCGACCTGATGGAGGACGTCGCCACCGCGATCTCGCTGTACGACGTGCAAGCGGTCACGTCGGAGGCGAGCCAGCTCGCGCATATCTGCACTGCGACCTGCGAGCGCGTGCAGTTTGCGGTCAGCCTGCTGTCGGACATGAAGCAGGCGAGCCAGATCCTGAAGGCCTGCGAGGACATCGACCGGCTCGAATCGGAAGCCGACCGCGTGCTGCGCGCGGCGATGTCGAAGCTGTTCCGCGAGGAAGACGACGTCAAGGTCCTGATCAAGCTCAAGGCGATCTACGAGCTGCTCGAAACGATCACGGACAAGTGTGAGGATGTGGCCAACATCATCGAAGGCATCGTGCTGGAAAACGCATAATGCAATCGATACAACTCGCTATCTGGGTCGTCACCGGCCTGGTTGCCATTGCTTTGGTGTTCGACTTCATGAACGGTTTTCACGATGCGGCGAATTCGATCGCCACGGTCGTGTCGACCGGCGTGCTGAAGCCACAGCAGGCGGTGGCGTTCGCGGCGGCGTTCAACGTCATCGCGTATTTCGTGTTTCACCTGAAGGTGGCCACGACCGTCGGCAAGGGCACGATCGACCCGGACATCGTCGACCACTACGTGATCTTCGGCGCGTTGGTCGGCGCGATCGCGTGGAACGTGATCACCTGGGTCTACGGCATTCCGTCCAGTTCGTCGCACGCGCTGATCGGCGGCCTCGTGGGTGCGGCGCTCGCGAAGTCGGGCTGGGGATCGCTGAACTGGGATGGCCTGATGAAGACCGTCGCGTTCATCTTCATTTCACCGCTGCTCGGCTTCGTGCTCGGCTCGTTTTTCATGCTGCTGGTGTCGTGGCTGTACTTCCGCACGCCGCCTAGCAAGGTCGACCGTCGCTTCAGGCGTCTGCAATTGTTCTCCGCTGGCCTGTACAGCCTGGGTCACGGTGGCAACGACGCGCAGAAAACCATCGGCATCATCTGGATGCTACTGATCGCCACCGGCTTCGCGTCGATGAAGGCGGACGCACCGCCGCTGTGGGTGATCGGCGGCTGCTATCTGTCGATGGGTCTCGGTACGCTGTTCGGTGGCTGGCGCATCGTGCGCACGATGGGCCAGAAAATCACGAAGTTGAAGCCGGTCGGCGGCTTCTGCGCGGAGGCGGGCGGAGCGATCACGCTTTTTACCGCCTCGGCGCTCGGCATTCCCGTCTCTACCACGCATACGATCACCGGCGCGATCGTCGGAGTCGGCGCGACGCAGAAGCTGAGCGCGGTGCGCTGGGGTGTCGCCGGCAACATCGTCTGGGCCTGGATTCTGACGATCCCGGCTTCCGCGGTGCTGTCCGGCGGGGCCTGGTGGCTGGGCCACCACTTCCTGTAATCACCATGCAATGCAGGCCTGCGCTGCCGGGTTCGGCTGAGTTTGGCTGAACAGCACGCGCGGGCTTCGGCTACATGCCGCCCATGGCATCGCACCGGTGTCCCTACGCAGTTCGACTAAAAAGCGCGTTGCACGACGCGTTCAGATCAGCGGCGCGTTCGCACCATCCATCGGAATGATCGCGCCCGTCACATAGCTCGCGCGGCGGCTCGCGAGGAACAGCGCCACGTCGGCGATTTCCTCCGGCTTTGCATAGCGCCCGAGCGGCATCCGGGCCTGGCCGCGCGCCAGCGCTTCGTCATTGCCGATGCCTTGCTGCGCCGCTTCCAGCCGGACCGCTTCCTCGACGCGCTCGGTCAGCGTCGAGCCCGGATTGATCGCGTTGATGCGGATGCCATAGCGCGCGTAGTAGTGCGCGAGGCCGACGGTCGCGAGCATCAGCGCCGCGTTGGCCGCGCCGCCTGCGATATGGATGTCGCTCGCGACCTTGCCGCCCATGCCGATGATATTGACGATCGTGCCCGGCTCGGCACCGCCGTTGGCTTTCGCGCGCTCGGCCATACGGCGCAGCACTTCCTGCTGCGGATAGATATACGGGAAATACTTCGCTTCCATCGTCGCGCGGAATGCGTCGGCATCGAGCGCCTCGGGGTCGTACCGGCGCGCGGCGCCGGCACTGTTGACCAGTACGTCGATCGGGCCCACGGCGGTGCTGACTTCCTCGACGATATCGGCGGCGCTGTGCGCTTCGTGCAGGTCGGCGCGCGTGCGGTGCACGTGGAATCCTTCCTGTTTCAGCTGTTCGTAGGCGCGCGCAAGGTTGGCGGGGTCGCGCGACACGATCGCGACCTTCGCGCCTTCCTGTGCGAAGGCGCGCGCGCACGCGAAACCGATGCCTTTGCTGCCGCCGGTGATGAGCACCACCTTATTTCTGAGCCCGAGTTCCATGGTCGTTACCCGCCGTCGAAAGAATATCGATGACGATAGCAGATCACGGCGTCAGAAGTTGCCGTTCGCGAAACGGGCGATCGGGTCGTCGCTGCTTTGCGTGGGTGCGGGCACGCCGTGGGAAGCCGTCGACGCACGCATGAGCTGCACGGATCCAGTGCCTTCGGTCTGCTGCATCTGCCGCGCCTGGCGTTCCGCGATGGAGGCGGGTGGCGGCGGTTCGAATGCATCGGCGGCGGCGTCGATCGGGTCGGGTGAAGGTTGGGCAAGGGTGCGGGCGGTCGTCGCGGACTGCATCGGTTGAGCGGGCGAACGAGCGCCGCTTTCAAACGTGCTCGCCTGAGCCGCGGGGACCATCGTCGCTGCCACGGCGCCCGCTGAGCGTGCCTGCAGCTGCGCGGCGCCGAGGCCCGACGGCGGCGGCTCGAATTGATCGGCTTGCACGACGGACGTGCCGCCGCCTGCACGGGTCGCCGGCGTCGCGCTCGCGACCGGCCGGGCCGTTGCCATCGACGCCGCGCTGGACAGCGCCGTCGGGCCCGCGTAGGTCGACGCTGCCGGAACTGCCACGGTTGTTGCCGTGCCCGTCGCCGCGACCGCAGCACCTCGCTCGGTTTGCGGCGCCGCAGCCTGATAGCTCGGCGTATCGAACGGCGCCGGCGTTGCCGCCGGTCCCGCCATCCGGCGGATGCCGTCGAAGCGCTTCGCCCAGTAGGGATTGGTCAGATAGTCGAGCCGCACGGTGCCGCCCGTCGATGGCGCGTTGACGAAGCGCAGCTTGCCCACGTAGATGCCGACGTGCGAATGCGCGCGCCCGGTCGTGTTGAAAAAGATCAGATCGCCCGGCGCGATTTCGTCCGGTTCGATCGACTCGCCGCGCCCGCTCATCTCGGCCGTCGTGCGCGGCAGGTTCACCGACGCCGCGCGCAGCACGACGTACCGCACGAGCCCGCTGCAATCGAAGCCGCTGTCGGGCGTATTGCCGCCCCACCGGTAGGGCACGCCGACGAGACTCATCGCCTGGATGGAGATTTCCTCGCGGCCGATGCTGTGATCGACGAAGTGGGGAAAGCCGGGCGGCGGCGCGCGATAGGCGCCGTTCGCGACGACGCTGCCGCCTGACCCGCGCGACGTCTTCTGCGGCGCGCCGGCACAGGCGGCGAGCAGCAGGACGGGCAGCAGCGATAAGGCGAGTCGGCGCATGAAGACGGCACGGGCGGTAAGCGCCCATTTACTCACTGAGGATGTCGGGATGGTAGCCGCCCAACAAGGCTGCGGCAAGAATTGTTGATAAATTACTTGAAGTTTGTGCGCTAAGTGTTGCCTGCGTGGAACGTCGACGCAACAAAAAAAGCCGCGTCCGGAACGAACCGGACGCGGCCTGCGATCAAACGCCGGAAAAAAACGGCAAACCTCTAGAGAATCTCCGACGCGTAGTCAGCGAGGCGCGAGCGCTCGCCGCGCGCGAGCGTTACGTGTCCGCTGTGCGCCCAGCCCTTGAAGCGATCGACCACATAGGTCAGGCCCGAACTGCCCTCGGTCAGGTAAGGCGTATCGATCTGCGCGATGTTGCCAAGGCAGATGATCTTCGTGCCCGGACCCGCGCGCGTGACGAGCGTCTTCATCTGCTTCGGCGTCAGGTTCTGCGCCTCGTCGATGATCAGATACTTGTCGACGAACGTGCGGCCGCGCATGAAGTTCATGCTCTTGATCTTCAGGCGCGAGCGGATCAGCTCCTGGGTGGCGGCGCGGCCCCATTCGCCGGCGGCGTCGTCGGTTTTCTGCAGCACTTCGAGGTTGTCGTCGAACGCGCCCATCCACGGCTGCATCTTTTCCTCTTCGGTGCCCGGCAGAAAGCCGATGTCTTCGCCGACCGGGACCGTCGCGCGCGTCACGATGATCTCGTTGTAGCGCTTGTCGTCGAGCACCTGCGCGAGACCCGCCGCGAGTGCGACCAGCGTCTTGCCGGTGCCGGCCTGGCCGAGCAGCGTGACGAAGTCGATGTCCGGATTCATCAGCAGGTTCAGCGCGAAGTTCTGCTCGCGATTGCGCGCCGTGATGCCCCACACGTTGTTCTTGTGGTGGCCATAGTCACGCAGCGTTTGCAGCAGCGCGGTCTTGCCGTTCAGTTCGCGCACCAGCGCATGAAATGCGGGCTCGCCGTTCTGCGGCTCCAGATAAACGAACTCGTTGACCAGCATCGATGCGCACAGCGGACCCGTCACGCGGTAGTACGTGGTGCCGGTTTTCGTGTCCTGCCAGCTTTCCATGCCCTTCGCGTGCCTGGTCCAGAAGTCTTGCGGCAGCGCGCGGATGCCCGTGTACAGCAGGTCGCTGTCCTCGAGCACCTGGTCGTTGAAGTAGTCTTCGGCGGGCAGACCGAGCGCATGCGCCTTGATGCGCATGTTGATGTCTTTCGACACCAGCACGACCTGGCGATCCGCGCGATCGCGCTGCAGCGCGCGCACGACGCCGAGGATCTGGTTGTCGGCCTTGCCTTCGGGCAGACCTTCGACCGGCTCGATCGCGGTCAGCCGGGTCTGGAAGTACAGCCGCCCGGACGCCTCGCGGCTGCCCAGACGCGCGAGCGAAATGCCGTCGGCCATGTCGCCCGCGTTCGCGACGAGCGCGTCGAGCGTGCGGCTCACCTGACGCGCGTTACGCGCGACTTCCGACATTCCCTTCTTGTGGTTGTCGAGCTCTTCCAACGTCATCATCGGCAGATAGACGTCGTGCTCCTCGAAGCGGAACAGGCAGCTCGGATCGTGCATCAGCACGTTGGTGTCGAGCACGAAAAGCTTCTGCACCTCGGCTGGCGTGGCGCCCGTGCCACGTTTCTTGCGCGTGGCGGCAGGGCTCGCTGCGGCGGGCGCGGCGGCTGTTTCGTCCGTGCGCTGCTTCGCGGCAGGCGCGCGTGCGACGATCGTCTGCGCTTCGGCCGCGTCGGCTTCGAGCTGCGCTCGCGCGGACGGAACCGGCTGCAACAGCGCGGCGGTCTGCCTGGTCTTGCGGCCGCGCGCGGGCGCGGGTTGCGCGGCGGGCGGCGACTCGACGGCGGGCACGGGCCACAACGTGGTGGCGGCGTTGGCAGCGTGCGCCATCGGTGTGGCGACATTGACGCGGCCGTAATCGGCCGACTCTGCGGATTCCCCTTCACGCGCCTGTTTTTTCGCGGTGGAGCGCGCGGGCGTGACGGCTTTGGCCTTGTATTCGTCAGGCGACAAAAGATTGCCGAGCTTGTTGGGGGGAGTAGGCAAAGGCATGGTTTCCCTCGGAATGATCGGGTCACATATCGTGCGCCGCCCGTCGCATTCTGACGATGCCCTCATGGGACATCGAGTTTGCGCAAGGAGGCGCGCATTCGGTCTAGAGATGCCGGTTCGCCTGGTTTTCGATAGGCTCCTTGACGGAAGCGCGTGAACCAATGAACGAACGGTCGCGCGCAATTAAAAAAGCCGCCGCCCCGGCATTCGGGGCAAGCGGCTCGACGATGATGCTCACGTTGCGCCTCACGCTCCGAACGGCACCGGTGGATCCGGTCAGGCGGCCGTCAGGGCTGGCGCAGCGGAGAACAATGTGGGGTGGACAGGCACTCATTGCGGGCCAATATAACGCGCATCAAAGCGCTTGTACAGCCTCCAGAATGTCGTCGACGTGGCCCGGCACTTTAACGCCGCGCCACTCCCGGCGCAGCACGCCATCGGCGTCGATGAGGAACGTGGAGCGCTCGATGCCCCGTACCTCTTTGCCATACATTTTCTTCATTTTGATGACGGCGAAGAGGGCGCACAGCGTTTCTTCCGGGTCGGAAATCAGCGGGAAGGGTAGTTCGAGCTTAGCCTTGAAGTTGTCATGCGAACGCAGGCTGTCGCGCGACACGCCGATCACTTCCGCGCCGGCTTTCTTGAACTTCGGATACAGATCGCGGAACTGCAACCCTTCGGTCGTGCAGCCCGGCGTGTTGTCCTTCGGATAGAAATACAGCACCACCTTCTTGCCCCGCAGCTTTGACAGCGTAATTTCGCCGCCCGTCGCGGCGGCGGTGAA
The DNA here is from genome assembly GCF_050436485.1 of Paraburkholderia sp. Clong3. Taxonomy (NCBI): domain Bacteria; kingdom Pseudomonadati; phylum Pseudomonadota; class Betaproteobacteria; order Burkholderiales; family Burkholderiaceae; genus Paraburkholderia; species Paraburkholderia sp. Clong3. Next base: position 1,356,388 of record NZ_JBNDMH010000002.1, on the reverse strand, counting down.
GTCGGGGATGGGTTGGTCGACTGCGATGGACACGAGGTTCTCCGGTTATTGGGGCTGGCGTCGCTAGGTGCCGCGGCGTCGGCCGGTCTGTCGTCGAGGTTGTTGTTGTTCGGGAATACGGTCGGCGCGCGGTTGTCCGATCGTCAGACCCGGCAAGGAAGCGGGCAACAGGCGGGTAACAAGCGGCGCGCCTTCTAACGACTCCCGCGTCGCGGGCCTTCAGGGCTGGACGATCAGTTCGCCGGAGCGTCCCGGAATCTCGCCCCACGCGACAGGGTACGATGGCAGCGTGTCGCGGTCTAGCGTGGCGTAGTAATCGCCCATCGTCGCGAACGTATGGCCCTGGGCGCGCCAGCCTTCGAGCAACTGTTCGAAAACCGGCGCGAGTTTCTGTCCTTCGAGTTCCGCGTGCAGCGTGAACACCTGGTCGTGCGGATTTTTTTCAGTTTGTTTCAGCATCCACGCGGCGACGTTGTGCGTATCGACACCATCGACACCGAGCACTTCGTCGAGCGTCGGGAGCGTGGTCGGCATCTGCACGTGCTTCAGCGTCCTGCCGTCGACCACCGGCAGATATGGCGAGTGGCCGCGGCCGTCGGAAGCGTAGCGCATGCCCCACGCGTCGATCTGCTCGAACGCGTGGCCGTTCATCTGCCAGCCCGCGGCCCCGTGCGTGACGGGCGGCGCGCCGAATATCTCGATGAACCGCGCGTGGCTCCGCTGCATCTGCGCGACGGTCCACGCGCGATCTTTGGCGCGCACGTTGTCCTGCCAGTACACGTGATCCCACGTATGGATGCCGCACTCGAAGCCGGCTTCGTGGATCGCGCGCATCTCGGCCGCGGCCTTCGCGCCGATGTCCGGACCGGGTAGCAGCACGCCGTACATCAACTGCCTGACGCCGTAATGTTCGACCACCGACGTGCGCGACACCTTCTTCAGAAAGCCCGGCCGCAGCACGCGGCGCATCGCCCAACCGGTGTGGTCGGGCCCGAGGCTGAACAGGAAGGTGGCGCGCGCCTTGAAGCGGTCGAAGATGCGCGCGAGATTCGGCACGCCTTCGCGGGTGCCGCGCAGCGTGTCGACGTCGATCTTCAGGACGATGCGAGCCAAGGACGCGCCCTTATTGCTGTTCGACGAGTGCGCGGGCTTCCGCGACGTGGCCGCGATACGCTTCGAAAATCTTGCGCAGCGCTTCGTCGAAAGTCGACGTGGGTGCCCAGTTGAGTTCCTGCTTCGTATTGTCGATCTTCGGCACGCGGTTCTGCACGTCCTGATAGCCGTTGCCGTAGTACGCGCCCGACGACGTTTCGACCAGTTGCACCTTCCTGGCCGAGTCCGCGTATTCGGGGAATTCGGCCGCGAGTGCCAGCATCTTGTGCGCGAGCTCACGCACCGAGAAGTTGTTGATCGGGTTGCCGATGTTGTAGATCTTGCCGGTGGCGACGCCGTTCTTGTTCTCGATGATCTTCATCAGCGCGCTGATGCCGTCGTCGATGTCCGTGAACGCGCGCTTCTGCGCGCCGCCATCGACGAGGCTGATGTTCTCGCCGCGCACGATGTGGCCGAGGAACTGCGTGACCACGCGCGAGCTACCTTCCTTCGGCGTGTAGATCGAGTCGAGGCCCGGGCCGATCCAGTTGAACGGACGGAACAGCGTGAAGTTCAGGCCTTCCATGCCGTAGCCCCAGATCACGCGGTCCATCAACTGCTTCGAGCACGCGTAGATCCAGCGCGGCTTGTTGATCGGGCCGTACGACAGCTGCGATTCTTCCGGATCGAACTGCTCGTCCGTGCACATGCCGTAGACCTCGGAGGTCGACGGAAACACCAGATGCTTGCCGTACTTGACGGCCGAACGCACGATCGGCAGGTTCGCCTCGAAGTCGAGTTCGAACACGCGCAGCGGCTGCTTCACATACGTTGCGGGCGTGGCGATCGCGACGAGCGGCAGAATCACATCGCACTTCTTGACGTGATATTCGACCCATTCCTTGTTGATCGTGATGTCGCCTTCGAAGAAGTGCATCCGCTCATGATTGACGAGGTCGCCGAGACGTTCGGTCTGCATGTCCATCCCGAACACTTCCCAGTCGGTGGTTTCGAGAATGCGTTTGGACAGGTGATGGCCGATGAAGCCATTCACACCCAGAATCAGGACTTTTTTCATGAATGAGATTGGATGAGCTGGGCGAATTCCGCCGGACTGACGGCAGACTCGCCGCCGTCGTGCTGGTGCCGCAATTCGTGGATGTTGATCGTGCGGCCGTCGCCGCAGATCGCGAAAACGGCATTATCGCTTACGTGCAGGCCCGGGGGCAAATCCGAGCGGAGCGCGCCGGGCGCGGCCAGACGCGCGCGCGCGACGATGAAACGGCGCCCGTTCAGCTCGGTGAACGCGCCCGGATACGGCGGCGCGACCGCGCGGATCAGGTTGTAGACCTGTTGCGCGGACTGATTCCAGTCGATGCGGCCGTCTTCCGGTTTGCGCCCGCCGTAGTAGCTGCCATGCGCGAGATCGTTCGGCAGATGCGGCGCCTCGCCCGCGAGCAGTGCCGGCAGCACGCGCCACAGCGTTTGCTCGGCGGCGACCGTGACCTTGTCGAAGACCTGCGCGGCGGTGTCGTCGGGCAGGATCGGCACCGGTGTTTGCGCAAGGATCGCGCCGGCGTCGGGCTTCGCGGCCATTTCGTGCAGCGTTGCGCCGGTTTCGCTTTCGCCGTTGAGCACCGCCCAGTTGGTCGGCACGCGTCCACGATACTTCGGCAACAGCGAGCCGTGCATGTTGTAAGCGCCCCGTGCGGCGATCGCGAGCAGGTCGAGCGGTAACATGTGGCGGTAGTAGAACGAGAAGATGAAGTCCGGCCGCGCGGCGCTCACCGCGGCGCGCAGTTCGGGGCTCTTCGGATCGGCCGGCGTGACGACGGCAATGCCGTGCCCGGCTGCCACCGATGCGACGCTGCCGAACCAGATGTTCTCGCTCGGGTTGTCTTCGTGGGTCACGACGAGCGCGACCTCGACGCCGCGCGCGAGCAGCACCTGCAGGCAGCGCACGCCGACGTTGTGATACGCGAATACGACGGCGCGCGGCTTCATGGATGGTGTCCCTGGTCGGCGACCGGCACCGGCTGCACGCCTTGCACGACGGTCTGACGCGGCGCTTCGGCGACGGCCCCGCCGTCGCGTTGCTCGAGAATGGTCTGCACCAGATAACGCGGCCGCGCACGCACCTGCTGATAGATCCGGCCGATGTATTCACCGAGCAGGCCGAGCGCGAAGATGATCACGCCGAGCAGGAAGAACGTGATGGCGAACAGCGTGAACACACCTTGCACTTCCGCGCCGATGATGAAACGGCGAATCAGCAGCAGGACGAACAGCGCCGCAGACCCTAGCGACAGGATCACGCCGATGAACGACAGCCATTGCAGCGGCACTACCGAGAAGCCGGTGACGAGGTCGAAATTCAGACGGATCAGCGAGTACAGCGAGTACTTCGACTCACCGGCGAAGCGTTCCTCGTGCGCGACCTCGATTTCCACCGGATTCTGCGCGAACGTGTACGCGAGCGCCGGGATGAACGTGTTGATTTCGCCGCAGCGGTTGATCGTATCGACGATATGGCGGCTGTAGGCGCGCAGCATGCAGCCCTGGTCGGTCATCTTGATGCGCGTGATGCGCTCGCGCAGATGATTCATCGCGCGCGACGCCTTGCGGCGCCACAGGCTGTCCTGGCGCTGCCGACGGATCGTGCCGACGTAGTCGAAACCTTCGCGCATCTTCGCGACGAGCTTGCCGATTTCCTCGGGCGGATTCTGCAGGTCGGCGTCGAGCGTGATCACGATGTCGCCGCGCGACTGCTCGAAGCCCGCGAGAATCGCCATGTGCTGGCCGTAGTTGCCGTTCAGCAGGATCACGCGCGTGGTGTCGGGGCGCGCGCGGAACTGCCCGGCGAGCAGCGCCGCGGATTTGTCGCGGCTGCCGTCGTTGATGAAGATCGCTTCATAACCGGTGCCGAGCGCGTCGAGCGCCGGATAGAGGCGCGCGAACAGCGCGGCCAGTCCGGCTTCCTCGTTGTACACCGGAATGATGATCGACACTTCCGGTGCGACGGCGCGATGTTCCGAATAAGTCATGTCCGCTTATTTTCCGTAGTGTTCGCAAATTTCGTTGACCGCGCGGCACACGCGCTCGACGTCGCCTTCGTTCATCAGCGTGAAGAGTGGCAGCGTGACGGTGGTGGCGCCGAAGCGCTCCGCGTGCGGGAACATGCCTTCCTTGAAGCCGCGCGCGCGGTACAGGGAAAACAGGTGCAGCGCCGGGTAGTGCACGCCCGAGCCGATGCCGCGCTCCTTCAGCTCGCCCATGAAGCCGGCGCGGTCGATCGACAGCTTTTCGAGCGGCAGCGTGATCTGGAACATGTGCCAGTTGCTGTTTTCGAAGTCCGCGGGCGGCAGGCCGACGCCGAGCCGAACGGCCGCGCCGCCTTCGAGTTGCGCGAAGTACGCGCGCACGAGCTTCTTGCGCTGCGCGATGAAGCGCTCGAGATGCGGCAGCTGGCCGAGGCCGACACGCGCGGCGACGTCGGTCAGGTTGTACTTGCCGCCGAGCACGTCGCAGTCCATGCCGTCGAAGCCGGTGCGCGTGATGCCCTGCAGCCGGTACTTCTGCGCGAGCACCGCTTCTTCCTCGTTGTTCAGCACCAGCGCGCCGCCTTCGACCGAGGTCAGGTTCTTGTTCGCGTGGAAGCTGAACGACACGATGTCGCCGAGCTTGCCGATGCGCTCGCCGTTCCAGGTGGAGCCGAATGCCTGCGCGGCGTCTTCGATCACGCGCAGCTCGTGCGCGCGGGCGATCCCGTACAGACGGTCCATGTCGACCGGCAGGCCCGACAGGAACACCGGCAGCAACGCCTTGGTGCGCGGCGTGATCGCTTTTTCGAGCAGGTCGAGATCGATGTTGCGCGTGATCGGGTCGATGTCGGCGAACACTGGCGTCGCGCCGGTTTCGAGGATCACGTTGCAGGTCGACACCCAGGTGGCCGGCGTCGTGATCACTTCGTCGCCGGGGCCGACGCCGGCGATGCGCAGGCCGATTTCGAGCGTCGCGGTACCGGAATTGAAGGTGCGCACCGGGCGGCCGCCGCAGAACTCGGACAGCGCGGCCTCGAACTTCTGGTTCTGCGGGCCGGTGGTGATCCAGCCGGAACGCAGCACGTCGGCGACGCCCTGGATCGTTTCCTCGTCGATCTCGGGTTTGACAAACGGCAAAAACGGGACTTGTGACTGGCTCATGAATGCATCGCTCGATTGAAAGGGGCGCCGCCCGACGGGCGCGAAGTAAACCACAAACTACCCGCAAACCCAAGGCCGCGGCTTAAAAAACGCAACCGCACAGCTTACCGCGGCCTACCTTACGTCACGCTTAGGCGGCGCGTGTGCCGCGCCGGTTCCTACGCGGGGCGCCGCGCCTAGCTGCGCGCGAGCACGACCACGCCGACGAGAATGATGCCGATGCCGACCAGCTTCTGCACCGACATCACTTCGCCGAACAGGTACCACGCGGCGATCGCGTTGACGACGTAGCCCAGTGACAGCATCGGATAGGCGATCGACACGTCCACGCGCGAGAGCCCGATGATCCACACCGCCACGCTGATCACGTAGCAGGCGAGTCCGCCGATGATCGGCGGCTGGGTTGCCAGCTTGAAGCCGATGGGCAGGATGTTCGCACGGGTGAATTCGAAGTGTCCAACGGCATTCGTGCCGGCCTTGAGCAGCAGCTGCGCGCCGGCATTCAGCGTGACGCCGGCCAGGATGCAGAACAGGGAAATCGGGTTCATCGAACGGTCTGGTTCTCGAAAGGGTTAGGGCTTTGCCGCGGGCGTGGAGACGGGGGCCGGCGTGGCCGATGCCGCGGGCCTCACTTCCACGACTGCCGAGGCGGCGTTAGCGGGGGTAGCGGGGGTAGCGGGCGCTGCTGCTGCCGCTGCGGCCGGGGCGGCGGCGGGAGCCGCGTCGGCGAGCGGCTTCATCACCACCACGCGGCGCGGATCGCGCGCGATCACCTGCATCGGCACGCCTTGCTTGACGAGGCGGTCGTAGGTCGGCGGCGGGATCAGCGCGAGCGCGTAGCGATCGGCCTTCCAGCGCTCGATCCACGCGTCGACCGTCGGCACCCATTTTTGCGGCTCGACGGACACGCCGAATGCGAGCTCGTCCGGGTGCGCGACCATGATCATCGTGTGGCCGATGTAGAACGGCAGCGTGTGGTCGAGCACGCCGACCGAGTAGAACGGCGTGTCGGGCGGCAGCTTCGCGAGCTCGGCCTTGATCGCGGGCGCGAGCGGCGCGCCGGAACTCAGGCGCCCGAACACGTCGTGGCCGGTGCCCGCGATGGTGCCGAGCAGCAGCCAGCCCGCGCCGAACGCGGCGAGGCTGCCGAGACCGACTCGCGCGTTGGCGCCCACGCCGCCCTGGCCGCGGCGGTTCAGCCACAGCGCGAACAGCGTGAGCACGAACGCGACGGCTAGCGCGGCGAGCACCCACACGCGGTATTCGGCATACAGCTCGGCTGGATTGCGCGCGGTGCCGAAGCGCGGCAGGAACAGCGCCGCAAACGCGGCGACCACGAAAAACAGCGCGTAGCCCGCCAGATGCCGGCGCAGCTGCTCGCGCGTGACGAGCGGCAGATACATGCCGATCAGCATCGCGATCGGCGGCGCGATCGGCAGCGTGTAGGACAGCAGCTTCGAGTGCGACGCGCTGAAGAACAGGAAAATGAAGACGATCCACGTGAGCATCAGCGTGACCGGCGCGAAGCCGTTCGGCTGACGCGGCTGGCGCCACGCGTGGCGCACGCTTTGCACGGTTACCGACAGCCACGGCAGGAAGCCCACCAGCAGTACTGGCACGAAGTAGTAGAACGCGCCGGGGCGATTCTGCTCGGGCGTCAGATAGCGCTTGAACTGCTGAACGACGAAGAAGAAGTTCAGGAATTCCGGATTGCGCTGCTGCACGAGGACGAACCACGGCGTCACGATCGCGAAAAAAACGATCAGCCCGCTCACCAGATGCAGACGCTTCCACAGCGCCCAATCGCGCGCGATCAGCGTGTAGAGCACCAGCACCGCGCCCGGCAGGATCAGCCCGACCAGGCCCTTGGAGAGCACCGCCAGCGCCATCGACGCCCAGCACACCCACATCCAGCCGCGCACGCATGGGGGCCGCAGATTCGGGCGCTGGGCGAGCAGCAGCGCGCACAGCGTGAGCGCCATCCAGAGCGACAGGCCCATGTCGAGCGTATTGAAGTGGCCCATCAGGTTCCAGTACGGCGAACAGGCGAGCACGAGTGCCGCGAACACGCCGGTCGCCGCGTTGAACACGCGGGCGCCGGTAAAGCCGATCAGCAGCACGCCGGCGAAGCCCGTCAGCGCGGTATAGAGGCGCGCCTGCCATTCGCCGATGCCGAACCACGCGAACGTCAGCGCGTTCGCCCAGGTTTGCAGCGGCGGCTTCTCGAAGTACTTGTAGGCGTTGTAGCGCGGCGTGATCCAGTCGCCGGTCAGGAACATTTCGCGCGCCATTTCGGCGTAGCGGCCTTCGTCGCTCGGCAGCAGATGGCGCCAGCCGAGCGGCACGAACCAGATCACGGCGAGAACCAGCACCAGCAACAGGATCGCGGTGCGATTGAGCGGTAGCCTCGACGGCGTATCGTTCATGAAATATCAACCCTTCTTGTTATCGACGGCGCGCGCACGGGCGCGACGCGGGGGGCCAGAACCGGGCACGCTCAGGCCTCGATCAGCAACGCGGCCGCGACCTTGCGGCCCTCGGCCATCAGAATGTTGTAGGTGCGGCAGGCGGCCTTGAAGTCCATCGTTTCTACGCCGATGCGTTTCGCGGTCAGCGCGGCGGTCAGGCGCGGGTGCGGGAAGCGCAGCCGCTCGCCGCTGCCGAACACGACCACTTCGGGCGCGGCGTCGACCAGCATCGCGAAATGCTCGGCGCTCAACTGCTCGAACGACGAGACGGGCCAGGGAATGACCGGCGCGTCCGGCAGCACGAGAATACTGCCCGCGTGACGCACCAGATTGATTTCGACGTAGTCGGCGCCGTAGCCGGTAACGGTATTGAGCGCGCCGCTGGAATCCTGATGTAATTTCAAATTGGTTTTCCGAAGTCGTCGTGAGACGTCATGCGTGTTGCCGGCCTGGCTGCACGTCGCACAGGCCGCGCGGTTCGACGCGTGTGACACACGAGAAGGCCGAAAAGGCTTGCCGATGCGGGTGGTGCATTGCGGAAGTCGGCCAAAATCCGCTAAATTATAACTTTTTAGCCGCCTTGCGGCGCCCCTCGCTCAAGTGCCGCCACAAGCCGCGCTGGGCGCATCGCCGTGGCCCACCGGCCACCTGGGTTGGCATCGCCCGCTTTCGCTGCGTTTTTTTTCACGCCGGAACCCGAAAAGCCGCGGCCGCTCGACAGTTCGACCCCATTTCGCGACTGGCCGCCGTCGCGTCCGAATTCCCCGTAGCGGTGAATCCGAGCGGCCCGGCGTCGTCAGCCAGGCCCCGTTTGCCCAAGGTTTGCCCCAGCCATCAACCAGGATCAAGTGCCCGCCGTGAAACCAATTCTCAAATCCAACAAGTTGTTGAATGTCTGCTACGACATTCGCGGGCCCGTCCTCGAACATGCGAAGCGGCTCGAAGAAGAGGGTCACCGCATCATCAAGCTGAACATCGGCAATCTGGCACCGTTCGGCTTCGAGGCGCCGGACGAGATCATTCAGGACATGATCCTGAACCTGCCCAGCTCGTCGGGCTACTCCGACTCGAAGGGCGTGTTCGCCGCGCGCAAGGCGATCATGCACTACACGCAGAAAAAGGGCGTGCACGGCGTCGAACTGGACGACGTCTACATCGGCAACGGCGCGTCCGAGCTGATCGTGATGGCGCTCCAGGGCCTCGTCAACGACGGCGACGAAGTGCTGCTGCCCGCGCCCGATTACCCGCTGTGGACCGCCGGCGTGAGCCTCGCGGGCGGCACGCCGGTGCACTACATCTGCGACGAGTCGAATAGCTGGATGCCCGACCTCGATGACATCCGCGCGAAAATCACGCCGAACGCGCGCGCGCTGGTCGTGATCAACCCGAACAACCCGACCGGCGCGCTGTACTCGGACGAACTGCTGCTCGGCCTGATCGAGATCGCGCGCCAGCACGGCCTCGTGATCTTCGCCGACGAGGTGTACGACAAGATCGTCTACGACGGCAAGACGCACACGTCGCTGGCGTCGCTGTCCGAAGACGTGCTGACCGTCACGTTCAACAGCCTGTCGAAGAGCTACCGCTCGTGCGGCTATCGCGCCGGCTGGATGGCCATTTCGGGCCTGACCGGCGAGAACCGCCGGCTCGCGAAAGACTATCTGGAAGGGCTCGGCATTCTCGCGTCGATGCGGCTGTGTCCGAACGTGCCCGGCCAGTACGCGATCCAGACCGCGCTCGGCGGCTATCAGAGCATCAACGACCTGATCGTGCCGGGCGGGCGCCTGTACAAGCAGCGCGAGCTCGCCTACGACATGCTGACGGCGATCCCCGGCGTGAGCTGCGTGAAGCCCGAGGCGGCGCTGTACATGTTCCCGCGCCTCGACCCGAAGGTGTATCCGATCCAGAACGACCAGCAGTTCATCCTCGACCTGCTGCTCGAAGAGCGCGTGCTGCTCGTGCAGGGCACTGGCTTCAACTGGAAGACGCCGGATCACTTCCGTGTCGTGTTCCTGCCGAACGTCGACGACCTCGCGGATTCGATCAACCGGATCGCGCGCTTCCTCGACGGCTACCGCAAACGTCACACAGCCTGAGCCGGGGTCGCGTACGATGTGGCGCCTGATGTGTCAAATGAGGCGCGCCGCTCGTGCCACCCCCGACACCCTCGACACCCTTTTCAAACCTCTACTAGAAACACACGCTGCATGGAACCGATCAAAGTTGGACTGCTGGGCTTCGGCACGGTAGGCAGCGGGACCTTCACGGTACTGCGCCGCAATCAGGAAGAAATCAAACGTCGCGCGGGTCGCGGCATCGAGATTGCGCGCATTGCCGTGCGCAACCCGGCCAAGGCGACCGCGGCGCTCGGCGGCGAAGCCGGCAGCGTGGCGCTGACCGATGACTTCAACGCGGTCGTCGACGATCCTTCGATCGCGATCGTCGCGGAAATGATCGGCGGCACCGGTATCGCGCGCGACCTCGTGCTGCGCGCGATCAACAACGGCAAGCACGTGGTCACCGCCAACAAGGCGCTGCTCGCGGTGCATGGCACGGAGATTTTCGAGGCGGCGCGCGCGAACGGCGTGATGGTCGCGTTCGAGTCGGCGGTGGCGGGTGGCATTCCGATCATCAAGGCACTGCGCGAAGGGCTGACGGCGAACCGCATCCAGTACATCGCGGGCATCATCAACGGCACGACGAACTACATCCTGTCGGAGATGCGTGACCGTGGGCTCGATTTCGCGACCGCGCTGAAGGCCGCGCAGGAGCTCGGCTACGCGGAAGCCGACCCGACCTTCGACATCGAGGGCGTCGACGCGGCGCACAAGGCGACGATCATGAGCGCGATCGCGTTCGGCGTGCCGGTGCAGTTCGACCGCGCGTACGTCGAAGGCATCAGCAAGCTCGCCGCGATCGACATCAGATACGCCGAGGAGCTCGGCTACCGCATCAAGCTGCTCGGCATCACGCGACGCACCGACAAGGGCATCGAGCTGCGCGTGCACCCCACGTTGATTCCGGAAAAGCGCCTGCTCGCGAATGTGGAAGGCGCGATGAACGCGGTCGTCGTGCATGGCGACGCGGTCGGCACGACGCTGTACTACGGCAAGGGCGCGGGCGCCGAGCCGACGGCTTCCGCCGTGGTCGCCGATCTCGTCGACGTGACGCGTCTGCACACGGCCGACCCCGAGCACCGCGTGCCGCATCTGGCATTCCAGCCGGACAGCCTGTCGAACACCCCGATCCTGCCGATCGAAGAAGTCACGAGCGGCTACTACCTGCGTTTGCGCGTCGCCGACGTGACCGGCGTGCTCGCCGACATCACGCGCATTCTGGCGGACACCGGCATTTCGATCGACGCGCTGCTGCAAAAGGAATCGGAGCTCGTCGACGCGAACGGCAAGGGCGAAACCGACATTCTGCTGATCACGCACGAGACGGTCGAAAAGCAGGTCAATGCCGCGATCAGGTCGATCGAGGCGCTCGAGACCGTCGTCTCGCAAGTCACGAAGCTGCGCATGGAAGCGCTGAACTAGGCCGAACTATGAACTACCTCTCCACGCGCGGCGCCGGAGCCGGCGAGCGCCATACCTTCTCCGAGATCCTGCTCGGCGGTCTCGCGAAAGACGGAGGCCTGTATCTGCCGGCCGACTATCCGCGGGTCACCGCGGACGAACTCACGCGCTGGCGCACGCTGCCGTACGCGGATCTCGCCTTCGAGATCCTGTCGAAGTTCTGCGACGACATTCCCGCCGACGATCTGCGCGCACTGACGCGCAAGACCTATACGGCCGCGACCTACTGCAACGTGCGCGACGACGAAAGCGCCGCGCAGATCACGCCGCTGAAGACGCTCGGCGTCGAAGACGGCGCGCCGCTGTCGCTGCTCGAACTGTCGAACGGTCCGACGCTCGCGTTCAAGGACATGGCAATGCAGCTGATCGGCAACCTGTTCGAGTACGCGCTCGCGAAGCATGGCGAAACGCTGAACATTCTCGGCGCGACGTCGGGCGACACCGGCAGCGCCGCTGAATACGCGATGCGCGGCAAGAAGGGCATCCGCGTGTTCATGCTGTCGCCGCACAAAAAGATGAGCGCGTTCCAGACCGCGCAGATGTACAGCCTGCAAGACCCGAACATCTTCAACCTCGCGGTGCAAGGCGTGTTCGACGACGCGCAGGACATCGTGAAGGCGGTGTCGAACGATCACGCGTTCAAGGCGAAGTACAAGATCGGCACGGTCAATTCGATCAACTGGGCGCGGGTCGTCGCGCAGGTCGTCTATTACTTCAAGGGCTACTTTGCCGCGACGAAGTCGAACGCCGAGCGCGTGTCGTTCACGGTGCCGTCGGGCAACTTCGGCAACGTGTGCGCGGGTCATATCGCGCGCATGATGGGTCTGCCGATCGAGAAGCTCGTCGTCGCGACCAACGAGAACGACGTGCTCGACGAGTTCTTCCGCACTGGTATTTACCGCGTACGCAAGGCGGCCGAGACGTATCACACGAGCAGCCCGAGCATGGACATCTCGAAGGCATCGAACTTCGAGCGCTTCGTGTACGACCTGCTCGGCCGCGATCCGGCGCGCGTGCTGCAATTGTTCCGCGACGTCGAGGAGAAGGGCGGTTTCGATCTCGCGGCAAGTGGCGACTTCGCGCGCGTAAGGGAGTTCGGTTTCGTGTCGGGCAGCAGCAGCCACGACACCCGCGTCGACACGATCCGCGACGTGTTCCAGCGTTACGACACGATGATCGACACGCACACGGCCGACGGCGTGAAGGTCGCGCGCGAGCATCTGCAGCCCGGCATTCCGATGATCGTGCTCGAGACCGCGCAGCCGATCAAGTTCGGCGAGACGATCCGCGAGGCGCTGCTGCGCGAGCCGGAGCGGCCGGCGGCGTTCTCGGGGCTCGAGTCGCTGCCGCAGCGCTTCGAGGTCGTGTCCGCGGATGCGCAGCGGGTGAAGGACTTCATCGTCGCGAATACCGGCGAATAAGGGCGAGCGGGCCGCGTGAGCCGTTTTACGGCTCACGCGGGATGCCGCGTCGCTTCACGTTGATCGACGCTCACGCCCGCACTACGAGAAAACGCTGGCCGCACCCTCCGCGGCCACGCATCGAAAAACACCAAAAGCTCCCCATAACGCCCGGCCGCCCAGGCTAACGGCATCGGCCGCTACAATGTTCTTTTAACCTGCGGCTTCCACCCTCCAGATGTCCACACCCACGCCCCGCGCCCCGATGCTCGCCACTGCCGATGCGCTGGCGATCCTGCTCGACGCCGCGCGCGCGCTCGACGGTATCGAAACGCTGCCGACGCTCGACGCGCTGAATCGCGTGCTCGCCACCGACGTCACGTCGCCGCTCGACGTGCCGCCGATGAACACGAGCGCGATGGACGGCTACGCGGTCCGCATCGCCGATCTCGCGCACGGCAGCCGCCTGCCGGTCTCGCAACGCATTCCGGCCGGCCATGCGCCGACGCCGCTCGCGCCCAACAGCGCGGCACGCATCTTCACCGGCGCGACGGTGCCCGCCGGCGCGGACGCGGTCGTGATGCAGGAGCAGACCGAGGCGGCTGGCGACGAGGTGACGATCGTGCATCGGCCGCAGGCGGGCGAGTGGATCACCGCACAGGGCGCCGATATTCGCGTGGGCTCGGTGATCCTGCCGGCCGGCACGCGGCTCACGCCGCAGGCGTTGGGACTTGCCGCGTCGGTCGGATGCGCGCGGCTCGAGGTGCGCCGCCGCGTGAAAGTCGCCGTATTCTTCACCGGCGACGAACTGACGATGCCCGGTGAGCCGCTGAAGCCCGGCGCGATCTACAACTCGAATCGCTTCACGCTGCGCGGCCTGCTCGAGAAGCTCGGCTGCGACGTGACCGACTATGGCATCGTCGCCGATCAACTCGACGCGACCCGCGCGACGCTGCGAGAAGCCGCCGAAGCGCACGATCTGATTCTCACCTGCGGCGGCGTGTCGGTCGGCGAGGAGGATCACGTGAAGCCGGCGGTGGAGGCCGAAGGGCGTCTGTCGATGTGGCAGATCGCCATGAAGCCGGGCAAGCCGCTCGCGTTCGGCGCGGTGCGGCGTGGTGCGGGTGGTGCGGGTGGTGCAAATGGGGGCGAGCCGGCCGAAACGTTTTTCATCGGCCTGCCCGGCAATCCGGTGTCGAGCTTCGTGACGTTCCTGCTGTTCGTGCGTCCGTTCGTACTGCGGCTGGCCGGCGTGCAGGCGGTCGCGCCGCGCGCGCTGTCGCTGCGCGCGGACTTCACGCAGGGCAAGGCCGATCGCCGCAACGAGTTCCTGCGCGCGCGCGTCAACGTGGCGGGAGGGCTCGATCTGTTTGCCAATCAGAGTTCGGCCGTGTTGACGTCGACCGTGTGGGGCGACGGTCTGATCGACAATCCGCCGAACCACGCGATCAGCGCCGGCGAAACCGTGCGCTTCATTCCGTTTTCCGAACTGTTGAACTGAGGCCGGTCGTCCGCGGCATGCGCGGCGTAGACCGGCGGTATCCCGATGAAGATTGAACTCCGATACTTTGCGAGCGTGCGTGAAGCGCTCAATACGTCCGCCGAAAGCGTCGAGGTGCCCGACGGCATCGCGACCGTCGGCGATGTGCGCGCGTGGCTGCGCGTGCGTGGCGGCATCTGGGCCGAGACGCTCGCCGAAGGCCGCGCGCTGCGCATGGCCTGCAACCACGTGATGACCGGCGCGAGCGCTCGCATCACCGAGGGCTGCGAGGTCGCGTTCTTTCCGCCCGTCACCGGCGGCTGAACCGCGCTCTCGCACATCACGTTCACGCCAGCGACAAAAGCCCTCAGGAGCCGTCCATGCCCGTTCGCGTCCAGACCGAAGACTTCGACCTCAGCGCCGAGGTGGCCGCGCTGCGCGCGCGCAATCCGAGGATCGGCGCGCTCGCGTGCTTCGTCGGCACCGTGCGCGATCTCAACGAGGGCAGCGCGGTCGAGACGATGGAGCTCGAGCATTATCCGGGCATGACGGAGAAGTCGCTCGAGGCGATCGTCGAGCGTGCGCGCGAACGCTGGCCGGGCATCGAGGTGCTGATCGTGCATCGCGTCGGCAAGCTGTATCCGCTCGATCAGATCGTGCTCGTTGCGACGACGGCCGCGCATCGCGGCGACGCGTTTGCGTCGTGTGAATTCGTGATGGACTATCTGAAGACCGAAGCGCCATTCTGGAAGAAGGAGAAAACCGACGCGGGCGAGCGCTGGGTCGACGCGCGCGTGACCGACGATGCCGCGCTCGCGCGCTGGGGAATCGATTCGGGAAATCGGACTCCGGAGTAAACGGGTCGCGGGCCGCGGAGTTGCGACGGCGCACGCGGCGTCTTTGTGTGAGGGGCGTCGGCGCCGGCCGACGTTCACTCGTCCCGCGAGCGTCCGATGATCGGCACCGGGAACGGCTCCCCAGCCGGCCGCGACGGATGCTCGCCATCGTCTTCAACGTCGCCATCTCGCGGCCGACGCTTCGGCGCCACCCGCTCGAGCAGCGCCTGCTGCTCCGGCGGGATCTTGTAATCCCAGCCGAAACGGCTCAGTTGCAGACTCTGCGCGATCCGCAGCGCCGGCTCCATGAAACGGACCGCCGCGGCCGGCTGATAGCGCGATTCGACCGTATCGAGGAACAGATACAGCCAGCGGCTGAAATGCTGCGGCTCGATGCCTTCGAGCGGCTGATGCGCCTGCTGCACGTTGCCGCGATACTGCTTCGCGCCGAGCACGAGGCTGCTCCAGAATGTGCACATCTTCGGCAGATGGTCGTCCCACCGGCCCGCGAGCTTCGCGTCGAAGACCGGACCGAGCAGCGGGTCGGCACGCACGCGATCGTAAAAGCCATAGACGAGGTCGCCGATATTGGCGTCGGTGGGTTCGGCCGCGC
The DNA here is from genome assembly GCF_050436485.1 of Paraburkholderia sp. Clong3. Taxonomy (NCBI): domain Bacteria; kingdom Pseudomonadati; phylum Pseudomonadota; class Betaproteobacteria; order Burkholderiales; family Burkholderiaceae; genus Paraburkholderia; species Paraburkholderia sp. Clong3. The sequence continues at coordinate 1,340,719 of NZ_JBNDMH010000002.1, read as the reverse complement.
GTTCGACCGGCGGCGCGGCGGGGAAAGACGGATTCATGCGGATTCCAGAAAATTGCGGTTGCCGATGACGGCTGAACTGAACCTTGACCCCCCGTTTTTCTAACAAACGGTTGATGCGGAAAAAGCTACTATTGCTATCCGAAACAGTTTTGCAACGCGATTCGCGGAACGTCGCCCGCCGGCCAGTCATGCCCGCCAGTCATGTTAGGGCGTAGCGCTCGTTCCCGGCAACTCTTGCGTCGACGCGGTTATCGGGACGTTCAAGGCACTTGCTCGCAGCCTTTCAAGCTATACCGGGACCTATGAGACTTACCGACTATACGGATTACGCGCTGCGCGTGCTGCTGTACCTCGCGGTGCGGGGCGACGGATTATCGACGATTCAGGACATTTCGCAAGCCTACGGCATCTCGAAGAACCATCTGATGAAGGTCGTGCAGCAGCTGGGCGAGCTCGGCTGGGTCGAAACCGTGCGCGGCCGCAACGGCGGCTTGCGGCTCGGCGCGCAATCGCTGTCGCTGAGCGTCGGCGACGTGGTGCGGGTCACGGAAAGCGACTTTGCGCTGGTCGGCTGTCTGCCGGACCGGCAGGGCCAACAGCGGCCTTGCGTCATCACGACGCAGTGCCGGCTGCGTGGCGCGTTGCAGGCGGCGAACCTCGCTTTTCTCGCCGAGCTCGATCGTTTTACGATCGGCGAAGTCGCGCAACCGAAAAGTCCGCTCGCGGCGTTGCTCGGGTTAGGCTCCACGATTCAGATGGTGCCGCTGCCGATTACGGTGGTCTCGGATAGCACGCGCGGCGGCAGTCCGGCGACGCTGGGCCACAAGAACTAGAACATCCGGCCGGCTCCCGGGTGCGCAAACCCGCCCGGCCGCGCCACTGGGGAAGGATCGCGGCAGTTCTTGCGCTCAAATGTTAAATAGTTGCGACCGAGGCCAAAAAAGCGCTTGAAACCCTAATAAAACGCCTCATTTTGGTGGTAATCGAAATTGGAGGTCTCTTGATGAGAATCGACAAACTCACCACTAAATTCCAGGAAGCGCTCGCGGACGCCCAGAGTCTGGCGGTTGGCCACGACAATCAGTACATCGAACCCGTCCACGTGCTCGGGGCACTCGTCGCGCAGCAGGACGGCTCCGCTCGCTCGCTGCTGTCGCGCGCCGGCGTGCATGTACAACCTCTACAAACCGCACTGAACGACGCGGTCACGCGGCTGCCCCAAGTGCAAGGCACCGATGGCAACGTGCAGATCGGCCGCGAACTGACCGGTCTGTTGAACCAGGCCGACAAGGAAGCGCAGAAGCTCAACGACACGTTCGTCGCGAGCGAAATGTTCCTGCTCGCGGTCGCCGACGACAAAGGCGAGGCCGGCCGTCTCGCGCGCGAGCATGGGTTGTCGCGCAAGGCGCTCGAAACCGCGATCGCCGCGGTGCGCGGTGGCTCGCAGGTGCATAGCCAGGACGCCGAAAGCCAGCGTGAAGCGCTGAAGAAATACACGATCGACCTGACCGAGCGCGCCCGCGCAGGCAAGCTCGACCCCGTGATCGGCCGCGACGACGAAATCCGCCGTTCCATTCAGATCCTGCAGCGCCGCACCAAGAACAACCCGGTGCTGATCGGCGAGCCGGGCGTCGGCAAGACCGCGATCGTCGAGGGGCTCGCGCAGCGCATCGTCAACGGAGAAGTGCCGGAAACGCTGAAGAACAAGCGCGTACTGTCGCTCGACATGGCCGCGCTGCTCGCGGGCGCCAAGTATCGCGGCGAGTTCGAGGAGCGCCTGAAGGCGGTGCTCAACGACATCGCGAAGGACGAAGGGCAAACCATCGTCTTCATCGACGAGATTCACACGATGGTCGGCGCCGGCAAGGCCGAAGGCGCGATGGACGCGGGCAACATGCTGAAGCCGGCGCTCTCGCGCGGCGAGCTGCATTGCGTCGGCGCGACCACGCTCGACGAATACCGCAAGTACATCGAAAAGGATGCCGCGCTCGAGCGCCGTTTTCAGAAGGTGCTGGTGGACGAGCCGTCGGTCGAGGCGACCATCGCGATCCTGCGCGGTCTGCAGGAGCGCTATGAGCTGCACCACGGCGTCGACATCACCGACCCGGCGATCGTCGCGGCCGCCGAGCTGTCGCATCGTTACATCACGGACCGCTTCCTGCCCGACAAGGCGATCGATCTGGTCGACGAAGCCGCGTCGAAGATCAAGATGGAAATCGACTCGAAGCCGGAGGAGATGGATCGGCTCGACCGTCGTCTGATCCAGTTGAAGATCGAACGCGAAGCGGTGAAGAAGGAGAAGGACGAAGCATCGCAGAAGCGTCTGCAGCTGATCGAAGAGGAAATCGAGCGGCTCAACCGCGAATATTCGGACCTCGATGAAATCTGGACCGCGGAAAAAGCGGCGGTGCAAGGCAGCGCGCAGCTGAAGGAAGAGATCGAGAAGACGCGTGCGGAAATCGTGCGTCTGCAGCGTGAGGGCAAGCTCGAGAAGGTGGCCGAGTTGCAGTACGGCAAGCTGCCGGGTCTCGAGGCGCAGCTGAAGGAAGTCACGCGCGCCGAGGCCGAGGAGCAGAACAGTCCGAAGCGTCCGCGTCTGTTGCGCACGCAGGTCGGCGCGGAAGAAATCGCCGAGGTCGTGTCGCGGGCCACCGGCATTCCGGTGTCGCGCATGATGCAGGGCGAGCGCGAAAAGCTGCTGCAGATCGAGTCGAAGCTGCATGAGCGCGTGGTCGGCCAGGACGAGGCGATCAGCGCGGTCGCCGATGCGATTCGCCGCTCGCGCGCGGGTCTGTCGGACCCGAACCGTCCGTATGGCTCGTTCCTGTTCCTCGGGCCGACCGGCGTCGGCAAGACCGAGCTGTGCAAGGCGTTGGCGTCGTTCCTGTTCGATTCGGAAGAGCATCTCATCCGTATCGACATGAGCGAGTTCATGGAGAAGCACAGCGTCGCGCGTCTGATCGGCGCGCCGCCGGGTTACGTCGGCTACGAGGAGGGCGGTTATCTGACCGAGGCCGTGCGCCGCAAGCCGTATAGCGTGATCCTGCTCGACGAAATCGAGAAGGCGCATCCGGACGTGTTCAACGTGCTGCTGCAGGTGCTCGACGACGGCCGCATGACCGATGGCCAGGGCCGCACCGTCGACTTCAAGAACACGGTGATCGTGATGACCTCGAACCTCGGTTCGCAGGTCATCCAGGCGATGGTCGGCGAGCCGCAGGAAGCCGTGAAGGACGCCGTGTGGGAAGAGGTGAAGCTGCACTTCCGGCCCGAGTTCCTGAACCGGATCGACGACGTCGTCGTGTTCCACGCGCTCGATCGCTCGAACATCCAGTCGATCGCGCGGATCCAGTTGCAGCGTCTGCACGAGCGGCTCGCGAAGCTCGACATGCAGCTGGTGGTGTCGGACGCGGCGCTCGAGCACATCGGCAAGGTCGGCTACGACCCGCTGTTCGGTGCGCGGCCGCTGAAGCGCGCGATCCAGCAGGAGATCGAGAACCCGATCGCGAAGCTGATTCTGGCCGGCAAGTTCGGTCCGAAGGATGTAATTCCGGTCGAAGTGCACGACGGCAAGCTGCTGTTCGAGCGCGTCGTGCACTGAAGGCGATGGCTTGATGACGCGAAGGGACGACGGCAGGCGAGTCGTTCCCGCCAACGTTAAGAAACCGGCAACGAAGGTGACTTCGTTGCCGGTTTTCTTTTGCCCGCCGATTTCAAACCGGTGGCATCACCGTGGAGCGAAGGTCTCTGCAAGCCGCCAGCGCATGGCGCACAGCGTGCTTAAGCGTTGCCCTTGTTGCCGAGCAGCGCCGACAGGCCGCCGAGCGCGCCGAGCACCGTGGTCGCGTTCAGCTTGCCATCGGCCGGCACTTCGCCTTCCGGCGTGGCCGCGTTGACGACGTGCGGCAGGATCTGCGACAGCAGACCCGTCACCTGATCCGGCTGGACGCCGGCCTTGGCGGCGAGACCGGTCACGGCTTCCGAGCCCAGCACGTTATGCAGCGCGTCGGGTGCGATCGGCTGGTTTTCGCCATTGCCGACCCACGACGACACGACGTCGCCGAGGCCCTTTTCCTGGAAGCGCTGGATCAGGCCGTTCAGGCCACCAGGCTGGTTGTTGACGAATTCGAGCGCGGCGGCGATCAGCGCTTGCTGGCCGCCGCCTTCTGGCGATTTGCCAAGCAGGGAACCGATGGTGTCGAGTAGGCTCATGACGGTCTCTCTTCAATGCCGGCGCGTATGACGGCCGGGCGGGTGACGTCGACGCGCGGTTGCGTGTCGCGGTGAAACGCAGGGCGGCAGCCCCGCCGGCATCATGCGCCGGACGCAGCCGCGGCGGATGCCGCCTTGCTCTTCTTCGCTTTCTTCTTCGAAGCCTTGGTGCCGGACGCGTCGGCCGGTGCGCTAGCCGCGACGGCCGGAGCCGAAGCGGCTGCCGCTTCGGATGCTGCGGCCTTGTCCTTCTTCTTCGACTTCGACGGCTTCGCGGCCGAGGCGGGGGCAGCCGCGGCCGGCGCTGCCGTCGTGGCAGCGGGCGCGGCGGCGGTGGTTGCCGCGGGAGCCGCCGGTGTGGTCTTCGTGGCCGACTTGGTGGACGTCTTCGCGCCGGTCGGCGGTGCCGACGAGCCGTTGATCGTCAGTCCGGCCGCTTCGAGGTTCTCGACCGATTTCTGGCCGATGCCCTTCACACGCGCGGCGAGATCGTCGGCGTTCTTGAACGGGCCGTTTTTGGCGCGTTCGTCGAGAATCGCTTTCGCATGCACGGGGCCGATGCCCTTGACCGATTCGAGCGCGGCCTGATCGGCGGTATTCACTTCCACGGCCGCGGCAAATCCGGCCGACAGCAACAAAGCCACAGCGACGCAAAGCATGAAAAGCTTCTTCAGCATGGCAAGCACTCCATTGAGGGCAAAAAGTTAGCCGGGAACGGACGACCTATCCTGTCAGCGGGCGCTGCGTTTAAGCATAGGACAAATCGCAGGCCCGATTTGAGATAGCGGACGATTTATACCGATCGATTGATGACAAGTAAATCCGCCACACAATATTTAAAGCTTTTAGCGGCATGCAGTGCCGGTGAATTTATCGGTCGATATCGGTCGCGATAACTCGTCTGCGATAAAGAATGAGCAACACAAAGGAATGACAGCGTCCGACGCTTGACTTAGAGTGCACTCGAAGTCCTAACCTGAGTCCGTCATGTCGAAACACTCAACCGCGCTCACCATCGGTCAGGTCGCCGAAACGATCGGCGTGTCCACGCACACGCTGCGCTATTACGAACAGGCCGGCCTGATCCGGCCGGTCGGACGCACGCAGACGGGGCATCGGCTGTACTCGCCGGCCGATCTCGACTGGTTGTGCTTCGTGATGCGTCTGAAGGCAACGGGCATGTCGATCTCCGGCATGCAGCAGATCGCCGCGCTGCGCGCGCAAGGCCATCCGACGATGCGCGCACGCCGCGACCTGCTGGTTGCGCATCGCACCGCGCTGCTCGCGCGGATCGCCGATCTGCAGAGCAACCTCGGCGCGATCGACGACAAGATCGCGTACTACGAGGCGGCCACGAGCGGCGCGCTTGAGCCCGACCCGGCACGACAGGACGACGAAGCCTCGTCGCCCTCACACCCCGATAAGGACTCGCAATGGACTACGCACACAACGACCGCTACGCGCGGGGCTGGGACAAGCTCAGGGAAATCGACGGTTCGGCGGGCGAGCAGGTAATCGCCGCGCTCGCGCCCGTCGCGCCGGAATTCGGACGCCTGTTGATTGAATTCGGCTTCGGCGACATCTACAGCCGGCCGCAGCTCGATCTGCGCACGCGTGAGATTGCGACGATCGCATCGCTCGCGACCCTCGGCTGCGCGCAGCCGCAGCTGAAGGTACATATCGAGGCGGCGCTGAACGTCGGCTGCACGCGCGAGCAGATCGTCGAGGTGTTCATGCAGATGGCGCTTTATGCGGGCTTTCCGGCCGCGCTCAATGCGCTGTTCGCGGCGCGGGAAATTTTCGAGGCCAAGGATCGGGAGGGGCAGGCCGCATACGCGGCGTGAGCGGGCTGAGCTGCGTGGGGAACGGAAAGGCGGATGCAGAACAGGTCGTCTCTCACTCCGGCTTGGGCGCAACTGACGGTCCGGTCGGTGCTATTCGTGGCCTTCCCAACCCTCCATCCCCTCAAACAGCCGAATCAACCAGCGCCGCCGCAGCCTCGCGCAAATAGCGCTGGCTCACGAATCGCCAGTACACGAGCAAGCCGAGCCCGGCAATCGCGAGACTTGCGGTATTCGCGACCCAGAAGCCGCGCGCGCCGGTCAGCCAGGGCGGCGTGAGGCCGGTCGTATCGAAGCCGAGCGCATAGCCGCCGCCGAGCCCGACTCCCCACAGCGCCACCGCATAGATGATGGTCGGCACGACCGCGACCTTGTAGGCGCGCAGCACGAACGCGGTCGAGATCTGCAACGCGTCGAACAGGTGGTAGCAGGCGACGATCAGCACCAGCGGCAACGCCTTCGCCGCCACCTGCGCGTTCGTCGTATAGCCGTCGACGATATACGGCCGCAGCACGAGCACGAGCGCGCCATAGCAGCACGCGATCGCAACCGCCATCGCGATGCCGTGACGCGACAGCGTGCGCGCCGCCTGCGGCCGATGCGCGCCGAGCGCCTGCGCGACCAGCGTCGACGACGCGATGCCGATCGACAGTGGCGTCATATAGAGCACCGCGCCGACGTTGCCGGCGATCTGGTGCCCGGCGAGCGTCGTCGTGCCGAAACGCGCGATGAAAAGCGCCATGAAGGTGTACGACGTGACCTCGATCAGATACGACAGCCCCATTGGAATACCGAGCCGCAGTTGCGCGGCCTGGCGCTTCCAGACCGGCCAGCAGAAGTGCGTGAAGATGCCGAGTGCCTTGAAATCGTCGACGCGCGCGAGCAGCAGCATGCCGAGCGCCGCGAGTGCCCAGTTGAGCAGCGTGCTCGCGAGCGCGCAGCCCGGACCGCCCAGCGCGGGCACGCCGAGGCCGCCGAAAATGAACCAGGTATTGAGCGGAATTTTCAGCAGCAGCGCGGCGATCTGCAGGAACATCACGAGCCGCGGTTTGGCGAGCGCATTGGCAACGGAGCCGTAGACCCGGAAGGCGAGGCCGGCGGGCAGCCCGAACGCGAGAATCCGCAGGTACGCGAGCGTGCGCTCGTGCAGCGCGTCGGGCACCCGCGACAACGCCAGCAGCGCTCCGGGGAAGAACAGGATCAGAAAGCCGATCACGGTCAGCGCGGCAGCAAGCCACCATGACTGGCGGACCTCTTCGCCGATCTCGCCGTAGCGACGCGCGCCGTACAGTTGCGCGGTGATCGGCTGCAGCGCGGTCAGGATGCCGGTCAGGCCGATATAGACCGAGACGTAGATCGACGAGCCGAGGCCGAGCGCGGCCAGATCGACGGCCGAGTAGCGCCCGACCATCGCCGTGTCGATCACGCCGAACGCGATGATGGCCAACTGGCCGATCAATACGGGCCACGCGAGCGCGGCGATCTTCCGTACGTCGGCGAACATGGTCAGTCGCGCTTCTTGTGCCAGTTGCGGCGCTTGCCGGGCGGCGGCTTGGGACGGTCGATGCGCACGTACAGGCGGAAGCGCTCGTCGCGGTCCGCCGCGCGGCGGCCTTCCCACACGAGCTTCCAGATGTAGTCGGGCATCGCGCTCGGGTTGCCGTAGTCCTGCGAGTCCTGACGCAGGATTACGTCGCAGTCCTGGTTGAACGAGAAATGCATGTCGCCGAAATACGCGAATGTCGCGATCTGCGCATTGCCTAGGCGCACCGGCGCGATGCACGTGTAGTCATCGGGCAAGTGGGCGGCGATCTGCTGCGCGACGTCGCGATAGGTCCGGCTGTAGTTGACGACCGGCAGCCACAGCGTCATCAGCAACACCCACATCAGCGTGGTGCCGGCGCTCGACAGCACGACGCTGCGCCACAGCACCTTCGGATGACGCGCGAGGCGCCAGCGCACCAGCAGGAACCAGCACACGGTCACCGCGACCGCGCACACGAACGACAGAATCTTGAACTGCGGCACGAAGCCGGGCGCGAGTCGCGCGAGATTGCGCGCGAGCGGATGCGGAAAGCCGGTCAGGCCTGCCACATACACGAGCCATACGAAGCTGCCGAGGATCGTGAAGCTCAGCAGCGCGAACCAGTCGATCGCGTTGATCGCGCCGCGCTTGAGCGTCGGCAGCGCGAAAGTGGCGAGTACCGCAAGTGGCGGCAGCAGCAGCATGTAGAGTCGGTTCGACTGATGGCTTTGCAGCACGACGAGCACGAACAGCGGCCCGATCACCGACAGCGGAATCGCCACGTGCGGCGCGCGCCGCAGTCCCTGCCAGCTGAACCACGACCACAGCGCGAGTGGCCAGGCGGGCCATGTGAAGAGCGGCAGGTTTTTCAGCGCATACGCGGCGACCGAGCCGGGCGGGCCCGCGAACGAACTCAGGCTCACGTGCAGCCACTGGTTCAGATACCAGACAGCGTCGTCCGGGAACGCGGTGAGCGCGATGATCGGCCACGACACCGCGAGCACGAGCGCCACGGGCAGACCCGCGAGCAGCAGCCAGCGCGATCGCGTTTCGCGTACGATCAGCGTCATCGCGAGCGTGCCGAGCAGCAGCGCGCCGACCAGCACCGGGCTGCTCGCGAGTGTGACGAGGCCGATCGCGAGACCCCAGATCAGCGCGCCCTGAATCGGCTTGTCGATCATGCGCACGAGGCCGTACACGAGCATCGCGATGCAGACGAACTGCGCGAGCTGCGGCGTGGTCTCGTGACCGCGCTCGGCGAGGCCGAAGCACGCGAGCAGGATCAGCAGTGCGCCATCGGCGAGCGTGCGGCCATAGTCGCGCGGTTCCGGCTCGCCGCCGAACGCATATTTGAATGGCTGCACTTCGGCGCGCCGGCCGAGCAGATACGCGGCGTACCAGACGAACGCACAGCCCGCGCAGAACATCAGGCCCGTGAACACGCGCGACGCGTTGCTCGCGTCGACCCACGGTGCGAGGATGCGGATCGCACTCGCGCCGAGCCAGTAGCCGAGCGGGCCGTCCTCAGTCAGATATTTGCCGACGAGATTCGGCAGCAGCCAATCGTGCGCGCCGCCGTTCGCCATCGTCCACATCACACCAAAGCCGGCTGCGTCCTCGTTCTTCCACGGATCGCGGCCGAACAGGCCGAACGAGGCGTAGACGATACAGATGGCCAGCAGCAGCCAGCGCGGCAACGCACTGGTCGCAGAGGCGGTGAGGCGAACGACAGGTCTCATGCGGTGTGTGGAGTCTGGATAAACGATGCAGCCGGAGCGGCCCGGCAGGTCAGGGCGCGAGGGCCCGTTTCGAGCATCCGGCATTGTAGTCGTGCCGTGCGATGCACGTCACGGCCGGTAACGCCCGGCAACGTCAATGGACAAGCTGTAACACAGTGTCGCGAAAGCGCGGCGTGCGACCCAGCGGGCGCACAAGCGCAGGCGACAAAAAAGGGCAGCTCGCGCTGCCCTTTCTGTTTGCTCCGTTGCCGGCCGGTAGCCGGCACCGTTGCGGTATTACTTTACTGCCTTGCCCGAAGCACGTGCGCCGAACTTCTTATTGAACTTCTCGACGCGGCCGGCCGTGTCCATGATCTTTTGCTGGCCGGTGTAGAACGGATGCGATTCCGACGACACTTCGATCTTCGCGAGCGGGTAGGTCTTGCCGTTGAATTCCGCGGTTTCGCGCGTCTGGATGGTCGAGCGCGTCACGAACCTGAAGTCGTTCGACATGTCGACGAACAGGACTTCGCGGTAATTCGGGTGAATGCCTTCTTTCATGGTCTTTCCTTTAATCTGGCGGTAGCCAACCCGCGTGCAGCCTCGAATGGGACTGCCTTCAGGCGCGAGCCACTTGCCTACGGTCGAAAAACCGCGATTATGCCAGAAAATCAGTCGCTTGGCGATTTTTCTGCCAGCGGATTCTCTTGCGGCGCAAGCGGCACCCACATTCGCGGCGTCTCAAAGGGGCGTGAACGTCAAACCGACGCGCGCTGGATCTTGCCGGTAGTAGCGCGCGAGCAGTCGGTACAGTTCCGGATACTCCGCCTCGAACGCTTGGGGCCGCACGAACAGCGCCTCGCTGCATACGGCAAAAAATTCCGACGGATGGTCCGCCGCATACGGATCGATCAGCGACTCGCGTTCGAAACGCGCCCAGCGTCGCTCGGGCACCGCGTCGACTTTCGCACAGAAGTGATCGTATGCATGGTCGAACACATCGGCCCATGTCTGCGCATCGAGCGGCGCGTGCCAGCGGCGCATCAGCGGCGGGTGGCCATCCGCTTCGCCGTTGAGCATGTCGATCTTGTGCGCGAACTCGTGGATCACGACGTTGTATGCGTCGCTGCCATCGGTCATCTGCGCGTCTTCCCACGACAGCACCACCGGGCCGCCTTCCCACGCCTCGCCGCTGGCGTCGTGTTCGATCTCGTGCACGACGCCATCTTCGTCCTCAACGGTCTTGCGGATCACGAACTCGCCCGGATAGACGATCACGCCGACCCAGTCGCGATACAGATCGAGGCTCAGGTTCAGCACCGGCAGGCACGCCTGCGCGGCGATGCCGACCGTCATCGCATCGGTCAGCTCGAGCTCGTGCGCGGTCGAGAACTCCTTCTGCGCGAGGAAGAGACTCGTCATCTCGCGCAGCCGCGCGAGATCGGGCGCTTCCAGATGCGTGAGAAAGGGTAGGCCGGCGAGTGTCGCCTGCCACAAGGAATCGTCGATCGCGTAGTCGCGCAGCGCGCGCTCGCGACGCCGTGCGCCCAGCCAGTTCGTGAGTTTCGACAGCATGCTTGGAGCCCACCTTCAGTCGATCTGTTTTTGCTACGCGGCGAACGGGCCGCCGCATATCGCGACGCCGATCAGAAAATAGAAACCGTCGAGCGACGCGAGCAAACTGGCGCTGCTGCGCAATCGACCGGCTGATCGACGCGATCGCGAGCGCGTGCGCTTCGCTCGCCGCATGACCGGCGGCGGCGGAGCCGCGCGCCAGCGTCGCGAGCGCGTTCTGGTAGACCGGATTGTACGGATTCACGGACTCCGCGAGGCGACTTTGATGCAGCGCGAGCCGGTGCTGCTCGACGATGATCACCGAGGCGGTCGCGAAGGAGATGGTCAACTGCCGGACGATGTTTTTCAGCCGGTAGCCGTGCGTGAACCCCTCCTCGATCAAGAAGATGCGGCACGTCAGATTCGCGACCGGCGGCACGATGAACAGCAACAGCAGGCCGCGCAGCAGCAGCGGCAGGGCGAGCGCCGCCTCGCCGACGTCCGGTGACATGCGTGTCATCCGCCCGGCGGCGAACGCGGCCACCCCGAAGCCCGGCACGATGATCCACTTCTTGCGCGGCAGCAGCTTCGCAAAACGCAGATAGACGAACAGCGCGCTCGCCGAAATCAGCGACGTGGCGCCGACGAGCCGCCCGGTGTTCTCGACGGGGTAGCCGAGGCCCCTCCGAGAAACCGCGTGTACGTTCACGCTGATGTTGAGGCGGCGTATTGTCTCTGCGGACGATGGACGAAAAAAAACCGCTCGCAGTTTGCGAGCGGTTTTTCATGCGTTGCAGTTGCCGACTAATACGGCCAGCACGAACGTCGCGCGTTAGCTGCCGCCGCCACGACGCATCATGTCGAAGAACTCGGAATTGCTCTTCGTCTGGCGGATCTTGTCGAGCAGGAATTCCATCGACTCGACTTCGTCCATGTCGTGAATGAACTTGCGCAGTACCCAGATCTTCTGCAGCGCTTCGGGCTTGATCAGCAGCTCTTCGCGGCGCGTGCCCGACTTGTTCAGGTTGATTGACGGGTAGACGCGCTTCTCGGCGAGACGGCGCTCGAGGTGCACTTCCATGTTGCCGGTGCCCTTGAACTCTTCGTAGATCACATCGTCCATGCGGCTGCCGGTTTCGATCAGCGCCGTGCCGATGATGGTCAGCGATCCGCCTTCCTCGATGTTGCGCGCCGCGCCGAAGAACCGCTTCGGGCGCTGCAGCGCGTTCGCGTCGACACCGCCCGTCAGCACCTTGCCCGAGGCCGGGACCACCGTGTTGTAAGCGCGCGCGAGACGCGTGATCGAGTCGAGCAGAATCACGACGTCGTTCTTCATTTCGACGAGGCGCTTGGCCTTCTCGATCACCATTTCGGCGACCTGCACGTGACGCGCGGCGGGTTCGTCGAACGTTGAGGCGATCACTTCGCCGGCCACCGAACGCTGCATTTCCGTCACTTCCTCCGGACGCTCGTCGATCAGCAGCACGAACAGCACGACGTCGGGATGGTTCTGCTTGATCGCGTGCGCGATGTGCTGAAGCATCACGGTCTTGCCCGACTTCGGCGACGCGACGAGCAGGCCGCGCTGGCCCTTGCCGATCGGCGCGATCATGTCGATGATGCGGCCGGTCACGTTCTCTTCGCCACGCATTTCACGTTCGAGCAGCAGCACCTTGTTCGGGTGCAGCGGCGTCAGGTTTTCGAACATGATCTTGTGCTTCGAGGCCTCCGGCGGCTGGCCGTTGACCTTGTCCACCTTCACCAGCGCGAAATAGCGCTCGCCGTCTTTCGGCGTGCGCACTTCGCCTTCGATCGTGTCGCCCGTATGCAGGTTGAAGCGGCGGATTTGCGACGGGCTGATGTAGATGTCATCCGTGCTGGCGAGGTAGGAGGTTTCCGGCGAACGCAGGAAGCCGAAACCGTCCGGCAGCACTTCGAGGGTGCCGTCGCCGAAGATCGTGTCGCCCGCTCTGGCTCGTTTTTTTAGAATGGCGAACATCAATTCCTGCTTGCGCAGGCGGTTCGCGCTTTCGATCTCGAGGCCATTGGCCATCTCGATCAATTGGGACACGTGTAGAGTCTTAAGCTCGGATAAATGCATACGGAGAACCCGCAGGAGAAGGTGCGACGAAATGAAATCTGGGAGGAGGGTGAGCGGAACCGCTCAAAGACTTACACGTCTTTTCGACGTTTTGTGGATTCTAGCATAGCACACGCCAATTTAAGCCAGTGCGGCAGCGTGGCATCTTTGTTGCAAAGCGTGTTGCCGGTTGACAACACGCTTGACCGGCGGGCGCGGCGGTTTGCTCACCCGATGCGCCCGATTCTCCAACTGCCTGCGGCGCGCGATGGACCCGCGAGCGCCGCGGCGTACTGCTTGCTTTACAGGTTGCCGTCGAGGAACGCGGTGAGTTGCGACTTCGACAGAGCTCCGACCTTCTGAGCGGCAACGGCGCCGTTCTTGAACAGGATCAATGTGGGGATGCCGCGCACGCCAAACTTGACCGGCGTGGACTGATGCTCGTCGACATTGATCTTCGCGACTTGCAGGCGATCGGCGTAATCCTTCGCGACTTCGTCGAGGATTGGCGCGATCATCTTGCACGGACCGCACCATTCGGCCCAGAAATCGAGCAGCACGGGTTTATCGGATTTCACGACGTCCTGTTCGAACGATGCGTCGCTAATATGCTTGATTTGTTCGCTCATTTATGAATACCTCTCTCGGTTCGAGGCCCGCCTGAATTGCTCGCCACGATACGTCAAAAACTGGGAATACTTCCGTTCGCTTTGCCGCATCCAGAGCCTCGCCGCGCATGCCTGTGAAAATCAGAGGAACCGTCTGAAAAAACGCCGGATTTTCACGCAATGCGCGGAAAGAGTCGCGTATGCGGGTCTTTCAACTGGCAGTGTAGCTTAATTCGCTATGCGTTGCCGATGGCGATAGTACTCATCAACGCAGTGGGGCTAATAGGCCGCCGCCGCAGCGTCGGCCGGTTTCTGCGGCTCACGGCGACCGCGTTGCAATCTAAATGGTGTCGCGCGCGGCGAACTCAAGTGCCGCGCGTGGCGCGCGTCGCCGCGGTGGCCGGGAGGGTGTCTGGCGGCGTGCAGAAAGCGGCCGCAAACCGCGCGAAGCCGTTCGTAGCGGAGCGTCGTTCGCGTTTTGCTCGTGTCAACAGTCGCACAATGCGCGCGGCAATGATAGAATCCTTCGTGACGGGCCTCCTCGCATGGAGGGATGGTCAACCTGGTCAGGTCGGGAACGAAGCAGCCACAGCCGTTTTCCACCAGTGCCGAGGGTCGGGCTCGTCACCTTTCCTTGCTTTTTTCTCCGCGGCCGTTTTCACGGCTTCTGCGCAGTTTCTCCTCAGTCATTCCGAGCTTTTGTATTGATCGTTCGCCGTCTTCGGATGGAGCGTCGTCGTGGCCGTTTCGCGCATTTCACGCGTCTTCCCGAATCGGTTTTGCGCGCCATTGTTACTGATACAATTTCCGGATGACCTATCAAGTTCTCGCACGCAAATGGCGGCCGAAGGATTTCGCTTCGCTCGTCGGACAGGAGCACGTGGTGCGCGCGCTCACCCATGCGCTCGACGGCGGCCGTCTGCACCATGCCTATTTGTTTACAGGTACGCGCGGCGTCGGCAAGACCACGCTGTCGCGCATCTTCGCGAAGGCGCTCAATTGCGAGACCGGCGTGACGTCGACGCCGTGCGCCGTATGCCGTGCATGTCGCGAGATCGACGAAGGGCGCTTTGTCGATTACGTCGAAATGGACGCGGCGAGTAATCGTGGCGTCGATGAAATGGCCGCGCTGCTCGAGCGCGCGGTGTACGCGCCCGTCGATGCGCGCTTCAAGGTCTACATGATCGACGAAGTGCACATGCTGACGAACCACGCGTTCAACGCGATGCTGAAGACGCTCGAAGAGCCGCCGCCGCACGTCAAGTTCATCCTCGCGACCACCGATCCGCAGAAGATTCCGGTCACCGTGCTGTCGCGCTGTCTGCAGTTCAATCTGAAGCAGATGCCGGCCGGCCATATCGTGTCGCATCTCGAACGCATTCTCGGCGAAGAGAACGTGCCTCACGAGGCGCAGGCGTTGCGCCTGCTCGCGCGCGCGGCCGACGGTTCGATGCGCGACGCGCTATCGCTGACCGATCAGGCGATCGCCTATTCGGCGAACCAGGTCAGTGAAGACGCGGTGCGCGGCATGCTCGGCGCGCTCGACCAAAGCTATCTGATCCGCCTGCTCGACGCGCTCGCGCAGGGCGACGGCGCGG
Source organism: Paraburkholderia sp. Clong3 (assembly GCF_050436485.1). NCBI lineage: Bacteria > Pseudomonadati > Pseudomonadota > Betaproteobacteria > Burkholderiales > Burkholderiaceae > Paraburkholderia > Paraburkholderia sp. Clong3. Next base: position 1,325,583 of record NZ_JBNDMH010000002.1, on the reverse strand, counting down.
CGGTGCTGGCGGTCGCCGACGAGATGGCCTTGCGCAGCCTGTCGTTCTCGACGGCGCTGCAAGACCTGGCGAGCCTGCTGCATCGGATCGCGTGGGCGCAGTTCGCGCCTTCGTCGGTGCTCGACGAATGGCCGGAGGCGGCCGACTTGCGCCGTTTCGCCGACGTGTTGAGCGCCGAGCAGGTGCAACTGTTCTATCAGATCGCGACGATCGGCCGAAGCGAACTGGGCCTCGCACCCGACGAATACGCGGGCTTCACGATGACGCTGCTGCGCATGCTAGCGTTCGAGCCGGCGCCGACAGGCGGCGGTGGCGGAGCGGCGGGAGCCGCTGGCACGCAGAGCGGTGCGGGCGGCGCCGGCGCCGGTGCGCAGCGCTCGGGTGCACCGACGGTTGCCGCGCTGCGCGCGCTGTCACCGTCGTCCGCGACGGCCATGGCAACTGCTGCGCCCGTTCGTGGACCTCAGGTAGGCGTTGCCGGCGAGGAGCAGGGCGACGCGATGAAATCGACCGCGCCGACTGCAAAGCCGATCGCGAAGCCCGCAGCCGACTCCGCGCAATCTGAAGCAGCACCGCAATCGCCCAACGCCGAAGTCGCCCGCGTGACAGAAGCGCCTGCCATTACGGCACCCCCGCTGGCGCCGTGGGAAGACGCGCCCGCGAATGCCGTCGCCACGATCGCCAGCTCGAGCGCGCCGGTCTCGAACGAAGTTTCCGACATCGCACCTTCGTCCGCACCGAGCGCGCGTGCAACTGCCGCGCCTGGTCGCGCGGAAGAGGCCACGTCACCGGAACCGGAAGCGCGGCCGGAATTGGCGGCGCCCGCTTCAATGGCGGCACCGGCGGCCGCAGCCGACTCCGTGCCGCGCCGCGCGGGCGGCGCCAGCGCCGCGCTCGACGTGCTGCGCAACGCCGGCATGAAAGTATCGTCCGACCGTGGCCGCGCTAACACGGACGTGTCCGCGAAGCCGGCCGCACCGAAGCCGGCCGCACCGAAACCCGCCGCGCCGCGTGTGGTCGTGCCGGTGCCGACGCCCGGTGCGTCACGCCGCGTGTCGCAGGACACCGCCGCGCAGGCTGCGCCCACTCGCGACGCAAATAGCGGCGCGAGCAGCAATGCGCAGCAGAACAGCCCGTCGACCCCACCATGGGACGACATGCCGCCCGACGACTACCTGCCGTTGTCGGCCGCGGACGACGCGTACTTCATTCCGCCAGACGACAACTTCGTGCCGGTGTTCGACCACGGCCCCGACGACGTCCGCATGGACGGCGCGGCCGCGCAGGCCGCCGCGCCGGCGCCGGTCGCCGATACGCGCCCGCTGCCGCCTGCCGTGCCGCTCGATCCGCTAGGTTTCACCGGCGACTGGCCGGCGCTCGCCGTCGACCTGCCGCTAAAGGGCATCTCGTATCAGCTTGCGTTCAACAGCGAACTGATGGCGCTCGACGGCAGCACGCTGAAGCTCAACGTGCCGGTGCCGCAATACGCAGAAGCGTCGCAGGTCGCTAAACTGAAGGCAGCGCTCGTCGAGCGGCTCGGCCAGAACGTCGACGTGCAGGTCGAAGTCGGCCCGGCGCGCCGTACCGCCGCCGCGCACGACGCGAAGCTGCGCGCGCAGCGCCAGCAGGAAGCCGAGCGCGAGATCAGCGCCGATCCGTTTGTGCAGTCGCTGATTCGCGAGTTCGGCGCGAGCATCGTGCCGGGCTCGATCCGCCCGATTACCCCGGACGCCGCCCCGAACGGCGCGTCGCCGGCCCACTGATCCATCGTTCGCGGCGTCGTCGCGGCGCGGCGCCGGAATGCCAGATTCCACGCTATCTAGAAGGAGCACGTCCATGATGAAAGGCCAACTCGCCGGGCTGATGAAGCAAGCCCAGCAGATGCAGGAAAACATGAAGAAGATGCAGGAGCAACTCGCGCAGATCGAAGTCGAGGGGCAGTCGGGTGCCGGTCTCGTCAAGGTGACGATGACCTGCAAGAACGACGTGCGCCGCGTGTCGATCGACCCGAGCCTGCTCGCCGACGACAAGGACATGCTGGAAGATCTCGTCGCCGCCGCGTTCAACGACGCCGTGCGCAAGGCCGAGGCGACCGCGCAGGAAAAGATGGGCGGCATGACCGCCGGCCTGCCGCTGCCGCCGGGTTTCAAGCTGCCGTTCTGAACCTGTTCTGATTGAGAGAGGGCTGAAGCGGGTGAGCGCCGCGGCGATTGATTGCCGCGGTGCGAACGCAGACGCTCGCCGCCGCGCGCCGCGTGCAGGCTGGAAACATCGAACCTGCAGCCGTGCGTGAAAGCGTCGTCGCGGCGTGAAAGCGCGGCCCGGTTCGAGCAACGCCCCCGCATCCCAATTCGCCCACCCGAGCACCTCCCACGTCGACGCCGATCCGCATGAAACAACCTTCCGCCCTGTCGGCGCTCGTCGAAGCGCTGCGCGCGCTGCCCGGTGTCGGGCCGAAGTCCGCGCAGCGCATGGCGTATCACCTGATGCAGCACGATCGCGAAGGCGCCGAAAAGCTCGGGCGCTCGCTGTTGTTCGCGACCGAGCATCTGCGTCACTGCGAAAAGTGCAACACATTTACCGAAGCGCAGATCTGCGAGGTCTGCCTCGATGAGGAGCGCGATCCGTCGCTGCTGTGCGTCGTCGAAACGCCGGCCGACCAGATCATGCTCGAACAGACGATGACCTATCGCGGCCTCTATTTCGTGCTGATGGGGCGGTTGAGTCCGCTCGACGGCATCGGCCCGAAGGAAATCCATTTCGACCGGCTCGTGAAGCGCGCGTCGGATGGCGTCGTCAAGGAAGTCGTGCTGGCCACCAATTTCACCAACGAGGGTGAGGCTACCGCGCATTACCTCGGACAGACGCTGAAGGCGCGCGGCCTTGCCGTGACGCGTCTCGCGCGCGGCGTGCCGGTGGGCGGCGAGCTCGAGTATGTCGACGCGGGCACGATCGCGCGCGCGATGCTCGACCGTCGTTCGATGTAGCCACGCGGCTTTCGTTGGTCGCCGCCATATCCGTCCAGGCACGCATCGTCGCAAGTCGTTGCAAACCAGACAGACCGGGTACACAACGATGCAGAACCAGGGAGACTCATGAGCGCCACCCCCGAATCAGGCGCGAGCGCCGCACCGCATGACGCGTGCGGTCCGCTCGCCGGCGTCAAGGTGCTGGAACTCGGCACGCTGATCGCCGGGCCGTTCGCCGCGCGTTTTCTCGGCGAGTTCGGCGCCGACGTCGTCAAGATCGAGGACCCCAAAGGCGGCGACCCGCTGCGCAAATGGCGCAAGCTGTACCCGGAAGTCGGCGGTACGTCGCTGTGGTGGGCCGTGCAGGCGCGCAACAAGAAGTCCGTCACGATCAACCTGAAAGCCGAAGAGGGCAAGGAGATCGTGCGGCGCCTCGCGAAAGAGGCCGATATCGTCGTCGAGAATTTTCGGCCCGGTCTGCTCGAAAAGCTCGGGCTCGGCTACGACGTGCTGTCCGCCGAGAACCCCGGCCTCGTGATGGTGCGTCTGTCGGGCTACGGCCAGACGGGCCCGTATCGCGACCGGCCCGGCTTCGGCGCGATCGCCGAGTCGATGGGCGGTCTGCGCCATATCACCGGCTATCCGGATCTGCCGCCGCCGCGCATCGGCATTTCGATCGGCGATTCGATCGCCGCGCTGCACGGTGTGATCGGCGCGCTGATGGCGCTGCATCACAAGCAGATGAATGGCGGCAACGGGCAGGTCGTCGACGTCGCGCTGTACGAGGCCGTCTTCAACATGATGGAAAGCGTGGTGCCCGAATACGGCGTCTACGGCATGGTGCGCGAGCGTACCGGCGCGTCTCTGCCGGGCATCGTGCCGTCGAATACGTATCCGTGCCGCGACGGCAGCATCGTGATCGGCGGCAATAGCGATCCGATCTTCAGGCGCCTGATGATCGCGATCGAACGCGACGATCTCGCCAACGATCCGGCGCTCGCGCATAACGATGGCCGCGTGCCGCGCACGCAGGAAATCGACGCCGCGATCGGCGCGTGGCTGTCCACGCGCACGATCGACGAAGCGCTCGCGGTGCTGAACGCGGCCGACGTGCCGGTGGGCCGCATCTACAGCGTCGCCGATATGTTCACCGATCCGCAGTTCATCGCGCGGCAGATGATCCAGCGGTTCAAGTGGCAGGACGGCAAGGAAATCACGCTGCCCACGGTTACGCCGAAGCTGTCGGCGACGCCCGGTGAGACGCGCTGGCTGGGGCCAGAACTGGGTGAACATACCGATGAAGTCCTGCAATCGCTAGGTTATGATGCTGACGGCATCGCGCGGTTGCGGGCGCAACAGATCGTCTGATGCGCACAGCGCAACGCATGGAGAAAGGCGCGTAAAGCGCGGCGCTGACGCACGATTCGCGCCTTGCGACCGGCAGCCCCACACCGTGGCCAAGCGCTTGCGCAACGCGCACACGGGCGGTCAAAAAGCCGGACGACAAAAAATCTGGAGACAACGGACCATGCAACGCAGAACCTTCCTCGCCGGCGGTGCGGCGCTCGCGGGCGCCTCGCTCGCGGCCACGCCGTTCGCTTTCGCGCAGGGCAAGCCCGAGACCACCAAGGTCGCCATCGCGGTCGGCGGCAAGAACCTGTTCTACTACCTGCCGCTGACGATCGCCGAGCGCCGCAACTACTTCAGGGACGAGGGGCTCGAAGTCGAGATTTCCGACTTCGCGGGCGGCTCGCAGGCGTTGAAGGCGGCAGTCGGCGGAAGCGCAGACGTGGTCTCCGGCGCGTTCGAACACACGCTGCTGTTGCAGGCGCAAAAGCAGATGTTCCGCGAATTCGTGCTGCAGGGCCGCGCGCCGCAGATCGTGCTGGCGGTGTCGAAGAAGACGATGCCGAACTACAAGTCGATCGCCGATCTGAAGGGCAAGAAGATTGGCGTGACCGCGCCGGGTTCGTCGACGGCGATCATGGCGAGCTTCGTCCTCGCGAAAGCAGGGCTCAGTCCGAAGGACGTCGCGTTCATCGGCGTGGGCGCCGGTGCCGGCGCGATCGCCGCGCTGCAGTCCGGGCAGATCGACGCGATCGCCAATCTCGATCCGGTCGTCACGCGCCTCGAGCGCGCCGGCGACGTGCGCGTCGTGTCGGATACCCGCACGCTCACCGATACGCACATCGTGTTCGGCGGCGACATGCCGGCGGGCTGCCTGTACGCATCGCAGTCGTTCATCACGAAGAACCCGAACACCACGCAGGCGCTGACCAATGCGATGGTGCGCGCGCTCAAGTGGCTGCAGAACGCGAGCGGCAGCGAACTGATCAACACGGTGCCGGAGACCTATCTGCTCGGCGACCGCGCGCTCTATCTCGACGCGTGGCAGCACGTGCGCGAAGCGATGTCGCCCGACGGCCTGATGCCCGCCGACGGTCCCGCGACGTCGCTGAAGACGCTGAAAGCGTTCGATCCGGTGATCCAGAACGCGCAGATCGATCTGTCGAAGACGTGGACCAACGACTTCGTGAAGAAGGCGCTCGCGACCGTCAAGGCATAAACGACGCGGCGCGCGCACAGGCGCATCGAATGGGACGTGGACAGGGCGATTCGCCGCGTCCACAGCCGTCGCCCCAGCGTCGCCGCGACAACTCCCCGCTAACCCGATTCCCGAAGCGAGCCGTACGATGACCGTTGCTGCCCTGGCGCTCGAAAACATCACCTGCACGTTCGCCGCGCGTGACAACCGCGCCCAGCGCTACACAGCAGTTAAGGACACGACGCTGCGTATCGAACCCGGCGAGTTCGTGTCGGTCGTCGGGCCGACTGGCTGCGGCAAGTCCACGCTGCTGAACATCGGCGCGGGGCTGCTCCAGCCGTCGACGGGCGGCGTCAGCGTGTTCGGCGAAAAGCTCAGCGGCCTGAATCGCCGAGCGGGCTATATGTTCCAGGCAGATGCGCTGATGCCGTGGCGCTCGGCGCTCGACAACGTGATGGCCGGCCTGTCGTTTCACCGCGTGCCGGCCTCGGAAGCGCGCGCGAAGGCCGAAGAGTGGTTGAAGCGTGTCGGCCTCGGCGGCTTCGGCGACCGCTATCCGCATCAGCTGTCGGGCGGCATGCGCAAGCGCGTCGCGATGGCGCAGACGCTAATCCTCGACCCCGACATCATCCTCATGGACGAGCCGTTTTCCGCGCTGGATATTCAAACGCGGCAGCTGATGGAAAACGAGCTGCTCGATCTCTGGGCCGCGAAGCGCAAGGCCGTGCTGTTCATTACGCACGATCTCGACGAAGCGATCGCGATGTCGGACCGCGTGGTGGTACTGTCGGCCGGGCCTGCGACGCATCCGATCGGCGAGTTCCGGATCGATCTGCCGCGGCCGCGCGATGTCGCCGAAATCCGTTCGCATCCGCGCTTCGTCGAGTTGCATGCGCAGCTCTGGGGTGTGCTGCGCGACGAGGTGCTCAAGGGTTATCAGCAGCAACTGACCGCTGTTTAAATGTGCCGCGCATCCCCGCCTGCGCATCGAAAAGAAGACGTGTTCAATAATCGTCCAAGGCAAACCAAGTCATGTGGAAGACGTTGCGCCCGAGCCGGGCGAATCTGGTGATCTGGCAGTGGCTGCTGCTCGTGCTGTGCTTCGTGCTGTGGTACGTGCTGACGAGCCCGACGCTGATACCGCCGTTCTATTTCGACGATCCGAACAAGGCGGCGTTTTTCTTTGGCGAGCCGCAGAAAGTACTGCAGCGGATCTGGGAATGGTTCACGGGCGGCGAGATCTATCTGCATCTGTGGATCACGCTCGTCGAGACCGTGCTCGCGTTCGTCTTTGGCACCACGATCGGGCTCGGCGTCGGCCTGTGGCTCGCGCTCGCGCCGACCGCGAGCGCGCTGTTCGATCCGTACGTGAAGGCCGCGAACTCGATGCCGCGCGTGATTCTCGCGCCGATCTTCGGCGTGTGGTTCGGCCTCGGCATCTGGTCGAAGGTCGCACTCGGCGTCACGCTGGTGTTCTTCATCGTGTTCTTCAACGTCTACCAGGGCGTGAAGGAAGTGAGCCCGGTCGTGCTCGCGAACGCACGCATGCTCGGCGCGAACCGCAAACAGCTGCTGCGTTTCGTCTATCTGCCGAGCGCGATGAGCTGGGTGTTTTCGAGCCTGCATACGTCGGTGGGGCTTGCGTTCGTCGGCTCGGTGGTGGGCGAGTATCTGGGCTCGGCGCGCGGCGTCGGCTATCTGATCCTGCAGGCCGAGGGCACCTTCGATATCAACACGGTGTTCGCGGGGATTCTGGTGTTGACCGCGTTCGCGCTGATTCTCGATGCGATCGTCGGGACCGCGGAGCGGCGTTTGATGAAGTGGCAGCCGCGCACCGGGGATACAGAGAAGTTGTGAACGTGGATCGCAAGCGGCGCGGCGGCCGAAATCGCAATCGGCCGCCGCGCCGTTTTTGATGCTGCTTTATTGGTTGTGCTACGGCGTGATGACCACCTTGCCGATCACGCGGCGCTCGGCCATGTCGCGCAGCGCGCGGCCGGTGTCGTCGAGCGAGTAGCGGGCCGACACGTAGGGCTTGAGCTTGCCTTCACGAATCCAGCCGGTCATCTGCTCGAATGCCGCGCGATTGCGCTGCGGCTCACGCTTTGCGAAGTCGCCCCAGAACACGCCGACCACGCTTGCGCCCTTGAGCAACATCAGGTTCAGCGGCAGCCTTGGAATCTCGCCATTCGCAAAGCCGACCACCAGATAACGCCCCCTCCAGCCGATGCTGCGAAACGCCGGCTCCGCATACACGCCGCCGACCGGGTCGTAGATCACGTCCGGACCTTTGCCATCGGTGAGCGCCTTGATGCGCTCGCGCAGATCCTCGGTGTTGTAGTTGATCGTCGCGTCCGCGCCGTGCTTCACGCAGGTCGCGAGCTTTTCGTCGCTCGATGCCGCCGCGATCACGCGCGCGCCGAGCGCCTTGCCGATTTCGACCGCCGCCAGCCCGACGCCGCCGGCCGCGCCGAGCACGAGCATCGTCTCGCCCGGCTGCAGCGCGCCGCGATCGACCACCGCGTGATGCGAGGTGCCATACGCGAGCGTGAACGCGGCCGCGAGTTCGAACGACACGTCATCGTCGAGCGGCACGCAGGCCGCGGCGGGCGCAAGCGCCTGCTCGGCAAAACCGCCGGAGCCGGTGAACGCGGCCACGCGCGAACCAGGCTTGAACTGCGTGACGTCTTCGCCCACCGCGCGCACGATGCCCGCGGCTTCCGAACCGGGCGTGAACGGCAGCGGCGGCTTGAACTGGTATTTGTTCTCGATGATCAGCACGTCGGGAAAATTGACGGCCGCGGCCTTCACGTCGATCACGACGTGGCCAGGCGGCGCTTCGAGATCCGCCAGGTTGTCGACGACCAGGCTCTCGGGCGGCCCGTACTGCTTGCAGCGAATCGCGCGCATCGTGTCTCCGTATCGTTCAGGGTTTGCACTGTTTTCGAGTGTAAAGTAAAGCGCACGACCGTGCGATTTATTGCGCTGCGGGTTACAACGTGCAGCGCGCTTTTGATGCGTCGCGCGCGCTTCTCGCGCAAGCCGTATTGCATTGCACAGCGCGAAGTACGCACAGGATGCCGATTCACGACGAGCGCGCACGGCCGCGCGTTCAGTGCGAAGCAGCATCTTTGCGTTCGATACAAGCATCCGCGCACCTGGAAAATACTGGCTCGCACGACGCTTGTGCACGCCACGCGGACACGCCGTCCATGTCGTTCGCGTGCCATCTTTCCTCGGTTACAATCGGCGCATGCGAATCCTACTCAGCAACGACGACGGTTATCTGGCGCCGGGCCTCGCCGCGCTTTACGAAGCGCTGAAGCCGATCGCCAACGTCACCGTGATGGCTCCCGAACAGAACTGCAGCGCCGCGTCGAATTCCCTGACGCTGTGGCGGCCGCTGTCGGTTCTGCGTTCGGCGAACGGTTTCTACTACGTGAACGGCACGCCGACCGACTCGGTGCACATCGCACTGACCGGCATGCTCGACCATACACCGGACCTCGTCGTGTCGGGTATCAACAACGGCCAGAACATGGGCGACGACACGCTGTATTCCGGCACCGTCGCAGCCGCCACCGAAGGCATCATGTTCGGGGTGCCGGCCATCGCGTTCTCGCTCGTCGACAAGGACTGGGCGCATCTCGAAGACGCGGCCCGCGTTGCCGCCGAAATCGTCGCGCATTATCTCGCGCGGCCGTTGCCGGGACATCCGCTGCTGAACGTCAATATTCCTAACCTGCCGTATGACGAACTGCGCGGCTGGCAGATCACGCGACTCGGCAAACGTCATCCGTCGCAGCCGGTGATCCGCCAGACCAATCCGCGCGGCGAACCGATCTATTGGATCGGCGCCTCGGGCCAGGCGCGCGACGCGAGCGAAGGCACGGACTTCCATGCGGTGGCCAACGGCGCCGTGTCGATCACGCCGCTGCAGCTCGATCTGACCTACACGCAAATGCTGCCCGCGGCGCGCGACTGGCTGCGCGCCGGGAGCGGCAGTTCATGACCGGCGAGCGCGCGAAGCGCTTTCCGTTAGGTCTCGAGGACCTGGTGCGCGAACCGCGCCGGCCCGAGGGACGTCCGGGTGAGATGCGCGCGGCGGCGCTCGCGGCGAGCGCGGCGTTGAACGCACGGCAGCAGTCGGCGAAACCGACGCAGGGCGGCGCAGCCGCACGGGCGCAAGCGAGGACCTCAGCTGCTGCGCAATCTACGCCGGCGACGCGACCCCAGGTGATTCCCCAGGCGAAGACGCAAAGCGCTTCGTTCGGTACGTCAACGGCGGCGACCGGTGCAATGCCGCCAAAGCCGCAGGCCGCGCCAGTCGCAAAGACAACGGCGAACTCGTTGGCTGGTGCATTGGCGGGGCAGCCTGTCAAGCAAGCACCAAAGTCGTCGGTCAAGCCAGGCAAAAACTCGACGCATGCGTCCGGCCACAGCGCACGCGCGACGCCATCGCCACTCCAGTCGCAACTGCAGCAAAGCGCGAAACCCGCGCCGAACGCCGCGTTGGCCGGTGCAATGAGCGGCGCGATGAACAACGCCTTGGCGCTGACCTCGGAACGGGTTCGCGAACGCATGGTCGAACGCGTGCGAGCCAATGGCGTCAGCGATCAGCGTGTGCTGAACGCGATGGCGGCGGTGCCGCGCCACATGTTCGTCGATCCGGGTCTTGCGGCCCAGGCGTACGAAGATGCCGCGCTGCCGATCGGTCATCACCAGACTATCTCGAAGCCGTCGGTGGTTGCGCGAATGATCGAACTCGCGGCGGCCGGGCGCGCGCTGAACACGGTGCTCGAAATCGGCACCGGTTGCGGCTATCAGGCGGCGGTGCTGAGCCAGGTCGCGCGCGAGGTTTATTCGATCGAACGCATCAAGCCGCTGTCCGAGCGCGCGAAGACGAATCTGCGTCCGCTGCGCATTCCGAATATCCGGCTGCATTACGGCGACGGGCGGCTCGGTTTGCCGTCGGCGGCCCCGTTCGACGCGATCGTGATCGCGGCGGCCGGGCTCGACGTGCCGCAGGCGTTGCTCGAGCAGCTTGCGATCGGCGGACGTCTGGTTGCGCCGGTCGGCTCGCAGGAAGGACAGAGCCAGGTGCTGACGCTGATCGAGCGCCTCGGCCCCGCGCAATGGCGCGAGTCGCGGCTTGATCGCGTTTTCTTTGTACCCTTAAAATCCGGAGTGATTTGACACCGATGAGTATGTTGCGCGCGATGCAGAGAACCACCCCGAATACCCCCCTGACCGTAACCCAGCGCAGCGTGTGCGTGCTCGCCTTGTCCCTGTTGATGACGGCCTGTGCATCCCGGCTCGACCAGGCGCCCGTCGTCGACCGCTCCGGCGGCGGCACGCTCGCCACCGCGCAGGGCGCGGCGCAACCGGCGGTGCCGCTCGGCCCGCCGCCGCCCGGCTACTATCGCGTGAAGCCGGGCGATACGCTGTACCGCATTGCGCTCGAAAACGGCCAGAATTACCGCGACATCTCGACGTGGAACAACCTGACCAACCCGAATCAGATCGAAGTCGACCAGCTGCTGCGCGTCGTGCCGCCGGGCGCGAATACCGCGGCCATGACGCCGGGCGTGTCGACCGCGCCGATCGGCAGCACGGGCGCGGTGCAAAGCGCACCGCTGAACAACAACGCGCCGGCCGTGGTCGGCGCCGCGATGCCGCCGCTCTACGGCGGCGCGACGAACGGTACGCCCGCGAATGGTGCGGTAGCTGCGCCTCCGGCCAATCCCTCTGCGGCGAGCGCCGACATCGGCAGCGCCGCGGCAGGCAACGTAGCATTTGCATGGCCGGTGCGCGGTCCGCTGCTCAACACGTTCAACGACTCGACTAACAAGGGCGTCAATATCGGCGGCTCCGCGGGCGAGCCGGTTAAAGCGTCAGCCGATGGTCGCGTCGTCTATGCCGGAAATGGGCTGCGTGGTTACGGCAATCTCATTATCATCAAGCATGATGCAACTTATCTCACTGCGTATGCACACAACCGCGCTTTGATGGTAAAAGAGGGGGACGCGGTTACGAAGGGGCAGAAGATCGCAGAGATGGGCAATAGCGATTCCGACCGTGTGATGTTGCATTTCGAAGTTCGCCGACAGGGTAAACCAGTCGACCCACTGAAGTATTTGCCGCCGCAATAAGCGATACGACCATGCCGAAATCGAAGCGCCGCCCGCCCCAAGCCGAGTCTGAGACGATCAGCGAAGTCACGTCTGCCGCAGTGGACGAAAGCGGCGCTTCGGAAGTGGAAGAAGAGGTCGCGGAGGAGCGTGATCTCGACGAACGCCAGAGCGGCCTCGACGACAGCGAGAGCGCTGACGCGCGCGAAACCACCGGCGAGGCGCCGCCCGACGCCGACGATTTCCGCGCACTGCTGCAGGCCGAGCTCACGGCCGACACGATCCAGCATTATCTGAATCGCATCAGCGTGAAGCCGTTGCTCACCGTCGAGGAAGAGCAGAAATATTCGCGCCTTGCCAAGGCCGGCGAGTTCGAAGCGCGGCAGGTGATGATCGAGCGCAATCTGCGGCTGGTCGTCAGCATTGCCAAGGGTTATCTGAATCGCGGCGTGCCGCTGCTCGATCTGATCGAGGAGGGCAACCTCGGCCTCATGCACGCAATCGAAAAATTCGATCCGACGCGCGGCTTCCGTTTCTCGACCTACGCGACGTGGTGGATCCGCCAGAGCATCGAGCGCGCGATCATGAACCAGGCGCGTACGGTGCGATTGCCCGTCCATGTGATTCGTGAGCTCAACCAGGTGTTGCGCGCGAAGCGCCATCTGGAAAAGAACTCGATGAATTCGGGGGAGGCGGCCGAGCGCCGCGACGCGAGCATCGACGACATCGCTTATCTGACCGGCAAGACCACCGACGAAGTCACCGACATCCTCGCGCTGAACGAGCACACCGCCTCGCTCGACGCGCCGCTCGATCTCGATCCGGCGAGCAGCCTGCTCGATCTGCTGTCGGACGACCAGAGCCAGTCGCCAGACGCCGAAGTGCAGCATCGCGAGCTCGAAACACTGACACGCGCATGGCTCGCGCGTTTGTCGGACAAGCACCGCCATGTGATCGAGCGGCGCTTCGGTCTGAATCACATCGAGCCCGCCACGCTCGAGGAGCTGGCCGACGAAATGGGCCTCACGCGCGAGCGTGTGCGCCAGATCCAACAGGAAGCGCTGGTGCGACTGAAGCGCTTCTTTGCCTCAAACGGTGTCCGCAAAGACGCCGTTCTCTGACCTGATGACACCGATTCTTGTTTTCGACATCGAGACGATTCCCGATGTCGCCGGCATCCGCCGGCTTGAAGATTTGCCCGCGTCGATGAGCGACGCCGACGTCGCCGAGCACGCGTTCGCCGCACGCCGCGAAAAAACGGGCAGCGATTTTCTGCCGCATCACCTCCAGCGGGTCGCGGCGATTTCCTGCGTGTTCCGTGACAACAACGGTTTTCGCGTGCGCTCGCTCGGTACGCCCGAGGACGGCGAGGCGACGCTCGTGCAGTCGTTCTATCGCGTGATCGAAAAGTACACGCCGCAGCTCGTGTCGTGGAACGGCGGCGGTTTCGATCTGCCGGTGCTCAACTACCGCGCGCTCGTCAACGGCATCCCCGCCTACCGGTTCTGGGATCTCGGCGAGGACGACCGCGACTTCAAGTGGAACAACTACATCAGCCGCTACCACGCGCGACACACCGATCTGATGGACGTGCTCGCGATGTACCAGGCGCGCGCGAACGCGCCGCTCGACGCGCTCGCGAAGATGTGCGGCTTTCCGGGCAAGATGGGCATGGACGGCAGTCAGGTGTGGCAGGCGTTCCAGCAAGGGCGTATCGAGGAAATCCGCAATTACTGCGAGACCGACGTCGTCAATACGTACCTGCTGTATTGCCGCTTCCAACTGATGCGCGGCGGCTTTTCGCCGTCGGAGTATGCTGACGAGATCAACCTCGTGAAGAACGCGCTCGCGCTGGAAAGCGCGCCGCAGTGGGCCGAGTATCTGGCGGCGTTCGTGCAGTAAGCGCGCGCGAGCAGAGCCTCCGCCGGGGAGCCGCAATCCGGGCCGCGATCCGCACTCGCTCCGCGTGTGGTCCGCGTGTGGTCCGCACCGCATCGCAGGCAAGCCCGGCGCTTCGTCTACAATCTCGCCTTTCCCCCATAGTTTGTCAGGAAGTCCGCAGGTGTCCCGAACTGCCCCCCCACGTCGCTCGCCGCGGCGCTCATCGAAGCATGCCAGGGCGCACGCCCCGGCGCCGGCGCCCGTCATTACCGGCAACGAACCGCTCATCGAAATCGTTTCGCTCGATATGGAAGCGCGCGGCGTGGGCCGCACCACGAGCGAAGACGGCACGCCGGGCAAGGTCGTGTTCGTCGAAGGCGCGCTGCCGGGTGAACTCGTCAGTTATTCGACGCATCGCAGCAAGCCGAAATTCGAGCAGGCCGAAGTCGTTCAGGTGTTCCGCGAAAGCGTGATCCGCACGACGCCGAAATGCACGTACTTCAACATCTGCGGCGGCTGCTCGATGCAGCATCTCGACATGCGCGCGCAGGTGGCGGTCAAGCAGCGCGTGCTCGAGGACAGCCTGCAGCATCTGGCGAAGCTGCGCCCCGAAACGGTGTTCCGGCCGATTCACGGGCCGTCCTGGGGTTATCGCTATCGCGCGCGGCTCGCGGTGCGCTACCTGCCGGAGCGCGGCGGCATGCGCATCGGCTTTCACGAGAAGAAGAGCAGCTATATCGCCGACATGAAGACCTGCGAGGTGCTGCCGCCGCATGTGTCGGCGATGCTGATGCCGCTGCGTTTCATGGTCCGCAAGCTGTCTATCTACGACCGCATGCCGCAGCTCGAGCTCGCGGTCGGCTCGTCGGTCACGGCGCTCGTCGTGCGCAACCTCGAACCGCTGACGGCCGGGGACGAGCAGGTGCTGCGCGAGTTCGCGGACGAGCACAAGGTGCAGTTCTGGATCCAGCCGGGCGGTCCCGACACGGTCACGCCGCTTTATCCTCTCGACGTGCAGCTCGACTACACGCTGCCCGAATACGGCATCCGTATGCCATTCAAGCCAACTGATTTCACCCAGGTCAATCACGCGATCAACCGCGTGCTGGTGAGCCGCGCGCTGCGCCTGCTGGCGCCGGCACGCACCGACCGCGTGCTCGACCTGTTCTGCGGGATCGGCAACTTCACGCTGCCGCTCGCGCGAATCTCGCGGGAAGTGGTCGGCATCGAGGGTAGCGAAGTGCTGACCCAGCGCGCGCTCGCGAATGCGGAGCTGAATGGCGTCGCCGGGCATACGTCGTTCGCGTGCCGCAACCTGTTCGAAGTCACCGCCGACGACTTGCGCGCGCTCGGCCACTTCGACAAGTTCCTCGTCGATCCGCCGCGCGAAGGCGCGCTCGCGATCGCGAAGGCGCTCGCGGAGATCGCGCAGAGCGGCAACGGGCCGCTGCCGACGCGCATCGTCTATGTGTCGTGCGCGCCGGCCACGCTCGCGCGCGATGCCGGGCTGCTCGTGCATGAGGCCGGCTATCGGCTGGTGGGCGCGGGCGTCGTCAATATGTTCCCGCATACGTCGCACGTGGAATCGATTGCGCTGTTCGAGCGCGATTGAGTCTCGCGGCGCGCATAAACGAAAACGCCACGACCGAGGTCGTGGCGTTTTCGTTTTCAGACGAAGGTCAGTGTGCCGTCGGCGCGTGAGGGCTCAGAACTGCCACCACGACTTCGCCGTGCCGGGCCGTGCGTGGCCGGTCACGTACGGGCTGTCGGGGAAGGTGCCGGCCAGCACGCGACGAGTGTCGTCGGCGAGTTGCTGGTTGTTCAGCTTCTCGTACGACAGGATCATGATGTGCAGCGCGTCTTCGATGGCCGGCGCGTTCTTGTACTCGCGCAATGCGAGCTGCGCACGGTTGATGGCGGCGACATAGGCGCCGCGGCGATAGTAGTAGTCCGCGGCGTGGACTTCGTGCGATGCAAGCGCATTCACGATGTAGCGCATGCGCTGGGCGGCGTCCGGCGCGTACTTGCTGTTCGGGAAGCGGTCCACCACGACCTTGAACGCGTCATACGACTCGCGCAGCGACTTCGGATCGCGCTCGCTCATATCCTGGCCCGAGAAGCGGCCGAACAGACCGAGGTCGTCGTTGAAGTGGATCATGCCCTTCAGGTAATACGCGTAGGCGATGTCCGGATGATCCGGGTGCAGCTGGATGAAGCGGTCGATGGCCTGGTCGGCGGCGGCGTTTTCGTTGTCTTTCCAGTTGCAGTACGCGACGTTGATCTGCGCCTGCTGGGCGAAGTGGCCGAACGGGTCGCGGCCCTCGAGCAGCTCGAAATACTTCGCGCACTTGCCCCAGTCACCACCGGTCAGGGCGTCGTTCGCCTCCGTATATAATTTGTTGTTGTTCCACGCTGCCGTTTCGTCGGTCTTCTCCGGCAGGCCGTGGCAAGCCGCAACAGCGACGACGGCCGCGGCGCACGCAATGTATCCGGCCACTTTCCGGGCCGCCTTCTTGATGGCCGCCAAATTGATCGCCGCTTCAGTGATGGTGTTCAAGGCTCGCATTTTCCAGTCTAGCTTTACGTCCAGGTGACCCAGATTCAATGACCCGCTCAAATACTCCAGGCGCCGCAGGCGCCGGGAATAGCAACGAAGATTATAGCGTAAGCGCCGACCCGGCCGACGCGTTGGGCGTCGATTCCCTCGACGACGATTTCTCCAGCGACGCGCTCGCCGCAAGCATCCCGCAAGGCTCTGCGGCCGCGGCGGCACCCGTGCCCGTGCGCGCGGCCGACGAAGCGCCGCGCAGTGTCGTGGTACCCGACGAACTGGCCGGCGAGCGCCTCGACAAGGTGCTCGCCAAAGTATTCCCGGAGTTCTCGCGCAGCCGTCTGCAAAGCTGGATCGAGGCACAGCGGGTGCGCGTCGACGGCAAGGCGGCGAAGATCCGCCAGCCGGTGCCGCTTGGCGCGACGATCGAGCTCGTGCCCGATCTGCTGCCCGAGCAGCTCGCCTTCACGCCCGAGCCCGTGCCGCTCGACATCGTCTACGAGGACGACACGCTCGTCGTCATCAACAAGCCGGCCGGCATGGTCGTGCATCCGGCGGCTGGCAACTGGAGCGGCACCGTGCTGAACGGGCTGCTCTACCGCTATGGCGAGTCCGCGGCGGGTCTGCCGCGCGCGGGCATCGTGCATCGGCTCGACAAGGAGACCTCGGGGCTGATGGTGGTCGCGCGCACGCTCGAGGCGCAGACCGACCTCGTGCGCCAGTTGCAGGCGCGCACGGTCAAGCGCCGCTACCTCGCGCTCGTGTGGGGCAACCTGCCCGAAGAAGGCACGATCGACGCGCCGATCGGCCGCGATCCGCGCGAGCGCACGCGCATGGCCGTGGTGACGGGCGCGGCCGGCAAGCCGGCGCGCACGCATTTCCGGCGCGTGGCCTCGGCGATCTGGCAGCGTCAGCCGGTCACGGCGATTCACTGCGATCTGGAGACGGGGCGCACGCATCAGATTCGCGTGCATTGCGCGCACATCGGTCATCCGTTGCTCGGCGATCCCGTGTACGGACGCGCGCGCGGCAAGCGCTCGGTCACGCCGCTGCCAGACGGCTTCGCGCGCCAGGCGCTGCACGCGTGGCGGCTCGGCCTGATTCATCCGAAGACCGGCCGCTCGATGCAATGGCGCGCCGAGGTGCCGGCCGACATCGAGGCGTTGTCGGCCGCGCTCGGTCTGGGTCGCGACGACGCGGGCGAGTTCGACGATGCGTATGGCGAGGATGAGGACTACGATGCATCGGTCGACGACGGCGCGTACGATGAAGACAGCGACCACGACGAGGACGATCACGCATGAGCACCTATCTCCCGGAGCTGGGTTTTGCCGATGTCGTGCAACCCGCATGGAACGTGTCGCCGCGCGTGCGCGCGCTCGTGACCACCCGCGACGGCGGCCTCAGCGACGCGCCGTTCGGCCGCTGGCGCGACGGCGCCGACCAGCCCGGCGGGCTGAATCTGGGCATGAAGACCGGCGACGATCCCGCCGCGGTCGCGAGCAATCGCGCACGGCTCGTCGCGCTTGCCGGTGTTCGCGAGGCCGCGTGGCTCGAACAGATCCATGGCGCCGGCATCGTCCGCGCCGAGGATGCGATCGCGCACGCGCGCGAGCATGGTGCGCCGGCGCGCGCCGACGCGAGCGTCACCGATGGCGCGGGCATCGCGTGCGTCGTCATGGTCGCCGATTGCATGCCGGTGCTGTTGTGCGACGAAGCGGGGCGCGCGGTCGGCGCCGCGCATGCCGGGTGGCGCGGACTCGCGGCGGGCATCGTCGAGCAGACCGCCGCGCGGGTCGCGGCGCTGGCGGGTGTGCGGGCGAGCGAGCTGCATGCGTACCTCGGGCCGTCGATCGGGCCCAGCGCATTCGAAGTCGGCGCAGACGTGCGTGACGCCTTCATGACCGGTGCCGACGATGCACAACGCGACGCGACCGCGCAGGCGTTCGTCGCGCATCCCGCGAATGCCGGCAAATATCTCGCCGATCTGCCGGCGCTGGCGCGCCTGCGCCTGCAGCGGCTCGGCCTTACGCGCATCAGCGGCGGCGATCTGTGCACGGTCACGTTGCGCGAGCGTTTTTATTCGTATCGCCGTGATCGCGAGACCGGTCGCATGGCCGCGTTGATCTGGATCGACGAACAGGCGCAATCAATTGCCGATTAATTCGGGGTGGCGCGCGGGCGCATCTTGTCATACTTTTAAAATCGAGCCGTGGTTTTATTTCGCGTGAATGCGCACCGGGTCGTTATTCGCGAATCCCACTGCCGACCCCTCGCTGACGGCCCGTTCCCCGGCCTTCACACGCATTTTTTGTTGCGCCGCCGGAAGGCCCGCCGATAGCGCGAATCGCCCGCCGGCTGTGTGGGCGACCGAACGAATAAATATGCTTAAGTGCCATGCGCCCTAGGAGTTTTTCGGATTTACCCGCGGCAGGCCTCATTTGATTCGTTAAAGCGCGATTTGCCATACAGGGAAAACGATAATTAAAAAACTATCGCACTGCGGCAAAATCGGGAGCAAGCATTGACATGCCTTGTGATGGGGAGCAAGAATGTTCCTTCTAAGCTCCTCGTCGTTCATGGGACAGGGCGTGACGAAGTCGCGAGCAATCGCCACGTGCGCACGGACCTGCCTCTCAACCCGTCCGCAAGGACTTACCGGTCAAAAGCAGGTATGGCAGCATCTCATTCCTCAGCTTCCCCCAGCACCGACTCCTCGAAGGAGCAGACGCAGCAGGCCGGTACGAGCGGTGCATCGTCAGCCGCAGGCATGCAGCAATTTCTCGACGCCTGGATGAACGCCTGGCGTTCGTTCGGCGCGCAGCCCAGTGGCACGGCATTTCAGATGCCCTCAATGCCGCAGATGCCGGACCTTGCACAGATAACGGCGGGCTTCCCGCAAATACCGGCGTTTCCCGGCATGCCCGACTTCAGCAAGCTGGCCGCCGGTGCGTTGCCGTCGTTGCCGGGGCTGAGCATTCCCACCGCCGCGATTCCGCCCGAGCGTTTGCAGAAGCTGCAGACCGACTATTCGCGCGAGGCGATGGAGCTGATCCAGCAGGCCACCACGTCGGCGATCAAGGCGCCCGAGCTCAAGGACCGGCGCTTTAGCGCAGACGCCTGGAGCGCGGCGCCCGCCTACGCGTTCACCGCCGCGTGGTATCTGCTGAACGCGCGCTATCTGCAGCAGCTGGTCGACGCGCTCGACACCCAGCCGAAAACCCGCGAGCGCATTCGCTTCGCGGTCCAGCAGTGGACCGCGGCGGCCTCGCCGAGCAACTTCTTCGCGCTGAATCCCGAAGCGCAGAAAACGCTGCTCGACAGTAAAGGCGAGAGCTTGCGCCAGGGCGTGATGAACCTGCTCGCCGACATGCAGCGCGGCAAGATTTCCCAAACCGACGAATCGCGTTTCGCGGTCGGCGAGAACCTCGCGAACACCGAAGGCTCGGTCGTGTTCGAGAACGATCTGCTGCAGCTGATCCAGTACAAGCCGCGCACGGCGACCGTGCGCGAGCGGCCGCTCCTGATCGTGCCGCCGTGCATCAACAAGTACTACATTCTCGACCTGCAACCCGAAAACTCGCTCGTCGCGCACGGGCTTGATTCGGGCCATCAGGTGTTCCTGATTTCGTGGCGCAACGCGGATCAGTCCATCGCGCACAAGACGTGGGACGACTACATCGGCGAGGGTGTACTCACCTCGATCGACACCGTGCGCAAGATCAGCGGCCGCGAGCAGATCAATACGCTCGGCTTTTGCGTCGGCGGCACGATGCTCGCCACCGCGCTCGCGGTGGCTGCGGCGCGCGGCGAACATCCGGCCGCGTCGATGACGCTGCTCACCGCGATGCTCGACTTCTCTGACACGGGCGTGCTCGACGTGTTCGTCGACGAGGCGCACGTGCAGATGCGCGAGCAGAGCATCGGCGGCAAGAACGGCGCGCCGCCGGGACTGATGCGCGGCGTCGAGTTCGCGAACACGTTCTCGTTCCTGCGCCCGAACGACCTCGTGTGGAACTACGTCGTCGACAGTTACCTGAAGGGCCGCACGCCGGTACCGTTCGACCTGCTGTACTGGAACAGCGACTCGACCAGTCTGCCTGGGCCGATGTACGTCTGGTATCTGCGCAACACGTATCTCGAGAACAAGCTGCGCGAGCCCGGTGCGCTGACCACCTGCGGCGAGCCGATCGATCTGTCGAAGATCGACGTGCCGACCTTCATCTACGGTTCGCGCGAAGACCATATCGTGCCGTGGCAAACCGCATATGCGTCGGCGCCGCTGCTCACCGGGCCGCTAAAGTTCGTGCTCGGCGCGTCGGGCCATATCGCCGGCGTGATCAATCCGCCCGCGAAGAAGAAGCGCAGCTTCTGGAAGCTCGATACCGACGCGAACACGCTGCCCGAACGCGCGGACGAATGGTTCGACGCGGCGACCGAAGTGCCCGGCAGCTGGTGGCCGGAATGGACCGACTGGCTCGATCAGTACGGCGGCAAGAAAGTGAAGCCGCGCGCCAATTTGGGCTCCGACGAATTCCCGGTCATCGAGCCGGCGCCGGGCCGCTACGTGCGGCAACGGGAGTAGGTTCACGCACAGGCTCGACGCGCGCGGACGGCATTGCTGTCGACGTCGGCATAGTGCGCAGTCGGCCGGTGCATAGGTGTTTGGCAGGTGAATGAGCGTCTGGTTGATGAAGGCGTGAGAGCAACGCAAGTTGCAACGCAATTTTTAACGTAACGGGCTGTGGCGCAGTTGGCCGGGATGCCCGGAGGATATGGAAATGACTGATGTTGTGATCGTATCGGCCGCTCGTACTGCAGTGGGCAAGTTTGGTGGGTCGCTGGCGAAGATTGCCGCACCTGAACTCGGCGCGGTCGCGGTGCGCGCCGTGCTCGAACGGGCAGGCGTGAAGCCGGAACAGGTGAGCGAAGTTATTCTGGGCCAGGTGCTGACGGCGGGCTCCGGTCAGAACCCCGCGCGTCAGGCGCTGATCAAGGCGGGTTTGCCGGCGGCCGTGCCGGGCATGACGATCAACAAGGTCTGCGGCTCAGGTCTGAAGGCCGTGATGCTCGCGGCCAACGCGATCATCGCCGGTGACGCGGACATCGTCGTGGCAGGCGGCCAGGAAAACATGAGCGCCGCGCCGCACGTGCTGCCGGGTTCGCGCGACGGTTTCCGCATGGGCGACGCGAAGCTGATCGACTCGATGATCGTCGACGGCCTGTGGGACGTCTACAACCAGTACCACATGGGCGTGACGGCCGAGAACGTCGCGCAGGAGCACGGCATCACGCGCGAACAGCAGGACGCGTTCGCGGCGCTGTCGCAGAACAAGGCGGAAGCCGCGCAGAAGTCGGGGCGCTTCAACGACGAAATCGTGCCGGTCGAGATTCCGCAACGCAAGGGCGAGCCGCTGCGCTTCACCACCGACGAATTCGTGCGTCATGGCGTGACGGCCGAATCACTCGCGAGCCTGAAGCCGGCGTTCTCGAAGGAAGGCACGGTCACGGCGGCCAACGCATCGGGTCTGAACGACGGCGCAGCCGCGGTGCTCGTGATGTCGCTGAAAAAAGCGGAAGCGCTCGGCCTCACACCGCTCGCGCGCATCAAGGCATACGCGAACGCGGGTGTCGATCCGAAGGTGATGGGCATGGGCCCGGTACCGTCTTCGCGCCGTTGCCTCGAGCGCGCGGGCTGGACGCCGGCCGACCTCGACCTGATGGAAATCAACGAAGCGTTTGCCGCGCAGGCGCTCGCCGTGCACAAGCAGATGGGCTGGGACACGTCGAAGATCAACGTGAACGGCGGCGCGATCGCGATCGGCCACCCGATCGGCGCGTCCGGTTGCCGGATTCTCGTCACGCTGCTGCACGAAATGCAGAAGCGCGATGCGAAGAAGGGTCTGGCGTCGCTGTGTATCGGCGGCGGCATGGGTGTCGCGCTCGCGGTCGAGCGCGTTTAAAGTACGCTGGGTACGCCGCGCGCACTCGCGACCGGTCGCGCGCGGTCTTCGCCGGCACAGGCATCTGGCTGCGCCGCACGTCAACTGGCGGTGCGGCGCGTTGCAACAGGTGACTCGTGTCGGCAGTGCGCGTTGCCAGACGGTCGCCCGGCGGCAACGCGAACCAGCATCAGGCGAAGCACGAGGCCGCCGGCAGGCGCCTCGACAACGATAACGGAGTGTGGTTTA
This sequence comes from Paraburkholderia sp. Clong3, assembly GCF_050436485.1. Taxonomy (NCBI): domain Bacteria; kingdom Pseudomonadati; phylum Pseudomonadota; class Betaproteobacteria; order Burkholderiales; family Burkholderiaceae; genus Paraburkholderia; species Paraburkholderia sp. Clong3. The sequence goes on along the minus strand of NZ_JBNDMH010000002.1, from coordinate 1,303,315 downwards.
TGACACAGCGAATTGCGTACGTAACGGGCGGCATGGGCGGCATCGGCACCAGCATCTGCCAGCGTCTGCACAAGGAAGGCTTCAGGGTGATCGCCGGCTGCGGCCCGAATTCGCCGCGCCGTGCGAAGTGGCTCGACGAGCAGAAGGTACTCGGCTACGACTTCGTCGCCTCCGAGGGTAACGTCGGTGACTGGCAATCGACCAAGGACGCATTCGACAAGGTCAAGGCCGAAGTCGGCGAGATCGACGTGCTGGTCAACAATGCCGGCATCACGCGCGACGTCGTGTTCCGCAAGATGACGCACGAAGACTGGACGGCGGTGATCGACACCAATCTGACCAGCCTGTTCAACGTCACCAAGCAGGTGATCGACGGCATGGTCGAGCGTGGCTTTGGCCGGGTGATCAACATTTCGTCGGTGAACGGCCAGAAGGGCCAGTTCGGCCAGACCAATTATTCGACCGCGAAGGCCGGCATTCACGGCTTTACGATGTCGCTCGCGCAGGAAGTCGCGACCAAGGGCGTGACGGTCAACACCGTGTCGCCGGGCTACATCGGCACCGACATGGTCAAGGCGATCCGCCCGGACGTGCTGGAAAAAATCGTCGCGACGATTCCGGTGCGCCGCCTCGGTCAGCCGGGCGAAATCGGCTCGATCGTCGCGTGGCTTGCGTCGGAAGAATCGGGCTTCGCCACGGGCGCCGATTTTTCGCTGAACGGCGGCTTGCATATGGGCTGAGCCATCGGCGCGCCGGACCGGAAGGCGGCGCGCTTCGGCTCAGATGGTTTCGCCGGCGTCCCGGCTGCGCAATGGATCCCGTTGCACAACCCGGACGCCGTTTCCGCGTTTGCTTAACTCGAGCTTAAAGGCGTTACATGACTACTACTACAAAGAAAACGGCCGAACGACTGATCAAGAAATATCCGAATCGTCGGCTCTACGACACCGAGACGAGTACCTACATCACGCTGACTGATGTGAAGCAACTCGTGCTCGATCAGGAAGATTTCAAGGTGATCGATGCCAAAAGCAACGAGGACCTGACGCGCTCGATCCTGCTGCAGATCATTCTCGAAGAAGAGAGCGGCGGCCTGCCGATGTTCTCGTCGTCGATGCTGTCGCAGATCATCCGGTTCTACGGTCATGCGATGCAAGGCATGATGGGCACGTATCTGGAAAAGAACATCCAGGCCTTCATCGACATTCAGGCGAAGCTTGCCGACCAGTCGAAGAATCTCTATGAAGGCAAGGCGATGAACCCCGAAGTCTGGTCGCAGTTCATGAACATGCAGGCGCCGATGATGCAGGGCATGATGACCAGCTACATCGAGCAATCGAAGAACATGTTCGTGCAGATGCAGGAGCAGATGCAGAATCAGGCGAAGACCATGTTCGCCACGTTCCCGTTTACGCCGGGCGGCGCGGTCAACGCGAGCAATGCGAGCAATGCGCCGGCCACGCCGCAGGCCAATCCGGAGACGGAGAAGAAGTGAAGGAGTGAATGGCGGCGAGCTCGCGGGAGTGCAGCCGCCGACGCGCTACAATGGCGGCCCGCGCGGGGGGACGCTGTTCCGTCGGAACCGGATTCCGGCCGCGGCTCGATGTCCGTTGCGTCCACTGCTGGCACACCGCTGCTTGCGCCGTTACCGTTTCTTCCGCTGGACCCGTCCTATGTTTCAAACCGTCTCCCCGATCGCGTCAGCGTCTTCCGTTGCGAAGGCCGCGCGGATCATTCTGCTCTGACCCGCCGTTCACCCACACCGCTCATGAGCCGGCTGTTTCTCGCCCCGATGGAAGGGCTCGCTGACTATGTGCTGCGCGACGTGCTGACGAGCGCGGGCGCTTTCGACGGCTGCGTATCCGAGTTCATCCGCATCACAGGCTCGCTGCTGCCAACCCGCGTCTACGAGCGCGAGGCGCCCGAAATCCTGCACGCGAGCGTGACCGCCAGTGGCACGCCGATGGTGATCCAGTTGCTCGGCAGCGATCCCGAGTGGATGGCACGCAATGCCGCGTACGCGGCCATGCTGTCGCCCTACGGTATCGACCTGAACTTCGGCTGTCCCGCCAAAGTCGTCAATCAGCACGGCGGCGGCGCGATGCTGCTCGCGAACCCGAAGTTGCTGAACCAGATCGTCTCGGCCGTGCGCGCCGCGGTGCCTGCCGATATCGCGGTGACGGCAAAAATGCGCCTCGGCGTGTCCGACACGTCGCGGGCGATCGAATGCGCGCAGGCGCTCGCGGACGGCGGCGCGGCCTCGCTCGTCGTGCATGCGCGCACGCGCGACGACCGCTATCGGCCGCCTGCGCACTGGGAGTGGATCGCGCGCATCGACGACGCCGTCGACGTGCCCGTCATCGCGAACGGCGAAGTCTGGACGGTGGCGGACTGGCAGCGTTGCCGCTCGGTCAGCGGCTGCGCGGACGTGATGATCGGGCGCGGCGCCGTGTCGGATCCGTTCCTCGCGCAGCGAATCCGCGGGCTCCTCGACCCGTGTCCATCTGCCGACGAATGGCAGCAGGTGCTGGGTTCGATCGTCGGCTACATGAACAAGCTGCGGGCGCATGGCACGCTGACCCATGAGCACGGCCGCGTCAAGAAGTGGCTCAGCTACCTGCAGCGGACCTGGCCGCAAGCCGCCGAACTGCATGCGGCGATCCGGCGAGTGCAGGACTCTGACGAAATTCTTACGGTAATCGGCCAGGCGCTGGCGGCCGGAGCCGCGTCGGCGCCGACGCGTCAGCACGTTTCCAGCGACGAAAATGGCGAGCTGAATCAACCCGATCCTGCCGAACCCATCCCCGTTTGAAGACTGGAATTCAAAGACTTACGAGCGGTGGCGGTGGCGAACCGCTACAATTCAGGGTTTAACGTCTTCAAGCGGTTCCCCATGTCTTCCACCCCCTCGAACGCTCCGGCCGTGCCGGGCGCCACGCCGAAAGTCGGCTTCGTCTCTCTCGGCTGCCCCAAGGCCCTCGTCGATTCCGAGCAGATCATCACCCAGTTGCGCGCCGAAGGCTACGAAATCTCCGGCACCTATGACGGCGCGGACCTCGTGGTCGTCAACACCTGCGGCTTCATCGACGAAGCCGTGCAGGAAAGCCTCGACGCGATCGGCGAAGCGCTCAACGAAAACGGCAAGGTGATCGTCACCGGTTGCCTCGGTGCGAAGAAGAGTGCGAGCGGCTCGGGGCTGATCGAGGAAGTGCATCCGAAGGTGCTCGCGGTGACCGGCCCGCACGCGCTCGGCGAGGTGATGCAGGCGGTGCACAGCCATCTGCCGAAGCCGCACGATCCGTTCGTCGATCTGGTGCCCGCCGCGGGCGTCAAGCTCACGCCGCGCCACTACGCGTACCTGAAGATTTCCGAAGGCTGCAATCACCGCTGCACGTTCTGCATCATCCCGTCGATGCGCGGCGATCTGGTGTCGCGCCCGGTCGCGGAAGTGATGCTCGAAGCGGAGAACCTGTTCAAGTCCGGCGTGAAGGAACTGCTCGTGATCTCGCAGGACACGAGCGCATATGGCGTCGACGTCAAATACCGCACCGGTTTCTGGAACGGCAAGCCGATCAAGACGCGCATGACGGATCTGGTCGCCGCGCTCGGCGAACTCGCCGCGCAGTATGGTGCGTGGGTGCGCCTGCATTACGTGTATCCGTATCCGAGCGTCGACGAAGTGATTCCGATGATGGCCGAGGGTCCGTACAAGGGCCACGTGCTGCCGTATCTCGACGTGCCGTTCCAGCACGCGCATCCGGAAGTGCTGAAGCGCATGAAGCGCCCGGCCAACGCCGGGAAGGTGATGGAGCGCGTCAAGGCCTGGCGCGAGATCTGCCCCGATCTGACGATCCGCAGCACGTTCATCGCCGGCTTTCCGGGCGAGACCGAAGAGCAGTTCGAGACGCTGCTCGATTTCATCCGCGAGGCGGAGCTCGATCGCGTCGGCTGTTTCGCGTATTCGCCGGTCGAAGGCGCGAGCGCGAATGAACTCGACGGCGCGCTGCCCGATGAAGTGCGTGAGGAACGTCGCGCGCGCTTCATGGAAGTGGCCGAGCAGGTGTCGGCCAAGCGCATCGCGAGGAAGGTCGGCAAGACGCTGAAGGTGCTCGTCGACGAAATCAACGCGGACGGCGGCATCGGCCGCACCGCGGCGGATGCGCCGGAGATCGACGGCGTCGTCTATATCGCGCCGTCCGCCAAGGCGTCGAAGCGCTACAAGGTCGGCGATTTCGTGTCGGTGAAGATCACCGGCGCGGACGGCCACGATTTGTGGGGCGAGGTCTAAGCGATGACGCACAGCGCGGCCGCACAGCCTGAAGCTCACACACCGGACATCCTCGCGCTCGGCGAGGCGATGATCGAATTCAACCAGTCGGCGAAGGATCAACCGAACTACCTGCAAGGCTTCGGCGGCGACACCTCGAACTTCTGCATCGCGGCCGCGCGCCAGGGTGCGAGGACCGGCTTCGTGTCGGCGGTCGGCGCCGATCATTTCGGACGCCTGCTGGTCGATCTGTGGGAGCGCGAGCAGGTCGACACGTCGTTCGTGCGCATCGATGCGCAGGCGTCGACCGGCGTCTATTTCGTGTCTCACGGCCCCAACGGCCACGCGTTCGACTATCTGCGCGCGGGCTCGGCGGCGAGCCGCTATGCACCCGCCGATCTGCCGCGCGACGCGCTCGCGGCGGCGAAGGTCGTCCATCTGTCCGGCATCAGTCTCGCGATCAGCGTCAGCGCCTGCGACGCCGCGCTCGAAGCGATCGCGCATGCGCGCGCGAATGGCGCGCGCGTGAGCTTCGACACCAATCTGCGTCTTAAGCTGTGGCCGCTGGCGCGGGCGCGCGCGGTGATGCTCGAGGCGATCCGCCAGACTGACATCTGCCTGCCGAGCTGGGACGATGTGACCGAACTGACGGGGCTGACCGGCCGTGACGAGATCGTCGATTTTTTGCTGTCGCATGGGTCGGGCGTGGTCGCGCTGAAGCTCGGCAAGGACGGCTCGTATATCGCGACGCCGAACGAGCGGCGCGTCGTGCCGGGTCACGTCGTCGACGCGGTCGATGCAACCGGCGCCGGCGACTGTTTCGGCGGCGCCTTCATCGCGCGCATCGTCGCGGGCGACGATCCATTTGCCGCCGCGCGCTACGCGAACGTTGCCGCCGCGCTGTCCACGCAAGGTTATGGCGCGGTCGCGCCGATTCCGTCGCGCGAGACAGTCGAGCGGCGGCTGGCGAACTAGGTTTTACGTAAGCCGCGCGCGGCGCAGCATGGCCCGCGCTGGTGCAATCATCCAGGCAGACTGGAGAGACAACAGGAGGGACAAGCGATGCAACGGGACGTAGTGGTGGTAAGTGGTGTGCGCACGGCAATCGGCACGTTCGGCGGCAGCCTGAAGGATTTCGCGCCGACCGATCTCGGCGCGCGCGTGGTGCGCGAAGTGCTCGAGCGCGCGAGCGTGTCGGGCGACGAAGTCGGACACGTCGTGTTCGGCAACGTCGTGCACACCGAGCCGAAAGACATGTATCTCGCGCGCGTCGCCGCGATCAACGGCGGGGTCGCGCAGCATACACCCGCGCTGACCGTGAACCGGCTGTGCGGCTCGGGCTTGCAGGCCATCGTCTCGGCCGCGCAAAGCGTGCTGCTCGGCGATGCCGATATCGCGATCGGCGGCGGCGCCGAAAACATGAGCCGCGCGCCTTACTCGATGCCGGCCGCGCGCTTCGGACAGCGCATGGGCGACGCGCGTCTGGTCGACATGATGGTCGGCGCGCTCAACGATCCTTTCCAGTCGATCCACATGGGCGTGACCGCCGAGAACGTCGCGCGCAAGTACGAGATCTCGCGCGACGCGCAGGACGCGCTCGCGCTCGAGTCGCATCGTCGCGCGGCCCACGCGATCACGAGCGGCTACTTCAAGGAACAGATTCTGCCGATCACGATTGCGTCGAAAAAGGGCGACGTCGTGTTCGACACGGACGAGCACGCGAGGCTGAACGCAACGGCGGACGACTTCGCGAAGTTGAAGCCGGTGTTCGCGAAGGAAAACGGCACGGTGACGGCGGGCAACGCGTCGGGCATCAATGACGCGGCCGCGGCCGTCGTACTGATGGAGCGTAGCGTCGCCGAGCGGCGCGGCGTGAAGCCGTTGGCGCGGCTCGTGTCGTACGCGCATGCGGGCGTCGATCCGGCGTATATGGGCATCGGGCCGGTGCCGGCGAGCCGCAAGGCGCTCGAGCGGGCGGGTCTCACGGTCGCCGATCTCGACGTGATCGAGGCCAACGAGGCATTCGCCGCGCAGGCCTGCGCGGTCAGCAAGGAGCTCGGCTTCGATCCGGCCAAGGTCAATCCGAACGGCTCGGGCATTTCGCTCGGCCATCCGATCGGCGCGACCGGCGCGCTGATCACCGTGAAGGCGCTGTACGAGCTGCAGCGCATCGGCGGGCGCTATGCGCTCGTCACGATGTGCATCGGCGGCGGGCAGGGGATCGCGGCGGTTTTCGAGCGTCTGTGAGCGCGCACGGCAGGCCGGCGCGACATAGGTAGCAAGCAGGAACCAGCAACAAGGATCGACGGGATGCAGGAAGCGAAAGTGACGAAGGGTTCGGCAACGCGCGCCTTGCGCCGGCGCGCCGGCGTGGTGGTGAGTGCCGCCGCACTGTTGTGCACGGGCACGGTGCTGTGGATGCCGTCGCAGGCGTGGGCGGAAAGCGATGCGGTCAAGGCACTGGCCGCGCCGCCGCCGATCCAGCTGCCGCTGAAACCGAGCCCCGAGTTCGCGAAGTTTCCGCGCTACGTGGGCACGCTCGGCGCGCGGCCGATCGTGCTGCGGCTCGGGCCCAAGACCGACGATCCATCTGGCGTGCACGGCGAGTATCAGTACACCGATAGCGGCGAGGTGATTCTGATCGCCGGCGATCGCGACGGCGATACGCTCGAAGTCGAGGAATCGAACGACGGCACGCATATCACCGGCAACTGGGTCGGCAAGTTCGCGGCGGACGGCTCGCTCGAAGGCGACCGCATGAACGTCGACGATTCGAACCCGCAGGAATTCAACCTGAAGCCGCTGGCGGCAGCCGGTTCGGCCGGCGGTGCGGCGACGAGGCCTGCAACCCCCTCACCGCAACCGGCCGCGGCCAACGGCGCAGCGGCGGCTCCCCCGCCGGCACCCGCTGCCGGCGGGCACCCAGTGGGCGGCGTCAGCAACCTGCAAACGGGCTACTGATGCGCACGCGCGCCGGGCATCCGGAATCGCGCAGCGCGGCCGTTGCTTCAGGCTCGCTTCACTATGTTTTTCACCGAGCTTCACATGACTGAATCCAAATTCAAACATGGCCTGCAGACCCGCATCGTGCGTGCCGAGGACCAGATCACGCCGGGCTTCGAATCGTTCTCGACGCCCGTCACGCGCGCGTCGACGGTGGTGTTTCCCGACCTCGCCGCGATGCGCGCGCTCGACTGGAAAAACGACGCGCAATGGCGCTACGGCCTGCATGCGACGCCGACGCAGATCGCGCTCGCTCAGCGCCTCGCCGCGATCGAGGGCGGCAATCATGCGCTGCTGCAGCCGTCGGGGCTGTCGTCGATCTCGAACGTCTACTTCGGCCTCGTGAAGGCCGGCGACGACGTGCTGATTCCCGATAACGTGTACTCGCCGAACCGCGACCACGGCGACTGGCTCGCGCGCGATTTCGGTATCACGGCGCGCTACTACGATCCGCTGATCGGCGCGGGCATCGCCAGTCTGATCCAGCCGAACACGCGCCTGATCTGGATCGAGGCGCCCGGCTCGGTGACGATGGAAGTGCCCGACGTACCGGCCATCACGGCGGCGGCGCGCGCGCGCAAGGTCGTCACCGCGATCGACAATACGTGGTCCGCGGGCCTCGCGTTCCGGCCGTTCGACCACGGCGTCGACATCTCGGTGCAGGCGCTGACCAAATACCAGTCGGGCGGCGGCGACGTGCTGATGGGCGCGACGATCACGGTCGACCGCGACGTGCATGTGAAGCTGAAGGCGGCGCGCATGCGCATGGGCATCGGCGTGTCCTCGGACGACTGCTCGCTGATCCTGCGCAGCCTGCCGAGCATGCAGTTGCGTTTCGCGCAGCACGATCGCGTGGCGCTGTCGCTCGCGACGTGGTTGAAGAGCCGGCCGGAAATCGTCGCGGTGTTGCATCCGGCGCTCGGTGACTGTCCGGGGCACGAAGTGTACAAGCGCGATTTCAGCGGCGCGGGCGGACTGTTCTCGGTGGTGTTCGACGAACGGTACAGCGCGGCGCGGATCGACACGTTTTGCGAGTCGCTCGAACTGTTTTCGCTCGGCTGGAGCTGGGGCGGCGCGCATAGCCTCGCGATGCCGTACGACATCGCGTCGATGCGCACTGCGGCGCAGTGGCCGCGTCGCGGCACGTTGGTGCGCTTCTATATCGGTCTGGAAGACGAGGCGGACCTGCGTGCGGATATCGAGCAGAGCCTGGCCAAGCTGGCTTAACACGCGTTAGCCCTGTTCGACACGTTGTTCGAGAAGCCCGCCGGGATGTGTTCCCGGCGGGCTTTTTTGTTGCCCTGAGTATCAGGCAGACCCGACCGTTCGGCCGAATGTTCGATGCCGCGGCGCGACGCTACGATCGTGTGCTTGCCGGATAACGTTGCGGCGCTCGGGGGACGGGCTTGGATGAATCTTTTCTTCTGGCTGTTGCTGAACCTTGCGGTGCCGATTGCCGGGCCGATCTTTACGCTCGCGCTCGTCGCGCCCGCGTATGGCTGGCGCGTTGCCAGGACGATGATTGCGGCGTCGGTCGAGGACGGGCAACTGTTCTGGTGTGCGATCGGACTTTGCGCCGCCGCGATTTATGAGGCGGTGATGGCCTTGGCGCAGGGCAGCGGGGAGACGTCGATGCTTGCGTTGGGGATCGTTGGGTTCTGCGGGTTGGCGTTCGCCTGTTCCATAGCCGTGATGGCGTGCTTACTCAAGGTGCGGCGGGACGGCTTCGGCACCGCTATCGATCACCGGCAGACCGAGTCCGTGGTTGGCGCGCTATCACGTGGGGCGATAGGCACGTCAATTTTCATGACCTGCCTGGCGGCGCTTCTTCTATCCGCGGCCCTGCACATTTACCTCAATTAGTTTTATTGGATAGTGCAGCTCTTATACTTGTTCTGTCTTGTGGAGGAGCTTATGAAACAATTTATCCTGTCATTGGAAATAGGCAAAAATCACGATCGCATCATGAAGGGCGTGTTGATCTTCAGCATCCTGATTTCCATCGGCATGTTCGCGCTGTTCCTGCCGGCCATTTTCAACAGATAACGCAACGGTTCGCGCGGCTCGCTAGCGCGTCGGTCGTTGTGCCGACGCGAGCGATGACGAATCCCTCGAGCGCCAGCCTCAAACCAACCGCAGCAAACCGTCCAGTCCAACGAAATTGAACGACACGCTGGCTGCTTCCCGCACCACCGGCTTCGCCCGGAATGCAACGGAGAGTCCCGCTTCGGCCATCATTTTCAGGTCGTTCGAGCCGTCGCCCATCGCAATTGCGCGCGACGGTTCGATGCCGAGCGTCGCGCAGGTTTCGCGCAGCGTGCGCGCTTTCACGTCGGCATTGACGATCTCGCCCATCACATTGCCGGTCAGCTTGCCGTCGATGATTTCAAGCGTGTTCGCGCGCGTGAAATCGAGCCCAAGGCGCGTCTTCAGCTTCGCGGTGAAGAACGTGAAGCCGCCCGACACGAGCAGCGTTTTCAGGCCCGCCTGTTTCGCGCCGGCCAGCATGCGTTCGGCGCCAGGCGACAACCGCAGCCGCTCCTCGTACACGCGCTCGAGCGCGCTGGCGTCGAGCCCTTTCAGCAGCGCGACCCGACGAATCAGGCTCTCGTTGAAGTCCTTGATCTCACCGCGCATCGCAGCCTCGGTGATCGCCGCGACTTCGGCTTTGAGCCCGCAGAAATCGGCGATTTCGTCGATGCACTCGATCGTGATCAGCGTCGAATCCATGTCCATCGCGACGAGGCCGAAGTCGCTCAACTGGCGGCCGGTTTCGACGAACGCGTAGTCGAGTCGATGCGCATAGCAATACGCTTCGACGTCGGCGCGTTGCGCGAGGTTCGCGTCGGCGATGCGAATCGCGTGCTCGTCGATCACGGCGGCGTGCGAGCCGCGTGCGAGCGCGACGAGCGTTTTGTGGTGGTCGGCGGAAAGGGGGGCGACGCTTTGAATGACGAGGTTCATGGACGACCGGTGACGCGGGAAGAAAGAGGCGCGTGGCGCGCGGAAAATCCCGCTATTGTATCGGTTCTGTGCGTTGGCCCGTTGCAGGCGGCTATGCCGGGCTTGCCGTGCGCTCCGGCGGCGTGCGGTTCATACTGGCGCATCGAATCATGTGATGCAGTCGTCGCGTTGGCTGAAGCCGGCGATCGGCGCATCGCCGTAACGGAACAGGCCGAACGAATACGGTCACACGAACCCACCACCCCACACGGGCGCAACAAGACGCCCCACGGAGACAACGCATGACCCCGGCAACCGCCAGCGAGGCATCCTCCCTTGCCCGCGACTTCGATCTGCGTCATCTGAGCCCGGCGTTCTACGCCGATCCCTATCCGGTCTATCACGCACTGCGCAGCTATGAGCCAATCCGGCGCATGCCCGACGGCTCGCTGTTCCTGACGCGCTTTCGCGACGTGCAGGCGGTCTACCGCGACCCCAAGACGTTCAGCTCCGACAAGACCGTCGAATTCCGCCCGAAATACGGCGACTCTCTCCTCTACGCGCATCACACCACGAGTCTCGTGTTCAACGATCCACCGCGCCATACGCGGGTGCGCAAGCTGATCGCCGGCGCGCTGACCGCGCGCGCGATCGCGGCGATGGAGCCCGCGCTGATCCGGCTCGTCGACGGCCTGCTCGATGCGGCCGCGCAGCGCGGGCGTATCGATCTGATCGGCGAATTCGCGGCGGCGATTCCGGTCGAGGTCATCGGCAATCTGCTCGACGTGCCGCACGATGAACGCGCGCCGTTGCGCGACTGGTCGCTCGCGATACTGGGCGCGCTCGAGCCGTCGCTGACCGACGCGCAGTTCGAGCGCGGCAATCGCGCGGTCAGCGAATTCGTCGACTATCTGCGCGGCCTCGTCGCACGACGCCGCCGCGAGCCGGGCGATCCGCAGCACGACGTGCTGACGCGGCTGATCCAGGGGGAGGGGCCGGACGAGCAGCTATCTGAAGCCGAACTGCTGCAGAACTGCATTTTCATCCTGAACGCCGGGCACGAAACGACCACCAACCTGATCGGCAACGGGCTCGTCACGCTGAGCGAGTGGCCTGACGAGCGTGCCGCGCTGCTGCGCGAGCGGGAGTTGATCGGCACCGCGGTCGAGGAGTGCTTGCGCTTCGAGAGTTCGAACCAGCTCGGCAATCGCATGGCCACCGTCGATACCGAGATCGGCGGCGTCGCGCTCGCGCGCGGCACACCGGTCACGCTGTGCATCGGCGCGGCCAATCGCGATCCCGAGCAGTTTGCCGAGCCGGACCGCTTCGATATCCGCCGCGACCCGAACCGGCATCTCGCGTTCGGGTTCGGGATTCATCAGTGCTCGGGTCTGTCGCTGGCGCGGCTGGAAGCGCGGATTGCGATCGGGCGCTTCGTGCAGCGCTTCCCGGCGTATCGCGTCGATGGTGAGCCGACGCGGGGCGGTCGCGTGCGGTTTCGCGGGTTTGCGTCGGTACCGGTCCTGCTCGAGCCTTGATGCGGGCGCCGCGTAGACCGCGCGCACCAGGAAAACCGTAGGTTTTGCCGCCTCGTCGCAAGACTTACAACCCCATGACAGCACGCCGCCGAGCCGAACCGCTCCTGCTTTACGCGTGGCAGCAGTGTCGAGCGCGCCGAAACGCGGGCACGCTTGCTGCTTCGCCTGATATCTCAGGGCCATGGGACAGGGAGCGCGCGATGGCACACATGATCTGGAAGGGCGCAATCAGTTTCGGGCTCGTCCACGTACCGGTGCAGCTTTATCCGGCGACGCAGTCGGAGAAGGTCGGCTTCAATCTGCTCGACAAGCGCACGATCGATCCGATCGGCTACAAGCAGATCAACAAGCGGACCGGCAAGGACGTGACCCGCGACAACATCGTGCGCGGCTTCGAGTACGAGAAGGATCACTACGTCGTGCTGTCGGACGACGAAATCCGCTCGGCGAACCCCGAGGCGACGCAGACGGTCGACATCCTCGCGTTCGTCGACGCCCCCGACATCTCGTTTCTCTATCTCGATACGCCGTATTTCCTGACGCCCGACCGCAAGGGTGAAAAAGTCTATGCGCTATTGCGCGAGGCGATGACGGCGTCGGGCAAGATCGGCGTCGCGAGTGTCGTGCTGCACAACAAGCAGCATCTGGCGGCGCTGATTCCGCTCGGTCCGATGCTCGCGCTGAACACACTGCGCTGGGCCGACGAGGTGCGCAATTTCGACGAATTCAACGTGCCGCCCGAAGGCATGAAGGCCGCCGGCGTGTCGGCGAAAGAACTCGACATGGCGAAAAAGCTGATCGACGACATGAGCGAGCCGTGGGACCCGATGCAGTATCACGATACGTTTCGCGACGACATCATGGCGCTCGTCGAGCGCAAGATCCAGGCGGGCAAGACCGAGGAGGTCGTCGAGGTCGAAACGCCGCACGAGTCGCGCAAGTCCGCCGACATTCTCGACCTGTCCGATCTGCTGCGCCGCAGTCTTGGCCGCGGCAAGGGCAAGCAGGCCACCACGGGCCGCAAGCGCGCCGCCGACGAGGACGAGGATCAGAGCGATAACGAGGCCGAGTCCGATGAAGAGGCGGCCGCGCCCGCGCGCAAAAAGCCGCGCGCGGCAAGCACGGCGCGCAGTCGCAGCGGTAGCGGCGGCAGCGGGCGCGCGACGTCGAAAACCACCGCAACGTCCCGCAAACGGCGCGCGGCGGCCTGAGCGCGCGGCCGAGCCGTCTATGGCACCAAACGCACCGGAGTCATCGCCATGAACGACCGGCTCGACCACTATCATCGCAAGCGCCGCTTCGAGGATACGCCGGAGCCGGCCGGCGCGACGACCCGCAAGCGCGCCGCGAGCAAGACCGGCAAGCGCGCGACGCGTGCCGCGCCCGATACGCTCTCCTACGTGATCCAGGAGCACGACGCGCGGCGTCTGCACTACGACTTCCGGCTCGAACTGAACGGCGCGCTGCTGTCGTGGGCGGTTCCGAAGGGGCCGAGCCTCGACCCGTCGGTCAAGCGGCTCGCGGTGCACGTCGAGGATCATCCGGTCGAATACGGTACCTTCGAGGGCGAGATTCCGCCCGGCAACTACGGCGCGGGAACCGTGATCGTGTGGGATCGCGGCACGTGGGAGCCGGCGGGCGGCGCGGCCGAAGCCGCGCGGTCGTACGCGGCCGGCAAGCTCAAGTTTCATTTGCACGGCGAGAAGCTACATGGCGGCTGGACGCTCGTACGGAGCCACATGCGCGGCAGCGGCGACAAGGAGCAATGGCTGCTGATCAAGGAGCGCGACGAGGAAGCGCGCGACGAAAGCGACTACGACGTGCTGAAGAAGCTGCCGGGCAGCGTGCTGGCCGACGGAGCTTCGAAAGGCAGGAAAACGAAGCAATCGAAAGCGCAGACGAAAACCGCGCGCGACGGCAAGGCCACGAGCGCGGGCAAGCCGGCGAAATCCGCATCCTTGCGCCGCGCAGCCGATCCCAAACGCCCCGACATCGTCGCGACGCGCAGCGCGCAGTCGCTACGCGAACTCGCCGCATCGCCATCGATCGAAGGCGCGGTCAAAGCCGCCTTGCCCGCGAGCCTGAAGCCGGAGCTGGCGACGCTCGTCGACAGCGCGCCGCCAGGCGATGACTGGCTCTACGAAATCAAGTTCGACGGCTACCGCGTGCTCGCGCGCATCGACCACGCCTCGAAAGCGAAGGGCGGTGCCGTCAGCGTTTTCACGCGCAACGGCAACGATTGGACCGCAAAGTTCAGCAAGCAGATCGAGGCGCTCGCGGCACTCGATGTGCAAAGCGCGTGGCTCGACGGCGAAGCGGTCGTGCTCGATGAACGCGACGTGCCGAACTTCCAGTTGCTGCAAAACGCGTTCGATGCGCATCGCCCACAGGACATCGTGATCTATCTGTTCGATCTGCCGTTTCTGAACGGCTACGACCTGCGCGACGTGCCGCTCGAACAGCGCCGCGCGATTTTGCGGGCGCTGCTCGAAGGCGTCGACGATCGCGTGCTGCGCTTTTCGAACGACTTCGCGTTCAGCGCCGACGAGCTGCTCAAGAGCGCGTGCGACATGGCGCTCGAAGGCATCATCGGCAAGCGGCGTGACAGCAGCTATGTGTCGGGCCGCTCGCCGTCGTGGATCAAGCTGAAGTGCCGGCGCCGCCAGGAGTTCGTGATCGGCGGCTATTCGGAGCCGGGCGGCAGCCGCGCGGCGTTCGGCGCGCTGCTGCTCGGCGTCTACGACGCCGATGGCCGGCTGCAGTACGCAGGCCGCGTCGGCACCGGCTTCGACGCCGCGCTGCTGCGCTCGGTCAAACAGGCGCTCGACGCGCACGCGAGCAAGCGCATGCCGTTCGCGAGCACACCGCGCGAGCGCAGCCGCACGCCCGTGCATTGGGTCGAGCCGGTGCTCGTTGCCGAATGCAACTTCGCCGAATGGACGGGCGACGGCATCGTGCGCCAGGCGTCGTTCGTCAGCCTGCGCGACGACAAGCCGGCGCGCCAGATCGTCAGGGAAACCGCCCGACAAGGAGTCGACGTGCAACAGCAAACCGAAACCGCCAGCGCCGATACGCCGCAAACAGGCGCGCCGAAAAAGCGCGCAACCAGCAAGACCGCCAGTGCCGCCAGGCCCGCCGCCAAGGAAAGCGCGCCCGCCCGAACCACGGCAACACGCTCGCGGGCACAGAGCGAAATCGCCGGCGTGCGCATCTCGCATCCCGATCGCGTGATCGACAAGAGCAGCGGCGCAAGCAAACTCGAACTGGTGCAGTACTACGAATCAATCGCCGAATGGATGCTGCCGCATCTGCGCGAGCGGCCCGTCGCGCTGGTGCGCGCGCCCGAGGATATCGGCGGTGAGCTGTTCTTCCAGAAGCACAGCCAGAAGCTGTCGATTCCGCACGTCACGCAGCACGAGGGACTCGATCCGGGCCATCCTCCGCTGATCACGATCGACACGCTTGCCGCGCTGGTCGGCGCCGCGCAGATGGGCACCGTCGAGTTTCATACGTGGAATGCGGTCGCGTCGAATATCGAAAAGCCCGATCGCATGGTGTTCGATCTCGACCCGGACCCATCGCTCGGCTGGGAACGCATGGTCGAGGCCGCGCAACTGACCCGCTCGCTGCTCGACGAACTGGGCCTGAAGTCGTTCTGCAAGACGAGCGGCGGCAAGGGCTTGCACGTGGTCGTGCCGCTCGCGAAGCAGGCCGGCTGGGACGAAGTGAAGGATTTCTCGCAGGCGGTCGCGCAGCACATGGCGACGACGCTGCCGCAGTACTTCAGCGCCAAGATGGGCGCGCAGAATCGCAAGAAAAAGATTTTCATCGACTATCTGCGCAACAACCGTGGCTCGAGCACGGTAGCCGCATTCTCGGCGCGTGCGCGGCCGGGGCTCGGGGTGTCGGTGCCGCTCGCGTGGGACGAACTGGAGAGCACGACGAGCGGCGATCAATGGGGCATCCGCAATGTCCACGAGCGTGTGGACGGCCTCAGAAACGACCCGTGGGCCGACTACGCAAAGACGCGTCAGCGCATCACCGCGGCGATGAAAAAACGTCTGGGCGTCGCGTGATGAGCGCTCGTCCGGGGGGCTGAATCCAACCCGCGAATGCGCCGTGCGTACTTGGCGCGCGAACGCGCTTCGCGAAGGAGCAATGCAATGAAGACCCAGCCGCAATCGACCGATGGCGACCCGCAAGCCGACCCGCACGCGAACAAGGATCCGAAGTCGCTGCAGGAAGCCGCGGCGCCGCTGCCGCATGAAGCCGACCAGCATCCCGAGTCGCAGCACGAGGACGAGCCGCGCCATGTCGGCAAGCAGGCGCATGACGACATCGAGCATGGGCAGCAGGATACCGACCGCCGCGGCGGCGGCGAGTATCAGCAACGCACGCAGAACGACGCGCATGCCGATGTGAACTCGGATCGCAAGCAGGGCGGCGCAAAGGTCGGCAAGCGCTGACGTGGCGTAGCGGGCATCGCGTCTACGCGCCCGCCAGACCAACCGGCTCGCGATCCCAGTACGGCGGATCGCCGAAATGCGCGGCGACGAAGTCGATGAAGGCGAGCGTCTTCGGCGGCAGGAACGCGCGGCTTGGATACACGGCCCAGATCGCGACGTCGTCCGCGAGAGGATAGCTGTCGAGCACGCTGACGAGTTTGCCGCTGCGCAGATAGGGCGCCACGTCCCATGTCGATTTCAGCGCGATGCCGAAGCCCGCGAGCAGCGCGTCGCGAATCACCTCGCCGTTGTCGGTGACGAGGCGGCCGCTCACGCGCACGTCGAGGGGACCGGCGGGCGTCACGAAGCGCCAGTCGCGCTGCGCCGACAGGATGATGCACTCGTGCCGCGCGAGATCCGACGGATGATGCGGCGTGCCGCGCGCGGCCAGATAGGCGGGGGCCGCGCACAGCACGCGGCGGTTGACCGCGAGCCGCCGCGCGACCAGCGACGAATCCTTCAGCACGCCGACGCGAATCGCGACATCGATTCCCGCGTCGACCAGATCGACCACCTGATCGGTCAGGCGCAGATCGACGCTGACCCCCGGATAGCGGCGCAGAAACTCGCTGATCACCGGCGACACATGCTGACGCCCGAACGACGACGGCATCGACACGCGCAGCCGTCCCTGCGGCTCGGCCTGCGCGCGGCCGACCGATGCGCGCGCGGCGGCAGCCGCGTCGAGCAGCGCCGCGGCGCGCGTCATGAACACTTCACCGTCCTGGGTGAGGCTGATGCGGCGCGTGGTCCGATGCAACAAACGCGCGCCGAGGATCTTTTCGAGTTGTGCGATCCGCGCGCTCGCGACCGCCGCCGACAAACCGAACTCGCGCCCGGCCGCCGACACGTTGGCGAGCAGCGCGGCACGCACGAACAACGCGACGTCGAGCAGATCGAGCCGTTCGCGTGCGCTGGGCACGGACCGGCCGGCCGGGCTTGAATCGTCCATTATTCTGAAAAACCAAAAAATGATTCAGTGATTATGGCTGTTTTATCAGAATAAGAACCATCCTACGATACGAGTCATGCGTGCACATCAACCGAACCCACAAGGAGCAGCCATGAAAGCCGTCGGACTCTACCGTTATCTGCCCATCGATCACGCCGAAGCGCTCGTCGACGTCGAGATCCCGAAACCCGAAGCGACCGGCCGCGATCTGCTGGTCAAGGTCGAAGCCATTTCCGTGAACCCGGTCGACACCAAGGTGCGCGCGCCGAAAGACACGCTCGAGAAGACGCCGCGCGTGCTCGGCTGGGATGCGGCAGGCACCGTCGTCGCGGCCGGGCCCGAGGTCACGCTGTTCAAGGTCGGCGATTCGGTGTTCTATGCGGGCAGCATTACCCGGCCGGGGGCCAACAGCGAGTTTCATCTGGTGGACGAACGGATCGCCGGGCACAAGCCGGCGTCGCTCGATTTCACGCACGCGGCCGCGCTGCCACTGACCGCGATCACTGCGTGGGAAGCATTGTTCGATCGCCTCGGCGTATCGCCGCAGGGCGCCGACGCAGGCCGTACGGTGCTGATTTTCGGCGGCGCGGGCGGGGTCGGCTCGATCGGCATCCAGCTCGCGAAGCAGCTCGGCAAGCTGCAGGTGATCGCGACCGCGTCGCGGCCCGAATCGGCGAAATGGGCACGGGAGCTCGGCGCGGATCACGTCGTCGATCACTTCGGCGATGTGCCCGCGCAGATGAAGGAGATCGGCATCGAGCAGGTCGACTACGTGCTGATCTTCAACGACACCGACCGTAATTTCCCGGCCGCCGCGCAACTGATCAAGCCGCAAGGCGGCGTCTGCACGATCGTCGAGAACAGCGCCGCCGTGCCCGTCGAATTGCTGAAGGCGAAGAGCGCCGCGTTTCACTGGGAGTTCATGTTCACCCGCTCGATGTTCGGCACGACCGACATGATCGAGCAGCACAAGCTGCTGACCGAGGTCGCGCGGCTCGTCGATGCCGGCACGTTGCGCACGACGCTCGGCCAGGGCCTCGGCCGCATCAACGCGGAGAATCTGCGTCGCGCGCATGGGTTGCTCGAAGCAGGACGCGCGATCGGCAAGCTGGTGCTGACCGGCTTCTGAGATGAAATCGACGCGCAGAAAGCGCGTCGCCGCAAGCGGGTTAACACCCGGGCCGACACGACACGCGCGGCAGCGCGCTTGGCGTTAGACTGACGACGCAGCATGCCAAAACGGTTGCGTGTCTTGCGGCGAGGCCAGCCGGTATGAACCGGTCGGCCCTCGGCAGTGCGCGAACAGTGCACAGGCAGTCGCGTCGACGCGAGCGCGCAGCGGCACAACAAGGAGGTGACAGTATGAGCTTCAGCTTCAAACTCTCCGCCGTTTCCGTTGTCGCTTCTCTCGCCTGCGCGCTCGTGCCGGCTGCTCGCGCAGCCACGCCGATCACGGTGACCAACAAGGCCCCGCTCGACGGTCCGATCCGCTACACCGTTCGCGTCACGTCGAAACAGTTCGGCAATTCCCAGGAGACCCGCACGATCCGCTCGGGCGAATCGGACGACTTCACGTGGAAGACCGTGCCGCCCGGCGGTCCGGTGGCCGCGACGGACGCATGCCCGGACTATGCGTCGCTGCCGGTCGACGAGAATGGCGCGATGATCCGCCAGACGCAGATCCGCTTCGCGCCGGTGGTGTCGAGCGACGGCACCGCGGCCGTCCAGCTGAGCTTCCAGGCGCAGACGCCGCATGGCGTGAAAACCGTGACGAGCGGCGGCAAGACGCTCAAGTGTCCGAACGATATGCGCGTGAGTCAGATCGTGCGTTTCACGATGCCGGTCAACGGCACGACGAAAACGCTGACGCTGACCGACGGCACGCAGATCGCCGTCACCGCGAAGCGTTGAAGGTTCGAGCGTGCGGCGTGATGGCCGCGTGCGCGACCGTAGCACGCGCTAGCGCGTCATCCTTGTGCGTCATCCTTTGCGTGCCTCACGCTCGCCGAGCCGCGCCGGCAAGAACTGATGCTCGGCCGAAAAGAGCCGCCGGTACGTGAGCAGCACCGCGCCCACGGTCCCCAGCGCCGCTGCCGCGGCGATCAGAAACATGATGACGATCTGATAGCGCACCGCCTGCAATGGCGACTGCCCGGCCAGCACCTGACCGGTCATCATGCCCGGCAAACTGACGACGCCGACCACCGCCATCTGGTTCAACGTCGGCATCATGCCCGCGCGCACCGCCTGGCGCGCCGGCGCCTGGGCGGCCTCCCAGCGTGTCGCGCCGAGCGCGAGCGCCATGTCGACGCGGTCGCGCCGCGCGGTCAGCTCCTCGGTCATCCGCTCGATGCCGAGCGATACACCGGTCAGCGTGTTGCCGAGGATCATGCCGAGAATCGGAATCGCATATTGCGGCGCGTACCACGGATGGATGCGGATCACGACGAACAGTCCCACCGCGGCCACGAGCCACGAGCTGACCCAGATCGACAGCACGCTGTCGGCGCGTTGTCCGGCATAGGTGTGGCTGCCGCGCTGCGCGCCGGCGAAACCGGCGATCAGCGTCATCACGATCATCAGCGGCAGCACCACGTACCAGCGAGCGAAACTGAACACCCAGCCGAGCACATAGCCGATCGCGAGCAACTGGACCACGGTGCGCACCGCCGCCCATGCGAGCTTGCGCTCGAGATCGAGCTTCAGCGCGACCGACACCGCGCCATTCACGACGATCAGCAGCGTCGCGATCGCGACGTCCCATAAGCTCAGATTCTGCAGGCTCATTGGCGGGGCTCCCGACGCTGGTCCGCGGGAGCGCGTTGGTCCGCATCGCGCCGCACGGAAGTGTGTTCGGCCAGTACGCCGGCGCGCATCGTCAGATGCCGTTCGCTCATGCGTGCCGCCTGCTCGACATCGTGCGACACCCACATCGATGCGTGAGCGCCCGGCGCGGCATCGAACCACGCCTGCACGAGCGCTTCGATCGCGCGCGACGACGCCGGGTCGAGCGATGCGGTCGGCTCGTCGAGCAACAGCACTTCGGGCGCGAGTTGCAGCACGCGGATCAGTGCGGCGATCTGCGCTTCGCCACCCGATAATTCGCTTGCGCGCTTGCCGAGAAAGTCCTCGCCGCGGCCGGCCTGCATCGCAAGACTGGCCGCGCGCGTGCGATCGAAGCGCGCGTCGCGATATGCCCGCAGCTCAAACGGATAGCGCAGATTGTCTTCGACGCTGCCGTCGATCAGCGCGGGCCGCTGCCGGATATATGCGATTGCGCGCCGGTAGCGCGGAATCCGCGCACGCTCGAGCGGCGCGCCATGCCACAGGATGCGCCCCGCATCGACCGGATCGAGCAGCGCGAGCGCGCGCAGAAACACGCTCTTGCCGGAGCCGGACGGTCCGGTAATCGCGACGCGCTCGCCGGCGCGCAGGGCGAAGGTGGTCGGCTGCAACAGCGTCTGGCCGCGTTGCGCATCGCGCCGCACGATGCCGTCGGCGAGGACGAAGGGAACATCGGTCATGGTTGGAACGTCGTGGGGAGGGTGCGCCGGTGGGGCTGTCGGCAAAGCGTGCGCCATGATAAAACGACGAGGCGCAACAGCGCACGACCGACGCGGCGATTCATGCTCGCGCGCCAGGTACGATAACTGCTGCACGGTGCACAACGTAGAACAATACGCGGAGCTTTTCAATGGCAGGGTCGAGCGGCACCGGACGACGGGTCGGAAAAATCTTTGCATGGCTGCTGGCGGCGCTCGTGATCCTGATCGTCGCGCTCGTCATCTTCATCCTGAGCTTCGACTGGAACCGCGCGCGGCCTTACATCGACGACAAGGTCAGCCAGGCGATCGGCCGGCCGTTTGCGATCAACGGCGACCTGAAGGTGGGCTGGCGTCATGCGGTCGGCGAGACCGGCTGGCGCGGCTGGGTGCCCTGGCCGCGCTTTTCGGCGGCCAACATCACGATCGGCAATCCCGACTGGACCAAACAGCCGCAGTTCGCGATGCTCGACGAAATCGACTTCGAGGTCGAGGTGCTGCCGCTGCTCGCGCACGACATCGTGATTCCGGCGATCAACCTCGTGAATCCGTCGGTCGATCTGGAACGTCTTGTCGACGGGCGCAATAACTGGACCTTCAAGCTGCCGTCGTCGAGCGGACCCACCGAGTGGAAGCTCGATCTGCACGATATCGCGTTCGCGAAGGGCAACATCGCGCTGTCGGATCAGCAGAAGAAGGTCGAGGTGCAGATGGTCGTCGATACGCTCGGGCAGCCGATCCCGATCGGCGACGCGCTGAAGCAGCAGGAAGCGGCCTCGCGCAGCGCGTCGGCTCAGGCCGTCGGCCGGGCGGGCGCGCGCCAACTCGCCGCGCAGGCCGAGGCACAGGCGGCCTCGGAGGCGAAGGCGGCTTCCGCAGCGGCGGCTTATGAAGCGGCCACGCCCGACGTTGCGGGCGCATCGGGCGCGTCCGCAACGTCGGGCGTGGCCGCGGTTTCCGGCGCGCTCGCGACGAGCGGCGCCGCCGCCCCAGCCGAAACCACCAGTGGGAGCGCCAGCCCGGCCGCGGCTGTCTCGGGGGCGAGCGGCACCGCACCTGGCGCCAGGCGCGCGACGCCGCTTTATGCGATCGGCTGGACCGTCAAGGGCACCTACAACCGCACGCCGGTGTCGGGCAGCGGCAAGCTCGGCGGCGTGCTCGCGCTGCAAGACGCGAACCGGCCGTTCCCGGTGCAGGCCGATGTCAAGGCCGGCGATCTGCATATCGCCTTCGTCGGCACGCTCACCGATCCGGCGCATCTCGGGGCGCTCGATCTGCGTCTCTGGCTGCAGGGCAACAGCATGGCGCGCCTGTATTCGCTGACCGGCGTGACCTTGCCCGAGACCCCGCCCTACGCGACCGAAGGCCATTTGATCGGTCAGTTCAAATCGAGCGGCAACGTGTTCACGTATGAAGACTTCACAGGCCGGGTCGGCGGCAGCGACTTGAACGGTTCGTTGACCTATACCGCGCGCGAGCCACGTCCGCTGCTGCGGGGCGAACTCGAGTCGCATCTGTTGCAGTTCTCGGATCTCGCGCCGGTGATTGGCGCCGATTCGAACGCGAGCAAGGCGAGGCGAGGCGACGCGGCCGCGCAGCCGGGCAACCGCGCACTGCCGGTCGAGGAGTTCCGCACCGAGCGCTGGAAGGCGATCGACGCCGACGTCAAGTTCACCGGCCGGCGCATCATCAAGAACGCGAACCTGCCGATCACCGATCTGTACACGCACGTCGTGATGACCGACGGCGTGCTGTCGCTCGTGCCGCTGAAGTTCGGCGTCGCGGGCGGCTCGCTCGCGTCGGACATTCATCTCGATGGCAGCGCGGCGCCGCTGAAGGGCCGCTTCGCGATGTCGGCGCGGCACGTCAAGTTGAAGCAATTGTTCCCGAGCTTCAAGACGATGCAGAACGCGCTCGGCGAGATCAACGGCGATGCGTCGCTGTCCGCGACCGGTAATTCGCCGGCGGCGCTCGCGGCGACTTCGAACGGCGAGTTGAAGGCGCTCGTGACCGACGGCACCGTGAGTCGTCTGCTGATGGAGGCGGCCGGGCTCAACGTCGCGAACGTCGTCTATGAAAAGCTGTTCGGCACTAGCAACGTGAAGATCAATTGCGCGGCCGCCGATTTCGTCGCGACCGACGGCGTGCTCGAAGCGCGCGTGTTCGCGCTCGACACCGGCGACGCGGTGATCAACATCGACGGTCACGTGAATCTGCGCGACGAGACGATGGACCTGGGCGTGCATCCGCATACGAAGGGCTTCCGGGTCTTTTCGCTGCGCTCGCCGCTGTACGTGAAGGGCACCTTCAAGGATCCGCACGTCGGCGTCAATGCGGCCGCGCTCGCGTTGCGCGGCGGCGCGGCGGTCGGGCTCGGGCTGATCAATCCGTTCGCGGCGCTGATCCCGCTGCTTGCGCCGAGCAACAACAAGCCGCTGCCGTGCGCGCAATTGCTCGCGCAAGTGCGGCAGATGCCGAAGGCGCCGCCGCCGGGCGTCAAGCAGCAGCCGAAGGCGCCGATATCGCTCGAGGGCGCGCCCGTCAACAAGTCTTCGGGCGGCGCGTCGTCGCCAGCCGCGGTGGATCGTAAGCCAGCGACGTCGTCGCCGGCGAGCGCGGCCGAATACAAGGGCAGCTGAGGCGCGGCGAGCGCGTCGATGATGCGATCGCCGAATCAACGGCATGATGCCGCGTGAGGAGCTGCGCGCGGTTGCCGTCGAGCCAGGGTTTCGATGAAGCGAAGAGAACGACCTGTCAGCAGCCCTGAACTTCAGGGTGCCCGATTGGCCTATCTGAGCGAACGTGGTGTTGCATCGCCCGACGCATCCTGGCGACGCACGCCGCGCCGGGTACCGATTCGTGTCGCGCCGAACTCCATCAGAATCTTGCCGCGCGCACGGCTCGCGAACACGAGGAAGCCGAAGCCGTCGGCCTCGTACCAGTAGCCGCCGTTCTCGAGACCATCGAGCGGCTGCTCCAGCGCGTTGGTAATGGATTCGAGGCAGCGCCGCCGCAATTCGGCTGGTGCGGGGTAGGGCGGCTGTGCGCCGCGCACACTGCATAGAAGCACGTCGAGTCCGGGCAGCACGTGTGCATAGAGCACCGGTTCGTCCTGCGCGCGAGCCCGCGCAATCTTGGTGTCGAGTTGACCGAACGGCTTGAAATGCCGCAGAACCGCGAGGAACGACTCGTCGCCGTCCACCTTCGCGCGTCTACGCTTTTTCGGGAAGGACATAAAAATTCGCCTGAAAAAGAATTGCAAGAATCGCTGCGTCCTCATGCGACCACTCCCGGCTTTCGCGCGCCGCACGTCGATGTTTTATAGCATACGACAAGGCCGGATTCACGATGATTCGACGCTACCGCATCGCCCCACCGCCTCCCGCACGAATCATGCCGAACCGCCTCGCCGCGCGCATTCGCATCCCAGCACACCTTGTCTCCATCATAGACGCAGGCGGCGCGGAAAAAACATCCCATCCCAATAAAAAAGTCATCTTTGTGTGGTCGAGCGCTTGCTGGCGCGTCGTTGAAATATCTCTGATTCACGTCGATAATGGCCCGTCCAGCCGCGCGGCGCCCGCCTTGCAGGGCGCGACGGGTGCGCGCGAGCCCCGCCGTTCGAGTGACAGCCTGAACCACAGCCTGAACGCCCTGACGGAACCATGAAACTATTTACCAAAGGTCTGCTGCTGATCGCGATACCGAGCGTGGTCGAACTCGCGCTGCTCGGGGTCGTCTTCGATACCCAGGAGCGGACCGCGCAGGCCGCGCGATGGGTCGACAACAGCAAGCAGATCCTCTACGAGTCGTCGGCCATCGTCGATCCGCTGCTGCGTCAGGCCGCGCGCGTGCGCACGGCGATGGTGACGGGCAGCGCCTCGCTGATCGACCGCCATGCGGTGTGGGTCGACCTGAATGACCGGCTCGCGAAGCTCGATGCGCTCGTCGCCGAAACGCCGGCCCAGGCCGAGCGCGTGCGCAGCATGCGGCGCGCGATCGACGCGTATCGCGAACAGAGTGTCGCGATCTCGCAGGCGTTGCACGAGGGGCGCAGTCTACGCCCCTATATCGCGCTCGAAACCGGCGAGTTGCCGGAGCAGATCGCCGTGTTCCGCGACGAGTTGGCCCAGTTCGGCGCGGCGGCGTCGGCGCTCGACGTCGAGCGCTCGAGCGCGCTCCGCGAGCGGCGCGAGCTTCAGCAGCGCGTGCTGATCGCCGCGGTGTTCGGCTCGATGTTGATCTGGGCGGTCACCGCCTTCGTGTTCGCGCGCGGCATCGGCCAACGCCTCGAAGTGCTGACCGATAACGCCGAGCGGCTCGGCAGCGGCCGGCCGCTCGCGGCGCCGTTGTCGGGCAGCGACGAAATCGCCGCGCTCGACACGGTGCTACATCAGACCGATGCGCGTCTGCGCGAGGCGGAAGCCGGGCAGGAGGCGCTGAAGACGGAGCTCGAAGCACGGGCGCGCGAACTGGCGGCCGTCAATGAGGAATTGCGCCAGGAAACGCAGGACAACGAGATGTTCATCTACAGCGTGTCGCACGATCTGCGCTCGCCGCTCGTCAATCTGCAGGGGTTTTCGAAAGAACTGCACGTGTCGTGCGACGAACTCGACGTGCTCGTCGGACAGGCTCGTCTGCCGGAGAACGAAGCACGGCGCATGACGCAGATCCTCGATGGCGACGTGCGCGAATCGTTGCACTATTTGCGCACCGCGGTCGCGCGCGCGGCGGCGATCATCGAGGCGCTGTTGCGCATCTCGCGCGCGGGACGGCTCGAATATCAGTGGCAGCGGGTCAGCGTCGAGCGCGCGGTGGCGCGAGTCGTCGATGGGCTGCAAGGCACGATCGGCCAGCGCGCCGCGAGCGTCACGGTGCGCGAGCTGCCGCCCGCATGGGGCGATCCGGCGGCGGTCGAGCAGATCTTCGGCAACCTGATCGGCAATGCGCTGACTTTCCTCGATCCGGCGCGCCGCGGGCGCATCGAGGTCGGCGCGCTCGCGCCCGAACCCGTCGACGAAAGCGAGCCGCGCGCGGTCCGTATGCGCACCTATTACGTCCGCGATAATGGGCTCGGCATTCCGGCCGTGTATCTGTCGAAGGTGTTTCGCGCGTTCCAGCGTCTGCACGGGGACGTTGCAAGCGGCGAGGGGATCGGCCTCGCGGTGGTGCGGCGCGCGGTCGAGCGGCACGGCGGGCGCGTCTGGGTCGAATCGGCCGAAGGCGCCGGATCGACCTTTTTCGTGGTGCTGCCCGAGCAGCCGGCGCGCCTCTGAGCGCGGCGCACGCCGGCGCGGGCACTGCCGCTGCCATTCTCCCGGCGGCATGGATGACGAATCGTTGGCACGGAGAGCCTATGAATCACGCGCAAGCGGTCAGCATCGTTCTGATCGAAGACGACGACGGCCACGCGACGCTCGTCGAGCGGAATCTGCGCCGCGCCGGCATTTCGAACGGTTTCGTGCGCTTTCGCGACGGCCAGCAGGCGCTCGATTATTTCTTCGACCCCGCGGCCGTTGAGCCGTTGACCGACGCCGACGGCTGTCCCTATCCGCCGCGCGAGAATCTGGCGAATTTCGTCGTGCTGCTCGATCTGAAGATGCCGCGCGTCGACGGCTTCGAGGTGTTGCGGCGTCTGAAGGAAGCCCCCGAGACCGCCGCCGTGCCCGTGATCGTGCTGACCACGACCGACGATCCGCGCGAAATCGCGCGCTGCTACGAACTCGGTTGCAACGTCTATCTCTGCAAGCCGGTCGAATACGATGCGTTCATCGAGGCCGTGCGTCGGCTCGGCTTTTTCCTGCAAGTGGTCAAACTGCCGCCGGGGCAGCGGCTCGCGCCGCCCTGAAGCTGTCCGAAAGCCGTTCATGACAAGATGAGCACCGTATCGAGCCGGAGAGCACCTGCATGATCGAAGAAGTGTCCACGCCGCACGCCGCCTATGTGCTCGTCGTCGATGACGACGAGGGCATCTTGCGGCTCGCGCGCAAGTCGCTCGAACGCGCCGGCTGCCGGGTGACGATCTGCGCCGGCGTCGAGGCGGCCCGCGAGCGGCTCGCGAGCCGCGCCCCCGATCTGCTCGTGCTCGATTATCAGCTGAGCGGACCGGAGACCGGGCTCGATTTCTTCCGGCGTCTGCGCGCGGAGGGCGTGCGCATTCCGGCGATCCTCGTGACCGGCTTCACCGACGAGTCGCGCGTGATCGAAGCGCTGCGCGCGGGCGTGTCCGACGTGGTGCCGAAGTCCGGCGACTATCTCGACTATCTGCCAGAGGCCGTGGAGCGCGTGTTGTCGCAGGTGCGGCTGCAACGCGCGTCCGACGAAGCGCTACTGCTGCGCGATCGCGAGCTGCATTACCGCACGCTGTCGGAGACGTTGCCGCATCTCGTGCTGACCTGCGACGCGGCCGGCGATTGCGACTTCCTGTCGAAGCAGTGGTACGACTACACCGGCTTGCCCGAACATGGCTCGCAGGGTCTAGCGTGGCTCGACGCCGTGCATCCCGACGATCGCGAGCAGATCCGGCAAAGCTGGCTGAAGGCCGTCGCGAGCCGCAGCGGCGACTATCGGCACGAGCTGCGGATTCGCCGCCACGACGGCGAGTACCGCTGGTTCGACGTGCGCGTGGTCGCGATGCGCGATGCCGATGGCAACGTCAGCAAATGGTTCGGTAGCTGCACCGACATCCACTCGCAGCGCGAGGCGATCGAGGAGCGCGAGCGACTGCTCGAGTCCGAGCAGGCCGCGCGCCAGGCGGCCGAACAAGCGAATCGCGCGAAGGACCGTTTTCTCGCGATGCTGTCGCACGAATTGCGCACACCGCTCACGCCGGTGCTCGCGGGCGCGAGCGTGCTCGAGATGATCCCGGAACTGCCGGAGCAGGCGCGTGCGAGCGTGCGCATGATCCGCCGCAACGTCGAACTGGAGGCGCGGCTGATCGACGATCTGCTCGATCTGACGCGCGTCGCGAACGGCAAGCTGCGGCTGTCGCTGGAGACCGTCGACGTACACGAGGTGATCGACAGCGTGCTCGAACTCTTTCGCAGCGAAATCCAGGTCAAGCAGCAGGACGTGCATGTCGAGAAGCACGCGACGCATCACTACGTGCTCGCCGATCGCGCGCGGCTGCAACAGATGCTGTGGAACCTGATTCGCAATGCCGCGAAGTTCACGCCGGACGGCGGCCATATCTATGTGCGCACACGCGACGAACGCATGCAGGTGCAGATCTCGGTCGAAGACACCGGCATCGGCATCGAGCCGGAGCAGATCGGCAAGCTGTTCAATGCGTTCGAGCAGGGCGACCAAAGCATGACGCGGCAGTTCGGCGGCCTGGGTCTCGGTCTCGCGATCACGAAGGCTTTGACGGACGTGCACGGCGGCACTGTGACCGCGCAGAGTCCCGGTCCACATTGCGGCGCGACCTTCACGATCACGCTGCCGACCGCCGCCGCGCCGGCCCCCGCGCCGCCGGTCATCGTGCCGAGCAACGTGCAGCCGGCGAGTTCGCTGTCCGTGCTGCTGATCGAGGACCATGCCGACACCGCCGACGTGATGGCCCAATTGATGCGCGGCCTGGGTCATCAGGTGATGGTGGTCGGGCGCGTCGACGATGCGCTTGCCGCGACGCAGTTGCACAGGTTCGATCTGGTTGTCAGCGATGTCGGATTGCCCGATGGCACCGGTCTCGATTTCGTCAAGGCGTTTCGCGAACATTCCGACGTGCCAGCCGTCGCGCTGACCGGCTTCGGCACCGACGAGGACGTGCGCCGCTGTTTGAGCGCGGGCTTTACATCGCATCTGACGAAGCCGGTCAATTTCGGCCAGCTCGAAGCGATGATCGAAAACGCCGCGCAATTGAAGCGGCGAAAGGATGAGTAAGGTTCGATAAAGCGCAGCGCGCTGAAGGCAGCGTGAAAACACAAAGGCCTATTGCGACGCCGATCGCAACAGGCCTTTTGATTTCACTGGTTCAGGCCGTCCAACCCGAGCTTGATTCGACGATTAACGCTGCTGGTTCGTCAGCGAATCGCGGATCTCGCGCAGCAGCAGCACGTCTTCCGGCGGCGGCGGCGGCTCCGCCGGCGCGGCTTGCGGCTCCTTGCGCAGTTTGTTGATGAACTTGACCATCAGAAAGATGATGAACGCGAGAATGATGAAGTTGATCGTCGCGGTAATGAACGAACCGTAACCGAACACCGCCACGCCACCCGTCTGCAGGTCTTTATATGATTCGGGGTTGCCTTTGTAAGTGGCCGGAATATGGCCCAGGCGAACGAACAGATTGGAGAAATCGAGGCCGCCGGTAGCGACCCCGACAACCGGCATGATCAGGTCTTTAACCACGGAATTGACAATGGTGGAAAACGCGCCGCCGATAATCACACCGACCGCCAGATCCATCACGTTGCCTTTGAGGGCAAATTCTTTAAATTCCTGGATCATGCTCATACATACACCTCCCTGATGTGAATAGCCGAATCATACCAACCCGAAGCGGATAGGCTAGTGCTTTAGCCGCAAGGCAACAAGCGCATTTGCTGCGCGTCGCTATTGAGGAAACTGTGACTCGCTATGGCGCGCGCGCTCCAGATGCGCGGCAAAACTGACCGGGTCGATATTGGCGCCGCACAGCAGCACGCCCACGCGTTTGCCCTGCAACTGTTCGCGCAGCGGTCCGAGCAATCCGGCCGTGGCGGCCGCGCAAGCCGGCTCGACCGCGAGCTTCAGCTGATTGAACAGAATCAGCATCGCCTCGCGCAACTGGTCGTCGGACACGGTGACGATCCGATCGACATGGCGGCGGCACAGCTCGTAGCTGTATTGCTCGGTATGCGGCGACATCAGCGAATCGGCGATGCTGTGCATGTGGCCCATTCTGACCGTATGGTTGGCGGCGAAACTCTTGCTCATCACGTCCGAGCCTTCGGGTTCGACGCCGTACACGTGCACGTTCGGATTCGCGAGCCGCAGCGCGGTGGAGACCCCGGCCGCGAGTCCGCCGCCGCCGATCGGCACGATCACCGCTTCGAGGTCGGGCGTTTGCGTGGCCCATTCGTAGCCGAGCGTCGCCGAGCCGAGCACCGTGCGATAGCCGTTGAACGGATGCACGAAATAGCGGCCTTCCTCGGCCTCGACGCGGCGCACCAGTTCGAACGCTTCGGCGAGATCTTCCGCATAGACGATGTCGGCGCCGTACTCGCGGCACAACGCGACGCGGGCCGGATTCGCCGCGCTGAACAGCACGACCTTGGCGCTGACGCCGAGCCGCATCGCCGCATAGGCGACCGCCACCGCGTGATTGCCGCCCGACACGCAGGTGACCCCCGCGCTCTTCTGCGCGTCGTCGAGCGCAAGCAGGTTCGTGAAGGCGCCGCGTGCCTTGAAGCTGCCGCCCGCCTGCAGCAGCTCGAACTTGAAATTGACGACGGTGCCGCGCAGCGACGAGAAGTCGAGCCGGTCGAACACCGGCGTGCGCGCGACCCAGGGCGTCAACGCGAAGTGCTGCGCGGCGATGTCGTCGAGCGTGGGGATCCGCTCACCGTCGATCGTGTGATCTGTGTGCTGCGGCATGGCGCTGGACATGGCGGTCGCTCCGGAGTCGTCGATGCCGCTGAGGCCCGTGGCTCGGCGCGCAGGTTCACTGCGGCTGCGCGCCGCTGCAACGAAACGGGCTAAGCGGCCTCGACCGACATGCTGTGGATGAACTTGCGCAAGAAGCGCTCGCACGCGACGAGCTGCTCGAGCTCGACGAATTCGTTCGCCTTATGCGCCTGCTGGATGTCGCCGGGGCCGCAGACGATGCTCGGAATCCCCGCGTTCGAAAACAGGCCGGCCTCGGTGCCGTATGCGACCTTGCGCTTGTCCTGG
Source organism: Paraburkholderia sp. Clong3 (assembly GCF_050436485.1). Lineage (NCBI taxonomy): Bacteria > Pseudomonadati > Pseudomonadota > Betaproteobacteria > Burkholderiales > Burkholderiaceae > Paraburkholderia > Paraburkholderia sp. Clong3. The sequence goes on along the minus strand of NZ_JBNDMH010000002.1, from coordinate 1,272,695 downwards.
TCGGCCGTCAGCGCGCGGACGAGCTGCGTGATCGCGGCCTGTTCGGACGAATCGAGTCCGGGCGCCGCGGCGATCTTCGTGATCTCGATCGCGGCCGAGGGATGCTCGCGCAGCATTTTCGGCAGCAGCGTTTCGCGCGCGTAGCTGTCGATGCGCGCGAAGATCGGCTCGGGATCGAGCGTCGGCAGATTGCGGAACTCGAACTGGAACTGGCATTCGGCCGGCACCGTGTTGATTGCGTTGCCGCCCGTGATCGTGCTGGTCTGCGCGGTGCTGAACGGCACGTCGTACAGTTCGTCGAAGGGGCCTTGCGCGCGGAACTGGTCGGCCATGTCGCGGATGTAGCAGATCAGGCGAGCCGCGTACTCGATCGCGTTCAAACCCTTCGGCGTCAGCGACGAATGCGCGGCCTGGCCGCGTACGCAGCACTGATACGCGTTGATGCCTTTGTGCGCGATGATCGGGCGCATGCTGGTCGGCTCGCCGACGATGCAGCCGTCCGGCTTCACGCCGCGCTTCATCAGATCGGCGATCAGAAGCGGCGCGCCCACGCAGCCCACTTCCTCGTCGAACGACAGCGCGAAGTGGATCGGCTTCGCGAGCTTCGTGCGCTGCATGTCCGGCACGAGCGCGAGCGCCGCGCCGATGAAGCCCTTCATGTCGCAGGTGCCGCGGCCATAGAGCTTGTCACCGCGAATCTCCGGCTTGAACGGATCGCTGTCCCATTGCTGGCCGTCCACCGGCACGACGTCGGTGTGGCCCGACAGCACGACGCCGCCGTTCGTTTCGCCGTCGTGCGCGGGAATGGTCGCGAACAGGTTCGCCCATTTGCCGCCCTTGCCGTGCGTCAGCGTCGCGTCGATACCGACCGCGCGCAGTTCGTCGCGCACGGTTTCGATCAGGCCGAGGTTTGGATTGCGGCTCACCGTGTCCATCGACACGAGACGGGTGACCCAGGGCAGAGATATCGGAGAAGCGGGGGACGCGGAGGTGGCGGACGACTGCAACGATTGCGCTGTTTCAGCGACGTGAGACATGACATGACTCCAGCGTTTTGTGTCTATCGATCATATCCCAAATTGCATTTTCGTAAGGATGTCCAAAAAGCCGGGCTCGCGTTGGCGCAGCGCAGCATCGATGCAAAAAACGGGGGACGTCCCCCCGTTTTCTGCGGTTTTCACGAGCCTGTGCGCGCAGCGTGCCGCGCTCAGCGAGCCGGCGCCGCCGCCGTGCCGCGGCTCGGCGAACCGAGCGCGCGCAAGGTCTCCTTGACGGTCGCGACGCGCACCGCGAGATCCGGGCTGCGCGTTTCGATACGCAGCCTGTCCTGACCCGCGAGCTTGATGTGCTTGTGCTTCTGCACCATCTCGATGATCCGCATCGCGTCGACGGGCGGATTGGGGATGAACTGCAGGCCGATCACCGCTTCACCGGCATCGATCTTCGAAATGCCGAGCGGCTTCGCGGCGAGCCGCAGTCGATGCGTCTCCACCAGCGCATGCGCCTGCGGCGGCAGCTTGCCGAAGCGGTCGATCAGCTCTTCCTGGATGCCGTCGATCGAATCGTTGTGTTCGCAGTTCGCGAGGCGCTTGTACAGCGACAGACGTTCCTGCACGTCGCCGCAATAGTCCGACGGCAGGATCGCCGGCGAATGCAGGTTGATCTCGGTGGTCGCGGCGAGCGGCGCGGTGAGGTCTGGCTCCTTGCCGTTCCTGAGCGCCCTCACTGCGTCGTTGAGCATGTCGGTATAAAGCTGGAAGCCGATCTCGTGAATCTCGCCCGACTGCTTGTCACCGAGCACCTCGCCGGTGCCGCGAATTTCGAGGTCGTGCATCGCGAGATAGAAGCCCGAGCCGAGTTCCTCCATCTGCTGGATCGCTTCGAGCCGCCGTTGCGCCTGCTTGGTGAGCCCCTGCGGATCGTGCACGAGCAGATACGAGTACGCCTGGTGATGCGAGCGGCCGACGCGGCCACGCAGCTGATGCAATTGCGCGAGGCCGAACTTGTCGGAGCGGTGGATCAGGATCGTGTTCGCGCTCGGCACGTCGATGCCGGTTTCGATGATCGTCGTGCACAGCAGCACGTTCGCGCGTTGCGCGACGAAGTCGCGCATCACCCGCTCCAGTTCCCGCTCGTGCATCTGTCCATGCGCGACCGCGATGCGCGCTTCGGGCACCAGCTCTTCGAGCATCTGCCGGCGATTCTGGATCGTCTCGACTTCGTTGTGCAGGAAGTAGACCTGGCCGCCGCGCTTCAACTCGCGCAGCATTGCTTCGCGAATCACGCTGTCTTCCTCGCGCCGCACGAAGGTCTTGATCGCGAGGCGCTTTTGCGGCGCCGTTGCGATCACCGAAAAATCGCGCAGGCCTTCGAGCGCCATGCCGAGCGTACGGGGGATCGGTGTCGCGGTCAGCGTCAGCACGTCGACTTCCGCGCGCAGCGCTTTCAGCGCCTCCTTCTGACGCACGCCGAAGCGATGCTCCTCGTCGATGATCACGAGTCCGAGCCGCTTGAACTGCACATCGGACGATAGCAGCTTGTGCGTGCCGATCACGATGTCGACCGCGCCTTCGTTGATCTGCCGGATCGCCGCGTTGACTTCCTTGGTCGACTTGAAGCGCGACAGCTCGGCGATGCGCACCGGCCAGTCGGAGAAGCGGTCGCTGAAGGTTTGCGTGTGCTGCTCGGCGAGCAGCGTGGTCGGCGACAGCAGCGCGACCTGCTTGCCGCCCATCACCGCGATGAACGCCGCGCGCAATGCGACCTCGGTCTTGCCGAAGCCGACGTCGCCGCACACGAGCCGGTCCATCGGCTTGCCGCTCGTCATGTCGCCGATCACGGCCGCGATCGCGGCGGCCTGGTCCGGCGTTTCCTCGAAACCGAAGCTCTCGGCGAACTTCACGTAGTCCTTCGGTTCGAGCGCGAACGCGTGGCCCTCGCGGGCGGCACGGCGGGCGTACAGGTTGAGCAGCTCGGCGGCGGTGTCGCGGATCTGCTGCGCGGCCTTGCGCTTGGCCTTTTCCCACTGGCCCGAGCCGAGCGAATGCAGCGGCGCGCTGTCCGGATCGGCGCCGCTATAGCGCGAGATCACGTGCAATTGCGCGACCGGCACGTAGAGCTTGCTGTCGCCCGCGTATTCGAGGTGCAGGAACTCGGTTTCGCCTTCGCCGAGATCCATCGTCACGAGACCCATGTAGCGGCCGATACCGTGCTGCGAATGCACGACCGGGTCGCCGAGCTTCAGCTCGGACAGATCGCGCACCATCGAATCGACGTTGCTCGCCTGTTCCTGGCGGCGGCGTCCCGAGCGGCGCGCGAGCGGCCCGTACAGCTCGGTTTCGGTGATGATCGCGATGCCGTCGCCCGCCAGCGCGAAGCCGTTCGCGAGCGGCGCGACGCCGAGCGAGAAACGCGCGTCGCTCTTGAGCCAGTCGGCGAAGCTGTCGGCCGAGGCGGGCTTCAGCTGGTTGTCGGCGAGCAGTTGCAGCAGCGTCTCGCGGCGGCCCGCCGATTCGGCGGCGAACAGCACGCGGTTCGGCGTCGTGCTCAGATACGCGCGCAGCGCCGAGACGGGATCGTCGGCGTGACGATCGATCGCGAGGTTCGGCAGCGCGATCGACCAGGCGCCGTCGCCGTTGGTGGGCAGCACGAGCCGTGCGAACGGTTTCGCGAAGGTGAAGAAATCCTCGTCCGACAGGAACAGCTTCTGCGGTTCGAGAATCGGCCGGTCGCGGTCGTGCGACAGGAAATTGAAGCGCTGCTTCGTGTCGTTGGTGAAGCGCCGGATCGCCGCGTCCAGATCGCCGACGAACGCGAGTTGCGAACCGTCGGGCAGGTAATGGAAGAGGGTGGCCGTCTCCTCGAAGAACAGCGGCAGATAGTATTCGATGCCCGCCGACGGCACGCCGTTGCCGATGTCTTTATAGATCGACGCGCGGCTCGGATCGCCCTCGAAAGTCTCGCGCCAGCGGCTGCGGAATGCGGTGCGCGCGGCCTCGTCGAACGGGAATTCGCGGCCCGGCAGCAGGCGCACGTCCTTGACCGGATAGAGGCTGCGCTGCGTGTCGGGGTCGAACGCGCGGATCGAGTCGACCTGGTCGTCGAACAGGTCGATCCGGTAGGGCAGCGGCGAGCCCATCGGAAACAGATCGAGCAGCGAGCCGCGCACGCAATATTCGCCGGGACGCACCACCTGGCTCACGTGCTCGTAGCCGGCGAGCGTCAGCTGCGCCTTCAGCTTCGCTTCGTCGAGCCGCTCGCCTTGCGAGAACGAGAATGTGTAGGCGGCCAGAAACGATGCAGGCGGCATCCGGTACAAGGCCGTCGTGGCCGGCACGAGCAGGATGTCGCAGCGGCCTTCGCCGAGATCGTGCAGCGTTGCGAGACGCTCGGAGACGAGATCCTGGTGCGGCGAAAACGTGTCGTAAGGCAGCGTCTCCCAGTCGGGCAGGAGGCGCACGCGCGCGTCCGGCGCGAAGAAGCCGATTTCCTGCGACAGCCGCTGCGCGTCGACCGCGCTTTCGCAGACCACCGCAAGCAGCGGCATCTTCTCGCGATACGCGAGATGGTAGCGGGCGATCAGCAGCGCGTCGGACGAACCGCGCGTGCCGTCGAAGGCGAAACGCTGGCCGGCCTTGACGAGCGCGACGGGCGGGGAGGACTGCGAGGATGCGGCGATGTCTGACATAAAGGAGAAAAAGGGGCGGCTCGGGGCTCACGCGACGGCCAAGTTTACGCGTGTACGGGCGTGGATGCGAAGGACCTATTATAAAATCCGTCCTTTACTTTGATTTGGCGGCATCCGCACTCGTGACTTCCCGTCTCTTTGCCCTGATCCCGTGCGCAGGCTCCGGCAGCCGTTCCGGTGCCGCGATGCCCAAGCAATACCGCACTGTCGCCGGCCGCGACATGCTGCATTACTCGCTCGCCGCGTTCGACGCGTGCAGCGAATTCACGCAGACGCTCGTCGTCATCGCGCCCGACGACCAGCACTTCGACGCCCGCCGCTTCGGCAATCTGCGCTTCGCGGTGCGTCGCGTGGGCGGCGCGTCGCGCCAGGCGTCGGTGCTCAACGGTCTGCACGCGCTCGCCGAGTTCGGCGCCCACGACGCCGACTGGGTGCTCGTGCACGACGCGGCCCGGCCGGGCATCACGCCGGCGCTGATCCGTACGCTGATCGGTTCGCTCAAGGACGATGCGGTCGGCGGCATCATGGCGTTGCCGGTCGCCGATACCTTGAAGCGTATCGACCGCGCGTCGGCCGATGGCCGCATCGCCCATACCGAAGCGCGTGACGGCTTGTGGCAGGCGCAGACGCCGCAGATGTTCCGCATCGGCATGCTGCGCGAGGCGATCCTGCGCGCCCAGGCCGACGGCCACGATCTGACCGACGAGGCGAGCGCGATCGAATGGTCGGGCCACGCGCCGAAGCTCGTGCAAGGCAGCCTGCGTAACTTCAAGGTCACGTATCCGGAAGATTTCGATCTGGCCGAGGCGATTCTGAGCCGCCCCGCCGGTTCGTGAAACCGCGCCTGGGCACATTGGAAAGATTTAGAAAGGCTTTAAAGAAGCTTTAAAAGCTTCAGCACTTGAGGACGTGACGCACATGGATTTCAGAATTGGGCAGGGCTACGACGTGCATGCGCTGGTGCCGGGACGCGCGTTGATCATCGGCGGCGTAACGATTCCGTACGAGCGCGGGTTGCTCGGTCACTCGGACGCGGATGTGCTGCTGCACGCGATCACCGACGCGCTGTTCGGCGCGGCCGCGTTGGGCGATATCGGCCGCCACTTCTCCGATACCGACGCGAAGTTCGCCGGCGCCGACAGCCGCGTGCTGCTGCGCGAATGCGTGGCGCGCGTGAAGGCGGCCGGCTTTGCGATCGGCAACGTCGACAGCAGCGTGATCGCGCAGGCACCGAAGCTCGCACCGCATATCGAAGGGATGCGCGCCAATATCGCGGCGGACCTCGGTCTGCCGATCGAGCGCGTGAACGTCAAGGCAAAGACGAACGAGAAGCTCGGTTATCTCGGCCGCGGCGAGGGCATCGAGGCGCAGGCCGCGGTGTTGCTGGTCAGGAGCTGAACGGGATTTTTGTTTGGGTGACGGGCGGTGCCGCTTACAGCGTCGCGCCGCCAATCGCCCGATTGCTCGGACACAGCTCGTCCGTTTGCAGGCCGTCGAGGATGCGCAGCACTTCTTCGGGATTACGGCCCACGTACAGATTGTTGACCGACACGTGCTGGATCGTGTTGTCCGGATCGACGATAAAGGTCGCGCGCAGCGCGACGCCCGCTTCCTTGTCGCGCACGCCGAGCTGGTCGATCAGCTCGCCTTTCACGTCGCCGAACGAGTAGTGGTTGAGCCGGTCGAGCTCCTTGTACTCGCGGCGCCACGCGAGCTTCACGTATTCATTGTCGACGCTGCCGCCGAGCAGCACGGCCTCGCGGTCCTCGAACTCCTTGACGAGCTTGCTGAATTCGACGATTTCCGTCGGGCAGACCAACGAAAAATCCTTCGGATAGAAGTAAATGATTTTCCATTTGCCTCGAAACGACTGCTCGGTGATGTATTCGAACGCCGAGACGCCGTGTTCTTCGTGATGGTTGAAGCCCGGCTTGGCGGCAATGACGGTGAACGCTTCGAGTTTATCGCCAACGGTTTTCATGCAAAGGCTCCTTCGGAAGTCGCAACAAGCGGCTCACGCGCTTCTCGCGAGCGGAAACTCGATCGTCACTTCAAGCCCTGGTCCGGGCGAGCGGTTGCGCAGCCGTAGCGCGCCGCGATAACGGGCGACGAGCCGCTGCACGATCGCCATGCCGAGGCCCGTGCCGTTGGCCTGGGTGCGCGCCGAATTCACACGATAGAACGGCCGCGTGACGAGCGCGAGCTGGTCTTCGGGAATGCCGGGGCCTTCGTCGACCACCGAGAGTTCGACGCGCGAGTGCGACACGCGCGTTTCGAGAATTACGTGCGGCACACCGTCGCCGTCGCTGAGGCCATATTTGCGCGCGTTCTCGAGCAGATTGCCGACCACGCGACGCATGTCGGTTTCATCGGCCTCGATCACCGCCGACGGAGCGAGCCGCGTGATCAGCCGCATGCTGTCCTCGCTTTGCATGCGTGCGGCGAGTTCGCTCGCGATCACCGAGAGGTCCACCGGTTCCGGCACACGCTGAACGGGACGCGCGTAGTCGAGGAAGCGGCCGATGATCATGTCCATCTGCTCGATGTCGTCGACCATCGCGTCCTTGGTGGGCTGATCGGACGGGCTCATTTCGGTCTCGAGCCGCAGCCGTGCGAGCGGCGTGCGCAGATCGTGCGAGATGCCCGCGAGCATCAGCGCGCGGTCCGCCTCGAGCTGTTCGAGGTCGCGCACCATCTGGTTGAAGCTTCGATTGGTTTCGGCGGCCACACCCATGCCGCGCTCGGGCAGCGGCTCGGGCGATTGCCCCGAGCCGACCCGGCGCGCGGCCATCGCCAGACGCGCGAACGGCCGGTTCACCAGACTCGTGATGAACGCCGCGCCGAACAGCGACAGCGCGAGCGCGAACACGCCCCAGCCGGCCCATTGCAGGCCGGTGGCGTTGTCGAGCTGATCGCGGTCGAGCGCGACCCAGTAATCGTCGTCGTCGATCTTGAAGCTGATCCATACGCCGTTGATATCGTTGACGCTCTGCGCGATTATGGTGTCGTCGCCGAGACGGCCGCGGATGTCGTGCTCGATCAGGCGATTCAACGATTCGTCGGGCTGGAGTTTGTATTTGTCGGTGGCTTCGCGCGGGTACACGCGCACCCCTTCGTTGCTCTCCAGATCCTGCAACAGCGCGCGCCGCAGGTCGGGATCGGAATAGAGGAGTGCGGTGCGCGTGAGCTTGACGATCGCGACGAGTTGCAGAGCCACGCGCTGCGCGCGCGGCTCACGCTCGATCACGCGAAAGCTCTGGAACCACGCGGCGAGACTGACTGCGATCAACAGCGCGATCAGCAGAAAGGTCCGCCAGAAAAGGCCGCCGAACGCGAGCGTCAGGAGGCGCCGGTCGATCCGCATGGGCCCTTCTTATGTGACACAGAAACGAAAACGGAGCACAAACTCAGGCTGCACCGTCGGGGATGAAGACGTAGCCGAGGCCCCACACGGTCTGAATGAAGCGCGGGCTGCCCGGATCCGGCTCGATCAGCTTGCGCAGACGCGAGATCTGCACGTCGAGGCTGCGGTCGAAGACCTCGTATTCGCGCCCGCGTGCGAGTTCCATCAGCTTTTCGCGCGACAGCGGCTGACGCGGATGACGCGCGAATACCTTCAGCACCGAGAACTCACCGGTGGTGAGCGGAATTTCCTGGCCGGCCTTGGTCAGCGTGCGGGTGGCGAGATTCAGCGCGAACTCGCCGAACTCGAAGACCTCGGTGGTCTCGGACGGCGCACCCGGCAATTCGGACGGCGACTGGCGACGCAGGACCGCGTGAATGCGCGCGACCAGTTCGCGCGGATTGAACGGCTTGGGCAGATAGTCGTCGGCACCCATCTCGAGGCCGACGATGCGATCGACATCCTCACCCTTGGCCGTCAGCATGATGATCGGCGTGCGGTCGTTGCTGCCGCGCAGTCGCCGGCAGATCGACAGGCCGTCCTCACCGGGCAGCATCAGATCGAGCACCAGCAGATCGAAGCGCTCGCGCACCCAGAGCTTGTTCATTGACGGCGCATTTTCGGCGACGTAGACGTTGAAGCCTTGTTCGCCGAGGTAGCGGCGCAGAAGATCGCGCAGGCGTGGATCGTCGTCGACGACGAGGATTTTCGAAGGGTTTTTGGTTTCCATGGTCGGCATCTTAGCGCGATTAGAAAGTGGTGCGCGGTTACACCATTTCCGGGGTTACAGTCGGTTACAAAATTTACCCGCGGTGTGGCGCGACGTAAAGTATGCGCGTTTAGACTGCTTTACTGAATGCGGCTGTTCGGTGGATACTTCACTCGACAAAACTCTCGCACCCGGCTGTTACCGGGGTTTGTATACGCATCTGAGGTAGCCGGTTGCCGCGCCACGAAGGGAACAACATGAAGGGAGGGGTTTGGCCAAACGTGCGCCTGAGCGTGATTGTACTGGCGGTTGCCGGTACGCTGGCAGGCACACTGGGCCCGACGCTCGCTCATGCGCAGCCGTCCGCGGATAGAGCGGCGAGCGAGCATGCGCCCCGCCCGGGTAATGGCAGAACCAGCCGCCACAACCCGAGCATCGATCGCCCTGCCTCTGACGCGATGCTGCGCACCGCGGTTCCCCCCGATCTCGATCAACGTCGCCGCGACGGGCATATGACGCCCGAAGAGCGTCGGCTGTTGCGGCAGCACATCGAAGACGCCGTGCGCGAGTTGTACAAGCGTTAATCCCAGCGCGCGCATTGCCGCGTGAAAAATCCCGTTGCACTTACGAGCGCGCGCCGCGAAGCGATATCGCGACCTCCCGACTGTATTCAAGCCGATCCCAACGCGCGCCGAGCGCAACGCATGGACGCCGGATCAGCGTCACATCTCCGACACGCCGGACCCGGCACGCGTCGAGCCGATCGCCATGCAGTTTCGCGCGAGCGGTTATGACATCGAGGTGACGCTACGCGCGCTCGGCGAGAACCTATTCTATCCGCCGAACGTCAAAGGATGGCCGGGCGGCGCGTCCTGGATCAACAGTTCGACGCTGAAAGGCGGCAACGACGGTTTGAACACCGTGATCCCGTTCGCCGATCCCGCGTACCTCGTGCTGCGCAAAAACATCGGCATCAAACGCGAACAGATGATCCAGATCGACGAGCGCACCGCGCTGCATCCCGCCTTGGAGCCGCTGATGCCGCTCTGGCGCAGCCGGCAGCTCGCGATCGTGCAGGGCGTCAGCTATGCGCAGCCGAACCTGTCGCATTTCCGTTGGATCGAGATCTGGGATACCGCGTCACGCTCCGACCAATATCTGCGCGACGGCTGGCTCACGCGCGCGTTCGCGATGAGGCCGGTGCCCATCGGTTTCGCGGCCGACGGCGTCGTGATCGGCAGCGCCGAAATGGGGCCGCTCGCAAACGGCGCGCGCGCGATCGCGCTGGTCAATCCCGCGCAGTTCGTCAGGGCCTCTCGACTCGCGACGCCAGTGTCCTTGCACGAGCGCAATCCCGCGCTCGCGCCTATTCTCGACGTCGAAAACGACATCGTGAAAGCGGCCGATCGTCTGCGTGCGACGCAAGGGCAGCCTCAGTTGAAGACCGCGTTTCCGGGCGGCGCGTTCGGCAGTTCGATCAAACCGGCAATGCAGGTGCTGGCCGCTTGGGACACGCCGAATAGGGCCGGTGGAACGATACGCTCGTGATGACGTACGCGGAATTCGGGCGCCGTCCGCGCGAGAACCAGAGCAACGGCACCGATCACGGCACGGTGGCGCCGCACTTCGTGACGGGCGGTCGCGTGCAGGGCGGTTTGTTTGGCGTGCCGCCGATGCTTGCGCGGCTCGAGGGGAATGGCAACCTGCCGGTCGGCGTGGATTTTCGCCAGCTTTATGCGACGGTGCTCGGGCCCTGGTGGGGGTTGGACGCGCCTGCGACTCTGCAGCAGCGGTTCGAGCCGCTGCCGTTGCTGCGGGCGTGAGCGCTGGGCGCTGGGCGCGAATCGACGCGCCCGGCTGTCAGGCTACTTCGCGCGCCACGCGATCCATAGCTTGCGGATCGGCGTCAACGCGATGCGTTGATGCAGCACGTGATAACCGTCGCGCTCGATTTCATCGAGCAACGCCAACGCGAGCGCCGCGAGCGCGAGCAGCGTGCGCTGCGCGCGCCGCGCGCTGGCGGGCACCGCGGCGAGCGCGGTCTGCACCGCGTCGCGCGCGCGATTCGTTTCGAACCGCATCAGCTCGGTGAAAGCGTCGGTGTATTTGCGGTTGATCAGATCGGCGGCGGTGACGTTGTAGCGTTGCATCTCGTCGATCGGAACGTAGATGCGGCCGTGCCGGGCATCGTTGCCGGTTTCGGCGACGAACTGCGCGAGCATCAGCGCCTCGCCGAGCGGAGCGGCCCACGCCGACCCATGCGCGGCATCGTCGGCCGATCCGGTTGCAGCCGCGCGCGACACCAGCGACGCAAAATTGCCGCCGACACCATGCACATAGCGGCGCAGGTTCGGATAGTCGAGATAGCGTGCCTGGTCGAGATCCATCTCGAAGCCCGCGAGCAGTTCCTGCAGAGCCCGATATTCGGCCTGCGCGTCGGGCAGATAGGCCGCGAGTGCCTTGGACACCGGATGCGACGGCGAGCCCGCGGCCAGCGCGGCGATTTCTTTCTGCCACCACGCGAGCTTCGTGCGGCCGACCGCCGGATCGCTCGTCTCCTTGACCGTTTCCTCGAACTCGCGACGCAATGCGAAGAGCGCCGTCAACAGCGGCTGACTGGCGGCGCGCGCCTGGCGAAGCGCATAGTAGGTGCTCGATCCTGGGGGCGCCGCTTTCTGCTGGCAATAGTCGTCGAAATTCACGGGATGAGAGTGTGGGGAAGGACTGGCGAGACGGGCGCCGACGTCCGTTGCGGCGCCCGTCTCGACGAGCCGAAAATTGTAGCATCGGCGTCGCGCGCGCAGATACCGCCGGGTGCAGACAAGCGCGAATCAATCGGTTAGAATCTCGCGCTTACGCTTTCGGGCACGTGTTCAGCGCGCTTGGGAGTGCACAGGACAATCGGGCGCGACGCATTGCGGCGTACCCGGCTGCGAGGGTGGCGAAATTGGTAGACGCACCAGGTTTAGGTCCTGACGCCCGCAAGGGTGTAGGGGTTCGAGTCCCCTCCCTCGCACCACTTATTGGTAGTCGAGAAAAACCCCGTCAAGTCTTTGGACCGACGGGGTTTTTTCTTTTTTGCGCGGTCTTCTGAAAGGCCTCAGTGTTGCTCCGCTGCCTTTCATCGCGACCGCGCGACTCAGGCACCCGGCGTTCCCGGCGCTTCCTGCGAGCCCGGCAATTCCGCTTGCGCGGCGCCTTCGAGGAAACGGCGCGTCGACTCGAACGCCTGCAGCATCTGGTCCGGCCACGGCGTTTGCAGCATCACCGCCTGATGATTTTCAAATGCCGACGACAGCAGTTTCGCCAGTTCCGGCGAACGAAGATGCCGCAGCACGACGCTGACCGCGATCGCGGTCGCCTGGCTCGCGCCGGCGGTCTGGAGTTCCGACGCGGTGAGTGCCGCGACCTGTTTGTTGATGTCCACTGAAACGTCCCTGGATGAAAAAGAGGGTGAAGGCGCGTTGACCGAGGCTCAATTTTGACACGCGCCGCCCAATGCCGTGAAACGGCGCTTTTCAAACACGGCCGGTTCGCCGCGCGCTATCACTCCCGCGCGTTCATGGCACGGATCACCTTGTCGAGCGCCGCGCCGAACGCGGCCCTTTCCTCTTCGTCGAGGCACTCGAACATATCGCCGTTCCACTTGCGCGCGATCGGCATCACTTTGCGATACAGCGCGCGGCCTTCCTGCGTCAGCGAGACCAGCACGACGCGGCCGTCCGCGGCGCTCGCTTCGCGCTGCACGAGTCCCTGCCGGATCAGCGCTTCGGCCGCGCGACTCGCCTGGCTTTTGTCGAGATTGGCATGGCGTGCCAACTCCATGATCGAGAACGGTCCGAACGATCCCACCGTCGCAATCACCCGCGCTTCGGGCAGCGTCACGTCGAGCTTCGCCGCGTAGCGCGCGCTGATGCCGCGCTCGGCCAGTTTGTTCAGTACATGCAGACGATACGTGAGGAACTGCTCGAGCCCGGCTTTGGCGGAGTCCTTCATGGTCACCCCGTGATGAGTGGAACGGTCGTGGCGCTGTGATTGTTGCGGCAACCGTTTCACGGGTCAACGCACGCCGTATTTCAGGCGCGTCAGCTGCTCGGCTTCGTTGGCGAGCAGGCGCGCCGCGTCGCGAATCGCGACGTCGAGCGTGATCGGCCCCGGCGCCGGAGAAAAGCAGCCGCCGAAGTATTCGGCAAGACGCGGCAGCGCGGCGGGGTCGATCGCGCCGGACAGCAGCGTGGCGGGCACGCCCGCGGCGCGCGCATGCGCGCAGGCGATGAACGGCGCCTTGCCGTGCAGCGTCTGTACGTCGGAACGGCCTTCACCGGTGATCAGCCAGTTGGCGCCCGTGAGCGCGGCGTCGAGGCCGATTTGCCGCGCGACGGTTTCCGCGCCCGGCTCGAACTGCGCGCCGAGCATGTGCAATGCGAAGCCGAGGCCGCCCGCCGCGCCCGCGCCCGGCAGGTCACGCGCCGTGCGGCCGAGCGCGGCTTCGAGCAGATCGGCGAAGCGCGCGAGCGCCGCGTCGATCGGCGCGACCTGTTCTGGCTTCACGCCTTTTTGCGGACCGAAGATCGCGGTCGCGCCGTGCTCGCCGGTCAACGGATTGTCGACGTCCGACATGCCGACGAACTGCGTGTCGGCAAGCCGCGCGTCGAGCAGCGACGCATCGACCCGCGCCACGCGCGCAAGCTGCTCGGGTGTGCCTTCGAGTACGTTGCCTTGCGCGTCGAACAGTTGCAAGCCGAGGCCGGTCAGCAGGCCGGCGCCGCCGTCGTTCGTGCTGCTGCCGCCGAGCGCGACGAAAAAGCGCCGCACGCCGGCATCAAGCAGCGCGCGAATCGCTTCGCCCATGCCGCGCGTGCTGCGCGCCTCGACCGGCACGCCCATGCCGACGGGGTCCGTAATGCCGACGATTTCCGCCGTTTCGATGATCGCGCCGCCGTCCGTGAGCAGGCCCGTCAGCGCTGCGCGCGTCGGACCGGCCGCGCCGCGCACGCTAAGCGTGCGGCGCTCGCCGCCGCTCGTGAGCATTGCGTCGAGCGTGCCTTCGCCGCCGTCGGCCATCGGACAGATGCGCATGCTCGCGTCGGGGCGTGCGCGCTGGACGCCGGATGCGATCGCCTGCGCGACCTGTTCCGCGCTGAGCGAGCCTTTGAATGAATCGGGAGCGATGACGACGACAGGCGAGGACGACGAATTCGGCATGGTGTCTCTGAGAGGTTTGAGTCGTTGTAAGCGGTTGCTGGAGCGGATGAAGCGACCAGTTGCTGGTGACCGGCGGTGGCGGCCCGACCGAGTGCGTTAGCTTATCAGCATGGGGGCGTCGGCTGAATATGTCGAAAGGCATAGGCGGGATCGCCGCCACGACACGTCGGCCGCGAGCGGGTGCGAGCGTCCACGCGAACGTTCTGTTGCATGACGAAAGAGCGCCGAGGAACGCACGACGCTAACCGGATAGCGATGCCAGCGGCAAATCGCGCTCGCTGTGTCAAAACTAACCGAAAATGGCCCTCAAAACGCCCGGAATGCAGGGAAAACTCGATGCAATCATCGAATCCCGGCTAGGCGCGCAAATAGTTTGCTAAAATATTCGGCTCTTTGGACTCAACCGTGCTGCCGACGGCCTGCAAGCCCGCGGCGCAGGTGCGTGATCGATGCAATCGGCGCAAATCGATGCGAAGCGACATCGACGGGCAGCACGGAGAAGATAACTGATTCGCTCGAATAATTTTAGGACGATTGAAGTCATGGCTAACGTTGTTGAAAACCTCGGCAAGCTCGAACGCCGCGTGACGATTTCCCTGCCGAAGGATGCCGTGCAGAAGGAAGTGGATTCGCGTATCCGTCAACTCGCGAAGAACGTGCGCATGCCGGGTTTCCGCCCGGGCAAGGTGCCGCTCAAGATGGTGACGCAACAGTATTCGGGCCAGGTGGAAGCCGAAGTGTTGAGCGACAAGGTCGGCAAGGAATTTTTCGACATCAGCCGCACCGAAAACCTGCGTGTCGCGGGTCAGCCGAGCTTCGCGCCGAAGACCGACGCTGGTGAAGGCAGCTACGCGTTCGACGCGACCTTCGAGGTGTATCCGGAAGTGAAGCTGGGCGACGTCGCCACGGCTGAAATCGAGCGCACCATGACCAGCATCAGCGAAGCGGAAATCGACCGCACACTGGACATCCTGCGCAAACAGCGCGTGCACTTCCACGCTCGCGGCGAGGCAGGCGAGCACGGCGACGGCGGCGCGGACACGGCCGCCAAAGACGGCGACCGCGTGACGGTCGACTTCGTCGGCAAGATCGACGGTGAAGCATTCCAGGGCGGTAGCGCCGAAGACTTCGGCTTCATCCTCGGCGAAGGCCGCATGCTGCCGGAATTCGAAAAAGCGGCGCTCGGCTTGAAGGTCGGCGAAGCGAAGGAATTCGACCTGAAGTTCCCGGACGACTACCACGGCAAGGAAGTGGCGGGCAAGACGGCGCAATTCACGATCACGATGAAGAAGATCGAATGGCCGCATCTGCCGGAAGTCGACGGCGAATTCGCGAAATCGCTCGGCATCGAAGACGGCGATCTGACCAAGATGCGCGCTGAAATCAAGGACAACCTCGAGCGCGAAGCGAAGCGCCGCACGCAAGCCATCGTCAAGAACCAGGTGATGGACGCACTGCTGAAAATCTCGGAGCTCGACGTCCCGAACGCGCTGATCGAGCAGGATCAGGAGCGCCTCGTCGCGATGGCTCGCCAGGATCTGGAACAGCGCGGCGTGCCGAACGCGAAGGACGCGCCGATCCCGGCCGCGATGTTCAAGGAGCAGGCCGAGCGCCGCGTCAAGCTGGGTCTCGTGCTGGCCGAACTCGTGAAGGCGAACGAACTGCAGGCGAAGCCGGAGCAGATCCGTGCCGAAGTCGATGAATTCGCGAAAAGCTACGAAGACCCGAAGGAAGTCGTCCGCTGGTATTATTCCAACCAGCAACGTCTTGCTGAAATGGAAGCGTATGTCGTTGAAGCCAACGTCGTCGACTTCGTCCTCAGCAAGGCCAAGGTGACGGACAAGGAAGTGAGCTTCGAGGAACTGGCAAGCGCAACGGCGCAAGCGTAAGCGTCGCTGCAACGGCGTGCCGGCTGTCGGAGCGACCGACGGCCGGCACGCCGTTTTTTTGTGCCATGAATCTGTGTGACGTACCGGATCCGGTCGTGCGGCGCACACGAAGACGGCACTTGAATACGGGCTCGTCGCACCAACCTGTGTCCAGCAGCTAATATTCAGAATATTTCCAGACAAGGATCCATTGCATGACCTTTCGCGCCCAAATGCTGGACACGTTGACCTCCCAGTCGTCCCGGGATCTCGAAGCGCAGGCACTCGGTCTGGTGCCGATCGTCGTGGAAACGAGCGGTCGGGGCGAGCGCTCCTATGATATTTATTCGCGTCTGCTGAAGGAACGCATCGTGTTCCTCGTGGGCGAAGTGAACGACCAGACGGCCAATCTGGTGGTTGCGCAGATGCTGTTTCTGGAAAGCGAGAATCCGGACAAGGACATCTACTTCTACATCAACAGTCCGGGCGGCTCCGTGTCTGCCGGTATGGCGATCTACGATACGATGCAGTTCATCAAGCCGGACGTCTCGACGCTGTGCATGGGGCTTGCGGCGAGCATGGGCGCGTTCCTGCTCGCGGCCGGTGCTAAGGGCAAGCGTTTCGCGCTGCCGAATTCGCGCGTGATGATTCATCAGCCGCTCGGCGGCGCGCGCGGCCAGGCATCGGACATTGAAATCCAGGCGCGTGAAATCCTGTACCTGAAGGATCGGCTGAATCATCTGCTCGCGCACCACACCGGTCAGCCGGTCGAACGTATCGCGCGTGACACCGACCGTGACAATTTCATGTCCGGCGATGACGCGCAGGCGTACGGCCTCGTCGACCAGGTGGCGCACAAGCGTCCCTGATCTGGTACGGTTTTGCCCTGCTGTTTTGCCCACTGTTGCGGCAAAACCGTCATCGGGTCGGTTGTGAATGTTCAACTTCCGTCCGGGCGTCTGCGGCAAGCGCCGTTATCGTGCTCACTAGCCCTGCCGCGCCCAAACTGCGTGGCGGGGGCAAACGGCGTATTATCTAATCCGGTGTCCGGAGGCTCACACATCTATGGCGGACAAGAAAGGTTCTAACAGCGAAAAGCTGTTGTATTGCTCGTTTTGCGGCAAGAGCCAGCATGAGGTCAAGAAACTGATTGCTGGCCCGTCGGTATTCATCTGCGATGAATGTATCGATCTGTGCAACGAAATCATTCGTGACGAGGCTGCAGGCGCGGGCATCGAGGCCGGCTTGTCCAAGTCCGATCTGCCGACCCCGCAGGAAATCCGCGAAATTCTCGACCAGTACGTGATCGGTCAGGAGCGCGCGAAAAAGATCCTCGCGGTCGCGGTCTACAACCACTACAAGCGCCTCAAGCATCTCGACAAGAAGGATGAAATCGAGCTGTCCAAGAGCAACATCCTGCTGATCGGCCCGACCGGCTCCGGCAAGACGCTGCTTGCGCAGACGCTCGCGCGCCTTCTGAACGTGCCATTCGTGATCGCCGACGCGACCACGCTGACGGAAGCCGGCTATGTCGGCGAAGACGTCGAGAACATCATTCAGAAGCTGCTGCAGAATTGTAATTACGAGGTGGACAAGGCCCAGCGCGGCATCGTCTACATCGACGAAATCGACAAGATCAGTCGCAAGTCCGACAACCCGTCCATCACACGCGACGTGTCGGGCGAGGGTGTGCAGCAGGCTCTGCTGAAGCTGGTCGAAGGCACGATGGCGTCGGTGCCGCCGCAAGGTGGCCGTAAGCACCCGAACCAGGACTTCATCCAGGTCGATACGACGAACATCCTGTTCATCTGCGGCGGTGCGTTCGACGGCCTCGAGAAGGTCATCGTCGATCGCACCGAGAAGACCGGCATCGGTTTCGGCGCGAGCGTGAAGAGCAAGCAGGACCGCGACGCCGGCGAAGTGCTGCGCGAAGTGGAGCCGGAAGATCTGATCAAATTCGGCCTGATTCCGGAGCTGATCGGCCGTCTGCCGGTGGTCGCCACGCTCGGCAAGCTCGACGAAGCGGCGCTGATGAAGATTCTCGTCGAACCGAAGAATGCGCTGGTCAAGCAGTATCACAAGCTGTTCAGCATGGAGCGCGTCGAGCTCGAAATCCGTCCGGCCGCGTTGCAGGCCGTGGCGCGCAAGGCGATCCGCCGCAAGACGGGCGCGCGGGGCCTGCGTTCGATTCTGGAACAGGCGTTGCTTGATGTCATGTACGACCTTCCGCAAATGAAAGGTGTCAGCAAGGTCATCATCGACGACAACGTTATCGACGGCGACGGCAAACCGCTGCTGATCTACGAAGACGCGCCGAAGGTCGCGGGTTCGAACTGATCGGCTTTCGAGTTCTGCAAAAAGGCCGTTCATGGCGACGTGAACGGCTTTTTCGTTTATCGTGTGGTCAGGCTGGTTGTTCTCAACTATGGAGTCACTGAACCTTCGGAGTCACTGAACTTTTCCCACACGCGGAGGCTTGCAAAATTTTCTGCTGGCCTCACCTATCGAACGAACTGATTCCACTCATGGGGAAATGAAATGTCAGGAACCCAACTCCTCCCGCCGGAACGCATTACGCTGCCGCTGCTCCCGCTGCGCGACGTAGTCGTTTTCCCGCACATGGTGATTCCGCTCTTCGTAGGCCGCCCGAAGTCGATCAAGGCTCTCGAAGCAGCGATGGAAGGCGGCAAGCACATCATGCTCGTCGCCCAGAAGACGGCTGCGAAAGATGAGCCGACCGAAAAGGACATGTACGAAGTAGGGTGTATCGCCAACATCCTGCAGATGCTGAAGCTGCCCGACGGTACCGTGAAGGTGCTCGTCGAAGGCTTGCAGCGCGCGAAGACGCTTTCCATCGAAGAACAGGAAACGCAGTTCTCGTGCGAAGTCATGCCGCTCGAACCTGACCACGCCGACAGCGCTGAAACCGAAGCGCTGCGTCGCGCGATCGTGTCGCAGTTCGACCAGTATGTGAAGCTGAACAAGAAGATCCCGCCGGAGATCCTGACCTCGCTGTCGGGTATCGACGAGGCAGGGCGTCTCGCCGACACGATCGCGGCGCATTTGCCGCTCAAGCTCGACCAGAAGCAACACATCCTCGAGATGTTCCCGGTGATCGAGCGGCTCGAGCATCTGCTCGCGCAACTCGAAGCCGAGATCGACATCCTGCAGGTCGAAAAGCGTATCCGCGGGCGCGTGAAGCGTCAGATGGAGAAGAGTCAGCGCGAGTACTACCTGAACGAACAGGTCAAGGCGATCCAGAAGGAACTCGGCGAAGGCGAAGAAGGTGCGGATCTCGAAGAACTCGAGAAGCGCATCACGGCCGCCCGCATGCCGAAGGAAGCGAAGAAGAAGGCCGACGCCGAGCTGAAGAAGCTCAAGCTGATGTCGCCGATGTCGGCGGAAGCGACGGTCGTGCGCAACTACATCGACACGCTGATCGGCTTGCCGTGGCGCAAGAAGAGCAAGGTCAACAACGACCTGTCGAATGCGGAGCGCGTGCTCGACGAAGATCACTTCGGTCTCGAGAAAGTGAAGGAACGCATTCTCGAGTATCTCGCGGTCCAGCAACGTGTCGACAAGGTCAAGGCGCCGATCCTGTGCCTCGTGGGGCCTCCGGGCGTCGGTAAGACTTCGCTCGGTCAGTCGATCGCGCGCGCGACGAACCGCAAGTTCGTGCGCATGGCATTGGGCGGCGTGCGTGACGAAGCCGAGATTCGTGGCCACCGTCGCACGTACATCGGTTCGATGCCGGGCAAGATCCTGCAAAGCCTGACCAAGGTCGGCGTGCGCAATCCGCTCTTCCTGCTCGACGAAGTCGACAAGATGGGTCAGGATTTCCGCGGCGATCCGTCGTCGGCCCTGCTGGAAGTGCTCGATCCGGAACAGAACCACACGTTCGCCGACCACTACGTCGAAGTCGACTTCGATCTGTCGGACGTGATGTTCGTCGCGACGTCGAACTCGCTGAACATTCCGCCGCCGCTGCTCGACCGGATGGAAGTGATCCGTCTGTCCGGTTATACGGAAGACGAGAAGGTCAGCATCGCGCAGCGTTATCTGCTGCCGAAGCAGAAGAAGAACAACGGCCTCAAGGATGGCGAGGTCGATGTGACGGAAACCGCGATCCGCGACATCATTCGTTACTACACGCGCGAAGCGGGCGTCCGCTCGCTCGAGCGTGAAATTTCGAAGATCTGCCGCAAGGTCGTGAAGATGCTTCTGCTGAAGAAGGCGGAAGGCGCGGTGAAGGTCGACGGCAGCAACCTCGACACGTTCCTCGGCGTGCGCAAGTACGACTTCGGTCTGGCCGCGAAGGAAAATCAGGTGGGCCAGGTCACGGGTCTCGCGTGGACGGAAGTGGGCGGCGATCTGCTGACCATCGAAGCCGCGGTGATGCCGGGCAAGGGCAATGTGATCCGCACGGGTTCGCTCGGCGACGTGATGAAGGAGTCCGTCGAAGCGGCGCGCTCGGTCGTGCGTTCGCGTTCGCGTCGTCTTGGCATCAAGGACGAAGCGTTCGAGAAGCAGGACATTCACATCCACGTGCCGGAAGGCGCGACGCCGAAAGATGGTCCTTCGGCTGGTATCGCGATGACGACCGCGCTGGTGTCGGTGTTGACCGGTATTCCGGTGCGCGCCGATGTCGCGATGACGGGCGAAATCACGCTGCGTGGCGAAGTTCTGCCGATCGGCGGCCTGAAGGAAAAGCTGCTGGCGGCGCATCGCGGTGGCATCAAGCTGGTGCTGATTCCGGAAGAAAACGTCAAGGACTTGACGGAGATTCCGGACAACGTGAAGAACGCGATCGAAATCGTGCCGGTCCGCTGGATCGACAAGGTGCTCGAACTTGCGCTCGAGCGTGTACCGCAGGCGTTACCGGAAGAAGAACCGAAGCCCTCGGCGCCGGTTGGGGCTGAGCCGGGCAAGGATGCCGCGACGGACGTCGTCAAGCACTAAGGTTCGATGCGCATCAGAATGCGCTGACGCCAAAGCATTCTGCAGCGGTGTCGTTCGCTGAAGCAGAAAACCCGCGGTCAAGAGCCGCGGGTTTTTTTTGCCCGCGCGGCTTCGTCGCCAGGCCGCATCGCCAGTCTTTCCGCTGCAACATACTGTGACAAAAGCGCCCCTCCAAAATAACGCCGATCAGGCTCAACCCCGGTTGACACATGGGTTTCGGCCGCTTCTAATGAGGCGGCCTGGCGTTCGCGCCGGCCGCGTGGCGGGAGGTGCTGGAAAGCACTGTCACGATTGCCAATAAACATTCACGGGGGTTTGAATGAACAAGACGGAATTGATCGATCACATCGCACAGCAAGCCGACATTTCGAAGGCCGCGGCGGGCCGTGCGCTCGATGCAGTCATCGCGGGCGTCAAAAACACGTTGAAGAAGGGCGGATCTGTGACGTTGGTCGGCTTTGGCACGTTCGCGGTCGGCAAGCGCACCGCGCGCACCGGACGCAATCCGCGCACGGGCGCCGCGATCAAAATCAAGGCAGCGAAAGTTCCTAAATTTAGGCCTGGCAAAGCTCTGAAGGATGCGCTAAACTAGTGCGCTTGCTGCTTGAGGAATTGCTTAACCCGACTGCATGAACGATTCACGGGGAGGGCAGCGGCAAGGCAGAAAACACATCAAGCACTGAATCAGGAAACGGGTGCTTAGCTCAGTTGGTAGAGCGGCGCCCTTACAAGGCGTAGGTCGGGAGTTCGAGCCTCTCAGCACCCACCAGTTTCAGATTCGGCCGCAGTGTTTCCAGTCGCAAAAGTGCAGTATAAGGAGTGGTAGTTCAGTCGGTTAGAATACCGGCCTGTCACGCCGGGGGTCGCGGGTTCGAGTCCCGTCCACTCCGCCAGTATCCACGAAAGGCGAACTCCGGTTCGCCTTTTTTGTTGCCCGCTGTTGTAAGATCGGGCCTTCTGTTTTTGGCACCCCTCACGCATGCTCGATTTTTTCCGCAATCACCAACGCCTGATGATGTTCATGCTCATCCTCGTCATTTTGCCGGGGTTGGGTTTCGTGGGTATTCAGGGTTTCCGCGGCTTCCTTGACGAAAGTGCAAACGTCGCGAGTGTCAACGGTCACAAGATCACCCGTGTCGAATATGACGACGCGATGCGCCAGCAGATCGACCGCGGGCGTCAGATGCTCGGCGCGAAGTTCGACATGAAGTCGTTCGACACGCCGGAGCGCCGTCGCCAGATGCTCGACGGCATGATCGAGCAGCGTGTGCTTGCCGACGAAACGCAGCGTCTGCATCTGAGCGCATCGGACGAAGCGGTGCGGCGCGCGCTGCTGTCCGATCCGGTGATCTCGTCGCTGAAGAATCCCGACGGGTCGATCGACCTCGACCGCTACAAGCAACTGCTCGCGATGCAGGGCATGACGCCCGATCAGTACGACGAGCGCGTGCGCTACAACCTCGCTATGCAACAACTGCCCGCGAGCATCGAGGCGAGCGCGTTCACGTCGAAGACGCTCGCGCAGCACTTGACCGAGCTCGCGCAGCAGCAGCGTGAAGTGCAGGGCATCGCGTTCCATCCGCACGATTACGCGGCGAAGATCCAGCCGACCGATGCGCAACTGCAAGCGTACTACGACGCGCATCGCAACGACTTCGCGACGCCCGCTACGGCGACGATCCAGTACCTGGTGATGTCGCCGGCCGCGCTGAGCGCATCGGTGCAGCCGAGCGACGCGGACCTGAAGAAGTACTACGACGACAACATCGCCCACTTCCGCACCGAAGGCGAAGTGCGCGCGAGCCATATCCTGATCGCGGCACCGAAGGACGCGAGCGCGGCCGACAAGGCCAAAGCGAAGCAGAAGGCCGAGGAGTTGCTCGCGCAGCTCAAGGCGCATCCGGACCAGTTCGCGCAGATCGCGCAGCGGAACTCGCAGGATCCGGGTTCGGCATCGAAGGGTGGCGATCTCGGTTACTTCGGCCGCGGCATGATCGCGGGCGGCCAGGCGTTCGACGACGCGGTGTTCGCTCTGAAGAAGGACGAAATCAGCGGCATCGTCCAGACCGACTTCGGTTTCCACATCATCAAGGTCACCGATATAAAGCCGGCGGTCACGAAGTCGTTCGACGAAGTGAAGGACCAGATCGCCAGGGAGCTGAAGACGCAACTGGCGAGCAAGGCATTCACCGACAGCTCGGAAGGTTTCACGTCGCTCGTCTATGAAAAGGCCAAGAGCCTGCAGCCGGCCGCTGACAAATTCAAGCTGCAGATCCAGACCGCGACGGTCACGCCGCAGCCGGATCCGAAGCTGCCGCCCGACAGCCCGCTGAACAACCCGAAGTTCCTCGCAGCCGTGTTCGCGAACGACTCGGTATCGGCGCACAACAATACGCAGGCCATCGACGTCGGCAACAACACGCTGATCGCCGCGCGTGTGACCGACTACAAGCCCGCTGCCGTGCCCGCATTCGACGTGGTGAAGGACGCGGTGCGTCAGAAGGTGATCGCCGTGCAGGCGAACGAAGCAGCGCACAAGGACGGCGTCGCGAAACTGGCCGAGTTCGAGAAATCGAAGACGACCGCCGGTTTCTCGTCGCCGCTGAAGGTGTCGCGCAATGACGCGCAGGGCGTGCCACCTGCCGCACTGAGCGCAATCTACAAGGTCGATGCGCAAAAGTTGCCGGCCTACGTCGGTGTCGATCTCGGCGACGACGGCTATGCGATCTATCGCGTGAACCAGATCGTGCAGCCCGCGGCCACCGACGCGCAGCATCTCGCTGTCGCGCAGCAGCAGATCGCGCAGGTGGACGCGCAGTCGCAGACCGAAGCCTATCTGAAAGCGCTGCGCGAGCGCTCGAAGGTGAAGTTCTACGGTACGCTCGACAGCGCCGCCCAGCCGTCCGATTAGTAAGCCGCAGTAAGCATTACCTGCTCGTCCAAAAAAAGCCCCGCATTTGCGGGGCTTTTTTTATCTACAGCCGGGTGGCAGCTTTACAGACAGCCGCTGATCGCGCCGGTGGCGTTGCCACCGCCAGCGCCGCCGGCGCGAAAGCCGACCCACGTGCCCTTGCCGCTATACGAAGGACGGACCACCGCGGCCGCGCCGTTGGGCGGCTGCTGGCCCGGGACGTAGACGTCCATGGCCTGATCGTTGGCGAGGATGGTTTGCGAGACCACCTGTTGTTGCGAACTATCCGCCCATTTCTGCGCGATGCAGGTTGCGACGGCGCGAGGCGGCTGCTGGCTTTGACCCACCGACTGAACGCCGGCCGGCGGTTGAGCCGCGCAGGCCGAGATGGCAATGGTCAAAGCGATTAACGGTAAATATTTCAACGTTATCTCCTCAGAAGTCGCTCAAGAATGAGCCGGGTCGCAGGGATTGCCCATATGTCGAACGGCTCGGCGATCCGTGTTCCCCAGGTTCCGGAAACAAGTCGTTAGCAGGTCTTTCAGTGCGGCGAACTTGTGCGAAGAAGTGGCTTGACAGCGGGCCACACGTTGTCGAGTAGCAGCGGCTGTGCCTGCTGCGTCGGGTGGAGCTGATCGGCCTGGAACATGTCCGGTTTATCCGCGATGCCGGCGAGAAGAAACGGCACGAGCGGCACATGGAACTCCTTCGACAGCTGGCCGTAGAGGCCGTGGAACTTTTGCGTATAGTCGGGGCCGTAATTGGGCGGCACGTACATGCCGACGAGCACGACCTTCGCGTGGCCTTGCTGCGCCTGTTCGATGATCGTGCGCAGGTTGTCCTCGGTCGTCGAGAGCGGCACGCCGCGCAACGCGTCGTTGGCGCCGAGCTCGACGATCACGATGCTCGGTTTGAGCCGTTCCATCAGCGCGGGCAGACGCGCGCGTCCGCCGCTCGTCGTGTCGCCGCTGATGCTCGCATTGGCGACGCTATAATCGATGCGCTCTTCGGCCAGACGCTGACGCATCAACGCGACCCAGCCCGTATCGCGGGGCAGCCCGTACTCAGCGGAGATGCTGTCGCCGAGCACGACGATCACCGGCTTTGCGGGTTCGGGCGTATTCGCCGCGTGAGCCCGCAACGGTAACGAAACCAGCGCGGCGGCCATCATGGTCGCGCCGAATGCCGCAGACAGCGCCGCGGCGCGAGGGGCGATGGCGCGCACTTTCAACCTACGCTTCACCATGCCAAACAGAACTGATCCAGTCATTGAAGTGCGGGGTTTGTGCAAGAGGGTTAAGGATGCTGCGGGCGAACTGACGATTCTCGATGACATCGATCTTGCCATCGATGCCGGCAGCAGCGTCGCGATCGTCGGTGCATCCGGGTCGGGCAAGTCTACGCTGCTCGGCTTGCTCGCGGGATTGGACAGTGCTAGCGCGGGCTCGGTTCGGCTGCTCGGGCGCGAACTCGGCGAGCTCGACGAAGACGGCCGCGCCGCGTTGCGCAGCGGCGCGGTCGGCTTCGTGTTCCAGTCGTTTCAGTTGATGCCGCATCTGACCGCGCTCGAAAACGTCACGTTGCCGCTCGAACTGCAAGGCGGCATCGGCACACGCGAGGCCGCCGCGCGTGCGCGTGAACTGCTCGAACAGGTTGGGCTCGGACAGCGTACCGGTCATTATCCGAAGCTGCTGTCGGGCGGCGAGCAGCAGCGCGTCGCGCTCGCGCGCGCGTTCGTCACGCGCCCGGCGATCCTGTTCGCCGACGAACCCACCGGCAGTCTCGACGCGGCCACCGGCCACGCGGTGATCGATCTGATGTTCGAGATGAATCGCGCGCACGGCGCGACGCTCGTGCTCGTGACACACGACATCGAACTCGCGCGGCGTTGCGATACGACGGTGACGATCGAAGCGGGGCGGCTCGCTTGATGGTCCGGCGGATCACGGGCTTGCGCTCGCGTACCTCGGGCATGTCGTCGTCGAAGCAAAAACAAAGCGGGCCATAGCCCGCTTCGTTCTGTTTGTGGCGCGTTATCGCCCGCTATCGTGCGCTCCAGACTTCCATTCAGCGCTTCAACGCAGCCCGGGCCCGCGCGATCAGCGCCGCCGTCGACGAGTCATGCTTCTTCACGTCGGCACTCGCCGCGCCCAGATCGGCCTCGACCACCTTGCCGAGAATCTTGCCGAGTTCGACGCCCCACTGATCGAACGGGTTGATGTTCCACACCGACGCCTGCACCAGCACCTTGTGCTCATAAAGCGCGATCAGCGCGCCGAGCGTGCGCGCGGTCAACGCGTCGAGCAGCAGCGTCGCGGTGGGGCGGTTGCCGGGGAACGTCAGGTGCGGTGCGAGTTCCGGCTTGTCGGGGCCGGCCACCTTCTTCGCTTCCTCGAGCGTGCGACCCAGCATCAACGCTTCGCTCTGCGCGAAGCAGTTCGCGAGCAGCTTCGGATGATGGCTCGCGAGCGGATGCTCGGGCGTCAGCAGCGCGATGAAATCGATCGGCACGATCGTCGGGCCCTGGTGCAGCATCTGGAAAAACGCGTGCTGACCGTTCGTGCCCGGCTCGCCCCATGTGACTGCGGAAGTCGCATAGTCGACGAACGCGCCGTCGAGACGCGCGGACTTGCCGTTGCTCTCCATTTCGAGCTGCTGCAGATACGACGGCAGGAAATGCAGCGCCTGCGAATACGGCGCGACCAGATAGCTCTGCGAGCCGAAGAAGTTGCGATACCAGATGCCGATCATGCCGAGCAGCACCGGCAGGTTCCTGTCGAGCGGCGCGGTGCGGAAGTGCTGGTCCATCTCGTTGGCGCCGGCGAGCAGTTCGTCGAACTGTTGCGGACCTACCGCGATCATGATCGACAGGCCGACGGCCGACCACAGCGAGTAGCGTCCGCCGACCCAGTCCCACATCGAGAACACGTTCTCTTGCGCGATGCCGAACTTGACGACTTCGGCGGTATTGGCCGACACACCGACGAAGTGCTTCGCCAGCGCGCTTTCCGGGCAGCCTTTCTGGATGAAAAAGTCGCGCAGCGAGCGCGCGTTGGTCATCGTCTCCAGCGTCGTGAAAGTCTTCGACACGATGATCGCGAGCGTCTCTTCGGGATCGATCTGCTGCATCACGTTGTACAGATCGGCGCCGTCCACGTTCGACACGAAGTGCGTCGAGATCTCGGGCGTCGCGAGATGATGCAACGCGTGCACGACCATCTTCGGCCCTAGATCCGAGCCGCCGATGCCGATGTTCACGACATGACGGATCCGCTTGCCGGTATAGCCGGTCCATGCGCCGCTGCGGACCTGCTCGGCGAACGCGGCCATTTTCTTGCGCTCGGCCTGCACTTCGGCGAAGAACGGCGCCTTCGGGTCGGTTGCGCGCAAGGCCGTGTGCAGCGCGGCGCGGCCTTCGGTCGGGTTGACGACCTCGCCCGCGAACATCGCGTCGCGGCGCTTTTCGACGCCGGCTTCGCGGGCGAGTTGCACGAGCAGTTGCAGGGTTTCGTCGGTGATGCGGTGCTTCGAGAAATCGGCTGAGAGACCGCCGCCCGCGAACGTGAAGCGTTCGGCGCGCGTGGGAGCGGGATCGTTCTCGGGGGCGAACCAGTCGCGCAGATGCGCATCGCGAATCGTGTCGTAATGCGTCTGCAGCGAGGACCAGGAGGGGAGCGAGTTCTGGGTCATAGCGTCCGTCTAACCAAGGGGCACGAAGGAAGGCGCGCGCATGAAGCGCGGCCGAGAATGATGCGGCGATGCAGTCAGAGCGATGCCACGCGGCCCGGAGCGGGACAGGTGCCGACGATACTTCGCGAAGCGGGTGAACTTCGCGAAAACGCGAGGCGGCGCTCGCGCCCGCTGGAGTATCGCCGCGACCCGCGATCGATCCGACGCGCGGCGCAGGCAATCAGTATAGCGGGGATGCGCGACGGGCAGCAGTGCGTTGCGCGCGCTCGCGATGATTGGGATCGCGATGTTTCATCGGTGTGAACGAGCGCCGCGAACGCGATTCGTATTCAGAGCAATCGCGCGCGTCAAGCAAGCGGCGCCGAATAGAACAGCCGGTTCAACAAGGTACGCACCATCGGTGCCAGCTCGCCGGCCGTCAGCCCGGCGGGGCCGTGGCCCTGCGCGGTCAGAGCATCGGCGGCGAGGCCGTGCAGATAGACGCCCGCGAGCGCCGCCTCGAAGCGTGGCAGATGCTGCGCGAGCAGCGCGCCGATGATGCCGCCGAGCACGTCGCCGGTGCCGCCCGTCGCGAGCGCGGCGTTGCCGGTCGGGTTCAGCGCGAGGCGGCCGTCGGGCGCGGCGATGATCGTGCCGACACCCTTCAGCACGACGACGCTCGCAAAACGCGCCGCGAGCGCGCGTGCGGCCGCGAGACGGTCGCGTTGCACGCTCGCCGCATCGCTGCCAAGCAGGCGCGCCGCTTCGAGCGGATGCGGAGTGAAAATGCACGGATCGCCTTGCACGCCGCGCGCGGTGACTTCCGCGGCGAGCGCGGGATCGTTGGCGACCAGGTTCAGCGCGTCGGCATCGAACAGCTTGGGCACGTCGAGTTGCAGCACGTCGTGCAGTACCCGCGTCGCGCGTTCGCCGTGCCCCATGCCGCAGCCGATCGCGAGTGCGTCCATCGAATCGAGCGGCAGCGTGTCGATCGGATGCAGCATCAGTTCGGGGTGCGGCGGATCGTAGGGCGGGGCGCCTTCGCCGAGCAGCGCGACGTGGACCTTGCCCGCGCCGGTGTAGAGCGCCGCGCGTGCCGCCAGAATCGGCGCGCCGCACATGCCGGTGTCGCCGCCGACCACCGCGAGGCTGCCGAAGGTGCCCTTGTTGGTCGCGAAGTTGCGTGGGGGCATGAAGGGGCCGAAGAGATCGGGCGCGCTGAGCTGGATCGCCGCACGTGAGGCGCTGGTGGCAGCGTCCTGGCTGCCCCCGCCGTTGATCCCTGCCACGAGCCCGATCGGTGCGACCGTCACTCGCCCGGCGAGATCGCGGCCTTGCGCGGTGAAAAGCCCCGGCTTCGCGCCGATGAACGTGATCGTGTGCGTCGCATGGACCGCCGCCGCGCCGTTGCCGCCGATCACCGCGCCGGTGTCGCTGTCGAGCCCGCTGGGCACATCGAGCGCGAGCACGGCGCCTTGTGTCGGGCGCGCCTTCGTGCAGTGCGACAACTGCCGCGCGAGCGTCGCGAAGACGCCGTCGAGCGGCCGCGCGAGACCGATGCCGAACATACCGTCGACGAGCCAGCCATAGCCGTCGAGCGAGGCGGGCGACGCCGCGTCGATCGGCACGCCGGCGGCGCGCGCGGCGTCGAGCGCCCAGCGCGCGTCGGCGGGCTTCACTTCAACCGGCATACAGACTTCTACTGCGATGCCGGCCTTGTGCAGTTCTGTCGCGACGACCAGCGCGTCGCCGCCATTGTTGCCGGGGCCGGCGACCAGCCACGCGCGCTGCTGCGACTTCGTCACCGACGTATCCGCGGCAATCCGTTCGAGCAGCCAGCGCGCGGCCGCGTGACCGGCGCGCGCCATCAGCGTGTGCTCGGGCAGGGCCGCGGCGGCCTGGGATTCGGCGATCCGCAAGTCGGTCAGCGTCAGTAGCGGCAGCGCAAGCGGCTGCGAGTCGGTCAGCGGATCGAAAAGGGAGAGCAGCGAGTTTTCTGCGTCTGTCATGGCGAAACCTGGCGGTGCGCCCGCGGCGCGGCGGGCAGACTTTGGAATCGCTATGTTAGTGCCGATAGGCGCACGGCGTGCGGCTGTTTCGGTGCGTGCGGCGGAAGCGGCGCGATGAACGCGGGGTATCGACAGCGGGCTGTCAGCCCGCCATACCCGCCTGGAACCGCACGAAACCTTACTGGAACCGCTCCGGCCTCAATGCAGCGAGCGTGTCTTGCGGCAACGTCGGCGTCTGTCCCGACATCAGCTGTGCAACGAGCTTGCCCGCGCCGCAGGCGAGGCCCCAGCCGGCCGGGCCATGCCCGACGTTGATGAACAGCCGCGGATGCAGCGCGTTGCCGATCACCGGCAAGCCATCGGGCGACAGCAGTTTCAAGCCTTCCCACGGCAGCGCCGCCGAAATGCGCGCGGCGCCCGGAATCCAGTCGTGCGTCGCCTGGCCGAGCAACGCGAGCGCCTCCTTGGTCAGCGCTTCGCCGAGCGGCTTGTCGATCTGGCTCGCGCTTTGCAGCACCGCGCCGCCCGCGATCCGCAGCCGATGGTTCATGCGGCTGATGCCGATGCGCTTGACCGCATCGACGATCGCGACGTGCGGCGCGCATTCCTCGTGCGCGATCGGCGCGACCAGCGAATGCAGCCGCAGCGGATGCAGCGGCAGCCTGAGCCCCGCGCGTTCGAGCAGCGCGAGGCTGCCGTAACCGGCGGCAACCACGACCGCGTCGGCCTGGACCACGTCGATCTCGCGCGAGCGGGGCGCGCCGTCGCGCGGCGCCAGTTCGACCGCCGCGCGCTGACTTTCGAGACGAATCCCGGTCACCTCGCAGTTCGGCATGAACTGCACGCCGCCTTGGGTATCGAGCACCTGTTTGACGAGCTTGGTAAAAAGCGGACAGTTCGCGGTGCGCTCGTGCTCGAACAGCACGCCGCCGGCGAATTCAGGATCTGTGGGGACCGCATGCTCGAACGCCGCGCATTCGGCCGGGCTCAGCACGTGATGCGGCACCTCGAACCGGTGCAGCAGATCGAGCGCGGCTGCGTTCAGCTCCCATTCGTGGGCGCTGCGCACGAGGTACAGCAGACCGCTCGCCTGTTCGAATTCGAGGCCGAAGCGGGCTTCGACGTCGGCCATCGCATCGCGCGAGGATTCGATCAGCGGCCGCAGCAGCGCGTACTGGCGCGCGAACGCCTCGGGCTCCTGCCATGCTCCGAGCTGCTTGATGAACTGCCGCGCGGCGCCGTTGAAGCCGGTCTTGCTGATCACGCCATTTTTCGCGTTGTAGCGGCTCGCCATGAAGGTCGGGCCGAACCAGACGTCGAGCGGCGTCGGCAGCACGTTGCCGCCTTGTCCGTAGGTGGCGCCTTGCGCGACGGTCGCGTGACGCTCGACGACGCATACCCGGTGGCCGGCCGCGCGCAGGTGATAAGCGGTGGCGACGCCCGCTACCCCGCCGCCAATGACGATGACATCCATGCTCTGATTCGATGTGCCGACGGGCGGCTCGCGCGCGTTCCCGCTGGCTGTGACATGCGGCGCGCCGCCGGGTGAAACCCGGGCCGCGTGCGCCGATCTGGTGAAACGCGAATGATAGCAGTCAAAACACCCGCGCGGCGACGCGACGGGCACCGCGGCGACCGCCTCGCGCGGGGCCGGCGCGGCCCGCCGCCCACGCACCCCGGAGCCCGCTGGAAGCCCGTTCCCGGGGTATAATCTGCGACTTCCTTTCCGCCTCACGTCGCCTGCATGCGCGGCTCCCCGGCATCAATGAGCGACGCAACGTCAAGTCCCATGGCCCACTTCTCGTGTTTCCCCGGCGCTTCGGCCCTCTCCGATTTCCGTCAAACCCGCCTGCTCGACACGCTCACGCGCATCGACCCGAATATCACCGGCGTGCGCGGGCAGTATCTGCACTTCGTGAATGCCCAGACCGAACTGTCCGCTGAAGATAGCGCGAAGATCGAGGCGCTGATGCACTACGGCGATCCGTTCGAAGAAGGCAAGGAGCGTGGCACGGTCGAGACCGTCCTCGTCGTGCCGCGCTTTGGCACCGTGTCGCCGTGGGCCAGCAAGGCAACCGACATCGCGCATCTGTGCGGGCTCACTCAGGTGCGCCGCATCGAGCGCGGCGTCGAGTACTCGGTGACGCTGAAAAGCGGCCTGCTCGGCGGCAAGAAGACGCTGTCGGACGAAGCGCGCGCGGCCGTCGCCGCCGCGCTGCACGACCGCATGACCGAGAGCGTCGCGCCGTCGCGCAACCACGCGTTGCATCTGTTCGACGAATTGCCGGCCAAGCCGCTGCAAACCGTCGACGTGCTCGCGAGCGGCCGCGCCGCGCTCGAAACCGCCAACGCGGAACTGGGCCTCGCGCTCGCCGACGACGAAATCGACTATCTGGTCGACGCATTCACGAAGCTCGGCCGCAATCCGACCGACGTCGAGCTGATGATGTTCGCGCAGGCCAACAGCGAGCACTGCCGCCACAAGATCTTCAACGCGGACTGGACGATCGACGGCGAGAAGCAGGACATGTCGCTGTTCAACATGATCCGCAACACCGAGAAGCTGAACCCGCAGGGCACGATCGTCGCGTATTCGGACAACTCGGCGATCATGGTCGGCGGCATGGCCGAGCGCTGGTTCCCGCGCACGCCGGCCGACCTCGGCGCGAGCGAATTGCCCGAGCACTATGGCCGCAGCGTCGAGCTCACGCACACGCTGATGAAGGTCGAAACGCACAACCACCCGACCGCGATCTCGCCGTTCCCGGGTGCCGCGACCGGCGCAGGCGGCGAAATCCGCGACGAAGGCGCGACCGGACGCGGCGCACGTCCGAAGGCGGGCCTCGCGGGCTTCACGGTATCGAACCTCGAACTGCCGGACGGCGTCGAGGCGTGGGAAAACGCCCGCGACACCGCTCAGCCGCTCGTGCAGCGCAATCCGGCCGACCAGCACGAAGCGTACGGCCGCCCGGACCGCATCGCCTCGCCGCTGCAGATCATGATCGACGGCCCGCTCGGCGCCGCCGCGTTCAACAACGAATTCGGCCGGCCGAACCTCGGCGGCTACTTCCGCACCTACGAGCAGAACGTCGCGGGTCTCGTGCGCGGCTATCACAAGCCGATCATGATCGCGGGCGGCATCGGCAATATCTCCGACCAGCACACGCACAAGCACGATCTGCCGGAAGGCTCGCTGCTGATCCAGATCGGCGGCCCGGGCATGCGCATCGGCATGGGGGGCGGCGCCGCGAGCTCGATGGCGACCGGCACCAACACGGCCGAGCTCGACTTCGACTCGGTGCAGCGCGGCAACCCGGAAATCGAGCGACGCGCGCAGGAAGTGATCAACGCGTGCTGGCAACTCGGCGACAAGAACCCGATCCTCAGTATTCACGACGTCGGCGCGGGCGGTCTGTCGAACGCGTTCCCCGAAGTGGTGGACGGTGCGGGCAAGGGCGCACTGTTCGAACTGCGCAAGATCCAGCTCGAAGAAAGCGGTCTGTCGCCGCGCGAAATCTGGTCGAACGAAGCGCAGGAGCGCTACGTGCTGGCGATCGCGCCGGCCGATCTGCCGGTGTTCGAGGCGATGTGCAAGCGCGAGCGCTGCCCGTTCGCGGTGATCGGCAAGGCCACCGCCGAGCGTCAGCTGAAGCTCATCGATTCCGAACTGCAGGAAGGCGCGCACCAGCCAGTCGATATGCCGATGGAAGTGCTGCTCGGCAAGGCGCCGCGTATGCACCGCGACGTAAAGCGTGCCGAGCGCAGGCTCGAACCGGTCGACGTGACCGGCCTCGCGCTGCAGGACCTCGCGCAGAGCGTGCTGCGTCATCCGACGGTCGCGAGCAAGTCGTTTCTGATCACGATCGGCGACCGCTCGGTCGGCGGCACGACCGCGCGCGATCAGATGGTCGGTCCGTGGCAGGTGCCGGTGGCCGACGTCGCGATCACGACGATGGACTACGCAGGCTTCAGCGGCGAAGCGATGACGATGTCCGAGCGCACGCCGCTCGCCGTCATCAACGCACCGGCCTCCGGCCGTATGGCAGTCGGCGAGGCGATCACCAACATCGCGGCGGCGCCGATCGCGTCGCTCGACAAACTCAAGCTGTCGGCTAACTGGATGGCCGCGTGCGGCGCGCCTGGCGAAGACGCCGCGCTCTACGACACGGTCAAGGCGATCGGTATGGAACTGTGCCCGGCGCTCGGTATCGGCATTCCGGTCGGCAAGGATTCGCTGTCGATGCGCACCCGCTGGGAAGAGAGCGGCGTCGCGAAGGAAGTGGTCGCGCCGGTGTCGCTGATCATCTCCGCGTTCGCGCCGGTTGAAGACGTCCGCAAGCATCTGACGCCGCAACTGCAGCGCGTGAGCGAAGTCGGCGAGTCGGTGCTGATTGCGATCGATCTCGGCCGCGGCAAGCAGCGTCTGGGCGGCAGTATTCTCGCGCAGGTCACGCAGCAGGTCGGCGACACGGTGCCGGACGTCGACGATCCGGAAGATCTGAAGCGCTTTTTCAACGCGATCCAGGCGCTCAATAGCGACGGCAAGCTGCTCGCGTACCACGACCGCTCGGACGGCGGCCTGTGGGCGACGGTTTGCGAAATGGCGTTCGCGGGTCACGCGGGCGTGTCGCTGAACGTCGACATGCTCGTGCTCGACGCGCACCACGAATCCGATTACGGCGACGCGAAGGACTGGGCGAAGCAGACCAGCGGCCGCCGCGACGACCGCACGCTGCGCGCACTCTTCAACGAAGAGCTCGGCGCCGTCGTGCAAGTGCGCGCGGCCGATCGCGACGCGGTGCTCGCCGCGCTGCGCGAACACGGTCTGTCGGCCTGCTCGCACGTGATCGGCAGGACCAACGAGCGCGACGTGATCGAGATCTATCGCGACGCGAAGAAGCTCTACGAGGCGCCGCGTGCCGAATTGCATCGCACGTGGAGCGAAGTGAGCTGGCGCATCGCGCGTCTGCGCGACAACCCGGCTTGCGCCGACGCCGAATACGACGCGCTGCTCGACGCGGCGGACCCTGGCATCACGCCGGTGCTGAGCTTCGATCCGGCCGACGATGTCGCCGCTCCTTTCGTCCCCCAAGGGGACTTCCTTCGGGGCGTCCCCCAAGGGGACTTCCTTCGGGGCGTCCCCCAAGGGGACTTCCTTCGGGGCGTCCCCCAAGGGGACTTCCTTCGGGGCGTCCCCCAAGGGGACTTCCTTCGGGGCGTCCCCCAAGGGGACTTCCTTCGGGGCGTCCCCCAAGGGGACTTCCTTCGGGGCGTCCCCCAAGGGGACTTCCTTCGGGGCGTCCCCCAAGGGGACTTCCTTCGGGGCGTCGGCAAGGGCGCGCGTCCGCGCGTCGCGATCCTGCGCGAGCAGGGCGTGAACTCGCATCTGGAGACGGCCTATGCATTCGATCGCGCCGGCTTCGACGCGCACGACGTGCACATGAGCGACCTGCTCGCGGGCCGCGCGAACCTCGCCGATTTCGCGGGTGCGGTCGCGTGCGGCGGCTTCTCGTACGGCGATACGCTGGGCGCCGGCGAAGGCTGGGCCAAGACGATCCGCTTCAACGCGCAACTGGCCGACATGTTCGCCGCGTTCTTCAGTCGTGGCGACACGTTCGCGCTCGGCATCTGCAACGGCTGCCAGATGATGAGCAGCCTCGCGTCGATGATCCCCGGCGCCGAAGCATGGCCGAAGTTCACGCGCAACAAGTCGGAGAAGTTCGAGGCACGCTTCTCGCTCGTCGAGGTGCAGGCATCGCCGTCGCTCTTTTTCGCCGGCATGGAAGGCTCGCGCATTCCGGTCGCGGTCGCGCACGGCGAGGGCTTTGCGGACTTCTCGCAGCAGGGCGACAAGTCGAAGGTCGCGGTCGCGATGCGCTATGTCGATCACCGTGGTCAGGCGACCGAGCAGTATCCGTTCAACCCGAACGGTTCGCCCGAGGGCATCACCTCGGTCACGACGGCCGACGGCCGCTTCACGGTGCTGATGCCGCACATGGAGCGCGTGCATCGCGCGGTGCAGATGAGCTGGCATCCGCAGGGCTGGGGCGAGATCGGCACGGACGCGAGCCCGTGGCTGCGCGTGTTCCAGAACGCGCGTCGCTGGCTCGGTTGATGAGTCAGGGGGCTGCCGCCCGCGTGCGGCGGCTCCTGTTTGCGGCAGCCACGCACGCCGCCGCTGCAAATCTTGCGGCAACAAAAAAGCCGCCCACGGGCGGCTTTATCGCATTCAGGCTTCAGAGCCAGGCGGACTATCCGAAGACAATCTGCCCGCCGACCCTTACTGAATCTTCGCGTTCTTGCGCAGATTCTCTTCGAACGCCTGCAGCTTTTCCTGCTGGATCTGCTGCACGATCTGCGCGCGCACCTGCTCGAGCGGCGGCGGCGTGACGGCGCGGATGCCGTCGACACGGATGATGTGCCAGCCGAATTGCGTATGCACCGGCGTGTCGGTCATCTGGCCTTTCTGCAGATGCGTGGCCGCGTCCGCGAATTCAGGCACGTAGGCCTTCGGGTCCGACCAGTCGAGATCGCCGCCGTTCTTGCCCGATCCCGGGTCCTTCGAGTACTGCTTGGCCAGGGCCTCGAAGCTCGCGCCGGCCTTGATCTTCGCGATCAGGTCCTTCGCCTGTTGCTCGTTGTCGACGAGGATATGGTGCAGGTGATATTCCTTGCCGCCCGCATCCTTGACGAGCGCGTTGTAGCGCGCGGTGATTTCGGCGTCGGTCGGCTGATTGTTCTTTACGAAGTCTTCGATCAGCGCGCGCAGCACGACAGTTTGCTGCGCGACCGCGATTTGCGCCTTGACGTCCGGACGGTTCGGCAGCCCGCGACGCAGCGCTTCCTGCATCAGGATTTCGCGATTCACGAGCTCTTCGCGCACGGCCTGCTGCAGTTGCGGCGTGTCCTGCTGTCCCTGGTGAACCAGTTGCTGGATCAACGCATCGGCGCGCGACTTCGGAATCGGCGTACCGTTCACCACGGCGATGTTCTGTGCGAATGCAGGTGCGGCCGCGAACGCAGCCAGCAATACCCAGAGGCGGGTTTTCTTCAAGGTCATCGAAAGGTTCCTAGCGGGGCAACAAAGCAAATTCTTCGGGCGTATACGCCGTGATGGCAAGGGCATGAATGCCGCGCTGCATGGCATCGGCCAGCGCATCATACACCATGCGATGCCGCGCCACGCGGGGCTTGCCGGCAAACGCGACGGCCACGATCGTGACACTGAAATGACCGCCGGCGGCGGCACCAGCGTGGCCCGCGTGCTGCGCGCTGTCGTCGGTGATGCGGATCGATTCGACGGGCGCGAGCGCGGCCGCGAGGCGCGCCTCGATCAGCGCGGCGCGCTCGGCGGTGGTGGCGTGCATGAACAGGTCGCTCATGTCATTCCTCCTTCATGTACTTCGATAGCCACAGGCTCTGTCCGACGATGAACACGAGCAGGCAGCCGGTCGCGCCGAACAGCTTGAAATTGACCCACTGATCGGTCGTGTAGTGATACGCGACGAACAGGTTCAGCAGACCGAGCAGCACGAAAAACACCGCCCAGATCAGGTTCAGCTTGCCCCAGATCGCGTGCGGCAGCGTGATCTGCTTGCCCATCATCGCTTCGATCAGGTTCTTGTTGAAGCCGAGCTGCGACACGATCAGCGCGACGGAAAACGCCCAGTACAGCAC
Source organism: Paraburkholderia sp. Clong3 (assembly GCF_050436485.1). Lineage (NCBI taxonomy): Bacteria > Pseudomonadati > Pseudomonadota > Betaproteobacteria > Burkholderiales > Burkholderiaceae > Paraburkholderia > Paraburkholderia sp. Clong3. Next base: position 1,235,598 of record NZ_JBNDMH010000002.1, on the reverse strand, counting down.
GGTCGGCTTCCATTTGATGAAGGTGTCGTTGTGCAGCACGAGCGTCGCGCCGCCAAATACGACGACGACGCCGAGGCTCACCCACAGCATCGGGTCAACCTTGCGGTGGCGGAACGCCACCCACGCGATCTGCACCAGCGTGGCGACGATCGCCACTGCCGTCGCCGTGAAAATGCCCCAGATCTTGAAGGCGACGAAGAACAGGATGATCGGGAACAGATCGAACAGGAATTTCATTATCTGATCGGGAAGTCGGAGAGTGAGTCGAACGTTGAAGCGCGCCCGCCTGGCGTGCAAGGTGCGCGGTGCCCGCTGGCGAGCGGGACGGCCGCATTGGAAGGGCGCCGCGCGCACTTTCAATGCGGCGCCGAAGGCGGGCAGGGATGCTGCCGCGCCGCGTTACTTGGGCTCGAATTGTAACGCAGCCGAATTGATGCAGTAACGCAGACCGGTCGGCGCCGGTCCGTCCTCGAAGACGTGGCCCAGATGCGCGCCGCAGTTCTTGCACTGCACCTCGATGCGCAGCATGCCGTGTGAGCGGTCGGTCTTCTCGGCGATCACTTCGCCGTTGATGGGGCGGAAATAGCTCGGCCAGCCGCAGCCGGCGTCGAACTTGGTGTCCGATTCGAACAGCGGCGTGCCGCAGCACACGCAGTCGTAGACGCCGCGTTCCCAGTGATCGTCGTAGCGGCCCGTGAACGGGCGCTCGGTGGCCGCATGGCGCGTCACCTGGTATTCCATGTCGGTCAGCTGCTTGCGCCACTCGGCGTCGCTTTTCTGTACGGCTGGGGCGTCATGCTTGAGATCGTCGGGGTTGTTCATGGTCGGGTTCCTGTCTCGGGTTTGTCTCGGTGCTTTCTCGTGGGGCGGCCGTGGCGAATCAACCGCGCCGGCGCGTCATGACGAACAGCTCACTTCCAGTGAGTTCGCCCAGTCGGGCGGCAGGCCCGCATACGACGCGTATTCGGGCTGCTCGTCGAACGGGTGACGCAACACGGCCGCGAGCCGTTCCACCTCGGAGAAATCCTTCTCCTTCGCGCGTTGGATCGCCGTTTCCACCAGATGGTTGCGAAGTACGAATTTGGGGTTCACGCGATTCATTGCAATGGCGCGCGCAACGTCGTCGCGTGACTCTTCGGCGAGCCGCGCGCGATAGTCGTTCGCCCATGCGTCGAAGGCGACGCGATCGAGGAACAGGTCGCGCACCGGCGTGTCGCCGCTCGCATCGTGTTTCGACAGGCGCGCGAGATGGCGGAACGTCAGCGTGAAATCGGCGCGGTTCGCGTGCATCACTTCGAACAGCCGGTTGACCAGCGCGTCGTCGCCGTCGCGGGCCTGTTCGAGGCCGAGCTTCGCGCGCATGCGGTTTTCGAGCGCCGGCGCGAAACGGTCCTTGAAGCCGGCTAGCACGTGCTGCGCATCTTCGACCGCCTTGTCGGCGCGCACGCTTTCGTCGTGCTTCTCGCCGAACAACGGCAGCAGTCCCTGCGCGAGGCAGAACAGGTTCCAGTACGCGATTTGCGGCTGCAGCCGGTAGGCGTAGCGGCCCTGCGTATCGGAGTGATTGCAGATGTGGCCGGCATCGAAGCCATCCATGAAACCGAACGGGCCGTAGTCGATCGTCAGGCCCAGGATCGACATGTTGTCGGTATTCATCACGCCGTGACAGAAACCGACCGCCTGCCAGTCGACCATCAGATCCGCGGTGGAGCGCACCGCCTCGGCGAGCAGCGCCAGATACGGATCGTCGGCCTCCTTGCAATGCGGATAGAAGCGCTCGATGACGTGATCGGCGAGCGCGCGCAACGCGTCGACACGATCGTTCGCGTAGAAGTGCTCGAAGTGGCCGAAGCGCACGAAGCTCGGCGCGACGCGCGTGACCACCGCGGCGGTTTCGATCGTCTCGCGCCGCACCGGCTGGTCGGAGCCGATCACGCACAATGCGCGCGTGGTCGGAATGCCGAGATGATGCATCGCCTCCGAGCACAGATATTCGCGGATCGACGAGCGCAGCACCGCGCGGCCGTCGCCCATGCGCGAATAGGGCGTGCGGCCCGCGCCTTTGAGCTGCAGTTCGTTGCGCTCGCCGTCGTGTTCGAGCTCGCCCAGACCGAGCGCGCGGCCGTCGCCGAGCTGGCCGGCCCACACGCCGAACTGATGCCCCGAGTACACCGACGCATAAGGCAGCGTGTCGGCCGGCCGGTCGCGCGTCGCATTGCCGCAGAACAGCTCGATAAAGCCCGGATCGCGCTCGATGCCCTCGGGCATCCCGAGCCGCGCGGCGGTCTCGGCCGAGAAGCCGACGAGATAGGGTGCGTCGAGCGGCGCGGCGGGCAGGCGCGTGAGGAACGTGCCGCCGAGCCGCGCGAACGCGTTGGCTGGGGGAGTGGCGAGTGTGTTGGAAAGATCCGTCAAAGCTGCGGATAGCCCTGCAAAGCTTGGGGAAAACGACATGTTGAGCGCCTCTGGATTAGCCGATATTGTAAGTCCGCGCCCGCGGCGCTGCTGGGCGGCCGCCTTCATCGTTCGGACCATGCTGCTGCGCTCGACGCCGCCATGATCTTGCGCCAACCCATCGACCCACTAACAAGCCGAGGAGACCCCGCCTTATGACGACGCCGCTGCTGGGCCAGATGATGGACGTGCCGCTCACCGTGTCATCGTTGCTCGCGCATGCCGCGCGGCATTTCGGCAGCACCGGGATCGTGTCGCGGCGCATCGAAGGCGACCTGCATCGCTACACCTATCGCGATTGCGAGCAGCGCGCGAAGCAGCTCGCGCAGGCGCTCATCGCGCTCGGTGTCGAACCGGGCGAACGCGTCGCGACGCTCGCGTGGAACGGCTACCGGCATCTCGAAGCGTATTACGGCACCACCGGGTTCGGCGCCGTGTGTCACACGATCAACCCGCGGCTTTTCCCCGACCAGATCGCCTACATCGTCAATCATGCCGACGACGCGTACGTGTTGTTCGACACGACGTTCGCCGCGCTGGTCGACACGCTCGCGCCGCAGTGCCCGCGCGTGCGCGGCTGGATCGCACTATGCGATGAAGCGCATCGGCCGCCGATGCAAACGTCGGTGCTGTGCTACGAAACGCTGATGGACGGGCAGGACGGCCGCTTCGACTGGCCCGCGCTCGACGAGCGCCAGGCGTCGTATCTCTGCTATACGTCGGGCACGACCGGCAATCCGAAAGGCGCGCTGTATAGCCATCGCTCGACGGTGCTGCACGCGTTCGGCGCGGCGTTGCCCGACGCAATGAACCTGTCGGCGCGCGACTCGGTGCTGCCCATCGTGCCGATGTTCCATGTTAACGCATGGGGCCTCGCGCACGCGGGGCCGCTGACCGGCGCGAAGCTCGTGTTCCCCGGCAAGGATCTCGACGGCAAGTCGCTGTACGAACTGATGGAGAGCGAACGCGTCACGTTCTCGGCCGGCGTGCCGACCGTGTGGCTCGGTCTGCTGAACCACCTGCGCGAAACGGGCGCGAGGTTTTCGTCGCTCGAGCGCACGGTGATCGGCGGTTCCGCCTGTCCGCCCGCGATGCTGCGGATACTCGAGGACGACTACGGCGTGCAGGTGATCCATGCATGGGGCATGACGGAGATGTCGCCGCTCGGTACCTTGTCGAAGCTGACCTGGGAGCAGAGCCAGCGGCCGCTCGCCGATCAGCGCAAACTGCTCGAAAAGCAGGGTCATGCGATCTACGGCGTCGACATGAAGATCGTCGGCGAGGATGGCCGCGAGCTGCCTTGGGATGGCGTCGCGTTCGGCGATCTGCACGTGCGCGGGCCGTGGGTCATCGACCGGTATTTCCGCAAGGAAGACTCGCCGCTCATCGACGGCTGGTTCCCGACCGGCGACGTCGCGACGATCGACCCCGACAGCTTCCTGCACATCACCGATCGCTCGAAGGACGTGATCAAGTCGGGCGGCGAATGGATCAGCTCGATCGACGTCGAGAACGTCGCGCTCGCGCATCCGGCGGTCGCGGAAGCCGCGTGCATCGCGTGCGCGCATCCGAAGTGGACCGAGCGCCCGTTGCTCGTCGTCGTCAAACGCGCGGGGCAAGACGTCACCCGCGACGAACTGCTCGCGCACTACGACGGCAAGGTCGCGAAGTGGTGGATCCCCGACGACGTCGTGTTCGTCGACGACCTGCCGCACACGGCGACCGGCAAGCTGCAGAAGCTGAAGCTGCGCGATCTGTTCCGCGACCACGTGCTGCCGTCCGCGCTCGAAGACGGCCGCAGCTGTCCGCTGACCCCCGAGTCCCAGGGGAAACCCCATTCCGGAATAAATTGAACGTTCGTTCTTTTTTGGTGTATCGTGCCTGCTGACCCCGGAACCGTCGCTTGAAAAAGTCTGACCATAAGCAGGCTCGATGAACCGGACGGGCGGCGCATCATGCGCCGCCTCAATGCATGGATCGCACGGAGGCACGCAGATGGCAGTGGACTACACAACTCATGACGGCGTGGCCGTTCTCACGCTGAACAATCCGCCCGTCAATGGGCTCGGTCTGTCGACGCGCGCGGGTATCGTCGAAGGGCTCGAGCGCGCGCAGAACGATCCGGCCATCGAGGCCATCGTGCTGACGGGCGCGGGCAAGGCCTTTTCGGGCGGCGCCGACATCACCGAATTCAATACGCCGAAGGCGACCCAGGAGCCGACGCTCGCGACCGTCATCAAGGCCGTCGAAGGCAGCGCGAAACCGGTCGTCGCGGCGATCCACAGCGTCGCGATGGGCGGCGGCCTCGAACTTGCCCTCGGCGCGCATTACCGCGTCGCCGCGGCCGGCGCGCAGATCGCGCTGCCCGAAGTGAAGCTCGGCATCCTGCCGGGCGCGGGCGGCACGCAGCGTCTGCCGCGCGCCATCGGTCTGGAAGCGTCGCTGAACATGATCGTGTCGGGCGCGCCGGTGCTCTCGGAAAAGCTCGCCGATTCGGGGCTGTTCGACGAAGTCGTCGCGAATCCCGCCGAACTGGCCGAAGCCGCGCTCGCGTTCGCGCGCAAGGTCGGCGCCGAGGCCGGCCCGCATCCGAAGGTGCGCGAGCGCAAGATCGAACATCCGAATGCGGCCGGTTTCATCCAGTTCGCGCGCAATAGCGTCGCGGCACTCGCGAAGAACTTCCCGGCGCCGCATAAATGCATCGACGCGGTCGAAGCCGGTGTGAAGGACGGCTTCGACAAGGGCCTCGCATTCGAGCGCGAATGCTTCATCGCGCTCGTGCAGACGCCGGAGAGCCGCGCGCTGCGTCACGCGTTCTTCGGTGAGCGGGCGGCGAGCAAGATTCCCGACGTGCCGGCAGATACTTCGGTGCGCGACATCGAGCGGGTGGCCGTGATCGGCGCCGGCACGATGGGCGGCGGCATCGCGATGAACTTTCTGAACGCGGGCATTCCGGTCACGCTGCTGGAAACGAAGCAGGAGGCGCTCGACCGCGGTCTCGCGACGATCCGCAAGAACTACGAGGCGACCGTCAGGAAAGGCAAGCTGAAGCCCGAGGTGATGGAACAGCGCCTCGCGCTGCTGAGCTCGACGCTCTCCTACGACGACCTGAAGCACGCCGACATGATCGTCGAAGCCGTGTTCGAAGAGCTGGGCGTGAAGGAGCAGGTGTTCCGCCGGCTCGATGAAGTCGCGAAGCCCGGTGCGATCCTCGCGTCGAACACGTCGACGCTCGACGTCGACAAGATCGCCGCGTTCACGAAACGTCCGCAGGATGTGGTCGGCATGCACTTCTTCAGCCCGGCCAACGTGATGAAGCTGCTCGAAGTCGTGCGTGGCAAGGAGACCGCGAAGGACGTGCTCGCCACCGTGATGAAGCTCGCGAAGAAGATCAGGAAGACCGCGGTGGTGTCGGGCGTGTGCGACGGCTTTATCGGCAACCGGATGATCGAGCAATACGTTCGTCAGGCGCTCTTCATGCTCGAAGAGGGCGCGTTGCCAGCGCAGGTAGACAAGGCCATCGAGAAGTTCGGTTTCGCGATGGGGCCGTTCCGCATGAGCGACCTCGCCGGCAACGACATCGGCTGGGCGATCCGCAAGCGCCGCTATCTCGAACACCCCGACATTCACTACTCGAAGATCGCCGACCGTCTGTGCGAGATGGGCCGCTTCGGCCAGAAGACCGGCGGCGGCTGGTACGACTACAAGGCGGGCGATCGCACCGCATACCCTTCGGGCGTGGTCAACGAAATGATCGGCGAGTACTCGAAGGAAACCCACTCTGAGCGCCGCAAGATCAGCGACGAGGAAATCGTCGAGCGTCTGGTGTTCGCGCTCGTCAACGAAGGCGCGAAGATTCTCGAGGAAGGCATCGCGTCGAAGGCGTCGGATATCGACATGGTCTATCTGACCGGCTACGGCTTCCCGTTGCATCGCGGCGGCCCGATGCTGTACGCGGACACGGTGGGGCTCTATAACGTCGAGCGCGCGATTCGCCGCTATGCGGCGCGGCCGAACGGCGACGCGTGGAAGCTCGCGCCGAGCATCGCGAAGCTCGCGGCCGAAGGTCGCGGGTTCAACGGCTGAGCGCGGCTGGCTTCAGCCCACGAATTGAGCGGTGCGGGTTCCCTCCGCATCGCTCGCGTCAAACGACAGAGGCGGCGCGGTGATGCGCTTATGAACGCACGGCAGTGAGCCGGCGCGCCACTTTTGACACTGCAATTGGAGACATGCATGACTGACGCCGTAATCGTATCCACCGCCCGCACGGGTCTCGCCAAATCGTGGCGCGGCGGTTTCAACATGACGCACGGCGCGACGCTCGGCGGCCACGTGACGCAGGCCGCGGTCGAGCGCGCGAAGCTCGATCCGGCGCGCGTCGAGGACGTGATCATGGGTTGCGCGAATCCGGAAGGCGCGACGGGCGGCAATATCGCGCGGCAGATCGCATTGCGCGCGGGCTTGCCGGTCAGCGTGCCGGGCATGACCGTGAACCGTTTCTGCTCGTCGGGATTGCAGACGATCGCGCTTGCGTCGCAACGCGTGATCGCCGGCGAGGGCGAGGTGTACGTCGCGGGTGGCGTCGAGTCGATCTCGTGCGTGCAGAACGAGATGAACCGCCACATGATGACCGACGGCTGGCTCACCGAGCACAAGCCGGAAATCTACTGGTCGATGCTGCAGACCGCCGAGAACGTCGCGAAGCGCTACTCGATCTCGAAGGAACGCCAGGACGAATACGGCGTGCGCTCGCAGCAACGCGCGGCGGCCGCGCTCGAAGCCGGTAAATTCAAGGACGAAATCGTGCCGTTGACGGTGCTCGCCGGTGTCGCCGACAAGGCGAGCGGCCGTCTCTACACGAAGGAAGTGACCGTCAGCAGCGACGAAGGCATCCGCGCCGACACGACGCTCGAAGGCGTGTCGAAGATCCGCACCGCGCAGCCGGGCGGCGTGATCACCGCGGGCAATGCGAGCCAGTTCTCGGACGGCGCATCCGCTTGCGTCGTGATGAACGCGACGCTGGCCGAACGCGAAGGGCTGCAACCGCTCGGCATCTTCCGCGGTTTCGCGGTGGCCGGCTGCGAGCCCGACGAGATGGGCATCGGGCCGGTGTTCGCGGTGCCGAAACTGTTGAAGAAAGCCGGCCTCAAGGTCGAGGACATCGGCCTGTGGGAGCTGAACGAAGCGTTCGCGGTGCAGGTGCTCTATTGCGCCGACCAGCTCGGCATTGCGCACGACCGCCTGAACGTGAACGGCGGCGCGATCGCGGTGGGCCATCCGTACGGCGTGTCGGGAGCGCGGCTCGTCGGCCATGCGCTGATCGAAGGCAAGCGGCGCGGTGTGAAGTTCGTCGTCGTGACGATGTGCATCGGCGGCGGGCAGGGCGCGGCGGGTTTGTTCGAAGTGGTTTGAGCGGGCGTGGGCCGGCGTCATTACCAGCCCGTGTCCGACGACGGCAGGCTCAGCGTCCCCTGATCGGTGAATCGCGTCGTACCGGTCACGCCACCCGCGAGCTTGCCGCGCAGAACGTACGGAACCTGTCCCGACTGCGCGGCGCCGGCTAGCGCAAAGGCTTGACGAACCGCGGCGAAAGCCGGCACGGTCAGCGGCACGGTAACGACGGTTTCACCGAAGCGCGGCACGGTGCCGCTCTGGTCGCTGACGCCGCTGGCGAACGGCTTGCCGTTCAGTTCCAGATCGAGCGACACGCCGTTGAAGCTGACCGCGGAGTCGTTGGGATTCTGCACGCGCAGCTTGACGTTGAAGCGCATCTCCATGCCCTGGCCAGCGATCGGCTCGATGCCCGCCACATTGACGCGCAACGGGTCGGCGCCGAACAGGCCCGCGCAGCCAGCGAGTGTCAGCGTGACAGCGACGACGGCGGCGAACAGGCGCCACACCCGTGAGACGCGGCCCGGCAGCAGCGCGCGAAAGAATGACATGACCTGCACCTCGAACGAAGCGGGTTGGTCATGCATTGTAACGGGCCACGTGGCGCGCGCAGCGACGTTTCAGGCGGCGCGCCGCCACCGTGTGCGCACGACGCAAGCGAGACGCCGAGCGGCTTGCAGAACGAAACCGCGCGCGCTGTGTTCAGCGTGTGCAGGCAGCACGATGAACGCAGCGCGATTGGCTTGCGTCGCGCGGATCGACACGACGCCACGTTGCGAGGTCATAAACCGCTCGCCTTCGTGCAACGTGAGCGACGTGAGCGGGGCGTCGTTGCCGAGCCAGGCCAGCGAATGATCGCGGAAGACGAGTTGCAATGCACCTTCGACCGCGATGATCGAACTGCGCGCGCGCAAGTCGTGCAGGGCCATCTGACCGGCGGCAAGATGCGACGCCGCGGTGCAATCCAGTTCTGCACCGGGTAACAAGCGATCGTGGTATGGACGCACAGGCATGACCGATTCCTTTAAACCGTCTTCGTGTCACACAGCTTAGGGAATCCGTCCGGATGAAAACAGCCGCAGCTGTCGACAATCTGAACCGGTACAGTGGTGCGTTTCGTCACGCTGTATCGGTCCGAATCACGTCGATGTGTATCTGTCGCGGCGCGCGGACTATCCGCACCATCGGTTCATGAGCGAACCCCTTTTCACACCGCAAGGTCCCTCGACGGACCGGCCAGCCGAGCGCCAGCCGCTTTACCGGCAACTGGCCGACCAATACCGCCGCGCGATCGGCAACGGCGCGCTGCGCCCGGGCGAGCGCATGCCGTCGATGCGCGCGTTCATGCAGCGCCACGGCGTGAGCCTCGCGACGGCGACCGAGAGCTATCGCGAACTGGAACGCGCCGCGCTGATCGACGCGCGGCCGCGCGCCGGCTATTTCGTGCGCGTGCCGCCGACGGCTGCGTTGCCCTGCGCCGCCGAGCCCGATCTCGCGATGCAGCCCGGCGCCGCCGCGCAGTTCGTCGGCATTCACTCGGAGATTTCGGCGCTCGTGTCGAAATTTCAGCGCTATCCGCACGCGCTGAATCTCGGCGGCGCGACCGCGTCGCCCGATCTCTATCCGACCGATGCGTTGCAAAAGGCCGCGGTGCGCGCGTTGCGCCGGCGGCCCACCTTGCTGACCGCCGTCGGGCCCGATCAGGGTGATCCGGCGTTGCGCGCGATCATCGCCCGGCGCGCGCTCGAGGCCGGCATCCAGATCGGCGCGGACGACATCATCATGACGCACGGCGGCGTCGAAGCGATGAACCTCGCGTTGCGCGCGGTGACGCAGCCGGGCGACACGGTCGCGGTCGAATCGCCGTGCTTCTTCGGTTTGCTGCAGGCGCTCGAAAGTCTCGGTCTGCGCGCGCTCGAAATTCCGACCAGCCCGAGCACTGGCCTCGCGATCGAGGCGCTGGCGTTCGCGCTACACACGCATCCCGACATCAAGGCGGTCGTGGTGGTGCCGAATCTGCAAAACCCGCTCGGCAGCGTGATGCCCGACGCGCACAAGGCGAGCCTCGTCGAACTGTGCGCGCACGCCGGCATCGCGCTGATCGAGGACGATCCCTACCGCGAGCTCGTCGATGCCGCGCCGCCGCCCCGCTCGCTGAAGGCGTGGGACACCGATGGCACCGTGATCCATTGCACATCGTTCAACAAGACGCTGGCGCCTGGCATGCGCGTCGGCTGGATCAACGGTGGCCGGTGGCATCCGCGCATCGGCATGCTGAAGTTCGCGCAGTCGCGCCACAACGAGCAGTTGTCGCAAGTCGTGCTCGCCGGGTTCCTGGAGACGAGCGCGTACGAGCGCCATTTGCGGCGTTTGCGCGAGAGCTTGCAGCTGCGGCGCGAGCGGATGGCCGCGGCGGTGGCGGCATCGTTTCCCGACGGCACGCGGTTCACGCCGCCGCGCGGCGGGATGTTTTTCTGGATCGAATTGCCGCGTCACGTATCTTCGTCGGCTTTATTCGACGCCGCGTTGCATGACGGTATTCGCATCATGCCGGGCACGGTATTTTCGAACGCCGGGCGTTTCGATCACTTCATTCGGCTCAGCTGTCCGAGTGCGGATCTGGATCTGACCGACGAAGCGGTGCGCAGACTGGGGCGCCTCGCGACACGGATGGCAGCTCATGCGCCAACGCGATAGCGGGTATCATTTCCCGCCGTAGGCTCGACACGCGCCGTCGGCTACGAAATCAGATATCTGAGCCATGACCGATCCATCCACCTCATCCAGAACGGGCCATGCATCGTTGCCCGAAAGCCCCTTCATCGACCGTCTCGGCGCACAGTTGTTGTCGGCCGCCGACGGCGTCAGCGAAGTCGTGCTGCCGTTGCAACGCGATCATATGAACACGTGGGACGTCGCGCATGGCGGCGTCACGATGACGCTCGCCGACGTCGCGCTCGCGATGGCCGCGCGCAGTCTCGCCGGCGACGGCGTCGGCGTCGTCACCGTCGAGATGAAGGTCAACTTCATGCAGCCGGGACGCGGCGAGTTGCGCGCGACCGGCCGCGTGCTGCATCGCTCGACGACGATGGCCTATTGCGAAGGCGAGATCCGCGACAGCGAAGGCCACTTCGTCGCGAAAGCGCTCGGCACCTTCAAATACATGCGCCGCCTCGCGGTGGGCCGCGACGTCACGCGGCAGCGTCTGCGCAGCGACCCGGCGGCGAAGCCCGGTCCGAGCGACTGAGCACCCAACAACCCAAGGAGACGACCGCATGGCCCAGATCAATCGCCAATTGCTGCTGGTTTCGCGCCCCCAAGGCGAAGCCACGCCCGATAACTTCAAGCTCGTCGAAACGCCGCTCGCGCCGCTCGCCGAGGGCGAAGTACGGGTGCGCAACCACTACCTGTCGCTCGATCCGTATATGCGCGGACGCATGAACGACAGCAAGTCATACGCGGCGCCGCAGCCGCTGAACGAAGTGATGATCGGCGGCACGGTCGGCGAGGTCGTCGAGACGAGGAATCCGAAGTTCGCGGTCGGCGACAAGGTCGTCGCGATGTTCGGCTGGCAGGAGTACGGCACCTCCAATGGCACGGGCATGCAGAAGGTCGACGACACGCATGTGCCGCTGTCGGCGTATCTCGGGCCGGTCGGCATGCCGGGCGTCACCGCATGGTACGGGCTGAACCGCATCATCGCGCCGAAGGCCGGCGAGACGGTGGTCGTCAGCGCGGCGAGCGGTGCGGTGGGCAGCGTGGTCGGCCAGCTCGCGAAGGCGGCGGGCGCGCGCGCGGTCGGCATCGCGGGCGGCGCGGACAAGTGCCGCTATGTGGTCGAGACGCTCGGCTTCGACGCGTGCGTCGACTACAAGGCCGGTAACCTGTACCAGGACCTGAAGGCCGTCACGCCCGACGGTGTCGACGGCTGCTTCGAGAACGTCGGCGGCAACGGGCTCGACGCGACGCTCGCGCGCATGAACGCGTTCGGGCGCATCGCGTTGTGCGGCTTCATCGCGGGCTATGACGGCCAGCCGCTGCCGCTCAAGCATCCGTCGCTGATGCTGACGCAGCGGCTGCTCGTGCAGGGCTTCATCGTCAGCGAACACATGGACGTGTGGCCCGAGGCGCTCAAGCAGCTCGGTTCGCTCGTCGCGCAGAAGAAGCTGCACTATCGCGAGACGATCGCGCAAGGGCTCGAAGCCGCGCCCGAGGCATTCATCGGCTTGCTGAAGGGCCGTAACTTCGGCAAGCAACTGGTCAAGCTGATCTGAGCGCGACGTCGTCATGCAACGGCAAGCCGCCGCTCAATCAGGGAGTCACAGGATGTTCGAATTCGCGGGCAAGGTGGCGGTGATCACCGGCGCGGGCAGCGGCTTTGGCCGCGCGTTCGCGCACAAGGGCGCGGCGCTCGGCATGAAGCTCGTACTCGCGGACGTCAACGCGGACCAGCTCGCGCAAACCGTCGACGCCTTGCGCGAAACCGGCGCCGAGGCGATCGGCGTGCCGACCGACGTATCGAACGCCGCGCAGGTCGAGGCGCTCGCGCAGGCGGCGCTCGCCGCGTTCGGCAAGGTCCACGTGCTGTTCAACAACGCGGGCGTCGGCACCGGCGGCTTCCTGTGGGAAAGCTCGGCGAACGACTGGTCGTGGGTGTTCGGCGTCAACGTGATGGGTGTCGCGCACGGCGTGCGCGTGTTCGCGCCGATCATGCTCGCGCAGAAGGAGCCCGCGCATATCGTCAATACGGCGTCGGTGGCGGGGCTGCTGGCGCCGCCGGCAATGGGCATCTACAACGCGTCGAAGCATGCGGTGGTGGCGCTGACCGAGACGCTGTATCACGACCTGAAGCTCGCGCAGGCCGGCACGGGCGGCGAGGTCGGCTGTTCGCTGCTGTGTCCCGCCTTCGTGCCGACCGGCATCGCGGAGGCCGAGCGCGCGCGTCCCGACGAGTTGCGCAACGCGGGCCGGCCGACGCGCTCGCAGATCGCGGCCGGCAAGCAGTTGCAGCGCGCGGTGCAGTCGGGCAAGCTCACCGCCGACGATGTCGCCGACATCGCGTTCGAGGCGATCGCCGCGCGGCGTTTCTATATCATCACGCATCCGGGCATCATGGCGACCGTGAAGCTGCGTCACGAGGACATCGAGCAGTTGCGCGAGCCGTCCGATCCGATGTCGCTGAAGCCCGAGGTGAAGAACGCGCAGTAGCGGCCGGCTGCGCGGCCGGTGCGCCGGCTTTTGTCAACCCTTGGCGCACTGCGCGCCGCCCGATGTGCGACGCGCACCGCGTTGCCGAAACCATGCCGCTGAATCCCACGATCGAGCAGGTGCTCGACATGATCGCGCGGGCCAAACGCCCGCAGTACCACCAGATGAGCGCGCAAGCGGCGCGCGCGTCGTACGAGAAAAGCGCGCCGATCCTCGAGATCGCGAGCGCGCCGATGTTCTCCGTCGAAGATCTGCGCGTGCCGACGCGCGACGGCGCGACGATCCGCGCGCGCTTCTACTTCCCGGTCGAGCCGGGCTGGGCCGAGCCGCTGCCGGCGTTCGTGTACTACCACGGCGGCGGCTTCACGGTCGGCAGCGTCGATACGCACGATGCGCTGTGCCGGATGTTCGCGCGCGACGGCCAGTGCGCGGTGCTGTCGGTCGATTACCGGCTCGCGCCCGAGCACAAGTTTCCGACCGCTGTCGACGATGCCTTCGACGCCCTCAGCTGGCTGCACGCGCACGCGGCCGAATTCGGCATCGACGGCACGCGGCTCGCGGTGGGCGGCGATAGCGCGGGCGGCACGCTCGCGACGGTTTGCGCGGTGCTCGCGCGCGACGCCGGCCTCGCGCTCGCGCTGCAATTGCTGATTTATCCGGGCACGACCGGCCATCAGCAGACCGACTCGCACTCGCGCCTCGCCGACGGCTTCCTGCTGTCGGGCGACACGATCCAGTGGTTCTTCGAGCACTACGTGCGAGATAGCGGCGATCGCGACGACTGGCGTTTCGCGCCGCTCGACGGCGAGCGCGGTGCGCCGGATTTTCGCGGCGTTGCGCCCGCGTGGATCGCGACCGCCGAATACGATCCGCTCAGCGACGAGGGCGATGCCTATGCGGAGAAACTCCGTGCGCTCGGCAATCCGGTCACGCTCAAACGCTACGCCGGCATGATCCACGAGTTCTTCAAGATGGGCGGCTTCGTGCCCGAAGTCGCGCAGGCGCATGCGGACGCCGCGGCGGCGTTGCGCGCGGCATTCGGCATCGGGTGAGGGCGGTGATCGCGAAGCGATGAGCGGCCGGCGGCGAATGCGCCGGCCAGGCGGTGCTCAAACGATCACGCCACGCTCATCCGGTCGCGCTCGACATTGAACGCGAAGCTGCGCTCGAAATCGCCGGGCCGCACGATCCGGTGCGAGCCGTTGTCGTCGCTGCGCTCGGCGACCGCGACGCCGATCACGTCGCCATAGGCGGCGACGCGCAGCGCGGTGGTGCTGCGCGTGCCATAGTCAGGCGATTCGATGAACGCCGCCGACAGCACGCGTTCGCGTTCGAGCGGAATACCGGTCGACGGCAATTCGTCGTCGCGCGCGAGCCGCGGATCGCGCATCAGATCGATCAGGCGTTCGAGCGGCGGCATCGGATCGCGCGCGAGCAGCGTGCCGAGCTCGCCGCGCTTTTTGACCAGCTTCGGCCACGCGGTATCGAGCACCGCGTTCGAGATGCCGTGCGTGCCCGGCGCGAGCAGCGCGGGACCGCTGTTTGCGTCGACGGCGCCGCGATTGCAGTACCACGCGAGCTCGCGACGCGTCCAGTCGCCGACCAGCAGATTGAAGCCGTTGTAGATGTCGCCGGATTGCGCGACGTGCCGCAGATACGCGAGCGGCGTCTCGTGCGGATTGCCGTCGGCGTCGCGCGCGGCGCTCGTGAGCCAGTCGCTGACGAGCGTGCCGCGGGTCGGCGCATCGGCGCGCATTTCGCCCGGCGCGCGGTAATTGGTCAGCGCGGCGAAGCGGCCGTCGCGCGACAACCCGAGCCACGTGCCGCCGCCCACGAGGTCGCGGCCCCCCAGCACCTCCGGCGCGTCGCGCCACCAGCCGATCGGCTCGGCGGTGCGGCGGAAGAACTCGTCGCGATTCGCGGCGAGCGTGAACAGCGGACCATCGAGCGCATCAGGTCGCCAGTCGAAAACGATCAGGCACATCGGGGAGCATCTCCCGTTCAGAGCATGGGGCGGCCGCCTGATGCAGCGACGCAGGCGGCAAACGAAAGCGGCAAAAAACAGACGAGAATAAAGCAGTCAATAAAAAACGGCGCTCGATTGCGCCGCTTTTTACCCTCTCCAACGATCAGACTTCGGCCGGCAGCCCGTAGGGCAGCGCCAGGAAGCGCAGCGCGGGGCCGCCGGCCGCGCCGACATGTACGCTGCCGCTGTCGAGCGCCGTGAGCTTGATCTCGACCAGCAGATCGACGCCGCCGCCTTGCGCCGATGCCGCGTTGACGATCATCCCGCACGGCTGGGCCGGATCGTCCGAGTGGAACAGCTCGGTGCCGGGCCGCACCGTGTCCAGCTCGCCGGCGACGTTGGCGAGTGACGTGCGCCGCTTGATCGTGCCGCGATACTGGCTGCGCGCGACCACTTCCTGACCCGGATAGCAGCCCTTGCGGAAATTGACCGCGCCGAGCACGTCGAAGTTGACCATTTGCGGCACGAACTGCTCGACGACCGGCTGCGTGATGCGCGGCTCGCCCGCGCGGATGTCGAGCCAGTCCCACACGGCCGGCGACACGCGCTTTAGCCTGCCGTCGAGCGACGGCAGCAGCGCTTCGATCTGAGCTTTGGGGCCGATCCACAGATAGCGCAGCCGCTCCAACGCATCGGGCACGCGGATCAGCGTGCCCGCTGTGCCGTCGACCTGCACGTGCACACCGTCGGGCAGCGCGTCGAACACGCCGGACAGCGCGCCGCGCACGTCGCCCGCGAGGCCGACCACCGCGATCTCGCCGCTCGCGTCGGCGAGCTTGGCCTTTGCGCGCAGCACGAACATCGACAACCGCTTTTGCACCGCGGCCTGCACGTCTTTCGATACCAGCAGGCGGATCGTATCGCCGCTGCGCCAGCTGAGGAACGACGCGAGCAGCCGGCCCTTGGCCGAGCAGTAGCCGGAGAGGCGCGCGTTCGCGGCGTCGAGATGCTGGACGTCGTTGGTCAACTGGGCGTGCAGGAAGCTCGCCGCGTCGTCGCCGGTCGTGTCGATCACGCCGAACTGCGGTAGCGGCATGTACGCGCCATGCTCGAGCACGGCGGCGAATTCTTCGGCCGACGGGCGCGGCAGGATGGGCAGGGTGGCGGGCGCCGCCGCGGCGGGAGTGAGACCGGAAGCGTTACCTGAGGCGTTCACGAGCGGTGTGTTCATGGATTCCGGGAACAGTCAATTCTGACTTTGGCTAAGGCAAACAGTCATTATATTCAGTCCAGCCCTGTCGCGTTTCGCAAGTCCCTGGCGAATGAAGGCTTTCCGAGAGCCTTGCGCAGCAGGGGATTGCACGTTATCACCCTCCGGCTGTGCCCATATTGTGACCATGTTGGCGTGTTCTGCCAGAGGGTCCGG
Source organism: Paraburkholderia sp. Clong3 (assembly GCF_050436485.1). Classification (NCBI taxonomy): domain Bacteria; kingdom Pseudomonadati; phylum Pseudomonadota; class Betaproteobacteria; order Burkholderiales; family Burkholderiaceae; genus Paraburkholderia; species Paraburkholderia sp. Clong3. Next base: position 1,219,153 of record NZ_JBNDMH010000002.1, on the reverse strand, counting down.
CGCAAGATGGGCGGGCACCCGACGTGCTCGGGTCTTTCGCGGCGGCGTGCAGGTCGCCCCTGAACCGTCGTTTGAAACTGTCAACAACGGCCAAAAGCGGCAGGAGCCGAAAAGGCGTTTGGTCGGGAATTGTCGAACCTTTGAAACTCTGACCTATGTTGTGACAGCGTACGACTCGAGTAGCATCAGACCGACGCCAGCGGATTTCATATTGTTTTTTCCGGCCGTGACCATCTGGTGCCCGCATCTATACAATACAGGTCGCAAAAGGCCGAAAGGGCTGCAAAACGGCACAGTCTCAATGTTGACCGACGCAAGACTTTCCCGTTAAAAATCAGTTCGTTGCCATCTAAACGCTAATTCTTTCCTGTCGTGTCCCTTCTGAAGAAATGTTTCGTCGCCGGCGCGCTCGTCGTTGTGCTGGCTGCGGCGGCCATCGCCGCTGGATACTACTGGGCCACCCGCCCGCTCGAATTGACCCCGGCGCAACTCGACGTCACCGTCAAGCCGCACAGCAGCCTGCGCAGCGTCGCGCTGCAGCTCAATCGCGGCGGCGTGCCGGTCGAGCCCGAGCTGTTCATCGCGATGACGCGGTTGCTCGGGCTGCAAAGCGAGCTGAAGTCCGGCAATTACGAGTTCAAGAGCGGCATCACGCCCTACGAGGTGCTGCAGAAAATCGCCCGCGGCGACGTCAACGAATATGTGGCGACGGTCATCGAAGGCTGGACCTTCAAACATATGCGCGCTGAACTCGATGCCAATCCCGCGCTGAAGCACGACACGCTCGGCATGAGCGACGCCGATCTGATGAGCGCAATCGGCGCGCCCGAGGCGTCGATCGGCAACGGCGAAGGGCTGTTTTTCCCGGATACCTACCTGTTCGACAAGGGCACGAGCGACCTCGACATCTATCGCCGCGCTTACCGTCTGATGCGCGTGCGTCTCGACGAGGCGTGGCTCTCGCGCGCGCCGAACCTGCCGTACAAGTCCCCGTACGACGCGCTGACGATGGCGTCGATCGTCGAAAAGGAAACCGGCAAGGCGTCCGACCGGGCGCTCGTCGCCGCGGTGTTCGCCAACCGTCTGCGCGCCGGCATGCCGCTACAGACCGACCCGACCGTGATCTACGGAATGGGCGACAGCTACGCCGGCCACATCAGGAAGAAAGACCTGCAGACCGACACTCCATACAATACCTACACGCGGATGGGCCTACCGCCGACGCCGATCTCGCTGCCGAGCGTCGCGTCGCTGCAGGCGGCGATGAACCCGGCGCAAAGCAACGCGCTGTACTTCGTGTCGCGCGGCGACGGCAGCAGCATCTTTTCTGACACCCTCGGCGAACACAACAAGGCCGTGGACAAATACATTCGAGGGCAATGATGGCGCGCGGCAAATTCATTACGTTTGAAGGCATCGACGGCGCGGGCAAGACCACCCATCTGGGCTGGTTCCGCGAACGGCTCGAGGCGAAGCTCGCGCCGAGCGGCCGCTCGGTCGTGATGACGCGCGAGCCGGGCGGCACGCCGCTCGGTGAGCAGATCCGCGATATCGTGCTGCATCAGAAGATGGATCTCGAAACCGAGGCGCTGCTGATGTTCGCGCTGCGCCGTCAGCATCTGGCCGAGGTGATCGAACCGGCGCTCGCGCGCGGCGATTGGGTGCTGTCCGACCGTTTTACCGATGCCACTTTCGCCTACCAGGGCGGCGGCCGCGGCTTGCCGCGCGACAAGCTGGAGACGCTCGAGCGCTGGGTGCAGGGCGGTTTCCAGCCGGATTTGACCGTGCTGTTCGATTTGCCGCCCGCCGTCGCCAACGAGCGGCGCAGCGCGGCGCGCAATCCGGATCGTTTCGAGAGCGAGTCGGCGGCGTTTTTCGAGCGCACGCGCGCCGAATACGTGCGCCGCGCGGAAGAAGCGCCATATCGATTCGCTATCATCGACTCTTCGCAGAGCATCGTTCAGATTCAGAGGCAGCTTGAGGAGTTGATTGCAACCCTCTGATTCAAAATAGATATAACCACTTCTTATAATCTCGTGCGAAATTCACTCGACATCTGAAGTAGCGCCTACAACCGATTGATTCAAAAAGACAAACGATGATCTATCCGTGGCAAGCCGATGACTGGAATCGCCTGCAGCAGCTGCACGGCCACTGGCCGCACGCATTGTTGCTGCACGGCCAGGCGGGCATCGGCAAGCTGCGTTTCGCGCAGCACCTCGCGCAGGGTCTGCTGTGCGAGGCGCCGCAACCGAACGGCGAGCCGTGCGGCGCGTGCGTGGCCTGCAACTGGTTCGCGCAGGGCAATCATCCCGACTACCGCATCGTCGTGCCGGAGGCACTCGCCGCCGAAGCCGGCCTCGCGAACGCCGCGAACGGCGCCGACGACAAGGCCGAAAAAGCCGATGGCGACGAAGGCAAGAAGACCCGCACGCCGAGCAAGGAAATCAAGATCGAACAGATCCGCGGTCTGCTCGACTTCGTCGGCATCGGTTCGCATCGCGGCGGCGCGCGCGTCGTCGTGCTGTATCCGGCCGAGGCGCTCAACGTCGCGGCCGCCAACGCGTTGCTGAAGACGCTGGAAGAGCCGCCCGCGGGCGTCGTGTTCCTGATGGTGTCGGCGCGCCTCGACCGTTTGCTGCCGACCATCATTAGCCGTTGCCGTCAGTGGCCGATGAGCGTGCCCGCGCCGGACACCGCCGCGCAGTGGCTGGCCGCGCAAGGCGTCGACGACGCCCGCGCGCTGCTCGCCGAAGCGGGTGGCGCGCCGCTCGCCGCGCTCGCGCTCGCCAGCGACGAAAACCGTCCGCTGCGCGACTGGACGCTCAAGCAGCTCGCGGCCGGCGCCGGGTGCGACGCATTCGCGTGCGGCGAGGCGCTGCAGAAGCTCCCAGTGCCGCTCGTGCTCGGCTGGCTGCAGCGCTGGATGTACGATCTGCTCGCGCAGCGCACCGCCGGCGCGCCGCGCTATTTCCCGCAGGCGTCGGCCGCGCTCACCCGCTGCGCCACCCAGGCCGACGCCAATGCATTCGCGCGTTTTCTGCGCACCGTCACGCGCCAGCGCGCGGTCGAGAACCATCCGTTGAACGCGCGGCTCGTGTTCGAGGAACTGTTCATCGGCTATCGCGCGCTGTTTGCGTGAGCCCGCAGCCGGACAGCCTTCCGTCGTTTTTTCATTCAAGCCAACCGCCATGAGCCTTTCCTACCGCGACGCCACGCTCGACGATCTGCCCGCGATCGTCGCCATCTACAATTCGACGATCCGGTCGCGCCAGGTCACCGCGGACCTCGAGCCGGTCAGCGTCGAGAGCCGGCATGGGTGGTTTCATGCGCACAGCCCGCAGAAGCGGCCGCTGTGGGTGGTCGAAGATCCGAAGCAGACGGGCCGCGTGATCGCGTGGCTCAGCTTTTCCGATTTTTATGGCCGGCCGGCTTATCAGCGCACCGCCGAAGTCAGCATCTATCTCGACGAAAGCGCGCGCGGCCAGGGACTCGGCAAGCAACTGCTGGCGGCGTCGCTCGACGCGGCACCGGGTCTTGGCATCGATACGGTGCTCGGCTTCGTGTTCGGTCACAATGAAGCGAGCGTGCGGCTGTTCCGCGGCTTCGGCTTCGATGCATGGGGCACGCTACCGCGCGTCGCGGTGCTGGACGGCGTCGAGCGCGATCTGGTAATTCTTGGCAAGCGTCTTGCGCACGCCAACTGAGCGCAAGCCCCTTTTTCGCAGGACCTGACCATGTTTGTCGATTCACACTGCCACATCAACTTCGAAGGACTCGCGGACCGTCTGCCGCAAGTGCTCGAAAACATGCGCAGCCATTCGGTCTCGCACGCGTTGTGCGTGTCGGTCGATCTTGAAACGCTGCCGTCGGTGCTGGACATCGCCAGCCGCTATGACAACGTGTACGCGTCGGTCGGCGTGCATCCCGATCACGAGCACATGCGCGAGCCGAGCGTAGCCGAGCTGGTCGAGCTGGCCGGGCACCCGAAGGTCGTCGCGATCGGCGAAACCGGGCTCGATTACTACCGCCTCGAAGGCCGCTCGATCGACGACATGGAGTGGCAGCGCGAGCGCTTTCGCACGCACATCCGCGCCGCGCACGCGACCAGCAAGCCGCTGATCATCCACACCCGCTCGTCGTCGGAAGATACGTTGCGCATCATGGCCGAGGAGCGCGCCGGCGTGCCGGGCGGCGTCATGCATTGCTTCACCGAACCGTGGGCCATCGCCGAGCAGGCGCTCGCGCAGAATTTTTACATTTCGCTGTCGGGCATCGTCACGTTCAAGAGCGCGACGGATGTGCAGGACGTCGCGCGCCGCGTGCCGCTCGACCGTCTGCTGATCGAAACCGACTCGCCGTACCTGGCGCCGGTGCCGTATCGCGGCAAACCGAATGAACCTGCGTACGTCAGTTATGTCGGACGCTTCATCGCGCAGCAACGCGAGATGCCGGACGAGGCGCTGGCCGCCGCCACCACGCAAAACTTTTTCAGACTGTTCGGACTCGCCGCGCCGGCCGGAATCTGAGCCAAAAAGCCGCGTAACATCAAAGGGATAGGAAGATTTCCTAAAGTACCATATGAAAAACATTTCGACGTCGTCCGCTGATTTCCAACCGCTGTCCGCCGGGTCGGCCGCCCGGGCTCTCGCGCCGGCGCGCCGTCTCGCGTGCGCCGCCGCGCTCGCGTGCGCGGCGCTCGTCGCGGTGCCCGCGCATGCGGCGCCCATCGACTCGCTGATCAAGTCGGTCAAGTTCGACGACGTCGACGGCGTCAACAAGCTGCTCGCGAAGGGCATGGACCCGAACAGCGTCGACAATCAGGGCATCCCGCTGCTCGTGATCGCCGCGCGCGAGAAATCCGACAAGGTCGCGGCCGCGTTGCTTGCGAATCCAAAGACCGATATCGAGATTCAGGACAAGGCCGGCGAAAACGCGCTGATGATGGCGTCGCTGGTCGGCGACCTGAACCTCGTGAATCTGCTGATCGCGAAGGACGCCGAGGTCAACAAGAAGGGCTGGGCGCCGCTGCACTACGCGGCCGCGAACGGCCACGACGACATCGTCAAGGTGCTGCTCGACCACTCGGCCTACGTCGACGCGGGCTCGCCGAACGGCACCACGCCGCTGATGATGGCCGCGCGCGGCGGCCACGTTTCTACCGTCAAGCTGCTGCTCGACAACGGCGCGGACCTGTCGGTGAAAAACCAGATCGGCATGACCGCGCTCGATTTCGCCAAGACCTACAAGGAGCCGGACGTCGTCGAAGGGCTCACGGCGCGCATGCAGCAGACGCAGCAGCAGAAGCAATGACGTTTTGTCGGCAGGCGCCTCGCCATGCCGTGCCGCTTTGCAGCCGTTTTGTCCGAGCCGCGCGGCTGCCGGCCTGCTGCCGCCGCGTAAAACAGTGCAGAATGACGACTTCGGCGCGCCGCGTAGCGCGCCGTCCGGACGCGGCAGAAAGACCGCGTGAATAAACAACCCTGGAAAGGAACACCATGCTGCGGGCTTTGATTTTCGCCGGCGCGCTTGCCTTGCCGCTTTCGGCAGCCGCGTTTACGGGAGGCGACCTCAACAAGCTGTGCACCAAGACGGACGTGGCTTCGCGTAGCGCCTGCGCGGCCTACATCGAAGGCGCGGCCGACGGCATCTTCAACACGATCGACGCGATCGGCGGCACCACCGGTCCGCGCGTCGGCCAGTACTTCTGCCTGCCGCCGGATGCGCGCTCGGCGCAGTTGACCGACGCGGTGCGCAAGTACATCGCCGAGAACCCGAACGCCGCGGGCTACAACGCGAGCACGGCGATTTCGCTGGGTCTCGGCAAGGCGTTTCCCTGCAAGAGCGGCGGCTGATCGATAAGCGCGGCGCATCGAAGAACCCGTTGTAACGCCCAGGCGCGCCGCCGCTCATCGAGCCCGGAGGAAGATGCCCGTTATGCCTACTATCGACGACTTCTACCGCGTGGCGGCCGCGCCGCTGCATACGTGGCTCGGCACGCTGATCGTGACGGCCATCGTGGCGATCGTGGCGAGCGGCATTCACCGCTTCGGCGCGCGCATCGTGAAGCGTCTCGCGCGGCCGCACGCGCTGACGAGCGTCGTGCTGCGCTACATCGACAAGCCGTCGCTGTTCGCCCTCGTGATCCTCGTGTTCGCGTGGGTCTGGTCCGAGGCACCCGACACCCTCAACTTCATCGAACCGGTGCGCGACATCACCGGCATCGCGCTGATCGCCGCGCTGACGTGGCTGTCGGTGCGCTCGGCCGCGGCGATCGGCGAAGCGATCATCCGCGCCCATCCGCTCGATTCCTCCGATAACCTGCAGGCGCGCCGCATCCATACGCAGGCGCGCGTACTCGCGCGCTCGGTGATGATCGTGATCGTGATCATCGGTGTCGGCGGTGCGCTGATGACCCTGCCCAACGTGCGGCAGATCGGCGCGAGCCTGCTGGCGTCGGCGGGTGTCGCCGGTCTGGTTGCCGGTATCGCAGCGCGGCCGGTGCTCGGCAACCTGATCGCCGGTTTGCAGATCGCGCTGTCGCAACCGATCCGCCTCGACGACGTCGTCGTGATCCAGAACGAGTGGGGACGCATCGAGGAGATCACCGGCACGTACGTGTCGGTGCGGCTGTGGGACCAGCGCCGGCTGATCGTGCCGCTGCAATGGTTTATCGAAAATCCGTTCTCGAACTGGACCCGCAGCAGTTCGCAGATCATCGGCACCGTGTTCCTGTTCGTCGATTACCGGATGCCGCTCGCGCCGCTGCGCGAGGAGCTTGCGCGCATCGTCGAGAACGCGCCCGAGTGGGACCGTCGCGTGCAGGTGCTGCAGGTGACGGACTGCACCGAGCGCGCGATGCAGTTGCGCGCGCTCGTCAGCGCGCCCGATTCCGGCCTTGCGTGGGATCTGCGCTGCCGCGTGCGCGAAGGGCTGCTCGATTTCGTTCATCGGCATTACCCGGAATACCTGCCGCGGACGCGTGCCGAGGTGTCGGCGGAGCTGGAGACGAGCGGCGCTGGCCCGAGCGACTGGCTGCCGCGCAGCCGGCAGGCGCCAGCCGGCAGCACAGCAGCGCATACCGAAGCCGATCCGGTGGCGAGCCGCATCGGCCGCACTGGCGCGGGCGAGGTCGCGCAGAAGGCGAAGGAGCAGGCTTAGCCGGGCGTTGCGGATCGCGAATCGCGCGTGGCGAGTGGCAAATCGCGAGTTGGGTATCGCGAGCGGCGAGCGGCGACCGCCCTCGGCAAGCCCGGCGGTGCGCGGGCACGCCGATTGCTGCTCACGGGCGCGCCACGCCTGCTCAGGCGTCGCGGCGCATCGCAAGAATGACGGAGAACATGCACTATGGGCCGATTGATCGTCGTGTCGAATCGCGTCGCGACGCCGACGGAGACCAAGGGATCGGCGGGCGGACTCGCGGTCGGCGTATTCGGCGCGCTGAAGGATGCAGGCGGCGTCTGGTTCGGCTGGAGCGGCGACGTAGTCAGCGAAACGGTCGCCAACGCGGGGCCGATGCTCGAGCAGGACGGCGCGGTGACCTTCGCAACCGTCGGCCTCACGCGCAAGGACTACGACCAGTACTACCGCGGCTTCTCGAACGCGACGCTGTGGCCGGTATTCCACTACCGCAACGACCTCGCGCGCTACGAGCGCGAGGAGTACGCGGGCTACCGGCGCGTCAACGCATGGCTCGCTCACAAGCTGGTCAAGCTGCTCGAACCCGACGACATCATCTGGATTCACGACTACCATCTGATCCCGTTTGCCGAGGCGCTGCGCAGCGAGGGCGTGACGAACCGCATCGGCTTTTTCCTGCATATTCCGTTTCCCGCGCCGCAGATCCTGCTCAACATTCCGCCGCACGAGGAACTGGTGAAGTCGATGTCGTGCTACGACCTGCTCGGCTTCCAGACCGCCACCGACCAGCAGGCATTCCACGACTACGTGACGCGTCACGCGCGCGGCACGGTGAGCGCGGAAGGCGTCGTGGAGGCGTTCGGGCGCAAGCTGCGCACCGGCGTCTACCGGATCGGCGTGTTCCCCGACGAAATCGCCGAGCAGGCCAAGCGCTACGAAAGCCGCCAGCACGTGCTCGAGCTGAAGCAAAGCCTCGAGGGGCGCAAGCTGGTCATGAGCGTCGACCGGCTCGACTATTCGAAGGGACTGGTCGAGCGCTTTCGCGCGTTCGAGTTGCTGCTCGAACGCTCGCCCGAATGGCGCGGCAACGTCACGCTCGTGCAGATCGCGCCGCCTACGCGCTCGGACGTCGCGACCTATCAGAAGATCCGCCAGGATCTCGAATACGAGGCAGGGCGCATCAACGGCCGCTACTCGGGGCTCGACTACACGCCGATCCGCTATCTGAACCAGCAGTACGACCGCTGGAAGCTGATGTCGCTGTTTCGGGAGTCGCAGATCGGCTTCGTCACGCCGCTGCACGACGGCATGAACCTCGTCGCGAAGGAGTACGTGGCCGCGCAGAATCCCGACGATCCCGGCGTGCTCGTGCTATCGATTTTCGCGGGCGCGGCCGCCGAGCTCTCCGGCGCGCTGCTCGTCAATCCGCACGATGCGATCGGCATGTGCGAGGCCTTGCAACGCGCGCTGCAAATGCCGCTCGACGCGCGCCAGCGGCGTCACGAGATCAACATGGCCGCGCTGCGTAAGAACGATCTCGGAGTGTGGCGCGACAGCTTCCTCAGGGATTTGCGCAGCATGCCCGTGCGCGGGTCGGGCGAGGGCGGCGGCCACCAATGACGGCGCGGCGACGGCCCAAAGCCCGCGCAAACCCGGCGCGTGGCCGCGTGTCACCGGATGTAAGCCGTTTGTAACAGCACCGAGCAATTGCAAGACCTGCGGCTCTTCGACCGATGCCAGGGAATAATTCCCCGTAGCGACGATGCATGCGACGCTTAGGGACCGCGCGCATTGTTCCGACGTCATGGCGCTGTCATACTCGGCGTCGCCGACGGCATCGCGATTGCGCGCCAGCCGCCGGCTCACGGAGACACAATATGAAGATTGCGCAGATCGCCCCGCTGACCGAATCGGTGCCGCCGAAGCTCTACGGCGGCACGGAGCGCGTCGTGTCGTACATCACCGAAGCGCTGGTCGAGCAGGGCCACGACGTGACGCTGTTCGCGAGCGGCGACTCCGTCACGAGCGCGAAGCTCGAAGCGGTGTGGCCTCGCGCGCTGCGGCTCGATCCGGGCATTCGCGACCGCATCGCGCCGCATATGCTGTTGATGGAACTCGTGCGCCGCCAGGCCGAAGAGTTCGACGTGCTGCATTTCCACCTCGACTACTACTCGTTCTCGGTATTCAAGCGGCAGGACACGCCGTTCGTCACGACGATGCACGGCCGGCTCGATCTGCCCGAGCAGCAGCCGGTGTTCGACACGTTCAACACCGCGCCCGTGATCTCCATTTCGAACGCTCAGCGTCATCCGCTGCCGCAGGCGCACTGGCTCACCACGGTCTATCACGGCTTGCCGGCGCAGCTCTATACGCCGCAACCGGTCGAGCAGAAGTACCTCGCGTTTCTCGGCCGGATTTCGCCGGAAAAGCGCGTCGATACGGCGATCCGCATCGCCGGCCGCTGCGGCATGCCGATCCGTATCGCCGCCAAGGTCGATGCGGCCGATCGCGAGTACTTCGAGCGCGATATCCGGCCGTTGCTCGACCTGCCGTACGTCGAGTACATCGGCGAGATTGCCGATCATCAGAAGGCCGAGTTTCTGTCGGGCGCGCATGCGCTGCTGTTTCCGATCGACTGGCCGGAGCCGTTCGGTCTCGTGATGATCGAGGCGATGGCTTGCGGCACGCCGGTGATCGCGTTCAACCGCGGCTCGGTGCCCGAAGTGCTCGAAGAGGGCATGACCGGGTTCATCGTCGAGGACGAGATCGGCGCGGTGGCGGCCGTGAACCGGCTGCACAAGGTGTCGCGCGCGGGCGTGCGGCGGCGTTTCGAGGAGCGCTTCACGTCGCACCGGATGGCGCGTCAGTATGTGGAGGCGTATCAGTCGGTGATTCGCGCACAGAAGCGCTCGAGGTTCAAGGTGGTCGATTCGTCGGGCGGTTGACGCGGGATCGTTGGGACGTGTCGAAGCGAAGGACGGCGGTGCGCGATGCGCGGCGCCGTTTTTTTGCGCGCGAGTTTTTCCGTTCCCGAGCGTCGGCATCGGCATCCATAACAAAAAGGCCGCGCGACGACCCGCACAGGGTCCTCCGCGCGGCCTTCGCCGCGATGCGCGCAAGTGATCAGTGGAGCGCGCCGATGAGCGCGCTCAGATCTTCAGCCGCGTGACCTTCGTGCCTTGCAGCGAGACGTCGCCCATCAGGCCCGCGTTCGTCAACACGAAAACCTGCACCGGCGCGGTGGCCGTGGTCGTGTCGACGGCGCCGTTCGCGCCGATCTTCACGAGCGCGACCGATGCATCGACGCCGGCCGACCAGCCCTCCGCGTTGCGGAATTTATCGAGCGAATCCTGCGTCATGAACAGGAAGATGATCGCCTTCGACTGCGCACCCGCCTGCAAGCCGAACGAGCCCGACGCGGCTACTACTCGTTCTCGGTATTCAAGCGGCAGGACACGCCGTTCGTCACGACGATGCACGGCCGGCTCGATCTGCCCGAGCAGCAGCCGGTGTTCGACACGTTCAACACCGCGCCCGTGATCTCCATTTCGAACGCTCAGCGTCATCCGCTGCCGCAGGCGCACTGGCTCACCACGGTCTATCACGGCTTGCCGGCGCAGCTCTATACGCCGCAACCGGTCGAGCAGAAGTACCTCGCGTTTCTCGGCCGGATTTCGCCGGAAAAGCGCGTCGATACGGCGATCCGCATCGCCGGCCGCTGCGGCATGCCGATCCGTATCGCCGCCAAGGTCGATGCGGCCGATCGCGAGTACTTCGAGCGCGATATCCGGCCGTTGCTCGACCTGCCGTACGTCGAGTACATCGGCGAGATTGCCGATCATCAGAAGGCCGAGTTTCTGTCGGGCGCGCATGCGCTGCTGTTTCCGATCGACTGGCCGGAGCCGTTCGGTCTCGTGATGATCGAGGCGATGGCTTGCGGCACGCCGGTGATCGCGTTCAACCGCGGCTCGGTGCCCGAAGTGCTCGAAGAGGGCATGACCGGGTTCATCGTCGAGGACGAGATCGGCGCGGTGGCGGCCGTGAACCGGCTGCACAAGGTGTCGCGCGCGGGCGTGCGGCGGCGTTTCGAGGAGCGCTTCACGTCGCACCGGATGGCGCGTCAGTATGTGGAGGCGTATCAGTCGGTGATTCGCGCACAGAAGCGCTCGAGGTTCAAGGTGGTCGATTCGTCGGGCGGTTGACGCGGGATCGTTGGGACGTGTCGAAGCGAAGGACGGCGGTGCGCGATGCGCGGCGCCGTTTTTTTGCGCGCGAGTTTTTCCGTTCCCGAGCGTCGGCATCGGCATCCATAACAAAAAGGCCGCGCGACGACCCGCACAGGGTCCTCCGCGCGGCCTTCGCCGCGATGCGCGCAAGTGATCAGTGGAGCGCGCCGATGAGCGCGCTCAGATCTTCAGCCGCGTGACCTTCGTGCCTTGCAGCGAGACGTCGCCCATCAGGCCCGCGTTCGTCAACACGAAAACCTGCACCGGCGCGGTGGCCGTGGTCGTGTCGACGGCGCCGTTCGCGCCGATCTTCACGAGCGCGACCGATGCATCGACGCCGGCCGACCAGCCCTCCGCGTTGCGGAATTTATCGAGCGAATCCTGCGTCATGAACAGGAAGATGATCGCCTTCGACTGCGCACCCGCCTGCAAGCCGAACGAGCCCGACGCGGTGCTGTAGTAGCCGACCGTCGTGCCGCCCACCCGCAATGCGCCTTCGCCATACTGGCCGCCGACGATCAAGCCCGCCTGCAGCACCGACGGGAACACCAGCACGCCGCGCGCCTTCGACACCAGCTCTCGCGAGCCCGGCACGGTCGTGAACAGCTTGGACAGCGTGCCGTCGACGCTGGCGTCGATCGACTGTCGTTTCGAGGCGTCGATATGAGCATTGTCCGGCGTGTTGCCCGTCGTCGTGCACCCGGCGAGTGCAAGGCCTCCGAAAGCAAGCGCAGCGGTCGTCTTCAACATGAAGTGTCGTCTTTGCATCGTTTTTCTCCGTCATGGATCCGGGGCGCAACCGTGGTGGTGTCGCCTGGTTGCCCTTGAGTTATAACACAGGCTGGTGCAAAAGGCGCGTTGCGTCACAACGCGAAAAGCCTTATGGGACAAGGGTTTGAGCCTGACCGCAAGAAGTCTTCCCAGTAAATTTGACCGGCCTTGCGCGCGACTTCCAGGCACGCGTCGAGCGACGATCCGAGGGGCGACGCCGAACAGCGCCCGAGTCGCGGCGATCGTGGGGACGCTTCGGCGTGGCCGCACGATGCGCCGGTTTTTACCGATTCGCGTCGCGCGGCGGCCCATCGACATGGCAATGAGAATGTTGTTTCTGCGCGGCAAATTGCGGCGAAGTGCAAGCGGCGCGGCCGCCGCTCACCCGTGATTCGCCGGACTCTTGACCGCGGGCGGGCGCCGCAGCGCGCGGCGCACCATGCCGATGATCGCGCCGATCGCGAACAGCATAGCCGCCGGCACCATCCAATAGCCGACAAACGCGTGCCACAGATAGGCGAACAGCGTCGAGCGGCGCACGCTGTATTCGTTGATCGCGTCCTGCTGGCGCGGCGCGTTGGCGGCCAGCACGTCGGCCGGGCAGCCGGCCGCCTTGGCCTCGTCGGGCTTGCCATGGCAATGCGCGGGCGCCCCGGCGGCGCGCTGCGCCTGGGTGAAATTCCAGGTGGTGAGCGCGCGGTCGAGATCGACCGCGTTGTACGACATTTCCTCGCGGATCTCGTTGACCGCGACGATCGCCACAGGCACGGCCCAGAATATGATGACCAGCAACCACCGCCTTAACCAGCGGTTTTTGTGCTTCGATACCATCCTTGCCTCCGATCGATGCTCAGTAGCACCAACGACAAGATGGCGGCCCGCGTAGTTGTCTGGTTCTATATGAGTGAAGGTGGGCCGTCTCCGCAGCCATCATAGAAGAAAACGGCGCGTTGCGGCGGGTGGACGACGAAGCGGGGGGGCTCGATCGGAGCGCCGCGTGGGCGCAACGATGCGCCGGCGCCGCGTCGATCGGAGGGCGCCGGCGTGAGGGACGGCTCCGTCTTTCGCTCAGTTGGCCGGCGCCGAGGAGGACAGGCAGGTCTTCATGAAGGCCTTGCGGTCGTCGCCTTTCTTGTCGCCCGCCTGCTTGTTGCACACCTTCATCTTGTCCTGCTGGCTCATCGGCGCGGCGGCGGCCGGCTTTGCGGAAAGACAGGTTTGCATGAACGCCTTGCGCTCGTCGCCTTTCTTGTCGCCGGCCTGCTTGTTGCAGTCGGCCATCTTGGTTTGCTGGCTGTTCTGCGCAAACGCCGGCGATACGAGTACCGCGCCCAACACCAGCGTGGCGATAGCGGATTGGATTTTCATGGGACACTCCATCGGTGGTGAAAACGTTTCTGATCGTTCATGCGCGCGGGCGACGACGGCATCCATGGGCCCATCGGCGCATCCATTATGGCAAATGCCGTCTGCCAGAACGGCTCAAAATGCATTCCGGTTGACAGCGGTCCGCGCTCGTTTTCCCTGAGCAGCGTGGCGCAACCGGCGCTGCGGCGTTTGAAACAATCGAATGAACGAGAGCGCGAATTTTGTCATGCAATGCAGATTGCTCGGGGCGATTATTTCAAGCTTATTGAAACGAAATTACGGTTTCCGCTATTTTGATCTATGGTTAACGGGCAATGAGAATGTTCATATTGCTGCGAATGCAACTGAATAGAAAATAGGCATGAAATTCGGTAGTCGCGGTTATCCTCAACTGCGCTCCGGTGCATGCCGCTCCCTGCCGACCCTCAACCTCGCGAGACTCACCATGCATTACCTGTTGATGTACGAGTTGGTACCCGACTATCTGGAGCGGCGCGGCGAGCACCGTGACGCGCATCTGAAACTCGCATGGGCCGCCGCCGAGCGCGGCGAACTGCTGCTGGCCGGCGCGCTCGCGGAGCCGACGGACGGTGCGGTGCTGCTCTTCACCGGCGCGTCGCCTGCGGTGGCGGAGGCCTTTGCTACCGTCGATCCGTACGTACTCTCCGGACTGGTTACGCGTTGGCGCGTGCGCGAATGGACCACGGTCGTCGGCGAGCATGCTTCGAAACCAGTGCGCCCCTAACGTCGTTCGAAGCGACTTCGTCGCTTCTGTCACGCCTCGAACTCCGCGCATGCGCGGCCGCCGCGTGTGCGCCTCCCGTTGCCTCCATGTCACCGCGCGGGCGCGTCGCAGTCCTTTCGCCGACGCTCGAAACCGATGTTCACATCAACCATCAAAGTGCATAGAAATGCATGCTGGATCGGCAATTACATTTCTAAAGCCCATTCTGTTCGGTCATGCGGTATTGTGCTGTGCAATAGACAGATCCGATGCCAGATAAGCAGAGGCTTCTGTTACGGCAATACGAGAATCGACGCAGCGAAACCGACAAGATTGTTTCTATCCGTAACACTTGTCTCAACTGTACTCATGCAAAGATTGGAATGGTATGCTTCGTGCACAAATTTTCCCACGCACGAGTGAGACCGCGTTTTGTGCTTCGTAATAGGGAAGAGCCGCACCACGTGTGGGCGGGCTGCTCCAGCGAGCCGAACGGACCAAACAAATTTGTGCAACCGAGGGCCGCACACGGGTCGTGAACGCTGAGAACCCGTGGCAGGCCCAACGCCGCGGCCAGGCCAGGCCGCGTGGAGAAAATCCAATGTTTTTCGATGAGCTAAACAACGACGAATGGGCGCTGCTCGCGCCGCTCGTCTCCGACGAGCCGGCCGTCCGTCTGAACCGGCGCGGCCGGCCGCGCGCCGAACCGCGCATCGTGACGAATGCCGTGCTGTGGATCATGACCACCGGCGAGCCGTGGTCGAAGCTGCCGGGCCGCTATCCGTCCGGTCCCACCTGCCGCCGCCGCTTCGAAGAGTGGCAACTGAACGGCACACTGCTGGAGATGGTCCGTCTGCTGTCGCAGAGCGGGCGTACCTTCGCATACATTCCCCAACCGGCGCCGCCCGTTACGGCCAGACCCGCGGCACCGGTTGCGCAAACCCCGAGCCCGAGCGAAGACAATAATCTGCGCGGCGTGTCGTGGAAGAGTCCCGAGTCGTGGCAGGCGCCCGGCGTCGCGAGCGCGTTGAGCCAATGGCGTACGGCCGATCCGATCGGCGACATCACGCGGCAATTGTCGGGGCTTGCGCCGGCGAGCGCGGTGGCGACATCGGCGTTCGCGACGTCCGCAGTGGCGACGTCCGCGATGGCGGCGGAGATGCGCGTCGAACCGGCCGCATCCGGACCGGTCGACGACCCGCGCCCGTCGCTGACGCTGGGCCTCGCCCCGCGCGGCATGCAGGTCGCCGATTCGGGCGGTTATCTGATCTACGTGGTGGTCGAGGAAGTGCCGAACGCGATGTATCGCGGGTGGGCGGAGATCATCAGGGACGGCAAGCGCGTCGAGCGCTCTGGCCTCGTCGGCCCGCGCTTCGCGGATGCGCAGCACGCGCAGCAGTTCGCGCTCGACTGGGCGCGTCAGTGGATCGATCGCGAATGCGCGACCGACGCGGCGGCCACGACGATGGTCCACGCAACGGCCGCGTCCGCGTCGGCGAACCTTGCGCAGCGGTCCGCGGACCGTTCGTTGTCAGGCCTGCGTCATGCGCCGGAACCGGCATCGGTCAATGGCATCGCGAATCACCCGGGCAATCACGGCGCGCCGTTGCACGGGCCGCTGAAGCCATCACTGAATGCATTGCGTGGGCCGCTGCGCCGCTATCCGTCGGACACCGCAACCGCGGGCGGGGCAAGCACGCCCACGGTGACGACCGACAGCGGCACCGCGGAGCGCTTTTCCGCAACCTACAAAGAACTCATCTCATACGTGGGATGAGCCCGGCGGTCCCCGCGGCCGCTTTGCGCCGCCGCAGGTTCCCGCTTCGTCATTGCGACCGCTCGCGCCTCATTGCCTTCCGTACGTATCGTCGAAGCGCACGATATCGTCTTCGCCGAGATACGAACCCGACTGCACCTCGATCATTTCGAGCGGCATCTTGCCCGGGTTTTCGAGGCGATGCGTAACGCCGAGCGGAATATAGGCCGACTCGTTTTCGGACACGATAAAGCGTTCGTCGCCGCGCGTGACGAGCGCGGTGCCGCGCACGACGATCCAGTGCTCCGCGCGGTGATGATGCATCTGCAGCGACAACCGCGCGCCCGGCTTCACGACGATCCGCTTGACCTGGAAGCGCTCGCCGGTGTCGACGGAATCGTAGTTGCCCCACGGCCGATGCACCTTGCGATGATTGGCCGCTTCGAGCCCGCCATCCTCGCGAATCCGGTTGACGATCTTCTTGACGTCCTGCACGCGTGACTTGTCGGCGACCAGAATCGCATCGGCGGTCTCGACGACGACGAGATCCTGCGTGCCGACGCAGGCAATCAGTCGTCCTTCGGAATGCGCGAAGGTGGAGTTCGCGCCTTCGAACATCACGCGGCCGCGGCTCACGTTGCGATCGGAGTCCTTCTCGCTGATGTCCCAGATCGCGTCCCACGAACCGACGTCGGACCAGCCGGCCGCAAGCGGCACGACCACGCCCGACGCGATACTCTGATCGGCGCCGAGCTTTTCCATCACCGCGTAGTCGATCGAATTCGACGGCGAGCCGCTGAACGCATCGCGTTGCAGCCGGAAGAAGTCGCCGTCCGCCGTGCTGCCCGCAAAGGCCGATTCGCATGCTGCGTAAATGGCCGGCTGAAAATGGCGGATCGCTTTGAGCCACGTCGATGCGCGCACGATGAAAATACCGCTGTTCCACCAGTATTCGCGTGATTCGACATAGCGCTGCGCGAGTTCCAGATGCGGCTTTTCGACGAAACGGTCGAGGCGATGTGCGACGGGGCGAGCCGCTGCTGCGGTCTGCGCATCGTCAGAACCGAGCGGCGCGCCGATGCGGATATAGCCGTAGCCGGTTTCGGCACGCGTCGGCACGATTCCCATGGTGACGATATGGCCAGCGGCCGCATGCTGTACGCCGGCGGCGACCGCCGCGTGAAATCCTGCGCTGTCGGTGACCGCGTGATCGGCGGGCATCACGACCATGATGCCGTCTTCATCCTGCGCGGCGACGGACAACGCAGCCACCGTCAACGCGGGCGCGGTGTCACGGCCCGCGGGTTCGAGTATCAGCCGGCTCGGCTTGGCGCTCGTGCGCAATTGTTCGGCCGTCGTGAAGCGCTGTTCTTCATTGGCGACGACCACGAGCTGGCCGGCAAGCGGATAACCGGCTTCGAGCCCATCGAGACGGCGGGTCGTCGATTGCAGCAGCGACTCTTCGCCGAGCAGGCCGATCAGCTGCTTCGGATGCTGCTCGCGCGACATCGGCCACAGCCGGGTGCCCGAGCCGCCCGCGAGAATCACGGGATGAACCTTGAGCTTGACGCTGGTTGCGGTTGAGGGCATGGGCGATTGGGCGGGGGTGGGACGGGTGCCGGCAGGCGTGACCGGGGCCGGAGCTGTCATGGTGAACTCTCCTCGAGGCTGGATGAATGCGTCGAGTTTTATCACGAAGTCGCGAATCAATAAAAGCGCGTTAAATACAATTCCGATAAAAGGCTCGTCGCATTCATTCGAAATTCACCAAAAAATGGCTCGTCTATTTATTTATAAATAAAAATTACCTGAAAAAATCAGCAAGCATTTTTTTCGCTTAATGATGCGCAAGAATGACAGCACGAGTGGAGCCCGAGCTTCGCGCCAGAACTGTTGGCAAAGCGAAAGATTCTATGTGAAAGCGCTCGAATGGGCTTCCCGGAACCTTCTGTCGGGCCCATTGCGGCAACAATTACCGCACAAAATGCATAAAAAATGCCGAAATTTTGACCGATACAATTTGAGATTTTTTGCGGTCTTGTCGTGGGAATTTTAATACCGCTTTATTGAGGTATGAACAAGGGTATTCACTCATTCGCATTCGGATTTTGCGGTCTGTCCATTCAGGCTCATTCAGTCCGGTCGCGCCGCCAGGCAGATCGGAAATAAAAAAGCCCAACGATGAAACCCGCATGCAACAGCCATTTCAACCAACCGACGGATCGCACTTGACTGACGAACAGAGGGGCGGCGCATGCTGAGCGTTCTAGCGAGAATCATCGACATCGCCATGGTCGCGCTCGCCGCGGTGCTGGCGGCGGGCGTGCACAGCGGCAGAGTGGTATGGCTCGACGATATGCAAAGCGTGTCGCTTGCGTTCGGCTGCCTGCTCGTGGTGGTGTTCTTCCCGCCGCTCGGCATCTATCAGTCGTGGCGCGGCAAGCCGCTCTACGATCTGCTGTCGCGCGTCACGGGCGGCTGGCTGATGGTCGAAGTGACCGGCGTGCTGATCAGCTTCAGCGTGCACCGCGCCGACAGCCTGTCGCGGCTGTGGCTCGTTTACTGGGCGCTCGCGTCGATCGTGCTGCTGGTCGTCACGAAGGTGATCGTCTATTCGATCCTGCGCGGGCTGCGCCGCGAGGGCTTCAATCAGCGCGCGGTCGCGATCGTCGGCGGCGCGCCGTACGGCCGCTTCCTGATCGAACAGATGCGCGGCCGTCCCGAAGCCGGCTTCAAGCCCGTCGTCGTGTTCGACGAGGACGGCACGATCAATCCCTACGAAGACCCGGACGCGGCGCACGCGGTCGCGGGCGTGCCGGTCGAGCGCGACTATCAGCGCATGATCGAACTGGTACGGCAGCGCGCGATCCGCGAGTTGTGGCTCGCGCTGCCGATCTCGAAGGAGAAGGCGATCCATCGCTTCGTGATGGATCTACGCAACGACTTCGTGAACATCCGCTTCATCCCCGACGTCGGCAGCCTGACGCTGTTCAATCAGCCGATGGTCGAGCTGCTCGGCGTGCCCGCGATCAATCTGGCCGCCTCGCCGATCACCGATCTGCGCGTGCTGCCCAAGCGCGTGTTCGACAGTGTGTTCGCGCTGGGCGCGCTGACCGCACTGGCGCCGCTGATGCTCGCGATCGCGCTGATGGTGAAGCTCAGCTCGCCGGGGCCGGTGTTTTTCCGCCAGCGGCGCAAGGGCATCGACGGCCGCGAGTTCGAGATCTTCAAGTTCCGCTCGATGAAGGTCCACACGGAAGCGGCCGGCAAGATCACCCAGGCGACGCGGCGCGATCCGCGCATTACCGCGGTCGGCGCGTTCCTGCGCCGCACCAGCCTCGACGAACTGCCGCAGTTCATCAACGTGCTGCGCGGCGAGATGTCGGTGGTCGGTCCGCGTCCGCATGCGCTCGAGCACGACGACATCTACAAGGATCTGGTGAAGGGCTACATGCACCGCTACCGGATCAAGCCGGGCATTACCGGCTGGGCGCAGATCAACGGTTACCGCGGCGAAACCGATCGCATCGAAAAGATGATGGGCCGCGTAAAGCTCGATCTGTACTACATGCAGCACTGGACCTTCTGGCTCGACATCAAGATCGTCGTGCTGACGCTGTGGAAGGGCTTCGCGGGCAGCAACGCCTATTGAACGCGGGGTGCCGGGCCGCGCCGATGCCACGCATCGCGCGAGCGCATTCCTGAATCAACTTTTTTACCGAGGTGCAATCCATGAACCTGACGATCATCGGTAGCGGTTATGTCGGCCTCGTGACCGGCGCGTGTCTGGCCGACATCGGCCACGACGTGTTCTGTCTCGACGTCGACGCGCGCAAGATCGACGTGCTCAACAACGGCGGCGTGCCGATCCACGAGCCGGGGCTGCAGGAGATCATCGCGCGCAATCGCCGCGCGAAGCGCCTGACGTTCTCCACCGACGTCGAGGCCGCGGTCGCGCACGGCGACATCCAGTTCATCGCGGTCGGCACGCCGGCCGACGAGGACGGTTCCGCCGATCTGCAATACGTGCTCGCGGCCGCGCGCAACATCGGCCGCCATATGACCGGCTTCAAGGTGATCGTCGACAAATCGACGGTGCCGGTGGGCACCGCATCGCGCGTGCGCGAAGTGGTGGCCGCCGAGCTGGCCGCGCGCGGCGTCGAGCAGATGTTCTCGGTCGTGTCGAATCCGGAGTTCCTGAAGGAGGGCGCGGCCGTCGAAGACTTCACGCGGCCCGATCGCATCGTGCTCGGCTGCGACGAGGACGTGCCCGGCGAAAAGGCGCGCGAACTGATGAAGCGCCTGTATGCGCCGTTCAACCGCAATCGCGAGCGCACGCTGTATATGGACGTGCGTTCGGCCGAATTCACCAAGTACGCGGCCAACGCGATGCTCGCGACGCGCATCTCGTACATGAACGAGCTCGCGAATCTGGCCGATCGCGTCGGCGCGGATATCGAGGCGGTGCGCCGCGGCATCGGTTCCGATCCGCGCATCGGCTATGACTTCCTCTACGCGGGTTGCGGCTATGGCGGCTCCTGTTTTCCGAAGGACGTGCAGGCGCTGATCCGCACCGCGGCCGACCACAACGCGAACCTGCGCATTCTCGAAGCGGTGGAAGCGGTCAACGATGCACAGAAGCAGATCCTCGCGCAGAAGATCGTCGCGCGTCTCGGCGAGGATCTGTCGGACCGCACGTTCGGCGTCTGGGGTCTCGCATTCAAGCCGAACACCGACGACATGCGCGCGGCGCCGAGCCGCGAGCTGATCGCCGGGCTGCTGGGCCGCGGCGCGCGCGTGAAGGCCTACGACCCGGTCTCGATCGACGAAGCGAAGCGCGTGCTCGCGCTCGATCTGAAGGACGTGCCGCAGCAGCATGCGCGACTTTCGTTCGTGAGTGAAGAGATGGAAGCGGCGAGCGGCGTCGATGCGCTCGTGATCCTGACCGAATGGAAGGTCTTCAAGAGTCCAGATTTCGATGCGCTGAAACGCATGCTGAAGACGCCGCTGATCTTCGATGGCCGCAATCTGTACGAGCCGGACGTGCTGCTCGAACTCGGCATCGAGTATCACGCGATCGGCCGGCGGCATGCGTTGCGCAACGCGCCGGCGCGTGTCGGCGCGAAAGGTTCGATGCAGGCGGCGGACCTCGCCGCGACGGCAGCCTCCGGCCGCTGAGGCCACCGCGATCGCCGCGCGAGAGAGTCCGCCATGTTCGACAACGTTCTGATCGTGTGCCACGCCAACGTGTGCCGCTCGCCCGCCGCCGAGATGCTGTTCAAGGCGAGCCAGGCGCGCGCGCCGCGCTCGGGGGCCGCACCTATCGCGTTTCATTCGGCGGGCATTCGTGCGGTGAACGGCCACGGCATGGACCCGGTGATGCGGCGCCTGCTCGCAGAGCGCGGCGTCGCGGCCGGCGTTCACCACGCGCGGCGCCTCGAGCGCTCGCTCGTGCGCGCGGCCGATCTCGTGCTGGTGACCGAGCGCGCGCAGGTGAGCAAGGTCGAAGCGCTCGATCCGTCGGCGCGCGGCAAGGTCTATCCGCTCGGCAAGTGGGAAGCCGATTCGGACGTCGCCGATCCGCACGGCGGCGCGGAAGACGAATACAGGGAGAGTCTCGTGCTCATCGAACATCTGGTCATGGGATGGCTGAAAAAAATATGCTGAAGAAACCCCGCATCGAAAACTCATTCGCAAGCTTGCGCACGAAGCTCGCCGCCTCACTTCTGCTGACCTCCTTTTTGTCGGCCTGCGCGACCGCACCGGGCAATTACCTCGACACGTCGCGGCTCAAGGACAACGATCAGGCGCCGAGCGAAACCTATCCGGTCCATCTGATCGACGCGAACCTGATCATGGCGCAGGCGCAAGCCGCCGCCGCGAAAACCCAGCCGTTGCCGCCAGCGGCGCTGTCCGATCCGTCGCTGTACGTGTACCACCTCGCGCCGCAGGACATTCTCGGCATCACCGTGTGGGATCACCCCGAGTTGACCACGCCGCAGGGCAGTACCTTGTCCTCGGGCGGCAATACCACGCAGACGATCGCGGGTGCGTTGCAGCAGCCGTATACGGCCGCGCTGCCGGGCCAGGCCGATCCGTACGGCCAGACCATCGCCGCCGACGGCACGATCTTTTTCCCGTTCGTCGGCCGCATCCAGGCCGCGGGCAAGACCACGACCGAGCTGCGCGCTCAGCTCGCCGCGCGCCTCGTGCCTTATATCCGCAATCCGCAGGTCGACGTGCGCGTGCTGTCGTATCGCGGCAAGAAGGTGCAGGTCACGGGCGAAGTGAAGCAGCCGGGACCGCTCGCGGTCAGCGACGTGCCGCTGACGCTGGTCGACGCGATCACGCGCTCGGGCGGCACGAACCCGGACGCCGACATCCAGCGCGTGCGACTCACGCGCAACCACAAGCTCTATGTGCTCAATGCCGATCGCATGCTCGATCAGGGCGATACCACGCAGGACGTGATGCTGCAGAACGGCGACGTGGTCAACGTGCCGGACCGCACCGACAGCCGCATCTTCGTGCTGGGCGAAGTGAAGACGCCGATCCAGGTGCCGATCGCGCGCGGCCGCATGACGATCGCCGACGCGCTCACGCAAGGGGGCGGCATCCTCAACACCGACGCCAATCCGCGCCAGATCTACGTGATGCGCGGCATGCGCGAGCATCCGACCACGCCCGAGGTGTTCCGCCTCGACATGACGCAGCCGGACTCGATCATGCTGTCCTCGCAGTTCCAGTTGCAGCCGCTCGACGTCGTGTACGTGGGCACCGCCGCGTCGACCACGTTCAACCGTGTGTTGCAGCAGGTGCTGCCGAGCGTGCAGACGCTGTTCTATCTGAAGCAGCTGACGCGCTGAACGTTTGGCCTGTAACGTCCCGCGCCGCCGTTGTCCGGGCGGTGCGGGACGTGCAACGAAAGCAGAAGTACCGCTGACGCGAAAGCCGAAGCCAACGACACGGGATGGAACAGTGAGCAATCAACTCTCTCCACACATGGCTGGTCCGATCAAGACCGAAGAAGAAGACGTCGTCCTCGGACAACTGGTGCAGGTGATCCTCGACGACATCTGGTGGCTGCTCGCGATCACCGCGATCATCGTCGCGATGGCGGTCGCGTACTGCTACCTCGCCAAGCCGACTTATTCGGCCGATGCGCCACGTGCGCGTCGAGCAGTCCGACAGCATGTCGCAGGCGCTCACGCAAACGCAGACCGGTGCCGCGATCACGAGCGGCTCGACGTCGCTGCCGACCGACGCCGAGATCGAAATCATCAAGAGCCGTGGCGTGGTCGCGCCGGTCGTGCAGCAGCTGAAGCTGAACTTCAGCGTTACGCCGAAGACGATCCCGCTGCTCGGCAGCATCGCCGCGCGCCTCGCGACGCCGGGCCAGCCCGCGCGCGCGTGGCTGGGGCTCACGTCCTACGCATGGGGCGGAGAAAAAGTCGACGTCGATTCGATCGACGTGACGCCGTCGCTCGAAGGCGAGAAGCTGCTGCTGCGCGTGATCGACGCGCAGCACTATGAACTGTTCGCGCCGAACGGCTCGCTGCTGCTGCGCGGCCAGGTCGGGCAGCAGGCGCAGGGCGGGGGCGTGACGATGGTCGTCAACACGCTGATCGCGCGCCCCGGGCAGGAGTTCACCATCGTGCGCTCGAACGATCTCGATGCGATCACCGCGTTCCAGTCGGCGATCACGGTGCAGGAGCAGGGCAAGCAGACCGGCGTGATCCAGATCTCGCTGGAGGACAAGAGTCCCGAGCATGCGGCGCTCGTCGCCAATGCGCTCGCGCAGTCGTATCTGCGCGAGCACGTGTCGAACAAGCAGGCCGACGCAAGCAAGATGCTCGATTTCCTGAAAAGCGAGGAGCCGCGCCTGAAGGCCGATCTCGAACGCGCGGAGGCCGCGCTGACCGCTTATCAACGTCAGTCCGGCTCGATCAACGCGAGCGAAGAGGCGAAGGTCTACCTCGAAGGCAGCGTGCAATACGAGCAACAGATCGCCGCGTTGCGTCTGCAGATGACGCAACTCGCCGAGCGCTACGGCGACGACCATCCGACGCTCGTCGCCGCGCGTCAGCAGATGACCGAGCTGCAGGCGCAGCGCACCAAATACGCGGACCGCTTCCGCGATCTGCCGGCCACCGAAGTGAAGGCCGTGCAGTTGCAGCGCGACGCGAAGGTCGCCGAAGACATTTACGTGCTGCTGCTCAATCGTGTGCAGGAGCTGTCGGTGCAGAAGGCGGGCACCGGCGGCAACGTCCATATCGTCGACGCCGCGCTGCGCCCCGGCGCGCCGGTCAAGCCGAAGAAGATGCTGATCATCTCGGCGGCCGTGATTCTCGGGCTGATCGCGGGCACCGGTTTCGTGTTCCTGCGCCGCAATCTGTTCAAGGGCATCGACGACCCCGATCACGTCGAGCGCGCGTTCCATCTGCCGGTGTTCGGCCTCGTGCCGCAAAGCGCCGAGCAGGTGCAGCTCGAAAACAGCTATGCGCGGGGCGGCGAACGGCAGCGTCCGGTGCTTGCGAACGCGCGGCCGAAGGACGTGACGATCGAAAGTCTGCGCAGCCTGCGCACTGCGATGCAGTTCACGCTGATGGACGCGCGCAACTGCATCGTGATGCTGACGGGGCCGATGGCCGGCGTCGGCAAGAGCTTCCTGAGCGTGAACCTGGCGATGCTGCTCGCCCATTCGGGCAAGCGCGTGTTGCTGATCGACGGCGACATGCGGCGCGGCACGCTCGAACGTTACGTGGGCGGCTTGCAGGAAAACGGCCTGTCCGAGCTGCTGAGCGGCCAGATCTCGCTGGAGGAAGCGATCCGCGGTTCGAGCATCGAGGGCCTGAGCTTCATCTCGTGCGGCCGCCGTCCGCCGAATCCGTCCGAGCTGCTGATGTCGCCGCGACTGCCGCAGTATCTCGACGGCCTCGCGAAACGCTACGACGTGATCCTGATCGACACGCCGCCGGTGCTCGCGGTGACCGATGCGTCGATCATCGGCGCGTATGCGGGCTCGACGTTCTTCGTGATGCGCTCGGGCATGCACAGCGAGCTCGAGCTGGCCGATGCGCTGAAACGCCTGCGCTCGGCGGGCGTTCACGTGCAGGGCGGCATCTTCAACGGCATGCCGGCGCGCTCGCGGGTCGGCTACGACCGCGGCTACGCGGCGACTCAGGCATACCTGAGCACGTGACGCGGGCTCCGCACTGCAGCACCGACTTCTGCACGACAGGAACAGAGGACATCACGATGAAACTGACGGTACTGGTACCGACTTATCGCCGCCCGGCCGATCTGGCGCGCTGCCTCGCGGCGCTCGCGCGGCAATCGCGCGCGCCCGACGAAGTAATCGTGGTCGCGCGCGTCGACGACGACGCGACCCATGCGTGCCTGCGCGATCCGTCCACGGGCGGCCGCCTGCCGCTCGTGATCGCGCCGGTGGACATACCCGGCCAGGTCGCGGCGTTGAATCGCGGGCTCGACGCCGCGAGCGGCGACGTGATCGCGATCACCGACGACGACGCCGCGCCGCGCCGCGACTGGGTCGAGCGCATCGCGGCCGCGTTCGAAGCCGATGCGCGCCTCGGCGCGCTGGGCGGGCGCGACTGGGTGCACGAGAAAGGGCGCGTGCTCGACGGCGAGCGGCCGCTGGTCGGCAAGGTGACCGCGCACGGCAAGATCATCGGCAATCATCATCTGGGTGTCGGTGCGGCGCGCGAGGTCGACATCCTGAAGGGCGCCAACATGAGCTACCGGCGCGAAGCGGTGCGCACGATCCGCTTCGACGCGCGTCTGCGCGGCGCGGGCGCGCAGGTGCACAACGACATGGCGTTCAGCCTCGCGGTGAAAAACGCGGGCTGGAAGCTCGTGTACGACCCGCAGATCGCGGTCGATCATTTCCCGGCCGAGCGTTTCGACGACGACAAACGCGACGCGCAGACGATGGCCGCGCTGCGCAACGCCGCGTTCAACTTCCATCTGATCCTGCGCGACCAGTTGCCGCCGCTGCGCCGCGAAGCCGCGTGGTGGTGGTGGACGCTGGTGGGCACACGGCTTTATCCGGGCCTCACGCATGCGGCGCTCGCGCTGCTGTCGAAGCAGGCGCAGTTGAAGCTGTCGCGCTGGCGCGAGGTTCGCGCAGGCGCCCATGAGGCGCGGCGCGCGCTGTCGAAGAGCGGAGTGTCCGCATGAGCACGAAGGTTCACGTTCATCTCTTTTACGGCGCCGATCCGCGTTTTTATCGCAAGGGCGACGATATCGGCTGCCTGTACGGTTATCACCATGCGCAGTCCGAAGCATTCGCGCTGACTTATTCGCAAGACGCGCGCGAAAGCCGGCCCGTGCGGCTCGTACGGCGCGCGCTGAAGGCCGCGCTCGGCTTCGATTTCATCCATACGTGGCGCAATCGCGCGGAGATGCTGCGCTCGGACGTGATCTGGACGCATACCGAGCAGGAGTGGCTGTCCGCCGCGCTGATGCTGCTGCTGTGCGGGCGCAAGGCGGGGCCGGGCGCGTCGCCGCTGCTGCTCGCGCAAAGCGTGTGGCTGCTCGACAAGTGGCCGTCGTACGGCATCGTGCGCAGCTGGTTGTATCGCAAGCTGATGACGCGCGCGGATCGCTTGACCACACTCGCTAGCGAAAACGCCGGGCTGTGCCAACGCTATTTCCATCGCGACGCGACGCCGCTGCTGTACGGCCTGAACACGCGCGACTTCCCGGTCACCCCGCCGACGCACTGGACGCCGCGCGCGCCGCTGCGCATCGCGGCGATCGGCAACGATCGCGACCGCGACTGGGAGACGCTGATCAAGGCGTTCGGCAACGATCCGCGCTACACGGTGAAGCTCGCGACGCGGCGGCGCATTCCCGCGTCGCTGCGCGCGTCGAATGTCGAGATCGCGCTGTTTTCCGGCATCAAAAAGCAGCACGAGCTGTACGACTGGGCCGACGTGATCGTCGTGCCGCTGCGGCCGAACTCGCACGCGTCGGGTATCACGGTGATGCTCGAAGCGGCGGCGGTCGGCAAGCCGATGGTCGCGACCGACGTCGGCGCGCTGCGCGACTATTTCCCGGCCGACGAAGCCGCCTACGTGCCGCCGTTCAATCCGCAGGCACTGCGCGATGCGCTCGACCGGCTCGCCGCCGAGCCTGACGAGGCGCTGCGCCAGGCGCAGGCAGCCGCGGCCGGTCTGCTCGCGCGCGATCTGACCACCCAGCACTACGCGATGCAGCACGTGCGGATCACGCGCGAGATGCTGAGCGCGAGCGCGCATGCCGGCGCGGCCACGCACGCGCAGCCCGCCGCACCCGGGCGCGAATCGCGCGGAGGCCTATAAGCGATGTCGACGATTCCGCGCGCGAACCCGTTGCCGCCGGCAGGCGCGGCCAACGCCGGCCCTGCAAAACACGCCGCGAGCGGGCTGCTGTCAGGCGGCCCGCGAGAATGGCTGCCGCCGCTCCTGCTGTGGCTGATCGCCGCGGTGCTGATCGTCGCGCATCAGGGCACGGTGCTCACGCTGGCGTTCCCGGTGCTGGCGATCCTCACGGGTCTGTGGCTCTACTTCAAAAGCCCGGCGCGCTACATCGGCTTCATGTGGTGGCTGTGGTTCCTGAGCCCCGAAGTGCGGCGTCTCGCCGACTGGTCGAAGGGCGCGTTCACGCCGACGAGCCTGATCCAGGTCGCGCCGCTCGCCGTCACGATGATCAGCGGGCTGTCGCTGCTGCGCTACTACCGGCTGCTCGCGCAGCGCCGAGGCTTGCCGGTGCTGCTGATTCTGCTCGGCCTGATCTACGCGTTCCTGATCGGCGTGATGTCGAGCGGCCCGCTCGCGGCCACCTACGACCTCGCGAACTGGCTCTATCCGATCCTGATCGGCTTTCACATCATGGCGCACACGCGCCAGTATCCGCAGTATCGCGACACGATCATCAACACGTTCATCTGGGGGATGGTGGTGATGGGCGGCTACGGCCTGATCCAGTTTTTCATCATGCCGCCGTGGGACGCGCTGTGGATGCTCGGCTCGCAGATGAACTCGCAGGGCGACCCGGTGCCGATGGGCGTACGCGTGTTCAGCACGATGAACTCGTCGGGCCCGTTCGCGTTCGCGATGATGGGCGCGATGGTGTTCGTGATGGCCGCGCAGCATCGCGTGCGCTGGATCGCCGCCGCGCTCGGCTTCTTCTCGTTCGCGCTGAGCCTCGTGCGCTCGACGTGGGGAGGCTGGGTCATCGCGCTCCTGATCCAGCTCGTGAAGTCGAACAACAAGGTGCGCGTGCGCATCGTCGCGAGCGCGGTACTGCTCGCCGGCTTGTGCGTGCCGCTGCTCGCGGTCGGCCCGGTGGCCGAGCGGATGCAGGCGCGGCTAAACACGATCGTCAATCTGCACGACGACCAGAGCTACGCGGCGCGTAACGAGTTCTACGCGACCTTCGCGAAGACCGCGTTTACCGACGTCTCGGGCGAGGGCATGGGCGCGACCGGCACCTCGACGAAACTGTCCAACGACGGCGGCCAGCTCGGCCAGTACGGCAACTTCGACAGCGGCGTGATGAACATTCCGTTCGTGCTCGGCTGGCCCGGCACCTTGCTGTACATGTCCGGCATCGTGTGGCTGCTGACGCGCGCGGTGCTCGGCTCGTTCAGGCTGCGCGACGACAAGTTCGTCTCCGCGTGCCTGAGCCTGTGTCTTGCGACCTTCGCGATGCTCGTGTTCACGAACTCGCTGGTCGGCACCGGCGGCCTGCTGCTTTTCATGGGCGCTTTTTCGATTCTTTCCGCGGTTCACCACGAAAAAATGAACCGCGCACGCACGCTATTTCTCCACGGAGGCACGGATTGAGAGTCGCCATTGTCACGCATGTAGTGCGCCATAACGACGGCCAGGGGCGCGTCAACCACGAGATCGCGCGCGCGGCGCTCGACGAGAACATCCGCGTGACGCTGGTCGCGTCGCACGTGGCGCCCGAGCTGCTCGCGCATCCTAACGTGCGCTGGGCGCCGGTGAAGATCGGCCGCTGGTGGCCCACCAATCTGCTGCGCCAGCAGGTGTTCGCGGCGAAGAGCGCACTGTGGCTGCGCGCGCATCGCCGCGACTACGACGTGCTGCACGTGAACGGCTTCATCACCTGGATGCGCGCCGACGTCAATACCTCGCATTTCGTGCATAGCGGCTGGTTCGCGAGCAAGTACTACCCGTTCGGTCTCACGAAGGGCGTGTGGTCCGCGTACCAGTCGGTCTATACGCGCTGCAACGCGTTGCTCGAGCGCTGGGCGTACCGGCGCTCGAAGGTGATCACCGCGGTGTCGCAGAAGGTCGCCGACGAAATCCGCGCGATCGGTCTCACGCCGCGCAACCGCGTGGACGTCATCTACAACGGCGTCGACACGCAGGGCTTCGCGGCGGCGAGCGGCGATCGCGCAAAGTTCCAGCTACCAGACGATGTGTTCCTGCTGCTGTTCGTCGGCGACCTGCGCACGCCGCGCAAGAATCTCGGCACCGTGCTCGCCGCGTTGAAGCATCTGCCCGAGCATGTGCAGATCGCGGTGGCCGGCTTTCTGCCGGGCAGCCCGTATCCGGACGAGGCGAAGGCGCTCGGCATCGCGCATCGCGTGCATTTTCTCGGGCTCGTGAAGGAAATGCCGGTGCTGATGCATTCGGTCGACGCGTTCGTGTTCCCGTCGCGCTACGAAGCGATGAGTCTGTCGCTGCTCGAAGCGATGGCGGCGGGGCTGCCCGTCGTGACCGCGCGCACGGCCGGCGGCGCCGAGATCATCACGCCCGAGTGCGGCATCGTGCTGGACGATCCCGACGACCCGCAAGCGCTCGCTCGCGCGGTCGCGCAACTCGCCGGCGACGACAGCGCGCGCCACGCGATGGGCAAAGCCGCGAGCGAACTCGCGACCGGCTTCGGCTGGGCGCGCATGGCCGCGCAATACATCGCGCTGTACCGGCAGCTGGCCGGGCAGCAGGAAAACCGCCGGCGCAGCCAGACGGAAGCGACGGTCGTCGCGCAGAACGATGCGCTGACGCTGAACCATCTCGCCGGACAGAAGAGCGTGGAATGACCGCGCGAAGCGCGCCATCCACGTCTACACATAGCAACTCACCGCAAGCAACACACAGGGGCACACCATCATGACGACTGGCTCAATCAAATCACTGCAGATCGGGATGCACTGGTTTCCCGAACGCGCGGGCGGCCTCGACCGCATGTACTACTCGCTGGTCGGCGCGCTGCCGGGCGCGGGCGTCGCGGTGCGCGGCGTCGTCGCCGGCTCGCCGCAAGTCGCGGCCGATACCGGTGGCGCGATCAACGGCTTCGGCTCCGCCGCGCAATCGCTGCCGCTGCGGCTAATGGCGGCCCGCCGCGCGCTACGCCACGAAATCCGCACGTCGCGGCCCGATGTGATTTCGTCGCACTTCGCGCTCTATACGTTTCCGGGGCTCGACGTGACGCGCGGCATTCCGCAGGTGTCGCATTTTCAGGGACCGTGGGCCGACGAGAGCCACGTCGAAGGCGCCGATTCGTTCGGCCAGCGCGCGAAGCGTTATCTGGAGCAGTCGGTATACGCGCGTTCGTCGCGGTTGATCGTACTGTCCGACGCGTTCGGCAAGATTCTCACGACGCGCTACGGCATCTCGCCGGAGCGCGTGTGCGCGTGGTGCCGGGCTGCGTCGATGTCGAGCAGTTCAATCTGCCGGTCACGCCGGCCGAGGCGCGTCTGCGTCTGCAGTTGCCGCAGGACCGACCGATCGTGCTGGCGGTGCGACGGCTGGTGCGGCGCATGGGTCTCGAAGATCTGATCGATGCGGTGAAGCTGCTCAAACGCAGCGCGCCCGACGTGCTGCTGCTGATCGCGGGCAAGGGTCGGCTCGAAGGTGAGCTAGAGGCGCGCATCGCCGACGCGGGGCTCGAACACAACGTGAAGCTGCTCGGCTTCGTGCCCGATCAGCATCTGGCGGCGCTGTATCGCGCGGCCAATCTCAGCGTCGTGCCGACCGTCGCGCTGGAAGGCTTCGGGCTCATCACGGTCGAATCGCTCGCGTCGGGCACGCCGGTGCTGGTGACGCCGGTCGGCGGATTGCCCGAGGCGGTGGCGGGATTGTCGCCCGATCTGGTGTTGCCGGAGACCGGCGCAGCTGCGATCGCCGCGGGTCTCGCCGGCGCGCTGAACGGTACGCTGAAGTTGCCCGATGCGGATGCATGCCGCCGCTATGCGCGCGAACGCTTCGATAACGCGGTGATCGCGAAGCGGGTCGCGGCGGTGTATGCCGAAGCGATTGCGGGGAGCGTGCTGCATTGAAGCGCAGCGGCGGCGGTTCAATCGAATGAAAAAAGGGCGAGGCTCGGATCGCTGCGTTCGG
Source organism: Paraburkholderia sp. Clong3 (assembly GCF_050436485.1). Taxonomy (NCBI): domain Bacteria; kingdom Pseudomonadati; phylum Pseudomonadota; class Betaproteobacteria; order Burkholderiales; family Burkholderiaceae; genus Paraburkholderia; species Paraburkholderia sp. Clong3. Next base: position 1,187,791 of record NZ_JBNDMH010000002.1, on the reverse strand, counting down.
GCCTCGCGTTCATGTCGCCGCAAGACCGGCAAAAAAACAGGCCACAAATAACGGCACTTTTCTATTGAACTTGAGCCCGGATCAGCCCTTGGCCGCGATTTTCCGACCTTATTTTTCAAATCCCTGAAACGTGGCGCCCGGCGTCGACTTCGTCACGTTGACGTCACACATCCGCGACGATAATCCTCGCGCCCGAAAGTACAAAAACACACGGGCGTCCCGCCAGAAAGCGGGGACCTTGTATTTTCAGATCTCGGGGATTCTCAGATGACCATCCGCCACCGCATCACGCTTCTCGTCATTCTGATGCTTGTCGCGCTATCCGCCATTGGCGGATACGCCGTGCTTCAGACCCGCAACAGCGCCGCCAACGTCAGGCAGGTCACCCAGGGCGTCGTGCCGAGCGCGCTCGCGTCGGCAGACCTCGTATCGCAGGTCAAGGACGTGCAGCTCGCGATGATGACGCTCGTCTATGCGCCTGACGCGAACATGGTCTCGCAGGCTCAAGACCTGCTGAAGAGCAAGGAAGCGTCGTTGCAGTCGGCGCTCGACGTGCAGGCGAAGGCCGCGCAAGGTCAGGCCCAAACCGGGCTCGTGAGCCAGGCGCGCGACAGCCTCGCGAATTATTTCAACGCGGTCAACGACACCGCGAAGATGAAGGCCGACGGCAAGAACGAACTGGCGCAGGCCTATCTGTTCGCGAACGTCGCGCAATACCGCGATGAACTCGAAGGCATCGTCGAGACGCTGCGGATCGAAAAGAACCGCCAGAAAGATGCCGCGATCGACGAACTGAACAGCGCGCTCGCCACCACGACGACGGCGATCGGCGCCGCGACCGGCGCGGCCATCGTCGTGCTGTTGCTGATCAGCGCGCTGCTGTATCGCCAGATCACCCGGCCGCTGAGCCGCATGCAGGTGGAGATGAGCGAGATCGCGGCGAGCCAGGACTTCACGCGCCGCGTGCCGGTCGGACGCATGGACGAGATCGGTCATTCGATCGTCGCGTTCAACGGCATGATCGAGAAGATCCAGCAAAGCTCGCTGCAACTGAAGCAGAAGACCGCCGATATCCAGGCGATGCTGCAAAACATGCAGCAGGGGATTCTGACGGTGGTCGAAGGCGTGGTCGTGCATCCGGAGTACTCCGCCTATCTCGAGGCCATCTTCGAGACGCGCGAGATTGCGGGCCGTCCGTTGCTCGATCTCGTGTTCGGCGGCACCGGGATCAACAGCGATGCGCTCTCGCAGATCGAAGCGGCGCTGCAGGCATGCATCGGTGAAGACAGCATGAACTTCGAGTTCAATCAGCACCTGCTCGTCAACGAGATCGCCAAGCCGATGGCCGATGGCCGCGTGAAGACGCTCGACCTGAGCTGGTCGGCGATCACCGACGAACACGACGTCGTGCTGCGTTTGATGCTGTGCGTGCGCGACGTGACCGAACTGCGCGCGCTCGCCGCCGAGGCCGGCGAACAGAAGCGCCGGCTGGAAATGATCGGCGAGATTCTCGCGGTGAGTCAGGAGAAGTTCCATCACTTCGTCGAAAGCGCGACGGGCTTCATCAGCGAGAACGAACGGATCATCCGTCAGCATCACGAGCCGAGTCACGAAGCCGTCGCCGAGCTGTTCCGCAACATGCACACGGTCAAGGGCAATGCGCGCACGTACAGCCTTCAGCATCTGACCGGCATCGTCCACGAAACCGAACAGCGCTACGACGCATTGCGCCGCGCTGACAGCAGCGAAGCGTGGGACCAGCAGCTTCTGATCGAGGATCTGCAGCGCGTGAAGGCCGCGCTCGACACCTACGCGACGATCAACGAAGTGAGCCTCGGCCGCAAGGGGCCGGGCCAGAGCGGCGCGGTGGATCGCTACCTGATGGTCGATCGCGAGTTGATCCAGAAGCAGCTGGATCTGCTCGAAAGCGCCGATCCGGCCGACCGGGACGCGCTCGTGTCGATGCGCGAATCGTTGCAGCGCGAACTGCGCCTGTTGGGCACCGAATCGGTCTACGAAGCGCTCGCGGGCGTGCTCGACTCGCTGCCGTCTCTGGCGGCAGAACTCGGCAAGGAGGCGCCGGTCGTCAGCATCGACAACAACGGCTACCGCGTGCGCAGCGAGGTCAGCCATACGCTGCGCAATGTGTTCACGCACCTGCTGCGCAACTCGGTCGACCACGGCATCGAGCCTGCCGCCGAGCGTGTCGCGAACGGCAAGGACGCGGCCGGCGTCATCGAACTGGAAGTGGGCGTCGACCATCACGCGCTGCAGATCACCATCAGCGACGACGGCCGCGGTCTCGCGCTCGCGAAAATCCGCGGGGCCGCGATCGAACGCGGCTGGATCGACGCCGATGCCGCGCTCAGCGACGAAGCGATTGCCGAAATGATTTTCCGTTCCGGCTTCTCGACCGCGCAGACCGTCAGCGAGATTTCGGGCCGCGGCGTCGGCATGGATGCCGTGCGCGATTTCGTGCGGCGCGAGCATGGCCGCATCGAATTGCGTTTCACCGACGATCGTCGCGGCGCGGACTATCGCCGCTTTCAGACCGTCGTGTCGTTCCCCGAGGACTGGGCGGTGGACAGTCTCGAAGCGTCCGCCGATGCAGCGCGCGAGCGTGACGCGGATGCGTTAGCAGGCTGACGGCCTGATGGATTGAACGAAGCGATGGGAGCAGGTTGTGCTTGAAAGTTATCTTTTGGCCGCAGGCGTTGGCGGTATCCTCTGTGCACTCGCGACGGGAATTTTTTATCGTCGGAAGCTTCGCGCGGGTGCGCAGGCGCAGCGTGTCGACGCGCTCGCGCGGCAGGCCCTCGAGCAGCAACTCGACGCGGCGGTCCGGCTCGGCGAGCAGGCCAACAGCGAGCGCGCCGCACTGGAGTCGATGCTCGCCGATCTGCGCGCGCAAGCCGGGCAGTGCGCGCACGATCGCGAAGCGTTGCAGGCGTCGCTCGACGCCGCGAGTTCGCGAAGCGACGAATGGCTGCAGCATGCGACGCGGATCGCGCACGAGGCGGGCCGTCTGAAGACGCTGACCATCACGTTCGAGCGTTGGCACGAGCAGATGATTTCGCTGATGTCGCAGAACCGCGACATGCACAAGAAGAATCAGGAGCTGTCGTCGATCGTGCAGCACGTGCTGATCGTTTCGCTGAATGCGTCGATCGAAGCGGCGCGCGCCGGGACCGCGGGTCGCGGCTTTTCGATCGTCGCGGGCGAAGTACGCTCGCTGGCGTCGCGCTCGCAGGAGTTGTCGAAGAGCTATCGCGAGAGTCTGCATCGCAACGACCTGACGACGGCGGCGACGTTCCAGGACATCCAGGCCGGCGGCAAGATGATCACGGCGTCGCTCGGCGGCGTCGAAGTGCTGGCGACCCAGTTCCAATCCCGGCTCGAGCAGGCCGCGGCGTGATTACCGATCAGGCGAAGCAAAGCATCGCGGACATCTTCTGTCACGCGGCCCGCGCGAGATTGCCCGCGACGCCGGGCGATTCGTGCGAGATCACGGCGGTGCCGAGGTGGGATCGCGATCATCCGGCCGGACCTTGCGCGATGGCGTTGACGATCTCGTCGATCGGCTTTCGTCTGCTGTTCGTGCTGCATTTCGGCAAGGACGACGCGACGCACGCCTACTACGCCGGCGGCGACGCGACGCGTTCGCTGTCGGACACGCTGATGGAACTCGGCAACCTGTGCTGCGGCTACATGAACCAGCAACTGGTCAATCATTTCCCCGATCTTGGCATGTCGACGCCGTATGAATTGAACAGCGCCTGTGTCGAGTATCTGGACGACTTGCGGCCCGATCACGTGTGGGCGTACGAGCTGACGATCGGCGGTGCGGCCCGGCTGGGTGTCACGTTATGTCTATGCGCGCAGGCGCCCCTCGATTTCAAGGCTGAACTCGCCACGGCCGACGAGGCCGAAGGCGAACTCGAACTTTTCTAGCCCCTCAACACTGCACTCGCAGACTGAAACACGATGAATACCAGCAAGCCCGTCAGCAAGGTGCTCGTGCTCGACGACTGTCCGGCACACGCGCAAGCGCTGAAGCTCTTTTTCGACGAACACAACCTGATCGCACTGAAGGTGCGCGACAGCAACCGCCTCGGCTCGGTACTGGCCACCAATATCGATCTCGGCGGCGTTCTGCTGGCGGATAACTACGGCGGATCGGTCGAGCAGGCGGCGACGACCGCCGCGCGCATCAATGCCTTGCGCCCCGAACTGCCGGTGATCCTGCGTTCGAGCGGCCATGCGCCGCTCGAACGGCTTCCGAAGCCGTTGACGAACGCGGCATGCGCGCATTTCAATGCCGCCGATCTGACGGCGCTGCGTGAAGCCGTCGATCGATACATCTTCAGCCTCGACTTCCCGAACGCGCTCGTGCGCGGTATCGCGGAGATCACGCAAGCGCGGCTCGCCACGTTGTTCGACGGCGTCACGGTGCAACGCGACACGCCCAGTATCGTGCGCGATCGAATCATCTTCGGCGAGGTCTTCAGCCTGATTCCGCTCGAAGGCAACTGGTGTCGTGGCTATATGTTGATGCAGGCCGAAGAGGAGCCGCTGCTCGGCATGATCGATCGCGATCGCGCGGCACGCGACCCCGGCATGGGCGCGGGGCAACCGGGCTTTCGCGATCTGAACGACGTGCTCGGCGAATTGACCAATCTGATCTGGGGGGCATTCAAAAACCGCTTCCTCGCTCAGCAGAACGCTCGCGAAGCAAGTCAGGTGCAGGTGCCACTGCTGGTCAATCACAAGCATCGCTACATCTCGTTCGGCTCGGACAATCCGCAGTTGCGGTTTCAATATCGATTGAGCGACGCCGCGAGCGGACAGTCGGTGTCGATCGACCAGCGCTTCGTTTTCAACCTGAGCTGGTCACCCGAAGATTTTTCTGAAAACGCGGTGGATGTCGACGATCTCGTCGAGTCCGGCGAACTCGATCTGTTTTGATACGACGCGTCGGTGACGCAAGGGAATGGTTATGGCAAAGATTCTGGTGGTGGACGATTCGAGCACGGTACGCGATGAAGTCGCGGGTTTTCTGGCGAAAAACGGTCTCGACGTCGCGACGGCCATCGACGGCAAGGATGGCCTTGCGAAGCTGAAAATGGATTCGAATATCCGCCTGATCGTCAGCGACGTGAACATGCCGAATATGGACGGCCTGACGATGGTCGAAAAAATCCGCGGCGAACTCGCGAACAAGACCGTCAACGTGATCATGCTGACGACCGAAAGCAGCCCCGCGATGAAGGAGCGCGGCAAGGCCGCCGGCGTGAAGGGCTGGATCGTCAAGCCGTTCAAGGGCGATGCGGTGCTGGAGACGTTCCGGAAACTGGCGGGTTGACGGGGCAGTGTGCGGCGAGCGCCGCCGCACACGGATGCCGTGTTAGAACGTCTCGTGGTGCTCGTTGCGCGCGATGTCCGCCTGCACCATCATCTGGCAAAGCTGTTCGAGCGAGGTTTGCGGTTGCCAGCCGAGCGTGTCGCGCGCCTTGTCCGCGCAGCCGATCAGCAGGTCCACTTCGGCCGGCCGATAGAACTTCGGATTGACGCGCACGAGCGTCTTGCCGGTTGCCACGTCGATGCCGGTCTCGCGCTCGTTCTTGCCCGACCATTCCAGCTGATAGCCGGCCGCCGTGAACGCCATGCGCACGAAATCGCGAACCGTTTCGGTGCGGCCGGTCGCGAGCACGAAGGTGTCGGGCGCGTCGGCCTGCAGCATGCGCCACATGCCCTCGACGTATTCGAGTGCGAAGCCCCAGTCGCGCTGCGCGCTCAGGTTGCCGAGTTCGAGCACGTCCTGCTTGCCGAGCTTGATCTTCGCGACCGTGTCCGAGATCTTGCGCGTGACGAATTCGCGGCCACGTAGCGGCGATTCGTGATTGAACAGAATGCCGCTGCTCGCGAACAGGTCGTACGACTCGCGATAGTTGATCGTCGACCAGTGCGCGAACAGCTTCGCGACGCCATACGGGCTGCGCGGATAGAACGGCGTGCTTTCGCGTTGCGGCACCGCCTGCACGAGGCCGAACATCTCGGAGGTCGACGCCTGGTAGAAGCGTGTCTTCGGGCTCAGGATACGCAGGCCTTCGAGCAGATTCAGCGCGCCGACGCCGGTCACTTCGGCGGTGGTCACCGGCTGGTCGAACGACACGCCGACGAAGCTCTGCGCGGCGAGGTTGTACAGCTCGTCGGCCTGCGTGCCGTCGAGCAGGCGCAGCGTCGAGCCGAGGTCGGTGAGGTCGTGTTCGACGAGACGCAGATTCGGATGATCGAGCACGCCAAGCTCACGCATGCGCCAGAAGTTGACCGAACTCGTGCGCCGGTAGGTGCCGGTCACGTGATAGCCCTTGTCGAGCAGCAGCCGGGTCAGATAGGCGCCGTCCTGTCCGGATACGCCGGTGATGATCGCTTTGCGTGGTTGGCTCATAGCTTGCCTTCTAGTTTGTGAGAGAAAAGAGAACGGAACGCGCCTAAGGGCCTGGCTCAATGCGCGTTGTCCAGCAGCCGCCGCACCAACGGTTCGACGACCCGATAATCCTGTTCGGCCTTCAGCCGGTACAACTCCGGCTTTGGATGCGCGCCGTCCGACATCAGCGACTTCCAGTCGGGCAGGCTGCTCACATACGCGTATTGATCGACGAGCGGCACCTGCTGTTCGGCTGCCACGCGTCGCGTCATCGCTATCATCGCGGCGAGCCGGGCGTTGAGCCGGTCATCGGGCATCGGGTTCGAGGTCTGCAAAACAGGCTCCTTGCCGAGCGCTCGCGCGGTTTGCACGAGCGACGTCTCGGCCGCGTAAAACTGCTCGGGCGTCTGGTTGTGCATCACTTCGTTGATGCCGTAGTTGATCAACACGATCCGCGCGGGCGAGGCGGCGAGACGTTCGCGCCACGGCAGTCCCGCCGTCGGCCCCGCGCGACGATTGCCGGTGCCGTCGCGCAACTGCCAGGCCATCGTGCCGCCGACGCCGTAGTTCGTGACGCGCACGCGCTCGCCGTCATGCGCCTGCAACGTTTGCTGCAGATACGTGACGGCGTTGCGGGCTTGCGGGCCGCAGTGGCCATCGCTGCAGGTGATGCCGAGCGTGGTCGAGTCGCCGTAAGCGTCGATCAGCAGTTGCGTCGGCGATGACACTGCCGGCTCGGCCACGGCCGCGCGCGTTGCCGGCGCGATCAGCATCAGCGCCGACACGACACCCAGCAGGTGGGCAGCAACCACAGCCGGGCGGTTCATGCGCGGCCTTGCGGTGCTTGCCGTGCAACGTTGGCGCCGGCGCGGCTCGTCTTTCTCGACCCGCGCGCGCCGAAAATCAGGCGCTTCTCGAATGCGAACCACGTGATGCTCGCGTACACGAGCGTGATAGCGAGCGCGATTGCGGCGCTCAGATAGCGATTCAGATGCAGCGGCCACACCATGTACAGCACGCTCAGGTGGATCAGGTAGATCGTGTAGCTGATGGTGCCGATATAAACGAGCACGCGATTGCACAACAGCCGCTTCACGATGCCCTTGCTCTGCAGCGCGATCACGACGATCGACGTACACAGCACCAGCGACACGCTATACAGCCCGGCATTCGACAACGGCGTATTCGCTGCGCGAAAACGCGGGTAGTGCAGATGCAGCCATGCCAGCACCGCAAGCGCGGCCAGAGCGCCGAGCACCGCGAGTCCCTTGAACGGTTCGAGCGCATTGCGATCGCGCCGCACGGCAACCGCGAGCAGCGCGCCGGCCGCGAGCAGATCCATGCGGAACGGCGTCAGGTAGTAGATCGGCCAGAACGAATCGAACCACGGCGTCGCGAGCGCGCGCAGCAGCGGCACCAGAACGATCAGCGCGGCCGCCACCAGCCCAAGCAGACGCTCGGGCACGAGCAGGATCACGAACGGCCAGAAGATATAAAACTGCTCCTCGACCGCGAGCGACCACAGCACGTTGAGGCTGTCATGACCGCTTTGATTAAGCGCATCGCCGATATTGGTCGCGAAGAACGCGTACCAGTACCAGTGCTGCGCCCACGCGAGGCCGAACAGCAGCGACGACACGGCCATCAGCAGCAGGTACGGCGGCAGGATGCGGCGCGCGCGCCGCGCATAGAAATAGCTGAAATACGACTGCTGGCGCGACTTGCGATCGAGCAGGATGCCGCTGATCAGAAAGCCGCTCAAAACGAAGAACAGATCGACGCCCATCCATAGCGGCGCTTTCAACGCGTGCTGCGCGAACACCGCGAGCACGGCGATCGCGCGCAGACCGTCGAGCTGCACGATGCGGGAATGGGAGGGCGCGAGGGGCAATGCGCTGGCTGTCATGAACCGTCCATGGTGTAAAGCGGATGGGCCGGGCGAAGGGCCGCGCGGTTCGCCACGGATTGCCAGCGAACAGGCGCGCGCTTCGCGTCGCAACTGAAGTGCAATCGATTCTAGGGAAAAGAAACTCGAGAAAAAATCCGTTGGAATGGGCTAATTGAATCAGATTGAAACAGGGTATTTCTTTGGCCATTATAGAAAGATTTATATGCTTATGTGGTGAGCATCGGGCAATCCGTAATAAATGCGCATTGCGGGATATCACATCGGTAGGAAAGGGAGATCGTCGCGACAGAGGCGACTGACGGCGAGGCTTGCGCTTTTATCGATTTTTAAAATCGTTTCTTTTTGCGACGTATAAGCGGACGAATTTTTTTGAATTATTTTCGATTTTCGTCGCCGCATTTTTTCCGCGTAACTTAGCCGTGCGGACGGCTGCCTTCAGGCGCCGCGCTTCAATCGGTTGCGCTTCGTTTCGCTTTGCCACATCACTGAATTTCGCCCCGAGCGGGCGCAGGTCCGCGTGCATCGCGTTGACCGGACATCGACTGGAGGTTCCGCCTTGCGCCGTATCACGTTCAAAAGCTGGTTCGCCCTGACGGCCTGCGCTGCCGGCGTCGTCGCCGCATCGGCCAGTCTGCCGGCTCGCGCCGAAACCGCTTTGAACGCGAAGACCTCATGGATCGGCAACAGCTTCGGCTTTGGCGATGGCACATGGACGCAGATCGATATCACCGCGATCGCGGTCACGCCCGACGGCAAGGTCTATACGAACGCGCCGTGGGACGAAAGCGGCGCTGAAGCGAGCGTCTATCAGGACGGCAAGATGCTCGGCTTCGCGGGCGGCACGCATGGCTGGGGCAACGCCGGCGGCAATGCGATCGCGGTCAACCGCAAATATGCATTCGTTGCGATCGCGGTCGGCAATGAAAAGGGACGCCTGGTCGAGCCGGGCGTGTGGCCGGACAAGGGTAAGCAATGGTTTGGTATCTCGCGGCGCCTGATCGGCGAGCCGAAGCGCGTGGCACCGTTTCAGCCCGCGGCTAAAAACGCGGACTTGCACGCGCAGCTCGCGGCCGGCTTCCGGATGATGAACGAAGTGCCGACCGGCACGAACGCCGAGATCGGCGGGCTCGCCGCGAACGACACGACGCTGTTCGCGGCCAATACCGCGCGCAATCGCATCGAAGTCTACGATGCCGAATCGATGCAGCAGAAAGCGACGTGGAACGTGCACGAGCCTGGACGTATCGCGCTCGCGCCCGACGGCACGCTATGGGTGCTCAGCGGCACGCGCGGCGATCGCGCGCCGGGTATCGAGCATTACACGGCGACCGGTCAGCGCATCGACGAGACCATCACGCTGCCGGCCGATACGGTCGCGGTCGACCTCGCCGTCGATGCGCAAGGCCGCCTCCTGATCGCCGATAACGGTCCGCGCCAGCAGGTGCTGTTCTTCACGAAGCGCGACGGCCGCTACACGGAGTCGGGCACGCTCGGCGAGCGCGGCGGCATTTTCAGCGGCGTCGCGGGCAAGCCCGGACCGTTGCGATTCAACGGGTTGACCGGCGTGGGTGTCGATGCGCGCGGCAACGTGTACGTGTCGACCAATGGCATCGGTCCGCGTTACGAGCCGATCGGCGCGGGCCTCGGCGCAACGCTCGAAAGTTATGCGCCGAACGGCAAGCGCAACTGGCAGGTCGAGGGGCTGCTGTTCGTCGACGGCGCGTGGATCGATCCGGCCCGGCCCGACAGCGTCTATACCGGCAACAAGCGCTTCGAACTCGATTTGTCGAAGCCGTCTGGACAGGACTGGAAATACGCGGGGTTCCTGTCGAACCGGTTCAAGTACCCGGACGATCCGGTGTTCCATACCGACCAGTATCCGGGTCTGCCGATCGCGCGGCGGTTGAAGGGGCACACGTTCCTCTATCTGACCGACATGTATGCGGATCATCTGAAGATCTATCGCTTCGATCCGCAGCATGACGGCGAGACCGCGATTCCATCGGGATTTATCGCAGGTCGCGAGCGCGCGGTCGCGAAGGTGCCGAATGCACCGCCGGGCGGTGACTGGATCTGGCGCGACACGAATGGCGACGGGCGCTTCGATCGCGACGAATACACGCTGAACACGAGCGGCACGAAGCTCGCGGGCGGCTGGGGCTGGTGGGTCGATATGGCCGGCGACATCTGGCGTACCCGGGATACGAAGGGCATCTATCGCTTCCGTTTCGGCGGACTCGACGCGAAGGGCAACCCGGTCTACTCGTACTCGAACCTGACGCAGTACCCGGTGCCGGCACCGTTCAGCGAACTCCATCGCGCGATCTATGAACCCGATACCGACACGATGTACGTGAGCGGCTATACGGCCGATATGCCGACCGCGCAGGGCTTCTGGAAGGAAGTGGGGCGCGTGCTGGTGCGCTACGACAAGTGGTCGAGCGGCAAGCCGGTGCAGCGCTACGCGATCACGCTGCCGTGGCAGACGCAGAGCAAGCCCATCGCGACGATCATCGGCGTCACGGTCGAGGGGCAATACGTGTTCGGCGTCGAGCCGGTCGGCGCGGTGCACGTGTGGGACAAGGACAGCGGCAAGGAACTCGGCGTGATCCGGCCGGGCCCCGAAGTGGGCCGCGCGTCGGGTTGGGTCGACGTGCCGAACGGTATCAGCGCGACGAAGCGCGGCGATGGCGAGTACCTCGTCTTCGTCGAGGAAGACGCGCGCGGCAAGGTGCTGATGTATCGCTGGAAGCCTTGAGGTGCGTTGGCCTCGCTGACGCAGCCCCGCACGCAATCTAACCGCAAAACCGAAGGGATTCGATGGACAAAGGCATTCTCAGGAACGTGGCGATCAACTTTTTCGGGCTCGTGCTGCCGACGTTCGTATCGCTCGTGACCGTGCCGTCGTATATCCGGCTGCTCGGCGTGGAGCGCTACGGTGTGATCAGTCTCGTGTGGACGCTGATCGGCTACTTCGGGATTCTCGATCTCGGCATGAGCATGGCCGCGCAGAACCATATTTCGAAGGCGCGCGCGTCGGGCGATCAGCAGGAAAGCGCGCGCGTGTTCTGGAGCGCGACGTGGCTCAATCTGACGACCGGCGTGGTGGGCGGTCTGATCATCTACTTCGGCGCGTTCCTGTACACCGCGTATTTCACGAAGGTATCGCCCGAGCTGCAGCACGAAGTCTATATGGCGCTGCCGTGGCTCGCGGTCGCGATTCCGATCGCGAACGTGTCGTGGGTGTTCGCGGGCGCGATCAATGGCGCGGAACGCTTCGGCGTCTACAACACGAACCAGACGATCGGCACGTTCCTGTTCCAGCTGCTGCCGCTCGGTGCCGCGTTGTGGCTCGGCGCGACTTTGCAGAACGTACTCGCCGCGGCAGTCGTCGCGCGGATTCTCGCGGCATTGCTGCTCGGCCGCTACGCGCTGAAAGTGCTTGAAATACGCAGCATTCAGCCGCCGCGGCTCGGCGTCGCAAAGGGGCTGTTCAACTTCGGCGGCTGGATGCTGATCGCGAGCGTGACGACGATGGTCGCCGATTCGCTCGATCGCGTAATGCTCGGTTCACGGCTCGGCGCGCGTTTCGTCACGTACTACACGGTGCCGCAGAACCTCGTCACGCGTCTGAACATCGTGCCGACCGCGCTGGTACGCACGCTGTTTCCGCGGCTTTCCGCAGTCGGCCGCGCCGACGCCGACACGATCACGCAGCAATCGCTCGAATTTCTGAACGGCGTGTTCACGCCGGTCGCGCTCGTCGCGATGCTGGTGCTCGAACCGTTCCTGCATCTGTGGGTTGGCAACGAGATCGCGACGGTCGCGGCGCCCGTGGGCCGCATCATGATCGTCGCCGTGTGGCTCGTCGGCCAGGCGAACGTGACGCGCATCCTGATTCAGTCACAGGTCAATCCAGCCACCGCCGCGCGCATCGGCCTCGTCGAGTTGCCGCTTTTCGCCGGCGCGTTGTGGCTCGGTATCACGCATTTCGGGCTGACGGGCGCGGCGGTCGCGGTCGCTGCCCGCGCGCTGTTCGACTACGCGGTGCTGCTGCGTTTCGCCGCGATCCGCGCGCGCCAGATCGTGCTCGACATGCTCGCCCATCTCGCCTTCCTGCTCGCCAGCCTGTGGCTCGCCAGCTTCCTGCCGAGCCTCGCGCTCGCGATCGCCGCCGGTGTGCTGATGGTCGGCGCGAACGTCGCGTGGTCGATCACGATGACGCCCGCCTTGCGCAATCTTGCGCGTTCACTGCTATTGCGACTGAATCCGAGGAAAAGCGCATGAATCACGACGTCCTTGAAAAAAAACTGTTGAGGCCCGCGACGCGCAGCGCGCTCGACGAACTGACGAGCGTGCCCGGCATCCAGCCGGCACCGCGCCGTACCGCACCGCGCGCGAGCAAAAGCGTGCGCATCGCGATCGTGCACGACTGGCTCGTCACCTACGCGGGCGCGGAGAAAGTGCTCGAGCAGATCATCGCGTGCTTTCCCGATGCGGATCTGTTCAGCCTCGTGGACTTTCTCGACGATCGCAGCTTCCTGCGCGGCAAGCCGGTGACGACGTCGTTCATCCAGAAGTTGCCGCTCGCGCGCAGCAAGTACCGCTCGTATCTGCCGCTGATGCCGCTCGCGATCGAGCAGCTCGACGTGTCGGCGTACGACGTCGTGATCTCGAGCAGTCACGCGGTCGCCAAGGGCATTCTGACCGGTCCCGATCAGGTGCATATCAGCTACGTGCATTCGCCGATCCGCTATGCGTGGGATTTGCAGCATCAGTATCTGCAGCAGTCGAAGCTGACCAACGGCCCGAAGTCGGCGCTGGCGCGGCTGATTCTGCATTACATGCGCAACTGGGATATCCGCACGTCCAACTCGGTCGACGGCTTCGTCGCGAACTCGGCGTTCATCGCGCGACGCATCAAGAAGGTGTATCAGCGCGACGCGCAGGTGATCTTCCCGCCGGTCGATGTCGAGGCGTTCACGCTGTGCACGGAGAAGGAAGACTTTTATCTGACCGCCTCGCGCATGGTGCCGTACAAGAAAATCGATCTGATCGTCGAGGCGTTCGCGCGGATGCCCGAGCGCAAGCTCGTCGTGATCGGCGACGGACCCGACATGGCGAAGATCCGCGCGAAGGCGGGGCCGAACGTCGAGATCATGGGCTATCAACCGTTCGAGGTGCTGAAGGACCGCATGAGCCGCGCGAAGGCATTCGTGTTCGCGGCCGAAGAGGACTTCGGCATTTCGGTGGTCGAGGCGCAGGCTTGCGGCACGCCGGTGATCGCGTACGGCAAAGGCGGGGCGCTCGAAACGGTGCGCGATCTGTCGGAGCCGAAGCCGACCGGCATGTTCTTCGATGAACAGGATACCGACTCGATCATCGCTGCCGTGAATCGTTTCGACGAGCTTCGGCACCGGTTCCTGCCGGAGAATTGCCGCGGCAACACCGAGCAGTTTTCGGCCGCGCATTTCCGCGAGCGCTTTTTCTCGCAGGTGCGCGCGGCGGTGCCCGCGTTGCGCACGGCGACGCTGCCGGCCTATACGCCGTATCGGCCGGCCGTGCAGGGCGCCGCGAACGTGCCGCGCATTCTCGCCGTCGATCAGAGCGGCGTGCTCGGCGGCGCCGAACTGTCGCTGCTCGAAATCGTCAAGGCGCTGCGCTCGCGCATCGAGGTCGTGCTGTTCGACGACGGGCCGTTCAACACCGCACTCGCGAAAACCGGCGTCGAGGTCACTGTACTCGATGCCGGCGCGCTCAAAAATGTGCGCAAGCAGGGCGGTTCGATGCCGAAAGGTCAGGCGTTGAAGGGACTTATCTCGCTCGTGCGTGCCACCGCGAAACGCGCGCGCAAGGTGGATGTGATCTACGCGAACACGCAGCGTGCGATGGTGATCGGCGCCGTGGCCGGCAAGCTCGCGAGACGGCCGGTGGTCTGGCATTTGCGCGACATCGTCAGCGCCGAGCATTTCGGCGGCAAGCAGCTTGCGATCATCAAGTGGTGCGCGCGGCTCGGCCTCACGCACGTGATCGCCAATTCGGCTGCGTCGGCGCAGGCGTTTGCGGAGCTCACGCGGTTCGACAGCAAGCGCATCGACGTCGTGTTCAACGGGATCGCCGCGGAACCGTTCGACGCATTGCGCACGGTGCCGCAAGCCGTGCTGCGCGAGCGCCTGAGTCTGCCGCGCGACGCGTTTCTCGTCGGCTCGTTCAGCAGGCTTGCGCGTTGGAAGGGACAGCATGTGCTGCTCGAAGCGATGGTGCTCAATCCGCAGATGCATGCAGTGCTGGTCGGCGCGGCGCTGTTCGGCGAGGACCAGTACGAGAGCGAACTGCGCGCCTTCGTCGCCGCGCAAAAGCTTGGCGAGCGCGTGCATTTTCTCGGCTTCCAGCACGATATTCCGGCCTGCATGTGCGCGGTCGATGCGGTCGTGCATACGTCGATCACCCCGGAGCCGTTCGGTCGCGTGATCGTCGAGGGGATGCTCGCGCAGCGGCCGGTCGTGGCGTCGCGCGCAGGCGGCGTGCTCGAAATCATCGACGACTACGAGAACGGCGTGCTGTGTACGCCGGGCGACGCGCATGCGCTCGCCGATACGCTCGCCGAATTGCGCTCGAACGGCGACTTGCGCGACAAACTGGTCAGGAACGGCTATCGAACCGCGCAGGAGCGCTTCGGCACGCGCAGCTATGTGGATGGGGTTGCGCAGATTCTGACCGGCGTGGCAGCGCGGTGACGAGGTGATTTTTACGCGAGGGTAGACGAGGGCTTGGCCAGTCCTTGCTTGGCGTAGCGGAGCGAAAGTCTCGAACGACTTTCGCTCCGTTTTTTTTTGCGCTGTGCGGGAGGTGGGTCAGCGGCCGTTAGTTGTCTGTATCAGACCTGATCAGATGATCAAGCCTGTTTTTTGTTATTCGGGTCATGCAGTCCCATGTTCGCGCCTGGAAGTGGTGAGAAATCGAATATGTGATCCGGTAAAGCCGCCAAGTCTCCCGGCTCGCCACAGGCGTTCCGGTACCTTCACGTTTCTGGGGCTCGATTGGCCGTTTTCTGAACTGTGAGGAAGCACCGGACGAATTGATCATCTAAACGGATTGCGGTCAATAGATTTAATTCGAAATAGGACGGTTTTTGACAAACATTGACAATAGTTCTTGCTGGAGCCTATGGCCCCCGAAGGCGAGAGCCAACAAAAATGCGGTATTGAGCCGCTTTCTTTGTTGAGTCACGATACGGGAAAGATGCGCATGAACATGAGATTTCCGGAGTCATTGTAAATATATGTCAAAACGGTTTTATCTCAAATTAAAGTCCTTGACCGTGACCCGTTTAGATGATTAATTCGCCGGGTGTTTTTTCTGGAAGATCAGCAGAGGTCAAATGGAACAGCAGAAACAGGATGAAACCGGCGTCAAGGAAGAGTGCCAGCTCTGCCGTATTACCTATTCAATCTACTCAAACTTCCCGCCAATGCCGTCCGCAATGGCGCTGAACGCCGAAACCGGCGAATGGTTTCCGTTCGATAGGCTGAAGTCGTATTCAAACGGTTACGACATGGCCGAAGCCCTGGGTTACTCATGGGCGTGCGATTGTCGCGAGCGTAAGGCAGCGCCAGCGCCGCAGAATGCAGAAGAGGATCTCGAACATTATTTCGAGCTTGTTGACGCGAATACCGGGACTCCCGTCGAAGGCATGACCTACAAGCTATTGAGCGACGGACGCATGGTCGTTGAGGACGCGCCGCTTGCAGATGGTAAAACGCGTTCATTTCCGATGAAGAATCATCCGCATCTGACCGTCGTGGCTTGGCGTGCGGGGAATGTCCGATGAGTGATCCGATCAGTAACGATATGCGATTGCTGGCCGCGATCGCTTACGGAGAGGGATCCACAGCGAATGATTCGAACGAAATCGGAGGAATCGCGTTTGCCGTCGCCAACAGGTGCCGGGCATGGGGTGGGAAAACGGTGTCCGAATTGCGCGCAGTGGATCCGAACTATGCTTACGCGTGGAATGGTTCGAACCAGCGCTTCAATAAACTAATGTTCACCCCCGACGAAAAACTCGATGCCGGTCCTGGGATGAAGCTCGCCGTCGAATGGGCTCGAAAAGCATTGCGAAACGAAGGCCCGGACCCGTCTAACGGCGCGTTTTGGTGGGACGGTCTCGACTTCAAGACCGACTACGCGACCCATCCAAAAGTCCAAATCGGATTCAAGTGGGGCGATCCGTCCCACAACATCTTCAGGATGCAAGAGAACAAACGCTTGTTCATCATGCGATGGCGGGTTGTGAATAAGAAGACCGGAAAAATTGTCGACGGGGCTGAACGAGGTCGTTACGACTCGGTTTGGGTTTCCACTGCTGCCCACGGAAGCACGATTTTTTGGACGCTTAACCCCGACTACCTGAAAGCGACAGGAGCGAAAGCATACCGATGAGAATCATAACGATACTGGTGGCGGCTTTGGTCGCCCTATCTAGCAGCGCAGATGCCGCTCAGTCTTACGACGGCTACGAAGCCTTCTACATTGCCCAACCGGGGGCAGTGTTTGGCGTCCCAATCAAGCAGAACGGTGACCCGACCGAGCAAAACGCCGGCGTGGTCTATTCCGACCCAGGCGAGCCAGGCATTTTTACGAAGCTACAAGGCAAACTGGAACGGAATACGCTAAATATTGAACTCTGGGGAAATCGCCTGGCAGTCAACGGCAAAACCTATCGCTTTGCGGACGCTACGACGTTTCCCGGAGAGCATGTGTCCGAAATCTTTCCGCAATCAGCCAATGTATTCATTGCTGCGCGAACCGATACCCATCCGCTCCTACTCTGCGTGGAAGGGCACGGCAGCGGTTCGGGCGAAGCCGCAAGTCGATACCAGCAGATCTCCCTCCTGGTAAACCCTCTGGCGCGCAACCCGACGTTTCTGCATCTGCCAAGTCTACTTTCTTCATGTCGGGCCGTAGTGGCGACGAAGGACGGCAAGCTTGCCTTTCCGAAGAACAGTTACGTTTTCGACGATGCACAGGCATCCCGCGTTGGCCTCGTAGTGTCGTACTACACGTTTGAGAAACAGCGC
Source organism: Paraburkholderia sp. Clong3 (assembly GCF_050436485.1). NCBI lineage: Bacteria > Pseudomonadati > Pseudomonadota > Betaproteobacteria > Burkholderiales > Burkholderiaceae > Paraburkholderia > Paraburkholderia sp. Clong3. The sequence continues at coordinate 1,170,375 of NZ_JBNDMH010000002.1, read as the reverse complement.
TTTGTCCCGGTCCCGGCTTTAAAGCAACTCCGGCTCAGATTTACGCATCCAGAGATACCGTTTCAATTTTCCATTCAGGACAAGAACTAAGGCAACGCTAAATAAGTACCTGATTTTCGCAAATGGCCACGTAGCGACAAGGCTTTGCGGGGAGCGAAAAGGACTTAATCAGCGTAGCCCTAAGTATCGACGTTGCTACGTCATTGCCGCGGAGAGCAGGTCTCCCATGAGTAGAAAGCTGAGTTGCATGGATGGCGCGCTGGCCGCCATGAATACGGCGGCCATGACCCGACGGGGCGTTAAAAGGACTCATGTCGCTCCTGCGCGCCACCGCGAGACGCGCGCGCAACGTGGACGTGATCTACGCGAATACGCAGCGCGCGATGGTGATCGGCGCGGTGGCCGGCAAACTCGCGCGACGGCCGGTGGTCTGGCATCTGCGCGACATCGCCAGCGCCCGAGCATTTTGGCGGCAAGCATCTCGCGATCATCAAATGGTGCGCGCGGCTCGGTCTCACGCATGTGATCGCCAATTCGGCGGCGTCGGCACAGGCGTTCGCGAAGCTCACAAGTTTCGACAGCGCGCGCATCGACGTCGTATTCAACGGGATTGCCGCGGACCCGTTCGACGCGTTGCGCACGGTGCCGCAAGCCGTGCTCCGCGAGCACCTGAATTTGCCGCGCGACGCCTTTCTTGTCGGCTCGCTTTCAGAAAGCAGCCGACGAATTGATCATCTAAACGGAACGCGGGTAATAGATCGAATTCGAAATATGCAAACCCGATTCCAAAAGGCGCGTTATCGCTATCTATTCGAAGTTTTGCAGTATCTCAAATGGCGAGTTGATTCACGAGTGCACCCATTATGCGGATACTTTTAATTCGATCGATGAGGTATATGCAGATACCGAGTCAGGTGCGAAGTACTTTGCGAAAAATCATCCTGATATCGCAATCAGGAATGCAGACAACATAACCGGTTATATTGCAACATTCGATGGGCGAAATATCAGATGAGTAAGAAGCTGGAAGTGAGGGGCAGTGTTGTGATCGTAGCGCTTGCCATTTCGGCTTGTCTTTATGGATCGGCTGGCGCATGTACCATCGGGGAAGAAGCAGAGATAGAGTTGCCATTCAATACGACTGCGCTGACCAATGCAAACAGGCTCGCAATTATGGATGCCGTAATCGAGGCGAAAAAATGGCCCGACGTCCAGATTCAGGCGGTTATCATGGCCGGCGCATATACCGTAGAACGCAATCTGGATCGGTTGAAAGAAGACCGGGCTAGAAGCGTCAAGGTGTATTTGCAGCAGCTTGGTATCAGAAGTGAAAACATTCTGATCGAGAAGCATACTTTCACGGATGAAATGGTAGTGAAGCGTCCTGATGGCACACTTGGTTATCGTCAGGTCTTCGTAGAGTTCAAGCCGATTTGTAACGGTAGCTGCGCGTGGATGTGCGACGATCCAAGGGTGACGCCGCGCAGCAAGGTTATCAACCCATAAGCACAAGAACAGGGCTCCGCCGAAGCGGGGCCTGTTCATAGACAGGTCACGCAGGCACGCGGCACCACCGCGACTGGGCAAAGGCGACATCGCCGATGAACTCGATGCCGGTAAGCACAAAGCCGTTAGGGATGTGTTCAAAACGCGCTCAAGCCGCGATGTTCGGTCATATCGGTGTGGACACCGACTCGTTGATTTTTGTCTCGCCATGCTGCCATGGATACCGTGAGCATGACCCGACGTCCAGATTCCGTTAGCGCCTTTCAGGCTTAAAACTCGCCGACCACTTCATCGCAGGCAACTCAACGAGCCGATAAAACACATAGGCGGCCGGCACCGCGACCAGCATATAGCCGAACGACGGCCAGATTGACATCTGCAGCGACGAACGAAACAGCCACGCCGACAGCAGTACGAAGATCGGCAGATGGATCAGATACAGCGAGAAGCTGAAGTCGCCGACGCGCGACAGCAGGCGCGACAGCGCGTGCGACCCTGCGCGAAGCAGCGCGAGCACGCCGCTCGCTTCGCATTGCGGGTCCTTGCGCGCATCGAGTGTCTTGTACAGATAGCACGCGAAGCCGAGCGCCCATATCTGGAACGCGCCGTACTGGCCGAAGTGAAACGCGACGCAGCCTGCCGCGATCAAGGCCGCCGCGAGCACGTACAGCGATGCCGGCGCACGCGCCGCTCGCACGCTGCGCGCTTTGGCGTCGGCGATCCACGCACCGAGCATCCAGGAGAACCAGTACGACGTGAAGAACTGCAGATCGTGGCGCTCCAACCCGTACGCGGACGCAACGTTGATCGCGCCGACGAGCGCGAGCACGGCGTTCATGCCGATGCGTCTGCGCAGCGCGAACAGCAGCGGATAGATCGCATAGAACTGCACTTCGAGCGACAGCGTCCACAGCGCGCCGTTCGAGCCATACGTTTTACCCGCCATACCCTGCAGCGAAAACAGGTTGACCAGAAACGGATGCCAGCCGATGTCGCGAATCTTGTGACTGACGGGCGGCAATTGCAGGCTCAACGAATCGAGCGCGAAGGTCAGTACGAGCGCCGCGAGCAGCACCGGGTAGATGCGCGCGAAGCGCCGCAGCCAGAAGTTGCCTGCATCGAGCCGGTAAGCGGGATTGCCCGCGAGCCGCAGCGCGCCGCCGCGATGGATGCAGTAGCCGCTGATGACGAAGAACATCGGCACACCGGCCGAGCCCCATGCGATCGGAAACGTCAGATACGCGGCGAGACTACTGGGACTCAACGAATGTCCGACGCTCTGATGAAACGCCTGCATGCCGACCCACACGATCTGGCGGCAATGAAAGTAGGCGACCAGCAGCGCGGCGAAGCCTCGCATCGCGTCGATCGCGTGCTCCTTGCTGGCGCTATCGACACGCGCGTCGCTGCGCGCATGCGCCGTGGCCGGGTTTTTCTCCGGGCGCGGCAGCGGGGAGAGGGGCAGGGATGAGCCGGCGGCATCCAGTGCTGGGTCGCTCATACGCGGTCCTTATCTGAAGCGGAAAAGAGAAAAAATTGACGCGGAACAGGCCTTCGAGCGGGCGTCTTGCGCACCCGCGACGCATCCATCCTAGAGCACCGCAATCCTGAAAAATGATTAAAAAAATCCATTTCGCATTGAATCCGACATCTATTTTGTGACGAATTGTAATTGCGCGTCGACGTATGGGGTATCGAATTATTTATCGCTTTTGTCGTGCTAATTTAAAGCAAGGATTTTCTGACCCCGAGGTGAAGTCATGAACCTGCATTTACTGGCCGGCGTGGCCGTCCTGCTGATCCTGGTGGCCGCCTCCGCCTACCGCGATGCCTTGCGCAACGAGCCGATCCGTAGCTACCGGATGAACCCAGGCAAGCTGCCACCGGTCGACGAACAGGAATGACGTGCTGCCGAAGCCGGTCATCGGGTCGCCAGGCGACCCGTGCCAGGGGTCGTCCGAAAGGTAAGACTTTCGGATTTGCTCGATCACCAACTGGCAATAGATACGTAATAATTTCCTCAATTTTTCACAATATCGCATTGCGATTAATGCGCGAATTATCCGAATTGAATCGGAGAAAAGCCGCCTCCGTGAACCTCGCAGTTTTTCTGCTAGTCTTGCGCCGGCATTGATTGGCCGCAAGGTCCGCGAACACACCAATTTCTAACCGATGTGGGAATGCCTACCATGCTGAAAGTCACCAAAGCCGTGTTTCCCGTAGCGGGCCTCGGGACACGATTCCTGCCGGCTACCAAAGCAAGTCCGAAGGAAATGCTGCCGATCGTCGACAAGCCGCTGATCCAGTACGCGGTCGAAGAAGCGATCGACGCCGGCATCACCGAGATGATCTTCGTGACGGGCCGCAGCAAGCGCGCGATCGAAGATCACTTCGATAAATCCTATGAGATCGAGTCCGAACTCGAAGCGCGCAACAAGCAGAAGCTGCTCGACCTCGTGCGCAGCATCAAGCCGGCCAACGTCGACTGCTTTTACGTGCGCCAGGCCGAAGCACTCGGTCTCGGCCATGCGGTGCTGTGCGCCGAAAAACTGGTGGGCGACAGCCCGTTCGCGGTGATTCTCGCCGACGACCTGCTGCATAGCGCGAAGCCCGTGATGAGCCAGCTCGTCGATACTTTCAACCACTATCACAGCTCGGTGATCGGCGTCGAAACGATCGCGCGCGAGGACAGCCGCTCGTACGGCGTCGTCGATGGCCGCGAGTGGGAAGACAACGTGATCAAGCTGTCGGGCATCGTCGAGAAGCCAGCGCCGGACGAGGCGCCGTCGAATCTCGGCGTGGTGGGCCGCTACGTGCTGATGCCGACGATCTTCAAGCATATCCGCGCGCTGAAGCCGGGCGCGGGCGGCGAGCTGCAACTGACCGACGCGGTGCAGTCGTTGCTGACCGAGGAGCAGGTGCTAGCGTATCGCTACTTCGGCACGCGCTTCGATTGCGGCAGCAAGCTCGGCTATCTGAAGGCGACCGTCGAATTCGCACTGCGCCATCCCGAGGTGAAGGTTGAATTCGAGGCATATCTGCAAGCCTATATGAAGAACGAAGCGTCAGGTGGGGAGGCGGCGCAATTGACGGCAGAAGCCGCGTGAAGTGACACGACCTGGAAGGAAAAACGGGCGCCGCATTGCACGGCGCCCGTCGTCGTTTCGGCCGGACGGCCTCAACCCTGCTTCTTCACCTCGAGCCGGAACTTGTGCAGCAACGGCTCGGTATATCCGCTCGGCTGCTGGCGCCCCTCGAAGACGAGCGCCTGCGCGGCCTTGAACGCGATCGTGTCGAAGCCCGGCGCCATCGGCTGGTAGAGCGGATCACCGGCGTTTTGCGCGTCCACCACCTTGGCCATGCGCTTGAACGTCTCCTCGACGAGCTCGCGCTTGATCACACCGTGATACAGCCAGTTGGCGATGTGCTGGCTCGAAATACGCAGCGTCGCGCGGTCTTCCATCAGGCCGACGTTGTGGATGTCCGGCACTTTCGAGCAGCCGACGCCCTGGTCGATCCAGCGCACCACATAGCCGAGAATGCCCTGCGCGTTGTTGTCGACCTCGGCGCGGATTTCGTCGTCGCTCCATTGCGCCTTTTCGACGACCGGAATCGTCAGCAGGCCGTCGAGCAGTTCGTCGCGCACCGTCGCATAGTCGGTGCGTTCGAGTTCCTGCTGGACCGCCTGCACGTCGACCTGGTGATAGTGCAGCGCGTGCAGCGTCGCCGCGGTCGGCGAGGGCACCCACGCGGTGTTCGCGCCGGCCTTCGGATGGCCGATCTTCTGCTCCAGCATTGCGTGCATCAGGTCGGGCATCGCCCACATGCCCTTGCCGATCTGCGAGCGGCCGCGCAAGCCGGCGCTCAAACCGACCAGCACGTTGCTGCGCTCGTACGACGTGATCCACTTGCTCGACTTCATGTCGCCCTTGCGCATCATCGGGCCCGCTTCCATCGCCGAGTGCATCTCGTCGCCGGTGCGATCGAGGAAGCCCGTGTTGATGAACGCGACGCGCGCCGACGCTGCGGCGATACAGGCGAGCAGATTCACGCTGGTGCGGCGCTCCTCGTCCATGATGCCCATCTTGATCGTGTTGCGCGGCAGCTTCAGCAGGTCTTCGACGCGCGCGAACAGTTCGCTCGCGAACGCGACTTCGGCCGGTCCGTGCATCTTCGGCTTCACGATATAGATCGAGCCGGTGCGCGAGTTCAGCTTGTTCTCGCGGTCGCGCAGCGCGCACAGCGTCGTGATCACCGCGTCGAGAATGCCTTCCGGAATCTCGTGGCCGTCTTTCGTCAATATGGCCGGGTTCGTCATCAGATGGCCGACGTTGCGGATGAACAGCAGCGAGCGGCCATGCAGCTTGACCTGCGACTTGCCGTCGGCGCCGATGTATTCGCGATCGGCATTGAGCCGGCGCGTGAAGGTCTTGCCGTTCTTCGTGACCTGTTCGGTCAGGTCGCCGTTCATGAGGCCGAGCCAGTTGCGATAGAGCTGCACCTTGTCGTCGGCATCGACGGCCGCGACCGAGTCCTCGCAATCGATGATCGTGGTGACCGCCGCTTCGACGACGATGTCCTTCACATGAGCGGCATCGGTCTTGCCGATCGAATCGTTCGCATCGATCTGGATCTCGACGTGCAGGCCGTTGTGCTTGAGCAGCACCGCCGACGGCGTACTCGCGTCGCCCTGATAGCCGACGAACTGCGCGGGTGTCTTCAGCGCCGTGGTGCCGCTCTTCAGCGCGACGACCAACTGGCCGTTCTCGACGCTGTAGCGCGTTGCGTCCGCGTGCGAGCCGTTCGCGAGCGGCGCGGCCTGATCGAGGAACTTGCGCGCATACGCGATCACGGCTGCGCCGCGCACCGGGTTGAAGCCCTTCTGCTTTTCCGCGCCGTTCGTTTCGGGGATCGCGTCGGTGCCGTACAGCGCGTCGTACAGGCTGCCCCAACGCGCGTTTGCGGCGTTCAGCGCGTAGCGCTGGTTCGACAGCGGCACGACGAGTTGCGGGCCGGCCTGTCCGGAGATTTCGCTGTCCACGTGGTCGGTCGTGGCCTGGACGCTGGCGGGCACGGGCACGATGTAGCCGATGCCTTCGAGAAACGCACGATACGCGCGCAGATCCCGCACCGGGCCGGGATTGGCCCGATGCCAGTTGTCGAGTTCGCTTTGCAGGCGGTCGCGCTCGGCGAGCAACGCCCGATTTTTGGGCGCCAGCTCGTGCACGAGGGCGTCGAATCCCGACCAGAAGGCGGCGCTGTCGATTCCGGTGCCGGGCAGGGCTTCGGATTCAACGAACTGGTCGAGGTTGGCGGCGACCTGCAGTCCGCCGCGCGGGTTCATCTGAGTCATCGACTGCTCCATCTGTTATGGGACCGACGAGGGGGCATCGGTCCGCGTTGTGCCTCGGGATTGCTTTGACGCTCGGCGCTTTACACGCCGAGCGCCTGAATGCCGGCTTTTGCGATCTGCGCATCCTGCTCCGACTTGACGCCCGACACGCCGACCGCGCCGACCACGTGGCCATCGACGATCACCGGCACGCCGCCTTCGAGCGTGCCCTGCAGCGGTGCGCTGAGGAACGCGGTGCGGCCGTTGTTGATCATGTCTTCATAGACCTTGGTTTCGCGCCGGCCGAGCGCCGCGGTGCGCGCTTTTTCGGTCGCGATATACGAGGTGGAGGGCGCCGCGCCGTCGAGACGCAGCACCGCGAGCGGATGGCCGCCGTCGTCCGCGACGACGATCGCGACAGGCCATTTGTTCTTCTCGGCTTCCGCGCGGGCGGCATCGACAATGCGGGTCGTCTCGGCGACGGTCAACATGGGTTTGGTCAACATAATGAATTTCCTGTCTCGGTGATGGGAAGGTGGCGTCTACAGCTTCTTTCGGTAACCGGCGATGCGGCGCTTCAGGAGATCCTCGGGGCTCCGTTGCAAGCTTCTTGCGGCTCTCCGGCGCGCGGCTGATCCGACGATTTTACTTCCGCGCGAGGCAGCGCGAAACGGCGGCCTCGCCAGGCGGCTCTGCCCGTGCGCTCGACAGTGCCGCCGCAACGCCACGCGCCGGGCGGTCCACAAGCGCGGCCTGGTTCAGAAATAACGAGGTAGACCAGCAGATGAGCTGGTTTTCGAAGCCTTCATTGCGGCCAGACAATGGTCGCGCCGCGAGCCGTAGCGGGGGCGACGGCTCCGGTTCATCGTTGGATGACAGCGGCAAGCGGACTAGGCCCGGTTCACGCTTTCACGAGTGATCCAGACCCGCGCATGGGCGACGCGAACACCGCTTAGCCGCCCACGAACCAGTCGAAACCAGTGGAAGGCAGCCGAAACTGGCTGATACGCCCGAAGAAACGTTCGATCTGCGTTCGACCTGTTCAGGTCGGTTTCCCGCACTCGCCGACAATGAGGCCAACCGGGGCAGCAGCATTGACTATGATCGCGCTGTCAGTCCGGACCACACGATGACGGCTTGGCGGTGCAACCCAGTCAGCGAGCGGGGGGCGTTGATGAATGGCGATCGCGGAGAAATCCTTGCACCCAGTTTTCGGGGCGACGTCCGAGGTCGGGTGCGCGATGGCAAGGTGGGCGAAGCCCAAACATATTCCAGCGCATAGTGCAGGCAGCGTACGCATGGTGTGTCCTCCTTGTGCGAGAGAACCAGTAAAGTGCCAGTCAACTGTCTGTCAGCTTCGATCAGTGGGGCATCGCAGCGATCAACCTTGCTCCGCGTCGGTAGTGGCGGATCGATCGTTGGCTCGTTGAAGGCACGACAGGCCTGGTACGCTTTCAATCTATGCAGTGGCGATTAAAGCAGGCTTAAAGGCTTTCCCCGTGCCGGCACGATGATGATCGCCCGTTCTCTCCACTGTGCGGGGACGCCTTGTGGCAGGTGCCTGACCGTTCGCCCGACGCAACCCCCGACCCGCGCGAGTGGGTGATCGTCTACCGGACCGAGCGCGGGTTCTGCTGCATGTACCGGGGCGAGCCGGTCGAATTCGACGAGATGCTGGACGTGCAGATGTGGTCGAGGAAGAGGACGTGCGGCTCTGGTACTTCGGGCTTTGAACTGGTCCGCGCGTCGTGCGCTACGCAATTGCACGCCTTCGTCTGAATGAATTGGTGTCGAACTGCCCCGATTGACGTTTTATCGAAGAATGCAGCATTCACTTGAATTTATGTCACAACATGCCTATCCTGGCGGCGAGTGGTGCGGAACACGGTACGGCGATATTGCTGGTTGTTGCATAGGGTCCGAGAGAACGTCCACTCGTCTTCAGGCGACAGAAGGCGATCCCCTCCGCCCAGCTTAACGGCTGGGCTTTTTTTTAAATTGACCCATACGTGATGGTGAATCCGTTCGCCACTTTCTTTCGATTCCTTGACAGAAGAACGCTGCAACATGCTCGGCGGCTGTCGTTCCGCTATGGGATTTTCTGGCTGGGCGCGGTGGCCACGGGTCTCGTCGCAGTTCTGTATGCGCACCTTATTGACGCATGTCATGACATATTTCGGCGCATTACCGCCGTCCGCTGGTGGCTGCCTTTCCTGCTCACGCCGGCTATCGGCGCGGCCAGCGTATGGATCAAGAGGCGGTTCATTCCCGGCGCGAAAGGCAGCGGCATTCCTCAGGTCATCGCCACGCTGCATGATCGCGGCGGACTTGCGCCGCGGCTTTTGAGCATCAGGATCCTGATCGGCAAGATCGTGGTGTCTTTTCTGTCGATCGTCGGCGGCTTCACCATCGGCCGCGAAGGCCCGACCATCCACGTCGGCGCAGCGCTGATGTTTAATCTGCGGCACTTCTATCCAGCGCGCTTTCGGGCAATCCGCGGGTTCGATCTCGAACGCAGGCTCGCCCTCGCCGGTGCCGCCGCAGGCCTGTCGGCGGCGTTCATTTGCGGTAGCGTGAATTCAACGGTGGGCGATCGGATTGCTGAGGACTTGATGCCGCCGGATTCATCGGGTCCCTGGGCCGGGATCAGGTTGTCGAGCGGCTCGTGCGCGGCGGCCGTTGCGTGTCCCATGGCGCGATGGTATGCGGACCGCGCCGAGCCACCCTCGGGCTCTTCTTCGGCGAACCTGTCGAGCGAGGCGAACGGCGAAAGCCTGACGGCCGCCGAGGAGCACTTTAAGTCGCGCACTTCTTTCGGCGCAGGCAGTTTCGCGCTCAGCGCCTTGGGTTTCGCGGCTTCGCGCATCAATTGGTGATCTCGATCTCGGTAGGTGATAGGCGACCGGCGCGACATCGCGCGCTCGACCGGCCGCCACGGATCGATGTAGCGGTAGCGAGGCGGGCTGGTATTGCGTGACCGTAGCAGGAACTTCCCGCGTCCTCGACCGTATGCCGCGGCTATGCCTCCTCGCCTTTTTCATCCCGTCCGATAGCGATGCTCGTCGACGACGCAAACATGTAACGCGGCACATCCAGATTCTGGGGCGCGGGTTTGTCTTTGAACACTCGACCGGCCAGGTCGTAAGTCGAGCCGTGACAAGGGCACAGAAAGCCCCCGGGCCAATCGTCGGGCAGACTGGGTTGCGGCCCGGGCTGGAAGCGGGGCAGCGGGGTGCAGCCGAGATGGGTGCACACGCCGATCACAACGAGTATGTTGCGATGATCCGGGCGCGACCGGTATTCGTTGTTGCAGTAGGCCGGCAACGGTATCGAGAACGGATGCGCGGTATGCGGGTCGGCGACCATCGGGTTGGCCTTGAGCACGGCCGCCAGCATCTCGTTGGTTCTGTTGACGATGAAAATCGGCTTGCCGCGCCACGCCACGGTCATCATGCTGCCAGGCTCGAGTCTGCCGATGTCGGCGCTGACTGGCGCCCCGGCTGCCCTCGCACTCGCTGGCGGCGCAAACGAGTCGACAAAAGGAACGACGACCGCCACGCCTCCTATGGCGCCGACGGCCGATGTGGCGATGAGCCATCTGCGGCGGGTTTCGTCGAGAGGCTCGCTGGAACCGTTTTTCATGGCAAGCTCCAAGTCGGTTCGGTTGCCCATCGCGACTTTTCACGAGTACCGGTTGCCGAATGCACCGCCGCGGTCGTCACGCGCCGGAAAGCCGGCGAATCGGATCGCGTGCGGCCAGAAAGGCGAAACGCCGGTCTACATCGACCACAGGAACACTTCATGCGCATGCGACGACGGAGCGATATTCACGTCCCTGCGCTCCGTCTTGCCGTTATATGTGGCGCTCACGCTATACCGGCCGTGAGGCAGCGACGCCAGCAGGAAAGGACCCTTTGCGGTGGTCTGCAATATCGTATCGCCGTGCATGTCGGATAGCGTCACCGGGATATTCGCAAGGTATTCGTTGCCGCTAGCCGCCTTGCCCGCAAACTCGAGCGTGAGTGGATACCTTGGCATGACCTCCTTGATAGCGGTGGATTGGCCAAGGCCGATCCCGCCGCTCAGGAACGTAACCTCACCCTCGTGCTGTACCGCGGGTAAAGGCTGAGTTGCCGCGAACGCGTATTGGACGCTTGCGCCCAGTGCGAGTGCCGTCAAGCCAACTTTGACGATTGTGTGCTGGTTCATTTCGAACTCCTCGTAAAGTGTGGCGATGAGGTACGCGCCGCCACTGCGCTGCCAGGGTCTATTTACATATATAAACAGACCCTAGCCCATGTCGATGGTGACGAACATGCGCTGTCCGTCGCGTTGGACCAATAGCGCGACCGCGTTACCGCTGTTCGCCGCTTTCCGCCGGAACTGGGCGGGACTTGATACATGAGTGCTGTCGACCATCAGGATGATGTCTCCCGGTTCGATGCCGGCGAGCGCGCCGGCCCCCGTGCTTTTTTCGACCAGGACACCACCTTCGACACCTGCGTCGTGTCGCTCCTGTGCGGTCAAACCACGCACGGTCAACCCATCGGGAGCTGTGACCTGCGCAATGGCCGGGGTCTCGGCAGGAGTGGCATTCAGACTGCCAAGCGCGACTGTCGTATCGTGCGTGGCGTTATCGCGCCAGTACACGAGATGGACGGATGTGCCCGGTTTGAGATCGGCTACTGTGACGGGCAACTGGGTCGAATCTGGAATATCAACGCCATTGATCTTCATGATGACGTCGCCTGCTCTGAGACCGGACCTGGCAGCCGGTCCTCGCGGGTCGACCGAGCTGACGAGCGCCCCTTGCGGCCTGTTCAGACCGAAAGATTGCGCAAGCGGCCAGCTGACATCCTGAATCGTGATGCCGAGGCGTCCGTGTTCCGCCTCGTGGTGCAGTTGCAACTGTCGGGCAACTTTCATCGCTTCATTGATCGGCAGCACGAACGCGGCTCCTTCAACGTCGCCGATCTCTTTCGTGATAGGCATTTCGATCCCAATGACGTTGCCGTTCAGACTGAACACCGGGCTACCTGCATCGCCCGCATTTTCGGTCACGTCAGTCTGGATAAGCGGTACATACGACTCGCCTGGCAAAGGTCGCGACATGTTGCTGATGATGCCTGCCGTCACCGTGTCGTTCAGTCCATAAGGGGAGCCGATCGAGACGACCCACTGACCGGCCTTGTTCGCGGACGGTGAGCCAATTTTGACTGTCGGCAGTTTGGTGGCGGGAATCTTGAGCAGCGCGATACCGCTCGCTGGGTCGTCGCCGACCACCGTGGCCTTGAACCTGCGACCGTCCTTTAGCGTCACGCTGATTCGGGTTGCTTTGGTTATCAGGCTGGAGTCGGTGAGAATGTAACCATCGGCGGCGATGATGAATCCAGAGCCGCTGCGTTGCGAAGCCAGGCCTGTCGCGCCAGGAGGGGCGTAGGCGAACTGCTGGAACTGCCGGGTAAAAGGATCGTCTTCGCTGCCGGCCGGCGGCCAGAGGGGAGTGAAGGTGGCGACGGGTTGAGCCGCTGTCACGCTGATATTGACGACTGCTTTGCCTTCTTCGCTGACGAGGCGCGAGAAGTCCGTCACTATTGCGGGCGCCGTGTCGTGGCCTGGAAGCCTGGCAGCCGGCACATCCGCTCCAGAGCTTACGTTGTTCGGAGGGGATTGCGCCATGCAGCCCGCGGACACCGCCGCGGTCAGACATTCCACGATCAGGAAGTACTTGAGGTTGTCGCGTTGCATCACATGCCCCCGACACGAGCAGCTGAGTCGGATGAGTCGGAGTAACGCGTCTGTCCGATGCGTCCTCCATGCTGCTGTGATTCGACTCTAGGTCGCCACTTTTAAAACAAGCTTAAAAAAGCCCGATGAGAGGGTCCGGCTCGCACGTCCACGTCAACGCTGATTTCGGTACTATACGGATCTACTTTCAGTCCCCGATCTTCGCCGGGACTGCGCTCCCGACGCGCGTGCAACCATGCCTACCATCAACGAACTGTTCGTCTATCCGATCAAATCCTGCGCGGGCATCGCGCTCACCGAGGCGCGGCTGTTGGCGACGGGCCTCGAATACGACCGCAACTGGATGATCGTCGATCCCGAAGGCGCGATGTTCACGCAGCGCGCGTATCCGCGCATGGCGCTGATCAAGGTCGAACTCGGCGCAAAGGATCTGATCGTCAGCGCGCCGGGCATGCGTGAGCTGCGCACGCCGCTCGATGCCGCGCGGCTCGCCGCGGCACCCAGGGTCGCTACCGCGGTGTGGCGCGACGCGGCCTACGGGCTCGACACCGGCGAAGAAACGGCGGCCTGGTTCACGGAGTTCCTCGGTCTGCCCGCGCGCTTGCTGCGCTTCGATCCCGAGCGGGAACGCGTCGTCGATCCGGACTATACGGACAGCACGGGGGGCGCCACGACCTTTTTTGCCGATGGCTTTCCGCTGCTGGTGGTCGGCCAGGCCTCGCTCGACGATCTGAACGCGCGCCTGAACGGCAAAGGCGCACCGTCGATCAGAATCGATCGCTTCAGGCCCAATATCGTGCTCAGCGGCCTCGATGCCTATGAAGAGGACTATGTCGAGACACTCGCCGTCGGCGCGAATGCGGACTCGAGCGCGCGCGTCGAGTTACGGCTCGTCAAGCTGTGCTCGCGCTGTCCGATGCCGACCATCGATCAGGCGCGTGGCGCGCCCGATCCCGACTGGCCGAACGAGCCGACCGACACGATGCTCGGTTACCGAGTCAGCGAACGCTTCGACGGCGCGGTCACGTTCGGCAACAACGCGCTGGTCGCGAGCGGGGCGGGGGCCTGGCTGCGCGTCGGGCAGCAGGTCGACGCGGAGCTCGGGTTCGGCGATTGATGGGATGAAAGGCGGGCGAGGCCCGCTTCGAGCGCCGATCAGGCTGCCCGCGCCATGGCCGACGCGGGTAGTGTTTGCCCATCTCGATTGCCGCGAACTTCGCGTTCCCAGCAAGGCGCTTCGGCGCTCTCGCCAACCGCATTGCCCACCAGAATCACCGCCGGACTGCCGAAGCCCGCGCCGAGTGCATCGGCGGCGAGCCGATCGAGCCGCGTCAACAGGCGCCGCTCGCCGCCGCCGCCGGCCCACTGCACGACCGCGGCCGGCGTTTCGGCCGGCAGGTGCGCGAGCAACGCGGCGGCGATGCCGTCGATGCGCCGCATGCCCATATAGATCGCGAGCGTCGTGCGCGTCGCGGCGAGCGCGGCCCAGTCCGGCTCGCCGTGATCTTCGGTGTGCGCGGTGACGAAGCTCACGCCGTGGCAATGCCGCCGATGCGTGAGCGACATGCCGAGACCCGCGGCGGCCGCGAAGCCCGACGAGATGCCGTTGACGATCTCGACCGCGAGGCCCGCATCGCGCAGCGCCGCGAGTTCCTCGCCCGCGCGACCGAACAGCAGCGCTTCGCCGCCTTTGACGCGCACCACGTGCAGACCCTTCAGCGCATAACGCCGCATCAGCCGCTCGATGAACGCCTGCGGCGTCGAGCGGCAGCCGCCGCGTTTGCCGACGCGAATCACGCGCGCCTGCGGCGCGAGCGTCACGATGTCGGGATTCGCGAGGTCGTCGAGCAGCACGACGTCGGCGGCCGCGAGCGCCTTGACGGCCTTCAGCGTCAGCAAGTCGAGGTCGCCCGGGCCCGCACTCAGCAGCGTGACCTTGCCGGTGTTGGTGTTCATGTTGGTGTCCTTATGCCGTTGGTTTCCGTTAGCCCGAAACGAAAACGGCGCCCGCCCGTGAAGATCACGAGGGGACGCCGTTGTCCATTGCATTGCCTGTCGACGGTTGAGTCTGCGCGTCGCGACGACGTTGCCGCGATGACGTTGCGCAAGAGCAATGCAAGGACCACGCCATCGATCCGATCAAGGCGCGCAAGCCGTTGCCACACATTGCGATTCACGCGGAGAACATGACGGCGATCGCACGCCCGTGCGCCTTCGTTTCGCACGTCGACAGTGCTGCGTCGCACCATCCCTGTGCTTGGCCGCCTCAAAACGCGTCGCGCGCGGGATCCGGTCCGAAGCCGCGCGAGTTGCCGCAAATCCCCGCCACACCGCGCTTTCGGGCGCATTTATCGAAATTGGCACAGCCCTTGCAACAAGCGTTGCCATCGGACCAACGTGGGTTCGTCGCGCTTGCAGCACAACTGCACGCGCCCCGCAGCACCCAACAGGACAACGGCGTCCCCCGAATTCGGCCCCTCGGCTGGATTCGCGGGACGCCGTTTTTATTTCCGCAATCGCTTTCGCCAGATACCAGAGGACAGCGCGCTCATGAAAATCATCGTTATCGGTCACGGGATGGTCGGCCACAAACTGGTCGAATGCCTGGCGCAACGGGCCGCGCACGATCTCGACATCACGGTGCTGGGCGAAGAATCGCGACCGGCCTACGATCGCGTGCATCTGTTCGAGTTCTTCTCGGGCAAGACCGCCGATGACCTGTCGCTCGTCGAGCCGGGCTTCTTCGAGCGCCACGGCGTGCAACTGAAGCTGAACGCGCGGGCGGTCGCGGTCGATCGCGACGCGCGCACGGTGACGGTCGCGACCGGCGAAACGCTGCCGTACGACCGCCTCGTGTTCGCGACCGGCTCCTATCCGTTCGTGCCGCCGGTGCCGGGCCGCGAGCGCGGCGACTGCTTCGTCTATCGAACGATCGACGATCTCGAAGCGATGCGCGAATGCGGCGCCCGCTCGAAAACGGGCACGGTCGTGGGCGGGGGCCTGCTCGGTCTCGAATGCGCGAAGGCGCTGCGCGACATGGGTCTGCAAACGCACGTGGTCGAATTCGCGCCCCGCCTGATGGCGGTGCAGGTCGACGACGGCGGCGGCCGCGTATTGCGCGGCCGGATCGAAGAGCTTGGCGTCACGGTGCACACGCAGAAGAACACGACGGCGATCGTCAACGGCGAAGCGGGCACGCACCGCATGCAGTTCGCCGACGGCAGCCATCTCGACACCGACATGATCGTGTTCTCCGCCGGCATCCGTCCGCGCGACGATCTCGCGCGCGCATGCGGCCTCGAACTCGGCGCGCGCGGCGGCATCGCCATCGACGACGCGTGCCGCACCAGCGATCCGCACATCTATGCGGTCGGCGAATGCGCGCTGTGGCACGGCCAGCTGTTCGGGCTCGTCGCGCCCGGCTACGAGATGGCGCGCGTGGTCGCGAAGCAGTTGCTCGGCGACCCGGCCGAATTCGCCGGCGCCGACATGAGCACGAAGCTCAAGCTGATGGGCGTCGACGTCGCCAGCATCGGCGACGCGCACGGCAATACGCCGGGCAGCCGCACCTACCAGTTCAGCGACGAACGCAAGCAGATCTACAAGAAGCTCGTCGTGTCCGATTGCGGCAAGCATCTGCTCGGCGGCGTGATGGTCGGCGACGCGAGCGAATACGGCACGCTGCTGCAGATGATGCTGAACCGCATCGAGCTGCCAGCGTCCCCCGAATTCCTGATCCTGCCGCAAGCGGACGGCAGCGCGAAGCCGGCGCTCGGCGTCGAGGCGTTGCCCGCGGCCGCACAGATCTGCTCGTGCAACAACGTGTCGAAGGGCGAGCTGTGCGCAGCCGTGTGCGCGGGCGCGACCGACATCGGCGCGTTGAAGAGCGCGACCGGCGCGGGCACCTCGTGCAGCGGCTGCGTGCCGCTCGTCACTCAGGTGATGAAGGCCGAGATGAAGAAGCAGGGCCTCGCGGTGAACAACCACGTCTGCGAGCACTTCCCGTATTCGCGCCAGGAGCTGTATCACCTCGTGCGCGTCGAGGGAGTGCGCCGTTTCGGCGCGCTGCTCGCGAAGCATGGCCGCGGGCTCGGTTGCGACATCTGCAAACCGGCGGTCGCGAGCATTCTCGCGTCGTGCTGGAACGAATTCGTGCTGAAGAAGGAGCACGCGTCGCTGCAGGACACCAACGACTACTACCTCGCGAACATCCAGCGCGACGGCACCTATTCGGTCGTGCCGCGCATGCCGGGCGGCGAAGTGACGCCCGACGGCCTGATCGCGGTCGCGCAGGTCGCGAAGAAATATGGCCTCTACACGAAGATCACCGGTGGCCAGCGTGTCGATCTGTTCGGCGCGCGCGTCGAGCAATTGCCGTCGATCTGGGAAGAGCTGATCGCGGCCGGCTTCGAATCGGGTCACGCGTACGGCAAATCGCTGCGTACGGTGAAGTCGTGCGTCGGCTCGACGTGGTGCCGCTATGGCGTCGGCGATTCGGTCGGTCTCGCGGTCGAACTCGAGAATCGCTACAAGGGCCTGCGCACGCCGCACAAGATCAAGTTCGGCGTGTCGGGCTGTACCCGCGAATGCGCGGAAGCGCAGGGCAAGGACGTCGGCGTGATCGCGACCGAGAAGGGCTGGAATCTGTACGTGTGCGGCAACGGCGGCATGAAGCCGCGTCACGCGGAACTGCTCGCCGCGGACCTCGATAAGGCGACGCTCGTGCGCTATATCGACCGCTTCCTGATGTTCTACGTGCGCACCGCCGACCGACTGCAACGCACCAGCGTGTGGCGCGACAACCTCGAAGGCGGGCTCGACTATCTGATCGACGTGATCGTCGACGATCGCCTTGGCGTCGCCACCGAGCTCGAAGTGGAAATGCAGCATGTGGTCGACACGTATGAGTGCGAATGGAAAAAGGCCGTCACCGATCCCGAAACGCGCAAGCGCTTCCGCCATTTCGTCAACAGCGTCGAGTCCGACAGCAACGTCGCGTTCGTCGAGGAGCGCGGACAGATCCGGCCGGCAACGCCCGCTGAGCGGCAGGTGCAGCGCATCGGGATTCCCGTTGTCGTCGAGACGGTTTGACCGCATCCGATTCCCGCTTAACTCAAAAGGAGCCCAGTCATGAAGAACGAACGCTTGCCCCGCGCCTGGACCGCGGTCTGCGCGCTCGACGACATCGTGCCGAACACCGGCGTTTGCGCGCTCGTCAATGGCGAACAGGTGGCCGTGTTTCACGTCGATGGCGGCCAGGTCGAGTCGCCGGCCGAGCCCACGGTCTACGCGATCGAAAACTTCGATCCGGGTTCGCAAGCGGCGGTGCTGTCGCGCGGACTCGTCGGCAGCCTCGGCGAGCGCATCGTGGTCGCGTCGCCGATCTACAAGCATCACTTCGATCTGCGCACCGGCGAATGCCTCGAAACGCCGTCGTATTCGGTCAGCGCATTTGCCACGCGCATCGAAAACGGCCAGGTGTGGGTCGCGGTTTGAGGTAGCGGCCTTTGTCCATCGTTCTGATGTTTCAACCCGATCATTCGCGCATGTCTGCTACCAGCGTAAAGAGCGTGTGTCCGTATTGCGGCGTCGGCTGCGGCATGGTGCTGCACGTCGAGGACGGCCAGGTCGTGAAGATCGCTGGCGACAAGGAGCATCCGGCCAACCTGGGCCGGCTCTGCACCAAAGGGCAGTCGGCCCACGTCGCGCTGCGCAAGTCGGGTCGTCTCGAAGGCGCGTTCGTGCGTCGTGCGCGCGACGAAGACCCGGTGCCGCTGCCGATGGCGCAGGCGTTGAGCGATACCGCCGCGCGTCTGCGGCGCGTGCTCGACGAGCATGGCCCCGATGCGCTGTCGTTTTACGTGTCGGGGCAGATGTCGCTCGAAGCGCAGTATCTGGTCAACAAGCTCGCGAAGGGCTTTATCGGCACGAACAATATCGAAGCGAATTCGCGCCTGTGCATGGCGAGCGCGGCGAGCGGCTACAAGCTGTCGCTCGGTGCGGACGGCCCGCCCGGCTCGTACGAAGACTTCGATCACGCGGATCTGTTTTTCGTCAGCGGCGCGAATATGGCCGACTGCCACCCGATCCTGTTCCTGCGCATGATGGATCGCGTGAAGGCTGGCGCGAAGCTGATCGTCGTCGATCCGCGCCGCAACACGACCGCCGTGAAAGCCGATCTGTTCCTGCAGATCAAACCCGGCACCGACCTCGCGCTGCTGAACGGTCTGCTGCATCTGCTGCACGAAAACGGCGCAACGGACGCGGCTTTTATCGCCGAACACACCGAAGGCTGGGACGCGATGCCCGCGTTTCTGGCGGGGTACACGCCGGAGAACGTCGCCCGCATCACGGGCCTCGCCGCCGACGACATCCGTCGCGCCGCGCAGATGATCGCGTCGGCCAAAGACTGGATGAGTTGCTGGACGATGGGCCTGAACCAGAGCACGCACGGCACGTGGCACACCAACGCGCTGTGCAATCTGCATCTGGCGACGGGCCGCATCTGCCGGCGCGGCAGTGGACCGTTCTCGCTGACGGGCCAACCGAACGCGATGGGCGGCCGCGAAATGGGCTATATGGGCCCTGCTCTGCCGGGGCAGCGTTCGGCGCTGGTCGCCGCAGATCGCGCGTTCGTCGAAGCACTGTGGGGCATCGCACCGGGCACGCTCAAAGCGGACGCGGGCCACGGCACGATCGACATGTTCGCGCGCATGGCCGCGGGCGACATCAAGGCGTGCTGGATCATCTGCACGAATCCGGTCGCGACCGTCGCGAACCGGCAGACCGCGATCGCCGGTTTGCGCGCGGCCGAACTCGTGATCGCGCAGGACGCGTTCCTCGATACCGAAACGAACCGCTACGCCGACGTGCTGCTGCCCGGCGCGTTGTGGGCCGAAGCCGAAGGCGTGATGGTCAACTCGGAGCGCAATCTGACGCTGATGCAGCAAGCCATCGAACCGCCCGGCGCGGCGCTGCCCGACTGGCAGATCATCGCGCGCATCGCGTGTGAAATGGGCTTTGCCGATGCGTTCAGCTATGC
Source organism: Paraburkholderia sp. Clong3 (assembly GCF_050436485.1). NCBI lineage: Bacteria > Pseudomonadati > Pseudomonadota > Betaproteobacteria > Burkholderiales > Burkholderiaceae > Paraburkholderia > Paraburkholderia sp. Clong3. The sequence continues at coordinate 1,150,747 of NZ_JBNDMH010000002.1, read as the reverse complement.
GAGCGCCGACCAAGTGTTCGCCGAACTCACGCGCGCGGCGAATCCGGCGACCGGCTACGACCTGCGCGGCGCGAGCCATCGCCGCTTGAAGGACTCGCCACTGCAGTGGCCGATCGCGTCGGCCGATTCGTCCGAGCGCAATCCGCTTCGCTATCTGAATGACGGCGTGAGCCAGACGCTCAGAGAGTCGGAAGATGGCGGCCACCCGCGCATTGCTTTTCCGACCGCGAGCGGCAGGGCGAAGTTTTTCGCGCGTGCGTATCAGCCCGCGGCCGAGTTGCCCGATCGCGAGTTTCCGATCGTGTTGAACACGGGCCGTCTGCAGCATCAGTGGCACACGATGACCAAGACCCGCAAGGTCGCGATGCTGAACAAGCTGAACCCGGGACCCTTCGTCGAAATTCATCCGGACGACGCGGCCGAACTCGGGATTCGCGCGAAGGACGCGGTCGAGATCCGTTCGCGGCGCGGCCGCGCGGTCCTGCCCGCCGTCGTCACCGATCGTGTGAGCGCGGGTCAGTGCTTCGCGCCGATGCACTGGAACGACGTGTTCGGCGACGAACTGTGCATCAATGCGGTGACCAACGACGCGGTCGATCCGGTTTCTCTGCAACCCGAACTGAAAGTCTGCGCGGTCGCGCTGAGTCCGGTGACGGCGGATCGCGACGCGAGCACTCGCAATGACGAGGATGCGCTCTCTACGCCCGCCGACGCAGCGGTTTTAGCGCCCAGCGCCAAGGATCAACCCATGCCTCGTATCGAAGTCCTCACGACTTTGCTGCAATTGCCGCCCGAGCCCGCGCCCATGCCGTCGCTCAGCGATGCGGAGCGCGCGTATCTGGCGGGTTTCGTCAGTGGCCTGCGTTCGGCCGAAGCGCAAGGTCTCGCCAACGTGCCGGTGCTGCCGCACAGCGCACCGTTCGATGCGGTGAAGCGGCTCTATGTCGATGGTCTGCTTGCGGGACTGTATAGCCGCAGCGCGACGACAGCCCAGACGTCGACCGCTGCCTTGCGGCTGAATCTCGCACAGGAAGAGCCACGCGAATCGGGCGTGCGCATCGTGCGCGTGCGGCCGAAGGTCACGCTGTTGTGGGCCTCGCAAACCGGCAACACCGAATCGCTGACCGAGCGTTACGCGACGCGTCTGATGGAATCGGGCTTCGAAATCCGCACCGCGTGCATGGCCGACTATTCGTTCGCGACGCTCGCGAAGGCGCAATACGTGCTGCTGATGACGAGCACGTTCGGCGACGGCGATGCGCCCGACAATGCGCAGGACTTCTGGACGCAACTGAACGCCGCCACGGCGCCGCGCCTCGACGGCGTGCGTTTCGCGGTGCTCGCGCTCGGCGATCGCAACTACGATCAGTTTTGCGGTCACGGCCGCCGTCTGGACGAGCGGCTCGCCGCGCAGGGTGCGCTGCGTCTGACCGAGCGCGTCGATTGCGATATTGAATATCCGCAAAGCGCCGATGCATGGCTCGAACGCGTGATCGTCTGCATCAAGCAGGCGGATGCCGCGCTGTACGCGGTGCCGCCGGGCGGCATGATCAACGCGGTGGTGGGCGCGGTGCCGACCAAGGCGCGGCCGGCCGCGTCGCGCGTCGTCGGCAATCTGCGCCTGAACCGGCAGGGCGCCGCGAAGGATACGCGCTACGTGTCGCTGCAAACGGGCGAGACGAACCTCGAATACGAAGCGGGCGATGCGCTCGGCGTGTGGCCGAGCAACTGCCCCGAACTCGTCGACGAACTGATCACGCTGAGCGGTTTGCACGCGGAGGCATCGGTGCACGTCGCGGGTATCGGCGACATGCGGCTCGCCGATGCGCTCGGCAAGCACTACGAGATCGCGCGGCCGAGCGCCGAAGCGCTGGCGTTCGTCGCGGCGCGCAGCGGCAACGGCGCGCTGGGCGATCTGCTCGCGCCCGAACGCAAGGCGGATCTGAAGCAATGGCTATGGGGACAGCAGCTCGCCGACGTATTGCACGAGTTTCCGGTGAGCCTCTCGGCCGCTGAGCTGACCGGCATGCTGAAACGCCTGCAGCCGCGTCTGTATTCGATCGCATCGAGCCCGAAGGCGCATCCGGGCGAAGTGCATCTGACGGTATCGGCGGTGCGGTATACGAATGGGCGGCGGCACCGCAAGGGCGTGTCGTCGACGTTTCTCGCGGATCGCGCAAGCGACACCGATGTGCCCGTGTTCGTGCAGAAGTCCGCGCATTTTCGTCCTCCTCATCAATCGGACACGCCGATGATCATGGTCGGGCCGGGCACCGGCATCGCACCGTTTCGCGGCTTTCTGCACGAACGGCAGGCACGCGGCGAGCGTGGACGCAACTGGCTGTTCTTCGGCGAACAGCATGCCGCGACCGACTTCTACTATCGCGACGAACTCGAAGCGATGCGCGCGAGCGGTCTGCTGACCCGGCTCGACGTCGCGTTCTCGCGTGACCAGGCCGACAAGATCTATGTGCAGGACCGCATGCGCGAACACGGTGCGCAACTGTGGGCATGGCTCGAAGACGGTGCGCATTTCTATGTATGCGGCGACGCGAACCGGATGGCGCGCGATGTCGATGCGGCGCTGAAGGACGTCATCACGACTCACGGTGGCATGAGCGAAGAGAAAGCACTCGAATACGTGAGCCGTCTAACGCGCGAAAAGCGTTATGCACGCGACGTGTATTGAGCCGCCGATGCGTTTCAGAAGATGCCTTTAAAAAGGCCTCGCAACAGACAGCACGATGGTATGACGCTCGCATGTCGAGTCCGAGTGAAAACTCTGGGCGATATGCCGGCGCAAAACAGAAGTAACGCAGCAACTGGACTACTACCCGGAATTTTATTTACCGAGGATCTCTGATGAAAAACGTGATGCACTCCCTGCGAAGCGGTGATTGGCGCGCACTTGTCGCCTGCTTTCTGTATTTCGACACGGGCTTCACCGTCTGGGTGCTGTATGGGCCGCTCGCGCCGTTCATCAGCAAGAGCATCGCGATGACACCCGCGCAGCAGGGTCTACTCGTCGCGGTGCCGGTGTTGTCCGCGGCGATTCTGCGCGTGACGCTCGGCAATCTGTATCAGTCCGCGCACGGCAAACGCATTGCGTTGATGGGCGTGCTGCTGTCGGCGGTGCCGACGATCGTGCTGCCGTTGCTGCAATCGGTGCCGTCGTACGAAATGCTGCTGGTGCTCGGCGTGTTCCTTGGCGTCGGCGGCGCCAGCTTCGCGGTCGCGCTGCCGATGGCCGGCAGCAACTATCCGCCGAAAGTGCAGGGCCTCGTCTTGGGGCTGGCCGCGGCCGGCAACATCGGCGCGGTGCTCGACGGCTTCCTGTTCCCGCAACTGGCGACGCGCTACGGTTGGCAGCTCGCCGCGGGCGGCGCCTTGCCGCTGCTCGCGATCGCCGCGATTACGCTGTACTTCTGGGCCAACGACGCGGGTGTCAAAACCGGCAGCGTGCTGCGCGCCTTCGGCAGTTTCGCGACGACGCTGGTCGGCCTGATCGCGCTCGTGCTGCTCGTCGAAGCAGGGCTATTCGGCGCGGGCAAGGCCGGCGTGCTGCTGCTGCCGGTGATCGGTGCGCTGCTGGCGATCGCGGTGCTGCCGCAACGCTACCGCTCGGTGCTCGCCGAGCGCGATACGTGGGTCATCATGTTCGTCTATAGCATCACGTTCGGCGGTTTCGTCGGCATGTCCTCGTATGTGTCGCTGCTGCTGACCAACCTGTATCAACTGTCGAAAATCGACGCGGGCCTGTTCATGGCGCTGCTCGCCGCGACCGGCGCGATGGTGCGCCCGCTCGGCGGCCTGATTGCCGACCGCGTGTCGGGCGTGCGCGCGCTGACCGTGCTGCTCGCGATCATCGCGGTTTGCGATTTCCTGTTCGCGGCGGCGATGCCGTCGCTTGCGGGCGGCATTGCGTTGCTGCTGTGCCTCTATGTCGCGTTCGGGCTCGGCAATGGCGCGACGTTCCAGCTCGTGCCGCATCGCTGGGCCGGCCGTACCGGGCTGATGTCCGGCATCGTCGGGGCGGCGGGCGGCATCGGCGGCTTCTATCTGCCGGTCGTGATGGGCATCGCGAAGGAAAGCACCGGCAGCTATCAAATGGGCTTCGCGACGTTCGGCACGCTGTCGGCCTGCGCGTTCCTTGCGATCGTCGCGCTGCGCCGGCCGTGGATGGCGTGGTCGATGCAAACCGGCGTCATGCACGCGCATGCGACGGAGTAAGGCGCGGCGCGCGGCGTCCGGTCGTGCCGGCGCCGCACGCATCATGCTCTGAACAAAGCGCAGTCGAATGCTTGCATATCGGAGGCGGTGCTTCTAATATGCAGTCAGGAGGCTGCATATGAACTCATCGACCGATCGCATCGAAAAGCAGGTTCTGTTGAAGGCGCCGCGCTCGCGCGTCTGGCGTGCGCTGTCCAACGCCGAGGAATTCGGCAAATGGTTCGGCGTGAATCTCACCGGCAAGCAGTTCGTCGCGGGGCAATCCACGCAGGGGCACATCACCTATCCAGGCTATGAGCATCTGCTGATGAACGTGCTGGTCGAGCGTGTCGAGCCCGAGCATCATCTGTCGTGGCGCTGGCATCCGGCCGCGATCGACATCACGATCGACTACACGCCTGAGCCGACCACGCTCGTGGAATTCGATCTGAGCGACGTCGAGTCGGGCACGCTGCTGCGCGTCGTCGAATCGGGCTTCGACCAGTTGCCGATCGGGCGCCGCGCGCAAGCGTTCCGGCTGAACGACGGCGGCTGGGAGCAGCAGATGGTCAACGTCGAGAGATATGTCGGCGCGAGCTAGGGCGGCCCCCGCGAGGGCGGCCCTCAAGGCGGCGACACTGCGCAGTTCGGCGGCGGTGTTCGCGGCGCTCGGTGACGAGACGCGTCTGCGGCTTGTCGCGGCGTTATGCGCGGGCAGTGCGATGTCGATCGCGCAGCTGACGGCCGGCACCGACATCACGCGGCAGTCGGTCACGCAGCATCTGCAGGTGCTGGCCGACGCGGGCCTCGTGCACGACGTGAAGGTCGGACGCGAGCGCCTGTGGGCGTTCGAGCCCGCGCATCTCGACGCGGCACGCCACGCGCTCGACGCGATTTCGCGGCAGTGGGATCGGGCGCTGCTGAAGCTGAAGACGATGGTCGAAGAATGAAGGGCGGGCGTCCGTAGTGATTGCACGAATCGAGCCGGCACGCGGATTGGCCGCCTGCCGGTAGGCTGTACGCGACGGCGGGTGCCGCATTTTTTACCGACTGCGAGCGGCACATCGTGCACGGAAGCGCGGAACAACGCAAAAGGGGCCAAAAAATTGGCCCCCAATCCGCTGCAAAAAAGGAAGAAAAACGAGCCCGCGACTAATCGGCGATCCGCTTGTCGGCCAGCGCGTTCTGGCAGTCGGCCAGAACCTGCCGGACGAGCCGGGCTTGCGGGTCGAGTTCGTCGGTATCGAGAATTTCTTCAACCGCGTCGCGCGCCCAGTCGGCATCGACGAAGCGCGCGTGGCGCCGCGCGATTTCGACCGCGGTGGCCGACAGCTTCGCGACGCACAGCCAGTCGGCTTCGCGCGCGCGGCGGTCGAGCCACTTGTGCGCGGACTGCACGTGAAACGCCGCGTCGGGCCAGTCTTCGTTCAGATAATAAGCGCCGAGGCTTCCGCATGTGAGCCAGCACAACAGCTCCACGCGGTCACGGGGACTCAGATGTTGGCGTACATCACTCATGGCGACGCTCGCTGCAGTAAATGGCTTCCCGGTGAGGCCGGCGGGCGCCGTCCTCCGCTTTTTGCACACGCTTTTTACAAACATTAGCATGCGGAATTCCCGGGCGGCAATTCCTGACCACCCTTAGCGTGCGGCGCCGCCACAGGTGGCGTTTTCGGGCGGTGCGTCAGCGCGGTGCGCCGGTGATCTGATCGCCCCGGGACGACCCGCCGCAGCCGAAGCGCCGGCATTTACCGGCTCGCAGCGGTTCCCGGCGCGGCTTCAACGTTCGCCGCGCGTCGCGACGATGAAAAGCCGCGGAAACGGCAGCAGCACCGTGCCATCGGCGAGCGCCGGGTAGGCTCTGACGATTTCGTCGCGATAGCGTTGCACAAACGCGCCGCGTTCGGCGTCGTCGAGCGCGGCGAGAAACGGCCGCAGCGCGCTGCCCTTGAACCATTCGACCACCGCGTCGGCGCCCGCGAGCGGGTGGTGATAGATCGTGCGCCACACGTCGACGCGCGCGCACAGCGGCTTGAGCAGCGCGTAGTACCAGTTTGCGTCGTAGCGCATGGTGCGCTCGACACCCTTCAGCTTCGTCGCCCAAGGCCCGTCGATGGCGATTTCGCGCAGCAGCCGGTGCGCCGGTTCGTCGAGATTGTCGGGCATCTGCACGGCGAGGCTGCCGCCCCTGGCAAGTTTTGCCACCAGCGCGGGGAACAGCCGCTCGTGGTCCGGCACCCATTGCAGCACCGCGTTCGCGAGGATCACGTCGTAGGGGCCGTGCGCGTCCCACGTCGAAACGTCGCTGATGTCGAAACGGAATCGCGGCAGCCGCCGACGGGCCGCCGCGATCATCTCGGCGGAGCTGTCGATGCCGCTGACCGACGCGCCCGGCACCCGCTCGGCCAGCACCTCGGTCGAGTTGCCCGGGCCGCAGCCGATGTCGACCGCGAGCCGCGCGCCGTTCAAGGGCACCGCCGCGAGCAGATCGCGGACCGGCCGCGTGCGCTCGTTCTCGAACAGCATGTACTGCTTCGCGTGCCAATCGCTATGCTCGTTCGTGGTTTTGTCGGTCATCTTTTGCTCCTTCGCGGGGTTCGTTGCGGCCATTCTCGGCCGCTGACAGCCCGGAGTAAAATGAATTTATGATCCGGATTACTTCATTTTTCTAATGAAAATCGACACGCTCGGCGTGCAGGCTTTCGTCGCGATTGCCGATCGCGGCAGCTTCCAGAGCGCGGCGGATTCGCTGCACGTCACGCAAACCGCGATCACGCAGCGGCTGCGCAAGCTCGAAAGCTATCTCGGCGTCACACTGATCGAGCGCACCACGCGTTCGATGGCGCTCACCGAAATCGGTCGCAATTTTCTGCCGCAGGCGCGTCGGCTGCTCGGCGAGCTGGCGGACGCGCTCGTCGAGATCCGCGAAACGGGCATCGCGCGACGCGGCGACGTGTCGATCGCGTGCGTGCCGACCGTCGGCGTGCAGTATCTGCCGCGCATCCTGCAGGCGTATTCGGCACGCTATCCGCACAATCGCATCAAGATTCTCGACCACGCGTCGTCGGCGGTGGAGGAGGCCGTGTTGCGCAGAGAGGTCGAGTTCGGCATCAATATCGCGCGCGAGCATCATCCCGATCTCGCCACCGTGGCGCTCACCGAAGACCGCTACGTGCTGATCTGCCACGAGGACCATCCGCTCGCGAAGCGGCGGCGCATCGCATGGCGGCAGTTGCAGCCGTTCCCGCTGATTTTCGCCGGCGAGGTCAGCGGCAATCGCGCGCTGCTCGACGTCGCGCTGGAATCGAGCGAGCTCGCGCTGCGTTCGTTCTACGAGGTGCAGCGCAGTTCGACCGCCGTCGGACTCGTCGCGCAACGCGTCGGCGCGGCCGTGGTGCCCGCGCTCGCGCTGCAGAGCGGCGCGTATCCGAGCGTGCGCACCGTCGAGCTCACGCAGCCCACCGTGTCGCGCACGCTGGTGCTCGTCGCGCGCAAGACCGCGCAGTTGTCACCGGCCGCGCAGGCGCTGTACGACATGATCCGCGAACAGGCGACGCTGAAAACCGGATGACGGCGCGCCGCGCGCAAGGCAAACTGGCTGGCTTCCGAGTTTCATTCCTTCAACCCGTTCAATCCACGCGACACCCAACGACTCATGCTGCAGATACTCGGCAAGACTACCTCGATCAATGTGCGCAAGGTGTTGTGGACCTGCGCGGAACTTGGGCTTGCGTTCGAACAGGAAGACTGGGGCTCGGGCTTTCGCTCGACCGAGGTCGCCGAATTCCGCGCGCTGAACCCGAACGCGATGGTCCCCGTGATCCGCGACGGCGACTTCGTGTTGTGGGAATCGAACTCGATCATCCGTTACCTCGCGAACCGTTATCGCGGTGACGGGCTGTATCCGGCCGATCCGGTCGAGCGCGCGCGCTGTGATCAATGGATCGACTGGCAGGCGAGCGAATTGAACCGCTCGTGGAGCTACGCGTTTCTCGCGCTCGTGCGGCACTCGCCCGAGCATCTGGACCCGCGCCAGATCGCCGCGTCGTGCGCGAACTGGTCGAAGCATATGGCGATCGTCGAGCAGCAACTTGCGCGCACCGGTGCGTATATCGCGGGCGACGCGTTTTCGCTCGCCGATATTCCGATCGCGCTGTCCGCGCACCGCTGGCTCGAAACGCCGCAGCAGCACGACGATTTGCCGGCGCTGGCCGCTTATATGGCGCGCCTGGCCGGGCGCGACGGGTATCGCAAGCATTGCCGAAACGGCACGCCGTAATCGTTGATTCGCGCGCTTCTGCAATCTGTCGATGCTTACAGAATCCGCCTTCAATGCTTACGCTCTGCTTGCGGATTCCCGCGCTCGACGGCTTCTGCGCGGTGCACCCCGCGTCGCCTACAATGGCGGCCATCTAGCGACATTGAAGGTTCAACGATGCGGTTAACGAAATTCGTGCTGGCTTTGCTGGCGGCGTGCTTCACTCTGAACGCGAGCGCCGAAATGACGGCCGCGCAATACAAGCGCTGGGCACACGCCGACAACAACTCGATCTATGCGGCGTACATCACCGGCACGATCAACGCGTTCGGTTGGGCGAACGGCGATCTGGTCGCGAGGAAACAGCCGCAGTTGTTCTGTCCGCCACCAACGCTCGCGATCGGCAACCAGACGGTCTATCCGTTGCTCGATGCGTTCTTCGCGAACCATCCGGGCATTTCCGAGGATTTTCCAATCGGGCTCGCGATTCTGCGCGCGTTGCAGGGCGCGTATCCGTGCTGACGTGTTGAAGGAGTGAGGGGAGTGAGGGGAGGGAGGCGAGGAGGGGCAACCTCAGGGGCGAACTCGCGAAGCGGGCCCGCCCCCCGGTGGATCAAACCTGCACGAGATTCGCAATCTGCACGTCCGGATTGACGTCCGCGTCGTAATCGACGCCCTTCATTTCAAAGCCGAACAGGCGCAGGAAATCGGTCTTGTAGCCCGCGAAATCGGTGAGTTCGTAGATGTTGTCGTTGCTCACCTGGTTCCACAGCTCCTGCACGCGGCCTTGCACCTGCGGATCAAGTTCCTTGTAGTCGGCGCGCAGACGGCCTTCGTCGTCCAGATGCGGCTGGCTGCCATAGAGGCTGTCCTTGTACAGGCCGTAGACCTGCTCGATACAGCCTTCGTGCGTGCCTTTTTCCTTCATCACCTTGAAGAGCAGCGACAGATAGAGCGGCATCATCGGAATCGCCGAGCTTGCCTGCGTGACGACTGCCTTCAGCACCGCGACGCGCGCATCGCCGCCCTTGGCCGCGAGCGTTGAGCGGATGCCGAGCACTTTCTGGTCGAGATCTTTCTTGGCCGCGCCGATCGAGCCGTTCCAGTAGATGTCGTGGGTGATCTTCTCGCCGAGGTAGGTGAACGCGGTGGTCCTGGCGCCGTCGGCGAGCACGCCGGCTTCGCCCAACGCGTCCATCCACATCTGCCAGTCCTCGCCGCCCATCACCGCGACCGTGTGCGCGATTTCTTCCGGCGTCGCCGGTTCGAGCACGGTTTCCTTGATCACTTCCTTGTCGGTGTCGATGCCGCGCAGATTGACAGCCTTGCCGATCGGCTTGAGCACCGAGCTGAACACTTCACCGGTCTTCGGGTGCTGGCGCTTCGGCGCCGCGAGGCTGTAGACGACCAGATCGACCTGGCCGAGATCGCGCTTGATCACTTCGATCGTGCGCGCCTTCACTTCGTCGGAGAACGCGTCGCCGTTGATGCTGGTCGCGTACAGGCCTTCGGCGGTGGCGAACTTCTCGAACGCCGCGGTGTTGTACCAGCCGGCCGTGCCAGCCTTGGTTTCGCTGCCGGCGCGCTCGAAGAACACGCCGAGGGTCGACGCGCCCGAGCCGAACGCTGCGCTAATGCGGGCGGCGAGGCCATAGCCGGTCGACGCGCCGATCACGAGCACCTTCTTCGGGCCGTTGGCGATGGGGCCGCGTGCCTTCACATACTCGATCTGTTCCTTGACGTTGGCTTCGCAGCCGGTCGGATGGGTCGATACACAGATGAAGCCACGCACACGCGGTTTGATGATCATGAAGCACCTCTTGTCGGAATTGGCGACATTATAGTGGCCCCGCCGGAGCCGCACTCCATGCCGGGAACGAAGCAAAAACCGGCGCACCCCCCACATCTTGGTACGATTGCGCCTTTCCCAGCCGACGACAGCAAGTGAAGCGCCTCTTTTCCTCCTTTCTGGCGGCCCTCGACAAAGGGCTGACGCTCGCGAACCCGCTGTTCGCGAAGGCCGCGTGGCATCTGCGCCATCCGACCCGCCGCACGTTCGCGTGGGGGCTCGCCGCGCTGCCGGTGCTATTCGTACTGTACGTGCTGCTGCTGATTCCGTTCACGCCGAGCATCGGCGACATCCGCAAGGCCAAGATCGAGCAGCCCGCGCAGATCCTGTCGGCGGACGGCAAGCTGCTCGCCGAGTTCAAGCCGTCGAACCGCGAGTGGGTCAAGCTGAAGGACATCTCGCCGAACGTCGTGAACGCGCTGATCGCCACCGAGGATCACCGCTTCTATCAGCATTTCGGGCTCGACTGGCGGCGCACCGCTTCGGCCGCGCTGCACACGTTCTCCGGTGAGCGCCAGGGCGGCTCGACGATCACGCAGCAGCTCGCGCGCAATCTGTATCCCGACGAAATCGGCCGCGCGCCGACGTTGACGCGCAAGCTGAAGGAAGCGATCACCGCACTGAAGATCGAGGCGTTCTACACGAAGGACGAGATCCTCGAAACCTACCTGAATACGGTCCCGTTCCTGTACAACGCGTACGGCATCGAGATGGCTGCGCGCACCTATTTCGACAAGTCCGCATCCGACCTGAACGTGCTCGAAGCGGCAACGCTGACCGGCATGCTGAAGGGCAACGCGTACTACAACCCGGTGCTGAACCCCGAGCGCGCCTTGCAGCGGCGCAATACGGTGCTCGCGCAGCTGGTCAGGTACGGCAAGCTGACACCCGCCCAGTACGACACGCTCGCCCGCAAGCCGCTGCGTCTCGACTTCGAGCGCCAGATCGAGCCGCCCGGACCCGCGCCGCACTTCACGCAGCAACTGCGCAAATGGCTCGTCGCGTGGGCCGATCGCAACGACTACAACATCTATTCCGATGGACTCGTCGTGCGCACGACGATCGACTCGCGTCTGCAGACGATGGCGACCCAGGCGGTCACGCTGCAGGGCAACCAGTTGCAGAACATCGCGAACTCCGCGTGGGGCACGCGCGCGGGCTGCTCGGCGGACAAGGACCTGCTGCGCACGTTCCTGCGCGAAACGCCTGACTTCCGCGCGGCCAGAGACACGGGCCTCGCCGACGACGACGCGCTGAAACGCCTGCTCGCCGATCGCAAGCTCGTGCAGAGTGTGTGCGACACGAAGACGCGCGTGCAGGCCGACTTCCTCGCAATGGACCCACGTACCGGCGAGATCAAGGCGTGGGTCGGCAGCCGCGACTTTGGCGTTGATCCGTTCGATCACGTGCAGCAGGCGCGCCGTCAGCCGGGCTCGACCTTCAAGCCGTTCGTCTACGCGGCGGCCTTCGAGGCCGGCGCGAAGCCGGACGACAAACTGCCGGACAATCCGGTTCAGATCGAACTCGCCGGCGGCGAAATCTGGAAGCCGAACGACGAGGACGAGCCGAGCGGCCGCATGATCAGCCTGCGCGACGCGCTCGCCTATTCGCGCAACCGCATCACCGCGCAGGTGATGGAGTCGGTGGGTCCGAACAGGGTCGCCAAGCTCGCGCGCGCGATGGGTGTGCGCGACAGCCAGCTCGACCCGGTGCCGTCGCTCGCGCTCGGCACGAGCCCGGTCACGCTTAAGGAAATGGTGTCGGCGTACGGCACGATCGCGAACCTCGGCGGCTACGTCGAGCCGCTGATGGTCACGCGCATCGAGGACCGCAACGGCAACCTGCTCGCCGAGTTCAAGCCGGCCACGCCGAGTCGCGAGCTGCCCGCCGACACGGCGCGCACGCTCGTCGACGTGATGCGCGACGTGGTCAGCCGCGGCACCGGCGCGAGCATCCGCACGCGCTTCGGCGTGCGCGGCGATGTCGCGGGCAAGACCGGCACGACCCAGGGCAACGCGGATGGCTGGTTCATCCTGATGCAGCCGCAACTGGTGGCGGGGGCATGGGTCGGCTTCAACGACAGCCGCGTGACGCTGCGCAGCGATTACTGGGGGCAGGGTGCGCATAGCGCGCTGCCGATCGTCGGCGATTTCTTCCAGCGCGCGCAGCGCTCGCGGCTCGTCGACAGCCACATGAAGTTCGATACCGCGCAGCAGCCGGGCTGGTTCGCCGAGCGCGCCGAACGCCTGCGCGACTGGATCGGGCACCTGTTCACGCGCACGCCGGCGCAGCCGGACAAGCAGGTCGTGGCGCGTGCTCCGGCGCGGCGCGCGCCGGTGGCGTCGGTGCAGCCGCCGACGTCTGCCGTGGCGGCACCGGCGGCGGCGTCAGAGGCAGCGGGCGCGTCCCCGGTGCAGGGCGAAGCGCGCGCGTTGCCGCCGTTGCTGCCGGCGCCGGGGTCGGGGTCGGCTCCCGCGCCGGCGCCGGGTAATACCGTCGACGGTGAAGCGCACGGCGGCGGTGCCGCAGCGCTCGCGCCAACCCCGACGCCGGACGACATCGTGCCGCCCGATGCGGGCGGTCAGGGCACAGAAGGGTCGAATAACGGCAGCGGGGCGAATTGAAGGCGACCCGGGCAGGCTGCCCGGGTGCGTATTGAACGGCGCGTGGGACTAGCGCTAAGACCCCGCGACCCCCGCTTCACCCGGCGGTCGCGCATGCGGATTGCCATGCGTCGTCTCGAGCGACGTGTCGTGATGCAGCAGCAACACCGCCGCCATGCCGATGAGTCCCGCGCCCGACAGGCATAGCAGCCCGGCACCGAAGCCGCCGGTGCTGTCCTTGATCCAGCCCATCGCGAACGGGCCGAAGAAGCCCGCCAGATTGCCGAGCGAATTGATCGCGGCGATGCCGCCCGCGGCCGCCGCGCCCGACAGGAACGCGGCCGGCAAGGTCCAGATGACCGGCAGGCAACCGAAGATGCCGAAGCCGGCAATCGATAACGCGATCATCTTCTGCACCGGATTGTCGAGGCCGGCCGCGGCCGCGATGCCGGCCGCCGCGACGAACAGCGCAATCGCGACGTGCCAGCGGCGTTCGAGGTGGCGATCCGAATGCCGTCCCCACAAAATCATGCTGACGAGGCCGACCACGTACGGCAGCGACGTCACGAAACCCGTCTGCAGATTAGTGAGGCCGAACGACTTCACGATCTGCGGCAGGAAGAAGCTCAGGCCGTAGTTGGTCGCGTTCGCCCCGAAATAGATCAGCGCGATGGCGAGCACGCGCGGATTGATCAGCGCCTCCTTCACGCTGAAGTGGCGCACCGCCTCGCGATGCTCGCGCTCCTGCTTCTGCCGCGCGATCAGCCAGTCGCGCTCCTCGGTGCTGAGCCAGGTGGCGTCGGCGGGCTTGTCGGTCAGATACAACAGCACCGCGACCGACAGCAATACCGCCGGCACCGCCTCGATCAGATACAGCCACTGCCAGCCGCCGAGTCCGCCGCGGCCGTCGAGCGACAGCAGCGCGCCGGAGATCGGGCCGCCGATCACCGTCGACAGCGGAATCGCCGCCATGAAATAGCCGACCACGCGCCCGCGATACGCGGCCGGAAACCACAAGGTCAGCAGAAAGATGATGCCCGGGAAAAAGCCGGCCTCGGCGACGCCAAGCAGAATGCGCAGGCCGAAAAACACGTGCGCGGGCGAGAGCCCGGTGAAGCGCGCGATGTCCGGGATAAACGCCATCGCGCCCGCGAGAATACCCCACGTAAACATGATCCGCGCGATCCAGCGGCGCGCGCCGAATCGTTCGAGCAGCAGGTTCGACGGCACTTCGAAAAAGAAGTACGCGATAAAGAACACGCCCGCGCCGAAGCCGAACGCGCTCGCGGACAGATCGAGCGCCTTGTTCATCTGCAAGGCCGCGAAGCCGACGTTGACGCGATCGAGATAGGCGATGAAATAGCACAGTATCAGGAACGGCACGAGCCGAACCGTGACGCGATGAAGGGTACGTGCCTCGAGATCCATATATGTCTCCTCCGGTTCGGCGACCGGTGTATGCCGCTATGTGGTGGGGTCCGTCTGCGGTTCGAAATGCCGGTCCGTCGAACAGGCATCGTTACAGACTAGACGCTCAAAAGGGATTCCGGAAGGTCTTTTGTGAACCATGTGGTCCGCTCATTGCCGAGGCCGTCGCGGCGTGGCGCTCGCGTCCATTGTTAGGACTCGCGCAACAGTGTTTTCGGTTGTATCGGCTGATCTTGGTCGAACGATTCCGGATAATTGCTGCCTGACTAATCAGTTAAAAATGCAGGTGATCCACGATGTCGAATCAGGGTTCGGACATGCTCGCTGAGGCGCGCAAAACGGTGCGGGTACGCGAAGTCGCGTTTGTCGCGCGAGCGGAAAGCACGGAAAGGAAGAGGGCGCCGCTGCCCACGCGCATGCGCGGGGTGGCGGCGGTGGCGCTCGCGTGCGCGAGTCTCGTCGGGTGCGCATCGAGCACGGACGTGGTCGCGAGCGGCAAGCCCGGCAGCTACACGGTCGCCGCCAGCGCGACCGGAGGACGCATGGCCTGGGCGCGCGCGCACGAACTCGCGATGAACGAGGCGCGCGACTACTGCGATCGTCGCGGTATGCAAAGCAGCGTGAATACGGAGACGGTCAGCGGCGTCAGCGCGATGACCGAGCACGGGTCGTCGGTCAGTTTCGAGTGTCATTCGCGGTTCTGACGCAGCGTTGCGCGCGGGCGGCGGGTGCCGCCGCCCCATGACGATCACTTTTTATCGAACCTCACCAGGTGTAACCACTTATCGCGACTCGCGTGGTGACATGCCGCCGGGACGCCGGCAGTCCTCAGTCTTCGCGTGGTTTGGCGTTGGTCGAACGTTTGACGAACGGTGCGCCCGAGAAGCCCACCATCGCGCGGCCCTGCACGGGTGATGTTTCGCGGGCGCGGCGGGCAGGGCGCGCGGCCGTTTTTTCTGTTCGCGCCGTCTCGATCTGCCGCGAGAGCGTGTCGATACGCTCGCGCAACAGGTCGGTCGCCGCCACCCGTTCAGCCAGCAACGCATCCTTTTCCGCGAGCTGCCCGCGGGTCGCGGCATGCCGCGCAGCGGAGGCAGCCAGTTCTGCCTTTGATGCGGCCAACTCGTCCCGAATCGCGTCGCGCTCGGCCCGCGATTCGGCTTCGAGCGTCGCCGCCCGCTCGTGACTCGCCTGGAGCTCCTTGCGCAGACGTTGCGCCGCCGCTCGTTCACCGTCGATTTCGAGCAAGGCGCGCTTTTCCGCCGCGGCGAGCCGCTGCTCGTTCTGCTCGTGCGAGCGGCGCAGCTTCGCGAGTTCGTCGGCGAAATCGCGGCGGGCATCGGCGAGCGCGGCGGCTCCTGCCGCGATTTCTTCCTTCGATGTCGCCAGTTGCGCCGTCAGCATGTCGTTGGCCGTCTGCAGCTCGACGATGCGCGCGTCGAGTCCGGCAATCCGCGCGCGCAGGGTCGCGACATCGTTGGCCGCCTGTTCGGCTTTGTCGACGGCGTCCTGACGCTGCCTGTCAGTGATTCCGCGCAAACTCCTGCCGGCGGATTCTCAGTTAAGTTGTTGAAAATTAAAAGATCGCGAGATATTTCAAGAAGCTTTCGTATCACATTGCCGTGGACCCAAGTACGCGCAAACTCATGTCAAAATATTCGTTCCCACTGAAAATGCATCTCAATGGTTCTGTGTCGGTTTCGTAGATCTTTTTTGTGAGTTTGCGATACTGCCTCGCAGCTGTTCGCTAACGACAATCTATTGCTGATCTGAGGACGCCTTTATTTCGTTCAGAGTGTGAGTAATGTTGTCAATTCCGATGATGAAACCGATACGCCACGCGGGTTCCGAGTTGACGACATTAATTTCTTCCGCGGGTGCCCATCATCTTTCTCACCGGTCATGGCTCCATTCCGATGTCGGTGCGTGCGATCAAAGCTGGCGCGCATGAACTCCTCGCCAAGCCGATTGACGATGAACCACTGCTTGAGGCCGTCAGGCGCGCGCTCGCACAGGATGAATCCAACCTCGCCGAACACGCATTCAATGCGGGAGTGGTGCGGCGCGCCGCCTTGCTTACGCCGCGTGAAATGGACGTCTTTGAGCATGCCGTGCAAGGCAAGATGATAGAGCAGATCGCCCATGAATTGGGCGCGCAGGAGGTAACAGTGAAGTCCATAAGCGGTGCGTGCCGGACAAGATGCAGGCCAAGACGCTGATCGAACTGGCGAAGATGTGGGAGTTGATTCGCCGGGCGCGATGAGGCTTCAGACGCGGTGAATATCGCGCCGGATATCTGACCCCCGTAAAGTCGCCGGCGCATTGGAGTGATGGCAGCTATGAGTTTCGTGTGCATCGTTGACGATGACGCCTGCGGAGCGCTCATAGACATGCACGTCGTGCCCCGTGCATGTCAGCGTCAAAGCGCATGCGAGCCCTGCGATTGAACCACCTGCGATTGCAATTTTCATATTGCCAGCAACGCCATGTCTATACGTCTATTTGCCGGCGCAAGCTATCACCGCCCAAAGGCATGTCGCGCAGCCGCTTTCCGGTTGCATCGAACAACGCATTGCCGAGCGCGCCGGCGGTCGGTCCCATCGAAGCTTCGGCAGCGCCGAGAAACGGCGCACCAGGACGATTGATGAGATGGACGTTCAAACTGCGCGGAACGGCGGAGAAGCGGAGGATCGGGTAACTGCTCCAGTCGAAGCTTCTGATTTTCCCGGTATCGAACTTCAACTCTTCGTAAAGCGTCCAACTGGCCGATTGAATCACTCCGCCCTCGATCTGATTACGGATACCATCGGGGTTGACGATCTGCCCGGAGTCGACCGCGACCTCGGCGTGTTCGAGAATCACCTGACCCGTCTCGGGCACGACGGAAATCTCAACGGCCATGGCCACATAAGCCATCAGGTTTTTGTATTTACCGAAGGCGAAGCCGACGCCGTGGTTCGGTTTGCGCGGCGCGCGCGGCCAGCCGAATTTTGCAGCCGCGAGCTGAATGACCTCGCGTGCGCGCGGGTCCTGCATATGCTTGAGCCGGAACGCGACCGGATCGGCGCCGACCGCGGCGCTCAGCTCATCCATGAACGTCTCGATCGTGAAGACGTTCATGTGCGCGCCGAGTGAGCGCATCGCCGACGTATGCAACGGCATGCTCGGCGAGAAGTTGTTCATTACGTGCAGGTTCGGGAACGTGTACAGCGGAATCGCGTTGCGATCGCCGCCGCCCTCGGGCTGCACCATCGGCACTGACGGCGCCGATATGAACGGTTTCTCCAGCATGGTCGCCGGAACGAGCCGGCCCGCGTTCACGATCCGCTCGTTATGCGAACTGCTCCACAGCGCATAGTTCCAGCCTACGATGCTCCCGCTCGCGTCGAGCGAAGCAGTCAGTTCGGTGACCATGGCGGGCGTGAAGTGGTCCCACGTGTGTTCCTGTTCGCGCATCCATTGCACACGAACCGGCCGGCCGGCCATTTCGCGGGCGATCAACGCGGCGTGCGCGGCTACGTCGTCCGCGCCGTTGTGGCCGTAGCATCCCGATCCCTCTACGTGAATGCAGCGTACGTTCTCCTTGGGCAGCGACAGCATTTCCGCAAGGCCATCGCGCAGCGGATAGACGCCTTGCGAGTGAGTCCAGACGGTCATGTTGCCGTCCTTGAATTGTGCGACCGAGCAGGAAGGGCCGATCGAACCGTGCAACATATAGCGCTTGGTGCACTTTGCGCTCAGCGTTCTCACAGCCGTTCCGGCCGCGCTGCGGGTGTTCGCGATCTCGATGTGTTCGGTGGCGATCTGCTTCAGATCGCGGTGCACAGTGGCTGGGTCGGGCAGAGCGCGCCCTGCGCTCCACTCGCTTCCCGCTGCCAATGCACGTTGTGCCTGCACGGCCTGCCATTCGCCTTTAGCGACTACCGCGAGCATGCTGCCGTTTCTGATGACGTTGACCACGCCCGGCATCTTCAGAATGTCGGGTGAGTTGGTACGCAGCAGCTTCGCGTCGTAAACCGGCGGCAACACTACACGCGCATGCAGCATGTCCGGCATGAACATGTCCTGAACATAACTCGGTCCGCCGGTCACCTTGACCGGGATGTCCAGCCGCGGCAATGACCTACCGACCACTGCGAACGTTGCGGGGTCTTTCAACGGCGATACGGGCGACGCCATGCGATGCAGACCGGCGGCGCCGACCGCTTCGCCATACGTCATCGTCCGGCCGTCTGGCGCCGTGATGACCGCGTTGTGGGCTTTCAGCACGCTGCTGCTGACGCCGAAGCGTTTGGCTGCTGCGTCGACGAGCAGCCCCCGCACCTGCGCCGACGCGTTTAACAACGCGCTGCCGCTGTCGGCAATGGTGTGACTTCCCGCCGTGAGTCCTTCGTCCGGTGAGGCGCCCGTGTCGGCGGTCAGAAACGTGATCAGCGACGGCGCCATGTCGAGCTCTTCCGCCGCGATCTGCAGCAGCGCGGTGCGCACGCCGGTGCCGAGTTCAACCTTGCCGGTGTAGACGGTCACTTTGCCCGCTGCGTCGATCTTGATCCACGCGTCGAGAAACGGGTTGGTCTTCAGGCTGCCCGCGAGCGCCTCGGTCGCTTTGGCCACGTGCACGGCGGCGCCTTCGTCCGCGATCACTTCTTGCGCCATGACCTTGACGCCGGGGAGCAGACTGAAGCTCACCATGAGCGCACCGGACATCATGAAGTGGCGGCGCCCCTCGTTGAAATCGTCGTCCTTGATGCTCATTGCGTGCCTCCGTTGCTCGCCGCGCTGCGGGGCTTGCCGGATGCCGTGTCGCCGGGCGGAAGGTGCGCGACTTCGCGGATCGCAGCGAGGATACGCATATGGGTGCCGCAACGGCACAGGTTCGGCTCCATATGCTCGCGCAGTTCGCGCTCGCTTGGCCGCGGATTGCGATCGAGCAGCGCCTGCGCGCGCATGATCATGCCGGCGATGCAATAACCGCACTGTGCGGCCTGATGTTCGATGAAGGACTTCTGCAGCGCACCGGGATGGTCGGCCGTGCCGAGGCCCTCTATCGTACGCACGGAACGGGCGCCGATCGACGACACCGGAACCAGACACGAAAAGACGGCCTGGTCGCCGACGATCACCGTGCACGCGCCGCATTGTCCAAGCCCGCAGCCGAACTTTGCGCCGTGCAGATGCAGGTCATTGCGCAGCGCATAAAGCAGTGGCGTCGACGGATCGATATCCAGCGCGTGCTGCACGCCATTGACGGTAAGGTTGATCATCGCGCCTTGTTCTCCTCTCTGACTTTTGCCACGGTGGCTTCGACGTCGTTCCACGGGCCGCGCTGCGAATAGGTTGCGCGAATGTAGGACGCGACATCGGCGATTTGCTGATCGTTATAGACCTCGCTGAAGGCCGGCATGTAGTTCATGCTGTCCTCCCCATGCCAGCCGTTACCGCTAAGGATCATCTGAGCGGTGTTACGTGGCGTCGGAGCATTGACGGCAGTGCTGAACGCGAGCGTGGGGCGCTCGCCAATCGATTGCATCGGCGCGGCGGGGCCGTGGCATTGCGCGCACGACGCGGCGAACAGGAATGCGCCGCGTTGCGCCGCAGGCGATGGTTCGTCGTGTGCTGCAGCGTCAGCAAACGCGTTCGCAACGGCCGGCTGCACTTTCTGTATCGACAGGATGTACGCGGCCATCGCGTTCACATCTTCCTCAGGCACGGTGGCGAGATCGCGAGTGACGGGCAGCATGGGACCGGCCGCGGCGCCGTGTTCGCTTGCACGACCGCTGCGCAGATACATGACGAGCTGATCTTTGGTCCACGGTTTCGGCGCCGAGCCAAGTGCATTCAGTGGGGGGGCCTCCCAGCCGTCGACAATGCCGCCGTCGAATGCGTGTCCCGATTTTTCACCGCCAATCGCGTTGAGCGGCGAATGACACGAGGCGCAGTGTCCGAGGCCATCTACGAGTCGCTTTCCGCGATTCCACTGGGCATCTTCCGAGGCATCCGCGGCCTGCTCGCCGGGGTGAAGGAACAACACGTTCCAGAAGGCTAGCAAGGGACGGAAGTTCAGCGGGAAGATCAGTTCGTTCGCGGGCGTGCTCGCGTTGACCGGCTCACGTGTCATCAGATACGCGTAGGCCGCCGAGATGTCGCCATCGGACATGCGCGTAAAGTGAACATAAGGAAACGCGGGATAGAGCAGGTGACCATCACGGGAGACGCCATGACGCACCGCTCGCGTGAACGCTTCCAGCGACCAGCCACCGATGCCCGTCTCGACGTCGGGCGTGATATTGGTCGCGTAGATCGTCCCAAACGGCGTTGCAAGCGGCAAGCCGCCGGCGAACGGCTTGCCACCCCTGGCGGTATGACAGACGATGCAGTCGCCCAGCGCCACGACTCTCGCGCCGGCGAGCCTCGTCTGCGCATCGAACGACGAAGCCGGCGGAGGCTGTAGGGGAGCAATGGCGGGTTTCCACATCAGCAGCGTGGCGACGATCAGCGCGGCCAGGATGACTACGCCTCCCACCGCCAACAATTTAAGCTTTCGAGTCATTCACCCACCTGTCACAGAAGTCTTGAATCGAGTCTGCACACCGCGCTGTGCGCGCGGCCAACGGGATGCCTCCGTCATGCGTGAGCGCCGCTGCTATGGAACGGATAGTCGATATAACCGGAGTGGTCGCCGCCGTACCAGCCGACCGGCTTTGGTGTTGCGAGCGGTGCATGGGTAGCAATGCGCTCGACCAGATCGGGATTGGCGATATACGCGCGCGCAAACGCCACCAGATCGGCTTCGCCGTCACGGATCAATGCGTCTGCCTGATCGATGGAAATGCCGCCGTTGAGCATCAAGGTCCCTGAGAAGACCTTGCGCATGCGTTCAACGATGCGCGGCAAATCCGGGGCCCCGCTCCAGCCGTTCGTGTCAGCGGCGTGAAGGTAGGCGACGCCGAATTCGCTGAGCATCTTGCCGACGTAGTCATAGGTGCCGTCCGGATCCGCGTCGCGCACGTTGTTATAGTGCGCATACGGCGAAATGCGGACGCCGACGCGATCGAGGGGGACCACTGAGCCGATCTCCGTGAGCGTGTCGCGAAGGAAGTTCGCGCGGTTCGCCAACGAGCCGCCGTATCGGTCATCCCGCCTGTTGGTGGTCGAAGAGAGGAATTGATGCGGCAGATAGCCGTTTGCCGCATGCACTTCGACGCCATCGAACCCGGCTTCGATTGCGTTGGCCGCGCCTTGCTTGAACTCCGATATGGCGAGCTTCACTTCGTCGGTCGACATAGCGCGCGAAGGCGTGGCGTGGATCTTGGTGTACTGGCCGTTTTGCAACTGTGCCCACACCTGCAATTGCTCGAGATCGTCATTCAGGCCCGAGGGCGACAACGGCGCCTCGCCGCCGAGCAACGCGAAGGAGGCAACTCGTCCGCCGTGCCACAGTTGCATAAAGATACGGCCGCCGGCGTCGTGTACCCGGCCCGTGATCTTGCGCCAGCCGGCGATCTGCTCGGCCGTGATGATGCCCGGCGTGAGCTCGAAGGATGCCGACGCCGAACTGACATTGGTCGCCTCGGTGATGATCAGCCCCGCCGACGCGCGCTGTGCATAGTACTGCGCCATCATGTCCGTCGGACAGCCGCGCAGCGGTGCACGCGAGCGTGTCATGGGGGCCATCACGACGCGATTCGGTAAGCGCAGCTGATGCAGGTCGTGAGCGCTGAGAAGGGATGACATCGTTGTTCCTTTTTGCGAACGATTTAGCGTCGTTCAGATGCGTGACAGTACCGAGCAGCATATCGATGACACCACAAGAATTCCTGAAGCCACGCTGAATTTTTGTGAAACCGGAGGATGTCTGTCCGGCCTCCTAATAAAGACCTATCGCGTCAGGCCTGGCGGGCGGCGTGCGGACGGCCGATCGCCAGATAGTGAAAGAGCGCGACGAGCGGGAAGGCGGTGGCGACGCCGGCGACCAGCGGCCAGCCACCATGCTCATAGAGCGGACTGGCCAGCGCCGAGCCGAATGCGCCGCCTACAAAGATACTGGTCATATACAGCGCGTTCAGACGGTTTCGGCTCGCGGCATGCAACGCATAGATTTCGCGTTGTCCCAGTACCATGTTCATCTGCACGACGAAATCGAGGACGATGCCGGTCGCGACCAGCCCGATCACGCCCCACGCGGGATGGATCAACGCAGGCGTATAGGCGAGCGCGCCCACCACCAGCGCGATCAATGTCGCGCGCACCGTGAGGCCCGCGTCGGCGAGGCGGCCGGCGACCGGCGCCGAGGTCGCGCCGATCGCGCCAACCAGCGCGAAGATGCCGATCGCGGTCTGCGAGAGCCCGAACTGCCGGGTCAACTCGATCGGAATCGCGGTCCAGAAGAGGCTGAACGAAGCGAACATCAACGCCTGATACAACGAGCGATGGCGCAGCACCGGCATCGTGCGGAGCAGATGACCGAGCGAGCCGATCAGCTGAAAATACGTGGCTTGGTGATCCGGCTGGCGGCGCGGAATAGTGAGCGCGAGCACGCTGGTGACGATCGCCATCAGCACGGCCGCCGAGCCGAATACCGCGCGCCAGCCGAAGTGCCCGGCCACCACGCTGGATATCGGGCGCGCCAGCAGAATGCCGAGCAGCAGTCCGCTCATGATGGTGCCGACCACCTTGCCGCGCGACTCGTCCGGCGCGAGATGGGCGGCGAGCGGAATCAGGATCTGCACGGCCACGGAACTGAAGCCGATCAGCAGCGAAATCCCGAGCAACCAGCCTGGCTGGTGCGCGAACGCGGCGGCGCCCAGGCTCACGATCGACACCAGCGCGGTGGTGATCATCAGCTTGCGGTTTTCCAGCAGATCGCCGAGCGGCACGAGAAAGAACAGCCCCACCGCGTAGCCGATTTGCGTGAGCGAGACGATCAGGCTCGCCGTGCCGCCGGACATGTGAATGTCCGGCGCGATCAGTTCCGTGATCGGCTGCGCGTAGTAGAGATTCGCGACGATCGCGCCGCAGCAGAAGGCGAACAGCGCGACCAGGCCGCCTGTCAGTTTGGTCTGGCCTGGGCTTCCGGCGGTGATGGATGCGTCGGTTGACATGAGTAACTCCTGAAAATGAAAAAGTGGAAATGCGGAAAAGAAGCGGAAAAGCTTTGGAACTAACCGGCGATATTCATCAAACGGTCGCCGAGCGAAATGCCCAGATCGGTCATGCGCTTGCCGCGTTGCAATTGCTGGCTCTCCCAACGCTTGAGCAACGAATCGATGCTCGTGTCGGCCTGCCCGGCGCCCGACAGCGCAAGCGCGAGCGCATGTGCGTTGGCCGCCGCCTTGGCGGTGTTGCCGGCCGTATGCGGACGCGGCACCGATGCCGCGTCGCCGATCAGCACCACGCGTCCGAACACCATCTTCGGTGTGCGTAGGTCGACGATCGGCTGCATGAACGGGTCGTCGGTTGCATCGACCAGCGCGCGAAACGTCGGCCCGAGCAAGGTTTTCGCATCGAGCCGCAACTGCCCGACATCGGCGCGCTTGGTCGTGCCCGGCGGCAGCGAGAACGCACGCGCCGCGCCGTGACGGTCGACCAGCAGCGCATTGAGCTGATCGCGGTTGTACTTGCGATACCAGACCCAATTCCAGCGACGCTCGCCGGGCACGGTCGAGTCGTTTTCGCCGGGAATCAGATAGGCGAGTGCCGAGTGTTCGTCGCCCTGCTGGAACGTGAAGCGCTCGCGCAACGTGTCCGCCGCGAAGAGCGGCAAATCGGGTTCCGCGATCAGTCCGCGCCATGCCACATAGCCCGCATAGACCGGCACGATCTCGGGCAACAGGCAGCGCCTGAGCGTCGAGCGGATACCGTCCGCGCCGATCAGCAGATCGGCGCGCTCGCTGCGGCCGCTTGCGAAGCGCGCGACGACTTGTTCGCCGTCCATGCGAAAGTCGCTAAAGGTCTCGCCGGTATGCAGATGCTTCGCGGGCAGCGCGTTCCTCATGGCGCTGTACAGCAGGCTCCATGAAGTTTGCATTTGCGGCATGAACAGCTGCTCGACGCGCTTGTCCTCGCGATCGAGATAGAGGCGTTCGCCCGATGCCACGCCCGGCGGATCGGGCAGGGCGACGCCCGCGAACTGCAGCGCGTCCAGCACGTCCGGTTGCAGCACGATGCCACCGCCGCGGCTATCGAGCTGCTTCGGCGAGGTTTCGAACACGTCCACGTCCCACCCGGCCGCGCGTAGGGTGGTGGCTGAGAACAGTCCGCCGAGTGAACCGCCGATCACCACGGCGCGCGGTTTGCCGAGTGCGCTCATGCCGCGCTCCGTTGCGTCGCCGCCCGCAATGCGTGAGCGAATACGGCGGGCGGTTGCGCGCCGCTGATGATTTCGCCAGCAATGGCAATCGTCGGCACCGAATGAATGCCCCGGCGATCCGCTTCGTCGCGCGCCGCCTCGATTTGCCGAGCGCCGGAGGCGGAACGCAGATAAGCGCGGGTTTCGCCGGCATGGAAGGCGTGTTCGGCGGCGATATCGACCAGCGTGTCCAGCGAACCGATGTCGCGGCCTTCCGAAAAGTAGGCGGCATAGATGGCTTGATACAGCGCGGCGGCCTGCCGGGGCTGATTGCGCGCTTGCGCGAACTGCATCAGACGATGCGCAAGCCGCGTATTCGGCGTGCGCAGCACCTTGTCGTAATTGAACTGGGCGCCTGCCGCGAGACCGGCTGCGGTGACCTGCGCATCGAGGCCTTGCGAGCGCGCCCAACTGCCGAATTTGCGCGTGCGATAGCTGCGCCGCTCCATGCCTTCGACAGGCATCGCCGGATTCAATTCGAACGGCACGTAACGGATCGAAACAGCCGCATTGGCGCCGGATTCCGCGAGCGCCGCGGCGAGATTCCGTTGGCTGATCCAGCACCACGGACAAATGAAGTCGTAATGGACCTCGACCTGAATGGTTTGCATGTTGGACCCCTTCGCTAAGTAACGAGGACAGCTTATTCGTTGCGTGTCGTTCGCGGAATGTGGCTAAAATACAATCCCGCGTTGCGTGTGGCGCAATCAACCTCCCGTTGAGACCGTACATGGACAAACTCCTCGCCTTGAACACATTGCTCGAAGTGGCCGACGCCGGCGGCTTTTCGAAGGCCGCGCAGCGCCTGGGCGTCGCCCCCTCGTCGGTCACGCGTCTGATGGACGCGCTCGAGGCTTCGCTCGGTACGGCGCTGCTGACCCGCACGCCGAGAAAGGTCAGCCTCACCGACGCAGGCATTGCGTATGTCGAGCAGGTCGGCAAGGTGCTCGACGATCTGGCCGAGGCGGACGAAAGCGTGTTCGACAGCGGCGCGTCGCCGGTCGGCGCGCTGCGCATCGCGGTGCCGTCCGCGTTCAGCCGTCTGCGGCTCGCGCCGCATCTCGCTGCCTTTCTCGCGGAGCATCCGCGCGTGTTTCTCGACGTGGTGGTTGCCGATCACTACGCCGATCTCGCACTCGACAGAATCGATATCGCGATTCGAATCGGCCCGCCCGATCGCGACGCGAACCTGGTCATCAGAAAGCTGGCGGACAATCCGCGCTATGTCGTCGCGAGTCACGACTACCTCGAACGCAGCGGCACACCGCCCACGCCGCAGGCGCTCGATGCCCACGAGTGTCTGCGGGTCGCGTATGGCGGCGGTTACCGCACGCGCCAGATCTGGAGCTTCCGTCGCGAGGGCGGGGAACAGCGGGTCGAAGTGCGCGGGCATCTGCTGTCGAACAGCATCGACATCCTGCTGGAAGCCGTTATCGCCGGACGCGGCATTGCGTTGCTGCCTGAATGGCTCGTTGTCGCGGAGATTCGCGCGGGACGCCTGATGCGGCTGTTCGAGCAGTTCGAGGCGACGCCGCACAATGGCGACGCAGTGGTCTATGCGGCGTATCTGCCCAATCGCCGCCATTCCAGCAAGGTGCGCGCGTTCCTGCGGTTTCTCGAGGCGCAGCTTCAATCCCCGCTGGAAGGCTGACGCGTTGCGCTCGCGTGGTTACGAATGGTTCTGTCGCGGTAAGGCGATTTTGGCGGACGATCGCGATATGATAAGGATTACTTACATCGCCAGCGAGTAGAATTGCCGAGCGGCCGTGCCAGCTTTACTTTTGTTCACAAACTGGTCTATAAACAAAATTCTTTTGAAAGAAAATCAAGAATGAATATCACCCTCGACGAATTGGCGACTTTCATGGCCGTGGTCGATACCGGCTCGATGACGGCAGCTGCCCAACATCGCGACCTGACAGTGTCGGCGGCCAGCCGGACGCTGGGGCGCCTCGAGGAAAAGTGAAAACGACTTTGATGCGCCGGACCACGCGCAGGATGGAGCTGACCGAGGAAGGGCGCGCGTTCCTTCAACACGCGCGCGCCAGCATCGATTCCGTGGAAAGCGCGGAGGAACAGATGGTCGCGCGGCGGGAAAACCCATCGGGGCTCCTGCGGATCAATGCAGTGTCGCCTTTCATGCTGCACGTGATCGCACCGCTTGTGCAAGGCTACCGCGTGCGCTATCCGCACGTTCACCTGGAGCTGAACACGAACGACGGCATCATCGATCTACTCGAGAGCCGCACCGATGTCGCTATTCGAATTGGCCGGCTCACGGATTCGACGCTGCATAGCCGGCTTGTTGGCAGTAGCCGCATGCGTGTTCTTGCGGGCCTATTGCGAAGGCCGCGCGCGATGCGATGGGCAAGACCAGACTGCGGGCAGTCGCCGATCGTGGCTATTACAGTGGGCCGCAGATCAAGGCGTGCGCGGATGCAGGGATTGCAGTCATGCTGCCGAAGCCCACGACGTCAGGCGCGAAATACCATGGCCGGTTCGACAGGGCCGATTTCATCTACATTGCGCGGGACGACGAATATCAATGTCCCGCCGGTGAACGCGCAATTTATCGCTCAACCCGGGAAGAACACGGTATGCAACTGCGTCGTTACTGGAGCAGTGCCTGTCCTCAGTGCCCCATGAAATCACAATGCACGCCAAGCACAGAACGCCGCATCACCCGATGGGAACATGAGTCGGTGCTGGACGCGGTCCAACGCCGGCTCGACAGGACGCCGGATGCGATGACCGTGCGCCGGCGAACCGTCGAACATGTCTTTGGAACGTTCACGCATTGGATGGGCTACACGCACTTCCTGACGCGCAGGCTGCCCAATGTAGGTACCGAGATGAGTTTGAACGTACTCGCCTACAATCTCACGCGAGTGCCGAGAATCCTGGGCTTTAAGAAAACGATGAAGGCGATGCGGCTGGTGGGTGCATGAGCACCCCGTGGGTCCTGAAACAAAGCCCTTAAACTCGCCTGGAACGCATCGGAGGGGTTCACTGTAGATTGTCAATTACGATGGCCGCCCGAGGGACAACTATCTTGGCCGGTCGGCGGGGTTAGTTGTCGCTGCTCAGTTCGTCATAGTTGTCGCTCCGTCCGATTCGGGTTGGGGTAATTGACGCCGCCGCGCGCGCTTGTTGTCGTCGGCGCTGCGACGCCGGTAGCTTTCTACGTTCAGCTCGAAGATCGTCGAGTGATGGACCAGGCGATCGATGGCGGCCACCGTCATCGACGGATCGGGGAACACGTCGCTCCAGCCGGAGAACGGCTGATTGGCCGTGATCAGCAGACTGCGCCGCTCATAGCGTTCGGCAATGAGTTCGAACAGCACGCTCGTTTCCGCTTGATCCTTGCGCACGTATGACAGGTCGTCGAGGATGATCAAGTCGAAGTGATCGAGCTTGGCAAGCATCGATGGCAATTGCAGGCTCTGGCGAGCCGCCTGCAGCTTCTGCACGATTTCGCCGGTGCGTGTGAACAGTACCCGGTATCCGGCGTCGATCAACGCATGGCCGATGCCGGAGCCTAAATGGCTCTTCCCGGCGCCCGGAGGCCCGAACAGCAGGATCGTGGCGCCTTTCTCGAGCCACGAGTCGCCGCTCGCGAGCGCCATCACGTGCGCCTTGGACACCATCGGCACCAAGCCGAAGTCGAATGTCTCGAGCGTCTTGCTCGGGTCCAGATGCGATTCGACGCGGTGCCGTTCAATGCGCCGTTTCGCACGCTCGGCCAGTTCATGCTCAAGCAGTGCGCCTAGCAGGCGCGTGGCCTGCCAGCCTTCCTTGTCTGAGCGCTGCGTGAACTCGGGCCATAGCCGCGCGATCGTCGGCAAACGCAGCTCGGTGAGCATCAGCCCCATACGGGCGGCATCGTAGGTTGCTGGCGCGTTCATACCGATACCTCCTCGCCGATCAGCGTGTCGTAGAGGGCCGCCGGCGGCATATCGACCTCCACGTCCGGGCACTGCGCCTGCCGCGGCGCGAATTCGTTCTGCAGTTGCTCGAGATCGGGCAGTTCGCCGGCAGCGAGCAATGCCTCGAGCCGCTCAGCAAGAACCGCCTCGACGCCATGATTGGCAGCCAGTTCAAGCAGTCCGACTATGGCCTTGCAAGCCTCGCGCTGCGTGAGCTGAGCCTCGAGTCGCTCCCATGTCCGGCGGTACGCCTCGCGCGGGAACAAGTCGTCGCGAAACGCCAGCCCCTTGAACGCCTGGGGCTTGCGCTTGAGTGCCTCGATGAAGTGACGGTAGTCAAGCTTGCGACGGCGGCTATTGGCGGCATGGGAGCCCCGCGCTGTGCTATGTACGAGCGCGCCGGATAGATAGCAGTCGAGGTGATCGGGGTAGACACGGACCTTCAGGCGGTGGCTGATCAGGCGCGACGGCGCGCTGTAGAGAATCCCGCGCACGGTGAAGGTGCCGCAGCGTGTCACGCGTGCCTCCTCTTCGATGAAGTCGGTCGTGCGATGCGCGGGCAGATCCAGCAAGTGTTCGCGCTCGGCGTTGAACGCTGCCGCGTTGCGACGGTTACGCCGCATGACGACCTCGCGAACAAACGCGTCATAGGCAGCACGATCGTCGAAGTCGCGATGGCCACGTAGCATTAGCGCCTGGTCGACCGCCTCCTTCAGATGGCGGTGCGAGGATTCCACGCTGCCGTTCTCGTGGGCCACGCCGACGTTGTTACGTGTGCCGGCCAAGCCGTAATGGGCCAGCAACGCGTCGTAGCGAGCCGTGAAGTCCTCTTCTGTCTGCAGATTCTTGAACGCAGCCGACAGACTATCGGTGCGATGCTCGTGTGGGCAGCCACCGGCCTGCCACAGCGCATTCTGCAAACCGGTGGAGAGGGCCTCGAAGCTCTCGCCGCCTTCGACGACATAGGCGTATTCCCAGTGCGAGAACGCGAGCACGAAGTGATAGAGCCGGTGATCGAGTGGCGCGCCGGCGATCGTCACGCGCAGATCCCGCATGTCGGTAAAGTCCGACAGTCCCTGCACGCCGGGCAGGTGCTGCTGCGTGAAGAAGATCTCCCTGCCAGGGCCCTCCAGTGCGCGCCATTGGTTGACGCGCCGCTCAAGCGTGCGCCGCATGCTGTCAGGAAACAGGCCGGGATGCGCCTCCTGCAGCTTGCACAGCAGCGTGATGGCCTTGAGCCGGGGCGCGTGGCGCAGCAACGGCACGACTTCGCCCTCCCAAACTTCAGCGAACGGATCGTGACGTGTGCGCCACGTCCGCGGTGGCTTCTGCGACGGCAGACGGCCCTCATGTTCAATGCGTCGGGCCGTGCGAACGCTCATACCCGCCATGGCCGCGGCGACTTCTTGCGTGTGATGTTTGCGCTTGCTCATAAAGAGTCGGACCTGCTGGTCCGTCACGTAGGTTCCGGGCATGGCTGTTCGCTTCTTGTTCGATGCGATCAGCCATCGTAAAACCCCGCTCTTCCGGCGCCGCCGGCGGTTCGTCGTCTCCGGCGGCTACGCCGCCTCCGACTCCTCACCACCGGCCAAGGTAATTGTCAAAGGACCGACCAAGGTAATTGTCGTTCTCTATTCACCTTCTCGTCGACGCCGTGATAGCCGTAAAGGCAGTCAAACGCGTCGCTGGATCAGGGTCACGCGCCGCATTGAAATTCCATCGGGTTTCCACACGACCTGGGTCGGTTTATGCCTTTCGCGTAGACTGCCGCATGTTTGCTGACGGCGCTTCTCGATTGTCATCCCGAGATGTGCCGCCTCCGGGTTCCCCGCTGCTCCTCAGGAACCGCCTCGAGGACAAACAGCATTTCAGCCTTCGGGACACCAGCGTATTTTCCTGGCGCTATGTCGGCGATTCACCGCCCCCGTTCACTCGGACGGGATCTCCGACACGTACGCCAAGCTGCGTCGCGGCGCTGCCGCGATTCACGGCGATCTCGACGAGCCCGATTGAGTTCTCGTACCAGAAGGCTTGACCGGCCATTGCATCGGAAAAGACCCGGGCATATTCGACACCGGTATCTGCGATGCTTAGCCGTGCAGTCCTCGGCACGGTTCCGGCCCGCAGCCCCGTCATTGCATTGCCGTAGTGATCGACGTAAACGACCTCGGCGAAATCGTCTGCATCCAGGTGCACGCGCAAGCCTGTCCTCTCAACGAGCTTGTCGGGAGGCAACTCGCCGCGGCTGATCCATGCTGCCATCGGGGCGAACAGGTCACGACCATGAAATGAGGCGGATAGCGCGGCGGGACGCCATGTAATCTGCCAGGTCAGGGTACGCGCCGCGCGCGCCGCCACGACCGAGAGCAGCCCGTTGTCCGGCCCGACGAACCACTGCCCGTCGGCTTGCAGCACGACGGCATCCCGCTCGCCGCCCACGCCGGGATCGACCACGGCCAGGAAGACACAATCCGGCGGATACCACTGCGCAAGCGCCGCGAGCAGATGCGCGCCTGCCTGCGAGTCGTAGTTCGGGGCAGTATGCAGCATATCGATAATGGGGGTACCGGCTGCCGCATGTCGCAGCAAGGCGACCCTTACCTGTCCGACATAGAAGTCGTCGGCCCCGAAATCGGTAAAGAGTGCGAGCATCGCGTAGCCTCCTTGCAGTCCTGTGCCGCCTCGTCGGTCAGCGTTCCTCCCATCGCGATGGCGAGTAACCGCGATGCGCATGTCTCCTGTTCCGCTCTGGCCGGGGCAGGCCTGGCGAAGCATCGCCCCGCGCGGGACAGGTTTCGATTGTAAGACCTCGTTTCGCGACAGTATCAAGCGGGTCGGATGTCGCCGGTACCGGAAGTTGAGCGCGCTTGGTCGCCAGATGAAATGGAGGTCAGCGTGCGTCGATCGCCTACACTTGCTAATGGCATTCGGGTCCCATCGTCGCACGTCGTCACGCAACGCCAAGGAAACAGGATCCCATCCTGGCGATCGATTCGCGCTCGCCCCGCGCACCGCTACCCCCAACGGTGAAACTGCGCGTGGGGCGCCTTACTCAGGTCGCGCTACGGAAAAGATCAGCGAGGCAATCGATGAGAGTGAACCAGCCAGCGCGCACAGAGTTGCCCGGGCAAGTCGTACTCGTCTTTCAGGGTGGTGGCGCGTTGGGCGCGTATCAGCTTGGTGTCTATCAGGCGATGGACGAAGCGGGCATACAGCCGGATTGGGTGATCGGCACCTCCATTGGCGCGATCAACGCAGCCTTGATCGCCGGGAATCCACCGGAGCACCGTTGTCGACGGCTGGAGGAATTCTGGAACCAGGTGACCGACCGCACCCGCCTGGACGTGCCTGCTGCCTGGCCTGGCTGGGACAAGATCTTTGCAAAATGGATGATCATCGGCGGCGGCATCGAGGGATTCTTCCAGCCCAATCCGGCATCCTGGCTCGGACCGCTCGCCCGGCTCGGCGTGGATCGAGCGTCGTATTACCTGATTGCGCCGTTGCGCGATACGCTTTGTTCGCTGGTCGACTTCGATCTGCTGAACGCCGGGCATCCGCGACTGACCGTGGGCGCAGTTCACGCCTGCACGGGCGCGATGCGCTACTTCGACTCGCGCGACCAACGGCTGAATGCCTCGCACATCATGAGCTCGGGCGCGCTGCCACCCGCGTTCCCGGCCGTGCGGATTGACGGAGAGCCGTATTGGGACGGCGGCGTTTATTCCAACACCCCGGTCGAGGTGGTGCTGGATGACAAGCCCCGCAAGAGTTCGGTCATCTTCTCGGTACAAGTGTGGAACCCGATCGGCCCTGAGCCGGAAAGCATATGGCAGATCTCGGAGCGGCAAAAGGACATCCAGTACGCCAGTCGCACCGACAGTCACATCGCGCGTCAGCAGCAGATACACCGTCTCCGCCATGTGATCCGCGAACTGGTTAAGCGCTTGCCGGAAGCCGAGCGCGCCTCGTCCGAAGTCCAGGAGCTTGCCGCCTGGGGGTGCCAGACCACCATGCGTATGATCAAACTTGCTGCGCCCCGCCTGGACGGGGACGACCAGTTGAAGGATATCGATTTCACCCCAGCCGGCATTGCTTCCCGACAGCGCGCGGGCTATGAAGCAGCAATGCGGGCCATTGCCGCGCGCCCGTGGGACGCACCGATGGACCCAGTAGAAGGATTGACCGTCTACAGCGCGGATGAAGACGTAACCGGTGAGAGACGCGTTTGACGCCTGCCCGAATAAAGACCCGTCGCCGTTGACCGAATGATGCGATTGATGAAATTCCCGGTGGCCGGTGATGGCGTAATGCCAGGTTTCTTCGGCGCTCCGGGTGCAGGCAAGGCCGCGCTGATTGCCCGTCCGCAGGATCAGAGCTCGCGACGTATAGCGCGTCGCGCAGCGATGAACTTTACTTCGGCCGCCCGCCGCAGCTGAAGCACTGCGCCAGGTCGAATGGGCGGCCAAGGCCGTGCACCGTGCACCAGTAGAGAGGACGTGCGCAGCGATGCGGTCTCGCCGATTTGCGCGATTTCCCTGTGCAGCCGGCAACATGGCGGGGCGTCGGGCGTCGGGCGCCGCAGCGAGGCTGCGCCGCTCGTTCTTCTCCCGCCCGCGCACAAAGCGCGAATCTGGGCGCCACCTAAGCGCCGCGTCGCGTGCGCATTCGCCTGCCGTCTTGCGCCTGGCGATGCACGAAGTCGGTCGGTGTCAGTTCAAGCGTTGTGGTCGGATGGGCGAGCAGCTTCCGTTCGGTGATGGCCCGGATGCGGCTGTAACCGTCACGAAATGTCTTCAGGATCCGCGCGTCGCTGGCCTGCGGTTCAAGCCAGAAGCAGGCTTCCAGCGCCCGGATGGTAATGACGCATCCAACCGTGCTCTGATGGGGGAGGCCGAAGGCCACTCCGCGGCGATCCGCGAGCACTTGCGGTTCAAGGTCGAGGAGTTCCATAACCGGTCAGGGACGACGCTTCAAGAAGCGTTAAGAGCATTTTTGCACAGGCGATGCAATCTGAATATGGGACGGCTGTGCTGTACTGCGCCGGGGCGCTGACATCCGCAATACGAAAAGTCACCGGCCTCACCAGCCGATGCGGTGTTTCGCATCGGTTTCATCATGCCGGCGATCGTCGTCAGCATGAAGATACACGCTGGTGGTAGTAAGCGATGCATGCCCGAGGTTGTCGCGCACGAGGCGCAGATCTACTTTCTGGTCGGCCATGTGCGAACCGGCAGTATGTCGCAGCCAGTGAGCAGACGCCGCCTGGAGCAGGTCCGCGCGTGACAGGAATTCTCCGCCGCGTTCACGCAGCCGGTCGGCGGCGCCTGCAAACACGTTTTTCACGATCGCGTGCAGCGCGGCCCGCGTGAGCGGTGCGTTTGATCGACCGTCAGCGTTGCTGCGGGCGAGTTCCGTCCTGCTTCCTGCGGTTTGTCCCGCCGTACTTCCGATTGGGAGCACAAGTGGCGTTGCCTCACCGGGTGAGGGCAGGGCCGTCATCCCGAACGATTGCCGGTAGCGCCTGAGCTCGGTCATCAGTTCGCGCGTCGCCGGTACCAGCCGTTCCCTGTCGCCCTTGCCGTGTACGGTCAGCCACCAGCGCATCATGCCATCCGCATCGCGCCGCACGAAAAACTGACCCATCGTGTTGCCACCGACCTCGGCGATGCGCAGGCCGCCCAGATACAGCAGCGTAAAGAGCCAGCGCACGCGGTGATGGTGCGCGCGGGTGCGGGCCGTATCCTGTGGCATCGACGTGATGTAGTCCTTTACCTCCTGCCAGAGGCCCGGTTCCAGATAGCGGGCAATGCGCGGCGCGGCATGCCGCACACGCTGGCGCGAGAGCGCGAGCGGGTTGCCGGCCAGATACCCCGCCTGCACCAGCCATGAAAACAGCACGTTCAGAATGACCATCGCCTGCCGGGTGCTGGCAGGGGACAGTGGGCCGTAGAAAGGTCTCCAGCGCGCGTCGCCGCGCGGATGCTTGCGACCCCTGCCCGAGACCCATGTTGCGGCGGGCTGCGGGTCTGCGAGAAAGCGCTGATAGCGGACAAGGTCCTCGTGGGTGAGTGACGACAGCGGTTTGCCTGGCTGCACGAGCGACCAGAGCAGCAGCCGCTCGGCTTCCTTGCGGTAGCTGTCGAAGGTCGCCGGCTTGTCGGCAAAGCGCGCGAGCCATGCCTGTATTGCCTCCAGGTCATTTGCCGCGGCAATCTGCGCATGGCCGCCGATCGCGCGGTTCGATCCCGTGCGACCGTCAAGCGCCGCAGGGATAGCGAGCGTTTCGAGCGGAGCGGGTTGCAGCGCGACGCCGCTGCGGGCGGCCGAAGTCGACATGAAGGTGAGCTTTTCCGGGGGGCGCGTCGAGGCGCGCAATGGTAGACGGTCCTGCGTGGTAATTTCCAACATTATAGCCGTAATGTCAAAATATGGTCGTTGATGCGTTAGATATGGGGCGGTTTACGTTGTATTACGTTGTATCATTTATCAGATTCCACACCAGCATGCTTCCATGGCCGACGCCCTCCCTGTCGAAACCCGTCTCGCCGCTGAAATCGACCGTCTGAAGGCCGAAATCCCGAAGACGCGCGAGCTGTACCGCGAGGTCTGCGCGCTACTGTTCTTCCGCTTCGGGATCACGCCGACCGCGAACCGCCTCTACCAGCTGGTGAAGCGGGGCAGCATGAGCACGCCGACCCAGGTACTCGGTGAATTCTGGGCCGAACTGCGCGAAAAGAGCCGGGTGCGCATCGAACACCCCGACCTGCCCGCCGATCTGGGGCCGGCTGCCGGCGAACTGGTCGCGGCGCTCTGGACCCGCGCAACCGCCTCTGCCGAAGCCGCGCTCGACGCGCTGCGCGACGAGGTCGAGGCGCAACGCGTTGAGGCGCAACGGTCGGTCGTTGCTGCCCGCGACGAACTGGGTCGCGTCGAGACCGCGCTCGAACAGCGCACGGCGGCGCTCCTTGCCGCGCAGGTCGAGGTGCGCGAACTGGAAAAGGCGCAGGCCGAGGGCCACGCGGCGCGGCAGGCGTGCGAGGCCGAGGTCGTCCGGCTCAAGGCCGAGGCGCTCGTGCGCGACCGTGAACTGGACAAGGTGCGCGAAGGTTTCTCGCGGGATCTCGAGAAGCTGCGCGAGAGCGCGGAACGCGCCGAAGAGCGCCTGCGGGCGTCGGAAAAACGCGCGCTGCTGGAGATCGACCGCGAGCGGGGTACGGCCGCGAAGCTGCAGAAGGACCTCGATGCCGCGGTGAAGCGGGCCGACAGTCGCGAGGCGGACCATCACAGGGCGGTCGAGGTGCTGCGGGCGCAGATCGGGGACGCGCGTCACCAGGCGGGCATGCTGCAGGGACGGCTCGATGCCGTGCTGGCCACGAACGTCGCGCTGCAGCAACAGCTGGCGGCACTGCGGCAGGCGGATACACGCGACGCCCGGCCGGCCCGAGCGAAGGCCGCGTCTGCCCGTCCAACCGCGGCGCGCCCTGCACTGACGCGCCCCATGCGGCCGCCGGCCACGCCGGGCACGCCGGGCGCGTCGGGCAAGCCATCTGCGACACCCGCGTCACCGGCGACGGCAAACAAACCTGTGGCACGTCGCAAGCGGGGGTAGGCGCGATGGAAGACAGGAACAGCCGCCCGCGGAAACGGCACAAAGCCCCGGCCTGTGCCCCCAGCCTCGTCGCGTACGAAGGCGCGGATGCTGATCCTGTTGAGCGGTGGTTCTGTGAAACGTCAGATGCGAGAACCGATCCGGAAATCACCGAAGCAGTCGTCCGGTTCATTGAACAGCATGGTGCGCGTTCGGTCGTCGGCGTCGATCGCATCATGGGGTGCCCGCATGAGGAAGGCATCGACTATCCGGACGGCGAAACCTGTCCCCGGTGTCCGTTCTGGAGCGACCGTGACCGGCGGAGCGGCGGGTTGATCAGGTGAGGCCAGTTTGGTGCTCTCGCGACTGTACGCGGGGCAACCGGCGTTGAAGCTGGGTGACGCTATTTCGCGTGCGGAAGACCCTTCAATCTGTCCAATATGCGGGACCACCCGGATTGCTCCGCTCCCGAGCCTCCTTCTATCTTCAACTCCCCGCTGCCAATCGCAGCCAGACGCGCCATCGGTAATGCGTCGCCGACAGCGACCTTGGCCGGGCAGGCACGACCCACAGGTCAGTAGCCGCCGCAATCCCCTACGGCACCCACTCGAACGACCAGGAGACAGGAATGCTCAGCGCCCATGAATTTGCGACATTGATGCTCGTCAGGGACTCGGCCGACCATCTTGCCCAGCGGCAGGAACTTGACACATTGCTCGAACGCCAGCTTGTCGCCATGGAGCAACTTGCCGGCGGTACGGTGCGGCCTCGCATTACGCAGGACGGAGATTCCCTCCTTCGGGCCTTCGCACGCTGTCACTGAGATGTCGCACCCTATGAGCCCGCAAGCCAATATGATGCAGGCTTGAGCGTTGTTCCGGACACTTGTCGCGGCCCAACTTCGAGGGCCGCCCGATCTGCACTGGGACAGCGCGAGCATGACGCCGTTTATGCGCCGAATTTTACGACCGGGCTGACGACCGCGGCGGCTCGCGTGTGCTGCCAGGCGGGTCCGTACATGGCAACATGGCACGTCAGGCGGTTCGACTCCTCGTCGCTGGATGCTAGCGGGGAAAGTGGGCGGACAAAACGCGGCTCGAGCACACGTTCGGGCACGCGATACCGTGGACGCTTACCTGGCGCTCGTCGCTTTCTCCGAATCATTACCCGTCTGGGCTGCCCCGATAGGTGGCACGGCGTCGTTCATCGACGGCAGCGCTTCCTTCGGCGCTGCCGCGGCGGCAATGTCGCCAGCCTGAGCAGAGTCGGCCTTCAGGTAGTGGTCGACGAGCGCAAAGAAACGCTGATAGAAAACGCCGGCAGGAATCGTCTCGCTCGCAACCTTCACCATCGAGTCATCGCTTGAGCCGATCGGCAGCGACAGCGATCCGAACACGCTCAGTCCGACGCTCGCCGACGTGTTGCTCTTCTTCAGCGCATAGCGATCCTGCACCGCGTTCACGTACGCGGTACTGCTGTTGCCTCTGGTGTCGTCGGCGGTACAGACCACATGGATTTCGATCACCGCGTGCGTATCGCCGGTGGGCTGGAAATTTTTCGAGCCGTCGACCGAATCGGGCCTCGTTGAACTGGCGATATACCCCTGGCTGAGCAACGCACGGCGGGCCGCTTCGCAGGCGGGTTCCGTCTTCGCGGCGAACTTGTGCATATAGGGGCTATCGCCTGCGTCGAACTGTTCTTGCTGATAAAGCGGCTTCGGTGTCGAGCACGCAGACAGTGCGCTCGCAAGCGCAAGCACGAAAGCCGCGGAGGAAAAGCGGAGCTGGGTATGCATGGCTGTATAGGGGGATCGGCTCGAGCGGAGAAGGGGTCCAAAGCCAGAAGGCCGGACACCCAATGCTCTTTCGCAGCATGAGAGGGACACATCACGCGGCCGATCCGAAAGTGAACGGGCCGCGCCATTATAGTTTTCTTTCCCTACAACTACCTTCGACGGTGTCGTGAGCGCAGGTCCGTTCGGATACGGGTTGAACAAGGTTCGCCATGAACGCCGCAAAAAGTCCGTCGCGGTGATCGCACGGCCGTCACCGAGCTTGTGCGCGCGACCGTTCTTGCTGGATAAGGCGAGCGGCTCGAAGAGACACTGTGCGCCCGACCTGAAGTGCGGAACATGGAGCCTGGCACGGCGATCGATAAGGCGGTTAAGAAGGCGGAGCGCAGTCTTGCCGCATATCGGGCGCAATAGTAGACCACGAAGGCTGCCACGCCGATCATCGCAGAGTGGCCTGCATCCGCGCGTGCTCGCCATGCTGTTCGGTTGGATCGGCTACCCCTCGTAGCACACCGGGGTACGACGACGTACGATCAGCGGATACAGGTCTAGGTACGCAACGGCCTCTCCAGCGCGTAACGCCGGCAATGTTCGAGGTATTCGGCTTCGTGCATCACCAGCAATTCCACGATGCTGTGCCACAGGCCACGACGGCGCATCGGCAGATTTCGGGCGGCTTCTCCTGAGTTCGGCGGAGCCACGCTTTGCGGGTTGCCGCATCCGGCGAGGTCAGGTCGCGGCGCGCGGGCTGGATGTCTGCCATACAGGCCAGCCAAACGCTCACTGGTGAAACGCATTTGCCACGTTGTAATGAAACGCGAATCGCAACGCAATTCCGCCATGATCGCCGCACGCGAGTCCCCTTCGTCGGGCAGCAAGATCAACCGCGCACGCCTCACCTGGCCAACGGCCATCGTGCGGCTGCGCTGCATCGACATCAGTTCTTCGCGCTCGGTTTCACTCAGATTCATTTGGTCCTGCACGATTAGATCAGTGCAGTTTCATTGGTTCAATGGACTAGTGACCAAAGAAGAACGGAGACAAGGGAATCCCGCAGGCTGAAGAGCAGACCATCGGCGGTCATTAAGGCGTCGATAGATATGGAGTGCATATTAATGGCGTTGCGTGGCTGCGGCGCGCTGCAGGAATCACTGATCGGTATCGGCGCGGCCGCGTCAGCAGCTCTCTGGCGTAGATCGCATCACCCAGGTTACGCCACGAAATGCTGCTATTGAGAGAAGAAAACTTATCGTAATAGATGTATTGTGAATTCCATTTCGGAGAAAAGCCGGTACCAATACCCCGACCGTATTCCTCTTCGCAACTGAAGATGGCACGATTTCCGCTTGGGCAGGTGGGTGAATCCGGCGAACAACGCCGTGATCGCGGTCGATAACTCGTCCAATCCCTCCGCCGCCAACGGGGCTGTCTACAAGGGGCTGGTGTTCGGAGTGAATGCGCAAGGCGGATTCCTGTTTGCGACGAACTTCCGTTCGGGTCGGATCGATGTATTCGGGCCGAACGGTTCAGACGGCCTGTTCACGCCCGCGACGACCGACGGTGGCTTCGCCGACCCGAACATCCCAGCCGGCTATGACCCGTTTTGGTATCGCGAACATCGATGGGGATCTTTTCGTCACCTACGCGAAGCAGGACAAACAGAAGCACGACGACGATGCAGCCGCGGTCGTGGATTCGTCGACGTATTCGATACCGACGGCCGCCTGCTGCGTCGCTTTGCAAGCTGAGGGACGCTCGACTCGCCGTGGGGTATCACGCGCGCATCGTTTGCGTTCGGCCGCTTCAGCGGCAAGATTCTCGTTGGCAACTTCGGCGATGGTCGAATCAATGTCTTCGACAATGACGGCTCGTTCGTCGATCAGTTGGAGAATGAGTTCGGCAATCCACTGGCTATCGACGGTCTGTGGACTCTGATACTCGGTGGCGGGCGCAATTCGAGTCCAGACACGCTGTATTTCTCGGCAGGTCCTTAACAAGGAGACAAATGGACTCTTCGGGATCATCGCTCCAGTAAGCGGCTCCAGGGAACGAGCGTCCGGGCAGCACGGACAATAGCCGGCAGCGCGCCCCTGGGCAACTCCAGAAGCGCGATGTCGCTGACCCATTGACGATATCGATTCAAGTTCGAGACGAAGGACCTCACCTCAGCCGGTCGCGGAACTCGCCAGACGTGACCGGCTGTTCATTGTTCCGTGGTGCCTGAAGGCCAGAATGACTCGTGGTACGGCAATTCCCGTCCTTCCACACTGAGCTTTACCCACAAGTCTGGTTATCAACTGGATCGAACGGTGTAAACTTGAGTCATTCTGTCGATGCAGCGGCAGCGGATAGGCGATCAGGGACCGTGACAGCGGCACTGGACACGCAAAACGTGCCACCTGTCCCGCACAACATGCCATCCGATGACGGCGCCACCACCATGCCACTGGCTGTGAATAATGGTGGTGAGTATTGAGAGAACGGGGTATGGCAGGTTTGCATCATGAAGGCAAAGGTTCTGTTTGCCATGCTGCTGCTTGGCGCGATAGATTGCGCTGCGGAGCCAGGTTATTACAACACGTGCGCGGCGTATCCGAGTTATCCGTGCGAGTTCTATGCCGGGTGTCCGTCTCGCGGCCAGCCATGCGTATTCCTTGGCGGCGGTTTCCACCGCTTCCACGACTTTGACCATGACGACGGCTTTCACCATGGGTTCCACGGTGGCAGCACTCACTTCGAGCAGGGCGGGGGCCAAAGCGGCGGTCATGGCGGACGCCACTAGGCACCGGCACAGGCTCGCACGTGCAGTCGCGATATGAAATGCATGGATTATAGAGTGTGAGGCGCCACACGAGCATCCACGATGTCGCCGATCGACGAGACGCCTTGGAGCGTTGCAGGTACCACCTGCCCGGCGACGAACGCCGCGACCAGCGCTGGCACGCGCGGACTTCGGTCACGCCGGGACGGCCATCGACACATCGAACAATTTCCTGATTACTTGCCCTTGGCTGCCGCGGCACCTTTCTTGGCGCCCGCAGCCCCCGCTCTGGCCGTGGAGGTCGCCGTGGTGGCTGCGGCTCCTTGCGCCTTCGCTATCATGTGCTCAGCAATCAGTTCTGTCTGAAATCGATTGATAGTGTCGGGATCCGTAAATATGGTCTGCGTGTTGTTTTGCGCCTTGTAACCTGGGCCGCCCGGCTTGCCCTTGACAACGAACGTCCCCTCGCCGGACGCCGACCAATTCGTTGATCCCTCCCCGCCGACCTTGCCATCGGCCACGAATCCCTTCGTGTGACTGATCTGATGGGTAGCCGATTGTCCGATCACAAAGTACGTGTTGAATTTGGCAGGGTCCTGTGCGATATCGGAATCGAGAAGCTTCTTTTCATGAACACCGCCAGCCTGGCTCTTGTCAAGGGTGATCATCATGGTGATGCTCGGGTCACGGGCTTGCTGCATGAGAATATCGTTGAGTTCGTCGTCGTCAAATCCAAACATGTTCATGTACAGGGAGACACTTGCACGGGAAAGGACGTACTTCAGGATGTCGTGAACGTCGTCACGTCCTACGTAGAACAGGTGAAAGTCCTTGCTCGCCGTGTTTGAGTAGCTTTTCTCGCGCGTGTATTGCTGCAGTTCAAGCAGATCGAATTTCTGCAGGGTCTGCGTGACATCGGGATATGACGTTGCTCTTGCTGATTTTTGCTGCCATTTCGGAGCCTCCTCGCGTAGCACTGAGAAATCTCAGCAGTCGCGGTGGGCTGACAGACAGAAAACCGAGCGACCGATGAGCGATAGCAAAACTTCGATGGGACTGCAGGACTTCGACAAAGCCGCCGTTCGAAACGTCGGCACTACCGCCGAACGATGAAAGGCGCACCGTCAATGTGCGTCGGGAACGGCCGATTGAACCGCCCCGGGTTTCCCACTGTGACCAATACTGCTGAGGCAGCTGCGTGCGGTGTGAAATGCAGCGATTCGCTCAACGAGCGTGAATTGCACTTCGCGTGCTTTTCCGCCCGGGCCCCGGCTAGACGAATTGCGCCGACCCGAGCACCCGGTAGTTAGGATTGGTACTGCCCGTCGGATTGCGGTGGCCGTGCCCGAACCAGGCTTTGGGCGCATAGGCGGGGCGGTCGTATTCACAACTGCCGTAGCTCGCCCAGAAGAGTTCCCAGTGTGCGCCGTTCGCGTGGCCGAACACGATGGTGCCGCCGGTGAACTCGACGTTCGTACGCGACTGTCCGAGCTTGCGGTTGATCTCGACCATCGCGCCTGCGTTGTAAGCCGGCTTGGCCACGTTGCCGAGCGGCAGCAGGTTCAGCCCGAGAGGAGCCGCCGCAAGGTGGCCGCGCGCGGTGTTGTACAGGTTATTCAGGTAAGCGGTGCAAGCCGGCAGTTCCAGCGTCGGCTGCAAGCCGCCCAGGTGACCGCCGGGCGCATTGGACTGGTTGTTCGCGTGGTAGACGACGATGGACCCCGGTACGCCGTGCACGCTGTCGACGTAGACCATGCAGCCAGACAGGTTGGTCGTCAGAAACGACTGCGGCGCGCCTGCGCCGCCGGGCGGCGGGAGCACCATCGAAGTGATTTCGTCGGTCGCGAACGGTAGGAAATAGGTGTCACCGGCGGGCGCGGCCTGCGGATTCAGGCTCGTGAGGCCGGCAATGCCGACGCCGACATTCATCGCCGGATTAAGGTTGACCCGGCAGTTCGCCGCCGTGTAGTGGCGGTGCAAGCCGTTGACCAGCGGCACGAACGCCCCGCCATTGAAGTTGCCGGTCGATACCGTGGTCGGGAGGGTACGACAGTTGGCGACATTGATGGGCATTCCGGGCGGCCTCCGGTTCGCTGTGGCGAGTGGCTTGCACGACGATACGCGGAAGTTCTTCCCGTCGTCAACACGCGCTGCGAAGCGCGCGGGAATTTTCACGTGGCCGCCGCCGTCAGCGCCGGCGCCGCGCTTGTATCTGGCGGCGCATGGCCAATGCTTCTGCGGAAAGAGTTGCCGGTCAGTTGCTGTGGCGCTCGAGGTTGCGGGCTACTCATTGGGGGAAACAAGGTATGCCCTGCTGCTGTGTTTCCGTGGACAAAAGGAGCTCCTTCTATCGGTGGAAAGCAGAGCGCAGCACCGCTGAAATGACAGCGCTCGGCATGAGTGTGTTCATGCGATGGGGATCGCGCTGCCGTTAGCTTGAAGTTAGACGAACTATGGATTCAAAGTTGTTTGACCACCTTTGTCGTAATGCCACAAAAACACGGCCCTCACCGGTTCAAAACTTACCGGTTTAGTGCTGTTGAGGAGTCAAGGTAACGACATAAGAGCCCTTTCGAGCAATACACCGAACAAGCGACGGCCGTTCTCGAGAAAAATCGTGGGTGTCCCGGTGACACTAAGTTGCCTGCCGAGCGCGACATTTCTCTTTAAAGCCGATGTATCGCACGCGCTTGTCATGGTTGGTACCCGGTTATCCCGCGTCCAGGAGCGCCATGCTGTCGCACGGTCCGCAGAACACCAGATCGCTTGCGCCTTGAGCGCCGAGTCCGGAGTCCGGCGTTAGCACCGGAAACAGAAATGTGTAGACCGTGATGTTGCCCACATCTTCCAGCGTGGTCTCAAGCTGCTTACAATATCCGCAATCAGGATCGGCAAATACTGCTATCTTGCGTGCGCCATTCCCTTTCACCTGCTTCAGCGCGTCTTGAACGGGAAGACTTGCAAACTCAATCTTGTGCGGAGTCTCAGCGAAACTCCGCTTCGACGGCGCGAAGGGCAGAAGAGCGCAACATGGCCAAGCAGACGATCGCTGAGTCAGGATGC
Source organism: Paraburkholderia sp. Clong3 (assembly GCF_050436485.1). Classification (NCBI taxonomy): domain Bacteria; kingdom Pseudomonadati; phylum Pseudomonadota; class Betaproteobacteria; order Burkholderiales; family Burkholderiaceae; genus Paraburkholderia; species Paraburkholderia sp. Clong3. The sequence continues at coordinate 1,106,922 of NZ_JBNDMH010000002.1, read as the reverse complement.
GGCCAGACCGGACCTGCGAGAAGCCGGTCAGCGGCTCGTCGGGGGTAAAATTCATTCCGGTCGTGCGGCTCGCGGACTTGTCGCCGGCCGTGCGACTCAGTGCATGCCGACACGCATCAATATTTCGAAAGGAAGGGCGAGTAGCCCGGCACCCGCCACACCGAGACACCACAGCACGATGAACCAGAAGACGCGCCTAAGTTTCGTATCGCCGCCGTGCTCCGGAGATGCTCCCGGTGCATGGCCCACGCTCTCGTTCCGCATCGCGCGCTCCTAGTGGTACTCGGCGCCGCGGGCGAGCTTTCCCCTGAAGACCCAATAGCCCGCGGTCGTATACGCAATGATGATCGGCAGGATCACAAGGGCGCCTACCAGCGTGAACACCTGACTCGACCGGGGCGCCGCCGCATCAGCGAGGGTGAGCGAGTAGGGAATCGCGTAAGGCCAAATGCTCACCAGCAAACCTATGTAGCCCAGCAGAATGAGAGCCAGCGCGAGGATGAACGGCGCAATATGCATGCGGCGCCTGACTGCGCGAAACATGAACAATGCGACGATCGCAACCAGAAACGGCACCGGCACCAACTGGGGGAACAGCCCCGGGTCGAACCAGCGTTTCGCGATCTGCGCGTCCGCCAGCGGCGTCCAGACGGATACGGCGATCATAAAGACCAGCAGCACGAGCGTCAGCGGCCAGGCGAGCTCATGCATCCGCTTTTGCAAATCCCCCTCCGTCTTGATGACGAGCCAGCATGCGCCCAGCAAGGCGTACATCGACATCAGGCCCAGGCCGCACATCAGGTTGAAGGGCTGAAACCAGAAAAACGCGTCGCCGGAAAAGGTATGGTTGGCGATCGGTATGCCGCGCAAATACGTACCGAGAATGACGCCCTGAAAAAACGATGCGCCCGCGGACCCGGCAAAGAACGCCAGGCTCCAGAGATTCTTCGTGCGAGTCGCCTTGCCGCGAATTTCGAAGGATACGCCCCGAAAGATCAGGCATACCAGCATGGTGACGATCGGCAAGTAAAGTGCGGACAGTGCGATCGAATAGACGACCGGAAAGGCCGCATACAGCGCCGCCCCGCCCAGCACGAGCCAGGTTTCGTTACCGTCCCAGACAGGCGCGATCGCGTGCATCATCATGTCGCGCTCTGCGTCATCGGGAAAGAACGGGAAGATCAGACCGATCCCGAGATCGAACCCGTCGAGCACGACATACATGAACAGCCCGAATGCGATGATCGCAGCCCAAGCAAGTGTGACGCCCATTTTCGGCTCCTGTCGTCCCGTGAAAGATCGCGCGGCTACTCGGCCGCGGCCAAGGGCCTGCGTCCCGTGTGGTCGGCATCGGGCCGCACCACCGCCTTGCGCGGCGCGTCCACCTCCTCGGGCTCCTCAGGCCCCATCCGAAGGAGCCGCAGGATATAGTAGATGCCGGTTCCGAACACCACGCTGTAGACGATGACAAATGCCATCAGCGAGACTCCGACCCCCTGCGACGTAACCGGCGAAACGGCGTCGGCAGTTCGAAGCACGCCGTACACGACCCACGGCTGGCGCCCGACTTCGGTCGTGATCCATCCCGCAACCAGCGATATGAAGCCTGTCGGCCCCATCACCAGCACGAAGCGCTGATACCACCTGCTCTCGAATAGCCGCCCCCCGCGCCGCAGCAGCGCGCCGACGAGCGCCAGCAGGATCATCAACATGCCGAGTCCCGCCATCAGGCGGAAAGTCCAGAAGATGATCGACGAATCGGGCCTGTCTTCCTTGGGGAATTCCTTGAGACCGCGAATTTCGCCGCTCCAGCTGTGAGTCAGGATCAGACTGCCAAGGTGGGGGATCTGAACAGCGTAGCGAGTCACCTCTGCATTCATGTCAGGAAAGCCGACCAGGTTCAACGCGGTCCCGCCCTTCTCGGTTTCCCATAGCCCTTCGATGGCCGCGATCTTGGCCGGCTGATATTTGCGCGTGTTCAACCCGTGCTGGTCACCGACCAAGGCCTGGATCGGCGTGAGGAACAGCAACAGCCACAGCGCCATCGAGAACATGGTCTTGACGGCGGGATCGCGTCGGCCCTTCAGCAGATGCCATGCGCCGGTCCCGGCGACCACAAGGGCGCCGACGATGAATGCCGCGATCGCCATATGGGCAAGTCTGAACGGGAACGATGGGTTGAAGATGACCTTGAACCAGTCGACTGGAACAACATGGCCGCCTTCCACCGTGATGCCCTGTGGCGTCTGCATCCAACTGTTGGACGCAAGAATCCAGAACGTCGAGATCAGCGTGCCGATGGCGACCATCAGCGTTGCGCCGAAATGCGCATTACGACCTACCTTGTCCCAGCCGAACAGCATGATCCCGAGAAAGCCCGCTTCGAGGAAAAATGCCGTCATGACTTCGTAAGTCAGTAGCGGGCCCGTTACAGGGCCGGCAAACTGCGCGAAGCCGGCCCAGTTCGTTCCGAACTGATAGGCCATGACAACACCGGACACCACGCCCATGCCGAACCCGACCGCGAAGATCTTGGCCCAGTAGACGCAAAGGTCCTTGTAGTGCTGCTTGCGCGTACGGATCCACGCGCCTTCCAGAACGGCCAGAAAGCTCGCGAGGCCGATGCTTAGCGCCGGAAAAATAATGTGGAACGATACGGTGAAAGCGAACTGTATTCTCGACAGATCCAATGCGCTCGGGTTCATGGCAACCGCTCCAGGCAATTTACAGCGCTCAGGCTCGATGTAGCGACGTCATGACGCTGCATCCCGGTCGCTGGACTTTCTGCGCGTGGGGTGGCGCTGCCGATATCGGCGAGCAACACCCGAGCGTGTCAAACGGCCGGCGCATCCGCTCACTTCGCGTCAGGGCAAGCATCACTAGCTGGATCGAGCCGCTTGCACGCTGCGGGCCATTGGTACAAGGTCAGCGAGCGTATACCTTGCGCACCGCGTATCAGTACGCCCTGAATGTCTGCCGGAGCGGTTGTGCAGGCCGACCTTGTGCGGAAATTCGGCCCACGGGAAGGCGTCGACCTTCAACACGTCGTGCAGGAATTCGACCAGCTCGAACGTATTGCTACGCACTTTCTTGACCTCGGCCGTCTGGTCGATCGCGGTCAGATGGTGGCGCACATGATGCACGCAACTGCCGCTGGGCGCGACGATGTAGTCGACGTCCGCTAAGTTCTTGACGAACAGTGCTTCGGTTGCCGCGGCGTCCCGCTCGCAGCCGCTATTACCCGTATCGGTTGTCCGCAACAGGTCTGGTCGAGTGGATACGCAACCTCGCAGCCGAGCCGTTCGAGCGTCGCTACGCGAACTTCGTGAAAGATTGCGTCGATGAAGGACGGGATGAATAGAGCCACCTTCATGGTTAACCCTCCATTGAGGACCAGATAGGCAGATGACCGTTTTCGTCTAACCTCAATTGGCCACGCGGCTTCTTGACGTTGTGGCCAGTTGAGTCTAGTTCACGCGCCGACTTGTCGTTTCCACTTTTTTCGGGGCCAGTTTACTTGGCGGAGGCCGGGCCGTCCCAAGCCACTATGCGGCGAGAGGGCATTGCCATGGAGCCGATCGAAGCTCCCCGGCCGGATGGCACTTTTTTTAGTTGGCTATGTGGCGACCGCTCGCGAAACTGCCGCCACCGGATCGGGCCTTCATCGACCAGGTGCTGGCCGACACGCTGGTCCGACGGATCGTACTGGCGCGCGTTCGAGACTATTTCCGGCACAGGAAGTCAGGAGAAGAGCATGCGAGTTGAAGTGATGCAGCATTACGGCCGACGGTACCGCTGAATCAGGCCGGCTACTTCGAGACCACGCACCACCAGCAACTGATAAAGGACATCAAGGGTGCGATCTTCGAAGGGCGGCTGATCGCGGTGTGCGGCGTCATCGGCAGCGGCAAGACGATGATGCTGCGCCGGCTTCAGCAGGCGCTGGAAGACGAGAAGCGCGTGACGGTCTCGAAGTCGCTCGCGATCGAAAAGCACCGCATCAAGCTGGCAACCTTCATCGCTGCGCTGTTCTATGACCTGTCGACCGAGAAGCAGGTGCGCATTCCGACGCAGGGCGAAAAGCGGGAACGTGAACCGACCAGGTACTTCCTGAGTACGTTGCCGGCTGACACGCCAATCAACGAACTCGTGTGACTCGCAAAACTGCGCTGGCGTATCGAGCGCGATTATCAGCAGCTCAAGCAGGAGCTCGGCCTGGGCCGTTTCGAGGGGCGCAGCTGGCGCGGCTTTCATCACCACGCGACGCTGCGCATGGCAGCTTATGGCTTTCTCGTTGCTGAGCGCCCGGCGGCGCAAAAAAACTCCAGTCCTCCGGATCGGGCGGGACCAATGAGGCTCTGCTGTCGAGGCCGTGGGTAGCAGACCTCGACGTCGATGAATCCGTCCAGGCGAGAGGTCTTTTCCATTCTAGCCCTTGCTATAGCGTTCGCTCGCGCGCTTGACGAATGATTCGACGAACGTGTTCGCGATGTGGCTCAACACCGGCCCGATCAGCTTCTCCAGGATGATGTTGGAGAATTCATAGTGCAGCGCGAATTCGATCTTGCAGGCGTCCTCGCGCAGAGGAATGAAGTTCCAGTAGCCCGTGAACTTCTTGAAAGGGCCTTCGGTGAACTCCATATCGATGCGAGTCGGCCGCTGCTGCTTGTTGTGCGTGGCGAAATGCAGGTGAATACCCTTAAAGCGAATATCGATCCGTGCTTCCGCGCTCGTTCCGTCCTGGTGCCGGATTTCGACGCCACCGCACCACGGCAGGAAGTTAGGGTAGTCGGCTACATCGGTCACGAGGTCGAACATGCGTTCGGCGGAGTAGCGGATCAGGACGGCTTTCTGGAGGTCTGCCATATGCGGGTATCGGAGAAGCGACATCGGACGTCGCGGCCGCAGTGGCCGACACGCCCGACGTGGCGAGTACGTGGTGTCAGCAACTCGCCTGGCGGGTCGCTTTCAACTGGGTTGGTGCATCTCACATGACGGAAGCTCGTTCCTTGGGCGTTTGGCGAGCTGGGTCTCGTTTTGCAGATCATGTATCTGCGTTATCCGGCGACAAATCGTTCCCGTTCGAGACGGGGGCGTGTATCGGCGTGGTGCGCCGGCAGATTCCGGACCATGACCGTCTGCGGCGTCGACAGCGGGATGCTGGCCGCACGTAACCGCTTGAGGATCTCGAACAGCAGATCGCTCTTGATATCCCCCGTGATCCGGGGGCTGCCGACATAGCCGGTTACGCTCAGCGTAATGCCGTCGGGCGTCAGTTGACTGAACATGACTGACGGCGCCGGATGGTCGAGAATCGTCGGATGCGCCTGATAGGCACCCAGCAGAAGGTCGCGGACCTGTTCGGGATCGATGTCCAGTGGAAAGGTGAGGGTGAGCGTAGTGACACCCTGGGTACGGTCTCCCATCGTTACGTTCCGCAGGTTCTGCGAGATCAGATGAGAGTTGGGGACGATGACTGTCGAGCGGTCTGCCAGTTGTATTTCTGTCGCGCGCACGTTGATACGCCGGATGTCTCCCTCCACACCGCTGATACTCACCATGTCCCCAACTTTTACCGGACGCTCGGTGGTTGTGTCGCGATAAGGATAGCCGGGCGAAAAAACGAATAGACGATCAGGACTGCTTATGCCATCAGAGAATAGAACTGCTCGGCTGCGGTGCGCTTGATTCCAGCATCTTTCATCTGTCCCTTCCTGATCATGTGCATGATTTCGATGCCCGACAGGATGATGCGTGCGCAACGGAAATCCTTGAAACCCATCATTGGTTTGACGATGCGTTTGATGGCACGGTGGTCCTGCTTGACGATGTTATTCAAGTACTTCGTCTGGCGAACCTTGATGGGTGTCTCGAGTCCGGCGTTGATCGCCTCGAGCGCAGCCAGATTAGCGCTGCTTCCGTCGATCGTCACCGTCTGCGGCAATCCATGCTGGTTGATCGATTTCTCGAAATAGCGTTGCGCTGCAATCTTGTCCCGTCTGGCACGCAGCAGAAAATCAACCGTGTTGCCTTCCTTGTCCACGGCCCGGTAGAGATACCGCCATTCACCCCTGATTTTCACGTAGGTTTCGTCCATCCTCCAGCTCCTGCCGACCGGGCGCTTGTGGCGACGAAACGCCTTCTCGAGCACCGGCAATATCTTGATGGCCCAGCGGTGTACCGTTGAATGGTCGACCTCGATTCCGCGTTCGGCCATCATCTCCTCCAGATGACGCAGACTCAGTGGATACGCGACGTACCAGCGCACACACGTCAGAATCACCTCCAGTGGATAATGCAGGCGCTTCAGCACCTTGGCCAACCCCGGGTTCGGCATCTTCATCGATTCACTCACCAGCGACTTTGTATCAGCCGGATTCTACCGCCCGTCCCTTACTGCGACACAACCGTTTGTTTGTGTTCTATCAGCAAGCACATGTTGTGCGTTGTCTGTGCGAAGTGACCCACGTGTTTAGTCATCATGCGCAAGTGAATGGCCGTTAAGCATTTGAGAACGGTCGCTTTCGTTGCAGCGACACGAATGATGGCAACGGGTCGTCTTCGGAAGTCGGGTGATCAATCTAACGGCGTAAGCATTTACCTACTGAAGGTCAAGGTCTAATGCCCGCCGCATGAACTCCCGGCGCGAGTCGCCGGCGAACACGAATATCCCGCAGAAGCCCCCAAACGCTCATCTCCTCGCGCCGCTTTCAACACCATTCGCGACGGAATAAGGTCCGTTCGTCGCATGCTCCTCGAAAACAATCCGACCGCCGCACAGACTGCAGGCATCGAGTCCCGCTCATCCTGCCATGGAGAGCCAGCATGCCTGCCATCATCGCTGTGCATATCGCCGCTGCAACCCTTTCTGTCATACTCGGAAGCACCGTGCTTCTCGCCGAAAAGGGGACGGCGCGCCACAAGTGGCTCGGCCGTCTCTGGGCGGCGGCGATATTCGCCACGGCGCTCAGCTCGTTCGACATCCGCGAACTGAACCCGGGACATTTCTCGTGGGTGCACGGGCTGTCGTTGCTGACGTTTGTCAGTGTCGGACGAGCGATATGGGCGATCCGGCAAGGCAACGTCCGCGGTCACCAGCTTGCCATGCGCGGGTCGTTTATTGGTCTCGTCGTGGCCGGTATCGCTGCAGTGGCGACGCCGCACCGCCTGCTGAATATCATCGTGACGGGGTGGATCGCATGATTCCTGGCAGTAACGTCAAATTCCCCGACGCGTCCGCCGGGTTGCCAACCCCGACGAAACAACTGCTGGCCGAGTATGCCCGCGAAGCGGTGCTCGTCGTCATCGGCAACGCAGTGATCGCGGCTGGCCTCACCGTGGTCGGCATCGGGAAGAGCCTCGGGGAAAACATCGTCTTCAGCGAGGCGATCGGGCTATCGATCATGCTGCTGCTCCACGTCGGCCGCTTTCGTCTTCAGCGGAAGAACATGCTCACTGCGCCAAGGCTGGCCGTGGTGATGGTTGGCGCGATCATCGCTGGCGCCGCGCTCGGGCGCGTCATCGCAAGCGTGCTGCTGGGCCTCGACATCGACAAGACGTTCGCTGCCAAAGACATCGCCACGACCGGCTGGATCGCACTTGTCGCAACGCTGCTGGTCACCTGGTATGGTTGGTCGCGAGCCCGGATCGCCGGTCTGAGCGAGCAGGTGGCCCGGACTGCGTGGCTACAGGAAGCTGCCGAAAAAACCGCGCTGCGTGCCCGCTTGCAGGCATTGCAGGCGCAGATCGAACCGCACTTTCTGTTCAATACGCTCGCGACTCTGGACAGCCTCATCGTGTCCGATCCTCCACGTGCACGTGAACTGCTCTGGAGCCTCAACCGGTTTTTGCGGGCAACGCTGGAAGCGTCGAGAGCCGAAAGCGAGACGCTTGCGGATCAGTTCGCGGTGCTGGATTCGATGCTTGCCGTGCACGCGATGCGCCTCGGCCCGAGACTCACGTATTCGCTCGATCTGCCTGTCGATTGCGCGGACCTCGCGGTGCCACCGATGCTGCTGCAACCGCTTGTCGAAAACGCACTGAAACACGGTATTCAGGCAGCGGTGGCAGGTGGTCGGGTCGAGCTAAGGGCAAAGCGCGGCGAACAGCACGTCGAACTCACGGTCACGGACACCGGTCCCGGTTTCGGTGCGACGCCGGCTACGCAGGGCACGGGCATCGGACTTGCGAACGTGCGGGAACGTCTTGCAGCGCTCTATGGCGGACGCGCTTCGCTGACGCTCATCGAGAGCGTGCCGCACGGTACCGTCGCGAGAGTTCTGCTTCCGGTGGAAGTTGCTGATCGACGGGAGGGAGATCAGAAGCCATGAAGATCCGCCAGTCGGGCACAGCGGCACAGAATGACGACGGCAAGACCCCTTCGCCGGAGATGTCTCGCGCGCCGACTGCGCTGATCGCCGAGGACGAGCCGCCGATTGCGGCCGCGCTTCAGCGGGAGTTGGGGCGGGCATGGCCAGCATTGCAGATAGTCGCGACCGTCGGCAACGGCCGCGATGCCATCGAGCGTATCGGAGCATTGCAACCGGACGTCGCGTTCCTCGACATCTCTATGCCGGGCGCGACCGGTCTCGATGTTGCGCGCGCGTGCGCGAATCTCGCGACGCCGCCGCAGATCGTGTTCGTAACCGCGTACGACCAGTATGCGTTGGACGCCTTCGATGCCGCCGCCATCGACTATCTTCTGAAGCCTGTCGATGCCACGCGGCTCGCGCGCACAGTCGACAGGTTACGCACGCTGCTTGCGCGCGCGCCATCGGATGCGGCGCCCGGTGCGCATGTGCAGGCGGACCTGCAACGGCTCCTCGGTCAGCTGGAGCAGATCACGCGCAACGTTCAACTGCGCTCGCAGGACAGTGCACGCAGTGCGCCGCTACGCTATCTGCGCGCATCCAGCGGAAGCGACATCAGGATTGTGCCGGTGGACGAGGTGTTGTACTTTGAGGCTGCCGACAAATATGTTGTCGTCACGACGCGCACAGGCGAACTGCTGATTCGCACGAGCCTCAAGGAACTGTGTGCGCAACTGGACCCGGCGCGCTTCTGCCAGGTGCACCGAAGCACGGTGGTGAATGTCGACCAGGTGGAAAGCGCATCCGTCAGCACGTTAGGGAAAATGTCGCTCAAGCTGCGCGGCCACAGTGGCGAGGTTGCCGTGAGCAAACAATACGCGCACCTGTTCCGGCAGATGTGAGCCGGCAAGCATCGCCGGGGACACGTCGAACGCACAGTGACGGATCCGTTTCAGTAGCGGGAGTCAGTCGCGATGTACGGGCACAGTACGCGTCGCATTCGCCGGCGAACTGCGAACGCAGCAGTGCCTCTTCCGTGTTGATGTATGGTCCCCAAGCCGCCTTGATCGCTGAATCGTTCACGGGGCGGCCTGCGTTACAGCGACGCATCGCTCGGCTACCAGTTGGCTTCCGTCATTGCCGGCGGCCCTGCACCGCTGATTGCCACCGCGCTCTCCGCTTACTACCATTCGGGCTACGCAATCGCGCGCTATGTCCTCGCGTGCGCGGTGCACAGCTTGATCGCCGCTTCGCGACTGGGCGATTAAACGAACAAGGACATTTCGCGGGAACACGACGACCCGCGAGCGATGGGCGACGGCGGACATGCTACCCCGACTGCGTGATCGATCAGTGTGGCGCCGCAGGTCGGACACGGATCGGTCGAGCAGCGGCCTTGCCCCTTGCAGCGCCTGCAATTGGCGCAGGTCTGCGCGGTTTCATATGCTTGTCCACTTTTCCAACATCCGTCTTGTAGCTAGGCGTCTGCGCGGGCGGATCGTTGTCGGCCAGCGCTCTGCCCGTTGTCGGCCAATTTCTGCCGCTCGCCCGCCGCGCAGACCGGCCACTCGGACGGCTGGTCCACTCCGAAACCTGCCCGGTGTTGACGGCGGCGTAAATCCGCACATAAATGGCGGCACAAGGTTCACCAGGACCGTCAACAATGAAGCGCCGTTGACGGCCTCGGTCGGGGTGGCCGGTCCCAATCAGAATGGATCGCCGATGTCGTTGAGATTGGGATCCTCGGGAGGGGAATGCTGTTCGTGCAGCAGGTCATGCAGGGCGAGGTCATAGTGCATGCAGATCCGGGCACGCAGATCCCCGATGAGTTCGACGACGGCGAGCGCCTGTTCCGGCGACCAGTTGTCCGGTATCAGGAAGTCGAGCCCACGGGTGATGCCCGAAGGCAGGTGTGCCAGGCGCTTCATGATTTCTTCTCCGCACGCGCGCTACTGCGTCTGCTGGCGCGTTGCTCGGCCCTCTCGCGCGCTTCCTTGACCCGGTAGGACTCGCCCTCGATGGCAATGACTTCGGCGCGATGGACCAGCCGGTCAACGAGCGAGACGACACAGGCGGCGTTCGGGAACACCTCGTGCCATTCGGAGAACGGTCTGTTGGTTGTGACCACGGTACTTGCCGATCCGTACCTGCGGCTGACCAGTTCGAACAGCAGATCGGCGTGGCGGTTTGAGTACGAGAGGTAACCGACCTCATCAATCACCAGGACGTCAGGGGATGCATAGCGGCGCAGGCGTCGACGCAGCGCCGAATCGCTGTCCAGTGCGGCCAGTTCGCCGAGCATCTGACCGGCGGTAGTGAACAGCGCGGTGTGACCGTGCACGAGCGCCTGATAGGCGAGATTGAGCGCGAGGGTTGACTTGCCGACACCATTCGGGCCGATCAACACGACGTTGGCGGTATCCCTGACGAACCCGAGCGACATCAACTCTTCAACGGCAAGCCGGTCGCAGCGCGTGGGCCAGCTCCAGTCGAAGTCGCACAGCGGCTTGAAGTTGCCCAGGCGGGCATCGCGGATACGTCGCTCCAGTGATCGGCGGGCGCGCTCATCCTCTTCCCACTGCAACAGCGGCGCGACCCACTGTTCGGCGGGCCACATCGGTCCAATGCGCGAGCAGTCCGTACAGACGCAGGGCGTTCGCGCGCCCATGAAGGTTCTCAGGCGTGTTCATCGGCGCCTCCCGCAAGCTGGTCGTAGATGTCGAGCCGGTGTGGTGTCACCAGCGTGTCCTTGTTGCGCACGTGTTCGGGCAGGATGAGGGTGACTGGCGGCGGGGCCTGCCGTGCCTCGCGCCGGCGCTCAAGCGCCAGACGTACCGGATTGGGATGAGGCGCCGCGTCGCTGGCAAGGGTTTCCTCGATCGCGGCCTGCAGTTCGGCCGGGCCATAGCGGTCGAGCAGTCGCAGCAGGTGCGTGGTGATATTGCCCAGATTGCCGCCACGCTCAGCGGCGTGCAGCATCAGGGTCCGGCTGGCCGGCGCAGCCCGGGCCAGATGATCAAGACCGCGATGGTGACGGGCCTCGTGCTTCCTTGCGACGAGCGCATCGATGTGTGCGGCAATCTCGATCTGCGCGCCGCGATCGTAACTGCGTTCATGGGTGGCGAGCAGATCGGCGCCGTCGAGAATGCGTACGCGCCGGGGATCAGCTCGTACCGTGAGCGTGCGTCGCACATGGGTATACGGGATCGTATAGTCGTTCAGGTCGAAGCGCACGTAGGGCGTCTTGCCGACCTTCACGGCGAGAAGCAGCTCACACGGGTACGGATTCTCCGGCAACGTGAGCAGGCTGGGCTGTTCGCGCCCGAAGGCCTCGCGCACGGTGATCATGGGTTCTTCGCGGCAGGGCCGCTCAGCAGCGGGTCCCGCGCACCAGATTGCCGCCTGGGCGTTGAGATCGTCGAGGTCCGTGAATCTGCGAGCGGCAAAGAAGCTCTCGCGTACAAAGCGGATTGCCCGTTCAACGCGCCCCTTCTCGTTGCCCCGTGCGACAGCCACCGGACGAGGCTCATAACGATGATGCGCGGCGAACGCGAGCAATGTCGGGTGGAAGCGGATCGCATCGCCCTGACGCTCAAGCACGGCGCTACGCAGGTTATCGTAAAGCAGAACCCTGGGGACCCCGGACCATGCTTCGAAGGCGCCGGCATGTCCTGCCAGGAAACTGTCCATACGGGCATCGAGGAAGAAGCGCAGATAGATCTGCCGTGACCACGACAGCACCATCACGAAGGCCATCAGCGGTCGTCGTGCCCGACCGATCTGCAGGTGACCGAAGCTGGCCCAATCGACCTGCGCCTGTTCCCCGGGCAGCGTGCGCAGGCGCAGGTAAGCCTCAGGTACCGGGCGTGGCCGGTGCAGCGAGATCAGGTGCCGGAAGTGGTGGTGACTGCCCCGGTAGCCGCGCTCATACACCATCGCATACAGGCGACTGGCCGTGAGCGAGGGAAACTTCTTTAGCGTCTCGTGGATGAACGGCAGGTAAGCATCGATCTGTGAGGCTCGCTGCACGGCGCCAATCCTGGGCAGGCCGGCCTGGGCCAGCACGCGCTGGACGGTGCCGCGGTGCACGCGCAACTGGCGCGCGATGGTGCCGCAACGCCACTTCTCCACGTGGTAATAGCGCAGGATCTGCGCCTCGAGTTCAGCTCCAATGGTCATGGGTCGTTTCCTGTTCTGTCAGTAGTAGTACGAACATCACGGAAGACCCGACGGCGCAGTGGCCCGATGCGTACAAGGCCCGAACAGATGCGGCGACAGAAGCAGCAAGGCGTCGATCCGGGCGCGGCGACAGTGGATGTCGATGCGGTGGCCGTCGTCGTCGAAGTCAGTGGCAGTAGAGCATTGGCGACGGGTGTCGGGGAACGCTGATGCGTCACTTTATTGAGGCGCTGACGATAGCGACGCATCCGTTCGGCATGTGCAAAGCGGCCACGACGACTGAGTTGATAGCGTTGGCCAGCCTCGCGCAGGCGGGCGCGGCGCGAGGCCTGTGAGCAGTCGCCACCGCAGTAAATCTGGCCGCGATCGCAACGGCGGCACACGACGACCTGCGCCCGGCAGCGGGCGCACAGAAAGAGGCGGCCAGTGGCCGGCATCGGCAGTCCCCGTCAATGCCGAAGCGGAATCGACGAGGCGGATCAGCCGTGCCATACTGGCCCGGCACCCGTACCCCGTTGTGCGCGTGTGGGGCTCGACACTGGAATGAACTTGGCGGTTAGGACCGGTGTCGGGCCTGTTTCTTCGGCGGTCAGTTGTAGTCGTTCTTCTACCGCATCCCGATTCCCGCGTCATCCCCCTGCCGAACCGAACATCCCCGGTGCGTCTGCGCTCGCCCTACGGGCTCCCTCCGACGCACCCGAATGTGAGCCTCATGAAACGTCCCAGAGTCGCCGGGCTGAACAGCAATCGCGTCGCCCGGCTGTCCGACGCCGCCATCCAATGTCGGATTCCGACCGCCATTCACACCCGGTGCCCGGCGCAGGCATATCGGCCTTTTTAGGTCGTTGGTCGATCGACGCCCGTGCGGCAACTGAGCGATTGGAGAGCGGCTGTTCGTCGGGCGACTCGTGTGACTGTCGATCGGCTCAGCGCTTGATGGTCGATGCTATTGACGCTGCCGCGCCTTCTCCAAGGTCCCACCATACGCCTGCCATTACGGCGAGCGCTTCGCGAGCGACAGATGCGAGCAAGTGTTCGTTCGGCGCATGCTGCGAACAGGCGGGGTAGGAATGGGGAATCCATATGGTCGGCAAGCCAAGCGTTTCAGCGAATACAGCGTTAGGCACGGTTCCACCGAGATTAGGTATGAGGGCTGGACGCTTGCCACAGGTGCGCTCGATCGACGTCATCGCCCAGCTCACCCAAGGATGCGTAACGTCAAGTCTTGTTGCTTTCGTTACCGACGTTACCTTCACCTGCACGTCCATAATTCCGCACTTTGCGAGGCGATTCGAAAGGTGTTGCTCAGCGTTTTCCCAATCCGTTCCAATCACGAAACGCATCTGGCAATAAGCCTTGGCGGTCGGGGGAATAGCACCAACGGGTGCCTCAGGATTTCCGGCCGTGAATGCTAGAACTTCAATCGTATTCCACGCGAGAACCCGCTCCGCGATCGTTAGGTCCGGCTGCCCCCAAGTGGGGTCGATGGAAGGCGCACTACTGTCTTTGCCAATCTGAATATCGGCGATCGCATTGCGCACGGCGTCCGGTATCGGTGGAGGTAATAACTCAGTCACCAGCAGTCGTCCGTTGTTGTCGACGATCGACGATATCGCGCTCGCCAGCACAGTGGCGGGATTTCGAAGGACGCCACCCCAGTTTCCAGAATGGTGGCCACCTTCGCGCAAGGCCACAGTCAGCTCAAAGTTCAGTTCGCCCCGCGACCCAAGGAAGACGGTCGGTCGCTCGGCGGACACACGTGGGCCATCAGACGCAATGAACAAGTCGCCGGCGAGGGAGTGGCGTTCGGCCGAGCACAGCGCGTCGAGCCCTGGCGAATCGATTTCTTCACCTGTCTCGAAGATCATCTTCACGTTGTAGCGGAGCTTGCCTTTCCGGGCTTCGATAACTGCGGCAAGTGCGGCAAGGTTGACTGAATGCTGGCCCTTGTTGTCCGCGATCCCACGTCCATACCAGCGATCGCCTTCGACAACAATGCGCCACGGCTCCAGCCCAGAGCGCCATTGCGCGTCGTAGCCTCGGACAACGTCTCCGTGCGCGTAAGTGACTACGGTAGGCAGAGCGTCGCTTTCCCATCGCGAGGCAAGAAGCATGGGTGCATCGACATCGGAAGGATTGCGCACGCATCTCGTCTCGAATCCGAGCCGCTGAAGTACGGGGGCGATCTCTTCCGCCAGATACGACAGCAGCGCAGGTGCTCGGGCGGGATTTTGGCTTTCTGTCCGATAACCTACACGTCGTTCGAGGTCGCGCAGGAAGTCGCCGGAGTCGAAAATCTGCTCCGCCAGACTGATAGCGGCTTGCCGATCGCCTGTCTCGTTCATCTTGCCTTCTCACCTGGTTACAGTTGTGCGGACCGAGCGAGCTCACTGGCCAGCAAGCGCCACCCGAGCGACCTCTGCGAAGTAGCGAGCACCCGTGTCGAGAATGTCGTCGTTGAAATCGTAAGCAGCGTTGTGCAATGGAACATTGCCGCGCTGCGAAGCATCCCCGTTACCGATGAAGATGAAGTTGCCCGGCACGACCTGAAGGAACGCGCCAAAGTCCTCGAAAATCATCATCGGTTGTACGTTAGCGTCGACCTTTTCTGAACCGACAACGTTCGCAGCCGCGGTAACCGCTGTGTCCACGCACTCCGCGCTGTTCACGGTCGGGGAGAACTCATGCGTATAGCTAAAATCACACTCGATACCGTTCGTGCGACAGATACCATCGCTGATCTCACGCATCCGAGATTCAAGCAGGTGCTGAACCTCTGGAAGATAGCTGCGCGTGTCGCCCTTGATCGTCACTGTCGATGGAACCACATTGCGAAGTCCATCCGTTATGAACTCGGTGCAAGAGATTACGGCAGAAAGACTCGGGTCGAGATTTCGCGAGACGACCGTTTGAAAAGCCAGGACGATCTGAGAGGCGACCACGATCGGATCAACGCCCATATGGGGGCGCGCCGCGTGTGTGCCGCGTCCGCGAACGACGATCACGAAATTGTCCTCGCTCGCCATGATCCCGCCTCGGCGGGTCGCAAACCTGCCTGCAGGCATGCCCGGCATGTTGTGCGCGCCGAAGATCGCTTCGACCGGGAAACGCTCGAACAGTCCGTCCGCCATCATTGCTTTCGCACCGCGACCGTGTTCTTCGCCGGGTTGAAAGATGAACCGGACGGTGCCATCGAAGTCCTTCCTTTCCGCAAGCAGCCGCGCGGCCCCGAGAACCAAAGCCATGTGCCCGTCGTGGCCGCACGCATGCATTTTGCCCGGGGAGCAGGAAGCGTACGCGCGACCGGGAGCTTTCTCGGCGATCTCCAGTGCGTCCATGTCGGCACGCACCCCAATGGCTCGACGACTGTTGCCGACCTTCAGGTTCGCAACCAACCCCGTCCCGCCGATATTGCGATGCACTTCGAGGCCGAGCGCCGAAAGAACCCGTGCAACATAGTCGGACGTCCGGACTTCCTCGAAACCCGTCTCCGGGTTCTGATGGAGGTGATGTCGCCAGCTGCGCAAGCTTTCCTGCAATGGACGGTCCAGCGCGTGATCCAGTCCAACAGTCGTATTCATCATTGTCACCGTACCGCGCAGCCGTGCAGCCACTCCTGCTGCCGCGCCAGCACGGATTGAGCGGTCTCTCCAACGAGTTCGGCGTAGGTATTGGGTGCCGTGGCACCTTCCGTACTGATCACCAGCACCCGCGATTCAGACGTCAGGCCCACCGCACGAGCTTGCTCCGGGTTTTGCGCCAACACCGTCACACCGGCGAATCCCGCAGCGCCAGATTCGCCGACAACCAGCGGCGCATCCCTTTCAGTGCCTCGTGCCAGCGTTTGCATCGCCTTCACCGCGTCATCGTCTGAAATCGTCATGAAGTGGTCGACGCATGGTTGAAGAAACTTCCACGCGAGCGGGGATGCTTCACCACAAGCCAAACCCGCCATCACGGAGTCGACCGAGCCGGTTGCAGTCGTCGCGTACCCTTCGATTGCGCTCTGATAGAGGCAATCCGCCTGTTGAGGCTCAACCACGATGAAGGTTGGACGCTGAACACCGTAGTGCTCCCAGAGATAGGTCGCAATGCCAGCAGCGAGGCCCCCAACGCCGCCCTGAAGAAACACATGTGTAAGAGGGGCCTTCGACGGCGAGCTTTCGAGCTGCGCGATAACCTCGTCAGGAATGACGCCATAGCCTTGCATGACATCGCGCGGGATGACTTCGTAGCCTTCATAAGAAGTGTCCGACACGACATGCCAGCCGTTCGTCTGGGCGAGATGCGCTGCATGTTCCACTGATTCGTCGTAGTTGCCGGTGATCCGGATGATCTCAGCGTTGTATACGGCGATCGACTTTTCACGCTCAACGCTTACATTGGCGTGCAGCACGATCACGCAGCGGCACCCGATGGCTTGCGCCGCCGCCGCAAGGGACTTTCCGTGGTTACCATCGGTTGCACTGATCACAGTGAGACCTTCAAGCAGGCCGGAGTATCCGCCATTGATCAACAGTCGTGGATCGAACGTCGCTTCCGAACTCCACAGCCGAGCGATAAGGCGCATCAACGCCACGGGAGCGCCTAACGCCTTGAAACTGCCAAGAGGCGAACGTACCGACTCGTCTTTGAGACACAGTTGTGCAACGCCCAAAGCTTCTGCTGCGTCGGGAAGATCCCACAACGGCGTGACCGATCGGTTAATCTGATCCCAGTGTGAGAGCCAGATACCGCTTTCCTGCGCTGACTTGATATTCATCACTACGCGCAGGTCTTCCGGATAGCCGCTGCGGGACGCGTGGGGATTTTTGATCAGCATAACGACCTTTACTCCATGTGAGGTGCCCGAACAGGCACGCGATTCTTCCGTGACAACTAAAACAGCCTGAATGGCGAAAGTGAGTCAGTCACAATAATATTTCATCACCACAGCAATTACGTCTCTATTACCGGGGAGAAAATGCAAATTCTTATCGCCCTTTGCTCGAAATTCGTAGGCCGAAAAGCAAGCGAGCGGACCAATTTGCTCGATCCCACGAAGCGCGCGTTCACAGATAGAGGTTGGGCTCTATTTACCGAAGGTTCAAATGAGAGTCAACATGTCAGCAAACTCGGGGCCGTGACGTGCTTGCCTAGCTTTAAAATCGGCTGATCCGCTCAATGCGCAAAGAACGGCCGCGCCAGGCTTCGAGCCTGGCGCCGATTGGTTTTCATCGTTCGAAAAGAACGCGAGGCGAACGCGTCAATCGTTCTCCGCCTTCCTGCCTGACGACTACCGTCTCGCTCAGCGCGATCCCCGCCGCCGAGGTGTAGACGTGAAACACCATGCCCTCCTCGAGTTTCCAGTCAGCTATCGGAGTAAAGCAGCGGTGAAGATCGCTGGTCCGCTGGGTGGTGATCGGGGTCAAGCCGAGCGTGTATCCAGTGATGTTCTCGTAGGTTTCACGCAGGCCGGCTTCGATTACTCCCCGTCGAACAATGCTGTCTATCTCGGATGCAATCGCTCCCGGTCGCATTGCCGCGATCTGCCGATCCTGAATCTCGGCAAGCAACGCCGTTACGCGCTTCTGTTCAGAGCTGGCACCGCCCACAGCGACACAACGCATGATGCGAGCGGAGTAACCCCGCAGGCGCGGCAAAAGCTCGATATGAACCAGGTCTCCGGCTTTCAAAGGCCGTTCGGGCATGAATCCATGCAACGAATCCCAACCTGTAGCGACCGTGATCGGGCCAATGAATCCGTCGTCGAAACCGAGCTTATAGACTTGCGCTGCCGTTTCGGCAGCAACAATGCGAGGAAGTACACCCTCACCGATCGAAGAAACCGTGTGTTTCAGCGCCTCGTCGACAAGCGCGGAAGCTCGCCGCATCAGTGCGATTTCTTCTTCGGACTTGCAACGGCGCAGATCCCACAGTGAGCGGTTCAGATCGCAGATATCTGCGCGCGGAAGAAGCTCGCGCAGATCCCTCATCCGCGCAACGGTAAATGAGTGCGATTGAAAATCAACCGCCACACGCTCAAGTGCGAAATTCAGCGTTCGGGCAGTTCCAACCAAAAGCGGCAGTGGATCTTCCCAATCAAGAAAGCCAACAATGTGTTTGAACCAGCTCCGCTCCTTCGCGGGTGCCATGTCCAATTTTCTCACGAGCAAAACCGGCTCGCCGACAGCCGGAACTGCACACGCGCGCCAAAGGTTTTCGGTCGTCCAGTAGCCGGAAAGCCAGCCCATCATCTCCGGCTCGTCCAGAATTGCGACGTCGATCTGCCGCGCGCGAAGTTCTCGTTGAACTAATTCAAGTCGGTTGCGGTATTCGTCGATAGTGAAAGCAAGGTCCGTCATGGTTCGTCCTACGTCTAAATGCTTAATTGATGGCCCACATCTCTCGCGGGGCCCGAACGGTCAGGACGTCGGCAAAACCGTCCTCTGTAATGGTGATGTTCTCCTCGTGGACGATCATCTTGCCTGGCTCGTACTCCATACCAGGCTCGATGGTGATGACCATGCCAGGCTCCAACACTGCCTCGTCCGCCGCACTGTTTGACGGAGGCTCGGTGACCTGAAGGCCAAGTCCGTGACCGAGCCGTCCGACGTTGTTGCCGCGCATACCAGCCCCTTCGAGGACTTCCATCATCGCCTTCCAAAGATCCCGGACCTTTGTGCCGGCTCTCGCGGTGTTGATCCCAACTTCAGTTGCGACCCAGACTGCATCGTGAACTCGACGAGCATCGTCCGAGATTTTTCCGACGGCGTAGTTGCGATCGAAATCGCAAAAATATCCATCGATGGTCGCGCCGACGTCGATAATCAGCACATCGCCGTCCCTCAACTCACGCCGGCTTCCGCGTGCGATGATCTGATCGTATCCCCCGGGCCCCGATGCACACGCTACGTACGGAACTGTGTGAGCGCCTTCCAGGAGAATGTCCACCGTCAGATCCCGAGATACCTGCGCCTCAGTCACCCCCAGCTTCGCGATTTCCGGGACTGATGCGAAGGAGCGGCTGACGATCTGACAGGCTTGACGGATTTTCTCGATTTCGGCAGGTGACTTAATGTTGCGCACTTCCCAAATGCAAGGCGACCCGTCAACCGCCTCAGACGTCAACAAGTCGCGCAGCCGCAGAAAGTCGAGTACCGGCATACGCAAGGCGAACTCACGACCCAGCTCGAATCCAACCGTTCCGAAGCGGCGGGGCAGATCGTTCACGACGGACGCGAGAAGCGACACGCCCTCGTCTTCGGGCCGAGGCGAGGGCCACGTCTCCACGCTACCCGCTACGCACTGCTTCACGACAACTTCAGCAATGGACGGGACAATCGCGATGGTCGGGCCGCTGGCTGGAATAACGAGAAACCAGGGACGGGTGGGGCTTTCCCAGAACTGACTGTCCAGACCTGTGAAGTAACGAAAATTCGCAGGCGTCGTTAGCACCAGCGCATCCAGTTCCGCTTTACGCATAGACGTCTGCGTTCGTTCCAGGCGAGCATCGAACTCGCTTACCGGGAACGGCAAAGAGGTCATCATTTTTGTTCCTATCGAAGCTGAGGGGTCCGTTATCAAGCCGTTGCCGTGACGTGCTCGTGCTCTTCCCGGCATCCCTTCAAGAAGCGGGCCACGCGGGAATCACGCGGCATGGCTTGGTACTGCGCGGGCGTCATGTCGTGGGCGACGACGCCACCCTCCATGAAGAGAATGCGATCGGACACTTTCATTGCGAAGTCGATTTCGTGCGTGACGACGATCATTGTCATGCCTTCTCGAGCAAGGTCTTCGATGACACGCAAGACTTCACCAACCAATTCAGGATCAAGCGCCGACGTCGGCTCGTCGAACAGCACGATCGACGGCTCCATCGCCAACGCCCGCGCAATGGCAACTCGTTGCTGTTGGCCTCCGGAGAGTTGGTGCGGATACTTGTACGCATGCGCCCCCATGCCCACCTTGTTGAGCAACTTCAGACCGTGGCGCTCCAGCATCTCACCCTTGAGTCGGGAATGATATTGCGGGGCCAGGGTGACGTTCTCCAGGGCGGTGCGGTGAGGAAAGAGATTAAAGCTCTGGAACACCATGCCGATGTGCAGAATGCCTTTGTGATAAGCGGCACGCGACTGATGGGAGATTTGGTGATTTGAGAGGAAAGGCTTGGTGTTGAGTCTTACGTCACCGTCGTCGATCAATTCGAGTCCGTTGAGCGTTCGAATCAGCGACGTTTTGCCCGATCCGGACGGCCCGATGACAGAGATCACTTCGCCCGTCATCACCTTCAGATTGATGCCTTTCAGTACATGGTGGCTGCCGTAGTGTTTATGGATATTCACTGCCTCGATAGCGGGCGTTGGCTTGCGGTCGGGCACGACAATTGGAACGACCTTTTCGGCCACGGCTGCATCGCTGGTACGAACGTCTCCGCTTCGGCGCGTGAAATCGAGGTGTTTCTCGACATAACTGAGGAGATACCCGAAGACCGTTACGATGAGTACGTAATAGACCGCCACAGCGAGCATCGTTTCCAGAACTTTGAAGTTCTGGGTATACAAGCGCTCGCCGACGAGCAAGATTTCCTCAAGCGAGATAACAGACACCAACGACGTCAGCTTGACCATGCTGATGTACTCGTTGATGAGGGCCGGAAGGGCTACACGGAACGCCTGCGGCAGAACGACGAGCCGCTGGAGACCGAGATAGCCAATGCCAAGTGCTTTTCCGGCCTCAAGCTGACCCTTATGAACGCCCGCAAGGCCGCCCCGGTGGATCTCCGCTACGTATGCGGTTTCGCTGAGTGACATGGCTATCAGCCCAGCCCAAAACGCATTAGAAAGGAAGGAGCCGGTCCACGGAAAAATCTGCGGAAGGTTGTAGACAAAAATCAGCAGCACGAGCAAAGGCAGGCTGCGGAAAAACCAGACGTAGCTGCGACACGCCCATGAGACTGGTCGCCACGTGGACTGCTTCCCGAGAGCGAGCAGAAAGCCTGCGACGATGCTGATGAGCCATGAGGCCAGACTCAGTTTGATGACTAACCACACGGCACTCCAAAAGTCCGCGAAAGTTAGCAGCGAGAGAGCGTAGTGCCAGTCGAAAATCATGGGGTGTCTCCAACAATGTCAGCCGATTGCTGTTGAGGAACCTTGTTACTGTGCGGTTCCCATCGCCTTGGCGATTTCGGCCTCGGTCGGTGCAACAACGTTGTATTTCTTCAGAAGCGCCTGATATTCGCCCTTTGCCTTCATCTGAGCGATTGCAGACTCGATTTGAGACTTGAGTTCTTTGTTGCCTTTCTTCATCGCGAGCCCACATACGACGGGATCGAGCGGACTGTTCGACGTGAGCTTCAAACGGCCGCCGGACTTGTCGACGATGAGGCCCGCGATCGACACGTCTTCGTACTGTGCGTCGATGCCTTGCGAGAGGATGGCTTGAGCCGTCTCAGCGGATGTATCGTACTCGCGCACCTGAACGGCCGGTTTGCCTTGAGCAACGCAAGCCTTATCCGACGCGGCATTGATGTATTTGATCCATGCTGCGCCCTTGATCGAGCCGATTCGCTTTCCGCACAGATCGCCAACGGTCTTGGGGTTCAACCCACCCGTTGAGCTAACCATGAGGGAACCGCCGGTCATGAAGTACGGCACGAAGTCGACGACCTTGGTGCGCTCCGGCGTGACGTACAAGGCCGATGCAACGATGTCGTAACGCCCGCCCGTGACGCCCAAAATCAGATTCGCAAATCGCGTGTCGACAAACTTCGTCGTGTCGTTCATGTAAGAGGCGACCTTGCCAACAAACTCCGGATCAAAGCCGGCCGGTTTGCCGTGATCGAGATAGGTGTGAGGCGGTAGCGTCATGTCGCTGCCGACCGACAGCACGCCGGGAGTCAGCGTAGGCGCGGCGTTCGCGGCGCCGCATGCCAGGGCAGACGCTGCGGCAAAGGCAGCCAGTTTCAGAAAGCCTGCGGACGAACGATTCTTCATGCTGAGCTCCATGTGTGTCCCGTGGAAGAGCAAGCGCTGCCGTACACGTTGAACTGGAGCGAGGATTCGTCTTCAGCCAACCGGTGTGATATAACGCCTGATGAAGAAAGTTTATTTCGCCAGCCAATTTAAAAGTTATCTATTTTTGCCCGTAAAACGAGAAAATTTCTCATGCCTACTCGCCGACCTAGCTTGGAACTGGACGACTTCGATCTGAAGATCCTGGAGATCGTGCAGCGCAACAACCAGACTCCGCACCGAGAAATAGGCCAGCAGATCAATCTTTCAGTGCCGTCCGTCGCGCGGCGCCTGCAACGCTTGCGGGGTACGGGGGTGATTGCGTCGGATCGCAGTGTCTTAAACCCCGACGCTTTGGGCACACGGATCACGGTCATTGCGCACGTGTCCGCCGAGAATGAAGCCATCGAGTTGTTAGATGAGATGCGAGCCCGATTCGAAGCGTGCGAACAGGTCCAACAGTGCTACTACGTCACCGGCGACGTCGACTTCATCTTGATTCTTTGCTGTCGAGATATGGCTGAGTACACGGCTTTGACTCGCTCGTTGTTCTTCGCTGAAGGAAACGTCAAGAGCTTTCGTACCTTCGTTGCGATGGAGCGCGTCAAGATAACCCTCAATGTTCCGATCATGTAAGCGTCGCGGCCGAGCGAGCCAGTAAATCCAGCGATTCGTCCTGCCATCTGTCAACTACGTGGCAGCCCCGGCTTTACGCTAGTTGGACACGAGATACTCAGCTTATGGTCTGTGAGGGAAGGCCTGTACGCGCAACGATGGTTCTAGCGGGGTTCTGTCGCGCTAATGCGCTGGGGTAAAATTCAGCGAACGGAAATTGCAGACGCTCAAGATGACCAGGACGACAAAGACACCGCGTGAGACATTGCCGCCTGGGATCGCCAAGGTGCTGAAGCGACTGCACTACCCACTGGAGGTAATTTTGCTGTGCGTGCGGTGGTACGTGGCGTACTCGCTGAGTCTGCGCAATCTGGAAGAGATGATGGCGGAACGCGGTTTCGAGGTAGACCATTCGACGGTACACCGCTGGGTGATCAAACTCGTGCCCTTGTTCGAAAAAGCGTTTCGCCAACATAAGCGGCCGGTCGGCAAGAGCTGGAGGATGGACAAAACGT
Source organism: Paraburkholderia sp. Clong3 (assembly GCF_050436485.1). Classification (NCBI taxonomy): domain Bacteria; kingdom Pseudomonadati; phylum Pseudomonadota; class Betaproteobacteria; order Burkholderiales; family Burkholderiaceae; genus Paraburkholderia; species Paraburkholderia sp. Clong3. The sequence goes on along the minus strand of NZ_JBNDMH010000002.1, from coordinate 1,083,309 downwards.
ACATCAAGGTGCGCGGCCAGTGGAAGTACTTGTATCGTGCGGTGGATAAGGCCGGAAAGACCGTCGATTTCCTGCTGCGAGCCCATCGTGACAGGGCTGCCGCGCGTCGCTACTTCGAGAAATCCATCGATCAGAACGGCGAACCGGAGACCATCACCGTAGACAAAAGCGGTGCCAATCTGGCCGCACTGCAAGCCATCAACGCCGAACGGAAAACGCCCATCAAGGTGCGCCAGGTCAAATATCTGAACAACGTTGTCGAACAGGACCATCGCGCGATCAAACGTATCGTCAAACCCATGATGGGTTTCAAGGATTTTCGTTGCGCCCGCATCATCCTGTCGGGCATCGAACTGATGCATATGATCCGGAAGGGCCAGATGAAAGATGCTGGCGCAGAGCGGACCGCTGCCGAGCAATTCCATTCGCTCGTCATGTAAGAAGTCCTGACCATATCGGACTTGCTTATCCTTCCGCCTTTATCGCGACACAACCCCTGACAGTGCTTTTTCCCATTCTGTTCGCTGCGGCTGTGTTCACGCCGCAGCATCGGGTGATCCGTCAAACTGCTTGAAATCCGATTCAACTTGTGAGTGTCATGGTGAAATTGTCGCTATCTCCAACATCGAACATTCGCATGCCGATGATGCGCGATGCCGTGTCTCCAATCTGATAGCAGCGGTTGAAGGGAGCCGCATTTTCCGGCGCGTACACCGGGTAGGGTCCAGCCCAGACAACGCTTCGATCCGCATTCTCCGCGTAGTAGCACCAGTATCGATTGTTCACGTCATCGAGATCATTCGCGTATGGGACAGTGCTGCCGCCAGGCGCCATGTGGTACCAGCCGATAGCTTGCCAATTGCCACCTTCCCCGGAGCACACGTCCGGTGAATAAAACATGTATGACACCCAGAGATCCTGAGTCGTCGCATTGACGAACTTAAGCATGGGAGCCTCCCTTCGAATGGTCGCGTACGACAGGTTTGTACGCCTGCTTCTTGCTTGGCGCCGCCTGGAGCGCGTCGTATTCAGCGACGCTTTCAGTTCCCGACTTGTGAAGCAGAACACCTTCGGCCTCTTTTGTCTTTTGTCCCAAGGACACGCGCGCGTTGCCTGCTGGTAACTTCGGTGATGACATGGCCTGCATCTCCAATTGAATTGACCTAAGACGCTATTGCAAAGATCGACAATGCGGCGTTCCGAGGCGAAACTTGGTCGATATACGCGTCGCCGCAAGGCGCGAATCGACCGCGCTGCCGTGTCGGCAGCAACTCCGCAGGAGGCCTGATGGGTGCAATTCACAACCTGCCTTCGAAAACGACCTGGGCCGAACGTTTTTGAAAATGCGGTTTGTTTCTCTGAGCCCCTGCATTGATGGTCGAAAAGATATCAACCCGCCTAAAACGCCAGGCGCGCACGAAAATGGTGAATTGGACCTGTTCAGCGATACCGAATCGGACTCCGTGAGACGGTAGCCGCGAGAGGGCCGCAGCCATCAGAAACTGTATCCAGTCGGCCATCTTGGTCAACCGACTCTAGCCCAACTGCTACCGGTAGCGCCCACCGCCCGTCAGGAGTCCTTGATCTCCACATCGTGTGCCAAACCGCTCAGTTACATTCCCAGTGTTTGGCGGGCTAACGTTTCTTTTCCAAGTTGCAATCGCTTTTGCCAGGCTTCTTGCCTAGCTTGTTCTGTTCCATTTTACGACGCTGCGCTCCCATCTCTGAGTTTTGCGACTACGTCTTTCACGGCGTGAACCGGGTTCAGCCTTGCTGTACTCGCTTTTAGCCGCCTTTGATCCGGTGACCTGTTGCCAACCGTGGGAAGGATCGAATTTTTGCGCGTAACCACCGCTCAGTACTTCGAAGGCGCTTCGCGCGTGACCTTTCAGGTCCATGGCGGTCTGCGCATGTTGGTGCGCAAACCAGTTCGGGGTGACGAAATCAGTCACCAGGATGGTGCCGATCGAATAGCCATACTCGTCGTCTTCTACGGGGTCGCAGACTTCGCCCGCCCAGAATGTACCATTCGGGTCTTGATACGCACTGTTCAGCCACGGGTCGACCGCCATTTCACAAAGCTCGTGTGTAGCGCCCACGCTAACACTCGATCTAGCGGCCAGTATAGTTTTGACAAACACTTTCGAGATCGGCAATCCGTCGTCGGTCAAATCGTGATAAGCAAGTGCACCTGCTTGATCGCTGTCGTCGAGAAACACTAGCCACCAAGTTCCAGTGGGCGGCGCATTGCCCGTCGGAACCATGGTGAACGTTGCAGTGTCCACGCCCCATACCGGCCTGAGATCCTGGTTCCATTGTTGGGTAAACGCCGCCAACATGCTTTGGACGTCTGCGCTGGGATAAGTTGTAGATTCGTTGATAACCGAAATGTCTGGCATAAGTCACCTCGTGCAATTTGCTTCAGGTTGTACGTCGGAATGAGGGCTTCTGTCCATCCTCGATGTCGCTGCCTCGTCGGACTCGATTCGTCGTCTGGATAGTCGTGAGAAGACGTATCTAGTTGATTGGGTATAGATCAGTGACAAGTCCAAATCAAGGCTGTCTTCATCGCACTGTCGAACGAGTGAAATTTGAGAAAAATTACGCCAATTCGTAGAATTGAAACGCCCAAAAAATATTCGCGGAAAGCATCCTTAATATAGAGCTATTCGAAAAGGTTTCTGCGGCTATGCGAAATGCATCGATTGCTCCGATTCCAAATACCTTGCCGTCGACACCGGCCCGGAGTTCGTTGGCAAGTTGCGGATTAAAACCAGGGCAGGTTACCCGGCTCACCTAACCGCGACGATCGCTCACGATTTCCTGGCTTCGCACCAATTTCATGTTGGCGTGGCCTTGCAAAAAACAATTCATCGTCTATTTTTCTTTCATACCACCGTAATGCGTCCATTTCGATTCTTCCTTGCTAAGAGCGGGGCGCTTTTCCGGCAGCCATATCATATGTAACGAACGATCTTCATATTTTGCGAATTCAGCCGACGCGTCTAAATAGCAAGTGCTGCGACAGTACTATTAGGTCATGAGTGGTTGGAAGACCGATTTGTTGTCAGACTTGTAGTTGACATCGACGTCAAATTGTATTTTCTTGCTTAGTTATGCTTAGCAAGTGATGGTTTGGACGTTTATTTAATAATCGCGCTAGCTTAATGTTGGCGCGTTTCGTCGCTGTTTTGCTGCGTCTTTTTTTAAGGAGAAGTCAAACAATTTCGCTCACTAAATTTGGTTTTCGAGCGCAGCGCCCAAAAAACAGACTGTTTTGGAGGTGTTTGCCGACAATTTTTGAGCGCCCATAGGAGCTGAGGCTTCGGGCAGAACCAGTGGAGAACTGCAAATGGCGTTTAACAATGTGGGTTCCTTTTATCTCGCCGCGGGCGCGACTGGCCGATATTCGATATCGTTTGGGGGCGCCGATCATGGGGCACAATTCATCGGAGGCGATCCGGCGAATCCGGGAGGCTGCCTCCAGACGAACTATCAGACCAAGACGATGAATACCGGCGGCACGATTACGTACTGGGTGACAATCCAGAACATCGGGAACGTTGGGACGAACTTTAGCCTCCAAGGAGGAGGCTACGCTGGGGGATATAACGGCGTGGGTTCCTTTTACCTGCCGGCTGGCGCGACGGGTCGATACAATATCTCCTACGGTGGCTCCGATCACGGCGCCCAGGCGATCGGCGGTCAAGTCGAAAATCCTGGGGGCAGTTTGCAGGCCACAAATCAAACCAAATGCATGAACGCGAACGGCACGATCACGTATTGGGCGACGATCCAGAACATTGGGAACGTTGGGACCAACTTCGCTCTTCAGGGAGGCGGCTATACGAACGGTTTCAACAATGTCGGTTCCGCCTTCCTGGCCCCTGGAGCGAGCGGTCGTTATTGGGTCTCATTCGGCGGCGGCGACCATGGAGCCCAAAGCATCGCCGCGCAAGTTGAAAATCCCGGTGCCTGTATCCAGGCAAGTAATCAGGCAAAATGCCGGAACACGGATGGCACAATCACCTATTTTGTGACGTTTCAAAACATCAGCGGCGTCGCGACGAATTTTGCTTTTCAAGGAGGAGGGTTCATCTGATGCCAGATTCCACCACGTCAAAGACGATCAAAATGTCGATCGTACTGGATTCGAGCGGACGAATCGTAGGAGCGTCCAAACCGAAAGACTATCGTCCCGCGAAAGGGGAGCAGCCAGAGGTGACGGCGGGGCAGGCTGCCGATCGCGGGCAGTCGATCGCGGAGATCGAAGTTTCGCCGGAGTTGGCAGATCTCAATGCGAGCGACTTGCTCTTGCGCTTGTCGGAGGAGGCCTCCGTGCGGGCTTTGGTCGCTGACTTACCAACTGCGGGCGCCGCTCCAACGGCGGGCGTCGCGATCGCGAGTGCGACACCGGACGCAACTGCGGCGAGCAGGGCGGGCTCGCAAGACGTGTCCGCCGGAACCATAACGGCCGGGTCCGCATAGGCCTGCGCGGGGAGTCGCCCGCCTTTCGGCCGAGAGGTGGGCGGCGGTCGCGCGGCGGCTGGACGGAGTTCGCGTGAGCGAATCTCGCACCGCTTGCTGCGACCGGACGGTGGCAGAAATCCGTCGGAAATCCTCGCGACGGCCCGCCTTTCGCGACGGCATTTCCTTAAGCCTTGTTCTGCTGAATCCCGGCAGGCTTCTACGATTTGCGTAACGTCGACAACCCACGATGATCAGGAGACGCAAATGCCAACCACAGTAGATTTGACAAAACGACTACCGCGCGGCGCGCTGCCTTCGCCTCGGCACGAACTCGCCGCAGCTATGCCGCATGTTCCGGATTCGAAAATATTGGTCCCCCCTAGCTTTCTGATGTGGCCGGTTCAAATGTCGTCCTGGAATAACTACGTCTATGGTGACTGCGTTTCCGCCGAGGAAGCCTTCGCCAAGGCCACCGCCGTATCGGGGACATTCATTCCCGAGGCGACGGTGGTTAATTGGGCAGAGGGACATGGCTATTTAAACGGCGCTACTCTAACGGCCGTCATGACGACGATGCAAACGAATGGGTTCGAACTCAACGGCAAGACATACGACGACGGCCCTTACAACTCGGTTAACTGGAACAACGCCGCGATTCTGCAGAGCGCCATATACAGCCACGGACCTGTGAAAATCGGCGTCGGGGCTGAGGACTTCCAAACGAATGCCGATGGCAAGGTTACGCCGGGAACAAGCGGCTGGACCATGTACAACTACCCGAAGCACCAACCGGAGGATCACTGCGTGAGCCTTTGCGGTTACGGGACCTTGGCGGAATTGGTCGGTTTATTCCGGCAGCATAATGTCACCGTCCAAGCGCCGACGGGAATGCCCGTGGGCCTCAGCTATGCGATGTTCACCTGGAATTCCATCGGGATCGTCGATCACCAGTCGATGCTGAACATGACCTACGAGGCGTGGATTCGTAAGCCAGTGACGATCATCAAGTAAGCCACCCAGGCTCGGCTCGGTCATGCTTGCACGTGGGGTCACGAAATAGCTTGACCCTAAGAGATTTCCTGTTATCAGTGCTGGCGCTTCAGCAAAATCGAGATCATCCTAGTCGGCATGAACGGAAACGTGATTAAGGTACCCAACCGTTTGTATTCACGTTTTTGAGGGAGACGGAGATGACTACCAAAATGCCGCGCGGGGCGTTACCGACACCCCGAAGTGAACTCGCCGCGTCAGAGCCCTATCGGCCTGAGTCCGGCGGGGAAATCTTCGTTCCAAGCGGCGAGTTTCCGACGCCCAATCATGAACTTGCTGCTGCCCAACCCTATAGAGCGGGCGGCGCCGCGCCCGAAAGCTTCATCGCTTGGCCAATCGGAATCGGCTTTTGGGGGAACGATAAGGTAGGGAATTCGAGTTGGGCAGAGGAAGCTTTTGCCAAGGCCTGCGCCGAACCCAAGGTGTTCATCCCGGACGACGTGGTGCTGTTCACTTCGCGGGAATGCGGTTCGTCGAATTTCGCCGCGTTCATGCAAATGCACGGGTTTCAAATCGAACGTAAAAGCTATTTGGATGGGCGGTTCAATTCAGTCGAGTGGACGAACGCGCCGGCTTTAAATGGCGCCATCGCCAATGTCGGGCCGGTGAAAATCGGCGTAGCCTCGGCGAATCTCGCCTCCGGCCCGCACGGCCGAGTCACACCTGGGAAGAGCGGTTGGGCAATCTATGGTCTCCCGACGGGCGAGCCTGAAGATCACTGTGCGAGCCTTTGCGGCTACGGGGCCTTGGTGACGTTGGTCGAGCTCTTCGAGCGGCACGGGGTCGATGTCACTTTGCCACCGGACATGCCTACGGGATTATGCTACGCGATGTTCACTTGGGGCTCCATCGGCATCGTCGACTGGCAATCGCTGATGAACATCACGGGCGAAGCTTGGGTTCGAAATCCGGCGACGATCACCAAGGACTTCAACGAGTAACCATCTGGCACGGCTGTCGCATTGTGGCCTCGGAGCCTGAGTGTCTGCCTTTCCCGCCGGGTGATGGGAAAGTTGTGGTGACTTCCCCATATCGGGGTCTACCTAGTGGTGAGTAGCCCCGGAGAATTTCGCTCCGGGGCTCTCGCAGAACCGGATGTGAGTTCGCACCTCATCCGGCGCCCGTTACCGGGGGGCGAACAAGGTAAGCACAATATCCTGACGCTCCTATGTCAAGCGAAGGCTGTAGAGTCCGCTAGATCGGCGAGAATGAGAGGGTAAAGTTCTCGCACTAAGTACCGCTTCAGGCAGCGGTGAATTTCCTTCTTCGACATACCCTCATGGCTGCGACGTTGCACGTATGACCTTGCCCCTGTTTCGCGAATCCCATAGCTGAGAGATTTATGCGGCTCGCCCGTGTTGAGCGGCGAACCAGTTTTTCTCGAACGTCATGGGGCTGACGTAGTCGAGCGTCGAGTGTAGCCGGCGCGAATTATACAAGCCGTCAACACAACGCCCATATCAGCGAATCAAAGGAGGTTCTCTACCGCTGGCATCCGTGGTACGGGCACACGGTATGGATTTTCACCACGATAGAGAGGAAGAACGCCGAGTCAGTGTTGCGCTGTGGGCGAGAGCCGTTCGACACGGCAGGCTTGCTGGAGGTGCCGCAATGGATGTTCGATCCCGTTGCCTGCTGTCGCATTACCTCGGCAACGTCTCCCGCCGTCAGCTGTGAAGCATTGAGGGAACTGAAGTACCTGCTGGCGCAGGCGCCTGCTGCCACGCCGCGCGGTATGGTACAAGCCGAGCACCATCCTTTGCTCCGTACAGGAGGTGCTGATGCGACGCCAGACAAACCCCCAACCGGGCGGTCAACTCGACCTGTTCCGTCCCTTTCCGAAGACACCACAATGGGCGCACCTGCCGCAGGAGGTCCGGCAGCAGACGGTGCGTTTGCTGGCGCAACTGCTGCGGCAACACCGTCGCGGGCTGCTCGCCGCCGTACACGAGCCGGAGGTGCGCGATGAGTGACAAGATTCGGGCGCAGCATCTGGCGCGCAAGGCCATGCTGTACGTGCGCCAGTCGTCGGCCTATCAGGTCAGCCACAATCTGGAGAGCCAGAAGCTGCAGTATGCGATGCAGGATCGTCTGCATCAGTTGGGCTGGAACGAGATCGAGGTGATAGACGAGGATCTGGGACGCTCTGCGGCCGGAACGCAAACGCGCACGGGCTTCGAACGGATGGTCGCAGAGGTCTGTCTTGGGCACGTCGGCGCAGTTGCCGCTCGCGAGGTTTCACGATTCGCGCGCAACAGTCGCGAGTGGCAGCAACTGGTTGAGGTGTGCCGCGTCGTCGACACGGTGCTCGTCGATCAGGAGACCGTCTACTCACCGCGGCAGAGCAACGATCGTTTGCTGCTCGGCTTGAAAGGCAGCCTGAACGAATACGAGCTGGATCTGTTGCGTCAGCGTTCGCTCGAAGCTCGTCGGGAGAAGGCCAAACGCGGCGAACTCATTGTCGCGGCGCCGGTGGGTTACTGCAAGACCGAAGACCAGCGCCTGGAGAAGGATCCGGATTTGCGCGTGCAGGACGCCATCCGCTCGGTATTCCGCCAGTTCGGCGCGATTGGTTCGGTGCGTCAGACGTTGTTATGGTTCCTGGAGCACGGCCTGCAGTTGCCGGCATGCATGCCGCGCGGCGAAATCCAATGGAAACGGCCGAGCTACGGCACGGTGTACCGGATCCTGACCAACCCGATCTACGGTGGCACGTATGCCTATGGCAAGACCGAATGCGCGATCCATTACGAGGCTGGGGAACCACGCAAACGTGATCGCCGCAAACCACGGGATCAGTGGCTTGCGCTCATTCCGAATGCCCACGAAGGGTACGTTGACTGGGACGAATTCGAACGGATCCAGTGTGCCATTAGCGGCAACCTGCGTCTGGCCGGACACGCTGGCGCCCCGAAGAACGGTGAGGCCCTGCTGTCGGGACTGTTGCGCTGCAGGCGCTGCGCGAGCAGGCTGACGCTACACTACACGGGTAACAGGCACGACGCCTTGCGCTATAGCTGTCATCGCGGCTGGATGGACAAGGGGCAACCGCGTTGTATTGCGTTCGGTGGCACACGCGCGGACGCGGCCATCGCCGAGGCGGTCTTGCAGGTCGTTCAACCGGCGGCAATTGAGGCAGCAATCGTGGCGCGCGAAGAAGAGACCCTGAAGCAGGACGAAGTGCTGGCCGCGTTGCAGCGGGATCTTCAGGCTGCACGCTACGCCGCGCAACGCGCGCAGAAACAGTACGATGCTGCTGACCCCGAGAACCGGCTTGTCGCCGACGAACTGGAGCGGCGCTGGAATCATGCGCTACTACGCGTAGAGGAACTGGAATCGCGTATCGAGCAACAGTCGGGCACATCCGGCCAGATACCGCCTACCCAGCCAGAGGAGTTTGCCGATCTTGCCACTGCATTGGAATCGATCTGGCCGCAGGCCGACGCCCGCCTGAAGAAGCGCATAGTGCGCACCCTGATCCACGAAGTCGTCGTTGACGTTGACGACGCAACGAGCGAAATCGTGCTCGTCATTCACTGGAAGGGCGGAGTACATACCGAGATTCGCGTGCCGCGGCGGCGCCGCGGAGAGAACACTACGCATACGTCACGTGAAGCAATTGATGCCGTGCGCCAGCTTGTCCGTATCTGTCCGGATCTGGTGATCGCCGGCGTACTCAATCGCAATGACCTGCGAACCGGCCGGGGTAACTTCTGGACCCAGGAGCGAGTCACCGCGTTGCGCAGCCACCATCAGATCCCGGTCTATTCGAGCGAACGACGTGCTGCTGAAGGATGGATGACGTTGACCGAGGCATCGGCGTTCATCGGTGTGAGCCCCGGAACGCTCAGGCTCGCAGTTGAGCGCAACAAGATCCCAGCCGAACATCCGTTACCCAACGGGCCATGGATCTTCAATCGCAATTCGCTGACCGGGGACGCAGTTACCGAACTCGTCGGACGGGCTCGCGCACGGCGTGGACACCCCACAATACCAACGACACAACAGGGCTCTCTAGATTTATCAACAACATAGCGAGGTTGGGCAGTATGAAACGCACTTGTCAAAGCCAAGCCAGTCGACGATTTCATCCATTGCCGCACGCCGGGTCGCAAAGTGCCGGCCATGCAGGCGTGCAACTTTCAACGAACCCCACAGGCTTTCGGTCGGTGCATGAGATTGACCCGCAAAAACGGACACCTATCCTTTTGATCAGGAGGTGTCGAAATGGGCAGGCATCGTACCCCATACCCTGTGGAATTCCGGGCCCACATGGTCGAGTTGGTGAAGGCCGGAAGAACGCCTGAGGAGCTGGCGCGCGAGTTCGAGCCGACCGAACAGACCATCAACAACTGGGTCGCGCAGGCCGATCGTGATGCGGGTGTGCGTCATGACGGACTGACGACGGCCGAGCGGCAGGAACTCACGCGGCTACGTCGTGAGAACCGGCAACTGAAGATGGAGCGAGACATTCTCTCGCAGGCGGCGGCCTGGTTCGCGAGGGAGACGGGAGCCGTTCCACCGAAGGGCGGTACGGATTCGTGAGAGCGAACCGGGCCCGCTGGCCCATTGCGAGGATGACGCGGCTGCTCAGGGTCTCCACGAGCGGCTACTACGCATGGCTGGTGCGTGAGCCATCGAAACGCTCGTGTGGCGATGCGCAACTGCTCGCGCGCATCCGCACGCTGCATGCGAGTTCGCGCGGTACGTATGGGGCACCACGTATCCATGCGCAGCTCGCGCGTGAAGGCGTACACGTCGGACGCAAGCGGGTCGCACGTCTGATGCGCATGGCCGGTTTGCGTGGTGCGAGCCGGCGGCGCTGGCCGCACACTACGCGGCAACGCGTGGGAGCACGCCGCGCTCCGGATCTGGTGCGTCGGCACTTCCGTGCCGAGGAGGCGAACGTGCTGTGGGTGGCGGACGCCACCTACATCCCGACCGGCGAGGGGTTTCTCTACCTGGCCGTTGTCCTCGACGTGTTCAGTCGCCGCATTGTGGGCTGGGCGATGTCAATTCATCTGTATGCCGAACTGATGCTGCGCGCACTGGATATGGCGTTGCTTCAGCGACGCCACGAGGGCGTCATTCTACATTCGGACCAAGGATGTCAATACACATCCATTGCATTCGGGCGGCGCTGCCGCGAAGCCGGCGTACAACCGTCGATGGGGACGGCCGGCGACGCGTACGACAACGCGATGTGCGAGTCGTTCTTCGGCACGCTCGAAGCGGAACTGCTTTCGCGCGAACCCTTTGCTACCCATGAACAGGCCCGGCAGCGCATCTTCTGGTTCCTGGAGGGCTGGTACAACGTACGCCGCCTGCACAGCAGCATTGGCTATCGTTCGCCGCTTGAATTCGAGAACATCAACGTTAAAGGGCAAACCGTGTCGCCTTGCGGGTTGCCCACCGGCGGGCAGCGTCATGGTCGTGAGAGGCGACCCGCCGCCCGCCCGTGGGCAACCCGCGACTCAACGCTTAACGGAGGCTTCTATGGGGCATTGGAAGTCAAGCCCTTTCGCGATCCATTTTCCCGTCAGTTATCTCCCATTCGAGAGCGCGAGAGGTTATCCACCACCGGCCAACGGGTCGCCTGTCACGACCATGACGCTGGCCGGTGGTGGATAACCTCTCGATAAGATGATTTGCAATCCTCCATATCAAGCGAGAACAGCAGTGAGGTCGGGGTGTCTGAAGTCCGGACAAGTTGACCGGACCAACTTCTATCCGTGCCGGCCACCAGACCGGTCACCACATACCGCATGCGCAAGGCGCTGGAACCACCCCATTACGGACGCGCCCCATCTAGAACCACGGTTATCCGCCGGACAACCCACCTCCGTTCCGGGCGCGCCAAACCTTCAAACGCTGCTGCCGCTCGACGTTGGCTGTTCAGGTCGCCGTCACCTTCTTCGCAGGCGGCTTGAGGGTTGCCCCGAGGGGAATCTCGCCGAATTCCAGATAGCGCCATAGCGCGACCGCCAGACGTCTGGCAAGTGCCACAATGCCGATGCGTCGCATACGCTTGCCACCGCCTGCAAAGCGCTCGTTGAACCAGTCGCTTAGCTGGCTGCTGCGCTGGAAGCGCAACCAGCTCCACGCCAGTTCCACCATCAGCCATCGGGCTCGCTTGTTGCCGATCTTGCTGATGCCCTGCTCAACTTCACTGGTACCGCTGGCATAGGGCGTCGGGGCCAGGCCCAGGCAGCCGGCCACTTCACGGCGGTTGTGAAACTGTCGCCAGCCGAACAGTTCCCTGACCAGGACCCAGGCACTGCCCGTTCCGATACCCGCGAGGTGCGCGAGCCGCGCAATCGCGGGTTGCACACCGCTGCGCACCTCGCGCTGCTGCTGTGCCTCGAGCGTCCTGATCTGCCTGGCAGCCAGCGACAGCCGCTCACATTCGCGCTCGATCTCGGCGCGCAGGGCTGGCAACAGCTGAGTGGTGTGCTCGGCCCACCAGTGCGCCCACGCGCGGCCACCGATTCGCTCGGGCCGCAGGTTGTGAAGTACCAGCAGCGAGCGGATGCGGTTGCTATGGGCAGTGCGCTCCTGGCGCAGGCGATCGAGTTCACGGTGTACCCGCCGCTCATCTTCCTGTTCGGGAGTCGGGATGCGCGCGACCGCCCACACCCGGCGTTCACCAGCGTAGTAACGCATCAGCATCGACAGCAGTTTGTCGCTGTCAAGCCGGTCAGTCTTGGCGCGACGTCTGCGCCGGTTCACTTCTATGGGGCATTGGAAGTCAAGCCCTTTCGCGATCCATTTTCCCGTCAGTTATCTCCCATTCGAGAGCGCGAGAGGTTATCCACCACCGGCCAACGGGTCGCCTGTCACGACCATGACGCTGGCCGGTGGTGGATAACCTCTCGATAAGATGATTTGCAATCCTCCATATCAAGCGAGAACAGCAGTGAGGTCGGGGTGTCTGAAGTCCGGACAAGTTGACCGGACCAACTTCTATCCGTGCCGGCCACCAGACCGGTCACCACATACCGCATGCGCAAGGCGCTGGAACCACCCCATTACGGACGCGCCCCATCTAGAACCACGGTTATCCGCCGGACAACCCACCTCCGTTCCGGGCGCGCCAAACCTTCAAACGCTGCTGCCGCTCGACGTTGGCTGTTCAGGTCGCCGTCACCTTCTTCGCAGGCGGCTTGAGGGTTGCCCCGAGGGGAATCTCGCCGAATTCCAGATAGCGCCATAGCGCGACCGCCAGACGTCTGGCAAGTGCCACAATGCCGATGCGTCGCATACGCTTGCCACCGCCTGCAAAGCGCTCGTTGAACCAGTCGCTTAGCTGGCTGCTGCGCTGGAAGCGCAACCAGCTCCACGCCAGTTCCACCATCAGCCATCGGGCTCGCTTGTTGCCGATCTTGCTGATGCCCTGCTCAACTTCACTGGTACCGCTGGCATAGGGCGTCGGGGCCAGGCCCAGGCAGCCGGCCACTTCACGGCGGTTGTGAAACTGTCGCCAGCCGAACAGTTCCCTGACCAGGACCCAGGCACTGCCCGTTCCGATACCCGCGAGGTGCGCGAGCCGCGCAATCGCGGGTTGCACACCGCTGCGCACCTCGCGCTGCTGCTGTGCCTCGAGCGTCCTGATCTGCCTGGCAGCCAGCGACAGCCGCTCACATTCGCGCTCGATCTCGGCGCGCAGGGCTGGCAACAGCTGAGTGGTGTGCTCGGCCCACCAGTGCGCCCACGCGCGGCCACCGATTCGCTCGGGCCGCAGGTTGTGAAGTACCAGCAGCGAGCGGATGCGGTTGCTATGGGCAGTGCGCTCCTGGCGCAGGCGATCGAGTTCACGGTGTACCCGCCGCTCATCTTCCTGTTCGGGAGTCGGGATGCGCGCGACCGCCCACACCCGGCGTTCACCAGCGTAGTAACGCATCAGCATCGACAGCAGTTTGTCGCTGTCAAGCCGGTCAGTCTTGGCGCGACGTCTGCGCCGGTTCACTTCGATACTGGCTGAATCCACCACCAGGTTCGTGATCTGATGTGCTTCCAGACAGCGGTGCAGCCAGAAGCCGTCACGCCCGGCTTCGTAACAGCTCCGCACCGGAGCATCGGCCGCCAGATGACAGCGCGCTTTGGCCTTTGCAATCGCCGTGAAAACTGCGGCCGTATCGCCGGCGGCCACGGTGCAGCGGCTCGGCGCGCGCACCCCATCGCCCAGGGAGAGCTTCCAGCTCCTGTCACCCAGTTCGAAGGCGACATACAGCGATCCGGTGATGGTTGTATCCTGCCCGCGAAGGGCCGTGCGAGGCGCATTCATTTGCGTACTCCTCTCGGAAAACGGGTGTCGGGATCCTCGTTTTACTCCAGGAGGCTTACTTCCGTGGCGCCCTTCCATAGTATCTAGATCACATCAAATCGCTGGCTGCAAATCCGTCCGTCGAACCGGGCCAATCTCAGCATTGTCCCAGCAGTCGCCGCACCGACTCATCGACGAGCGCATGCTGTAGGCCTTCAGTGTGTCCTGGAACAGCCCGCTGCAATACTGGCTACCCCGGTCGCTATGGACGATGACGCCAGCCCCTGGACGGCGCCGGAACCACGCCATACGCAGCGCATCGGTGACCAGTTCCGCTTTCATGTGTGGCTGCATCGACCAGCCCACCACCTGCCTGCTGAACAGGTCAATGATGACCGCCAGATAAACCCAGCCTTCAGCCGTCGCACAGTACGTGATGTCGCTCGTCCAGACCTGGTTCGGCGCCGTTGCTGTGAAGTTACGCTCCAACAAGTTCGGCGCCACCGGCAGGTTGTGATTCGAGTTCGTCGTCGCGATGTACTTGCGCTTGTGTCGGGCACGGATGCCATGCTGCGCCAGCAGCTTGCGAACACGCTCCTTGCCCACGCGCACGCCGCGCGCAACGAGCTCTTTCCACATGCGCGGCCAACCATATTCGCCCTTGACCTGCACGTGAATTGCCTTGATGTGCGCGAGCAGGGCATCGTTGTTGATACGGCATCTGTGCGGCTTGTCATCACCGCTGCGCTGCTGGCGCTGATGATATCCGCTGGGACTGATTCCCAGTACTTCGCACAGCATCGAGACTGGCCAGTGGCGTCGATTCCGGTCAATGAACGCGCACTTCACATCAATTCCTTTGCGAAGTACGGTAAGCGCTCATTCAACCCGCGTCTGTCAGCCCCTTGCGCTCTGATATCGAATCAGCTAAGCAGTGACATCGGTGCCGGGCGCAGGCTTGCCCAGTTTCCACGGCAAGAGGGCCTCGTAGTCGTCGGCACTATTCGCATACGGCAATGCCTTGAACAGATCAATCAGGTATTGATAGATATCGACGTTGTTGGCGCGACACGTTTCAACAAGCGAATACAAATTCGCACTTGCCTTCGCGCCAGCCACCGTGTCGCTGAAGAGCCAGTTTTTTCTTCCAATTACATATGGACGAATCGAATTTTCACAGGCGTTGTTGCATATTGGCCAGAGACCGTTTTCAACATAACGGCATAGCTTCGGCCACTGTCCGCTGAGATAGCCCAGCGCCTGTCCCAGCTTGCCCGAAGGCAATGTCGTTTCAAGATACTGATCCAGCAACGTGTGGATCCTGTTCAGCACCTTGCTGCTATATCGCCGGCGAAGTACCGTACGGCGTTGCGGCGTCATTTCCGCTTCCTTCGCGCGCGCCTCCGCGGCATAGAGCCGGCCGATCAGAAGAAGAAACTGCGTGGCGGGCTGATGGGGACCGCGCGATTCCTTGGGCAGCAGTGCTTCAGCCTCGAAGAAATAACGACGGCAATGACTCCAGCAACCCAGATGGACCAGGTCATTGGCTTTCGCGATGATGTCGTAGACATCACCGCCGTCGCTCATCAGCGCTGCGTGCTTACGCATGCCGGCCCACAGGGCGACACCATATTTTGCATCATGGCCTGACGCGTAGCTGAACAGCCGCACGGGTGGCCCGACGACATTCATCTGCACCCACATCGCACTTTTCGTCTGCGCGGCCTTGCCCGATTCCTTGAGAACCTGTACGTTGGTTTCATCGCCTTGCGCGACCTCGTCGTCGAGCAGCACATCGCGCATCAGATTGATAACCGGCTGGATCGACTGGCCGAGCCGGATCACACTCGCGGCCAACGTATTACGCGAGATGTTCCCACCAAAGCGACGCAGCAGCGCCGCGATCCGGTATAGCGGCAGCCCGTCCATGAACTTCGACAGTACGATCCATGCCAGTGCCGCTTCAGTGAACAACCCTCGGGGAATAATGCGAAGTGGTGCCGGGGCGACCTTCAGACCATGATCGCATTTCCTGCACGCATACTTGACCCGCTCGTGACGGATCACCTGGATCTTTTGCGGGATGATGTCGAGCTGCTCGCTGACCTCGACGCCGATCTCGAACAGTTCGGTGCCATCCTGCGCACAGAACCGCTCGGCCTCCGGTATCTCGTAGCGAACCACTACGCGCGGCAACGCCGGATCCAGCGGCTTACGACCGCGCTTCTTGCGTTTGTGCGCCGCCACCTCGGTGTCCGGACCGTCTTCCAGTGCCGGCAGCGTCGCCGCTGTCGGCGCCAGCATCTCGGCTTCGTTCAGGAACAGATCTTCTTGCCGGGGATCGCGCTTCTCGCTCTTCGCACCGAACAACCTGCGCAACATGACCTGCAGCTGCTCTTTTGCGAGATCGCGTTCTACCTTCGCTACCCGCAACTCGCCGCGCAGTTCATCGTGTTCGACGCGCAACGCCTCAAGCGCATCGCGCGCGGCGATGAGCGCGTTGAATTCTTCGACGGTAATCGAGAGGCGTTCGCGGGTCATGCCGCAACCATAGCGAATCGCTGGGCCTAATGGGTATACGTATTTTTGTAGCAGCCCGAACTCACTCGAAGCTCGCCTCAGCAGCAAACGCTACGAGCGATCAAACTCGCTCGTAGCGTCGTACGGGATGCCTGTGCATTGCCTGCAGATCGATACCTTCGAGCAACCAGTGCAACTGCTCGGCGTTCAGCTCAAGCACCGTTTCGCCGCCACGTGGCCACGCGAACCTGTCAGCTTCCAGGCGGCGCAGCATTAGCCAGAATCCGTTGCGCTCCCACAGCAGCAGTTTTAGACGGTCGGTACGTCGGTTACGAAATACGTAAACCGCTCGCGCGAATGGGTCCAGCCCCAGCGCGTGCTCCACGATCGTCGACAAGCCGGCAATGCCCTTGCGGAAATCTACAGCGTCGCGATGGACGTAAACTTTCACATCAGCGTCGAAGCGGAACATGGCGGCTCCCCAGTGTCTCCACCATCGCTGTCACCAGCGCCGCATCATGACTGGCGCACTCCAGCCGCAAGACAACGCCGTTGGGCAGTTCGGCGACCAGCCATGAACCCTGAGCCGCCTGTGCGGGTATCGACATCTCGCGCGGCTCGCAGGCCACCGCATGAGCCCGGCTGACCGCAACCACGGGAACAAAGGCGGGCGAGTTCTCGACAACCTGGTCCGTGGCTACGCCGCCGGGTTGCTGCTGCTCGTACTTGCTAATCCACTTGCGCAGCAGATTTGCATTCAGCCCGTGCTCGAGAGCAATGCGGGCCACGGAAACGCCCGGCCGCAAGCAGGCCCGCACGAGTTCATCCTTGGCTTGAGGATCGAAGCGACGACGACGCCCCTCGCGCTCAAACCCCGTTACCAGGCGTTCCTTCAGTTTGCTGTCCTCTGGCATGGTGTCCACCTATTCGTTGAAGTGGACACCAGCTTGCCCTGGCATTCATCGCGACGAAAGTACGTGGTTCATTGAGCGCTTACGAAGTACGCCGCGGCTTTTTTTGTGATGTCGAGCTCCATCTTCAGGCGAGACACTTCCCCTCGCCCGGTACAAGGTTGGTCACGGTGAGCTGGCCTAGGCTGGGGCACAAATCGTAGCCAACTTCAGGGCGCGTGTTTGATCGGGTGCGTCGCGTGTACGCCGCTCCCACCGAGCCGCGCCTACGAAGCAATCGGACCGAACTTCTTGCGGCAATCCCCCGACAGGCTGGCGTTGCCGTCGGCATTGATATTGACGACCCCCAATGGTGCGTAATGATGGCCGATGCCGTCGGGGGACTTTGCCAACTGGACGACGATGGCGTTGCCCTGGCTGTCCACACCGGCCTCGGTGGGCCATTCGACGTCGCCGGTGGCGGTGCGCGCGGGGATCAGCCAGTAGTCGCCACTGCGGTACTGGTTGGCGGGGCGGTTGCCGAAAGGCGGCTGGAACTGGATCTGGACTCCGTCTTCGAGTTCGAGCCAGGTGTCGCCGCTTGCTTCGAGAATGAGCGCCGCGTTATCGCTTGCCAGTTGCAGTCCGCCGTCGGCCTGGTCGCCCTCCTTTTGGTCCCAGCGCCGCAAGAGCGGATGGAGCGCCGGGTCGCCCTGAATCGAGGTTGATCCAGAGAGCGTCACGGTTCTGCTACTGCTGTCAATCGCCTGGATCTGAAGCAGCGACTGCGCCTGGTTAGCCAGAACGCTGTCGTCGTCCTGGAGGTCCACCCAATCGCCTTCCTTGATCCCCAGCCTGTCGTCTCGGCCCAGGCTGGCAAGCACCGCGGTGGTCGTGCCGTTGCCGGTGTTGACGCTGACGATGGGGAAGGCCACCGAGCCGTTTTCCCTCGACCATTTGAATGTGGCGGCGCTGGACTTGCCCGCGGTGCTGCCGTCCCATGCCGTGCCCAGGCGGTGGATTTCGACCCGGTAGAGCTGGTTTTCCGGCCCCGTGTAGCGGGCACTTGGGGAGATGATGCAGGGGTCGGCGGAGGCCGTGGTCTGTTTTGCCCTCGACTTGAGGCGGCCCTGGTTGGCGCCGAACAGCCGGGCGAGGAATCCGCTATCGCTGGGCTGGAAGTTGTCGCAGGCGCTGGACTTCTCGCTTTGGATGCCACGCGATCCCGCCAGCGCCTTGACCTGCCAGACGATCTTCGACCGCGCAGCGGTATCGGGGCCGAGGAGCGCCACCTCCCTGATGTCGTCGTCCTCGATATAGGTGATGAGCCGCTCCCAGACGTCCAGGTAGATGAGCGCGTCGCCCTGAGCCAAAGCCGGTGCGCCGGGGAAGTCCGGCTGGGTGAGGTAAGTAACGATCCGCCGCAGCGAAGGCGCCGTCGCGCTGGCGATCGATGGCGCGCCCTGGAGCCCTAGCGTCATCGTGCCCTGGACCGCGGAAGTGATCTGGACGACCGTGGGCTGGAAAGCCGGTTGTACGTTCGGGATCTGCACGGCGTCGAAGATTTCGACCAGCTGGCCGTTGGCGAACGGTATGCCGTCAACGGTCCATTGGTCGACGATGACGCTGACAGTGGTGGCGTTTGCGGGAACGTTGCCGCCTGGGGAGGCAGCCAGGTTCACCACTTGGCCGTCCACGTCGCATGGGATTCCGTCCACGTAATAGCGTCCGGCTCCGATACGGAAGTCGCCTTTGGCCTGGGATTGGGGCAGGGCGGTGAGGGCGAACCCCCAGTCGAGTGTGGGTCCGCCCTGGGGACCGATGATGTCGGCGGCCAAGGTTCGAAGGGCGGCGAGCAACAACTCGCCCTGCTCGTTCCAGTCGGCGTCGAGCTGGACCCGGCCTTGCTGCATCAGGACCCGGTCGAAGTGGCGCAAGGCGTCGAAGGTGTTCCGCGTCAGGTCGGCTTTCACGGCAGTCTCCGGAGATCGGCAGTTTCAGGGTTCAGCTTGCAAACAGGATGCCGGCGTCGAATCCTGCCGGCGAGTATTCGGCAAGGCGCGTCATGAGGTTCGACGCGCGCTGGGGCTGGTACAGGTCATGGAAGACGCCCATTTCGGATTCGTCGTCGGCGCCGGATTTGATTTCGCAGGCGCAAGCGGTGGCAAACTGGCAATAGGTGGGAGTGCCATAGCGACTGCTGGTGAATTCGGGCTCGACCCGCAGCCGCTCCGCGGCCTGCATGCGGTCGCGCTCTTCGGCGTCGATGTCGCCTTTTGGGTACAGCGCGGAAACGGCAGCCAGCACGCCGTCGGGCTGGCATTCGTAGCGGCGCGGCGTTCGCGACCCGGGGGCAACGTAGCAGAAGCGCACGCAGCCCTCCTGGCGCCTGCATACCAGCACCGATCCCATGAAAATGGAGTTCTCGGCGAGTTCAATAGCATGCGCCGCGACCTGGCCGAAGACGGTGCTGCGGGCAATCGTGACGGTGACATACGCGCACAAGCTCTGTGGCGCGCCCAAGGCCGGCTGGTCGTTTGCCGTCGCGTCGACGATGCTGTCGCTGATACGGATTATTCCCGGTTCCTTTTTCGCTTCGTTTCGGTCCACCTGGATTGCGCCGACGATGCTGTGCTCGATGGTGAGGCAATCCGGAGAATCGATCAGGTCGAGGCTGGCATCGGTCGGGCGACGCGGTTTGCAGTCGCATTCGAGGCCCCAGCCGGGAACCAGGGTCGAGTGGCGGATGACGACTCCGGCGATGTCGCCGTCCACCTGAACGCCGCGACCCGTGACAAGGAGACCGTCGAGGACGAACCAGCTTCCTGCTTCGCCGCTCACGGTCAGGTCGTCGGGCGCCGAGGTTTGCCAGTCGAGGAGCCGGATCACCGGCCGGGTGCCGTTGGCCGCCCGCAGTTGCAGGGTCTGTTTCGCCTTGAGGGTGATGGATATGGGCTCGACATAGACGCCGCTGTCCGCGATCTCTACGACCGCGTCGGCGGGCTGGTCCTGGGTCCATCGGGCGAGGGCGTCGCCGATCTTGCCGTACGCCTCGTTCTCACCGACGCGATAGATGGCAGCCCCCGCAGGCTGGGAAATCGGCCGGTCGTATTCGCCGCCGCCGATGTCGGCGGAAAACCCGTAGACGTACGACACCCAGACCCCCTGCTTCCTCGGTTGGCCATGCGGGAAGGCGATGCGTCCCAGCTCGGGATCGACCGCGACGGTGTTGGGTAGCGGCCGATAGCTCCAGCCGGAGAGGTCGGCGGCGACAATCTGTCCCGGCGGCACCGGCTGGGGCGGGGTGCCGACCCAGATCGTAAAGCTCCCGTTCGGGCCGTAGTACGACGGAATTCCGGATGTGGACGATTCCGGGTCTTCGCCGGTTTCAAGCCTGGCGAGCCGGCGTCGGGTGATCGGCTCAGGCAGGTTCAACGGAGTAGGTGAGACGCCCGGCGCTGCCGGTTGGGCCAGGGTGTAAAGCGGGCTGTCGTTGCCCAGGACGCTGAAAGTGAAACAGTTGGGCGCGACCTCCTCCAGGCAGCAGGCGGGCGTTCGGGTGACGGTGTAGGGCTTGATCCGCCAGACGAAAACGCCCACTTCCGGGATGTTGAACCTGCCACGCCCCCGGTGCGAGTCGATGCGGCGCACGTCCACTGTGTGCGCCAGTTCGTCGAAAGGCCCGCCCAGGTCGTCGAGGGCGTCGCCATCGCGCAGGTTTGCGGTCCGGCCGCGGCCGGGCTGAAGATAGCTGATGTTCTGGGTCACCGAGAGCAGGCGATAGAACTCGACCGCTTTCGCCGGCCAGCCGCCGACCGCTCGCGCGAGGTCTTCAAGGAGCGACAGGGTGCCCTTGCGGCGCCGGTAGTGGATGGTGTTCGCCACTTCCTGGCGCGGGATAAGCAAGGATTCCTCAGCAAGTCCCCTCGTGGTCGCAGGGTTCGCCAAGTCGTTCGGATTGTTGAGTGGCACGTAGCCGACCAGGGCGCCGATATACGGGACAACCCATTCATCGCAGGTCTCGATGAACCAGTTGTCGTAGAGTCGGGCAATGTCGGCGTCGATGCCATTCACCTGCTCGGAGATCACCTGCAGCAGGGCGCGCAGGGGGTAGCCGCGCTCCGCGTCCCGCAGTTGGTGAATGACCGGCAGCAGTTCATACAGGCGGTCGGGATTTGCGGGCTGGCTTGGGGTGCTCACGATCCGATCTCCGTCAGGATCAGGGTTCCCGGAATGTCCGGGGTCAGGATCACCAGTTCAGCGGGCAGGATGCGCTGGGTCGCGTCGGTGGCGGCTGGGTTGGAGCGCGCCAGTTCAGCTTCGACGTAGTCGTTGAGCTTGAGGGTGGACGCTAGGGTCGCCAGTTGGGCGGCAGTGACCGCTTCGCCGATGCCGTCGAATATCCGCAGGTCCACGTAGTTCACCCCGGGCACCCCCTGCATGATGGCGATGGCCTCCGACGCGAATGCGCTCTGCCCCAGGTCCCGGGCGTCGAAGCCAAAGGCGGCGAGTAGGGTGGCGGTCAGGTTCGTGACGACGGACTCCCACTCGTAATCGGGCTGGAGTGCGATTCGCGCCGAAATGACCAGCAGCTTCAGGCGGCGCAGGGCCAGAAGCACAGCCATCTGGGAGTCGCCATGGGTGTTCAGGGTGTCGAACAGGTTGCGATACAGGTCCGAAGTCGCGTCGATGGGAATGTCGCCGGCGCCGGCGATAGTGACATGCACCACCTGGCGGCGGCCGTCCGAGAGTCGCACTGACGACGCCTTGCCGATGCCGGCGAAGCTTCTGGAGAAGTCGGCGTAGTCGACGATCGAAACCAGCCGATCGAGTGCCATGACTGCCAGCGGCGCGTTCACCCGCGCTTGCAACAGGCTGTCGCGGTCTGCGCCGCCGGATGCGGCAAGCGGGTTGATGACGCCCTGGGCGCCTTGGGGGTGGGTCGCCAGTTGGCTGATGCTCCCGGCCGCGACGTTGCCCGCCGCCCCGATCCCGTAGCGGTAGGTCGCCTTGACGTTGGCCGACCCGGTGGGCACGCCAGCGCCGTGGTCGCCGTTGCCGAAGACTACCTGGGTTTGGTCGGTGTCGTCGGTTTCGGTGATAAAGCCGCGCGACGTGGGTGCAAGGCTGAACAGGTCCGGCGCCTCGTTCCATTCGATGTCATTCACACTCACCGTGAGTGTGCTGGCTGCGCCTGCAGGCGTCGCCGCCGCGACATAGGTCAGCGGCTTCTGCCCCAGGCCGAAAGCGAGGAAGGCCTTGCTGGCGTCGCCGTCGCCGAGGACCTCGCCCACCGTCTGGCCGTGGGTCGCCTCGGTGACGTTGCCGTAGATCGCTACCGAACTGCTGTCGTAGCTGTAGGCGAGCTGGTTGGCGAGGGTCAGGATGGTATGCACCGGCGCCGACGAGATTCGCCAGGCGAATACCTGTCCCAGCACGGCGCCAGGGATGGTGCCGCCGGCATAGGGGACGCCGTTCGGGTCCGCCAGCAGGCCGGCGAAGTCGGGGAAATTGCCGGCAAGCTCATCCTGGGTCGGAACGTAGGCATTCACGTAGAGGCCCGGCGCCAGCTGGACCTGGTCGCAGAACTGCTGGTTGGCGTACGTCGCCGGTGGCAACAGGGCGGTCAACTGCGCCAGCCCGGCGGCGTCGCCCGCCAGTTCGCCCACCACCAGCCGGTCGCCCTGAGTGTTGGCGTCGGTGGTATAGACCGACCCTAGGAAGGGAACAAGGTCCGCAGGGAAAAGCGCGCACAGGGGCGCACGGGAGCCCTGGTTCACCGCCGCGACCATGACCAGTTCGCTTGCCGTGACGCCAGTCGTATTGGCAATGTCGGTGCGTTCGCCCGAAACGATGATCCAGCGCCCGGGTTCGATGCCGTCGTAGAGCTGGGCGAGCTCCAGGGTGTCGCCTTCGACGTCTGTGTCCAGGGGCTCATCGGCGAGTTCGAGTTCCTCCGGTTGAGCCCAGATCGTGACTCGCCGCAGGGTGGAGACATCCTCGACATCCGCTACAGCCGCTAAAGCCGCTCCGACCGCGCCGACGGCGGCGGGCGCTGGCGAGGGCGGCACCGTGGCTCCGGACTTCGGCAGCCACCTGCCGGAGGTATCGAGGTCGAGTTGGGTGACGCGGGCGGCCATTCCGTAGTCGGACCGGGATACCGGCCTGACCAATGTGGCCCGGGCGATGATGGGATCGCTGCGGCTCGCCGATACGGATTCTATGTCCTCGCTGTCGAGAATCACCCAGCTGCCGGTAGTGATCTTGTCGTAGCTGGCATCGAGCGAAACCGTGCTGCTCGTGTCGTCGTCCGCCAGTGGCCATTCGAAGTACTGCGGCGTCGAGTTCTGGGTGGCAGCGGCCCGCTGGGGCGCGTTTGCGCCATACGGCGATGCCTTGACCCGAAAGGCATAAACACGGACCTGGCTGGCGGGCGCCGCGATTCCCGACCAGGCCTGGTAGAGCGTGCCGGCGGCTCGGGGCTTGAACGCGGCTAGGAGCCGCGGCGCCGTGTCCGCCTGAGGCGAGAACGTGGCCGCCACCGTCCGTGCCAATCGCAAGGAATTGGCGGGCTGGAGGGAGGGCAGAAGCGCCAAAGAATCGACGATGGACGCGAGCTTGGCAATACCCGATGCGGCAAGTCCCGTTCGGATGGGGACGAACCCAGGCCCGGACACGGGAACGCTGCTGCCGTCGAGATTCTGAACCGAGGGGACCAGGTCGGTCAGCAGGTTCACGAGATCGCTGACCCAGGCCTCGAGCCGGCTGAACTGGCGACGTGCGGCGGCGTCCTGCACCGCCTGAATTGCGGGAATGAGCGCCGAGACGTAGGACGCGGCGGTCGTCAGGTCCGGCGCAGTATTGACGGCACTGATCACGTTGGCGAGGTCGGCAGCGACGCCGGCGGCCAAGTCGCTGCCCGCGAAAATGGTCGATGCCTCGTCAATGAAGGGGTTGAGGGCGTTCGCGACCATCTCCTGGGCATTGTGGCCCTGTCCTTCGAAAAAGGGCTGGCTCAGGATGACCTCGGTGCGGTTTTGCGCCGACTGCGGCGTGACGGTATCGACGAAGCGGAACACCTGCTGGCCCGGCTGGCGCACGCCTTGGGTGTCCACGATCTGCTCGGCGCTGCCGAGTTCGATCAGGAGCGCGTCTCCAGCCTTGAGGTTGGTTGATGTGCCAGCGAAGTACAAGGTGTCCCGGGTTGCTGCGTCGGTTCCCGAGTCGGCCGCCAGGGTGATGACCTGCGGCCGGGCGAGCCGGGGCTGGAGGGTGTTCCAGCTGTCCCGGGTGACGAGGTCGGCGGAAGTCTCGAAGAACTGCGCGGTCTGTCCGGTTCCCGGCTGGCTTTGCGCACGGGTGCCGGCGGGCAGCGTTCCCTGGAATCCGTTGGCGACAGTGAAGGCCAGATAGACGCTGGCGGAAACCCCGGGCCGGAGCGTGTAGCCGGTGAGCCGCGCCAGTTCGAGGACCGATCGCCGCTCCGTCGCGGTCATCAGGTAGCCTTCGTTGGCGATCCGCTCCTGGTAGAAGGTGAGCACGTCGCCGACGAGCGCCCAGGCGTCGAGCAGGGCGATGGCCGGATCGTCGGGAGCGCGGGTGCTGAGCAGGGATAGCGGCCGGATGCGGGTCGTCTTGCCGGAGTCGTCGGTTACGTCCAGGGTGAGCGTGGACAACCGGGCGATCATGGTTTCATAAAAAGTCGCCCAGGTGCCTGCCCGGTAGGCGATCGCCGGCAGCCCGGGCCGGTTCGATTCGATCGAGGGGGTGAGGATCTCGGTGCCTACACAGCAGCCGCAGAGCGAATTCCCGCAGGTCGCTTTCATCTTCCACCCCGCATGTCCAGGGTCAGCCTGCCGTTTTCGGGAAAGTTCGGGTCGCTGTCGAGCCGGGCGATTTCGAGTGGACCCAGGGTGAGAACGCCGCACGGAGGCACTTCGTCGGAGAGCGACTCGCCCGCAACCGGCTCCACAAGTTCCCAGCGTTCGAGCCGGGAGACCTTGACGTTCTGGACGCCGGGAACCGCCTGCGCAGCGGCGACGATGCTGCTGACCATCAGACCGGTGCCGAAGGTCAGGCGGTCGGGATGGAAAAAGCCCAGGCTGCCGTCGGCGAGCACCCGGTTGCTGAAGACGCCCAGCAGTGCCGCTTCTACATGGGCTTGCAGGTATCCGGGCAGGACGCAGACCGTAAGCGCGAGGTCGATGGCAACGTACTCGGCGGGGGACACCAGCAGGTCGTGGCCGATGCGCCGATAGGGTTCGAGGTAGGCGGCGACTTCATCGGTGAGAGACGGCGGTGCGCTTTCCCGGCCCAAGGGGTCGAGAGCGGTGAGCGCAGTCAACCAGCTTCCGGTCCACCGCAGCACGGCCTTTGCGCCCTGGAGCGGAAGAAAGGGTCCGCCGCAGGCGGGACGCTCGGCATGCCGCCTCGTGTTGTCTGCGGCCAGCGCCGCGTAGTCGTCGGCGATGATCGCCCGCTCGATGACGTCACGGAAGGCGTAGGGAGCGAAGCGCTTGACGTCGGCTACCGGCTCGGGGGCGGTGCCGCCGGTGGCGGCCATCGGATTGCCTACGGTGACGGTGATGCCGCTCAAGGTCTCGTTTTCCAGCACCAGGTAGCAGATCGTTCCTGCTCCGACATTGCCCGCCGGGCCGTTGCCGGTGCGGTAGTCGGCGCGGAACATTGTCCCCGCATCGGGTTGGCGTCCGAGGCTGCCGTCGCCGAAGCGCAAGTGTCCGTAGCCGTCGTCGTCCATCTCGACGACGAAAACCCTGTCGTCAGGCCCGGACTCCAGGAGGTCGTAGCGGGGCTGCCAGGTTTCGAGCAGGGCGCTCAAGTCGGCGATCAGATCGGCCTTGAGCGCAGGCGGCATGGGGCTGCCGCCGGTATAGCCGGCAAGCGCCTGGCGCGTCGCGGCGGACAGGCGCGACAGGAGTTCCCGGGTGTTGATATCGGTTTGGGTGATGAGCCGGTAAGCCAGGCCGGTGGGGTCGGCGAGGTCGTCGAAAGTGAACAGCGGCGGGATGGAGCAGGGCGGGGCCGGATCGGCAAGCTCGGGGCACACCGGCGCAGCGGAAATCGCCTTCAGTGAAATGAGCGGCAGCGCCTGACTCGGGTCCTGGGAAATCAATGCCGCGGCGGAAGCGCAGGCCGGAAGCGGAACGCCGAAGCTCAGAGGGCGCTGCGAGAGTGCCGGAGTGAAGCGTTCGGCGACGATGGTCATTCCAGCCGGCTCGCAGTCGCCTGCGCAGCGGGGCGCGGTGGACGCGGTGCCGACAGTTCCCAGCACTTCGCTCTGACTGGCGCCGTTGTCCACCAGCACGACGTTGCCGTAGGCGACGCTGACGTTTTCCAGGCAGTTACAGTCCGGCGGCGGGGCCTTGACCGAAATGCACAAGGGGAAGGTGAGGGCGTCGTCTGGGTCCCATTCGATATCGACTACCGGCGTTCCCGGATAGTCGCCCTGGTGGTACAGCGGATCGATTGCAGGTGTCACTTTGGTCAGCCGCACCGCCTGCCGATGGGCTGGATCGGCATCCGCCGGGTTGCCGGTATTGGGGCCGATGACTTCCTCCAGGATCAGGACGTCTCCGGGTTTGAGCTGCAATACGCGCATCGTCCCCGGCGGATCGCCCGCGACCGTTGCGGAACCCTGTGCCGGATCTGTGGCAGGGGACGGCACCCAGCGGTCGATCAGCGTCGCAGACGTGGTCCCCGGTGCCAGGCAGCACTCGCAGTCGCCCCAGGCATAAAAGCGGATTTCGCTGTGGTCGATGACAAGATCGATCGTCCCGGAACCCGGCAGGAGCGGCAGAAATACGTCGTAGTCGGCAGGCGGCACCGGCTCCAGGTCTGAGGGCGTGAGCAGGGTCCGGTTCGGCACGCCGGGAAAACTCGTGATGAATTCGATTCCGCCAGCGTCAATGGGCTCGAAGGTGTCGGTAGTGACAGTAATCCAGGCGCGGGCGTTGCACCCCTCGTGCATGGCGTAGTCGGTGAGCCGGACGTGGCGCCGTACTGAAATGCGCTGGCGCGCGGTTCCCAGGTAGGCCTCGGTCGCCACCGCGTCCTGGTAGTAGGACAGATAGTCGCCGACGTAGGCCAGCAGTTCGATCAGGGTGATCTCAAGGTCGGGGACGTGGGTTTCCTGCCACTGCGGCATGATCAGCGCCAGCCGGTCGAGGATCAACTGGCGGAAGCTGGCGTAGTCCTTGGCCAGGTAGTTGATCTCGGGCTGCGAGCGTATGGGCGGCGGGCAGGCCTGGGGGACCTTGCAGTCCAGCCCGGTCGGACACGCGGCCTTGAATTTCACGTCCACGCTGGCGTAGCGCGGGTCAAATCCCGCCATGGGCAAGGAGGTGGGCTTACCGTGGTCGTCCACGGCGACCACCGACAGCACATAGACCGAAAAGTCTCCCGGCTTGTCCACCGCCACTTCCATGAAGTCGTCTAGGGTCGTGTCGGTCTGGCGATGGATCTGAAGTCCGACGATGGCGACATCGCGAATGCGCCTGCCGCCGGTCAGCGTCAGGTTGGCCATTTCGATTCGCTGCGGCGCGCGGCCGAGGAACCAGACAACCAGCGTGCGCTGGTCGTCGCTCGGCTCGGCGAAATCGAGCCCGAACAGGGGCGCCTTGCGCACATCGCGCCGCCGCCGCTCGTCCTTGCATACCGTCTGGCAGGTCGTCGTCATCGCTTGCTCCGCTCAACTCGCACCGCTTTTCTGGAAGGTCTCGGTTTGCACTTCCTGGGTGCGCCGGATCATGTACTTGACGGTCACCGTCAGGGTCGAATCCACTGCGCTCACTTCCAGGTTCAGGAGATCGATCAGGTCTCCCAGGTAGCGCTGCAGCGCTGCCTGCAGGGTGAATTGCAGCGCTGCAGCGAGTTCGGCGGACAGCGGCGCGAAGACCATCTGCATCAGACCGCTGCCGAAGTCGGGCCGGTTCACGCGCTCGCCCGGGTTGGTGAACAGCAACTCCTCGATCATGTCGCGGATGTGGTCTTTCATATCCGTGGCGGCGGTGCGGCCCCGGGAGTCGAAATGGAAGGGGAAGTCGATGTTCATGGCGTGCCTCAGGTGGCTCTCGGGTGGCTCTCAGGTAGCGGTTACCCGGGTCTGGGTGGCTGCGATGATGAGCGGGGTGCCCGACGGTGCGCACAGACCGACGCTCGACAGGATCACTAGGGGCTGGCCGTTCGACGTGACCCGCACGGTGCCGACAGTCCATTGCCCTGTGGCGCAGGGGCCGTTGCCGGAGGGCGGCGGCGGCAGGGCACAGCCGGTGACGGCGTAGGGCCCGGCGATCGTCACTGTCGGCTGGCCCATGACCAGGACGCGGGGGTTGGGTACGGTCGGCTGGGCCTGCCCGCCGTGGGAGCAGGTGACCGTCGCGCCGACATGGACCAGGAATCCGGGCATGCTGTTCTCCGCGTATTCGTCGGGTCACCGTCAAGTCACCACTAGGGCGCCGGCGTTCACCGTCACCGTCGGCCCAGTCATGACGATGCTCGCGCCCTTGCCGTTCTGGATGTAGATGCCGGTGTCGTTGACGATGATGGTTGCGCCGGTCGCGCTCTTCAGCATGATGCCGCCGGTGGGGCCGGGCAGATCGCTGATGACGACCGCGTTCTGGAGCGTCGTCTGGATGACGATGTTGGGGTCTCCCGGAACGCCAGCCAACGCCAGCGCCGGCACTTCGGCTGCGGTGCCCCACCAGCCGCCGCTCCACACTGGCCGGTCCGGGTCGCCTGCCTCGAACTGGATCCAGACGCCGGCGCCGACCTGGGGCACCATGAAGGTTCCCATCTGCTTGCCAGCGAGCGGCACGCAGGGCGTGGCCCAGGTGGACGGCGTGATGCCGCCGGCGTCGGGCACCGTCGCCATGATGCGCCCGAGCTGCATCGGGTCCACGTTGTTCATCACCGTGCCCCGGTAGATGCCAAAGTATTGCGGGCCGTCCCTCATTTCGCCCCTCCGTCCGCGTTACGGGCTCACCGACGAGACCGACGAGCCGGTGCCACCCCGGCTCAGGGTGAAGCTCTGCTTGTACTCGCCGCGCTTGATGCTGTGGCTAACGCTCTTGACGTAATACTTGCCGTCGTAATAATTGCCGGCGCCGCGTACCGCGGCGAGCTGGCGGGCCTTGAAAACGTGGCCGAAGCGCAGCACGTCGAGCGACCCGTTGGCGCTGATGGCGTCAACGGTCTGGAATTCCGAGGCCAGACCGGCGAGCGCGGCGCCGGCGGGGCTTTCGTTGGCCATCGGTTTCAACTGGACGCTGCGCAGCGGCGTTGGCGCATGGGCGGCGAGCGGCGCCTTCAGCAGATCGATGTTGGGCACCGGGATGGGGATGGGTATTTTGGTGATGGGCTCGATGATGGTGACCAGGTACTGGGTCGCCAGGGTGCCGTCGTAGGAAAAGCTGATCGAATCCAGATTGGTGCTGGCGTCCAGATTGATCGACAGCGCGGGCTGGGGACCGCCGAACAGCTTGCTCAGGTCGGGTCCCCAGTACGCCAGGCTCTTGCCGGGAGTCGGCCCCGGGTCCAGGTAAAAAACGGCGCCGTCGTTTTTTGCCAGGGTCGTGACGAAGCGGTAGTCGGTGCCCTGTTGCTTGATGAAGCGCTCGAGGGGATTCTCGAAAGTGGGGATGCTCGCCGGCAGCGCGAGTGGAGTGACGCCGAGGACGGCGTACTTGGCGAGAATCGCCTCGACGATGACGAAGTTGGGCAGCGCCGGGTAGGGGATGCCGGTCAGGTCGATGAAATCCATGAGCGCGGTCAGGTCGAGCCCGGTGATCGACAGGGTCGATTTCCCGGCGGCGCTGCTGGGAGCCAGTTCCTGCCGGGTGATGATGCCGTCCATCAGCACTTCGGTCGCGCCGTTGACGGTGACGGCAATGACGACCCGCTGGCGCGGATCGAACTTGCCGGCGTCGTGCATCTGGCGCACCAGAGAATTCTTGCCCAGGCTGAACTTCAGTTGGAACCCGCCTTGGGCACCCACGGTGGAACTGACCGAGACCTCCTGCAGCGCCTCGATCACGGGCTCGGGGACCGGGCTCGCGTTGAACCCGCCCATCAAGAGGGTGAGGTAAAAGCCCCGGTTCACATCGAGCTCCCGGTGACGCCTTCGGGCAGCGTGATGGCCACCGTTGCGCCCGGGGTCGCCGTCAGGTCGTCGGGGCGCATCGCCCGGTTGGCATCGCACAGACGCCAGAACAGCGTCGCATCGCCGAGGTATTGCCCGGCGAGCCGATCGAGCCGATCGTCCTGGACGACGGTGTGCTCCTGGATGACCTGGAAGCGCTCGGGCGGAGGAACGAAGCGGCGCAGCAGGTAGACGATGGGCTTTTCGCAGCCCGGCGGCGACAGCATCGAAGTCGGCAGTCCGAAATATCGGCTGTTGGGCGCGAACAGGTTGTTCTGCAGCGAAGTCTGCGCCAGCAGTGCCGCCACCGGGTCGTTGAAGAGGGGATCGCTCATGATATTCCGCTGATACCGAGTGCGCTAAAGGTGCCGCCCTGGAACTTGCCTGCCAGGTTTTCCTTCTGCCTCTGGTAGGCCATGTAAAGGCTGCCGCTCTTGTCAGAAAATTCGAGGTCGTCGATGGTGAGCACCCGAAGGCCCAGGCTGACCTTGGCACGCAGCGGATTCAACGCCGGGTCGAAGGCTTCCTCGGTGATCGAGAGTTCGGTGATGCGCACCGGCGCGATCCGGCTCGCGCTCCACACGAACAGGGTGAATGGCGCCAGCATGGGCATGATCTCGAGCACCCCCTGCTGCGCCAGGTTGAAATTGTTCTGGAGCGTGCTGCTCGCCGGATAGACGATGGTTTCAAGGGCGGCAAGATGGGGCGCGATGCCGAACTGCAGGGTCGTAGCATCCCCCGCCTCCAGTTGGTCGGTGGCGTCGATCTCGGCGTCGAGCTTGATCGTCTCCACCGGCGGGCCGGTCAGCCGCAGCGCCTCGGACCGGTCGCCGCCTTCCTCGGCGCCCTTGATCTTGAGCGTGCGGCTCAACGTGTCCGGGTTGTACTGGAGGACGATGATGCCGTTGGGCAACAAAGTGAACTGGTCCGGATCGAGCAGGACGATGCCGCCCTTCAGCACGCGGGGGGAACCGGGAAAGGCGCTCATTTTTTCTTCTTCTTCCCGGGGGAGTCGACGCCGGCGCCGACGGCATTGGGCAGATCCACGTTCACCAGGGCGTCGTTCCCATCCGGCTTGCCGCTGCCAGCGGTGATGGTTCCAACTCCCACTTTCAAGGTCTTGGCCTCGACTGCCGGTGCAGTGGCCGCATTGGCCGAGAAGTTCACCGCGGCGCGGAAGCGCTGGACGGTGTAGTTTTCGTTGAACTTGGGGCCGCCGCCGCCAAAGAAGCCGCTTTCCTGCATCATCTTCCTCGGTGGCGTGTTGCTTCCTCCAATAAGCATCCTGACGCTTGCGCTTCCGTCGTCCGCGTGGGCGCCCGGGCGCGCCTTGAAGGTGATCGCGGTATTGGCTTCCATCGTGCCGCCCAGGAAACCGACGGCGTCGCCCGGTTCGGTGCCGCCGTCCTTGATGTCCTTGCCGGCGGTGCGCAGGGTCATGTAGAAGCTCGCCTGGTTGTCTTTTCCCTGGCTGACGGTGAGCAGGCGCCACGTTTGTGTCTGGTCCTTGTCGTCCAGGGGCTTGAACAGCTTGGCTTCCGATGTCCTCGTCTTGTCGGCAGGAGTCGTCTTGGTCGTGCCGCCCCGGCTGGTAATCTTTTTGGCACTGGCGCCCTCGCCTTGGGTTCGCTCGACGTCGGTGCCGGTCGAAGTCGCTACATCCTGGCCTTGCGTCTTCTCAGTTTCGGTCGTTTTCGTGACCGACTCCGGATCGGCGTTCAGCTGAAGTTCTTCCTTTGACGGATCCTTGAATTTGTCGACGCCCTTGATTTCCGGGATGTCCGCGTCGGTGACCGAGATGCCGCCGGTAGTCGGCTCGGCGACCGGGGGGTCTTCTGCCGCCTGGGCGGAGCGCTCCGCGAAGTTTGCCGAGCGGATCGCGGCAAAGGCACCGAGGACGCCGGTGATCGCGCCGATTCCTCCGTAGATGCCGCCGGTGATGGCGCTGGCCTTGGCCGCATCTGCACTCGTTTCGCCGGCGGATGTCTGGCGCCGGGTGTAGTCGCTGTTCGGAGACGTGTCCGTGAATCGCTGGATCTGAAGTTGACCGCCCGCGGGCGCGTTGGCCTGTAGCTGCCGCGCTTCCGGAATTTCGTTGCGGGGCGCAGGTTCGGCAGCCTGCCGGCGAGCATCCTGCTCGAATGCATCGGCCGGATCGCTCACCGAAAGTCCGTCGGCGACCGCCGTTCCCGCCACCGGCCCCTGGGACTGCTGGACGACGTGGGTCAGTTCGTGGGCCATGAGGCGGTCGCCGGCGGCGGAACCGGGGGAGGGCTGGCCGCCGGCGAAGACGACGTGCGAACCTGCCGTGTAGGCATGGGCGCCGACGGCGCGGGCGGATTCCGCGGCGTGATCGTCAGCATGGACCCGCACCTGGCTGAAGTCGTAGCCGAACCGGGGCTCCATCGTTTCCCGGGTGGCTGAATCGAGTGGCGTTCCCGGCGATTCGACCACCGAGCGCACCCGCTCCGGCGCGTCGTGGTCAATCGCCGGACCAGCGGCGTCGCGCTGAATGCAGACGTGGCGGCCCAGAGTCGGCGAACGTTCGAACGCTCCGGTGCTGCCCCGGTTCGGAGTCGACTGACCTTGAGACTTGGTAAGCGATGCGCCCTGCTTGCTCATGGCATCTTTCCTTTCTTTGCCGCGCCGGCACCCGCGAGTGCCCCGTGCACTGAGTGGGCGATGGCCTGCCCCAAGCCATGGCCAGTGGCCGATCTGTTGCCGGTAGCTTGCAGCGGGGGCGCGTCGATCCTTGCAAGACGCCTGCCTGCCGCCAGTTCGGGGCCAAGACTGGACCTCGCCAGGAGCCGCGCCAGTTCGGACTCGACTGCGGCGCGCAGCCGCGCCGCCTCCGCTGCCCGGGATCCCGACGGCAGCGGCATGCTATCGAGCACCAGACGGTCGATATGGACGCGGATTTTCATGCGGCCCCCAGCTTTCCCTGACGCCTGAACTCAATCTCGTTCACGGTCCGGCCTAGTTTCTTCAGTTCGGCGCGGGAGGCGTCCAGCACCAGAGCCTGGGTCACCGGCGTTCCCGCGTGAGCGGCGGTGAAGGCAGCATTGAGCGCAATGCTGTGGATGTTGCCGCCGGTGAGGTTCAACTGGGCCAGGGCATCGAAATCGAGTCCGGAGGTCGGCGTCCTGGGTGGGAAAACCTTCTCCCACATGGACTTTCGTTCGGCATATGCCGGAAACGGGAAGGTGACGATGAATCGCAGCCGGCGCAGGAAGGCCTGGTCGAGGGCGCTTTTCAGGTTGGTCGCCAGGATGGCGAGGCCCCGGTAAGCTTCCATGCGCTGCAGCAGGTAGTTGATCTCGATATTGGCGTAGCGGTCGTGGCTGTCCTTGACTTCGCTGCGCTTGCCGAACAGGGCGTCGGCTTCATCGAAAAACAGGATTGCGCCGCCGTCCTCCGCCGCGTCGAACAGCCGGCGCAGGTTCTTTTCCGTCTCGCCGATGTACTTGCTTACCACTGCCGACAGGTCGATGCGGTAGAGGTTGAGCCGCAGTTCGCTGGCGATGACTTCGGCGGCCATGGTCTTGCCGGTTCCCGACTCGCCGGCAAAAAGCGCGCTGATTCCCAGTCCGCGGCTCATCCGATCGGCAAATCCCCAACTGCGATAGACCTGGCTGCGCGAGTCCACCTGGCCTGCAATCTGGTGCAACAGCGACGATTCCGCAGCGGGCAGCACGAGGTCATCCCAGCCCGCCTTGGGGATAAGCCGCTGGGCAAGCTGGTCGAGTCGCGGCCGGGTCACTTCGAGGCAGGCGTCCCACAGCCGCTCTGCCGGCGCTGCACTGCCTGCCCCTTCGTCTGCGGCGACCGTTTTGGCGATGCGACGGATGTCTTCGACGCCGAGCTTGAACTGTGACGCGAGCTGGGGGGCGATCGGGGGTGGCGGCGAACCGCTCTGTCCCAGGACCGGGCCGAGAACGGCAATCCACAGCGCTTCCTGTTCGTCGGTGTCGGGTTTGTCGACATCGACTACAAAGGAGTCACGCGCGGCCAACGGAACAGGTTCGGCCGCGTCGGCGAATGAGATGCCGCCGATTTCCGATAACAACCGGCCCAATTCAGCCGGCGTCCGGGGGCCGGCTTCGGTCCGAGGCGCATCGACGTAAAGCGCCAATGGCAGCATCACGCTTTCCCTCTGCCAGAGACGCTGCAGAGTTTCCAGTTCGTGTGCGTCCGCCGGAATGGCTTCCGCCGGCAGCCGATAGAGATGGACGCCCAGCCGGCGCGCCACCAGCGCCGCAATGAACGCTTTGCTGGCGCTGTCGCGGCCGGCTAGTTGCACCAGCGGGAACATCCCGGCCGGCGCCGCCGACTGCAGCCTATGAATGATGGCGTCCACCTGTGCGGCATACGAGGGCGGCAGGTTGTCGTCATCGGCTGCGGGGACGGCGCTCACCAGCATGGCGAGCCGGTCGTCCAGGTAATCCATGCCCTGGATGAAATGGACGATGCGCTCGTCGGCACGGATCGGGCTTACCGACAGAGGGTGGCTGCGGGACTGGTGGATCTCGATCAGGCGCCAGTAGCGCAAGGGATTCTGCGGAGACAGGGCGTCCCAGGCGGCATTGTCGAACAGTGCCAGGGCGAGCGCGAAAGTCGGGTAGGCGTGCCCCGTGTGGCCCTGAGCACGCTCGCAAAGGCCGGCGATGTCCGGGTCCAGTTCCATCGCCGTACAGAGCAGCAGGATTTCCCGTTCGAACTGGGAGAGCCCGAGCAGTGCCGACAACCGCATCAGCACCGGCGCGGGGTTGGTCTGGGCGGCGGCAGCGGCGTATTCCGCTTCGGCGCGCGCCAGGGCGTCGTCTCGGGCCGGCGCAGGCAGGGGCTGCGGCGCATGGGGGGCGCGCTCTTCGGGCGCCACGGCCCCGGGAGAGCGCCTTTGCCACCAGTGGGCGGGCCCAGTTCTGGGGGCCGGGGGTGGAGCAGGCAGTCCTGGCGCCGGATATTCCCTCGATTCACCTGGGTGCCGGCGACCGTGGTGTTCGAGCTTCATCTTTAGCCAGGCGAGCGCCGCAGCCAGGTAGCGCGAATTCACTTCCTGCCAGGTGGGAGCGGTGGCGGTGTTCATGTGATCGTTACCTGTTGCGTCGTATCGAACACCGGCGGCGACACCGAGTTGTCTACGAGCAGGCTGTCCACGCCGTCCACCCGCAGCCGCACAAAATAGCTGCCGGCCGTCAGGGTTACGGTGGCAGCGAGGCTGCCAGTCGCTGCCGCGACGTCGGCCAGCGCGACGTCCTGGTCGGAGACAAGGAAAGATGCGTGCTGGCCGGGCCACAGCCAGGGGCTGCACGAAATGGCAAAGGCGACGCTGCCGGCAGGGGCGCTCTTGGGTGTGACGACGATGGCAGGCGCAAGGGAAAAAGACAGGGCGTTGGTCGTTCGCCGGAAGCTCTCGCCGGGGCGCTGGACGGCGAAGGCGATCGAATACGTTCCCGCAGGCCAGGCGGCAGGCTGGCCGGGGGGGATGCGTACCGTGACTTTGGTCGAGGTGGAACCCGGCTGGGGCGCAAGTTCGACGGGCTGAGACCAGAGGGGGTGGTCAAAAATGACGCCGAGGAGGGTGCCGTCGAGGAGCGCGCCCGATAGCGTCAGCAGGTCGCCTAGGCGCGCGCTTGCCTGCTGGCCCGGCGGCTGGATCTGAGAGAGGGCCGGGAAGGGCGGCAGCAGATTGCCCTGGGAAATGGGGCCTTTGTCCTGGGGACCCCGGGTCAACACTGGTAAGGGCGTCTTCACCGGCTGGGTGCTGTCGATCAGCGCCACTGAAATTTCGTAGCCCACCGACAACCGGTACTGGGTGGCAAATCCGGTCCACAGCTTGGATATCTGCTCGATATCGAGGGGCTGGAGGGTGATGCGCACCCGCTCCACCTGCCGCTCCAGGTCGCTGCCGGGAAAGGCAAGGCGGATTTCGTCGGGACCCAGCAGCGCATGGTCGTAAAGCAGACTCATCGCCCGGCCCATCAGGTGATGGTCGAAGGGCTGGCTGTTGTCGTTTTCGCGGCCGAACACGGTGACGAGGTAGTGGAGGTTGATCGCCAGCGGAGGCACCCCCGTCTCGCCGGGTTTCACCAGACCCGGCACATCCATGTTGCGCCAGGCAGCATTGGGCAGGATCTGGTAAAGGAAAAGATTAAGCTGGTTGCTGGTGATCGTTCCCCGCGCCTTGTCCGGCGGCAGCCCGGTGATGGCGGTATCCGCCAGGTCCGGGTCGGCGTGGATGCCGTTGCCCAGGATCGCCTCCAGGGTCGCAGTCGTTGCCGCGATGGCGAGGGCATTGCTCATGATCTGCCCGGTCCCGTTGACGCACTCCGCCGCTGGCGCAGGTACTCGTCAAGCGTCATGACCGCCGGCCTTGCCGCTTCCTTGCGGCTGGACGGCCGGGATTCGGCGCCGCGGATTTCGATCCGGCCGATGCTGACCTCGACCACCGTCTCGCTCGCGGGCACAGGCTGTTTGGCGCCGTGGTGCGGCGCGCGTTCGTCCTTCGGCTGGTTCCGCTGCCCTGCGACCGATGCCGCGATCCGGGCCAGGAGTTCGGCAGGCAGTGCCGGGGCGGTCAGCGTCACCGGCGCATTGGCCAGACCCCGCGGCGAGGGCGGCGCGCGCAGGGTGTCCGCGACGTTTCCGGGAGCGGCGGCAGAATCCGGCCTGCGCGCAGCGGAAGGGGGGAGGCTGACCGCGCTTTCAGTCAGGCGGGGTCGCAATGCCGAATCCGGCGGGCGATCCCCGTCGGCAGCATCGGGCTCAAGGCGACGGGGCGCCAGGAACCGGGGCGGAGCGGCCGGTTCGTGTCTGACCGGGACTGGCGTCTGTGCCTCGACCTGCGCTGGCGGGCGGCAGGCCTCGAAGTCCTCCTGTGGCCGCTGTGGAATCGCTTCGTGCGTGGGTGCCGTGCTCGGGACATCGGAACCTTGGCGCGCCACCGCGATCCGGGACGCGGGGGCATCGAAATCCTCTGCCGGGCCGGAATCGATTGCCGGCAGGCTCGGGGCGGAGGTGACCAGCGGTTCGAACAGCCCTGGCAGCCTCGGCCGGATCGATTCAGGCGGAACCGCCAGGCTGCGTTCCGCCAGCCGGGAGAAGAAGTCGCTCATGCGTTCCCCCTCATGATCCGGCCAACTCCAGGTAGACCTGCCGGCGCGCCGGGCTCAACTCCAGGATGTCGCGCTCGGACCAGCCGTAGGCGCGGGCAAGGACATGAACTTCCCGCAGTATGCGGCAGGCCCAGGCCTCGATTTCGCTCCAGAAGAACGGAACGATATCGAACGGTGCCTGCCAGTGGTATCCGCAAGTCGGGCAGCCCAGGTCCACACGCATGTCCGCCAGGGGATCGGCTTTTGCCAAGGCTTCTGCCGCTGCGGCAACGACTTCCGGCGGCAGGTGGTCCGCTCCGATCGGGTCGCCGTTTATCGAAGCGCTCACCAGGCTGCGAGCAAACAAGTGTGAGCGCCGAGCCTCGGCGTCGGAATCAAGGGAGAGCGCGGCCACGTCGACGCTGTTCGGCGGACGCAGGCAGAGATCGTAGCAAGCAAACGAAATCCCGATTTCGGTCTGCGGTGGCTCATTCCGCCACGGCGCAAAGTGCGATGCTGCGTCGAAGGAGAACTCGACCTGCTCGCCACATGCCGGACACGTTGCACGGCTGGCAAGGGTGGCGCCGAAAATCCAGGCGCGCAGGGCAAGCAGACGCGAATCGCGCTCGCCGATGGGCAACGCTGCCAGGGAATCGGAAGCCGCCTCAGGGCTCGCCGCAGCAAGCAACACCAAGGCCCGGTCCACCGGACCCCGGGACAGCCCGTCCTCCCACGCGCACAGCAACTCGGCGGCCGACAGGGGGCGCATGGCGGATCATCCGGCGGCCGGGTTCGAGAAGCTCGGTTCGGTGGGCTCAGGGACCGACTGGTCCCGCTCCCAACCTTCGTTTTCGAGCTTGATGTGCTGGATGGCTACCGCGTTGGCATTGGCGTCGAGGTCGGGCAGCGCCTGATACTCGGACACCCAGCAACGATAAACCTTGTACGCCAGCGCCAGTTGACCCGCCTCGTTGTACACCTCAATGGTGATGTCCTTGCGGAAATTCTGGAGCGAGACTTCAGCGCCGAGGCCGGCGCCGATCTGCCAGACCTTGTTGGCCCACTGCTCGAAGGCCACGTCATGGGTGACCCCGCGCTCCAGAGTGATGGCATCGAACTCGGTTCGTCCCGGGGACTTGCGGCTGCTCGACGGATCGCCTCCTTCGCGGTGCTTGACCACTTCGGTGGTGCGCTTCAGGAGGCCGACCTTGCTGACGCCGGCGACATAGCGGCCGTCCCAGCGCACGCGGAATTTGAAATTCTTGTACGGATCGAAGCGCTGAGCGTTTACGGTGAATTGAGCCATGAGCGCCTCCTCAGGTTGCGATCTGCCCAGCCATCTGCTGGATCTGGATGACGACAAACTCCGCAGGTTTCAGGGGCGCGAAGCCGACGGCGATGTTCACAATTCCCAGGTTGATGTCGTTCTGGGTCGTGGTCTCGTTGTCGCACTTGACGAAATACGCATCCTGCGGTGTCATGCCCTGGAATGCACCCTGCCTGAACAGGTTCTGCATGAAGGCGCCGACGTTCAGCCTGATCTCGGACCATAGGGGATTGTCGTTCGGCTCGAAAACGACCCACTTCAGTGCGCGGTAAAGGCTCTCCTCGATGTAGAGCGCCATGCGCCGCACCGGAATGTACTTCCATTCGGAGCCCATCTGGTCGTTGCCCTGGAGGGTGCGCGCGCCCCAGACAACGGTGCCATAGACACTGAAATTGCGGATGCAATTGACCGCCGCCGGATTGAGCGTGCCGTTCTCGATGTCGTTCAGCGGCTGCGAGACGCCCAGCACACCGGTGAGGCTGGCTTCGGTCCCAGCAGGCGCTTTCCATACGCCCCGGTTCGAATCGGTGCGTGCGTAGATTCCGGCCATAAATCCGCAAGGCGGGAAGCTGCCGGGCTGGTTCGACATGAGCGGGTCCGGCGCACTGATCCAGGGGAAATAGAAAGCAGCGTTCGCCGCGTTGTCGCCGGCGGTGATCTGGGTTGGCGGCCCCTGACTGGTCTGCAGCGACTTGAAGGTGGCATCCTGGTAACAGTCAGCAATAAGCATGGCCCGGTGGTCGTGACAGAAGCCTTCCAGGGTGCTCAAGGTCGCTGGGTCCGCTTCGCCGGGGACGCAAAGCAGGTTAAACAGGTCCACGTGCTCAAGCAGGTCGACGCCGACGCCGCTACCCGGCAGGACCGCGGTCTCGAAAGCGCCAGCGGGCATGCTGCTGGTGGACGCCGGCGCCAGGATGGTGCCGTCGGCGCCGCCGGTGAGTGGCGAGGGCGTGGCGGTGTCCGCCGGCGGATTGGGATTGACGCCGATCACCGTCGCCGTGACGTAGGACGACCCGTTGTTCACGATTGCCTGGACGTAGCGGCTGTCGCTGCTGCTCATCGACAGATTCTCGAAAGACTCGACCAGGACCGGCGGGGCGGGAGTGGGCGGCAGACTGTACACCTGGAGCTGGAATCTCCCCGGGGTCGCCAGGTTCTTGATTTTAATGCCGTAGGCACTGCCCCACAGCCCCGGGCTGTTAGCGCTGGCCGTCAACACGCCGCTCAGGGTGACGCTCGCCGCTACGCTGCCGGCGCCGACGATGCGAATGACGTAGGCCTGGGTGCCGCCGTTGGCGAAGAACTGGTAGACCGAATAGCCAAGCAAACTGCGGCTGTCCATGCTACCGAACTCGCGAGTGAAGTCCATCCAGCTTTGCACCAGGGTTGCGCTACCCACCGCTCCCTGTGGCGCCCAGCCGACAAAGGCCGCAATCGACGTGGCGACTCCGGTGATGGTACGCACGCCACTGGGGATCTCTTCGATATAGACGCCCGGATAGTTGACTGTGACAGGCATGTGCCGCCTCCTTCTATGGCAGGTTGCGTCAGACGGCCGCCGGGCGCATCCGACTTTCCCGGCTTCCCCGACGAGGTCGGTAACCCTGCCGCACTGGTGGCGCAGGGGCAGCAGCGATCAGAACCGCAGCGAGCCATGCCGGGAAGGTATGCGTCGCCGTTCGGCTGGTAACTACACACCCGCCGACGCGGGAACTCCTCAATAGTACGAAAGGCGTAATACGAACGAATGCTGATACCTGGCTTTCCGTACCGCATTTGCCGGCGTCATCGAACGCCGGCGGCGCCCGGGACGCAGGGACATGGATGAAGCGCCCTGAAAACCCTCGACAAATGAGGGCACCCTACACATCGATCACGACCCGCAACTTGACGCCCCAACTGCCTTCGTTCGCCGCCTCGAACCTGTAGCTCCCAAAACTGAGTCTGCCCGCGCAGCGCGCGCCCGACAAATGCTGTAATGGACGTCGCCATGCCGGTGAGGGTGATCACGCGACTCGGAATTTCCTCAACGCACACACCTGGATAAGTCATTGCCTCAGGCATGATCTATCTTTCTTTCGATTCACCATCGAACACTACGTCGCCGATGCATCGTCCCCTGGCAAGCGCCCGACGCGACACTTCGCCGCCTCTCACTCTTTATGTCATGCGCAATTTGCGGTATCGCACAACGTGCGTTTATAGCCAACGAATGGAAAAATGCAAACCATACACTCAGACTAGAGTGAGTTGACGATCAGCGCCCCGGGAAATGCCATTTACGTTTTTTTGGTAAATCGACAAAAGGATCGTTCTTGTATAGCGAAACCTGTCCGTCGTTGCTACCAGTGCAAAAGAGCGACGAGATCCGGGCGCTTCAAGACGAACATGCCGAACTTCACGCCACGCGCGCCTTATTATCTGCTATGTGTTCACGAAAAATTTACTTTGAATTTCGAACCATATCCGCTGAGCAGAATTTCCAGCTCCGCATCGATGGTTTCTGTCGTCCACGTCGCGAATCGCCGCCAGTGGTACTTGAAGTGCTTCCGTACGATCTCGATGAGATTCAGTTTGGGGCTGTACGGCGGCAGATAAAACAGGAGTGCTTTGTGTTCAATGAACCAGCGGTCCAGGGTGAGCTGATCGATTCCGTGACGAATGCTCGCGTTGTCGAGCACGATCACGGTCGGCCTACCATCGCCCTGACATTCATTGAGAAAACCCTCAACGTGAGGCCCTTTGACCGTATGGCTGGTTTCTACGTGGACGAAACTGTTCTCAGCGAAGTTCAGTGCGCCCATCACATTCCGTCGACAATGGTGGTTGGGCTCAATGGCATGGGGCAGTCCACGTGGTGACCAGCTACGCTGCACCGGCGATGATCCGCAAAAGCCGGCCTCGTCGAAATAGAACAGGCGACACTGGCCATCGCGCGCGACGACCTGAAGCTTCTCAAGCGTGGCCTGTTTCATCTCGAACTCCTGTTCATTGCGCCTTTTTTCAGCGAGAAGCGGTTGCGCTTGAAAGTGAAGCCCGCACGCTTGAGGGCTTCACCCAGCGTTTCTATCTTACAGGGCAGCGCTTGGGCTTTTGCCTGCTCAACGCGTCGAGCTATCTGGGCCAGGGTAAGCGGCTCGGCCCGCGCAATCTCCAGCGCGACAGCGACCA
Organism: Paraburkholderia sp. Clong3; assembly: GCF_050436485.1. Lineage (NCBI taxonomy): Bacteria > Pseudomonadati > Pseudomonadota > Betaproteobacteria > Burkholderiales > Burkholderiaceae > Paraburkholderia > Paraburkholderia sp. Clong3. Next base: position 1,041,368 of record NZ_JBNDMH010000002.1, on the reverse strand, counting down.
CGTCATCGCGAAGTGCACGCGGCCGACCACCGTTGTGACTGCACATGAGCGCGCAAACGCCTCCAATACGCCACGCGCCCGCCCAGCTGTAGACAGCCCGGTCGCTCACGCCGAGGGCTTCACAGACGACCTTTGGCTTATCCCCGCGAGCGAGCATCAAAAGACCAGTGGCGCGTCTGCGCGTGTTGTTGAACCGGTGATTGATCGCCATCTCCTGCAATGTGATCTCCTCAGCCTTTAAAAGCTTCACACGGAATTTCATCGACACCTCGGTACCAGGGAAAAATCCAGGCTACCGAAATCCACGCAGTTTTACCAGGAACACTTAGCGGATAACAATTAAAAGCCAAAACGTACCTCTCTACAGGCCGACAGGCACTGCAGATGATCCGGTAACGAAAGTGAAATTTCGACTGCCGTATGACTGACAACATCATTCCCTTTGTTATTGCCATGACAACAACCGTACAAACGCTCATGACATCTGCATCAAATCTAGGAGAATTTGCACTCTTGTCAAGCCAGATCCGCACAGTCTGGTGATGGGAAGCGGCGATGACAGGCTATGCACGATTTAGGTGCTACGCCGCAGCGTGATTTTACGAATTCGCTCACTCTTGGCATTGAACTTAAACAACATGGGTTTGTTCTTAAATTGGCTTCTGCCAAATTGAGCATGACGCGGTTAGGGAATTCTTGACATCAGAGATCCGAAAACATACAGTGAATCGAACCAGTGTTTGTCTGCATGATGTGGAGCTGACAAAAATTTTCTCGGTAAGCTCAAGACGGCACAAGCATGTTTGCTTTTTCTTAAGAATACCTTAGGACACGAAATAATTATTTCACTCCCCAGATGATGCCAGTTTCAATCCGGTATGGTGCCGGAACCAGCTGCGGCAGCTGCGCCACCAATTCGGCGCCAACATGATCAGCGGATGCAGCAATAGCGGCTTCACCAGCAGCACGAATTCTGTCTCCGAGGGAAGACACTCGATACTCCTCAATTGGCTGGTTGCAGCAAATGCCGACAATGCGCAGCCGGGATATTCAGATGAGTACTCCGATCATTGTCACCTTGATGATTGTCAATGATTTGCCCACGTGTGTCGAACGCTCGCCCAACAGGCTGAACATTGCCGGTTGATCGGTTGCACGGAAGGTCGGCGGCACCGAATCATGCAAACGGCATATTTCGCCCTCTTGCCGGCATTGGGACCGCGGTGGCGGCAACCATTCTGAATTATCGGGTCATGCCGTCTGACGCGATCGCGATGACCTTTTCACAGGGTGTTGATGGACAACGGTTGAAGTGTTGAAGCGGTTGCGAAGTCTACGATCTACCTGCTGAGGAGAGCGGAACAAAGTGGGGGCTGGAGCCTCTATGCCGCCTCCTTCCGATCCTCTTCCGCCTGTGCTCTCATCCCCGGAAACCATCGTCCGAACGTGTTGCGCAAATCGTCGTTCAGAACCTGCGCGCGAGCTTGAAGAAGCAGGTGCGCGCCGCGCTGGGTCCAGCGCATTTGCTGTTTCTTCACAAAGCGCTTGCTGACCACATAGTTCACGGTTGATTCGACGAACGCCGTTGAGATCGTCTCGTCGTGCCGATAGCGGTCACCATAGTTCGGGACGAACGCCTCGTTGGCCACGATATAGCCGCGGAATTCGCGCACCGCTTTCAACATTTTCGGCTTGTTGGCCGGATTCTTTTCCAGCATTTCCAGGCCGTCGTCAACCTCGTCAATCCGTTGCAGGGCATGCGGCACGTTGCCGTGCCAGAGATTCCATTTGACGCTCTCCAGGTGCTTTTTCAGATCGGCCAGAAGGGCGGCTGTTGCCGGATCCCTGTCGATGGGTCCCAGTTCCGCCGCCATCCCTTTGACCATCTGCCCCATGACGGTCAGTCGCATCGTGATGTGAAACCAATCCAGCAGATGTTCGGATTCCGGGCTGAGATACGTCTGCAGATCGCGAACGGTGTCACCGCCGTCCGACATGAACACGACCTGCTGATTCATTTGCAGGCCCTGTGACTTCAGCACCTCATACAACCTGCGCTTGGGTTTCTCGTCGTACTGGTTGACGAAGGCAAAGACCTTGGCGCTGCCTTCGGTCTTGACGCTCTTGCCAGCAATCACTTCGAACCAGCCCGCCGTTCTGGATCTCTGGTCCGACGCGTGAACATAGCCGCCATCCAGGCCGACCGTCAAGGGCGGCCCCGGCGGCGGCTGTTTCGCCCACTCGTTGGGACAGCCTTCGATGAACGTACACTGTTCATCGCCCAGTTCGCTCTCGATCCGTTCCGCGACGGCATGGAGTTGTCGCCGCACCGTCGCAGGTGTGATTTCGTCGGCGATGGGCAAAACTTCGCTCAGCACTTCGACGCTCAGGCCATAGGACATCAGCGACGCAAACCTGGTTTCCAGATACAGCAGTTCCGGCGCCGTATGCGTACTGAGCAGTTCGGCTAGCGGGCTTGAACTATGCCGGCCCGGCTTCTGGCAAGGGCAATCGTAGAGCCGGGGACTGGCAAGGTTCAATTTGCCGAACACGGTTCGATAGATGATGGGATGTTTTCCCTTGTGGGTTCGAGGGCGGCCACAGTGCGGACAGCTCTCAAACCGCGCGAGGTATTCCCCAACCTGCGCCGTAACGATGGTTTGCTGCATGCCGCGCAGCAGCGACCTGGCCTCCGCAAGCGTCAGGCCCAGTTCCTCTGGTCGCAGCGAGCTCCGTTCCAGTCGCGCGACGTCCTCGATTTTCTCCGCTTCGCCATTCTCGGCATCAATCACCACCTGTATTCGAATCTTCACGGCCAGCTCCTTTTCACTGCCACTTCCAGGATTCGTCATGCGTTGCGTATTGCTTGAGGCGGCGGTTGACCGCGGGCCGGTCGAAGCCGTCCCAGGTCAGCCATTCGCGCAGCTCGTCGATTTCCCCGATCCGATTGCGAATCGATTCCAGATCGTTGGCGTCGAGGTCGTCCCGGATATCTTCGACCAATTCCTCGACTGCCAGCGGGACTTCGTCACGGCGCGTCATGAAGGCATGTGGGCCACCGCAGTCTTCTGGCGGCGCTCGACGCTTGCCACCGATGCAGTACGGATAGATGCGTTTCCCCTCCAGCCCCAAGCACGCCTCTACACGCACCTGGTGTTCCCATCCATCGTTCAAATCGTATTCGTAAAGAAACCGTTCGTTGACACGAAAGCGGAAATCGCCCAACTGGACGTGTTCTGGTTCGGTTGAGCAGCCGATTCCACCGTCATGGTAGACGCCGTAGTCCTGGCCATGGATATGAAAGCGGTTCAGATGCTCATCGCTCCAGCCAAAGGCGATCTGCAGGATGTAGTGCAGATCGGTGATCGTGCTGTCACTGCGCACCAAAAGCCGTCGCCAGATCATCGGACTGATCTGGCGAAGCCATACGTGGAGCCGATAAATCCCGACGCCCGGTTCTTCGTCCATGATCGAGCAAGCTTACCAAAATTCGGGGCCATACCTTCCAGCCCCCACTTTGTTCCGCTCTCCAGATTAAAGGGAAACTGGCCTTGAGCCTATTGGCTCGCGACGATAACTCGGCTGTCGTCGTGATGAATGCAATCAATGCTATTTCAGCGCAGGTTCAGATTGCACGCGCAAAGCTCGGTTTGCCCCTTTCTGCAACGGCGGTTGATGCCAGTTTCAGTGTGCGTTCGCCATCCGGTCAGCCGAATCGAGCATGCTGACCAAAGGAACCACACCGTCGGCGTGATCCGTCTCCATCAAGCTCGGCCAGTTCCCTGAAACCCGGCGGAATATCATCGCGCCAGCCAGGAAGCCGAGCAAGGCGAGTGTCGCGCTGCCCAATCCATCAGCAATTGCGTCATAGAGTCCGCCACCGGCCACGAGGTTGTCCATCGAGAGCACAAACGGAAGTGCATTGATGAGCCGACGGTCACGGCGCGCGGCAGCACCCAGAACCAGCACGCAGCATAGATAGATCGCGAGCGTCGGCGGTGCGGCAAACGGATACCCGAATAACGAACTGGCCGCCGACGCGATCGCATCACAGACGCCGAACATCAATGCCAGCTCCAGGCGTACGTTCCACGCGAGCGGTGACATACCGATCGCCAGACAGCAAAGGCCGCTATCGATACCAAGGAAAAAGCTCGAAGTAAGAGGGCTCATGGATATCTCCGTGTAGCGGAGTAGGACGACGTGACTAGCACGCGCTTACGCCAGCGTCAGAACGAGCAACTCGCCGCCATAGGTTGGCACCAGTACCCGGCCATCGGCGGCCACAGGACGATTGAACTTCGGATGCAGCACGTTCCAGTTCCAGTCCTGTGAATCCCAAAGCGGCACGATTTCGCCGCTGCCGTCGGCATAGCGTCCGAAGTCCTCGGCGTCATAGGCGAGCAGACGGGTATTGGTGATCGTCATGTTGGCATCACCGTAAGGGATCATCGCCCAGACGATCGCTTCGCTTCCCGCATTGGCGGACAATGCGATGCTCCAGCCCGGCATGCCGCCATAGGGCTCCGTGCATTCGGGTGACGCATAAGCTTCGCTGCATGCGAGGTACTTCGATGACCTGTCGGGATTCAACTGCCACGCGCGCAAGTTGCCGTTTTCACCACCGCAGAAATGCATCCAGCCTCGCGATGCCGACTTCCACACAACCGGCGTGCCGTGCAAATGGTGCGTGCGATTCGCCGCGAAGACGTTGAGCGCGCTCGGATCGATTGGAGCAGGGTTGACCGAGGGGTCGTAGTAGGTATAGAGGATGGGCGGCGCCGCCAGCTTGCCAAAATTTGCCGGCACGCGAGCGGGGGCGAGATCGACCTGTGTCGTGTCGCCCGGAAGATCGAGCCGAATCGTGTAGAGAATCCCATCTTTACCGGAAACCAGCGCAATGCCAAGCTCCTCGATTAACACGATCCCTGACGAGCCGAGATCCTGATCGGACCAGGTGGCGCCCATATCTGCCATGCCCAGCCGGGCCAGATGCGGACCCACGCGAAAATTCGACGGCACGCGTGCCGGCAGCAGCGCTGCCGCGGCTTCCCCTCCCGGATTCTTTCCGAGGCGGCCATCGTCGGTCCATGGGGTCCACCAGCCGGTGACGACGAATTTCGCGTTTGCGGTGTCCGTGGGCGACGTATAGCGCAGGCGCACGACGCTCTCGCCGAAATCGTGCGTGCCATCGAACTCGCCGTTTCCTGTCACGAGCCAGATCGAGCCATCGCTCTGAATGGCCGGTGCCGACCCGCTCATCCAGATGCCCCCGCCATTGCCGCGAGAGGTCGAGCACCAGCATGCCGTACAGGCCCACCTACGGGTGTCGATTGCGATCAGCCAGCCGCGGGCTTCACCGCCGCTCTCCGCAATGGTTCCGAACGGGATCAACACGGTCTCGTTGAGCAGCGCCAGTGCGCCGCGTTGTTTACGTTCCAGGGATCTGAACTCGAGCTTCGGCAGACCTTCTCCAGGATCGAATTCGACGCCTTCGAGGTCGATCGCGGGATGGGTTTGGGCTCCCGTCGCGATGTCGAGCGACGCCAGAAAGTGGTGTCCGTCCTGCCAGTCTCCGCTCGGACTGGACCAGTAGCACACGTACAGGCGCCCTTGAGCCGAGTCGATGACCGGCGTCGATAGGATGCCCCAATGGACATTGATGGGATGCGCGTCGATCGCATTCGATTCGTTGATCGGCGGACCCAGATGCGTGCTCCAGAGCAGTTCGCCCGTATCGGCATCCCACGCGTAGATCCAGTTTCCCATCGTCGCCTGGACGATCGTGTCGTGCGTGCCTTCACCCACTCCCGCGCCAGCGAGATACAGCGGCTGTGCCTCCAACCTCGGGTCATCCGGGGTACGGAGCACGAGCGCCTGCTTGAGGCCGCGGGTTCGCACCGCAGCGGGTGTGAGGACGATTTCGCCGGTGTTCGCGCCGGAGCGGACCGTGTCGAACGAACGGGTCGTAACGGATACAGTCATGATCGACTCTCCTCAAGCCGCTGTGCCCCGTTATAGGTCACGGTCAGCTCGTAGGGCATGGGGCCGGCAAATCCCGAACCGCTCAACGTGACGGTATGCCATCCAGCGGTGCCGGTAGTCAACTCAAGGGGGGCCGGCGCGTCACCGTAAACGGTCGTTTTGCGCCCGATTACGCGTTTGTCTGGCCCTGCAATTTCGAGCAAGGCGGAGGCACCACGCGTCCATGCCGTGCCGTTCGGTTCAAGCAGCACGCTGATCGGACTGCCTAAGCTGGCATAGACACGGGCGACACTTCCGGTGCCGCTCCTCAACGCAGGCAGGTCAAGATCATCGGCACCGAAGAACGTTTGTGAAGTCGCGCGGAGCCGGGGCTCGAAAGCGGCTCCACAGCCCGGCAGGGAAAAGCAAAGGTAACTCTTCCCCGAACGATCTGCATTCGATGGGATCAGAAAGCTCGCACGCCCTTGCCCGTCTGTCCAGATGTCCTCGTGCTTGCCGGTATAGTCATGAAGACGTACATGCGGGCCGAATCCTGTCTCACATGTGATCGAATGCTCGTTCACCGAATCGAAATTGAGTGCCGTCAACAGGCCCGGATGCCCGGTGCGATTCAGAACGATGACGTTCCCGTCGATGTGCTGCGTGACGGTGTTTCCCGAAGCAAGGTTCTCGTGAATCCAGATCAGATTGTCGATCCAGGGTTTGAGACCATATGCGCCGGGCCAGACGTCCTCTCCGAAATAGTCCTTCCCGTAAACGAACGGATACCCTTCGGTAGTCAATATGAAAGCATAGGCAAGCAATTTGTTCGATACGATCTGCTCGCCAGGTGACGTATCTGTGTCGGGGTTGTCGACGAAAGTGCACGAGAGATACGGATTCCAGCTTGCGTACCCAGCACCGTTCAGTGCGGTGACGTTGCCGCTGTCGCAAGCGGCCTGGAGCGCCCAATGAAGTGTGAAATCCGTGACCAGCGAGCGAGAAAGCATCGGCGACTGCGTGACCCAATCATTCAGTGCCGCAGGATTGCCGTCGAAGTATTCAGCGTAAGCAAACTTCGACGCCATCGATTTCGAACGCATGAATTGCGACACAAACGGAGCCCAGGTGCCCTTGACATCGTCGAAGCGCATACCGTCAGCATCCGTGGTGCGAAACAGCCAGTCCCCGAAGTCGATTGCATCGTGCAGCGTGTAGTCGAGTGGGACGCAATTCTGATAAACCTTCTCCCGCCCGAATGGAAAATCGTCGGCAGGAACCGGGACTGCGTCCTCTGGACGAAAAGGAGGAATGGGATCCTGGTTGCCAGTGCCGCCACGGAAGCATCCAGGCTGCATTGGACCACGGCCATTCAACGAATGGCCATCCGCGCCCGCATACCTGAAGACGCCCGGACCACCGTTCTCTCCGATGAGCTGATGCAGGACGACGTCGAGATAGACGTCGATGCCGACGGAGTGACAGCAGGCGATCATCCGGCGCAACGCGTCCACGGTTCCATAACGGGTCGGGGTACTACCCTGCTGCGGCTTGGATCCGAGGTCGCGCGGGTCGAATACGCCATACCCATCACATCCAGGTTCGGCACCACCTTGCGCCTTGCTCGCCGGAGGCAATTGCAATGCCGTAAAGCCGACGCTACGCAAGTCCGAAGCCATGCCCGCAAGGTAATCCCAAAGCCATGGCGCACCCGAATCCGTGCTTGGTGCTGGCACAGTAACCTTATCGCCACGCTCGAAAAATCGTCCCCATGCGATCAGAGCAACGCCCATTCGCTTTCCTTTCGGCTATGCACCAGATCAGTTACATTGCGTGCGACAGACCACGATTCGTACCCTCGATGCACCTGCATGCATTCGGCTGATAACAGAACCGGGGGCGGCGAAGTTTTCTTCAGGGTGGACGCGCGGCAACGCAATAAACCGTCTAGCGCTATTGTCTAGTAATAGTCGATCCTCACATAGAAGCAAGACAGTCATATAGTCTTCCACAGACTTGTTCGGCTGCATTCGGACGCCTTCAAGATTGCGCCCGAGATGATCCCTTTTGCTTCGTTTGCGTCCGTATCAAGGATGACCCGGTGTTCTTTAGGGGGTGAGTACAAAGACGTCTCAGGCGTTATAGTGTCCGAGAATATCGTTGTCCGAGCCTAATCTGTCGAGTCCCGACTACTTAATCGGAATGGACTAAACCGCTCGCGCGGTAGGGGGCTGCGGCCCGTCTCTGGCGGCGAATGGGAGGCCAGTGGCGCCGGCGCTTATGTTGGTGGTTGAGGCAATCCGCCTCGTCCTCCAGCAGGAGCCCCATCATGACCTCCTCCGATCCGGGCATCAGCCCGCTGCGCCGCCGTATGCTTGAGGACTTGCGCATGCGCAAGTTCGCACCCAAGACCCAGGCCGCCTACCTACGTGCCGTACGTCAGTTCGCCCGATACCTCGGGCGTTTACCCGATACCGCCACTGTCGAGGACCTCCGGGACTACCAGCTGCATCTGGTCGATCACGGCGCGTCGCCGGTGTCGCTGAACGCCGCGATCAGCGGTCTGAAGTTCTTCTTCGAAGTCACGCTCGGCCGGCCTGAGCTGATGGCGCGGATGCAGCCGGTACGCGTGCCTCGCACGCTCCCGGTTGTGCTCAGCCCCGAGGAGGTGCGCCGGCTCATCGCGGCAGCCGGAAACCTCAAGCATCAGACCGCGCTGTCGGTCGCCTATGGCGCCGGGCTGCGTGCGAGCGAAGTGGTCGCCCTCAGGGTCAGCGACATCGACAGCCAGCGCATGACCCTGCGCATCGAGCAGGGCAAGGGCCGCCGTGACCGCTACGCGATGCTCTCGCCGGTCCTGCTCGAACGTCTGCGCGTCTGGTGGCGCGTTGCCCGTGCCCAGGGCTGCATGCTCGATGGCGGGTGGCTCTTTCCGGGCCTCGATCCGATCGACCCGCTCAGCACGCGGCAACTGACCCGCGCCATCCATGCGGCCGCCGAGACCGCAAACATCGACAAGCGCGTATCCATGCACACGCTGAGGCATTCCTTTGCCACGCACCTGCTGGAACAGAAGGAGGATATCCGCGTGATCCAGGTGCTCCTTGGACACAGGCAGATCGAGACCACCACGCTCTATACCCAGGTTGCCACTGACCTCCTGCGCAAGGTGGTCAGTCCGCTGGACCGCCTGCCCGCCGGCTAGCCCGGCCGCACGCGGAGCACCCCGTGCTGGAGGTCGCGGATATCTTCCGCGCCTGCGGGCCGGCGTGGCGGCGCACGGTAGCGCTGAGCCTGGGGCAGCTGAAGGTCATGTCGGCCATCGAACAGTGCCGCAGTGCGGCACTCGGGGGGCATGTGCTGCGCTGCGCCGGCTGCGACCGCATCGAGGTTGCCTACAACTCCTGCCGCAACCGTCATTGCCCCAAGTGCCAGGGCAGTGCTGCGCATCGCTGGCTCCAGGCACGCCAGGCCGATCTGCTTCCGGTCGGGTACTACCATGTCGTCTTCACGCTGCCCGCGCCCATCAGTGCCATCGCCTGGTACAACAAGGCCGTCATCTACGGGCTGCTGTTCGATATCGCCGCCGAAACGCTACGCACCATTGCCGCTGATCCGAAGCACCTCGGCGCCCAGATCGGCGCGACGCTCGTGCTGCACACCTGGGGCTCGGCACTCACGCATCATCCGCACGTACACGGTATCGTCCCCGGTGGTGGGCTGTCGCCCGATGGTCAGCGGTGGATCGGATGCCGGCCCGGCTTCTTCCTGCCGGTACGTGTGCTATCGCGCCTGTTCCGCAGGCGCTTGCTCGAAGCGCTCACGGACGCGCACCGGCACGGCCACCTGCAGTTCTTCGGCCAGTACGCTGAACTTGCCGACCCAGCTGTCTTTGACGTGTGGCTTGCGCCGCTGCGTGCCTGCGAATGGGTCGTCTACGCAAAGCGTCCCTTTGCAGGACCCGAAGCAGTGCTCGCGTACCTGTCGCGCTATACGCACCGCGTCGCGATCTCCAGCCAGCGCCTGCTTGCATTCGATGAACGCGGCGTGACCTTCCGCTGGAAGGACTACCGTGCGAAGGGGCACACCCGCTACAAGACCATGACCCTCGAAGCCGGCGAGTTCATGCGCCGCTTCCTGCTCCATGTGCTGCCCGGTGGCTTCCATCGTATCCGTCACTACGGACTGCTCGCCAACCCGGTGCGCCGCGCCAGTCTCGCGAAGGTCCGCGAACTGCTGCACGTCGCGACCGACGTCAACACATCAGCTCACGAAACCGTCATCGAAACGCGCCCCGCCTTCATCTGCCGGCACTGCGGCGCGCCGATGATCGTCATCGATATCCTTGCGCGCATTGCACCGATCCGCGCACCACCCACGCGCCGGGGCGAGATATGAGCGCCACTGTTCCAGGACGAACAACCCGACCCTCGGCTTTGCGGCAACGCGGCCCACGAGCAGACCTTTGCGTCTGTCGCTTCGCACAGGCCCTTGCACGTCCGTTCCGCCATCACGATGGCGCCACTGCACCGCTTCGGCACAACCTCAGCCCTCAACCGGCCTCCCGCCTGACCACGCATCCCGCAACACCGCTCGCCATCCCGGGCAATCAATCGCCATAGCCCCGAAGACTCCATTGCATCAGAGCACTCCGCGGTTTCCTCCCTTCAGGTTTATTCAACGCCTGCCCGCACGCGCCGGCGCGCACCCCGAGTCCACGGACATGGGCAGGCATCGAACAAACCTCAAGAAATTCAGACCGTGCCTGCAATATTGGCTTGTCGTCACGCTTCGAGGAGTGAACTGCTACTGCCACCCGCGCACACGTGGAGTTCGTCAAACGGGTAGTTAGCAGTTCCTTCATTGCAAAGACGATCTATGCTGGTCCACAACGCTAACCCACATCAGGCTTACATTCCCGTATCGGAACGCCACCCCTAAACCTGCAAGTCCTTCGTGCCACGAGGCATGCGTCATAGCACGCGGGCAGGATGGTGCGTACGTCGCAAAGCAGTACCGTTCTCGCGCAGCGCGAGAAAACGCACAAGATGCCGACATTAGTTACCTCGCTGTCAACCGATTGACAATGGCGAGCGAGTAGAAAGAAGAGGCGCTGCGTTGCCGCGGATCTATCGACGGATCTAACGGCCGCTTTTATCCGCCAAGATTTAGACGGTTGGCCGAAGGCCTGCTGGTGTGCCGGGCCTCGCCAAGTACATCCCAAATCTCTGGGTCTGGAAGCCTCTATTAGAGGATGGCTGCTCTCGGCTAAGCGGATGGGCGGTTGCTCTTTCTCAAATCCGGTGGACAACGGTTCCACCGGACCACGACAGATTGGCAGAATATGCCGCTGCAGCAACGACGGTGCGTCAGAACCTGACCGTCAAATACTCGCCGTCGGCACATATGGCTTATCTCGACAGAAATTCGCGCGTTGGGCTAAAGGGCGATCTTGTTGTGCTTTATGAAAGCGCGATTTGCGATCATGCGGCGATGGTGCGTGGCGGATGTCGCAGGCGGCGAGAAGGAAGATCAGAGGCGTGACGGTATGACCTGATTGAGCCCGGGATACCTGAGTGAGTGCCTCGCTACCGATAAGTGGATGACCGTCACGCGGCTGGCTCGCCCAAACCTTCGAGGTCTGGTGTGATGCAAGCGCTGTTCCGTGCCGTTGCATCGCGCCGCCCGGCGCTCGGTCTGATCCATCACACGTACCGCGAGTCTCAATTCTGCGCTCACGCATATCAGAAGCTCGTCGGCTGGTTTGGCATGCAGGCATCGATGAGTCGACGAAGAAACTGCTTCGATAACGCGCCGATTGAACCGTTTTGGGGCACGCTCAAAAAAAGAGCTAGTCTTTCATCGACACTTCGCCACACGCGAAGAGGCTAGGTCCTGTTCACATTCTCACGAGCGGTCCAAAGGCACAGGCAAGCGAAGCGAAGGCGAGATAGTTCCCCGCGAGCTTGTCGTAGCGAGTGGCGACACGACGAAAATGTTTGATACGACTGAAAAATCGTTCGACGATGTTCCGGGTCCGATACAGCACGCGGCTATAGCGACGCCTGGTCTTCCGGTTCGAACGCGGCGGGATTACGGCCTTCGCACGCGTAGTGCGGATACTCTCCACAAAGGCGTTCGAGTCGTAGCCCTTGTCAGCGATGACCGCGCCGGTGCGCAAATGCTCAACCAGTTCATTCGCGCACGTGATATCGGAAACTTGTCCCTCGGTGGCAATCAACCGCAGGGGGCGTCCGGCGTCATCGACGGCAAGGTGCAACTTGGTGGTCAGTCCACCTCGCGAGCGCCCAAGCGCTTGCGGACCGTTTTTTTTCGAGCTCCGGACGAATGCTGGTGTGCGCGCACGATGGTCGAATCGATCAACACATGCTTGATCTCGGTTTCGTCAGCCACAGCGTGGATCACGCGTTCCCATACACCCTTGCGACGCCACCTGGAGAAACGCATGTACACCGTATGCCATCGGCCGAACGCCTTCGGCAAATCGCGCCACGGGCAGCCGGTCCGGCCGATCCAGAGGACAGCTTCGACAAACCAACGATTGTCGGCCGCCGTTCGCCCTGGATCGCCTTCCTTGCCCGGCAAGGCGGATTCGATTCGTGCTCATACTTCATCGCTCAATAACGTTCGAATCATCTTGCCCTGCTCGCGCAAAAGACAAGATGTAAGCACATTTCATCGAATGTAAACAGCCCCTAGGCGAGCCATCAGCGAATACATTGAGATCTTCCACAACAGGCAACGCACGCAGGCTCGTCTTGATTACCTGTCACCTGTAGCATACACGCAGCGATACTATCTTAATCAGGTCGCTGCTTAACCCGTTGGCGTCCACGCGTTCCGACCGACCTCAATCCGATGCGAGTGCGTCAATGTGGAGGTCGAGCTGGCACCGTCGAGTTCGACGTCCGGCCGCGGAAACTCAGTGGCACCGGAGTACTTTATCTGTCGGTTCCATGACGAACGTAGTTTGACGAAAATCCCCTTGGAATCGACGCGCGCTTTCCTATACTTTGGGACATTCCCCCAGCAAAAACACCTTCAATAAATTGAATCCGGATAGCCCGACGTTTGCCTGACAGGCAACTTTGCTAGGGCGCTGCACGGATCATCGCGATCAGGGTGAGAACCCTTGGCATCGCTCAATGCACGTCGCATCGCTGATGACGCAGGAGAGGGTTTCGACGCGAATTTGTCGATCCCCTGGTATGTGTTTGGACGCGCGTTTTCGCTCCAGGGCAAAAGCGGGCACGCCCCGGCATGAATATGGAGATCTGCGATGAGCAATGCTGCAAAGAAGGAAGTCCCTCCCGATGAACACCTTGCCGACACCACCCCTTACGGGTACGGTCCGGACGATTCGATCAGCGATGCCACTGAAAACGCCGCGATCACGCACCACACTCTGAATGTCAATGGAAAGTCGATTGCGTACACGGCGCGAGCCGGTCACCTTGTGACGACCGATACCTACAGTTCCCGGTCGGGCGCGAAACTGTTCTACGTGTCGTTCACGGCTGACGATGCAACGCCATCGACACGACCGGTAACTTTTTTCTATAACGGCGGCCCGGGCTCGTCGTCGGTTTTTCTGCTGCTGGGATCTTTCGGACCGAGGCGAATCAAAACGAGCATGCCGGACTTCACGCCGCCGGCGCCTTACACGCTGGAAGACAACCCGGATAGCCTGCTCGATCACACTGACCTGGTGTTCATCGATCCCGTTGGCACGGGCTACTCGACCGCGATCGAGCCACACAGCAACAAGGATTTCTGGGGCGTCGACGAAGACGCAGGCTGTATCAAGCAGTTTATCAAGCGTTATCTAACTGCATTCAACCGGTGGAACTCTCCGAAATACCTGTTTGGGGAATCGTATGGAACACCGCGTACCTGCGTGCTCACATGGATGCTTCACGAAGACGGCGTAGATCTGAACGGAATCGTGCTGCAATCGTCGATTCTCGATTATTCGCAGGCGAGCGACCCAATTGGTGTCCTGCCGACGTTTGCAGCCGATGCCTTGTTCCACAAAAAGGTTACCGTGTCGCCCGCTCCGGCGGATCTGCCCGGCTTCATGGAGCAGGTAGAGGCATTCGCGACGGGGCCCTATGTTAATGCGTTGAACAACTTCCCCAATGTCGCGCCGGACGTCCTCCAGCAGATGAGTGACATGCTCGGCATTCCGCCAATGGTCCTGAAGTACTGGCAGCTCAATCCGTCAATGGGAAATGGCTCGGCGTTCCTGACGAGCCTGCTGCTGGACGAAGGACTGGCCGTCGGCGCTTATGACGGACGTGTGACGGGCGAAGACACGGGCATCGCCGAATTCATCGCACCCGACTCCGGCGGCAACGATCCCACGATGGCGGCCGTGAGTGGCGTCTACACGGCGATGTGGAACGTGTACCTCAACGACGAATTGCAATACACATCGATTTCGCCTTTCATGGACCTGAACGATCAGGCATTCGAAAACTGGGACTTCAGCCACGTCGATCCCACGGGCGCGGAACGGGGCGGTGCCGGAAGTCTCTATACCGCCGGCGATCTGGCGGCTGCGATGGCCGTCAATCCTTACCTGAGGGTGTTTTCGGCGAATGGCTATTACGATGCGGTGACGCCATTCTTCCAGACGCTGATCAATTTCCAGAACATGCCGCTCGATAGCGCGCAGATCCAGAGCAATCTGACCTTCAGCAATTATCCCTCAGGCCATATGGTGTATCTCGACAATGCATCGCGAACGGCCATGAAGGCGGATCTCTCGTCGTTCTACGGGAATGCGCAGGCGCATGTCGAGGCGATCAAGGCAAAGATCAAGCCCGAGCAGAAGGCCATATCGGGCGCCGCAAAATATCGCAAACGCTCGAGCCGCACGCCGTACTGAATCTTTCGCAGAACAGTCAGCAACATCGCCGAGTGAGGCAATCATGAACGTATCGCATCGTAAGCTGCCCGGCAGCCTGAGGCGCGCCATGCCGGGTGCGAAAGTACTGGGGCAGGCCAATCTGCACGGCGTCATCGAAGTGACACTGAAGCTCCGACGCAAGCAGGCACTGCCGGAACTGGAAGCGCGTCCACCGAACCCGCTGACCCGGGACGAACTCGAGGCGCGCTATGGCGCGTCGCAAGACGACATCGACAAGGTGACGCAGGTCATGTCGGGTCTCGGTATCAAGACGGTCAGTTCGAGCGCTGGCGCGCGCACAGTCCGATTGTCCGGATCGGTCGGCGCACTGGAGTCCGCATTCAACGTCAAGCTTTTTAACTACTCGCACGCGGATGGGAACTATCGCGGGCGCGTCGGCTATCTGTTCGTCCCCGACGAACTGAAGGATGTGGTGCAGGGCGTGTTCGGACTCGACAATCGACGCACCTTGAGACGGCGACGTCAGCCGGTTCGCGACACGGGGGCGCGGCAGGCGCTTTCGTCGTCGACGCCAAAGTGGTATCTCCCTGAGCAGTTCGGCGCGCACTATCACTTCCCATCTGGCGACGGCTCGGGCCAGACAGTCGGCATTCTTGAATTTGGCGGCGGGTATTTCCCGAGCGATCTGACCAAATTCTGCGCGAAGGCGGAAGTCACTGCGCCGCAGGTCACGACAATCAGCACGGACGGGACATCGAGCGAGAGCAAGGACGGCGCCGAAGGAGAAGTGATGCTCGACATTGAAGTCGTCGCGGGTCTGTGCCCGCGCGCCAGCATCGTGGTCTATTTCGCCGCGTGGACAGAGCAGGGGATGATTGGCGCGCTGGACGCCGCCATGCAGGACAAGACCAATAATCCAGGCGTGCTATCAATCAGTTGGGGCGCGCCCGAGGGTAGTGATATCTGGTCCGATCAGGCCATGTCGCAGATCAACGAAACGCTGAAAGAGGCGGCATACCTTGGAATCACCGTATGCGTGGCTGCCGGGGACGATGGCTCGAGCGATGCGCTTGCCGATGGCCACGCGCATGCCGATTTTCCGTCCTCGAGTCCCTATGTCCTTTCTGTGGGCGGAACGACGATCGTCGATCTCGAGGGCACGAAGGCGGACGTCGTCTGGATGGAGGGAGACGGCTTGCGGGCCGACTCCGGTGGAAGCACGGGCGGTGCGGTCAGCGACGTATTTCAACGACCCGACTGGCAAAGCAGTATCACGATCCAGTCGGTCAATCCGGGCGCCATGACTGGCCGGTGCATACCCGATGTCGCTGCCAACGCGGACTGGGTTGCTTCGCCTTATCTGCTCGTCGTGGATAACCACGCCGAACCCAATGGCGGAACCAGCGCAGCGAGCCCGCTCTGGGCAGCGTTGATCGCATTGATGAACGGCCAGCTCGAAGGCGGAAAGCGCGTGGGTTATCTAACGCCCTTGCTCTATCAGGTGGCGGCTGGGGCAGCGGTGGGGCAAACGGTTGGCGCGGTTGGCTGCACCGACGTGACCTCGGGCAACAACAACACGGCGTCAGTAGGCGGGTATAGTGCCGGCCCCGGATATGACGCGGTATCGGGTTGGGGCACGCCGGATGGGCAAGCCCTGCTGGATGCGATCAAGGCAACCTTGTCGTCCTCGACACCTGCAGCATCGGCTGGCGCGTCTGCGTCCCCCGCATCGCCTGTGGCGACTTCATGACGCTCGTCATCAACTGTCAGGAGGAAAACATGGCAAGCGCGCAAAAAATCATGGTGATTCGCCACGGCGAAAAGCCTCAAGGTGCTGTACCACCCTACGGCGTCACGGTTGACGGTGAACAGGACGTCAATTCGCTGCTCGTTGCAGGCTGGACCCGCGCCGGCGCGCTTGCCGTGCTGTTCGCGCCGAGCCGCGGTGCACTGCAAAGCCCGCAGCTTGCACAACCGCAAACCGTCTTTGCAGCATCGGACGATGCGGGCAAGTCGAGCAAACGGCCAGAAGAGACAGTGAGCGTCGTCGCGCAGAAGTTGAAGCTTCAAGTGGACACGACCTATTCGGTCGGTCAGGAGCAACAACTCGCGGCGGCCGCGATGTCATGCACCGGTGTGGTGCTGATCGGTTGGGAGCACAAGCATATTCCGCTGATCGCCAACGCCATACTCGGCAACACAAGCGCACCGCAAACGTGGCCGGGTGACCGGTTCGACGTGGTATGGGTGTTCGATCTGAACGCGACCAGCGACGCCTATCAATTAACCCAGGTGTGCGAACTGCTGCTTCCCGGCGACAGTCCCGAACCGATTCCGGTGATTTCCAGTTGAGGGGCACGCGATGAACGCTGCATTCATGTCGGTCAAGCATATCGTCGTGCTGATGCTGGAAAACCGCTCTTTCGATCACATGCTGGGCTATCTGTATGCGGATCAGGGCAACCGGTCGCCGGGCGGCCAGCCCTTCGAAGGACTCACCGGCGACGAGACGAACCAGGACAGCGCCGGCAACCGCGTATCCGTGTTCAAGATTGCTCCAGCAGACCAGAACGCCTATTTCATGCCTGGAGCCGATCCGGGCGAGGGCTACGTCGCAACGAACATGCAACTGTTCGGCGTGGCAAGCGCCTCATCGTCGCAAGAACCTGGCAACGGCGGATTTGTGCGGGATTATGCCCAGACCCTTCAGTGGGAGGCGCGCAAGGGCGGGTCCATTCTGCCCGGTACGACCGGGAAGAACATCATGGGTATCTTTACGCCAGACATGCTGCCGGTGCTGTCGGGACTTGCACGCGGCTTCGCCGTGTGCGATCACTGGTATGCCTCGGCGCCGACGGAGACCATGCCCAATCGTGCTTTCGCTTGCGCAGCGACAAGTCAGGGGCACATGGACGACGTGACGAAAACCTTCACGTGCCCCAGTATCTTTGGGCGGCTGACAGACGCCGGACAGAGCTGGGCCATATACGGGTACGACACACCACCGCTCACCCGCCATAATTTCCCCGATGTGACCAACGCGCCTGAATCCCATTTCGGGTTGTTCACTGACTTTCAGGCGGCCTCAAAAGGCGGCACGCTGCCTGCATTCAGCTTTCTCGAGCCGGGCTGGAGTCCGACGGGGAACAGCCAGCATCCCAACTACGATGTCGCGCTCGGCGAGCAATTGATCTACGAAGTCTATCAGGCTGTGTCCAGGGGGCCGAACTGGAACCAGACGCTGCTGATCGTCACCTACGATGAACATGGCGGATGCTATGACCACGTGCCTCCGCCATCTGACGCGGTGCCTCCGGACTCACTTGCGGGCGAGTATGGATTCGATTTCAGGCGTTTCGGGGTGCGCATACCGACCGTGCTGATCTCACCGTGGATCGAAGCGGGTACCGTATTCCGTGTGCCAGATGGAGCCATGCCGCTCGATCACACGAGCATTCTGAAGACTGCGCAGTCGTTATGGGGCATGCCGGCGCTTACCGCACGCGACGCGGCGGCCCCGGATGTCAGCGGCGTGTTCACGCGTACAGCACCCCGTACAGACGACCCGCTCGCGGGTGTCACCGTGCCGACATCCGGTACGCCATATCCTGGCGGCGACGCGCCTTCCCATCTGCAGGTGATTCATGCCGAACTCGTCTCGCAACTGCCGGTTGCTGACGATTACGGGCATCCCCACGCTCCGATGCCTGCGCTGAAGACGAGTCAGGACTATACGCAGTACATCCGGACCCGAACGGAAGCGTGGATAGCACAGCGGCAGCGCCAAAGCGGCGACGCTACAAACTGAGCCGGACCGTTCAGCGCCATGCTGTCGTCGCGGCCTGTCGTTCTCTCGGGAAGGAATGGGGTCCGTGCGAACTTCAAAAACGTCAACGTTATTTCGTTTTCGAAAAGAACTGCTCCGCCCGGATCGCCCACACGAGGCGAACATGAAAAGTCCATTGCGGGGTTCGCGCTTGTTGCGGGGCATGGAAAGATTTTGGGGCGAATCATGAGAATCGACCACCTGAGATTATTTGCTCACTGGGCGCGCCGCGATCATGTGGCCGTCTTCAGGCGACCAATCCTGATGATCGTCGCGCTGTTGCTTATGTGCCTGGCCCAGACGGGCGACGCGCAGGCCAAAGACGCAACAGCGGTTGCCGCGACACCCGTCATCGATGGCTGGAACACCTGTGAATGGCGGTCGGAATCCGACATTGGATGGCGGCGTCGGACAGCCGGGCGACGCGATTGCTGTTCAGCCCGGCGACTCTGGGACGTTTCATGAGGCTCACATTCGGGTGCGTCGGAGGGAGCCCGTAGGGCGAGCGCAGACGCACCGGGGATGTTCGGTTCGGCAGGGGGATGA
Source organism: Paraburkholderia sp. Clong3 (assembly GCF_050436485.1). NCBI lineage: Bacteria > Pseudomonadati > Pseudomonadota > Betaproteobacteria > Burkholderiales > Burkholderiaceae > Paraburkholderia > Paraburkholderia sp. Clong3. Next base: position 1,022,139 of record NZ_JBNDMH010000002.1, on the reverse strand, counting down.
CGCGGGAATCGGGATGCGGTAGAAGAACGACTACAACTGACCGCCGAAGAAACAGGCCCGACACCGGTCCTAACCGCCAAGTTCATTCCAGTGTCGAGCCCCACACGCGCACAACGGGGTACGGGTGCCGGGCCAGTATGGCACGGCTGATCCGCCTCGTCGATTCCGCTTCGGCATTGACGGGGACTGCCGATGCCGGCCACTGGCCGCCTCTTTCTGTGCGCCCGCTGCCGGGCGCAGGTCGTCGTGTGCCGCCGTTGCGATCGCGGCCAGATTTACTGCGGTGGCGACTGCTCACAGGCCTCGCGCCGCGCCCGCCTGCGCGAGGCTGGCCAACGCTATCAACTCAGTCGTCGTGGCCGCTTTGCACATGCCGAACGGATGCGTCGCTATCGTCAGCGCCTCAATAAAGTGACGCATCAGCGTTCCCCGACACCCGTCGCCAATGCTCTACTGCCACTGACTTCGACGACGACGGCCACCGCATCGACATCCACTGTCGCCGCGCCCGGATCGACGCCTTGCTGCTTCTGTCGCCGCATCTGTTCGGGCCTTGTACGCATCGGGCCACTGCGCCGTCGGGTCTTCCGTGATGTTCGTACTACTACTGACAGAACAGGAAACGACCCATGACCATTGGAGCTGAACTCGAGGCGCAGATCCTGCGCTATTACCACGTGGAGAAGTGGCGTTGCGGCACCATCGCGCGCCAGTTGCGCGTGCACCGCGGCACCGTCCAGCGCGTGCTGGCCCAGGCCGGCCTGCCCAGGATTGGCGCCGTGCAGCGAGCCTCACAGATCGATGCTTACCTGCCGTTCATCCACGAGACGCTAAAGAAGTTTCCCTCGCTCACGGCCAGTCGCCTGTATGCGATGGTGTATGAGCGCGGCTACCGGGGCAGTCACCACCACTTCCGGCACCTGATCTCGCTGCACCGGCCACGCCCGGTACCTGAGGCTTACCTGCGCCTGCGCACGCTGCCCGGGGAACAGGCGCAGGTCGATTGGGCCAGCTTCGGTCACCTGCAGATCGGTCGGGCACGACGACCGCTGATGGCCTTCGTGATGGTGCTGTCGTGGTCACGGCAGATCTATCTGCGCTTCTTCCTCGATGCCCGTATGGACAGTTTCCTGGCAGGACATGCCGGCGCCTTCGAAGCATGGTCCGGGGTCCCCAGGGTTCTGCTTTACGATAACCTGCGTAGCGCCGTGCTTGAGCGTCAGGGCGATGCGATCCGCTTCCACCCGACATTGCTCGCGTTCGCCGCGCATCATCGTTATGAGCCTCGTCCGGTGGCTGTCGCACGGGGCAACGAGAAGGGGCGCGTTGAACGGGCAATCCGCTTTGTACGCGAGAGCTTCTTTGCCGCTCGCAGATTCACGGACCTCGACGATCTCAACGCCCAGGCGGCAATCTGGTGCGCGGGACCCGCTGCTGAGCGGCCCTGCCGCGAAGAACCCATGATCACCGTGCGCGAGGCCTTCGGGCGCGAACAGCCCAGCCTGCTCACGTTGCCGGAGAATCCGTACCCGTGTGAGCTGCTTCTCGCCGTGAAGGTCGGCAAGACGCCCTACGTGCGCTTCGACCTGAACGACTATACGATCCCGTATACCCATGTGCGACGCACGCTCACGGTACGAGCTGATCCCCGGCGCGTACGCATTCTCGACGGCGCCGATCTGCTCGCCACCCATGAACGCAGTTACGATCGCGGCGCGCAGATCGAGATTGCCGCACACATCGATGCGCTCGTCGCAAGGAAGCACGAGGCCCGTCACCATCGCGGTCTTGATCATCTGGCCCGGGCTGCGCCGGCCAGCCGGACCCTGATGCTGCACGCCGCTGAGCGTGGCGGCAATCTGGGCAATATCACCACGCACCTGCTGCGACTGCTCGACCGCTATGGCCCGGCCGAACTGCAGGCCGCGATCGAGGAAACCCTTGCCAGCGACGCGGCGCCTCATCCCAATCCGGTACGTCTGGCGCTTGAGCGCCGGCGCGAGGCACGGCAGGCCCCGCCGCCAGTCACCCTCATCCTGCCCGAACACGTGCGCAACAAGGACACGCTGGTGACACCACACCGGCTCGACATCTACGACCAGCTTGCGGGAGGCGCCGATGAACACGCCTGAGAACCTTCATGGGCGCGCGAACGCCCTGCGTCTGTACGGACTGCTCGCGCATTGGACCGATGTGGCCGCCGAACAGTGGGTCGCGCCGCTGTTGCAGTGGGAAGAGGATGAGCGCGCCCGCCGATCACTGGAGCGACGTATCCGCGATGCCCGCCTGGGCAACTTCAAGCCGCTGTGCGACTTCGACTGGAGCTGGCCCACGCGCTGCGACCGGCTTGCCGTTGAAGAGTTGATGTCGCTCGGGTTCGTCAGGGATACCGCCAACGTCGTGTTGATCGGCCCGAATGGTGTCGGCAAGTCAACCCTCGCGCTCAATCTCGCCTATCAGGCGCTCGTGCACGGTCACACCGCGCTGTTCACTACCGCCGGTCAGATGCTCGGCGAACTGGCCGCACTGGACAGCGATTCGGCGCTGCGTCGACGCCTGCGCCGCTATGCATCCCCTGACGTCCTGGTGATTGATGAGGTCGGTTACCTCTCGTACTCAAACCGCCACGCCGATCTGCTGTTCGAACTGGTCAGCCGCAGGTACGGATCGGCAAGTACCGTGGTCACAACCAACAGACCGTTCTCCGAATGGCACGAGGTGTTCCCGAACGCCGCCTGTGTCGTCTCGCTCGTTGACCGGCTGGTCCATCGCGCCGAAGTCATTGCCATCGAGGGCGAGTCCTACCGGGTCAAGGAAGCGCGCGAGAGGGCCGAGCAACGCGCCAGCAGACGCAGTAGCGCGCGTGCGGAGAAGAAATCATGAAGCGCCTGGCACACCTGCCTTCGGGCATCACCCGTGGGCTCGACTTCCTGATACCGGACAACTGGTCGCCGGAACAGGCGCTCGCCGTCGTCGAACTCATCGGGGATCTGCGTGCCCGGATCTGCATGCACTATGACCTCGCCCTGCATGACCTGCTGCACGAACAGCATTCCCCTCCCGAGGATCCCAATCTCAACGACATCGGCGATCCATTCTGATTGGGACCGGCCACCCCGACCGAGGCCGTCAACGGCGCTTCATTGTTGACGGTCCTGGTGAACCTTGTGCCGCCATTTATGTGCGGATTTACGCCGCCGTCAACAACACCAGGCCGGAAACCATCCAGCATCACCAGACATGGATATTCACCCCATCTACGACGCTTCCAAACGGCAAGCGCGGCCTGCTGATTGTGTTGCACGGCTGCATACAGACCAATACCGATCTCAAGAAGTTTGGTAACCTAGATGCACTTGCGAAGAATAGAGGGGTCGTAGTAGCAGTACCTTTCGTCGGTGCTGACAACTTCGGTGGCAATCTGTACCACTGCTGGGATTATGATGGAGCTAGAGATGCCAGCGGGAACATGGACGATCTGATCAAACTGACAGAGAAAATCGAAGATGATGCGTCCCTGAACATCGACCCTAATCAGGCATACCTTGTCGGATTGTCTTCAGGTGGTGCTATCGCTTTGGCGATTGGTTGCAAAGCGCCCCAGATATTCGCCGGCATTGGAGCAATCGCTGGTCCGTCAGTGGGAAGTTCCCAGTTCCTCGCGACTTCGGAACCTCTGTCCACTAATGTTGAGGATGCGGTAAGCAAATGTAGATCGCTTGCCCAACCAAATGAAGCTGCGCTGGATACCCAGATTACCAGCATCGCGTACGGAAATATGGACAAGGACGGTCCAGCCGAGACTTTCGACTACTCGGAAATCGACCAGTCCTTTGACGACGCGCACGCTGGGCAGTTGGCCGTAGTGAGTATGCATTGGAGCATCGACAACGTCGAGGTCCTGCGACGCATATATGGTTCGGAAGCCATGGGGCCCACGCAGGACGTGCAAAACGGCGCGGGTGTACAACAAGTGGCGGTAAAAGACGGAAAAGAGCGAATTTCGCTTCTGATGGCGAAAAACGTGGGACACGCCTGGCCTGCCGGCACAGGGCAAGCGAATACCGCAGATGGCGGAGACTGGATTGCTCAACGCGGGATCGACTACCCGGATTATGTGATGGATTGGTTCTTACGCAACAATCTCCGGACGGGAGCGTCGACGTCGTCATCACAAACACAGCTGTACCGGTGATGTGTGCCGGATGATCTTGGCTATTTTCGCCCACCCCGGAAATATCTACTGAACTAATTTAATCGGGATATGCAGAGTTCAAGAATACGCGGACTGCACGAAAAGGAGCCCAATTCAGACGAGCCTTTCGGCTCCCGCCTCACAGCATTAATTGACACGGGCTGAGGCGCAGGTTGCAACCGCATCGCTCTTTCGGATGGCAGCTTGAACGGGATTATCAGGACTTTTGCTTGGGAACACTTGCCGTTTGCCACCAGTGTTGACAATGCGAGGAGAACGCTATGAACGACGTCGTTATCGCCTTATTGAATTGTGTTGCAAAGTTGCTTGACCCCGTGAACCTGTATAATCTTTTCAAGACCGAAAAAAATCAGGAGACCGGCGCAAGGTTGTTTATGCTTTTTGCCGCGGTCGATGAAGTTTACTTTAATGGAGAAGTTGTTGTCAACGATCTCGAGAGCTATGTCAGAAAGATGACATGCTACCTGCAAGATGAAAGACAGCGATGGGCATTAGGTGGGCTAAAGGCAGTCGATCATATGAGTGTACATATTGATCGGCAGCTGGAGGCCATTGAAGCACTCGTGAATACGGCTCAAGAACTGGATGCCGAATTACGCATTGTAGACCCCGAAGGGTACGCGAAGCTGCGACTGTTATCAGGCGGGATACTCATCGAGAAAAAGCAACTCCTCAACGCTCTCGATTCCATGATTCAATTACTGCGGCACGATAAGGTCCCGCTGCTGGGCCCTAGCGCTCAGGATCTGCTGAGAGTGGCGAACGAGTTGGTTTGCGAGTTCGATGTACACGCCGCCGGTCTCGAAACAGAGATGACAAGGAAAATGGCCGACACGGTCGCTGCTTTGGGGGAACAATTCGAGCTTGGAGCAGTGGCATATACCACCGCTTGGGATGAGTCAGTATTTCGACTAGTCAAGGAATATCTGGCCACAAGGAATCCCCGCGCCCAACTGCAGGAGATACATATGGTCGCATTGCAGATCCGGGAAGCGGTGTCAAAAGTCTTTGCGCCAGACCAGATTCTCTGGCTCGTGGGTTCGAGCAGATTCCGTTCTGCATATCGCAAGAGTAAATAGGAGCCATCCAGGCGCCTTGTAATCCCCGCAGGCGGTGACAGTTTGGAGCCGAAAGTGAATGACCAAAATAGGGCGCGTAACCAATACGAGTTTTTCGGGGGCAGTAGGTGCTTATCCTGCGGGAAAAACTCCGGACATAGGTCTAAGGGGGCTACGATGGTTTTGCGAGAAGGCGCGATCCTCTGAACTACGCACTTTGCTACTTCTTTTGGACAATACGCAAAATTTAAAAAAAGGTAATTTGGAATTTATTTTTGATCTACGACATCAAATGCAGGCAGAAGGGTTATCACTAATCACGGTGGCGGGCATCTACCAGCCGACACTAGAACAATTTTTTGGTGATTTTGAAAAAAACGAAAGTTGGAGAAAGTTAAGCTTGGATGTCTTCCGGCGTGACATGAGTTTCAGTTGCGTTTCAAACCAAGACGACCTGAGACTCACTCTTGAATGTGTTGATTTAGCCGAAGACGGGCGAGGGCAAAGCTGGGTCCAATTTTTCCTTCCCATGGCATACGCAAAAGGATTCCGCCTTGCGAACATGACGGATGCCTTGTTCGGTAAGCTCTCCGCGGAATCGAAGTGGCTCGAACTCGGATTTCCGTCTGGCGCAGTCTTCGCGATAATTCGAAAGTTTCTATCGTTAGCTACACACCATGACGGCGGGTCCTGCTCTTTGGACGGCTTAGCCAACGACATCTTGAATAGCGTGTTCGAAACGTCCGGATTTCGTGCTGCAATGGCCGACAAACTCTCTGCTGACGTCTACAACGGACACATTTAGTCGACCAGGGCGATCATGGATACGTTCGAATGGGTTGGCCTTAGGTACTCGCCCCTGCCATACGAATCAACGCCATCAATCATTGGAAGATTCGCATATTTCAACGTCCTGAGTCGCAGCTCGCTTACCAAGCTAGTTGACTTCAAGAGTGACTCGGGACTTCGCCCCTATCCGCGCGGTATTTACGTCGATAAACAGAAGTTCATTGCGCAGACGGGTTGGGAATTTCCCGGCGAGGAGAGTAGGTTTTTTGCTGCGACCCGGGAGTTATCGGGCTTGCTTTTTTCCAATAGCTTTCGATTCTGTCCTTCATGCCTTGACTGCGGGTACCACAGCTACTGGCATCAATTCGAAGGGCTTGAGCGATGCCCACTCCACGGCGAGGTACTAACGAGATTCTGCCCCAATTGCAAAAGACTGGTGGGCACCGTCGCTTTCGGAATTGGCAATGGGTCCGGCTTCTACAACTGCCCTCATTGCAGCGCGCCGCTGTCGGGCAGTCCGTTTTCCTCAGAGAGTCACGAATACCTTCGAGACCACACGTCGTCTCTCGATGCATTCAGGCCACTACAACAATGGTGGGCGGGGGATGATGACCTGCAAACGAAAGACGTAATGCGCATCGTGTCGCGGAAAGTGATTTTCAAATGGGCACATTGGTGTGACGACCGAGCAATCCTCCGAGGTATGGCCCGAAGATTGACGGCTTGCGCACTTGAATCGATGGGAGGGGAGTCGCTCAAGCGTATCACCGTGTTGCGCTGGCCTCTTCAATTGACAACAAACAAATCTTCCGATGACGAGCGTATCGGTCACCTGCAGTGCTCTCCCGAGCGAGAGAGCACTGCATACAGGACGACCTTGCGTGCACTTCATAACTGGGCAGTTGGCAAGCGCGGAGGCGCCATCTTAGCGCGAGACATTCGCACGCTTATGCTAAGAGGGGTTGTGAGCACAGAAGGCAGGGATTTGCGGCAACTTGCACTTGCGTGGTTCCGCTTGCGTTTTGAGCTATGGCCGGCAACGCCTTTCGGATGGGTTAATCCCGATCAAGCGCGTTGGGGAGCACATTCACGACTTCGTCACATGGAAAAATTTGAACCGAGGCCCCCCTTGAGCGCATTTTTGCTTGCGACATATTCACTGATGCTTGAAATTGTGAAACGGCGAGAAAGGGAAAGCGAAGTGTTAGATGTCGGCAGCATCCGAATCGTTGACTCCTGCGTTCCCGTCGTGTACTTACCTGACTATCGGCTTTCGCTGAACACCAGTGAACCGTCAGAAGGATTTGTAATCTTTCCGTCACTTTCGGGGTTCGATTTAGACTCCGTCTGGCTCAAGAGGGATGACGCGGCGTAAATTTAGTGCAATCTCGTCCGCGGTTGACCGGCGCTGCTCAGATTCGGAAGTAACACCGAGGCTTTCAGATGTTTTTCGGTGGGAAAGACTGACGCTTTTAGATGACATTGGGTGGATCCTACTGATTCGAGAGCCACGCAAATTTGGCAAAAACATTGAACACCGAAATATCCCGCCTTAACATGGGATTTGCGTCAGTTTACAGACGCCTTTAGATGGAATCACTGAATGTGGATATATTGATAATGCAACGTAAAACGCACCATATACTACACAATTCAACCATAAACACGACATTAGTACTATAATGTCGTGTTTATGGTTGGCGTGCGGATTGTTCAATCGTTAGTGTCGATGTCCTCGAGGCTTGGAAGCCGGTCGAAGCCTGACGACAATGAGTCTGTCGCGGACAATCTCGCTTTCCTGCTGGACTGCTCTATGGCCTAAATTTAGAAGCCCGGCGTCAGGACGACTTTCCCTGACGCCGTCCTGCCGTTCTGCAAATCGTCGAACGCCTGGCTTCCGGCATCGAGCGGCCGCACGTCGAGCCAATCCAGCGAACCGAACGCGCCTTCGTGCAACGCCGAAACCGTCGCGCGAAGATCCGCCATCGTATATGTGTACGTACCCAGCAGCGTGATTTCAGCGAGCGTCAGCTTGCGCATATCGATTTCGCTTGCCCAATCCTGGAGGCCGATGTGCATCACGACGCCGCCAGGCTTCACCGACGATAACGCGAGCGCGCGTGTCGGCTTTGCGCCCACGGCATCGATCACGAACTCAAACCGGCTTTCAGGCGCCGGCGCGTCCAACGGATCCCATGTCTCGCACTGCGCATGCTGCTGCGCCGATCGTCGACGCAGCGGATTGACCTCCGCCATTTCAACCGACCGGCAGCCATACGATTTCAGTAACAACGCCGACAGCAATCCAATCGCCCCGCCGCCAATGACGAGCGCGCGGGTTTCCGGCAACGGTCTTTGCAGCGCGCGCATCGACAGATTCAGCGCATGCAGCGCCGTAGCAGCCGGCTCGGTCACCGCGGCGTGCGTTGCGGGCATCTCCTGCGGAATTTCGACAACGCATCCCGCAGGCAACGACATGTATTGTGCGAATGCACCCGGACGCGTCATGCCGACCATCGTCCGGTTCGCGCACAGATTGTCGCGCCCCTGCACACAATATTCACAGTGCCCGCAGGTGATCAACGGATTGCCCGTGACGCGCAAGCCTTTCGTCAGATGCGGTGCGCGCGTCTCCACGATCGTGCCGGCGAACTCATGACCGAGAATGAGGCCGGGTTTGCGTCGCGGATCGTGGCCGTGGAATGCATGCATATCGGAGCCGCAAATACCGACCGCATCGATCCTGAGTATCACCTCGCCGTCGGCTGCCAGCGGTTCGGGCCGATCCAGCAACTGGACCTCATTGGGCTGCGTGTAGACAAGTGCTTTCACAAGCGTTCTCCATCGTGCAATTGCGTTACCGCCTACCGCGCGGTGTACCCGCCGTCGACCATGATGGTCTGGCCCGTGACGTACGCGGACGCGTCACTCGCAAGAAACACCGTGACGCCATACAGATCGTCGAGTTGTCCATTGCGTCCGATGCACGTGTTCTGCGCGTGCATGTCCGCGACGCGCGCGTCGTTGAAAACGGGAGCCGTCAGCGCAGTGGGGAAAAAGCCCGGCCCAATCGCGTTGCACGTGATGCCGTAGCGTGACCACGCCTGCGCGATAGCACGCGTCAATTGCACGACACCGCCCTTCGCCGCGCCGTATGGCGCGCTATCGTTGAATGCACGGTATGACTGCAGCGACGCGATGTTGATGATGCGACCATGTCCGCGCGCCTTCATCGAGGGTGCGAGCGCCTGCGTCATGAAGAACGGCGCGCCAAGATGCAGTGCGAGCTGCTGTTGCCACGCTTGCGGCGTTACTTCATCGAATGGTTGACGCAGATTGACGCCCGCCGCGTTGACGAGAATGTCAATCTGGCCGTGCTGTGCCGCTGCATCGAGCGCGCAGGCGCGCGCCGCATGCGCGTCGCTGAGATCGCACGCGTGCATGTGCGCATCAATACCGTCATCCCGCAGCCGCATTGCCGCTTCGTCGAGCGCATCACTTCGCCGCGCCACCAGCACGACGCGCGCACCCGCCCCGCCCAACGCGCGCGCCATCGCTTCGCCGACGCCCGAGTTGCCGCCGGTCACGAGCGCGGTTCTGCCATTCAGGTCGAATAGTCGAGCGATATTCAACGGTGTCCTCCTTCGTCGTACCGGTTGCACATGCCGATGGCGTTCATACCTGTACCGGTTCGCCACGCACGAATGCTTCGTCGGGAAAGTACTTCTGCAAGCGGTCGTCAGCGGTACGGGCGTGGGCTTCCATGCCTTCGAGCCGCGAGATACGCGCCGTCACTTCGCCAATGCGCTTCGCCGCATCGCGCGTCATGCGCTGCCACGTCAGCGTCTTCACGAACTTGTGCACCGAGAGCCCCCCTGAATAGCGCGCTGCGCCCTTGGTGGGCAGAACGTGATTCGGACCGCTCGCCTTGTCGCCGAATGCGACCGTCGTTTCTTCGCCGAGAAAGAGCGAGCCGTAGCACGTCAGATGTTCGAGCCACCAGTCCAGATCGGCAGCCTGCACTTCGAGGTGTTCCGATGCATAGCGGTCAGACACGTCCACCACTTCCTCTCGCGTGTCGCACAGGATCACTTCGCCGTAGTCGCGCCACGCGGCGCCTGCGGCATCGTGTGCGGTCGGCGGCAACGCATCGATGAGTTGCGGAACCCGCTCAATGACCTCGTCGGCGAGCGCCTTCGACGTCGTGAACAACCATGCCGGCGACTCGTGGCCATGCTCGGCCTGGCCGACCAGATCGCTCGCGACCATCGCCGGGTCGGCACTGGCGTCGGCGATCACCGCAACTTCCGACGGCCCCGCGAAGACGTCGATCCCAACCTTGCCAAAGAGCGCGCGCTTCGCCTCCGCGACGAACTTGTTGCCCGGCCCCACCACAACGTCCGCCTGCTTGCCGGTAAAAAGCCCATACGCCATCGACGCAATCGCCTGCACGCCTCCCAGCGTCATCACGACATCGGCGCCTGCCGCCTTGAACGCATACAGCACATACGGATGGATGCCGCCTCCGCGAAACGGGCTCGAACAGGCAATCACCGTCTTCACGCCCGCTGCCTTGGCAGTCGCAACGCCCATGTATGCCGACGCGATATGCGCGTACCTGCCAGCAGGCGCATAACAACCGACCACGTTGACGGGCACCACTTTTTGCCCTGCCGTCACGCCTGGATACAGTTCGACCGAGAAATCCCCAATCGAGCGCCGCTGGGCGAGCGCGAAGTCGAATACCTGTTGCGCGGCGAAATCGATATCGGCCTTCACGTGCGCGGGCACTTCGAGCGCACGCCGTTCGATCTCATCGGCGCAGACGATGATCGGACCGTCCCAGTTATCGAGTTTCTTCGCATACGCACGCGCGGCGTCTTCGCCATGCGCCTGAATCTGCGCAAGCATTTCAGCGACGACCTGTTGCGCCGTCGCGGTCTCGGTTTCCGGCGTCTTGGCTGCTTTCTTCAGGTAAGTCACGCTCATCGCCTTCTCCTTCATCGATGTTAAAAATAATGCAAGCGCTTGCAGCGAGGGGCTTTTAAAAGGCCACACCGTGGCCTTTTTGCGCGATCGCGACCGCGCGTTATTTGCTGCCGTCCATTGCGAACGCCGCGAGTTTAGGGTCGCCCATCACACGCTTCATCGCGCTGTCGTCGATATAGTCTTTTGCTTCGGGGACGGACGCGAGCGCGCCCGATGCATGCATGAACTGCGCGATCTTCGTGAACGAATCGTCGGCCTGCGATGCGCCTTTCGTGCGGTCCATCGCGGCGAGTTGCTGCTTCAGGTCGAAGGTCGGGCGCGTAGCGAATTCCTTGCGCATCGAATCGTCGCTGATGTTGACGCCGCCCTCCTGGTAAAACTTCTTCATCATCGCGACGGCCTGGTCAGGGTTCGCCTTCATCCACGCCCATGCATGCAGATAGACGGCGAGAAATTTTGTCACCTGATCGGGATGCTGCTTCTCGAATTCGCCACGCGTGACGAGCGCGCCGGGCACCGATGCGCCGCCGTCCTTACCGGAGCACAACACGCGCGCGCCCGCCTTCTCTTCGAGCGTATAGTCATACGGCGCCCACACGCCCGCGTAATCAGCATTGCCCGACGACACAGCGGAAATGATCTCGGCCTGGCCCATGTTCTTGAGCGTCACATCAGCCTTCGTCAGCCCATACTTTTTCAGGCATGCCTGTACCGCGTAATCACCCGTCGAGTTGGACGTCAACACGATGGTCTGGCCTTTCAGCGACGCCGGATTGCGGCGCACCGCGTCATAACGCGCCTTGCTCGCCATCAGAACGTTGCCCTGCGATTCGTCGTTCGTCAGGCCGATCACCTGAATGCCGAAGCGCTTGTAGCCGAGCACGGCCGGCACGGAACCCGTGCCGCCCACGTCCCAGGATTTCGACGCCGCCGCCGCCATCTGCGGCACGCCTGCGGGAAACACCGAAAACTCGGGCTTCAATCCGACCTCTGCCCACCACCCTTTTTCGGTTGCGACATAAAACGGCAACGCCCAATACAGCGCGGGCTGATAGCTGACCCTGATCAGAGTGAGATCGGCGCACCACACCGTGCCCGGCAACGCCGCACTGCCCGCGCAGAGCAACGCAATGAAAGGGATCGCACGCAGACGTTTCATGTTGGTCTCCTGTTTTATGGGGTATTGCGCTCAGCCGTTGGAACCGGTGGCAGTTTGATGCAGCTTCATGCAGCGACACGTTCGACAGCGCCGTGTTCGTCGCGCAACGACTTCCAGATATGCGTGCGCAACCGGACGAACGATTCGAGATCCATCACGTCTTCGATCCGCTTGCACGCGTCCCAGCCATGCTGCTCGCGCACGGACTTCACATCGATCACTTCTTTCACGCGCCCCGGCCGGCCCGTCATCACGACGACGCGATCCGCGAGATACACCGACTCTTCGACCGCGTGCGTGATGAACAGCACCGTGCGCGGATTCACGCGCGTGAGCCGCACCAGTTCTTCCTGCATGACGACCCGGGTTTGGGCATCGAGCGCGCCGAACGGCTCGTCCATCAGCAGCACGCCGGGGTCGAGCGCATACGCGCGCGCGATCGCGACGCGCTGCTGCATGCCGCCCGATAGTTGATGCGGATACGCCTGCTCGTAGCCGCGCAGATTCATCAATGACAGATAGCGTTCGATCGTTTCGCGTCTTGCGTCGGCGGCCATGCCCTTCGCGCGCAAGCCGAGATCGATGTTGTCCCGCACTGTCTTCCACGGGAACAGCGCGAACTGCTGAAAGACGACCGCACGATCGGGTCCTGGCCGTGTCACCTTGCGGCCCGCCACCGTCACGCTGCCCGAAGTCGGAAACTCGAGACCCGCGACCATCCGCAGACACGTCGTCTTGCCACAACCCGACGGCCCGACGATCGCAACGAATTCCTTGTCGGCGATTTCCAGTTCGACGTGTTCCAGCGCGACGACGCTCGCCTTGTCGCGCCTGAACATGCGGGACACATCATTGAAACGAATCATGCTCATCGTGCGCTCCGTCACGGTTGAGAGAGTGAAGCCACGGGTGCCAGGGTCTGTTTACATATGGAACGCACGTGCGTTGCCGCGAGAAGGGCCGCTCGCAAGGATTGCGACGCCGCGAATACTCGACGTATTCGCAAGGAGCATGACGCAGCGAGCGGCCCTTCTCGCGGCAACCCCAGTTCTGAATTTCATTCCAGGGGAATGCCCGCTATCGGCCGCATGGCGGCGTCGTGCGTCGCTCACGTGGCGCGGCCACGCAGCGCTCCTTACTCCTTGCCCTGCGCCCGATAGCGGGCATTCGCACGTGCGTTCCATATGTAAACAGACCCTAGTGCCGGGCCACGCGCCGGTTGCGCATCGCGTACGCTTCGATGCGTCCAAGCAGCAGGTCGATTGCCGCGCCCACCATACCGATTGCGATCATCGCGCTCATCACCGTCGCAGTGTCGATTGCCGCTTGTCCCTTGACCATCATGTAGCCAATGCCGCTCGACGCGACGATCAGTTCGGCGCCGACCAGCGACATCCAGCCCAGTCCCGCCGCGACGCGCACACCTGCGATCACCGACGGCAACGCGCCTGGCAGCAGCACTTCGCAGACGATCATCCGGTTCGACGCGCCGAGCATGCGCGCCGCTTCGAGCAGCCTGCCGTCGACCTGCTGCGCACCGCGATAAGCATTGACGACGCACGGCGGAAACGCACCCGCAAAAATGATCAGCACCGGGCCACCGATGCCCGTGCCGAACCACAACGCGGCAAACGGCACCCATGCAATCGGCGCGATGAAACGCACGGTTTCGAAGAGCGGCGTCACGCAGTAGTCGAGCCAGCGGAACCAGCCCATCGTCAGACCGAGCGGCACACCCAGCGCGACGGCCAGCAAAAAGCCCATCAGATAGCGCTGCAAGCTCGACCACAGATGCACTTCGAGCGTGTAACCGACAAACGGATGCGTGAGCAGATCGGCAAACTTGTGAACGACTGCAAGCGGCGTCGGTAGAAAGATCGCGGGGACGAGTTCTGCTGCCGATGCCAGCCACCAGATGCCGAAGAATGCGATCAGCCCCGCGGCATTCAGCGTCCAGAGCGGCATGCTGCGTTGAGCCACAGCACGCCCAGGCTCGCTGACCATCTTGCGCTGGCGCAACGTGCGTGCCGCACTGCCGGACTCGCGATTGACGCCGACGGGCTCGATGTCAGGATGCGCGACACCGCGCAGATGACCCGGTTTCATCTGTTCGCTCTCCAAGGCATGAGTTGCCGCTCGATTTGCCCAAGCGCGACCGTCATCAACCATCCACACAGCGCGACCGTCAGCATCGCAACGACGATCATCGCCGGATAGATGTCGAGCGAGCCTTGCGTCAGCAGATGCCCGAGACCTTTGACCGCACCGATCAGTTCGCCCGCCACGAGCGTCGTCCATGAAGCCTGCAATGAGAGGCGCAAGCCTGTGAAAATCATCGGCAGCGCGCCGGGAATCATCACTTCCAGCACGAAGCGCGAACGCCGCAAACCCAGCATCTCGGCGGCTTCGAGCATCGGCACGTCGAGATTGCGCACGCCCGCGAAACTGTTGATCACGCATGGCACGAACGCCGCGAACCAGATCACCATCACTTTCGCGGAGTCGCCGAGTCCAAGCCAGACGATCGCGAGCGGAATCCACGCGAGCGGCGGAATGGGTCGCAACAGCAGAAAGATCGGGTTGAAGAACGCCTGTGCACGCGGCGAGTAGCCCATCCATAGGCCGAGCGGCACGCCCGTCACCGCCGCCGTCGCGAAGCCGTATAGAACCAGCTTCACGCTCTGCACGATGTGCTGGTCGAGACGGCCGTCGGCATAACCGTCCGTCACCACCTGGGCAAGCGCCTGCCAGGTATCGAACGGAGTGGGGAATCTCGACGGTGCGACGATGCCTGTGAGAGCCGTCAGCACGTACCACGCGGCGAGCGTTGCTGCGAGCGTGCCGATGCTGCACAGGAAGCGCGGTGAACGCAATGCGGGGAACACATTGTCTCCTGCCTGTTCAGCGGCGTGAAATGCAACGCGCCGCGCAATGAAATGTAACCGCTTGCATTTGAATATAGACGCTATGATCACGGGTCACATCGGGATTTATACCAATTCGAATGATGTTGTACTGTCGTTCGCTTGCAATCGGGCACTACAATCAATTGAGCCTATCCAAACCTGTCTGATCTGCCGCAATGAATACCTTGCCACGCGCCCGTATCAGCGATGTCGCCACACTCGCCGGCGTCTCGACGGCAACTGTGTCGCGCGCTCTCTCCAACCCCGACATGGTGAAAGCGGACACGCGCGCGCGCATCCGTGATGCGATCGCCACGCTGGGATATGTGCCCGACGGCGCGGCGCGCGCGCTTGCGCTGGGCCGTGCGCGAATGGTCGGCGCCATCGTGCCGACGCTCGACAACGCGATCTTCGCGCGTGCGGTGCAAGGCTTGCAAACCACACTGTCGAATTCCGGCTATCAGTTGCTGATCTCCGCGCACGAGTACAACCTGTCCGCGGAAATCGAAGTCGTGCGCGCGCTGCTGGAACGTGCTGTCGACGCAATCGTTCTGGTCGGCACCGACCATGCGCCGCAAACCTATGAACTGATTCGCGCGAGCCACGTCGCGCTGCTGCTGACCTGGTCGCACGCCGAGCGCCCCGGCGCAGCCGGCAGCGGCGACGCAGATACACCGCCGTCGATTGGCTTTGACAACCAGTTGATCGGGCAACTGGCCGCTGAACATCTGCTCGAACTCGGTCATCGCCGCTTCGGCGTGATCTCGGGCTTCACGCGCCATAACGACCGCGCGCGTCAGCGGATCGAAGGCTTCCGGCGAACCCTTGCACAGCACGATATCCGTCTGCCTGATGCGAACATCATCGAACAGCCATTCGGCTTCGAAGGCGGTCGCGCCGGGCTCAAGCTACTGACGCAATTGCGCCCTGCTCCAAGCGCCATTTTCTGCGGCAATGACGTGCTCGCGCTGGGTTGCCTGTTCGAAGCGCAATCGACCGGTATCGCCGTGCCGCAGCAGTTATCGATCGTCGGTTGCGACAATCTGCCCATCGTCTCGCAGATCACACCAGGTCTCACTACCGTGCTGTTGCCCACTTACGAACTCGGCGAACGCGTCGCGCGCGCACTGCTGCGCTGGCTCTCGGACGGCGTGCCGCCGCAGCGCGAGTGTCTGCCGATCGAACTGATCGTGCGTGGCACGAGCGGTCCGGCGCCCGCGTGAAGTGCGCCTGGTTCCTTTCGGCGCATTCGCGCATCACGCGACCAATGTCTGCAACTGTGTGAGCAACGCATCGGGAATCTCGATTCCATCGCGGCTTGCCGCGTCGGCCAACGCATGCCGCCGTTGCCCTGGCAAACGGACATCCGCATCCTGCAACATCGCCGCGACAAGCGCCTCGACCCGTTGTACGTACATCTCATTGCCCGCCAGCGCGCCCGGATCGATGGCCCAGAACAGATGGCCGATCCGCGAGCGTGCCCCCTCCTCGGTCAGGAACGATCCCGCTTCATAGCCGAAGTTCGCGCCCGCCAGCGCTGCCGCCAGCAGCTCGACCATCAGCGCGAGCATCGCGCCTTTCGCGCCGCCGAACGGCAGCATCATGCCGTCGAGCGCCGCCTTGGCGTCGGTGGTCGGCGTGCCGTCACGGGCGGTCGCCCAGCCGGACGGTATGGGCTTGCCATCGCGCGCCGCAACCATGATCTTGCCGCGCGCCACTTGCGACAGCGACAGGTCGACTATCAATGCGTCGCCATTGCGGCGCGGAAACACGGCGGCAATGGGATTGGTGCCGAATAGCGCATGACGCCCGCCCCACGCGGGCATCGCCGCCGGGGAATTGCTGAACGCAAGGCCCACCATGCCCGCCGCGCCGATCGCCTCCAGGTGATATGCGCCGACGCCGAAATGATGGCTGCGGGTCACGCTCGCCACTGCGCTGCCGTGTTCGCGCGCACGGCCGATCAAGGTCTCGACAGCAAGCGCGCAGGCGGGAAACGCCATGCCATCGGCGGCATCGACGAGCACGGCGGCGTTGCGCGTCGCAACAATGGAGGGCTTCGCCTGCGGATCGACGCGCCCGTTGCGCAACTGCGCGACGTACATCGGCAAACGCGAAACACCGTGCGACGACAACCCGCACGAGTCCGCATACACCAACGCGCGGGCCGTGGCCGTCGCGGTCTCCGGCGTTGCGCCCGCGTTGCGGACGGCGCGCGTCGCGAGGTCGAGCAGTTCGTCGGCTGAGACTCGCGTCATCGTGAAATTCCTTCGGTCACGTGTGAATCACGCTGCGCAAGCAGGGCCTCCGTCACGCGCGCCGCAACGAGCGTGCTGACACGTTCGTTCGACTGCATGGTCAGCCCCGCAATGTGCGGCGTGAGAATGAGGTTTGGTGCGTCGGCCAGCGGGGAACGGGCGGCGAGCGGCTCATCGTTGAAAACGTCGAGCGCCGCGCCGCCGATGCGGCCTTCGCGCAACGCCAAGGCAAGCGCCGCTTCATCGACGATCCCGCCGCGCGACGTGTTGACGATAATCGCGTGGCGCTTCAGCGCCGCGAGTTGCGATGCGCCGAGCAGATTGCGCGTGCTGTCGACGAGCGGCACATGCAGCGTGATCACATCGGCGGCACGCAACGCTTCGTCGATGCTCACGCGGCGTGCGCCGGTCGCGGCCCAGCACGCCGCGTCGGCCGGCTGCAGCGGATCGTAGGCGAGCACCTGCATGCCCAGCGCGCGCGCGAGTTGCGCAACGAGTTGCCCGATGCCACCGAAGCCGATTACGGCAAGCGTGCTACCCGCCGCTTCGCGGCCATTCGAAAGCGCCGCGCGCGGCCATTTGCCCGCCGCGACCTCCATGCTCGAACGGTATGCACCGCGCAGCAGCATCAGTGCCGTGGCGAGCACGTACTCGGCCACCGCGCGTGCATTCGCACCCGTCGCCGGGAACACCGATACGTTGCGTTGCGCGCATGCGTCCAGATCGATGTTGTCGAGCCCGACGCCCAGACGCCCGACTACGCTCAGACGCGGCGCGGCATCGAGCAGCGCGGCCCTTACCTGCGTGCGATTGCGCACGATCAGCGCGTCGGCATCGGCCAGCAACGCGTTCAACGCAACGGGTTGATCCACAAGCGACGCATCGGCATGCACGTCGAAGCGCTCGCTGAGCGCTGCGACTGCGCAAGCGTCGATGAATTCGCTGATGACGATCTTCTTGCGCGTCGCGCGCGGATTCGTATTCAGGTTCGTGCTCAATTCGAGCGCTCCTGTACATACGCGGGCGGCGCCATGTCGTTGACATCGCTTGCGTTCGCTTGCGGCTCGCCGCGTTGAACTTCCGGCGGCGCGGCCAGCAGTTTGCGCGCGGCCTGCACATCGAATGCGCCTTCCCAGCGGGCGACGACAATCGTCGCCACCGCATTGCCGATCATGTTCACGATCGCGCGAACCTCGTTGAGCACGCGATCGATACCGAGTATCAGCGTAATGCCCGCAACCGGAATGATGTTGTGCGTCGACAGTGTCGCCGTCAGTGCGACCAGCGCCGCACCCGCCACGCCCGCGCCGCCCTTTGACGTCACCATCAATATCGCCAGCAGCCCGATCTGTTGCAGTAGCGTGAGATGGGTATTGGTGGCCTGCGCGATGAAGAGCGAGGTCATCGTCAGATAGATCGCGGCGCCGTCGAGGTTGAACGAATAGCCCGTCGGCAGCACGAGCCCGACTACCGGCTTTGGACACCCAAGCCGTTCGAGCTTTTCCATCAAACGAGGCAACACCGATTCCGTTGTAGACGTGCCCAATACGATCAGCAGTTCCTCACGCAGATACTTGAGCAGCGGCCACAACCCCACGCCCGCCCAGCGGCAGATCGTGCCCAGCACCAGGGCGATGAAGAGAATGCTCGTCAGATAGAAGCACACGATCAACAGACCGAGTTGCTGCAACGTCGAAATGCCATATTTTCCGACTGTGAACGCCATCGCGCCGAACGCGCCAAGGGGAGCCAGGCGCATGATCATTTCGACGATCCGCATCAGCGCTTCGCCGCTCTGTTCGATCACGCGCGACAGGAAGCGGCTGCGCCGCGACATGATCGATAGCGCGATGCCGAACAACACCGAGAACAGCAACACCTGCAGCAGATCGCCCCGTGCGAACGCGCCCACGACCGAATTCGGCACGATCTCTTCGAGGAAGCTGGTGTTCGACTGCGCGTGAACTTCCGTCACGTAATGGCTGACTGCATGCGTATCGAGCGTCTTCGGATCGATGTTCAGCCCGGAGCCGGGGTGCAGCAGATTGGCGACGACAAGGCCGATGACGAGCGCCACCGTCGTCACCGCTTCGAAGTACACGATGGTTTTGAGGCCGACGCGCCCGACCTGCTTGAGATTCTCCATCCGCGCGATGCCGACGGAGACGGTACAGAAGATCACCAGCGTGATCAGCATCTTGATGAGCCGGATAAAGGTATCACCGAACGGCTTCATCTGGACGCCCAGATCCGGCCAGAAATAACCGACGAGAATGCCTGCCGCAAGTCCGATCAGAACCTGCACGTAAAGATGTTTTAGCACGCGCAAGATGGTGTCTCCTCCACTCGCTGCTGCTGGAAAATGGAACAGCGCCGTGCGGCGCGTGCCGGGCTTCCTGGGCCCGAGACGTCACGCGTGCGCGCGCTGCTGCGAAAGCTCCATTGAATACAGGGGATCCGAAGCTGACGCGAAGCTAACTGTCATCGCAGCCGCCTGCGCGATCGGGATTCAAGCGCCATGCAGCGCGGCCCGTCGCGAGGACGGGCCCGGAGAAATTACGCGCTTTCGAACAGGCGCGTCAACACGAACTCGCGGTGTCCCAGCGCTTCCGCCGACGTAAAGCGCCCGTTCGCGGTGCGCAGCATCGATTCCAGCAGTTTGTCGCCAGCCTGATCGAGATTCTGTTCGCGCTGCAATAGTCCCGACACATCCACGTCGATATGCTCGCTCATCGTGCGCACCGTACGCGGGTTCGCGCAAATCTTGATGACAGGCACGATCGGATTGCCGATCACGTTCCCCTGCCCGGTCGGGAAGAGATGCACGGCAAAGCCCGACGCGGCGCACAGCGTCACCATCTCGGCCGCGGCTGACGACGAATCCATGAACCACAAGCCCGGCCCCGTCGGTTCCTCGGCCTTGTCGAGCACGCCGTCGACGCTGCACTTCTTGCCGATCTTCTGGATATTGCCCAGCGCTTTTTCTTCGATGGTCGTCAGGCCGCCCGCGATGTTGCCTTTGGTCGGCTGCGACTCCGACAGATCGTCGGTCTTCCAGCGGTTGATCATGTCCTGATAGCGGTCGAACATGAACTGGAAGCGCTCGCGCACCTGGTCGTTCGCGCAACGCGCGGCAACGATCTGCTCGCCGCCCGTGAGTTCGGACGTCTCGCCGAAGACGAGCGTCGTGCCCAACCCGTAGAGCTTGTCGAACGCATTGCCGACAGTCGGGTTCGCGCCGCAGCCGGACGTGGTATCGGATTCGCCGCACTTCGTGGATACCCACAGGTCCGAAATCGGGCATTCTTCGCGATCGAGAGACGTGGCGTACTGCACCATCTCTTTCGCGGTTTTCGACGCACGCATGATCGTATCGTGATCGCCATGCAGTTCGATGCCGAAGCCCATCACCGGCTTGCCTGACTTCGCAATGCCGTCTACGACGCGCTTGGTCCAGCCTTCCTCGATCCCGATCACGACGACCGCCGCGACATTCGGGTTGCAGCCGGCGCCGATCAGCGTGCGGAAATGCAGATCGAGGTCGGCGCCGAACTGCAGGCGGCCGTATGGATGCGGTAGCGCCATCGTGCCTTTGATGGCCGTTTCGACGGCCAGCGCGGCGGCGTTCGACAAATCGTCGACGGGCAGGATGATCACATGGTTACGCACGCCGACGCGTCCATTGGAACGGCGAAACCCGCGGAAAGTGGTGTTCTGGTCAATCACGCTCATGGTGGCTCTCTTCGATCTGGCTCTGTTGAGTGGGGAAGCTCGCTCGCAATGTCGATGCGCGAGCTGGTCGATCCTCGCGCCGGCTACCAGCGCTTCGTCTTGATGTTGTGAACATGCGCATGTTCACCCGCGCGGATCGGCGCAACGACCTTGCCGATGTCCACGCCGTACTTGAACACCGTGTCGCCGACCGCCATGTCTTTCAGCGCCACCTTGTGACCGATCGGAATGTTCTGTTTCGCCGAGATCGTCACGACCTCGTCGTCGTCCATGATCCACGCGTTCAACTGGGTCCCCGCCTTGATGCCTTCGACAACCGCCACACCGACGGTGTCTTTCGCTTCGTGCAGCACGATATGAATCGTTTTGCGGTCTGACGAAGGGCTGGCGGAAGATCCTTCACCGGATTGTTGCGGTGCACCTGCTGCGGTGTGGCTCATCAGTTGTCTCCAGTCTGTTGGTACGGTTTGGTTCGCCTGCGTGAACCCATCTTAGGCGGCACATTTGCATATGTCAACCATATCATCTATATGTGTTTGATGAACCGTATGAAGTAGAATCAATTGAAAGACAGCAGCAATGAAAATGCAACGACAGGATGAGATCGATGAATACGTTGACCACGGGTATCAATCTACCGAACGGTGCGGCCACCACGCCGGCAATCGGCGGCACGCGCTACAAGGAAGTGAAGAATGCGATGCTGGCCGCGCTGGCCGCGCACGAATGGAAGGGCGGCGAAACGATTCCTTCGGAAAAGCGGCTGGCCGAACGCTTCGGCGTATCGATCGGCACGCTGCGCAAGGCAATCGACGAACTGGTGGCCGACAACATTCTGGTGCGCCATCAGGGGCTCGGTACTTTCGTCGCGCAACACCAGCGTGATCGTCATTTCTTCCGCTTCTTCCGCATCGTGCGCCAGGACGGCGACAAGACCTACCCGACCGTAACGCTCGTGCAGTTCAGGAAGGCCAAGGCTACGCGCGATATCGCGACGCTGCTGAAAGTCGCAACGGGCGCGCGCGTGTTCACGTTCATCAACCGTCTGGCGCTGCATGGCGAAACGGTGATGATCGACAACATCACCGTACCCGAGGCGCGTTTTCCGGGCCTGACGGAAGCCGCGCTGCGCAGCCGGCCGAGCACGCTGTACAACTTCTATCAGGATGCGTTCAACATCAACGTGCTCGGCACCGAGGAACGCGTGCGCGTCGCGGTAGCCAATGAACTCGAAAGCAAACTGCTGGAAGTGCCGCACGGCACGCCGCTTCTTGAAGTGCGGCGCGTCGCGTATTCGTATCATCAGGCGCCCGTCGAAGTGCGGATCTCGCATGCGAACACCGCACGCTACGAATACGTCGGTGCTTCGGCATCGCACGAAGAGCCGCTCTGACAAGGCCGGAAGCCAAGCGCGGTGCGCAGCGCCAAAAGCCGCCGGCCGCGCGCCGCACATGTCACGTTTTCCCGCATTTGCAATCAACAGCACGATCACCTACACTCGCTACTCATACAGATGAGTTAAATCATACGGCGCTGAATTCGCTGAATGCCACAGTCACCGAAGCAAGGCATTTCACGCGCAATCCGGTTGCCCACAACACACCTTCTGTGAACCTGATTCCGGCCGCGCCGCGCAAACCGTTTTGTCGCGAGCAGGCCGGCAACAAGGAGACACTCACGATGCGTACCCCGCCTCATCGTCATCCCGCTCATGTCCTTCATGTCGCGCCTTGCCGCGTGACGCATGCGTTGCGCCGGCCGCAGCCACGCGAGACCGAATAGGCACACGCAGCCCCCACCCATCCGGTTTATCCGGTGTCGCATTTCAACAGATTGGCCGTGCCGTTCCTGTCGCAAGGAGTGTCCAGCAATGAGCCTTCGTAAAGTTGCCGTATTTCTCTCAACGCTGCTCGCTCTCGGCGCAGCTCTCATCAGTGCGCCCGCCCGCGCCGAACTGTCGGAGATCCGGATCGCGCGCCAATACGGCGTCAGCTATTTGCCGCTGATGCTGATGCAGGATCAGAAGCTGGTCGAAAAGCACGCCGCGCAACTGGGCGTGCCGAATCTGAAAGTGTCATGGGTCGAATTCGCGGGCGGCAACGTGATGAACGACGCGCTGCTGTCCGATTCGTTGCAGATCGCGTCAGGCGGCGTCGCGCCGCTCGTGCTGCTGTGGGCGCGTACGCGCGGCACGCCCGTCGAGGTCAAGGCGCTGTCGGCGATCAATTCGATGCCGCTGCTGTTGAACACCAACAATCCGACGGTGAAAACGTTGAAAGACTTCACCGGCAAGGACAAGATCGCGCTGCCCGCAGCGAAGGTGTCGATCCAGGCAATCACGTTGCAAATGGCCGCGGAAAAGGCCTTCGGCGCCGGCAACCAGGGGCAGCTCGATAAATACACTGTCTCGCTGGCTCATCCCGATGCGCAGCAGGCGCTGCTGTCGGGCAATAGCGAAGTGACCGCGCATTTCGGCTCGCCGCCGTTTCAGGAACAGGAATTGGCCCACCCTGGCGTGCGCACCGTTGTGAATTCGTATGACGTTCTGGGCGGCAAGTCGACCTTCAATCTGGTCTGGTGCATGACCAAGTTCTATCAACAGAATCCGAAACTCGTGCAAGCCTTCATGGCCGCGCTCGACGATGCCGAAGCGCAGATCACGAGGGACAAGCACGCGGCCGCACTCGCCTACCTGCGCATCAGCAAGGACAAGAGCAATGTCGCCGACATCGAAAAGATGATTTCGTCGCCCGATGTCGCCTTCACGACCACGCCCGAAAACACGGTCAAATACGCGGATTTCATGGCACGCACGGGCCTGATCAAGACCAAGCCCGCCTCGTGGAAGGACATGTTCTTTCCGACCGCCCAATCGCTTCAAGGGAGTTGATCATGCATCGCACGCGTGCTGGAGCCACCCGCGCCACATCCTCGCCGAGCGGCATGCCGTTACTGGATGTCGCCGGCGTAACGCTGCAATACAAGACGCCGCGGCATCTCGTGATGGCAACGTATCGGGTCGACTTTCAGGTATTCGAAGGCGACCGTTTCGTTTTGCTTGGGCCATCGGGTTGCGGGAAGTCGACGTTGCTCAAGAGCGTCGGCGGCTATCTGCTGCCGACGGAAGGTTCGATCACGCTGAAGGGCAAGACGGTGACGAAGCCGGGCCCCGACCGGATGATGGTCTTTCAGGAATTCGACCAGTTGCTGCCGTGGAAGACGGTCAAGCAGAACGTGATGTTTCCGCTGCTCGCTTCGCACCGGCTGTCGGCGCGCGAAGCGGAACAGCGCGCGATGCATTACATCGACAAGGTCAACCTCACGAAATTCTCGGACAGCCATCCGCATACGTTATCGGGCGGCATGAAGCAGCGCGTGGCGATTGCGCGCGGCATGGCGATGGAACCGGACATCCTGCTGATGGACGAGCCGTTCGCCGCACTCGATGCGCTCACGCGCCGCAAGATGCAGGACGAACTGCTGACGCTATGGCAGGAAACGCGCTTCACCGTGCTATTCGTCACGCATTCGATTCCGGAAGCGATCAAGGTCGGCAGCCGGATTCTGTTGCTGTCGCCGCATCCGGGGCAGGTCAAGGCAGAACTCGATACGGCGGCGGCAGGTGAATCCGCTGCCGCGCTCGAAAAACGCATCCAGCACATGCTGTTCGAAGACGAAATCCACGAGGCAGAGAATGTCTGACGCTACCGCACACGGTTCCGCATCCGTCCATCCGCCCCGCGACGACATGATCACGCGCGCGCCGCGCGGCGAGATCATTCGCGAACCCAGCGATGCACAGCATTTCAGCGTCGTCGAAAAGCCGCTGTCACCGTTCGAGCGCCTGTACAACCAGAGCTGGCTGCGCAAATTTCTGATCCTCGCGCTGCTCGCGCTGGTCTGGGAAGGCTACGGACGCTGGCTCAACAATCCGTTGCTGTTTCCCACTTTCAGCGCGACCGTCGACGCGTTCTTCACGAGCATCGCAAACGGCGAACTGCCCGGCAAGGCATGGGCGTCGATCCACGTATTGCTGCTCGGCTACGGCTGCGGTCTGCTGCTGGCCGCGTTGCTGACGGCCGCCGCGATCACGTCGCGCATCGGCACGGACTTTCTCGAAACGATGACGTCGATGCTCAACCCGCTGCCCGCCATCGCGCTGCTGCCGCTCGCGCTGATCTGGTTCGGGCTCGGCAACGGCAGCCTGATCTTCGTGCTCGTGCATTCGGTGACATGGTCGGTCGCGTTGAATACGCACTCGGGCTTTCTGTCGGTGAGCAACACGCTGAAAATGGTCGGGCGCAACTATGGGTTGCGCGGCGGGCGCTACGTCGCCGCGATTCTGGTGCCCGCTGCGTTCCCGAGCATTCTGACCGGCCTGAAGATCGGCTGGGCCTTCGCGTGGCGCACGCTGATCGCGGCGGAACTCGTGTTCGGCGTGAGTTCGGGTTCCGGCGGCCTCGGCTGGTTCATCTACGAAAACAAGAACCTGCTCGACATCGCGAACGTGTTCGCGGGTCTGTTCACGGTGATTCTGATTGGCCTCGCCGTCGAAAACCTGATCTTCCGCGTCCTCGAACGCCATACCGTGCAACGCTGGGGCATGCAGTCGTGAAGCATGGCGTGCACGCACGGGAGGCTCGTTGCTAAGCGCCGACATCGCGCTGCTGGTGATTGGAGGCAGCGCGGTCGCCGGCTTCGTGTCGGGGCTGGCGGGATTTGCGTTCGGTCTCGTCGCGATGGTGTTCTGGGCGTGGGCGCTGCCGCCGCAAGCCATCGGGCCGATGCTCGTGGTCGGCTCGCTGGTCGGACAGATGCTAACCGTGCATACGGTGCGCTCGCAGATAAGGCCGAAGATCATCGGTCCGTTCATCGCAGGAGGCATTCTCGGCGTGCCGATCGGCGCGACGCTGCTGCCGTTCATCGATCCCGTCGGCTTTCGGATCGGCGCCGGTCTGCTGATGATCGTCTATTGCGGCGTGATGCTCGCCGCGAAAGATCTGCCGACGGTGACGGCAGGCGGTGCCTGGGCGGACGGCGGCGTCGGTGTGGTCGGCGGCATTCTGGGCGGCATTGCGGGGCTCGTCGGTCCGGCACCGACCATATGGTGCATGCTGCGCGGTCACAACAAAGATACGCAGCGCGCGATCTGCCAAAGCTTTTTCATCGCGATGCAATCGCTGACGCTCGTCACGTATGCACTGACGGGCCTGATCGGCAAGCAGACGTTAGTACTCTTCGCCTGGATGCTGCCGTCGTCGCTGCTGTTTGCGTGGCTCGGCTCACGGCTTTATCGGCGTCTGTCGGACACCGCGTTTCGGCGGGTGCTGCTTGCGCTGCTGTTCGCTTCGGGCGTGGCGCTGCTGGGCTCATCGCTTGTTCACGCGATAAAGTAAGGCCGATGCGGCAACGTCAAGCGGAGTGAGCGTCATGAGTGCGATTCGCTATTTCGTCACGTTTCTGTCCGTCGCGCGCCACGGCTCGTTCGCCGCAGCCGCCGACGAAGTGTGTCTCACGCAGGCCGCCGTGAGCCTGCAGATGCGTTCACTGGAACGCGATCTCGACATGGTGCTGTTCGAACGGAGCGCGCGCTCGGTCGCATTGAGCGAACAGGGACGCACGATCGTGCCGCTCGCCGAAACGCTGGTCGCCAACTATCGGCGGATTCTGGCCACGGCAGGCCGTGACGAACTGGCGGGCGTCGTGCGGGTCGGCGCGCTGGTGTCGTCGCTGATGGGCGCGTTCGCCGATGCGATGCTGAATCTGAAACGCCGCTACCCGCGCCTCGAACTGAAGCTTTTCACGGGCCTGTCGAGCGACTTCACGCTCCGCGTGGAGAACGGAGAACTCGACGCCGCCATCGTCACGCAGTCGCCCACCGGCTTTCCCGCCGCATTGAAGTGGACGGTGCTGTATCACGAGCCGATGGTGCTGATCTCGTCGGCTGACAATCCGCGCGCGCACGTCGACACGCTGCTGCGTGAGCCGTTCATCCGTTTCGACCGGCAGACGTGGACAGGCATGCTGATCGACGACGCGCTGCGCGGCCTCGACGCTTGCGTGCACGACATCATGGAGCTGAACTCGCTCGAATCGATCTGCGAAATGGTGAAGCGCGGCTTCGGCGTTTCGGTAGTGCCGCGTCTCGCGAATGCGAACTGGAATCACGAATCAGGGCTGCGCGTGACCGAGTTGCCCGAGCGGATCGCGCCGCGCCGCGTCGGCCTGCTGGAACGGCGCGAACACGGACGCGAAGCGTTCACGGCCGCCGTGAAGCGTCACTTCACGACGGCGGCCGACGTTTGCGCCAGTGGCAATGATTCGTCGAGCAGCGACTGACCAGGCTTCACGCGCGTGAACTGCACGCGCCGGCGGCTGGTTTCGAAGGCGTTCTGCTGAAGCCGCAGGCATACATACTCGGATGTGTCCAGATCTCCGGCGTCGGGAAAGTCTTCGCGGAAATGCGCGCCGCGCGAATTCTCGCGCAGCAACGCCGACTCGGTGATCGCGCGGCTAACGAGCGTCAGGTTGTGCAGGTTCATCCAGTCGTGCCACGACAGGTTGAAGCGCAGATCGCGTCCATCGACACCCGTGCGGTCCAGCCGTTCGCCGATGTCGATCAACGCGCTTCTCGCGCGCAGCAAGCCCTGCTCGTCGCGCAGGATGCCGACGTCGCGCCACATCAACTCGTACAGGTCGTCGCGTATCGATTCGAGATCGCCCGCAGGCTGGCCGAGCGGCCGCGTGCAACGTTCGATGGCGCGCTCGATCTGACTGGCATCGGCGGTGGCGAGGCGCCCATGGCGCGGCACCCAGCGCGCGAGCGTCTCACCCGCAATGCCGCCGAACACCGTCGAATTCGCGACGCCGTTGCCGCCCAGCCGGTTCGCGCCGTGCACGCCGCCCGCATCCTCGCCCGCGACGAAGAGGCCCGGCAGCGTCGTCGAACAGTCGGTCTCGAACAGCACGCCGCCCATCATGTAGTGCGCGGTCGGCACCACTTCGACCTGGCCGCCCGCCAGATCGAAGCCGCAATCCGCGCAGCGTTCGACCATGCCCTTGAAACGCTGGCGCACGCTGTCGGGCCCGAGATGATCCATGCGCAGATAGACGCCGCCGTTCGGCGTCGTGTTGCCCGCGCGCAGTTCACGGAAAATGCTGCGCGAGACGATGTCGCGCGTCGCGCGCTCGCCGCGCGGATCGTAGCGGTGCATAAAGCGCTCGCCGTCGCCCGTCAGCAGATAGCCGCCCGCGCCGCGCAGCCCTTCTTCGAGCACGGTGCCCGTCATGCGCGTATGAGTGCCCGCCAGCAAACCCGTCGGGTGGAACTGCACCATCTCCATGTCGCGCAACGTGAGGCCGGCACGCAGCGCCATCGCCATGCCGTCGCAACTCTTGTCTCCGCTCGGCGTGTGGTACTTGTACATCGTGGGGCCGCCGCCCGTCGCGAGCAGCACGGCCTTCGCGCGCACGAAGACGAATTCGCCGCTGCGAATGTCGATCATCAGCACGCCGGCCAGTGCGCTGCCGTCTTCGGACTCGATGAATTCCACCGCGCGATGTTCTTCGAGCCGCTCGATCCCGCGCGCCCACACCTGTTCGGCAAGCCGGTTGATGATCTCGATGCCGGTCTGATCGCCCTTGTGCACCGTGCGGTCGAAGGTTTGCCCGGCGAATGCCTTCTGCTTCAGCGTGCCGTCCGGGTTGCGGTCGAAGAAGCAGCCCAGTTCGTTTTCGAGTTCGTTTATCCGCTCGACCGCGCGTGTCACCAGCGTCCACGCGAGTTCCTGGTTCGACAGCCATTTGCCGCCTTCGATCGTATCCATGAAGTGACGTTCGATCGAATCGCCCTGTGCTAGCGCGACGTTATAGCCGCCCTGCACCATGCGCGTACAGCCGCATTTGCCGAGCAATCCTTTCACGGCGATCGTGATGCGCAACTGCGGCGCGTCGGCCTGCGCATGCAGCGCGGCAAACAGGCCCGCGCCGCCGCTGCCGAGAATCAGGATGTCGGTATCCACGTGCTTCATGGTCGGTTCCCGTGATGAACGACGCTGCGTTCGTTCAGCTTCTGATGCCCAGCGACGCGAGCACCGCTTCGCGCCGCTCACGCGTGCTCTGCTGGACCTTCGTGTAGACGCTGCCGCCGTGACTATCCATCGCGACGAGCAGCGGGCCGAATTCGCCGATCCTGAAGCGCCATAGCGATTCGGGGTTCAGGTCGTCGAGATCGACGTCTTCGATCTGTTCGATCCATGTCGTCTCCAGCGCCGCCGTGCCGCCGACGATCGCGAGATACACGCCGCCGTATTTTGCGAACGCATCGCTCGACGCCTGCCCGAGCCCGCCCTTGCCGATCACGATGCGCACGCCGTACTGCGCCATCAGCGCCGCGGTGAAGCGCTCCATGCGTGCGGACGTCGTCGTGCCGACGCAGACGGGCTCGTAGCCCGCCGGATGTGCGTCCGAGCGTGGCACCTTGCGCACGTTCGGCGCGGTGTGAATCACCGCATGGCCGCGCAGATCGAAGCGAGTCGTGCGACCACGGTCGAACATATGGATCTGCGTGGCGTCGCGGATGCCGAACAGCGTGCCTGTCAACGTAACGGTATCGCCCGTGCGCAACGCGCGAATCTGCGCTTCGCTAGCGGGCATGGACAGCGTGTGATGAGTCATCGATCGTTCCTTGACGGTGTGCGTGCCGATGCGGACAGCCCGCGTGTCAGTAGCCGTACTCGACGCCCGCCGGCGTCAGCGTGGCGCGCGCGCGGCGGGCCGAATGACACTGCATGTTCACGGCAACCGGATTCATCGTGATATGCGTCGCCGCCAGTTCGAGGTGGACCGCGAACGATGTCGCGTCGCCGCCGAGCCCCTGCGGGCCGACGCCCAGGCGGTTCACCGCGGCCGACAGTTCCTCCTCCAGCGCGGCCGCCGCCGGATCGTCGCAATGCGTACCGAGCGCGCGCGTCGCGGCACGCTTGGCGAGCCACACGCACAGATCCGATGTACCGCCGATGCCCACGCCTACAATCGTCGGCGGACACGTCTTGCCGCCCGCATCGACCACGCAGTCGATCACGAAGCGTTTGATCGCGTCGACACCTTCCGCCGGAATCGCCATTTTCAGAAACGAGTTGTTTTCCGAACCGCTGCCCTTCGGAATCATTTCGATCACGAGCGTGTCGGCTGTCGAGTCGAAGTCGATATGGATCGCGGGCATCAGCACGCCGCAAGACGAATGTTCGTTTTTCCGCGTCAACGGATGCACGACCGACGAGCGCAATGGATGCTCGCGCGTGGCCCGTTCGCAGCCGCGCCGGATCGCTGCTTTCAACGCGACGCCGTCGAGCGCGAGGCCCGTGCCGATCGTCACGTTGTAGATCGGCAGCCCGGTGTCCTGGCACAGCAGGTTGTCCTGATCTTCGGCAATCGCGATATTGGTGCGCATTGTGCCCAGCACGCGGCGCGCGGTGTCGTCGGTTTCAGCGCGTTCGAGGCGCGCGATACCGTCCTTGATGTCGGGCGGCAAATGCTTCAGCGCGCGTATGTACAACTGCTTCGCGACCTCTTCGATCTGCTGCATGTCCATTGATGAATCTCCGTCGGGGGACCGTGCGTTCACGACGTGAGCGACAGCGCAAACGCCAGCCCGATGACCAATGCGCCGCCCGCTGTCGCCGCGATCAGGTTCTTGCGCAAACCGCTCCATGGCCGGTATTCGATGAGCAGAATGCGCACGCCGCCGAACAGATGCGCGGCCAGCAACGTGACGAGGCCCCACTCGGCGAATACGAAGGCGGGTTGCCTCGTCACGACTAGAAACGACTCGAACGATGCTGCGCTGTGCAAAGCGGTGCCGAGCGCCCAGAAGTGCAGCGGCAGAAAGAAGGCGAGCGCGAGCCCGGACAGACGGTGCACAAGAAAGGCCCACCACGCGGGATGGTTGCGCGCGCGCGAGTCGGCGCGCCGGCCAGGGGTGCGGTGTCGGGCGTGGTTCGGGTCTGTGGCTGGTTTCGCTGCGCGTGCGATGTCGCTCATTGCGGCCCTCCTACCAGCGCGAAGACCGCGCGCAGACCGGCAATCGCCAACGCAATGCCGAGGATCACGCTCGCCACCCCGACGCTGCGCCCGCGCCAGCCGAGCCACTCCTCGGCGATCCTTCTCAACCCGACAGGCACATGCGCGGACGACGCAAGCACGAACACTGAATAGAACACCGCCCACGCCGTATTGCCGTGCAGACGCGCGATCACGTTCGCCGCGCTCAGCCCGCCATGCACGACGATAATCATGGTGACAAGATGGACGGCCACGCATAAGGTCAGCACCATCGCCGACAGGCGCTGCAACCGCCAGCCGCTCATCATCGCGGATCTCCTGTCGGCGCATGGCCGCGAAGCCGCTTCAGGCCAGCAATGCTGGCCGTCGGCTGCAGCGACTTGGGACACCGTTCGGTACACGAGCCGAGCGTATGGCACGAATGACAGCCTGCGTCGTTGGAGACGGCTGCGACGCGGGTTTGCTGCTGGATGTCGCGTACGTCGTTGACGAGCGTCCACGCACGATTGAGCGCGGCGGGTCCAAGATAGTCGGGGTTCCATGCGACGACGTCGCAGCTCGCATAACAGACACCGCAGCCAATGCATTCAATCCCCGCGTCGGCCGCCTTGCGTTCGGCGGAGGCGGGATCGACGCAAGTGGCAGGTTCGTTACGCGTGTGCTCGCCCTTGAAATAGCCCTTCGCGTCGCGCCATTTGTCGAAGAAGGCGGTCATATCCGTCGCCAGATCCTTGATGACGGGCAGGTGATTGAGAGGCGCGATTTCGAGCACGTCACCGGCGTGCTTCATGACTTTGGTGACGTGCGTGCGGCAGGTCCATCGCGCGCGGCCGTTGACGGTCATTGCGCATGAACCGCACATGCCGACCCGGCACGCAAAGCGATAGGACAGCGTCGCATCCAGATGGCGCTGGATGTGGATCACCACGTCGAGCACGGTCTGACTTTCCATGCGCGGCACGTCGAAGCGCTGAAAGCTGCCTTCGTCGTTACCGCGCCAGACGTCGACCTTGAGTTGCGGGGGAGTGGTTCGCATCGTGACCGTTGAGGTTCGAATGATTGCGAAGCCAGTCTAAGGGGCGCGCGCCGCCCGTCAAAGCCAAAGATTCTTGTTGCAAGCTCAAGGTTTTTTTATGCTCGCGGGCGTGCGAGTGCCTGTGAGAACGCTTGAGAGGGCGTTGTCACGTTCGCGCGCTGATCAGCGCAAAGAAATCGCCTCGCCGCTCCCGGCCAACAAGATAGCTTGACTGCTGGCTTCGGGTCCATTGCGTTACGAGGCCGATGAAGACGCGCGAATTTTGCATACTGGACTGCCTTATTGCGGCAAAACCCAATTCGCCAATCCTTACCTGGATGTAACGTTCGGGAAAGATCCCGGCAACGTTCAGGGGCCAATATGAATTCTGTTGGGCCGGCTTGCCGGTACCTGTCAGCGGTACCACGTGCCGCGAACGTAGCCACTCGACAATTCATTTTGACGCGGCACATCGCCGCTCCGTACGGAGGATTCATCATGCGTCACATCTCTCATCTTGCAGTCGCCATTGTGCTCTTTGGAACAACCGCCGGCGCTGCATTCGCGACTCCCTCAACCAGCTATACGACGACGGTCCATTTGCGAGACGGCAAGCAGGTGGTGTGTGCCGTGAACGAGCCGGCCGCCCTCGCGCAGCAAGCTACCGGCCAGACGCTGACCCAGCGGGAGCGCAACGAAGCTCAAATCGATGCGACCGCGGGCCTGGGCAGCGCACAACACAGCAAAAGCGATTATCCGTCGCCGGCCACCGCACCGAGGGTGCACTGCTCCTGAAAACGACCGGGGCGGACGGCACGTGCGTGTGTGCGGTCCGTGCTCGTCAAGACAGTCACAGCCTGCCTGCGAGGCGTCCCTCAAAAATATTGAACTATCCTCTCCCGCGCTGCTGCACGCCGTTTGTCAATTGACGGTCCTTCTATCCGCTTGACTGAGAAAGAATCTGTGATGCGATCAATGGCAAACAGTCGCAGCGCCCTCTTTATTCAACTTCGATCGGAGTCGTATCATGAAAACAAGGCTTATCGCCGCAGTTCTCTTCGCACTTTCCCCATCGATTGCTGCACCGGCCTTTGCCAGCGGCTATGGTCCGGCTCCGTTCTACCGTCCTGGCGTCGGAGCTCCCGCGTCTCAGCGCGGACAAAGCGCGCTGACCGTAGCAGCCAGGCGCAACAACGCTGCTACGGCAAACATTGGCGGCTATGGCGGCGTGGATGCAGCATTGTCTCAATCGGGCGGCCAGCAGGCTGCGGCAGGCCAGCGCGCGCTCTTTCGCGCTCACTAAGCGCAGCCGGGCGCAAGCTCAGTCCCTCGCTGACCCATGAGGATCTGTCTTTGTTGGCCGAGGTCCTGAAAGCGAATCCCTCACGGATAGTTGTGCCGAAAAAACCATGACAGCGCCGTATAGTGGCGCTGTAACTCGCATACCCTGTTCTCCAGTTTAACGAAATATTAACGGTCAAAAACCTCTGTCATGCTGCAAACGAAGCCGGGCGCTCTTCATTGCGGCGGCTCATACGTTTTTGGTCTTCATTGATTCATCCTTTCCGCGAAAGGCATGACTGCTCTGCCATCAGTTACTGATGGAGGCCACGATCTTCGATATCGCCTGGTGGAGATTGACAACAGCTCGTGCTGCCTTTTCGTGCGGCGCCGCTACGGCGGGCTTGCACTGAGGTTCGTGCGACAAGGCTGCAGATAGCCAGGGTGAGACCGATAATCTTGAGCGTCGAGGCCGATTCGCCAAAGCAGGTGATGCCGACGACTGCCGAGACTGCCGTACTGGCGCCGGCCCATGAGCATAGGCCAGACCCATTTCGATGTGCGCAACGTTTATACCGAACGTTGGGAAGAGGATGTCAGCGGTACCACGGATGCGTTTAGATTAGTACAGGACGGAGCACCCCTCGGCGACGGTCGAATGCGGATGGGCTTTCAGATCGTGATCCCGTCGCCGTGGCTGCTATGGACGCCGGGCCCGGACCGTCGCAATGCCGACTGCGGCTCCCGTCACAAGAACCGGGCAAGATGGTCCGGACGGTCTTCCTGCCGGCATGAACTGGCAGATTGAAATGCGTCACGCGATCGCTGCCGCCCCCCGCCCGCTCGAGTCGTACAATGTCCGGCAGATCCGGAATGCTCCTGCGGAAAAGGTCCCGACCGGGGACGGCGAGGAAGAACCATCATGCGCGTGCTGGTCGTTGAAGACGATCGGAAGATTGGCTCGTTTGTCGTGACGGCGCTGCAGCAGGCCGGCTTCGCGGTCGACCATGCGGAAGACGGCGCGAGCGGACTGGATCTGGCGCTCGCGACCGCCTATGATGCAGCCGTCATCGATATCATGCTGCCCCGACTGGACGGACTTTCGCTCATCGAGACACTGCGCCGTGAGAAAGTCACCACACCGGTCATCATCCTCAGTGCCAGACGCACCGTCGATGATCGGGTCAAGGGTCTCCAGACGGGGGGCGACGACTACCTGACCAAGCCTTTTGCGCTGACTGAACTGCTGGCGCGCGTCGGCGCGCTGATCCGCCGGAGCACCGGCGCTTCCGAGCCGACCCGACTGGTCGTCGGTGAACTGACGCTCGATCTGCTCGCACGCGAAGTATCGCGGGGGGACCACAGGCTCGATCTGCAGCCGCGTGAACTGTCCCTGCTCGAGTACCTGATGCGCAATGCGAACCGCCCGGTGTCGAAGACGATGATCCTGGAGCATGTGTGGGATTACAGCTTCGAGCCGCAGACCAACGTGGTCGACGTGCTGGTCTGCCGCCTGCGCAACAAGGTTGATCGTGATTTTCCGGTGAAGATAATACATACCATCCGGGGAGTGGGGTATGTTCTTAAAGGCCCTTGATCCCCTCCGCAAGACGATCAGCTTTCGACTCGCGCTGTGGTACTCGGCGTGCTTCATTCTCAGCACCACCTTGCTTTTCGCACTCGCCTATTTTCTGCTCGCCTCCACGCTGCAACAGCATGATCGCGACGACGTTGAGCAGCGGCTTCACCAACTGGCCGCCCAATATCAGGCAAGCGACCTCGCCGGCCTGAAAAAGGAACTGGCTCTGGAGACCCGGCTACGGAAGTCAAAGCCGTTCTTTATCCGCATTGCCGGACCACGCAATACGACAGTCTTCCTTCAGATCCCGGATCAGTGGGCGGCGTTCGACGTAAGCCGGCTCGAGCGCGCACCGCTCGCCGCTCCCGGCGATCTGATCCGTGTGCCGGCACAGGACGATGAGGCGGTTCTCGAGATTGCCGGCACCCGTCTGCCCGACGGCGGCATACTGCAGGTCGGCAAAAGCACCGAGCAGCGCGACAGCGTCCTGGAGAGCTTTGGGCGGATCGTCGCCGGGGTCATGGTCCCGATGGTTGTTGTCGGCGTGTTCGGCGGAGTGTTTCTCGCGCGACGATCCCTGCGACCGGTTCGCCAACTCATTCAGGCCGTCCATGCGATCGAGGCAGGGGCCATGGAGGCGCGGGTGCCAGTCCGCGAGACCGGTGACGAACTGGACGAGCTCGGCAAGCTGTTCAACAGGATGCTGAACAAGATTGCGACGTTAATCCAGGGCATGCGCAACGCGCTTGACAACGTCGCCCATGATTTACGCACGCCGGTGGCCCGCATCCGTGGCATCGCGGAAATCGCGCTGCGCTCGGAGCGCGACCCGGATAGTTGCCGGGAGGCGCTGGCGGACTGCGTGGAAGAATCGGATCAACTGCTTCAGATGCTGAACACGTTGATGGACATATCCGAGGCAGAAACGGGCACGCTCAAATTGCACCTGGAACCGGTAGACATCCCGACTCTCCTGGCCGATGCCGTCGACCTCTACCAGCTTGTGGCTGAAGAAAAGGCCATTGCCGTCTCGATCGTCGCACCGCCGCACATGTGGTTGACAGCGGACCGCAACCGCCTTCGCCAGGTCATGGGGAATCTGCTGGACAACGCCATCAAATACACGCCGGCGGGCGGCCGGGTCGAGGTGGAAGCCTACGCTTCGCAGAACACGATGGTGATCCGCGTCGCGGACACGGGCATCGGCATGACGCCCGACGAGTTATCGAAAAGCTGGGACCGGCTGTTTCGCGGCGATCGCAGCCGCTCGCAGCGGGGCTTGGGACTGGGCCTTAGCCTCGTGAAGGCCGTCGTCGAAGCGCACCAGGGCCGCGTCACAGCGTCGAGCAATCTGGGCGCCGGGTCCGTCTTCACCGTCACGCTTCCCGTCGCCTTTCCGGGCGGGAGCCCGTTCCCCCCGAACGACCAGTCAACGCTTACCCGGACGTAACGTTCGGGAAACGTCCCGGCAAGATTCAGCAACCAAAATAGTTGCTGTGGGGCCCGCATGCGAACTCCCGTCCCAGCGCAGGATCTCTGAAGGAGAAGCGGATGAACACCGGCGACAAATCCTTGCACTGGCTGGTCGACAAATGGCTTGCGCCAGGCCCGGCGACGCCTGCTCACGTCACCCGGTTCAGTCGCACGCGTTCCACCCGGAAACGCTATGTACGCGTCGAGACATCTCGACCGGCCGGCACGTTGACCATCCTATTCTTTCGACATGACGATGGCTCGTGGTGCGTGTTTCCGCCGGAAACCGACCGACCGGCGATGGGCATTGGTCAACGCGCACGGTGACGCGGGCCAACCGCGGGTACAGCAACATCGCCACCCGGCGCGGGGTGGACTGTCCGGGTACCTTACCTCGATGTAATGTCCGGGAAAGATCCGGGCAAGATTGAGCGACCACTATAGGCTCTGTGGAGCAGGCATGCCGATGTCCGTTCGCGGTGTCGCAGCGCTGACGCGGACATCGGCATCGAGTCGGCCTTGCAACGCAAACGGTTCGCTCAGGGAGTATGGACAATGAACGGGAAGCAACGGCTAGGTATGGCGATGGGCGCGCTTACCGTGGGCTTCGGACTGTCTGGCGGCGCATCCGCGGCCGGCGACGGCCATACCCAGGCCCCGGCCTATCAGTCCAGCATCAAGGTGCCGGAGCAGCAGAACGGGAAACGTGGTGAAGCGGCCCGGCTTGCCGCGCTGGCAAGGATCGACGCGACCCGGGCGACCTCAGCCGCTTTGGCCCAGGTACCCGGAACCGTGCTCAAGGTCGCCCTCGACAACGAAAACGGCAACCTGGTGTACAGCGTGGAGATCAAGACCACCAGCAACGACATCAAGGACGTGAAGATCGATGCGGGCAACGGGGCGATTGTGCACGTGGAGACTGCCAGCGACGAAGAGGAAACCGAGAAATAGCCGGCCACGGACATATCAATATTCAGCAACGCAGAACGATCGACGTGAAGCCGCCAGGAGAGCGGCGACACGAACCTCAACTGATCTGGCTTCGTGAAAGGAATCGAAATGAGCAGACTACTGTTAATCATCGTTGCCGCGGCATTTTTCACGGTGACTTTCGCTGCGGCGGCCGCTGACACGATTGCTTCGGGTGTCGGGGAGACCGCTTCCCACCCGCAAGCCACTCCTGCCAGCAAATATCAACGCGAGAGTAGCAAACGGGAAATGAAAGAAGAAAAACGTGAGAACAGGAAGCAGGAGATGAATGACGCGAAAGAGACCAGGCAGCAGGAAATGAAAGAACAATGAGAAAGTCGCTGGCACGAAGGCTGTGTGAGCCTGCCGGCGCATGCCCCCAAAGCATGCGCCGGCTCCCGGACACGATCTTCCCTTATCAGATGGCTGGGAGATTCGCGATGAAAACTGTCACGCCTGAGACAGCAATGGTTGTGGCAACCCTGGTGGGGGTGGTCTCCATGCTGGTGCGCAAACTGGCGTCCCAACCGAGCGAATGCAGGGTGCCGTAGCGTATGCCAGCGGCGGGATTGGACTGGATGAAGCAAACGCCATCAGGCAGGTCGCCGTGCAGTATCCGCTGGAACTGGAATTTGCCCGTGCGGCCACGTCACAGAATGAATACGTGTCTGATGTCAGGGTTCTGATAAAAAACCAGGAAGGCAAGGCCGTTCTCAATACCACCGCCGATGGCCCCTTCCTCCTCGCGAAATTATCGGCAGGAAAATATACCGTGAGTATTGACCGGCAGGGCGACACGAAGCAGCGCGTGGTGCGGATCAAACCGCACAGGCACGAGCAGCTGATTTTTGCGTGGCAGAAGTAACGGGCGCAGCGCGATTACAGGACAGGAGGCACTATGCAAGGCAGAACTCGGATCAAGGGGTACTTCCGGTTACTGCCCATGGCCATCTTTGCCGTCGCTGCCCTGATCGGCAGCGCGACGCAAATCGCGGGCACGCCAGCGATGGCAACAGAACGGCCGGTCACGCCGGAAAAGAATCCACCCGGCGACATTCCAGAGACCCAGGTCTTCATCACCTACGCCTCGCCACTGGGTTTCTCGCTCAAGGTACCTGAAGGCTGGGCGCGAACGGATCATCCCGATGGGGCAGGCTTCTCGGACAAATACAACGCGGTCGACGTCACCGTCACATCCGCTCCCCGTGCTCCCACTGCCACCTCCATAGCCAGTCATGAGGCGGCGGATCTCGTCCAGGGCGGTCGTGCAGTCAGGATAGCGGCGATCAGGCAGGTCATGCTGCGATCCGGCCCAGCGCTTCTGATCGTCTACACATCGAATTCCGGACCCAACCCGGTCACCAACAGACAGTTGCGCCTGGAGAGACATCGCTATCTGATCTACCGGGGC
Source organism: Paraburkholderia sp. Clong3 (assembly GCF_050436485.1). NCBI lineage: Bacteria > Pseudomonadati > Pseudomonadota > Betaproteobacteria > Burkholderiales > Burkholderiaceae > Paraburkholderia > Paraburkholderia sp. Clong3. The sequence continues at coordinate 983,242 of NZ_JBNDMH010000002.1, read as the reverse complement.
GGCAAGCTCGCTACCCTTGATCTCTCTGCCCCGCTTGGAGCCGACAATGCCGATCAATGGAAACTCATCTCAGATTCGTTCCAATGGCGTTGACGCGCAGCCGCTGGAAGCGTTTGAACTCTACCGTTTCTTCCGTAGCGGCGATGACGAAACGGCCGCGTTGCGCGGTGTGTCGCTGCGACTCCGGGCAGGAGAATTCGTCGCGCTGATGGGGCCTTCCGGAAGCGGCAAGTCCACGCTTCTGGCTTGCCTGGCCGGGCTGGATGAACCGGATGGGGGACATGTCGAGGTGATGGGGCTGCGCCTGTCGCGACGGCCCGAAGCGGTTCGCGCCGCGTTGCGCGCGCGGCACATCGGTATCCTGATGCAATCGGGCAACCTGTTCGAGCACCTCACGGTGGAGGCCCATATGCGGCTGCAGATGTCACTGTCCAGGCAGTCCAGCCAACGGACGATCGATCACCTGCTCGAGGTGATGGGACTGGGCGGGCAACGCCGCGCACGCCCCTCGCAACTGTCGGGCGGCGAAGCGGCGCGCGCCGGGCTGGCGGTTGCCCTGTCGTCGAATCCTCGCGTGCTGCTGGCAGACGAACCGACAGCGGAGGTGGACGCGGCCACCGAAACGGACATCCTGAACCATTTGATGGAACGATGCCGCGCCGGAGTCGCAGTCCTGATCGCGACGCACAGCATGGCACTGGCGTCACATGCCGACCGTCTGCTCGGCATTCAGGATGGGCGCCCTCACCCATGTCTGACACCCTGATCAAGGCCCAGTCAGTGGGCCGGCGCTATCAGCAAGGCAGGGTGTCTGTCGCCGCAGTCGCGTCTGCGACATTCCGCCTGCACGCGGGCGATCATGTCGCCCTTGTCGGGAGATCCGGGAGTGGCAAGTCGACCTTGTTGCACCTCATGGCAGGACTCGACGCGCCGACAAGCGGCGCGATCTGTTGGCCCGCGTTAGGCGCCGCGGACACGCTTCTGCCCGCGAAAATTTCGCTGGTGTTCCAGGTGCCGAGCTTGCTGGAGCCGTTGACGGTGAGTGAGAACGTCGCACTGCCGCTGCTGATGGCGAAAGCGACCTGCGATATCGGCAAGGCGGTGGCGGATGCGCTCGCCACCTTTGGTCTTGAGCGCCTGCTGGCCAGGCTGCCCGAAGAGCTGTCGGGTGGTCAGATGCAGCGTGTCGCGATGGCACGGGCGATCGTCGGAAACCCGCGCGTGATCCTCGCCGACGAGCCGACTGGCCAACTCGATCAGCCGACCGGCCGCGCCTTCCTTGACGCACTGGTGGCCCATCTCGCCGGCACCGGGACGGCACTCGTCATCGCCACCCATGATCGGGCGGTTGCGGAACGCATGGATAGCGTCTGGTATCTCGAGCGCGGCACGCTCATCGACGCTCCCAACACTGCGGGGGCGATATGACCTGGCTGTGGTTTTTGGGGCTGGTCCAGGAACGCAAGGCGCGCCTCGCAGGCGCAGCGGCGGGCATCGCGATCACCGTCGCGTTGCTGGCCTCGCTCGGCGCATTTCTGGCCCAAAGCACCGCTTCCATGACGCGCCGCGCCATCGCGGGCGTACCGGTTGACTGGCAGGTGCAACTGGTCTCCGCGACCACCGCCCAGTCGGTCACGGCAGCCATTGGACAGGCCGCAACAGTTTCCCGGCTGCAGACGGTCGGCTATGCCGATGTCGCGGGTTTCGAGGCCCATACCGGCGCAAGCGTGCAGACGACCGGCAAAGGCAAGGTGCTTGGCCTCGATGCTGCCTATGTGCGCGACTATCCAGCGCAGTTCCGGACCCTGCTCGGCCGCCTGGATGGCGTGCTCATCGCACAACAGACGGCGGCCAATTTGCATGTGACGGTCGGCGACGCAGTGACGATCCACCGTATCGGCCTGGCGCCCGTCGATGTCAGGGTGGCTGGCATTGTCGATCTGCCGCATGCTGACTCGCTGTTCCAGGCGGTCGGGGTTCCGGCCGGGGCGGCACCGCAAGCGCCACCCGACAATGTGCTGTTGATGCCCATTGACGAGTGGCACCGCCTGTTTGACCCGCAGGCGGCGATCAGGCCGGATTCGATTCGCGTACAGCTGCATGTCCGCTTGGCGCATGACCGGCTTCCAGGCGATCCGCAGGCGGCTTTTGAGGCGGTACTGGGTGCGGCGAGGAACCTCGAGGCTCGCATCGCGGGCAATGGTATCGTGGCGGACAATCTGGCGGCCAGGCTCGACGCGGTACGCAGTGACGCGCTGTACGCCAAGGTCCTGTTTCTCTTTCTCGGCGCACCGGGGGCGCTCCTCGCCACCTTCCTGACGATGGCGGTGGTGGCATCCGGCGCCGGCCGGCGCCGGCGCGATCAGGCGCTGCTGCGAATTCGTGGCGCCTCGCGCGCGCGGATCATGAAACTGGCGGCGGTCGAAGCCGCGTGCGTGGGTATGGGCGGCACGATTGCCGGACTGGTCCTTGCGACGCTCGTGTCGCGCATGCTGCTCGGCGTGGATATGCTCGCTGTTTCCGCTGTCGGCTGGATCGCCGCCGCCCTGGCTGGTGTTGTGCTCGCCCCTGCCATCATGCTTGCCACAGCCTGGATCGATGCCAGGCAGACCACGGTCGCGACCGCCCGGATGACGATCGGCTACGATCACGCCGCGCTCTGGCAACGCATCGGCCTCGATTTCATTTTCATTGCCCTGTCGGCTGTCATCTTCTGGAGAACATGGAGTACGGGCTATCAGGTCGTGCTGGCGCCCGAGGGAACGCCGTCATCATCGATCGATTACCCGGCCTTTCTCGCGCCCGTTCTGCTATGGCTGGGTCTCGGCCTGCTGGCGGTCAGGGTGTGCCTGACGGGACTCAGGCGGGGTCGGGCACGTCTGGCCAGGTGGCTGGACCCCATTGCGGGCTCCCTGGCGGGCATTGTTGCCGCGGCCCTCAGCCGACAGCGGAAACGCATGACACAGGGTATCGCCCTGGTCGCGCTGGCCTTTGCTTTCGCAACATCGACCGCCATCTTCAACACAACCTACAACGCGCAGACGCGCGTCGACGCTGAACTCACGAACGGCGCAGACGTGACGGTCACCGGCACGTCGCAGGCACCGGCGTCAACGAAACTCAGGGAACTCGCGGCACTCCCGGGTGTGAGCGCGGCGCAGTCGATGCAGCACCGGCTCGCCTACGTCGGCACGGACCTGCAGGACCTGTATGGCATCGACGCCAGGCACATCGGGGAGGCAACGAGGATGTCAAATGCGTATTTCGTGGGCGGCAATGCGAAACAGACGCTGGACGAGCTCGCGCGAACAACCGACGGCATTCTCGTTGCGGAAGAAACCGTCAGGGATTTTCAGTTGCAGGCGGGTGATGAGCTCAATCTGCGTCTGCAAAATGCACACGATCACCAGTATCATGTTGTCCGGTTCCACTTCATTGGCGTCGTCCGTGAATTCCCGACCGCGCCCCGTGACTCCTTTCTGGTCGCGAATGCCCGTTACGTGGGACAGCAGACCGGTGCGGATGCAGCGGAAATCGTTCTGTTGAAGACGTCCACCTCCCCCGCGCAAATTGCTTCCGCGGCGCGGGGCATTGTTGCCTCGCTGGCAGCGGTGCAGGTCAGCGATGTGGGGCAGGCCCAGCATCTGATCGGATCCAGTCTGACCGCCGTCGACCTTGGCGGCCTGACGCGACTGGAGCTTGGCTTCGCCGTCGTTATGGTGGCCGGCGCGGCGGGGCTCGTTCTCGCGCTCGGTATTGCCGACCGGCGGCGCACCTTTGCCATTCTTTCAGCCCTCGGTGCGAAACCCCGGCAGCTCGGCGCGTTTCTGTGGAGCGAGGCCCTACTGCTCCTTGTCACCGGGACCAGCATCGGCTTACTGACCGGTTTTGCGCTCGCATGGATGCTGGTCAAGCTCCTGACCGGAGTTTTCGATCCACCGCCCGAATCTGTCAGCATGCCCTGGCTTTATTTGACTACCGTGGTCGGCGTGGCGTTGCTCTCAGTTGTCTTCGCAGTGATTGGGGCGCAGTGGGAAACGCGCATTCCGCCAGTCCAGCGCATGCGCGAGATTTGACAGGAACGCGCTTGCCACCGAAGGTCAACCGGAATCCGGTAAGTTTTCGCATGGACCGGCCGGATGGCAGCGGCGCAGCACTCCGCCGCTGCCATCCGACCGCTGCGACGTTAATGCCACCGCCTCGTCGTCCACGAGGTCGGGTTTTCAGCGGACATTGCCTGCAATCGGTCCCGAAACCGTAGTTCCTGCAGCGACGCGGGGCGAAGCGACTTCCTGATCAGCAAAGATGCCACCGCCGCGTCGGCCCTGGCCGGCTTCACTGCCAAACTCAACTCGATTGCCGCACCGCTGCGCCAGAGCTTTACCTACGACCAGGGCAAGGAGATGACCCGCCATCACGAACTCTCTGCCGCCACCGGCGTGAAGGTCTACTTCTGCGACCCGCACAGCCCCTGGCAGCGCGGCACCTGTGAGAACACCAACGGGCTGCTGCGCCAGTACCTACCCAAGGGCACCGATCTATCGATCTACAGCCAGGACGAACTCGATGCGATCGCCGATAGCCTCAACCATCGACCCCCGTGCGACGCTCGACTCTCACTCGCCGCTCCGGGTGTTCGCCGCGATGCTCGCAGCCGCCAGTCAGTCCTCAACTCCCATCCATTGAACCCAGTGTTGCACTTCGTTCTTGAAACCGCCCCACCAGGCTTGTCGTTTCAGAGTGTTCGAAATTCCGCGCTAACATAGGTTCGATTGCCCAATTGGATGGAGTGAGCAGGCACTCGTCGACGCCAGGGAATGCCGCCGCGTCCGCGGGTCTAGTGGATCTTGAGATGCCGCAACACGCAACTGATCCACGAAGTCGGACAGCTTTAGTCAAACGGTCTGCAGAATGAGAAAACGATTACCTCCGCTTAACTGGTTGCGCGCATTTGAATCCTCTGCCCGGCATCTCAGTTTCACCCATGCGGCGACAGAGTTGAGCCTGACCCAGGCGGCGGTAAGCCAACAGGTGAAGGGACTCGAGTCGCAGTTGGGGGCAGTCCTCTTTAAGCGCTTGCCAAGAGGACTCGAGCTCACTGAGGCCGGGCTAGCCTATTTGCCGGTTGTCCACGAGGCCGTAGAGCGTCTGGCGGCCGCAACTGAAGAGATCTTCGGGCAAGGTCACGGCAGAGTCCTTACCGTTCGGGTCAGCCTGGTGTTTTTTACCCATTGGCTGGCAATGCGCTTACCCGACTTTCGTGAACGCCACCCCGAGGTCAATCTGCGGATCACCAGCAACATATGGGGGGGTGATTCGAGCGTGACCGACGTCGAAGCCGATATGGAAATCCGCTATGGACATGGAGAATGGACGGGACTCAAGGCCGAGCGGCTGACCTGGGATACGTTGCTGCCGGTCTGCGCCCCATTCTTGCCCTCCGAACAGGCGCCACTTGCTACTCCGAAGGATCTCCGTTACCACGAACTACTCCACGTCCTGGGCTACGAGGAGGGCTGGGGATACTGGTTGAAGAAAGCAGGCGCGGGACAGGTCGACTCTTCGAAGGGAATGCAGTTCGATACCTTGATCTCTGCTTTGAGAATGGCCGAGCTTGGTCAAGGGGTGGCCTTGGCGCGCTCGTCGCTGGTCCAGTCGATGCTGGACACCGGGCAACTGATAGCGCCTTTCAAATCCCGGCTTACGACCAGTGAAGCTTTCTACCTGGTCTATTCTCCTCACAGCATCGTCAACCCTGATGCCGCGGCGTTCGTGGCCTGGTTGAGTGCGAAGGCTCAGGAGGGGCGTGCGCGAAACTGATCAGGCAGGTTGACATCGCACGTCCATTTCGCCGGGCTGCCAGTGATCGACTGGTCATTTTCCTGCGCGTTCACTCCGTTGGCCTCAGCCATAAATAAAATAGCCCCATCCTCGTTTTTTTTATTGCTTTACCGGCTCCCCGTTGTATCCGACAGTGATCCCCAGTTCGTCGCCAAGGCCACTCGCCTCGCATTCGAAATGCGGTTGATTGGTGCTGGCGGCGACCCACCACAATGATGACCTGCGTTTCGAAAGATCTGCAGGTCCTGGAGATGAGTCGGTGAGCCATGGGAAAGCATGATCAACTGCCTTTTAGCGGCGTGAAAGTCATCGACTTTGGCCAGTACATCGCCGGCCCGGCCGTGGCGATGATCCTGGCGGATCTCGGCGCCACCGTCATTCACATCGATCCCCCTGCTGGGCCGCTTTGGGACAGCCCGGCCAATGCCGTACTGAACCGCAACAAGTATTGCTTGCAGCTTGACTTGAAGTCCGCGCAGGGGCTCGAGGCGGCCATGGCATTCATCGCGCGTGCCGATATCGTGATCGAGAACTTCCGGCCGGGCGTCATGACCCGGTTGGGCCTGGACTTCGCCGAGCTGCGTCGTCAAAGGCCCGAGCTCATTACGCTGTCCATCCCTGGTTTCGCCAGCAACGACCAGTTGCGTCGTCACTGGCGCGCCCTCGAGCCGATTATTGCGTCGGCCTCCGGGGTATTCACCGATATGGGTCAGAACCGCGTACTGATGGGGATAAACCCGAGTTTTTCGCCGCTGCCGCTAGCCTCGTCCTACGGCACCATGCTGGCTGTCTCCGCGGTGGCACTCGCTCTGCAAGCGCGGGAGCGCACGGGAGTGGGTGATCAGATCGAGGTGCCTCTGGCCGCGGCGGTGATGGAGGGGCTGTCTTACAACTCGATCAAGATCGACGGTTATCCCGAACGCTACAAGACCTTGCGCGAAAAGGAAATTGAGCGGCGGCGGTCGGAAAATCTTCCGATGAACCTCAGCTACGAAGAACTGCAAGAATATCTCGACCCCTTTTACCGCACGTACGAGTGCGCGGACGGTCGCAAGTTCTATGCGGTATGCCCGTCACACCGCTCGCACGCCAGGCGTTGCCTTCAGGCGATGGGGTTGTACGAGGAAATGCTATCTGCCGGGCTGCCGACAGTGAGCGACCCCTACCTTCCTATCTCTCAGTGGGAGGGGGATGCCTCACTCGGTGTCTACCCGTTGCCTGCCCATTGGGCCCGGCGCATTTCGGCACGCATGAGGGAGGTGTTCCTGACCAGGACAGCGACCGAGTGGGAAAAAATTTTCGGCGAAGGCCGGTTTCCCGGTGCGCCCCACCGATCGACTCAAGAATGGTTGCATGACGAGCACGCCAACGCCGCGGGTCTGGTGGTCGATGTCGACGACCACCAGTACGGCAACATGAAACAGCCCGGCGCGATCGCCTGGCTGGAAGACAGTGCCGACTTGATGCTCTCGCCCGACTCACGCCGCACGGTGAGTCTCAAAGAAGCCCTGGCCATCCTGGATAAGTGCGCGCCCACGGCACTGCCGCCCCCATCTGAACAGCATGTTGGCGGCTGGCTTGACGGTGTGCGTGTCCTCGATCTGACCAATGTCATCGCGGGTCCGCATTCGACCTCCTACCTTGGCCGGTTCGGCGCCGAGGTTATCAAGCTCGACCCCGTAACGCCCAACTATGATCCCTGGAACACAGTGGTCTTTGGCATGTCTTCGGGCCGCGGCAAGCAAAGCGTCCTGGTCGACCTGAACCACCCCGACGGACGCGAGGTGTTTAACCGATTGGTTCGTTCGGTTGATGTGATCGTGATGAATGCACCGGATCGTCAACTGGCACCTTTGGGTCTTGACGAAGCCAGTCTCCAGGCCGTCAACCCTGGCGTGATCTTCTGTCAACTGGATTGCTTTGGGGGACCGCGTCGCGGCCCGCGGACCGATTATCTCGGTTACGACGACTTGATCCAGGCCAGCACCGGCATCATGCTGCGCTTCGGCGGCGGCATGGCAACGCCAGAGGAACACGCTCACGTCGGAACCATTGACGTGAATTGCGGGTTCGCTGCAGCGCTCGGCGTTGCCGCCGCGTTATATCGCAAAGCCAGAACCGGCCAGATCAGCCGTGCCCGGACCTCCCTGGCATCGCTCGGCAACCTGGTGCAGATTCCCTTCTGCTACGACTACCCACGGCGGGCCCCGTTCGATGAGCCTTCCGGCCGTAGCGCCCAGGGCTTTGGCAACCTGTCACGCTTCTTTCGGGCCGCGGATGACTGGTTGTATGTGGACGCCAGCGAAAAGGAACTGGACAAGCTAAACGCCGTAGAGGGGCTGACGGGCATCCGCGACGCGGCAGATCCCGCAGCGTTTCTCAGCTCCGCGTTTGCCACGGTCTCCGCCGAAACCTGGCAGACGCGGTTGCAAGCGGCCAATGTGGCGGCAGCCATTCCGGACAATATCGACAACTTGCGCCAACGCTACAGCCGCCCTGCAGACAATCGTCCGGGTATCGATAACGCCAGCTATTCATTCAGTGTGTATGCCGAGCATCCGAGTGGACGACGCGTCATCCAACTCGATCCTTTTGCGATTCGCCCTCACGTCGCTCCGATCCGCGCACTGGCGCCAGCAGAAAAGTTTGGTGCCTCGACCCGAGGGGTTCTGCGCAAGATGGGCTACAGCGATACCCAGATTGCGACGTTGATTGCGCGAGGGGCGGTCGGCGAAAGCTGGTGCGAAGAGTACTTGCCCAGCTGAACACGTCACCGTTGCGGGCAAGCCGGAACAAATCGCGACCGCTCCGCTGATGGGTGGGCGTGGCCGATAGCAGCAAGCACCCTGGAAGAAAAAAGGCTGTAGCGAAGGGGTGTTCGAATATTTATAAGATTGGAGACGAAGATGCACGTACGACACCGCAAGCTCCCGGGTACCGAAAACACCCGGCGAGGCGCAGAAATCGTTATCGAGAACCTCAATCGAGCTACGCAGCACATGGCGCGAAAACGCCCATGGCGAGGCACGGGGAAGGAGGTGCCCTGTGCGCCTCCCTGTCGCCGCAGCCGATCTGCAGACACAGCACTACCGCCTGCGCTGCCAGGTGCCTTCCGCACCGAAAGACATTGAGGGTAACGATCATGCAAGACCAGGGCAACACATTTGTGAGCTTCCGCAATGTTCGGAAGACATACGACGGAGAAACACTCGTCGTCAAAGACCTGAATCTCAACATCCAGAAGGGGGAGTTTCTCACTTTGCTTGGTCCGTCTGGCTCGGGAAAGACCACCTGTCTCATGATGCTCGCCGGGTTTGAATACCCAACCGATGGAGAAATCTGGCTGGATGGTCAGTTACTTAATCGTATTCCGCCGCATAAACGCGACATTGGAATGGTATTTCAGAACTATGCACTCTTTCCACACCTGACCGTCGGACAGAACCTCGAGTATCCCCTGAAGGTTCGCAAGATGCCGCCAGACGAGCGGGCCGCGCGCGTCAAGCGGGCGCTCGAGATGGTCCACATGGAAAAGCTGGGTAAGCGAATGCCAGGTCAGCTCTCAGGCGGTCAGCAACAGCGAGTGGCGCTTGCGCGTGCGTTGGTGTTCAACCCAAAGCTTGTGCTGATGGACGAACCGCTTGGCGCGCTGGACAAACAGCTGCGCGAGCACATGCAGATAGAGCTCAAGGCATTGCACGAATCTCTTGGCCTGACCTTTGTGTACGTCACACACGATCAAGGTGAGGCGCTCACGATGTCTGATCGAGTAGCGGTTTTTGATCAGGGGGTGATCCAACAGCTCGACCGGGTCGACTCGCTCTACGAATCGCCGAAGAATCTGTTTGTAGCCAACTTCATTGGTGACAGTAACCGGGTGGAAGGCACCGTCGTAAGCCGGGATGGTAATTATTGCGAGTTGCGCATTGCAGACGGTACGACCGTACGTGCGCTGAATGTTGCCGGGCTCAATGTCGGTAGCCACGCCACAGGGGTGATCCGTCCCGAGCGGCTCTCGATTGGACGGCAATCCGAACAGCAGCGCAATGTCATCAACAGCGAAACGCTTGGGATGATCTACTTCGGCGATCACGTCCGGCTACGCTGCCGCTGCCCCGGAGAAACAGAGTGTTTCGTGAAGGTTCCGCTCGGACAGGACGGGGCGGCCCATGTCCAACCGGGAAATCGAATCGCGTTGTCGTTTCATGAAGATCATCTGAGAGTTTTCAATTGACCACGCGTAGCGAAATCACCTTGTGCCAAGGAGAACGAAATGAGGTTCTTTAGAAATACGGTCGGCGTGGCTGCCATGATGTGTTGTTCCGCTTTCGCATTGGCCGACGGCCTTACGACGGTCAATTACGGTGGCGCTGTGGGGAATGCCCAGAAGGCTGCCTGGGTTGAACCGTTCTCGAAAGCGAGCGGTATTCCGACGATTGCGATTGAGTACACAGGCGAAATGGCCAAAGTCAAAGCGATGGTCGACGCCAAAGATGTCACGTGGGACGTCGTTGAAGTCGAGTCGGCAGACATCGGACGCGGCTGTCAGGACGGACTCTTCGAGAAGCTCGACTGGTCGAAGATCGCGAAAAAGGGTGATCTGGTGCCTGGATCGGTGACTCCCTGCGCTGCCGGCACATTCGTGTGGTCGACCGTGCTGGCATACAACCCGACGCTGACGAAGGGCACGCCACAGGGCTGGAAGGATTTTTGGGACGTCAAGAAATTTCCTGGCAAGCGTGGCATGAAGAAGGAGGCGCGTTATAACCTCGAGTTCGCACTGATGGCAGATGGCGTTCCGGCGAAAGACGTGTACACCGTGCTGGGCACGGAGGCCGGCGTCAATCGGGCGTTCAAGAAGATGGACGAGCTCAAGCCACACATTCAGTGGTGGGAGGCTGGCGCACAGCCGCCGCAGTTCCTGGTCGCCGGTGACGTTTCGATGTCCACCGCGTATAACGGCCGCATCGACGCCGCAATGCGGGCAGGGAACAAGAACCTGGGTATCTCGTGGGACCAAAGCATCTATGAGCTGGACTTTTTCGTGATTCCGAAGGGCTCGAAAAATAAGGATGCAGCCGAGAAGTACATTGCCTACGTGCTCGAACCTCAGGCTCAAGCTGCGTTCGCGCGGCTCATTCCGTACGGGCCAACCAACAAGAACGCTTTAAAGTTGCTCGATGCAGCCACTCTTGAAAACCTGCCTAACTCGCCGAAGCACAGCAAAACCGCTATCCCCAACGACGTAGAGTTCTGGACCGACCACGGCGACGGGCTGGAACAGCGTTTCACCGCGTGGGCAGCGAAATAACGCGAATCGCGTACCCATCGCTCGAACGCATGGGTACGCGAAGGAGAGAGACATGAGCGCGGTAACTACTCAGCAGCAGGATTGGCATTTGCGTGAGCTCAAGCGATCGCTTAGGAACGTGAATTTACGTAAGCAAATGGCGGCGCTGGCGCTGGTCGCTCCTCTTGCTATTTTCATTTTTCTGGTATTCGTGATGCCCGTTGCATCCATGATTTCGCGGTCGATTCAGAGTCCGGAAGTCGTTGACGCGTTGCCACACACGACGGCGGCGCTGCGAAACTGGGATCGGAAATCGGCAGTTCCCGATGACGCTTTTCGCGGGCTGATGCTGGATATCGAGCGCAACGGCGGGAACAACAGTTCGGGTACCGCTGCCGGTCGACTGAACGGGCAGAAGGCGGGTTTCCGTTCGTTGTTTTACAAGACTTCGAGCGCACTTCCGTTCGGCGACGATGATTCAGCGCTGCCTGCGCACGAGGTTCGACAAAAGCTGATCGAAATCGACAGGCGTTGGGAAGATCCTAGTTACTGGCAGGTAATCGCTAAAGATTCATCCCGATACACAAGCCAGTATCTCCTCGCGACGATGGACTTCCGTCGCAATTCTGCCGGTGACATCGTTCCGGTTGATCCAGGCGCCTCGGCATATCGGGAGATATTCAAGCGAACGTTCGTGATTAGCGGCCTGGTAACGCTCGCCGCGCTGCTCCTCGGCTACCCCCTGGCATATTGGATCTCCAGTCTGCCGGCGGGTAAGGCAAATCTGCTGATGATCCTGGTGCTCCTTCCCTTCTGGACTTCGATCCTCGTGCGGATCTCCGCCTGGATCGTCATCCTTCAAGGATCGGGCCTCGTCAACAAGGCGTTGCTGTCGCTGGACCTGATATCGTCTCCATTGACACTGCTGTTCAACCGGACGGGGGTGCTGATCTCGATGACTCATATCCTCCTGCCGTTCATGATTCTGCCGCTGTACAGCGTCATGAAATCGGTGCCAGCCAGCTATACGAAGGCAGCGATCTCGCTGGGTAGTCACCCGTTCGGCGCGTTCTGGAAGGTCTACTTTCCGCAAACGCTGCCAGGAGTCGGCGCCGGCGGACTGCTGGTATTCATCACGGCTTTGGGCTACTACATTACTCCGGCATTGCTGGGCGGAGCCGGCGACCAGATGGTGAGCTACTACATCGCCTATTTCACGAATGTGGCCTTGAACTGGGGGATGGCGTGCGCACTGGGAGCGGTTCTGCTTCTCGTGACGTTGATACTCTTCGGTGTTTATCGAAAGATAGTCGGCAACGAACTGAAGGTAGGTTAGGACCATGAAAACGACCGTATCGCGTTTTGCACCTTATACATCGGCCCCCGAGATCGCGTGGCACTACTTTTTGCGATCGACCAATGTCATGATCCTGCTTTTTCTGGTCTTGCCGATACTGGTGATCATCCCGCTTTCTTTCACGGACAATACATTCCTGGTCTATCCGATACACAAGTTCTCGTTCAAGTGGTACCACAATCTGTTTACGTCGATTGACTGGCTTCGTGCCGGAAAAAACAGTTTCATCGTAACCCCGCTTGCCACGATCTTGGCCACTGTCCTCGGGACGTTGGCTGCGTTGGGCCTCAACAAGGCGACGTTCAAAGGCAAAGGCGCGCTGATCGGCATTTTGATCTCGCCGATGATCGTGCCGGTGATCGTCACTGCCGTCGGGATGTATCTGTTCTTTGCGAAGTGGGGGTTAGCCGGGTCGTACCTTGGTCTGATTTTGGGTCATACCGCTATCGCGGCTCCATTCGTGGTGGTCACTGTCAACGCCACCCTTGCCGGGTTCAACCAGAATTACGTGCGCGCGAGCCTGAGCCTCGGTGCGTCGCCCGTCACGACGTTCTTCTCCGTCACCCTGCCCATCATTGCGCCGGGCGTTATTTCTGGAGCCCTGTTTGCATTCGCCACGTCGCTCGATGATGTCGTCATCACGATGTTCATCGGGGGTCCGACACAAGGTACATTGCCGTTGCAGATGTTCATCGGCCTCCGGGAAAACATTACGCCGACGATTGCTGCCCTTGCGACAATTCTGATTGTATTTTCGAGCCTGCTTCTGGTGACGATGGAGTGGCTGAGGTCCAGAAGCGCGGCGCGACAGATAGCGACGTGACATCGCTTGCCGCGGCACCTGTCGCCCTGTTCCTGTGCAAGCCGTCAGGCATCGGGCGTAGTGGTACATCCTTGCATGGTTTATGTTGTCCGGATGTACCATTTCGCCTTGCCTGCCCGCCTGCGTTCACCGTCAGAGAGGACAAGCATGGCTTTTTCAGCCCTTTATCTGCAGCAGAATGACAACGGTTTTTCGGCCGGGGTTACCAGCCTCGATGACCGAACCCTCGATGAGCATCCCCTCGCAGCCGGCGAAGTGCTCATTCGTATCGCGCACTCGACGCTTAACTACAAGGACGCGCTAGCGGTCACGAACCGCGGTCCGGTCGTGCGCGCCTGGCCAATGGTCGCGGGTATCGATGGCGCCGGCGAGGTGGTGACATCGACAGATTCTCGCTGGAAAGCGGGCGATATTGTCCTCGTCAACGGATGGGGCCTCGGCGAAACACACTGGGGGTGCCTCGCAGAGAAGGCCCGCCTGAAGGCCGACTGGCTGATTGCGGTACCGCAGGGACTATCAACGGCCGAAAGCATGGCAATCGGGACGGCCGGTTACACGGCGATGCTATCCTGCCTTGCGCTGGAACAGGCCGGTGTCAAGCCGGCCGACGGTGAAGTGCTCGTGACCGGCGCGAGTGGCGGGGTGGGCAGCGTGGCAATCTCGCTATTGAGCAGTTGGGGATTTACGGTCGTGGCGTCGACGGGCAAGCCGGAGCAGGCGCATTTTCTGAGGCGTATCGGCGCCGCCGATGTGGTCGATCGGGACACGCTGTCGACAGCCGGCAAGCCGTTGCAGAAAGAGCGCTGGGCGGCGGTTGTGGATTCTGTCGGCTCGCATACGCTTGCCAACGCATGCGCACAGACGAAATATGGCGGCGTCGTGACGGCGTGTGGTCTCGCGCAAGGCATGGAGTTCCCGGCGAACGTTGCGCCTTTCATTCTGCGCGGTATAAAACTGCTGGGCATTGACTCGGTCATGTGTCCGATCGCTCATCGTCAGATAGCGTGGAATCGGCTCGCTGCGGATCTGGATCGAGCAAAGCTTGCCGAACTCACGCACCTGATAGCGTTGCACGACGTGCCGGAGGCAGCCGTGCAAATGATGGATGGAAAGCTGAGCGGTCGAACGGTTGTCGACATTCGCCGCGACGCATGATGTCGGGCGCTTCCGTTCGGATTTGAAGGCCTGCGACTTCAGGACCGGTGGTGTGCTCTCCCGTGCCGGGGTGTGGCAGCACGGGAGCTGTAGCGGGTTTTGCAGTGGAAAGACTACCTCGCCGTCGGCATCGCGAATTCGGCACCTTGCTCGATACTCTCCGGCCAGCGTTGCATGATTGACTTCTGACGCGTATAGAACCGGACGCCTTCCTCGCCATACGCGTGCGTGTCCCCGAACAAGCTACGCTTCCAGCCGCCAAATCCGTGCCACGCCATCGGTACCGGGATCGGTACGTTGATGCCAACCATTCCAACCTCAATTCTCCGGCCGAACTCGCGCGCGATGTGTCCGTCGCGAGTGTAACAGGCGACGCCATTGCCGAATTCGTGCGCGTTGACCAGGTCGACGGCCTCTGTAAAGTCCTTCGCACGGACGCAGGACAGCACCGGTCCGAAGATTTCCTCTTGATAGATGCGCATCTCGGGTGTGACGTGGTCGAACAACGTGGCACCGGTAAAAAAGCCTTCCTCGTGCCCCGGAACTTTGAGGCCACGTCCATCGACAACCAGCGACGCGCCTTCTTCGACGCCAATCGCGATGTAGTTTTCAATGCGCTCCAGCGCCTGACGTGTGACGATCGGCCCCATCTCGGCGTCGGCCTCCATGCCGTTCTTTACTATTACGGAGCGTGCTCGATCAGCGAGCCGCGGAATCAGCTTGTCCCCAACGTCGCCTACGAGGACTGCGACCGAGATCGCCATGCACCGTTCACCCCGCGGAGCCGTAGCCTGCGCCGACCAAAGCGTCGACGGCTTGATCAATGTCAGCGTCGGGCATCACAACCATGTGATTCTTCGCTCCGCCAAGCGCCTGGATCCGTTTTCCGTGCTTTGCCCCCGTCTCGTAGATGTAGTTGGCAATCGGCGTCGAACCGACGAAACTGATCGCTTTTACGTCAGGATGTTCGAGTAGTGCGTCCACGACTACCTTGTCCCCCTGAACGACGTTGAACACTCCGTCAGGCAACCCGGCTTCCTGCAGCAGGCGGGCCATGTAGAGCGAAGCTGACGGATCACGCTCGCTGGGCTTCAGAATGAACGCATTGCCTGCGGCGATCGCGATCGGAAACATCCAGCAAGGAACCATGCACGGAAAGTTGAAAGGCGTGATTCCCGCGACAACGCCGAGGGGTTGCCGGGTCGTCCAGTTGTCGATGTCGGTCGACACCTGTTCCGTATGGTCGCCCTTCAGCAATTGCGGGATGCCGCAGGCAAACTCGATCACATCAATGCCCCGTGCTACTTCGCCTTGCGCATCGCTGAACACTTTTCCATGCTCGGCCGTCATGATCGCTGCCAGCTCGTCCTTGTGCTGGTTCATCAGTTCGAGAAAGCGGCGCATGACGCGCGCGCGACGGATGGGTGGCGTATTGCTCCATCCCTGGAATGCCCGTGTCCCTGACGCTACTGCGGCACTTACGTCGGACGCGTCGCCGAGGTGCACCATGCGTGCATGAGAACCGGTCGCGGGGTTGAATATCGGCTGCTTTCGAGTGCCTGAGCCAGGCACGCGGCGACCGTTGATGAAGTGAACCACGTCTGCGTCGTCGTTGAAAGGCTGCATTTCATACTCCTTGCTGGGATTGGAACAGGTTCTAAGTGCCGCAAAAACGGGCGATTGGAATAGGGTTTTGCCTTCCGATGGCAAGAGTTGTTGTTGCATCTGAATGACCGTCACTTCGACAGATCAGATGCGGTTTTTTTGAGGGGGAATTCGCTTACCAGAGATCGCGGTAGAGCTCGACCATTTCCGCGACCGAGGGCACGCGTGGGTTATTGCCAGGCGAGCCAGAGGCCAGAGCCTGCTGTGCCATGGTCGGCATTAAGCTGAAGAAGCGCTCGCGGTCGATACCAAATTGTTCGGGCGTCGGCACCTGAAGGTCAGCGTTGATCGACCGCAATTCAGCGAGCAACCTGGCATTGGCGGTCTGCGTACTGTCCTGCCTGTCGGCCACGCCCATGGCACGAGCGCAATCAGCGTAGCGTTCTTCCGCCGCCGGGATCGAGAACGCGGTCACACTGGGCAGCAGCATGGCGTTGGACAGGCCATGGGGAACGTGGAAAAAAGCGCCGATCGGTCGACTCATGCCGTGTACCAGCGCCACGGATGCAGCGGAGAACGCCACACCCGCGAGCGTCGAACCGAGCATCAGGGCTTCGCGGGCGGCTGTATCCTGGCCGGATCGATAGGCTTTACGCAGATTGGGGCCAATCAAGCGCATGGCCGCCAAGGCCTGACTGTCGCTGTACAGGTTGGCTTTCCGGCTGACGTAGGCCTCGATCGCGTGGGTCAGCGCATCAATACCCGTATCGGCGGTGACGCGCGGCGGCAGGCTGAGGGTCAGGTCGTAGTCGACCAAGGCTGCCACGGGCATGAAGCCGATGCCCACACAGAGCATTTTTTCGTCGTTCTGCTCGTCAGTGATGATCGTGAAACGGGTCACTTCCGAGCCGGTTCCCGCAGTGGTGGGCACCGCGATAATGGGCAACCCAACCTCGGTAACAACCCGCGGAAATTTATAGTCGCGCATTTCTCCACCATGCCTGGCAAGAATGCCAATCGCCTTGGCGCTGTCGATCGGACTGCCGCCGCCCAGTGCAATGATACTGTCGTAGTCTCCTGCGCGAGCCTTCTCCACGCCAGCTCGAATCGAGTCAACCGTGGGCTCGGGGACCGTATCAGCGAAAATTTCGGCTGTCATGCCATTGGCGGCGAGATTTTCCTGAATGCGCCCGGCATAGCCCAGCTGCACCATCATCTTGTCGGTGATGATCAGAGGTCGACTGCAGCCGAGAGTCGCCAGAACCGTGGGAACTGTCTCGCTGGCGTTGGCGCCGACCTGGAGGATGCGCGGCAAAATCACATGGTTAGACATATCGAATCCAGTATGAATGACGGTTAAATATAAGAAGCAATCCGGGATCTAATCATTAATTGAAGTCTTCGTCTCGATGCCTTGTCTTTTTGATAATTTAGATAATAAAACATCGATATCTTTGATATTGGGAATGGTGAAACTTGCCGGAGCGGTATAGTTTTCGGTGTTCGTTAATTCCCAGTTAGGCATCACCTGTTCGAGAGGTCCCTGCAGGCGTGCATCGCGATGACGCAATAAATCCAGCGTCATTAACAGAGATAGCGGCAAAGTGATATGCCCATGGCCGGGCCGGCCGTGCGTTGCCCGAAGTGAATGGCCCTGACTTCGTAAGCCGATAGTTGATTAAGCTTCCACATGACTCATCGTCTCGTCTCCCGGACCCGCAGATTTGCTGCAATGCAGGTCATCATTGTCGTCGGTAGCCGTCAGCACTGATCAATCGCGTTTCGGCTGCAAGCTGCCGTGGCGGCGCGCTGAGGTTACTGTCGGTTAGAACGAGGAGCGGGTAAAGCAATAAAAAAGCCGATGATGGGTCCGCTTTACTTATGGCTATGGCCGTCGGGGCGAGGTGGAAGGCTATTTTTGCCCATCCCCCGCCGAACTGAGCGATCTGAAGAAGCAGTTACATTAATCTCGTCCACGTCATGTGAGCGGTCGCCGCGCGCGAGAGCGACCTTCGGCGGGGACATTTGCGCTGATCCGCCCCGCTGCCCTCGATCGATATTACAAGCAGTTCTTCCCCGCTTCGAACACGATCTCGGTCGCGACGTTCGGCTGGCGCGAGCAGGAATGCTTTACTTGCGTATAGGACTTCAACGCCTGATGCCCTCCAGTGGCGCCACACAGACTGAGCGTTCGGCGCTGCAATGGCCGTTGCCAAGCCGGATCTTGAGGCGGGTGCCGCGCCTCACAGCGATCTAGCGCCGCTGTCTCAGCAAGTCGAATTGGCGCTGTTGTCTCAGCGAATTCAGTTCGCGCTGCTGCCTCACCAAATCCAGGTCGCGCTGTTGTTTCAGTAATTGGAGTTGTTCGTTCTGGAGTTCGATCTGTTGCTTCTGCGCTTCCAATTGCGCTCTATAGGCCCCCATGCTTTGGTCAGCCAGCGCTTCCTGCGCGTAAGTCTGCGCGTCGGCGAGGGAACAGCCAGCCGTCAATGTCGCAGCAACGATAAGTGCTTTCATGATGCCCCCGGGCGGATGCTCTTTTGAGATATTTTAGGCCAGAAAGGTGGGGCATCGGCGGGACCGACGTGGCTGTCGGCGTCGTGCCTGGATCGGTGATTGCGTATGTTGAGCGAGCGGCGTGCGTGGCAACGAGAGGCCGGCATCGACCCGTGACTGCCTTTCGACTCCTACCGTTGAGCGACCGCACTTGGTCCAGCAGCGGGCGGTCGCAGCCGCGAACGCCACATCACCTCTCGGTTGAAGGCACGAGCCCGCGATCGATCGCCAGTCACGGTGCCTGGCCTGATCTGATGAAAAAGCGCTACTGCGAAACTGGCGCGTTAGATGGTGCGTCCGCTGGCATCTGCGGTAGTGGCACTGCTGCTGCGTTGTTCGTGCCGCTGCCCGTCGCTCCCGTTTGCCCGCGATGGCCTCGGTGCGAACTGCGTACCACGGTGGGCTCGCTCGCCGCCACCGGCCGCATTGGCGGATGCGCGATGTACTGAAAGTTTTCATTAACCGCGCTATTGCCCGTATCGAACGACCGGTGGATGAACACGCTGCTACTAACGGGTGAACTGGCTTGCGCGAAAGCCATCGGCCCGATCGACATCATGGCTGCGCCCACCGCCGCACTCACGGCAAGAATGTGCATGAGCAAACCGGCATTACGGGCTGTCGGACGTGCTTTCAATTTACGTCTCCTTCAATATACGTGCGGTTCGCAACCGCTTGCAGCGGGCAGCCGTTTTACCGTTGGGTACGCTGGTTCAAAAAATTGGCCCACGTTGAGGAGGCGCGGGCCGAGCGGAGAAAAACACGAAGCGCTGCCGGGGGAAAAGGCCAGACCAGTCTAGTCCGAGTCATGGAAAAGAAGGTTTCATACTGGATTACAGGTGTTACTCGATATAACTGATCGATGAATCGCGCCGGGAATTCTCCGGATCTGGTGCGAGTTGCCTGCTGCCCACTCCCGAAACAGCGCTTGAAAATGAAGCTGGCTCGTCCGGCGAATCATCGGTCGCCGTCGCTTCGCCAAGTGGCGACTGATAGCTCATCAGCAGACGTTCGCCAACCGACTGCGAAGGACCGTTCGTGGCCGACCATCGCCTCATGCGCCCAGCGTTCACCACTCCGCAAGTGGCGCTCGACTTTCTCACGCACGGTCGCTGGCGAAAGGTTGGTCTCAGGTAGTTCCGCGGCGCGCACCACCCTCACGAGTAACCGGCAGCAGGCCGCTGCCGGTTTCAACTACGCTCTCATCCGTCAATTTGCTGAATGCCGGCCAGTCGCCACGCCTGGTTGCCACGTGCGTCGCTGACCATGTTCCAGACTTCCTGGAACGGCTGGGCAGTCGGCGCATCGTCTTCCCGCATTTGACCGTAAAAGCGAACGCTAACCAGCGTTTCATCCGCATTGCGTTCTGTGCCAAGCACTTCCGCGTCAAGTTGCGTGACTTCCGTATGACTCACCTGGCGACCCCGAGCTTCGAGATCCCGCTTGATTTGCGCGAACATCTCCGGCGTCGTCAATTCGAACAGGTCACCCTGCTCGTTCCGGTCCCATGCGCCTTGAAGGCGCATGAACAAGGTCTTTGCCGATACAAGAAACGCCGCCTGATCTTGCTCGAGTGGTCGTCCCGTTGTCCTCTCCGTGTCCGCTGCTCCCGTCGAACCCATCGCCGCGTTCGGCCAGCCCCGCAAGTTCGCTTCAGGCCGCGCTTGCGGGATCTGATTCAGAAACCGTGAGCCGTTCGTTTGCTGGCGGTTCACGGGACCGTGTCCATAGGCAAGATCCGGACGACGCCGGTTGGCGATAAAGCGGAATAGCATCACGCCGGCGAAAATCACCGCCCCGATCAGCAACGCATTCGACAGCATCTGCGCCAGCCCTTCGCCCAGGCCAAACGACGACAGTAATGCTGCAATCCCAAGGCCCGCAGCGAGACCAGCCAGCGGGCCCATCCAGC
The DNA here is from genome assembly GCF_050436485.1 of Paraburkholderia sp. Clong3. Lineage (NCBI taxonomy): Bacteria > Pseudomonadati > Pseudomonadota > Betaproteobacteria > Burkholderiales > Burkholderiaceae > Paraburkholderia > Paraburkholderia sp. Clong3. Next base: position 962,703 of record NZ_JBNDMH010000002.1, on the reverse strand, counting down.
GGTTACCCGCTGCCGCAGCTGGCGCCTGCGCGGCCTGTTGTGCCGGCTGTGCCTGTTGGCCTTGCTGCGCTGGTCCAGACGGCGACGCCGTCTGCGACTGCCGCCCGATGCTTTGACTCCCGCCTACGCGCTTCGCCTCGGCGTCGGTCGACGCCACGGCGCCCAGCGCCAGCAGCCCCGCCAGACCGAGCGCGGCCGTCCCGCGCGTGACTGCACCGGCAGCACGTCGTAATTTGTTGATGATTTGCGTGTACATAAAAACCTCTTTCGATGAGTCGCGAAACTGCCCGCAACGCGCTCCATTTGCGCGCACGAATACATTACGAACAGTAATATTTTTAGCTACGCAAGCTCGCCGCCGGTTGTGCCTTCGATCCATCAAAAGCGGCGTGAAAACCGTTGCCGTGGATGTAGTGCACCAGTTGCCGGATGGTGTGTTCCTGCTCGGAAATCAGGTTCTTGATCAGGTCGCCGATCGACACCATTCCTGTCACCTGCCCTGCGCTGATCACAGGCAGATGGCGAATCCGATGTTCTGTCATGATCGCCATGCACTCGTCCGTCGTCTGCTTCGGGCTGACATAACGCACCGCCGTCGACATGATGTCGCGCACAGGCGTATTCGTTGACGAGCGTTCCATCAGAACGATCTTCCGGGCGTAATCGCGCTCCGTCACGATGCCGGCTATGCGCCCGTCGTGCACGGCGATGAGCGCTCCAACCTCCCTGTGAGCCATGATCGATATCGCGTTGCAAACCGAAGCGGATGCCTCGATCGACCACACTGTCCGGGAAGCTTTCGCACGCAGCAATTCTGCAACCGATGCCATATGTCACCTCTGTCAGCTTCATGAAACGCCCGCCGACGCTTCGGGGCGAGGTCTCAATCTAACAGAACCCATGCCAACATAAAATTCGTATTTTCATTGTTGATACTTCGAGAAAAACATATCTTTCCGTAATCGGTGGAGGGTTCGTGAATTTCAAGCATCTCTATTACTTTTGGGTCGCGGCTCGCGCGGGCGGCATCGTGCGCGCGGGCGAGCAGTTGCACATCACGCCGCAAACGCTCAGTGGCCAGATCAAGCTTCTCGAAGAGGCGCTGGATAAGAAGCTGTTCAGGAAAACCGGCCGCACGCTCGAACTGACCGATGCGGGGCGCCTCGCGCTCGACTACGCCGACGAGATATTTTCGTTAGGTTCGGAACTCGAAAGCGCTGTGCGGCGCGAAAGCGAATCCGGTGCGCAAACGCGGTTTCGCGTCGGGATCGCGGATTCGGTCCCCAAGGCGATTGCGTACCGGCTGCTGGAACCCGCGCTGAGCGCGTCGGCGTCGCTGCGCATGATCTGCCACGAAGGCAAACTGCACGCGCTGCTCGCGCAACTGGCCGTGCACCGCCTCGATCTGATCATCGCGGACGCCCCCATTCCCGTCGACGTCAACATCAAGGCGTTCAATCACCGCCTCGGACGTTCGACGCTAAGCTGCTTCGCAACCCAGGCGCTGATTCAAAGCAGCAAAAAACGCTTCCCGATGTCGCTCGACAAGCTGCCTGTGCTACTGCCCGGCACGGAATCCGCCGTGCGGCGCAAGCTGGATCACTGGCTCGCCTCGCACGCCATTTCGCCGCGCATCGTCGGCGAGTTCGACGACGGAGCGATGACCATGGCATTCGGCCGCGAAGGCCGCGGCCTGCTGTTCGCGCCAACCGTGCTCGAAAGCCAGTTGCAGACAGAGCACAACCTGACGATAGTCGGGCAGATCAATTCGATCGTCGAGGAATTTTTTGCAATCTCTATCGAGCGCCACATCAGCCACCCGGCTGTCGCGATGATCATGGACGCGGCGCGTAGCGAACTGTTCAACGTTTAGCGGGGCCGTTTCCGATGTGAACGCGACGTTCGAATGTCCTCGTGAGAGCACGTGCCGGTGGGTGGCGATGGCCGCACCCGGCCGAATGGCCACGCACTCGCATAAGCACTACGAATTGAGCAGCGGCGATAAATGAATAGGCTCCAGCAAAACGGTGGGCTTGATTCGAAGGACAATGCTCAGTCCCGATCAAACTTCAACGCTTCATTGGAGGAAATTGGGCCATGAAGAACTCGCCGAAGATCTGGCCGGCGCTTCCTGCGTTGATTCTTTCGCTCGCTGGCTGCGCTGCGGGCGGCATATCGCAAAGCTTGCCGTCATTAAGCGCTGCGCAATGCCGCGACCTGGCCGCGCTCAGGAACAACGCCCCTCCCTCCCACCCCTGAGCGAAGCCGGAGCGAACTGGCGGCCCTGAGGACAGCGGGCTACGACCCATCACCATGGTTCGATCCGCACTACCCGGAGGATGCGCAGGCGGCGCAGCGTCAGGTCGATCGTTGGTATCAGGCGGAATGCCAGCAGGCGGAACCCGACTAAGGCGCCGGCGACGTCCGCGATACAGCTGCGCTGACGATGATCGCAATGCGATAGTTCCATTGGGCCGATCGCGCCTTGCGAGCCGAGAAATGGAACCGTGCAAAGGTCGTCCATCGACCCGATTGTGCGACTGCAGTCGATACCCACGAAACAGCGTACTGCCGGCTTTTCTCGCCTTTATCGCGGCGACGTCCCGGCAATTCGTCGCCGCGTTCGCCGGTTGCAACCGACTGAGGGGCCCGATATGGCAATGCCAGGAAGCGAATTACCCGGCGGCCGCCAAGCTCCGGTGATAGGTAGCGCCCAGCGGTGCGTTGCTATCCGAGCCTTCCACAACGAATCGAGCGGCATTGTTTTAGGGGCAGTCCGCTAGGCCTTGTCGCGCCTGGAGGCCGCTACCCCGGTAAACGGCATCAAAATCACGGGGACCCCGAGTCGCGATGCGCGCCTGCTGCCTGCGGATGATCGAACGCGCCGCGCGGGCCAGCGCGAGATCGAGTGCGCCGCGCCAGTCTCTTGCGATCGACGTCACGACGACAGGCGTCGCATCGGGCGTCTGCACCTGCACCTGGCAGCGTTTGTCGAGTCCGCCGCGCGGGCCGTTGATGTCCGACATGCTGACGGTCGCCTTCGAAATCAGCCAGTCCATGCGGCGAAACACGAACCGGATGCGTTGGCGCGCGAAGCTGCGCAGACGGACGGCTTCACGGTCGCGGGACTTGAACAGGACTTGCATGAGACACCTCCTTCGTGGGTACGGCTCAAGAGTACGGTGAGGAGGCGTCGAGGAAAAAGCAGAAATAACGGAAATGCAGCTTCGGAAAAACCGAACCTTCTTTTTCGTGATCACGAACGCGCTCACGCATGCGCCGCACTCAACACCTTTTGCGTCAAAGGATGATGCCGCCCGCGCCGCGACACGATTGCGTGTATTTCCTCCTTCACTTCCGGCGAGCGGCCGAGCCAGCGCAAGCCGCGATGCATGGGATCGTTGCGCTCGGCGCCGAACGCCGCGAGCGGAAACACGCCCATGCCGCGCGACGCGAGGCATTGCGGAAAATGATCGACATGCGTTTTTCGCACCACGGCGGCCGGCCCGTACCAGTCGATCGGCGAAGCGATCAGGCGCTCGCTGGATAGACGCAGATTCGAGTTGTGCGGCGCGGGCTGGCTGGACAGCACGAGATCCAGATGGTGATGCGCCAGTTCCGCCAGCAGGTCTTCCGCTTCGCCTTCGTGGCAGAGCAGCCGTAGCGAAGGCGTGTCCAGCACGCCCGCAAGAATGGCATGGACGGCCAGCTTCGAAATGCCATCCGTCAAGCCGACCGCGAAGCGCGCGACGGTCCCGCTGGCCGCTTCGCGCACTTCGTCGTGCAACGCGCGCCCGGCCGCGTCCGCGGCCGGGCGCCTGCATCAAATGCGCTCGCCAACACGAGCAGGGCACCGCCGGGAACCCTATCCGCTTACACGCCGGCACCCGTCTCATCGAAGAATGAGGTTTTGTCCGTCCCGTTCGCTTTGGCGCGATACATCGCGCTATCGGCCTGGCGCATCAGGGCGTGTACATCAAGACGTCCGTCCGCGCTATTGGTACCGAGCATGCGCACGCCAATGCTGGCCGATACGGCGACCGGATGACCGGCGATCTCTCGAAGCCCATGAAGGATGTCGTGAATACCGTCGGCAATCGCGCGCGCGCCGGCGTCGCCATGCACGTGGCGGGCGAGCACCGCGAACTCGTCGCCTCCCAGGCGGGCAACCGTATCGCCGCGGCGAATGCGTGTCTGCAGACCGTTGGCGAAGCACTGCAACAGTTCATCACCCACCGCATGCCCATAAGCGTCATTGACGTATTTGAAGCCGTCGAGATCGATGAACAGCAAGACAGACTGTCCTTTATCGGCGTCTCGCGCCGCAGTCGCTTTAGCGATCGCCTGCTCGAGGCGAGTGCGGTTGCTGAGTCCTGTCAGAGGGTCCGTCGCAGCCTGCCGTTCGAGCCGATGCACGAGGGCCATCAAGTACACGGAAGTCGCCGCGATGCTGAGCATGATGCCCAATCCCACCGCGAGGTTTTCTCTCCACCACGGCTCGACGTGCATCAAAATCACGACGCCTGCAAGCGCAACTGCACATGAAAGTAGCAACGGCCGCTTGCCGTGGCGGCAACCGGCACCCACAAGAAACCAGAACACGACCCAGAGCAAGGGCAGCGCCACGCGCCCGCCGAGCGCCAGGGCAGTCATGACAAGCGCCTGGTCTGCAATGGTGGTGACCGTCAATCGAACGCGCGGCCGACCTGTCGCGGCGGTCGCTGCTATGTATGTCACCACGCCGAATACAACGTATGCGAAAACCACGCCCAGGGTGTCATACGCGGCGGCCGTGCGTTGGAGCGCGGCGACGGCGATATAGCCGATCAACACGACCGTGCCCAGGCATATCCGGAGGAGCGCCTGCTCCTTCTCAGGTTGTCCGCGAAAGACACCTGGAAACGTTTGCTCATGCCAACGCTGCGCGCCCGGCCGCTCCATGCCGTCTACCCCGTCAATATTGTCTTTTGCAGAGCGGGCATTCTATCGCTTTTGCCGGCGACCAATGCTTCTTGCCGCTCTCTCCGTCCGCTTCCTGAAAGCCGCCGTTCGAACGTCCGTTTGAGCGAACGGGTACCCAGGTCCTTGGGGTTGAGAAGCTAAGCGTGCTTTATTTTCCGCTTCCTGAAGCGACCCCTGCTGGAGGTTCACGCGCCTGCCGCCATGGAGCTTTGTCGCCGCAGCGAACTTGATGCGATGGATTGGGAGAATCCTGCATTCGTTCGGCGATCAAGTGTGTAGAGTCGGTCTGCATGTCGTGCTCATGCATAGGTGGCCAGACTTTGGAAGTCATCGAACGAGTCTTGAAGACGCGTGGGGAACCGGCACCCTTCAGCACGAAAGCGCCGGTTTTGTTGCCCCTCCATCAAGGCCAATCGAGTGTCTCAGTGCTTACCAGGCATGGTCCCGCTCATGCCCATGGCCGGATCGCTAACCGAGTGCTTGCCGGTCTCCACCCGTCCCGCAAAGCGACGGTAGAACGCCTTATCGCTATCGCAGGTCACAGCAAAGTCGTACCACTGGCCACTGGACGCCAGAACCCAGTGAAGCGAGTCCATGCCTGTGCCTGCCAGTTGAACCTGCCATGGGCCATCGGTGCGGTAGGCCATCGGCGTAATCGTGAAGTTGCAGGCACTCTTGCCGGTATTCATCAGGTCGGCATAAACGTCGCCGTTGGCGATGTCGTAGCAGACGCGGATTTCCGGCGTGACCCCGCTGTCGGCAAGGCGGCTCAGGTCGCCTTTGAAATGCCGGTGATAACCGTTCGGGCCTAGCACCCAAAGATCATACATGCCGAGGTTGTCCTGCTGCGCGTTCCAACTGTCGGCCAGCGTCTTACCGTCCTCGACCACGTAGCGACGCGGCACGCGATTCAGCTTGTAGCGGTCATACACATGGAACACCGCGGCCTGGGTACCGGTATTGGAAAACAGTAATTCGACAGTGCCGTTGGCCGCGCAGCGCGCGCTTGTGTGCAACTCATAAGGTAGCGCGCGAGAGGGTCGCGTGCCGCTTGCCTGGATCGGTAACTGCATGTCCACCGGCAGCGGCACGGCTGGCAGGGCCTGTTGCGAGTTGCGCAACTGGTCGGCCTCGGCCCGGGTGCTGCGCCCGTTCAGCGTGGGTAACAACTCATTGTTGGGTGTTTTGAAGTTGAAGGCGCTAGTCAGGTCTCCGCACACGGCGCGGCGGTACGGGCTGATATTGGTCTCCTTCACACCAAAGCGCTCTTCCAGGAAGCGCAGCACCGACGTATGGTCGAAGACCTGCGAATTGACCCAGCCCCCGCGACTCCATGGCGAGATCACGTACAGCGGCACGCGCGGGCCGGGCCCGTAGACGCGACCGTCCTGCGCGGGCTGGTCCTTGCTGCCCTGCGGCGCCGGATAGGCGTGGTACTCGAACCGCATGTCGTCATCGGACAGTGTGGTTTTGCCTGCCAACGTCTGATCGGGATTTCGTGACGGCGCCGACGGCGAGGGCATGTGGTCGAAGTAACCGTCGTTTTCGTCGAAATTGATCAACAGCACGGTTTTGCTCCACACTTCGGGCACAGCTGTCAGCGCATCGAGTACCTCTTGAAGGAACCACGCGCCCTGAACCGGACTGGATGGCCCGGGGTGTTCGCAATAGATCGATGGCGCATTGATCCAGCTGACCTGCGGTAGCCTGCCTTCGCGGATGTCGCGCTTGAACGCATCGAGGTAGCTTTCCGGCGTGGTGCCCGGCAGCGTGTTCGCGATGCCCTTGTACAGCGGGTTGGCTGCGTTGTCCGCGGCTGCATCGTAGGCGTGATAGGGCAAGGGCTGCCCGGTATCGGCATAGGGATTGCCCGGCGCTCCGCCACTGGCCACGGGGAAGCCCGAGGCCAGATTGGCGCGGCGAAATTGCTGGAAGGCGCCCAGCATGTTGTCACCCCATTCGTCCGGCATGTTCTGGTACGAGATCCAGCTCACGCCCGCATCTTCGAGGCGCTCTGCATAAGTCTTCCAGGTGTAGCCTGTATCGACCGAAGCCGCCAGGCCGTCGATGTAGTCCCACTCATTGTTGACGAAAGCCACGCCAGCGGCGGTGGGACCGTTCGTGCCCGTGATGTGGAAGGAGCGGTTGGCATCGGTACCCGTATGCATCGAACAGTGATACGCATCGCACAGCGTGAAGGCATTGGCCAGCGCGAACTGAAACGGGATTTCCTTTTCCTTGAAGTAGCTCATCGAGACATCTGTCTTGTAGGTGGGCCAATTCGACATACGGCCGCTGTCCCACGCGTTCTGGCTGTCCACCCACGTGTGATTGGCGCCCGATGCGCGCTGTGCGTTGTTGGCGCTGCCGTCAAGGTGATACGGGGTGAGTACAGCGCCGTTGCCGCGCTGCTGCTGCCAGACCTTGCGGCCGTTGGCCAGCGGAATGGTGAAGCGGTCACCGAAGCCGCGTACGCCCTTGAGCGTGCCGAAATAATGGTCAAACGAGCGATTCTCCTGCATCAGGATAATCACATGCTCGACGTCCTTGATCGTGCCGGTGGCGTTGTTGGCGGGAATTGCCAGCGCGCGGCGGATGCTAAGCGGGAAGCTGGCCAGCGTGGCAGCGGCAAAGCCGGCGCCACTAGCGGCTTTCAGAAATTTGCGGCGTGAAATCATTGAGTGTTCTTCTGCAGGCTCGGTCGTAGCTCAAGGCGCGCAGCGCTTGACCGGGGTGGGTTGTTCGGAGTCCGACTTGGCGGGCGTGCTTGTGGACGTGTTTGTGGACGAATCGGTACCGCCGCACGAGGCGAGCATGGCGGCCGCGATCAGGGAAGCGGCAAGCGTTCTTATGAGTCTTTGGATGGACATGGCGTCAACATTGTCTAATTTAGGAAAGCTTTATGTTTTATTTTAGAAAGCACAACGTAATGCTGACGCGAGTGTAGGAAGGCAATGTGACCGCTGTGTGATCCGGTGGCCCGACTGAAGAAGCCCAGGCAGCCTTTAGAGAGACCTGGCAAGGGGCTGTCAATACCGGTCAGATGTCGTAACGCCGTCGTGCCGGGTGCGCGGCGATTACGTGGCTGATAGACCCCTTCAGCGGAAGTTGCGCGCGCGGCACCCGGAGCCCCGCGGTACACGCATTCCTTCGACAGCATCAGTCCCTGACGTTCGCCCATGCGAAATGTCGAGCCTGGCTGCGGTGTCACTTGCGGGGCGTTTGCCGGCCTCCTTGACCAGCCGCCTCACCGTCGCCTCCAGGGTGCCAAGCAGGACGGGTTTCAGCAGGACCTCGTCGATTCCGGCCTTCTTGCATCGCAAACGCTCTTCCGCACCCACTTGCGCAGTAATGGCGATGATCGGCACCGTCGCGCTTTGGTCGCGCAGACACCGCGCGAGCGCGTACCCGTCCATCCCTGGCAATCGGCCTGGGAAAATGCATGAAATAGCGTCTCCTGCTGCTGGGGCGTCATGCCGATGCCGGTGTCGCTCACGCCAATCACGATGGGCGAATCGTCGGCCGTATCGTCCATCGGCTGACGCACCTGATTAAGACTGGCGGTGCGCACGACCCGACGGTTTTCATGGAAGCGCAGACAAGCGTCATCCCAGGGCAGGTCGAGAAAATTCACCAGACGTCGCGCCTCGCCTTCGAGGTCATCAACGACCGCTTCGTAATCGACCTCGATGAAGCGCCCGGCCGGTAGCACGCTGCGCCAATGTGCCATGAGCCGCTCGTAGTCACGGTAATACTCGCCGGGTTCGGTCAGCTCGTAAGCGAACGGCTGATCGCCCGCAAGCAGTTTCGTGTAGCAGGAAAGACAGGTGTCGACCGGGTTGCGCCGCGCGTGAATGATGCGCGCGCCCGGCAGGATCAGCGGAATCAGCCCGGCATGCAGGAAATCGGCCGGCATCTTGTCGACGAGACGCGAACGGCCCTGTGCAAGCGGCTCGACCGCGCTCGAGATAGCACCAGCTGCGTTCCCGGAGCATTGATTCAGTCGCAATCGTTTGGCGTCCCTAATACTCGGGGGCGTTGACGCTATGCAGACTACGAGCCTCGACTCTCGACATTTGCCCATCCTGAACCTCTCGACGGATGCGATTGTTCTGGTTGGCAAGACGGTAGTTCACTTCGACGCGCCGGGGATGGTTGGCGGCCCATTGCCCCGCTTGCGCAGTCGATGCGATGGCGAGTGTCCCGGCCATTGCGACGACGACACTGCCAATCAAGGTTTTGCGGCGCGCGGCAATCGAAACTCGCGAAGCGATCGCTGCATTCGTTGTGGCGCGCGAAGTAGTATTCTCGCAATGCACGCGGTCGACCGATCATCTGACTTGAGGAGCCGGGCCAATGGAAAGCATCGACACACTCGTCGTGGCGGCATTCGCTTTTGTCGCCAGCCACTTTCTCCTGTCCCATCCGCTGCGGGCGGGTATGGTCCGGGCAATCGGCGAACGGGGTGCCATGGGCGTCTATTCGCTGATTGCGATACTGACGTTCGGCTGGATGGTCATGGCTTACGACCGGACGCCCGTCTCCGATCCGCTATGGCCCGCAGGCAACGCGCTGTGGGCAGTTGTGACCGTGCTCATGCTGATCGCGTCGATCCTTCTGATGGGCTCCCTGATCCGCAACCCGGCGTTGCCCACCGGCGGCCGGCCCACCGCGTTTCCCGACGCGGCGCGCGGCGTGTACGCAGTGACCCGTCACCCGATGATGTGGTCGTTCGCGCTTTGGGGACTGTGCCATATCGCCGTGTTCCCGGTCACCCGGAACATCGTGCTCGCCGGGGCGATCATCATCCTCGCGCTGGTCGGTGCCGCGCTCCAGGACCGCAAGAAACGGCGGCTGCAACCCGATCTGTGGCCCGCATGGGAATCGAAGACGAGCTATCTGCCGTTCGCGGCGATCGCCGCCGGCCGCGCGCGGCTGGGCGGGTTCGGCATGCACGCGCTGGTGGGCGGCGTCGTTTTCTGGCTCGTCGCGACCTGGGCGCATATCCCGCTCTCCGGTTGGCCCGCGGGCATCTGGCGCTGGCTCTAGCCGCACGGTTCCACGAGATTTGTTCTCGTGGCGCAAGACTCTTTGTCCACGGTGAGTGTTCGAATTCGCGGCGGATGCACCTACAGTGCCCTCCATCGGGTCCATCGATTCGAACGGCCAGCAGGCCGGATCAATCACGCCACGGCTCGTTCCATCGCACCGGCCGTCGAGGCCGACTATGTCGCCGTGGCCGGCGACATCGGCGACGCCGCCACACTCAAGGAGCCCACCATGTCCGTCCAACAGAAACTCGCAGAACTCGGTCTCGAACTGCCCTCTCCTGCGCAGCCGCTGGGCAGCTATACGGCTGTCAGCGAAGCCGGAAACCTGCTTTTCATCTCGGGACAGGTGCCGCTGTCCGACGGCAAAATGGTCTATTCGGGGCGTGTCGGCGAGAACCTGACGCTCGAAGAGGGCCGCAAGGCCGCCCAACTCGCCGCGCTCAACGTACTCGCGCAGATCTCGCGCCATCTCGGCGGTTTCGAGCGCCTGCATCACATCGTTCGCGTCGAGGGGCACGTCAGTTCCGCCGATGGATTCTACGGGCAGCCCGCCGTGGTCGACGGCGCTTCGGATCTGTTCGCTGCCGTGCTCGGCGACAAAGCGGGACATGCGCGTTCAGCGTTCTCGCATAGCCAGGGTCCCGCCGACGCCGCTGTCGTGATCGTCGTCATCGCCGAAATCCTGCCCGCCGCTGATCGACGCGCGCCACGCGTGACGCATGCCCTTCCGGCTTCGCGGCGCGGGCCTCGAAACGCCTCCAAACGCCTCGCGAGCCGGCCCAAAGCCGGCTCACTTCACCTAGAACATATCCGACGCCGCCTGACGCACTGCATGCTTGCCGCCAGCCTCCCGCTGATCGCGAGACGGGATGAAAGGCCCGGTGATCATCTCCGCATAGCTTTGTCCCGGCCCGACCATTGGAAACACATCGGCGTTCTGGTCGATCATGACTTCGAGGAACGCCGGTCCGGCGAATTCGATGAACGCCCTGAGTTTCTCTTCCAGTTCAGCGAGCGATTCGACGCGCTGCGCGAACTCGAACCCGTCGGCCTGCGCCGCCATCACAAAGTCCTTCCGATGAAGCGACTTGTCGCTCACGCATAAGCGTCCGTCGTAAAAGAGGCGTTGCCACTGCCGGATCATCCCGTCACCGACGTGGTTGAGCAGCAGCACTTTGACCGGTACGCCATACGTGGTCGCCGTCTCGAGGTCGCCGATATTCATGCGTATGCTGCCGTCACCATCGATGTCGATCACGAGGGCATCCGGGCGCCCTATCTGCGCGCCGATCGCGGCGGGTAGCCCGAAGCCCATCGTGCCCATGCTGCCCGAGCTCAGAAAGCTTCGCGGCTCGACGAAGTCGAAGAACTGTGCGGCCCACATCTGGTGCTGGCCAACGCCGGTGGTCACGATGGCCCTGCCGCCCGTGATCTCACTGAGTTTTTCGACGACGAACTGCGGCTGGATCAGCGGGCTGTTGCGGTCGTAGTTCATGCAGTAGTGCCGCTTCAGTTCGCCGACGTGGTCGAGCCACGCTGACGGAGCCTCGACCTGCGCATCGTGCTCCATCAGCGACAGCAACGCATTCTTCGCATCGCCCACATGGGTCCAGTGCGCGCGTTTCACCTTGTTGATTTCCGCCTCGTCGATATCGATGTGCGCGACGTAGCGCGCTCGCGGCGCAAAGGCGTGCGGGCGGCCACCAGCGACCCGATCGTCGAACCGTGCGCCCACCGCAATCAGAAAATCGCAATCTTCCACCGCATAGTTCGCACAGGCTGCCCCGTGCATGCCGAGCATGCCGAGCATGCCAAGACCCAGTTCGTGTTTCACCGATATCGTGCCGAGCCCCATCAACGTGTGCACCACGGGGATCCGGTAACGCTCGGCGAATTCCCGCAGTTCCTCGGTCGCCCCCGCCGTGATGATGCCGCCGCCGACATACAGCAGCGGACGCCGGCTTTGCGCGAGCAGATCGAAAAAGTCGCGGCGCTTGCGGTCGTCGAGATGCGCGCCTTTGGCCACCTTGCGAAGACGATCCGAGTATCCGCGAAACGCGAGCGTGCCCTGTCCCTGCCACGTGCCGGTCCAGTTCTGGATATCTTTCGGCACATCCACGACGACGGGGCCGGGGCGCCCGGTGCGCGCGACTTCGAATGCGGTGCGCAGCGTCTGTTCGAGCCTGTCCGGATCGGTAACGAGAAACACCTGCTTCGCGCACGCCGACATGATGTTGAACACCGGCGCCTCCTGGAACGCATCACTGCCTATCGCGGCGCGCGGCACCTGTCCGCAGATCAGCACGACCGGGACCGAATCGCCGTTGCAGTCGGCGATCGGCGTCACCGCGTTCGTCGCGCCAGGGCCTGACGTGACCATGAAAACGCCTACTTTGCCACTGGCGCGCGCATAGCCCGCGGCCATAAAGCCCGCGGCCTGCTCGTTGGCGGGTACGACGAGGTTGATCTGCCGCGCCGGATCGTCCGCATGCAGTTCGTTGAAACGGAACACTGCGTCGTAGGTCGGCAGGATCGCGCCGCCGCTATAGCCGAACACGGTATCGACGCCCTGTTCGCCAAGCACGCGCAAGATGATGTCGGCACCCGACATCGATTCACCGGCAAGCGGTGCTTTCTGTATTTCCTGCACGGCAATTTTCGGGTTTTTGCTCATACCTGACTCGCGTGGAACCGGTCCTTTGGATTCTGACGACAATCGACGCGGCTTGCGCGGACAAAAGGTTCGTTCATGGGCCAGGATGGGCCGGATCCTGGCCATTCGTCGGCGCGGCGGTCGGTTACGACGAAGCGGCTTCGGATGGCGGCGGCAATCGCGCCGCAGCGCATGCCTGGCGTTAGCGATCCGCCCTCCGCGATACGCGCGCGAGCGTCGCTCGTGTCACCACTCCTTGATGGCCACCTCGTAGTTGTCGTCGTCGAACGCGACGAGAAATTCCTCGGGCATCAGCCACGAGTCGACGCTCACGCTTTGCGTGCCAACGTCGACCGCGACTTTCGCGTCGGGATCGACCGACTTCATCGCATGCTCGAGCCTGGTAACATCACCTGCACGGATTTCAGTTTTCATCGAGAACTTCATGTTTCACCTCACCAGTCATCTATGTTCGAACCAGGCGGCGGCTCGCGATCAATCCGGGCTCGCCTGGACCTCGACCGCCGTCCCGCGAGGCGTGCCGATCCAGTGAATCGCGGCGGCGAGACTGCCGAGCGCGATACCGAACGCGACGATGCCCGTCCAGCCATAGCGTGTCATCAACCAGCCGCTGACCGTCGCGCCGACAGCACCGCCGAAAAAGGTGGCCGTCATATAAAGACTATTGATACGGCCCTGCGCTTTCGGATCGACCGCGAACGCGCGCGTCTGGTTCGATACGAGACCGGACTGCACGCCGATATCGAGCACGATCACGCCCACGATCAACAGCGTCAGCGAGCTCGCCGCGCCCGACAGCAGCAGATACGCGAGCGTGACGATGCCGATGCTAGCGCCGATCACCTTGCGAAACCCGACCCGATCGGTCGCATTGCCGCCCAGTGAAGCGGCGAACGCGCCGGCCGCGCCGATCACGCCGAAGCCGCCTGCCCATGCACTGCCGAGATGCCACGGTCCGCTCGCGAGAAGCGCGGCGAGATTGACCCAGAACCCGTTGAAGCAGGCCCACAGCAAGGCCTGGATCAGCATCGATTCGCGGATCGGCCGATTGTCCCGCGCGAGCGGCCACAGCGAAGCGAGCAGGCGCCCATAGGAGAGATTCGTCGACGGCACGCCGCGCGGCAGCAGCGCCGCGGCCGCGATCCAGACCGGCACCATGAAGGCCGCTTCGGCGACGTACACCGCGCGCCATCCATACGCCGCGCCGATCACGCCGGCGATGGTACGGCCGCTCAGGATGCCGACCATGATCCCGCTCACGACAGTGCCGACGTTGCGCCCGCGCTCGCTCGGCAACGACATCACGGCGGCGAACGGCACCAGCTGCTGCGGAACGCAGCTCACGATGCCGAGGCCGAACGACGCCGCGACGAGCGCCCAGATGCCGGGCGCGACGGCCGCCGCGACGCCGAACACGCAGGCGAGCGCGATCTGGATCAGCACCAGCTTGCGGCGATCGAACCGGTCGCCGAGCGGCAGCAGCAACGCGAGCCCGCTCGAAAAACCGAGCAGTGCCGCGGCGGCGACGAGATCGACCGTCGTCACGTCGACGCGCAGACCCGCGGCGATCAGCGGAAGGATCGGCTGCGTGCAGTAAATGTTGGTGATCACCGCGCCGGCGATGATCGCCATCATGACGATCTTGCCGCGCGATGCGAATGCGGGCGTGGCGGCACTATCGGCTGAATGGGTTGAATCGCGCATGACAAGCTCCTTGTTGTTCGTTCGCTCCGGTATTCGCAGCGACATGCCGCGATCCGGTTCCAGTATTGAACGGCGGGCGGCCCGTTGCCCGTTATCCGCCGTAGGTCGACTCCCATCCCCCTCCCAGCGCTTTACAGAGCGTGATCAGATTGGTCGCGGCGGTGGCTTTGCTCTTCTGCAGATTGCTCTGCGCTTCGAGCAATTGCCGCTGCACGTTCAGCACGTCGAGATAGTCGAGCGCGCCCGCCTTGTAGCGTTCCCGCGCAACGGCCAGCGCGCGCTCGTTCATGCTGACGGCCGTGGCGAGCCGATCGCGGCGGCGTTGTTCGGCGTCGTAGGTGACGAGCGAATCGTCGACTTCCCGCCACGCGCGCAGCACCGTCTGCCGGTAGACGATGGCGGCTTCCTGTTGTTGTGCTTCACGCAGTTGCAGCGTGCCCTTCAGACGGCCTCCCTCGAATATCGGCAACGTAATCGAAGGCCCGACGACGAACTGCCCGGACGCCCAGCTGGCGAGATTCGACAGTTGAAGACTCTGAAACCCCGCGCTGCCGTTCAGCGTGATGCGTGGATAGAAATCGGCCTTCGCGACGCCGACGGTCGCGGTTGCCGCATGCAGGTCCGCCTCCGCCTCGCGGATATCGGGCCGGCGCTGCACGAGCTCGGACGGGAAGCCGATCGGCACCTGCGCGGGCAGCACCGGCACCTCGCGCGGTTCGGCAAGCGTCTGCCGCAGCGCACCGGGTTCCTGCCCGAGCAGCAGCCCGATCGCGTTGATCGTGGTCTCGCAGTGCGACTCCAGCGTCGGAATCAGGCTTTCGATGTTTTCCACCTGTGCGGCAGCGTTCGACACGTCGAGATCGGTCGTGACGCCTTCATGCGCGCGAACCCGCGTGAGCTTCAGCACATCGTTGGCGATGTCGAGGTTCTGTCTCGCGATCTGCAGCAGATCCTGCGTGTCGCGCAGCTCGATATAGTCGCGCGCCAGTTCCGCGCGCGCTCTCAACAGCACCGCGTTGCGGTCCTCGTACGAGGCCTGGGACAGCGCGCTCGCCGCTTCGACGCTGCGTCGCACGTGCCCCCACAGATCGATCTCCCACGACGCATCGAACCCGGCCTGATACAGGTTATAGGCGGGCGAGCCCGCCGAGCCGGGCAACGGGGCCACGCCGAGCGGCGCGTTGCCGGAAGCCGATTGCGGCTGGCTTTGCGTCGGCGTGACGCCGAGCAGCGACAGGATGCCGTTCTGGCTGCCGCGTTCGCGGTTGTACGAGGCGGCGCCGTCGAGCGTCGGGTATTCGGCGGCGCCGGCAACGCGCCGCTCGGCCCGGCTTTGCAGCAAACGCGCGGAGGCCGCGGCCACGTCGAGGTTGGCGTCGACCAGCTGCTTTTCCAGCTGGTTCAGTACCGGATCGTTGAACAGCGTCCACCAATCCGGACCGAACTGGGCTTCCACCGCCCGGCTCGGCGACTGCGCGGTTTGCGTACGCTCGAAGACCTGCGGCGTGGCCGTCTGTGGACGTTCGAAATTCGGACCCACCGTGCATGCCGTCAGCGCGACACAGGTCAGAAGCGCCGCGACGATCGCGCGCGCAGAGTAGTTGCTCGTGTTCATTCTCTTTGCGCTCCCTCGGCCGTCGCTTCGCCACTGTGGCCCACCACGACGTCCGCTTCGACCGAGAGCCCCACGCTCAATGCCGCTGCACTTGCCTGGCCGCGATCGATCGTGATCTTGACGGGCACCCGCTGCACGACCTTCGTGAAGTTGCCGGTGGCGTTGTCGGGCGCGATCGGCGCAAAGCTCACGCCGGTCGCCGGCGCGAGGCTATCGACACGGCCGCGGATCACGATGCCGGGCAGGCTATCCACCGTCACGCGTACGCCTTCGCCCGGTCGCATATTGCTGATCTGGCTCTCCTGGAAGTTGGCGACCACGTACGCGTCCGACAGCGGCACGATCGCCAGGACTGGCGCGCCGGGCGTCACGAATGCGCCGACCCGCGCCGAACGGCGGCCGACCTTCCCGTCGACGGGTGCGCGGATCTCCGTGTACGACAGGTTGAGCTTCGCCTGCTCGAGCGCCGCCTCGGCGTGTTCCAGCGCGCCCGCGGCCTTGTCGCGCTGCGTGCGCAGCACGTCCAGATTCTGCTCGGTGGCCAGCAACGCCGCCTGGTCGTGCGACTGCTGCGCAAGCTGCTGCGCGAGCGTGCTCGAAGCGCGTTGTTGTTCCTGCGCCGTCCCCGCGCCGGCGTCGGACAGGTTCTGGTAGCGCGACGCGTTGGCCCGCGCAAAACCGATCGATGCGTCGTCGGCGCGCAGCGTCGCGCGCGCCTGCTCGACCAGCGACGGCTGACGCGCAATTTCCGCATCGAAGTTCGCCACCGATGCCTTCGCCGCGACCACTTCCGCCTCGGCGCTCATCAGCGCCGCGCGAAAGTCGCGGTCATCGATGCGCACGAGCAGTTGGCCCGCTTTCACGTCCTCGTTGTCGTTGACCAGTACGTCCGTGATCTGACCCGGGACGCGCGGCGCGACGAGCGTGAAGTCCGCGGTGACGTAGGCGTCGTTGGTGGACTCGGTATTCGGGCTCGCGAGCAGCCTCGTGCAGCCCCATGCCGCGAGGCCGACGACGCCGATGACCGCGGCAGCACGAAAGATCTTCAATGGGGATGGCATAGTCGATGACATGGGAATCGTTCCTCAATGCGAAGCAGGCGGCGTCGTGCTCCACGGCGGATAGATGCGCACCGGCAGCACTGGAACCAGCAGAAGAAGCGCAACGGCGACACACGCCATCACGCGGTACAGATCGGCGGAAGTCAGAACGACCGCCTGCTCGTGGATCCGGTGCGCGAGCTGACCCAGACCGTAGTCCGCGCCGACGCCCTGGTTCGCCATCAGTGGGCGGTTGCCCAGCTGGTCGACCAGCATGCTCGAATGGAAATGCTCGCGCGCGGTCCCCACACTTTCAATGAGCCCGCTCGCCACCGCCGCGGAAAACGTCTTCAGGGAATTGAACATCGCCGAAGCAAACGGACCCTCGGTGGGCGGCAGCCCCGTCGTCACGCCCATCAGGATCGACATGATCACCATCGGCTGCGCGACGATCTGCAACGATTGCAGCAGGTAGAAATTGTCGCGAATCCACTCGGTCGTGATGAAGCTTCCCATCGCGCAGGTCACGAACATCAGCGCGAGACCCGTGGCGATTACCCAGCGGTGATCGGCGCGGCGCGTGTTCAGCAAAGCGGCCGTCAGCGGCAGCGTGATCAACAGCGGCACGGCCAGAAACAACGACAGCGGCGCGGTCTGCAGCGGGCGGTACGTATGGACTATCGCGAGATACTGGGCCGGTATTGCCGCCATGCCCACCAGCAGGATCACGGTGCCGAGCAAGGTCGATAGTCCATGCGTGAAATTCCTGCGCGCAAGCAGTTGAAGCTTGAAAAACGGCACCGGCTGACACCATTCGTTGACGAGAAATGCAACGAGCAGCGGCGCCCCCGCGCCGAACATCACGCGAATGAACCCCGAATCGAACCAGTCGAGACGATCGCCCTGCAAAAGACCGGTCACCAGCATCGCGACGGCGGGAAATCCGGTCACGAAGCCGATCCAGTCGAACGAGCGAAACCGCTCGAGCTTCATCGGGTCCGCGGGAAGCCCCCGCTGAATCGCGATGCAGCACAGCACGCCGAGCGGAACGATCTGCCAGAACGCCATGCGCCAGCTGACGAACTCCGTCCACAACGCGGCGAGCGGCGTGCCCAGGGCCGGCCCGAAGGTCGCTGTCAGCGCATAGCCGGCGAGTCCATACAGCTTGAGATTGGGCGGCAGATAGCGCAGCGCCACGATGATCAGCATCGGCGGAAGACATCCGCCCGCGATTCCCTGAAGAATGCGCAGCACGTAAAGCGCCAGCAGATTGGGAGCGAACGGGCACAGCAAGCCGAAGAACATCGTCGCGAGTACGGCGCCGATCGTGAACCGCTTCAGCGTGAACGTGATGCCGAACCACGGCGCAAACACCATCGTCGCGACGTTCGCTGCTTCGAACAGCGAAGTGAGCCAGGTGCCGTCGTCATGTCCGATCAGGAACGCGCCCTGGATATCGGCCAGCGCGGCCGCGGTGACCTGCTCGTTCAGGATCGCCAGCAACGACGCGAACAGCATGCCGACGAGCCCGAGCGCAATACGCCCGGTAAGAGCCACCTGCGCAGGAGCCGTCCGGGGCGGCGCCGCTACCACGCGTACAGGACCGCTCTCCAGCGATCGCGGGATACTCGGCGCTTCCGTTTCAGTCGTCATAGGTTTCAACCCGCTCTGGTTTAGTTAGCTGTACTGCCCGACGCGGACAGTCAGCTGTCGGCTCACCGCTCTTCGTTGCTGTTCACCGATTGCTTAATTGTCAGAGATCGGGCCGATTTCTTAAAGCTTCGGCTAGGCGGGTTTTGGGCCATCCAGTACGGAAAATTGGCCAGGCCGTGCTGTGTCGACCGGCTGTGCGCCCGCTCGCGCGGCATGGGCGGAAAAGCGTGCGTCGTGACGAACCATGGTGGTTCGTCACGGGCCATGCGATTCAGGCGCTGGTTTGAGTCAAGCGGAACGCTGATGCGCGACCAGCCGTTACAGGCTGCGTGGAACCGACCCGCATGGGCTCGGGCAAAAGCGTGAGACGCGGCTTAGCGCGCCGCAAAAGGCAGCAGCGCGCGCCTATGGCGGCAATCGCCGTCTAGTCGGGAAGCGCCAGTTTCGCAGCCAACCGGAGCTCACGGTAGGCGCTCACGAGTGCATCGAGGCTGAACGATCGGTTCAGGCCGCTTGGGTTTGGCAGGACCCATGCGCGCGCACCGGCGAAATCACGGGCTTGCAAGCCCCATTCGATATCACGCTGGCCGGACATTTCGGCGAGCGCCACCTTGCCAAGAAACGCGATGAAGCGCGGCGCGTAGTGTCGAATCTTCAGTTCGAACTGCGCCGCGGCGGCTTGAATCTCCACCTTCGACAGTTGGTCCGCACGAGCCGTGGGACGTAAGACCGCCGTGGTCAGACCGTATCCACGATTCAACAGTTGCCGGTCGTTCTCGGGGCGAAACTCCTCGTCCGTGAAACCGGCGCGATGGAGAACTCTCCAGAACCGGTTGCCCCTGCCTTCGAAGTGGTGCCCTGTCGACGCCGCGCGTAATCCCGGGTTGATGCCGCAGAAGAGGATCGACAAGCCGGGCTGAATGATGTCGGGAAGCAATTGCGCCGAATCGTCGTTGGTCAACGACGACACGTCCGCCAGCGCCGCGGTGGGCTCACTGTTGTGCACTCGCCTCCCCTCTGAATCGCATCCGATATTGCTTCGGCGTGACGTTGAGCCGCCGCGAGAATGTCGTGCGCATATGCGTGGCGTTGTGAAAGCCGCATTTGAACGCGACCGTCTTCAGCGGAGCATCGGTATCCTCGAGCAGTTTTCTCGCCGTATCGACGCGCACCTGCTCGACGAATACCGAGGGCGTCACCTTCGCGTGCTTCGCGAATACCCGCGACAATGTACGGCGGCTCACCGAGGCCGCACTCGCGAGCTCCTCGATCGACAGCGTCCCGGTAATATGCTCGCTCACATATCGATAGACCTTGTGGAGGATCGGATCTTCGTCCTTGCCCGCGCCGATATAGGGGCTGTACTGCGACTGACCGCCTTCCCGCTGGATATACACGACCAGACGCTTCGCGACCCGCACCGCGAGCTCGTGCCCCCAGTCCTCGGCGACTAGCGCCAGACACAGATCGATGCCCGCGGTCACGCCGGCTGACGTGAAAAGCCGACCGTCGCGAACGAAGATCCTGTCCGGCCGCACGTTGGCTTGCGGAAATTCATTGGACAGCCGATTCGCGTCCGACCAGTGCGTCGTGACTTCCTTGCCATCGAGCAGCCCCGCATGCGCGAGCACGAATGCACCATTGCATACGGAGCCGAAGCGGCTCGCGCTGCGCGCCTGATTCTGCAACCAGGTCAGGAATTCATTCGAAGGCTGCGCATCGGGCAACTGAGGTCCGCCCGCGACCAGCAGCAGGTCCCATTGAATGTCACGGTCGGCATAGCCAAACGAAACCGCCAGTTGCATGCCATTCGAGCAGGTCACGGTGCCCGCTTCGCGTCCGACCAGCGAGACTTCGTAGCGCTGATGCTCGGGAAGAAACGTGTTCGCCTCGGCGAACACATCGAGTGGGCCTGCTACATCCAGCGCCTGCACACCATCGAATACAACAATGGCGACTTTCATGCCGTGACCTTCATGGTGGGAACTATGTTTGCGATGCCGTGGCGCAGCTTACCGCATCATCGGCCGCTGATGCCGTCAGCGCCCGGAAAAACTATTGTGTCTGGGCGTAACAAATCTCTCGCCGCAACGATGCCCGACACGAGGTAAGCCAGCACTGCGCGCGTGGCCCAAAACTTCGACTAGTTGGCAGACGGACGAATCATCCGCGCATTTCCGCCACAGCATCGATTAACTAGACTGTCTACACGACCGCGACTGGGGATATCACCCGGGCGTGCCGGGAGGTCTCCCGCCAAGGACGGCGCTTGTGACGCGCGTCGATGCCTGGCTGTTCGGTGGGTGGCTACAGGCAACGATAGTCGTCACTCCATATATTGCGGCCGGCTCACGGCCGCACAGCGAGCAAAGGCAGATTCATCATGTTGAAGGAACGTCAGAGCTCTTTCCTGTTCGGGGGCAACGCCCCCTACGTCGAAGAGCAATATGAACTTTACCTGGCTGACCCGAATGCGGTCACAGCCGAGTGGCGGACGTGGTTCGACGCGTTGCGCGACACCCCCGCCATCGATGGCAGCGATCGTGACGACCAGCCGCACGC
The DNA here is from genome assembly GCF_050436485.1 of Paraburkholderia sp. Clong3. Taxonomy (NCBI): domain Bacteria; kingdom Pseudomonadati; phylum Pseudomonadota; class Betaproteobacteria; order Burkholderiales; family Burkholderiaceae; genus Paraburkholderia; species Paraburkholderia sp. Clong3. The sequence goes on along the minus strand of NZ_JBNDMH010000002.1, from coordinate 941,442 downwards.
ACCGGTGATCTCCAGCTTCGTCGAGCTGGCGAAACGAACGCCGCGTGCCGTCGTCGCGGCCAGCAACGAAGCCGGTAGCGAGCCCGATAAGCAGGCCAATAAGCAACCCAATGAGCAGGCCAACAAGGAGGCCGCCGACGCGCTGGGCCTCGCGAGAAAGCAGGTGGCGGTGCAAACGCTGATCGCCGCGTTCCGGATGATCGGCACGCGCGTGGCCGATCTCGACCCGCTGGCGTGGACGCCGCCACGCTCCTACGCCGAATTGACGCCGGCCTACTACGGCCTGACGGCCGCCGACATGTCGACCACGTTCAGCACCGCCGACACGTTTCTCTTCGAGGACGACGCGACGCTGAAGGATATCGTTGCCGCGCTCGAGCAAACGTACACCGGCACACTCGGCGCCGAGTTCATGCACCTCGCCGACGCGCAGCAGCGGCGCTGGTGGCAGCTACGGCTCGAATCCTCGCGCGCCACGCCGTCGCTGCAGGCCGCTGAGAAACTGCGGCTGCTGGAGCGTTTGTGCGCAGCCGAAGGGCTCGAAAAACACCTGCACGCGCGCTATGTCGGACAAACGCGCTTCTCGCTCGAAGGCGGCGAGTCGTTGATCGTGCTGCTCGACGACCTGGTCCGGTATGGCGCGTCGAAGAAGCTGCGCGCGCTCGTGATGGGCATGGCGCACCGCGGCCGCCTGAATGTGCTCGTGAATGTCGTCGGCAAGCCGCTGCGCGCGCTGTTCGACGAATTCGACGGCAAGGACGCCGAAAAACTGACGGCCGGCGATGTCAAGTATCACAAGGGCTTTGCCAGTTCGGTCGAGACCGACGCCGGACCGGTCGAGGTGACGCTCGCGTTCAACCCGTCGCATCTGGAAGTCGTCAACCCGGTCGTGCAAGGCATGGCGCGCGCGAAGGCGGATCTCGCCGCCAGCGCCGACGGCGACGACGTGCTGCCGGTCGAAATCCACGGCGACGCGGCGATGAGCGGACAGGGCGTGGTCATGGAAACGCTGAGCCTTTCCTATACGCGCGGACACGGCACGGGCGGCACCGTGCACGTCGTCGTCAACAACCAGATCGGTTTTACGACTTCCGATCCGCGCGACACGCGTTCGTCGTTCTATACGACGGACGTCGCGAAGATGATCGAGGCGCCGATCCTGCACGTCAATGGCGACGACCCTGAAGCGGTCGCGATGGCGGCGCGGCTCGCCCTCGACTATCGCAGCACGTTCAAGCGCAGCGTCGTCATCGATCTCGTCTGCTTTCGCAGGTACGGGCATCAGGAACAGGACACGCCCGGCATCACACAACCGCTGATGTATCGCTCGATCGCGAGTCATCCGGGCGTGAGGACACGCTACGCGAACCGGCTGATCCAGCAAGGCGTGCTGAAGGCCGACGAGGCGCAACGCTACGTCAGCGCGCGTCGCGAACTTCTCGAGCGCGCGCACGAGACCGTGGGTTCCTATGCTTCGCCGCTACACGAGGAAGCCGGCGAGCGCTCGCGCTCAGCCGCGCAAACCGGCCCGACCCGCCACCTAGCCCCGTCGGCCGACGATCTGCGCGGCCTCGCGCAGCGGATCTCGACCGTCCCCGCGGACCTGACGCTGCATGCGCTCGTCAGGAAGATGATGAACGGGCGTCAGGAGATGGCATCCGGAAAACGCCTGCTCGACTGGGGCATGGGCGAACATCTGGCATTCGCATCGTTACTCGCGGCCGGGGTCGGTATCCGACTGAGCGGGCAGGACAGCGCACGCGGGACGTTCAACCACCGGCACGCCGTTCTGCACGATCAGACACGGATACATCGTCCCGATGGGGTCTATGTTCCACTCGATCATCTCGGCGCAACCCAGGGCCGGTTCACCGTGACGAACTCGATTCTCTCCGAGGCCGCCGTGCTGGCATTCGAGTACGGCTATTCGACGGTGAATCGCAATGCGCTGGTGATCTGGGAAGCGCAATTCGGTGATTTCGCCAATGGCGCGCAGGTCGTGATCGACCAGTTCATCGCGGCGGGCGCGGCCAAGTGGGGACAACACAGCGGCCTGACGCTGTTCCTGCCTCACGGGCAGGAAGGCCAGGGCCCCGAGCACGCGTCGGCGAGGCTCGAGCGCTACCTGCAATTGAGTGCGCAAAACAATATGCGGGTTGCGGAACCGACCACGCCGGCGCAACTGTTCCATTTGCTGCTGATGCAGGCCCGCGCCTTCGAACGGCGCCCGCTCGTCGTGATGACGCCGAAGTCGCTGCTGCGCCACCCGGAGGCGACCAGCACGTTCGACGAGTTGAGTCACGGCGAATTCCGCGAGGTTCTGCCGGACACCCAGATCGACGCGTCGCGCGCGACTGATGTGGAGCGGGTGATCGTGACGAGCGGCAAGGTCTACTTCGAATTGCTCGCGCATCGCCGCAGCGCCGGTATGACCGACACCCCGATCATCCGCGTCGAGCAGCTCTATCCGTTTCCGGCGCAACAACTGGCCGCCGAGCTCGCTCGCTATCCGAACCTGAAGAGCGTGGTCTGGTGCCAGGAGCAAGCGCACAATCAGGGCGCATGGAGTTTCGTCGAGCCGCTGCTGCGCGAGATTCCGCCTGCCGGCACGACGCTGCTGTACGCGGGACCTGATGCTTGCGCATCGACCGCGCCGGGATCGCATGCGGCGCATGTGGCGACACAATCCGCGCTCGTGTCGCGAGCGTTCACCGGCTGAGTGCGCATGCGTGTCGCGATGATGCTCTATGCGGGATTTCAGCTGCTCGAGGTCAGTGGTCCGATGGATGTGTTTCATCAGGCCAACCGCCTGTATGGCGGCGTCCTCTATGAGGCGCATCTGATCGGGCCGTCGCCGGGGCCGGTGTTTTCGTCGAACGGGACGGCCGTGGGTACGACCGAGTGCCTGTTCGATACGCGCCCGCCCTTCGACATCGTCGTGGTGCCTGGCTCCCCGGTGGTCGGTTCTGCCCGTGAGCATCGCAAACTCGTGGACTGGTTGAGCGATGCGGGGCCAAGGTCCCACAGGCTCGCCTGCATTTCGAACGGCGCGTTTCTGCTTGCAAGAGCCGGTCTCGCCGATCGCCGCTGGCTGACCACGCATTGGCGCGACGCAGATCGCCTCGCAGCCGAATATCCGCTGGTCCATGTGATGTCGAATCCTGGCTGCCTGAAGGATGGCAACCTGTACTCGTCGGGCGGCGCGAGTGCGGGCATCCATCTCGCCCTGTCGCTGGTGCGGGAAGACCTCGGCGAACATGCCGCGGGAACGATCGCCACGGCGTTGCTGACGCCGCCGGCACGAAGCGCCGGGCACACACGGAGTAATTGATGATCGACACGAACCTGATTCACAAGGCTCTCGCGAATCCGCTGCGGCGCGACATCCTCGCGTGGTTGAGAGCCCCCGCCGAGACCTTTCCGAACGGCTATCTCAACCATGGCCGCGGCGTACCCGTGCACGTCATCCAGGCGCGCAGCGGTCTGGCCCAGTCGACGGTATCAATGCATATCGCCGTGCTCGTCGAAGCGGGACTTCTGGTTCCGAAGCGAGTCGGCCAATGGATTTTCCTGTCGCGCAATGAAGAGGCGATACGGACATTTACGGAACAGGTTCGCGTGCATTTGTAATGGACAAGCTCAACATGATGCGGATATTCGTCCGTATCACCGAAGAAGGAAGCTTCACGGCAGCGGCCTCGCGCCTGAACATTCCGACAGCCAACGCGTCGCGGGCGGTCGCGCAACTCGAGACGCATTTGCGCACACGTCTGCTGCACCGAAGTACCCGGCGCCTCGCGCTGACCGAGGCGGGCGAGCGATATCTGGACCGCTGCCAACAAATACTCGCCTCTGTCGACGAGGCCGAAGCCGAGGCAGCCAATGCGCAAGTCAGACCCTCGGGGCGGCTGCGCGTGCATGCGTCGCCAGGCTTTGGCACGACCTATCTGGTGCCGGCAGCGGTCCGCTATCAGGAGCGCTATCCTGCCGTGTCGGTCGAGCTGACGTTATCGTCAGGCACGCCGGATCTTCTCGACGATGGCTACGACCTGATGCTTCGATTGAGTGCGACGCAGCTGCCCGACTCGGGGCTCGTTTCGCGTCGGCTCGGAGAGGTCCACAGCGTGCTCTTTGCAGCGCCCGCTTATCTGCGCGCGCGCGGTACGCCGCACACGGTACAGGACATTCGGGGTCACACGTGCCTGCAGCTCGTTATGTCGATTTTCCCGCGCGATCGCTGGCATCTGGACGGACCCAACGGCCGTGAAACGGTCGAGCTTCCGAAGGCGGCGGTCGAAATCAACCTTCCTGACGCGCTCGGTGTCGCGCTGCGCGAAGGGGTGGGTATCGGCGCGCTGCCGATGTCGAGCGCCCTGCCCTTGCTCGAAAGCGGCGCACTGGTTCGCGTGCTGCCGCAGTATCGGCTGCAGAAACTGACGGCCTACACGGTCCACGCGTCGCGCCAGTATCTGGACGCCAAAATCAGAACTTTCGTGGATTTCCTGCGTGAGGCCGTGCCGTCGGCATTGGCCGAGGACGAGGCGGCGCTCGGCCGTTGAGCCCCGCCTCGGTGACCTGCCGGTTCACGCTGTGTCGCGACAGGCTGCGCTCGACGCGCTTCAACCCGCATTTGCCTTGTGTTCGTGCGACGCCACGCGTTGCGATTGCGATTGCGGTTGGGGTTGCGCGGCCATCGCGCGAGAGACCATTTCGTTTTGCTTGATGATCTTGTCGATCTCGGCGTCGGCCTGCGCATCGTAGTGCGCGAAAACATCGGTGCGATAGCGCGTGTTCTGCGCCGCGCCCAACTGCGAACCGGATTCGTCGCGCGTGTCGGCGTCGACCGCCATCGACAGGCCGATACGCAGCGGATGCGCGGCCAGCTCGGCCGGGTCGAGCGCGATGCGAACCGGCAGCCGCTGCACGATCTTGATCCAGTTGCCGGTGGCGTTCTGCGCCGGCAGTGTCGCGAACGCGCTGCCGGTGCCGGCCGAAAAGCCCTCGATACGCCCGTGATATCGCGCGCCGCTACCGTAGACGTCCGATGTCAGCGTGACCCGCTGGCCGATCCGCATGTGCTTGAGCTGCACTTCCTTGAAGTTCGCGTCGACCCATACGCCGTCGAGCGGCACGATCGCCATCAGCGGCGTGCCGGGCGCGACGCGCTGGCCGACCTGAACCCGGCGCTGCGCGACGTAGCCGGTCACCGGCGCCGGCAACGTATCGCGCGCATAGGCGAGCCACGCGGTCCGCACTTTCGCGGCGGCGGCCTGCACGTCCGGATGCTGTTCGACCGTGGTGCGGTCGGTCAGCGCGTGGTTGGCTTCGCCCTGCTGGCGCGCGGCGTCGAGCGCTGCCCGCGCGACGCTGACCGCGTCGCGGGCGTGCGCGATGTCTTCGGCGGACACGGCGCCCGTGTCCGCGACGGCCTCGCGACGATGCAGGTCGTCGCGGGCGCGGCCCAGATCCGCTTCGCGCTGAGCGACGTTCGCCGCGTAGAAGTCGTTGTTGATATACAGGCCGCTCACGCGTCGCACGGTCTGGCCGAGCTGCGCTTCGGCATCGGCGAGCGCAAGTTTCGCATCGGCCGGATCGAGCGTGACGACGGGGTCGCCCTGCTTCACGATCTGCGTGTCGTCGGTGTTGACGGCGATCACCGTGCCGGTGACCTGCGGCGTCAGTTGCACGAGATTACCGCTGACGTACGCGTCGTCGGTCTCCTGGTGATAACGGCCCTCGGTGAAGTAGTACGCGCCGTAAGCCGCGCTCATGACCACGACCGTGGCGCCGAGCAGCGCGATCAGGCGCTTGCGGCGTGCCGGGGGCGTGGCCTTGTTGTCGCCTTGGGGCGTGGCGGACGCTTGCGCGCCGCTCTTCTGTTCGTCTTCCTGATCCGCGACTTCGCGGTCGGTCGTGATCGAATCGCTCATTGCAGTTCTCCTGATAGGGTTCGCGATGTGCCGTTCAACGTGCGGCAACCGCGGGATTGGCTTGACTGGTGGGGACGGCGGCGACGTCGGCGTGATGGTCGGTGCTCGCCGACGTATCGACATAGCCGCCGCCCAACACCGACGCGAGCTCGATCTGCTGGTCGCGGCGGTCCATCTTCAGATTGGCGATCGCCTCGTCGGCGTTCAGCGCGGTGACGTCGGCATTGAGTACGGTCAGCTGGTTGGTGAGGCCGGCCTTGTATTGCGTGGTCGCCAGTCGATCGGCATCGCTCGCGGCCTGCTGCGCGGCCTGCGCATCGCCGAGCTGCGCGTCGCTCGAGCGGATCTGCGCGATCTGCGTGGCCACGCCGCTCAGCGCGCCGATCAGCGTCTGGTTGTAGGTCGCCACCGCATAGTCGAACTCGGCGTAGCGGCCCTTCAACTGCGCGCGCAACTCACCCCCATCGAAGATCGGCAGATGGATCGCCGAGCCCACCGAGGCCGTGCGACTCGCGGCGCTCAAAAGGCGGCCGAAGCCGAACGCGTCGAAACCGATCGCGGCGCTCAGGTTGATGTCGGGATAGAACTCGGCCTTCGCTTCCTTCACCTCGTGCGTGATCGCATCGACGCGCCAGCGCGCCGCGACGATGTCGGGCCGGCGGCCCAGCAGATCGGCCGGCAGGTTGTCCGGCAGACGTACGTCGTCGCCGACGCCGAGCGTCGGCCGCGTGATCGCGAGTCCCCGGTCGGGCCCCTTGCCAAGCAGCGCCGCCAGTTGATACCGGGTGGTCAGGATGCTGCCGTCGAGCGCGCTGACGCGGGCACGGCTCGTGGACAGATTCGCTTCGGCCGTCTTGCGCTCCACTTCGGTATCGAGGCCGTTTGCGATGCGGCTCGCGGTGATGCGGTCGATCTGCTCGCGCCGCGCGACTTCCTGCTGCGCGATGTCGCGCAATGCGTAGAGCCGCGCCAGCTCGTTGTAAGTGCGGGCGATCGAGGTGTCGAGCGTGAGCCTGACGACTTCCACGTCGGCCTCGCTCGCGGACGCCTCCGAGACAGCCGCGCGCAGCGCCTCGCGGTTCTTGCCCCACAGGTCGAGATCGTAAGAAGCGCTCAGCAGCCCCTTGTTTTCCGTCTGCCATGAGCCGGCGTACGGCGGCGGAATCAACGCGGTGCTGCTGTACTGCTGGCGCGTCAGCGTGTACGACGCATCGACGCGCGGCAGCGTGTTTGCCTTCTCCGTTTCGCTATAGGCTTGCGCCTGCTCGACTCGCGCGCGCGCCTGGTCGAGCGTCGGGCTACCTTGCAGTGCCTCGGCGATCAATGCTTTCAGTTGCGCGTCGCCGAACTGGTCGACCCAGTCGGCGGATGGCCAGTGCCCCTGCTCTTGCGGAAGGCTCTGCGCCGTTTCCAGCTGTTGTGGTTGATCGATCTGCTTGTCGCTGTGGATGCCCGCATAGTTTGCACATGCTGCCAGCACTGCGAAGGAGATCACCGAAACACCGAGCTTCAGCGAACGGGCGACGGTGTTTGCCCTGGAAGTCTGCGTTTTCATTTTCTGACAAATCAGATTAATGGATGAAAAAAAGCGCGGCACACGGCCGCGCCGTTCAATCGCCTGTGAACTTGCGAAGCAGGCGGTCCAGCTCGGCAAACTCGGCCTTCGTGAATTTGCGCAAGCGGGCGTTCAACACATGCGGTGCGACTTCCGGAATCCGCGCGGCGACTTTCTGCCCCTCCGCGGTCAACGTCAGATTGACCACGCGGCGATCTTGCGGGTCGCGCGATCGTACCAGCAGCCCCTTCGATTCCAGCTTGTCCAGCATCCGCGTCATCAGGCCGGTGTCGATTCCGAGCAGCTTCGACAGCTCGAAAGGCGTGGTTGCCACACCCTGCTTCAGCGAAAGCAGGATGCCCATCTGCTGGCCGTTGATGTCGAGGTCCTTGAGCGCCGCGTCCATTTCCGCGACGACGACGTTACGGGCCTTGACGAGCCTGAAGCCGATACTGTTCGTAAGCATGAAGTTCTTCGTCGTGTAATGGTCCATGGCGGTGTCCTCCTCGTTGATTTGAACAATATCTGCATTATCAGATAATGTCAAGAAGAGGATGGTCTGTTTCATTTTCCGTCCGAACCAGGTTGCCAAATTGGATTCAATGTCCGCCGGCGGCTGCCGCGCCCGCGGCACCACCCTTGGCCGGCTTCGTCACCCAGATCAGCGGGATGATCACGACAAAGATCAGCGCCGAGATCCAGAAGATGTCGTTCAGGCCGAGCATCGTCGCCTGCGCGTTCAGCGAGGCTTCGTAAAAGGCCGTGGCCTTGGGAACGCCCGCGTCCAGCGCCGCCTGCAAGTGCGCGATCGCGCCGGTAAAGCCAGGATCGTCCACGCTCGTTTGCTCGGCAAGGCGCGCATGGTGCAGGATCGTACGGTCGTTCCACGCGGTGCTCATCAGCGACGTGCCCACCGCTCCCGCGAAAATGCGCACGAAGTTGGACAGACCCGCCGCCGCCGGAATCTCCTCCGGCTTCAGACCCGACAGGATGATCGCGGTGAGCGGCGTGAAGAACAGCGCGGTCGGAATGCCCTGCAGCAAGGTGGGCAGCACGAGCGTCCAGGCGTCGACGCCGGTCGTGTAGTTCGAGCGCATGAAGAACACGCCGGCGAATCCGACGAACGCAAGCGTGGCAAGCACGCGCATGTCCGAACGAGGCATGATCTTGCCCATCACCGGGGCGAGGACCACGGCAAAGATGCCGAGCGGCGCGGTCACGAGCCCCGCGTCCACCGCCCGGTAGCCGAGGAAGCCCTGAATCCACTGCGGCAGGATCACGAGGTTGGCGAAGAAGATCGCGTAGGCGACCGAAATCGCAATCGTGCCGCCGAGGAAGTTACGTCTGGCGAAAAGCCGCAGGTTGACGATCGGCTTTTCCTCCGTCAATTCCCAGATCAGGAAGAACAGGAAGCTGACCACGGCGACGATCGTCAGCGCCCAGATCACCGGCGAGCTGAACCAGTCGAGGTCGCGGCCCTTGTCGAGCATGATCTGCAGCGGCGCGACCCATGCGATCAGCGAGATCAGGCCGACCTTGTCGATCGGGAGCTTGCGGGCCGGCGTCTCGCGGTCGCGGTAGATCGCCCAGATCGCGCCCGCGGCGAACAGGCCGACCGGCACGTTGATGTAGAAGATCCACGACCAGCTGTAGCTGTCGGTGATCCAGCCGCCGAGCGCCGGGCCCGCAATCGGCCCGACCGTCGCCGTCATCGCCCACAGCGCCAGCGCGCTCGAGCTTTTTTCCTTCGGAAACGAGCCGAGCAGCAAAGCCTGAGAAAGCGGCACCAGCGGCCCCGCCACGGCGCCCTGCACGACGCGGGCGGCGAGCAGCACCATCAGGTTCGGAGCGAGACCGCACGCCGCCGATGACAGCACGAACAGCAGGATTGCCCAGACGAACAGCTTGACCTGGCCGACGCGCTGCGTGAGCCACCCTGTCAACGGAATCGACACCGCGTTGGCCGCGGCAAACAGCGTGATGACCCATGTGCCTTCGTCGATCGACACACCGAGGTTGCCGGACAGCGTCGGAATCGCCACGTTGGCGATCGATGAATCCAGCACGTTCATGAAGGTGGCAAGCGCCACGGCAAACGTGCCGAGTGCAAACTTTGCGCCGGTCAGCTGAGCCGGCGCGGCTGGGTTGCTCGATGGATTCATGTTGCGTCCTCGTGTCGGTTCGAAGCGCCCGTCAGTGGCGCGTTATTATCTGCAATGTCAGATAAATGGTTAAAAAAAATGCCGCCTCAGCGGTCCAGCAGCCTTGAAAGAAGCTGGCACAACGCGTCGAAATCGGACTTCGAGAAATGCGAAAGCCGCTCGCTCCATGCTCCCTGGACAACCTGTGTGTTCCTGGCGGCGACGATCTGCCCTTCCCGCGTCAACGACACATCCACGAGGCGACGATCCCTGCCGTTGCGGGCGCGCTCGATCAATCCGCTGTTTTCGAGCTTGTCCAGCACGCGGGTCATCCGGGCCGGGTGGACACCCGCCAATTTCGACAGTGCGGCCGGTGTTTTCACGCTGCCGCGCGCCAGCGTGAGCAGAACGCCGCGCTCCTGCAGATTCAACCCTGCATCCGCGAGCCCCGCGCTGAGTTCGCTTGCAATCAGCTGACGCGCCTGACCCAGCACGGACGCCAGCTTCTGCGTGCGCTCAAAGTCTTCGTTGATCGAATCACCCATCGATCGCCTCCTCGATATCTGACTTCAATATATTTGACTATGCAGATTTATGCAAGCGGATTTCCTCGCCGTATGCGCTACATGGTGTAAAAACTGAATTGAACCGCCGGCGAATATCGCCGCGATTCCTTGGGGCTAAATTCTTTCCGGCACGGATTCGGGCGCTGCCCGCTCTCACTTCAGGAGGACAGAACGATGACTGACAAACCGCTTACGCTGGGTATCGATCACGTCGGACTCACCGTCCGCGATCTGAACCTCACATGCGACTTCTTCGTGAAGTGTCTGGGCTGGCAGCAGGTGGGGGAAAGGCCTGCCTATCCGGCTGCGTTCGTGTCGGACGGACACGTCGTGGTGACGCTCTGGCAGGTCACCGATTCGAGCCGCCTCGTCGAATTCGATCGCAAGGTCCATGTCGGACTGCATCATCTTGCGCTGCGCGTGGGCAGCGAGGAAGCACTGCAGGACATCTTCGCGCGCGTGTCCGCCTGGCCGGGCGTCAAAGTCGAATTCGCGCCCGAAGATCTCGGTGGCGGGCCCAAACGCCACACGATGGTGTACGAGCCGGGCGGCATCAGACTCGAGTTCGATCACGACCCGCGAACGCAGGCATCGTGAACGCGAATGCGCGCGACAGACCGGCCGGCACCGACAGGGCCACTGCCGCTACGCGCCGTCACTCACCGCTTGTTCCTGCGGCTCACAACTGTTTGTCCGCGCCTTGTGTGCAAAAGCGGAGCACGACCGCATAAATTAGTCGCCATCGGAGCCATCAGTCCGATCACAGATTGCTGATCCAACCTACTTCGAGGTTCACTATGAGTCAGTCTCCCAAAGTCATCGTGGTCACCGGTGCATCGCAAGGCATCGGTGCCGAAACCGTCAAGGCATTTCGCAAGCTCGGCCATAACGTGGTCGCGACATCGCGCGGCATCAAGCCGTCTGACGATCCCAACCTCGTCACCGTGGCCGGTGACATCGCCGATCCGGCCACGGCTCGACGGGTGATCGAGACGGCCGTGGCGCGCTTCGGTCGTGTCGACACGCTCGTCAACAATGCGGGCATTTTCGTGGCCAAGCCGTTCACCCAATACACCGCGGAAGATTACGCGACGATCACCGGCATCAATCTCGCGGGCTTCTTCCACATCACGCAGCTCGCGATCGCCGAGATGGAGAAGCATGAGCACGGGCACGTGGTCAGCATCACGACGAGCCTCGTGGATCACGCGATTGATGGCGTACCGTCCGTGCTGACCTCGCTGACCAAGGGGGGCCTCGCCGCCGCGACCCGCTCGCTCGCGATCGAGTATGCGAAGCGCGGAATTCGCGCCAACGCGGTTTCGCCCGGCATCATCAAGTCACCGATGCACGCGCCCGAAACGCATGCGGCGCTTGGCGCATTGCATCCAGTGGGTCATATGGGCGAGATGAGCGACATCGTGAATGCGATCCTCTATCTCGACTCGGCGCCGTTCGTGACCGGCGAGATCCTGCATGTGGACGGCGGCCAGAGCGCCGGCCACTGAGCGGGCCATGCGATGAAGCGGCGCGCGCCGCTCAATGCGCGCGCGTGCTCGGGGCGAGCGTCGCGGGTTTGGCCAACTGCTCGACGAGAAATTCGACGAAAGCCCGCACGCGCGAGGTCAGGTAGCGCGCGTGCGGATAAAGCAGGATGAATGGCCGCGTGCGTCCGCCCGCTTCGCGCAACACTTCCACGAGCCGACCTTCGCGCAGGTCGTCCTCCACGACGAAGCGATACGTCTGAAACAGGCCCGCGCCGGCACGCGCGAGCGTCACGCCGGCGAGCGCGTCGCCCGAGGTTCCATAGCTGCCCTGCGTCAGCACGTCGCCATCTTCAGGCGAACCCTCGAAGGTCCAGGCGAGATGGCGTCCGCTGCTCGGCAGTTCGAACTGGATGCACTCATGCGCCCGCAGGTCCTCGACGGTTTTCGGCACGCCCGCGCGCTTCAGATAGGCGGGCGCCGCCACCACGACCATTTCCGCGTCTTCGAGCTTGCGCGCGACGAGGTTTGAATCGGCCGGCGCGCGTCCACGTATCGCGAGATCGAAACCTTGTTCCGCAAAGTCGATGTTGCGATTGCTCAGGTGCGTCTCGACCCGGACTTGCGGATAGCGCTCACGAAACGCCGGCAGTAGCGGCAACACGCGATAGTGTCCATACGGCGTCGGCATGCTGATGCGCAGCACGCCGGCCGGCGTGGTCTGCTCGCCCGTCACTTCGCGCTCGGCGTCCATCAGTTGCGACAGGGCTTGCCGGCACTGCTCGAAGTAGCGCCGCCCCGCGTCGGTCAGACGGATCTGGCGTGTAGTGCGCACGAACAGACGCACGCCGAGCCGTTCCTCGAGCCGCGCCACCGAGCGGCTCACTGCCGCCGGTGTGACACTCGCGGCGTTGGCCGCCAGCGTGAAGCTACCCAGCTCCGCCGCGAGGCAGAAGAGCTCGATGCTGCCCAGCAGGAGATCGTCGAATTTGCGTTGCATGCCTGTCCGCCTTTGTTTCGTTGGCTTGAGAACCCGACGATCGCGGCCGCGCTGGACCGAATGCATGGGTGCGGAACTGAGGCTGGAAGCTAATCGGACATCGGCCCGCGCATGCCCCACGCGTGCCGATGTGTTCCATCTGTGCGATGGTATTGAAGCTGGACTGCTAGTTCCACACCGATTGCAGCCGCTCGATACTTTCTCGCGTTTCGCGTTCCAGTTGCGCCATCAGTTCGCCGGCAGGCAGCGAACGCGCAAGCGGCGCGGCCTGGCCCGCCCAATGCGCGCCGTAGCCGAATTCACCCTTGGCCTTGGCGGCTGCATTGAGCGCCTTGCCCGCGTCATAGGTGATCGGATAGGACGGCGTGCGCGGGGCTTGCGGGTCCTCGCCGAGCGCGGTGAAGCGATTGACGATGCTGCGCGCGAGCCGCCCCGAAATGGCCGACGTGAACGTCGTCGAGCGTGCTGCATCGCTGAGCAACGCGCGGCGATAGCCGTCGTCGATCGAGGTTTCCGGGCACGCGACGAACGCCGTGCCCAATTGCGCAGCCTGCGCGCCCAGCGCGAGCGCGGCCGCGATGCCGGCGCCGTCCATGATGCCGCCCGCCGCGATCACGGGCAGGTCGAACTCGCTCGCGACCAGGCGCGTCAGCGCGAACGTGCCGATGCGTTCGTCGCGCCCGGTCGTGTCGAACACGCCGCGATGACCGCCCGCTTCGATGCCCTGCGCGACGATCGCATCGACACCCGCCTCGACGGCGGCCGCCGCTTCGTCGAGATTGGTCGCGCTCGCCAGCAAACGGATGCCCGCGTGCTTCAGTTGCGCGATCACCGCATCGGGCGGCAAGCCGAAATGGAAGCTCACGACGGCCGGCTTTTCCGCGAGCAGCATCGCCTGCATCGCGGTGTCGACGACGAAGCTCGTGTAGATCTCGCAGAGCGCTTGCGGCGGCGTAGCGCCGTATTGCCGGAACACCGGTTCGAGCCACTCGAGCCACGCACGCTCGACGGCCGCATCGGGTGTCGCCGGGCGATGGCAGAACACGTTGATGTTGAACGGCTTGGTCGTTAGCTCGCGAGTCTGTTGGATCGCGCGGCGCGCGTTCTCCGCGTTCATCGCGGCAACGCCGAGCGAGCCGAGGCCGCCCGCGTTCGACACCGCGGCGGCCAGCGCCGGCGTGGTGACGCCGGCCATGGGCGCCTGAATGATCGGCTTGTGGATGCCGAGCGTGCGCAGTAACGCGCGATTGTCCGCTTGAATGCTCATGTTCCCTTCCCACCGGATGCGTTAAAAGATTCGATGTGCCTGCCGGCTTGCCTGCCTGTCAGGCCCCAGCGCGGCGGTGCGCCCAGCGCGCGAGGCCGCCGCAAGCGATCAGCAGCGCGCCGGTCACGAAGAACACCGCGTGCAGCCCGAGATGAACGCCGATCACACCGCCGATCACGGGGCCCGCCACCTGGCCGCTGAATTGCGCCGATTGCAGATAACCGAGCATGCGGCCGGTCCGGCTTTCATCCACCGATTGCCGCGCCAGCTTGCCGATCGAGGGCAACAGGCCCGCGAGCGTCATACCCATCAGCACGCGCAAAGCCGCGAGCTGCCACCAGTGCGTGACGAAGGCTTGCGGCACCATCGCCAGCCCCGTGAGCACGAGGCAGACAACGATCACGCGCCAGCTCCCGAACCGGTCGGCCAGCGCGCCGAGGCGCGCGGCCGTCAGCATGCTCCCGAGCGCCGAGCATGCCATAACCACGCCGGCCACGCGCGCAAGATGCGCGGCATCCACGCCAAGGCCGCCGATATACACGGTGATGATCGGCTCGATCGACATGTTGGCGAGCAGCACCATCATCGCGGTCACGAGCAGCGCGGCCACCACCGCGTAATTGGCGCGTCGGGCGGGCGTGCCGGCGGTGCCGCGCGCGTGAGCTTTCGCGTCGCTGTCCGGGTGAAACTCTTCCTTCACCACGAAGATGGTGAGCAGCGCCGCCGCCGCGATCATCGCGCCGCCCGCGAAGAACGTGCCGCGAATGCCGATCCAGTCTGGCAGCACGCCGCCGATGAGCGGCCCGACCAGATTGCCCGCGAGCGCGCCCGTCGAAAGTATGCCGAGCGCCCAACCCGCGCGCTCGCGCGGCGCCTGGGTGCCCACCATCACCGTGGAAGCCGATGCATAGCCGCCCACCAGACCGGCGATCAGACGCAGCGCGACCAGTTCGTAGACATTGTGCGCCACGCCGATCAACGACATCACCAGAGCCATACCGATCGCCGCGCGAACGAGCATGGGTTTGCGGCCGAAACGGTCGGCCAGACGCCCCCACAGTGGCGCGGTAAGAGCGGTGCCGAGGAAGGTCGCGCCGAAGGCGATGCCCGACCACTGGATCACCGCGGACGGCGAACCGACACCGAGTTGCCGCACATAGAGCGGCAGGAACGGCAGCAGCATGCTCAGGCTCACGAGCGTCGTGAACGAGCCGAACACGCAGACGAAGAGATTGCGTCGCCAGTACTGGACGTTGCGCTCCGCATAGCCGCGCGGCCGCGCGTCGTGCTGCGCATACGGCCGCGCGAGCGCCGCCGGTGCAGAAGAAACCGTGGTATTCATTTCGCGCTCCGCGCGGAAAACAGCTCGACGGCGAGTGCGAGCAGAAGCGCCACCGCGCCAATCGCGTAGAGCGCGCGATAATTGCCGCCGCTCGAAGCGAACACGAACGAAAGACCGTAGGCCGCCAGCGCCTGCATCACGGCGAAGCTCGTCGTCGCGCGGCTCCATGCGTCCTTGACGGCGGACGGATGGTCCGCGAGCAGCTCGTTCACGCGACCGAGCGCCAGCGGCACGATGCCCGGCGTGAACGCGCCCACGACAAATGCGGAGACCATCAGCCCCGTCGGCCCGAATAAGCCCGCGGCCGGGATCGCGACCGCAGCGGCCTGCACCAGATACGCGACGCGCAGCGCGCGGCCGAAACCCGCGCGATCGGCGAGATGCCCTGCCGCGAGCGGCCCGACGATCGCGCCCAAGCCGTACAGCACCCAGAACTCGGCGCCCGCATCGACGCCGCGGCCCAGCCCGCGCGCCACGAAATCGACGAGGAACAGCATGTGCGGCACGAGCCCCACGGCGTTCAGGCCATATTCCACATAGAGCGCGCGCAGGCCGGCGCGGGGATACGCAGGCGCTGTTTCGAAGCGCGAATGAGCACCGGCGTGCGCGGGCGCCGCGTGCTCGGGCCAGCCGTTCCACGCCACGGCGGTCAACACGAGCGAAACGGCCGCGAGCCCGAGCCACGTCCACGTGAGCCCCTGACGCAACAGAATCGGCACGATCGTGCCCGAGGCCGCGATGCCGAGCCCGATCCCCGTGAAGATGCCACCGCTCGCGAAGCCCCGGCGCGCCGCCGGCACGTGCGCGAGGATCGTGGGTGCGGCGAGCACCATCAACGCGCCGCCCGAAAGCCCCGAGGCGAGGCGCCAGACGAAAAACCACAGGAACGACACGGGCACCGCGCAGGCCACGAAAGCGATGGTCGCGAGCAGCATCATCGCGCGCAGCACGGTGGCGGGTTTCGCCACGCGTACCATCGCGCCCGCCAGCAGTGCGCCGGCCAGATAGCCGCCGAGGTTCGCCGCGCCGAGATAGGCCGCGCTCGAGGCGGGAAACCAGTGCGCGCCGATGATAGCCGGCAAAAGCGGCGTATAGGCAAAACGCGCGAGACCGATGCCGATCAGGCTCGCGCTGGCCCCGGCGAGCGTGCCCCGCCAGACGTTATAGCCGGCCGGAGCGGCCGGATTCGAGATGGCTTGCTGCATGACGACTCCCATGGACCGGTGCTGTTAAGCGCCCGATGAATATGGGAGCCAGTCTAGAACGACTCGCATCTCGGGAGAATCACCGCGCTGCGTAAGTGATTCTTCCGCACGGCGATCGAATCAGCGTCGATCGGCGTCGGTGATTTGCTGGGCCCGCTCGAAATACTCGCGTAGCAGCGGCGTGGCGAAATCGACGAAACCGCGCACCTTCGGCACCGCAAGGCGCCCGCGCGGCGTCACCAGATTGACGGGCAACGGCGCATGCTCGCTGTCGCGCAGCACGATTTTCAGCGCACCGGCCTTGACCTGCTCGGCCACGTGATAGGAGAACAGCCGCGTGACGCCATGCCCGGCCACGGCCGAAGACAGCGCAGCGCGAATCGTATTGACGATGAAGCGCGGCGTGAACCGCACGACCTGCGGCAGCGCCGTTTGACGGGCCGCCGGAAAGCTCCACGAATCGAGCCCGAAATGCGTCATCGAGA
Organism: Paraburkholderia sp. Clong3; assembly: GCF_050436485.1. NCBI lineage: Bacteria > Pseudomonadati > Pseudomonadota > Betaproteobacteria > Burkholderiales > Burkholderiaceae > Paraburkholderia > Paraburkholderia sp. Clong3. Next base: position 924,467 of record NZ_JBNDMH010000002.1, on the reverse strand, counting down.
TGATCGGGTGGCTGGCGAGATCGGCGGGCACGTCGATGGCCGGATGCGTGGCGAGATAGTCGGGCGAAGCGACCACCACCCGCCTCACCTCGCCCACCGGAATGGCGACGAGCGTGGAGTCCTGCAGATGCGCGATGCGCAGCGCCACGTCGATGCCCTCGTCGACGAGGCTCACCGGCCGGTCGAGCAGGTGCAGGCGGATCGACGCCTGGGGATGGCGATCGAGAAACGAATCGACAATCGGGCGCAGCACCTCCTCGCCCACCGCCACCGCCGCCGTCACGCCTAGCAGTCCGCGCGGCGCGGAGCGCTCGTCGGCTGCGAGCAGGTCCGCCTCCTCCAGATCCGCGAGGATGCGCCGGCACGCCAGCGCATAGCGCTCGCCCGCCTCGCTGAGCCGGATCGTGCGCGTGGTGCGGTGTAGCAGCGGCGTGCCCGTATGCGTCTCCAGAAACGCGATGGCCCGGCTCACCGCCGCGGGCGAGCGGCCCAGCCGACGGCCTGCGCCCGCCAGACTGCCCGCGTCGAGCGTGGCGACGAATACCTTCATGGCGTCGATACGGTCCATTGCGTGTTTGGTCTTGAGATCGGGCCTTGGTGGCGCCGCGGTCTTTCAGGGCGGTGAATTCCGGCACGATCTTAGCGGAATCAGTGCTTGTGCAAGGCGTGCGCGATCAGCTCTGTCAGAGCGGGTGCAGCACCGTTTGCGCGACGCCGGCCGCCACACACAGCACGACGACCGCAAGCGGGGGCACCTTCCAGCGCAGCAACAGCAAAAAGCCGATGCACGCCACGGCGAAATCCGTCGCCGACAGGACCGCGCTCGTCCACACCGGCGAATAAAGCGCGGCGGCCAGCAGGCCGACCACCGCGGCATTGACGCCGGCAAGCGCCGCCGCCATCGCCGCACGCGCGCGCAGCGCCTGCCACCACGGCAATGCGGCGAGAACGAGCAGCAGACCCGGCAGAAAGATGCCCACTGTCGCCAGCAGTGCGCCGCTCCAGTGTCTGGGTGGCAGCGCCATCATCCAGCCGAGAAACGCCGCGAACGTGAACAGCGGTCCGGGTACGGCCTGGGCCGCGCCATAGCCGGCCAGGAAGTCGTTGGGCGCGACCCATCCGGTCGTGACGGTTGCCCGCTGCAACAACGGCAGCACCACGTGGCCGCCTCCGAACACGAGCGCGCCGGAGCGATAGAACGCATCGAATACGCGGATGCCTTGCGAGGTCCCGCTTGCCGCCCATAGCGGCAACGCGAACAGCAATGCGCAAAAGACCATTAGCGCGACGATGCCTGCCGTGCGCGACACCTGAAAATCGCCGGCCCGCAGAGGAATGGCGCGTGGCGCTTGCACCGCCGTGCTCCGGCACAGCGCGACACCGAGCACGGCGCCGGCGCCGATCACGATCAGTTGGGCGTAGACGGTGCCTGGGACACTGAGCAATCCGAGCGATGCGAGCGCGATCGCCGCGCGGCGGCGATCCGGACACAGACGCCGCGCCATGTCCCAGACAGCCTGCGCGACGACGGCCACCGCGACGAGCTTCAGGCCGTGAATCACGCCCATGCCGATCGCGCCGCCCAGGTCCGGCGCGATCGCGGCAAAGGCCAGCATCACGAGTACCGACGGCAGCGTGAAGCCGCACCAGGCCGCTAGCCCCCCACCCCACCCGGCCCGCAGCAGCCCGATCGAAAACCCCGCCTGGCTGCTCGCGGGTCCCGGCAGAAATTGGCACAGGCCGATCAGGTCGGTGAAGGCTTCATCGTCGAGCCAGCGGCGCCGCTCGACGAACTCGCGCCGGAAGTAGCCGATGTGAGCGATCGGACCGCCGAAACTGGTCAGCCCGAGTTTCAGAAAGACGATGAAAACCTCGATCACGCGCGCGAGCCGTGAGCGGCGCGGCGACGACAAATCAGTATCCATGGATGTGCGGGTTCGAGCGCTGCCGATTTCGAGAGCCGGCGGGCAAGGCGCCGTCGACGGGCTTCGTGTTTGACGACGCACAGTATAGAGGCCTACGGCGCGACCACGCGCCGCACCCGCGATTGATCTGAGTCAATCGTGCCCCTTGCTTGCTGCAACACACTGGGCACCATCATTTGCGCGTGTTCGAATGCATTTTCACCCGCGTCGCTAATCGCGGTATTCGTCAATCCAGATAGTCCCGCCAAGGGCTTCCATCATCGTGCGGATATCATTCGGGATATCCGGTACCCGGTCGCCGCTCTCGTTATCCCAATAGCAAAAAACCCATCTGCGCACCAGTGCGTCTGAGCAGTTCGGGTAAATCCGATCGCGGTAGCGCCAAGCGTTCGATCAGATAGCGAGCCGGTCGCGCCAAGCGACCATAAGAAAGCCCGCTGCGCTGATGCCTTGCGGCTTATGGCAGAGGGAACTGATCCGGCTTCACACGCAAACGCCGCTTCACTTCGGGGTGAAATATCGCGAGGATGCCGAGCGCTGTCGCACCGAGCCGATTTGCGACGTTTTCTGTCAATTCACCTCCGGGAATGTCTTCGAGGCGCCAAGGCGCGATGACATTTTTGTCGCGTAGTGCGGCGAGGTCCTCATCCTTGACCGAGAATACTTCGAATTGCTGCAATTCAGAGTTATACGAAACAACAAACGATTTTGGGGCGACCATTCTTAGTATCCTCGGCACTGGTTATAGAGGGTGAAGGCGTTTTGCTTGCAAGCGATGAAGGTATAGGCAACATTAGTCATTGCCTTGTAGAGATTGCATTCGGCGAGATTTCGCTCATACTCCGCGAAGCATTGCGCCTCCTGCACTTCATTCACTCCGCGCGCCGCGATGTCTTGCACATCATCACTTATTGCATTTGGCTGGTACTCGAACGGCTGTGCATTGCCGAGATTCTGCGGCACGCGCGGGCTGTTGCCATATAGCGAGCTTGCCATGTCCGTGTCGGCCGGTTGTTGCACGCGCGCGAGGCCTGACTGGGAAGCCTTTTCCCGCTGCTCCCGTATCGCCTGCACGCACTCGCGCATCTCGTCACGCTCAGGGACGAAGATCAGCCTACCGTCCTTCACTTCGTTGTACAGGGCTTTGGCAACCTCATGATCCTTCATCCCGTACATATGAACGCGGATGTCACTTCGACCGAGCATATCGCGCAGTTCGTGCGACTGGTGGGACAGCAATATGGACGGGGCGTACCGCAACCACGCGGCTAGGGCCTCCTTCATGCCTTCCTCCAGATCGCCGCGTCCCTCGCGAGGCGCGCTGGCCGGCAGTGCAAAATGAAACCACCGTATCACATCGAACATCCAGGGAGACTGGATGTGAAGGTATTGCGACTTGCGAACGCTGCGCGAGAAGAAATGTCCGTGTGACCCCTCACGGGCATTGTGGTAAGCGTCGAGAAAAAGCGAAGTCATCGTGCCTCACAGTCAATTCAAGAGGCCCGATTTTGCAACAGGACACCATCCCAAAAAACCCCTCTGTATTTACGTCACCCGGACGGATACCGCGTGCAGCGCACGCACGTCCCGGCTCAATGGCCAGCGTTCCGAAGGCCCCGACGCAACGCAGAGCGCGCCTCAAAAGAGTTGAATCGGTCCACTCTCATGCGGGCCGCTTTCTTTGTGTGTCATTGTCAACGCCCGCATCGATGCCTGCCATTACGCTATTGGCTCTCGGCAAACTGCGCGTCATGTCGAGCCGCCTCGCCGAAACGGTGCGGCTTTCGACTTCACTGATCTGGAATTCGCTGACGATAGCGGTACACCCCGCACGAAAACCGGTCCTGATCCAGCCTGGCAGGCGACACCGACGAAAGCAGGCCGACATCCGCATGGCGATGGCGATCCATGCTCCGGCTGCGGACCGCTTATGACGCCGATGACGCCTCGATCAACACCTTCAGCGCGCGTGTGCTCGACGCGCGGGAGAACGTCTCGTAAGCCGAAAGAATATCGTCGAGCCGGAAGCGATGCGTGATCAGACGCGTGGGATCGATCCGCCCCGCCTTGACCGTCTTCATCAGCATCGGTGTACTGACGGTATCGACGAGACGCGTCGTGATCGCGATGTTGCGATCCCACAGCTTTTCCAGATGCAGATCGCACTTGACGCCGTGCACGCCGATGTTCGCGATCGTTCCACCCGGCGCGACCAGCTGCTGGCAAAGCTCGAACGTCGGCGGAATGCCGACCGCCTCGATCACGCAGTCGGCGCCTACCGATTCGGTCAGCTTCAGCACTTGGGCGACCGCATCGGCACGCGCGTTGTCGATGCAAGCGGTCGCGCCGAAGCGTTGCGCGACCTCGAGCCGGTTCGCGTCGGGATCGATCATGATGATCTGCGCCGGCGAGTAGAACTGCGCGGTCAACAGCGCAGCGAGACCGATCGGCCCCGCGCCGACGATCGCCACGGTGCAGCCCGGCTGAACCTTGCCGTTGAGCACGCCGCACTCGAAGCCGGTCGGCAGAATGTCGGACAGCATCACGAGCGCCTCTTCGTCGAGGCCAGCCGGAATGCGGTACAGACTGCTCTGCGCATGCGGAATGCGCACATATTCGGCCTGCGTGCCGTCGATCCGGTTACCGAGAATCCAGCCGCCCGTCGTGCAATGCGAATACATGCCGCGCCGGCAGTAGTCGCAGCGGCCGCACGAGGTGATGCACGAGATCAGCACGTGATCGCCGGCCGCGAGCCCGTTCACCGCCTCGCCGACCTGATGCACGACACCGACGCCTTCGTGGCCGAGAATGCGGCCCGGTTCGCAGGTCGGCACGTCGCCTTTGAGAATGTGCAGATCGGTGCCGCAGATCGTCGTGCGGGCGACTTTGACGATTGCATCGGTGGGCGCCGTGAGTTCGGGTATCGGCCGTTCGTCGAGCGACTTTTTGCCGGGACCGTGATAAACGAGTGCTTTCATGACGGACTTCTCCTATGGCCGGAATGAAACACGATGCGTGGCGGCAAACGTGTTCGCGCCTGAACCTGGTCGTGTCATGCGTCGGCTAGCGCCGGCGGGAACGTAATGCGTCACGCGCTTGCATCATGAGCCCCGGCGTGGCGGGCGGCTTGATCTGGGTCAAGCACTACGAAAACAACGCCGACGCGTCGATGTCGGCCATTTTCTCGAGTTCTTGCAGATAGAGGCCGGGAAAGGGACCCGCGCCTACCTGCACATCGGCCGCGAAGAAGCTGCACGCGCGAGCACCTCGGTCACGTCGCCGAAGTCGGAGATGATGGCCGCGCGCGAACTGGGCGCACGGCGGAACCAGAGTGGCGTCGGATTGCTCAACCTGATCGACTCGGATGATCGCCCAAAAACCGAAGACATCGCTATATCACGGCATACGGTTTGCCGATATTGGAGGTTGCGGGAACGCATGCGCGGCGAACAGCTGCTGGTGCCTTGCTTCGGTGGCGTCGTCGGCGGGGAACATGCATTCGATGCGCAACTCCTGCGCGGCCACGTTTTGCGGTGTGCCCACGGTCGTGACCATCGAGAAATAGCGCAGCACCACGCCTTCGCTGATGAAGCCGAGCGGAACCATCGGCAGCGTCGCGGGTGTCGCGGAAGAGCCATGATGCGTCTTCCAGTCGCGCGGCACGTCGGGATACGCAAGCAGTTCATCGAGTAGACGCTTCGTGTTGGCGCCGATTACATGACCGACCGACTCGCGATACACGCGTTGCAACAGACTTCGCGCGACCTCCTCCCACTCGGCGACGAACGGACGCATGCCATGTGGATCGAAGATCAGATGCAGCATGTTGCGCGGGCCTTCGCGCGCGGTCATGTCGATGAAGCAGTTGAAGAAGCGCGGGGCCGCGTCGTTGGTCATCAGCACGTTCCAGTCGCGGTCCATCACGAGCGCCGGAAACGGCTCATGCTGACGCACGACCCGTTCGAGCGCGCGAACCACGCCGTGCATTTCCTGCGCATTCCACGGTGCTTCCGAATAGATCGGTGCATAACCCGCGGCAAGCAGCAGCGCATTGCGCTCGCGCAGCGGCACATCGAGGGTCTGCGCAAGCGTCAGCAGCGTGTTGCGGCCCGGCACGCTGCGCCCGCTTTCGATGAAGCTGATCTGCCGCTGCGAGATGCCGGCCTCGAGCGACAGATCGAGCTGACTCACGCCACGCACGTCACGCCAATAGCGCAACAGACCGCCGAGATCGCCCGGCTGCACTTTCGGATCGTGACTCGTGACGTTCATGGTGTTGCCCTCCTGTTGATGCCTGAACGGGACCGCTTCAGCGCGCGGGCGCGTGCCACGCGAATTCGGCGAACTGCGTTTCGAGCGGCGGCTCGGTCACGCTGCCGGTGTAGTTCGTGATCGTCGACGCGGCGACCACCGCGACCACCTCGAGAATCTGCTCCGCGCTGAAACCTGCCGCGAGAAAGCGTCGCCGGTCCTCGTCGGCGAGGCGGCCGCGTTTTTCGATCAGCGTGCGCGCGAGCGTCGACAGCGCCGCGAGCCTCGTGTCGTCGGGCACGCCGCCGTGGCGGATCGCCTCGACATCGGCGCGGCGCAGGCCCGCGTTCAAGCCGAGCGCGGTATGAAACGCAACCGCCCATTCGCTCGCGTTCGTCACGGCGTTGGTGAGCAGCAGCGTCTGGATCTCCGGTTCGGTCAGACTGCTCGCATGCACGCGCTCGAACAGGCCGATGAAGCCGTTGATCAGCACCGGTGAAGCCGCCATCTTGGCCGCGATGTTCGGAATCAGGCCGAACGCCTGCTGCAGTTTGCGGAGCACGGGTTTCGATTGCTCGGGAGCGGACTCGATCGTGTGAACTGGATAGCTGGACATGGTATCTCCTTGACGTGTGCGCCATCGGAGCGACGGCGCGGTAGTCGAAGAGTAGAGGCAGCCGCGCGGCTCGCCAATTACATCGGATGTCATCGCCATCAGCCATGCGGCGGCGGCTTCTTTCTGGCGAGCCGCCTGGACGCGGCCTATCATGTTGGAGTTTGTTCCCCTCTTGTCCCGTTCGTCACTGGAAAGGAAGAACATGATGCCCACGATGAAAGCAGTCGAAGTGAAGCAGGCCGGCGGCCCGCTCGAACTGGTCGAACGCGAAGTGCCCGAGGCGGGCGCGGGTCACGTGCGTATCAGGATTCAGGCCTGCGGCATCTGCCATAGCGATGCGATGACCAAGGAAGGCCTGTGGCCGGGCCTGGCCTATCCGCGTGTGCCCGGTCACGAGATCGCGGGCGTGATCGATTCGGTCGGTGCGGGTGTCGAGGGCTGGCAGGTCGGGCAGCGTGTCGGGGTCGGCTGGCACGGCGGGCATTGCGGCAAATGCGAACACTGCCGCCAGGGCGACTTCGTGCTGTGCAAGTTCGCCCTCATCCCCGGCATCAGCTACGACGGCGGCTACGCCGAATACATGGTGGCCCCGGTCGAAGCCCTGGCGCGCATTCCCGACGATCTGTCCGACGTCGATGCCGCGCCGCTGCTCTGCGCGGGCATCACGACGTTCAACGCGATACGCAATAGCGGCGCGCGCGCCGGTGAGGTGGTCGCGATTCTCGGGATCGGCGGCCTCGGTCATCTCGGCGTGCAGTTCGCGCGCAAGATGGGCTTTCGCACGGTGGCGATCGCGCGCGGTCAGGACAAGGCCCCGCTCGCGCAGCAACTGGGCGCGCATCACTACATCGACAGCAAAACGGAAAACGTCGCCGAGAAGCTGCAGGCACTGGGCGGCGCGAAGCTGATACTCGCCACGGTGACGAGCGGCAAGGCGATGACCGCGACGCTCGGCGGTCTCGGCCTGAACGGCAAGCTCGTGATGGTCGGCGTGTCCGAAGAGCCGGTCGAAGTGCCGATCGTGCAGTTCATCATGGGACGCAACTCGGTGCAAGGCTGGCCCTCCGGCACCTCGGCCGATTCGCAGGACACGCTCGCGTTCAGCGCGCTCACTGGTGTCAAGCCGATGATCGAAGAGTATCCGCTCGCCGAGGCAGCGCAGGCCTTCGACCGGATGATGAGCGGTCACGCGCGTTTCAGGGTGGTGTTGAAAATGGTCTGAGTGGCAGCCTCCGGTGGGGCGATGGAAATTGCATGACCATTCTGGTTACGGGCAGCACGGGTGTCATCGGCACCCGGTGCTCGAACATCTGAAAGGCGGCGGCGCAGAAGCAGCGACGAGGCGAAGAAAAAGCGCGCTTGCCGGCATCCCGGCAAGCGCGCTCGATGACTTCGCAAATCCACCTTCAAAAACTACGGCGACGTGGCAAAGAACCACTCGCCAGCACTGGCCGGATCAAGCCAGATCGAAACGATCCAGATTCATCACCTTGACCCACGCGGCAACGAAGTCGCGCACGAATTTCTCCTTGCCGTCCTCGCTCGCGTAGACCTCGCTTAAGGCGCGCAGCACCGAGTTCGAGCCGAACACCAGATCGACGCGCGTACCGGTCCACTTGACCTCGCCGCTCTTCGTGTCGGCACCTTCGAACGTTTCCGCGGCCTCCGACACCGGCGTCCATTCCGTGCCCATGTCGAGCAGATTGCGGAAGAAGTCGTTGGACAGCGTTTCCGGCTTGTTCGTCAGCACACCTTCTTTGCCAGCGCCCACCTTCAGCACGCGCAGGCCGCCGATCAGCACCGTCATCTCTGGCGCCGTCAACGTTAGAAGTTGCGCCTTGTCGATCAGCAGCTTCTCCGCCGCCACCGGGAACTTGCCGCCCAGATAGTTGCGGAAGCCGTCGTGGACCGGCTCCAGCACCGCGATCGCTTCGACGTCGGTCTGCTCCGGCAACGCATCCATGCGACCCGGCGAGAACGGCACCGTCACCTGCTGCCCGGCGTTCTTCGCGGTCTGCTCGATACCGGCGCCACCCGCCAGCACGATCAGGTCGGCAAGCGAAATCTTCTTGCCGCCGGACTGCGCACCGTTGAACTCGCTCTGGATGCCTTCGAGCACCTTCAGCACCTTCTCGAGCTCAGCGGGCTGGTTGACGGCCCAGTCCTTCTGCGGTGCGAGCCGGATGCGCGCGCCGTTGGCGCCGCCGCGCTTGTCCGAGCCGCGGAACGTCGAAGCCGAGGCCCACGCGGTCGTGACCAGCTGCGACACCGACAGCCCCGACGCGAGGATCTTCTGCTTCAGCGCCGCGACGTCCTTGTCGTCGACGAGCGGGTGATCGACGGCCGGAATCGGGTCCTGCCACAGCAGTTGCTCCGACGGCACTTCCGGGCCAAGATAGCGGGCGCGCGGACCCATGTCGCGGTGCGTCAGCTTGAACCACGCGCGCGCGAACGCGTCGGCGAACTCGTCGGGGTTGGCCATGAAGCGGCGCGAGATCTTTTCGTAGATCGGGTCGAGGCGGAGCGACAGGTCGGTCGTCAGCATCGTCGGCAGCACTTTCTTCGATGGGTCGTGCGCGTGCGGATACGTGGCCTGCGCGTCCTTCGCGACCCACTGGTTCGCACCCGCCGGACTCTTCGTCAGCTCCCACTCGTGGCCGAACAGGCTCTGGAAGTAGCTCATGTCCCACTGCGTCGGCGTCGCGGTCCACGTGACTTCGATACCGCTCGTGATCGTGTCGCCGCCCTTGCCGGTGCCGAAGCTGTTGCGCCAGCCGAGCCCCTGGGCCTCGAGACCGGCACTTTCCGGTTCCGGACCGACGTTATCGGCCGGCCCCGCGCCGTGCGTCTTGCCGAACGTGTGGCCGCCGGCGATCAGCGCGACCGTTTCCTCGTCGTTCATCGCCATGCGGCCGAACGTTTCGCGGATGTCGACTGCCGCGGCGAGCGGATCGGGATTGCCGTCCGGGCCTTCCGGATTCACGTAGATCAGGCCCATCTGCACCGCGCCGAGCGGGTTTTCGAGGTTGCGGCCGGGCGGATCGGTACGGCTCTTTTCGGTGCCGTGCAGCTCCTCGTCGGCGACCAGCACGCCTTCGTCGTCTTCCCTGCCGGCCGCTCCCTTGCCGTAGCGCACGTCGCCGCCGAGCCAGGTTTTTTCATTGCCCCAGTAGACGTCCTGGTCCGGTTCCCACGTGTCCTCGCGGCCGCCGCCGAAACCAAAAGTCTTGAAGCCCATCGTTTCGAGCGCGACGTTGCCGGTCAGGATCAGCAGGTCGCCCCACGAAATTTTCTGGCCGTATTTCTGCTTGATCGGCCATAGCAGCCGGCGAGCCTTGTCGAGGCTCACGTTGTCCGGCCAGCTATTGAGCGGCGCGAAACGCTGCTGGCCGCGCCCTGCGCCGCCGCGGCCGTCGCCGATGCGGTACGTGCCGGCGGCATGCCATGCCATACGGATAAACAGCGGGCCGTAGTGGCCGAAGTCCGCGGGCCACCAGGGCTGCGAATCGGTCATCAGCGCGGCGAGGTCTTTCTTGACCGCGGCGTAGTCGAGGCTCTTGAATGCCTCGGCATAGTTGAAGTCCTGGTCTAGCGGATTGGAGCGGTTCGAATGCTGGTTGAGCAGGTCGAGGCGCAATTGCTTCGGCCACCAGTCCCGATTGGTCGTCCCGCCGCCGGCGGTATGGATGAACGGGCACTTTGCTTCGTTTGACATGCGTTCTCTCCTTTGGAGGATGTCACCGTTGTCGATCGGAGTCGGTGCCTGGGTACTTTCTCCAATCCCATGCAAGGTACTTGTTATGCGTTTGTCATCGTGTCAGGCTTGCGTGGCAATTTGACGACCCGAAAACCCGACAGTCAGCCGAATGGCTCGGCAGTGCACTCATGAAATCCAGGGTCGAGGGCAACGCAGCCGATGTCCGTAACGGCTGACTCCGGTCGGCGCTCCACTCCTATTCGAATATAGGCGAGGACAAAGTTCAATAGAATTCGAATACGGCAATGCCACTAATAGACGGCGACTATAGCGGGCGGAAAACGAGCGGCGCCCTGCATCACTATATGCCGATCGATCGTCACCGCGTCGAAGCTTGAGCGCACCCGGCTGTTTCGCGCCAGGCGCAGCCGACTGTGTGATAGGGTTTCGCGTTTCGTCCGCAACAGAGTGGGCACTGCTTTCTTTTCAGGCAAGCGCTTCTGACAGCACCTGAGCGGAGCAGAATGACGCCAACCGGCGTGCGCCCGAGGAGTGTCCCGAACCGTGTCCAAAGCCGTGCCGAAAGCTGCCCCGAACGCTGAGCTCGCCACCGTCCAGCCCGTCGAATCGCTCGTCGTGCCGGAACTGCTCGATGGCCGCGACGGCACCAATCGCGGCGCGGCGGAAAACTCGCAGCTATCGGCGCGCAACGACCTCGACGCCGTGCGCGCCTGGCTGTCCAATTACGCGGACACCAAGACCACCTTCGACAACTACCGCAAGGAAGCGGAGCGGCTGCTGCTGTGGGCCGTCGTGCAGCTCGGCAAGCCGCTGTCGTCGCTGACGCACGAGGATCTGCTGCTGTTCAAGACGTTCATCGCCGATCCGCAGCCGGCCACGCGCTGGGTGTCGGCGAACGGCGGCAAGTACGCGCGCGGCGACGCGCGCTGGCGGCCGTTCAACGGGCCGCTGTCGCCGGCCAGCCAGCGCCAGGCGCTGATCATCCTGAACACGATGTTCACGTGGCTCGTCAATGCCGGCTATCTGCGCGGCAATCCGATGGCGCTCCTGCGACAACGCGCGAAGCGCTCGGCGCCGCGCGTGACGCGCTATCTGTCGACGTCGCTGTGGGACGAAGTGAAGCTGTTCGTCGAGCAGCTGCCGCAAGATACCGATGCGCAACGCGCGTACTACGCGCGTTGCCGCTGGCTGACCACGCTGTTCTATTTGCAGGGCATGCGCATTTCCGAGGTGGCCGGCGGGCAGATGGGCCAGTTCTTCAGAAGGCTCGGCGCCGATGGTCAGGACCAGTGGTGGCTCGAGACGCTCGGCAAGGGCGACAAGGAGCGGATCGTGCCGGTGTCGGCCGAACTGGTTCAGGAGCTGCGCAGCTACCGCACGCTCAATGGCCTCGCCGCCCTGCCGACCCGCGCCGAGGAAACGCCGCTCGTGCTGCCGTTCAAGGGCCGCAACCGCTGCCTGTCGCGCTCGGCGATTCACGACGCGATCAAGGGCATCTTCGCGGGCGCGGCCAAGTGGCTGCGTGCGCGCGGTCCCGAATTCGCCGATCGCGCCGACGAGCTCGAGCGCGCGTCGGCGCACTGGCTGCGGCATACGGCCGGTTCGCATCAGGCGGACGGCGGCGTCGATCTGCGCACGATCCGCGACAACCTCGGCCACGTTTCGCTGAACACGACCAGTCTTTACCTCCACACCGAGGACGACGCGCGGCATACCGAGACCGTTAATCGACACCGGATGAACTGGGACGACGCGAAGTCTGAAGACGGCAATGCGGGCGGCAATTAAGCGCGGATCGGGCGGGTGAAACGCGCCGGAATTTTTGCGTTATTTCTTTCTATTTCTTTCTATTTTTCCCAGTTGGATCAATTCATCAGGCGATGCGCGCCGGGCATGCGTTTGCGCCTGCGCGTTTACCCGCTCATTTCTTTGGTCGTCGATTCATATCTCAAGAATGCAGAACGCCGACCGTTAAACGGGCGTCGCTCGACAAATAACCAATACAAACCGGGGAATGAACTTGAAAACCATCACCAACGCGCTGTTGGCGTCGGCTGCGTGCGCTACCTTTCTCGCGGGCTGCGTGACCGGTGGGCAAGGCCGGCTCGTCAGCGCCCCGAACCGGGTCGACGAAGTGACCGTGACCGCGTATCAGCCGTTGCCGACCGATGTGTACGTCGCCAATGTGGTCGATCGCGATGTGGTGATCGTCGGCGGCGATACATATATCTGGGTCGTCGGCCGGGACGGCGTCCGGCATCGTCAGTTCTATTCTCATGGCGATCATCGCGCCGAGGTTTTCCATCGCCGTGAGGAACTGCATCGTGTGATGGCGAGCCATGACGGTCGTCTGCCGCAGCATCCGGGCGGCGGCGAGCATCCGGGCGGCGAGCATCCGCCGCTCGGGCACCCGGGCGGCCCCGCGCCGGCGATGGCCGCGCACGGACAGCCGCCGCGAGCCGACAGGCACGCCGCCAGACCGGTCAGGTCTGCACCCGCGACGGCCGCGCACGGACAACCGCGCCGCGCCGTCATGCACGTCGCCGGGCCGGTCAGGCCCGCGCCCGCACCATCGGCAAAGCGGGTGTCGAAGGATCCGAAGAAGTCGTAACGTCGCTGACAGGCGCGCTGCCAAAGCGCCTTCCTGCATCGCCCGCTTCCCCCAACTCCCCGCCAATCCCACCCCATTGCCCGCTAGAATTGCCGGCTTTGCCCGCGTCGGGCGCGCCGCAAGGCAAAATACGGGTTTTGCGCGCGCCGCACGCGCGGCCGATCCGGTCGCGAAGCGTCCCCAAGCCGTTTTCGGGCCCGGCGGTTGCATCGTCGCCCCGGGCCGCGCGCCGACCCGCAACATCACAGCCCCGCCCGGCCCGTCAGCTTCGCTGCCCGGCGCACGCGGCGCGGCGAAGACCGCTCGTCCCCAACAGAGCAGATCAGGAGCCTTTATGAGCGATTCGAATCCATCCTTCCTCGGCCGCATTTCGCTGGCCGTCGGCACGTTTTTCAGCATTCTCGGCAACGGCGACTTCGCCGCCGACGTCCTGCGCCTGCGCAACGGCGAAAAGATCGGCGCGGCCCCGGCAGCCGCCCCCGCCGCCACGCCAACCCCGGCCCCCGCCGCCGGTCCGGAACCGAAGCCGCAACCGAAGCCGCAACCCGCGCCGGTGCTGAAGGAGGCCTCCCCCGACGCCGCGCTGCAACTGCTCGGCCTGCTGCAGCGCGACGCGCGCTTCATCGATTTCGTCGAGGAAGACATCAAGGCCTATAGCGACGCCGACATCGGCGCGGCCGCGCGCCTCGTGCACGAAGGCTGCCGCGCGACGCTGCGCGAGCACTTCACGATCCGCCCGGTGCGCGACGAAGCCGAAGGCAGCCGCGTGACGCTGCCCGCAGGCTTCGACGCGAGTTCGGTCCGTTTGACCGGCAACGTGGTCGGCAGTGCGCCGTTCAACGGCAGCGATCAGCCATCGCGGCTGGCGCGTCGAGGATGTGCGTCTGCCGAAGCTGGCGGACGGTCATAACGCAAAAGTCATCGCACCGGCGGAGGTGGAGCTATGAGCGACGCACGCTATTCGATCGGCATCGATCTCGGCACCACGCACTGCGCGTTGTCCTACGTGGACACGCACGCGAGCGACGGCGAGAAAACCACCCAGGCCGTGCTGTCGATCGCCCAGCTCACGGGCCCCGGCGCAATCGATAATCTGCCGCTGCTGCCCTCGTTCCTGTACCTGCCGCATCCCGACGAACTGGCCTCCGGCGACCTCTACCTGCCGTGGACCGGCCAGCGCGAATTCGCGGTCGGCGAATTCGCGCGCAGCCGCGGCGCCGGCACCCCGATCCGGCTCGTGTCGAGCGCGAAAAGCTGGCTGTGCCATCCGGGCGTCGACCGGCGCGCGGGCATTCTGCCGAACGACGCGCCGCCCGAAGTCGCGCGCGTGTCGCCGCTGGAAAGCTCGGTGCGCTACCTGACGCACCTGCGCGAGGCGTGGGACCACGCGCATCCGGACGCGCCGTTCGGCGAGCAGGACGTCACCGTGACGATCCCCGCGTCGTTCGACCCCGCGGCGCGCGAGCTGACGGCGGAGGCCGCCGAGGCCGCCGGCTTCACGCGCATGACGCTGCTCGAAGAGCCGCAGGCGGCGCTCTATAGCTGGATCCAGAAGAGCGGCGGCGCGTGGCGCAAGCAGGTCAAGATCGGCGACATCATCCTCGTCGTCGACGTCGGCGGCGGCACGACCGACCTGTCGCTGATCGCGGTGATCGAGCGCGACGGCAATCTCGAACTGCATCGCGTCGCGGTCGGCGATCACATCCTGCTCGGCGGCGACAACATGGACCTCGCGCTCGCGCACGTGGTCGCGCGCAAGCTCGCCGCGCAGGGCACCCAGGCCGACGCGTGGCAACTGCGCGCGCTCACCTACGCGTGCCGCGCGGCGAAGGAAACGCTGCTCAGCGACCCCGCCACCGACACCGTGCCGCTCGTCGTGCCGAGCCGCGGCTCGAAGCTGATCGGCGGCTCGATCCGCACCGAGCTGACGCGCGCCGAACTGACACAGACGATCCTCGACGGCTTTTTCCCGCAGATCGACAGCGCCGCGCGTCCGGTGAGCCGCGCGCGGGTCGGTCTGACGCAGCTCGGCCTGCCGTATGCGCAGGACGCGGGCATCACGCGGCATCTGGCGGCGTTCCTCGGGCGTCAGGTCGGCGCGCTGGCGGAACTCGAAGGGCTGCGCGAGCATGTCGCGCCCAACGCGAGCTTCCTGCATCCGACCGCGGTGCTGTTCAACGGCGGCGTGTTCAAGTCGGCGCTGCTGGTCGAACGGATCATGGGCACGCTGAACGGCTGGCTCGCGACCGAAGGCGCGGCGCCGGCCCGTCTGCTCGAAGGCGCGGACCTCGATCTGGCGGTCGCGCGCGGCGCGGCCTACTACGGCTACGTGCGGCGCGGCCGCGGCGTGCGGATTCGCGGCGGCACCGCGCGCGCGTACTACATCGCGATCGAATCGGCGATGCCGGCCGTGCCCGGGCTCGAGCCGCCGGTGCAGGCGCTGTGCGTCGCGCCGTTCGGCATGGAAGAAGGCACCGACGCCGAGCTGCCCGCGCAGGAGTTCGGGCTGGTCGTCGGCGAGCCCGTGCATTTCCGCTTCTTCGGCTCGTCGGTGCGTCGTCAGGATCAGGTCGGCACGCTGCTCGATTACTGGGGCCCCGAGGAGTTGCAGGAACTCGAGGAAATCCAGGCGACGCTGCCGGCGGCCGGCCGCACCGCCGGCGAAGTCGTGCCGGTGAAGCTGCACGCCCGCGTGACCGAAGCGGGCACGCTCGAACTCGAAGCGATCCCGCGCGGCTCCGACGAGCGCTGGAAAGTCGAATTCGACGTGCGCGGCAACGCGAATGCGTGATTGACATGAAGCGGTACAGCGTCGGCATCGATCTCGGCACCAGCAACACGGTGCTCGCGTACGCGCAAGCCGGATCGCAGCAGATTCGTGTGTTCGAGATCGAGCAACTCGTGAGCCCCGGCGAAGTCGCCGCGCGGCCGCTGTTGCCGTCGGTGCGCTATCAGGCGGCCGACGGAGAACTGAGCGCGGCCGATCTGCAGTTGCCGTGGTCCGGTGCGCGTGCGGCGTCGGGCCACGGCAAGGACGCGACGCAGCCGGTCGTGGTCGGCCGGCTCGCGCGGCTGCTCGGCGCGCAGGTGCCGGGGCGGCTCGTCGCCAGCGCGAAAAGCTGGCTGTCGCACGCGTCGGTCGATCGCGTCGCGCCGATCCTGCCGTGGGGCGCGCCCGACGACGTCCGCAAGATTTCGCCGCTCGACGCGAGCGCAAGCTACCTCGCGCACGTGCGCGCCGCATGGAACCAGCACTTTCCGAAGGCGCCGCTCGAACAGCAGGACGTCGTGCTGACGGTGCCCGCATCGTTCGACGAAGGCGCGCGCGCGTTGACCGTCGAAGCGGCGCGGCTCGCGGGGCTGCCGTCGCTGCGGCTGCTCGAAGAGCCGCAGGCCGCGTTCTACGACTGGCTGTTCCGGCATCGCGACACGCTCGCCGGCGAGTTGGCGGACACCCGGCTCGTGCTGATCTGCGACGTCGGCGGCGGCACCACCGATCTGACGCTGATCGAAGTCGGCCTGTCCGACGACGGCGAGCCGCGCCTGACGCGCGTCGGTGTCGGCAATCATCTGATGCTCGGCGGCGACAACATGGACCTCGCGCTCGCGCATCTGGTCGAGGCGCGGCTGTTGGGTGGTGCCGGCGGCGCTGCGCAGGCGCCGCAACGGCTATCGGCGGCGAGCCTGTCGCAGCTGGTCGAGCGATGCCGCGTCGCGAAGGAGCAATTGCTCGGCGCGCAGGCGCCCGAGTCGGCGCCGGTCACCTTGCTCGGCGCGGGCTCGAAGCTGATCGGCGGCGCGCGCACGACGCAGGTCACGCGCGACGAGGTCGAGAAGATCATCGTCGATGGTTTCTTGCCGCGGGTGGCCGCCGATGAGCGTCCGGGCCGGCCGCGCGGCGCGATCGTCGAATTCGGCCTGCCGTACGCGACCGATGCGGCGATCACGCGGCATATCGCGGCATTTCTCGAACGTTTCGCCGCGCAGTCGCGCAAGGCCCTGGGCGCGGATTCCAGCACGCCGGACGCATCCGGCACAGCCGCCCTGCCCGTTCCCGACACGCTGCTGCTCAACGGCGGCGTGTTCCGCGCCGACGCGCTGTCGCGGCGTCTGGCCGACACGCTCGGCGGGTGGCGCGGCGCGCCGCTCAACGTGCTGCACAACGACAACCCCGACGTCGCGGTCGCGCGCGGCGCGGTCGCCTATACGCTCGCGCGCGCGGGCTTCGCGCCGAAAATCGGCGGCGGTTCGCCGCGCAGCTATTTTCTGGTGCTCGACGAAACGCCGGCCGGCAAAGACGACGCCGAGCCGGACGCGGCGCCGGCGCAACGCGGCATCTGCCTGCTGCCGCGCGGCACCGAGGAAGGTCACGAGATTCTGATCGCGGACCGCACGTTCGCGCTGCGGCTCGGGCATCCGGTGCGCTTTCACCTGGTGTCGTCGAGCGCGGACACCGCGTATCAGCCCGGCGAACTGGTCGACCTCGCGGGCGGCGACTTCGTGCGTCTGCCGCCGATCGCGACGATCGTCCAGCCACGCGACGGCCATCGCGCTCGCGAAACCGCCGTGCGCATCGCGACGTCGCTGACCGAGGTCGGCACGCTCGACGTCCATTGCATCGAGCTCGACGAGCCATCGCAACGCTGGCTGCTCGAATTCCAGCTGCGCCACGCCGACGCGCAAATGGATCTATCCGCCGAGGGCGCACCGCAACGCCACCCGGCGCTCGATCGCGCGATCGAACTGATCGACCGTTGCTTCGGCGCCCGCGCGCAAAACGTCGACCCGAAGGAGATCAAACGACTGCGCGCGCAGCTCGAACATCTGCTCGGCCCGCGCGACAGCTGGAACAGCGCGTTGCTGCGCGAACTGTTCGGCGCGCTGTGGGAGCGCGCGCGCCGCCGCCGCCGCTCGGCCGATCACGAACGGCTGTGGCTGAATCTGGCCGGCTATTGCGTGCGGCCCGGCTTCGGTTATCCGCTCGACGAATGGCGCGTCGAGCAACTGTGGACGCTGTTCGACGATGGCATCCAGTACGTGACCGACAGCCAGGTATGGTCGGAATGGTGGACGCTGTGGCGCCGCGCGGCCGGCGGCCTCGGCGCAGATGCGCAGCTGCGCGTGCTCGACGCGATGGACTATCTGCAGAAGGCCGCGCAATCGCGTCACAAGCTGCCGTTCGATGTCGCGAAGACCGGCTTCGCCGATATGGTGCGCCTGTGCGCATCGCTCGAACGGATTCCGGCCGAACGCAAGATCGAACTCGGCGAGGCGGTGCTCGCTCGCCTGAAAAAGCCAGCGGAAAACCATCAAAGCTGGTGGGCGGTCGGACGGATCGGCGCGCGCCAGCCGTTTTACGGCAGCGCGCATAGCGTCGTGCCGCCCGAGGTCGCCGCGCAATGGCTCGATGCGATCCTCTCGCTCGACTGGAAGAAGGTCGACCCCGCCGCCTTCGCTGCGGTCCAGATCGCCCGCATGACCGGCGACCGCTCGCGCGATCTGCCCGACGCGCTGCGCGCGAGCGTCGTGCGACGCCTCGAAGCGGCGAGCGCGCCGCGCGCCTGGGTCACGATGGTCAGCGAAGTCGTCGCGCTCGATAACGCCGACGAAGGTCGCGTGTTCGGCGAATCGCTGCCGGTCGGGTTGAAGCTGATCGGCGGCTAAAGCGTTTTGCGCGGCGCGAAGCTCAGCACCGCTCGCGCGGCATCCAGATGCACAGCAACGCGCACCCAGGCGGATACCTGTGTGCGCGCATTGCTTCAGCACGCGCCCGCTCAATTCGGCACGTTCACGGCGCCATTCGTTGCGGAAATCGCATTGACGCCCGGGGTCGCCGCGATCGCCGGCAGGTTGGCCGTGGTCAGCGCCGGTGCGGCTCCGGGCACGCCGCCGCGCGGTATCGTGTGGATCACCTGCGACGGCGGCAACGGCGTGCCGTTCTTCAGATGAGCCCACATCAGGTTGAGCGCCTGAAGATTGTAGTAATGCAACGGCACGAAACGCGTATCGAAACCGGCGACGCCGAGGAACGCGTCAAAGTGCTGACCGTTCGTGACTTCGTACAGCGCCAGCTTGCTCGCGCCGCCCTCGACCACCTGGTTCAATCCGAGATACGGCCGCGACGCGTGATTGATCGGCACCAGCGCATCCGCGCGTCCTTGCACGATGATGGTCGGCTTGCCATGCAGATTCGCATTCACGCGAATTGCATCGACGCTGGCATTCAACGAACCGCTCGTCCACCGCGCGCGCAGGCATGCGGCGCCCGCGTAGCTCGCATCGGCGGTCGCGAGCCGATGATCGAGCGCGCCGGAGGCGCCCGCGTTGTAGACGAGGTTGATGCCATTGGTCGGCGGCACGCCGTTGCCGTTGCCGAACACCGTCAGCATCGGCGACGCCGCCGGCGTCACGCCGGCTGCGCCAGCCGCGCTGGTGGTGCCGAAGCTGAAGTCGCACAGGTTGTCGGCGACACTTGCGCGCGCATACGCATTCGCATAGGTCACGGCGACGGCCGGCACCGCCTGCGAGTCCCACATCGGCGCTTGCAGCAGGTCCGAGTCGGTCTGATAGCCGTTCTGATGCAGCAGCGCGAGCGCATTGGTAGCCTGCGTCACCGTATCCGTTCCCGCGATCACGCCGGCCGCCGCGAGCGACGCGCAACGCGCGGTGCGCAGCGCGGTGGTGGTCGCGCTCGGCAGCGCGCTCAGATACGGCGCGCCGGTCGCGGCGGGCGCGAGCGCGGCGCACGGCTGCAGCAGGTTCGCGAGCGTCATGTAATCGGCGAGCGGTTTGCCGAACGCGCCGACCGGCACGCCGCCCTGCGCGACCGATACCTGCGGCGCAAGCCGTAGATTGATCTGCGGCTCGCCGACCACCACTGCCGTGATGAGACCCGACGTGTCCTCTTCGGCCGCCGCGAGCGACGCGCCGCCGCCGTTGCTGACCGACGCGGCGATCGTCGTGATGCTGCCGCTCGCATAGCGCACCGTGCGCGTCGAGCCATTCAACGCGCCGTACGAATCGTTGAGCGCCCAATACGCGAACTGGATCGCCTGCAGCGTGTTCTTGCCCCAGTCCTGCTCGGGGTTCTGTTGCGAGTGCGCATGCTTGAACGCATAGCGGTTCGGGAACTGCGCGTTGAACGCCGCCAGCGTGCTGCTGCCGAGCTTCGCTGTGAAGAGGCTCGCCGTGCCCGCGGCGGTCGCATCCTGCAACGTGCCGTCGATCAGCGTCACGCGATTCGTCGACAGCTCGTGCGCGCCGTTGCCGCTGCCCTTGTCGGTGTAGGCCACCGCGCAGCCGCGCTTCAGGCCCCACTCGCCGGCCGCCGAAATCGCGCCGTACACGCCGCGCGAACCGGACGACGTCGCGGTGACGATGCACGGTTGGTCCGGATTGAAGCTCGCGGGAATCTGCACGAGCAGGCTAACGTTCTGCGCGCCGCTGCCGTCATCGGCATAGGCGAGGTATTCCTTGCCCGCGATCTTGCCTTCGCCGAGCGTGTCGTTGCCGTTCAGGTCGACGTTGGGCCCCCAGAAGCGTCCATAGCCGCCGTTCGCCGTCATGTCGACGAGCGCCCGATAGTTCGACCAGATCGCGAGACGCCGCAATTCGGCGGCCGTAGGTTGCGCCGCATTCGCGATGGCCGGCGCCGTCGCCGATGCGAGGCCGGTCTTGCCGAGGCCCGCGGTCAGCAGATCGTCGCTGTTGCCGTCATAAGATTTCGTCGTCACCGCGCTTTTGATGAAGCCAGGCAGCACGTTGCTCGGCGGCGGCGGTTGCAGCCCGTCGTTGCCGCTACCACAGCCCGCCAGCACGATTGCTGACGCCATCACGGTCAACGCGGTACCGAGCCTCCAAGGGTTGCGCATGGCCGCCGGGATTTTTTTCGGTGTTGTCATCTGTTCTGTCTCCGTCATTTATACGACGTTGTATTGGCAGCGGTACCCAACTTGTTGCCGACCCCGCCCCATCTGGTTCGCCAGAACGAGATGCTTCGGATACCGATGCATCGCTAGCGTGCATTGACCTCTCTCTGGAGTCAATCCACGGTCATACCCTTACATAACGAGCATCAGGATTCGGGCGAAACAGCCGGCCGGCTAGTCGGAATCGGCCATGCGGGTGAACCCGTCGTCGCTCCAGTCTTCGGAGCCGACACCGTGGCGAACGAAGAAAACTCCGTGCGGGTCGTAACGTTGCTTGATCGACAGCAAACGTGCATAGTTGGCCCCCCAATACGCCGCTTGCCAGTCCTTCTGGAAATAGCTGCTCTCGGCGACGTATGCGCCACCGGCCGTTGCGACTTTCCCGAGTTCGTTGATGGCCAATCCGATGAGCTTCGCATCTCGCTGTGCCTTCGAAACATCGGGCTCGTGACCTGTCAGTCCGTCGAATGCCGGTGGCCCCTCGCTCGCGACGATTGCCAATGCGAACGACTCCGCCACGACTGGATTGACTGGGGTTTGCAGGCCGGCGGCAATGACATCGGCAGGGGCGCCGGCGAGCCCTTTCTGAAAATGAAGTTCGACAAGCCAGTAGCGCGTAGCGCCCATCAGCGCGTCGACGAGTTCGGGTTGGCGCTCGCGCGCCAGCATTGCTGCAGGCAACCAAAGCGAGTCGAAGCCGTGGATCACATGACCGGCCTCGGCGAGATTCGACGCCCAGAAGAAATTGGCATCTGGCGCGCCGGGTCGGTCATCGAAGACGACCAACCCGGGCACGAACCGCGCGAGCGCCGTGCCGTCCCAGCGCAACCGCCCCGGACCGGCGACGATCGAGGGCGCGGCCATCATGGTCAGGTCGTCCTGCAAGCCAATCCAGTCCCAGAACGGCTTCCAGAGCGTTGCGACCTCTTCCTTGCCGAGTCCCTGAAAGCTCATGTCGATGCGCAGGCGCTTGCCGGGCAGCAGCGTAGCGAGTTCACCCCAGTGGCGATTGCATAGGCTGTCAGCGTAAAAAGCGACGAAGCGGCCCAGCAACCGTTTGTAGGCGACATCCGAGCGGGCCACGACTGCGCAGGATACGAGGCCAAACACGGCCGGCAGTTCGTGCGTGCGCAAAGTCAGACGGCTGACGACGCCGAAGGTACCGCCGCCCCCACCTTTCAAGGCCCAGAAGAGATCCGGTTCTCTTCGGGCGTTGACAACCCTGACCGCACCGTCCGCCGTAACGACCTCCGCTTCGAGCAGTGAAGCAGATGCAATGCCGAACTGTTTGGAGTGCGTTCCAAAACCTCCGCCTTGAATCAGTCCGGCGACTCCCACTGTTCCACAACCGCCGCCCTGTACATATCGACCTATGCCTCCGGTAACGGCTTCATAGGTATGCATCCAGATCGCGCCTGCCCCGACGCTTACCGCGGGTCCGGGTGGAATGACCCCGTCACAGCCGCTCGGAACGAAAGCATCGTGATTCCTGATTTCGTTCATGGCGCGCGTCCATATCATCAAGGAATCCGGCGCGTTCGAGGTGCCGAGATAGGAATGGCCCCCGCCGCGCACGACGACGCGAAGATTGCGTTCACGCGCGAAGTTGACGGCCGCCGCCACATGTTCGACCCGTCTCGCCGCGACCACGTAGGCACTCGGTTCGGCTTTCCACGCGCCGACCCACGCGCAGGTTTGTGTCAGAACGGGACTGTCGCCGATGAAGTACGGATTTTTGAGTTCACGGAAGAGTGCAAGGCATTCGGCGTTGTCGGGAGATTCACGACAGAGCTCGAGTGGTGACTCCGGTCGGATCAGGTAGCCATCCACCTGCTGTTTCAGTCGCGCCCAGTCCGAAGGCGTGGGCCATCCCGATTCGCCCGGTCGTACGCGTCGCGGGGTCTGCGCAGCGCGAGCGTCATCGAGCCGAAGCAACGGCCAGATGGAGGCGAACAGCGGGACAGCCGCAAGCCACCTGATCAGATCACGGCGCGTCACCATGGCGCTTCTCCACGCTGAATTCAGATGCCCGCTTCCCTCACGCTCCGCCCTGCTTGCGCATCTGCCCGATAGCGCGAGCGCGTGCAGCCTCGGCCTCCCGGACGAGCCGGTACGCAACGTAATATTTGAAGACATTGCGCACGTACGTCGTTGGCTCGATACCGATTTTCTCGGCGACTACGATTTCGACATTGTTGAACCACTTGTTAGGATCGAGACCGCGCGCCGCCGCTTCCTTGCGCATTCTGGCGATCTTTGCGGGTCCTGCGTTGTAGCTTGCGAATGCGAACAGCGAGCGGTCCCTTTCCGAGAAGTGAGCGTCGGGAAAGTAACGGGCCATCAGCACATCGAGATATTTCGCTCCCGCATGTATGTTGGACTCCGCCACCCTGATGTCGCCAACCGCAAGTTCCTTCCCCGTGGCTGGCATCAGCTGCATGATCCCGATTGCGCCAACGTGACTGCGGGCGCTCTGGTTCAGCTGGGACTCCTGATAGCCCTGAGCCGCAAGCAAAAGCGGATCGAAGCGGTACTGCGCACCGTATTTTTCGAAAAGACCGACCGTCTGCCCGAACCGCTTCAGCTCCGCTGACTCCGCATTGTTGGAGATCTGCTTGATGCGCTTCATTTCCTGCTGCAGACGGACTTCCGCGACACTCTGCTTCTTCACGTAATTCAGGTAGAAGTCGTTGATCGCGTCCCGCAGTTTCGGGCTCTTGAAGCGCACCGCCCAGCCGATGTAGCCTGCGTCGCGCACCGAAATATCGTTATGCACGACGATTCCAGTCAGTACCGGCGCCCATACCTTTGCCTTCCAGTCGTCCACGACGAGGATCTGGAGCAGCCCGACATTGAGCATCTCCATTGCGTCCTCGTCCTCGAGCGCGTCGGGCAGCGGCACGAGTTTCACCGGAGCTTTGCCTTCCTTGCGAAAACGCGCGTTCAACGCGTTCAGGCTCTCGTAATAGCTGCTGCTGGGCCGCACATGGACCGTCTTACCGCTGAGATCGTCGAGCTTCGCGAGGGCCGGCGACTTCGGCCCGGTCACGACCACTTCGCGTACTGCTGTCCGGTCACGCGGCGCCACGAAGTCGACCTGCTTCAGGCGGACCTCCGTGACCGTCAGATTGCCCGCGGCGATGTCGCCCCGGCCCGCTATCAGCCCCGGGAGCAACTGGTCGCGAGTCGTCGGAATGATGACCAGGGTGAGCGGACGCTTGCCGAGCGTCGCCTGGTACTTCTTGTTCACATAACGCTCGAAGTCCCGCATGAGACCGGCGGTCAGCCCACGTTCGTGACCTTGCTCATTCAGATAGAGCGTTCGACTGTAAGGAACCAGCACGCGGATCAGATGCCGGTCGAGCATGGCGTCGAAATCGCCCGTGAACGGTTGATTGCCGAGATCGATACGGCGCGCTGCGGGAGCCGACGCCGCGGCGGTTGGGGATGCCGGGAGGGCCGACGAGGCGGCCGGCTGCGCGGCGACACTTTGGGCGGCGACGCACGCCGCGGGGCCGACGATCATGCCTGAGCAGAACGCCGCGATGTACAGCAACGTTTGAATGATGCGCATCGTAAAACACCCTGCTGTCGCACCCGGCGACTGCGTCGACGTTCACTACGCGCATCCATATTGCCACGCTGGCAACGGCTGAAAATGGGACGATGGTCCTATAAGCAATGCGCCATGACTGAAGATAGAGCCATACCGACGCAATCGCCAACGCCCGCTACGCCAGCGTCACGCGATTTCGTCCTTGATGCTTCGAGCGATACAACGCACGGTCAGCGCTCGCGAAACCGTCGCGATGCGCGGGTCGCGACAGGTCGCTGATACGCGTGAGCGACGCGCCAATGCTGAGCGTCACCACCCCAAGCGGCGACGCGCGATGCTCGATCGCGAGGTCCGCCACGCGCTGGCGCAGCGTTTCGAGCGTGTCTTCGAGCATCGATGGTTGCGCTTCGAGCACCAGCATTCCGAACTCCTCGCCGCCCATGCGCCCGACCACGATGCGCTCGCTGTCGGCGGCGGCCTGCATCACGGAGGCAACCAGACTCAGACAGTGATCGCCGGCCTGATGACCGTAGGTGTCGTTGTACTGCTTGAACCAGTCGACGTCGACGACCACCGAGCCCATCACGTCGCCGTCGCGCGCCTCCTTCCAGCGGCGCGCGATGGTTTCGAGCAGGAAGCGCCGGTTGTACAACTGGGTGAGCGGATCGATCGCGGTGGCCGTGCGCATCTTCAGATCGTTTTCGATCATCGCGCGCAGGTGGTAAAACACGCCGCGCCGGCCCGCGTCGAGACGGCCCGGCGCCGGGTCCATCGCGCACAGCGCGCCGACGATCTCGCCGTTCGGCGCGCGCAATGCGATCGCCGCGTAAAAGCGCACGAACGGATGACGCTTGACGAGCATGCATTCGCCGAAGCGGCTGTCGTTGTGCGCATCCTCGATCACGAACAGGTCGGCATCGCGCACCGCGTAGTCGGCGAGCGAGCGCGCACGCGTGACGAGCGGCATCGCCATGCCGACCTCGGCGCGATAGTGCTGATACTCCTCGTCGAGCAGCACGATCGCGGTAATTGCCGCGCCGGTCACGCTCTTCAGAATCTCCGCCGCATGCGTGAAACACTCGCGCATCACCTGGTCGTCGTGCAACAGCCACTCGATGACCGAAGACTCGACCTCGGGTTCGCCGGCGGCGGTCGAGTCGACTGGCATCCGGCTGGCGAGGCGGTCGTTACTGTAAGCGAGTTGCACGGAAGGGTTCCAGAATGGGCTTAGCTTATGTCAACGGCATAGGCACGCGAAACTTGAGCACAGAATGTGGGATCGCGCCCAAGCGCCGGAGCGCATCCGGGAGCCCCAAAGAAAATGGGCCGGCTCTCGCGAGCCGGCCCATCGATCGATGCGACGTTCAGGTAATCAGACGCGCCGCTTTACTCCTTGTCGCCCTTCACCTGCGGCAGCGCCGACGTCTCGTTCGACGACAGCAGGCCCACCTGCGAGTAGATGCGCAGCTTGTCGCGCGTGTCGGTGATGTCGAGGTTGCGCATCGTCAGCTGGCCGATGCGGTCGCGCGGCGAGAACGTCGATGCGACCTTTTCCATCGACAGACGCTCGGGCTGATACGTGAGGTTCGGCGACTTCGTGCTGAGGATCGAGTAGTCGTTGCCGCGACGCAGCTCGACGGTCACTTCGCCGGTGATCGCGCGCGCGACCCAGCGCTGCGCGGTTTCGCGCAGCATGATCGCCTGCGGATCGAACCAGCGGCCCTGGTACAGCAGACGGCCGAGGCGGCGGCCGTTCTCGCGGAACTGCTCGATCGTGTCTTCGTTGTGGATGCCGGTGACGAGACGCTCGTAAGCGATGTTGAGCAGCGCGAGGCCCGGGGCTTCATAGATGCCGCGGCTCTTCGCCTCGATGATGCGGTTTTCGATCTGGTCGCTCATGCCGAGACCGTGACGGCCGCCGATCCGGTTCGCTTCGAGCAGCAGCTCGACCGCGTTCGGGAACGTCTGGCCGTTCAGCGCGACCGGCTGGCCTTCCTCGAAGCGGACCGTCACTTCTTCCTTCGCGATCTGCACGTCGTCGCGCCAGAACGCGACGCCCATGATCGGGTTCACGATCTTGATGCCGGACTCGAGGCTTTCGAGGTCCTTCGCTTCGTGCGTCGCGCCGAGCAGGTTCGAGTCGGTCGAATACGCCTTTTCGGCCGACATCTTGTAGTCGAAGCCCGACTGGCGCATGAACTCGGACATTTCAGAACGGCCGCCGAGTTCGTCGATGAACAGCTGGTCGAGCCACGGCTTGTAGATCTTCAGGTCCGGGTTCACGAGCAGACCGTAGCGGTAGAAACGCTCGATGTCGTTGCCCTTGTACGTGCTGCCGTCGCCCCAGATGTTGACGCCGTCTTCTCCTTCATCGCGGCGACCAGCATCGTGCCGGTCACGGCGCGGCCGATCGGCGTCGTGTTGAAGTAGGTGACGCCCGCCGTCGAGATATGAAACGCGCCGCACTGCAGCGCCGCGATGCCTTCCGCGACCAGCTGCGCGCGGCAGTCGATCAGGCGCGCGCCTTCGGCGCCATATTGCGTGGCGCGACGCGGGATCGAATCGTAATCGTCTTCGTCGGGCTGACCGAGGTTGGCCGTGTAGGCGTACGGCACGGCGCCCTTCTTGCGCATCCAGTGCAGCGCGGCGCTAGTGTCGAGGCCGCCGGAAAACGCGATACCGACCTTCTGGCCGATCGGAAGACTTTCAAGGATTGTACTCATAAGCAGTAGCGTTAAACTCGACGTACGGGGAGATTTTGGGGGTAACAGCTGAGTATCGGGCAAGCCTGGCGATCAGGCAAGTTACGCGGGAGTATACCGTGAACCGCCGTCCGGCCTTGGATTTTGCCGGTCGGCGCGGCCTCGCGCCGCAATCTCGCCGCGCCGAATTTCCGGATTAATTCACGCTGTATTTGCCGTAACGGGGGCGGATTTATTATCGTCTAAGGGTAGCATCGCGGGTTGCGTCAACGCACCGGCCGTTCACCCCTTTCATCCCGTTCATTCCCCTTGCCCGCCGCCCATGACCACGACCACCCCGCGCCACGCGACGAACGCCTCGCTGGTCACCCACGTGCGGCTCGCCGACGGCAAGCGCGCCGAGGTGTCGATCGTCGATCGTCGATGGCCGGATCGCCGCGCTCGGCGCCGCTCTGCCGCGCGAGCCCGGTGTGCCGGTCGAGGACGGCGGCGACGCGCTGCTGCTGCCCGGTTTCGTCGAAGGGCATACGCATCTGGACAAGACCAACTGGGGCTTGCGCTGGTATCGCAACGAAGTCGGGCCGAAGCTGATCGATCGCATCGAAAACGAGCGCCGCTGGCGCGCCGAAAGCGGCACCGCCGCGCACGCATGCGCCACGCCGTCCGCTACAACAAAAACGTTTTTTGGACTCGAATGATCAATCTTTTTCAGGCCATGCAGGCCTTCGTCAAGGTGGCCGATGTCGGCAGCTTCGCGCAGGCCGCCGGGCAACTGAACGTGTCGACGTCGGTCGTCACGCGTCATGTGTCGAGCCTCGAACAGCATCTCGGCATTCGCCTGTTTCAGCGCACCACGCGCAAGGTCGTGCTGACCGAGGCCGGCGCGCAATACGCGGACGGTTGCCGCGTGCTGCTCGCCGAACTGGAGGAAGTGGAGTCGCGCGCGACCACGGCCTCGCGCGACGTGGCCGGCGACCTGCGCATCGTCGCGCTCGGCAGTTTTTCGCTGTTTCGGCTAACGCCGCTGTTCGCCGAATATCAGGCGCGTTTTCCGCAAGTCAACCTGCGCGTCACGCTGACGGAAAAACGGGTCGATCTGCTCGAAGGCGGCTTCGATGTCGGCATCGTGACCGAGCATATGATCCGCTCGGAGTCGCTGGTGGCGCGGCGTCTGATCAACTCGCACGCGGTGCCGGTGGCAGCGGGCGCGTATCTCGCGCAGGCCGGTCATCCGCAAACGCCGGCCGAACTGGACGGGCATCGGCTGATTGCCGCGCCGTTCGACACGACCGGCCCGATGTGGATCTTCCGCAAGGGTGACGGCGATGCCGAAAGCGCGAGCGAGGACGGCGACGACAGCGGCGAGAGCATCGCGATCGATGCATCGTTCACGGTCAACAGCATGATCATGCAGAAGCAGGCCGCGCTGGGCGCGATGGGCATCGCGCTGCTGCCGCTCGAAATGGTCGAGGACGAGTTGCGCGCCGGCACGCTGGTGCGCGTGCTCGACGGCTATGCGGTGCTCAATGGCGACGTGGCCGTGTCGCTGGTGTATCCGAGCCGCGAGTTCGTGCCGCGCAAGGTGCGCGAGTTCATCGATCTCGCGGTCGGTTTCTTCAAGTGACGCTTCAAGGCCGTTCGCCGCGCGCGAGCCGCGCTTCGATGTCGTACACGACCGGCATCAGATCCGCGACGCTATCGATCACGTAATGCGCGCCCGCCGCCTTCAGCCTGGCCATCGCGGCGTTGCGGCGCGCGGCGAATTCGTCGGCCGGCAACGCCTTCACCTCCGCCTCGCTCATGCCGAACGCGTTGCCGCTCACCGCGACACCGACCGCCCACGTGCCGGCGTTGATGCCTTCTTCGATACCGACCTCGGTGTCGTCGACCTTGATCGCCTCTTTCGCGCGCCACACGCCGAGCTGCGGCAGCGTCCGGTAGATCATGTACGGTGACGGCCGCCCTTCCGGCGTATCGCCGGTGCACACGATGCTGTCCGGCGCAAAGCCCTGCGCGGCCGCGCCCGGTACGATTTCGTCGATGATCTCGCGGGTATAGCCGGTCGTCGTGCCGATGCGGATATCGTTCTGACGCAAGGCGCTCGCGACTTCGGCGACGCCCGGGATCACCGCGCTGTAGCTCGCCGCGACCGCGATGTTCTTCGGCACGAACACGTCGTACACGGCGTCGATATCGGCGTCGGTCGGCGTATGGCCATGGCGCTCGGCCCAAGCCTGCGCCACGCGCGGCAGCGCCATCAGCGCCGCGATGTGCGGCCGCTTGGCCATGCCCATCGGGCCGCGCGCTTCGTCGATCGTGATCGGCACGCCGAACTGCTCGAAGGTCTCGACGAATGCCCCCATCGGCGCGCGTGAACCGTAGTCGACCACCGTGCCGGCCCAATCGAAAATCACTGCCTTCACGTATTTCATCTGCTTGACTCCCCAGGAATCCGAATGTATCGGGTTTGCTGTCGCGGCTCAGGCCGCCTGCGCGAGCGCCTTGCGTTCGTCGAGCGCGGCGGGCGGCGGCCCCGCGTGCGTGACGCCCATCGTGCGCAGCGCTTGCGCGCAGGCATCGACCACGCGTCGCATCACCTGCTCGTCGACCTGACCGATGCAGCCGATGCGGAAACTGTCGACCACCGTCAGCTTGCCCGGATAGATGATGAAGCCCTGCTCCTTCATCAGTTCATAGAAGCGCGCGAACTCGAACGACGGATGCGCCGGCGAAAAAAACGTCACGATGATCGGCGAGCGCCAGCGCCCGTTGAGCAGCGGCTCGAAGCCAAGCTCATGCATGCCGGCCACCAGCACGTCGCGATTGTTGGCGTAGCGCGCGAGCCGCGCGGGCTGCCCGCCTTCGAGCTGGTAGAGACGCAGCGCCTCGAGGAACGCGGCCACCGTATGCGTGGGCGGCGTGAAGCGCCACTGGCCCGTGCGATTCATCACGTCCCATTGATCGTAGAGATCGAGCGCGAGCGAATGGCTGCGGCCTTTCGCCTCGCGCAGGGCGCTATTGCGCGCGATCACGAAGCCGAAACCCGGCACGCCCTCGATGCACTTGTTCGCCGACGACACGAACGCCTCGCACGCGATCTGCCGCACGTCGAGCGGCACCGCGCCGAAGGCGCTCATCGAATCGATCAGCAGTTTGCGGCCATGCCTCGCGACCGCGGCTGCAATCTCATCGAGCGGATTGAGGATGCCCGAGCTCGTTTCGCAATGGATCGCGACCACGTGCGTGATCGATGGATCGGCGGCAAGCATGCGCTCGACTTCGAGGCCGCGCGGCGGCAGGTAGTCGCCCTTGTCGAGCAGTGTGCAGGCGCGGCCGAGATAGCCCAGCGTGATCGCTGCGCGCTTGCCGTACGCGCCGTTCGCGAGCACGAGCGCGTGGCCGTCGCGCGGAATCAGGCTGCCGAGCATCGCTTCGACGCAGTAGCTGCCGCTGCCCTGCAGCGGCACGCAGTCGTAGTCGCCCGCGGCGTCGCCGGCGATCGCCAGCAGGCTCGCGCGCAACTCGGCGGTCATCGCGCGGAAGTCGCCGTCCCACGAGCCCCAGTCGCGCAGCATCGCCTGTTTCGTCGATAGTGCCGTGGTCAGCGGGCCCGGCGTCAGCAGATAAGGCTCACCGCCAGCCGGCGCGGCGCAGGGTGTGGTGCAACGGGTCGATGTTGCCGCGGCTGCCACGGCCAATGTCGCCGCCGAACCGCCGATCGCGCTTTCCATGTCCGCAACTCCGATATCGCTATGTCGATAGCTCACACGATACAGAAGCGTTGTCCATCGGTAAAATCGATATAATCGATGACGGTATCGCAAAAACTTATTTGCTGGCGAGGCACACGTGCAATACGCGCAATTGCGGGCGTTCCATGCGGTCGCGGAACATGGCGGCTTTTCGAAAGCGGCGCAGGCGTTGTCGCTGACGCAGCCGGCGGTGTCGGATCACGTGCGGCGGCTCGAACAGGATTACGGCGTCAAGCTGTTCGAGCGCGGGCCGCGCGGCGTGGAGACGACTGAGCTCGGGCTGCGCCTGTTCAGCGTGACACGGCATATGCTCAGTTGCGAGCGGGAGGCGCGCCAACTGCTCGAATCAGCGGGCGGGCTGGAGTCGGGTTCGCTATCGCTCGCGGCCGATGCGCCCGATCTCGCCGTCGCGCTGATCGGCGCGTTTCGCCAGCGGCACCCGGGCATCGTCGTCACGCTGTCGATCGCCAATGCGGCAGAGTGCATGCAGCGCGTGCTGTCGAGCGCGGTCGACGCGGCGATCACGGCCGCGCCGCAGGTGCATAGCCGCTTGCAGTCGCGCGTGTTGCGGCGCGATCCGCTGGTCGCGATGGTGCCGGCGAGCTACCCGGCCGCGAAGAAGCGCCGGCTGAGTTACGCGGAGCTCGTCGAACAGCCGATGATCTTCCGCGAGCCGCAATCGGTCACCCAACAACTGCTCGAAATCGAGCTCGTGCGCGAGTCGTTGCAAGTCGAGCCGGTCATGTACGTGGATGGCCGCGAGGCGCTGGAGGAAGCGGTCGCGCAGGGAATCGGCGTCGGCGTCATTGCGCGCGCAGAGTTCAACGAGTCGCGGCGGATCCGGATGGTGCCGCTGCTCGATTGCCGCGTGCAGATGAGCGAATCGCTGACGCGGCTCGCCGAGCGGCCGGGTTCGAATCTGCTCGACGCGTTTTTTGCGGTGGAGTTGCCGGGAGCCGAAACAGAGGTCTTGGGGAGCGATGTTCAACGCGCGTAGAGCTCGCGCGCCGTCGCTGCAAGGAGCGGCGTGGCCTTCATGCTGCCGGCCCCGCCGCCCGCGAGCGCGCTCGAATTGTTCCGCGGGTTGCCGCGAGCGTTGGCAACCCCTTCAGACTTAACGCGAGCCGCCGCTCGCGATCAGGCTCTCGCCCGTCAACCAGCGCGCGTCATCCGACGCGAGGAACGCGACGACATCCGCGATATCGTCGGGTTGGCCGATACGGCCGAGCGGCGTCGTGCTGATCGCCCACGTTTCGAAGTCCGAGCCGATCACGCCGGCGGTGTGGGTGCCCTCGGTCTCGACCATGCCCGGATTCACCGAATTCACGCGGATCTTACGCGGTCCGAGTTCCTTCGCGAGCACGCCGGTGATCGCATCGACCGCGCCCTTGGTGGCCGTGTATACCGCGGTGGTCGCCGGCGTGATGCGGGTCACGACCGAGCTCACGTTGACGATGCTGCCGCCTTCGCCCAGATGCCTGGCCGCCGCCTGCGTCACGAGCAGCAGCCCGAGCACGTTGACATCGAAGTGCTTATGGAAGTGCGCTTCGGTGATCTCTTCGAGCGCCGCGAATTCATAGACACCCGAGTTGTTGACGAGAACGTCGAGCCGCCCGTACGTTTCGATCGCCGTATCGATAATGCCGTTCGCGTCCGCGGCCTTCGACACGTCACCGCCAACCGCGACCGCCTTGCCGCCCGCCGCCGTGATATCGGCGACCACCTTGTCGGCGCCCGCGCGGCTCGACGCATAGTTCACCACGACCGACGCGCCTTGCGCCGCCAATGCCTTCGCAATCGCCGCTCCGATGCCTTTCGATGCACCCGTTACAACCGCTACCTTGCCTGTGAGCTTGCTCATCATCGTGTCCTTTCAATGGTTCGCGCCGGCATGCCTCGCGAGGAGCCGCGGGGTCCACGCCAATAAAAGCCGGAAATGCAGTGGCGCTGTCACTGGTCGTTAATTTAGGCATGGCGCGAGGCCGGATAAAGCGGCTCGAGACGAATTGATACGCCGCTTGCGACGAACAATCGATTCGCATCAGACCTCGATGGCCCCGTTTACGCGTGGCTTACGACGATTGATGCTGTTTGGCTTGCGCCGCGGCGTCGGCGTCGCGCAAGCACGCGCTGACCGAGCTGCCGCAACCAGCGTGCCGAGTACGATGCCCGCCAGCATCGGCCCTAAGCGTTCGACGAGCGCGCGCACGCCCGATCCCGCAAACAGCTGCCACTCGTTGGTGACGAACGACGGCAACAGCATGCGCGAGCTGAATGCGCTGCCGCGCGCGGAAAAGGCGCTCGTGCGTCATCTGGCCGGTATTTAGCGGCGCTGTTGCTATCATTCGTTGCCCTCGCGCAGCGCCGCGGCGGCAGCACCGTACCGCAACCGGCAGCACCCAACGCGCAGCAGACCAACGCAACACCAATCGCCGACGCATCACACCTCAGAGGCATGCATGGAATTTCGCCAACTTCGCTACTTCATCGCGGTCGCCGAGGAAATGAACATCACGCGGGCGGCCAATCGTCTGCATATGACACAGCCGCCGCTGTCGCGGCAGATCCAGCAGATCGAGGAAAGTATCGGCCTGCCGCTGTTCGAGCGCGGCTCGCGGCCGTTGCGGCTCACCGAAGCCGGCCGCATTTTCTACACGCAGGCGAAACGTCTGATCGATGAAGCCGATGAGCTCGCGCCGCTCACGCGCCGGCTCGCGCAACTCGCGGAACGCATCGTGATCGGTTTCGTACCGTCGACGCTGTATGGCGCGCTGCCCGCGGTGATCCGCTCGTTTCGCGAGGCCGCGCCGCACCTCGAGCTGTCGCTGATCGAGATGTTCACGATCGAGCAGTTGGCCGCGCTCAAAGGTGGCCGCATCGACGTCGGTTTCGGCCGGCTGCGCTTCGACGATGCGCAACTCGCGCGCGAAGTGCTGGTCGAGGAACGGATGATCGCCGCGTTGCCGCAGGACCATCCACTCGCGCGGCAAAAGAAGCCGCTCACGCTTGCCGCGCTCGCCGAGGAAACGCTGATCGTCTATCCGAGCACGCCGCGGCCGAGCTATGCGGACCAGCAGATCTCGGCAATGCACGATCAGGCGCTGGAGCCGAAAGCGATCCATGAAGTGCGGGAGTTGCAGACCGCGCTAGGGCTGGTCGCCGCGCAGGTCGGCGTGTGTCTCGTGCCGGAGAGCGTCGAGGGCTTGCGCGCGCATGGCGTCGCGTACCGGCCGATTCCGTCGGCAAGCGCCGCGTCGCCGATCATCATGAGCCGGCGCCTGCAGGACGAATCGCCGGCGACGCTGCTGATGTGCTCGCTCGCGCGGCAGTTGTTCAAGCGCGTTTGAGCGCCGCGTGCGTGAGCACGGCGACGCGGCGCCGCGCGCCCGGTCAATAGAGCGAACCGTCGACGGGCAAAGCCGCCCCGCACAGGCGACAATGCCTTCACCTGGCTTCCCGCACGGAGTCTTCATGAAAGCGCAGCGTCCGCGGCCTCCGCACTTTCCCGCCGAACCTACGCGCGCCGAATGGCGCGAGCACCTGCTGCCCTACTTCATCACGGCGCTGCTGATCGCGTTCGCGATCGTGCTGATCGTCTGGATCGCCAATCCGGCGCCGCCGCGCACGATCACGATCAGCGCCGGCCCGCGCGACAGCTCGTTCGTCGTCACCGCGAACCAGTACCGCAAGATCCTCGCCCGCAACGGCATCCGCCTGAACGTGCTCGAATCCGAAGGTTCCGTGCAGAACCTGCAGCGGCTGCTGGATCCGAAGCAGCACGTCGATATCGCTCTCGTGCAGGGCGGGGTGGCCGAAGGGCTCGATACTTCGTCGCTGGTGTCGCTCGGCAGCGTGTTCTATGTGCCGATCGTCGTGTTCTATCGCGGCGCGGCGCTCACGCAACTGGCGCAGCTCGAAGGCAAGCGGATCGCGGTCGGCCGCGAAGGCAGCGGCACGCGGCTGCTCGCGCTGCAACTGCTCGCGGCGAACGGCATCGAGCCCGGCGGCGCCACGACGCTAGTGCCGAGCGACGGCCTGCAGGCCGCCACGCAGCTGGTTGCCGGCGAGGTCGACGCGGCGATTCTGAGCGGCGATTCGGCAACGCGCGGCCTGATGCTGCGGCTGTTGCGCGTACCCGGCATCTCGGTGATGAATTTCGACGAAGCGAGCGCCTATACACGCGTCTTTCCGTTTCTCGACCAGATCGACTTGCCGCCCGGCGTGCTCGATCTGAAGCGGCGCATTCCGCCCGAGACCGTCCACCTGATTAGTCCGACGGTCGAACTCGTCGCGCGCAGCACGCTGCATCCGGCGATTTCGGACCTATTGATCGAGGCGGCGCAGGAAGTGCACGGCGCCGCGGGCCTGTTGCAGCACGCCGGCCAGTTCCCGAACCCGGTCGAGCACGAATATCCGATCAGCGAAGACGCGCAGCGCTATTACCGGACCGGCAAGGGCTTTTTGTATCGGACGCTGCCTTTCTGGCTCGCGAGCATCGGCGATCGTACGCTCGTCCTGCTATTGCCGGTCGCGGTGCTGCTGTTGCCCGCCATGCGCGTGATTCCGGCGCTGTACCGGTGGCGGGTGCGCTCGCGCATCTATCGTTATTACGGTTCGCTGATCGCGATCGAGCGGCACGCGCTCGCCGGCGCAACCGACGAGGAGCGCACGCAGCTACTGGGGCAACTGGACGAGATCGAAGCGGCGCTGAGCCACCTGCGCATGCCGCTCGCGTATGCGGATGCGTTTTACGTGCTGCGCGAGCATGTGGGATTCGTGCGCAGCCGGTTGACGGCTGCGCCGCCCGTCATGGCCTCGTGATCGAGGCCATGACGGGCTGTGCCAAGGTTAGGCTTGGGAGGGGGGCGAGGCGGGAGCGGTGGCTTGCGGTTCGTGTTGCGCGCTGGTCTGCGCCTGGGTGTCCGCGCTCCCGGCGGCATCCGCCGCTACGGCTTCCGGCGACGCAGCAGCGACATCCGCTTGGCGGCCCGCTTGTTCCGCGACTGCCGCTACCGCTGCTTCGGCATGTGACGCTTCAGCGGCCGCGCCCTCGGCCGGTGTACCTGCATCGGTCGGCGCATTCGCGCTTGCCGTCGCGGTGGCGGCCTTCTGCGCGCCCTTCGCCGCGCGATGCGCGAGCAGGCGCTGAGCACCCGCCGCTTCCTGCGCCGTGACCTTGCCGGCTTCGACGCCCGCCAGGTCGACGCGCGCCGCGCCTTCGACGAGGCTCTTCCAGTAGCGCCCGCCACGGCACCACGTCTTGATCGCGTCGCGCAGTTCGGCTTCGCTCAGCGACAACTCCTTCGCATGCACGACGAGGTCTTCGAAAATGCCGATCTTCAGCGGCAGCTTCGGGGCCGGATTCTTCGGGAAAGCGACCGGGAAACGTTTTTGCAGACGACCGATCGAGCGCACCACCGGGTCCACCGGCTTGGCGTCCACCGCCGGCTTGGCGGGCGCGGTGTGGCGCGCCGGCTGCGGGCCGCCGGCTCGCGTGCCCGGCTTGCCGTCCGGGCGAGCGCCGGCCTTTGCGGCCGGCTTCGCGCCGGGCCGGCCACCGGGCTTCGTGCCCGGATTGGCGCCACGCTCGGCATGTGAACCAGGATGTGCCCCTGAACTTGAAGCGGGCTTGCCGGCGGACTTCGAAGCGGGGCGCGTGGCCGATTTGCGATCGGCCTTGCCGGCGGACTCTGCGGCGGCGCGCGCCGCGGCCAGTTGCTTCTTCAGTTCAGCGAGTTGTTCGAAACCCATAGTGCACAACCAATCTGTCGATCTGTAAAAATGAGATTGTAGCAGCGTGCGCCTACGTGCTTGTGACAACCCGAGCCGCATTGACGATCGTCAATTCGCGGCCATGACGGGCGCGTCGGCGGCGGGCGCGCGCAGCCCTGTGACCGACACCCGCAAACCGGGCGCCCCGACATTGTTGCTCAGCGACAGGCCGAGCTGATGCCGCTCGGCGATCCGCGCGACGATCGCGAGACCGAGCCCGCTGCCCTCGCCCTTCGACTCCTCGCCGCGATAGAAAGGGTCGAACACGCGTTCGAGTTCCGCCTCCGGAATTCCCGAGCCGCTGTCGACGACCTCGAAGCCCACGCGCTCGCCCGTGCGTCGCAGCACCACGTCGACACGGCCGCCCGGCGGCGTATGACGGATTGCGTTATTGATCAGGTTCCCTAACAACACGCTGATACTGTGCGGCTCCGCGAGCACCGTATAGGCGTCGTTCGGTGTGAGCGCGTGTTCGCATTCGAGGCCGAGATCGATCTCGCGCAACTCCGCGAGCACGGAACAATCGCTGACCGCCTGCTCGCCGATGCGGCGCAAGCTGACCGGCACCGTCGACGTGACCGGCTGCGCGTCTTCGCGCGCGAGCGTCAGCAGTTGCTGCACGAGGTGGATGATCCGGTTCACCCGCTGTTCGACGCGCTCGAGCGTCTGCCCCTCGCCTCTCAGCGATCCATCGCGCGACGCCGCCTGCAGTTGCAGCTTCAGCGCCGCGAGCGGCGAGCGCAGCTCGTGCGCGGCATCGGCGATGAACGTGCGCTGCGCCTGCGACGCCGTATGCAACCGTTGCAGCAGATCGTTCAGCGCTTCGACGAGCGGCCGGATTTCGACCGGCAGGTTGCCGTCGAGCCGCAGCGGTTCGAGCGAATCGATCGAACGCGTCGCGAGCGCGCGCGACAGTCCGCCGATCGGCGCGAGCCCGCGCGCGACCACCAGCAGCACCAGCGCGATCGTCACCGGCAGCAGCACGCCGAGCGGCCACAGCGTGTGCAGCGCGAGCTGCAACGCGAGTTCTTCGCGCACCGAGACCGGTTGCGCGACCTGCACGTAGCGGTCTGTCTGCGCGACGCCGAAGATGCGCCAGTGGTATTCGCCGCGCGGCACTGTGTGAAAGCCCGGGGGCAGACGCTCGAACACCGGCGCCTGCGCGGAGCGATAGACGAGCGTACCGCCGCGGTCCCAGATTTCGATGACGATGCGGTCGTCGGCGAGATCGCCGAGGTCGGGTTCCCGCCGCTCGCGGCTGCCCGCGCCGCTCAGCGCCGACGGCAGCGACAGCGCGACGGTGCGCAGTTCGTAGTCGAACAGCTCGCTCGCCTCGCGCCGCGCGGTATGGAAGATCGCGAAAGCCGCGACCATCGACGCCGCCGCCATGCCGAAGATCAGCCAGCCGAGCAGCCAGCGGCGAATCGACGTCATCCGCACCTCTTCAGGCGGTAGCCGACCCCGCGCACGGTCACCACCTGATCCGCGCCGATCTTGCGCCGCAGACTGTGCACATGCACTTCGATCGTATTGCTGCCGACTTCCTCGCCCCAGCCGTACAGCTTTTCTTCGAGCTCGGCCTTCGTGAACACGCGGGTCGGCTCCTCGATCAATGCCTGCAGCAACGCGAATTCGCGCGGCACCAGCGGCAACGGCACGCCGTCCTTGGTGACTTCATGCGCGGCGGGGTCGAGCGTCAGTTCGCCGTGACTGTAGACCGGCTGCTTCTGGCCGGTGCGTCGGCGCAGCAGCGCGCGAATGCGCGCGGCCAGTTCGTCGAGATCGAACGGCTTGATCAGGTAGTCGTCGGCGCCGGCGTCGAGACCGCGGATGCGCTCGTCGACCGCGTCGCGCGCGGTCAGGATGATCACGGGCGCCGCGCCGCCGTTGCGGCGATACGCGTTCAGCACGTCGATGCCGTCTTTTTTCGGCAGGCCGAGGTCGAGCAGCACGAGGTCGTACACGCCGTTATCGAGCGACAGTTCCGCCGCGCGGCCGTCCTCGGCCCAGTCGATCGCGTAGCCGGCGCGGCGCATCGCGCCCAGCACCGATTCCGCGATCATGTCGTCGTCTTCGACCAGTAGCAGGCGCATGGCCTCTCCTCTCCTTGGTGCGGTTTTGGCCGCCGCATTATCGGCCGTCGCAGCTTAACGAACCCTTACGGGGTGCTGATGACGCGTCGATTTCGCACGGCCCGGCTCGCGCGCTTCGACGTTAAGCCTGTCTTAAGCGCGCGCTGCGGAAAATCAGCTCTCTGCGAGGCCTCGTTCGCGAGTCGCTCGCCCCTTCCGATGATTCGCAGGAGCCGGATTTTGCCCGATTTCCATCCCGTCGCGGCGCTGCGTCGGCGCGCACTGATGCCGTTGTGCGTGCTGCTGATGAGCGGCTGCGCGACCTATCACCGCGAGCCGCTCGCGCCGCAGGACACCTCGACGTCCGCGCGATCGCTCGAACGGATCCGCATCGATCCCGCTAGCATGCCGCTGCCCGAACTGGCCGCGCATCGTTTCGATCCCGCCGACGGGCTCGACATCGATGAAGTCGCGATGCTCGCGGTCGCCAACAACCCCGATCTGAAGCTGGCCCGCGACGATCTCGGCATTGCCGGCGCGCAGGCCTATTCGGCGGGTCTACTGCCCGACCCGCAACTGAGCGTGTCGAGCGATTATCCGGGCGCGGCCGGCACCACGCGCGCGTTCAATTATGGCCTCAGCATCGACGTGATGGCGATCGTGCTGCGCAGCGCGAATAAACAGTCCGCCGACGCGACGCTCGCGAAGACCGATCTCGGCCTGCTGTGGCAGGAATGGCAGGTCGTCGCGCAAGCGCGGCAGCTGTTCGTGAAGCGCTGCTTCCAGCAGCGCACGCTGCCGCTGTTGCAACAGCAGCGCGAGCTCGCGCGCACGCGCTACGAGCGCATGGCCGCGGCGCGCGCCGCTGGCAATCTGACCGACGATACGCTCACCGCCGCGCTGCTCGCCTACGGCGACGCACGCAAGCAATACACCGATGCCGAGCGCGCGGCCGCGCAAACCCATCACGATCTGAATGCGTTGCTGGGCCTCGCGCCCGACGTGCAATTGCAATTGCAATCGGGCAGCGACGACGTCGCGCCGCTCCCCGACGCCACACTCGACTCAGCGCTCGCCGAGCTCGCCCGCCGCCGCCCCGACCTGATCGCGCTGCAGGCAGGCTACGAAGCG
The DNA here is from genome assembly GCF_050436485.1 of Paraburkholderia sp. Clong3. NCBI lineage: Bacteria > Pseudomonadati > Pseudomonadota > Betaproteobacteria > Burkholderiales > Burkholderiaceae > Paraburkholderia > Paraburkholderia sp. Clong3. Next base: position 884,433 of record NZ_JBNDMH010000002.1, on the reverse strand, counting down.
CAGGAGCAGAAATATCGCGCGGCGATTCTGAGCCAGTTCCCGAGTCTGTCGGTCGGCTTCGTGCGGGCGCGCGACACGTCGAACATCTACACGAGCGGCTTTCAGGTCAACCTGAGTCTGCCGATCTTCAACCGCAACCAGGGCAACGTCGCGATCGAAAAAGCGACCCGCCAGCGGCTTCGCGACGAGTACCAGACCCGCCTGAACCAGGCGTATGCGGACGTCGCCCGGCTACGCGAAGACAGCGCGATTCTCGCGCGCCAATTGCAGCAGACCGAAGCCGCGCTGCCCGGCGTCGAGCGCGCCGCGCGCGAAGCCGCGGCGGTCTACGCCGAACACAACCTCGTGCTCGGCGCATACACCGATGCGCAAAGCGCCGCGCTCGCGAAACGCATCGACGTCGCGACGCTGCGCGAAGCGCTCGCCGAACAACGCATCGGCTTGCAGGCGCTGCTCGGCAGCGCGATTCCCGATGCTTTCTCTTCCGCTCAGACTTTCATCGACACTCATGCGAAATAGCCTATTCTCGTCGCGGCATCCGTGGCCGCGCGTTGCGGCCGTCGCCGCGCCGCTCGTTTGCGCGATCCTGCTGTATGCATCGGTCCATCCGGTTCGTGCGGACGACAACGCCGCCAGCCAAGCTCAACCGTCGGTCGCGGTACAGACCGTGCGCGTGCAGCGCGCCGCAATCGCGCAGCCGGTGCGCGGCTTCGGGATCGTCGCGGCCGCCGCGTCGAACCTGACGACGATCAACCTGCCCTACCTGTCGCGTATCGTGCAGATGCGAGTGCAGGCGGGCGAGACCGTCAAACGCGGCACACCACTCTTCGTCGTGCAGGCCGATCCTGCCGCGGTGCTTGCCGCAACCCAGGCGAGAAGCGCGCTGACGCTCGCGCAAGGCGAACTCGTGCGTACCCGGTCGCTGTACGACAAGGGGCTCGCGACGCAATCGCAGCTCGCCAGCGCGAGCAAGGCCGTCGACGATGCGCGCGAAGCGCTCGCCGCGCAGAATCAGACCGGCATCGCGAGCGGCAACAAGGTCGTGACCGCGCCGTTCGACGGCGTGGTGCTGCAGCTATCGGCGGCACAAGGCGACCAGGTGCAGGCCGGCGCGGCGATTCTGCAACTCGCGAGTGGCGCGAGCCGCGACGCGCGCGCAAACGTGACGCTCGGCGTCGAGCCCACCGACGCCGCAACGATCCATCCCGGCGACATCGTCACGCTGCACGGCCTGTCCACGGCACTCGCACAGACGTCGATCGAAGGCCGCGTGGTGCTGGTCGGAGCCGCGATCGATCCGCAATCGCAACTGGTCAACATCGGCGCGACGGTACCGCTCGCGCAGACGCCGTTCATCCCCGGCACACGCGTTTCTGGCGACATCGCGACCCGCACCGGCACGCACTGGATCGTGCCGCGCGCGGCCGTGCTGCAGGATGGCCAACACGCGTACGTGTTCCAGATCACGCCGCAAAACAGGGCGCGCCGCGTCGCGGTGAGCATCGCGGTCGAAAACGGCGAGCGCTACGGCGTCGACGGGCCGCTCGACCCCATGCTCGGCGTCGTGAGCAGCGGCAACTACGAGCTGAAAGACGGCATGGCGGTACGCGCCGGCGGGGATGGCGCGCGATGAACTTCGGTCAATGGATGCAGACGCATCGCCGCTCGCTGCTGTTCGTCATCGCCTTGCTCGCGATAGCCGGCGCGCTGAGCGCATTCCGTCTGCCGATCTCGCTGTTTCCGAACGTCGCGTTTCCGCGCGCGGTCGTGTCGCTCGACGCGGGCGACCGCCCCGCCGAGCAGATGACGACGCTCGTCACGATGCCGGTCGAGGAAGCGCTGCGCCGCGTGCCGAACGTGCGCGACGTCGAATCGAGGACGAGCCGCGGCGCCGCGGAGATCTCGCTGAACTTCGACTGGGGCACCGACATGGCGCAGGCGACCTTGCAAGCACAATCGGCGATCAGCGAAATTCTCGCGACGCTGCCGCCCGGCACGACGATGCACGTGCGGCGCATGGACCCGACCGTGTTTCCGGTGCTCGCGTACAGCCTGACGTCGACGCGGCAATCGCTGTCCGCGCTGCGCGATCTCGCGCAGTTCCAGATGCGGCCGCTGCTGTCGTCGGTGGAAGGCGTCGCGCGCGTCGAGGTGACCGGCGGCGCGCAGGACGAGTTCGAAGTCGCGGTCGATCCCGCCCGCCTCGCCGCGTACAAGCTGTCGCTCGCCGATGTATCGAAGGCGATCGGCGCGAGCAACGTGCTGATGGCGAACGGCCGCATCGAGGATCACGACAAGCTGTACCTCGTCGTCACGAACTCGACGATCACGCAGCTCGACGAACTGCGCAACGTCGTCGTGGCCGCCAACGGCAATGCGAACGGCGCGCAGATCCGTCTGGGCGACGTCGCGGCGGTGAGCCGGGGCGTGGTGCCGCAATGGATACGCGTCACCGCCGATGGTCAGGATGCGGTGCTACTGAACGTGTACCAGCAGCCCGGCGCCAACAGTGTCGCGATGGCGCGCGCGATCCGCGCGAAGATCGCGGCATTCGAGCCGCAGATGCCCGCGGGCGTGCATCTGTCGAACTGGTACGACCAGAGCGAACTGGTGCTCGCGTCTGCCACCAGCGTGCGCGACGCGATCATGATCGGCATCGTGCTCGCGGCATTGACGCTGTTCTTCTTCCTGCGCAACTGGAAGATCACCGCGATCGCGGTCGCGCTGGTGCCGGTCGTGATGGCCGCGACGATCCTGCTGCTCGACGTGTTCGGCATGGGCTTCAACATCATGACGCTGGGCGGTATGGCGGCCGCGGTCGGCCTCGTCATCGACGACGCGATCGTGATGATCGAGCACATCGTGCGGCGCATGCGCGAAGCCGGCGCGCGCGCGTTCCACGGCCGCGTGATGGCCGCGGCGCTCGAATTCACGCGGCCGCTCGCGGGTTCGTCGGCGGCGACACTGATCATCTTCGTGCCGCTCGCGTTTCTGTCGGGCGTGACGGGGGCCTTTTTCAAGGCACTGTCGCTGACGATGGCGAGCGCGCTGTTCATTTCGTTCCTCGTCACATGGCTCGCGGTGCCGATCCTGTGCGACCACTGGCTGAAGCCCAAAGACGCCGAGGAGCACCAGGAAACACGTTTCGCCGCGTGGCTGAACCGACGCTATGCGGTGACGGTCGGGCGTGTGATCGCGAGGCCGCCGCTCGTGCTGCTCGGCGTCGTGCCGTTGATCGTCGTCGCGGCGTTCGCGTTCACGCGCGTCGGCAGCGGCTTCATGCCGAGCATGGACGAAGGCGGCTTCGTGCTCGACTATCACACGCAGCCGGGCACGTCGATCACCGAAACGGACCGGCTGATGAAGCAGATCGAGCAGATCGTGCGCGCGAACCCGAACGTCGCGACCTATTCTCGCCGCACCGGCGCGGGTCTCGGCGGCGATCTGAACGAGCCGAACAAGGGCGACTTCTTCGTGCGGCTGAAGTCCGGCAAACGCGAGCCGATCGACGCCGTGATGAAAGAAATCCGCTCGCAGATCGACACGCAGGTGCCGGGCGTCAGCATCGAGCTCGCGCAGCTGATGGAAGACCTGATCGGCGATCTGACCGCGGTGCCGCAGCCGGTGCAGATCAAGATCTTCTCCGACGACCCGCGCACGCTCGACACGACCGCGCGCAAGGTGGCCGCGCGCATCGGCCAGATTCAGGGCATCGTCGACGTGAACGACGGCATCAATCCCGCCGGCGACGCGATCGAACTGCACATCCTGCCCGCCGCTGCCGCGGCCGAAGGCATGGACCCGCAAGCGATCGCGCAGGCCGTCACCGACATGCTCGAAGGCAATGTCGCGACGCAGTTCCAGAGCGGCCCGAAAACGGTCGGTGTGCGCGTGCGCGTGAACGGCGCGCGCCAGATGACTGATACGCAACTGGGTCAGCTACAGATACGCGCGCCGGACGGACATCTGTTCGCGCTGAAGCGCGTCGCCGATCGCGTGAGCGTCACCGGTCAGCCCGAGATCAGCCGCTCGAATCTGAAGCGGATGGTCGCGGTCACCGCGCGTATCGACGGGCGCGATCTCGGCTCGACGATCGCCGACGTGCAGAAGGCGCTCGGCGACGCGAACCTGCTGCCGTCCGGCGTCTATTACGAGCTCGGCGGTCTGTACCAGCAACAGCAGATCGCCTTCAAGGGTCTGTTGACCGTGTTCGGCGCCGCGATCGCACTCGTCTTCGGCCTCCTGCTGTTCCTGTACGAGCGCCTGCGCGTCGCGCTCGCGGTGCTGGCGATGCCGCTGCTCGCGGCCGGCGCGGTGTTCATCGGCCTGTGGATCACCGGCATCGAGTTGAACATCTCCGCGATGATGGGCATGACGATGATCATCGGCATCGTGACCGAGGTCGCGATCTTTTATGTGTCGGAATTGCAGGCGCTGGTGCGCGACGACGAGATGCCCTTCGACGACGCGTTGCAGGCCGCCGGCCGCAACCGTCTGCGGCCGATCGCGATGACGACGATCGCCGCGATCCTCGCGCTGTTGCCGCTCGCGTTCGCGCTGGGGCAAGGCTCGGCGATGCAGCAACCGCTCGCGATCGCGATCATTTCGGGACTGATCGTGCAGTTGCCGCTCGTGCTGTTGCTGCTGCCGGCGTTGCTGAAGCTGTTGATGAAAAAGCAGCCGCTGTGAGCGTGGCCAAAGTTTTCCGCGTTTCGCGAGGCATGGCGCTACGCGAGCACATCCGCGAACCCGCCGAGCCGCCCCCCAAGCGCGCGGATCGCGGCGGCCACCCGTGGCGACAGCAGCGCCTGCAACTCGTCGGCATGCCGGTAGTCGTGCATGCCGTCGCTCAGCGCGTCGCCGGCCAGCGCCGGATGACAGTAGATTTCGCCGACACCATGCGGCAGATTCGCGAGCGCGGCGAGCCAGGTCGCCTCATCCATGCGCCCGCTCGCCGCGATGCCGACCACGTAGTCGTTGTGCGCGATCTCCGCGCGCTCCAGCCGCGTCTTCACGTGCGCGATCCACGGCCGCAGCCACAGCGGCGCGTTCGCTTCGAACGGCAGACGCATCGCCTTCATGCCGTAGTCGCGGCCGATGTCGAGGATCAGGCCGAGCACGGTCGGATGCAGATGAAAATGCTTGTGCGTGTTCACGTGGTCGAGCGTAAGGCCGGTCGCGGCGAAGGCTTCGAATTGCGCGCGAATTTCGTGCGCGAGCTGCCGGCGCACGTGCGGCAGAAAAAAGAAGCGCACGCCGTCACGCACCATGTTGCTGCCGAAGCGGCCATTCTCGTCGAGCAGCGCGGCGACCTGCTCGCGCGGCGCCAGCGCGGCGCCGTCGGCCAGCACCAGATGCAGGCCCACGCGCAGTTCCGGCAGCATACGCGCGCGCGCGACCGCGTCTTTGGCGGCCGGCGCGCCGACCATCAGACTCGCGGCGCGCAGCACACCGTTGCGATGCGCGCGCTCGACCGCGATATTGACGCGCTGATGCAGACCAAAATCGTCGGCGGTGATGATCAGTCCGCGCGACTGGGTGGGTTTTGCGCTGTCCATCACGTGAGGCTGTCCAGCCGGCCGCTGCGCTCGGCGGACGGCGTGCCGAGCTGCATGCGCTCGCCGCGCCACACGACGTGCGAACCGAACGCGCTGACGAGCCACTGGAGCGCGAGCAGCGTATCGCGCAACGGCACCAGCGGCAGATCGCGCCAGAACGTGCGCGCGCGGCGTGCCGCGCGCAGGTGCAGCAGCAGGCGCGCGCCAACGCAGACCGCGGTGGCCGACGCGCTCGCGACCACCGCCGCCAAAGGCGCGTGAGCACACGTCGCGAGCGACACGGTCAGCCCCGCGCTCGTCAACAGCCACGGCGTGGGGAAGGTGATCAGCAGCGACACGAAGCCCGGCGGATTGACCGAGCGGATCGTGCGCAGCCAGCGCGTTTCGCGCTGCCACAGCGCCGCGAAGGTCGGCTCGATCACGTCGGTCGCGACCATCACGCGCGACAGCACCGTTTGCAGACCGAGCGCGCGCACGTGCTCGGCGAGCCAGTAGTCGTCGGCGAGGCAGTTTTTCAGCGCTTCGAAGCCGCCGATGCGCTCCAGCGTCGCGCGCCGCAACGCGAGCGTCGCGCCGAAGCCGAAGCGGCGCGAGCCGATCGCATGGGCGACCCGCACCGAGGGTGCGAACCACTCGTTGATGAACAGCGCACCGACACGCGGCCAGAAGCCGCCGACGCCGCGCGCCACGTACAGGCACGTGACCACGCCGACGTTCGGGTCCGCGAGCGGCGCGGCGACGCTGTCGAGATAGTCCGAGTCGACCGCGATGTCGCTGTCGGCGATCACGATCATGTCGTGGCGCGCGCGTGCCGCCATGTTGATCAGGTTGCTGACTTTCAGATTGCTGCCGTGTATGCGTGTGTCGATTGCAAGCTCGATGTCGCGCTTCGGATAGGCGGCCTGCAAACGGCGCACCACCGCGATGGCGGGATCGTGCGGCGACGACACGCCCAACACCAGCTGAAAATGCTGATGTCGCTGTTCGCAGAAGGTTCGCAGATTTTCGTAGAGACGCGGCTCGGCGCCGCACAGCGGCTTCAGCACGCTGACACCAACTTGCGCGAACGGCCCGGTTGGACAATCGAGCGAATCCATCAGCGAACGGCTGAGCGCGCGATTGACGGCCCTGCCCCCATGATGGTTCGATTTATGTCGGGCGGTGAAAAACGGCATGGCGAGCGCGGCGGCTACCGTGTAGATCGAGGCGCTAACGCAGGCGGCTAACAGAAGCCATTGACATGCCATCAACGCGTGCGCCGCCATTGTGTGTCGTCCGTATCCGTCAGTGCTCGGCCAGCACGAAAGGTTGCCCCGTTAGCCGCAGATGAAGCACGACGAGCCACCGGCGCGGACAATTCGCTGCGATCACGGCGGGCCATGCGCCGCGAGCAGCGCGAGTCGCGCAGTCGCGCCGCACCGCGACCTCGAAGGCGACCTCGGCAAATTCGCGCGCGATCACCACGCCGCCGATGATCAGCGCGAGCGCGAACAGCCTGAACGATGCCGAAGCGAAAAAAGCGTCAGAGACCGGCAGTACCGGCAACGCCATGCACAGCAGCGCTTCGGTGCCCGCGGCCGTCAGAGACGCGACTAGCAGATGGGCTCGTAGCATGTCGATGGTGACTCGCTTCATAACGTGCCTCGTGCGCGGCCTTGCGGCCTGACCGGATGCTGGCAATGGGCGCGACTCGTCGAGATCGTCCGTTGACGCCATCGACCAGCATAAAGAATACCTCGCGCGTCGCTCCATCGAAGTCCTTACGATCAGGTTGCGATGGTCTGACGACAACCTGGTCTCGCACATGCATGACGATCTGCGACGACCATTTTATAGCGCGTCGATGGTATCGATTCAAGCTGAAGGAAACCTTAAGCACGCGCATGGCATGAAGCGGCTAACGAACGGCGTGGTTACACTTCGGAACGCGGCAGATTGTTCGTCTATGTGCATCAATGCCGCTTGCGTCAAAATGCTCGACGTTATGCAATAAAGCCCCACAATGGGATATTTGCCTCATGCGCTTACTCCTCGTAGAAGACGACGAACTCATCGGCTGCGGTGTCGAGGCGGGCCTTCGTCAGGCCGGCTTCACAGTCGACTGGGCACGCGACGGCCACAAGGCCGGCCTCGCGCTCGACACGACTCAATATGCCTTGGTGGTACTCGACCTCGGCCTGCCGCGCGTGAGCGGCACGGAGCTGCTCAAACGCGTGCGCGACGCCGGCAATGACGTGCCGGTGCTGGTGTTGACCGCAAAAGGCACGGTCGTGGATCGCGTCGGCGGACTCGAAGCGGGCGCCGACGACTATCTCGGCAAGCCGTTCGATCTCACCGAACTGGTGGCGCGGTGCCGCGCGCTGTTGCGCCGCGCACAAGGTCGCAGTATCGATCTGATTCGTTACCAGAATCTGACAGTGAATCCGGCCGCGCAAACGGTGCAGATCGACGAGGCGCGCGTGCCGCTCACGTCGCGCGAATGGGCGATCCTGCTGCAACTGCTGACCAATCTCGGCATTCCTCAGTCGCGCTCGCGGCTCGAAGAAAGCCTGTACGGCTGGCAGGAAGAGATCGAAAGCAATGCGATCGAGGTGCACGTGTCGAACCTGCGCAAGAAGCTCGGCGCAAGCCTGATCAAGACCGTGCGCAACATCGGCTATGTGATGGAGAAAGAATGATCGGTCCGTCGATTCGGCGGCGCCTCGTGCTGCTCGTGCTCGCGAGCATCGCGATCGTATGGGGCGGCGCGCTCGTGTCGAGCTACCGGCAAGCCATCCACGAAGTCGCCGCGTGGGAACGAGCGCGTATCGCCGAACTCGCGCAGATGCTCGCGCTGCTCGATTCGACGAATCTGATGACGCTCGCCAATGCGCGCATCGACGTGCGCGAAGAAGAAAGAGGCGGTGAGCCCGGCGCGAGCGATCTCGACGACGACGACACGCTGCCGCGCGACGCCCTCTTCCAGGTGCGCGCGGCCAACGGCGCCATTCTGGCGGGCAGCCCGCAACTGCATGCGCTCGCCGCGTGGGACTTGCCGTTGCCGCCCGCGAGCGGCGCGCAGGACGTCACGTTGGGCGGTCAGCTCTATCACTCGTTCACGTTGCGCGAAACGGCACTCGGTCACAGCGTGCGCGTGTTCGAACCGGCCAACACCCGCAGCGACCTGGTAAGCGGTGTCGCGAGCCGCATCGCGCGGCCCACGCTGATCGCGCTGCCAGTGCTCGCGGTGCTCGTGTGGCTCAGCATCGGCTGGAGTCTCGCGCCGCTGAAGGTGTTGTCGGCCGCGATCCGTTCGCGCGACATCAACCGCATGGAACCGGTCGGCATCGGCCGCACGCCGCTCGAGGTGCGCCCGCTCGTCGACGCGATCAACCAGATGCTGGCGCGTCTGCACCATGCGCGCGAGCACGAGCGCGCCTTCACCGCCGATGCCGCGCACGAACTGAAGACGCCGCTCGCCGCGATCAAGGTACAGGCGCAGGTCGCGCTCGCCGAGCCCGACATCGCGCTGCAGCGGCTCGCGATGGAGCGCGTCGTGCAAGGCGTCGATCGCAGCGCGCGGCTCGCCGAGCAACTGCTGCTGCTCGCGCGGCTCGACGTGCAGGAGAAGCTGCCCACCGAGCCGCTGAGGCCGGCGGCGATCGCGAAAGATACGCTGCTCGCGAACAGGCGCAACGCGCAACAGAAGCACATCAATGTGATGCTGGTCGGCGACATGCTCGCCGAGATCGACGCGGAGGCCGTGCTGATCGGCATCCTGCTCGACAATCTGCTCGATAACGCGATCAAGTACGGACGCTCGGGCGGCAATGTCGAAGTGGCGGTGCGCCATGCCGACGAGCAGGTGCAGCTGATCGTGCGCGACGACGGCCCCGGCGTCGCGCCGGACGATCTCGCGCGGCTCACGAACCGCTTTTTCCGCGCGACCGGCAATCAGGCGACCGGCAGCGGGCTCGGTTTGTCGATCGTTGCGCGGATCGCCGAGCATTTCGGCGCGAGTCTGCAGCTAGGCGCCGGGATCGGGGACCGGGGGCTTGCGGTGCGGGTGTCGTTTCCGGCCTATCGCGCGACGCGCTGAAGGCGCGCCAATCGCTCAGCGCCGCTCGCCGCCCCGGTTCGCGTCAGCGACGCCCGAACGCTGCTTGGCCAGTTCGGCGCGCACGCCGTGCGGTGCGGCATGCGGCCGCGCGCTGCCGGACGCCTCGAACAGCTGCCACGCGATCAGGCCCGGCACGAATATCAGCAGATCGCGAATTCGCCGCGCGGCCGCGAGCGCGAGACAGATGGCGGGGTCGAGCCCCAGTGCGCCGCCAATCAGTACGAAAGCGCCCTCCTGCACGCCGAGACCGCCCGGCACGAAGAACGCGGCGCTGCTGACCGCCTGGATCAGCGATTCGATTACGATCGCCTCGACGAGCGTCACGCGCGCGCCGAGGAAATACAGCGCGAGCCAGATTTCGAGCGAGGTCAGCACGCATTGCAGCGGCTGCCAGAAGAACAGATAGCGCAGCACGACCGCGCGGCGGCGCCAGATCACCTTGATGGACTGATCGATCTGAGCGGACTGGCCGACCAGCGCGGTTAGCTTGCCGCTCGTCACGCGGTTCGCCACGCGCGTGATGCGCTCGAACGGATTGGCATGCTGGACGAGCCCGAACAGCAACAGCACCGGCGTCAACGCGACCACGCCCCACGCGAGCTGCCCGGCGAGCCGCAGCGCGCCCGATTGCGCATTGGCGAACAGAAAACCAATCCCGACCATCGTGAACATCAGCTGGCTGATCACGGTCAGCTGCATGTCGACGATGGTGCTGGCCACCGCTGTCGACGGCCTGACGCCCCAGCGCTTGAACATACGGAACGACACGAGTTCGCCGCCGATCCGCGCGACCGGCAGCATGCAGTTGACCGATTCGCGCACCCACACCAGATGCAGCATCCTGCCGAAGCTGGGGCGGTTCGCGCCGCGAATCAGCGAGCGCCAGTCGCACGCGTTGGCGATCATTGGCAGCACATGCGCGAGCGCGGCCACCACGAGGCCCGCGCCAGCCGCGCGCAACGCGCTGAGCACCGCGCGCGGATCTTCGCGCCAGACGAGCCACAAAGAGATCAGCAAACCCGCGAGCGCAGCCGCGCGGCCCAGATGCTTCATCATGCGGGCACCTCGCACACGACCTCGGTATACGTGATGCGCCGCACGCCGCGTGTCGCCGGGGCGCTGCCATGCGTCTCCAGGGCGCTCCCGTTTCGCCCGCTCGAAACCTCTTCGTTCATTGCCAGCCCAATCTGCCGTTCGTTCGTCATTCGTCCTGCGCCGCCGACAGCAGCCCGTCGCCGTCGACCTTGAAGCTGAAGCCCCGCCAGATCACCCGCGACGAGCGGAAGCTCGCGACGAAAATCGCAAACGATACGATATCCCATAACGGCAGAAGCCACAGATCGCGGCAGCGCTGACGCAACGCCCGATCCGCGCGCCACTTCAACGCGAGACGCGCGACCAGCGTCACTGCCGCGAGCAGCCACGCCCACGGCGCGCCGCCCGAGCACGCGAGCGCGAGCAGCGCGAACGGCAACGGATGCACGAGCGCCGTGCCGAAGTGTCCGAGCGGATCGATGCGGCGAATCGTGCGGCTCCAGCGCAGTTCGTGCGTCACGAGTTGTGCGGCGCTCGCTTCGACACACGCATGCGCGATTGCGAACGGCGGAATCGTGACCTGCTCGCCCGCCGCGCGCACCGCCGCGCCGATCTCGTAGTCCTCGGCCAGATGCTGCACGAACGGCTTGAAGCCGCCGATCCGCTCGTAGGTGTCGCGCCGCATCGCGATGGTCTGGCCGAAGCACGGCCGCGCGAGCCCGAGCGCGAGTCCGGTGACGACGCCCGGCAGGAACTGGTAGTTGGTTGCGATCGCCGACAGCCGCGGCCAGAAACCCGGATCGGGCTGGCCGCGATATGCGCAGGTGACGAGCCCGACGCCCGGCTGCTGCAATTCGCCGATCACGTTGCGCAGATAGTCCGGGCCGACGCACACGTCGCTGTCGGCGAACACGAGCACGTCGTGGCGCGCCTGCGGCACCATGTTGAGGATATTGCTGATCTTGCGATTCGGGCCGTACAGACGCGCATCGGCGACTACGGTGATGTCCGCCTGAGGATGGAGACGCCGCAGTTCGTTGACGGTTTGCAGCGCGGGGTCGGCGCAGTCATGCACGCCGAACAGGAATTGCACGGGCCCGGGATAATTTTGCGCGCAGAAGCTCGACAGATTGTCGAGCAACGCCCACTCGTTGCCATGCAACGGTTTGATCACCGTAATGGGTGGAAAGCTGGAGGGTTCGGCTACATCCCTCGCGAAGAAGCGCCCGATCAGCGCGCTCGCGAGCACGGTGTAGCCGATGCCGACAACGGTCGCCGCCGCGCACGCGTACGCGAGCGTGACGGCGGCGAGGTGTGCGGCGCTCACGCCTCGTGCGCGCGCAGGAAGCGGAAAAATTCGACGCCTTCGCGCAGGCGCCGTTTCATCATGTCCCAGCTCGTCAGCATTTCGCGCAGGATCTCCCAGATCTTCGACGGCCGGAAATAAAAGCGTTTATAGAAGTTTTCGAGCTGATGGTACATCTCGTCTCGCGACAGATGCGGGTAGCCGATCGCCGCCAGCTGCACGCCTTCCTTGCTGACGAGATTGATCACCTTGTTCTCCGCGAGCCAGCCGTTCTCGACCGCCTGGTTATAGAGCGTAGTGCCCGGGTACGGCGCGGCGAGCGACACCTGGATCGTCAGCGGATTGATCTCTTTCGCGTACTCGATGGTCTTCTGGATCGTTTCCGGCGTCTCGCCCGGCAAGCCGAGAATGAAGGTGCCGTGCACCTTGATGCCCAGCGTGCGGCAGTCCTGGGCGAAGCGCCGCGCGATGTCGGTACGCAAGCCCTTCTTGACGTTCAGCAGGATCTGGTCGTCGCCGGATTCGTAGCCGACCAGCAGCAGGCGCAAGCCGTTTTCCCTCATGATCTTCAGCGTCGAGTAAGGCACGTTCGCCTTCGCGTTGCACGACCATGTGACGCCCAGCTTGCCCATGCCTCGCGCGATTTCTTCGGCGCGCGGTTTGAAGTCGGTGAACGTGTCGTCGTCGAACATGATCTCCTTGACTTCGGGCATGTTGTCGCGAATCCACTTGACTTCCTCGAGCACGTTCTCGACCGAACGCACCCGATAGCGATGGCCGCCGACCGTTTGCGGCCACAGGCAGAACGTGCACTTCGAGCGGCAGCCGCGGCCAGTGTAGAGCGACACGTACGGATGCTTCAGGTAGCCGTTGAAGTAATTCTTGATGGTCAGATCGCGCTTGTAGATCGGCGCGACGAACGGCAGCTCGTCCATGTTCTCGAGGATCGGGCGCGCTTCGTTGTGCTCGATCGAGCCGTCGGGGGTGCGATAGCTCAAGCCGAGGATCTGCGCGAACGGCTTGCCTTCGGCGATTTCCTTGCAGGTGAAATCGAATTCCTCGCGACACACGAAGTCGATGGCCTCGGTCGCGGTCAGCGAATTGTGCGGATCGACCGCGACCTTCGCGCCGACCATGCCGATCAGCAGCGACGGCTTGCGCTTCCTGAGGTCCTGGGCGAACAACGCGTCGGTCGGGAAGGATGGCGTGCTGGTGTGGATCACCACCAGCTCGTATTGCGAGGCGATGTCGAGGGCGGCGTCGACGGACAGGCCGTCTGCCGTGGCGTCGAGCACGCGGCTGTCGGGAACCAGTGCCGCGGGTTGGGCGAGCCACGTCGGATACCAGAACGAGCGAACTTCACGCTTGGCCTGATAGCGCGAACCCGCACCACCATCGAAGCCGTCGTACGACGGCGCCTGCAAGAACAGAGTTTTCATGGATGCTCCAGCAAGCCTTTATAGGCGCTTTCGGTTTTCAGTCGGGAATCTATTCTGTTCCATTGCCCGAATGCAGGTCGAGAAAGCCTGGGCTCGACCTGCACGTAGCGGTGGCCGCGGTCCGGAAAGGCCACGGGCAGTGGCGCAAATAGTACGGAGCAAAGCTGAAGGAAACCTGAAGAATAATACTGCGTTCAGACCGCGCGCGGCATGCTCCGATGGGGCGATTTGTGTAATCGACGCGCTCGTGCAATCGTGTCGCATCGATGTCGTATCGGTGTGGTAAATGGATAGGTTGTCGCGTGGCGTGCGGGCGAGCCCCGCCGGCGCCGCCGATTCACACCACCTTCACGGGCGCGAACGCTCGGCCCGACGCGTCGCTCATCGCGCGAGATGCCTCGCCCATTCGAGCCAGCCGAGATTGAGGGCCGCGTTTACCACTACACCGAGCGCCGACGCGAGCGCGGCGATCATGGTCCAGAAGGCCGAGCGCCGCGCCGCGCGCGCCGACGTGTGGGCGGCGGCCGCAGCGTCGCGCGACGCGCTCGCCGCCGCCTGCGCGATATGCGACGACGCCTCCATGCGCGCGAGCGACCTCAGCGCGAAACCGCGCTCGTCGTCGTGCGTGGCGGCGGCCGCCTCACGCGCCGCGTCGTCGCGCTGCGTCTGCTCGAACAGATAGCGATGACAGAACGGCGTCAGCGGTTCGTCGGGATAGCGCGCGGCGAAGGTTTTCGCATAGGCGGCGCCGCCATTGCGCTCGATCTCCGCGTAGGCGGCGTCCTTATCCATGGTTGCCTCGCATGCGGATGAGCCGCCCGGCCGGCGTCACACGGGCTTGATGTCGGCCGCCTGTTTGCCTTTCGGCCCCTGCTTGATTTCGAAGCTGACTTTCTGGTTTTCCTGCAACGACTTGAATCCTTCGGATCGAATCTCCGAAAAATGGGCGAACAGATCTTCGCCGCCGTCATCTGGAGTGATGAAGCCGAAGCCCTTTGCGTCGTTGAACCATTTCACTGTTCCGGTTGGCATGGCGATGTCCTCGTGATGCGCTGTAGTAGCGGTTGAATGGATGAAGCGCTGCGTCCTGCAAGCGTTTCGTGCAGCGCTGACGCGGCGCCCCGGCACGACCCGCAAAATCGCTCCGGTGCCACGCCTGAGCAAGCCGCATGCCGCGCCCGGGCGCCTGCGGGCCGCGCCCGGTGCGATTGCCCGCAATCAGATAAGATAAATGGTATCCGCAATTCGTCCATGGCCGCGCAGGAGTGTCGCCTCGTGCCGCACGTCCGCGCGGCCAGTTGTTTTCCCACTCACAGGAACCCAGCATGGCCATCTCGAGCTATACCGATACCCGTCTTCTGATCAACGGCGAATGGTGCGACGCCGCCAGCGGCAAGACCCTCGACGTGATCAACCCCGCGACCGGCCAGGCCATCGGCAAGGTCGCGCATGCCGGCATCGCCGATCTGGACCGCGCGCTCGAAGCCGCGCAGCGCGGCTTCGAAGCCTGGCGCAAGGTGCCGGCCAACGAGCGCGCAACCGTCATGCGCCGTGCCGCCGCCCTCGTGCGTGAGCGCGCCGCGGACATCGGCCGCCTGATGACGCAGGAACAGGGCAAGCCGTTCGCCGAGGCGCGCGGCGAAGTGCTGGCGGCCGCGGACATCATCGAATGGTTCGCGGACGAAGGCCGCCGCGTGTATGGCCGCATCGTGCCGTCGCGCAACCTTGCCGCGCAGTCGCAGGTGCTGAAGGAGCCGATCGGCCCGGTCGCGGCGTTCACGCCGTGGAACTTCCCGGTCAACCAGGTCGTGCGCAAGCTGTCGGCGGCGCTCGCCTGCGGCTGCTCGATCCTCGTCAAGGCGCCGGAAGAAACCCCGGCGTCGCCGGCGGCGCTGCTGCAAGCCTTCGTCGAGGCCGGCGTGCCGGCCGGCACGGTCGGCCTCGTGTTCGGCGATCCGGCTGAAATCTCGAGCTACCTGATCCCGCATCCGGTGATCCGCAAGGTCACGTTCACGGGCTCGACGCCGGTCGGCAAGCAGCTCGCGGCGCTGGCCGGCTCGCACATGAAGCGCGCGACGATGGAGCTCGGCGGCCACGCGCCGGTGATCGTCGCGCAAGACGCCGACGTCGCGCTCGCCGTCAAGGCAGCCGGCGCCGCGAAGTTCCGCAACGCGGGCCAGGTCTGCATCTCGCCGACGCGTTTTCTCGTGCACAACAGCCTCCGCGAAGAGTTCGCCGCGGCGCTCGTCAAGCACGCTGAAAGCCTGAAGCTGGGCGACGGTCTCGCCGAAGGCACGACGCTAGGGCCGCTCGCCAACGCGCGCCGTCTGACGGCGATGGCCAAGGTCGTCGACGACGCCCGCAAGACCGGCGCGAAGGTCGCGACGGGCGGCGAGCGCGTCGGTACCGAAGGCAACTTCTTCGCGGCCACCGTGCTGACCGACGTGCCGCTCGACGCCGACGTGTTCAACAACGAGCCGTTCGGCCCGGTCGCCGCGATCCGCGGCTTCGACAAGCTCGAAGAAGCGATCGCCGAAGCGAACCGTCTGCCGTTCGGCCTCGCCGGCTACGCGTATACGAAGTCGTTCGCCAACGTGCACCTGCTGTCGCAGCGCATGGAAGTCGGCATGCTGTGGATCAACCAGCCTGCCACGCCGACGCCGGAAATGCCGTTCGGCGGCGTCAAGGATTCCGGCTACGGCTCGGAAGGCGGCCCGGAGGCGATGGAAGCCTACCTCGTGACCAAGGCGGTCACGGTGATGTCGGTTTAATCACGCCAATCACGCGCTTCGGGAACGGCGCCGCGGTTTTGCCGCTCGCATCGTTCCCGAGCGCGGCTCAACCGATCTGCCAGGTCCACGAGTCTTCTGCTCGCGGACCTTTTTTATTGCCATGAACGATATTTCCGCCGAATCGATGCAGCCCACGCTGAGCGGCTCGTTCGTCGAGCTGCGGCCGCTGCGCGAGGAGCACGCGCAGGCCCTCGTCGACGCCGCCGCCGCCGACGGGCAACTGTGGGACATGAAGCTGACCGTCGTGCCGGGCCCGGCGACGATCGACGCCTCTATCGCCACCGCGCTCGCCGGCCGTGCGGCCGGCAAGGTGATGCCGTTCACGATCGTGCGGCGCGACAAGGACGAAAAGAATGGGGGCGCTGGCCGGATCGTCGGCAGCACGCGGTTCTGGAAGATCGATCGCGCGAACCGCAAGTTCGAAATCGGCCATACGTGGCTCGCCGCCTCGGCGCAGCGCTCGGTCGTGAACACCGAGGCGAAATATCTGCTGCTGTGCCACGCGTTCGACGTGATGCGCTGCGTGCGCGTGCAGTTCACGACCGACGAGCTCAACGACAAATCGCGCGCGGCGATCCTGCGCATCGGCGCGCAACAGGAAGGCATCGTGCGGCACAAGCGCATCATGCCCGATGGGCGCAAGCGCAACTCGGTGCGTTTTAGCATCATCGACGACGAATGGCCGGCGGTGAAAGCGATGCTCGAAGCGAAGCTGGCGCGCTGAGCGGCGCGCCGGCTTCCTGCTACCGACTCATTCAAACATGCGCATCGCGCTGCTCATTGAGCGGCGCCGCCTGCGTCGCGGTGGCGAACTCCTCGCGCAGCGCGTCGCGCGCATGATGCCGGCGCACCCACAGCGCCGTGAGGATCGGCACCAGAATCGCGGTCACGAGGCAAGCGGTGGCGACCATCGCGGTCGCGGCCGGCACCAGCGGTTTGAAGCTCGGAATCATGTCGGCGATGATCGCCGGATTCGCGACCGCGGCCCCTGCCGTCGACGACGCCGCCAGACCCGCCGCGCCATTGCCGCCGGCAATCCAGCGATCGGCGAGAATCAGCGGCACGCCAGTCACGACGATCACGCCAAGCCCCAGCACGATGCCCGGCAGGCCGCTCGTGACGATCACGTTCAGATCGATGCCGTTGCCGAGCGCAAAGCCGAAAAACGGAATCAGCGGATGCACGCAGCGGCCGAACAACTCGCGCAGCTCGCTATCGAAGTTGCCGAGCGCAAACCCGATCAGGAACGGCAGCACCGCGCCGACGAACAGGCGCGGCTCGAAGAACGCGACCCCCGTCGCACCCAGAATGATCATGCTGATCAGCGGCCCCGATTCGACCGACATCAGCACGAACGCGCCCGCCTCTTCCTTCGTGCCGTACTGTTGCATCACGGCCGCGTACAGCCCGCCGTTGGTCATGTCCATCGACGTGGTGATCGCGAGCATCGACAGTCCCGCGAACAGCCCGGTCTTGATGCCATCGATCGGAATGAAGCGCGCCGCGATCAGCGTGACGATCCACGCGACCAGCATCTTGGTAGCGAGCAGCGTGCCCGACTTGCGCAGCACGGTGCCGGTCGCGCGCAGGTCGATCGTCGCGCCCATGCAGAAGAACCATACCGCGAGGATCGGCACGGTGCCGGTAATCAGGCCGTTGGTGAACGAGCCGAAGTATTTGCCCGCGCCCGGCGCGAACGTATGCACACAGGCGCCGAGCAGCAACGGCACCAGCATCAGACCGCCAGGAATGCGGTCGATGGCCTTCTTGATCTTCATGCCTCCTCCATGGACGGTGACGTCCCGTTGACGGGCTAATGACCCGCGTTGGTGTCCCGTTCTACGCCGGGCTCTCCCTGTCCGGCGCAATATAGCATCATGAAAGGAACGCCGTTCCGTTTTATTTTTTAAACCTGACTATCGTTTACCCGGTCGTTCGCGCTATGCGTTGCCAGCCGCGATCACCCGTCGCAATATTTTCGGACCAGTGTTCCGAAACCACGATTCTGCGTTACAGTCTCGGGCACATGGCGGCGCCGCGCCCCGCATACCGACAGGAGAACGATCAATGGACGTGAGACAGGCCATCAACAGCGAATACGCGAAGACGCTCGACACCACCGGGCTGCGTCGCGAGTTTCTGGTGGAGCAGATCTTCGAGCGCGATGCGTTGAAGCTCACGTATAGCCATATCGACCGGATCATCGTCGGTGGCGTGTGGCCGGTCGAGCGCGCGGTCGAAGTGCCGGGCTCGCTCGGCAAGGCGATCGGCGTCGACTATCTGCTCGAGCGGCGTGAACTCGGCGCGATCAACATCGGCGGCGACGGCTGGGTCGACGTCGACGGCACGCGCCACACGGTGCGCCGCGAAGAGGCGATCTATATCGGCAAGGGCGCGCAAGCGGTCGGGTTCGGCAGCGCCGACGCCACCCGGCCGGCGAAGTTCTATCTGAACTGCGCGCCCGCGCACACCAGCTATCCGACCCGCACGATCTCGCTCGACCACGCCTCGCCCGAAACCCTCGGCGATCCGGCCACGAGCAACCGCCGCACCATCTACAAGTTCATCGTGCCCGACGTGCTGCCGACCTGCCAGCTGTCGATGGGCATGACGAAGCTCGAACCGGGCAGCCTGTGGAACACGATGCCCTGCCACACGCATGAGCGCCGCATGGAAGTGTATTTCTACTTCGACGTCGCCGACGACGCCGCCGTCTTCCACATGATGGGCGAGCCGCACGAAACCCGGCATATCGTCGTGCGCAACGAGCAGGCGGTGATCTCGCCGAGCTGGTCGATCCATTCGGGCGTCGGCACGCGCGCGTACACATTCATCTGGGGCATGGTCGGCGAGAACCAGGTGTTCGGTGACATGGACCATCTCGCGGTCCGCGAGCTGCGCTGAGCGAACATGAGTCCGAACACATTGAATACTTTCGATCTGACCGGCAAGGTCGCCATCGTGACCGGCAGCAACACCGGCCTCGGCGCCGGCATGGCCGTCGCGCTCGCCGCGGCCGGCTGCGACATCGTCGGCGTCAGTCGCGCGGACGCGGGCGCGACCGCCGCGCGCGTCGAGGCGCTCGGACGCCGCTTCGCCGACGTGCGCGCCGATCTCGCGTCGACCGTTTCGGTCGACGACATCGTGCGCGCCGCGCTCGAAGCGTTCGGCCGCATCGACGTGCTCGTCAATAACGCAGGCATCATCCGTCGCGAAGACGCGCTCGAGTTTGGCGAAGACGACTGGGACGCGGTCATGGAAGTGAATCTCAAGAGCCTGTTCTTCCTGTCGCAGGCCGCGGCGCGTCAGTTCGTGCGCCAGCAAAGCGGCGGCAAGATCATCAACGTCGCGTCGATGCTGTCGTTCCAGGGCGGCATCCGCGTCGCGTCGTACACCGCGTCGAAAAGCGGCGTGCTCGGTCTGACGCGACTGCTCGCGAACGAATGGGCCGCGCGACGCATCAACGTGAACGCGATCGCGCCCGGCTACATGGCGACCGCGAACACCGCGGCGTTGCGCGACGACGCGCAGCGCAACGAGGAGATACTCGGCCGCATTCCGGCCGGCCGCTGGGGCGTGCCCGACGATCTCGCGGGGCCGGTGGTTTTTCTCGCCTCGTCGGCGTCGGACTACGTGCATGGGCATACACTGGCGGTGGATGGCGGCTGGCTCGCGCGCTAGGGACGGCACAAGCTCGCCACGAGTGCGCGCGACGCGCTATGCTCTGGCGCCGGCGAGCATCGGCTCGATGCGGCAGCGGCGAGTTGGCACAGACAGGGAATGACGAACATGGCGGCAACGGGAACACACAGGAATACTGCGAGGAACACTGCGAGGAACACTGCGAGGAACACTGCGCGCGACAAGACGCTCGACAAGACGCTCGATAAGACCCGCGGCAAAGCCCGCAAGGAACCCGCCGGCGCAGCGTCGCTCGATGCGGACAGCGGTGAGCGCGGCGAATCGGCGTCGTCGATCGGGCGCGTGTTCGCGATTCTCGGCGCGATCGGCGACACCGGACAGATCGGCATCAGCGAGCTGTCGCAACGGCTCGGCATGTCGAAGACGACCGTGCATCGTGTGATTCAAACACTGAAGGCGCTCGGCTACGTGAGCCAGGAAGTCGAAACCGAACGCTATCGGCTGACCATCCGTCTGTTCGAGCTCGGCGCGAAAGCGCTCGAAAGCGTCGATCTGGTGCGCGAGGCCGACATCGAGATGCGCCGCATCGGCCAGATGACACGCGAAGCGGTACACCTGGGCGCGCTCGACGACGACGCCATCATCTACATCCACAAGATCGACGCCGACTACGGGCTGCGCATGCAGTCGCGGATCGGCCGACGCAATCCGCTGCATAGCACGGCGATCGGCAAGGTCCTGCTCGCATGGATGGACCCGGCCGACGCGCGTGACGTGCTCTCGCACATCGAATTTCGCAAGTCGACGCAAAAAACCCTGACCTGCGCCGAAGCGGTGTTGAGCATCCTGCCGCGCGTACGCGAGCAGGGCTACGGCGAGGACAACGAGGAGCAGGAAGAAGGCCTGCAATGCATCGCGGTGCCCGTGTTCGACCGCTTCGGCCGTGTGATCGCCGGTCTGTCGATTTCGTTTCCGACGATGCGCTGCGGTGCCGACACGAAGCAGCATTACGTCGCGTTGCTCAAAGAGGCCGGTCTCGCGATTTCGACGCGGCTCGGCTATCGCGAAGCGACCGCCCCGGAGCCCGCGGCCGCGCAGTAGGTTGCGCGCGCGATGCGTTTTTACCTATCCCACCGAAGCTTAAGACAAGCTGATGACGCTACAGGTGTAGCGTCTTTCCATCACGCTCGCCCGAGCTCACTACCGAACTTCTTACCCAGTCTGCAACCGAATGTATCTGCGCCGCATACACATGCCGAAAATCGATGCGCTTCTTTTTTCAGCAATCGAGGCGCGGAACCTTCGCTTCGAATCCATGCTTCGTCTGCCTTTGAAGGCGTTTTTTTTCATAGACCCTTCAAGGGTTTGCCCGCGCGCTTGACAGTCGCCCGGCATTTCGACCCGTAACCCGCGGCGCCTTCCCTCCTCGTTCATCGCACTCGCATCGACGTTTCGGCGCGAGCTCGGATCGACACGTCCTGTTACACACAAACACACCGGTAATCGCGCCGCTCAGTAGAGTTCGGTTCAAACGAAAGCGCATCAGATGAAATGCTTCGCACGACAGGCACTCGCATCACAGATTTCAGGGAGCAACATCATGAAAAAAATCCTCGCATTGGTCATTCTTGCCGCCACGCTCGGTGGCGCGTTGAGCGGCTGCATCGTCGTCCCTGACGATCATCCGCATCATGACCACTACTACGAACGTTATTGACGGGCCATCACGCGCAGTAGGTGCGCGTCCGGCTCGCCACTCCATCACAGACATCCACACAACAGAGAACAATCATGAGTCTTTCACGCAGCCGCTGGGTATCGTTGACCGTCGTCGCGGGTCTCGCGATCGGCGCATCATCGGCCGCTTTCGCGCACGTCGATGTCGGCGTGAACATCGGCGTGCCGGGCATCGCGGTCGCGCCCGCCGTGGTCGAGGCTCCGCCGCCCGTCTATGTGCAGCCCGCGCCCGTCTATGCGCCTGCGCCGCCTCCCGCGGTCATAGTCGCTCCGGGCTGGTACGGCGAACGCTACTACGATGGTCATCGCTATTGGGAGCGTCGCCAGTGGGAGCGGCGCGAGTGGCAACGTCGCCACGGCGAATGGCGCGATGCACGCGGCCCGCACGGCGACTGGCACGACAACGGCTGGCACGGTCATGGTCATGGTCATGACGATCGCGGGCATGACCATTGATAGACGGCAGGTGGCGTCCATCGCGCCACCGTGTCGCGCTTGCATTCGCGCCACCCCTTTGACAGGAGCGACGACGTGCTACGCAATGATCCGAGACGAGTAACCGCGCAGGTCGACGGTGCGCACATTTGCGCCGAATACAGCGAGCTGACCGGCCAGCTGTGCCTGCGCCAGGACGGCACGCTGGTGCGCGAATGGTTTCCACCGCATTCGTGGATGGCGATCGCGTCGGTGGCCGGCGCGCGCCACTGGGGCACGCGGCCAACCGACGACGAATTGCTCGCGCTGCTGCACAACGAAATGGCGTTGCTGCGCGCGTCCTGAGCGGTCGCGCGTTGTTCGAGCGTAGCGGCACGCCCGACGCTGCGCTCATTCGATCGCTATGGCGCCGACGTTTTCATCGACCGATGCGTGATCGAGCGGCTCGCGCCGCATCATCAATACCACCCCGCCCGCCGCGATCACGGCCGGCACCGCGAGCAGGCTGAACACGGCGCCGAAGTGCCAGCCGAGCCCCATCAACGCCGCACCGATGAGCGCGCCCGCCACGCCGCCGACGCGGCCGATTCCCAGCATCCACGCCACGCCCGTCGCGCGCGCCCGGGTCGGGTAGAAGCTCGCCGCGAGCGCCGACATCGACGTGACCGCGCTGGTCGCGACCGTGCCGGTCAGGAAGATCAGCGTCCCGAGCCAGATCTGATGGCCGACGCCCCGCCCGACCAGCAACACGAGCGCGCCGACGAGGACATAGGTGAACGCGATCACGCGATGCCCGGCGAAGCGATCCATCACCCAGCCGACGCACAGATTGCCGAGGATGCCCCCGAGCGGAAACAGCGACGTCATCAACGCGGCCTTTTCACCGGAGAAGCCGGTGTCCTTGAACAGCGTCGGCAGCCAGTTGGTCAGCAGATAGTAAATCAGTAGCCCCATGAAATAGGCGAGCCACAGCATCAGCGTGCCGAAGCGGTAGCGCGCCGACAGAATGATCGCGAGCGCCCATTGCGAACGTGCGTCGCCGGTATTGCGGCGCACGTCGACCGCGAAAAAACGGCATCCGTCGAAGCGATCGTGGGGCGCGATGCGTTGCAGGATTCGCGCGATCCGTTGATCGGCGCGCTTACGCACCGCGAGAAATTGCGCCGATTCCGGCAGAAACAGTATCAGCATCACGCTCAGCACGAGCGGACCGGCGCCGCCGGCGACCAGCACGCTCGGCCAGCCGAAATGCGGAATCAGCCATGCGGATGCGAGACCGCCGATCGCGAGACCGCCTGAAAAGCCGCAGAACATCGCATTGACGGCGACCGCGCGAATCCGCGCGGGTGCGTACTCGGCCATCAGCGTGACCGCGTTGGGCATCGCCGCGCCGAGACCGAGGCCGGTGAAAAAGCGCAGCAAGGTCAGCGATTCGATCGAGCTCGCGCGGGCCGCCGCGAGACTCCACAGCCCGAAGAAGAACACCGACAGCACTAGCACCGTCTTGCGTCCGATGCGGTCCGCGCAGGGGCCGGCCGCGAGCGCGCCGATGCCGAGTCCCACCAGCGCCGCGCTCATCACCGGGCCGAGCGCGCTGCGCGCGATGCCCCACTGCTGCACGAGCGACGGCGCGATGAAGCCGACCGCGGCGGTGTCGAAACCGTCGGCGGCGACGACCAGAAAGCACAGCACCAGAATCGTCCATTGAAACGGCGAGAAGCGCTGTCCGTCGATAAAGGCCTGCACGTCTACACTGCGTTCGGAGCGGCTCATGTGCGTGCTCCTTTCAGCTGGTTCATTGCGATGTCTCCTTGAGATGAAGAGGTGTTTTCTTATTGTTCGAATTGCTGTTCAACACGCGGACGCCGCGACGGTGGTCGCGACCGTGCTTGCGAGCGTCGCGCTGTCCGTTCGTTCATGCCTGTCTCCTCCTCGAACGGGCGGCTAGCGCAGCATCGTCAGCGTCCTGAAGTCGACTCGCCTGATGATGCGGCTTTCCTGCGCGACGATCAGATGCGCAGACGCCTGCAGATACGCGGGCCACTCCGGATCGGCATCGCGCGCGGTGCGGCGCTGATCGTAGTCGCCGATGCTCTCGTAGCCCCACAGATGCACGACCTGGTTCAGCGCGCCGATATCGCTCATGTAAAAGCCGACTGGCGCGCCCAGATACTTGAGCTGAATCGGCATCGCGAGCCGGTCGAAAACGTCGATGAACTCCGCCATGCCGCGCGGACGGATCGTGTAGATGCGATGATCGACGAAAGGTTTGCCCTGGCTCATGTGCCGGTCCTTAATACGGTTTCGGCTGCGCGGGGGGCCGCGTTGCTTGCGCTCTTCGCGCTGTTTGCGCTTGTCACACTCGCGCCCGCGAGATGACGGCCGGTGATATAGCCGAACGTCATGATCGGCCCGAGCGTGATACCCGCGCCCGGATAGTTGCCGCCCATCACGCTCGCGCGATCGTTGCCGACCGCGTACAGGCCGGCGATCGGTGCGCCTTTCACGTCGAGCACTTCGCCGGTGATGTTCGTCGAGATGCCGTCGAAGGTGCCGAGATCGCCCATCACGACCTTCAGCGCGTAGTACGGACCGTCGCCGATCGGCGCGACGCACGGGTTCGGCTGGTGCTCCGGGTCCCCCAGATAGCGATTGAACGACGTCGTACCGCGGCCGAATTCGCGATCCTCGCCACGCACCGCGTCGGCGTTGTAGCGCTTCACGGTCGCCTCGAGCGCCGTGCCGTCGAGACCCGCGTTGCGCGCGAGTTCCGCGAGCGTGCGGCCCTTGCTCAGATAGCCGTTGCGCAGCAGCGGGCCGAGCGGCACGGGCGCCGGCTTCGCATAACCGAGCCCGTATTTGCGGATCGTCGCGTGATCGCAGATCAGCCACATCGCGGTTTCGCGTTCGTTCGCGCAGGCCTCGATCATCGCGGCACCCACGTCGTGATACGAATTCGCTTCGTTGGTGAAGCGCTTGCCCGCGCGCGTCACGCCGATCACGCCAGGCTTGTAGCGATCCACCAGATGCGGAAACACGCCGACGCTGCCGTCGCTCATCGGCACGCGCGACACCGGCATCCATGCGGCGGGCTGCGGAAAACGGATCGCCACCCGCGCACCGAGACGTTCGGCCATGCCGACGCCGTCGCCCGTATTGCCGCGCGGCACCGGCGACAGGTGTTCGCCGCCGCGCCGCAGATGCGGATACGCACGGGCGATCCGCGCGACGTCATGCGAGAAGCCGCCGCACGCGAGCACCACGCCGCGTCGCGCGACGATGCGCATCTCGCCTTGCGGTCCGGCGACGAGCGCGCCGGTCACGCCGCCGTTCTCCACGGTCAGCTCGCGAGCGGCCGTGTTCGTATGGATCGGAATGCCGAGATCGAGCGCGGACTTCGCGAGCCGCGCGGCGAGCGCGTTACCGCTCGTGATCTGCACGCCGCGCCGGTACAGCGCAAGATCCTTCAGATGGCTCGCGAGGCGCTTCGCGACGTACAGCGCGGAGGTGAGCGAACGCGTCGCATTGAAGAAGTGCTTCAGGTCCGCGTTCGACGAGTTGAACATCATGCCGATGAACGTGATCGTCTTCAGCGGCGGGCGCAATCGCGAGATGTCCTCGCCCAGCGCGCGCGCATCGAACGGCGCGGCGACGACCGAGCGGCCAATGTCGACACCACCGCCCACGTTCGGGTGATAGTCGGGATACAGCGTCGGCACGAATTTGACGGTCGTTTCGCGCTCGAAGAAGTCGAGCATCTCAGGGCCCGTGTCGAGAAACGCGTCGACTGCGGCGGCATCGAAGCACGCGCCGGTTTCGCTGCGCAAATAGGTCAGCGCCGCTTCGCGCGTATCGCTGACGCCGTTGCTCTTTGCGTGACGGTTGCCCGGAATCCACAGCACACCGCCTGAAAACGCGGTCGTGCCGCCGAAGAACGGCTCCTTCTCGATCACGACGACATCGAGACCGTGTTTGCGCGCGGTGATCGCGGTCGACAGCCCTCCCGCACCCGAACCGATCACGAGCACGTCGCACGTGAGTGTCGCGCCGCATGTTGCGTTGGTCATGATGGTCTCCTTACGCGCGGACCTGGCGGTCGGCCTGGGTGGCTTGCGCGGCCTGGGTGGCTTCGAAGCCGGGACGCGGCACGAGGTCCATCAGCATGCTTTCGAAGCCGCCATCGACGACGACTTCGGCGCCGTTCACATAGGCCGCGCGTTCGCTCGCGAGAAACGCGACGACATCGGCGATATCGTTCGGCTCGCCGATCCGGCGGCTCGCCGTCATCGCGCTGCGCCGGCGTTCGATATCGCCGTGCTCGTAGAACGCCGCCGACAGCGGCGTGCGGATCATGCCCGGGCACACGGTATTGCTGCGAATACCGCGTGGTCCCCACTCCGCCGCGATCTGCTTCGACAGCATCGTGACGCCGGCCTTGCCCGCGCTGTAAGCGCCGCTATAGGTCTGCGGATGATGCGCGGCCACCGACGCGACATGCACGATCGCGCCAGCGCCGCGCTTCAGCATGCGTTGACCGAATTGCTGCGAGCACAGCATGTAGCCGGTCAGATTCACGCGCAGCATCGCATTCCATGCATCGAGGCCAATCTCTTCGATGCCCCCCGGCCGCAACAGGCCCGCGTTGTTCACGAGCACATCGGCGACGCCGAGGCGCGCTTCGAGCTCCGACACCGCGCCGCGCACGCTATCGATGTCGCCGATATCGCAGGCGAGCGCCAGCGCTTCGACACCGCTCGCGTTCAGCGCTTGCGCGACGTCACGGCACTTCTGCTCATCGCGATCGAGCAGCGCCACGCGTGCGCCAGCGTCGCCCAACACCTGAGCAATCGCGCTGCCGATGCCGCCCGCCGCGCCGCTCACGACGCAGACGCTGCCTTCGAGCCCGAGCCAGTGTCGCGCGTTGGCGGGTGTGTCGCGCCGATCTTTCCGTTGATTCATTTGCTTAGTCCTCCCGATCTCCATGTTCACGATCGCGGCGAGCTTAGGTTGGCCGGCTTCACCAAACTGCATCATTCGACCGCGTCTTCGATGGAAAAAAGTATAGCCACGCGGTTCGGGACGAAATTGGACAAAGGCAGCGCATCGCAGGACAATTCGAACATTGGAGACAAAACCGCATGAGGAATATCCCTAACTACGATCTGTACGGAGAGTCCGCGCGGCCGCCGTGGTACGACGCGTTCAATTTCGAATGGATCGTCGAGCGCAGTCGTCCGAACGACTGGCATATCGCCGCGCACCGGCACGATGCATTGCTGCAGATTCTCTATATCCGCAGCGGTTCGGGCCACGTGCTGATCGAAAGCGAAAAGCTCACGATCGAAGCGCCATGCCTGATCCTGATTCCAGCGCAAACGGTGCATGGTTTCGTGTTTTCGCCGGAGATCGACGGGCTCGTGATTACGGCCGCGCAGCGCGCGCTGGAGTCGATTTCTAAAGCGGTGTCGCCGGGCCTCGTGCCGGTGCTGCAACGGCCCGCGCTGATTCCCGTGCGGCCCTCGGTCGGCGAGCGCACGTTGATGCCCTTGTTCGGTTTGCTGGAGCAGGAATTTCGCGGCAGCGCGCGCGGCCATATCGCCGCGGGCATGTCGCTGATGATTGCACTTTTTGTGCAGGTCGCCCGGCTGACCGATGCCGCCTCGAGCGCGGGCGCGACCGTCAATGACCGGCGCGCCGCGCAGATCAAACGGCTACGCGAACTGATCGCCACGCATGTGCGCGAGCATCTGCCAATCGATTTTTATGCGGAAAAATTGGGGGTGACCGCGGCGCAACTGGGGCGCATCTGTCGTGAGGAGCTTGGCCATTCGCCGCTGTCGCTCGTCAACGATCAGTTGATACGCGAGGCGCAGCGCGATCTGGTCTACTCGGGTTCGAGCATCAAACAGATCGCGCATGCGCTCGGTTTCGAAGATGCGGCCTATTTCAGCCGCTATTTCCGCAAGCGGACCGGCGTCACGCCCAAGGAGTTTCAGGCGGCCGCGCATCGGGATCTGTCGATCAATTAGCGATCCCGATGATCGCGCGGTGCTTGCAGTAGCGCTTATAGCTGCGCCTGCATCTGCGCGCCGGCGACGCCGACGTAGTTCTCCGCCAGTACTGTCGCGGCCGTGCGCGACGTCGTCACGTACTCGAGCTCGGCGACCTGCAGTTGCTGCTCGAACGCCGAAGCGCCTTCGATACGATGCAGCATGCTGGTCATCCAGTACGAGAAGTGCTCGGCGCGCCAGATGCGCTTGAGCGCGGTTTCGCTGTAACGGTCGAGCAGATCGGCGCGGTTTTCCTTGTAGAACGCGTCGAGCGCCTTGCTGAGCACGTTCACGTCGGCGACCGCGAGGTTCATGCCCTTCGCGCCAGTCGGCGGCACGATATGCGCGGCGTCGCCAGCGAGGAAAAGGCGGCCATATTGCATCGTCGTCGACACGAAGCTGCGCATGCCGACGATGTTCTTCTGAAAGATCTTGCCGTCGATGATCTTGTGGCCTTCGTCCGAATCAGCGCGCGCATGCAGCTCGGCCCAGATGCGATCGTCGGACCAGTTGTCGACCGAGTCCTTAGGATCGCACTGGAAATACATGCGCTGCACGTTCGGCGAGCGCGTGCTGATCAGCGCGAAGCCGCGCTGGTGGCGCGCGTAGATCAGCTCGTCCGACGACGGCGGGCCTTCGCACAGAATGCCGAACCAGCCAAACGGATAGACGCGCTCGAAATCCTTGCGCAGCGTCTGCGGGATCGCCTGGCGCGACACGCCTTGCGAGCCGTCGCAGCCGATCACGAAGTCGCATTGCAGTTCGTGCTCCGCGCCTTCGTGGCGATAGCGGATCGACGGCTTATCGGTATCGATGCCGTGCACCGACGTCTCCGATACGCCGAAACGCAGTTCGGCGCCCGCGGCGACGCGCGCCGCGACTAGATCCTTGATGACTTCGTGCTGGGCATAAACCGTGATCGCATGACCGGTGAGGCCGGTCAGATCGATGCGGCGACGCTTGCCTTCGAACGCGAGTTCGAAACCGTGATGCAGCGCGCCTTCGGCTTTCATGCGTTCGCCGAGACCGGTTTGCGTCAGCAGGTCCATCGTGCCCTGCTCGAGCACGCCGGCGCGAATCGTCGATTCGATCTGATCGCGCGTGCGCGTTTCGAGCACGACCGAGTCGATACCGCGCAAATGAAGCAGATGGGAAAGAAGCAGGCCAGCGGGCCCTGCACCGATGATGCCGACTTGGGTGCGCATGTATGTCTCCTGAATGCGGTGATGAAATTTGCGCTCAGTGTGACGATCGCGACGCCTATCCCGCAATGCGATATGGCGGATAGGCCGTATCGCGTTGCGCGATAGAAGGTGTAAGGCGGGAGCCAGCGCCGCGCTGCTGTTTCGGCCGCAAACGCAAGACTGGTGGGATTTTCCGGCGATTTGGACGACACGCGGCTCGTGCTGCGGCATGGCGTGCCCTCAGGTAAACCCCAATCCGCTAAACGAGCTTCAACTCGCCAAGAAACAGTCGATAGACGGGATTTTTCGTCTCTTCCCAGCACGGATAGCCGAGCGTTTCGATGAAGCGCTCGAACGCCGCGTGGTCGCTCCCGGGCACCTGAATGCCGACCAGAATCGAGCTGTAGTCCGCGCCCTGGTTGCGGTAGTGGAACAGGCTGATGTTCCAGTTCGGCGCCATCGACGACAGGAATTTCATCAGCGCGCCCGGACGTTCCGGAAACTCGAAGCGAAACAGTCGTTCGTCGCGTGCGAGCGGCGAGCGGCCGCCGACCATGTAGCGGATGTGCTGCTTCGACAGTTCGTCGAAGGTCAGGTCGACGGTGGCAAAACCGTGCGCTTCGAAGGCGCCGGCGATCTGCGCCGATTCGCTGCGATTGCGGATCTGCACGCCGACGAAAATATGCGCCGAGTTCGCGTCGGCGATCCGGTAGTTGAACTCGGTGACGCTGCGCGTGCCGAGCAGCTCGCAGAAGCGCTTGAAGCTGCCGCGCTCTTCGGGGATCGTCACCGCGAAGACCGCTTCGCGCGCTTCGCCCACTTCCGCGCGTTCGGCGACGAAGCGCATGCGGTCGAAGTTCATGTTCGCGCCCGACGTGATCGCGATCAGCGTCTGGTTCTCGATGCCTTCCCGTTCGGCATACTGCTTGGCGCCGGCCACCGCGAGCGAGCCCGCCGGTTCGAGCACGCTGCGCGTGTCCTGGAACACGTCCTTGATCGCGGCGCACAGCGCATCGGTGTTCACGAGCAGCACTTCGTCGAGATATTCGCGGCACAGACGGAAGGTTTCTTCGCCGACGAGCTTCACCGCGGTGCCGTCGGAGAACAGGCCCACTTCGTTCAGCGTCACGCGCTCGCCCGCCTTCAACGACGCGGCCATCGCGCACGAATCGTCGGTCTGCACGCCGATCACCTTGATCTCGGGGCGCACCGATTTCACGTATGCAGCGACACCGGCCGCGAGACCGCCGCCGCCGATCGGCACGAAGATCGCGTGAATCGGCCCCTGGTGCTGGCTGAGGATTTCCATCGCGACGGTGCCCTGGCCGGCGATCACGTAGGGGTCATCAAACGGATGCACGAAGGTCAGGCCGCGCTCTTCCCGCAGCTTGACCGCGTGACCATAGGCGTCGCTATACGACTCACCGAACTGCACGATCTCGACGGTCGGCCCGCCATGCGTGCGGATCGCGTCGACCTTGAGCTGCGGCGTCGTCACCGGCACGACGATGATCGCCTTCACGCCCATGCGTGCCGCCGATAACGCCACGCCCTGCGCATGATTGCCCGCCGACGCGGTGATCACGCCGCGACTGAGCGCCTCGGCCGGAATATGCGCCATCTTGTTGTATGCGCCGCGCAGCTTGAACGAGAACACCGGCTGGTTGTCCTCGCGCTTCAGATAGACCGGGTTGCGCAGCCGCGCCGACAGGTTCGGCGCGCGTTCGAGTTCGGTCTCGCGCGCCACGTCGTAGACGCGCGCGGTCAGGGTCTTTTTCAGGTAGTCGTGAGACGGCGCGACGCGCCCGGCCGCTGCGGCGGCCTGTTCGAGTTCGTTTAACAGCACGGCAAGCTCCTGGGTGGCAACATTCGATGCAACAACGCATCAACGGCGATCGACATCGAACGATAGCAATCGCGGCATGTTCGCCAGGAGGCAGGCAGAGAATGAACCTGAAAGCGGACATAAAAAAACCCGCCTCGTTTGGCAGGTTATGTGTGACTGCAAATCGACGCGCGCTAACCCACCATTCGATGAATGATGCTGATAATCAGCGCAATACGGATGTCGAGGCAGTTCATGTCGGCGATCTTCGTCGACTCGGCAAGCTTTGTCAATCTCCGCGCAGTGCGGCAGTGCCACACAAGAAAAACGGGGCGGCACCGGCAAGCGCGCCCCGCTGAGACGACCAACACCGACATCAATCGCGCACGCCGCTCTGCTTTTTGAATGCCGCGAGAATGCGTTGCTCGAGCGCGTTGTAATCGCGGCCAAAGTGATGATCGCCGGTCGTGCGGATGACTTCGACGCCGGTCTTGTCGAGCGCCGGACACAGCGTGTCGGTCTCGCTCTCGCCATAGAAGCATTGAACGATCGACGGCGGCACATGCGTCAACTCGGGGCGCACGTTCAGCGCCTTGTCGCTCGCGGGCATGCCGAGCCAGCCGCCGACGCGGATCTGGAAATCGGCGTCGGGCGCGAAGCCGAGCAGCGAAATCAGCGACACCTTATCGCGCTGCGCCTGCGGCAGACGGTTATACGCGAACGGCATCACGTCGGCGCCGAACGAATAGCCGATCAGCGCGATATGCTGCGCGTGCCAGCGCTCGCCATAGGTTTGCATCACCCGCGCGAGATCGCGGCTCGTTTGCGCGGGCGGCTTCTCGCTCCAGAAATAACGCAGGCTGTCCCAGCCGACCACCGACACCCCATCTTTCTGCAGTGCCTGCCCGATCGTCTTGTCGAGATCGCGCCAGCCGCCATCGCCGGAAATCACGATCGCCATCAAGCCGTTCGGATGCGCGGCCGGCAATTCGATCAGCGGCAGGTCGGACACGTCGTCGGCGCTGATCGAGACCGGCTGCAGATGCGGCGTCAGCAATGCAACGAGACGCGCGCGATCGGCATTGCCCGTGCTCGCCTTTTCGACGAAGCCCGGCACCTTGTCGCGAATCACGGTCGGGTCGGGCGGACACGGTTCGAAGCGCGCGTCGAGCGTGTGATCGGCGTCGACCGACACCGCGCCCGCGATCGTATTGGACGGCGCCTGCTCGAGCACGTGCATCGCGAGCGTCGCGCCCTGCCCCGTACCCGCGACGATCGGCGCGAAGTAGCGGCTCGACTGCGACTGCCGTTCGAGCTGATGGCTGAGCGCCTCGGCATCGCCCACCAACTGATGACAGGTTTCCTTTTTCGCGGCAAGGTTGGCCGCGTAGTGCGCGGTATCGACGCCGACCGTCATCGCGCCCGCTTTCGCGAGCGCATCGGCGCTCTGCTGATCGGCTGCGCTCCAGCCGCTTGCCTGCGAATACAGCACGACGAAGCCGCGCAGCGGCCCCTCGGGCTGCGTCACGCGCACGTCGCCATAGCGGCCGCCGGGCACGGTGGTGGTGGCCGCGTGCGCGAGTGCGCCGCAACTCAGAACGCTTGCCGCGACGGCGAGCCGGAACAACGGATGCAATGTCATGAACGCCGGCCTCCTGCCAGCAGCGACAGGTCCGCGAGCGTGAAGAACACGCCCGAACCGGATGCCGCGAGATAACGCGGCTCCCAGCGCGGCTGGAACTTGCTCTTGAAAGCACGCAGTCCGCGGAAGTTGTAGAAGCGGCCGCCGAAGCGCCACACGATGCCGGCCAGCCGATGCCAGCGCGACGCGAGCGGCGTCGGCTGCACGCCGGAGAGCGGCGCAATGCCGAGACTGAGCGAGCGGAAGCCCGCCTGTTTCAGATGCAGCGCGAGCTGCGTGAACAGATATTCCATCGCATACGGCGACGCGCTTTCGACGTGACGCATCACGCCGACGGTCGCCTCGGTATTCATATCGGTCGTCATGAAGGTCACGAATGCGACCGGCTCGCCGTTCTGGCGCACCAGCATCACCGACTGCGCGGCGAGGTATTCGTCATGGAAAGCCGCGACCGAGAAGCTCTTCTCGCGCGCGTCGCGGCTGTCGAGCCAACCGTCGGAAATGCCGCGCAGCGTTTCGAGCGAGGCCCGCACATGGGCCTGATCGATCACTTCGACGCTAAAGCCGTCGCGCTCGCCGCGCTTGAGCGCATAGCGCAGATGCGCGCGATGCGAGCCCTTCAGATCGAAGTCGTCGAGCACGACGTGCGCTTCCTCGCCGAGCTTCAGCAGCGTGAGGCCAGCGTCGAGATACAGCGGCAGCGCATTCGCACGCACCTGGTAGAACGCGGCGCGACCGCCATGTGCATGCGCGAGCGCGACGAACTTGCTGATGAGACCCGCCCACTCTTCGCGCGGCCCCACCGGATCGTGCAACGCGGCCCACGTGCGGCCGTATTTCGCGTACATCAGGAACGCCTCGCGCGACTCCGAAAACAGGAAGCTCTTGTCGCCCATCAACGCGAGACCGGCATCGCTGCGTTCCTGCGCGCGCACGATGCGCGCGGCGTCGTGCAGATCTTCGGGCGCCGGCTTCACGAAGCGGCCCGGCGCCGGACGCAGCAATTGCCAGAACGAGAAGGTCGCGGCGAACACGCTCGCGGCGAGCGTCGCGCGCAGCGCGCGCGGCGCGCGCTCGTCGAACGCGAATTGCCACCACAGATCGCCCGTGTACGGCACGTCACGGAAAGCGAACAGCATGACCCACGTCGCGAGCATCAGCACCATCGCGACCGACACGAGCCAGCCGGCCGTGAAACGCTCCGCGAACAGCGACGAATGACGGTTGAAGCGCTTGCGCGTCGCGAGCAACAGCACGATCAGCATGCCGAGCACACCGGCTTCGACGAACGCGAGACCCTTGGTCAGCGACAGCGCGAGGCTCAGCAACGCGAGCGCGAGCGTCATCCACCATGCCGCATCGAGCCGCCGCAGCAGGCCGCGCGCGACGAACAGCAGCAGCACGCCGAGCACGCTGCATAGCATCTGCGAGCTTTCGAGCACCCACAGCGGCACCAGGTCGCGCAGCATATGAATGCGCTGCCAGAACGCCGGCGTCGCGCTCGAAATGACCAGCATGCCGCCGACCACGAACGTGACGAGGCTCAGAAACAGCGGCGCGAGTTCCGACACGCGCTCCGCCTGCAACATCGACAGACGATTCTTCAGCGCGCGCCCCTCGAAGCCCGCGAGCAGCGCCGCGGAGGCGATCAGCGGCACGCCGAAATAGATCGCGCGATACGCGAGCAGCGCGGCGACCATCTGATGCATCGGCACGCTGCCGCTCAGCGTGAACACCATCGCCGCTTCGAACACGCCGACGCCGCCTGGCGTATGGCCAATCAGGCCGAGCAGCATCGCGGCCGCGTAGACGGTGATGAAGCCGACGAAGCTCACGTTCGCATGCGGCAGCAATGCCCACAACGCGAGGCCCGCGGCGACCACGTCGAGCACCGCCAGCGCAACCTGCGCGAGCAGATCGCGGCGCGCGGGAATATCGAACGAGAGCCACTGCCAGCGCGTGCGGATCGGCCGGGTTTGCCGACGGCACGCGGCCGCGGCGAGCGCCAGCGCGAGCAGCAGCGCAGCGCCGCTCCAGCGCAGCGCGACTGGCGACAGATGCAGCATCGGCGCGAGCTGGCCCGCCATGCAGACCATGCCCAGCGCGGTCATCAAGACGAGGGCGAGCGCGAGCGACACGCTCGTAAACACCGTCATGCGGCCGATCTGCGCGGGCGTGATGTTCGCGACGCCGTACACGCGCGCGCGCACCGCTCCGCCTGTCAGCGCGCCGAAACCGGTCGCATTGCCGAGCGCCGAACCGGCCGTCGCGCCGACCCACAGCGCCGCGCGCGGCACGCTCGCGCCGAGATAGCGCAGGCCGACCGCGTCGCGCCCGACCAACGCGACGTAGCTGAGCGCGGTCGCGCCGAGCGCACCGATCCACTCGCGCGCCGACAACTGGCGCAGTTCGCGGATCACCGAACGGTAATTCACTGCCTCGGACAGATGCTGCAGCACGACCAGCAGCAGCCCGCAAATGACGAGCGCGAGCACGGGCGACAGAAGTCCCCGGCTGCCAAGCGCTTTCGATGCACGGCCGAGCAGCGCGGGGAGGCGCTCGAAGCTGTGTTGAAGTCGGTGGAACATGGTCAATGCGGGCCTTGCGAGGAGCGGTCGCGGCGACGGGTCGTCACGCGCGGTATCGCCTGTGGCGGCGATTACAAAGTGATAACGGCAAAACGTGCAAAAGGTTGACAGCATTAGCAATTTTGCCGTCAGTTCACTTGCGCGTCGCGCGTCAAAAGCGCGCGATTGTAATGCTTCCTCGCGTGATGCGAGGCATCGGGCCGGCGCAACCGCGGCATCAAGATCACGGTTGGGCGTGCCGTAATCAGGAGCGGAAGCACGATATCAGGAAGGGAAACGGCGATGGCAGCCCGGAATTGGCTGACGGCGGGCGTCTATCTGGTAGGACTGGGAGCCGACTCGCTGAACGTGCTCCGCTTGACGGGGCCAGAAAGCACAATGCCCGCTACTCGAGCGGGCATTGACACGACAGCTGGGGCTTGCGGGGCCCGCGCGGGAAACTCGCGCTTAGTTCGGGCGACGGTACGCTTCGGCGATCACTGCGCAGTTCTGCAGATGCAGGTTCAGCGCATGCAGCGCCAGCGCGCGCAGCTTGCCGAAGAACGTGTTGGCAGCGGGGGTGGAACGGACGACATTCGATGTGGTGTCCATGGCGGCTCCTTATCAGGGTTTATACCTACGGAATAACCCGATTATAGCGATCTCGTGCCGCAGCGCAACAAAACAATATTTTTTGGCGACGTCGCGAATGCCAATGTCGCGTACCGGATACGGAAAATTCGTAAAGGGGCCGCATCGGTGGTGCACGTATTAACAATCCGCACCGTACAGGTGCAATAATGCTTCCTTTGCCTGCGACGCTTCGCCGCAGGCTCGCCGATATGACCGTCGCCCAGACCCAAAAAGCTCTGATTGCGCCTCTTATCGTCGCGTGCGCGATGTTCATGGAAAGCGTCGACGCCAACGTGATCGTCACCGCGCTGCCGGCCATGGCGCGCGATTTCGGGCGCGATCCGGTCACGCTGAAGATCGCGGTGACAAGCTACGTGCTCGGGCTCGGCGTGTTCATCCCGGTATGCGGCTGGCTCGCCGACAAGTTCGGCGCGCGCACGGTATTTCGCACCGCGATCGGCGTCTTCGTGACGGGTTCGCTGTTGTGCGCCGCGTCGAACTCGCTTGCCACTTTCACGGTTGCGCGTTTCATCCAGGGCGTCGGCGGCGCGATGATGGTGCCCGTCGGGCGCATCATCATCTTTCGCGTGGTGGAGAAAGCCGACTTCATCCGCGCGATGAATTACCTGAGCGTGCCCGCCATGCTCGGCCCCGCCGCCGGTCCGCTGCTCGGCGGCTTCATCACCACGTATCTGCACTGGCGGCTGATCTTCTTCATCAACGTGCCGATCGGCATTCTCGGCATCTATCTGACCAATCGCTATATCGCCAATACGCGCGAGCCCGACCCCGGCCCGCTCGACTGGATCGGCTTCCTGCTGTCGGCGGCGGGCGCGGTGCTGCTGTTGCTCGGCTTGTCGCTGGTCGGCGGCGAACTGATTTCGAATACGGACGCGTTCGGCATGTGCGCGCTCGGCGCGGCGCTGCTCGTGATCTACGTCGCGTATGCGCAACGCGTCGCACTGCCGCTTCTGGATTTGCGTTTTTTCAAGGTGCCGACTTTCCAGGCGAGCGTGCTCGGCGGCTCGCTATTTCGCATCGGTCTCGGCGCGTTGCCGTTCCTGCTGCCGCTGCTGCTGCAGGAAGGCCACGGCATGAGCGCGTTCCAATCGGGGCTGATCACCTGCGCGTCCGCGTTCGGCGGCATGTTCATGCGCACGATCGCCTCCACGGTGCTGCGCCGCTTCGGCTTTCGCCAGGTGCTCGTGTTCAACGCCGCGCTATCGGGCATTTCGATCGCCGCGTGCGGGCTGTTTTTCCCGCACACGCCGACGTGGATCATCTGGGTCGTCGTGTTGCTCGGCGGCTTCTTCCCCGCGTTGCAGTTCACGAGCCTCAACTCGCTGACCTACGCGGAGATCGCGAGCCGCGACGTCGGCCGCGCGACGAGCCTCGGCAGCGTCGTGCAGCAGATGTCGCTCGGCCTCGGCGTGACGGTCGGCGGCATCGTGCTGCAGATTTCGCGCGCGCTGCATGGGCATCCGAGCATCACCTGGTCGGATTTCTGGCCCGCGTTTCTCGTGGTCGGGCTATGCTCGTTCGCGTCGATTCCGGTCACGCTGCGCCTGCCGCGCGGCGCGGGCGCGGAGATTTCGCGAGGCGGGCGCGGCTGAGCCGGCTGCCGTGTCCCCGCGCAAGCGCCCCGCTCTTCACGGGTTCGGGCGCTCACGCGCGCTTGCGAATCACGCTCACGTCGCCATTGCGTTCGAGAATCGCGGCGGCCACGTCGTCCATCGTGCGCGAGCCGGTTTTCTGCCGCACGCTTTCCTCGATGTCGGTGCGCGTGACGAGCGCCGCGTGCATTTCGTTCGCCTGGAACTTGCCGTCGCTGAACACCTCGCGCTCGGCGCCGCCCACCAGCAGCTCGAAGCGGCGCGAGCGTATGAACGACCACGCGAGCGCCCGGTGACACACGACGATCGCGAACGACGCGACCACGGTCGCGATAAACGGCGACGCACCGACGATCGCGCGGCTCAGCGTCGCGCCGAGCAGAATCACGACGACCGAATCGAACGGCGAGCGCTGCCCGAATGAACGGCGCCCCGATACACGGATCAGCGCGAGCGCGATCACGAACACGGCGATCGAGCGCATACCCATCTGCAACGGATCGAGCTCCCTGCCTTGGCCGAATAGAACGAAAAACGCGTCCATCATGTTCGTCCTCCCCGCGGCGCATTGCCGTGCGAATGTTCTGGTGTCCGGATAGTTGCGAGCGAGACGAGCCCGCGACGCGTCGCCGTCGCTCAGGCCAGCGCGCCGTCCGTCGCCCATGAGATGAGCGTATCGCCGAAACCGCCGCGCACGCGGGCCACGGTGCGCGCGCTCGTGGTCACGCGCGGCGCGGCGCTCCACGCGATGCGCGCGCCAGTCGCGATCAGGCGATCGACGAGCGCGGCGTCCTCGCTGCACTTGAGCGGCGGAAAGCCGCCCGCGCGCCGATAGGCGTCCGCGGAAACGCCGAGATTCGCGCCGTGCACATGACGATGTCCGTCGGCGTCGACATACGTCTTGCGAAAATATTCGCGCACGCTGTGCGGATGCGCGCTCCAGTCGTCGACGGCGATCGAGCCGCACACCGCATCGGCGCCGAGCGCCAGTTGCGCGGCCAGCCAACCGGGCGACACGCGGCTGTCGGCATCGGTAAACGCCAGCCAGCGCGCGCCGTGCGCGAGCAGCAGCGACGCGCCGAGCGCCCGCGCGATCCCGACGTTGCGCGCCTTCAGCGTCAGCGTCTGCACGCCGTAAGCGCGCGCGATCGCCCCGCTGAAATCGCTGCACGCGTCGAGCGCGACGACGATCCGCACCTCCTCGCCGGCGAGCGCTTCGTGTCGCGACGCTTCGAGCAAGGCCGCGAGGCACCGTGCGAGCAACGTCTCTTCGTTATGCGCCGGAACGACCACGCCGATCATAGAAGCCCCTCGCGCTGCGCGACCGAACGTGCGTCGCGCGACCACAGGTCGATCAGCAAGTCGGCTTCGTCGTGATGCGCGAGACGCGCGAGACCGCAGCGCGCATCGAATAGCGCGTGCGCATGGTCGGCGGATTCGCGCGCTTCGGCGAACGGCCGGCGCCAATGACAGGCGAGCAGCGTGCCGTCCGGCGTCAGCGACCCGGCGATGCGCGCGGCCAGCGTTTCGAGCTCGGCCGCGTCGAGGTAGTACGCGAACTCGCTGATCACGATCAGATCGAACGGCCCGTGCTCCGTCGGCCAGTCGCGCGGCACCCTGCGCTGCTCGATCCGCACGTTCGATGCGCCCGCCACGCGTTCACACGCAAGCTCGACGGCGCGCGCGTGCAGATCGGCGGCGAGCAGCGCCTCGCAGCGCGTCGCGAGCCCGGCCGTCAACTCGCCGTTCGCGCAGCCGGGCTCGAACGCGTTGCGATAGCGCGCCCGCGGCAGCAGCGCGAGCGTCAGCGAACGCTTGCGGCGTTCGTACCAGCCTTCGCGCAAACGCCACGGATCGTCGCTGCGTCGGTAGAGTTCATCGAAGTACAGCACCGTCGAGCTCATCTCAGCATCCTCCCAAGGCCGGGGGAAAAAATCATAGCGTCCACGGCGCGAGTGTTTGCGAAGACGCCTGATGCGATGCCGGCGCGGCAGTCGTGTCACCGGCCTCGACGAGCCGTTCGCCGAGCGCTGCGAGGTCGCGCTCCGCGTGGCTCTGCCGCAGAAACACCGGCAGGTCAGCAAGCGCCCGCGCGAAGCGCGCGTCGCGGCACAACGGGCCCGCGCCGAGCGCGCGTGTCGCGTGCTCGATCACGGCGCTCGCGGCCTGCTCGACGGCCAGACGCGCGCGCAACACGCGCGTCGCTGCATCGGCCGACGGGTGCGCGTCGATCCACGCGGCGGTTTCGCGCAGCAGCGCGGCGGCCGACTGCAAGGCGACATCGGTCGCACCGAGATGAGCGAGCCGATGCGCGTCCGCGTGCCGGGCGCACGCGTCGCGCAGCGTGCGCGCGATTTGCGCGGCCGCGCCGTACCAGCATGCGGCGATACCGGCGCCGCCATGCCAGAAGCCCGCGCGGCGCAGATACGCATGCGGCGCACCGACGAGCGTCGCCACGGTGTCTTTGAACGTGACATCCGCGCTCGCGGTCGCCTGCATGCCGACGGCCTGCCACTTCGATGTATCGATCGAGATCGAGCTCTGGTCCAGCGCGAGCGCCGCGAGCACGGGCTCGTCGTCGCGCCATGCGGTCACGAGCGCATGGGTGAGCGCCCGCGCGCCGGAGCACCAGGCTTTGGTGCCGGACAGGCGCACCTGCGCGCCCTCGCCGGCAACGGTCTGGATTCCTTCGTCGATGGCGCGCACCCGCGCGTGCGGCGCCTCGGCGGCCCACACGCCCCAGCGGCTTGCCGCGGGCGGCAGTGGACCATGGAGCTCGGCGAGAATCGCGAGCGCATCGGTATGGCCTTCAAACAGTTTGACGAGGCCGAGGTCGCATGCGGCGACGGCGGCCAGCGCGCGCCAGCGCACCAGCGTCTCCCCATGCCCCGGCCATGGCAAGGTCGGCGCGCGATCGTAGCCGCGCTCGATCAGCTCAGCGAGCAGTGATCCGAGGGCAGCGGGATCGTTCGCATCGAAACGCGCGTCGCGCAAAAAATCGTCGAGCGAGACAGCAGGCTTGCCGGGCTGCGGCGCGCGGGCGCTCGCGCGTAGTGCGCGGCCACCGTGCTGATTTGAGACCTGCCGTGACTGGGCCTTGAAGCTGGCCGCGTGGTCGCGCGTGTCGAACATCGTGCCTCCCTGCACCGGTTAGATCCGCGGCCCGCCGGGCGGCGGCGGACTGGAACGTATGCAGAGTGGCAGCAAACACCGTGCCCCGGCCGGCGAGGCAGCCGCGCAGCGAAACAGCGGCTACGTCCCGCCGCTTCCGCTCAGACGTCCATCCGCCTTCGCGAGCAACGCGTCGAGGACCACCATCTCGACCGGCTTCACGAGGTGCGCATGGAAACCCGCGTGGCGAGTTCGATCGAGATCGCTCGCATGGCCGAAACCCGTCATCGCCGCGTACATCGTGCGCGACATCTCGGGCAGCGCGCGCATCGCCGCGAGCGTCGCATAGCCATCCATCTTCGGCATCGCGAGGTCGATCAGCGCGAGATGCGGCGAGAAGCGTGGCGAGATCTGCAGCGCCTGTTCGCCCTCGTAGGCGATACGCACCTCGTGGCCCTTCAGTTCGAGCAGCATCGCGAGGCTGTCGGCCGAATCGCGATTGTCGTCGACGATGAGAATGCGCAGCGGCTGCACGTGGGGCGCGGCATTGAT
Organism: Paraburkholderia sp. Clong3; assembly: GCF_050436485.1. Classification (NCBI taxonomy): domain Bacteria; kingdom Pseudomonadati; phylum Pseudomonadota; class Betaproteobacteria; order Burkholderiales; family Burkholderiaceae; genus Paraburkholderia; species Paraburkholderia sp. Clong3. The sequence continues at coordinate 843,213 of NZ_JBNDMH010000002.1, read as the reverse complement.
CGTGCCGCTCTCCGCGGTGTCGGACTGCGCGGAGGCGAGCGGCAGACTCAGCGTGAACGTGCTGCCGAGTCCCAGTCCTTCGCTGCTCGCGACGATGCTGCCACCGTGCATTTCGACGAGCGACTTGCACAGCGTCAGGCCGATCCCAAGGCCGCCCTCGCCGAAACTTTGCCCTTCCTTCTCCTGCGCGAACAGTTCGAAGATCTTGTCGAGCGAGCGCACCGGAATGCCGCAGCCGGGGTCGCGCACTTCGAGCACCGCCATGCGAAAGTCGACACGTCCCTGCAGCTCGATCGCGCTGCCGTTCGGCGAAAACTTCGACGCGTTGTGCAGCAGGTTTTGCAGGACCTGCACGAGCCTCGTCATGTCGCCGCGAATCATCACGGGAGCGTCGGGTACATGCGCGACCACGCGCTGCTCGCGCGAGTCGGTGAACGGCCGCGCCGCTTCGATCGCGCGCGCGACGAGCTCGGCGAGATCGACGCGCGCAATACGCAGTTCGACCTTGTCGGACATGATGCGGCCGATATCGAGCAGATCGTCGACGAGTCGCGTCAGGTGCGTGACCTGGCGATCGATCAGATCGCGCGCCCGCGCGACCACCGGGCTCAGATCGGTTTCCATCTGCATCGTGCCGATCGCGTTGCGCACCGGCGCGAGCGGATTGCGCAGTTCGTGCGCGAGCGTCGCGAGAAATTCGCGCATGCGCTCCCCGGAGCGCTCCAGTTCCTCGCGCCGGCGCCGCTCGGTCAAATCGCGCGTGACCTTTGCGAAGCCGCGCAAGCGTCGCGATTCGTCATAGACGGCCGTGATGATCACGTTGGCCCAGAACGTCGAACCGTCCTTACGCATGCGCCAGCCTTCGTCTTCGACGGTGCCGATCTGGCGCGCGATCGCGAGCTCGCGCGCGGGCTTGCCGGCCGCGGCCTCCTCGGGCACATAGAACTGCGAGAAGTGCCGGCCGACGATTTCGTCGTGCGTATAGCCCTTGATGCGCGCGGCGCCTGAATTCCAGCTGACGACGAAGCCTTGCGGATCGAGCATGAAGATCGCGTAGTCCTTCACGCTATCGACGAGCAGACGGAAGCGCTCCTCGCTCTGGCGCAGCGCTTCGAGGTATTCGCGCTGCGCGGTCAGGTCGCGCGTGATCTTCGCGAAGCCCGTGACCTCGCCCTTCTCGTTGCGTATCGCGGTGATCACGACGTTCGCCCAGAACGTCGTGCCGTCCTTGCGCACGCGCCAGCCTTCATCTTCGAAACGGCCGGTCAGCGCCGCCTGTTCCAGCTCGTAGGTCGGCCAGCCGCGCGCAACGGCTTCCTCGGTATAGAAGCGCGAGAAATGCTGGCCGACGATCTCACTCTCCGCATAGCCCTTCAGCTTCTGCGCGCCGACATTCCAGCTGACGATGTTGCCTTTCGCATCGAGCAGAAAGATCGCGTAGTCCGAAATCGCCTGCACGAGCGACAAATAATCGACGCCGACGGGCGCTGACGGCGCGGCCTCGACCTGCACTGGAGCGGGCCCGCCGTAGTCGCGGGAAGAAGAAGAAGCATCGAGCTGGGTCATGGCGGACACGTCATTGGAATTTTCGTCTTAAGCAAACCTCGCGCCTGGCCGGCGGCGAAGCCGTCGCGCAAGCGGTTGCGCGGTCCACGGAGGGGCCGGGATGCGTCGCCAAGGGCGCTCGCGCGCCGGCTGATAAGGCGCCAAGCTTATAACGACGAGCCCCGCGACAGCTAGCGGGTCATGACGGAAAACGTCGCCGCGCTGCGGTTTCGGCTTTCCGTTTTGCCCTTCGTTGGCAAAAACAGGCGTGTCAATTGAAAAAGGTATTCACGACGCGGCGGGCTGCGCGATCGGCCGCCATGAGGCCAGGAAGAAAGAAAGAAAGAAAGAAAGACAAGGCCGCGAGCGCCGCGGCCGCCGCGAGTCGACCCGCTGGAAAATACTGCCTGCCGCGAGGAACACGAGCAGATAACGGCGGCCGACCGTCGCGTGATGCCAACGGCCGGCCCGGCGCGACATCGCTGCAAATCGGCACGCGTCGCGAGTCGAAACCGCTGCTGCGCTGGCGCGCCCGTCAAGCCGCCGCGCCGATCTTTTCCGCGAGCTTCGCGTCGTAACTCGAATGGACATGCACGCGTTTCTTGTCGGGATACGCGTACGCGTACGCCTTGCGCAGCGCGAGCGACGCCTCGTGAAAGCCCGACAGGATCAGCTTCTGCTTGTTCGGATAGTTTGCGATGTCGCCGACGGCGAAGATGCCCGGCCGCGAGCTTTCGTAGTTCGAAGTATCAACGTCGACGCGCCCGCCATGAATCGTCAGTCCCCATTGCGCGATCGGTCCGAGATCGGCGACGAGTCCATACAGCGCGATCAGATGGTCGGCTTCGAGCTGTGTCTCGCCGTTGACCTGCCGCAGTGTGAGCGAACGCAGCGCGCCGTCTTCCACATCGAGCGCCGCGATCCCGCCGACGACGAAGTCCATCTCGCCAGCATCGACCGCGCGCCGCATCAGCTCGACGCTCGAATCGGCCGCGCTGAAGCCGGCGCGCCGATGCACGAGGGTCACGCGCCGCGCGACCTTGCGTAGTGCCAGCGCCCAGTCGAGCGCCGAATCGCCACCGCCCGCGACGACGACGTTTTTGTCGGCGAAATCGGCGAGGCGCGGCACGCTGTAGTGCACGTAGCGCTTTTCCAGCGGCACGGCCTCGGGGAGCGTGAGCTTTTGCGGGACGAACGCGCCGTTACCGGCGGCGAGCAGGATCGCCGCGACGTCGAACACGAGGCCGCGCTGCGTGCGCACGGTCCAGCGTCCGTCGTCGCGCTGCTCGACCGTGTCGACGCGCTGTTCCAGATGAATCGGCACATCGAACGGCTTGCACTGCGCGACCAGTCGCTCGACCAGTTCGCGCGCGGTGCACGACGCAATCGCGGGGATATCGTAGATCGGCTTGTCGGGATACAGCTCGATGCACTGGCCGCCGACCCGTCCGAGTATGTCGACGATCTGACAGGTGAGGCCGATCACGCCGGCCTCGAATGCCGCGAACAGAGCCACGGGACCGGCGCCGACGATCAGGACATCGGTGCGGATCGGCGAGGCGGGCACAGCGGACGGATCGGTGGCAACGGTCATGGGGCAGGTCTCCGGATCACGGTGAAAGGCGCAATGGAAGCGTCGATGACCCACCATACCGAATCGGCCCGCACGCGGCAACGATGCCATCGTCGACGGTAAGGGTGCTAGGCGTGCCCGCTCAACGCCCGAAAGTGGCTACCTGAAAATACCTGGAATCGGCCAAGAAATGGTGCGGTTGCGCGCGTCGCAGATCAACGGCTGCGCGTATTGCGTCGATATGCATACGGCGGACGCGCGCAAGGGCGGCGAAACCGAGCGGCGTCTCGCGACCGTCGTCGTGTGGCGCGAAACGCCGTTCTTCACGGACCGCGAACGCGCGGCGCTCGAATGGACCGAAGCGCTCACGCTGGTGTCGCACGATCATGTGCCCGACGCGGTATGGCAAGCGGTGCGGCCGCATTTCAGCGACGAGGAACTGGTCGACCTGACGCTGCTCGTCTCGGCAATCAATGCATGGAACCGCTTCGCGATCTCGTTCCGGAAGATGCCGGCCTGAGCGGCGGCATGACGGCAGCATGAGGCGACGCACTGCCCGCCTCACTCCCCGATCCACGACCCGCGCAGGTCGCTGTCATGCAGCAACTGCAGCAGCGTGCCCGCCGGGCGACTCAAGCGCTTCGCCGCCAGCGCGATGAATTCCACCGACGGCAGCGTCGGCAGTCCGGCCGCATTCAACGGCGGCGCGAGGCCGCGCGCGGCCAGATACTGCGGCCGCACGGTGATGCCGAGTCCGCCGCGCGCGGCCGCGATACAGCCTGAATGACTGCTGCTCGTGCAGACGATCTGCCAGCTCGCGCCGGCTTCGGCGAGCGCATCGAGCACGACCGCGCGCGTCACGCTCGGCTCGGCGACCAGAATCAGCGGCAGCGGCTGACTCAGATCGACGAGCGTGCCGGTCCGCGCCAGCCATTCGAGGCGCCCGGTGAAAAGCGGCACGCCGCGCCGGTCACCGAGCCGGCGCTTGCCGACCAGCAGATCGATCGCGCCCGCGTCGAGCAACTCGTAGAGCCTGCCCGTCATGCCGATCGTGATTTCCAGTTCGACGTCGGGATGCGCGTTGCGAAACGCCGCGAGCACGGTGGGGAGCGGGCCGAGCGCGATGTCGTCCGACGAGCCGAGCCGCACGCGCCCCTTCAGACGCGGCGCGCGAAACTGCGATTCCGCGCGCGACAGCGCCTGCAGGATCACGCTCGCATGCGCGAGCATCGCTTCGCCGTCGGGTGTCATCGCGAGCGAATGGGTGTCGCGCAGGAACAGGCGCCGGCCCACGCTCTGTTCGAGGCGCCGGATATGTTCGCTGACGCTCGACTGCGTCAGGTCGAGCCGCCGCCCCGCTTCGGTGAAGCTATGGCAAGCCGCGACGGTCGAGAAGGTCTTGAGCCAGATTGGATTGAGCATGCGTGATTGTGGCGCCGCTTATCGGCATTGTCGATAACAGTCAGCGGGCTTAGTGGGGTTCCCGATTGACGAGGATGTCAATAAGATGACGGAATTCCACCTGGCCCCGCTCTGGCGCCGCTTTGCCGCCGCCGCGCCCGCTGTCGAAAACATGACCAAGGATTCCTCTCAAACCGCCCTACTATGGATCGTCGCCGCCGGCTTCTTCATGCAGTCGCTCGACACGACGATCGTCAATACCGCGCTGCCGTCGATCGCGAACAGCCTGCGCGCCGCGCCGCTCGCGATGCAACCGGTCGTCGTCGCCTACACGCTGACGATGGCGATGCTGACGCCCGCCTCCGGCTGGCTTGCCGACCGCTTCGGCACCCGCCGCGTCTATTTCGCCGCCATTCTCGTGTTCGTGCTCGGCTCGATCTGCTGCTCGAGCGCGCACACGCTCGGCCAGCTCGTGATGGCGCGCGTGCTGCAAGGCCTCGGCGGCTCGATGCTGCTGCCGATCGGACGCCTCGCGGTGCTGCGCAGCGTGTCGGGCGAGCAATACGTGTCGGCGCTCGCGTTCATATCGATCGCGGGGCAGCTCGGCCCGATCGCCGGGCCAACGCTCGGCGGCTGGTTCGTGCAGGCGATCACGTGGCACTGGATCTTTCTGATCAACGTGCCGATCGGCGCGCTCGGTCTGTACGCGGTGCAGCGCTTTCTGCCGTCGCATGACAAGGCGCAGGCGCCGCCGTTCGATGTGATCGGCTACGCCCTGCTGTCGTTGTGCATGATCGCGTTTTCGCTCGCGATCGACGCGCCGGTCCCTTCGCATCGCGCGGCGTGGTCGGCGGGGCTGTTCGCGTTGGCCGTCGCCAGCGCGCTCGCCTACATTCCGTACGCCAGAAACCGCCGCGATCCGCTGTTCAAGCTGTCGCTGTTCGGCGAGCCGAACTTCAGCGTCGGCCTGATCGGCAACCTCGTATGCCGGGTCGGTTCGAGCGCGGTGCCGTTCCTCGTGCCGCTGCTGCTGCAATTGCAGCTCGGCTACTCGCCGCTGCACTCGGGTCTGATGATGCTGCCCGCGGCACTCGCCGGCACGCTCGCGAAACGCTGGATCGCGCCGCTCGTGCGCCGCTACGGCTACGACACGTTCCTGCTCGTCAACACGATCATCGTCGGCTCGGCGATCGTCGCGTTCTCGCTGATTTCGCTCGGCACGCCGCTCGTGATCGAAATCGCGATCCTCGCGGTGTTCGGCGCGGCCAACTCGATGCAGTTCGCAGCGATGAACAGTGTCACGCTGAAGGACCTGTCGCACGAAGACGCCGGCATGGGCAATAGCCTGTTCTCGATGGTGCAGATGCTTGCGATCGGGCTTGGCGTGTCGATCGGCGGCGGCCTCGTCAATCTGTTCGCGGCGCAATGGTCGGCGGCGCTCGGCTTCCGGCTCGCATTCGTGTGCGTCGGCGCGATCACGCTCGTGTCCGCGTGGATCTTCCGCCACCTCGACGACCCGTCGGGCACGCGCGTGATTCGCGGCCAGGCTGCGGCGAGCGCGGGGCGTTGAGACGCGACGCGTTTCATCGCGTGCCGGCGCATGCATTCGAAAGGTCTTCGCGTTAGCATGTCGGGCATCCATGGCTACCAGGCAGGGAGCCCCGATGCCATTCGATGAGCGCGTGCTGAACGGCATGGGCGTCCTGACTGCGATCGTCGATTGCGGCAGTTTCGCGGCCGCTGGTGAAGCGCTCGACATGTCGCAATCGGGCGTAAGCCGTTCGGTCGCCCGGCTCGAAGCACGCCTCGGCATTCGTCTGTTCGACCGCACCACGCGCTCGGTCACGCTGACCGACGAAGGCCGGCGTTTCTACGAGCAGATCGTGCCGCTCCTCGGCGGACTCGAGGAAGCGGCCGCCTCCGCCGCGCAGGGCGCGACCGCGGTGCGGGGCCGTCTGCGCGTCAACATGGACCCGTTCTTTTCGCGGCTCGTGCTCGGGCCGCGCCTCGGCGGCTTCATCGACAAACATCCGGACCTGCAGCTCGAACTCGTCACGCGCGACCAGTTGGGCGACATGGTCGGGGACGGCTTCGATGTCGCGATCCGCTTCGGCGACCCGCCGGTGTCGACGCTCGTCGCCCGCAAGCTGCTCGATACGCGCATCCTGACCGTCGCGGCGCCGTCGTATCTGAAGAAGCATGGCAAGCCGGCGAATCCGGGCGAGCTCGAAGACGGCCGGCATATCTGCATCAAGTTTCGCGATCCGCTCACCGGTTATCCGTTCAGCTGGGAATTCCATCGCGGCCGCAAGCAGCTCGCGCTGACGCCGCAGGGGCGGCTGACCGTCAACGACGTCGGCACGCTGCATAGCGTATGCATCGCGGGCCAGGGCATCGCGCAGATTCTCGCGCTCGGCGCGGAGTCGCTGCTTGCGAGCGGCAAGCTGATCGAGCTCTTTCCGGATTGGGGCGACGAGGTGTACCCGCTGTATGCGCTGTATCCGTCACGGCACCATCCGCCGGCCAAGGTGCGCGTGTTTCTCGACTTCATCATGTCGCTGACGGGCGGCAGGCCGCGCCACGCGGTTGCCTGAGCGCGGAACGTCTGTTTGCTCCCGCCCGGGTCCGCGTCTTGCTGCCGGAGGCTTGTCTTCCCTCCAGGAGAGCAGCGATGAGCAAAACGACGGAAAAATCCCAAGGCGAAGCAAAAGGCGCGGCCGACAACGAATCGAAAAGCGAGGCCAGCGCCCAGACCGAGGATTTCGCGCATCCGCACCGCGCCGTGCATAGCGACAACGCGAAGAGCAAGATGCCCGAGCGCCACGACGAAGGTCACAAGCAGTCTCCGGCGGACCGTCCGGGCAAAAAGTCCGGCGAGGGCGAACCGTCAGTCGGTTGAAAAAATAGAACCCTGTATCAGAGCGGCCCTGGCTGCGTCGTGCACCCGGGCCGCATCACTTTTTCCTTCCAGCACCTTTCTGTAAGCAAACATTTCTTCCTCATTTTTACCGAATATTTTTTTGACGCCTTGGACTATTTTGCTGCTTGCAGCAAGGTGTGCGCCCTGCGAACCGGCTGCCGCTTTCCGCCGGTTTTTGCCGCTTCCGATCGATAAAAGGCGTCATCATGTCCAACGCGTCAAGTAATCCCCTCGCCCGTGCGGCGGTCGCCCATGTGTCCATCTGCGTGCCCACCTGCAATCGTCCCGACCTGCTGATCGAATGCGTCGACTCGTGCCTCGCGCAAAGCTATCCGCATGTCGAAATCGTGATTGGCGACGATTCGACGGACGCGCGCTCGCGGCAACTGATCTTGCAGCGTTACCGCGACGAGCCGCGCGTGCGCTACGAGAAGCACGAGCCGCCGCTTGGCCAGGCGCGCAATGTGTCGAGCCTGTTCGAGCGGGCGCGCGGCGACAAGATCCTGCTGATCCACGACGACGATCTGCTGACGAGCGACGCCGTCGACAAACTCGTGTCGTTATGGCAGCGCTATCCGCGGCTCGATGCGGCATTCGGTGCGCAATACGAAGCGGATCACGACGGCGCGATCGATCTCGCCGCGAGCGCGCGCCTGAACGAGGCGTTCCGGCGCACCGAGGCCCGCGAGGGTCTCCAGCCGCTCGCGGGCCGCACCGGCCTGATCCAGATGTTTCCGAACAATGGCTGGATGGCCGACGCGCGGCTCGTCAAGCGGGTCGGCTACGACGCGCGGTATGGCGTCTGCTGCGACTACGTGTTCGGCACCGAGCTATGCCTGGCCGCGCGCGAGGTGTTTTATCTGCACGACTATGTGTCGGTGTATCGGAAGACCGCGACGTCGGTCTCGCACAGCACGCGCGGCACGAGCATGGCCGCAACGTTGAGCGCCTATGCGTTCGTGAAGTCGCTGCGTCTGCCGGCGCCGCTCGAACCGTCGCGGCGGCAGGCGCTGCGGCGGCTCGTGCCGATCGCGGTGTCGATTCACGCGAGAAACGGCGAGGCGCGCGCGGCCTGGCGCATCGCGCGCGCGCATCTGTTCGCCTACAACTACGGCTTTAGCGCGCGGCTTTACTACCATCTGCTGATGCTGGCGCGCGCGGCCTGGCGTGGCCGTCTGCCGATGCCGCGCGCGGCGGCCGATGCTGTCGCCGGCGTAGCGGCGACGCCTTCGATGGCGACGGTCGCGGCCGTCGGCGCGGCCACGGCGAATGAGGCCGCGAGGGTCGATGAGTTCGTCGACAACGGGCCGAAGCCGGTATGAGCTGTGACAGGCGCGTCGCGACCGGCGCGAGCGCGGACCAGGTCTCGCGGTCGAGTTATGGTTCGCGCAACCGATCGACGGCATCGCCGGCCGCGCGGTGCAGATTCATCTGCGCAGCGGCGCGAGGATGGAACAGGCCGATAGCCTGCGCGACCTGCTGCATGCGTGGGGGACACGGATCGTCGTCAGTTGAGCGAAGCGCGCTGATCCTCGCTTGCGGATTGACGCGCAAACGTCGATGCCATGAAAAACGGCGGCCCGGTTGCCCTGGACCGCCGCTTGAATGCTGCCATCGCGCCACGACGTTTCGCCGTGCCCGACTAGCGGTTCACGGCTCGTGCCGCAGATATCCTTCCGACGACGGATCGCGCATGCGCAGCGACACGATACCCGCGAGTGCACACAGCGCCGTCACGTACCAGAAGAACATCGTCTCGACACCGGCGGACTTCAGCCACAGCGCGACATATTCCGCCGAGCCGCCGAAGATCGCATTGGCGAGCGCATACGACAGCCCTACGCCAAGCGCACGCACTTGCGGTGGAAACATTTCCGCCTTGATCAGGCCGCTGATCGACGTATAGAAGCTGACGATCGCGAGCGCCACCACGACCAACGCGAAGGCCGCATACGGGCTCGTCACGTCTTTCAGCGCATGCAGCAGCGGCACCGTGCCGAGGGTCGCGAACAGGCCGAAACACAGCATCGAGCGGCGCCGCCCGATGCGGTCCGACAACGCGCCGAACGCCGGCTGCATCAGCATGTAGACGAACAACGCGGCGGTCATCACCGAGCTCGCGGTCTTCGCGTGCATGCCGGCCGTGTTGACCAGGTACTTTTGCATGTAGGTGGTGAACGTATAGAAGATCAGCGAGCCGCCGGCCGTGAAGCCGAGCACCGTCATGAACGCGGTCTTGTGCTCCCACAGCCCGCGCAGCGTGCCCGCTTCCTTGCGCTGGCGCATCGCCGCGGTGGTGGTTTCATCAAGGGATTTACGCAGATAGAGCGCGATCAACGCGGCGATGGCGCCAATCACGAACGGCACACGCCAACCCCACGCCTTCAGCTCTTCGGTCGTCAGCGTCTGTTGCAGGGTCACGAGCACGAGCAGCGCGCACAGTTGGCCGCCGATCAGCGTCACATACTGGAACGACGCGAAAAAGCCGCGCCGGCCCTTCAACGCGACTTCGCTCATATAGGTCGCGCTGGTGCCGTATTCGCCGCCCACCGACAGCCCCTGCAACAGCCGCGCGAGCAGCAGCAACGCCGGCGCGAGCGCGCCGATCTGCGCGTAGGTGGGCAGCATCGCGATCACCAGCGAGCCGCCGCACATCATGAATACCGACACCATCATCGCGGTGCGGCGACCACGTTTGTCGGCGAGCCGCCCGAAGAACCAGCCGCCAATCGGCCGCATCAGGAAGCCCGCGGCGAACACGCCGGCCGTGTTCAGCAACTGCGTCGTCGTGTTGCCGCTCGGGAAGAACGACGGCGCGAAGTAAAGCGCCGTGAACGAATACACATAGAAGTCGAACCACTCGACGAGATTGCCCGATGAAGCGCCGACGATTGCAAAAATGCGCCGCCGTGTGTCGTGCGCCGAGGCCACGACGTATTGTTCGGTTTGGTCGTTCATGCTGGTGTCTTTCCTTATTTAAACGAAGAGGACGGTCGTGGCGCCGCCTTGATGTCGCGCGCCCAGCCTGAGCGGCCGTCGCGGGTGCGCGAATTTTACATAAATGAAAGCAAAGGAAGGTTTTTTGTCAGCGTGGCCTGATGAAAGCCCTGGGTCGGCCGGATTTGCGCACCAACAGAACGAAGCCCCTGCCAGTTGGGGACTGGCAGGGGCTTGACGGGCGACACGGACCGCTCAGGCGGGAGTCAGGCGGGAGTCAGGCGGCGCTCATATTCTCACGGACGGCGGCACATACCGGCAGTCGTGCCGTTTTCTGACGGTACCGTTTTCGTCGACGCTCTCGAGGTACACGTCGAACTGCCACAAGCGCGCCATGTGCTTGAGCACCTCGTCGCTATCCGACGACAGGTGCCGGTTGTCGCTCATGAAATGCCGCAACGTCAGGCTGCGATCGCCGCGTGTATTGACGGCCCACACCTGAATGTTCGGCTCGCGGTGATGCATGTCGTACTGCCGCGACAACGCCTGGCGCACGTACTGGTAGCCGCTATCGTCGTGAATCGCCGACACTTCGAGCGCGTCGCGCATGTCGTCGTCGAGCACCGAGAACAGGCGCATTTCGCGGATCAGATGCGGCGACAGATACTGCGCGATGAAGCTCTCGTCCTTGAAGTTGCGCATCGCGTAGTGCATCGCGGGCAGCCACGGACTGCCGGCCAGATTCGGAAACCACTTGCGGTCTTCGTCGGTCGGCGCTTCGCAGATGCGCCGGATATCGCTCATCATCGAAAAGCCCAGCGCATACGGATTGATGCCGCTGTAATACGGCTTCGTGACCGGCGGCTGATAGACGACGTTGCTGTGTGAATGGAGAAACTCCATCATGAAGCCGTCTTCGAGCTTGCCCTGGTTGTACATCGTATTGAGCAGCGTGTAGTGCCAGAACGTCGCCCAGCCTTCGTTCATCACCTGGGTCTGCCGCTGCGGATAGAAGTACTGGCCGATCTTGCGCACGATGCGGATCACCTCGCGCTCCCACGCTTCGAGCAGCGGCGCGTTTTTCTCCGCGAAATACAGCAGGTTTTCCTGCGGCTCGGGTGGATAGCGCCCCTCGACCTCTTCGGGCAGCGGCGTATGGCGCGTGGGCAACGTGCGCCACAACTCGTTGACCTGCGACTGCAGATACGCCTCACGTTCGCGACGCGCGGCGAACTCCTTCTGGAGCGACAGCTTCTGCGGCCGCTTGTAGCGGTCCACGCCGTAATTCATCAGCGCGTGGCACGAGTCGAGCAATTCCTCGACGCGATCGAGCCCATAGCGCTCCTCGCATTCCGCGATGTAGTTTTTCGCGTAGACGAGGTAGTCGATGATCGCGTGCGCGTCCGTCCATAAGCGGAACAGATAGTTGCCCTTGAAGAACGAGTTGTGACCGTAGGCCGCATGCGCGATGACGAGCGCCTGCATCGTCATCGTGTTCTCTTCCATCAGATACGCGATGCAGGGGTTCGAATTGATGACGATTTCGTACGCGAGCCCCATCTGGCCGCGGCGATAGCTTTTTTCGGTGGAAAGGAAATGTTTGCCGAACGACCAGTGACGGTAGTTCACCGGCATGCCGACGGACGCATAGGCATCCATCATCTGTTCGGCGCTGATGAGTTCGAGCTGGATCGGATACACGTCAAGCTCGTATTGCTCCGCAACACGGGCAATATGCGAGTCGTACTCTTCGATCAATTCGAAGGTCCAGTCGGACGGGCACGGCAGAGGCCGTCTATCGGCTACGTTCATACGGACTTCCCTTTGCCCTCGTTGGGCGTTCCGGTGTGTCCCGTGCTGCAGCATCGCGGACTGCTCCGGCGCGAGCGGCTCCCGTGCTGGCCGCTCCTGCCTCGGCATGCCCCGACTGTCGCTGCGGCACGCCTTTGTTGCGCTGCGGCGCGGTCATACGGCGGGTCACCCCTTGTCGTACGAATCGCCGCGCGCTTCGTCGTTCAGGCGCTTCGTGCGCCACCAGCATCCCATCAGGAGGTCGCCGCCTGCTTCTCGAACAGCTCGCGAAACACCGGATAAATATCGGCCGCGGTTTCGACCTTCTTCATCGCCATGTGCGGTTGCGACAGCGCCAGTTGCGCGTATTCGAGCCACAGATTCTGCTCTTCGGGCGTCACCTGAATATACGCAAAATACCGCACCTTCTCCAGGATGTCATCCGACAGTATCTTGCGGCACTTCGGCGAGTCGTCGGTCCAGTTGTCGCCGTCGGACGCCTGGGCGCCGTAAATGTTCCATTCAGTCGGCGAATAGCGCTCGTCCATCACCTTGCGCATCAGTTCGAGCGCGCTCGACACCACGGTACCGCCGCTTTCGGTCGAGTGGAAAAACGTGTCTTCGTCGACTTCCTCGGCGCGCGTGTGGTGGCGGATGAACACGACTTCGATGCGCTCGTAGTTACGCTTCAGGAACAGGTACAGCAGGATGAAGAAGCGCTTGGCGAGATCCTTGCGCTGCTCGTCCATCGAACCGGACACGTCCATCAGACAGAACATCACCGCCTGGCTCGACGGCGTAGGCTGCTTCACGCGATTCACGTAGCGCAGATCGAACGGATCGATGAACGGGATCCGCCAGATGCGTCCTTTCAGATGGTGGATGTCGTCTTCAAGCAGCTTGATCTCGTCGCGGCGATCGGCGGGATCGGCCCTCAACTCTTCCAGCTGCCGCTCCATTTCGTGCAACTGGTTGACGAGCGGCGCGCCGAGCGCGATGCGCCGGCCGAGCGCGCTGCGCAACGAGCGCACCACGTCGATATTGTTTGGCGTGCCCTCCGCGGCCCAGCCCGCGCGGACGCTTTTCCACGTCGGCACGGCCATCAGATGGGTCTTGACGAGACGCGGCAGTTCGAGGTCGTCGAAGAAATACTGCATGAACTCTTCGCGACTCAGCTCGAACACGAAGTCGTCCTGACCCTCGCCCTCGTTGCTGGCCTGACCGCCTCCGCCGCCGCCGCCGCCGCCTTGCGGGCGCTGGATCTTGTCGCCGCGGATGTAGTCCGAGTTGCCGGGATGCACCATCTCGCGCCGGCCGCCCGGTCCATGACGGAACGACGGCTCCGCGATGTCCTTGCGCGGAATGGTGATGCTCTGTGTGTTCTGGATGTCCTTGATGCTGCGATCGCGCACCGCCTCCGAAACGGCACGACGAATATAGTTTTTGACGCGGCGCAAAAAGCGCTCACGGTTCGCAATACTCTTGTTCTTGCCTGCCAACCTGCGGTCGATGATTTGATGAAGCACGCCCGGTCTCCCGTCCATGCAACCGCGATTCCCTGCGGCCGCACTAATATTTCGGGTGCGCGAGACGCCCGCCGCGCAGTGCAACGCTATGCGGCTTGCGCCTCGCCGGTTGCCCGTACGGTCGAACCGTACGGGCGGCACACCATGAGTATCATGCGCGCATCATGACGACTTGCGCACGCGCAGATACCAGTCGCACAGCAAGCGCACCTGCTTCGGCGTATAGCCCTTCGCCACCATGCGATTGACGAAGTCTTCATGCTTGCGCTGCTCTTCGGCCGAGCCTTTCGCGTTGAACGAGATCACCGGCAACAGCTCTTCCGTGTTCGAGAACATCTTCTTTTCGATCACGACGCGCAGCTTCTCGTAGCTGATCCACGCGGGGTTCTTGCCCGCATTCGCAGCCCGCGCACGCAGCACGAAATTCACGATCTCGTTGCGGAAGTCCTTCGGATTGCTGATGCCCGCGGGCTTCTCGATCTTCTCCAGCTCGGCGTTCAACGCGGCACGGTCGAAGCTCTCGCCGGTGTCGTGGTCGCGGAACTCCTGATCCTGGATCCAGAAGTCCGCATACGTGACATAGCGGTCGAAGATGTTCTGACCGTACTCGGAGTACGACTCCAGGTACGCGGTCTGAATCTCCTTGCCGATGAACTCCGCATAGCGCGACGCGAGCACGTCCTTGATGAAGGACAGATACTTCTGCTCGGTTTCCGGCGGGAACTGCTCGCGTTCGATCTGCTGTTCGAGCACGTACATCAGATGCACCGGATTGGCCGCGACCTCGGTCGAGTCGAAGTTGAACACGCGCGACAGAATCTTGAACGCGAAGCGGGTCGACACGCCGGTCATGCCTTCGTCGACGCCCGCGAAGTCGCGATACTCCTGATACGACTTCGCCTTCGGGTCCGTGTCCTTCAGATTCTCGCCGTCGTAGACCTGCATCTTTGAGAACAGGCTCGAGTTCTCCGGCTCGTGCAAACGCGTGAGCACGGACAACTGCCCCATCATCTTCAGCGTGCCCGGCGCGCAGACCGCGTTGGCCAGCGACGAGTTGCGCAGCAGCTTCTCGTAGATCTTGACCTCTTCGCTATAGCGCAGGCAGTACGGCACCTTGACGACGAAGATCCGGTCGAGCAGTGCCTCGTTGTTACGGTTGTTGCGGAATGCCTTCCATTCCGATTCGTTCGAGTGAGCGAGGATGATGCCGTCGAACGGAATCGCGCCGAAGCCTTCCGTGCCCTTGAAGTTGCCTTCCTGGGTCGCCGTGAGCAGCGGGTGCAACACCTTGATCGGCGCCTTGAACATTTCGACGAACTCGAGCAGGCCCTGATTCGCGAGGCACAGGCCGCCCGAATAGCTGTACGCGTCGGCATCGTCCTGCGCGTACTGTTCGAGCTTGCGGATGTCGACCTTGCCGACCAGCGACGAAATGTCCTGATTGTTCTCGTCGCCCGGTTCGGTCTTCGAGATAGCGATCTGGCGAAGGATCGACGGATAGCGGCGCACCACGCGGAACTTGCGGATGTCGCCGTTGTACTCGTGCAGGCGCTTGACCGCCCACGGACTCAGAATGCCTCGCAGGTAGCGACGAGGAATGCCATATTGCTCTTCGAGGATCGGACCGTCTTCCTCGTAGTCGAACAGACCGAGCGGCGATTCGTTGACGGGCGAGCCCTTGATCGCATAGAACGGCACGCGTTCCATCAATTGCTTCAGACGTTCCGCGATCGACGACTTGCCGCCGCCGACCGGTCCTAACAGATACAGGATCTGCTTCTTTTCTTCGAGCCCCTGGGCCGAATGCCGGAAGTAGGCGACCACCTGCTCGATCACCTCTTCCATTCCGTAGAATTCACGGAATGCGGGGTATACCTTGATGACCTTGTTCGCGAAGATACGCGATAAACGCGGATCGTTGCGAGTGTCGATCTGTTCCGGTTCTCCGATTGCCGTCAACATGCGTTCGCCCGCAGTGGCGTACGCGGCGGGATTGTCTTTGCAGAGCGCGAGATACTCCTCGAGCGAGAGTTCGTCCTCCCGTGTTTTCTCGAAGCGGGTCGCGAAACTGCTGTAGATATCCATGCTACCTCCTCGCCGAAGTCTGGGGCGATGTCGTGCGCGGCGCGCTATTCGGAAACGACATCGCTCGAATTCATCCTAAACCCTTTTAAATTTTTTTTCACGGACTACGTTGCGAAAATCGCGCCGTAACCGCCACGCTACAATCCTCACCTGGAAACAGAGATTCGACCACTTACAATTTTTTTTACTCACACAGCAACCAATCACATCATCTGCTGCACCGCTGTATCGCTACTTTCTTCAGCACCGCATCGCTATTCAGTGCTCCTGCAGGACTTCGCCGGACCGCTGCATCGCGTCAAGTCACCGCGTTGCTATTGCACATCCCGTACCCGCACCGTCGACCCGCCACCAAAATGCGGCTGTCTGCGCACGCACACTTCGTCACAAAAAGCATCCACGTGACGGACTCGCGGCGCTCTCATAGGTGTATACGGAAGGAAGCGGCAAGGTTGCAACAAATGCATTCGAACAGGTTGACGATTCAAAGACTGCCACCGTTTCAAATTCGCCAAAATAAAAACGGCTGCACGCGGGCAGCCGTTTGGAATCAAGCGTTGTAATTTGCGGTTACAAGCGCCGCAGCATCGATCAGGTCAGTTCAATTTCCACTTCACCCAATCCGTCGATATGACCACGCACGATGCCGGGTTCGTCGATCTTGTGCGCGCCGACGTATGAACCGGTGGTCAAGGTCCAGTTGCGCTCGATCGTGATGCCCATCGCCGCGCAATGGTTGACGAACCACACGAGCAGCTCGCGCGGATCGCCTGCCGGATTGCCGGTCACTTCCGGTATCAGCGAGCGGCCGTTGAAACTCAGCTCCAGTTCCGGCGACACGAAGTCGAAGCCGCGCGCGAGGCTCGCATAGACGGCCGGATGGCCGGTGATCAGCGCGCCGTTGTTCTGCGCGTCGGCCAACTGCGCGAGCGGCGCGACATTCGGCCATTCGGCGAAGCGGCTGTCGACGATCTCGATGGCCGGCAGCACGGCGCCGACCTTCGACAGTACCTCGTCGCGCGCATACGCCTGAGCGCGCGGCTCGATCGTCACGTCGAAGCGGAACGCGATCTCGAGCTCCACCAGCACGCGAAAGAAGCCGTCATGCGCGAGCCTCGCTGGCGACGGCATCACCAGCGAGGCCGGAATCGGTGCGCCCGACGCGGCGCCGCCCGGCGACTTCGCGCCGATCTTCCACGCGCCGGTCGACTCGCCGAGGCCCACGATCACCGCCTGCTGGATCGCGTAGGCGGTCGCCGCGTCGGGCGGCAGGCTGTCGGGTGCGGGCGCGTCGATCGGCCGGCGCTGCCGGCGTGCCTCGACGAGGCGTTGCGCAAGATCGTATCGCGTCATGTCGGTTCTTTGTGGCTGGCGCATGGCAGGGTTCGCAGGACGTAGCAATATGTGGGAACCACCTGTTGGAGGTGCGGGCAGCCGCGCGCCGCGCAAACGGATCGGGGCCGTGCCCGTCAATGTACCGGATCGCGACACGCGCCGGTGAAAGGCGTCGGCGCGCAAACGTTAATTCTTGCCGGAGCTGAAAAAAAACCGCGCATGGGGTGTCCAGGCGCGGCTTTTCGCGAAGCGATCGTCGCGGGTGCGACGCGGATGCCGGACAGCTAGCGAACGGGAACGGGAACGGCTGTTGCGCCGCACGGCGCGTCTCGACTCACCTGAGGCACGACAGCGCCGCCGCCCATGTACACCTGAATCCGAGCCAGCTCAGAAGGTCTCCCAATCCCGATCGCTGCCGGCCGTCGCCGCGGACCTGGCCGGCGCGCGCGTGGGCGTGGGCGTGGAGGCGGCCGCTACCGGCGGCGCGACAGCGGCCGCGGCCGGGATCGATGACTTCGCCGGCAACGCCGCCTGCGCGGTAGCCGGCGTGAGCTTGCGTGCGCGTGTAGCGACCGGGCTCGTGGACACCGGACGCTTCGGCGCCGCAAGCGCCGACGCCGCTTCGTGACCGCCACGGCCGCTGTCGTCGACCTGGAACACCGCGACCGCGCTGCGCAGCCGCGCCGCCTGCTCCTCGAGCGACGACGCGGCGGCGGCCGCTTCCTCGACGAGCGCCGCATTCTGCTGCGTGACCTCGTCCATCTGCGTGACCGCGCGCGCGACCTGGTCGATGCCGCCGCTCTGCTCCTCCGACGCCGCCGCGATCTCGCCCATGATGTCGGTCACGCGCTGCACCGCGCCGATGATTTCGCTCATCGTGCGGCCGGCCTCGTCGACGAGCGCCGAGCCCGACTGCACGCGCTCGACCGACGTATCGATCAGCTCCTTGATCTCCTTGGCCGCCGCCGACGAACGCTGCGCGAGGCTGCGCACTTCGCCCGCGACGACCGCGAAGCCGCGCCCTTCCTCGCCGGCGCGCGCCGCCTCGACGGCTGCGTTCAACGCGAGGATGTTGGTCTGGAAGGCAATGCCTTCGATGATCGAGATGATGTCGGCGATCTTCGCCGAACTCTGGTTGATGTCGCCCATCGTGCCGACCACCTGGCCGACCACCGCGCTACCCTTGTTGGCGATCTCGGACGCGTTGGCCGCGAGCGCGCTCGCCTGGCGCGCGTTGTCGGCATTCTGCCGCACCGTGCCGGTCAACTGCTCCATGCTCGAGGCGGTTTCCTGCAACGCCGACGCCTGCTCCTCGGTTCGCGACGACAGGTCGATGTTGCCCGCCGCGATCTGGCGCGTCGCGGTCGCGATCGACTCGCTACCGCCGCGCACGCTGCGCACCGTTTCGGTGAGGCTGCGCTGCATTCTGGCGATTCCTTCGAGCAGTTGCCCCATTTCGTCGCGCGATGTCGCGATCACCGGACGACGCAGATCGCCGGCCGCGATCGCATCGAAGTGGCCGAGCGCTTCGTCGAGCGGACGCGCGATCGAGCGGCTCAGCGTCAGATACGACAGGGCCGCCGCCAGTACGCCGATCACCAGCGCGCCGATGCTGACCACGCGGAACGTCTGGAAACTGCTCTGCGCGGAGTCGAAGCCCTGCCTGGCCGAATCGAACTGGTATTTGCGCAGTGCGTCGTCGGCGCCGACGAGGTCGTTGAAGACGACCTGCAGATTCTTCGCGTGCTCGACCAGCTTGCCCTGATCGTTCGCCGTGATCACCGCCGCGAACGTTTCGAGTTGCTGATGCAGCGCGTTGCGCTTCGCGGCGACGTCCTGCGCAAGCCGGTCTTCGTCCGCGTCGCGTGGCAGATCGAGATATTTTTTCCACCACATGTCGGACGTGCCCCCGAGCATGCGCCCGCGCTCGATGGTGGTGGCCGCTTCCGGCGTGCCGACCAGGAACGCGGCGCGGTCGAGCGCGAGTCGTTCGCGAGCCGCGTAGATTTCCGCGTTGCCGATGTTCACCGCGCCCGGCATCGCGTTGGTGAACGTGTCCTCATAGGCGTCGTTCGAATGGCTCATGCCGAACAGACCGAAAACGCCGATCGCAACCAGCAACGCGGCGAGGAACGCCATCGTGAGGCCAATTCGCGCCTTGATCGTGATGCCTTTATTCAACATGCTTGGTCCTGTGTGCTGTACTCAATGAGAGGCTGCTGCCTACGCAGCGTGGGAGCGGCGTGTGTTGGGTCCGGCGCTTTTTTGAAAGAGCGTTCTAATTTCCGTTTACGGCAGCGCACTCATGGACTTGAAGCATTTAAAAGGTATGAACAAAGACGTTGTAAGACGTTGAAAGCAAGTTGACTGGAAATGAGTGTGTTCGCGGCGCGCAGGGAAACGCGGCGATATTCGTCAAAGCACGATTTTTGACGGTTTGGCGGCGGGAATGGGTGGAGATGCGAGCCGTTCGGAGTGGCCCGAAGCGGTGGCAGGACAGTTCGATCAGGCAGCGTGCGCGGTGCCAATGCCGCTGCGGCATCAGTCCGATGCGTCGACCTCGGAGCGCGTCGGAATCGATGGCTGCGCACCCGCGCGCGTCACCGATAGCGCGGCGGCGCGCTGCGCGAAGCGGATCGCCGCATCGACGCTCGCGCCCTGCGCGAGCTGCGCCGCGAAGCCGCCGATGAAGGTGTCGCCGGCCGCGGTCGTGTCGACCGCCTCGACGCGCGGCGCGTCGTACAGCGTCGCGGCCGCGCCTTCGAGCGACGCATGCACGCCGCGCGCACCGAGCGTGACCAGCACGTTGCGCGCGCCGGCCGCACGCAATGCGGCGGCGGCCCGTGCGGCGTCCTCGGGCGAGTCGACGGGGAGACCGCTCAGCGCGGCGGCTTCGAGTTCGTTCGGAATCAGGTAGTCGATCAGCGGCAGCCAGTCGGCCGGCAACGGGCCGGTGGCGGGCGCCGGATTCAGGATCACGGTCTTACCGAGCCGCCGCGCCGCCGCCAGCGCCGCGCGCACCGATTCGGGCGGGGTTTCGAGCTGACAGATCACGACGTCGGCGGCGGCGAGCGTCGCTTCGTGTCGCGCGATGGTGGCCGGCGTGACCTCGCCGTTGCTGCCCGCGACGATCACGATCGTATTCTGGCTCGCATCGTCGACGACGATCAGCGCCACACCGCTCGGCTCCCTGCCGGTTTCGAGCGCGGCGCAGTCGATGCGCTCCGCTTCGAGGCCCGCGCGCAGCTGCGCGCCATTCGCATCGGCACCGACGCAGCCGAGCATCGACACCTGCGCGCCGAGCCGCGCGGCCGCGACCGCCTGGTTGCCGCCCTTGCCGCCCGCGACCTGCGCGAAGCCGCGGCCGGCCAGGGTCTCGCCCGGTTGGGGCAGGCGTGGCGAACGCACCACGAGGTCCATGTTCAGACTACCGACCACCGTGACGCGTGCGCGGGTTGGGTTGCTTGCCACTCGAGTGTCCTCCGTTGCGCGACGGGTCGCGTCGCCATTGCGCGCGCGTCCTTCGAGCGCCCCTCATGCGTCCTTGATCCGGCGCATCAGGCCGCCAGATCCCGCCGTTCCTCGCCCGCCCATGTCGCGGTGGACTCCCGCACGATCAGCCGCGGCGACACCACGCGGCGGCGCGCAGGCGCCCGCGCGGTGCTGTTCGACGACGCCTCGGCGATCCGGTCGATCAGCGTCTGCGCGGCCGTGTCGCCAAGCGCGCGCACCGACTGTCCGACCGTCGACAGCGACGGGAACGTGAAGCGGCCCAGCTCGATATCGTCGAAACCGATGATCGAGCAATCGCGCGGCACGCTGATATTGCGCTCCGCCGCCGCGCGCAACGCGCCGATGCCCATCATGTCGTTGCCCGCGAAAATCGCCGACGGCCTGACCGTATCGAACAGCTGCGCGGCCGCGCGATGTCCGCCCGTCCCCGAAAAATCGCTTTCGACGATCGCATCGGCCGGAATCTCGATGCCACGCTCGGCCATCGCGCGAATGAAGCCGTGCACCCGCATCGCGCTGACCGCGGTCTGCACCGGCCCCGTGATGCAACCGATCCGCACATGCCCGAGCTCGAGCAGATGACGGGTGGCCAGATACGCGCCCTTCTCGTGATCGATCTGCACGAGGTCCGCGCTGACTCCCTCGATGTTGCGGTCCACCACCACGAGCGGCTCGCGCGCGTCGGCGAGCGCCTGCGCGAGCACGGCGTCGTCGCCGGCCGACGCGACGATCAACCCGTCGATGCGTTTTTCCTGCAGCACGCGCAGATAGTTGCGCTGCTTCGCGGGGTCATCGTCGGAGTTGCAGAAGAACACGCAGTAGCCATTGCGCGCGCAGCCGTCCTCGATGCCGCGCGCGAGCTCCGCGAAATACGGGTTCGTGCTGTTCGGCACCACCAGTCCGATCGTCGCGGTCGCGCGCGCCTTCAGCGAGCGCGCGACCGCCGACGGCACATAGTGCAGTTGACGGATCGCGTGCTCGACTTTCGCGCGCACATCGGCCGACACCGGCCGCGAGTTGTTCACGACGTGCGATACCGTCGTGAACGACACGCCCGCCACCGCCGCCACATCCTTGATCGTCGTCATAACCTGTTGCTCTCCTGTCGAACGGAGTTAGCGCTTCAGCGCTTACTCCGGTCCCATGCAGTTTCATCGCGGTCGAACGGAGTTAGCGCTTCAGCGCTTACTCCGGTCCCATGCACTCATTCATCGTTGCGCGGCGGCGCACACCTCAGGCGCGTTTGCGGCGACTGCGGTACGTATCGAGCACCACCGCCACCACGATCACCGCGCCGGTGATCATGCGCTTGGTCGGCTCGTTCGCGCCGATCTGCGCGAGGCCCGCCGCCAGCACCGAAATGATCAGCACGCCAAAGAACGTGCTGATAACCGAACCACGCCCGCCCATCAGACTCGTGCCGCCAATCACGACCGCCGCGATCACCTGCAGCTCCAGGCCGACACCCGCATTCGGATCGGCCGCCTCGAGCCGCGAGATCTGGAACAGCGCCGCGAGTCCGGACAGCGCGCCCATCAGCGCGAACACGATCACCTTGTACGGCCGCGGATTGACGCCCGCGAGCCGCACCGCTTCCTCGTTAGTGCCGATCCCGACCAGATAGCGCCCGAACACCGTGCGCGTCAGCACCAGCTGCGCGATCACCATCACCGCGACCGCGATCAGAAAGGCCGGCGAGATGCCAAGCGCAATCGGGTTCGACAGAAAATCGAACGCATCGCCGATATACGCGGTGCGCGAATTGGTCATCTGATACGCCATGCCGCGCGCCGCCTCGAGCACGCCGAGCGACACGATGAACGACGGAATTCGCCAGCCCACCGTCACCGCGCCGGTCACGGTGCCGGTCAGCGCCGCAACCGCGACCCCGAGCAGCGCGCCGGCAGCTGGCCCCCAGCCCCACTTCAGCGTCACCACGCTGACCACCGACGCCCCGAGCGCGAGCACCGAGCCCACCGACAGATCGATCCCCGCGATGATCAGCACGAAGGTCATGCCGACCGACATCACGACGAGATCCGGAATCTGGTTCGCGATCGTGCTGAACGTGTCGTAGCTCAGAAAGTGCGAACTCAGCAGCGAGAACAGCACGATCATCGCGAGCAGCGCGCCGGCGAGGCCCAGGTAGTTCGAAAAGCCGAGCCGCGTGCCGGCCGGCTTGCCGCTCGCGAGCGGCGCCGACGGATCGGCGGGCGGCGTCACGGCGGGCGCGTCCGGCGCACCGCCTTGCTTGCCGTCCTGCTGGCCGCCCAACTGGCCGTCCAACTGGCCGTCCTGTTTGACACCCGCCGCCTCGCGCCACGATTGATCGGTCATCACAGACTCCCTGCTTCGTTGACGCCGTGCGTGTGCAGCAGCGCGTCACGGCCGCGGTAGCCGGCGAACGCAGCCGCGAGCAGCGCATCCTGGCTCCAGCTCGCGCGCTCGAACACGCCTGTCATGCTGCCCGCCGACATCACGCCGATCCGGTCGCAGATCAGCATCAGTTCGCGCAGATCGCTCGACACCACGACGAGCGCGCGGCCGTCGCGAGCGAGCGCGCCCATCAGGCCATAAATATCGAACTTCGCGCCGACGTCGATGCCGCGCGTCGGTTCGTCGAACAACAGCACGCGGCAGTCGCGCGCGAGCCAGCGGCCGATCACGACCTTCTGCTGGTTGCCGCCCGACAGCTCGCCGACAACCTGCGCGGGCCCCGAGCTGCGAATCCGCATCGCGGCGATCTGCTTGCGCGCCAGCGCGTTCTCGCGCTTCGCGTCGACGAGGCCGTGCCGCGCGACGCTGCCGAGATTGCCGAGCGACAGGTTGGCCGCGATCGGTTGCGGCAGCAGCAGGCCTTCGCCCTTGCGGTCTTCGGTGATCAGCGCGATACCCGCGCGTACCGCGTCCGCCGGCGAGTCGATTTGCACCGGCGTAGGCGGCGCGCCCGGCGTCGCGGCGAGCGACACGCTGCCGCCGTCCTTGCGGTCGGCGCCGTAGATGAGCCGCATCAGCTCGGTGCGGCCCGCGCCGATCAGTCCGCTCACACCGAAAATCTCGCCCGCGCGCACCTCGAACGACACGTCGCGCACGAGCTTGCCGCGCGCGAGCCGCTCCACTTTCAGGAGCGGCGCGCCGATGTTGCGCTCGCCGAGATCGATATGCTCGCCGAGCTCGCGGCCGACCATCCACGTGACGATCTGCTCGCTCGTCAGGTTCGCCATCGCGTCGACATGCACGAGGCGGCCGTCGCGCAGCACCGCGACCCGTTCGGCGACCCGCGCCAGCTCTTCGAGCCGGTGCGAGATATAGACGAGCGCGACGCCGCGAGCCTTGAGCCGCCCGATCTGCTCGAACAGCAGATCGACCTCGCGCGCGGTCAGCATCGCGGTCGGCTCGTCGAGGATCAGCACCCGGCAGTCGTCGATCAGGTTGCGGGCGATCTCGACCATCTGCTGATGACCGATGCCCAGTTCGCCGACCAGCGTGTCGGGATCGATCGCGTCGAGCCCGACCTGCGTCATCGCCTCGCGCGCGTTCTCGCGCAGCTTGCCGCGATCGATCCAGCCGAAGCTGAACGCGCCCGCTCGCGGCAGCCGTTTCAGGAACAGGTTCTCGGCGACCGACAGCGTAGGCAGCAGATTCAACTCCTGCATGACCATGCGCACGCCGAGCGCCTCGGCCTCGGTGCGGCTCGCGGGCGCGTACGGCGCGTCGGCAAGCCGCATCGTGCCCGCGCTCGCTTCGACCAGCCCGCCGATGATCTTCGACAGCGTGCTCTTGCCCGCGCCGTTCTCGCCGGTCAACGCCAATACCTCGCCCGCTCGCAGCGACAGCGATACGTCGGCGAGCACCGGTTCGGCATAGGTCTTGCCGATGCCGCTGACGCTCAGTACGACAGGCAAGGCGTCGTGGTCGGTCGAATCCATCGCGCTCCTGGTTGCATGGCGCTTCTGGCGCCTTCGTGGCGCCCCATTGCGCGGAATGCACAGCTGCTCATGGCCGCGCTCCCTCTCACCACGCGAGCCGCCGTCATGACGCTTATCTCTGGGATTAACGGCGGTGCGGCGGGATTCTTGAGCGTTCGTTGAACAAAAGCGGATCGCTGGGTGGTGGTTTGCCTCTAAAACACGCTATCCATAATTCGTGGTGATTTTTGCGGCTTCCCGTACGCTTTCCCGGCTGCGCCCGGCTCGTGCTTCGCGCCGGGCGCGGCGCGCTTACTTCAGGGTGTCCTTCGTCACCAGAACGACCGGCGTTTCGACGACGCCCGACAGCTGCGACTGCTTCTTGTTTTCGCTCAATGCCTTCAACGCGGTATCGATGCCGAACACGGCCTGCTTCGCCGCGAACTGGTCGGCGGTGGCGAGCACGCGGCCGTCCTTCAGCATCGGATGGATTGCGTTGATGTTGTCGTAGCCGACCACCAGCACCTTGCCCTGCTTGCCGGCCGCGCGCACCGCCGACACCGCGCCGATCGCCATGTTGTCGTTGCCGGCGAGCAGCGCCTTCAGGTTCGGATACTCGTTGAGCATGGCCGATGCGACCGCGTTGCCCTTGTCGATTTCCCACTCGCCCGACTGCACCGACACGACCTTCGCGCCGACCGCCTGCATCGCGTCCTTGAAGCCCGCAGTGCGCTGCTGCGCGTTGGTGGTGGTCGACACGCCTTCGAGGATGCCGACCTCGTCGCCAGCCTTCAGGCGCTTCGCGAGGTAGTCACCGACGAGCCGCGCGCCCTTGCGATTGTCGGGGCCGACGAACGGCACGTTCAGGTCTTTCGACTTCAGCACGTCCGGATCGAGCCGGTTGTCGATGTTGACGACGATGATGCCCGCGTCGACCGCCTTCTTGACGACCGGCACGAGCGCCTTCGAATCGGCCGGCGCGAGCACGATCGCGTCGACCTTCGACACGATCATCTGCTCGACGATGCGGATCTGGTTGGCGGTGTCGGTTTCGTCCTTGATGCCGTTGGTGATCAGGTCGAACTTGCCGGGGTTCTGCTTCTGATAGTCTTTCGCCCCGGTCTCCATGGTCAGGAAGAACTCGTTGGCGA
Source organism: Paraburkholderia sp. Clong3 (assembly GCF_050436485.1). Lineage (NCBI taxonomy): Bacteria > Pseudomonadati > Pseudomonadota > Betaproteobacteria > Burkholderiales > Burkholderiaceae > Paraburkholderia > Paraburkholderia sp. Clong3. The sequence continues at coordinate 817,528 of NZ_JBNDMH010000002.1, read as the reverse complement.
GCGACTTCATCACGAGCGCGACCTTCGGCTTATGAGCCGGCGCGTTCTGCGCGTGGGCGGCGGAAAAAGGCAGGACGGCGGAGGCGGTGGCGAGAACTGCGGCGGCAAGAATGCGACGACGGGTTCGATGGCTCATGCGTATCTCCAAGGTTGTCAGGCTCGCGGGCGAGCCGTATTTTTTGTGATGCGCAAACGTTTGCGGGGCCTATTCTCAGCGCAAGCTCTTCGGCATGTCAACGATTCGCGGTGTTGCAACGCACCGGCGCGCAACATCTGCGGCGCCGCAATGCGCTCGATCGATCCGGGCGGGTGTGGCAACAGCGTGTGGCAAGGTTCCCTCGCTCAGTCCGTGCAGTCGATGACGCCTGTGCGTCGCGTGCGGCGCGACCCACAGGCCGCTTATGCTGGCCTGGTATCGCGCGCGCCGCAAGGGAAACCCCGAGGAAATTGAACGGTGCGCCGGCTACAGCCAGCCGGCCTTGCGAAAACGCCGGTACAGCACGAAGTCGATCGCCAGCATCACCGCCAGCACGACCGGATAGCCGAACTTGAAATGCAGCTCGGGAATGCGCTCGAAGTTCATCCCGTAGATGCCGGCGATCATGGTCGGCACCGCGAACAGCGCGGCGAACGAGCCGAGCCGCTTGGTGACTTCGCTCTCGGCGAGCGAGATCATGCCGAGGTTCACCTGCACCGCCGTGACGACGATTTCGCGGCGCCCCTCGATGGTTCTGACGATCCGGTCGAGGTGGTCGTAGACGTCGCGGAAGTACGCCTGCATGCCGGCGCAGACGCTCGGAATGCGCCCGCCCGTCAGTTTGCCGACCGCTTCCTGCAGCGGCACGATATGGTGCTGGAGGATCACGAGCCGGCGCTTCATCGTGTACAGGTCCTGCACGATCGCGCGCGAGGCGGCCGAGTCGTTCTTCTCGAAGATGCGGTCCTCGAGCGTTTCGAGCTCGGTGCTCATCGCCTCGATGACCGGGAAATAACGGTCGACCACATCGTCGATCAGCGCGTACAGCACGAACGCCGAGCCCTCCTTCAACAGATGCGGCTCATGCTCGCAGCGCGCGCGCACGCTCTTGAAGCCGGTGCGCGTGCCGCGCCGCACCGACAGCACATAGTTGCCGCCGACGAACACGTCGACTTCGCCGATCACGAATTCGCCCTGCTCGTCCATCTCGACCGTGTGCATCACGGTGAACAGCGAATCGCCGTACTCCTCGATCTTCGGCCGTTGATGGCCGGTTTGCGCATCTTCGATGGCGAGCTCGTGCAGATTGAACTCGTCTTTCATCATCGCGAGTTCGTCGGGGCTCGGGTCTTTCAACGCGACCCAGACGAAGCACTCGGGCCGCGCGACGTAGTCGCTGATGCTGTCGATATCGATGTCGGCGAGTTTCCGGCCGTCCTGATAGGCGGCGCAATTGATCAGCATGTTCGGATTACCTTGCATACAAAAGCAGACCTCGCCACCCTCTCGCGTAAGCATTGCGTAAGACGGTCGACGGGTCTGCATGAACGGACAAGCACGCTTCCAGGCCGCTTGCATCAGCCGCCATGTTAAGGCGCGATACCTAAGCCGCGCGTATCCAATTGTTAATGCTCGAGCGCACGCTACTGCGCGACCCGCTGCAGGCCGATGCGGTGATCGTCGTTGAACGTGACCGAGGCGCGGTTCGTGTAGCGCGGGTCGGCCGTCACGACGAAGTTCAGCTCGATGACCGGATCGAACTGCGTCGATACGCCGATCCGATGCGCGCCGGGCGGCAGATAGAACACCACGTGCTCGCCGTTCATCAGGTCGGTCACGCGCTCGCCGTCGATATAGACGAGCGCATTGCGGAACCGCACGATCACGTCGCGCGAACGCTCGCGCCGCACGTCCACCGCGACGAGGCCGGGGCCCGGCGCGGTATAGCCCTGTCTGACGATGCGCTCGGCAGGCACCGGCTTGAACGGTACCGGCTCGGCCGGCGTCGACGCGCAGCCGGCCAGCGTGAGCACGCTGAGCGCGACGCATGCGGCCAACGCGGCGCAGCGTGCGGACCCGGCCATCCGTGCGGCTCGGCAGCGGCAAGACAGGCGCCTCGGCATGCTGGTTCTCCCCTGTGCTCTCGATTGCGGCCCGAGTTTCCGACTACGCGGTGTGGGTCGTCGCTCCGCGTCCGCCGGTTCGGCGGACACGGTACGCTCGTACGCATGACCGTTGCGCATCATAGCAACGCGCGGACATTCCGCCAGCCACGGCGCACGGAGCTCGGGCGCCGCGCCTCTTGCATGGCGCGGCGTTCTTCTTCATGATCGGTGCAGGCGGCCGCGCTCGCGGCTGGCCATCGTCGGTTGCCGGCATGCCTGTCGATCCGCGACGCCGGACGCACGATCAAGGAGACTGCGATGTGGTATTTCACCTGGATTCTCGGCGTGGGTGTGGCGCTCGGCTTCGGCATCATCAACGTGATGTGGCTCGAGGCCAACGGCACGTTCGCGCGCGACCCGCGCCCCGATGACGCCGCCGCGCCGCGTGAGGACAAGCCTGCGTGACTTCTCTGGTTTTCTTTTGCGGTCATGCGGGCACGGGCAAGACGACGCTGGCGAAAAAACTGCTCGGCCCGCTGATGAAAGTGAGCGGCATCCCCTTCTGCCTGCTCGACAAGGACACGCTGTACGGCGGCTATAGCGCGGCCGCGATGGCGATGCTGACCGGCAATCCGAACGATCGCGACAGCCCTCTTTTCCTGCAGCATCTGCGCGACCCCGAGTATCGCGGCCTCATCGATACGGCGCGCGACAATCTCGAACTCGGCATCAGCGCGTTGGTCGTCGGCCCGCTGTCTCGCGAGGTGCGCGAGCGGCGGCTGTTCGATCATGCGTGGCTCGGCGTCGCGCCGGACGTGAGGTTGTGTGTCGTGTGGGTGCGGACCTCGGAGGACGTGGCGCGGCAGCGGATCGTCGCGCGCGCGAATCCCAACGATGCGTACAAGCTCGCGCACTGGGACGTCTACCGGCGGCGGCGTTTCGAGCCGAGCGGCGCGAGCCGCGAGGGTCTGCTGATGTTCGACAATACCGCGCCCAGTTCGGCGGACCATGAAGCGCTCGTCGCGCAAATCGTGGCTGGATGACGGCCCTCCCTTCTGTCTGGCGAGTGCCGCGCCGGCCCGATGATGGCTGAAAAACGGAAAATCCCCGTACGTCGACGACGTACGGGGATTTTCATTCGACGCGAGCCATGCCGGCCTTAAACCGTCGCCATCGCCTCCAGCGACTGCCCTTCGTACAACTTGCCGAAGCGGTTCGCCAGAAAATCGCCGAGCGACACCTGCTCCTGGCGCACGAAGCCCTTTTGCGGCAGCTTGCGCTCGCGGAACAGATCGAGCACCGCGCACATCGCGCCGGCGGTCGTGATCTGAATCGCGCTCATCGGCACCCCACAGACGGTCTTCGCGAAGATCTTGCGCGTGAACACCTCCTGCACGAGCTGACCGTCGCGCATGCCGCTCACGGTGATGAACACCAGCACGACATCTTGCGCGGTCGACGGCACCGAGCGGCGCATGATGGTCTTCAGCGTATCGCGGTCGCTCGACAAACGCAGGTCTTCGAGCAGGAACTGCATCAGGTTGCGATGACCCGGATAGCGCACCGACTTGTAGTCGAGCGATTCGACGCGGCCCGCCAGCGTTTCGCACAGCGTGCCCAGCCCGCCCGACGTGTTGAACGCTTCATACTCGGTGCCGTCGAGCGAGAAATGCTCGAGGCCTTCGAGCGGCTGCACCCATTGCGTGCGGCCATCGCGGATGGCCTCGCACGGCTGGCAGTACTCGTTGATCAGGCCGTCGACGCTCCACGTCAGGTTGTACTTCAGCGCATTGGTCGGAAACTCGGGCAGCGCGCCGACGCGCATCTTCACGTCGCGGATTTCCGTGAAGCGATTCGCGAGCTCGTGCGCGGCAATGCCGATGAAACCCGGCGCGAGACCGCACTGCGGCATGAATGCGTGATCGGCATCTTCGGCGATCGCGCGGATCGCGTGCGTCGCGCGTACGTCCTCGGTCAGGTCGAAATAATGGACACCCGCGCCCTTCGCGGCCGATGCGACGTTGACCGCGAGGTAGTACGGCAGCGCGTTGATCAGCACGTCGAAGCCCTCGATGGCGGCGCGCAGCACGGCGGCGTCGGCGGAATCGATGCGGCGGGTGGGAATGCCCTGGGCGGCGAGCTTGTCGAGCGCGTGCTGATCGCGGTCGAACGCGACGACTTCGTAGTCGCCCGTCTCGCGCAGCATATGGGCAATGGTGTGACCGATCAGACCTGCGCCAACGATAGCTACTTTCATCTGCTTCTCCTTGTTATCCATGTGCTGTCTCTGAGCTTGGGAAGTGCGCCGCGTGTTGCGCGCGGCGCCTGCGGGCCGAACCCTTGAATGACAGTGTAGGAAGAAGCAAAAACAGTTCATACGCGCAAAATGCTGCGGTATGACCATCCGGTTCGACGTTCTGACGAACCGGTCAAACGATTTGTCGAAACAGCGTAAAAAAGGCGTCAACGATGGACTCTCGCAGCACTCGCGAAGAAGTTACGCCGCGCGCCGACTCACACCGTGCCGCGGTCGATCTTGCGCGCGAGAATGATCGACGTCGTGGTTCGCTCGACGCCCTCTAGCCCGCCGATCTGATCGAGCAGATCGTTGAGCCGCTCGGGCGAATCGGCGCGCAGCCATGCCACGTAGTCGAACTCGCCGCTGACCGCGCACAGCATCTGCACTTCGGGCATTTTGCCGAGGCGTTTCTGCACGGCCGGTCCGTGCTTCGGCGCGATGATGATGCCGACATACGCGACGATGCTCGAATCGAGCACATCCTGGCCAAGCCTCACGCTGTAGCCGGCGATCACGTTGCTGCGCTCGAGCCGCGCAATGCGCGCGATCACGGTCGTGCGCGCGACGCCGAGCTGCCGCGCAAGATTCGCGACGCTCTCGCGCGCGTTGGCTTGCAGCAGTGCAACGAGGTTGCGGTCGAGGTCGTCGAGCTGGTCGAGGCGCGGAGGTCTCATCGAAGGGGAAGGAAGTTGGTGTGGAATGTCGCGGATTATCGCGCGTCTGCACGCAGCGGCGCCATGTCACGCGGTACGGTCACAGATGCACGGCACACTGTGGGGCGGCCCGGCGCAGTATGTCGGCGCGATTGCCGATCAGGCGCGAGCCGTTTCGCGTTCGTTTCGGTTGTAAGCGTTTGTCGCACACGCACCGTATTGTAGGGTTAACGTGTTACTAATAGCGGCGCCGGGCGAATGCGGCAGCCGCTTGCGGTGCGGCGCCATTCGCCGCTGGCGCGGGGCAAGACGCTCGCCGCGCGCCGTGTCTCAATAACGAACAGACATCAGGAGTTTCGATGAAAAAAGCACTGGTTATGCTGGCTACGGCCGTTTCGATGGGCGGCGCGTTCGCCCAAACCGCCGCGCCGGCCGCAGCGCCGGACACCACGGCCTCGGCCTCCGCGGCCAAGGCCGGCCACGAACGCAACGTCGAAGACCGCATCGCTTATCTGCACTCGCAACTGAAGATCACGCCCGCGCAGGAAACGCAATGGAAGGCGTTCGCCGACGTCATGCGCAGCAACGGCGAAACGATGGGCCGGCTGTTCGAGCAGCGCAAGGCGGCCACCAACGTGAGCGCGCTCGACGACATGAAACAGTACGCAACGATCGCGCAGGCGCATGCGGACGGCATGAAGAAGCTCGTCGATGCGTTCGATCCGCTGTATAGCAGCCTGTCGCCGGAGCAGAAGAAGCTCGCCGACGCGACGTTCCACCAGGGCGGCCCCGAGGGTCATCATCGCGGCCACCATGGCAAGGGCAAGGGCGGCAAGCCCGCGGCAGAAGCCCCGAGCGACGCGACTGTCAAGCCGTAATGAAAGAGCGCCCGCGGCGGGGGTTGCCCCGTTGCGGGCGCGGTTGATTTCAGCAATTCCGCCGGCGCCCGAACAGCGGCTTTCTCACCACGTCTCACCCTTTCGCCTTCCCCCGCCCGGCTCATGCATCTGGCATTATTCGGGTCGCGCTGTCGGGGCCGGCTACCCGTCCCAGCGACTCGACGCACGATCGCCGCAACGCGGCAAGTCTCGCCGCAACGCTCACCCCCTAATCTTCCACCCGCTTCATGACCGAACTCAGGAATCTCGATTTGCGTGACGATCCGCACGCCCAACGCGTCGTCAAGGACGAAACGGTAAGCGTCGAATTCGCCGCCGCCGAAGGCCAGTTGATGAGCCTCGAAGGCCCGAACCGCTATGTGCGCGGCGATGCGCTGATCACCGGCTCGACCGGCGAGCGCTGGGTCGTGTCGCGCGAGCGCTTCGATGCGAAGTACCTGCCCGCCGATGCCGCGCTCGCGCACGGCGAAGCCGGCGCCTACCGCAATCGCCCGGCGGTCGTACTCGCCCGCCGGATGGACGAGTCCTTCTCGCTCGCGCGCTCCGCGAGCGGCGGCGACGTGCTGCACGGCGCGGCCGGCGACTGGGTCATGCAGTACGCGCCCGGCGACTATGGCGTCGTGCAGGCCGCGCGTTTCGCGAAGGTCTATCGGCTCGCGGATTGAATCCGCTTCGCCCGCGCTTCATTCGCGCTTCACGCGAACTCTTCGCCGAGATCGACCGTGACTTCGCGCGGGACCGGCTGGCCGTTCGCGTACATTTCTTCGAGCGAGCCCAGGCTCGCTTCGACGTACGCGCGCAATACCGCAAAGCTGCGGCCACGCAACCGCGCCGGCATCGCGCGATAACGCGCGAGCGCCGCCGGCGCGATCGCGACCGTCATCACGATACGGCGCGCGGTGGAACCGAAGCGCATTGCTACCCAGTGAACCGTCAGTGTGGGCGTGCCATCGTCGGCGGCACGCTCGATGAACTGCGTCTGCTCGGGAAACAGATCGCTGATGACGCGCGCGAGCTCGTCGAACTCCGGATGCGCGCAGTCGTATTGGTAAGCTTCCATGAAGGCTGCCGGGAAAAGAAGATCCTGAAACGTAGGCGCATTTTAGAGAAACACTGAAGGGATAGCGAGGCGCCTGCCGTCCAGCGGCTCATCCGCTCACGCCGCCGCCGGCCGCCGGTAAATCCGTATCAGCAGTCCCGCGACGAACACCGCCGCCACCACATAGATCGTATCGGCCGCCGCGAGCGGCAACAGCCGCGCCTGCGTCATTGCCGCAGGCACGTCGATCAGCGCGTGCACCCCGATCGCGAGCGGCAGGATGCCGCGCGAGCCGGCCCGCACGCCGCGCCACATCAGCACCGACAGGCCGATCTGGAACACCAGCGCCGCGACGCGTTCGAGCGCGAAAATGCCGGCCAGTTGCGGCGTCAGGCTCGCGAGAATCAGATGCACGCGCATCACCGCTTCGGCCGGCAGATTGCCGAGGTAATCGCCGAGCCGGCCACGGTTTTCGAGGACCGCTAACACGAGCCACTGGCACTGCACGAACACGCCGACCATCCACGCTTCTGCGCCGCCGTGGCCGAGGCCGTAGCTGAGCGCGGCGCCATCGTCGGCGCGCAATGCCGCGGTGCGCGTGTCGGCGGTCGTGCTGGCGGCGGGGCTCGCGCCCACGCTTGCATCGACGCCGGCGGGCGCGTCGACGTTCGCCTTCTTGCGCACCGCCGGCCGCGCCGCCGCGCGCTTCATGAGCAGCCGCATGCCGAAGAACCGCCCCACTTCCTCGCAAACGCCCGCGGCCAGCGCACCATAGACGACGAACGCGAGCGGCTGCGAAAGGAACGCCGCGGTCGTCTCGTTGCCGCGCAACAGATAGTCGTGCAGCGCACGCTCGATGACCATCGCGAACAGCGCGAACACCGCGACGCCGGCGATCGCGTCGTGCGGCCGAAGCGCGAGCGGACGGCGCAATTGTCGGTAAATCAGAAACGGTAAAGCGGCGATGACGAGCGTGGCGAGCGCGAGACTCGCGAGGGTAAGCGGTGGCACGACCATGAGTATCCTTGCGGGGTTCCTTGCAATCCCCGACGCGCAACCGCTGCGCGCCGCAGCCCGCATCATCGCAGATCGGCCGGAAATCAGCGTGCGGTCGACGCACGCACGATCAGCTCGCCGGGCAGCAGGCAGTCGCGCGCGCCCGTCTGCGCGCCTTCGATGCGCTCGTGCAGGAATTCGACCGCGCGATAACCGATGTCGTAGGTCGGCTGGCGGATCGTCGTGATGCCGGCGAGCTCGGCCCAATCCGGATCGTCGATGGAAAGCAGCGCGACGCGGCTCTGCCAGTGCGCGCCGTAACGCGCGTTCAGATGCAGCGCGAGACGCAACGCGACCGGTGCGTTGGCCGCGAACAGCGCGACGCGTGGGGAGGCGCCGGCGGGCTCGGCACCGGCCCCGCCCGGCGAGTCGATCGCACGATCCAGCTCCGCGAGACCGCGCTCGAGCGCAGTTGCATCGGCGAGATCGAGCACCAGCGTACGACCGCGCGCGCGGCCATCGTCGCGCATCGCCCGATCGAATGCTTCGACGCGCAACTGCCGCGAGCTGACCTGCTCGAACGGCTGCACGACGAACCAGATGTGCTCGAAGCCCCGTTCGAGCAGATGCCGCGTACCGAGCGCGGCGGCCGCGCCATTGTCGAGACCGACCATGTCGGCGACCAGCCCCTCCACGCGCCGATCGACCAGCACCGCCGGAATCCCGCCGTCGCCGACCGGCCGCAACGTCTCCTCGCGCACGCCTAGCGCGTTGACGATCACACCTTCCACGCGATACGTGGTCAGCAGTTGCAGATAACGCCGCTCCATCTCGACTTCGTTCGCCGCGTGGCAAATCAGCGGCATCAAGCCGAGCGCGTGGCACGCGGCCTCGACGCCTTGCAGCACTTCGACGGAGTACGGATTGGTCAGGTCGGCGACCAGCATGCCGATCAGCCGGTTGCGGCCGCGCTTCAGGCCGCGCGCCATCTGGTTCGGCTGATAGTCGAGCCGCGCGATCGCGGCTTCGATGCGCGCGCGCAGCTCGGGCGACAGCGCGCCGAACTCGCCGTTCAGATAGCGCGAGATGCTGGTCTTGCCGGTGCCGGCTTCACGCGCGACATCGGTGATCGTCGCGCGTCGCGTCGGCGCGCTCGGGGGACCAGGCGGCATGCTGGCCGGGGGCGGGGTCGTGCTCATTCGCTCATCGCTCGTGCCGGTCCGAGGACGGGAGCTTGCGCGCCGCCCTGCGAATCACTTCGCCAGGACGTCACGGTTGACGATGTTGGTCGTCAATGTGCCGTCGAGCGCGGCGACCAGGTTCTCCGCCGCGTTGAGCGCCATCGCATGACGGGTCTCGTGCGTCGCCGAGCCGATATGCGGCAATGCGACCACGTTCGGCATGGCGAGCAACGGCGAGTCGGCAGGCAACGGTTCGGTGTCGAACACGTCGAGGCCCGCGCCGTGAATCGTGCCGTTGCGCAGCGCCTCGATCAGCGCCGGTTCGTCGACGGTCGCGCCGCGTGAAGCGTTGATCAGGATCGCGCTCTTCTTCATCGCGCGCAGTTCGGCGGCGCCGATCAGATGCCGCGTCTCTCGCGTGAGCGGCACCTGCAGACAGACGAAATCGGACTGCGCGAGCAATTCAGCCAGCTCGACGCGCCGCGCGCCATACGCCTGCTCCGCTTGGTGGTTCGCGCTGCGGTTCGTATACAGCACCTTCATGTTGAAGCCGAGCGCCGCGCGTCGCGCGACCGCGCCGCCGATCCGCCCCAAGCCGACGATGCCGATCGTCTTGCCCTGCACGTCGAGCCCGAACTGCGCGGGCCCGATGCTCGTGCGCCACTGCCCCGCCTTGACCCAGTCGGCCAGCTCGACGACGCGCCGCGCGGACGCGAGGATCAGCGAGAACACGGTATCGGCGGTCGATTCGGTCAGCACGTCCGGCGTGTGCGCGAGCACGATGCCGCGGCGCGTGAGGTCGGCGACGTCGAACTGGTCGTAGCCGACCGAGATCGTCGACAGCGCCTTCAGCCGGCTCGCGCCTTCGAGCATCGCCGGCGTGATCTGCACGCTCGCGCCGATGCCGCCGTCGGCATCGCGCAGCGCGGCGACGAACGCATCATGCTGTGACGGATCGACCTGCACGACCTGCGCATGCTGTTGCAGATAGGCGAGCACATCCTCGGGGAGCGACTTCCAGGCGACGATCTTGTTCATCAGCTAATTTTCCTTGCGACGGTGGGACGAGCGGGGCCACGTTGTTCGGCCGCGGCCGGCTTGACGGCGAGCGTCAGGATCACCGCGGCGACGAGCGCCACGCTCATGAATGCATACGATGCCGCGGGCGACCCGGTCGCGCCGTTCAGATAGCCGACCACGTACGAGCCGACGAACGAACCGAGCGCGCCCATGCTGTTGATCAGCGCCATCGCGCCGCCCGCGACGTTCTTCGGCAGCAGCTCCGGCACGATCGCGAAGAACGGTCCATACGGCGCGTACATCGCCGCGCCCGCGATCACGAGCAGCGCATACGAAACCCAGAAATGCGCGGAGCCGAGCCCGTACGACGCCGCGAATGCAATCGCACCGATCAGCAGAAACGGCCACACGAACACCTTGCGGCGGTTGAGTTTATCCGATGCCCACGAAGCTGCAAGCATCGCGATCGTCGCGGCCAGATACGGCAGCGCCGACAGCCAGCCGGTTTCCACCATGCCGAACGACGAGCCGTTCTTCAGGATCGACGGCAACCACAGCACGAAGCCGTACACGCCGATGCTCCAGCAGAAATACTGCGCGCACAGCTTGATGACCGCGGGCGTGCGAAACGCCTCGCTGTAGTTGCGCACCGGCTTGATCGCGGCCTGCTCGGCGCGCAGCGTCTGCGCGAGCGCGTCTTTTTCCTCTTGCGTGAGCCACGACACCTGCTCGGGCTTGTCCTTGACGAGGAACCACCAGCAGATCGCCCAGATGATCGCGGGCGCGCCCTCGGCGATGAACATCTGCCGCCAGCCGAACGAATGCACGAGATAGCCCGACACGACCGACATCCACAGCACCGTGACCGGATTGCCGAGGATCAGGAACGTGTTCGCGCGCGAGCGCTCGCTCTTCGTGAACCAGTTGCTGATGAAGATCAGCATCGCCGGCATCACCGCGGCTTCGACGACGCCGAGCAGGAAGCGGATCGCCATCAGCGACGGAATGTTGCTGACCATGCCGGTCAACGCCGCGCAGCCGCCCCACAGAACGAGGCTCCAGAACACCAGTTTCTTCACGCTGCGGCGCTCGGCATAGATCGCACCCGGAATCTGGAAGAAGAAATAGCCGAGGAAGAACAGCGCGCCGATCAGCGACGCGAGCCCCTTGCTGATGCCGAGATCCTGGTTGATGCCGGCCGCTGACGCGAAGCCGAAATTCGCGCGATCCAGATACGCGAGGCTGTAAGTGATGAACACGATCGGCATGATCGTCCACCAACGGCGAATCGCAAGCGATGAGGTCATGGAAGTCTCCTTGGACGGCGTCGTCCCGAATCAATGATGAAAAAATCTGGGCGCGCTGTGGGCGCTCTTGTTGTCGTCGATGCTGGTTGTGGATGCAGCGCTATCGATGCGGTCCGATCCGCGTCAGGCCGCGCTTGCCATGCCCGGTACCTCGGCCAGCTCCAGCGCGTCGAGTTCGGCGCGGTTCGGCAAACCTTCCGAATCGCCGATCACCTGGATCGCGAGCGCGCCGATCCGGTTGCCACGCGCGACCGCCTGCGCGAGCGTGCGGCCTTCGAGCAGCGCGCTGATCACGCCGACCGCGAAACCATCGCCCGCGCCGACCGTATCGACGACGTTCGCGACCGGCCGGCCGGCGATCGTCGCGGCTTCGGTCGCGGTGCGGTAATACGCGCCCTGCGCGCCGAGCTTGACGATCACGCCGCGCGCGCCGCGCTCGAGATAGAACTTCGCGATGTCCTCCGGCTGCGTGTGGCCGGTCAGCATCTCACCCTCGCCGATGCCGGGCAGCACCCAGTCGGCGAGCGCGGCGAGCGCGTTCAAGCCTTCGATCATCGCCGCGCGCGAGGGCCACAGCGTCGGACGCAGGTTCGGGTCGAACGAGATCGTCCTGCCCGCAGCGCGCATTTCGCGGGCGAGGTGGAATGCGAGTTCGCGCGAGCTTGCCGAGATCGCCGGGGCGACGCCGGTCAGATGCAGATGACGCGCGGGCAGCACGTAATCGGCGAGGTAGTCGTCGAGCGACAGATGGCTCGCCGCCGAGCCCTTGCGGAAGTATTCGACCGCCGGGTCGCTGCCGTCGGCGCTCTTCGACTTCAGCTGGAAGCCGGTCGGATGGCGCGCGTCGGTGCTCACGCATTGCTGGTCGATGCCCTCTTTCGTCAGCGTGTCGCGCACGTACCGGCCGAACGAATCGTCGCCGACGCGGCTCATCCAGCCCACCCTGAAGCCGAGTCGGGACAAGCCGATCGCGACGTTCAGATCCGCGCCGGCGATGCGCTTCGTGAAGTGCCCGACGCCCGCGAGCGGGCCGGCTTCGGCGGCGACGAACATCGCCATCGCTTCGCCGTAGGTGATCACGTCGAGGGCGGGGTAAGGGTGCGTCATGCTGGGCTCCTGGTGGTGCTGCTGATGCGGTGATTCGTGTCGCGTGGAATGCGTTCTTTGCTGCCTGGGTTGCTGCCTGAGTTGCTGCCTGAGTTGCCGCCTCGTCTGCTATACGGCTTCGACCGAGGCGCTTCGTGATGCCGCGCCGCGCGTCTACACGCGCGCAAGCCAGCTCACATAACGCGCGGCATCCGCGTCGATCCGGCTCGGATCGAACGGAAACTCGATGCCGCGCGGCACATCGCGCGGCAGCCGGTCGAGGAGCGCGCGCAATGGCGCGTCATCCTCGGCCGGCGCGCTCGCAAAGCGCCGCGCGCCCTCGCCCGTGGTGGTCTTGCAATGGATGTACTCGACGTACGGCGCGAGCTGCGGCGCGATGGGTAGCGGCGCGACGTCGAGCCACGCCCAGTTGCCGGTATCGAAGGTCATGCCGAGCACGCCCGCGTGGCCTTCACGCGCGAGCGCATCGAACAGCCCGACGAACTGCGCGGGCGAGCCGCCCTGCGCCAGTTGCCCGTTTTCGACGACGAGCCGTGGCTGCGCACCGCCCGTGGTGCCCGAGCCGCTCGCGACGTGCGCGACGATGGCCGCGCCGTGAGCCTCGCCCGCGAAGCCGCCGAGTTGCAGCTTGACGAAGCGCGCGCCGAGCGCGGCCGCCTGATCGAGCGCGACACGCAGTGCGTCGGTATCGAGCTGGCCGTCCGCCGCGTACAACGATGCCGGCGTCGAGAACACCGACCACAGCCCGAGATCGGCCAACGCCGCGCCGAGCGCGCGCAGCCGTTGCGGGTCCGCGTCCGCGTCGCTCGCGAACAGCTCCCGGCGCACTTCGAAACCCGCCGCGCCGGCGCGCTTTGCCGCCTGCGCCCATTTCAGATGGCCGTCGGCGCGCACGGCGTTCACACCGAACGCGCTGGCGACGACCACGATCTCCACTGCATCAGCCATATCCAACTCACGCAATCCTGAAGCGAAACCGCTTTTGGAACCGGTTCCAATTAAACTTCGAAAAAAAGCGCCGAGGCGCTGCGATGTGCGAATGGTGCTCGGGACAGCCATCGCGCACCATAGAGGAAATCCCCAGGCGCGGCCGGCATACGGCGAGCGTAAAGCGAGGCGCGCCGGCCACGGCAGCGCCCCGCGCGGGTTCGGATTCGCGACCCCATACGCTGCCAGTGCGGAAGTCAGCCGCCCTCGTCCGCGACGCACATCGCCAGAAACTGCTCGACCACCCGCGACGGCGCGCTCGCATGCGGCACCAGAATCGACAGCCGCCGCGTCAGCGGCTGCGGGCTCAGCGACATGAGCCGCAGCGCACCGTTCTCATGCCGCATCGACATCGCCGACACGAAACCGACACCCATCCCCGCCCGCACCGCCTCCTTCACCCCTTCGACCCCCGCGATTTCGAGCGCCACGCGCATCGGCACGCCCGCGCGCGAGAACTCGCGCTCGACCGTCTGCCGCACGCCCGAGCCTTCCTCGCGCAGCACCAGCGGATACGCGCCGAACGCGGCCAGCTCGATGCGCCCGCCATTGTCCGCCTGCGCGAGCGGATGCGAGCGCGGCATGATCGCGACGATCTCGTCCTCGCGCCACGCATGGACGACCGTGTCCGGCGGCAGATCTGCGCCGGCGGGACCCTCGATCATCGCGATGTCGACCGAGCCGAGCGCACCGACGATCTCGGCCGTGTTGCCGTTGGCGGTATGCACGCTCACGTGCGGATAACGGCGATGGAATTCGGCGATCAGGTACGGCAGCAGGTAGCTCGCCGGCGTCGTGCTCGCGCCGATCCGCAAGGTGCCCTGTTCGAGACCGCGCAGCGCGTCGCGATAGGCATGCGCCTGCCGCCAGGTGTCGCGCAGCCGCGCCGCATAGGCGGCGAGCTGCTCGCCGGCTGGCGTCAGCCGCACCCCGCGGCCATCGCGCTGATACAGCGGCTCGCCGAACTCGTCCTGCAATTGCCTCAGCTGGCCGGACACCGCCGGCTGCGACAGATGCAGCGCCACCGCCGCCCGGCTGATGTTGCGATGCTCAGCGACGGCGGCGAACGTTATAAGTTGATCCGGGGTCATCTCGATTAAATATCCGTTGAACCGATACTTCACATTCTAAATCACGATTTTTCATATCGATATATCTAATTTAGGATTAGCCCCATTGCTGCTTATGCAGTCCCCTGCAAGTCCGTTACGAAGCCGCCGATCATGTCCACACCCACCGCCCCGCTCGCCGCCGCCTCCCCCGCGCTGTCCACCCGCGGCCAGCTCAACGGCGTACTGTTCGTCGCGCTGTTCGCCGCCGCGGTCACGCGCATCGCGGCGATTCCGGCGATTGCCGGCCTTGGCCTGAGTCCGCTGATCGTCGGCATCGTCGCGGGTGCGATCTACGGCAACGCGCTGCGCGACAGCATGCCGGCCAGTTGGGCGGCCGGCGTGAATTTCTCGGCGCGCAAGCTGCTGCGCATCGCGGTCGCGTTCTTCGGCTTGCGTGTGAGCCTGCAGGAAATCGCCCAGGTGGGCCTGCCGGGTCTCGCGGAGTCGGTGCTGATCGTCGTCAGCACGCTCGTGATCGGCACCTGGGCCGGCATGAAAATCATGAAGCTCGATCGCGACACCGCGCTCCTGACGGCGGCCGGCAGCGCGATCTGCGGCGCGGCCGCGGTGCTCGCGTTCGAATCGACGCTGCAATCGAAGCCGCACAAGAGCGCGATGGCGGTCGGCAGCGTCGTGCTGTTCGGCACGCTGTCGATGTTCCTCTACCCGGTGCTGTTCAAGGCAGGCTGGCTGCATCTCGACACGGTCGGCGCCGGCCTGTTCTTCGGCGGCACGATCCACGAGGTCGCGCAGGTGGTCGGCGCGGCGAGCAACGTGAGCCCAGAAGCGACGCACATCGCGACGATCGTCAAGATGACCCGCGTGATGCTGCTCGTGCCGGTATTGCTGGTGGTCGGCCTGTGGGTGAACCGCGCGACGCGCGGCGCGAAGGATGGCGGCACGGACGGCGCCGCCCCGCGCAAGCTGGCGATCCCCTGGTTCGCACTCGGCTTCCTCGCCTGCGTGGCGATCAACTCGCTGCATGTGCTGCCGGAAAGCGCCACCTCGACGCTGAACCTGTTCGACACCTTCGCGCTGACGATGGCGATGACCGCACTCGGCATGGAAACGCGCTTCTCGCAGATTCGCGAAGCGGGTCCGCGCGCGCTGACCACCGGCCTGATTCTGTATGTATGGCTGATCGCCGGCGGACTCGGCATCACATGGACCGTCCAGCACCTGTTCCACTAAGCCGTCGCCGGCTCTCCCGCCTTCCCCGACACCCCGCCGCGCGCGGGGTTTTGCGCTTTCTGGCGCCCCATCCGGGCCGATCACACGGCATACTCGTTGCTGCGAACTTTGCCCCCCAACCCGCCCGTGCGCGACGTCCGATGGCAGCGGTGAAACCGCCTTCCCGCGACGCGTCCGGGCGACCGGAATGAGGATCGATCGATGAGCCTGGAACTGTACTACTGGGATGGCCTGCAAGGCCGCGGCGAATTCGTGCGGCTCGCGCTGGAGGAAGCCGGCGTCGACTATGTCGAAGTCGCGCGCGGCAAGCCTTCGAAGGGTCTTGGCACCAAAGCGATGATGGCGGTGATGCAAAGCCCCGACGAGCCGTATCCGCCGTTCGCGCCACCGTTTCTGAAAGACGGCGATCTGGTGATCGCGCAGACCGCCAACATCCTGTTCTATCTCGGCCCGCGGCTCAAGCTGGCGCCGGCGGTGGACAGCCTGCGCTATGTCGCGAACGGCCTGCAGCTGACGATCGCCGACGTCGTCACCGAAGCGCACGACACCCACCATCCGCTCGCGAGCGGCCTCTACTACGAGGAGCAGAAAGACGCGGCGAAGGTGCGCGCGCACGATTTCATCGACCATCGGATTCCGAAGTTCATGTCGTACTTCGAGCGCGTGCTCGCGCAGAATCCGGCCGGCGACAGCTTCATGGTCGGCGACACGCTGACCTATGTGGACCTGTCGATGTTCCAGCTGATCGACGGTCTGCTGTACGCGTTTCCGCGCGCGCTGAAGCGCTTCGGCGAGCACTATCCGCGGCTCGCCGCGCTGCACGACGCCGTGATCGCAAGACCGAACATCGCCGCGTATCTGGACTCGGACCGGCGCATCGGCCATAACGAAAGCTGCATCTTCCGGCACTATCCTGAACTCGACAAGGCGGCGGCTTGAACCGCGCCGCCCGCCTCCGCCCGCTCGCCGCCGCGCGCCCGCCATTCGAGGCGGGCGCGCTGCTGTTGTGCCGCGGTTTTTTCAACCTTCCTTCACGCCCCGTACCGACGACGTGCTTTCATTCCTGCTGAAACTGCGCACCCGCGCCCAAAGCGTTTTCCGCCTCTCAGAAGCCCATACGGTGCTGGTCTGGGCCGTTGTGGTCGGCATTGCCGGCGCGTTGGCGACCATCGTGTTTCGCAGGGGCATCGAACTGCTGCAACTGGCGATTGCCGGCCGCTCCGGCAGCTTCGTCGACATGGCGCGCAGCCTACCGTGGACCATGCGCATCTGGCTGCCGGCCGCGGGTGGTCTCGTCGCCGGCATTTTCCTGCTGATCGCGCAGCGTCACGCCGACACGAACAGGCACACCGACTACATGGAAGCGGTCGCGATCGGCGACGGCGTCGTGCCGGTGCGCCTGAGCCTGTGGCGCAGCGTGTCGTCGCTGTTTACGATCGCGAGCGGCGGTTCGATCGGTCGTGAAGGTCCGATGGTGCAGCTCGCGGCGCTCGCCTCGTCGCTGATCGGCCGCTGGGTCCACTTCGATCCGCCGCGGCTGCGCCTGCTCGTCGCGTGCGGCGCGGCGGCCGGTATCACGTCCGCGTACAGCGCGCCGATCGCGGGCGCGTTTTTCGTCACCGAGATCGTGCTCGGCTCGATCGCGATGGAAAGCTTCGGGCCGGTGCTGGTCGCAGCGGTCGTCGCAAACATCACGATGCGCGAGTTCGCCGGCTACAAGCCGCCCTACGAGATGCCGGAGTTTCCGACCGTGACCGGTCCCGAGGTGCTGCTGTTCGTCGCGCTCGGCGCGCTGTGCGGCGCGGCCGCGCCGCAGTTTCTGCGGCTGCTCGACGCATCGAAGGCGGCCTTTCGCAAACTGCCGGTGGCGTTGCCGGTGCGGCTCGCGCTCGGCGGTCTCGTGGTCGGCATCATTTCGGTCGCGGAGCCCGAGGTGTGGGGCAACGGCTACAGCGTCGTGAACTCGATCCTGCATTCACCGTGGACATGGTCCGCGCTCCTGCTGGTGCTTGTCTGCAAGCTCGCGGCGACCGCGGCGACGGCCGGCTCCGGCGCGGTGGGCGGCGTGTTCACGCCGACGCTGTTCGTCGGCGCGGCGGTCGGCTCGCTGTTCGGCCAGGGCATGCACGCGTTGTGGCCGCATGCGACGTCGGCCGCTTACGCCTATGCGATGGTCGGCATGGGCGCATTCCTCGCGGGCGCGACCCAGGCGCCGCTGATGGCGATCCTGATGATCTTCGAGATGACGTTGAGCTATCAGGTCGTGCTGCCGCTGATGCTGTCGTGCGTGGTCGCGTATTTCATCGCGCGCGCGATCGGCAAGACCTCGATGTACGAGATCACGCTGCGCCGCAATCGCGAGGAGCAGGAGCGCTCGCGATTGCGCGCGACGCAGATGCGCGAGCTGATCCGCCCCGCGCAGACCGTCGTGCCGCCGAACGCGACCGTGCACGACATGACGCGCGTGTTCCTCGAGTATCCGGTCAAGTATCTGTACGTCGCGAACGACTCGGGCGCGTTTCTCGGCGTGGTCGCGCTGAAGGACATCACGTCCGATCTGCTCGAGCGGCGCGACACGTCGATGAAAACCGCCGCCGATTATCTGCAGCCGCATTTCGACGTGCTGACGCCGGACATGTCGCTCGCCATCGCGTTACAGCACTTCATGGCGTTTCAGGGCGAGCGGCTGCCGGTGATCGAAAGCACCGCGCATCCGAAGCTCGCCGGCGTCGTCTACAAGACCTCGCTGCTCGATGCGTACTTCCGCATGAGTCCGTCGCGCTAGAGCTTTCGAAGGCTTCGCGGGGCGCGATGCAAAGCGCCGCGGATTCTCTACAATGGACAGACCCGCCGGCCCTTCACGCGGCCGGCACGCGTGAGCCCAGCTTGGGCGCAGCGACAGCGCCCGCCGTATCGTCGGAGCGAAGATGAGCGAACCGTCCCCCGAGGCCGTACGCCGCGATCAGGCCGGCTGGATTTTCGTGCATATCGAAGGCGAGCCGTACGATCGCGGCGAGCAGCACGGCCAGTTGCTCGCCGACGAAATCAGAAACGCGATCCGCACCGCGCGCTATCTCGCCAAATGGGACACCGGGGAGGAGTTCGACACCTTCGTCAATGCCGCGACGAGCCAGTTCGCGAGCAAGCTCGACACCGAATTCGCCGATGAAATCCATGGCATCGCCGACGGCGCGAAGCTGCCGTTCGCCGAAGTGCTCGCGTGGAACGGCTACATGGATCTGCTGCAAAGCTGGTGGCCGACGCACGCCGCGCAGGCGCAGCCGCATCTGGGCGCGAAACTGTGGCGCGGCCGGCGCGGTCACCACTGCAGCGCGTTCATCGCGACCGGCAACGCGACGCGCGACGGCCGTATCGTGATGGCGCACAACTCGTGGGACCGCTACGCGGCCGGCGACGCGTTCAACGTCGTGTTCGACATCGTGCCCGACCGCGGCAACCGCATCCTGATGCAGGGCCTGCCGGGCTGCATCTCGAGCCTGACCGATTTCTGGGTCACGGCGGCCGGCCTGATGATCACCGAAACGACGATCTCGAACTTCGCGGGCTACAACGCGGCCGGCGCGCCCGAGTTCTATCGCTCGCGGCGCGCGTCGCAATATGCGAACAGCATCAAGGAATGGTGCGACATGTTCTCGCTCGCGAACAACGGCGGCTACGCGAACAGTTGGCTGCTCGGCGACACGAAGACCGGCGAGATCGCGCGTTACGAACTCGGGCTGCACTATGCGGGCTTCGAGACCACCAAAGACGGTTTCTACAGCGGCTACAACACCGCGACGGATCTGAAGATCCGCAACCAGGAATGCATCGGCGAAGGCGAGGACTATACCGACGTGCGCAAGAACGGCGCGCGGCGTCTGCGTTTCATGCAGCTCGAGGAACTGCATCGCGGCAGCATCGACGTCGAGCTCGCGAAGCAGATGATCGCCGATCATCACGACGTCTATCTCGATCGCAACGACAACCCGTGCTCGCGCACGATCTGCGGGCATCTGGAGCTCGACGACGCGCGCTTCGGCGGCACCGATCACGGGCCGTTCAATCCGTGGGGCGCGAACGACGGCAAGGTGGTCGACAGCGAAATGGCCCGCGAGATGGCCTTCACCGCGCGCTGGGGGCATCCGTGCGGCCGGCCGTTCGACGCGCAGGCGTTCATGAAGCGGCATCCGCAGTGGAACTGGCTGAACGGCTATATGCGCGACCGGCCGTCGTGGCCGTGGACGCGCTTCGAGGTGCTGCGCTAGCGCATGGCGGACGCGCGCGCCTGTTCGTGCCATGATGGAACCTACAATACGGTTTTGCCGCAAATGTGCGCGCGTTGCAGTATTTGCCATCTAAGATGGTAAGGAGCCTGGGCCGCGCAGCGCCATGCCGTCCTCGGCTTGCACCGTCCTCTCGACGCGGGACGGCACAGGGTTTGCTCGATTGTCAGCGCCGCATGAGCTTTAGGAGGTCGGGCGATGAAAACCTCGACACTGTTAATCATGGTGACGCTGTCAGCCTCGTGCTTTGCCGCGCCGGTTCATACCGCCTCGGACAGCACGGATTCCATCACGCTTGCGCAACGCGCGAACGCCGCGCCGGTCGCGCCTCCGGCCCCAGACGTGTCGAGCACCGACGCCAGCCGTCCGCAGCACTGGGAGCATATTGCGCTGCCGAAGTCCCGACATCTGGAACGCAGCCTGACCGGGCAGAACGAGCATCTGACCACGTGAGGGCCGCCGCAACGGCGGGCGGTGGCGCGGCTACGACGGCGCGCCTGCCCGGTTTGCGCCGGCTGTCATGACGATGGGGTGGCGATGCGCGCGGGATTGCAACAGACTGCGAGAAACTCATCGCGGCGAGGCGCTGGCTTTTCGTGGCAGCAATAACGACGTGACTAACTTAAGCTCACCAGGAGCATGCGCATGACGGCCTCGGACATCCCCGGCGAATCGATCGATCTGCAGATCGCCGATTTTCTCAGCGAAGTCGAATTCCCGACCAACAAGGACGCACTCGTCGACGCCGCGCGCGAAGCCGGCGCGAGCAACGAGGTGTTGGCGATGCTCGATGGTATGCCGGAGCAGGATTATGTCGACATCGAGTCGGTCACGCGCTTGATCGGCGGCAACTATGGCCCGGGCCTGGGGATCTGAAGCCGGATTCAGCCTCGCCTCACCTCACACGTCAGAACTGCGACGACGCCGCGATCCGCGCGCGCGCCACCCGCGTCACACGGCGCGTCGTGCGGCTGTTTCCGAGCGCGTCATCGGCGATCTCGCGCGCCGTCGGAGCGTCGGACCCGCTCACCCCGGCCACCACCCGCTCCGGCGCCACGCGACGGGAATCCCGTGCCTGCGCGCTGTCCGGCTGGAAATGCTCGACCAGATGGTCGATGAACGTCCGCACCTTCGCCGGCAGATGCAGCCGGCTCGGATACGCAATCGTGATTTCGATGGGCGGCAGACTGTACGCGTCGAGCAGACGCACGAGCCGCCCCGCCGTCAAATCACTGCCGATCAGGTAGCTCGGCAGGATCGCCACGCCCATGCCGAGCAGCGTGAACTGCCGCAGCATCTCGGCGTTGTTCGCCGCGATCGCGTTGGTCGGCCGCACCCGCACTTCGCCGTCCGGCCCATTGAACAGGCGCTCCTCGCCGCCCTGCTCGGCCGGCCTGCTCAGGCACGAATGCCTGAGCAGATCCTCGGGGCGCTTCGGCGTGCCGTGTTGCGCCAGATACTCGGGCGTCGCGCAAACCGTCATGTAGCCGGTCGTCAACCGCCGTGTGACGATGCTCGCGCTGCGCATGTGCCGCGCAGCCAGGATGCCGACGTCGAAGCCCTCTTCGACCAGATCGACGTGGCGGTCGGCGAGCGTGACGTCGGGCACGACGTCGGGATAGCGCGCCGCGTACGACTGCACGACCGGCGCGAGACTGTGCAATCCGAACACGACCGGCGCGACGATGCGCAGCGTGCCGACCGGCTCGTGATTGCGCGCCACCACCATCTGCTCGACGCTTTCGAGATCGGCGAGGATGTGGCGTACGCGCTCCAGATAGGTCGCACCGGATTCGGTCAGCGAAAGACGGCGGGTGGTGCGGTTCAGCAGTCGCGTGCCGAGCCGTGCTTCGAGATCCGCGACGTGCCGCGTGACGACCGCGGTGGACACATCCAGCGCGCCCGACGCGCCGACGAAACTGCCGAGGTCCGCCACCTTGACGAACACGCGCATCGACTGCAGTTGATTCATGGGACGACTCCTGCCTCGGTAAAGCCGGGCCGGCGCAACCGTTGCCGCCTGTGTCGACCCGCGCCGCATGGGCGCGCGCGGGTCCGCCCAACGCAACCGATTCTAGCGATAGGACATGTCCCAACCCTGACCCAGACATGACATTCCGGTCAGATTCGGCGCGGCGTGTCCATCGCGCCACTATTACGGCGTCTATCGTGGATTTTAGCTAGGTATAAACCCTAGTTTGCTGGTAAGATGGCGGCCAAAGAAAGTTACCGCTACATCGCCATGCCACATCGTTTTCGTCTGCTGGAAAAGATCGCGTTTTCGCTGGTTTGCTGGTCGGCCGCCGCGAGCTCGGCCTATATCGGTTACGAGCGCTGCCCCGATATCAAGGTTGCCCTGCACGCCGGGGAAAAATTCCTCGACGCCAGCGGCCAATACGCGTTCGCGTGCACGGCGCCCGCCGCCGAGGCCTGCGCGCAACTGCCGGTCGAATGATTTTTCCGCCTTGAACCGTATCTGATGCGCGATCCCTCCGGGTCGCGCATTCGCGCATCTGCGCCTCCAGGCTCAACGCCTACCGTTACGCATCGCGCCCGAACACCACGCGCGAGAAAAACCCCGCCAGCACCGTTTCGGCCATCTCCGCCGGGACATTCTGCGGATCGACCGTGTAGAAGAACTGCACGCCGTCGCACAGACCCATCAGGCCGATCGCGAGCTGCTCGGGCGCCATCGACATCGGCGTGCCCACGCGCTCCGAGAACTCGCGCACATAGGCGCTCAACTGTTCGATCTTTTCGTGCATGAACGCGTTGAAGCGCAGCCGGAAACGGCCGTCGCGCACCGCCAGCAGCTTCGCCTCGACCCACAACAGAAAACGCTTGTTCTCACGATGCAGCGAGCTGTAGTAGCGCAGCACGCGCGCCTCCATCTCCTCGCGCGACGCCGCGCTTTCGAAGATCGCATGCAGGCCCGCCTGCATCGCTTCGTGATCGC
Organism: Paraburkholderia sp. Clong3; assembly: GCF_050436485.1. Classification (NCBI taxonomy): domain Bacteria; kingdom Pseudomonadati; phylum Pseudomonadota; class Betaproteobacteria; order Burkholderiales; family Burkholderiaceae; genus Paraburkholderia; species Paraburkholderia sp. Clong3. The sequence continues at coordinate 794,416 of NZ_JBNDMH010000002.1, read as the reverse complement.
GCCGCAATAGCTCCAGAAACAGCTCGGTCTTGCTGCGGAAGTTCGAATAGAACGCGCCGCGCGTATAGCCAGCCGCCGCCGCGATGTCCTCGACACTCGCCGCGACGAAGCCCTTCTTCATGAAAATTGCCTGCGCGGCATCGAGCAGCCGCTCCCGCGTCTGGTCCTTGCTCTGCTCTCTTGTCAGTCTTTGACGTTTCATGGCCGCAAGCCTAGCACCCAAAAGAATTCAAATCCATCTATGCATTCAGATACACGAGTGTATTAGAATGCGCTTCTTCATTCAAAGCCATCCCTGTATGCCATTAGCATGACGTGGCATGCGGGTCTTCGCTGGCGGGCCGCGCGGCTTGCCGTGTTCGTTCGCTGTCTCCAGTTGGGGTAATTGTGAAGCGTCCCGGTTCTCCCGCATCGTCAGCGATGCGCCAGCAATCTCCCCCATCCTCTCACCGCGGTTTCTCCAGGCAGACCTGCGCGCTGGCGCTGGCAGGCGTGCTCGCGCTTGCGGCCTGCTCGAAGAAGGAAGCCGCGGCGCCCGCGCCGCGCCCGGTGGTCGCGCTCGCCGTGCATGCGGACGGCCACGCGCTGCAGGCGGCGTCGCTGCCCGGCGAAGTGCAGGCGCGCTATTCGACGCCGCTGTCGTTCCGCGTCGCCGGCAAGATCATCGAGCGGCGGGTACGGCTCGGCGACACGGTGAAAAGCGGCGAAGTCGTCGCGCTGCTCGACCCGGCCGATGCGCAGAAAAACGCCGCGAGCACGCAGGCGCAGCTCGACGCCGCGCAGCACAACCTCGTCTACGCGCAGCAGCAGCTCGAACGCGACAGGGCGCAGGCCAAAGAAAACCTGATCGCGCCCGCGCAGCTCGAACAGACCACCAACGCCTACGCGTCCGCGCTCGCGCAGCGCGATCAGGCGCAGCAGCAGGCGGCACTCGCGAAGAACCAGCTGCAGTACACGACGCTCGTCGCCGGTCATGCGGGCGTCATCACGGCTGAACAGGCGGACACGGGCCAGAACGTGTCGGCGGGTCAGGCCGTCTACAACCTCGCGTGGAGCGGCGACGTCGACGTGCTGTGCGACGTGCCCGAAAGCGCGCTCGCCGCATTCGCGGTCGGCCAGAACGCGAGCGTCACGCTCGCCGCGCTGCCGGGCCGCAAGCTCGGCGCACGCGTGCGCGAGCTGTCGCCGGCCGCCGATCCGCAGAGCCGCACCTGGCGCGCGCGTCTGACCCTGCTCGATGCCGGCGCCGACGTGCGCCTCGGCATGACCGCCGACGTCACGCCGGCCGTGCCGCTCGCCGCGGCGGCCGCGCAGCACGGCGTGTTCACGCTGCCGGTCACCGCGCTGTTTCACGAGGGGCGCGAACCGGCCGTGTGGGTCGTGCGCGCCGCGGACAACACGCTCGAACTGCGTCGCGTAACCGTCACGCGCTACTACGAGCGCACGTTCGTCGTCAGCGATGGCCTGAAAGATGGCGAAAGCGTCGTGCTGCAGGGCGTGCACACCGTGAGCGCCGGCCAGAAAGTCCGCGCGATCGCGCCGCTGCATCCCGAGGACTTCGCTTCATGAGCACGTCGCACGAAGAAGGACGCTTCAATCTGTCCGCGTGGGCGCTGCGTCATCAGGCGCTGGTCGTATTCCTGATCGCGCTCGCCACCGCGTTCGGCATCCTCGCCTACACGCGCCTCGCGCAGTCCGAAGACCCGCCCTTCACGTTCCGCGTGATGGTGATCCGCACGTTCTGGCCGGGCGCCACCGCGCGCCAGGTGCAGGAGCAGTTGACCGATCGCATCGGCCGCAAGCTGCAGGAAACGCCGTACATCGATTTCGTGCGCAGCTACTCGCGTCCCGGCGAATCGCTGATCTTCTTCACGATGAAGGACTCGGCGCCGGTGAGCCAGGTGCCCGAGACGTGGTACCAGGTGCGCAAGAAAGTCGGCGACATCGCGTCGACCTTGCCGCCGGACATCCAGGGCCCGTTCTTCAACGACGAATTCGGCGACGTCTACACCAACATCTACACGCTCGAAGGCGACGGCTTTTCCGCCGCGCAACTGCACGATTACGCGGACCAGCTACGCTCGGTGCTGCTGCGCGTGCCGGGCGTCGGCAAGGTCGACTATTTCGGCGATCCCGATCAGCACATCTACATCGAGATCGCGAACACGCAGTTGACGCGTCTCGGCATCTCGCCACAACAGCTTGGGCAGGCGATCAACGCGCAGAACACGATCGCTCCCGCGGGTACGCTGACCACCACGGACGACCGCGTGTTCGTGCGCCCGAGCGGCCAGTTCAACGACGTGGGCGCGCTCGCCGACACGCTGATCCGCATCAACAACCGCACGCTCCGTCTCGGCGACATCGCGACGATCAAGCGCGGCTACGACGACCCGGTCGTCACGCAGATGCGCTTCGGCGGCAAACCCGTGCTCGGTATCGGCGTGACGATGCAGCCGGGCGGCGACGTGATCCGCCTCGGCCGCGCGCTCGATCAGCAGATGACCCAACTGCGCGCCGCGCTGCCCGCCGGATTGAATCTCGTCGAAGTATCGAGCATGCCGCACGCGGTCGCGCGCTCGGTCAACGACTTCCTCGAAGCGGTCGCCGAAGCGGTCGCGATCGTGCTGATCGTGAGCCTCGTGTCGCTCGGCGTGCGCACCGGCATGGTGGTCGTGATCTCGATTCCGGTGGTGCTCGCGGTCACCGCGCTGTGCATGTACCTGTTCGATATCGGCCTGCACAAGGTATCGCTCGGCACACTCGTGCTCGCGCTCGGCCTGCTCGTCGACGATGCGATCATCGCGGTCGAAATGATGTCGGTGAAGCTCGAGCAAGGCTGGAACCGCACGCGCGCCGCGGCCTTCGCGTACACCAGCACCGCGTTTCCGATGCTGACCGGCACGCTCGTCACCGTATCCGGCTTCCTGCCGATCGCGCTCGCGAAGTCGAGCACCGGCGAGTACACGCGCTCGATCTTCGAGGTGTCGGCGATCGCGCTGATCGCGTCGTGGCTCGCGGCGGTCGTGCTGATTCCGCTGCTCGGCTATCACATGCTGCCCGAGCGCAAGCGCCATACGCACGAGCCTGACGATCACGAACATGACATCTACGACACGCGCTTTTACACGCGCTTGCGCGGCTGGATCGGCTGGTGCATCGAGCGGCGCTTCGTCGTGCTCGCGATCACCGTGCTGCTGTTCGTGCTCGCGATGGCCGGCTTCTCGCTCGTGCCGCAGCAGTTTTTCCCGAGCTCGGACCGGCCGGAGTTGCTGGTCGATGTGCGGCTGCCCGAAGGCGCGTCGTTCGATGCAACGCTGCGCCAGGCGCAGCGCCTCGAACAGGTTCTCAAAGGGCGGCCTGAAATCGATCACTCAGTCAGCTTCGTCGGCACCGGCGCGCCGCGCTTCTATCTGCCGCTCGATCAGCAATTGCAGCAGCCGAACTTCGCACAGTTCGTGATCACCGCGAAGTCGGTCAAGGATCGCGAGAAGCTCGCGCAGTGGCTCGAACCGGAGTTGCTCAACAACTTTCCGGCGATCCGCACGCGCCTGTCGCGCCTCGAGAACGGGCCGCCGGTCGGCTATCCGGTGCAGTTCCGCGTGAGCGGCGACGACATCGCGACCGTGCGCTCGATCGCCGAACGCGTCGCCGCGACGATGCGCGCCAATCGCGGCACGCGCAACGTGCAGTTCGACTGGGACGAACCCGCCGAGCGCTCGGTGCGCTTCGAGATCGACCAGAAACGCGCGCGCGAGCTCGGCGTGACGTCCGAAGACATCGCCAGCTTCCTCGCGATGACGATGTCCGGCTACACGGTCACGCAGTATCGCGAGCGCGACAAGCTGATCAGCGTCGATCTGCGCGCGCCGCGCGCCGAACGCGTCGACCCGTCGCGGCTGACCACGCTCGCGATGCCGACGCCCAACGGCCCGGTGCCGCTCGGCACGCTCGGACATCTGCGCAACGACCTCGAATTCGGCGTGATCTGGGAACGCAACCGTCAGCCGACCATCACCGTGCAGTCGGACGTGTCGGCCGGCGCGCAAGGCATCGACGTCACGCACGCGGTGGACCGCGCGCTCGCGCCGATCCGCGCGACGCTGCCGGTCGGCTACCGGATCGAGATCGGTGGCTCCGTCGAGGAAAGCGCCAAGGGTCAAACCTCGATCAACGCGCAGATTCCGATCATGGTGATCGCGGTGCTCACGCTGCTGATGATCCAACTGCAAAGCTTCGCGCGCGTGCTGATGGTCGTCCTGACCGCGCCGCTCGGCCTGATCGGCGTCGTGCTCACCTTGCTGCTGTTCGGCCAGCCGTTCGGCTTCGTCGCGATGCTCGGCGTGATCGCGATGTTCGGCATCATCATGCGCAACTCGGTGATTCTCGTCGATCAGATCGAGCAGGACATTGCGTCGGGGCACAAGCGCTTCGATGCGATCGTCGGCGCGACCGTGCGGCGGTTCCGGCCGATCACGCTGACCGCCGCGGCCGCCGTGCTCGCGCTGATCCCGCTGCTGCGCTCGAACTTCTTCGGGCCGATGGCGAGCGCGCTGATGGGCGGCATCACGAGCGCGACGATCCTCACGCTGTTCTATCTGCCCGCGTTGTACGCCGCGTCGTTCCGCGTACGCGCCGACGAGCGCGAGCCGCAGACGCCGTCCGGTGCCGGCGCCACGCACACGGGTAACTGAGCATGAGCACAAGCACGACTATTCCTGCCCTCTCCCGCCACCGCCGCGCGCGCTTCGACGCGCTGGCCCGTACCACGCTTGCCACCAGCATCGCCAGCATCACCTGCATGCTCGGCGCCTGCTCGTTCGGACCGAACGGCGACGCGCCCGCGATGCCGCAGCCCGCGCACTACGGTGCCGAGCCGCTACCGACGCAAACCGTGCCCGCGCAGGGCGTCACCCAGCAGTTCGTGACCGGCGCGCAGCCGGTGCCCGAATGGTGGAAGCTGTACCGCTCGGATGCGCTGAACGCGCTCGTCGACGAAGGCCTGCGCAATAGTCCGACGCTCGACGCGACCGACCGCAGCCTCGCCGCCGCGCGCGAGCAATTGCGCGCGCAGGTCGGCAGCTCGCTGCTGCCGACCATCGACGCCGGCGGCCAGGTCACCCGCAATCGCGCGCTCGCGATCCCCGAGATCGGACCGAACACGTTTCTGTACAACGTGTTCGTCGGTCAGTTGCAGGCGCACTACACGTTCGATCTGTTCGGCGCCGCGCGTCTCGCGAACGCGGCACTCGCCGCGCGCGTGAACGTGCAGGTCTTCCAGCTCGAGGCGGCGCGGCGCGCGCTCGCCGCGAACATCGTGACCGCGACGATCACGAGCGCCGCGCTGCATGCTCAGATCGACACGACCGAGCGGCTCGTGGTCCTCGCCGATGATCAGGCACGCGATACCGAGCGGCGCTTCGCGCTCGGTGCGGTATCGCATGCCGATCTGCTGAACGCGCAGCAGAGCGCGGCGAGCGTGTCGGCAAGTCTACCGGCGCTGAAGCAGCAGTGGCTCACGACGCGTCACGCGCTCGCGGTGCTGCTCGGCCGCACGCCCGATGCCGCGCCGGACGACATCGATCTCGCGCAGTTGCATGTGCCGGAGAAGGTCCCGGTCGTCGTGCCGTCGGAGCTGCTGCGCACGCGGCCTGACATCGAGGCCGCCGACGCCGCGCTGAAGGCCGCTGCGACCGATGTCGGCGTCGCCACCGCGCAGATGTTCCCGAGTCTGTCGCTGTCGGCATCGATGGGACAAGGCGGGTTTAGCTGGCCGGTCGCGATGTCCGGTGCGGGGGCGATCTGGAGCATCGGCGCGTCGCTGTCGCAACCGCTGTTTCATGGCGGCGCGCTGCTCGCGCAGCGCCGCGCGGCGCAGCACACGTACGAAGCGAGCGTGTCGCAGTACAAACAGACTGTGCTGGCCGCGTTTCAGAACGTCGCCGACACGCTCGCCTCACTCGAGCACGACGCGCAGTCGCTCGACGCCGCGAACGTCGCCGCGCGTTCGGCACAGGGTGTGTTCAACGAGACCTCGGCGCGCTATCGGCTCGGCGCGCTGCCCGTCGCCGCGACGCGTTCGAGCGAGCAGCAATGGCGCAACGCGCACCTCGATGAGATCCGCTATATGAGCGCGCGGCTGACGGATACGGCGGCGTTGTTTCAGGCGATGGGGAACCCGCCGGTTGATCAGGCAGGCGCATCATCGGCTGCGGCGACTTCGGCTTCTGCGCCTGCATCGGTTGGGACGACGAACACGGTGACATCCAACTAAATCTCGGATTCCGTACGGAACGCGGCGCACTTATCCCCAGTTCGTGTTGATGAACCTGTTGAAAACTGTCTGAGCAACGGGCTAACGCATTGAACCTAATACGATTTGTTTGTACGGTGCGAAACGAATCAGAAGCAAGCCGCAGTACACGTGCTCTGCAGCGCCTCAACGGTGTTTATCGATCACTGAATCGTGCTATCAGATCGATGCATCAGCCTGGCATGATCTGACCATGAAGTTATCGGAACATCTTGCCGGCGCGAAACGCTACGACGAGTGGGCACTTCAGTCCGCTTTTTCCGACGATGTGCCTCGCGTCGAGGTGTTTCGCCGCTGACATGACGGTATGCGGCGAGAGCGGGCCGGTGCCCGTATCGCTTAAGAATCCGCGGCCCCCCGCGCACCCGCCATCCGAGACATCAAGGCTTGTTCGACTCGAACAGATCCATGATCTGCTTCTTCTCGGTCGTCGACACGCTCGGCGGCGGCACCACCGGCGGCGTCATGCCCGCCGGGCCGACCCCGCCCACCGCATCGGTCGCGCCGGCCATCGGATTGCCCGAATCGAGACCGATGCTCGCGACGAAGCCTTGCCCCGGCAACTTGTCGGTAAAGAACAGCTCGCCGTTCATCACCGTCACACCGTCGGGTTGCTGCGGCTCGGCCTGTGGCACACCGCGCAGCGCGCGCTGCATGTACTCGACCCAGATCGGCAGCGCGAGCTGCGCGCCGAATTCGCGGCTGCCGAGACTCTTCGGCTGGTCGTAGCCCATCCACGCGACCGCCACCAGCGACTGCTGATAGCCGGCGAACCAGCCGTCCTTCGCGTCGTTGGTCGTACCGGTCTTGCCCTGCAGGTCCGAGCGCTTCAACACGTTGGTGCCCGCGCCCGTACCCGCGGTCGCGACCGAGTGCAACAGGCTGTTCATGATGTATGCGTTACGCGGCTCGAGCGTGCGCGGCGCGTCGTGCCCAGCGACGAGCGGCTGCGCGCGCGAGATCGCCACGCCACGCGCGTCGGTCACTTCGTTGATCAGATACGGATTGATCCGGTAGCCGCCGTTCGCGAACACCGAGTACGCGCCCGCCGACTGCAGCGGCGTGACGAGGCCCGCGCCCAGCGCCATCGGCAGATACGGCGGGGTCTTGTCGGCGTCGAAGCCGAAGCGCTGCGTGACGAAGTCCTGCGCGTACCTGGTGCCGATGAACGACAGGATGCGGATCGACACGAGGTTCTTCGACTTCTGCAGCGCGAGGCGCATCGACATCGGACCATCAGGCTGGTCGTCGTCCTTCGGCTCCCACGCGTCGCCGCCCGGCGTGCTCGGCGGGAAGTACAGCGGCGCGTCGTTGATGATCGTCGCCGGTGCGAGCCCCTTGTCGAGCGCCGCCGAATAAATGAACGGCTTGAAGCTCGAACCCGGCTGCCGCCACGCTTGCGTTACATGGTTGAACTTGTTCTTGTTGAAGTCGAAACCGCCGATCAGCGCGCGGATCGCGCCGTCCTGCGGCGTCAGCGACACGAGCGCGCCCTCGACCTGCGGCAACTGCGTGATCTGCCAGTTGCCCTTGTCGTCGGCGACGAGGCGCACGATCGAACCCGGCTTGATGCGCAGCGTCGCGTTCGCGCGCGGGCTCAGCGCCGCGGCGACGAAGCGCAGGCCGTCGCCCGACACCGTCACCTGGGTGCCGTCGACCAGTTGCGCGGCCACCTGCTTCGCGCTCGCGTCCGTCACCACGCCGGCGATGATCTCGCCGTTGTCCGGGTGATCGGTCAGCGCGTCGTCGATCGTCTGGTCGCGGTCGTCGCCCGCCTCGGGCAACTGCACGAAGCCTTCCGGTCCGCGATAGCCGTGGCGCCGCTCGTAGTCCATCACACCCTTGCGCACCGCGCGATACGCGGCGTCCTGATCGGCGGAATCGATCGTGGTGGTCACGTTCAGGCCGCGCGTATAGGTTTCGTCCTTGTACTGCGCGTACATCATCTGCCGCACCATTTCGGCGACGTACTCGGCGTGCACGCTGTACTCGTTGCCCGGATTCTTCGTGTGAATCTCTTCCTTCACGGCCTGGTCGTACTGCTGCTGCGTGATGTAGTTCAGCTCGAGCATGCGTCGCAGGATGTACTCCTGACGGATCTTCGCGCGCTTCGGATTGACGACCGGGTTATACGCGGACGGCGCCTTCGGCAGGCCCGCGAGCATCGCGGCCTGGGCCAGCGTGAGGTCCTTCAGGTCCTTGCCGAAGTACACGCGCGCGGCCGCGGCGAAGCCGTACGCGCGCTCGCCCAGATAGATCTGATTCATGTACAGCTCGAGGATCTGGTCTTTGGTCAGCGCGCGCTCGATCTTGTACGCGAGCAGCATCTCGTAGATCTTGCGCGTGTACGTCTTCTCGCTGGAGAGGAAGAAGTTGCGCGCGACCTGCATCGTGATCGTGCTCGCGCCCTGCGACGCGCCACCATGCGCAAGGTCGGCGAAACCGGCGCGCAGGATGCCGACGAAGTCGACGCCGCCGTGTTCGTAAAAGCGGTAGTCCTCGATCGCGAGCACCGCTTTTTTCATCTGGTCGGGGATGTCCTGGAAGCGCACGAGGCTGCGCCGCTCCTCGCCGAATTCGCCGATCAGCACGTGATCGGCGGTGTAGACGCGCAGCGGCACTTTTGGGCGATAGTCGGTCAGCGCGTCGAGCGACGGCAATTGCGGCCCCATCACGACGAGCGCATAGCCGACGATCAGCGCCCCGACCACGGCGACGGTCGCGATCAGGCCGAAGCACCACAGCACGAGCGACGCGCCGATCGAACGACGGCCGCGCTCGGGCTCGCGCGAGGCGGCATTGCGTCCAGGGGTGCGTTGGTGGGAGTCCCGGTCTTCACCGGCCGGAGAGTTCGAGGAATGCGGTCGTTTGATGATTGGCATGACTGGAATAATGGGCCCGCAACTGCGCGCCTGTCTGCACGCGCTCGCGGCGTGCGCATGGGTCGTGTTCGACATCCTGGCCGGGACGTACGCCGCCCTGCGGACCTTGCCCCCGGCCGGCCGCACGGCACGCCTCGGACCATGTCCGGCGCAACGTAACAGCGCATTTTAAAGAAATCGGCGGCGGTCCAAGGCAGTTTTTTTGTAAGAATTCCCTTTGCCGGCCGCCTTTTCCTTGGTAAGGGTCTGTAATTTCGCGCAGCGCGCATTGCAGCGTGCGCGCGACGCGCAGCTTATGCGGGGTTATCAACATTTTCTGTTGAAAGGGCTGTGGACAAACCGGCCGCAAACACTACAACTCATTGATGCCACGGGATTTTCGCACCGCGCTTGTTCCGTGGCGGCGCAACTCGTCATATGATGAACCCCGCGCGCGTCCCTCGATGCGCGTGACGGGGACCCCAACGGCGGGATCCAACGGCAGTTCCGATGACGGGTTCCGACACCGTATCCGAAGGCACGCGCCGAGCCGCCCATGCTAACAAGACTGCGAGTCGATCATGTCCAAGCCCAGTGAGCGCATCGTCGTATTCGTCACGACCGCGCAGAAACGTGCGATCACCGCGACTGCCGAGGATCTGGGCATCAGCGTGAGTGAACTGATGCGGCGCGCGGTGCTGAGCTTCGGCGCGACCAGCGAACAGGTCAAGGCCGCGAGCATCGTCGACCGGCTGCGCGCGCCGCGCGCGCCCGATCCGCTGAACGCGGCGCTGCAGCGCGTCGCGCGCGGTACGCGCTATGCGCGCGCCGCGCTGCCGGTAGCGCTGCAAGCGGATGAGAAAGACGCGGCGGCTCCGGCGGCTGCCGGCGCGGCCGAGGCCGTGGATTCGCCCTCGATGCAGCAAGCCGGTCGCCCCGCTCCCGTGACCGACGCTGTGGATGCCCCCGCCCCGCTGCTTCCGGCGGGCGTCGCCGCCGCGCTCGCCGCCGAGCAGGACGAACAGGCCGCGGCCACCGCCGAAGCCGTCGCGCGTCTGACGGCAGCACGAGCCGCCGAAAATGCGGAAAACGCCGAAGCGGACGCAATCGACAACGCCGCGTCGAAACGGCTGCCCGGCACGTCGGCGCGTCTGCGCAACTCACTCAAGCGCCGCCCCAACGACCAGGACTCCGACGACGAACCGCACAGCGATCCGAGCGCCGAAGGCGGCCGTTTCGCGTGACGCAAAGCGTGACGGAAAATTACTGCGCATCGAGCCGCAATCACTGCATCCGAGCGAGCAGGCGAGCGTACGCAACGAGTCCCCGTTGCATATCGTTACATCAGTGACACCTGCGTGAAACGCCGCTCGGTAACGCCCGCCCACACCCGCAAACAGCGGCTTTTCGCGCATCCTTCGAGCCTTCGGGAAGCCGCATCGATTAAGCCATCTTTAAGACAGCCGGTGGTGTAATATCCGCCGTCAAGTCCATGATCCGCCGTCAAGTCCATGCCCATCGCGGCTTTCCATCATCGAGGCAATCCTCAACCGGCATTGCGCCTCAACAAAAACGGACCGCGCTATTGCAATTGGCAAGTGCGCCCCGAACTCCGGTCCGAACGTTGCGCAGCATGGCGCACGGCGGCGTAAAGTAGCAGTAGTTCAAGGCAGTCAGGCGCGCACGCATCGTCGGCGCCGCTCACATTCTCTGGAGGTTTTCATGTCGCTTTTTGACAGCATTTCGCGCACGCTCAAAGGTCTTTTGAACGATGCGGCCGATTCGGTGCAGGATCCGTCGCGCGACTCGCGCCAGATCGTGCGCGAACTCGACGACAGCATCGGCAAGGCCGAAAACTCGCTGATCGAGATTCAGGCGCAGGTCGCCACCCAGCAAAGCAAACGCGATGTTGCCGCGGACAAGGCGAAGAAGTATGAAGACGGTGCTCGCCGTGCGCTGCAGTCCGGCGACGAAGCGCTCGCGCGTGAAGCGCTCGGTGCGCAGGCCACGGCCGAAGCCGAACGCGATGCGCTGACCAAAGAACTGACTTCGCTGGAGCCGTCGGTCGCGCAACTGAAGAGCCAGATCGAGGACATGCGCACGCGCCGCAACGACCTGAACGCGCGCTCGAACATCCTGCAAGCCAAGCAGCAGATCGCGCAGGCGAAAGATACCGCGGCCACCGCACTCGGCGGCATCGGCGGCACGAACCTGTCCGAGGATTTCCAGAAGCTCGAAGATAAAGTCGCGCTGTCGAACGCGCGTTCCGACGCACGTCTGAACTCCGCCGACGAGAAAAGCGGCAAGGCGCTCGACGACAAGCTCGCGGATCTGAACCGCGGCCCGTCCGTCGATGATCGGCTCGAAGCGCTGAAGAAGCAGCTCAATACGCCGGCGCAGTAAATGCCGGATGCGTGTACTTCCTCGCAGCAAGTACACGCAGCAATGACAGCAGTAGCAGTACATGCCGGTGCGCTCGCTTCTGAACGCACCGGCATACCGGCCGCCACAGGCGGCCACCGCAATCGACTGATGGAGACGGGCGCGCCCCGCCCGGTCCGCAAATGAAAAAACTTTTCGCAACCGCCTTCGCTTCGCTGCTGCTCGTGTCGGCCGCGGCGTTCGCGGTGCCGAGCGCCCAGCAAATCGAATCGGCGATGTCGCAGGGCAACTGGCAGCAGGCCGACGCCGGCCTCACCGAAGTGTTGCAAGCGCATCCGAACAACGCACACGCGCACTATCTGTACGCCCAGGTGCTCGATCGCGAAGGCCGTTCCGCCGAGGCGCTCGCGCAGCTCCAACAGGCAAAGACGCTCGATCCGCAGATCCGCTTCACCGACCCGAGCCGCTTCGCGCAAACCGAAGCGCGCCTGCGCCGCGACGCGGAACGCGCGGGCGGCAACGTCACCCGTCACGCCGCGAATCCGTTCGCGCAGCAGAATGCGCCTGCTGTGCAGCAACAGTCGGCGATGATGTCGCAAGCGCAACAACGGCATGGTCCGGGGGTGGGTATGTGGATCGGTATCATTGTTCTGATCGCGGTGATCGCGCTCGTGCTGCGCTGGACCTTGCGCCGCGCGCGCAGCCAGGAAGACACGCGCGCCGACGAGGACCGCCGCGCGCAATTGAAGCGCGCCACCGACATGCTCAACGCGGTGCGTTCGATCAAGCTCGACGTGAAGCTATCCACCGCGCCGGGTCACGAGTTGCTCGAGAAAGACGTCGAAGCGACCGAAGAGCAGTTGCGCGGCGCCGTCGAAACGCTGTCGAACGGCAAGAATCCGCTGCCGCCCTATGCACTCGACGAGTTCGAGCAGCGCATTGCGAGCCTGCGCGCGCGCGCCGACGGCCGGCCCGATCCGACCGCCGCGTCCGTGGGCAGCGCTCAGCAATCGACGTACGCGCAGGAGGCCGAGCGCTTCGGCAACCCGCAACCGCCTTATCCGCAACAGGGTCCCTATCAGCAGCAGCCGCAGGTCATCGTGCAGCAAGGCGGTGGCATGGGTGGCGGCATGGGCGGCCTGCTGACCGGCGTGCTGCTTGGCGAGGCGCTCAGTCATGGGCGTGACCGCGTAGTCGAGCGCGACGTGGTCGTCGACCCCGACGAACTGCGCCGGGGCGGCAACGACGGCGGAAACGGCGGCGGCCTCGACTTCGGTCAGGGTTCGAACGACTGGAACGATGACGGCAGCGGCGGCGGCATCGACATGGGCAGCAACGACGATTCCGGCGGTTGGACCGATACCTGATCGAACCCGATCGATCCGCGTCGAATGAAAAGACAGGCTCCTTCGCGGAGCCTGTTTTTTGTCTGCCGGTTTTGTGTACCGCCTTCGTTCAAGTCAGGCCCGCGCCGACTCCGCCTGGCTACCCTCGTGCTGCGCGAGCACGACCGCCCCCGCAAACAGCCGCACGATGAAACGTTCCGCGTAATCGATCAATGCGTCGCGGCGCGCGCCGTTCGCATCGATGTATTCAGCGGATAGATGAAACAGTTGCAGCACGATCTGCGTGCAGACTTCGTCGACGGTCTCGCGCGCGAGTCGCGGCATCAATTCGAGCTGCACGACGTCGTCCGCCATCTCCGCCGACACCTCGTGCAGGTTCGCGCGCACCGCTTCGCGCAAAGCCGGCGACGTGCCGTGGTATTCGGCCAGCGCGCTCAGGAACGCCTCGCGGTTCGCGAGCGCGAACGCGAAAAACGCGACGCACGCGCGCCGCGGCACGCTGTGCGGTTCGTCGTGCGCGGCGAGCCAGCGCTCGCGCCGCAGCATCGGCCGAAGCCGTCGGCTCACCGAGGCGACGGCTTCATGCGCAAGCTCGTCGAGCGCGCTGAAATGGCGGTAGAACGTGTTCGGATTGAGCCCCGCCTCGCGTGCGAGCTCGCGCAAGCCGAGGCTCGCGAAACTGCGGCCGCCGGCGGTCAACCGCAGCGCGGCTTCGATCAGTTTGCGCTTGCCGGGCGGCAACTCCGGGCCGGCGACGGACGCTGCTTCGGGGACGGTCGTCATCGTGCGTTCAATCGTCGCGCGGTATGCGCGTTTAATAGCTGCACTCTAAACGATCTTGACGCGATGTGTACAGTTGTCTACCCTGCGCGTTAAGCCGTGTGTAGACAGCTGTAGACGCGCGATTTCGCCCCTGCCCGTCGCGCCGCGCGAGTCCAGCGCGCCGTAGCCGCTATCGTTTCACCCGCCGCTTTCGCCCCGTGCCGGAGACCGCCGTGACGCCCGCCCCTTCAGCTTCATCCACCGCGCTGCGCATTGCGATCGTCGGCAGTGGCTTTGCCGGCATCGGCATGGCCATCCGTCTGCAGCAAATGGGCATCACGTCGTTTACGGTCTATGAGGCCGCGAGCGGCATCGGCGGCACGTGGCGTGACAATACCTACCCCGGCGCGGCCTGCGATGTCCCCTCGCATCTCTACTCGTTCTCGTTCGAGGCGAATCCGGCGTGGTCGCGCTCGTTCAGCAGCCAGGCCGAAATTCTCGCGTATCTGCGGCACTGCGCGCACAAGTACGGCGTCGATCGCTACGTGCGTTGCAATGCGAAAGTGAGCGCCGCGCGCTTCGACCAAGCGCGGCAGATCTGGCTCGTCGAGCTCGACACGAACGGCGCGCGCGAAATCGTCGAGGCCGACGTGCTGATCGCCGCGAACGGTCCGCTGTCGCGTCCCGCGCTGCCGCGCATCGCCGGCATCGAACGTTTCGAGGGCAAGCTGTTCCATTCGGCGCGCTGGGATCATGCCTATCCGCTCGACGGCAAACGCGTCGCGGTAATCGGCACGGGCGCGAGCGCGATCCAGTTCGTGCCGAAAATCCAGCCGCGCGTCGCGCATCTGGCTCTGTTCCAGCGCACCGCGCCGTGGGTGATGCCGAAGCGCGACAAGCCGATCGGCCTGCGCGCGCAATGGCTGTTCCGTACGCTGCCGTTCACGCAGCGCTTCGTTCGCAGCGCGATCTATTGGCAGCTCGAGTCGCGTGGGATCGCGTTCGTCGTCAATCCGAAGCTGATGAAGATGCCGATGAAGTTCGGTCTCAGCTATCTGCAGCGACGCGTCAAGGACCCGGCGCTGCGCGCGAAGCTCACGCCGAACTACCGGCTCGGCTGCAAGCGCGTGCTGCTGTCGAGCGACTATTACCCGGCCGTCTGTCAGCCGAACGTCGACGTCGTGACGAGCGGTATCCGCGAGATCGTCGCGGATGGCATCGTGACCGACGACGGCGTGCACCACCACGCGGACGCGATCATCTGCGGCACCGGCTTCCAGGTCAACGACGTGCCCGCGCCGTTCGAAGTGACCGGCCTCGACGGCACCGACCTCAGCACGCTATGGCTGCGCGATGGCCCCGAGGCCTATCTCGGCACGAGCATCGCGAACTTCCCGAACTTCTTCATGATCGTCGGCCCGAACACGGGGCTCGGCCATAACTCGATGATCTACATGATCGAGTCGCAACTGCGATATATCGGCGATTGCCTGCGCGTGCTGCGCAAACAGAATGCGCGCACGATGACCTTGCGCGCCGACGTGCAGCGCGATTTCAACACGCGTTTGCAACAGGAGATGCGGCACGCGGTGTGGACGAGCGGCTGCCACAGCTGGTATCAGACGCAGAGCGGCAAAGTCACCGCGATCTGGCCCGGCTTCACGTTCAGCTTTCGCAAGCGTACGCGCCGCGTGCGGCCGCAGGATTACCGCTTCGCGCGCTGAGTCCGCACAATGGCAATCCGGCGCCGCGGGCATGGGCCGGCGCATTCGTTACCCGCCACCGCCCAGCAACTGCAACAGCTCCCATAGAAACTTCACGATGATCACGATCAGTTCCCACAGCCGATAGAGCGGCTGCCAGTCCAGCACGCGCAGAAGGGACTCGATCATCGCTATCGTCAGAAGAAGTGAGGGCCGCGATTTCCAGTTCGATCACGCGTGGTGCGCGATGCCCGCGCGTCGCGCAAGCTCAAACCGCCATCACGGCCCGCCTGCGCTCCGCGCGCTGCATGAAGAAATTCGCCGCGACGACGCCGACCGTGACGACCGCGATGAACAGCGTCGCGAGCGCATTCATCTCCGGGTTCAGACCAAGTCGCACGCGCGAGAACACGACAAGCGGCAAGGTCGTCGAGCCGGGACCCGACAGGAACGCGGACAGCACCACGTCGTCGATCGACAGCGTGAACGACAGCAGCCAGCCCGCCACCAGCGCCTGTGAAATCAGCGGCAGCGTGACGAAGAAGAACACGCGCAGCGGTGTCGCGCCGAGGTCGAGCGCGGCTTCCTCGAGCGACGGATGCAGTTCGCGCACGCGCGATTGCACGATGATCGCGACGTACGAAATACACAGCATCACGTGACCGATCCAGATCGTGAAGATGCCGCGTTCGGCCGGCCAGCCGATCCAGCGCGCCATTTCGATGAACAGCAGCAACAGCGAGATGCCCTGAATCACTTCGGGGATCACCAGCGGCGCGTTGATCATGCCGGTGTACAGCGTGAAGCCGCGAAAGCGCCCCATGCGCGCGAGCACGAAGCCGGCCCACGTGCCGATGATCACCGACGCGAACGCCGTGAGCAGGCCGATACGCAGCGACAGCCACGCCGCCGTGATCAGCTCGCCGTCCTGCAACAGCGCCGCGTACCAGCGCGTCGAGAAGCGCGTCCACACCGTCACCAGTTGCGATTCGTTGAACGAATACACGACGAGGCTGACGATCGGGATATACAGAAACAGAAAGCCTATGCCCAGAGCGATCAGCTGCAGCATGCGATTCGGCTTCATTGGCGGCCCTCCTCCAATGCCTTCGCCTGCGCATGCTGGAACAGCGCCATCGGCACCAGCAGCAGCAACACCATCGCGCATGTGACGGCGGACGCCATCGGCCAGTCGGCGTTGTCGAAGAACTCATTCCACATCACGCGGCCGATCATCAGCGTGTTCGCGCCGCCGAGCAGCTCAGGAATCACGTACTCGCCGACTGCCGGAATGAACACCAGCAGACAGCCGGCGATGATGCCGTTCTTCGACAGCGGCAGCGTGATCTGCCAGAACGCCTTCCACGGCTTCGCGCCGAGGTCGTAGGCGGCTTCGAGCAAGGTCAGGTCCATTTTCACGAGATGCGCGTACAGCGGCATCACGAGAAACGGCAGGTACGAATAGACCATGCCGATATAGACCGCCGTGTTCGTGTGATACAGCTCGATCGGCGAATGGATCAGGCCGACCGACATCAGGAAGTTATTCAGCAGCCCGTTGTTCTTCAGAATGCCGATCCATGCGTACACGCGGATCAGGAACGAGGTCCAGAATGGCAGCATCACGGCCATCATCAGCAGATTGCGGGTGGCCGGATTGGAGCGCGCGATGTAGTACGCCATCGGATAGCCGATCAGCAGACACAGCACGGTCGAAATCGCCGCGACCACGACCGAATTCACATAGGTCGCGAAGTACAGGCTGTCGGTCAACAGAAACGCGTAGTGCGACAGATCGAGCGTGATGTGCAGCGCGCCTTCCGCGAAGGTGACGAGCTGCGTGTACGGCGGAATGCCGAGCTGCGAATCGGCGAAGCTGATCTTCACGACCAGCAGGAACGGCACGAGGAAAAACAGCAGCAGCCAGATGAACGGCCCCGCCACCACCGCGGTGCGTCCCCTGAACTTCAGACGCCGCATGGGCCACGCGAAAAACGACGAAAGCGCCTCTTTCATGACGTCAGCACCACGCCGGCCGATGCGCTCCAGCGCACGTAGACTTCGTCGCCCCAGGATGGCGGATCGATTTCGGTGAGCGCCAGGCTCGTCACGTTCGCGATCACGGTCTTGCCGCCGTCGAGCTTCACGTGATACAGCGAATAGCCGCCCATGTACGCGATATTCGTGACGACGCCCCTGCCCCAGTTGTAGGCGCCCTCCGGCGGCTTACGCGTGAGGGCGATGCGTTCGGGGCGCACCGAGATCGTCACCGGCATGCCGAGCGGACCGGTGATGCCGTGATTGACGTGCAAATGGCACGTCAGATCCGGCGTTTCGATGAACACGTGATCGGGCTCGTCCTCGACCGTGCGGCCTTCGAACAGATTGGTCGAGCCGATGAATTCCGCCGAGAAACGGCTGTTCGGGTACTCGTAGACTTCATGCGGCGTGCCGAGCTGCACGATCTGGCCTTCGCTCATCACGGCGAGGCGGTTGGCCATCGTCATCGCTTCCTCCTGATCGTGCGTGACCATCATGCAGGTGACGCCGACCTGGTCGAGAATGTTGACGAGCTCGATCTGCGTGCGTTGGCGGATCTGCTTGTCGAGCGCCGACATCGGCTCATCGAGCAGCAGCAGCTTCGGCCGCTTGACGAGCGAGCGCGCGAGCGCAACGCGCTGCTGCTGCCCGCCCGACAGCTGATGCGGCTTGCGCTTCGCGAAGCGGCCCATCTGCACGAGTTCGAGCGCGTTGTGCAGGCGATCTTTCAGCTCGGCCTTCGGCACACCTTCCTGCTTGAGGCCGAACGCCACGTTGGCCTCGACAGTCATGTGCGGAAAGAGCGCGTACGACTGGAACATCATGTTGACCGGCCGGCGATACGGCGGCAGTTGCGCGAGATCTTCGCCATCGATCAGGATCTTGCCCGATGTCACGGTTTCGAGCCCGGCCATCATGCGCAGGAGGGTCGACTTGCCGCAGCCCGAGCTGCCGAGCAGCGCGAACAGCTCGCCCTTCTTCACCGTCAGATTGACCCCTTTGACCGCGACGGTCTCGCCGAACTTCTTCACGACATCGACGATCTGGATGAACTGCTCCGCTGCGTCGCCCGTCACGGCGTTCGAGCCCGTCGACGGCACGGCCGTCCCGGCCAGCGCGCCCGGCTGGTCACTACTCATCATAATGCTGCTTCACTCCGGCGTTTGACGAACAAAGCCCCCGGTGAACACCGAGGGCTTCATAGGCTGCTTATCTGTTTGTTGGCGCGCTTAGCGGCCGGACTTGAACTCGGTCCACAGTCGCGTTTGCAGCCGCTGGATTTCCTGCGGCAGCGGTTTCAACAGGAACAGCGTCTTGATGGTTTCCGGCGACGGGTACACGGCCGGATCGTTCGCGACGTCCTTGTCCACGTACTTGCGCGCTTCCATATTGACGCTCGGGTAGTACACGGCGTTGGTGATCGCGGCGTTCACCTGCGGCGTCTCGATGTAGTTGATCCACTCGAGCGCGGCTTCCTTGTGCTTCGCATCCTTCGGAATCGCCATCACGTCGAACCACACCGGCGCGCCGCCCTTCGGCACGAAGTACTCGATCTTGTACGGCTTGTTCGCCTCGATCGCGCGATGCTTGGCGATCACGACGTCGCCCGACCAGCCGTACGCGAAGCAGATGTCGCCGCCGACGAGGTCGTTGATGTAGCCCGACGAGTTGAACTGCGTGATGTACGGGCGGATCTTTTTCAGCATCGCGAGCGCGGCGCGGTAGTCGGCCGGGTTCGTGCTCATCGGGTCTTTGCCTATGTAGTGCAGCGCGGCTGCGAACATCTGGTCCGGCGCGTCGAGCACCGACACGCCGCAGGCCTTGAGCTTCGAGATGTTTTCCGGCTTGAACAGGATGTCCCAGCTATCGAGCGGCGCGTCCTTGCCGAGGATCTGCTGGACCTTCGTCACGTTGTAGCCGAGGCCGGTCGTGCCGTACGCCCAGGGCACCACGTACTTGTTGCCCGGATCGGCGCCGGCGACGAGCGCCATCAGCGACGGGTCGAGGTACTTCAGGTTCGGCAGCTTCGATTTGTCGAGCGGCTCGAAGATGCCCGCGGCGATCTGCTTGCCCGCGTAGTTGCTGGTCGGCACGACGATGTCGTAGCCCGAGTGACCGGTGAGCAGCTTCGCCTGCAGCGTGTCGTCGCTGTCGTAGTTGTCGTACTTGACCTGGATGCCGGTCTGTTTGGTGAAGTTCGGTATCGTGTCCTTCGCGATGTAGTCGGACCAGTTATACACGTTGAGCTGCGTATCCTTCGCAGCGGCCGTCAACCACGGCGCCGCGCACAAGATCAGCGCCGCCATATGCCCCACTATCCGCTTGTTCATCCCGTTCTCCGATCTCTCGTCACTCAAGCCGCGCCGTCGCCCGCACGGTCCCCTGAAAACCCCGAAAACTACCACCAATTATTGCCCGCACAAAAAAAAACCCGGAGCTGTCGCGCAAACGGTACAGGCTCTGGCCGCACCCTTGCAAAATGGCCGAAATTTTAACGGGTTATCGGCCCGTGTCTACCGAAAAATACGCGGTCGTCGGCCGCGCTTTATCCGCGCTGGGCACAGGCTGCGAGGGTTTCATCGCGTCGCTGTTATCTGGTTGTCAGCTCGGCGTTGGCTCGCACCTGGGCGGTGCGCCGCTCTGGCGCGCGCGAGTGCCGGACGGTGCTTGCCGGTGCAGAGCCGCGTCGGCGTCCGGCGCGCCTTTCATGCGCCGCGGCGCCGCCACGAATGCTCCTATCATGATCTTTTGATGCGTATTGCGCGACGTCGTCGCGCGACGGCCGGCCAGCCGCTGCGCGCGTGCGATCGGCATTTGACTTGCAACGGGATGCGTTTCCCACAAGCTCTGGCACGATGAACACCAATCCTTTCGCGATGCGTCCCGACCGGCGCCGGCGCCTGCCGGAGCAGAAAGGCGGCCGCAGGCTGGAGGCGGTGATCGCCTCGCTGATCGGCTTCGTCGGCCTGTGCTTCGTCGTGCAGCTCGCGCTCGCGCGGCCCGACTGGCACGCGGCGCTCGCCGGCACCGCGCCGAGCCTGGAGCTGATCAGAAGCGCGGGCATGCTGTGGCTAGCGGCCGGCATCGTCGGCGCGACGGTCATGCCGCACAACCTGTATCTGCATTCGGCGCTGGTCAAGCATCACGCGCCCGACAGCAGCGACGCGCAGATCAAAGCCGCGCTGCACGTCGTCAATCTCGATACTTTCGGCTCGCTTGCGTTCGCGTTCGTGATCAACGCGGCGCTGCTGATCGTCGCGGCGGCCGTGTTCTATGCCAGCGGTCATCGCGACGTGACCGATCTGGCCGATGCGCATCGGCTGATCGCGCCGCTCGTCGGCAGCCGCTGGGCCGGCATCCTGTTCGCGACGGCGCTGCTCGCGTGCGGACTCAGCGCGACCGTCACGGGCACGCTGGCCGGTCAGACGGTGATGGAGGGCTTCCTGCGGCTGCGGTTACCGCGCTGGAAACGCGCGCTGCTCACGCGTGCGCTCGCGATCGGGCCGGCCCTGCTCGCGGTGGGCGTGTTCGGCCAGCATGGCTCGAATCAGTTGCTGGTCGCGAGCCAGGTCGTGCTGAGCCTGCAATTGCCGCTCGCGGTCGTGCCGCTGATCCGCTGCGCGTCCGATGCGGCGCTGATGCGCGGCTGGCGCGTGCACGGCGTGCCGCTCGTGCTGTCATGGCTGTCGGCGGCGTGCATCATTGCGCTCAATGGCGCGCTGATGTGGCAACTGGCGACTTCGGCGTGATCGCAGACGCAAAGGTCAGCGCAATTGACATGAAGTTCGCACGACGCTGAGCGACGCATGCAAGGCGCACGGCGCGCATCGGTTAACATAGCGGGACTTCGCCTCCCCGCCTCAAGGTTTCCGATGACTTCGAATCTCCACGATCTTCCCGACAGCCCGTGCATCGGTGTCTGCTCCACGCTCTTCGACGAGGTCTGTAAAGGCTGCGGCCGCACCGCCACCGAAGTGTCGAACTGGGTGTTTCTGAGCGACGAGGAAAAGCGCGCGATCTGGACTCGGATCGAACGGGAAGGCACGGCGATGCGGTTTCAGAACGACAAGGTGTGAGCGTGTTCGTTGCGCGCATCGCACGTTGACGCGACCATAAAAAAAGCCCGCTTCGACGAAGCGGGCTTTTTGCTGTGACGCGATTCGATCAGCGTGAACCGAAGCGCTTATTGCACGCCTTGACTCGTCAGGAAGTCCTCATAGTTGCCACCGAAGTCGTTCAGCGTGCCATTGGTCTTCACTTCGATGATCCGGTTCGCGAGGCCGCTCACGAACTCGCGGTCGTGGGAGACGAAAATCAGCGTGCCGTCGAACTTGTCGAGCGCGATCTGCAGCGACTCGATCGACTCCATATCCATGTGGTTGGTCGGCTCGTCCATCAGCAGCACGTTGTGGCGGCCCAGCATCAGCTTGCCCCAGATCATGCGGCCCTTCTCGCCGCCCGACAGCACCTTGACCGACTTGCGGATGTCGTCCGCATTGAACAGCAGCCGGCCGAGCGTGCCGCGCACCATCTGCTCGTCGTCGCCTTCCTTGCGGTACTGGTCGATCCAGTCCATCAGCGTGACGTCGCCCGGAAACTCTTCGTACGTGTCTTGCGGCATGTAGCCGACGTTGGCGTTTTCCGCCCACTTCACCGTGCCGTGGTCGAGTTGCAGATTGCCGAGCAACGAGCGCAGCAGCGTGGTCTTGCCCGCGCCGTTCTCGCCGATGATCGCGATGCGCTCGCCCGGCTGCACGCTGATGCTGAAGTTATTGAAGATCGAGCGCTCGTATTTCTTGGAGATGCTGTCGGCGACCACCGCGATGTTGTGCAGCTTCTTCTCGAACTCGAAGCGGATGAACGGGTTCTGCCGCGACGACGGCTTGAATTCCTCGATCTTGATCTTGTCGATCATCTTCAGACGGCTGGTGGCCTGGCGCGCCTTCGACTTGTTCGCCGAGAAGCGGCGCACGAAGTCCTGCAGATCGGCCACGCGCTCCTTCGCCTTCGCGTTGGCGGCCTGCTGACGCTCGCGCGCCTGCGTGCTGGCGAGCATGTAGTCGTCGTAGTTGCCCGGATAGACCTTCAGCGTGCCGTAGTCCATGTCGGCCATGTGGGTGCAGACCTGGTTCAGGAAGTGCCGGTCGTGCGAGATGATGATCATCGTCGAGTTGTACTGGTTGAGAACATCTTCCAGCCAACGGATCGAGTTGATGTCGAGGTTGTTGGTCGGCTCATCCAGCAGCAGCACGTCCGGCTTCGAGAACAGCGCCTGCGCGAGCAGCACGCGCAGCTTCCAGCCGGGCGCCACGTTGCTCATCGGGCCGTTGTGGTCTTCGATCGCAATGCCGATGCCGAGCAGCAGCTCGCCCGCGCGCGCTTCGGCCGTGTAGCCGTCGTACTCGGCGAACTTCGCTTCGAGCTCGGCCGCGTGCATGTAGTCGTCGTCGGTCGCGTCGGGGTTCGCGTAGATCGCGTCGCGCTCGGTCATCGCGGCCCACATTTCGGCGTGGCCCATCATCACGACGTCGAGCACGCGCACGTCTTCGTACGCGAACTGGTCCTGGCGCAGCTTGCCCAGACGCACATTC
Organism: Paraburkholderia sp. Clong3; assembly: GCF_050436485.1. Lineage (NCBI taxonomy): Bacteria > Pseudomonadati > Pseudomonadota > Betaproteobacteria > Burkholderiales > Burkholderiaceae > Paraburkholderia > Paraburkholderia sp. Clong3. The sequence goes on along the minus strand of NZ_JBNDMH010000002.1, from coordinate 771,418 downwards.
GGCTCGAGCATCACGTTGCCCGAGCTGGGCTCGAGATCCGAACCGAGAATCTTCATGAAGGTGGATTTACCGCAGCCGTTCGCACCGATCAGGCCATAGCGATTCCCTCCCCCAAATTTGACCGAAATGTTCTCGAAGAGGGGCTTCGGCCCGAATTGCATGGTGATATTGGCAGTAGACAGCACAGCGCGTCCCTTTGAATGTGATATCGGCGAAAAACCCAATATTTTAGCAGGTTTGGAGTTTTCAACCGGACAGTTGTTCCGGCGCGGCCCGCGTCACCCGCTCGAGCCGCCGCGCGGCGTCTGCAGAATGTCGATGAAGGCCGAGAAATCCGCGTCGGCGAGCCCCATTGCCGCACCCAGTCGCAGCAATTGCTGGACCGTCGACGCGACCGGCATCGGCGTGCCGGTCTCGTAGGCGCTCCCCCGCCGGGCCGAACACGATCTGCTCGACCGCGCGCGTGCGGTTCCACACATGCACGCTATGACCCGCGCGCAGCAGGTGCCGGATCATCGGCGCGCCCATCAGGCCGGGGCCGCAAAAACCAGTTTCCACGTTCGAACCTCGTCGGTTATCAGATTGAATGGCTTATGTTGCGTACGGATGATAGCGACCGCGCCAGGCGCTTAAGTCGCGCGATACCGGGCATGCGATGTGCGGTATCGATGGTTCGAGCGGCGACGTCTGGTCCGCCGCGCAGGCGATTGCGCTGGCGAGGACGCATATGTCCGTCGGACTGCGCGAACCGTTGCCTATACTTTTTTCCATGCACGTTTCCGAGCAGCGTTTTACTGACCAGCGGCGCACACCAAGGAGGAACTCATGTCAGAACACGTTTACAAGAAGATCGAACTGACCGGTTCGTCGAAGAAATCGATCGACGACGCGATCACCACCGCGATTGCCAAAGCGTCGGAAACGCTGCGCAATCTGCACTGGTTCGAGGTCACGGAAACGCGCGGCCAGATCGAGAACGGCAAGGTCGCGTACTGGCAGGTAACGCTGAAGGTCGGCCTGCGCATCGAGGACTGAGCGGCGACCGCACGACACGCTTGCCCGCTGATACGCGCAAGCCGCAAACAGAAAAGCTGCGTCCAGGCGGGGCTGGACGCAGCTTTTTTTCAACAACGGACCGCCCGATTTACTTCGGCAGCGACCCGTCGACACCCTCCACGTACCAGTTCAGGCGCTGCAGTTCCGCATCGGTCAGCGTCTTGCCTTCAGGCACCTTCACCGTGCCCGACTGATCCTTGATCGGGCCCGTGAACACGTCGCGCTTGCCGCTCGCGAGTTCGTCGCGCTTCGCGGCAACCTGCTTCTGCCCATCGGCCGGAATCGCCGACGTGTTCAGGTCCTCGAGGTTGACAGCCTTCTGCGGAATGCCCCACCACACCGGATCGTTCTTCCACTTGCCGTCGAGCACCTGCTGGATCACCGCGCTGTAGTACACGCCCCAGTGCGCGACGACCGAGCCGAGATGCGCATCGGGACCGAACTTCTTCATGTCCGAATCCCAGCCGAACGCGTGCACGTGCTTCTCCGACGCGGTCGCGAGCGTCGCGCTCGAATCGGTGTTCTGCAGCAGCACGTCGGCGCCCTGGCCGATCAGCGTTTCGGCGGCCTGCTTTTCCTTGCCCGGATCGAACCAGCTGTTGATCCAGATCACCTTCGTATGCACCTTCGGATTCACCGAGCGCGCGCCGAGCGTGAACGCGTTGATGTTGCGCACCACTTCCGGAATCGGCACCGACGCGACGAAGCCGAGCGTGTTGCTCTTCGTCACGTAGCCCGCGGCGACGCCGGCCAGATACGCGCCCTGATACATGCGCACGTCGTAGGTGCCGAAGTTCGGCGCCTTCTTGTAGCCGGTCGCGTGCAGGAAGATGGTGTCCGGGAAGTCCTTCGCGACCTTCAGCTCGAAGTCCTGGTAGCCAAAGCTCGTGCCGAAGATGATCTTGTTGCCCTTGTTCGCGAGATCGCGGAACACGCGCTCGGAGTCGGCCGATTCCGGCACGTTCTCGACGCGCGTGATCTTGATCCTGTTGCCGAACTTCGCTTCGGCTTCCCGCGAGCCCTGATCGTGCGCGTAGGTCCAGCCGGCATCGCCCGGATTGCCGAGATAGACGAACGCGACGCCCGGCACGTCAGCGGCCTGCGCGGTTTGCGCGAGCGGCGCCGCAAGTGCCAGCGACGCCGCACCCCAAGCGAAAGCGGTCAGCAGATTTCTTCTCTTCATGTTTTTTTCCTGTCGTAATGAGCGAATAGTTTGAGCGGAGCGATCAAGAACCTGTGTCGCCGTCAGCCCGCCGAGAAAAACGGCTTGCCGAGCGACGCGGGTGCATTCAGGCGAATCGTGTTCGGATTGCGCGAGATCAGCGCGAGCACGACGATCGTCGCAACGTACGGCAGCATCGCGAGAAACTGCGTCGGCACCGGCACACCGATCGCCTGCGCATAGAACTGCAGCCCCGTCACCGCGCCGAACAGCAGCGAGCCGATCAGCAGTCGCCCAGGGCGCCACGTCGCGAACACCACGAGCGCGAGCGCGATCCAGCCGCGGCCCGAGGTCAGGTTCTCCTGCCACAGGTGCAGATTGACGATCGAATAGTAGCCGCCCGCGAGCCCCGCCATGCCGCCGCCGAACGCGACCGCCCCATAGCGCACGCCGACCACCGGAAAGCCGACCGAATGCGCGACCTGCGGCGATTCGCCGACCGAGCGCAGCACGAGTCCCGCGCGCGTGCGATAGAGGAACCAGCCGATCGCGGCGAACATCAGGAACGCGAGGTAATCGAGCGGCGTGAGGGTAAACAGCGCCGGGCCGAGCACCGGGATGTTCGACAGGCCGGGGATCGTCCACGTATCGATCGTCGCGCGCACCGCCGCCGACGTGTACGGCTTGCCGACGTACGCGGACAGCCCGATGCCGAAGATCGTCAGCGACAGGCCGGTCGCGACCTGGTTGGCGAGCATCGTCAGCGTGAGGAACGCGAACAGCAGCGACATCGCGAGACCGGCGCCGATCGCGGCGAGCACGCCGAGCCACGGGCTGCCGGTGATCGACGTGACCGCGTAGCCGCTGACGGCGCCCATCAGCATCATCCCTTCCACGCCAAGATTGAGTACGCCCGATTTTTCGGCGACGAGTTCGCCGGCGCCCGCGAACATCAACGGGATCGACGCGGTGATCGCGCTCGACGTGAGCGCGCTGGCTTGCTGGATATCCATATCGAGTCTGAAAGCGGATTAGCGAGCTGATTGGCAAACTTAACGAGCCACTGCTGCGGCCGAGCGGCGCCGCACGCGGTAGTTCACGAACAGGTCGGCGCCGAGCAGGCAGAACAGCAGCAGCCCCTGGAACACGCCCGAGAGCGCCTGCGGCAATTGCATCGAGGTCTGCACCGCTTCGCCGCCGAGATACAGCAACGCCATCAGCAGACTGGCGAGCACGATGCCGAGCGGATGCAGCCTGCCGACGAACACGACGATGATCGCGGTGAAGCCGTAGCCCGGCGACCACGTCGCCTGCAACTGGCCGATCGGACCGGCGATTTCGCCCATACCGGCGAGGCCCGCGAGGCCGCCGCTAATCAGCAGCGACGTCCAGATCGTCTTCTTGTCGGAGAAACCGGCGTAACGCGCGGCGAGCGGCGCAAGTCCGCCGACGTTCATCCGGTAGCCCGCGAAGCTCTTGCGCATGAACAGCCAGACGAGCGGAATCGCGATCAGCGTGAGGAACACGGACGCGTTCAGGCGCGTGCCACGCAGAAATTTCCAGTGCCAGTCGCCATACAGCGTCGGAAACAGCGCGTCGCCGCTGAACATCTCCGACAGCGGGAAGTTCATGCCCTGCGGATCGCGCCACGGGCCGCTCACGAGATAGATCAGCAGTTGCGTCGCGACGTACGTGAGCATCAGGCTCACGAGAATCTCGTTGGTATTGAAGCGGCTCTTCAGAAACGCGGGAATCGCGGCCCACGCCATGCCGCCGAGGATGCCGGCCGCCATCATGGTCGGCAGGATCCACCAGCCGCTCGCCTGATCGAAATAGATCGCGACGCCGCTCGCCGCGATGCCGCCGAGCAGCATCTGCCCTTCGGCGCCGATGTTCCACACGTTCGCGCGATAGCCGATCGCGAGACCGAGGCCGATCAGGCACAACGGCGACGCCTTCAGCAGCAGCTCCGACCAGCCGTTGATGCTGGACAGCGGCTCGATGAAAAACCCGTGCATCGCCTGCACCGGGTCGCGGCCGACGAGGCCGAAGATCAGGAAGCCGATCGCGAGCGTCAGCAACGCGGCGATCAGCGGCACGGCGAGCTGCATCGTGCGCGACGGCGACGTGCGGGCTTCGAGTCGATAGGGAAGCATCATGGGTAGCGTGTATTTGTTCGGGTTCTGTTCTTCAGGGTCCGCATTCGCGTGCGTGGTTAGCGTCTCGGCGTGGCCGGCGGGCAACGCCTCGACTCATGCATGCGCCGGCTGATCCGCCGCGGGCGCCGCGCCCTCGCGGTCGCCGAACAGCCCCGCCATCCAGCGGCCGATTTCCTCGGCGTTGGTCGCACCGGTCGCGCGCACCGGTGAAAGCCGCCCGCCCGCGAGCACCGCGATGCGATCGCAGATATCGAACAGCTCTTCCAGTTCCTCCGAGATCACCAGAATCGCAACGCCGCGCGCCGACAGATCGAGCAGTTGCTGACGGATGAACGCCGACGCGCCGACATCGACGCCCCACGTCGGCTGCGCGACCACGAGCACCTTCGGCGCCTGCAAAATCTCGCGGCCCATGATGTATTTCTGCAGATTGCCGCCCGACAGACTTTGCGCGAGCGCGTCGGGGCCGCCGCAGCGCACGTCGAACGCGTCGATGCAGCGCTTGGCGAATGCGCGCATCACACCCGTTTTGATCCAGCCCGAGTTGACCATGCTCTGCCGATGCGCGGTGAGCAGCGCGTTGTCGGCGAGGCTCATCGCCGGCACCGCGCCGCGGCCGAGCCGCTCTTCGGGCACGAAGCCGAAGCCGAGCGCGCGCCGCCCGCCCGCGCCGAGGCGCGCGGCCGGTTTGCCGCAGATCGTGATCGCGTCGGCCGGCAGGCTGCGTTTTTCAGCGCGCTTCTCTCCGGACAACGCCGCGAGCAGTTCCGCCTGCCCGTTGCCCGACACACCGGCAATGCCGAAGATCTCGCCCGCATGCACGCTGAACGACACGTCGCGCAACGAGGTGCCGAACGGATCGTCGCTCGCGACCGACAACTGCCTGACATCGAGCAGCACCGCGCCCGGCTTGTGCTCGCGCCGCGTGTAGTCCGGCAGCGAGTGGCCGACCATCAACTGCGCGAGCGAGGCATGCGTCTCGTTCTTCGGCGTCACATGGCCGGTCACGCGACCGCCGCGCATCACCGTCGCGGTGTCGCACAACTCCTGGATTTCGTCGAGCTTGTGGCTGATGTAGAGGATGCTGCAGCCCTCGGCCGCGAGCCGGCGCAGCGTCGTGAAGAGCTTGCGGACCGCCTGCGGCGTCAGTACCGAGGTCGGTTCGTCCATGATCAACAGACGCGGATTCTGCAGCAGGCAGCGCACGATTTCGACACGCTGCCGCTCGCCGACGGTGAGGCTGTGGACATGCCGCTGCGGATCGATGTCGAGCCCGTAGTCGGCCGACACCTCGCGAATGCGTTTGGCCAACGTCTTCAGATCGAACGGTTCGTCGAGCGCGAGCGCGATGTTTTCGCCGACCGTCAGCGTCTCGAACAGCGAGAAGTGCTGGAACACCATGCCGACGCCGAGCTTGCGGGCGGCCGCCGGACTCGCGATGTCGACCGTCTCGCCTTCCCAACGGATCTCGCCGGCGTCGGGTCGCACGGCGCCGTAGATGATCTTCATCAGCGTGCTCTTGCCCGCGCCGTTCTCGCCGAGCACCGCGTGGATTTCGCCGGGCGCGACGACGAGCGTGACGTCGTCGTTGGCGCGCACGGCCGGGTACTGCTTCGTGATGCCCGTCAGCGCGAGCCGAGGCACCGCCTGGCCGGTGAGTTGCGCGCCGTCGCTAAGTGGAGTGTCGCTCATGAGATTCCGTAGTGCGTTCGTGACGCTGCTTGCCGCCTGCTTGCCGCCTGCATGCCGCCGGCGGGCGATCCGTCACCACAACCGGATGACAATACCTAATTCGCCCCACTCAGTCGAGTTGACAAAATTCCCGCAAACCCCCGCCGCTACAAGCTCTGCGGGTATGTCGCCCTTGACGCCGTTTTTCGTCCATATTAAAACGCATATACCCCCACGTTCGTTCGATCAGCCAGCACATATATTCGGAGAATCCATGAGCCAGCAACGCGAGGCGATCGACACGTACCTGCTGCGCGTGTTGCACACGCTGCTGATGGAGCGCAGCGTCACCCGCGCCGCCGTCAAACTGAACCAGTCCCAACCTGCCATCAGCGCGGCGCTGCGCCGTCTGCGCGACATCACCGGCGACCCGCTGCTGGTGCGCGGCAAGTCCGGCATGGTGCCGACCGAGTACGGTCTGCGCCTGCTCGAACCGGTGCAGAACGCGCTGCGCGAAATCGAGCGCATCAAGTTCCAGCAGCACAACTTCGATCCGGCCACGTCGATCCGCTGCTACCGGATCGGCTGTCCCGACTACCTGAACGTGCTGTTCGTGCCGACGGTCGTCGAACGTTTCCGCAAGGCCGCACCGAACGCGACGCTCGAATTCCATTCGCTCGGCCCCGCGTTCGACTACGAACTCGCGCTCGAGGACGGCAAGCTCGACATCGTGGTCGGCAACTGGCCGGAGCCGCCCGAGCAGTTGCATCTGTCGAACCTGTTCGTCGATCAGATCGTGTGCCTGATGAGCAACACGCATCCGTTCGCCAAACGCGGCGGGCTCACGCTCGACCAGTACCTGAACGCGCCACATCTCGCGCCGACGCCGTATTCGGTCGGCCAGCGCGGCGCGATCGACGTGCATCTCGCGCGCGAGCGGCTCAAGCGCCATGTGGTCGTCACGTTGCCCTACTTCAATCTCGCGCCGTACGTGCTGATCAAATCCGATCTGATCTTCACGACGACGCGCCTCTTTGCCGACTACTACGCGAAGTTCCTGCCGCTGACCGTGGTGGCCGCGCCACTCGACTTTCCGCCGATGCAGTACTACCAGCTGTGGCACGAGCGCGTGCATTACTCCGACGAAGTGCGCTGGCTGCGCGGCCTGGTTGGCGAGGCGACCCGGACGTTGATCGACAAGTCCTGACGCCGCATGCGGCGCCGATCGCACTGGCGCCGCCGCTCACGGATCAGCGACTCGCGGCTTGCGCGCGGCGCGGCGCGAGTGCCGCCCGTTCCGCTCGAGTTCAAGCGGCCGCCTCGTAAAGCTGCCGCGCGAGCGCGTTATGCCGCTCGATCACCGGCCCGAGTTCGAGCGTCGCCAACTGCCCATTGTTCACCACCACCTTGCCGTCGATCACGCTATGGCTGACCTGCGACGGCGCGCAGAATACCAGCGCCGCCACCGGATCGTGCAGTGCGCCGGCGAAGTGCGGCTGACGCAGATCGAACGCGACGAAATCCGCGGCCATGCCGGGCGCGAGCGCGCCGATGTCGTCGCGATTGAGCACGCGCGCACCACCCAGGGTCGCGATTTCGAGCGCCTCGCGCGCGGTCATCGCATCGGGCCCAAAACCGACACGCTGCAGCAGCAGCGCCTGGCGCACTTCGGCGACCATCTGCGCACCGTCGTTCGACGCCGAGCCGTCGACGCCGAGCCCGACCGGCACGCCCGCGAGCCGCATGCGCTTGACCGGCGCGATGCCCGACGCGAGCCGCATGTTCGAGCACGGACAGTGCGCGACGCCGGTGCCGGTGCGCGCGAACAGCGCAATGCCCGCGTCGTCGAGTTGCACGCAGTGCGCATGCCATACGTCATGCCCGACCCAGCCGAGATCGTGCGCATACTCGGCCGGCGTCATGCCGAACTTCTCGCGGCTGTACTCGACGTCGTTGAGATTCTCCGCCAGATGCGTATGCAGCGACACGCCGTACTGGCGCGCGAGCGCCGCCGATTCGCGCATCAGGTCGCGGCTCACCGAAAACGGCGAGCACGGCGCCACGACGACGCGCAGCATGGAGTAGCGCCCATCGTCGTGATACGTCTCGATCAGACGCTGCGTGTCCTTCATGATGTCCGCTTCGCGCTCGACCACCGAATCGGGCGGCAGGCCGCCGTCCTTGCGTCCCACGCTCATGCTGCCGCGCGCCGCATGAAAGCGCATGCCGATTCGGCGCGCGGCCGCGATGCTGTCGTCGAGACGGCTGCCGTTCGGATAGATATACAAATGGTCGCTCGACGTCGTGCAGCCCGACAGCAGCAGCTCGGCCATCGCGGTCAGCGTCGATACTTCGATCATGTCAGGCGTGAGGTTCGCCCACACCTTGTACAGGTTCGTGAGCCAGCCGAACAACTCGGCGTTCTGCGCGGCGGGAATCGCGCGCGTGAGGCTCTGGTACATGTGGTGATGCGTGTTGACGAGGCCCGGAATCACGAGATGGCCGTGCAGGTCGAGTACCTGGTCGGCCGTTTGCGGCAGTTGCGTGGTCGGTCCGACCGCGACGATCCGGTTGTCCTCGATATACAGCCCGGCGTCGCGCAGTTCGCGCCGCTCGTCATCCATCGTGACCAGCACGTCCGCGTGCTTCACGAGCATCGTTTTACCGGGTTGTTTCAGTGCTTCATTCATCGTCATTCGTCTGTCCGCCTGATTGCCTGCATGCAAAGCCGTTCGAACGCGATTAGCCCGGTTACCCAGCGTGAGTCGCCGTCTTCGGGGTTGTCCGTGCCAAAGGCCTGCCTTTGTACGGGTGTGTCGCGCCGCACAGCGCTTACCTTCGGTAGCCAAAATCCCGCTGACAACCCGCGCGCGTTGCGATACCCAACTTCACACCGCCAATATAGTGGTGCATTTTTGGCGCCGGTACGATCGGCCGATGAGCCGGCGCGGCTTTCGTCTGGCTGTCCATCATGCGCGAACTATTATCTTTCCTATCGCTCGCGCTCGGGACAGAGCATCCTTTCTACAATGGCTGCCACGGCGCTCGCTTCGATTCGCCGACGGGTATGTAGCCACCGACGTGGAGCCTCGATCCGCCGCAAACGTAATGGATCGGGCCGCCGCCGACACCTCGCATTCACACAAGGACAATTGCGAATGGGCAAGCTCACTACCCACGTGCTCGACACCGCGAACGGCCGTCCCGGCGCAGGCATCAAGGTCGAACTCTTCGCGCTCGCGGGCGACACGCGCCGCGCGCTCAAAACCACTGTCACCAATCACGACGGCCGCTGCGACGAGCCGCTGCTCGAAGGCGACGCGCTCGTCGCGGGCGAGTACGAACTCGTGTTCGGCGCGGGCGACTACTTCGCGTCGCTCGGCACGAAGGTGCCGGAACCACGCTTCGTCGATCGCGTCGTGCTGCGCTTCGGCGTCGCCGATGCCGACGCGCACTATCACGTGCCGCTGCTGGTGTCGCCGTTTTCGTACAGCACGTATCGGGGCAGCTAGCCCTGCTGGATACGAGCCGCGTCCGAACCGGCACGAACAGACCTGGACAGGCACAACGCCCCGCGATACCCATAACAACCCGCGCTGCGTCTTCTATCCGCAGTCGGCGCGATGACCGACGACGTCGAACGTCATCGCGCACGCAACGAATCAGAAGTGGAGGAGTTTCATGGAAGGCTTTATCACCGACTGGTTGAACCTCGCGATTCGCTGGTTCCACGTCATCGCCGCCATTGCATGGATCGGCGAATCGTTTTATTTCGTCGCGCTCGACAATAGCCTGAAGCCGCCGACCGATCCGAACCAGCGCCGTCGCGGCGTGTTCGGCGAGCTGTGGCACGTGCACGGCGGCGGCTTCTACAACATGCAGAAGTACACGGTCGCGCCGCCCGAAATGCCCGAAGACCTGCACTGGTCGAAATGGCCGTCGTACACGACGTGGCTGTCGGGCTTCGGTCTCTTTACCGTGCTGTATCTGTTCTCGCCGAGCACCTACCTGATCGACAGGAACGTGCTCGACATGGGGCCGGTGGTCGCCGTCGCCTCGGCGATCGGTTTCCTCGCGGCCGGCTGGATCGTCTACGACTCGCTGTGCCGCATTCTCGGCACACGCGACAAACTTCTCGGCATCTGCGTCGGCGTTTATGTGCTGATCGCGGCGTATCTCGCCTGCCATATCTTCGCGGGCCGCGCAGCGTATCTGATCGTGGGCGCGATGCTCGCGACGATCATGTCGGCCAACGTGTTCTTCGTGATCATTCCGGGCCAGCGCAAGATGGTCGACGCGATGCTGAAGGGCGACACGCCGAACCCGATCTACGGTAAGCGCGGCAAGCAGCGCTCGGTGCACAACACGTATTTCACGCTGCCGGTCGTGTTCGCGATGCTGTCGAACCACTACGCGATGACCTACACGCATCCGTACAACTGGGCGGTGCTCGTCGTCATCATGCTGGCCGGCGCGCTGATCCGTCAGTTCTTCGTGATGCGCCATCGCGGCCAGGTATTGTGGTATCTGCCGCTCGTCGGCGTCGCGCTGATGTGCACGGCACTCGTGTGGACCATGCCGCGTCCGGTGGTGCCGCAGGCGCAGGCCGCCAACGCGCCGACGCTGAAGGTCGCCGACATCGCGCCGGTGCTGCAGCAGCGCTGCGTGGCCTGCCACTCCGCGCATCCGACGATGATGGGCAGCGCGCCCGCCGGCGTGCTGATGGATACGCCCGACGAAATTTCGCAGAACGCGCAGCGCATTTACCAGCAGGCGGTCACGTTGAAGGCGATGCCGCTCGGCAACGTCACGCATATGACCGACGACGAGCGGATGAAGATCGCCGCGTGGTTCGAAGGCGGCGCGGCGAAGTAAGGACGTCTGTCCGGATCACGGAGCCGGTGCCGAGGCAGAGGCTGGAGTGCGAAGCGGGCTTGTCGCGAGAGCGGCAAGCCCGTTGTTGTTTGTGAGGGTGACGTGCGCGGTCAGCGAGATCGATAATCGGATTTTGTCGCCCCTGGGCTACAAAAATCGGCAAAGATAGATAAAATGTAGCCCTAGAGACACAAATGCGAATAACCTTGTTGTGTCTCTTGGGCTACAATAAACGTCAAATACGTTGAATTTGACGCCCTGAGGCTACAAATGACCAACCTCGCCGATGTCTCGGACATGCTGAAAGCCGTGCGACGGGACAGCAAACTATCGCAGGAAGAACTTGGACGCCGCGCGGGCGTGGCCCGCACGACCGTCGCGCGGATGGAAACGCTCGCCAGGAACGATATGAGCGTGTCCGTGCTCGTGCGCCTGCTCGAGGCTGCCGGTTACGACCTCAAGTTCGTCGCGCATGGACATGGCCGCACGCTGGAAGACATCCTCGCTGAACAGCGCAGCCCGGACGCGCAGCCATGAAGCTCGACGTTCAGGTGCTAGGCAAGAAGGTTGCCACGCTGTTTCGCGAGCGCGACGACTATGTCCTCAAATATCACGGCGATGCGAGCGCGGCCGACTTCGTCAGCCTGACGATGCCGGTGCGCGAAGAGCCTTGGCGCTGGCCACGCGACCTGCATCCGTTTTTCCGGCAGAACCTGCCCGAAGGCTATCTGCTGAATCTGATCCGCGAGCAATTCGGGCCCTTGCTCGACGGAACCGACCTGTCACTGCTCGCCGTCGTCGGCTCGATGGGGATCGGCCGGGTCACCGTGACGCCCGAAGGCGTGGCGCCGGGCACCGAACTCCAGGCGCTCGACGTCCAGCACATCCTGCACGGCGACAACACCGCCGAACATTTCGCGCAACTCGTACGTGAATACGCGCGAGCGGCCATTTCGGGCGTCGTGCCGAAGTTCATCGCGCCGCAGGCGCAGTCTGCCGCATCGACACCGTTGCAGCTCGGTAAGCCGACGATTCGAACGAGCCGTCACATCGTCAAAGGTTCGGACGACAACACGCCCTTTCTCGGTTTCAACGAGTTCCATTCGATGCGGGTGCTGGAGCGGCTGGGGGTGGCGCACGTTGCGCGCACGCGGATGTCGGACGATGGCAGGGCGCTCGTCGTCGAGCGCTTCGATGTCGACGCGCAGGGACTGCCGGCGTATGGCGTCGAAGACTTGTGCGGTCTGCTCGGCTTGCCACCGCACGAAAAATACAATTCGACGAGCGAGAAAATGCTCAACGCGGCAAGAGCGTATCTGCTCGATCGCGACACCATGCGGATGCAACTCCAGCAGCTCGGCTGGCATTTGCTGACGAACTACGTCGTGCGCAATGCGGACTGCCACACCAAGAACGTCGCACTGTTCTATACCTCGGTCGACGATGTCGCGTTCACGCCCGTCTACGATGTCGTGACGACCCAGGCTTATCCGCGCTTCGCAGCCAATCCGCCCGGGCTGCCTGTCGACGGCCGCAAAACCTGGGCAGCCGGTAAAACGCTGGAACGATTTTTCAACACGCGCATGGGCATCGCCCCGCGGCAATATGCGCAGATGGTTGAAGCGCTGTGCGACTCCGCTGTCGACGTCGGCCACGAGTTGATCGAAGCAGCGCGCAACGAACCGCAGTGGCGTGCGATCGCCAAGCAGATGCTGCATGCATGGGACGACGGCATGACATCGCTGCGCTCGCCGAAGAAAAGCCTGCAATTCAGGGGGCTCAAGCCGGCCATCGAAGCAGCGGGATTTTCGGCGCCGGAGCCGCCCGAGCGGTCAAGGGAAGTCATTGGGCATTCGCCGCTGCTTGGCAGGCGCAAGTGATCGCCATCCATGCAAAAAAGCCCACGACGTAACGCACGTCGCGGGCCTGTTCTTCGAACCGCAACGCTGCCGGCGACCCGGCAGCTGCATCGCCATCAAACCGCCACCGCGCTCAGCGCATCTTCCGTGAGCCACAGCGACTCCGCCAGATCCTGCTCGTTCAGATTGAGCCCCTCGCCGCCACGATCGACGACGATAAAGTCGCTCGTCTCGCCCAATGCGATCAGCGGATGGTGCCACACGCCTTTCGCGTAGTTGACGCCCTGCCAGCCAGTGGTGACGAACGCGCGGATCTTCGTCGCGTCGAGTTCGCCCGCGGGCGCGACGACGACCAGATACGGCTTGTCGTTGAGCGGCACGAACGCCTGGCTGCCGAGCGGATGACGCTCGAGCATCTTCACTTCGAACGGCAGCGTGCGCGGCTGGCCACGAAACAGATTGACGAGCGTGCGGCCGTGCTCGTCGGTCACGTCGACCTTCGCGAGGTCGTGATAGCGGATCGTCGTGCCGAGGTTGATCGGAATCTGCTTCGCGCCTTCGAGTTCGATCACGTCGCCGAAGGCGGCGAACGCCGCTTTCGTCAGCGGTTCGATGGCGAGCGTTTTCATTCGAGCGTACCCCACAGACGCAGACGCGACACGCCGCCGTCCGGATAGATGTTGAAGCGCACATGCGTAACGGGACCGAGCGCCGCGATCTCGCTCTCGAAGAAATGCTGCTTGTCCATCTGCAGTTTCTGTTCGCCGAGCAGCACCGGCCAGAACATCGCCTGCGTGACGAGCGAGCTGTCGGTCCCGCCCTTCACGTACGCGGCCTGGATCGAGCAGCGATCGGGATAATTGCCCTTGAAGTGCGCGGTGTCGACTTCGATCTTGCGGATCACGCCCGGCTGCGCGAGCGCAATGATCGCCCAGTCGTTGCCCGGCTCGCGACGACGACGCGTTTCCCAGCCGTCGCCCATATTCACGCCGCGACCCGGCATCAGCAGCGTCGAGGCCGCGCCGAAGTGCTGGTTGTTCGCGCCGACCAGATACGCGCCGTTTTCCATCGCGGCGAGATCGAACTGCTCGGTGCGGCTCGCGCCGGCCCAGTCGACCTGCGGCTGACCGTAAACACGCAGACGCGCGATGCCGCCGTCCGGATAGATGTTCACGCGCAGATGCGTGTACGCGCTCGCGTCGCCGACTTCGAGGTAGTGGTGGCTATTGCCCTGCAACGTGGTCGACGGCACGATCTCGGTCCATTGCGTCGCCTGATTCGGCTCGCCATCCGCAACGCGCGCCGCTTCCACTGACGCCGCCGGCGGGAAGTTGCCGGTGAAGTGGCTCGTGTCGAGGTCGAGTCCCTTGATCACGCCGGGCCGCGCGAGCTTGACGATGCACCAGTCGTGGCCGGTCGTGCGCTTGCGGCGCGTTTCCCAGCCGTCCATCCACTTGCCGTTGTCGTCGTACTTGCCCGGAATGAAGACGGCCGGTTCCGGATTCAGCATGCGGTCCTTCGGCGCGAAGAATTCGTCGCTGGCCTCGAGCGCCTGCGCGCCCAGACGCGGGTCCGCCAGGTTCACGTAACGGCGCGTGAATTCCGGTGCGTTGGGGTCGAGAATCGGAAGTGCCATCTTTGTCGTCCTTGAGATCGATTGGTGCGGGAAAAACGTTACGGCTCGCTGCGTGACGCAGTGCGCGTCACGCGCCGATCAGGTCGTCGAGCCGCAAACGTGCAATGCGATAGATCTGATCGAGGCTCGCGCGCAGTTCGTCGGCGCGGCTGTTGTTCACGCGCGATTCGAAGTTCGCGATGATGCCGTGGCGGTCGTAGCCGCGTACCGCGAGAACGAACGGAAAACCGAATTTCTCGCGATACGCTTGATTGAGCGCATGCAGCTTGTCGAACTCTTCCTGCGTGCATTGCGCGAGACCCGCGCCGCTTTGCTCGCGCGTCGACTCGGCGGTCAGCTCGCCGCGCACCGCGGCCTTGCCGGCCAGCTCCGGGTGCGCGTTGATCAGCGCGAGCTGCTTGCCCTCGCCAGACGTTTCGACGATCTGCGACATCCTGCGATGCAGCTCGTCGATGCTCGCGAACGGACGCTCTCGCGCCGCGACTTCGGCGACCCACGGCGAGTGCTCGAAGACGCCCGACAGCGCCGCGACGAACGCGTCGGTCGAGATCCTGTTGAGTTGGTCCAGGGTGTATTGCATCGCCTTCATGCCGCGGCCTCGCGGCTGTCTTGCTGGTAAGGATGAGTTTCGTGCCAGTGTCGCGCGATATCGACGCGCCGCGACACCCATACGCGATCGTGCTGTTCGATGTGATCGAGAAAGCGCTGCAGCGCCCGAAAACGCCCGGGCCGCCCGAGCAGCCGGCAGTGCATGCCGATCGACAGCATCTTCGGCACTTCGTCGCCCTCTTCGTACAGCACGTCGAATGCGTCGCGCAGGTAGGTGAAGAAGTGGTCCGCGGTGTTGAAGCCTTGCGGGGTGGCGAAGCGCATGTCGTTGGTGTCGAGCGTGTACGGCACGATCAGTTGCGGCACGGTCTTGCCGCCCGCCACCTCGACGTCCATCCAGAACGGCAGGTCGTCGCCGTAGTAATCGGAGTCGTACAGGAAGCCGCCGTATTCGGCGACCAGTCGATGGGTATTCGGACTGTCGCGGCCGGTGTACCAGCCGAGCGGCCGCACGCCGGTCACGCGCTCGATCGCCTCCATGCCGAGGCGCATGTGCTGCGCTTCCTGCTCCGGCGACATGTCCTGATAGTGAATCCAGCGATAGCCGTGGCACGCGATCTCATGTCCGAGTTCAACGAACGCCCGCGCAACTTCTGGATGCCGTTCGATCGCCATGCCGACGCCGAACACCGTCAGCGGCAGGTCGCGCCTTTCGAATTCGCGCAGGATGCGCCACACGCCCGCGCGCGAGCCGTATTCGTAGATCGACTCCATGCTCATGTGCCGCGCCGGATATGCCGCCGCGCCCACGATCTCGGACAGGAACTGCTCGGAACCGGGATCGCCGTGCAGCACGCAGTTTTCGCCGCCCTCTTCGTAATTGAGGACGAATTGCACCGCAACGCGTGCTCGCCCCGGCCAGTTCGGATGCACCGGGTGGCGGCCGTAGCCGATCAGATCGCGCGGGTAGTTCGGGTCGAGTGGCATGGTTTGACGGATGCGTAGTGACGGGACCAGGGATGCGCGTGAACGCGGTTCGAAACCCCTCGACAACGGTGCGGGGTTCACACGTGTAGCCACGCAACGGGCGGCTTCAGCGGCTGCGGAAACCGCAGCGCCGAGTTGACCCAGTGTAGCGAAAACACCCCGGTGCGCCCATACAGCCGGGCAGATAGTGCGTGTTACAGCGAGTGTATGTGCGAGTCCGCCGACTCGGCGTTTACCCGCAGCGGACCGGGGCTGAACGACGCGAGCGCGCCGTCGTAGCGCTTCGCGAGCGGCCGCGCGTAGTCGCCGCGCTTGGCCGTCGCGAGACGCAGCGTCACCAGCGCCTCGGTCCATTTGACGGCCGCCGTCACGCCTTCGATCACCGGCGCGCCGAGCGCATCCTCGATCTCCGCGCACAGTTCGGCCATGCCCGCGCAGCCGAGCACGATCGCGTCCGAGCCGTCCTCGGCGAGCGCGCGCCGGCATTCGTCGAGGATGATGCGGCGCGCCGCCGAGCCCGGCTTGTCGAGATCGAGCACGGCGACGTCGGTCGCACGCACGTTGCGGCAGAAGCGCTTCATGCCGTAGCGCTCGGCCAGATGCCAGGCCATGCCGCAGGTGCGCGCGAGCGTCGTCACGACCGAAAAGCCCGGCGCGAGCACGCTCGCCGCGTGCATCGCCGCCTCGGCGATGCCGATCACCGGGCCGCGCGCCAACTCGCGGGCCGCATAGAGACCGGGGTCGCCGAAGCACGCGATCACGTAGCCGTCGCAGCCGTCCAGTTCGCCTGCCGCGACTTCGGCGAGCAGACCGGGCGTGGCGAGCGCTTCGTCGTAATAGCCCTCGATCGACGGCGGCCCCATCGTCGGATTGACGGCGATCACTTCGGTGCCGGGCGCGGCGACGTCGCGCGCGCAGCGCCCCATCGCCTCGGTCATGCGGCGCGTCGTGTTCGGATTGATCAGTTTGATACGCATGGCGACTCCTGTTCGACTCGTTATTGCAGCGACGAAAGCCCGTGAAACTCAGCGTGCGAGCATCCGGTAAAACAGCGCGCCGAGTCCCGCGCCGATGAACCACGAGAAATTCGCGCAGCCGTCCAGCCCCGGCACCATCACGCAGATCACCGCGATCAGCGCGGCCGGCAGCAACGCGGCCACCGCGCGATAGTTGACGCCGTTGCGATACCAGTACGAGCCGCTCGGCGCGACCGTGTACAGATCGTCGAGCACGATCTTCTGACGCTTGACGAGGTAGAAGTCGACGATCAGGACGCCGTACAAAGGTCCGATGAAGCTGCCGAGCACGTCGAGCGTGTAGTGGATTACGGCCGGATTGTTGAACAGGTTCCACGGCGTGATGAACACCGACGCGACCGCCGCGAGCATGCCGCCCGCGCGCCAGCTGATCAGACGCGGTGCAACGTTCGAGAAGTCGAAGGCCGGCGACACGAAGTTCGCGACGATGTTGATGCCGATCGTCGCGATCGTGAAGGTCAGCGCGCCGAGAATCACGGCCATCGGATAGTCGATGCGGCCCACGGTCTCGACCGGGTCCGTAATCAGTTCGCCGAACACCGGCAGCGTGGCCGCGGTCGTGATCACCGTGACGAGCGAGAACGCGAGGAAGTTGACCGGCAGGCCCCAGAAGTTGCCGCGCTTGACGCTGCGAAAGCTCCTGCCATAGCGCGAGAAGTCACCGAAATTCAGCATCGGTCCGGAGAAGTACGACACCACCAGCGAGATCGCCGTGATCATCACCGGTACCACTTCCATGCCGTGATATTTGACGCCGCCGAGGTTGATGCCGATGTTGCGCCAACCCGCGCGATACACCATGTAGCCGGCGAGAATGAACATCACGACGTAGACGGCTGGCCCGGCGAAGTCGATGAACTTCTTGATGGTCTCCATGCCGTGCCAGAACACCAGCGCCTGCAGTACCCACAGCACCATGAAGCCCGCCCAGCCGAGCGTCGACAGACCGAGCAGGCCATGCCGATGCACATCCGCATACGGCAGCAGTTGCGGCACGAACTTCAGCACGACGATCACTAGCGCGCTCGACGCGAGATAGGTCTGGATGCCGTACCACGCGACCGCGATCAGGCCGCGGATCACTGCGGGGACATTCGCGCCGAGCACGCCGAAGGTCGCGCGGCACGCGACCGGATACGGCACGCCGTTCAGTTGGCTCGGCTTCGCGATCAGGTTGCACAGCACGTTCACGAGCGTGATGCCGATCAGCAGCGACACCAGCACCTGCCAGCTCGTCAGGCCGAGCGCGAACAGACTCCCCGCGAATACATAGCCACCCACGCTATGCACGTCCGACATCCAGAACGCGAAGATGTTGTACGCGCTCCAGTTCTGCGCGCGCAGCGGCGCGAGGTCCTCGTTGTAGAGCCGCTCGCTGTAGCCGGCCGGCATCGACGGCTCGGTTTGAGCCGTGCCGTCCGGATAGTTTGGAGATGGGGTGACTGCCTGGCGCTGCACTGAACTGAGCCATGATTCCTCCTTTGGATAGGGACCGTCGAAAGAGCATCGACGGACATTGCATCGGCCATGCCAGTTGCTCGCTTCTCGTCCCGCGTGGGTCGAAGAAGTCGGCGTCGTGGTCCCGGACCGTGCCGCGCGTGTCTCCGTACTGACGTACTTGTGGTTGTCGCATCGCCAGCCGCCGCGGCTTTCCGGCGATGCGTCGCTACCCGAGCTCCGTCGTCTCGCGACGGACGTGCGTGTTCAGGCCGGCGGCGCTCACGCGAGGCCGCCTGGCCGTGCATCTATCGGTTCAGTTCAATTCAGTGCGGCGCGCACCACGAACGGGCGCTCGCCTGCTGCTTGCCTCAGCCTGGGGTGGAGTCGGCTTCGGCTGTCCAGGTGGATGCTTCTTTCGACGCAAGCGCGCCGAATACTTCATGCAGATCCGCTGCCCCGCGCGCGGGGCGCTCCAGCATCTTCAACTCGACGCTTTGCAGATGGCGCGACATCAGCGCGGCCGCCTGCTTCGCATCGCCGGCGTCGAGCGCGGCGAGAATCGCTTCGTGGTCCTCGAACGAGCACGGGCTGCGTCCGAGCGATTCGTACAGCGCGGAAATCAGCGTCGAACGCGCGACCAGCCCGTTCAGGCAATCGCACAACACTGAGTTGCCGGTCAGGTTCGCGAGCTCCGTATGAAACTCGCCCGACAAACGGATCCATGCCGGAAAATCCCGCGTTTCGAATGCCTTGCGTTCCCGGCCGATCATGCCGCCGATGTTCTTCAGACGCCGCATGCCGTGTCCGCTACAGATCTTTTCGACGACGGCCAGCTCGATGATGCGGCGCATTTCGAACACCTCGTGCACCTCCTGCAACGACGGACTCGCGACGAACGCGCCACGATTCGGCTCGAGATCGACGAGGCGCTCACTCGCCAGCTGCGACAGCGCCTGGCGAATGGGGCCGCGCTTCACACCGAATACTTCGCATAGCTGAGCTTCGGTGAGTTTCGCGCCGGGTGCCAGCCGGTGCTCGAGGATCGCCGCGCGGATGCGCTCGGCGATTGCTTCGGGCTTCGAACTGTTCGCGACAGATTCGGTGTCGGACATGATTGGCGTCTCGGTATGTTGGTCATCATAGGACGGACACAAATATTGTCAACAATTTTTGCGTCGATTTTCGACAGTTTTCGTGCTGCGTTGCGTCAGCAGAAGCCCTGTGACCCAAGCTGTGCGGCTGTCTGGCGGGAATCTTACTCGGTTTTGACAATGCCAAGACGAGTACTGGCAGCCAGTTTTTGTCGACAGAAACTGCCAACATTGGCGATGGGTGTGGGAGGTGGTGAGTGTGGAAATACTGACAGTTAGTTGCGTTACTGACGCAATAAAAAGCGGGCGATCCGCCCGCCTCCGCCCCGCCCACGACGGCTTCAGCCAATGCTCGGATAGCCCGACGCCGTCAGCCTGAAGCCATGCGCATTGGCGACCAGATGCGCGGCCGCGCCGACCGGCAGCGTCACCATGTTATGAACGTGCCCGAACTGCAGCCCCGTCACGACAGGAATGCCGATCAGCGAGCGCACTTGCTCGATCATCGCGTGCAGGTCGTAGCCGTTGTCGTAGTCGTACGGCTTGCCGCCCGAGAAATCACCGAGCACGAGCGCCTTCTGCTGCGCGAGGATGCCGGCCAGATGCAGTTGATAGATCATCCGCTCGATGCGGAACGGCTGCTCGTTGACGTCCTCGACGAACAGGATGCCGCCCTGCACCGGCGGCATGTACGGCGTGCCGACAAGCGACGCCACCACCGCCAGATTGCCGCCCCACAGCGTGCCCGTTACGTCGACGCTCTGCGCTTGCGGCGTGTCGCTCGCGACCGTGATGGTCGGCTGCGTCAACGCCGACCAGAAATGCCGCATCGTGAATTCGCTGAGCTGCTCGGCGCCGAAATCGCTCATCAGCATCGGGCCGCCGAAGGTTTTCAAGCCGGCGCGCGCGAGCAGCGCCAGTTGGATCGCAGTGAAGTCGCTGTGACCGACCAGCGCTATCGGCTGATCGGCGAGCCGCCGCTGCAGCCCCTCGTAGTCGAGACCGTGCAGAATCCGCACCGCGCCGTAGCCGCCGCGCACGGCCAACACGACATCGGGCAGCTCACGCGATGGATCGGCGAGCCGGTTCAGATCGGCCGCGCGCTCGCCGTCGGTGCCCGCGAAGCGCTGGTAGCGGCGCTTCGCGGCCTCCTCGCCGTCGACTCGATGCCCCTGCGCACGCAGCCGATGCAGCGCGCGATGCAGCACCTCCGGATCATGCGGATAGCCGGATGGCGCAATCAGTTCGATGGTGCGAGAAGCGGTCATGGCGAGACCCGTTGGGCGTTGTTGTTTTAGAGCGGCGTGGTTGGGGGCGGTTCGCTGCTGGAGGGTGTGGCGGTGTCCACGGCCGCTTCGGCCACTTCAGCCGTTTCGCCGCGCGCCGCCGCGCGGGCTGCGCGACTCGTCCGACGCCGCTCGGCAAAAAACGACCTGAGCGCGGCACCACATTCGGCTTCGAGGACGCCGCCGCTGACCGTCGTGTGATGGTTCAGTTGAGGATTCGCGAACGCATCGACCACGCTGCCGCACGCGCCGGTTTTTGGATCGCGCGCGCCGAACACGACACGGGCGATGCGCGCGTGCATGATCGCGCCGGCGCACATCAGGCAAGGCTCGAGCGTCACATAGAGTTCGCAACCCGGCAGACGGTAGTTTTGGAGCGACTGCGCGGCTGCGCGCAGCGCGACCATTTCGGCGTGCGCGGACGGGTCATGCGCGCCGATCGGATGATTGAAGCCCGTGGCGATGACTTCGTCGCCGCGCACGAGCACCGCGCCGACCGGTACTTCGCCGGCTGCGCGCGCTTCTTCGGCGGCGGCCTGAGCGAGCGCCATGAAGCGCAGGTCGCGTTCGGAGATGATGGGAGCGTCGGAATTTCCGGGAGGGATGGCGGCAGCGGCCATCGGGTGATCAGCCGCCGGTGCGAAGACCGCGCCGATGCAGGCGCCAACGGATTTCTCAGCGGCCTCGGCTTGCGCAGAAGAGCCGATCGAGGCGGCACACGGGAGCGGCTCGTTCACTGCGAACCCGCGGCGGCTACATCGACATTGCCCACGCGCTCAGAGAGACGCTCCGCGATGCGGCGGCAATATTCGCGCGGCAGGACCATCGGGCCGCCGCGCAGCGATTCGAGCGCCATATCGAGCGCGAGCATGCGCGCCTGGAGACGGCAACGGGTCGGCTGATCGCTCACGGCATTCAGCTCCGTTTGCAGATCGCGCAACGCGCGAAGCTGCTCGACGGCGGGCGGCACGAAGCCCGCATTTTTCAGAATCCGGTTGGCGACGCGCACCTCTTCCGGCACCAACGCATCGTCGTCGAGGGCCAGCGGCGCGCCCGCACCCGGCAAGTCGTCGAACTCTCCGCGCGCGGCGGCGGCGGCAATACGCTGTTCGACAAGCGCATCAAGCAATTTCATCTGCAATCCACAACGTTGCGGCCCGAGCATTCTATCAGGGAGCGCACGGGCGCTCCGTGCTCACTTGACGGCATAAAGGCGCCGATTTGCCGGTAACCCCGCATTTGACGGTGCTTCAGCGTGGACTTAGAGTAAGTCATCAAGTCGCACAACGCGCGCGGCGCTTAACCGGCGCGGCACGCACAGGTTCCCTCTCGTCGAATTTGACGCCGCCATGCCATTCAAACCGATCGGCCGTCCCAGTGCTCTTCCCGTCGCGGAACCGCATCCGATCTGCGCCGCGCAGCCAGTGCGAGGGGGCCAGCAAGCGTCTCGGCCGATCGGCGTGCGTAGCGCGCTGGCGGCGATTACCGCGGCCGCGCTGCTTTCCGGCTGCGGCGTTTTTTGCGGTGGCGCCGCGGCGAGCGGCGGCGCCTATGCCGGGGGCTGCGGGACGAGCGTGCGGTTCTAGCCGGCGCCTCGCGAAACAGCCGCGAATTCGTTACCGAGGTGGCCTACGCCCCTCCCTCAGCTCGGCCCAACCAACGGCCAACGTGCGAGGACGATATGTCTGGTCCGTCCCAGCAGGCTGTGCATCAGCGCAAACTCGCGCACATTCCAGCACGCCGCCTCGGCCATATGGCGCTCGATCCACTGCATCCCGTACGCCAGCGTCACGTGCGGCGTAAAACGTGCGTCGGGCTCGATGCCGTCGTCGCGCAAGCCCGCTTCGAGCGCATCGTGAAGCGCCTGCAGTCCGTGCACACCGTGCTCGCCCACCAGCACCGCCGGCCCGAGCCGCGGCCTTTTCGCGAAGCTGGCGACCGCGTCGAATTCGACCGTAAATGGCGCCATGCTGACCGCCGCGGCCGCCCGTTTCGCCGCCTCGAGCACATCCGCCGGCAAGCCGCCCGCGAAATTGCCGAGATGCCTGAGCGTGACGTGCAAGCGGTTCGCCGCGAGCGGTTTGCCGCGCACGCCGCTGCGCACGCGTGCCTCCACACAAAGCTGCTGCGCGAACTTAGCGATACCGGCCGCGGTATTGGCATCGGGATAGACCGCGAAAAAGAGCCCGTCGGTGGGCGGGGGCGGCGCCTCGAGCCCGGGCAACCACAGTTGTTCAGCCATCGCGCCTCGTTCCTTCGCTGATTCTTTCCGTCGATCCGCACACCGCCGCACAAGCGGCCCATTGCAGCGATGATACTGTATATTCATACAGTATGACAGGCCGTGTGCAACTGCGACGCGCTACAGATCGGCCGGCTTGCCGATGCGTTTGTACCAAAGCTCGATAAACGACTCGGCCGCCGGCGACAGCGAATGCTCGGCGCGTCGGATCAGATTCACGTCGCGTGTGACGAGCGGCGCTTCGAGCCTGCGCGCGACCAGATCGCGATGTGGAAACGACCCGAGCAGAATGCCCGGAAAAATCGCGATGCCGAGACCGGCCTGCACCATCGAAAGCCCGGTCGTCATATAGGACACTTCGTACTCGACCGCCTTGCGCACGCCGAGCGTGAACAACGTTTCGTCGATCAACTTGCGGATGCCGCTCGTCGACTTGATGCCGAGCCACGGATACTGCAGCGCATCCTTCCAGCTCACACGCCGCTTTTTCGCGAGTGCCGAATCCTTGCGGCAGATCGCGCACAAGTTGTCGCGCGCGAGGCATTGCAGCGTGATGCCCTCGGGGCGCTCGCTGATCGTGCCGATGCCGAACTCGACGTCGCCCGTCAGCGTCGACGCGGTCAGGCGATCGGGCGCGGCGTCGTCGACCGAGACCTCGATATTCGGGTACAGCGCGCGATATTCGGCGAGCAGTTTCGGCACGATCGCCGCCGCGATCGACGGCGTCGCCGCGAAGCGCAGCCGACCGCGCTCGCGCCCGGCCAGCTCCTTCACGCTCGACTGGATCGACTCGAGATCACGCAGCATCCGCTCGACGGTCGGCAGGATTTCATGCGCGGCCGCGGTCGGCCGCAACGAGCGCGACGTGCGGTCGAACAGCCGCAGGCCGAGCGCCTCCTCCATTTGCCGGATCAATACGCTGACCGCGGGCTGGGTGATGAACATCTCGTCGGCCGCGCGCGTCAGCACGCCGAAACGGCAGACGAGCGCGAATGCGCGCAACTGTTTGATGGTTGGGGTCATGGAAGCGCAATCATAAAGTTACTTTATGGGACCATTGATTTTGTTCGATTGTTTTCATTCGGACAGTACCCTACATTGCTCTCCTACGCAGCGCGCAGCCGTTCAAAAAACGA
Organism: Paraburkholderia sp. Clong3; assembly: GCF_050436485.1. NCBI lineage: Bacteria > Pseudomonadati > Pseudomonadota > Betaproteobacteria > Burkholderiales > Burkholderiaceae > Paraburkholderia > Paraburkholderia sp. Clong3. Next base: position 747,232 of record NZ_JBNDMH010000002.1, on the reverse strand, counting down.
CAGGAGACAGTCGTGACAGCAATCGATTCGCGCAAACGCTTGATCGGCGCAATGGCGTCGACGCTCGGCAATGTGCTCGAGTGGTACGACTTCGTCGTGTTCGGGTTTCTGTCGATCATCATCGCGAAGCAGTTCTTCCCCAGCCACAGCGAGTACGCCGCGCTGATGCTCACCACGGCGACGTTCGGCGCGGGCTTCGTCGTGCGGCCGCTCGGCGGGATTCTGCTGGGCATGTACGCGGACCGCAAAGGCCGCAAGGCAGGCCTCACGCTCGTCATCGCGATGATGACGGTGGCCGCCGCGATGATCGCGCTCACCCCCGGCTTCCAGCAGATCGGCCTGATCGCGCCGGCGATCGTGCTGTGCGCGCGTCTGTTGCAGGGCATTTCGGCCGGCGGCGAATTCGGCACCGCGACCGCGATGTTGATCGAATATGCACCGACAGCGCGCCGCAATCTGTATGGCAGCTGGCAGATGTTCGCGCAGGCCCTGGGCGCGTTGCTCGCGGTCGCGATGGGCAGCGCGCTCACGCATCTGTTCACGCATGAGGCGCTCGAGTCGTGGGCATGGCGCATTCCGTTCCTGCTTGGTCTGCTGATCGGCCCGGTCGGCTTCCATATCCGCCGCAACCTGCCCGAAACCGAGGCGTTCCAGAAGCTCGGCGCGCGCGTGAAGGTGCCGTTCTCGCGCGTCGTGATGCACTATCCGCGCGAGTTGTTCGTCGCGACCGCGCTGTCGGCCGCGCTCAACGTGATGGCCTACGTGATCATCACGTATCTGCCGATTTACGCGGTGCAGAACCTGCATATGCCGGTGACGCTGCCGTTTTCCGTGCTGCTCGCGAGCGTGCTGCTGCGCGTGGTGACGATTCCTCTATTCGGTCATCTCGCGGATCGCATCGGCGGCGAACGCATGATTCGCGTCGCGCTCGCGCTGTTTCTCGTCGTGCTGTACCCCGCTTACTACTGGATCGTCAACGCGCCGTCGTTCGCGTCGATCATGTCCGTCGAACTCGGCTTCGCACTGCTGATCAGCGCGTCGAACGCGCCGATTCCGACCGCGCTCGCCGGCCTGTTCCCGACCGAAGTCCGCTCGACCGGCCTCGCGATCTCGTACAACATCGGCGCGGCCGTTTTCGGCGGCTTCTCGCCGATGGTGCTGACGTGGCTGCTGCACGTGACTGGCAACAACATGATGCCGGCGCATTTCTGCGCGGTGTTCTTCGCGCTCGGCCTGATCGGCGCGTTCATGCTGAAACGCCGCGCCGCGCCGGTGAACGAGTTCGCCACCCAGTAGCCCGCTCATCCCCGTTTTCCTCTCACCCGCACTTTCTCCGGGAGATCCCGCATGCCTGTCATTGACGTTCATACGCACATCTTCACGCACAAATGGCTCGAACTGCTGCGGCAGCGCGGCGGTGCGTACAACATTCAGACGCGCCCCGACGGTCAGCAGGAAGTGTTTCGCGGCAACACGCCGGTCGTGATTCCGCAAAAAGGCCACTTCGATTTCGACATGCGGATCCGCCAGATGGATGAATCGGGCATCGATATTTCGGTCGTGTCGCTGACCTGCCCGAACGTGTACTGGGGCGATCAGGCAACCAGTTGCCTCGCCGCGCGCGAATCGAACGACACGATCGCCGAAGCACAGGCCAAATATCCCGGCCGCATCCGCTGGTTCACGTCGCTGCCGTGGGAATATCCGGAAGCGGCGCTCGAAGAACTGCGCCGCGCCTGCGAGAACGGCGCGAGCGGCGTGATGGTGCTCGCGAACATCGCGGGACGCAGCCTCACCGATCCGATGTTCGCGCCGATCTGGGCCGAGATCGACCGTCGCGCGTTGCCGGTGCTCGTGCATCCGACCGATCCGCCCGGCGTCGATCTGATGGACATGACGAAGTTCGATCTGAGCTGGGCGGTCGGTTTCATGTTCGACACGACGCTCGCCATCACGCGCATGATCTTCGAAGGCTTCTTCGATCAGTATCCGGATCTGAAGCTCATCGCGTCACATGCGGGCGGCGCGTTGCCTTATCTGGCGGGCCGCTTCGAGAAAGGCAACGAGGTCGAGATCCCGCAACGTCGCAAGATGAAGCGCAAGCCGATCGATTATCTGCGCCATATCTACTACGACTGCATCACGTATAGCCCGGCGTCGTTCGAATTTCTCGTCTCGGTGGTCGGCGCGGATCGCGTGATGTTCGGGACCGACTGGCCGCATCAGGTGTACGACATTCGCGGCGCGTTCGCCAACACCGCGCGTCTGCCGAAGGAGCAATGCGACGCGATCCGCGGCAACAACGCGCTGCGGGTCTTCGGGTTCTGACGCGAGTCGCGGCGGCAGCTACCTGCCAGGAACCGTCAGCTGGTCGCCACCTACGCGGCGCTGCTCGACGATCCGATCGCGCGAGCGCCGCGGTAGTCGTCGCGCGCGGTGCAAGGGCGAGGTGTCGTTGCGAGAACAGAATTGCCAGCGTATTCCGGCGCATCAGCTCCTCCGATCGTGCCGGTACGTGCGGGACCGTCCAATCACTCCCACTCGATCGTCAATCAACCGGCTGGAGCCTTGTGGGAACGGCGTTTCCGCCTGGTCACGCGGGGTCGATACCGTCACGAAATTCTAGCTCGGCAGTTAATGGCTTCCATTGCACGGCATTGGACAATAGGCACCCGCTCCGTTTAAAAAGCCAGCAAGACCGAGCATCTGAAGCCGATTCGATACCGTGAGCGAACCCCTGCGCGGGCGCCCACGTACACCGCCAGAAACACCGTGAGATTCATTCCAGAGCGGAGCCTTGCAAAATTGGGATGACAATCGGAGTAGGATACTGGCCTTTTGAGCCAAAGATCGGCGATCTCCTCAGGGGTGCCGAACCCGTCATCTCGCACCGATGCCCCTCGACTACCCTACCCTCGATGCGCTGCGCACGCGCCATCCCGCTTGGCGCCTGTTACGCTCCGACCACGCGCCGCTCGCTGTCAGCTTCCTGCACCGCGTGTTCGTCGCGCCAAACGTGCGCGTGGTGGCGGCTCCGCTTCTTGCCGAAGCACTCGAAGATGAGCTTTACGCGTTGCGCGAACAACTCGGCGATGACGCCTTCCCGAAGCCGGCGCTCGAGTATCTGAACGACTGGGCCAGCCCTGAAAAGGGATGGTTGCGCAAGTACTATCGCCAAGGATCCGATGAACCGCAGTTCGACCTGACACCCGCCACGGAGAAAGCGATCGCGTGGCTCGGCACGCTGACGGAACGCAGCTTTGTCGGCACGGAATCGAGGCTCTTGACACTTTTCGAGCTGCTGCGGCAGATGGGCGAAGGCAGCGAGGCGGACCCCGAAAAGCGTCTTGCCGAGCTCCACACGCGGCGCGGCCAGATCGACGAAGAAATCGCCCGCGTGGAGGCCGGTGACGTTCGGCTGCTCGACGATGCCGCGCTCAAGGACCGCTTTCAGCAATTCATGCAGATGGCGCGCGACCTGCTCACGGATTTCCGTGAAGTCGAACAAAACTTTCGGCTGCTGGACCGACATGTGCGCGAGCGAATCGCGCTCTGGGAAGGATCGAAGGGTGCGCTCATCGAGCAAATCATGGGCGAGCGCGACGCGATCGCCGATTCGGACCAGGGCAGCAGCTTCCGGGCGTTTTGGGACTTCCTGATGTCGAGCCGCCGTCAAGAGGAACTCTCGAAACGGCTCGAGCGTGTGCTGGCGCTGCCGGCGGTCATGGAAATGAGGCCCGACGCGCGCACGCGGCGCGTCCACCATGACTGGCTGGAAGCCGGCGAGCATACGCAGCGCACGGTAGCTCAGCTCTCGCAGCAGCTTCGACGCTTCCTCGACGATCAAGCGTGGCTCGAAAACCGCCGCATCATGGACATTCTGCGCGGTATCGAAACGAAAGCGCTTGCGCTGCGCGAAGCGCCCCCACCAGGCTCCGTCATGGAGATCGAGACCGCATCCACTGACATCGAGCTGCCGATGGAACGCCCGCTTTACGCGCCGGCGCTGCGCCCTATCATTGCCAACGTCTCTATCGAAACCGGTGAGGCGAACCTCGATGCCTCGGCACTCTACACGCAGATCGTCGTCGATCGCGCGCGCCTCGCAGGCCATATCCGCCGATGCCTGCAAGATCGGTCGCAAGTGACGCTTGCCGAACTGACCGCTTCGCAGCCTCTCGAGCATGGGCTCGCCGAGCTTGTCGCCTATTTGCAACTGAGCGCCGAAGCTGGATCATTTCGCGCGACCGTCGATGAGACCATTTCCGATACGATCGAGTGGCAGGCGAACGACGCCAACGGAACACCAATCATTAAGCGCACGACGATGCCGCGTGTGATTTTCACAAGGTAGAGATGACGGAAGAACAGCAAGCCTCGTCGCCTGGTCGAGGCGATTTGTCGACAGTTGCCATCGCGCTGCTCAAGGGCGTGGTTTATCGTGATGGAAACGAGCGCCTCTGGGCCGCACTGCTCGAATTGCAGACGCACGCGCGCGACTACGTCGCCGTGCTTGGCCTCGAGCTCGTCGTGGACGAGGCGGAAGGCTACGCCTTCGTAAAAAGCCGCGCCGCGCATGACGCTGAAGTCGATGGGGAACAGGCCAAGCTACCCCGGCTCGTTGCCCGGCGTCCACTCTCGTTCCCCGTGAGCCTGCTGCTCGCGCTGCTGCGAAAGAAGCTGGCGGAATGGGATGCTGGCGGCGGCGACACGCGGCTCGTCCTTGCGCGCGAGGACATCGTCGAGCTCGTACGCGTATTCCTTCCCGCGAGCACCAACGAGGCGCGCCTGGTCGATCAGATCGATACACACGTGAACAAGATCGTCGAGCTCGGCTTCCTACGCCGGATGAAGACCACGAGCGGACCGCCCACATTCGAGGTGCGGCGCATTCTCAAGGCGTTCGTCGATGCGCAATGGCTGCTCGATTTCGACGCGCGGCTCGCGAGCTATCGGGCGCACCACCTTCAAGATTCGACGGTTTCTGACCAACAGGAGAGTCGCGATGAATGAGCCGCGTACGCTCGGCCTCGATTTTGCCGTCGACGACGCCCTGACGGGCTTTCGCCTCGAGCGGCTCGAGGTTTTCAATTGGGGAACCTTCGACCAACGAGTCTGGGTGCTGCGGGTCGATGGCCGCAACGGCCTGCTGACAGGAGACATCGGCTCCGGCAAGTCGACGCTCGTCGACGCCATCACCACCCTCCTCGTGCCCGCGCAGCGCATCGCCTACAACAAGGCGGCAGGCGCGGACAGCAAGGAACGTACGTTACGCTCGTATGTGCTTGGCTACTACAAGTCGGAGCGCAACGAGGTCACGGGGACGGCCAAGCCCGTGAGCCTGCGCGACCATAACAGCTATTCGGTGATTTTGGGCGTGTTTCGTAACGCCGGGTACGATGCCACAGTCACACTCGCGCAGGTGTTCTGGATGAAAGACGCACAGGCTCAACCCGCGCGATTCTTCGTCTGTGCCGAACGCGATCTCTCGATCGCCGCCGACTTCTCGCGCTTCGGCACCGAGATCGCACAGCTGCGCAAAAAGCTGCGCGGGCTGGGTGCCGAAATCGAGGACACATTTCCGAAATACAGCGCCTGGTTCCGGCGGCGCTTCGGAATCGAAAACGAGCAAGCGCTCGAGCTCTTCCATCAAACGGTATCGATGAAATCGGTGGGCAATCTCACCGACTTCGTACGCAGCCACATGCTTGAGCCGTTCGACGTTGCACCGCGCGTCGACGCACTGATCACTCACTTCGACGATCTGAATCGCGCGCACGAGGCGGTACTGAAAGCCAAGCGCCAGGTGGAACTGCTGACACCGCTCGTCGACGACTGCGATCGCCACAGCGAGCAAGGACACGTTCTCGACGGCTGGCGAGCGTGCCGTGAAGCACTGAAACCCTACTTCGCCGGGCTCAAGCTCGGCCTCATCGAGCGCCGCCTCCAATTGCTCGACGAGGATCACGCGCGTGCAATATCACGCAAGGCGCGGCACGAAGAAGCGCGCGACCAGGCGCGCCAGCGCGTGGACGATTTGCGCCGCGCCGTGGCCGAACAAGGCGGCGATCGCATCGCGCAGCTCGAGGTCGAAATCCGCCAGCACGAGCGAGAAAGCGCGCGTCGCCGCGAACGCGCGCAACGCTATGCCACCATCGTTACGCTGCTCGGCGAAACCGAGGCCACGGATGAGGCCGCATTCGCTTCCCAACGCCAACGTCTGGCCGAGCGGCGCAGCTCGCTCGTCGACGACGAAGCGCAAGAGCAAAATGCGATTACCGAATGGAGCGTGGCCTTTCGCGAAGGGAAAGCGCAGCGTGATCTGCTAGAGGACGAAATCGCGAGCCTGAAAGCTCGACGTAACAACATCCCGAAGGAACAAGTCGCGATGCGGGCGAGCCTATGCTCGGCGCTCGGTCTGGAGGAAGACGCCCTGCCGTTCGCCGGCGAACTCATTCAGGTGCAAGAGGATGCGCGCGATTGGGAGGGCGCCGCCGAGCGCGTCCTGCGCAACTTCGGCCTGTCGCTGCTCGTGCCCGACGAGCACTATGCGAACGTCGCGGCGTGGGTCGATCGCACTCATCTCCGGGGGCGGCTCGTCTACTTTCGCGTGCGCTCTGAACGCGCCGCGCGTGCAGCCGAGGCCATCGAGCTACACCGCCACTCGCTCGCGCACAAGCTCGCGATCAAGCCCGATTCGCTGTTCTATGGCTGGCTCGAGCGCGAAATCGGCCGCCGGTTCGACTATGCATGCTGCGATACGCAGGAGCAGTTTCGGCGCGAGATGCGCGCGATCACGCGTGCGGGCCAGGCAAAAGCGCTTGGCGAGCGCCACGAAAAAGACGACCGCCGCGCGCTTGACGATCGCAGCCGCTACGTGCTGGGTTGGAGCAACACGGCCAAAATTGCCGCCCTCGAAGCACAACGGCGAGCGCTCGAGGTTCGGCTTGGCGAGATCGGACAGAAGCTTGGAGAAGCTCAAAGCGAGCACGCGAAGGTGCGCGAGCAGCTCGAAGCGCTTGCGCGCATCGGCGAGTTCGTCGACTTCCGCGACATCGACTGGGCAAGCTGCGCGACCGCGATCGCACGTCTGGCAGACGAAAAAGCCCGCCTCGAAGCGGCAAGCGACGCCCTCGCGGAGCTAACGGCCCAATTGGACTCGGCGCAAGCGTCGTTGACAGAGAGTGAAGCGGCGATCTCGGAAACCGACTCGGAACTGGGCGGTATCCTGGCCAGGCGGGAGGCAGCGCAAACGTTGCGCGACGAGACGCACGCGCTCGTTGCGCAAGTGAATGCCGAACTTGCCGAGCGAATCGAGGCGCTGCGAGCGGAGATTCTCGGCGAACACCAGCTTTCCGTCGAGTCATGCGACAACCGCGAGCGGGACGTGCGAGAGGCGTTGACAACCCGTATCGACAACGAAACGAAGTCGCTCGGCCGCCTTGCCGAAAAAATCGTCAAGGCCATGGCGGCCTTCAAGGATGCCTACAAGCTCGAAACGGCCGACTTCGACGCGAGCCTCGACGCGACCTCAGAGTACCGTGACATGCTCGCGCGGCTGCAAGCGGACGATCTGCCGCGCTTCGAAGCGCGTTTCAAAGAGCTGCTCAACGTCAATACGATCAACGAGATCGCCAACTTCCACGCCCAGCTCGCCCGCGAACGGCAAACGATCAAGGAACGTATCGAACGCATCAACGAATCGTTGCGACAAATCGACTACAACGCGGGCCGATACATCGTCCTCGAGAGTCAGTCCAGCCCCGACGCGGAGATCCGCGAATTCCAGAGCGACCTGCGTGCTTGCACCGAGGGCGAACTCACCGGCTCGGACGATAGCCAATACTCGGAGACCAAGTTCCTGCAAGTCAAACGGATCATTGACCGCTTCCGCGGCCGCGAAGGGTTGACCGAGCAGGACCGGCGCTGGCGCGCCAAAGTGACCGACGTGCGCAACTGGTTTCTGTTCGCCGCCAGCGAGCGTTGGCGTGAGGACGACAGCGAATACGAGCACTATTCGGACTCGGGCGGTAAATCGGGCGGCCAGAAGGAAAAGCTCGCCTATACGATCCTTGCCGCGAGTCTCGCCTATCAGTTCGGCCTCGAATGGGGCGCCGTGCGTTCTCGATCGTTCCGCTTCGTCGTCATCGACGAGGCGTTTGGACGAGGCTCCGACGAATCGGCGCAATACGGTCTCACATTGTTTCAAAAACTGAACCTGCAACTGCTGATCGTCACGCCGCTGCAGAAGATTCACATCATCGAGCCGTTCGTTTCGAGCGTCGGATTCGTTCAGAACGAGGGCGGACGCGCCTCGAAGCTGCGCAACCTGTCGATCGAGGAGTACCGCGCGCGCAAGGCGGAGTTCGAGCAATGAATTGGACGACGACCGCCGAACTGCGCGTTCGCCTCCAGCGCCTATGGGAGCGCGGCGAATGGCTGCGGAGCCTCGTAGACGGCACCGAGGGGCTGTTCCCGCTACGTCTGACGATAAAAGGCCCGAGCTCGTCCGAATTGGCCGAACGCTTCGACGCGGTACGCGCATGGATCGCGGAGATTGCCGCGACACCGCGCGTACGCATCGAATGGCGAGAAATCAATCATCGAATTCTCGGCCTGCAGCGTTTGCCACAAGCAGCTTGGGTGGACAGTCTGGACGATGCGCTCGCGGTCGCCGGCAAGCGCCGCGACGCAGCGCAGTTCGAGCGGCTGCTCGAAATCACACGCTTCCGCCAGCCGAAGCTCACCACGTGGCTTGCGCAGCGCCCGTTGCAAGCACTCGAATTCGCAGGCGATTGGGAACGACTGCTGGCAGTCGTCGATTGGCTGCAAGCACATCCGCAGCCGGGCGTATATCTTCGCCAAGCCGAAATCGCCAACGTCGACACGAAATTCATCGAGGCGCGGCGCGGCGTCCTCGCCCAATGGCTCGATCTCGTGCTGCCGTCGGAGTCAATCGACAGCAGCCGGACAGCCGCCGCCCAATTCGCTGCTCGCTACGGGTTCCGCGAGAAGCCGCCTCGGATTCGATTTCGCGCGCTCGATGACAGGCTCGCCGTTCTGCCCGGCATGGGCCGGCCCGACATCGCACTCGACGCTGACAGCTTCGCGCGCCTCACACTGCCATGCCGCCACGTGTTCATCACGGAAAACGAGATAAATTTTTTGGCGTTTCCCGACGTTCCGCAGTCGATCGTGCTCTTCGGGGCGGGCTACGGTTGGGAAGCTCTCGAGCCGGCGCGATGGCTCACGGACTGTGCGCTCCACTACTGGGGCGACATCGACACGCACGGCTTCGCCATTCTCGATCAATTGCGCAGCCGGTTCCCGCATGTTGGATCGTTCTTGATGGATCGCGCGACGCTGGTGGCGCATGAAGCGTTCTGGGGAGAAGAAGGCGATCAGGTCACGCGCGATCTGCCGCGGCTCACTGCCAAAGAGCGGGAACTCTTCGATGACCTCCGCGACAACCGGATTCGCCATGGATTGCGGCTCGAGCAAGAGCGCGTGGGATTCGGGTGGGTCAGGGCGGCGCTCGAAGAGCGGGCTTGCGCTTAGAACTTCCCCATCTCACCGCCAGGTACAACTCGAATACGACTCGAAGCAGGCCGCCTCGAAGATGCCTGCCCCAACTCCCACGTTCAGCGACTCTAGTTTGCGCTGCCGTTGCGCAGCAGAGCATCCGAGATCGTCGACAGCACCTCAGCCAGTCGTCTTGCCGTCTCGGGAGATGGCAGCGGCAACCTGAGACTTCGCGCGCCCGTCACGGCATCGCGCTCGACCCACGGGTGTGCGGCAACCGCGCCGTCGCCCGGCTCATTCAACGCCGACGCCAGCGCCGCGCCGAACTGCAGCAACCCTGACCACGGTTCGAGGGACGCGCCTCGTGGCGCTGTATCGATGGTCGAAGCTTGAGGCCGCTCTCCGGTACCGGCGAAATCGGTTTCCACGACGCTCGCGTCACGCGCCGCGTCGCCGGACACGACTGCGCCGCTCGCGGCTTCCTCCGCCGCGGCCATGACCTCGCTCTCTCCCATGCGCCCCGCGACGTTTTCGACATCCTTCATGAAGCGGGTCAGGCGCGAACCACCGAGCAGAATTTCGCTGGCGCCGCCATCGAGGATGCCTTCCGCCAGCGAGCGCTTGAAAGCCAGCACCGACAGCATGCCCTCCTCGATCGTTCCCTTCGCGATGTAATTGACGACTTGTACCGGCTTTTTCTGGCCCAACCGATAGATGCGCGCGATGCGCTGTTCCAGCACCGCCGGGTTCCACGGCAGATCCATGTTCACGAGCGTCGCCGCGTGCTGGAGGTTGAGCCCCGTGCTACCTGCGTCCGTCGACAGAAATACCCGACAGTCCGAATCGTCCCGAAAGCGCTGCACCAGCGCGGGCCGATTTTCCGACGGCACGCCGCCATGGAAGCTGACGTAGCCGATGCCGAGCTTCTTGAGCCGGCGAATGACTATCTCATGCGTGCGCGTCCATTGGCTGAACACCACGACTTTCTCGTCCGGCTGCGTGAAAAGCGACTCGAACAACGTCGCCAGCTCGTCGGCCTTCACGCCATGATCGGTTTCCTGGTCCAGCAGATAGGTGCTGTTGCACGACATGCGCATGTTCTGCAAAGCGCAGGTGAGGCGCCGCTGGTCCTGATCCGACAGAAACCTGGTGTTACGCCAGCGCCGGACGATTTTGGCCACGATGTCCGCGTTTTCCGTGTGATACGCCATCTGCAGCTCGGTCATGGGCACCAGCAGATTCTGGTCGGTGCGCCCGGGCAACTGCAGCAGCACCTCGGACTTGCGACGCCGTATCATGATCGGTGCCAGGGTCTGGCTGATCTTCTCGAGGCCCGTGTATCCTGTCACGCGTCCCGCCTCGTCCTTGACCTGATGTTCGTGCAGCAGCTTCCACGTGGGCCCGAGACGGTGCTGGTCGACGAATTGAACGATGGAAACGAGTTCCTCCAGCTTGTTTTCGAGAGGCGTTCCCGTCAGCACGACGGCATAGGGGCTGTCGATTCGCTTGAGAGCCTTCGCCGCAATGGTGTTCCAGTTCTTGATGCGCTGCGCCTCGTCGACGATGACCAGCTCCGGCGCCCACGCGGAAATCACGTCAAGGTCCGATTTCAGCTTCTCATAGTTGGTGATCTTGTAGAGATCCTGGGCCGCATATTCGCCCCGCCTCTGGGCAAGGCCGCCCGCGACTACCCTCGAAGCGTGGCCGGAGAACCGCGTGATCTCGCTCTGCCACTGATACTTGAGCGAAGTCGGGCAAATCACCAGCACTTTCGACACGCCAAAATGCCGGATCAGGATTTCCGCCGCCGCGACGGCCTGCACCGTCTTGCCGAGGCCCATTTCGTCGCCGATCAAGGCGCGCCCGGCACGCACGGCGAACAATGCGCCTTCGGCCTGGTACGGATAGAGCGGCACCTTGAGCAGCTTCTTCAGCGAGGGCGTCGCCCCTCCTTGCGGAAACTGCCCGTCGAGCATCCCGGCACGCCGCGCCGCATCGTTTCGGCCGGCGATGAAATCGAGCGCGTCGTCATGGGCGCGCAATTCGTGCCCGGCCTTCGCCACCCTGGAGAGAAAGCGCCCGAGATCGTCGAAACGGTCCTCCGGCAGATGCCATCGCCGAGACTCGTCGAACAAAGCGGCGGCCGCTTTGGCTACCTTTGCCGGACAATCCGCGCCGGCGCGAAAATGGACCGCTCGCCCTCCCTCGTTTCGCAAATACAGCTCCGAGAATGCGGGCTGATAACCACGGGCGAAGGCCGCCTTTGCGCCTCGCTTGCGCAGCAGTCGCGACAAGGTAAATTCAATGTGCTTGCAGGTGCCGAGTTCGTTGGTGGCGTAATCGGGACAGTCGCAAAAGTTGTCGCCCGGGCAGGTCCCACGAATCGACACGCGATAGCTGAAGTTCGACTCCGGATTGCCGACGCGGAATTCGGAGAAATACGTCTCCGTCCCGAGATTCTCCAGCGAGAACGCTTGCTCTTGCCCGAATTGCCGACGCAAGGCGCGCTGCCAGTCGGCGGGCGACATGTGATCGGGGGCGTGGATGCGGGAAAGCTTCGAGGATCGACGTGACTTGGTGGAAGAGTGTTTGCTAGTCATGACTTGACGTGATATTTGCGCGACCGGCCCGCTCCAACAATGCGAAGTCCAGCGGGTCTCGGATTGCCTCCCACGCGGGCAGATCCAGTCAATCCGCCAACGGCTGAATCCGCCCCCGGATCGAGTCCGTAACGCGTCGTTGATTGCCTACCGGCTCGGTAAAAAAGAGGACACACAGTATATCCCGGGCCTCGTCCTCCATCGCCCGCAGATTCGACACACAAGGTGGCACTCAGCACCGGCACTACCACATTCACCAACCACAAGACCTACAGACGCCCGCAAACCCACGCGGAGTCTAGCTTTTCGGGGAAAACTTTACCGTCATGCCCAGAATCGCATGACGGTAACAATTGAAACCCGAATTTCGAACGGAACCATACCGTCCGGTTTACCGACACTTGTGCCGTCTTTGATACCGTCAAATACGCCCAGCTTTCTACGGAATGGTGGAGATACTCATTAAAAATCAAATACTTAGAGGCAACGTTGCACTCTGATAGGCAATCCGAACACGCCTCGTAAGCCATTGATTTAATTGAGATATTTTTACCCTCATTCCCACTCGATCGTCGCAGGCGGCTTCCCCGAGATGTCGTAGACGACCCGGTTGATCCCGCGCACTTCGTTGATGATCCGGTTCGACACATGCCCAAGCAGTTCATGCGGCAGATGCGCCCAATGCGCGGTCATGAAGTCGAGCGTCTGCACCGCGCGCAACGCGACGACGTACTCGTAGGTGCGCCCGTCGCCCATCACGCCGACGCTCTTGACCGGCAGGAACACCGCGAACGCCTGGCTCGTCAGGTCGTACCACGACTTGCCGGTTTCCTTGTCGATCGTGTTGCGCAGCGTCTCGATGAAAATCGCGTCCGCGCGGCGCAGCAGGTCCGCGAAATCGCGCTTCACTTCGCCGAGGATCCGCACGCCCAGCCCCGGACCCGGGAACGGATGGCGATACACCATCGAGTGCGGCAGACCCAGCTTCACGCCAAGCTCGCGCACTTCGTCCTTGAACAGCTCGCGCAGCGGTTCGAGCAGCTTCAGGTTCAGCGTCTCCGGCAGACCACCGACGTTGTGGTGGCTCTTGATGGTTTGCGCGGCCTTCTTGCCCTTGCCCGCCGATTCGATCACGTCCGGATAGATCGTGCCTTGTGCCAGCCACTTCGCGTCGGTCAGCTTGCCGGCTTCGGCCTGGAACACTTCGACGAACTCCGCGCCGATGATCTTGCGCTTCGCTTCAGGATCGGTCACGCCGGCGAGCTTGCCGAGGAATGCTTCGCTCGCGTCGACGTGAATCACCTTCACGCCAAGGTGATCGGCGAACAGCGCCATCACCTGCTCGGCTTCGTTCAGGCGCAGCAGGCCATGGTCGACGAACACGCAGGTCAGTTGATCGCCGATCGCGCGGTGCAGCAGCGCCGCCGCCACCGACGAATCCACGCCGCCCGACAAGCCCAGAATGACGTGCTCGTTACCGACCTGCTCGCGAATCTTCGCGACGGCTTCGTCGATGTAGTGGCCCATTTCCCAATCGGCCTTCGCGCCGCAGATCTGCAGCACGAAGCGCTCGAGCATCGCGCGGCCCTGCACCGTGTGCGTGACTTCCGGATGCCATTGCAGGCCATAGAAGCGGCGCTGCTCGTCGGCCATCGCGGCGATCGGGCACGATTCCGTCGATGCCATCAGTGCGAAACCCGGCGGCATCTCCAGCACCTTGTCGCCGTGGCTCATCCATACCTTCAGCATGCCGTGGCCTTCGGACGTGGTGAAGTCGCTGATGCCTTCGAGCAGGCTCGTATGGTTGCGCGCGCGCACTTCGGCGTAGCCGAATTCGCGCAGATGACCGATGTCGACCTTGCCGCCGAGCTGCTGCGCCATCGCCTGCATGCCGTAGCAGATGCCGAGCACCGGCACGCCGAGTTCGAACACGGCTTGCGGCACGCGCGGCGTGTCTTCCTCGGTGACCGAGCGCGGGCCGCCCGACAGAATCACGCCCTTCGGCGCGAAGTCGCGGATGAACGACGCGTCGACGTCGTACGGATGGATTTCCGAATACACGTTGGCTTCGCGAACGCGACGTGCAATCAGTTGGGTGACTTGCGAACCGAAGTCGAGAATCAGGATCTTGTCATGCATGGCAGCGGACGGAATCAGAAGTGAGCGGATACGGAATGCCGCGCGCGAGGCGCGGCGTCGAATTCAAAGCGGTCCGCGCGGCGACGGTCTTGGCGCGGCGCGGACAGCCAACATTACGATGAAGCACAAGGGCGCGGCCAACCACGGAACTCGCCGCCTGCGATGCGCGCGAACGAAATCCGGTAGCTTCGGCAAACGGCCTCGCGCGCGGCGCTTCAATCATGAAACGGCGGGCGGGGTGCGCCGGGCACGTCGTTGCTGGTGTCGCGCGCAGCGCGTTCGGACTCGCTCAGGCCGGGCTCGCTTGCGGCCGGATGAAGCGGCGCGGTAGTGGCAACGGAAGCCGCGGCAGCCGGATTGGCCGGCCGCGTGACCGGCACGACGGGCTCTGGCACCGGCTCGGCGTGATAGACCGGAAAGCCCGCTGAGGCACGTGGCTCGCGCGCGTTGTCGCGTTCGGGTTCACGCTGCCGTGCGGCATCCTTTTCGGCTTCTTTCGCGGCACGCTTATCGGCACGACTGTCGGCCTTGCTCGACGAGGGCTTGACCACGATCCCCTTCTCGCGCCGCCGCACCGCACCCGACAGTCGCACGCCGCCGAGCCCGATCACCACCAGCACGACACCGGCCAGCACCGCCACCATCTGGCCGAAACCGGTCAGCGACGGCGTATGCAGCCCGAGCAGCCAGACCAGCATCAGCACGCCGATCAGCCAGTGCACATGACCGACGACCTTCGCGACCGTCGAGGTCAGCGCCCCGTCGAACGACGCATGCACCGCGAGCCACGCGAGCCCGATCAGCGCGACGCCGAACGCCTGGCCGACCAGCATCGGCTCCGTTGGCACCAGTTGCAACGCGTCGTACAGCGAGGTCCACGGCGTCAGCACGAACAGCAGCCCGAGCGCCAGCAGCAACAACGCATCGAGGATCAGTACAACGCGCAGCAGTGGCTTCATGGGCGTTTAGTCCACGTGGTAGTTGGGCGCTTCCTTGGTGATTTGCACATCGTGCACATGCGACTCGCGCAGGCCCGCACCGGTGATCTGCACGAACTCGGCCTTCTCGTTCATTTCGGCGATGGTTCGGCAGCCGCAGTAGCCCATGCTCGCGCGCACGCCGCCGATCAGCTGGAACAGGATCGCGTTGACCGAACCCTTGTACGCGACGCGACCTTCGATGCCTTCCGGCACCAGCTTGTCGATGTTGGCCGAGTTGTCCTGGAAGTAGCGGTCCGCCGCGCCGTCCTTCATGGCGCCGACCGAGCCCATGCCACGGTACGACTTGTACTGGCGGCCCTGGTACAGGAATACCTCGCCCGGCGACTCCTCGGTACCGGCGAACATGCTGCCCATCATGACCGCGCTGGCGCCCGCCGCGAGCGCCTTGCTGACGTCGCCCGAGAAGCGCACGCCGCCGTCGGCGATGACCGGCACGCCGGTGCCGTTCAGCGCTTCGGACACGTTGGAGATAGCGGTGACCTGCGGCACGCCGACGCCTGCGACGATTCGCGTCGTGCAGATGGAGCCCGGGCCGATACCGACCTTGACGCCGTCCGCGCCGTGTTCGACGAGCGCCCTGGCGGCCGCGGCGGTTGCGATGTTGCCGCCGATCACCTCGACGTGCGGGAAGTTCTGCTTGACCCACTTGACGCGCTCGAGCACGCCCTTGCTGTGGCCATGCGCGGTATCGACGACGATCACGTCGACGCCGGCCTGCACGAGCAGCTCGACGCGCTCTTCGTTGTCCGCGCCGACGCCGACCGCCGCGCCCGCGCGCAGCTTGCCGTGCTCGTCCTTGCATGCATCCGGGTGCTCGGTCTGCTTGGTGATGTCCTTGACGGTCATCAGGCCGCGCAGTTCGAATGCGTCGTTGATGACCAGCACGCGCTCGAGGCGGTGGCTGTGCATCAGCGCCTTCGCTTCGGCGAGCGGCGTGCCTTCCTTGACGGTGACGAGGCGCTCGCGCGGCGTCATGATGTTGCGCACCGGCTCGTCCAGACGCTCTTCGAAGCGCAGGTCGCGATTCGTCACGATGCCGACGAGCTGCGAGCCCTCGACGACCGGGAAGCCCGAAATGCCATGCTGGCGCGACAGTGCGATCACGTCGCGCACTTTCATATGCGGCGGCACGGTGATCGGATCGCGCACGACGCCCGACTCGAAACGCTTGACCTTCGCGACTTCACGCGCCTGCTCGGCCGGCGTGAGGTTCTTGTGGATGATGCCGACGCCGCCCATTTGCGCCATGGCGATTGCCAGACGTGCTTCGGTGACCGTGTCCATCGCGGCGGACACGAGCGGCATATTGAGGGAGATGTTGCGGGTCAGCCGGGTCTTGAGGCTGGTGTCGCGCGGCAGAACATCGGAGAAGGCCGGGACGAGGAGCACGTCATCGAACGTGAGTGCTGTTTGGATCAGACGCATGGCAAATCCTATAGGCGCAAAAGCGAATTATACGCGATACCACCCCGGTTTTCACTGCGCGAACAGCAGCTTAGCGAATTTCAGACGATTTTTTGCCGCTCCGGCATGCGTCGATTTCGCTTGCCTGTTCGCGTCGGGTTCGAACGGGTTTCGATTGCGCGTTCGCAGGCGAAATCGGGGCAGAGCCGGCGGCATTTTCGCGGCACGTACCCTGTCGAGCGGCGGTCGAGCGGTCCGAATGCAGGATCGAACAAGACGCCCTGCTCGCAAAACCGCTATTCTGCCGGCCATTCCAGTTTATCCAGCAGAGGCAGTCGATGCAGCGCGGTGTCGTCTATGGCGTCATGGCCGGAGCCTTGTGGGGCATGGTGTTTCTGGTGCCGCGGGTGCTGCCCGACTTCTCCCCGCTCCTGCTCGTCGCCGGCCGCTACTCGATGTACGGCGTCGTGTCGCTCGCCGCGGCGCTGCCGATCGCGCGTTCGCTCGCCAAACGGCTGAGCCGCGAGGATCTGATCGCGCTCGTCAAGCTCGCGCTGGCCGGCAATATCGTCTATTACCTGCTGCTGACGGCCGCCGTGCACCTGATCGGAATCGCGCCGGCCTCGCTGATCGTCGGCGTGCTGCCGGTCACGGTCACGCTGGTCGGCCGGCGCGATCACGGCGCGGTGCCGCTCGCGCGCCTCGCATGGCCGCTCGCGACCGTGATGGCGGGCATCGTCTGCATCAATATCGACGTCTTTACGGTGGCCGGCGCGGCGCCGGTGAGCATCGCGACGCGCCTGCTCGGCGTGGCCTGCGCGGTGGGCGCGCTCATCTGCTGGACCTGGTTCGCGGTCGAGAACGCCCGTTACCTGCAGCGTCAGACGCATTTCAGCGGCAATGAGTGGTCGGTGCTGTGGGGCGTCGTGACTGGCGCGCTCGGCGGCGCGTTGTGGCTCGTGGTCGCGGTGCTGCCGTCGGGCGGCCCGCAGGGTGAGTTGGCCGACCCGCGCTGGCACACGTTCTGGCTGCTCAACCTCGCACTCGCGATCGGCGCGTCGTGGCTCGGCAACGGCCTGTGGAATGCCGCGGCAAAACGGCTGCCGCTAACGCTGTCCGGCCAGATGATCGTGTTCGAGACGCTGTTCGCGCTGCTTTACGCGTTCATTTACGACGAGCGCCTGCCGCGCCCGCTCGAACTCGCGGCGATCCTGCTGCTGGTGGCGGGGGTCTGGTGGTCGGTGCGCCGGCATTCGGACGACGATTCGTCGGGTGCGGCGCGCATCGAGGGCATGAACGATAAGGCGCAGACGGCGGCGCCTTGAGGTGATGTGACGCGATGATGCAAGACGGGCGGCGCGCGAAAAAGTCCGCCGCCCCCCAACTAGCGCCGCCTAGCGCGAATCCTTGTTCAACCAACGCCGCCCCTCGATCGACCCCGCCTTGCGTGTCTTTTCGACGCGGCGTTGGCGCGACACCTTCGGATCCACCAGCAACGGTCGGTAAATCTCGACGCGATCATGGTCCGCCAGCACTGTATCGAGCGGTTTGAGCTTGCCGAACACGCCCACCTTCTGCGTGTTCAGATCGATCGACGGAAAGCGCTGCAGAATCCCGCTTGCGCCGATCGCCTGTTGCAGCGTCGCGCCCGCGGGCAACTCGACCGCAATCAGCGCCTGCTCGGCAGCGAGCGCATAGCAGACCTCGACCGTTAGCCGCGTGCTCATGACTGACCATAGCGCTGGTTGGCGCGCTTCACGAAAGATTCGACGAAGGTATTGGCGATGTGATTGAACACCGGCCCGATGATCTTCTCGAGCAGGATGCTGGTGAACTCGTAGTGCAGCGCGAATTCGATCTTGCACGCATCGGCGCGCAGCGGCGTGAAGCGCCAGAAACCGGTGAACTTGCGAAACGGACCGTCGGCGAATTCCATGTCGATGCGCGTGGGGCGCTCCATCGAGTTGCGCGTGGCGAAGTGCTGCTTGATGCCCTTGAAGTTGATATCGATCCTCGCCTCCATGCTGGTATCGTCCCGGTGACGGATTTCGATGCCCCCGCACCATGGCAGGAACTTGGGGTAATCGTCGACGTCGGTGACGAGGTCGAACATCTGCTCCGCCGAGTGGCGAATCAAAACGGTTTTCTGGACATCTGCCATAAATTGAACAGCGCGTGGCAACGGTGGACGAGCGCCGCGGGCTTTCCTTGCCCCGCTTTGCTAAAATCGTGATTTTAAACGAGTTGGGCACTTTCCATTCATGAGCATCATAGACAACAGAAAAGCCTTCTACGACTACTCGGTCGAGGAACGCTATGAGGCAGGCCTCGTGCTCGAAGGATGGGAGGTCAAGGCGTTGCGCGCCGGGCGCGGCCAGATCAAGGAAGGCTACGTGGTGATCCGCAACGGCGAGCTGTTCCTGATCGGCACGCACATCAGCCCACTGCCCGAAGCGTCGACGCACATCCATCCCGATCCGGTGCGCACGCGCAAGCTGCTCCTGCATAGCGAGGAGATCAGCAAGCTGATCGGCAAGGTCGAGCAGCGCGGCTACACGCTCGTGCCGCTGAATTTTCACTACAAGAACGGTCGCGTCAAATGCGAGATCGGTCTCGCGAAGGGCAAGAAGATGCACGACAAGCGCGAGACCGAGAAGAAGCGCGACTGGGAGCGCGAGAAGGCGCGCTTGATGCGCTCGCCGACCTGAACGCGATTCGTTTCCGGCTCATGCAAAAATGGCCCGCGCATCGATGTGCGGGCCATTTGCTTTTACGTCACGCACTCATTGCGCATGCATTGCCCGTTCGTCAGCGCAAGTCGCCGCGCGGCGGCTCCGCTGCCGCCTTGCTCCTGTTCACGATGGTCAGCGCCGACGCGATCATCGAACTCATGTTCGACATGTCGCCCGGCACGATCAGTGTCGTGCCCTGCCTGGCGAGGTTCGAGAACGCGTTCACGTACTGTTCGGCCACCTTCAGATTCACCGCGTCCATGCCGCCGTTCAGCTGGATCGCCGCCGCGATCTTCTGGATCGCCTGCGCGTTCGCCTCGGCTACCGCCAGAATCGCCGCGGCCTGCCCCTGCGCCTGATTGATCGCTGCCTGACGCTCGCCTTCGGACTTCTGGATCGCCGCCTCGCGGCCGCCCGACGCGATATTGATCTGCTCCTGCTTGCGCCCTTCCGATGCCGCGATCAGCGCGCGTTTCTCGCGCTCGGCGGTGATCTGCGCCTGCATCGCGTGAAGGATTTCCTTTGGCGGCGTCAGGTCCTTGATCTCGTAGCGCAGCACTTTTACGCCCCAGTTCGCGGCCGCCTCGTCCAGCGCGGACACGATGCTGTGATTGATGAAATCGCGCTCCTCGAAGGTCCGGTCCAGCTCCAGCTTGCCGATGACCGAGCGCAGCGTGGTCTGCGACAACTGCGTGATCGCGAACACGAAGTTGCTCGATCCGTACGATGCCTTCATCGGATCGGTGACCTGGAAATACAGCACACCGTCGACCTGCAGTTGCGTGTTGTCGCGCGTAATACAGACCTGGCTCGGCACTTCGAGAGGAATTTCCTTCAGCACGTGCTTGTACGCGACCCGGTCGACGAACGGGAACGCGAAGCTCAGACCCGGCGTCAGCGTCGCGTGATAACGGCCGAGGCGCTCGAGCACCCACGCATGCTGCTGCGGCACGATCTTGATGGTCTGCGACGCGAGCACGATCACGACGATCAGCAGCACTGCCCCGACGATGGTTGAATCCATATCGCTACCCTCCGATTCTGCTTCGAATAGTTGTGCGCAGGTTGGTCGGGCCTGCGTTTTCAGCTTGGGCGGCCGGCGCTCAGATCGTCAGGTCGCGCTCGCGCGCGCCTTCGGCTGCCGGCTCGCGACGACGACGAGGCAACTGCCCCGCAACTCCTTGATCTCGTAGACCTGCGCGTCTTCGGGTTCGCCCGCGGCCAGCTCGATGTCCCATGCCGCGCCACGATAGGTCGCGCGTGCTTTGCGCCCCTGCCAGGCCGGCACGTTCAGCGTCTGCCCGATATCCAGATTGACATCCGGATTGCGCGACGCCTGCTCGCGCCTACGACGGCCGAAGCGCGAGCGTCTGAGCACCACGACCGCCGCGAGCGCAACCAGCGCCGCCACTACGAATTGCAGATCGGTCCCGGCGCCGGCAATGCGCGCAAGCGCGGCCGCGACGAAGCCGAACGCGATCATCAACAGATAGAAGGTGCCGCTCATCAGCTCCAGCACGACAAGCACACCCGCCCCGATCCACCAGAACAGTCCACCAGGCGCCACGTCGACCTCCACAAAGCAAAACACCCCGGTTCTACCGGGGTGTTTATAGCACGAAGCGCACGTGCCTTTAACGCGTGCCGAATGCCGCCTGCGAAAGCGGCATTCGATACCTCGCGAGTTACTGCTTCGCCTTTGCCAGCTGCTGCCACGTATCGATGATCGTGTCGGGGTTGAGCGAGATCGACTCGATGCCTTCGTCAGTCAGCCATTGCGCGAAGTCCGGATGATCCGACGGCCCCTGGCCGCAGATACCGACGTACTTGTCGAGACGCAGACAGGTTTCGATCGCGCGCTTGAGCAGGAACTTGACCGCTGGATCACGCTCGTCGAAATCGACCGCGAGCAGCTCCATGCCCGAGTCGCGGTCGAGGCCGAGCGTGAGCTGCGTCAGGTCGTTCGAGCCGATCGAGAATCCGTCGAAGTACTGCAGGAACTCTTCCGCGAGGATCGCGTTCGTCGGCACTTCGCACATCATGATCAGACGCAGGCCCTTCTCGCCGCGCTTCAGGCCGAACTTCGCGAGCAGCCCGACCACGCGCTCCGCCTGCTTCAGCGTACGCACGAACGGCACCATGATCTCGACGTTGTCGAGGCCCATCTCTTCACGCACCTTCTTCAGCGCGACGCATTCCATCTGGAACGCCTCGGCGAAGTCTTCCGCGATATAGCGCGACGCGCCGCGGAAACCCAGCATCGGGTTTTCCTCGTCCGGCTCGTAGCGCGAACCACCGATCAGCTTCTTGTACTCGTTCGACTTGAAGTCCGACATACGCACGATGACGGGCTTCGGATAGAACGCCGCCGCGATCGTTGCGATACCTTCGGTCAGCTTGTCGACGTAGAACGCGCGCGGCGACGCGTGACCGCGCGCGACGCTTTCGACCGCCTTCTTCAGGTCCTGATCGACGTTCGGGTACTCCAGGATCGCCTTCGGGTGCACGCCGATGTTGTTGTTGATGATGAACTCGAGCCGCGCGAGACCCACACCTGCGTTCGGCAGTTGCGAGAAGTCGAATGCGAGCTGCGGATTGCCGACGTTCATCATGATCTTCACCGGAATCGGCGGCAGTTCGCCGCGCTGCACTTCGGTGATTTCGGTTTCGAGCAGGCCGTCGTAGATCTTGCCTTCGTCGCCTTCCGCACATGACACGGTGACGAGTGCGCCGTCCTTCAGCACGTCGGTCGCGTCGCCGCAGCCGACCACGGCCGGCACGCCCAGCTCACGCGCGATGATCGCCGCATGGCAGGTGCGGCCGCCACGGTTCGTGACGATCGCCGACGCACGCTTCATGACCGGCTCCCAGTTCGGGTCGGTCATGTCGGCGACGAGCACGTCGCCCGGCTGCACGCGGTCCATCTCCGACGGGTCGTGGATCACGCGCACCGGACCCGCGCCGATCTTCTGACCGATCGCGCGGCCCGTTGCCAGCACGGCCGACTGGCCCTTCAGCTTGAAGCGCTGCTCGGCCTTGCCGCCGCCCTGGCTCTTCACCGTTTCCGGACGCGCCTGCAGGATGAAAATCTTGCCGTCGCGGCCGTCCTTGCCCCACTCGATGTCCATCGGACGCTGGTAGTGCTTCTCGATGATCACCGCGTACTTCGCGAGCTCGATCACGTCTTCGTCGGTGATCGAGAAGCGGTTGCGCTGTTCGTGCGCGACGTCGACGGTCTTCACGCGGCCCGGCTCGCCCGGCTTCGTGAACTCCATCTTGATCAGCTTCGAGCCGATCGAGCGGCGAATGATCGGGTACTTGCCCTGCGCGAGCGTGGTCTTGAACACGTAGAACTCGTCCGGATTCACCGCGCCCTGCACGACGGTTTCGCCGAGGCCATAGCTCGACGTGATGAAGACGGCGTCCTTGAAGCCCGATTCGGTGTCCAACGTGAACATCACGCCCGCGGCGCCGACGTCCGAACGCACCATGCGCTGCACGCCCGCCGACAACGCGACTTCAGCATGCGTGAAGCCCTTGTGGACGCGATAGGAGATGGCGCGGTCGTTATACAGCGACGCGAACACGTGCTTCATGCGATCGAGCACGTCGTCGATGCCGACCACGTTCAGGTAGCTTTCCTGCTGACCGGCGAACGATGCGTCCGGCAGGTCTTCCGCGGTCGCGGATGAACGCACGGCAAACGACAGTTCCTCGGGCGAGCTCTGTTGCAACGTGTCGAACCCCACGCGAATGTCAGCCTCGAGCTGCGGCTGCAGCGGCGCGTCGACGATCCATTGACGGATCTCCTTGCCCGCTTCGGCGAGCGCCTTCACGTCGTCGACGTCGAGCGTCTCGAGACGTTTGGCGATGCGTTCGGTCAGATTGTTGTGCTGCAGGAAGTCACGAAATGCGAGCGCGGTGGTCGCGAAGCCGGTCGGCACGCGCACGCCGGCTTCGGCGAGCTGGCTGATCATCTCGCCCAGCGACGCGTTCTTGCCGCCGACGATTTCCACGTCGGTCATCCGCAACTGCTCGAACGGAACTACATACGCCTTGTCCTTTGCGACGGTAACTGCGTTAGTCATACAAGCCCCTAAGTGTGAAAGAAATTCACGGCTGTGCAAGTGGGCTTGAACACGGGCAGCCCATTGGAAGCCTCGACCCCGTGTCTTGCACAACCTGTTAGATAAGCAATCGCCTGGACGGCAGAGATGCGTTGCATGGCGCGCCGGCCATGGAGCACGAGGCGGACGCACCGAAGAACGCGATTGAGCGGACTTACCGCTCGATCTGTTGCGTTCAATGCATATTGACATTAGATAACGTGACGTTGAACGACCGTTCGCGGCAAGTTAGCGGCCAATCGCCTGCAATTGCTTATCCAACAGGTTGCCGCTATTCTACCGTGCCGACTCCTGAAATGTGGCAGTCGGTCGAGAATTGCGCCTCGAATCGCGCGCCGACCGAGCCAGCCGGCTTTTGCGAGACCGCCCGCGCGGGGCACGAGCGCGGCGCGCCCGCCGCCGCGCGGTTTGATTCGAGCGCGTTGTCGCGCTCGCGCTTTCCGGCTCATTTGCCTTTCACGTTCACAGCTCCTCTGATGCCGCCCACCGTATTCATCGTCTCAGACGGTACCGGGATTACTGCCGAAACCTTCGCGCATTCGATCCTCTCCCAGTTCGACCAGAAATTCCGCCTGGTCCGCGTGCCATTCGTCGACTCGACCGAGAAGGCCTACGCAACGCTCGAAAAGATCAACGAAGCGGTCGCGCAGGACGGCCGTCGACCGATCGTGTTCACCACGCTGGTCGATAGCTCGTCGAATCAGATCGTGAAGGGTTCGAACGCGCTCGTGCTCGACATGTTCCAGACCTTCGTCGAGCCGCTCGAGCAGGAACTGGAACTGAAGTCGAGCCACGCGATGGGGCGCGGCCATCAGAACGCGGACACCGAGGAGTACAAGAACCGGATCGAGGCGATCAATTTCTCGCTCGCGCACGACGACGGTCAATCGAATCGCAATCTCGCAGACGCCGACGTGATCCTCGTCGGCGTGTCGCGCAGCGGCAAGACGCCGACGAGCCTTTACCTGGCGATGCAGTACGGCGTGAAAGCGGCGAACTATCCGCTGATTCCTGAAGATTTCGAACGCGGCAAGCTGCCGACGCCGCTACGCGAGCATCGACAGAAGATGTTCGGCTTGTCGATCGATCCGCAGCGGCTGTCGGAGATCCGTAACGAGCGGCGGCCGGGCAGCAAGTATGCGGCGCCGGAAAACTGCCGCTATGAGATCAACGAAGCCGAAACGATGATGCGGCGCGAGGGGATCAAGTGGCTGTCGTCGACGCACAAGTCGATCGAGGAGATCGCGACGACGATCCTGCAGGAGATCAAGCTGGATCGGCCGTCGTATTGAGGGATGGCCGAGCAGGCGTTGCGTTGCCGGGCCAGAGCCCTCGCAACGCCACTTAATTCTACTTTTTGCGCCCGCGCTGCTGCCGGCACTGCTCGAACACGCAGACCGCCGCCGCGGCCGCCACGTTCAGCGACTCCATACCGCCGGGCTGCGGAATCGTCACCCGCAACGACACGGCATCGCGCCACGCCTGCGACACGCCCGCCCCTTCGTTGCCGAACACCCACGCGAGCGGCCTGCTCAGGTCGCTGTCATAGATCGCTTCGGCACCGTGCGAATCGGTGATGACGATCGGTACCGCGAGCCGTTCGATCAGCGCACGCGCTTCGACATCCTCATGCATCTGCAACAGGAAGTGCGCGCCCATCCCGGAACGCAGCACCTTCGACGACCACGCGTATGCGGTGCCCGGCGCGCAGAACACGTGCTCGATACCCGCAGCCGCTGCGCTGCGCAGAATCGAGCCGACGTTGCCCGCGTCCTGCACGCCGTCGAGCACGAGACAGTTTTGCTCGACGCGCTCGGGCAGCGGTGCGTCGAGCTTCTCGACGAGCAGCAGAATCCCGACCCCATGCACGACATTCGACAACTGCCCGAACAATGCATCCGGCAGCGTCACGAGCCGATGCTCGTCGATCCGTGACACGATCGCCTGCGCTTCGTCGTGACGCAACGCGCCGTCGGTGACGACGCATAGCTCCGGCTGACCTGCGACGTCCAGATACGTGCTCGCGAGATGGAAGCCCTCGAGCAGCGCGTGGCCGCTGCGGCGCTGTTGATGCGTCGAGCCGGCCAGTGCCTTCAGGCGCTTGTAGAGCGGATTATCCCGCGAGGTGATGGCTTTCACAGGCAGCGAAGGCGGTGAGAAGGGAAAAGGAATCAGCGGCAATCAACGGCACGCAAGCGCGCAGCGCGCTCGAGCCGCGCTGATGGGGTCGGTCACGCGAAGCCGGCTTCGCCGAACGCATCGCCGTCGAGCAGCAGCGCATCGGCCACGACGACGGCGTCCGCCGGCGGCAACGGCACGCCAGTGCCGAACCGCAAATGCGCTTCGCGCACCGGCGCGAACGATCGCCGATGATGCTCGCACGGCCCATGCTCGCGCAGCGCCGCGAGATGCTGCGGCGTGCCATAACCGGCATGCGCGTCGAAGCCGTACATCGGATACGCCTGGTGCAGTTCGACCAGCATGCGGTCGCGCGTGACCTTCGCGAGAATCGACGCCGCCGAGATGCTCTTCACGAGCGCGTCGCCGCCAATCACCGCCTCGCTACGGATGCTGAGCGTCGGGCAACGGTTGCCGTCGATCTTCACGAGCGTCGGCACGACCGACAGGCCCTCGACCGCGCGCTTCATCGCGAGCATGGTGGCGTGCAGGATGTTCAGCGAATCGATTTCCTCGACTGTCGCCGACGCGACGCAGTACGCGAGCGCACGCTCGACGATCTTGTCGTACAGCGCTTCGCGCTTGAGTGCGCTCAGTGCCTTCGAATCGTCGAGGCCACGGATCATCGGTTTGGCGGGATCGAAAATCACCGCCGCCGCGACGACCGGACCGGCCAGCGGTCCGCGCCCTGCCTCGTCGACGCCGCAGACGATGTCGTCGGCGCTCTCGAAGTTCAGGCCGGCTTGCGCCACTACCCGAACGGTGGCCGCCATCTTCCGGCGAGGCGCGCGCGCGGCGGTCATGGCCGCCCTGCCCGCTGCTCGACGACGCTCGCCACGACTTCGGCCGCGCGCTGCGCGGTGTTCTGCTTCAGCACGTGATGCATCTCCGTGAAGATTTCCTTCAGCGTGCGCCGGTTCGCCTCGTCGCGCAACTGTTTCAGCGTCGCCTCGGCGAGCGCCTGCGGCGTCGCGAAGTGCTGCAGGATCTCCGGCACCACGAAACGCCCGGCCAGGATGTTCGGCAGGCCGACGTACGGCAGATAGCCCTGGCGGCGCATGATCTGGCCGGTCAGCCAGGGCACCTTGTACGAAATCACCATCGGCTTTTTCAGCAGCGCGGCTTCGAGCGTGACGGTGCCGCTCTTCACGAGAATCGCGTCGGCGGCGGTCATCGCGAGTTGCGACTGGCCTTCGGTGATGGTCAGCACGAGGCCCGGATGTGCATCGACGAGCGGCTGCAGCAACGCGCGCAACGCGGGCGTCGCCGCCGGCATCACGAAGCGCACGCTGGGCTCCTGGTGCTGCATCATCTCCATCGCCGCGAAGAACGTCGGGCCGATCAGATCGATCTCGGAGCGCCGGCTGCCCGGCAGCACCGCGATCACCGGCCCGCTTTCCGCGAGACCGAGTGCGCGGCGCGCACCGAGGGTGTCGGGTTCGAGCGGGATCTGATCGGCCAGCGGATGCCCGACGTACGACGCCGCGACACCCGCCTTTTCGAGCAGCGCGGTTTCGAACGGGAACACGCACAGCATGTGGTCGACGGCCTTGGCGATCTTTTTGATGCGCCCGCCACGCCACGCCCAGATGGACGGGCAGACGAAGTGCACGGTCGGAATGCCGGCCTCGCGCAGTGCGTGCTCGAGCCCGAAATTGAAGTCGGGCGCGTCGACGCCGACGAACACGGACGGCGGCTCGGCGAGCAGCTGACGCTTGAGCTCGTTGCGGATACCGAGGATTTCAGGAATGTGCCGCAGTGCTTCGACATAGCCGCGCACCGTCAGCTTTTCCATCGGCCAGTGGGCGCCGAAACCCGCAGCGATCATGCGCGGACCGCCGATGCCGTAGTACTGCGTGGCGGCCGGCAACCGGCTGGCGAGGCCGTCGAGCAGCGACGCGGCGAGCAGGTCGCCGGACGGCTCGCCGGCCACCATCGCGACGCGCAGCGGACTGGGTTGCAACGTCATCGGTTAGCGGATGATGCCGCGCTGCGACGCTTCGACGAACGCGAGCAGCGTCTGCACCGGGGCGTCGCCGTCACCGCCGGCCGAACCGAGTTCCCTCAGTTGCACCTTCGCTTCTTCGAGCGACAGGCCGTTCTTGTACAGCACGCGATACGCGGTGCGCAGCACCGAGATCGCGTCGGCAGAGAAGCCGCGGCGACGCAGCCCTTCGACGTTGATGCCGTGCGGCTCGGCCTTGTTGCCCGCGGCGATCACGTACGGCGGCACGTCCTGCACGAGCGCCGACGCGCCGCCGAGCATCGAATGCGCACCGATGCGCACGAACTGATGCACGCCCGACATGCCGCCGATGATCGCGTAGTCGCCGATCGTCACGTGACCGGCCATCTGCGCGTTGCTCGACAGGATCACGTTGTTGCCGACGTGGCAGTCGTGACCGATGTGCACGTAGGCCATGATCCAGTTGTCGTCGCCGAGCGTGGTGACGCCCGCGTCCTGCACCGTGCCGGTGTGGATCGTCGTGAACTCGCGGATCATGTTGCGGTTGCCGATCACGAGCCTGGTCGGCTCGTCCTGGTACTTCATGTCCTGCGGACGCCCGCCGACCGATGCGTAGTGGCCGATGCGGTTGTCTTCGCCGAGCGTGGTATAGCCTTCGATCACGCTGTGCGAGCCGACCGTGCTGCGCGCACCGATCGTCACGTGTGCGCCGATCACCGCATAGGGCCCGACTTCGACGGATTCGTCCAGCTGCGCGCCCGCTTCGATGATCGCGGTGGGATGGATCCTGCTCATGCGTCCTCGCTTCTGATTCTGTTGCGTTGTGTGGATGGCCTTGCCGTCAGGGCCGCCGCGCGCGCGCCTTGCCGCGCCGCGACCTGCCCCGACGCGGCTTTACGCGTCTTTGTCCGTGTGGCGCACCGCGCACATCAGATCGGCTTCCGCCGCGACGACGCCATCCACTTCGGCGCGCGCCTTGAACTTCCAGATGCCGCGCATGTGACGCTCGAACGTGCAGTTCAGGATCAGCTGATCGCCGGGTTCCACCACGCGCTTGAAGCGCGCGTTGTCGATGCCGACGAACAGGTATAGCGTGTTCGACGGATCGCTCGGCTCTTCCGAGAACGTCAGCAGCGCCGCGGTCTGCGCGAGGGCTTCGAGGATCAGCACGCCTGGCATCACCGGCCGCGTCGGGAAATGTCCCTGGAAATACGGCTCATTGATCGACACGTTCTTCAACGCTTTGATGCTCTTGTGCGGTTCGAGTTCGAGCACCCGGTCGACCAGCAGGATCGGATAACGATGCGGCAGCAGCGTGAGAATCTTATGAATGTCGAGATTGATTTTTTCGGTGCTCATGGTGTTTCTGCTCACGCATTGACTGCGCGATGATGACTGCGGATGCTGGGTGCAGGTGGGTTGAAAACGCGCACGACCGGCGCCTCTGATGACCGGTGGTCGTGCCACCCGGTCGCGGCCACCGGCTTTGCTTCATGATGCTCGACCACTATTTTACGCGGTGCGGATGGGTCGCCGGGATAACTGTCAGATCTTGTTGCCTGCGGGTTGACCTGCGGCGCCGTCAGTGGCATTGCCGGCTTTGTCGACGGTGGCGTTCTCCAGCGCTTTGATGCGATCGCGAAGCTTGTCGATATTGCGCAGCAGCGCGGCGCTTTTGTTCCAGTCCGCGTGGTTCACGGCCGGGAACGCGCTCGTGTACATGCCGGGCTTCAGCAGCGACTTCGACACGCCCGACTTTGCGGTGACGATCACGTAATCGGCGAGCGTCACGTGTCCGGCAATGCCGACCGCGCCGCCGATCATGCAATGACGGCCGATGGTCGTGCTGCCCGCGATGCCCGCGCAGCCCGCGATCACCGTGTAGGCGCCGACCTTGCAGTTGTGGCCGATCTGCACGAGGTTGTCGATCTTCACGCACTCCTCGATGATCGTGTCGGCCATCGCGCCGCGGTCGATCGTGGTGTTCGCGCCGATTTCGACGTCGTTCGCGATCGACACGCCGCCGACCTGCGGAATCTTGACCCAACTGCCGGTGCGTGCGTCGCCCTCGCCGACGAAGTCGGGCGCGAAGCCGAAGCCGTCCGAGCCGATCACCGCGCCCGCGTGGACGATCACGCGCTCGCCGAGCTTGCAGCCGTGGTACACGGTCACGTTCGGATACAGATGTGAGTTCGCTCCGACCCGGGTGCCGCGGCCGATTACGACGTTGGCGTCGAGCCGCGCGTGCTCGCCGATCACGGCGCCCGCTTCCACGGCGACACGCGGACCGATCACCGCGCTCGCGGCGACCTGGGCGGAAGGATCGACGGTTGCGCTCGGATGCACGCCGGGGACCGCCCTCGGCGCGGCCAGGTCGATGAAGGTTTGCGCGATGCGCGCAAAGTAAGCGTAGGGATTCGGCGTGACGATGAAGTTTCGAGCTTCGCGCGAGGCGAGCTTCGCAAGGTCGCCGGCATTGATCAGCACTGCGCCGGCGCGGGTCGTTTCGACCTGCGACAGATACTTCGGATTGGCGAGGAACGCCAACTGGTCCGGGCCTGCCTGGTCGAGCGGCGCAAGACTGCTCACGCGCTGCGCCCCGTTACCGACTACTTCACCGCCGAACCGCTGGACGATGTCCTCGAGCGTAAATGCCATGCCTATCCTGTCTCCAACCTGTTCAATCATTGCGAGGGCGCGCGCCGAGGCGTGCGGGGCGACCGTGCGCCGCCCTCAGTCGCCCTCATTGTCCTTAGTTGCCCGATGCCGCAAGTGCCTTCAGCACCTGGTCGGTGATATCGATGCGCGGGCTCACGTACACCGCTTCCTGGACGATCAGATCGTAGTGCTGCGTTTCGGCGATCTGCTTGATGACCTTGTTCGCGCGATCGAGCACCGCCGCGAGTTCCTCGTTGCGGCGCTGGTTCAGGTCTTCGCGGAACTCACGCTGCTTGCGTTGGAAGTCCGAGTCGAGCTGCGACAGGTCGCGCTGCTTTTGCGCGCGATCGGTCGCCGACATTGTCGCGCCATTCTTGTCGAGTGCATCGGACATCGACTTGAGCTTTTGCGCCATGTCGGCGAGATCCTTGTCCCGCTTCGCGAATTCGGCCTCGAGCTTCAGCTGCGCGGCTTTCGCCGCCGCCGATTCGCGCAGGATGCGGTCGGAATTCACCGCGGCGATCCTCGCCTCCTGCGCGTGCGCCATGCCGACCCCGAGGGTCATTGCCAGCGCCAATGCGCACGCTACACGTTTCGAAAACATACCGGTTAGCAAAGTCATCCTCTCGATACTGTAGTTTGACCGGGTCCGCCGCCGCAGCCGGCCGCCGGCAACGCCGGCCGCCGGGAACACCCGCCGCCCGATCAGAACGCCGTCCCGATCTGGAACTGGAACTTCTGGTACTGGTCGCCAGTGTGCTTCGTGAGCGGGAAGCCAAGGCTCAACTTGAGCGGGCCGATCGGCGAGATCCACGCGAGACCCACACCGTAGCCGTAACGCAGGCCATTTGCGCCGATGCTGTTACCTTCCGTTCCCCACACGTTACCGGCGTCGAGGAACGTGAACACACGCAGCGTGCGATCGTAGCCCGTGCCCGGCAGCGGGAACGTGAGCTCGATATTGCCGACGAGCAGCTTCGAGCCGCCGATCGGGTCGTTGGTCTTCGCGTCTCGCGGACCGAGCGAGCTCGGCTCGTAGCCGCGCACCGAACCGATACCGCCGGCGAAGTAGTTCTTGAAGATCGGATAAGGCTTGCCGCCGAGGCCGTTACCGTAGCCGCCCTGGAAGTTGAAGCCCAGCACGAAGCCACGCGCGAACGAGTAATAGTACTGCGCGTTGATGTCGGCCTTGTAGTACTGCGTGCCCCCGATCGGCGTGCCGTACTCGGCGTTCGCCTGCGTGAAGTAGCCGCGGCTCGGCACCAGCGCGCTGTCACGCGCGTCGCGCGACCAACCGACCGTCAGCGGTACGTTGTTCGACACGCGGCCGAACTGGTTCACGTAGTCGATATAGCTTTGCGGCGTATTCGAGTCGATGTCGAGCTGGTTCTGCTCGAAGCCGACGCCGAAAAACACCGTGTCGACTTCGGAGAACGGAATGCCGAACTTCAGGTCACCGCCAATCGTGACGATCTTGAAGCTCGAATCGGTCGAATAGTACAGCGGCTGGTACGTGCGGTAGTAGACGTCGGTGATCCGCTTGATACCGTCCACCGTGAAGTACGGGTCGACCTGCGTGACCGTCAGCGTACGGTACGTCTTCGCGGTATTGATGTTCACCGAGAGGCTCGTGCCGGAGCCGAACACGTTGTCCTGCGAGATACCCGCCGACAGCACCACCTTGTCCGTCGACGAGAAGCCCGCGCCAAGCGTGATCGCGCCGGTCGGCTTTTCGGCGACCTTCACGTCGATGTCGACCTGGTCGGGCGTGCCTTCGACCGGCACCGTGGTCACGTCGACGTCGGTGAAGTAGCCGAGACGGTTGATACGGTCCTTCGACAGCGCGAGGCGGTTCGAATCGAACCACGAGCTTTCGAGCTGGCGCATTTCGCGGCGCACCACTTCGTCGCGCGTGCGCGTGTTGCCGACCACGTTGATGCGGCGCACGTACACGCGACGGCTCGGGTCGACCTGAAGCGTCAGGTCGACGGTATGGTTGTTCTGGTCGATCTGCGGCTGTGCATTGACGGTCGCGAACGCGTAGCCGTACTCGCCGAGCTTGTCGACGATCGCCTTCGTCGTGGCCTGCAGCTTTTCGGCCGAGAAGCGGTCGCCCGGCTTGATCTTGATCAGCTTCTTCAGTTCCGCTTCGCGGTCGAGCAGATTGCCGGCGAGGCGGATGTTCGAAATCGTGTACGGCTGACCTTCATGCAGCGTGACCGTCAGGTACATGTCCTTCTTGTCCGGCGAAATCGACACCTGGGTCGATTCGATGCTGAACTCGAGATAGCCGCGGTTCAGGTAGTACGAGCGGACGTTCTCGAGGTCGCCGGTGAGTTTGTCTTTCGCGTACAGGTCGTTCTTCGTGTACCACGAGAACCAGTTCGGCGTGGACAGCTGCATTTCGTCGCGCAACGTGCCGGTGCTGAATGTCTTGTTGCCGATGAAGTTGATCTGACGGATCTTCGCGCTCGGACCTTCGGCCACCGAGAACAGGATGCCGACGCGGTTGCGGTCGATCGGCGTGATCGTCGTGGTGACTTCAGCCGCGTAAAAACCGCGCGTCAGATACTGGCGCTTCAGTTCCTGCTCGGCCTTGTCGACGAGGGCCTTGTCGTAGTAGCGGCCTTGCGACAGCCCGACCGCGCGCAGCGCCTTGATCAGGTTGTCCTTGTCGAACTCGTGGATACCGGCGAAGTCGATCGTGCCGATGGCCGGGCGCTCTTGCACCTGCACGATCACCACGTTGCCTTCGGTCGCGATCTTGACGTCGTTGAAGAAGCCCGTCGCGTACAGCGCGCGAATCGCTTCGGACGCCTTGTCGTCGGTAAAGGTATCGCCTTGCTTGATGGGCAGGTACGCGAACACCGTGCCCGGTTCGACGCGTTGCAATCCCTCAATGCGAATGTCTTGCACCACGAAGGGCGTCGTTGCGTGAGCAACCAGCCCATGCGCGGCGAACGCCGCGGCTACAACCGTCTTTGGACCAAAGCGATGAGGTTTGAACAACGTGCTTCCCCAGTATGTATAGCTGCATCAGGCCTGGCGGCCGCCCTCGTGAACGCCGCCGGACACTTTAAAAATGGATTAAACGAGCCAGATCGTTGAACAGCGCAATCGCCGACAACGCGACGATGCAGGCAAGCCCCGCCCTCTGAAAAACGAGTTGCCAGCGATCGGAGACAACTTTACCGGTCACAGCTTCAACCAAATAATATAACAGATGACCCCCATCCAATACCGGAATTGGTAGCAGGTTCAGCACGCCGAGGCTAATGCTGACAAGGGCCAGGAACGACAGAAACGCGGCAGGACCCAGACGTGCGCTCTTTCCCGCGTAGTCGGCGATCGTCACCGGACCGGACAGATTCTTCAGCGACGCCTCGCCGACGATCATCCGGCCGAACATCCTGACCGAGTACACCGCGAGATCCCAGGTACGGCGCGCGCCGAGGTGGAGGCTCTCGAGCGGCCCGTAGCGCACGTCGATCGACGGCACCTGGGTCGCCAGCTCCGCGCCGATGCGGCCGATCTGCTGCCCGCTCGCTGCATCGCGCTGCAACTGCGGCACGATGGTGATTTCTTCGAGCGCGCCCGCCGCATGACCGCCACGGCCCCCGCGCTCCACCCGCAGCGTGACCGGCACGCCGGCGTGCGATTTTACAAAAGCGATGAAGGCCGAGGCATTATCGGTCGGCGTGCCGTTGATCGCGCGCAGCCGGTCGCCGGCGACGAGCCCCGCCTTTTGCGCGGCGCTGCCCGCCTGCACGCCCGCCACCGTCAGCTTGCCGCCGCCGGGCTCGAAGCCGAGGCGCGACATCAGATCGTCGTCGACGTCTTTCTCGCCGAGGCCGCGCAGGTCCATCGGAAAATCGGACGTGCCGTGCGCGTCTTTTGCACTGAGCACGATGCGCTGCTGATCGAACGCGGCGCCGAGCAGCTTCCAGCGCAGATCCGACCACGACCGCACCGGCTCGGTCTCATCGCTATGGCCGGTGCGCACACCGACGATGGTCTCGCCGCCCTCGAAGCCCGCCAGCGCGGCCGGCGTGTTCGGCGCGGGTGTCGCGATCACGGCGGCCGGTTCGGTCACGCCAGTTGCGAACACGAGCGCGAACAGCACGATCGCGAGCAGGAAATTCGCGACCGGACCGGCCGCGACGATCGCGAAGCGCCGCCACACCGACTGGCGGTTGAACGCATGCGGCAGATCCGCCTCGGGAATCGAACCGGGGCCGGTCTCGCGCTCGTCGAGCATCTTCACGTAGCCGCCGAGCGGCAGCGCGGCAATCGTCCACTCGGTGCCCGTCTTCGGACTGACCCACTGAACGAGCGGCTTGCCGAAGCCGATCGAGAAGCGCAGCACCTTCACGCCGCACAGACGCGCGACGCTGTAGTGCCCGTACTCGTGGACTACCACGAGTACGCCAATCGCAACCGCGAAAGCGACCAGTTCGATCAGCAGATTCATAAACGCCTCACTGGACGACGCGTTCCGTGCGACGGGCGCCGTCAGGCAGACGAGCGATGAATTCGGTAGCAGCTCGGCGCGCGGCGGCGTCCGCTTCGATGACGTCGTCGAGCGCGTGCGCGCTGCGGTTCGGCAACGCGTTCAGCACCGAGTCGACCGCCTCGGCAATCGCCATGAAGCCGATGCGGCGCGCGAGAAATGCCTCCACCGCGATCTCGTTCGCGGCGTTCAACGCCGCGCTCGCGACGCCGCCTTCCGCAAGCGCCTTCATGGCGAGCGCGAGGCACGGGAAGCGCGCGTAGTCGGGTTTTTCGAACGACAGCGACGCGATCTCCGCGAGATCGAGCTGCGCGACCCCGGAATCGACGCGATCCGGAAACGCGAGCGCGTGCGCGATCGGCGTGCGCATGTCGGGGTTGCCGAGCTGCGCGAGCACCGAACCGTCCGCGTACGACACCAGCGAATGAATCACGCTCTGCGGATGGATCAGCACGTCGATGCGCTCGCCGGGCAGGTTGAACAGCCAGTGCGCCTCGATCACTTCGAGGCCCTTGTTCATCATCGTGGCCGAGTCGACCGAGATCTTGCGGCCCATCACCCAGTTCGGATGCTTGCAGGCTTCGTCAGGCGTCACGTCGACGAGCGTGGCCGGTTCGCGCGTGCGGAACGGGCCGCCCGATGCGGTCAGGATGATCTTTGAAACGCCGCCATGCAGCGACGCTTCACGCGGCAGGCATTGGAAAATCGCGTTGTGTTCGCTGTCGACCGGCAGCAGCACCGCGCCGTGGTCGCGCACCGCGTCCATGAAGATCGCGCCGGACATCACCAGCGCTTCCTTGTTCGCGAGCAGGATGCGCTTGCCGGCGCGCGCCGCGGCAAGGCTCGGCGCGAGACCGGCCGCGCCGACGATCGCCGCGACCACCGTGTCGCAGCCCTCGCTCTTCGCGACGTCGACGAGCGCCTGCGGCCCGTACGTGACCTCGGTCTTGCTGCCCACTTCGCGCAGCTTCGCGGCGACCTTCGCGGCCGTGTCGGCGTCGCCGACCACCGCCACTTCGGGCGCGAAGCGCAGGCATTGCCCGACGAGCTTGTCGCCGTTGCGATGCGCGCTCAGCGCGTAAATCGAAAAACGCTCGGGATGACGCGCGACCACGTCGAGCGTACTGTCTCCAATCGAGCCCGTGGAACCGAGCAATGTCAGACGTTTTTGCATATCTCTTTCTCTAGCCGAGCAGCAGCATGGCGAGCGGCAGCACCGGCAACAACGCGTCGATGCGATCGAGCACGCCGCCGTGCCCCGGCAACAGGCCGCTCGAGTCTTTGACGCCGGCCTGACGTTTCATCATCGATTCGAACAGGTCACCGACCACGCTGAAAACCACCAGCAGGGTCAGCGCGAGCACCGTGCGCAGCGCACCCAGTTGCGCCAGCAGCGGCAGAATACAGGGTCGGCTCGAACGCGTGCAAAAAGATCGCCGCGGCCGCGACGATCATGACCAGCAGCCAGCCGCCGATCGCCCCCTCCCAGGTTTTACCCGGACTGATCGCTGGCGCCAGCTTGTGCTTGCCAAATGCCTTCCCGGAGAAGTATGCGCCGATATCGGCGAGCCATACCAATAGCAGCAGCGACAGCACGAACGGCACACCCTGCATGCGCGCGGCGACGAGAGCATGCCAGCACGCGATGAAACCGACGATTCCGGCAAGAAACAGAAACGCGCGCCACGCGCCCTGCGCGAGCACGGGCTTGCGCAGCAGCACGAATGGACCGGCGATCACCCAGAAAATCGCCGCCGCCTGGAAGAACGGCCGCGCAGGTTCGGTGCCGATGCCCACCCGCGTACTGGTGACGAGTCCGAGTGCCGCGACGAGCGCGTACAGCACCGGACCCGCGCCACCGAGCTTCAGCAGGCGCGCCCACTCCCACGCGGCGAACACGACGACGAAAGCGATCAGCGCGCCGAATGCGCCGACAGGCGCGAACAGCGTGACAGGCAGGAACACTGCCAGCAACACGATCGCCGTGATGACACGGGTCTTTAGCATGGAAGCGAATCGACGTTCTGCGATTGCGGCTCGAGCTGAGCACTGGTGCGGCCGAAGCGGCGTTCCCGCTCCGTGTACGAAGCGATGGCGTGACCGAGCGCGTCGGCGTCGAAATCCGGCCAGAACGTGTCGGTGAAATAGAACTCGGTGTAGGCAAGCTGCCACAGCAGGAAGTTGCTGACGCGGCGCTCGCCGCCGGTGCGGATGAACAGGTCCGGCTCGGGTGCGTAGGCCATCGACAGGTGCTCGGCGAACGCGTCCTCGTTGACCTCGACCGGCTTGCCCGCCGCCGCTTGCTCGACGAGCTTGCGGGTGGCCTGCATGATGTCCCACCGCCCGCCGTAGTTCGCGGCGATGGTCAGCGTGAGACGGGTATTGCGCGCGGTCTTGGTTTCCGCGCGCTTGATCAGATCGCGGATCTTGTCGTCGAAACGCTCGAGATCGCCGACCACGCGCAAACGGATCCCGTTCGCGTGCAGCTTGCCGATCTCACGCTCGAGCGCGGTGACGAACAGGCGCATCAGGAACGATACCTCTTCGTTCGGACGGCGCCAGTTCTCCGAGCTGAACGCGAACAGCGTCAGATATTCGACGCCCCGCCGCGCGCACGCCTCGACGGCCGCCCGCACCGCGTCGACGCCGCGCGTATGGCCCGCCACGCGGGGCAGACGCCGCTGCGTGGCCCAACGGCCGTTGCCATCCATGATGATCGCGATATGTCGCGGCACCGCGGCGACTTCAGGCACGCGCACGGTTGAGCTGGTATAGGTCATGGCCGTCGGGACAGTAATGCCAGTAAAGAAGTGGAAATCAGAAGGTGCTGAGCCGAACGGCGTCAGACCGTCATGATCTCGGCTTCTTTCGTTGTGACGAGCTTGTCGATTTCGGCGACGAACTTGTCCGTCAGCTTCTGGACGTCGTCACCGGCACGACGCTCGTCGTCTTCCGAGATTTCCTTGTCCTTGACGAGCTTCTTCAGTTGCTCGTTGGCGTCGCGGCGCAGGTTGCGCACGGCCACCTTGGCCGTTTCGGCTTCGCTGCGAACGACCTTGGTCAGCTCGCGGCGACGCTCTTCGGTCAATGCTGGCATCGGTACGCGGATCACATCGCCATGGGTAGCTGGGTTCAGACCGAGATCCGACTCGCGGATCGCCTTTTCGACGACCTGGACCATCTTCTTTTCCCACGGCTGCACGCCGATCGTGCGCGCGTCGATCAGCGTCAGGTTCGCGACCTGCGAAATCGGCACCGGCGAGCCATAGTAGTCGCACTGGATATGATCGAGCAGGCCCGTGTGCGCACGGCCCGTGCGGATCTTCGACAGGTCGTTCCTGAACGCGTCGATGGAGCGCTGCATCTTCTGTTCAGCGCCCTTCCTGATATCAGCCACAGACATTTTTAAACCTCCGAACCTTCAAAACGGTGCGAGCCGCCTGGCACGCGCGATGCGGCGGCCCGGGCTCGCGTCAAAGCCCACGTAATGTAAACGAAGTTTACACGTGGACGAGGGTGCCCTCGTCCTCACCTAGCACGATGCGCTTGAGCGCACCGGGTTTGACGATCGAAAACACGCGGATCGGCAGCTTCTGGTCGCGGCACAGAGCGAAAGCCGTCGCGTCCATCACCTGCAGATTGCGGCCGATTGCCTCGTCGAAGCTGATCGTGCTGTAGCGGGTCGCGCTCGAATCCTTCTTCGGATCGGCCGAATAGACGCCGTCCACCTTGGTCGCCTTCAGCACCACTTCCGCGCCGATTTCCGCGCCGCGCAATGCAGCGGCCGTGTCGGTCGTGAAGAACGGGTTGCCGGTGCCGGCCGCGAAGATCACGACCTTGCCTTCCTCGAGCTGGCGGATCGCGCGGGGCCGGATGTACGGCTCGACGACCTGGTCCATGCGCAGCGCCGATTGCACGCGCGCCTCGATGCCGGCGTGACGCATCGCGTCCTGCAGCGCCAGCGCGTTCATCATCGTGGCGAGCATACCCATGTAGTCGGCCGTTGCGCGGTCCATACCCGCCGCACCGCCCGCGACGCCGCGAAAAATATTGCCGCCGCCGATCACCACGGCCAGTTGTGTTCCGAGACGGACCACTTCGGCCACGTCCGCCACCATTCGTTCGATGGTTCCGCGATTGATGCCGAAGGCATCGTCGCCCATCAGAGCTTCACCGGAGAGTTTGAGCAGGACGCGTTTATAGGCAGTGGGCATAGGGGTATCCAGATCGCGCAGAACAGGGCAACAACAAGGGACTAATGTAGGGGTGAAATGCTGATTCGGGCAAGCACCGCCAAATTGGCGAACCCTGAGGTTCGCCAGCGGCGGCCGCGCGGCGAGGGTCAACTCGTGCGCGGCCTTGCGGCGCTGCCGACCGCGGCGAGGTCTTGCCTCGCCGCGGGTCCAAACGGTACGGCGGTGAAACTTGGGTAACGCTTATTGTTGCTTTGCCGCAGCGACCTGGGCGGCCACTTCCGCTGCGAAGTCGTCCTGCTTCTTCTCGATGCCTTCGCCGACCACGAACAGCGCGAACTTCTGCACGCTCGAGTTGCCCGCCTTCAGCATCTGCTCGATCGTCTGCTTGTCGTTCTTCACGAACGTCTGGTTCAACAGCGACACTTCCTTCAGGTACTTCTGCACGCTGCCGTCGACCATCTTCGCAACGATTTCAGCCGGCTTGCCCGATTCGGCGGCCTTCTGTTCAGCGATGCTGCGTTCCTTGGCGATCAGGTCCGCCGGCACGTCGTCCGACGACAGCGAGACCGGCTTCATCGCGGCGATGTGCATCGCCACGTCCTTGCCGACCTGTTCGTCCGCGCCGGTGTACTCGACCAGCACGCCGATGCGCGTGCCGTGCAGGTACGCCGCCAGCTTGTTCGCGGTGTCGAAGCGCACGAAACGGCGGATCGACAGGTTTTCGCCGATCTTGCCGACCAGCGCGAGGCGCACTGCGTCGACGGTTTGGCCGTCGAGCGGCAGGGCTGACAGCGCCGCGACGTCAGCCGGGTTTTGCGTCGCGACGAGTTCGGCGATCTTCTTCGAGAACGCGAGGAAGTCGTCGTTCTTCGAGACGAAGTCGGTTTCGCAGTTCAGCTCGACGAGCGAACCAGCGTTGCCGTTGATGAACGATGCGACGACGCCTTCGGCCGTCACGCGCGATGCCGCCTTGCTCGCCTTGTTGCCGAGCTTCACGCGCAGCAGTTCTTCAGCGCGCGCCAGATCGCCGTCGGCTTCCGTCAGCGCCTTCTTGCATTCCATCATCGGCGCGTCGGTCTTCGCGCGCAGTTCTGCAACCATGCTTGCGGTAATTGCCGCCATCATTTGCTCCTTGAGTTCTGTCTGTCACACGCCGCCCGCATTTCGATGCCGGCGGCAGGAATTCGTTTCAGCGTTTTCGCGCATTTTTTGCGAGCGACGCGCCTCGCGTCGCCTCGAGCACTCTGCCAGATGCCCGTTACAACAACTGTCATAGACGTCGCGACTTAAAAAAAGGGGGCCTGTAGAAAGCCCCCTTTTATGCCGGACACTGGGCAGCCTTACGCTTCCGGGTTGACCTCGACGAACTCGTCGCCGTCGCCGCCACGCGCAGCCTGGACCACTTCGTTGACCGCGTTGGCACGGCCTTCGAGGATCGCATCGGCCACGCCAGCCGCGTACAGGGCGACGGCCTTGCTGGCGTCGTCGTTACCCGGGATCACGTAGTCCACACCTTCCGGCGAGTGGTTCGTATCGACCACGGCGATGACCGGAATGCCGAGCTTGTTTGCTTCGGTCACGGCAATCTTGTGGTAGCCGACGTCAACCACGAAGATCGCGTCCGGAATGCCGCCCATGTCCTTCACGCCGCCGATCGACTTCTGCAGCTTGGCCATCTCACGTTCGAACAGAAGCGCTTCCTTCTTGCTCATGCGCTCGGTTTCACCGGCTTCCAGCGCCGCTTCCATGTCCTTCAGGCGCTTGATCGAAACCTTCAGCGTCTTGAAGTTGGTCAGCATGCCGCCGAGCCAGCGCGCGTTCACGAACGGCATACCAGCGCGCTGCGCTTCCTGGGCGATCGTGTCACGCGATTGACGCTTCGTACCGACGAACAGGATCGTGCCGCGGTTCGATGCCAGCTGACGCGCGTACTTCAGCGCGTCGTTGTACATCGGCAGCGTCTTTTCGAGGTTGATGATGTGAATCTTGTTGCGATGACCGAAAATGAAGGGGGCCATCTTCGGGTTCCAGAAACGGGTCTGGTGACCGAAGTGGACACCTGCTTCCAGCATTTGACGCATCGTAACTGCCATGAAATTCTCCACGAGGGTTGGGTCTTAAACCGGCTGCCGTATCGGCCGCGCTCGCCTCTACCTTGGCTGGAACGCGACGACACCCTGGGTGCGCCGGCTTGCGAATTGGTTGCCTGACACGACTTTCTCTCACTCACGACACCCAACAACCGGAGTGCCGCGAGAAGCCGCTCCGCCCAGCTGCCATGCGCGAATTTGCGGACTCGCGAATAAAAGCGGACTAGGACCGACTTAGCCCGAGAGTATAGCACGCGACGACCGACTGACTCAACCGGCCCGACCAGCGGCCGATGGTCCTACGCACGGGACCGCGCCGCCGGGCCCGAAGCCCGGCCTGGCGTCCTTTGGGCCGCCAATTTGCCGATTCTGGCGCTTTTCGCCCATTGCCGCCCGATCCTGCGCAACGACCCGGCCCCCACTGCTGTAAAATGGCTCGATTCCGCCACGCGCGGGGGTGTTAAGGATCGACCGGCATTCCGTGCCCGGCAGACGCCCCTCCGCCCGGCCACCGCAACACCCAGCAAGCCTTATCCAGCAAGGCTTCCGAGGAAACCATGGCTATCACCATCAAAAACGAAGACGATATCGCGAAGATGCGCGTCGCCTGCCGGCTCGCGAGCGAAGTGCTCGACTACATCACGCCGTTCGTCAAGGCCGGCGTCACCACTGGCGAGCTCGACCGTCTGTGTCACGAATACATGCTGAAGGACCAGGGCACGGTCCCCGCGCCGCTGAATTACCAGCCGCCCGGCTACCCGCCCTACCCGAAAGCCACCTGCATTTCCGTCAACGACGTGATCTGCCACGGCATTCCGGGCGACAAGGCGCTCAAAACCGGCGACGCGCTGAACATCGACATCACCGTGATCAAGGACGGCTATTTCGGCGACACGAGCCGCATGTTCATCGTCGGCGAAGGGTCGATCATGGCAAAGCGCCTCGTGCAAGCCACTTTCGAATGCATGTGGCTCGGCATCGACCAGGTGCGACCCGGCGCGCATCTCGGCGACATCGGCTATGCGATCCAGAAGCACGCCGAAGGCCTCGGCTACAGCGTGGTGCGCGAATATTGCGGACACGGCATCGGCACCGTATTCCACGAAGATCCGCAGATCCTGCACTACGGTCGCCCCGGCACCGGGTTCGAACTGCAGGCCGGTATGATCTTCACGATCGAGCCGATGATCAACGCCGGCCGCCGTGACATCCGCACGATGCCCGACCAGTGGACCGTCAAGACCAAGGACCGCAGCCTGTCCGCGCAGTGGGAGCATACGGTGCTCGTCACCGAGACAGGCTACGACGTGCTGACCGTGTCGGCCGGCACGCCCGCGCGTCCGCCCGTGGTCGCGGCCACGGCCTGACCGATTCCGACCACACCGCCTTCCTGCCAATGAGTAGCGTTCCAGCCGTCGCCCCCTCCCATGCCTCGTCGCTCAAGGCGGACTACAAAGTGGCCAAAGCCCAGTTGCTGGAACGCTTCCGAACGGCCACCAACGTCGACGCGTTGATGGCCGCCCTCGCGCGCGCCACGGACCATTCGCTGCGCGCCGCCTGGGACACCTGCGAGCTGCCCGACGACCTCGCGCTGGTCGCGGTTGGCGGCTATGGGCGCGGCGAACTCGCGCCGCACTCCGACATCGACATCCTGGTGCTGTTGCCCGACGCGCGGCTCGAGCATCTGGACGCGCGCATCGAGCGCTTCATCAGCCTCGCGTGGGATCTCGGGCTGGAACTCGGCAGCAGCGTGCGCAGCGTGTCGCAATGCATCGAGGAAGCGGCCAACGACGTCACGGTGCGTACCTCGCTGCTGGAAGCGCGCCGCATCACCGGCAGCACCGCACTGTTCGACGATTTCGCTCGGCGCTACCGTGCGGCGCTCGACCCGAAGGCGTTCTTCCAGGCGAAGGTGCTCGAAATGCGCCAGCGTCACGCGAAGTTTCAGGACACGCCCTACGCGCTCGAGCCGAACATCAAGGAAAGCCCGGGCGGGCTGCGCGACCTGCAGCTGATCCTGTGGATCACACAGGCGGCCGGCTTCGGCAGCAGCTGGCGCGAACTCGAAGCACGCGGACTGATCACCGAGCGCGAGGCGCGCGAGTTGCGCCCACAACGAAGGCTTTCTGAAGTCGCTGCGTGCGCGGCTGCACGTGATCGCCGGGCGCCGCCAGGACATCCTGGTGTTCGACCTGCAGACGCCGGTCGCGGAAAGCTTCGGCCTCAAGCCGACCGCGACCAAGCGCGCGAGCGAGCAGCTGATGCGCCGCTACTACTGGGCCGCGAAAGCGGTCACGCAACTCGCGACGATCCTGATCCAGAACATCGAGGCGCAGCTGTTTCCGAGCACGAGCGGCATCACGCGCGTGCTGTCGGATCGCTTCGTCGAAAAGCAGGGCATGCTCGAAATCGCCTCCGACGACGTGTTCCAGCGCGAGCCGAATGCGATCCTCGAGGCGTTCCTGCTATACGAGCGCACCCCGGGCGTGAAGGGACTGTCGGCGCGCACGCTGCGCGCGATCTACAACGCCCGCGACGTGATGGACCAGCACTGGCGGCGCGATCCGGAAAATCGCCGGCTCTTCATGGAAATCCTGAAGCAGCCGGCCGGTATCACGCATGCGTTCCGGTTGATGAACCAGACGAGCGTGCTCGGGCGTTATCTGCTGAATTTCCGGCGCATCGTCGGGCAGATGCAGCACGACCTGTACCACGTGTTCACGGTCGATCAGCACATCCTGATGGTGCTGCGCAATCTGCGCCGCTTCGCGGTCGCCGAGCATGCGCACGAATACCCGTTCTGCAGCCAGTTGATCGTCAACTTCGACCGGCCGTGGGTGCTGTACGTGGCCGCGCTGTTTCATGACATCGCGAAGGGCCGCGGCGGCGATCATTCCACGCTGGGCATGGCCGACGCACGGCGCTTCTGCCGCCAGCACGGCATCGAAGGCGAGGATGGCGAGCTGGTCGTGTGGCTCGTGCAGCAGCATCTGACGATGAGCCAGGTCGCGCAGAAGCAGGACACGAGCGACCCTGAAGTGATCAAACGCTTCGCCGAGCTGGTCGGCACCGAGCGCCGCCTGACCGCGCTCTATCTGCTGACCGTCGCCGACATCCGCGGCACCAGCCCGAAGGTCTGGAACACGTGGAAAGGCAAGCTGCTCGAAGACCTCTACCGCACCACGCTCGCCGTGCTTGGCGGTGCCCAGCCGGACGAGCATTCCGAGCTGAAGTCGCGCCAGGAAGAGGCGCTCGCGCTGCTGCGTCTCGAAACCGTGCCGGAAGGCGCGCAACGGGCGCTGTGGGACAAGCTGGACGTCGGCTATTTCCTGCGCCACGACGCGGCGGACATCGCGTGGCAGACGCGCGTGCTGTACCGCCACGTCGAAACGCCGACGCCGCTCGTACGCGCGCGGCCGTCGCCGATCGGCGAGGCGCTGCAGGTGCTCGTCTACGTGAAGGACCAGCCCGATCTGTTCGCGGGCATCTGCGCGTATTTCGACCGCAACGGCCTGTCGGTGCTCGATGCGCGCGTCAGCAC
This sequence comes from Paraburkholderia sp. Clong3, assembly GCF_050436485.1. NCBI lineage: Bacteria > Pseudomonadati > Pseudomonadota > Betaproteobacteria > Burkholderiales > Burkholderiaceae > Paraburkholderia > Paraburkholderia sp. Clong3. The sequence continues at coordinate 702,568 of NZ_JBNDMH010000002.1, read as the reverse complement.
GACGCGCCACGGCTACGCGCTCGACAACTTCCTCGTCGCGCACACCGAAGAGGACGTGCACTATCGCGACATCGCCAATCTGGTCGAGCAGGAGCTGACCGCGCGCCTCGCGGGCCACGGCACCTTGCTGCCGGGACCGTCGAAGGGCCGGCTGTCACGGCTGTCGCGCACCTTCCCCATTACGCCGCGCGTCGACCTGCGGGCCGATGAGCGCGGCCAATACTACATCCTGTCCGTGTCGGCGAACGACCGGCCGGGCCTTCTTTATTCGATCGCGCGCGTGCTGGCTGAGCACCGGGTCGGCGTCGCCTCGGCGCGGATCAATACGCTCGGCGAACGCGTCGAGGACGTGTTTCTGCTCGAAGGACACAGCCTGTCGGACAACCGCCTGCAAATTCAGGTCGAGACCGAACTACTGCGCGCGATCGCAGTGTGAGATTTCATGCGAATCAAATTAACAGCGAAGCATCCGCGGCCGGCGTCGTCCGAACGCGCCCCTGTCCGCCCCGGCAGCGCGTCGGCGCGTAAGCCGACCCGTCCAGCGCGGCCGAAGCCATTCGAGGCCGAGGCCGGCGCGAAGCGCGAAGGCGCGGCATCGACGGGTGGTGGCGCGAAGCGGCCGGTCGGTGCGAAGCCGGCGGGCGCCGGTGCACGCGCGCCGCGTGCCGAAGGGTCGGGCGTGCGCGAACGGGGCGCGGCTGCCGCGGGCGCACCGCGCCGCTTCGAAGGTGCGGCTCAGCGAGGCGAGCGCGGAGAACGCGCGCCGCGTCGTTTCGAGGGCAACGCCGAGCGTGGCGAACGGGCGCCTCGGCGCGAATTCGGCGAACGGACTGAACGCGCGCCGCGTCGTCTCGAAGGCAGCGCTGAGCGTGGTGAACGCGGGCCTCGGCGCGAATTCGGCGAACGGACTGAACGCGCGCCGCGTCGTTTCGAAGGCAACGCTGAACGTGGCGAACGGTCGCCTCGACGCGATTTCGGCGAACGGACTGAACGCGCGCCGCGTCGTTTCGAAGGCAACGCTGAAGGTGGCGAACGGGCGCCTCGGCGCGATTTCGGCGAACGGACTGAACGCGCGCCGCGTCGTCTCGAAGGCAACGCTGAACGTGGCGAACGGGCGCCTCGGCGCGATTTCGGCGAACGGACTGAACGCGCGCCGCGTCGTTTCGAAGGCAGCGCTGAGCGTGGCGAACGCGCGCCTCGACGCGAATTCGGCGAACGGACTGAACGCGCGCCGCGTCGTTTCGAAGGCAACGCTGAGCGTGGTGAACGCGCTCCTCGACGCGAATTCGGCGAGCGTGGCGAACGCGCGCCGCGTCGTTTCGAAGGCAGCGCTGAGCGTGGCGAACGCGCTCCTCGGCGCGAATTCGGCGAGCGTGCAGAACGCGCACCCCGTCGTTTCGAGGGCAATGCGGAGCGCGGTGAGCGCGCACCGGGCCGCGACGCCGGCGAACGCCGTCCGTTCAGCGGTCCGCGTCCAGGCACAGGCAGGCCGTCGGAAGGCGGCGCGCGCGGCGATCGTCCGGTGCGCCGGGAGCGCGAGGCCGCCGACCGTCCGCGCTTCGGTAGCGATCGCGGTGAGCCGCAGGAGCGTCGCGGTGGCGATCGAGGCGCGCGCAGCGACAGCACCTCGCGCCGCTTCGAAAGCGAGCGTGGCGAGCGCAGCTTCGCGAAGCCGGCAAAAGGCGGCTACGGCGAACGCACCGAGCGTCGCGAGCGCCCTGCGCGCAGCTTCGACGACACGTTGCCGGCCGCGAACCGCCGCTTCGGCGACGACCGACCGGCCCGCGCCGCCAAGCCGCGAGCCTCGGCATCAGCAACCGCCCGCCCCGTCGACACCACCATCGACACCCCGCACCCGCCCCGCCGCGATCGCGAAGACGCGCCGGGCATGCTGCGTCTGTCGAAGCTGATGTCCAAGCTCGGCCTGTGCTCACGTCGCGAGGCCGACGAATGGATCGAGAAAGGCTGGGTCATGGTCGATGGCGAGCGCGTCGATACGCTCGGCACGAAGGTGTTCCCGGATCAGCGCATCGACATCGACCCGGCCGCCGAAGCCTTTCAGTCGAGCCAGGTGACCGTGATCGTTCACAAGCCGGTCGGGCTCGTGTCGGGCCAGGCGGAGGACGGCTATCAGCCGGCCATCACGCTCGTCACGCCGGAGAATCGCTGGGAAGGCGACCGTTCGGGGATCCCCTTCTCGGCGTCGCATCTGCGCCAGCTCGCGCCGGCCGGGCGTCTCGACATCGATTCGACGGGCATGCTCGTGCTGACGCAGGACGGCCGCATCGCGAAGCAACTGATCGGCGGTCACTCGGACGTGGACAAGGAGTATCTGGTGCGCGTCGCCTACGGCGATCACACGGTCGACGTCGAAAGCCATTTCCCGGCCGAAAAACTCGCGCTGCTGCGCCACGGCCTGTCGCTCGACGACGTCGCGCTGAAGCCCGCGCAGGTCAGCTGGCAGAACGGCGAGCAGCTGCGTTTCGTGCTGCGCGAAGGCAAGAAGCGTCAGATTCGCCGCATGTGCGAACTGGTCGGTCTCGAGGTGGTGGGCCTGAAGCGCGTGCGCATGGGCCAGGTGATGCTCGGCGCGCTGCCGCCGGGACAGTGGCGCTATCTGTCGGAAGACGAGTCGTTCTGAGGTCCGTCCAATGCGCCTCCTTGCTGAGAGCGGGCGCATCGGCACAACAAAAAACCCACGCACTTTGGCGTGGGTTTTTTGTTGGCGGCAGCTGTGTCAGTCGTCGCTATTCGTATCGAGATCCGGGAACAGGACCTCCGTAAAGCCGAACTTCGAGAAATCGGTAATCCGCATCGGATACAGCTTGCCGATCAGATGATCGCATTCGTGCTGCACAACCCGTGCGTGAAAACCCTCGGCGACCCGGTCGATCGGATTGCCGAACTGGTCGAAGCCGTGATAACGGATCATCGAAAACCGGCTCACCACGCCGCGCAGCCCCGGCACCGACAGACAACCTTCCCAGCTTTCTTCCATGTCCTGCGAGACCGGCGTGACGGTCGGGTTGATCAGCACCGTTTCGGGCACCGGCGGCGCGTCCGGATAGCGCTCGTTCGAACCGAAGCCGAAGATCACCACCTGCAGATCGACGCCGATCTGCGGCGCGGCGAGACCCGCGCCGTTCGCCGCGTGCATGGTCTCGAACATGTCTTCCACGAGCCGGTGCAGCTCGGGCGTGTCGAAGTGATCGACCGGCTCGGCGATTCGCAGCAGGCGCGGATCGCCCATCTTCAGAATGTCGTGAATCATCGGTGCCCCTCCAGGAGCTTGCGCATACCATCTTCGTCGAGTACGGGGATGCCGAGTTCCTCGGCCTTCGAAAGTTTGCTGCCCGCGTCGGCCCCCGCCACCACGTAACTGGTTTTCTTCGATACCGACCCCGCCACCTTCGCGCCGGCCGCCTCGAGCATTTCCTTCGCGTCCTCGCGCGACAGGTTTGGCAGCGTACCGGTCAGCACGACCGTCTGCCCGGCCAGCACGCCCTGCGGCGCCTTCGGCGCTGGCGGCTCCTCGGGCCACGTGACCTTGCCCGGCGCGCGCAGCTGTTCGATCACCGTGCGGTTGTGGTCCTCGGCGAAGAACTGGTGGATCGATTCGGCGACGACCGGCCCCACGTCGTTGACTTCGAGCAGTTCCTCCAGCGACGCATCCATGATCGGATCGAGCGAGCCGAAGTGCTTCGCGAGATCCTTCGCGGTCGATTCGCCGACATGGCGAATCCCCAATGCGTAGATAAAGCGCGCGAGCGACGTGTGCCTGGCCTTGTCGAGCGAGTCGAGCAGGTTCTGCGCGGACTTTTCGGCGAAGCGGTCGAGTTCCGCGAGCGTCGTGAAGCCGAGATTGAACAGATCGGCCGGCGTGCGCACCAGGTTCTGTTCGACCAGTTGATCGATGATCTTCTCGCCGAGGCCGTCGATATCGAGCGCGCGCCGCTGCGCGAAGTGCCACAACGCCTGCTTGCGCTGCGCCGGACAGAAGAGCCCGCCCGTGCAGCGCGCGATCGCCTCGTCGGGCAGCCGCTCGATCGCCGAACCGCACACCGGGCACTGCGTTGGCATCACGAACTCGCGCGCGTCGGCCGGACGACGCTCGAGCAGCGCGCTGACCACCTCCGGAATCACGTCGCCGGCGCGCCGCACGATCACCGTGTCGCCGATGCGGATGTCCTTGCGGCGCACTTCATCCTCGTTGTGCAAGGTCGCGTTCGTGACCGTCGCGCCGCCGACGAACACCGGTTCCAGCCGCGCGACCGGCGTGATCGCGCCGGTGCGGCCGACCTGCACGTCGATCGCGACCAGCTTCGTCAGCGCTTCCTGCGCGGGGAATTTGTGCGCGAGCGCGAAGCGCGGCGCGCGCGACACGAAACCGAGCGCATCCTGCTCGTCGCGCCGGTTGACCTTATAGACCACGCCGTCGATGTCGTAGGGGAGCCTGTCGCGCTTCTCGCCGACCGCGTGGAAGAAGCCGAGCAGGCCTTCGGCGCCCTGCACGACCGCACGCTCGCCATTGACCGGCAAGCCCATCTCCTTGTACCAGTCGAGCAGTTCGCTATGGGTGGCCGGCATCTCGATGCCTTCGAGCACGCCGATGCCATACGCGAAAAACGACAGCGGCCGCTGCGCGGTGATCTTCGAATCGAGCTGCCGCAAGCTGCCCGCCGCCGCGTTGCGCGGGTTCGCGAATTCGCGTTGTTCGGCGGCGCGCTGGCGTTCGTTCAGGCGCTCGAAATCGCGCTTGAACATCAGCACTTCGCCGCGCACGTCGAGCACGCGCGGCACGCGCTTACCCTTCAGCTTCAACGGAATCGAGCGGATCGTGCGGACGTTTTCGGTGACGTTCTCGCCGGTTGTGCCGTCACCGCGCGTGGAGGCCTGCACGAACACGCCGTCGGCGTAGCGCAGCGAGATCGCGAGGCCGTCGAATTTCAGCTCGGCCGCGTAGTCGACGGGGACCGGCGGCTCGCTCGCGTTGTTGCCGAGCGCGTCGCCGATGCGCTTGTCGAACGCGACGATGTCTTCGTCGGCGAAACCGTTGTTCAACGACAGCATCGGCAGATCGTGCACGACCGGCTCGAAACCGCTCGCGGCCTCGCCGCCGACGCGCTGCGTCGGCGAATCCGGCACGATCAGATCGGGATGCTCGGCCTCGATGCGCTCCAGCTCCTTGAACAGCTTGTCGTACTCGGCGTCCGGCAGGTCCGGTTGATCGAGCACGTAATACGCGTAGTTCGCGCGTTCGAGTTCCGCGCGCAACCACACGGCCCGCTCGGCCGGAGCGCTGGTTGCGGAAGGAGGGACGGAGGATCGGGCCATGCTGTCGGAAGCTTCTCGAGAAGAAAGTCGGACATCGGATTATCGCAGGAAGCGTGCCCCTTTACATCGCTGAATCGGGGCGGGCCGCGCTGCGACGCAAGCCGGAAACGACGACGGCCGCACATCGTGCGGCCGTCGTCAAAACGCGTAGAACGCTGCAAAAGGCTTACTGGCTGAACAGGCGCCGCGTGGCCGGCGAACCCGCCGGAATACCCGCCTGTTCGAGCTTCGCGTACAGCGTCATCAACTGTTTTTCGATCGCGAGCAGCGCGCTTTCCGGCAGCGGCCGGCGACCGTCGTCGACCACGCGTCCGCCGATGCGCTCGGCCAGCGACTTCGCGTAATCGCACATCAGCCGGAACGGCAGGATGTCTTCGTCGGCGACCGGCACGTCGAGCACCAGCGTGATCATCTCACCGCCTTTGTACGTGAGGTCGTCGCGCAGGAAGTTGGTGTCGCCGAACTGCAGCATGAACACCGGGCTTTGCCGCGAGTCGAGCTTGACGAAGCGCGTGCCGTCGCGCGACAGCAGCAGACCGTCCTGCGAGGCGACCGCCTGCACGTAGTTGGCCGACCACGGCGCGCCGTCCGACAGCACGTTGATCGACAACTGCGCGTCGCACTGGGCGGCAAAGCCGTCGAGCTCGCGCGCCATCGCGACGGTTTCGAGCATGTCGGGGAATTCCGGCGCCGCGTCGAGCGCATCCGCGAACTGCTGTACGCCGGTCACGAACTCGGAAAATTCGAGCTCGTTCAGCGCGCCGCTACGGTTCGCGAGCTGCGCGGCCGCCCGCAGCTCTTCATAGCGCGTGCCGTTCTGCAGCAGCTCCCACGCGCCGCCGCCTTCGGGTTTGCCTTCGATGTGCACGGGCTTGCTGCCCGCCCGACGCAAGCGCTGCGCGAGCGGAAGCACCTTGTCGCCGGCCACGGGGCCGTTCAGCCGGATCGGCACGATACAGTCGATGCGTCGATCGACGATCGCAGGCGGCGCCGACGAAATCGTCGTGGCGGCCGGCAGGATCGGTTCGACCCGCTCGTGCCCGGCGGACGCGGGCTGGGCCGCGGGCGCTTCGGCCGTGGGCCGCTTCGCGTGCGCGCCCGGCGCCGCCGCATGTTCGCCTTCGCCCACGGTATCGGCGTCCGCCGATGGATAACCGTTCGGCGACGTCATCTCGGCCTGGATATCGGCCGGCGTATCGAGCGGTGCGGCGCCCGCGCCGAACGTCGGCTCGACGCGCGCCGCGCTCGGGTCCGCGGCCGCCTCGGCGCTCACGCTCGGCTCGCGCCGCGTGGTCGGCCGGGCCGGCTCGATGAACGGGCTCTGCTCCTCATGCTCGTCCCGCGCAAAGCTCTCGGCGGTGTCGGCCGGCATCGGCCGCGGCATCTTGCGGCGCACCTTCGCGCCCTGCCACGCGTTGTACACGACCACGCCCCCCACCACCACGGCACCCGCGCCGATCAAACCGAGTGTCAACTCGTCCATGCATGCTCCATCAGCAATTCTTCTATCCGCGCGGGCCTGTCGTCCGCTCCACGTACCGCGCGGCGCTCATCGAGGCCGCTGCGCTGGATGCGGATGCCCGCGAAGGCGTTAACTCAAACGATATTCTGGGCGAAACCCGCCGCCGTTTCCATGTCGACCGCGACGATCCGCGAGACGCCCTGCTCCTGCATCGTCACGCCGATCAGCTGCTGCGCCATCTCCATCGCGATCTTGTTGTGCGAAATGAACAGGAACTGGGTTTTGTCGGACATCGCCCGTACCAGATTCGCGAAACGCTCGGTGTTGGCGTCGTCGAGCGGTGCGTCCACTTCGTCGAGCAGACAGAACGGCGCGGGATTCAGCTGGAACATCGCGAACACGAGCGCGGTCGCGGTCAGCGCTTTCTCGCCGCCCGACAGCAGGTGAATCGTCGAATTCTTCTTGCCCGGCGGCTGCGCCATCACCTGCACGCCGGCGTCGAGGATTTCGTCGCCGGTCATGATCAGCTTCGCCTGGCCGCCGCCAAAGAGACGCGGGAACAGCTCGCCGAAATGGCGGTTCACTTCGTCGAACGTGCTTTGCAGCAGCGTGCGCGTTTCGGCGTCGATCTTGCGGATCGCGTCTTCGAGCGTTTCGATCGCGCTCGTCAGGTCGGCCGACTGCGAATCGAGGAAGCTCTTACGCTCGGTCGCGGCCTTCAGCTCGTCGAGCGCGGCCATGTTGACCGGCCCGAGCGCGGTGATCGCGTTGTTGATGCGCGTGACTTCGCCCTGCAGGTACGACGGCTTCATGTCCGCCGTCAGCTTGGCTTGCAGTTCGGCTTCATCGACACCGGCCGCGGCCAGCTGCTCGACGAACTGCTCGCCGCTGATGCGCGCGGCCTGCTCCTTCAACTGCAATTCATTGATGCGGTCGCGCAGCGGCTGCAGGGCGCGCTCGGCGGTGAGGCGCGTTTCGTCGGCCGAGCGCAGCTTCGCGGTCAGGTCGTCGAGCTCGACGCGCGCGGCGCGCAGCGCCTCTTCTTTCACGGCGCGGATGTCGAGCGCGTCCTGCAGCCCGGTGTGCGCGGTCTGCTCGTTGATCGTTTCCAGTTCGGCGCGCGCGTCTTCGAGCGCGCCCGCGACGCGCTCGCTCTGCTCGTGCGCGACCTGGATGCTGCGCTTCAATTCGTCGATGCGGTTCGCCATGTTGCGCGCGGCGAAGCGCGCGTCGGTAGCGGCGCGGTCGAGCTCGCGTGCTTCGCCGCGGGCGGTCGTCAGTTCTTCGTCGAGTGCTTCGAACGCGAGCTGGTGGTCTTCGAAGCGCGCCTGCAGTTCGGCGAGCTCGCCGTCGTGACGCTCGAAGTTCGCTTCCGACTCGGCGCGCAGCGCCCGCTGCTCGTCGATCTGCGCGGCGATCTCTTCGAGTTCCTCGCGAATCTGCGTGCTGCGCTGCGTGTAGCGTTCGTGTGCCTGGGTGAGCCTCAGCACGTCCATCTGCAACGCGTGCACCCGCTGCGTCGCGCGTTCGGCCTGCTGGCGCAGCTCGGCGAGCGCCTGCGCGGCTTGCGTGTGCGCGGCTTCGGCGCGGATCGCGGCGGCCTTCGCCTCGTCGGCGAGCAATGCCTGCGCGCGCACCTGGCGGCCGAGGTTTTCGATTTCCTGCTGACGCGCGAGCATGCCGGCCTGTTCGGAATCGGCCGCATACAGCTGTACGCCGACGCGCGTGACCACGTGCCCCGCCTTGACGACGAACGCGCCGCCCTCGGGCAGCTGCGCGCGCATCGAAAGCGCCTGCTGCAGATCGTCGGCGACGAACGCGAGGCCCAGCCAGTCGGTCAGCACCGCGCGAATACCCGCGTCCTCGATGCGCACGAGCGACAGCAGCGAGCGCAGCGCGCCCGCCGCCGGGGCAGGCTGACCAGCCGCGGGCGGCGCGTAGAACGCGAGCTTGGCCGGTGGCGCGTCGGTTGCGAACGCCTTGACCCAGTCGAGATTCGACACTTCGAGCGCGGCGAGGCGCTCGCGCAGCACCGCTTCGAGTGCGGTTTCCCAACCGGCCTCGACATGCAGCTTCTTCCACAGACGCGGTAGGCTGCCCAGCTCGTGCTTGTCGAGCCACGGCTGGATCTTGCCTTCGGTCTGCACGTTTTCCTGCAACTGCCTGAGCGCGGCGAGGCGCGCGTCGAGCTGATGGATCTGCGCGCTTTCGGCCTGCACGCGCTCCTGCGCGGCGCGGCGTTCACCGTCGAGCCGCGGCAGTGTTTCCTGCGCGTCGGCGAGGCGGCCCTGCGCGTCGTGAAGGATTTCCTCGTGCTCGGCGAGCTGCACGCGCAATGCCTCGAGCTGCGCCTCGTCGGGCGCGTCGAGGCCACCCTGTTCCGATTTCAGCCGCTCATGGCGCTGCTGCAGCTGCTGCAACTGCTGATCGGCATTGCGCTGATGCGCGGCTTCGAGCTTCAGCGCCTGCTCGGTCTGCGCGATGCCGCCGCGCTCGGTGTTCAGCTCCGCCTGGGCGTCGCGCCAGCGCGCTTCGAGGGCGGGTAGCGCATCGTGCTTCGCGGCGGCGTCCTCTTCGGCGAGCACGGCTTTTTCTTCAGCGACGGCCAGTTGCTCTTCAGCGTCGGCAATATCGTCCTGCGCCTTGTCGGCCTGCGATTGCCACTGCTCGCGCTGCGCGGTCAGCGCGGCGATCTGCGCCTGCGCGCGGTTGCGCGATTCGACGATGAAGCGGATCTCGGCTTCCAGCCGGCTCACTTCCGCGTTCGCCTCGTACAGCGCGCCCTGCGCGCCCTGCATCGCGTCGCTCGCCGAATAGTGCGCGACGCGCAGCGTTTCGAGTTCCGCCTCGACTTCGCGCAGCTTCGCGGTTTGCGCCTCGAGGTCGATCTGCGCCTGCTCGATCGCGCGTTGCTGGCGCTGCTGCTCGCCGGCCGCCTCGTTCTTGCGCAGCAACCACAGCAGACGCTGCTTTTCCTCGCCGTCGCTTTGCAGCTCGCGATAACGGGTCGCGACGACCGCCTGCCCCTCGAGCTTCTCTAGATTCGTGCCGAGCTCGCGGACGATGTCCTCGACGCGCGTCAGGTTCTCGCGCGTGTCGTGCAGACGGTTCTCGGTCTCGCGGCGGCGCTCCTTGTACTTCGACACGCCGGCGGCTTCTTCGAGGAACACGCGCAGCTCTTCGGGCTTCGCCTCGATCAGCCGCGAAATCATGCCCTGCCCGATGATCGCGTACGCACGCGGCCCGAGGCCGGTGCCGAGGAAGATGTCCTGGATGTCGCGGCGCCGCGCCGGCAGATTGTTGATGTAGTAGCTCGACGTGCCGTCGCGCGTCAGCACGCGCTTCACGGCGATCTCCGCATACTGGCCCCACTGGCCGGCGGCGCGGCCGTCCGCGTTGTCGAACACGAGTTCGACGCTCGCGCGGCTGCCGGGCTTGCGGGCGGTCGAGCCGTTGAAGATCACGTCCTGCATCGACTCGCCGCGCAATTCAGAGGCGCGCGATTCGCCGAGCACCCAGCGCACGGCGTCGATGATGTTGGATTTGCCGCATCCGTTCGGACCGACCACGCCAACCAACTGGCCTGGGACCTGGAAATGCGTGGGATCGACGAAGGATTTGAAACCAGCGAGTTTGATCGAGGTGAGCCGCACGGCGATTTCGCTGTTTGAAAAGAGAGAGTGATAGGTGGCTCGCGAGGTTGCGCCAGTCGTTCACCGCCGCAGCGGGACGGCCCCGCGCAACCTCGCGAGCCTTCGCAATTTGGTTGCCGGCTGCATGCGCTCATGCATCTCTGAGGCACACACAGGTACGCATGCGCCGGCTAATGAGGGGGAATCATACCATCGCGCGTGGACGATTCTTACCGCCCTTTCGGCGGTCGTCACTGTCGCCGTCAGGGCCGGGTTCGTCACCGCGATGGTCGCCGCGTTTGCTACCGCATTGACCACCGCGTCCATCGTCGCCGCCGGGCCCCTCCGTGTCCCCGATGGCGGGATCGGGCGGCGCCAGTTTCGTCCGATGCACCCAGCTCGACAAGGCCGACGCGAGCACGATGCACGCGCCGCCGGCCCATTCGCGCGGGCCCGGTACTTCGCCGGCGAACAGCCACGCCGACAGCGCCGTCACGACGAGTTCGAACAGCATGATGATCGACGCGCGATTGGCCGGCACGCGCGAGAGCCCGTATTGCACGAGCATGTTGTTCGACGCGAGCAGCAGACCGAGACCGAGCACCAGCAGCGCCGCCGTGCCCAGATGCGCGCCGACGGGCGGCGCGGGCATCGGCTCGAACAGCGACGCGAGCGCGCCGAACAGCGCCGCGCCGCCGAAGATCACCGCGGTGCGCATTTCGGGCTTCATGTCCGGCAGCACGCGGCTCGTCTTCAGGATCAGCACGTTGCTCATCGCGAAGCCCATGCCGCCGGCGAGCCCGGCCCATTCGGCGGGATTGCCGGGTACCGGAATGCCGAGACGCGGCGACCATAGCATCGTCATCGCGCCCGCGAGCGACAGCGCGGCCAGCGCCGCGCCCGACCACGTGAGCCGCTCGTGCAGGATGAAATGCGCGAACAGCGCGGTCCACGCGGGCGTCAGATAGAACAGCAGCAGCACGCGCATCACCTGACCGTGGATAGCGCCCCACACGAAGCCGAGATTCGTGACGCCCGCGGCGAGCGCGAGCGCCGGCAGCAGCCAGTGCCACCGCACGGTCTTCAGCGCGCCATTCCGCACGAGCAGCACGAACAGGCAGCCGGTGCCGCTCGTGAGCGCGCTCGCGGCGGTGCCGGTCACCCCGAGCGCGGCCAGCATCCGCAGCGGATACCAGACCATCCCCCAGACCGACGCGCCCAGCATGATCGCGAGCGTCGGCCAGCCGTTGCGAAGCCAGTTGGTCACGGGGCGGGACTCCGACGGGCGTCGTGGGCGGGTCGTATGAGGGTCCAGCCGGCCGTCTCCTGAACTGCTGCGTACATTGCTGCTCCTGCGTATTCTTTTACACGAACCGTGGCGGATTTCGCGCCGTTCCCGCCGCGGCGCCCCGGTGTGCCGCCTCGCGGATTGCTCCCGCGCCGCGCGCCTGGCTCCCGCCTGGTCCGCGGGCGCGCCACGCTATAATCGTCCGTTCGCCGCCGCCCGCCGGCGCGCGTGCCCGGTTGTCCCGCCATTCGTCCGCGTCCATCCCGATCAGGCCATTTCGTCCGTGAATCCGCTACTCGACTCCCTTCAGCCCTATCCGTTCGAAAAGCTGCGCCTGCTTTTCAAGGACGTCACGCCGCCGGCCGGCCTTGCGCACATCAGCTTCGGCATCGGCGAGCCGAAACATCCAACCCCGCCGCTGATCCGCGACGCCGTCATCGACTCGCTCGGCGGCCTCGCCGCGTATCCGGCCACCCTCGGCTCGGCGCCGCTGCGCGAGTCGATCGCGAAATGGGTCACGCAACGCTACGACCTGCCGCCGCTCGATCCGCTGACCGAGGTGCTGCCGGTGGCGGGCTCGCGCGAGGCGCTGTTCGCGCTCGCGCAGACGGTGCTCAATCCGCGCCGCGATGCTGACGGCGAGCCTGCGATCGTACTCTGTCCGAACCCGTTCTACCAAATCTACGAAGGCGCGGCGCTGCTCGGCGGCGCGCAGCCGTACTTCGTCAACAGCGACCCGGCGCGCAACTTCGCGTGCGACTACTCGGCGGTGCCCGCCGACGTGTGGGCCCGCACGCAACTGCTGTACGTCTGCTCGCCGGGCAACCCGACCGGCGCCGTGCTCACGCTCGACGACTGGCGCGAGCTGTTCGCGCTATCGGAGCGCTACGGCTTCGTGATCGCTTCGGACGAGTGCTACTCGGAAATCTATTTCGACGAGTCGACGCCGCCGCTCGGCGGACTGGAAGCCGCGCACAAGCTCGGACGCGGCTTCGAGCGCCTCGTGATGCTGTCGAGTCTGTCGAAGCGCTCGAACGTGCCGGGCATGCGCTCGGGCTTCGTCGCCGGCGACGCCGCGATTCTCAAGGCATTCCTGCTGTACCGCACGTACCACGGCACGGCGCTGTCGACCGTGTTCCAAAGCGCGAGCGTGGTCGCATGGAGCGACGAGACGCACGTGCGCGAGAACCGCGCCAGGTACCTGCGCAAGTTCACGACCGTCACGCCGATGCTCGCCGACGTGCTCGACGTGCGGCTGCCCGACGCCGCGTTCTACCTGTGGGCCAACGTCGAGCGCACCGGCCTCACGGACACCGAGTTCGCCCAGCGCCTCTACGCCGACTATAATGTGACGGTTCTGCCGGGCTCGTTCCTCGCGCGCACCGCGCACGGCGTGAACCCCGGCCGCAATTTCGTGCGCCTCGCGCTCGTCGCCGACGTCGACGAATGCACGGCGGGCGCGCAGCGGATCGTCGAATTCTGCCGCTCGCTCAGTGTCAACTGAGTTCAGCCTGAGCCTCGCTTGAGCTACACGGCATGCCCTTCTTCAGACTTCAACCCTTCAGATAATCACGCCTATGTCGCAACAACTTCAGAGCATCATCGATACCGCCTGGGACAACCGCGCCGAACTGTCGCCGAAAGCCGCGCCGGCAGAAGTGCGCGAAGCCGTCGCCCATGCGATCGAGCAACTCGATAAGGGCGCGCTGCGCGTCGCCGAAAAGAAGGACGGCGACTGGGTCGTCAACCAGTGGCTGAAGAAGGCCGTGCTGCTGTCGTTCCGTCTGGAAGACAACGCGCCGATGCCGGCCGGCGGCTACAGCCAGTTCTACGACAAGGTGCCGTCGAAGTTCGCGAACTACACCGCTGAAGACTTCGCCGCCGGCGGCTTCCGCGTGGTGCCGCCCGCGATCGCGCGCCGCGGCTCGTTCATCGCGAAGAACGTCGTGCTGATGCCGTCGTACACCAACATCGGCGCGTACGTCGACGAAGGCACGATGGTCGACACGTGGGCCACCGTCGGCTCGTGCGCGCAGATCGGCAAGAACGTGCACCTGTCGGGCGGCGTCGGCATCGGCGGCGTGCTGGAGCCGCTGCAGGCCAACCCCGTCATCATCGAAGACAACTGCTTCATTGGCGCGCGCTCGGAAGTCGTCGAAGGCGTGATCGTCGAGGAAAACTCGGTGATCTCGATGGGCGTGTACCTCGGCCAGAGCACCAGGATTTACGACCGCGAAACCGGCGCAGTCACGTACGGCCGCATTCCGGCGGGATCGGTCGTGGTGGCGGGCAACCTGCCGTCGAAGGACGGCACGCACAGCCTGTACTGCGCGGTCATCGTCAAGAAGGTCGACGCGAAGACGCGCGCGAAGGTCGGCCTGAACGAGTTGCTGCGAGGCGATTGATGGCGCGCGGCACCAAAACCGTCGTCTACGGCATTCCGAACTGCGACACCGTGAAGAAGGCCCGTGTGTGGCTCGAAGAGCACGGCGTCGAGTTCGAGTTCCACGACTTCAAGAAGGCCGGCGTGACCGAGCCGCTCGTGCAGGACTGGCTCAAGGACGTCAAGCTCGACGCGCTGCTGAACCGCCGCGGCACGACGTGGCGCGCTCTGTCCGACGACATGAAGGCGGCCGCGGAAACGCAGCCGGGCGCGATCGCGCTGATGATCCACAAGCCGTCGGTGATCAAGCGGCCGGTGCTGGTCGTGAACGGGCGGGTGAAGTCGCTCGGCTTTTCGGCGGACGAGTACGCGGCGCTGTTTGTCTGAGCGCGGCGCTGAAGCGCCAGGCTCCAGCACGAGGTAGTCGAACGCGCGGCCTCGCGCCGCGTCGTTCAAAGGCTGTTGCCGGCTGCGGTGCCTCACCGCGAGCCGGCATTTTTTCATTTCAAAGTGGCTTGTACTGAATCCATGTCCGGCACCCTCGCCCTTACCGAACAACTGATCGCGCGCGCGTCCGTCACGCCCGACGATCAGCATTGCCAGCGTCTCCTGATCGAGCGCCTCGCCGCGCTCGGCTTCGAGCACGAGACGATCGAATCCAACGGCGTGACCAACCTGTGGGCCGTCAAACGCGGCGTCGACGGAACGCAAGGCAAGCTGCTCGCGTTCGCCGGCCACACCGACGTGGTACCGACCGGCCCGCTCGAACAGTGGCGCTCGGCGCCGTTCGAGCCGACCCAGCGCGACGGCAAGCTGTACGGCCGCGGCGCGGCGGACATGAAGGCGTCGATCGCCGGCTTCGTCGTCGCGAGTGAGGAGTTCGTCGCCGCGCACCCCGAGCACCGCGGCTCGATCGCGTTCCTGATCACGAGCGACGAGGAAGGTCCCGCCACCGACGGCACCGTCAAGGTCGTCGAAGCATTGCAGCAGCGCGGTGAGCGCATGGACTACTGCATCGTTGGCGAGCCGACCTCGAGCGAGCGTTTCGGCGACATGGTCAAGAACGGCCGGCGCGGCTCGATGTCGGGCAAGCTGATCGTCAAGGGCGTGCAGGGCCATATCGCCTACCCGCATCTGGCGAAGAATCCGGTGCACCTGCTGGCGCCAGCGCTCGCCGAACTCGTCGCCGAGCGCTGGGACGAAGGCAACGAATATTTCCCGCCGACCACCTGGCAGGTGTCGAACCTCCACAGCGGCGCCGGCGCGACCAACGTGATCCCCGGCCACGCGGACGTGATGTTCAACTTCCGCTTCTCGACCGCGAGCACCGTCGAAGGACTGCAAAAGCGCGTGCATGCGATTCTCGACAAACACGGCCTCGAATACGAACTGCAATGGACCGTGAGCGGCCTGCCATTTCTCACCCCGAGCGGCGAGCTGTCGAGCGCGCTCGCGCAGGCGATCAAGGACGAAACCGGCGTGGACACCGAACTGTCGACCACCGGCGGCACGTCGGACGGCCGCTTCATCGCGCGCATCTGCAAGCAGGTGATCGAGTTCGGCCCGCTGAACGCGAGCATCCATAAGATCGACGAACATATCGAAGTCGCCCATATCGAGCCGCTGAAGAACGTGTATCGCCGCGTGCTCGAACAACTGATCGCGTAACCTGGAACTTTGCGATGACGCTTCCTTTTTGCACCGTCCGCGACCTGCTGCGTTATGCAGTGTCGCGTTTTAGCGAGGCCAAACTGTCGTTCGGCCACGGCTCGGCCAATGCCTACGACGAAGCCGCCTATCTGATCCTGCACACGCTGCATTTGCCGCTCGACCTGCTCGAACCGTTTCTCGACGCGCGCCTGACCACGGCCGAAATCGAGGCGGTGCTGAAAGTGATCGAGCGACGCGCCGCCGAACGCGTGCCGGCCGCGTACATCACGCAGGAAGCGTGGATGCACGGCTATCGCTTTTACGTCGACGAGCGCGTGATCGTGCCGCGCTCGTTCATCGGCGAGCTGCTGCAGGACGGCCTGCAGCCGTACGTCGAGGACCCCGAGCAGGTCGGCGCGGTGCTCGAACTGTGCACCGGCTCCGGGTGCCTCGCGATCGTCGCCGCGCACGCGTTCCCGAACGCCGACGTCGACGCGGTCGATCTGTCCGCGCCCGCGCTCGAAGTCGCGACGCGCAATGTGCTGGACTACCACCTCGACGAGCGCGTCGCGCTGTTCGAAGGCGATCTGTATGCGCCGCTCGCCGAGCGCCGCTACGATGTGATCATCAGCAATCCGCCGTACGTGAACGCCACGTCGATGCAGGAGCTGCCGGCCGAATACAGGCACGAGCCGGAGATGGCGCTCGCCGGTGGCGCGGACGGCATGGACATCGTGCGCCGGATCATTGCCGACGCGCGCAACTGGCTGACCGAAGACGGCGTGCTCGTCATCGAGATCGGCAACGAACGCGAGCACGTCGAGGCCGCGTTCGGCGGTCTCGACCTCGTGTGGCTGTCGACCAGCGCCGGCGACGACAACGTGTTTCTGATCCAGGCCAGCGACTTGCCGGTCTGAGTCCGGCATGCTGACCGTTTGAGCGTCGTTTCAAGCGCGTTTCTCAGGCAGGGTCACGAGCAATCGCCGCGACAGCGCGTGGCCTTGCCCGCAACCGCAGCCTGAGCCCGTTGCCCGACGCGTTCGCCGCAGACCACGGAGCGAGCCCGTGCCCGCCTCCGTTTCCTGAACCACGGCGCTTCGCCAACTGTTCGCGAGCTTATGTCATTCGACCTGCTTCACGTCGGCACGCTGGTTGCTGTTGCCCACATTCTCGGCATCATCGCGGCCGCTCACGCGATTCTCCATACCCGCACCTCGCAAGGGGCGATCGCGTGGGCCGTGTCGCTGGTCGCGATGCCTTATCTGACGCTCGTACCCTACCTGTTTCTTGGCCGCAGCAAGTTCGCCGGCTACGCGGACGCGCGCCGCGTCGAGAACGAGCTGCTGCGCACGCGCGCGCATCCGCTGGTGTGGGACACGCAGGCGTCGTCGGCCGGGGTGCCGACGCAGCAGCTCGGCTCGCGGCTCGTGCAGTCGCTGACGCGCCTCGGCGGCATGCCGTTCCTGCCCGGCAATAGCGTGCGCACGCTGGTCAACGGCACGGCGACTTTCGAGGCGATCTTCGAGGCGATCGAGAACGCGCGCCGCTATGTGATCGTGCAATTCTTCATCGTGCGCGACGACGCGCTCGGCGACATGCTGAAGGACGCGCTGATCGCCAAAGCCAAACAGGGCGTGCGGGTGTACTTCCTGTATGACAGTATCGGCAGCTTCGATCTGCCGCACCGCTACGTCGCGGCGCTGCGCGCCGCCGGCATCGAGATGCAGCCGTTCGCCACGAACCGCCTCTTCGTCAACCGTCTGCAACTGAATTTCCGCAATCACCGCAAGATCGTGGCGGTCGACGGCGAGCGCGCGTTTGTCGGCGGTCATAACGTCGGGGTCGAATATCTGGGCGCGAAGCCGCCGCTGTCGCCGTGGCGCGATACGCACATCGAAGTGCGTGGTCCGGCGGTCGCAAGCATCCAGTTCGTCTTCATCGAGGACTGGTACTGGGCCACGCAGCAGTTGCCCAAGTTCGACGCGCCGGCCGCGGATTCCGTGACCCCATCCTTCGACCAGCCCGGCGACCACGGCGCCAACGAGCGCGCCGCGAACAACATGCACTGCCTCGTGCTGCCGAGCGGCCCGGCCGACAAGCAGGAGACCTGCTCGCTGTTTTTCGTCGAAGCAATCAACGCGGCACGTGAACGCATCTGGATCACGACGCCCTACCTCGTCCCCGACGAAGCCGTATTCGCTGCGTTGCGCCTCGCTGCGCTGCGCGGCGTCGACGTGCGCATCCTGATTCCGAGCCGGCGCGATCACCTCGTGGTGTTCGCGGCGTCGAAGCTCTATGCGTACGACTCGCTGCGCGCGGGCATTCGCATCTTCCGCTATCAGCCGGGCTTCCTGCATCAGAAGGTCGTGCTGATCGACAGCAGCGCGGCCGCGATCGGCAGCGCCAATCTCGACAACCGCTCGTTTCGCCTGAACTTCGAGATCATGGTGCTGACCGTCGACCGCGGCTTCGCGCTCGAAGTCGAGACGATGCTGCTCGACGACTTTGCCGAGTCGCGCGAAATCGACCGCGACGAGTACCACAAGTCGAGCGCGCTGCGACGCATGCTGATGCACGTCGCGCGGCTCTTTTCGCCGATCCTGTAGGCGTGCCCGCTTACAGCAGCGCTTCGATATCCCCGGTGATCGCCTCGGGCTTGGTCAGCGGCGCATAGCGCTTGACGACGTTGCCGTCGCGGCCGATCAGAAACTTCGTGAAATTCCACTTGATCGCCTCGAGACCGAGCAGTCCCGGCGCCTCGATCGTCAGATAGCGGAACAGCGGGTGCGCGTTCGGACCGTTCACGTCGATCTTGTCGAACATCGGAAACGTCACGCCGTAGTTCTTCTCGCAGAAGCTGCCGATCTGCGCGGCGTCGCCCGGCTCCTGCTTGCCGAACTGGTTGCACGGAAAACCGAGCACCGCGAGCCCGCGCGCCGCGTACGCGTCATACAGTTTCTGCAAGCCCGCGTATTGCGGCGTGAACCCGCATTCGCTCGCGGTATTGACGATCAGCATAACTTTGCCTTCGTACTGCGCGAGACTCGCTTCCTCGCCGCCGAGCGTGCGTGCCGAAAACGAAAAGATCGATGTCATGTGCCCTCCCGTGAAAGCCGTCAGTCTATGCCAAAAGCGCTGCCGATACAGTCGGCCGGATGGCCGATGAGCGCTGCGCGCGAAGTGACAGACGGGCAATCGGCGCCGCGCGCCCGGCAACGCGCCGGGCAGTCTAAAATAGCGGTTTTCTTCAGCCGGCCACGTCGTGATCCGCTTCAATCAGTTCAGCCTCGCGCGCGGCACCAAGCCGCTTTTCGACAACACCACGTTCACCTTGAACCCCGGTGAAAAAGCCGGCCTCGTCGGAGCGAACGGCGCGGGCAAGTCGACGCTGTTCGCCGTGCTGCTCGGCGAACTGCATGCGGACGGCGGCGATTTCTCGATCCCGCCGACCTGGCGCATCGCGCACGTCGCGCAGGAAACGCCCGCCGTCGACAAAACCGCCCTCGCCTACACGCTAGACGGCGACGCCGCGCTGCGCGACATCGAAGCGCGCATCGCTTCGGCCTCCGCGGCGCACGACGGCGCGGCAGAAGCCGAAGCGCACGCCGCGTTCGCCGACGCCGACGGCTACACCGCGCCGGCTCGCGCCGAAGCGTTGCTGCTCGGCCTCGGCTTCACGCTCGAGCAGACCCGCGAGCCGGTCAGCAGCTTCTCGGGCGGCTGGCGCATGCGCCTGAATCTGGCGCAGGCGCTGATGTGCCGCTCCGATCTGCTGCTGCTCGACGAACCGACCAACCACCTCGACCTGGACGCGATCGTCTGGTTGGAAGATTGGCTGAATCGCTATGCGGGCACGCTGATCGTGATCTCGCACGACCGCGAGTTTCTCGATTCCGCCTGCAACGTCACGCTGCATCTCGAGAACCAGCAGATCAAACGCTACGGCGGCAACTACTCGCAATTCGAAGTGCTGCGCGCGCAGCAGATCGCGCTGCAACAGAGCGCGTACGAAAAGCAGCAGCGCACGGTCGCGCATCTGCAGAGCTACATCAACCGCTTCAAGGCGCAGGCCACCAAGGCGCGTCAAGCGCAAAGCCGGGTGAAGGCGCTCGAGAAGATGGAGCTGATCGCGCCCGCGCACGTCGGGTCGCCGTTCACGTTCGAGTTCCGCACTCCCGACTCCGCGCCGAATCCGATGATGGTGATGGAAGACGTGCGCTGCGGCTACCATGCCGAAGACGGCAGCGGGATTCCGATCGTCGAGCGCGTGATGCTGTCGATCCAGAATGGTCAGCGCATCGGCCTGCTCGGCGCGAACGGCCAGGGCAAGTCGACGCTGATCAAGACGCTCGCGGGCACGCTCGAACCGTTGAGCGGCCACGTACGCGAAGGCAAGGGTCTGCGCATCGGCTACTTCGCGCAGCATCAGCTCGAAACGCTGCGTCCGGACGATACCCCGTTGCAGCACCTCGCGCGTCTCGCGCCCGATACGCGCGAGCAGGAGCTGCGCGACTTCCTCGGCAGCTTCAACTTTTCCGGCGACATGGCGACCGCGAAGATCGCGCCGTTCTCGGGCGGCGAGAAGGCACGCCTCGCGCTCGCGCTGATCATCTGGCAAAAGCCGAACCTGCTGCTGCTCGACGAGCCGACCAACCACCTCGACCTCGAAACGCGCCACGCGCTGACGATGGCGCTCGCGCAATTCGAAGGCACGCTGATCCTGGTCTCGCACGACCGGCATCTGCTGCGCGCGACGACCGATCAGTTCATGCTGGTCGCGAAGCATCGTCTGCAGGAATTCGACGGCGATCTCGACGACTACCGCGACTGGCTGCTGCAGCATGCAGCCGAGAAGCGCGCCGCGCTGAAGGCCAATGCTTCCGGTGCGTCGGACGCAGCGTCCAACGGCGCGGCAAGTGGCGACAGCAACGTCAATCGCAAGGAACAGCGCCGCCTCGAAGCGGAAACGCGGCAGAAGCTCGCGCATCTGAAGAAGCCGCTGCAAAGCCGCATCGCGAAAATCGAAAAGGAAATGGACGCACTCAACGCGGAGAAAGCGACGCTCGATACATTCGTCGCCGATCCCGCGAGTTACGAACCGGAGCAGAAGAGCAAGCTGACGGAGGCGATCCGCCGTCAGGCAGACGTGAACGCGCGCCTCGACACGCTCGAAGCCGAATGGCTCGAGACGCACGAGGAACTCGAACAGATCGGCTAGCGGCACCGCGCCGGCATCCACGGGAGCTTGGCTTTGTCATTTGCGAATTCATCGTCCGGGTTATCGGCCCCAGAATCCGAAGCTGCATCGGCAGCCGATGCGCCGCCGTTGCAAGGACTGCGCGTGCTCGACCTCACGCGTCTGTTGCCGGGTCCGGTGGCCGCGCTGCGCCTCGCCGAGCTCGGCGCCGATGTGCTGAAGATCGAGGCGCCCGGCGCGGGCGACCCGACTCGCACGATGATGCAGTCGTCGAGCGATCGTGTCGCGGGCCGACCCGGCGCGTTTTACCGGATGGTCAATCGCGGCAAGCGCGAGACGCGCCTCGACCTCAAGTCCGAAGCAGGACGCCAGGTGCTGCGCGCACTCGCGGCTGAAGCCGACGTGCTGATCGAGAGCTTCCGGCCCGGCGTGATGGAGCGGCTCGGCCTCGGCTACGCGACGCTCAGCGCAGCCAATCCGCGGCTCGTCTATTGCGCGATCAGCGGATATGGCGCGAGCGGTCCGTTCGCGGACCATGCCGGCCACGATCTGAATTACATCGGCTATGCAGGCGTGCTCGATCAACTGGCGAACCGCGACGGTGCGCCGATCCTGCCGAACTTCCAGATCGCCGATCTGCTCGGCGGCGCATTGAGCGCGGTCACGCAGATTCTCGCGGCGCTCTGGCATGTCGCGCGAGGCGGCGCGGGCCGCTTCGTCGATGTATCGATGACGCACACGAGCTATGCGCACAACTTCGTCGCGCAGGTGTCGCTCGTCAACGAAGGTGCGGCGCCCGCCGCGGGCAGTGGTCTGCTGAACGGCGGCGTGCCCTGCTACAACCTCTACCGCACCAGCGATGAACGCTGGCTCGCGGTCGGCGCGCTCGAATTGAAGTTCTGGGAAACGCTGTGCATGGCGCTCGATCGGCCGGAATGGGCGACGCGTCACTGGAGCCTGGGTCAGGCGATCGGCGGTCCCGATGCCGTGGCACTCATTCAGGAAGTCGCCAATCTGATTGCGACGCGCACGCTCGGCGAATGGGTGGAATCGCTGGAATCGCTCGATTGCTGCGTGTCGCCGGTGCTGACGCCCGCTGAAGCGGCGCAGCATCCGCTGTTCAATCCGCACGCGTATGCGGCGGTGGCCGCGAGCGCCGCCGACTCACACGACGACGGGGCCTAATGCGCGTGGCGCAGCCGCGACGCGGGCGCAATGAAGATCAAGGCCCGGTCAATCGAAAAACCCGCCGCCGTCAACGCCGCGTCGGCGTCTGCCTCGGCAGCGTTTGCCGCGGCGACTTTTCGTCGTCGTACAGCAGGTGCTTGCGGCCTTCCACATGGCGGCTGATCGTGGCACGCACTTCGGCGGCCGTTACGTCTTCAGCCACTACCCGCCGCGAGATCTGGCCCGCGGTGTCGATCCACTCGACGATCCGGCAAGCGCCGCCCCACGGCTGATGAATCGGTGCGGAGACCCGGCAGCCGCGCACCTGGATGTTATGGTGGGCAGCGGTTTCACGAGACTGTTTCAAGGCGCGATCCTTTTTCGAGCATCAGACGGGATGCATATCCTTACAGCTTAGAAAAAAGGGATGGCGACCAGGTTACAGCCAATATGAAGATATTTACCGGGCATTACGGTGCCGCAAGCGTACAAAGTACTGGCGAGCCGTCCCGGCCCCCGTCTATTCGAGCGTGCGGACGCGGTCGATGGCCTGTTCGATCCGTTCGACCGCAACGACCTGTAAGCCTTCGATTGGCTGTTTCGGCGCATTGGCCTTCGGAATCACCGCCACCGAGAAGCCGAGCTTGGCTGCTTCCTTCAGGCGCTCCTGACCGCGCGGCGACGGCCGGATTTCGCCGGCGAGGCCCACTTCGCCGAATACGACGAGCCCCTTCGGCAGCGGCTTGTTGCGCATCGACGAATGGATCGCGAGCAATACCGCGAGGTCGGCGGCGGGCTCGGAGATCTTCACCCCGCCCACCGCGTTCAGGAACACGTCCTGATCGAAACAGGCGATGCCCGCGTGCCGATGCAGCACCGCGAGCAGCATCGCGAGCCGGTTCTGTTCGAGGCCGACCGCAAGGCGTCGCGGATTTGGCGCGTTGGCCGCATCGACGAGCGCCTGCACTTCGACGAGCAACGGCCGCGTGCCTTCCTGCGTGACGAGCACACATGAGCCTGGCACCGACTGCTCGTGCTGCGATAAAAACAATGCCGACGGATTCGCGACGCCGCGCAAACCACGCTCGGTCATCGCGAACACGCCGAGTTCGTTGACCGCGCCGAAACGGTTCTTGATCGCGCGCACGAGACGGTACGACGAGTGCGTATCCCCCTCGAAATACAGCACCGTATCGACGATATGTTCGAGCACGCGCGGACCTGCGAGCGCGCCCTCTTTCGTCACGTGCCCGACCATGATGATCGTCGTGCCCGACTGCTTGGCGATGCGCGTGAGTTGCGCCGCGCACTCGCGCACCTGCGCGACCGAGCCCGGCGCCGATGTCAAAGCATCCGAATAGACGGTCTGGATCGAATCGATCACGGCGACTTCAGGCCGTTGCTCCGTGATCGTCGCCTGAATTTTTTCGAGCTGGATTTCCGCGAGCAATTGCAGCTCGCTTGCCTTCGAGCCGGGTTCGAGCAACGCCAGCCGTTGCGCGCGCAACGCGATCTGCGCGCCAGATTCTTCGCCGCTGATATAGAGCGCGCGTTTGTCCGCCGCGATTTCCGCGAGCGATTGCAACAACAGCGTCGATTTACCGATGCCCGGATCGCCGCCGATCAGCACCACGCCGCCCGGCACGAGGCCGCCGCCGAGCACGCGGTCGAATTCGCTGACGCCGGTGGAAAAGCGCGGCACGTCCGACGCGTCGATGTCGGCGAGGCGCCGTACCGGCGTGCTCTTCGCGAGCGACTGGAAACGGTGACCGGACGGCGCCTCCGCGACCGATTCGACGAGCGTGTTCCACGTCTGGCAGGACGGGCATTGACCGGACCACTTCGGCGACTGTCCGCCGCATTCCCCGCAGATGTACAACGTCTTCGCTTTCGCCACGCGTTACTCCGCCCGAACCGGCACACGCGGCGCGACCGCGCACATCAGCTCGTAGCCGATCGTGCCGCAGGCCTGCGCGACGTCGTCGATGGGCAGCGCGGTGCCCCACAATTCCACGCGCGAGCCGACGTTGGCGGTCGGCACCGGGGTCAGGTCGACGGTCAGCATGTCCATCGACACACGTCCAACGATCCGTGTGCGCACGCCATCGACGATCACCGGCGTGCCTTCCGGCGCGACGCGCGGATAGCCGTCCGCGTAACCGCACGCGACCACGCCGATGCGCATCTGACCGCGCGCAGTGAACCTCGACCCATAGCCGACCGAGCTGCCTTCGCCGAGCGTCTGCACGGCGATCAGTTCCGACGCGAGCGTCATCGCAGGCTGCAGGCCCGTGCCGTCGATCGCGGCCGTCACGCCGGACGGCGACGCGCCGTACAGGATGATGCCCGGACGCACCCAGTCGAAATGCGCTTCCGGATGCCACAGCGTCGCGGCCGAATTCGACAGACTGCGCGCACCGGCGATGCCCTGCGCGCCACGCTCGAACGCCTCCATCTGATGCGCGATGCCGCGCTCGGCATCGGCATCGGAAAAATGCGTCATCAACGTGATCTGGCCGACGCCCTGACAGGCGCGCGCACGTTCCCATGCGGCACGGAATTTTTCGACCGTGTAGCCGAGCCGGTTCATGCCGGTGTTCATCTTCAACTGAATATTGACGGGTTTCGACAGACGCGCCATTTCGAGCATGCGCAGTTGCTCGTCCGAATGCAGCGCCGTGGTCAAACTGTAGCGGTCGATTACGTCGATGTCGGTCGGCCGAAAAAAGCCTTCCAGCAGAAGAATTGGGCCCGCCCAGCCCAATTCACGCAACTTCACCGCTTCTTCGAGGTCCAGCAACCCAAAGCCGTCCGTAGCGCGCAAACCGGGAAACGCGCGCGCGAGGCCATGCCCGTAGGCATTAGCCTTGACGACGGCCCAGATTTTCGATTTCGGCGCATAGCGCCGCGCGACAGCGAGGTTATTTGCGAGAGCAGCGGTATGAATCGTGGCGGAAAGGGGGCGCGGCATGGGATTTTTTCGTAAAGACACTTGCGAATCAGCGGCTTACAGGGCGTTTTCAGCGCTCGGCGGCCCGCTGGGCGGTGCGATCAAGGATTCTGCTAGTCCGAATTCAGCTATTTTCATGATATAAAGCCGTGCGCACAACCCATTTCGATCGGCATAAGCCCGGACACATGACAAACGGCCGGGGCGGACAGACCGCAGCGAGGACAGCATCGCATCAGATGAAAAAAGGTTTTTACACCATCATGGCCGCGCAGTTTTTTTCGTCGCTGGCCGACAATGCGCTTCTGATCGCTGCTATCGCACTGCTGAAAGATCTTCACGCTCCGAACTGGATGACGCCGCTGCTCAAGCTGTTTTTTGTGCTGTCGTACGTCGTTCTTGCCGCCTTCGTGGGCGCATTCGCCGACTCCCGTCCGAAAGGACGCGTGATGTTCATCACCAATACGATCAAGGTGGTTGGCTGCATAACGATGCTGGTCGGCGCGCATCCGCTGATTGCGTACGGCATCGTCGGCTTCGGCGCGGCGGCCTACTCGCCCGCCAAATACGGCATTCTCACCGAACTGTTGCCGCCTGACCGGCTCGTTGCCGCGAACGGCTGGATCGAAGGCACCACGGTCGGCTCGATCATTCTCGGCACGGTGCTCGGCGGCGCGCTGATCAGCCCGCATATCGCCGCGCCGATTCTCAAATGGCACGTCCCCACCGTGAACACGCCCGCGGAAGCCGCGATGGTCGTGATCATGGCCATTTACGTGATCGCCGCGCTGTTCAATCTGCGCATTCCCGACACCGGCGCGCGCTATCCGCGACAGGAGCACGGGCCGATCCGCCTGATCACCGATTTCGCCGACTGCTTTCTCGTGCTGTGGCGTGACAAGCTCGGACAGATTTCGCTCGCCGTGACGACGCTGTTCTGGGGTGCGGGCGCGACGCTGCAATTCATCGTGCTGAAGTGGGCCGAAGTGTCGCTGGGCATGTCGCTGTCCGAGGCGGCGATCCTGCAGGCGGTGGTCGCGGTTGGCGTCGCGTTCGGCGCGATTTTCGCGGCTTCGCGTGTGCCGTTGAAGAAGTCGCTGTCGGTATTGCCGGTCGGCATCATGATGGGTATCTCCGTGATGCTGATGGCGTTCTACACGCGCGATCTGTTTCCCCCGCACTGGGGCGTGTATTTTGGCCGCATGCACGTGTCGGGCTATCTGATTTTCGCGTATATCTTCCTGATGTTCGTGGGCGGCCTGTCGGGCTTTTTCGTCGTGCCGATGAATGCGCTGCTGCAGCATCGCGGGCACGTGCTGCTGTCGGCGGGCCATTCGATCGCCGTGCAGAACTTCAACGAGAATCTGTCCGTGCTCGTGATGCTGTGCCTGTACGCGGTGCTCGTGTGGCTCGACGTGCCGGTCACCATCGTGATCGTGCTGTTCGGCACCTTCGTCTGCCTGATGATGTGGCTCGTGATGCGACGCCATCAGGCGAACCAGCGCGCCTTCGATTCGGTCGCGCTGATCGGCGAAGCCAAGCACTGATCGGCTGCGCCGGGCCGGCCGCGGCACACACGAGCGCGCCCCCCTTCTTCCTCGCTCGACCATGACTCAATCGATTCCCAATGTGCTGACGATCGCCGGTTCCGACTCCGGCGGCGGCGCCGGCATCCAGGCCGATCTGAAGACCTTCTCCGCGCTCGGCGCCTATGGCGCGAGCGTGATCACCGCGCTGACCGCGCAGAACACGCGCGGCGTGAGCGCGATTCACGCGCCTGACCCGGGCTTCGTCACCGCGCAGCTCGACGCGGTGTTCGACGACATCCGCATCGACGCGGTGAAGATCGGCATGCTCGCGAATGCGCCGATCGCGCGTGCGGTCGCCGACGCGCTGCGCCGTCATCAGCCCAAACACATCGTGCTCGACACGGTGATGATCTCGAAGAGCAATCACGCGCTATTACTACCCGATGCGGTCGCGGTGGTACGCGACGAACTGCTGCCGCTCGCCGATCTGCTGACGCCGAATCTGCCGGAAGCGGCCGCATTGCTGGGCATGCAACCCGCCGCCGACGAAGCCGGCATGGTCGAGCAAGGCGAAGCGTTGCGCGCGCTCGGCGCGCGCGCGGTGCTGATGAAGGGCGGCCATCTGAGCGCGACCGATAGCCCCGACTGGCTCGTGCAGGAAAGCGGCACGCTGCGTCTCGGCGGTCCGCGCGTGCCGGTGAAGAACACGCACGGAACGGGCTGCACGTTGTCGTCGGCGATCGCGGCCTTGATCGCGCAGCGCGACGATCTCGCTAGCGCGGTCGCCGATGCGAAGGTTTATCTGACGGGTGCGTTGCAGGCGAGCGAGCGGCTCGACGTCGGCCACGGCGTGGGGCCGGTGCATCACTTTCATCGGTGGTGGTGAGCGACGTCATTGCTTCGCGTAACGCCGCGCGTGCTCGGGCCAGTCGTCGGGCACGATAAAGCCGCGCGAGCGTTCAAGTACACGCCCCGCGTTGTCTTCGATGAATTCGGCGACCATCGTCGGGCCCTGTTGCGGTGAGATCCGCGCGGCGAGCGTGTTTGCGTCGACGTACCACGTGTCGTCCGCACCGGCTTGCGTTCGATCTTGCGGCGCGAGCCATTCGAGCCGCGGCAACACCCGCCACCTGTGCGCATGCGCGCACGCGAAAGCCGGCCAGTCGCGATGCGTGACCCACCAGCCGCGACCGTGCGCGGGATCGAGTTCGGCAGGATCGGTGGGCATCTCGCCATGCCGGTAAAACAGCCAGCCTTTGACGAACATCTGCGGCGTCCACGCGCCCGCATAGCCCGTCGAGGCAAATTCCTCGCGTGCGCTGAGCGGCAACTGATGATCGAGCAAATGCGCGAGCTTCAGATCGAGGCGGTCTTTCAGATTGGGGCCGACATAATCGGCGAGACGCGCCGCCTCTGCCCCATTCGCATCGCCCGCATGCAGATAGCACTTCACCGCGAGTTCCCAATGCAGTCGCGCGCCCTGGCGCGTGCGCACGAGGAAATCGCATTCACCGAGCGTGAGGCCCGCATGTCGTAGCGGCACGCCCGCTGCGATCAGTTGCGTCGCCGGTCCATGACGAAGGAAAAAGCCCAGCAGGCGTTCGGCGTAGCGGCCAAGGCGCGTGATACGCGTTGCCGCGAGATCCTGACGCAGAAGTGCCGGCGCGGCGTCGAGCGCGCGCAGCCAGTCGAGCGTGGCCTGCAATTCCTGCGGCGTGCCGAAAGGATCGGCGAGCGCGCCTGTGGGAAGCTGAGGGCGCAACAGATCGGGACTGAGCAGCAGCCACGCGAGATCGCGGACAGCGGGATCGCGCAGCGCATCGACGGAAGCATCGCCACGCAAACCCAGCAAGGTATCGAGAAGCGCCGCGCGGCTGACAAACGCGACGGGCATGCGCGCCGCCGGTCCCTCGGGCATCGTCACTTTGATTCGTTCGACGGCACGCCGCCGTTCGCGAGCCACGTGGCACGCGCGAGGCACAGATCCGCCCAGGCCTTGGCCTTGTCGGGCAGGCTACGCAGCAGATAGGCCGGGTGATAGGTGACGATCACCGGCACGCCCTCGTACGTATGCACGCGGCCGCGCAACGACGAAATGCTCGCGTCGGTCCTGAGCAGACTTTGCGCGGCGAAACGGCCGAGCGCGACGATCAGCTTCGGCTTCACGAGCGACACCTGATGCTGTAGATAAGGTTCACAACGCGCGACTTCGTCCGGCTGCGGATTGCGATTGCCAGGCGGCCGGCACTTGATCACGTTGGCGATATACACGTTGGTGCCGCGCGCGAGCGCGAGCGAGTGCAGCATGTTGTCGAGCAGCTTGCCGGCCTGGCCAACGAACGGTTCGCCTTGACGGTCCTCGTTCTCGCCGGGCGCTTCGCCGATCAGCATCCAGTCGGCCTCGCGATCGCCGACGCCGAACACCGTGTTCGTGCGCTTCTCGCACAGCCGGCACGCCTCGCATCCGGCGACGCGCTCGGCGAGCGCGTCCCAGTCGAGTGTGTGGATAGACGGCAGCGCGGGCGCGTCGCGGCGCGCTTCGGCGGGCGCGGGGGCCGATGCGGTTGGATCGTCGAACCACGCGAAGTCGTGCTCGGGAGGGGCGTCGGAAGTCGGCGGGGCTGAAAAGTCAGTTTGCGATTCTGATGTTTCGCGCCGCGCTGCAGTTTCGTCGAAGCGCGGCGTGGATTCGCGCTGCACTTGCGGCGGCTGCACCTCGGCGGACGCGCGCAGCGGTTCGCGCGAGGTCTGCGTCGCAGGCTCCGCGCGACGCAAGTCTTCCGCGTGTTCCCGCGGCGACTGCAGCGCATCACGCTGCCCGACCTCCTCTCGCGCCGCGAGTCCGCGACGCACCCACAACGGCGCGAGTCCGAATTCTTCGAGCACCGATTCATGCAGCGCCATCTGCGCCCTCCGTGGCTAACGACAGACGCATCACGATCGCGTCCTCCCGGCCGCGATGCCGCGCCGGATAATAATTTTTGCGCCGGCCGATCGACGCGAAGCCAAAGCGCTCGTACAACCGGATCGCCCGACGATTCGACGGCCGCACTTCGAGCAGCAGCCCCTCGAGCCTCTCCGCGTGCGTGATGCGCACCGCCTCGCGCAGCAGCGCGAGGCCTGCGCCGGCGCCTTGTGCTTGCGGCGTGACGCACAGATTCAGCAGATGCATTTCATCGACGACTGGCATCAGCACGCAGTAGCCGATCAACGTCCCCGTCACGTGACGCAGACAGACGCCGAAATA
Source organism: Paraburkholderia sp. Clong3 (assembly GCF_050436485.1). Lineage (NCBI taxonomy): Bacteria > Pseudomonadati > Pseudomonadota > Betaproteobacteria > Burkholderiales > Burkholderiaceae > Paraburkholderia > Paraburkholderia sp. Clong3. Next base: position 672,729 of record NZ_JBNDMH010000002.1, on the reverse strand, counting down.
GCCATTGCGCAGCGAGTCGCCGAAGTTGCCGCGGCTCCACGGAAACTCATACGCGAGCTTCTCGATCGCGGCGACTTCGTCCAGGTCGCTTTCGGTCATCGGCGACATGTAGCGGTCCGTGAGCAGCACGCCGCTCATGGGCGCGCCTCGTCGTGGGACGGTTGGCCGGAGCCGCCATCGGGCGCGTGCTGCGCGGACTGCTCGGCGCTATGAGCCGCTTTGGCTGATTTCGCCGCTTTGTCGGCCATGCGCTCTGCGGTCGTCTGCGCGACCTTGTCGCGCACGTACTCGGGTGCGGCCTGATCGGCGCGCACCGTGCGGCCCGCATGAAACGCGCGCAGCGCCGCGTACGCAAGCGGCAACGCATGCGGCAACGCTTGGCCATCGACGCTCCGCGCGGCCGCGACCGCCGGCAAGCGCTCGCCGAACGCGGCGGCCGCGTTGCCGGCGAGTGTGAACGGCACGTCGGGCAGCACGAGCCGCTCGGGTGCATCGAGCGTCGCCGTCTGCACGGTGCGCCATTCGTGTTGCGTGTCGTCCCACGCGTAGTCGGCCCAGTAGATTTCGTCCATGCGCGCGTCGAGCGCGGCGAGCACGCGCGTCGTCGACGGATCGCGCAGGCGGGCGCTCTCCGCGCACGCGAGCAGCGTGCCGATCGGTACGACCGGCAGGTTCAGGCCGAACGCGAGGCCTTGGGCGACGCCGGTCGCCGTACGCAGTCCGGTGAACGAACCCGGACCCGAGCCGAACGCGATCGCGTCGCAATCCGCCAGCGTGAGGCCGGCTTCGTCGAACAGCTCGCGGATCGCCGGCAGCAGGCGGGTACTGGACACCGCGCCGGTTTGTTCGTGACGAACCCAGACGCGCGGTTCGGCGCTGGGCTGACCGGCGGCATCGACGGACGCGGACACGAGCGCCGCCGAGCAGAACTCGGTCGATGTATCGAGGGCAAGGAGCACTGTTTGAGTCATGGACCGTATTGTAATCGGCGCGGTACGCCTGAATCGTGGTTTGCGCGGCCGCGCTGCCCGGCTTCGCGGCCGTCATCGTTTGGAATAAGCCCTCGGTCCCGGGGCGGCGGGCAATTGCTATGATTTTCGGCCGATCTCATCTATCCCGCCACGCGGGCCAAACGACCATGACCGACATCAATTCCCAGTTCGAGCAAGCCCAGCAAGACGTCAAGCAACTGCCCGAGCGTCCGGGCAACCTGACGCTGCTGCGTCTCTATGCGCTCTTCAAGCAGGCGAGCGAAGGCGACGTGCACGGCGACAAGCCGGGCTTCACCGACATCGTCGGCAAATACAAGTACGATGCGTGGGCGGCGCTCAAGGGCACCGCGCAGGACGCTGCGAAGCAGCAATACGTCGAACTCGTCGAATCGCTGAAGAGCGGCACCGCGGCCTGAGTTTCCGGCGCGCCAATCATCTGCCGAAATGGCCGTCTGGCAATGCTGCGACCGCCTCGCGGCGGTTTCGGACACGAAGCTCCGGGCCGCCGCCCTCACTCGCCTACTTCATTCCGGCACTTTCTTCTGTCGGAACTGCCTGAATGGTGGCGCAGTGCAGCAAATGTCGCTATAATCCTGCCTGCGCTTCACTGCTTTGCCCGTCTTTTCCAGCGGTCCTCGCGGCGCAGCGTCCATAGCGTTTGCTCCAATCCAGTTTAGAACCTGTCCCCTTCTGCCTAGCCCACTCCGGGCTCAAGTCCCAGGCTGGCGACTCGCCATGTTGGCACGTCGCATCCGATACAGCTTCTAACGAAAAACTCGCCTTCATTGTCGCGAGTTGCCCCCGTTTTTCGATTTGCTCGCTGCTGTTTTGCTCGCTGAATCCGACGACTTGGGTATGCCGATTGGCGTTGACGTTTTCATCCGATGAACCACCCAGGATCGTTTTCAAGGATTCACATGACTTTGAGCAATACCTCCAGCAGCCCGTTGAACGCCATCGGCGACGAAGCACTCGGTCTTTCGCCCGCCGCTCCCGAAGCCGCCGCGCAGGCTGACGCCAAGCCGACCTTCGCGTCGCTCGGCCTGTCCGCGGACGTCGTCTCCGCGCTGACCGCCGCCGGCTACGAGCACCCGACGCCGGTGCAGCAACGCGCGGTGCCGGCAGCGATCGCCGGCCGCGATCTGCTGGTTTCGAGCCCGACCGGCTCGGGCAAGACCGCCGCGTTCATGCTGCCCGCCATCGAGCGTTTCTCGCAGCTGCAAAAGACGCAGGCGAGCCAGCCGCGCGAACCGCGCCCGGCCGACGGTGGCCGCGGCCGCCGTCCGCAGCCGGTCGCGCGTCCGACCATGCTGGTGCTGACCCCGACCCGTGAGCTCGCGATGCAGGTCACGACCGCCGCCGCGACGTACGGCAAGCACCTGAAGCGCCTGCGCACCCTCAGCATTCTCGGCGGCGTCGCTTATGGCCAGCAACTGATGCTGCTCGCGAAGAACCCCGAAATCCTCGTCGCAACGCCGGGCCGTCTGATCGACCACCTCGAGCGCGGCCGCATCGATCTGTCGCAACTGCAGATCCTCGTGCTCGACGAAGCCGACCGCATGCTCGACATGGGCTTCATCGAAGACATCGAAACGATCGTCGCCGCTACGCCGGCTACGCGCCAGACGATGCTGTTCTCGGCCACGCTCGACGGCAAGATCGGTTCGCTGACCGGCCGTCTGTTGAAGGACCCGGAGCGGATCGAGATCGTCCAGCGCATGGAACAGCGCACCAACATCGCGCAAACCGTCCACTACGTCGACGACCGCGATCACAAGGACCGTCTGCTCGACCATCTGCTGCGTGACGACGGCCTCGACCAGGCCATCGTCTTCACGGCCACCAAGATGGACGCCGACCAGCTGGCGGGCCGTCTGGCCGACGCCGGCTTCGAATCGGCCGCGCTGCACGGCGACCTGCCGCAAGGCGCGCGTAACCGCACGATCCGCGCACTGCGCGAGCGCCGCGTGCGCGTGCTGGTTGCGACCGACGTCGCCGCTCGCGGTATCGACATCCCGGGCATCACGCACGTGTTCAACTACGACCTGCCGAAGTTCGCCGAAGACTACGTGCACCGTATCGGCCGTACCGGCCGTGCGGGTCGCTCGGGTATCGCCGTGAGCCTCGTGCATCACGCCGAACAGGGCGCGTTGAAGCGAATTGAGCGCTTCGTGCGCACGCCGCTTCCGGTCAACGTCGTCGCAGGCTTCGAGCCGCGCAAGGCGGCGCCCTCGGGCAACGGCCGTCCTGGCTTCGGCGGCCGCGGCCGTCCTGGCGGTGGTAACGGCCGTCGCTTCGGCAGCGGCTCGGGCAAGCCGGGCGGCTACGGCGGCTCGCGCAACGGTAACGGCACCGGCAACAGCAACGGCGGCGGCTGGGGCAACAAGTCGGCCGGCGGTTCGCGCGAAGGCTTCGGCTCGCGCGAAAGCCACGGCGGTTCGCGCGAAGGCTTCGGCGGTGGCTCGCGCGACGGCTACGGCGCGCGCCGCAACGACGGTCCCCGTTCGGCACGTCGCGGCAGCTAATAGCGACCCACCTGACCGACCGGATGGCTTCGCGCCGTCCGTGACACAGAAGAAAACCGGCGCTCGGGCGCCGGTTTTTTTTCGTCTATCGACTGCCCGCCCCAAATTTCACGATGTAAAAAATTTTTTTGCGTCGTAAAAAATCATGCTGCAAGGCACAAGAAGGACTATTGCAACAGGGAAAATATCGTTTCTTATCGCGAAACGCAAGCATCAAGTCATTGATTTTATATAAAAATAAATATTGGAAAAACGCTTTGCGGTGTCTATTGCGCGTCCTTCGATTTGCCTAGACTCTTATATAAGACTTCACGAAACAGAACGCCTCTCCGGGCCCGACGCTTCGAGAAGACAGAGTCACCCATCCTCCATAACTGGCATCGAAGGAGCACATCATGACCATGACCCGCGAACAGCAAGTGCAGCAACTCAAGCAGCAATGGGAAGCGGACCCGCGTTGGAAAGGTGTCAAGCGCACCTACTCGGCCGAAGACGTGGTGCGTCTGCGCGGCTCGGTGCAACCTGAGCACACACTCGCGAAGCGCGGCGCGGAAAAGCTGTGGGCCGCCGTCAACGACGAGCCGTTCGTCAACTCGCTCGGCGCGCTGACCGGCAACCAGGCGATGCAGCAGGTGAAGGCTGGTCTGAAGGCAATCTATCTGTCGGGTTGGCAGGTCGCGGGGGATGCCAACGTCGCCGGTGAAATGTACCCGGACCAGTCGCTGTATCCGGCCAACTCGGTGCCCCTCGTCGTCAAGCGCATCAACAACACGCTGACGCGCGCCGACCAGATCCAGTGGTCGGAAGGCAAGAACCCGGGCGATGAAGGCTACGTCGATTACTTCGCGCCGATCGTGGCCGACGCGGAAGCCGGTTTCGGCGGCGTGCTGAACGCGTTCGAACTGATGAAGGCGATGATCGAAGCGGGCGCGTCCGGCGTGCACTTCGAAGACCAGCTCGCATCGGTCAAGAAGTGCGGTCACATGGGTGGCAAGGTGCTCGTGCCGACCCGCGAAGCCGTCGCGAAGCTGACAGCCGCGCGTCTGGCCGCCGATGTGTCGGGCGTGCCGACCGTGCTGCTCGCCCGCACCGACGCGGAAGCCGCCGACCTCGTGACCTCGGACATCGACGACAACGACCGCCCGTTCCTGACCGGCGAGCGTACCGTCGAAGGCTTCTATCGCACGAAGCCCGGTCTCGAGCAGGCAATCTCGCGCGGCCTCGCCTATGCGCCGTACGCAGACATGATCTGGTGCGAAACCGGCAAGCCGGACCTCGAGTTCGCCAAGAAATTCGCCGACGCGATCCACAAGGAGTACCCGGATCAACTGCTGTCGTACAACTGCTCGCCGTCGTTCAACTGGAAGAAGAACCTCGACGACGCGACGATCGCGAAGTTCCAGCGCGAACTCGGCGCGATGGGCTACAAGTTCCAGTTCATCACGCTGGCCGGCTTCCACGCGCTGAACTACTCGATGTTCAACCTCGCGTACGGCTATGCGCGCAACCAGATGACCGCATTCGTCGAAATGCAGCAGGCGGAGTTCGCGGCGGCCGAAAAAGGCTTCACCGCGGTCAAGCATCAGCGTGAAGTCGGCACCGGCTACTTCGACGCGGTCACGCAGACGGTCGAGCGCGAAGCATCGACGACCGCGCTGCACGGTTCGACGGAAAACGAGCAGTTCTTCGACAAGAAGGTCGCCTGAGATCAGCCAGTCGGGTTATGCAGTCCCGTGGCCTGAGCGCAGCAACGATCGGCAAACGTCGAGCGGCACCACCAGAGTGCCGCCGACGCAGGGAGGGCCGTGCCGTCCTGGATTGGTGAGAGCGTCAGCGCGAACGCCGACGGCCGGAGAGTCTCAAAGAAGCCAGCACGCGGCAAGCGTGCGGCGAACCTGAACGCGCCGGCAGCGCCGCCGGCGCGCTTTTTTTCGAAGGCGGTGCATGCCGGCACGCTGCCGGCAGTGCCAAGCGATTCAGCGATAGACGATCACAGGAATTTTCGTATGCGTGAGCACGCGCTGCGTTTCACTGCCGATCAGCAGGCTACCGAGCCCGCGCCGCCCATGCGATGCCATGAAGATCACGTCGCAGCGCCCCTGCTCGGCCGCTTCGATGATGCCGAGATACGGCGCCGGATGCACGCTCGTGCGGCTCTCGACACTGACGCCGACGCGGTGCGCCGCATGCTCGACTTCGCGCAGATGCACGCGCGCCTCGCGCTCGCTGCGTTGCAGGAACTCGCCGGGCGGTTCGACCACGACATCGGAGAACGGCGAGTACGGATATTGCGGCAGACAGGCGTATGCGGTAACGCGGGCGCCCACGGCCTGCGCGAGGTCGATCGCGCCCGCTATCGCCTTGCGTGACAGATCTGAACCATCGGTCGGAACCAGGATGTGCCTGAACATGATCCCCTCCGTCGCCGGTTGCCCGCAGCACGGCGTCAGCGTCCAACAAAGCCCAGGGTGCAGGCTGCTCGAAACGATTGTAATGCGTATGAATGCGGGTATTCGCGTCTGTCTGGAGATTGGCGCATCAGTCCCAGTAACCGGGTTCACCGTACGTATGCTTGAGAAAGTCCAGAAACAGCCGCACCCGCAGCGGCAGATGACGGCGCTGCGGGAACACCGCGTGGATGCCGATCGGCGGCGCGGCGAATTCGTCGAGCACGCTGACGAGGCGGCCCGTCGCGATCTCCGCGCCGACCTCCCACCACGAGCGCCACGCGAGCCCGTGTCCGGCGAGACACCATTCGTGCAGCACCGCGCCGTCCGAGCACTCCATCGTGCCGGACACCTTGATCGACACGACCTTGCCGTCGTGCTGAAACATCCAGCCGCGCTGCTGGTTCGCGCTGGCGCCGAGCGCGAGGCAGTTGTGGCGCGCGAGGTCGGCCAGGCTGTGCGGCGCGCCGCGCCGGCTCAGATACGCGGGCGACGCGACGCATACGCGCCGGTTCTCCGCGAGCTTCAGCGACACCAGCGACGAATCGGGCAACTCGCCGAGCCGCACCGCGCAATCGAAGCCTTCGTTGACGAGGTCGACGAGGCGGTCGGACAGATCGAGCGTGATCGACACGTCCGGATGCGCGACCGTGAACGCGGGCACCAGTGGCGCCACGTGCCGGCGCCCGAAGCCGGCCGGCGCCGACAGCCGGAGATGGCCGCTCGCCTTCACGCCGCCCGCCGACACGCTCGCCTCGGCGTTCTGCATGTCGTGAAGAATGCGCTGGCAGTCTTCGAGAAAGGCCGAGCCTTCGAAGGTCAGCGTGATCTTGCGCGTCGTGCGCACGAGCAGCTTGACGCCGAGGCGCTCCTCCAGTGCGTCGATGCGCCGGCCGATGATCGCGGGCGCGACGCCCTCGGCGAGCGCCGCCGCGGACAGGCTCCCTTTGGCCGCGACAGTGGCGAAGGTCTCGATCTGCTTGAAACGGTCCATGAACGATACGCGCCGCGGCGAGGCGGAACAGTGAGCAGTACGCGTCACATTAGGGACGAAAAAGTAAAAGATCAAGTGATCTTTAGCCTATTTTTTAGCACCTAAGGTCAGCAATACAATCGATCCCGACCTCTGACAGGAGCGCATGGCAATGTCGGCCACAACGACACCTTCCCCGCGAGCAGTGATTTTCGACGCCTACGGCACGTTGTTCGACGTGCATTCGGTGATCGCCGCCGCGGAGCAACTGTTCCCCAGCCACGGCGACGCGCTGTCGCAGCTGTGGCGCCAGAAGCAGATCGAATACACGCAATTGCGCACGCTCGCCGCGCGCAGCGACGCCCCCGGCGAACACTACCGCCCGTTCTGGGACATCACGCTCGACGCGCTGCGCTTCGCCGCGAAAAGACTGCAGCTCACGCTCGGCCGCGCGGCCGAAAAGCGGCTGATGGACGAATACGCGTGCCTGTCCGCATTTCCCGACGCGGTGCCCGTGCTGCGTGCGTTGCGCGAGGCCGCCGCCGTGCCACGCGTGGGGCTCGCGATTCTGTCAAACGGCAATCCGCAAATGCTCGACATCGCGGTCAAGAGCGCCGGCATGAACGCCCTCTTCGATCACGTGCTGTCGGTCGACGCCGTGCGCGCATACAAACCCTCGCCTGCCGCGTATGCGCTCGGCCCCGACGCGTTCGGCGTGGCCGCGCGCGAGATCGTGTTCGTGTCGTCGAACGGCTGGGACGTCGCGGGCGCGACATGGTTCGGCTTCACGACGTTCTGGCTGAACCGGCAGAACCTGCCCGTCGAAGAGCTCGGCGTGACGCCGCATGGCACCGGTAGCGGCATGAACGATCTGCTGGACTTTCTGCACACACTCGCGACGTCGCCACGCTCGAGCGGCGGCGGTCGAACGAAAGTTCCTGGCAGTGGCAGTCGCAAGCGCGCCGGCCCGCGCGTATGACGGCGCCCCTCGCATTCGGCAATCCACTTCCCCCTTTTCAACCTTCGCATTTCTGCAATCTGACCGACCAAGGAGAAAACATGGCTAATTCGCTGTCGTTGCCGCAAGGCATGGAAATCACCGGCGACATCAAGCCCGGCTTTGAAGCGATCCTCACCCGCGAAGCGCTGGAACTCGTCGCGGCCTTGCACCGTACGTTCGAGCCGCGCCGTCAGCAGTTGCTGCAGGCGCGCGTCGAGCGCGCGAAGCGGCTCGACGCGGGCGAGCGGCCCGACTTCCTCGCCGCCACGAAGAGCGTGCGCGAAGGCGACTGGAAGATTGCGCCGCTGCCACAGGATCTGCAGTGCCGGCGCGTCGAGATCACCGGCCCCGTCGAGCGCAAGATGATCATCAACGCGCTCAATTCGGGCGCCGACTCCTACATGACCGACTTCGAGGATTCGAACGCGCCGAGCTGGGACAATCAGATCACTGGTCATATCAATCTGAAGGACGCGGTGCGCCGCACGATCTCGCTCGAACAGAACGGCAAGGCGTATCGGCTCAACGACAGGACCGCGACGCTGATCGTACGTCCGCGCGGCTGGCATCTCGATGAGAAGCACGTGAAGGTCGACGGCCAGCGCGTGTCGGGTGGCATCTTCGATTTCGCGCTGTACATGGTGCACAACGCGAAGGAGTTGATCGCGCGCGGCTCGGGCCCGTACTTCTATCTGCCGAAGATGGAGAGCCATCTCGAAGCGCGGCTGTGGAACGACATCTTCGTCGCCGCGCAGGAAGCGGTCGGCGTGCCGCGCGGCACGATTCGCGCGACGGTGCTGATCGAGACGATCGTCGCCGCGTTCGAAATGGACGAGATCCTGTACGAGCTGCGTGAACATAGCTCGGGCCTGAACGCGGGCCGCTGGGACTACATCTTCTCGGCGATCAAGAAGTTCAAGAGCGACCGCGACTTCTGCCTCGCCGATCGCTCGCAGATCACGATGACCTCGCCGTTCATGCGCGCGTACGCGCTGCTGCTGCTGAAGACCTGCCATCGCCGCAACGCGCCGGCGATCGGCGGCATGAGCGCGCTGATTCCGATCAGGAACGATGCGGCCGCGAACGACAAGGCGATGGCCGGCGTGCGTTCAGACAAGGCGCGCGACGCGGGCGACGGCTACGACGGCGGCTGGGTCGCGCACCCGGGCCTCGTGCCGGTCGCGATGGAAGAGTTCGTCAAGGTGCTCGGCGATCGGCCGAACCAGATCGGCAAGCAGCGCGTCGACGTGCTCGTGACCGCGACCGACCTGCTCGACTTCCGCCCGGAAACGCCGATCACCGAAGCGGGCTTGCGCAACAACATCAACGTCGGCATTCACTACCTCGGTTCGTGGCTTGCGGGCAATGGCTGTGTGCCGATTCACAACCTGATGGAAGATGCGGCCACCGCCGAGATTTCGCGCTCGCAGGTCTGGCAGTGGATCCGCTCGCCGAAGGGCAAACTCGACGACGGTCGCAAGGTGACGGTCGAACTGGTGCGCGAGCTCGCGGCGCAGGAGCTCGACAAGGTCAAACAGACGGTGGGCGCAGATACGAAGCCATATGAGCGTGCCGCGCAGATCTTCGAGCAGATGTCGACCGCGGAGCAGTTCACCGATTTTCTGACGCTGCCGCTTTACGAAGAGATTTGATGGTGTTGATGATGCGGGCTCGAGCGCCTTGGGCCTGCTCGAGCCAGGTGATCGCATCGGCTTGAGCGACGGCACGCCGCGGACATATGTGGCGCGCCGTTTTTTTTGCTCGCCTTCGTGGACCAGCTCAGCGCGTGCGCCGATGTTCGACCCAATCTCCTGAACGGATCTCGGGCAGCCCTTTTACCGCGCTCGGCGCGACCGGATAGAAGCGGCAATTCACGACGTTGCCGTCCACTTTGACCATCACCTCACGTGCCAGAAAACGATCCTCGACGCCCGGATACACGGCTTCGATTTCGTCGAGCACCGCGACGAGCGCATCGTCGATTTCATAGACGTCGCCGCACACGTCGATGCCCGCTTCGTCGACGACGAGACCCGGATAGGCGCCAAAATCGAACAGATGGCCGCGCACGGTGGTACTGCCGAGCAGGCTCGGTGCGGGGATTTCGTTGCGCGCGGCGGCTTCGCTGATGTCGTTGGTTTCACCGGCACGCAGCGTGCCGTAGACAAAGACGGTCTGCATCGTCGTTGAGTCTCCATGGTCAGAGGTGATGTCGGTGGCTCGGGGGCCATCGGGACATTATGCAACGGCGGCCCGTCGGCAACAGAAACTGGGCACGGCCTACAATGCTTGATGCCCGCGGCGGTGAATGGCCTCGACCGCGCTTCGCCGTTGCCAGCTCCATGATCCGAACCGACCTTGCCATGACCTCGTCCTCCGACTCCGACTTGTTGAGCCGCGTGCGTTTCGCCGACATACCGCCCGAGTTCGCGCCGAACGAGATGCATCCGATCCGCGTGCGCTCGCGGCCAATGCCGGCGGGCTGGCATATCGCGCGTCATACGCATGCCTGGGCGCAGGTCGCGTATGCGTCGCGCGGCGTGCTGCGGGTCGCAACGACGGGCACGACATGGATGGTGCCGCCATCGCGCGCAATCTGGTTGCCGCCGCATGTGACGCACGAAGTGGTCGCCGTCGAGGATGCGTTCCTGCGCACGCTGTACATCACCGAGAGTACGGTGCCGGCCGGGCTCGATACGCCGCGCGTCGTCGAAGTATCGAACCTGTTGCGCGAGGTGATTGCCGCGCTCGATACGGCTGGCCTGTCCGCCGCGCGCGAGCAACTGCTCGGCGCGCTCGCGCTCGATGAACTGACGCGCTCCGAGCCGTTGCCGCTGTCCGTGCCGATGCCCAGCGAAAAGCGCCTGCGCGCGCTGTGCGAGGCCGTGATCGCCGACCCGATGCATGGCGAGTCGCTCGAGCAGTGGGCATCGACGGTGGGCGCGAGCACGCGCACGATCGCGCGGCTGTTCCGCCAGGAGCTGGGTGTGAGTTTTTCGCAGTGGCGTCAGCAGGCGATTCTCGCGCGCGCCATTCCATTGTTGAGCCAGGGACGACCGCTGTCGCACGTCGCGCAGGAACTGGGCTATCAGAGCCAGAGCGCCTTCTCCGCGATGTTCCGGCGTGCGTTCGGCGCGAGTCCACGCGCGTTTATCGAGCGAGGCGCCGAGCATCGCGCGAGCAACGGCGAGCATGATGACGCGCAAGCGGATGATGAAACGGCACAGGATCAAGCCGGTTCGACGGACGTCGCCGAGCGGTGAATGGCGACAACTAGCGCTGCGCGTCGGCCATCCAATGCGGGGCACGCCTCAAACCCGCCGCGCCAGATGACGGATTGCGCCTAGCTGTGCGAGCCGCGGCCCGGCGAGCTTATAGCCCTTGCGCTGATAGAGCCGCGCCGCCGGATTGTCGACGAACACGCGCAACTGCAACTCGCGCAGCCCGCGCTCGCGCGCCCATTGATGCGAGATGTCGAGCAGAAACGTACCGGCGCCAAGCCGACGATATCCTTCGGCGATCTGCACGTCGCGGATATGCAGCGAATCACCCTCCTCGGTGATGCGCAGCACGCCCATCGGCACGCCATCCACTTCGAGAATGAAATTCTCCGATTCGCGCCAACTGCCGAGAAACAGATCGCTGCGCCACACCAGATGATGCCGGCGATAGTAGCCGCCCATGTTGTTGCGGGTCAGCGCCTCGGCAAACTCGAAATCGTCCATGCTGGCCGTGCGCAGATGAAACGGTGACGGAGCTTCGGTGGGATCGAACATGGCAGGACCGCGAGGATGAGTCGGATAAACGGTAAAACAGGCCGCGCGCGCTGGCAATGGCTGTTTGTCCCGAGCCTTCCGGGAGGCGGTCGGCAACGGCAGTAGAAACGGAGCGGTTACGGTCCTATGCGCGGGCGCCATCACCCGCTCACCAGCACGACGGCTGCGGACATACACGTTCGCATCGTCGGCACAGCGCACGAAGCAGTGGCCGCGCCGTTCCAGTCCTTGTCCACCACGTCATGGCGCTGGACACGCCCTCCCGTTTGGCCCCTCATCACCAGTTCCAGTCTCACCGACCTGTCCTGTGACTACTTACGGCCTCTGCTGACTTCTCGCTCCGGCTCGACGCCGTCGCCCTTTCAGGCATGAGGCGAGATCTCCCCAGGTAAGAGCGCACTCCTTCATGGCACAGCCGCCGCATTTACGCCGCTTCGCCCTGGTCACGAGAGCTTCGCGGTCTATTACCCGGCCGCCCTGCTTGGCAACGCCTTCTATGCGGTTCTTGTTTATCGGCTCGCGACTTACGCTCCACGCTTGCTTCCCACATTCGGCCGCCGTCATGCAGTTGCACTTCACTTCATTCGCTGTGACCAGCTTATGGCGGGACTTGCACTCGCAGGAATGCGCCCATACTGGGCGCACAATAAAAAAAGCCCACTTCTTGCGAAGTGGGCTTTCTCAAATCTGGCGGAGCGGACGGGGCTCGAACCCGTGACCCCCGGCGTGACAGGCCGGTATTCTAACCAACTGAACTACCGCTCCAGATTTTGCATCGCAGCCTGCGAGCCATACTCTCAGCCTGCTGCACCGTTCAAACTTCCAACCGAACGACGCCGATGTTCTGGCGTCCCCTAGGGGATTCGAACCCCTGTACTCACCGTGAAAGGGTGATGTCCTAGGCCTCTAGACGAAGGGGACAACGTACCGCTTACACCTTTAATGAAAAAGCCCGTTCAAGTATGTGTGAACGGGCTTTGTCTGGCGGAGTGGACGGGACTCGAACCCGCGACCCCCGGCGTGACAGGCCGGTATTCTAACCAACTGAACTACCACTCCAGTCTTTACACCCTGCTTGCGAGCGTCGGTTAATTCTCTGCAAGCTGCGCTGCTCTACTACTCGAATACTAAAGCGACGCTGATGTTTGGCGTCCCCTAGGGGATTCGAACCCCTGTACTCACCGTGAAAGGGTGATGTCCTAGGCCTCTAGACGAAGGGGACAAAATCTTTTCAGATCCGTCTCAATTCGCTTTTGACTAGATCAACTTGCGCTAACTTTTCAGTTAATTCGCCAAGCCATTTTCTGGTCAACAGCGAAGACCGCCACTTTAACTACATTTCAGCGATTTGTGAAGTCTTTTTTCTACAACCATCAGACTTCTTAACCACTTTCACCTCTCTGCTCTGTTGGTGGAGGTAAGCGGGATCGAACCGCTGACCTCTTGCATGCCATGCAAGCGCTCTCCCAGCTGAGCTATACCCCCGCGCACATCAGAGAAACGAGATTTTAGAGGGCGATCTGCGCTTTGTAAATACCCTTTGAGCAATTACATTCGAATTTTCTCCGGAGGCATGCGAAACCTCTGACACGCCGCCAACGGATTAGCCAAGCGCTTTTTCGATGCGGCTAACGACGACGTCGCGACCGAACAGCATCAGCACGCTATCGATCGACGGTGTATGCGTCGTACCCGCCACCAGCAGACGCACCGGCATCGCGAGCTGCGGCATCTTCAGCTTGTGCGTGCCGAGCGTCGCTTTCAGCGCGGCGGCGATCGCCTCCTTGGTCCATTCGACCGTATTCAATGCAGCGGCCAGATCAGCGAGCGCCGGACGAACCGCGTCGGTGACGTGCTGTGCAAGCGACTCAGCGTCGGGCGCCGGGGTGCGATAGAACATCGCGGCGTTCTGCGCGATCTCCTTCACGGTCGACGCCCGATCCTTCATCAGGCCCACCACGCCCGTCAGATCCGGACCTTGGGCGAGTGTGGCTTCGTCGATGCCGAGCTCCGCGAAGAACGGTTTCGCCAGTTCGGCGAGGCGTGCGTTGTCGGCTTCCTTGATGTAGTGCGCGTTGAGCCAGTTCAGCTTGTCATGGTCGTACTGCGCCGGCGACTTGCCGAGGTGCTCGAGATCGAACCACTCGACGAACTGCTCGCGCGTGAAAATCTCCGCGTCACCATGCGACCAGCCGAGGCGCGCCAGATAGTTGACGACCGCTTCCGGCAGATACCCCGCATCGCGATAACCCATCACGCTCATTGCGCCGTGGCGCTTGCTCATCTTCTCGCCCTGCTCGTTCAGCACGGTCGGCAGGTGTGCATACACCGGCGGCTCGCCACCGAGCGCGCTCAGTATGTTGATCTGGCGCGGCGTGTTGTTGACGTGGTCGTCGCCACGAATCACGTGAGTGATGCGCATGTCGAGATCGTCGACGACGACGCAGAAGTTATACGTCGGCGTGCCGTCCGGACGCGCGATCACGAGGTCGTCGAGTTCTTCGTTCGAGATTTCGATGCGGCCTTTCACCGCGTCGTCCCACGCGACCACGCCGGTCAGCGGATTGCGAAACCTTAGCACCGGCTTCACGCCCACGGGCGGCTCCGGCAGCACCTTGCCCGGCTCCGGGCGCCACGTGCCGTCGTAGCGCGGCTTTTCGCCTGCTTCGCGCTGGCGCTCGCGCAGCGCGTCGAGCTCTTCGGTCGACATGTAGCACGGATAGACGAGCCCCGCCTCCTGCATCTGCTTCAGCACTTCGCGGTACCGGTCCATGCGCTGCATCTGGTAGAACGGGCCTTCGTCGAAATCGAGGCCAAGCCACGCCATGCCTTCGAGAATCGCGTCGACGGATTCGGTCGTGGAGCGCTCGAGGTCGGTGTCCTCGACCCGCAGCACGAAGGTCCCTTTCATCTTGCGCGCGAACGCCCACGGATACAGCGCGGAGCGGATGTTGCCCAGGTGGATGAAGCCGGTGGGACTCGGTGCGAAACGGGTACGAACGGAGGTGGTCATTAGCGGTTACTCGGAAAACAGGCGCCGGCGCTCAGGCGAACATGGCTGCGAAGCGCGGCAGCGGAGCGTGCCCATGCTGCGCGCGACGTCGCGCACGGCCACGAGGGAATAAGTGCAAGAGCCGAATTATACCTTCCGCACGCGGGTTGCCGCCCTCGTCCGAACGGCCTAAGGCGCATGGGCGAACGGCGTCCGGACATCTGCGTACACACCTTCCCAGCGCCCGCCCAACTCATCTTGAAAAAGCGCCGCATCAGTTCCGAATACTTCCTCTGCAACGTTTCATTACAGCGGACCGCGCGAGCCGATCGTTTGCATTAAGATGTGCGCGCGCTGCGATGCGGGCTTACCGCACATCGATCCGATACGGAGCGAACAACGCTGCAAGCGCGCGCAATCGCCGCCGGCGATCCGCCCGGGCTGACCTCAGCCTGATCGCGGCGCGCGCGACACCGCTCGCGTCGCGCGCGCCGTTGCTGGAGAACTCGTTGAAACCCTCATCCCCGAACTTGAGCCGCCGCAGCTTTTCGCTGGCGGCCGCATCCGCGGTGCTTGCCGCCTGCACCACGACCGCCGGCAAACTCGATGGCGCGCCGATCACCGCGACGTCCGCCGTTCCCCCGCCGCCTGAAAAAGCGCAACAGAAGCCGGTTCGCGTCGCGCTCGCTCTCGGCGGCGGCGCCGCGCGCGGCTTTGCGCACATCGGCGTCATCAAGGCTCTCGAGGCGCGCAATATCCAGATCGACCTGATTGCCGGCACGAGCGCCGGCTCCGTCGTCGGCGCGCTGTACGCGTCGGGCATGAACGGCTTCGCGCTGAACAAGCTCGCGCTGTCGATGGACGAAGCGTCGATCAGCGACTGGGCGATGCCGTTTCGTACGCGCGGCTTCCTGCAGGGCGTCGCGCTGCAGAACTACCTGAACACGACGCTGAACAACCGCCCGATCGAGAAGATGGCGAGGCCGCTCGGCGTGGTCGCGACCGATCTGCAAACCGGCCAGCCGATCCTGTTCCAGCGTGGCAACACCGGCATCGCGGTGCGCGCGTCGTGCAGCGTGCCGTCGATTTTCGAGCCGGTGAAGATCGGCGGTCACGAGTACGTGGATGGGGGTCTCGTGAGTCCGGTACCGGCGTCGTTCGCGCGCAAGATGGGCGCGGATTTCGTGATCGCCGTCGATATCTCCCAGCGACCGGAAAACGGCGTCACGGCAAGCTCGTTCGACGTGTTGATGCAGACCTTCACGATCATGGGCCAGACGATCAAGGCCTACGAGCTCGACAAGTACGCCGACGTGGTGATCCGGCCGAATCTCGCGGCGATGAGCGGCAGCGATTTCTCACAGCGCAACGCCGCGATCCTCGCCGGCGAGGAAGCGGTCGCGAAGATGATGCCGGAGTTGCAGCGCAAGCTCGCCGCGCGGCGCATGGGAGCCTGAAAGCCCGGCGACGCACAGTCGCTGTGCGTCGCCATGGCAAAAATGCGCGCATCAAACGCGAAAAGCCTGCTTCGAACGAAGCAGGCTTTTTTATCGCCAGGCCTGGCGCCGAATCAGTTATTCCCGCCGATCGTCGCGGTCACGCGCTTGCGCAGATCGTCGGCCTGATACGAGGTCTCGATCCGACGCGCACCCGTAAAGCGCTTTTCCCAGTAGCCGTCATCCATGTCGTCGACGCGGATCGTGCTGCCGGTGGACGGCGAGTGCACGAACTTGTTGTCGCCGATATAGATGCCGACGTGCGAGAACGTGCGGCGCATCGTATTGAAGAACACCAGATCGCCCGGCTTCAGGTCGCTTACCCGCACCTTCTCGCCCAGGCGGCTCATTTCCTCGGCACGGCGCGGCAGCGCGAGACCGAGCGTGTCCTGGAACACGTAGCGCACGAAACCGCTGCAATCGAGCCCCGAATCAGGCGTATTGCCGCCCCAACGGTAGCGAACGCCGATCATGTTCAACGCGCCGACCACCACGTCGCCCGCTTTGCCCGCCATGCCCGACAGGAACGATTTGGCGCTGCCGCCTGCGCTGCCGGCGGCCTTGGTTTGGGGAGTGAGAAGGGAGAGAGGATCCGAGCCGTTGGTGGTCGGATATGAGACATTCTGATTAAAACCGCTTACTTCGTCGGCGAACGCGCCGGGAGCTGCTGCCATCAAGACGCCAATGAACATCCCGGCGACGACGCGCGTGCAAGCCTGGGTGAAGTTTCTGTGCTGCATTGGTCGGTAGTTTTTGCCAAAAAATCAGGGGTCTAGAAAAAAAGTTTGCTCGATACTAGCCAGTAAGTATTTGCCTGTCAAAAGGAATAGGAAAAATCAATCGGCAGACGCACTCAATTGGGGAAAGGGTGAAAAATCAACGATCAAGCGCCGCTTTCAGCAGCTTTCGCGTGTAAGGATGCGCGGGCGCAGCAAAAATTTTCTCGACTTCGCCGGTCTCGACGATCGATCCGTTTTGCATCACCACGACTCGGTGCGCCATCGCACCGATCACTGCCAGGTCGTGGCTGATGAACACGAAGCCGAGGTTGTATTTGTGCTGCAAACCGGTGAGCAGCTTGAGCACCTGCTGCTGGATCGATACGTCGAGCGCGCTGGTCGGTTCGTCGAGGATCAGCACGCGCGGCTCCAGTACCAGCGCGCGCGCGATCGCGATGCGCTGCCGCTGCCCGCCCGAAAATTCATGCGGATAGCGATACAGCGCGGTCCGGTCGATGCCGACTTCGCGCAGCACCGCGACGACCTTGTCGCGCCGCGCCTGCGGAGTCATCTGCGGCCGATGCAGCGCGAGCCCCTCACCGACGATCCGCTCGATCGTCTGCCGCGGCGAAAGCGAACTAAAAGGGTCCTGAAAGACGACCTGCATATTCGAGCGCAGCGCGGTCTTTTCGGCGCCGCGATAGCTCGCGAGCGCCCTGCCCTGAAACTGGATCTCGCCATGCGCGGTGCGCTGCAGACCGAGCAGTGCCATCGCGAGCGTCGACTTGCCCGATCCCGATTCACCGACGATCCCGAGCGTCTCGCCCTGGCGCACCGACACGTTCGCCGCGTCGACCGCGCGAAACCGCCCCGCGCCGAACCAGCCACGCGGGCCGGGCAGCTTCGTTCTGAAGTCGACCGCCACGTCGCGCGCTTCGAGCAGCACCGGCGAGATCGGCAGCACCGGCACGACCTCGCGCTGCGGCCGGCTCGCGAGCAGCCGCTGGGTATACGGATGGCGCGGCGCCTCGAACACCTGCTCGACCGTGCCGGTTTCGACCAGCACGCCTCGCTCCATCACCGCGACGCGCTGCGCGAAGTGACGCACGAGGTTCAGGTCGTGCGTGATCAGCAGCACGGCCATGCCGCGCTTTTGTGCTTCGTCGCGCTGCAGTTCCAGCAGAAGCTCGACGATTTGCGCGCGAATCGTCACGTCGAGCGCGGTGGTCGGCTCGTCGGCGAGCAACAGGCGCGGCCGGCAGGCGAGCGCCATCGCGATCATCGCGCGCTGCCGCTGCCCGCCCGACAGCTGATGCGGGTAGCTGTTGATGCGCTTCTCCGGCTCGGTGATGCCGGTGCGCGCGATCAGCGCGACCGCCCGCCTGAACGCTTCGGTCGCGCTGACGCCGTCATGCACGACGATCGTTTCCGCAATCTGGTCGCCGATCGTATACAGCGGATTGAGCGCGGTCATCGGTTCCTGGAAGATCATCGCGATGTCCGAGCCGCGCAGGCCACGCATCGCACGCTCGCTCTTCGCGAGCAGATCTTTGCCATCGAAGCGGATCGCCCCGCTCACCTGTGCGTCGTTCAGCAGGCGCAGCACCGACAGCGCGGTCACGCTCTTGCCCGAGCCCGACTCGCCGACGAGCGCGACGCGTTCACCGCGCGCGATCGCGAGCGTGACGTCGTCGACGGCCACCGTGTCGCCGAACGCGACACGCAGATGGTCGAGTTCGAGCAGCGGCGTGTCCGTCGATTGCGGATCGATTTGCGGCAGCGCGCTCATTGACCACCTCCGGCGTGTATCGCATCGGAGATACGCGTGTCGAGCGCGTTGCGCAGCGCGTCGCCCATGAAGGTCAATAACAGCAGCATCGCCACCAGCACGCCGAAGGTCGACACCGAGATCCACCACGCGTCGAGATTCGCCTTGCCCTGAGCGAGCAGTTCGCCCAGGCTCGGCGTAGGCGGCGGCACGCCGAGGCCGAGGAAGTCGAGACTCGTCAGCGCGAGAATCGCGCTGCTCATGCTGAACGGCAGGAACGTGATGACCGGCGTCAGACTGTTCGGCAACACGTGACGCCACATGATCTGCCAATGCGACAGGCCCATCGCGCGCGCGGCGCGCACGTAGTCCTGCTGGCGATTGCGCAGGAACTCGGCGCGCACGTAGTCGGACAGGCCGATCCAGTTGAACAGCGACAGCAACACGATCAAAAGAGCGAAGCTACGCTCGAAGATCGATGAAAAGATGATCAGCAGATAGAGCTGCGGCATCGCGTTCCAGATCTCGATCAGACGCTGCCCGACGATGTCCGTTCGCCCTCCGAAGTAACCTTGCACCGCCCCCGCGGCGATGCCGACGATCGTGCTGATCACGGTCAGCACGAGGCCGAACACGACCGACACGCCGAAGCCGTACAGCAGACGCGCGAACAGATCGCGGCCGCGGTCGTCGGTGCCGAGCCAGTTCTCGCGCGACGGTGGCGCCGGGTTGGGCGCCTTCGAAAAGTAATTGAGCGTGTCGTAGTAGTAGTGATTGGGCGGATACAGCGCGAAGTTGCCCGGCGCATCGAAGCGGTGACGGATGTACGGGTCGAGATAATCGGTCGGCGTGGGGAAGTCGCCACCGAAGGTGGTCTCGGCGTAGGTCTCGACGAGCGGGAAATACAGATGGCCGTCGTAGCGCACGACGACCGGCTTGTCGTTCGACCACAGCGGCCCCACGAGGCTCGCCGCGAACGCGACGACGAAGATGATCAGGCTCCAGTAGCCGAGACGCTGCCGGCGAAAACGCTGCCACACGCGACGCGCCGGCGACGGCGACATCAGTGCCCGCGCGGGTTCGGTGCGCGCCGCCGCGTCGGCGGAAAGGCGGGCTCGATTCATCAGCGCTCCAGTTGTTCGAATTGGATGCGGGGATCGACCCACACATAGCAAAGGTCGGAGATCAGCCGCGTGACGAGGCCGATCAGCGTGAACAGATACAACGTGCCGAGCACGACCGGATAGTCCCGCCGCATTACCGATTCATACGACAGCAACCCGAGCCCGTCGAGCGAGAACAGCGTTTCGATCAGCAGGCTGCCGGTGAAGAACGCGCCGATGAACGCGCCCGGGAAATTGACGATCAGCGGCAGCAGCGCATTGCGAAACACGTGCTTCCACAACACGCGCCGCTCGGACAAACCTTTGGCACGCGCGGTCAGCACGTACTGCTTGCGGATTTCGTCGAGGAACGCGTTTTTCGTCAGCATCGTGACGACCGCGAAGCTGCCCACCACCGACGCCGTGATCGGCAGCGTGATATGCCATAGATAGTCGAGGATCTTGCCGACGAGGCTCAACTGGTCCCAGTTATCGGAAGTGAGGTTGCGCAGCGGAAACAGCTGCAGGAACGTGCCGCCGCCGAACAGCACGAGCAGCAGCACGCCGAGCACGAAGCCCGGAATCGCGTAGCCGACCAGCACGACGAGGCTCGTCGCGATATCGAAGTGCGAGCCGTTGCGCACCGCCTTCGCGATGCCGAGCGGCACCGATATCAGATAGGTGAGAAAGAACGTCCAAAGGCCGATGCTGATCGACACCGGCAGCTTCGACACGATCAGCGACCACACGCTCTGATGACGGAAATAGCTCTGGCCGAGATCGAAGGTCGCGAAGCGCTTGAGCATCAGCACGTAGCGTTCGAGCGGCGGTTTGTCGAAGCCGTACAACTGCTTCAGTTGCGCGATCTGTTGCGCATCGACGCCGCTATGCGAGCGCAGCCCGAACGGCGAGGCGCCCTCCGCGCCCTTGCGCAGTTCGTGCTGCATCTGCTCGACGGGGCCGCCCGGCACGAACTGGATCACGACGAAGGTCAGCGTCAGCACGCCGAGCAGCGTCGGGATCATCAGCAGCAGGCGTTTGAGGATGTAGCTCCACATAGGCGGTGTTCCAGTGCGAACGCGTTGGTGGGGGCGATGGATCTGCGGATCAGTCGGCGCTGCCCGTGGGCGTGGGCGTGCGCGCCCGCGGATCCTCGTACCACCACATCGTCGTGATCCAGCCCTCCGCGCCATAGTACAGCGGCAGCGTCTTCGGCCACGCGAGCCCGCGCTTGAACGCGACGCGATGCGTGCCGCTGTACCAGTGCGGCACCACATAGTAGCCATGCGTCAGCAGACGATCGAGCGCGTGCGCGGCATCGGTCAGCTGCTCGCGCGTTTGCGCATGCACGAGCGCGTCGAGCACCGCGTCGACGGCCGGCGACTTCAGGCCGATCGCGTTGTCCGAGCCGGGGGTATCGGCGGCCTTGCTGCCGAAGCGGGTGATCTGCTCGGAGCCCGGCACCTGCACGTCGGGCATGCGAATCGTCGTCACGTCGAAGTCGAATGCGTCGAGCCGCTTCTGATAGACCGCGAAGTCGGTGGTGCGGAAGTTCGCGGTAATGCCGAGCTTTTGCAGATTGCGCGTGAAGGTCGCGATGATCGGCTCCATCGACGAGGCCGAACCCGAGTCGTCGAGTATCTCGAACTGGAACGGCTCGCCCTTCGCGTTGCGCAGCGCGCCGTCACGATAGGTCCAGCCGGCCTGCTGCAGCAGATCGCGCGCCTGCAGCAGATTCGCGCGCAGCGAGCCGGGCGGATCGGTATCGGGCTGCTTCGGCGGCGGCCCGAATACCGCTGGGTCGAGTTGGGCGCGAAACGGCTCCAGCAGCGCGAGCTCGCCAGGCGAAGGCAGCCCCTTCGCCTGCCATTCGGTGTTGGCGAAATAGCTGTCGATGCGCGTGTACTGGTTGAAAAACAGCTGGCGGTTCAGCCACTGAAAGTCGAGCGCGAGATCGAGCGCCTTGCGCACCCGCACATCCTGGAACAGCGGCCGGCGCGTGTTCAGGAAAAAGCCCTGCATGCCGGTGCCGTTGTGCTGCGCAAACTCGCGCTTGATCAACTCGCCACTGTCGAACTTCTTGCCGACGTCGCGCCGCACCCAGTTGCGCGCGATGTATTCGACCAGCGCGTCGTACTCGCCAGCCTTGAACGCCTCGAGCCGCGCGGTGCTATCGGCATACAGCTTGTAGACGATGCGATCGAAGTTGTTCATGCCGACGCGCACCGGCAGATCGGCGCCCCAATAGTGCGGGTCGCGTTTGAACGTGATCGTGCGGCCGTTGTCGTAGCTGTCGATCAGATACGGCCCGCTGCCGATTGGCTTTTCGAATGCGAGCTGGTCGAACGGAACGCGGCTGCCGTCGGGCTTCATCCCCCACTTGCGCGAGAACACCGGCATGCTGCCCGCGAGCAGCGGCAACTCGCGATTGCGCTCGCGAAACTCGAAGCGCACCGTGGCCGGATCGACGACGACCGCACGCTTGATCTCGCTGAAAAGCGATGCGAACTGCGGCGCGGCCTGCGGGCTCTTCAGCGTGTCGAGAGAGAACTTGACGTCGTCGGCGGTCACAGGGTCGCCGTTCGAAAAGCGCGCGCGCGGATTGATGTGAAACGTGACCGACAGGCCGTCGGGCGCGACGACGATGTCGTCGGCGAGCAGCCCGTAGGCGGACGCGACTTCGTCGCTGCTGCCGATCGTCAGGCTCTCGAACATCAATTCGAGGCCGGGCGCCGCATTGCCACGCAGAGTGAACGGATTGAACTTGTCGAAGCTCGTTAGACGGCTCGGGTTCGCGAGCACGAGCGTGCCGCCTTTCGGCGCATCGGGATTGACGTAGTCGAAGTGCTTGAAGCCGGCCGGATATTTGGGCTCGCCGTATTGCGCGATCGCATGCGCGGCATGCGCGTGCGGCGCGACGAGCAGACTCGCGCACAGCAACGCGACGGCGAGCGCGGCGCGCAAGGGTCCGTGGATCACGCTGTGTCGAAGTCCCTCAGGCGTTTGAACCCGTCGCGAGCCAGTTGTCATGGAGTCGTGCTGGTAAATGGGCAGTGGCGATGTGGGGGATTCTACCCAATTAGCTTGCGCGATCTGGCGGGCGACTGCGACGAAATGCGTCGGCGACGGATGTTTCAGCACAAAAAACAAAACCGCCCTCCAAGGGCGGTTCTGTCATCGCTGCGGCCGGTTGGCGCGCTTCAGCGCTGACGCAATGGCGACTCAGTGCCAGCCGCGATGTTGGTCGTAGTGACCGCGCGCATAGTCGCCGCGGCCCGGCGGATGGTGGCGATACCAGTCGTTGCGCGCCCAGTAGCGATGGCCGTCCCAGTAACGGTCGCCATGCCAGCCGATCACGATTTGCGGACCGCCGTAGTACACGGGAGCCGGCTGATAGACGACGGGCGGCGGCGGCGGCGGCGGCGGTGCGTAGACCGGCGCCGGTGTGACGTAGACCGGCGCGGGAATGCCGATATTGACCCCGACGTTGAGCCCCGCGGCCATCGCGGCACCCGATGCAGCCAACGTCAACACGCCGAACACAAGCGGAACAAGACGAGCGGACTTCATTGATCACCTTTGTAGGAACATGTTTTGTTGGCGGAAATATAACGCAAAGGCAGCAACACGCGTATTTCAACTTTGTAATAACTGATGCTGAAAATCGCCTCGCCGGCGGCGGCGTAATGTCTGGTTACACACGCCAGACGGCGGTGAAAAAGCACCCTCCGCGCGGGCGCCGGCTCGCGGCCTGGCTGACATCCCGAAAACGAACATTTTAAAGTTCGAAAGAACATATCTGTTCGATATTTTTCACCATAGTCATCCGATCACCACTCCGATACCAGGCAAATAAATATCAAATTATCCCGAAAAATCAAGGAAAAACATGGCGACAACTATGGTTTTCCCGGATATCCAGGTCGATTCCAAGTGATAGGATGACTGCCATTGAAAATCAATAAATGTTCGAATTCGCGCATACCCGAGCACTGCGTCGGAAGCAACCGCTCAATGCGCCACGGAGACTGATTTTGAAAACGATCAAGGGATTGCGCTGGTGGATCATCGCCCTCGTGTGCGTTGGGACGATCGTCAACTATCTGTCGCGCAACGCGCTCGGCGTGATGGCGCCCGAACTGATGAAACTGCTGCACATGAACACGCGGCAGTACTCGTACGTGGTCGGCGCGTTCCAGGTCGGCTATACGGTGATGCAGCCCGTCTGCGGCCTGATCATCGATCTGATCGGCCTGCGCCTCGGCTTCGCGCTGTTCGCGTGCCTGTGGTCGCTGACCGGCGTGTTCCACGGTTTCGCGGGCAGCTGGTTTTCGCTCGCGGCGCTGCGCGGCTTCATGGGCCTGTCCGAAGCGGTCGCGATTCCGGCCGGCATGAAGGTCGTCGCCGAATGGTTTCCCGATCGCGAGAAATCCGTCGCGGTCGGCTACTTCAACGCGGGCACCTCGCTCGGCTCGCTGCTCGCGCCGCCGCTCGTCGTTTTCCTGTCGCTGCGCTACGGCTGGCAGAGCGCGTTTGCGGTGACTGGCGCGCTCGGCTTCGTGTGGGCCGCCGCATGGTTCGTGCTGTACCGCTCGCCCGCCGAGCACAAGCGCATGAGCGATGCCGAGCGCGCCGCGATCGTCGAAGGCCAGGCACCGCCCGCCGCGCGCCGCGCGAGCGTGCGTGAAGTGCTGCGCACCCGCCGCTTCTGGGCGATCGCGCAAGCGCGCTTTTTCGCCGAGCCCGCGTGGCAGACGTTCAGCTTCTGGATTCCGCTCTATCTCGCCACGCAGCGTCATATGGATCTGAAGCAGATCGCGATGTTCGCGTGGCTGCCGTTTCTAGCCGCGGACCTGGGCGGTCTGTTCGGCGGCTATCTGTCGCCATTCCTGATGAAGCATTTTCGCGTGCCGCTGATCTGGTCGCGCATCTCGGGCGTCGTGCTCGGCGCGCTGATGATGATCGGGCCGGCATCGATCGGTCTTGTCGCGTCGCCCTACCAGGCCATCGCCCTCTTCTGCGTCGGCGGCTTCGCGCACCAGATGATCTCGGCGCTCGTCAACACGCTCGCCGCCGACGTATTCGATCCGGGTGAAGTCGGCACCGTCGCCGGCTTCGCGGGCATGGCCGCGTGGATCGGTGGCCTCGGCTTCTCGCTGATGGTCGGCGCGCTCGCCGATTCGATCGGCTACACGCCGCTGTTCGGTGCGCTCGGCGCATTCGACATCATCGGCGCGACGCTGCTGATCATCCTGATGCGCGGTGTGCCGCGCCACGGCCGCGCGCGCCGCGCCGAACTGAGCGTCAACACTGCTGCCTGACCTTCCTCGAAGACTCATCATGCGTTCACAGATCAATCTCAAACATCCGCCGCGCTTCGCGCTCGTCCCCCACGCTGGCAACCCGGCGGCCAACCCGGTCGTGCTAAGCGCGCAGCCGAATTGCCGCATCGAGCTGTTCGTGCTCGCCGAGGACATCATCCGCGTGCTCGTGCTGCCGGACGGCGAAACGCGCGGCCCGCGCACATGGGCGATCGCGCCCGGGATGGACGACGTGCCGCTCGAAGGCCGCGAGCGCCGCGACCTGAGCGGCTTCACGCCGCCGCCGTTCACGGTGAACGAAGCAGCCGGTCACATCGTGATCGAAACGGCGCGCGTGCGCGTGAGCGTGGCGCTCGAAGGCGGCGCCTGCGCCTGGGACATCCTTCACGAAGGCACATGGCATCGCGTGATGAGCGATCGCAAGACCCAGGCGTACAACTTCGGCTGGTGGGACTCGCGCGTCTATCACTACGTCGAGCGGCGCCGCGACGAAATGTACGTGGGCCTCGGCGAGCGTGCCGGCTCGCTCGATCGCGCGCGGCAAAGCTACGAGATGCGCAACATCGACGCGATGGGCTACAGCGCGCGCACCACGGACCCGCTGTACAAGCACATCCCGTTCTACGTGACGTGGCAGCCGCAGACGTCGACCGGCTTCGGCCTGTTCTACGACACGCTCGCCGATTGCCGCTTCGACATGGGCCGCGAGCTCGACAACTATCACGGTCACTATCGGCACTTCATCGCCGAGCATGGCGATCTCGACTACTACTTCATCGCATCGCCCGGCTCGCCGCTCGACGCGGTGCGCCGCTTCACGTGGCTCACCGGACGTCCCGCGTGGATGCCGAAGTGGGGCCTCGGCTACTCGGGCTCGACGATGAGCTATACCGACGCGCCGGACGCGCAAAAGCAGATGGGCAAATTCATCGAGCGTTGCCGCGAACACGACGTGCTGTGCGATTCGTTTCATCTGTCGTCGGGCTATACGTCGATCGGGCCGAAGCGCTACGTGTTCAACTGGAATCACGACAAGTTTCCGGACATCGACGGCTTCGTGCGGAGCTATCTCGATCACGGCGTGCGTCTGTGCGCGAACATCAAGCCGTGTCTGCTGCAAGACCACCCAGCGTTCGACGACGTCGCCCACGCCGGCCTGTTGATCGAAGCGCCCGATGGCGGTCCCGCATGGGTGCAGTTCTGGGACGAAGTCGGCGCGTACCTCGACTTCACGAATCCCGCGACGATCGACTGGTGGAAAGCTCGCGTGAAGGACGCACTGCTCAAACACGGCATCGCGGCCACCTGGAACGACAACAACGAGTTCGAGATCTGGTCGCCGCATGCGATCGCGCGCGGCTTCGGCAAGCCGTATCCGGCACGCCAGGCGAAGGTGCTGCAGACGCAGCTGATGATGCGCGCGTCGCACGACGCGCAGCGCGAGCACGCGCCTGACAGGCGCCCGTTCCTCGTGTCGCGCTCGGGCGGCGTCGGCATGCATCGCTACGTGCAGACGTGGTCGGGCGACAACTACACGTCGTGGGAAACGCTGCGCTTCAATCTGAAGATGGGTCTCGGGCTCGCGATGTCGGGCGTGTCGAATAGCGGTCACGACATCGGCGGCTTCTCGGGTCCGGCCCCGGAGCCGGAGCTGTTCGCGCGCTGGGTCGCGCTCGGCATCTTCCTGCCGCGCTTTTCGATTCACTCGTGGAACGACGACGGCACCGTCAACGAGCCGTGGTTGCATCCCGAAGTCACGCGGCACGTGGCAGACCTGATCAAGCTGCGCTATCGCCTGATCCCTTATCTCTACGAGCTGCTGTGGCAATCGCATAGCGCGTACGAGCCGGTGCTGCGGCCGCTGTTCGCGGAGTTTCCGCACGATCCGCGCTGCCTCGTCGATGGCGACGACATGATGCTCGGCTCGTCGATGCTGGTCGCGCCAGTGGTCGATCCGGGCCAGAGCACGCGCGCGGTGTATCTACCGGCCGGTTCGCGCTGGGTGTCGTACTGGAGCGGCGAAACGTTCGACGGCGGCCAGACCGTCACGTTGCCCGCGCCGTTCGAGCGGCCGGTGTTCCTGCTGCGTGAAGGCAGCGTGATTCCGCTCAACATTGCCGAGCAGCATTTTGGCCGCCCCGCCGACGAACGCGCATTCCTCGCGGTTCCGTATGCCGACGCGGGCACCGCGCAAGGCGGCTCGATCGAGGACGACGGCGAGACCGAAGCCTGGCGCAACGGCGAGCAAGGCCGCTGGAACGTCACGCTGACGGGCGACGCAAACACTTTGCGGGTGACGCTCGAGCGTTCGCAATGGATGCCGCGCGTGCAGCCGCACGTGCGCGTGTTCGTGCCGATGCGCGAAACACGCGCGGTCGTCTGCGCTAACGGCACGCTCGTCACCGATCACACCGCGGACGGCTGGCGCTGCCTGACGATTTCGGTGCCGCACTGAACAACACACCGCACCGGCCTGAGGGATCAGGCCGTCCCATCAGTCTGGAGACATCCCAATCATGAAAATAAACCAGCGCGCGCGCACCCGCGCGTTCGTCCTCTGCTGCCTGCCGTTCGCGGGCACCGCGTTGTCCACCAGCGCATCGGCGCAAAGCAGCGTCACGCTGTATGGCGTCGTCGACAATGCGTTCGCCTATGCCAGCAACCAGAAGGGGCATTCGAATTTCTATATGAGCCAGGGCAACCTGCAGGCGAGCAAGTTCGGCTTCCTCGGCTCGGAAGATCTCGGCGGCGGCACGAAGGCGATCTTCCGGCTCGAGAGCGGCTTCAATTCGCTGACTGGCGCGCAAAGCACCGCGGGCTACCTGTTCAATCGCCAGGCCTATGTCGGCCTCGCGAACGACCGCTACGGCACGGTGACGCTCGGCCGCCAGTACACACCCTACTTCCAGATGGTCGGCGCGCTCGGACCGACCGGCGTGCTGACCGGCGCGACCGGCGCGCACCCCGGCGATCTCGACGCCCTCGACACGACGCTGCGCTTCAATAATTCGGTAACCTACCTATCGCCGACGATCGGGGGCCTGCAGGCAAGCGCGCAGTATGGTCTCGGCGGCGTGCCCGGCAGCGTCGCGAACGGCAGCCTGTTCAGCGCGGCGCTGCGTTATGACTTCCAGCCCGTGTCGCTCGCAGCCGGCTACGTGAAGCTGAAGGACATTTCGACGAGCGCGGCGCTCGGCAGCTTCGCGATCAACTCGCCGGTCAACAACGGTTACGCGAGCGCGCGCAGCGCGCAGCTGTTCGCCGCGGCGGGTCGCTATACGTGGCACGATCTGATGGTGGGCCTCAACTACTCGAATGTGCAGTACGCGCCGGGCCACGGCTCGCTGTTCTTCGACAAGGCCGTGTTCAACACGTACGGTGCGATCGCGACGTACCGGATCACGCCGAGCGTGACGGTCGGCGGCGGCTATAGCTTCACCCAGGCAAGCAAGGCGAACGGCATCAGCGATCCGGCGCACTATCATCAGATCTCGCTCGAACAAACCTACAACCTGTCGACGCGCACCACGCTGTACGCGCTCGAGGCCTATCAGCATGCAGGCGGCAAGTCGCTGATCTCGTCGGGCAGCGGTGTGACCATCGCCGACGCGGTCGCGGTGGTCGGCGACTCGCAGAACACGACGCCGTCATCGGGTCCGTCTCAGTTCGTCGGCATGGTGGGGTTGCGGCACGCGTTCTAAGCGAGGCGGTCTCGGTCAGCGGCACGACGGGATCAGTCATGCGGACTCCTTGCCTGCCGCGCCGGATCTGGCTCGGTTTTCTGCGGACCAGCGTGGCGGGCTAACGGCGCCATGCATTGATCAGCAGACCTGCCTATTCACGTAGGACGTGGTCACACGCTGGAGGGCTGGGAATGCCGCTGACATCGCTGAAGTAGCGAGCGAGATCAAAATCAAGCCGCGCAAAAACAAAAACCCCGCAGAGCCTAGACTCTGCGGGGTTTCGCCACCATTGCTGGCGGAGACGGAGGGATTCGAACCCTCGATCCAGGTTTTGGCCCAGATGCTCCCTTAGCAGGGGAGTGCCTTCGACCTCTCGGCCACGTCTCCCAAACTTTCTGTCGCACAGGGAGTCAGTGCGACGAAGCCAAGATCATAGCGGGCCGGGCCGATAAGGTCAATGTCTGACGAACATTATTTGTGCCAACGTGGCGTCTCATCACGCAATTCATTCACATGAACGCCACAAAACAAACGGGACGCTCCAGAGCGCCCCGTTTTTCCCGCCACTTATGCCTGATCGAGTTCGAAGGCCTTATGCAGCGCGCGTACCGCGAGCTCCATGTACTTTTCGTCGATCAACACCGAAATCTTGATCTCCGAGGTCGAGATCATCTGAATGTTGATGCCCTCTTCCGACAGCGTGCGGAACATCTTGCTGGCGATGCCGACGTGCGAGCGCATCCCGACGCCGACCACCGACACCTTCGACACCTTCGGGTCGCCCAGCACCTGCTCGGCCTGGACGTGCGCCTTTACCGTGCCGGTGAGGATTTCCATTGCACGCGCATAGTCGCCGCGGCCAACCGTGAACGTGAATGCCGTCTTGCCCTCGACGCTCTGGTTCTGGATGATCATGTCGACATCGATATTCGCGTCCGCCACCGGGCCGAGAATCTGATACGCGATGCCCGGCTTGTCGGGCACGCCCATCACGGCGATACGAGCTTCGTCGCGCTGGAACGCGATACCCGAGATGACTGCTTTTTCCATGGTCTCGTCTTCTTCAAAAGTAATCAGGGTGCCCGACTTCATTTCTTCGTCGAGTGGCATCAGCGGATCGGTCAGGCTCGACAGCACGCGCGTTTTCACCTGATATTTGCCGGCGAATTCCACCGAGCGGATCTGCAGCACCTTCGAACCCAGGCTGGCCATTTCCAGCATTTCTTCGAACGTCACGCGGTCGAGCCGGCGCGCTTCTTCAACGACGCGCGGGTCAGTCGTGTACACACCGTCGACGTCCGTGTAGATCAGGCACTCGTCGGCCTTCAGCGCGGCCGCGACCGCGACTGCCGACGTGTCCGAGCCGCCGCGGCCGAGCGTCGTGATGTGGCCGTCCGGGTCAATGCCCTGGAAGCCGGTGATCACGACCACCTTGCCGGCTGCGAGGTCTTGCATGACGCGCTCGCCGTCGATGTCGCTGATGCGCGCTTTCGTAAACGCGCTATCGGTCTTGACCGGCACCTGCCAGCCTGCGTAGCTGACCGCTTCGACGCCGGCTTCCTGCAGCGCGATCGCGAGCAAACCCGAGCTGACCTGCTCGCCGGTGGCGGCGATCATGTCGAGCTCACGCGGGCTCGGTTGAGTCGTGATTTCTTTCGCGAGGCCAAGCAGGCGATTGGTTTCGCCGGACATTGCCGACGGCACGACGACCATCTGATGGCCGGCCTTGTGCCATTTCGCGACGCGCCTGGCGACGTTCTTGATGCGCTCGACCGAGCCCATCGAGGTGCCGCCGTATTTATGTACGATGAGTGCCATTGTCGTTCTGAACTGGAAGAGAAACCGCGCTGGCGCGCTGGAGACGACCGCACAGAAAGCACAGGGGCGCAACGTCTCGTGAACGGCGGCAAAGTGTGTGGCGGCGTAGATGCAGCACGCGTGCAGCACGCGCGGATTTGCCCGGGATGAAATCGCAAATGGCTGATCGGAATTGAACGGCGACGACGGATCACGCACGCCTGCCGGCACTAACGACCGATAGCGACAAAAGCGACGGCGAAATCGGGTCGGGCAAACAAGCTAAAGTAACTGATTAGGCGCAAAAAGACAAGACGCAACGAGCGCTCAAATGCGTCGAATCAGGCCTGCAATGGCCTGTTTTATCGTTGATTTGCGCCCTGTTTCACGCTTTCGACATCCGCACGCACGGCTTGCGCGACTGTCCGACCGGCGCTCAGGCGATCAGCAGATCCTCGCGCCAGACGATTTTCACGCACGCTTCGCGCTCCGGAGATGCGTCGCGCACGGTCCCGCGATTCACGCCGATCAGCGGCACGAACAGCAGTTCATCGCCAACGTAAAGCAATGGCACGTCGCGCTTCCATGCGGGAATGCCGCGCTCCTGAAACAGGTTCTTCAGCGTGCGGCTGGGCGTGTTCGGCACACCGACGCGCATGCGTTCTCCGCCGCGGCGCGCCCGCACGCTTAGAGAGGCTCGTTGCAGGACGCTGACGGGAACGATGTCGCATGCTTCGTTACGTGGCGCTGCGTGCGCTGCGTCGGCTACGTCGGAAGCAGCGGCTGCATCCACAGCGGCTGCATCCACCATCGCGAACACGAACGTGCCGCGCCATTGCGGCAAATGCCAGATCTCTTGCCCTTGCCACGCGAGTTCACTGATCTCGCGCTCGACGAGCGCGGTTTCGTCGGCGGGTTCGCTGCTATCGCCGGCTTCCCAGTAGACGAGGCCGCGATAGCTGCGCAACGCATGCCCCGCATGATCGATGCGGAGCCGATGTCCGTCCTGCCCCGCAGCCACTTCGCGCAACTGCCGCAGTGCATCCGCGACACGCGCGCTCGATGCCGCGACGAAGCCGAGCGTACGCATCCAGTAGCGCAGCAGATTCAGCGCGCGATCGTCGTCGAGAGCGAGCAGCACGTCGTGCGCGAGGGCGCGTCCTTCATCGCGCGACGCGCTTTCCATGTCGGCGCGCGCGAGCGTGTCGAGCAATCGCTGCGCCGATGCCGAATGCGCGGCCGTGCGCGCGAGCGCATCGCGAAAGCCCGGGAAGTGCACCGCGAGCGCCGGCATCACCTGATGACGCAAGGCGTTGCGCGCATAACGCGTGTCCGCGTTCGATTCGTCGTCGATCCAGCGCAGCTTGCGCGCGCTCGCATAGTGTTCGAGCTGCGCGCGCAGCAGATGCAAAAGCGGCCGCACACGTGTCGTCGACGCACCTGTCGGCAGCGTGCCGGGCGCCATCGCCGCGAGACCCGCGAGCCCCGCGCCGCGCAGCAGTTGCAGCAGCACGGTCTCGGCCTGATCGTCCGCATGCTGCGCGAGCCATAGCGTGCCAATGCCGTGCGTTGCGCACATCGCGTCGAGCGCGCGATAACGCGCGTCGCGTGCCGCGGCCTCGATGCTCAGGCCCGGCGCGCGCGAAACATCCACGCGTCGCGCGTCGAATTCGACGCCACGTTCGCGCGCGAAAGCCTCGCAGTGCGCGAGCCACGTATCGGCATGTGGACTCAATCCATGATGCACGTGCAGCGCGATACAGCGCGACGCACCCGCGACGCGCACCGCCGCATCGAGGAGCACGCTCGAATCGACGCCGCCGCTGAATGCGACCGCAATGCGCGCGTTCGAATCGAGCCCGGACAGCGCGGCGCCGAGCGCCTCGATCACGAGGCGCTCGGCGGATGAGTCGGCGGTGGTGGTCACGTCGTTAGCGCGGAAAGCGCCGGTGGACGAAAGAGACAGGCCAACGCGCGGGCTTATGCGCCCGGCGTCGTTTCCTTGAATTTGCCGTACGCCATCAGCCGTTCGAAACGGCGTTCGCGCAGGTCGTTGGTGCTCATACCCTGGAACTGGCGCAGCGAATCGGCGAGCGCACGGCGCAGCATCGCCGCCATGCCCTTCGGATCGCGATGCGCGCCGCCGAGCGGCTCGTTGACGATCTTGTCGATCAGACCGAGCGCCTTCAGACGATGCGCGGTCAGGCCGAGCGCCTCCGCTGCTTCCGGTGCCTTGGCGGCGCTTTTCCACAGGATCGATGCGCAGCCTTCCGGCGAGATCACCGAGTAGGTCGAGAACTGCAACATCAGCACGCTGTCGCCCACCGCGATAGCGAGTGCGCCGCCCGAGCCGCCCTCGCCGATGATCGTCGCGATCAGCGGCGTCTTCAGCTCGGCCATCACGTACAGGTTGCGGCCGATCGCTTCGGACTGGCCCCGCTCTTCCGCGCCGATGCCCGGGTACGCGCCCGGCGTGTCGATGAACGTGAAGATCGGCAGGCCGAACTTCTCGGCGAGGCGCATCAGTCGCTCGGCCTTGCGATAGCCTTCCGGACGCGGCATGCCGAAGTTGCGTAGCGCGCGCTCCTTGGTGTCGCGGCCCTTCTGATGACCGATCACCATGCACGCCTGGCCGTTGAACCGCGCGAGACCGCCGACGATCGACAGATCGTCCGCGAAGTTGCGGTCGCCATGCAGTTCATGGAAATCGGTAAACAGCTCGCTCACGTAGTCGAACGTGTACGGACGCTGCGGATGACGTGCGATTTGCGAAACCTGCCACGGTGTGAGGTTCGCATACAGATCTTTGGTGAGCTGCTGGCTCTTCTTGGACAGCCGCTCGATCTCTTCCGAAATATCGACGGCCGAGTCGTCCTGCACGAAGCGCAATTCTTCGATCTTCGCTTCGAGTTCAGCGATCGGCTGTTCGAAATCCAGAAACGTGGTCTTCATTGGTTGTAATCCTTGGACTTACCGGGCAGCGCGTATTCTAACCGCGTGCGCCGATGTCAAAACCATTTCTCAACTATCGATATCATATACGCGATAGTCTTTGAAACGGCTTCGTTTCCTGTTCTTCTTTAGTAGTCGACCGGTAACGGATCGAGACTACGCCACATGTACCAGGTCGCCACCGTGCGCCACGGCTCCCAGTTCGCGGCAACCTCGCGCGCTTCGCTGCGCGTGACGGGTTCGCCGCTGAAATAGTTGACGCTGATCGCGCGGATCAGGCCGAGGTCGTCGAGCGGTAGCACATCGGGACGCGACAGGTTGAAAATCAGGAACATCTCCGCGGTCCAGCGGCCGATGCCGCGAATCTGCGTGAGTTCGGCGATCACCGCCTCGTCGTCCATCGACGTCCACTTGCCGACGTGCAACGCGCCCGACACGAAATGCCTCGCGAGATCGAGCACGTATTCGGCCTTGCGTTTCGACAAACCGCACGCGGTCAGCTTCTCGAGACCGAGCTTGATGAACTGCTGCGGCACGAGCTTCGGACACGCGACTTCGACCCTCGCCCACACGGCCTGCGCCGACGCGACCGAGATCTGCTGGCCGACCACCGAGCGCGCAAGCGTGACGAAAGGATCGCCACGACTCAGCAAATGCACGGGGCCGAACTTCGGAATCAGCTTCTTCAAAATGCGATCGCGCTTGACGAGATCCGCGCACGCCTTGTCCCAATACGCGGGACGCGTGACTTCAGGCGCGAGACCGCCGATCTGCACCGGCACCGCGACTTCGTTCCCGAGCGATGCGACACCGGCCGCTTCGCCGCCCGCGCTGGCCGTGCTCGCCGAGGTGGCCGATACGCGCGTCTTGCGCACGACTTCGCCCGCGTTCGTGTCGCGCGCGAGTTCCTGCACGTCGCCGGCGAGCTCGGCCGCGAGTTTGGCCGGCAACGCACCGTTGCCCTTCGCACGCGACGCCGTTTTCGCGCGTTTCGCAGGCGCGTGCGCAGCTTCAGTGGCCGCGCCATTGAGCGAGCGTTTGGCTGCGCTCTTCTTTGCCGCGGTCGAGTCGGCTTTCGCCGCCGCCCCGCCCGCCTTCGAGGGCGCTTTGTCTACCGCGCCGCCGCCCGCACGAGTCGACTGAGCTGCGGCAGCCGATGCTGCGGCAGCCGACGCTGCGGCAGCCGATGCCGCGGCTGCCGCACTGGTTTGAGACGCCGCGCGTTTAGCCGGCGTCTTCGTGGCCGTTGCCATCCTGCCTCCTGCCTGGCGAGTCGTTCAGAGGGAAGTACGAGGTGCGCTCACACGCGCCGCCACTCGGTCAACCCGCCGGGTTTGTCTTCAAGGGCAACGCCGGCATCGAGCAATTCGGCCCGGATCCGGTCTGCTGCCGCATAGTCCTTTGCCTGCTTGGCGGCGATGCGCGCGGCGATCTTCGCTTCGATCGCGACGGGCTCGAGCGCGCCTTCGGCTGCAGCACCCGCTGCCTGCTGCAGGTATGCACGCGGTTCGCGTCCGAGCAGCCCGAGCACCGCGCCAAGCGCGCGCAATTGACGGGCCAGCGCGGGGTCGCGCGTGCGGTTCACTTCGGTGGCCAGCTCGAACAGCACCGACACGGCCACCGGCGTGTTGAAGTCGTCGTTCATTGCCGCCTGGAAACGCTGCGCGTGCGCTTCGTTCCAGTCGAGCACGGCCCTATCGGGCGTCACGTCTTTCAACGCCGTGTACAAACGCGCGAGTGCATTGCGCGCGTCGTCGATATGTACGTCGCTGTAGTTCAACGGCGAGCGGTAATGCGCGCGCGCGATGAAGAAACGCACCACCTCTGCATCGTACTGCGCGAGCACTTCGCGAATCGTAAAAAAATTGTTCAACGACTTCGACATCTTCTCATTGTCGATCTGTACGTAGCCGTTGTGCATCCAGTAATTGACGAATGTTTGTCCGGTCGCGGCCTCACTTTGCGCGATCTCGTTTTCGTGGTGCGGAAACTGCAGATCCTGGCCGCCACCGTGAATGTCGAACTGTTCACCGAGCAGCGTGCAGCCCATCGCCGAGCACTCGATGTGCCAGCCGGGACGACCGCGCCCGTACTTCGAATCCCAGCCGCTGTCGGCCGGTTCCTCGGGCTTCGCCTGCTTCCACAGCACGAAGTCGAGCGGGTCCTGTTTCGCGTCGTTGGCCGCGACGCGTTCGCCAGCGCGCAGGTCTTCGAGCGACTTGCCCGACAGCTTGCCGTAGCCTGCGAATTTGCGTACCGCGTAGTTGACGTCGCCGTCGCTCGCCTGGTAGGCGTAGCCGTTTTTCTCGAGCGTCTCGATCATGCCGAGCATCTGCGGAATGAAGTCGGTCGCGCGCGGCTCGATGTCCGGACGCTCGATGCCGAGCGCGTCCGCGTCTTCATGCAGCGCGGCGATGAAGCGATCGGTCAGCGATTTGATGGTTTCACCGTTCTCGACTGCACGCTTGATGATCTTGTCGTCGATATCGGTAATGTTGCGCACGTAAGTCACGTTGTAGCCAAGCGCACGCAACCAGCGCTGCACGATGTCGAACACGACCATCACCCGCGCATGACCGACGTGACAATAGTCGTACACGGTCATCCCGCAGACGTACATCCGCACGACACCTTCGCGCAGCGGCACGAAAGTCTGTTTGTCACGCGCGAGCGTGTTGTAAATGCGCAGAGATTCCATAGAGAGCGGTGCGTGGGCCGAAAGAAGTCCGCATTGTGCTTCATGCGCGCCGCGACCCGCGAAACGAACAGGATAACGGGTGCATCGCATACAGCTGAAACCGGCGCACCACGTGCGGCGATCAGGCTGCAGACGAGGCTGCGAACCGGGCGGAGACGGCCACGAGTGGCGAAAAGACAGTCGGCGGTTCGACGGAACGCGCAGACCTTTTGTTAGAATGGCTCGGAGTATAACATCCAGACCTGAGCCTATGAAACACTCCAGCGGCCGCGCGCACAGCGCTGCGACCCTCGCCGCGACTGCGTTTGGCAACGTTGTCGGTGGCGTTACTTTCGAAGCGGCGCGTGCCCTCGCGTGGCGCGTCACCGTCGTTGCCGCACTTGCCGCGGTGCCGGTCGCGAGCGCTTATGCGCAGAAGACCGCGGTGATGCCGCAAGGCCCCGCCGTGCGTGACAATACGCCGGAAATCGACGCGTCGATTGCGCAGAAAAACTGGCAAGCCGCGCTGACCCAACTCGATGCGCGCGTCGCCGCGAATCCGCGCGACGCACAAGCGAAGTTCAAACGCGCAAACGTGCTCGTGCATCTGAATCGCGACGACGAAGCGATCACAGCGTTCACCGAACTCACGCAGCTGTATCCCGAGTTGCCCGAGCCGTACAACAACCTCGCCACACTCTTCGCGAGACAAGGCCGTCTGACCGAAGCGCGCGCGGCGCTCGAGATGGCCACCCAGGTCAATCCGAACTACGGCCTCGCGTTCGAGAACCTCGGTGACCTCTATCTGCGCCTCGCCGATGCCGCGTACCGTCGCGCGGAGAGCCTCGGCAAGGCGAGCCCGAGGACCGCGCAGCGTCTCGCGGATATCCAGAAGGTCGTGTCGCCGGCAACGCCCGCTGCCGCGGCGTCGCAGCCCGCCGCCGAGCAGACGACCGTGCCCGCCGCGCACCCCACGTCGAACATCACGGACAGCCCGAGCTTCCAGTTCGGCGGCCCGAATGGCTCGCTCGCCATGCCGCCGTACATGGCGCCGTCGCGCTGAGCGCCGGGCTCGGTGCCTGCCGCAAGTTTTCTCCAACCCCGAGGACTTTCATGAAATGGTTGATGTTGGCGCTCGGCAGCGCCGCCCTGATCGCAAACGCACCCGCCTTTGCGCAGTCCGGTTCGCAGGCCGCTCATCCTTCCGTGCTGCTGAAGACGTCGGAGGGTGACATCCGCGTCGAGCTGTATCCCGAGAAAGCGCCAAAGACGGTCGCCAATTTCCTCGACTACGTGAAAGCCGGCCAATATAGCGGCACGATCTTCCATCGCGTGATTCCGGGCTTCATGATCCAGGGCGGCGGCTATACGCAGAGCTTCGTCGAGAAGCCGACGCGCGCGCCGATTCCGCTCGAGAGCCGCACCGGTCTGAAGAACACCGCTGGCACGATCGCGATGGCGCGCACCAGCGACCCGAATTCGGCCACCGCGCAGTTCTTCATCAACACGGTGGACAATGCCAATCTCGACTACCCGAATCCGGACGGCAACGGCTACGCGGTATTCGGCAAGGTCACGAGCGGCATGGACGTCGTGAAACGCATCGAAGCCACGCCCACCACCACGCGCGGCCCGATGAGCGATGTGCCGCAGAAGCCGGTCGTGATCCAGTCGGCGACGGTGGTGAGCAAGTAAAAACGAACGGGCAAGCAAACCCGCGCGGCCGAAGCCCGGCCCCAACCAACGCCCCGGCGCGGCCGGTCGTCAGCACATGACGACGCGCCGCGCCTTTTATCCACCTGTTCATCAAAGGATTCCATCATGGTTGAACTGCATACGAACCACGGCCTCATCAAACTCGAGCTGAATGCCGAAAAGGCGCCGAAGTCGGTCGAGAACTTCCTGAACTACGTGAAGGCCGGCCACTACGACAACACGGTGTTTCACCGCGTGATCGACGGCTTCATGATCCAGGGCGGCGGCTTCGAACCCGGCATGAAGCAGAAGCCGACGGCCGAGCCGATCACCAACGAGGCGAACAACGGTCTGAAGAACGAGAACGGCTCGATCGCGATGGCGCGTACCAACGACCCTCATTCGGCGACCGCGCAATTCTTCATCAACGTGAACGACAACGACTTCCTGAACCACTCGTCGCCGACGCCGCAAGGCTGGGGCTATGCGGTGTTCGGCAAGGTCGTCGAAGGCATGGACGTGGTCGAGAAGATCAAGAAGGTCAAGACCGGTTCGAAGGGCTTCCATCAGGACGTGCCGGTCGATGATGTCGTGATCGAAAAAGCTGTCGTCGTCGGCTAAACCGTGAGTGAGTCGCGCCTCATGCGGGCGTCGACTCCTTTGAACTGAAATCAGGCACCTTCAATGCTGCAAGAGACGCCGCTGCGAAGCGTCGCCGCGGGCGTACCAGGCGAGGGCCAACGCCCGCACGCCGCGCGCCCTTTTTTCTTCCTCTCCGATCTGCATCTGAGCGAGGCGGTTCCGCGCACGGTCGCCGCGTTCGAGCATTTCATCCGCGTGAGCGCGGAAGCGGCCGACTCGGTGTTCATCCTCGGCGACCTGTTCGAGTACTGGGTCGGCGACGACATGCTGAGCGAGCCGTTCGTCGCCCATATTGCGGCGCTGCTGCACACGCTGTCCGAGCGCGGCATCGCGCTTTACATCATGCACGGCAACCGCGACTTTCTGCTGGGCAAGCGCTTCATGAAAGCGGCCGGCGCGATCTGGCTGCCCGATCCGTTCGTGATTACCGCGTTCGGCACGCGCATTGCGCTCGCCCATGGCGATGGTCTGTGCACCGCGGATCGCGGCTATCAGTTGTTCAGGTGTTTCGCGCGCAATCGACTCGCGCAGATTCTGTTTCTCGCGTGGCCGTTTCGTTGGCGTCGCAAGCTCGCCGAGAACATGCGCTCGAAGAGCGAGCATGGCCGCACGCGGCCGATGCCGATCAAGTATGACGTGACCCCGCAAGGTGTCGCCGCGCTGTTCAGGAAATCGAAGACCGCGACGATCATTCATGGGCATACCCATCTGCCCGCGCGGCATCGCGAGCCGGGCGGCACGCGCTGGGTTCTGCCCGACTGGGATCTCGATCACGGCGAGCGCCGGGGCGGCTATCTGAAGATCGATGCCGACGGGATTCGAGCGTTGCCGCTGGATTGACCTCGTGGATACGGCGTGCGCTTCGCGCTGCCGAGGCGCCGATACCTAGCGCTCCCCCGCCAGCCCCTCCACCTTCCCCGCGATCGCCGCCGATAGCCGCCGCAAATCGAGCAACGCCGCATCCGCGCCTTGCAGACCTTCGAGGCTCGTGCCGAGCCGCTCGAGCGCATCGACGATTTCATCGATACGTCGCGCCTGAGTAGCCGCATGGTCGATCAGACCGTGAATCGCGAGCGAAACCGGATCGTCCGCGTTGGGCGTGATGCCGTATGCGCAAAACGCGCTGATTTCGCTGCCGCGCTTCGCGTCACGCGCGGCGTTGTTCGCATTCGGGTTCGCACCGTTCGCACCGTTCGCACCGTTCGCAGCCGCCGCGGCCGGCACGATGATCCGCGCCGGATTGCCGAGCGCCGTGCCACGCGCCGGCACCGGCTTCGTCACGACCGCGTTCGATCCGATCTTCGCGTCCGCGCCGACGGTGAAGCCGCCGAGCACCTTCGCGCCCGCACCGACGATCACACCACGCTCGAGCGTCGGATGCCGCTTCGCGCCGCGCGTGAGCGACGTGCCACCGAGCGTCACACCCTGGTAGATCGTGCAGTCGTCGCCGATCTGCGCGGTCTCGCCGATCACGACGCCCATGCCGTGATCGATGAACACGCGCCGCCCGACGCTCGCGCCCGGATGAATCTCGATGCCGGTCATGAAGCGCGCCATCTGGGACACGAAACGCGCGAGCCAGCGGCGCTTCGCGCGCCAGCACGCGTGAGCGATCCGATGCAGCACGAGCGCGTGCAGCCCCGGATAACACGTGAGCACTTCCCATGCGCTGCGGGCGGCGGGATCGCGCTCGCGGATCGTGGCGATATCTTCGCGAAGTCTCGTGAACATGGCAGGGACTGTATTGTTGGGGGAAAACCGTCTGCGTGAGCGAATCCGCGCGGTTTGCGCATGCGCGGGACTCTGCGTTTCGCGCCATAGCTAACGGCATCGCTTAGCACGGCGGCAGCTTTGCTTCTAACGTTTCGTGGATTGTAGGGCGATTGCGCGAAACCTGCCGGAAGTCCCCGTCACCTGCAAGGTTGTCGTCAGACGAAGGCGGCGCATCAGGTGCGCCGTCACGGGCTGGTCAACGAACCGTCAGCCGGTCCGTCTGGTCTTGAGCAGGATGTGCTTGGCGATGCCGCGCACGATGTTGACCTCCTCGCGCTCGAGGCCCGAGCGCGCGAAGAGCCGCCGCAGCCGTGACATCAGCTTCTTCGGATTGGCCGGATCGAGAAACTCGAGCGCGACCAGTGCGCTTTCCAGATGCGCGAACATGCTCTCGATCTCGTCGCTGGCCGCCATCTGCGCGCGTGGAGCGGCGGATTCGGCCGGCGCCGCGTGCGCTCCCGCGGTGGGTGCGCCGTCGCTCGCTTCGTCGGCGCCGAGGTACGCGGTGCGTAGCTCGTAGGCGAGCACCTGCACCGCCTGCGCGAGATTGAGCGAGCTATAGGCCGGATTGGCCGGAATATGCGCGATCGCGCTGCATCGCTCCACGTCCTCGTTCGACAGGCCCGTGCGCTCGTTGCCGAACACCAGCGCGATCTCGCCGTGCATCGCCTCTGCGTGCGCGGCGGCGGCAGCCGCGCGCGGCGTCCATTGCGGCGGACCGTATTCGCGCAGCCGCGCGGTCAGCGCAATCGACCAGTGCACGCCAGTCAGTGCATCGGCGAGCGACGGCACCACGTGCACGGAGGCGAGTACGTCATCGGCGCCGCTCGCCATCGCGATCGCTTCGGGGTCGTTCTGCACGTTCGGCACGCGCGGCGACACGAGCACGAGCCGCGAAAAGCCCATGGTTTTCAGCGCGCGCGCCGCGGCGCCGACATTGCCCGGATGGCTGGGCTCGACCAGCACGAAACGCGTCGACGTGAAGCCGCCGCGCAAATCGGCCACGGTGGGGTCGGAGGAATGGTGGGTGTGATCCACGATGAAACTCGGCTGGCTAGGACTCAAGACGCGTATGGTAGCGCCAACGGGCACCTATGCCGAATCAGACGCACGCGCGAGCCACGCGCGCGGACGAGGGCGTAGCATCGGGCCGGCACCGGCGGGCGCCTGTGCGGTACATCAGCCGCACGTGAGCGAGCATGCGCGAGGGCGCCCGGACTCAGGTAAAATACCGCTTTTCGCGTCCGGCGCCGACGTTTGCTGAAGCTTGCGTCGAACCGGTCGCACCGTTCTTATTCAATTCGTCTCCGTCGACGGAATGCTCTCCGGTTTGATAGCCGGTCGGCCGTTCCGTGCTGTTTTTGCGTCGTTGCGGCGCCCGTCAGCGCAGTTTCGCGCTTATTTACCGGCCGGCAGCCGTGCTGCCCCGGCACAAGGATCAGTTTATGCATCCCATGCTCAATATCGCTGTGAAGGCCGCGCGCCGCGCAGCTCAGATCATCAACCGCGCATCGCTCGATCTCGACCTGATTCAGGTCAGCAAAAAGCAGCACAACGATTTCGTCACGGAGGTCGACAAAGCGTCCGAAGCGGCGATCATCGAAACGCTGAAGACCGCCTATCCCCATCACGCCATCCTCGCCGAAGAGTCGGGCAAGTCGGACCACGATTCCGAATACCAGTGGATCATCGATCCGCTCGACGGCACCACCAACTTCATCCACGGCTTCCCCTACTACTGCGTGTCGATCGCGCTCGCGCACAAGGGCGTCGTCACGCAGGCCGTCGTCTACGATCCGACCCGCAACGATCTGTTCACCGCATCGCGCGGCCGTGGCGCGTTTCTCAACGATCGCCGCATCCGCGTCGCCAAGCGTGACCGCCTGGCCGACTGCCTGATCGGCACCGGCTTTCCGTTCCGCGCGCAGGACAGCCTCGAATCGTACGGCCGTCAGTTCGCCGAGATGACCGAAGCCTGCGCCGGCCTGCGCCGTCCGGGCGCCGCCGCGCTCGATCTGGCCAACGTCGCGGCCGGCCACATGGACGGCTTCTTCGAGCAGGGCCTGAACGCATGGGACGTCGCGGCGGGCAGCCTGCTGATCACCGAAGCCGGCGGCCTGGTCGGCAACTACACCGGTGATTCGGAGTTCCTGCACGTCGGCGAAGTCGTCGCGGGCAACCCGAAGGTCTACGCGCAGATGATTCCGATCCTGTCGCGCTACAGCCGCACGCGCCAGCAGTCGGCGTAAGGTGCGCCGCCGCGGCCGGTCCGCGGCAACGCATAACGGTTGCAGAGAAAAGCGGCTTCGGCCGCTTTTCTGTTGGCGGCGCTCCAGTGTGCGGAGCGTCGTGCTAAAAAGCGGGAAGTTATTCGGGGCGGTACTCCGGCGGGACCGTTCCCTGCTCCATGCCGCTTTGACCCTGCCCGACTTTCGCCCCGGGCGCAGCCTCCAATCTGCCCCATGAAAAAAGGCTTCCATACGATCATCGCGGCACAGTTCATTTCGTCGCTGGCCGACAATGCGCTGTTGATCGCCGCCATCGCCCTGCTTTCCGTGATGCGCTCGGCCGCGTGGGTTACGCCGCTGCTGCAGATTTTTTTCACGATCTCGTACGTGCTGCTCGCGCCGTTCGTCGGCGCGTTCGCCGATTCGATGCAGAAGCGCCACGTGATGTTCATCTCCAACGCGCTGAAAGCGAGCGGCTGCCTGATGATGATTCTGGGCGTTCATCCGATGATCGCCTACGGCGTGGTCGGCTTCGGCGCAGCCGCGTATTCGCCCGCCAAGTACGGCATCCTCACCGAGCTGCTGCCCGCCGGAAAGCTCGTGCAGGCGAACGCGTGGCTCGAATCGGCGACGGTGCTGTCGACGATCGCCGGCACGATGCTCGGCGGTGCGCTGATCAGCACCGTCTTCGAGCATTTCGTCACGCGTGCGCATATGCCGCTGATCCGCTCGGCCGCCGATCTCGCGATGGGCGCGGTCATGCTCACCTACGCGATCGCCGCCGCGATCAACATCTTCATTCCGGACACTGGCGCGCGCTATCCGAACCGGCTGACCGAGCCGAATAAGCTGGTCGGCGATTTCCATCACTGCTTCCGGGTGCTGTGGGCCGACAAGCTCGCGCAGATCGCGCTGTGGGTGACCACGCTGATGTGGGGCGCCGCCGTGACGATGCAGCTGCTGGTGCTCAAATGGGCGAACGTGAACCTCGGGCTGTCGTTGTCGAAGGCGGCGGTGATGCAAGGCGTGACCGGCTTCGGCATCGCGATCGGCGCGGCGGGCGCGGCCGCGCTGATTCCATTGCGCCACTCGCTGAAGGTGTTGCCGGTCGGCGTGCTGACGGGCGCGGTGGCGATCGCGATGGCCTTCTACAACAAGGACCTGTTCCCGGCGGGCGCGGGCCTGCGCTTCGGCACGCACGTCGCGCCCTACTACATTCTGCTGGCCTATCCGCTGATGATCGTGCTCGGTGCGTTGTCGGGCTTTTTCATCGTGCCGATGAATGCGATCCTGCAGCATCGCGGCGCGACGCTGCTGTCGGCCGGTCACTCGATCGCCGTGCAGAATTTCAACCAGAACCTCGCGGTGCTGCTGATGCTCGGCGTGTACGCGCTGCTGCTCACGGCGAAGATGCCCGCGCAGTGGATCATCGTCGTGTTCGGCACCTTCATCACGCTGCTGATGTGGCTCGCGAAACGCCGCAGCGCGGCGAACGAACGCAGGGTGGACATGCGGGCGATGATCGAGGAATGAATGCACCACGGTGCTCCAGCAATGACAGCGCGAGGCTCGGCTCGACGGCCGTAACCCGCCGCGACGGCGTGCAACCCCCGCTTTGATCGAATAGGTCATGCTGACATTCAGCTCTTGTGTTGGGCATCGTCCGTTCGGCCAGGGTCCGCTCGCCGCGCCGGCGGGTTAAACTCACGCCCTGAGCATCTACCGCAAGAAGACACGAAGGATGGGTATTCAAACCGCAGCGGCCAACGACGTCGCACAACACACGCCGATGATGCAGCAGTACCTGCGCATCAAGGCGGAGCATCCGGGCACGCTGGTGTTCTAC
Source organism: Paraburkholderia sp. Clong3 (assembly GCF_050436485.1). Taxonomy (NCBI): domain Bacteria; kingdom Pseudomonadati; phylum Pseudomonadota; class Betaproteobacteria; order Burkholderiales; family Burkholderiaceae; genus Paraburkholderia; species Paraburkholderia sp. Clong3. The sequence goes on along the minus strand of NZ_JBNDMH010000002.1, from coordinate 628,324 downwards.
CGGATGGGCGACTTCTACGAACTCTTTTTCGACGACGCCGAAAAAGCCGCGCGCCTGCTCGACCTGACGCTCACGCAGCGCGGCGCGTCGGCGGGCAATCCGATCAAGATGGCCGGCGTGCCGCATCACGCTGTCGAACAGTATCTGGCCAAGCTCGTGAAGCTCGGCGAATCGGTCGCGATCTGCGAACAGATCGGCGACCCGGCCACCTCGAAAGGCCCGGTCGAGCGCAAGGTCATGCGCGTGGTTACGCCTGGCACGCTGACCGACGCCGCGCTGCTGTCCGACAAGAGCGACGTCTATCTGCTCGCGCTGGGCGTCGCGCACAATCGCCGCGGTGTCGCCACGAGCGTCGGTCTCGCGTGGCTCAATCTCGCGAGCGGCGCGCTGCGCCTCGCCGAAGTCGCGCCCGATCAGGTCGCCGCCGCGCTGGAGCGCATCCGTCCCGCGGAAATTCTGGTCGCCGACGCCACCGCCGATTCGACCAGCTGGACACCGCCTGTCAACGCCAGCGCGCTCAAGCGTGTACCGGCCTGGCACTTCGATATCACCTCGGGCACGAAGCGCCTGTGCGACCAGCTCGAAGTCGCGAGCCTCGACGGCTTCGGCGCGCATTCGCTCGGCTGCGCGTGCGGCGCGGCCGGCGCGTTGCTGCTGTATGCGGCGTCCACGCAGGGCCAGCAACTGCGCCATGTGCGCAGCCTGAAGGTCGAATACGAATCCGAATACATCGGCCTCGATCCGGCCACGCGCCGCAACCTCGAACTCACGGAGACACTGCGCGGCACCGAATCGCCGACGCTGTGCTCGCTGCTCGACACCTGCTGCACGACGATGGGCAGCCGCCTGCTGCGGCACTGGCTGCATCATCCGCCGCGCGATTCGGCGGTGGCTCAGGCGCGTCAGCAGGCGATCGGCGCGTTGCTCGATGCGCCGCAGGGCGCCGACCTCGAGACATTGCGCAGCGCATTGCGGCAGATTTCGGACATCGAACGGATCACCGGACGTCTCGCGCTGCTGTCGGCGCGGCCGCGCGATCTGTCGAGCCTGCGCGATACCTTCATCGCGCTACCTGCATTGCGCGCGCAGCTCGCGGCGGTGGCCTCGAACGCGGATTCGCTCGCGCGCATCGACGCGGCGCTCGAACCGCCGCACGCGTGCGCCGATTTGCTGAAGCTCGCGGTCGCGCAAGAGCCGGCCGCGATGGTGCGCGACGGCGGCGTCATCGCGCGTGGTTATGACGCCGAGCTCGACGAACTGCGCGATATTTCGGAGAACTGTGGACAGTTCCTGATCGATCTCGAAACACGCGAACGCGCGCGCACCGGCATCAGCAATCTGCGCGTCGAGTACAACAAGGTGCACGGCTTCTATATCGAAGTCACGCGCGGCCAGACCGACAAGGTGCCGGACGACTATCGCCGTCGGCAAACGCTGAAGAATGCCGAGCGCTATATCACGCCCGAGCTGAAGACCTTCGAGGACAAAGCGCTGTCCGCGCAGGAACGCGCGCTCGCGCGCGAACGCGCACTGTACGACGCGTTGCTGCAATCGTTGCTGCCGTTCATTCCCGACTGTCAGCGCGTTGCGCTCGCGCTCGCCGAACTCGATCTGCTGGCCGCGCTCGGCGAACGCGCTCGCGCGCTCGACTGGGTTGCGCCGACGTTCTCGGCGAACGCGGGTATCGACATCGAGCAGGGTCGTCATCCAGTGGTCGAGGCGCAGGTCGAGCAGTTCATCGCCAACGATTGCTCACTCGCGACCGAGCGCAAGCTGCTGTTGATCACCGGTCCCAACATGGGCGGTAAGTCGACTTTCATGCGCCAGACCGCGCTGATCGCGCTGCTCGCTTACGTGGGCAGCTATGTACCGGCGCGGCGCGCGGCCTTCGGACCGATCGACCGCATCTTCACGCGCATCGGCGCGGCCGACGACCTCGCCGGCGGCCGCTCGACCTTCATGGTGGAGATGACCGAAGCCGCCGCGATCCTCAACGACGCGACACCGCAAAGCCTCGTGCTGATGGACGAGATCGGCCGCGGCACGTCGACGTTCGACGGCCTCGCGCTCGCGTGGGCGATCGCGCGCCACCTGCTCGCCCACAACGGCTGCTACACGCTGTTCGCGACGCACTATTTCGAGCTGACGCAACTACCCGCGGAGTTTCCGCACGCGGCCAACGTGCATCTGTCGGCAGTCGAGCACGGGCACGGCATCGTGTTCCTCCACGCGGTCAACGAAGGGCCCGCCAATCAGAGCTACGGTCTGCAGGTCGCGCAACTCGCCGGCGTGCCGAACGCGGTGATCCGCGCGGCACGCAAGCATCTCGCGCATCTGGAGCAGCAATCGGCCGCGCAGCCCGCGCCGCAACTCGATCTGTTCGCGACGCAGCCTGCCATGCTCGCCGAAGATGCGGACGACGACCACGAGGCGGCGAGCGACGCAACCCCTGCGTCGCCCGCGATGCAGACACTCGTCGAGCGTCTGCGCGGCATCGATCCGAACGATCTGCGGCCGCGCGAAGCGCTCGATCTGCTGTACGAACTGCATGAACTGGCCGTCGCGCCGGATGCGGACCACTGACACGCCGGGACACCCGCCGCCGCGCCCGCGCGGGCTTCGCGCGGCGCTGCGCCACGTGCTCGCACCGGCAGGCGGCATCGTCGTGCTCGTGGCAGTGTGCGCATGGACCGCGCCGGCGCACGCCGAGGCCTCGCGCTTCGCGTTCGCGGTGATTTCCGGCACGATGCACAGCCCCGCCGACGAAGCCGCCACGCAACGGCTGCTCGAGGCGATCGGCCGCGAGCGCGACGTGCGCTTCATCGTCTACGACGGCAATCTGAAGGGGCCAAAGGAAGTTTGCCGCGACGCGCTATTCGAGCGCCGCCACGCGCTGCTCGACAGCTCGCGCACTGCCCTCTTCTTTATCCCCGGCCAGCATGACTGGGTCGATTGCGGCACGGCGGAAGGCGGCGGCTTCGATCCGGTCGAGCGGCTCGACCAGTTGCGGCAAACGCTGTTCGCCGATCCAACGTCGATGGGGCAGAACCCGATCGCGTTGACGCGCGAGAGCGAGGTGTCGCGCTTCCGCCCGTTCCGTGAAAACGTGCGCTGGGTGGTCAACGAAACAACGAACGACAAAGCGAACGACAAAGCTGGCGACATCGTCTTCATCGGTCTGAACGCGCCGGGTCCGAACAACCACTACCTGAGCGCGGGCGGCCGCAACGGCGAGTTCGAAGATCGCGTGATCGCCAACGCATTCTGGCTCGAGCACGCGGCCGAATACGCGAAGCGCCGCGACGCGCGCGCGATCGTCGTGTTCATTCAGGGCGACTTCGACCCGGAGCGCTACGAGCGACCCGAACGGTTCGCCTGGCTGCACTTCGCACATAGCTCGCGCCGCGACGGCTTTCTGGAATTCAAGCGCAGTCTGGTCAAGCTCGCGCAGATTTTCCCCGGACCCGTGGTCGTCATTCATGCAGACGACGACCGGCCGGCCGGCGGTTTCGTCATCGATCAGCCGCTACGCAACGACAAGGGGACGGTCGTGACGAACCTCACGCGCATTGCGCTCGCGCCGCATGATCGTCTCAACCAATGGATTCAGATAGAAGCGGATTTCGGCAGGAAGCCGCCGTTCAGAGTCAGCGTGCGCGACGTGCCGAAGCAGATGCCGCTGCCCACCACGCCGCCGGTCTTGCCGCCCGCATCGCCGCGCGACGAATCCGGCGCGTCGATGCCGATTGCGCCGGAGATGCCGAATGTGGAAGGTTTCGGGCCGGCGTCGGAATTGCCGCCCGTATTGCAGACGCCTGGAGAGTCGCAGGAGCAGCAGCCGCGCATCCCGTCCGACCAGGGCGGCAGCGACTATGGGCCCGCTATCTCGATGCCGCCGGGGTCGATACTGCCAGCCTCGCCTGCGTTGCCCGCATCGGTGCCGTCTGCCCCCGCGACGACACCGCGCATGCCCGCAAGCTCAGTGCAGGGTCGGTTTTGATCTGTCTTCTTCGTCCTCGTCTTCATCGTCGTCGAGAACTTCGAGGCCGTCCGCGCCATGCGCGTGCTCGTGCTGGATTTCGTCTTCAGTAGCCGGACGCACGTCTCTGACGGTCAACGCGAAACGCAGCGCCATGCCGGCGAGCGGATGATTGCCGTCGAGCACGACCTTGTCTTCCGCGACGTCGGTCACCACGTACACCAGCGCATCGATTTCCTCGTCGCCATCTTCGGGGGTGCCTTCGAATTGCATGCCGACTTCGAGCGGTTCCGGGAAGCGATCGCGCGGCTCGATCTTCACAAGCTCGGGATCGTATTCGCCGAACGCGTCTTGCGGCTCGAGCTGGATCTGGGTCTCGAAGCCAGCCTCGTGGCCGTCGAGCTCTTCCTCGATCTTGGGGAACGTGCCATCATAGCCGCCGTGAAGATAGACCATCGGCTCTTCGCTTTCCTCGATCAGATTGCCCTGCGCATCCGACAGCTTGTAGGCGACCGACACGACGGTGTTCTTTGCGATTTTCATTCGATTCTCCAAAATACAACTCACATTATACGATGCCCAGGCGGCCCACTCACCTCCCGGCCGATGCAGGTTCGGCAAGCAACTCGCCGTCTGCTGCAAAGCCGGCCACGCGGCCCATTCTTCCGCCCTCGCCCGACGTTCCGACCGCACTTCTCGGCCATCTGAGCCCGTCGCAATTCATGCGCCGCTACTGGCAGAAAAAGCCGCTGCTGATCCGTCAGGCGATTCCGGACATCGAAGCGCCGCTGTCGCGCGACGAGCTGTTCGAGCTGGCCGATCGGGACGACGTCGAAGCGCGCCTGATCACGCACTTCCGCAACAAATGGCAGCTGGAGCACGGCCCGTTCGCGCCCGACGAACTGCCGTCCGTCAAACAGCGCGCATGGACACTGCTCGTGCAGGGCGTGGATCTGCACGACGACCGCGCGCGCGCGTTGCTCGACCGTTTCCGTTTCGTGCCGGACGCGCGTCTCGACGACCTGATGATTTCGTATGCGACCGATAGCGGCGGCGTCGGCCCGCACTTCGATTCCTACGATGTGTTTCTTTTGCAAGTAAAAGGCAAGCGCCGCTGGCGCATTAGCGCGCAGAAAGATCTGACGCTGCAACCCGGCTTGCCGTTGAAGGTTTTACAGCACTTCGAGCACGAACAGGAGTGGGTACTCGAGCCCGGCGACATGCTGTACCTGCCGCCGCACATCGCGCACGACGGCATCGCCGAGGGCGAATGCATGACCTGCTCGATCGGTTTTCGCGCGCCCTCCGAAAGCGAGCTGACCGCGCAGTTCCTCTACCACCTGGCCGAGCGCGGAGAGGCTACGGGCAAGGCGGGCGCCCTTTATCGCGACCCACGGCAGGCCGCCGTCGAACAGCCGGCCGAGTTGCCCGCGGCGCTCGTCGAACGGGTGGGCGCGATGCTTGCTAAAGTGCGATGGAATGAGCAGGACATTGCGTCGTTCCTTGGTACGTACCTCAGCGAACCCAAGCCGAGTGTCGTCTTCGATCCGCCGCAACGGCCGCTCAACGAAGCCCGTTTCATCGGCGCGGCGTCGAGATCCGGTCTACGGCTCGATCGCAAGACTAACCTGTTGTATGAACGACGTTTTTTCTTCGTAAATGGAGAAGAAATATCGTGGACCGGCGCGAAAAAATGGCTGTTTGAACTCGCAAATCTGCGGTGCATGAGTGCGAAACGCTTTGTAACACTATCGCACGATTCATCGGTGACAGCACTGCTACACGAGTGGTATTGTGCGGGCTGGATACAGGTAGGCGAGATTGCGTAACTCTGCCCGCCTGTTATACCGTACAGTGAAATTTTGTATGAGAAAGACAACGTATTGACCCGCATTTATCGACTGTCAGTACGAAAGTGCATATAATTTCCGCCCAAGCCGTAGGGAAGATTCCAGCTCGTCAAAAGAGCATCTCCACCAGCGGCCCAGGTCGGTGTTGGAGCACATTACCGGTTTTATTTTGCGCTGTTGCTTACCTTTAAACCATAAAAGGACGTGATCATGAAGAAATCCCTCCTCGTAGCATCCCTGTTGGCAGTTGTGGCACTCGCTGCATGCAACAAGAGCAACGATCAGGCTGCTGCACCGTCGGAAGCTGCGTCCGCACCGGCGGCAGCATCGCCTGCTGAAGCAGCATCGCCGGCAGTTGCAGCATCGCCGGCCGAAGCAGCATCGCCGGCCGAAGCAGCATCGCCGGCTGAAGCAGCATCGCCGGCAGCAGGCGCAAGCCAGTAAGCCGCAACGGTTCGGCGCTGTAGCGGCGCTCCCGCTACAGCGCCTGCGCACGAAACGTTTGGAGGCTGGCCGGAAACGGCGCGAGCCGCAAACGGGAAAAGAAAAACGCCACGGATTCACATCCGTGGCGTTTTGTCATTCAGGGCCGCTTTCCGCTGCGGAGCTCGTCGCATGTGTGGAACACATCCCCTATCAAACCGGCGCCGCTGGCCCAGCGCTCTCCTCAAAGAACTCACGCACCACGTCGATCTCGCGGGTGCGCTTGAACGGCGGCAGACTCTGCCAGATGCGGCGGCCATAAGGTTTATCGACGAGACGTGTATCGCAGATCATCAGCACGCCACGATCGGTCTCCGCGCGAATCAGCCGGCCGGCGCCCTGCTTCAGCGTGATGACGGCCTGCGGCAGCTGATGCACGGCGAACGGGCTCAAGCCCTTCTTCGTCAGTGCGTCGAGCCGCGCGGCCAGCACGGGATCGTCCGGCGGCGCAAACGGCAGCTTGTCGATCACGACCAGCGACAGCGCGTCGCCGCGCACGTCCACCCCTTCCCAGAAGCTCTGACTGCCGACCAGGATCGCATTGCCGTAGGCGCGAAAGCGGTCGAGCAGTTCGGTGCGGCTCGCATCGCCCTGCACGAGCAGCGGATAGTCCCAGCCGCGCGACTCGATCGCGTCGCGCAGCTTCGCCGAGATACGATCCACCGCGCGCAGCGTCGTGCACAGCATGAAGACGCCGCCGCCCGAGGCTTCGATCGCGGGCAATGCGGCATCGAACACGGCGTCGGTGAACATCGGCGATGACGGCTGTGGCAGATTGCGCGGTACGTACAGAAGCCCTTGCGATGGATAGTCGAATGGGCTCGGCAATGTCATCGAGCGCTTCGAGTTCAAGCCCATCTGCGCCGCATAGTGCGTGAAGTCGCCGCGCACCGACAGCGTCGCCGATGTGAAGATCCACGCGCGCGGTACGCCGGCGCGCTGCTTCGCGAAAATCGGCGCGACCGACAACGGCGTTTCGTGCAGCTGCACCGTGTGCGAGAACACCTCGATCCAGCGCACCTGTTCATTCGGATCGGCGCGCTCCGCGCTGGCGTCACCCTCGCGGGTCGCAACCGCGTCGCGTTCTGCACTCGTGGGTGGCGTGGTCCAGCCGCTCAGCACGTCCTGCAACTCGCGCGCGCGACGCAAACACGCGCCGAGCGATTCGGCTCGCTCGGCCTGGGCCGCCAACGCCGAGGCCAACGCGTCGAGCTCGGCCTCGAGCGTCTCGAGCGCGGCGAACAGCGGGTGATCGTCGGGCAGCTGGCCGATCGACAGACGCACCGAGTCTTCCTTGAACGCGAGCCGCACGTCGCGTGCGGCGCGCTCGAGCGTCGCGCCGAGCTTGACCCAATCGACCGCATCGCGTGCGTGACCGAGGCCCTCGGCCACCGAATCGCGTGCGAGTTCGAGAAACTGCGCGGTCGATAGCGTCTCGCCGAAAAACAGCGTCGCGGTTTCGGGCAGCTGGTGCGCTTCGTCGAAGATGACCGTATTCGCAGTCGGCAGCAGCTCCGCCATGCCGGTATCGCGCAGCATGATGTCGGCGAAAAACAGATGGTGGTTGACCACCACGATATCGGCCTGCTGCGCTTCGCGGCGCGCCTGCATCACGAAGCAGTCCTTGTAGTGGGGACACTCCTGGCCGAGACAGTTGTCGCGCGTCGACGTGACCATCGACCACACCTGCGCCGTTTCCGGCACGCTCGCGAGTTCGGCCTTGTCGCCGGTGCGCGTGATCTTCGCGAAGCGCACGATGTCCTGCAGATACGAGGTCTCCTGGCGCGACGGCAGACGGCCGTTGTCCGCGGTGCGTTGCAGGTAGTAGTGGCACAGGTAGTTCGCGCGGCCCTTCAGCATCGCGACCGACACCGGCACCGCGAGCGCGTCGCGCACGGTCGGAATGTCGCGCTGGAACAGCTGATCCTGCAGATGCTTGGTGCCGGTCGAGACGATCACCTTGCCGCCCCACAGCATGGCCGGCACGAGGTACGCATAGGTCTTGCCGGTGCCGGTACCCGCCTCTACGATCAACGTATTCTCACCACCGTCGACGCCATCGGCTTGCGCGTTGCTCCCGGTCGACTCAGAGACGGCTTCAGCGCCGGTCTGCTGCAGGCGCCGCGCCGGGCGCTTCTGCGTCTCGAACATCGCGGGCTCGGGCATCGCGCGGCCCGACGCCTCCATCGCCGCGGCAACCGCGCGCGCCATCTCGATCTGCGACGCACGCGGCCGATAACCGTCGATCTGCCGTGCGAGCAGACCGTTGTCGGCGAAGATGTCGTCGAGCTCGCTCGCGCGGCGCCGATTCAGCGACACACCTGGCACCGGTGCTGCCGCGCGCGGCGCGGGCGTGCCCGAAGCAGATGCGTTGTCCGGCGCGGCCCGGGATGAAGTGTCATGCGATAAATTCAAGGCAAGCGTTCCTGCTAAGTCCGGCTCGCGCGCTGCGCGCCCGGCGCCTGCCAGGCCGCGAACTCAGGCGCGCGCGTCCGGTTCGAGCTGCAATTGCAGCAAGATGATGGTGTCCTTGACTTTAAGTTTGCGCTTTTTCAGGCGCTGCAACTCGAAGTCGTCGATGCCGGGTTCATCCGACATCCGGTCGATCAACCGGTCGAGTCCACTATGCTCCGATTCCAGTTGCAGAATGCGGTCGCGAAGTGTGTTTGCGTCGATGACGTGATGACGATCGCGCATGCTCGCCTCCTCTGGTCGGCGGCACGAACCGCGTGCGCGCGGTCCGATGCCTGAGGTTGCTGTCCGCCTCAAAACGCATTACGGCGACTACGGCGGCCCTGGCCACGACCGCCACGGCTTACTCTACGATACAGCCACTACAGCACGCTTACGGTTGCTCTTGTTGCTGCTTTTGCTGCTCTTCGAGCTGTTGCTGCTTCAGCTCGTCCTGACGCTTCTGCTCGGCCTTCTCGGCGGCCTGCTTTTGACGTGCTTCGACATCGAGCTTGTGCTGCGCGGCCTCGGCCTGCTTCCGCTCGAAAGTCTCCTGTTTCTGCTGGCGCTCCGCGGCCTTTTGCGCACCCTGCCGACGCGCTTCCTCGAGCTGGCGCTGGTAGTCGCTCTGCTTCTGGTCGTAGGCCTTCTGATTGGCCGCCGCCTGCGCAGGCGTGACACCACGCTGCGCCTGATCGAGCGCGTGCTGGCGCTGCTTCTCCTCGTAGGCCTGCGCATTGGCTTCGTGCTGCGGTGCCGCGGCGTTGCGCTGCGCCTGATCGAGCGCGTGCTGACGTTGCTTCTCCGCGTAGGCCTGCGCATTGGCTTCGCGCTGCGGCGCCTCGGCGTTGTGCTGCGCCTGATCGAGCGCGTGCTGACGCTGCTTTTCCTGATACGCCTGCTCGTTGCGCGCGTCTTCGGCGGCACGTTGCGGCGCTTCCGCCTCGTTTTGCGCGCGCCGCAACGCGGTGCGTTCGTCGCGTTCACGGGCGCGCTGCGCACGCTGCTCGGCGTCGAGCGCGAGCTGTTCCTTGCGGATGTCCGCCTGCACGCTGCGCATCGCGTCGCGCGCGCGGTTCAGACAGTGATTGACGAAGAAGCGGCTGTAGCAGTTGTGTTGCGCGACAGCGAATTGATAGTTGTTGTCGTCGGTGCGCTGATTGAGCACCTGTTGCCGCTCGTCGAACGACTTGTCCAGCACGGCTACGTCACTTGCGCTTTGAGGGCCGTCGGCGGTTGCGGCGGCTTGCGGGCCCGAGGCCGCGACGGGCCCCGTACCTTGCGCCGGCGTCGCGCTTTGCGCCGCGGCCGACACCGGCACGACGAGCGCTGCGGCGATCACGCACGACGCGGCAGCCGTTAAAGCCGACCGACCGAACGAGCGCAAAGAAACCAGCGGCAATTGAGACGAACCCGGCAGTGAACCCGGCAGTGAACCTGACGCCAGCGAAGAGACCAGGCGGTTGAGGGACAAGGAGATTGGCAACGTCGTAGAGGGTCAACGGAACATGCCCGAAATTCTAACACCCCACGGTTGAGCCCTTTGGCATTTATGGCAAAATGCCCCGCTCTAGCAACCTGGTCGCGGCGCACGCCCGGCCTGTCCCGATTTGCCGCCCGCGCGCGGCCCATCACTGAGTCCGCAGGAACACCAAGACCTTATGACGGAAACCGTAGCACTCAAGATCGTCCAGCGCATCGCCACCGAACTGTCCGTCCAGCCGCGCCAGGTCGCGGCCGCAGTGGAACTTCTCGACGAAGGCGCGACCGTTCCGTTCATCGCCCGTTATCGCAAGGAAGTGACCGGCAATCTCGACGACACGCAACTGCGCAATCTCGAGGAGCGCCTGCTCTATTTGCGCGAGCTGGAAGACCGGCGCGCGGCGATCATCGCGAGCATCGACGAACAGGGCAAGCTCACCGACGAGCTGCGCGGCGCGATCGAAGGCGCCGACAGCAAACAGGTGCTCGAAGACCTCTATCTGCCATACAAACCGAAGCGCCGCACGCGCGCGCAGATCGCGCGCGAAGCCGGCTTGCAGCCGCTCGCCGACGCGCTGCTCGGCAATCCGCTGCTCGATCCGCAAGCCGAAGCCGCGGCGTACGTGGACGCGGACAAAGGCGTCGCCGATGTGAAGGCCGCGCTCGACGGCGCGCGCGACATCCTCTCCGAACAATTCGGCGAGACCGCCGAACTGCTCGGCAAGCTGCGCGACTATCTGTTCAACCAGGGCGTGGTGTCGTCGAAGGTCGTGGAAGGCAAGGAAACCGCGGAAGAGGAGAAATTCCGCGACTACTACGACTACGCCGAAACGATCCGCACGGTGCCGTCGCATCGCGCGCTCGCACTGTTCCGCGGCCGCAATGCCGGCGTGCTGATGATCAAGCTCGGTTTCGGCGAAGAGCTCGACGCGCAGGTGCCGCACCCGGGCGAAGCGCTGATCGCGCGGCACTTCGGCATCGCCAATCAGAACCGCCCCGCCGACAAGTGGCTCTCCGACGTGTGCCGCTGGTGCTGGCGCGTGAAGGTGCAGCCGCACCTCGAAAACGAGCTGCTGACCAATCTGCGCGACGAAGCCGAACACGAAGCGATCCGCGTGTTCGCGCGCAATCTGAAGGACCTGCTGCTCGCGGCGCCGGCTGGTCCGAAGGCCGTGATCGGTCTGGATCCGGGCTTGCGCACCGGCGTGAAGGTGGCGGTGGTCGACCGCACCGGCAAGGTGCTCGCGACCGACACGATCTACCCGCACGAGCCGCGCCGCGACTGGGACGGCTCGCTCGCGAAGCTCGCGCGAATCGCTGCGCAAACGCAGGCCGAGCTGATCAGCATCGGCAACGGCACCGCGTCGCGTGAGACGGACAAGCTCGCGAGCGAGCTGATCGCGCGTCACCCGGAGCTGAAGCTGCAGAAGATCGTCGTGTCCGAAGCCGGCGCGTCGGTGTACTCGGCGTCCGAGCTTGCCGCGAAGGAATTCCCCGCCATGGACGTGTCGCTGCGCGGCGCGGTGTCGATCGCGCGACGTCTGCAGGACCCTCTCGCCGAGCTCGTGAAGATCGAGCCGAAGGCGATCGGCGTCGGCCAGTATCAGCACGACGTGAACCAGCGCGAACTCGCGCGCTCGCTCGACGCGGTCGTCGAAGACTGCGTGAATGCGGTCGGCGTCGATGCGAACACCGCGTCGGTCGCGCTGCTCGCGCGGGTGTCGGGTTTAAACGCAACGCTCGCGCGCAACATCGTCGACTATCGCGATGCGAACGGGCCGTTCCCGTCGCGCGAGCATCTACGCAAGGTGCCGCGTCTCGGCGACAAGACCTTCGAGCAGGCTGCCGGCTTCCTGCGCATCAATAACGGCGAGAATCCGCTCGACCGTTCGTCGGTGCACCCGGAAGCGTATCCGGTCGTCCAGCGCATCCTCGCGAAGATCAGTAAGCAGGTCGGCGAAGTGCTCGGCAATCGCGATGCGTTGCGCGGACTGTCACCCACCGAATTCGTCGACGAGCGTTTCGGTCTTCCGACCGTGCGCGACATCCTGGTCGAACTCGAGAAGCCGGGCCGCGATCCGCGTCCCGAGTTCAAGACCGCGACGTTCCGCGAAGGTGTCGAGAAGGTCAGCGATCTGATCCCGGGCATGGTGCTCGAAGGCGTCGTGACGAACGTCGCGGCGTTCGGCGCGTTCATCGACGTCGGTGTGCATCAGGATGGCCTCGTGCACGTGTCGGCGATGTCGACGAAGTTCGTGAAGGACCCGCATGAGGTCGTGAAAGCCGGTCAGATCGTCAAGGTCAAGGTGCTCGAAGTCGACGTGAAGCGCCAGCGTATCGCACTGACGATGCGTCTCGACGACGAACCCGGTGCAGCGGCCGCGCGCAGCGGCGGCGGTGCGCAGCAGGATCGCGGTGGCTCGGGCGGCAGCTTCAATCGCGGCGGAGCGGGACGCGGTGCGCCGCAACGCTCGCGCGAACCGGAGCCGGGCGGCGCGATGGCGGCTGCGTTTGCGAAGCTCAAGCAGAAGTGAGCGTCACGGACCGGAGCACGTCGTCGCACGCGCTCCGGTCCGTGACATGACTGCGTCGCGCGCTCAACCGCTTGCACGCGCGCATGAACAAAAAGCCCACGCATTGCGTGGGCTTTTTGTTTGCGCTCCCGCACGTCACGCGCGAGCCGTCAAATCTCGATCTTCGTTCCCAGTTCCACGACCCGGTTAGCCGGGATGCTGAAGAAGTCGGTCGGCTTCGCGGCGTTCTGATGCATCCACGCGAACACACGCTCGCGCCATACCGACATGCCCGGCAATTGCGTCGGCACCACCGTTTCGCGCGCGAGGAAGAATGACGTGTCCATTATTTCGAAGGTCATCTCGTGCGTGCGGCCGACGTCGAGCAGCACCGCCTTCACGTCGGGCGTTTCGTTAAAGCCGTAGGCTGCCTTCACCAGCCACAGGCCACCGTTCATGTCCTTCACGGTCACGCGATCGGCGTCCTTCACGTACGGAATGTCGCGCGTGACGAAGGTCAGAAAGATCGTGCGCTCGTGCAGCACCTTGTTGTGTTTCAGATTGTGCAGCAGGCTCACCGGCACCAGCGAATCGCTGCCGGTCAGATAGATCGCGGTGCCCGACACGCGATGCGGCGGATGCGCGAGCAGGCCTTGCAGGAACGGCATCAGCGGAATACCGTCGGCGGCCGTGCGTTCCTTCACGATCATCCTGCCCTTGAACCACGTCATCAGCAGGAAGAACAGCAGGCCGCCGATGCACAGCGGCAACCAGCCGCCCTCTTCGACCTTCAGCAGGTTCGCGCCGAAAAAGCCCAGGTCGACCACCATGAACACGCCGATGATGAGCCCAACCAGCAGTTTGTTCCAGTTCCACACCTTCACCATCACGACGCAGGCAAGGATCGTCGTGATCACCATCGTTGCCGTCACCGCGATACCGTACGCGGCCGCCAGATTGTCCGAGCTCTTGAACGCGATCACGATGCACAGGATGATGAACAGCAGCATCCAGTTCACGACCGGCACATAGATCTGCCCGATCGCGAGTTCGGACGTGTGCAGGACCTTCATGCGCGGCACGTAGCCGAGCTGGATCGCCTGGCTCGTCAGCGAGTACGCGCCCGAAATCACCGCCTGCGACGCGATCACCGTCGCGACCGTCGACAGCACGACGAGCGGCAACAACGCCCAGTCCGGCGCGAGCAGGAAGAACGGATTTTCGATCGCCTTTGGGTCGTGCATCAGCAGCGCGCCCTGGCCGAAGTAGTTCAGCACGAGCGAAGGCATCACGAGCACGTACCACGCCATGCGGATCGGCTGCGCGCCGAAGTGGCCCATGTCCGCGTACAGCGCCTCCGCGCCGGTCAGCACCAGCACGACCGAGCCGAGCACCACGTAGGCCTGCAGCACGTGCGCGGCCATGAACGTGTACGCGTAGTAGGGATTGAGCGCCTGGATCACATTCGGCGACTGCATGATGTGCCACAGGCCGAGCACGGCGAGCACGAGGAACCAAAGCGTCATGATCGGCCCGAACAGACGGCCGACCGTGGCCGTGCCGTGCCGCTGGATCCAGAACAGCACGATCAGGATCACGACGGTCAGCGGAATCACCAGATGCGCCAGATGCGGCGCGGCGATCTGGAGACCTTCGACCGCCGAGATCACCGAGATTGCCGGCGTGATCACCGCGTCGCCGTAAAACATGCAGGCGCCGAAGATGCCGAGCATCATCAGAAGGCCGGCCATTTTCGATTTCTGATCGACCGAGCGCATCGCCAGCGCCATCAGCGCGAGGACGCCGCCCTCGCCGTTGTTGTCGGCGCGCATCACGAACAGCACGTACTTGACGCCGACCACGATCACGATTGCCCAGAACAGCAGCGAAATAACCCCAAGGATCGACTGATCGGTCAACGGGATGCCGTGCGACGGACTGAAGGCTTCCTTCAGCGCGTACAACGGGCTCGTACCGATGTCGCCGAACACCACTCCGATCGCGGCAATCGCAAGGGAAGGCAGTGGCTGTTTGTGTACGTGATTGTTATCTGTCATGGACGCGAGGAAATCCGTTCCCGGGCGGAAAAAACGACCGCTATTTTAAACTGCCCATCCGGTACCGCCCGGCTTGTTGTGGATACGCCACGTGGATGTCCGCGCAGTGTAGCACTGCGATATGGACGCGCCTGTCGCGGTGCGGACGTTCTGGCGCCGCGCGTGACGCATAAAAAAACGGAGCCCGACTGGGCTCCGTTTTGTGACACCCCGATGACGCGCGAGATCCGATGCGACAAAGCGTGAGGCGCGCGGCTTCGCGTCAATTGTCCGACGCCTCATCGGCCTGGGCGATGCCGCGCTTGATCCACGCGCCGAGGTTATGCGGACGCACCGTGTCCCACTCCTCGAACGGCTGATGAATCCACGGATTGGTCGGCAGATACTGCACGTGGTAATCGGGCTTCACCTTCGAGCAGCCCTTGTACCACAGCACGGCCGAGCGCACCGCGGTGATGGCCGGATAGCGTTCCTTCAGATGCTGCTGCACGCGCGCGAGCGTGACGCCCGAATCGACGAGGTCGTCGACGAGCAGCACGTTACCGTGCAGTTCGCCGCGCGTCATCGTGATGTATTGCGCGATGTCGAGTTCGCCCTGCTGCGTGCCCGCTGCCTCGCGATAAGAGCTCGTTGCCAGAATCGCCAACGGCAGATCGTAGATGCGCGACAGCTGGTCGCCGACGCGCAGACCGCCGCGCGCGAGGCACAGGATCTTGTCGAACTTCCAGCCCGATTCGTGCACGGCAAGTGCAAGCATCTCGATCAGCCGGTGATATTCGTCCCAGCCGACCCACAGGTTCTTGTCGTCGTTGCGCGGATCTTTCATCGCGATCATGGGTACACCTTGCATCGCTTAGACCTTGAACGGATGACGCAGCAGAATCGTTTCGTCGCGGTCCGGACCGGTGGAGACCATGTCGATCGGAATGCCCGCGACTTCCTGCACGCGCGTCAGGTACGCACGCGCGTTGGCGGGCAGCTTGTCCCACTCCTTGATGCCGACCGTGCTTTCCTTCCATCCCGCAAAGGTTTCGTAGACCGGTACGCAGCGCGCGACTTCCGTCGCGCCGCGCGGCAGCAGATCGACGTTGTGGCCGTCGATCGTGTAGCCGACGCACAGCTTCACTTCGTCGAGACCGTCGAGCACGTCGAGCTTGGTCATGCATAGCCCCGTCACACCGTTGATCTGGATCGAGCGACGCAGCGCGGAGACGTCGAGCCAGCCGGTGCGGCGCGGACGGCCGGTGACCGAGCCGAATTCCTTGCCGACGGTGGCGAGTTCGAGGCCGATCGGGTCCTGGCGCGAGGCATTGTCCGCATCGTACAGTTCGCTCGGGAACGGGCCCGAACCGACACGCGTGCAGTACGCCTTCGTGATGCCGACGATGTAGTTGAGCTTCTGCGGACCGACGCCGGCGCCCGCCGTTGCGGCACCCGCGACGCAGTTGCTCGAGGTGACGAACGGATAGGTGCCATGGTCGATGTCGAGCAGCGTGCCCTGCGCGCCTTCGAACAGCAGATTGCCGCCGTTCGCGTTGACGTCGTAGAGACGGCGCGACACGTCGGTGACCATCGGCTTCAGTCGGTCGGCGTAGCTCAGCATCGTGTCGAGCGTTTGCTGGAAGTCGACCGCGGCAGCGCCGAGGTACTGCGTGAGCACGAAGTTGTGATAGTCGAGGTTTTCGCGCAGACGCTCGGCGAAGGCTGGCGCGTCGAACAGGTCCTGCACGCGCAGGCCGCGGCGCGCGACCTTGTCTTCGTAGGCCGGGCCGATGCCGCGGCCGGTCGTGCCGATCTTGCTCGCGCCGCGGCGCGCTTCGCGGCCCTGGTCGATCGCGATGTGGTACGGCAGGATCAGCGTGGTGGCTTCGGAAATGAACAGGCGCTTCTGGACGTCGATGCCGGCGGCTTCGAGTTCGCCGATTTCCTTGAACAGCGCTTCCGGCGACAACACGACGCCATTGCCGATGTAGCACGCGACGCCGGGATGCATGATGCCCGACGGAATCAGACGCAAGATGGTTTTCTTGCCGCCGATGATAAGCGTGTGACCGGCATTGTGACCGCCCTGGAAGCGAACGACGCCCTGAGCGTGGTCCGTCAGCCAGTCGACGATCTTGCCCTTGCCCTCATCACCCCATTGGGTCCCCACGACGACGACGTTGCGCCCGGGGTTCACATTCACTGCGCTGGCAGACATGTTGTTTCGTAAGCTGGTTAAAAACGTATTTTACCTAGGTTCGCGGAAGCTTCCGGAATTTTTCCGTTTCCGCTCAACGGTATGCACGTTATGTTGAGTATTGCGAGGGATGCGCGGCCGCGAAGAGTCGCTCGACCGCGCGCGATTCGGGCGGTGGTTGCGCCGCCCTCGGGCGAACGTCGGGGGACGGGTCCCCGGCAGCGTAGATCGGAACGCGCGGCTCAAGCGCGCGGTTCGACCACCCATGCGCCATTGCGCTCGACCAGCACCCGGTCGAACGCGAATTCATCGAGATCGTGCTTGTGGCCAGGCAGCGCCTGGATGACCACTTCACCGCCATCGCGCAATGCCGCGACCGCCACGCGCAACGCTTCGTCGTGCCGCCACGGCGCGAGGATCGCGCTGCTGCGCGCTTCCACCGGCGAGATCCGCGCGACTTCGCGCAGATCCAGCGAAAAGCCGGTTGCCGCGCGAGCGCGGCCATAGGCCTGACCGACGTGGTCGTAACGGCCGCCGCGCGCGACCGCGTTCGGCACGCCGTCCACGTAAGCGGAGAACATCACGCCGCTGTGGTACGCGTAGCCGCGCAGATCGGCGAGGTCGATCATCACTTCGGCGCCGTCGACCTGGCTCGCGAGGAACGCGAGGTCGTCGAGCGCGCGGGCGATCGCCGGTGAATTCGGCAGACGCGCGCGGGCCTCTTCGAGCACCGACGCGTCGCCGTACAGCGTCGGCAGCGCGCGCAGCGCATCGCGAATCACCGGCGAGAATTGCGCGGTCATCTCGACCAGGCGCGGCACGTCCTTGCCGGCCAGCGCGTCGTAGAGCGCCTGGCCGAGTTCCTCGGCGGCCGGCTCGGCTTCGATCAGCGCCGCCAGCACGCCCGCGTGACACAGGTCCAGACGCACCTTCGCGAGGCCGGCGAGACGCAGCGAGTCGAGCATCAGCTGCTGGATTTCGAGGTCCGCTTCGAGCCCCGCGTGGCCGTAGATTTCCGCACCGATCTGGATCTGCTCACGCGTCGCATGCAGGCCGCGCGGGCGCGTATGCGCGACGTTGCCCGCATAGCAAAGACGCGTGACGCCCTGGCGGTTCAGCAGATGCGCGTCGATGCGCGCGACCTGCGGCGTGATGTCGGCGCGCAGACCGAGCGTGCGGCCCGACAGCTGATCGACGAGCTTGAAGGTGCGCAGATTCAGATCGTGCCCACCGCCCGTCAGCAGCGACTCGAGGTATTCGAGCAGCGGCGGCATCACCATCTCGTAGCCGTACGAGCGGAAACGGTCCAGCAAATGACGCCGCAATTCTTCGATCTTGCGGGCCTCCGACGGCAGCACGTCGGCGATATTCTCAGGAAGCAACCAGGTCGACATCGATACAGTCCTACGGCGTTGAACACGGCGTCTTGCAGCGCCGATGATGAGTGTGAATGACGTAGAGCGGCTTGATTCTGGCGGCTGACACAGACGCCCGGGCGGCGCTTTGCGGCACGCGCGCGACGCGCGGCGGCGTGGCCGGTCAGTACGCGTTTTGCTCGGGCCGGCAAAACACGCCGCAACACGCGGCGTTCGTCAGACCAGCAAGCCGGCTTCAGGTCGCGATGAACAGTAGAACCAGCCCGAGCAACATCACGATGAGCCCTCCGACACGAATCTGATGCGGCGGTCGTTCCGCTATTTTACGGAACGTGTCGCGCCAGGCGGTTGGAAAAACGAACGGAAACATCCCCTCGATAATCAGCATCAGCGCGATCGCGAGCAATAACGAACCAGCTATGTCCATGCGAGTGAAGCGGCCGCGATGCGGATGCCGCGGCCTTCGGTAATCAGCGTTTGCGCGCAGCAGGCGCGGAAGCGTCCGGGGCGACGCCGCCGGTCGGGCTACGCATGAAGCGGAAGAACTCGCTACTGGAGTCGACCACGATCAGGTCGCCCGGCTTGAAGGTCTTCCGGTACGCCTGCATGCTTTGATAAAACTGGTAGAACTGCGGATCCTTGCCGAACGCTTCGGCAGCGATCTCCGCGGCCTTTGCATCGCCTTCGCCGCGAATGCCCTGCGCCTGCGCGAGGCCGTCGGCGAGCACCGCCTGCTGCTTGGCGAGCGCGTCCGCGCGGATCTGGTTCGCTTCGGCGGCGCCCTTCGCTCGCTCGTCCGCCGCGACCTGCTGGCGCGCGGCGATCATGCGCTTGAATACCGCGTCGGCCACCGCGGCCGGGAAATCGACGCGCGTGAGTTGCACATCCACGACCGATACGCCGAGCGATGCCGCGCCCTTGTCCATCGCACCGCGGGCCTCTTCGGCGACCGCCGGTTGTTTGGCGAGCGCGTCGGACAGCGTGAACTTGCCGAACGCGTCGCCGAGCGCGCCGCGCGACAGCAGCGCGAGCCGGTCGGGCAGACTCTGCGGATCACCCTTCGTTTCGGCGATCAGCTTCAGCGGATCGGTCACGCGGAACTTGATCACCGGGTTGACCAGCAGATCAGTTTTGTCGGACGTGACGTAATGATCTTCGTCGGGTGCGTCGAGCGACTGGATGCGATTGTCGACGAACACGACCGTTTGCAGCGGCGGCGGCAGCTTCACGTGCAGCCCCGGGCCGAGCAGCGTGGGCGTCGCGTCGCCGCGCGCGGACAACACAGCCATATGCCGTTGATCGACGACGAACACCATCGACGATGCCGCGAACAGCACGATGACGACCGCGACGACGAGCGCAATGATTCGGTTCATATTCTTGTGCGCTCCTTATTGAACGTCGTCTTCGCGTATGCGATTGCGGAACGCTTCGCGCGAGCGCAGCGACGCGGCGCTCGGCCGGCTCGCTGGCGCAGGCGCGGAAGCAGCGGGTGCGGATGCGCCATCGGCGGCGGAGCCTGCCGCGGCACCGGTCTCAGCGGCCGAGGCGGCCGACGGCGCGGCCGCACTCGCCGCTTGCGGCGCGCCCGCGACAGCAGGACCCGAAGCAGCGGCGCCCGCCGCCGCGGCCTGGCGTTCGCGGTTCTGCTCGACGAGCCTGTCGAGCGGCAGATACAGCACATTGTTGCCGTTCTTCGCGTCGACGAACACCTTGGTCGCGTTCGCGTAAATCTGCTGCATGGTTTCCATGTACAGGCGGAAGCGCACGACGGCCGGCGCCTTCGCGTATTGGGCGTAGACCTGGTTGAAGCGCTCGGCCTCGGCCTGCGCCTGCGCGACCGTGGTCTGGCTATAGGTTTTGGCTTCCTGGACCTGACGATCGACGTCGGCCTGCGCGCGCGGCAGGAGATCGGCCGCATAAGCCTGCGCATCGCGTTTCGCGCGTTCGTTTTCGTCGTGCACCTTCGCAGCGTCGGCGAACGCCGGTTGCACCTGCTCGGGCACTTGCACGCTCTGGATCGTCACGCCCGTGACTGCCAGACCGGACTGGTACTGATCGAGCGATTGCTGGATCGCCGCGATCAGCTGCTGGCGCAAAGTTTCGTGATCCTGATCGAGGATATCGCTAGTGCTCTGCGCGCCGACGATGCCGCGCACCGCCGCCTGCGCGGCGTGCATCACGCTCTGATCGGGATCGACGCTGCGAAACAGAAAATCGTTGGGATTGCGCACCTGGTACTGCACGGCGAAGCGCACGTCGACGATGTCGCCGTCGTGTGTGAGCATTGACGCGTCCTTCACGTTCGCGAGACGCACCACATTGCTACGGCCGATCTCGACCTGGCGGATCTGCCCGACATTGACGAACTCGTGGGACTCGAACGGAAACGGCAGACGCCAGTGCACGCCCGGCGCCGCGGTATAGCGATACTTGCCGAACTGCAGCACGACGGCCGCCTGGCCATCCTGCACGACGAACACGCCGCTGCCGAGATAGATCGCGATCAGCACGCCGATCACGATGCCGACGCCGATGCGCGCGCCACGGCCGTTGTCAGGACGGCCACCGCCGACACCGCCGCCCCTGCGCCCGAAAATCCGGGACAGACGGCGATTGAAATCACGCCACATTTCGTCGAGATCGGGCGGACCTTCACCGTCGCGTGCCGGTCGCTTCGGATCGTTCGGCCGTTGCCGGTCGCCGTTGCCGTCGCCCCGGCCCCAACGCGGATCGTTCAGTGAAAGCAAGGCGCGCATACGCAGCCAGATACTCCGCTCGTTGTAATCGTTCACCTGTGTTCGTTCACCAGAGTAGACAGCGGGTCAGTGCAATTTTGGAACGGGTCAGTGCCCGAGTTCTGGAACCTTGTGGTCGTCGCGCAGTTGCGCCGCGCGGTCATCTTGCGACGCATCGAACGGCATGTCGGCAAGCGGTTCGGCTGTAGCGATTTCGGCGATGGCAGCGCGCAATGCATCCAGCCCCTGCCCGGTGCGCGCGCTCAAAAAGACGCGCGAAATATTACCATACTCGTCCCGCTCGACCGCGTCGCCACGGGCTGCCAGCTCTGGCACCGCGTCGATCTTGTTGAACACGAGCACCTGACGGATCGTGTCCGCGCCGATCGCATGCAACACCTCGTTGACCTGATCGATCTGGTCGAGCCGCACCGCGCTCGATGCATCGACGACATGCAGCAGCAGGTCCGCGTGAATGGTTTCCTCGAGCGTCGCGCGGAACGCGGCGACGAGCTGGTGCGGCAGCTCGCGAATGAAACCGACGGTATCGGACACCACCACCTGCCCCGCTTCGTCGCCCAAATACACGCGCCGCGAGGTGGTATCGAGCGTGGCGAACAACTGGTCGGCGGCATACGCCTGCGCCTTGGTCAGCGCGTTGAAGAGCGTCGATTTGCCGGCGTTCGTGTAGCCGACGAGCGACACCGACATCGTCTGGTTGCGATTCCGCGCCCGGCGTTGCGTGCCATGCTGGCGGCGCAGCTTGTCGAGGCGGATCTTGAGCGCCTTGATGCGCTCGCCGATCAGCCGGCGGTCGGTTTCGAGCTGCGTCTCGCCTGGACCGCGCAATCCGATACCGCCCTTCTGACGTTCGAGGTGGGTCCACGCGCGAATCAGCCGGGTCGACAGATATTGCAGCTGCGCGAGTTCGACCTGCAGCTTGCCTTCGTGGCTGCGCGCGCGCTGCGCGAAAATGTCGAGGATCAGACTGGTGCGATCGACCACGCGCCGATTAAGCGCCCGCTCCAGATTGCGCTGCTGCGCAGGCGCCAGAGCATGGTTGAAGATCACGAGTTCGATGTCGTTTGCTTCGCACGCAAGGCGCAATTCTTCGGCCTTGCCGCTGCCGACGAACATCTTCGCGTCGGGACTGGAACGGCGTCCGGTGAGGGTGACCAGGGGGTTCGCGCCCGCGCTTTGCGCGAGCAGGCTGAGTTCTTCGAGACTGGCTTCGAAATCGATCTTGCCGAAGTCGATGCCAACGAGCGCTGCATTGATCAAATTGGAGGGTATCAAAATGACGCGGCCGGGAGTGATCGCCAACGGGCGACAGTGTGCCGGCCGCGGCGAGGGTTAGGACTGTTCGGAATCCGGGTGGAAATTCACCGGACGGGCAGGCACGACCGTCGAAATGGCGTGCTTGTAGACCATCTGGGTGACCGTATTCCGGAGCAACACGACGTACTGGTCGAACGATTCGATGTTCCCTTGAAGCTTGATGCCGTTGACCAGGTAGATCGACACCGGCACATGCTCTTTACGCAGTGCGTTCAAAAACGGGTCTTGTAACAATTGCCCTTTGTTGCTCATAGCAAACTCCGTATTTTTTTGCAGGTTGACTGAATTGACGGCGAAGAAAAAGAGATCCGCCGCCAACCGCTACACTATAGCTGATTTTCATTTCGACGCGCGGGCCCGGGACCCCCGGCCAAACCCAGCATACACGCGGGTTTCAGCCCAGGTATAAGACCGGCTTCAGCTTGCTTCAGCCTTTGTCCGCGTAAGGGTTCGTCGACGATCTGAACTCTATTCGCAATGGAGTCCCCGTCAGCTTGAAAGTTTCCCGGAAGCGATTTTCGAGGTACCGCTTATACGTGTCGGTGATCGCGTCGAGCGCATTGCCGTGAATCACGATAATCGGCGGATTCTGTCCGCCCTGGTGTGCGTAACGCAGCTTCGGACGCACTGGACCGCGACGGCGCGGCTGCTGGAATTCGACCGCCTCGATCAGCGCGCGCGTCAGCTTCGGCGTCGGCAGCTTCGACATCGCGGCCGTGTACGCGTCGTCGACCGAACGCATCAGCGGCCCGATTCCGGTTTTTTCCGCGGCGGAAATGAAATGGAATTTGGCGAAGTCCAGAAATTTTAGTTTGCGTTCGAGGTCGGCTTTGGTGCGCTCGCGCACATGCGGATCGAGACCGTCCCATTTGTTCACGCCAACCACCAGCGCGCGGCCCTGCTCGACGACGAAGCCAGCGATGTGCGCATCCTGATCCGAGATGTCCTGACGCGCGTCGAGCAGCAGGATCACGACGTTCGCATCGGAGATCGACTGCAGCGTCTTCACGACCGAGAACTTTTCGATCGCCTCGAACACCTTGCCGCGGCGGCGCAGGCCGGCCGTGTCGATCAGCGTATACGGCTTGCCGTTGCGCTCGAAATCGACGTAGATCGAGTCGCGCGTAGTGCCGGGCATGTCGAACGCGATCACGCGCTCTTCGCCGACCAGCGCATTGATCAGCGTCGACTTACCAACGTTCGGCCGGCCGACGATGGCGATCTTCACGCCGCGCGCTTCCTTGTCTTCCTCGTTCTCTTCCGGCTGACCGGCATACGCGACTTCGAGCGCCTCGTTGATCATGTCGGTGACGCCGTCGCCGTGCGCGGCCGAAATCGCGCGCGGATCGCCGAGACCGAGTTCGTAGAAGTCGGCCGCGACGTTGGCGTACTTCATGCCCTCGGCCTTGTTCACGACGAGGAAGATCGGCCGGCCGACCTTGCGCAGATAGTCGGCGATCGACTTGTCCTGCGGCGCGAGACCGTTGCGCCCATCGACGATGAACACGACGACGTCCGACTCCTCGACCGCCTGGCGGGTCTGGCGCGCCATCTCGTGCAGGATGCCGTCTTTCGCGACCGGCTCGAAGCCGCCGGTGTCGACGACCAGATACGGCCGCTCGCCGGCGCGTCCTTCGCCGTAATGGCGATCGCGCGTGAGACCGGGCAGGTCGGCAACCAGCGCATCACGCGAACGCGTAAGGCGGTTGAACAGCGTGGATTTCCCCACATTGGGGCGCCCAACGAGGGCAATAACGGGTTTCATCTGATGTTGTTCACGGTGAAACGCGGGATCGCAACCGATCGCGCGCGTAGCGACGCCAGGCGGCCGCCACGGGGTGGCGTTCTGACGAAATTATCACGAATTCAGCCTGCTCCGGATGCGCGATCGATATGCGCATCCAGGCGGACGGGCGTGGGCTGCACAGACGCCGCCGGGGGCCTGCTTCAGACCGGGCTGCTCGACGGCTGACGCGCTCGTGTTCGAGGGCGTCGTTAATTTGCAAGGCCGCCGACGAAGCGCACGCGCCGCCTTGCATGCCGGCGGCCACGGCCTCGATCCGACTTGCCGGACCAGCCCATCCGGCGATTTTTTCTATTGAGCCTGCCCGATCACGCGACGGGCAGCATGGCAACCCGACGCAGGAGCCGCACGCCAAAGCCGGCGCAGACTTCAATTAAAAAGCGCGCGGCCGGCAAAGCCGGCCTGCGCGCCCGACATCATTTATAGCGATCAGCGCGGACGATAGCCGAACAGGCCGCCGTCGCGCGTCTGTACGACCAGCGTGTCGCCAGCCAGCACCGGCGCCGCGGTAATCGCGCTGCCGTCGGTCTTCACTCGTGCGACGAGCGTGCCGTCGACGGTCGACAGGAAATGCACGAAGCCCTTGTAGTCGCCGAACACGGCCGCGCGGCCGAGCAGCGTCGGCACGCTCAGGTCGCGGTTCTTCAGCGTGTCGTTCTTCCACAGCACCGAGCCGTTGCTCACGTCGAATGCGGACACGACCGACCAGTCGTCGGCGGCGACCACGCTGCGCTCATCCTGCGCGAGCCCGCTCGTGCTCGAGAACGGCTTGCCCCACAGCGCGCGGCCCGAGTTGGCGTCGAAACAGCCAATCTGGCCCTGGAACGTCACCGCGCAGGTCTCCGAACCCACCAGCGTAGGCGGGCCGGTCACGTCGTTGATACGCTCGACCTCGGTCACGCCCTTCGGATATGACACCGGCGTTTGCCAGTAGGCGTCGCCCGTCTGCAAGTTGATCGCGGCGAACGAGCCGCCCGGGAAGCCGGCCAGCACGGCCGCGTCACCTGCGAACGTCATGCCCGACGACACGCGCAGGTTCAGCGGCACCGCGCGGTTGCGGAAGTTCCACTTCTGCTCGCCGGTTTGCGCGTTGAACGCGACGATCTGGCCGTCGATCGTGCGCACGATCACGAGGCCGTTGCCGACGAGCGGCGGCGTAATGATCTCGCCCGGCGCCTTCGCGGTCCACAGCTGCTTGCCGTCCGCGCCTAGCACGTACACGTCGCCCTTCAAGCCACCGACCGCGGTGAGCGTGCCATCGCTGCCGACGCCCGCCGACAGATCATCGTGCAACTTGACGCGCCACACGTCCTTGCCCGTTTGCGCGTCGATCTTGGCGACCGTGCCATTCGTGCCGGCAGCATACACGGCGTTGCCGACCGCAACCGGCGAGAACAGGTAGCGGCCTGCCTTGCCGACGCTCGCCGACCAGGACTGCTGCACGTCGAGCACGGGTTTGAACTCGGTGAGCGGCGTCGGCACACGGCGCTCGTCTTTCGTGGATGAGCAAGCCGCCAGCGTGAGAACGGTCATCGCACAGATAACGGGCACGGCGTAACGTTTCAGCAGATTCATCGGTGGACGAAGCATTCAGGAAATTGGATTAAAGGAGACCGCCTTGCGGTCGTGGCTCGCGGCGCGCTGCGCGGGACGCTCAGCCGCCAAGCGCATCCAGCTTGAACTGGATCAGCTGGCGCGCCGAACTGTCGCTGTTCGACAGCGAGTCGAGCGCGAGCTTGTAGGCCGCGCGCGCGTCGTCGCGCTTGCCCTGGGCGGCGAGCAGGTCGCCGCGGCGGTCCGCCACGACGCCCTTGAAGGCATCGGATTGTGGCTCGGCCAGGAGCGCGAGGCCCTGGTCGTATGCCTTGTCGTCGAGCAGCAGCGATGCCATGCGCAGCTTCGCGATCTGCTTGAACTCGTCGTCCTTCGCGTGATCGATCGCCCATTGCAGCTGCGCCTTCGCGCCGGCTTCGTCGCCAGCGGCGTACAGCGCCTTGGCGGCGCCCAGCGCGGTCATCTGCGCGTAGGCAGTGCGGCCGAACTTGTCTTCCATGTCGGCGGCGACGCGCGCAATCTGCGCCTTATCGCCCGATGCCTCGGCTTGCTGAACCTGGTCATACAGCACCGCGGCTTCCGCGGCCTGACGACGCTGCCAGAAATTCCAGCCGTTCCAGCTCGCGCCTGCCAGCAACACCACCAGCACGATCCACGTGGTCGCATTGCCCCACTGCGTCCACCATGCCTTCAGACTTTCAATCGATTCTTGTTCGTCGTGGTAACTCATTGCCCGGCGATTTCCTCATTCTTGCTACGTGTGCGTGTCGAGCCAGCCGGCCCAACGACATCGCGATCAGTCGTCGCCGTCTTCGGCGGATGCAACCATCGCATTGATTAGATATTCGGTCAAGTCTTCGGCGGGCACGTTCTGTTGCTCGTTCTTACCGCCGTGGGCTTGCGTATCGCGCAGCGGTTTCACGCCGACCGTGCCGTTGGCGATCTCATCTTCGCCGAGCACGACCGCGAACGCGGCGCCGCTCGCGTCGGCGCGCTTCATCTGCGACTTGAAGCTTGCCGACTGACCGTCCACGCTGCAATGCAGGATCACGTCGAGACCGGTATCGCGCAGACGCTCGGCGATGATGAACGCCTGCTCGCGCGCGGTGTCGCCCTGATGGACCACGTACACGTCGCAACCTTCGTCTTCCGGCACGAGCTGTTCCTCCTTCAGCAGCTCGAGAATCCGCTCGACGCCCATCGCCCAGCCGCACGCAGCCGTCGGCTTGCCGCCGAGCTGTTCGATCAGCGGATCGTAGCGGCCGCCCGCCGCGACCGTGCCTTGCGCGCCGAGTTTGTCGGTCACCCACTCGAACACGGTCAGATTGTAGTAATCGAGACCGCGCACGAGACGCGGATTGATCGTGAACGGAAGGTTGTTCGCCTTCAGCAGACGCTGCAGAGCTTCGAAGTGCGCGCGCGATTCTTCCCCAAGAAAATCGATCAGCTTCGGCGCGTTCCGCGCGACTTCCTGCAGCGCAGGATTCTTCGTATCGAGCACGCGCAGCGGGTTCGTATAGAGACGGCGCTTCGCGTCTTCGTCGAGCACGTCCATGTGCTTTTCGAAATACGCGATCAGTTCGACACGATGCGCGGCTCGCTCTTCAGCGAGGCCCAACGAGTTGATTTCGAGCTTGATGCCAGTCAGGCCGAGGTCGTCCCACAGACGCTGGCACATCATGATGATTTCCGCGTCCGCATCCGGACCCGCGAAACCGAGCGCCTCGACACCGACCTGGTGGAACTGGCGATAACGGCCGCGCTGCGGACGCTCGTGACGGAACATCGGACCGATATACCACAGACGCTTCGGGCCATCGTACAGCATGTTGTGTTCGATCGACGCGCGCACCACGGCCGCCGTGTTTTCCGGGCGCATCGTCAGGTTTTCGCCGTTCAATGCGTCGGTGAAGCTGTACATCTCTTTTTCGACGATGTCGGTCACTTCGCCGATACCGCGTGTGAACAGCTGCGTATGCTCGACGATCGGCGTGCGGATATTCTGGTATCCGTACGAACGCAGCATCGACTTGACGGTGGTTTCGAAAAATTCCCAGAGCCCGGCTTCCTGCGGAAGGATGTCGTTCATGCCCTTCACGCCAGACAGCTTCTCGAGCTTTTTCTTCTGTTCAGTCATCTGTGTTTCGATAGCGGGTATTTAGTTGAGCGCGTCGGCGCGGCCATAGCGGCGCTCGACGTAGTCGCTCACGATTTGCTGGAATTCTTGCGCGATGTTCTCGCCGCGCAGCGTCTTCACCTTTTCGCCGTCGATGAACACCGGCGCGGCCGGATTCTCGCCGGAGCCCGGCAGGCTGATGCCGATATTCGCCTGCTTCGATTCGCCCGGACCATTGACGATGCAGCCCATCACCGCGACGTGCATCTGCTCGACGCCGGGATACTGGTCGCGCCACACCGGCATCTGCTGACGAAGGTAGGTCTGGATCTGCGACGCGAGTTCCTGGAACAGCGTGCTCGTGGTGCGGCCGCAGCCGGGGCACGCGATCACCATCGGCGTGAACGACCGGAGGCCCATGGTCTGCAGAATCTCCTGACCGACGATCACTTCGCCTGTGCGCGACGCGCCCGGTTCCGGCGTCAGCGAAATACGGATCGTATCGCCGATGCCCTGCTGCAGCAGAACCGACAGCGCCGCAGTCGACGCGACGATGCCCTTCGAGCCCATGCCCGCTTCGGTCAGGCCAAGATGCAGCGCGAAATCGCAACGGCGCGCGAGTTCGCGGTACACGGCAATCAGATCCTGCACGCCGCTGACCTTGCACGACAGGATGATCTGGTCGCGCCCGAGGCCGAGTTCGACCGCACGTTCCGCCGAGCCGATCGCCGACTGGATCAGCGCTTCGTACATCACGCTTTGCGCTTCCCACGGAGTGGCGCGCGAGCCGTTTTCGTCCATCATCTTCGCGAGCAGGTCCTGGTCGAGGCTGCCCCAGTTCACGCCGATGCGCACCGGCTTGTCGTATTTGACCGCCGTCTCGATCATCTGCGCGAACTGCGTGTCGCGCTTCGCGCCGTGCCCGACGTTGCCCGGATTGATCCGGTACTTCGACAGCGATTCCGCGCAGCCCGGATAGTCGCGCAGCAGCAGGTGGCCGTTGTAATGGAAGTCGCCGATGAGCGGCACCATCACCCCCATGCGGTCGAGTTGCTCGCGGATCGCCGGAACGGCCGCCGCCGCTTCCGGCGTATTCACGGTGATACGCACCAGTTCGGACCCGGCTTGCGCCAGTTCCTTGATCTGGATAGCGGTGCCGATCGCGTCGGCGGTGTCGGTGTTGGTCATCGACTGCACGCGCACCGGCGCATCGCCGCCGACGGTCACGAGCTGGCCGCCCCAGCGGACGTTGACCGCATGCGACTTGCGCCGCATCGCGGGGCCGCCGAACACCGGCTCGTCTGAAACGATCTTGCTACAGGATTGGGATTGAGCTTCGGTTTGCATCGAAAAACCCATTTACGCCGCACGCGCTATGCAAAAACGCAGCGCCTGAATTGAAAAAGCGCCGCGGACCGGTTGACCGCGGCGCATACCGTATCTGTCAAGGCAGCGCAAAGCGCGCCACGTTGCCCTTGGCTGTCGCATATTTCGACGGATCGACCGGCTGGCCGTCGAGCGTTACCGACTCGAGACCCGCCGTGTTGCCGACCGTGACCTTGAACGGACCGACACCCGTCACTTGCTTCGGATCGCCGGCATGCACGAGGCCGGAGAACAGTTCCTTGCCGTTCTTGTCACGCACGCTGAACCAGCTGTCCTGCGTCACGCGCAGCGCGACGACCGCCTCGCCGAGCGCTGGCGTGACCGCCGGTGCCGACGCGTTCGCCACGACCGCCGGTGCATTTGCGCTCTCCATGGCGGCCTGTGCCTGAGCCTGCGAGCCGGCCTTCGGTGCCGCGGCCGTCGGTGCCGGCGTTGCCGCTGTATTCGCTGCCGGGGCCGAGCCCGGCGCGGTGCCAGTGGCAAGCGGAGCCGGCATCGGCGTTGCCGACGCAGACACCGCATTATCAGCGCTTGCCGCGTTGTCAGCCGTGGCCGCCGCATCCGGCGCCGATGCCCCTTCCGCCGCCGTCGCCGGACCCTGAGCGACCGCGCCCGAAGCCGCCGTGTCGCTGATAGTCGAACTATTCGCGCTTGCCTTCAGGCGCGCGAGCCACGCGGACGAATCACCGCCGTTAGTGCGCCACATCCCGAGTGCGATGACCGCGACGACGATCGCCGCAATGCCCCACAGCCACGAACGGCTCTTATGCCCGCTGTCGCCGAGCGACAGCGAAACCTTGCCGCGCGGCAGATCCTTGCCCGATGACGCCGGCATCGACAGATTCGGCGCCGGCACGCCCTTCTCGCGACGCAGCGCCGCCGTAAAAGGCGCCGGATCGGTGCCCAGCATTTTCGCGTAGCTGCGCACGACGCCGAGTGCGAACGTCGTGTCCGGCAGATGGCTGACGTCGCCCGCCTCGAGCGCGCTCAGCTTGACGACCGACACCTTCAGCCGCGCCGACACGTCGTCGATAGTCCAGCCTTTCGACTCGCGCAACTGGGTCAAGCGCGCGCCAACCGCTGCCAACGAATCAAGGGCCGGCTGCACGACAGGCTGGACCACCGCCCTTGCAACGGGTGCCGGATGGCCATCGCTCGTGTCTGTCTCGTGCGGCTGCGGGTGCTGCGGCTCACTCATCCCAAATCCTTTCGCGTCGATTCTTTTAATCGTGCGACCGGACGGGCTCGAGCGTCACGTCCAAATCGCAGACCGTTTATAACAAAATGTGCGGCTTTGTGTACCGCTCCCGATCGATTCTGCAAACTTTCTTTTAATCGCCGGTGGCATGGGAGCATTTTTGCGCTCGCGGTGCTTTCCGCCGAACGCCGACGCCCCGCCGCCCCTCACGATTACACGGCGCGAACCTCGATCACCTTCGCCGCCTTCCCGGTGCGCTCAGCAAGACGCGTGCGGTCTTTCACCGCGCCGGCCAGCTGACCGCAGGCAGCATCGATATCGTCGCCGCGGGTCTTGCGCACAGTGGTGACCACGCCAGCGTCCATCAACACCTGCGCAAACCGCTTGATCTGTTCCGGCTTCGAACGGATAAGGCCCGATTCGGGGAACGGATTGAACGGAATCAGATTGAACTTGCACGGCACGTTACGCGTGACGGCGAGCAACTCGCGCGCGTGCGCCTCGCTGTCGTTCACGCCATCGAGCATGCAGTATTCGAACGTAATGAAATCTCGCGGCGCGACTTTCAGATAGCGCTCGCACGCCGCCATCAGCTCGCGCAGCGGATACTTTTTGTTGAGCGGCACCAGCACGTCGCGCAGCGCGTCGTTCGAGGCATGCAGCGACACCGCGAGCGCCACGGGCAGATCCGCGCCGAGCCGGTCCATCATCGGTACGACGCCCGAAGTGGACAACGTGACGCGCCGGCGCGACAGGCCGTACGCATTGTCGTCGAGCATCAGGCGCATGGCCGGCACGACTGCGTCGTAATTGAGCAGCGGCTCGCCCATCCCCATCATCACGACGTTCGTGACGACGCGCTCGCCCTTGCCGTCGCCCCCCATCGCGCGGCCGCCGGCATCACCACGCGACGCGCGCAGCGCAAACTCAGCCATGCGCAACTGGCCGATGATTTCGCCGGTGGTGAGATTGCGGGAGAACCCCTGCTTGCCGGTCGAGCAGAACCGGCAGTTGACCGCACACCCAGCCTGTGACGACACACACAGCGTGCCGCGCGTTTCTTCGGGGATGTAGACGGTTTCAACGGCGTTGCCGTTTCCGACGTCGATCAGCCACTTGCGTGTGCCGTCCGACGAAACGTGGTCGCTGACGACGTCCGGCATCGTGATCGCGGCGCGCCCTTTAAGCTTTTGGCGCAAGGACTTCGCGAGATCGGTCATGCCGTCGAAGTCGGCAGCGTTGTATTGATGAATCCAGCGCTGCAATTGCTTGGCGCGAAACGGTTTCTCGCCCAGGCTGTCGCAATAGGCGACGAGCCCTTGGGCGTCGAGGTCGAGAAGGTTGACGGAGGGACTGCTCGTCATATCGAATCCTGCCATTTCATTGCGAGACTACGTTCATGCAACAAGCTGCATGAACGCCGTGCCCGTTCGCGCCCATTCCTGCTGCTTTTACCTTACTACTTTGCCGTGCAACGCGCGCGATTCATGCGATAAAACAATTCGGCTGCACGAAACGCGCCAGGCGGACTCGACTTACGACCGAGGCCAGTGCCTGACCTCAGCGCGAGGCGCTCAACGCGAGTAGACGTTGACTTGGGGGAAGAAGAATGCGATTTCAATCGCGGCCGTTTCCGATGCGTCCGAGCCGTGCACCGCGTTGGCGTCGATGCTGTCCGCGAAGTCGGCACGGATCGTGCCCTTTTCTGCCTTCTTCGGGTCAGTCGCACCCATCAGATCACGGTGTTTCAGGATCGCGTTTTCGCCTTCCAGCGCCTGCACGACCACCGGACCCGAGATCATGAATTCGACGAGGTCCTTGAAGAACGGACGTGCTGCGTGCACGGCGTAGAACTTCTCGGCGTCAGCACGCGACAGATGAACCATGCGCGATGCCACGATCTTCAGACCAGCGTTTTCAAAACGGGTATAGATCTGGCCGATCACGTTTTTGGCCACTGCGTCCGGCTTGATAATCGACAGGGTGCGCTCGATCGCCATAAAAACTCCAAGAAATTAAGAAGTTACAGATTCAAATGAATCCGCTATTGTAGCATGTTCCCCGTGCGCCATTGCGATTGAACCCTTACAGCACTGAAAGAATCAAAGCAAAGGGCGCGAAATACTGGTAGCGTAGGCCCTGTGGGCGACTGGAGGTATTGAAACTCCGTGCTGCCGCGCTAATCTTACGGATGAACGGTGCGCCCGCCGGCGCTTCGCAAATTGCCGTATCACCATCACGAAACACGCTTCCGAGGTAAGGAGAGATCATGAACGAACATCCGTATATGTTTGGCCGCAACGGCGCGGTCAGCACGGTCGAAACACGCAACCGCGTGCTACGGAATACCTACTGGCTGCTCGCGCTGTCCATGATTCCGACCGTGCTCGGCGCGTGGGTGGGTCTTGCCACCGGCTTCTCACTGTTCGCCGCCACCAGCCCCGCCATGAGCATGCTGGCATTCTTCGCGATCGCCTTCGGCTTCATGTTCGCGATCCAGCGCACCAAGGACAGCGCCGTCGGCGTCTTCGTACTGCTCGGCTTCACGTTCTTCATGGGGCTGATGCTGTCGCGCATTCTCGCGTTCGTGCTCGGCTTCTCGAACGGCCCGTCGCTGATCATGCTCGCTTTTGGTGGCACCGGTGTGATCTTCGCGGCCATGGCGACCATCGCCACGGTCAGCAAACGCGACTTCTCGGGCCTCGGCAAGTGGCTCTTCATGGGCGTGATCGTGATCCTGCTGGCTTCGGTCGCGAACGTGTTCCTGCAACTGCCGGCGCTGATGCTGACGGTTTCAGTCATGGCAATCGTGATCTTTTCCGCCTACATCATGTTCGACGTGCAGCGCGTCGTGAACGGCGGCGAGACGAATTACATCACGGCGACGCTGGCGATCTACCTGGATCTGTACAACGTGTTCGTCAATCTGCTTGCGCTGCTCGGCATTTTTGGCGGCAACCGCAATTAAGTTTGCCCGGCCGTGCGGCGTGCCCCACGCCGCACTCGACGCTCAAATTAGAAGCCCATAACGATTGCTCGTTATGGGCTTTTTCATTACCTGACCACCCGGCGCATGGCGTGCACCGCGACCGGACGCCAACCGGGTGCCACAGTCACACCGTCAACCACGCGAAACCTTCGCTCTGCGACGCAACCACCACCTCCGTGGGAGCCGCGTCAAGCACGCCCGCCAGCGCCGCCTGCGCAAGTTCCGGCAGATTGTTCTGCTGGCTCAGATGCGCTGCGACCAGATGCCGCAAGCGCGAGCGGTCGAGCGACGCCAGGATTTCAGCTGCCGCGCGATTGTTCAGATGCCCGTGATTGCCGCCGATACGCGCCTTCAGCGACGGCGGATAACGACTGCCCGCGAGCATCTGCACGTCATGATTGCATTCGAGCACGAGCGCGTCGCAGCCACTCAGCACCGCGCTGATATGCGGCGTGGAGGTGCCCACGTCGGTGAGCACGCCAAGCCGGCTCGCGCCGTTCGAGAACACGTATTGGAGCGGTTCGCGGGCGTCGTGCGGAACGGTATAAGGGAGAACGCTGAGCTCTCCGATCGATACCGCCTCGTCGCCCCACAGCACCTGCAGGTCAACATCGGCTTCGTCGGCGCCCACCGCGCGCGCGGTGCCCCAGCTCATGTACAGCGGAATCGACCACTTGCGCGCCAGCGTCAATGCGCTGCCGATGTGATCGCTATGTTCATGCGTAATCAGGATCGCGTCGAGGTGCTCGGCACTCGCGCCGAGCCGCGTCAGACGCCGCTCGACTTCGCGCGCGGAAAAACCGCAATCGAGCAGCACACGCGTGGTGACCGCACCGCTGCGCGCCTCCACCAGCAGCGCATTGCCTTCACTGCCGCTGCCGAGACTTGCGAAGCGCACGACCCGCCTTAGTTCAGTTGCGCGTGCAGCAGCGACACGATGCGCTGCGCGTCCGACGACGTGTCGATCTGCCCATTCGCGTCGACGACCGCGACCTGCGTCACCGCGTCGCCCTTCGCGCGCACATTGACGAGGAATTCCTGGCCCGGCTTGCGCGTCGAATTGCCGCTGTAGAATAGTTTGCCGAACAGGCCTTCCTTCTTCAGTTCCTGCATCGAATCCGCGTAGCGCACGTAGTAGATGCCCTTCTCGCGATCGCGGTTGTCGACCGTAAAGTTGGTGCGATCGAGCGCGAGGCCCACACGCAGCCAGGCACGGTCGAACGACTCCTGCAGATCGAGCGTCGACGCACCCGCGTTCTGCTCGATCGTGGTCGGCGCGGCGGCGGTGCGCGCGTCGGTCAGCAGCTGCTTCGATTGTGCTTCAGTCAGGCCGAACTTCTGCATCAGCTTGGCGAGAAACAGCGCCTCGAGCGCCGGATCACGCGGACGCTCTTCCCAGCGCGAAGACGTCTTGTCCTGCCCGGTCATCACCTCTTCCATCGCGCTGTGCGTGATCGAGATATCGGTCGCGCTGTCCGGACCGCGCGATACCAGCGTGCGGAAACTGTCGCGGGTGCCCGACGAATAGGCGAAGTCGATGACCTTGCCGATCGTGCGGCGGAACCAGTCGTCCGGAATGTTCGCGCGGTTTTCCGCCCAGTCGGTCGTCATGATGCCGGTGGCCGGCGCATCGGTCTTCAGCACGAAGCCGTTTTCCTGCCAGAACTCCTGCAGCTGCGGCCAGAGCTGTTCCGGGGAACGGCCGTCGACCACCAGCCAGCGACGGTCGCCGTCGCGCTCGATATGCATGCCGAGCGGATCCTGCGCGTTCGGCTGACCTTCGGTCGCGTTGCCGGCCGCCGTGACAGCGCGCGTCGGCGTGCCACCAAGCGCCAGATTGGCCGGCGGTGCCACATAGCGCTGGTCGTTCGGCGACGTGCTCAGATCGCTCGGCACGGCGAGCGGCGGCGCGCTCGAGGTCGCCTTGTAGTTGACGCGGTCGGAAGCGAACCAGTCGTTCAGCGTGTCACAGCCGGCGAGCGTCGACAGGGCAAGCGCCAGCGCCGCCATGCGGGTTGCGTGGAGGGAAAGTGCGGAACGTTTCATGAGGTCCTTCGTGATGCTGGAACGCGATGCCTCGTTCGATCTGCCGGGAACGTGGGCTGAAGCGACGTCGGTTAATGAAATGCCGGTGGCGGTCTTGCGTGGGCGGCGGGACGGTCGGCCCGTTCAGCCGAGCAGGCCCGCTTCGCGCAGCGCGCCGCGCACCACTTCGTGGTATTGCGCGTCGAGCGGCGTGAGCGGCAGGCGGATGCCGCCCTGCACACGCCCCAGTTGCTGCAGCGCCCACTTCGCCGGAATCGGATTCGCTTCGGCAAACAGGTACTTGTGCAGTGACAGGAGTTTCAGATGAATCTCGCGCGCGGTCTTCACGTCCGCGGCGAGCGCGGCCTTGCACAGTTCGCTCATTGCGCGCGGCGCGACGTTCGCGGTGACCGAAATATTGCCGTGACCGCCGAGCAGCATCAGCGCGATCGCGGTGGGGTCGTCGCCGCTATAGATGCCGAAATGCGCCGGCGCCGACTTGATCAGATGCGCGGCGCGGTCGATGTTGCCCGTGGCCTCCTTCACGCCGACGATGCCCGGCACCTGTGCGCAGCGCAGGATGGTCTCGTTGCTCATGTCGGCGACGGTGCGGCCCGGCACGTTGTACAGAATCACTGGCAGATCGACGGTTTCGGCGATCTTCGCGAAATGGCGGTAGATGCCTTCCTGGGTCGGCTTGTTGTAGTACGGCACGACCTGCAGCGTGGCATCCGCGCCGACGTCCTTCGCGTGTTGCGTGAGTTCGATCGCCTCAGCGGTGGAATTGGCACCCGCGCCCGCGATGACAGGAATGCGTCCAGCGGTGTGCTCGACCGCGGTCTTGACCATCAGCACGTGTTCTTCGACCGACAGCGTGGCCGACTCGCCGCTCGTGCCGACCACGACGAGCGCATTCGTGCCTTCCTCGACGTGCCAGTCGATCAGTTTGCGAAACGCCGGCAGATCGAGGCTGCCGTCTTCGAGCATCG
Source organism: Paraburkholderia sp. Clong3 (assembly GCF_050436485.1). Taxonomy (NCBI): domain Bacteria; kingdom Pseudomonadati; phylum Pseudomonadota; class Betaproteobacteria; order Burkholderiales; family Burkholderiaceae; genus Paraburkholderia; species Paraburkholderia sp. Clong3. The sequence continues at coordinate 591,817 of NZ_JBNDMH010000002.1, read as the reverse complement.
GAGTGATGATGGCAGGAATGCTGCCGCGGATCTGAACGCCGTCCTGGTGACCGCTGTGGTTGCCGTTAGTCATGAAACGCCATGAATATGATCAGGTAAACCGCGATTGTAGCGGATTAGCCAGCCAACTCGTAACAAGGTGGCGCTGTTGCCCGTGCGGGATCATGCGCCCGGGCCGTTTCCCGAACCGCGCAGATGCGCTGAACGTAGGCCGGACGCGGCTCGGCGAGAAATCCGTCCTGAAATGCGATCACCCGCAGGTGGCCCCGCACGGTGTCGAGCAGCTCGCCAGGCGCGAGCAAAAACGCCGGATTGGAGGGTTTGCCGACGCTTTCGTTTCCTTGCGCGAAGGTCTCGTAAACCAGTACGCCGCCGGGCGCGAGCGCGCGCAGCAACTGCGGAAAAAGCGGCCGGTGCAGGTAGTTGGTGACCACGACGGCGGCGAACGCCGCATCGGCCGGTAGCGGCCACGTCGCGCCTTCGAGATCGGCCACGAGAGGTGTGACGAGCAGCGCGTCGCGCAGCAGGTCGAGAGCAGCCGCGTCACGATCGATCGCGGTGACCGGATGGCCGAGCGACGCAAAAAAGCGCGCATGCCGCCCGGCCCCCGACGCGACGTCGAGCACCGCGCCGCCCGGCGCGATCAGGTGCGCCCAGTGACGCACCCAGCGCGACGGTTCACCGAGGCCATGCAAGCCACTGGTAACGGGCGTGCTCATCGCTGCACCGCGGTGCGTCGGGTGCGCATCAGTTGTACGACAGCCCCATCGCCTCACGGACGTCGCGCATCGTTTCGGTCGCGAACCGGCGTGCCTTGTCGCAGCCATCGGCGACGATCGCGCGCAACAGCGACGGGTCGTCCATGTACTTCTGCGCGCGCTCGAGCATCGGCTGCTGCTCGCGCAGAATCCCTTCGACGACCGGCTGCTTGCAATCGAGGCAACCGATGCCTGCCGAGCGGCAGCCCTTCTGCACCCACTCGTGGGTCGCTTCGTCGGTATAGACCTGATGCAATTGCCACACCGGGCACTTGTCGGGATCGCCCGGATCGGTGCGGCGCACGCGCGCGGGGTCAGTCGGCATCGTACGGACCTTCTTCGTGATGGTTTCCGCGTCTTCGCGCAGGCCGATCGTGTTGCCGTACGACTTCGACATCTTCTGGCCGTCGAGACCCGGCATGCGCGACGCCTCGGTCAGCATCGCCTGCGGCTCGACGAGGATGATCTTGCGCGAACCTTCGAGATAGCCGAACAGGCGCTCGCGATCGCTCATCGACAGGCTTTGCGATTCCTGCAGCATCGCCCGCGCGCGTTCGAGCGCTTCGTCGTCGCCTTCCTGCTGATACGCGTTGCGCAACTCGTGATACAGCTTCGAGCGCTTGCCGCCGAGCTTCTTCGCGGCTTCGTTCGCCTTCTCCTCGAAGCCCGGCTCACGGCCGTACAGGTAGTTGAAACGACGGGCGATTTCGCGCGTCATCTCGACGTGCGGCACCTGGTCTTCACCGACCGGCACGAGCGAGCCGCGATACAGCAGAATGTCCGCCGCCATCAGCACCGGATAGCCGAGGAAGCCGTAGGTGGACAGGTCCTTGTCCTTCAGCTTTTCCATCTGCTCCTTGTAGGTCGGCACGCGCTCGAGCCAGCCGAGCGGCGTGCTCATGCCGAGCAGCAGCGCCAGCTCGGCATGCTCGGGCACCTTGCTCTGGATGAACAGCGTCGCCTGCGCCGGATCGATGCCGGAAGCGAGCCAGTCGATCAGCACGTCCCACACGTTCTTTTCGATCACTTCGGGCGTTTCGTAGTGCGTCGTCAGTGCGTGCCAGTCGACCACGCAGAAGAAGCACGGGTATTCGGACTGCAGCCGCACCCAGTTTTTCAGCACGCCGTGATAGTGGCCGAGGTGCAACGACCCGGTGGGCCGCATGCCGGAGAAGATACGGTCTGGGAACATGGTTATTTAGAAAAGCGATACAAGTGGAGTCAGAATTGCGGTGATCGCGCTATACCCGAGCGTCACGAGTGGCCTCAACCAGAATCGCGTGAGCGTACCCGTCATCACCAGCGCCATGACGATGAAAAAGCCGTACGGCTCGAGCCGCGACAACGCGATCGATTGCTTCGGCGGCAACAGGGCCATCACCACGCGGCCGCCATCGAGCGGCGGCAATGGAAACAGGTTCAGCACGCCGAGCACGAGATTGACGCCGACGCCCGCGCCCGCCATGCGCGTGAAAAACGGTTCGTTGACATTGAGCCCCGCGAGCGCAACGCCGAACACGCCCCAGAACAGCGCCTGGATGAAATTGCACACGGGCCCGGCCGCCGCGACCCATAGGCTGCCCCAGCGCGGGTTGCGCAGATTGCCGAACGCGACCGGCACCGGCTTCGCATAGCCGAACACGAACGCGCCGCTCGTCGCGAAGTACAGCAGCAGCGGAATGGCGATCGTGCCGAGCGGATCGATGTGCCGCATCGGGTTCAGCGACACGCGGCCGAGCACGTACGCGGTGTTGTCGCCGAGCCAGCGCGCGACGTAGCCATGCGCAGCCTCGTGCAGCGTAATCGCGAAGATCACCGGCAGCGCGTACACCGCAATCGTCTGTATCAGGGAAGAATCCATAGCTCGCTATTGTAACAATGCGCTCGCGCGTGTCTGTCCGCTTTCGCTCACGACGCTCACGCCGTTTCCTCGAGACCGAACGGCGCGAGCGAGCCGCGCCCTGCCCGCACCAGCACCGGCTCCGAGCCGGTCAGATCGATTACGGTGGACGGCTCGCACACGCACGCGCCGCCGTCGATCACCAGATCGAGCTGCTTTTCGAGCCGCGCGCGGATTTCCTCGGGGTCGTTCAGCGGCTCGGTTTCGCCGGGCATGATCAGTGTCGAGCCGAGCAGCGGCTGGCCGAGCTCCTCGAGAATCGCGAGCGTGATCGCGTGATCCGGCACGCGCAGGCCGATCGTCTTGCGCGACGGATGCGACACGCGCCGCGGCACTTCCTTGGTGGCCTGCAGCACGAACACGTACGGACCCGGGGTCACCGACTTAAGCAGCCTGTACTGCCAGTTGTCCACCATAGCAAAATTGGCGAGCTCCGACAGATCACGCACGAGCAGCGACAGTAGTTGCTTTTCGTCGAGTCCGCGGATGCGCCGCAGGCGTTCGACCGCATCCTTGTCGTCGAGACGGCAGGCGAGCGCGTAGGTCGAATCGGTCGGCAAGGCGACCACGCCGCCGCCGTTGATGATCTGCACGGCCTGCTTGACGAGACGCGGTTGCGGATTGTCGGGGTGAAGCCGAAAGTATTGGGACATGGAGACTCACGATGGCGGCAGACGAACTGCGGCGGATGGGCTGCGGCGAGCAGAGCGCGTGCCGCATCCAGCCGGCCCCCGCGCGCGCCGTGCCGCTCCGGCACGGCGCGCGGTCACAGCCAGCGTTCCCAAACGGGCTTCAGATCGGCGGGTAGCGGCGGCAGTGCACCGAGTTCGACGCGGCCTTCGCCAGGCGCATGGAAGTCGGAACCGCGCGAGGCCTCGAAGCCATAGCGACGCGCGACGTCCGCATATTCGCGGTACTGGCCGGGCGTGTGGCTGCCGGTCACGACCTCGATCGCCTCGCCGCCGAGGTCGATGAATTCGCCAAAGAACGCGTCGAATTCGAGTTGCGAATATGCGTAACGACCGGGATGCGCGACGATCGCGACGCCGCCCGCGGCCTGGATCCAGCCGAGTGCGTCGGCGAGCCTGGCCCAGCGGTGCGCGACGTAAGCCGGCTTGCCGTCGCCGAGATAGCGGTCGAACACTTCCTGGGTGTTTGCGCAGTGGCCGTGCTCGACCAGGAAGCGCGCGAAATGCGTGCGCGACATCATGTCGGGATTCGATACGTAATGCAGCGCGCCCTCGTACGCGTCTGGAATGCCGAGCGTGGCCAGTTGCTCGCCGATTGCTTCGGCGCGCGCGGCGCGGCCGTCGCGCGTGCGGGCGAGACCGTCGATCAGGATCTGGCTGCCCGGATCGATGCCGAGTCCGACGATGTGCACGGTGCGCCCCGCCCACGTGACCGAAATCTCGACGCCGCTCAGGTAATCCATGCCGAGAGCCTCGGCCGCGGTGCGCGCCTCGTGCTGGCCGCCCACTTCGTCGTGATCGGTGAGCGCCCACAGCGTCACGCCGTTAGCGTGCGCGCGGCGCGCGACGTCGGCCGGCGCGAACTGGCCGTCGGAAACGGTGGAGTGGCAGTGAAGATCGGCGTTCATCGTGGTCCTGGAAGGGTTCTGGGGGCATTTTACTGCAATGCAGTAAGGGGCCGCAGGGGTATCTCGCGACGCCAGTGCCGGTTGCCGGCGTGCCGCGAGGTCAAGACCAGTCAGCGCCGATCCCGCGACCTCCGGGCGACCCACGAGCGCCGTTTCAAACGTAGCTTCAGGCGCGGTGTCAGGTGCAGAACCCCTCGATCAACGCGGCGATCTGCTCCGGCTGGTCGTGATGCAGCATGTGCCCCGCGCCGTCGATGATCTTCTCGCGCCAATCGGGAAACGCCTGGAAACGCGCCTTGAATTCGGCGAGCGGAATGTCGCCGGCGATCTGCGCGAGCGTCGGCGAGCCGGCGGCCTCGACGTGCAGCACCTTCGCGCTGACCTGACGCCACACCGCCATCACCTCGTCGAGGCGATACAGCGTCGGGCCGCGGACCTTGTGCGCCGGATCGGCGAGCAGCATGAAGCGCCCTTCGCCATCCGGCTTCGACCAGTGCTGCGCGAGAAACTGCGCACGCCGCGGATCGAGGCGCGGATTGGTTTTGATCAGGCGCGCGGCGACCTCGTCGAGCGACGCGTAGCGCTTGAGCTGCGGTGGATCGCGCAAGTCGTCGAGCCAATTGAGCAGGCGCTTCGGCGCCTGCGCCGAATGCGATGGCGCGAGCCCGAAGCCTTCCAGATCGACCACGCGCCGTACCCGCTGCGGCCGCACGCCCGCATACAGGCACACGACGTTCGCGCCCATGCTGTGACCGACGAGGTTCACCTGGCCGTCGGGCGCGTAGTGGTCGATCAGCGCGTCGAGATCGCCGAGATAGTCCTGCACCCAGTAGCTACCGCCGCCGCGCTCGGCGACCGGCCAGTCGGACAGACCGAAGCCGCGCATGTCGGGCGCGATCACCTGCCAGTCGCCACCGAGCGCATCGACGACGAACTGGAACGACGCGCCGACGTCCATCCAGCCGTGCAGCATGAACAGTATCCGCGCATCGGGATGGCCCCAGCGCCGCACGTGCAGCCGGACGCCGCGCGCGGCAACGAACTCAGAGCGGGATGTATTCATGAACGGCGCACCCGTAAAAAAAGAATGGTCGTTCGATTATAGGAACAGCGGCGCAAGAAGTGGTAACGGTTTATTGACGCGATGCTCGGTCGTCCGTTGCCTGCATGGCTTGCTGCGCATCCTGACTCGCGAGCGCGGCGAGTTCGGCATCGTCGAAACCAGCGTCGCGGCGCGCTTCGAAATTGAACGGGCCACGCAGTTTCGGCGCGTGATACTGGTCGGCGAGACGCAGATAGGTGTGGTGCGGATCGAGGCCGTCCGCGTCGCACAGGTGACGAAACCAGCGGTTGCCGATCAGCACGTGGCCGATTTCATCGCGCAGGATCACGTCGAGAATCGCCGCCGACGCGTGATCGCCGGCCTGCTGCAAACGCGCGCGGATCGGCGGCGACGCGTCGAGGCCGCGCGCTTCGAGCGTACGCGGCACGAGCGCCATGCGCGCGAGCACGTCGCCACGGGTGCGCTCGCACATGTCCCATAGGCCGCCGTGCGCCGGGAAGTCGCCGTACGCGTGGCCATATTCGGCGAGACGCGCGGCGAGCAGCGAGTAGTGATACGCCTCTTCGGCGGCGACCTTGAGCCAGTCGGTATAGAACCCGGCGGGCATGCCGGGGAAACGCCAGACGGCGTCGAGCGCCAGATTGATCGCATTGAACTCGATGTGCGCGAGCGCGTGGAGCAGCACCGCGCGGCCCTGCGGCGACTGCATGCTGCGTCGACCGAGTTGGCGCGGTTCGACCAGTTCGGGCCGTTCGGGGCGGCCCGGCAGGCCAGCGGGCTCGGCGAGATCGAGGCCGGAGTCACAGAGCGCGCGACCGTCGAGTACCGCAGCGTACAACTCGCGGGCCGCCGCGGCCTTCGCGGCCGGATCCCGCTCGCGCAACGCGGCGAGCGCGGCGCGGCGCGCGCACGGCGGCTCGTCGTGAGAATTCGATGCGGGAGAAGCGACAGAAACGGGCGAAGCGGCGGACGTCATGACAAACAGATCGGCGTTGGAGGCGGTAAAGACGGCGGACAGACGGCGGCTGAGCCGCGCGCGAGCGGCCAAGCGGCTCATGCACACAACCGTTTACAATACCCGATTCGACCAACCGGCGCGCTTTCGGGCACGCCCGTCAGTTGGCGACGCAAGACCGCCAACCTCGCACCGCGCCGGCTGCGCGCCGTCCCGCCCATGCGTGGCAACCGATCAGACCATCATCGTGCACAGGATCGGCGTCACCGAAGGCCCGGCTCTGACCAACAAGGAGACATTGTGACGATTTACAAGCTGGGCGAAGCCGCCCCGATCATTCATGAAAGCGTGTTCGTCGCGGATTCGGCGAACATCATCGGCAACGTAACGCTCGAGGAGAACGCGAGCGTGTGGTTCGGCGCGACACTGCGCGGCGACAACGAGCCGATCACGATCGGCGCCGGCAGCAACGTGCAGGAAAGCGCGGTGCTGCACACCGACCCCGGCTATCCGCTGACGGTCGAGTCAAACGTGACGATCGGCCATCAGGCGATGCTGCACGGCTGCACGATCAAGGAAGGCGCGTTGATCGGAATTCAGGCGGTGGTCTTGAATGGCGCGGTGATCGGCCGCAACTGTCTGGTCGGAGCGGGCGCCATCGTCACCGAGGGCAAGGTGTTTCCCGACAATACGCTGATCCTCGGCGCGCCCGCGAAGGCGGTGCGCGAACTGACGGAAGCGGATATCGCCAACATGCAGCGCGGCGCGGCAAGCTATGCCGGGCGCCGCGAGTATTTCAAGGCGCAGCTCGTACGCATCGGCTAGACGGCCGGCGCGCGGTGCGCAAAGGCGCGGCGTCATGCCGCGTCATTCCAGCGAGGAAAAGTTGTGAGCGACCAGTTGCAAAAATTCATGTTCAGCGCGGCGCCGGTGCGCGGCGAGATCGTTTCCCTGCGCAATACCTGGCAGGACGTGCTGACGCGCCGCGATTATCCGGCGCCCGTGCGAACGATTCTGGGCGAAATGATGGCCGCGTGCGCGCTGCTGTCGGCGAACCTGAAGTTCGACGGCACGCTCGTCATGCAGATTTTCGGCGATGGCCCGGTCAAGATGCTGGTCGTGCAGTGCAGCTCGAACCTGACGATGCGCGCCACCGCGAAGCTGTCCGGCGAAGCCGCCCATACGATCGACGACACGACCTCGCTCATCGATCTGGTGAACGCGAGCGGCTACGGCCGCTGCGTGATCACGCTCGACCCGACCGCCAAGCAGCCCGGCCAGCAGCCGTACCAGAGTATCGTGCCGCTGTCGGGCGTGGACGGAGCGCTGAAGTCGATCGCCGAGGTGCTCGAGCACTATATGCATCACTCCGAGCAGCTCGACACGCGCATGTGGCTCGCGGCGAACACCGAGCGCGCGGTCGGCATGCTGCTGCAGAAACTGCCGGGCGACGGCGGCATCGTCCCGCATCCGGGCGAGCTCGACGCGGATACGTGGGAACGCGTGTGCACGCTCGGCGGCACGCTGTCGCACGACGAGCTGCTGAAGGAAGAACCTGAGACGGTGTTCCGACGCCTGTTCTGGCAGGAAAACGTCCAGCATTTCGAGCCGGTTACCGCGCGCTTCGAATGCACGTGCTCGCGCGAAAAAGTCGGCGCGATGCTGAAGATGCTTGGCCGCGATGAAGTCGACAGCGTGATCGAGGAACGCGGCCACGTCGAGATTCACTGCGAGTTTTGTAATCAGCGCTACGAGTTCGACCCGGTCGACGTCGCGCAACTTTTCGTGGCCGGCGGACTCTCACAAGGTGTGACGCCGGCGGCCGCGCAGCGGCACTAGACCGCGCTTTCGCCGAAGCGGAGTACGTGCCCGTGAACTGATCGGGCTCTTCAACGCAAGTCCTGACCGCGCCGCCCCATGCCTCGTCACGGCTCGGGCGGCGCGTTGCTTTTGAGCGCGGCGTCGATACTTTGGAAGGATGCATGCGGCGCTGCGCTTTGGAAGACGCTTGCTCGAGCCTCGGACCGATGGAGATTCGACCATGAAGCACACGCTTTCGTTGATGCTTGCCGTCCTCACGGGCAGCGCGGTGCTGGCCGGCTGTTCGATCGATCCGCGTGGTCCAGCGCCGATTCTGAGCCGTCTGCCGCCCGATCAGGCCGAAGCCATGAGTCATACGCAGACGCTGACACCGGAGGAACGCGCGCGCTATGACGCGATCGAGCAACAGGTCATGTTCGAACAGAATCAGACGATGGCCGCGGACGCCGCCGCGCAAGCCTGGTCGCGCTATTACTCGCGTTCGCCGCCCGTGAGGTTTTCCGCGGGCTTCTCGAGCGGCGGCTGGGGACGTGGCTGGGGAACCGGGATCGGCGTCGGGTTCGGGCCGTATTGGGGCTGGTAGGGCGAACACGGCAGCATAAAAACAAAAAAGCGCGGTTCAAGATGAACCGCGCTTTTTTTGCGCCTTCCTGCGAGGCCGATGCGAAATATCGAACCTCAGTGCACCGGCTTCTTCTCCTTCGCAGCCGCTGCCTTCCCGGCATGCTTGCGATCCGGCTTCGCGCGCGACTCCGGATTCGGCACCACATGCAGCGGCGCGACCGACACCTCACCGCGCGTCGAGGTGTTCGCCGACGGCGTATTCGCCAACGGCAACGGCTGGTTCGGCGACACGAACTGCACGAACACTTCGCCGTCCTTGACCATGCCCATTTCGTAGCGCGCCCGCTCTTCGACCGCGGCCGTGCCATTCTGCAGGTCCTGCACTTCGCCCTGGATGCGCTCGTTGCGCAGCTTCGCGTCGGCATTCTTCTGCAGTTGCTGCGCGAGTTGTCCCTGCAACTCATGCACGCGCAGCCAGCCGCCGTGCCCCCACCAGAGCGGGTACTGGATCAACGCCAGCAGAACGATCAGGACAGCAGTGACAAGCCGCATGAAGTAAGCACAATAAATACGCGCCGCCCTGCGCTATACGCAGGGCGGCGAGGTCAATCAGAAACGAAGGATAACCGGCTCATCGATCGGCGTGAACAATCTGGCGAAGACCGCTTAGCGCAGATTGTAGAAGGCCGACTTGCCCGGGTAGCTCGCGATATCGCCGAGATCTTCCTCGATACGCAGCAGCTGGTTGTACTTCGAGATGCGGTCGGAACGCGACAGCGAACCTGTCTTGATCTGGCCGGCGTTCAGACCGACTGCGATGTCCGCGATCGTCGAGTCTTCAGTTTCGCCCGAACGGTGCGAAATCACCGCCGTGTAGCCCGCGCGCTTGGCCATTTCGATCGCCGCGAAGGTTTCCGTCAGCGTGCCGATCTGGTTGATCTTGATCAGGATCGAGTTCGCGATGCCCTTCTCGATGCCTTCCTTCAGGATCCGCGTGTTCGTCACGAACAGGTCGTCGCCGACCAGTTGGACCTTGTTGCCGAGCTTGTCGGTCAGCGTCTTCCAGCCTTCCCAGTCGCCCTCGTGCATGCCGTCTTCGATCGACACGATCGGGAACTTGTCGGCGAGGTTCGCGAGGTAGTCCGCGAATTCCGTCGACGACAGCTGCAGGCCTTCGCCCGCGAGCTGGTACTTGCCGTCGTGGTAGAACTCGCTCGCCGCGCAGTCGAGCGCGAGCAGCACGTCTTCACCGGCGCGGTAGCCTGCTTTCTCGATGGCTTGCAAGATAGTGGACAGGCATTCCTCGTTGCTGCCGAAGTTCGGTGCGAAGCCGCCTTCGTCGCCGACTGCCGTGCTCATGCCGCGGTCCGACAGGATCTTCTTCAGCGCGTGGAACACTTCGGCGCCGCAGCGCAGTGCTTCGCGGAAGCTCGGCTGGCTGACCGGCACGATCATGAATTCCTGGATGTCCAGGCTGTTGTTCGCATGCGCGCCGCCGTTGACGATGTTCATCATCGGCACCGGCAGTTGCATGGCGCCCGAGCCGCCGAAGTAGCGGTACAGCGGCAGACCGGCCTCCTCGGCCGCGGCCTTCGCGACGGCCATCGACACGGCCAGCATCGCGTTCGCGCCGAGGCGCGACTTGTTGTCGGTGCCGTCGAGCTCGAGTAGCGTCTTGTCGAGGAACGCCTGCTCGGAAGCGTCGAGACCCATGATCGCTTCGGAGATTTCCGTGTTGATGTGCTCGACGGCCTTCAGCACACCCTTGCCGCCGTAGCGGCCGGCTTCGCCGTCGCGCAGTTCGATCGCTTCGCGCGAGCCGGTCGACGCGCCTGACGGTACGGCCGCGCGCCCCATCGTGCCTGACTCGAGCAGCACGTCGCATTCGACGGTGGGGTTGCCTCGCGAATCGAGAATCTCTCGACCGATGATGTCTACGATAGCACTCATGGTTTCCTCAAAGGATGACGTTGAATTCTTTACTGTGACCTTGCATCGCGCTGTCGAACCGGAGTTGGCGCTTTAGCGCCTACTCCGGTCCCATGCAAAGCGCCTGCCGGTCCCCCGACAGACAACTCGCGCGCCGATACGTTCGACGACCATTATGCGAAAACGCCGCGGGTCGATTATCGAGGGCAATCGTGACACGCGGCGCACACCTGAATCAGTTGAAATCGCTTTCGAGGAACGGCCCGCGCTTGACGGCCCGGTCGAGCGTGACGAGCGTCTCGAGCAGCTCGGCCATGCGATTGAGCGGCACCGCGTTCGGCCCGTCCGACTTCGCTTGCGCCGGATTCGGGTGCGTTTCCATGAACACACCGGCGACGCCGACCGCGACCGCGGCGCGCGCGAGCACCGGCACGAATTCGCGCTGGCCGCCCGAGCTCGTGCCCTGACCGCCCGGCAACTGCACCGAATGCGTCGCGTCGAACACGACCGGCGCGTTGGTCTCGCGCATGATCGCGAGCGAACGCATGTCCGACACGAGGTTGTTATAGCCGAACGACACGCCGCGCTCGCACGCCATGAAACGGTCTTCGGACAGACCCGCTTCACGCGCGGCGTCGCGCGCCTTGTCGATCACGTTCTTCATGTCGTGCGGCGCGAGAAATTGGCCCTTCTTGATGTTGACCGGCTTGCCCGAGCGCGCGCACGCGTGGATGAAGTCGGTCTGACGGCACAGGAACGCGGGCGTTTGCAGCACGTCGACGACCGACGCCACCTGCTCGATCTCATGTTCGGCGTGCACGTCGGTCAGCACCGGCAGACCGAGCTGGCGCTTCACTTCCGACAGGATGCGCAGACCTTCGTCCATGCCCAGACCGCGAAACGACTTGCCGCTGCTGCGATTGGCCTTGTCGTACGACGATTTGTAGATGAACGGAATGTTCAGCTTCGCGCAGATTTCCTTCAGGCGGCCGGCCGTGTCGATCGTCATCTGTTCCGATTCGACGACACAGGTACCGGCGATCAGGAAAAACGGCTTGTCGAGCCCGACGTCGAAATCGCCCAGTTTCATGCTTTCTCCTCGACCCTCGACTGCTGATGCGCGAGCGCCGCTTCGACGAACGACTTGAACAGCGGATGACCGTCACGCGGCGTAGACGTGAATTCAGGGTGGAACTGGACGCCGACGAACCACGGGTGCATGCTGCGCGGCAGCTCCATCATTTCCGGCAAATCCTCGCTCGGGGTACGGGCGCTAATGATGAGGCCACCGCCTTCGAGCTGGGGCACGAAACGGTTATTCACCTCATAACGGTGACGGTGGCGTTCGTTCACATCGGTGCCGTAGATCTCTTCGGCGAGCGTGCCGGGCTTGATCGGGCAGCGCTGCGAGCCGAGGCGCATCGTGCCGCCGAGATCCGACTCTTCGGTACGCTTCTCGACTCGGCCTTCGCGGTCGTACCACTCGGTGATCAGCGCGACCACGCGGTTCTTCGTTTCCTGATCGAATTCGGTGCTGTTCGCGTCCTTCAGGCCGACGACGTCGCGGGCGAATTCGATCACGGCGAGCTGCATGCCGAGGCAGATGCCGAGATACGGCACCTTCGCTTCGCGCGCATAACGGATCGCGGCGATCTTGCCTTCGGTGCCGCGACGGCCGAAGCCGCCCGGCACGAGCACCGCGTCGAGATGCTTGAGGCTCCCGACGCCTTGCGTTTCGATTTCTTCGGAGTCGATGTACTCGATATTCACGCGCGTCGACGTATGCATCGACGCATGACGCAGCGCTTCGATCAGCGACTTGTACGACTCGGTCAGATCGACGTACTTGCCGACCATGCCGATCGTCACTTCGTGCTTCGGGTTCTGCAGCTTCTCGACGAGGTCCGACCACATGGACAGGTCCGCCGCCTTCGGCGTGAGCTTCAGCTCTTCGCAGATGATCGCGTCGAGACCCTGGTCGTGCAGCATCTGCGGAATCTTGTAGATGCTGTCCGCGTCCCACACGGAAATCACCGCGTCTTCGGGCACGTTCGAGAACAGCGAGATCTTCGCGCGCTCGTCGTCCGGAATGCGGCGGTCGGCACGGCACAGCAGCACGTGCGGCGAAATGCCGATTTCGCGCAGCTTCTGCACGCTGTGCTGGGTGGGCTTGGTTTTGAGTTCGCCGGCCGTGGCGACCCAGGGCACCAGCGTCAGGTGCACGAAGCACGCGCTGTTGCGGCCGAGGCGCAGGCTCATCTGGCGCGCGGCTTCGAGGAACGGCAGCGATTCGATGTCACCCACCGTGCCACCCACTTCGACGATCGCGACATCCGGCTCGCCGCACGTCGCAGACGCTGCGCCGCGCTCGACGAATGCCTGGATTTCGTTCGTGATGTGCGGGATGACCTGCACGGTCTTGCCGAGATAATCGCCGCGGCGTTCCTTGCGGATTACCGACTCGTAAATCTGGCCCGTGGTGAAGTTGTTGGCCTTGCGCATCTTCGTGCTGATGAAGCGCTCGTAGTGGCCGAGGTCGAGGTCGGTTTCCGCTCCGTCTTCCGTCACGAACACTTCGCCGTGCTGAAACGGGCTCATCGTGCCGGGGTCGACGTTGATGTAGGGATCGAGTTTGAGGAGGGTGACTTTAAGACCGCGCGATTCGAGGATCGCGGCGAGGGAAGCGGCGGCAATACCCTTGCCGAGGGAAGATACTACGCCGCCGGTGACGAAAACATATTTGGTCATCGCTGGATGCTCGCGGGAAAAACGGATTATACCGTAAAGGATGTTCCCGACCCAGCAAAAAACGGCCGACCCACGCGTGCCGAGGCCGCCTCGCGTGGCAGCCGGCGCAGCGGTTTGGGGCCCGCTTCGTGCGCGCAGCACGTCAGGCGGTTCGCTCCAGCTCACGCAGCATGCGTTGCACCGCGCGCGCGGTTTCGATCGGCTTTTCCATCGGATACAGATGGCTGCCCTCGATCCACTCGACATGCCCGCCGGTCGCGCGTCGCGTCGCGTCGAGCCCGGCCTGGCGGATTTCCTTCGAGCGTTTCCCGGCGATGAACCCGACCGGCACCGGCGCGCCGCGCGCGAGCCGCGCGCCGAGCGTATGCGGCAGCGTCCGGTAGATCTGGTATTCGATGCGACGATCGAACGCGAGCACCCGGGTGCCGTCGGGCGAACTCTGCGGAATGCCGAAGTCGATGTAGTCGGACAGCATGCGCTCGTCCCAGCGCACGAACGCGGGCTTCGAATGGAAGTGCCGCCATGCTTCGTCACGGCTCGTCCATTGCGTGCGCCGCTTGCGCGTCGCGGCGGCAGGCGACAGCCGCTCGTCGAGCCCGGTCCATTGCGACACGCGCAGCATGCTGCTGCGCCAGCCGGCGATAACCGGCGAGTCGAGCATCACGACGCCCCTCACCCACTGCGGCTTTTTCAGCGCCGCCATCAGCGACAGATAACCGCCGAGCGAATGCCCGACGAGCCACACCGGCTGCTCGTACTTGCGGGCGATATCGTCAAGCAGTTGCTCGACCAGATGGGGCCAGTCCTGCGTGACCGGAAAGCGCGGATCATGGCCGATCCGCTCGATCGAGCGCACGTCGTAGTCGTCGGAGAGCTCGGCGAAGATCGTCCGGTAAGTCGAGGCCGGAAAGCCGTTCGCATGCGAGAAATGGATGATGTTTTTCAACTGCGGCGATCTCCGTTGTGTTTTTTACGCGTGGGCGGTGCTTTGCCTGTGCCGCTGCTTATACCGCTGCTTGCGCCTGTTGTCTGCGCTGTTGCACTCATCGGGCCGCGACGCGCTCAGGGCTCCATCCAGTAGCGGCGCTGCGTGTCCCGATAGCGCTCGAGCGTGAGCGCGGCGCCCTCCTCACCGCGCGCGCCCGGATCGACGTCGACCCGGGCGCCCTCCTCACCGCGCGCGCCCGGATCGACGTCGACCCTCACGGCGCCATCGCGATCGCTGCGCCCGAGTTCGATATGACGCGCCGCGTAGCGCGCGAACACGCCCGCATTCGGATGATGGAAGCGATTCTCGTAGCCTACGTAACAGAAAGCCCCTGATTTTCCATCTAACCAACTGATTTTTAACACAAAGTCTCGCGCCGGTCAGTGATGGGACTTTCCAAGGTTTTCAGGCGTTTCGCAAGGAAGCGTACAGGATCAGGGCACAGTTTGGGCACAGTGCCGCAGGCGCTGCATAGAGCGCCCGTACTAGTTGCCCTCCGCTATACTGTATATTCATACAGCTTTTTACGCACTCAATGTCTCACTTCCGATACCCCGACGCCGTGACAGACCGCCCCTGCCGTCTTTGCGAACATTGGGGCGGCGACGTTGCGGGCGGATCACATGCCCTATGCTTGTGGAACGAGCAGAAGCAGGTGCAAGCACAGCCAGAGCGCGGATGCGTGCATTGGGTGAGGGCCATGGGGGCGGATGACGGCGACGAAGAAAAAAAGCCGCACACCGCTCGCGGTAGAAGTTTTGACTTGATTTGACAGACGGTGTCAGAACGCCCGTCTCAGTTCGGCCAGGAACTGTCGTTCGTAGTCGGACCGCGGACGTCTGCTGAGCAGCGAGGTAGCGCAATTGAGGGGCGCTACGTTCGGAGAATCAGCTGTCAATGAGCCGCGGTTCGGACACGAAATCACGGGCAGCGGACAGCTGCCCGATGCGGTCGACCGTAGCCGACCCGGAAGAGACGTCCGATAGCGCCGAAAGCGGACGTCCAGTCGCTCGCTGGTCGTCCTCACATGGCGCCTTGGCCACTGCAACTGCCGAAAGAGATTTTCCGGTTACCGATCCCATATCACTGAGCCAGACTCCTTCAAACTTCGCGAATCTCGTGACCGCCTTTAGGGGCGTCCTTTTCGGGCCTTCGCGCCGCGCGTGCACCCCCTCGATCAGCACAGAGAACGCCATCGCTGTGCAGATATTACCGACACCTGTTTGATAAGGACAAACACTCGCCCAGAATACAAACATAAATCAGCCTTACATGCGGCAGCGCGATCCGCCGTGGGCAAAAGTCGGACAGCTGGGACCTGGTTGGCACCATCCGAGCGGGGATACGTATCTACGAGTATCCTTGAGTATCCTTGTAACAATCCGTCCGGCCAGAGAACGCGGCTGTGAGCGTCGGCGCGTCCGTGGCACAAATGCTGCGCTATGCGGAAGTACCGCTTGACGAATTGCAGAAACCGCGGGCAAAGTCGCCTGAATCGCTCCGGTTCTGAATTTCGGACGCAACGTGACAACGGACGGTCGCTTGAAGGGGAGGCCATATGGAACTCAGAGTACTAGCGCAGCTCATCACAGCACCAGAACTTCATCGGCAATTGCTCGGGCACTACAAAGGTGCATATTCGCTCGGCATTGGTCAACTGCCGAAGCATCCGGGCAAGCATGCACTGATTCTGAGCGTTGTCGATGAACCCTCTGAATCATTCCCTAAGTACGTCGTGCTCAATGGCGAGAAGGTTCCAGTGTTGATCGAGCACGATTTCAGCGTCGCAAAACCGCTTGCAACGACGTATTGAAGTCTTTCGACTCTACTACCAAAAGCTAGTGAACACCAGGGATGAGTGGAGGACATATGGCGGCGTCTCTGCAACAGGCAGCGAGCATGGTCGAGTCCGCAGCCGCGAAACTCTTTGACGCGGATCCCACGATACGCTCAGTAGGCGTGGGCGAGAGGGACGGCGACGTGGGGTTTGTTGCAGTGCGAAACGCCTTATGTGCGATTCCATATTATTCGCCCAGCGCTTGGCGTGTAGCCCCTGAGAAAATAGAAGACCTGCGCGTCGAGTATGTCAAAGAGTTCGCAGATCCCCGAAGCCTCATAGAAGTACCTCATACTGGCCCGGGCAGTCCTCAAAGCGTAAGCACAATGCCTGAAGTGCATCGCACCCGTCCCCTTGTGTGCGGACTTCAGATTCAAAATTTCGATGACGACTCGCGAGAGGGCCTACTTTCGCGCGGCACATACAGAATCGGCACACTTGGTTGTTTTGTGTCAGTGAATGGCGACATTGCCATCCTCTCTAACAACCACGTCGGCGCGGGAGAAAATCGCGGGAAAAATGGAGCCGATCGAATCTTGCAAGAAGGCGGGGCGCAGTTTAACTCACACCTGTTGGCCGCTACGCTGACGGATTTCGTGCGGCTTGTGGAAAGCCCAAACAGCGCCACGATCGCAACGGGAAACGTAAATTGGAATGATGCCGATGCATGCGTGGCTAAGCTCTCTCCGGGCGAAAGTCATGTCCAAGGCT
This sequence comes from Paraburkholderia sp. Clong3, assembly GCF_050436485.1. Classification (NCBI taxonomy): domain Bacteria; kingdom Pseudomonadati; phylum Pseudomonadota; class Betaproteobacteria; order Burkholderiales; family Burkholderiaceae; genus Paraburkholderia; species Paraburkholderia sp. Clong3. The sequence goes on along the minus strand of NZ_JBNDMH010000002.1, from coordinate 574,946 downwards.
ACTTACCGATTCGCAATGCGCGGCCCCCCACTGGGAGCGGCGACGCTAGACCCGGCGACCGAGTCTTCAAGGTTGGCCGGACCACAGGATTAACGTTTGGGACCGTGAGGCAAATGGCGGCAATCGTTCCGATCGAATACAGCATAGGCAGGTGTTGGTTTCGCAATGCCGTTGTGATTGAGGGCGAAAACGGCACCACATTTTCTAACCCAGGGGACTCGGGCTCGGCAGTGGTGCGCGAAAGTGACGGGAAGGTTGTCGGCCTAGTATTCGCCGGAGGCGCAGTCTATACCTACGCCTGTCCTATTTCAGCCGTACTGAGTGGCTTGAACTGCATACTCGTTTAACGCCAGCGGCATACAATCGACGTCTGCGTGCCAACGGATGATTGTTGACGATCCAGGTCGTACTCTCCAACGTCCGATCATGGCCGGCATCGGCCACTTCCTTAGCCATCGATCCCAGAAATGAGCATAGAGCGCCTGCACTAGACGTCGCTAACGGACCCCACACACGCGCAGTGCTTCGCGCGCGTAAACCTGCAATGCGGTCAGTTTCCGGATTGAGCGGTCGCCGTCGCCGGTGATGCCGAGAAGCGCATCAGCAGTCGATCCGTCAAGTTCGGCTGTTCCGGTTCCATCAGTTCCGCCGGCGGCGGCGCCACCACCGGGCATGCCACCGCCACCGGCTGGAGCGATGCAACTGGCAGTTGCGACGCGCAGCCGGACATCGCCAGCGCGCACATCGGCGCGTAGAGCATCGATCGTCTTTTGAGCATTCGTTTGTTCCGTTCGATAGATTAGTTCGACCGCGGCGACGGCCGATGCCGCACGCACCGTTTCTGCGAGCGCGGCGTCGGCCGCCGAGGCGGCCATATCGGAGATCGCTCTCAATTCAGCCTCGTGTTGCTGCCGAGCGTTCGCAAGATCAGTCCCGGCGCTGGCAATCTGCGCGCCAAGTCGCCATTGCTGCACGGCACCGGCCAGACACCCGCCGATGAACAGCGCCGCAAATAGTGCTTTCCAGTTCAATTGCCCCCCTCGCCCCGATCGTCGGGAAGCTTGCCGATGTACTTGTGCACAACGGCCTCAAGCACTACTTGCCCGCAAATGCCTAGCGCCGAAGCGATGCCGACCAGGCCCGTCGCCGGAAGATCCGGAAAGACAGTCAGCGTGGCCCCGGCGCTCATGGACAGGCCCGCACCGATAATGATCCGCCCGGCCACAACCCGCACCTCGAAGCGTTCGCCGCTCAACAGCCACTTGGCGAAACCGATCACGGCCCCCACACCGAACAGCGTCAAGAGCTCCTTTTCATGTTCGTTCAGTTGCATCACGTCTCCCCTGCATTCCGATCAGGACCGACGGCGCCGACCGCCTGCCGGTGAAATGCATCCCACGATTCAGGTCGCGGCTTGCCGGGGCGCCAAGTGCGCAAGTAGAGCGCCCACGCGCCGGCGGCATCGTCAGCGGGGGGCAGCCTTGGCGGATCGGTGAAAAGCAGCAGCCGCGCGACACCTGCCGCGAGGATGTCGTCATGTTCGAGCGTGCTGTAGATCGAGACCGGATCGAATCGGACATGACGTACGTCGCACAGCCCATTCAGCCAGTAGCGGCTCGCGTCGTGCAGGTAGACGCCCCACACGCCGCCGCGGGACTTCTCCGTACCCTGCTCGAACTGCCAGAAGCCGCGGGCGGGACCGCCGTTCATCTGCCGGCGAGCCATGAAGTGGCTTTCCTGCAGCCCGATTGCCGTCAGCATGACGCGAGCGGGATGCGAGTCCATCGCAGACGGCAAGATGGCAAGCGCCGGCGCAATGGCGTCCCTGATAACTTGGTCCAATGACACTGCTGTCCTCCACAAATAGAAACGGCCGCACGCGGCGGCCGTAAACGAAAAAACCCGCCGAAGCGGGTGTGGTGATTGATTTACTGCGTCAATTACTCGCCAGTATGTGCGCCAACCGAGTCAAACCCTTCGGCGTAACACGCACCTGCTCGACGAGCTTTTCGGAACCATCTGAGCGCGATACTTCAGTTACCTTGTGCTCAAGATATCCAGCCTGCACCTTCTCCTGATAGCCGACGAGCGCATTGCCGTTCCGGTCGGCAATGATCCACTGCGGCGTGTTGCTCGGCAGCAACCCGAAATAGTCGAGCCCTTGCAGCAATTGCGTCGCGCCGGTGCGCACGCCGATCGCCGTCGGCAGCCGGTTGAGATCCGGCACACCGGGCAATGCCGGCACATCGGGGAAAGGGATTAACGGCACTCTCGCAACCCAAAAAAGTCCCTCGGGGTTAGCCCAGGGCTCACGTAACAGAAGTTGACAGTCGGTTCTTTCGATATGGGCGGCGGGCTAGAATGCCCGCTCCCGTCAACGGAGAACTACAAGATGAAACCCGTTCTTGCTGTTGCTGCAATTGCCGCCGCCCTGCTCTCGCTCTCGACCGTCGCCTCGCATGCCGCGTCTCCCGCTGATTTGCAAAGAGACTTCGACCGGTGCAATACGATAAGCGGCCTGTACGGAAGCATTGCGCAGACCAGAGACATGGGAGCCGATCCGCAATACGCGTTCGATAGCATGAAAGGACGAGGATTTGGAGACGGTGTGAACCCGTCGGAAAAGCAGCTCAAGAACATGATCAACACAGTCTACTTCGACCAGCGGTTCGCGCACTACACCGCCCATCAGATCAAGATGGGGATGTTGGATGCCTGTCTCGGTCGAGGCCCAAAGCCCCTGAAATAACGCTACGTGACCGGAATCGCGCTGTTCGCCATAAGGCCATGCTGATTGATTTCAGCGCGCATATCCGACGCGACAGCGCGGCCGTCGTTGGTGTTTGAGCCGTAGACATTCACCGTGCCGATGTTCGTTTCGACAGTCGAGGTCGTCGTCGTGCCCCCGGCTTGGGAGCGAGTCGCGGCGGCGTACATTGGCGCGAGCGACGCGCCGTCGAGCGAGGCGTGAAGCGAACTTGCGGCTGAAGAACGCTTCTCGATCTCGGCCGCAACATTCAAGGGACGCTCGTACCTCGATGAAATAATGCCGCCCGCCTCACCTGCTGAAGTTGTTGCGCGCAACGCGCGCCCGGCGGCTTGTTCACGTCCCTTGGTCAGTTCATAGTTCACGAACTGCAACTGCTCATCGAGGGTCGAGTTGTGTATGTCCTTGCCGAATACGCGCTTGAACTCTCCCTGCCTGTCGGCATGCCATTGCGCAACACCGTAAGCGGCTCCGTTGTCGCCTTTGATGTTTGGTCGCAGCCCGCTCTCGACATTCAGGTTCGCGACGATCCCGCTCGCCTGCTCTTTCGTCCACCCCATCCGCATAAACGCCGCTACCGCCGCCTTGGCGTTGCCCGACGTAACAGGTACGCCGGATGACATCTCTGCCGCGCTCGCGTTCGTAGATATCGCATTCGCAAAGTCTTTGGCCGCGTCGACAAGCGCCTTGGATGCGGTCTGCTGAGCAGTGGCTGCATCGCTCAGTTTGCCGGCGGCATCCTTCGACACCTGCGTTGCCTGTTTCGTGTCGCCGGGCCACTTGCCACCCGCCGCCTTCTCGGCCGCGCGAATCTTCTTGAGCTTCTCGTCTTCGCCAGTGTTCAGACTCTCGGAGTGTGTCAGACCGTAAATCAGGGCACCGATCGGCCCGAGCCACCTCAGCGCGCCACCACCGGCAGCGGCAGCCGCCCCCGTCGCTGATGTCGCGCCCTCTCCTGCAGCCGCCGCCTCCGCAGCTGTGCCTGCCACGCCACTCAGCCAGCTCCCTCCCGCGGTCGTCGCAGCGGTTCCGGCCGTGGCGGCCGTCCCGGCTCCAGCAGCACCCGCTGCTCCGGCCGCACCCGCCTCCGCGCCCGCACCGGCAAACATGCGCAGGAACTTGGAAGCGGCGGACCGGCCAAGCAGCCACGTACCGATCGCGCCGATCGTCCCTGCGCCGGCGACACCGACTGCGGCACCCGTGGGATGCTCTGACGCAAGATCGCCCAGCGCTTCGAGCCCTTTCGTGGCTTCCTTCATCGCAGCATCGAAGCCCGGGAAGTTCTGCAGCGACATTCCGATTTTCGTCTTGAGGTCTTGATAGGCCTTATCGAGCCCCTTTGCATCCTCTGCTGCCTGATTGTTCGCGCCAGCAGCGTTGTTGTAGGAGTCAGCGATTCCCTTCGCGCCGCTCTGGACGAGCTGGATCATCCCCGAGCCAAAACCAAGCGCCGGTGTGTTGCCGAGAAGGTTGGCAATGTCGGCGTTTGACTGGCCCTTCATCGAACCCGCGATCTGCGTGAAGATGTCCTGAAACGATCCCTGCATCAACGCGTTGTTCGAAACGCCGACCATCTGCATCCCGGCCTGCAGCGTCGCGTCGGCCTGATCCTGTCGCCCGAGCTTCACATCGGAACGGAATTTCGCGATGCGTGCGGCAAACTGATTAAACTCAGCAGGGTCGCCGCCGAGCTTCGTCATGACGTTCTGCCACTTCTTCAGCTCGTTCGCCGAGTATCCAAGCAGTTGCGATTGCGTCTGGAGCTGCGAGAGACCGCTGACGGTCCTCCCGATCATTTTCCCGAGGCCAGTCGCAGCGAGCGTGCCAGCCGCCATGTCCAGCAGTTCCAGCTTTACTTTGCCGTACTGCTCGGCCAGCTTCTTCGCCGCCTGTTCCTGCTTTTTTACCTGCGCGATCTGAGCGTCGGCTGCTTTTTTCGATGACTCCGTGATCTTCTTGGTCACCTCATTCTGCGTCGAAACCATCCGCTTGCCGGCCGCCTCAGCATCGTGCGCGCCAGCCTTGTAGCCGGACGTGTCGAGTTTGAGCGTCACGAGCAGCGCATCAATGATCGTCGCCATTTCGTACCTTGTTCTGGTTGTGGATATTGACCGAATGGACCTCAATCATGTCCCACATGTCTTCCAGGCCATACACGGTTTGCAGTTCGATCAGCGTGCACAGTCCGCTGCTGAGTGCGAACCCAATCGAGTGCGGCACATTCGCGTAATCCATCAGCGGCACATTCGGGCCGTCAGGAATGCCGAAATCCAGTCCTTGACGGCCGTCTAAAAACCCGTGTGGAGTCGAAACACCTCACGGCGCAGCACCACGCGCGTGACCACTTCCTCGATATCGTCGACAACGAGGCCGCGCACGACTTCTGGCTTCGAAGGATCCGGAATGATCGAGACGCACTCCATCATTTCGTCGATGAGCGGCTCGGCTTCGTGGAATTCGACACGCATCAATGCATCCAGGCCGACTCGTGCCATCGCGCCCATGCCCTCACGAATCGCGCTCTCAGGAATATTCATCCCTGCGCGCCCGAGAGCGAGCAGCGCGCGAATCGCCCACTTCTCACCGCGCTCCGCAGGCATTTCAACGAGCTTGAAAACCTTTCCCTTGTCGCGGCCCTCGGCCTGCACGGTGTAGGTCACAGACTTTCTGGTCATGCTGTAGCCTCGCCGATGACCTGTTCGAATGCGATTGTGAACGACACATACTCGAGCACTTTTTTCGCATTCACCATCTTGTTGCCCGTTCGCAGGATGCCGTTCATGAGCGAATAGCGACGCGCGATTGAGGGAATCGAAATCGAGCCGTTGCAGTAGTACACCTCGCGCGCGGTGCGCTGCGCTGTCATCCAGTTCTCGAAGACCGGCAGCGACGGCGAATCGGGCATGATCGCCACCCGCAGCATCGTCGGGTTAAAGATGAAACCGCCGCTCATATGGCCGTCGACGCCCATGACGATCTCGGCCATTTCCACCGCCTCGGCGCTGAATGCGTCGTCAGCCGCATAGCCTTGAATTGTCTGCGGCGTGGGATAGAGATTCGTCACAGCAAGACTGAAAGCCGAGTTTGCCGAAGTAATTGTTGCCATCGAGGCACTCCAGAAAAAGCGAAAACCGCCCGAAGGCGGCTTCCAGATGCGTAAGCGGAACCGTTACGTGGTTCGGTCGGCGTCACACCACACAGACGCTCGCGAGGTCGAGCGCCTGCATGCTCTCGCCATCTGTGTAGTAAAGAGTCATCGGCGGGCTCCCGCGCGCAGCGCGGATATCCGCCGTCGCCGGGGCGATGTAGAGGTAAAAGCCTTTCGCCTGAATCGTCATCGAAGCGTCGAAACCGAGTGCGTTCTGGATCTGTGCGACCTCGGAATACGAGAGCTCGATACCGGTGCGGATCGCACCGTAGTTGAGCGCTTTACTGATCGGGTCGAGGCACGCGGCGTCGACCAGCGAATCCCCCTGCGGGTTGTAGGGCAGCGAATTGATCGACATGAGCAGTTGGACCATCGCCAACTGCAGGTTTGCGTTCAGCCAGATCTGGTTGAGGAAGCTATCGAGCCAAGCCCAGGTGCCCGAAATCACGCCGGCGTACATGAAGTTCCACGATGCGGTGGAGTTCGCGTATACGCCATAGAAGTTGTAGCCGTTTGCCTTCAGCGCGAGCGCATCGGACGCGCTGTTCACCGCCGGCAACAAGCCCGACTGCGTGCGAAACGCGAGCGTCGCGCGACCATTGCGGCGGTCGAAATCGAGCGACGCCGCGAACCCGAGGATGAACGCGGCGTGCGTGTGGTCACCGAACAGCGGCACAGTGCCTTCCATTTCCGCCTGCTTCACCGCGTAGCCCCACGTCGTCGTCGAACCCGCCACCTTCGCATTCGGGTCGGAGTCGTACCCGACATACGCGAACCGCTCGCCAGTGCTATTCGCCCACTTCGAAAACTCCGTTTTATCGGCCGTCTCCGGTTCCCACGTCGTCGTGAACAGGGCCCAGTTTTGCGTCAGTCGGTCGACGAGGTTCGCCATGAACGTTCCGGGGTCGTCCGCATCTGCCCCGGGAGAAACCGTGGCACCTGCTGCTGTCGTCAGGCCGAGCACATCGGCAGGCGAGCCCGGTACTGGTAGCCCGCCGGGACTCGTGACTGACGACGACGCGCCGGTCGTGCCGCTCGTGACGACAAAAGCTTGACGCAGCGAGTCGAAAGTCACATCAGCAGCCAGGTCCGCGCCCAAAGTCTGCGCGGCATCGGAGAAGCTGGTGACGTCCGACAGATCCACGTTAGCGTCCTTCTGCACGCCGTCGATCACAATGCTGAACGTCCCGCTCACAGCCCTCAGCTCGTCGAGCGTCATCGAGGCGCGCGACGCGCCGCGCATCGACCCGGATGCCGCCTGCTCGTTGAATCGAACGAGATACAGGGTGCCCGGCGTCTTCGTGCCGTTCGTGAACCCGCGGAAGTAGATGTTCGCCATTTCGGCTTCGATGGACTGCGCACCGGTGTAACTGGCAACGTCATCAGCGATGGCGAAGGGAATCGCCTGTCCGTTCGGAATTGCCGCCGATTGCGACACAATCAGACCGTTCAGGTTGACGGCGTTGCCCGATGCGCTAAGCACGCTCGGCAACACCCTCACGATCTGCGAGATGGGAATAGCTTGGGTCATGGGTGCTCCAATGACAATAAAAAAGCCACCCGAAGGTGGCTCTGTGTGCAGAGACGATGACGATTACTTATGCGCTAGACGGTCGACATTGATCAGGCCGTTCCACGCCTGTCGGACCGTAGTTTCAGCCGTTACCGGGTTGCCCGCGGTGCCGATTTCCAGGCTGTCTGCGAATTCCTGCGCAACCGTGACGACAGGCTTGATCTGTAATTGAAGGTCGATCGTCCATCGGCGCTCGACCTCGTTCTCGGCATTGCGAAACGGCACCTGTCGCGCTTCGCTTGTGTAAAGCGGCGCGATCTCGATGCCGGATGCGGCCAGTGCATCGACGCCGTATGAGTCGCGAAACAGCATCGTGATGATCTGTGCGTTGTCGGCGCTTGCCGGGCCGTGCACGTCGAGCTGCACCGTCAGCCGTGTCGACTGCGACACCTGCTTCACGGACAGTGCGGCGGGAAACCCGTCGCTATACCGCGTGACGTTCGTCGCGAGGCGATCGCGCAACAGTGGCCACATCACGACGAAGTCAGGAGATTGCGGCTCGGACACCCGGTTGTCCTGTCCCTGCACGACCTCGATACCATCGGCCAAGATGCCGAGCAGGAACGCGCGCAGCGCGGCGAGCGCCTCGGATTCCGTGAAGGAAAGTTCTGCGCGCATCGGTCAGTCCATCTGCAACTGGATAGCGAGCGCACACCAGTCGGCCCACGTTTCCATGACCTGAACGACCTTCCACGTGGTGCCCTGCAGGGACTGCGGAACAGAATCCGCAAGGGCGAAGACAAAAAGGTCGCCGCCCTGGTTGTCGCGCCGATATACGCCGCGCCAGTCACCATTCAGGTAGGCCTTGCGCAACACGCCCTGAATGTTGAGCCCGTCGAGCTGCTGGAGCTCGGCCGCGCTGAGCGCCTGCACCTGCACCGTTTCGCCCGACTCAGAATAGTCCGGAGTGCGCTTCCCGTCGGCCGCGGTCGCATAGCCGGTGCTGCGCTTTAGCGTCACCTCGACGAACGGATTGATGGTGCCAATCGCACCTGAGACGATGTTATGCAAGTTCATTTTTCCACCCGGTAGCTCGTGCTGTTCATCATGTGCCCACTTTCAATCAGCGGGTCGTTGAAGCCTTTCTGTGCGATGGTTGATGACGCGTTTTGCGGGTTGGAAAAGTCGCGAATCGATTCCTGCAACTCGCCCTGAATCAATTCGCCCATCTGCGCGAGCGCGAGCGGCGCGTCATAGTCGTTGGCCTTCAGCAACTTGCCTATGTCGCTGCCCCAGTGCCCGCTTTCCTTCTGGACCATGCCGCGGAAGTACGGACGCGGTGGGATCGTCACGGTGTGCTCGGGCACGAGGTGGGTCGTCTCGAAGTTCGATTGCGCCTGTTTCACGAACCGGCCGCCCTTCAGGAAATCCCCCTCCTTGTTGATCTTCCGGTGCAACGTGACTTCGTGCTCGGGGATCGTCACCTCGCCGCCGAACTCGTTCATCGCGGCGATCAGCGCGACAGGCGTGCCATCGGGATAGGTCGCGTCCTCCATGAATCCGACTTCCAGCGTGCCCGGCTGCGCGATCTTGGCCGCGAGCTCGCGCAGGTATGCCTCGAGCTTCTCGCCACCCGAAAATGCCTTGCCTGCCATCACCACCTCCACCCGCCGCGCCCGCTCCACGGGTTGACGATCGGCGCCGGGCCCGGCACGTAGCGCATCGAGCGGTACTTCGCTGTCGCCTGCCAGAAAGCCAGCCCATATTTCGACTGCGCGTACCACTGCGCGCTGCCCGCCGGCAGATCGAGTTGCGTCTGCACCGACACGCTGCCCTCTGTCGCGCCACCGATCCTGCCCACGAGTGGCGACGAAGCCTGGCCGTTCAGCGGGGCGTTCAAGGCCGCGATATGTGCCGTCACCATGTTGAGCAGCAGCGCGCGCTCGCACAGATCGCGCACAATGCTCTGCGGACTGTTATCGCAGTAGAGCTGTGCCTCCTTGAAGTACTCCTGCGCCAGCTCGGCGCTGACCCACCGCGCGAGTTCCGGATAGCGCGTGCTCCAGCGGGCGTATGAGAACTGAACCACGCCACCGCAAACCATGATCAGGTCGCCCGCTTCATGTCGGAGGTGGACAGCCCCTTCGGCAGGTTGGCTGGGTCGAGACGCTCGACATTCGACTTCATCTTTTCTTTTTCGCGCGCCTCGGCCAGCGTGCTCGCGTGCTCGACGTGCGCGAAGATCATGCCGTTGACGATGAAGTCCGCCTCGCTGTTCTGCTCGAACCACTCCTCCCAGAACGCTTTCGGGATGCCGCGGGTGATCGCATAGCCGAATTCGATCTGCTGGTGTGGTCCCTGGTTCTGCGGGAACGAATTCCCCTGAATCTTGAACGTCTTCGCTCCGCGGCGCGGTTCGGCGATCTTGTACGTGCGCACGCCGCCGCCCATGACCGGCTCATTGCGCTCGCGGAAATCGTAGAGCCGCATGGTCAGATCCATCGGCAATTTGGACGCGACACTCACGACGGCGGTAGACGCTACGTTGTTGCCCTTCCTAAGGGTGTTGGTGGATTCTTCGGTGGCCACATTTCTCTCCGGAAAAAAAAGCCCGGGAACGCCGGGCGCGAATTGCTCAAATCGGTCAAATGCTTGGGCGTTACGCGCCGACCATCGTCGACATCGCAAATGGCTGGCGCAGGATGAAGCCCGACGACCCTTGAGCCATCTTCTGACTCCACGAGGAAAGTCCCGGCACCACGGGGCCTGCCCACAGCTTTGCGTTGAAGCTGCAGTAACCGGAGTTCTGACCGCCGGCGTCCGGGCACCAGCACTGAACGATCTCGCCGATGGCAGACCCCTGCGGGTTCTGCGGCGAAAGCGCTCCGTACTGCATAGCTGTCTTGACCGTCAGATTCGGGAAGTTCTTCTTCAGCAGGTCCGCCACGTTCACGTTGAAAGTGTTCGTTGCGGTCATCGCGCCTTCACGGCTCGGCGACATGCCGAGGACGAATCGCGACTTCGTGTTGATGCGGCCTGCGGACTGGTTGATCTGCTGGATCACGAGCGCCTGGACGTCCTCGAAAATCTCGTTCGCGCTGGCATTGATCGACGTGCCATTCAGCCACGCGACGCCGCCGTTCGCCTTCGGAATCGGCGTGATCGCCTCGTGCAGCGAAGGATCGTTCAACGCACCGTAGTTCTGCAGGCCGTCGACGCCGCGGAAGTAGGTCAGGTTGCCGAACTTGTTCAGGCCGTCGATCGCCGCCTGTTTCTGCTCGGCAACGAAACCGATCTTCGCGAGCCCGACGCGCGCGATCTCCAGTTCACCGTATTCGACGATGGTTTGATAGAGATACGGCTGCCGTTGCGGAAAATTCGTGTTGATACCGGCACGACCGTTGTTGTTGAAGTCGCCGTAACTCGACACCTCGTACGTGCGCTCGACCACCGGGAAGATCAGCGCGGACGATGTCCATTCGCCCTTCTTCTCCTCGCCGAAGATCTCCGCCGCCTCGTTGGGTGCGGTGAGAATCTGCAGAATGTCGGGGTCCGTATAGAACGTGAGGTATGCCGGAATGCCCGAGTTCGGCGTGGTGATCAATTCCGGCTGCGCGTCCATCGCCAGATTGATGTCCTCTTTCCATTCGGGCCGGCAGAACGCCTGCGAGCCGGGAAAGTTGATGCCCCAGTGGGTTCGGTGATAGTCGAGCGCGACACGCTGGTCGTGCGGCGCCATGTCATACGCCATTTTTTTGGCCATGATGAATTCCTCGAGCAAAAACAAAGGCGCCCGAAGGCGCCACTGCTGCGTTGATAGTTGTCCGTAAGCGTGTGAAGTGCCTTAGCCTCGCAGCCAGGTCGTCATCTTCACGAGTTCGTCGGGAGCGCCGGCAGACGCCGCGACCCATTTCGTTTTCGTGCCGCCGATCGTTTCCATCGCCTCCGATGCGACCGTCTGCCCGATGTTGACCGCGTACGTACCCGCGCCGCCCATGCCGGTCAGTTGCCCGATCACCGCGGTGCCATCGGCTACGCTCGCGCCGGTAATGGCGTCTCCGACACCAATCTCGCCCGAGTCGACATCGGTCACGGTCAGCGTGCCGCCAGAACCGGTGATCTCAGTCGAGTCGATCGACTGCGCAATGCTCACCGCGTACGTGCCGTCCGTGTCCACACCGATGATCTCCGTGCCATCGGCGACACCCTCGCCGCTGATCGTCTGCCCGACGCTCAGCACGCCAGACGTAACGGCCGTCACCGTAAGCGTGTTACCTTCAATCGATCCGGTGACGACGTTCGGATCGATTTGCCCGGTGACGCTCGCGCCCGCCCAGTTCTTGTCGAAGCGGATCTGACCCGTCGAATTGTTCGCGTACGCCGGTTGGTCGCGAGCGCTCGTTGCGTCGCCGTCATTGCGAACCCAGAAGCCACCCGCGCTGAACAGCGTGATCGGAGAGCCCACCGGCATCACGAGGCCATACTCGGCGAGGAACGCGGTGATCAGTGCCTGCTGATCGCGACGAACGAAACCCGAGGGCTCGCCCGCGCCATAGCTGTTCACGCGTCGTCGATCGACCGGATCCAGCCAGGCGAAGCGGCCGACCGTCACGCCGTTGGCACCTGCAATCAGCGCGGCTTCGCCCGCGTTCACCGTCGCTCGCGGGTTCGAGTCGCAGAAGTCGCCGAGTACTGCCGGCGCTGCTTGCACATTTACCTGTCGGGGAAAACTCATAATCTGCTCCTGAGATGGGACCGAGGGTTAGCGGCCGAGGCGGTGGACGTTCGGAAAAACCTCTTCCATGTCGTTTGGCGGTGCGATCGCCGAATCTTCCGCGATGCGGTGCCGCGGCTGCTCGCCGCCCGGTTTCGGTTGGGCGAGCAGGATTGCCTTGTAGGCGCTCGGGTGGACGTCCTTGATGTCCACTTTCAGCACCTCAAGTGCGCCCTTGTAGACGCCGTCGGCACTGTCCATGGCGGTGAGCTTGCCGACGTACGGCTTTACCGCTTCCTCGGCCTCCTGAATCGCGCGCAGGCGCGCGATGGTGGCCTGCTCGGTCTCCGCTCGCGCGGCATCGACGGCCACCTTGATCGCCTTGTCCATAGCCGCTCGGTTCATCGGGTTTTCCTCATTGGTCTGATCGCCCGGATTCGCGTTGGCCGCGCCGGGCGTTTGCGGTGGATTGTCCTTCGCCGTGGGGTTCGCGGCCGCCCCGCCCTGGGCTACCCCCGCGCCGTTCGTTTCGTCCGTCGCAGCCGGCGCCGCGGTCAGCATCGCCTGAACCTGCGCGAGATCCTCGTCGCTGATCTTGCCGCGAAGCAGGGAGAGAATCCCCTCAATCTTCGGATCAACATCGTCGGCAGCGACCTCGTCGTCATCGACCTTCTCGCCGTCGAGCGTGTCGAGCAGCTCGATCACGTCTTCGATATCGGCATCCTTGGCCAGCAGCGGCTTGATCGCCGAAGCAATGGTCGGCTTCTTCGCCAGCCAGTTGCTTCGCTTCACGCCCGCCAGAATCGCACTCAGACTCGCATTAAGGTCGGGGGCCGCATCCGCGGCGATCTTTGGCTTCAGGACAGCCAGCAAGGCCCCCTTCGCCATAACAGCTTTCTTACTGAGAGACTTGCTCACTGTCGTAACTCCCATCGGGTTGATTGAATCGGCAACCAGCACATCGGGGCCCGCACGGCCCTTGCGCACCAGCGCCACGTGGTTCGCGCGGATGTCGCGCATGACCCCGTCGTAGGCGACGCCTTCATACTCGCCGGGCGTCATGTCGGCTTTGTAGTAGTACGCGCAGCTGATTTCCTGCTGCTCGCCTGACTCGACGCCGCGAATGGCGTCCTGCACCCAGATGACGAGCGAATTGTCGAGATACGGCGCGTTGAACGTGGCGTCGGTGCCGGTCGCGCCCACAACGCATTCCGGCCTGTGGTCCTCGGCACTCACCGGCACATGATCGTTGAGCAACGGCACGCTGTTCCATGTCGGCACCGACTTCGCCAGTTCATCCGGATCGCGCAGCAGCATGTACGCGCGATTCGGATCGAGCCCGAGCTCCTCGTAACTGACGATCTCGTCGCCGCGGTACGGGCAGACCATCGCTTTCGAGATGTGGCTGACCTCGATGCGCATGCGGCCGTCCTGATCGACGGTTCGCACGCTCGCGCGATCGAACGCCAGGCCGCGCACGCTATCCGCGGCGGTGCGCGCTCCGACCGACGTCTCGATCGTTTCCTTTACTCCGGGGTGAAGCGGCTGCGGCGGATTGTCGAGCGGAGCCCAGCGGAACGCGGAGTGCTCCTCGACCTGCAACCGTGGCTTGAACTTCCGGATGACGTTCATGCGGAACGTCACGAAGTCCACGCCGTCGAGGTCTTCGACGCTGCTCATCAACCCAAGCTCGCCATACGGCATCGCGCCGATTTCCTCGCGCGTTTCACGAATTGCCGTCTGTTCGGGCGTTTCGCTGCCGGCCGACTTGCCGCCCGGAAAATCCCATTCGCCCGGATGGTTAGACGTTGAACTGCGCAGCAGAAACAACGCTTCGCGCTGCGGCGTCAGCAGGCAGATGCCGGCGCCCTTGATGCGCTCGTCTGCTGCCATCGATGCTTTCTTTCCCATGCGTAAAAAAGCCCGCACGAGGCGAGCTGTCTGAACCTTACTGTTGGATGGTGTGCGCGCTAATCGGCGTCCGCCGTCGCGCCTTTGATCGTCGAAGCGAGCAGCGGACGTGAGGCGGTACCGGTGTCGCTGAGCGTGAGTGCAGGCAGGATCGACCGCGACACGCAACGGCAGTTAATCAACTGCCCGGGAAAGATGTAATCACCGTCGATCAGCATTCCCTTGTCGATATCGAAGATCTTTCCGTCCGCTTCCAGATGCGACTTGCGCGGTTCCTTTCCGCCGTTGCTGTGCAACCATTTCGCCTGCGTGATGCCGAGCGACCGTTGCCGCACCCGTGTAATCGTTGCTGTGGCCTTGTTGTTCTGGTCACGCGCGATCAGAGCCGCGCGCCGCCGTGTCACCCCGTACCGCTGCTGCAACTCATTCGTCAGGGTTCCGAGATCGCGGCCGGTCGAGACGCTGCGCATCACCAGCCCTTCGACCTCGCTCAAATGCTGCGACGCAATCGATTTGATCAGCCCAACTTGCTCACCGATCGTCGCCTGCATCACGTCGTTGGCCTCGCGCGTCATCGTGAACTCGACGGCAAATCCACTGCGCTTCAGGATCGACTTCAATGAGCCGTCGACGCGCGCTGTGGCATTCGTTGCGAAATACTTAGCCAGTTCCGGCGCGGCTTCGTCAAAGCGTTTCAACCACCGGATCGCCAGCTTGCGCATGGCCGCGCGCAGCGCCATCGCGGGACTCATTGCGTCCTGGGCGATCTCCGGCGAGTTAGCGCGGTAGCTAGCCCGCAGCCAGTACAGCAGGCTCGCGTGCATCTCGTCGACGAGCGCTTCGAGCTTCCGGCGGTATGCCGCTTCGAGTCCCGCGTTCGGGTGTATGGCGCCAAGCACGATCGACCGCCGGCGTGCCGGCGCGCGCGTCATGCTGGCACCATCTGCGGCTGGTTCTCGTGCTCCTCCAGCCCGAACTCGTTCGGGCCCGGTCGACCGCTCTCGGTGACGGGCTCCGGCAGTTCACGGTCGAGATCGAGCGCCGGATACGGCGAATCCTCCTCGTTCGAGATACGCGTGCGGCGCTCTACGGGGAAAAGCACACCAGCCTCGATATCGTTCCGGTCCGTCTCCGAGTTGAGTTTGCGGATGTTCGCCTTCTGCTCCTCGGTGATGACCTTGAGTTGGTTCCAGGCGAACCCGATTTCCGGGTCGATCTCGCCGAACAGCGACAGCTGCACGAGGTTGAGAATCTTCGACACGTGCGGCGTGTATATTTCCTGATTCGCCGCAATGGTGTCCTGAAAAACTTCGATCTCGTCCTGACTGGAAGCGTTCAGGCCCGCCGGCGTGATGCCGGTGAGGTACACCAAAGGAAGCCCGGATGGTGCGCACTGCTGTTCCTGCGACTGCGCCTGCAGCTTGTCGAGGCCGCCGAGGGGCGCCGACACGTTGCTGAATTCCTCGGTGTCTTTGTTGATCGCGTTCACGCCGTGGTTGTCGCGCGCGAGATTGAAAATCTCCATGCGGTTGTAAAAGTTTTCCGCGCCACCGCCTGCGATCACTTGCGCCATGTCGGTCGCAAGCGTCCACACCGTGAATGCATGAATTAGGTCCGACACCGACTGCCGCGTACGGAGCCAGTTATCGACATAGGGCTTCATCATCTGCGTGAGCGACAAGCCGGCGAAGGCGTACGCTGGCTTCAGAATGTCCGGTACCTCACGCGAGACGATTGTCAGCAGGCGGCTCGAATGAATTTCCTTACCCATCACGAACCAGCTTTCCGGCTTGTAGAACGTCGGGTCGAGCGGATCGTTGGCGTTGAACCGGTTCGGATATGTCCAGATCGGCTCGATCACGGTTAGGCGCTTGATCGAGCCTTTGCCGACCTTGACCGGCGACTCGACGAGTTCCGTTTTCAATTCGTCGCGCGCGTCGGGCCCCGACCCTGTGCCGAGGTCGACGTAGATCTGCGAGCGACCGAAAAACCCGTCCTGCTCGATCGCCTCGCGCATCTTCGCGCGAACGTTCAAACGCTTGAACTCCGCCTCGATCTGTTTGATCTTGTCGGACTTGTCTTTCTCCCCCGTCGCCTGAATCTTGATCCACTTGCGCGTCATCTCGCGCGCATACACCTCGGCGGGCTTGCGGAACTCAGGGATTTGCGCCCAGTTCGCCAGCGTGGCGAATCCGGGGAACGCATAGCCTTCGCCGAAGGCAGCATTGACGTTCTCGAGCAGCCCCATCGCCGACGCGGCATTCGCGTCGAACGCCGCATCCATCGCGATGCGCGCGCCAGTGTCGCCTGTCGGCAGCACGCCCTTCATCGGCTCGTACGGCCGGAAGACGTTGCGGCTGGATGGCTTCTTACGCGTCGGCGACTTCGCGCGCATCGCGAGGACGGCCTCGGCCGATACCTTCATCGCGATGGCCTTCACCTGCTCGGCCGGCGCGTTCTGGCTCACCTGCTCCGCCATGCGGTTTTTCTTGCGTTGCCTGCGGTTCATGTACGTGTTCGACCCATTCGGGCAAATTGCTTGACTGTGTCCGCGCTGACCACCATCGGCCCCGCTCCACCCAGCATGTCGGCGATCGCATCCACCATCGGGTCGATCTGGTCATCGTGCTCGTGCGTGTCGTCGGGCGTGAACGCCTCGCACTCGCCAATAAAATCGCTGACCCACGGTGCG
This sequence comes from Paraburkholderia sp. Clong3, assembly GCF_050436485.1. NCBI lineage: Bacteria > Pseudomonadati > Pseudomonadota > Betaproteobacteria > Burkholderiales > Burkholderiaceae > Paraburkholderia > Paraburkholderia sp. Clong3. Next base: position 558,201 of record NZ_JBNDMH010000002.1, on the reverse strand, counting down.
TTGAGCGGCACGTAGACGTTCCCCGAATCGATATGGCTCACGACGTCCATCACCCGCATGAGCTTGTCCTTGTCGCGGCCAATGCCCACCACCGGCACGCCGCCCTCGCTCTTCACTTCCTGAATCAGACCGGTACCGCTCGCCTTGTCCTCGACAACCATCTGCCGCAGCACTGGCGCGTCGGGGTCGCCCGCGCCGATGGCAGCGTGCTTGTTCCAGAAGTCCTTCGCGCGCCGTTTGAGTTCGGGCGCTTCCCACTTCCCTCGCACAAGGTCGATCAGGTAGATGTGGTTGTCGTAACCGTGGCCCCAACACTCGAGCACGCTGTAGTCGTGGCGCTCCTCGGTTTTTTGCGCGGTGTCCGCGTAGACCTTCCGGTACCGCAGGCGCGGCAGCACCTCATAGCGGCCGAACTTGGCACCGTGAATAATCCCGCCGCCGAGCGGCGTCGGCCGCTGCTGATACTGGCCCGAGAACACGAAACGGTCGGCCTTCTCCGTGGCGAGCAGATCGTCCAGCGGCTCCTTGTACGGCCAGTACGAAAAGCGGCCGTGCTCGTCGCGCTCGTTGCTGTCGACGAGCTCCTGAATGTGCTCGGGCAACGTCTCGACATACGCGTCGTCGATCAGCGCCGGAATCTCGATGTACTCCCAGTCGCCCGGTACCTTTCCGGATCTGATGAAGCCCGTCGGGTCTTCCTCGGCCAGCCGCTGCATGATGACGATGATCGGCGTGTCCGGATTCGCTTTCCGGCTCTTGACCGTCGAGATCAGCCTGCGGTTGGCCTTGTTGCGGGCCGGCTTGCTGTAGGCGTCCTCGACCTTCAGCGGGTCGTCGATGATGATCGCGCCCTGCCAGCCCTCGGCCATGTGGCCGGCACGAAAGCCGGTGATCTGGCCGCCGAGCGAAACCGCGTACACGCCGCCGGCCTTCTTGCCGTCGGCGATGACGTTCCAGCGCTTCTTCGACTTCGCGTCGTCAGCGATCGTCAGCGGCCAGAGTGCCTGATACTCGTCGGACGAGACGATTTCCTTCGCCGTCTCGCTGTTGAGCAGCGCTAGGTCATCCGAATAGGAGATGTGCAGGAACCGCGCACGCGGATTCTTCGCGAGGCCGCGAGCGATCAGATTGATCGCGACCAACTCGGTCTTCGACGAGCCCGGCGGCACGTTAATTACGACGTTCTTCAGCTCCCCGCGAATCACGCGCTCGACCGTATCGGCGATCAGGACATGATGCCAGTTGACGCGAAACTTGATGCCCTGCCGGTGCTTGAAGAAATACCGGCTGAAGAACAGGTGGTCGCTTTCGCACTTTTCCTTTATGACAAGGCGTTCAACCTCCGGATCAATACTCGGACTCAAGTTTTTGCATGACGGCTTTGACGGCATCCTGTGTTACAACCGTTGTCCTACTCTCGATCTGGCCGCCGTCCTTGCCCGTCAACTCGACAGCTTGGGGTGTCTCGCGCCAACCACCGCGGGTCTTCAGCCAAAAGATGATGCTCGCCACGTTGCCGGCCTTCGCCTTCTTGAACAGGGCTTGCGCGACCGCCGTGTTGGCCTTGACCAACCCCTCGGTCAATTCCTTGCGGAAGTGCTTCCGCAGCGTCGGTACCGAGATCGGCTTCTCGTTCGCGTCGAGGACGAGCATCACCATGTCTTCCTGCGGAATGCCGAATGCGGCGAGCTGCTCGACGAGCTTTCGCTGGTCGTTGTTCGCATTGAAACTCGGTCGTGCCATTGCTCTATCCGGGCCGCCGAGTCGCAGCGACCTCTTCGAATGTTGTACCGGTCGCCGCGTGCTTTGCCCGCAGCCCGGTGAACGCCTGCCACCGCTCGACGATGACGTCGCAGTAGATCGGATCCAGCTCGAGCAACCGGGCGTGCCTGCCGCATTTCTCGCACGCGATGAGCGTCGTTCCAGAACCGCCGAACGTGTCGAGCACAAGATCGCCGTCGCGACTGCTGTTCTGGATCGGGTATTCGACGACGGCCACCGGCTTCATCGTCGGATGCAGTTCGTTGCGTGCGGGACGGTCGAACGACCAGACTGTCGACTGGCTGCGATCTGCATACCAGCGGTGCGTGGCGGTTGGCTTCCAGCCGTACAGCACAGGTTCGTGCTGCCAGTGATAGTCCTGGCGTCCGAGGACGAGCGATTGCTTAACCCACACACAGCACTGCGCCAGCTTGAAGCCGCCGTCGACCAGCGCGCGACGGAATGTCAGACCCTCGGTGTCCGCGTGAAACACATAGATCCCGGCGCCGCCCTTCGCCGCCGCGAACATCGCCTGATGGGCGGCCAGCAGGAACCGAGCAAATTCGTCGGCCTGCATGGCGTCGTTCCGGATCGTCATGTGCTTGTCGGTCTTTCCGACGTACGCGACGTTGTACGGCGGGTCGGTGACGATCAGATCGGCAAGGTAGCCGTCCATCACCGTCGCGACGCTATCGCCGCGCAGGCTATCGCCACACATCACGCGGTGACTGCCGCACTGCCAAACATCTCCGACGGCCGACACCGGGACTTCCGGCGGTGCCGGAGCATCGTCCTCATCCGTCAGCCCACCTCCCGCATGCTCGAGCAAACGAGCCAGGTCCACTGCCTCGAACCCGAGCAGGTCCACGTCGAAGCCGTCATCGCGCAGCTCGGTCACTTCGAGACGCAGCAGCTCGTCGTCCCACCCGGCGAGCAACGCGAGCTGGTTGTCGGCGATGACGAACGCGCGGAACTGCGCCTCCGTCCACCCGGACGCATCGAGCACCGGCGCCTCGCCGTCGGAAAATGGATCGGCGCCGCGCGAGCGGCCGGGCGGCGGATACAGGCGCTTGCCGGCGCCGTACAGCTTGCGGATCGCGGCGAGCGTCCCGTGGCCCTTGGCGATCACACCGTCGCGCACGACGATCGCGCCGACCATGCCGAACTCCTCGATGCTGGCGGCGATCTGCGCTATCTGGCTTTCCGAGTGGGTGCGCGCGTTGCGCGCGTACGGGATGAGGCTGTCGATCGAACGGCTGGAAAGTTGCACGGCTGGACCCTTTTCATAGTCGAAAAAAACGGCCACAACAGCAAACTGCGAAACCAGCAACGCCAACGAAAAAGCCCGCTGGCTTGCGCTCAGCGGGCTTTGGTCGCACGTATGACGTGTATCGAATACGGCGGATTATTGTGCATAGTTTGCACAGCGTCAAGCAGCAACGTCAGATTTCACCAATCCGAGTTCACCGAAACGGCGTTCTATCGCCGCCCGCGCGACCTCCTCGACTCCAAGTTCGCCGGTCTTGCGGTTGCCTTCGATCCACCGGCGCACCGCGGCATTCTGGTTGCTGACCGTGTTGCGGTGCGCGCGGCAGTGGTCCGCGATATCGACCAGACTCTTCCGCTGCTTCTTCGGGCTGAAGATATTTTCGATGATCGTGCGCCGGACCTGATAGTGCGAAAAGCCCGAGACATACGCCGTCGACGCCTCAGTCAGCCAGACGATCGCAGCTTCCCATTCCGAGTTCCGGCGATGTTTGCTGCAACATGGTTGGCCGCAATCGCATGGAACATCGTGCGGCGCGGCGCGCGCAATCAGCACCGCGAGATGCAGATCAGGCAGCTCCCACATTTCTCGGCGGATCTGACCGGACTGGCCCGCACCGTCCAGCCCGACGAGCCCCATGCCCTTCTCAACCGACTCGCCCTTCAGTCGCTTGGCCATCATCGTTTCGCCATATTGCTGCGTCGAATAGCAAAGCGCGAATCGCACCGCGTCGAACGCACTCTTGAACTGAATCTCGTCCATCATCTGCACTCCCGAAGATCCTCACCTATGCCCGTTGCTGGTTCAGTTCCACTGCCTCAATTTGCACGCAGGGCGTGCGGCCGTAGCGCTTCGATACCCACAGATCAACGATCTGTGAGTCGTCGGCGTACACAACGCCGTTCATTCCGTCTTTCACGCCCTTGATCACGTTGTCCGCGTCAGGCTTCTTCGTGGCGCCGATCAGCCCGTCCGCTGCATCGCGTTGCCGCTTCTGCGACCAGCTCGCCGGAATCGGCAGCGCGATGTGCACGACGAGACGCACCGGGCCCGCAAATGGCTCACGCGTGCCCATACCTTGTCGCGCCGCCAGCTTCACAAGATTTTCATAACGTTCGGTCTTCTCCGGGGTGAACGTCCGAACGTGCGCGCCCTGACGCGCGAAGCGCGGGCGCCCCTTCGCTACCGGTGCGCCCGGTACGGTGAACTTGACACGCTGGCGGACCGGCGACGTCGGAATAAGCGCCGGCTGCTCGCCGATGCGTGTGCTGATCGCCTGCTCGAGCGGAGCGGGGCCGCGCGACTTCAGTGCGCGCGCTGCAGTGGAAATCTCGTCGCGGATACGTGCTGCGCCGGGGTTCTGCTTATTCATCGCCTTCCTCGCTGCTGTGGCGGGGTTCCTGATCCCGCCACGGGTTTTCTTCGGATCGGCGTTCATGGTCAGAACGGAATCCCGTCGAAGTACTCGACGCGCTGCATCGCGACAGCGCAGTAAGACATTTCAGCCCCGAGCACGAAAAACTCGCGCCCGGGATTTGAGATCGCGAGCCGCTCGGCTTCCGCGACGGCGCTGCCAGCGCTCAAGTGCCGATAGCTCGGCGGCTTCTCGCCGGTCGGGCACCATACGATCCAGAATTTTTGCTCCTGGGTCTTCGTGCTCATGACGCATGACCTCCTGGAGTTTCCGCACGCATCTGCGCGATCTTGGCGATCGCCTGTGGCCGCTCCATGCCGGGCGGCAACACGTACCCGAAACGTTTCGCCTCGACCATCAGTTGGTCGTTGCTCATACTGCCGAGCGGCAGCGGAACCTCGCGTGGTGGCGCGCGCACTTCCTCGATAAAGCGATCGAGAAACGCGGCGTTGATGGGCGTGCTGTCCTGGTCGGCGTCACGCCGCGCGAGCGCGCGCCGGTACGCCTCGCGTAGCTGGCCGAGCGTGACGTCGCGCTCGCGCCAGGAACGGAACACGCACAGGCACTTCTCGCCGCCGAACGCGACGCGTTTGCCGCGCTTCGCCTCCCACAGGCTCAGCACCTGTGCAATTTCCGCCTCGTCCGGCAACGGTTCGTCATCCGAAGGGATATCGGACTCATCATCACCCGGCGGCGGCGATGCAAAGTTATCCACAGGCCCACCACGTATCAAAGTTCCTACGCCGCCGCTAGAACCTATGGTGTTTACTTCATTTCGTTTCAATTCATTTGCGACCGGGGGGCGATCGGCTTCCGATCGGGGGGCGATTCCATCCCCATCGGGGGGCGGTTCGCCATCCGATGGGAAGCCGATCGCCCCGGGATCGGGGGGCGATTCTTTCAGGATGGCCCTGACCTGCGATTTTTTGAGCCACTCGGATCGGGGGGCGACGGCCTCCAAGCGACGTGCAGCGTCAACGATCTGCCGCTTGACGGCGTCTGTATCGACCTCGATACCCCAGCGCTTTGCGTTGCCGGTTGCGCCGGCAACGGTGCTGAGCAGTTTCGAAAGCCACGCCTCCAGCGCTTTCTCCGCCACTACGGGGTGATACAAGCGTCCGTCTGCACACTTGACCCATCCCCGAAGCGCGCCGGAGCGCACATCCGACCAGGCCGAATCAATCTTGCCGCGCACGACGTAGCGAGTCTGAGCCGCAAGCCACATGTCGTCGTCAGGCACCGACGCCGCCGGAACCTGTTGCCACGACGCGCACCAAAGCAGCACGGCAGCCCAACACGACTCGGGCATCTCGTTCGACGCAAGTTCGGAGTCGCGCAGGCGCGCGGCGTCCAGCGGCATGTACGGAAATCCATGCCGAAGGTCGCAATCCGCCGGGGTGAGCGGTTCGGGCAAATCACTCATTAGTCATGTTAACCATAGTTGACGGCATGTGAACCATGATTTACACTTGCCGCATGCTGAATATCCGAACTACCGCAACGTTTGACGTCTGGTTTGACGGACTGAAAGACCGGATTGCGAAGCGCCGCATTCAGGCCCGCATCGACCGGTTGGCAATGGGCAACCCGGGCGACACGAACTCGGCCGGCGCGCCCGTTACGGAGCTGCGCATTGACCACGGCCCCGGCTATCGCGTCTATTACGTGCAGCGCGGTGCGGTCTTGGTGATCCTGCTGTGCGGCGGCGACAAGTCGACGCAAGCCGCAGATATCAAAGCCGCACACAAGATGCTCTCCAATCTCGATACGGAGTGAACGATGGAAAAGATCAAAACCCGGCCGTGGGATTCGGCCGAACACCTGAAGACCGAAGACGACATGGCCGAATACTTCGAGGCCTGCCTGCTTGAAGGCGGTGACGACCCGACGTTTATCGCGCACGCGCTGGGCGTCATTGCCCGCGCGCGCGGTATGGCACAGGTCGCACGCGATACTGGCCTGACGCGAGAAGGGCTGTACAAGGCGCTGTCGAGCGAAGGCAATCCGAGTTTCGGCACAATCCTGAAAGTCATCAAGGCGCTGGGGCTGCAATTGCATGGATCGAAGGCTCATGCTTAACGGACGCCTGCGCCGTATGCTGGTGCTGAAGCGGCGCACAACCATGGATAGCCGGCGGCTGGATCGCGAAGCCGCGGAGCGGCGCACCACCGCTCCGCCAGTCGCGCAACCGTCTGATCGCAAATCGCCGCCGGATTCGAGCCGCCGGTAGTCCCTACACGGCTGGTGCTCGCTCACACGACCTCCAGCACAAGGTCCGGCTGCCGCAGTTGTTCCTGATCGCACATCGACTCCACGACCACCGACCATCCCTGCTCGCATTGCCTTGCGAAGCGCGACAACGGCCCCGGATTCAGCGGGTTTTCATGGAAAGGGACGCCGCGGCGCGCCGCAGTCAATCCAGCCCGAAACGCTGCGTGCTCGAACAGTTCGCGCATGTCAGCGCCGCCCGCACTCGCCCATGTTCATGCGGGCGCAGTGACAGTTCGAGCCGATAACGTTCCCGCGCGCGAGATAGTCCGCGTATTCCGTTGTCAGGGTGACCAAATCGAGTTGCCGCATAAAGGTCGCAAGCTTACTGACCAGCACGCCGGTCGTTCCTTGACGCAACTTGTCCAGCATGTCCACGGACCATCCCATTGCCTCGGCGAAATCGTGCTTGCGGCGCTTCTCCGCACAGACATAAAGCAATCGCTCAACGATGATCGACGACACCTCCGTGTCCGTCGATTCCCGACCATTCGTTTCCATTCCGTCTAATTCCTAAAATTCTCAATGCGCCGGAATGACGCGACCGATACGATTCGGCCAACGTCAACCGTGGTTTAAAAGGATGGGCTTCCAGCCATGCCAGAATTGAACTGGGCCACCAACCCAACTGCATCAACTCTTTTCATGAAAGGAAGCTCCTGTGAAAGAAATCGAAAACCTGAAATTGCTGATCGCAGAACTGGAAGGACACGTCACCGCCCTCGTCGCCTTTTCCAACTCGTTACTGAGCGAATTGCCAGAAGCAAGGCGCCAAGCCATCGCCGCGAAATTCGAATCGCAGTGCGAGCAGACGTCGGCGTTCCTATTGGGGCAACCGGACCCTTATGCTGAGCGGCAGATTGCAGCGCTACAGCTGACGCGGGATACGATCCGAGGCGACGGCGGTTCTCAAGCCAGAAGTGCATAGCCGAGAGAGTCGCCGGCTCGACGCATGCGGTGCGGACAGAGACGCGTCCTCGCAACACGGAGATGCGCCGCCGGCCACGAACTGGCTGGAAGGTGCGTTGCTTTTTCACGCTGCCTCCTTCGCGGCTCTCCGCACTGCTGCACGCGCGAAGTCTCTGAGATCGCGATGAATCGCAGACGCTTTTGGCGTGGGCGGCATCCGGCGGCCGATCCTTTCTACGTGCTGGATGTCTTCGCGTCGCGTCACAACGATCGCCGCTACCGCATAACCAGTTAGTGATGCCGTGGCAGCGAGTGGATGAACCCGACCGGCAGTCGTGATGAAGTAGCTCTCGGCCGGCGTGTCCGCCGTATTGGTGGCGCGGTCCAACAACCACCGAAGAAGCCGAATGTAGAGTCGCCTCATCACGCCACCTCCTTCGTCGGGTGCGTGCCACCCCATGTGGTAAAACCAGACCGGCGGTCCCGTTGCCTGAAAAACATCGGACCGACAAACTTTCCAACCAACTTTTCAGAGGTAGCACGCATGGAAAAAGAGCTGAGTAAAAGGCAGATTGAGCAAATCGCACACATCGTCCAAGGTGCGGCACTCAAGCAAGAGAACAGGCTATCCGCAATCCAGCTTGCATTCAGTCGACTGGTCGGACACCTGGGTGCGACTGGAGTCCTGAATGTCGCAGCCTTCAAAAAGGTGCTACAGACGGACTCTCCGCAGATTCCAGCAATAGTGCGCGCAGACGTCATGGCTCAGTTGGCTCACATTGCGGATGCGATCCGAGATCCCGACGTATCTGCGCCCCCAACTCGTCAATAGCGCAATACCCCGAGAAGAGACCATTGAGCATCCCGTCTTGGTACGCGCTCACGGCCTTCGCCACACCGGCCGCGACACCGCCGCTAAGTTCAGTGAACACCCGGTCCCGGTCTTCCTGCGCACCAGGCGGAATCTCACGACCCTGATGACTGATGACTGCCTTTTGCCCGGCTGCGCGGACCTGGTATATGGTCTCGGCTCCGTCAACGCCAATCGGTACGAGTTCGTATCCGCTCGCTACTGAAACGGTGTCGCCGGCCCAGGCGGACAGGTGGGAGTTCTTCGTCACGCCACCTCCCGCTCAGCAGGAACGGGCGGCGAGCCAGGCTTGCCGATCAGGTCGGGCCAGTTTCTGTGCCAGTTGTCAGGGCGAAGGTCAAAGCGGGTCACCCTAAAGGCCGATTCCCGCTCGATGTCACAGCACAGCGGCACGCCGAGTTCTGTGCCGGTACTGATGGCCTTGCGCAAATAGCCGATCGTCGTTCCGCAAGCGATCGCAAAGGCGGCCTGCTCGTCTCGCAAAAGCGAGTTCAAGAAGATTCGGAGCTTTTCCATAGTGCAGCAAAGATACCAAGTGGTAACGAAAATATCAACACCACATGGAAATTTACTCCGAGGTAATTTTCCGCTCAAATTCGAGGTTATGGACACACATGCACTCCGACAGGCGCGTCGACAGCGCTTGGCTCAACTGAGAGATACGTTTTGCGACGGATCGATAGCCAAATTGGCTGCGCGGCTAGACAAGCAGCCCTCCTACGTCTCGCGGATGCTTTTTGATGAGGACAGGGCGGGCGTCCGATTCATTGGCGAAGGAATGGCGCGCGAAATTGAAGCCAAGTTCGGTTTGCCGCAGTACGCGATGGACAGCCTAGATGGTGACCTGGTGGTTACTGACGAAGCCGGAGCTCATAACTCTCGTGTCGCGGCCGCACTGGAATCGATTGATGAGGAAGAACTGGCAAGTGCTATCAACGTGCTTCAGAAATTATTGCAAGCCAAGCGCGTGCAGTCGCGACCTCAGGTGAGCGAGCAGGATGACACCGTGATGTTTTCAGTCGGCACGCCAAAGACGAAAAAACGACACAAGGACGCCTGATTAGACGCCGCGCAAGCGGCCATTTTTTTACCGCCATAATAGATTTTAACAATTGATAATGGATTTTTAAGATAAATCCTAAATTAAGGACCTCTGCGCGGCTCGACCAACTGCGCCGCCGCCAAATGTGAATTTATTCGACATTCTAGATAATTACTCGCATTAAATTCTGTAACCGAGTGTCAGACTGGCTTGACAGTCGCGCCGGATCAAGCACATGTTACTGATTCTGCGTCCTACGATATGACAAAACGCCCATCCCGCGCGAGGGGGCAGCTTACCCATGGGCGAGGCGTTTCTATGGTCCGATCGGCTTTCGCGTCGCATCAAGAACCGCGGCCGACTTCGTAACAATCGGCTGGGTGTCGGCGTGAAAGTCATCCAATTCAAGCCATATCTCGATCGCCGCCAGCAAGCTGCGGGCGTTGCTCCGCGCGCGCCTCCTCCCCCATCCTCTCTGCCACCCGATTGCATCTTGATAGTGCCAAAACCCGACGGTACGGACGACGTCTGGCTGCGAGGTACCTGTCGCCGCGATCGCCTTCGTTCAATAAACGCACTCTCCAAAGTCATCGACAGACTTTCCGACGGGGACGTTCCTGATCCGTTGGCCTAACGCCCGAAAGTTACCATGTGGTATTGCATTGAAAGTTACCTTTTGGTATCTTCGCTCCATCGCACCCTACCGATGGAGGAACGATGCACCACCTTCCACCCCCTGCGCCGCTGGCATCGCACCCCGCGAAAAAAATCGTCAACGAACATCTGGCAGTCGTCCATTCGATCACCGTCGCCGACATCGCAGCGGCGCTCCAAGCACAACCCGAGGCGACGCAACAGCGCTGCTTAGTCGCATTGATCGACGGTGAACCGTTCGACGCGGGACTCGTGCTGCTGCACGCCTTTAACCAGGCAATCGAGGCCCGGGCGTTACGCGCTCGTGACGCAGCAACGACGACTGCGGGGCCGGAACCTATCGAGGCCGCGCCGCACCACCGCACATTCATCATTGCGGGGTGCTGAAATGTCAGTCCTCGCGAAAGACCTCCTCGACCTACGCGCGTTGCCACGGAGAAAAGGACTCCACGGCGCACTGACTGAACACCTCATGCGCGCGATCGCGTGCGACCTCATTGCGCGAGGTGCCGCATGAACGAGATCAAAACCGGTGGACCGGCATTTGCGCGCCCGATGGGCGGCGCGGTGGGCAAGTACAGTCCGTCGCAAGAAGGCATGTCGCTGCGCGACTACTTCGCAGTGCGGGCGCCAGCGGACATTCCCGAGTGGTTCAAGTATGTGCCCGCGACGCCGCGGCCCGCCGTTTCGATTCCGCACGAATCTCTCACACCCGAGCAATACAAAGAATGGGAGGGTCTCGGCGATTGGCTCGACGAAAGCGACGTGAGCCCCGAAGTGAACGCGTTCGACGAGAAGTGGGAGTCTGAGCGTGCCGCGCTTGAAGCATGGGATGCAGAGCAGCGAGTCGCCCGTTATTACGCCTGGCGCTGGGCATACGCCGATTCCATGCTCCGCTCGCGAGGTGCCGCATGAATGCCCGCCTCCTGCTCGGCCGAGCTCCCGGCGATAACACACTGCTCGCCTCGTGCCCGCGCGCGCGCCGTCGCCTTCGTGCGCTCGCGACCATGCTGGCCTATGGCGTCGCGGCCGGTGCTTTCCTCTGGCTCGTCGTCGCGCTGCGCGCTGGTGGTGGCGCATGAGTTCCACCCTCGGTTTTCTCGGCATCTGGGCATTGATCGCGCTCGCCTATGGCGCGCTGTGGGTCTTCGTCCGCAGCGACAGCGCCGTGCGCCGCCTCGACATGCTCGAACGCAGCCATCCAGTCTGGACGTGGCTCGGGATGGTCTTGCTGCTCGTCTGCGCCGCTCTCGCTTTGGTCTACATCAACACCGATGTGGCACCGCAACTCACCAACGACACCAACGCCCGAGGTACAGCATGAATTTACCCATCCACGTGATGCACGACCCACGCGAGCTGGACACCACGAAGATCGACTGGCACAGCAAGGGGCACTCGAGCGCGACGATGATCAAGGAAGGGGTCTACCCTCCCAGCGCGACGCGCGAAGACGTCGAGAACGCCGTGCGCGGAACCTTCGGCGGCCGCTTCGAGCACTTCGGCGGCGGCCGGTTCAAATACATCGCTTACACGGACTGACCACCATGCGCTGTCATTTCGAAATTCTGCACGCGCCGCTCGATAGCCTGACCGTCGCCGAATGCGGTGCGCTTGCGCTCACGGACGCGATGCAACGGGTCCGCGTTGCAGCGAACGACATTCGTCTGAACTGGTGGATGAGCCGACGCGACATGTCATTCCGGGTCGGCTACTTCGCGGGCGTCCGCTTGGCCGCACTGGCTGCACTGAAATACGGCGATGACGGCTACGACGAATTGAGGGAACTGGCCGGACGATACGCATCCGAGGTCGAGTTTCTTTCGTGGCCCTATCTCAGATGCGTCGCGTAGTGAAGCCCAATAGCAAGCACTGACCAACCCCTCACCCTAGCGTCCGATATGAACACATCCAGTCCGAAGATCGCAATGGATTCTGTGGAGTCCTCACAGATCCACAGCATTGGCTACGATCCGTCGACCGGCACCCTGGCGGTTCGGTTCAAAGACGGTAAGACCGGGGCACCCACCTCGCTCTACTACTACTCGAACTTCACGCCTTCGAATTTCGAGGCGCTCCGGCAGGCCGAGTCGATCGGCTCACATTTCTATCGCCGTATCAGGCCCTTTTCAGAGCGTTTTCCGTGCGTCTGCGTCGAGAAGATGCCGTACACCGGGCGGGCCTCCGAATGAGTACGTTCACGGTTCGCGCCTCAAGCTGGGGCGGGCTTTTCGACTGCGCCATGAAGTGGGAAGGCGAACACCTCCTCGGCATGCGCAAAGCGTCCGGCCTGCGCGCCACGCTCGGCACGGCGGTGCACGCCAGCACCGCAGCGAACGATCAGGCGCACCTCGACGGCAACCCGCTGTCGCCTGACGATACCGCTGGCGTGTTCATCGACACCCTGCATAACCCGACGCAAGACGTCGATTACAGCGACGACGATCTGACGTTGCGCGAAGCCGAGCGGATCGGCCTGTCGCTGCATACGCGGTATTGCCTGGAGGTCGCTCCTCAGTTCGAGTACACGGCAGTCGAAATGAAGCTCTCGCCGTTCGAGATCGACTGCGGCGGCGGCACCATCGTGCGCCTGACAGGTTCGATGGACCGCGCACGCGTCGCGCGCCGGGAAGACGGAATTGCCATTCCTGACCTGAAGACTGGGCGCGCGATCATTCAGAACGGCCAGGTGAACCTGAAGGGCAAGTCGGCGCAGCTCGGCACGTACCAGCTGTTGTACGAGCACACCACCAAGGAGCCGACGGTGGGCGGCCAGATCATCGCCCTGCCGACCGCTGGCAAGACATCGCCAATGGTCAGCCCGCTGTTCGACGCGCGACGCGTCATGGTGGGCACCGAAGACCACCGCGGCCTGATCCAGTTCGCCGCGGAAATGTTTCGCAGCGGCCTGTTCCCGCCTAACCCGTCCAGCGTGCTTTGCAATCCCAAGTATTGCGCCCGCTGGAAAACATGTGTCTTCCACGAGTAATGGATCAGGATCAGCAACTCCTTGTTCGAATGATCGAACTGTATCGGTCCGGAAAAAGCTGCCGAGAGATTGCCGTCGCCACGTCAAAGAGCGTAGGAACCGTCTGGCGATGGCTGAGAAGTAGCGAGATCAATTTCCGACCGCGCGGCTCCCATTCTCGCGACAAGTCCTGGACCGATGCTCGTCGTGCTCACCACCCAGCGAAGCCGGCGCGCAACCCGTCTGCCCCACGCGGATACGAGATCCTCGTTCAACGGTCGCTTGGCAACAAAGGCCTGACCGAGCAAGGCTATGTCGTCGTAAATCTGGGGCGTGGGAAGCGCCAGTACGAGCACATTCTGATTGCCGAAAAAGCAATCGGACGCAGACTTCGGCGGGGAGAGGTAGTGCATCACATCAACACAATTCGCCACGACAACCGGCCACAGAACCTGCTCGTGTGCACGCATCGCTATCACCTTCAACTTCACGCGCGCATGCGGCGGCATCCGTTCTGGAGCCAAGTCGAAGCCGCAAATCGCAAAACTGCTTAAGAGGATCCTATGTCGACCCCGACAACTGTAGAAAATCTGCGCAACCCCGCGCCACGCGAAGCCAATTTGCCCGCCGTTGAAATGGGGTTCGGCACGCTGCAATCGTTCGAACTGATGCAGCGCGCCGCAAAATTGCTGACCAACTCGACGTTGGTACCCGTTGCGTATCGTGCACAGACCGAAGTCAAGGAGTACGGCAAGGTCACCGGCTATGAAGACAATCCCAACGGGCTTTCCAACTGTGTCGTCGCGCTGAACATGGCGCAACGCATGGGCGCCGATCCGCTGATGGTGATGCAGAATTTGTACATCGTCGAAGGCCGCCCCTCCTGGTCATCGCAATTCATCATCGCGGCGATCAACTCGTGCGGGAAGTACTCACCGCTTCGCTTTGACCTCAGCCCTGCAACCGATCCCGAGGAAGTGACCTACAACGCGACCGAGTGGCAAGACCAGCCGAATGGCCGTGCCAAAAAGGTGAGCGTACCCAGGAAGGTAACCGTTCGGCACCAGACATGCGTCGCGTGGGCGATCGAAAAGCAGACCGGTGAGCGCCTCGAATCACCGACCATCAGTATTCAGATGGCGATTGACGAAGGCTGGCTGACGAAGAATGGCAGCAAGTGGATGACGATGCCTGAAGTGATGCTTCGATATCGCTCCGCCGCCTTCTTCGGCAAGCTTTATGCGCCCGAATTGCTGATGGGTCTCCAGACGGCAGAGGAAGTCACCGACATCGTCGACGTGCACGCGGATGGCTCGTACACAGTCAACCGCACGACCGTCGACGATCTTCGCGCCGGTCCTGCGCCTGCTGCTGAAGTCGTTCCGGCCACCCAGGCCTCAGCACAACCGACCTCGCCTGCGGCTCAGCGACGCGAACCCGCGCCGGCCAACGAAGCGAAGCAGGAGCAGACCGTCGCATCTACCGCGCAGGTATCTGCGCAGCAAAAGTCGGACAGCCAGCAAGACGACTTCGCGTTCGACGAGTCGGGACTGATTCAGGGCATCCGCGAGGACCTCGAAACCGCGAACTCGCCCGAGGAAATCGACCTCGCGCGCAGCGCGATCAGCGGTGTGTCTGACGAGGCGGTCAAAGCGGAACTCAACGCGCTGGCATCGAAGCGCATTCGGGAACTCAGCAGCACCGAGGAGCCGCAACAGCGCGCGCGGCAGCGACAGGCGACCACGCCGACGCAGCGCCGGCCGCGCGGACCGATCAGCGCCGAATAACCATTCATTCGAATAAAAGGAGCATCTGTGAGCCATTCTGAAGAACACAAGGCCGTCCTAGACATGACCGCGGCCACTGTCGGCAAGGATCTGCTGTCGGCAACCGTCCTCGAACTGAAAATGCTTCCCGATGTCTGGGTCAAGCTGTCCGAGACCAAACAGAACGACATCATTGACCGGCTGCGCAAGCGCGTCGAGAACGCGGTCAAGATGGCCGTGCACCTGATCGCCAGCGATGGGCGCATGGTCGTCGCCGGGGACCTCGAGCAGATCACCATCAAGGACGGCGCGAAAGCCGTCATCAAGGTCGGCAAATCGGCGCCCTCGCTGCACGAGCTCTACGATGCACAGGGAAAGCAGGTGCTGATCGTCGTGTCCGACGCCGGCGAGCATACGGGCGGCATGGACGAGGTGCGCGGCGAAAACGATCAGCGCGGCCTCGACCTTGGCGGCGAGTACACCGCCGAGGATGGCGATGGAATGAATGGGCCGTCCGACGATGACGACGTTGTCGACGCCGAATTCCGCCCGGTCGCCGCGCTCGGCGACGGCCCGCTGCAATCCGAGATCGACGAGCAGCACGAAGCGGGTCGCAACGCTGCTGCCGACGGACTGCCCGAAAGCGAGTGCCCGGTCATGCGCGGAGATCTGTGCATCGCGTGGGTAAAGGGTTGGAAGTCGTGGCACGAGGAACAGGCCGACGCTGCCGAGAGTCATGACCCCGTCGACGAACTGTTCGAGCAGGCGGCGGCCCTTGTGCGCGAGCACAAGCGCGCGACGATCAGCTTCATTCAGCGCCACCTGAAGATCGGCTACAACCGCGCAGCGATCATCATCGAGCAGCTCGAAAAGCGCGGCGTCGTGAGCACGGCAGACGAAACGGGCCGTCGAACAGTGATAGATGCCAACGACAGCGACGACCTTGGCGGGGACGAAGCATGAAGTTGACTCATATCCTCGTGCGTGACGTTCTCGGCATCGCCGAGGCCGACGTCCACCTGACCAAGCCCGTCGCCCTGTTCGCCGGCGCCAACGGCGCCGGTAAAAGCAGCATTCAGGAAGCCGTGCGCATGGCGCTGACTGGCGACACCGTGCGGGTGTCGTTGAAGAAGGCATACGGCCAGCTGCTGCACGACGACGCGAAGGACGGCCAGATCATCGTCGCTGCTGGCGATGACGCGAACAGCATCACGTTGCCTGCGGGCAAGCTCGCGCGCGGTCTGATCGATGATCCGCGGCTTCCGATGGTGCTCGACGCCCAGCGCTTCGCCCAGCTTGACGACAAGGCACGCCGATCGTTCCTGTACGAACTGATGGGAGTGAAGGTCGGCTCCGATGAAATCCGGCGTCGCCTCGTTGCCCGGCTGTTCGACCAGACACCTATGTCCGATGCGGACAAAAAGCGGATCGAGTCGGTGATTCCAATGGTGCGCGCCGGTATCGACGCCGCCCACAAGGAAGCGGGCGACAAGGCGCGAGCCGCAAAAACCGCGTGGCGCGTCGTGACCGGTGAGACCTACGGCAGTTCAAAGGCTGACGGCTGGGCGCCCGCCGCGGTGACGTTCGACGAAGCCGGGTTACTCAAGCTCGAGGCCGATCGCGAATCGCTCGACGGCGAGATCGGCGACGTGCAGCAGGAAATCGGCGCGGCCGAGGTCGCCCAGACCACGGCCCGCGAACGGGCAGAACAGGTCGCTTCCCTGCGCACCACTGCCTCCCAGTTCGCCCGCCTGACCGATCTTGTGCAACGGGCAGATAACGAGGTGGTGGAGTTCAAACCGCAGGTCGACAGCCTTCGCGAGCGCGCGGGCGGCACGCCGGCGGGTATCGAATGCGCGTGCCCCGAATGCGGAGCCCTTCTCCGCTACCTGAACGGCGTGCTGAGCGCCAGCGTTGCCGCGGTGCGCGACGATGAGGCGATCGCCAAGCTTCCCGAATACGAAGCGAGTCTGACCATGCTGCAGAACGCCGCAGCCAATCGCCGCCGCGAGCTGGAGGCGGCCGACACTGCAGCGAAGCAGTTGCGAGCCGTCGAGGGAGAGGAAGACACCGACGCTCCCGTCATCGACGTTGACGCCCTTCGACAGGAACTCGCTGACTTGCAGGCGCGGCGCCGAACTATCACCGCGGAGGTCGAGAAGCACCGCGACCAGCAGCGGGCCGCAGCAGCAGCCGGGGAAAAAGAGCGAGACGCGGCCTCGCACCACGCCGATGTACAGGCGTGGGAAGCGATCGCCGACGCGCTCGCGCCAGATGGCATTCCAGCAGACCTGATGCGCGAGGCGTTGCAGCCGCTCAACGAGCAGTTGACCGCGCTCGCAGAAATGTCCGAGTGGGCTGACGTAACGGTCACGCCTGAAATGGAAATTCTGGCCGACGGGCGCCCGTACCAACTGCTGTCTGAATCCGAGCGTTGGCGCGCCGACGCGCACCTAGGCTGCGCTATCAGCCTGATCAGCGGTCTGCGTTTGCTGGTGCTGGACCGCGCCGACGTATTGATCGGACCCGAGCGCGATCGCCTGTTTTATTGGCTCGACGACCTCGCCTACGCGAACCAGATCGACACGGCGCTGGTGTTCATGAGTCTGAAGGAACCGCCGAAGGCACTCCCGGAAGGAATCGAGGCGTTCTGGATCGAGGGTGCCACCGTGCGCCCCGTTGCCCTGGAGGTCGCCTGAAATGCGCCACGTCTCTACGACCGAAATGATTCAGCGACTGTCCGGCCTGCTCGGCACCGACGACCTGAACGGCTGGGAACAAACTTTCGTGACCAATCTGCAGCGCTTCGTCAGCGCGGGAAAGGTCACTGAGCTGACCGACAAACAGGTCGAACGACTCGACGAGCTGCACGCGAAACACTTCGCCTAACCCCGCGGCGCGCCGGTATGCCGCAGAGACTTTCAAGCCTCGAAAGCCGGCACACGTCCCTCGGAATTTACGGGCGGCTTGCACAGCGTCCGGCTTTTTTGGATCGACACCTATGACAACCATCAACCAACCTGCGGGCGATGAAATGCGTGCAAATGTCCGCAATGCTCTCGTGTCCCTAGAATGCACCGCACAATGGCTAGAGAACGGATGCGATCCGAAAGCCGCTGCACATGAACTCCGGCTTGTCATGAATATGCTTCACGGCATTCCGACCGCTCTCGCCACCGCCGGCCCTCTCCCTCGCTCTGCCGCGACTGTGAGCGACGAGCGTGCAGCAGAGCCTCATACGCCCGAATGGGAAGCGCAAGTGCTCGCCAGCATCCTGCGCGGCATGATCGAGGGCTGCTCTGAGGCTGACCCGGCCGTGATCTACGAAGACGACTATGAGGCTATCGACGGCGATGTGTACGTACGCCGCGCTGCGACGCTTCTCGACCGGTTCGCCCGCGCCGCATCCACTGCCACGGCACTCAGCGACCAGCTCGTGACGGTCGCGCAGATGGGGCACGGTTCCGTCGCGGTCGGCGGCTGCTTCTCACCCGAAGCGAACGCGCCCGGCATCATTTACATGGCTCTTGACGAGCCGCGCGAGATCAATGCCGATACGTCCGACGTCTATCCGGTCGGGGCGCGCGCGAGGAACGTGCTCGCCTTCGTGACATTTGCGAACGCTGCCGCCGTCGATCAGACGATCGGGATCCTGCATGAGCTGAAGGCGGAATACTTCGACGCCGAGCAGTCCGCCGCCCCGCAAGCCGAGACGGTGCCTGAAGGTTGGAAGCTAAAGCTGGTGCCCGTTAATCCGACGAAGCAGCAACTGGCCGACATCTGCGAGTCCTATTGGGGCGATGGGTGGGGGGACGACGATGACATGCGCGATGCTCGGATTGTCGATGCTCGCAACATGTACCAAGCCATGCTCGCCGCAGCCCCGGCCGCTCCCCTTCCGCGTGCCAGCGAGCAAGCAGACGAGGCGGTGACGTTGCCACGCGTTCACGGTGTTAGCCGAATTGCGGACAACCCCTGCGCGCTGATGGTGCTGCTGATGCGAGAACCGTCTGACGACGATCTGCGGGCTATCCACGATGTGCTCGCCGCCCGCGCAAAGGACCGCTCATGATCGAAGCACAGAAATGGGTCGTCGCCTGCCTCCGAAACAAAGTCATCGACTTGGAAGCGACTGAGGATCACCGTGAATGCGCGAGCGATCTGGAAGAAGCTCTTGAACTGATCGAGCAGCAAGCCGCGAACATCGCCGCCCTTGAATTGCAGGTATCAGGCGAGCGTGGCCAGAAGGAGATATGGGAGGCTCGCGCCAAAGAATGGTGCGACAAGGCAACCGAACTCGAATCCGCTGCAAGCGCTCAGGCGACTGTGCAGGCGGCGGCAGTCGAGCATTCGGACGAATGCCGGGCGGGATATGTTGATGGATGTCGGGATGCTAAATCGAAGGTAGCACTCGTTCAAAAGCCGGCAGTCTGGATCACCAAAGAACAGTTGGCCCAGCTGGAAGATGCCACATCCGATGCATGGGTGTACTGGTGCGAAACCGGCCACGTTGCGGAGCCCGATGAAATTCCTCTCTACACCCACCCCGCCCCTACTGCGCAGGATGGAGCGCAGAGGGATGCGGACGACTCTGACCTCTTCACGCTGCTATGCGAGATCCGCGCGGCTTGCGGAGATAACGGAGAGCGCGAGAGGGATGAGCTTGTGGGATTCATTGGCGAGGTTCGCAGGGATGCGGAGCGGTATCGAGCATTCTTCGACTCCGGCCTACCGATCTGCTTTTGCGGTGTCGAATACCGCGATAAGGCGAGTCTTGATGCGGCCATCGACGCCGCCATCGCGGCATCCGCAAAGACGGGACGCTCATGATTCGAACGCACAAAGTCTCACCGTTTGGAACCCGCTGCAGCCGGAGCGGATCCGCTGCGGAATTCAACCGCGACGCCATTGCGGTTGAATTCCGATCCGCTTGCATTGACGTCAACGCCGCTGTTAGGGACGGAGATAGCCACTCCGTTGTTAGTGAAATTATTGCCGGACAAGTTGAGTTGCGAGTTGGTATGCGGTGCGGACGCCGGTCTTGGGAGGGCCAGGTCATGGACACCCGTCGTCGACCAATAAACAGCGATGCCGCCCAAGGCGGTAACGATGGCCATCCAAATACCCAATTTGAATTCCCATCTCATTCTGCGCTGTTCGGCAGCGGTTGGCGTAGATCGCTTATCGGTCGCTCGTTTGGCGGGGTTCATGCTGATCGGGTTTTGGAGCCGTCAGAGCTTAGAGGGGGACTTTAGTATGAGTGAAAACAGCAAAATCGAGTGGACGGATCATACGTTTAATCCGTGGATAGGGTGCACGCGCGTGTCGCCCGGTTGCGACCACTGCTACGCAGCCGTGAGCACGCCGTCGCGCGCGATGAGCGTCGTTTGGGGGCCGGGCGAGGCGCGGCACCGCACGGCGGATAGCACGTGGAAGCAGCCGCGCGCATGGAACAGACGGCACGACGCATTCTTCGAGAAGCACGGGCGTCGTCAACGAGTGTTCTGCGCCTCGCTCGCCGATGTATTCGACAACGCGGTCGATCCGGCATGGCGCCGCGATCTGTTCGACCTCATCGAACTCACACCTAACCTGAACTGGTTGCTCCTCACGAAGCGCATCGGCAACGTGTTCGATATGGTCGCGCGCGCACGGTCGCATGACTGGCTCGCCGGCCGCGACAACGTGTGGCTCGGCGCGACGATCGTGAATCAGGAAGAAGCCGATCGCGACATCCCGAAGCTGCTGGCGGTGCCGGCGCGCGTACGATTCCTCTCGATGGAGCCGCTCCTCGGCGAAGTCGATCTCTCGAAGGAATACCTCGCGCATCGGTGCGGCGGCGAATATCCATTCCCGAAACTGGAGTCAGAGCACCGTACGAGGATGATCGATCGGCTCGATTGGGTGATCGCCGGCGGCGAAAGCGGACGTGGCGCGCGACCGATGAATACAGATTGGGTCCGCACACTCCGCGATCAATGCAGCGAGGCCGGTGTGCCTTTTCTATTCAAGCAGCACGGCGAATGGGCCGATGCCTCGGTTAGGGCCTTCGGGTCGTCAGCCGGCGAAGTCCGTTTCATGCGCGCCAACGGCACCCTATGGGACGTGCCTCCCAGCGATGAGGACGCCGACTGCATCACGATCAGACGCGTGGGCAAGAAAGCCGCTGGCCGCCAGCTCGACGGCCGCACGCATGACGAGTTCCCGACGACATGATGACCACTCAGCTAAACAGCATGCCGGGCTGCCATCTGACGGGCGACCACACTTCCCTGCTCCAGGGCCTGCTCCTCAGTTTCGTAGACAACGTCACTGTCATGGCGTGTCTCGACGAAGGAATCGCCCTTGTCGTGTTGATGCACGATTGTGATCGTCCAGCCGCCGTCGACAACGGGAATCGTCGAGATTCTGAACGTGTGTTGCCCGACCGAAACGTCTGCCGTAGCCATCGAACTCTCCTCATTTTTCGACCAAGCCTAGCATGAAGGCATTATCCATCCGCCAGCCGTGGGCTTGGCTTATTGTGCGCCCGGACCTTACCGGTCTCGCGCGCGCCGCCGCAATCGCCAGAGGCATCCTGAAGGACATCGAAAACCGCAGCTGGCCGACGAAGGTCCGTGGGCGCGTGCTGATTCACGCTTCGAAGGGGATGACTCGTGCCGAGTACGAAGCAGCGCAGGATCCCCTATGGTCCGTCGGCGGCCCGACGATCGAACTGCCGCCTTTTGACCAGTTGCAGCGCGGCGGGATCGTCGGAGTCGTGACAATCGACGAATGTATCCATCCCGCCGATCGCACGTCGCGCTGGCATATCGAGGGGGCTTTCGGTCTCCATCTGGTCGACGCAAAGCCGCTGCCGTTCGTCGCCTGCAAGGGTGCGCTCAACTTCTTTGACGTGCCGCACGACGTCGCCGCGCAGTTGCGCCAGATGCACGAACTGGGAGCGATTGCATGATCGCTGCCTATCCTCTCCAGTGGCCCGAAGGGTGGCCGCGCACGAAGTCGTACGCGCGACAGCACGGCAAATTCAGTCGACAGCGCCGCGCGAACTATCGCGAAGACCTGACCGTAGCTGATGGCGTCGAGCGCGTGCTGCTCGAACTCGGCCGCCTCGGCATCGGCCGCGACGACATCGTGATCTCGACGAATCTCAAAACGCGTCTCGACGGCCTGCCTCGATCTGACCAGAAAGCTCCCGATGATCCAGGCGTCGCAGTGTATTGGGAGAAGCGCCGCGGCGGCCGAAAGGTGATGGCCGTCGATCGCTATCAGAAGGTCGCGGACAACCTTGCCGCCGTCGCCGCGACGCTCGATGCCATGCGGGCGATCGAGCGACACGGCGGCGCACAGATCCTCGAACGTGCGTTCACCGGCTTCACGGCTCTGCCGGCGCCCGAAGCGCCGCGCCACTGGCGTGAGGTGATCGGAGTGCCGGCATACGTGCGCGACATGGCGACCGTACGCGCCGAATACCGGCGCCGCGCGGCCCAGCATCATCCCGACCGGCCCGGCGGTTCGCACGATGCGATGACCGAACTCAACGCGGCACTCGCGATGGCGGAAAAGGAGATTGGCTGATGCCCTGCATTCCGTTCCGCACGCCCGACGGCACGTCGGGAATCGTCTGCACGCGAGACCGGAGAACGGGCCCACGCTGCGCGGTCGACGGCTGCCGCGCGCCGAGCGGCTATCAGTGCGACTACCCGGTGAGCCCACGCAAGACGTGCGACCGGCACCTGTGCGCAAACCATGCACACGAGGTCGGCGCCGACATTCACTACTGCCCCGAGCACTTCGCGCAATGGAAGCGCGACGGCGCTCCCACTCAAGGGGCCTTTGATTTCGACAAAGGAGAAGGATCGTGAGCGACAAGGTCCCGATCATCGGCACGCGCGCAATCACCTTGAAGGAGGCCGCCCAGCTGCTGCGGGTCTCTTACGGCACGGTGTACGCGCGCCGCCAGCAGCTCGGATTCTTCCAGATCGGCTCGGTGTGGCGCATCTGGCCGGAAACTTTGGCCGATGCGACACAGGGCTACAATGAGCGCCGACCGGCGCAGACGGACGAGGAAAGCGAAACATGTCAATCCGAAAGCGCGAAGGCAGTGACGTCTGGCACCTTGACATCCGCACGCCAGACGGCCGCCGAATTAGACAAACTACTGGAACGACCGACCGCAAGGAGGCGCAAGAATTCCACGACAAACTGAAGCATGAGCTCTGGCGCGTCGCGAAGCTCGGTGAGCGGCCGCGCCGCACGTTCGATGATGCCGCGTTGCGGCTGCTGCAGGAATGTCAGGGCACAAGCGATTTTGGGAACAAGCGGCTTCACATTCGACATTGGCGAACGCATTTCGCCGGCCGATACCTGGATTCGTTGACTCGGGACGAAATTTTTTCCGCCCTGCCGGAGCTGAGCGGTCGCACGAAGGAACCGCGGCGGGTCTCGATTGCCACGAAGAACCGGTATCTGTCGACCATTCGCGCAATGGTTAGCCGCGCAACGCACGAATGGGGTTGGATCGACAAAGCGCTCAAGTTGCCCGATCTGTCGAACAGACAGAAGCGGATTCGCTGGATCACGAAGGAAGAAGCGCAGCGTCTGATCGGCGTCATTAGCACGGACTGGATGCGCGACGTCGCGATCCTGGGGTTCGCAACCGGGCTGCGGCGCGCCAACCTACTCGGACTCGAATGGTCGCAGGTGGATCTGGTAAATCGCCGCGCATGGATCCACGCCGACCAGGCCAAGGCTGGAAAGCCGATCGGCGTGCCGCTCAACGACGACGCGGTCGCGGCGATCCGTCGGTGGATCGGCAAGCACCGGACTCATGTATTCGTGCGGAAGGGGCACCCTATTCGTCATTGGTGCAGCGTGCAGTGGAACCGGCAATGCGAGCGTGCGGGAATCGAGAACTTTCGATTTCACGACGTGCGCCACACGTGGGCGAGTTGGCACGTTCAGGCCGGAACGCCGCTTGACCGGTTGATGGAGCTCGGCGGATGGTCAAAGTACGAGATGGTGTTGCGGTACGCCCACCTCGCGCCCGACCATCTGGCGCCGCACGCGACGGCGGTCACAATCTGGTCACAGCCGCCGCAAGAAGGATCGGCAGAAATGGCGGAAAGAGCCGCCGCATAAGGAAGACAAGGGAGCGCAGAACAAGTAGTAATTCAGGTAGCCTACCTGAAATAACGCGATGGACGGATCGATAGAGTCGAGGAACGGCTCGGTCGACGACGTTTTGCTGCCATGATGCGGCACCATCAACACTTGCGCGCGCAGCATAGCGGGATCGCGCGCGAGCAGCGCGCGTTCGGTCGGCGCTTCGATGTCGGCGGTCAGCAGGGCCGTGAAACGCGGCGCGTTCGCACCGACGAACGCCGCCGCCTGGCTTGCGTTGGTGGGCGGCAACGTGCTGACCCTCAACACGCAGCAATGCTCGTTCGCCTTGCCCGTGAGTGCCCCGACGTCAGGCCACAGCACGGCGAACTCAATACCATCCCACTGCCAGCGCTGCCCCGCCACGCACGGCAGCGTCTGCGTGCCATGCTGTTTTGCCTTCGGCCACAGCGGATTGTCCGGCTCCAGAGCAGCCACCAGCTGACGCACCTCGATCGCATCGAAAACGGCAGGGGCGCCGCCCGCATGATCCGAGTCGGCGTGACTGATCATCAGCGTATCGAGCGTCGTCACGCCTTGCGCCCGCAGGAACGGCACCACCACGCGCTCGCCAGCGTGGCTCGATTCCGGACCGGGACCCGCATCGAACAGCAACGCGTGATGCGCGGTCTGCACGAGCACCGACGAGCCCTGCCCGACATCGAGCGCAGTCAGACGGAACGCGCCTGATGGCTCGGCGAGTGCGCCGCTTGCGCTGGGCATCAGCAGCGGCAGCCACGACAGCGGCGCCGCCCAGCGCAGTGGCCAGCCGCGCGGCGCGAGACACCACAGCACACCGAGCGCCGCCGCGGCCAGCGCCCACGCATGCGGCTGCGGCAGCCACCACAGCGTCCAGCGCGGTCCCGACGCCAGTTGCAGGCCGGCCGCGAGACCATCGAGCAGCGTGTGCGCGGCGCGCCACGCGAACGCATCGAGCGGCGCGGGCATTGCGACGCCCGCGAGCACCGTCGGCGTGACGAGCAGGCTCACCCAGGGAATCGCGAACGCGTTCGCGAGCGGACCGGCGAGCGGAATTTGCGCGAACCAGTAGGCGGTCAGCGGCGCCAGCGCGACCGTCACCGCGAACTGCGCGTGAGCGGCGCTGCGCAACCGTTCGGCGAGCACGCGCAGACGCCGGATCGATACGGGACGCGCCGCGCTGCGCTCCTCGTCTTCATGATGACGGGACGCCAGTGGAACCCGCACGCGCGGCCGCCCCGACATCGCGAACAGGATCGCGCCGACTGCGCAAAACGACAGCCAGAATCCGGCCGACACGACCGCCCACGGATCGACCAGCAGCACGAGCCCGAGCGCCCACGCGAGCACCGTGGAGCGCGCTAGCTGCCGGCCGCCGACGAACGCCAGCGCGACGAGCGCGGCCATCCACAGCGCGCGTTGCGCTGGCACGTTGAAGCCCGCGAGCGCGGCATGCAGTGCGGCGAACATCGCACCGGCCGTCACGCCGACGAGCTGCGCGGGCAAGCGCAGCGGCCAGTTGCGGCCGAGCCACCCCGAACGCCTCCAGATTGCCGCCGCGAGCCAGCCGGTCAGCCCCGCGACCAAGCCGAGATGCAAGCCCGAAATCGCCACCAGATGACTCGTGCCGGTGCCGCGCATCAATTGCCAGTCGGCGGGGCTCACTTCGTCCTGCGCGCCGATCGCGAGCGCGACGACGATGCCGCGATGCGGCGCATCGGCAAGCACCGTGTCGATACGCGCACGCAACCCGGCGCGCCAGCGGTCGACCAGCACGGCGAGCCCGCGCGCGTGACCGGCCAGGCGCCGCGCATGGTCCGGCACGCTCACGTAGCCGGTCGCGCGGACGTTGCGCGCGAGCAGACTCGCCTCTGCATCGCGCACGCCGAAATTCGCGTTGCCGTGCGGGCGCTTCAGGCGCACGGTCAGACGCCAGCGTTCGCCCGGTTCGAGCCGCGGCGCCGCGGCGTCGCGCGCGATCCAGGTTAGCTGGATCACGCGCGGGAAAGCGGCGAGCCGCGCACCGTTCGTATCGACGTCGAACAGGAAGCGCGCGCCTTTGTCGTCACGCGTCGGCAATCCCTTGATCGTGCCGACCACCTCGATATCGCGCCCTTCCCACTCGTGCGGCAGGCTCACCGCGAGCCGCGTTTGCGCGCGCACGGCCGCGTAGCCGAAGCCGACGCAGATCGCCGCGCACCACACCGCGCCCCAACCGGCCACCCGCCGCATGCGAGCGTCGCGCCATACGCGGCTAGCGAGCTGGTGCGAGAAGCCCCGCTCGTAGTCGCGCTGGAGCGCCGCACCGGCCGCACCTGTCACACCTGTCACACCCGCCGCCGCAGCCGCTGCGCCGCCACGCAAACCCCACACCGCAACGCCGGCCGCCGTGCAGCCGAGCAGTATCAACGCGCACCATGCGCCTGTATCCGGCAACACCGCCTGTCGCTGCAGCCAGACCACCCCCAACGCAAATCCACACCAGACCGCCCTCATCCGCCCTCCGTACCCGTTGGCGCCGGGCCTCGTCACCGCGCCAGCGAACGGGCAGCAGCGAGCCCGCCGGGCGAGGGGATCGCCCGACGCGAACCCTTTCGATCAACGGAATCGATTATGCAGAGGAAAGCGCGAGTCGCGGCAGCGCGGCGAGCGCGTTAGCCGTTGTGCCAAGGGCGGCTGCGTCGGAAGTGACACCGCGCAGTCGCGCGAGGCTCGCGCCGATCGCCGGAATCTGCTCGGGTGAATTGCGCTGCCTGTACATCCAGGACGGCGCGATATCCGGCGCGTCGGTCTCGACGACCAGCGCATCGAACGGCAGCTGTTCGGCGAGTCGCCGGATCTGCCGGGCGCGCTCGAACGTGAGGTTGCCGCCGAACCCAAGATGCATGCCCTGATCGATGTACGCCTGCGCCTGCTGGAAACTGCCATTGAACGCGTGCGCGATGCCGCGATGAATCTGATGCCGGCGCAGCCCTTTGATCACCTGATCCTGCGATTTGCGCACATGGCAGATGACCGGCAAATCGAATTCGCGCGCGAGCTGCAACTGGCCGTTGTAGAAAAACTGCTGGCGCGCATCGTCGAGGCCGTCGACGAAATAGTCGAGCCCGATCTCGCCGATGCCGACGAAGCGCGGATCGTCGAGACTCGCCTCGATCTCCATGCGCAACAGGTCGAGGTCGGCATCGACGGCGTGCGGCGTGAACAGCGGATGAATGCCGAGCGCGTACGCGCCGCCGTCGACGCGATGCGCGAGCTCGCGCACCGCCGCGAAGTTCCGTGGCCCGATCGCCGGAATCACGATGCGCGACACCCCCGCATGGCGCGCGGACGCCGCAACCGCATCACGGTCGGCGTCGAACTCCGAAGCGTCGAGATGGCAGTGCGTGTCGATCCACATGGGTTATCTCGCTGGCAAGAGGACGGACCGTGCCGGCCCGCACTCAGACCGGCACTGGCGGCTCTTCGTGCAGCACGCCGTCGCGCAACCGCATGATGCGATCACAGCGGCCCGCCAGCTCCGGGTCGTGCGTGACGATCACGAAGCTCGTCTCGAGCGTGCGCGACAGTTCGAGCATCAGGTTGAAGACCGTGTCGGCGGTGCCGCCGTCAAGGTTACCGGTCGGCTCGTCGGCGAGCACGCAGGCGGGCTTCGTGACGAGCGCACGCGCGATCGCGACACGCTGACGCTCGCCGCCCGACAGCTCGCCCGGCCGATGCTTCGCGCGATGCCCCATGCCGACGCGCTCCAGCACCGCCATGGCCTCGCGGCGCGCGACTTCGGTCGTCTCGCGACGAATCCGCAGCGGCATCGCGACGTTATCGAGCGCGGAAAACTCCGGCAACAGATGGTGAAACTGATACACGAAACCGAGCGCGCGATTGCGCAGGTCGTTGCGCTCGCGCTCGGAGAGCTTCGTGAACGGCTTGCCGAGCACCGACACGTGGCCCGCGCTCGGGTCGTCGAGACCGCCGAGCACGTGCAGCAGCGTGCTCTTGCCGGAGCCCGACGCGCCGACGATCGCGAGCTTCTCGCCGCGCCGCACGGCGAGTTGCGCATTGTTGAGCACCTGCACGTTCAGCCCGCCCTGCACGAACGCTTTGGAAATGCCGGTGGCTTCGAGCACGAACGGATGCGACGCGGAGTCCTGAGCGGTCATGGATGAATCGGTTGAGGGATGGACGAGGCGGTCATTCATAGCGCAGCGCCTCCGCCGGACGGACCTTCGCGCCGCGCCAGCTCGGATAGAGCGTCGCGAGCGCCGACAGCACGAACGCGATGAGGCCGATGCGCGCGACGTCCGCCGGAACCAGCTCGGACGGCAGCTCGCTGATGAAGTACACCGACGGCGGCAGGAATTGCACGCCGAGCAGATGCTCGATCATCGGCACGAGCCACGGAATGCTCCACGCGATCAGACAGCCGAGCACGACGCCGGTCGCCGTGCCGATGAAGCCGATCGTCACGCCCTGCACGACGAAGATCTTCATGATCGAGCCGGGCTGCGCGCCGAGCGTGCGCAGGATCGCGATATCGGCCTGCTTGTTGGTCACCGTCATCACCAGCGACGACACAAGATTGAACGCGGCCACCGCAATGATCAGCGTCAGGATGATGAACATCATGCGCTTCTCGATCTGCACCGCCGAGAACCAGGTCTTGTTCTGCTGGGTCCAGTCGCGGATGTACAGATCGCCCGACAGCGTGCGCGCGAGCTGATGCGCGACTTCCGGCGCGCGCTGCATGTCGGTGAGGCGCAGCCGCACGCCGGTCGGTGCGGGCAGCCGGAACAGCGCCTCTGCGTCGTTGATGTTGATCAGCGCGAGCGTGCTGTCGTATTCGTAATGGCCCGACTCGAAGATGCCGACCACCGTGAACTGCTTCAGGCGCGGCAGCATGCCCGCCGGCGTGATCGTGCCTTCGGGCGCGACGAGCGTGATCTTGTCGTTCAGCTGCACGCCGAGATTGGCCGCCAGATCGGCGCCGAGCACGATGCCGAAGCCGCCGGGCACGAGGTCGGCCAGCTTGCCGCCCTTCATTTCCTTGCCGATGTCCGACACTTCAGGCTCGAGCGTCGGCTCGATGCCACGCAACGCGACGCCGCTCACCGCGTCCTGGCGCGTCAGCAGCGCCTGGGCCTCGACGTAGGGCGCCGCGCCGATCACCTCCTTGTTCTGGCGCGCCTCCTTCGCGGTCAGCTGCCAGTCGGGCATCGAACCGGTCGGCGAAAAGATCTCGACGTGCGCGAGCACCGACAGCATGCGGTCGCGCACCTCTTTCTGAAAGCCGTTCATCACCGACAACACGACGATCAGCGCCGCGACGCCAAGCGCGATGCCCGACATCGACACCAGCGCGATGAACGAAATGAAGCCGTTACCGGTCGTGCGTTTGCCGGCGCGTGTGTAGCGCCAGCCAATCTGCCATTCGTAGGGAAATTTCAAGCGAATCCTTTTGTGCGTTCTTCGACTGTATGTCGGGACCGGCGGACATCGACGTCCGCCGTGCGGCCCGAGCGTCGTGATCGTTGGGCTCGCGGCGGCGCGGATCGTTCCTCGCTCGCCCGGCCGCTGTGCGGCTCTGCCGGCGCATAGAGGCGCCGCGCCGCGGTGCGCCACCCTGCCGGGTCCGGCGATCAAGCGCGAAGTTTGCCACACAATGCCGCCAGCTCGCGCAAAGGACATGCCTCGGCCGCGCCATCGACGAACCGGCCGCGCTTCGTCGAAATACTCGCACCGTTTGCCCTACAATGCGCAGCATCATGCCTGCCGACCGCCTCCATCTTCTGCTGCCCTTCGCGCTGCCTGCCGCGGCCGACGCCTCCACCGCGCTTCACGACATCCAGTGCCCCGCTCTCGACAGGCTGATCGCGCGCGCGACGCTGATCGAACGCGTGATCGGCGAGGATTTTCAGCGCACGCTGCCGCACGAGCGCTGGGTCGCGCGACAATTCGGCGCGCTGCCCGACGGCGCCTCGGCCGCCGCCGACGAAGCCCCGCTCGCGCCCTACATGCTGCGCGCCGACGGCGGCGAACCCGGCAACGCGACGTGGGCCTGCGTGCAGCCGGTACACGTGCACATCGCGCACGACCACCTGGTGCTGATCGACCCGGCGTCGCTCAATCTGTCGGACGCCGAAGCGAGCACGCTGCTCGCGCTTGCGCGTCCGCTGATCGAGGAACTCGGCGTGCGCATCGAGGCGCCCAAGCCAATCCGCTGGTATCTGTCGAGCGACGCTTTCGGTTCGCTCGCGGGCGCGTCGCCGTTGCGCGCGAGCGGCCGCAACATCGAGATCTGGTTGCCGCACGAAGCGCATTCCGGCGAACGCTCTCGCGCGTGGATGAAGCTGCAGAACGAAGTGCAGATGGCCTGGTTCGAGCATCCGGTCAACGAAGCGCGGGAGGCGCGCGGGCTGCCGGCCGTCAACTCGATCTGGTTTCACGCGCAAGGCGCCGCGCGGAGCGTGCGCAGTCCGTTCGCGCAGGTGCTGTCCGATGCCGCCGCAACGCGCGGTCTCGCGCTCAGCGCGGGGGTCGCGACAGGCGCGCCGCCGGCGTCGTATCGCGAACTGGCCGCGGCGCTGCGCGGCACCACCAACGGCAGCGGCGCAACGCTCGTCGAACTCGCCCCCTTCTCCGCGCCCTACATCGAACAGGACTGGGCGCGCTGGAACCAGGCATTCGCCGCGCTGCAGACCGACTGGTTCGCGCCCGCGCTCGCGGCATTGCAGTCGGGCGAACTCGCCGAGCTCGGCCTCACGCTGTGCGGCGACACCGGCTCGGTGACGCTGACGGTCACGCGCGGCGATCTGCGCAAATTCTGGCGGCGGCGCGTGCTGGCCTCGCTTTTCATCGAATGATCCACGGTCCTTCCGCATGACCCGAATCGTTACACGCCCCTGCTCCCCCGTCGACGCCGAAGTGCTGACCCGCTGCGGCCTGCATCCGGTGCTCGCGCGCCTGTACGCAGCGCGCGGCGTGTGCCTGCCCGAGGACGTCGAAACCGGCCTCGCGCGGCTCGTGCCGCCAGCCGAACTGAAGGGCTGCGACGCGGCCGCCGCGCTGCTCGCCGACGCGCTCCAGCAGCAGCGCCGCATGCTGGTCGTCGCCGACTACGACTGCGACGGCGCGACCGCCTGCGCGGTCGCGGTGCGCGGGCTGCGCATGTTCGGCGCGCGCATCGACTACCTGGTGCCGAACCGCATGGAGCACGGCTACGGGCTCACGCCGGACATCGTCGAGCTGGCGGCGCGTAGCGCGGCCGGCAAGCCCGATCTGCTGATCACCGTCGACAACGGCATCGCGAGCGTCGACGGCGTCGCGGCGGCCAACGCCCTCGGCATCGACGTGCTCGTCACCGACCACCACCTGCCCGGCGACGAACTGCCCGCCGCGCGCGCAATCGTCAATCCGAACCAGCCGGGCTGCACATTCCCGAGCAAGTGCCTCGCCGGCGTCGGCGTGATGTTCTACGTGCTGCTCGCGCTGCGCGCCGAACTGCGCCGCCGTGGGGCGTTCGGCGACGCGCTGCCCGAGCCGCGCCTCGACGGTCTGCTCGATCTGGTCGCACTCGGCACCGTCGCCGATGTCGTCAAACTCGACGGCAACAACCGCGTGCTGGTCGCGCAAGGTCTGCAGCGCATCCGCCGCGGCCGCATGCAGCCTGGCATCGCCGCGCTGTTTCGCGCCGCCGCGCGCGATGCGCGCAACGCCTCCGGCTTCGACCTCGGCTTCGCGCTGGGACCGCGCCTGAACGCGGCGGGACGGCTGTCGGACATGTCGCTCGGCATCGAATGCCTGACCACCGACGACGTTGGCCGTGCCTGGGAACTCGCGCAGCAGCTCGACACGATGAACCGCGAGCGCCGTGAAATCGAGGCCGGCATGCAGCAGCAGGCGCTGGACGACCTGTCGACGGTCGATCCCGACGGCGCGACCACGATCACGTTGTTCAATCCGGGCTGGCATCAGGGCGTGATCGGCATCGTCGCGGGACGGTTGAAAGAGAAGTTCCACCGCCCGTCGTTCACGTTCGCGCCGGCCGACGGTACCGGCATGCTCGTCAAGGGCTCGGGCCGCTCGATCGCGGGCTTCCACCTGCGCGACGCGCTCGATCTGATCTCGAAGCGCGAGCCGGACCTGATCGTCAAATTCGGCGGCCACGCGATGGCCGCGGGCCTGACGATCGCCGCCGCCGACGTGCCGCGCTTCACCGCCGCGTTCGAGGCGGTCGGCCGCGAATGGCTGTCCGCGCAGGCGCTCGCACGCACGATCGAAACCGACGGCGAGCTCGAAGACGCGTACTTCACGCCGCAATTCGTCGAAATGCTCGACGCGGCCGTCTGGGGCCAGGGTTTTCCGGCGCCGGTGTTCTCCGGCGAATTCGAGGTCGCCTCGCAGGCGTTGGTGAAGGACAAGCACCTGAAGCTGCAACTGCTGCGCGGCCGCCAGCGCTTCAACGCGATCTGGTTCAATCACACCGACACGCTGCCCGCGCGCACCACCGTCGCCTACCGGCTCGCGAGCGATACATGGAACGGCGTGTCGCGCGTGCAACTGATCGTCGAGCACGCGGTGAGCTGAAATCTTCCGCAAAATCAATCGCGAACACGCGCTGGGTCGCCCGCGAGGCTCCGGCGCGGCGTGCCGATCGGCTATAATTTCTGCTTTTTACGCAGAATAGAAGATCGACATGGAAGCGGAACGTCTCAACGCGATCGAAGCCTCTCTGGCCGACCTGCGCAAGCGCGCGGACGACCTACGGGGGTATCTTTGACTACGACGACAAAGCACTGCGTCTAATCGAAGTCAACCGGGAACTCGAAGACCCGGACGTCTGGAACGACTCGAAGCACGCCCAGGCGCTCGGTAAGGAAAAGAAGCTGCTCGACGACACGGTCGGCAAGCTCACGTCGATCACGAACGACGTGCGCGACGCGCAAGACCTGTTCGCGATGGCACGCGAAGAAGCCGACGACGACACGCTGCTCGCCTGCGAGGGTGACGCCCAAGCCATCGAGGCACGCGTCGCCGACATGGAATTCCGCCGGATGTTCGCGAACCCGGCCGATCCCAACAACGCCTTTCTCGACATCCAGGCCGGCGCCGGCGGCACCGAGGCGTGCGACTGGGCGTCGATGCTGCTGCGCCAGTATCTGCGTTATTGCGAGCGCAAGGGCTTCAAGACCGAAGTGCTCGAGCAGACCGAAGGCGACGTCGCCGGCATCAAGAACGCTACGATCAAGATCGAAGGCGACTACGCGTACGGCTTCCTGCGTACCGAAACCGGCGTGCACCGGCTCGTGCGCAAGTCGCCGTTCGACTCGTCGGGCGGTCGTCACACGTCGTTCTCGTCGGTGTTCGTGTACCCGGAAATCGACGACTCGATCGAAGTCGACATCAACCCGGCCGACCTGCGCATCGACACGTACCGTGCTTCGGGCGCGGGCGGTCAGCACATCAACAAGACCGACTCCGCGGTGCGTATCACGCACATGCCGTCGGGCATCGTCGTGCAGTGCCAGAACGACCGCTCGCAGCACCGCAACCGCGCCGAAGCCATGGCGATGCTGAAATCGCGCCTGTACGAAGCGGAAATCCGCAAGCGTCAGGCCGAGCAGGACAAGCTGGAAGCCGGCAAGACCGATGTGGGTTGGGGCCATCAGATCCGTTCGTACGTGCTCGACAACAGCCGCATCAAGGATCTGCGCACCAACGTCGAAATCAGCAATACGAAGAGCGTGCTCGACGGTGACCTCGATCCGTTCATCAGCGCGAGCCTGAAACAGGGCGTCTAGGCGCGCACGGCGCCGCCCCGTTCACCGATCGGGACCGCGCCTTCTTCGTTGGCGCCTTTGCGTTGCTTCCACGCTATTTGTTCGCCGTTTTTCCAGTACCGCCTGAGGTTTTTACACTGACTGGCTTCCCGCCAGCGGAGCACTCCGCGGCGGGCCACCGAATACCAAATCATCATGACTGAACCGACCCAGCCGACTGTCGTGCCCGAAGCGGACGACAACAAGATCATCGCCGAGCGCCGCGAAAAGCTGCGCGAACTGCGTGAGCGAGGCGTCGCCTATCCGAACGATTTCCGTCCCACGCACCACGCCGAAGATCTGCAGGCGCAGTACGAGCACGCCGACAAGGAAGCGCTCGAAGCGAATCCGCTCGAAGCGAATCCGCTCGAAGTCGCGATCGCCGGCCGCATGATGCTGAAACGCGTGATGGGCAAGGCAAGTTTCGCAACCGTGCGCGACGGCTCGGGTCAGATCCAGTTCTTCATCACACCGGCCGACGTCGGTCAGGAGACCTACGACGCGTTCAAGAAGTGGGACATGGGCGACATCGTCGCCGCGCGCGGCGTGCTGTTTCGCACCAACAAGGGCGAGCTATCGGTGCGCTGCACGGAGCTGCGTCTGCTGTCGAAGTCGCTGCGTCCGCTGCCGGACAAGTTCCACGGTCTCGCCGACCAGGAAATGAAGTACCGCCAGCGCTATGTCGATCTGATCGTCACGCCGGAAACGCGCCGCACGTTCGTCGCGCGCACGAAGGCGATTTCGTCGATCCGCAAGTACATGGCCGACGCGAACTTCATGGAAGTCGAAACACCGATGCTGCACCCGATTCCGGGCGGCGCGGCGGCCAAGCCGTTCTCGACGCACCACAACGCGCTCGACATGCAGATGTTCCTGCGCATCGCGCCGGAGCTGTACCTGAAGCGGCTGGTGGTGGGCGGCTTCGAGCGCGTGTTCGAGATCAATCGTAATTTCCGCAACGAGGGCGTATCCGTGCGCCACAACCCGGAATTCACAATGATCGAGTTCTACGCGGCCTACACCGATTACAAGTGGCTGATGGACTTCACCGAGCAGCTGATTCGCCAGGCCGCGATCGATGCGCTCGGCACGGCCACCATCACTTATCAGGGTCGCGAGCTCGATCTGTCGAAGCCGTTCCATCGGCTCACGATCACGCAGGCGATCCAGAAATACGCGCCGCAATACACGAACGAGCAGCTCGCCGACGGCACGTTCCTGCGCGCCGAGCTGAAGAAGTTCGGCGTCGATGCGTCGCAGCCGCAGTTCCTCAACGCGGGCGTCGGCTCGCTGCAACTGGCGCTGTTCGAAGAGACCGCCGAGTCGCAACTGTGGGAGCCGACCTACATCATCGACTACCCGATCGAGGTGTCGCCGCTCGCGCGTGCGTCGGACAAGGTGGCAGGCATCACCGAGCGTTTCGAGCTGTTCATCACCGGCCGCGAAATCGCCAACGGGTTCTCGGAGCTCAACGATCCGGAAGATCAGGCCGCGCGCTTCAGGAAGCAGGTCGACCAGAAAGACGCCGGCGACGAGGAAGCGATGTTCTACGACGCCGACTACATCCGCGCGCTCGAGTACGGCATGCCGCCGGCGGGCGGCTGCGGTATCGGCATCGATCGTCTGGTCATGATGCTGACCGATAGCCCGAGCATCCGCGACGTGATTCTTTTCCCGCATCTGCGTCGCGAAGACTGAGCGACGCTGGGCGCGAGCGCTCGTTGTGCTTCGCGCGCAATCCGATGGTTTGAAGAGCGCCCGGTTGATGCCGGGCGTTCTTTTGCGCGCGTTTTCGCTTTGCGGGACCGTTTTCTGCTTCTCATCGTTTGTAACCAGCGGTAAAAGCTGCTCGTTCGCGCTTAAGTCGCCGCGGACTCAATGGTCTTGGAAGTTTGTTGACACCAAAGCGCACCGCGTGAAGGGCGCCTACCGACGCCCGAGGGCGCCACCTGAGCGGTTACAAATAGAAACGCTGCCCGGATCGAATTGCGCGACACTCAGTCTCACAAGAAGTCGGCTCTGTCAGAAACGGAGGCCCTACATGGACACCCCTACTCATCAACCCACGCAGCCACGTCGTCTTCATCCCTTGATCGCGGTGGCCGCCGGCGCGGTGCTCGTCGCGAGTCTCGTTGCTACCGCGGCGATCACCGGCGTGTTCCCGAAGGCGTCGGGTAACGGCGCACAGAACGATCAGACGCAGGCCGCGCAGGTCAGCACGCAAGCGCCGGGCGTCGTCGATTCGGCCGCGCCGGTCAAGCCATCTGCGCAACAGCGGCAGGATCAGGCTCAGCAAGCGGTGCCGGCCGCCCCTGCCGCCGCTCCGACCCAGCAGCAATACGCGCAGCAACAGCAGGCACAGGCCGCGCCGCAATATGCGCCACAGCCCGAGCCGCAAGCGGCGCCGCAGTATGCGCAGCAGCCGGCGCCGCATGCCGCTTATTGCTCGACTTGCGGCACCGTCGTCGCGATCTCGGCGGTTCGGCATGAAGGACATGGCACCGGCATTGGCGCGGTCGGCGGTGCGGTGGCCGGGGGCGTCGTCGGTAATCAATTCGGCGCCGGCGGCGGGCGTACCGCGATGACGCTGCTCGGCGCGCTGGGCGGCGGGTTCGCCGGCAACTCGGTCGAAAAACATCTGCGCAGCACAACGTCGTATTCGGTGCGCGTGCACATGGAAGACGGCAAGACGCGCTACTTCACCTATAGCGAGGCGCCGCCGTTGCGCGACGGCGAGCGCGTGCGCGTTCAGAACGGCGGCCTCGTCGCCGACTGAGCTGAGCTCGGCGCCCAACGTTCGTCGACGCGCCATGAAAAAAGGCGATTCCATCGGAATCGCCTTTTCTTTGGAGTTCAATGCACCCGTTCGAACACGCGTTCAATAATCCGCGTCTTCGATCCATGCCGCCTGAATCGCTTCGAGAATCTTTTCGCTCGAACGGTTCGGATCGTCGTCGAAGCCTTCGAGCTCGGTCACCCAGCGGTGCAGGTCGGTGAAACGCACCTGCTGTGGATCGACGTCCTGATGCTTGTCCGTCAGAGCCATCGCGATGTCTTGCGTATCGGTCCACTTCATGGCGGCACCCTCCTGTTAGTGGTTTTCCTTCGCGTGATTGATCGAGTAACGCGGAATTTCGACGACCAGATCCTGCTCGTCCGGCATGACCGCCTGACACGACAGGCGCGAAGCCGGTTCCAGCCCCCATGCCTTGTCCAACAGATCGTCCTCGTCTTCCTCGGATGGCGTCAAGGCGGCGAAACCCTCACGCACGATTACGTG
Source organism: Paraburkholderia sp. Clong3 (assembly GCF_050436485.1). Classification (NCBI taxonomy): domain Bacteria; kingdom Pseudomonadati; phylum Pseudomonadota; class Betaproteobacteria; order Burkholderiales; family Burkholderiaceae; genus Paraburkholderia; species Paraburkholderia sp. Clong3. The sequence goes on along the minus strand of NZ_JBNDMH010000002.1, from coordinate 521,045 downwards.
GCAGGTCGTGCACGCGCACGACTTCTCGCACGCATGCTCGATTTCGATACCGTTATCGAGCAGGTTGTCGCAAATGCTCTTGCCGGGAACGGCGTCGATCACCGCGCCTTCCGGGCACAGTTCGACGTGAGGCAGCACAACGATTTGAGGCATACAGTTTCCGTTTGGGTCTGAGGCACGGCGGCTGCCAGCAATGCCGGGTGCAGGCTCCGTGCCATTTTACTGGCGCCGCGCGGACTTTTTAAGTCCGCGCGGGCGCGATCGGTGGTTCGTGGGGGGCGCAGTTCGTGCGTGGCCTGAGCGCGCGTCGCGTGCACGTTGCTGTCGCTACGCTCGCCCGTTCAGATCTCGTCGAGCTTGCGGCCCGACAGCGCGCGGCGAATTCCCTTGTTCATGCGGCGCGCGGCGAATTCGTCGGTGCCTTCGGCGAGCGCCTTCGTCGCGGCTTCGATCGCGCCGACGTCTTCGCCCGGCGCGACGTTGCGCAGCGCGGCGAGCAGCGCGTCGAGTTCGGCGCGTTCGCTGTCGTCGAGCAACTCGGCGTCGGCGGCGAGCGCCGCGTCGGTCGCTTCGACGAGACGCTGCGCTTCGACCTGCGCCTCGCGCAATGCGCGCGCCCGCATGTCGATTTCAGCGGTCGAAAAGCTGTCTTCGAGCATGCGCGCGATGTCGTCGTCGGCGAGGCCATACGAAGGCTTCACGACGACCGATGCCTCCACGCCCGACGCCAGCTCGCGCGCAAACACCGACAGCAGGCCGTCGGCGTCGACCTGATAGGTCACGCGAATGCGCGCGGCGCCGGCGGCCATCGGCGGAATGCCGCGCAGCTCGAAGCGCGCGAGCGAACGGCAATCGCTGATGAGCTCGCGCTCGCCTTGGACGACGTGAATCGCCATCGCGGTCTGGCCGTCCTTGAAGGTCGTGAAATCCTGCGCGCGCGCGACTGGAATCGTCGAGTTGCGCGGAATGATCTTTTCGGTGAGGCCACCCATCGTCTCGACGCCGAGCGACAGCGGAATCACGTCGAGCAGTAGCCATTCGTCGCCTTCCGCCCCGCGGTTGCCGGCCAGCAGATCGGCCTGGATCGCGGCGCCGAGTGCGACGACCTGATCCGGATCGAGATTGACGAGCGGCGGCTGGCCGAAGAACGCCTCGACCGCGCGGCGGATCACCGGCATGCGCGTCGCGCCGCCGACCAGCACGACGCCCTTGATTTCCTTCGTGGTGACCTTCGCGTCGCGCAGCGCCTTTTTCGTCGGGCCCAGCGTGCGTTGCACCAGCGCGGCCGTGATGGTCTCGAAAGTGGCTTCGTCGATCGTCAGATCGAGCGCGGTGCCGTTGGCAAGCGTGAGCTCGAGGGTAGTTTGCGACGCGCTCGACAGCGCCTCCTTGGCCTCGCGCACGCTATCGAGCAGCAGGCGCACGTCGTGCGGCGCGAGCGTCTGCGACGCGATGCCGGCCTGTTCGAGCACATGGCGATATAGCGCATGGTCGAAGTCGTCGCCGCCGAGCGCGGAATCGCCGCCCGCCGCGAGCACTTCGAAAACGCCCTTGGTGAGCTTCAGGATCGACAGGTCGAAGGTGCCGCCGCCGAGGTCGTAGACCGCGTACAAACCTTCCGCGCCGTTGTCGAGACCGTAGGCGATCGCCGCAGCGGTCGGTTCGTTGAGCAGACGCAGCACGTTCAGCCCCGCGAGGCGCGCGGCGTCCTTGGTCGCCTGGCGCTGCGCTTCGTCGAAGTAAGCGGGCACCGTGATTACCGCGCCGACGAGCTCGTCGCCGAGCGTGTCTTCGGCGCGCTGGCGCAGCGTCGCGAGAATTTCAGCCGATACCTCGACCGGGCTCTTCACGCCGTCGACGGTGCGGATCTGCACCATGCCGGGTGCATCGACGAAGTCGTACGGCGCGTTTTCGGCGCCCTCCACCTCGGCCTTGCCGCGGCCCATGAAGCGCTTGACCGACACAATCGTGTTGCGCGGGTCGGTCGCGGCTTCGGCCTTCGCCCGGCGGCCGATGCGACGGCCGCCCTGCTCCAGGTAACGCACCACCGACGGCAGCAGCACGTGCCCGTCTTCGTCGGGCAGCACATCGGGCACGCCGCTGCGCACAGCGGCGACGAGGGAGTTGGTGGTGCCGAGATCGATACCGACCGCCAGACGCCGCTGGTGAGGCGCCGGCGCCATGCCGGGTTCGGAGATTTGCAGTAAGGCCATCTGGATCTTCTCGGGGACGTTGTGCCCCGTCCTGAATGTTCGCGTTGCTGGGGTGATGCCGCGGCTCGCGGCCGCTCTGGTTTTTTGTTTGTCGCTTACTACGTCGCTGCCTACTGTTGCTGCTTGCCCGCGCCGCGCTTTTGCGCGCGTCGCGCGAAACCGCGCTAGCCTTCGAGCCGCTCGATCTGGGCATCGATTTCCGACGCGACGCGCTCGATGAACATCAGCTGCCGCACCGCCTCGCCCGCCGCCTGATTCGCGCCGTGATCGAGCGATGCGCCGAGCTTGTCGAAGCGCCGACGCTCCTCGTCGCGCAACTCGATGAGCAGCGCGTCGAGCGCGTCGACGTTCTTCGCCGCGGCCGCGTCCTCGATGTTCTCGCGCCACTCCATCTGCTGCATCAGGAACGCGGGCTCCATCGCCGTGTTGTTCTCCGCGCCGACGTTGATGCCGCGCAACGACAGCAGATAGGTCGCGCGCTTGAGCGGATCGCGCAGCGTCTGATAGGCCTCGTTCGCGCGCGTCGCCCACTGCATCGCGATGCGCTTTTGCGCATCGCCGGCGGCCGCGAAGCGATCCGGATGCACCTGCGCCTGCACGGTGCGGTACGCGTGATCGAGCGTGCTCGCGTCGAGCGCGAATTGCGCCGGCAGACCAAACAGATCGAAGTGGCTGTCGTTCAGCGAGGCCATCGGATTAAAGTCCGTTGATGAAAACTGGTATGGAGACGTCGGGCCTTGTCAGGCGTGACCGGTTCAGTGGAGCGCGGATCAAACTAAAAAGGCGGCCCGCGCCGCCTTTTATCCGCCGCACGCGGAAGGTAACGAATCTAGACGCGGAACGACTCGCCGCAGCCGCATTCGTCTTTCACGTTCGGGTTGTTGAACCTGAAGCCTTCGTTCAGCCCTTCGCGCGCGAAGTCGAGCTCCGTGCCGTCGATATACGCGAGACTCTTCGGGTCGACGACGACCTTCACGCCGCCCGTCTCGAACACCTGGTCTTCCGGCGCGAGTTCGTCCACGTACTCGAGCTTGTAGGCGAGGCCCGAGCAACCGGTGGTGCGCACGCCGACGCGCAACCCGATGCCTTTACCGCGGCGGGTCAGATACCTCTGGACGTGCTGTGCTGCCTTTTCGGTCAACGTAATTGCCATAACGTTTCTCAGTTGCCAGAGTGCGCGGCGCGCGTGTTCGCGCCGCGCTCACCGGTTGCTTCTTTCTTACCCTGTTGCTCAGGCGGCCTTGCCGTCTTCGACAACCGCTGCTTCGCCGTGGCGCTGCTTGTAGTCGGCGACCGCTGCCTTGATCGCGTCTTCCGCGAGGATCGAGCAATGGATCTTCACCGGCGGCAGTGCCAGTTCTTCGGCGATCTGCGTGTTCTTGATCGACATCGCCTGGTCGAGCGTCTTGCCCTTCACCCATTCGGTGACGAGCGAGCTCGATGCGATGGCCGAGCCGCAGCCGTAGGTCTTGAACTTCGCGTCTTCGATGATGCCGTCCGCGCCGACGCGGATCTGCAGCTTCATCACGTCGCCGCAGGCCGGCGCGCCGACCATGCCGGTACCGACCGTGTCGTCGTCCTTCGCGAAGGAACCGACGTTGCGCGGGTTTTCGTAGTGGTCGAGGACCTTGTCGCTATAAGCCATGATTACACTCCTTGATTCGTTTCAACCTGCAATGCGATGAACGTTCGATGTCCGCTTCGTCCAGCCGGCGCGTCAGTGCGCGGCCCAATGGATGGTCGACAGATCGATCCCGTCCTTGTGCATTTCCCACAGCGGCGACAGATCGCGCAGCTTGGAAATCTTCGACTTCAGCAGGTTGATCACGTAGTCGATTTCCTGCTCGGTCGTGAAGCGTCCCACCGTGAAGCGGATCGAGCTGTGCGCGAGTTCGTCGTTGCGGCCAAGCGCGCGCAGCACGTACGACGGCTCCAGCGACGCCGATGTGCACGCCGAGCCCGACGACACCGCGACGTCCTTCACCGCCATGATCAGCGATTCGCCTTCGACGAAATTGAAGCTGATGTTCAGGTTGTGCGGCACACGCTTTTCCATGTCGCCGTTCACATACACTTCCTCGATTTGCGACAGGCCTTTCAGCAGCCGGTCGCGCAGCATGCGGATGCGCTCGTTTTCGGTCGCCATCTCTTCACGCGCGATACGGAACGCTTCACCCATGCCGACGATCTGGTGCGTGGCGAGCGTGCCCGAACGCATGCCGCGCTCGTGACCGCCGCCGTGCATCTGCGCCTCGATACGGATACGCGGCTTGCGACGCACGTAAAGCGCGCCGGTGCCCTTCGGGCCGTAGGTCTTGTGCGCCGAGAACGACATCAGGTCGACCTTCAGCTTCTGCAGATCGATCTGGATCTTGCCGCTGGCCTGCGCCGCGTCGACGTGAAAAATGATGCCCTTCTCGCGCGTGATCTCGCCAATCGCCTCGATGTCCTGGATGACGCCGATCTCGTTGTTGACCGACATCACCGACACCAGAATCGTGTCCGGGCGCAGTGCCCCCTTGAACGCGTCGAGGTCGATCAGACCGTCGTCCTTGACATCCAGATAGGTGACTTCGAAACCTTCGCGCTCGAGCTCGCGGGTGGTGTCCAGCACCGCCTTGTGCTCGGTCTTCACCGTGATGATGTGCTTGCCTTTGCTCTTGTAAAAGTGCGCGGCACCTTTCAGAGCGAGGTTGTCCGACTCCGTCGCACCCGAGGTCCAGATGATTTCGCGTGGATCGGCGTTCACGAGCGCGGCCACCTGCTCGCGCGCTTCCTCGACTGCACGCTCGGCGGTCCAGCCATAAGCGTGACTACGCGACGCGGGATTGCCGAACTGCTCGCGCAGATACGGGATCATCTTGTCCACCACACGCGGATCGATCGGCGTCGTGGCGCTGTAGTCCATGTAGATAGGCAGATGGAGAGAGTCGTTATTCATCAATTGCTCCGGGGACGTCATGTGCTCTGGCTTCTGGGTTCGATATGGGCCTGCGGCGAGGGTTTTCTATTGCGTGCCGCTCACGAACCGGCCATGTTGAAAACGGAATTGGGACCCTTGGGCGCCACGCGCACGGGTTCGGCCGCCGGCGCGTCGTTGCGCCTGTCGCGCAGCACGGCCGGCGTGCCTTCGCGCGAACGCTGCTGATCCACCAGATCCTTCAGCGAAACCGAATCGAGGTATTCGACCATTTTCTGGTTCAGCGTCGACCACAGCTCATGCGTCATGCAGTGGCCGTCGTGCTGCTTGGTGCCTTCGCATGTGCCCTTACCGCCGCACTGGGTGGCGTCGAGCGGTTCGTCGACCGCGATGATGATGTCGGCCACCGTCACCTCTTCGGCACGGCGCGCGAGATTGTAGCCACCGCCCGGTCCGCGCACGGATTCGACGATTTCATGACGGCGCAGCTTGCCAAACAGCTGCTCGAGATACGACAGGGAGATGTGTTGGCGCTGGCTGATACCCGCAAGCGTCACCGGGCCCTGCTCCTGGCGCAGCGCCAGGTCGATCATCGCCGTGACGGCGAAACGGCCTTTCGTGGTGAGTCTCATATGATGTGGGAACCGCAATTCTCGACAAGTTTGGTCAAGTATAAATACATGAGCGATTTAGTCAAGTATGGGCGGTAAATTTTGTGTCATTCGCTTAATTGATCGCCATACGTCGACGCCGCGCCCCAACCCGTGTGGTGCGTCTGCGTTCTTCGCCCGATGCCTACGCGAGCAACTGCGGGCGCAGCGCGGTGATCAGCCCGCGGCAGGCTGCTTCGCACTGATCGAGCACCAACTCGAAGCCTTCCGCGCCGCCGAAATACGGATCGACAACCTCTCGCGCGCCGCTCCAGCGGCCATCCGACTCAGGCACGAACTCCATCAGCAGACGGATCTTGTCGCGCTGTGCGGGCGGGCACAGTTGACGCAACGCGGCGACGTTTCGGTCGTCCATGGCAATCAGCAGATCGAAGCGCTCGAAGTCCGCGACCGTGATCTGGCGGCCGCGCAGCGCGTCGAGCGCATAGCCGCGCTGGCGGGCCGCGTGTTGCGCGCGTTCGTCGGGCGCCGCGCCGATGTGCCAATCGCCGGTGCCGGCCGAATCGATCAGGATGCAGTCCGCAAGCTTCGCCTCGTCGACCAGATGACGCATCACGCCCTCCGCCGTCGGTGAACGGCAGATATTCCCGAGGCAAACGAAACAGATGGATACAGTTTTCATCAGGGATTTTCGACGCCCGAGGCGCCGCGCGTGAGGTCGTCAGACAGTCAGCGGACTGCGCCGCGATTATACAAATCTCGACAGATTCGCGCCGAGCGGGGCGCAGCCAGCAAGATCAGCGGCTTCGGACCGTCGCGGTCCGCCGCGCCGGCTTACGATGCCTCGGCGAGCGGCGTCGCCGTGGCGGCACGCATCGGCTTGGCCGGCAATGCCGACGCCGTGTCGATCATGCCGTACGACACCGCGCGTGCGAGTTCGGCGGTCAGATGGTTGGCGTCGAGCGGCATCTGCGAAGCGCGCGAAGCGGTTTGGCCGTTGACGTGCAGAAAGGCGAGCACCGCGAGCGGTACAACGATGGCTAGGGGCCAGTACACCGATATTGTCTTTTTCATGATGTGTTCTTCAATTAGGGGCGCATGAGCTTATGACGCACTATGCCCTAACGAAATGCTATAGGAATTCACAATCGGGAAAAACCCGCCCGCGCGAGATAGATCGTTGCTTGATACGAAACAGTCAATTGAGACCTCTTTCGGGAACGATTGGCGCATCGCTGGCACACAAAGTAAAGCTTACAAACGCATACAAAGCCGCCGCGACGGACGGCGACAATGACGGTCTTATTCTTACCCTTACATTTCTTTGCACCACAAAATGAAACGCATTGCACCTCCCGTCGGCCTGATGGCCGCCGCGCTGCTCGGCGGCTGCGCGGTCTATCCGGACGGCACGCCGATGTACGGCAACGGCTACGGCGCCTATAGCGGCTACAACGGTTATGACGTTTCCGCATTCGCGCCGGGTGCCGTGGTCGTGCCGCAAACCAATGTGTACCTGGGCTACGGCGATTACGGTCCGGGACGCTACTACGGCCCGGCGCCGGGCTCCGGCTATCGCGGCTATCCGGATCGCGGTCATCCGAACGACAACGACTGGCACCACGGCGATCACGGCAACGGTCATGGCAACAATGGCGGCGGTCCTGGACAACCGCACGGCGGCCCGCCGCCGCAGGGCGCAGCGGGCGGTCCGCACGGCCCTGGTGGCGCCAATGGCGGCCCGCACCCCGGCGCGGGCCGCCAGCCGCAAGCCGGCAACGGCGGCGGACGAGGCAACGATTTGGGGAGAAATGCGCCCGCGCGTCAGCCGGGGCAGATGACCGAACATTGAAGACGGAGCGGCGCTGAAGTATCCCGCCGGCTTCTTCGCCCATTTCGACGGCTGCGCGAGCGCGCAGCCGTCAAACCAATCCCAATGCCGCCCGCTCAGCCAATATGGCTGCGCTGCGCGGCATACAACTCGCGGAACGTACGACCCACCGGCGCCGGCATGTCGCGCGTATCGGTCCAGCCCGCGCCGCCGAGCGGCAGCTTGGTGATCGACCGATTGCGCCCACCCATGCGCTCCAGCACGCGCACGGCGAGTTTGGTAAAGAGCGCATAGGCATCGGGATGCAGCGCGAGCCAGCCCCACAGCGCCAACCCGGCGCGCTCCTTCCACGGCCGCAGGTGTCGCTCCATCTGCTTTTCGCGCAGCTTGCGCAACAGATCGGACAGCGGGATACCGACCGGGCACACGCTATTGCATTCGCCGCATAACGTCGCCGCTTGCGGCAGGTCGAGCGCCTTGTCGATGCCGACATAGCTCGGCGTCAGCACCGACCCCATCGGCCCCGGATAGACCCAGCCATACGCGTGCCCGCCGACCTTCTGATACACCGGGCAATGGTTCATGCACGCGCCGCAGCGGATGCAGCGAAGCATCTCCTGGAAGTCGCCGCCGATCAGCCCTGTGCGGCCACCGTCGACGAGCACCACGTACATATGCTCGGGCCCATCCTGATCGCCCGCGCCACGCGGCCCGGTCAGCATCGAAAAATAGTTCGAGGTGGCCTGGCCGGTTGCCGAACGCGGCAGCAGGCGCATAGCCGTCGCGAGATCCTCGAGCGTCGGCAGCACCTTCTCGATGCCGGTGACAGCGACATGCACGCGCGGCATCACCGTGCACATACCTTCGTTGCCCTCGTTGGTCACGACCGCGACCGAGCCCGTTTCCGCGATGATGAAATTGCCGCCCGTCACGCCCATGTCCGCGCTCAGAAAATGCGGCCGCAGCATCTCGCGCGCCTCACGCGTCATGTCGGGAATCTCGGTGAGCCGCGGCCGGCCGTGCGTCTTCGCGAACAGGTCGGCGATCTCGTCCTTATCCTTGTGAACGACCGGCGCGATGATATGGCTTGGCGGCTCGTTGTCGTTGATCTGCAGGATGTATTCGCCAAGGTCGGTTTCGATCGACTGCACGCCCATCTGCCCGAGCACTTCGTTCAGGCGCATTTCCTCGGTGACCATCGACTTGGTCTTGATCACCTTCTTCACCTCGTGCTTGCGCGCAATGTCGCCGACGAGCCGCGCGGCCTCCTGCGTGGTCTCCGCGAACAGCACAGTCACGCCGCGCCGGGTCGCCTCGCGCTCGAAGGTTTCGAGCCACACGTCGAGATTCTCGAGCGCGCGATCACGGCGCTCCTTGAGCGCGGCCCGCGTCGCGGGGAAATCGATCGCGGTCATCGCGCTCGCGCGCGCCGACACGAACTTCGTGGACAGCTTGGTCAGGTTCTGCTGCAGGCGCTGGTCGGCGAGTTTCTGACCGGCGCGAGCCTTGAACTGCATCGATTGGACTTGCATGGCGCCCCTGATGAGATCGGATTGAAACGCGCGGCGCATTCGCGCCCGACGCAATGCGTGACAGACAAGATAAACGTGACGCGAACAATAGCGGTGTTCGCCACGCGGGGATTACACGTCGCCGGCCAGCACCTGTGCGATATGCAGCACGCGCGTCGTCGAGTCGCCGTTGCGGCGCAGCCGCCCTTCGATATTCAACATGCAGCCGAGGTCGCCGAGCACCACCGCACCGGCGCCGCTCGCGGCGATGTTCGTGCACTTTTCGTCGACGATCGCGGTCGAGATATCGCCGTATTTGACCGCGAAAGTGCCGCCGAAGCCGCAGCAATGCTCGCAGCCTTTCATCTCGGTGACCGCGACGCCGACCTGCGCGAGCAGTTCGCGCGGCTGTTCCTTGACGCCCAGTTCGCGCAAGCCCGAACACGAGTCGTGATAAGTCACCTGTCCCGCGAACTCGCCCGCTTGCAACTGCACCTTCGCGACGTTGACGAGGAAATCCGTCAGCTCGAACACCTTGCCGCGCAGGCGGCCGAAACGGTTCATCAGTTCGGGATCGTCGCGGAACAGGTCGCCGTAGTGCGCGCGGATCATGCCGCCGCACGAGCCCGACGGCACCACCACATAGTCGAACTGTTCGAACTCGCGCAGCGTTTTCTCGGCAAGGTCGCGCGCGAGGCGGCGGTCTCCCGAGTTATACGCAGGTTGCCCGCAACAGGTTTGCGCGGGCGGCACTACGACCTCGAAACCGGCGCCTTCGATCAGCTTGATGACGGAGAAACCGATCTCGGGACGCATCAGGTCAATCAGGCAAGTGACGAACAATCCGACTCGCATGAGCCCTCCTTGCGGGGAAACGTCCCTGATTATCCGCTGTTTGCCGGTGCAATACCAACGGCCGGAAGGCATAGGAAGCACGCCGCGCCGGATTGGAAGCGCGCCTCGAAGCGTTCGCTTTTTTCACAATACGAGATACAATCAGTTTTCGCTGTTTGACGCATCCACCGATTCTCATATGAGCGATACGAACCCGGATCCCAAAACTTCGATCCAGGTGATCGAACGCATGATGCGCCTGCTCGACGCACTGGCGGCGCACAGCGACCCGGTCAGCCTGAAAGAACTGGCCATCCGCACGGAGCTGCATCCATCCACCGCGCACCGCATCCTGAACGATATGGTGATGTGCCGGCTGGTCGACCGTTCAGACCCCGGCACCTACCGTCTTGGCATGCGCCTGCTCGAACTGGGCAATCTCGTCAAGGCGCGCCTGTCGGTGCGCGACGCGGCGCTCACGCCGATGCGCGAGCTGCACCGCGAGACCGGGCAGACCGTGAACCTGTCGGTGCGTCAGGGCGACGAAATCGTCTATATCGAACGCGCGTATTCGGAGCGCTCGGGCATGCAGGTGGTGCGGGCGATCGGCGGGCGCGCCCCGCTTCATCTGACCTCGGTCGGCAAGCTGTTCCTCGCGGCCGACGAAGCCACCCGCGTGCGTGCCTACGCAACACGCACCGGTCTGTCGGGCCACACGCAGAACAGCATCACCGATCTCGCGAAACTCGAGCGCGAGCTGTCGCATGTGCGCCAGCAGGCCTGCGCGCGCGACAACGAGGAACTGGAGTTGGGCGTGCGCTGCATCGCCGCCGGCATCTACGACGATACCGGCAAGCTGGTCGCGGGACTGTCGCTGTCGGCGCCGGCCGATCGTTTGCAGGATTCATGGCTCGGGCAGTTGAGCCAGACCGCGTTGATGATTTCGGAATCGCTCGGCTACCGGCCGCAGCCGCAGCAGGACCATGCGCACGGCGGGCACGGCTCACATGGCTCGCACGGCCAGCATTAGTGAAGGGGGCGGCCGCCCAACCGCCGTTGCACCCTTTGCCCTCCCGCCGGCGCCATGAAAAAAGCCTCGCATCCGCGAGGCTTTTTCTTTGCACGTCAGCTGCAGCCGGACTGACTACCACCGGCTGAGTATGCGTTGCGGCTTCAGGTACCCGGACCGCCGGCATCGGCGCTCGTGATACGCGGCTGGTCGCCGCCGTTGTCGAGCCACGTACGCAGACGCGTCGCGTCCGCGAAACGCGAGTACTTGCCCGACGAATCGAGCAGCACCAGGATCATCGGCCGGCCGTGGATGGTCGCCTGCATCACGAGACACTCGCCCGCTTCGTTGATGAAGCCGGTCTTCTGCAGACCGATGTCCCACGTCGGGTTGCGCACCAGCGCGTTCGTGCTGTTGTACGCGAGCGTGCGCTTGCCGGTGTACACCTCATAGCTGTGATCGGTCGAGAACTTGCGGATCAACGGGTACTGATACGCCGCGTTGACCATCTTCACGAGATCGCGCGCGCTCGACACGTTCATGCTCGTCAGACCGGTCGGGTTCTCGAAGTGCGTGTCGTTCATGCCGAGCTGCCTCGCCTTCGCGTTCATCGCCGCGAGGAACGCCGGACGGCCGCCCGGGTAGTAGCGCGACAGCGCCGCCGCCGCGCGGTTTTCCGACGCCATCAGCGCGATGTGCAGCATGTCCTCGCGCGACAGCACCGAGCCCACCGACAGACGCGAACCGGTGTTCTTCTCGTAGTCGCGGTCTTCGTCGGTGACTTCGATCTGATCGGTCATCGGCTCTTTCGAATCGAGCACCACCATCGCCGTCATCAGCTTGCTGATCGATGCGATCGGTACCACCGCGCGCGAGTTCTTGTCGAACAGCGTCTCGCCGCTGTTCTGGTCGATCACATAGGCGACGCTCGAGCGCAGCATCAGCGCGTCCGGCGTCTCGTGCAGACCAAACGCCTGGCCGACGCTCGGCTGGCGCGGCTCGTACGCGACGCGTCGCATCACCGAACGGTGTCGGCCGTTCGCCGTGAACGTGACGCGCTTGCGTTTGACGCCGGCGTGCGGGGCATCTTCATCCGCCGCAGCGACTTTCACGGCCTCACCCTTGCCGGCTTTCGCCGCATGGCTCGACACCTTTGCGGTGGCGGCCGCCTGCGCAGGCTTCCTGGCAGTGTTAGCGTGTTTGGAAGTTTTTGCGGATGCAGCAGACGTAGCTGCGAAAGTGCTGACAGGCGTAGCGAACGCCGCTGCGACGGCCAGCGAGACGGCCACCGATAGAGCGGTGCTGCGCGCCGCGCCGTGGAGCACTTTTAGCGACGAAAACATGTCGGTTTTCATGGGTGTTCGATAGGGAGCGGCGAGAGGTTTCCGCAAGTGTAGTAAAGCAACGAAAAATTAGCAATTTGAAGCACTTATACGCGCTCCTTAAACCGGCTTGTCAGCTCCGATCGCGAAAACACGAATAAGTGCCGCGCCTCGATCGAAAAAAACGATCGTCGCCAGCAAGCCTCGCCATCGCCGCCCGGCCCAATCGAGCAGATCATTGCAGGATAACGGCAATTTTGAGACAACCTTGATCCGGGGAAATACTGTCAGAGCACAGGCGGAAACTACTGCGCCGCGCCATGAAGGCGTTGCGAGCGTGCGACGGACTTTTTTAAGTGTCCGACGAAAGTCGCTAACGCGCGTTCGACTGCCATCGTTCTTTAACGTTCCTTGTCATCTTGTGGTTTACATCGAATTGATGATGATCGGTTTTTCAGGGGAGAATTGCTGCCACACGGAAAAATAATCTCCCGACGGCCTGCTGAACGGTTGGTTTATGTCGCACCAGCACGGTGCAACGAGCAATCGTTCCGCGTCATATTAATGACATGCCTACTGTATAACCTATTGTTTTGTCGGCATTTTCTCAACATTGTGCGATGCACAAAAAACGCTTGACATTCCTTGTAGGCATCCTAAAATGGGAACCATTGCTGCGATGCACAATACATCGCGGTCCGGTGAGACGATGAACCTGCGTCTCGCCACCCACCCAATGCGGTCCGCACAGACCGGCCGCAATCCAGGAGCGTAAACCATGACTCTGCTGACCCCTGAGCAATTCGCCGCAGCCCAGAAAGCCAACTTCGAAACCCTGTTCGGCCTGACGACCAAAGCATTTGAAGGTGTCGAAAAGCTGGTCGAGCTGAACCTGCAAGTTGTGAAGTCGACGCTCGCCGAAAGCCAGGAAAATGCCCAACGCGCGCTGTCCGTGAAGGATGCGCAGGAACTGCTGGCACTGCAAGCAAGCCTCGCCCAGCCGGTGGCTGAAAAGGCGCTGTCGTATGGCCGCCATGTGTACGAAATCGTTTCGGCAACGCAGGGTGAATTCACCCGCGTCGCGGAAGCGCAATTCGAAGAGCAAAACCGCAAGGTTCAGGCGCTCGTCGAAAACGTCGCCAAGAACGCACCGGCCGGTTCGGAAACCGCTGTCGCCGTGATGAAGTCGGCTATCACCGCCGCCAACACCACGTACGAAACGGTCCACAAGGCAACCCGCCAGGCTGTCGAAATCGCCGAAAGCAACTTCAACGCAGCTGCAACGGCCGCTTCGAAGGCAGCTTCGCAAGCCGCTGCGCAAGCATCGCGCGCCGCCGCCAAGAAGGCCGTCTAAGCTTCACGCGTCAACACGCCAGGCTTTATGCCTCGCGTCGTCTTTCACGCCGGCCCAGCCTATGCGCTGCGCCGGCGTTATCGCAAGCAACAGCGTCGTGCCGTTGCCGCTTATACGGTTTGAAGAGCCGAACGCTCCGATACGTTGCAATGGCGTATCGTTTGCCCGGCCGCCAAGCCGGGATTTTTTTGCCCGCCACTGGCCGCCACGAAAACAGAAACGGCGCAGAAACGGCGCGCTCCGACATGGAGCGCGCCGTTTTTCTTTGCCGTACGGCTCGACCGGCTTTGCCGCGCCCGCATGTCGTCACACAGGCGCGGCGCACCGCGTTACTTCTTCTTGACGGGCGGCAGATCGGTACAGACGCCTTCATACAACTCGGCCGCCATGCCGATCGATTCGCCGAGCGTCGGATGCGGATGGATCGTCTTGCCGATATCCGTTGCGTCCGCGCCCATCTCGATCGCGAGACAGACTTCGCTGATCAGGTCGCCCGCGTTCAGACCGACGATACCGCCGCCGATCACGCGATGCGTTTCCTCATCGAACAGCAGCTTCGTGAAGCCCTCGTCGCGACCGTTGGCGATCGCGCGACCCGATGCGGCCCACGGAAACACCGCCTTGCCGAACTTGACGCCTTCGGCTCTCAGTTGGTCTTCCGTCTTGCCGGCCCAAGCCACTTCCGGATCGGTGTAGGCCACCGACGGAATCTGCAGCGCGTCGAAGTACGCCTTCTCGCCATGCGCGGCTTCCGCCGCCACGTGGCCTTCGTGCACGGCCTTGTGCGCGAGCATAGGCTGACCGACGATGTCGCCGATCGCGAAGATGTGCGGCACATTCGTGCGCTGTTGCCTGTCGACTTCGATGAAGCCGCGATCCGTCACCGCGACGCCGGCCTTTTCCGCGCCGATCCGCCTGCCGTTCGGCGAACGGCCGACGGCCACCAGCACGAGGTCGTAGCGTTGCGGCTCGGCCGGCGCCTGCTCGCCCTCGAACGACACGTAGATGCCGTCGTCCTTCGCTTCGGCGGCGATGGTCTTGGTCTTCAGCATCACGTTCGCGAAACGCTTGCTGTTGTACTTCTCCCAGACCTTGACCAGATCGCGGTCCGCGCCGGCCATCAGGACGTCGAGCATTTCGACCACGTCGATGTTCGCGCCGAGCGTCGAGTACACGGTCGCCATTTCGAGACCGATGATGCCGCCGCCGATCACGAGCATGCGCTGCGGAATCTGGCGCAGTTCGAGCGCGCCGGTCGAATCGACGACCCGCGGATCTTCCGGAATGAACGGCAGCTTCACCGCTTCCGAGCCCGCTGCGATGATCGCCTGGTTGAACCTGACGACCTTCTTGCCGCCCTCGGTCTGCACTTCCATGTGGTTCGGATCGACGAACGCACCCGTACCGACCACCACTTCGACCTTGCGCGCCTTCGCCATGCCGGCGAGACCGCCGGTCAGCTTCCTGACCACGCCGGACTTGAAATCGCGCAGCTTGTCGAGATCGATCTGCGGCTTGCCGAACGTGATACCGTGCGCGGCAAGATCAGCCGCTTCGTCGATGACGAGCGCGGTGTGCAGCAGCGCCTTCGACGGGATGCAGCCGACGTTCAGACACACGCCGCCGAGCGTCGGATAACGCTCGACCAGCACGGTCTTCATGCCGAGGTCGGCGGAGCGGAACGCGGCCGAATAACCGCCGGGGCCCGAACCGAGCACGAGCATGTCGCACTCGATGTCGGCGCTGCCCGAATAGCTGCCGGCTTGCGCAGCCGCTGCGGCGGCCTTCGGCGCCGCAGCGGCAGGCGCCGGCGCGGGAGCCGCCTTCTCGGGCGCTTTCGGCTCCGCAGCGGCCGCAGCCGCGCCGCCCGCCGTTGCCTCGACGAGCGCGATGACCGTGCCCTGCGAGACCTTGTCGCCCGGCTTGATACGCACTTCCTTGACGGTGCCGGCGGTATCGCTCGGCACTTCCATCGACGCCTTGTCGGATTCGAGCGTCAGCAGCGACTGCTCTTTTTCGATGGTGTCGCCCGGCTTGATGTTGACTTCGATGACGTCGACGTCCTTGAAGTCACCGATGTCCGGCACTTTTACTTCGACGAGACTCATGGTGTCCCCTTCTCTTATTGATCGATGATGAGCGCGCCTTCGCGCACAGCGCACGTGAGCGCGAACGCGCGGACGGCGCGACGCGGATCGGTCGAAACCATCCGCGCCCGCGCCGGCGGACCTCACCAGCCGGTCAAAGAATCACACGCCGGAAATCGGCAAGAATCGAACCGAGGTATGCGTTGAAGCGCGCGGCTTCCGCTCCGTCGATCACGCGATGGTCGTACGACAGCGACAGCGGCATGGTCAGACGCGGCTCGAACTGCTTGCCGTCCCACACCGGCTTCATCGCGCTGCGCGACAGGCCGAGAATCGCGACTTCAGGCGCATTGATGATCGGCGTGAAGTGCGTGCCGCCGATACCGCCCAGCGACGAGATCGAGAAGCAGCCGCCCTGCATCTGGTCCGGCTTCAGCTTGCCCTCGCGCGCGGCCTTCGACAGCTCGGCCATTTCCTTCGCGATGTCGACGAGGCCCTTCTTGTCCGCGTCGCGAATCACCGGCACCATGAGGCCGTTCGGCGTGTCAGCGGCAAAACCGATGTGGTAGTACTGCTTGAACACCAGGTTGTCGCCGTCGAGGCTCGCGTTGAAGGTCGGGAATTTCTTCAGGGCCGCCACGCAGGCCTTGATCACGAAGGCGAGCATCGTGAACTTGACGCCCGCCTTCTCGTGTTCCTTGTTCAGCTTGACGCGCAGCGCTTCGAGCTCGGTGATGTCCGCTTCGTCGTTGTTCGTGACGTGCGGAATCATGACCCAGTTGCGATGCAGGTTCGCGCCCGAGATCTTCTTGATGCGCGACAACGGCTTCGGATCGATCGGACCGAACTTCGTGAAGTCGACCTTCGGCCACGGCAGCAGATTCAGCTCGCCACCGCCGGCGGCCGGCGCGGCCGCACCAGCCGGCGCCGCGCGCTGGCCCGTCATCACGCCCTTCACGAACGCGGTCACGTCGGCCTGCGTAATGCGGCCCTTCGGACCGGTGCCCTTCACCTGGCCGACGTCCACCCCGAGTTCGCGCGCGAACTTGCGCACCGACGGCGACGCATGGCTCGGATGACGCGAGCCGCCTTCTCCAGCCGGGATCAGCGGCGCCTGCGCGAGCGCGGACGGCGCGGCCGGTGCCGGGGTCGGCGTGGCCGGCGCGTCGAACGGCTTTTCAGTCGGCGCCTTCGCGGCCGGTGCCGGCGCGGGTGCCGGGGCAGCGCCGCCTTCCGCTTCGATCACGACGATGACCGAGCCTTCCGACACGGTATCGCCAACCTTGACCTTCACTTCCTTGACGACGCCGGCGGCCGAGCTGGGCACATCCATCGTCGCCTTGTCGGATTCGAGCGTGACGAGCGATTGTTCCTTCTCGACACGATCGCCGACCTTCACCGCGATCTCGATCACGGGGACGTCTTTGTAGTCGCCGATATCCGGCACCTTGATTTCCTGCACGCCGCCGCCTGCCGCCGCGGGCGCGGGCGCCGCAGCGGGAGCTGCCGCCGGCGCAGGAGCAGGAGCAGGAGCCGGTGCGGCAGCCGGCGCGGGCGCCGCGGCAGCGGCGTTGGCGCCTTCCAGCACGATGATCAGCGTGCCTTCGGACACCGCATCGCCGACCTTGACCTTCACTTCCTTGACGACGCCGTCGGCCGAGCTCGGCACGTCCATCGTCGCCTTGTCGGATTCCAGCGTCACGAGCGATTGCTCTTTTTCGACGGAGTCACCCGCCTTCACCAGCACCTCGATCACAGGGACGTCCTTGTAATCGCCGATGTCCGGCACCTTGACTTCGATCGCTTGACTCATTGTTAGTGTCTCCTGGGCCGCGCACGCCGCCGGCCCCTCGCGATGAGGAGCAAGCGCGTGCATCGTGGCACACGGGTGATGCCTTAGACGGTCATCGGGTTGGGTTTGGCGGGATCAAGGTTGTACTTCTTGAGCGCCTCGGCGACCACCTTGCGTTCGATCGTGCCTTCGTCCGCCAGCGCGTTCAGCGCGGCGACCGTGACCCAGAAGCGATCGACTTCGAAGAAGTGACGCAGCTTCTCGCGCGTGTCCGAGCGGCCATAACCGTCGGTGCCCAGCACGACGAACTTCTGCGGCACGAACGCGCGGATCTGCTCGGTCAGCGCGCGCACGTAGTCGGTCGATGCGATGACCGGACCCGGCGCATCCTTCAACAGCTTCTCGACGTGCGACAGCTTCTTCTCTTCGGTCGGGTGCAACAGGTTCCAGCGCTGCACTTCGTGACCTTCGCGCGCGAGCTCGGTGAAGCTCGGCACGCTCCACAAGTCGGCGTTGACGCCCCAGTCGTTTTTCAGCAGGTCGGCCGCGGCGATCACTTCGTTGAAGATCGTGCCCGCGCCCATCAGCTGCACGTGCGGCGCCTTTTTATCGGCTGCGGTCTTGCTGAACGAGTACATGCCCTTGATGATGTCGGCCGCCACGGTCTCGCCCTGCGGGATCGCCGGGTGCTCGTAGTTCTCGTTCATCACGGTGACGTAGTAGTAGACGTCTTCCTGGTCGGCGACCATGCGGCGCAGACCGTCCTGCACGATGACCGCGAGTTCGTAGCCGAACGTCGGGTCGTAGCTGATGCAGTTCGGCACCGAAGCCGCCCACATCAGCGAGTGGCCGTCTTCGTGTTGCAGGCCTTCGCCGTTCAGCGTCGTGCGGCCCGCCGTGCCGCCCAGCAGGAAGCCGCGCGAGCGCATGTCGCCAGCGGCCCATGCGAGGTCGCCGATGCGCTGGAAGCCGAACATCGAGTAGAAGATGTAGAACGGGATCATGATCTCGCCGTGCGTCGAGTACGACGTCGCGGCCGCGATCCAGTCGGCCATGCCGCCGGCTTCGTTGATGCCCTCCTGCAGGATCTGACCGGTCTCCGACTCACGGTAGAACATCAGCTGGTCGGAATCTTCCGGCACGTACTTCTGGCCGTCCTGATTCCAGATACCGATCTGACGGAACAGACCTTCCATGCCGAACGTACGCGATTCATCCGGCACGATCGGCACGACGCGCTTGCCGAGCGTCTTGTCCTTCAGCAGGATGTTCAGGATCCGCACGAACGCCATCGTCGTGGAGATCTCGCGGCCTTCGCCCGTGCCCTTCAACAGCGGCTCGAATGCCGACAGTTCCGGCACCGGCAGCGACTCGGCCTTCTGACGACGCGCCGGGAGATAGCCGCCGAGATCCATGCGTTTCTGACGCATGTACTCGAGTTCCTTCGAGCCTTCCTCGAACGTCAGGTACGGCACATCGACGATCTGCTCGTCCGTGATCGGCAGACGGAACTGGTCGCGGAACTTCTTCAGCTGCTCCACCTGCATCTTCTTCTGCTGGTGGGTGATGTTCATCGCCTGGCCGGCTTCGCCCATGCCGTAGCCCTTGATCGTCTTCGCGAGGATGACGGTCGGCTGGCCCTTCGAATTCGTCGCTTCCGTGAACGCCGCGTAGATCTTGTGCGGATCATGGCCGCCGCGGTTCAGATTCCAGATGTCGTCGTCGGACCAGTCGGCGACCAGCGCCTTCAGTTCCGGCGTGTTGAAGAAGTGTTCGCGCACGAACGCGCCCGACTCCGACTTGTACGTCTGGTACTCGCCGTCGACGACTTCCATCATGCGGCGCATCAGCGCGCCCGACTTGTCGCGCGCGAACAGCGCGTCCCAGCGGCTGCCCCAGATGACCTTGATCACGTTCCAGCCGGCGCCGCGGAATTCGCTTTCGAGTTCCTGGATGATCTTGCCGTTGCCGCGCACCGGACCGTCGAGACGCTGCAGGTTGCAGTTGATCACGAACACGAGGTTGTCCAGGCGCTCGCGACCGGCCATGCCGATCGCGCCGAGCGATTCCGGCTCGTCCGTTTCGCCGTCGCCGAGGAAGGCCCAGACCTTGCGGCCGTCGGTCTTCGCGATGCCGCGCGCCTGCAGGTACTTCATGAAGCGCGCCTGGTAGATCGCCATGATCGGGCCCAGGCCCATCGACACGGTCGGGAATTGCCAGAAGTCCGGCATCAGCCACGGATGCGGATACGACGAGATGCCCTCGCCGCCGACTTCCTGGCGGAAGTTGTCGAGCTGCTTGTCGGTCAGGCGACCGAGCAGGAACGCGCGCGAGTAAACACCCGGCGACGAGTGGCCCTGCACGAACACGAGGTCACCGCCGTGCTCGGCCGACGGTGCGTGCCAGAAGTGGTTGTAGCCGACGTCGTACAGCGTGGCGGCCGATGCGAACGACGCGATGTGGCCGCCGACGTTGGTTTCCTTGCCGGCGCGCAGCACCATCGCCATCGCGTTCCAGCGGGTGTACGAGCGGATACGGTGTTCGATGTCCTGGTCGCCGGGGTTCTTGGCCTGGCGCGCGACCGGAATCGTGTTGATGTAAGGAGTGTTAGCAGAGAACGGCAGATGTTCGCCGTGCACGCGTGCGAATTCGATCTGTTTTTCGATCAGGTAGTGGGCACGGTCAGGGCCTACTGCAGAAATCACGCCATCCAGCGCTTCCAGCCATTCGCCGGTTTCCTGGGGATCGTCGTCTTTATCGGCGGCGACATATTTCATGACTTCGTCGGGTACAGCGGACATGCTCGTCTCCTGGGTATGGGGAACGCACTTTGAACAGACGACGCGGACGCAGGAACGGCCGCGGCAGCTCCGGCCGATTGTAATAAGGGTCCCGACGTCAGCGCAACCAAATTTTCAAATTACGAGATCAATTCTCATAATGCGGAAAATTGCTGCAACGCAACCTGGTTTGACTGCCGATCGACCGATCCGCCGGCTAGTTTGCACCGATTAACTGCACTTTCCGTGCTTTTTTGCGCCATTTGTCGGGGACGTGCTGAGCTACAATGCCACGCATGTTGACCGAACGGCTCTTCTCTCGCTCGGCGCGCACCGCGGGTTCGCCGGCGGATTCGTCGCCGTCCTCGCGCTGGCACCACGGACCCTGGTGGTCCAATTCCTATTTGCTGACGCCGCTCCTGTCGATCCTGGTGTTCCTGGTCGTCATGAGCCTGATTCTGTGGAGTCTGAACCGGCGCGAGCAGCAACAGCAGGAAGACACGCTGTACCGCAACGTCGCGTGGGCGCAGCAGCAGATCCGCCTGTCGATGACGGGCGCGCAAGAGCAGATCCAGGCACTCGCGCGCGACCTCGCCGCCGGCCATGCCGACGAGCATTCGTTCCAGGTGAGCACCACGGACATCATGCAGGGGCATCCTGAGATCCTCTACATGAACTGGTACACGGGCCAGCAGCAGCCGCGCTGGCCCAACGCCGCGCCGCCGGTGCTCGGCCAGCGGCTCGCGCGTCCGAACGACGCGCAGATGGACGAAGCTGTCAAGGCCGGCTTCGCCGAGGCGCGCAACACGCGCCGCCAGGTGTACTCGCCGCTCATCTACGACGACCTCGGCAACGGCTTCATCACGCTGCAAACGCCGATCTTCCGCGACCGCGATTTCCTCGGCACCATCGCCGCGGTGTTCTCGGTGGAAGGCATTCTGAAGCGCGACATCCCGCCCGAGCTGTCGGCTAAATACAAGATCTCGATCATCGACGCGAACAACCGCGAGTTGACCACCACGTCGACCCGCCCGCGCCTGCCGCGCGACATGTTCTACGACCTGCCGCTCGACCCGCCGGGCCAGGGCATTTCGGTGCGCGTGTACGCGTTCCCGCAGATCACCAACTTCACGAACAACACGCTGGTGTGGCTGGTGGCCGGCCTCTCCTGCTTCGTACTGTGGAGCCTGTGGAGTCTGTGGAAGCACACGCGCCAGCGCTTCGAGGCGCAGCAGGCGCTCTACGCGGAAGCGTTTTTCCGCCGCGCGATGGAAAACTCGGTGCTGATCGGCATGCGCGTGCTCGACATGCACGGCCGCATCACGCACGTGAACCCGGCGTTCTGCCGCATGACCGGCTGGGACGAAAGCGACCTCGTCGGCAAGAGCGCGCCGTTCGCCTACTGGCCGCGCGACGCGTACCCCGAGATGCAGCGTCAGCTCGACATGACGCTGCGCGGCAAGGCGCCCTCGTCCGGCTTCGAGCTGCGCGTGCGGCGCAAGGACAGCTCGACGTTCCACGCGCGGCTCTACGTGTCGCCGCTGATCGACAGCTCGGGCCGCCAGACCGGCTGGATGTCGTCGATGACCGACATCACCGAGCCGAAGCGCGCGCGCGAAGAGCTCGCCGCCGCCCACGAACGTTTCACGACCGTGCTCGAAAGCCTCGATGCGGCGGTGTCCGTGCTCGCCGCCGACGAAGCCGAGCTGCTGTTCGCGAACCGCTATTACCGGCATCTGTTCGGCATCCGCCCGGACGGCCACCTCGAACTCGCGGGCGGCGGCTTCGACGCCTCGCAGGCGTCGTCCGATTCGATCGACATGGTCGACACCTTCGTCGGCCTACCCGCCGCCGCGCTGACCGAAAGCGCCGCCGACGCGCAGGAAATCTACATCCCCGGCATCCAGAAGTGGTTCGAGGTGCGACGCCAGTACATCCAGTGGGTCGACGGCCATCTCGCGCAGATGCAGATCGCGACCGACATCACGACCCGCAAGCGCGCGCAGGAACTCGCGCGCCAGCAGGACGAAAAGCTGCAGTTCACGAGCCGCCTGATGACGATGGGTGAAATGGCCTCGTCGCTCGCGCACGAACTGAACCAGCCGCTCGCCGCCATCAATAACTATTGCTCCGGAACCGTCGCACTGGTTAAATCCGGTCGAACGACGCCCGACAATCTGCTGCCGGTGCTCGAAAAGACCGCGCAGCAGGCGGTGCGCGCCGGCATGATCATCAAGCGTATCCGCGAGTTCGTGAAGCGCAGCGAGCCGAAGCGGCAGGCCACGCGGGTCGCGGATATCGTCGCGGACGCGGTGGGTCTCGCCGAAATCGAGGCAAGGAAGCGGCGCATTCGCATCGTTACCGATCTGCGCTCGCGGCTGCCGGTGATCTACGTCGATCCGGTGCTGATCGAGCAGGTGCTCGTGAACCTGCTGAAGAACGGCGTCGAAGCGATGGCCGAAGCGCGCCCGAACGCGGTCGACCCAGTCATCCGCGTGGTCGTGCGACTGGAGAGCGGCTTCGTCTGCATCAGCGTCGTCGACCAGGGGCCCGGCGTCGACGAAGCGACCGCCGAGCGTCTGTTCGAACCGTTTTACAGCACCAAGTCCGATGGCATGGGCATGGGGCTGAACATTTGCCGTTCGATTATCGAATCGCACCGCGGCCGTCTGTGGGTGGTCAACAACGTCGAATCCGACGGCCACATCACGGGCGCCACGTTCCATTGCAGTCTGCCCATTGGGGAGCCTGACGGCCCGAGCAACGGCGGGTCCGAGGCGCCGATACCACAAACCGTTACGGGAGAGCTATGAACAGCCCAGTCACCACACAGGAAACCGTCTTTGTCGTCGACGACGACGAGGCCGTGCGAGATTCGCTGCGCTGGCTGCTGGAGGCGAACGGCTACCGCGTTCAGTGCTTCTCGAGCGCCGAGCAGTTCATCGACGCATGGCAGCCGCATCAGCATCCGGGCCAGATCGCGTGTCTGATCCTCGACGTGCGGATGTCCGGCATGAGCGGGCTCGAGTTGCAGGAACGCCTGATCGCCGACAACGCGTCGCTGCCGATCATTTTCGTGACGGGCCACGGCGACGTGCCGATGGCGGTGTCGACGATGAAAAAAGGCGCGATGGACTTCATCGAAAAGCCGTTCGACGAAGCCGAACTGCGCAAGCTCGTCGAGCGCATGCTCGACAAGGCACGCAGCGAAAGCACCAGCGTCCAGCAGCAGCGCGCCGCGGCCGAGCGCCTCGGCAAGTTGACCGCGCGCGAGCATCAGGTGCTCGAGCGGATCATCGCGGGCCGCCTGAACAAGCAGATCGCCGACGACCTCGGCATCAGCATCAAGACGGTCGAAGCGCATCGCGCGAACATCATGGAAAAGCTGAACGTCAACACGGTCGCCGATCTGCTGCGACTCGCGCTGTCGAACAAGCCGCAAACGGCGCAGTAACAGAGGCACGGGCGGCCTTTCGTCCGGAGGGGCCGTTGGTACGTGGCCGCCATCCGTGGCGGTTGCGTCGCCGGTTCGCGACGGCCTGACCGACGCCGAGTCCGGCGTGCGGGTGGCGTGCGAGCGGCCTGCCCCGCCGCTCGCAGTGCGCTTCCTGGCCGCCACAGGACCGCCGCCTCACCTCCCGGACGCTCCCACGCGCGCCGCGCGCCCCGAATCCACTGCGAAAGCGCGCCCCCGCGCCGGTATAATGTCGGACTTCGCGGCGGCGCCTTGCCCGAACCGGCAGCGCGCCTGTCGCAGGGCGACGGGGCTCCGTCAGCCAGCCGAAGCACGCCGTCGCGCGCCCCTCCGCGCGAGCGCTTCGCCCCGCCTGCCAAACCGTCTGTCCCGACCTGATTCCCGATCCCAATCTCGACCCAACGTTCGACCGACCATGACTGCCAAACTGATCGACGGCCTCGCCCTCTCCAAGACCCTGCGCGCCGACGTCGCGGCGCGCGCCGCCGCCCTGACCGCCCGCGGCCATCAGCCGGGCCTCGCCGTGATTCTGGTCGGCGACAATCCGGCCAGCGAAGTGTATGTGCGCAACAAGGTGAAGGCCTGCCACGACAACGGCCTCGGTTCGTCGTTCGACCGCTATCCGGCCGATCTGCCCGAAGCCGACCTGCTCGCGCGCATCGACGAGCTGAATCGCGATCCGGCCATCCACGGCATTCTCGTGCAGCTGCCGCTGCCGAAGCACATCGACAGCCACAAGGTGATCGAGGCGATCGCGCCCGAGAAGGACGTCGACGGTTTCCACGTCGCCAATGCGGGCGCGCTGATGACGGGTCAGCCGCTGTTCCGTCCGTGCACGCCGTACGGCGTGATGAAGATGTTCGCGGCCTACGGCATCGATCTGAAGGGCGCGAACGCGGTCGTGATCGGCCGCTCGAACATCGTCGGCAAGCCGATGGCGCTGCTGCTGCTCGAAGCGGGCGCGACCGTCACGATCTGCCACAGCAAGACGCGCGATCTGGCCGCGCACACGCGCAACGCCGACGTCGTGGTCGCCGCGACCGGTCTGCGCAACATCCTGACCGCGGACATGGTGAAGCCGGGCGCGACCGTGATCGACGTCGGCATGAATCGCGACGACGCCGGCAAGCTGTGCGGCGACGTCGACTTCGCGGGTGTCAAGGAAGTGGCCGGCCATATCACGCCGGTGCCGGGCGGCGTCGGCCCGATGACGATCACGATGCTGCTCGTCAACACGATCGAAGCGGCCGAGCGCGAGGCGGACGCGGCCAAGGCGTAACCGCCGGGCGGTGAGCGCGAGGCGGAGTGAGGCGACTCATCCGTCTCGTCCACCGGGTCATCACCCGCCCTTCTCTCTCACAGAACCCCCGCCTCCTTACCGCGTCGCCGGATCCCGCGGCCCACGCCCTGCCCCAACGCGCGCCCAGCGCGCCGCAACATCTGTTAATTTGTCAGCCGATGGATTGGAATCGGCGCCCCGCGCCCCAATAATGTCCGTAGCCGGTGCCGCCATGCGCCGTGCGCCGGGCGTCGAGCGACCCCAGCACGAGACGGCACGCGCGAGCGCCGCACCGCCCCCTTCACCCGCGTCAGACAGGAAGCCTTATGTCCACTACCGCCACGCATCAAGACAACCCGCTCCTCGATTTTTCCGATCTGCCGCGCTTTGGCTCCATCCGACCCGAACACGTGACGCCCGCCCTCGACGTGCTGCTCGCCGACGCGGCGGCCGCCGTCGAGCGTGCCGCGCTGCCGGCCACGCCCGCGTCGTGGGCCGACGTCGTCGAACCGGTCGAGCGCGCCACCGAGCCGCTGTCGCGCGCGTGGAGCGTGATCGGTCATCTCAATGCCGTCGCCGATACGCCCGAGCTACGCGCCGTGTACGGCGAGAACCTGCCGCGCGTGACCGAGTTCTGGTCGAGCGTCGGCCAGAATCTCGCGCTCTACGAGAAGTACAAGGCACTGAACGCCAGCGACGAATTCGCATCGCTGAACGGCGAACGCAAGAAGATCCTCAGCAACGCGCTGCGTGATTTCCGTCTGTCGGGCGCCGAGTTGCCGGAAGACCAGAAGCCGCGTTTCGCCGAATTGCAGGAGCGCCAGGCGGCGCTGTCGAAGGCGTTTTCGGATCACGTGCTCGATGCGACCAACGCGTATGCGTACATCGTCGATGCGGGCAACGAAACGCAACTGGCGGGACTGCCCGAAGACGTGATCGAAGCCGCGAAGGAAGCCGCCGAGCGAGACGGCAAGACTGGCTACAAGTTCACGCTGCACTTCCCGTCTTATTTCCCGGTCATGCAGTACTCGGAAAACCGTCCGATGCGCGAAGCGATGTATCGCGCCTATGTGACGCGCGCGTCCGAGCTCGGCGCGCAATACGGCAACGGCAAGACCGAGTGGGACAACACCCAGGTGCTCGCCGACGAACTGAAGCTGCGCGCCGAAGAAGCGCAGATGCTCGGCTACGGCAACTTCGCCGAAGTGTCGCTCGCGCCGAAGATGGCCGAATCGCCGGCGCAGGTAATGGCCTTCCTCGAAGACCTCGCGACGCGCGCGCGTCCGCATGCCGAGCAGGACTGGAAAGAGCTGCGCGAATTTGCCGCGAGCGAACTCGGCATGACCGATCTGCAGCCGTGGGACATGACGTTCGCCGCCGAGCGCCTGCGCCAGAAGCGCTATTCGTTCTCGGAAAACGAAGTGAAGCAGTACTTCCCGGAAGACGCGGTGTTCAAGGGCCTGTTCAAGGTCACCGAGACGCTGTTTGGCGTGCGCATCCGCCGCGACGAAGCGGCCGTCTGGCATCCGGACGTGCGCTTCTTCCGCGTCGAGAATCAGGACGGCGGCCTCGTCGCGCAGTTCTATCTCGACCTGTATGCACGCGAAGGCAAGCGCGGCGGCGCCTGGATGGACGACGCACGCGGTCGTCACAAGCTCGCGCATGGCGCGGTGCAAACGCCGGTCGCGTATCTGACCTGTAATTTCTCGGCGCCGGTCGGCGGCAAGCCCGCCTGCTTCACGCACGACGAAGTGATCACGCTGTTCCATGAGTTCGGCCACGGCTTGCATCACATGCTCACGCGCGTCGATGAGCTCGGCGTGTCGGGCATCAACGGCGTCGAATGGGATGCGGTCGAGCTGCCTTCGCAGTTCATGGAGAACTTCTGCTGGGAGTGGGACGTGCTGTCCGACATGACCTCGCACGTCGATACCGCGAAGCCGCTGCCGCGCGAGCTGTTCGACAAGATGCTCGCCGCGAAGAACTTCCAGAGCGGCCTCGGCACGCTGCGGCAGATCGTGTTCTCGATGTTCGACATGCAACTGCATACCGGCTTCGACGCGAACGGCGCGAAGAGCGCCAACGAACTCGCGCGCGAAATCAACGAACGCTTCCACGTCGTGCCGCAAGCGCCGTTCTCGCGCTGGCCGAATACGTTCAGCCATATTTTCGCGGGCGGTTACGCGGCCGGCTACTACAGCTACAAGTGGGCCGAAGTGCTGTCGGCCGACGCGTACGCGGCGTTCGAGGAAGCCGCGCAAGCCGCGGGCAGCGTGCTCGATCAGTCGACCGGCATGCGTTATCGTCGCGAGATTCTCGAAGTGGGCGGCAGCCGTCCGGCGATGGAATCGTTCAAGGCGTTCCGTGGCCGCGAGCCGAATATCGATGCGCTGCTACGGCATAACGGCATGGCGCCGGGTGCCGCGCACTGAGCGATTGAAACGTCGCGATGATCGTTCGTTCGGCCTGGATGCGATGGCGCTGAATGAACGATGCCGATAGAAAAACCGGCGGTCTGCTCGCGCAGGCCGCCGGTTTGTCATTGATGCGCGAGATATGTCGCTACGCGCGATGCAGCTTGAAATCGACCTGCTCAGGCCGCCCTTCGAGCGATAACGACACGCTCGCGGCCGGCGCGCGGCCGACCACCCTGCCCCGGCTCACCACCACGAGCCGCGCGGCGCGCAGACGGATCGCCTCGATCTCGTCGCGCGCATCGAGCACGACGAGATTGGCCGCGCATCCGGGCGCGATGCCATAGTCTTCCAGACCGAGAATGCGCGCCGCGTTCACGGTCACCGCGTCGAAACAGGCGTGCATGCCGTCGACGCTGGTCATCTGCGCAACATGCAGGCCCATCTGCGCGACTTCGAGCATGTCGGCCGAACCGAGGCTGTACCACGGGTCCATCACGCAGTCGTGGCCGAACGCGACCGTGATGCCCGCGGCCAGCATCTCCGGTACCCGCGTCATGCCGCGCCGTTTCGGGTACGTGTCGCTGCGGCCTTGCAGCGTGATGTTGATCAGCGGATTCGCGATCGCCGCGACGCCCGACTCGCGAATCAACGGCAACAGCTTGCTCACGTAGTAGTTGTCCATCGAATGCATCGACGTCAGGTGCGAACCGGCGACACGTCCGTGCAGGCCGAGCCGGTGCGTTTCGGCCGCGAGCGTTTCGATGTGGCGCGATAGCGGATCGTCCGATTCGTCGCAATGCATATCGACGCGCAAACCCTTTTCGGCCGCGTACTCGCACAGCATGCGCACCGACTGCGCGCCGTCGGCCATCGTCCGCTCGAAATGCGGAATGCCGCCGACCACGTCGACGCCCATGTCGATCGCGCGCTTCAGATTATCGAACGCGCCGGCGCTGCGCAGCAGACCGTCTTGCGGGAAGGCAACCAATTGCAGATCGAGATACGGCGCGACGCGGCGCTTCACTTCGAGCAATGCCTCGACCGCGAGCAGACGCGGATCGCACACGTCGACGTGGCTGCGGATCGCGAGCAGGCCGCGCGCGACCGCCCAATCGCAATACTGCATCGCGCGTTCGATCAACGCTTGCTGCGTGAGCTCGGGCTTCAGCTCGCCCCATAGCGCGATGCCTTCGAGCAGCGTGCCCGACGCGTTCACGCGCGGCAAACCGTACGACAGCGTCGCGTCCATATGGAAATGCGGGTCGACGAACGGCGGCGTGACGAGCGAACCGGCCGCGTCGATTTCGTCGCGCGCGCTCGCTGCCAGGTTCGGCTCGATGGCGACGATACGGCCCGCGTCGATGCCGATGTCGATTGGGGACTGGTGATGCGGGGACAGCTGGGCGGCACTGCGCGGCAGCGTCGCGTGGCGGATGATCAGATCCATGTTCGCTCCGGTTGATCGCGTTCGGACTCGCTACGATTCTATCGGCGCCAGAAAAATGCGGGCACCGATGCGTACCGGCGCGCAGGCCGAAATCCGTACCGGCTGCGCGCGATGCGACGCGCCTATACTCGCCGTTTCGGCCATGCATTGACGGAGCGTACAGATGAAAACGATCGGCGTGATCGGCGGAATGAGCTGGGAGTCGTCCACCGAGTATTACCGGCTGCTGAACCGCCACGCGAAGGCGCGGCTCGGCGGCCATCACAACGCGCGCAGTCTTCTGCTGACCGTCGATTTCGCGTCGATCGAGGCGAACCAGCGCGCCGGCGACTGGCACGCGCTCGGCGAACAGATGGCCGACGCCGCGCGCCAGCTCGAACGCGGCGGCGCCGATCTCGTGATTCTTGCGACGAACACGATGCATCGCGTGTGCGAATCGATCGAGCAGGCGATCACGGTGCCGTTCCTGCACATCGCCGATCCGACCGGCGCGGCGCTGCGCGCGGCGGGCGTCGAGCGGGTGGGCCTGCTCGGCACGCGCTACACGATGGAGCAGACGTTCTATATGGGCCGGCTGCGCGAGCGCTATGGACTCGACACGCTCGTGCCTGATGAGGACGAACGCGCGGACGTGCACCGCATCATTTACGACGAGCTATGCCACGGTAACGTGGCCGACGCGTCGCGCAAGGTTTATCGACGCGTGATCGAGCATCTGGCCGCGCGTGGCGCGCAGGCGGTGATACTCGGCTGCACCGAGATCACGCTGCTGATCAAGCCCGAAGATTCGGTGCTGCCGGTGTTCGATACCACTGCGTTGCATGCGCAGGCGGCGGTGGAGTGGGCGATCGGGGCGGAGTGAAAATGGGCGCGGGGCTCTGGTTTTGCGCCGGAAGGAAAACAGATTCGCCTCCCTTTGGCGGTGAGAGAAGGCGCGAGTCGAAAGCGATAGATCGACACTGAGAAC
Source organism: Paraburkholderia sp. Clong3 (assembly GCF_050436485.1). Classification (NCBI taxonomy): domain Bacteria; kingdom Pseudomonadati; phylum Pseudomonadota; class Betaproteobacteria; order Burkholderiales; family Burkholderiaceae; genus Paraburkholderia; species Paraburkholderia sp. Clong3. Next base: position 491,196 of record NZ_JBNDMH010000002.1, on the reverse strand, counting down.
GTCCCGTGCATAGACGTCGGACCGCACCGAACTGTCCGCAACTGGCAACAAGCCGATTATTCGCTCAGAACGCGCTGGATCTCGTCGAGAAAAGAGGCGGTTGTGTAGCCCCAGCCTTCGGGACGAAACCCCCTCCTGAACACCTGTTTGAAAGTGGCGTCCAGGTCACTCGGATGTTCGCTCCTGAACGAGTCAATTTCGCGAATCAAATTTTCATAATCGTAAGGGCTGTCTTTCTTGTAACACGCGACAATTTCTTGCACGTTCTCCCCGAACAGGTCGAAGTCCTGGCCGAAATACACATTAAAAATATGCTCCATTGCTGGATAGCGCTCGGAGTAACTCATTGATTTCTCATTCAGGGTAGGCGGTAAGGACGTAATATGGCATGCCGTTATAGGTTTCGTATTTCAGGACGACGAACACCTGGTTTATGCGCGTGAGTGTGCCTGTTTCCCGCGTCACTCCATATCCAATGTCGCCTGAGACGACTTTGGTTACCATGATCGTCGCGCTTCGAGTCGAAGACTGCGCCCACGTCCTGATTCTTCCGGCATTGGCATCCACTGCTTCAGAAATGGCACGTTCGGCCTGCTCGAGATTTGTGAATGACGACACGATGTCTCGCCCGGACTCGCGTTTCAGCCGCTCCCTGAGCCATGCTTCGTTCTTACCAACATGCTTCTGGAGCGTGTGCCCTCCGAGCCTTGGATTGAGCGCTTTCGCCTCGTGCATTTGCAGATGGATCCGGCCCATCGTAACGCTGGCCGCACGTGCTGCCTTGATCGAGCCAGCAAAGCCGAACGGCACGGCCATCTCGATAGACAGGCCGATCTGGCCTGCCAGGTCAGGGCTGACCCGCATCGCCTCTGCCAGCTTTGTCGTGCCATGCTGAGTCAGGCTGGCGGTATCGCGCCCTATCCAGACCTGACGCAGGCCCGCCGCGGCCGTGTCCGAACCATGCGCCCCGAACACTACACACCCGGCCTTGCTTGCCATCGTCGGTTCGGGCAACACGCACAGCGCTGCCGCTCCGGCCATTTCAAGCACCCCGCCGACAACCTGCAAACCGCCCCACAGACGGTTGGAAAGCATTTCGGTGGGGCTAATCGACTGGCGAGCCAGTACGGCCGACAGTTGCGGGGCGCTCAGTCGTACGCTCCCACTACTTTCCTGAGCCGGTGGAAGAAGCATTGCGCCTTGACAATAAATGACAGTTTTTCAGAGTTTGCCGGATTGAATCGGGACGGCTCGCAGGGTAAAAGCGTTCAGGGGCGAAATGAGTCCCGCATCGCGGCCTTTCACCACTATTGCAGTCCCGATGTACCGGGCCGCGTCTCCCCGACAACCAGCAAGGAGGCCAGCCGATGGCGGACCTGCAAGCCGCACTGCACGCCATACCAGGGCGGCAGGCGTATCACCTCGACGTACCCGGCACGGACAGCGCGCCGGCCCTGTCGGTCGTGTCGTTCGAGGCCACCGAAAGGATGGGTGCGCCGACCGAGGTGCGCATTACGCTGACCCACCCTCAGCAGCTTGCGCGCGCGGACTACCTGAACCGCGACGCGGCGTTTTCCATCGTGGCCGACGATGGGGCCATGCGCAAGTTTTCCGGGTTCATCGCGCGCTTCTCGACGGTCCAGACCACGAAGGATTTCACGAAGTACGAAGTTCTCCTGAAGTCGTACTTCGGACGGCTTGAGGCCGTCACGACCACGCAGCCTTACCAGCACCTCACGACACCGCAGATCATCCAGGCCATCCTGCGCCGGCACGGTATCCCGGATCACCTGGTGGCGTTGCGCCTGCGCCGCCAGTATCCGGTTCACCTGTGGCGCTTCCAGTACCAGACGAACGATCTGGCCTATGTCCAGATGCTGATGCAGAAGGCGGGCATCTACAGCTACATCGTGGAAACGGAACATGGCGACATGACGGTCTTTGCCGATGACTTGGATCACTACCTTTACGACGAGCCGCAACGGATCGTGCCGTACCGCGAGGCGGCGGGACTCGAAGCGGACGGTGTGGAAGCCGTCACGACTATCAGGACCCATACCGTGACGGTGCCGCAGTCGTTCACGGTCGCGGACTATAACCCTGAGAGCGCCTGGGAACGTTTCCGCGACACGGCGAATGTCGCGCCTCAGGACCCGACCACCTACGGCCAGCCTTATCTCTACGGCACGAATCACCTTGACCAAGCGGGTGCGAAGTGGGAGGTGCAGCTCCGCCACGAAGCGGCGATTGCGCGGCAGGTCGTGTACGAAAGCGAGAGTAACGTGCTGGCGTTGCAGTGCGCGAGCGTGCTGGAGACCGATATCGTGCTGCCCGACGCGCCCAAAGGCCAGGTCATTGTCGAGCTCACGCACAGCGGCGCACGCGATGCGTCCTATTCGAACAGCTTCAAGGCGATTCCCGCTGACCGGCGTTTCCGGCTCCAGTTCGAGCCGGAAAAGTGGGCTCGCATTTCCGGCGCGCTCTCTGCCCGAATTTGCAGCCCGGACAAATACACCTATGGCTACCTGAACGCGGCGGGCTACTACGTGGTTCGGCTTGATGCCGACTTCGGCACCTGGCCCAAGGGTGGCGAGAGCGTGCCTCTGCGTCTCGCAAACACGACACGTCAGGAAGGGCGAAGCCATGCCGCAGCTTGTCATGAACGATCCCCGACCCATTCCGTTCCTCGACGCATTGCTCGGCATGCGCGTGCACCGTACCAATGCGACGTGGAGCCTTGTCGCCTGCGGCGAGCAGACGTAGGGGCGGCTCGGAACGCGAGCAAGTAGTAAGAGTGACTAACGCAATCTGGGCATTGTTCATAGGACTTTGAGAGGACCCGTGGTCTTGACTATAACTATTCTCGTCATCCTCGTCGCGGTGCTGCTGTGGCGGTACTCTGTTGCCTCCAAGGCGTTGTCGGCAAGCAGGAAGGAGTCCACTGACCTAAGCGCGCGCTTCGAAGTGTTGCGAACGGTGAAAGAGGAAAACGACGCTACTAATGCGCATGCAATAGCTGCCTTGAGGGAGCAACTGGCAGCAACAACGGCCGACAGGGACTCCCTTTCCCAGTTTGTCAGCATACGCGACACCTCGGTCGAGGCCGATCGCATCAGAGCCGAAGCGGCACAAATCCTGAACTTCGCCAAGAGCAAATCAACCGCATCGCTCGCGGCCACAGAGGAAGAGGTCACGCGACTGATGGCAGAGGCGAACGCTGCGGCCAGACAGAAGCGTGGCGAGGCGGAGCAGATGATTTCTCGCGCCAGCATGCAAGCAGCAAAGGTTATCGAGGATGCCAGCAAAAGAGCGGAGGAAATTGGCGGCGATGCCCTGCGCGCGCTACAGGACGCCGACAGCCTGACGGCGACTGTTGCCGCAATGAAAAACGTTATCGATGGCTATGGGGACTCCTACATGATCCCCAGCCACAGTTTGCTGGACGACCTCGCGGAGACCTACTCGCATACGGAAGCAGGAAAACAGCTCAAGGTCGCACGCGACTATTCGAAATTGATGGCAACGCAGAACCGCGCGGCTGAGTGCAACTACGTCGAAAAAATCCGCCGTGACACCGCTATCAGGTTTGTTGTCGACGCTTTCAACGGTAAGGTGGACTCCATCCTTTCTCGTGCCAAGGTAGACAACTTCGGCACGTTGCAACAGGAAATCAAGGATGCCGCCGCACTGGTGAACCACAATGGGGCGGCGTTCCGGAGCGCGCGAATTCTGAAGGAGTACATTGGCGCGCGCATCGAGGAACTGGTCTGGGCGGTGCGCACACACGAACTTCGCGAGCGAGAAAAGGAAGAGCAACGGCAGATTCGCGAGCAGATGCGTGAGGAGGAGAAAGCTCGTAGGGAGTACGAACGCGCGATGCGTGAGGCTGCGAGGGAGGAGGACCTGATTCGACGCGCGATGGAAAAGGCGCACGGCCAGATTGCGCGCGCAACGGAAGAGCAAAAGGCGCAGTTCGAAGCTCAGCTTGCAGAGCTTGAAGAAAAGCTGCGCCAGGCGGAGGAAAAGAATCAGCGTGCGCTTTCGATGGCGCAGCAGACGAAGGCTGGGCACGTCTACATCATTTCAAACATCGGCTCGTTTGGCGATCACGTTTACAAGGTTGGCCTGACCCGCCGTCTTGAACCTATGGATCGCGTCCGGGAGCTTGGTGACGCGAGCGTGCCATTCTCGTTCGATGTGCACGCCATGATCTGGTCCGAGAATGCTCCTGACCTCGAACGGACGCTGCATCGCAAGTTCTTCGAGGCGCAGGTCAACAAGGTGAATCCGCGCAAGGAATTTTTCCGCGTCGGGCTTGCGGATTTGCGTGCGACGGTAGAAGACATGGGACTGAATGTGTCGTGGACAATGACCGCCGCTGCTACGGAGTATCGCGAAAGTCTTTCGATTGCGCGCCAGATTGAGGCAGACCCGGAGCGGCGAGACAGGTGGTTCAGTCAACAGAATGCTTACGAGGCAGGCTTGGAGGGCGACGAGGAGAGTGAGCTTGAATCCGCATCACGGTAAGCGAACCGTTTCACAACTTCGGGCGAGGGATTATTGCGGCTAGAGCGGGAACACGAATCAAAATAATGCGTTTGACACCGATTCAGTTGATGTTTCCGATCACGTTTCCAATTTTCATGAAAATCACTTTTCAGATATCCAAAGCAAAATTGGCTACAGCACTCGCTCTTGCGATAGCCGCATTGGCGGTGACGCCGGTTTATGCTCGCAACTCGACGGCAGACGACTGGACCCAGCCAGACGAGGCCGACCTGACGCGCCACGGTCACTACATGAACCACGATGGCCATAATGTGCACGCTCCCTCAAGAACGAAAGATGGCGCTGTTCCTCCGGGCGCTACGGCCCATTGCGGTGACGGAAGCTACAGCTTCAGCCAGCATCGTTCGGGTACCTGCTCGCGGCACGGTGGTGTCGCCGAATGGGAATAGTTTGGCACTCAGCTCGCGGGCGCAGCTATCGGCCTGAAGGGCTCGGTGCCGTCCCGCTTCGGTGCGTACAGCTATGACGTACTCGCCGGTACCCCGGTCTATGCACCGGCCGGTTTCCCCGTGCCGGGCGTGACGCTCGGCTTTCAGGTGATCGGGCCAGTTCTAGTCATAAATGTATAGGTGCGAGCACGATGTGCGACGAGGATTTATCCGGTGTTCAAGTGAAAATGCACGTTCCTTCAGCTTGCTAAACTATTGCCCAGCCAAGAATAAGGAGAAACGAAGGTGGAGAATGTCGCGCGCATTGAAACGCACTACTACTTAAAGCATAACTCGTATTGCATGGACGCGTTCGTCCGAAATCGCTGCGAAGCGGAGTTTTTGGCCGCCGTGTCCTACATTGCCCAATGTTTGGGAGCAGAGCTTAGATTTGAGGCAAGCGTCCCTACGGAGGGCGGGTTTCGTGACATATGGAGGGTCGTGGTCCGCAAGGACAATAGGACTCTCACGGTACCCATTCTGGGCACACTTCTCTCTCTAGCCGTGCAGATTTGGCTTGCCCCGGCAAAGCCGAACGAGGAATTGGAGAGGCAGCAGTTGGAGATCAATCGCCTGAACATCGAGCACTTGAAAACGGAAAACCGGCGATCCGAACTGGAGGTTCAGAAGCTCCAGCGTGAGTTGAATACGGGCACTCCAACAACCAGTCGTCCGTTGCCGCCCGACGCAACAGCCAAGAAATCCAAATCGTCGTCAATCTACATTAAACTGGCTCAGCCCGAACAGTTGCTGTCGCCGAGTACATTCGGAGCGGACAAGCTCAGCCGTCTGAGCCTGCAAATGGACGCGAAGCTCAACCGCCGACGTTCCAATTTCTATAGGCAACTCCTTTCCTACAACTCCGTTACTGCTGTTGGCTTCCGGTGGTTACCTCAGGACGAACCGGCGCCAGAAGAGCAGGTTGTTCAGCGGGCGGATTTTTCGAACTTTGTGCTGCAAAGCGACAAGCTGGCGCCTGAGGTCAACGAGGCGATCATAGAGATTGTGGCACCGGTCATAACTCACGGCGATATCCAGTGGAAAGGGCGTTGGAATGACCAAGCCATTTCATTCACCATGGACGACAAGGCGTACAAGGAAGAGGTCTTGCATAACCGTGTCAGTTTTCAGCACGGGGATTCGATCCGGTGTGTGCTTGAAAGCGAGCGCAAACTCGACGAGTTTGGCAACGCTAAGGTAACGGGCCACCGCGTCACCACGGTGCTCGACAAAATTGAAGGAAGTGGTGAGATTCGCGAGACGCCACAGGGACGTAAGAAGCGCTTTGAAAAACGGCACGCCGACGGTCAATTCGGCTTGTTCGACGGTGAGAATGTTTGGGGTACCTGGTGAGTGGCCGGAATACACCGGCCTTGAACCGGTTACACCTAGGTTACACGACGCCAGAAATGCAAAAAAGGGTTACACGCCAGCGCGCTGTAACCCTTTGATTTCATTGGTTGCGGGGGTAGGATTTGAACCTACGACCTTCGGGTTATGAGCCCGACGAGCTGCCAGACTGCTCCACCCCGCGTCAGAGAAAAAAGAGTATATCGGATCGCTGACACAACGTCAAATGTTGGCGCGAAATACATATCGAGTGCGATCGAGCAAGCGGCACATTCGCGCGGCGCGATGCGTCGCACGCGCTACGAAACATCGCAACGGCAAGTTGCACACTCCCCGCTCGCGCACGCGATAAGATGCGGGACTACCGCGAATCGGAGCAACTGGCCGGGACTTCATTCATCGAGCCTCGCCCGCGCGAACGCAACAACGCAAGAAGCTATCTTCATCTTTGAGCGGAACTTGATATGACGTACCCACCCGATGCAATTCTTGGTGCGCTGCCCGTGAACCTCTTTGCTCAAGTTGCGCAGGCATCGGCACCCGTGCACGAGGAATCAACACGGCATTTAAATTCTTTTGCCGGGAGCACGGTCGCTCATGCTCATGCGTATTGCGCCATGAGTCGTCCCTTCGTGCTTCCAATCGATCATTTATTTGCGTAAGCGGGGATACCCGTTCACGCGATACACCATTTCTTTCAATCAAGACGGTTCATCTTGCTGCGCGCGGTGTGCGGCTTTCCTGCTCGGACGAACGCATCTTCCTGCGGCGGCTGTTGCTTTATTTGCGCGACCACGGTCAACGCCGCTCACCGGATTTGCGGACGGCAAATTTAAAGACATAAAAACGATTGGCGAGCTTTGCAACCGGCTATGCCTGGAGGAAGCTGTGGGCCTGAAGTAACATCGGCTATAACCGCCCTGCCGATAGTGGCCACATCAGTGAGACCGCCATGACACTTCTATCTTTGGTCTTGCATCCTTCCAGGCGTCTCATCTCAGGTTCCCGGTATCGCGGCGCTTCGAAGGTCGCGGCTTCGCGCGCGAAGGGTTGAGCAACGCAATCGACCACGTCTTTAGCACGCTGCAACTGCGTCACGTAATGGCGAATTACCGGCCCGACAATCTGCGCAGCGCGCGACTCCTCGAGCGGCTCGGCTTTGAAAACGAAGGCCTCGCGCGTGCGTCTCTGAAGATCGACGGCGCGTGAGCCGATCATGTGCTGACATCGCGAATCAACTCGCGCGACTGACGCCGATAGCCATGCAAGCGCCGCAGCGCGCCGCGCGGCCCTTGCTGCGCGACCACCGCCACCGCCTGAAACGCGACCGGCGCAAACACCAGCCCGAGCAAGGTCGCCGTCACGACGCCGCCGAACACGCCCGTACCGATCGACCGGCGGCTTTCCGCACCGCCGCCGCTCGCCAGCACCAGCGGCACGACGCCCAGCAGGAACGCCGACGACGTCATCACGATCGGGCGAAATCGCGCGCCCGCCGCGCGTATCACCGCGCGCGTCAGCGGCACGCCGCGTAGGCTCAGGTCGCGCGCGAATTGCACGATCAGAATCGCGTTTTTCGCGGACAAGCCGATCACTGTGATCATCCCAACCTTGAAGTAGACGTCGTTCGGCATGCCGCGCATCAGCATCGCCGCAATGGCGCCGACTACGCCAAGCGGTACGACCATCAACACCGCGAGCGGAATCGTCCAGCTTTCGTATAGCGCGGCCAGCGCCATGAACACCGCCAGCAGCGACAGTCCGAGCAGCAACGGCGTCAGCCGCGCCGCCGCGCGTTCTTCGCGCGCCGCATCGACCCAGTCGAACGCGATGCCCGCAGGCAAGCTCGCCGCGAGCCGCTCCATCGCCTCCATCGCCGCCCCCGAACTGACACCGCTCGCCGCACGGCCGTTCAGATCGAGCGACGGATAGCCGTTGTAGCGCGTCAATGCGACTGGCCCGATGGTCCAGCGGCGCGTCGCAACCGACGACAGCGGCACCATCGCGCCCGACTGGTTCGGCACCGACAACGCCAGCAGATCGGTTTCCGTCATCCGCGTCGACGCATCGCCCGCCACCAGGACGCGGCGCATCCGGCCACCCGCCGGAAAATCGTCGACGTAGTACGAGCCAAAGGTGCTGCCGAGCACGTCCGCAATCCGGTCGAACGATAGGCCGAGCGCGTACGCCTTCGCGCGGTCCACGTCGAGTTCGATACGCGGCGCGTCGGGCAGATCCTCGAAATGAATCGACGCCAGCGACGGATCGGCCTTCGCGCGCTCGGCAAGCTGGTCGCGGGCGGCCTTCAACGCGTCGCGGCCCAAGCCGCCGCGATCTTCGAGCCGGAACGTGAAGCCGTCCGAATGCCCGACGCCCGGCACCGACGGCGGCAATTGCGCCTGCACGTTGCCGTCGAGAATCCGGCTGAACGACCGGTTCAACGTGTCGCGCAGCGTCATCGCATCAACGCCGCGCTGGCCCCAGTCTTTCAGCGTGACGAATGACATCGCTACGTTCTGTCCGTTGCCCTCGAAACTCCAGCCGATCACGCTTGTCACGTTCGCCACCGCCGTTTGCATGCGCAAAATCGACTCGGTCTTTTCGACGACGGCGAGCGTGCGCGCCTGCGTCGCGCCAGCCGGCAACTGGATCATCACCTGCAGCTGGCCCTGGTCTTCGACGGGCAGGAAGCCGCCCGGCATCCGCCAGTACAACGCGCCGCACAGCAGCAGCAAGACGGCATACACCGCGAGCAGCGGCCCGACCCTGCGCATCGCGGCGGCCGTCATGGCCCGGTAGGCGCGCGACGCGCGATCAAAGCCCTGTTCGAAACGCGTCGAGAGGCGCGCGGCAACGCCACGCAAACCGCGTCGCGCGTCACGCTGACGGACCGATTGCGCAGGCGCGCTCAGCAGGTTCGCGCACAACGCGGGCGTCAACGAAAGCGCCATGAAAGACGACACCAGCATCGACGCAATCATCGCGACCGCGAATTGCCGGTAAATCCCACCGACGCCGCCAGGAAAGAACGCCATCGGCACGAACACGGCGGTCAGCACCGCCGTCACGCCGACGATCGCACCGCCGATCTGTTTCATCGCTTTCAATGTCGCGTCGCGCGGCGCCATGCCCTCTTCGTCCATCACGCGATGCACGCTCTCGACCACCACGATCGCGTCGTCGACCAGAATGCCGATCGCCAGCACGAGGCCGAACATCGTGAACACGTTGATCGACAAGCCGAATGCGTACATCGTGACAAACGCACCCATCAGCGTGACCGGAATCACCACTGTCGGCACCAGCGCGTAGTGCAGATCGCGCAGGAACAGCCACATCACGAGAAACACCAGCAAGATCGCCTCGGCCAGCGTGATCAGCACTTCGCGAATCGCAACGTTGACGAAGCGCGCGCTATCGAACGGCACCTGAACCGCGACGCCCGGCGGCAAACGGCTCGCCAGTTCCGCGAGCCGCGCCCGAATCGCGTCCGATGTTTCGAGCGCGTTGCCGCGCGGCCCGAGTTGAATCCCGACCGTCGCCGACGGCTTGCCGTTCAGGCGCGACCAGAACGTATAGTTGTCGCGGCCGATCTCGACCCGCGCGACGTCGGCAAGCCGCACGGCCGAGCCGTCGGGGTGCGCTTTCAGCACGATCTGGCCGAATTCCTCCGGCGACAGCAACTGCCCTTTGACGTTCACCGACGCGCTCAGCTGCTGGCCGTCCACCAACGGCGCGTCGCCGAGTGTGCCTGCCGCGACGCTCGCGTTTTGCGCGGCAATCGCGGCGTTGACGTCGGACGCGGCGAGGCCGAATTCGCGCAGCTTCATCGGATCGAGCCAGACGCGCAACGCTTCGTCGGCGTCCCACAGTTGCGCGGAACCGACGCCCGGCGCGCGCTTCAGTTCGCGCATGATGTCGCGGCTGAGGATGTCGCTCAGTTGCGCGGAATCGCGCGTGCCATCGGTGGATGTCAGCGCGACCAGCATCAGGAACGTGTTGGCGGCCTTGAAAACGCTGATACCCTGCTGCACCACCTGTTGCGGCAAACGCGGCTCGACCTGCTTGAGCCGGTTCTGCACGTCCATCATCGCGATATCGGGGTTGGTGCCGGGCGCGAAGGTCGCCGCGATTTCAAGGTTGCCGAGGCCGTCGCTGGCGGTTTCGTAGTAAAGCATCCCGTCGGCACCGTCGAGACTTTCTTCGATGATGCTGCCAACGTTCGCATCCACGGCTTCTGTCGATGCGCCCGGATAGACAGCGTCGATCACGATACGCGGCGGCGCGAGTCGTGGATATTGCGCGACCGGCAGTTGCGTCAACGCGAGCGCGCCCGCGATGATTACCGCAAGCGCCAGAATCCACGCAAACACCGGTCGGTCGATAAAAAAGGCGGCCAAGGCATGCTCACGCGTGTGGGTTCGGTGCGGGCGCGACCGGCGAAGCGAACACCGGCGCATCGGCGAAACGGGCCATATGGAATGCATCGACCAGCTTGCCGTCGCGCATCGCGAACGCTGGCGAGCGTCCTTCCTCGACGAAACCGAAGCGCCGGTACAGAGCGATCGCGCGGTGGTTGTCGACGAACACGGTCAACTCCAGCCGACGCAGGCCGAGCAGCGTATCCGCGCACTCGACGGCCGCCGCGAGCAGCGCCGTGCCGATGCCGCGCCCGACGTAATCGTCATGCACGCAGAGACCGATTCCCGCGCAATGCGCCATCCGGTGCATGCGCGGCAACACGTCGATCATCCCGACCACGCGACCGCCCACCTCCGCGCACAGTCCGAGCGTGTTCGCGGGCATTTTTTCGAGCCAGCTCCCGACCGTCGCGTTCGAGCGATACGGCGTCTGCAACGTGCCATGCCGCGCGCCGGGGCAGTTCATCAACGAAGTGATCGCGTCGAGGTCGGACACTTCGCGGGCGCGGATAATCACATGCGCCGTGTCGGGTTTCAACGAGACGTTCATACGGCCGCCTCGATTTCCGCTTGCAGATGACCCATCGGCGCGCGTAAGCGGCCCATGAACACCGAGTCGATCAGCATGCCGTCGCGCAGCACGGCGCCGCGAAGGGTCGCTTCGTGCGAAAAACCGAACTTGCGATACAGCGCAATCGCGCGATGGTTGTCGGCGAACACGTTCAGCTCGAGACGGCGCAGCCCGTACCAGTTGTCGGCGGCATCGATCAGTTCGGCCATCAGCCGCGTGCCGACGCCCTTGCCCTGCCAGTCGTCGTGCACGCTGATACCCAGCCAGCCGCTATGCGCGCGACGCAGCGCGCCCGGATGCAGATCGGCCGCGCCGACCAGCGTATCGCCCACCAGCGCTGCAATCGCCATCGACGGCGCCGCGAGCTTCGCGAGCCAGCCTTGAGTCTGCTGCAAGGTCGGATACGGACGCATCGGGTTCTGGCGCATCACACCGGGGCATGAACGCAGCGCGTGGAATTGCGCGGCGTCGTCCGGATCCAGCGGCCTGATGCTCATCTCGACCGGTTCGGCCCCGAACCGTGTCGTGCTCTCAAATATTGTCTTTGGTTCTGTCATTGTTATGGCCTTCAATCTGTCATCGGAAACTCGCTCACAGCGTCAGTTCGAACGAGCGTGCCAGCAAGCCGGGTAGTTTCCAGCCGCCGGTCTGCCGCTCGCCCTCCGTTCCATCGTTCAGCAGCAGTTCCGGCCGGGCGTCGAGACGTTCGAGTTCGCTCGACAGCAAACGGTACAGGCTGTCGTCGAAACGCATCGCGTCGACCGGCGCGACGATCTGGCCGCGTTCGACCCAGAACGTCGCGAAACGCGTCATGCCGGTCAACCGGCAATTCATCCGGTCAGAAAAATTCACGTACCAGAGATTGCCGACATACAGCCCGGTATCGAGTGCGGCAAGGATATCGGCGGCGTCGAGATCGCCGCCAGCCATCGCCAGCGACTCGGGCGTTTCGCTGGCGAGCGCGCCGTTCGGCGTCAATCCGTATTCGCGCGCGCTACGGGCGTTGGTCAGTTGCCCGGCGTTGCGGCCGTCGTGAATCAACGGCACGCTGTCGCGCTGATAACCGTCTTCGTTGAAGCGCGGCGTGATATTCAGGCTCAGGTCTTCGGTCATCGACACGCGCGGATCGAGCGCGACTTCGCCGCTGTGCAGCCGGTAAAACGGGCTGCGCGCGGTGGCGTTCGCGCGCGCGGAAAACCCGCCCCACGACGCCGTGCCGACCAGTTCCTGCATCGCCGACGGCGCCAGATACGTGCGATACCGCCCCGGCGACAACGCGCGCGGCGTGTGTCCAAGCACCGGCAAACGTGCGGCGGCCTGTTCTACCTTCGCGGCGAACACGCTGTCGTCCCAGTGGTCGCCGGTGTACGTGCTTTTGATCGCACGGCCGCTCGGGTCGTACAACGACCAGCTAAAGCTGAAGTTGCTGACTTCGTACCAGCCGCGACTGCCGCGCGACGACGCGAAGCCGCGCACCATCAAGCCACCTGCATGGAAGCCGACGAAATCGAGTCCGCGCGCGCTTTCGGTGGCGATCCGCAACAGTGCGTCGGGCGCGGGCAGCTTGCCGCTGCGGCGCGTCGATTGGGTCCATTGGGTGGCGTCGTACAACAGATGCGGGTCGTCGGGCGCATCGCGCAAGCCGTCGCGCAACGTATTCAGCGCATCGGCGATATCGCGCAGGTCCGTCGCCGGATCGCCGCATACCGTGAAGCTCGAATACGCCTGCCTGGCGCCGTCGATCAGGCGGACGGTCAGTTTGCCTTGCGACACCTGGCCGATCTGCCGAACCTTGCCACCGTTGAAGCGGATAAAGTCGGATTGCTCCGCCGACAGCCGCGTCAACGCCACTTCGTCGCCGCTGAGCAACGTGTCGATCGCATCGGCGAGCAGCGCGAAATGCGCGTGCCAATCCGGCGACTGCGCGTTCGAGGCGAAATCGAAGCCGCTCGATGCATTGACTGCATGGGTTGTAGTCATCGCGCGCCTCCGAATACATCGACATGCGTGAACACGCACGGCGGCGACGCATGGCCGACGCGCACCAGTTGCACCGGTTCGCCTTTGCCGCACATCGACGTGCCGAACACTTCGCGCGTGCCGGCATTGCCGACCGCGCTCAGGCTGCGCCAGAAATTCGCGGATATGCCGCGATAATTCGGTTGCTTGACGATTTGCGTGAGCTTGCCGTTTTCGATCAACTGGCCGAACTCGCAGCCGAATTGAAACTTGTTGCGGTGATCGTCGATCGACCACGACGTATTGGTGCGCATCAGGATGCCGTGTTCGATGCCGGAAATCATTTCGCCCAGCGTGCTGGTTCCCGGTTCGATATTCAGGTTCGCCATCCGGTCGATCGGCGCGCGATTCCAGCTCGACGCACGCGAATTCGCGACGCCCGCCATCTTTGCGCGCTGTTGCGACAGCGCGCCACCGAGCGGACGTTCGAGCACGCCATCGCGAATCAGATACTGTTTGCGCGCTTCAGTGCCGTCGTCGTCGAATGCGTACGACGCGGCTTCTTCGCGCAACGACGGATCGAATGTCACGTTGAGCAGTTCCGAGCCGTAACGGTAAGTGCCGAACATCTCCGGCTTCACGAAACTCCATCCGGCGAAGTTGCGTTCGTCGCCGAGAATCCGGTCGAGTTCGAGCGGATGCCCGATCGATTCGTGAATCTGCAACATCATCTGATCGGGCATCAGCAGCAGGTCGCGCGGACCAGACGGACAGTTCGGCGCGGCCAGCAAGGTCAGCGCGTCGGTGGCGAGCCGCACGCCTGCGCCGTCGAACGCGTAACGGTCCAGCACTTCGGCGCCGCCTTGCGCGAGCGTGCCGTAATTGCCCCCGAGCGTGCGCACCTGCGTGTCGCCGTTCGCGTGCGCCGCGACGCTCATTTCCGGCATCACGAGGCAAAAGCGCTGGTCGATTCGCGCGCCGTCGCCGGTCAGATAAACCTGTTCGGTGCGCGTGATCTGCACGGATGCCGTGCGCTCGACGATCCGGTCGTCGATTTTCGCGGCGGCGCATTCGTGCGCGAGACGCGCGAGCCATTCGCCGCGCGTCGGCAGCAGCTGGTCGGCATTGGGCGAGACATACGCGCCGCTGCGCGCTTCGCGCGACACCGCGCGATGGTCGATCAGCGATGCGCCGGCGCTCGCCAGCGCACGTTGCGTCGCGATATCGAGCGCAGCCTGCAAGCCCGCGATGGACAGATCCGTGCTCGCCGCATAGCCCGCGCCCGCGCCGGCCCACGCGGTCAGCATGGCGCCGTGTTCGCGCTGCGTGCGCAGCGGCTGCGCGACGTCGTTGCGCACTTCGTGGTCGTCGATCTGTTCATCGACAATCCGTAAGGACCAGAACGCCGCGGTGCTCTTCAACGCACGGGCGGCCTGCGTCCAGCGCGATTCACTCATTGCAGCACCTCGGGTTCGTCGTGCTCCGGCGCGATCATCGACGCGGCGAGCAACGACTGCGTATAAGGATGTGACGGCGCATGCAGCACGTCGAGCGTGTCTCCCGCCTCGACCACGCGGCCGTTCGTCATCACGATCACGCGATGCGCCATCGCACGCATCACCGCCAGATCATGGGTGATCAATAGATAGCTTAACCGGTACTTCTTCTGCAAGCCCGCCAACAACTTAAGCACCTGTTGCTGGATCGACACATCGAGCGCGCTGGTCGGTTCGTCGAGAATCAGCACTTCCGGTTCGACCGCCAACGCACGCGCGATCGCTATGCGCTGCCGCTGCCCGCCGGAAAACTCGTGCGGATAGCGCAGCATCGATTCTTGCGGCATGCCCACTTCTTCGAGCATCGTCCCCACCCGCGCGCGGCGCGTGCGCGCGTCGATTTCCGGCCGGTGCACCTCGATCCATTCCCCGACGATCTGCTCGACCGTCATACGCGGCGATAGCGACCCGAACGGGTCCTGAAACACCACCTGCATCCGCGAGTACAACGCCCGGCGCGAGTTCGCGCCGCGCAATGCCGACAACGGCGCGCCGTCGATATGGATATGACCGGCGGCGGGCCGTTGCAGACCGAGCAGCGTCGCCGCCAGCGTCGATTTTCCGGAGCCCGATTCGCCGACCACGCCGAGCGTCTCACCGCGACGCAGCGTCAGATCGACCTCGTGCACTGCGCGAAACGTCGAACCGCTGAACAGCGAGCGCCAGCCTTTCGCGGCCGTCCGGTAATCGACCGCGAGGCCTTGCACCTCGAGCACCCGACGCGCGTGCGGTTCGATCGGCTCGATCTCGCGATGCGGTTCGCTGTCGAGCAAGCGCTGCGTGTAAGGATGCTGCGGCGCTGCGAACAGCGCCTGGGTCGTATTGGTTTCGACCAGCACACCCTTTTCCATTACCGCCACGCGTTGGGCGAAGCGGCGCACGAGATTCAGGTCGTGCGTGATCAGCAGCACCGCCATGCCGCGATCGGCGGCTTCCTGTTCCTGCAACTCGATCAGCAGATCGA
Organism: Paraburkholderia sp. Clong3; assembly: GCF_050436485.1. NCBI lineage: Bacteria > Pseudomonadati > Pseudomonadota > Betaproteobacteria > Burkholderiales > Burkholderiaceae > Paraburkholderia > Paraburkholderia sp. Clong3. Next base: position 475,378 of record NZ_JBNDMH010000002.1, on the reverse strand, counting down.
CGATCTGCTGACGCACGGTGACGTCGAGCGCGGTAGTGGGTTCGTCGGCGAGCAGCAGGCGCGGACGGCACGCGAGCGCCATCGCGATCATCGCGCGCTGGCGTTGTCCGCCGGATAGTTGATGCGGGTAGCTGTCGATCCGCCGTTCCGGCTCGGGAATGCCGGTACGGCGCAGCAGTTCGATGCCGCGGGCGCGCGCCGCGTTCGACCACAAACCCTCGTGCAAACGCAGGCTTTCGGCGATCTGCTGACCGATCGTGAACAGCGGATTGAGCGCGGTCATCGGCTCCTGAAACACCATCGCGACGTCGGCGCCGCGAATCCCGCGCATCTGCTGCTCGGTTTTCTGTAATAGATCGACGCCGTCGAGACGGCGGATCTGGCCGCTGGTCTGCGCATGTTCGACGAGGCGCAGGATCGACAGCGCCGTGACGCTCTTGCCCGAACCGGATTCGCCGACCAGCGCAACCCGCTCGCCGCGCCCGATCGTCAGATTCAGTTCGCGAACCGCGACCTTGTCGCCGAAACGGATCGAGAACGTGTCGATTTCCAGCAAAGGCTTGTGCAACGTTGCGTCGCCCATCACTTCCTCCCGCCGAACGCCGACCCGCGCGAACGCGTGTCGAGCGCATTGCGCAACGCGTCGCCCATGAACGTCAGCAGCAACAACGTGATCACCAGCGCGGCAAACGCAGATACCGAAATCCACCATGCGTCGAGGTTGTTCTTGCCTTCCTGAAGCAGTTCGCCCAGGCTCGGCGTGGGCGGTGCGACACCCAGCCCCAGAAAGTCCAGACTCGTCAGCGACAGAATCGCGGCGCTCATCCGGAACGGCAGGAAGGTGATCACCGGCGTCATGCTGTTCGGCAGCAGATGACGCCAGATGATCTGCCAGTTGCTCAAACCCATCGTGCGCGCGGCGCGAACGTAATCGAGCGAACGGTTGCGCAGGAATTCGGCGCGCACATAGTCGGACAACACCAGCCAGCCGAACATCGACAGCAGGATAAACAGCAGCCACAAACTCGGCTCGAAGATCGACGCGAAGATGATCAGCAGATACAGGTCCGGCATCGAACTCCATACTTCGATCAGGCGCTGCCCGATCAGGTCGGTGCGGCCGCCGTAAAAGCCTTGCAACGCACCCGCCAGCACGCCCAGCACGATACCCGACACCGTCAGCGCAAGCGCCATCAACACCGACAGCCTGAAGCCGTACAGCAATCGCGACAGCACGTCGCGGCCGTATTGATCGGTGCCGAGCCAGTTGGTCGCGGACGGCGACGCCGGAAACGGCCGCGTCGCGAAGTAATCGATCGTGTCGTAGTGGTAGTGATTCGGCGGGTAGATCGCGAAGTTGCCTTTCTCCGTCAACTGCTTGCGGATAAACGGATCGAGATAGTTCGCGCGGGTCGGAAAATCGCCGCCGAACAGCGTTTCCGGATAGTCCTTCACGATCGGAAAATAGTCATGGCCGTCGTAACGGACCATCAGCGGCCGGTCATTCGCGAGCACTTCGCCGAGCAGGCTCAGCACGAACAGCGTCGCGAACACGATCAGGCTCCAGTAACCGAGCTTCTGCCGGCGGAAACGCTGCCATACGCGTCGCCCAGGCGACACGGACACCGGCAACGCGCCGGGCGGCAGCTTATCGGTCCAGGCTGTTGAACTGGATGCGGGGGTCGACGAGGACATAGCAGACGTCAGCAATGAGTTTGGTCACGAGACCAATCAGCGTGAACAGGAACAGCGAACCCAGCACGACCGGATAGTCGCGGCGGATCACCGAGTCATAAGACAGTTGGCCCATGCCGTCGAGCGAAAACAGCGTTTCGATCAGCAGGTTGCCGTTCAGGAAGGCGCCGATAAACGCGGCGGGCAGTCCGGTCAGCAGCGGAATCGCGGCGTTGCGCAATACGTGCTTCCACAGCACGTCACGCTTGGGCGCGCCTTTCGCCCGCGCGGTCAGCACGTATTGACGACCAATCTCTTCGAGAAACGTATTCTTGGTCAGGATCGTGACGATCGCGAAGTTGCCAACCACCGACGCCGTCACCGGCAACACGATGTGCCATAGATAATCGAGCACCTTGCCGAACGCGCTGAGTTCGTCGAAGTTATCGGACGTGAGGCCGCGCATCGGAAAGACCTGCCAGAACGTGCCGCCGCCAAACAGCATCAGCAGCAGCACGCCGAACACGAAGCCCGGAATCGCGTAGCCGGTCAGCACCATCACGCTGGTGGCGGTATCGAAGCGCGAGCCGTTGCGCACCGCTTTCGCGATCCCGAGCGGCACCGACACGATGTAGGTCAGCACGACCGTCCATAAGCCGAGCGTGATCGACACCGGCAGTTTCGAGCGGATCACCGCCCATACGCTCTGATGGTGATAGTAGGACTGGCCGAGATCGAAACGCGCGTAGTCCCTCAGCATCTTCAGATAGCGCGTCAGCGGCGGTTTGTCGAAGCCGAACTGCTTCCTGATCTGCTCGATCTGCTGCGGATCGACGCCCTGGCTGCCGTGATACGCGCTGCCGCCGCCTCCGCCTTCGCCGCCGCGCTGCTGGCCGTGACGCAACTGCGTCATCATCTGTTCGACCGGGCCGCCCGGCACGAACTGCGTCACGAAGAAAGTCAGCGTAACGACGCCGATCAGCGTCGGGATCATCAGCAGCAGACGTTTGACGATGTAGATAAACATAAGCCCCTCACTTCGCAGCGGCGGTGTTGGCCGCAGCGGACGGCGTCTTGCGATACCAGTAGCTGATGATCCAGTCCTCGCCCTGGAAACTGACCGGCGTCACCGACGGGTAGCCGAGCGCGCTTTTGTACGCGATCCGCGTATCCGGCGCGAAATATTCGGGCACCAGGTAATAGCCGTTGATCAGCACGCGGTCGAGCGCATGGGTCGCGGTTTCGAGTTCGTTCAGCGTGCTCGCGCGCATCACCGCGCGCACCAGCGCATCGACCGCCGGCGACCTCACGCCCGGATAGTTCTCCGAGCCGACCTGCGATGCCGATGCGCTGCTGAAACGACGCTCCAGTTCGGAACCGGGAATCGTCACGCGCAGATAGACGAACGTCGTCATATCGAACTCGAAGTTGTCGATCCGCTTCTGATACAACGCACTATCTATCTCGCGCATATGCGCGTCGATGCCGAGCAGTTGCAGGTTGCGCATATACGCCAGCAGTACGCGATCCATGCCAGGCTGATCGTCGATGATTTCGATCGACATCGGGTTGCCGTGCGCGTCGCGCAACTGGCCGTCGCGCACTGTCCAACCCGCTTCGGCGAGCAGGCCGCGCGCTTCGCGCAGGTTCTCGCGCAACGTGTGCGGCGCAATCGTGTCGGCCTGCCTGACCATTGGACCGAACACGGCCGCCGGCAAACTCGCGCGATACGGGTCGAGCAGCGTGAGTTCGGCAGCGGTCGGCACGCCTTGCGCGGCGAACGGGCTATCGTCGAAGTAGCTGTTGGTGCGCCGGTATTGGCCGTAGAAGGTCATCCGGTTCAGCCAGTCGTAGTCGAACGCGAGTGCAAGGGCATGCCGCACCCGCACATCCGAAAACATCGGCCTGCGCGTGTTGAACATCAGCCCCTGCATCTGCGCGCCGTGATCAGGAAAGAGTCTGCGCTGCAACACGCCGTTCTCGAAGTTCTTGCCGATATAACGGCGCGCCCATTGCATCGAACTGTATTCGACCATCACGTCGGTATCGAGCGCTTTCAGCGATTCGAGCTGCGTGTAATGATCGTGATAGAGCTTGAACGCGACGCGCGCGAAATGGTACATGCCGCGCCGCGACGGCAAATCGGCGGCCCAGTAAGCCGGATTGCGACGATAGACGATCTGCGTGTCGTTCTTGCGCTGCTCGATCAGATACGGGCCGCTCGACACCGGCGGCACGTTGGTCAACTGATCGAACGCGATGCGCGTGCCGTTGGCTTGCATTGCCCACTTTCGCGAGAAAACCGGCAGGTCGCCTGCGATCAACGGCGCGTCGCGTTCCACGTGCCTGAAGTCGAAGCGCACCCGCGACGGGTCGAGCACCGTGGCGCGGCTGATCACCGCGAACTGCGAGTTGAACACCGGCGATGCCTGCGGGCTGGTCAGCGTATCGAACGAATACTTGACGTCGTCGGCGGTGATCGGATCGCCGTTCGAAAAGCGCGCTCGGGGGTCGATATGAAACACCGCTGATTTGCCATCCGGCGCCACCTCGACGTCGTCGGCGATCAATGCGTATTCCGACGCGAGTTCGTCCCAGCTGCGCTGCATCAGCGTATCGAACATCAGATGCAGGATGTCCGGCGCCGGCGCACCACGCGTCAGGAAAGGATTCAGCGAATCGTAGCTTTGCGCTTCGTCGTAGTTCTGGAAAACCAGCGTGCCGTCGGTCGGCGCATTCGGGTCCGCGTAATCGAAATGCGTGAACCCGGACGGATACTTCGGCGCGTCGTATTGCGCGATCGACGCCCTCGCGAACGCGGGCGCCGTCGTCAACGGCACGACCAGCAGCCCCGCGACGAGCGTCACCGCAACCCGCGCCGCGAGCATCTTAACGACGCGCGCGCGCGGGCCTCGAAACCTGTCGGTTGTCATCATGCGTGTCTGGACGCAATCGGCTCGTAGCCGATGCGCGATGCTTCGAAACCGCGCGGGCGGCGGCGGGTAGCCACCGCTCGCGCGGGTCCGGGTTGAAGGCCGGATGGGTAAATTGCGAAGGCCGGAAGTTCGCGTCGAAGCTGAGCTTATTCGTCGTCGTTACTCGTCGTGGTTACTCGTCGTCGGACGGTGTGGTCTTGAACGAGAACTGAACTTCGCCGACATACGGCTCGGCATTCTTCTCGCACTTGTACGCCTTGCCTGCGGCAATCACGGCTTCGTTGAACACCGACGTCGGCGGCGTGACGCGCATGATCTTCACGTCGCTGACCTTGCCGTCCGTACCGATCGTCAGATGCGCGATCACGTCCGCCGAAATACCGTCCGTCAATGCCTTGCGCGGAATCACCGGCTGCACCGACTGGCAATGACCGCGGCCGTCCACCACGCCATGCAGCGCGGGCGGCGCCGGCGGCGCGGACGGTGCCGGAGCGGGTGCCGGCGCAGGCGTCGGCGAGGTGATCGCCGGAGCGTTCGGAGCCGGATTCGCCGTGGGCTGGATCACCGGCTGCGGCGTCGGTCGCGGCGGCGGCGGCGTCGGGGTCGGCTTCGGTATTTCGTGCTTCGGCTGCGCTTTGGGCGGCGCCGGCGGCGGCTCCAGCTTCTTCACCTCGGGCGGCGGCGGTGGCGGAGGCGGCGGCGCAATCTGCACGCGCATCTCCTTCGGCGGCGGAGGCGGCGGCGGCTGGAACTTCATGTGCGACACGCCCAGAATCACCAGCGCCTCGACCAGCACCGCAACGCCGATCGCCAGCTTCATGGGCATGCGACCGTGATGCGCCGGCGTCGTCGATGCCCAGAGTGCACCGTCCAGGCGGTTTTGCGGATCTTTCATGTCGATGGCCGGTGAACTCATGTCGTCGGGTTCGTGGCCAATGCAACCGAACTGATGCCCGCCGCGCGCACCAGGTCCATCACCTTGACGATATTCTTGTAACTCGTGCCTTCGTCGCCGGCAATCGCGACATCTACTTTCTTCGAGTCGTGAACCAGACCTTGCAGACGCGCGGTCAATTCTTCGGGCGTCACGGGCTTCGAATCCAGATAGATTTCATCCGTCTTCGTCACGCCGATCGATACCCTGATGGTCTGCTGCAACTGCTCGGCGGTGCTCGATTGCGGCAGGTCGAGCTTGATGCCTGCGCCCTGGATCATCTTCAGCGTCGCGAGCATGAAGAACACCAGCAGGAACATCATGATGTCGATCATCGGGATGATCTCGATGCGCGCTTTCTCTTCACCGCCGAGGTAATGGCTGCGATGGTTTCGCATGGTCCGTCTCCTTGAGTGCCGGCGTCAGACTGCGAAGCGCGATACGAGCAGCGACTTGATGAGGTCGAACTGGTTGACCGTCATCCGGATACGCTTGTTGAAGTAGTTCAGGAAGATCACGCAGATGATCGCGATGGTCAGGCCGCACGCAGTGGCCGTCAGCGCGTGACCGATGCCGCCCGTCACACCGTTCGGGTTCGCGGTGCCGCTGGTGCCGAGCACGTTGAACGATTCGACCATGCCGATGATCGTGCCAAGTAGACCCAGCAACGGGCCGAGCGTCACGGCCGTATCGAGAATCCACAGGTTACGGTCGAGACGCGGCAACTGGAACATGATCGTTTCCTCGATCTCGCGTTCGACCACGGCTTCGCTCTTGCCCTTCACTTTCATCGCCGACTTCACGAGTTCGCCTTGCACGGTCTGCTTGTAGTGCTCGGCCACTTTGGCGGCATCGTCGGGATTGGCTGCATCGACGAGTTTCAGGTCATGTTCGAGGGTCTTGCCGGCACGCACGGCACGCGAGAAGAACATGAATCGTTCGATGATGATCGCGATGCCGAGCAGGAAGATGAACGCGAGGAGAGGGATCAGACCCATCGACTGGATCGAGTAGTTAATGAGGGTATTCAGCACTGCGGACTCCGGTTAGTACAGGCTCAAGCGGCCGTTGAATAACGGTAGGTTTCGAGATGCCGGCTGCCTTGTGAGTCGCCGGCTAAAGGCCCGCCACTTATGCAAAGCCCGTACCAGGTCAGGCGACTGGTTTCTCCGTAACGAACGTCGCCAGTCCTTTACACGGGACGCTTTGCCTTTTATTTCATGGACTTGCCGAGCGCGACAAAGATCTCGCATGCCCGCGGCTTGCGTGGCGCTCGCGCACGCATATAGCAAAACAAATTGATTTTTGTAATTAGAGTAAGTCCGTTTTCCAAGACTGTTTCTCCCAAAGCCTTTAATTCTCTATTGCAGAAATGGTGCGAAAAGTCGCACTTGAAGCGTTTTGGTGCAATCTCAGAATACCTATAGACAATTTCATTACATATACCTTTCATATTACTTTCGATTTAGTATGGCAATAGGCACCAATTGAAGACCAGCTACCAGCCACAAATGCCTACGCGTAACGCGAAGCAACCTTACAGAAGCGCTTTCTTACACTTATTACCGTTAATTTCAACGGCACATTAATCGCCCCGAATTAGGGAATTTAATTGCCATGGATCATTTTTTATTTAATGCACCAATTCTGTAATTAAGCATTCTTACGGTGCGTAAGCTGCACCAAATGGCAATTAAAATAAGCCGTCTAACTTTATTTTTTTCTAATGGAAACTTTCCTGCGTTCTGTTACGCGCGAGGAATGCTTTATTTCCAGGCACTACCCGCGCGACACAATTTTTCGTAACTCTGAATTCCTAAGCAAATCAATCGCTTCGATGCATTTGCGGAGGCCGCTCAAGGCCTTTCCGACGGTCCGCGACCTCACACATGGCATATCTCGTGCTCTTGCTGCGCTCGCTTCAAGACCAAGGCGCGCGCGTCCGACACGATCGGCGACGCACCCTGGACGGGATGTGCGGGACGGCGCGGGGATGCGCCGGACAGCGAAGAACTCGCTGACGTCAACGCACTGCATCGCACGCGCAACTCGCGCCTGCGTTTGCGTGATCGTTCAACGGAAGTGGCCTTAACAACAAGAAGGAGCGCAAGTGAAACAAAAGCGATTGGCCTCAGCCATCAAAAGAATCATTGGTGCCGAGCTGGTGTTGACAGCGGCGTTCGTCCCGCTGGCACACGCACAAAGCCAACCTGATACAGCGGCCGTTCCGACGGCCGCAAGCACGCCAGCGGCGACTCCCCCCGCCGTCAGCAAGCTCGAAAAAGTAGAAGTCACCGGTTCGCTGATCCGCACATCGGACAAGACCGGCAACGTCGAAGTCCAGACCGTTACAGCAAGGGAAATCCAGCAAAGCGGCTACACGACCGTGGCCGACTTCCTGCGCGGCATGTCTGCCAACTCCGCGTCCAGTTGGGGTTCCACCACGATGAACGGCACGGCGCCGGGCGGCTCGGGGATCGCATTGCGCGGTCTGTCCGAGAAGTACACGCTGGTGCTGGTCGACGGCCAACGCGTCGCGAACTACGCACAGGCGGTGAACTTCACCGACACGTTCTTCGACGTCAACACGATCCCGCTGAACATCGTCGATCACATCGAAATCGTGAAGACGGGCGCCGTGTCCGCATACGGTTCCGACGCGATTGCCGGCGTGGTCAACATCATCACGAAAAAGAACTTCCAGGGTCTTCAGGTCGACGGGCAGCTCGGCAAGGCACAGCATCCGGGTAACGCTCAGGGCAACTTCAGCGTGCTCGGCGGCTTCGGCGACCTGAACTCGGATCGTTTCAACGTGACGGCAGCCGCCAGCTACTATCGCGATTCCGGTTCGACGCTCGACCAGCGCGACATGACCAAAAACCAAGACTTCAGCCAGTACCCAGGTGGGTCGGCGGGTCCTCTTGGTCCGAACCAGCAGTCATTCTGGCAACTGCCGGACGGCTCGACCGCCGCGTTGAGCCCATGCCCCCCGGGCAGCACTAACGCGGCGGGCGCAACGTGCGTGTACAAGAACGCGAACACGTACTCGCTGATTCCGCAGACGACGCGTCTGAACGCGAAGGTGCGTGGCACCTTCAAGATCAACGACGACATACAGGCTTACGCCGACTTGTGGGCGAGCCGCAACGAGACGGTCCAGTACTTCGGCAGCCCGTCGATCAGCAGCACGTCGAACGTGTTCAATCCGCTGACCGGCTCGGTGTCGCAGCTCGACCGCACGGTGTCGGCGCTGAATCCGTACAACCCGTACGGTGTCGATACGCCGATCAACCTGACCTTCCCGGGCATTGCGCAGCGCGCAGACACGGCATCGACGTTCTGGAAGGCCTCGACGGGCGTGAAGGGTTCGTTCACCACGCCGAAGGTCGGCGACTGGGACTGGTCGGTGGACTACGGTCATTCGCAGAGCACGGTCGACACGACGTACTCGAACATGATCAACACGGCCGCGCTTGAAAACATCCTCGGCCCGAACGGCGGCTACAACTTCGCGAACCCGGCATCGACACCGAACGGTCTGAACGGCCTGTTCCAGAACGACTACCAGCAGGCGATCTCGAAGCTCGACAGCTTGACGGCGAAGACCTCGACCGGCAATCTGTTCAACCTGCCGGCTGGTCCGGTCGGCATCGGTTTCGGTACGGAATTCCGTCACGAAAGCTCGCTGATCAACCCGCGCACATACTCGTCGCAAGGGATCGTCGTGCCGGCGAACGTTCAGTCCGTCGACGGCGAACGCAACATCGCGGCTGTGTATTACCAGATCGATATTCCGATCATCCACAACCTGACGTTCACGCAAGCGGGCCGCTATGACCACTATAGCGACTTCGGCGGCGCGTTCTCGCCGAACTTCGCACTGCGCTTCCAACCGGTCCAGATGCTGACGACGTACGCGTCGTACAGCCGTGGTTTCCGCGCGCCGACGCTGGTCGAAAACTCGCAGGCAACCTACCTGGCTCACCAGAACCTCGTCGATCCGAACGACCCGAGCGGCGTGCCGACCAAGCACTTCACGACGGAACAGATCAATGGCAATCCGAACCTCCAACCGGAGCACACGAAGAACTACAACATCGGCTTCCAACTGTCGCCGGATGCGTCGACCGATATCGGTGCAGCGTTCTACAAGATTCATATCGACGGCGTGATCGGTACCGACGATCCGAATGCCGTGCTGGATGCCAACGACCCGTCGAGGGTCGTGCGCAATCCCGACGGCACGATCCGCTACATCTCGCAACAGTTCATCAACCTCGGCTCGCTGGATACCGACGGCTTCGACATGAACTTCCGCAAGTCGGTCGGCACGAAGTACGGCACGTTCACGCTGTCGGGCGACTGGGCGTACGTGTGGCACTTCAAGCTGAACAGCCCGGGCGCTGCAACGCAGGACTTCGCGGGTAACAACCTCGCGCTGCTGCAACCGTTCGGTGCGTCGAATCCCCGCTGGAAGGGCAACACGAGCCTGACTTGGGATTACCGCAAGATGACCACGACGCTGAGCTGGCAGTACACGGGTCCGTACACCAACGCAGTGGCAGCCGAGTTCGGCGACGGTGGCACGGGTTCGGTGGCGTCGTATAGCCAGTTCAACCTGATGATGACGTATCGCGGCTTCAAGAACTGGACGATCTATGGTGGCATCCAGAACATCTTCGACAGGACGCCGCCGTTCGACGTGGAGTGGCAATCAACGCCGGACATCACCGGCTACGACCAGTCGCTGTACACGAATCTGGGCCGCTTCTTCCAGATCGGTGCGACCTACCGCTTCTGATCGTCGCAGCGGGCTTTATCGCAGGACCGTAGGTCTCCTCTTGCCTCTTCTTCGTTGTTGAAGAGGATTGGCGGCGGTGCCTCGCGCACCGCCAGCTTTTTTGCTATTCGGATGCCACTTGAAATACGCAATGAAACCGATTCACGCCACTCGGGCGGCGTTGGCCGCGTTGGCGCTCGCCCTTCTCTCTCCCGCCCACGCCGTGACGATCCCGCCCGGCGTCACGCTCGCAGCCACCCAGGAACTCACGCGGCAAACACCCGTCGAGGCAGAATCGATCGACCCCGCGCATATCGAATCCTGGGCCGCTAATACCATCGGCCTCGACCTGTTCGAAGGTTTGACGCGAATCGCCGCCGACGGTGCGGTCGTGCCGGGCGTCGCGCAATCGTGGAGCCGCAGCGCGCCCGATACATGGATCTTCAAGCTGCGCCACAACGCGCGCTGGAGTAACGGCGAGCCGGTCACGGCCGCCGATTTCGTCTATTCATGGCAACGCGTGGTCGATCCGAAGACCGGCTCGAAATACACGATCCTGGTCGAGTTCGTGAAGAACGCGAAGGCGATTCTGGCGGGCAAGGCGCCGCTCGCGAGTCTCGGCGTGCGCGCGGTCGATCCGTACACGGTGGAGGTCAAGACCGAAGACCCGACTGCGTTCTTTCCGCAACTGACCGCAATGTCGACGATGGCGCCGGTGAACCGCGCGACGGTCGCGAAGTACGGCGACGAATGGACCCGTCCCGGCCACATGGTCAGCGACGGTGCGTATGCGTTGAGCGACTGGCAACCGGGCAACCGTCTCGTGATGGTGAAGAACGACAAGTACTGGGATGCGAGCAAGGTCGCGATCACGAAAGTCACCTATCTACCGATCGAAAGCGACGAAACGGCAATGCGGATGTATCAGGCCGGCCAGTTTGATTACACGTATTCGATTCCGTCCGGCATCTATAACCAGGTCAGCAAGCAGTTCGGCTCCGAACTGAAGACCGGGATGTTTATCGCCACCTACTACTACTCGCTGAACAACGCCGACCCGGCCTTCAGGGACAAGCGCGTGCGCGAGGCGCTGTCCATGGTGATCGACCGCAACCTGCTGACGTCCAAACTGACCGCAAGCGGCGAGTTGCCGCTGTACGGCCTGATTGCAAAAGGCACGCAAGGCGCGGCGCAATTCCAGCCCGACTGGGCCGCGTGGCCGATGGCGAAGCGCATCGAAACCGCGCGAGACCTGCTGAAACAGGCGGGCTATTCCGCTGCAAAGCCGTTGACGTTCACGCTGACATACAACACCAACGACCTGCACAAGAAGGTCGCGCTATTCACGACGTCGGAATGGCGCACCAAGCTCGGCGTCAACGTGAAGCTCGAAAACGTCGAGAACCGCGTGCTGCTGAAAATGCGCCACGACGGCAAGGTGCAGGCGTCGCGCGACGGCTGGTTCGTCGACTACAACGACGCGATGTCGTTCTTCGACCTGATCCGCTGCAACAGCGTGCAGAACGACCAGCACTACTGCAATCCGAAGGTCGATGCGTTGATCGATCAGGCGAACCAGCAGATGGACGAAGCGAAGCGCACCGCGATGCTAACGCAGGCGCACGACATCGCGATGAACGACTATCCGCTGATTCCGATGTTCCAGTACTCGGCGGTGCGGCTCGTGAAATCGTATGTGGGCGGCTATTCGCCGACCAACTACGTCGATCAGCGGCAGTCGCAGGACATGTACATCATCAAGCACTGAGCGCAAGGAGCCTTGCCATGCTGGCTTATACATTGCGCCGCGCGTTATGGGCGATCCCGACGATTCTCGCCGTGATCACCGCGTGCTATCTGCTGCTGCACCTGACGCCCGGCGGCCCGTTCGATTCGGAGAAGCATCTGTCGGCGGCCGTGCTTGCCAATCTCGACGCGAAATACCACATCGATCAGCCGCTGTGGAAGCAGTATTTGCTCTACATCGACTCGCTGCTGCACGGCGATCTCGGCGCGTCGTTCCGTTACACGGACTGGTCGGTCAGCGAACTGGTGTGGAAAGCCCTACCGGTCAGCCTCGGCGTCGGCGGCATTTCGGTGCCGATCGCGCTGGTGATCGGTGTGGCGCTCGGCACGGTTGCGGCGGTGCGCCGCAATGGCGTGATCGACTACGGCGTGATGTTGCTCGGCAATCTCGGCAGTGTGGTGCCGCCATTCATCCTCGGCCCCGTGCTGGTGTGGGTCTTCGCGATCCTGATCAAGCGCGGCGAGCATGGTCTGCTGCCCGCTGGCGGTTGGGGTGACGGCGACTGGCACTACCGCGTATTGCCGATCGTACTGCTCGTGATCATCAACGTATCGACGATTGCGCGCGTGATGCGCGGCAGCATGATCGAAGTGCTGTCCGGCAATTTCATCCGGACCGCGCGCGCGAAAGGTCTGGCCGGCCGCACCATCGTCTTGCGTCATGCGCTGAAACCGGCGCTGATGCCGGTCGTATCGCTACTCGGCTCGCTGTGCATTTCGTCGATCACCGCCGCGGTCGTCACCGAATCCGTATTCGCGCTGCCCGGTCTCGGGCAACTGGTCGTGAACGGCGCGATCAATCGCGACTACACGCTGGTGCTCGGTCTGGTCGCATTGATCACGGCATTCGCGGTCCTGTTCAATCTGCTGGTCGATCTTGCTTACGCATGGCTCGATCCGCGCATCCGGTACTGACATGAAGATTCGTCGATTCAACCTGGCCGCGCGTGCGTTCGTCGCGCCGCCGGCCGATGCGGCGTCCGCAGGCGGCTGTCTGTCCGGCGGCATCGTCACGAAGGCTTCGCGCGGACCGTTCGCGATTGCCGGCATGCGCTTTTTGCGTAATCGCGCGGCATTTGCAAGTCTCGTGATCCTGCTGCTGATCGTCGTCGCATGCTTTGCGGGGCCGCTGTTTCTGCCCAACAATCCGGTCGACAGCGACTGGGGATCGATCAGTCTGCCGCCGTCGTGGCTCGGCATGCATCTGTTCGGTACCGACGAACTCGGTCGCGACCTGCTCGCGCGCACGCTGGTGGGCGGGCGCGTATCGCTCGAAGTCGGGTTGCTCGGCACGCTGGTGTCCGGACTGATCGGCGTCGCGTGGGGCGCGACAGCCGGCTTCATGGGCGGACGCGTCGATGCCGTTATGATGCGCGTCGTCGACGTGATGTACGCGATTCCGTACATGCTGATCGCGATCATGATGATGACGCTGTTCGGCCGCGCATTCTATCTGGTCGTGCTGACCATCAGCGCGTTTTCGTGGCTCGATATGGCGCGCGTGGTGCGCGGTCAGACGCTGTCGCTGCGTTCGCGCGAATTCGTCGACGCGGCGCGTGCGACTGGCGTCAGCACCCGCGCCATCATCGCGCGGCATATCGTGCCGAACCTGATCGGCGTGGTGGTCGTGTATGCCACGGTCACAGTGCCGTCGATCGTGCTGACGGAATCGGTGCTGTCGTTTCTCGGACTCGGCGTCCAGGAGCCGATGACGAGTTGGGGCGTGCTGATCGAAGACGGTGCCCAAAAACTCGAATCGATGCCGTGGCTGCTGCTCTGCCCAGCCGTCATGCTGTGCGTGACGCTTTATTGCGTGAACTTCGTCGGCGACGGTCTGCGCGACGCTCTCGACCCCAAGGATCATTGACATGGCGCTACTCGAAGTGAAGGACCTGAGTGTGCGCTTCACGCGCCGCGAAGGACCGCTGGTCGATGCGGTCCAACGCGTGTCGTTTTCGCTCGACGCGGGCAGCACGCTGGGCATCGTCGGCGAATCCGGGTCGGGCAAGAGTCAGACCGTGATGGCGCTGCTCGGTTTGCTGTCGTCGAACGGCAGCGTGTCGGGCACCGCACTGTATCGTGGCGAAGACGGCGGCGATCTGCTGACGATGAACAACGCAGCGCTGAACAGGATTCGCGGCAACCGGATCGGCATGGTGTTTCAGGACCCGATGACGGCGCTCAATCCGTTTTTGACCATTGAACGGCAGATGACGGAATCGCTGCAATTGCACAAGAAGCTGTCGCGTCGCGAAGCGCGTCGGCGTGCCATCGAGGTGCTCGACACGGTGCGGATTCCCGATGCCGCACGCCGCATCGGCATGTATCCGCATGAGTTTTCCGGTGGTATGCGGCAGCGCGTGATGATTGCGATGGCGTTGCTGTCCGAACCGGAAATTTTGATTGCCGACGAACCGACTACCGCGCTCGACGTCACCGTTCAGGCACAAATCATCGAATTGCTGCGCGAACTGAATCGCGAGCGCGGCACGGCAATCGTCCTCATCACGCACGACATGGGCGTGGTCGCCGGTTTGTGCGATACCGTGATGGTGATGTACGCAGGGCGCACGGTCGAGCAGGCAGACGCGCGTGCGCTGTTCGCCGCGCCGACCCATCCGTACACGATCGGCCTGTTGAACGCGCTGCCGCGCATCACCGACGACGACGACCGCCCGTTGCAAACCATTCCGGGCAATCCGCCTTTGCCGGGGCAAATTGGCGCGGGTTGCGCGTTCGCACCGCGTTGTTCGTTTGCAGACGATACTTGCCGCACCACAGTGCCGTCGCTCGACGCGCGTAGTGATCTGGCGGGTGCATTGCGCGCGTGCCACCGTCCGGTTCCAGCCATACTGGGGGCCGTTCGATGAACCAGCATTCCGCTTGCAACAGTACCGAACCGCTGCTGTCGGTGAACGAACTGAAGGTGCATTTCAGCGTGCCGCGCGGCAAATTACCGTGGTCCGGCAAGGCCACGCTGCGCGCTGTCGACGGCGTGTCGTTCGATGTACGGCGCGGCGAAACGGTCGGGCTGGTGGGTGAATCCGGTTGCGGCAAGTCCACGCTCGCGCGCGCGATCGTCGGTCTTGCGCCTGCGTCGGGCGGCAGCGTCAAGCTTCATGGCGTCGAAACCGTGCAAGGCGCGAAGCGCGATCTCGGCATCTTGCGGCGCGACGTGCAGATGATCTTTCAGGACCCGCTGGCGTCGCTCGATCCGCGCATGACGATCGAGCAGATCGTCGCGGAGCCGTTGATCACGCATCGGCCCGATGTCGCGCGCGCCGATGTGCGCGCTCGCGTGCTGACCATCCTCGAACGCGTCGGCCTGAATGCGCAGCATCTGCGGCGCTATCCGCATGAGTTTTCGGGCGGGCAATGTCAGCGCGTCGGAATTGCACGGGCATTGATCAGCGAGCCGCAACTCGTGATCTGCGATGAACCGGTGTCCGCGCTCGACGTGTCGATTCAAGCGCAAATCGTTAATCTATTGCGCGACTTGCAACGCGAACTGTCGTTGTCGCTGCTGTTCGTCGCGCACGATCTGGCCGTGGTGAAAGCAATCAGCCATCGCGTGATGGTGATGTATATGGGGCGCGTGATAGAGTTCGGCGAAAAACGCGCGCTGTACGCGGCACCTGCGCATCCCTATACCCGTGCATTGCTGTCGGCCGTACCGGTTCCCGACCCGACCGTCGAGCGCGCGCGACGGCATCTGCTGCTTCAAGGCGAGATTCCGTCGCCCTTGCAGCCGCCGTCGGGATGCGCGTTCCGCACGCGCTGCCCCGCCGCGATCGACGCATGCGGCGATGCGCAACCGCAAGCGGTTTCCCGGCAAGGTGATGCACGGCGGGTTGCGTGCATCCGGGTTCCCGTTCCTACCGAATAGCGCCTGTTTCATGGGCGGGAGTTCAACAACCGGGACAGCGGCGAAAGCCCACGCTCGACCGGCCCGAGCTGATGGCCTCGTGATGGGCCAAAAGCAAAAAGCCCGTTCAAGTTCCCATGAACGGGCTTTGTCTGGCGGAGTGGACGGGACTCGAACCCGCGCCCCCCGGCGTGACAGGCCGTATCATATAGGCTGCGACGCCGGACTGGCATGGCGTGCGACTCCCGAGTAACGGAACACCACTCGTGAAATGGTATATCGATACGTATATCAGGACCACATCAAGTCAAATATTTATTGAAAATCAACAGCTTGTGCAACCGATGAAAATCGCCACCTGGAACGTCAACTCCCTCAAAGTCCGCCAGCAACACGTCATCGACTGGCTCGCGAGCAGCGGCACCGACGTGCTGTGCCTGCAGGAACTGAAGCTTCCCGACGAAAAATTTCCGCGCGCCGAACTCGAGGCGGTCGGCTATCGAAGCTGGTACGCGGGTCAGAAAACCTATAACGGTGTCGGCATTCTGGTGCGCGAAGGTTTGAACGTCGACGAAAGCAGCATCGTGCGCAACATCCCCGGTTTCGAGGACCCGCAGCAGCGCGTGATCGCGGCAACCATCGACGGCGTGCGCATCATCTCCGCGTATTTCCCCAACGGCCAGGCGCCCGGCACCGACAAGTTCGCGTACAAGCTGCGCTGGCTCGACGCGCTGCACGACTGGCTCGCAACCGAGATGACGCTGCATCCGAAGCTCGCCTTGCTCGGCGACTACAACATCGCGCCCGACGATCGCGACGTGCACGATCCGAAGGCATGGGAAGGTCAGAATCTGGTGTCGCCCGAGGAACGCGCGGCGTTCGTGCAGCTGATCGGCCTCGGCCTGCTCGACGCGTTCCGCCAGTTCGAGCAGCAGGAAAAAATCTATTCGTGGTGGGACTACCGGATGATGGCGTTCCGTCGCAACGCGGGACTGCGCATCGATCACATCCTGCTGTCGAAGGCATTGGCCGACATCTGCTCGGCGTGCGACATCGACAAGGTGCCGCGCAAGTGGGAGCAGCCGTCGGATCACGCGCCAGTGTTCGCGCAGCTGGGCTGATCCGGAATACAGCGACGAAACGAGGCAGCGCTGCCTCGCGTCCCTATTGCTTCAAGCGCCGCCCAGCACACCCCACAAGAACCCGAACACCATCGCATCATGCTCGGCCTGCTCCAACTCATCGGAGCCGCCGTGGCCGCCTTCCGTATTCTCCCGATACCACACGTGCTGCGCGCCCAGCGCCTGCATGCGCGCGGCCATTTTGCGCGCATGGCCGGGATGCACGCGATCGTCGGCGGTCGACGTCGTGAATAGCACCGGCGGATACGCGACACCCGCCGCGAGGTTGTGATACGGCGAATATGCGGCGAGCGCACGCGCTTCATCGGGTTCGTCGGGGTCGCCGTACTCGTCGATCCACGAGGCGCCCGCATGCAGCAGGTGATAGCGGCTCATATCGAGCAACGGCACCTCGCAGACGACCGCGCCGAATAGCTGCGGCCGCTGCACCATGCAGGCGGCCACGAGCAAACCGCCGTTGCTGCCGCCCTGAATGCCGAGCTGCGCGGCGCCCGTCACGCCGGTCGCGATCAGCGCCTCGGCGACCGCGATGAAATCATCGAACGCGCGCTGGCGATGCTCGCCTTGCGCCGCCGTGTGCCAGCGCGTGCCGAACTCGCCGCCGCCGCGAATATGCGCGACCACGTACACGCCGCCGCGTTCGAGCCAGCCGATGCCCTGCCCCGTCAGATAGCTCGGCAGCAGCGGAATCGCGAAGCCGCCATAGCCGCTCAGCAGACATGGGCGCGGCGGGCTTTCATCGCCCGGCGACGACGGCGCTTCCTTCGGCCCAATCACCGTGTAGGGTACGCGCGTGCCATCGGCCGATACCGCATGCCCGCGCGTCACCGCAACGCGCGTCGCGTCGAACTGCGTCGGCCAACGGTCGAGCAACTCCCATTCGCCGGGCTCCTCGAGCGCGAGATCGGAGAGCCAGTAGGCGGGCGGTTGCAAATAATCGTCGGTGTCGACGAACACTTCGTCGTTCAGTGTCGACTCGACCGGCGACACGTCGACCTGCGCATCGCCGCGCGACGCGAACACGCGCTCACGCCACTGCCAGGTGCCGTCCTCGCGCGGCGACGGCGTCCAGATCAGCGTCTTGCCGCGCACGTCGTCGAGATACGACACGATCAGATGATGGCGCGTATGCGACCACTCGCAGGCCGAGGTCAGCGGCGTCGGCGTGAATAGCGGCGTCACGTCGCGCTCGCCGCGCAGGAACGCGTCCTCGCGAATCGCGAGCAGCGCGCCGCCCGGATAGCGCGCGAGATTGCCGTCCCACTCGCATTCCCAATCGAGCCGCGGCTCGAGCAACAGCCAGCCCTGCCACGCCCCCACCGCGACGTGCGATGGCACTTCGTAACGATGCCAGGCGTCGCTAGCGTCGTCGAGGTAATACGTGTGCGAATCGAAAAAGTCGACGCTGCTCGTCACCGTATGCCGGCGATCGACCGGATCGTAATGCGCCTCCACGCCGATGTCGCCAAACTCGCCGCGAAACACGACGGGCGCATCGGCGAGCGCGGTACCGCGGGTCCAGCGCCGCACGTCGCGCGGATAACCGGAGCGCGTCAGCGTCTTGCGCCCATTGTCCCAGCCGACGTACAGCGTATCGCGATCGATCCACGACACCGTGTGCTTGCCCGCCTTCGCAATCGCGAAGCCATCGTCGACGAAACGCCGCGCGTCGAGATCGAACTCGCGCACGACGAGCGCATCCGAACCGCCCGGCGACATCGTGATTAGCGCGCGGTCGCCGTCCGGATAAAGGATATCGAGATCGACGCAGACCCACGGCGTGCCGTCGGCCGCGCCGAGCGCGTCGAAGTCGAGCAGGTTCTGCCACACCGGCGCGCCGTTGCGCCATGCGGCCCACACGGTGCGTCGCCAGATACCGCGCGGATTGCGCTCGTCCTGCCACAAATCGTAGGCCCAGTCCTTCCAGCGATCCGGAATCACCGGACGCTCGCGCGGCAGATAGGCATCGGCGAGCCGCCGTCTGAGCGAGTCGAACGACTCGCCGCTGCACCACGCCACGCGGGTGCGCGCATTCTGCGCGTCGACCCATGCGAGTGCGTCAGCGTCGTACAGCTCTTCGAGCGACAGGAAAGGATCGGGGGAAAGCGGCCACTCGAACGGGGCGGGAGAAGCTGAAGAAGCTGGCATCGTCGGCTGTTGGATCGGAACAGCGTTGATTATGCCTCGTGCGCGGTGGTTGACGGTTTGCCGCGGGGCGCGCTGCAACAACGACGAAGGCGGCCTGAGCCGCCCCCGCCTGCCGTGCAGCATCGCTCAGAACGAGCGTGTCAAGGCTCCAGATTGAGCTCCTGAATCTTGCGCGTAATCGTATTGCGCCCGATGCCGAGCCGCTCGGCCGCCTCGACCTTGCGGCCGCGCGTGAAGTCGAGCGCCTCGCGGATCACGGCCGCTTCGAAGCGGCGCGCGAGTTCGTCCATCACGTCGGCCGCGTTTTCGCGCAGCATGCGCGCGACTTCGGTGCGCAAGCCGCCTTCCCATGCGCTCAGCGCGGTGGCGACCGACGCACCGGCCGCCCCACCCGGATGCACGAGCGCGCCGCCGTTCGTGCCAGCGAGCGGCACGCCGCCCGCGATTCCCGCATGGGTCGCCACGGTCCCATCCGTCGTCGCGCCGGCAGCGGCGCCCGCACCAGGCTCGCTCCCGGCGCCATGCGCGGGACCGAGATCGGGCGGCAGATCCTTGGTTTCGATCGTCTGCGCGGGCGCCATCACCGTGAGCCAGTTCGCGAGGTTCTCGAGTTGCCGCACGTTGCCCGGAAACGGCAGCGACGCGAGATACGCGACCGCCTCCTCGGACACGCGCTTCGGTTCGACGCCGAGATCGCGCGCACTCTTTTGCAGGAAATGCCGCGTCAGCAGCGGGATATCCTCGTTGCGCTCGCGCAACGCGGGCAAGCGCAGACGGATCACGTTCAGACGGTGATACAGGTCCTCGCGAAACAGTCCCTGCCGCACGCGCGATTCGAGATTCTGGTGCGTCGCCGCGATCACCCGCACATTCGCGCGCAACGGATTGTGGCCGCCCACGCGATAGAACTGCCCGTCCGACAGCACGCGCAACAAACGCGTCTGCAGATCGAACGGCATGTCGCCGATTTCGTCGAGAAACAGCGTGCCGTTCTCGGCCTGCTCGAAGCGTCCCTGGCGCATCGCCTGCGCGCCGGTGAACGCCCCGCGCTCATGACCGAACAGTTCGGACTCCAGCAAATCCTTCGGAATCGCGGCCGTGTTCAACGCGATGAAGGGGCCGTTCGCGCGTGGGCTATGTCGGTGCAACGCACGCGCGACCAGTTCCTTCCCGGTGCCTGATTCGCCGGTAATGAGCACGGTGGCCGCCGAATGCGACAGGCGGCCGATCGCGCGAAACATGTCCTGCATCGCGGGCGCCTGGCCGAGCATCTCGGGCGCTTCGGCGACGCGGTCGTCCCACGTCTGCTCGCCGCGCATGCTTTCGTCGACCGCGCGGCGAATCAGCTCGACGGCCTTGTCGACGTCGAACGGCTTCGCCAGATACTCGAACGCGCCGCCCTGGAATGCGGCGACCGCGCTATCGAGATCCGAGAACGCGGTCATGATGATGACCGGCAAGCCCGGCACCTTGTCGCGTACGGTTTGCAGCAACTCCAGCCCGGAGCCGCCAGGCATGCGGATATCGGAGACCAGCACCTGCGGGCTGTCGTGATCGAGCGCGGCCGACGCTTCGCGCACGTTCGCGAAGCTGCGCGTCGCGAAGTTCTCGCGCGCCAGCGCTTTCTCGAGCACCCAGCGAATTGATTGATCGTCGTCTACTATCCAGATCGGCTTCATATAGGTCGGTCAGAAGTCTTGAGGTGCTTGTGTTATCTAGAGATCGAGCGGCAGCAGAATCTGAAACTCGGTATGGCCCGGCCGGCTGTCCACCTCGATCAGACCTTCGTGCTGCTGCACGAAGGTCTGCGCTAGCGTGAGACCGAGACCGCTGCCGTCCTCGCGCCCCGACACGAGCGGATAGAAAATGCGGTCGCGAATCTCTTCGGGAATGCCTGGGCCGTTGTCGATGATATGCAAGTCCAATGCCAGCTTGCACAGGCGTTTTGAAATCGTGACCTTGCGCGCGATGCGGGTGCGCAATTCGATGCGCGCATCGCCCTGCGAGATCCGCTCGCGCAACGCCTCGGCCGCATTGCGCACGATGTTCAGCAGCGCCTGGATCAGTTGCTCCTTGTCGCCGCGCAGATCCGGCACGCTGACGTCGTAGTCGCGCTCGATCGTCAGGCCGCGCGGAAACTCCGCGAGAATCACCTGACGCACGCGCTCGCACACCTCGTGAACATTCACGTCGCCGACGATATGCGGATGCCGGTGCGGTTCGAGCAAGCGGTCGACCAGCGTCTGCAGACGGTCCGACTCCTTGATGATGACCTGGGTGTACTCGCGCAACTCGTCGCGCTGACGTTCGCCGAGTTCGAACTCGAGCAGTTGCGCGGCGCCGCGAATCCCGCCCAGCGGATTCTTGATTTCGTGCGCGAGATTGCGGATCAGATGCTTGTTGACGGCCGTCAGGTCGTTGATGCGCTCTTCGCGGTCGGTGCGCAGATGCCGCTCGTTCTCGAACAGTTCGAGCAACACGTAGTCCTGCGCGCTTTCCAGAAAACCGACGATCGCATGCACGTGCAGCGGCTCGTGGCCGGGACGCTCGAGCACGGCGTCCAGATGCGTCGCGTGAAAACGGTGTGCGGCGATCGCGGTGATCGTCGCGACCAGTTCGTCCGCGTTCGAGAAGATGTCTGGCCACGCCATCTGCGTGAGTTGCTTGCGAGACATCTTCAGCATCGACTCCGCCGACGGATTCGCGAACGCGACGCGCAGCGTGCGCTTCTCGAGCACCAGCAAGACGGTCGGCAGCGCCTCGAAGCCCGGCAGCAAGCCAGAACTCACGAGCTGCATGTCGTCCGACAGCGTCTGTTCGTGTCCTTTCCTTGCCTTGATCAGATTCTTGAGAACCATCTTGCAGTCTGGCCGGTAGGAGATGGTGATAAATCAGGAGTGCTGCTTTATTGTGCTTCACCGAATGCCGTGTTGCCCGCGCGCGGCCGGCCATGCGTGCGGCCTAACGAAAAAGGGACGGCGCCGCCGTCCCTTCGTGACCGATCGCGAGCGTCGGGCAAAGCGCTTCGCCGGGTGAAGGGCGAAGCGCCATGGCCGCTTACAGCGAGTAATACATTTCGAATTCGATCGGGTGCACCGACTGACGATAACGCTGCAGTTCGGTCGTCTTCAGTTCGATGTACGCGTCGAGCATCGCATCCGTGAACACGCCGCCGCGCGTCAGGAACTCGCGGTCCGCGTCGAGCGAGTCCAGAGCCTGGTCGAGGCCCGCGCACACGGTCGGGATCTTTGCATCCTCTTCCGGCGGCAGGTCGTACAGGTTCTTGTCGGCGGCTTCGCCCGGGTGAATCTTGTTCTGCACGCCGTCCAGACCCGCCATCATCAGCGCGGAGAAGCACAGGTACGGGTTCGCCAGCGGATCCGGGAAGCGCGTTTCGATACGGCGGCCCTTCGGGCTCGACACGTGCGGAATACGGATCGATGCCGAACGGTTGCGAGCCGAGTAAGCGAGCTTGACCGGTGCTTCGAAGTGCGGCACGAGGCGCTTGTACGAGTTCGTACCCGGATTCGTGATCGCGTTCAGCGCGCGAGCATGCTTGATGATGCCGCCGATGTAGAACAGCGCGAATTCCGACAGACCTGCGTAGCCATTGCCTGCGAACAGGTTCGTGCCGTCCTTCCAGATCGACTGGTGAACGTGCATGCCCGAACCGTTATCGCCGACGACCGGCTTCGGCATGAACGTTGCCGTCTTGCCGTACGTGTGCGCGACGTTTTGGATGATGTACTTCAGTTGCTGCGTCCAGTCGGCGCGCTGCACCAGCGTCGAGAACTTCGTGCCGATTTCATTCTGGCCCATGCCCCCCACTTCGTGGTGATGCACTTCGACCGGAATGCCGATCTGTTCGAGCAGCAGACAGATTTCCGAACGGATGTCCTGGAACGAATCGACCGGCGCGACCGGGAAGTAGCCGCCCTTGGTGCCCGGACGGTGGCCGGTGTTGCCGCCTTCGAATTCCTTCGCCGACGACCACGGTGCTTCTTCCGAACCGATCTTCACGAAGCAGCCCGACTGATCCGTGTTCCACTGGACCGAGTCGAAAATGAAGAATTCCGGTTCCGGACCGAAGTACGCGGTGTCGCCGAGGCCCGAACTCTTCAGGTACGCTTCGGCGCGCTTCGCGAGCGAGCGCGGGTCGCGCTCGTAGCCCTTGCCGTCAGCCGGTTCGACGACGTCACAGGTCAGCACGAGGGTCGATTCTTCGTAGAACGGGTCGATGAAGGCCGTGTTCGCGTCCGGGACCAGCAACATGTCCGATGCTTCGATGCCCTTCCAGCCGGCAATCGACGAACCGTCAAACGCATGGCCGCTTTCGAACTTGTCTTCATCGAATGCCGACACCGGCACCGAAACGTGTTGTTCTTTGCCGCGCGTGTCGGTGAAACGGAAGTCGACAAACTTGACGTCTTCGTCCTTGACGAGTTGAATGACGTCGGCCACGGATTTACTCATAACCTATCTCCTGATTAACAATTTCGGCGGATTCAGCCGCCGCCCAATCTAGCTGACCCATCCCGGCACGTCCACTTATATGGCGTCGCGGGCGGAAAATTCTGCCGGGATAAATCGATCGGCACCAATAAAGCAGATAGTGTGCCACCTCTGGACCCCGGATGGGCCAATCCGGCGCACACATTGCGCCGCTTATGTTTGCCGGCCACGCACGAGGCGAGAGCAGCCTCGCAAACAAACGTGCAGGCATCGCAACGCACCAATTTCGCGCATTCACCGCTTTGGAAACCACGATCCATACCATGTTGGTGCATTCAGCAGAAAATGCACCATATTTGCGCATCGAGGTTGGGATGGCGCCCGCGACTGCCCGGCGCCGTCCAGTCTACACAGGTCTGTGCGCTGCCTGCAGCGCGCTAGAATGATCATTTGGTCCGAAGGAGATTGACGCTCATGAGCACGCTCGAACAGCTTTACGCGAAGGCGGACGCCCGCCGCACCGAGAACCAACTGCCCTACGCGGGCGCGGTATCGCCGGCCGAGGCGTTCGAACTGCTGGAACTCGATCCGCGCACGCGTCTCGTCGACGTGCGTACCCGCGCCGAGCTCGACTGGGTCGGCCGGCCGGTGATCGGTGATGGCCAATACGCGCATGTCGAATGGACGCGCTATCCGGGCGCGGTGCCCAATCAGGAGTTCGTGCAGCAACTCGCGCAGGTCGCCTCGCCCGACACGCCGGTGCTGTTCCTGTGCCGCAGCGCCGCGCGCTCGAAGCTCGCCGCGATCGCCGCGACCCAGGCCGGCTTCACGAAGGCGTATGACCTGCTGGAAGGCTTCGAAGGCGACAAGGACGGCCAGGGGCATCGGAAGACGGTGTCGGGATGGTGTTTTCGCGGCTTGCCGTGGATCGGAGCCTGATGACGCGTGGCGCACTGCCCGCATCTACGGAAGCCCGTGGCGCGGCGCTGAAGCAGGCCGATTGAAACGGTTCGCGCCGACCACGCATTGATTGCATCGTCGGCGCGGGTTGTGACACTGCGATGTCGCGGTTCGCGCCAACCTAACCCTCAGGCGCGGACCGCTTGTTTTGTCGAGCGCCGCGCGCGCGGCGCTCCATTGTGTTCAGGGCGCGGCCGAAATCCCGAACACGTGCAACTTGCCCGCGCTGACCTGTTTCGGCAGCGTGATGCTCGTCACGAGCTTGCCCGGCGGCATCGCGATGGTCTGCCCCACCGCCACCGCGTTATCGAGCGGGCCGCCAGACAAGACGAAGCTCGCGCCATTGAAGGAGAACGGTTTGCCCGGCGCCGCGCCCGCCGCCGTCAAGGCCTGCGACGAGTAGCTGAACAGCGAGCCGTCGAAGTCCGCACCCAGACCATCGGTATCGGTGCTGCCGTCGCTGCCGATGCCGTGGTTGTTGAATGCGTCGGCCACATTCCGCGCGAGCGGCACCCGATACGAAGGGGGTGCGTCCGCCGCGCTCGTCCCCCCACTGGGAGGGAGACGAACCCATCACGAAGTTCAGCGTGGCGCCGCTGGCGAGCGCCTCGATGTCGAGCCACGAACCATGGTGGGCCGCACCGTTGACGCTCAGGCTCTGCACATACTTCGCGCTGGGCGCACCGGGCGCATGGATACGCAGCGTCTTGCCGTTGCCCAGATGAACGGTGATCGACGCAAACTGCGGACTGCCGATCGCGAGACCGCCGACACCCGGTATCCCCGGATAAAGACCCAACGCCCCCCACACGTACCATCCCGACACCGCGCCGAGGTCGTCATTGCCGGGCAAACCGTTCGGCCCTGTGCCGAAGGCGTTCGCCATGATCTGCTGGACCACGTTCTGCGTGCCCGACGGCGAACCCGCCCAGTTATATAGCCACGGCACCTCGAAGGTCGGTTCGTCGCCCATATAGAAATTGGGCAGACTCATCCCCGCGTTCAACACCGTAAAGAACGCGTTCAGGCGCGACACCGCCGCCGTGTTGCCGCCCAGTTGCGCAAACGGTCCGACCGGGTTGAACGGCACCATCCACGTGTACTGCCCGGCATTGCCTTCGACATAGTTGTTGGTGCTGCTCTGCGTCTGTGCAATCCAGCTTCCGTCCGAGTTGCGCGCGGCGATCAGAGGCGGCGGCAGCGACGCGTTAAGCAGGTTCTGCCAATAGGCCGAGCGGCTCAGCAGCATCTTCTGGATCGTTGAATTGCTCAGTTGGCCGGCAAACTGCGAAATGGCGAAACCGCTGCTCGCGTATTCGAGCGTCGACGATGCCTGCCCCCAATTCGCCGTTCGTGATGTAGCCGAACTGCAGATAACTGGCGCGGCCGCCGTTCGTGGTCACGCCATTGCACGCCGTTCCGGGAGCGTTGGCCATCTTGATCATGTGCTTCAGCGCGCCCGAGGCATCGAACGCTCGCGCGCCGAATGCATAGGCGCCCGCCACGATCAGCGAGCCGGCGTCGCCGGGCATCACGCCATCCTCGACGTTGTCGTTGACCCAATGCGGAATCGCGCCGCACTGATCCGCATCGTTGACTAGCGACTGCGCCATATCGCTGGTTTCCTGAGGAAACAGCGTGGCTTTGAGCGCAATCAGCGAGCGATAGATGTCCCAGCCCGAAAAGCTGGTGTACTGCGCCGCGTGGCCCGCGCTAACCGTATGGACCTGCTGGTCGAAGCCGATATATTGGCCGTTGGAATCGCTGAATACGCTCGGCGCCCACAGCGCGTGATAGAACGCCGTATAAAACTTCGTCAAGCGCGGACGTGTCCTGACTGCTTACCTGAATCGTATTGAGGGCCCGCTCAGCTTCACGGCTTACCCGTGGCCGCTGCCGCCGCTGCTGCCGCCGCCGCTTCAGGCTCGACGATATCGCCACCGAGCAGATGCACTCCCTCTCGCAGTTTCACGAACGCCGCGGCGACGGCTTCCGGTTCACCCTTCACACCCAGATCGATGTGATGCCGCGCATACACGCCGCCGCGCTCCGCATCCCCGACGCTCGGCAGGCTGAACACCCGCACGCCCGGAAAATCGCGCTCGATTTTCTCCATCAGCGGCGTCACGCGCGACTCCGGCAACTCGAACACCAGCAGCGATTTTTCAGCGTGCGGCGTCGTGTGATGCAGATGCGCGTACTGCGTGTCGAGCACCCACTCGATCATCGGCCAGGCCATCACCGGGAAACCCGGCACGAAATGGTGTTGGCGGATCGAAAAGCCCGGAATCTTGTTGTAGCCGTTCGGAATGATGTCGGCGCCCTGCGGGTACGTGCCCATATTCAGGCGATGCCGGTTCTCGGGCGAGTTCAGATCGAGCGGCGCCGGCGAGTTCGCCGGATACATGTCGCGGATACGCTCCTGAATCAGCTTCGCGGCTTCCGGATGCAACTCGAGCGGCACGCCGAGCGCGGCCGCCGCGCACTGGCGCGTGTGGTCGTCCGGTGTCGCACCGATACCGCCCGTCGAGAACACGATGTCGCCCGACGCGAACGTGCGCCGCAGCGTCGCCGTGATGCGCTCCGGATCGTCGCCGATGTACTCCGCCCAGCCGAGCGACAGCCCGCGCCCGCGGAGCAACTCGATGACCTTCGGCAGATGCTTGTCGACGCGTCTGCCCGACAGGATTTCATCGCCGATGATGATGACGCCAAATGCCATTGCCGCCTCTTTCGTTTGATCAATAGGGAACCGGCGCGACCTCGCGCGCGCCACCAGGCGCTTCCGCCCGCATGCGCTGCAGCGCGCGCAGGCAGTAGTTGCCGAACCATAGCGCCGAGAACACGAGGATGAACGCGTAAATCCAGATCGTCACCGTCGTGATCACCGGGAACAGCACAATCAGCCATACCGACGACGCCCACAACAGCGTCGGCAGCGAACCTAGCAAGCCGCTCACGATACCGATCAGCAGCAACGGCAGCCGGTGGCGCCGCACCAGTTCGCGCCGCTCGTCGCGCGTCGCATGCAACGAGAGCGCGTCGTAGGTCATCACGCGATACGTGAGCCATCCCCACAGCAGCGGCGGAATCAACGCGAAGAACGGCGGCACGAGCCACAGCGGCAACGTGACGATCAGCAGCGCCAGACACAGCAGCGTGGTCCAGAGCGCCTGACCGAGGCTACCGTACCACGTTCCGCCGTGGCGCATCTCCAGCCCGGCGAACTGGCGGGCCGCGAGAAAGCGGATCACGGCCGGCATCGACAGCATGGCGATCAGCAGCAGCACCGTGACGACGATCAGCGGGATCGCCATCGCAATCACGATGAACGGCGCGATGACCGCGTGCAGCGTCGAAAACCCGAGCACGTCGAACAGATGATAAAACGTGGCGGTGAAGGACCAATCGTCGAGCCAGGTGCGGGTCGCGCCGGTCAGCGTCTGCCAGAAGAACCACAGGAGTACGCCCCAGCCGACCGTCGCGACGATAAACGGTTTGAAGGTCAGCCAGAGCATGCGCGGATGCAACGCGCTTGCGAGTGCGCGCCCAAACGAGCGCAACAGATCATTCATGCGAGCCAGTGCCTGCGAACGAAACGATGGACGGGAGAATCGCGCCGCGCCCGGGCCAGGCATGCTGGGGCACTGGAGGGTGCGCTCGAACGTGCACAGCATAAACCAAGGGACGCGCGGCCGGCGGAAGTGAGCAGCGCGGCGGAGTGCGCGCTCGAATGGATCCGCAATGGACTCAGAACGGACTCTGAACCGACTCAAACGGCAGCGGTGTCGTTGCCGGGTGCGCGGCGCTTCGATACGAGGCGATGCGCGATGCGCACGAAGGCGAACCAGTGCTGCGCCCAGAATCCATCGCCATAGCGGCGGCCTTCGAGCTGATCGCTGATACCGGTCGGCTCAATGTCGCGGCTCCACGACACGCTGCGGAACAACATGTCCCACCACGGGAACAGCACGCCGAAATTGCAACCGTAATTGAGCCCTTCGTGACCGTACCCGATCGCGTGGTGACGGCGGTGGAACGCCGGGCTGACGAGCAGCCGCTCGCCGAGCCAGCCATAATACAGGCGGATGTTCGCGTGCTGCACGCTTTGCGCGAGATTCGTGATCGCAACCAGCACGACGAACTGCGACGGCGGCACACCGATTGCGAGCGCGATCATCGCGAAGAACGACGCCTGCAGCAGGTCGTCGAGCAGATGGTTGCGATCGTCGGACCACAGCGACATCTGCCGCTGACTATGGTGTACCGCATGCAGTTCCCACCACACGCCGAAGCGGTGCTGCCAGCGGTGATACCAGTAGCCGGCGAAATCGAGTACGAGCAGATACATGACGAACGTGACGAGCGGCTGCGTGGTCACGCCGGGCCACAGGTTGTCGAAATTCAGGTTCGCGATGCCGTGCAGCCGCAGCCAGCCTTGCACGTTGTCGAAGAACGGTTGCAGCGCGAAGAAAAAGAACAGGTTCAGAATGCCGAGCTTGGCGATCCACGTGTACAGCACGTCGACGCGCACGGCCTTGCGGTTCTCCCATTGCTCGACCGGGCGCAGCGCCTCGAGCGGACGCAGGATCGCGTACATCGCGAGCACCTCGAGCACACCGACGATGACCCAGTACAGGCTGTCGTAGGTGTCCTCGTCGTAGTCCATCAGATTGAACCGGAACAGCAGCGGCTGCACCACGTCGACGTACAGCCACGTCTGCGCGGCTGAAACGAAGCTGTCGAGTGAGGAGAAAATCAGATGGAACATGATGCTGGCCTGTTACTTCATCCTTGGTGGCTCGTGGCGTCCTGGCTCTGCCCTGTTGCCCTCAGGCACTGTCGGGCGCCCTCAGGCCCCTCAAGCGCCGTTCGGCGCCGTCACCGGCGCGCGGTCGAAGAAATAGATGCCGTGCGGCGAGCGGCCCACCGCAATGGTCTGGATCAGCTTGCGCGTGTTGAGATCGATGATGCCAACGTGCTTCGCGAAGCGGAAGGTAACCCACAGATAGCGTTTGTCGGCGGAAAGTTCCATATCGTCCGGTCCCGGCATCAGGCCGGTGATGTCGCCGACGTTGGTGAGCGTGTCTTCGTCGATGATGCTGATCGTGCTAGCGACGCGGTTCGACACCGCGACATGCTTGCCGTCGGCGAGCGAGCGGAAATTGTGAGCGCCCTTGCCCGTGTGAATCGTCTTGACGACCTTCTGGTTGCGCCAGTCCACCACGGCGACGCAGTCCTCGCCGGTCATGCCGACGAGCAGGTACTTTTCCCCCGGCGTCATCCACAGACCCGCGGGCACCTTGCCGACCTTCATCTTCCATTTGACGGTTTGCGTGGGCAGGTCGATGGCGGCGAGCTCGCCCGAGATCTGCAGCGAGACGAACACCGTCTTGCTGTCATTCGAGAACGCCATGTGGCTCGGCATCACCGCGAGCGGCAGCCGTGAAGCCAGCGTCATCTGGTTTTTCTGGTTGTCGTAGTGATAGATGTCGAGTCGATCGAGCCGCAGTCCCGTAGTGACGAGCCACTTGCGATCAGGCGAAAAACCGATCTGATAGGGATCTTCGATGTTCTCGACCCAGCGCTGTAACTGCCCCGTTTTCGGATCGACGAACATCAGGCTGTTCGACACCGAATTGGCGACGATCAGCGAGGAATTGTCTGGCGTGGCCATCAGGTGATGCGGTTCCTTGCCCGTGGGCACGGTGCCGATGACCTGGCGGCTGTTCTCGTCGATCAGGCTCAGCGTGGCCTCGCCGGAATTGAGCACGATCACGTTATTGGCGTGCGCCGCCGGAGAAAAAAAGCCTGCGGCGGCGACCAGCACCGCGGTCGCGGCGAACGTGGCACTCAAGCCGGGAAGAAAAAATTTACGCATGAAAACTCGCTTCGGAGAACAACGGTCATTGTAGAACGTTTGCCGGTCCGGGCGGTTGACGTAAGTCACTGGCGACGACCGAAAAATGACGGGTGCGATGAAGCGCGGCCGCGTGCGGGAGGTTTCGTCTGCCACGTCCGGTTTGATGCTCGCGCCGCGGGTTTTCGAGTGAGGAATCAATGTGCTCTCCCTGTCAGGGTCAATCATGCATCAGCCACACGTTAAAATCGCGCAAATGATTAGCGGGAACAATAAGAATACTCCTCTTTCCTTATCAATAAAAACCTAGCCGTATTAATATATTTTTTAGCCCAATTGAATTTCGGAGTTGGCTGATAAGTGTTCCTGGTAAAACGGTTTGACTTTGGCTAACCTGGCGTCTTGGTCGGTGCCGGGGTCGTGGATGAAGTGTGTCGTAGTGTTGAAGGCAGTCGAGGAGCTGACATTGCAGCAGATGTCGATCAATCACCGTCATCGGGATACGCGCACACGCGCGGCGGGCCTGTTGATGCTCGGACGTGGCCTCAAGGCCCGCGCCATTGCGGCGCAACTGGGCGTGAGTGGCCAGAGCGTCTACAACTGGTCGCACGCATGGCGCGAGCGGGGCATATGCGGCTTGATGGGCGCACATAACGGCGGCCGGCATGCGCTGCTGACTGAAGCCCAGATCGCTGTGGCCCTTGAGATCGCCCGCGCCGAACCGCTGACCCTTGGTGGCATTGCCCAGCGCGTCGAAGCCGCGCTCAACGAGCCGCTGCCCTGCAAGGTCGAAACGCTGGGCGAAGCTCTCAAGCGCAACGGCTTTTCGTTCAAGCGCAACCGCTACGCGCTCAAAAAAAGCGCAACGAAGAAGCGTTCGCAATGAAACAGGCCACACTCGAGAAACTCCAACAGGCTGCACGCGGGGACGCCGTGCGGTTGGTGTATCTCGATGAGGCGGGCTTCCATGGATCGCCGCCGGTTCAACGTAGCTGGTCACCACGAGGCTTGCCTCACCAGGTCGAACCGAACCATCACTGCCGCCGCAGCGTGATCGGCGCACTGGACTTCGGCGAAAACACGCTGATCCACGCCGCGCATACCGGCACCATTAAAGCCCAGGATGTCGAGTGCTTCATCGACAGTGTGCTCGCCACCGGGAACGGTCTGCCCACGGTGATCGTGCTGGACAATGCCAGCATCCATCACGGTATCAGCGACGCGACGCGCCAACGTTGGCTGCTCGAACATAAGGTCATCCTGTTTTACCTGCCTGCCTATAGCCCCGAGCTCAACATGATCGAGATCGTCTGGCGGCACCTGAAATACCGATGGCGTCGAGCCCTCACCTGGACGCGCGAGACCATCGATGCCGAACTCGCAGCACTGCTAAGCAGGTACGGCGCCGATTTTCAAATCAATTTTTCCTGAACACTTATCTGAATTGCACGCTGACATCGGAGAATTCTCCATACGCGCCGCCCCGGTAGCGCCTCCCCCATGAATCCCGAGCGTACATCTCCGGGCTGACGCGCGCTCGGCCAAATAACGCAAGCCTTACCAATGACCGGCGTTTTTGTATTTTCAATATTTTCAAACCCACCAGGCAATAACTTCACGTCAAAGTCGGAATACGCGCTGTGTGCCACTAACCACAATAATGCGGAGGATTTTTAATTGATGAACAAGAATATTTCGATAATTCGCCATACCACGTCTCAAATAAAAGTCGCAGCGCCGCGAACTGCCTGCCTGCAAACACACCGTGCTTCCGCGCGCCAGAAAAGCATCGCCCGGGCGGTTCGAAGTACCGCGGGTGTTGCAATAGCGGCGGCGGCCCTTTACGTCACGGAAGCGACAGGCGCCGGCATCGATTCCGTCGAGGTAGGCACGGCCAGCGCGCCCGGCGACATCGCGGTCGCGATAGGTGCACAGGCCACCGCAAGCGGCAACTCATCCCTGGCGGTCGGCTCGCAGGCGAACGCGCAAAACGACGGCGCGATCGCGGTAGGGGCGAACGCCACGGCGCACGGCGATAGCGCCGTCGCCATGGGCCTCTCCTCTTCCGCACAAGGCGAAGGCGCGAGCGCCTTCGGGCCTTATGCGAATGCGCAAGCGGAACGCGCGACCGCGGTCGGTCTGAACGCGTCGGCGCTTGGCGTCGACTCGGTCGCAGCGGGCTCCGGTTCAATAGCGGCGGACTCGGCCGCCTCCGCGTTCGGCTCCCTATCCACGGCAACCAGCGTCGGATCGACCGCGCTCGGTTATGTCGCGCAGGCCGGAGGCGCCAACTCGCTCGCCGCCGGAGCATGGGCCTCGGCGCTCGCGGACTCGAGCGTCGCGCTTGGCAGTAATGCCGTCGTCAGCGGCGTCGGCGCCATCGCCCTCGGCGTTGCCGCGCAGGCACGCGGCGCCTACGCCAGCGCAATCGGCTTCGGTGCAACGGCCGCGGGAGCCGGCGCGATCGCGCTCGGCAGCAACGCAAACGCGAGCGCCGACAATAGCGTCGCGCTAGGCGCCAACGCCAGCACCACGACGGACCTGTCGCAAAGCGCGTTTGTGCCCGTGGGAACGGGCGCCACCCCGATCGCGGCCTCCAGCGCGACGGGCGAAGTCTCGCTCGGCTCGGCGAACAACGAGCGTCGCCTGACCAACGTCGCCGCGGGCGCCGCGCCCACCGACGCGGTCAACGTGAGCCAGTTGAGCGCGGTCGACAACAAGGTCGATGCACTCGCTCAAAGCAGCGCGCTGCATTACTTCAGCGCTGCTGACCCGGCCGACGGCTCCAACGAGGCGCTCGCAGACGGCACGCACGCGCTTGCCGCGGGCAGCAACGCCAGCGCTATGGGCAGCAACGCAACCGCATTCGGCACCAGCGCCAGCGCCAGCGCAACCGACTCGACCGCGATCGGCGCGGGCGCCGTCGCCGGCACGGCCGACGCGACCTCGCTGGGCGCGTCAGCGTCGGCCTACGGCTCCGGTGCGACGGCGCTCGGCTCCAACGCCACGGCGAACGGCGCCGGCGCCCTCGCGCTCGGCTCCGGTGCCAGCGCAGCCGCCGACAACGCACTTTCGCTCGGATCTAACTCGAGCGCGCTAGTTGCAAACTCCGTCGCGCTCGGCCAGGGCTCGATCGCCGATCGCGCGGGTACCGTGTCGGTCGGTTCAACGGGCAACGAGCGCCAGATCACCAACGTCGCGGCTGGCACCGCCGACACCGATGCGGTCAACGTCGCCCAGCTGAAAGCGGTGAGCGACCAGAGCAGCGCGACCGCAGCGAAGCTCGACGGCGCGGTCATGTACGACACGAACGCCGACGGCAGCATCAACCGGAACAGCGTTACGCTCGGCGGCGATACCACGGAGGGCACCGTCATCCACAACGTCGCAGACGGCGTACAGGCGTCCGACGCGGTCAACCTCGGTCAGCTGAACGCGGCGCTCGAAGGCGCGATCAATAACGCGACGATCGGCTCGGCCGACGCGTTGTTCAGCGCGGCAGGCGATAGCGCGACTGAGAGCGCGCAGGCGTCCGGCGCGCACGCGATTGCGGCCGGGGCGAACGCGCGGGCAAGCGGCGTCAACACGGTCGCCGAGGGTGCGAACGCAGAGGCGGCCGGCACGAACGCGATTGCCGTCGGAGCGAATGCACAAGCAAGCGGCACCAACGCGGCAAGCATCGGAGCGAACGCCATCGTCAGCGGCAACAACGCGACGGCGGTCGGTGCCGCAGCCAGCGCGAGCGCCGACAACGCGGTGGCGTTAGGCCAGGGCTCCGTCGCCGACCGAGCGAACACGGTATCGGTTGGCGCGGCGGGCCAGGAACGCCAGATCGCCAACGTCGCGACCGGCGTGCGAGGCACCGACGCGGTCAACGTCAATCAGTTGCAGCAAAGCGTAAGCGGCGCGATCAGCGCGTCGAATCGCTATACCGACGACCAGATCCGCTCAGCCCGTCGGGACAGCTACGGGGGCACGGCATCGGCGCTCGCGATGGCAGCTTTGCCGCAAGCGGTCCTGCCGGGACACGGCATGGTCGCCATGGCGGGTGGCACGTACGGCGGTCAATCTGCGCTCGCAATCAGCGTGTCGCAGTTGTCGGACACCGGCAAATGGATCTACAAGGTCCAAGGCAGCACCGACTCTCGCCGACAGTTCGGCGCATCGATCGGCGCGGGGATGCATTGGTGAAATCAGCTCGAGCGAACGTATCGGACCGAGTCCGGCCGCGACGGCGCTCAGAGGACGCTCGGTGTACCCCGCGCGCACCGGTGCGAGGGCTCGCTCATCGGCCGCGGTGCACACCCAGTGTCCAGCGTCCGCGAGCGAGCGCCCTGGCTTTAGCGCTGCATCGACTCCCACACCTTGTGCAGGCGCTTCACCGAAACCGGCATCGGGGTGCGCAACTCCTGCGCAAACAGCGAGATGCGCAATTCTTCGAGCAGCCAGCGGAATTCCGCAAGCCGCGGATCCACGACGCCGCCGCGCTGCGACACCGCGCGCTGATAGTGCTGCAGCAGCGGCTGGAATTCGGCGAACTGGCGCGAGTCGCGTATGGCGTCCGCGCGCAGCTTGTCGATACGCAGCGCCATCCCCTTCAGATAACGCGGGAAATGTGCGAGTTGGGCATACGGCGTATCGACGACAAAACGCTTGCCGATCAGCGCATCGAGCTGATTCTGCAGATCGGTGTACGCGGCCGCGAATGGCTTCGCCTGCAGGAGCTTCTTCGTCAGGCTCGCGTATTCGCCAAGAATCTGACCGACCAGCCGCGAAATTTCCTGCGCGAGCAACGTGAGGCGGCTACGCCCTTCGTCGCGGCGGACATGGAAGCTCGCATCGTCGTCGGGCAGCGGATCCTGCAGACACGCGCGGTCGAGTGCGGTGTCGATCAGCTGATCGCGCAGTTCCTCCTGCGTGCCGCGCGGCATGAACTGCATGGCCATTTCGCGCAGGCCCGGCAGATTCTTCTCCAGATACTTGATTGGCTCCTTCAACTGCAGCGCGAAGAGCCGACGCAAGCCCGCCCGATGAATCCGCGCGGCTTCTTCCGGCGAATCGAACACCTCGACGTCGCAATGGGTGCCACGGTCCACGAGCGCCGGGTAGCCAAACAGCGTCTGACCACCACGGCGAATTTCGAGCAACTCGGGCAACTTGCCGAAATTCCACGTGGTCAGGTTTTCATAGAGCGCGGTGGCTGGTGCGCCTTCGGGTGTCGCGGGTTGCGGCGCGGCCGCGCCCTTGCCGGGCAACGCGCCACTCCGAGCCAAATCTGGAGAGCGTGCAGGTGCCGCAACACCGCCGCCGCCCGCGTCGGCCAAGGCGGCGCCCGCCGCGCCCGAAACGAGCTTCTGGAAATGCTGCTGCGCCTGAGCGCCGAGCTCGGCGCGCAGTTGCGACAAATTTCGCCCCATCGCGAGTTGCCGGCCATGTTCGTCGATGACCTTGAAGTTCATGAACAGATGTGCGGGCAGCGTCTCGAGCTTGAAGTCGGACTGCTTCATCGTGACCTGGGTCTGCTCGCGCAGGTCGGCGATCAGCGCCTCGAGCAAGCCTCCTCCTCCGAAGCGCTGTGCGCCGTGCCGTTCGGCGAAGCCCGCCGCGTACTCGGGGAGCGGCACGCAATGCCGACGCAGCTTTTGCGGCAGCGACTTCAGCAGCATCTGCGCCTTTTCTTTCAGCATCCCGGGCACGAGCCACTCACAGCGGCGCGCGTCGACCTGGTTCAGCGCGTACAGCGGCACTGCGAGCGTCACGCCGTCGCGCGGCGTGCCCGGCTCGAAGTGATAGGTCAGCGCCATCTCGATGCCCGCCATCGTCAGCCGCTTAGGGAACAGATCCGTCGTGACACCCGCCGCCTCGTGCCGCATCAGATCGTCTCGGGACAAATACAACAGCCGCAGCTTGTCCTCCGCCTGGCCGCTCTTTTCGACCTCGTCGCGATACCAGCGCTCGAACGCGGCGCCGGTATGGATGCCGTCCGGCAGCGCCTGATCGTAGAACGCGTAGATCAATTCGTCGTCGACCAGCACGTCCTGGCGGCGCGACTTGTGCTCGAGCTGCTCGATGTCGGCGAGCAGCTTGCGGTTGTGCGCGAAGAACGCAAGCTTCGTGTCGAACTCCCCTTCAACAAGCGCACCGCGAATGAACAGCTCGCGCGCCCGCGCCGGGTCCTGCTTGCCGAATGCGACGCGCCGCCGGTGATAGATCGGCAGGCCGTACAGCATCGCGCGCTCGAACGCGGACACCTGCGCCGCGCGCTTTTCCCAATGCGGCTCGGACAACGACTTCTTGAGCAGATGCGCGCCGACCTTCTCGACCCACTCCGGCTCGATTTTCGCGATACAGCGCGCGTACAGACGGCTCGTTTCGACGAGCTCGGCGGCCATCACCCACTTGCCTGCCTTTTTCACGAGCGCCGAGCCGGGCCACAAATAGAACTTGATGCCACGCGCGCCGAGGTAGTACGGCTCGTCGTCGGCTTTCAGGCCGATGTTGCCGAGCAGACCGGTCAGCAGCGCCAGATGGATCTGCTCGAATGTTGCCTCCGCTTCGTTCAGCCGCCAGCCGTGCTCGCGCACCACCGTCAGCAGCTGCGAGTGGACGTCGCGCCATTCGCGCAGCCGCAGTTGCGACAGGAAGTTCTTGCGGCACTCGTCCTGCAGCTGCCGGTTCGATTTCTTGTGCGCGATCGCTTCGTCGAACCAGTTCCAGATCTTCAGCCACTGCAGGAATTCGGAGCGCTCGTCGGCGAACCGGCGATGCGCCTGGTCCGCCTGCTCCTGCGCTTCGATCGGGCGATCGCGCGGGTCCTGCACGGACAGCGCACTCGCGATGATCAGCACTTCCTTCAGCGCCTGCTGGTCGCGCGCGGCGAGGATCATGCGGCCGACGCGCGGATCGAGCGGCAGTCGCGCGAGTTCGCGGCCGAGCGGCGTCAGGTGGGTGTCGTCGTCGACGGCGCCGAGCTCGTTGAGCAACTGGTAGCCATCGGAAATCGCACGGCCCGGCGGCGGTTCAATAAACGGGAAGGTTTCGATCGCCGTCAGATGCAGCGACTTCATGCGCAGAATCACCGAAGCAAGCGACGAGCGCAGAATTTCCGGATCGGTGAAGCGCGCGCGGCCCTGGAAGTCGCTGTCCTCATACAGACGAATGCAGATGCCATCGGCGACCCGGCCGCAACGCCCCGCGCGCTGGTTCGCGGCGGCCTGCGAAATCGACTCGACCTGCAACTGCTCGACCTTGTTGCGATACGAGTAGCGCTTCACGCGCGCAAGGCCCGTGTCGACCACGTAGCGGATGCCGGGTACCGTCAGCGAAGTTTCGGCGACGTTGGTCGCGAGCACGATGCGGCGCGCGTTCGACGCGCGGAACACGCGCTCCTGCTCGGCGGCCGAGAGCCGCGCGAACAGCGGCAGGATCTCCGTGCGGGGCGGATGATGTTTGCGCAGCGCCTCGGCGGCGTCGCGAATCTCGCGCTCGCCGGGCAGGAATACCAGTACGTCGCCGGGGCCTTCGCGGCACAGTTCGTCGACGGCGTCGACGATCGCCTCCATCAGATCACGATCAGTCTCGCGCTGCGTCTTCGGGCGCTCGCGGCCAGACGAGGTTGCACCCGAGGTCCCTTGCGCCGCCTTGACCGCCGGGCTGTCCTCGACGACCGGACGGTAACGTACCTCGACCGGATACATCCGGCCGCTCACTTCGATCACCGGCGCGGGTTTGTCGTCGCTGCCGAAATGACGCGCAAAACGGTCGGCGTCGATTGTCGCCGAGGTGACGATCAGCTTCAGGTCGGCACGCTTGGGAAGAATCTCCTTCAGGTAGCCGAGCAGAAAATCGATGTTGAGGCTGCGCTCGTGTGCTTCGTCGATGATCAGCGTGTCGTAGGCTTTCAGCAGCGGATCAGTCTGCGTTTCCGCAAGCAGAATGCCGTCGGTCATCAGCTTGACCGATGCGCCCGGCGCGAGGTTGTCGTTGAAGCGCACCTTATAGCCGACCACTTCGCCGAACGGCGTGCCGAGTTCCTCGGCGATACGGCGCCCGGTCGCCGACGCGGCGATCCGGCGCGGCTGCGTATGGCCGATCAGACCATTGCCGCCGGCACCGAGACCACGGCCAAGCGCGAGGCAGATTTTCGGCAACTGCGTGGTCTTGCCCGAGCCGGTTTCGCCCGACACGATCACGACCTGATTCTGCGCGATCGCCCGCGCGATCTCGTCGCGACGACCGGAGACAGGAAGCGCTTCGGGGAACGTGACCGGTGGAATCGGATTCGGCTCGACGACCCGCAACAGCCGCGCTTCGCGCGGCGGGCGAGGTTGTTCCTTGCGCGGCTCGCCCGATTGTTTGTCGCGCGATCCGTGACGTTGCTCGCCGCGGGTCGATCCGCGTTGCTCGCTACGTGGCCCGCGATCTCCCTGTTCGTTGCGAGACGCACGACGCTGTTCAACACGAGGCGTGTCCGAGTGCGCGTCGCGGATTTCATTGCGCTGCTCGCTTTGCCGCGCATCACCTCCCTCGTCGCGAGCCTGCTGGCCATGCTCACCGCGAGGCGCGGCCGAAGGCGTATTGCGGCGCTCGCCTTGCGGCCCGCCCCTCTGCCCGCTTTGCGGCCCATCGCTCTGCTGCTCACGGGCCGCGTTATGAAGCGCAGTACGGAATTGGCCAAGCTGCTCGCTCAACGAAGCGCCACGTTGCTCGCCACGAGCCCCACCGCCCCGCTTCGCACCAGACGCGTCATCCGATTCATCGCGGGATTCACCGCGCCGTTCGTCACTCGCGCCAGCGTGCTCTTCGCGACCTTTTCGACCTGCACCGCCCCCTTCAGGCGGCACCTTTCGCGCAGACGCGCCCGCCCCCCGACGCGCGTCACGCGCCTGATCGGGTTTCGCATCCTGCGCTGGGCGGCGCATCGTGTCGCCGGGGTTGGCCGGCTCGCCGGCCGACGCCGGTTTCTCGTTCGCCCCAGCGGGACTTTTGGGTACATTCGACATGGGGGCGCATTATAATCCCCGGCATGAATTCCCAAACCGACCTCGTCCCCGCGCCCGCGAGCGTCCCGGCCCCCGCCGACTCGCCGGAAACCCTCGCCCAGCACGCGCAATTCGTCGACTGGATGCGTTCCGTCGCCCCGTATATCCACGCGTTCCGAAACAAGACATTCGTCGTGGGTTTCGGCGGCGAAGTGGTGCATCAGGGGCTGCTGAATGCGCTCGTGTCCGACATCGCGCTGCTGCAGGCAATGGGCATCCAGATCGTGCTCGTGCATGGCTCGCGCCCGCAGGTCGAGGAGCAGATGAGCCTGCACGGCGTCGAATCGGAGTTTTCACACGGCATGCGCATCACCGACGCGCGCGCGCTCGAGTCCGCGAAGGAGGCGGCCGGCGAAGTGCGTCTCGACATCGAAGCCGCGATCAGCCAGGGTCTGCCGAACACGCCAATGGCGCACGCGCACATCAGCGTCGTATCGGGCAACTTCGTGACGGCGCGCCCCGTCGGCATTCTGGACGGCGTCGACTTCCAGCACACGGGCCTCGTGCGCAAGATCGACGCGGATTCGATCCGACACTCGCTTGCGAGCCGCAAGCTCGTGCTGCTGTCGCCGCTCGGCTTCTCGCCCACCGGTGAGGCATTCAATCTGTCGATGGAAGACGTGGCCTCGGCCGCGGCGATCGCGCTGCGCGCCGACAAGATCGTGTTCCTGACCGAAACGCCGGGCCTGATGGAAACCGGCGAAAGCGGCACCGAGCTGATCCGCGAACTGTCGCTCGACGACGCCTACAAGCTGCACGAAAGCGGCGAAGTGACCGGCGACGCCGCGTTCTACCTGAAGCATTCGATCCGCGCCTGCCGAGGCGGCGTGCCGCGGGCGCACATCATCCCGTACGCGCTCGACGGCAGCCTGCTGCTCGAACTGTTCCTGCACGATGGCGTCGGCACGATGATTTCGTACGAGAACCTCGAAAGCCTGCGCGAAGCAACGCCGGACGACGTCGGCGGCATTCTCGCGCTGATCGAGCCGCTCGAAACAGACGGCACGCTGGTACGGCGCGGCCGTCACCAGATCGAACGCGATATCGACCATTTCTCGGTGATCGAGCACGACGGCGTGCTGTTCGGCTGCGCGGCGCTGTATCCGTATCCGCAGGAGCGCATCGGCGAAATGGCGTGCCTGACCGTCGCGCCCGAAGCTCAAGGCACCGGCGACGGCGAGCGCCTGCTCAAGCGCATCGAACAGCGCGCGCGGGCACGCGGCCTCACGCGCATTTTCGTGCTCACCACGCGCACCGAACACTGGTTCCTGAAGCGCGGCTTCGTCAAGGTTACGGTCGACGACTTGCCCGAAGACCGCCGCCGACTCTATAACTGGCAGCGCAAATCGCTCGTGCTGATGAAACAGCTTTGAGTACTTCGTGATCGCCCCCATCTGATCCGAACCGGCGTCTGCCCGCCCCACATCGATTACAGGAGAAGCACAGCATGACTCGTATGGTTCAATGCGCGAAGCTCGGCAAGGAAGCCGAAGGCCTCGATTTCCCGCCGCTGCCGGGCGAACTCGGCAAGCGGATCTACGAAAGTATCTCGAAGGAAGCCTGGCAGAGCTGGTTGAAGCAGCAGACCATGTTGATCAACGAAAACCGCCTGAACATGGCCGATCCGCGCGCGCGGCAGTATCTGATGAAGCAGACCGAAAAGTTCTTCTTCGGCGAAGGCGCGGATACCGCGTCGGGCTA
The DNA here is from genome assembly GCF_050436485.1 of Paraburkholderia sp. Clong3. Lineage (NCBI taxonomy): Bacteria > Pseudomonadati > Pseudomonadota > Betaproteobacteria > Burkholderiales > Burkholderiaceae > Paraburkholderia > Paraburkholderia sp. Clong3. The sequence continues at coordinate 434,079 of NZ_JBNDMH010000002.1, read as the reverse complement.
CGTGCCGCCGTCGGCCTGAGCTTGCCTCGTCCGGGACGACACAACGTGTCGCCCGAACCGGATGAACGCACGCCCACAATCCGCGCCGCGAGCGCGGATTTTTTTCGCACCAACATCGGCCGCGCATCGCGCCCGCCGCTCGCATCGTCTTCGCCTCAAAAAAAGCGCTCGCCAATGTTCTAAGCGGTCCGTTTTTCAGGGCCGTTCCGACCCCGCCAAGTCTCCCGTCCCGCAACGGTTCGAGTCACATTGGCGGCCCTACCTCGCACCACCGATTTGCATGATCCTCTGGCATCGTGCTAACATGTGCCCTCGTTTCAGCCGCAATTCACCTTCATTCGTGTTCTTTCAAGTTGGTTCATCGTGTGTTTGTCCGCGCACGCGCCCTCCTGAATTGAACTGTTTTTAAACAAGAAGGCTCGTCGGTCGTTTCCCCGCCTAAAGCGGAAAATTCAAGACCGGCCTTTTTCGTTTCAAGCCTTCAGTGGCGCATGGGTCAGTTTCCCGCCAGCCCCGCGTCCCTCATGCATCTGCCCCCCTTCCACGGCCACGCAGGTGCAACAGTCAGCACGATCTAGTCGAGTGTTTTTTCGCGAACTTACCGCGAGGCACGGGCGTTTGCTTCTTTTCGCCATCCGTTGCGCCGCCGGATAACCGGTGCCGCGAACAGCCTCGCCTTGCTCACGAAATTACACTTTCCGGCAACCGTGGCGGAACGCATCACGAGTTTCGTCGCAGTCATTGGAGTTTCAACCTTGACCGCTTCCAGCAACGGCTTCTGGCGACATCACAAACCGGAACAGCGTCTTTCCCTCGACGACATCACCGTCGTCGATCACTCCCTCCTGAAACGGGCCGTCGGCGCCATGGCGCTCGGCAACGCGATGGAATGGTTCGATTTCGGCGTGTACAGCTACATCGCGGTCACGCTCGGCAAGGTGTTCTTCCCCTCGTCGAGCCCTTCGGCGCAACTCATTGCGACCTTCGGCACGTTTGCCGCGGCGTTTCTCGTGCGGCCGATCGGCGGCATGGTATTCGGGCCGCTCGGTGACCGCATCGGCCGTCAGCGCGTGCTGGCAATGACGATGATCATGATGGCCGCGGGCACCTTCGCGATCGGCCTGATCCCCAACTACGCGACGATCGGCATTCTCGCGCCGGCGCTGTTGCTGCTTGCGCGCCTCGTGCAGGGCTTCTCGACCGGCGGCGAATACGGCGGCGCCGCGACCTTCATCGCCGAATTCTCGACCGACAAGCGCCGCGGCTTCATGGGCAGCTTTCTCGAGTTCGGCACGTTGATCGGCTACGTGCTCGGCGCGGGCACGGTCGCGCTGCTGACGGCGACGCTGTCGAACGACGCGCTGCTGTCCTGGGGCTGGCGCGTACCATTCCTGATCGCCGGACCGCTCGGCCTGGTGGGTTTGTACATCCGCATGAAGCTCGAGGAAACGCCCGCGTTCAAGAAACAGGCCGAAGAGCGCGAAGCCGAGGACCGCGCGCTGCCCAGCCAGTCGTTGCGCCAGCTGCTCGTGCAGCAGTGGAAGCCGCTGCTGCTGTGTGTCGGCCTCGTGCTGATTTTCAACGTGACCGACTATATGGCGCTGTCGTATCTGCCGAGCTATCTGTCCGCCACGCTGCACTTCAACGAAACGCACGGTCTGTTCCTCGTGCTGCTCGTGATGATCCTGATGATGCCGATGACGCTCGCCGCCGGCCGTCTGTCCGATGCGATCGGCCGCAAGCCCGTGATGCTGCTCGGCTGCGTCGGTCTGTTCGCGCTGTCGATTCCCGCGCTGCTGCTGATCCGGATGGGCACGGTGCTGCCGGTGTTCGGCGGTCTGATGATTCTCGGCGTGCTGCTGTCGTGCTTCACCGGGGTGATGCCGTCGGCGCTGCCGGCGCTGTTCCCGACCCGGATCCGCTACGGCGCGCTCGCGATCGGCTTCAATATCTCGGTGTCGCTGTTCGGCGGCACGACGCCGCTCGTGACCGCATGGCTCGTCGACCGGACCGGCAATCTGATGATGCCCGCCTACTACCTGATGGGCGCATCGCTGATCGGCATCGTGTCGGTACTCGCGTTGCGCGAAACCGCGCGCAAGCCGCTGCTCGGCTCAGGTCCGTGCGTCGCGACGCGCGCTGAAGCGCACGCGGTGCTGCGCGGTGAGCGCGAGGCCGAGGAGATGGATGAACGGTTCGCGGCGGCTGCGACCGCGCGTGCCTGACCTGCGCAGTCATCACGCCAGGCGTAGTTTCTGAAGCGGGCCGGCGACATTCGCCGGCCCGCTTTTTTACGTCAGCAGCGAATCGAACGTCGCGCCAACCTGCGCGCCTTCGACGGTCAGCATGCCCGCGCACACCGGCAGCTTGAAGCGCCGCGGCCCCGCGCTGCCCGGATTGACGTACAGCACGCCGTCGCGCTCGGCGATCGACGGCTTGTGCGAGTGGCCGCTCACCACGACGCGAATGCCATCGTGCTGCGGCACGCAGCCCAGCTCGGCGATGTCGTGGACGACCAGAATCGTCACCTGCTGGATCGTCAGCCGCGCATGCGTCGGTAGAGACGCGGCCCAGTCACCGGTATCGTTGTTGCCGCGCACCGCGGTCAGCGGCGCGATCCGCGCGAGCGCGTCGAGCACGTCCGGGTTGCAGATATCGCCCGCGTGAATGATCGCGTCGCAGCCGTCGAGATAGCGCAACGCTTCGGGACGCACGAGGTTGTGCGTATCCGAGATGAGCCCGATGCGGGTAGCGGTCGAAGGTGAGCGACGTGAAGCCATGCGCAGTCTCACTCCGTCTGCGGCTGCGCCAGCTCTCGCGCCGCCGCCTGAGCACGGCGCTGCCCAGCCAGCAGGCGCCGCGTCAACCCCTGCACGACGACCGACACCACCGCCGCGCACGCAAACCCCGTCGCCACACCGTACTGCGGCAGCAGCATCGCCGTCACCGCGAAGAACGCCGCGAACGAGCCGCGCCCGACCACCATGCCGCGCATCAAGAGCGCCACGAAGTCCGCGCCATGCGCACGCTGCGCCGACACCGCGAGCACGATGCCGAGCAGCGGAAACACCGACACCACGCCACTCCACGCGGCGCCCATCGATGCCGAAGCAGCCGTCACCGCGAGCGTCAGCAATGCGCCCGCGAGCATCCGCACGGCCAGATCCGCACGCCCGACGCGCGCCGCCGGCACATGGCCCGTCGCGCGCGGCAAGCAGCTCTGCGACACCGCGACGGCCGCGCACGCCGCCGCCAGCGCCCACCCAAGCGAGCCGGGCATCCGCACGATCAGCAGTCCCGCGCCGAGCCACCCGGCCATGCCCGCGACCAGTGCGAGCGGCCAGTCGAAGCGTCGGCAGCTCCATCCATAAGCAAGATTGAATGCCTCGGATGCGGCGATCGCCGCAACCGACGCCGCCGACGCCTGCGCCGCGAACGCCGGCCCGTGCTCGACTGCGAGCAGCAGCATGATCGGTCCGGCGACGACCGGCAGTCCCGCGAGCCATCCCGCGACCGACGGCCCCCAGACGCGCGCGGCCGCCGTCAGCGCGGCGAGAAAGGCCGGCACCAGCACGAGCTTCAGCGCGAGCAGCATGCTCAGGCCTCCAGCACGTGTTCGATGCGACGGTCCGGTACGAACCACCACGCGGCGGCAAGCGCGTACAGCACGGCCGACGCCCACGGCACGACGAACGCGAGCCCGATGCCGGTCAGGTAAATGACGACGGAGACCTTGCCCTTGAAGTCGTTGCCGAGCGCTTTGGCCAGCGTCGAGTCGTGTCCATGCTGCGAAATCAGCGTGCGCGTCAGGATGAAATACGCGATCGCCGCCATGAACAGCACGATGCCGTACATCGCGGTCGGCCACGCGGCCAGATGGTTTTCGCCGACCCAGTGCGTCACGGCCGGCAAGAGGGATAGCCAGAACAGCAGATGCAGGTTCGCCCACAAGACCTTGCCGTTGACCTTCTGCACCGCATGGAACATGTGATGGTGATTGTTCCAGTAAATGCCGACGTAGACGAAGCTCAGCACGTATGCGCAGAACACCGGTACGACCGGGCGCAGCGCCGCGAGATCGTGGCCTTCGGGCACCTTCAGCTCGAGCACCATGATCGTGATGATGATGGCGATTACGCCATCGCTGAAGGCTTCGACGCGTCCCTTGCCCATGCGAGTCCCGAAGATCGATGCGGTGGGGCGCACAGCCCGCCTTCGCCTTGCGCGCGGGCCGCGCCGCTGCCGATTATCGGTGAAGGTGTGAGGATTTGTCGATGCGCGAGAGCCGGCCGCGCGGATGGCTCGATCCGCCGCGGCTCACGGATAATGGACGGCGAGCCACACGCTCGGCTCGGTGTCGCTCGTCCATGCGACGCGGTGGCGGCAATGCGCCTCGATCAGCACGTGATCGCCGGGCTTCATCGGATGCGGTTGGGGGTCGCCGTCGAATTCGAGCATCGCCGCGCCGGTGAGCAGCACGACCCATTCGGCGCGCGGGCTGTCGTACCAGAAACCGGGCGGACTCGCCTGCCCGGTCGAGACGATCCGCTCGATCGTCACGCCGCCCCGCTCGACGAGCGCGTCGACCTGCTCCTCGGGCGTCGTCCCCAACTGCGCGACGATGTCGAACAGATTGCCGCTGTTACGTGCGGGTTTGAGCGAGCTTGTCATCAGCGTGTCGCGCCAGCGTCAAGACAGTTCATTGCATCGGCTTGAGCCCATCGAGCAGCGTCGGCACCAGCTCGCTGATGGTCGGATGCACGTGCATCGCGTATTGCAAAGTCGGATACGGCGCGCCCGCGGTCATGATGTCGACGAACGTATGGATCGCCTCGTCGCCCTCGATGCCGTGAATTGCCGCGCCGAGTATCTGTTTGCTGTTCGCATCGACGAGCGCCTTCATGAAGCCGTCGGTCTCGCCACGCTCGCGCGCACGGCCCACGCGCGACATCGGCATCGTCGCGATCAGCGCTTCGCGGCCGCTGTTGCGCACCTCCTGCTCGGACATGCCGACGCGCGCGAGCGGCGGGTCGACGAACACCGCATACGTCATGATCCGCGTGTCGACGCTGCGCGCGCCGCCGTCGAGCAGGTTCGCCGCGACGATCTGGTAGTCGTCGTAGGACGTATGCGTGAACGCGCCGCGACCGTTCACGTCGCCGATCGCCCACACGCCCGGCACGCTGGTGCGCAGCTGGCCGTCGACGATGATCGTGCCGTGCCGGTCGGTCTCGATGCCGGCGACGTCGAGGCCGAGGTCGTCGGTGTTCGGCCTGCGGCCGGTGGCCAACAGCAGGTGCGACGCCTCCATGGCCGGGATGTTCTGCTCGAAGCCGATGCACACGTCGTTCGCGCGATGCGCATGCGGCTCGACGCGCGTCGGCTGCACGCCGAAATGAAACTCGACGCCCTCGCGCGCGAGCACCTTCTGCACCGACTCCGCGAAATCGGCATCCTCGCGGTTCAACACGCGCTCGCCGCGCACGAGCACGCTGACGCGGCTCCCGAAGCGGCGAAACACCTGCGCGAATTCGAGCGCGATATAACTGCCGCCGACGATCACCAGATGATCCGGCAACGCGGTCAGTTCGAGCAGCGTCGAGTTCGTGTAGTACGGAATCCGCTGGATGCCTTCGAGCGGCGGCACGACGGCGCGCGTGCCGGTGTTGATGAAGATTTCGAACGCGCTGAGCTCGTTCAGCAATTGCCCGTCGCGCCCGCAGATAGCGAGCGTGCGCGCGCCGGTGAAGCGCGCGTGGCCGTTGAACACCGTGATGTTTTCCGTGCCGCGCAGCCATTTTTCGACGCCGCTGCGCGACTCTCCGATAATCCGGTCCTTGCGCGCCTTCACGGCCGCCAGATCGACGCCCACTGAACCCACCTGCACGCCGAGCTCCGCCGCATGGCGCGCCACGTGCGCCGCGCGGGCGCTCGCCACATAGGATTTGGTCGGCGTGCAGCCGACGTTCACGCAAGTGCCGCCAAACTCCGCGCGTTCGATCACCGCGGTGCGGCGCCCGCTTTGAGCGAGGCGCACGGCGAGCGGCGAACCGCCTTGTCCCGTACCGATCACGACTGCGTCGAAGTGCTGTGGCATGGCAACTCTCCCCGGCTGGGTGCAGGTCGTAGCATCTTACGCTTAGTGCCACGCGCTGCCATGTCATGTCTGATTGTGCGGGCGCTTTGGCGACGGCCCGTCTTCCCACGCGCCGCGCGCGAGGCGGCGCCAATCAGTTGGGATTACTGCGTATGCTGCGCGGGAAATCTCAGGCGTGGCAATGAACCGCGCAAATCAACTCGCGCGAACGTTGCAGTGCGGCCTGCGCGCCGCGCGCCGCGAACACCCAGCCGACCTGGCCGAGATTGAAGTCCTGCGACACCATCACCTGCATCAGCGCGACCATCGGCAGTACGACCGCTGGCCGGTAAAGCTGGTTTCTGATCAACTCTGACATGACGACCCCCAAACGCGGGGCGCCGCTTCGGCACCGCGCACCAATAATGTTTCGATGGGGGAATTTTAGGGAGTGCGTCGCCGCCGATAAATAGCGGCAACGCGAAGTCACTTGTTCGGCAATCTGAACAATCGCGTCAGGACGCCTTCGCCATGCCGATCAGCTTCGCGTCGTACAGCGTGCGCGCATACGCGCTCGCGCCGACCGGCCGGCTGTACAGATAGCCCTGCTGCTTGTCGCAATCGATCGCGCGCAGGAACGCCGCCTGCTCGGCGGTCTCGACGCCCTCGGCGGTGACGTTCATGCCGAGCGAGTGCGCCATCGCGACGACCGCCTGGGTGATCGCGACCGAATCGCGATGATCGGGCAGCCCCGCGACGAACGACCGGTCGATTTTCAGGTTATGCAGCGGAAAGCGCTTCAGGTACGACAGCGACGAATAACCGGTGCCGAAATCGTCGACCGAGACGCGCACGCCCATTGCGTTCAGCGCGCTCAGCATCGGCAGCACGGTATCGCTGTCGCTCATCAGCAACCGCTCGGTGATCTCGAGTTCGAGCGCGGCCGGTTCGAGCCCGGACTGCGCAAGACAACGTTCGATGCGCTCGAGCAGCCCGTCGTTGAACTGCCGCGGCGACAGATTGACCGCGACGATCAGATGCGGCGCGAGCGAGCGCCGCCACTGCGCGACCTGCTGGCAGGCGTGCTCGAGCACCCAGTCGCCGATCTCGACGATCAGCCCGGCATCCTCGGCGACCGGAATGAATTCGCCCGGCGACACGTTGCCAAGCTCGCTGTTGTACCAGCGCAGCAGCGCTTCCGCACCGATCGTGCGGCCGCTCTGGCTATCGACGATCGGCTGGTACACGAGGCTCAGCTCGTTGGCCGCGAGCGCGCGCCGCAGCGACTGTTCGATCGTGAAACGCCGCTGCAGATGCTGGTTCAGCTCGGCGGTGAAGAACTGGAAGTTGTTGCGGCCGCGCTGCTTCGCGTGATACATCGCCGAATCGGCGTTGCGCATCAGCGTCGCGACGTCCTGGCCGTCTTCGGGAAACAGGCTGATGCCGATAGACGCGCCCAGGTAGTACTCGTTGCCCGCCACCGCGAACGGCACCGCGATCATGTCCAGAATGCGGTGCGCGAGGCCGATCAGCCCGCCGGTATTGCCGTACGCACTGGCGACGATCACGAACTCGTCGCCGCCGACGCGCGCCAGCGTGTCGGCGCACCCGACGCAGGCCGACAGCCGTTCGGCGACCCTGCACAGCAAGGCGTCGCCGGCTTCGTGACCGGCGGTGTCGTTGACCTTCTTGAAGCCGTCGAGATCGACGAACAGCACGGCGACGCTGGTGAGCTCGCCGTCATGGTCGCCGGCGGCGCGCGGCGCGAACAGGTCGCGCATCCGCTCGGTCAGGTAGGCGCGGTTGTAGAGGCCGGTCAGCGAATCGCGTGTGGCGAGGTACTTCAGCTGGCGCTGCGCCTCGCGCACCGGCCCGATGTCGGAAAACGAAATCAGCACGGAGTCCGGCTCGCTGTCGCCGGGCCGCAGGATCGGCACGACGTTCTGCGTGATCCACACGACTTCGCCGCCGATCAGTTCGAGGCCGACCGTCACGCCGAGCATCGGCTTGCCGGTCGCAAAGACCTGCGAGACCGGACGGTTGACTTCGCCGATGACCGAGCCGTCCTCGCCGAACGCGCGTGTCATCACGGTCCGCATGCTGCTGCCGACGACCTCCGGTGTCACGTGCAGCATGCGCTGCGCACTCGGATTGCAGGCGAGCACGATGCCGGTGCGCGACTGCACGACGATGCCCTCGCTGAGATGATCGACGACCAGCCGGTGACGCTCCTCGCTATGCGCGAGGCGCTGCGCCATCACGTCCTGATGGACCGCAAGGCCGACGCTGCTGCCGATGTCGCGCAGCATCGCCTCTTCTTCGGGGGTCGGACAGCGGGTGGCGCGGTAGTAGACGGCGAACGCGCCGAGCACGATGCCCGCGTCGTTTTCGAAGGGCACGGACCAGCATGCGCGCAAGCCGTGCGGCAACGCGAAATCGCGGAAGTTTTCCCACAGCGGATCGGATTCGATGTCGTCGACGATCACCAGACGCCGCTCGAACATCGCCGTGCCGCACGAGCCGACGCGCGGACCGATCGCCGCGCCCTCGATCGCGGCGCTGTACGCGGGCGGCAGCGACGGCGCGCCGCCGACGCGCACATGCACGCCGTCCGGGTCGAGCAGCAGGATCGAGCAGCACGCGCCGTCGCCGAGCAGCGCCTCGGCGCGACGGCAGACTTCGTCGAGCAGTTCAGGCAGCGGCGTGTTGCGGGTGATCAGCCGCAACACGCTGCGCTCGGACGCGAGTACCTCCTCGGCCCGTTCCGGCCGGTAGCGGCCGCCCTCCGACGCAGCTGTCGTCGTGCCACGTGATGTTGCTTCGCAAAGCATAGTTGCGCCCCCCAAACCCAACATCGGCAAGTTAGTGTACGCGGCACACCGGGGTTTACGCTAAGTCCAGCGTGAAAATCTGCCATGCATCGCGTGCGGACGGCTCCGGTGTGGCGTGCCAGCATCGGTTGATGCCGGTACGACGGGCGACGGCAGTGCTGGCGCCGTCTGTTCGTGGCCCGCAGGCGCCGCAGCGGCTCGACGCTGGGCCGGCAGTTGCGCGACGACCGGGTAGTCGGCCGCAGGGCCCGCGCGCACGTTGGACCCGCTGTTCGTATAGGCCTGTGACTGCGCGCTGCCAACATATAGACGTTGCGCCTACTTCATGACACGCGAAGGTGCGCGAGCGCCGACCTGGGCCGGCAGCCCGCGCGGCAACATCTGGTAACGACCCGCCCGAATTCCCGCGTTGTTCGGACGTCCGCGAGGCGCGCGACCGGTCGATCATCGGCGGCATGATCAACCGATGCACCGCCCGGACCCTGATGACCCTCTTGCGCCCCCTCCTGATCGCCGGACTGCTGCTCGCGCATCCGCACGCCAACGCTGCGAGCTTCGATTGCCAGCGCGGCCGCTCGCCGGCCGAGCGCATGATTTGCGGCGACGCCGCCCTGTCGACGCTCGACGACACGTTGGGCCAACTCTACTGGAAGGCACGGCGGCGAGTCGCCCAGCGCCGCGCGTTCATCGACGACAGCGACAGCAAGTGGGCCTGGCGCGAAGCGAACTGCCGCGACGCCGCGTGTCTGCGGACGTGGTACGCGACGCGTATCGACGAATTGCAGCGACTGCTGGCGAGCCTGCCGAGCGGCGCGCGGCACGCGGCGTCCGTGGATGCGGATGCGCACTCCGCCCCGTCGACGCTGCAATGCACGGCCGCGCAGCCCGACCTTGTGGTGAACGAGCAGTGTGCGAGCGTGATCGGGCAGTCCGGCAAGCGGTGGAAGTATCAGCCGCGCGATGCCGACTGGTTCTGCGGCGTGGCCACGCTCGAGGCGGCGGACATGGCGCCATCGCAATCACAACCGCAGGTGCAGGCGAGCGTCGGGCAATGAGACGGCGGAACGCGCTGACTACGACAACAATCAACCCGTGCGCCGGATCAATTGCGCGCCGGCGGCAGTTGCGCCGGGACGCTCAGCCGGCGGCCGACGGCTCGCCGCCCTCGCTCGTGCCGAACAGCTCCGCGCAAAGCTGCGCGCCGATTTCACTCAGCGACGCGGCTCCGGTGCCATCGTCGTGGCACATCGTATCGACGAGACCGCTTCCCGAGAGCGCCGTCAATTGCCGCCGCAAGCTGCTCATCGGCACGCCGGCCTGCTTCGACAGCTTCGCGAGCGACCACGCGCGCCAGGGTGTCTCGCGATGCGCGCGCCATAGCTGCGCGAGTATCGCGGCGAGTTGCGGGTCGATGTCGTCGTCATCCATGTCGGTCTACCTGTCGTGATGTGTCGTTTTGCATCGCCGTAGCGCCTGTCACGCCATCGTCGTAGCCAGCTCACCGAGCGTCTTCAACGCCGCTTCGGCCTGCGCGGTCCACGGATAGCTGTAGTTGAGCCGGATGAAGTGCCGAAAATCGTTGCGCGTCGAAAACATCATCCCCGGCCCGACCGTGATCCCGCGTTCGAGCGCTGCCTGATAAAGCCGCATCGAATCGCTCACAACGGGCAGCTCGACCCACAGCACGTAGCCGCCCCGCGGCGTCGACACGCGCGTGCCGACCGGGAAAAAGCGCAGCACCAGCGCGCTCATGATGCTCGCCTGCTGCCGGTACACGCGGCGCAGGTGCCGCAAATGGCGGTCGTAGCCGTCCTGACGCAAATAATCGGCGACCGCGATCTGGGGCACCGACGGCGTCGTCAGCGTATTCAGGAACTTGAGCTTCTCGACCTGCGCGCGATAGCGCCCCGGCAGCGCCCAGCCGATCCGGTACGACGCCGTCAGGCTTTTCGAAAACGACGCACAGTGCAGCACGAGCCCTTGGGTGTCGAAGGTCTTCAGCGTCGACGGCCGCGTGTCGCCGAAATACAGCTCCTGGTAGACATCGTTCTCGATCGCCGGAATCTCGTGCGCGGCCAGCAGTTCGACCAGTTGCCGCTTGCGCTCGTCGGACATGCAGAAGCCGAGCGGATTCTGGAAATTCGGCATCACCATGCACGCGGCGATCTTCTGCCGCGCGATCGCCTTCGCGAGCGCGTCGATGTCGATGCCGTCGACCGGATGCGTCGCCACCTCGATCGCGCGCATGCCGAGGCGCTCGATGGCGTGCAGCATCGCGTAGTAGGTCGGCGACTCGACCGCGACGGTGTCGCCCGGCTTGGCGACCGCCTGCAGGCTCAGGTTGATCGCCTCGGTCGCGCCGAGCGTGATCACGATTTCGCCCGGATCGACCGGCAGACCGTTTTCCGCATAGCGCCGCGCGATCTGCCGGATCAGCTCGGGGTTGCCCGGCGGCAGATCGTCGATCAGATTCCAGCTCGCGTGCCGCCGCGCGATCGCGTTGGCGTACTGGTTGATGCGCCGCCACGGGAACAGCGACGGATCGGGATACGGCGAGCCGAACGGCACGGCGTCATGCGCGCGGATGCTGCGTAGCGTCGACAGCACGAGCCGGCTCACATCGACCGTCGCGGGCACTGGCGGCGGCGCGGACTCGCGGCCCGCGCGGGCCGCGGCGGGCGCCGGCGCGAGCGCCCGCGCGGCCGCGTCGCGCACGAAATAGCCCGACTGCGGCCGGCTCTCGACGATGCCGCGGCTCTCCAGCAGCGCATACGCGTGCAGCACCGTCTTGATGCTGACGCCGTGCTGCTGGCTCGCCTGACGCACCGACGCAACCCGCTCGCCGGCCGCGAACACGCCGCGGCGCACGGCTTCGGTGATTTCGTCGGCGAGTTTTTCGTAGAGCTTCATGCGAGTCGGGTGGATTCGGGCGGCTTCAGGCATCGTCGCGCAACTGTACTCCTATTCTTTCCAATTTTCTGTATCCAACGTGGTTTGTGGAACACAGTACGCTCTCCAGCATTGGGCTGTAAAGCCCGTCGAATCTGTCCACCGCCACGTCATGAAGAACGAAACACAAGCCGAAGCCCGCATCGAGCCGTACAAGCACCCCGCCGCTGGCTGGGGCGCGCTGAAGTATGTCGCCATCAATCTGCTCAAGGAAAAGGTCGCGGGCGGCAACTACCGCACGCTGCTCAAGCAGAACCAGCCTGACGGCTTCGACTGCCCCGGCTGCGCGTGGCCGGATCGCGAGCATGCGTCGACATTCGAGTTCTGCGAAAACGGCGTGAAGGCCGTGGCCGCCGAGGCCACCGGCAAGCGCGTGACGCCCGCGTTCTTCGAGCGGCACAGCGTCACGGAGCTGATGACGCAATCCGACTTCGAACTCGAGCAGCACGGCCGCCTGACCGATCCGCTCGTCTACGACGCCGCGCGCGACCGCTATGTGCCGATCGGCTGGGACGACGCGTTCGCGCTGATCGCGAGCCATCTGAAGCGTCTCGACGATCCTGACCGCGCTGCGTTCTATACCTCGGGCCGCGCGAGCAACGAAGCCGCATTCCTGTACCAGCTGTTCGTGCGCATGTACGGCACCAACAATTTTCCCGATTGCTCGAACATGTGCCACGAGGCGACGAGCCGTGGCCTGCCGCACACGGTCGGCATCGGCAAGGGCACGGTCACGCTCGATGACTTCGAACACGCGGATACGCTGCTGATCTTCGGCCAGAATCCGGCCACCAACCATCCGCGCATGCTCGGCGAGCTGCGCGAATGCGCGAAGCGCGGCGCCACGATCGTGTCGATCAATCCGCTGAAGGAGCGCGGCCTCGAACGCTTCGCGAGCCCGCAGCATCCGGTCGAAATGCTGACGATGGGCAGCACGAAAATCAGCTCGGTATTCATCCGTCCGAAGGTCGGCGGCGATTTCGCGCTGATCAAGGGCGTCGCCAAACGCGTGCTCGAACTGGATGACGAAGCGCTCGTGTCGGGCCTCGAGCGCGTGCTCGACTTCGGCTTCATCGCCCAGCACACAGTCGGCTTCGCTGCCTTCGCCGACGATCTGCGCGCCGAGCGCTGGGACACGATCGTCGCCGAGGCAGGCGTGCCGCTCGATGAGGTGCTGAAGCTCGCCGATATCTACGTGAAGGGCCGCGCGGTGATTTCGACCTGGGGTATGGGTCTCACGCAGCACAAGAACTCGGTCGCGACGGTACAGCTGCTGTCGAATCTGATGATGATGCGCGGCAATATCGGCCGGCGCGGCGCGGGGCTGTGCCCGGTGCGCGGCCACTCGAACGTGCAGGGCGACCGCACCGTCGGTATCGAAGAAAAGCCTGCTGAAGCGTTTCTCGACAAGCTCGGCGCAGCCTACGACTTCGCGCCGCCGCGCGAGCACGGACTCGACGTCGTCAACACGATTCAGGCGATGCTCGACGGCAAGGTGAAGGTATTCATCGGGCTGGGCGGCAATTTCTCGATCGCGACGCCGGACACGCCGCGCACGTGGGACGCGATGCGCGCATGCGATCTGACCGTGCACGTGACGACGAAGCTCAATCGCAGCCACCTCGTGCATGGCCGCGACGCGCTGATCCTGCCGACGCTCGGACGCACCGAGATCGATGTACAGAACGGCGTGGCACAAGGCGTCAGCGTCGAGGATTCGATGAGCATGGTGCACATCTCGTATGGGATGAACAAGCCGGCGTCGGACAATCTGCTTTCCGAAGTGGCGATCGTCGCGCGCATGGCGCATGCGACTTTGGGCAGCGGCAAGGTGGACTGGCTCGCCCATGCGGCCGACTACGCGCTGATTCGCGAGGGCATCGCGAAGGTGATCGACGGTTTCGACGACTACAACGAGCGTCTGAAGAAGCCGGGCGGCTTCCATCTCGGCGTCGCATCGCGCGATCGCATCTGGAAAACGCCGAGCGGCAAGGCACAGTTCATCGTCCACGCGATCGCGCTCGACACGCCGATTCACCAGGCGAAGAAGCAACATGGCGAACGCCTGATGACGCTGATGACCACCCGCTCACATGATCAGTACAACACGACGATTTACGGTCTCGACGATCGCTATCGCGGCGTCTACGGACAGCGGCGCGTGCTGTTCGCCAACAAGGACGATCTCGCGATGCTCGGGTTCGCGGCTGGTCAGCGCGTCGATATCACGAGCGTGTGGGCCGATGGCATCGAGCGACGCGTGGACGGTTTTCTGCTCGTCGAGTACGACATTCCGCGCGGCTGCCTCGGCGCTTATTATCCGGAGACGAATCCGCTGGTGCCGCTCTCCTCGGTCGCAGATGGCGCGGGTACGCCGACGTCGAAATCGATTCCGGTGTTGTTGACGGCGTCGATGGTGGAGGATGCCGCGGAACTGGCGGCTTGAAGTCAGCTCCGTTTGTCGCGCCTGCCGCGCCTGCCGCGCGGCGTACCTCACACGGTCTTCTTCGCCAGATCGCGATGTGTCAGATACAGACGTAGATCGAATTCGATCTGGTGATAACCCGGCTGCATGAACTCGCACAGACGATAGAACGCTTTGTTGTGATCGCTCTCCTTCAGATGAGCGAGTTCGTGCACGACGATCATCTTCAGAAACTCCGGCGCCGCGGCCTTGAATAACGACGCGATGCGGATTTCCTTCTTCGCTTTCAGCTTGCTGCCCTGCACCCGCGAAATGCTCGTGTGCAGGCCGAGCGCGTGACGCATCACGTCGAGTTTGCCGTCGTAAGTGACCTTGTCGATCTGCTCGGCGTTGCGCAGGTGTTCGCGTTTGAGTTCCGCGCAGTACTCGTAGAGCGCGCGGTCGGTTTGCACCTCGTGCGTGCTCGGGTACTTCTGCGCGACGTAGGAGCCGAGCTGACCGGCGGCGATCAGCTTTCTCACCTTGTCTTGCAACGGTGCGGGGTAGCCGGCGAGGTATTTGAGGGGGGACATGAAGGCGGAGTGAGGTTGGCGGGACCGATCTTACGCATAGTCGCGCTGATGGACAAGGTTGGGCATTTTCCGGTTGCCGCTCCATTCGAAGTACCGAAGATTCGTGAAGCGCTTTTTTCTGTTTCATCGAAAGCCGCGGCGATTTTGGGCTGTCGCCCATGTAAGGACAGAAGTGGCGCCGGGAATTCGGACAGGCCGGTAAGTGGAAAAGCTGGGACGTGAGTCGGTCATAATGGCCGGCAACAAGGAACCAGAAGATGACGAAACGCAACCGACGGACACACTCACCGGCGTTCAAGCAGGGATCGCTCCACAGGTGATGTCCTGAGCGATTGGCCTGAAAGCTCATGGGCCGTAAGCGCAAGCAACCCACCGACCTGATCGGCGAGAACGGATTCGGCCAGTGGCGCGCAAAGCGCAAACTCCGGCGAGGATTGGCGCGAACGCGATCTGGAAATATCCCTTGAACGGGGGAGCGAGAGGGGGTGATGCGGGAGGGAGCACGGCTGTTCGGCAACAACCAATCGCCTTCCGGCACTGGGCGACAAGGGGTTTTCACCTGGATATGCCGCCCCACTGCTGCCGGGCAACGCGGACTGGATTTTTTCTTTGCGGGCGGTCTACGCCACTTTCTGAGTCCTTGAACAAAAACCCGAGCGCGGCCAGCGTAAACGCGAAGCGTTGCGTCGCACACGTATCGCGGAAAATGCACCCATGGGCGCTAATATGGATGACCGTGATTGGCAGAGAGAAAATGCTCTATGAACCCATCGGTCATCTCCGCACTGTCCGCACTCGTCGGCGCCGCCATCGGCGGCCTGACTTCCGTTCTTGCCACATGGCTGACCCAACGCACCCAGGTTCGCGCGGAGTGGCGAGCGCATGACCGCGTGCGGCGGCAGGAGCTCTACAAGGAGTTCATCGAGGAAGCCACGAAGTGCTATGTCGACGCGCTGCAACACAACGAGCCCGACCTTTCCTCGCTCGGCAATCTCTACGCGAAGATCAGCCGCATGCGCGTCCAGTCGTCGCGCGAAGTCGCAGATGAAGCCGACGTGATCGGACGCAAGATCGTGGACACCTACCTTGCGCCGGACAAAACCTTCGTCGAGATTCGCGAGATGCTCGCGGATGGCTCGATCGACATCCTCGCCACATTCGGCGACGTGTGCCGCACGGAATTCGAATCGCTGCGCGCACAGCAGTTCTGAATCCTATATATGCGCCGTTCAACGCGACTTCAGTTCGACGGGCGGATCGGCGCGATAACCGCCGCCGAGCGCCTTCGTCAGTGCAATCTCCTGACTGAGCGTCTGACCGTTGAGTGTGAGCAGCGCAACCTGTTCGGCGATTACCGGCTGGCGCGCTTCGAGCGCCGCGAGCCGGCTCGTCAGTCCGCGTTGATAGGATGCTTCGGCGCTGTCCCTCGCAAACGCAACCGATTCGATCCGTTGTTTCTGCAACCCGGTCTCCGCATCGAGGGTCTGCAAACGGCTGCCTGTCTGCGCGACATCGCGTACCGCGTTGAGGACGGCCTGGTTGTACTGCTCGATCAACAGGTTGCTCCCCTCGCGTGCGCCGCTCAGGTTTGCGTTGAGCCTGCCGCCGTCGAAGATCGGTAAGTACAGGCCCGGAATCAGGTTGATCTGCTGGCTTGCATGCGTGAAGAGGTCCGCGAGATGCAATGCGTTGAAGCCGAAGAACGCCTCGATGTCGAAACTCGGATAGAACGCCGCTTTCGCTGCGTCGATCCGGTCGAACGATGACTCTACATACCATCGCATCGCCTGCAGGTCGGGCCGCCGGGCGAGCAGTTCGTATGAAAGCGTCGCCGGCAGGGCCGCTTGCGAGCGCGGCAGCGCGACGGGCTCGATCGCCGGCAAGCCGTTGGCTCCCGCGCCGACCAGCGCTCGCATCGATTCGCGAAACTGCTTGATCTGCCCTTGCGCCGACACGATCTGCCGTTCGATGGCCAGTTGCTGCGCGCGGCTTTCTTCCAGTAACGTGCGGGCTTCGAGACCCCGCGCCGCACGTGATTCGTGTGCCTGCACCGCGAACACCGCGACGTCGTGCGATTCATTCAGCAGATCGATAAGCTGGTAAGTCGTTTGAATGCCGTAGTAAAGCTGCGCGACATCCGTCGAAATTTCGAGTTCGACGGCGGCCGTCTCGGCGAGCCGCGCATTGCTCACACCAAGCGATGCGGCGACCTGCGCGCGCTGCCTGCCCCAGATGTCGACGTCCAGGCTTGCGCCAAGCCCGACGATGCCTTCGGTGTACCAGGGACCCGTCAGCCCCAACGCCGGTTCGTTCATCGCGAACGGGCCGATAAAGCCGTTCGCCGAGACATGCTCGCGATTCAGCGACGCCAGCGCGGCCACCTGAAGGCTCGACCCCGTTTTGACAAGCTCGACGTCCGACTTCGCCTGCGCGACGCGGGTTCGCGCAATCACCATCGTCGGCGCATCGGCGAGCGCCTGATCGATAAGCGCGTCGAGCTGCGCATCGCGATAGCGGTCCCACCAGCGCGCCGCGGGCCAACCCTCTCGCGCAAGATGGATGTCGTCAGCAAGATTGATCTGCTCGGGCGCGATCTCGGTATAGGGCGTGCCGTTGTGATGGATCAGCGCGCACCCCGACGGCGCGAACGATATCCACGCGACGCATACGAAGCATCGACGCCATCGCCAGGCACGCAAACCCGATCGCGGATTCATGTCCGTACGGCCTGTGAAGAGCTCGTCGCGACGGGTGCCTCGCTGCGCCACTCCGGCAGGCCTGCGACCTGCCGCGACAGGTCTTCCGCGGCGACGATGAGCGGCTGATCGGCCGGTTCGACGGCCTGGGCAACGATCCCGATGCGTTGCGGGGCGTACGCCTCGGGCGGGCTGATGACAAGCCCGTCCGCGTAACGGTTGACCTCGGCGCAAGCCTGTTCCTGAGCCGCCCGAACTGCGCCCACGGCCTGCGGGCTCGATGACCCCGCCTGAGCCACCAGCGCCTTGTGCAGCGCATCGCCAGCGAGCATGATCTCGCGCCCCTGCGCGAGGACGGTTTGTGCACGCAGCGTCAGTTGGGCCTGTTCCGCTTCCTGCCAGCCGGGCTCGAGTGCGACGCGCGACAGCGTCGCTTCGCAATCGGCCAGCACGGCCCACGCCTGCAACTGGCGCTGCGCATACGGCAACTCATCCCGTTCGTCGCTGCCAGCCTGTGGCGCGCATAGCTGGGCGGCAATCGCACGCAGCATCGTCGCGAGTTTCTGCCGCAACACGTCGCCCTCGCCCTCGCGCCAGAACGACATCTGCACAAAAGTCGCCACACCGACGCCCAGCAGAATGCCGACCAGCCGGTCGCGTATTTCAGTCAGATTGATGGTTGGACCGAACTGTTCGAACAAGGCGAGCGAGAAGGTGAAGATCAGCTGGACGCCCGCGTAGCCGATCCGTTCCGAACCGGCCGAGATCCATGCCCCGAACGCGACGACAGGCAGCGTCATCAGCAGCAGACCGACAATGTCGTCGAGATGAGGAACGACGAACACGACCATGAACAGCGCCAGCGCGCTTCCGATGGCAGCACCGGCCACCCGCAGCAATGCGCGCTGCGCCGATGCGCCGAGGCTCGGCAGCGCGACGATCACGCAAGTCAGCATGATCGTGTGGACGCCCTGCCAGTCGACGGCGTTGTAGAACACGTAGCAGGCCAGCACGGCGAGCAGCGTCTTCAGCGAAAAGCGCGCGTACGCGGGATTGGTCCATGCGTCGGGCGCGAGCATCGGCTCGCTCGCGGGCGGCTTGCCGGGTTCGACATCGCTTGCGGTGAGATCGGCGAATGCGCGCAGCGCCCGCTGCAATTCGGCCGCGGCGGGAAACGTATCGGCGGCAGCGCGTTCTTCAGTTGTTGCCGTGCTCACGTAGCGATACGGCTCGTCTGTCAGTACCGCTTCGTCGAGCGCGCGGCAGTTCGTGTGCAACTCGCGCAACATCGCCAGTTGCGCTGCCGACGCGCCCGGCCAACCGGGCGGCAGGTCACTCGCTCCGCGATAAAGACGCGACACTGTTGCAATGCATGCAAGCTGCAGCGCCTGATGCTCGCGATAGTGGGCGTCGCGCATCGTCGTGAACCGGAGCAGCTTCTGCAACGTCAGCACGCCTTGCTGGAGGGCCGCCAGCGTGATCGGCTCGGCGTGCCTGGTGCCGTCGATCAGTTGCGTCAGGCGCATGTCCAGCGCCGCCAGTTGTCGATGGATTTCCGCCTTGAGCTGCAATTGCGGTTCGGCGGGCAACAACAACGTGTTGACCACGAGCGTCAGCGCGATCGGATAGTTAACGGCGACCCACACCCACAACACCGCGCGGATCAGCAGATCGGCCTGATCGGTCCGGTCGACGAAGCTCTGCACATAGATCACGACGATGGCGACTATGAAGAACACCACACCGATCTTGAGCACGCGTAGCAGATACACGCTGCCGAAGAACAGCAGGCTCGCGACGACGATGCGCAGCAACGGATAGCCGAATGTAAACTTCATCAGCAGGATCGACAGACCGATGCCGAGCGTCGATCCGACGATGAACATCAGGCCTACCAGCCGCGTGACCACCACGTTCGCCTGTGTCACGTAGAACACCACCAGCAACGACAGCGCAAGCTCCGGCACTTCGAGCGTCATCGACGCGACGATCACGATCGCGCTCGTCAACATGCAACGCAACATCACGTTGACGCGACCGGGGAAAGGCGCGAGCTCGCGGCTGAGGAACACGCCTGTATCGCGCAGTGTGAGGGGCAGGTAGTCGGCGGCGGCCATGTGCGATCCTCAATGGCGCTCGCCGTCGTCGCCGCGCCCGGGGTGCAGAACAGCCACCGCCGATGTCCCGATGCGAAACAGCTCCGGGTTCGGATTGTCGACGCGGATCTTCACTGGGAAGCGCTGCGCGACGCGGACCCAGTTAAGCGTGCGTTGAATGCGCGGCAACCCGCCCTGCAACGCAAGGCCGGCTTCATCGGACGCGACGCCATAGCTGATCGAATCGACCCTGCCGTGGAAGCGCTGGCCCGTGTCGCTCATCAGGTAAACCATGGCGGGCGTCCCGGTCCGGATGCCTTTGAGCTCTGTCTCGCGAAAGTTCGCGACCACATACCAGTGGCGCGTGTCGATCAATGTGAAGACGGGTTTGAGCGCGGACGCGAACTGCCCCGTCGATGTTTTCAACGACACGATGCGTCCGTCGAACGGCGCCCGCACGGTCGAATATTCGAGGTTCAGCTCGGCAATCGAGATTTCCGCCATGACGACGGCACGCTGCGCAACCAGCGCGTCGACGCCGCTCACGGCCGCTGCCGCCTGTTGCGCCTGCAGTTGCGCGGCGCTGAGTTCGGCCTGCGTGGCACGTTGCGCGGTGCGCGCACGATCGACGTCCTCCGCCGATACATAGCCGTGCGACAGCAGCGGCTCCATGCGGTGCAGCGTATCGGACGCCTGGCCGGCAGCGGCTCGCGCGCGCTCGACGGCCGCACGCACCGACTGCGCGTTGTACTGCTGCGCATTGACCGTGCGCTGGGTCAGCTCGATCTGGCGGTCGAGCGCGACGAGGGATGCCTTGCCCCGCGTGAGCGCGTCCTGATAGGGACGCGGATCGATGCGGAACAGCAGATCGCCCTGCTTCACCGCCTGATTGTCGTGCACGGGCAGTTCGACGATGCGCCCATTGACCTCGGGCACCACGTCGATCGTATCCGCATAAACATAGGCATCGTCGGTGCGCGGCGCGCGGTCCAACTGGCGGATGACAAACACCGCCAGCAACAGTGTCACCACGACAAGAATGATGGCCGGCCATGCTATCTTCTTCGTTCTGCTGGCAGTTATCGCCATCGCATCTACCTGAGAAGATTCAATGTTGGAACAACATCAACCACACAGCGAGTGAAAGGAAGGCGAAGAGCGTGGGATATACCACGGCTGAAGGCCACATCAGTTGGTCGACCTGCCAACGCTTGAGAACCAGATAGATGACGACCGTGAGCACGACGCCCGCGACGATACAGAACAGCCAGTCGGGAAAGTATGCGCCGAGCACGCCAATGGACGGCGAGTTGGCACACCCGCCCGTCAGAGGGACAGCCGCCGGGGCAACAACGACTGAACGCGGCACACGTTTTGTTCTGAAGAACGGCATGTGGTCGCTCCAAAGTCGCTCGCGTCATCAGGATTTGCATCACCAATCCGAGCCTTTCGCGCGCGGTTCTACCCAATCGCAAGGACTTGGAAAGAGCTAGACGTCGCGGTATACCCTATTATCTCGGGGACGCCCACGACCGCCAGCGTGATGTCTGCAATGATGTCGCGCGGCAGTTGTGCGGGGTCGATGGGCAGAAGTCTCTGCAGGAACGCAATGCGATGCAGATGAGAATCCGTGGAAGCCGCTGGTTTCATGTCGTCTCCACCCGCGCTGTGAGCTTGCCGACCAGCGCATCCGCCACGATCTCATCGACGATAACCACGTTGGATGCCCCCGCACTCTCGAACAGCCCCTTTCTCAAGGGATTTTCGCCGGGCACGATGATCGCGAGCGAGGCATTCAGCGAATGCGCCAGCAAGGTGATCGCCAGATTGTTATTGCTGTCGGGCGTCGTCACGACCAGCGCCTTGGCGGTGTCCAGCCGCGCGCGCCTGAGCACGTCGTCGAACACGCCCGGAGAACCGAGCACAACCATATGGCCGCGATCCGCCGCGCGGTCCGCCTGGTCCTGATCGCCCACGAGGACAAGCACCGTCTGTCGCGCTTCGCGCAACCGGTGTGCGACCAGTTCGCCAAGCGAATGGAACCCAACCAGGACCACATGATCGGCGAGATGCACGAGCCTGCCTTCCATCACCCTATTCTCCCGATAAGCCATCACATCGTCGCCCGATAGCATGCCGGTGAGCCTCGAAACCGCGAATCCGCCGATCAGCAGCGTCGCGAACATGGCTAGCAGCATAAAGATCTTCTGCGGCTGATTGAACTCGGTAAAATCACCGAGTGTCGAGACGAGATTGACCCCGTCCCAGAGGGCCGCGAACACCTTATCGGGAATAGAGGCATTGGACTGATCGAGCAGGACCAGCCCAACAGCGGCGGCGCCCAGCAGCAGAACGAGCAGGCCGACGGTATGGCGCGCGCGGCGGCGCCATTCGCGAATACGGATGCCCCCGAGACGCGGCTCATCGACACGGAATATCCACATCATTACCTCGGGTAGGTATGCCGATGGAGACGACAGCGAACCCAATGCCAGATAATCACGCTCGCCTTGCGGATCAGTTGCCTATAGTCAGTCAAAAGTCTCTCGACAGGCCGCGCTTGGGACGCATAGCGTCATTCCTTTCCTCGCAAGCGCAGCAGGCCCATCAGAACCTCGTCGCGGTACGTCGCAAGGTCCTCCTGTAAGGAGCGTGACTGAATCTCCTCGTGCACCCCCTTGATGATGGTCGCGCGAACGTCAGGCGTCAGTTCCGGCGTACCGAGTACATGCCACCACGCCGTCAACGGGCCGGTGAACTGTTCGAAGAAATGCTCGATGCCACCCTGACCGCCGCCGAGGTGATACAGAAGACTCGGCCCCATGATCCCCCAGCGCAAGCCCGGGCCCCACGAAACGGCGGCATCGGCGTCGGCCACGCTGACCACACCCTCCGCGATCAGATGGACCACCTCGCGAAAAAGTGCCGCCTGCAGACGATTGGCGACATGGCCCGGCACCTCCTTGTGCAGGCGTATCGTCCGCTTGCCCAGGCCGCGATAGAACGCGCTGACGCGTTCTATCGTCTCTTCTGAGGTCTTCGCGCCGCCGACGATCTCGACAAGCGGAATGAGATGCGGCGGATTGAATGGATGGCCGATCACGCACCGCTCAGGGTGGTTCGGGCAAGCCGACTGAATCTCGCTCATTGTCAAGCCCGACGAACTCGATGCAATGATCACGTCCGGCGCCAAGGCCTCATCGAGACGCCGGTAAAGATCTTTCTTGAAGTCGATTCGCTCCGGACCGTTTTCCTGAATCAGATCGCTGCCGGCGATGGCGGCATCGAGGTTGTCGGTGAATTCCAGCTTCGACGGGGCAGTTCCCGGGGCGAGGCCCAGATGCTCCAATGCAGGCCAGGCGGCCGAGATGAAATCGTCGAGCTTTTTCTTTGCGTCGGGGGCGATGTCGGTGGCGACCACCTCCAGGCCTTTCGCAAGGAACAGCGCAGCCCAGCTCGCGCCGATAACACCCGTCCCAATGATCGCGACGCGTTTGATTGGCTTGGCCATGACAGATGAACTCCGGTAATTTTAAACAAACGCACTGAAACCGGTGACCGCCTTGCCGACGATCAGCGAATTCATCTCGCGCGAGCCTTCATAGGAGTACAGCGCTTCCGAATCGGCAAAGAAGCGGGCTACGTTGTAGTCAAGCACAATGCCGTTGCCGCCCAAAATCTCACGAGCCGACGCCACCGTTTCGCGCATGCGCACCGTGCAGAAGGCCTTGGCAAGCGATGCATGCTGGTCCTTGAGCTTGTCCTGGTCCTGCAACTGCGCCAGCCGCACGACCAGGCACTGCGACGCGGTGATATTTCCCAGCATCTTCGCGAGGTGATCCTGGATCATCTGGAAAGACGCAATCGGTCTGCCGAACTGCTCGCGCGTCTGCGCATACTTCAGCGCATGTTCGTACGCGCCCATGCTGCAGCCGACCGCCTCCCACGCAACGTACTGCCGGGTCAAGCGGAGCACGCGCGCGGTGTCGCGGAACGACAGATCGCCTTGCAGGCGGTTTTCTTCGGGCACGCGGCAGTTATCCATCGTGATGACGCCGTTCTGCACCACACGCAGCGCAACCTTGCGCTCGATCTTCTCGACGGAAAATCCCGGCGTGGTCTTGTTCTCGACGATAAAACCCTTCACCTGATTGTCGGCGACGTCCCGCGCCCAGATAATCGAGACGTCGCACCACGGCGAATTGCCGATCCAGCGCTTCTGGCCGTTGAGGACCCATGTATCGCCTTCGCGTTTGGCCGTCGTCAGCAGGCCCCCGCCGGCACCGGAACCGACGAGCGGCTCGGTCAACCCGAAGCAGCCGATCTTCTCCATCCGCGCCATCGGTGGCAGCCACTTCTGTTTCTGCTCTTCCGATCCGCCCAGGTAGATCGAGCCCATCGCGAGGCCCCTGTGCACACCGTAGAACGTCGCGATCGATGCATCGACCCGTGCGATTTCCATTGCGATGAAGCCGTCGAGCAAGGTGCTGCCTCCCGGGCAGTCGTAGCCCTTGAAGCCGATTCCGGCAATGTTTAGCTCGCGGATACCGGGAATCAGATCGAACGGAAACCGGTCCTCAGCCCAGTACAGGTTGATGACCGGGGCGACGCTCGTTTCCATGAAATGGCGCACCTTCTTGAGGATGGCCTGCTCTTCCTCGCTCAGAATGTCGTGGATCTGATAGAAGTCGCTGTCGGGTGCAGGCAGCGACGGTTGGGAAGTCTTCGTCTCGGGCATGGCGATCTCGCACAGTGGGTCTGGACAACGTCTACGCAAGGTAGTTGTAGACGACCTCGGCATTCCCGAGAGACAGATCCGTCAGGATATGGACAGCTGACAGCACCTCGAGAACGGGAAGCTTCGCGACGGGTGCAAAGCAGTGTGGGTGCAGTTCCAGGGATGCGGGTCCCGACCAGGCGCCCTTCACCGTCAGATCGTCGACGTGGTATTTGACGATCTCGCAGACCCGCGCGGTGCCGTTCACATTCGGCAGGATCTTCAGCAAAAAGCCTGGCGCTTCGAGCGACTTCCTGACGCCGACGAGATCGAGCTCGGCGTATTTGTAGGCCATCGTCGCGGTGGCGATGCGTACGCCGTTATAGTCGAGCGTGCCGACCAGGGCGTCCTTGCGCACCTCGAGCTTCGGCTGCGCCAACACCTTCGGAAAACCCAGCAATTCGCGGCCGGAGGCAATGCCCGCTTCGCTGTCGAGATACATCGCGTGCGTGAACCCGCCCGCCACGCCGTTGAACGTCACGGGAATGACCTGGCCGGATTCGGTGTACGAGCCGAGTCCGCTCGAGTCGGGCATGTTGATGAATTCGTATTTGACAATCGGCTCGGTCGGCTTCAGCGGCGCCGGCACCACGCGGGCAAGCGCCTCCGGATCGGTGCGATAGGTGATGATCACGAATTCGCGGTTGACGAACCGGGAACGGACCCTTAGGATAGGCGGGACTCGTCAACGGCATGGTATAGGCGCTCGAGCGTACTTCGTCTTCAGTCATGTGCATCTCCGTGTGTGCTGCAGCGCGACGTATGCGAAGCCGGGCGGTGGGGTGCCTGGTCCGGCGCCTGGATGCGCTACCTCATGATTTGTCTTCAAAGCGGGCGACGGCGCCGCCATCGTTCAGCCGCGCAATGTCGGCGTCGTCGAATCCCAGTTCCTTCAGGATTACCGCGCCGTGTTCGCCGAGCCGGGGCGCGACGGAGGGTTCGACCTTCGGTGCACCATGGATCTGAATGGGGCTGCTGACGGTACGGGCACCTGCTCTTCCGGCAACTTCGAGCGGCACGACGATACCGTTGGCCGACAGTTGAGGATCGTTGATGATCTCTTGCGCGATCTGCACGACGCCGAAAATCACGCGGCCCGCGCTCAGCACTTCCTTCCAGTGGGAAAGCGGTTGACTCGCAAACATCGGATCAAGAATCTCAACAAGCTGTGCAGCATTGGCCGTGCGCTTGTCGTCGGTGAAACGCGGATCTTCGAGTAGCTCTGGCCTGCCGATCGTCTTCACGAAGCCGGGCCAGTCCTTGCGCTGCGCAGCAACAAGGAGAATCCAGCGATTGTCCGACGTCTGGTACGGATTGAGCAGCGCATTGGGTGGAGACTTACGGTTATGTTGCGCGAAGAAATGGCCGCCATTGAGGCCGCCTTCGACCCACGCTGCCGCCGCCCAGATACCGTTTGCGATCAGTGAAGTCGAGACGTGGCTGCCCTTGCCCGTCGTCGCGCGCACATAAAGCGCTGTGACGATCGCCGCATAGAGCGTTGTCGCAGTCGCGTGGTCGCCGATGCCGGGTATCGGAAGCGTCGGCGGGCTTCCGGCATCATGCGTCACTTCCATCAGGCCCGAGCGTGCCCAATAGGCGGTCACGTCGAACCCTGGTGTATCGGCCTCCGGCCCCTCGGAGCCGTACCCTGTAATATCCGCGTAGATCATCTTCTCGTTCAGCGGCGCGAGATCTTCATAAGTGACGCCCAGAGAGACCTTCACGCGAGGAGGAAAATTGACGACGACGACATCGGCCCAGCGCACAAGGCGCTGCATCACTTCTTTCGCGCGGGGAGACTTCAGATCGATGGCAATGCTGCGCTTGTTGCGGTTCGTCAGTTGCCACGCGTAGTTGACGTCGCTGGTTGGATTCGGCGGCATCGCCGAAAAAAAGCGATAGACGTCACCCGTACCGGGGGGTTCCACCTTGATGACGTCGGCGCCAAAATCGGCAAGGATCGTCGCCGCGGCCGGGCCCGCAATATAGCTTGCCAGATCGAGTACTTTTAGATCCGAGAAGATGTGGTTGCCGGTAGTCATCTAGTCATCTCCATGAGGTGGGACTAATTTCGTCTCGTTGGTTACACGGATGTTTGAGGCAGTGACGACGGTCGTATCGACGGTCGCTATTCATCGGCCGGCGAACTTGGGTGGCCGTTTCTCGAGGAATGCTTTCGTGCCTTCCATTTTGTCTTCAGTGGATGCGCACAGCGCAAACAAGGCGCCTTCGAGGGCAAGCCCCTCGAACAGCGAACCGTCGAGTCCGCGATTGACGGCCGCAATGGCGTAACGGACCGCAAGGGGTGCATTCACGGCTATCTGCGCGAGAAGTTCTTCTGCACGCGCGAGAAGCTTTGACGGCTCGACGATTTCGTTAACAAGGCCGATTCGAAGCGCTTCTTCGGCGGTGATCATCTCGCCGGTGAGAATGAGTTGCAGTGCGATTCCCTTGCCGACAAGGCGCGCAAGAC
The DNA here is from genome assembly GCF_050436485.1 of Paraburkholderia sp. Clong3. NCBI lineage: Bacteria > Pseudomonadati > Pseudomonadota > Betaproteobacteria > Burkholderiales > Burkholderiaceae > Paraburkholderia > Paraburkholderia sp. Clong3. Next base: position 407,184 of record NZ_JBNDMH010000002.1, on the reverse strand, counting down.
GCTGTGTCCCGCCAAAGCCCGGAATGAGGCCAAGTTTGATTTCGGGTTGCCCGAATTTCGCAGTTGATGTTGCAAGTCGGATCGTGCAGGCCAATGCGGTCTCACATCCGCCGCCAAGCGCAAGACCGTTGACCGCTGCAATGACCGGCTTGCCGAGGCTTTCGACGAGACTGAGCAAGGCCTGCCCGTCACGTGTGTGCTGCTCGGCCTCGACGGGTGTCGCGCTCGCAAGTTCGCCGATATCCGCTCCAGCAATAAATGCGCGCTCACCTGCGCCAGTGACGATGACACCGCTGACCTGAGAATCATCCCGAGCGGCTTCGAACGCTGTCCTCAACTCGCTGATGGCTCGCCGGTTCAATGCATTGAGAACCTTGGGGCGATTCAGCGTGACGTAGGCGACAGCACCTTTCTTTTCAAAGACGATCGTTTCAAACGATTCCGGGGTAAGTGACTGAACCATGGATCTCAACACTCCGCATGAACGTTAAAAATGATCTACGATCCTTTTGCGATCGCCAGAATTCCAAGTCCGTAGTTGCGCGCAATCCTTCTTTTCGCTTTTTCTCGGTTCCAGTGCCCGCTATCTCGCACACGTGGCGCGTAAGCCTCCCGCCGACCATCGGGGGGTTTTTTTGCGATGCGCGGTCAAGTCCATGAGATTAGTTTAGAAATACGCCTCGCACAAAACCATGCTACGAACGGCTAGTCTTACTAACGAATTGGCATTGGATTCTCATACATTTGTATATCTTGACCATGAACAATGTAGTGGTCTAATTGTTGGTCTTTCGCTGCAGGCTCAGGGGTCCTATGAGCGCCTTGTAAGCGCACAGTGGGACGCGCGCGACTGTGTCGTAGAGACGTGCTATTCCAGCGAGGGTACCGATGACTTACCTGAACGGCGGCATGCGGAACGACTCGCGCCAGCGCGCGCACACCGCAGCAACCATGCAGACGACGCGCGAAAAATTGCAACTTCTGGGCCCCACGCTGTCAACCCGATCTTTCCGAATGCGGCTTAACGCCAAGCGCTTCTGCCTTTCTGACGAGATCCGCTACCGAGCGCGCGGCCATTTTTTTCATCGCTTGTCCACGATGAATCTTTACCGTAATTTCGCTGAGTTTCATTTCCGCGGCAATCTGCTTATTCAGCAGGCCGGCCACGACGAATTCCATGACCTGTTTTTCTCGTCGCGTCAATGAATCATGGGAAATGCGGAGGGCGGCAATTGACTGTTCGGCCAGAAGCCGCTCGCGGTCACGTGTCAACGCATGAGTGACAGCATCCAGCATGTCCTGGTCGCGAAAAGGTTTGGCGAAAAAATCGAGAGCACCTGCTTTCATGGCCTTGACCGACATTGAAATGTCACCGTACCCGGTCATGAAAACGATCGGCATGCGAAGCGCGCTCTTTGCAACCTCCTCCTGAAATGCAAGACCGCTCTCGCCCCGCAGCCTGACATCGAGAATCAGGCAACTAGGTGCGTCATACCTCGGAAATGCCAGAAATTCCGGAGAAGATGCGAACGTTTCAACGTGTAGCCCGACAGAACGCAGCAGGGTGCCTAGCGCGAGTCTCATCGCTTCTTCGTCGTCGACAATGTACACCACCGATTGCGCGCCTTCGCTAGTGTCTTTGACCGAACTCAAATCTTGTCCCGAACTCATCAACGTCTCCCTATCGGCACAATGCGCGGCAAGGTTCTGCATACCGATACCGTTCTGATACCTTCATGCCGCAATGAACGCTTCTCGCTCAATCCGTTTTCTTTTGGATACGGCAAGATCCGCTGGTGCATCCTGTCGGGCTCCGGAAGAAGACGGTCTAATGTCAAATCGGTCTGCTCGTCGTTGCTTGACGTATGTTGTCGACAACAGTGTCGACCGAAAGTGAATCACTAGGGATGCTGCAGCGCACCTATTGGGGTGCACGTTTGGTTAACTCCCGGAAGTCGATTTGTCCTCGTGCGTTATCCGGACGACCGATAATCGCAGGCAGGCCGAGTTGGAAGGTCGCGCCGTGGCCTGGCTTGCTGGACACCCACATCCGTCCTCCGTGAGCTTCGGCAATCGATTGGCAGATTGACAATCCCATGCCGAGACCGTTGGGTTTCGTCGTGAAGAAAGCATCGAATAGTCGTTCTGCATTCTCCGGATCAATTCCCGACCCTGAGTCCTGAACCGCGACGACCAGGTTTCCATCCTCATCCATGCGTGACTCAATGAGCAGCTCACGGGGCCGACCATGAATGCCGTCCATGGACTGAATGCCGTTCATCATAAGATTTATGATCACCTGCTGAAGCTGAACCCGGTCGCCCAGCAACGGGGGCAGCCCATAGGCAAGTTTGAGGCAGAGCGATACCTTGTGATTAAAAACTTCACGCTGAGTCAGGCAGACGACGTCATTGATCACGTCGTTGAGGTCCAGTAGCGTTTTCTGAGGAGAATCCTTCTTGGCCAGCGTGCGGATATGATGAACAATTTTGCTCGCGCGCCGGCCTTCGCCAATCATGCGCGTGATGCAGGACTGCACCTCCGCCAGTTCCGGGCTCGGGTGCCCCAGCCATCGCAGACAGGCCTCGCCGTTTGTGACAATCGCGGCGAGCGGCTGGCTGACTTCGTGGGCGATCGATGCGCTCAGTTCTCCCAGTGTCGTCACGCGCGTAACACGCGCGAGTTCTGTCTGTGCCTCATGCAACTTTTGCGCTGCAAGCTTCGTCGCGGTCACATCCATTATTGCGCCCACAAACCGCCGCTTGCCGGGTTCATCGGTCACCACATGGGCGACGACGTGGAGATGCTTGACGGAGCTGTCCGGCATCAGCAGACGATACTCACAATCAAATTGCTGTTCGCCGCTCGTCGCCTTATCGATCACTTGCCTGAAGAGGGCAACATCGTCGGGATGCACGCGTTCGAGCGTTAAGTCGACCGTGGGGATGATGTCCGGGTCGTATCCAAAGATCCTGAAGCTTTGCTCGGACCAGAAAATCTCTCCGCTCGCTGGGTTCCAGCCGAAACTGCCGGTGAGGCTCAATTGCTGGGCTTCAGCCAGGTAGGCCGCCTGACTTCGGCGCAGCGCGTCTTCGGCGCGCTTGCGCAGCGTAATGTCATTGTTGGTTTCGAGAACCGAGATGGGGCGTCCGTTCGCACTGTGCTGCAATGACCAACGGCTAGCTACCACGACTTGCGAACCGTCCCGTTTGGCATGAACGAGTTCACCTTCCCAGCGCCCCGTCTTCAGCAACGTGTTCATGATGTCGTCAATAGAGACGGGAAATCGGGTTTGCAGGAGTTGGTGGGAAGTCCTGCCGAGTGCCTCACCCTTTTCCCATCCATAAAGCTCCTCCGCGCCGCGATTCCAATAGGTGATCACGGCGTTCATGTCGCGAACGAAGAAAGAGTCGTGGGACAGATCGAGGAGGTGGGCCTGCTCGCGTGCTGCTTTCCCGAGCCAACGTACGCGTCTCACAAGTGTGGTGATGGCGAGTGACGTGGTTAGAAAAGCAATCAGCGCTGCAACATCGCGTAACTCAGCTACCCGAAAGCCGAAGATCGGCTGCGTAAAGAAAAAAGCAAGGCAGCCAACGGCGGTTATCGAGAAAACTGCAGAGGTAATGAAGCTGTCCATTAACGACACCAACACAATGACAATCAGATAGACAAATCCCGTTGTGCCAAGGCGAGCCTGAAGGTGGAAGCAGACCCCGGTCGCAGTCGCCATGGCAAAGCCACCGGCTAACCAAAGCCAGGCCAGATAACGTAATCGGGCAATCTGGTCGACCGAGGTATCTGATCGAAACAGCCGACGCTCTGGAAGGCAACGGAGCCGCTCCGACTGCTCGACCAATTCCGCGAAGAAATTCATGGGGTATCGTGATGTCAACCGGGGTGAACCAATCTCTGTTGATAGCTTGAGCCGTTGTGCCCGTGGGTCGTGAGTCATCCACCGATGGAGGGGTAGCCACCCCGAGGAGGTAACGGTAGGTTGTCCCGCATTGTTTTCTGGTAGATCAATGCGAGGCCCGGCGTTCTGAGCGAAGCACAAACGTTTTCGGCTAACTTTCGGTTCTCGGCTGCGCTTCGCTTCGGCATCACAACGATTCGTCAAATGTGAAGGAAGCCTGCCTTGCTTGCCCGATTCGCCGGCTATGACCCTTGCAGCCACAAGTTTAGATGTGGCCTCGCCCGCCAGATTGACTGATCGTGCCATTCATGCCCGAAATATGGTCTGTAAGTGCCACAGAAGACCATTGCCGGCCTTCGGTGATGTACGCCTTTCCTCGGATCAAATCGTCCCCGCGCCGGAACGCTCAGCGAAGGGCATCCAACACGGGCCGAGGATTCGCAAAGGTTCGCACCTTATGTTCGGATCACGACGCTGCTCAGGAAACCTGATTGACCAGGCGATCTCAGCGTCCTAATCTTTGCTTAATCACCATAAGAGGAAGAATATGTGGAGCGTCGAGCCACCTTCGATTGCGCGGTTGTCGACGCAAGATGTGCCACCAGTGCAGCGGCTTGACTACTGGGCCGACGTTCTCGCCTCTGCCCTCGTGCCGATGGCGATCGGTTGCCACTCGCCACGCCAGTTCGAGTCGAACCTCGTGAGCACCCCGCTCGGTATGGTTACGGTAACAGCCCAATGTGGATCAGCACACGATGCCCTGACCACGCCACGTGAGATTGCGCGGAGCCGGGGTCGTTCGTTTCACCTCGTGATGAGCCGTAACCACCCGTGGACGACGACGCACCGCGGGCAGGCGCGGATTCTGCCTCGCGAGTTGGTACTTTTTGATTCGCAGCTTGAGTTCGAGATGAATTGTCCGGACACGTACGACTTCCTGAATTTGACGCTCCCGCCAGAATGGCTGGCCACGTGGGGCTCGAACGTGGAGGGACTAACAGGTCGGAGAATTTCAGCAGACTCGGGATGGGGGCGAGTGCTGTCAAGCTATGTGAGCCAGCTCTCGCCTGAGTTCACCCTTCACGCGCCGCTGGCTGAATCCGTTCTCGCCGATCAACTCGGTGCATTGCTTGCGCTTACGGCCCACGAGCTTTCGGGCGAATCGTTCAAGACATCGCCTACGGAGCGATCCCTGCTTGAACGGATTCACGAGTGCATCATGCAGCGTCGTACTGAGTCGCAGTTGACTGCAAGCGACATTGCAGCAGCGTTAAATGTGTCGCCTCGCACTTTGCACCGGGTTCTGGCAAGCAGCGGCGAGACGTTCGGTCAACTGTTGCTGAAAGCCAGAACAGAAGCGGCCGTGCGTATGCTCCAGTCACGGGCATTTGATCACGTAACGACCGCTGAGATCGGCCGACGCGCCGGATTCTCGGATGCGTCGCATTTCGTCCGCGTGATTCGCCAGAGGACCGGCCGCACTCCCCGGCAGCTTCGGCAAGGCCGAAAAGTCAACGAAGGCGCAGGCTAGCGCACGCGGCTTCATCACCGCGTCAGGTTTGCGTAGTAAGAAGCGGCAGCGGCGATCTCATCCGGCGTCATATTGCGCGCAATGTTGCGCATCTGCTCCGAGATATCGTTATGCCGCTCGCCCGACGCGAACGCCTGCAGCTGCGCCTGCGTATAGGCCGCCGGCAAGCCGTCGAGCCAGGGGCTGCCCGCCTTGTTGTCGATCCCGCCATGGCACGTCGCGCACGCCGGAATATTGCGCAGCGGCGCGCCCTGCAGGACGATCCCGGGGGCGCCCGCCGCATCGAGGCCCTGCGCCAGCCTCGGTCGCGGCAGCGACGCGTAGTAGGCGGCCAGATCGCGCATGTCCTGGTCGCTCAGGTTCGCCGCCATCGGCGACATCACGGCGTTCGCACGTGCGCCGCTCTGGAAGTCCTGCAACTGCTTGTAGACCATGATCGCATACTGCCCCGCCAGATTCGGCGAGTTCGCCCCGCTCATGCCGCGCTCGCCGTGGCACATCGTGCAGCGCAGCGATAGAGTGGCGCCGCGTCCGATCGATAGCCGCGTCGCCCCCGCGAGCAATTGAGGCGTCACTTCCACCTTGCTCAACCGCACGTGCGGCGCCACCGGCGCCTCGTTGGCCAGCCAATGCTGCGGCACCCCCGCCGCGCTACAGATCGCATTCCAGAGACCCTGGAACTGCGCATCGCGCTGCACCGACGGCAGCCATACGAAGCCCACCGCCACGCCGAACACGAACACCGCGGCCGTGGCGATGACGCTCGTCTTGAACCAGCGATTGCTCCACGAGAACAGGCGTTCTTCGCTCATCGCCGGGCTCCAATCGGAATTACCGGGACGGTGTCGCCTCTTGCCATCAACTGCGCGATCGGATAGCCGTAGTTGAGCACCGTCAGCGCAACCATCAGCGTGAGCCACAGCGCGAAGCCGTTGAGCGCCACCGGCACCGTACGCGGCTCGTGCACCGCGGTACTGAAGCGGTATTCCTCGGGCTCGGCGGCTTCGCTGCGATGCCCTTGAATCAGAATCACGAAGAACACGATCGCCGAGAGCACGAGGATGAAGCCGCCGATCGCCGACATCACCACCCAGATCGCCTGCGCCGCGATCTCCGGGTCGGTGTAGTCGTAGTACGCCATGCGGCGCGGCATGCCCAGAATGCCGACCCAGTGCCACGGGAACGTCAGCACGATCATGCCGATGAACCACAGCCACAGCTGCAGGCGCATGAGCCTCCAGTTCGTCATCGCGCGGCCCGTGATCTGCGGCCACAAGTCGTAGGCGATCGCGAAGTACATGATGACGATCGCGCCAGCGTAGATCAGGTGGAAGTGCCCGGTAATCCACTGCGTGTTGTGGATCGTCAAGTCGAGCTGGTAGCTCATGTTGATGAGGCCACCCGCGCCGCCGAAGCCCAGCATCACAAACGAGAGCGCGAGCGCTAGCATCTGCGGGTTGTCCCACGGCAGCGCGCGAAGCCAGCCGAACGCGCCCTTGCCGCCGCGCAGGCGCGCGGCAATCTCCACCGATGCACAGATCGTGAACACCGTCAGAAGCGTGGGCACCGCCACCAGCGCCGTGAACACCGACTGCAGGAACTTGAAGCCCGAGCCCACTTGCGGATCGGCGAACAGGTGGTGAATGCCAATCGGCATCGCCACCACGAGAAACAGGATGAACGCAATGCGCCCCATCATATCGCTGTAGAGCCGCCCGCCGATCGCGCGCGGCACGATCGTGTAGAACGCGATATAGGCCGGCATCAGCCAGAAATAGACAATCGCGTGAAGCGTCCACGAGAAGAACACGCGCGCGAGGCCCGCATCGATCGTCGTCTTCCAGCCGAAGGCGACCGGCAGGATCTGGAAGATGATTTCGAGCGCCGCGCCCACGGCGGTCCACCCCCACAGATAAGCACCCGCCACGGTCGCGAACATCGGCAGCGGCACCGGCGTGCCGGGGTTGTCGCGCTTCCACGCCGCGAGGTTCACCGACATCAGCGCCACCCATATCCACGAGCCCACCACCACCAGCACCACGCCGAGGTAATAGAACACGCTGCCGATCGTCGGCGGATAGAACGTGTAGAGCACCGAGGCCAGCCCGAGCGCGACCGTGATCGAGGCCATGACCGCGCCCGCCGCCACCAGCACGAACCCGAGCCACGCCCAGCGCACACCGATGAGCGTGCGCTTGAGAGAAAGCTCGGTGACCGCATAGCCGAAGCCCATCGCCACGAGCGTCGGGAACACGTAGCCCATGACAGTGCCGTGCTCGGTCACCGAGCGGTAGTAGATTTCGGAGTTTTGCAGCCACGCGTGCAGCGGGCTGCGCACATACATCTGCCACGCGCCGAGCAAGAGCGCTGCGCCGAAGACGCCGAACGCCAGCCAGAAATGCGAGAGCACGAGTCGCTTGTTATTTAACACAGCTGAGTCTCCGCGAATTGGCGGCCATTTGCATGAACCTGGCCTTGTCGATGACCTTCACATGCGCCCACATCCCCTGGTGGCCCGTGCCGCAATATTCGTGGCACGGCATCAGGTGATCGCCCGGCTCCGGGAAGGTGGTGCTGAAAGTGGAGATATAGCCGGGCTCAACCATCGAGTTGATGTTGGTATGGGTGACGAGAAAGCCGTGCACGACGTCGGCGCTCGTCGCGCGAAAAGTAATCGGTGTTTCAGCGGGAACCAGTAGGCACTGCGGCGTGAACGAGTACTGCTGCGCGATGATGCGCACGGTGACTGAGCCGTCGGACTCGAGAGCGCTGCCGAGATTGCTCTCGATAAATTCGCCTGCGATGTTCAGCGTTTCAGGCCGGATCGTCTCGACGCGCGAGGGCGGCATCGCCGCCCAGTGCAGTCCGGTGAAGATCACCACTGCGACGGTGCTCGCGATGAGCAGCACCGCGAGTGCTGCCCAGCGGCGCTCGATGCGCGCGGCGACTTCAGCGGAGGTGTGCGGGTCGGGAACGGTAGGGTTCGACATGGCGCCATCTGGTTCGATGAGGGGTTCGCTTATTGGATGACGCCGCGCGGCAGGAACACCAGGAAGTAGAACGCGTACCACATGCCTATCACGATGGCCGTCGCGACGCCGGCCACCGCGATCGCGCCGCGCGGGCCGCTGCTGACGATCTGGTCGACGCGTTCTGCTTCGTCGCGGGAAGCGGCGCCGTCGTCGCCTGAAGGGAGGGGGGATTGGATCATCACTGCCTCAAAAGAGCGGTGCCGGGCGCAACTCGTTGACTTCCTTCACGGTCACGGGTGTGCCGTGATTGCCCCATGCCGTGCGGATGTAGGTCACCACGGCGGCCACTTCTTCGTCCGACAGGGTCTGGGCGAACGGCGGCATGCCGTACGGCATTGGATTCTTGCTGGTGCCCGGCGCATAGCCGCCGTTCAGGACCATGCGGATCGGATTGACCGACGAGCTCATCTGGATCGACTGGTTTTCGGCGAGCGGCGGGAAGTTCGGCAACTTGCCCTGCCCCTGCGCAGCGTGGCAGATCGCGCACTGGGCGTCGTAGATTTTCTTGCCGAGCGGCGTCAGGCGATTCTCTTCCTCGGTCATCGCGGCGCCGGGCGGGTTCTGCTGCGCTTCGCCGGAGCGCGCCGGCAACGCCTTGAGGTAGACCGCAACCGCGCGCACGTCGTCTTCGGAAAGGTACTGGAAGCTGTCATAGACGACTTCGGCCATCGGCCCGTACACCGCACCGCGCCGCGACACACCCGAGTGCAGCAGGTCGACGATGTCGTCGATGCTCCAGTCGCCAAGGCCGGCTTCCTTGTTCGAGGTCAGCGACGGCGCATACCAGTTCTGCATGGGAATCAGGCCGCCTTCGAACTGCTTCGAGGGGGAGTTGCCGCCCAGCGCGTTGATCGCCGTATGGCACATTGTGCAGTGGCCAAGCCCTTCGACAAGATAGGCGCCACGATTCCATTCGACCGACTGCGTCGGGTCCGGCTGATACTCGCCCTCGTGCATATACAGCGCGCGCCAGCCGCGCAGCAACTGGCGCTGGTTGAACGGGAAGCGCAGTTCGTGCGGACGGTTCGGCTGATGGATCGGCGGCACCGATTGCAGATACGCGTAGATTGCATCCGAGTCGGCCCGCGTGATCTTCGTATAGGACGCGAACGGCATGGCCGGATACAGCAGCGAGCCGTCGCGCGACTTGCCGGTATGCATCATCCGGTAAAACTCGTCGGCACTCCACTTGCCGATGCCGTCGACCTTGTCCGACGAGATATTGGGCGTATAGAGCGCGCCGAACGGCGTGTCCATCGGCCGGCCACCGCCGAACAGCTTGCCAGCGGGCTGGGTGTGGCAGGCGATGCAATCGCCGGCGCGGGCCAGATATTCGCCGCGCGCGACGATGTCCGCGCGGCTGTCTACCGGCGTGCCGGCCTGCGCGACGGAAACGCCCAACAGCGCTGCGGCGCAAAGCAGCAATCCGGCAAGTGCGGTGACGGCGGTGGGCTTTCGGAAACTGGGCACTTCGCAGCCTCGGCTAGTGAGAAACGCTGCCGCAAGCAAGCGGCATCTTCAAGGTGCCCGCAGCGGCGGGCTGCGGATCGGCAGGCGCGGGCTGCGCGGCGAGCCACGCCGCGATCGCAGTGATGTCGCTGTCGCTCAAATGCGTCGCAATCGTGTGCATGCAGTCCGGCGCCACGGTGCGGCGCGTGCCATAGCGGAACGCGCCCAGTTGCGCGCTGATGTAGTCGGCGTGCAACCCCAGCAGCCCTGGAATCGCCGGCTCCATGCCGGTCAGCGCCGCGCCGTGACAGCTGGCGCAGGCGGACACGCCGCGCGCGCGGTCGCCGTCGCTCACGAGCGCCTTGCCGAGCGCGAGCGTCTGCGCGCCGACGCTCGCGGTGGCAGGCACGGGATAAGGCGGACGCTCGGCGGCGAAGTAGTCCGCGATCTGGCGCAGATAGGCGTCGGGCAAATAGGCCAGCAGATAATTCATCGGCGGGTACTTGCGGCGGCCATCGCGAAACGCCAGCAACTGGTTGTACAGATAGCCGGCCGGCTTACCGGCAAGGCGCGGGAAATAGTCATTGTCAGTGCCTTCACCGTGCGCGCCGTGACAGGCCGCGCAGCCCATGACGCGAGCCTGCATGGTGTCGGGCGCCGCCTCGGCGTTGGGGCTCGAGACGTGCGTCGGTTCAGCGGACATCGCGCACACCGAATACAGCGCGACGATGGACAATGCGATGCGATTCGTCACCAGTTTCCTCGTACGGATTGCCTTGGCTGAAGCGAAGTTGACCTTCGCCGTGTTTGCTTGACCGCCTTTCTTCTAGCGCCGCCCCACCACCCTCGTGCGTCTGCGCGCTGCCACAAAATCAACTTAGGTTTTCAAGAAAACAAAGCCCGTTCTACGAACGGTTGGCATACACCTGCATAGCTACGGCAAACTCATACTTGTCCCGAGTGACCCGACAGTCTAAAACCGACGACCCAGCACTCTTCATACGCGACAAGCGCTACGGCAACGAGCACGAAGTACTCCATTTCCAGCGCCCCACTTGCGAGCATCGCACCGCCTACGGCTGGCCCAGCGCGACATTGAGCCAATGCGCCATGGCAGCGGCGCCAACCGGCTTCTCGAGCAAAACCAGTGCGCCGTTCGCCTGGATTTCCGCCTGCAGCGAAGCGGTCGGAAACGCAGTGATGAAAATGATCGGCGGCGCAGCTCCTAGTCCGAGAAGGTGAGTGTGCATGGCAACCCCCGACATGCCGGGCATCCGCACATCTGAAATCAGGCATGACGTGTCGCCGACGTGGCCAGACCGCAGGAATTCCTCCGCCGACGCAAAGGTGCGCACACTCCAGCCCAGGGAACGCACGAGGCTAGAAGTCGCCAGACGAACCGCCTCATCGTCATCGACTATCGTAACTATCTGGGAGGTATCCAAACGGAGGACCCCGGTCTTTCGGGAAATGGGACACAAAAGCGCGATCAATTACGAGCACGTCCATTACAGCAAGCGTAGTTCGGAGCAAACCAAACGAGAATCATACGAACGTATAGCGCATCGAACATGTGACGGCTACCCGAAAAGACGGGCACGCTCACTGATCGACAGGTATGGTCGATTCATACTTTCGTGTGGGTGCTCGAACCGGTCACCTAAACACTACGCAACAATCGGGCACCGGATCTCATCGTCATGTCATTCGCTATTGAATGCAGACTCGGCTCAGATCGACGGTCCTTCGATAGATGTTCTTGTTCAGCCATGGCACGAACGTGTACTCGTCGTATGCGTTGCTGCCGATAAAAATCCAGTTATGCAGAGCGTTCAACATGACGGCATCCTCGAATCAACCCATCCCAGTGTGACTAACTGCGCACGCGCTAACTACGTCGCGACATGCACCACTAAAAACGGCGTTCAAATACTTCCTCGGTGTGCGGTCCTTCCGATGGCGTTGCGCGAAGGTATTCCGCGCAAGCGCAAACAACAATCGCGGTTTTTCCTACGCATTCGACCAATGAGATGAACACGATCAAAGTTGACTCTTTGAACTCCAATGGCAACATCGGTGCGATGGCTATCACGCTCGTGCCGCAGAGGAAGACGAAGATTGCCCGGGCGAAGCGGACATCCACGACAGCCGCAAAACCTTCCACGATAACGATCAGTCTTGCCACAACGGCAGCAGGCAGCATGGCATCATTGTTTCCCATGCCGAACTCCGATGGCACTTCGATCAACGAATACCAGCAGACAAAAATAATCAGGGGCGTGGCGGTCGTTTCCGAAGCCAATCGCGGCATGTCCGAGGCGAACGGACTCGATACGCGCTTTGAAGAAATGTGGTCGCCATTGACGTTGGCCCACTCACATCCTATGTCTTGCTCGATCATCAGTCGTCTCCTTCTGAAGTCGTTTGACCTTCCCGAAAGACGGTTCATGGAAATTGAACCGAGCAACCGTACCGGCCATGCAATCATGGTTAGGCAAACAGGACCGGCAAAGCTATTCTACGAACGGTTGAGATAGTCCCCGCATAGGTGTTGGGAACTCATACGTGGGTATATCCCATGGGCTGCGAGAGGCAGTGGATGGCAGCCGATGCCCGCAGTCGGAATAAGGACTCGCGCGACGTTCAAAGGAGGAATGGACGGGCGATGCCAATTCTCGATAAACATGACGAAACGGTATGCCGCATCATGAACATATGATGCATTTCGTCGGAATACGCCGGAAACAAAAAACCCGCCATGCTTACGCTATAGCGGGTTTCAAGGTTTCTTCGGAACTACAGGGACCACTAGATGGTGCCGGGGACCGGACTTGAACCGGCAAGCCCGAAGGCGGCGGATTTTAAGTCCGCTATGTTTACCAATTTCATCACCCCGGCAAAGGTGGCAATCGCGCGTGGTCGCGAATTCTACCATCGCCTCGCGGCAGCCCCAAAAAAGCGCCCGACACCCGCATTCATCCCAAAGTCACAAACGTTGCCGATAATCCGCTCACGAAAACGATTACAGCGGGCCGAAAACCGATGACGCCGACGATCAAGGATGTCGCCGCCCACGCGGGCTTTTCCATCGCCACGGTATCGCGCGCGATCAACGCGCCGCACACCGTGAACCCCGTCACGCTCGACAAGGTACGTCAGTCGATCGACGCGCTGAACTTCCGCCCGAGCCCGCTCGGCCGGCAATTGCGCGGCGAGCGCACGCGCCTCGTCGGTGTCGTTCTGCCGACGCTCGCGAACCCGGTGTTCGCCGAATGCCTGCAAGGCATCGACGATCTCGCGTCAGCGCAAGGCTATCGGCTGATGCTGATGACCACGCAGTACGACGTGGACCGTGAACGTCACGCAATCGAAACGCTGCGCGAGCATCGCGTCGAAGGACTGATCCTGACCGTCGCCGATGCCGACACCCATCCGCTGCTCGACGAACTCGACCGCGACGGCCTGCTATACGTGCTGATGCACAACGACACGGTGCGCCGCCCGTCGGTGTCGGTCGACAATCGCCTCGCCGCCTACGACGGCGTGCGCCGGCTCATCGCGCACGGCCATCGCCGCATCCTGATGCTGGCCGGCTCGTTCGCGGCCTCGGATCGCGCGCGTCAGCGGCATCTCGGCTACACGCAGGCGATGCAGCAGGCCGGCCTCACGGCCGCGCCCGCGCTCGAAGTCGATTTCAACGCCGACGAACTCGCGCCGTCCGTGCTCGCGCACCTGACGCACGGCGCAAACCGTCCGACCGCCCTCTTCTGCAGCAACGATCTGCTCGCGATGGTCGTGATGCGCGGCCTGCGCCGCGCGCGTCTGAGGATTCCGCAGGACATGTCGATTCTCGGCTTCGACGGCCTCGCAATGGGCGAACTGCTGTCGCCGGCGCTCGCGAGCATCTGCGCGCCGAATCGCGAAATCGGCTGTGCGGCGTGGCAGCGCCTGCTCGCACGCATCGGCGGCGCGCGCGACGAGCGCGCGTTCTGCGCAACCTCGCGCGCGTTGACGCTGCCGCATAGCTTGCGCGAAGGCGCGACGATCGCGGCGCTCGGCTCGCACGCGAATCTCGACGGAGCGTCGCCGACCCACGTCCCGAGCGCTGCGGCCGCCACCGAAAAGCCGCTCGCATAAGAAGCCCAATGAAGGCACGCGCATACGCGCGCCCTAGCTGTCATCCCCAACCCTCGCAACCCATCCGACACAGGGAGACCCGCAGTGCCCCGCTCAACCTCACGCTTCGCATCCTCGCTCATACCGCTGTGGCAGAAACTCTCGCGCGCCGCCGCGACCGCACTGCCGGCGAGCCTGCTCGTCGCCGGCGCGGCGCTCGTCGCGCTCGCGCCGCAAGCCGCGCGCGCCGACGAAACCGCGATCTGCTACAACTGCCCGCCCGAATGGGCCGACTGGGCGAGCCAGATCAAGGCGATCCAGCAAAAGACCGGCATTCGCGTGCCGTTCGACAACAAGAACTCAGGACAATCGATCGCGCAGCTGATGGCCGAGCAGAAAAGTCCGGTCGCCGACGTCGTGTATCTCGGCGTCTCGTCGGCGTTCCAGGCCAAGGACAAGGGCTTGATCCGGCCGTACAAGCCCGCGCACTGGGACGACATTCCCGCCGGCCTGAAAGACCCGCAAGGCTACTGGTTCACGATCCACTCGGGCACGCTCGGCTTCTTCGTCAACAAGGACGCGCTCGAAGGCAAGCCGGTGCCGCGCTCGTGGGCCGATCTGCTGAAGCCCGAATACAAAGGCATGATCGGTTATCTCGATCCGTCGAGCGCATTCGTCGGCTATGCGGGCGCGGTCGCGGTGAACCAGGCGCTCGGCGGCACGCTCGACAACTTCGAGCCGGGTCTCGACTGGTTCAGAAAGCTCAAGGCGAACGCGCCGATCGTGCCGAAGCAAACCGCGTACGCGCGCGTGCTGTCCGGCGAAATTCCGATCCTGCTCGACTACGACTTCGACGCGTACCGCGCGAAGTACAAGGATCACGCGAACGTCGAGTTCGTGATTCCGAAGGAAGGCACGATCTCGGTGCCGTACGTGATGAGCCTCGTGAAAGGCGCGCCGCACGAAGCGAACGGCAAGAAGGTGCTCGATTTCGTACTGTCCGACGAAGGCCAGAAGCTGTGGGCGCAGGCGTATCTGCGGCCGGTGCGCGCGAGCGCGATGAGCGCCGAGACGGCTGCGCAGTTCCTGCCCGCGAGCGAATACGCGCGCGCGAAGCCGGTCGACTTCGCGAAGATGGCCGACAAGCAGTCGAGCTTCGGCGAGCGCTATCTGCAGGTGATGCATTGAACGAAGTCACGTTCCCGCTGCGCTGGCGCATCGCGTTGCTCGCGCCCGCGCTCGCGGTCTTCATCGCGTTCTGGCTGCTGCCGATGGTCGCGCTCGCGCAGCTCTCCGGCGGCGGCCATGCGTTCGCGACGTATCGCGCAATGCTGACGAATGCGCGTTACATGTCGAGCCTTGGCGCGACCGTCGTGCTGGCGGCGGCGGTCACGGCGGCCACGCTGGTGCTGTCGGTGATCGCGGGGCTGCTGCTCGCGCGTCGAGAGTTCGCCGGCAAGCGCACGCTGCTCGCGCTGCTGACGTTTCCGCTCGCGTTTCCGGGTGTCGTCGTGGGCTTCATGGTCATCATGCTGGCGGGACGTCAAGGGTTGATCGGCGCGCTGTCGCTGAAACTCGCGGGCGATCGCTGGGTGTTCGCGTATTCGATGAGCGGCCTGTTTCTGGGCTATCTGTACTTCTCGATTCCGCGCGTGATCGTCACCGTGATGGCTTCGGCGACCAAGCTCGATGCATCGCTCGAAGAGGCCGCGCGCTCGCTCGGCGCATCGCCGTGGCGCATCATGCGCGACATCGTGTTGCCGGCGCTGTCGCCCGGACTGATCGCGGCGGGCGCCGTGTGCTTCGCGACCGCGATGGGCGCGTTCGGCACGGCGTTCACGCTCGCCACCGACATCGACGTGCTGCCGATGACCATCTATACCGCGTTCACGCTGAACGCGAACATGGTGACGGCCGCGGGCCTGTCGATCGTGCTGGGCATCGTCACGTGGGCAGTGCTGGCGATCGCGCGCAGCGCGAGCGGTTCGGGCGTGGCGGCGAGCGCGTGAACGGCGCGTCGCCGGAGCCGCGCGTTCGCGCACGCAACGACTACCTACCTATGAACTCAATCACCGCCCCTTCGCCGTCTTCGCAACCGGCAGCGGGACCGCGCGCGCGACGCGCGTGGCCTGCCACGCGAACATGGCTCGCCGCGGGTCAATGGTTCGTCACACTACTGCTGTGCGCGTTCCTGATCGTGCCGGTCGTCATGTCGATCGTCGCGGGGCTGACGGTCAACTACTTCAAGGGCGTGTCGAGCGGACTCACGCTGCGCTGGCTCGTCGAAGTGTGGACCCAGTATCACGACTCGGTGTGGCTGTCGCTCGAAGTGGCCGCGGCGACGCTCGTCGTCACGCTGCTGACCGGCGTGCCCGCGGGCTATGTGCTCGCGCGCAGCAAGACGCGCTTCGCACGCATCGTCGAAGAGTTTCTGGTGCTGCCGATCGCGCTGCCCGGCCTCGCATCGGCACTCGCGCTGCTGGTGATCTACGGCGGCTTCACGGCGTTTCGGATGAGCGCGGCGTTCATCGTCGTCGGGCATGTGGTGTTCACGCTGCCGTTCATGGTGCGCGCGGTCGCGGCGGTCTGCGCGAGCAGCGATCTGCGCACGCTCGAAGAAGGCGCGGCGAGCCTCGGCGCGAGCTTCTTCACGCGCTTCGTCACGATCGTGCTGCCGAACGCGCGGCCAGGCATCGTCGCGGGCGCGCTCGCGGTGCTCACGCTGTCGATCGGCGAATTCAACCTCACGTGGATGCTGCACACGCCCGACACGAAGACGCTGCCGGTCGGCCTCGCCGACACCTACGCGTCGATGCGCATCGAGATCGGCAGCGCGTACACGATCCTGTTCTTCATCATGACGATGCCGCTGCTCGTCGCGATGCAATGGCTCGGCGTCGATGCGACCGGCCAGCGCAGCGCGTCGAAGAAGCGCGGCGCCGCCTCTTCCGCGAAGCCCATCGACACACCATGAAACTGACCTCGGTTCCCATCACGCTCACGCAGTGCGCCAAAACGTTTCGCGGCACGCGCGTGCTCGAACCGCTCGACCTGACGATCGGCGCGGGCGAAACCCTCGTGCTGCTCGGACCGTCGGGCTGCGGCAAGACGACGACGCTGCGCCTGATCGCGGGCCTCGAAACACCTGACGCGGGCGGCCGCATCGCATTCGGCGACGACGACGTGACCACGCTGCCGATCGAAAAACGCGCGGTCGGCATGGTGTTCCAGAGCTACGCGCTGTTTCCGAACCTGACCGTGCGCGGCAACATCGGCTACGGTCTGAAGATCAAACGCGTGCCGGCCGCAGTCGCGCGACAACGCGTCGACGAACTGCTCGGCATGATGCGGCTCATCGCGCACGCCGACAAACCGATCGATCAACTGTCGGGCGGCCAGCGTCAACGTGTGGCGCTCGCGCGCGCACTCGCGGTGCAGCCGCGCGTGCTGCTGCTCGACGAACCGCTGACCGCGCTCGACGCGCGTCTGCGCGACGCATTGCGCAGCGAGATGAACGCGCTGTTGCGCGAACTCGGCATCACGACCGTCTACGTGACGCACGATCAGGCCGAAGCGATGGAGCTCGGCGATCGCATCGTCGTGATGAGCGCGGGACGCATCGAGCAGATCGGTTCGCCGCGCGACATCTACTATCGTCCGGCCAATCGCACGGTCGCGCAGTTCGTCGGCACGATCAACCGTGTCACGGGCGAGCCCCGCGACGGCATGCTCGCGACGAGCGGCGGCGCCGTGCCGTTGCCCGCGCATGCGTCGAACGCACGCGGCGCGCACGAAATCTTCTTTCGCCCCGAGGATGCCCGGCTCACCGACCCCGCGCTCGCGCAGCTGCGCGGCCAGATCGAAAGCACCGCGTTCCTCGGCGAACGCACGCGGCTGACGATTGGCGGTGCCGCGCCCGAGCCGCTCTTCGTCGACGTCGCGGGCCGCATCGAGCTTGCGCGCGGCACGCCGGTCGGCATCTCGATCGAACCGGACGCACTGATTGCGCTATCGTAGGTAAAAACAGCGCCGCATCCTGGCGCCCGACACGAAGCAACCCGAAGGACCTCTGTCATGCTGCTGGCTCAAATTAGCGACCTGCATATCAAGCAACCCGGCGCACTCGCGTATCGCCGCGTCGATACCGCCCCCTACCTCGCGCGCTGCGTCGACGCGCTCAACGCGCTCACCCCGCGCCCCGACGCGGTGCTGATCACCGGCGACCTCGTCGATCAGGGCGACCCCCAGCAGTACGCGCGCCTGAAAACACTGCTCGCGCCGCTCGCGATCCCCTACTTCCTGATGGTCGGCAATCACGACGAACGCAACGCGCTGCGCGCGGCGTTTCCCGAGCGCGAGGAATTGCTGAGCGGCGGCGAGTTCGTGCAGTACGCGCTCGACGTCGGCCCGCTGCGCGTGATCGCGCTCGATTCGCTGGTGCCCGGTTCGAGCGCCGGCATGCTGTGCGACACGCGGCTCGCGTGGCTCGAGCGGCAGCTCGATGCGGCGCGCGGCAAGCCGGTCGTGGTCGCGCTGCATCACCCGCCGTTCGCGTGCGGCATCGGGCACATGGACGAGATCCGGCTCGACCGGGCGGCGTCGCACAAGCTCGCGGCGTTGATCGCTCAGCATCCCAACGTCGAGCGCGTGCTCTGCGGGCACGTGCATCGGTCGATGTTCGTGCGCTTCGGCGGCACGATCGCGAGCGCGATTCCAGCGCCCGCGCACCAGGTGGCGCTCGATTTTCGCGAGGACGGACCGTCGGCGTTCGTGATGGAACCGCCCGCGTATGCGCTCCATTACTACGATCCGGCGACGGGCATCGTCACGCATCATGCGTATGTCGACGCGGCCGACGGCCCGTATCCGTTCTACGACGCTGGCGCGTTGATCGACTGAACCGCCGGACACACTTCGCAACCGCCTGATATTGGATGCGCGGGCGAGCCTCGCGCGGCCGTCAGCACGAACCCCGCCGCTCCGGTATGATCGGCACGCTTGAGGACCGCGCATGGGCCGGTCCGTCGATCCGCCCCTGTCATGTCCACTTCCGACGCTTCCACTTCCGCTTCCTCCGCCCGGTCGCTGCGCGGCGTGTTGCTGCTGCTCGCGACGATCGCCGGTGTCTCGGTCGCAAACATCTATTTCAACCAGCCGCTGCTCGATAACTTCCGCCAGTCGTTTCCGGGCAGCGCGTCATGGGTCGGCGCGGTGCCGGCCGTCACGCAGCTCGGCTACGCCGCCGGCATGCTGTTGCTCGCGCCGCTCGGCGATCGCTTCGACCGGCGTCTGCTGATCCTGCTGCAGATCGCCGGCATGTGCGTCGCGCTCGTGATTGCGGCGTCGGCACCGACGCTCGCGGTGCTGATCGTCACGAGTCTCGCGATCGGCGTGCTCGCGACGATCGCGCAACAGGCGGTGCCGTTCGCGGCCGAACTCGCGCCGCCGTCCGAGCGCGGCCACGCGGTCGGCACCGTGATGAGCGGCCTGCTGCTCGGCATCCTGCTCGCCCGCACCGCGGCGGGCATCGTCGCCGAATACTTCGGCTGGCGCGCGGTGTTTGGCGCATCCGTCGTCGCGCTGCTCGCACTCGCGGTCGTCATCATTTTGCGTTTGCCGAAGAGTCAGCCGACCTCGACGTTGCCGTACGGCAAGCTGCTCGTGTCGATGTGGCACCTGGTCACCGAGCATCGCGCGCTGCGCGAGGCATCGCTGACCGGTGCGGCGTTGTTCGGCGCGTTCAGCATTTTCTGGTCGGTGCTCGCGCTGCTGCTCGCGGGCGCGCCGTTTCATCTCGGGCCGCAGGCGGCAGGGCTGTTCGGTATCGTCGGCGCGGCCGGCGCGCTGGCCGCGCCGCTCGCCGGCAAGTTCGCCGACCGGCGTGGACCGCGCGCGATCATCACCGTGTCGCTCGTGCTGGTCGTGATCGCGTTCGTGATCTTCGGTGCGTCGGCGAAGAGCATCGCGGGACTCGTGGTCGGCGTGATCATTCTCGACATCGGCGTGCAGGCCGCGCAGATTTCGAATCAGTCGCGCATCTACGCCTTGAAGCCCGATGCGCGCAGCCGCGTGAATACCGTGTACATGGTCGCGTATTTCATCGGCGGGGCGCTGGGCTCGGGTGTCGGCGCGATCGTGTGGCCGGTGTTCGGGTGGGTCGGCGTGACGATCGCGGGGATCGCGTTTGCCGGGCTCGGCGCGTGGAATCATTTGCGGTTGCCGGCGCGGGCTGGGCATTGATATCAGCCGGAGGATCGTCTGTAATGAACGACACGTGGCTCGATCTCGCTCGGTTCATCCGCGAAATGCGCACTCCCGCCGGGCTGCCTCTCGACGACAAGCTGACCCGTGACATGGATCTGTATCACGATCTGGATTGGGAGCCGGCGAAAATCGTCGAGGTGATGCACGCATGGGCTGACCGCTTCCACGTGGACCTGCGCGATTTCGACGTCGCTTACCACGTTCCATCCGCCAACATGCGAAAGCGCGACATCGTCGTGGCCGCGTTGAAGTCCCCGTTCAGTTCCAGCGCGCGAGAATTGCTCGGCGGACGTTCGCTTACCCTTGGGATGCTCGAAGAAGCGATGAAGCGCGGAGTGTGGAAACAGGACTAGAAACGCCAACTACGGCCGAGTCGTTACACCCCGCCACCCCTCCCCAACGCATACTCATGCAGCGCATCGAGCACGCGATCGAACTCGAACGATTTGTCGTAAAAGTGCCGCACGCCATACTGCTCGCAGCGCTCGCGGTACGCGGGCAACGCGTGATTGGTCAGCACCGCCGCGAACATCGAATCGATCAGCCCCTCGCGCTGCAGATACGCGAGCACCGGCACGCCCGAGCCCTGCTTCAGCTGCAAATCGACGATCACCGCGTCGAACGCTTCGTCGCCGAGCAGCGCGATCGCCTGATCGGCGGAATCGGCATAAGCGGCCACGCGCAGCAGGCCCGACGCATCGATCGCCTCCACGAGGCTGCGGCGGATCAGCGGCGAATCCTCGATCAGCAGCACGCGCAACGGCGCGCGGCTGGCTGACTCGGTAGCGGGGTTCGGTTCGCTGTTCATCGGGATATCTCGATCGTCCGTCATTCGATCAGGCCATTCTTGATCGCGTAATACGTGAGGTCCGCGTTGTTCGCGAGACGCATCTTCTCGAGCACCCGCGCGCGATACGTGCTCACCGTTTTGACCGACAGATGCAGCTCTTCGGCAATCTCGGTCGGCAACTGGCCGGCCGCGAGCTTGCAGAAGATCTGGAATTCGCGCTCCGACAGCGCTTCATGCGGACGCCCGGCGGCAGGCTTGTCGAGATTGTCGGCAAGCGCGTCGGCGACCGCCTCCGACAGATAGCGATGCCCGCGCGCGACCGAGCGGATCGCGCGCACGATTTCTTCCGGCTCGCAGTCCTTGTTCAGATAGCCGTTCGCGCCCGCGCGCAGCAGATTGATCGCGTACTGGCTCTCGGGATAGCCCGATAGAATCAGCACGCCCTGCTCGGGACGCACCTGCTTGATCACACGCAACGTGTCGATGCCGTTCTTGTCAGGCATCGCGATGTCGAGCAGCACGACGTCGAATGCCTGCTCGCGCACGAGGCAGATCGCTTCCTCGCCGGTGGCAGCCTCGGCGGCGACGCACATGTCCGGCTCGTCGGCGACGAACTGTCTGAAACCACCTCGAACGATCGCATGATCGTCAGCTATCAGCACTCGAATCATCGGTTGGGTTCCGTGCAAAGGGAGTCGCTCCGATGCGGACATGGTAATGATCCGGGGCCGCGGCCGGACGCGGAATGCGAGGGCGGCTTCGCACCGCAGCTGCCGGCATTCCCGAGTTCGCCCGCGACCCGGTCCTTCGACGCTTCCTTGTCGCCTGGGGCGCTACTCGCGCCCCGCGAGCAGATCCGCCATATCGTCGGCATGCTCTTCTTCGACCGCGAGAATCTCCTCGAATAGCCGGCGCGTGGTCACGTCCTTCTCGCCGAGATACCGTACGATCTCGCGGTACGTGTCGATCGCGATGCGCTCCGCGATCAGGTTCTCGCGAATCATGTCGGTCAGATCGGCGCCTTCCTTGTATTCCGAATGCGCGCGTGCCTTGATGCCGTCCGGCGCGAAATCCGGTTCGCCGCCAAGCTGCACGATGCGCTCGGCGATGCGATCGGCGTGCTCCTGCTCCTCGGTTGCGTGCTCGGCAAATTCCTTCGCGACCGCTTCGGAATTGATGCCCTTCGCCATGAAGTAATGGCGCTTGTAGCGCAGCGTGCAGACGATCTCGGTGGCGAGCGCGTCGTTGAGCAGCTTGAGCACCGTCTCGCGATTCGCGCCATAGCTCTGCGTGACCGGACCATCCGACATATGCTTGCGCGCGTCCTCGCGGATCTTCTTGATGTCCATCACGAACGTGTCGCCAGATTGCTTCGCCATCGAACTTCTCCTTTATCCGGTATTGGCTGAATCGCGCATCAGCACGAATCGCGCCTGATGCGCCCAGGGTGGAATGACGGCGCGCTTCGAACGCGGGCGCCTCAATCGGGGATTCAAACGCCGCGCGTTCACGCGCCTTGTTGACTACCTGTTCCTACATTGCGTACTTCGCTGCCTACCTCATGTTGCGTGCATCCGGCTCGCGCGGCTAGGTTCGAAACACGCCGAGCAGCAACGTGACCACGAACACGACGAGAAAGATGTAGAACAGGATCTTCGCGATTTCGGCCGCGCCGGCCGCGATGCCGGTAAAGCCGAATACGGCTGCGATGATCGCAATCACGAAGAAGACGATGGCATAGTGAAGCATGGCATTTCTCCCTTTTGTTGGCCTTCCAATCGACTACCAGCAAATCGCTCGCCTGCTGTGAGGGCGCGGCTTGCCGCCACCGCGATGGCCGCGCTAATCGATCATTTTCTTCGTCACGACGAAGCCCAGCACGAGGAACACCACGCACAGCACGACAAAGACGAAGAACAGGAACTTCGCGATCGCCGCCGCGCCGGCCGCGATGCCGGTGAAGCCGAGAAGACCGGCGATCACCGCGACGATCGCGAAGAACAGTGCCCACTTCAACATGATGGCTTCCTCCCGAAACATTGCATGAACGATCGGGTCCATGCTATCGATGCGCGGCGCCGCGCGCATTCCGACGCTCGCCGTTTTTCGTGTGAGAATCCGCTTACATTGGATTACGACGACATTACGCGCGCGGCTTCGCGCGATGCCGGAGTCGATGCCGGTGTCGATGCCCTCTTTCTGGAGCCGAAAGTGTCGAATCTGCAGAACCCGCCGGAACAACCTGGCGCGCGCGCCACGGCGCGGCTCGCCGAGTGGATGCGCAATCGCAGCTGGGCGATCGCGATGACGGTGGCGATCGTGATCACGGTGGGAGGCCTCGTGATTCTGGAGACCGCGCGTCAGCGCATCACCGCCGAGTATGAGACCGCGCTTGAAGCGCGCGACGTCACCGTGCGACTGAGCACACTCGCGAGCGATCTGTCGCGCCTCACCGCGCAACAAAACCAGTTTCTTCTGACGAAGGACGACGCATCCGCCCACGCGTTCTGCGCGAGCGCCGCGCGCATCCGCGACACCACCCAGCAGTTGGACCACTTCTATCGCGGCGGCCGCGCGGACAGCGCGGAACTCGCGAGCTTCACGCAGATTCTCGCGCTGATCGACGCGCGCATCGGCGCGGGCGCCGCCGCGATGCAGCACGCCGCGCCGCATCCGCTCGATCTCGGCGCATGCGGGAGGGCAAGCGACGTCAACCCGGCGGACGCGTCGTTGATCGACAGTACGCTCGCGCTGCTGCGCGACAACGAGGAGCGCCGCGCTCAGCACGCGCTGGCCGCGAGCCGCGCCGACCAGCGGCTCTCGACGCTGTGCGCGGCGGGTCTGTCGGCGCTGAACATCGTGCTGTTCATTCTGCTGTTTCGCAATCTCGGCATCCAGATCGACCGGCAGGCGCGCGCGCAGCGTCAGTTGATCACGCAGCAGGAGGAACTCGACCAGCTCGTCAACGAGCGCACGCGGCAGCTCGAAGCGCTCGGCTGGCATCTGCAGGCGGTCAGCGAAAACGAAAAGACCCAGCTCGCGCGCGAGTTGCACGACGAGCTCGGCGCGATTCTGACCGCATGCCGGATGGACGTCGCATGGGCGCGCCGCAAGCTGAAGGACAGCGAGCCGGACATCGCCGACAAGCTGCAGCGCGCGCTCGCCAATCTCGACCAGGGCATCGCGTTGAAGCGGCGCATCATCGAGGACATGCGGCCGACCGTGCTGGCCAATTTCGGGCTCGTTACCGCGCTGCGCACGCTCGCCGACGAAGCCGCGCAGCGCAACAACTGGACGCTCGAGCTGCACCTGCCCGCCGACGATATCCAGCTCGACGAGCAGACCGAAATCGCGCTGTTTCGGGTCGCGCAGGAATCGCTGACGAACGCCGCCAAGTACGCGCGGGCCTCGAAGGTCGGCATCGCATTGCGGGTCGGCGACGGCGAGGTCGCGCTGCATATCGCGGACAACGGCGTCGGCATCATGCCGGCCGACCTGAAGCGCACACATACGCACGGCCTGCTCGGCATGCGTCAGCGCGTAGCCGCGCATGGCGGGCGCTTCGACATCCGCCGTGGCGCGCAAAACGGCACCGACATCGACGTCGTGATGCCGAGCGCGAGCGCCGCGACGCCTTCGGTCGATCAGCCGCTGACCTCGCCGGCCACGCCGCCCACTTCGTCGCAAAGCCCCGTCTGACAGATGCTCGTCGCAGCGCCCCCAAGCCGTTGTAGGAGTGCGCCGACGCAAACACCGGAGCACGCCTACGACAAAATCGCGGCACGGCCGACAGCGCCGCCCCCCGCCCTTTTTTTACCATGCAATCAGACCGGTTCGAAACCGGTTCGAAACCGGATCGAGACCTGATCGACTGGCATGGCCCCGGTCGGACGACATCAACCGATGCATTCTCGACAAGGAGAAGTTTCATGACTCGACTGATCGCTTTGCTTGTGCTCGCAGGAACTGCCATGCTTGTCACCGGCTGCAACACGATGGCGGGCGCCGGCGAAGATATTTCGAAGGGCGGCCACGCCATCACGAACGAGGCGGAAAAGGCGAAATAAGCCGGCACATGGCAGCAGGATTTGCAAAGCCCGTCGCGGGATGCCGCTGCGGGCTTTTTTTTCGTGAATGATTGCGTGCTGGCTGGCACTCGACGCGACGCGTTGGTGCGCGAGCGCGGCGGCCTGAAGCCGCCTGTTGCCGCGCAACCGGTGCGGCAGATCTGGCTATTGCAGCACACGGCCGGCAAGCTCGGCGCGGGCCTCGGCAAGACGTCGGGCTGGGTGCGTCGCGCGACGCTCGCGCGCAACGGGGTGCAAATGCTCGGCGGCGTCGAGTATCGGGAGATCAGCGCGCGCGGTCTCAGAATCGCGCGAGACGGTGCCGACGCATGGCTCGACGTCGATACGATCGTCGTGTGCGCGGGGCAGGAGTCGTTGCGCGAGCTGTTGCCGTCGACGGTCGATCGCAACCACGGCAGCGGCGGCCCGCGTTTTCATGTGATCGGCGGCGCGAAGCTCGCGACCGGGCTCGATGCGAAGCGCGCGATCCGCGAGGGCGCGGAGCTGGCGGCAAGGCTTTGACAGCGGGCGCGCGGTTCGACGAGAACCGCGCCGCTATCAGGCGCTGCGCTTCTTCCGGTAATCGAACCAGAAAGACAGGCCGACGCTGATCAGAATCACGATCGTCGCGATTACCGTCGAGCGGGTGACCGGCTCGCCGAGCAGCAGCGCGCCCAGCGCGACCGCGACGACCGGATTCACGTACATGCAGCTGCTCGCGATGATCGGGCTCGTGTGGCGAATCAGATAACCGTAGGCGACGTACGCCGCCATCGTCCCAATCAACATCAGATACAGGAACGCGACGAGAGGCAGCAAATGCAGCTCGAGCATCCGCTCGCCCGACGCCCACGCGACCAGCGTCGACATCGCGCCGCCGAGGCCGATCTGCAGCGAGGTCGACAGAAACAGGTCCGACGGCAGCTTCAGCTGCCCGGCCAGATGCGCGCCGCCGGCCCAGAACAGCGCGCCGCACAGAATCGCGAGACTGCCGCCCGTCGAGCCCGGCGTGCTGTCGCCGTGACTCAGAATCACGATGCCGGCGAGCCCCAGCCCGACCGCGAACCATTCGCCGCGGCCGATCTTGCGTCCGGCGACGGCCGCGATCACGGTCGCGAACAGCGGCACGGTCGCGACCATCACGGCCGCGGTGCCGGTGCCGACCGTGCGCATGCCGTAGGCGAGCATGCCGCTCGACAGACCCACCAGCATGGTGCCGACGAGGCCCGCGTTGCGGATTTCGGCGAAGCTCGGCCAGATCGGCTTGCGGCGCGCGGCGAACACGAACAGACCGATGCCGGCGAACAGGTTGCGCAAGCCCGACATCAGCAGCGGCGGGAACGAGCCGAGCGCGACGTGCACGCCGAGGTACGTCGAGCCCCACACCAGATAAACGACGGCAAGCGCGAGCGCGATCCGCCCGTTGCGCGACTGCGGCAGACGCAGCGGCCATCCGCGCGGAGAAAAAGCTGAACGTTGCAGCGACATGCTTCAGTCCGCCGTCGCCACTCGACCCGCGCGATGCGCTCGATGCCCGCGAGGCGCCGAGCCTGCGTCGATACCTTTCGGGCGGGATGGCGGGCACCGCATCGGCGATGCGGTCGGACGGGCGAGGCTGGCGGACATGTCGGTGGAACGGTAAGACGATGGGCGGCGCCGGAAGCGCCAGAAACGGCGGTGGCGGCGGCGCCGGTCAAAACGACACGATGCAACGCGGCCGCGCTGCGCGGCGGCAAGGTTGGCAAAGCCGCGGCGCGCACCGCATTATGCAGTAAGCGCCGAGAACACCACGCGAGAGAATCGTAACTTTTGGGTTTCCTGCAACAGAAAAGCCGGGGACGCATCCCCGGCTTGCGGTCAGTGTCGGATCCGTTCGATGCGCGGCCGTGCATCGGCAGGATCGCCAGGCACCCTCGGCGCCGACTCAGTTGCCCATCGTGCCCGACGCCTCGTGTTTCATCGCGTCGCCGCCCTTTTTCATCGAGTCGTGCTTCATCGTGTCCTTTTTCATGCCGTCCTTCGACATGCTGTCTTTGGGCATCGAATCTTTCGACATCGCATTCTTCGACATCTCATCGTTCGACATCGCGCCGCTCGCCTGCGCGAAGGCCGCGCCGCCGCTTGCCAGCATCAACAACGCGATCGTGGTAACTGCAATCTTCTTCATGGGATGACTCCTTGGGGGTGGATGAATCGAAGCCGGCGAGAGCCGGCGTGCTTCCGAAGCCGCTGCCGCAAGCGCGCGTGCGCCCGCATGCGTCAGGAGCCTCCGAACCAGTTGTAGCCCTGGTCGACCCAATAGCCGCCGGGATACGTGTTGGTGACGAATATTTCGACGATGTGCTTCGGATTCTTGTAGCCGAGCTTGGTCGGCATGCGCAGCTTCATCGGGTAGCCGTATTTCGCGGGCAGCCGTTCGCCGTCGTAGGAAAACGTCAGCAGCGTTTGCGGATGCAAAGCGGTCGGCATGTCGATGCTTTCGAAGTAGTCGTCCGCGCATTTGAAGCCGACGTACTTCGCCGTCGTGTCCGCGCCGACGCGCCGCAGAAAATCGCCGAATGGCGTGCCGCCCCAGCGGCCGATCGCGCTCCAGCCTTCGACGCAGATATGTCGCGTGATCTGCTCCGCGTGAGGCAGCGCGTACAGCTCGGGCAGCGTCCACACGCGCTGGCCGGTTACGAGACCGCTCAGCTTCAATTGATAATCTGAGCCGTCGACGTGCGGCACGTCGTCGATGCCGTAGTACGCGTTGAATGGAAACGGCCGCGTGATCTGCGCTTCGGTGTAGGTCGGCGCGAGCTGCTTCGGATCGAACAGCGCGGCCTGCGCGCGATCGTTCAGCCGCGACACGGCGGTGAGGAAACGATTCACGGAAGCGTCGTCGGTCAGCGAGCAGCCGGTCAGCATCGACAGGCCGCCGAGCGTCAAGAGCTGCTGGCCGAACAGGCGTCGCGACGGCATCGCCAGTTCGCGCTTCGCATCGAGCAGGATCGACGCGCGGTCGAGCTTGTGGCTCACACGATGTGCGGATGGGTCCGCTGGTTTCTCTATCGGCTTGTTCATGATTCGGTATCCGTTTGGAATTCGCGTTGCGATTTCATGAGCGTGAGCATGCGCGTGGGTAGCCGCGGGCTCAACGTCCGCGCAACATCGCGAGCAACGAGCGCGGCACGAGCGCGACCATCGCCAGATGCACGGCGAGAAACGCGGCCAGCAGCGACATCGCGCTGAAGTGCACGATGCGCGCGTTGTCGTAGCCGCCCATCAGTTCGCGCAGCAGCGGAAACTGCACCGACTTCCAGATCGCGAGCCCCGATAGCACGAGCACGATCAGATCGGCGATCGCGAACAGGTAGGCGAATTTCTGCACCGCGTTGTAGACGCGCAGATCGCCATGCGACAGCTTCCCGCGCAACGCGGCGACGAAATCGCGCAGTACCGCGCGCGGCGTCAGCGGCAGGAACTTGCGCACGAAGCGCCCGCTCGCGAGATTCAGCGCGATATACATGAGGCCGTTGAACACCAGCAGCCACATCGCCGCGAAGTGCCATTGCAGCGCGCCGCCGAGCCAGCCGCCCAGCGTGATCGCGGTCGGGAAGCTGAACGCCGGGAAGATCGGCGACGCGTCGTAGATGCGCCAGCCCGACAGCATCATCACGATCGCCGCGAGCGCATTCAGCCAATGCGTGATGCGCAGCCACAGCGGATGAATGACGCCGCGCTTCGGCGCGGTGGGCGCGGCGGGTGCGCTGGGGCGCAAGGCGTGGGGTGTGGACATGGGGCTCTCCTCGAGCAGCGGTAGTGAATGCGGCGCGCGCGATGTCGATCAACGGCACGCGGGAAGGTCGGTCGCTTGCAGCACGTCGCCGCTCGCGTCGCTTTCGACGAACGCGACCACGCCGAAGCGGCCGGCGGCGTTGGCGCCCGGATCGGCTTGCGCATCGAAGCTCGCAGCGTGTACATCGATGTCCTGATGAATCCGCGCGTGACCGGAGACGAGTGGCACGGGCCCGAACCAGGCGCGCACGACGCGCTCGTGATGCAGCGTCGCGCCGCGGTTTTCGCCCGCGCCGACCTGCGTCGTCAGCGCGTTCTCATAGATCGCGAGATAGGCGCTCAACGCACCCGTGGCGGCGGCTGCCGTCGTGCTGAACTGCGCATCGACATCGAACGCGCCGGGCGCACGCGGGCTCAGCGCAAGTGCGACGCTCGCCTGGGCGGGTTCGGCGACGAGCTCGTCGATGCGGCGCTCGAAACTGTCGCGTTGCGACCAGTCGCGCAGCTCGCGGCCCGCGACGAACACTTCCGGCGTATAGAGCGTGTGCGCGCCCGCGAGACGCGTCAGCGTTTGCTGACGTTCAGTGAAGCGATGCTGGGAAAAGCGGTCGGTCCAGCCGAGGCTGTTCCAGTAGTCGACGTGCAGCGCGAGCGGCACGATGCCGTGCGCGGCACCGTTGCTTTTCCATTGACTGAGCCAGCGGTCGGCGGGCGGGCAGCTATCGCAGCCCTCGCTGCTGTACAGCTCGACGAGCGCGACGCGGTGCGCGGGGCTGTGCGTGGCGCATAGGGGCCCGGCCGCGTCGGCCGCACTGATCCCGGAACCGCTCAGCAGAAAAAGCGCGAGGCCGACGGCGGGCGTCGAAAAAGTCGTAAAGCGCTGAAGTATCGAGCGATTGTGCGCGGTCGACATGACGTGCTCCGATCGTAATCTGCACGTTTGTCGAGCCGCGCGGCCGGTTATGACAAGCCTCTTTTAATTTTTTTTCCGGCGCGGGATGAGCCAGCCAAAGCTCGCCCGCGACTCAGTCGTAACTGACCACCACCGTCACGCGCGTGTCCGTATCGGTGCGCTTCGCGTTCAGCGACAGCACGCCGCCCGCGCGATCGACCGCGTAGTGGCCGTCGCGGGCCGTCGCGACGCGCCCGGTGCCATCGACGAAACGCGCCGCCACCAGATCGCGCGACTGCGTGCCGCCGTTCACTTCGAGCGCGACATCGGCCCCGCTGACGACGCCCGGCGGCGCGCTGAACGTCACCGTGCGCGAGAAGCGCTGACCCGCCACGCTCGCGCTACCGACGGCGACGCCTGGGGGCGCCGTATCCACGCTGATCTGCATCGGCGGTGCAACGATCATCCCCACGAACCGGATCACGCCGCCCGTCACCGTCGATGCCGCCGGCGCCGCCAGCGGCGCGGCGAGCAATGCCACCACCGCGACTGTGCGACCGAACGTTCGCCACCGCCTGCTTTCCGCTTTCATGTGCACCTCTTTGTCAATCGGCGCGAGTCGCCTCGCGCCATTCACGCGCCATCCCGCGAATCGCTTCGCCGGAGTGCGGCCTTCGCTGCACTTTGTTTAACGGCAATCCTCTGACTGGCTTGAACGCAATGCGGACCACACCGCTTTCTTCTCGCACCGCACAAAAACGGTCAATCGACGGGCGCGACGTCGCAAACGGAACTGCGTGAGACAGCGTGCTACCATCAAACTTTCGTCTCGCTGCTGCCGCGCGGCCTCACGCTTTGTCGCCCGGCGCCTCTCGATCGCTCTTCCCCAACACCTGGTCGTTTTGCCCGTGACTTCTCTGCGTCGTCCGACTTTCCGTGCTCTCGCCCGCTTGCGCCCATGCCGCGCAGGCGAGTGCGCGCGCGCGGGCGTCGCGTCGCACGGCCCCGGCGAGACGTCCCGAACGGTCCCGCTTCACGCCGCCCGGCGCCCTCGCTGACGCAGTCCGCCAATTCCCAGGGCCGCGTCGCCGGGCACCGGGCTCTCCCATTCGTCCACTCATCCGCCGACCACCCCATGGGTCGTTGCACGCGGCCATCCATGACCGCCTTATCCGGAGTCCTGATGATGAAGAAGATCAAAACCTGCTACCTGACCGAACTCGACGTGACCCGCCTCGAGAAATACGCGGCCACCGACGCCAAGTTGCAGCACATGCTCGACGATGTGCTCGAACGCGCGGTGATCGTCGACTCGCACGACATCCCCGCCGACGTCGTCACGATGAACTCGCAAGCGACGCTGAGCGACGCGGCGAGCGGCGAACAGATGACGTGGACCGTCGTCTATCCGCCCAACGCCGATCTCGCGCAAGGGCGCCTGAACGTGTTCTCGCCGGCTGGCCTCGCGCTGCTCGGCGCGCGCCGCGGCGAGAGCATCCGCTTCACGCCACCCAGCGGCGATCAGAAAGTGCTCAAGCTCGACAAAATCCTGTATCAGCCTGAAGCCGCCGACGATTTTTCACTGTAAGGCAGCCGTTCCCTCGCTGTAAGTTGCCCTGTCCGATGCGGTCTCGAATCAAGCATAGGAGATGTCTGGGGTTTCATCCGGACCAGTTTTTTGAATCATTCAGACAGGTTGCCAAACCGCGGGCGGGCGGTGTATCGTGTGCGCTGCTAACGCGGGGGTCCTGCGTAGCGCGGAGCTGGAGGTCCGTGTTGCGTGGGTGAGAAATACCCTTTGAACCTGATCTGGATAATGCCAGCGCAGGGAAGCGTACGGATTTCGCTCCAGCCTCAAGGGCCTCACCTCTGCGCGATTTTCCGACTACTTCCATCTCGGTCTCCTGCTTAGCCGCCCCACTTTGTACGGAGACTTACATGAACGCCAACCCGAAGTTTATTTCCGCCGAAGCCCACGTGGACGAGGCCGCCGTCGCGCCGTTGCCGAATTCGCGCAAGGTCTACGTGACCGGCTCGCGCCCCGACATCCGCGTGCCGATGCGCGAAATCTCGCAGGCCGACACGCCCGACAGCTTCGGCGGCGAAAAGAATCCGCCGATCTACGTGTACGACACCTCGGGCGCCTACTCCGACCCGGACGCCAGGATCGACATCCGCGCGGGTCTGCCCGCGCTGCGCGAGGCGTGGATCGAGGAGCGCGGCGACACCGAGCCGCTGACCGGTCTGTCGAGCAGCTTCAGCCGCGAGCGCGCCGCCGATCCGGCCACCGCGCAGCTGCGCTTTCCGGGACTGCATCGCACGCCGCGCCGCGCGATCGCCGGCAGGAACGTGACGCAGATGCACTACGCGAAGCAAGGCCTCATCACGCCGGAAATGGAATACATCGCGATTCGCGAAAACCAGCGCCGTGCCGAGTACCTCGAGACCCTGAAGACGAGCGGCCCGAACGGCGCGAAGCTCGCCGCGATGATGGGCCGTCAGCACCCCGGCCAGGCATTCGGCGCGAGCGCGTTCGGTCCGAACGGCCTCACCGAAATCACTGCGGAATTCGTGCGCGAGGAAATCGCGCGCGGCCGCGCGATCATCCCGAACAACATCAATCACCCGGAAAGCGAGCCGATGATCATCGGCCGCAACTTCCTCGTGAAGGTCAATGCGAACATCGGCAACTCGGCGGTGACATCGTCGATCGGCGAGGAAGTCGACAAGATGACGTGGGCGATCCGCTGGGGCGGCGACACGGTGATGGATCTGTCGACCGGCAAGCACATTCATGAAACACGCGAATGGATCATCCGCAACAGCCCGGTGCCGATCGGCACGGTGCCGATCTATCAGGCGCTCGAAAAGGTCAACGGCAAGGCTGAAGACCTCACCTGGGAAATCTTCCGCGACACGCTGATCGAGCAGGCCGAGCAAGGCGTCGACTACTTCACGATCCACGCGGGCGTGCGTCTGCAATATGTGCCGCTCACGGCGAACCGGATGACCGGCATCGTGTCGCGCGGCGGCTCGATCATGGCGAAGTGGTGTCTCGCGCATCACAAGGAAAGCTTCCTGTACGAGCATTTCGAAGAGATCTGCGAAATCATGAAGGCCTACGACGTGGCCTTCTCACTCGGCGACGGCCTGCGTCCCGGCTCGATCTACGACGCGAACGACGAAGCGCAACTGGGCGAGCTGAAGACGCTCGGCGAACTCACGCAGATCGCGTGGAAGCACGACGTGCAGGTGATGATCGAAGGTCCGGGCCATGTGCCGATGCAGCTGATCAAGGAGAACATGGACCTGCAGCTCGACTGGTGCGACGAAGCGCCGTTCTACACGCTCGGGCCGCTGACCACCGACATCGCGCCGGGCTACGACCACATCACGTCGGGCATTGGCGCCGCGATGATCGGCTGGTTCGGCACCGCGATGCTGTGCTACGTGACGCCGAAGGAACACCTCGGTCTGCCGAACAAGGACGACGTGAAGACCGGCATCATCACGTACAAGCTCGCCGCGCATGCCGCCGATCTCGCGAAGGGTCATCCGGGTGCGCAGGTGCGCGACAACGCGCTGTCGAAGGCGCGCTTCGAATTCCGCTGGGAAGACCAGTTCAATCTCGGTCTCGACCCGGACAAGGCGCGCGAATTCCACGACGAAACGCTGCCGAAGGATTCGGCCAAGGTCGCGCATTTCTGCTCGATGTGCGGCCCGCACTTCTGCTCGATGAAGATCACCCAGGACGTACGCGAGTTCGCCGCGCAACAAGGCGTCACCGACGACGAAGCGCTGAAGAAAGGCATGGAAGTAAAGTCGATCGAGTTCATGAAGCAAGGCGCGGAGATTTATCAGCGGCAATGAGCGGATTGCGCGATTCGCGCTAACCGGCACTGCAGTATCGAAGCCCGCCGGCATGGCGGGCTTTTCTTTTCCACCGCATCGAGCAGGCACGTTGCGTGCTAAGAGAAGGGAAACATCTGTTTCCAACAACGAGCGGAGTCAGCATCATGAAATCGATCCGTCATCTCGGTACTCGTCTTGGTACGGTCGCAACCGCCCTTTCACTTGTCGCGGGTCTCGCGGCATGCGGCGACATGTCCCCACGCACACGCGATACCGCGATCGGCGCGGGTGTCGGCGGCGCCGCTGGCGCGGCGATCGGTGGCAGCGGCTTATCGACGTTGGGCGGCGCGGCGGTAGGCGGTGTCATCGGTAACCAGGTCGGCAAGTGAGCGGCAAGTGAGCGTTGCGTCCGATGACGCGTCTAACGATTCATACAGGACAGCAAACGATTTTTTCGGACCACGATCCGGACTGCCGAGGGCGGCGGATGCGGTGCGCCCTCGTCCCGACAACGCGCGTGGAAATAGGCTGAAATATGCGGTTGCAGTTTTGCCACAGCGCTGCCGCGGCAAGAGCGTAAGCTCCTCGTAACGACGTCGCGCAAGGCGGCATCGGTTCATCGAGGAGCGCGCCATGAAGTCCCGCGTCGTCACCCATCTTTGCGTGGTGCGCCTCTCGACGCCACGCGATTCGTCCAGTTTTTCCGCGAGGTTCGCGCGTCCCGCCACCGCGATTTGCGTGCTCGCCTCGAGTCTCTTTTTGGCAGGCTGCTATTACCCCGCCGGCTACTATCCCGCCGGCTATTACCCGTCGTACTATTCGACCGCGCCCGCGACCACAGCCGACCAAACCGCGCCGGCGACCGATCAACAGCAGCCGCCTCAAGCCCAGGCGCAAATGCAGGTCGCACCGCAAGACATGCCGCCCGGTTATGCGGTCCCCGCGCCCGGTTATGCGGCGCCGCCGGTTTATCCCGCCTACTATCCGCCGCCGGCTTATCCTTATCCCGCTTATTACGGCTACCCCGCCTACTACGGACCGTCGATTGCGATCGGCATTGGCGGTTATTGGGGCGGCCATTGGGGCGGTCATGGGGGCGGCCACTCGCATTGACCTGTCCTCTTTCGTCGCGGAGCGTGCACGCGCCGGCACTTCAACTGCCGGCGCGCGCGCTTCTTCATGAGTCGTTTTTCCGCGCGTATCGCCCTCCACCGCGCATACCCCGCCCGTACTTTCCCGGCTTGACGCGCCGGTAAGGCGCTCTATCCTTGGAAGGTTTCATGCAGCACCCGCTTAAATCGCGCGACGCCGCTTTGTCGAGGCCACTTGCGAGCGTCCGCCGAATCAGAGCGACGCGCCGTCATGCGCAATCCCCCGCGTCGAATTACACAACAACGAAGGAGACGTAATGTTTCATCAACTACTCACTCCGGTTGGCAATTCGCTTTTTCCGTCGTTCATCGTCGCCGCGCTGCCGATCATCGCCGTGCTCGCGCTGCTCGGCTGGGCGCGCAGGCCCGCGTGGCAAGCGTCGCTCGCGGGACTGATCATCGGTTTGATCGTGGCGATTTTCGTCTGGCAGTTTCCGGTCGGGCTCGCGTTCAACTCGGTCGCGGCTGGCGTCGTGTTCGCGATCTGGCCAGTGATGTGGATCGTGGTCACCGCGATCCTGCTGTACAACATCGCGCAGCGCTCGGGACGCTTCGAGGCCTTCCGCCTGTGGATGATCGACAACCTGCCGAACGACCGGCGCATCGTGCTCGTCGTGGTCGGCTTTTCGTTCGGCGCGCTGCTCGAGGGCATTTCGGGTTTCGGCACGCCGGTCGCGATCACGAGCTCGCTGCTGATCATGCTCGGCTTTCCGACGCTCGAAGCGCTGACCTTCACGCTGATCTTCAACACCGCGCCGGTCGCGTTCGGCGCGCTCGGCGTGCCGATCACGGTGCTCGGCGCGGTCACCCATCTGCCGTCCGATGTGCTCGGCAAGATGGTCGGGCGGCAATTGCCTTTCTTCGCGGTCCTGCTGCCCTTCTATGTGATCGCCGTGTACGCGGGCTTTCGCAACATGCTGCGGATCTGGCCGGTGCTGCTGGTCGCGGGCCTGAGCTTCGCGCTGACCCAGTTCGTCGTCTCGAACTTCATCAACTACAGCCTGACCGACGTGCTGTCGTCGCTGGTTTCGCTGATCCTCACCGTTGCTTTCCTGCGCGTCTGGAAGCCCGCCGTCGATCCGAAATTCGCGGTCAACGTCGATCGCATCAGCGAGGTGCGCGGCAAGATCGGCGGCGCACAGGGCTGGTATCCGTGGATCATCGTGTCGGTCGTCGTGATCATCTGGACGATCGCGAGGATCTTCACGATCGGCGACATCAAGGTGTCGTGGCCCGGTCTCGACAAGGCCGTGTTCATCACGCTCTACAACACGCCGTACGGCGCGGTCTGGGACTTCCAGCCGCTCGCGACCGGTACCGCGATCCTCGTCGCCGCGCTCATCACGGCGTTCGTCGTACGGCTCTCGCCCGCCGAGTTCGGCAAGGCGATCTCCGATACGTGGGTGCAAACGCGCATCGCGATCCTGACCGTGGCAACGATCGTCGGCCTCGCTTACCTGATGAACTACTCGGGACTCACCTACACGCTCGGTCTCGGCGTTGCGTCGGTCGGGCCGCTGTTTCCGCTCGTGTCGGCGTTCCTCGGCTGGGTGGCGGTGTTCCTGTCGGGCAGCGATACGTCGGGCAATGCGCTGTTCGGCAATCTGCAGGTGGTCGCGGCCAACCAGCTCAATCTGAATCCGGTGCTGATGGCGGCGACCAACTCGTCGGGCGGCGTGATGGGCAAGATGATCTCGCCGCAGAACATCGCGACCGGCGTCGCGACCACCGAGTTGAAGGGCAAGGAAGGTGTCGTGTTCGCCAAGACCTTCAAACATTCGATTCTGCTGACGGTGCTGCTTGGCGTGCTCGTCTGGGCGCAGCAGAACGTCCTGCAATGGATGATTCCGCATTGAGGTCGCGCCAGTAACGGTGCAATGCAATTCACATCTTTTCGGACGGCCGCCCGCGCATCGCGGGCGCCGTTTCCGATCCCATCCCCACTGCCGTTCCGCCGATCGCAATTTTTCTCACATATCGGCGAGAATTGCTCGTTTGGCGCGCGCCCTCGCAGCGCTTACCATCTACCTCACCGGACGCGGCCGTCTCCCGGATCTTGCCGTTTCATCCTGTACTGAAACGATTCGCGCGATCGCACTGTTACGATGAGCTGGCGTCCCGACTCAACTGCGCGCGGCGCCATTCCAATGAAAACCAGAAACCTGCTGCAACTGCTGATCCTCGCTGCCCTGTGGGGCGCATCGTTCCTGTTCATCCGCGTCGGCGTGACCGACTTCGGCGTCGCGCCGCTGATGGCGCTGCGCGTCGGCATCGGCGCCCTCTTTCTCGCGATCGTGCTGATCGCGCGACGGCCGCTGCAACAGTCCGCCACCGTGTTGCGCACGCACGCAGCGCCGCTGCTCGTGGTCGGTATCGTCAATTCGGCGGCGCCATTCTGCCTGTTCGCGTATGCCGAGCTGACACTGTCGGCGGGCGTCACGTCGGTGATCAATGCGTGCGCGCCGCTGTGGGGCGCGCTGGTCGGCTTCCTGTGGCTGCGCGACCGGCTCAGCGCACTGCGCACGCTCGGTCTCGTGGTCGGCTTTCTCGGCGTGCTGATGCTCGTGTGGGATCAGATCGCGGCGCCGGCCGGCTCGGCCGCCTCGCCGCTGAGCGTCGCGCTCGCGGCCGGCGCCGCGCTCGGCGCCACGCTGCTCTACGGCATCGCCGCCAACTACACGAAGCGTCACCTGACTGGCGTCGACGCGCTGACCGTCGCGACCGGCACGATGATCGGCGCGACGATCGTGCTGCTGCCGCTCGCGGTCATCTACTGGCCCGCCGCGCCGATCTCGCTGCGCGCGTGGGGCGCGGTGATCGCGCTCGGCGTCGCCTGTACCGGCATCGCGTACATGCTTTTCTTCCATCTGATCGCAGTCGCCGGGCCGACGCGCGCGATCACCGTGACCTTCGTGATTCCGATCTTCGGCATTCTGTGGGGCGCGTTGTTTCTCGGCGAGACGGTGTCGCCCGGCATGCTCGAAGGGTGCGCGGTGATTCTGGTCGGCACCGCGTTGGCGACCGGCGTAGTCAAGCGCTTGCCGTGGATGGGGACGCGGCGCGCGGATACCTGAGCGCACGGAGTCAATCGGCAACCGCGTCGGGTCGCGGCTTGCCGATCCGGTCACGTTACATCGGCTCACGCGCGCGCCGTTCGCGCGTCAAATGCATAGTCAAAAAAAACCGCCCGGATTTCTCCGGGCGGTTTCGTCGAACCGGCGGCGTCGGCCGCGAGGCTCTCGTATCAGTGCAGCTGGTCGGCCATCAGGCTCATGATCTGCTTGGCCTGCGAGCTTTCGTCGAGCTGACCCTTGTCGTCGACCACGGCCACGCGGGTCTGGTTCGGCGTCACGGCGCGCACGTTCACGCGATACTGCCTGGCGACCTTCTCCTTCTTGCCGTGGAAGACCTGGCTCCAGAAGCCCTGCTCGGCCGACGACATATCCTTCGGATCGACGTAGCGCACGAAATAGAGGCCGCGGCTCATGTCGCGATCGTCGACCGTGAAATTGCTGCGATCGAGCGCGAGGCCCACGCGCAGCCACGCGCGGTCATACGGCTCGGCGAGTGTGAGTTCGGTCGATGAGAGCTGCGCCGACGTGTTGTTGGCCGAATCCGCGTCCGGCATAGGCGGTTGCGCCGCGAGAGCGACGTTCTGCGCGACAACGGCGGCCGTCGCCGACTTCGCACCCGCCGTCGCCGCGTTCGGCGCGATCTGCGTGCCCGCGGGCGACAGCTCGGCGTTCTGTGTGCCACCCGCGTTGCTACCCGAATCGGCCCGCGCCAGCGAGACCATCAGGCGCTTCAGGTATTCCTCCTCGAGCGCCGGGTCGTTCGGCTTGGGTTGCCACTGGGTCGACTCGTTGTTCGTACCGGTGATCGCCTCACGCATGCCTTTCTGGCTGACGAACACATAGGTGCCGCCGTTC
This sequence comes from Paraburkholderia sp. Clong3, assembly GCF_050436485.1. Taxonomy (NCBI): domain Bacteria; kingdom Pseudomonadati; phylum Pseudomonadota; class Betaproteobacteria; order Burkholderiales; family Burkholderiaceae; genus Paraburkholderia; species Paraburkholderia sp. Clong3. The sequence continues at coordinate 368,421 of NZ_JBNDMH010000002.1, read as the reverse complement.
GGCGCCGCTTCGAGACGCGTGCGGAACTTGTTGCGCTCCGAACTCACGTAGCTGTTGCCCATCGCCTTCGACAGCGTGTTGCGGATAAAGCCGTCGTTGATCTGCGCGTGGGTTTCGTTCCAGTCGGTTTCCATCACGCCCTTGTCGCGCTGGTCGACGACGAGCAGGAAGCCCTGCTCCTGCCAGAAGCGGCGGATTTGCGGCCAGGCCTGATCGGGCGTTTTGTTGTCGATCACGAGCCAGCTCTCGGTGCCGTCGCGCTGGATGTGGATGCCCTGGACGGGCGGCACGACCGCGACCGCGTCGCCGGCCGGCGCCTGTGCCTGCACCTGTTTCAGCGTGGACAGCGAGGTTTCGCCGCCCTGCGGCGGCAGCGAACGCTGATCGGCCGTCTCGTCGATCATGTTCGGCGGTACGGCAAGCGATACCTGCTTCGAACGGGAGTCGCTCCTATAGTCGATTTTGGTCGGCGACGAGGTGCCGCAGCCGGCGACCAGCCCGCCTGCCATGAGCATTACTGCAAACCGCTTGGTGAGACGAAAATCAGTCATGTTCGGGGAATCCTTCCGCTACGCCACGGCAAGTTTCCGTGGATCAACCCAACATTTTACCGGTCCCGGCGAGGCCTGTGCAAAAACTGGGGTTTGCCCGCGAATCGCCACATGCCACGGCTACGAAGCGACCACGGGAAAAAAGTCCGCGCCCATCATGCTATTTGCCTTCTTATGAGGTAAATTTAACACTCAATAACACTTTCGGGTTGACCTTGGGAGTATTCCCAAGTCTTTGCCGGAGGCCCGCCGAATAAGGGCTTCCGGTCTGCATGCGGCTTGTTTTTAAACATGGCGCGCGGTCCTGTCCGCCGCGATGTGCAAAGACCAGAAAAAACCAGCGCTAGATTAATCGAGTTATCTCAATAAAAAATCCGGCGCCAAACGAGGAAGGCCTCATGTCCCAGTCCTGTCTCAATCCATCCGCGATCGCCTCGGCGATCGCCGTCGTCGCGTGCTGCGCGAGCTTCGGCGCGCATGCCGAATTGGGCGGCACGATGCCGAACCAGGCGGTGTCGGGCGCGAGCGCGCCGCGCACGCTGCTCAATGGCGCACTGCGCGAGCGCACGTGGACCGACGCTGGCAATACGACCATCATCGAATACGCGACCAGCACCGGCCTGATCGTCGCCTACGCGTGGCAAGGCCCGACGATGCCGGATCTGCACGCGCTACTCGGCAAATACGGCGACTCGTACAAGACAGGCGCCGCGGCGGCGGCCGGCAGCGGCAATCTGCATTCGTCGCGGGTCACGCGCGCCGACGTGATCGTCGAGTCCGGCGGACCAATGCGCGGCTACGTCGGCCGCGCGTGGCTGCCGGCGGCTTTGCCCGCCGGCGTCACCTCCGACGACATCCAGTAACGCGTGCGCCCCGCACGCGTCGCTCGCGCCCCCTTCACGCCTGAGTTCCACCCGACGGATCGCCACGCCATGAAATCCGCCTTGCGTTTCCATGCCCTGCTTCTGATCGTCTGCGCGGCCCTCGTCGGCTGCGGCGGCGGAGGCGGCAGTTCCTCGTCCAGCTCGTCCGGCTCGGGCTCGACGCCGTCCGCGACCGCGCCGACCTCGTCGACCAGTTCCACGAGCGCGTCGAACACGACGCAGAGCGCGAACGTGCCGCAATCGACCACGCCCAACGTGCAACTGGTCACGGTCGGCGTATCGCCCGGCAGTACGCGCAACATGCTGACGACGAGCGTCACCGTCTGCCAGGCCGGCACCAGCAACTGCGCGACGATCGACGACATCCAGGTCGACACCGGCTCGAACGGCCTGCGCATCCTCGCATCGGCGCTGCCGACGACCCTGTCGCTGCCGAGCATCGCCGCGGGCGGCGGCGTGAGCGCCGAATGCGCGGTGTTCGGCAGCGGTTATGCGTGGGGCTCGATCCGCAACGCGGACGTACGCATGGCTGGCCAACAGGCGTCATCGATTCCGATCCAGGTAATCGCCGACAGTGCGCTGCCCGCTGCACCCACCGACTGCGCGAACTCCGGCGCGTCGCTGCTGACGGTGTCGAGCCTGCACTCGAACGGGATCCTCGGCGTGGGCCTGTTCCCGGTCGACTGCGGCAACGGCTGCTCGAACTCCGCATTGCCGCGCTGGTACTACAGCTGCACGACGAGCGGCTGCACCGCAACCGCGCAGCCGCTCGCACAGCAGGTGACCAACCCGGTCAGCAGCTTCCCGCTCGACAACAACGGCGTCGTGATCGACCTGCCGGCCGTCGCCGATGCGGGCGCGGCCAGCGTGTCGGGCTCGTTGATCTTCGGCATCGGCACCCAGTCGAACAACACGCTGACGAGCCCGAACGTCCTGAAGGCGAACGCCGCGACCGGCTACGTGACGACGAACTCGGGCGGTCAGACCTATGCGGTGAGCTATCTCGACAGCGGCTCGAACGGCCTGTTCTTCCACTCGACGCAGTTCCCGTTGTGCGGCTTCTGGTACTGCCCGACTTCGACGCAGTCGGCGAGCGCGTCGATCTCCGGCATCGATGGCGTGTCGAGCACGGTGTCATTCGACATAGCCAATTCGAGCACGCTGTTCTCATCGTCGAACAACGCGTTCGACAATCTCGCCGGCAATTCGAGTCAGGGCTTCGGCTGGGGCTTGCCGTTCTTTTACGGCAAACGCATTTACACGGCGATTGCGGCGCGCAATACGTCGGCCGGCCAGGGGCCGTATTACGCGTTCTGAGATTGATTGGGTTGGATGCGCAGCGATGGCGCGAGACGCGGACGGGAACTCAGCCCGCCGCGCTGGCCGGTTGCGCGGCCGGCGCGGCCAGCTTTGCCGGCGCGAGCCAGCGGAATACGTCCAGCTCTTCGCCGTGGAACGTGCACTCGGCGGCGGCCGGCGTGCTGACCCTCTTCGGCTCGGCCTGCTTCGCGGCCACGCTGACGTCCGTCGCCGCTTGCGATGCCGATGCCGCGAGCGGCGCAGAGACCGCCACCTCGGACGCGCTTAGCCGATGCTCGATCGTCCCCTCCACCACGACGCGCGAGCCGCGAATCGCGGCCCCGCGATGCGTGACCCGCAGCGTATCCGACGACATCCCCGACGACGCCTCGGCCAGCTTGCTGCGCATCAATTGTTCGCATGCGCCCGAGTTGCGGGTACCGATCGTGCAGGCCGCCAGCAGCGCCGCGGCGCTCGCGACACAGGCGATAGAGAGAAGGCGAATCTTCATCGATGTTCCGTTGTTCCAGGCCTCGGTCATTGTAGCTTACGACCCCATCGCCCGGCTTAGCGGCCGCCTGCCGCTTGACCTTGATGCGGCGCATCGGCATTGTGTTGACCGGTCGCGCGCTCGATGGCGCAGCCGGCAGCCCGGTTGCCCACATTGCGCGGCGAATTCAAAACGACTCTACCCCCGGTAACGATCTCGGCTTCTTCATGCTCAGCCTCGTCCTGCTCGCGATCGTCGCCTACGCCGCGACCAATATCGACAACCTGTTCGTGCTGCTCGGCTTTCTGACCGAAACGGGCGTGGAGCGGCGCCGCGTGGTTGCGGGACAGTACGCGGGCTCTTTGATCCTCGTCGCCGCGGCGCTCGTGCTCGCGGCCTTGCTCACGCGCCTGCCGGCCGGTTATGTGGGCCTGCTCGGCTTGCTGCCGATCGTCGTGGGCCTGCACAAGGCCTGGCAGCGCTTCGGTCCCGGCCACGCGCGGCGCAACGCCAGCGAAGATAGCGAGGACAGCCGCGCAAGCGCTCCGCCATCCGTTCGCGGCTCATCGAGCTGGACCGTCGCGAGCGTCGCCATCGCCAACGGCTCGGACAACCTCGCCGTCTACGTGCCGCTGTACGCGAGTCGTACGCCCGCCGAGAACGCGCTGGTTTCGCTCGTGTTCGTCGTGATGATCGGGCTCTGGTGCGCGGGCGCGGCATGGCTGGTCGACCACCCGTTGCTCGGCGCGCCGATCCGACGCTACGGCTCGGCGCTGCTGCCGCTGATCCTCCTCACGATAGGCGTATCGGTGATTGTGAACAGCGATACGTTGCGACTTTTGTCCGGCGCGTGATCAACGCGGGGCGTCGACGAAGACTGCGCGGCACGCACCGGCTTCAGCTTGCCGCCTTCAGCGTCGTAGTCTTCGTCTGCCGATCCTGCTTCGCCAGTCTCAATTCGCCGGCTGGGTCGGTTGCACGTAAGTACGCAGGCCCGCCAGCGGCGCGCCATAGCCGCCCGCGCTCGCGTTGTTCGGCAAGCCGTTGACCAGTTGCGCACGCGGATCGGTCGGATTCAGATTCAGCTCGCCCGCCTGCTGGTTGCCATGCGTCGGATACTCGCTGCCGCGCGCCGCCTGCGGCATCAGACGCGTACTGTTCTGCGGCGCGTTCATGTCGTTCTGCGCGCTGAGCCCCTGCGCGCCGGCCTGCCCGACGAACCCACATGCCAACGCCGCGCACGCGCAGATCCTCGCGAGGCTGGATATCTTCGCTACCCTTTTCATGTTCACCTCCTGCTCTGTGAATTGACGACGCCTAGTGAGCTCACCCCTGAATCGAGTGCCGCGCGAGCGTCCCACGGCACCTTCCATACGAGCGGCCGCTCGCCCCCTTCTGCAGCCGAGCAGGCCGCGGCCCACTCCACCTCGGCCCTTGACGCTTTCTCAATAATATGTTCCTATTGCGCACTATGTACCGCGCCCAGACCACCCTATCGCTACTACTAGCCCGCTCTACCGGGCTAGGTCTGCTGCTGCGCGCGTCCGCTTCTCTCTGATACACCGAAGCATCGCTTGAATCCCCAGTAACTGACCCAGCCCCGGTTTCCGACCGGCGGCCCAGTATCGCGTTTTCGTCGTCCGGTCGACACCCATTCCACGGTCTCTCCCCCGGATGATGAAAATGTTGAAAAACCCTGCTACCAAGTACCGTTCGTTCAAGCCGATCAATTTGACGGATCGCCAGTGGCCGTCGCGCACCATCACGCGCGCGCCGATCTGGATGAGCACCGATCTGCGCGACGGCAACCAGGCGCTGTTCGAGCCGATGAACGCCGAGCGCAAGATGCGCATGTTCAAGACGCTGGTGCAGATCGGCTTCAAGGAAATCGAAGTCGCGTTTCCGTCGGCGTCGCAGACCGATTTCAACTTCGTGCGCGAGCTGATCGAGGGCGGCCATATTCCCGACGACGTGACGATCGAAGTGCTCACGCAGGCGCGCGACGATCTGATCGAGCGTACTTTCGAATCGTTGCGCGGCGCCCCGCGCGCGATCGTCCATCTGTACAACGCGACCGCGCCGGAATTCCGCAAGATCGTGTTCGGCCTCGAAAGGAGCGGCGTGATCGAACTCGCGCAGAAGGCCGCGCGCACGATGAAACGTCTCGCCGACGCGCAACCGGACACGCACTTCACGCTGCAATACAGCCCGGAAGTATTCAGCGGCACCGAACTCGAATTCGCGAAGGAAGTCTGCGACGCGGTGTTCGACATCTGGCAACCGACGCCCGAGCACAAGGCGATCGTCAATCTGCCGGCCACCGTCGAAATGGCCACGCCGAACGTCTACGCCGACCAGATCGAATGGATGCACTGCAATCTCGCGCGCCGCGACTCGCTGATCGTCTCCGTCCACCCGCATAACGACCGCGGCACGGCCGTCGCGGCCGCGGAGCTCGCGGTGATGGCGGGCGCGGATCGCGTCGAAGGTTGTCTGTTCGGCAACGGCGAGCGCACCGGCAACGTCGACCTCGTCACGCTCGCGTTGAACCTGTACACGCAGGGCGTCGACCCCGAGCTCGATTTCTCGAACATCAACGAAGTCGCGCGCACGGCCGAGGAATGCACGCAGTTGCCGGTGCATCCGCGTCATCCGTATGTCGGCGATCTCGTCTTCACCGCGTTCTCGGGCTCGCACCAGGACGCGATCAAGAAGGGCTTCGCCGCGCAGAAGCCGGACGCGATCTGGGAAGTGCCGTACATGCCGATCGATCCGAGCGACCTCGGCCGAACCTACGACTCCGTGATTCGCGTGAACAGCCAGTCGGGCAAGGGCGGTATCGCGTACCTGCTCGAGCAGAGCTACGGCGTCGTGTTGCCGCGCCGCCTGCAGGTCGATTTCAGCTCGGCCGTGCAGCGCTTCACCGACCAGAGCGGCCAGGAAGTCACGCCCGCGCAGATCTGGGAACTGTTCCAGCAGGAATACGTGCGCACGGCCGAGCCGGTCCGCTATATCAGCCACAGCCTGTCCGAGCATGACGGCCGCGAGCACATCAAGCTCAACGTCGAAATCAACGGCACGCCGCGCGTGCTGGGCGGCGCCGGCAACGGCCCGCTCGACGCGCTGATGCACGCCTTCGACGTGCCCGTGCGCATCCAGCACTACGAGGAACGCGCGCTCACGCAGGGCGCCGATGCGCGCGCGATCGCGATCGCCGAAATGGCCGGCACCGATGTGGCCGGCAGCGCGTTCGGCGTCGGTGTCGATGCGAACCTGATCACCGCGTCGATCCGCGCGGTGATCAGCGGCGTGAACCGCGCGTATGCACGCGTGAACACGGATGCCCAGGAGCGCTTCTTCGACGCCGCGCTGAGCGACGCGACGGTGTGAGGCCAGCGTCTGCCGCGTTGAACGTGCGGCACGCCGCAGGTTCGACGGGCTGACGACAACCAAGAAGGGGCGTTTCGACGCCCCTTCTTTTTTAATGTGGATTTATCCGCGTCAACGTCGGCCGACGGTCAATGAAACACGTCCCGGCCGAAGTACTTCAGCGAAATCCGCTGATACGTACCGTCTTTTCTCATGCCGGCGAGCGCGTCGTCGATCGCCAGGCGCAGCTTCGGATTGCCCTTGCGGATCAGTACGGCCGACTTGTCGCTGCTATCGGGCGACGTATCGACCGCGACGACCTTGATCCTCGCCTCGGGCTCGCGCTTCCTGTAGTCGAGAAACGACAATGAATCGTTGACGGTCGCGTCGACGCGGCCCGCGAGGAGCAGCTCGATCGATTCGTCGAAGCCCTGCGCCGGAATCACCTGCGCGCCGTGCGCGGCCGCGATCCTGCCGACGTTGCTGGTCAGCGTATTGGCCGATTTGCGGCCCTTCAGGTCGTCGAAAGATTTGATCGTCGTGTTGCCCGATGCGACGATCAGCACCGCGTGCGACGTGATGTACGGGTCCGAGTAATCGTATTTGAGCTTGCGCTCGTCGGTGATCGCGACCTCGTTGATCACCGCGTCGTAGCGATTGACGTCGAGACCGGCGATCAGTCCTTGCCATTTGCCTTCGATGAATTGCGGCTTGACGCCGAGACGCTGCGCGATCGCGCTCCCAAGCTCGACGTCGAAGCCGGTCAGCTTGCCCGCGTCGTCGTGGTAGGTGAACGGGGCGTACGTACCTTCGGTGCCGATCCGGAACACGCCCGATGCCTTGATCCGCGCGAGATCGTCGGCGCTAGCCGGATGCGCGAGTGCTGCCTGCAACAGCGCAATCATCACAAGTGAACGAATCGGCTTCATCGGACGGCTCCGTCTGAGTGCCTGCGTAGGTGGCGGACTGCCGCGTTGGCGGGGAGTCCCGGCGTGCGGCCGGCTGTGTGGGCCGACTGTAGCAAACCGTCCGCGATTTTCAAAGCGCTTCGCGCGCGGTGCGTCGATCCGCACAGGTCAGCCGCTGCGCTCTTCCGTCAAGCATATGACGCAGGCAAAAAGGCCCCGCAAGCGCTCATGCTTTCACGAGCCTTTGCGGAGCCTTTTCGCGGAGCTTTCGGTGTGGGTCGGCGCGTCGGCGCGCCGCTCAGTACGTCTCCAGATGCAGCCGCCCTTCCCGCTTCAGCTTCGCCCACAACGCTTCCCAATCGAGCTGATGCTGCTCGCCGATATCCTTGAGCGCCTGCAGCACACCGTCCTCCATGCCCTTGAGGCCGCACACGTAGATATAGGTGTTGTCGTCCTTCAGCAGGTTCGCGACGTCGGCCGAACGTTCGCGCATTGCGTCCTGCACGTAGCGCTTAGCCTGTCCCGGGGTGCGCGAAAGCGCGAGCGTGGTGTCGATGAAATCCTTCGGCAGATTCGTCAGCGGTCCAAAGTACGGCAGCTCCTCCTTGGTACGCGCGCCGAAGAACAGCATCAGCTTGCCGGTCGCGCCTTTGAGGCGCTTGCGGCGGCGATACTCGGTCATCGCGCGCATCGGCGCGGAACCGGTGCCCGTGCAGATCATCAGCAGATGCGAGTTCGGATGATTCGGCATCAGGAAGGTGCTGCCGAACGGACCGATCACGTTGACCACGTCGCCCTTCTTCAGATCGCACAGATAGTTCGAGCACACGCCGTCGATCGCGTCGCCGTGCTGCTGCGACACCCGCTTGACCGTCAGCGACACGTTGTTATAGCCGGGCCGCTCGCCATCGCGCGGACTCGCGATCGAGTACTGGCGCGCGTGATGCACGCGGCCGTCGGCAGCAGCTCCCGGCGGCAGAATGCCGATCGACTGGCCTTCGAGCACCGGAAACGGCATCGAGCCGAAATCGAGCACGATGTGATGGATGTCGCTCGACGTCGCGCTGTCGGTGAGCCGGTAGTTGCCGACCACCGTCGCGGTGGTCGGCGCCTTATGCGTGTAGAGATTCACGTACGGCTTCGCGGCCGACCACGGCGGCACGAGCGCGCCGCGCACGGTATCCACTTCGATGCCGTCCGCTTCGGCGGCGCTGTCGCCCGCGGTAGACGCGGCCACCGGTTCTTCAGCCGGCACCGCCATCGTGTTCTGCTCCGGCAACACGTCCCACGTAAACTGCTCGTCGATCGAATACGCGTCGGCCTTCAGCACGGTGCGCCAGTTGTCGATCGCGCCGGTCGGGCACGGCGGCACGCAGGCCATGCAGCCGTTGCAGACGTCGGCCTTCACGACGTAGTTGTTGGCGTCGTGCGTGATCGCATCGACCGGACAGGTCTCTTCGCAGGTATTGCAGCGAATGCAGATCTCCGGATCGATCAGATGCTGCCGCAGAACTTCGACCGATACTGGCCCGTTCATGACTTCCTCCACCTGGTAATACGGCGCGCGTGCAGCGCGCCTTTCGTGCTTCGCCTGCTTCAGTTGAAGCGCACGTATTCGAAATCGACCGGCTGACGGTTCACGCCCATCGCGGGCGGCGCGATCCAGTTCGCGAACTTGCCCGGCTCGGCGACGCGGCCCATCAGCGAAGCGACGAACGCGCGGTCTTCCGGCGTGGCGAGCCAGTTCGCTTCGTTGGCGGCCCATTCGGCTTCGCTGAGCACGCGGCCGTCCGGCGACACCCGCGTGCCGGCGAACGTGCCGATCTGCCGGTTGAACGCCTTGTGCGGCACCGTCATGCGAAAGTCGACGCCGGCCTTCTCGAGCACCTTGTTCCAGCGCCCAACGCCCGCAACCGAGTCCTTGATGTAATCGTCGCGCAGCACTTCGTTCATCGCGTTGAGCATCGGCACTTCGCGCTCGACGAGCTTGCCGTCCTGCACGTCGAGCAGCTTGTAAGCATGCTCGTTCAGGCGATGATCGTCGTCGCGCTTGCCTTCCTCGTAGCGGCCCTTCAGACCCGAGCTATAGAACGTCGCCGCGTTCGACGAATGATCGGCGCCGAACAGGTCGATCGTGACCGAGTAATGGAAGTTCAGATAGCGCTGGATGGTCGGCAGATCGATCACGCCGGCCGCGCGGATCTTCGCGACGTCGTCGGTGCCGAGTTCGTTCATCACCTGAGCGGTGCGCTGGATCACGCGCGACACGCCCGATTCGCCGACGAACATATGATGCGCTTCCTCGGTCAGCATGAACTTCGTCGTGCGCGCGAGCGGATCGAAGCCCGACTCCGCGAGCGCCGACAACTGGAACTTGCCGTCGCGGTCGGTGAAGTACGTGAACATGTAGAACGCGAGCCAGTCCGGCGTTTTCTCGTTGAACGCGCCGAGAATGCGCGGGTTGTCCTCGTCGCCGGAGCGGCGGCCGAGCAAGGCTTCGGCTTCCTCACGACCGTCGCGGCCGAAGTAGCGATGCAGCAGGTACACCATCGCCCACAAGTGGCGGCCTTCCTCGACGTTGACCTGGAACAGGTTGCGCAGATCGTACAGCGACGGCGCGGTCAAACCGAGGTGACGCTGCTGCTCGACCGAGGCCGGTTCCGTATCGCCCTGCGTGACGATGATGCGGCGCAGGTTCGCGCGATGCTCGCCGGGCACGTCCTGCCACGCGGCTTCGCCCTTGTGCTCGCCGAAGTGGATCGTGCGATCCTGCTCGCCCGGCGTGAGGAAAATGCCCCAGCGGTACTCGGGCATCTTCACGTAGTCGAAGTGCGCCCAGCCGCCCGCATCGACGCTGACCGCGGTGCGCAGATACACGTCGTACCCGTGCGAGCCTTCCGGGCCCATGTCGCCCCACCATGACAGAAAGTTCGGCTGCCATTGTTCGAGCGCGCGTTGCAGCGCGCGGTCGTCGGCGAGGCTGACGTTGTTCGGAATCTTTTCGCTGTAGTTGATCGAGGACATGGTCGGTTCCCTGGGTCAATTCCCTGTTCGGAAGCTGCAGTGGCGAGAGGCACGTATCGACAGGCGGCGTCGTTTAGTCCGAGTGAGCGCGGCGCATCTCACACGCGCGACACATCGAATTGCGCCTTGCTGCCCTTGCCGTACACCTTGAGCGCACCCTTCTCGCCCACTGCGTTCGGCCGGTTGAAGATCCAGTTCTGCCAGGCGGTGAGACGGCCGAAAATGCGCGTCTCCATCGTCTCCGGCCCATTGAAGCGCAGATTCGCTTCGAGGCCGGTCAAGGCATCGGGCGACATCGCCGCGCGTTCTTCGAGCGCGATGCGGATTTCGTCGGCCCAATCGATGTCGTCAGGCGATGCGGTGACGAGACCGAGGCGCTCCGCGTCGAGCGCCTTGACCGGCTGGCCGATCAGCGCGCGCGCCGCGTCGAGCGGCTCGGCTTCCTCGTAAAAGCGCCGCGCGAGCCGCGACTGATGCGTCACCATCGGATACAGGCCGAAGTTGACTTCCGACAGCGTGATCGCCGGCTCTTCGTCCTCGTTGTCGGGCAGCGCGGCCATGTAGATGCGATCGGCGGCGAACGCGAGTTCCGCGAACGTGCCGGCGAAGCATGAACCCGGCTCGATCAGCGTGAAGATGGAGCGCGACGACACGTCGAGGCGCGCGAGCGTGCGGCGCAGCATGCCGATCGTTTCGCGCACGAACCAGTGATCCCGGTGCTGCAGCAGCGTCGCATCGACCGCGAGCAGGTGGCGCGCGTCGCCTTCGGTCTTGAACACCCAGGTGCCGATGTCGAGCGCGTTGGTGCGCATCGAGAGGATCGCGTCGTCGAGTTCGCGGGCGAATTGCAGCGGCCACCAGTTGGCGCCGGCCGCGGCGATCGCGGCGATGCCGGTCGGTTGCTCGGTCTGTGGCGCGCGCGCGGTGAAGGTCGCCACACGTTTCGCGCGATCGATCGTGACGTCGACCGTCTGATAGCTGAGGCCAGCTTCGCGATCCGTGCGTTCGATGCGCGTGAGCGCGACGCCCGGCGCTCCGGCCGGACGATCGCTGTGCGCGCCGAGTTCGAGCGCGCGCGCCTGAATGGCCTGCTCGAACTGGTTCGGCTTCACGACTTCGTCGACGAGACGCCAGGCCTTCGCGCGTTCGCCGCGCACGCCCTCGACCACCGTGCAGAAGATATCCGCGCGATCGTGGCGCACCTTGCGCTTATCGGTCACGCGCGTGAGTCCGCCGGTGCCGGGCAGCACGCCGAGCAGCGGCACTTCCGGCAGCGACACCGAAGAGGAACGATCGTCGATCAGATAGATTTCATCGCAGGCGAGCGCGAGTTCATAACCGCCGCCCGCGCACGCGCCGTTCACCGCGGCGAGAAACTTAAGCCCCGAATGGCGCGACGAATCTTCGAGCCCGTTGCGCGTTTCGTTCGTGAATTTGCAGAAGTTGACCTTCCACGCGTGCGATGACAGCCCCAGCATGAAGATATTCGCGCCCGAGCAGAACACCCGGTCCTTCAGGCTCGTCACCACCACCGTGCGGACTTCCGGATGCTCGAAGCGAATGCGCTGAATCGCGTCGTGCAGCTCGATGTCGACGCCGAGATCATACGAATTGAGCTTCAGCTTGTAGCCGTCGCGAATGCCGCCGTCCTCGGCGATGTCGATGCCGAGCGTCGCGACCGGACCGTTGAAGCTGAGCTTCCAATGCTTGTACTGCGACGGGTCGGTGCGATAGTCGACCGGCGCGGCCTGAGCAACGGCGGTGGGTGCTGTGGACATGGGGCGTCTCCTGACTGGACGATGCAATCTGTTTTTTGAACAATAGTGCATCGTCACGCCAGCGTAAAGCACTTTAGTGCATTTTTACGGGGAAACCCTGGCGCCCGCGATCGGTCAGTTCACGCGCGCCTCGTCGGGGGCTTCCGCCGCGAGACGCGCGGCGAGACGGTCGCGCAACTGCAGGTACGCATCGGCGAGCGTCCTTTCGCTGGTGTCGAACGACATGTCCGCGCGTCCGTACAGCTCGGCGCGCCCGGCGAGGATGCGCTTCAGGTCGTCCATCGCCTCGCGGTTGCCGGACATCGGCCGCAGATCGCCTTGCGCGACGACGCGGCGCATATGTTCCTCGGGCGTCGCCTGCAACCACACGGTGAAGCAGTGCGACAGCAGCAGGTTGAACGTGCCCGCTTCCGACACGAGCCCGCCCGGCGACGCGATCACCGCGTGCGGATGCTCGTGGATCACCGCCTCGAGCGCGCGTTGCTCGTAGCGTCGATACGCGCTCGCGCCGTACAGCGAATGAATCTCCGACGGCGGACAGCCCGCGAGCTGTTCGATCACGCGCGTGAGCTCGATGAACGGCACCTTGCGCTCCTGCGCGAGCATGCGCCCGAGCGTCGACTTACCCGCGCCGCGCAGGCCGATCAGCGCGATGCGGTCCTTGCGGTGCGGGTCGCGCGGCGCCTGCGCGAACATCTCGGCGAGCGCGATGCGCGCGCGCTGCAGTGCCGCCTGGTCGCGCCCCCGCAGCAGCTCGCGGATCAGCAGCCATTCGGCGGACGCGGTGGTTTCGTCGCCGATCACCTCGGCGAGCGAGCAGTTCAGCGTGGCCGCGAGCTGCCGCAGCACCAGCACCGACGCATTGCCGACGCCCGATTCGAGGTTCGCCAGATGCCGCTCCGACAAACCGGTTTCGGCCGCCAGCGTCTTGCGCGTCATGCCGCGGCGCGCGCGCAGCAAACGCACACGCTCGCCCATCGCGGTCAGGAACGGATCGCGTTCTTCGCGCTCGCCGCCACGTTCGGCCGTGCGTTCACCCGCGCGCCCGGTGCGTTCGGCGCGGGCCGCGCCGTCGTCGGTTTCGTCCAACGGTGCGGGAGGGTACTTTTGATTCATGTTTTGCGACCTCGTGACTACGATACATGTACTATAGTGCTTGACACGCACCAGGTGAACGGTTTAATTTTCGCCAAAAGCTGATCCAATCACAAACACAGTCGCGCGCCGCCTTGGCATTCCGGCCGCGTCACGGAGACGGCGCCGCAATACGCATGCACCCAAGTTCCGGCGGCCGGCGATCCGGCGGCCGGCGACCCGGCGGCCGGCCTGCGTGAGCGCGCTTCTGGAGGCTCGCATGTCCCCACAGGAATTCCAGCGCCTGATCGCAGGCGTCACTGGGCAACTCGCCGGGCGGCCGCTCGACGCCGCGCTCGCGGACTGGCTGAACGACACCTGGCCCGCCGGCAGCCCCACCTTTCACGAACTCGCGAACGCATGCCGCAGCGGCGTCGCTGAAGGCTGGCTGTGCAACCGCGAGGCCGGCGGCATCCGCTACGGCCGCATCTTCAAGGCGCTGCCCGACACGCACGGCTTTTCCGTCGACGTCGTCGACATGCAGGACATTGCCGGTCCGCACCACGTCCATCCGCACGGCGAGATCGATCTGATCATGCCCGTCACCGACGGCGCGACGTTCGACGGCCATCCGGCCGGCTGGTGCGTGTACGGCCCCGGCTCGGCGCATCGTCCGACCGTCGCGAACGGCAGGGCGCTGGTGCTGTATCTGCTGCCGCAAGGGGCGATCGAATTCACGCGCGCGTGAGCCGCGAACAGATCACGATCACACAAGAGCCGGACCGTGTCCACGGATGGAGGAGACATATGGAAGCCCTGCTGGAAACGAGCGCACGCGAGCCGGTTGCGCCGCCGCCCCCGCTGTTCAACTTCGCGAGGCATCTGTTCCAGTTGAACGAAGCGCGCGCGAGCAAAGTCGCCTATATCGACGACGACGGCGCGATGACCTACGGCGAACTCGAACAGCGCGCGCGGCGCTGCGCCAGCGCACTGCGTGCGCTCGGCGTGCATCCCGAGGAACGCGTGCTGCTCGTGATGCTCGACACCGTATCGCTGCCGGTCGCATTTCTCGGCGCGCTTTACGCCGGCATCGTGCCGGTCGTCGCGAACACCTTGCTGAGCGCCGCCGACTATACGTACATGCTGACGCACAGCCACGCGCGAGCGGTGATCGTATCGGAACCGTTGCTACCTAACGTGACGGAGGCGCTGAGCAGCATCGACAACGACGGCTGCCAACCGATCGTCTCGCAGCCTCACGCCTGCACCGAAGCGCCGCTCGCGGCGCCCCGCTTCGAAACGCTGGTCGACACCGCGCTACCCGCCGTCAAAGGCTGTGCAAGCAACGCGGACGACATCGCGTTCTGGCTCTATTCGTCGGGCTCGACCGGCAAGCCGAAAGGCACCGTCCATACGCACGCGAATCTGTACTGGACCGCCGAGTTGTATGCGAAGCCGGTGCTCGGCATCGTCGAGAGCGACGTGGTGTTTTCGGCGGCGAAACTGTTCTTTGCATATGGGCTCGGCAACGCGCTGACGTTTCCGCTGTCGGTCGGCGCGACCGCGATCCTGATGGCCGAGCGCCCGACCGCCGAGGCGATTTTCGCGCGCCTCGTCCGGCACCGCCCGACCGTGTTCTACGGCGTGCCGACCTTGTACGCGAACATGCTGGTGTCGCCCAACCTGCCCGCGCGCGCCGACGTCGCGATCCGCGTGTGCGCGTCGGCCGGCGAGGCGTTGCCACGCGACGTCGGCGAACGCTTCACCGCGCACTTCGGCGCCGAGATTCTCGATGGCATCGGCTCGACGGAAATGCTGCACATCTTCCTGTCGAATCGCGCGGGCGAAGTCGAATACGGCACGACCGGGCGCCCCGTGCCGGGCTACGAAGTCGAGTTGCGCGACGAAGCCGGGCGGCCGGTGCCCGATGGCGAAGTCGGCGATCTGTTCATCAAGGGGCCGAGCGCGGCGCTGATGTACTGGAGCAATCGCGAGAAAACGCGCGCGACGTTTCTCGGCGAATGGATCAGAAGCGGCGACAAATATCGGCGTCTCACGAACGGCTGCTATGTCTACGCGGGCCGCAGCGACGACATGCTGAAAGTGAGCGGCCAATATGTGTCGCCGGTCGAGGTCGAGATGGTGCTCGTCGCGCATCCGGCGGTGCTCGAAGCGGCGGTGGTCGGTGTCGATCATGGCGGGCTCGTGAAAACGCGCGCGTTCGTCGTGCTCAAGCGCGACTTCATGCCGTCCGACCTGCTCGCCGAGGAACTGAAGACCTTCGTCAAGGAACGGCTCGCGCCGCACAAGTACCCGCGCGATATCGTGTTCACCGACGATCTGCCGAAGACCGCCACCGGCAAGATTCAACGCTTCAAGCTACGCGAACAGTCATAGGTGATTCATTGATGCAGAACCGAGGTACCGCCCCTGCCACTTCCTCCGCGAGCGCCGCCAGCCGCCTTGCCGAACTGCCGGCGAGCGCGTCGCATGGACCGCTGCGCATCGAGTACCGCTGGGTCAACGAGCAGGCGAATGCTCAGCAGGACGATTCGCCGATCGCGGTATTCCTGCACGAAGGTCTCGGCTCGATCGCAATGTGGCGCGACTGGCCGCAGACGTTGTGCGCGCGACTCGGCATGCGCGGACTCGTCTATTCGCGGCCAGGCTACGGACTCTCGACAGCGCGTGCATCTGACGACAAATGGCCGGTCGATTTCATGACCGCCCAGGCGCGCGACATCCTCCCCACCCTGCTCGACGCGCTCGATATCGACCTGCGCCAACGCCAACGCATGTGGGTGATCGGTCATAGCGACGGCGGCTCGATCGCGCTGCTGTATGCGGCGCTGTACCCCGATGCGCTCGCGGGCGCGGTCGTGATCGCGCCGCACGTATTCGTCGAAGACATCTCGGTGCAAAGCATCGCCCATACGAAGCAGCTTTACGAATCCACCGATCTTCGCGCGAAGCTCGCCCGCTATCACGCGGACGTCGATTCCGCGTTCTACGGCTGGAACGATATCTGGCTCGACCCTGCGTTCAGGCGCTGGTCGATCGTCGAGGCGCTCGCGCCGATCCGTCGACCGCTGCTCGCGATCCAGGGCCACGACGACAACTACGGCACGATGGCGCAGATCGACACGATCGCCGCGCGCGTGCCGCACGCGCAACTCGTGAAGCTCGACGCATGCGGACACTCGCCGCATCGCGACGCGCCCGCCGCACTCAACGACGCCATCGCGGCGTTCGTGCGCGCACAACGATAAGCGGCGCCCGTCTGTTACCGATACTTCATAAAAATTACACGGATCGGCGATTATGCTGCTGCATCGCTGACCTCGGCACATCGATTGCGAGGCATCCCTTCCCCGCCAGGAGACAGTGCCATGCCCTTCGTGTCGAAGCCGAGTCGTGCGCCCCGTCGCAAACGTTTGACGGGCGCCATCGCGGTGATCGCGCTGTGCGCGCTAGCGGGAGCGTGCAGCGACGACGCCCCGCCCGCCAGCACGAATACGATCAGTTCAACCGACCATTCCGCCGCTAATCCCGGCGACCCATCGATCGCCCCGCCGCCGGCCGACTCCGCGCCGCCGACGCTGACGATCCAGACACCGGCGGCACCCGCATCCGAAGCCGGCACGGCGCTGTCCGCCACCTCGCCGCCGCTGGCCAGCCCCGTCATCCATACCGTCGATTGAGAATCGCGCCGCGCGCGGCGGCTAGCCCGCCTTCGCGCGTCCGACGCAGCATCGCCGTTTCAGTACCGCAATTTGTCGTCCCCGTGCCTTTCTCCTCCACCGAAGATCAAAGCCACCACCGCCCCAACCATGACCTCAAACAATCGTCGTGATTTTCTGCGCTCGGCCGCGCAAGCCGCCGGTTCCTTCACCGCGTTGAGCATGCTGCCGCCGGGCATCCGCAATGCGCTCGCGATTCCGGCCAACAACCGGACCGGCACGATCCGCGACGTCGAGCACATCGTCGTGCTGATGCAGGAGAACCGTTCGTTCGACCACTACTTCGGCACCCTCAAAGGCGTGCGCGGCTTCGGCGACACGCGCGCGATCAACCTCGCGAACGGCCAGCCGGTGTGGTATCAGCCGCAAACCGCCGATGCCAGCGGTGCCAGCTACGTGCTGCCGTTCCGTCCGGGCGCGCCGAACCTCGGCCTGCAATTCCTGCAGGATCTCGCGCACGACTGGGGCTCCACGCACGCCGCATGGAACGGCGGCCGCAACGATCAGTGGGTACCGTCGAAAGGCGCGACCACGATGGCCTACCTGACGCGCGACGACATCCCGTTCCACTATCAGCTCGCCGACGCATTCACGATCTGCGACGCCTACCACTGCTCGCTGATGGGCCCGACCGATCCGAATCGCTACTACATGTGGAGCGGCTGGGTCGGCAACGACAGCAGCGGCGGCGGTCCGGTAATCGACAATTCGGAACTCGGCTACGGCTGGTCGACCTACCCCGAAGTGCTGCAGAACGCGGGCATCTCGTGGAAGATCTATCAGGACATCGGCACCGGGCTCGACGCGAACGGCTCGTGGGGCTGGACGCAGAACGCGTACATCGGCAACTACGGTGACAACTCGCTGCTGTATTTCAATCAGTACCGCAACGCGCAGCCGGGCAACCCGCTATACGACAACGCGCGGACCGGCACCAACGCGGCCAACGGCGACGGCTACTTCGACATTCTGAAGCGCGACGTGCAGAACGGCACGCTGCCGCAGGTGTCGTGGATCGTCGCGCCCGAAGCGTACAGCGAGCATCCGAACTGGCCGACCAACTACGGCGCGTGGTACATCGATCAGGTGCTGCAGATCCTCACGTCGAACCCGGACGTGTGGAGCAAGACCGTGCTGCTGATCAACTACGACGAAAACGACGGCTTCTTCGATCACATCGCCGCACCGTTCGCGGCCGCGTCGAGCGCGAACGGTTTGTCGAGCGTCGACATCACGAACGAAATCTATGCGGGCGACGCGAAGAACGTCGCCGGGCCGTACGGGCTCGGACCGCGCGTGCCGATGCTGGTGGTCTCGCCGTGGTCCAAAGGCGGCTACGTGTGCTCGGAAGTGTTCGACCATACGTCGGTGATCCGCTTCATCGAAAAGCGCTTCGGCCAGCAGCACAATCTCGGCGAATCGAACATCACGCCGTGGCGTCGCGCGGTGTGCGGCGATCTGACCTCCGCGTTCAACTTCGCGAATCCGAACGCGTCGGTGCCGTCGCTGCCGGGCACGAGCGGCTACGTGCCGCCCGACCAGAACCGTCACCCGGACTACGTGCCGCAACCGCCGACGGTGCAGACGGTGCCGAAGCAGGAAGCGGGCGTGCGCCCGGCGCGCGCGTTGCCGTACGAACTGTTCGTGCGCGTCGAGGAAGGCTCGAACGGCAAGCTGACGATGCGCTTCGTCAACACGGGCCGCGCGGGCGCGGTGTTCCTCGTGTACGCGGCCAATAGCGCCGACGCGCCGCGCAGCTATACCGTCGAAGCGGGCAAGCATCTGCAGGACGCGCTGCTGCTCAACGCCGACGGCAGCTACGACTTCAGCGTGCACGGGCCGAACGGCTTCCTGCGCCGCTTCGCGGGCAAGGTGGTCGCACGGAACTGGTGGAATGGTTCGGACACCGCACGGCCGGCCGTCGCCGAAGGCTACGATGTCGCGAACGGCAATCTGCAACTGCGGCTCGAGAACGTCGGCAGCGCGCGTTGCCAGTTCACGATCGTCAACGCGTACGACGCGAGCCATGTGATCAAGCATTCGGTACGCGGCGGCGACACCGACAATCTGTACCTCGATCTGCGCAACGCATACGGCTGGTACGATCTCGCGATCACCGTCGATACGGACCCGACGTTCGCGCGCCGCATCGCCGGTCATGTCGAGACGGCAAACAACAGCATGAGCGATCCGGCGCTGGGCGGCTGAGCGTCGCTGTAACCCAACGCTGCAAAAGCAACGGCCGCTGGCTCTTCGGGCACAGCGGCCGTTTTTCATCCAGCTCTCGAACGCAAGCCCGCCATCGCGCGCGCGTCTACGATTCGAAATCGAGCCCGCCGATCAACGTAACCGGCTCACCCTGCGTGTGCGTGGAGAAATCGAGTTCGCGCGCCTGGGTCCACGCATTGAGCTTGCGCGGCAGCGCGGCCAGATATCTGGCGAAACGCGTCGCGCCCTGCTCGCCCATCAGCCTTTCTATTTCGTCGCTGTCCCAGGTCAGATACAGATTCAACGGATGCGGGTAATGACCGAGCTCATCGAGCGGCGTGGCGTGAATCCGCACGCGGGTGGGCTGACCCTGTTCGCCATGCGGCAACACGTCGGTGTGCACGGTCTTGGCGATACACGCGGCGATCGCCTCGGCAATGCGCGGCGCGAACTCCTGGTCGAAACGCATTGCACTCTCGGGGCGCATCCAATCTCTCCGCTGTGATTCCCATCGTGGGTTGGTCATCGTAGCAGACTCAGTTTTTCGCCGGTGGGATCGCGTCCGGACCGTGCGTCACCGCCTCGCGCAGCGTCTTGCGGATCACCTTGCCGGTGGCCGTCATCGGCAGGCCTTCGACGAAGCGAATCTCGCGCGGATATTCGTGCGCGGCCAGACGCGTCTTCACGTGCTGCTGGATCTCGCGCACGAGTGCGTCGTCGCCGACGAAACCCGCTTTCAGCACGACGAACGCCATCACGATTTCGGTGCGCTCGCGATCGGGGGCGCCGACCACGGCCGCCATCGCGACGGCCGGATGACGCAGCAGCGAATCCTCGATCGACGCCGGCCCAATCCGGTAACCGGCGCTCGTGATCACGTCGTCGCCACGACCGACGAAGCGGATGAAGCCGTCCGCGTCGCGCGTGCCGAGATCGCCGGTCAGCAGAAACCTGCCGCGGAATTTGTCGTTGGTGGCCGCAACGTTGCGCCAGTAGCCGAGAAACATCACCGGATCGGGCGCGGCCACCGCGATATCGCCGATCGCGCCCGGCGGCAGTTCGTTGCCGGCGCCATCGACGATCGCGACATGGTGCCCCGGCACCGCGCGCCCGATCGCGCCGAAGCGCGGCTCGAACAGCGCCGCGCACGACGACACCACGACGTTGCACTCGGTCTGCCCGTAGAACTCGTTGATCGTCACGCCGAGTGCGTCGCGCCCCCAGCCGATCAGTTCCTCGCCCAGCGATTCGCCGCCGCTCGCGACCGATTGCAACGCGAGACGCAGATGAGCGGGCCGCTCGACGCCGCGCATCATCTTCAGCGCGGTCGGCGGTAGAAACGCATGGGAGACCGCGTGACGCGCGAGCAGATCGAACGCGGCGTGGCCGTCGAATTTCGCAAAACGGCGCGCCAGCACCGCGACACCGTGATGCCACGATGGCAGCAGCACGTCGAACAGACCGCCGATCCACGCCCAGTCCGCGGGCGTCCACATCAGCGTCGCGCGCGCGGGAAAGCCCTGCTGCGACATCTCGACGCCGGGCAGATGCCCGAGCAATACGCGATGCCCGTGCAACGCGCCCTTCGGTTTTCCGGTCGTGCCCGACGTATAGATGATGATCGCCGGATCGTCCGCGGCGGTGTCGGCCGGCGTGAACTCGGCGCAAGCGCCATTCAACGCCTGCCAGAACGACCGCACGGGCGCGTCCGATGCTTCGTCATCCTGCTCGATATCGACACTGAACACGTGTCGCAACTCGGGCAGCGCGCCGCGAATTTCGTCGATCTTTCGCACGCCGGCGTGATCGGTGATCAGCGCGAGCGCGCCGCTGTCGCCGAGCCGATGCTCGATCGCGTCCACGCCGAACAGCGCGAACAGCGGCACCGCGACCATGCCGGCCTTGTAAGCCGCGAGATGCGCGATGGCCGTTTCGATCGATTGCGACAGAAAGATGCCGATGCGCTCGCCGCGCCGCGCGCCCGCCGCGAGCAGCGCATTGGCGAAGCGGTCGGACAGGGCTTTCAGTTCGTCGAACGTATAGCGGGTCGCGCGCCCGTCGGCGTCTCCGTAGATCAGCGCGAGACGCCCCGAGCCATCGGCCCACCTGTCGCATGTGTCGACGCCGATGTTGTAGCGCGGTGGAATACGCCACGCGAATCTGGCCGTGAGCGAATCGTAAGTCTCGCCGTCGAGGTTCATCGGGTCTCCTGATATCGTCGTTCTCGCTGCATGGCGTGATGCATGGTCCGTCGCTTGCTGCCTCTGCGCGCACGACCGATGTTCCGCAGTTTAGCCCACGACCTTGCGCACTCGGTTGATGCATTGCCGTGCGCAACTGAATTCGCCAGATACGACATAGTCCCGCTCATAATCGCCGACTCGTGGCGCTGAACTCAACGTTTTGCGACAACTCCTGTGCGATTCAAGCCCTTTACATCTGACCTGTGCCGTGCCCGTCTAGGATCGTTACACAGGTTCGGCGCGCATGTTGCGCCGCACGATCGCTACCGGATGACATATGCGCAAGGCAAGGTTTGCATCGTTCTGGCATGGCCCGGAGCTTTCTCCCTACGAGATCGCCTGTCTGAATTCGTTCACGCTGTACGGCAGCGAGGTCGCGCTCTATAGCTACGAGCCGATCGACACTCTGCCGCCCGGCGTGATCGCGAAGGACGCGACCACGATACTGCCGCGCGACTCGCTGAACGACTTCCCGATTCACGGCGTGCCGTCGATGCAGCATTTCACCGACTATTTCCGCTTCGTGATGTTCACGAAGACCGATGAGATCTGGGTCGATACCGACATGCTGCTGCTACGCGATTTCGATCTCAACGCCAAGGGCGATCTGATCGGCCGGGAAACCCAGTCGAGCATCTGTAATGCGATTCTGAGGCTCGATCCGGATCAGCCGCGCTTGCACGAGGCGATCGAACGGGTCGAAGCGATGAAAGGCCGGGCACTGAAGTGGGGCGACACCGGCCCGCGTCTGCTGACCGCCATCTACGGTGTGAAGGCCGGTCTTCCCGAAAGCCTGTTCTATCCGGTGCACTTCAACGATTACTACAAGGTGTTCCTGCCGCGCTATTTCGACGAGTGCGCGGCGCTCTGTTCCAATGCGTACACGCTGCATCTGTGGAACAACCGGGTGGTCAAGATGGGCCTGTTCAAGCGCATCGGCCCCCCCGTTGGGTCGCTCCTGCACCACGTGTTCGAGCAAACCGGCGCCAACACGCTGTTTCGCGAGTTTTATCCGGCGAGCGTGATGCAGGCGATGATCGACAACGCGGTGGAGAAAGTCGGTAGCGACGAAGGCGTGCGCAAGCTGCTGCGCGTCGGCGTGCCGATGGTCACGACGGCCATCGCGCGCAGACTCGGCGCCTGAGTTCGCAGCTTCAGTTCGCGCCGCCCCTGCCCGAGCCCTGCGCCTGCTCCAGCACGAAGTCGATGAAGGTCGCCGCCGCGCGCGTGTGATGCCGATTCGGCATGTACAGCATGTACATGTGCGTGCCGAAGATGCTGAGCCGCCAGCCATCGAGCGCGGTCAGCACGGCGCCGAGCTTCAGATCGTCCTGCACCACGTAGTCGGGCACGAGTCCGACACCGAGACCGGCCAGCACCGCCTGGCGCAAAAATAGAAAGTTTTCCGAAATAATCGTCGGTTCGAGCAGGACTTCATGACGCTCGTCGCGCAGATACGCGGCGAGCCGCAACTGCTTGCCGATCACGGCCGCGGTAATCAGCGGCGCGGTGCGCAGGTCGTCGAGCGTCGCGGGCATGCCGTGTGTCCGCGCGAATTCGGGGGATGCGCAGGCCACGTACCGGACTGGCCCCATGTCCCGCGCGACAAGGTTTTGCGGCGGCTCCGACATCACGCGCACCGCAATGTCGATCTCGTCGCGCATCAGATCCTCGACGCGGTTCTCGAACATCACATCGAGCACGATACCCGGATACAGCCGCTTGAACGCGATCAGCCAGTCGGACATCACGAGTTGGCCATAGCCGCTCGGCACGCTGAGCCGCACGCGCCCCTGCAGGCTCTGGCCCAGTGTCGTCACCGACTCGCGCGCGGCCAGCAGCGCGTTGCGGATCGTGCGGCCGTGCTCGTAGAGCCGCAGACCGATCTCGGTCGGCTCGACGCGACGCGTGGTGCGTCGCACCAATTGCAGGCCGACCGAACGCTCGAGCTGATTCAGGTGATAGCTGACGTTCGCGCGGCTCATTTTGAGCCGGCGTGCCGCTTCGCTCAGATTGCCGGCGTCGAGGATGTCGACGAGCAGGGTCAGCGAGTTGACGTCCATCGCCCAGTCTTTGTCAAAATAATTTTGACAGTCTGTCAATCAACGGTGTAATTGTCAATGAACGTTGACCACTCCAGAATGGGACGATCCGGCGCGCCTCGCCATCCTCAAACGGAGACACCTACGATGACCCTTTCCTCCTCAGCCGACGTCGTCACGCGCGAATTGCACGGCAAGGTCCTGCTCGTCACGATCGACCACGCGCCGGTCAACGCGCTATCCGCCGACGTTCGGCGCGGCCTGCTGGCCGCGATCGAAGCCGCCGACGCCGACCGCGCGGTCGAAGCCGTGCTGATCGTCGGCGCGGGGCGCAACTTGATCGCCGGTGCCGATATTCGCGAGTTCGGCAAGCCGCCGGTGCCGCCTTCGCTGCCGGACGTGTGCAACCGCATCGAGGCATGTACGAAACCCGTGATTGCCGCGCTGCATGGCGCGGCGCTCGGCGGCGGGCTCGAAGTGGCGCTCGCCGCGCATTACCGGATCGCCGTCGACGGCGCGAAGCTCGGCCTGCCCGAAGTGCAGCTGGGTCTGCTGCCTGGCGCGGGCGGCACGCAACGCACGCCGCGTCTGATCGGCGCGCCGGCGGCGCTCGACCTGATGCTGAGCGGCCGTCACGCGAGCGCGAAGGAGGCGCTCGCGCTCGGCCTCGTCGACCGTCTCGGCGACAGCAGCGACATCCTCGCCGAAGGGCTCGCCTACGCGCACGAGCTGCTCGCCGCGCACGCGCCGGTACGCCGCACGCGCGACGCCGCCGCATTGATCGATCGCGCCGCGAGCCGCGCCGCCGTCGCGAAAGCGCGTGACGAAACCGCGAAGAAAGCGCGCGGCCTGTTCTCGCCGCTGAAAATCGTCGATGCCGTCGAAGCCGCGATCGAACAGCCCTTCGAGGAGGGCTTGACGCTCGAACGCAAGCTGTTCCTGCAATGCCTCGACAGCCCGCAGCGCGCCGGCCTGGTTCACGCATTCTTCGCCGAGCGCGAAGTGCTGAAGGCGCCCGAAACGCGCGACGCGAAACCGCGCGCGCTCGAGGCGATCGGCGTGATCGGCGGCGGGACGATGGGCGCGGGCATTGCGGTCGCAGTGCTCGACGCGGGGCTGCCCGTCACGCTGATCGAGCGCGACGAAGCGGCGCTCGCGCGTGGCCGCGCGCACATCGACAAGGTCTACGACGGGCTGATCGACAGGGGCCGCCTCACCGCTGAGAAGAAAGCCGCGACCATGGCGCGCTGGAGCGGCAGCACGTCGTACGATGCGCTCGCTCACGCCGACCTCGTGATCGAAGCCGTGTTCGAAGATCTCGACGTCAAAAAGGCCGTATTCGCCGAGCTCGATCGCGTCTGCAAGTCCGGTGCGGTGCTCGCGACCAACACGTCGTATCTGGACATCGACGCGATCGCAGTCAGCATCTCGCGCCCCGCCGACGTAATCGGCCTGCACTTCTTCTCGCCCGCCAACATCATGAAGCTGCTCGAAGTCGTGGTGCCGAAGCAGGTCAGCGCCGACGTCGTCGCGACCGCGTTCGAGTTCGCGAAGAAGCTGCGCAAGACGCCGGTGCGCGCCGGCGTGTGCGACGGCTTCATCGGCAATCGCCTGCTTGCCGTGTACCGCGCCGCCGCGGACGCGCTGATGGAAGACGGTGCATCGCCGTATCAGATCGACGCGGCGGTGCGGGCGTTCGGCTTGCCGATGGGCCCGTTTCAGGTGGTCGATCTCGCGGGCGGCGACATCGGCTGGGCGGCGCGCCAACGCCGCGCGGCCACGCGCGACCCGAACGCGCGCTACGTGCAGATCGCCGACCGCCTGTGCGAGCGCGGCTGGTTCGGCCACAAGACCGGCCGCGGATTCTATCTGTACCCCGAAGGGTCGCGCGGCGGCATGCCCGATCCCGAAGTCGAGGCGATCATCGACGCCGAGCGTGCGCGCGCAGGCATCACGCCGCGCAGCTTCACCGACGAGCAGATCATGCGCCGCTATCTGGCCGCGATGATCAACGAAGGCGCGAACGTCGTCCACGAAAGTATCGCGCTGCGCCCGCTCGACGTCGACGTGACCCTGCTGTACGGCTACGGCTTTCCGCGCTACCGCGGCGGTCCGATGAAATACGCGGATAGCGTCGGCCTGCCGACGATTCTCGCCGACATCCGCGAGTTCGCGAAGGAAGACCCGCTGTTCTGGCGGCCGTCGCCGCTGCTCGTCGATCTGGTCGAGCGCGGCGCGGATTTCGCGAGCCTGAACACGACAGCCTGAACCACCACGAACACTAACGGAACGACTGCGATGGATCTGAACTTCACCTCCGACGAAGAAGCGTTTCGTACCAGCGTGCTGGCGTTTCTGCGCGACAAGCTCCCGCGACGTCTCGCCGGCAAGGTGCACGGCGGGCGGCGTCTGACGCGCGACGACATGGCCGAGTGGCACGCGATTCTGAACGCGCAAGGCTGGCTCGCGAATCACTGGCCGAAAGAGTACGGCGGCCCGGGTTGGAGCGCAGTGCAGAAATTCATCTTCGAAAACGAATGCGCACTCGCCGGCGCGCCACGCGTCGTGCCGTTCGGCGTCAACATGCTCGGGCCGGTGCTGATCAAGTACGGCAGCGAGGCGCAGAAGCGTCACTGGCTGCCGCGCATTCTCGATGGTTCCGACTGGTGGTGCCAGGGCTATTCGGAGCCGGGCGCGGGCTCCGATCTCGCGTCGGTCAAGACGACGGCAGTGCGCGGCAAGGACGCGCAGGGCGAGCACTACCTCGTCAATGGCCAGAAGACGTGGACCACACTCGGTCATTACGCGAACATGATCTTCTGCCTCGTGCGCACCGCGACCGACGTGCGCAAACAGGAAGGCATCAGCTTTCTGCTGATCGACATGAACACGCCGGGCGTCGAAGTCCGGCCGATCATCACGCTCGACGGCGAGCACGAGGTCAATGAAGTGTTCTTCACCGACGTGCGCGTGCCGGTCGGAAATCTCGTCGGCGAAGAAAACAAGGGCTGGACCTACGCGAAATATCTGCTTACGTACGAGCGCACCAATATCGCCGGCGTCGGCTTTTCCGTCGCCGCCTTCAACCGTCTGCGCAAGATCGCCGCGACACAGCTGCGCAACGGCCGGCCGCTCGCCGAGGATCCGGCGTTCGCGGCACGCATGGCGCGCGTCGAGATCGATCTCGAGAACATGAAGACGACCAATCTTCGGGTGATCGCGGCCGTGGCGGGCGGCGGCGTGCCAGGTGCCGAGAGTTCGATGCTGAAGATTCGCGGCACCGAGATCCGTCAGGAGATCTCGTCGCTGACGCGGCGCGCGATGGGCGCTTATGCGCAGCCATTCGTCGAGCAAGCGCTGCACGAAGGCTTCGACGGCGTGCCGGTCGGCCCCGACGAAGCCGCGAGTGCCGCGTCGCAGTACTTCAATAATCGCAAGCTGTCGATCTTCGGCGGCTCGAACGAAATCCAGAAGAACATCATTTCCAAAATGATCCTCGGACTGTAAGAGGCGCACGTCATGAATTTCCAGCACACCGAAGACCGCCGCATGCTGGCGGATATGCTGAATCGGTTTATCAGCGAGCAGTACGGCTTCGCGACGCGCGATGAAATCGCACGCTCGACGCAAGGCTTCAGCACCGAATTGTGGGCACGCTTCGCGGAACTTGGCGTGATCGGCGCACTGTTCGACGAAGCGAGCGGCGGTTTCGGCGGCGGCGGGTTCGATATTTCCGTGGTGTTCGAGAGCATCGGCCGCGGGCTCGTCGTCGAACCGTTTCTCGATACGCTGGTCGTCGGCCGGGCGATCGCTCGCAGCGGCAGCGACGTGCAGAATGCGGCGCTGGGTTCGTTGATCGACGGCTCGCGGATCGTTGCGCTCGCGCATGGTGAACCGGACAGTCATTACGAGCTTGCCCGGGTCGCGACGACGCGCGCGCGCCGCAGCGTAAATGGCAACAGCGGCGTGTGGACGTTGCACGGCGCAAAGGCCGTCGTTCAGCATGGCGAGCATGCTCAGGCGTTCCTCGTCTCGGCACGCACGAGCGGCGAGGACGATGCCGAAGCCGGCATCACGCTGTTTCTGGTGCCGAGGGACGCGGCGGGTGTGAGGGTGCGCGGCTACCGCAAGATCGACGGAGGACGCGCGGCCGAAGTGACGTTCGACGACGTCACGCTCCGCGACGACACCGTGCTCGGCTCAGTGGATCACGGCTTTGCGACGCTCGAATATGCGGTGAGTTGCGGCGTGCTCGCGCTGTGCGCGGAAGCGGTCGGCGCAATGGACGTCGCGAAAGACTACACGCTCGACTATCTGCGCACGCGCAAGCAGTTCGGCGTGCCGATCGGCAGCTTCCAGGCGTTGCAGCATCGCATGGCCGATTTGCTGCTCGAAATCGAGCAGGCGCGCTCGGCGGTGATCAACGCGGCGGCGGCGCTCGACGGCGAACGAAACGCGCGCGAGCGCGCGGTGTCGGCGGCGAAGTACAGCATCGGCCGGATCGGCACGCGAGTCGCGGAGGAATGCATCCAGTTGCACGGCGGGATCGGTATGACGTGGGAACTGCCGCTCGCGCATTACGCGAAGCGGCTCGTGATGATCGATCATCAGCTTGGGGATGAGGATCATCATCTGGAGCGGTTTGTGGCGTTGGGGGCTCAAGGGCGGTGATTCGTGTGCGCTTGCGAATGCGAACGCGTGCCGGTGACAAGTCTGCCAGATTGCACTCGCCTATTCTTGAGGAACTGAACGTGCCAAACGAATCAAAAAAAAGTTGAGCGATGCCGGATGGACTGCATTGCGGATGCACGTGGGCGCTGTCCTTCGCTACGACAACGACGTAGCGAACAATTGCACCTTCGGGATAGGCACGCCTGCGTACTTTGGCCGATGCACCAATGACGAAATGCGGCGGCCGGTGACCTTGGCAGATGTCAACGCTCAACTCGCAACAAGGGTTCGCGCCGCGGAAGGTTCGGTCAAAAGCCGAGTTACGGATCATGAGCTAACGCAGCGGCGGTTCGACGCTCTCGTGAGCTATACCTATAACACGGGCGCAACCGGCGCCCGACAGGCGTTAGCTGTAGCAAATCGTGGGCAGAACGATGAAGTCGCAATCGAAATGGCACGCAACGTCTATGTACATCCTCGCGATGCCCACGGGCGACCGCTACCGGCAGTGCGAGTGCCAGGCTTGGTAAATCGCCGCCGCGAAGAAGCGGCGCCGTTCCTGACGCAGGGCCGGCAATGAGACGGCTGTGTGTCGCGCTTGCGCTTGTTAGCAGTTCGGCACCGGCCGCCGCATCCAATCCAGCCGACGTCATGGCAACCCGCAGTGGACTGCCCGCCAGTGAGGTCGACGCGGCCCTGTCGCATTGCGACGCGAATCAGATGAGCATGAATCTGTGCGCGTGGCGCGAGCAGATCGTCGCGGAGCAGAAGCTGGAGCAGGTCGTCGAGGGCAAGGCCGCGGTGTCGGCGAGTTGCAAAGCGGCGATCGAGAAGAGGCTCACCGCGTGGAAAACGCGCCGTGACGCCAATTGCAAAAAATCGGCTTCGCGAGAATGGGGCGGCGGGTCGATGCTGCCCACGGCGGTCGCGATGTGCAAGACAGCCGAAACCGAGCGCATGAGCAAAGCAATCGAGGCTTCGGGATGCAGATGAGCGTGGGCGAAGCGTTGACAGCGGGAAACGCTGCGCCCGCGCGACGGGCAAGAAAAAAGGACTTACGGCTTTCACCGTAAGTCCTTTTGATCTTTTTGGTCGGGGCGAGAGGATTTGAACCTCCGACCACCTGCACCCCATAAAGGTTTATATTAATCTGGATTCCTATGTAATAGCCCGCGGACCCCTGTATAATCAAGGCTGTACGGAAAACATTCGTCCAGACCCGTCTGCTCACGATCGGCATAATCTGGCGATATTCCGGTAACGGGACGGTAACGGATAACGAATATGGGAAAGCTCACGGTGCGGGGTATTGAAAGCGCGAAGCCGAAGAAGGCGGCGTATCACCTCGCCGATGGCGATGGACTGCGGTTGCGGGTGTCGACCGACGGCACGAAGTCCTGGCAGGTCAAATACACGGCCAACGGCAAGGAGACGACAGTGACGCTGGCGCGCCGCTATGGCGCCCGAACCGACGATGGCCATCTATCACTCGAGGATGCCCGCTTCGAGGCGACCGCCATTCGCGCGAAGGCTCGCCAGGGTATCGATCATCAGGTGGAGCTGGCGCAGCGTCTGGCGGCCGAACGCAAACGCCATGAAGCGGAACAGCAACGCCTCACCGTGCGTCAGCTGTTTGCCGAATGGAGCGCACTCGACCTCGTGCGTCGTAAAGACGACGGCGCGGAAACGAAGCGCGGACTCGAAAAGGACGTACTGCCGAAGCTTGGCGACCGACACGCAGACAGTATCAAGCGGGCCGACATCATGTCCGTGCTGGACACGGTCAAGGCTCGCGGTGCCTCGCGCTTAGCCAACCGGCTGCTCGCCGAACTGCGCCAGATGTTCAGCTTTGCGCTGGTGCGCGAAATTGTCGCCGTCGATCCGACGACAGGCATCGAGAAGAAGCACGTTGGCGGCCAGGAGGAAGAACGCGAACGCGTGCTGTCCGAGGCGGAGATCCGTGGACTGCTGGTCAAGCTCGCGAAGGCGAACCTGCTTAAAACGACGCAACACGCCATCTGGGTGATGCTCGCGACACTCGCAAGGATTGGCGAACTGACACGGGCACGCCGTGCCGACATCGATCTTGCAGCGGGCACCTGGATCATTCCGGCGGACCACTCAAAAAACGCGAAGGAGCACACGATCTACCTAAGCGAGTTCGCCAAGACCCACATGCGGGCGCTGCTCGAACTCGGCGGCGATGAAGTCTGGCTCTTCCCGGCCGCCCGGCACGACGGGCCAGTCTGCTCCAAGTCCATTACGAAGCAGATCTATGACCGCCAAGGCGCGGCAAGCGGCACGCCGTTGCAGCACCGCAGCCAGCACATCGACGCGCTCATCTTGCCAGGCGGACGGTGGACCCCTCACGATCTGCGCCGAACGGGCGCGACGCTGATGGGCGAGCTCGGCGTCCATGGCGACGTGATCGAGAAGTGCCTGAACCACCTCGAACAGAACAAGATCAAACGCACCTATCAACGGGCGGTCCGGCAGCAGGAACAGGCGGACGCATGGCGCCTGCTCGGCGCACACCTAGAACTCCTGATGGATACCCCGTCGAACGTCGTGCCACTCCGGCAGGACGCCGCGCTCTCCGTGGCCGCATAAAACCTACGGCGAAAGGTGTTCTGCGCGCCGTACGCGCGGACGCTTGCCGTCTTCGTCTGGCGCTCAGGCGATTCGCCGCTCAGCCCCATAACGGCCTGCCTAGTGCTCAGAGACTTGCGAACGAATTCGGTCAAATCTTTGATGACGCGGAACCGAATAAATTGGACTTGCCGATTTGCGACGCGAATTTGTTGGATTCGCGGGAGGGTGAGATTGGCATACGTTGCGCCCGTTGCGAAAGGCTGCCTGCGGCCATCGACGGCCGATCGACCGCGCTCTCAGGCTGACATCCGAATGTCAGCTCCCATCCAGGGAAAGGACCTTCGCCCGACGATCATGCTCGTCGCGCCCTCGGCCAAACCTTCCAGAATCGGCCAGTCTAAAACGATCATTCCCGGAAAACACGGCGGGATCACGCCCGACCCGCAGCAGCCGATTAGGCTAGTCATCCACTGCGGACGCTGGCCCACGGATATCCGATTTTTCTGTCTGGGCTTTGAGCGCCGCTTGCGCCTCTGCGACCAGCCTTTTAAACGTTTCGATATCTGGGTGAAACCATTTGTCGAAATTGTCATATGCGCGAACCGCGATGTAGATACTGCCCATCATTGCGAGCACGTAGGGAAATATTGTTTCGCTCTTAACGGAAACAACAAAATTTGACGTAATCTGGTATGTAGTGAAGCATGCTGCGCCCATCTCAAGTGCGGCATACGAAAATCTCTGGCGCTTACGGAGCAAGAAAAATCCCCACCCTACCAAGGCAGTTAAAGGGGCAATAAGGTATGCAACTCCTGGACTAAGTATTAGAGCTATCAACGCGTCCCAGGCGACGGGAATCTTCTTTAAGAGCCAGATAGCTAACCAGACCAAGACAGACCCGAGAGCGGCGTATGCTGGCTGCCATCTGGCCATTTCTACGATATTCACCGCGTCGTTTGTTCGCTTTACATAATCGTTGATAATTTCTTCGCGCTTTTCCGCTGTATCCGCTTTAGACAATTGATATTCAAAGGACCTCTTCTCAGCGGACATTTTTCGGAAGAACTCCTCACGTTTAATTTCTCGAAAGGCTTCATAACTCTCAAATGACATGTCGTCCTCTCGAGGGAGAATGGAAGTTGCCGGAAACCCCGGATTGCTGTCGCATGACACCGTTAGTTCGCCATCAGAGGCATGCGACACGGATGAGGCGCCTGCTGTCGACCAACGCATCAGGCTTTTTCGGCGGCAGTCAATCTAGAAGAAATAAGAACCGTCACTTAGTGCGCGGCGCAATGCCAGGTCGCAGAGATGCCGGCGTTAATAAGCATCGTCCACAAATCCGGCTCACTTCCAGGATTCATAAGCAGTCGACGCGGTGGATCTCCATCCGGCCAGACGGCGTTATCCCCCCCGGGCGTGCCATCCCAAGTAAGAGTCCTGAGAGGCGCTGGGTCTGGCGCAAAGTCGATGGTAACCTTGAAATCGTCCAGATAGTTCCATGGCCGAACCCAGCCGATCAGCTCACCATAAATTCGCCCCTGATTATCACGAATGAGTCGAACAACGGGACCAAGGGCTTGTTCCGGTTCGTTTTTTGCATACTCAGCAAGTGTATTGGCGCCGGCTTTGATTTCCCAACGAGTGGGATACTCCCATACATGGGCCTCTTCCAAGCCATTTGGCTGGGAAATTTCCCGAGCTGGCAATTCGACGGCTGCAACGCCGCTCGCCTTGATACCGTCGACGCTCATTTCAATTTCCTCCACCGGTGCGGCAGAAAACCCAGTTACGGGCTTGGACTAATCCTTGCTCCCCGGCATTCTTCGATGCACTTGGCCGAGCCCGCACGTCGAAGTATAGGAAAAGTGCACCGAAAAGACAGGTGATGGGCGATAACAGCGCCGGTGTTCTCACGGGCAGCGACCGTCCCCTATTGGCAGGGGCTGGTATTAGGTCAACGCCACGCTGGCCAAGTGCTTGCGGGCCGACACAAAGGCGCGGATGATCGTTGAAGCTTGGATGCAGCCGTTCACCTCCCGCGGATCCCCGCTCGCGTTCTCGCAGTTTCATTCTTGTTGTTTTCCTACGACTAGCGAAAAGCGCTACAGCGTCACTATACCGTTTCCCTGCATGCGTCGATGATCCCGCGCCCTCGTTTGCTGCATTTCGTGCGAGCGCGCACATACATCCTGCGTGCACGCAAAGACACTTCACCACCAGCAATCACCGGACGAATGCAGCGATAGTACCGGATTTAAGCGTCGACGCAGCATGTTGGGGAACTGGACGCGTGAGCGGCGAGCGTCAAGACAAATAGATCGGGGCAATGAAAGCTAGGGGTGCATTAGGCAAACGCAACGCTTTCGGAAACCCAAGGAAAGGCGTGCGTCGCCCTGCTGGCTTATAGCCAGACATCGGCCCAGATTGACGACACAGCCGGACAGACTGATCGAATAACGAAATGCAGCGCGGCAAGAGTCGCGCAATTCAGGGCAGACGATGCCACGCTGAAGGCCGGTGAGGGTCCCATATCCCCCGATCTGATCGCGATTTCGGCTGATGTTGGCGGGGGCAATGCCGGATATTGTTCGAAAGGGCCATGATCATGCGAGACCGGTTCGTTAGTTCGTTGCTACTGGTGGTCATTTCGGGCGCCGCGCAGTTGTCGCAGGCGCAGGATTCGACTGTACCGCAAACAGCTGCGCAGCAAGCCGCAGCATTGAAGCTGATAGTGGACGCTGCCGGGCAGATCTGTCAGCAGGCACCGCTTGAAGAAAAAAATAATCAGGTTACCTTGTCGGCTAATGCGGATGCTAAAGTCACAGGCCTGCTCAAAAAGGTGCTGGGCGTCGATGCCGGCGTGGCAGCCAGTTCTACGAAGGGTGGCTCGAGCGGAGTTCTGCAGAAGGATTTGGCGACTGCTATCAAGAACGGCAATGACTGCAAGGCAAGTGTTCTGACCACGTTAGTGCCGGTGATGTTGCCCAACTTCAGGAAACCGCCGGAAGGAGCTCCCCCTGCGGGCGCTTTCACTTCAATATCAGAAGTAACAACCGCAAACGGGTCGTTCAAGAGGCAGGGCGACAAGTGGATTGAATATCCTCCCTATGCGCCCGGTTCGTACTTCACGTTCAATGAGGTCAGCCGGGATCCGAATCAAATTATCCTGTCTGATCCATCACGACAGAAGCCGGGCGATGTGAATAACCCGATGCTGGTACGTCTTCCAACGCATGGCGGCGCAGTGCAATGGTCTTACACGAATCCGGTGGTGTGGATGGATTTCACGTTCGCCCAGCCTGCACTGCACTGACCTGGCACGCGCCAGGCCTATCCGCCTCAGTCAAGCGGAGATCGACGTTCACTCCTGATAAAGCGCGAAAGACGATCACCTGCCTCGATCACATCACGTGTTTTGCGACTGCAACTGGGCGTCGTGAATCCGGAGGACTTCCTCAATCGAGGAGGCTGCATCAGCGTCGAGCTTCGATATACCCCTCTAGATCGGCGCGCAAGCGCGGGTTCAAAATGCCTATATACAGTCGGGTCGAGTTGCAGATCGGCGGCACCAACCCGAGTTACTCTTATGCAGCAGATCAGTTCGCGCTGACGAGGCAGAAGGCGGCCTTCTCAGTCCGTCGCTCAGTGTCTCACGGAAAATTTTGAGCGTCGCATCCGCATCGGGAACGGCCATAGGCGTCGCGTCAACTGAGCCGTCCGCTGCGGGTCGCGGCAATGCGGCTGGCTGCAAGAACGACGTCAGGCTGACAGACGACGGTCGGTGATGGCAAATGCGCTGCTCGGTCTGCCGCAACTCCCTTCTACGCAGCCGTACTACGATCTCACGTCGCTTGTTTTGCCATCGCCGCCAAAACCAAGAGCGGGTGGAATGGTCCAGCCATATGATGTGAGCAACGCGTTGGTCGACGCACTGCAGGCGGCGACGCTCTGGTACCGGGCGCCTTCACGCTTGCCGGACTGCTGGCTGGAGCGAAGTCGTAACTCAGATTGCGCAGCTGGCGGCAGATCACCGGGATTTTGCAGGAAAAGGTCCGGCTGGTTCGGTCAACCGGCCCATTAAAAAGGACGCTGTATGCGCCCTTTTTTTGCCTGCTGTCAGCCTTCGACACTTACCGGTCCATCGCGTTTAGCGGACTTTCGCGCCTCGGCCGCCTGCTGCAAAGCTCGCTCAATGTCTGCCTTGAGCGCCGCTCCCGATCCGCTCGTGATCGAAACCTGGAAAATTTTGGTCACTTCGGCCGCCGTACGCTTTGCCTGCTCTTTATCCACAGGGACCGACGATATGCCGAGGTCGAATTCTCGCGCCTCTGGAGTCGAATCACGCTTTGAATCAGAGACAGTAAAGAATTTCAGTCCCATGGCCACGACGTGCTCCTTTGTACTGCAACGTAAATGCCTGTTTTGATACAGAAATCTAACACCGAGGTTTCCAACGCGTCAACGAATGGTTGAAAATTAGACACATTTGTCAATGCGAGGTCCGGTATCGCATCGCATTCGACCGCAATTACCAGCCCGCGTTCAACTGAGGGCCTTTCTCCTGACCGTCGTGGCTTGCGCCCAGACACGGGGATCACTAGGCGCCAGTGCTGTCCCGGCCACTGTCCGCCCTCGTAGGCACCGAACTTGGGAGTTCCGGACTCCCATGCGCCGTCCGGGGACACGCCGGGCTGGCCAGGAAAGTCTATGGCAGAGGTCCAGACGGGTGGCGCATAGGAACCCCGGGGTTGCATGGCCAAGGCGACCCGGACCGAAGCAGAAGTGTTGGAATGCCAGATCCCGGTTTGCGACCGTATAGCCTGTAAGGTTTCCTTCTGGATCGCGTGGCACGCGCTTGCGATGTTTCTCGGAAATATCACAAGCCCATCCTGCAGGATGGCTGAACGCCAAGCCCTTCGCTCGCGCCACCGTATCAAAATATATATGCTTGGGCTTGTGAAAGTCCATCAGCTTGAGCGTGCAGGCCATCATGAAATGATGGGCATTAGGCACCTTTCGCATGTCAAGCTCAAGAGACCCCGTGACTACCGCCGAAATCAGTGCTTGCAGCAACGTCGCCGGTTTCCGGAGAGATCCATCGCCGGGCGCTTTCGGTTCGATTCCAAACGCAATAGTGAGAAGCTCCCCGCCACACGCGGAATCATGTCTTTCGCGTTCTTCATCCAGGGTCCACACGGGGAGATTGGAAATCAGGCCACCGTCAACATAGCTCCGCTCCCTGCGATCCGCGGTTACCCCCTTTCCTCGCGTGCACACGAAGCGATGTGGCCGAAAAATCACCGGCAGGCAGATGGATGCAGCTACCGCATCCGCCACCGGCACGTCCGGTGTCCTTTCCAGAGAGAAGACCTCGGCTCGTTCTTCGGAAACGTTGGTTGCGACAATCTTGAGCGGCATGCGGCCGGCTTTCGCAAGATCCGAAAATGTCACACCGGCCTCGGTAGACGCCTCTATCCGTGTTCGTAATACAGCGTCAATGAAATCACGGACGTGTTTCGTCGACGTGATGCCAACAAACAGCCAGATTACGAAAGCCACGGGCAAAAGGATGCAGACGATAGAGAGCGCCAGTCCCAACCACCCGTCCCCTGCGTAAACAGCGAACAGCGCGGCAGTGATAGCCGCCAGGATCAGTGTCGGTCCCCAGTAGACCAACGCTCCCGCCCAGCGCAGCTTCCTCCAGCCCCACTTTCCAAAGAGATCCCTCGGACGGCTGCAGTCCATGTCGCCGTACCTGTTATCGAGCAGATGTTTCCCTGTGTTGAGGTTGACCAAATCGTTACCGGAAAAACCTGCAGCGACCAGCGCTGCGACGATTGAGCCGGCCGAGGTCCCGGCTACCCCGCGGACGTCGAGATTCATCTGTTCGATCGCCAGGAGTGCGCCGACGTGCACGATGCCCTTGGCGCCGCCGCCCTGAAAAATCAGCAGTGCCTTGTCGTTCACAAGTGAAGTGGATGCGTGTGGCCCTTCAGTTTGCATATGGACACTCTTCTAAACTTGTTCGGTAAAGCTAGAGGCGCCTGTCTCGCCTGTGGTGGAATCGCGCTGCCTATAGATGCAGAGGCACGCATCGAAGGAAAAATAGCGGCATCGAAAAGTAAAGATTGGCCCCCGGGCGTAGATGATCTGCCGGCGGCGCGGCAGTTGCGTCTCAGAGCAAGATCGACATGTTACTCGCCGGGTTGTACACCTCCACGGCGAATCCTTCCGGAAAACCGATCCCGAACCGGGCTTTTAGCGCGAGTTCGACGCCGTCATGCACGCTCAACGTTGCCCTGATCCACGGCCCTTATTATGTCCGCGCTTGCGGCACTGGTGGGACTCGGGACGAAATCCCAGACGAGCGTGAACAGCTTGCGCAAGTCGAGCGCGAGCGTCGCATTGAACACGCTCAACACGTTGTACTGCGACTGCGCGACCGCCTTGAGGCCAATCTCCAGCGTCTTGGGGTCCGTCGTTGGGACGTTCAGCGTCTTCGCCGGGCAGTTGCCACTTGTCGCCCTTCTGGTTCTCGACAGAGATGCCGCCGGGCTTCGTGCTCAACTCGTCATGCACAGCCCTAATTTCGTTTGCCGACACTAGTTATCGAAACGGCGACAATACTGCTGCTGCTCAGACCCATTCGGACGGTCGTGACAACACACTGGGCACTGGATTAACTACCTGGGTCTGACATGGCCGCAAAAAATATCACCTCACCCTCTGAGCTGGCACGCCTGCCGGAAACCGGCTTCATTCGGATGAAACGCCTCGTACCGGCTTTTGTTCCTGTCGGGCGCAGCACGCTCTACGAATGGATCAAGCAGGGACGCTTTCCCGCTCCCGTGAAGCTGGGTCCGAAGGCGACCGGCTTTCGTGTCGAAGACATCCGCGCCTGGCTTGCGTCGCGGGAGGTCGCATGAACGCGCCCTACAGCGAGGCGCTCCTGGCGGAGTTCACCGCAATCAACGCTGCGCATTCCGGATCGTCAGCAGCAACAACTTTTCCGATCATCCACTTCGATTCGCGTGCGAAGGACGACGAGACCGAGAAGGCCCGGCGGCGCGCATGCCGGGACATCGAGCAGCAACTCCGCTGGATGCACACGGTATTTGGCTGGGCGCCGATGGTCTTCATGGATCAGGTCATCTGGTACGGCCACCTCAACACGTTCGTGGACAGCAAGGGCCGTCGCGTTTATCGGGCGAAGCGAACGCGAAAATGCATTCAGCCGATCGCAAAGTGGTCTCCGACCGACGGAACAGTCGTCACGCTTTCCGGCCTGGACGGTAAGGAAACTACGATCTGCAGCCCTCTTGACTTGTATCTGACACTTTTGGACATGGGTACGCGCCGCGACATGGGCACGCCCCCAATGCGCCGGTATGCGCGCGAAACCATGCAGCGCCTGCGCGAAACCATGCAGCGCCTGCGCGGAAGCTAGGGTCGCGCCGCCGCCAAACGTTCCCGCTGTCGCCGTCGCGGGATGTAGGGCGACGGCCCGGTCCGTCGTGTCCGGTTGGCTCCCGCGCTCGAAATAGCGCTTTGCAACGCGGACACACGGCGCCGGCACGCGCTAGGCCCATCGGTCCCAATCCGTGATACTCGACCCCAGAGGCTGATCGGGTTTCAGCAGCATGTATAACTCAGCAGGCGCTGTTGTTTTCCGGCATCACGCCGTCCCGCCACCAAGTAACGAGGCTCTCGCCAAAAAGGCGTTTGTTTACAACCATCGCCCATTTCTTATTGTTCGTCTAAACGAACAATAACTCTGCATTGCTTACAATTGAAAAAATCTCGAAGCTTGAATCAG
This sequence comes from Paraburkholderia sp. Clong3, assembly GCF_050436485.1. Classification (NCBI taxonomy): domain Bacteria; kingdom Pseudomonadati; phylum Pseudomonadota; class Betaproteobacteria; order Burkholderiales; family Burkholderiaceae; genus Paraburkholderia; species Paraburkholderia sp. Clong3. The sequence goes on along the minus strand of NZ_JBNDMH010000002.1, from coordinate 329,729 downwards.
ACTTGATTACCTCTCACAATCCATGGCGAACACGATTTCCCCAGACCACCCTGGACGCTTCATAACGCTCAATGCCGCAAAACCGCTACTTGTATGAAACATACTATCTTTCCGTCGATTCCGGACAGCACCGTTCAACCGATTCCCGTAGCTAATGTTGTCGCCGTAATCAGTCAGTTTGTGGATGCCATGGCGGCACAGGATATTCAGGTCGATCCGGCGGATATCATCGCCGACGGCAAGATTCACCGGATCCGGGTCGGCGACGATCGCGGCAAAAATGGCTGGTACAAACTCGTCTGCGACGATCGGCCGGCGGGCATGTTCGGCTGCAACAAGCGTTACGGGAACGACGTTAAATTCACCTGGAAGTCGTCCGAGAAAGCGAAGCCGATGACGGGCGAGGAGCGGCGCGCGCTGCGTGAGCGCATGCAGGAGAAGGCGCGCCAACGCGAGGAGGAGGACCGGATTCGCCACGCGAAGGCGGCCGAGCTCGCCAACGTAGTATTCGACGGCGCGCGGGAAGTGACTGGCGCTGAGCATCCGTATCTGGCGCGCAAGGGCGTCCAGTCGCACGGCTTGCGCGTGGGCGCGTGGGAAAAGCTGAACCCGAACACGGGCGAGCTCTCGCTTATCGAAAAGGATGCGCTGCTGGTACCGATCCGCGACGAGCGCAAGGCGATCCATTCATTGCAGGCGATCTTTCCGGACTCGGATAACCGGCTGCAACGGGATAAGGACTATCTGACGGATGGCGACAAGCGCGGCCGCTTCTATGTGATCGGCAAGCCGCTGACCGTCAATGACAAGATGGTTGTCCTGATTTGCGAAGGCTACGCGACGGGCGCGAGCCTGCATGAGGCAACAGACCATGCGGTTATCGTCGCGTTCGACGCGCCGAACCTGATGCCAGTTGCGCAAGTAGTCCGCGATCGCTTTCCGGCGGCGACGATCGTTATGTGCGCGGACAACGATCAATGGACGTTGACGCCGATCAACAATCCGGGCGTCACGCGCGCGACTGAAGCGGCCAAGGCGGTCGGGGGCCGCGTGGCATTTCCGCCGTTTACTGATGCCGACGGCACGACGGACGAAAACGGCAAGCGCAAGGGTCCGACGGACTTTAACGATATGGCCGTGCTGCATGGTTGGGATGCCGTGCGCGGGACGATCGAGACGGCGCTTGAGGCGACTGAGGTGGTGACGCCGCCCGACGTCGACGCGGCATGGGCGAGCGGCAAGGTCAAAAAGGTGGCGCAGGCGCCGGCCGACGACGCGCTGGTCGGGCTGCTGACTGATGAGCCGGACGATGTACTGCCGGGCATGATGATCGCTCAGTCGACGCCGATGCTGCCGGCTGCGGTCGGAGCGGACCGGTTGCCGGCTGCGCGGCCGAAAGACCCTCTCAATTTCGTCCCGTTTGCGCCTATCGCGATGGGTCAAAGCGGCGATCTGTATGCGTTCTGGACTCACGCCCGAAAGGTCGAGCTGATCAGGGCCAGCGATCTCTTCAAGGATGCCGGCATTCTGCGTCTGCAGGATCTCACATACTGGCAAAATTACTGTATGGCGTCGGGCGTCGCGAAGAATGGAAAGGATAAGTACGATCGCACGATGGTCGGCAATATGCTAATGCAGCAGTGCAGTCGCGTCGGCCCGCTCGTCGCGCATGCGGTGCCGGAATCGGTCGCGAAGGCAACTGATGTGGATCTTCAGATCAATTTGGCGATGATGCACATAAAGCCTAGCGCGTACTCGATCGCGAAGGTGCTGCAGGCGCATCCGGACTGGCATAACGTCGTTTGGGCAAACATGTTTGCGCAGCGCATCGAAACCCGCGTTACTCCACCGTGCGGCGGTGACGCGGGGATCTGGAGCGACGAGCATGACATGCTCCTCTCGGCGTGGCTGTCTGCCCAGTATGGACTCAACGCGTCGGACAAGATGGTCCGCGATGCAGTCCGCCTCCTTGCGTCTGCCGACAAGCGGCATCCGGTGCGCGACTATCTCAATGGTCTTCAGTGGGACGGTGTCACACGGCTGGATACTTGGCTGTCGACGTACGCCGGCTGCGAGGACTACACCTATATCCGCAACGTCGGCGCGAAGACGCTTGTCGGCGCCGTGGCGCGGATCATGAAGCCCGGCGTGAAGTTCGACACCGCTCTCGTGTTAGAGGGCGATCAGGGGCTCAAAAAGTCGACGCTCATTAACGCGCTGTCGCCGAATGATGCGTGGTACACCGATAACCTGCATGGCGATCTTGGCTCGAAAGATGCCGCGATCGGTCTGCAGGGTAAATGGCTGATCGAGGTTCCGGAGATGGCGTCGATGAACCGCACACAGGTCGACACCGCCAAATTGTTCATGTCACGAAAAGTCGACGACTATCGCTCGCCGTTCGATAAACGGAACGCAGACCATCCACGTCAGTGCGCGTTCTTTGGCACGATCAACCCGGAAGCCGATGGCCGCTACCTAAAAGACGCGACAGGCGGCCGGCGGTTTTGGCCGGTTGAGTGCCGCAACACAGATATCGAAGGGCTGAAGGCGGTTCGCGATCAGCTTTGGGCGGAAGCCGCTGCGCGGTACGCGGCTGGAGAACAATGGTGGCTGACGGATGATGTTGAGGCGCTCGCCAAGATCGAGCAGGCGGCCCGCCAAGATACCAACCTTTGGACCGATCACGTCGAAAAGTATCTGACATATGTGTCGCCGACGGAGCGCGGCACGCCCGACTGGGGCGGCGTACGCGATGGGAGCTCGATTTGTGAGGAGGTCACTACCGGCGAGATTTTTGAGGCGATCATGGGCAAGCCGATCACGAAGAAGGACACCCCCGACTCCAAATTGATCGCCCAAGCGCTGAAGGCGGCGGGCTGGACGCAGAAAATCGGCACTCGTGGAAAGGGTCGGCATTGGATCCGCGAGTAGCGATTATAGTAAGAAGTGTAAAAAAGCCCGCATGAAGCGGGCTTGTTTGCCTGCTCGCCTGGCTGTCGACACTGCGAGTCGTATGCGTCGACACATCCAAAGCCCTATTGGGGCAAGGCTTTCTACACTGACGACACTGAGAACGATGCTTCCGCCCTCGGCCAACCGCTACGAGCACTTATGGGGCGGGCTGCGCAGTCCACAGTCCACTTTCGTGTTGCGAATTCCTACGTAAATAGTTTTTTCTCCAAAGGTAGTGTAGATAGTGTCGACAACCTTATGCAGCAAGGGTTTGAGCATCGACACATCAAGACCTGGATGTGTCGATGCTGTCGACAAGCGGTCGCCCCTTTCCCCGAATGCCCCTAGCGAACGTCGTCGAGATGCGGATCGCGCCTTTAGCTGGTCGACCCTTTCTGGTATGTGTAACCGAAGACGACATGTTGATGATGTCGACGCGTATTGGCTACACTCAGGGTGGTCATCACTCACAGGGCCGTTGATGCAGACCAATATCGACGAGGTGCGCGGTCAGCTCAGCGAATCGCCGGGATGGCTCGCCAGGTCGATGACGCCGAGCGGCAGATCCTCCCGCGAGCGACCGAGCGGCTCAAGCACATCGAGCCGGCGCGCGTCGCGGCGCTGGCGGCCGGTGAAACCGAACAGAAGAACTGACAGGCGCTGATCGAGACGCGAGGAGCGTTACAGCGGGTGATCGCGCGTGCCAGACAGACGCTTTCACGCACGCCGGCGTAGCCGCTTTTTTTTTCATACTTGCTTCGGCCGATCAGCCGTGTCTGGTGGACGAGTATGTTTCGGAGCTTGCAAACGTGGACCCGACGAGCGAGCGTGCTACCTCGCGCTTGAGCCCTAGCGGTTCGTCTTTTGGGCGATCGACGGCCATCGGGATCATGCGGAGCTCGTCCTGCACTGGCGATGTCTTGCGGCGGCGTCTCTGCGTGCCTGACGGGGGCGCATAAACTCGCTCAAGCGGCGCGGTAGCGCGTAAGCTCAGCATTGAGACTTTCAGGGGGAGGTCAAGATGACGGTCAAGCTGTTCGAGGACGACAACAGGCACTATCAGGACCCGGAATATCGCGCCTGTCGAGGATCATTCGAGACAGTTGGCGCTGCAATTTCAGAGGCGCAGCGAATCGTGAACGCTTCACTCGACGAACTGTTCGAGCCCGGCATGTCGGCGACCGAACTGTTTGCGCGATATCAGGCATTCGGCGCGGATCCTTGGATCCCGGCGGGTGACGATGGTCCGCTGATCGCGTTCAGCGCGTGGGATTTCGCGCGCGAGCGGTGCGAGGCCATCTGCGGGGCTACTCAAAAATGAGCGATCGCGAATCTGACGTGGCGCCGGTATGTGGCCAGTCGGCCTAGAATTCTTGCACGCAGATCGTGAAAGATGTGCCTCGACCATCGGCGGCTCATGCAGGTTCTGCGCGAGCGCCCGCGTGATGGCGTCGACTGCTGCGCGTCGACAGCTACCTGCATCCAGTTGTCCAACCTGTGCCGGGGCGCCGCCTTCGCGACTTCAAGCCAGGCGTGCAACTAATCGCACACGGCCCTTTTGATCTTGATCCTGCGCGCCCAATTCGCGGCCATAGCCGGGTTGTGCCGGTCCCGGTCCGCGAGCACGGCAAGCCCCGTTAGCTGCTCCGCGGCACACTGGAGCGTATTGATCAGGATGTCGATATCGCTCATCACAGCCCGAACCTTTGCTGCAGGTCCGCGACAAGTTACTGATCCGCCTGGGCGGTCTTTCTGCGTCGTCCAGTCTTTCGGCGAGCGCCAGATCAGCATCCTGAAGAGCCATGCGCTCGTCCATCAGTTGGGCTTCCAACGCGGGAGATCCGAGCGCTGCGCTTGTTCAGCGGCATCGATGTTTCGAAACCGGCGGCCTTTGCGCGGCAAGGCTATGCACTGCTCCGCGCGTCGTGAAACTAAACTGTTTCTAAATGGTTTCGAAACGTTGCTATGCCCCGCCCACCTGATCCACAGCGCACCAAAGCCTTACTAGCCATCCGTCAGCACGTCGCTGATCATGGCGCCGTCGAAGGCCCGCGCCTGGCGAAAAAACTGTTCCCCGAGGTGCCTAAACCCACGTGGTCGACTTGGTGCAAGATGGTTCGCGATGCCGATCGGGATTTAGTCGAGGAATTGCGTGCGATCGTACCGCCTCCGGTGCAGACCTTGGCACCGGTCACTAACGAGGGTCGGGCAGTCGCTCGCCGGGCGATCGATTTCTTTGCCGAACTCGATGCGATGGTCGCAGACGCGCGCCTGCTAGCGGATTATGCAAGCGCCACCAATGACGACGGCACGCGTCGGGTCAAGAACCCGCAGATGCTGGCCGTCTCACACCGTATGCGGGCGACGAACCTGGCGCTTGCCATGAAGTATTCGGAGATGGTCTGGAGCGTCGAAAGGTTGGAACAAATGCATGACGCAATTGCTAACGCGATCCATCAGGCTGATCGTGAAACCGGCGAACGGGTTTTCGCCGCGGTGAAAAACGTACAGCGCCGATGGAACCTCGATCGTGACTCGTGATGGCTGCCCGCCGACAGTTACTTTTCTTACAACATGAGGTGACGCTCAATGGAAATGCTGGACTACCCCGTACTGGATAACCTTGACGCGCGTCTCACGGAAATGCACAACGATATCAAATTGCTTGAGCAGGAAGGATATCCGACGGCACGACTGAAACGCTCGCTAGCAAGCTTGCGCCGCCAGTTAGTCGCTTCGACGGCAATCCGGCGAGTGCGCATCGAAATGGTGCCCCGCCCGGAGAGCATCAACCGATGAAATCAGGCATCGTTAATCCCGTGTACTTCGAACTCGGCGAACTTCCCGGCCGGCAACACTTTCACTGCGACCGCTTGCGAGCGACGCTGTCGACTGACGCCTGCGGTCATCGCTGGAAGACTGCTGGCGAAGCGACCGCAGGTACGCGATGGCTGACCTGTAAGAACTGTCACGTCGGCGCACGTCATGCCGGCGAGCTTGACGCGAATCCTTCGCCAATCAAAGGTCGGAAGATCTGCGCGCGATGTCATGTGTTAGCAACGCGCCTGATTCACAAACATCTATGCGTTAGTTGCTACAACCGCCAGCGCGAGCAAATGATAGGCAAGAACGCCAAGGGAACCAAACCGATCAAGCTAGCGCAGCTCGTCCAGCGGACAATCAGCTACATGGTCCGCGGCAAGCTGGAGACGAAAACAGTCGAACGTTGCCTTGACACGACAGAGCTGATCATCGCTGTCCTACGAGACGAAAAGCAGGCCGTGCGATTTGGTTGGCGGGCACCGGCCCGGATGCGTGGTTTTCCACGATTGGAAACAGGCGACGCATGAACAGCGACGAGAAATTTTGGCAATTGGCCGCACATTGCTGCCGGTCTTGTCTCGGCCGCGTGATGCTGGGCAGCTCCACTGACGGTGGACGGCTTTACCGGTGCGCCCAATGCGGTGCGCGCGGCGAAAGCGATGACGCCTCCGTCATCTGCTGCTGTGGTATTCGCCTGAAAACGGGACGGGACGCAGGCGTTCGCTGCACGACAAATCAAGCACCATCACCCGAGTTCCCCATGGAAATCATCGCTGAGCAGACGGGCATTTAGTCGCGGCCATTCGACGCGAACACGCCAAGCGTTCTCGCACGCCTTTCGGCCGTCAGCTCGCCCCGGCCGAGCAGCCCCCACCTCAAGATCATGAACGATTTCCCCGTTGTCCTTTTCTTCGATTTGTTTTGGAATTGCGATACCTATGGCGACGTCTTTAGCCAAATTTGCAGCGTCCTAACCAGACAGAACCGGCGGCGCCGCAATCAGCAACTGCAGCGCTTCCTGAATGCGCGCGTTCTCATCTGCGAGATTAACAGTCACAAACCTTATCCGATGTCCGCCCACCGTGAACGATTCGTCCACGTGCTGGCCGCCGATCGCAGGATGCAGCAGCCAGCCTTCGGCATGATCCGCGCGCTGATCGCCTTGGCCGGCCTGGGAACGCAGATACGCGAAGATCTGGTAGACATACTCGCTCTTGAACCGTGTCTGGCCGAACTGGTTCCGCGTAAAGATGTCCGTATACTTCGTGTCGATGACAATGCGCCGCGTGGCCAAACGGTTATCGATAATAAGGTCGGCATTCATGGTGGGAAGCCATTTCAGCAGGCCGTCCGTCGACGCCTCGACCGGCCAGACGAGCTCCTTTTGAGACCGGACATCCCACTGTCGCTTCGGAAGCTCTCGCTTGTAGAAGCCTGCAACGGCTTTCTCGAAGAGCTTACGCAACATGTTTTCGTCCCGCTGCACTCGGGCAAGCCGGACATCGCCCGCATCTTCGGTCGGCAGCCGCGGGTCGAGCGCAAGATTTGCCACGACGATGAGCGCCGCGTCGTCAGCGTCGTTTCTGCCCATCTGCTCACGCGCCGTTTCCGAACGCACAGGCCTTCTGAAAGTCACGCCTAGTCGCCCGAGTTCGGACCCGAGCAGGCGGCAGCGATGTGCCAACTTCTCGTCGCGAACGAGGGAAGCCAGCCGCATTAGCGCGAAGCGAAAGAGTTGATTGCGCGGTGTATCCGCACTGGACTCATCGAAACGGCAGATGACCCGACCCTGTCGTAACTCCCCAGAAGATAGCGTCGCCATTAGATCAATGCGTCCACGCACGCGGGTGAGCCGCGCTTCCCGGGGTAGGTAGGCGCGCGCCAGATTGCGCTTCATGCGGCGCTCGACCATCGTCGCGAGCAGACGCGCGAGCAGTTCGGGAACATTGTCGTGCTCAGCGATTTCCACGGCCATCTGTTCGCTGAAACGAGCAAGCCCGTGCGCATACGACAGGAGGAACCAGATGTTTTTGATGGGAATAGGCTTCGACACGGTTACGTGCCTGGCGATGGTGCGAGATTCTTGATCAGCGCACTGTATGCGTCCTCTGCTTTTGCATGATCGTCAAACCAGTACTCCCGCAACAACGGGCGGATTTCGCTTTCGACGACGCGTGCGAACCACGCGAGCGGATCGTCGATTTTCTTCCCGTGCGGCGGCGTGACGAAACTGTGCCCAATGCAGAACTGTTCCCGCAACGATTCGTCCTCAGTGATACGCTTGTTCAACATGAACATTCGCCCCGCAATTTCATCCGCCGCGGCGTGAGTGAAGCCATTCTCCTTCATGCACCAATCGCGCCACCGCTCGCCGAGCTCGGGCTTCAACGAAAAATACGCGAACCGCCGCCGCAAAGCCAGATCGATGAGTGCGAGCGAACGATCAGCCACGTTCATCGTGCCAATCACGTAAAGATTTTCGGGAATGAAAACCCGTTCATCGGGCGTACGCACATAGGCCGGACGAAGCGCCTCCTCCTCCGTCCGCTTGTCGCGCTCGAGAAGCGTCAACATTTCCCCGAATACCTGTGCGGGGTTACCGCGATTGATCTCCTCGATCACGACTACATATGGGCTTGACGGATCACGCATCGCCGCCTGGATGGCCTCCATGAACGCCCCATCGATGAGGTCCAGACGGCCGTCCGTGCCCGGCCGCCAGCCGCGCACAAAGTCCTCGTAGGAGAGTGTGGGTTGGAACTGCAGCGACACTAGGCGGCTGGCGTCCTTGCGACCTAGCAGCGCATAGCCCAAGCGCTTGGCGAGCCAGGTTTTACCTGTGCCCGGTGGGCCTTGCAGGATCAGATTTCGCTTGCTGTCGAGAAGCGCCAGCATGGTGCCGAGGTCCTGCTTCGCCACGAAGCATCCCTCGTCGATGATGCTCTGCAAGTCGTAAGGCAAATTCACGCTGGCCGCTATGCTCGCGGTTGCCGCCGCGCTCATGACTTCGCTGATCGCTTCGACATCGCCTTCACGGATATGCCAGCGTTGCGCAAATTCCTCGGGCAATGCCTCGGCATAGTCTTCGCCGTGGTCGGTCAAGACCAGCCTGCTTCCGTTTGGCGTCTCGACCGAACGAATCAGATCGACGGCTTTTGCCCAGGCTATCGTATAGTTGCCCGGCTGCGCGGAATTCCAGGTCGGAACGAGCGCTCTGAGCCGCGACGAGAGTTCAACGGACGACAGCCCTTCCTTTGCTTTCCCGAGCCATAAGAGCAGATGCCCCATGCCGAAAACTCGGCCGATGAGCGGGCCGCGCAGAATCTCACGTGGATCCGGTGCGTTGAGCAGGTCGAGCCCGCGCGTCGTTGGACGATACGCACCGTCGGTCAGCGTGATGAGTCCCAGCCCGCCCAATGCTTGCGAGATGATCACGCCAGCGGTACTGCTGCTCAACTGCGGCGCCTCTTGCATGATGGTTGAAAGCAGGTCTTCCCGGCTCAGACCATGCTCCGTCTCACGCACGATCGCGACGAGCAACGCGACGTTGTCGCTTACGCACGGCAACCCACGCCGTTGTGAATCCACCGGAAGAAGTGGTATCTCAGGCAAAGCGTCGGCTTCGACAGCCTTCGGCGCTTCGATCGCCCCTTGGTCTGGAGCTTTCACATAGACATCCCACAGATACCACGCGAGCATCGACTGCTCGACGGCGCGCTCCATCGTGTCGTCCGGTCCGATGACGCTGCGCAAATGCTCCCGCAACAACGCGTGGTGGGCGATAAACTCGTTCGACGTTCGATGCAGCCCGACCAGTCGATGTACCTGCCAGAGCCGATTGGCGTCCATAAGGCAACTCATGTCGCGAGGGAAGAGCGAAGCGAGCAGGCGGATCAGGCGCGCCTTTGGTTGTTTCTTGGCGTGCTGCTGATCGACAACGCGTTTCAACACTTTGATGTAGAGCGCGTCGATCCGTTTGCCGCGTATAAGCGCCTCGTCCTCGCGCGCGACTTCCCGCGCTTCGTACAACCAGGTCGCCAGTTCAGAGTCAGAAAGCGCGCCAGCGACCGTTACTGAATTGCCCGGGCCAATGTTCGCGACAGGGTTACTGTTCCAGAGCTTCGCCTGAAATGCGGACGTTATCCATTCGTCAAAAGAAGCATGTTTGACGAGGCTTACTTGCTCAAGATAACGCTGGCGCCACCGGACTATTCCTGCTTCCTTTAGATACGACCTGAATTCGTTGTTCCAGATATCCAGCAGTTTTTCGTTTGTAAGGAGCGTGGTCATGTTCGCCGATTCGATAAAGGAAGCGCCTTCATAAATCACGAAGGCGACCAATCCTAAAAGAATCTGCCGACGTCCACAACTGAAAAAAAGCACAGCACATCGCACTTGTCCAACGCATTAACCGACGCTGCCAGTGCATCGACGTGTTCCGAACCGGAAACTGTCGGCGCGAATGCCTTCTGTTTCCCGGTTCAATCCCGGCACGACGAAGCCGCGGTCCGTTTTTCTGGTTCGGCAAAGAATTATCAGGCGCGGTGCTTTCAGTGAACTCGTCAACTAACTGCGCCCTTCCTCATCAAGTCAAAAAGCGCGGCGGTGCCTTCGCGAGCGCAGCACAACACGCGTCATGCGCGGCCTTACCATCTTCGGCGAGACGCCACCACGTCTCCGACAATTCATCAAGCACCCGCATCGCGGCATCGAGCCCCGCTTGGGTCTTTGCCGATGCAACGATCTCCGGATGCTCGAGCAATACTTGCGCATCGACAGAGAGGAAGCTCAGGTCACGTTCGACGAGTCGAAAAAGATCCTCGGATAGCTGTTTAAGGTGCGCTGCAAGCGTTCGCAGTTGCGCATCCGCACGCGCGTCGTCTTCGTCTAACAAGGGCAATCCCCCACTTTCCGATGCCGTAGTCAATTCAAAACATTCGGCGCATGGTTCTTGGTTTCGCAATTCTCGCCAGATGCGTCCAGCGCGACGCCCGCGATTCGCGCTATTTGCTCCAACACCGCGCCGAGTCGACCCTTCTGCGATGCAAACCCACCCGCCGCCGTGCCAAACTCGACGATCCCCGACGCCTCTTCAACGTTCTGGATTTCGCTGATGAGATTCCAAATCTTCATCGACTCGTCGTCAAGCAATGCTTTTCCAATGGTCGACAGCGCAAAGCGGGCGCACTCTATGGCTTCCTTCAGTTCTCTCAAGTCATTTTTTGCGCTCATTTTTCACCCTCACGCCAACGCAAGTCACCTTTGAACTCGCAAACTTTTCGTCAGCGAATCTGCAAGTATTTACGATAGCTGGGGTTAATCGCCCACATGATGAGATTATCGGAATTTTCCTTCAGTTCGAAAAGGTCGGGCTCGTCCTGATACAGCTTGAATCCATTCCGCTCGTCGCGCCGCCTCCCGGAAATGACTTCAATTTTGAAAAGAAGCTCTCCCAGCCGATGATTTTCCTTGAATGGATAGCCATCGACGTCAGGCACATCGGAAACCCGTTTGATGTAGTGATCTTCAATCCTTCTAAGCAACGAATAAAGGTTGTATTCCCTATCACCACCTCTAAAAGCATTTATCAGCTTCTTAATATCGGCGAATTGGTGAGCATGCTCTTTCTCTAGATCGGATACTTTTTCGGTGCCAAACAAATCCATCGCATCTTTTACATGATCGACCGAAATTAAGGAACCGGCGCGGTCACATGCCAGCTTACACAACTGGCCCATCCAGCGCGGACGCGCCCCGGCAAGTGTCTTAAGTGTTCCTGGTAAAACGGTTTGACTTTGGCTAACCTGGCGTCTTGGTCGGTGCCGGGGTCGTGGATGAAGTGTGTCGTAGTGTTGAAGGCAGTCGAGGAGCTGACATTGCAGCAGATGTCGATCAATCACCGTCATCGGGATACGCGCACACGCGCGGCGGGCCTGTTGATGCTCGGACGTGGCCTCAAGGCCCGCGCCATTGCGGCGCAACTGGGCGTGAGTGGCCAGAGCGTCTACAACTGGTCGCACGCATGGCGCGAGCGGGGCATATGCGGCTTGATGGGCGCACATAACGGCGGCCGGCATGCGCTGCTGACTGAAGCCCAGATCGCTGTGGCCCTTGAGATCGCCCGCGCCGAACCGCTGACCCTTGGTGGCATTGCCCAGCGCGTCGAAGCCGCGCTCAACGAGCCGCTGCCCTGCAAGGTCGAAACGCTGGGCGAAGCTCTCAAGCGCAACGGCTTTTCGTTCAAGCGCAACCGCTACGCGCTCAAAAAAAGCGCAACGAAGAAGCGTTCGCAATGAAACAGGCCACACTCGAGAAACTCCAACAGGCTGCACGCGGGGACGCCGTGCGGTTGGTGTATCTCGATGAGGCGGGCTTCCATGGATCGCCGCCGGTTCAACGTAGCTGGTCACCACGAGGCTTGCCTCACCAGGTCGAACCGAACCATCACTGCCGCCGCAGCGTGATCGGCGCACTGGACTTCGGCGAAAACACGCTGATCCACGCCGCGCATACCGGCACCATTAAAGCCCAGGATGTCGAGTGCTTCATCGACAGTGTGCTCGCCACCGGGAACGGTCTGCCCACGGTGATCGTGCTGGACAATGCCAGCATCCATCACGGTATCAGCGACGCGACGCGCCAACGTTGGCTGCTCGAACATAAGGTCATCCTGTTTTACCTGCCTGCCTATAGCCCCGAGCTCAACATGATCGAGATCGTCTGGCGGCACCTGAAATACCGATGGCGTCGAGCCCTCACCTGGACGCGCGAGACCATCGATGCCGAACTCGCAGCACTGCTAAGCAGGTACGGCGCCGATTTTCAAATCAATTTTTCCTGAACACTTAATAGGTATAAAGGGCTCAACTCGGCCGTCGCCCCAACGAAAGGTTTTTTCGAAGACCAAATCCATTATTTCATTGTAGTTGCCCTTTTCGTCGTATCGCGCAATGAACGGGTCGCTGCCGGTTCTCCTAAAGTAGGAAAGTATCTTTCTTGCCAGGATTCGCTTCAATGCCGAATCGTTCCATGCAATATCTATCACGTATTGCCGAAGCTTGTCCTGGTCCTCCATAGAACGGAGGTTGTACCAGACATCGGTCCGCACGCTAGCTCTTATGCAAAGATTCTGGACTGAAAACGCAAGCGAGCGAATTGCGGTAAAAAAGCCACCAACCAGTTCCTGAAAATGCTCATTGTCTTTATATTTGGCATCGACATCATCAACCAGAAACCACACACGGCCATCCGCCTTCTCATCCTGATATCGGCGCAACGATTCCTGCGGGTTAGGGATCGCTTTCTTGTTAGCCAGCCCGCTAACATCTAACGCTGTATCGCCGCCTTTTCCAAACGCCAGCTTTACGATATTGCCGACGCGATCTGTTAGCGCAGAAACAATATTTTTATCCTTGAATCCTTCGATCTCAGCTGATTCAACCAAAGACATCGCAAGATCGGATGCGGCAAAGCCGATTTTAGAACCGATCTCGATGCATATTCTCTGGCAAATCACCTTTTTCCAACTATTTTCGATATAAGCGGAACCTTTCCCGGCAAAATCGCCCATAGCCAACAACTCATTGCCGGTAACCTTGATCACAATGTCATGGGCGTCGCGCTGGATCGAATGGTGTAACCTGGACAAAAGGGCCGACTTCCCCATCCCCTTACGGGCACGAACAATTCCGAGAGGATGCTCGGCGCTATTGAAACGAGAAAACTGCGGTAGATCGACAAAATACGACGACAATACATCCGGATTTTCATCTTCGCCGGAATCGTTACCAAAAATGGCGCTGTTAGGCATTAACCTGCTCGTCAATTTTTATGATTATGGATGTCGGCAACGGCCTATGCCGCTATCCATTCAGAACTCAGCCTTTCGGCCTGCTGCAGCACGGTGCTTACCGCTTCCTCCTGCTGATCTGGGGGGTATTTGTATTTGCGAAGGACACGCTTGACCATTAGCCGCAAACTCGCCCTTACGCTCTCGCGGACTGCCCAATCAACGCTCACGTTGCGGCGCAGGTTTTCAGTCAACTCATGGGCGATTTTTCGGAGCGTTTCGTCGCCCAGCATCCTTACGGCCGCCTCGTTGTTCGCGAGCGCGTCATAGAAAAGCAGTTCGTCCTCGCTCAGACCCAGATCCTCGCCGCGCTTGGCTGCCTCGCGGAACTTTTTCGCCATCGCGATCAGTTCTTCCATCACCTGGGCCGTCTCGATTGACCGGTTCTGATAGCGCGTGATCACGTTCGAGAGCAACTCGGAGAACTTCTTTTCCTGCACGACGTTGCTCGCAAAGCGGCTCTTGATTTCGCCTTCGAGCAGCCGCTCCAGCAGTTCGACAGCAAGGTTTCGCTCAGGCAGGTTCTTCACCTCCGCAAGGAAATCATCGTCGAGAATCCCGATATTCGGCTTGTCGAGCCCGACCGACTCGAAGATGTCGACGACGTCCTGCGATACCACCGCCGAACTGATGATCTGCCGGATCGCAAAATCCTTCTGTTCGTCAGAACGCTTCTTCTGGCTTAGGTCCCTCTTGGTCAGGAGGACCTTGACCGCCTGATAGAAGGCAACTTCCTCGCGCGCAGCCTTCGCCTCGTCTAGCGTGCAGCACAGCGAAAATGCCTTGCTCATGGCCAGCGCGGTATCCGCGAAGCGCTTTTTGCCGTCGTCCTGTCCGAGCACGTGATTCGCGGCGCCAGCGAGCAGTTTGTGGCCGGCCGTCAGGAAGCTGCTGTAGTCGAAGCCATGCAGCATCGCGCGCAGGATGTCGACTTTTTCCTCGAGCACAGCATAGGCTTCCTGTGCATTAACCGTGGGACGCCCCCGGCCGTTACTCGCCGTGTATTCCTTGAGCGCCCGCTTCAGCTCGCTGGCGATCCCGATGTAGTCGACGACCAGCCCGCCCTGCTTGTCCTTGAATACGCGGTTCACGCGCGCGATCGCCTGCATCAGGTTGTGACCTTTCATCGGCTTGTCGACGTACAGCGTATGGACACACGGCGCATCAAAGCCCGTCAGCCACATGTCGCGTACGATCACGAGGCGCAGGGGACCCGCCGGATCCTTAAAACGCTTCTCGAGGCGCTTCTTGACCTGCTTCGGATAGATATGCGGGCGCAGCAGCGCCTTGTCGGACGCGGAACCCGTCATGATGATTTTGATCGCGCCTTTCTCCGGATCCTCATCGTGCCAGTCCGGACGTAGCGCGACGATGGCATCATAGAGATGCACGCAGATTTCGCGGCTCATTGCCACCACCATCGCCTTGCCAGGCTGTGCGGCGTCGCGCGTCTCGAAATGGGTCACCAGATCCGCCGCAACGCTCCTGATACGTGGATCGGCGCCGACGACCTTCTCGAGTGCGGCCCAGCGGCTTTTCAGCTTCGACTGCTCGTTCTCTTCCTCATCCTCCGCGAGCTCATCCACTTCGGCGTCGACATCCGGCAGCATCTCGGCGTTCAGCCCGAGCTTGGCTAGCCGCGACTCGTAGTAGATCGCCACGGTTGCGCCGTCGTCACGAGCCTGCTGCATGTCGTAGACGTGGATGTAGTCGCCGAACACGGCGCGCGTATCACGGTCCTCGCTCGAGACCGGTGTCCCCGTAAAGGCAACGAACGTTGCGTTCGGCAGGGCGTCGCGCAGGTGCTGCGCGTAGCCGACCTGGTAACCTTTCTTCTCGCCCTTCAGCTTCGCGTCGAAGCCGTACTGGGTCCGGTGCGCTTCATCCGCGATCACGACGATATTGCTGCGCTCGGACAACACCGGGAAGGTATCCTCGTCCTCTCCTGGCATAAACTTCTGGATCGTTGCGAACACGATCCCGCCTGACGGCCGGTTGCCGAGCTTGGCGCGCAGATCCTGACGTGTATCAGCCTGCACCGGCTGCTCACGAAGCAGATCCTGAGCGAGCGAAAACACGCCAAAGAGCTGACCGTCCAGATCGTTGCGATCCGTGATCACGACGACGGTCGGGTTTTCCATCGCTGCATCGCGCATCACACGCGCCGCAAAGCAGGTCATCGTGATGCTCTTGCCGCTGCCCTGCGTGTGCCAGACAACGCCGCCTTTCTGGCCGCCGCCCGGACGGGACGCGGCAATAACCTGCGCAACTGCCGCGCGCACGGCATGGAACTGGTGATATCCGGCAATCTTTTTGACGAGACCACCATCATCCTCGAACAGGATGAAGAATCGCAGGTAATCCAGCAGGTATTGCGGCGCCAGAACGCCGCGGATCAGGGTTTCGAGTTCGTTGAACTGACCGAGCGGATCTAGCGTTGTGCCGTCGATCGTGCGCCACGATAGAAACCGCTCCGAATTACTCGACAGTGAACCCATCCGCGCTTCGCTGCCGTCGGAGATCACGATGATCTCGTTGTACTGGAACACATCTGGAATCTGTTCCTTGTACGTCTGGATCTGGTCGTAGGCCTTCCAGATGTCAGCGTGCTGGTCAGCGGGATTTTTCAGTTCAAGAAGGCCGAGCGGCAACCCGTTAAGAAACAGGATAATGTCCGGGCGGCGTGCGTATTTAGCGCCCTTGATGGCGAATTGGTTTACCGCAAGCCACTCATTCGCTGATGGGTCGCAAAAGTCAATCAACCGGACGAAGTCGCCGCGCGTCTCGCCATCCTGCTGGTATTCAACCGGCACACCGTTGATCAGCAACGCATGGAAATCCCGGTTCGCCGACAGCAGTACTGGCGTATCCAAATTCATCACCTGTCGCAGCGCATCGTCGCACGCTGAGGCGGGAACCGCCGGATTAAGTCGTGCAACTGCACTGCGCAGTCGGTCAGCCAGCAGTACCCGCTGGAAAGTACTCCGTTCGGGCGCCGGGCCGTCCGGCGCGATGTCCGGGCCGTGCAGATGCGTGTATCCGGTATCGGTCAGCCAGTCAAGGGCTTCCTGCTCCAGCTGATTTTCAGTCATGGCCTCTCAGGGATTCTTGTTATGGGTTACTCTATGCCGCGTCCCGAAGCAGCGTTTCGGCCTCTTGCAGGCGCAGCTGCCCGGTGATCAGACGGGGAAGTAATGTATCGCGGATCTCAGATAGTCGGGCGATTTGAGCAAGATGGCTTCGCTCGATTACCGGACGAACTATTTCACAAAAGGTACGCAATACATCGGAGGAAGGAAGTACCACTAGCTCTTTTTCCAGAAAGTGCGTCGTCTGAAAGTTGCTGATACCCGTGCTCTGGTTTTGATAAGTGTTCCTGGTAAAACGGTTTGACTTTGGCTAACCTGGCGTCTTGGTCGGTGCCGGGGTCGTGGATGAAGTGTGTCGTAGTGTTGAAGGCAGTCGAGGAGCTGACATTGCAGCAGATGTCGATCAATCACCGTCATCGGGATACGCGCACACGCGCGGCGGGCCTGTTGATGCTCGGACGTGGCCTCAAGGCCCGCGCCATTGCGGCGCAACTGGGCGTGAGTGGCCAGAGCGTCTACAACTGGTCGCACGCATGGCGCGAGCGGGGCATATGCGGCTTGATGGGCGCACATAACGGCGGCCGGCATGCGCTGCTGACTGAAGCCCAGATCGCTGTGGCCCTTGAGATCGCCCGCGCCGAACCGCTGACCCTTGGTGGCATTGCCCAGCGCGTCGAAGCCGCGCTCAACGAGCCGCTGCCCTGCAAGGTCGAAACGCTGGGCGAAGCTCTCAAGCGCAACGGCTTTTCGTTCAAGCGCAACCGCTACGCGCTCAAAAAAAGCGCAACGAAGAAGCGTTCGCAATGAAACAGGCCACACTCGAGAAACTCCAACAGGCTGCACGCGGGGACGCCGTGCGGTTGGTGTATCTCGATGAGGCGGGCTTCCATGGATCGCCGCCGGTTCAACGTAGCTGGTCACCACGAGGCTTGCCTCACCAGGTCGAACCGAACCATCACTGCCGCCGCAGCGTGATCGGCGCACTGGACTTCGGCGAAAACACGCTGATCCACGCCGCGCATACCGGCACCATTAAAGCCCAGGATGTCGAGTGCTTCATCGACAGTGTGCTCGCCACCGGGAACGGTCTGCCCACGGTGATCGTGCTGGACAATGCCAGCATCCATCACGGTATCAGCGACGCGACGCGCCAACGTTGGCTGCTCGAACATAAGGTCATCCTGTTTTACCTGCCTGCCTATAGCCCCGAGCTCAACATGATCGAGATCGTCTGGCGGCACCTGAAATACCGATGGCGTCGAGCCCTCACCTGGACGCGCGAGACCATCGATGCCGAACTCGCAGCACTGCTAAGCAGGTACGGCGCCGATTTTCAAATCAATTTTTCCTGAACACTTACTCCCAAGTCTTGCCCTGGCCGTAAATGAACGTCATGTGTTCACCAAGCATGATGCCGACTTCGCGTCCAACCGGCCGCAACAAGCGGCAGAAACTTGCTGGCTCAAGGGGACAATCGAACTGGCCAAGGATGTCGTTGCTCAGGTACAGACAGCGCCCGGTCGGTTGATCTCTGCTTCCGCCAGAAACTTCAAGTATCAAGTCGCCATCTTGCAGGCGCCGTGACGACAGCTTTTTCTGAGACGTATAGCGAATAGGAACACGACTGGTTTGCGCGCTTTTCAGATCAGGGATGTCCGTGCCGCGAATGATGCCTACAAGAGTATCATTTTTCTCGTTGGCAACCTCGTCGCCCCAGTCACCGCCGATCGTATGCTCAAGCAACTGGCCGAACGGCACGAGCTTCCAGCCTTTAGGCATGTTCCCCGATTCCGTTTCCTGGAACGCATCCGGGAAAAGCTCGGCGACTTCCGCACTCATCCCCTCCGGTTCCCGTCCTTCCGCCTTCGCACGCACCGGATCAAAGTCGACGAACCACGACTTGAACAACGTTTGGGCGATGGCCTCAAGGGTTGCGTTAGTTTCCCGAAGCAGGGTAATCCGGTCGTCAAGCGAGCCCAACAACCCAGCGATGTCCTGCTGAACCGGCAGTGGAGGTAAAGGAACCTTGAACTTAAAGCAGTCGCCCACTCGGATATGGCTTACCACTGACCCAGATCCTTCATGGCTAGCAAATTGACTCTGCAGCAGTGGAGAAAGAAAGCTATATAGGAGGAAGCGAGGGTCCAACAGTTGTGAATTGGCCCGGTACTGCATCAACCTCTGGCCAAGGAACACACCATTGGCTTCTTTTATAGATCCGACTTCACCGATCGGCGCTTCTCGCGTCAAAATGACATCGCCAACCGCAAGTTTCGCCCGTCGTGTCCATTTCTCAAATGTGGATTCGTCAACAAATTTGCAGTCGTCCAGATTGACTCGGCCGTAGCGTACGTTGGTTGTTCGAATCATCCGGTAGGGAGTCGGATATGGAACGACAGGGGCGGTTTTGTTTACGCAATCGACAATCAGCTCACAGACCTGATCAACTGCAACAAAAGGCCATTCAGAACTCATAGCCAAGCCCTCCCAGCTTTTGCCGGATTAGCGTATCGAGCTCGGCACCCTTGGCCATCTGCTCGCCCAGTTGGTCGGTCAGTTTCTGCATCTTTTCGGCAAAGGTTTCGTCGTCGTCTTCAACGTCTTCCGCGCCGACATAGCGGCCCGGCGTCAGTGCGTGGCCGTGTTCCGCGATTTCAGTGAGCGTCACGCTGCGGCAGAAACCCGGCACATCCGCATAGGTCGCTTTTGCATCGGCATCACCGCGCCACGCATAAACAGTCTCAGCGACCCGCTCGACGTCGTCATCGGTCAGTTCGATCTGCACGCGGCTCACCGACTGCCCGAGCTTACGCGCGTCGATGAACAGCACCTCGCCCTTGCGAACCGTCTTCTGCTTCGCAAGAAACCACAGGCACGCGGGAATCTGTGTGTTGAAGAACAGCTGCCCGGGCAGTGCGATCATGCATTCAACGACGTCGGCATCGACCATCGCCGCGCGGATCTCACCCTCGCTGTTCTGGCTCGAACTCATAGAACCGTTCGCGAGCACGATACCGGCGCGACCGGTGGGCTTCAGGTGATACAGCATGTGCTGCAGCCACGCATAGTTCGCGTTGCCCTGTGGGGGCGTCCCGTACACCCAACGTGAATCCCCTTCGAGGCTGCCATGCCACCAGTCAGAAATATTGAACGGCGGATTTGCGAGCACGAAATCAGCACGCAGGTCCGGATGCTGGTCGCGCACGAAAGTGTCGGCCGGCTCCTTCCCGAAGTTGAAATCAATGTCACGGATCGCGAGGTTCATTGCGGCGAGGCGCCAGGTGGTCGGATTCGACTCCTGCCCGTAGATCGACACATCGCCCAGCTTGCCACCGTGCGCCTCGATGAATTTCTCCGACTGCACGAACATGCCGCCGGACCCGCAGCACGGATCATAGACCTGGCCGTGATGCGGCGCGAGCACCGCGACCAGTGTTTTCACAATGCTGGCCGGCGTATAGAACTGGCCGCCTTTCTTGCCTTCGGCGCTCGCAAACTGCCCAAGGAAATACTCATACACCTGCCCTAGGATGTCCTTCGCAATTGCAGTGTCGTTACCAAACCCGATTTTCGAGACGAGATCGACCAACTCGCCAAGCTTGCCATCAGGCAGTTGCGCCCGTGCAAAGCGCTTGTCGAGCATCCCCTTCAGTTTCGGGTTGTCGGCCTCGATCAGTGTCAGCGCGTCATCGATGCGCTTGCCGATATCCGCCTGCTTGGCCTGTGCGCGCAGCGCTTCCCAGCGGGCGCCTTCGGGGACCCAGAACGCATTGACCGCACGGTAATAGTCGCGGTCCTCGAGCTCGGCCGCGATCATGTCGGGATCACTGTCGCCCAGGTAGTATTCGTCGCTTTCGTCAAGAAACCGCTTCGTCAGCTCGTCACGGCGCGCCTGGAAAGCGTCCGAGATGTACTTCACAAAAATCAGCCCGAGCACGATGTGCTTGTACTCGGCCGCGTCCATGTTCGCGCGCAGCTTGTCGGCGGTGGCCCAAAGGGTTTTCCGGATGTCTTCAATCATGGAACCGTTCGTCCGTTTTTTGTCTGATCGATATTATGAACGGTTCGGGTCACGCGCTAAAGCGCAAACAGGGGTTATACGCGCCGCCACATCGAAAAACCATCTATGATCCGATCGCGCGTCGCCCCAGAAGTAAGCCATTAACGGGCGACGTCAAGCGGCGGCGCTACGCTGCCTGATATCGATGCGCGCGCGAGTCCCCGTCGACGTTCATAGCCTAGCGTCCATGCCCTGGGAACGTCGTCGGGGCATGACGTGCAAACTTAATGAGTCGCGCCCTTCATCAGATCAACGGTGCGCGCGAGTTCTTTGGACAGGCCGCCCGGCAGGCGCGCCTCGAAAATCCGCGCGAGTTCGCCGTAATACCAGAGCGTGCCCGCCTCGCCGGCCGTGAACCGGTCGAACACGGCGCGGCCGACTGTGTGCAGGTCCGTGACGATCGCGCGCGCGTTATAGAGTTTGTCGGAGGCCGAGACCAGCAGCACATCAGGATCGGCTTCCTCGAGATGCGCCAGGTACGCGACTTTGCGCGTGCGCCAGTCCGGTTTCCGACCCTCCGCATCCGGCACGCCATCTGTGCAGCCCTGAACGATCCGCAGCACGCGCTCCCCGAACAGGTCTCGGATCGCCGGCGCCGCTTCCGGGCCGACGTCCTCGATCGCATCATGCAGCAGGCCCGCGATCGCCTGCTCTTCATCTCCTCCGTTCTCCAGCACGAGGCTCGCGACACCCAGCAGGTGCGAGGTATAGGGGATCTGCGTGCCCTTGCGTCGCTGCGTCGCGTGCAGGCGCAGTGCGAGCTCAGTCGCACGGACGAATTTTTCGGTGAGCATCGTGTGGTCCTTTATCGTAAATAGTTGTGAGCGAAGCTAGGCGCACGGATCGGTCTCGTGGGTGAACGGCACGCCCGATGCACTGAGCCATCGATAGGCGTCAGCCCAAACGGGGTAATGCCGGCCGATGGCAATGAGCAGGGCTTCCGGTGTGGCCGGCCGCTCGCCTGTCGTACACGCCATCACGTCATGAAGCAAGGCTACAGCGGCGCCTTCGACGCAATAGGTATCCGCACGGCCGCTGCCCAGGTAGTCGCGATCGTACAGGTCGAAAACCAGCGCGCCGTCATCGCGCAACTGGCCCGTCGCCGTGCAGTGGGGATATGACTTAAGCGTGATCGTCAGATCTATGGCGCGCTTGGATTCGTCCGCGGCAGATGTCTGCTCACCGCTCAGAGTATCCGTTGCGCCCGCAACGGTCCTGAGCAGGAACCGCTCGAACGCGGCAGACTCGCCCACACCATAGCACCCCGCGTACCGCGTCTTGCGGGCCCGTCGTTCGCTCTCGTAGCGTCGCACTATGATCGAGCGTAACCATGGCTCGAGGTCGTCGCAGACGAGCAGGATGTCGAGCAGCGCGGGCCAGTCCGCCTCCGCTTCATCGAGCAGGTAGACGGGTGCCAAGCCTATCTCGTCGGTCAGCTCAGGCCCAGGCGGCTCGAGCGTCAGCCCCCACCCATTGGGCGTCCGGAACGGCAGCGCGGTGCCGGCGGGTCGCCACGCAATCCAGGCCCATTGCGCCGGGTACCAAAAGATTTCTGTCGAGGCTTCTTCGAAATGCTGGGCGCAGAGTTGCAATTGGGCGACGCACCAGCAGTCCGACTGCCATGTTGTGATTATAGCGAGCGGGCACATACAGTCATTGTAGGTGGCCAGCTCGGGTCTGCGCTACAGGCCGTATGCACCGCACTACAACTGTTGGGCGGTCCGGCTTTATCTGGCACATGAAGGACCGCTACGAGACAACCGGGCTACGTCATTCAACGGCGCTCGCCCGTCGAATCTTGACCGTCGACTTCTCTGGCTCCGAAACCGTACGACGTCCACGCACCTGAATTTTCAGGCGCCCGGTCACCGCTTCGATCTGCTGACGCCCTTCTGGCGTGACTGTGACGAAAACTCCCTCTCCCCAGATGCCATCCTCGCCGATATCGATAGGGCCGCCGTCTCGCCACCAAACAACTCGCGCCACAACCCGACCCGTCCTATCAAGGTAAACAAGCCAGTTCCCCGGATGCTGCCGCCACGAAAGACGTCGCAGCCACAACGGGCAGATCACCAGCATGTCGGTCGGAATTCCCGGTAAACGTGTCTCCTCGAACCTTCTTACAATGGTCGTGGCGGGCTCGTCGGTTAGCGGCACAACGCTTCCTGCCCAGATAGCCAGCGGCAGTTCGTGCATCCATGACGAAAGGTCGCCGTCTGTGCAGACATCCAAATATGGGACGCGGATGCGCTCGAGTGCAAAAGTCGTCCGGATGTCACGACAGTCAAACCGCGCGAACTCGGCAATGACCGTCCCACCCATGCTCATGAGCGGTCGGACATCCCCATGGACAGCATGGAGCCACCGCTCGTCAGTCTCGTGCCATTGCGTCCGGTCTACGGCCGGCCTTGCGATGTTGCGAGGTCGTTCGCAAGGCGATATCAACGGCGACGGGCTTGCCGGGTACCCCATCAAGTGAAGCAGCCACGGCTCGTCGTCCTCGTCGAGGATACCGGCAAGACGCATTTCCCCTGCTACATAGCGAAGCGCGCGCAGCACCACCGCCATGTGCGGTCTTACGTACATCAGCCGCATATCGAGGCGTCCGAGTGCGGCCTCCAAGTTTGCCGTTGCAGTCGGGCCGAATGCCGCCAGGCCGCCCCAGCCTTCGATGAACATTCGGCTACGTTCGCGTATGTGCGCGACCGATACGCCGTGTCGCGCCAGTGGCCGGATGACGTCCGAAAACGCAGACGTCCATCCGAGCGGGTCCTCGACATGCATCGCGCCAGTCCTTGAATCGCTCAGATTTGGGCGCTCGAACTGGCCGGCGTTGCCCTCATCCAGATGCATTTTGTAAAAGAAAGGCAATGCCGAGTGCGTGATTGGGCGCGCCTGCCCCCAACGCTCCAGCAGCCGAGCGGCCCCGCACGCCACCGCGTAGTCGGGATGATCGACGAGGGGCGCGACAACATCCTCGAGGGCGGCGGCCGCAGTATTGGCTGCACCATGCAACAGCAACTGCACCGCTTCAGCCGGTTCGTCGCCTTCTCCCTCCAGCAGCCGCCTGACCAGCAAGGCAAATAGAGGCACACCAACGTTGAACGAAAGCAGGTGCAGGGCGCCCCTTCGCAGATTACTCGTCAGTTCGGATAGCGAAAGCGACAGTGCCCAGCGATAGAGCCAAACTATCAGGTCTTCGTCGGTGAAGTCTGATTCAGGCGGCAGCTCGAACGGCGCGCCGATCGCGTACTCGCGCATCATGGTGAGTTGTTCGGCAAGGCACCCCCACATCGCGGCCCAATCTGGCGACGCCGCAATCGTTGGAAAGACATCATCGATTTCAAACAGGATCGGCTGCCCATACTCCCGGCCCGCGGCGAGCTCGCCGACCAGGTCCGCGTAGGCCTCGTCATGCACGACGGCCCCTTCGATTTTCACACGCGCCTGGAAGTATTTGAGCCGGCCAGCTCCGGTCCAGTTGTTCCATGTTGCAGGCTCGTCGGTCTGCATGCGGTACCCTTCCACGAGGCTTCGCGCGAACGCGAGCTCCCCGCACGACAACGCCCGGGCCACCAGCGTAAATCGCGCACTGGTGTTGCGCTGCAGGGCCGGCCAGCGCTCAAACACGGTACGTGCCTCGTCCAGATCGGCCTTTGCAGCCAAGCGCGCATATGCTGCGATACCTTCGTAGTCCGGCGCGTCTGCGTTGTCGTGCAAGCGCGCTTCAAGCGCACCGAGACAGGCGACATCGTCATAGCGACCGGGTGTGTTGCTGTCGCGCTCGGGCGGGGTCTCAGCCCGCCAGCGAACCAACGCCTCATCGACGCGGAAGTTCTGCGTGCCCCTCGCGCGCATGGCATCGGCCAGTCGCTCGAGCAGCGGCGTACGTGCTTGCGCCTGAGCGTTCGCTTCGATCGTTGCGCACAAGTGATCGATCAACGTCCCAAGGTCGTGCTCCGGTGATGCGGCAATCACCGTTGAAATGAACTCGCCGAGCTTGTGCGTGCGATAGTGCGGCTCGCGGTAGTACGGTAGCGCCAGAGAAGTCCATGCCATCGCGCACGGACCGGCCAGCTCCGGGCTCCGTCGGACGACGCCCAGGAGCAGCGCATTGATGATGCCAGCCCAGTCAAGCATACTGCGCGCGGCCATTTTTCTCGCGGCCGCGAGGCAGGTTGCAGCATCGATCAGCGCTGCCTCCGTCAGCGCGGCCGATGCGATTCGGCAGGCCGACGCCCGCCCCTCGGTTTCCATCATGCCGTCGAGCACACGCATCATCAGTTCCACACGGTCACGCCGCTTCTCGGGATCGGCAGCGTTGGCTCGCTGGAGCAACTCGCGCCACAACGCATACTGTGGATCTTTTTTGGGCGCACGCGCGTAGCCGAGCGATTCGTCGTGAAGTTGATGCAGGAGTTGTCGGGCGCGCGCGGCATCTCCAACGTTCGCAAACGTCGCAGCGAGTGCTGCCAACCCCTCAACCTGCGTTTCGGGCGTATCCTCCCGAAGTTCTTCCACCAACGGCTCCAGGCGTTGGCAGGCGGCGTCAATATCGCCGGTCTGATGGTAGATCTCGGCCACAATTTTGCGACGCAAATCGATGCGCTTACGGTTCCTGCCATCGGGCTTCGCGAACGCACGGTCGAACTCGGCGACCACGTCGGTGAATGCTTGCCTACCACATAATCCCGCGGCACGTAGCAGACCTTGAGCGAGGATGGGCGCGGCCGCAGTCAATTGATGAACCGCGTAGTATTCATCGGCGGCTCCCGGTTCGGCATGCTCAAGATACGCGAGCAGGTCGTGCGTGGCGCGCACCAGGTCGACAATGGGCACCCCGTCGCCAGAACGGGCACGCCCCACGATCTCGCCAACTCTTACGGCATGGTATTGAAGCGGCTTGAGTACGCTGCCCTTCGGCAACACGATTTCCGATATCGTCTCACCCAGCAGGGTTGCAAGCTCGACGTACTCGACAACCCCAAGCGCAACAGTCTTCGCCACTCCGTCGCCCGTTTTCCCCTCCATCATGGCGATTGCCGGAGGGGTCAAGTCCGCAAATGCGGTGCGGGCCATCGCCATGTCTCCAAGCTCGGCTGCACTTCGCGCGAGGTGGCCGCGCCAATCCTCCTGCACTTGCGAGAAGGTGCTAGCAGACACCGCCTGCGACAGTAAATCTCGGGCCAGTTCTACGTCTCCGATTGCTTGTGTGCTCAAGCCGGCTTCGATCAATAGATAGGGCACATCGGACTCACTTAGACCCAACTGACTCGCAAGCGCCCAAAGATCACTGGCAGGCTGTGCCCTAGCCGCCGCGCACGCGACAATGAACCTGAGGTCCTGGCCGTAACCCGGATCATTGCCCATCCTCCGCGCCTGCGCCGGGCTCGACAGGCGCTCAATCGCATCATTGATCTGATCGACCTCGCGGAAGTGAAACACGCGTTGTGCCCACTCCCGCAATTCCGATTCATGACCATGGATACCATCTGACTGGTTACCCCAAAGCCGTTCAAGGGGCTCTATCTGGTCGAACCAGGCGCGTGCCCGATCCACCTCCCCGGCTCTGAGCAACGCATCGACAATCTTGTAGCCGCCACAACCATTTGCCTCTGCGAAGGCCTGCGCGCCGTCGATGTCGCCGATCGCGAGCATTGCGTCGACGACCTTCGGCGCGTATTCGAGCGCACTTGCCCTACGCCCGATTTCATCCTGTGCCAGCAGCAGCCGGAAAACATCCGTCGAGTTGCCCTCGGCTTGGGCAGCGCCAAACGCAAGGCGGATGTCCGCCTGGATATCGGTAGCGGCCCTGCCATCAGCAAGCTGCGCCCGAAAGCGCTCGGGGTGTGCAAGGGCAAGTACGTCCGTGTAGCGCCGCGCCCGCGCCAAATATCTGAGCTCAAGCCAGCGCTGCGGACTGTCGACGCCTGCGATGCGGGCGAGTTCCGCAAGCCTCACGTAAATGCTTGCGGTGTAGCTCACGTCCGGTTTTCCAAACCGCAATCGCGGCTTCGACAGGATGAACAAGCGAAAGCTGTTATGAAACACCGTCCATCCGTGCGGCCCGACGGTCAGAAGGTGTGCCGTCGAGGCGAGCGCCCGTTCGACCGCCTGCTCCGACACAGCGTCGGCGAGTTGTTCGGGTTGAATCGGCCCCTCGGCGCGCGCAATGAAACTCATCACGTCACGCGCTTCGGCATCGTCACTGATTTCGCGCCACGCGGACGCATAAATCGATTCGATATCGCCTTCGAACGTAAACTCGCCATCGAGCAGCCGCTCGCGTTGTGCGCTATCTGAGTTGCGCAGCGCTTCAATCAGGTAACGCGTGACGAGTGGCTGGCCATGGCCGAGTGCAAAGATCCGGTCTCGCGAGACGTCGGGATCAAGGCTGTACGCGTCGGTCATCCGGTATACCGCTTCGCGAGACAGCGGCGCGACGACAATCCTGCGTGACGGGAGCGAAGCCTGCTCTTGAATCGCCGGCTTTAAGTCGTCAAGGTCGAGACGTTGCGTTCCGAGCACAAACAGCACTCCGGCTGGCACCGCATGCGGCAGTGGAAGCTCGGCGAGCAGCGACCGTTGCGGCAACTCCTCGCGCGGAATGTGATCGAGCCCATCAACGATGATCAGCGTTCGCGCACCTTCGCGCTGGAACCGCTCGCCCGCGCGCTGCAGCAATATGTCGAACTGGTCGCGCCGGTCCTGCAGCGTCGTGT
Organism: Paraburkholderia sp. Clong3; assembly: GCF_050436485.1. Lineage (NCBI taxonomy): Bacteria > Pseudomonadati > Pseudomonadota > Betaproteobacteria > Burkholderiales > Burkholderiaceae > Paraburkholderia > Paraburkholderia sp. Clong3. Next base: position 302,231 of record NZ_JBNDMH010000002.1, on the reverse strand, counting down.
CCCGGATCCCCAGGCCGACGAGGCCGCTGCGCCTCAACTGGACATTTACGTCGTCGAGGAACGCTTCAGCTTCACCACGACCGATGCCCTGACCTTCCCCGGGCACAAAAGCGAGATAGCGCACAATGACGAGTGCGGGTTCGGCGGCGAGTGAGGATTGCAGCAGCGTAGATTTGCCGACGCCGGGCGCACCAACGAGCGCGACATAGCCGCGATCGGCTCCGTTGATCGCGCCGCGCAGCGCCGATTCGGTAACTGCATTGCGCTGGACATACATGCCCACCGGAAACTGATGCGAACGTCGCAGTGCGAAGCTATCGGGCCAGCCCAGTTCCTCAAGTATTTGCGCGCGAGTCCAGCGGTCGCGATCGCGAACATCTGCGACGAGCCGTGGTAACAGGCTCGCGATCTGCACCGCCAGGCGCCTGGCATCCGGCGACAACCGGTGTGCTTGTGCGAAATCGGCCGCCGCCCCCCACAGGATGCGCAACCCTTGCAGGAACTGTTCGAAGGCCGCATCGTCGACTCCGGAGCGTTGCACGAGCCGATCGACGAAGGGCTGCCACCTGGACGCTCGCCAGTCAGCCAATGTCCGGTTTGGATAAAGCTCGAACTCGTTCAGGAAGGCCGCGCTGTGCCCGGCTGCCCCGTCTAGCCCATCGGATTTGGACGGAAAGTTGTTTGTGACGAGCCGCACCTCGACGCGATCATCGGGAAACGCTCTGCGAAGCGCCTGCCACGCAAGCACAAGCGGTTGAAGCAGCCCATCTGCGCCGACCAGCAGCGTTTCAAGCCGGAATGGCTCCGCATATCTTGAGGTCTTGAACTGGTGGGCGACGACCATGCCTTTCAGACCGAGCACGACGTCGTCCGCGACACCGGCGTTGCGATCCGCCAATCCCACCCACAGTAGTTCATCACGCTCGAGTGCCGCGTAGATCGCAGCGGCGGCTGATTCGTACTGACGCACGTATCCGCGTTGCGCGCGTCGCTCGCCCTCGCCGGGCGCAGTCTGTGTTTTCAACCTGGCCATTGCGCCTCTTCACTGCTACATCGAACGCGCTGCACGATGACAGACGTCCAGTTGTAGTTGCCGAACGTCAATGATACCGCGGCTGCAAAGCCTGCCCGGCACGCACACACGGTGAGCCAGACGGACACCGTGAATCCACGTCGTTGGGCAACGAGGTATGCGCGATGTTGCGCTTTTCCGGTAACCAGACGGTAACGGCGGCGCGCAAATGAAAAAAGGACCTACGGCTTGCACCGTAAGTCCTTGATTTCTTTGGTCGGGGCGAGAGGATTTGAACCTCCGACCACCTGCACCCCATGCAGGTACGCTACCAGGCTGCGCTACGCCCCGAACAGAAGAAAAATTATAACAGACACTTCATTCGATTAGAACCGCTCGACACGAACAAAGCGAACAAGTCCATGAACTAGTGGCCCAGCAGATCGATTACGTTCTGCAGTTCCTTGCGTAACTTCTCGACATCGATCGCAACCGTTGCCGCCGATGCCTGCACCTGACCCGCGACTCCGGCGGTAGCCTCACCCTCTTCGACCACCGCATCCGGCCCACCGCCGCCATGCGAATCGAGCCGGTTGCGCGCCCCGTTGATCGTAAAACCCTGCTCGTACAGCAACTCTCGAATCCGCCGGATCAGCAGCACCTCGTGATGCTGATAATACCGACGATTGCCGCGCCGCTTGACCGGCCTCAACTGGGTGAACTCCTGCTCCCAGTAACGCAGCACGTGAGGCTTTACCCCACAAAGTTCGCTGACCTCACCAATCGTGAAGTACCGCTTCGCCGGAATCGGAGGCAAGACGACTTTTTCGATCGTCGCTGTCATCGTCAGTTAGCCGTGATGGGTTGCCCGAAAGCGCGCCAGTCAATCAGCGCGCGAGAAGCTCGCTTCGGCGCCGTTTTCGACGAGCGCCTTCAGTTTTTGACTTGCATGAAACGTCACCACGCGACGTGCCGCAATCGGAATCGCCTCGCCCGTCTTCGGATTTCTGCCGGGACGCTGCGGCTTGTCGCGCAACTGGAAGTTGCCGAAGCCCGACAGCTTCACGCTGTCGCCGCTCTCGAGCGCATCGCGGATCACCTCGAAGAAAGCCTCGACCATGTCCTTCGCTTCCCGCTTGTTGAGCCCGACATTGTCGAACAGCAACTCGGCAAGTTCCGCCTTGGTGAGTGTCGGCGTTTCATTGGAAACGACGGCGGATGATGTCGGAATATCTCGAATCATGGCGCTGCGTTGCGCCGTAAGAAGGGCTTCGAAATCACTCGAGTTCATTTCATTCATATCTATCAAATGGCGCGCCAAGCGTAAAACAATGGATGCGGAAACAGCCGTGCAATTGTTAAATGCGGGTTATCCGCGCAACCGTGCGCCATATACTCGAGCTAGACGTTCCACCAGAGTTTGAATAGCCAGATCGACCGTTTCATCCTGAAGGGTTCCGCCAGTATCTTGCAAGGTCACCCGGAACGCAAGGCTTTTCTCGTGCGCGGCCAGACCACCGGAAGTGTTTGATTTTGGACGAAATTCGTCGAAAAGTGCAACCTTCTGGACAGCCTTGCAGGCCGGTTCGGACTGGGCCTTCTGAAGCTCGTCGAGCAGCGCCTGAACCTCGATTTTCTGATCGACGACCACCGCGATATCACGTCGTACCGGCGGGAATTTTGAAACTTCCGACGGAATCGGCAATACCCGTTGCATTAATGCTTCCGCTTCGATTTCAAACAGAATCGGCGCATGCGGCAAATCATATTTTTGCATCCAGCGCGGATGCAATTCGCCAATCCAGCCCACTGCGCGACCATTCAATTCGATCCGCGCGCTGCGTCCCGGATGCAGCGCCGGATGCTCGGCCTGTACGAACCGCGCGACCGCCGGTGCGACCAGCGCTTCGAGGTCGCCCTTCACGTCGAAGAAGTCGACGGCACGCGTCGGTGCGCCCCACTGCTCGTCGAGCGCGGGCCCATAGGCGAGCGCGCCGATCATCTTCGGCTGCGCGAAACCTTCGACGGTCAGCTCGCCGGCCTTGATCGACGGATCGTGCAGGAATACACGACCTGCTTCAAACACGCGCACGCGGTCCGCCGCGCGACGGTTCAGATTCGTGCGCAACACATGAATCAGGCTGCCGAACAACGTCGTGCGCATCACCGACAGCTGGCTCGCGATCGGGTTGATCAGACGCACGGGGTTGCTGTTGCCTGCGAAGTCCCGCTCCCACTCGACGTCGACGAAGCTGAAGTTCACCGTTTCCGCGTAGTCGCGCGCGGCGAGCGCATGACGGATCGCGTGGATGGAGCGTTGCGTCTCGTTGGTCGCGCGCATTTCGCTGGTCGCGACCGGCGGGCGCGCCGGAATCTTTTCGAAGCCGTGGATACGCGCGACCTCTTCGATCAGGTCCTCTTCGATTTCGATATCGAAGCGGTACGACGGCGGCATCACCGAGAACGTATCGCCGTCACGCTCGAACGAGAGGCCGAGGCGCGTGAAGATCTGCGCGATTTCATCGACACCGATCGCGACGCCGATGATGCGGTTCGCGCGCGAAACGCGCATCTTCACGGGCGCGCGCTTCGGCACGTTGACGATCTGATCGTCGACCGGACCCGCTTCGCCGCCGCAGATGTCGAGGATCAGCTGCGTGATGCGCTCGATATGATCGACGGTCGTCGCGTAGTCGACGCCGCGCTCGAAGCGATGGCCTGCATCGGTCGAAAAGTTGTACTTGCGCGAGCGACCACGAATGCTGTCGGGCCACCAGAACGCGGCCTCGAGATAGATGTTGGTGGTGTCGAGCGTGACCGCGGTGCTGTCGCCGCCCATGATGCCCGCGAGGCTTTCGATATGCTGCTCGTCGGCGATCACACCGACCGTTTCGTCGAGCTCGACCGTGTTCCCGTTCAGCAGCTTCAGCGTTTCGCCCTTGCGGCCCCAGCGTACGTCCATGCCGCCGTGGATCTTGTCGAGATCGAACACGTGCGACGGACGCCCCAGCTCGAGCATCACATAGTTCGAGATGTCGACGAGCCCGGAAATGCTGCGCTGGCCGGAGCGCTCGAGACGCTCGACCATCCATTGCGGCGACTTCGCGCGCGCATTGACGCCGCGGATCACGCGGCCCGAGAAACGGCCGCACAGATCGGGCGCGGAGATTTTCACGGGCAGTGTTTCGTTGAGCGCGACCGGAGCCGGCTTGATTTCGAGCGGACGCAGCGGCGCTCCGGTAATCGCCGACGTTTCTCGCGCGACGCCGAATACCGACAGACAGTCGGCCTTGTTCGGCGTCAGCTTGATTTCAAAAACGGTGTCGTCGAGATTGAGCGTGTCGCGGATGTCCTGGCCGATCGGCGTGTCTTCCGGCAGGATCATCAGACCGCTGTGATCTTCGGAGAGCTTCAGCTCGCGCGCCGAGCACAGCATGCCCTGGCTTTCCACGCCGCGCAGCTTCGACAGCTTGATCGCGAACGGTGCGCCGCCCTCTTCGGCCGGCGGCAGTTGCGCGCCGACCAGCGCGACCGGCACCTTGATGCCGGGCGCAACATTCGGCGCGCCGCACACGATGTTGAGCGTCGCGCCGGTGCCGGCGTCGACCTGACACACGTTGAGCTTGTCCGCATCCGGGTGCTTGACGACTTCCAGCACCTGGCCGACGACGATCTTCGAGGTCGGCGGCGCGGCCGTCCGCAGGTCTTCGACTTCGAGACCCGCCATCGTCAACGCGTGCGACAGCTCGTCGGTGGTCAGTTGCGGATCGACAAAAGTTCTGAGCCAGGATTCCGGAAATTGCATGGTTCTGTGTACGTTGTGATCAGGTTAGGTCCACGTCCGGCAGATGCTTCGTAAAGCCCGGTGATCTTGCGCCGGTTCAGCGAGCTCTGCCGGGGACGCTCGCGGCGCGCACCAGGTGCGCTGCCGCGATTTATGCTTCGTCGCGCTCGCGCGCGCCGGGTCACGCGAATTGACGCAGGAAACGCAGGTCGTTTTCGAAAAACAGGCGCAGGTCCTGCACGCCGTAACGCAGCATCGTGAGACGCTCGAGGCCACTGCCGAAAGCGAAGCCGATGTAGCGCTCCGGGTCGAGACCCATGTTGCGGATCACAGTCGGATGCACCTGGCCGGAGCCCGAAATTTCGAGCCACTTGCCCGCGTTCTTGCCCGTTTCGAACTGCATGTCGATCTCGGCCGACGGTTCGGTGAACGGGAAATACGACGGACGGAAGCGCACGAGAATGTCGTCGCGCTCGAAGAATTTCTTCAGGAAGTCGGTATAGACTCCCTTCAGGTCCGCGAAGCTGATGTTCTCGTCAATCCACAGGCCTTCGACCTGGTTGAACATCGGCGAATGCGTCGCGTCGCTATCCACGCGATACGTGCGGCCCGGCACGATCACCTTGATCGGCGGCGTGTTGGTGCGCGCGTAGCGCACCTGCATCGGGCTCGTATGCGTGCGCAGCAGCAGCGGGCGGCCGTCGGCATCCTTGCCGTCGACGTAGAAGGTGTCCTGCATCGAACGCGCCGGATGGTTTTCCGGGCTGTTCAGCGAGGTGAAGTTGTACCAGTCGGTTTCGATCTCGGGGCCGTCGGCCACGTCGAATCCGATCGTACGGAAAATCTGTTCGACGCGCTCCCAGGTGCGCATCACCGGGTGCAGGCTACCCGCATTGGCGCCGCGGCCCGGCAGCGTGACGTCGATCGCTTCAGCAGCGAGACGCTGGTTCAGAAGTGCGTCGGCGAGCGCCTGACGACGTGCCGTCAGCGCGGCCTCGACCCGTTGCTTGACGAGGTTGATCCGTGCGCCTTCGGTCTTGCGCGTTTCGGGATCGAGTTTGCCAAGGCCCTTCAACAGCTCGGTCAGCGCACCCGCCTTACCGAGAAAGCGCGCTTTCTCGTTCTCGAGGGTGGTGACGTCGGGGGCTTCTGCGAAGGCTTTTTGCGCGTCGGCGACAATCTGGTCCAGATCCATTGATCCCATCATTTCAACGTCAGTGTTCTATCGAAACAAAACTGGTTCTACCAACAAAAACGGGGCTCGGTGAGGAGCCCCGTTTTTGTTGCAGCGTCACCGAGACTACCGGATGTTCGCTGCAACGAACCACGCAGTTTTAATTGCCAGAAGCGCAATCAGGCTGCAACGGCGGCTTTCACCTGCTGAACGATCGCAGCAAAAGCAGCCTTGTCGAACACAGCCATGTCGGCCAGCACCTTACGGTCCAGTTCGATCGACGCCTTCTTCAGGCCGTTGATGAACACGCTGTACGTCATGTCGTGCTGACGCACCGCCGCGTTGATACGCGTGATCCACAGTGCGCGGAACACACGCTTCTTGTTGCGGCGGTCGCGGTAGGCGTATTGGCCTGCGCGCATGACCGCCTGCTTGGCGATGCGATAGACGTTATTGCGACGGCCGCGGTAACCCTTGGCCAGCTTGATGATCTTCTTGTGACGGGCCCGTGCGGTAACCCCACGTTTTACTCGAGGCATGTTTCGCTCCTATGAGTGTCGGTTAAGGGTTAAGCGAACGGCAGCATTGCGCGAACGGAGTTCAGATCGGAATCATGAACTGCCGTGGAGCCGCGCAGATGGCGTTTGTTCTTGGTGGTCTTCTTGGTAAGAATGTGACGCTTGAAGGCCTGACCGCGCTTGACGGTACCGCCCGGACGCACCACGAAGCGCTTTGCAGCGCTCTTCTTGGTCTTCATCTTCGGCATGACAACTCCATTATTAGATGGACATGGGTGTGCGGTCGGCCAGATGGCCATTTCCCGCCCTTCGAAACCCATTCCACTTGGTATGCAGACCGCCGATACCGCCAGCGGCCGCTTTTCGGGAACCACTGCGCACTTGCATGCGCGACGTTCCGAAACCTTCCGACACCAAGCCGGACACCCAGCACAGCATCAAACAACCTTGCGCCGCCGGAGCGCGCGCCACATGGCACGCCGTCGCTCCGGCCAACTGCTTCGCGCTTACTTCTTTTTCTTCGGAGCGAGCACCATGATCATCTGGCGCCCTTCCATTTTCGGCATCTGCTCGACCTGACCGACTTCGTCGAGGTCGGTGCGCAGGCGTTCGAGCATGCGCATGCCGATTTCCTGGTGAGCCATTTCGCGCCCACGGAAACGCAACGTGATTTTCGTCTTGTCGCCGTCTTCGAGGAAGCGGACGAGGTTGCGCAGCTTGACGTTGTAATCACCGTCGTCGGTACCTGGGCGGAATTTGACTTCCTTGACCTGGATGACCTTCTGCTTGAGCTTGGCCTCGTGTTGCTTCTTCGCTTCCTGGTACTTGAACTTGCCGTAGTCCATCAAGCGGCAAACTGGCGGAACCGCTTGCGGAGCGATTTCGACCAGATCTACGTCCTGCTGTTCCGACATGCGGAACGCATCAGCGAGTTTCACGATGCCGAGCGGTTCGTTCTCGACGCCGACCAGTCGCACCTCGGGTGCTGTAATTTCACCGTTGATGCGGTGCGCAGACTTATCAGTAGCGATGTTACGTTTCCTCTAAAAATTAAAAAAAACGAGCCGGGTACCAAGTGGCTCAGTTGAACGACTGCACGTCCTGGCGCAGACGCTCAATGAAGGCGTCAACAGGCATTACACCCATATCGACACCACCACGGGCACGCACGGCTACCGTTTGCGCTTCACGCTCCTTGTCGCCGACCACCAACAGGTAGGGGACCTTTTCCAGCGTGTGCTCGCGTATTTTATAGCTAATCTTCTCGTTGCGCAAATCGGCCTCGACTCTAACCCCTTGTTTTTGCAACGATTGGGCTAGCGCCTGCGCGTATTCGGCCTGACTTTCCGCAATATTCATCACAACGACCTGCATCGGCGCGAGCCAAGCTGGCATTGCACCAGCATGGTGCTCGATCAGAATCCCGAGGAAACGCTCCATCGATCCGACGATCGCCCGGTGCAGCATGATCGGGCGACGGCGACTGTTGTCTTCGGCAACGTATTCGGCACCCAGCCGCTCCGGCAACACCATGTCGAGCTGCAGCGTACCGCACTGCCACGAGCGGCCGAGCGCGTCCTTGATGTGATACTCGACCTTCGGGCCGTAGAATGCACCCTCGCCGGGCAACTCTTCCCACGTGACGCCGCAGGCCGTCAGCGCCTCGCGCAGTCCCTGCTCCGCGCGATCCCAAGTTTCGTCGGTGCCGGCGCGCGCATCCGGGCGCAGTGACAGCTTGATCTCGACGTTATCAAAGCCGAAGTCGCGGTAGACGCTCATTGCCAGCGTGTTGAACGCGATCGATTCGCTGATGAACTGATCTTCGGTACAGAAAATATGCGCGTCGTCCTGCACGAAGCCGCGCACACGCATCAGTCCATGCAGCGCGCCCGACGATTCGTTGCGATGGCACGAACCGAACTCCGCGTAACGCAGCGGCAGATCGCGATACGAGCGCAGACCGTGATTGAACACCTGCACGTGACCGGGGCAGTTCATCGGCTTGATCGCGTAGTCGCGCTTTTCCGATTCCGTCGTGAACATGTTTTCACGATAGTTCTGCCAGTGGCCCGACGCTTCCCACAGCGAGCGGTCCATGATCAATGGCGTCTTGATTTCCAGGTAGCCGGCGTCGTTCACGCGACGGCGCATGTACTGCTCGACTTGCTGCCACAGCGTCCAGCCGCGCGGATGCCAGAACACCATGCCCGGCGACTCGTCCTGCATGTGGAACAGGTCGAGCTGCTTACCAAGCTTGCGATGGTCGCGCTTCTCGGCTTCTTCGAGCATGTGGAGATACGCTTCCTGGTCTTCCTTCTTCGTCCAGGCCGTGCCGTAAATGCGCTGCAGTTGCTCGTTCTTCGAGTCGCCACGCCAGTACGCGCCCGCGACTTTCATCAGCTTGAAGACCTTCAGCTTGCCGGTGGACGGCACGTGGGGGCCGCGGCACAGGTCCGTGAAGGCGCCATGCGAGTACAGTTTGATTTCGTCGCTAGCGGGGATCGATTCGATGATCTCGGCCTTGTACTTTTCACCGATGCTCCTGAAGTACTCGACCGCTTCGTCGCGGGACACCACGCGACGCGACACCGGCTCGTCCCTCTTCGAGAGTTCCTGCATGCGCTTTTCGATCTTTTCGAGATCTTCCGGCGTGAAAGGACGGTTATAGGAGAAGTCGTAATAGAAACCGTTGTCGATGACCGGGCCGATCGTGACCTGCGCTTCCGGGTACAGATCCTTCACCGCGTACGCGAGCAGGTGCGCCGTCGAGTGGCGGATGATATCGAGACCGTCTGCGTCTTTCTCCGTGACGATGGCGAGCGCCACGTCGTGATCGATCAGCATGGACGTATCGACCAGCTCCCCGTCGATCTTGCCGCCGAGCGCGGCTTTCGCGAGACCGGGGCCGATCGAGGCGGCCACTTCGGCGACGGTCACCGGATGCTCGTACTGTCGAACAGAACCGTCAGGCAAACGTATCGAAACCATTGCGTTCTCCGTGGTGCCGACCGGCGGCGGCACATACAACCAGGGTCAAAAAGATAAAAAAAATGCGGCCCCGCTTTCGAGGGGCCGCATTCACATTTTATGCAAACTTCACTGGCGAAAGTGGTCCTCGACTAGCGTCGTTCCGAAGTGGTTTCGGTCAACGTTCGCGGTGTCATAACCGTATTCGCCTTTTTGCGCTCAAAGCGCTTACTGCAGTTTGCGAAACCCCAGCGAGGCCGGAATTTCATTTTCGTTGGTAGGCTCGATTGGACTCGAACCAACGACCCCCACCATGTCAAGGTGGTGCTCTAACCAGCTGAGCTACGAGCCTGAAGAAACGAGATTATATGGGGTATAGCGCAGCTTGGCAAGTACTTTTATGCGGCGACTTTAATCCGTCGCGCCACTAGCGGGGCTTTTTCCAACCGCCCGCGCCTCAGTTCTTGCGCGTCGCGCGCACGACACCCGTGATCTCGCCCAGCAGCGTGCACGCGCGCTGAATCTGCGCGGAGCTCGACACCTCGACGGTAAATTGCATGAACGCGGCATTGCGGCGCGATTGCGTCTTTACGCCGATCACGTTCATCTTTTCCCGCGCGAATACTTCGGAGATATCGCGCAGCAGACCTTGCCGGTCCGTCGCCTCGATGCTGAGGTCGACCGGGTAGACGGAATGGCCGCGGCCGCTCATCACGTCCGCCGACCACGCCGTCTGAAGCACGCGCTCCGGCGCGCGCTCCGCCATCCGGCGGAACGTCGCGCAATCGCTGCGATGAACCGACATGCCCTTGCCTCGCGTAACGAATCCGCAGATGTCGTCGGGCGGCGCCGGCCGGCAGCAGCGCGCGAGCTGGGTGAGCAACGCATCGACGCCGACCACCAGCACCCCCGTGGATGCGCCGCGCGCGACGCTCGCGCCGCTGCTGCGTTTCTCGAACTTCTCCGGCGCATCGACCTCGGGCTCGGGCGGCGGCGCATCCTGCAACGCCTGCTCGACGAGCCTCAGACTGAACTCCTCCTTGCCGACCACGGAGAACAGGTCGTCGGTGGTCTTGAAACCGAGCCGCGCGGCCAGTTGATCGAGATTGACCGAGGTCTTGCCTTCGCGCTGCAGGGTTTTTTCAACCATCGCGCGACCGTTCGCGATGTGCTCCTGTAACTCCACCGCGTTGAACCATGCGCGCACCTTCTGCCGCGCGCGCGGGCTTTGCAGATAGCCAAGTTGCGGATTAAGCCAGTCGCGCGACGGACCGCCCTCCTTCACCGCCACGATCTCGACCGTCTGGCCGTTCTGCAGCGGCGTGTTGAGCGGCACCATCGCACCGTCGACGCGCGCGCCGCGGCAACGATGCCCAAGCTCGCTGTGCAGGTGAAACGCGAAGTCGATCGGCGTCGCGCCGTGCGGCAACGGAATCACGCGCGCCTGCGGCGTCAGCACGTAGATGTGATCGTCGTCGAGCGTGGCCTGGCGCAACTGCTCCCACGGCTGTGCCGAGCCCGCTTCGCCATGCTCGCCCTCGGAGACTTCGTCCTTCCACGCGAGCAGCTGTCGCAGCCAGGCGATCTTCTCGTCGTATTTCTCGCTCGCGGTGAACGTGCCGCCATAGCCGCGCGCACCCGCTTCCTTGTAGCGCCAGTGCGCGGCCACGCCGTATTCGGCGAAGCGATGCATTTCCTGCGTGCGGATCTGCACTTCGAACGCGCGGCCGTCGTCGCCGATCACAACGGTGTGCAGCGACTTGTAGCCGTTCGGCTTCGGCCGGGAGATGTAATCGTCGAACTCCTTCGGCACCGGCTGCCACAGGTTGTGCACGATGCCGAGCACGGTGTAGCAGTCCTTGATGTCCGGCACGATCACGCGAAACGCGCGCACGTCGTACAACTCGGCGAAGTCCAGCTCCTTGCCGCGCATCTTGCGCCAGATGCTGTAGATATGCTTCGGCCGACCGCTCACTTCCGCGCGGATATGCGCGGCGGCCAGCTCCTGCTGCAGGCGTTCGATCGCCTGCGCGACATAGCTCTCGCGCTCGACGCGCTTCTCGTCGAGCAGTTTCGCGATGCGCTTGTAGGTGTCCGGCTCCTCGAAACGGAACGCGAGGTCCTCGAGCTCCCACTTCAATTGCCAGATACCGAGGCGGTTCGCGAGCGGCGCGTAGATATCGAGCGTTTCGCGTGCGACGTCGGGCGACGGCGTGAGCTTCGCGGCCGCGTAGTAACGCAGCGTTTGCAGCCGCGACGCGAGGCGGATCAGCACGACGCGAATGTCCTGCGCGAACGCGAGCAGCATTTTGCGCAGCGCCTCGACCTGCACGCGGCGCGCAGCCTGCGCGTCACGCCCGGCCTCGGGCATCGCGTTTTGCGCCGCGCGCAAACTGACCGTGCCGAGCCGCAGCAGCTTGCGTACGTCGCCGACCAGTTGGGCGACTTCTTCGCCGAAGTCGTCGGCGATCACGCGCTCCGGATCGCGCAGATGCGGTGTCAGCGCAAACAGCGCAGCGGCCAGCACCGCCGGCGGATCGACGTTGAGCTTGCGCATGATCGACGCGGTGCCCGCCGCGTGATCCGCGAGCAATTCGCCCGACGACAGCCGCACCTCGCCCGCATGTTCGCGCACGAACGCCATCGCTTCGTCGAAGGAACGATGGGGATGAGGCGCGCTCGGAACGGTATCGGTGTTCATGGTGCGACGGCCCGCCGGGCCAGACGATTCAACGGAAAATCAACCACGGTGCTGCCGGACGGCCGCGACTCAGTCGCGCTGCGCCGCGATCACGACGATTTCGACGAGGCACTTCGGATTCGCAAGCTTTGCCTCGACGGTCGCGCGCGGCGGCGTGTCGCCCTGCGCGACCCACTCGTCCCACACGGCGTTCATGCCGGCGAAATGCGCCATGTCCGAGAGATAGATCTGCACCGACAGCAACAGCGACTTGTCGCTGTTCGCTTCGGCGAGCAGACGGTCGATGTGGCCGAGCACTTCGCGCGTCTGGCCGGCGATGTCCTGATCGTCGTCTTCGGCGATCTGACCCGCGAGGTACACGGTGCCGTTGTGCACGGCCATTTCCGAGAGACGCTTGCCGACGTGATAACGAATGACTGCCATGAAAAGTCCTGAGCTGAGGGGTTAATCGAACTACGTCCCACACGACACTGCCGATGAAATCGTCATGCGGAACTCAATATTATGACGCGTTCGCGGCCTGACCGATGAAGAACTCCCTCGCGAGCGCGATCTGGTCCGCCGCCAGGAACGCCGGCGCATGCCCGACGCCGGCGATCTCCACGCTCGATGCGGCACGCGCGGTCGACACCATCTTCGCGACCGTTTCACGCGACAGCAAATCCGACTGCTCGCCGCGCACCACCAGCACCGGCCCCTGGAACGACGCGAGCGAATGCCACAGCGCCGCCTCGCCGAGCTTCGCCGCTTCCTCGGTGACCGCCGCGAACGGCTGCGCGATGCGCGGGTCATAGCGCAGCACCCATGCGCCGTCCTCTTCGCGCAGCAACGGCGTATTGATTTCGCGCCATTCGTCCGGAGTCAGCGGTCCGAAGCTCTGTGCGAGCTGCGCGGCATAGTCAACGCCCTGCTGCAGCGTTTCGAAGCGTGCGGGCTTGCCAAGGTAATCGCCGATGCGCTTGACCGCGACCGGCTCCAGATGCGGCCCGACGTCGTTCAGCAGCAGCTTGCGGATCGGCGTGTCCGGCAGGCCGGCGAGCCCCATGCCGATCAGGCCGCCCATCGAGGTGCCGAACCAGTCGACGGTGTCGACGTCGAGCCGCGCGATCAGTGTGACCATGTCGGCGACGTACTGCGGCACCGCGTATAAGTTGGGGTTCGCGAGCCACGACGACAAGCCCCGGCCAACCACGTCCGGGCACACCACGCGATAGGTGTCCGCGAAGTTGGCGGCGAGGCGGTCGAAATCGCGCCCCGATCGCGTGAGTCCGTGCACGCACAGCAACACTCGGGGATTGTCCGGGTCGCCCCACTCGGTATAGGCGACGCGATGTAGGCCGGCAGCGCTCGCGCACCGCACGTAACGTTGACGCGGCGCGGGCCGCCCGGTGGTGGAAGCGGAAGTCGTTGCGGTCATCTGGTGTCCTTGCAAAAACGCTGCGGATTGGGCTGCAAACGATTGTAAACCGCTTCGTCGCGCGGCAAGCATCGGCCAGAAGGCTTAGGAAGGTCGATCCAACCGTCCGGCGCATCCGCCGCCGTGCGCCAAATACAGAACGGGCGAGACTCACGTCTCGCCCGTCCGGAACACACCGTTGCCGCCGCGCGGTCGCGCCGACGCGCGCAGCGGCGTTTCAACCCGCGTCAGCTCACCGCGCTCACATCGAGCGGCGCCCCGGTTTTCGCCTTGATTTCGTCGACGCTCACACCCGGCGCGAGTTCGGTCACTTTCAAGCCGTTTTCGGTCACTTCGATCACGCCGAGATCGGTGATGATCTCGTCGACCACACCCACGCCGGTCAGCGGTAGCGTGCATTCTTCGAGGATCTTGTGCTGGTCGCCCTTCGCGACATGCTCCATCAGCACGACCACGCGCTTGACGCCCGCGACCAGGTCCATCGCGCCGCCCATGCCCTTGATCATCTTGCCCGGGATCATCCAGTTCGCGAGATCGCCCTTCCTGCTGATCTGCATCGCACCGAGAATCGCGAGATTGATGTGGCCGCCGCGAATCATCGCGAACGAATCCGCCGAAGAGAAAATCGACGAACCGGGCAGCGTCGTCACCGTTTGCTTGCCGGCGTTGATCAGGTCGGCGTCGACTTCGTCTTCGGTCGGCGACGGGCCGATACCGAGCAGACCGTTCTCCGACTGCAGCCACACTTCGACGCCCGCCGGCACGTGGTTCGCGACCAGCGTCGGCAAGCCGATGCCGAGGTTCACGTAAAAGCCGTCCTGCAGTTCCTTCGCCGCGCGCGCGGCCATTTCGTCACGAGTCCATGCCATGATCAGTCTCCTTTCGCGCGGACGACGCGTTGTTCGATGCGTTTTTCCGGATGCGCATTCAGCACGATGCGCTGCACGAAGATGCCGGGCGTATGGATCGCGTCCGGATCGAGCTCGCCCACTTCGACGATCTCTTCGACTTCCGCGACGGTGATGCGGCCCGCCATCGCGCACATCGGATTGAAATTGCGCGCGGTGCGGCGATAGATCAGGTTGCCGGCCTTGTCGGCCTTCCACGCCTTGACGAGCGCGACATCGGCGGTCAGCGAATGTTCGAGCACGTAGTGGTTCTCGCCGAACTGGCGGGTTTCCTTGCCCTCGGCGATCTGCGTGCCGTAGCCGGTGTTCGTGAAAAACGCCGGGATGCCCGAGCCGCCCGCGCGCAGCTTCTCGGCGAGCGTGCCTTGCGGCGTGAATTCGAGCTCGAGTTCGCCGGCCAGATACTGGCGCTCGAACTCCTTGTTTTCGCCGACGTACGACGAGATCATTTTCTTGATCTGACGCGTCTCGAGCAGCAGGCCGAGGCCGAAACCGTCGACGCCCGCGTTGTTGCTGATGCAGGTGATGCCCTGCACCTTCGAATCGCGCAGCGCAGCGATCAGCGCCTCAGGAATGCCGCACAACCCGAAGCCGCCGACGGCGAACGTCTGCCCGTCCTTGACGATGTCCTTCAGCGCCTCGGCGGCGCCTGGATAGACCTTGTTCATCTGTATGTCCCTTCCTCTATGGATACCCGAAACGTGTACGCAGGCCGCCGGATCATTGCGGCTGATATCGCAACGGGTGAACTTCACGTCGCCTCACGATACCGCTACGTCATTCTAGTCGTCCGCGGCTTGAGCCGCGTTGTCATCCGCCCGAAAGAGTACGCTGGGCCCGCCATGCGGCACAATACGCAAAAATACATAAGTACTTGCCGCCCCCCATGCCCGCCCTGGATTACCGCACTGCGTTTCACCTCGCGCCGATCGGACTCGTGCTGTCCCGCGAGCGGACCATCGAAGACTGCAACGACGAGCTAGCGTCGATATTCGGCTACGCGCGCGACGCGCTGATCGGTCAGTCGTTCCAGGTGTTGTATCCATCGGCGGACGAGTTCGAGCGGATCGGCGCGCGCATTCCGCCGATCATGACCGCGCAAGGCAGCTACGCGGACGACCGGATCATGAAGCGCGCGAACGGCGAGCTGTTCTGGTGTCACGTGACGGGCCGCGCGCAGCAGCGCACCGACCCGCACGCGGCGGGTGTCTGGACCTTCGAGGATTTGAGCGCAACCCGGCGGGTCGCGGTGGAGCTGACGCCACGCGAGCGCGAAATCGCCGCGCAACTGGTGACGGGCAAGACCAGCAAGCAGATCGGCCGCGTGCTCGACATCAGCCCGCGCACGGTCGACGTCTACCGCGCGCGGCTCATGCGCAAATACGATACGGGCAATGCGACCGAGCTGTTGCAGCGGCTGCTCGGGGACTGAGAGAGGGCGTTTGAAGCGCGCGACAGCGCTGTCAAGCCGCGCGCTCAGGCCGCCTTGACGAGCGCCGCGCTCTCGATGGCCGCGCGCAGTACGTCAGGCACCGGCACCGACTTGCCCGCCGCGTAGTCGATCCACACGCATCGCGCGGCGCCTCGCGCATAGAGCGTATCCGGCTCATCGGCGCGCAGGAGCTCGAAAGCCGTATCGAAGCTGCTGCGCCCCGGTGTCGCCACCGACATCCGGCCGATCACGTCCCCCGGATAGTGCAGCTGCTTCAGAAACTCCATCGACGCATTGACGATCACCGGCCCCTGCCCGTGCGCGCGCTGGCCGACGAAGTCCATGTGCTCGAACCAGGAAATCCGCACCTGCTCCATGTAGCGGAAATAAACCGTGTTGTTGACGTGACCGAAGGCGTCCATGTCGCCCCAGCGGATCGGCATCGTCATTTCGAAAACTGCGTGAAAATCGCTCATTCTGTACTTCCGTTCTTCCTTTTTCTGCCTGACTTTTGAAACTTTGGACGACCCGCTCACGCGAGTCCGAAGCCGTCGTCGGCGACGATCACCGAGCCGTTGATGAACTGCGATTCATCCGCCGCGAGCAGCAGGAGCAGCCCGTCGAGATCCTCCGGCTTGCCGACCCGATGACGCGGCAGCATCGCCACGAGTTTCTGGCCCTGATCGGTCGACCAGTGGTGATGGTTGATCTCGGTGTCGATATACCCGGGGCAGATCGCGTTCACATTGATGCCGTGCTTGCCCCACTCGAGCGCCATCGCCTTCGTCATGTGGACGACCGCGGCCTTGCTCATCGAATACAGGCCGATTTGCGGCAGCACGCGCAAGCCCGCCATCGACGCGATGTTGATGATCCGGTACGACGGCTTCTGCGCGTTGTTGCCGCGCATGATCATGCGCTTGGCGACTTCCTGCGCCACGAAAAACGCGCCGCGCGTATTCGTGTCGAACACGTATTCGAAGTCCGCCGGCGTGACCTCGGACAGCTTCTGCGTGGTCGACACGCCCGAGTTGTTGACGAGGATATCGATGGTGCCGGCCTCGGTCTCCGCATGCGCGACCGCCGACTTGATGCTCTGATAGTCGGTCACGTCGAGCGACACGACGTGCGCGGCGCCGCCGGACGCCTCGATTTCCGCGCGCAGCTCCTTGAGCCGCTCCGTACGTCGGCTCGCCAGCACGACCTTCGCGCCCGCCTGCGACAGCACCTGCGCGAAGCGCTTGCCCAGCCCGCTCGAGGCGCCCGTAATCAGCGCGACCTTGCCTTCCAGATTGATCGAACGGCCCATTGTCTTTCCTTGTTCGGTTGTGGTGACAACTGCGGTTGACGGGTTCGGTAGGACCCGACTAAGGGTCTATACCGTATCATGAAATAGTACGGTCGTGCTAATCTGTGGCTTTCGGGTTGCGGCGCGGGAATCGATCGCCCACAATACGAACCCGAAAAAAGCATTCTAACGGTAAGAGGAGCATCAATGACCCCCGCAAGTCTCATTGAGCAGTACGGCCCGCGCGAGTCGATGGAGTATGACGTCGTCATCGTCGGCGGCGGCCCTGCGGGCCTGTCGGCGGCCATTCGCCTGAAGCAGCGCGCCGCCGAACGAGGCGCTGACATTGGCGTGTGCGTACTCGAAAAAGGCTCTGAGATCGGGGCCCATATCCTCTCGGGCGCGGTGATGGACCCGCGCGCGATCACCGAACTGATTCCGGACTGGAAGGAAAAAAGCGCGCCGCTGACGGTCGACGTGACCGAAGACCGCTTCCTGTTCCTGTCGGAGACGGGCGCGAAGAGCGTGCCGACCTGGGCGCTGCCGGACAATTTCAAGAACCACGGCAACTACGTGATCAGCCTCGCGAACGTGACGCGCTGGCTGGGTCAGCAGGCCGAGGCGCTCGGCGTCGAGATATTCCCGGGCTTTCCGGCGGCCGAAGTGCTGTACAACGACGACGGCTCGGTCAAGGGCGTCGCGACCGGCAACCTCGGCATCGGCAAGGACGGCGAACCGACCGGGAACTTCCAGCTCGGCATGGAGCTGCACGCGAAGTACACGCTGTTCTGCGAAGGCGCGCGCGGCCACCTCGGCCGCCAGCTGAACGAGAAGTTCAAGCTGCGCGACGGCGTCGATCCGCAGGTGTACGGCATCGGTATCAAGGAGCTGTGGGAGATCGATCCCGCCAGGCACAAGCCGGGTCTGGTGATGCACACGGCCGGCTGGCCGCTCGAAAACGACACCTACGGCGGCTCGTTCCTCTACCACATGGACAACAACCAGGTCGTGGTCGGCTTCGTGGTCGGGCCTCGGCTATTCGAATCCGTATCTGTCGCCGTTCGAGGAATTCCAGCGCTACAAGACGCATCCGGCGATCCGCGCGATTCTCGAAGGCGGCAAGCGCGTGTCCTACGGCGCGCGCGCGATCACCGCGGGCGGCCTGATGTCGTTGCCGAAGCTGGTGTTCCCGGGCGGTGCGCTGGTCGGCGACGACGCGGGCTTCCTGAACGCGTCGCGCATCAAGGGTTCGCACGCCGCGATCAAGACCGGCATGCTCGCCGCCGATGCCGCGTTCGACGCCGTCCAGGCCGGCCGTCAGTCGGACGAACTGAGCGCCTACCCGGAAGCGTTCAAGACGTCGTGGCTCTACACCGAGCTGTATCGCGCGCGTAACTTCAAGCAGTGGATGAGCAAGGGTCTCTACCTTGGCACGCTGATGGTCGGTCTCGAGCAGAAGCTGCTCGGCGGCAACGTGCCGTGGACGCTGCATCATCAGCATTCCGATCATGAAATGCTGAAGCCGGCTTCGCAGTGCAAACCGATCACGTATCCGAAGCCGGACGGCAAGCTGACGTTCGACCGGCTGTCCTCGGTGTTCATCTCGAACACGAATCACGAGGAAAATCAGCCGGCGCACCTGACGCTGAAGGATCCGACTGTGCCGGTCAACGTGAACTGGCAGACCTACGCGGGACCGGAGGCGCGTTATTGCCCCGCTGCAGTGTACGAGTTCGTGAAGAACGACGATGGCAGCGAGCGGCTCGTCATCAATGCGCAGAACTGCGTGCACTGCAAGACCTGCGATATCAAGGACCCGACGCAGAATATCGTGTGGGTCACGCCGGAAGGCGGTGGCGGTCCGAACTATCCGAATATGTGATTGATGTGCCGTCTGCCTGTGCGGCGCTGCGCGATAACCGGCAGCGTCGCGCAGGCAAATTCCGATAGCGCGCTCGCGCTTTCGTCTGCGCGCATTCTTGCGCGTTTCGTTGGTCCCCTTCCCTATTCTTTTTTATGGCGGCTCGTTCGCCGCCAATCGCGGGACCGCGTCAGGGTTACGGCGCGCTCGCCGCGATCTTCGGCGTGCTCACGGCCACATCGCCGCATTGCGCGCGATGGCGCAGCGCGTGATCGATCAGCACGAGCGCAAGCATCGACTCGGCGATCGGCGTCGCACGAATGCCGACGCACGGGTCGTGCCGCCCGAAGGTCTCGACGATCGCGGGGTTCCCCGCCTTGTCGATCGAACGGCGCGGCGTGCGAATGCTCGACGTCGGCTTGATCGCGATCGACACCGTGATGTCCTGCCCCGTCGAAATACCGCCGAGCACGCCGCCCGCGTGATTGCCGGCGAAACCTTCCGGCGTCAGCTCGTCGCCATGCACCGAGCCGCGTTGCGCGACGCTCGCGAAGCCCGCGCCGATCTCGACGCCCTTCACCGCGTTGATGCCCATCATCGCGTGCGCGATGTCGGCGTCGAGGCGGTCGAACAGCGGCTCGCCGAGGCCGACCGGCACACCGGAGGCAACCACGTTGATGCGCGCGCCGATCGAATCACCGTCCTTGCGCAGCGCGTCCATATACGCCTCGAGCTGCGGAACGATCTCCGCATTCGGCACGAAAAACGGGTTTTCGCGCACCTGCGCCCAATCGACGAACGGCACGTCGATCTCGCCGAGCGCGGCCATATAGCCACGAATTTCGGTGCCGAACTTCTCGCGCAGCCACTTCTTCGCGACCGCGCCCGCCGCGACCGCCGGCGCCGTCAGCCGTGCCGACGAGCGGCCGCCACCGCGGTAGTCGCGAATGCCGTACTTTTGCCAGTACGTGTAGTCGGCGTGGCCGGGGCGGAACGTTTCCGCGATGTTGCCGTAGTCCTTGCTGCGCTGGTCGGTATTGCGGATCAGCAGCGCAATTGGCGCGCCGGTGGTTTGACCTTCGAACACGCCCGAGAGGATCTCGACCTTGTCTTCTTCCTGGCGCTGCGTCACGTGGCGCGACGTGCCCGGCTTGCGGCGATCGAGTTCGAACTGGATGTCGGCTTCGTTGAGCGCCATGCCCGGCGGGCAGCCGTCGATCACGCAGCCGATAGCGGGGCCGTGCGATTCGCCGAAGGTCGTGACAGTGAAAAGCGTACCGAGCGTGTTGCCGGACATGAGCGTCGTCCAAAGAAATACGGGGAGAACGCTATTATGCCAGCCCGCTCGTCTCGAAGCCGGGCCTGGCGACGGCGATGGCCGATCGGCCAGGGCGCACTCGGCCGAACGCGGGTGATGGTGGGCGAGCTCGCCATCTCGGCGTCCGCGCACCGGCCCACGGCTACTTGCGGGCGCCGCGCAGCTCGGTCACGATCCGCTGCAGCGTCTCCGGCGTCGCGAGCGCCGGGTCGATCGGCTCGCCGACGGCGAGGCTCAGCCGGCTCATCACACCTTTGCTGATCGGCCGCGGCCAGGTTGCGTCCACCGCGCGCGAAAACACGCTGCCCCACAGCCCGCGCAACGCCATCGGAATGACGGGCGCCGGCGTCCGCCTGACGATCTCGGCGACGCCGTGGCGAAACGGATTCAGCTCGCCGGTACGCGTCAGCTTCCCTTCGGGAAAGATGCAGACGAGTTCGCCGTCCGCGAGCGCCTGCGCGCACAGGTCGTACGCACGCGCGAGCAGCGCCGCGTCCTGATGCGCGGACGCGATCGGAATCGCCTTCGCGTGCCGGAACAGCCAGCCGACGAACGGCGAGCGGAAGATCTGGTGGTCCATCACGAAGCGGATCGGCCGCGGGCTTTCGGCCATGATGACGATCGCATCGACGAAACTGACGTGGTTGCACACGAGCACCGCCGCGCCCTGCTCCGGAATCCGCTCCGCGTGCACGAGCCGGATCCGGTAGAACGTATGCACGAGCAGCCACGCGATGAAGCGCAGCAGGAACTCGGGCACGACCGAATAGATGTAGCCCGCGACGACCACATTCAGAAGCGCGGTGACGAGGAAGATCGCCGGAATACTGAAGCCCGCGGCGGTCAGGCCCATCGCCATCAGCGCCGACACGATCATGAACAGCGAGTTGAGGATGTTGTTCGCGGCGATGATGCGCGCGCGATGGCTCGGCTGACTACGACTCTGGATCAGCGCATACAGCGGCACGCTGTAAAAGCCGCCGAACATCGCGAGCAGGAACAGATCGGCGAGCACGCGCCAATGCGCTAGCCGCGCGAGAAATTCGCCAACGCTGAGCAGATGCCCCGCCGGCGGCAGCGCGTGGCTCGCGAAAAAAAGATCGATCGCGAACACGCTCATGCCGATCGAGCCGAGCGGCACGAGGCCGACTTCGATCCGCCGCTTCGAGAGCCGTTCGCACAACAGCGAGCCGATGCCGATGCCGATCGAAAACGTGGCGAGCAGCACGGTCACGACGTCGGGATCGGCGGACAGCACGTCCTTCGCGAAGTTGAAGAACGACGCGAGGAACGTCGCGCCGACGAACCACAGCCACGAAATGCCGAGCAGACCAAGAAACACCGTGCGGTTTTCGTGCGCGAGCTTCAGATTGCGCCACGTTTCGCTGACCGGGTTCCAGTTGATGCGCAATCCGGGCTGCGGCGCGGGCGTAGCCGGCACGAAGCCCGACACGGCGCGCCCGATCAGCGCGATCGCGATACACGCGCAAGCGAGCACCACCGCGCCATGCTCGGCGAACCCCGCGCCCGCGCCGCCGACGATCGTGCCGATCAGGATCGCGACGAAGGTGCCCATCTCGACCATGCCATTGCCGCCGACCAGCTCCGCCTGCGACAGATGCTGCGGCAGATACGAGTACTTGACCGGTCCGAATACCGTCGAATGCACGCCCATCAGGAACGTGCACAGGTACAGCAACGGCGCGCTGTGCAGCCAGAACCCCGCGCCGCCGACCAGCATCACCGCGATCTCGAAAGTCTTGACGAGGCGCGTGAGCAACGCCTTGTCGTACTTGTCCGCGATCTGGCCGGAAGTGGCCGAAAACAGCACGAAAGGCAGAATGAAAATCGCGGAGATCAGGAACGCCGCGGTTTTCGGGTCGACCCCCGAAAACCGCGCCGCCTGATACGTGACGAGCGACGTGAAGCCGATCTTGAACACGTTGTCGTTCATCGCGCCGAGAAACTGTGTCCAGAAGAACGGCGCGAAGCGGCGCTGGCCGAGCAGGCGGAACTGGGATTCGTGCGCTTCGTGCGCGCGAGCGGCGCGGCGGGCGGCGGGCAACGGACGATCGTTCATGAAGTCAGGAGAACGGCGCGGAAAAATGGCGATGACGCGGGCGGCATGGCCGGCAAGCGGATCGCCGCGACTCGCGCACGCGGCTCCCGCAATCCGTCCGCACCAGCTCCAGACACAAAAAAAGCGCCCGCTTGCGCGCGCGCCCTGTCGGCGGATTCGCGCTCGCGGCGACGGCCGGAGCGCGACCTTCGAGCCACGCGCATCAACGCGCCGGCTGCTGGTCCTGTCCTTCCTGCTCTTCCGGCCAGTCGCGGATATAGGCCTTCAGCATGCGGTTCTCGAACCCCTGCTCCTCGACCACCGCCTTCGCGACGTCGTAAAACGAGATGACGCCCATCAGCGTGCGGCTTTCCATGACGGGCAGATAGCGCACGTGATGCTCGAGCATCATGCGGCGCACTTCGTTGACGTCGGTTTCGGGCGTGCAGGTGAGCGGATGGTCGTCCATCACCTTGCGGATCGTCGAGGTGCCGACGCTGCCGCCGTTCTCGCTCAAGGTCAGAATGATTTCGCGAAACGTCAGCATGCCGACGAGGTCGCCGTACTCCATCACGACGAGCGAGCCGATGTCGTGCTCGGCCATGGTATTGACGGCGTCATGCAGCGTGGTATCCGGCGTGACCGTAAAAAGGGTATTGCCCTTGACTTTAAGAATGTCGCTGACTCGCATGATCTATCTCCTGATACCGCTAATCTTGCAGTGCATGAAATGTTTTTTCGATCCTATCGGAAAGGCCCATAAAAGGAAAGCGGCCCGCCGGCCAAGGCGCGGCGGGCTTCGGAGACTCGAATTCGTCTGACTTCCAGATTGCGAGCATGCCCCGCTCCCGGCACGAGCCGCAGGAACCCGCGGGAAAACCGCGCTTGAAGCGGCGCGCGCCAATGGTAGGATGGCCGCCCACCCCGATCTTTCGCGAGGCCGTTCGCGGCCCGCCGCCCACGATGTCCGCCAACCGTTTCGATACGCTTGCGCTGCACGCCGGCGCAGCCCCCGACCCTGCCACCGGCGCGCGCGCGACGCCGATCTACCAGACCACGTCGTTTTCGTTCCGCGACTCGGATCATGCCGCCGCGCTGTTCAACATGGAACGCGCCGGCCACGTCTACTCGCGCATCTCGAATCCGACCGTCGCCGTGTTCGAGGAGCGCGTCGCCGCGCTCGAAAACGGCGCCGGCGCGATCGGCACCGCGAGCGGCCAGGCCGCGCTGCATCTGGCGATCGCGACGCTGATGGGCGCGGGTTCGCACATCGTCGCGTCGAGCGCGCTGTACGGCGGCTCGCACAATCTGCTGCATTACACGCTGCGACGCTTCGGTATCGAGACGACCTTCGTCAAGCCCGGCGACCTCGACGCGTGGCGCGCCGCGCTGCGCCCCAACACGCGCCTGCTATTCGGCGAAACGCTCGGCAATCCGGGCCTCGACGTGCTCGACATCGCCGCACTCGCACAGATCGCGCACGCGCACCGCCTGCCGTTGCTGGTCGACTCGACCTTCACGACGCCCTACCTGCTGCGCCCCTTCGAGCACGGCGCCGACCTCGTCTACCACTCGGCGACCAAGTTTCTCGGCGGCCACGGCACGACGATCGGCGGGGTGCTGGTCGACGGCGGCACGTTCGACTTCGAGGCTTCCGGCCGCTTTCCCGAATTCACCGAGCCGTACGACGGTTTCCACGGCATGGTATTCGCCGAGGAAAGCACCGTCGCGCCGTTCCTGCTGCGCGCGCGTCGGGAAGGCTTGCGCGACTTCGGCGCGTGCCTGCATCCGCAGGCCGCGTGGCAGCTGCTGCAAGGCATCGAGACACTGCCGTTGCGCATGGAGCGTCACGTCGTCAACACACGGCGCGTGGTCGAGTTTCTCGCCGGTCATGCGGCGGTCGAATCGGTCGCGTATCCCGAGTTGCCGACGCATCCCGACCACGCGCTCGCCAGGCGGCTGCTACCGCGCGGCGCGGGCGCCGTGTTCAGCTTCGACCTGCGCGGCGACCGCGCGGCCGGGCGCGCCTTCATCGAAGCGCTCACGCTCTTCTCGCACCTCGCGAACGTCGGCGACGCGCGCTCGCTGGTGATTCACCCGGCATCGACGACGCACTTCCGCATGGATGCCGCCGCGCTCGCCGCGGCCGGTATCACCGAAGGCACGATCCGTCTGTCGATCGGGCTCGAAGATCCGGATGACCTGATCGACGATCTCAAGCGCGCGCTGAAGGCCGCGCAAAAAACCGCGCAACCGGCGAGCGGCGGTCGTACCGCAACGCCGGGCAGCGCCTCACAACAGACCGCCACTGCCGCGCCCGCCGCCACGAGCACCCCCGCCCGCCCGGAGTCCGCATGATCGTCACCGTTCAAGGCAAACCGGCCTACGCCTACACCGGCGGCAAACCCTTCGACGCGAGCCTGCCAAGCGCCGTGTTCATCCACGGTGCCGAGCACGATCACAGCGTGTGGGCGCTGCAAAGCCGCTACTTCGCGCATCACGGCTTCGGCGTGCTCGCGGTCGATCTGCCGGGCCACCGACGCAGCGCCGGCCCCGCGCTCGGCAGCATCGCCGCGCTGGCCGACTGGCTCGCTGCGCTGCTCGACGCCGTGGGCGTCACGCGTGCGTTCGTCGCCGGTCACAGCATGGGCTCGCTGATCGCGCTCGACTTCGCCGGCCGCTATCCGCAGCGAGCAACGCATCTTGCGCTGCTCGCCACCGCGCTGCCGATGACGGTCTCCGACGCGCTGCTCGACGCCGCGCTCAATCGCGAGCCCGAGGCAATCGGCATGGTCAACCAGTGGTCGCATTCGACGCTCGCCGCGAAGCCCTCGTGCCCCGGCCCCGGTTTCTGGCTGCACGGCATGAACCAGCGGCTGATGGAGCACGTGTCGGCCAGCGGCGAGCCGCATCTGTTCCACACCGACTTCACCGCCTGCCATACCTATGCGGACGGCCACGCTCGTGCGGCGCAGGTGCATTGCGCCGCGCGCCTGATCGTTGGCCGGCGCGATGCGATGACGCCGCCGCGCGCGGCGAAAGCGCTTGCCGATGCGCTCGCGCAGGCGGGCACGCCGGTCGACACCGTCACGCTCGATGCGGGCCACGCGTTGATGACCGAGCAACCCGACGCGACGCTCGATGCGCTGTACGGCTTCGCTTCGCGGCCGCCGCACGAAGCGGGCTGAAGGGGCGCGCGATGGCCGCTCGCCGCGCGCCTCGGTGCTCCGCGGGCGGCCGTCGGGAATGCCGTTGCGAATCGCCACCGAATCACTATCGAACGACCACGATACCCACGCCGAACCCGCCGCGCCATCTGCCGAATGGCCAGGTTGCGCCAGGCAGGCGATCGCCGGAGAATGATTGGAGCTGTCTTTTTCAGCCTCCGGAGGCCGTCATGGCTCATACAGCACATACCGATCACTTCGCGAACTTCGCGGAGTTTTATCCGTACTACCTGAGCGAGCATCGCAATCTCGTGTCGCGGCGGCTGCATTTCGTCGGCTCGCTCGGCGTCATTGGCTGCCTCGCGATGGCGCTCGCCACCGGCGACTGGCTATGGTTGCCGGCGGCCGTGGTGTGCGGCTACGGCTTCGCGTGGGTCGGCCATTTCTTCTTCGAAAAGAACCGGCCTGCCACCTTCCGTCATCCGTTTTACAGCCTGATGGGTGACTGGGTGATGTTCAAGGACATCTGCGTGGGGAAGATTTCGTTGTAGTTTTATCGGGGCGGCCTCGAAGTCTGGCCGCCCTATCACGCTGCCTGGTGCGGCATCGAAGCCGCCGCGCGCTCGCCATCGCCGGGTCGCGCCGCCCGTGCCGCCGCGCGCGAGGAGAGCAACGCGGCGAGCGTCACCTTCAGCTGGTCGTTGTCGAGCGCGGCGAGCAGCATGCCGCCGTCCACGCGTGTGGAGTCGAGTTCGAGCTGATACGTAAGCTCCGCGCGGTCGATCACGAACAGGTCGTACAGCCGCTGCACGGTCACCTGCGCCGGGTTCGCGAGGAGCACGAAGTGCGGGCCGGTATGGTCCTCCTCCAGCCGCGCGATCCACTCGATCTCCTCGAGACGCTGCAACAGCATCAGCGTCGTATCCTTGTCGCGGCGAAGCATCCGGGCAAGCTCGGGCATCGTGTAGCCGCGTCTGCCGCCCTCACGCGCCTCGCACAGCCGCGCGAGCAATTCGAGCGAATCGAACAGATTGCTGCCATAGAACACGGGGCGGTGAAACTGGCCGATGCGAATCGCCGGCAACGCCGATGCGATCATCGCGCCGGTCAGCGTGATGAACCAGCACAGGTACATCCACACCAGGAACAGCGGCACCGCGGCGAACGCGCCGTACACCGCCGTATAGGTCGGAATACGGCGCACGTAGTAGCCGAAGCCGCGCTTGGCGAGCTCGAACGCGAGCGCGGCGATCACGCCGCCGATCACCGCGTCGCGCCATTCGACACGGCAGTTCGGCAGATAAACGTAAAGGATCGTGAACGCGAGCATCGTGAACGGCAGCGAGGCGCTCGCGAGCGCCCATGCGATCAGCGGTGTGATGCGCTGCGCGGCGCTAAACGACATCGATTGCGTGAACACATACGACGAGATGGACAGGCTCACGCCGATCAGGATCGGACCGAGCGTGATGATCGCCCAGTACACGAGAATGCGCTGCGCGACGGGCCGCGCCTTGCGCACGCGCCAGATCACATTGAACGCGGACTCGACGGTCATCATCGTCATCACCGCGGTGACGAACAGGATGATCATGCCGATCGTGGTCAGCCCTTTGGCCTTCGATGCGAACTGGTTCAGATACTTGAAGATCTGATCGTTCAGTTGCGCAGGCATCAGGTGGTCGGCAAGAAAAAACTGCAGCGACGCCTGGAACGAGCTGAAGATCGGAAACGCGGTGAACAACGCAAACGCGACGGTGGCGAGCGGCACGAGCGCGAGCATCGTCGTGAACGTCAGGCTGCCCGCGACCTGCGGAATCCGGTCCTCACCAATGCGTTGCGCCGCGAATTGCGCGAGCCGTTTGAGCGTGTCGAGATCGAAACGCACCCTAACCAACAAACCTGCCTCCTTGCTTGCCGAACCGTCAGACCGGGACTGCGGGAACTCCGCGCGGCGTTTGGCCGAAGCGCCTGGCCGAACGGCTATGAGCGGCCTGTGCAACTGACCGAACCCCTATAATACCCGTTCAATGATGAGGCCTATGAAAGACATTCTCGTGCTTTATTACAGCCGTCACGGCGCCACCCGCGAGCTCGCGCTGGCGATCGCGCACGGCGTCGACAGCGTCCCCGGCATGCAGGCGCGCGTGCGCACCGTGCCGGCGGTTTCCACGGTTTGCGAGGCGAGCGAGCCGGACATTCCCACCGAAGGACCACCGTACGTCGAGCTGCGCGACCTCGAAGAATGCGCGGGCCTCGCGCTCGGTTCGCCGACCCGCTTCGGCAACATGGCGGCCGCGCTCAAATACTTTCTCGACGGCACCACGCCGCAATGGTTATCCGGTGCACTGTCGGGCAAGCCGGCCTGCGTGTTCACGTCGACCGGCAGCCTGCACGGCGGCCAGGAATCCACGCTGCTGTCGATGATGCTGCCGCTGCTCCATCACGGCATGCTGATCGTCGGCATTCCATACACGGAGAGCGCGCTGTCCACCACGCAGACCGGCGGCACGCCGTACGGCGCGTCGCATTACGCGCGCGCGGGCACGACCGGCCATGGCATCTCCGCCGACGAACGGACGCTGGCGATTGCGCTTGGTGCGCGCGTTGGGCGCACGGCGGCGTCGATGTCCGAAAGGCCGTGAGCGTAAAGCCGTGAACGAACCGGATCCGCAACCCACCGAACGCGACGACGCCCGTCGTGACGCGGGTGGCGCTGAACTCGCGGCCACGAACTCCGGGGGCCACGCGAACGGGGCGCCCGCAAGCCTCGCGGCCAACGCGTCGGCATCTACGACCGTCGAGCCCGTGCAACCCAAAGCTGCCGCCGCGCTCGTCGCCGCTTTCACACTGGTCTCGATGATCGTGCTTGCCGTCGCATGGGAATGGTGGCTCGCGCCGTTGCGCTCTGGCGGCTCGCTGCTCGTGCTGAAAGCGTTGCCGCTACTCTCCGCGTTGCCGGGCGTGTGGCGACGTCGGCTTTACACGATGCAATGGGCGTCGATGCTGATCCTGCTGTATTTCGCCGAAGGCGTCGCGCGTGGCTGGAGCGATCATGGCTTGAGCGCGCGGCTCGGCTGGCTTCAGGCGGCGCTCGCCATGATCTTCTTCACCTGCGCACTCGCGTATGTCGGACCGTTCAAGCGCGCGGCGAAACGAGCCGCGAAGCAGGCCGCGAAGCAGGCTGCAAATCAGGCTGCAAAGCAAGCCGCCAGCGAACCGATCCCGCCCGCCTGAGGCCCAAGCCCCAACACCGTCAACCGATCCACATGACCCACACCGCTTTTCTCGCCGCCTGCCGCGACGCCATCGGCGCGACTTACGTACTGACCGATCCGCACGACACCGCTCCCTTTCTGACCGACTGGCGCCGCCGCTACACCGGGGCGGCCTGCGCGGTGCTGTGCCCGGCCACGTCCGCGGAAGCCGCCGCGCTCGTCAGGCTCGCGGTCGAACATTGCGTCGCGCTGGTGCCGCAGGGCGGCAATACCGGCCTCGCGGGCGGCGCGACACCCGACGCGAGCGGCGCGCAGGCGGTCATCAGCCTGCGCCGCCTGAATCGCGTGCGCGACATCGATCCGCACAACAACACGATCACGGTCGAAGCCGGCGTGATCCTCGCCGACGTGCAGAAGCACGCCGAAGCAGCCGGGCGTCTGTTTGCGCTGAGCCTCGCCGCCGAAGGCAGCTGCACGATCGGCGGCAATCTGTCGACCAACGCGGGCGGCACCGGCGTGCTGCGCTATGGCAACACGCGCGAGCTATGCCTCGGCCTCGAAGTGGTGACGCCGCAAGGCGAACTGTGGGACGGCCTGCGCGGGCTGCGCAAGGACAACACCGGCTACGATCTGCGCGACCTGTTCATCGGCGCGGAAGGCACGCTGGGCCTGATCACCGCGGCGGTGCTCAAGCTGCATCCGCAGCCGGCCGCGCGCGTCACCGCGCTCGCCGCGCTCGCGTCGCCGCATGCGGCGCTCGATTTTCTCGCGCTCACGCAACGCGTCGCCGGGCCGCTCCTGACCGGCTTCGAACTGATGTCGGATTTCTGCCTGCGCCTCGTCGGCCGGCATTTCGAGCAGATGCGTTATCCGTTCGCCGAACCACATGCGCAGGTCGTGCTGCTCGAACTGTCGGACAGCGAAAGCGAAGTGCACGCGCGCACGCTGTTCGAGGGGCTGATGGAAACCGCGCTCGAACAAGGTCTCGTGGAAGACGCCGTGGTGGCGGAAAACCTCGCGCAGTCTCGCGCGTTCTGGAATCTGCGCGAGCACATTCCGCTCGCCCAGGCCGAGGAGGGCCTGAACATCAAGCACGACATCGCGGTGCCGATTTCACGCATCGGCCACTTCATCGAAACGACCGATGCGGCAATCGCGCAAGCCGCGCCGGGCGCGCCCATGGTCACGTTCGGCCATCTCGGCGACGGCAATCTGCACTACAACGTGCAGGCGCCCGAGGGCGTCGATGCGAAGGCGTTTCTGCGGCAGTACCAGAGCCCGATCAACCGGATCGTCTACGACAGCGTCGATGCGCATCGCGGCAGCATCAGCGCGGAACACGGACTCGGCCAGTTGAAGATCGACGAAGCCGCCCGCTACAAGCAGGACGTCGAGGTGCGGATGATGCGCGCGATCAAGCAGGCGCTCGATCCGCTGAACCTGATGAATCCGGGCAAGGTGCTACGCTAATATCTGAAGCCTGCGCGATCCGGCGCGCAGGCGTTTTGCAGGAGTCGCGTCCGTGAAGATTCGCGTGCTGTCCGATCTGCATCTGGAAAACGACGAGCCTGAACTGATCCCGCATGCGCAGGCGGATCTCGTGGTGCTGGCGGGCGACATCCACAATCATGCGGCCGGCCCGCGCTGGGCCGCGCAGGCGTTCGACGACGCCGTGCCGGTCGTCTACGTGCCGGGCAATCACGAGTACTACGACGGTGAATTCGGCGCGCTGGAGAGCGCGATGCTCGACGCGGCCGCGCAGGTCGACAACGTGCATGTGCTGAACAACGCCGCGCTGGTCGACAGCCAGGGCCGCTGGCGCGTGCTCGGCACGACGTTGTGGACCGACTTCGCGCTGTACGGCGCGACGCCGGATGCAATCGAGGAATCGATCGTCGCCGCGCGCCGGGTCATGCTCGACTATCGCGGGCTGATCCAGATGAACTGGCCGCACGACCCGCGCGACGCCGCGCGCGACTTCACGCCCGCCGATTCGCTCGCGCTGCACCGGCATGCGCGCGCGTGGCTCGAAAGCGAGCTTGCCAAACCGTTCGCCGGCCAAACGATCGTGGTCACGCATCACGCGCCGCATCGGCTGAGCCTGGCCGGGCGTTTTGCCGAAGACCGCGTGTCGGCGGGCTTCGTCAACCATCTGCCCGAGCTCGTGCGCGCGCCTGTCGCATTGTGGATTCATGGCCACACGCATACGTCGTTCGACTACGTGGTGGACGGCACGCGCGTCGTGTGCAATCCGCGCGGCTATTTCGACCGGCGCACGCGCCAGTGGGAAAATCCGCTGTTTGCGTGGGACAAGGTCGTCGAGATCTAGCGGGTGCTAGCGGGCCTCTTGCGTCAGATCAACCCGCCGCCGCTCACCGCTCGCGCCGCGGCGCATCCTGTGACTCGACCTCGACCGGCACGAGCTGCGGCTGCTGTTCGCGCATGCGGCGCAGCAGATCGCGCGACGCGGCGACGCCGATCAGTCCAAACATGACGGCCAAGCCGATCATCAGGTGCGTATCCATGAATGTGTCGTCCTTCAGTGGTTGCGAGGCGCCGAACGGCGGCGAATCCAGCGCGTCCGGCCAGAGCGGCGACGCGTGACCGACACGTTAACAAATCGACTGCGCGGCAGAAGTAAAGAAATGTTGCGACGCGGCGCGTGTGTAACAGGCTGTCACGCCGCGTGCCGCACTCCGCGTGCCGCACTCCGCGTGCCGCTCGAACGTCAATGCATGACGAGCAGACCGGTCAGGTCCGCGCGAACTGCCGCAACTCCTCCTGATCCGCCGCCAGCGTCGAAGGCAACTCGTCGCGCAGGAATTCGACCCACGTGCGGATCTTCGCATCGAGATACTGCCGCGACGGATACAGCGCATACAGATTCATCTGCTGCGACGTATACCCGGGCATCAGCCACACCAGTTCGCCGCTGCGCAAACGGCTGATCGCCGAGTAGATCGGAATCAGCGCTACGCCCATGCCCTGGGCGACGGCCACGACCATCGCCTCGGCCACGTTCACCTGAAACGTCGCCGCGCCGAGCGAGACGACTTCCTCGCCGTGCGGGCCGTCGAAGGTCCATTTGTCCGGCGGATTCACCGGCGTCACCATCTGCAGGCAGGTGTGCTGCGCGAGGTCCGCGGGCCTTTGCGGCACGCCGCGCCGTTCGAGGTACGCCGGCGACGCGCACGCAATGCTGAACGCGCTGCCAAGGCGCTGCGACACCAGCCCCGAATCCGGCAGGCCGGTCGCGAGCGTCAGCGACACGTCGAAGCCTTCGTCGAGCAGATCGGGCATGCGCTGCGCGAGCGTCAGTTCGATATGCACGTCCGGGTAGCGCTGCTGGTAACGGCCCACGGCCGGCACCACGTAGTGCTGGCCGAAGCTCGTCATCGCGTGCACCTTCAGCTTGCCGGACGGACGCGCGTGCGCGTCGCTCGCCTCGGCCTCCGCCTGATCCACGTACGCGAGAATCTGCTCGCAGCGCTGCAGATAGCGCTCGCCAGCTTCGGTCAGCGCGATGCGGCGCGTGGTCCGGTTCAAAAGCCGTGTGCGCAGATGCGCTTCCAGATCCGAAACCGCGCGCGACGCGTAGGCCGTCGTCGTATTCAGATGCTGCGCGGCGCCCGTGAAGCTGCCCGCTTCGACGACGCGGACGAAAACGCGCATGTTTTGAAGCGTGTCCATACCTATCCTCAGAAATCGGCAGCGATTGTTACACGATCAGCAATGGCGATTGTCTCATGTCTGGTAAAAATGCCTTGCATCTTTACCGGTTATTCCGCAATCGATCAAAAAATATAATTGCGCACAAGCTTCTATAGTCAAATTTGGAGGAAATCGTGCAGTCTCCGGTACCCAAAGGGATCGCCGCACCCGCGGTTCTTACGATCCTATTAACAATCGCCGGATGCGCAAGTACCGGAGGCGTCGCGCCGCAAACGCACACGATCAATCCTGCGTCGCTCGATGCGGGCAACGCAATCCGCGCCGCCAACGCCGATGCGCAGTGGCCCGCCGCCGACTGGTGGCGCGCCTATGACGATCCGCAGCTGGACCGGTGGATCGCGGACGCGCAAGCCGGCAATCCCAGTCTCGCGGTCGCCCAGGCGCGCGTGCGTGAGGCGGCGTCGATGGCCGGCGTCGCGCGCGCGGCGCTCGCGCCGCAAGTCAACGGCAGCCTGTCGATCCAGCGCCAGCAGTGGGCCGACAACGTGTTCTACGGTCCGGGGCCGCTCGCCGGCGAGCAGTCGTGGAACAACACCGGCACGCTCGGCCTCGCGTATCACCTCGATTTCTGGGGCAAGGACAAGAACGCCGCCGAGCGCGCGCTCGACCTCGCGCACGCGAGCGCCGCCGACGCGCGCGCCGCGCAGCTCGAACTGCAGGCGAACGTCGTGCGCACCTATATCGAGATGTCGCTGAACTACGCATTGCTCGACATCGCGAAGGCCACGCTGCAGCAACAGCAGCAGATCGTCGACCTCGCGAACCGGCGCCTGAAGGGCGGCATCGGCACGCAGCTCGAAGTGAGCCAGGCCGAGACGCCGATGCCCGAGTACGAGCGCCAGATCGACGCGATCGAGGAGAGGATCGCGCTCGGCCGCAATCAGTTGGCCGCGCTCGCGGGCAAGGGTCCGGGCGCCGGCGACGCGATCCAGCACCCGGCGCTGTCGCTCGCCGCGCCCGCTGGTCTGCCGGCCGCGCTGCCCGCGGATCTGATCGGCCACCGGCCGGACGTGGTCGCGGCACGCTGGACGGTCGCCGCGCAGGCGCGCGGCATCGACGTCGCCAAGGCCGGGTTCTATCCGGACATCAACCTGCTCGCCTCGATCGGCGGCTATGCGGCGATGGGGCCGCTGTTCCAGTTCCTGAAGAGTCCGTCGCATAGCTGGAGCGTGGGTCCCGCGCTGACGCTGCCGATCTTCGACGGCGGTCGGCTGCGCTCGCAGCTCGGCGCGGCGTCGGCGGGCTACGACGAGGCCGTCGAGCGCTACAACCAGTCGATCGTGGGCGCGCTGAAGGACATCTCCGACCAGGTGATCCGCATCCGTTCGCTGACCACCCAGGCCGACGACGCCGACCGCTCGGTCGCCGCCGCGCGCAGGAACTACGAGCTGTCGCGCGAAGGCTACCGGCGCGGCTTGAGCGACTATCTGAACGTGCTGGTCGCGCAAAACCAGTTGCTGCGCGCGCAGGAAGGCGTCGCCAAAGTGCAGGCCGAGCGGCTCGGCGCGCATGCGTCGTTGATGACGGCGCTCGGCGGCGGTCTCGACGATCCGGCCAACGGTCCGCGGGATAACGAAACGTTGCCCGCGCATGGCAAGGGCAGCGGCGAGAGCAAGAGCGGCGCGGCGAGTAGCGACACGGCAACAGCGGATGCGAACGTCAACGCCAGGACCAACGCAGCCATCACCGCCACCACCGCCTCGCGCGCCCCGAACGCGCCCGCGTCCGAGTAAGGAAGGCCATGTCCTCCTCGCCCTCCCCGTCGAGCGCGCGCCCCGCCTCGTTCGCTGCGCTCTACGAAGCCGCCGCCCACTGGGCGCGCACCGACGGCCTCGTATGGATCTATCTGTTCAAGTCGCTCGCCGCGTGTTTCCTCGCGCTCGGCATCGCGATGAAGCTCGATCTGCCGCAGCCGCGCACCGCGATGACCACCGTGTTCATCGTGATGCAGCCGCAAAGCGGCGCAGTGTTCGCGAAGAGCTTCTATCGGATCTGCGGCACGCTGGTCGGTCTCGTCGTGATGCTCGCGCTGATCGGACTGTTCGCGCAGCAGCCGGAGCTGTTCCTCGTCACGACCGCGATCTGGGTCGGCATCTGCACCGCCGGCGCCGCGCGCAATCGCAACTTCCGTTCGTACGGCTTCGTGCTGGCGGGCTACACGGCCGCGCTGATCGGCATCCCCGCTTCGCAGCATCCGGACGGCGCGTTCCTGAGCGCGCTCACGCGGGTCGCGGAAGTGGTGATCGGCATCATCTGCGCGGGCGCCGTCAGCGGCCTTGTGTTTCCGCAGTTCGCCGGCCTGCAGATGCGCAGCACCGTACGCGCGAGATTCTCGGCGTTCGTCGAGTACGTGTCGGCGTCGCTTGCCGGGCGCAACGACCGCGCCCAGATCGAGGCGACCAATGCGCGCTTCGTCGCCGACATCGTCGGCTTCGAGGCCGCCCGCAGCATCGCCGTGTTCGAAGGCCCCGATTCGCGGATGCGCGGCGGGCGCCTCGCGCGTCTGAACAGCGAGTTCATGACCGCGTCGACGCGCTTTCACGCGCTGCATCAGCTGATGAACCGTCTGCGCGACAGCGGCACGCACGGCGCGGCGATCGCGATCGCCGCGCTCGAACCGTACTTCAAGGAGATCGCGCCGTTGCTCGCGAAGTCGGGCGAGCCGGTGCTGAGCGCGGCCGACGCCGCGCACGCCGCGGCCCAGCTCGACACCTACAGAAGCCAGTTGCCCAAACGCGTGCGCGCGACGCGCGACGAGCTCGAAACGCACCCCGACGCGCCGTTGCTCGATTTCGACACGGGCGCCGAGCTGCTGTACCGCTTCATCGACGACCTGCATGCGTACGCGGCGACCTATGCGTCGCTCGCCGTCGACAAGCACGCGCGCGAACGCTGGATCGAGCGCTACGAGCCGAAAACCAACGCGATCGCGGCCGGCGTCGCGGGCCTGCGCGCGGCCATCGTGATGATGGTGCTCGGGGCGTTCTGGATCGCCACCGCGTGGCCGAGCGGCTCGACGTTGACGCTGGTCGCAGCGGCCGTGTGCGCGCTCGCGTCGGCGTCGCCGGATCCGAAGCGCACCGCGTTCAAGATGGCCGGCGGCACGGTGCTCGCGACGCTGATGGGCATGATCGCGGTGTTCGGCGTGTATCCGCACATCGACGGCTTCGTGATGCTGTGCGTCGCGCTCACGCCGTTCCTGCTGCTCGGCGTGTTGATGACCACGCGTCCGACGCTCGCGGGCTATGGCGTCGGCTACTGCATCTTCTTCTGCTTCCTCGCCGGCCCCGACAACGTGATTCACTACGACCCGAGCGCGTTCATGAACGACGCGCTCGCGCTGGTGCTGTCGATGCTGGTGTCGTCGATCGCGTTCGCGGTGCTGCTGCCGCCGTCGACGCCGTGGCTGCGCAACCGCCTGCTCGTCGACCTGCGCCGCCAGGTGGTGCTGGCCGGCCGCGCGGGTCTGGCACGCGTGCGCTCGCGCTTCGAAAGCGGCGCACGCGATCTGATGTTCCAGATCAACGCGCTGTCGCAGAACGAGCCCGAAACGAAGCGCGACACGCTGCGCTGGCTGTTTTCGGTGTTGGAGGTCGGCAACGCGGTGATCGACCTGCGCCGCGAAATCGCGACGCTGCCCAACGAGCCGCGCTACCACCAAGCGGCACCGTGGCGCGTCGCGCTGCGCGCGCTGCGCGATGCGCTCGCGGCGCTGTTCGAGCGGCCGCGGCAGCAGCACTTCGCGCGCGCGCTCGCGGCGACCGCCGATGCGATCGCGCAACTGCAGCAGCTGATGGCCGGCTTCACGCCATCGCGTGAAGAACGCCATCAGCTGTTGCGCATCCTCAGTCAACTGCATTTCATCCGTACCGCGCTGCTCGATCCGCAGTCGCCGCTTGCCTCGGCGATCGGCGCGCGCGCGGACGCATCAGAAGAAAAAGGAGTTCCTCATGCCGCGTGATATCGCCGTGCTCGATGCCTATGTGCCGGCCATTGTGCTGCTGTTCATCGCGGGCGCCGCGCTGACCTGGCTCGTCGATCGCGTGATCGCCTATACGGGCCTCTATCGCGTGGTGTGGCACCCCTCCCTGTTCCGGGCCAGCTTGCTCGTGTCCGTGTGCGGCCTTCTCGGCCTCGCCGTTTATCGTTGATCAGAGTCGAAACATGACCATCCGAAATCTTGTGGGCTTCATCGCGACAGCCGTCATTTTCATCGTCGCGATCGTGATTGGCCGCGTGCTGTGGGTCCATTACATGGACGAACCGTGGACCCGCGACGGCCGCGTGCGCGCCGAGATCGTCAACGTCGCGCCGGACGTGTCGGGCGCGATCGTCGATCTGCCGGTCAAGGACAACCAGTTCGTGAAGCAGGGCGACCTGCTGATGCAGATCGACCCGTCGCATTACCAGATCGCGGTCGAGCAGGCGCAGGCCGCCGTTGCCGCGCGCAAGGCCGAATTGCAGATGAAGCGCGACGATGCGCAACGGCGTGCCGACATGGATTCGCAGGTGGTGTCGAAGGAAAGCCGCGAAAACGCGACGCATACCGCGTCCGCCGCCGATGCCGCCTATCAGCAGGCACTCGCCGCGCTCGACGCCGCGAAGCTGAACCTCGAGCGCACGCGCGTGGTGTCGCCGGTCGACGGCTACGTGACGAACCTGTCCGTGTTCCGCGGCGACTATGCGAGCGCGGGCGCCGCGAAGCTCGCGATCGTCGATAGTCACTCGTTCTGGGTGTATGGCTACTTCGAGGAAACCAAGCTGCCGCACGTGCGCGTCGGCGATCAGGCCGAAGTGCGGCTGATGAGCGGCGGCACGCTGCAAGGCCACGTGGAGAGCATCTCGCGCGGCATCTACGACCGCGACAATCCGCAAAGCCACGAACTGCTCGCGGACGTGAATCCGACCTTCAACTGGGTGCGCCTCGCGCAGCGCGTGCCGGTGCGCGTGCGGATCGACTCGGTGCCGCCCGACGTGATGCTGGCGGCGGGCACGACCTGCACGGTGGTGGTGCGGCCGGGGACGGGCTCCGGCTCCTCGTCGGCCAACGCGAGCTGACGCCCGCGCCGCCTTTTATAGCCTGAACTGCCCCACCATCGACTTCAGCCCGCGCGCCTGATCGTCGAGCGAGCGGGCCGCGGCGGTGGCCTCCTCCACCAGCGCGGCGTTCTGCTGCGTGCCCGGAGCCTATCCGCCTTTTCGTGTGCGAGTCGGTTTAAAAAATCCTACCCCCTCGCCAGCGTGAAGCGCTCGCCAAACAGGATGACAAACTGGTTCATCGCGGACTTCCAGTCGAAGGTTGCCCTTTCGGTCTCTGTGTCAAGGCAGCGGATGCTTGCTGTCATCGAGCCGTCGCGGAGGATTGGCTCCCCAACGTGCTTTTATCTGTTCCGGAGTCTCCGGAGGCCATTTCACGCCCATCTTGATGATGCGGTCCCGAATCTCGATTAGCTTTTTGTAGGTCGGGGAATTGGGCGCGAAGGTATTAATGTCATCCCATATCCCTAGTGGGAATGACTCGCCATTAATGTTGTAGGTGTTGGGGTTTGCCCCATGGTCCAGCAAGTAGTCAATTTGATCTAGCGCGCGATTTGCCAGCGCTTGATACAGCACTGAATTACGTAACGAATCGCGCCGGTTCACATCCGCGCCACGTTCCACCAGCAGCCTGAGCGAACCAGATGTCGACTCTCTTGCAACAAAGAAAATGATGGGTCTGCGGCCCTCGATCATGGTGTTGGGGTCAACCCCACCGTCCAGCATCGCGCGCAGGAATTCCGGATGGGAGCTGTTGAGCATGACCCCGAGGGGGCTGCCATAATCCGGTACTTCCTGCAAGGAATCGGCCCCGGCCCTCACCACCTCCGACGCAACCGCAAGCCGGTGCGGGTCGCGCTGCAACGCCTCCTGAAAGGCAAAAAACAGCATCGTCATGTTCTTGCGCCCAGGCGTCTTCAGGTCTGTCTTCGGGGCCAGTCGCCGGACCTGCTCCATATCACCTCGCTCGATGGCCTGCGCCAGTTCGAGTTGCGGGTCGCTAAAAAAATCAGTGGCGGGAAATTTTTTCATTGCATGAACCACAGGGGATAGCGCCAGTAACAGCACCGGCACGATAAGAATTCGGCTGAGTGTTTTCATCGCTTTCAGCCCCGTTATGACAGTGTTTCAAGTACGGAGATGTCCTCCGCCTTCTGCTGCTCGATGCCGTCTATTGCCTGCCAGATGAAGTGCCGCGACACCGGCGAGCCGCTGCCGGGCAGGGGATAGGCAGTACCGGCTGCACCGGGCAGGGGCGTCCACGTCTGTGCCACGGTCAGAATGTCGCCCTTCACATGGTACGCATTGATGTTCGATGGCGTGACCTGGCCGCCGTAATGTTGGACCGTCTTCGGGTGCAGGCCCGCTGCATTGAAGCTCCAGCAGTCCTTGCCGCTGGCGACGGATGCAGCCGAACACAGGCCACCGCCTAGCGAATGTCCGGCAATATCAATTGGCGCCTGTGTCCGGCGCATCTTCCATCCAATATCTACGGCTCGCTCATAGTAAGGCGATTTCATATCCACGCTTTGGCTGACGTTGTTCGACCAGTCGGCCAGGCTCGTCATTTCCGTTCCCTTGAAGGCGAGCGTGGGCTTCATATCGTTGCCGAAGACACGAGGATCGGGTTCGTATAGCTGCGCCCGGAAATTTGAACCTTCTATTTTCAGATCAAGAGGGTCAAGTCGATATTGATCAAGAAATTCCATATCCCCGCTGCGGTTCGCCCACCCTTCGGGCACCGGCCTGGACGGCTCGTAGACATGATCGGAGAGTCTGGCCTTCTCCACCGCGACATTGTTGCGGGCGAGCCGCTCAGCCGCTGTCCGCACGCGCCCTGACATGGCTGCATTGCCCGCCGCAATCAGCGCCTTGCGCGTCTGCCACCGCTGCGCCTTGGTCAGTGCCTGTGGTATCTCGATGCGCGGCGGTGTCGCCCGGGCTGCGCGCGCAGCGTCCAGCCGGGTTTGCCAGGTGGCCGGATCATACTGGACGGACAAAATGGGTTCGCCGTCCGGGTGACTACCTGTCCTCGCTACGGGATTCATTAACGGCGTGCTGCTGTACGGTGACGGAAACAGGCCATTACGCGGACCTTTAACGGCAAGCAGTTTGCCCCGGCGCACCTCTTCGAGCAGAGCAACGATGACCCGCCAGCCATCGGAGTCAGGATTCCGGTCCCGTACATCATGAAAAAACAGCCAGTGACTGTCGATGAGATTCTTGACCAGTTTCCGGTCCTCCTCCCACTTTCCGCGATTCAGTGTGGCGATAGCAAAAAATTCGCGGGTCTCCGCCCTGGCTCTCTGAAGGTCTGCGGCCTTGCCGAGGCACGCTTTATAGTGCCATTCGTCGCAGATGACGTACCAGGTACCCGGTGGCCGCTGGCAGAACAGCTCCAGGGAGTGCATCTCAAATACGGACAGGGACATAGGTGTGTCGATGGTCTATCTGAAGTCGCTGCCAGGATTGACAGCAGTCAGATGATTACCGTGCGACAGGCAGTCCGTACATGGGCGACGGCCCAAAATCTCCACAGCTTCGATGAACCTGTCCGTGTTCCGCGGCGACTATGCGAGCGCGGGCGCGGCGAAGCTCGCGATCGTCGACAGTCACTCGTTCTGGGTGTATGGCTACTTCGAGGAAACCAAGCTGCCGCACGTGCGCGTCGGCGATCAGGCCGAAGTGCGGCTGATGAGCGGCGGCACGCTGCAAGGTCACGTGGAGAGCATCTCGCGCGGCATCTACGACCGCGACAATCCGCAAAGCCACGAACTGCTCGCGGACGTGAATCCGACCTTCAACTGGGTGCGCCTCGCGCAGCGCGTGCCGGTGCGCGTGCGGATCGACTCGGTGCCGCCCGACGTGATGCTGGCGGCGGGCACGACCTGCACGGTGGTGGTGCGGCCGGGGACGGGCTCCGGCTCCTCGTCGGCCAACGCGAGCTGACGCCCGCGCCGCCTTTTATAGCCTGAACTGCCCCACCATCGCCTTCAGCCCGCGTGCCTGATCGTCGAGCGAGCGGGCCGCGGCGGTGGCCTCCTCCACCAGCGCGGCGTTCTGCTGCGTGCCCGAGTCCATCTGCGTGACCGCGAGACTGATCGCCTCGATACCGGCGCTCTGCTCGGACGACGCCGCCGAAATCTCGCCCATGATGTCGGTCACGCGCTTCACGGCCTTGACGACTTCGTCCATCGTCTGACCGGCGTCAGCGGCGAGCGTCGAGCCGTTGCCGACGCGCTCGACCGAAGCCTGGATCAAGCCCTTGATCTCCTTGGCGGCCGCCGCGCTACGCTGCGCGAGATTGCGCACTTCCGCCGCGACGACCGAAAAGCCGCGCCCCTCCTCGCCCGCGCGCGCGGCCTCGACGGCCGCGTTCAACGCGAGGATGTTGGTCTGAAACGCGATCCCCTCGATCACGCCGATGATGTCGCCGATGCTGCGCGCGCTGTCGTTGATGTCGTTCATCGTCGCGA
Source organism: Paraburkholderia sp. Clong3 (assembly GCF_050436485.1). Lineage (NCBI taxonomy): Bacteria > Pseudomonadati > Pseudomonadota > Betaproteobacteria > Burkholderiales > Burkholderiaceae > Paraburkholderia > Paraburkholderia sp. Clong3. The sequence continues at coordinate 261,162 of NZ_JBNDMH010000002.1, read as the reverse complement.
CCACGCGGCTCACGACCGCGCCGCCCTGCTCGGCGATCGCCGACGCGTTGTTCGCGAGCGTGCTCGCCTGCTTTGCGTTGTCGGCGTTCTGACGCACCGTCGAGGTCAGCTGCTCCATGCTGCTCGCGGTGCGCTCGAGCGCGAGCGCCTGCTGCTCGGTACGCTGCGACAGATCGAGATTGCCCATCGAAATCTGCGCGGACGCGGTCGCGATCGCATCGGCGCTCGACGCGATGTCGGCAACCGTCGTCGCGAGTCCGCTTTGCATGTCGGACAGCGCGAACAGCATGCTCGCACGGTCCTTGCCGCCGAGCGCGATGCGGTTCGACAGATCGCCCGCGGCGATGCGGCGCGCGATCTCCTTCGCGTACGCGGGCTCGCCGCCGAGCTGCGCGGTGAGCCGCCGCACGACCCACGCGGCGATGCCGAACGCGAGCACGATCAGTGCGAACGTCATCACCGCGATCATCACGAACGACGAGTGATAGATGAAACCGGACGCGTCGATCGTCGCCTTCGCGGCGGTGCCGCGCTGCGCGACGAGTTCGTCGACGAGCTTTTCGAGCTTGCCGGTTTCGACGAGCAGCGACACGTCCTGCGTGCCGACCTGCCAGTTCATCTGCGACAGATCGAGCGGCTGCGCTTTCACGAGCGTGACGAAGTCGCGCAGGTGACCGCTCCATGCCGCGACCGCCGCGGTGAACGCCTTCTGCGCACCGACCGCCTTCGCGTCCGACTTATCGACGTACTGCTGGAGCGTGCCCATCTGCTCGTTGAGACCTGCGAGGCCGCGCTCGATGTCGGCCCCGAGTTCGTCGCGCTCCTTCGCGGTGGTCGCGGTGAGCAGCATCTTTTGCGCGCGGCTCGCGCGCAGCATGTGGCCGCGCGCTTCCTCGGCGGCGCGGCTCGCGACGTGGCCCTGGTCGTAGATCGATTGCGCGGACGCGTTCAGCCGGCCGATCTGCAGCAGCGAAAACACGCCGATCAGCAGCGTGCCGGCGAGCAGAATCGCAAACGCGATCCGCAGCGTCGCCTTGACCGACAGGCCGTTGAACTTCGTTGCCGCTGCGCTGTGTGCCACTGCTTTCATCATCCCCGTCCCCACATGTCGACGCGCCGGACGGTCGGTTCCGGCATCACCACTTATCTCTCCGGGTCTACGGCAGCGCGCCCCGCGATCTTGAATTTCGCTTGTGCAGGCCGGGGCGGGTCGTGCGCCGCTTGCCGTTCCCGGTTCCATGTTCGACGCGCTGCTTCGTGAGCCGCGCAAATCGCGAGCGCTTTATACCGTGGCCAAAAACTCGCCAAAAAAAGTTTCTTCAGGCAAAGAGCTGACAATTCGTCCTTTCACCGCCGAATGAAAAGTCATCCGCCCCCTTGTCCGATTCGCGACAAAACTTGTCCTTACAATTCGCTTCGGCCACATTAAACTTCGGCTAAATATTCAAAACGCCGGTTGCCGCGACGAAACGCCGCAGTGCTTCGCGGAACGCGCCTACGAGGCGTGCTGCCCGCACCGGTTTTCGGTGCCGATCTTTCATTCCACCGTTTTCCCGATCTTTTTTTCTAGCGTATGGAAACGAGCCTCGATAAAAGCGCCCTTGCCGGCGCATCCGCCACGGGGGCGAGCGCGTCCCCGGCCGCCGCTGCGCCGGCGGCCGCCAAGGTCCAGCGCACGGTGTATTCCGTGCTCGGTGCGATCAGCTTTTCGCACCTGCTCAACGACATGATCCAGTCGCTGATCCTCGCCATCTACCCGATGTTCAAGGACAACTTCTCGTTGTCGTTCGGGCAGATCGGTCTGATCACGCTGACCTACCAGATCACCGCGTCGCTGCTGCAGCCGCTCGTCGGCAGCTATACCGACAAACATCCGAAGCCGTACTCGCTGCCGGTCGGCATGGGCTTCACGCTGACCGGGCTGCTGCTGATGTCGGTCGCGCCGAACTTCGGCGTGCTGCTGGTCGCCGCGGCGCTGGTCGGCTGCGGATCGTCGGTGTTCCATCCGGAGTCGTCGCGAGTCGCGCGGATGGCCTCGGGTGGCCGTCACGGGCTCGCGCAGTCGTTGTTCCAGGTCGGCGGCAATGCGGGTTCGTCGCTCGGGCCGCTGCTCGCCGCGCTGATCGTGATTCCGCACGGGCAACGCAGCATCGCGTGGTTCTCGGCGGCGGCGCTCGTCGCGATCGTCGTGCTCACGCAGATCGGCCGCTGGTACAAGCGTCATCCGTCGGTCAGGAAGGCGCGCGGCCAGGGCGCGCACGTGACGCTGCCGCGTAACAAGATCATCCTGGCAATGAGCGTGCTGGTGTTGCTGGTGTTCTCCAAGTACTTCTATCTCGCCAGCATCAATAGCTATTTCACGTTCTATCTGATCGACAGGTTCCATCTGTCGGTGCAGGCCGCGCAGATCCATCTGTTCGTGTTCCTCGCGGCGGTCGCGGCGGGTACGGTGATCGGCGGGCCGATCGGCGACAGGATCGGGCGCAAGTACGTGATCTGGGTGTCGATTCTTGGCGTCGCGCCTTTTACGCTGCTGTTGCCGTATGCGAATCTGTTCTGGACTGGTGTGCTGACGGTTGTTATTGGGGTGGTGCTCGCCTCGGCGTTCTCGGCGATTCTTGTTTATGCGCAGGAGTTGATTCCTGGGAAGGTTGGGATGGTGGCTGGGTTGTTCTTTGGTTTTGCCTTTGGGCTTGGCGGCGTGGGCGCCGCCGTGCTTGGGGAACTCGCTGACGCTACCAGTATTGCGTTTGTTTATAAGGTTTGTTCGTTTTTGCCGTTGATTGGGGTGCTCACTGTTTTGTTGCCGGATGTTGAGGGGAAGCGGGTTAAAGGGTGAGGGTGAGCGCGTGCCGCGGGGTTGGGGCTTTTTCCTTATCGTGTGGTGTTGGCCTTTCCTTGCTGACTTGTCGGTTTATTAGCGTTGCCCCTGTGCGGGGCGGCACCTACTTTCTTTGCTGCTGCAAAGAAAGTAGGCAAAGAAGACAGCTAAAACCGCCAACTCTTAAGCGGGTCCCTCGGTCCGCATGAGGTAGTGGTGCATCTGGAATCCGTGCTCCCGCACATTCGGCGCCAGTGACAAGGCGGTCATTCTTCCGGCGGCGCTGCGCGCGCCGAAACCCCGTTCAAAAACCACCGGTTGTTTCGGCGCATCGCCGAGGCGCAGCCGAGGGCCCCCGCTGCGCGGGCAAAACCATTGGTTTCCTAGGCAGACCCGTCCGCGACGCACGTAGTGCGGAGTGGGAGGGATGATGGCCTTGTCACGAACGGGGAATGTGCGGGGGCACGGATTCCAGATGCACCACTACCCCTTCCAAGCCAGGGGACCCGCTTAAAAGTTTGCGGTTTGAGCTGTCTTCTTTGCCTACTTTCTTTGCAGCAGCAAAGAAAGTAGGTGCCGCCCCGCACAGGGGCAACGCTAATAAACCGATAAGTCAGCAAGGAAAGGCCAACACCGCCAGAACAACGAAAAAAACCCAACCCATATCCAGAAGAACAAAAAAACCAAAAAAAGCGCCGCCCCCGCCGGGGCATATAATGTCCCCCGAACTGCGCCTAAGCAAAAAAATGCCCGACCTCCTCTCGAATCTAAACCCCGAACAACACGCCGCCGTAACGCTCCCGAATGAGCCCGCCCTGATCCTGGCGGGCGCCGGCAGCGGCAAAACCCGCGTCCTGATCACCCGCATCGCGTGGCTGATTCAGCAAGGCCTCGCGTCCCCCGCGACCGTCCTCGCGGTGACCTTCACGAACAAAGCCGCCCGCGAAATGATGGCGCGCCTCTCGGCGCTATTGCCGATCGACACGCGAGGCATGTGGATCGGCACGTTCCACGGCCTGTGCAACCGTATGCTGCGCGCGCATCACCGCGACGCCGGGCTGCCCGCCACGTTCCAGATTCTCGATACCGCGGACCAGCTGTCGGCGATCAAGCGCCTGATGAAGGGCCTCAACATCGACGACGAAAAGTACCCCGCGAAAAATCTCCAGTACTTCATCAACAACGCGAAAGAGCAGGGCCTGCGCCCCAAAGACGTCGACGCCACCGACAACTTCAACCGCAAGTTCGTCGAACTCTACGAAGCCTACGATCAGCAATGCCAGCGCGAAGGCGTCGTCGACTTCCCCGAACTGCTGCTGCGCTGCTACGAACTGCTCGCGCACAATCCGCCGCTGCGCGCGCATTACCAGGCGCGCTTCAGGCACATCCTCGTCGACGAGTTTCAGGACACCAACAAGCTGCAATACGCCTGGCTGAAGCTGCTCGCGGGCCAGCACAACGCAATCTTCGCGGTCGGCGACGACGACCAGTCGATCTACGCGTTCCGCGGCGCGAACGTCGGCAACATGCGCGACTTCGAGCACGAGTTCAACGTGCGCAATCTGATCAAGCTCGAGCAAAACTATCGTTCGCACGGCCATATTCTCGATGCCGCCAACCAGCTGATCGCGAACAACTCGCGACGCCTCGGCAAGAATCTGCGTACCGACGCGGGTCACGGCGAACCGGTGCGCGTCTACGAATCGGCGACCGATTCGCAGGAGGCCGGCTGGATCGTCGAAGAGATCCGCGCGCTGATCAACACCGGCTTGTCGCGCAGCGAAATCGCGGTGCTCTACCGCAGCAACGCCCAGTCGCGCACGATCGAGCACACGCTCGTCAACGCGGGCATCGCGTATCGCGTGTATGGCGGCCTGCGCTTTTTCGAACGTCAGGAAGTCAAGCACGCGCTCGCCTACCTGCGCCTGATCGACAACCCGAATGACGACACCGCGTTCGGCCGCGTCGTCAATTTCCCGACTCGCGGCATCGGCGCGCGTTCGATCGAACAGCTCGCCGACGCGGCGCGTCTGTACAACTGCTCGATGGCCGCGGCGATTCCGTACGTCGCCGGCAAGGCCGGCTCGAGCCTCGCCGCGTTCGCGAACCTCGTCGGCAAGATGCGCGCCGACACGCAGCAGATGAGCCTGCCGGAGACCGTCGAGTACGTGGTCCGCGCGAGCGGTCTCGCCGACTTCTATCAGAACGAGCGCGAAGGCCAGGAGCGGCTCGAGAACCTGCAGGAACTCGTCAACGCGGCCGCCGCGTTCGTCAGCGAGGAAGGCTACGGGCTCGATACGCCCGCGCGCTCGATTCCGCTGCGCCCAGGAGCCAGCGCCGCGCCCGAACTCGCGGTCGCGACCGACGATCCGACCACGGTGGTCCTCGACGCGCCGGGCATCGCCGATCCGGCGCAAAACCCCGACACGATGACGCCGCTCGCGGGCTTTCTGTCGCACGCATCGCTCGAAGCGGGCGACAACCAGGCGCAGGCCGGCCAGGAAGCGGTGCAGCTGATGACGGTGCACGCGGCAAAGGGGCTCGAATTCACCGCGGTGTTCATCACCGGCCTCGAAGAGGGGCTGTTCCCGCACGAGAACAGCGCGATGGAGGCCGACGGCCTCGAAGAGGAGCGGCGTCTGATGTACGTCGCGATCACGCGCGCGAAGGAGCGGCTGTACCTGTCTTTCGCGCAGAGCCGGATGCTGCACGGCCAGACCCGCTACAACATCCGCTCGCGTTTCTTCGACGAATTGCCGCAGGAAACGCTGAAGTGGCTGACGCCGAAGGTCGAGGCGGGCTCGCGCTGGGGCGGCCGCTCGGACAACGCCGGCTACGGGCGCGACTGGTTCGCGCGGCCGGGGTACGGCGGCGGTTCGGCGTCGACGGCGGCGGTGACCGCCGCGCCGGCGCCCGCGTTCGCGAACGAGCAGCGCGCGGCCGACACGGGCTTCCGCGTCGGCCAGCAGGTGTTTCATACCAAGTTCGGCGAAGGCACGATCACCGCACTCGAAGGCAACGGCACCGACGCGAAAGCGCAGGTCCGCTTCAAGCGGCACGGCGAAAAGTGGCTGGCGCTGGCGGTGGCTAAATTGCAGGCGGTCGAATGAGCACGCCCTTGAATCTCAGCCACGATGCGCGGCGGCCGCTCGGCGTTCTGGCCGCGTTACCGCAGGAACTCGGCGACCTGATCGAAGCGATGCGCGCCGAGTCCGGCGTGCGCACGGTCACGCACGGCCAGCGTGACTACCACGTCGGCACCGTGCACGGCACGCCGTGCGTCGTCACGCTCGCGCGCGTCGGCAAGGTCGCGGCGGCCGCGACGGTCAGTGCGCTGATCCACGCGTTCGATGTCGAGGCGATCGTGTTCACCGGTGTCGCGGGCGGTGTCGGCGGCGACGTGCATGTCGGCGATATCGTCGTTGCGAGCGCGCTGATGCAGCACGATGTCGACGCGTCGCCGCTCTTTCCGCGCTTCGAGGTGCCGCTGCTCGGCATGTCGCGCTTCACCACCGATGCGGCGCTCGCCGACCGTCTAACCGCCGCATGCGAGCAGTTCGTCGCCGAGGAAGGCGCGGCGTGCGCGGCGCGCTTCGGCACGCGCGCGCCGCGCGTGCATCGCGGCTTGATCGTCAGCGGCGATCAGTTCGTCGCGAGCGCGGCGGCCGTCGCGGCGTTGCGCGACGCGCTGCCCGACGCGCTCGCGGTCGAGATGGAAGGCGCGGCGATCGCGCAGGTCTGCTACGAGTACGGCGTGCCGTGCGCGGTCGTGCGCACGATCTCCGATACCGCCGACGACCACGCGCCCGGATCGTTCATGTCGTTCCTGACCGGGATCGCGGGCACGTATTCGAACGCGATTCTCGCGCGCTTTCTCGGCACGCGAGACAGCGCGGGCTGAGCGCCCGCTTGTTCGTCCGCTTGTTCGTCCGCCTGGTCGCCCGCTGATCGGCCCGCTTATTCCTTCCTGCCGTCGCCGAGCGCGTCGCGCACCTGCTGCAGCGCGGCCGGATCTTCGATCGTCGGCAAATCGCCCGGCTCGCGCCCTTCGGCGAGCGCCGCGATAGCGCGGCGCAACAGCTTGCCGGAGCGCGTCTTCGGCAGCATCGATACCATCACCACGCGCGCGGGCCGCGCAAGCGAGCCGAGATGGCGGTCGACCGTCATCGCCAGCTCGGCTTCGAGCCGCGCGCGCTCGCTCGGGTCGCCTTCTCCCTGCGCGCCGCGCAACACGACGAAGGCCATCGCCGCCTGACCCTTGACCGGATCGGTCACACCGACCACCGCGACTTCCGCGACAGCCGCATGGCTCGACAGCGCCTCCTCGATCTCGCGCGTGCCGAGGCGATGGCCCGCGACGTTGATGACGTCGTCGGTGCGGCCGAGGATCGTCACGTAGCCGTCCTCGTCCTGCACGCCCCAGTCGAACGTCGAATACACCTGCTGGTTCGGCACGCTCGACCAGTAGGTGCCGACGAAGCGCTTGTCGTCGCCCCATACCGTCGACATGCAGCCCGGCGGCAGCGGATAGTCGAGCGTCAGCACGCCTTTCTCGCCGGGCGCGAGGGCTCGCCGGTCAGCTCGTCGCGCACGGTCAGGCTATAGCCGATCGAGGGCACGCCCGGCGAACCGAGCTTGGTCGGCAGTGCCTCGATGCCGCGCGGAATCGCGAGCATCGGCCAGCCGGTTTCGGTCTGCCAGTAGTTGTCGATCACCGGCTTGTTCAACGCGTTGGAGATCCATTCGGCGGTCGGTTCATCGAGTGGTTCGCCGGCAAGAAACAGCGTGCGCAGGCTCGACAGATCGGCTGCCTTCATCAGCGCCGGGTCCTGCTTCTTCAGCACGCGTATCGCGGTCGGCGCGGTGAACATCAGGTTGATCTTGTGGTGTTCGACAAGCCGCCACCAGATGCCGCCGTCCGGGCGAATCGGTGTGCCTTCGTACATCACGGTGGTCAGCCCCGCGATCAGCGGCGCGTACACGATGTAGCTGTGGCCGACCACCCAGCCGACGTCGGACGCGGTGAACATGGTGTCGCCGGGCTTGCCCTCGAAGATGTATTCCATCGATGCCGCGAGCGCGACCGCATAGCCGCCGACATCGCGCTGCACGCCCTTCGGTTTGCCGGTCGTGCCCGACGTGTAGAGCACGTACGACGGCTCGTTCGATTCGAGCCACTCGCACGGGACGTGGGCGTCGAAGAACTGTTCGCGCAGCGGCTCGTAGGCGACGAGGTAGGGCGCGTTCAGTCGCGCGGGCGCAAGCTGCCGGTCGATCAGCAGCACATACGGTGTCTTGTGCATGGCGCGCGCGAGCGCTTCGTCGACGAGCGGCGTGTAGTCGACCACCTTGCCGCCGCGCGCGCCGGCGTCCGCAGTGACGATCAGCACGGGCTTCGCGTCGTCGATACGCGCGGCGAGGTTCGGCGCCGCGAAGCCGCCGAACACGACCGAGTGGATCGCGCCGAGCCGCGCGCAGGCGAGCATCGCGAACAGCGCCTCGGGGATCATCGGCAGATAGATCAGCACGACGTCGCCGCGCTTCACGCCGAGCGAGCGCATGACGGCGGCCATCCGGTTGATTTCGGCGTACAGATCGGCATACGTGTAGTGCCGCTCGATGCCGGTTTCGGTCGATACGTAGACGAGCGCGTTCTGCTGCGCGCGTTCGGCCAGATGCCGGTCGACCGCGTTATGGCAGAGGTTCGTGCGACCGCCGACGAACCAGCGCGCGAACGGCGGCTTCGAGCGGTCGAGCACGGTGCCGAATGGCGTGTGCCAGTGAATGCGCTGGGCTTCTTCGCGCCAGAAGGCTTCGGGGTGGTCGATCGAGCGGCGGTGGAAATCGCGGTAGCGGGTCATCGGCGGCGATCCTCGTGCGGCGGGAGTGGACGGGGTTGGATGAAACGGAATCGCAAATTGCGCGCCCGGTGCGGCGCTGGTTATGCGCACAAGCATAGCCACGGGCGGGAGGGGGGGCAAGCGGGTTCGCCGTAAGGGCGAAGGGCAACAGAAGAAAGTCGTTGTTCGTCATTTTCATCCGTCGCCCATTTGTTGTTTCTGCTCCGCCAGGTAAGGTAGAGGCGATCAACGTGACAGGTCGTGGTCGTTTCCCCCAGATATTGAGGTTTGTATGTCCGATCGATACGCCTCGGAGCGTGGTAGTCCGCGTGTTCCAGCTTGCGCGAGGTCTCAAGTATTTCTAAACTTCAACGGTCGTTTTTTGACCATGAGTGGTCCGACTTCCCGTATCTATGCCCCCGTGTCCGGAAGAACGGATAGCGGCGGAAAATTCGATTATTCGTCGATGCGTCAGCGCAAAGATGGTGTGGGTCCAATTCCCCCCGGCCAATATTGGATTGAGCCTTCGCAGATGTGGGAGAACCATTGGTACAACTTTGCCCCGCGTGCTGCCTGGGGTGATCATCGGATCACGATTCATGTCTATCCCGGAACACAGACGTATGGACGGGGCGGCTTTTTTATCCACGGCGGCACGCATGCGGGTAGCGCGGGTTGTATCAACCTGCATGCCGGGATGGAATCTTTCGTACGCGACCTGAAGGAGGCGGCTACGTCGTCGCCAGATTGCTACATTCCCTTGACGGTTAGGTACTGACATGCGGAAGTCCAGCATCGCCCGTTTTCTCGCTGGCGTAGTTCTGCTTGCCCTTGTCGTTGCGGTTGCTGCGTTTAACGTGATTAACCTGGACGAAGCGTATGGAAGCGGCGAGCCCTATTATTCGCGCACGACGAACATGGACAAGTGGAGCGATCCTTTGCCGGTGCTGGCTGTTGTCGACGGTGTTGCGGTTATCGTCATTGCGGTGGGTTTTTTGCTGTGGAGGCGGATGCGGGGCTAAGGCGAGGGTGGTGTTCTTTGCGGTGTTGGTGTAGTGGTCAAGTTATTTCGGACAGGCAGATAGGTTCTTTCACTGTCGGTTTCGCCTCATAGGCGGCGGGCGACAGATAGCCCAAAGTCGAGTGCAGGCGTACTGCATTGTAGAAACCGATGATGTACTGGTTGATGTCGCGCCGTGCCTCGTCGTGGTTGGCGTACTGACGCTGCCACACTCGTTCCATCTTCAGGTTCAGGAAGAACCGCTCCATCACCGAATTATCCCAACAATTTCCCTTGCGGCTCATGCTGCAAACCACGTGATGCTGCCTGAGCAAGGCCTGGTATTCATCGCTCGCATACTGGCTGCCCCGGTCCGAATGCAGGACCAGTCCCGGCGCTGGCCGACGCTGCTGCAGCGCCATGGTCAACGCCGACATGACCAGTCCGGCCGGCATGATGGGCGCCATGGACCAGCCGACCACCTTGCGTGAGTACAGGTCCAGCACGACCGCCAGATACAGCCAGCCCTGCGCCGTGCGGATATACGTGATGTCCGAAACCCACGCGCGATTGGGCTCGGCCACGTCAAACTGCCGGTCGAGCACGTTCTCTGCCACAGGTAGCGTATGCCTGCTGTCGGTCGTTGAGACGAACTTGCGCTTCCAGCTCGTGCGCAGACCTACTTCGCGCATCAGCGTACGCACCCGGTAGCGCCCGATACGTAGCCCTTGCTCCCGAAGCGCATGCATCACACGCCGGCTGCCGTAGCTCGCGCCGCTGGCGGTGAATGCCGCCTTGACGTGGGTCTGTTCCTGCAGGCTCTTTGCGCTCGGTCTGGCGCGCCGGTGCGCATAGTAGCCAGAACGGCTCACCTGCAAAACCCGGCAGGCGTGACTGACCGATACGGCCTCCTGTTGCAAGTGAGTTACCACGCGGTAACTCACTTCAGTTCCCGTGCAAAGAAGGCCGACGCTTTTTTTAGCAGCGCATTGTCCTCGCGCAATTGCCGGTTCTCCGCCTCGAGTTGCCGGATGCGCTGCTGTTCCGCCGTCAGCGGTTTGCCCTCGCCAGGGCCGCCAGCACGCTCCGCGTCGTACTGAGCCACCCAGCGCCGCACGGCTGTCTCAACCAGGTCCATCGACCGGCACACTTCGCTGACCGATAACCCCTGGTCCCGTACCATCCGTACCACTTCCAGCTTGAAGCTGGCGTCAAATTGTCGGCGCCTTCTTGTCATCTTGCTCTTTTTCCTCGTCGATTCCGGATTGTCCTCCTATCGACCTGTCCGAGGAAATTAGACCATCACATGGCCTTTCCTTGCTGACTTATCGGTCTATTAGCGTTGTGGTGGTCAAGTAATTTCGGACAGGCAGATAGGTTCTTTTGCTGTCGATTTCGCCTCGTAGGCGGCGGGCGACAGATAGCCCAAAGTCGAGTGCAAGCGCACGGGGTTGTAGAAGCCGACGATGTACTGCGTGATGTCCTGCCGTGCCTCGTCGTGATTGGCGTACCGGCGCTGCCATACGCGCTCCATCTTCAGGTTCAGGAAGAAGCGTTCCATCACCGAATTGTCCCAACAATTTCCCTTGCGGCTCATGCTGCAAACCACGTGATGCCGCTTGAGCAAGGCTTGATATGCGTCGCTTGCATATTGGCTGCCACGGTCCGAATGCAGGACCAATCCCGGCACTGGCCGGCGTTGCTGCAACGCCATGGTCAGTGCCGACATGACCAATCCGGCCGGCATGCTGGGTGCCATGGACCAGCCCACGACCTTGCGCGAGTAAAGGTCCAGCACGACCGCCAGATAAAGCCAGCCCTGGGCCGTGCGGATATACGTGATATCCGAAACCCACGCCCGATTCGGCTCAGCCACGTCAAACTGACGGTCCAGCACGTTCTCGGCCACCGGCAACGTATGCTTGCTGTCGGTCGTCGAAACGAACTTGCGCTTCCACGTCGTGCGCAAGTCCGCTTCGCGCATCAGCGTGCGCACCCGATGGCGGCCCGTGCGAAGCCCTTGCTCGCGTACGGCATGCATCACACGCCGGCTGCCGTAGCTCGCGCCGCTGGCAGCAAATGCTGCCCTGATGTGGGTCTGCTCATGCAGGCGCTTTGGGCTCGGCTTGGCGCGCCGGTGCGCATAGTAGCCCGAGCGGCTTACCCCCAATACCCGGCACGCGGCACGCGGCACTGACCGATACGGCCTTCTCTTGCAAGTGGGCTACCGCGCGGTAACTCACTTCAGTTCCCGTGCAAAGAAGGCCGAGGCTTTTTTTAGCAGGGAGTTGTCTTCACGCAGTTGCCGGTTCTCCGCCTCCAGTTGCCGAATGCGTTGCTGTTCGGCCGTCAGCGGCTTGCCCGCGCCAGCACCGCCCGCGCATTCCGCGTCGTACTGCGCCAGCCAGCGCCGTACCCCCGTCTCGCCAAGGTCCATCGACCGGCAAACCTCGCCCACCGACAAGCCTTGGTCTCGTATCATCTTCACCACTTCCAGCTTGAAGCTGGCATCGAATTGTCGGCGCTTCCTTGTCATCTAGCTCTGTTCCTCGTCGATTCCGGATTGTCCTCCTATCGACCTGTCCGAGGGAATTAGACCATTACACGTTGCCCCTGTGCGGGGCGGGGCTTTTTTCGTTGTTCTGGCTTTGTTGGCCTTTCCTTGCTCACTTATCGGTCTATTAGCGTTGCCCCTGTGCGGGGCGGGGCTTTTTTCGTTGTTCTGGCTTTGTTGGCCTTTCCTTGCTCACTTATCGGTCTATTAGCGTTGCCCCTGTGCGGGGCGGCACCTACTTTCTTTGCTGCTGCAAAGAAAGTAGGCAAAGAAGACAGCTCAAACCGCTAATTCTTAAGCGGGTCCCTCGGTCCGCATAAGGTAGTGGTGCATCTGGAATCCGTGCTTCCGCACATTCGGCACCAGTGACAAGGCGGTCATTCTTCCGGCGGCGCTGCGCGCGCCGAAACCCCGTTCCAAAACCACCGGTTGTTTCGGCGCATCGCCGAGGCGCAGCCGAGAGCCCCCGCTGCGCGGGCCAAACCATTGGTTTCCCAGGCAGACCCGTCCGCGACGCACGTAGTGCGGAGTGGGAGGGATGACGGCTTTGTCACGAACGGCGGAATGTGCGGGGGCACGGATTCCAGATGCACCACTACCCCCTCCAAGCCAGGGGACCCGCTTAAGAGTTGGCGGTTTGAGCTGTCTTCTTTGCCTACTTTCTTTGCAGCAGCAAAGAAAGTAGGTGCCGCCCCGCACAGGGGCAACGCTAATAGACCGATAAGTGAGCAAGGAAAGGCCAACAAAGCCAGAACAACGAAAAAAGCATAACCCCTGTCCACACCGGCCGCCGGCCGGCAAAAAACCTCGTCCAGCTATAATCAACCCTTCCCCGCCTCCAAAATCCTACCTTTAACAGAAACATGAGCGACACCCCGAGCGACCCGACCTCGACGCTTGCAAAAAGCTTCGAACCCCACACCATCGAAGCCCACTGGGGCCCTGAATGGGAAAAGCGCACCTACGCCGCGCCCTCCTTCGACGCGAACCGCAAGGATTTCTCGATCCAGTTGCCGCCGCCGAACGTCACGGGCACGCTGCACATGGGCCACGCGTTCAACCAGACCATCATGGACGGCCTGACCCGCTATCACCGCATGCTCGGCGAGAACACGCTGTGGGTGCCGGGCACCGACCACGCGGGCATCGCCACGCAGATCGTCGTCGAACGCCAGCTCGACGCGCAGGGCGTGTCGCGCCACGACCTCGGCCGCGAGAAGTTCGTCGAGCGCGTGTGGGAGTGGAAGCAGCAATCCGGCTCCACGATCACGAATCAGGTGCGTCGTCTCGGTGCATCGATCGACTGGTCGCACGAATACTTCACGATGGACGACAAGACGTCGGCCACCGTGCGCGACGTGTTCGTGCGTCTGTATGAACAGGGCCTGATCTATCGCGGCAAGCGCCTCGTGAACTGGGACCCGGTGCTGCTCACCGCCGTATCCGACCTCGAAGTGGTCAGCGAAGAAGAAAACGGCCACCTGTGGCACATCCACTATCCGTTGACCGACGGCTCGGGCCATCTGACCGTCGCCACCACCCGTCCGGAAACCATGCTCGGCGACACCGCCGTGATGGTGCACGCGGAAGACGAGCGCTACGCCCACCTGATCGGCAAGACCATCACGCTGCCGCTGTCGAACCGCGAAGTGCCGATCATCGCCGACGATTACGTCGACCGCGAATTCGGCACAGGCGTCGTCAAGGTCACGCCCGCGCATGATTTCAACGATTATCAGGTCGGCCTGCGCCACAAGCTGCCGCAAATCGAAATCCTCACGCTCGACGCGAAGATCAACGACAACGCGCCCGAAAAATACCGCGGCCTCGACCGTTTCGAAGCCCGCAAGCTGGTGGTCGCCGATCTCGAGGCGCTCGGTGCGCTCGAATCGGTCAAGCCGCACAAGCTGATGGTGCCGCGCGGCGACCGCACCGGCGTCGTGATCGAGCCGATGCTGACCGACCAGTGGTTCGTCGCGATGAGCAAGCCGGCGCCCGAAGGCACGTTCAATCCGGGCAAGTCGATCACCGAAACCGCGCTCGACGTCGTGCGCAGCGGCCAGATCAAATTCGTGCCGGAAAACTGGACCACCACGTACTACCAGTGGCTCGAAAACATCCAGGACTGGTGCATCTCGCGTCAGCTGTGGTGGGGTCATCAGATTCCGGCGTGGTACGGCGAGAACGGCGAAGTGTTCGTCGCCAGGACCGAAGAGGACGCGCGCGCAAAGGCCGTCGCGGCCGGCTACACGGGGGCGTTGAAGCGCGACGAAGACGTGCTCGACACGTGGTTCTCGTCCGCTCTGGTGCCGTTCTCGTCGCTCGGCTGGCCGAACGAAACCGAAGAGCTGAAGCACTTCATGCCGTCGTCGGTGCTCGTCACCGGCTTCGACATCATCTTCTTCTGGGTCGCGCGCATGGTCATGATGACCACGCACTTCACGGGCAAGGTGCCGTTCGAAACGGTCTATATGCACGGTCTCGTGCGCGACGCCGAAGGCCAGAAGATGTCGAAGAGCAAGGGCAACACGCTCGACCCGATCGACATCGTCGATGGCATCGACCTCGACGCGCTCGTCGCGAAGCGCACCACCGGCCTGATGAATCCGAAGCTGGCCGCGTCGATCGAGAAGAAGACCCGCAAGGAGTTTCCGGACGGCATTGCGGCGTTCGGCACCGACGCGCTGCGCTTCACGATGGCGTCGATGGCCACACTCGGCCGCAACGTCAATTTCGACCTCGCGCGCTGCGAAGGCTATCGCAACTTCTGCAACAAGCTGTGGAACGCCACGCGCTTCGTGCTGATGAACTGCGAAGGCCACGACTGCGGTTTCGGCCAGCCGGCGCAATGTGGCGAATGCGGGCCAGAAGGCAATCTGCATTTCTCGCAGGCCGACCGCTGGATCGTGTCGCAACTGCAGCGCGTGGAAGCGGAAGTCGTCAAGGGTTTTTCCGACTATCGTTTTGACAATGTGGCCAACGCCATATACAAGTTCGTATGGGACGAATATTGTGATTGGTACGTCGAACTCGCCAAAGTGCAGATCCAGACGGGGCAGCCGAACCAGCAGCGTGCCACGCGGCGGACGCTTTTGCGTGTGCTCGAAACGGTGCTGCGCCTCGCGCATCCGGTGATCCCGTTCATCACCGAAGCGCTGTGGCAGAAAGTGGCGCCGCTCGCGGGACGCTACCCGGAAGGCAAGGCCGAGGGCGAGGCGTCCATCATGGTGCAGCAGTACCCCGTCGCGGAGCCGTCGAAGCTCGATGAAGACGCCGAGCGGTGGGCGACCGACCTCAAAGCGGTGATCGATGCATGCCGTAATCTGCGCGGAGAAATGAACCTGTCGCCGGCGGTGAAGGTGCCGTTGCTCGCCACCGGCAATGCGGAGCGTCTTCGTACTTTCGCGCCTTACGCTCAGGCACTTGCGCGTCTGTCCGAGGTGCAGATCATCGCCGACGAGGCCGCGCTCGACGCCCAGGCGGATGGCGCGCCTATTGCTATCGTAGGAACGGACAAGCTCGTGTTGAAGGTCGAAATCGACGCAGCGGTCGAACGCGAACGCCTGTCGAAAGAGATCACGCGGTTGAGCGCCGAAATCGTCAAGTGCAACGGTAAGCTACAGAATCAGGCCTTCGTTGCGAAGGCGCCGGCGGCGGTCGTGGAACAGGAGCAGAAGCGGCTGGTCGATTTCGAAGCCACGGTCGGCAAGCTGAAAGCCCAACTGGCCCGCTTGCCGGCCTGACCGACGCGCCCGCCCCCTCAACGGCGGGCAAGGATTTAACCAGAGGACTCAGGGTATTCACATGCTAAAAGTTACGAAGGCGGTCTTTCCGGTAGCCGGTCTTGGCACCCGCTTCCTCCCCGCCACGAAGGCTAGCCCGAAGGAGATGCTGCCGATCGTCGACAAGCCGCTAATTCAGTACGCGGTCGAAGAGGCGATGGCGGCCGGCATCACCGAAATGATCTTCGTCACGGGCCGCAGCAAGCGCGCGATCGAAGACCATTTCGACAAGTCCTATGAGATCGAGGCCGAACTCGAGGCGCGCGGCAAGGACAAGCTGCTCGAACTCGTGCGCAGCATCAAGCCGAGCCACGTCGACTGCTTCTACGTGCGCCAGGCCGAGGCGCTGGGCCTCGGCCACGCCGTGCTGTGCGCCGAGAAGCTGGTAGGCGACAACCCTTTCGCCGTGATTCTCGCGGACGACCTGTTGTACGGCACGCCGCCCGTGATGACGCAGATGATCGAGGTGTTCGATCACTATCACAGCTCGGTGATCGGCGTCGAAGAGATCCCGCCGCAAGATACAAAATCGTACGGCATCGTCGACGGCAAGGAATGGGAAGACTCGATCATCAAGATGTCGGGCATCGTCGAAAAGCCGGAGCCGGGCGTGGCGCCGTCGAACCTCGGCGTGGTGGGCCGTTATGTGCTGAAGCCGCGCATCTTCGATCACCTGCGCTCCATCAAGCCGGGCGCGGGCGGTGAATTGCAACTGACGGACGCGATCCAGTCGCTGCTCGCCGACGAACAGGTGCTCGCGTACAAGTATCACGGCACACGTTTCGACTGCGGCAGCAAGCTGGGCTACCTGAAGGCGACCGTCGAGTTCGCCCTGCGTCACCCGGAAGTAGCCGCCGATTTCGAAGAATATCTGCGTACCCGCTCGCCGGTTCTCGAAGGCTGACGTCGAAAGTCCGGTCGAAAGTCCGGCTGAAACGAAGAAGGCGCTGTACCCCGAATAATGGGGACAGCGCCTTCTTTTACATCGAACGGACAGTTTTACCGGATGCAGCTCAACGACGCCGCATCAGAAACGTAAACACCTTGTCATGCGCCGAGCTTTCGACGATCTCGTTGCCGGTCTGCTTCGCGAACGCGGCGAAATCGCGCTGCGAGCCGGGATCGGTGGCGAGCACCTTGAGAATCTGGCCGCTTTCCATGTCGGCGAGTGCCTTTTTGGCGCGCAGGATGGGCAGCGGGCACATAAGCCCGCGCGCATCGACTTCCTTGTGAATCTGAATTTGCATCGACGATGACCTTCGGGACGGGGCGTCGCTGACGACGCCGGACAGAGGGTCAAATTCTACAGCAGGCGGAGCGGCGGCGCCGGGCATCGCCACGACGCCCATTTCCACGCGCGAGCCGTGCCGCGCGCCGTTACAGCGTCACCGCCTCACCGCGTTGCAGCGACTCGCGCAGCGCCACGCCGATACGCGTCGCTTCGAGCGCATCGGCGAGCGTCGCGCCACGCTGTGCCGCATCGCCCTTCCCCGGCCCTTTTTGCACCGATGCAACGAACGCGCGTGCCTCATGCAGAAACGCGTCCTCGAACCGGTCGAAAAAGTTTGGCGTGCACTCGTTGCGAATGCCGGTCGCGTCGTAGATCTCGACGCGGTTCGCGCGCGGATTGCGGCCGATCGTCAGCGCGCCCGCCGTGCCGATCACTTCGCTGTGCGTATCGTTGCCGTGCGCCTGGGTGCGCGACGCGTAGAACATCGCGAGCTTGCCGCCCTCGAATTCGCAGATCGCGACACCGTTGTCGACGTCGCCGAATTCGCGCAGACCCTCGTGCAGCGCGACCGTGCCCGCCGCGAACACGCGCGTCGCGCGCGGCTTGCCGAGCAGCCAGCGGGCGACGTCGATGTCGTGCACCGTGCAGTCGAGAAAGATGCCGCCCGAGGTCGCCGCGAAGCGCACGAAGAAACCGTCGTCGTCGTTTTTATCGGTGGTTTGCGAGCGCACGAGGAACGGCCGGCCGATCTGGCCGGCGGCGATTTTATCGAACGCGTCGCGGTAGCTCGGATCGAAGCGGCGCATGAAGCCGATCGTCGCCTGCAGGTGCGGATAGCGCGCCGCTTCGGCCAGCACGCGCTCGCATTCGGCGACATCGAGCGACAACGGCTTTTCGCAGAACACATGCTTGCCGGCGCGCAATGCGTCGACGATCTGCTGCGCGTGCAGCGACGACGGCGTGACGAGCCATACCGCGTCGACGTGCGGATCAACGAGCAGGTCCGCGTAATCGGCGTAGAGACGCGGCTCGTGCGGCGACCCATGCATTGCCCCATGCATCGCATCACGCGCCCATGCGAGTTCATCTTCGAGCGGACTGCACGCGGCCGTGAGCGTCGCGCCCGGCACGCGATACGCGAGATTCTCCGCATGCCGCTTGCCAAGCCGCCCAAGGCCGACCACGCCGATCCGCAAGCGCTCCGTGGCGGGCTTCATCACGCTGCCTCGCCGAGTTTGATCGCACGGCCCTCGCGCCACGACCGCGTCGCGGCTTCCGCGAGTTCGAGCGCTTTCAGGCCATCCGCGACGGTCGTGCGCACCGGCTTGCCATGCGTGAGCGCGTCGAAGAAATGCGCGATTTCGAGCGCGTAGGCCGCGCGATAGCGTTCGAGAAAGAACGCCTCGGGCACGTCGGTCGATACTTCCGTCTTCGAGTACGCGGTGACTTCGGTGGGCCGAACGTTGCCCGCCTGCAGCATGCCGGTGCTGCCGAGCACTTCGAAGCGCTGGTCGTAGCCGTAGGCAGCGCGCCGCGCGGTGTTGATCTGGCACAGCCGCCCGCGCTTCGTGCGGATCGTCACCGCGGTCGAATCGATGTCGCCCGCGTCGGCGATCGCGGGGTCGGTGAGGCAACTGCCGGTGGCGTGCAGCGTGTCGGCTTCGTCGTCGAGAATCCAGCGACAGATGTCGAAGTCGTGAATCAGCATGTCCTTGAAGATGCCGCCCGAGTGCCGGATGTACTCGAGCGGCGGCGCGCCCGGATCGCGGCTCGTGACGACGAGCATTTCCGGCGTGCCGATCTCGCCCGCGTCGAGACGCGTTTTCAACGCGGAAAACGTCGGATCGAAGCGCCGCTGAAAACCGATCATGCACACGACACCGGCGCGCTCCACCGCTTCTGCGCACATCCGCGCGCGCTCCAACGTGAGATCGACCGGCTTCTCGCAGAACACGTGCTTGTTCTGCGCGGCCGATTTGACGATCAGGTCCGCATGCGTGTCGGTGCTCGAACAGATCACGGTCGCGCCGATCGATGCATCGCCGATCGCGCCGTCGCTATCCGCAACCTGCGCGCCATGCTGCGCGGCGAGCGCGGCGGCCGCCTCGCGATTCACGTCGACCACGTATTTGAGCCGCACGCCGGGCTGCCGCGCGAGATTCGCCGCATGGATCTTGCCGATGCGCCCCGCGCCGAATACGGCGACGTCGATCGTGTTTACCGCGTCAGTCATCGTAGCCTCCAGTGTCGTTGGATTCTTCAACGTTCAGTTCGAGCTTGTACGCGAGCGCGATGAAGAGCGCCTGGCACAGGCAGATCGTGCTGGTCAGCGAGCGGAACGCGAACGCGCTGCCCTCTTTCACGTACAGCTGCGTGCTGGCGTAGCGTGCGAGCGGCGACAGTTGGCTATCCGTAATGACGAGCGTCTTCGCCTGATGATGATGCGCGACGCGCAGACAGTACTGCGTCTCCTTGCCGTATGGGGCGAAGCTGATCGCAATCACCACGTCGCCCTTCCTGACGCTGCGGATCTGCTCGCGATACATGCCGCCGAAGCCAGACACCAGATGCACGCGCTTGTGCGTGTGCTGCAACGCATAGACGATGTAGCTCGCGACCGGAAACGAGCGCCGCACCCCGATCACGTAGATGTTGTCGGCCTGCTGCAGCATCTTCACGGCGGCGTCGAACTGCTTGTCGTCGAGGCCCGCTTCGAGTTCTTCGAGGCCGCCGCGCGACGCGGCGATGAACTCGCGCGCGACCGCGCCGCCCGACAAGGTGCCGGGCTTCTCGTCGATCAGCTTGCGGATGCGCTGCTGATAGCTCGACGACGACACGCCCCGCCCCGTATACGCCTGACGAAACACCGCCTGCAGATCCGAAAACCCGGAAAAGCCGAAACGCTGCGCAAAGCGCACGACCGCCGACGGATGCACGCCGCAGCTCACGGCGATATCGCTCGTGCGATCCATCATCACGCTCGAGCGATGCTGCTCGATGTACGTCGCGACGCTTTTCAACTGCCGCGGCAGCGACTCGTAGGTATCCGCGATGCGCTGCATCAATTCGTCGACGCTCGGCACCGCTTCTTCGGTGATCTGTTCCGCCATGACAGCCTCTCGGGGTTTCCTGCAATGCGGCAGACGCGCCCGCGGCCCGCCGCAACGTGCATCCGACGTTGCCGAGTATAGGCGGCCGCCCCGTCAAATGGAACGTATTTTCCATTTTTATTTCTCATGAAATTTTCTTTGCAAGGCTTCGGAAGATGACCTACTCTTTTGGTCGTGAGCGATGGCGCTTCGGCCTCGTTGTGTGGGTCATCGGAATGGAAAGCCGCCCGCCAGTCGCTCCCTCAATAACGAACGACAGACCGAGAAAGGTGGAGACAATGAGACTTTGCAGAGGCAAGGCAACGCTCAGGATTCTGGTGACGGCGTTGACGTTGGCGACGGGATTCGGCGCGACCTCGGCCGCCCGCGCGGCGGACGCCCACTTCGTGCTGATCAGCCACGCGCCGGATTCGGACTCGTGGTGGAACACGATCAAGAACGCGATCAAGCAGGCCGACGAGGACTTCAACGTTCAGACCGACTACCGCAATCCGCCGAACGGCGACATCGCCGACATGGCGCGTCTCGTCGAGCAGGCGGCCGCGCGCAACTACGACGGCGTGATCGTGTCGATCGCCGACTTCGACGTGCTGAAGAGCTCGATCGCGAAGGTCACCGAGAAGCACATTCCGCTCGTCACGATCAATTCGGGCACCGAGGAGCAAAGCGCGAAGCTCGGCGCGATCATGCACGTCGGCCAGCCCGAGTTCGCGGCCGGCAAAGCCGCCGGAGAAAAGGCCAAGGCCGCCGGCATCAAGTCGTTCCTGTGCGTGAACCACTACGCGACGAACCCGGCTTCGTTCGAACGCTGCCGCGGCTTCGCCGAAGCGATCGGCGCCAACTTCAAAACCTCGACGCTCGACACGGGCCAGGACCCGACCGGCGTGCAGTCGAAGGTCAGCGCGTTCCTGCGCAATCATCCGGATACCCAGGCGGTGCTGACGCTCGGTCCGCTGTCGGCCGATCCGACGCTGAAGGCGCTGCAGCAGATGGGCCTCGCCGGCAAGATCTGGTTCGCGACGTTCGACTTCGACAGCGACATCGCGAAGGGCATCCAGGACGGCACGATCCAGTTCGCGATCGACCAGCAACCGTACTTGCAGGGCTATATCCCGGTTGCCGTACTCGTGATCGTGAAGAAGGACCACACCACCGATCCGGCCAAAATCCGCGAGATCCTGCAGGCGAATCCGAAGTTCAAGGAGCGTCTTGCCACTTATGGGCTCACGCCGTCCTACGGGCCGCGCAATATCGGCTCGGGCCCGGGCTTCATCACGAAGGCCAACGTCGACAAGGTGCTGAAGTACGCCGGCCAGTACCGCTGAACGCACGGCAACGCATCGCATCGCGCGCCTAAGCCGCCGCGCCGGCGGCAAGGTTGAAAAGGCAGTGACCGGCGGGACGCATGGCGTCTTGCCGGCGCCCGCCCGCTCAGCGGATTCGCAAACGCCCACGGCATTGCGCCGACCCGCCGGTCGCGGGCGTATCAAGGAGAGCTTCAATGGGTGTCGCCGACCTGTTTCATCCCCATCACCGCAAGCAACCGCCGCCTGATCCGCAGGACCCGGCGAAGTCTGCTGCGACGACCGCCCCGCAATCCGCTGCCGTCGACGAACGCGTGCGCGAGGAATCCTGGTTCCGCCATCTGCTCGGCCGACCGGAATTCGCGGCGCTCGCCGGCACCGTGATGGTGTTCATCGTGTTCGGCGTGGCGGCCGGCAACTCGGGGATGTTCAACCTCGACGGCGTGATGAACTGGTCGCAGGTCGCCGCCTATCTCGGTCTGATCTCGGTCGGCGCGTGCCTGCTGATGATCGCCGGCGAGTTCGATCTGTCGATCGGTTCGATGATCGGCTTTGCCGGCATGATGGTCGCGCTGCCGACCATGTACTTCCACTGGCCGATCTGGCTCGCGATCGTGTTCGCGTTCGTCGGCTCGATGCTGCTCGGCGCGCTCAACGGCTATCTGGTGATGCGCACGCGCCTGCCGTCGTTCATCGTCACGCTCGCGTTCCTGTTCATACTGCGCGGTCTCACGCTCGCGCTATCGGTGATGTTCGCCGATCGCACCATCATCTCCGGCGTCGGCGACGTCGCGCGTCAGGACTGGTTCGCGCACACGTTCTTCCAGGGCGTCGCGTTCAAAGGTCTGTTCGTGTGGCTCGGCCACCTCGGCCTCGTGAAGCTGCTCGACAACGGCACGCCGCTCGTGCCGGGCATTCCGAAGGTGCTGCTGTGGTGGCTCGTGCTCGCCGTGGTCTGCGCGTTTACGCTCGCCAGGACGCGCTTCGGCAACTGGATTTTCGCGGTCGGCGGCGATGCCAACGCGGCCAAGAACGTCGGCGTGCCGGTGCGCCGCGTGAAGATTTCGCTGTTCGTGCTGACCGCGTTCTGCTCGGCCCTGTATGCAGTACTTCAGGTGTGCGACATCGGTTCGGCCGCGGCCGACCGCGGTTTGCAGGCGGAGTTCGAGGCGATCATCGCCGCGGTGATCGGCGGCACGCTGCTGACAGGCGGCTACGGCTCGGTGATCGGCGCATGCTTCGGTGCGCTGATCTTCGGCGTCGTGCAGATCGGCATCACGTACACCAACGTCGATTCCGACTGGTTCCGCGTGTTCCTCGGCGTGATGCTGCTGTTCGCCGTGCTGTTCAACCACTACGTGCGCGGCCGCGTCGCGGCATCGCGCTAGACGGAGGTTCACGATGAGCACCCCCGAACAGAACACCGACGACATCATTTTGTCGCTGGAAAACGTCAGCCGTTATTTCGGCAACATCATCGCGCTGAACGACATCACACTGCGCCTCATACGCGGCGAAGTGCATTGCCTGCTCGGCGACAACGGCGCCGGCAAGTCGACGCTGATCAAGACGCTCGCTGGCGTGTATCAGCCGAGCAAAGGCACCTACCGGGTGGACGGCAAACCGGTGCACTTCACGTCGCCGAAAGACGCGCTCGATCTCGGTATCGCAACCGTCTACCAGGATCTCGCGCTGGTGCCGCTACTATCGGTCGCGCGCAATTTTTTCATGGGCCGCGAGCCGCAGAAAAAGCTGTTCGGCCTTCTGAACGTGATGGACCTCGAAACCTGTGCAACCACCGCGCGCGACAAGCTCGCCGAAATGGGCATCAACGTGCGCGACCCGCATCAGCCGATCGGCACGATGTCGGGCGGCGAGCGTCAATGTCTGGCGATTGCGCGTGCGATCCACTTCGGCGCGCGCGTGCTGATTCTCGACGAACCGACCGCCGCGCTCGGCGTCAAGCAGAGCTTCAACGTGCTGAAGCTGATCCACAAGGCGCGCGCCAGAGGCATCTCGGTGATCTTCATCACGCACAACGTGCACCACGCGTATCCGATCGGCGATTCGTTCACGCTGCTCAATCGCGGCCGCTCGCTCGGCACGTTCACCAAACAGACGATCAGCAAGAACGAAGTGCTCGACATGATGGCCGGCGGCGCCGAGATGCAGAAGATGATCGGCGAACTCGAAGGCGCGACGATCTGACCGATTCGCGCGGCACGTCCAGCCTCGGCGCGTTTCGCCCGGCTGGCCGACGCGCGCCCACCGCGCACTGTTACTCAGGACTATTCATGGCTCACTCCAGCACCTCCAGCGGTAACGCAGCGGACAGCCGGTTCGCGCCGGGGCGCGCCCGCGACATCGTGTGCCTCGGCCGGCTGGCCGTCGATCTGTACGCGCAGCAGGTCGGCGCACGGCTCGAAGACGTGTCGAGCTTTGCGAAGTATCTCGGCGGCTCGTCGGCGAACATCGCGTTCGGCTGCGCGCGGCTCGGGCTTGCCGCAGCCATGCTGGCGCGCGTCGGCGACGATCACATGGGGCGCTTCCTGACGGAGACGCTCACGAAGGAAGGCTGCGACGTGAGTCGCGTGCGCATCGATCACGATCGGCTGACCGCGCTCGTGCTGCTCGGACTGAAGGACCGTGACACCTTTCCGCTGATCTTCTACCGCGAGAACTGCGCGGACATGGCGGTCGACGAGGCCGACTTCGACGAGGCGTTCATCGCGTCGTCGAAAGCGCTGCTGATCACCGGCACGCATTTCTCGACCGAGCAGGTCAATCGCACGAGCCGTCGCGCACTCGACTACGCGCGCCGCAACGACGTGCGCACCGTGCTCGACATCGACTACCGCCCGGTGCTGTGGGGACTCACGGGCAAGGCCGACGGCGAGACGCGTTTCGTGGCGAGCGAAGGCGTCAGCGCGCATTTGCAGCGGATTCTGCCGCTGTTCGATCTGGTGATCGGCACCGAGGAAGAGTTTCGCATCGCCGGCGGCAAGGCCGACCTCGCCGACGCGCTCGCGATGGTGCGCGCGGTGACGCCGGCCACGCTCGTGCTGAAACGCGGGCCGCTCGGCTGTCAGATCATCGACGGCGAGCTGCCTGCATCGCTCGACGATGCGCCGATTCACGGCGGCGTCGAAGTCGAAGTGCTGAACGTGCTCGGCGCGGGCGACGCGTTCGCTTCCGGCTTCCTGTCCGGCTGGCTGCGCGATCAGCCGCTCGACGCCTGCGCGCGCGCCGCGAATGCGAGCGGCGCGCTGGTCGTGTCTCGGCACGGCTGCGCCCCGGCGATGCCGACATCGGCCGAACTCGACTACTTCCTGCGCGAAGCGCAGGCCGATCCGCAACGCATGCGCCGCCCCGATCGCGATGCGAAGCTCGCAAGACTGCATCGCGTGTCGCCGGCGCGCAAAGCGTGGCACGAGGTGCTCGGCTTCGCTTTCGATCATCGCAACCCGTTCTTCGAACTCGCGCAGCAGACCGGTGCCGACGAAGCGCGCATTGCCCGGTTGAAGGGCTTGTTCGTCGAAGCGGTCGCGCAAACCGAACGTGCATTGAACTTGCAGGGACGCATCGGCGTACTGATCGACGACCGCTATGGTCAGGACGCGCTGAATGCCGCGACCGGTCGCGGCTGGTGGATCGGCCGCCCGGTCGAACTGCCCGGCTCCGTGCCGCTCGTGTTCGACCATGGTCGTTCGATCGGCACCACGTTGATCGCGTGGCCGCAGGAACACGTCGTGAAATGCCTCGTGCAGTTTCATCCCGACGAGCCGATCGAGCAGCGGCTCGAACAGGAGGCGCAACTGCGCGCGCTGTATGACGCGACCCAGGCAAGCGGCCACGAACTGCTGCTCGAAGTGATTCCACCGAAGCATGCGTCGCTGCCGCAGGGACCGGACATCGTATATCGCGCGTTGAAGCGCCTGTACAACCTCGGCATCTACCCCGAGTGGTGGAAGCTCGAACCGATGGACGCCGCGCAATGGCAGGCCATCGACGCGCTGATCGCCGGGCGCGATCCGTATTGCCGCGGCGTCGTGCTGCTCGGTTTGTCGGCGGCTGTCGAGCAGTTGAGCGAAGGCTTTCGCGCGGCGGCGCAAGCGGCGACGTGCCGCGGCTTCACGGTCGGCCGCACGATCTTTCACGAACCGAGCCATGCGTGGCTCGCCGGTGAAATTGGCGACGACGACCTGATCGCGCGCGTGCGCCTCACGTTCGAAACGCTGATCGCCGCATGGCGCGGTGCGCGCGGCGAACCGGCGGCGCATGGTACACCTCATCACGCTCATCAGGAGCAGGCAGCATGAACGAGCGCATCATGCATGACGACACCCCATCCGCCAGCGGCGCGACGCAAGCGCACGCGCCTGCGCGCACCGGCGGCACGATTCGCCTGACGATGGCGCAGGCGCTCGTGCGCTATCTGGCCGCGCAACGCGTCGCCAGCGAAGACGGCACCAACGTCGAACCGCTGTTCGGCGGCGTGTTCGCGATTTTCGGTCACGGCAACGTCGCGGGCATCGGCGAGGCGCTGTATCAGCATCGCGACGCGCTGCCGACCTTGCGCGCGCACAACGAGCAGGCGATGGCGCACAGTGCGATCGCCTACGCGAAGGCGCACTTTCGCCGCCGCATGATGGCCGTGACGACGTCGATCGGCCCGGGCGCCACCAATCTGCTGACCGCGGCCGCGCTCGCGCACGTGAACCGTTTGCCGGTGCTGCTGTTGCCCGGCGACATCTTCGTGTCGCGCGCGCCCGATCCGGTCTTGCAGCAGGTCGAGGATTTCAACGATGGCGGCGTGTCCGCGAACGACGCGTTCAAGCCGCTGTCGCGCTACTTCGACCGCATCGTGCATCCTGCGCAATTGCTGAGCGCGCTGCCGCGCGCGATCCGCGTGCTCACCGATGCCGCGTTGTGCGGCCCCGTCACGCTGGCGCTGCCGCAGGACGTGCAGGCGCAGGCGTGGGACTTCCCGGAGGACTTTTTCACGCCGCGTGTCGTGCGCTTTCATGCACCCGCGCCGCGTAGCGACGATATCGACGCCGCGTGCGCGCGCTTGCGGCACGCGAAGCGTCCGTTGATCGTCGCGGGCGGCGGCGTGCTGTACAGCCGCGCGGCCGATGCGCTGCACCGCTTCGCGAGCGCGCATGGCGTGCCGGTCGCGGAAACGCAGGCCGGCAAAAGCTCGCTCGCGTGGAACGATCCGCTGAATGCAGGCGCGCTCGGGGTGACCGGCTCAGCGGCTGCCAACGCGCTTGCGCATGACGCCGACTGCGTGCTCGCGCTCGGCACGCGGCTGCAGGACTTCACGACCGGCTCGAACACGCTGTTCACGCAAGCCGACGTGATCGCGATCAACGCGAACGGATTCGACGCGCTCAAGCATCGCGGCTTCGTCGTCGAAGCCGATGTGAAGCTCGCGCTCGCTGCGCTAACGGGGCCGCTGCAAGGCTGGCACGCCGAGCGCAGCTGGACCGCGCGCGCACACAAGCTCGCGGCGAGCTGGCGCGACACCGTGCAAACGCTCACCCATGCGCCGCAACGCGACGCGGTACTGCCCTACGAGGGCGACGTGATCGGCGCGGTGCAGCGTTCGAGCGCGCACTCGCCGACCGACGACATCGTCGTCTGCGCGGCCGGCACGCTGCCCGCCGATCTGCACAAGCTATGGCGCGCGGGCCGTCCCGGCGCGTATCACGTCGAATACGGCTATTCGTGCATGGGCTACGAGATCGCGGGCGGCCTCGGCGTCAAGCTCGCGCGGCCCGAGCGCGAGGTGATCGTGATTCTCGGCGACGGCAGCTATCTGATGATGAACAGCGAGATCGCGAGCTCGGTGATGCTCGGCGCGAAGCTGATCGTCGTCGTGCTCGACAATCGCGGCTTCGGCTGCATCAATCGACTGCAACAGGCTTGCGGTGGCGCACCGTTCAACAATCTGCTCGACGATTGCGTGCACGCACCGGAAGGCGCGCCGCGCATCGACTTCGCCGCGCATGCGCGCGCGCTCGGCGCGCAAGCCGAGCATGCGCGCAATCTCGCCGAGCTCGAAGCGGCACTGCAACGCGCGCGCGCGGCGCGAGGCACGTACGTGATCAGCATCGACACCGACCCGGCTCGCACCACCGAAGACGGTGGCTGGTGGTGGGAAGTCGCGGTGCCCGAAGTGTCGACGCGCACCGAGGTGCGCGAGGCCCGCGCGAAGTACGACGCGCAGCTCGCCGCGCGCGCGGCGCCGCCCGCGACGCCTGCGCCGTCACAGGGCGCCGATCGCGACTGAGAACCATGAGGACTCCGGCATGACTGCTTTCGACGTACGCATCGGCATCAACCCGCTGTCGTGGATGAACGACGACCTGCCGTCGCTCGGCGGCGAGACGCCGCTCGAAGTCGCACTGACCGAGGGTCGCCAGATCGGCTATCAGGGCTTCGAACTCGGCAACAAGTTTCCTCGCGAGCCGCAAGCGCTGAAAACGCTGCTCGCGCAATACGACCTCGCGCTCGTGTCCGGCTGGTACTCGGGACAACTGGCCAGGCGCAGCGTCGCCGAAGAAATCGACGCGGTCGGCCCGCATCTGGAGTTGCTCGCGCAGAACGGCGCGACCGTGATGGTGTATGGTGAAGTCGCCGATTCGATCCAGGGCGCGCCGCGCCCGCTGTATCAACGGCCGCGCTTTTTCGGCGACGCGCAATGGGCCGGCTACGCGGCACGCGTCGATGAATTCGCGCGTTATACGCTGAGTCGCGGCGTGCGGCTCGCCTATCATCATCATATGGGCGCGTACGTCGAAACGCCTGCCGACGTCGATCAGTTGATGGCGCGCACAGGCGACGCGGTCGGCCTGCTGTTCGACGCCGGGCACATCACGTTGGCGGGCGGCGATCCGTTGGCCGTGCTCGACAAACACATCGCGCGCGTTTGCCACGTGCACTGCAAGGACGTGCGCCCCGCCGTGATGAAGCTCGCACGCAATCGCAACTGGAGTTTTCTCGATGCGGTGATCGCCGGTGCGTTCACGGTGCCCGGCGACGGCGCGGTCGATTTTCCGGCGCTGATCGACCGGTTGAAGCGGCACGGTTATTGCGGCTGGCTCGTCGTCGAGGCGGAGCAGGACCCGGTGGTCGCGCCGCCGTTCGACTATGCGCAGAAGGGATATGGAACTTTGCGGGCGCTCGTCGATGCGCCGCTCGGCAAGGAGGCAGCATGAGCTTATTAGTGAAGGCAGAGCGCGAAGGCCAGACGATCGCGCGCGTGACGCCGCAGTCGGCCTGCTGGCGCTATGTGGGATTCGCCGCGTACCGGCTCGGCGCGAACGAACTCGTCTACGTGTTCGAGCCGGCGCGCGAAGCGTGCATCGTCGTGCTGAGCGGCGCGGTCGATATCGAAACGCCGGGCACGACGTGGAGCTCGCTCGGTTCACGCGACAGCGTGTTCGAAGACGCGGCGCCGTACGCGGTGTATGTGCCGCCGAATGTGCGCGCGACGGTGCGCGCATGCCGCGACGCGGAGATCGGTGTCGCGAGCGCGCCGGCCAAGGGCGAGTATCCGGCGCGGCTGATCGAGCCGGCGTCGATGAAGCGCTCGACGCGCGGTAAGTCGCTGAATACGCGTTACGTGTGCGACATTCTTCCGCACACCGAGCCGGCGGAATCGCTGCTGGTGGTCGAAGTGAGAACGCCGGGCGGTCACGCGTCGAGCTACCCGCCGCACAAGCACGACACCGACAATATCCCGCTCGAAAGCTCGCTCGAAGAAACCTATTACCACCGGCTCGATCCGCCGCAAGGCTTCGCATTCCAACGCGTGTACACCGACTCACGCGATATCGACGAATCGATGGCCGTCGAGGATCACGACGTCGTGATGGTGCCGCGCGGCTATCACCCGGTGATCGTGCCGTACGGCTACGACTCGTATTATCTGAACGTGATGGCGGGCAGCCAGCGGGTCTGGCATTTCCATAACGATCCGGCGCACGAATGGATCATCAACAAGGATGCTTGACTAACTTGTCCGTGTCGCGCGTCAGCCAACCCCGAGCCATTCGCGCATCACGTCGTCGCGCGACATAAACGACGCCGGCGCGCCGTCGAACACGATCTCGCCGTGCCCCATCACCGCGACGCGGCACGCGATGTCCCGCGCGATCACGAGCCTCTGCTCGATCAGCAACATCGCGACGCCACGCTCGCGCAGCGCGTGCAGACAGGCGGCGACCTGCTGCATCACGAGACTCGCGAGCCCTTCGCCGGGCTCGTCGATCAACAGCAGATCGGGATCTCCGAGCAGCGCCCGCGCGAGCGCGAGCATCTGTTGCTCGCCGCCTGACAGCGCGCCGGCGCGCGTGCGCTTGCGCCCGGCGAGCACCGGGAACAGCGCGTACGCGTCGTCGAGCGTGAAGCGCGGCGCGCGGCCGCGCGCACGCGATGCGGCAGCCGGCGCAATGCCGAGCAGCAGGTTTTCATGCACGCTCAGCGCGGCGAACACGTCGCGATGCTCGGCCACATAGCCGAGCCCGAGCCGCGCGATCTCGAACGTGCGCCGACCGGCGAGCGAACGCCCCGCGAAACGCAGTTCGCCCTCGCAGCGCACGAGGCCCATGATCGCGCGTGCGAGCGTCGAGCGGCCCGAGCCGTTGCGGCCGACCAGCGCGACCACTTCGCCGGGCTCGATGCTCAGCGTGACGCCGTGCAACGCCTGGCTCGCGCCATACCACGCATTCAGGTCGCAAATGTCGAGCAGCGCGCTCATCGGCCTGCTCCGTGGTCCGGTTCATCACCCGCCCGCGCGCGTGAGCCGACGTCGAAGCGTTCACCCAGATACGCGGCCCGTACCGCCGCGTCGGCGCGAATCGCGGCCGGCGATCCACTTGCGATGATGCGCCCTTGCACCAGCACCGAAATGCGATCGGCGATCGCGAACACCGCATCCATATCGTGCTCGACCATCAGCAGCGTGCGGCCGGCGGTGGTGTCGCGGATCAGCTCGATCGCGCGTGCCGCTTCCGCGCGGTTCATGCCCGCCGTCGGTTCGTCGAGCAGCAGCGTGTGCGCGCCGCCCGCGAGCGCGATGCCGAGGTCGAGCGCGCGCTGCTCCGCGTAGCTGAGCGTGCCGGCCGCGACGTCGCGGCGCGCGCCGAGGCCGACCGCGTCGAGCACGTCGGCGGCGCGCGCATCGACCGCGGCCGTGCCGGTCAGACGCTGCCACCAGCGCGTGCGATCGCGCTCGGCAAGCTGCGCCGCGCAGCGCAGGTTGTCGAACACGGACAGCCGCGCGAACACGCTGGTGCTCTGAAAGCTGCGCGCGAGGCCACGGCGCGCGATCGCGGCCGGCGCGAGCCGCGTGATGTCCGCGCCGAACAGGTGGATACGCCCCGCGCTCGGCCGCGCGCCGCCCCCGATCAGGTTGAACAGCGTGGACTTGCCCGCGCCGTTCGGGCCGATCAGCGCGTGCCGCTCGCCTGGCTCGATCGCGAGATCGACGCCGCGCAGGATTTCCGTCGAGCCGAAACGTTTTTCGATGCCGTAGAGCGCGAGTGCGGGGATCATCGTGCGGCTCCGGGGAATCGTGCCGCGCGTGCGTGGCCCGTGACGCGCGCATGCGCGCGCAGCGCATGGCGCGTGGTCAGCGCAGCCAGAGCGGCGAGCGCAACGAGCGCCAGCGCAAGAGGAAGCGGCGACAGCGGCGGCGCGACGGTGACATCGGTACCCGCGCCAGCGCCCGCACCTGCCCCGGCGCCGAACCATGCGCCGAACAACCCACCTGAAACCGCACCTTCGTCCGCGCCGAACTGCGCCGCATAGGCCCACTGCACCGCGAACACGATGGCCGCGAGCCACAGCACCCCCGCCGCCGCGCTCCACCAATACGCGGCGCGGCAACGTCGCCAGCCGTTGGCGGCAATCCGCGCCGTCTGCCGCGAGGCAAAGCCGGCGAGCCCATCCGGCGCGGCCAGCACGACGACGACGAAAAACAGCCCGAGATAGAACAGCCACGCCCGCGTGACACCGGCGACCACCACGCTGAAAAACGTCAGCACGATCGCCCCCGCGACCGGCCCGAAGAACGCCGCCGTGCCGCCGATCACGGTCGCGATCAGCACCGCGCCCGAGCGCATCATGCCGACGCTCTCAGTCGATACGAGCTCGATATTGATCAGCCCGAGCGTGCCCGCGACGCCCGCGAAAAACGCCGACAGCACGACCACGCCATAGCGAACCCGCCGCGGATGGCAGCCGATCGCCGCCGCGCGCGCCGGGTTGTCGCGCACAGCGTTCGCGAGCCGCATGAACGGTGTGCGCGACAGCGCGAACATCGCGACACTGGCCACGACGCTCCACAGCGCGATTAGCGCATAGGCCTCGCGCGCCGGACCGAAGCTCCAGCCGCCGAGGGCTGGCCCGCTCGCGCGATCGATCGCGACGCCCGCCTCGCCGCCGAACCAGCCCGGCAGCGTCCACGCGGCCGCGACGACGAGCTCGCCGAGACCGAGCGTGATCATCGCGAATGCGGTGCCGGCACGACGCGTCGCGATGAAGCCGAACAGCACGCCGCACAGCGCGCCGCCGATGCCGCCGAGCAACGGCAGCAGCACGAGCGGCATGCCGCCCGCGTTGAACACCCGCGCGGCGATCAACGCGCCGAGCCCCGCATAAGCGGCGTGCCCGAACGACAGCAGCCCGGTCCCGCCGAGCAGCAGGTTGTACGACAGCGCGAACACGATCATCGTCGCGCTTTGCGCGAGATAGCCGAGCAGCCAGCTGTGCGGCCAGATGAAAGGCGGTACGGCCAGAAAGGCGACGAGCGCGAGCCACGGCGCGAGCGCACGGCCGCCCCCGCGAGGCGGCACCTCGCTTTCCAGCGCGTTTGACGACCCGCTCCGCTTACGCATGATCGTCTCGCCGTCCGAACAGCCCGCGCGGCCTCGTCGCCAGCACCGCGACGAGCAGCAGGTACGGCAGCAGCGGCGCCAGTTGCGCGAGCGTCAGCGCGTCCCATTCGGGCGGCAGCACGGCGCCGGCGAGCGACACCACGTCGCCCAACGACAGATCGCTCGCGACCGCCAGCGTTTGCAGGCATCCCACCAGCAGCGACCCGACGAGCGCCCCGCTCAGCGACCCGAGCCCGCCGATCACGACGACGACGAACACGATCGAGCCGAGCGACTCCGCCATCGCCGGCTCGATGACGAACAGCGGCGCGCCGATCACGCCGGCCAGCGCGGCGAGCGCGGTGCCGGCCGCGAACACGCCGGTGAACACGCGCGGCACGTCGTGCCCGAGCGCTTCGACGGCCTGCGCGTGCGTGAGCGCGGCGCGCACGATCAAGCCCGTCTTCGACACGCGCAGCATCGCGACGAGCGCTGCGAGCATCGCGAGCGATACCGCCATCATGAACGCGCGGTAGCGCGTGAAGACCGCGCCGTACAGCGAGAACAGCGGACCGTCGAGCACCGCCGGAATCCTCGCCGACAGCGGACCGAGCCCCCAGCCGAGCTTGACGAGTTCGCCGAGCAGATAGGCGGCGCCGAACGTCAGCAGCAGTTCGGGCAGATGCCCGTGCCCGCGCACGCGCCGCAGCAGCCAGCGTTCGAGCGCCGCGCCGAGCAGACCGACGAGAAGCGGCGTAACCACCAGCGCGCTCCAGAAGCCGGCGCGCGCCGCCACCGAAAAGCCGACGTACGCGCCGAGCATATAGAAGCTCGCATGCGCGAAGTTGAGCACGCCGAGCATGCTGAAGATCAGCGTCAGGCCGGCCGACAGCATGAAAAGCAACAGCCCGTAGCTCAGGCCGTTGAGCAGAGTGATGATGAACGACTGCACGCGTCTAGTCCGCCGGCCCGATGACGCACAACGGTTCGAGTGCCGCGCGCAGCTCGGCGGGCAGGTTCACGGGACGACGCGTCGCGCGATCCACGTAGACGTGCACGAAATGCCCTTGCGCGGCGGGTTCGGCGTCGCCGTCGCGAAATAGCCCCACCTCGTAGCGCACGCTCGACGTGCCGAGCCGCGCGACGCGCAAGCCCGCGTCGATGCGATCGGGAAACACGAGCGGCGCGAAGTAGTTGCACTGCGTCTCGACGACCAGCCCGATCGTCGTGCCGTGTTCGAAATCGAGTACGCGCGCGCGGATCAGATACTCGTTCACGACGGTGTCGAAATAGCTGTAGTAGACGACGTTGTTCACGTGGCCGTAGACGTCGTTGTCCAACCAGCGCGTGGTGATCGGCAGGAAATGCGGATACGCGGCGCGGCCGGCGGGGGCGGGTTTGTTCATCGGACGTGGCGGTTGGTGGAGGCGAGGATCACAGCGACTCGGTCAGCATGCGGCGATAGTCGTCGGCGCTCGCCTCGCGCGGATTCGTGCGATGACAATGGTCGACCAGCGCGCCCTGCACAACCTTGTCGAACATGCTTTCGTCGACGCCCATCTGCCTGAGGCCGGTCGGCAGTCCAAGCCGCGCCGTCATGTCGAACAGCGCCTGCGCGAGATCCGCATGCTCGGGCACCCCCATCACGCGACGCATGCGCGCATAGCGACGCTCGGCCACCACGCTCGGCGCGCGCTCGTTGAAGCGCAGCACCGCGGGCAGCACGACCGCGTTCAGTGTGCCGTGATGCAGCGACGTGCGGCCGTTCATCTTCAGGCCGCCCAGCGGATGCGACAGCGAGTGCACGCAGCCGAGGCCCTTCTGGAACGCCATCCCGCCCTGCATCGACGCGCTCATCATGTTCAGGCGCGCCTCGCGATCGCGGCCGTCCGCGCACGCGCGCTCGATGTTGTGCCACGCGCGTTCGAGGCCGTCGAGCGCGATACCGTCAGCGGGCGGATTGAAGGCCGGCGAGAGGAAGGTCTCGATGCAATGCGCGATCGCGTCCATGCCGGTCGCGGCGGTCAGCCCCGGCGGCAGGCCGAGCGTGAGACCGGGATCGCACAGCGCCGATTTCGGCAGCAGATTCCACGAATGAAAGCCGAGCTTGCGGCCGTCGTTCAGGATCACGATCGCGCCGCGCGCGACTTCGCTGCCAGTGCCGGCCGTGGTCGGAATCGCGATCAGCGGCGCGACGGCGTCGGTGATCTTCGCGCTGCCGCCTTCGATCGTCGCGTACTGCGTGAGCGGCCCCGGATGCGTGGCCGCGATCGCGACGCCCTTCGCGAGATCGATCGACGAACCGCCGCCCACCGCGATCAGCCCGTCGCAGCGCTCGTCGCGATACACCTGGGCGGCCGCGAGCACCATTTCCTCGGTCGGGTTCGACGGCGTATCGTCGAACAGCGGCACGTCGCCGAGCTTCAGCGCGTCGAGTGCCTGCCGCGCAATGCCGGCCGCGACGACGCCCTTGTCGCTGATCACCAGAGGCCGCTCGATGCCGATGCGCGTGCACTCGGACGACAGTTGCGACAGGGCGTCGTAGCCCAGATGAATATGGGTCAGGTAGTAGATGTAGGCCATGCCGTTTTCTCCCTGAGCGTGCGCTCATTGACCGCCGATTGACGTGGATGATCGGTTCGGTGATGCGTCGATGGATGTGCCGAGTCGTGTGGTGTCGCGTGCGTTGTGGGCTGTCTCCATGGTGGCTGTGATTTCTGCGTCGTCTGTGTGCTGGCTAATGTTGCGGCTCGATGGGCCGAACGCCTCACTGCCCCGGCCGCTCGACGAATTCGAACGGCAACCCGCGTCGCCGCATCCATTCGCCGAGCGCCTGGCCGGTGCCCGCGCGCCACGGCCGCAGCTTCGCGGGCTCGACGAGCCGGTATTCGAGCAGCTCGGGCGACAGCGCGATCGTCCCATGCGCCTTCACGTGATACGCGATGATCAGCTCGTTCTTGCGGATGAATTCGTACACGCCGATCAGCTCGACCGACCCGGCGTGCAGCGAGGTCTCCTCCATCACTTCGCGCGCGATGCCCTGCTCCGGCGTCTCGCCGTTTTCGAGGAAGCCGGTGATCAGCGCGAACATGCCCTCGGGCCACGCGGCATTGCGCGCGAGCAGGATCTTGCCCTCGTACTCGACGATCGCCGCGACGACCGGCAGCGGGTTATTCCAATGGACGTAGCCGCACTCGATATCGGGACAGCTCTGACGGACGCGGCCGCCCTCGTGGTCGGGGTCGGCGCGTTCGGTCAGGGGTTTCGCGCAGCGGGGACAGAATCGGTACTCGGTCATGGCGGGGGACGTCTCTTTGTTTCGTGTTTTCTGGCGGGTCGCAGTTGGGTGGCTTTGCGCGTGTGCCGAGTGGTGCATCGAGGCGCCGGTGGTAACTCGGGTTCCAGCAACCTCACGCGTCTTCCATCACGCGACGCACAGCTCACGCACGTCGGCGGCGAAACGCTCGACCGTGTCGGGCTGCGTGTCCCACGCGCACATCAGCCGGCAACCGCCCGCGCCGATGAACTCGTAGAACTTCCAGCCGCGCGCGCGCACCGCCTTCGCGGCATGCGGCGGCAACTGCGCGAACACCGCGTTCGATTCGCTCGCAAACATGATGCTCACGCCGGGGATTTCCTGCAAGCGCGTCTCCAGCAGACGCGCCATCGCGTTCGCGTGACGCGCGTTGCGCAGCCATACGTCGTTGTCGAGCAGGCCGAGCCACGGCGCGGAGATGAAGCGCATCTTCGATGCGAGCTGTCCCGCCTGCTTCAACCGATAGGCGAAATCGTCGGCGAGCGCGCGGTCGAAGAACACCACCGCCTCGCCGACCGGCAAGCCGTTCTTGGTGCCGCCGAAGCACAGCACGTCGACGCCCGCGCGCCATGTGATTTCCGACGGATGCACGTCGAGCGCGGCGACCGCGTTCGCGAAGCGCGCGCCGTCCATGTGCACCTTCAGATGACGTCGCTTCGCGATCGCCGCGATGGCGCGCACTTCCTCGACGCTGTAGACGGTGCCGACCTCGGTCGACTGCGTCAGCGTGACGATCTTGGGCTTCGGATAGTGGATATCGGCGCGCCGCGTGATGATGGACTCGATCGCATCGGGCGTGAGCTTGCCGGCGATGCCCGGCGCCGTGAGCAGTTTCGAGCCCCCTGAAAAGAACTCGGGGCCGCCGCATTCGTCGGTCTCGATGTGCGCGAGTTCGTGGCAAATCACCGAGTGGTACGACTGGCACAGCGACGCGAGCGCGAGCGAATTGGCCGCCGTGCCGTTGAACACGAAGAACACTTCGCAATCGGTCTGAAACAGGTCGCGCAGACGGTCGCAGACCTGGTTGGTCCAGGAGTCGTCGCCGTAGGCCGGCTCGTGGCCGCTGTTGTTGGCGGCGATCAGCGCGTCGAGCGCTTCGGGACAGATGCCGGCGTAGTTGTCGGACGCGAAATGTTGCATGGTCGAGCGACGCGCCCGGCGACAGGCGCGAGGGAATGACGGAAAGCGGTCATTTTAGTGCGCCCGTGCGAGATTTGTTTTCGCGTCTTAGCTGCAACCGCAATCCGGCATGCGGCCACGGCGCGGGCCACGCGGCACGCGCGTCACTGCGATCAGTCCCGCCGCCCCCGCCAGCAGCGCACCCGCGGCGAGCCACAGCGCCAGCGAAAACGACCCCGTGTGCGCGGCAATCGGCGCGGCCACCAACGGACCCGCGATCTGACCGATGCCATAGGCCGCGGTCGCATAACCCATCAGCCCGGCCGCGTCGTCGCCGCGCAGACGCCGCGCCTCGCGCATCGCGAACAGCGTGATCGCGGTGAACGGCAGGCCGATCAGGATGCTGCCGAGCGAGAACCCGCCCGCCGTCGGCCATACGATGCCCAGCGCGATGCCGAGCGCCTGCAGCACATACGAGCCCGCGAGCAGCGCGCGGTTGTCCCAATGCACGGGCAAACGCGCGGCGAGCAACGCGCCGACGATCAGCGCCGCACCTAACATCGGCCAGAACAGGTCCGGCCACGCCGAGCCCGGCAACGCGTGGCGCGCGATGACCGGCAGAAAGGTCGCGGTGATGATGTAGCCGAAGCCCGGGATACCGTAGAGCAGGACCAGCCAGAACGCGTCGGCGCGGTGGACGGCATGGCTCGTCTGAATGCCGGCCGTACGAGGCGGCTGGTTTGCGCTGGCGCGCGATCCGGTGGCGGGCTTTGCGGTTGCGGAGCTTGCAGCGGCAGGCTTCGCTGTTCCCGCACGCTGCGCTTCGCCAAACGCCGGCCACACCAGCACCGACAGCACCGCGCCGATCGCCGCAAAGCCGATCCATCCGACCACCGCGCCATAGCCGCCCGCGACGCTGACCAGCAAGCCGGTGCCGACGATGCCCACGCCCGGCCCCGTATAGATGACGCCGCTCCACGCCTGCGCGCCGAGTTCGGCGAGCCGCCGCAAGCCCCACTGCGACGCGAACACGAAGGTCCATGCGCTGACCGCGCCGGCGACGAAGCGCACCAGCGCCCACACCCAGAACTGGCCGGTGACGCCCATCGCGAGCGTCAGCAGCACGGTCGCGGCGAGTCCGACGCGCACCATGCGCGCGGGCTCGACCCGCAGCGCCGCGCACGTCATCGCGCCGGCGAAATAGCCGGCGTAATTGAACGACGCGAGCCAGCCGCCATGCTGGATATCGATCTGCGGCTGGCCGAGCGCGGCGCCGTGCAGCATCAGCGGCAGCAGCGGCGTGAATGCGAAGCGCCCGATACCGAGCGCGACGGCCAGCGTGACCATGCAGGCGAGCGCCGCGCGCCGGGCGGCGTGCGGCCCGTGGAAGCGCGGGTACGCGTGGGAAGCGAGATCGTTCATGATCGGACGGTCAAACGGCGATGGTATGAATCCATACTAGCTTGACCTTTGAATCACGAAAAATGAATAATTAGAATGTTATTCATCGCCAGGAGAGAATCATGGATCTGGCCGCTCTGACCATTTTTCGCGCGGTCGTGCGCGAAAACGGCGTGACGCGCGCCGCGGCGAAGCTCAATCGCGTGCAATCGAACGTGACCACGCGCATCAAGCAGCTCGAGGAACAGCTCGGCACCGAGCTGTTCATCCGCGACGGCCGCCGCCTCGTGCTGACGCCGGCCGGCGAGACGCTGCTGCCCTACGCGGAACGGCTGCTCGCGCTCGCCGACGAGGCGCGGCACGCGGTACGCGAGGATCGTCCGAGCGGGCGTCTGCGTCTCGGCACGATGGAAAGCGTCGCGGCGACGCGTCTGCCGGGCCTGCTCGCGCAATATCACCAGCAATGGCCAGCCGTCGAACTGGAACTGGAGACCGGTACGACCGGCAGGCTGATCGAGCGGGTGCGCGAGTTCGAGGTCGATGCGGCGCTGGTCGCAACACCGCTCGATCCGGCCACGCTCGGCGATCTGTTCGAGACCGTGCCGATCTTCCGCGAGGAACTCGTGATGCTGACGCCGCGCGGTCATCGGCCGATCCGCGAAGTGCGCGACATCGCGCTATCGACGCTGATCGCGTTCGAGCGGGGCTGCGCGTATCGCGCGTATATCGAGAAGTGGTATCTGGAGCACGGCATGCGGCCGCAACGGGTGCTGGAACTCGGCTCGTATCACGCGATCGTCGCGTGCGTGGCGGCCGGCGCGGGCGTCGCGGTCGCACCGCGCTCGGTGCTCGATCTGGCGACCGACACGAGCAATATCGCGGTGCACGAATTGCCCGATATCGGCACGATCGACACGCTGCTGGTGTGGCGACGCGGGCATTTTTCGTCGGCGCTCAATGCGTTGCGACGCACGCTGGTGGCGTCGCTGGAAGGGACGGCCGAGGTGGATGCGGTGGCGTCCGCGGATGCGAATGTGGTCTGATCGTTGAATCCGCCCCGGCAACCAGGTTCGACGCAACCCGGTCGGCTTCAGCAAAAGCGAAGGGACCACGCAACGCGCCGATCCTGCTGGCGCACCGCGTGGCCCCTTCGTCGAACCCGGCTCGACTTCTCGTCGAGCCGGACTCAACCGACCATCAGAATCAAAGCTGCCCTTCGACCCAGCCCTTGACGCCCGCGAGCGCCGCCGGCAGGTTGGCCGGCTCGGTACCGCCGGCCTGCGCCATGTCCGGACGGCCGCCGCCCTTGCCGCCCACCTGCTGGGCCACGAAGTTGACCAGTTCGCCCGCCTTGACCTTCTTGCTGGCGTCGGCGGTCACACCCGCGATCAGGCTGACCTTGCCGCCTTCCACCGACGCGAGCACGATCGCCGCGCTCTTCAGCTTGTCCTTGAGCTTGTCGACCGTTTCGCGCAGCGTCTTCACGTCCGCGCCTTCGAGCGTCGCCGCGAGCACATGCACGCCGCCGATTTCGATCGCCTGGCCCGCGAGTTCGTCGCCCTGGCTCGACGCCATCTTCGACTTCAGCGCGCCCAGTTCCTTCTCGAGCGCCTTCACCTGGTCTTGCACCTGGCCGATGCGCTGCGTGAGTTCCGCCGGTTGTGCCTTCAGCGCGGCCGCGGCCGCGTTGACGCGCGCTTCGAGCTCCTGCACGTAGCGCACCGCGTTGTCGCCCGTGATCGCCTCGACGCGACGGATACCGGCCGCGACGCCGCCTTCCATCACGATCTTGAAGAAACCGATGTCGCCCGAGCGATTCACGTGCGTACCGCCGCACAGCTCACGCGAGAAGCCGAGGTCGAGCACGCGCACTTCGTCGCCGTACTTTTCGCCGAACAGTGCCATTGCGCCGCCCTTCACCGCCTCGTCGTACGACATCACACGCACGATGCCGGGCGCGTTCGCCAGCACTTCGGCGTTGACGATTTCCTCGACGCGGCGAATCTGCTCGTCCGTCATCGGCGCGTTGTGGGCGAAGTCGAAGCGGGTCTTGTCGGCGTCGACGAGCGAGCCCTTCTGCTGCACGTGCGAGCCGAGCACTTCGCGCAACGCCTTGTGCATCAGGTGCGTGGCCGAGTGGTTGCGCGCCGTGCGGGCGCGGCGCACCGCGTCGATTTCGGCCTTGACGATGTCGCCGAGCTTCAGCGTGCCCTGCTCGAGCGTGCCGTGGTGGCCGACCACGTCGGCCTGAACCTTCAGCGTATCGACGACCGCAAAGCGCGTGCTGGCGTTGGCGAGCACGCCCTGATCGCCGACCTGGCCGCCCGACTCGGCGTAGAACGGCGTGTGATCGAGCACGACGACCGCCTGCTGGCCGGCCTGCGCCTGCTGCACCGACGCGCCATCGACGTACAGCGCGACGACCTTCGCGTCGTCGAAGACGATTTCTTCGTAGCCGTGGAAGGTGGTCTTCGCACCCGAGTATTCGAGGCCCTGCGCCATCTTGAACTTGCCCGCCGCGCGAGCCTGCTCGCGCTGACGCGCCATCGCGTCGTCGAACGCGGGTTCGTCGACCGTCACTTCGCGCTCGCGGCAGACGTCCGCGGTCAGGTCGAGCGGGAAGCCGTAGGTGTCGTGCAGCTTGAACGCGAGTTCGCCGTCGAGCGTCTTGCCGCTGGTTTTGCCACCTGCGGCGTCGAGATCGGCCAATGCGGCCTCGAGAATCGACATGCCGTGTTCGATCGTCTCGAAGAAGCGCTCTTCTTCCTGACGCAGCACGTCGGTCACGCGCTGCTCGGCCTGCTTCAGTTCAGGGTAAGCGTCGCCCATCTGCGCGACGAGGTCGGCGACGAGGCGATGGAAGAACGAACCCTTCTTGCCGAGCTTATAGCCGTGGCGGATCGCGCGGCGCACGATACGGCGCAGCACGTAGCCGCGGCCTTCGTTGCCCGGAATCACGCCGTCGACGATCAGGAACGAGCACGCGCGGATGTGATCGGCGATCACCTTCAGCGAGTTGTTGCCCAGATCGGTCACGCCGGTTTCGCGGCCAGCGGCTTGAATGAGCGCCTGGAACAGGTCGATCTCGTAGTTGCTGTGCACGTGCTGCAGCACCGCGGCGATGCGCTCGAGGCCCATGCCGGTGTCCACGCATTGCTTCGGCAGCGGCGTCATGTTGCCCTGCGCGTCGCGGTTGAACTGCATGAACACGAGGTTCCAGATTTCGATGTAGCGGT
The DNA here is from genome assembly GCF_050436485.1 of Paraburkholderia sp. Clong3. Classification (NCBI taxonomy): domain Bacteria; kingdom Pseudomonadati; phylum Pseudomonadota; class Betaproteobacteria; order Burkholderiales; family Burkholderiaceae; genus Paraburkholderia; species Paraburkholderia sp. Clong3. The sequence continues at coordinate 219,562 of NZ_JBNDMH010000002.1, read as the reverse complement.
CGCCGTCTTCCTCGGGCGATCCCGGCGGCCCGCCCCACACGTCCGGGCCGTGGTCGTAGAAGATTTCCGAGCACGGGCCGCACGGGCCGGTGTCGGCCATCTGCCAGAAGTTGTCTGATGCGTAGCGCGCGCCCTTGTTGTCGCCGATGCGGACGATGCGCTCGACCGGCACGCCCACTTCCTTCGCCCAGATGTCGTGCGCTTCGTCGTCTTCCTGGTAGACGGTGACCCAGAGCTTGTCTTTGGGCAGCTGGTAGACGCCGGTCAGCAGTTCCCACGCGTAGTGGATCGCGTCGCGCTTGAAGTAGTCGCCGAACGAGAAGTTGCCGAGCATCTCGAAGAACGTGTGGTGACGCGCGGTGTAGCCGACGTTCTCGAGGTCGTTGTGCTTGCCGCCGGCGCGCACGCTGCGCTGCGCTGTCGTGGCCCGCGAATACGGACGCGATTCCGCGCCGAGGAACACATCTTTGAACTGCACCATCCCCGAATTGGTGAAGAGCAGTGTCGGGTCGTTGCCGGGCACGAGGCTCGACGAACGGACGATCGTATGGCCCTTCGATTCGAAGAACTTGAGGAATTTCTCGCGGATTTCAGCGGCTTTCATAGCGGGCGGGGGACGGTCCTGACGGTTCCTGACGGAGACTGGCGGTCGGTGGGATGCGCCAACTTTCTGTTTCTTTAAACGACTGATTATACGGGATCGGCAAGCGCGCGCGGCACTGCGCGCCGCCTAGTTGGCGCTCGCTTGTCCGATCGTCCGATCCGCGCCATGACGTTCGGCTGACTGCGCCCGCGAGCGCGAATCGCTTAAGATGACTTCCGCGAAACTACGCGCGAAATAACGCATGGCAGCTCGCCGCGCGGCCTGCAACCATCAGGAGACATTCAGGAACATGGGCGCTCTCAGTCACATCCGCGTGCTGGATCTCACCCGCGTGCTCGCCGGTCCATGGTGCGCGCAGACGCTCGCCGATTTCGGCGCCGACGTCATCAAGATCGAACGTCCCGAGGTCGGCGACGACACGCGCCACTGGGGGCCTCCCTATCTGAAAACGCCGGACGGCGCGGACACGCGCGAGGCCGCCTACTATCTCGCGGCGAACCGCAACAAGCGCTCGGTCACGCTCGACATCGCGTCGCCCGAGGGTCAGCGGATCGTGCGCGAACTGGCCGCGCAAAGCGACGTCGTGCTCGAGAACTACAAGGTCGGCCAGTTGAAGAAGTACGGCCTCGACTATGAATCGCTCAAAGAGGTCAAGCCCGACCTGATCTACTGCTCGGTCACGGGCTTCGGGCAGACCGGCCCGTATGCGCAGCGCGCCGGTTACGACTTCATCGTGCAGGGGATCGGCGGCTTCATGAGTATCACCGGCGAGCGTGACGGTCAGCCGGGCGGCGGCCCGCAGAAGGCCGGCGTCGCGATCGCCGACCTGATGACCGGCATGTACTCGACGATCGCGGTGCTGACCGCGCTCACGCACCGCGACCGCACGGGCGTTGGCCAATACATCGACATGGCGCTGCTCGACGTGCAGGTCGCGATGCTCGCCAACATGAACTCGAACTACCTCGCGAGCGGCCAGCCGCCGGCGCGCTGGGGCAATGCGCATCCGAACATCGTGCCCTACCAGACCTTCCAGACCAGCGACGGATGGATCATCGTCGCGGTCGGCAACGACGGACAGTTCCGCAAGTTCGTCGAAGTGGGCGGCCGCCCGGAACTCGCCGACGACGAGCGTTTCGCAACCAACCCCGCGCGCGTGCGCAATCGCGAACTGCTCGTGCCGATGCTCGCGGACATGGTCCGCCTGCAGGGCAAGCAGCAATGGATCGCGGCGCTCGAAGCGGCCGGCGTGCCGTGCGGACCGATCAACAACCTCGACGAAGTGTTCGACAACGAGCAGGTGGTCGCGCGCGGTCTGCAGGTCGATCTGCCGCATCCGTCGGGCGGCACGGTCAAGCTCGTGCGCAATCCGATCACCATGACCGGCACGCCGCCGCAGGCGCTGAGCCATCCGCCGCTGCTCGGCGAGCATACCGAGCGGGTGCTGAGCGACGTGCTCGGATACGACGCGCAGACGATTGCCGAGTTGAAGCGCAAAGCGGTGATCTGATCGAGAAGGCGGCGAGACTCAGCGCATCGCCGTTAGCGAAGCCAGCCAGCCCCGCCCCTCGTCCCAATCGTCGAGACCGCTGTCGGCGTTGATGTGGCCGCGCGCGCCGATCCCGATCCAGCGGCTGCCCCACGCGTTCGCGCAGGTTTGTGAAAACGGCACGCCGCCATAAGGATCGTCGCTGCTCGCCACCACGATCGTCGCAAACGGCAGGCGGGTGAGCGGCACCGGCGCAAAGCCGCCCGCGTCCCTCGGGAAGTGCGCTTCGTCCGGATCGGGCACGGCGACCAGCAGCGCGCCGGCCACCTTCGCGAGCTGCGCCGCGCTTGCGTACTGCGAGGCCCAGAACGCCGTGGTCAGACAGCCGAGGCTGTGAGCGGCGAACACGACCGGCGCGTCCACGGCGTCAAGCGCGGCGGCCAGCGTACGGCACCAGGCGTCGCGCGAAGGGTGGTCCCAGTCCGGCATCTGCACGCGGACGACCGCGGGATCGAGCGCTTCCCAGCGCGTTTGCCAGTGGCCTGGGCCGGAGTCCAGATAGCCCGGCAGAACGAGTGTGGTTGATTGGTGTTCGCTCATCGTGCTTCCCCGTGTTCGGCTTATCGCCCGCTCGCGGGATAGCGCGGCGGGCCGTCTACCGTATCACGCGTGCCACGCCGCCACCACGGGGATCGCTCGCGGGCTCGGGTGTCGTGCCGTCCACGCGGATCATCTGCACGTCGCCGTTGAACGCCTGCTGCTCGACCGTAAAGCCGAGCGCCTTCAATTGCGTGGCGAGCTCATCCGGCGCGGGACGGTACGGCTCGAAGTAGATCGTCTTTGGCGGCAGCAGCTGATGATGGAAACGCATCGCGGCGAGCGCGTCCGTCGGTGACATGTCGAAGTCGTACAGATTCGTCATCACCTGGAAGATCGTCGTCAGGATGCGAGAGCCGCCGGGCGTGCCGATCGCTAGCGCGATCTTGCCGTCCTTCAGCAGCAGCGTGGGCGTCATCGACGAAATCGGGCGGCGGCCCGGCGCGATCGCATCCGGCTCGGCATCGGCGGCGCCGGGTGTCGACGCCGCGCCCGTCGCGCCGGCGACGGCTGGCTTGATCACGAAATCGTCCATCGCATCGTTCAGCAGAAACCCGCCGCCGTCCACCACGACGCCCGAGCCGAAATCGCCGTTCAGCGTGTAGGTGTTCGACACCGCGTTGCCCCATTTGTCGACCACCGAGAAATGCGTGGTTTGCGCCTTCTCCGTCGCCGCGCCGCCGTCGACACCGGGTTTCGCCGTCGCGGCGGCCGGCGCTTCGTCGGCTTTGACTTCGGCCGCGCGCTGCGCGAGGTAGGCGTCGTCGATCAGCTTCGCGACCGGCACCGGCGATGCGTCCGGGTCGCCGATATGGCGCTGCCGGTCCGCGAACACGCGATCCTCGATCTGCGCGATCAGATGGATGTACGGCGCTGAATTCAATGCAAGGCCGTCGAACGCCGGCTGCAGATCGGCCCGCATCTTCAGCATCTGGATCAGCCCGAGGCCGCCCGAGCTCGGCGGCGGCGCGGTGATCACGCGGTAGCCGTGCCAGTCGGCCGCGAGCGGCTCGCGCCACAGAGCCTTGTACTGGCTCAGATCCTGGCTCGTGATCAGGCCGTGGCCGTACATCTGCGCGGCGATCATTTGAGCGGTGCGGCCCTCGTAAAACTCGCGGCCGCCGTCGCTCGCGATCCGCCCCAGCGTCTGCGCGAGTTCCGGTTGGCGCAGCATCGCGCCCGCCTTCAGGTTCGCGAAGTAGGCGTCGAAATTGGTCTTGCCGGCGAAACTCCTGGCGGCCGCGTCGCGTCGCTGCTGCAGCCGCGGGTCGACCTGGAAGCCGTCGGTCGCGTAATGGATCGCGGGCGCGAGCACCTGCTTCCATTTGAGCTTGCCGAAGCGCCGCTGCGCTTCCCACATGCCATCGACAGTGCCCGGCACGGCCGCCGCGCGATGCCCGACCGTGCTTATGCCCGGCGCCACGTTGCCCTTGTCGTCGAGGTACATGTCGCGGGTCGCCTGCTGCGGCGCGCGCTCGCGATAGTCGAGAAAATACGGCTTGCCGTCGACCAGCAGCGTCATGAATCCGCCGCCGCCGAGGTTGCCCGCATCGGGCCGCGTGACGGCGAGCGTGAAAGCCATCGCGACCGCGGCATCGACCGCGTTGCCGCCTGCGGCGAAGATCTGCTGCGCGGTGTCGGCGCTGTAGCTATCCGGCGCGGCGACTGCCGACGCATCGAGCGCCGGCTTCGGCGCCGGTGTTTTCGCGGCGGCGGACAGCGGCGCGGCCACGTTCACGGCAAGCGCGGCAAACCAGGCCGAAGCGAGCACACGACGGTTACGGCAAGAAAATCGGGCGCTAGCCAAAGCGCGGGCAAAGGGCGCGCGAAACGCGCCGTGCGTCGGGACAGACATCCGAGAAAACTCCGGCAACGAGGCGAGCATGGCGCACGAGCAGCGGAGCCTCGTGCAGGAAGATGAAGGACAGCGTGGACGGCTCGGGCAAGCCCGCCCCGCGCGAAGGCCCAGCACAGGCGCGCGGGCCGCGCGCAGCAGCGCATCCTAAGTCGGCGCGTCGCGCGTCGCCAACCCGTTTTACCTCCTGTTACAGCCCCGCGCGCCGGCTTGCCTGACTCCGGCAGCCGCGCCAAACCCACTGCGCCGTTGGCTGCGCGCCGCAACCACCTGCCGCGAACGGGCTCGTCAGGTAGAATTGACGGCTACACGGGCGCATTGCGCGCCCCCACGGACTCTCATCTTCTCGCATGAATACCGAACGCAACGACGCGCCCGCGACATCCAATTTCATCCGCAACATCATCGACGACGACAACCGCACCGGCAAATGGAGCCAGCGCGTCGAAACGCGCTTCCCGCCGGAGCCGAACGGCTATCTGCACATCGGTCACGCAAAGAGCATCTGCCTGAACTTCGGCGTCGCGCGCAGCTACGGCGGCGTGTGCCATCTGCGCTTCGACGACACCAATCCGGAGAAGGAAAGCGTCGAGTACGTCGAGTCGATCATCGACTCGGTGCGCTGGCTCGGCTTCGAATGGGAAAAGGACCGCACCGAGCATCTGTACTTCGCGAGCGACTACTACGACAAGCTGTACGAGTTCGCGGAGCTGCTGATCCAGCGCGGCCGCGCGTACGTGGATAGCCAGTCGGCCGAGGAAATCCGCGCGAACCGCGGCTCGGCCACCGAAGTCGGCACGCCGTCGCGCTTCCGCGAGCGTTCGGTCGCGGAAAACCTCGACCTGTTCCGCCGCATGAAGGCGGGCGAGTTCAAGGAAGGCGAGCACGTGCTGCGCGCGAAGATCGACATGTCGTCGCCGAACTTCAACATGCGCGACCCGGTCATCTACCGCATCCGCTTCGCGCATCACTACCGTACCGGCGACACCTGGTGCGTGTACCCGATGTACGACTACACGCACTGCATCTCGGACGCGCTCGAAAACATCACGCATTCGCTGTGCACGCTCGAGTTCGAAGATCACCGCCCACTGTACGACTGGATCCTGAACGAACTCGCCGAGGCCGGTGTCTTCGGGCGTCCGCTGCCGCAGCAAATCGAGTTTTCGCGCCTGAACCTGACCTATGCGATCACCAGCAAGCGCAAGCTGCTGCAACTCGTCAACGAAGGCCATGTGGAAGGCTGGGACGACCCACGCATGCCGACCATCGTCGGCTTGCGCCGGCGTGGCTTCACGCCCGAGTCGATCCAGCTGTTCTGCGAGCGCATCGGCGTGACCAAGGTCGACTCGTGGATCGACATGAGCGTGTTCGAAGGCGCGCTGCGCGACGATCTCGACGAGAAGGCGCCGCGCATCGCCGCCGTGCTCGATCCCGTCAAGCTGATCATCGACAACTTCCCCGAACGCCTCACCGAGCCGTGCCACGCACCGGTGCATCCGCATCATCCGGAACAGGGCCTGCGCGAGTTTCCGATTTCGCGCGAGCTGTGGATCGAGCGCGAGGACTTCACGCAGACGCCGCCGAAGGGCTACTTCCGCCTGTTCCCGGGCAACAAGGTGCGGCTGCGCTACGGCTACGTGATCGAATGCACGCACGCGGACAAGGACGAGAACGGCAATATCGTCGCGGTGCACTGCAACTACTTCCCGGACAGCAAATCGGGCACCGAAGGCGCGAACAATTACAAGGTCAAGGGCAACATCCACTGGGTCAGCGCGGCGGCCGCGTGCCCGGCCGAAGTGCGCATCTACGACCGGCTGTTCAAGGAACCGCAACCGGACGCCGGCGGCCGCGACTTCCTCGAAGCGCTGAATCCGGACTCGAAACGCGTGGTCCAGGCCTACCTCGAAACCGGCGCGCGCCATGCGCTGCCGGAGCAGCGCTACCAGTTCGAGCGCCACGGCTACTTCGTCGCCGACCGCGTCGATTCGAAGCCGGGTAAGCCCGTATTCAACCGCATCGTCAGTCTGCGCGACAGTTGGGGCAAGCCGGCCTGAGCCCGCGCCAGCGAGGGCCCGGCGTTGCGGGCCCATCCGGGTTGCCGGATGTTTCGATCGACACTCACTGCGCGCTCGCCTGAGCGCGCCGGTCCGGGAGGTCCGATGAAGGTTGCAGACCGCCACGGGGAAGGGTCTGAAGGCAGGGTTCGCGTCGCACGGAGCGCGTGCGGCTCACGCTTCCCGCGTCTGCTGCGCGGCATGCACAGCGTGCTGCTTACGCTGGCCGCCTGCGGCGTGCTCGCGTTCACCGGCCCCACCCGCGCGGATGAACTGACCGGCACGCTGAGAAAGATCCACGACGACGGCGTCGTCGCGATCGGCGTGCGAGAGGCGTCGATCCCGTTCTCGTACTTCGACGGCAAGCGCACGGTCGGCTACTCGCAGGCGATCGCGATGCAGATCGTCGATGAAATCAGGAAAACGCTCGGCATGGCGCAGCTGCGGGTTCACGAAATCACGGTAACGTCGTCGAACCGCACGCCGATGCTGCTGAACAACCAGATCGATCTCGAATGCGGCTCGACCACGCACACGGTCGAGCGCGAGAACGTCGCCGCGTTTTCAGACAGCTTTTTCCAGTACGCGGTGCGCATGATCACGCGCAGGAACAGCGGCATCACCGATTTCCCCGATCTGGCCGGCAAGCCGGTCGTGACGACCGCGGGCACGTCCGACGAGCGCCTGCTGCGCAGCCTCAACACCGACAAGCAGCTGAACATGCGCATCATGAGCGTGCGCGACCATCAGGAGGCCTTCAACGCGATGAAGGACGGTCACGCGGTGGCGTTCGTGATGGACGAGCCGATCGTCTACGGTTTCAAGGCGACCGACCCGCATCCCGACGATTTCATCGTGACGGGCACGCCGCTTGGCTACGAGGTTTATGCGTGCATGTTCCGCAAGGGCGACGAGCCGTTCCGCGCGCTCGTGAATCGCGTGATCGTGCGTTCGCAGACGTCCGGCGACGCCGAGCGTCTGTATCGGCAGTGGTTCACGCAGCCGATTCCGCCGCATGGCATCAACGTCAATTTCCCGCTGTCGGAGCAGAACCGCGCGTTGTTCGCGCATCCGAACGACCACGCGCTCGATTGAAGGCGGCGTGCGCCGTCTATAGCGACCGGTGCAACTCGGTGAGCGACAGCGTCGTCTCGAAGAGCCGCGTCAGACTACGGCTCGCATAGCGCGGCACCTCTTCGATCGACGCCCAGCGGTAATCATCCATTTCGGGGATCAGCGTGCCGTCCGAGCGGCGCGGAAACAGCGACGTGCAGGTGCACGTGCTCAGATCGAGCTCGCCGGCACCCGCGCGCGCCGCGAACAGATGCAGGTCCTTGTCGCGCCGGTAGACGAACAGGCCGAGATCCTTCAGCCGATCGGCCTCGAGCGCGATGCCGGTTTCCTCGACCATCTCGCGCAGCGCCGTCACGTGCGGCGCCTCGCCGGCCTCGCCCTGGCCTTTCGGGATGTCCCAGTGCGTCGTTTCGGTGGCGTGCGCGAGCAGCACGCGTCCGTCGGGATCGAGCAGCACGATCCCGCACGAGACGATTCGCGGGCTCATCGCGCAGCCTCACTGCATCCACCTCTCGCCCCGCGCTCACGCATGCTCAACGCTTCTGCAGCTGCCAGGCGCCACCTTCCTTGCAGAAGTTCGGACGCAGGTTCATCGATTGCCCCTTTGCATTGAGTACGACCCCGAGGGTGCGGCAGGTGCGTGCGCCTTCGGTCGAGGTGCTGTCCATCGAGATGGTCGCGTCGATCTTCACGCTATTGCCGGTGCCGTCGTTGACCCACGTGAAGCTCTCGCCGTCCTTCCTGTCATTGAGCGCGCTCATGACCGCATGCTTGATCGAGTCGTTGTCACGCTGTCTCATATAGGTGATCGGCGTGTCGCCCAGAAAGCCGAGGTTCGCGGCTTGCGCGCCGATCGCCGCACCGAGCAGGAGGCTCGCGGCACTGAGGTGGAACAGCACACGGGTTCGCGTCGACATGTAGGACTCTCCTCGAAGTGTGCACGGCGCGCACGGGCGCACGGCGGCTTTTGATCCTGACCTCAAAAGCATAGCATGCACACTTCGGCAGGCAGCGCGCCATCGACGCGGCCATCAACGCGCGGCGGCCGTCCCCTGCAGGCGGAACGTGTTGACGACGTCGCGCAGCATCTGCGCCTGCTCCTGCATCGACTGCGCGGCGGCCGCCGCCTGTTCGACCATCGCCGCGTTCTGCTGGGTGGTCTCGTCCATCTGCGCAATCGCGAGATTGACCTGCTCGATGCCGCGGCTCTGCTCGTCGGACGCGGCGGAAATCTCGCTGATGATGTCGGTCACGCGCTTCACCGCATCGACGAGCGACTCCATCGTGCCGCCCGCCTTCTCGACGAGCGTCTTGCCGCTGCCGACGCGCGCGACCGAATCCTCGATCAACGTCTTGATCTCCTTGGCCGCGTCGGCGCTGCGGCGCGCGAGGTTGCGCACCTCGCCCGCGACGACCGCGAAGCCGCGGCCCTCCTCGCCGGCGCGCGCGGCTTCGACGGCCGCGTTCAGCGCGAGGATGTTGGTCTGAAACGCGATGCTTTCGATCACGCCGATGATATCGACCACCCGCGCCGAGCTCGCCGCGATGCTCTGCATGTTCGCGACGACGTGCTGCACGGCCTCGCCGCCCTCGCCCGCGAGCTGCGACGCCGAGCGCGCCATGCGATTGGCCTGCAGCGCGTTGTCGGCGTTCTGCTTGACGGTCGCCGTCAGTTGCTCCATGCTCGCGGCCGTTTCGCCGAGCGACGACGCCTGCTGTTCCGTCCGCGCCGACAGATCGAGATTGCCCGCGGCGATCTCTTCGGCCGCGACCGTGATCGTTTCGGTGCCGCCGCGAATGCGCCGGATCGCGTCGGCGAGGCGGCTTTGCATGCGCTGCATCGCGAACAGCATGCTTTCCTGATCGTCGCCGGCCAGCGTGACCGGGCACGACAGATCGCCGTCGGCGATCGTCTGCGCGACGCTCGCCGCATAGGCGGGCTCGCCGCCGAGACTGCGCTTCACGTTGCGGATGATCAGCACGAGCGCGACGGTGCTGAAGCTGCCGATCACGAGGATCGTCAGCAGATAGCGCAGCAGGTCGGCGCGGAACGCCGCGTCGATGTCGTTGACGTAGACACCCGAAATCAGAAACCAGTCCCACGCGGCAAAGCGCTTGACGAAGCTGATCTTCGGCACGCGCTCGTTGTTGCCGGCGAGGCGGCCCATGTAATCGACGAAGCCCTGCCCGTGCGCCTGCGCGACCTTGACCATTTCGACGAACAGCAGCTTGCCGTCGCTGTCCGCGTAGTGCGACACGTCCTTGTTGCGCAGATCGGCGAGCATCGGATGCATGATCACGACCGGCGTGGCAGTCGACACGATCATGTAGCCGCTGCCGGGGTAGCGCATCGCGGAGAGTCGCGCCAGCGCCTGCTGCCGCGCCTGTTCGGGCGTCAGCTCGTGCTGGTCGGCGCGCTGCGCGTAGTCGGCGACGATGCCGTACGCGCTTTCCACGACGTTCTGCACCGCCGACTTGCGCTCGGCCAGCATCGTCGCGCGCGACTGCCATGCGGCCCAGCCGCCGAGGCCGAGCAGGCCGAGCCACGTAATCAGCAGCGCGAGCCAGAGTTTGGTGTTGAGGCTAAGTCGGTTCACGCTGATTCCTCCATCGCGGCGCGTCACACGGTTCTGTTGAATTAACGGCGCCCCGCGCGATTTCCTGAGTCGGGAAACACCCGAAGCGAGCCGTACGAACACGCAACAACCTGGCAGCCACCGGGCGTGCAACATTGCACAAAAACAAAAAGGGTTACAGGCGCGAAACCTGTAACCCTTCGATGATTCTGGTACGGCAGGAGGGGCTCGAACCCCCGACCCTCGGCTTAGAAGGCCGATGCTCTATCCAGCTGAGCTACTGCCGTATGGATCGATATCTGCATGAAACCGGCACTCGCGGCGAGCCGCCCGATTTCCCACAAACTAAAATTCTAACTGAGCTGCAACCAACCGGGCCCGGATTATAACCGATCGCCCGGCGCGCTCAGACCGGCTGCGGATGCAGCATGAACCAGCCGAGGAACAGGATCCCCGCGATCGCGCAGTACGCGCCAAACGACGCGAGACGTCCGCGGCCTTCGAAATAGCGCATCAGGAAACGCACGCTCAGGTACGCTGCGATCGCGGTCAGCACGCCGCCGAGCACCGCGTCGGCAAGCTGGCTCGGCGCGTGAAGCAGCTTCGGCAGTTCGAGTACGCCAGCCGCGAAAATGATCGGCGTGCCGAGCAGGAACGAAAACTCGGCGGCTTTCTCGGTGGTGAGGCCGGCCGCATTGCCGGCGATCATCGTCAGGCCACTGCGCGAGAAGCCCGGAATCAGCGCGCCGATCTGCGCGAGGCCGACGAAGAAGGCCTGGCGGAACGTCAGCTTTTCCGGCGCCTGATGCGCGCGCGCGCGTTGCAGACGATCGCCGAACCACAGCAGCGCGCCATTCACGATCAACGCAATCGCGACGATCCGCAGATCATGAAAAAGCGCCTCGAGGCGCTTTTCCAGCACGAGACCGACGAGGCCCGCCGGAATCGTACCGATGATCAGCGCCCACATCATGTGACCGTCGTCGTTGCGGCGGCCGCCGAGCGACGCGAAGAAACCGCGCACCAGCGCGTACCAGCGCGCGCGGAAGTACCACAGCAGCGCGAACGCGGTGCCGAGATGCAGGGCGACGAGGAACGGCAGCAGTTGCGGCGCATGCTTGTCGATATGCATGTCGAACAGGGCTGGCACGAGCAACGTGTGGCCAAGGCTGCTCACCGGAAACAGTTCGGTAACGCCTTGAAGCACGCTCAGAAAAATGAGAAACGACAGGTTCACGCGGCGGTCCTTGTAAGCAAAGTGTCGGGAACTGCGCGCCGCACAAAAGGGGGAGCCGGCGCGTCAAAGGCGCACCGATTATGCCTGGCTACACACCCAGCGCCAAGCGGTTAGGCCACATTCGGAGAAATATTGACGCGCCGCGTCACAACTCGACACCGTTGTTACGCGAGAGCAAGAAAGCGGGCGGCGGATTCGTCGCGCGCGTGCTGCGAAAGCAGGGAATGAAACCAGCGGATCAGCGCTTGAGAGAGTGGAAGAAGTAATACGTGCTGGCGGTGAATATTCCGAATAAGCCCACCGCCATTGCCATTGCGAGATCCATGATGCCTCCTGAGCCGATTCGCCCGGGGGTCGGATGGACCGGACGCTCCGACGGATTATCAATAGGATTCGCCCTTTTCCGACACCCGCAATTTCCCGGGAAGGGTTTCCCCGTAGCGCAAAGCAGCGCAAAATCGCGGTTTCGCCGCGCGCGACGCAGCCGCAGCGAATGGCGCAAAACGCCGCTTCGATGCAGATGCAACGGCCGACCCACGCGGCCGCTTTGCACGACCCTCAACCTCTATCTGGCTAGCTATTGACCATGCCCCTCTCCCCGGAACAGGACATTCTCGAGATCGCCCAGGACGCCTCGGTGCTCCGTTTTTCGCCGCAAGCCGGCGGCCGTCTGCTGTCGTGGACGATCGACGGCGAAGAGGTGATTCACTGGCCCGAGCACGCCGACTGGAGCGTGCCCGCGCGGATTCGCGGCGGCAATCCGCTGCTGTTTCCATTTCTCGGCCGTCATCGCGTCGACGGCAAGATCGGCTATTGGCGTGACGCGCGGGGCACCGTGCGCGAGCTGCCGATGCACGGCTTCGCGCGTGACCTGCCGTTCGAGCCTCACGCCGACGTGCATGGCGCCGGCCTGCGGATGGTTCTGACCGACAGTGAAGCGACCCGCGGCTCCTATCCGTTCGGCTTCCGCTTCGAGGCCGCCTACGAGCTCATCGATCCGCGCACGCTCGACGTGACGCTGACCACCACCAATACCGGCGACGCGCGCCTGCCCTACTACGCCGGCCATCACTTCTACTTCACGCTGCCGCACACGCAGCGCGCGCAAACGACGCTCGAACTGCCGCGCACCGAGCGGTGCCGTCAGCTCGAGGACGGTTCGATCAGCCCCGCCGAGCCGGGCGAACCGAGCTACACACTCGACGAAGACCGGATCTACGACCGCTTCCATTGCCTGACCGGCACGCCCGATCGACCGGTAAGGGTCGAGGCGCCGGGCATCGATCGCGTGATCACGATCGATCTGCAGCGGCCCGGCTCGGTGCCCTGGTACGCGGTGACGACGTGGACTGAAACGCCGCAGTCGGACTTTTACTGCGTGGAGCCGTGGCTCGGGTTGCCCGATGCGATCCACAACGGCCGAGGTTTGCGCTGGCTCGAGCCGGGACAAACCGAAACGGCGGCACTGCGCATTACCGTCGAGAAGACCAGCTGATACGCCGGCGCCGGCGGCGAGCCGCTCGAAGCGGCCGTCCGCCACTTCGCCCCCCTCGCCGGGGGGCGCAACACCAAAACCGTTAGAATCGAACGCTTTGTCTGTCTGTGCCGCGTGATCGGGATCAGCGCGCGGCAGTGCTTTGCGAGGTCCAATGCTGGAAACGACAAGAATCAAACGACTCGGCTGCGCGGCATTGCTCGCGCTGCTCGCCGCGTGCGGGTCGGCGCCGGTGGGGCCGGGCTACTACCGGGTCGAACGGGGCGACACGCTGTCGAAAATCGCGCGCGGCAACCGGCAATCGGTGCAGAACATCGCGCGCTGGAACAACCTGACCAATCCCGACAGCATCGAGGTCGGCCAGGTGCTGCGCGTCGCGCCACCGGGCGGCGCGGCGTCGACGAGCGGCGCGATCCGCAGCGGCGGTGGCGGTAGCAGCAGTGGCAGCGCGAGCGCGGCGGCCGCGCCGCGTCCTGCGCCCGCGGACACTACGCCGGCGACCGCGCCCGCGCCGATCTCGCTGGTATGGCCGGCCGACGGCACGGTGTTCCGCCGTTTCGACGGCGGCAACTCGAAGGGTATCGATATTGCCGCGGCGGCCGGCACGCCCATCGTCGCGGCGGCGCCCGGCACCGTCGTCTATGCGGGCAACGGTCTGCGCGGCTACGGCAATCTGCTGATCCTCAAGCACAACGCCGACTATCTGACCGCTTACGCGCATAACCGCGCGCTGTTGGTGAAGGAAGGCGAATCGGTCAAGCGCGGCCAGAAAATCGCCGAAATGGGCGACACCGATACCGATCGCGTAATGCTGCATTTCGAACTGCGCTACCAGGGCCGTTCGATCGATCCGTCGAAACAACTGCCACCGCGCTAGGCGGCGGGCGCGGGAACCCGCCGTGCTATAAACGCTCAATTCGAAGCGGCGTGGCTGCGCGCCACGCCCTTCCGTTATTTGCAAGGAATCTGAAATGAAAAGCCCATTGGCGCGCGTCGCGACGGCTGCAACGATCAGTCTTGGCCTCCTGACGCTCGGCGGCCTCGGCGGCTGCTCGACCACGACCACGATGACCTATCTGCCGAGCGGCGACACCGGCTTCGCGATCAACTGCAGCGGCAGCGATGCCAGCACGAGCTGGGCCGAGTGCTACAAGCGCGCGGGCGAAACCTGCGGCAACTACGGGTACGACGTGGTTTCGAAAGACGTCGACAACGGCGCGACGTCGGGCGGCACGATCGGTGGGATTTTCGGCGCGAATGTGAAAAACCGTTCGATGGTCATCCGCTGCAAGCAGTAAAGGCAGCGCGCCGTGCGGCACGGGCGGCCGCCGAGCGGCAGAGCGTCACCGCTTAGCGGCGTCGCCAGCGCCCGGAGCGCGGATCGATGCGCGCGGCGAATCGCACCAGCAACGCGAGCGCGATTAGCCACACGCCGACAAAAATGATCACCCCGGTCATGAGTCTCGCGCCGAAAAAAATAATCCGCCATCATCGGCCGCACATGTGAATTCGCGGTGAAGATCGCTGCGGCAGGTTAAACATCCGCGTAAATCCATTCAAAAAAAAGCCCGGCACGAGGCCGGGCTAACGGGGGTTCGGCGCATATCGGCAAAGGACCGGTTCACCATGCGCCAGAACGAAATCTAACAATCCGGATTTCCAAGCGCAATGTATTAATTTTGCAGCCAATGTTACACGGCGTACGGATTCCGCAATCCGTGAATCGGAAATGTCGGAATCAGACCGGCTTAATGCGCCGCAGCTGGGATACTCCACACGCCAAATCATTCAAACCAGGAATGTCGGAGTATCGCACCGGCTAATGCTCCTGGGCTATCGGCGGAAAGTCCCGCCAAACCAGCAGAGGAAAGACGTCTGGCCGAATAACACTAACTCATTCGGCAATAACGCCGCTTTGGCTTGCCAATATTAACTTGGTGCGGAAACGCACGTAACGCATCGATTAGTCGCGGCAACTCTTCCGAATAAGCGCCGATACTTCTTCACAACAAATTCGCGAATAGTGAAATCTTTAACATTGACAATTCCGCCGACAATATTGAAACCGCATTCAAACTCGTTTCAGTTTTGAATATTCGGACGATTAATAGCCGGTGCTGATAGGCGGCACGCCTCGTGTGCCGCCGTCGTTGAATCCACCGGCATCCAGGTTCAGAATCCGATTCAGTCAGCGCTGCATAAAAAACCGCCCGGCACGTTGCGCAAGGCCGCCACGCGGCCCGCCGGTCCTTGCCAATAGTTTATAGTGACGGCCCCGTCCGACCCTGTCCACGATGACTTCCAATGACGCCTCCCAAAGCCCCCTTTATGCGAAGCTGCTCGGCGAAACCGCCAAGATCGGCTGGAGCGAACTCGAACGTTTTTTTGCGCGCGGCATACTGCTGCACGTCGCGCGCGACCTCGATCTCGTGAGCGTCGCCGAGGCAATCGCCAACGACGACACCACCCGGGTCGCCCAATGGTTGTCCTCCGGCCTCGTCGTGCGGGTTCAGTCGGAGACGGCCGCCGATTTCGCCGCGCGCGACCCCGAGCTGTGGGCCGTCGTCGTCTCGCCTTGGGTGTGCGTGCAGGAGCGCTCTTGAACGACGCGAGGACGCCCGATGCCGGTATGCCCGATGCCGCTACGCCCGATGCCGGTATGCCCCCCGCCGCGCGATCCGAAACCGCCGCACACCCAGCCGGCGCGCCCGCGCTGCCGGTGCGCTGGCATCGCCGGGTGCTCGCGCTCGCGTTGCCGATCGTCCTCGCGAATCTGACGCAACCGATCCTCGGCGCGGTCGACACCGCCGTCGCTGGTCATCTGGACAGTGCCTCTTACCTCGGCGGCGTCGCGCTCGGCGGGCTCTTCTTCAACTTCGTGTTCTGGGGCTTCGGCTTCCTGCGCATGGGCACGACCGGCCTCGTCGCGCAGGCGCACGGCGCGGGCCGCAGCGACGAGTTGCGCAACACCGTCGTGCGCGCACTGCTGATGGCGGCCGCGATCGGCGCACTGGTGCTGCTCGTGCAGCAACCGCTGATCGACTATGCGCTGCGGGCGATCGGCGGCAGCGACGCCGTGCAGCGGCACGCGCAGGTTTATTGCCACGCGCGCATCTGGGCCGCGCCGCTCGCGCTCGGCAACTACGTGATACTCGGCTGGCTGCTCGGCACGCAGCAGGTGCGGCTCGCATTGCTGTCGCAGGTCTTCATCAACAGCGTGAACATCGCCGCGGTGCTGCTGTACGTGTACGCGTTTCATTGGGGCGTGGCCGGCATCGGCGCGGCTACCGCGACCGCCGACGCGCTCGGCTTCGTGCTCGGGCTCGCCCTGCTATGGCACGGCAGGCCGCGCGGCCTGCCCGCGCTGAATCGCGCCGCCTTGTTCGACGCCGCCGCGCTGAAGCGGCTCGTCGTGCTCAATCGCGACATCTTCGTGCGCACGCTGTGCCTGCTGTCGTCGTTCGGCTGGTTCGCGCATCTCGGCGCGCGGCAAGGCGACGCGACGCTCGCCGCGAACGCATTGCTACTCAATTTCCAGACCTTCATGGCGTACGGGCTCGACGGTTTCGCGCACGCGGCCGAGGCGCTGGTCGGCGCGGCGATCGGTGCGCGCGATCGTCACGCGTTCGCGCAGGCGGTCAAGGTCACCGCGCTGTGGTCGGCGCTCGGCGCGCTCGGCTTCTCGTGCGTGTACTGGGGTGCGGGCGCGTGGATCATCGAGCGGCTGACCGATCAGGCCGCCGTGCGTGCCGCGGCCGAAACCTATCTGCCGTGGGCGGCGCTGTCGCCGGTCATTTCGGTGTGGGGCTTCCTGCTCGACGGCGTGTTCATCGGCGCGACGCGAACGCGCGAGCTGATGATGTCGATGACGGTGTCGCTTGCGGTGTTCGTGGCGGCGTCGTCGGCATTGCTCGCGTGGCACGGCAATCACGGGCTGTGGATCGCGCTGCTGATCTTCATGGCCACGCGTGGCGCAACGCTCGCGCGTTACCTGCCGGGCGTGTCGCCGGGGATTGCGGCTGCCTAGCGCGGTGCGCTGGGCACCGTTGGCTATTCGGCGGACGACAGACCGTTACGGCTTGAAACAAGCGCATACATATCGCATAACGAGCGCGTTATGGAATGCTCTCAGCCCGTGCTCTCCGGGCGAACCGTCGGCACGGGTCAGACGTGCCGGCGTGCCCGCGCCGGTGCTTCGCTTTCCCCGCCCTTTCCCGCTCGTTTTCACTTCAATGAGCGCTCACTGCGCGACGGGCGCGGGCACCATCGCGGGCGGTCGATCGTCGGTGGGCACGCCGTGGTAGTCGGCGGGATCATGTGGTGGGCTGCCGCGATGCGCGGACGGATTGTCCGCACAGCCGGCGACGCCGGCGCACAACAGCAAGGCAAGAGTCAGAACGCGGGTCATTTTGCAATCGTCTCCGGGACAAAGCGATGGCGGACGTCCGCCGGCGCGCCGAGAGTCTAACCGCAAAGCGCGTTCGGCGACGCCATCACAACACACCTTGTGCGTCGCTCGTTCCAATTGGTGAGATTTCGCCGGACCTGCGCTACCATGGGTTCATGGCTGAACCTACCGGGAGACTGCCATGGACGGTGAATCGATCGCGGGCCTGATCGGGCTCGCAATAGGCCTGATCGTGCTGGTGGCGTTGTCGATTTTCGAATCGCGGGCCTACCGGCGTGAACACGATGGCGAGGGCATGCTGCACCACTGGACGCATCAGCATCTACATATGCCGCATTGGAGGCGTCCAAGGCATTGATGCGGGTGATCTTCGAC
Organism: Paraburkholderia sp. Clong3; assembly: GCF_050436485.1. Classification (NCBI taxonomy): domain Bacteria; kingdom Pseudomonadati; phylum Pseudomonadota; class Betaproteobacteria; order Burkholderiales; family Burkholderiaceae; genus Paraburkholderia; species Paraburkholderia sp. Clong3. The sequence goes on along the minus strand of NZ_JBNDMH010000002.1, from coordinate 201,792 downwards.
TCTGACCGAATGGCCTCTGGCCGCGGCACCGGCATGTCACGGTGCCTCAGTCGCGCGGTCCGCTCGATGACGCGTTGACCGGCGTTGCGGCGCCTGCGCGCATCGAGGTCCGCTGGACGTGCGCAACGCCTTTCCGGTTCTTTCGGCATACCTACATCGAACGACGACGCTTCCTGCGTCGCTCTCTCCTTCTGCGCTTTCGTCCAAGGCCTCACTGCATCGAGCTTAACGGGTGATGGGCACATGCCTTGCTGGTTCCGATCCAGCAACAGACGCGCGACACGCGCGTCGATTGTCGCGGCGCGCGCGCCAAACCAGCGTGAAGAGGCGGCCAGCGATTTCGCGGCCCCCTCAAAAAGGAGAACGCCATGACCGTCGGAACCATCCTGCTAATCGTGCTCATCCTGCTGCTGATCGGCGCGTTGCCAAGCTGGCCGTATAGCAGCGGCTGGGGCTATCGGCCGACTGGACTCGTCGGCGTCGTGCTGATCATCGTGATCGTTCTGCTGTTGATGGGGCGTATATAGCCCACCGCGAGGCCGGCGCGAGCCCGCTACGGTGAACGTCGTTGCCCGTGCGGTTGGTGCCGCCAAGGGATTGACGCTCCTGCCCGCACCCCCTATACTCCCGGATTCGTCGGAGCGTAGCGCAGCCTGGTAGCGCATCTGATTTGGGATCAGAGGGTCGTAGGTTCGAATCCTATCGCTCCGACCACGAAAAGCAGGTCGAAACCCGCGAAGCCTCCGGCTTCGCGGGTTTTTGCTTTTTTGGCTCGCGTTCACGTGGACGCCGACAGCCGACCCGTCAGGCACTCGCCTTGCAAATCATCACCCGCGCATGCGACAGTGCTTGGGGCAGCTACCTCGCCGCGAAGACGCGCAAGCCCGCCGCAACGCCATCCCAAGCCGCTCAAAAAGGAGACTCCCATGGACCTGATCCTCTGGCGTCACGCCGAAGCAGAAGATGTCGCCGCGAGCGATCTCTCCCGCGCGCTCACCACGCGCGGCCGCAAGCAGGCGCAGAACGCCGCGAAATGGCTGCGCGCCCGTTTGCCCGACGACGCGGTCATACTCGCGAGCCCCGCCGTGCGCACCATCCAGACCGCCGAGACGTTGAGCGACCAGTACCGCGTCGTGCGCGAACTCGCGCCGAACGCGAGCGCGAACGACGTCCTGGAAGCGGCCGGCTGGCCCGGCGGCATCGCGCAAACCGTGGTGATCGTCGGCCATCAACCGACGCTCGGCCACGTCGCCGCGCAACTGCTCGGCGACAGCCGCGCGAGCTGGCCACTGAAAAAAGCCGGCATCTGGTGGATCGAGAGCCGCGAGCGCAACGGCGAAGATGAGGCGGTGTTGCGCGCCGCCATCAGCCCCGATCTGATCTAAGCGCGCGTGTCGCGCGACACCTCCGACATTACAGGCACCCACGCGAGGGCTTACGGGCAGTCATCCAATCGTCACGGCTTTGCCATGCGAGCGTCACCGCGCGTTACTACATTGGCGAAAAAAGAAATCCTCACTCTTTTCGACCAGGACAGCCAATGCGAGAACTGCCGACGCCCACCCTGCCCTTCGCCTCGCTTTTCGAACCGCGCCGTCTGCCACGCGCCGAGGAAACGGTCACCGCGCAGCATCGCCTGCAAGTGTCGTGGGCGCGTACCGACGAAGAGCTGCGTGAAGCGCAGCGTCTACGCTATCGCGTCTTCGCCGACGAAATGGGCGCACGCCTCAGCGGCCCCGCGGGCCTCGACGTCGACGCCTTCGATTCGTACTGCGACCATTTGCTGGTACGCGATCTCGACACGTTGAAAGTAGTCGGCACGTATCGCGCTCTGCCGCCGCATCAGGCCGCGCGCATCGGCCGTCTATATGCGGAAAGCGAGTTCGACGTGTCGCGTCTCACGCATCTGCGCGCGAAGATGGTCGAGGTCGGCCGCTCGTGCGTGCATCCGGACTATCGCAGCGGCTCGGTGATCATGTCGCTATGGGCTGGGCTCGCCGCGTACATGAAGCACAACGGCTACGAGACGATGCTCGGCTGCGCGAGCGTCGCGATGGCCGACGGCGGCCACTATGCGGCGAACCTGTATTGCTCGCTGCGCGACAACGCGCTGACCGCGCCCGAATATCGCGCGTTCCCGCATACGCCGCTGCCGGTCGACGAACTGCAGACGGGTGCCGCCGTCGCGCCGCCCCCGCTCGTGAAGGGCTACTTGCGTCTCGGCGCGAAGATTTGCGGCGCACCGGCGTGGGACCCCGACTTCAATACCGCGGATTTCCTGACGCTGTTCCGTCTGTCCGATATCAACGCGCGCTATGCGCGGCACTTCCTCGGCGATGCGTTGCCGCGATAAGCTGCGCCGAGATACGAAAAAGCCCTGCATTTGCAGGGCTTTTTTTATTCGTGCACACGCCGCGAATCGACGCGTGCGTCGATCCGCATCGCGTCAATCGTCCGTATAAACGACACGGTACGGAATCCCGACTTTCTCCCACTCCGCCGCCTCCTGGATCAGGCTGTAATCCGTCAACGGATTGTTGGCGACCCACTCGTTCGGCAAACGCACCTCGTAACCGCCGTTCGCCTGAGCAACCGTGATGCCCGGCAGGCCGACGTCCGCGCGTCGACGGCACAGCAACGCCGCGAGCCGCAGACAGAACAGCAGCGGCCATTCGACCTCGCGCGTCTGCGACAGCTTGCCGAGCTTGCCCGCGTGGCCGAGCACGAGCGCGGCGAGGCGCGCCTGGTCGGTACGCGAAAAGCCCGGCATGTCGGCATTGCTCGCGATATAAGCCGAGTGTTTGTGATACGCGCTATGCGAGATCGACAGGCCGATTTCGTGTAGCGACGCCGCCCAGCCGATGAACATGCGGTTTTCCGCGCGGCGTTCCTCGTCCGGTTCGACGAACTGGTCGTAGAAGCTCGTCGACAGATCGCCGATGCGCCCCGCCTGTGGGCGATCGACGCCATAGCGGCGCATGAAGCCCTCGACCGTCACCGTACGCATGTCCTCGTGCTGCGAACGGCCGAGCAGGTCGTACATGACGCCGAGGCGCAGCGCGCCGTCGGTGGTGTCGACATAGTCGACGCCCAGTTCGTCGAACACCGCGATCATGATCGACAGTCCGCCCGCGAGCACCGGCACGCGGTCGCTCTTCAGCGCAATCAGTTTCAGCCGGTTGACGTTTTCGGCCTTGATCAGCGCGCGCTTGAGCCGCTCGAGGCCGCCGCGCGAAATGCCGTGGGTGACGCCCGCATCGTTGAAACTGTTCGCCTCGACCAGTTCGGCGAGCGCGCGCGCGGTGCCCGACGAGCCGATCGCCTGCTCCCAGCCGGTCTTCTTGTATTCGGCGGAAATGATCTGGATTTCGCGGCGCGCGGCGAGCTCGGCCTGGCGCATCGTGTACTCGTCGACGTTGCCGGCCGGGAAAAACGCGCGGCTATGGCTCACGCAGCCGATATACAAACTCTCCATCATCATCGGCGTGTAGTGCGAGCCGATGATGAATTCCGTCGAGCCACCGCCGATATCGACGACGAGCCGCTTGCCCGCGCTCGCCGGCACCGAGTGCGCGGCGCCCGCATAAATCAGGCGCGCTTCCTCGCGCCCGGCGATCACTTCGATCGGAAAACCGAGCGCGGCCTGCGCTTCGCCGAGAAATTCGCCCGCATTCTTCGCGATGCGCAGCGTATTGGTCGCGACCGCGCGCACGTGGTCCGGATGAAAATCGCGCAACCGCTCGCCGAAGCGCTTCAGCGCATCCCAGCCACGCACCTGCGATGCGCGATCGAGCATCTTGTCGCTTGATAGCCCGGCCGCGAGCCGCACCGGCTCGCGCAAGGCGTCGACCTGATAGATCTGGCTGCCCGCGTCGGTTTCCTCGACCCGGCCCACGATGAGCCGGAAGCTGTTCGAACCGAGATCGACGGCGGCGAGGAGATGAGGAATATTGACCATCGGGTAAGCGTACTCCATGCGCGCGAGCGCCGCGGCTGCGGCCGAGGGCGTGACGGCGGACTCCGGCAGCGCCGCGCGCCCGCCCGGCGCCTTCGGCGCATGGTGCGCGTCGCGGCCGGCCGCACTGTTCAAAGACGCCATTCTAAGCGTAGCAGCCTTCACGGTGTCACCTCGCGGCGCAGGGAGTTCGGTATCGTCGCATAGGTAGCGCGTCATATTGACGACAGACGACGATTGCGGCATAAAATGTTAAAAAATCGCCGATGTCATCATGGCGTCATCAAACCGTGAGAAGTTCCGAGCGTCTTTCCGTCTCCATTTCAGATATTCCAATCTCGCCGCCGATGTCCGTCCGCTATCCCCTATTGAATCGCGAGCTGGGCATTCTGGGTTTCAACGAGCGTGTGTTGGCGCAAGCCGCCGATCCCGCCGTCCCTTTGCTCGAACGTCTCCGCTTTATCTGCATCACCAGTAGCAACCTCGACGAATTCTTCGAAGTCCGCATGGCCGGGCTTCAGGAACAGATGGGCGACAACCCCGGCGCATTGTCGCCCGACGGCATGTCGCTGCTTCACATGTACGACCTCGTGGTCGAACGTGCGCAGAAGCTCGTGCATCGCCAGTACACGATGCTGCACGACACGGTGCTCACCGCGCTCGAACAGGAAGGCATCTATTTCCACGGCAACGAAGCCTGGAGCGACGCGCAGACCGAATGGGCGCGCAACTACTTCTTCAACGAACTGCTGCCGGTGCTCACGCCGATCGGTCTCGACCCCGCGCATCCGTTTCCGCGCGTGCTGAACAAGAGCCTGAACTTCGTCGTCGAGCTCGAGGGCAAGGACGCGTTCGGCCGTCAGGCGATGATGGGCATCGTGCAGGCGCCGCGCGCGCTGCCGCGACTCGTGCGCATGCCGCAGGAGCTGTCGGGTTATCCGCATGGCTTCGTGCTGCTGAGCTCGCTGCTCCAACACTTTGTCGGCGAGCTGTTTCCGAATCTCTTCGTGCGCAGCTGCAATCAGTTTCGCATCACGCGCAACAGCGAGCTGTTCGTCGACGAAGACGAAATCACCAATCTGCGCGTCGCGTTGCAGGGCGAACTGCCGGCGCGGCATCTGGGCAATGCGGTGCGGCTCGAAGTGTCGGCGGAAACGCCCTCGCATGTGGTGCGGCGCCTGCTCGACGAAAGCGGTCTGTCGAACAAGGACTGCTACTACGTGAACGGCCCCGTCAATCTGGTGCGGCTGATGCAGCTGCCCGAGATGGTCGACCGGCCCGATCTGAAGTTCGTGCCGCACATTCCGTCGACGCCGAGGCAGATCGCCAACAGCGCGAGCATGTTCGACGTGATCGATCAGGGCGACGTGCTGCTGCATCATCCGTACGAGAGCTTCCAGCCGGTGCTCGAGCTGCTGTTGCAGGCGGCCAAGGACCCGAACGTGGTCGCGATCAAGCAGACCATCTATCGGACCGGCACCGACTCGCCGCTGATGGATGCGCTGATGCAGGCCGCGCGCAACGGCAAGGAAGTCACGGTGGTCGTCGAGCTGCTCGCGCGCTTCGACGAGGAAACCAACATCAACTGGGCCTCGCAGCTCGAAGCGGTCGGCGCGCACGTGGTCTACGGCGTAGTCGGCCACAAGTGCCACGCGAAGATGATGCTGATCGTGCGACGCGTGTCGGCGGGCGGCAAGTCGAGCCTGAAGCGCTACGTGCACCTAGGCACGGGCAACTATCACCCGCGCACCGCGCGCCTCTATACCGATTTCGGTCTGATGACCGCCGATCAGAAGATCTGCGAGGACGTGCACCATGTGTTCCAGCAGCTCACCGGCATCGGCGGCGAGCTGAAGCTGCACGAGCTGTGGCAGTCGCCGTTCACGCTGCATCCGAAGCTCGTCGACGCGATCCGCAAGGAAGCCGAGCATGCGCGCGCGGGCAAGAAGGCGCGCATCGTCGCGAAGATGAACGCGCTGCTCGAGCCGACGGTGATCGCCGAGCTGTACGAAGCATCGCAGGCCGGCGTGAAGATCGATCTGATCGTGCGCGGCGTGTGCTCGCTGCAGCCGGGCGTGCAAGGGCTCTCCGAGAACATCACGGTGCGCTCGATCGTCGGGCGCTTTCTCGAACACCATCGCATCTACTACTTCTACGACGGCGGCAAGGAACAGGTCTATCTGTCGAGCGCCGACTGGATGGATCGCAATCTGTTCCGGCGCGTCGAAGTCGCATTCCCGGTCAACAACCGGCGACTGAAGCGGCGCGTGATCGCGGAAGGGCTGTCGGCGTTTCTCGGCGACAACCAGTCGGCCTGGTTGATGCAGAGCGACGGTCACTATCGCCGGCGCCGGCCGGGCAAGGCGTCGCGCAATGCTCAGATGAGTCTGCTCGGCAAGTTCTGTTCGTAGTCGTCCGCGTTTCGGGTGACTGCCGCGCTCAAACCTGTGCGGTTTGACAGCGCGCCGTCCGATACACCGGAAAGCGCACCGTGAACGTGCTGCCGCGCCCTTCTTCGCTCTTCACGTCGAGTTGCGCATCGTGCCGTTGCAGTACGTGCTTGACGATCGCGAGACCGAGCCCGGTGCCGCCCGTGTCGCGCGAACGGCTGCGATCGACGCGATAGAAGCGCTCGGTGAGCCGCGGGATATCGGCGGCCGGAATGCCGAGGCCGCTATCGGTGACCGAGAACACCGCATGGCCACCCTGCGCACGCCAGTTAATCTTGATCGAGCCGCCGTCCGGCGTGTAGCGGATCGCGTTCGTCACCAGATTGCCGAATGCGCTGAAAATCTCGGTTTCGACGCCGGTGACGGTCAGCGCTTCGTCGGCATCGAAGACGATCTTGTGATGATCGCTGGACAGGCTCTGCGCGTCGTCATGCAAATGCCGCAACACCGCGCGCATGTCGATCATCTGATCGCTCGGTGGCTTGTTGTCGCCTTCGAGCGTCGCGAGCACGAGCAGATCGCTGACGATATGACGCATGCGCGACGCCTGCTGCTCCATCAGCTCGAGATAACGCGCGCGCTCGGCTTCGCCCAACGGCAGCTCGCGCATCGTCTCGAGAAAGCCGGACAACACGGTGAGCGGCGTTTTCAATTCGTGCGACACGTTGGCGACGAAGTCACGCCGCATCGCGTCGGTGCGCTCGAGCTCGGTGATGTCCTGCGACAGCACGAGCTTGCGATTGTCGCCGTAAGGAAACACCTGCACCGACAGCACGTTCTGGCGCTTGTCGCCCATGCCGCGCATGATCAGCATTTCTTCGTACCGATGCGAATTCAGATAGCGCACGAAATCCGGATGACGCACCAGATGCGTGATGTGCTGACGCAGATCGCGCTTCGCATCGAGCCCAAAGTGGCTTTCGGAAATTGCGTTGCACCACTCGATCTGATCATGATCGTCGAGCATCGCGACACCGTTAGGCGACGCCTGGATCGCCTGGATGAAACGCGAATGCTGCTGCTCGACCTGGCGCACCTGGGCATGCCAGCGCTTCGCGAGCTTGTGCAGACGGTAATAGATTTCGCCCCAGATGCCGGGGGCGCTCGGCACTTCGCCGTACACCGGCGCGTCGAGCAGACGCCACAGACGCTGCTTGTGGAAGGTACTGAAGACGCTCTGTGCGAGCAGCAGGACGATGGCGAGAGCGAGCCCTGCCTTGACGTTCAGCAGTGCGCCGACCACCGCGCACAGAACAGCAAGCAGCACGACCGACACGATGGAGCGCGCCCAGATGATGTTCATGGTCTAGCGATCGAAGAGAAAATACAGCGCAGGAGGGAGGTACGGCGACACAGCGCCATGTGATGCAGCGCGCCGCCGACGGCTATCAGGCGCTCTTCGCCAGCCGGTAACCGCTGCCGCGTACCGTTTCAATCATAGCATCGCACCCGGCCGGCTTGAGTGCCGCGCGCAGACGCTTGATATGCACGTCGACGGTCCGCTCTTCGACGAACACGTGATCGCCCCACACCTGATCGAGCAGTTGCGTGCGGCTGTGCACGCGCTCCGGGTGAGTCATGAAGAAGTGCAGCAGACGGAATTCGGTCGGGCCGAGATCGAGCTTGATCTCGCTGCCTTCCGCATGCGCGGCGACGCGGTGCGTGGCCGGATCGAGCCTCAGGCCGTTGATTGCGACCACGTCTTCGGTCAGCTGCGGCGCGCGGCGGCGCAGCACCGCCTTGATGCGCGCCATCAGTTCCTTCGGCGAGAACGGCTTCGTCACGTAGTCGTCGGCGCCGATCTCGAGGCCGAGCACCTTGTCCTGCTCGTCGCCTCGCGCGGTCAGCATGATGATCGGGATATGCTTCGTACGCTCGTTGTTGCGCAGATCGCGCGCGAACGAAATACCCGATTTACCCGGCAACATCCAGTCGAGCAGCACGAGATCGGGCAGTACGTCGCTGATCAGGTTGTGCGCCTGCTCCGCGTTGTACGCGCGAATCGGGCAGTGCCCGGCGTGTTGAAGATTGACCGAAATCAGTTCGGAAATGGCGGGCTCATCTTCAATGACGAGAATGCTGCTGGGCATCGGCACCTCTGTTCCTTATCTCTGGATTAGCTGAGCGCTTCGCGTTCGAGCGTGTCGCGCGACTGGTGCCGCACGTCGGTACCCTTGACGATGTAGATGATGAATTCCGCGATGTTCTTCGCGTGGTCGCCGATCCGCTCGATTGCCTTGGCGATGAACAGGAAGTCGAGGCCCACCGAGATCGAACGCGGATCTTCCGTCATATACGAAATCAGCTTGCGCACGAACGCGCGGAATTCCTCGTCGATCGCCTTGTCGTCGCGCACGATCTGCGCGGCGGCGACCGTGTCCAGACGCGCGAACGCGTCCAGCGCACGGCGCAGGATCGACACGGCCATTTCGCCCGACAGCTTGATCTCGGCGATGTTGATGGTGCGCGATGCGCCGTCTTCCATCAGACGCTTGGTGCGCTTCGCGATCTTTTCGGCTTCGTCGCCGGCGCGCTCGAGGTTCGTGATGGTCTTCGAGATCGCGATCAGCAAGCGCAGATCGCGCGCGGCCGGCTGACGGCGCGCGATGATGTTGCTGCACTCTTCGTCGATCTCGACTTCCATCTTGTTCAGACGGTCTTCGGCGACGATCACCTGCTCGGCGATGTCGAGGTCGAATTCGTTGAGCGCCTGCATCGCGTTGACGATCTGCGATTCGACGAGACCGCCCATTTCGAGCACCTTCGACGAAACGAGGTTCAGGTCGGCGTCGAACTGGCTGGACAGATGTTTATCCGACATGTCGTACTCCGTTGTATTGCCCGGCGGATTAGCCGAAGCGGCCAGTGATGTAGTCCTCGGTTTCCTTGCGGACCGGCTTGATGAAGATCTTTTCGGTGTCGCCGAATTCGATCAGTTCGCCGAGGTACATATAGGCAGTGTAGTCCGAACAGCGGGCCGCCTGCTGCATGTTGTGCGTGACGATCACCACCGTGTAGTCGCTCTTGAGTTCAGCGATCAGCTCTTCGATACGGCCCGTCGAAATCGGGTCGAGCGCCGAGCAGGGCTCGTCGAGCAGCAGCACTTCGGGGCGAATTGCAATACCGCGCGCGATGCACAGACGCTGCTGCTGGCCGCCCGACAAACCGTAGCCGCTCTGGCCGAGCTTGTCCTTCGCTTCGTTCCACAGCGCCGCCTTGGTCAGCGCCCATTCGACGCGATCGTCCATTTCCGAGCGCGACAGCTTCTCGAACATCTTCACGCCGAACGCGATGTTGTCGTAGATCGACATCGGGAACGGCGTCGGCTTCTGGAACACCATGCCGATGCGCGCGCGCAGCAGCGAAATGTCCTGGCGCACGGTCAGCAGGTTTTCGCCGTCCATCACGATTTCGCCTTCCGCGCGCTGCTCCGGGTAGAGCGCGTACATCTTGTTGAAGGTACGCAGCAGCGTGGACTTGCCGCAGCCCGACGGGCCGATGAACGCGGTCACCTTGCCTTCGGGAATCTGCAGATTGATGTTCTTCAGCGCGTGATACTTGCCGTAGAAGAAGTTGAGGTCCTTGACCTCGATCTTCGGATGCGACGGCGTTTGTGCGTGAGCGCTGCTTTCGGGGTCGGAGCCCGCGGGCGCGGCATGCCCGATCGGATTGAGTTGAGTTTCTGCCATGTTCATCGGATTCACTCCGCCCTTACTTGTTCGAGAAGATCGCGCGCGCGAGGATGTTCAGTCCCAGCACCGCGAGCGTGATCAGGAAGACGCCGGCCCACGCGAGAGATTGCCACTGCGCGAACGGGCTCATCGCAAACTTGTAGATCGTGACCGGCAGGTTCGCGACCGGCTGGCCCATATCGACCGAGAAGAACTGGTTCGACAACGCGGTGAAGAGGAGCGGCGCGGTTTCGCCGGCAATCCGCGCGACCCCGAGCAGCACACCGGTGACGATGCCCGCAATCGACGCCTTCAGCGTGATCGACAGCACCATCTTCCACTTCGGCGTGCCGAGCGCGAACGCGGCTTCACGCATCGCGCTCGGCACGAGTTTCAGCATGTTTTCGGTCGTGCGAATCACGATCGGAATCTGCAGCAGCGCGAGCGAGAGCACGCCGGCCCAGCCGCTGAAGTGGCCCATCTTCACGACGACGAGCGCGTAGACGAACAGACCGATCACGATCGACGGCGCCGACAGCAGGATGTCGTTGATGAAGCGCGTGAGGTTCGCGAGCCAGCCCTTCTGGCCGTATTCGGCGAGATAGACGCCCGCCATGATGCCGATCGGCGTGCCGACGAGCGTTGCGAGCCCTACCAGCATCACGCTGCCGACGATCGCGTTGGCGAGACCGCCGCCGTCGGTGTTCGGCGGCGGCGTCGACTGCGTGAACAGCTCGACCGACAGACCGCCGATACCGAGACGCAGCGTCGTATAGAGAATCCACACGAGCCACAAGAGACCGAACGCCATCGCCGCGAGCGACATCGTCAGCGCGAGCGCGTTCGTCATGCGACGGCGTCCTTGCAGGCGCACGCGCATCGTTTCGAGCGTCGCGGGGTCCTTCAGACCCGGCATGTTCAGGGACGGCCCGCTCATTTCGCGCCCTCCCCTTTCTCAAGACGCAGCAGCATGATTTTCGAAATCGCCAGCACGATGAATGTAATCACGAACAGGATCAGGCCGAGTTCCATTAGCGCCGACGTATGCAGGCCCGGCTCCGCTTCCGCGAACTCATTGGCGAGCGCCGAGGTGATGCTGTTGCCCGGCGAAAACAGCGAAATATTGTCGAGCAGGTTGGTGTTGCCGATTACGAACGTGACCGCCATCGTCTCACCCAGCGCGCGGCCGAGACCGAGCATGACGCCGCCGATCACACCGCTCTTCGTGAACGGCAGCACGATCTTCCACATCACTTCCCACGTCGTGCAGCCGATACCGTACGCCGATTCCTTCAGCAGCACCGGCGTGACTTCGAACACGTCGCGCATCACCGCTGCGATGTACGGGATGATCATGATCGCAAGGATCACGCCCGCGCACAGAATGCCGATGCCGATCGGCGGACCGGCGAACAGCGCGCCGACGATCGGAATGCCGCCGAGCACCGCGCCTAGCGGCTTCTGGAACCACACCGCGAAGATCGGCGCGAACACGAGCAGACCCCACATGCCGTACACGATCGACGGAATCGCGGCGAGCAGCTCGATCGCGATGCCGAGCGGCCGGCGCAGCCACGCGGGCGACAGTTCAGTCAGAAACAGCGCGATACCGAAGCTGACGGGCACCGCGATGAGCAGAGCGATGATCGACGTCGCGAGAGTGCCGTAGATCGGCACGAGCGCGCCAAATTGCTTGCTGGGTGGATCCCACACCGCCGTCCACAGGAACGCGAGACCGAACTCGCGAATCGACGGCATCGAGGCGACGATCAGCGACACGATGATGCCGCCGAGCAGCAGCAGCGTGACGATGGCGGAAAGGCGTGCGAGGCCGCCGAAGATCACATCGCCCGAGCGGCCAGGCGCTTTCTGCTGCGACGCGCTGCCAGGCGGAGTGGCCCGGCTCGTGCCGGACCCTAAATGAATATCGGACATGAGAGCCTGAGGGACCTGTTTCCAGTTGCCGGACGACACATGTCGGGCGGTCGGTGATGCATGCGGCGCATGCCGCGTGAAAGTCACAGGCCGTCCTCGCACGAGGACGGCCGGGGTGCTACAGGGCGCGGCCCAGATCGACCGCGCCAGCTTACGCCTGTTACTCGTCGAGCGTCTTGCCTGCCGAATCCTTGATCTTCTGCTTCCACTGCGTGCGGATTTCCGAGACGACCGACTGCGGCAGCGAGATGTAGTCCAGATCGTTCGCAGCCTGGCCGCCGTTCTTGAACGCCCAGTCGAAGAACTTCAGCGTTTCCGCGCCTTGCGGTGCCTTGTCCTGCGTCGTGTGCAGCAGCACGAACGTCGCGCCGACGATCGGCCATGCGTTCTTGCCCGGCTCGTTCGTCAGAATCTGATAGAACGACTTCGACCAGTCGGCGCCGGCCGCCGCTGCCTTGAACGTGTCGGTCTCCGGCTGAACCACCGCGCCGGATTCGTTCTTCATCGCGACGTAGTTCATGTGGTTCTGCTTGGCGTACGCCCATTCGACGTAACCGATCGCGCCCGGCAGACGCTGCACGAAAGCCGCGACGCCGTCGTTGCCCTTGCCGCCCGTGCCGGTCGGCCAGTTGACCGTCGCACCTTCACCGACCTTCGTCTTCCATTCCGGGTTGACCTTCGACAGGTAGTTCGTCCAGATGAAGCTGGTGCCCGAACCGTCGGCGCGGCGCACCACGGCGATGTCCAGATCCGGCAGCTTGACCTTCGGGTTCAGCGCGACGATTGCCGGGTCGTTCCACTTCTTGATCTTGCCCAGGTAGATGTCGCCGAGTACTTCACCCGACAGCACCAGTTCGCCCGGCTTGACGCCCGGCACGTTGACTGCCGGCACCACGCCGCCGACCACCGTCGGGAACTGGAACAGGCCTGCCTTCGCGAGTTCGTCGTCCTTCAGCGGAGCGTCCGACCCTGCGAAATCGACGGTCTTCGCCTCGATCTGCTTGATGCCGCCCGAAGAACCGATGCCTTGGTAGTTAACCTTGCCGCCGCCGGTCTTCTGATAAGCGTCGGCCCACTTCGTGTAAATCGGTGCCGCGAACGTGCTGCCCGCGCCGGTGATGTCTGCGGCTTGCGCTGCGATTGCGAAGAGCGCGCCAGCGACGCCAGCGAACACGGTTTGCATCAATTTCATGAGACCTCCAAGGGGTGTGAGCGTGTGGTGTGAGCGTGAAACTCGAACACCGCGAAGCTTAGGGTCTCTTTATGACAAAAACGTGACTGATAATGAATCAGATGTGACAGTCATATTACCCCGTGAAAGGTGCCGAAGCCGCCGAATTGCCGCTGTGCCGATGCCCGTTGCATCGCATTTTTCAGGGTAGACGAAAAAGATGGGGCGCGAACGTTTGCGCTGCGCGCGGAGGTCGTTTTTGTGCGGGATGTGCCGTCCTTTTGGCGGCTGCGGAGTGGGATTCGATGGGGTGAGGAATGAGCCTTCGTTGGGTGTGAAAGCCCGGCCACGCAGTTTATGGAGCCCGCTGAATCTTCTGCTTGCGACGCTCAGGCAGGCGGCAAGCGGTCGCCACCGCCCGCCGTCGACTCGGGAATCGATCAGGCCGTCGCTACCCGCACGGCTTCGGCAATCGCTTCAGAATGCTCGAGCGCGTCCGCGACGTTCTGCGCCTCCACCATCACGCGCAGTACCGGCTCGGTGCCCGACGCGCGAATTAGCACGCGGCCGCGGCCGTCGAGCGCGCCTTCGGCCACCTTGATCGCACTGCGGATCGTCTCGCTGCCCTTCCAGTCCGAGCCGGGCTTCATGCGTACGTTGATCAGCTTCTGCGGAAACAGGGTGACACCGTCGAGCAGATCCGCGAGCGATTTGCCGCTGCGCTGCATCGCCGCCAGCACGAGCAGAGCGGACACGATGCCGTCGCCGGTCGAATGGCGATCGAGTGACAGAATGTGGCCCGAACCTTCGGCGCCGAGCTGCCAGCCGTGCTCGCGAAGCTGTTCGAGCACATAGCGGTCGCCGACCGCGGCGCGCACGAACTTGACGCCGGCATTCTGCAGCGCGACCTCCACGGCCATGTTGGTCATTAGCGTGCCGACCGCTCCTTCCACGTGGCCGGCGGTCGCCATACGGTCCTTGACCAGCACGTACAACAGCTCATCGCCGTTGAAAAGGCGGCCGGACTCGTCGACGACCTGCAGACGGTCGGCGTCGCCATCGAGCGCGATACCGAGGTCCGCGTGGTTCGCGCGCACCGCGCGAACCAGCGCATCCGGCGCGGTCGCGCCGACGCCGTCGTTGATATTGAAGCCGTTCGGCGAGACGCCGATCGGGATCACTTCCGCGCCGAGCTCATGGAACACGTGCGGCGCGACGTCGTACGCGGCGCCATGCGCGCAATCGACGACGAGCTTCATGCCGCGCAGGTCGTACGCGGCCGGGAATGTGCTCTTGCAGAACTCGATGTAGCGGCCACCTGCGTCATCGAGACGGCGCGCTTTGCCCAGTTGCTCGGAGGCCGCGCACGCGAGCGGCAGTTCGAGCTGCTCCTCGATCTGCGCCTCGACGTCGTCCGGCAGCTTGTTGCCGTCGGCCGAGAAGAACTTGATGCCGTTGTCGTAGTACGGGTTGTGCGATGCGCTGATCACGACACCCGCGCCAAGCCGCAGTGCGCGCGTCAGATAGGCGATGCCGGGTGTCGGCATCGGGCCGGCCAGCATCACGTCGACGCCGGCGGCCGAGAAGCCCGATTCGAGCGCGGCTTCGAGCATGTAGCCCGACACCCGCGTGTCCTTGCCGATCAGCACGGTCGGACGGGTGCCTGTTTTCGCCCATTGATCGGCGCCCGCGAGCACCTTGCCGGCCGCATAGCCGAGCCGCAACACGAATTCCGGCGTGATCGGGCCTTCGCCGACCTTGCCTCGAATGCCGTCCGTTCCGAAGTAACGACGTGCCATGTTTGTTCTCCCTGTCCGTGGCTGCGGGTTCAACCGTGCGCGCGGCTCTGCTTGTCCGCGTCGCGCAGGGTTGCCCATACTTTCAATGCATCGACTGTTTGCGCGACGTCGTGTACGCGCAGAATCGCGGCGCCCCGTTCGGCCGCGCACACCGCCGCGGCGATGCTGCCGGCCACGCGCTCCGGCGCCGGCCGCCCCGTCACCGCGCCAACCATCGACTTGCGCGACATGCCCGCAAGAATCGGATACGGCGAAGCGGCGCGCGGAGCCGTGTCGCGCAGATGCGCGAGCAGCGCGTAGTTATGCTCGACGACGACCTTGCCGAAGCCGAAACCCGGATCGACGCTGATACGCTCGCGCGCAATCCCCGCCTGCTGCAACGTCGCGACACGCTCCTCGAGGAAGTGGCGCACTTCGCCGACGACGTCGTCATAGTGCGGCTCGCCCAGCTGCATGGTCTGCGGCTCACCTAGCATATGCATGACACAAAGGCCGCAGTCGCTGTCGCGCACCGCGTCGATCGCGCCGGGCATGCGGAAGCCCCAGATGTCGTTGATCAGGTCGGCGCCCGCGTTCAACGCATAACGCATCACTTCCGGCTTGTACGTATCAACCGACAATGGCACGTTCGCGCCACGCAGTTGCTCGACGAGCGGCAACACGCGCTCCAGCTCTTCGTCGAGCGGCACCGGCGGCGCGCCAGGACGCGTCGATTCCCCGCCGATATCGATGATGTCCGCGCCCTCAAGCATCATGCGCTCGGCCTGGCGCAGCGCATCGCCGCGCGTCGCGAACTTGCCGCCATCGGAAAAGGAATCGGGAGTGACGTTCAGGATGCCCATGACCAACGGGCGTTCGAACGTCAGCTTGAAGCGGCCACACTGCAGCGGCTCTGGAAGGGGTGCGGAAGAGGAATCGACTTTCGACACGTAGCAATGCTTCACTTGGAACGGATAAATGCAAAACGGGCCGGTGTGTAGCACACCGGCCCGCACTTTCTACTGGCTGCCGATCAGGCCGGCGCGGTTGCGCTGCCCGGCTTGACTTCGGTGCCCGGGCTGCCGCCCGACGAGGCGTCGCTTGCCGACGGCGGCGAGCTCTTCGGCGAACGCGGCGGACGGCCTGCCATGATGTCGTTGATCTGATCGGCGTCGATCGTCTCCCACTCCATCAGTGCGGCGGTCATCGCCTCGACCTTGTCGCGGTTCTCTTCGAGCAGGCGCCGTGCGAGATTGTACTGCTCGTCCAGCACATGACGGATTTCCGCGTCGACCTTCTGCTGCGTCGCTTCCGAAATGGTCCGCGTGAAGCCTCGGCCGAACGGCGAAGCGTCGTTCTCGTCGTCGACATAGACCATCGGTCCGAGCGCATCCGTCATGCCGAAGCGGGCAACCATTGCGCGAGCCGTCTGCGTCGCCTTGTTGAAGTCGTCCGACGCACCGGTGCTGATCAGGTTCAGGAACAGCTCTTCCGCGACGCGGCCACCGAACAGGATGGCAAGACGGTCGAGCAGATATTCCTTCGAGTACGTTTCGTTGTCATGCTCCGGCAACTGCCATGTGACGCCCAGCGCACGGCCGCGCGGAATGATCGTGACCTTGTGCACCGGATCGGCCTTCGGCAACAGCTTCGCGATCACCGCATGACCCGATTCGTGATACGCGGTAGCACGCTTCGATTCTTCGCGGATCACAGCCGACTTGCGCTCTGGACCCATGAAGATCTTGTCCTTCGCATCCTCGAAGTCCGTCATTTCGACGATGCGCTTGCCGCGGCGCGCCGCGAACAGTGCTGCTTCGTTGACGAGGTTTGCGAGATCTGCGCCCGAGAAACCGGGCGTGCCGCGCGCGATCACTGCCGCATCGACGTCGTTCGAGATCGGCACCTTGCGTAGGTGCACCTTCATGATGTGCTCGCGGCCGCGAATATCGGGCAGACCCACGTACACCTGACGGTCGAAACGGCCCGGACGCAACAGCGCCTTGTCGAGCACATCCGAACGGTTCGTCGCGGCGATCACGATGACGCCCGAGTTCGCCTCGAAGCCGTCCATTTCGACGAGCATCTGGTTCAGCGTCTGTTCGCGCTCGTCGTTGCCGCCGCCCATGCCGGCGCCTCGATGACGGCCGACCGCGTCGATTTCGTCGATGAACACGATACACGGCGCGTGCTTCTTGGCCTGCTCGAACATGTCGCGCACGCGGGCCGCGCCGACGCCGACGAACATTTCCACGAAATCTGAACCTGAAATGCTGAAGAACGGCACCTTCGCCTCGCCGGCGATGGCGCGCGCGAGCAGCGTCTTACCGGTTCCCGGCGGGCCAACGAGCAGCACGCCGCGCGGAATACGACCACCGAGCTTCTGGAATTTCTGCGGATCGCGCAGGAAGTCGACGAGTTCCGACACTTCTTCCTTGGCTTCGTCGCAACCGGCGACGTCGGTGAAATTGATTGCGTTGTTGTTCTCGTCGATCAGCCGCGCGCGCGACTTGCCAAACGAGAAGGCCCCGCCTTTGCCGCCCCCCTGCATCTGTCGCATCATATAAAACCAGAAACCGATGATCAGGATCGTCGGTCCGAGGTAATACAGCACGGACATCAGTGCATTGGGTTCGTCGTCAGCCTTGCCGCTCACCTGTACGCCATACTTCATCAGATCGCCGACCATCCAGATGTCGCCGGGCGACACGATCTGGTACTTCTGGCCGTCTGCTGGAGTGACCGTGAGGTTCCGCCCCTGGACAATGACGTTCTTGACTTTGCCGTTCTTCGCGTCGTCCATGAACTGCGAATAGGAAACGCCTTCCTGGACACGGGGCTTGTCGAACTGCTTGAACACCGTAAACAGCACCAGTGCGATCACCAGCCACACTGCTGCTTTCGAAAACATATTGTTGTTCAAAGCACCACTCCTTCACTTAGACGGGCGCCTACATTTGCCTTGCGGCACCACGAAAGCATTCTAATCCAGTCCGCAGCCCCCTGCCATAACGTTTCACTACCACGGAAATAGGGTAGCGGGCCGGCTTGACGCCCGTCTCCGGACGCATCGGGCTCATTATTGGCAGAGATGGAACCGGCTCGCCGCATCCCTATGCGGGACGCTTCAGATGCTTACCCAAAATAAATGTTTCTGACGATTTATCCCGCGACGCCTTCGGCTTGCGGGCCGCCACCACCTTGAATTGGCGTTTGAACTTTTCGACAATCTGACTGTATCCGCTGCCGTGAAAGCATTTGACTAAAAGGGCACCATCCGGCTTCAGGTGATTTTGCGCGAATTCGAGCGCGAGATCGCATAAATGCTCGATCCGCGCCGCATCCGCGATCGCCACGCCCGACAGGTTGGGCGCCATATCCGAAATTACAAGGTCTACCTGGCGCGCACCGACCAATTCTTCGAGCTGGACCAGCACCGAGTCTTCGCGGAAATCGCCCTGGATGAAGTGCACGTCGGCCACCGGCTCCATTGGCAGAATGTCCAAAGCGATGATCGTGCCGTCGATGCCACCTTCGCGCTCCGCGTTGCGCTGCGAGCCGCCCGCGAGCTTGTTGCGCACGTACTGGCTCCAGCTGCCCGGCGAGGAACCGAGATCGACGATCACCTGCCCGGGACGGATCAGCTTGTCCTGCTCGTCGATTTCCTTGAGCTTGTAGGCCGCGCGGGCGCGATAACCTTCCCGCTGCGCCATTTTGACGTACGGATCGTTGATGTGGTCGTGCAGCCACGCGGTATTGAACTTGTTTTTTGCCATTAAAGATTTAACTATTGCTGCGTCGGGTCGCGCTTTAGGGGATAATACGCGGTTAATTCGCGCGGCCCCCGCCAGACTGGCGGCGATCCGCGATTCTGTTGTTCTGACGCGCGCCCTGCTGAATCGAGTGGCCCGAATCGCTCGGCGATCGGACGCAAACGCAGGAGCCGCCATTTTAGTCGAGTCTTCCACTTTCCATGCCAGCCCTCAAAGTCTCTTCCGACCAACGCGCCGAGTTGCGCTCCCAGGCACATGCGCTCAAACCGGTCGTGCTCGTCGGCGCCGAAGGCTTGACCGACGCTGTGCTCGCCGAAATCAAAGTGCACCTCGCCGCGCATCAACTGATCAAAATTCGCGTGTTCGGCGATGAGCGCGAGGAGCGCATCGCTATCTACGAAGAAATCTGCGACGCGCTGAACGCTGCACCGATCCAGCATATCGGCAAGCTGCTCGTGATCTGGAAGCCAGAATCGGCACAGCCGGCGGCAAAAGCGAAGCGCGGCGCGTTGCCGAGCGCCCGCGAAGCGGCAGCCGAAGAAGCCCGGCCGGCCAAGGGACGCGCACCCCGCATCGTCAAGGTCGCCAAGCCGACCGATGTGCCGATGCGCAAGCCGCGAGCGAAAGCGGTGCTGGTGCGCGGCAATGAACGCGTGACGCAGGGCGGCAACATCAAGCGCGCGAAGAAGCGTCAAACCAGCGCAAAGCGTTCGCATCAGTCGAAGTAAGAGAACACGCGCCCAAGGTGCGGACCGACTCCGCACTGCGCATTGGCGGCCTTGAGCGCGAGGCCCGAAGCAGCGCGAATAAACCGTAGTTGGACACCGGAATCGCGACGATTCGTCGCATTGTGAGGGTCATCGCGGGCATCGGCATCGACCCGGCGGCCATGGCACGCGCACCGTCACACCATCAGCCACCCGCGAGCTTCAGCCCGCCACCTTGCCCGTGACGCCGCGCGCGCCCTCTTCCTCGGCCGCGGCACCAACAGGCGCCGGCAGCAGCCAAACGAGCGCAACCCCTAGCAGGCTCTCGATCAGGTAGAACAGACTGGACACGCCATGCAGGATGCCGAAGCGCGTCGCATAAACGGAATGCCCGATGTCGCTGCCCGCCTCGAGCGCCGCCACGCGCATCGCGTTCATGAACGGCTGCAACGCGAAATAGCCAACCAGCACGCATACGAGCATACCGGCGAGCAGCCAGCGCAAGCGGCGATATGCGCCACTCCCGCGCCGCACGAGCAAATTGGCGAGACCGAGCAGCAAAATGCCGCACACGACGCCAATCACACCCTGAATACGAAACAGCTGCGCGGCGACGGCGCCCGCCGTCATCCGGTCGAGCGTCGTGAACAGCACGGGCGCAACCGCATAGCCGATAGTCAACAGACTACCGACCCACACCACCGTCAACAGGCGGAAAAAACGATGCGGCATCAAAGACACCGGTGCCACCCTCAGATGTAGCTGACCGCGATGATTTCGTATTCGCGCACGCCGCCCGGTGCTTGCACCGACGCGACGTCGCCTTCCGACTTGCCGATCAGCGCACGCGCGATCGGCGAGCTGATCGAGATCAGGCCGTGGTCGATGTCCGCTTCGTCGTCGCCGACGATCTGGTATTTGACCGACGCACCCGACTCGAGGTCTTCGAGCTCGAGCGTCGCGCCGAACACCACGCGGCCGTCCGCTTCCACTTGCGACGGATCGATCACCTGCGCGCCCGCGAGCTTCGACTCGATTTCGGCGATACGGCCTTCGATGAAGCCCTGCTTTTCCTTCGCAGCGTCGTATTCCGCGTTTTCCGACAGATCGCCCTGGGCGCGCGCTTCCGCGATCGAGTTGATCACGGCCGGACGTTCAACCGATTTCAGGCGCTGCAATTCATCGCGCAGCATGTCTGCGCCGCGCTTCGTCAATGGAATAGTGCTCATAAACAACTCTGGAGGCAAAAAACGGCCATAAAAAAAATCACCGCGGTTAAGTGCATTCCGCGAAAGCCGCCGCCCGTGGACAAACCCGGGCCGCAGCACCTGCGGAACGCCGCTTAACCGCGGCACTTACATCTTGGACAGCTAGTCGAAGCCTTAGTTTAGGCGAGCATGGAGTCCTTGTAAATCATAGACTTCCAGGTTCTTCAGATAACGAAGACCCTCCACCGCCGCGCGCGCGCCCGACATCGTCGTGTAGTAGGTGACCTTGTTCGCCTGCGCGCTCATGCGGATCGAACGCGAATCGGCGATCGCCGCGCGCGTTTCGTCGACGGTCGTGAAAACGAGCGCGATCTCGCCGTTCTTGATCATGTCGACGATGTGCGGACGGCCGTCCTTCACCTTGTTGACGACCTTGACTGGCACGCCGGCCGCTTCGATCGCGGCAGCCGTGCCCTTGGTCGCGACGATCGGGTAGCCGAGCTCGTGCAGCATGCGCGCGACTTCGACTGCCTTCGGTTTGTCGGCGTCCATCACGGTCAGCAGCACCGTGCCCGATTCGGGCAGACGCGAACCCGCCGCGAGCTGCGACTTGAACAGAGCCTCGCCGAACGTCTGGCCGACGCCCATCACTTCGCCGGTCGAACGCATTTCAGGTCCGAGCACCGGGTCGACCGCCGGGAACTTGACGAACGGGAATACCGCTTCCTTCACGCTGAAGTACGGCGGCTCGACTTCCTTCGCCACGCCTTGCGCGGCGAGCTTCTGGCCGACCATCGCGCGCGCTGCGATCTTCGCGAGCGGCAGGCTGGTCGCCTTCGACACGTACGGCACCGTGCGCGACGCGCGCGGGTTCACTTCGAGCACGTAGATGATGTCGTCCTTCGAGCCGTCAGCCTGCGGTACCTGCTGGATCGCGAACTGCACGTTCATCAGGCCGACCACGTTCAGCGCCGTCGCCATCGCAGCGGTCTGGCTCTTCAGTTCGGCGACGGTCGCCTTCGATAGCGAATACGGCGGCAGCGAGCAGGCCGAGTCGCCCGAGTGCACGCCCGCCTGTTCGATGTGCTCCATCACGCCGCCGATGAACACGGCATCGCCATCGGAAATGCAATCCACGTCGCATTCGATCGCGTCGTTCAGGAAGCGGTCGAGCAGCACCGGCGAGTCGTTCGACACCTTCACCGCCTCGCGCATATAGCGCTCGAGATCTCGCGGCTCGTGGACGATTTCCATCGCGCGGCCGCCCAGCACGTACGACGGACGCACGACGAGCGGATAGCCGATTTCGTCGGCGAGCTTCAGTGCTTCGTCTTCGGCGCGCGCGGTGCGGTTCGGCGGCTGGCGCAGACCGAGGTCCTGCAGCAGCTTCTGGAAGCGCTCGCGGTCTTCGGCCGCGTCGATCATGTCCGGCGACGTACCGATGATCGGCACACCGTTCGCCTCAAGGTCGAGCGCGAGCTTCAGCGGCGTCTGGCCGCCGTACTGCACGATCACGCCGACCGGCTTTTCCTTGTCGACGATTTCGAGCACGTCTTCGAGCGTCAGCGATTCGAAGTACAGACGGTCGGAGGTGTCGTAGTCGGTCGACACGGTTTCCGGGTTGCAGTTGACCATGATCGTTTCATAGCCGTCCTCGCGCATCGCGAGCGCGGCATGCACGCAGCAGTAGTCGAACTCGATACCCTGGCCGATCCGGTTCGGGCCGCCGCCCAGCACCATGATCTTCCTGTTGCTGGTCGGATTCGCTTCGCACTCTTCCTCGTAGGTCGAGTACATGTACGCGGTCCTGGTTGCGAACTCGGCCGCGCAGGTGTCGACGCGCTTATACACCGGACGCACGTTCAACTCGATACGACGAGCGCGCACGTCCGCCGGCTTCGCGCCGAGCAGCTTGGCCAGACGACGATCCGAGAAGCCGCTTTGTTTCAGATACTTCAGCTCCTCCTTCGTCAGGCTCGCCAGCGTGCGGCCTGCCAGCGCATTTTCCTTCAGCACGATCTGTTCGATCTGTGCGAGGAACCACGGGTCGATCGCGGTCTCCTCGAAGATCTCTTGCGCGCTCATGCCCACACGGAACGCGTCGCCAACATACCAGATGCGATCCGGACCAGCTTCGCCGATCTCGCGGATGATCTCGTCGCGATTGGCGGTCTTTTCATCGAGACCGTCGACGCCGACTTCGAGGCCGCGCAGCGCTTTCTGGAACGACTCCTGGAACGTGCGGCCGATCGCCATCACTTCGCCGACCGACTTCATCTGCGTGGTCAGGCGCGAATCGGCTTCACGGAATTTCTCGAACGCGAAACGCGGGATCTTCGTGACGACGTAGTCGATCGTCGGTTCGAACGATGCCGGGGTCTGGCCGCCGGTGATTTCGTTCTTGAGTTCATCCAGCGTGTAGCCGACCGCCAGCTTCGCCGCGACCTTCGCGATCGGGAAGCCGGTTGCCTTCGACGCCAGCGCCGACGACCGCGACACGCGCGGGTTCATTTCGATCACGATCATGCGGCCGTCTTTCGGATTGATCGAGAACTGCACGTTCGAGCCGCCCGTGTCGACGCCGATCTCGCGCAGCACCGCGAGCGACGCGTTACGCAGGATCTGGTATTCCTTGTCGGTCAGCGTCTGCGCCGGAGCGACCGTGATCGAGTCGCCGGTGTGGATGCCCATCGGGTCGAGGTTTTCGATCGAGCAGACGATGATGCAGTTATCCGCCTTGTCGCGGACCACTTCCATTTCGTACTCTTTCCAGCCGAGCAGCGACTCTTCGATCAGCAGCTCGCGCGTCGGCGACAGGTCGAGCCCACGCTTGCAGATCTCTTCGAACTCGTCGCGGTTGTACGCGATGCCGCCGCCCGAGCCGCCCAGCGTGAACGACGGACGGATCACGACCGGATAGCCGCCGCTGCCAGTTTCCACGGCGATCTTCGCCTGCACCTGCAGCGCTTCTTCCATCGAATGCGCGGTGCCCGACTTGGCCGAACCGAGGCCGATCCTGGTCATCGCGTCCTTGAACTTCTGGCGGTCTTCCGCTTTGTCGATCGCTTCCGGCGATGCGCCGATCAGCTCGACCTCGTACTTCGCCAGCACGCCGTGCGCGTGCAGGTCGAGCGCGCAGTTCAGCGCGGTCTGGCCGCCCATCGTCGGCAGGATCGCGTCCGGGCGCTCCTTCGCGATGATGCGCTCGACCACTTCCCACGTGATCGGCTCGATATAGGTCACGTCGGCCGTGTTCGGGTCGGTCATGATCGTCGCCGGATTGCTGTTGACGAGAATGACCTTGTAGCCTTCCTCACGCAGCGCCTTGCATGCCTGCGCGCCCGAATAATCGAACTCGCACGCCTGACCGATGATGATCGGACCCGCGCCGATGATGAGGATGCTCTTGATGTCTGTCCGCTTGGGCATAACGCTCTCGCTAATGTATTCCTGAATTCTTTCCGTCGGCGCGCCGTTTTCACGTTGCGCGCGCTGTTTCGCGGCATGCCCGCCGCGTAGCGCCGCGGGCTGCGGCGGCGGCCGCCGCGAGCCGCTTCCGGCTGGCCTCTGCGGCCGGCCTGTACTACTTCAAGCCGCTGCGCTCTTGCCGTTCTTGTGCGCGTCCATCAACGCGGTGAAGCGGTCGAACAGGTACGCGATGTCGTTCGGACCGGGCGATGCTTCCGGGTGGCCCTGGAAGCAGAACGCCGGCTTGTCGGTCAGCGCGAAGCCCTGCAGCGTGCCGTCGAACAGCGACACGTGGGTCACGCGCGCGTTGGCGGGCAGCGTGTCGGCATCGACCGCGAAACCATGGTTCTGCGACGTGATCACCACGCGGCCGTCTTCGAGATCCTTGACCGGATGGTTCGCGCCGTGATGGCCGGTCTTCATCTTCATCGTCTTCGCGCCGACCGCGAGGCCCATGATCTGGTGGCCCAGGCAGATGCCGAAGGTCGGAATGCCGCGCTCGATGAACTCCCTGGTCGCCGCTATCGCGTAGTCGCACGGCTCAGGGTCGCCCGGGCCGTTCGACAGGAACACGCCGTCGGGGTTGAGCTCGAGCGCGTCAGCGGCGCTCGCTTGCGCCGGCAGCACGGTGACATGGCAGCCGCGCTCGGCCAGCATGCGCAGGATGTTCTGCTTGACGCCGTAGTCGAATGCGACCACGCGGTACGTCGGCGCTTTCTGCTCGCCGTAGCCCGTGCCCAGACGCCATTCGGTTTTGGTCCACTCGTAGGTTTCCTGGGTCGACACGACCTTCGCGAGGTCCATGCCGGCGAGACCCGGGAACGAGCGCGCGAGTTCGATGGCCTTCGCTTCGTCGTCGGAACCAGCGAGGATCGCGCCGTTTTGCGCGCCCTTGTCGCGCAGGAGGCGGGTCAGCTTGCGAGTGTCGATGCCGGCGATGGCGACCACGCCTTCGTCCTGCAGATATTGCGGGAGCGTGCCCTCCATGCGGAAGTTCGACGCGAGAACCGGCAGATCACGGATGATCAGGCCGGCGGCATGGACTTTCGTCGCTTCGACGTCTTCGGCATTCACGCCGACGTTGCCGATATGCGGGTACGTGAGAGTCACGATCTGGCGCGCGTAGCTCGGGTCAGTCAGGATTTCCTGATAGCCGGTGATGGCAGTGTTGAACACGACTTCACCGATGGTATGCCCGGGGGCGCCGATCGAATAACCACGAAAGACCGTGCCGTCGGCGAGCGCGAGTAGAGCGGGAGAAAATGACGGCAACACGGGAGACTCCTTGGGGGAACACCCTGTTGCCACCTGTCTATCCGATTGCAAGCCGCAGCGAAACACATCGTGGATGCGCGCGCAGACTCGCTCGCGAGTTGCCGGGTGACGCTGCAAGGGGCGCGACGGGTCCATTGTGCGGACGACTCGGCTGGGTGTGGAGCCCTTCTTGCTACGCCAATGGCGCGCGGCGGATGAACGGTATGGGGGAGGTAGGCGCTAGGGTGCGGGTGGATAAGCTCAAACCTTCAAATTATAGCCTGAATCCACTGTCCCCTCCAAATGGGAGATAGGACGAGGCGTTGAGGCGACGTGCCTGGGCGGACCTTCAAAGCCTTGCCGGGCCGCGTCGCCAGGTACTTGCCACGCCTGTCTATGCGGTTCTGTCGAGACACCACTATTGACGGGGACCGAACCGCCGTGGCGGCCCCTCCGGGTCCGACGCAAGGCCTGGCGCGGCCGTTCAGGCCTCCTGTTCCGCGCACATCTCGCCCGAACGGACAAGCTGCCGACCCGGCAACACGTACCAGATCGCACTCAGCACCTGCAGCGCGACGAGGATTTTCCACGCGCTCAGATGCGCGAGCGCCGGGTAATGCCCGCCGCTCGCCGGCCAGTGCGACAGCACCGCGCCAACGCCGATCTGGAAACCGAAGATCAGCAGAAAAATAATTAGCGTCAGCGTCGTGTTGACCCGGCCGATCATCTGCGGCGGGAAATGCCGCGCCATCACCGCGTAGCTCAGAATCCCGGTGCCGCCGAAGATGCCGTAGGCGGCCCACAACAGGCTCGCCGGCAACGGCGCGTTAAACATGATGAGCATCTGCGTCAGCACATATAGCGCCATGCCGATGCCGCAGAACGCGTACAGCGAGAGGCCGCGCCGCTCGAGACTACGCGCCGCCGCGCCGAAACCGACGCAGCCGGCCATCATCGCGAAGCCGAGAATCGACACGAGCGCCGCCGCCTGGTGCGGCTCGAAGCCTTGTACGTCGCGCAGCCATGCTCCGACCCACAACGACTGCATCGCGTAGAAGACGCCTTGCGTAACGACCGAGAACGACGCGATTTTCCAGAAAGCCGCGCTGCGCAGGATGTGCCACGTACCCTTGAACTGCGCGACGATGCTCGCCTGGCGATGCGTTTCGCGCGCGTCCGGAGCGAGCGTCCATTGCGCGAGCGCAACCGCTACCGTCAACACACCGAGTCCGACGCAAACCGGGCGCCAGCTGGAAAAACCGAGCACCCACGTGAGCGGCGAACCGACCATCACGCCGCCGAAACCGCCGATCGCCATCACAAGCCCGTTCATCAATGGCAAACGCGCCACCGGAAAATGCTGCGCGAGCGCCTTGAACGCGGCGCCGAGGCACACCGACACGCCAACGCCGATCAGCAGCCGCCCGACCATCATCATGCCGAGGCTGTGCGCGGCGCCGAATACCCAGATGCCGAGCGCGGCAAAAAGCAACGTGACGGAGGTCACGCGACGCGCGCCGAAGTGATCGAGCAGCACGCCAGCGGGGATCTGCGCGCCCGCGAAACCGAGGAAATACAGACTCGTCAGCACACCCAGATCGGCGGCTGACAGACCGAGATCGCGCGTGATGAACGGCGCGAAACCAAGATTGACGCCGCGAAACACGTAAGAGACGAAGTAGCCGGCGGAAAAAAGCAGAAAGACGCGCAGTTGGGTCGACGACATAAATCAGGAAGTAAACCTGGAAATGACCTCAAGAACCTCTCCCGAGGTTCGGACGGATCAGGACGGACCGGCACCCCGCGGGCAACGCGGCCGAAGCACGAACAATAAAGTAAATACCGCAAACGCGCAGGAATCGTCCGCGAAATGAAAAACGCCGTCACCCTGAGGTGACGGCGTTGGATGAACACGGTACGTGATCGGAGCGCAATCCATGCGCTGCCCCCGCAACGCATGTGGTCACTACCGTGAGAGCCGCTATTGGTCTATTTACCCTTCTTCTTCGCGTTGGCCACGGTCTTCGGGCGGCTCTCAGCCGCGGCCTTCGACGCCTTGCCGGGCTCCGAGGCCGAGACCTTCTCGACCTTGCCCTTGCTGGCAACGGGCGCCGCCGGCTTGTTACCCTTGCCGCCCGGCTCGGAGACCTTGACGACGGCGGAGTGGCCGCGCCCTTTCTTCTTATCGTAGCGCGATTCACCGTGTGTGTCTGCGACGTGGACGCCAATCTTCTGCACACTGCCGCCTTGCACGTCGGCGGCGATCTTTTCCGGACCCGGCTCGCTGGGTACCGGCTTGCCGACCGGCACGTGCAGCACGATCACCTGGCCGCGCGCAACCTGATCGCGATGCGTCCTGTTCCACGCCTTCAGCTGACCGACCGACACGCCGTAGCGCACCGCGATGGCCGCCATCGACTGATTGCGACGCACGCGGATCAGCATCTTGCGCGTGTCGGGTACGTCGGGTTCCATCGCGAGCACCGCGCTTTCGGCGACGTCGGCGCTGATGTCCTCGTCGTCGTCCGAGCCGCGCGGCACGACGATCGTCGAGCCCGGCTTCAGGCGCATACCGACCGGAATCTTGTTCACTTCCATCAGCGTGTCGGGGTCGACGCCGATCTTCTGTGCGATCGCCGCGGGCGTCGCGCGTGCATCGACCGTGTAGGTGGTCCAGGACGACAGCGAGCCCGAGTACGTTTTCAGATTGCGCTCGAACGCGGACGCGTTGTCGAAAGGCAACAGAATCTGCGGCTGCGTCGCGCCGAGAATCACCGGCTTCCTGAACGACGGGTTCAGCGAACGGAACTCGTCCGTCGACATGTTGGCGAGCCGCGCGGCGACGTCGACGTCGATGTCGTGCGAGGTCGTGACCGTCACGAAGTACGGGTGGTTCGGAATAGACGGCAGGGTGAGCCCGTACATCTGCGGGTTCATCACGAGGTTCTTGACCGCTTGCAGCTTCGGCACGTAGTTGCGCGTTTCGTTCGGCAGACGCAGGCTCATGTAGTCGGTCGGCAGACCCGCCGCCTCGTTGCGCGCGATCGCGCGCTGCACGTTGCCCTCGCCCCAGTTATACGCAGCGAGCGCGAGTTGCCAGTCGCCGAACATGTCGTGCAGGTTCGACAGGTAGTCGAGCGCGGCACTGGTCGACGCAAGCACGTCGCGGCGCTCGTCCTGCCACATGTTCTGCTTCAGGTTGTAGGTCCGGCCCGTGCCCGGCATGAACTGCCACATACCCGCAGCCTTGGCGACCGACAAAGCCTGCGGGCTATATGCAGACTCGATGAACGGCAGGAGCGCGAGCTCGGTCGGCATATGGCGCGACTCAAGTTCCTCGACGATGTGATACAGGTATTTCTGCGAGCGCTCGGTCATGCGCTGCACGTAATCGGGACGCTGCAGATACCAGTTCAGCTGCATGTCGACGAGGTCGCTCTGCAGGTCCGGCATCTGGAAGCCACGGCGAATGCGGCCCCACAGATCGGCGTCCTCGCTCGTCAACTGATTGACGGAGCTCTGGTCGACGTTGATGGTTTCTTTAGCGGTGGCGTTCTTGCGAAGGGCGTCGGCTACGGCCTGCTGGCTGGCGGGGTTAGTGGCGGTATTCGTCGTCGGTCCCTGACTCGCGCACGCGGCGAGTGTCAGGACCAACAACGCACTTAAGATAAATCGCATGAACGTCTCGGTTTCCACAAGGGCTGGAATTTGCAGCCGATAGTACGAAACGTCAACGTTTCCGTCAATTGGAAAATCAAGAAAAAAATCAACCAAATCTGGGGCTTGGCGAATTTTTCCGATTCATCGCGTGAAGAACCGCCGAATGCGCTCCGGATCAACGGAAGCGGTTCTTCCATTCGCGCATCAATGTGAAGGCCTTCAGCCGGTCAGACACCGTTTCGTGCAATCGTGCTTCGAGGTTCGACTGGATCGCCGGCTCGCCTGCGCGCAGGAACGGATTGACCGCGCGCTCGTGCGCGATCGTGGTCGGCAGCGTCGGCTGGTGGCGGGCGCGCAACTCGTTCGCCTTGTCGCGCCACGCCTGCAGTTCGGCATTGTGCGGCTCGCAAGCGAGCGCGAAGCGAATGTTCGACAGCGTGTATTCGTGTGCGCAATGCACTTCGGTTGCGCCGGGCAGCGCGGCGAGCGCATCGAGCGAATTCAGCATCTGCTGCGGCGTGCCTTCGAAAAGGCGCCCGCAACCGCACGCGAACAGTGTGTCGCCGCAAAACACGTGCGGCGTGCCGCGCGTATCGGCCGCATGGAAATAGGCGATGTGTCCGCTCGTGTGACCGGGCACGTCGAGCACGCTGAATTCAAGTGCGGGTACAGCGATCGTCACGTGATCGCCACTTTTGAGACGATGTGTCAGGTGCGCGATCGCTTCGCTGGCGGGGCCGTAGACCGGCACGTCCTGGCCGTTCAGCAGATCGGCCACCCCGCCGACGTGGTCTTGATGATGGTGCGTGAGTAAAATAGCGCTCAGCCGCCAGCCTCGTTGGGCCAGACAGGCGCGCACAGGGGCGGCTTCGCCCGGATCGACGACGACCGCGTGGTGTCCGTCGGCAATGACCCAGATGTAATTGTCTTCAAACGCCGGGACCGGTACGTACTCGAGCGCATTCATAGGCGACGCATTTTTAATATGACTGACCGAGCGATTATAGACTGGCCCGCCTGGACCGATTCGCCGCCAGGCCGCTACGTGCTCGACTGGGAGCAAACCCAGCTCGATCGCGTGGTGTCGGACGTGTTCGGCTATCATGCGCTGCAACTCGGCCTGCCGCAGCTCGACGCGTTGCGCGAGAACCGCATGCCGTGCCGCGGCCTCGTGCTCGACGCGGCGAGCGGCGCGAGCGCGCCGTACACGTATCCGCGCTGGGCACGTCGTGGCAGCGTAAGCGGCATCAGCAGCGCGGGCAACGCTGGCGACGCTGGCGACGACAACCCCTCGAACGCCGCGCGAGGCGCCCCTGGTCTGCACGCGCCGGCCGGGCGCAGCGCGGTCTGGTGCGACCTGCTCGATCTGCCGTTCGAAGCGCAAAGCGTCGACCTGCTCGTGATGCCGCATACGCTCGAATTCACCAGCGACCCGCATCGGCTGTTGCGCGAAGCCGAACGCGTGCTGGTGCCTGAAGGCCAACTGATCATCCTCGGCTTCAACTCGTTGTCGCTGTGGGGAGTACGGCAGTCGATCGGCAAGATGACAGGCCGCCCGTTCGTGCCCTCCGCCGTCGATCTGATCGCGTTCACGCGCCTGAAGGACTGGATCAAGCTGCTCGGCTTCGACCTTGAACGCGGGCGCTTCGGCTGCTATCGTCCGCCGCTCGCGAGCGATCAATGGCTCGCGCGTTACGGCTTCATGGAAGCCGCCGGCGACCGCTGGTGGCCGATTTTCGGCGCCACCTACATGATCAAGGCGATCAAACGCGTGCGCGGCATGCGTCTCGTCGGGCCGCTCAAAGTGAAAAAGCCCGTGCTCGCGGCAGGCCTCGCGCCCGCCGCCACCCCGAACACACGAAACCACACCGAATGACTCCAGATCACATCGACATCTATACCGACGGCGCCTGCAAGGGCAATCCCGGCCCTGGCGGCTGGGGCGCGTTGCTGCGCTTCGGCAGCCAGGAAAAAGAACTGTTCGGCGGCGAGGCCAACACGACCAACAATCGCATGGAGCTGATGGGCGTGATTTCCGCGCTCGAGGCGTTGAAGCGCCCGTGCAAGGCGATCGTGCACACCGACTCGCAGTACGTACAGAAAGGCATCAGCGAGTGGATTCACGGCTGGAAGAAGAAAGGCTGGGTCACCGCGGCGAAACAGCCGGTCAAGAACGCCGATCTGTGGAAGCGGCTCGATGCGCTCGTCGCGCAACACGAGATTGAATGGCGCTGGGTGCGCGGCCACAATGGCCACCCGGAAAACGAGCGCGCCGATCAGTTGGCCAATCGCGGCGTGGCATCGCTCGCCGAGATGTAAAGAGCGTGCGCGCATCGGCAACACCGCGCGCCGCCCTCCCCGCTTTTTTCCGCAATTTTTTCGAAGCAGGCTAATCCGACATGCGTCAACTGATCCTCGATACCGAAACTACCGGCCTGAACGCCCGCGGCGGCGACCGGATTCTCGAACTCGGTTGCGTCGAGCTCGTGAACCGCCGGCTGACCGGCAACAACCTGCACTTCTATATCAACCCCGAGCGCGACAGCGATCCGGGCGCGCTTGCGGTGCACGGCCTCACCACGGAATTTTTGAGCGATAAGCCGAAGTTCGCGGAGATCATCGACCAGTTCCGCGATTTCATCCAGGACGCGGACCTGATCATCCACAACGCGCCATTCGACATCGGCTTTCTCGACGCCGAGTTCGCGCTGCTCGGTCTGCCGCCAGTGAGCATGCACTGCGGCGAGATTATCGACACGCTCGCGCAAGCCAAGCAGATGTTCCCCGGCAAGCGCAATTCGCTCGATGCGCTGTGCGACCGCTTCGGCATCAGCAATGCGCACCGTACGCTGCACGGCGCGCTGCTCGACTCGGAACTGCTCGCCGAGGTCTATCTGGCGATGACGCGCGGTCAGGAAAGCCTCGTCATCGACATGCTCGGCGAAGCGCAGGCCGGCGGCGATACGCATGCGCCGCGCGTCGCACTCGACTCGCTGGAGCTGGTCGTGATCGCTGCGAGCGATGACGAAAGCACCGCGCACGAAGCCGTACTCGACGATCTCGACAAGGCGCTCAAAGGCGCGAGCGTATGGCGTCTTGAACCCGCGCCGGCAACTGATGAGCAAACTGCTTAAAAAAGACTAGACGAACCCTAAATTCCCTGACATAATTTCGATCTCTTCGGGTGGTTAGCTCAGCGGTAGAGCACTGCCTTCACACGGCAGGGGTCACTGGTTCGATCCCAGTACTACCCACCAGATTCTTGGTGTGTCGATCACCGAAGACAAAAGGGCTTACGCAGCAATGCGTAAGCCCTTTTTCTATTTGCCGGCAAATAACGTCGCGTGCGCCATACGAGATATCGTTGGCTATAGAACCACGTCGTTCCGTAGGTTGGCGAGCGCCCCGCACTATTGCTATATTCGGCAAACGGGCATTCGCCCGGTCCGGCTCCGTCCGGTTTCTCCATCTTGAACCATCTCAGGGAAGCGCCACATGTTTGCAGTGCATCGCGCGCTCCCCCGCATGGTTCCACGACCGCCGGCCCGTCCGCCACGACCGATGCGACCTTGAAGCCGCAGCGTTGTCGCTGATGCGCCGCCGCCTCGGCAGGCGCACCGCGTTCATTCCAGACAGTCCGTTGTTCCGTTGCCGTTGTTTGCCGTCGTATTTTTTCGCGCCTTGCCGCGCGGATTCCGGCATCCGCTGGCTGTCTACCCCTTTTTCGCTTCTGACTGGAATCTCGGCGCGCTCGTGCTTCGCCGGGCCCAAAGCAAATGGCCAACAGAAAACTCGACTTTCGCGGACAAGCCTTCAAGGATGTCCTCGGCTTCACCTTCCGTCACTGGGCGCAACAGCCGGGGCGCATCGTCGTGATCGCGGCGCTCGCGCTGTTCACGGCGGGCGCGGACATCCTGACGCCGGTCTTCGCCGGACGTCTCGTCGACGCGATCGCGGCCGGTCCGGCGTCGTCGGCGCCCGTCTGGCATCACGCGCTCGCGGCCTTCGGCGCGCTCGCCGCGCTCGGCCTCACCGCGACGCTGCTGCGCCAGGGCGTGTACTTCAACATCATCCGCTTCACGCTGAAGATGATGAGCGAGATCGCCGCGCGCGCGTTTCATCGCGTGCAGCGCTTTTCGACCGACTGGCACGCGAACAGCTTCGCCGGCTCGACCGTGCGCAAGATCACGCGCGGCATGTGGGCGCTCGACCTGCTGAATGACACGCTGCTGATCGCGCTGCTGCCATCGCTGGCGATGCTGATCGGCGCGACCCTGCTGCTCGGCTCGCGCTGGCTCATGATGGGCATCGTCGTCGGCATCGGCTCGCTGCTGTATATCGGCGTGACCGTGACGGTGTCGCTGGGCTTCGTCGCGCCGTCCGCGCGTCTCGCGAACGCGTGGGACACACGCATGGGCGGCGCGCTCGCCGATGCGGTCAGCTGCAACGGCGTCGTCAAGGCATTCGGCGCGGAAGCGCGCGAGGAAGCGCGCCTCGCGCACGTGATCGGCAAATGGCGGCAACGCACACGCCGCACGTGGGTGCGCGGCACGCTCAACGGCGGCCTCCAGGGCGGCATGCTGGCCGCGATCCAGGCGGCGATTCTCGGCGTGGCGCTACTGCTGTGGGCACGCGGCGAAGCGAGCGTCGGCGACATCACGTTCGCGCTGACGATGTTCTTCATGCTGCAAGGCTATCTGCGTGACATCGGCATGCACATCCGTAACCTGCAGCGCTCGGTCAACGACATGGAGGAACTGGTGTCGCTCGAGAGTCAGCCGCTCGGCGTCGAGGATCGTCCCGGCGCCGGCGCCATCGCGATCCGCGACGGCGAGATCCGCTTCGAGCAGGTGTCGTTTCACTATGGCGCGCACAGCCGGCCGCTCTACGACGACTTTTCCATCCGCATCGCGGCGGGCGAGCGCGTCGGGCTGGTCGGTCATTCCGGCTCGGGCAAGACGACCTTCATCAAGCTGATCCAGCGCCTTCACGACATTTCGGGCGGGCGGATCACGATCGACGGCCAGGACATCGCGCAGGTCCAGCAAGCGTCGCTGCGCAGCCAGATCGCGATCGTCCAGCAGGAGCCGCTACTGTTTCACCGCTCGCTTGCCGAGAACATCGCGTATGGACGGCCCGGCGCGAGCCGCGCCGACATCGAGCGGGCCGCGCGGCTCGCGAGCGCGCACGACTTCATCGCCGCGCTGCCGAACGGCTACGACACGCTGGTCGGCGAACGCGGCATCAAGCTATCGGGCGGCGAGCGTCAACGCGTCGCGATCGCGCGGGCTTTTCTCGCCGACGCGCCGATCCTGATTCTGGACGAAGCCACGTCGAGCCTCGACAGCGAAAGCGAAGTGCTGATCCAGCGCGCGATGGAGCGGCTGATGCAGGGGCGCACGACGCTGGTGGTCGCGCATCGGCTGTCGACGGTGCGCGCGCTCGACCGGCTCCTCGTGCTCGACAAGGGCAAGGTGATCGAGGAAGGCAGCCACGACGCGCTGATCAAACGCGACAACGGCTTGTACCGTCGCTTGTTCGAGCGTCAGGCGCTGGAGCTGATCAAGGGTCTCGGCGAGCCGGAGCTTGTGCACGAGTCGGCAAAGGTCAAAGCCGACCGGGTCGACGATTCTGGCTTATTGGTCGGCTAGCGCGACGCAGGCATGCACCAGGCTTCACGGCAAACGATGCCACGCCCGGCGCCACCAGCCCTTGGCAATAGAAGACCCGCCGCGCTACACCGCGCCGGCGGGCAACCCGATGCCGCGCGCCATTCCGGTCGCGGCAAACACCATCAGAACCAGCAGCACGGTCTGGATCACGCTGAAATGCGCGTAAGATCGCGCCTTCTTCAGATTCGGCGCCGCGCCGCTGCGGATCGACGCGCGCCAGCGCATCAGGCCGAGCATCGTGGGCACTTCGAGGATCAGGATCAGCACCAGCAACGTCATCTTCACGTGAAAGAGCGGCTGGTGCAGGTAGTAGTCGGCGCCCTTCTCATAGCTACCGAACATGCGCATCAGGCCGGTCACGATCAGCACCAGCGCGGCGATGCCCCAGCCTGAATCGGCGCGGAACACCGAACGCAACGCGGCGGGCACCGACGCGCGACGCAGCGACCACGTGCGTCTGAGAATCGACGCGAGCGCAAAACCATACGCGAGCAGATGAAGGGCGGCAAGCAACCAGCGAACCAGCATGGCGACTCCTGCGTAAGACGCAATATGATCGATGAGTGTCCCACTCGCCCGCCTGCAGGCCGGGCGCCTTGATTGCATTATCGACGAAGCTTCGCTTCGGGATGCGTGCATCGGCCACGCGATGTGACCGATAGCACAAAACATGCAGCGTCAGACCTGGCGCAGCGTCGTGTCGAGCGCGCGGGCGGCGACGCGATCGCCTTCGGTCGTCAGCGCGGCGCGGAAAACGGTCTGCCGGTTATGACCCGCGGCGGCCGGCGAATCCCACAGCAACTCGACCTTCGGACGTACGCCGAACGCGCTGCGCGCAAGCGAGGGCGCCGCGACCGACCCTATCGGCGCCGCTGACGCGCCGGCCTTGCCCGCCGCGCCGAACGCGACCGCGGGCGCCGGCGTCGCGCGCGCATTGGAACCGCTCGCCCAGCGCACCGACAATTCGCGCGCATCGTATTGCCCCACCTTGCGCCGCTCAGCCCACACGACGACGGTGCGGGTCAGCGGATCGAGCGACACCGCATAGCGGCCGATCGCAAAGCGCCGCGCCGCAACATTGGTGCGCCCACAACGGCAGCGGCCGGCAGATCCACAAGACGATCGCATACAGCACCGGCGCCGCGACGAGCCAACCGTTGCTGGCCGCGACCGCCTGCATCGCGCGACGCCAGCCTGCGCTCGCGACGAACGCGCCGACCGACCACAGCGCAAACAGAAACCCGAGGAACGCGAACAGGCGCAGCGCCTGACGCAGCCATTGCGGCAACGGATGGAACGGACGCTCCGCGACGGCGCGCGCGCCCGGCAGGAAGATCAGCAGGAACAGAAAAACGAGGTTGATACATGCCCACGGTGAAGACGCCATCGCGGTCAGCGCGGTGGTCAGCTTCATCTCGGACATCGAGAAAAACCAGCGGGCGGCGAGCACGAGACCGATGGCGCGCAACGTAAAAATCGTTCCGGCGCCGGGCGCGGCGTTCGCGCGCGTCTCTTTCGTTCTCGCCAAGGCATCCTCCTGTCGTCGGCGGCACCGCAGCCCAATTTGCGGCACGGCAATTATAGGGATATTACCGAGACTGGCTCGTTCGCGCCGCGCGGAAACCCGTATTTTCAGTTGTGCACCGACGAAAAACGCAGCGCGCATGCAACAACGCCCCGCCGGCGACGTGCCGGCGGGGCGTTCAGAGCAACGAAGGAAGCGTGCAACGAGTTGCTGCCGACAGCGTTTTATCTACCGCGAAACAACCGCGGCGGAACAATCGCCAATCAGCCCGCGTTGACTTCGCGCAGCACCGTGCGATGTTTGCGACGCAGCAGTTCTTCATAGGTGGCGACGTAGTTCTGCGCCATCACCTTCGACGAGAAGCGCGCCTCGAACGCCTTGCGCACGCCAGCGCGGGGCAGCGTGTGCAGACGTTTGACGGCGGCGACCGCGCTGATTTCGTCCTCGACGACGAAACCCGACATGCCGTTTTCGATCACTTCCGGCACCGAACCGCGATTGAACGCGATCACCGGCGTGCCGCAAGCCATCGCCTCGATCATCACGAGACCGAAGGGCTCCGGCCAGTCGATCGGGAACACCAGTGCGTGCGCATTGCCGAGAAACTCGCGCTTTTCAGCTTCGCCGATTTCGCCGATGTACTCGATGTGCGACAACGACATCAGCGGCTTGATGACTTCTTCGTAGTAGGCACGGTCGGCCTTGTCGATCTTGGCGGCGACCTTGAGCTTCATGCCTGCCTGCCCGGCGATGCGAATCGCCCTGTCAAGCCCCTTCTCCGGCGAGACGCGGCCCAGGAATGCGAGGTAGCCGGGCTCGACGTTGGGAATCGGCTTGAGCACGTCTTCCGGCAAACCGTGATAGACGGTTTGCAGCCAGTGCGCCTGCGGCAGCGGAATGCGCTGGTTGTCCGAGATCGACACGACCGGCACGTCATTGAACGTGTTGAAGATCGGCTGCAGTTCAGGCAGATCGAGACGGCCGTGCAGCGTCGTGACGAACGGCACAGGCTGACGCGCGAACAGCGAGAACGGGTAGTAGTCGATGTGGAAATGCAGCACGTCGAATTCGTCCGCGCGGCGGCGCACTTCTTCGAGCAGCAGCATGTGCGGCGCCATCACGTCGCGGATCGTCGGGTCGAGGCGCAGCGCCTGCGGCCAGAAAACTTCGAGCTTCGCCGAAGTTTGCGAATCACCGCTTGCAAACAGCGTGACGTCGTGGCCCTGCTCGACCAGCGCCTCGGTCAGATAGGACACCACGCGTTCCGTACCACCGTACAGCTTGGGAGGAACCGCCTCGTGCAGCGGAGCGATTTGAGCGATTCGCATATTGACGAACTCCTAGTAAAAAATCAGGCAAAAGTACTGCATTTGGAAAAAGCGACTCGCTTGCTCGCCAGGGCAGTCTGGCCGGAAATGCCGGCGCGGGCCTGATTCTTTTGAGAAATCCTGCGATGGATCGCTTGGTAACGAGCCCGGACAAGTGGATCAGCGACTGGGCATGTGCGAGTAAACGCGCCCGTTGCACCGACGTTGACAAACTGTCAGAAAAATTGCCGGGCTAACGAGCACGCATTATCGATGCCCGGATTGTTGCAGCACCGCAGCATTTCAAAGTCTTTACGTTGTTACAAACGCGAAACACTTTGCAAACCCTTGTTTTCAAAGATAGTTCTACAGTATCCACGAGGTTTCGGGAGGCGCGGCGGTACCGTGTCTGCGAGTTCTCGCCCATCAACGTTGCCGGTAGGAATTGCAAAATTGCCGCAGCGCGGTTGAATGCAATCTGTAATTATATCTCGAAATTTTCCGCAATCTGCCTGAATGGCCCGTCGGCTGGTGTGTTGGGACGACGCAGATCGCGGGGGTCCATCGCGAAATCAATCGCGTCAAAGCCCGGATACACAGGGCGCAATCGCCTTTGCATGTTTACAATGCGAAACATCGGCTTCACGGAGAGCCATGCTTGTCCGTGTGGTCCGCGCATTGCATGCACAACCCGCAACACATCGATCTCAGCTCAATTGGAACACTTGACCATCGCCCAGCGTAACGCCCAGAACGCCAAGCTCGCGAGCTATGCGCACCGGCCACTTGCGTTTCTCTTCCGCTTTATCCGCCGCCATCCGCTCGCGCATGCGATCGTGTTGTGCAGCGTGTTTGCGGCCGTGGGCTGCGCACTCGCTTCGCAGTACGCGATCAAACATCTGATCGACGTGCTCGGCGGCGGCAGGCATCATCCGGGACCGCTGTGGGGCGCGTTCGCGATCCTCGTCGGCCTGATCGCTGCCGACAACCTGTTGTGGCGGATCGGCGGCTGGTTCGCCGCGCACACGTTCGTCGCCGTGACGGGCGATTTGCGGCGCGACCTGTTTCAGTACCTGAGCGGCCACTCGCCGACCTACTACGCCGAAAAGCAGCCCGGCATGCTGGCAAGCCGGATCACCGCGACCTCGAACGCCGTCTACACCGCCGAAAACACCACCGCGTGGAACGTGCTGCCGCCGTGCATCGCGGTGCTCGGCGCGATCGTGATGATCATCGCGGTGAACCCGCTGATGGCCGCCGGCCTGATGCTGTGCTCGGCGATCCTGTCGGTCGTGCTGTACAAGCTCGCGGGCCGCGGTTCCGCGCGTCACCATAATTTCGCGACCAAGGCGGCATCGGTCGACGGCGAGCTTGTCGACGTGATCAGCAATATGGGGCTCGTGCGCGCGTTCGGCATGACGTTCCGCGAACAGCACCGCTTTGCTTCGACGGTCAAGTCGGAAATGGACGCGCGCCAGCAAAGCCTGCTGTACCTGGAAAAGCTGCGTCTGCTGCACGCCGTGGTCACCGCGCTGCTGTCGGCCGGCCTGCTCGGCTGGGCGCTATGGCTGTGGGACCAGGGCCGCGCGACCTCGGGCGACATCGTGCTCGTCAGCTCGCTCGGCTTCACGATCCTGCACGGCACGCGCGATCTCGCCGTCGCGCTCGTCGACGTCACGCAGCACGTCGCGCGACTCGCAGAGGCCGTGCGCACGCTGCTCGAACCGCACGGCATGCCCGATCGCGACGACGCGACCGAACTCGTGCCGCAGGGCGGCCGCGTCACGTTCGACGGCGTCACGTTCGCCTATCCGCGCCGCCGGCCGATTCTCGATCACTTCGACCTCGATATCGAACCGGGTCAGCGCGTCGGGCTGATCGGCAAGTCGGGCGCCGGCAAATCGACCGTGCTCGCGCTGTTGCAGCGCTTCTACGAGACCCAGGGTGGCGCGATCAAGATCGACGGCCAGGACATCGCGTCGATTACCCAGGACAGCCTGCGCCACGCGATTGCGCTGGTGCCCCAGGACATCTCGCTGTTCCATCGCACGGTGTACGAGAACATCGCGTACGGCCGCCCGGACGCGAGCCGCGAGGAAGTGCTCGCTGCCGCGCGCGAGGCGCGTTGCGCGGACTTTATCGAAGCGATGCCGGAAGGCTACGACACGATCGTCGGCGACCGCGGCGTGAAGCTGTCGGGCGGTCAGCGCCAGCGCATCGCAATCGCGCGCGCGATTCTGAAAAACGCGCC
Organism: Paraburkholderia sp. Clong3; assembly: GCF_050436485.1. Taxonomy (NCBI): domain Bacteria; kingdom Pseudomonadati; phylum Pseudomonadota; class Betaproteobacteria; order Burkholderiales; family Burkholderiaceae; genus Paraburkholderia; species Paraburkholderia sp. Clong3. The sequence continues at coordinate 162,007 of NZ_JBNDMH010000002.1, read as the reverse complement.
GATCCTGCTGCTCGACGAAGCCACGTCCGCGCTCGACAGCGCGTCCGAGGAAGCGATCCAGAAGGCGCTCGACCGCTTGATGGTCGGCCGCACCGTGATCGCGATCGCGCACCGTCTGTCGACGCTGAACAACTTCGACCGGATCATCGTGATGAGCGCCGGCAAGGTCATCGACGACGGCACGCCGGAAGAACTGCGCCAGCGTCCGGGCCTCTATCGCGACCTGCTCTCGAAGCAGTATGGCAAGGGCCAGACGCTGCATATCGGCGGCAAGAAGGTCGACGAACAGCACGTAGCCTGACGCACGCCTGGTCCACGCGCTGCGCATCGCATCGCTTGAAAAAAAGCCGCTCCCTGGAGCGGCTTTTTGCTGTCTGTCTCGCGGCCCGGCTTGGCTTAGCCGGTCACGCTCTCGCGCGCCGCCCTCTTCCGCGCGGCGCGCGCAGCACCCGTGGCCGCGCGCGCTTTCCCGCTTCTGGCGCGCTTCGCGCCCTCGACGCTCTGCAGATCGCGCATGAAGTTATCGCGCCACACCGACACGTTGTTCTCGCGCAGCTGCGCCATCATGTCGCGATAGCGCCCCTGGCGCTCGGCGAGCGGCATGTCGAGCGCCCGCGCGAGCGCTTCGGCCATGCCGTCGATATCGACCGGATTGACGATCAGCGCGCCGTCGAGCTCCTGCGCCGCGCCCGCGAAGCGCGACAGCACCAGCACGCCGGGATTCTCCGGATCCTGCGCCGACACGTATTCCTTCGCAACGAGGTTCATGCCGTCGCGCAACGGCGTCACATAGCCGACGTGCGCGGTACGGAACAGCGCCGCCAGCACCGAGCGCTCGTACTGCTTGTGGATGTATAGGATCGGCGTCCAGTCCAGCTCGGCGAAACGTCCGTTGATCCGTCCCGACTCGCCTTCGAGCTGTAGCCGGATGTCTTGATACGCGTGCAGGTCGGCGCGCGTCGGCGGGGCGATCTGCAGGAACGACACCTTGTTGCGCTGCGCGGCCGTATGCTCGAGCAGGCGCTCGAACGCACGGAACCGCTCGACCAGCCCCTTCGAATAATCGAGCCGGTCGACGCTCATGATCAGCTTGCGCGAATGCAGGGTCGCCTTCATCGTGCGCACCGGCTTGCCGCGTTCGCCCGCCTTCGCGAGCCCGGCGATCTCGTCCGGATAGACGCCGATCGGATACGCAGAGGCGCGCAACGTGCGGCCGAACGCATGCACACTCAGCGGTCCTTTCGCCGACGCGTCGATCGAGCCGCCCCCCTCGTTGATCACGTAGTCGCAGAACGCGCGCAGATCGGGACCGGTCTGGAAGCCGAGCAGGTCGAACGAACACAGCGCCTCGACGAGCTCGCGATGCGGCGGCACCGTCAGCAGCACCTGCGCGGCCGGAAACGGAATGTGCAGAAAAAAACCGATGCGGTTGTTCACGCCTGCCGAGCGCAGCGCCTGAGCGAACGGAATCAGGTGATAGTCGTGCACCCAGATCACGTCGTCTTCGCGCAGGAGCGGCACGAGTTGCTGCGCGAGCCACGCGTTGACGCGGCAGTAGCCTTCGAAGTCGTGCCGGTCGTAATGCAGCAGGTCGGATCGATAGTGGAACGCGGGCCACAGCGTCGCGTTCGAGAAACCACGGTAGTACTGGTCGTAATCGCGCCGCATCAGCGGGACGGTCGCGAAGGTCACCGGACCCCGCTCCTCGAGCTTGATCTGCGGCTGGCCGGAGGTCAGCACGTCGCCGCTCCAGCCGAACCACATGCCGCCGGTCTCCTTCAGCGCGTCGTACACGCCGACCGCCAGACCGCCCGCCGCCGGACCGCCCTCCGAAATAGGCGCCACCCGGTTCGAAACAATGATCAGTCGGCTCATGAAGCGCGATTCCCGATGCAGTATGTTGTTTTCGTTGAACGGGGCCGCCGGCGTCATGCGCCGCGCGCCGCCGCGACGATGGTTTCGAGCCAGTCGAGCAGTGACGACACCGATTCGACGCGCGTGTGCGCCATCGTTTCGCCCGCGCCGACCTTGATCGACAGACCGCCGCGCTCGTTGACGACCGCGAAGCCCTTCTCGTCGGTCAGATCGTCGCCGGCGAATATCGGCGTGCGGCCGGTGAACGGCAGCTCGTCGAGGAACGCGCGCGTCGCGCGGCCCTTGTCGACGTCCTTCGGCTTGATCTCGTAGACCATCTTGCCGGGCTGCAGCACGTAAGAAGCGGGGTAATCGGCGACGAGCCGCTCGGTCGCCTCGCGCGCGACCGGCTCGCGGTCCGGCGCGTTGCGGTAGTGCAGCGCGAGCGCCGCGCCCTTGATCTCGAGCAGCATGCCCGGATGTTCGTTGACGACCTGCGCGAGCACCTGCTCCATGCGCAACAGGCGCTCGTCGTGAAAGCCGATGCGCTGCGTGTCGCCATTCGCATCGCGCCGCTCGGCGCCGTGCAGACCCGCGACCGGCAGATCGGGCATGCCGAGAAAACTGTCGATGCTGTCGATGCCGCGCCCCGACACCACCGCGACCGCGCCATTCGTCAGACTGCGCAGTTCGCGCAGCAGGTCGATCACGCGCGGCTGCACCAGCACGCCGTCCGGTGTGGGGGCGAGTTCGACGAGCGTGCCATCGAAGTCGAAGAAAAATGCCGTCTCGCTCGGAGACAGAACAGCCGGAAGTGCTTGCATCGCCTGGGTTCGCCTTTCAGCCATCTATGGCCGGAAAAGTGTGCGCATCTTACCGCGCATCCGTCAATTTTTCGAGAAAGTAAGCTGGGACTCAAGCCCGATGGGCGATCTATCATCCGCTTCTGTCGATTGCGTTCAAAAGCGCAACGATCGGGCTTCAACCGGCTTTCAGCAAGCTGCGTCAAATTGACTCGCAAATCGTGCGCCCGGCGCGCTGCGCGACGCTGGCGCCAATTTTGCGCTACAGTCGCTGCCACGCGGACCGTCGGTGTGATGGACATCGTTGCATGCTCTCAATCAATCGCGTGTCGCGCGCGAATCTTGCGCGGCATGATCGGGCGGCGGTGCGGCCCCCTGCTCCATCGATTCGCGTTGCCTGCTCTTCAATCGAGTCATTGAACCCTGCTTTGTTCCCGATCCTGCCACCCCAGCGCCAGCGGCCGAACCGGTCCCGCTCACGACCCAAGCGACTCACGCACCGCTTGATGCACGGGTTGGCACGCCGGCTTGCGGCGGCAACTGCGCTGGGCACGCTGGTCGCGCTCGCCGCGCTGACCGGTTGCACACAGCGCGCCGAGCCGTGGCAGTTGACCAACGTGACCGGCCACCTGCCGGATCTGGACTTCACCTTGACCGACGACACCGGCCGTCCCGTCAACGCCGCGTCGTTCAGGGGCCGCACGTCGCTGGTTTACTTCGGCTACACGCATTGCCCGGACGTCTGTCCCGAAACGATGGGCCGTCTGATGCAGGTGCTCGGCAAGCTCGGTCCCGATGCGCAGAAAGTGCGCATTCTGTTCATCACCGTCGATCCCGCGCGCGACACGCCGCAGGCCTTGCACGACTATGTCGGCGCGTTCGACGCACAGCACGCCGAAGGGCTGAGCGGCACCGACTGGCAGATCGAGTCGCTGGCCAAGCGTTATCGTGTCGCTTATCAGATGGAAAAGCGCGACCCGAACGGCAACTACGAGGTCACGCACAGCTCCGCCGTCTATGTGTTCGACAGCCGGGGCCGCGCGCGCCTGCTCGCCACCGATCACGACACGCCCGATGCGATCGCGCAGGACCTGCGCCGCATCATCGATGACCCATCCTGATTCTTCTTTGATCCCACTCCATTCCATCATGACGATCAAGCTCAAACCAATCGCTTCCCTCGCCTGCGCGCTCGCGCTGTCACTCGGCGCCGCGTCGGCCGCGCAAGCGGCCGATGCTCACGCGATCAGCATCAAGGACGCGTGGGTGCGCTGGCTGCCGAACAACCTGCCCGCGGCCGGCTATGCGACGCTCGTCAACGCGAGCGACAAGCCGATCGACCTCGTCGATGTATCGAGCGACGACTACGGCGATGCGATGCTGCATCAAACCGTATCGAACGGTTCGACGCAGAAGATGGTGATGGTCGACAAGCTGACGGTGCCCGCGCATGGCCAGGTCGCGATCGCGCCGGGCGGCTATCACGTGATGCTCGAGGACGCGAAGCACAAGGTCGCGCCGGGCGACACCGTGCGTCTGACGCTGAAGTTCTCCGACGGCGAAACAGTGAGCGCGCCGTTCGCGGTCAAGTCGCCGGGCCAGACCAGGTAAGCGGCACGACGGGCCGCCGCCACCGCACGCGCCATCGCCATGAACCTGCTCTACTGGCTCGATCCCTGGGAGTTTTCGCCGACCGTCGTGATCGCGTTGCTGATCCCCGCGATCCTGTTCGTGCGCGGCGCGCGCAAGGCGCGGCTGTCGTTCGCGCGGCGTCTGTCATTCTGGCTCGGACTGGTCGCGCTGTATGTCGTGCTGCATACGCGGCTCGATTATTTCTTCGAGCATGAATTCTTCATGCATCGCTTGCAGCATCTGGTGCTGCATCATCTCGGGCCGTTCTTCATTGCGCTGTCGTATCCGGGCGCGGCGTTGCGCGCGGGAATTCCGTTGCGCTGGCGACAGCGCTTCGTGCGGCCCGCGCTGCAAACACCGCTCGTGCGCACGGCGCTCGACGTCGTCATGCACCCGGTCGTCGCGCTCACGCTATTCGTCGGGCTGATCTATTTCTGGCTGCTGTCGCCGATCCATTTCGTCGCGATGCTCGACTGGCGGCTCTATCGCGTAATGAACTGGAGCATGGCGATCGACGGCCTGCTGTTCTGGTGGCTCGTACTCGATCCGCGTCCGGCGCCGCCCGCGCGTCTGTCTCCGGGCAAGCGCGTGCTCGTCGTGATCGCGGCGATTCCGCCGCAGATCGTTCTCGGCGCATTCATCTTTTTTACGACGCACGAGTTGTATCCGATCTACTCGATCTGCGGCCGGGCGTTCACGTGGCTGAGCCCGATGCGCGATCAGCAGATCGGCGGGCTCCTGCTATGGATTCCGGGTTCGATGATGAGCGTGGTCGGCGCGCTGATCGCGCTGCGCCACTGGATGCGGCTGTCGTCTCGCGGACGCCTGCGCGCCGAGCGGCATGCAAAAGCGGCGCGCGGGCTCACGCATGCGGCGTCGACGACCACGAACGTGCCCCGCTGACCCGTTCGCGTTCACAGCGCGCGCATCCACACATGCGGGATGCCGTCTTCGTCGTGAACCTCCGAGACCGGCTCGAAGCCGAACGCACCGTAAAAGCCTTGCAGATGCGCCTGCGCGTGCAGACGGATCGGCGTATCGGGCCACTGCGCACGGATTTGCGCGAGCGAGCGTTCGAGCATCGCCTTGCCGAGACAGATGCCGCGAAACGGCGCGGTCGTCAACACCCGGCCGATGCGCACATCGGCATCCGCCGCATCGGGCAACAACACGCGCAGATAGCCGGCCAACGGCGGCCGCGCCGCACCGTCGCCGGTGCCATACGCAAGCAGATGCCAGGCTTCGACGTCGAGCCCATCGATATCGCCATACACGCAGTTCTGTTCGACGACGAACACCGCGCTGCGGGCGGCCAGCATCTCATAGACTTCGACGCTCGTGAGGTTCCCGAACGGCTTCCAGCGCCATTCGAGCTGGGCGAGCCGCGCGGCGGCGGTGTGTTGCGGTTCAGTCATCGGTAGCTTTCAGGGTCAATGCGCGACAGCGCGGGCAACGATCCGCAATTATGCCGCGCGCCTCGTCATCGAGCATGCGCAGGCCTGGCATCCGGGCGGTCGACACGGCTGTATTCAGTCGCGAAAGCCGCGCACGCGTTCAGAACACCGCTTGCACGGGTCGCGCGAGACAGTCGGGGAGATTGCCGGGGCCGCATAGATGCAGCGCGCCGACGACCACCAGCGTGCGCTCGCGAACGTCCAGCAACTCGCTCAGCCGCGCGGCCCACGCGCGATTGCGCACGTCGAGAATCGCCTGACGGATGCCGGCCAGATTGAACATCGGCGCTTCGACGGCGATTTGCTGTATCGCGTGCAGATCGCCCTCCAGCCACGCCGCGTGCATCCGTTCGAGCGTGCGCTGCGGTTCGCCGCGGTCGGCCATCAGCATGTCGAGCGCCGCGGCAATGGCTTCGAGCGGAATCGATTCGAGCGCGACTGCGACGTCCCGCGCGGACTCGAGATAGCGATACGGCTTCGCCTGCGCGAGCGCCGAGCGCAACATGCGCGGCTCGACACCCTCGACGACCTGCTGCAGCAGCGTCGGCGCGACGATCAGCGCGGCCCACGGACGCAGTGTTTCAAGCGGCGCGAGCAGGCCATCGGTCGGCCACAGCGCCTGCAGTTGCGTCCAGGCTTCGTCGCGCATCCGGGGCCGCAGTTGCGCGGCGTCGGGGTGTGCGTCGGCTTTGAGAAACGGCAGGATCGTTGCTGGGTCGGACTCGAATACGAGCGCGTCGGCCCAGTCATAGGCTTCGGCGACCCATGGCGGCGTTCGACGGCTCGTCGCGGGAAACAGATGCATCGAGCCGAGCAGGCGGACCTGAGTGCCGGTGAGTTGGAAATACATGCGGCTTCAATGAAAACGGGCGATGACAGTGGTGCGATTCTATCGCCCGGCCTGGATAAGGCGCGCCGGCGTGCGTTGCCCTTCCCGTGCGCGCGCCGGACACGCCGTTGAGCGGAATGCGCTGCCCCAATGAATGCGCGAACGCATCAAACGCCTGAACCCGATTATTGCCCGCTCTTTTTAAACGACTCGAGTTCGGTCGTATAGCGCTCGTTTCTCACGCCATTGCTGCCGTAATACTCTTCCACCGATTTCACCCAACGGCCGACTTCCGGCACATACCAAAACGCTTTTATACGTGCGTCCCGTCGCCTGAACAGGACCGAGTTTCTGCGCATGCGTGATCATCGCGGTGTCGCCGTGCTCGACCTGGGTGGCTTGCGTGACCGTCTGCCGCGGCTCGAGTTGCGCGACCCAGTCGCCTTCGGCTTCGATCTTGATCGCCTGGAATTTGCCGGCGGGCACTTCGACGGTTTCCGTTCCGACCACCCGATACTGCGAGTTCCACTTCTGCGAAGCGAATACCCGGTTCGGATGCTGCCCGGCGTATTCGACCGTCCAGCTCTTACCCGGCGACAACGGAAACGCGAACGGCCGGTTCACGACTGTATCGGTGCCGTTCACGCTGCGCTCGCGGCTCCGGTCCGCTCCGGCGATCACTTCGCGTGGCGCCTGCGTCGAACCCGAGATCTTCGATTCGAAATAGATGTGCGATGGCGTCGCCCGCAGCACCGTCACCTGCTCGTGCGTCTGGTTCCAGCCCGATGGCCCTCTCTCGCTGGTCGATGTATATGTCCGGCGGTACGCCGCAAGAGAACTACTGCTTCCTGAACACCGCTGCCGTGCAGTCGATTAAATCCGCGCTCAATTTCTGATCGATTCGGAGGAACGTCTGCGGCACGCAGTCGGATCGACCGCTCCGCTCACCTTGATGACGACGATCGACAAGGCTGGCGAAGAGAGGAACAGAAAAACGAAAAGCCCCGACAAGTCGGGGCTTTCGCTTTACATCAAAGACTGGAGGCGCGAGCCGGAGTCGAACCGGCCTAAACGGCTTTGCAGGCCGCTGCATAACCGCTTTGCTATCGCGCCACAAGCGGACTGGAACCTGGACACGGGTTCGCAGATTTATCTGGTGATAACCAGAAGAACCGAAGCTCTGGAAGTTCAGAACGAGCGGCCTTCCAAACAAAAAGGGAAGCGCTGCTTCCCCTGATGTATGGAGCGGGAGACGAGGCTCGAACTCGCGACCTCAACCTTGGCAAGGTTGCGCTCTACCAACTGAGCTACTCCCGCATTGAACTGCTTCACCGCGCTGCCTTTTTTACTTCGCCAAACAACGCGATGCTTCGAATACTGGAGCGGGAAACGAGGCTCGAACTCGCGACCTCAACCTTGGCAAGGTTGCGCTCTACCAACTGAGCTATTCCCGCGTTGTGCTGCATTTACCGCTAGTGCTTTACTGCGTCTCCGGTGTTTCACGTTGCGTGCATCGGAGAAACGAGATTATGGAGAATCGACTGAAACGTGTCAACCCCTTTGCCCGTCTGCTTTAAAGAAAATATTTCTCTCATAGTAGTGCGGGGTTCGAACACACTTTTGCGCCCCCCGTGCTCTTCTATTCACACCGTCACGCAATGCCGCCGCGCTCGCGAATCTGCGGCCACGCGAGCTTCATGTAGTACAGCATCGACCAGATCGTCAGGAACGCAGCCAGATAGATCAGCCACAGGCCCCACACGCGCGTGTCGACCGTCACGCCGCCACCGAGCGGCAGCGGGCCATAGAACAGCAGCATCGGAATCGCGACCATCTGGCAAGCGGTCTTGAACTTGCCGAGCGAGTTCACCGCGACGCTCTTCGACGCACCGATCTGCGCCATCCATTCGCGCAGGGCCGAGATCGCGATTTCACGTCCGACGATCACGAGCGCGATCGCGGAATCGATCCGCGTGAGTTGCACGAGCACGAGCAGCGCCGCGGTCACCATCAGCTTGTCGGCGACCGGATCGAGAAACGCGCCGAATGCCGAGGTCTGATTCCATTTGCGGGCCAGAAAGCCGTCGAACCAGTCGGTGAGCGCCGCCAGGATGAAGATCGTCGCGGCCGCGAGATTGCGGTGCGCGGGGCTCATCATCATGTCGGGCAAATAGAACACACCGACGACGAGCGGAATCAGCACGATCCGCAGCCAGGTCAGGAATATCGGGAAATTAAACGGCATGGGGCAGGCGCAGCGTCTGACGAGTGAGTTGCAATTGTGCCGTGTCACAGGGCCTGCCACAAGCAAGCGCGCCCAGGCATGGCCGCGCGGGGGCGGCAAGCGAGCCGCCCCCGCGCGTGGTTCGCAGCCAGCGCATCCGCAGCGCGACGCCGCGGGTCCGACGAACCGTCGTTCCGATCACGGCGCGGCGCGGCCCGCCAATTCAATGCAGTTGCCGGTAGATCTGCTCGGCGAGCGCCTGCGAAATGCCTTCGACGCTCGCGAGATCCTCGACGCTCGCGGCCACCACGCCGCGCAAGCCGCCAAAGCGCGCCAGCAGGCGCTGACGCCGCTTCGCCCCTACGCCTTCGAGTTCTTCGAGCCGCGAGGTCTGGCGCGTCTTGCCGCGTTTGGCGCGCATGCCGGTGATCGCGAAACGATGCGCTTCGTCGCGGATCTGCGCGACCAGCATCAGCGCGGCGCTTTCCTTGCCGAGTTCGAGCGGCGTGCGGCCGTCCGCGAAAATCAGCGTCTCGAGACCGACCTTGCGCCCCTCGCCCTTCGCGACGCCGACGAGCATGCCAGTATCGAGCCCCAACTCCGTGAACACCTGCCGCGCGATCTCCACCTGCCCCTTGCCGCCGTCGATCAGCACGATGGTCGGCAGCACGCCGCCGGCCGCGGCCGGCTCGGCGGCATCGGCGGCGAGCGCGGGATCGGCGGCCGCGTCACTTTGCGATTCGGCGGCTTCGTCGCTCGCATTCGCGGCGGCCTGCGCGACCATCTTTTCGTAGCGGCGCGTGAGCACCTGGCGCATCGCCGCGTAATCGTCACCGGGCGTGATGCCGGCGATGTTGTAGCGGCGATACTCGGACGACTGCATCTTGTGGTGGTGAAAGACGACGCAGGACGCCTGCGTCGCCTCGCCCATCGTGTGACTGATGTCGAAGCATTCGATGCGCAGATGCGCGAGGTCGTCGCACTCCATGCCGAGCGTGTCGGTCAACGCGCGCGTGCGCGCCTGCTGCGAGCCCTGCTCGGAGAGCAGGCGCGCGAGCGCGAGCCGCGCGTTCTGCTCGGCCATCGCGAGCCACGCGCGCCGCTGTCCTTGCGGTTGACGCAGTACGGTCACCTTGTGGCCCGCCTGCTCGATCAGCACGTCGACGAGTTCGCGCGCCGGCGCGTGGCTGACCACCAGCACCGGCGGCACGCGATTGCCGAGGTAATGCTGCGCGATGAACGCTTCGAGCACTTCGGATTCGATGCCGCCTGGCGCGCGGCTTTTGCGGCGCTTCGCCGCGGGGCCGGACTCTGCGTTCCCGTCGGTGCCTTCGTCCGCGCCTTCGTCGCTGACGGCGTCCGGGGTCGCTTCGGCAACCTCGTCGATCGCGTCTTCTTCACTACCATCGGCGTCCTCGTCTTCCGACGGCATGTCCTGAGCGATCGCGAGCGCATCGGCCGAGGCGCTCGCCGCCGCGGCCGATGGCGCGACCGCTCGCGCATCCGCCGATGCATCGTCCTGATCGCCGTCTTCTTCGAGCCCGCCTTCCTCCGCCGTCAACGCGCTCTCCACGTGCGTGGGAAAGTACGCCTTGTCGCCGAGATGTCGTCCGCCGCGCACCATTGCGAGATTCACGCACACGCGGCCGCCCAGCGCGACTACCGCGAGAATGTCGACGTCGCTGTCGCTGCCGACTTCGATTGCCTGCTGATGCAGCACCGTCGACAGCGAACTCATCTGGTTGCGCACCGCCGCGGCCTGCTCGAACTTCAGCTCGCTCGCGAACGCATGCATCTTCTGCTCGAGCTCCTTCATCACCTCGCCCTGACGGCCGAGCAGAAAGCGCGACGCGTTGGCGACGTCGCGCGCGTAATCCTCCTCGCTGATGTTCGCGACGCACGGCGCCGTGCAACGGCCGATCTGATGCAGCAGACACGGCCGCGTGCGGTTGTTGAACACCGAGTCTTCGCAGGTGCGCAGCTGGAACACGCGCTGCAGGATCTGGATGCTCTCGCGCACCGCCCAGGCGCTCGGGAACGGGCCGAAGTACTGGTTCTTGCGATCGACCGAGCCGCGGTAATAGGCCATGCGCGGAAACTTGTGGCCGGTCAGCTTCAGATAGGGATACGACTTGTCGTCGCGAAACAGGATGTTGTAACGCGGCGTGAGCGCCTTGATCAGATTGTTTTCGAGCAGCAGCGCCTCGGCCTCGGAACGCGTGACCGTGGTCTCGATGCGCGCGATGCGCGTGACCATCATCGCGATACGCGGCGACAGCTGCGTCTTCGTGAAGTAGCTCGATACGCGCTTCTTCAGATCGCGCGCCTTGCCGACGTAGAGCACCGCGCCACTCGTGTCGTAATAGCGGTAGACGCCGGGCAGATGCGGCAGTTGGGCGAGCACTGTTTTCGGCTCGAAGGTGTCGGGGGCGTCGCTGGCTTCGGGTTCGGTCATGCGGGATCGATTGGGGTGGGACTGTCTCGCGCTGCCTCGCCGCTTGCACCGCTCGCACCGATTGCACCGATTGCACCGCCGGGTGCCCGGCATCGTGCACCGGGGGTCATGTCGCGTGTCGTCGATGCGGCCCGCATGGCGGACAAAGGGCGCGCGCGATCGCGAGCGAGGCTTTAGAATCGCCAGTTTAGAACATTCCGCGTTCGTTCGAACCCGCTCCGTTCGCCGGAGTCACCGAGCCAGCCGAGCCGCCATGTCCTCCGTCGCGCCCGATTCCGGATCACCCGCCGCCCCTGCCAACCCGATCGCCTGCGATATCTTCTGCGCGGTGATCGACAACTTCGGCGACATCGGCGTGTGCTGGCGCCTTGCGCGCCAACTCGCGCGCGAGCACGACTGGCAGGTGCGCGTGTTCGTCGACGATCTGCATGCGTTCAGGAGGCTGTGCCCGTCGCTCGAGCTTGAGCGTGCGCGGCAGACGCTCGACGGCATCGTCGTCGAGCATTGGCACGAGCCGTCCCATGTTGGCGATACGCTCGAAGTCGCCGACGTCGTGATCGAGGCGTTCGGCTGCGAACTGCCGCCCGTCTATATCGCGGCGATGGCAGAGCGAACGAGCGTGCCGCTCTGGTTCAACCTCGAATATCTGAGCGCCGAGGACTGGATCGCCGATTTTCATCTGCGGCCGTCGCCGCATCCGCGCTACGCACTCAGCAAGACCTTCTTTTTCCCCGGACTCGGCCCCGGCACCGGTGGCGTCCTGAAGGAGCGCGATCTCGACGCGGCGCGCGCCGCGTTCGAAGCATCGCCCGCCGCGCGCACCGACTGGTGGCGCAACGTCACGGGCCACGCGCCGCCGCCCGCCGACGCGACGGTCGTGTCGCTGTTCGCCTACGAAAACCCGGCCGTCGACAGCCTGCTCGAACAATGGCGCGACAACGCAAGCCCGATCGTGCTGCTGGTGCCCGAAGGACGCATTTCCGGCGCGCTGGCGCGCTTTTTCGGCCTACCGTCGTTTGCAGCGGGCACCCATGCGACGCTCGGCAACCTCAGCGCGCACGCGCTCGCGTTCACCGAACAGCCTGGCTACGACGCACTGCTCTGGGCGAGCGACGTCAATTTCGTACGCGGCGAGGACTCGTTCGTGCGCGCGCAGTGGGCCGCCAAGCCGTTCGTCTGGCACATCTACCCGCAGGCCGACGACGCCCATCTGCCAAAGCTCGACGCCGCACTTGCGCACTACACCCGCACGCTCCCAACTGACGCGCGCACCGCGCTCGAGCGCTTCTGGCACGCGTGGAACGGCGCTGGTCAGCCGGACTGGGCGGAATTCCAGCGCCACTATCCGGCCCTGAAACGGCGCGCCGCTGGCTGGGCGGTCGAACTCGCGCAAGTCGGCGATCTCGCCGGAAATCTGACCTCGTTCGCAAAAACTCAGTTAAAATAAGCGGTTATCCAACGGCCGACGACGCAAGCGCGGCCCGATTAGACCAACTACCCCATGGTCAGCCCCGTCTGACCGGTCCCCTCGAAAAACACAGCACGCGTCCCAATCTTCCGGTCGGGCACGCGAATGTCAAAAAAGGGACGTATGTTTGGGCGTGTTGCAGATCGGCGCCACTCGTGTACACGCCCGAACAGGGTAAAAATCAGGTAACGGACAGGTGGAACGCCGAGGCATCACGCCCCCGGGTTTTCGCCGCGAGCCGGTCCCGTTTCACGCATCCGGGCTGCGCGGCCGCTTCCCGCGGCGCGCGGCAGGCGGTGGGCGAAACGCCGAAGCCGCTTGCGCCGTATGCCGTTGAGCAACAGTTAAGCTATTTATCTCGTACAGGACAGTTTTATGAAGACCGCACAGGAACTCCGCACCGGCAACGTCGTGATGATCGGCGCAGACGCAATGGTCGTGCAAAAGGCCGAATACAACAAATCGGGCCGTAACTCCGCCGTCGTCAAGATGAAGTTCAAGAACCTGCTGACCGGCGCAGGCATGGAAACCGTGTACAAGGCGGACGACAAGTTCGACGTCGTCGTGCTCGAGCGCAAGGAAGTGACGTACTCGTACTTCGCCGACCCGATGTACGTGTTCATGGACGCCGACTACAACCAGTACGAAGTCGAAGCCGAAATGATGGGCGACGCGATGCACTACCTCGAAGACGGCATGGCTTGCGAAGTCGTGTTCTACAACGAGAAGGCGATCTCGGTCGAACTGCCGACCACGCTGGTTCGCGAAATCATCTACACGGAACCGGCCGTCAAGGGCGATACGTCGTCGGGCAAGGTGCTGAAGAACGCCAAGCTGAACACCGGCTTCGAACTGCAAGTGCCGCTCTTCTGCAACATCGGCGACAAGATCGAAATCGACACGCGTACGCACGAGTACCGCAGCCGCGCCTAAGCGCCCGCCTACGTCACCCCGCCAGCGCCGGCGCCCTGCCGGCCTGCACAAAACGCGCTCAATTTTTGGGCGCTTTTTCTTTTCTGTCGCACCGTGTATGGTTTAGGAAAACTTTACCGGCAAATTTCTCAAAATTACCATCGCGACATCCGGATTTCGCGTTGGGCGCGCGGCAGCCCTTGATCGATTTCGTCCACGCTCTTTGGCACGATCTCTGCTAGGTGGAGAGAGTTACGCGAGTATCGCTCATTTTCCACTCCTGGGAGAGGCACCATGAACAACGACATCGCTGAAGGTAAATGGAGACAGATGATCGGCAAGGCGAAGACCGCATGGGGCGAACTGACGGACGACGAGTTGACCAAGGCCGAAGGCCGGGCCGACAAGCTCGCTGGTCTGATTCAGGAACGCTATGGCAAAACCCGTGAACAGGCGGAACTCGAAGTGCGCCGGTTTTTCGATAGCAACCGGGATTTCTGACAGGACCAGTGAAGGAACTACAGGCGCCGGCCCGCGTGACTCAAGGCGCAGTGCCGGCGGCTGTCGTTTTTTCATCGCCCAAGGACCGTTCGTTTAGCCCTGTCATCGAGCCCCCAGAGTCCGCGGTGCGCGCCATCAGCGTTGGCGGCGCACCGGGCATTCAACCCATTCATAAAATTGCGCTCGCCATGCCACACGCCCTGATTGTTGAAGACGATCCCAATAGCCTGTCCGGTCTGTCGGCAATCCTCGCCGCCGACGGCTTTTCAGTCGACACCGCGACCACGCTCGCCGAGGCCCGCGGCGCATTGACGCGCTTCATCCCTGACGTCGTGCTCGTCGACCTGAATCTGCCGGACGGCAGCGGCCTCGATCTGTTGCAGCATCTGCCCGCGCATCCGCCGGGCGGCGCGCTTCCGGTGATCGTGATGACCGGCAATGCGACCGTCGAGAGTGCGATCGAGGGCTTGCGGCACGGTATCTGGGACTATCTGCTGAAGCCGGTCAACATTCCGCGCCTGCGCAGCCTGCTCGCGCGCATTCCGCGGCCTTATGAGCTGACCGAGGAGGTCCAGGCGCTGCGCGCGGCGCTGCGTCAGCTTGGGCGCTTCGGCTCGATGCTCGGTCGCAGCGGCGCCATTCAGCACGTGTACGACACGATCGAGCGTCTCGCGCCGACAGAAGCCGCGGTGCTGATCTCCGGCGAGGCTGGCACCGGCAAGCAGATCGCCGCGCGCACGCTGCACGACATGAGCCGCCGCCGCAAAGGCCCGTTCGTCACGTTCGATTGCCGCGGCGCGACCGCGGGCGGGCTCAATCGCTCGCTCGACAGCATGCTGTTCGGTCACGAACGCGGAGCGTTCGGCGGCGCCGAGCAGCGCGAGCCGGGCCTCTTCGAACAGGCGAGCGGCGGCACGTTGTTCATCAACGAAATGACCGAGCTGCCGCGCACGCAGCAGGAAGCGCTGTTGCGCGCGCTCGATTCGCAGACCTTCATGCGCGTGGGCGGTACCAGCCAGATCGTGACCGACTTCCGGCTCATCGCGTCGACGCGCAAGTCGCCGCGCGCGGCGGTCGCGGACGGCTCGCTGCATCAGGACCTCGCGCTGCGCCTCGAAGCCGCCGCGGTCATGCTGCCGCCGCTGCGCGAGCGTGGTGAAGATCCGCTGCTGATTGCGCAGGCAGCCGTCGACGAACTGAATGTGGAAGCGACCGCGCGCGGTACGGCCGAGGTCGCGAAGCAGGCGGCGCCGAATTTCCTGCGCGAATGCCTCGCGTACGACTGGCCGGGCAACGTGCGCGAACTGCAGGAGCGCGTGCGGCGCGCTTATCAGGCATCGGGCGACGTGATCGAGTCGTTGCGCGCCGACGAAGCCAGCACGGCGAACGGCCGCGATCTGAACGGCAGTCGCGTGCAGGTGACCGTCGGTACGCCCCTCGCGGACGTCGAAGAAATGCTGATTCGCGCAACGCTCGACGCGGTCGGCGGCACGCGGCATCGCGCGGCGTCGTTGCTGGGAATCAGCCCGAAGACGCTGTACAACAAGTTGCAGCGCATGCGCTTGAACTGAGCGATCGGATCGCGCGTGCTGCGGTTGTCAAGCAAAGCTTGACGGCGGCTCGCACCGTTCGAAGCTGATAAAAAATGGCGCCTTGAATTGCTTCAAGGCGCCATTTCCTTTTATGCAAACGTACTGCGCAGCAGCCTCTGCGCTTCGGCGTACCGTGGCTCGGCCATCAGCTTGCTCCATGTGAGCGCTTTACCGCGCGGCCGCATGCGCTTCAGCCGCCGCGGCGATTCCCTCGACGGCTTGACGCGCAGCGCGTCGAGCACCTTCTCCGCTTCGTCCGGCTGGTTGCAGATCAGCACCATGTCGCAGCCGGCCTCCAGGGCCGCTTGCGCACCTTCGGTCAGCGTGCCGCCCTGGCGCGCGGCTTCCATCGACAGATCGTCGCTGAAGATCGCGCCTTCGAAGCCAAGCTTGCCGCGCAGGATGTCCTGCAACCAGATGCGCGAGAAGCCGGCCGGCTTCGCATCGACCCGCGGATAGACGACGTGCGCGGGCAGCACCGCGCCAAGCGACAGACCGAGCCAGTCGTACGGCGCGACGTCGTTGCCGAGGATTTCTTCGATCGGGCGTTCGTCGACGGGCATCGCGACGTGCGAATCTGCCTGCGCGAATCCGTGCCCTGGAAAATGCTTGCCGCAATTGCTCATGCCGGCGAGCGCGAGGCCGTGGTTCAAACTCTTCGCGAGCAGCGCGACCACGCGCGCATCGCGATGGAACGCGCGATCGCCGATCACCTGCGAGTGTCCATAGTCGAGGTCGAGCACCGGCGTGAAGCTCATGTCGATACCGCACGCGCGCAGTTCCGCGGCGAGGATATAGCCGACCGCGGTCGTCACCTTGGTCGCGTGCAGCACGTCCTGGTCCCACAGCGCGCCGAGCTTACCCATCGACGGCAGCACCGTGAAGCCGTCGGTGCGAAAGCGCTGCACGCGGCCGCCTTCGTGATCGACGGCGATCAGCAGATCCGGGCGAATCGCGCGGATGGCATCGGTCAGCCCGACCAGTTGCGCGCGGCTCTCGTAGTGGCGCGCGAACAGGATCACGCCGCCGGTCATCGGGTGAGCGAGACGCCTTTTGTCATCGCGGTTCAGCGTTTTGCCGACCACGTCGAGCATCACCGGTCCGGGTGTGGTTTTCATCGAATTCCGCTGGAAAACTGTGAGACAACACAAACGCGACCGCCAGCGGCCGCGCTCAACCTTTTCATTCTGTGGCGGAACGGGCGGACGAAGCCCGCGACGCCGACGCCGCCAACGAAGCTTCCGTATCGCCCGGCCGCTGCGTCTCCGCGATCACGAACGACACCGCGTAGTCGCGCTCGTCGCTGATCGTCACGCGCGCCGTGATGCCGCGCGCGTCGAGCCAGTCGGCCAGCTCGCCAGAGGCGACCACCATCGGCTCGCCGCTCGGCCGGTTCAGCGTTTGCAGCGCGCGCCAGCTCATCGGCCAGTGCATGCCGAGGCCGATTGCCTTCGAGAACGCCTCTTTTGCCGAGAAGCGCGTCGCGAGAAACGCGAGACCGCGCGCCGCCGAACGGGCGTGGCGCGCGTGGTACACGCGTAGTTCGTCGGGACCGAGCACCTTCTCCGCGAAACGGCCATTGGTGCGAGTCATCACCGCTGCTACGCGGCTGACCTGAACGATGTCGGTGCCGATTCCGTAGATTGCCATGCGTGCGTCCGTCGCCAGGTTGCGTTACGCGCGCGCGCCGAGACGCGCGGCGACCATGATCGCCTTCATCTCGCGCACCGCGTTGTCCCAGCCCGCGAAGATCGCGTGCGCGACGATCGCATGGCCGATGTTGAGTTCGACGATGCCGTCGATCGCCGCGATCTGCTGCACGTTCGTGTAGTGCAGGCCGTGGCCCGCGTTCACTTTGAGGCCGAGCGTCGCGCCGAATTCGACTGCTCGCACGATGCGCTCGTATTCGCGCTGCTGTTCCGCGGGATCATGAGCTTCCGCGTAACGGCCTGTGTGCAGCTCGATCACCGGCGCGCCGGCTTCGTGCGCGGCGCGAATCTGCGTCTCCTCGGGGTCGATGAAGAGCGACACGCGCGAGCTCGCGTCCGCCAGTTGCTTGCATGCGGCGCGCACCGCCTCGAACTGTCCGGCGACGTCGAGACCGCCTTCGGTCGTCAGCTCCTCGCGCTTTTCCGGCACGAGGCAGACGTCGTGCGGTTGCACTGCGCACGCGATGTCGAGCATTTCCGGCGTGACCGCGCATTCGAGATTCATGCGCGTTTTCAGCAGCGGACGCAGCTTGCGAACATCCGCATCGATGATGTGCCGGCGGTCTTCGCGTAGATGCAGCGTGATCGCGTCGGCGCCGGCTTCTTCGGCCATCAGCGCGGCGCGGATCGGATCGGGATAGGACGTGCCACGCGCGTTGCGCAGCGTGGCGACGTGGTCGATGTTCACGCCGAGATCGATCGCGGTCGGCGAAGTCAGGAAGAAGCTCATAGGTTCTGCAGGTCGATCAGGATCTGGCGGGTGGCAAGCGGCGCGCCGCCGAGATAGGTGTTGAGCAGGAAGCGCATCAGCGTTTTGCTTTGCGCGACGGTCTGCGCTCGATGGTAATCGTCCTTTTCCATATCGAGCAAGGTTTGTCCCGTCACTACCGGCCACTGCGCGGGCCATTCGTCCGATGCCTCGCGTACCCCGCGCTCGGGATCGAACACGTAGCGGCCGTCGGCGAGCACCGCTTTGCGTGCGACCGTGCGGTCGAGCGCCATCGCGTAACCGGTCTCGCGTAGCAGCACGCGTTCGAACGAGCGCAGCACCTGCACCGGCGGCTCATCGTGCGCGAGCCGCGTCAGCGTGACGACGTAGTGATGGAACAACTGAGGATGCGGGTCTTCGCGCGCGCAGAAACGCACCAGCAGTTCGTTGACGTAGAAACCGCACAGCAACGCGTCGCCGGTCAGCGGCAGCATGCCGCCGACCCATTCGGCGCCGGTCAGCGTGCGCATTTCGGACTTGCCCGACCACGCGAGCGACAGCGGCTGGAACGTTTGCAGCACGCCGCGCAGCGCGGAGTGCGGGCGCTTCGCGCCCTTTGCGACCAGCGCGAGACGGCCGTGATCGCGCGACAGCACGTCGATGATCAGGCTGGTCTCGCGATACGGATAGCTATGCAGCACGAACGCGGGCTGCTCGGTGATCCGATATTCGGATGTGGAGGTGCGCGGCACGCGGCGCGCCGGCGTTTTGCGTGGCTCGCCATCGTCGGCGGGTGCGCCTTTCGCGCTTTTTGGGCTTTTTGCGTCGGCCGACGATTTCCTCGCGCTACGCGCGGGCCGAGACGGTTCGTGCTCCGGCTGATCCGAAGCCTCGTCTGAATTGAGCGTCATCCACGCGTCATTCGTACCCATACGCACGAAGCCCGGCTTCATTGTCGGCCCAGCCGCTCTTCACCTTGACGAAGGTTTCGAGGTACACCGGCCCGTCGAACAGCTTTGCCATGTCGAGGCGAGCCTCGGTGCTGATCTGCTTCAGCTTCGCGCCCTTCTGGCCGATGATCATCGCCTTGTGCATGTCGCGATCGACGAGGATCGTCGCGAAGATACGGCGCAGCCGCCCTTCGGTTTCGAACTTCTCGATCAGCACGGTGCTCGTGTACGGCAGCTCGTCGCCGGTCCAGCGGAAGACTTTCTCGCGCAGGATTTCGGCGGCAAGGAAGCGCTCGCTGCGATCGGTCAGGTCGTCCTCGCCGTAGATCGGCTCGCCTTCCGGCAGGAACGGCTTGACGGTGGCCATCAGACGTTTGATGTCGTCGGAATTTTTCGCCGACAGCGGCACGATCTCGTTGAACTCGCGCAGCGTGCTCATCTGCTGCATGAACGGGAACAGCGAGTCTTTATCCGACACGCGATCGAGCTTGTTCGCGATCAGCAGCGTCGGGACCTTCGCCGGGATCAGATCGAGTACCTTCTGGTCGTCAGGGCCGAAGCGGCCTGCTTCGATGACGAACAGGATCGCGTCGACCGAGGTCAGCGTCGACGTAACGGCGCGATTCAGCGAGCGGTTCAGGGCGCCGCTGTGTTTGGTCTGAAAACCGGGCGTGTCGACGAAGATGTACTGGGCGTCTTCGAGCGTATTGATGCCGGTAATGCGATGGCGCGTGGTCTGCGCCTTGCGCGACGTGATGCTGACTTTCTGGCCGACCAGCGCGTTCATCAGCGTGGACTTGCCGACATTCGGGCGGCCGACGATCGCGACCATGCCGCAGCGAAAACCAGTGGGAGTGGGAGCGTTCATATTCGGACTACGGCAGGTTCAGTTCGGCGCGCGCGACGCGCACGCCGATGGCAATCAATGGCCCGCATCGGCGACGCGCGTTTGCACCGCGTCGGCGACGCCGGGTTCGTGTTCGGCAGGTGCCGGGGGCACCGAGACAACCGACGCGGGCGCGGCGGTCACGCTCGACGCAGCAGTCCCCGGCGCGGCCTCGCGGCTGCGCTGACGGTCTGTGCCGCGAGCGTGTGACGGCGTGTCGGCTTTGAGGTCGGGGGTTTGGTCCGCTGCGGGTTTTTCGGCCGGCTTGTCGACAGGTTTCTCGCCCGCGTGGATCGAAACCTTGTCGGCCCTCTCCGTCTTTTCGGACTTTTCGGCGCGCTCCGGCTTGTCCTGTCCGCTGTACTCCACATGCGCGGCACGAATTACAGCCAACGGCGCACCGGCGGGACCCGGCGCGGCACGCTCGGCCGCCGGTCTTTCAGCGGCTGATTTTTCCACGAAAGGTTTGTCGGCGTGCCCTTCCAGCGCGACAGCCGCGCGCCCTTCACCGCGCGCGCTCTTGCGATCCGGTGTGCGCAAATCCAGTGCGGCCTGTACGCCGGTCACGCCCGGCACGATTTCCTGCAGGGCATTTTTCGCGGCACGCGCGCCCTTCGAGCGCTTCGGCTTCGCGACCACGGCAGGCGCCGCGGCCATCACTTCGTCGAGCGCCTTCTTTGCGGCCGCCTGCTCCGCCGCGCGACGGCTCGCGCCGGAGCCAGACACCTTGACGTCCAGCTTCGGCACCGTACATTCCACTTCGAACTGCTGATTGTGCGCCGCACCATGCGTGGCGACGACCGTATAAGTAGGCAACGCGATCTTGTGGCCCTGCAGATACTCCTGCAGCAGCGTCTTCGCGTCCTTGCCAAGCGTGCGCGGGTCGATATGGTCGAGAATCGGTACGTAAAGGCGCTTGATGACCGTCTGCGCAGCCTCGAATCCGCCGTCCAGAAATATCGCACCGAGCACCGCCTCGAGCGTATCCGCGAGGATCGACGGGCGGCGGAAGCCGCCGCTGCGCAACTCGCCCTCGCCGAGGCGCAGGCCCTCCGAAATATTGAGTGCCTGAGCAATCTCGTAGAGGGACTGCTGTTTGACCAGATTGGCGCGCACGCGAGACAGGTCGCCTTCGTCGAGTTTGCCGAAACGTTGGAACAAAAGCGCAGCCACCGCGCAATTCAGAACGGAGTCGCCGAGAAATTCGAGCCGTTCGTTATGCGTGGAGCTATGACTGCGGTGTGTTAGAGCCTGGCGCAGCAATTCCGCATTGCGAAATTCGTAGCGCAAACGGCTTTCCAACGGAGATAGGGGCATGGGCAGAGTATAACGCGGGCGCCTGACCCGGCGGAAACACGGGGCGCCAGCGGAAAAAGCGTGGTGAAACGACGTTACCGCGAGTTCTTAAAGTAGCATGACAGCACGCCGCGACCGAGATAACCGGGTGCCGGTTATTCGCGCGGCGTGTGAGAAGCGCTCATGAAGCGATCAATGCACGCGACTCACTGGAAAGGGCCGATGCGCCGCAGATCGCTGAAGTTCATCCAGATGAAAAATGCGCGGCCGACGATATTGCGTTCAGGCGCAAAACCCCAGTACCGGCTATCCGCGCTGTTGTCGCGGTTATCGCCCATCATGAACAAATTGCCCGGCGGCACTTTGCAGATCACGCCACGCGCGTTGTACTGGCAGTTGTCGCGATACGGATAATCTTCCGCACCAACGATGAACGGCGGCACCGCCGGATTATTCAGAATCGCGTTCTTGCGGCCGTCGATATCTTCCTCGAACTGCTTCGCATAACCGAGACGCTCTTCGTCGAGATAATCGGGCAACGGCGTTTCAGGCACCGGCTTGCCGTTGATCGTGAGTTTCTTGTCCTGATACTCGATCACGTCGCCGGGCAGACCAATGACGCGCTTGATGTAGTCGACCGATTCGTCTTTCGGATAACGGAACACCACCACGTCGCCGCGATGGACCGGACTGCCCTGCGTGATCCTCGTGTTGGTAATCGGCAAACGTAGACCATATTCGAATTTATTGACGAGGATGAAGTCGCCCACCAGCAGCGTCGGCACCATGGAGCCCGATGGGATCTTGAACGGCTCGATCACGAACGAGCGCACGACGAACACCACCAGAATCACCGGAAAAAAGCTCGCCGTATATTCGAGCCACCACGGCTGACGCAGCTTGTCGTCGCGCAGACGCGCGCGCGTTTGCGCGGCGTTTTCATCGGCGAAACGCTCGCCGATGCGTGCCTGCTGACTATCGAATTCGGCGACTGCGGCTTCCGCCTCGCGGCGCCGTTTCGGCAGGAAAACCAGTTTGTCCGCGACCCATGCGACACCCGTCAAAACGACGAGCACAAAAAGAATCAACGCAAAATTCATAGGGTTCCGTCATTCAACTTATTTGTCTTCGACACGCAGAATAGCGAGGAAAGCCTCTTGCGGGATTTCAACCGAGCCCACCTGCTTCATTCGCTTCTTGCCCGCCTTCTGCTTTTCAAGCAGCTTCTTCTTACGCGTGATATCACCGCCGTAGCATTTTGCCAGCACGTTCTTACGCAACGCTTTAATGTTTTCGCGCGCAATAATGTTCGAACCGATCGTGGCTTGAACCGCTACGTCGTACATCTGACGCGGAATCAGCTCGCGCATTTTCGCCGCCACTTCGCGGCCGCGGTACTGGCTTTGCGAACGGTGCACGATAACCGACAGCGCATCGACCTTGTCGCCGTTGATCAGCATGTCGACCTTCACGACGTCCGACGCGCGGTATTCCTTGAACTCGTAATCCATCGACGCATAACCGCGCGAAATCGACTTCAGACGGTCGAAGAAATCGAGCACGACTTCACCCATCGGAATTTCGTACGTAAGCTGAACCTGACGACCGTGATACTGCATGTTGATCTGGTTGCCGCGCTTCTGCGTACACAACGTGATCACCGCGCCGACGTAGTCTTGCGGCATGTACAGGTTCACGGTGACGATCGGCTCGCGCACTTCCTCGATCTTCGACGGCTCCGGCATCTTGGCCGGATTCTCGACCATCAGGGTCGTGCCGTCGCGCTGCAGGACTTCGTAGACCACGGTCGGCGCCGTCGTGATCAGGTCCATGTCGAACTCACGTTCGAGACGTTCCTGCACGATTTCCATGTGCAACAAACCGAGGAAGCCGCAGCGGAAACCGAAACCGAGCGCCTGCGACACTTCCGGTTCGTACTGCAGCGACGCGTCGTTCAGCTTCAGCTTTTCGAGCGAATCGCGCAGCGCGTCGTACTGATTCGCTTCGACCGGATACAGACCCGCGAACACCTGCGGCTTCACTTCCTTGAAACCCGGCAGCGGCACGGCCGCCGGCTGGTTCACGAGCGTAACCGTGTCGCCGACCTTCGCCGCCGCGAGTTCCTTGATGCCGGCGATGATGAAGCCCACCTGCCCCGCCGACAGTGATTCGAGATCCTTCGACTTCGGCGTGAACACGCCGATATGTTCAACCGGATACTGCGCGCCGGTTGCCATCAGCCGGATCTTGTCCTTCGGACGCAGCGCGCCGTTGACGATGCGCACCAGCATCACGACGCCGACGTAGTTGTCGAACCACGAGTCGATGATGAGAGCCTGCAGCGGCGCTTGCGGATCGCCCTTCGGCGGCGGCACTTTCGCGATCAGCGCTTCGAGCACGTCTTCGACGCCGAGGCCCGTTTTCGCGCTGCAATGCGTCGCGTCGGTCGCGTCGATGCCGATCACGTCCTCGATCTCGGCGATCGCGTTTTCGGGGTTCGCCGCCGGCAGATCGATCTTGTTCAACACCGGCACCACTTCGACGCCGAGTTCGATGGCCGTGTAGCAATTGGCGACGGTTTGCGCCTCCACACCCTGGCTCGCGTCGACGACGAGCAGCGCGCCTTCGCACGCGGACAGCGAGCGGCTGACTTCGTACGAGAAGTCGACGTGCCCCGGGGTGTCGATCATGTTCAGGTTGTAGAGCTGCCCATCGCGCGCGCGATACGACAACGCGGCGGTTTGCGCCTTGATGGTAATGCCGCGCTCGCGCTCGAGATCCATCGAGTCGAGCACCTGAGCTTCCATCTCGCGGTCGGACAAACCACCACAAATCTGGATGATGCGATCGGCGAGCGTCGACTTGCCATGGTCGATGTGCGCGATGATCGAGAAGTTACGAATATGATCCATTCAGTGCCGATCAAGCGAAAAGGCGCGCCCCGGACAATAGCGGAGCACGCCTTGTAAGTAGGTGAAAATCTTATCTATTTTAGCCGAAAAGCCCATCGGCCGGCGCATCTTGCGAAGCGCAGGCCTCAAGACGGCGTAGAGGATGCGAGAAAATTACCGCGCGCATCGCAGTGAGCCGCGGCAAAAATGCGCATGGATCGCGCGAAACCAGATGCCGCGCGGGTGTGTATCAGGATGCCGCCGCGACACGCGACGCATGTGCAGCCAATGCTGCCCGCACGGGCGCTTCGTCGAGATGGTAGTGGCACAGTTCGACGCCATCGCAAACCAGCACCGGCACCAACTCGTTGTAACGCGCTTCGAGCAACGGATCGCTGTCGACGTCGATCACCGCCAGCTGCGCTCCGAACTCGGCCAGCATTGGCTCGAGCGCAGCGCGCATGTCCTCGCACAGATGGCACCACGCGCGCCCATAGAGCGTGAGCGATGCCGTCTTCGTCATTTCTGCGCGCTGCGCGGACGAATCGGCACGAACTGCGTGTTGTCGCCGCGACGAACCAGCAACGCGACCATCTTCTGCGAATCGAGGTGTGAAGTCAGCTCGTCGAACTGTTTCGCGCTCGTCACATCCGTATCGCCAACCCGCAGGATGATGTCGCCCTTTTGGAGCCCGACACGCGCGGCCGGACCGTCGACCGCATCGATCTGCACGCCGTTCTGAATCTTCAGCGCTTTCTGCTGATCGGCGGGAATGTCGCTGACCGCGATGCCGAGCGCGTTGGTCGCGCGCTGCTTCGGCGCTTGCGGCTTCTTCTGATCCGCCTTCGCGACCTTGTCCGGCTGCATTTCTGCGATCGTGACCGGCAGTTCGCGCGTTTGACCCTTGCGCCAGATCGTGATCGACGTCTTCGTGCCCGGCTTCGTATCGCCGACCATGCGCGGCAGGTCCGTCGCCGTGTCGACCGAATGACCGTTGAACTTCAGGATGATGTCGCCCGGCTGCACGCCGGCCTTATCGGCGGGTCCGCCCGGCTCCACGCTGCTGACAAGCGCGCCCTGCGCCTTCGGCAAACCGAGCGACTCGGCGACGTCCTTCGTCACTTCACCAATCGCCACCGCGATGCGGCCGCGCACCACCTTGCCCGAACTCTTCAGCTGATCGGCCACGCGCATCGCCTCGTCGATCGGAATCGCGAACGAAATGCCCATGAACCCGCCGGTGCGGCTATAGATCTGCGAATTGATGCCGATCACCTCGCCCTGCATGTTGATCAGCGGACCGCCCGAATTGCCCGGATTGACGGCCACATCAGTCTGGATGAACGGCAGGTAGTCGCCGGTATCGCGCCCCTTCGCGCTGACGATACCGGCAGTCACCGTGTTTTCGAGACCGAACGGCGAACCGATCGCGACGACCCATTCGCCGACGCGCACCTTGTTCGAGTCGCCGATCGTGATGGTCGGCAGGTTCGACGCGTTGATCTTCACGACCGCGACGTCGGTACGGTCGTCGACGCCGATCAGCTTCGCCTTGAATTCGCGCTTGTCGGTCAGCGTCACGTAGATCGTGTCCGCGTCGTCGATGACGTGCGCGTTGGTCATCACGTAGCCGTCCGCCGACAGGATGAAGCCCGAGCCTACCCCGCTGTTCTGTTCGGCGTCCGAGTTGTCCGGTGAATCCGGGCTGCCGCCACTACCGCCGCCGCCGCCGTTATCACCCCCGTGCGGCGATTGCGGTGACTGCGGCAACGGAATCCCGAAGAAGCGCCGGAAGAACTCCGACATGTCGCCGTCGTCCATACCCGGCGGCAGGCCGCCGCGGGAACTACCGTTCGACACGCGCGTTGTCGTGCGAATGTTGACGACCGCCGGGCCAACCTTGTCGACGAGGTCGGTGAAGTCGGGCAGGTTGGCAGCGGGAGCCGCCGATGCCATATGCGGCACAAGCGGCAAACACGCTGCCACCACTACGGCCGCGAGGAATTTGCGCACCGAGAAAGTCGTCATATCGTAGCAAGCCGAGGGATTTCAGGATTCGGAAGGGTTACTTCGGAGCTTTGTATTCTATGGCAGACGCGAACTGCTGCAATGTGGTTTGGGGCACTTCACCGAGCAGGGTAATCCAGAAGTCGCCCTGACGCTTGACCAGTACGTGCGTCGCGCCGCTATCGCCCGTGCCTTCCTTACGCGTATTTTTCTCGACGGGCTCGACGAACACCGAAATCGCTGCGAGGCCGTCGGAAAACACGGCCTGGTCGACCGGGATCGGAGGCTGCCCCGCCTCGCGCGACGCCATCGGACGACGCAACTGGCGGATCATATGGAAGCCCGGTACCGACGGCATGATTTGCCAACCCTGCGCGGCCATGTCGACCGGCTCGACTGGCGGACGCACTACCGTCCAGCCCGTGAGATTGCGGATGCCGTTGACGATGCCCGTCTTGTCGACCGGCACGCCGATGCGGACCTGCGAAAACGACAACTGCTCGAGCACCTGACCGCTCGGGTCGAGCGTCTGCGCGCGCAACAGCAGACCGGACTTTTTGTCTGCCCACAGCTTGTACGCGAAGCGGTACGCGTCTTTCGGATCGAGTTCCATCACGAGGCTGTCGACGCCCGCGACGCGGTCGTCGTCAAGCATCTTCGGCTCGTAGACGGACAGCACCTGCTCGCCGTTCACCGACAGCAGCGCAGGGAATGAGTCCTTGTTCTGCCGTTTTTCGAAGACCACGATATGCCGCTCCGGCAAGAACGTGTACATGTCGTCGTTGTGACGCAGCATTTTGCGCGGCTTGCCGTCGAGGCTTTCGAGCTGCTCGAACTCGCCGTCCGTACGCGTGGAGTAATGTGCGATGTGCGACGTCTGCACGAAACTGCCGCGCTGATAGACGAACGCGCCCTCGTAGTTCTGCTGCTGGGCGGCCTGATGGATGCGATCGAGCAGTTCCGCGGCCGTGCGACGGGCGACGGCAGGATCGTCTTGTGCGAAGACCCGCGGTGCAGCGGACAACAACACGGCTGCGCAGAACAGAAATGCTGGCAACCGCCCCCAGATAGTCGTTATATTGAACCGCGGAGTCTGCATCAAACTATTGGCCCTGCGTGGAGACTGAGGCAGCGCGAATCACCGGCATCGAGCCTGCCATCGCCGGTTGTTGCGCGAATTGCTGATGAGCTTCGAGGTACTGATCGAGGCTCGCGTCGCGAATGATGTTGGAGTCTTGCGCGGGCACCGAGGCCATGGCGACACGCTGCACCGCGTCGCCGTGCGATTGGAGCGAAGCGAGCTGCGCACCCGGACCACCCGGCACGCCCTGCAGCTGCGGCACGACGATCCAGGTCAACGTAGCGGCCGCGGCAGCGACGGCAAGAGCCGGCACGACTCTCCGGCGCAGCCCGAGCAGGCGGCGCGCGACCGATGCAGACGCGGCGGCGGGCGCCAGCACATGCGGCTCGCTTTCAAGACGCGCGGCAAACCCGCTCAGAAAGGCACCGCTCCGTGCGGGGCTGACTGCCAGATCGTCGGAACGTAGCGCGTCGCCGATCAGGTGGTAGCTCGACCAGGCAGCGCGATCATCGCCGCCCAGCTCCGCAAGAAACTTGTCCAGATTCAGATGCTCTTCGCCGAACAACTCACCGTCGACGAAAGCGGACAGACGCTCGCCGTGCGAGCCTGCTTGCGATTGCATCGAGACCGACCCCATGATGCTCTCCATCTTCCAAATACCCCGTAGTGACACCACTAATCCAGATATTGCACCGCTGCCCCGCCAAGCCAGCTGGACGTTCGGAAACGTCTACCAACGCTTGCCTTCGGGTGTGTCAAGCAACGGTCGCAATTTTGCCGCAATGGCTTCGCGAGCGCGGAAAATTCGTGATCTGACTGTGCCAATCGGGCAACCCATCATCTCGGCGATTTCCTCGTAACTCAAACCCTCAATTTCTCGGAGAGTAATGGCGGTGCGCAATTCTTCCGGTAAAACCGCCATCGCAGCATTGACCGTCTCTGCGATCTGCTTGCTCATCAACATCGACTCAGGTGTGTTGATATCCCTTAGTTGGTCGGCATCGGAGAAAGTTTCAGCTTCTTCAGCATCCGCTTCGGTCGAGGTCGGCGCGCGCCGGCCCTGGGTGGCAAGGTAGTTCTTCGCGGTATTGACCGCAATCCGGTACAACCACGTATAAAACGCCGACTCGCCGCGAAACTGCGGCAACGCGCGATACGCCTTGATAAAAGCGTCTTGCGCGACGTCTTCGACTTCGGCGGGGTCCCGCACGAGACGCGAGATCAGCCGGAGAATCTTGCGGTGGTATTTGGAGACCAGAAGCTCGAACGCGGCCTTGTCGCCCTTCTGGACGCGCTCGACCAGCACCTGATCAATTTCTTTTTCGCTCACCTGATAAATCCGTTAACTATAGGGCGCATGGCGGGGGACCATTGTAGCGTCCCCCTCGTGAGGGCACGTTACTACGGTAACAGCGGTTACAGTCGTTACAGTCAGGCGCCGGCCGCACGCCGGCCCAGCACGGAAAGTTCGCGGAAAACAGTGGACGGCAGCGCGTCCGCGGCGAGCAGCAGGGAGCGCCTGCGACCCGTCGGTGCGCGCATGAGGCCGCGCCTTCGACCACCCTCGGGATCGAGCTCAAGCACCAGCAAACGGCCGCTCCACTGCGCGCAACCGACCATGCGGCCCCGCGCGAGCAACTCACCCGCGTGGTTCCAGGCGGAAATCTCGCCCATCGCGACATGCAGCGCGATGGCCTGCGCCGCGTCATGCCTCGCCGCGCAGAGCATGAGCAGTGCTGCGACGGCGAGCGTCAACGGAGCGGCCTGCCAAGCGCCCACTCGCGGCGCGAGACAGGTATAAACGGCTAACGTCGCAATCAGCACGAACGCTCCCACCGCGGCACGCATTGCGATAGAGCGACGCAGCGTGATCCGCTGCGCTGCCCTACCCAATGTTGCCGGTGCGGGGGAAAGCGCCGGCGAAGCCGGCGTCGTGAACCGACGCGTCACCCGAGATCAGGCGATCCGGCGCGCTTGAACACCAGCGTGCCGTTCGTGCCCCCGAACCCGAACGAGTTCTTCAGCGCGACGTCGATCTTCATTTCCCGCGCGGTGTTCGCGCAGTAATCGAGATCACAGGCCGGGTCCTGGTTGAAAATATTGATGGTCGGAGGCGACACCTGGTGATGCACGGCGAGCACCGTGAACACCGACTCCAGACCGCCAGCGCCGCCCAGCAGGTGACCCGTCATCGACTTGGTCGAGTTGACGACCATGTTCTTCGCGTGGTCGCCGAACGCCCGCTTGATGCCGGTCGTTTCCGCCAGATCGCCGAGTGGCGTGGACGTGCCGTGCGCGTTCAGGTAGCTCACCTGATCGCCGTTGATGCCTGCGTTCTTTAGCGCTGCGAGCATGCAGCGGCGTGCGCCGTCACCGTCTTCGAGCGGCGCCGTCATGTGATACGCGTCGCCGCTCATGCCGTAGCCGCCGATTTCCGCGTAGATCTTTGCGCCACGCGCCTTCGCGTGCTCGTATTCTTCGAGCACCATTACGCCGGCGCCTTCTCCTAGCACGAAGCCGTCGCGGTCCTTGTCCCACGGACGGCTCGCGGTAGCCGGATCGTCATTGCGTTGCGACAGCGCGCGCGCCGCCGCAAAGCCGCCGATACCGAGCGGCGACACGGTCGATTCCGCGCCGCCCGCGATCATCACGTCGGCGTCGCCATATTCGATCAGGCGCGAAGCTTCGCCGATGCAGTGCAGACCGGTCGTACACGCGGTAACGATCGACAGATTCGGACCCTTGATGCCGAACTTGATCGACAGGTGGCCGGAGATCATGTTGATGATCGAAGCCGGCACGAAGAATGGCGAAATGCGACGCGGGCCGCGATTGAGCAATTCGGTTTGGGTGATTTCGATCATCGGCAGACCGCCGATGCCCGAACCGACCACCACGCCAATGCGCTCCGAATTCTCGTCGGTGACTTCGAGGCCGCTGTCCTGCATCGCCTGGATGCCCGCAGCCACGCCGTAATGGATGAAGGTATCCATGTGGCGCGCTTCCTTACCGGGGATGTAGTCCTCGATATTGAAGCCCTTCACCTCGCCGGCGAAACGAGTCGAGAAGTTCGACGCATCGAACTTCGTGATATTGGCAATCCCAGACTTGCCGGCGACCAGATTGGCCCAGCCATCGGCAACATTATTGCCAACAGGCGAAATCAGCCCCAGGCCTGTAACAACAACACGACGGCGGCTCACGGTAACCCCTTTTTCATAGATGACAAAAAGCAAAAGCCACAGCGGCCACAGGAATCGCCCTGTGTGCCCTGTGGCTGTTTAAGTCGGCAATCGCGCGGAAAGTTGCGCTGTCAACATCGCTGGCTCCTGCGTGGCAAGCGGTGCGACGTATGGTGTGCCAATGGACACGCCCGATAGCGTCGACCCTGCTGGCGCCGGCAAGCGGCACGGCAGGGCGTCATGCGCGGCCCGTGCAGAAACGCAGGCGCGAATGACCTTAGGCCTTGACGTTTGCGCGAGCGTAGTCGATCGCTTGCTGAACGGTGGTGATCTTCTCGGCTTCTTCATCTGGAATTTCCATGCCGAATTCGTCTTCGAGGGCCATCACGAGTTCAACGGTGTCGAGCGAGTCGGCGCCGAGATCGTTCACGAACGACGCTTCGTTCTTGATTTCCGCTTCCGCAACGCCCAGTTGTTCCGCGACGATCTTCTTGACGCGCTGTTCGATATTGTCCATTACCCCTCCAAGGGAAAAGAAGTTCAAAAATACAGGTGCGCGCATTTTATCAGGTTTGACCCGGCAAAAAAGCGGCGCATCGGGTTCCTGTCAACGCATGCGCCTCGTGCTTTCCGCAAACGCATCAAGGCGCGGATAGTAACCGAAATTGGTTACTGCATATACATGCCGCCGTTCACGTGCAGCGTCGTGCCGGTGATGTAGCCCGCTTGCGGCGACGCGAGGAACGCGACCGCGTGCGCGATGTCTTCCGGGCTGCCGAGACGGCCGAGCGGAATCTGCGTTTTCAGCGCGGTCTGCTGCTCTTCGGGCAGCGCCTTCGTCATGTCGGTATCGATGAAACCAGGTGCCACGCAATTGACCGTGATGCCGCGGCTGCCGATCTCGCGCGCGAGTGCGCGCGTCATGCCCGCGACGCCGGCCTTCGCGGCCGCGTAGTTGATCTGCCCCGGGTTGCCGGCCGAGCCGACCACCGACGTGATATTGATGATCCGACCGCCCTTCGCTTTCATCATCGGGCGCAGCACCGCACGCGACAGACGGAACACCGACTTCAGGTTGGTGTCGACCACGGCGTCCCAGTCGTCGTCCTTCATGCGCATCGCCAGTTGATCCTGCGTGATGCCGGCGTTGTTCACCAGCACGTTCAGCGTGCCGAATTCCTTGACGGTGCCGTCGATCAGCGCTTCGGCCGCGGCCGCGTCGTTGACGTCGAGCACCGCGCCGCGGCCGTTCACGCCCGCCGCCTTGAACGCTTCGGTGATCGCCGTCGCGCCGCTTTCGCTCGTCGCGGTGCCGATCACCGTCGCGCCCTGACGCGCGAGTTCCATCGCGATCGCACGGCCGATGCCGCGCGATGCGCCCGTCACGATTGCGATCTGCTTGTCGAGAGTCTTTTCCATCTGTCAGTCCGGATGCCCTTCAAATAGGGCTCATTGATTCTTGTTGATTCGTCTGTCGAGGGATGCCGCGCCAGCGCGGCATTGCTCTGTCGATACCCGTTCGCGAATGCGCGCTCAGTCTGCCGTCACGAGCTTCAGCGTTTCTTCGAGCGACGCCGGATCGAACACCGACGCGCCGACGAAATTGCCGTCGATGCGCCTGGTCAAACCCGCAAGGACCTTGCCCGGGCCGCATTCGATCACGTGCGTGACGCCCTGCGCTGCCATTGCCTGTACGCATTCGACCCAGCGCACCGCACCAGCTGCCTGGCGCACGAGCGCGTCCTTGATTTTGGCCGGCTCGTTGACCACGGCGACGTCGACGTTGTTGATGACGGGAATCGACGGCACCTGCACGTCGATGCTCGCGAGGTATTCGCGCAATTGATCCGACGCCGGCTTGAGCAGCGACGAGTGGAACGGCGCCGACACCGGCAGCGGTAGCGCGCGCTTCGCGCCCTTCGCCTTCGCGACTTCGCAGGCTTTCTCGACCGCGGCTTTGTGGCCCGCGATCACGACTTGCGCCGGCGCATTGAAATTGACCGCTTCGACGACGCCCGCCGCCGACGCTTCCGCGCAGACCGCGCGCACCGTGTCGTCGTCGAGGCCGAGAATCGCGGCCATGCCGCCGTCGCCCACCGGTACCGCGGTTTGCATCGCCTGCGCACGGAAACGCACCAGCGGCACCGCGTCGCGGAACGCAAGCGCGCCGGCCGCGACGAGCGCCGTGTATTCGCCAAGGCTATGGCCGGCGACGAGCGCCGGCGCCGGGCCGCCCGCCTGCTGCCACGCGCGATAGATAGCGTAGGCCGCGGTCAGCATGACCGGCTGGGTATTGGTGGTGAGATTGAGATCTTCGGCGGGGCCTTCGGCGATCAGCTTGCCGAGGTCCTGGTTGAGTGCGTCGGAGGCTTCCTGAACCGTCTCACGCACGATCGCGTAATCGGCGAATGCGTTGAGCATGCCGACCGCCTGCGAACCCTGCCCAGGAAAAACGAACGCGAATTTCATATCGTCCCCAAAATCTGTTTAATCGGATGTGGCGGCCGGCCGCGACTGCCAGATGGCGCGCGGTGTTATTCCGGCCGCACGGGCGCCGCCAGCGACGCCCCGGAATGCGTCGTCCCGCTCAGTAGCGGATGACCGACGCGCCCCACGTGAAGCCGCCGCCGACGCCTTCGATCAGCACGTTATGGCCGCGCTTGATGCGGCCGTCGCGCACCGCGACGTCGAGTGCAAGCGGAATGGACGCCGCCGACGTATTGCCGTGCTCGCCCACCGTGACGACCATGCGCTCCTGCGGCAGGCCGAGCTTGCGGCAGGTGCTTTGCATGATGCGGATGTTGGCCTGATGCGGAATCAGCCAGTCGATCTGCTCGGGCTTCAGATCGGCTTTTTCCAATGCTTCGATCGCGACCTTCTCGAGCACGTTGACGGCAAGCTTGAACACCGCCTGACCGTCCATGTGCAGAAAGGCGCTGCCGGCGACCACGCCGCCATTCACGTTGCCCGGCGTGCACAGAATGTTCGAATGGCTGCCGTCCGCGTGCAGCGCGCTCGAAAGCACGCCCGGTGCGTCGGACGCTTGCAGGATCACTGCGCCGGCGCCGTCGCCGAACAGCACGCAGGTGGTGCGGTCGTTGAAATCGAGAATGCGCGAGAAAGTTTCCGCGCCGACCACGAGCGCCGTGCGATGCTGGCCGCTGCGAATCAGGGCGTCCACCGTCGCCACCGC
Source organism: Paraburkholderia sp. Clong3 (assembly GCF_050436485.1). NCBI lineage: Bacteria > Pseudomonadati > Pseudomonadota > Betaproteobacteria > Burkholderiales > Burkholderiaceae > Paraburkholderia > Paraburkholderia sp. Clong3. The sequence goes on along the minus strand of NZ_JBNDMH010000002.1, from coordinate 128,379 downwards.
ATAGGCGAAGCCGGAGCAGACCGCCTGTATGTCGAACGCGGCACCGTGATTCTTGATCCTGAGCTTGTTCTGCAGCAGGCAGGCGGTGCTCGGGAACACGAAGTCCGGCGTGGAGGTGGCGACGACGATCAGGTCGATGGACTGCGGATCGACGTCCGCCGCTTCGATCGCTCGCTGCGAGGCGATCAACGCGAGGTCGCTGGTCGTGACGTCCGGCTCGGCGAAGTGACGCGCATGGATGCCCGTGCGCGCGACGATCCATTCGTCGCTCGTTTCAACGCCTTGCCTGGCGAGACGCTCAGCCAGATCCTGATTGGTGACGCGGTTGGGCGGCAGACAGCTGCCGGTGCCCAGCACGCGGGAGTAGATTGTGGATTGAGCCATTATGCCTTCGAGGATTGCGCAGCGTAGGGCTCGGCCGGCTGGCCTGCGATCGGGCTTGCGTGACCCGCACCGCTTGCGTCGCGCGCCGCCTGTTCGAGAGAACTCGCGTTCTCTTCCATCGCTCGCGCAAGGCGCTCCAGCACGCCGTTTTTGACGGCATCATACCCGCGTTTGATAGCCCACTCAAACGCGTAGGCATCGGCTGAACCGTGGCTTTTGATCACGAGACCGCGCAAGCCGAGCAGCGCGGCGCCGTTGTATTGCCGATGATCGACGCGTTTCTTGAAGCGCATCAATACCGGCAGCGCGAGCACCGCCATCACCTTGGTCAGCCACGAACGGCCGAACTCTTCCTTGATGATGTTGGACAGCATCTGCGCGAGACCTTCCGACGTCTTCAGCGCGACATTGCCGACAAAGCCATCGCAGACGATCACGTCGACGGTGCCCTTGTAGATGTCGTCGCCTTCGACATTGCCATGAAAGTTGAGTGTACTCGCACGCAGCAGTTCGCCGGCGCGCTTGATGATGTCGTTGCCCTTGATGACTTCTTCGCCGATGTTGAGCAGGCCGATGGTGGGCCGCTCTTTTCCTTCGAGCGCGGACACGAGCGCGTGCCCCATCTCGGCGAACTGCAGCAGATGCTGCGGCTCGCAGTCGACGTTGGCGCCCAGGTCGAGCATCATCGTATAGCCGGTGGGATTAGGCAGGGCAAACGCGATGGCCGGGCGTTCGATGCCCGACAGCGTCTTCAGCACATAGCGCGAGACCGCCATCAACGCGCCGGTATTGCCGGCGGAAATGCAGGCTTGCGCCTCGCCTTCCTTGACGCGGTTCAGCGCCACGCGCATCGACGAATCTTTTTTCTTGCGCAGCGCGACCTCGACCGGGTCGTCCATCGCGACGACCTCGGTAGCAGGTACGACGGTCAGCGCCGGCAGATCCTGAGCCTTGAGCTTCTTCAGCTGCGCACGAATCGCACTTTCAATGCCGACGAGCAGCAACTGCGCGTCGGGATGCGAACGAACGAAGTTGACGGCAGCGGGAACGGTCACGGACGGGCCGTGGTCGCCTCCCATGCAATCTATCGTGAGCTTTACTGTCATGGAGTGCGACGAATTTCAGACACAAAAAAGCGGCAGTTGAATGCCGCCTTTTTGCCGAACCGGGAAAATGTCAAGCGAGCCGATCGCTACGCGAAACGCCACAGGGCGCATCGCAGTCAACGATTAGTCGTTCTTCGTCTTGACGACTTTCTTGCCGCGATAGTAGCCGTTCGGGCTAATGTGGTGACGTAGATGCACTTCGCCCGTGCTCGGCTCGACGGCCAGCGGCGCTGCCGTCAGGAAATCGTGCGAACGGTGCATGCCGCGCTTCGACGGCGACTTCTTGTTTTGTTGAACTGCCATGACTAAAACTCCAAAAAATTTTCCGAATTCTAACACAGCCCGACACGGACTTAACCACTGGCCGAATGGCCAATGCGCCCGCATCGCGCCCCCTGCAACTGTTTAGCGCTTCTTGCCGCCCGGTTCGTCGCGTTTCAGACTTTCGAGCGCCGCGAACGGATTGCGCCGCTCGCTGGACTGGTCCGGCTTGCTGGCATCGCCAGCTTCTTCCTGCGCGGCTTCGTCGCCCTCGCCTTCGCTACCGTCCGTGCCCGAGACAAGGCTCTCGTGCACTTCGGGACAGACCTCGTGTTTGGGCACGAGCGGCAAGGAAAGCAGCAACTCTTCTTCGATCAAGTCGATGAGATCGAACTGGCGCGAACCGACGACCACCTCGACTTCATCCTCGTCCAGCGGAAACTCTTCGGCTTCCGCCTCCGTATTGACGATCCGGTAAGTTGCATCGACGTTGAACGCCTGCGAATACGGCGTCAAGCACCGCTGGCATTCGAGCCACGCGGCACCGTGAATCGCCAGCCGCAGATAAGGCTGGGAACCTTCGGTGCCATCGTCCTGCAATTCCGGCTGCGTCGTCCCTTCGGCCTGCCATGTGAACGCGGTGTCGCGATCTGGCGCTTCCGCCGGGACTTCGTTTAACATGCGCGGCAGTTGCGAGACGCGCACGACACCCGCGGCCTGACGCCCGCTCCGCGCAAATTCGAACAGATCGAGTTCATGCGGGTCGGACAGACCTGCAGGTTTGCCAGGATGTTGAGTCATGTGCGCTCCTGCGTCGGCAAGCATGTTGCCGGGGTGATTCGCGAAGGATGATCAGATCCGCCGCGAAGATAATCCGGTGTGCGGGGCAGTCAGTGGGGCCCGCGGCCGTTGCGTTCACCCTGCCGAACTTTCTTCAACCTTCCGACTGCCGAAAGCCGCTGAACGCGCCGAGACCCTTCAAGTGCAAGCATACCGTGAAAAGCCCGAAATCATATCCGTTTTGTCTTTTCGAGTCAAACACTTAGGCCGTAAGTACGGGAGCCTCGCGCGACCCCGTACGACCCGCCGCTCCCGTTGCCCGCAAACTATGCCTGAATCCTCCAAACGCCCGCCACGCCTGATTCTGGCGTCGAGTTCGCGGTATCGCCGCGAGTTGCTCGAACGCCTGCGCGTGCCGTTCGACGTCGTCGTGCCTGCGATCGACGAAACCCCGCTCGCCGCCGAAACGCCCGAAGCCACTGCGCTGCGCCTCGCCGAAGCCAAAGCGCGTGCGGTCGCCCAAGGCCTCGCCGCCGACGAACATGCGCTCGTGATCGGCTCCGACCAGGTCGCCACGTACGACGGCCTGCAGATCGGCAAACCCGGCACGCACGACAGGGCGCTCGCGCAATTGCAGGCGATGCGCGGCCGCGACGTGTTGTTCCACAGCGCGCTGTGTCTGTTCGACAGCGCGACGGACAGCGCGCAAACGATCGACGTGATCACCCGCGTGCGCTTTCGCGATCTGCCGGACGCGGCGCTCGACGCCTACCTGCACGCTGAAACACCGTACGACGTGGCCGGCAGCGCCAAATCCGAAGGGCTTGGCATCGCGCTGCTGGAGGCCATCCATTCCGACGACCCGACCGCGCTCGTCGGCCTGCCGCTCATCGCGCTGTCGCACATGCTGCTCGCGGCCAACTACCCGCTTTTGGGGGCCCGATGACCGGTACGCTCTACCTCATTCCCAACACGCTCGGCGAAGGCGACGCAAGCGCGCTCGATCTGGTGCTGCCCGCGCCCGTACGCGCCCGCGCGGCGTTGCTGCACTATTACATTGGCGAAAACGCCAAAACCACGCGCGCGTTCCTGAAGAAAGTCGGCCCCGATCGGCCGATTCAAGAAATCGAGATTCGCGAACTGAACGTCAATACGCCGGCCGGCGAAATCGACAAGCTGCTCGCGCCGCTACTGTCGGGCACCGATGCGGGCCTCGTCTCCGAGGCTGGCTGCCCTGCAGTCGCGGACCCGGGCGCGCTGCTGGTGCGACGCGCGCACGAGCGCGGCGTAAAGGTCGTGCCGCTGGTCGGGCCGAGTTCGATTCTGCTCGCGCTGATGGCATCGGGGCTGAACGGCCAAAGCTTCGCGTTTCACGGCTACCTGCCCGTCGACGTCACCGAGCGCGCCAAACGTCTGCGCGATCTCGAGCAGCAGTCGCGCAAGGGCAAGCAAACACAGATCTTCATCGAAACGCCGTACCGGAATCGCGCGCTGCTCGATACCTTGCTCGCGACCTGCGCGCCGTCGACGCTGGTCTGCGTGGCGGTCGATCTGACGCTGCCGAGCGAAGTGATCGCAAGCCGTAGCGTCGCCGACTGGAAAAAGAAGGCGGAGATCGACCTGCATAAGCGGCCGGCGATTTTTCTGATTCTGGCGGCCTGAACGTAGGCGCCAGCCAGGCAGTTGAGGGCGACCTGGGCCCGAAACTCACAACGCAAAGTCCGCGCGATCGGCCAAAACCGACCGCGCGGGCGTCTTTTTAAAACTGTGGATTCAACGCAGATTCATTTTCGCGCCGAGCGCCATCGCCCGAACCGCGCCGAGCGCCATCGCCCGAACCGCGCCGGCGCCGACGGCCGCGCCGAATTTGCGGGCAACGCGATCCGTAATGCTCTCTTTCACCGTGTAATCGATGATATCCGGCGCCTTGAAGATCTCCCGCGCGACGTAATCTGCATCGCCAAAACCGTCCGCGAGTCCAAGTTCGACGCTCTTCTGCCCCGTCCAGAATAGACCCGAGAACATGTCCGATGTCTCATGCAGACGCTTGCCGCGCCCTTGACGCACCGCGTCGATGAACTGCGCGTGGATCTGATCGAGCATAACCTGCGCATGTTCGTCCATCTTCGGCGTTTCGGGTGAAAACGGATCAAAAAAGCCTTTGTTCTCACCCGATGTGTGCAGTCGGCGCTGAATCCCCAACTTGTCCATCAGGCCGGTGAAACCAAAGCTGTCCATCAGCACGCCAATCGAACCGACGATACTCGCCTTGTCGACATAGATCTTCTCCGCCGCCGCGGCCGCGTAGTAGCCGCCGGACGCGCATATGTCGCCGACAACGACGTACAGCGGAATAGACGGATATTTGCCGCGCAATCGCCGAATTTCGCTGTTGATAATGCCCGCTTGCACTGGACTGCCGCCCGGGCTGTTGCAATAAAGAATCACGCCGGCTGTATCGGAATCTTCAAACGCGGAATCGAGTGCAGTGTTGATATCTTCGGCGTTCGCACTCGCATCCGTTGCGATCTCGCCATCAAGCGAAACCATTGCCGTATGACGGCCAGTCGTGGCGACCCGCTCGCCCGAGAGGTTCAGCGCACCCCATACCGCCAGTGCGAGCACTGCGAGGAACACGAAGCGGAAGAAAATCCGCCAACGTCGCGCGGCGCGTTGCTCGTTGATCGCGGCGAGCGCGATGCGCTCGAGCGCGGCCCTTTCCCAGCCGGGCTGGTCGGCGGATGCACGGGAGCCGCCTCCCGAGGCAGGGTTCTTTTCGGGGGTCAAATTGTCGGACATGCGGGCAGTTGAAAAATGGAAGAGGAAATCAGCGCGTGACCGGCAGCAAATCGCCGTCAGGCAGCCAGAATACCGCACGGCCCTCGAGCGTATCGCGTTCCTCGACCTGCACGGGACGCAATCTGCCCCCGCGACACGGACCACCGACGCATTTGCCAGTATCCGGCGCGTAAATCGCGCCATGTGTCGCGCACATCAAGTATAAGCCGGACGATTCGAAGAACTGCCCTTCTTGCCAGTCGAGCTCCATCGGCACATGAGCGCAACGGTTCAAATAGCCGTAGGCGCAGCCATCATAGCGGACGAAAAACACTACGGCATCCTGCCCGCCGAGCCGCGCGTCGCGCCGGATGCCGTCGCCACCGTCGACCAGCTCGTCGGCCGCGCAAATGCGCACTGCCTGCGCAGCCGCGGCAGTAGCAGTATCCACGCCGTCGGCGCTCATGCGTTCTCCCGCAGCCAACCGGACAGATCGCTGATGCTCGACGCCACGAACTTCGGTGACATCGCATTCAGCGAATTCGCCGGATGCGCGCCATAAGTCACGCCCAATGCCCGCCACGCCGGCGTTGAGCGCCATCTGCAGATCGTGTGTCGTATCGCCGATCATGACCGTGCGCGCCGTATCCTGCCCCAATTCGCGGGTGAGCTCGTGCAGCATGGCCGGATGCGGTTTCGAGAAGGTTTCGTCAGCGCAGCGCGTGCCGTCGAACAGGCTCGTCAGGCGCGCCTGGTCAAGCGCGCGATTGAGCCCGACGCGGCTCTTGCCGGTCGCGACCGCGAGCAGATAGCCGACCTCGCGCAACTCCTGGAGCATCTCGCGCACGCCGGGGAACAGCTCGGTAGTCTGGTCTTTTACAAGAAAATGAAAGCGGTAACGCTCAGAAAGCCGCGGGTAGTCGGCCGGATCGAGCGTCGGCGCGGCAATCTGCAGCGCGTCGCGCAGGCCGAGGCCGATGACGTAGCTCGCGGCTTCGTCCGCGGGAACCGGCAGGCGGAGATCGCGGCACGCCGCCTGGATGCTGCGCGTGATATGCGCGGTGGAATCCATCAGCGTGCCATCCCAGTCAAACACGATCAGATCGAATTGCTCTCTAGCCATGCAAGGTCGTCTCCGGGTTGAACCCAGTGCGTAGTTCGTTGAGTTGTTCTATAAAGCCGCGGCAGTCGGCAGGCAGCGGTGCCTCCAGCTGCAGCGGCGCGCCCGTCGCAGGATGCGTGAGCTTGAGCCGGTAAGCGTGCAGAAACATCCGCTTGATGCCGGGCTTCGCGTTGGCGCGCGCAAGCGCCTTGTTCAGCGCGAAATCGCCATATTTGGCGTCACCGACGATCGGTAGTGCCAGATGCTGCAGATGCACGCGAATCTGGTGCGTACGCCCCGTCTTCAGTTCCGCCTCAAGCAGCGCATACTCCGACCAGCGCTCGACCAGATTGAAGATCGTGTGCGAAGCGAGGCCATCGGCCTGCACGCGCACGCGGCGCTCGCCGTCGGCGGTCAGGTACTTGTGAAGTGGCTCCTTTACCGCGCGGCGGCGACCCCAGTCGCTCGCCCATTCGCCGTGCACGCACGCGTAGTAGCGCTTGTCCATGCGGTTATCGCGAATCTGCTCGTGCAGATTGACGAGCGCCGCGCGCTTCTTCGCGAGCATCAGGATGCCCGAGGTCTCTCGATCCAGTCGATGCACGAGTTCCAGGAATTTCGCCTGCGGCCGCGCCTCGCGCATCTGCTCGATCACACCGAACGCGACACCGCTGCCCCCGTGGACCGCAACGCCGGCCGGCTTGTCGATCACGAGCAGATGCTCGTCTTCGAACAGGATGTGAAAGTCCGGCGCGGGGACGGGCACGCGGGCTGCGGCCTGATTCGGCTGCGCGACGCGGATCGGCGGCACACGCACCAGATCGCCCAGTTCGAGCCGGTACTGCGCGTCGATCCGGCCCTTGTTCACGCGCACTTCACCGCTGCGCAGGATGCGATAAATATGGCTTTTCGGCACGCCCTTGCAGACGCGCAGCAGGAAATTGTCGATGCGCTGACCAGCCGAGCGGTCGTCGATTTCGATCAGCGAAACCTGGTCGCTTGAAACCGAGTCTTCGACCGCGCCTGCAACCGATCTCTGGGATGTTTTGCCTAACTCTTTCATTCTGAATATAATTTGCCCAGCAGTCCGCGACGGCCGGCGCAGTGTCCGGAATGCGGCGGATTGCGCGAGCGCAAGCGATAAACCGTTATTTTACTTGCGCCGGGGTCTGGTTGCTCGCCCTGAAAATGAGATGCAACAAGTTGCACGCACGAAGTCAGCTCCCGGCAGGGACGGCGCCCGCAGGCGCGTTCGGTCAAGGTCGGCTTCGACGGTAACGGAATTTTGGTAAAAAAGAATTTAGCTTTCAGCTTCGTGATCCGGGTGGTATGACGCCCAGCTGGACGAAGCTGCAAGTCGCGAAAATACGGCGTGCGCCCAAGGCGTCTTGTAGAAAGTACAAGACATGGCGACGTCAAAAGAAGGCGAGACACCCCCAGCAGGAAAAGACGCGCCGCCTGCGCGAACTTCCCGTTGCGGCATGACCGCGGACTTCGGCCCTTCGCTCGCGCGCCCATTTGGCGCGCCGGCTTCAGAGGGCGAAGACTTATGAAGGTCTGCTGGCTAAACGCGGCGTGTCAGGCCATGATTTGAAGCCGTGTTCGCATGTGCCCTGCGGCACCGTGCCCTTTTTTATCGGGCTGTGCCCTCTCAGGCAATTCTCCCGCCATCTTTCCCGCTCCAGCGTGTTTGTGAAAACACAATAAGACGCGGCACGCCTACTCTCCCCGCTCTCGCGACTGACAACCGCGCAGCTGGGCCGGCGAGGCCGCTCTGGAGTCGTTCAATGAAACGAATGTTGTTCAACGCGACGCAGCAGGAAGAGCTGCGCGTCGCCATCGTCGATGGGCAAAAACTCATCGACATCGATATCGAAACCGCCGGTCGCGAACAGCGCAAAGGCAATATTTACAAGGGCATCATCACGCGCATCGAGCCGTCGCTCGAGGCCTGCTTCGTCAACTACGGCGAAGACCGTCACGGCTTCCTGCCGTTCAAGGAAGTCGCCCGCCAGTACTTCCGCGATGGCGTCGACATGCGTTCCGCACGCATCCAGGACGCATTGAAGGAAGGTCAGGAACTGATCGTCCAGGTCGAAAAGGAAGAACGCGGCAACAAGGGCGCAGCCCTGACCACGTTCATCTCGCTCGCCGGCCGCTATCTGGTGCTGATGCCGAACAACCCGCGCGGCGGCGGCGTGTCGCGCCGGATCGAAGGCGACGACCGTCAGGAACTGCGCGAAACCATGGCGCAGCTGCAACTGCCGGAAGGCATGAGCATCATCGCGCGCACGGCCGGCATCGGCCGCAGCGCCGAAGAGCTGCAGTGGGACCTGAACTACCTGATGCAGCTGTGGCGCGCAATCGAAGCCGCGTCGCAAAGTGGCACGGCCGGCCAGCCGATGCTGATCTATCTCGAATCGAGCCTCGTGATCCGCGCGATTCGCGACTACTTCCAGCCCGATATCGGCGAAATCCTGATCGACACGACCGAAATCCATGACCAGGCCCGCGCCTTCATGGACATCGTGATGCCGGACAACGTCGGCAAGGTAAAGCGCTACCACGACGACGTGCCGCTCTTCTCGCGCTTCCAGATCGAGCACCAGATCGAAACCGCGTACTCGCGCACCGTGCCGCTGCCGTCGGGCGGCGCGATCGTCATCGACCACACCGAAGCGCTCGTCGCGATCGACGTGAACTCGGCGCGCGCCACCAAAGGCGCGGACATCGAGGAAACGGCCGCGCGCACGAACCTCGAAGCCGCCGACGAAGTCGCTCGCCAGCTGCGTCTGCGCGACCTGGGCGGCCTGATCGTGATCGACTTCATCGACATGGAATCGGCCAAGAGCCAGCGCGAAGTCGAACAGCGCCTGAAAGACGCGCTGAAGCACGACCGCGCCCGCGTCCAGATGGGCAAGATCTCGCGCTTCGGCCTCATGGAGCTGTCGCGTCAGCGTCTGCGTCCGGCGCTGTCGGAAGGCAGCCACGTCACGTGTCCGCGCTGTAACGGCACGGGCCACATCCGCGATACCGAATCGTCCGCGCTGCAAGTGCTGCGGATCATTCAGGAAGAAGCGATGAAGGAAAACACCGCGGCGATCCACTGCCAGGTGCCGGTCGAAGTGACCGCCTTCCTGTTGAACGAGAAGCGCGCCGAAATCAACAAGATCGAGTCGCGTTTCAAGGTCAACGTCGTGCTGATCCCGAACAAGCACCTCGACACGCCGCACTACAAGCTCGAGCGTCTGCGTCACGACGACGCGCGCCTCGACGAGCCGCGCGCATCGTGGAAGATGGCCGAAGAAGCGGCCCGCGAACTCGAATCGGAAACCGGCTACAGCAAGCGCGCTGAGGAAGTGAAGCCGAAGCAGGAAGCGGCGGTCAAGGGCATCACGCCCGAGAAGCCGGCTCCGAGCGCGCCGGCCCGCCCGGCGGCTATCCCCGCTCCGGTCGCGGTGACGCCGGCCAGTGGCGGCTTCATCGGCTGGCTGAAGAATCTGTTCGGCATGCAGCCGGCTGCTCCGGCGCCCGCCGCGCCGGCCACCACCGACAAGCAGGCCCGTCCGCAACGCGGTGAACGCACCGAGCGCGGTGAGCGCACGGGCGAGCGCGGCGGCGATCGCAACCGCAATCGCCGTGGCGGCGCAGGCGGTCGCGACGCGGCAGCGCGTGGCGAAGGCGTGACCGGCGGCCGTCAGGCGCAAGGTCAGCAGCCGTCGCCGCGTCGCGAGGAACGCGAAGGCCGCGAGGCACGCGAGGGCCGCGAACCGCGCGCGCCGCGTGAGCAACGCGAACCGCGTGAGGCCCGTGAAGGCCGTGAACTGCGTGAGGCTCGCGAGCCGCGTGAAGCGCGTGAACCGCGCGAGGCTCGCGAACGCGACACCCGCGGCGCCGAGCGCGCGGAAGCCGTCGAGGGCACGGCACGCGGTGAGCGTCGCGAGCGTGGCGAGCGCGCTGAACGCGTCGAGCGTGGCGAGCGTCGCAAGCCGCAGGCGGAAGCCGCCTCGGCGCTGACGCAAACCGACACGCAAGCTGCCGACGAACTGGCGCGCAACCGCGCCGCAGCGGGTGAAAACGGCGTGCCGGTCGATCAGGAAACAGTCGCACGTGACGGCGAAGAGCGTCGTCGTCGCCGCCGCGGCCGTCGTGGTGGTCGTCGCGAGCGTGAAGAGGACGTGAATGGCAATCTCGCGGCGGATGTCGCGGAAGCCGAAGGCGACAACGTTGCCGCCAGCGACGAAACGCCGGTGCGCACCCAGCAGCCGGTCGAGCACACGCCTGCAGCCAGCGAAGCGAAGGAAGTGACCCCGGTCGAAGTGGTGGTCGCCGCCGTCGCAACGGAAAGCGCCGTCGTGGCCGAACTGCATGCGGCAGCCGAAACGCCGGCTCTCGCCGCGGAAAATGCCGCGAAGACCGAAAAGGTCGTGCCGGTCGAAGAGGCCCCGGCAGCGTCGATCGAACCCTTGGCGGCGGAGCCGGCTATCGAAGCGCCAGCGCAGGCAGAGCAAGCCGCGTCGGCCGCGAGCGAACCGGTTACACCGGCCGCTTCGGTCGAACCCGCCGCGCATGCCGAATCCCCGGCAGTCGAGCCGACCCTGGAAGTGCAGCCGACCGTCCCGACCGAACCGCGAGCCGTCCCGGCTGCGCTCGACACCGCGGCTCCGGCCACGATCGTCGAGGCACCGGCAGCCGTGCCGGCACCGCAGGCCGAAATCGTCGAGCCGCAACCGGTCGTCGCAACGGAACCGGCCGTGGTCGAACCGGCGCCCGTCGCCGCGGCCCCGCAGCCGGCCCCCGTCCGCAGCGCAGCCCCCGCCGCCGCATCGGCCGACGCCTTGCAGCCGATCCTCGAGCAGGCTGGCCTGATCTGGGTTAACACCGACGCCGACAAGCTGCGTGCCGCGCAGGAAGCGGCGGCGCAAACGGTCAAGCCGCCGCGCGTGATCCGTGAGCGCAAGGCGCTGCCGCCAGACGACCACACGCCGATGCAACAGGTCGAAACGATCAAGCATCCGCAGTAAGCCGCGTCGTTGTTCGTGAAAAAGCCCGCCCTTTCCGGCGGGCTTTAATGAGATGGTCAGCCTGACCGAAACAGCCCGATCGGCTTACGCTGATCGGGCTGTTTCCTTATGGGAGATCGTCATGGACACCATCTCGTTGATTGGAATCGATCTTGGCAAGCATTGCTTTCACCTGCACGCACAGTCCGCATCGGGCCACATGGTGTTGCGCAAGAAGCTGACGCGCAACCAGATGTTCACACTGCTTGCCCGTGTTCCGAGCTGCACGGTGGTCATGGAAGCCTGTGCCGGCGCTCACTGGGTCGCCCGTCGCCTCCAGGAACTTGGGCACCACCCGAAGCTGATATCCCCGCAGTTCGTCAAACCTTTCGTGCAAGGCAACAAGAATGACTTCGCCGACGCGCAAGCGATCTGCGAGGCCGCGTCACGTCCCAGCATGCGGTTCGTCAGTCCGCGCAACGAGGTGCAGCAGACGATCTCAGCGCTGCATCGGGTACGCGAAGCGCTGGTGCGCGACCGTACCGGCACGGTCAACCAGATTCATGCCTTTCTACTCGAGTTCGGCGTGAGCCTGCCCAAGGGGATGGGCGTCATCCGCCGACTTCCTGCCGTGCTGGCCTCGCATGATCTGCCGCCGCGACTAGTCGCGCTGCTCGAGCGTCTGCAGGCACATTTCAAGTACCTCGACGAACAAGTCGCGCAACTCGAAAGCGAATTGATCCGGCAACTGCGGGAGGACGAACGCAGCCAGCGCCTGTTGGAAATTCCCGGCATCGGCCCAATCACGGCCAGCGTGCTGGCAACCGAATTGGGCGACGCCCACCAGTTCGCTTGCGCTCGCCAGTTCGCCGCATCCATCGGGCTGGTTCCACGCCAATACAGTACCGGCGGCAAGCCCACGCTGCTGGGAATCAGCAAGCGCGGCGATAAGAATTTGAGGCGACTGTTAGTCCAGTGCGCGAGAGCGCTCATGCTGCACATCGAGCGGCACGCCGATCGCCTGGGGGCCTGGGTCCGCGACCTGCTGGCCCGACGGCATTCCAACGTGGTCGCTTGTGCGTTGGCCAACAAATTGGCGAGGATCGCCTGGGCCATCCTCGCCCGCGGAACACACTACCAAAGTGCTCAGGCTGTGGCCGCAGCCTGACTGTGCGCCGCCTACGTTACTCCTTCTGACCCAAGTCACTTCCTGGTTTTGCGACGCGAGATACGTGAAGACATAAACGGCTCAACGGCCGAGCAAGCAACCTGGCAAAGCAAATAGTATTCCGATACTGCGGCTTTTTTAAGGTTTGCCCGGCGCGGCTCTCATCATGGGGCGGGAACCTGTTCCCACAACGACCCCGGATAGATTTGCGCAAGCCCAATTTACGTCAACACCACCTCGCTTGCAAAAGTCAGGCTGACCATAGATGCAAAAGTCAGGCTGACCATAGATTTCTTTAGGCGGTCATTTGTCGCCGCGAGCCGCGCCGCTCCGCTCCCCGTATACCCCGACAACGTCCGTCGCGCATCTGCCGCCACCGGCATTTCCGATAGAATCAAATCATCCCCGTCCGTTAAAGCACCTGACGAAGCATTTCATGTCACGACGCATCATCCCTGTTGCCGATCTCAGCGCGGCGCCGGTCATCACCGGCCCAGTGCAGACACCTAGCGGCGTGCTGCACGATGCGCTCGCGCGTCCGCTGCACGATCTGCGCATCTCGGTGACGGACCGCTGCAACTTCCGCTGCGTGTATTGCATGCCGCGCGCAGTGTTCGACAAGGACTATGCTTTCCTGCCGCACAGCGCGTTGTTGAGTTTCGAGGAGATCGAGCGGCTCGCGCAGTTGTTCGTCGCGCATGGCGTCGAGAAAATTCGCCTGACCGGCGGCGAGCCGTTACTGCGCAAAAACCTCGAATTCCTGGTCGACCGGCTCGCCCGGTTGACCACGCCTGCGGGCCGTCCGCTCGATCTCACGCTGACCACCAACGGCTCGCTGCTCGCGCGCAAGGCGCGCAGCCTGAAGGACGCCGGCCTCACGCGCGTGACCGTCAGCCTCGATGCGCTCGACGACGCGCTGTTCCGCCGCATGAACGACGCCGACTTCGCGGTCGCCGACGTGCTCGATGGCATCGCCGCCGCGCAAGCGGCCGGGCTCGCGCCGGTCAAAGTCAACATGGTCGTCAAACGCGGTACCAACGACGGCGAAATCGTCCCCATGGCGCGTCATTTCAAAGGCACGGGCGCGGTGCTGCGCTTCATCGAGTACATGGACGTCGGCACCTCGAACGGCTGGAACATGACCGAAGTGTTGCCTTCCGCCGAGGTCGTCACGCGCATCGCCGAGCATTTCCCGCTGGTGCCGCTCGAAGCGCACAGCGCCGCCGAAACTGCGCAACGCTGGGGTTATGTCGACGGCGGCGGCGAGATCGGCGTCATTTCGAGCGTCACCCGCGCGTTCTGCGGCAATTGCACGCGCGCGCGTTTGTCGACCGAGGGCAAGCTATACCTGTGCCTGTTCGCATCGACCGGACATGACCTGCGCGCGCTGTTGCGCGGCGGTGCGAGCGATGCCGGGATCGCCACCGCCATCGCCGAAATCTGGCAGGGCCGCGGCGACCGCTACTCGCAGCTGCGCGGCAGCCAGCCGGCCGATCAGGGCGAGCCGGCCAAGCGTCGCGTCGAAATGTCCTACATCGGCGGCTGAGCGGCCGACGCATGTCCATTCCCCGCGAACAGATCACTGGCCTCGTGCTCGCGGGCGGGCGCGGCACGCGCATGGGCGGCATCGACAAGGGCTTGCAGCCGCTGCACGGCGAACCGCTAGCCGCTCACGTGCTGCGGCGCCTCGCGCCGCAGACCGGCCCGCTGATGATCAGCGCGAACCGCCATCCCGACACCTATGCGGCGCTCGGCGCGCCATATCGCGCAAGGCTCGTCGCCGACACCCTCCCCGACTTTCCCGGCCCGCTCGCCGGCATGCTCGCCGGACTGCGCGCCGCCGGCACGGCGTACCTGCTGAGCGCGCCCTGCGATTCGCCGTGGCTACCGGCCGACCTCGCCGCGCGCCTCGCGGATGCGCTCGACGCGAACCACGCCGACATCGCAACGGTCACCACCGTCGACACCGGTGGAGAAACCTCCCTGCACCCGGTATTCGCGCTGATGCGCACAGTCGTCGCGGACGACCTGGCCGCGTTTCTGGCCTCCGGCGAGCGCAAGGTCCGCGCGTGGTACGCGCGCCACAAGACGGTCGAAGTCGTCTTTGCCGACGAGCGCGCGTTCTACAATGCCAACTCGTTACAAGAACTCGCCGACCTCGAACGCAATCGGGGCCCCGGCTGACATCCGCTCCGGCCGCACGGCAACAGCCGCGCCCGTCACCGGTCGCGACGCCCAGCCATTCATGACCACGCTCAACGACTTTTCCCGCTGCGTCGCGCAGTACGATCCTCATGCGCTACCCGTCCCGGCCGCTCAGGCGATCGTCCGGCAGTGGGCGACGCCGGTCGCGGCCGTCGAGCGCCTGGCGTTGCGCGATGCACTCGACCGCGTGCTGGCCGCCGACATCGTGTCGCCGATCGACGTGCCCGCGCACGACAACTCCGCGATGGACGGCTACGCGTTCAATCACGCGGCGCTCGCGGCCGCTATGCGAGGCGGCGCGGACAGCGTCGAGCTGACGGTCGCCGGCAAGGCGCTCGCCGGTCATCCGTTCGCGGGCCGCGTCGCGGCGAACCAGTGCGTGCGCGTGATGACGGGCGCCTGCATGCCTGCCGGTTGCGACACCGTCGTGCCGCAGGAACAGGCGCAGCGCGACGGTGCGGATTCCACGTCGATCCGCGTCGCCGCCAGCGCGGTGGCGGCGGGTGCGAACCGCCGCCGCGCCGGCGAAGATCTCGCGCGCGGCCACGTCGCGCTGCATGCCGGCCGCATCGTGCGCGCCTCGGACCTCGGCCTGCTCGCGTCGCTCGGCATTGGCGAAGTCAGCGTGCGGCGGCGTTTGCGCGTCGCGTTCTTTTCGACCGGCGACGAACTGCGCTCGCTCGGCGAGCCGCTCGACGCGGGCTCGGTCTACGACAGCAACCGCTACACGCTGTTTGCGATGCTGCGGCACCTGAACATCGACGCGCTCGATCTCGGCGTCGTGCGTGACGAGCCGGCGGCGCTCGAAGCCGCGCTGCGCAGTGCCGCGGCCAGCGCCGACGTGGTGCTGACTTCGGGCGGCGTGTCGGTGGGCGAAGCGGACTTCACGAAGCAGCTGCTACAGACCTTCGGCGACGTCGCCTTCTGGAGTCTCGCGATGCGTCCCGGCCGGCCGCTCGCGTTCGGCCGCCTGTGGTCTGGCGCACAGCCCGGGCTCGGCAAACCTGCGCTATTCTTCGGCCTGCCCGGCAATCCGGTCGCCGTGATGGTGACGTTCTATCAGATCGTGCGCGAAGCGCTGCTGCTGATGGCCGGCGCGACGCCGCGGCCGCTGCCGGTGATTCACGCGACGAGCCGCGTGGCGGTGGGCAAGCGCGCGGGCCGCACCGAATTCCAGCGCGGCATCGCCGAACAGGACGCGCACGGACACTGGCACGTGAGCCCGACCGGGTCGCAAAGCTCAGGCGTGCTGAGCTCGATGAGCGAAGCGAACTGCTTCATCGTGCTCGGCCACGACGAGGGCGACATCGACGTCGGCGATCGCGTGTCGATCATGCTGTTCGACGGTCTCATCTGACGTTCCAGGCGGCGCATCGATCGCACGACATCGGCACCACAGCAGCACTTCATCGACACTCCACCCACTATCGCTACTACGACACACGGGTTTGACTTACATGAAAAAACAGATCTCGTTCATCGCACCAGGACAGACGGCCAAAGCGCTGATCCTCGTGTATCTGACGTTCTCGGTGCCGATCGTGCTGCTCGGCGTGGTGGTCGCGTTCGTGCGCTATGGCTCGGTCGAGCTGAGCACGGTGTTCAGCGCGCTGCTGCTGAACGCGATCCTCGGCTTCGTGCTGTTGTGGATCGCGTGCCACGCCTACAACTGGGTCGCGTCGCGCTTCGGTGGTATCGAAATCCATCTGGCCGACGCACCGGAAGAAGCGTAATGCCCGCGACGATCCGCGCCGCCAAGCCCGCGGATACCGGCGCGATCTTCGCGCTCACCTACGAACTCGCGCAGTTCGAGAACCTCACGCACATCTTCGTCGCGACGGAAGATAGCCTGCGCGACGCGCTGTTCGGCAGCTTCTATCAGAAGATGGGGGCGACTGTGTTGCCGGACTGGCGCGTCGTGCGCATGACGGGCGATGCGCTGGTGCGGCTGGCTGCAAGGGCCTGAATTCCAGCGCCTCGCCCCTCATTGCTCATCAGGCTCCGCATTCGACAGCGCATCGCCGAGCAACCCGCTCGCCTCGTCGCCCGGTAACGCCTCGACGTCGCGCAGCTTGCGGTTCATCATGCGCGTGCGCGTTTCCGCTGCCTCGATCGAACGCGTGACGGTTTCGAGCTGCGCCTTGGTCTTCGCGAGCACGTCGCCGAATTTGCCGAACTCCGTCTTCACCGCGCCGAGTACCTGCCACACCTCGCTCGAACGCTTTTCGATCGCGAGCGTGCGGAAACCCATCTGCAGACTATTGAGCAACGCGGTCAGCGTGGTCGGCCCCGCAATCGTCACGCGATAGTCCCGCTGCAGCAGATCCGTGAGTCCCGGTCGGCGCAGCACTTCCGCGTACAGGCCTTCGGTCGGCAGGAACAGCAGCGCGAAGTCGGTCGTATGCGGCGGCGCCACGTACTTCTCCGCGATCGTGCGCGCCTCCGCGCGAATTCGCACTTCGAGCGCGCGCGATGCTTCCTCGACCGCGACCGGATCGGCGCGCTCCTGCGCTTCGATCAGCCGCTCGTAGTCCTCGCGCGGGAATTTGGCGTCGATCGGCAGCCATACCGGCGTATTCGCGCCGCCGGGCTCCGGCCGCCCCGGCAGACGAATCGCGAACTCCACGCGATCGGCGCTCTTCGGCACCGTCGCGACGTTCTTCGCGTATTGATCGACGGTCAGCAGTTGTTCGAGCAAGGCTTCGAGCTGCACTTCACCCCACGTGCCGCGCGTCTTCACGTTGGTCAGCACGCGCTTCAGATCGCCGACGCCGGCCGCCAGCGTCTGCATTTCACCGAGGCCGCGATGCACCTGTTCGAGCCGGTCGGACACGAGCTTGAACGACTCGCCGAGACGCTGCTCAAGCGTTGCGTGCAGTTTTTCGTCCACGGTGCGGCGCATTTCCTCGAGCCGCGTCGCGTTGTTCGCCTCGATGTCCTTCAGACGCTGCTCGATCGTCGCGCGCACTTCGGCGAAGCGCCGGTCGTTCGCCTCGGTTAGTTGCCCGAGTTGCAGGCTCAGCGTGTCGCCGAACTGCTTCAGCGAGCGGCCCTGCTCGTCGCGCGCCTGCTGCGCCTGTGCCTGCAGGCTGTGACGCACGGCGTCGAGCTGTTGCGCGAAGCCGTCGATCTTGCCGCCCTGCACCGTCGTCATGCTGCTGAACTGCGCGGCGAGCGTCTGCTGAAAATGCGCGAAGCCGCTGCTTTGCTCGGTGCGCGACACGCGCGCGGTCTCGGCGATGTCGTTGCGCAGTTGCCGCTCGAGCCGCTCGGCGGTATGCGCCTGCGCGTCGACGACGGCATCGACGCGTTCGTTCAGCATCTCGAACTGTTCGCGCTGCTCCGTGCGGTCGTGACCGCGTAGCAGCAAGGCGAGTGCGATCACGAGGGCAACCGCCAGCACCGCGACGGCCGCCACCAGAATCATTGTCATGAACGCGCCTTGCCGATCACGTCGGGGTTGATCGGATTCGGCGGCTGACCGGCGCGCGGTCCTGCGCCGAGGCCGGCGATCAGGTTGTCCGCGGCGAGATTCGCCATGGCGCGGCGCGTGGTTTCGGTCGCGCTCGCGATGTGCGGCGTCAGCACGACGTTCGGCACGTTCAGCAGCGCCGGGTGCAGCTGCGGCTCGCCTTCGAACACGTCCAGACCGGCCGCCGCGATGCGCCTGTCACGCAGCGCGTCGGCCAACGCCGCATCGTCGACGATGCCGCCGCGCGCGATGTTGGTGAGCGTCGCGCTCGGCTTCATCAGCGCCAGTTCGGCCGCGCCGATCGTGTGGTGGTTGCCTTTGTTGTACGGCAGCACCAGCACGACGTGGTCGGCGCGCCGCAGCAGATCCTCTTTCGACACGTACTCCGCGTTCAGCTCGGCCTCGATTTGCGGCGCGACGCGCGAGCGATTGTGATAGATGACCCGCATGTTGAAGCCCTGCGCGCGCCGCGCGAGCGCCTGGCCGATGCGGCCCATGCCGATCACGCCGAGCGTCGAACCGTATAGGTCGCTGCCGAGGAAGCCATCGTAGCTCCACTTCTGCCAATGTCCGGCGCGCAGCCAGTGCTCCGATTCGGCGATGCGGCGCGCGGCGGCCATCATCAGCGCCCAGCCGAAATCGGCGGTCGATTCGTTCAGCACGTCCGGCGTGTTGGTGCCGAGTACGTTCGCCGCGTTGAACGCGGCCATGTCGAAGTTGTTGTAGCCGACCGCCATGTTCGACACGACGCGCAGACGCGGCGCCGCGGCGAGCACGCCCGCGTCGATCATCTCGCCGGCCGTCAGCGCGCCGTCCTTGTCCGCGAGACGGCGCTTCAGTTCATCGGCGGGCAACACGTCGCCCTCGTTCCAGTCGACGTCGAAGTACTGCTTGAGCCGGTCGATCACGTCGGGAAAAATCGAACGGGCAACGAGGATTTTCTGCAATGCAAGTCTCCGTATCGCACGTCGAGGGATAGTCTCGGCGTTGCAGAGTCAGCGTTCAAAAAAGAGCCAGCCGGTCAGCGCGAACAACGGCACCAGCACCGCGCCGGACCAGCCCAGATACGCAAAAAAGCTCGGCATGCGCACACCGCGCGATTGCGCGATCGCCTTCACCATGAAGTTCGGCGCGTTGCCGATGTAGGTGTTCGCGCCCATGAACACGGCGCCGGCCGAAATCGCCGCGAGCGTGGTCGCGCCGGCGGTCATCAAGGTCTGCGCATCGCCGCCGGCCAGGTTGAAGAACACGAGGTAGGTCGGCGCGTTGTCGAGAAACGAAGATAGCAGGCCGGTCGCCCAGAAGTACATGATGTCGCGCGGCTCGCCTGACGGATCATTGACCAGATGGACGATGCCCGCGAACGCGCCGGCTTCTCCCGCGCGCAGGATCATGATGACCGGCACGATCGTCACGAAGATGCCGGCGAACAGTTTGGCGACTTCCTCGATCGGCGCCCACTTGAAGTCGTTGCCCGCGCGGGCCGCGCGCGGTGTCCACGCGAGCGATAGCAGCGTGACCACGATCAGCGCGGCGTCGCGCACGATGTTTTGCAACGCGACGTGCGTGCCGAGCACGTCGAATGTGATTTGCGGGCGCCACAGTCCGCTCATCAACACGAGCGCGATCACCGCGGCGAGCAGCACGAAATTGATCTTGCCGTCGATGCCGAGCGGCGCGCCGTCGGGCGTCGGATCGAGGAAAGCCGAACGCACTTCCTCGCGCTGGTGAAAGTAGTACGAGTCGAGTGCATAGAAAACGGCAAGTAGCATGCCGCTCACGAACAGCATCGGGAGCGCGAGATGCGTAGTGGTCCAGAAAAAGCTCACGCCTTCGAGAAAACCGAGGAACAGCGGCGGGTCGCCGAGCGGCGACAGCGAGCCACCGACGTTCGCGACGAGGAAGATGAAGAACACGACCACGTGGGTCACGTGGCGGCGATTGTCGTTTGCGCGCAGCAACGGGCGGATCAGCAGCATCGCCGCGCCGGTCGTACCCATCACGCTCGCGAGCGAGGTGCCGAGCGCGAGGATCGCGGTGTTCAGCCGCGG
Source organism: Paraburkholderia sp. Clong3 (assembly GCF_050436485.1). Lineage (NCBI taxonomy): Bacteria > Pseudomonadati > Pseudomonadota > Betaproteobacteria > Burkholderiales > Burkholderiaceae > Paraburkholderia > Paraburkholderia sp. Clong3. The sequence goes on along the minus strand of NZ_JBNDMH010000002.1, from coordinate 108,069 downwards.
TGTGCCATGCAGGTTGCCGCGCACGCAGATGCCGCCCGCGACGGTATAGAGCGCGCTCAGCAGGATGATGAACGGGATGTACTCGTCGAGCATGGCATGCGCGAGCGCGCCGAGCGCCGCGCTCGCGCCGAAGCTCACGGCAAACGGCACGATGAACGCGAGCGCCCACGCCGCGGCGATCTTGCCGAAGTGGTGATGCCAGAGGGCTGGCGCGATCAGCGGAACGATCGCGATCGACAGCAGCACACCCGCGAAGGGCAAGCCCCACAACGCCGACAAGCGCGCGCCGTCGAGCGTCTCAGCCTGCACGGACGGCGAGCACAGCGCCAGCATCGACGCAACGGCGAGCCACCGGCCCGCCTGCGAATTCATGCCGATACAGGCCGCGCGACGGCTTGCAACCGCACGCACGACAGATAACGCGTGTGTCGCGTATGCGCTGGCACGCCGCCGCGCGACGCGTTCAAGCATCCTGCACGACGATCGCATGCACCCGGTAGGGGCCGTGCGCGCCCAGCACGATGGTCTGCTCGATGTCGCCGGTGCGCGATGGTCCCGACACGAAATTGACCGCGCGCGGCAGTTCGCCGCGTTCCTTGCGGATCAGGTCGAACGCCTCTTCATGACCCGCGACGATCCGCGAGCCCGGCACGATCGCGATGTGCGTCTCCGGCAGCAGCCCGGCCGACGCATACGTCTCGGGACCGGACAGCAACACGAGCGTGCCGGTCTCCGCGGTCGCGCAGAAACAGCCGGTGAGACCGACCACGTCATTGTCTTGCGGTTTGCGATATTCGACGGCGAGGCCGGCTGCGGCCCACGGCAGATCGCGCAGCGTTTGCCACGCGATGGCCTGCAACGGCAAACCGTGTTGCGTCAGATAGCGATGCGCGGCGGCGGGTACATCGGCGAAGGTTTGAACGGTGTCGACAGTACTCGCCATTTTCTGCGCTTCCTCGATGAAGCGCGCGCGCAGATCGGTGGGCATGTCCGGACGCGGGCCGGCCGGATGACGCGCGAGATAGTCCGCCGCGGCTTCGCGCTCGGCGGCGCTCGGTTCGGGCTCGCGCCCTTGCGCGGCGCGGATGCGCGCCAGGATGTTGCGGCGGGCAATCGATGTGTCCATGGGCGAAAATCCTCGTGTCGACGGCCGTGCGATATGGCGAGGATTATACCGGCCGCGCTCCGCGCGAACACCCTGGCCGAACGGCATATTGCCGCCAGTCGATAGCGCGGCGACACGGTTCGCCGTGCCCCCCCCCGAACGCGAGCAGATCATGGTCAGGCGATGAACCGAAAAGCAGTCCGCAAAGCGCGCTACCTGGTCGCCTCTTCTTCCGGCTGCGCGATGCCGAACACCTGGCGCAGATACGCGAGATACGCCTTGTCCTCGCACATGTTCTTGCCCGGCGAGTCCGACAATTTCGCGACCGGCTGACCGTTGCAACGAACCATCTTGATCACGATCTGCAGCGGGTTGTAGCCGAGGTCGTTGGTCAGATTGGTGCCCACGCCGAACGCGAGCTTGCAGCGGCCGCGGAAGCGCTCGTATAGCTGCAGCACCTTCGGGATGTCGAGCGCGTCGGAGAACACGAGCACCTTGGTGCGCGGGTCGCAACGATTCGCCTCGTAGTGTTTGAGCAGGCGCTCGCCCCAGTCGAATGGGTCGCCGGAATCGTGGCGAGCACCGTCGAACAGCTTGCAGAAGTACATGTCGAAGTCGCGCAGGAACGCCTGCATGCCGTACACGTCGGAGAGCGCGATCCCGAGGTCGCCGCGATATTCCTTCGCCCACATCTCGAAGCCGAAGATCTGCGAGTCGCGCAGCCGCGGACCGAGCGCCTGGCAAGCCTGCAGGTACTCGTGCGCCATCGTGCCGAGCGGTGTCAGGCTGTGCTTCATCGCGTAGAAGACGTTGCTCGTGCCGGCGAACTGCTCGCCGAGACCGTCCTTCAGCGTGAGGATCACTTCCTCGTGCCACTGCTTCGAGAAGCGGCGGCGCGTGCCGTAATCGGCGATCTTGCAGTCGGCGAACTCCGGACGAGCGCCGAGCAGTTGAATCTTGTCGAGCAGACGGCCACGGCCTACGTGATAGTCGGGCGTTTGCTGGGTGTTGCGGAAATAGACTTCGTTGACGATCGCGAGCACCGGAATTTCGAAGAGGATCGTATGCAGCCACGGCCCCTTGATGTCGATGTCGATTTCGCCATTGCCCTTCGGCGACGGCGTGATCGAAATGTACTTCTCGTTCAGATGGAACAACGCGAGGAACTCGATGAAGTCGCCCTTGATGAAGCGCATGCGGCGCAGGTAGTCGAGTTCGTCGTCGGTGAAACGCAGTTCGCAGAGCTTGCGCACTTCGTCGCGAATCTCGTCGATGTACGGCACCAGATCGACTTTCGGCGTGCGGCAGCGGAAGCGGTACTCCACGTTGGCGGCGGGGAAGTGATGCAACACCACCTGCATCATCGTGAACTTGTACAGATCGGTATCGAGCAGCGAAGTAATAATCATGATGGTACGAACTGGACCGCTGAAAAAACGAAAAGGGCTCACTGCACCCTTGCAACGGACGCGCTGAGCCGAGCGGCGCGCCAACCTGATGCATGTTACCCGAATGCGTCCGCATCCAGCGTGCCACCGGGCCTTCGCCGCCATTGCGCGGCCGCTCGAGGCACCCCATAAACTAATCACAAAAACATATAAGACGCACGGCCCGATGCTTTATGCGCCTGTTGACGTTACGTTACAATAGTTCTTTTGGCGTCCGCGCCCTCCCCGATTCCGCATGCAGGAGCTGCCTGAATGACTCACGTTGTGACCGAAAGCTGCATCAAGTGCCGCTATACCGACTGCGTCGATGTGTGCCCGGTGGACTGCTTTCGCGAAGGTCCCAACTTCCTCGCGATCGATCCCGATGAATGCATCGACTGCGCCGTGTGCGTGGCCGAGTGCCCGGTGAACGCCATCTATGCCGAAGAAGACGTGCCGGGCGACCAGCAGGACTTCATCGCGCTGAACGCCGACCTGGCGAAAGCGTGGCCGAGCATCACGAAGACCAAGGCACCGCTGCCGGAAGCCGAGGAATTCAAGGATGTGAAGGAAAAGCTCGCGCTGCTCACGCGCTGAGCGCGGCCGCCTGTCACCTGCCTTGGCCGTTCAGACTCAGTATCAGGATGAACGCCGAGGCATTGACAGACGTTTCAGCTGCCTCTACAATTTCGCTTCTCTGCTGTTGTTGTTCTGTTCCTCGATAGCTCAGTCGGTAGAGCGCCGGACTGTTAATCCGTAGGTCCCTGGTTCGAGCCCAGGTCGAGGAGCCAAGAATTGCAAAAGCCCGTTAATCAAGACGGGTTTTTTTATGTAGATCAAGTTGTACTGCTGTTCCTCGATAGCTCAGTCGGTAGAGCGCCGGACTGTTAATCCGTAGGTCCCTGGTTCGAGCCCAGGTCGAGGAGCCAAAAAATTTGAAAGGCCCGCACCCATGCGGGCCTTTTTGTTTTTGTGCCACGATGGACAGCCTCACGCGCGCCGCGCGCCGTTATACGATGGCGACTTCACGGCGCACGTTTCGCCCCGCTCTGGCGCCGGCCCACTCCAGACACTCAACCGGCACGCTCATGAAATCCACCTCGCTACGCATCGCGCTCGCGGCCGCCGGCACCCTGCTGCTTTCTTCGGCGCGGGGCGAAGAAATCGCCAGCGTCAATACGAATTTTCACGTTACCGGCTCCGACCGCGTGGTCGTGGAGGCCTATGACGATCCCATCGTGCAAGGCGTCACCTGCTACGTGTCGCGGGCGCGGACGGGCGGCATCAAAGGCACGCTCGGCATCGCCGAAGATCCGACCGAGGCGTCGATCGCGTGCCGCCAGGTCGGGGAGTTGCATTTCACCGGCCCCGTCAAGCAGAAGGACGACGTGTTCTCGGTCAGCATGTCGCTGATCTTCAAGTCGCTGCACGTGGTGCGCGTGGTCGACACGAAGCGCAACGCCCTGGTCTATCTGACCTACAGCGACCGCGTCGTCAGCGGCAGCGCGAAAAACAGCGTGAGCGCCGTGCCGATGCCCACTGGCACGACGATTCCGGTGAAGTAAGGGCAAGTCTCAGGACAAGTACCGGCAATTGACGGCACCAGCGGCACGCGGCGCGGCGCTGCACACCCGCCGCCGTCCCCGACAACGACGCGTTAAACTGACCGGTCCAGCCAGACTTTCGTCATGACCGCCACCCCTCGTTTCCGCGATTCCGCCCGCTACTGGCGCACGCCGCTACTGCCCGGCGCGGATCTGCTCACCGCCGAATATCACGATCACGAGTTCGCGCCGCATTGGCACGACGCCTACACGATCCCGGTGATCGTCGCGGGTGCGGAATGCTATCGGTATAGCGGCGAGCACCATGTCGCCGAAGCGGGCAGCGTGCCGGTCATCAACCCGGGCGAGTTGCATACGGGGTCGAAGGCGGTCGAGGCGGGCTGGCGGTATCGCGTGATGTATGCGCCGGTCGGGTTCCTCTGCGCGCTGGCCGACGAAGTCGCCGGCAAGCCGCAGGCCTTACCGTGGTTCGCGCCCGGCGTGATCCGCGATTCCGATCTCGCGACGCGGCTCGCGCACGCCCACCGTCTGCTCGAAGCCGGCGACGACGCGCTCGCCGCCGAAACCGCGATGCTCGACGCGCTGTCCACGTTGCTGGTCCGCTATGCGCGGACGCGCCCCGCCGCCGCTCGCGTCGTCACCGACGACAATCGCGTCGCACTGATGCAGGAGCGTCTGACCGGCGACCTCGTCGAACCGGTGACGCTCGCCGAGGTCGCGAAGGCAGCGGGTCTGTCGCCGTTCCACGCGGCGCGGCTATTCACCCAATCGACCGGCCTGCCGCCCCACGCGTGGCGCAATCAGGTGCGCCTGCAGCGCGCGCTCGCGCCGTTGCGCGCCGGCGTCCCGGTGACCGACGTCGCCGCCGCGAGCGGCTTCACCGATCAGAGCCATTTCACGCGGCATTTCCGACGCATGTTCGGCGTGCCGCCGGGCCAATGGCAAGGAACGCAGCGCGGTTCGTAACGCGATGCGGCACCGCCGGCGCCTGCACCGCGCGCCGTGAGCGTGCCGCCGCAATCCGTCAGCCCGTCATCAGCCATCCCCCGCTACACCGTTGCACCCCATCCGCAATCCGCCGCAAGAACGTACAAGTCCGAACGCCGGTCAGCCGCTATGCTTCCGACATCAAGGAGGCTTAGATTGACCGATTCCACCCAAGGCCAGCCCACCCGGGGCGGCCATCTCAAAGAATTCGCCGCCGGCGCGCGCGACATCATCCCGATGATGGTCGGCGCCGCGCCGTTCGGCGTCATTTTCGGCACGCTCGTGACCTCCAGCCCGCTGCATCTGTGGCACGGCCAGTTGATGTCGCTCGTCGTTTTCGCGGGCTCCGCGCAGTTCATCGCGCTCGGGCTGATCGCCGGGCATGCGAGCTTCGCCGTGATCTGGGCGACCACGCTCGTCGTCAATCTGCGTCACGTGCTGTATAGCGCGACGCTCGCACCGCACGTCGCGCATCTGCCGAAGCGCTGGCGTTGGGCGCTCGGCGCGCTGCTCACCGACGAAGTCTTCGCGGTCGCGTGGGAGCATTACCGGCATCGCGAGCCGGGCACGGTCGGCCCGTACTACTTCTGCGGCGCCGGCGTCGCGATGTATCTGAACTGGCAGCTATGGACCGTCGCCGGCCTGCTGTTCGGCGCGGCCTTCCCCGGCCTGCAGTCGCTCGGTCTCGACTTTGCGATGGTGGCGACGTTCATTGCGATCGTCGTGCCGCAACTGGTCGCGCTGCGCTATATCGCGGCGGCCGTCACCGCCGGCACGCTGGCGTTTTTCTGGCAGGCGTGGCCGTATAAGCTCGGCCTGCTCGGCGCGGTGTTCGCGGGAGTCGCGGTCGGCGTGCTGCTGTCGATGTCGCGTCTGAACCTGCGTGGCGCGCGCCGTCCCGTGGAGGCCACGCGATGAACTACGTCGTTCTGATCGTCGGCATGGCCGCGATTACGTGGTTGATCCGCGCGGCCGTGTTCGTGCTCGGCGACCGGCTCGTGTTCCCGCCGCTTCTGCGCGCCGCGCTTAGCTTCGTGCCGGTCACCGTGCTGACCGCGATCATCGTCCCGATGGCCGTGTCACCGCACGGCAACAACGCCGAGCTGAACTGGCGCAATCCGCAGCTGGTCGGCGCGCTCGCCGCGATCGTCGTTAGCGCGCTGACGCGCCGGCCGCTGCTGACGATCGCAGTCGGTCTAGGCGTGTTCTTCGTCTGGCAGTGCGTGGTGCTGAAGTAAGCGCGCCCTGTCTCTACGCTCATCGACTCATCAGCGGTCCGTCGACGCCTCGCCGCGTCGCGGGCCGCGCACTCCCGTTCAAGCGACTCCCAAGCGGGCCATTGCCCGAAGCTTCCCTCCAAAGCGTCCGCGCGTCGCCGGGCCGCCCTCAAGTTTCCCGCCACCCCGCCGATATGCAGTCGAGGTCCGCTCATCGGGAGTCGTCCCGCTGGTTACGCGGCAACAGGCTGGAATCAAGCGCGTCGGCAACCGGCGTCGCATCGCCTCGGTCCGCGCGCGGCCGGGCGATCTTGCGACGGAGCGCCGCGCGCAGCCGCATTAAACGGGATAACACATGGGTCAAATCACCCTGAAGCTCAAGGACGAGACCGTCGCGTCGCTGCGCAAGGACTTCGAGGCCTTTTTACGGGTCTCGCTGAAGCTCGATCCGCAGTTCGCGACGCCGTCGTTCGAGGATTTCTTACGCGCCAAGCTGCTCGACAACATGGTGCCGCTCACCGAGCACGCGGTACAGCGGATGCTGCAAGGCGGCCAGTACGCGTGGGCCAAACGCACGCTCGACAAGGAATTCCCGGACGTCGTGTCGATCCTGATGCGGCAGGCGGGCGAGTTCGGGTTCGGTTTCGCGGCGCGCTCGGAATGGACGCCCGAGGAGCTCACCAAGCAATGCCGCGACTGGGCCGCCGCAATCGTCAAGGAAGCGGAAGGCGACGCGACGCTGGTCGACCCCCTCGCCTCGCAGATCAAGAGCACCGTGCAGGACATTCAGGCACTCGAGGAAGTGATGCAGACGCCGGCATGGCGGCTCGTCGAATCGCTGCGCCAGCGCGTCTACGAGGCGAAGGTCGCGTGCGAGACGAGCGTGGGCAGCACCGCGCGCGAGAAGCTCGGCGAACTGCGTGGGCTGTTGCGGCTAGGCATTTCGCACGGCACGTTCCAGAAGCAGGAAGCGCAGCAGATCATGGAGTATCTGCGGCTCTTGAAGCCGGAGATTTTCGTCGAGGAGCCGTACGACGTGTTCTCGCGGCTCGCCGCATGGCTGCGCAATTTCTTCGTGCCGCCGCCTCCGGTCGCACAGCAACAGCAGCGGCAGTCGCGCTGAGCTTCCACTGACCCGCGCGGCGCACGTCCCTTCGGCGGATAAACGCGCCCCTGCCCGCGCGTCGATCCCAACGCGCGGTGCTAACCGCTCAATCCCACATCTTCCTGAGCTTCGTCGCGATCTCGATCTTCGCCTGCGCGGCCGCGGCGAGCCCAGCCGCGCTCGGCGCGCTCGCCACCGCAATGCGCGGCCATGCATAGGCGTCGAACAGCGGCAGCATCGGCGTGGCGATGAAGCGCGTGCGCGACGCCCACACATGGCGGTCGCCCAGATGCGTCTGGTTGTGCACGTAAAAGCGCTGCGGCACGACGATGTGCAGGTCTTCCTTCGCGCGCGTCATCGCCACGTAGAGCAGGCGCCGCTCCTCGTCGATTTCCTCGTCGCTGCCGGTGCCGAGATCAGAAGGAATGCAGCCGTCGACGCCGTTCAGCACGAACACGTTGCGCCACTCCTGACCCTTCGCCGAATGGATCGTCGACAGGATCAGGTAGTCCTCGTCGATCAGCGGCACGCCGGATTCGTCGCTGGTCGCGTCGGGCGGATCGAGCGTCAATTCGGTCAGGAAGCGTTCACGCGACGGATACGTACCCGCGATGCTTTCCATCTGCAGCAGGTCCGCGTGACGGATCGCGGCGTCCTCGTGATTGCGCTCCAGATGCGGCTCGTACCAGCGCCGCACCATCTCGAACTCGGCGGGCCACGGCGCTTGCCGGCCGTACGCGCTCGACATCAGCTTGGCGAACGGATGCCAGTCTTCCTGCGTGCGCGCGGGCGCCGCAAACGCGGCCAGCACACCGCCCGCGGTCGCGACCGGATCCCCTCCGTCCGCGCGCGCGACGATGTCGTCGAGCACCTTCGCCGCGGTGGCCGGGCCGACGCCCGGCAGCAGTTGCACGACGCGAAAGCCGGCGACGCGATCGCGCGGATTCTCGGCCCAGCGCAGCACGGCGAGCACGTCCTTCACATGCACCGAGTCGAGAAATTTGAGCCCGCCGAACTTGACGAATGGAATGTTGCGGCGCGTGAGCTCGATCTCGAGCGCGGCGCTGTGATGCGTGGCGCGAAACAATACCGCCTGCGACTTCAGCTTCACGCCCTGCTCGCGCGCCTCGAGCACCTGCTCGACGACGTAGCGAGCTTGCGCGGCATCGTCGGCGACCGTGACGAGGCGCGGGCGCTGCGCCGACGCCTTGTCGGTCCACAGATTCTTGGTGTAGCGCTCGCTCGCGAGTTCGATCACCGCGTTCGACGCGGCGAGAATCGGCTCGGTCGAGCGATAGTTGCGCTCGAGCGTGACCTGCCTGGCGGGCGGCTCGAACTGCGTGGGAAAGTCGAGGATATTGCGCACCGTCGCGCCGCGAAACGAATAGATCGACTGCGCGTCGTCGCCGACCACGGTCAGGCCGCGGCCGTCCGGCTTCATTGCGAGCAGGATCGACGCCTGCAGGCGGTTGGTGTCCTGGTATTCGTCGACCAGAACATGATCGAAACGCGCCGACAGATCGGCCGCGATGCTCGGCTCGGCGGCCATGTGCGACCAGTAGAGCAGCAGATCGTCGTAGTCGAGCACGCTCTGCTTCTGTTTGGCGTCGACGTATGCGGCGAACAGCCGGCGCAGATCGTCCTCCCACTCGCGACACCACGGAAACGCGCGGTCCAATACCTGGCCGAGCGATGCGCCGGTGTTGACGACACGCGAGTAGATCGCGAAGCAGGTGCCCTTCGCCGGAAAGCGCCGCTCCTTCGCGGACAGTCCAAGCTCGTGGCGCACGAGGTTCATCAGGTCGGCGGAGTCTTCGCGGTCGTTGATCGTGAACGCGGGCGCGAGGCCGATCAGATCCGCGTATTCGCGCAACAGCCGCGCGCCGACACTATGGAAGGTACCTGCCCACGTGAGCCCTTGCGCGAGCGCGGCGCGTGGGCCGACGGTAGCGGCCGCGGCGCCCGCGATGCGGGTCACGCGGCGGGTCATTTCGAGCGCCGCGCGGCGCGAGAAGGTCAACAGCAGGATGCGCTGCGGATCGGCACCCTTCACCACCAGATTGGCGACGCGGTGCGCAAGCGTGTTGGTCTTGCCGGAGCCGGCGCCCGCGATCACGAGCAGCGCGCCGGGCAGCGCATCTGGCGTGTCGGTCCCGTATTCGACGGCTTCGCGTTGGGCGTCGTTGAGCTTCGCTAGCCAGGCGGCGGTATCGAACGACGGAGCGGATTCGGCGACGGTGGACACTGATCGGTTTCGCGGGTTGGATGGATCTTCAGGATGCGACGCACACTGTATATCCATACAACCTCATGCGACAAGCGCCCCTTTTTTCGGGCGCCTATCCGCCGGTCTACGCCGCGCACTACTGTTTCTTCGCGTCCTTCAGGTTGGCAACAGCGCTGGCCTTGTCGGCGTCGGCCTGCGCGTCGGCTTTGGTCTTGTCCGCATTCGCCTGGACGAGCGCGGCTTTCTTGTCGGCCTTCGCCTGTGCTTTCGCGGCCTTTTTGTCCGCATGCGTGGGGGGCGCCGCGGCCGGGTCGGTCAAGCGACCGACGCCCGCGGCGCGCGAGTCTCGCAGACCCACGCGCCGCGGCATCCAGCAGGGCTTAGTGCTTGACGTCCGCGCCGTCGCCCTGCGCGGCAGCCTGCCCTTCCATGTTCATCTTCATTTCGTTATTGGCGGTCTGTTTGTCCGCCTTCTGGTTCAGCTTCGCGCCGCGCACCTGCTCCTTGTACTGGTCCTTCGCGGCCTTCTGCTCCGCCTTCAATTCCGCTTTCGAGGACTTCCTGGCCGCGCGATACTCGGCGTTGGCCTTCGCGTCGGCGTCGCGCTTCTGCACGAGCGGGTCGGTGGAGCCCGAAGCCGTCAAACGGGCCGGCGGCGGCGCCTCGACGCCTTGCGCGGCGGGTGCGCCCGGGACTTGCTGCATGCCTTGCGTCGAAGGCGGCACCTGCATGCGCTGGGCGCCAGCCGCGGACGGCGGCGCCATGCCGGCGGCGCCCTGGCTCTGGATCTGCGCCTGAGCGCCGATGCCTGCTGCCGGCTGCGCGGTCTGCGCAACGGCGGCCGTCGCGGCAAAAGCAGTGAGGGCGGTACCGATCAGGAGCGAACGAATCTGGGTCATGGCTATCCTCTCTGGAGTTGTTGTGACACGGGCGGACTCTCTGGCGTCGTGATGACGGAACGTCGCGCGCGCCTCGTCCGGTCTGTGCGTCGCTGGATGGGCGGCCGGGGAGCGATCCCGGAAGCCAGCGGGCTTTGCTGCTGAACTGCACTCTAGGAGTGAAATCCGTCCGGTGCGACCAGCGTTACGGAACGTTTCACTTTCCGACAACTGAATAACATCTACTTTCATTTGCTTGCGCGAAGGGCTCGCAGGATGGCCGCGCCGCTCCGGGTGCGCTTGCTTTATGATGCGAACCCCCAACGCGACCCCGTGCCCAAAGGTGCAAACGCCATGCCCAACCTCAATTTCACGCTGACCGGCGAATACGTCGAACTCCACAATCTGCTGAAGATCACGGGCCTCGCGGATAGTGGCGGCTCCGCGAAAATGATGGTCGCCGACGGCGCCGTGATGGTCGATGGCCGGGTCGAGACGCGTAAGACCTGCAAGATCCGCGCGGGCCAGGTCGTGCTGCTCGGCGATACGCGGATCGCGGTCCACGAAGGCTGACGGCAGTCCGGAAAATCGCAGGACGGCACGCACCAGAATTGTGCGTCGTCCATCGACAGCGGCCGGGGGAGGCAATAAGCTGTCGGTTTCGACAGGTAAACGACGGACCGCGCCACGGGCGAGGAGTCGGCTGACCGGCTCGGCGCCGCGTCGCGTTTTTTCCCGCCCGCTGCCCGGCCGCTCCAACGCCCGTCGGAGCGCGCGGCGAGATGCAATGCGGCGCCGCTTGCGCCCGCCTTTCGCTGTTACCACCGCTATTGCCGCCGCTGTTGCCACCGCTCTTACCACTTTTCGCCGTCAGACATTCGATGACTCAACCCAGCTTCGCCCGCGCGGCCAGCCGGCCGCCGACCCTATCCCGCCACGCGGCCGACACCGCGCGGCTCGCCGCGCCGCTCGCGATCGCGCAACTGTCGCAAATGGCGATGAGCGTCACCGACACGATCCTGCTCGGCTCGCTCGGCCCCGATGCGCTCGCCGCCGGCGGCCTCGGCGCGAACCTCTTTTTCGTCGTCGTCACGCTGCTGCAGGGCGTGCTGACCTCGGTCAGCGTCAGCGTCGCGCACGCGCGCGGCGCGCAGGACGACAGCCGGGTGCCGCATATTTACTGGACCGGTTTCGTGCTGTCGGTGCTGCTGTCGGTGCCGGCGTTCATCCTGCTGTCGTTCGCGTCGAGGATCCTGCTCGCGGTCGGCGAGCCGGGCCTGCTCGCGCACAACGTCGGCCGATACGCGGCGGTGTTGCGCTGGGGCGCACCCGCGAGCCTGATCGGCGTCGGCCTGATGCGCTCGTTTCTGCCGGCGATCGGCGCGGCACGGCGCCTGTTGTGGGTGTCGATCGCGAGCGTCGGCGTGAACGGCTTCCTGAACTACGGGCTCATCCACGGCGCGTACGGGCTGCCGCGGCTGGGTTTTCTCGGCTCGGCGGCCGCGACCACGATCACCGTGTGGCTGACCGCGCTCGTGCTGATGGCGCTGCTGCATCTGCGGCCGCGCTTCCGCCATTTCGTCGTCGCGACGCGGCCGAAGCTGCCGTTGATGGGCGAATTGTTCGGCATCGGCTGGCCGGTCGCGATCACCTACGGCGTCGAGTCGACGCTGTTCCTCGCCACTGGCCTGATGGTCGGCCTGCTCGGCGAATCGCAACTGGCCGCGCATCAGATCGCGCTGAACGTCGCGTCGGTCGCGTTCATGGTGCCGCTGTCGATCGGCCAGGCGGCCAACGTGCGGGTCGGCTACTGGGCCGGCGCCGGTCAGCCGCTCGCCGCGCGCCACGCGGGCTTCGTCGCGCTCGCCCTCGGCGTCGGCTTCATGTCGATGTCGGGCCTCGTGCTGATCACCGCGCCGCACTGGATCGTCGGGCTGTATCTGCATCTGGACGACCCGGCCAACGCGCCGACCATCGCGCTCGCCAGTTCGCTGCTCGGCGTGGCGGCGATTTTCCAGATCGTCGACGGGATGCAGGCGGTGGGCTCCGGTTGTCTGCGCGGCCTGAAGGACACGCGCGTGCCGATGATCGCCGCCGCGTTCGGCTACTGGGTGATCGGTTTTCCGACCGGCTATCTGCTCGCGTTTCACGCCGGCCTCGGCGCGCGCGGCTTGTGGTGGGGGCTCGCCGCAGGTCTCGCGAGCGTCGCGCTGCTGATGACGCTGCGTTTTCACAGGCTGAGCCGGCGGCAGGCGCCGACGGCGGCATCTGCCACGCCGCCCGCGCGCTCGGTTCGAGCAAGGTAGCCGTACGCTCCACTCCTGAAGCACTCCCTGTAAAAGGTAAAATGGCCGCCGCGGCCCGCGAGCGCCAACCCGCGCTCACGCGCCACGAACCGCACGACGGCGCGCCTCACGAAGGCAGGCGCCGGACTGGCGCCGCTCGCGCACTCACCATTGCCCGCTTCGCGTGCGGCTTCAATTGGCCGCCCGTTTTTGCCGCGCTTTCGCCACGGCGCTTGGCCGTAGCCGCCTCACCCGCTTTGGCGCGGCAAACGCCGCAACGCCAGCCGACACCCGGCCGCGCCGCAGCCCCCGCTTTCCCGCGATACAACATAACCAGGGACCACCCGCCATGCTTGCCCGCGTCACCCGCCTATTCCCGCTCTGGGCCGTGCTCGTCTCGGTCGCCGCGTACTTCTCGCCGGCCTCGTTTTCCGGCGTTGCGCCGCACGTCACCACGCTCCTCACGATCATCATGCTGGCGATGGGCGTCACGCTGTCGGCCGGCGATTTCCTGCGCGTGTTTTCGCGGCCCGCGCCGGTGATCGCCGGCATCGTGCTGCACTACCTCGTGATGCCGCTCGCCGCGTGGGTCATCGCCAGGGCGCTGCGCATGCCGCCCGACCTGACCGCCGGCATGGTGCTGGTCGGCAGCGTCGCGAGCGGCACCGCGTCGAACGTGATGATTTATCTCGCGCGCGGCGACGTCGCGCTGTCGGTGACGATCAGCGCGCTGTCGACGCTCGTCGGCGTGTTCGCGACCCCGCTGCTCACGCGCCTTTACGTCGACGCGTCGATCGTCGTCGACGTGCACGGCATGCTGATGAGCATCCTGCAGATAGTCGCGCTGCCGATCGTCGTCGGTCTCGTCGTCAATCATCTGTTCGGCAAGCTCGTGCGCAAGATCGAACCGATCCTGCCGCTCGTGTCGATGGTCGCGATCGTGCTGATCATCGGCGCGGTGGTGGGCGGCACGCAGAAGAGCATCGCGTCGGTGGGCCTCGTCGTGATGGTCGGCGTCATCCTGCACAACGGCATCGGCCTGCTCGGCGGCTACTGGGGCGGCCGTCTGCTCGGTTTCGACGAAGCCGTCTGCCGTACGCTCGCGATCGAAGTGGGCATGCAGAACTCCGGTCTCGCCGCGACGCTCGGCAAGCTCTACTTCACGCCGCTCGCCGCCCTGCCGGGTGCGCTGTTCTCGGTCTGGCACAACCTGTCGGGCTCGCTGCTCGCGGGAGTGTGGGCGGGTCGCCCGGCGACAGGCTCGACCCATCCCGACGGCGAGCGCGCGCTGCACGCCGGGCGCGTCTGATAGAGCGGCGGCGCGCCGCGGTTCGCATCAGGTGATGGATCACCGAACCGCGGCGCCCTCCGACCGACGCGCGGCACTCTGCTGCGTTTGCAGACGAACGACGAACACGCGCCCCAATTCCCTTAGAATGGTTTTCTCGACAGCGTGCGCAGGCCTTCGCTGTCGCCACGCGAAAAGCTTGCAAAACAAGGGGAAAACAGCGTGCAGGGCCAATTCGAACAACATCGGCGGGCCGCGCGCCGCCACTCGATAGTCAGCACGACGAGGCAATTTTTCCTGCTCTGTTGCGCGGCGGCATGTGTGACCGCCTGCGCGACGAAGCCGCCCGCCACCGCGTTCGACCCCCAGCTCACGCACGCACTCCCCGCCACCGCGGATACGCCGCTGCGCGAAGCGCTCGCGCCGGTCGAGGCGAAGCATCCGGAGCAGTCGGGCTTTCGCGTGCTGGCGAACGGCACCGACGCGCTGCAGATGCGCATCGCGCTCGCGCGCGCGGCGACCAAAACCCTCGACATGCAGTACTACATTGCCAACGAGGACACCACCGGCAAGCTGCTGCTCGGCGCCGCGCTGTATGCGGCCGATCACGGCGTGCGCGTGCGCATGCTGGTCGACGATCTGAACTTCAAGGACATCGACCGCATCATGGCGGGGCTGAACTCGCACGACAACATCGAGATTCGCGTCTTCAATCCGTTCGGCAGCGCCCAGCAAGGCATGTTCGAGCGCACCACGAACGTATTCACGCAGATCGGCCACTTCACGCGCCGCATGCACAACAAGGCGATGATCGCGGACAACCAGCTCGCGATCGTCGGCGGGCGCAATCTTGGCGACGAGTACTTCAGCGCCAGCGAAACGCTGCAGTTCCGCGACATGGACGTGCTCGCGGCGGGCCCGATCGTCGCCGACGTCTCAGCGAGTTTCGACGACTACTGGAACAGCGACCTCGCCTATCCGCTGCGTGCGCTGAACAGGCAGAAATTCGACCAGAAAGAACTCGAACAGACGCGCGACGACCTGCGCCACCACTGGCGCACCAATGCCGATCCGTACAACGCGAAACCGCTGAACGCGACGCCGCTCGCCGCGCAGATTACGAGCGAGCAGCTCGGCCTCACGTGGGCGGGTGCGGAATTCAGGGCGGACCTGCCGGAGAAGATCGCGCATCCGTCGCCGGACTACGTGAGCCCGCCTCTCGCGCGGCTGCGCGAACTGATGCGCGACGCGCAGCACGACTTCCTGATCGTGTCGCCCTACTTCGTGCCGCACGCGTCGGGCGTGCAGGCGGCCGGCGAGCTCACGCGCCGCGGCATCCGCATCGCAGTGCTGACCAACTCGCTCGCGGCTACCGACGCGGTCGCCGTGCAGGCCGGCTACAGCCCGTTCCGGGTGCCGCTGCTAAAGGCAGGCGTCGAACTGTACGAATTCAGGTCATACCAGGAGACGCCGAACGTGGGGCTGGTCGGCTCGCGTTCGCGCGCGAGTTTGCATGCGAAGACTTATGTGATCGACCACCAGATTCTCGTCATCGGCTCGATGAACCTCGACCCGCGCTCGGCCAATCTGAACACCGAGCTCGCACTCGTGATCCACAGCCCCGAACTCGCGAATCAGGTCGCCGGCATCTTCGAGCGTGCCATCCAGCCCGATCACAGCTACCACGTGACGCTCGCCGACGCGGCCCAGCTCGCCTATCTGCGCTCGATCGGCGCGCCCCTGTCGCCGCTCGTCTGGACCGACGTCGAGAACGGCCAGACACGCACCTACATTTTCGATCCGCAGGCCGGTTTTTACCGGAATGCGCTAACGGGTCTATTCTCGTTATTGCCTGTCAACTCGGAACTTTGAGAAGCGGAGTCAACCATGACTGAAGACGTACGGATGGAGCGCGACACGTTCGGCGAAATCGCGGTGCCGAACGCCCGCCTGTGGGGCGCGCAGACGCAGCGCTCGCTGCAGAACTTCAAGATTTCGACGGAAAAGCAGTCGCCCGAGCTGATCACCGCGCTCGCGGTGATCAAGCGCGCGGCCGCCGAGGTCAACCTCGGCCTCGGTGTGCTCGACGAGCAGAAGGCCCGCGCGATCATGCAGGCGGCCGACGAGATCATCGACGGCAAGCATCCGGACGAATTTCCGCTGGCGGTCTGGCAGACCGGCTCGGGCACGCAGACCAACATGAACCTGAACGAGGTGATCGCCAACCGCGCGAGCGAGCTGCTCGGCGGCGAGCGCGGCGAAGCGCGCAAGGTGCATCCGAACGATGACGTGAATCGCGGGCAGTCGTCGAACGACGTGTTTCCGACCGCGATGCACGTGGCTGCCGCGGATGCCATCGTCAAGCATCTGCTGCCCGCGCTGAAGACGTTGCGCGACACGCTCGACGGCAAGGCGAAAGCGTTCACCGACGTCGTCAAGATCGGCCGCACGCACCTGCAGGACGCGACGCCGCTCACGCTCGGCCAGGAATTCTCGGGCTATGTCGCGCAGCTCGAGCATGGCATCCGGCACGTCGAGTCGGCGTTGCCGCATCTGTACGAGCTTGCGCAGGGCGGCACCGCGGTCGGCACGGGACTGAACGCGCACCCGAAGTTCGCCGACGGCGTCGCCGCCGCGATCGGCAAGCTGACCGGTCTGCCGTTCGTGTCGGCGCCGAACAAGTTCGAGGTGATGGCAGCCGCCGACGCGCTGGTATTCGCGCACGGCGCGCTCAAAACGGTGGCCGCGAGCCTGAACAAGATCGCCAACGACATCCGCTGGCTCGCGAGCGGCCCACGCTGCGGTCTCGGCGAGCTGTCGATCCCCGAAAACGAGCCGGGCAGCTCGATCATGCCGGGCAAGGTCAATCCGACCCAGTCCGAAGCATTGACGATGCTGTGCGCGCAGGTGTTCGGCAACGACGTCGCCGTGAACATCGGCGGCGCGAGCGGCAACTTCGAGCTCAATGTGTTCCGTCCGATGATCGCGCACAACGTGCTGCAGTCGGTGCGCCTGCTCGCCGACGGCGCGCACAGCTTCAACGACAACTGCGCGGCCGGCATCGAGCCGAATCACGAGCGCATCGATACCTTGCTCAACGAATCGCTGATGCTGGTGACGGCGCTCAATCCGCACATCGGCTACGACAAGGCCGCGCAGATCGCGAAAAAGGCGCACAAGGAAGGCACGACGCTGAAGGCGTCGGCGCTGGCGCTCGGCTATGTCACCGAGCAGCAGTTCGACGAGTGGGTGCGACCGAAGGATATGGTCGGACGCACCGCATGATGATGCGCTGCGCTTAGATCTTTCCCTGCGCGACTTCTTCCGGCTTCAGCTCGACGATCGCGTCGAGCGCTTCCTTCACGTCCATCGCGTACCTGGCGAGGCGTTTCTGCTCCTCGGTCTCGGGCAGGAAGGCGGACACCGGCACCGGATGGCCGTTCTCGTTGACGGCGACCATGACGACGAGACAGTCGGTGGTCTGCAGCAGTTCGCCGCCCTTCGGGTCGCCCGCGTGCACCGACACGTGGATGTGCATGCTGGTGCGGCCCGTCGCGACGACGCGCGCGCGCAGCTCGACCAGATTGCCGACGAGGATCGGCCGACGGAAACGGATATTGCCGACGCTGACCGTCACGCAATAGCGCCCAGACCATACCGCCGCGCATGCGTAGGCGGTTTCGTCGATCCACTTCATCAGCGCGCCGCCATGCACCTTGCCGCCGAAGTTGACCGAGGTCGGCTCGGCGAGAAAGCGGAAGGTGGTTTCCGAACGGTCCAGCGGTGCGGTGGGAACAGTGCTCATCTTGACTCCGGTCAATCGGATGCATTGAAAGGAGACGATTATACGAGCGCAATATTGCGCGCGGCGCGGCGTCGATTGGGGACGCGGCGCGAAGCGCGCCGATGGGCCGAGGGTGGGCCTAGTTGTGGACGCTGATCCCTGTGTCGACGGTACCGTACATGTTGATGCTGCCGCTGCCGGCCGACCCCGAGCCGGCTCCGCCCCCCGCGCAGGCGCTGGACAGCAGAACCGCCGCGGCGACGGCGAGAAGAGTTTTCATCACATCGATTTCCTGCAAGGACAGGCTTCGATTCTAGCCTGGTGGCTCGCGACGACGCGCAAACGCGGACCGAGCCGGACACGTCCGTCGCATTGATTGTTCACGCGAAGCTGAAACATCGAATACCCGATGCGCGTAGAGTAGGAATCGTGGCGGCGGGCTTTGCGATTGGACCGCGCTGCCCTGTGCCGCCCATTCAGGAGACGCGCCATGACCGCCCCCCTCTTAGACGACCAGAACCACTTCCCCGGCCTGAGCCGCATCGGCGCGCTACTCGCCGATCCCGGCCGCGCCGCGATGCTGTGGGCGCTAATGGACGGTAGCGCCCGCCCAGCCGGCGAACTGACGATGATCGCGGGGCTGTCGCCATCGGCGGCGAGCGCCCATCTCGGACGGCTCACCGACGGCGGGCTGCTCGCGCTCGAAGTGCGCGGCCGACATCGCTATTTCCGTATCGCGTCGGCGGACATCGCCGCATCGATCGAAGCACTCGCCAACGTCGCGCAGGTCAGCGCGCCACAGCGCTGCGTGCCGCGTCCGGCACGCACCGTGCCGCTAGAAATGCGCTATGCGCGCACCTGTTACGACCACATGGCAGGCGAGCTGTCGGTGCGCATGTTCGAGCGCATGCTCGAGCGCGGACTGCTGACGCAAGACGGCGCATCGCTCGAAGCGACCGCGCAGGGCGTCGCCCGCTTCGCCGACTGGGGCATCGACATGGCCGCGCAGAAGACCCGACGGCGGCGCTTCGCTTGCACCTGCCTCGACTGGAGCATGCGCCGACCGCATCTGGGCGGCGCGCTCGGCGCGGCGTTGCTCGATGCGTGGTCGGCGCAGGGCTGGGTCGAGCGGACCGAGCGACCGCGCGTGCTGCGCGTCACGCCGGCCGGCCATCAACAATTCGATGCGTTTCTGGCCGGATAGACCGTTCACCTGCCGGCGGCCCGACGCCGCGAGACCTTTTGTTACACGCCAGTGAATCCACCTTACAAATGAGCGATTCTTGAAACATAGGCGGCAAGTACAGTGACTGAACGGACCGGCCCATTGCCACGTCCGTCGGAGATCAGTCATGACACACGCCAAGCAGCCCGTGCAGCATGCCGGGATCCGACGCCGGATGAGCGGCTATACGCTGATCGCGGCCGCCGTCGTCGCGCTCGCGACGCAGAGCGCCCTGGCGCAGCAAGCGACACCCGCGCCACAAGCCGCGGCGGCCGTCGGGCCGGGCGGCGATCCGTCGGGCGGCGATCCGTCGGGCGGCGATCCGTCGGGCGGCGATCCGCCGGGGCGCATCGCCCGGCTGAACTACACGGCCGGCGCCGTGACCACCGAGCCCGCCGGCGCGACCGACTGGTCGTACGCGCAGATCAACCGGCCGCTGACGACCGGCGACCAGCTATGGAACGACCAGAACGCACGCTCCGAGCTGCACATCGGCTCGACCGCGGTGCGCCTCGGCCAGAACACGAGCCTCGACGTGCTCAATCTCGACGACACGACCGCGCAACTGAAAGTCGCGCAAGGCACGCTATCGACGCGCGTGCGCGAGCTCGCGCCGGGCTCGTCGTATGAAATCGACACGCCGAACCTTGCGCTCGGCGTAAATGGTCCCGGCGACTACCGCGTCGACGTCGCGCCGGACGGCAGCAGCACGACCGTCACCGTGCGCAGCGGCAGCGCGATCGCGTACGGCGACGGCGGCCAGGTGCCGGTCGCGGCGGGTCAGCAGATCCGCTTTGCCGGCACCAGCCTGCAGCAGCTCGCCGACAACCGCGCGCCCGCTGTCGACGAACTCGACCAGTGGGCCGCCAGCCGCGACGCCACCGAAGACCGCTCGCTGTCGGCGCGCTACGTGTCGCGCGACATCCCCGGCTACGAGGACCTCGATGCCAACGGCACATGGCGCGAGACGCCGCAGTACGGCGAAGTGTGGGTGCCGAACGCGACGCCGGCCGGCTGGGCGCCGTATCACGACGGCCACTGGGTCTGGCAGGCGCCGTGGGGCTGGACCTGGGTCGACGACCAACCTTGGGGCTTCGCGCCGTACCACTACGGCCGCTGGGCCGAGGTCGACGGCACGTGGGCCTGGGTGCCAGGTCCGCTCGAAGCGGACGCGGCGCCGGTCTATGCGCCGGCGCTGGTCGCATTCGTCGGCGACGACGACGGCGGTGTCGACTGGGGTGTGAACCTGGCGGTCGGCGGGGTCATCGCGGCGGGCGTCGCGTGGTTTCCGCTCGGGCCGGGCGAGCGGTGGCATCCGCATTGGGGCGCTCACGACCGCTGGAGCGCTGGGTACTACAACCGCGTGAACCGCACGACGATCGTCAACGACTACCGCCGCAACGTGAACATCCACAACACATACGTGAACTATCGCGTGCCGGGCGGTGTGACAGCCGTGCCGGCGACAGCGTTCGTGCACGGTCAGCCAGTCCGACGCTTTTCGCAGAAGGTCGATCCGGCGCAGTGGCGCAACGCGCGGATCAACCCGGGCGCACCGGGGATCGCGCCGGTGCGAGAAAGCTTCGGGTCGGATCTGCGGCGCGCGAACTACCGGCCACCGGCGAGCGTCGTCGGCCGGCCGGTCGTCGCGACTCGCAATCCCGTCATGCCGGCCGCTTACCACGACGAACTCGCGCAGCGCTTCGCGCAAAGCGGCGGTCGGGTGCCCGGCGGCGGCCAGCCGGTCGTGCGCACCGCTGTGCCGGCGCATATGACCGGCGCACCGAGCGCGCTGCCGATGGCGAATGTGCGGGTCGTGCAATCGCATGTGCCGGGACGTCCGCCGGGGATGGCCGCGGGTGCGCCTGGCGCGCCTGGCGCAATGGGCGGTAACGGCCCGCATGGCGTCGAGCAGGCTGGCCAGCGGCCCGGCGAAGCCGGCGTCGTGGGGCCGCATGGCGAAGCGCCGCAAGCGCGTCAGGGCATGCCGCCGCAGATGGTCGGCAAGCCGCGTCCGCCGCAGCCTGGCGAGAGTGGGCTCGCGGGCAATATGGGCCATCCGTCGAATGGTGTGCCGCGGCCGCCGCAAGCAGCCGGTGGGAATTCAGCCAACGCGGCGGCGTACGCACGGCAGCGCGGCGCGCCGCAGGAATGGGGCGCGGTCGGCAGGTCTCAGCCGGCATGGACGCAGCCGCATACCCCGATGGCGCAGCAGGCACCGCGCATGGCGCAACCGGGCGGCCCGCAACAGCCGAGCTTCGCGCAACAGGCCGGTATGTCCCACCCGCCGGACAACCCGGCCGCGCAGCAACAGGCGCGTGTGCCAAACCGGCATCCGCCTGTGACGCAACAGGCGCCGCGCGCCGTCCCGCCGCAGCAACCGCGTCCCGAACCACAAATGCAGCAGGCGCAACAGCCGCGTGTCGAACCGCGTCCGCAGCCGATGCCGCAAGCCCCTCGGCCCGAACCGCAGTTCCAGCAGGCGCAGCAGCCGCATTTCGAACCGCGTTCACAGCCGATGCCGCAAGCCCGGCCCGAGCCGCGTCCGCAGATGCAGCAGCCACGCCCCGAACCGCGGCCCCAGCAGGTGCAGCAGCCACGTCCGCAATCCCAGCCGCAACCGCAACATGCCGAGCAGCACCAGGGCGGCGGCAATCGCGACGAGCATCACAAGAGCTGAGCAGAGCTGAGCAGGACGCCTGCCGTCCCGGCAACAATAAAGCCCCGCGATGCAAACCATCGCGGGGCTTCTGTTATTCGACGACGACGAGAGCGAGCGCTACCGCCCCGCTCCCACCGACATCAGATCGCCATCGGCGCCGTCAGCGGCTCGTGATGCCGATAGCCGACCAGAGAGAAATCCGCAGGCTCGATCGTCTCGAGCCATTCCGGCTCGTACACGCCGGTCTTCGCGTAGTCGGGCACGCGATCGGAAATCGCGAGCCGCGGACTCTCGTACGGCTCGCGCTCGAGCTGCTGGTGCAGCATATCGAGCTGATTCTCGTAAATATGCGCATCGCCGATGAAATAGCTGAACCAGCGCGGCGTATAGCCCGTCAGCCGTCCGACCAGATGCAGCAGCGCCGCGCCCTCGGTCAGATTGAAGGGCGTGCCAAGCCCGACGTCGTTGCTGCGGATATACAGGCACAGCGAAATTTCGCGGCGCGTAACGTTCGGCAGAAACTGGTACAGCAGATGGCAAGCCGGTAGTGCGATCTGGTCGAGCACGGCTGGGTTCCAGGCATGGAACAGAATGCGTCGATCGGCGGGATTCTGCATGATCGTGTCGAGACACTGGCGCAGCTGGTCGATCGCCTTGTAAAGCAGCACCTTCGAGCGGCCTTCTTCGTCGAACTGTGTGATCACGCGAAAACCGCGCGCCTGCGCGTCAGCGAGTTGCGCACTTGCGCTGGCGTCGAGCACCTTGTACGCCGGCCACTTGCGCCATTGCACGCCGTAGACATCACCGAGATCATCCGGGCCCTCGCGATACGGATTGGCGAGCCACTGTGCGTTCTGATTCGCGTTCCCGTCCCACACCTTGCAGCCGAGCTCGCGGAAATCCGCGGCGCTGCGCGAAGCACGCAGAAACCCGACCAGCTCGCCGATCGCCGACTTGAACGCGAGCTTCTTCGTCGTGACCGCTGGAAAGCCTTGTTGCAGATCAAAGCGCAGCATCGCGCCGGGCATGCTGATGGTGCGGATGCCGGTGCGGTTCTCCTGCCACGTGCCGGTGTCGAGAATCGTACGGACGAGGTCCAGGTATTGTTTCATGCAGTTTCCTTCGGCGCGGCGCGAACCCGATCAGGCGCGCACACGGAATTGAGCAAAACCCGATTCTAACAAGCGCGACCGCACGCCGCCGGGGCATGGCGCGCCGCATGGGGAATATCGAGGGAAATATCAGACGGAAAGGAAAACACCGCGGTACGCGATATACGGGCGGCAAACACGTGCATGCAAAAGTGCTTCGACGCGACGCTTGGCCGATGGGCGTCGCTGCGCCCGGAAGGCACAGTCAATCCGTCCGAACCGGCACAGCCCGAGACCCCCGGCGACGCGCCAGACCTTCACATGCCACGTCGCCCGTCTCGCCGCTCGCCCGCGCCGCCTACAGATGCTGCACCGACGCCGGCAAATCGCCGTGCGGCGGCGCCATCGGCTCGGCTTCCATATGACGCATGCCGTGCGAGCACAGCAGCCGGTACAGCGTTACTCGCGAGATGCCAAGTTCCTGCGCCGCGTCTCCGAGCCGCCCGCGATGCCGCAGCAACGCAAGCTCGATCGCCTGACGCTCGGCCGCTTCGCGCGCCTGCGCGAGCGACACCGGCACGATCTCGACGTATTCGGCAAGTTCGAGGTCGCGCGCGGTGATCGCGCGTCCCTCCGACATCACGATCGCGCGCCGCACCCGATTGATCAGTTCGCGCACGTTGCCGGGCCAGCCGTAGTTATGCAGCGCGGCGATCGCGTCGGGCGCGAAGCCACGCAGGCGGCGGCTCGCATCCTTCTTGAAACGTTCGAGCATGTGCCGCGCGAGCAGTTCGATGTCCTTGCCGCGCGCGCGCAGCGGCGGCTCGTCGATCTGCAGCACGCAGAGGCGGTGATAGAGGTCGGAACGGAAGCGCCCTTCGATCATCGCCGCGGTCATGTCCACGTGCGTGGCCGAAATGATGCGCACGTCGACGTCGATCGCGCCATGGCCGCCGAGCCGCTCGACCTTGCGCTCCTGCAGGAAGCGCAACAGGCTCGCCTGGCTTTCGAGCGGCAGATCACCGATTTCGTCGAGAAACAGCGTGCCGCCGTTGGCCGCCTCAACCCGGCCGATCTTGCGCTGGTTCGCGCCGGTGAACGCACCGCGCTCATAGCCGAACAGCTCCGATTGCAGAAGATGCGGCGGGATCGCACCGCAATTGATCGGCACGAACGGCGCGTTGCGCCGCGCCGAGCGTTCATGAATGGCGACTGCCGTCAGCTCCTTGCCGGTACCCGATTCCCCGGAGATGAACACCGGCGCGTCGGTCATCGCGACCTTGCGGATCGAGCGGAACAGCGCGAGCATCGCGTCGCACGAGCCGACCATCTCGCCCTCGGCGCCTTGCGAGCCGTCGTGCGACGCCGTTTCGCTCAGCGAGATCATGCCGTACGCATGACCGACCGAGTCGACAATACGGTCGCCAGAAGACGGCACCGTCACGTAATCAAAACAGTAGTCGCGCACGAGCCGGCGCAACGCGGCGTCCTGGAGTTGGCCAGGCGTAGTGGCAGCGACCCAGCCGACGTTCGGCATGGTCAAACAGGATTCAAAAGCAGCGATTTCGTGCGGCTGGAAATCACTGGACAGATCGAGCAGGCCACCAGCAGCCGAGCCGGTGCGCACTGCCCGGCGCGCATCGCGCGCCGATCCCACGACTTCGACATGCCAGCCACGCTGCATAAAACGCGTATTCAGTTCCGCGCTCGGGTCACGCGAAACGTAAATCAGTTGCCGCGTTGCGGGTTCCATTATTCAGATCCTCTCGCCAACGAACGTTAAGGACGACGCATGCACCTGAAATTGCGGTTCAGACACGCTGACTCGTCCAGGATTCGCGAATCGCAAAACCCGAACGGCCATTCCATTCCGTGCGGACAGCTGATCCCCAAGAAAGCGGCGTGTGTGTTCGAGACGGCCCGATATGGGCCTTTTTTAAATCTGAAGCTGTTTTCGAGAGCTTACTATACGCGCGCCGCTTCGAAAACAATTATGCGAATTTAATCGATTGACCCGTTGCCCATCAAGGCTTAGCGGCCGATCGCGATTTATTCAGCCGACAAATAAAACATTAGTGGAAGCGCTTTTCGTGGCGTTCTCGCGACAGTATTTCGTACGTCGCGGATTAACGAATTACAGGTATTTTCTGCTGATCCGTTTCAGGGCTGCAACGTTTTTTCCCGATTTGGAACGCATTAGTCGTGTTTGCGCTGGTTGGCGCCAGACGTATCAATGGATTGCGAGCGATGGCACACGTTTCGCTAATTGGCGTGCACCAGGGAGACACATCATGCGACTCGCATTCCGCATCGATCTGATAAGCCGCCGCGCACCATACTTCGCGATCTGCGCAGCTCTCGCGTTCAGCGCCCTGCCGGCGAGTGCCGGCACTCCGACAGCGCAAGCCGCCCCGGCGCGATTCGCCACGCTGACGGATTCCAGCGATGCCGCCGACCCCGCCTCCGCCAGCCTGCAAGCCACCGCGCCGGTTGCCGCGGAGGACGACAGCCAGATTGCCGCCAACCCGTCGAGCCCGGCTGCCGATGCTGCATCCATGAACGATATTTCGCTCGACGACCAGATGCTGTCGCGGCAACGCGGCGGCGCGGTCGGCATGTTGATGGTCGCCGCGACGCCCCGGTTGATGCAAAGCGGCGGCAACCAGGTGACGTTGTGGGACGAGATCGCGCCACCCTCGCCGCTGCCGGTGCCCGTCGATGCCGCGCGCGCCGCCCAGGGCAACGTCGCGACCTACCAGCGCAAGTAAGCAGGACGAAGCCACGAACAGACGGCAAATAACCAGGCACAGTGACGCGCCCCACGACGGCGGGACACAGGCAACAAGAGAGAAGGGACCGGGACATGAGTACGAACCAACAGACGCCGCACGCCCTCGGGCTGCCGGCAGCGTCGTTCAGCAACGCTCCGGTCTTGCCGCGCGCCGCTTCGGCCGGCACCGCCCTTCTCGCCAGTGTCCTCGTCACCGCCTGCTTCACGAGCCATGCCTATGCCGAGCAGGTTGCCAATCCGGGCGACCTCGTCGTCGAGCGCAGCGTCACGCCGCGCGACGCGTTCGTCCCCGTGCCGCGCGACCAGGACCCGGTCGCCGTGCGCGCCACCACGTTCCCGGCCAACTCGTTCGATCCGACGATCGCGACGCTCGTGGGCGACACCGATCTGACGAACGCGCACGGCTCGAACGGCGTCGCCGCCGGCGGCGTACTCGGCGGCACCGGCATGCAGGCCGTCACGCAGATCCTCTCCGGCAAGGCGACCGGCAACACGATCCCGCTGAACTCGGGCGGCATCGGCGGACCGGCGACGGGCGTAGGCGGCACGATCAGCTCGTCGGTGACGGGCGCGCTCGCGCCGCTATCGAACGTGCTCGGCGGCACGCTCGGAGGTCTGAAATGAGCACACGTCTGCGCCCCTCGCAGCGCTCGCGGCAAATCGCTGCGGCACGCCCGGCCCTGCGCGTCTGCGCGTGCCTGTGCATGGGCGTCGCTGCGTTCGTCGCCGGCGCGGCTCACGCGCAGGCGCAAGCGGTGCCCATCGTCGGCGCCATCGCGACGATCGGCACCGGCGCGGGCATGGGCGCGACGGGCGCGCTCACGGTCAACGAAACGGCTGGCCTCGACAACGCGCAGGCCAACCAGATCACGGTGACGAACGGCGCCGCGGTCGGCAACGCGAACGCGAGCGTGCAAAGCGCGTCGGTGGCCGCGAACGTGCCGCGCGCGCAAGCGTCGATCGAAGCCAATGCGTTTTCGAACACATCCGGCGCGGTGCTGGTGAACCAGTCGGCCGGAGCAGGGAATCTGCAGCGCAACAGCACCCAGATCGGGACTGCGGCGCTCGGAGTCGAGACCGTCTCGGATGGGGAGCTATCCGCGACGGCCCCGAAAAACGGCAGTCCGGGGCAGTCGAACGCGATTCACGGCGTGCGCGAGGCAAGCATTTCCAGCGATGCATTGCGCAACGCGAACGGAATCGTGCAAATCAACCAGGCAGCCGGCGCCGGTAATGCCACGGCAAACAGTTTTGTGCTCCGTCCCCCGGCGGGCACTTTTTTTAACTGACCACACTTAAGTATCGGAGCGAATCATGAAGCGCACTCTTATTGCCACGGCCGTTCTCGTTGCCGCGTCCGGCAGCGTGCTTGCCGCGCCGCAGAAGGCCTACCTGTTCAATACGACGGTCGTCGGCGAGATGGTCGGCGTCGAAGGTCTGGTCGGACTGTTTGGCTGCGTGCACGTCTCCAGCACGGCTAACGCGGTGATCAACAACAATCAGACCGTCAACGTGAATGCGACGCTCGATCCGCAGGCGCAGACCTACACCAGCGGCAACGTGACCACGACCCTGAACAACAGCAGAACGTCGGTCAGGGGCGGCGGCTCGGCATTCGCGTTCACGACGCAAAACCATACGTCGTCGAGCTCGGGCTCGCAGGGCTTCGAAGCCTCCGGCGGCTATGCGTACGGCAGCCAGAGCGCGAGCGTGACGAGCGGCGGCTATGAAACCAGCCAGCAGGCAGCCGGCATCGCGGGCAGCTTCTCGCACACAAGTCAGAACTCGGGCGGCCATCTGTCGGCCGGCGGCTCGATCGGCGGCAGCTACAGCTATCAGGACCACAACACGTTCTCGCACGGCAGCGGCTCGTTCAGCGCCCGCGGCGGCCTGCAGGCCGGTTATCGCGAATCGAGCTACGCGAACTCGTCGGGCGTCGCCGGCGGCTTCGAAGCGAGCGAAGCGTCCGGGCAAAGCCGTTCATGGGGCTTCAGGGCGAGCGAAGGCTCCGGCTATGCGATGGTCGGCGAGCAATCGTCGGGCTACTCGCGCAGCCGCTCGTCGTCGAGCGACTCGTATGGCGCCGCCTGGGGCATCGACGCAGGCATGTCGACGACCGACGTGACGACGCGCGGCTCGATCACGCAGCACATCAACAACGAAGCTGCCGCCACGCTGAATGCAACCACCGGCACCAACGCAGCCAGCAACGTGTCGGGCAACCTCGGCATCAACATCGCGGAAGGCATCGACAACGCGCAGAGCAACGACGTGTCGCTCGCCTCGGTCGACGTCGGCAACGTGTTCGGCAACGCGCAGGCCTTCAACGTGCAGTCCTCGGGCGGCAGCGCAACGATCCACAACTTCAATCTGAACGCGTCGGTCGGCAACGGGTCGCTGTCGGGTGTGACGGGCAACGTCGGTGTGAACATCGCTTCCGGTATCGGCAACGCGCAGGACAACGCGCTTGCCGGCGCCGTGACGACGACCTCGCCGGGCAAGGCGCTGACCACCGCGATGGATGCGACGGACGACAACTCGCAATCCGCGACGATGGCCGTCCACGGGCAATTCCAGGGCACCGCGAGTCTGGGTGCCGATACGCTGAAAGGCGCCTCCGGAAACATCGGCGTGAACATCGCCGGCGGCGCGGGCAACTTGCAGCACAACGGCCTTGCCATCGCGGCGCTGAACAGCGGCAAATAAGCCGACGACGCGGCGAGCGCGGGCAAGCAGAAGAAGCACAAAGCAGTCGGAGGGGCGCGCCGGCAGCCATCGAAGCTGCCGGCGCGGATCGGGCAGGAGACCAGCATGACCGGGTTCAAGGGGTTCCCGGCGCTACCGTTCGTCGTAGCGCTGGCAGGGTGCGTGCTGTGCGCGGATCACGCCGCCGCACAGTCGAGCATCGACACGTCCACGTTCGCCGGCGTGCCGTTGACGAAGACGGTCCGTTCGATGAAGGACCTGCGCTACAACCACATCGTCAATCAGCAATTCGATTACAGCTGCGGCGCCGCGGCGCTCGCCACCCTCCTCAAGTACGGCTACGGCATCGATATTCCGGAAACCGAACTGATTCGCCGGATGATGGTCTTTTCAACCCCCGAAGTCGTCGTCAAGAACGGCTTCTCGATGCTCGACATGAAGCACTTCGTCGAGACCATCGGGCTGCGCGGCCGCGGCTTTCGCGTCAACGTCGAAGCGCTCCACCATCTTCAGATCCCCGTGATGGTCCTGATGAACATCGACGGCTACGAGCATTTCGTGATCGTCAAGCATGCGCAGGACGGCCGCGTGTTCATCGCGGACCCGGCGCTCGGCAATCGCATCGTGCTCGAAGAGGACTTCGCGAAGACCTGGAACGGTCTCGTGTTCGCGGTCCTCGGCAAACCCTTCAGGGAGGATTCACCACTGTTGCAGGACAACGAGTCGCTCGCGCTGAAGCTGCGCGCCGCTGCGCTGGCAGCCGGCACCGCCGCGACTCCCTTTTTCGAGTACGGCTTGAACAAGGCAGACATGTTCTGATCCCGCCATGAAGTCACACTTCACACAGCTTGGGTTCGTGCTCTGCGCCGTCGCCTGCGGCGCAGGCGGCCTCGCCCACGCTTCGGAGGGCGCCGCCTCGCCACCGGCTCCCGAACTTTCGATACCGCCCGAGCCAGGCGCCGCGCCCCTGCGGGTGCAACTCGTCGGCGACGACGTGCTCGCGACCCAGACCGGCAAATACGCCGGCGCGACGATGATCTCCGGCTTCGTGCTGAACGTCATTTCGCAATGGCAGTTGCCCAACGGCGCGAGCGCGCTCGCCCAGGGATCGCTGAGCGCGGTGCAGAACGGCGGCGGCCAGCTCACGAGCTCCGTCAGCACGTTCGCCAGCGTGAGCGGCGGCGCGCACGGCCAACCAGGCGATTCGGGCGCCAACCCGAATGCCCAGGCGCGCGGCGGCCAGAGTGTCGGCGTCAATGGCGTGTCGCAGGTCACCCAGGTCGCGGGCGATCGAAACAGCGGCACCAACGCCGCGCTAATCGACTTCAACAACAGCGCCGTGACGCTGACGGGCTCCGCCAACGCGCCGTCGGCATCGGCCAGCAATTCGACCGGCTCCGTGAAAGCCGGCATTTCGTTCGGCAGCAACGGCGTGAACGTGGCGCTGCAGACACCCGCTGGGCTCGCCACCCAGACCATCGCGCCGAGCAACGGGCAGATTGCCCAATTGCTGCAGATTGCAGGCAATAACCAGCAAGTCGCCAACGCCCTGCAACTGCATCTGCAAACCCAGCAGATGTCGGCTTCGATGCTTCGTCAGTTAGGCGTACTGCAGGCACTGCAAAACAGGAGATGACGAAGCGGGCCGCCACCCGCCAGTTGCAGCAAAAGCAGTAAAGAAACGGCCGCGCAGTCAGCACCGCGTGGCCGGACCACCGGGGGAGCAAAAATGAAAAAAGTGTCATCGACCAGGGCACCGCGCATGGCTCTCGCGGCCATTCCGGCCGCCGTCATGCTGTGGGCTCTTTCTCAGACGGCGAGCGCGCAGGCGCTCGCCGGTCAATCCGTGGAGGACCGTCTGAACACGCTGATGCGCGTCGTCGACGAGCAGCAGCGGCAGATCCATTCGCTCGAACGGCAGGTCACCGAACTCGAGATGGCGCAGCGCGGACGCGGCGTGCCGGGCGCCGGCGCCCCCGCGGGCAGCGACACGGTGGCCGAGCAGCCCGGCGCCGACGGCCTGCCGGTGCCGCTGCCGCCGCTCGCGCAGATCGCGCCCGGCGCGCCCGCGCCGGCGGGCACCACCGGCACCGCGACCGGCGTGCCGGTCAATCCGCCGACGCCGGACGGCAGCAATGCAGGCAACGCCAGCGCCGGCGGCCTGCCCGCCGCCACGGACGGCAGCGGCGCGGTCGGCCGGACCCAGCGCGCGAATGAACCGGTGCGCACCCAGGCCGAGCAGGCGGTCGTGCAACGCGAGCATGCGCCGCTCTTCGACCACAAGCTGACGATGGACTTCGGCATCAGCGACACCTACTACGACCGTCGCCAGTTGCAGTTGTCGGGCTTCCTCGCGCTCGACGCGATTTTCCTCGGCAACATCAACCTCGGCCAGACCAAGTCGCACCAGGTAATGGCGGACCTCGACACGCGCTACGGCGTGTCCGACCGCATCAATGTCGACGTCGACGTACCGTACCTGTATCGGCGCAGCACCTTCATCGTCGGCGGCGCGGGCGGCGCGGCGAGCACGCTGTCGGACGCGACGGTGTCGAGTCACGACATCGGCGACGTGAACTTCGGCCTCTACTACCAGTTCGTCAGGGAAACCAATGCCTTGCCGGACGTGGTCGGCAGTCTGCGCGTGAAGGCGCCGACCGGCAGCTCGCCGTTCGGCGAAAAAGTCGTGCAGGTCGACGCGGACAACACCAACCTCGTCGCGCCGACCAGACTGCCGACCGGCACCGGCTTCTGGAACATCACGGCGGGTCTGTCGGTGCTGAAGACCTACGACCCGGTCGTGCTGTTCGGCAGCGTTTCCTATACCTACAACCTCGCGCGTTCGTTCGCGGACATCTCGTCGGTGCAGGGACAAACCGAACCGGCGACGGTCAAGCTCGGCGACATCGTGCAGTTCGGCGGAGGCGTCGCGCTCGCGTTCTCCGACAAGGATTCGGCCAGCGTGTCGTTCACGATGGCGCTCGAACCCGCGTCGCAGACCAAATCGCCGGGCGGCAGCTATCAGAAGGTGCCGGGCAGCGAAACCACGGCCGCGGCGATGAATTTTGGCCTGAACCACGTCGTGAACAAGCATCTGACCATCAACGGCTCGGTATCGATCGGACTCACACCCGACGCGCCGAACTTCGTGGTCGGCATGCGCTTTCCGTACACCTTCTGACGTGCCAACGATACGAGGTCGAACGTGCGTGAATCACCTCATCTGAACAGTGTGGCTTCCGTCGCGGCAGCGGGATCGCATCTGTCGCTCGCGGTGCCGAAGCAGCGCGCCGCCGTGTCGTCCGCTGGGTCCGCGGCGGCGCCGGGCGTTCTCCCACCGGCAAGCAACGAAGCCGGCGGCCCGGCGAGCGCCGCGGTGCGCGGCGTCGAGCGACAGTTGCTGTACGTCGCGCGCACGCCCGACGAAACGCTGATCGCGCATCTGCAAAGCCGCGGCTGGCAGGTCGCGGCGGCGCGCTCGGCACACGAACTCGGGCGACTCGTGAAACCTGACATCGCATGCGCGGGGATCGTCGATCTGGCGAGCTTCGCGCCGCGCGACATCGGCGGACTCGAGGCGAGCCTGCGTCAGCAGCAGATCGGCTGGATCGCGCTGGCGACCAACGAGCGGCTCGACGATCCGCTCGTGCGACGCCTCGTGCGCCACTACTGCTTCGACTTCGTGAAGCTGCCCGTCGCGCACGCGACGATCGACTATCTGGCCGCGCCACGCGTTCGGCATGGTCGCGCTGTGCGACCCGGAACTTCCGCCGCCCGTCAGCGAAGCGGGCGACGAGGAAATGGTCGGCACCTGCGAGGCGATGCAACAGCTTTTTCGCACGATCCGCAAGGTCGCGAACACCGACGCGAGCGTGTTCATCGCGGGCGAATCGGGCACTGGCAAGGAGCTGACCGCGCTCGCGATCCACGAGCGCTCGCCGCGCCGCAAGGCGCCCTTCACGCCGATCAACTGCGGCGCGATCCCGCATCATCTTCTTCAATCCGAACTGTTCGGCTACGAGCGCGGCGCCTTTACCGGCGCGAATCAGCGCAAGATCGGCCGCGTCGAGGCGGCAGACGGCGGCACGCTGTTTCTCGACGAGATCGGCGATCTGCCGCTCGAAAGCCAGGCGAGCCTGCTGCGCTTTCTGCAGGAAGGCAAGATCGAGCGGCTCGGCGGACGCGAATCGATTCCGGTCGACGTGCGCATCATCTCGGCGACCCACGTCGATCTCGACGGCGCGATGCGCGAGGGCCAGTTCCGTGCGGATCTGTTTCATCGCCTGTGCGTGCTGCGCGTCGATGAGCCGCCGCTGCGCGCGCGGGGGCGGGACATCGAGATTCTCGCGTACCACATGCTGCACAAGTTCAAGACCGACAACGCGCGCAAGATTCGCGGCTTCACGCCGTCGGCGATCGAGGCGCTCTACAACTACAACTGGCCCGGCAACGTGCGCGAGCTGATCAACCGCGTGCGCCGCGCGATCGTGATGGCCGAGAACAAGCTGATCTCGGCCGACGACCTCGACCTCGCGGGCTACACCGGGCAGGAAAGCATGACGCTCACGCAGGTGCGCGAGGCTGCCGAGAAGCGCGCGATCGAGGCCGCGCTGCTGCGCCATCGGCACCGGTTGAACGAGGCGGCGGTGGATCTGAACATTTCCCGCGTGACGCTGTATCGGCTGATGGGCGTGCACGGCTTGCGCGAACCGGGCAGCGCCGACGACAAGGGAGCGCTCCCCGCGGACGGGCCGGCGCGGGCGTGAGCGGCGGGTACGCGTCGGTGTGGATCGACGGCTCGGGTAGAATCGCCCGGTTACCCTCCTCTTTCCATTCGATGACGACGCTCACCCTGATCGTCGCTCGCGCCAGCAACGGCGTGATCGGCCGAGACAACCAGTTACCCTGGCGACTGCCCGAAGACCTCAAATTCTTCAAGCGCACGACGATGGGCGCGCCCATCATCATGGGCCGCAAAACGCATGAATCGATCGGCCGGCCACTGCCGGGACGCCGCAACATCGTCGTCACGCGCGATGCCTCGCGGCGCTTTCAGGGCTGCGACACCGCGACCAATCTCGACGAAGCGCTCGCGCTCGCCGCGCAGGACCAGGCGCCGCAGGCGTTTCTGATCGGCGGCGCAGAGCTCTACGACGAAGGGCTGCGCCATGCGGACAAGCTGATCGTCACCGAAATCGCCGCCGACTTCGACGGCGACGCGACCTTCCCCGCGATCGACCCGCAGGTGTGGGAAGAAATCGCGCGCGAAGCGCATCACTCGAATGCGCCCAACGACTTCGATTACGCATTCGTCACGTATCAGCGCAAGGACGTCTGACGGCGCGCGCCGCGCAAGCGATAAAAAACGCCACGCAACGTTCAGTTGCGTGGCGTTTTCGTTTGATACGGGGCTGCGCTGGAACTCGCCGTGCGGCTTACTGCCCCGCGATCGTCATCCGCTCGATCAGCACCGAGCCGGTCTGCTTGGTGCCGCGCGTGATCGTATCCGCGCCGACCGCGACGATATGGCGGAACATCTCCTGCAGCGTGCTCGCGACCGTGATTTCCTCGACCGGATACTGGATCTTGCCGTTCTCGACCCAGAAACCCGACGCGCCGCGCGAGTAGTCGCCGGTCACGTAATTGACGCCCTGCCCCATCAGTTCGGTCAGCAGCAGACCCGTGCCGAGCTTCTTCAGCATCGCCTCGAAGTCGTCCTCGGGGCGCGTGTTCGAACTGAGCAGCGACAGGTTGTGCGAGCCGCCCGCGTTGCCGGTGGTCTTCATGCCGAGCTTGCGCGCCGAGTAGGTGGACAGGAAGTAGCCCTCGACGACGCCGTCCTTCACGACCGGGCGCTGGCGCGTGCGCACGCCTTCCTCGTCGAACGGCGCGCTGCCCATCGCGCGCGCGACGTGCGGGTCTTCGACCACCTGCACGTGCGGCGCGAACACCGGCTTGCCGAGGCTGTCGACCAGAAACGAAGTCTTGCGATACAGCGCGCCGCCGCTCGTCGCCTGCACGAATGCGCCGAGCAGGCCCGCCGCGAGCGGCGCCTCGAACAGCACCGGCACCTTGCGCGTGTCGAGGCCGCGCGCGCCGATGCGCGCGAGCGCGCGCTGCGCCGCGTAACGACCGACCGCTTCGGGATCGGCGAGTTCGTCGGCGCTGCGCGTCGACGTGTACCAGTCGTCGCGCTGCATGTTGCGGCCGCTGCCGGCGATCGGCGCGCACGCGACGTAGTGGCGCGAATACGGATAGCCGGCGAGGAAGCCGCGCGAGGTCGCCAGCACGAACTGCGAGTGCTGTGCCGACACGCTCGCGCCTTCCGAGTTCTTGATCTGCGGATCGGTCGCGAACGCGGCGTCTTCGGCGCGGCGCGCGATTTCGACCGCTTCGTCGGCGGACAGATTCCACGGGTGGTACAGATCGAGGTCGCGCGGCGCGGTTTCGAGCAGCTCCGCTTCGGCGAGGCCCGCGCAATTGTCTTCGGCGGTGAAGCGCGCGATGTTGTAGGCGGCCGCGACCGTGTCCTTCAATGCCTGCGGCGAGAAGTCCGAGGTGCTCGCGTTACCGCGTTTGTTGCCGATGAACACCGTCACACCGACCATCTTGTCGCGGTTGTGCTCGATCGTCTCGACTTCGCCGCGCCGTACCGAGACGGACAGGCCGTCGCCTTCGGAGATTTCGGTCGCGGCGTCGGTGCCGCCGAGCGCCTTCGCGTGACGAAGGATGTCCGAGGCGATTTCCTTCAGCTCATCCTGGGTATGCGGAAAAAAGCGCTGCTTGACGTCCATGTCTGCTGCCATTGTGGTTGCCGTCCTGTTGGGGCCGCGCGGCCCGGATATGCGCACCGTATTCGGCGCGGGCGCGCGGGTGCGGGATAAATGCATCCCGCGATCATAGCAAGGTACGCGCCGCCGCGGGTCGGGCCGGCGCGGCAAGTTACAATACCGGCATGACACGCAAAACCCGCATTCAACCGATCGAATCCGTCGTCACGGAAGTCGACGAAAACGGCTACGATCGTCCGAGCAAGTCCCAGGTCAAACGCGAAATGCAGGCGTTGCAGGATCTTGGCTTGGAACTCGTCGCGCTGCCGAAAGACGCGCTCAAGCGCATGCCGATGCCCGAAAAGCTCGACGAAGCCGTGCGCGAAGCGCGCCGCATCACCGACCACGAAGGCAAGCGCCGCCAGATCCAGTACGTCGGCCGCGTGATGCGCTCGCTGCTCGACACCGAAACCGCCGCGCTGCGCACCGCGCTCGACACCTACAAGGGCATCAACAAGTCGGAGACGGCGAAGCTCCATTGGATCGAGCGCACCCGCGAAAAGCTGCTGGCCGACGACGCCGCGCTGACCGAGTTCATCCGCCAGCACCCGAGCGCCGACCCGCAGCAGGGCCGCACGCTGATCCGCAACGCGCGCAAGGAAGCGGAGCAGAGCAAGCCGCCGCGCTACTTCCGCGAGTTGTTCCAGTGGATCAAGAGCGCGACCGGCACCGACGACGAAGCGCAAGACGCGCACGACCCCAACCTCGCCGCGGAAGACGACGATGACGACCGCGACGCCTGATCAACGTAAGCAACGTCAGCACCCCGACGAAATCGTGATCGGCCTCGTGTCGATCAGCGACCGCGCGTCGACGGGCGTATACGAGGACAAGGGCATTCCGGGGCTGCAGGAGTGGCTCGGCGCGGCCTTGAGCTCGCCATGGCAGGTGGTCACGCGGCTGATCGCCGACGACGCGCCGACCATCTCGGCGACGCTGATCGAGCTGGTCGACGAAGTGGGCTGCGATCTGGTGCTGACGACCGGGGGCACCGGACCGTCGCGCCGCGACGTGACGCCCGAGGCGACGCTCGCTGTCGCGACCAGGGAGATGCCCGGCTTCGGCGAGCAGATGCGGCAGATCAGCCTGAATTTCGTGCCGACCGCGATCCTGTCGCGCCAGGTCGCGGTGATCCGCGAAACCGAACGACACGCCGCGCTGATCATCAACCTGCCCGGCCAGCCGAAATCGATCAGGGAAACGCTGGAAGGCCTGCGCGATGACGGCATAGTCAAGGTGCCAGGGATTTTCGCGGCGGTGCCGTACTGCATCGACCTGATCGGCGGCCCTTACGTAGAAACGAACGTCGACGTGGTCAAGGCGTTCCGGCCGAAAAGCGCGCAACGCGCGCCGCGGCAAGACTGAGGTTCGAGGTTCGGGGCCTGCCCGTGCAAGCCCGCGCTTTACTGAGCGCTCGCGGCGACGTCCGGCGCCGACGGCACGAGGAAATGCTCGCGGTAGTACTTCAGCTCGTCGATCGACTCGTGGATATCGGCCAGCGCCGTATGCATCGCGCGCTTCTGGAAGCCCTTGTAGATGACCGGCTGCCAGCGCCGGCACAGCTCCTTCAGCGTGCTCACGTCGAGGTTGCGGTAGTGGAAGAAGCTCTCCAGATCCGGCATCCAGCGCGCCATGAAGCGGCGGTCCTGGCAGATCGAGTTGCCGCACATCGGCGACTTGCCGGGCGGCACGTACTGGCCGAGGAACTCGCGGATTTGCGCGGTCGCGTCGGCCTCGCTGACAGTCGACGCCTTCACGCGATCGATCAGCCCCGAGCGGCCATGCGTGTTCTGGTTCCACTCGTCCATCTTCGCGAGCGATTCATCGCTCTGATGAATCGCGAGCACCGGACCTTCGACCATCCTGTCGAGCGTCGAATTCGTCACCACCACCGCGATCTCGATGATGCGGTCGGTGTCGGGCTCGAGCCCGGTCATTTCCATGTCCAGCCAGACGAGATTCATGTCGCTGCGCACGAGCGGCGGCTGTTCGGTGGATGCGAGGATGTCAGTCATGAAGGCAACCCTGAGGGCCGCGCGGCGGGCTTAGCTGGAAACCCGCGCGGCGCGGCATGTGTTCGTTTGAAATCGATTCGCGCGGTTCGAGCCGGGCCGGCCGCGCCAAAGCGCCGCCCTGAACTGCTACCCGGAGCTCTTGCGTTGAACCGTCACGTTAAACCGTATCTCCGCCGCGAGGCGGGAAGAAACATATAATTCTCGCATAGATACCACGGAATCCCCGGATGCCTACCCTGTACTTCACCGCCCTGTTCGTCGTCGCCGTCGTCGCGATGGTCGGCACCAAACTCTGGCTCGCGTCGCGGCAGATCCGCTTCGTCGTCGCGCATCGCGAACAGGTGCCGAGCCAGTTCGCGAACACCATCGCGCTCACCGCGCATCAGCGCGCGGCCGACTACACGGTCGAGCGCACGCGGCTCGCGATGGTCGAGATCGTCGTCGGCGCGGCCGTGCTGATCTGGCTCACGCTGCTCGGCGGCGTGCAGATGCTCGATCTCGCGATCTCCGACTGGCTCGGCCGCGGCTACGTCGGTCAGATCGCGCTGGTTGCCGCTGTGATCGCGATCACGAGCGCGATCGACCTGCCGTTCGATTACTACCGGCAGTTCGTCGTCGAGCAACGCTTCGGCTTCAATCGCATGAGCAAAAGCCTGTTCTTTTTCGACCGTCTGAAGGGCGCGCTGCTCGGCATCGCGTTCGGCCTGCCGTTGTTGTTCGTCGTGCTGTGGCTGATGAACCGCGCGGGCAACCTGTGGTGGCTGTGGGCATGGGTCGTGTGGGTCGCGTTCCAGATGTTCGGCCTGCTGATTTTCCCGACCTTCATCGCGCCGCTCTTCAACAAGTTCGAGCCGCTGAAGGATGAAGCGCTCGTGACCCGCATCGAGGCGCTGATGAAGCGCTGCGGCTTTGCCGCGAAGGGCCTGTTCGTGATGGACGGCAGCCGCCGTTCGGCGCACGGCAACGCGTACTTCACCGGCTTCGGCGCGAGCAAGCGCATCGTGTTTTTCGACACGCTGCTCGCGCGCCTGTCGGGCCGCGAGATCGAAGCGGTGCTCGCGCACGAGCTCGGCCACTTCAAGCGTCGTCACGTGATGAAGCGCATGCTGGTCACGTTCGCGATCAGCCTCGCGATGCTCGCGCTGCTCGGCTGGCTGACGCAATGCGTGTGGTTCTACGAAGGGCTCGGCGTGCGGCCGTCGCTCGTCGGCGGCAATAGCGGACTCGCGCTCGTGCTGTTCTTCCTCGCGCTGCCCGTGTTCATGTTCTTCGTCACGCCGCTGGGCAGTCTCAGCTCGCGCAAGCACGAGTTCGAAGCCGACGCGTTCGCGGCGACGCAAACCGACGCGCACGATCTCGTCAACGCGCTCGTCAAGCTGTACGAGGACAACGCGTCGACGCTGACGCCCGATCCGATCTACACCGCGTTCTACTATTCGCATCCGCCGGCCTCGCAGCGGATCGACCGACTGCTGCAGCACGCATGAGCGGCCGCGCTCCGAAGAAGGCGGCGCGCGGCGCGTCGGCCACCGCATCCGGCATGCACGGCACGCGCACGGGCGGCCTCGTAGTGGCCGCGCACGGCCGCCACTATCTGGTCGCTCCTGAAGACGGCGGCGCGTTGCTGCAATGTTTCCCACGCGGCAAGCGCAGCGAGGTCGCGGTCGGCGATCGCGTGATCTATGAGCCGACCTCGGCGGATCAAGGCGTGATCGTCGAGATCGGCGAGCGGCGCAATCTGCTGTATCGCTCGGATCAGTACAAGTCGAAGCTGTTCGCCGCGAA
This sequence comes from Paraburkholderia sp. Clong3, assembly GCF_050436485.1. NCBI lineage: Bacteria > Pseudomonadati > Pseudomonadota > Betaproteobacteria > Burkholderiales > Burkholderiaceae > Paraburkholderia > Paraburkholderia sp. Clong3. The sequence goes on along the minus strand of NZ_JBNDMH010000002.1, from coordinate 69,096 downwards.
CCTCGACCAGTTGCTGATCGTGCTCGCCACCGAGCCGCATTTCAGCGAGGATCTGCTCGGCCGCGCGCTCGTCGCCGCCGAGGCGAACGAATTGAAGCCGCTGATCGTGCTGAACAAGATCGACGTCACCGATGCTCTGGACGGCGCGCGCAAGCGGCTCGAGCCGTATCGCGCGCTCGGCTATCCGGTGCTCGAAGCGTCGATCCGGATGCAGCCCGAGGCGGCACGCGCCACGCTGACCGAACATCTGGATGGTCACGCGACGCTGCTGCTCGGCCAGTCCGGCATGGGCAAATCGACGCTCGTGAACCTGCTGATTCCCGATGCCGAAGTCGCGACGCGCGAGATCTCGACCGCGTTGAACAGCGGGCGCCATACCACGACGTTCACGCGTCTTTATCCGCTGCCGCGGTCGGAGGGCACGACCGGCGTGAATGGCGTCAACGGCGCGGCCGGCGCGCTGATCGACTCGCCGGGCTTTCAGGAATTCGGCCTGCATCACCTGACCGAAGGCCGGCTCGAACGCGCGTTCCCCGAGTTCCGGCCGCTACTGCCAAACTGCCGTTTCTATAACTGCCATCATTTGCACGAGCCTGGCTGCGCGATCCTCCAAGCGGTCGCCGACGGGCGCATCCGCCGCGAACGGCATGCGCTTTATGCGCAGCTCGTGCACGAGGCGAGCCAGATTGTCCGCTGACATGAAGCTGATGCGCGCGCCGAACCTGATCATCGGACAGCATTGGGTCAACGTGCTGGAGAGCGCGGGCATCGCTTGCGAGCTGCACAACCGCTATCTGAACGGTGCGCTCGGCGAGATTCCGGCCGACCAGTGCGCGCCGGAGCTGTGGCTCGTCGATGAACGCGATGAGGCGATCGCGCGGCGGCTGATCGAAGCGGCCTCGCGAGGACCGGCACCGGGCGCGCCTCCATGGCATTGTCAGCAGTGCGGCGAGGTGCTCGAGGCGCAGTTCACCGTGTGCTGGCAATGCGGGACTGTGCGCGATCCGTTGAAGGGGTGAAGTGGAGTCGGGAATTGAAGAAGCCGGGCATTGCCCGGCTTCTTCTTGTGCTGCGCGCGTGGCCTGGCCGCTTCAGGCGAGCCACACCGCGATGGTCAGCATCAACAGCAGGATCATCCACAGTACGACTGCACGCCACACCAGCCCCACTGCCGATTGCAGCGTGCGCGGCGTGCAGTCGTCGCCGACCTGCATCGGACCGCCGTCGCCCGTGGCGAGCGCGTCGAGGCTCGACGGCTCCGCGAGTGGCCCGGCCAGACGCGCGCCGAGCGCCCCGCTGCCCGCGGCGAGCAACACGCCGTCGTTCGTATCGGGCCACTGCCGCGCATGATTGCGCCACGCGTAAATCGCATCCTCGAAATTGCCGACGATCGCAAAGCCCAGCGACGTCAGCCGCGCCGGCACCCAGTCGATCACGAAGAACGCGCGCTGCGCGAAGCTCGAAAACGCGACGGTGCGGTCGTCGGCCGGCCGCGCCCATGCGCGCGCGAGATATTCCGCGCAACGGTACAGCACCGCGCCAGCGGGACCGACCGGAATCAGAAACCAGAAGAACACGCCGAACACATGGCGATGCGACGCGACCACCGCGTGGATCAGCGTGTGACGCACGATCTCGCTGACCGGCATGTCGACGGTCTCGAGCCCCGTCCATTCGTTGAGAATTTCGCGCGCGCGTGGCACGTCGTCGTTGTTCAACGCGAGATGGATGTCGGTGAAGTAATGGCTGAACTGCCGGAAGCCTAGCGTGAAGTACAGCACCACGACGTTCCACAGGAACGCGAGCATGAAGTGAATGTGATACAGCACGTAGTAGACGAGCGCGACCGCGAGCGTCCAGGGCACCACCACGACGAGCCACGCGAGCAGACCGTGACGTTGCTTGCCAGCATCGAATCCTTGCGCCGCCGACTCCGCATGGTATTGAAGCAACGCGGACAACGGATTGTTCGGCGACAGCGCGCGTACCTGTTCAATGATCAGAGCCAGCAATACGGAGAAAAAAGTCATGCGATGCGCCGTGCTTTTTAAGTTTTTACGATTGTTTTATAACGATAGCACAGGGTCGGATGAGTCTGAACGCGGATGCTGACAAAGCGCCGACAAGTGCGTCGTTCGCGCAACTGTGCATCGTCGACGCGGCGATGCGAGTCACGTAATTTATGCGGCGAGGAACCGATACAGGTTGCGCAGCATCGCCGCCGTCGCGCCCCAGATGAAATGATGGCCGCCTTGCACGGCTGCTGGCGTGACCGTCTGCGCGTGGTGCGCGCCGCGCTGCTCGGCGGCCTCCGGAGCCACCGTCAATTCGCCGCGCGGATACGGCATCGCGAAGAAGCGGCGCTCTCCGCCCTCGTAGCGGAACAGGCGCTCTTCGTGGTTGGACGGGTCCATCAGGAACGCGAGCGGCACTTCGAAGACCTCGGCCACTTCGAGCGTATCGATCTCCAGCGAGAACGGCGGGTGCACAAGAGCGATGACCGGCGACACGCGAAAGCCGGTGCCAGTGAGATAGTCGGGCAATGCGCCGAGAACTTCGACGCGCGACGCGTCGAGGCCCACCTCTTCGCGCGCTTCGCGCAGAGCCGTGGCAGTCGCATCAGCGTCGAACGGTTCCTGGCGGCCGCCGGGAAAACTCACCTGACCGGCGTGATCGTTCAGATGGTCCGCGCGCTGCGTGAGCAACACGGTAAGACCACGCGCGCGCACGACGAGCGGCACCAGCACCGCGGCCACGCGCGGATCGAGGTCGGTATTGCGCCACGGCGCATCGGCAATTTTCTCGGGTGTCCAGGCAAGCTGCCGATCAAAGCGCGCCCGCAGTGCATCGGGCGTCAGACGCTCGCGCGCGACCGGTGGCAGATCGGCGCCTGTCGCGATGACAGGCAGAGTTTCGGGCTCAAAGACGGGGCGGATCAACGGGTCTCTCTGATGAGCGTGGACATGCCGCTATTTTGACCTGGCCAACAAAAAAGCACCCGCGAGGGGTGCTTTTTCTTACAGCATTTACGCTTGGGAAGCAGCGCGGTCTTTCGAGACCAGCTTTTCCTTGATTCGAGCCGACTTGCCCGAACGCTCGCGCAGATAGTACAGCTTCGCACGACGCACATCGCCGCGACGCTTGACGACGATGCTAGCCAGCAGCGGCGAATACGTCTGGAACGTACGCTCGACGCCTTCGCCCGACGAAATCTTACGGACGATGAACGACGAATTCAGACCACGGTTACGCTTGGCGATCACGACGCCTTCGTAAGCCTGCACACGCTTACGCGTGCCTTCAACCACGTTCACGCTGACGATGACCGTATCGCCCGGACCAAAATCCGGAATGGTCTTTTCGCCGAGAACGCGCGCGATTTCTTCCTGCTCGAGTTTTGCAATCAGATTCATCACTGACTCCTAGATCCATCTTGTCGGCGTTCGTACCTGCCTCACGCGCTTACTGCGTTGGGCTACGGCCCCGATAGAGGATGGGTTCACATCTGGCACCGCACACGCATGCACGGCACCACCTTGTGTCCGCTTGAAAGACCGGGCCTCAGGCCTTCGGCTCTTCCTTCGCGAGACTCGCGAGCCACGCCTCGTCGGCACGGCTCAGCATTCTGTTCTTTCTGGCCTTCAGGATCAGATCGGGCCGCTTGTTCAACGTGTTGCGCAATGCTTCGCGCCGCCGCCACGCTTCGATTTCCGCATGATGGCCGCCGAGCAGCACATCAGGCACCCGCACGCCCTCGTATTCCTCGGGACGCGTGTAGTGCGGACAATCGAGCAGCACATCGACGAAGCTATCCTGCACCGCCGACTGTGAGTCGTTCAGCACGCCAGGCAACTGACGCACGACCGCATCCATCAACGCCATCGCGGGCAACTCGCCGCCCGACAGCACGAAGTCGCCAAGGCTTACTTCTTCGTCGACGACACGGTCCAGCAGACGCTGGTCGATCGCTTCGTAGCGCCCGCACAACAGGATCAGACCGGGTTCGGCCGCGAACTTCATCACGCGCTCGTGATTCAGTGTGGCGCCTTGCGGCGACATCATCACGACGCGCGCCGCGCCGATGCCCTGCTCCGACTGCGCCGCTTTCGCGGCACTGATCGCGTCTTCGAGCGGCCGGGCCAGCATAACCATGCCGGGGCCGCCGCCGTATGGGCGATCGTCGATCGTGCGGTAGTTGTCGGTCGTGAAATCGCGCGGATTCCACGTACGCAACCCATAGCGCTGCTGCTTCGCGGCCCGGCTGGTGATACCCCAGTCAGTCAGCGCGCGGAACATTTCTGGAAAGAGCGTCACGACATCGAACTGCATCGCTCTCCCCGCTCAACGATAGATTTCAATAGTCAGCTTCCCAGTCGACGACGATATGCTTTGCCGCCTGGTCCACCGTTTTGACAAAGACGCCGACGAACGGGATCAAACGCTCGCCTGCGACCGGCTTGCCGTTTTTGTCGGTAGCCGGATATTCGATGCGCAGCACCGACTGCGCGCCGTTGTCGATCATGCTGGCGACTTTGCCGAGGTTGAGCCCGGCGAGATTCACCACGTCCAGGCCGATCAGATCGACCCAGTAGAATTCGTCGGCTTCGAGCGCCGGAAATTCGCTACGGCCGATGTATACGCGAGAACCGCGCAAAGCCAACGCCGTATCGCGGTCAGCGACGCCACCCAGACGGGCGACCACGCTGTCGCTATGTGTTTTGGCCTGCAAGGACGGCGCCGATTTGCGCTCCTGGCCTTTCAGCAGCCACCAGCGCTTCGCGCTCAGCAAGACGTCGCCGCCTTGCCCGGCATCCGCATGCGCGGCTACCTTGACCCAGCCTTTGAGACCATAGGCGTCGACGATTGCGCCGACTTCGACCGCATCGGCCGGCCAGCTTGCGGCCGTTTCGATGCGCATTTCTGCAGCTTCGAAATCGGCGTTCGCGGCACTGGCTTGCGCCTCTTTCGCCTTGCCGTCGGTTCGTTCGACCGGCTTGCGGACGAATGCACCGAACGACGCCTGACCAGACGCCTTTGCGCGCGAAGCTGCCTTGACGCTACCAGAACTGCCGGAATCACGCACAGACATCGAATAACCTCGACAACAACTTCGCAGCCTGCTTTGGCGTCTGCTTCAGTAAAACAAATTGCGCATCGGACTGCTCACGCGAGTTGCGCGAGCCGCCGGCCGAACCGACGACGATACGCCTGCGGGCCGCCATATCAAGCAGCCGGCTGCGCCTTTTGCGCTTCCTTCACGAGACGTTCGACGGTCGGCGACAGTTGCGCGCCAACACCTTGCCAGTACGTCAGGCGATCCTGAGCGATACGCAGGGACTCGCCCTTCGTAGCGACCGGGTTGTAGAAACCGACGCGCTCGATGAAGCGGCCGTCACGACGGCTGCGCGAGTCGGTGGCGACGATGTTGTAGAACGGGCGCTTCTTGGAGCCGCCACGAGCCAAGCGGATGATGACCATACTAGAATCCTTGAAAACCGGGGTTCGGAACGACTGAAACACGCGATTATAGCGGGAAACCAACGCCATAACAAACACTTACCGGGATAAACTGCGGAACCGGGCTGCACCCACCTTCTACAAGAGGTGCGAGAACCGGTTCAAACGCCCGAATTACCTGAAGGAGCGCCTGTGCAACGCCAGCCGAAACTCCCGTTTCCGTTCGCCTTTTGTGCCTTTTTCGTACGCTTTGCTGGACTTTCGCGCACCTCGTGCAGCCGGATTCTACGTGCGGTAGCGGCCGCGGTTATCGCCGCGCAGGCGTTGACGGCAATCGCCGCGCTGCCCATCGAGAAAATCAAGCTGCCGCCGGGCTTTCACATCGAAGTGTTGTCGGACGAGGTGCCGAGCGCGCGCGCGATGACGTTGTCGCCCAAGGGCATTCTCTACGTGGGCAGCGACGATGGCCATGTGTATGCGCTCGAGCTGCGGAACGGCCGCGTGACGGGTCACCACGTGATCGCGTCCGGGCTGCAGATGCCCGCCGGCGTCGCGTGGCGCGACGGCGCGCTGTATGTGTCGGCCGTGTCGAAAATCGTGCGCTTCGATGCGATCGACTCGCACCTGAACGATCCGCCGAAACCCGTCGTTGTCACCGACGAGCTGCCGACGGACACGCATCACGGCTGGAAATTCATCGCGTTCGGCCCGGATGGCAAGCTGTACGTGCCGCAAGGCGCGCCGTGCAATATTTGCCAGAGAGATCCGGACCGCTTTGCGATGATTGGCCGCATGAACCCGGACGGCAGCCACTACGAGGTCGTCGCGCGCGGCATCCGCAATTCGGTCGGCTTCGCGTGGCATCCGGTCACCCACGAACTTTGGTTCACCGACAACGGTCGCGACCTGCTCGGCGACGATATTCCGAGCGACAAGCTCAACCGCGCGCCGCTAGTCGGCATGAACTTCGGCTTTCCGTACTGTCACGGCGGCGACACGCCCGACCCCGAGTTCGGCAAGGATCATCCGTGCAGCGAATTCACGCCGCCAGTGGTCAAGCTTGGCGCGCACGTGGCGGCGCTTGGCATGCGCTTCTACGACGGCCCGATGTTTCCAGCCGACTACCGCAACAATATCTTCATCGCCGAGCACGGCTCGTGGAACCGCAGCAAGAAGGTCGGCTACCGCGTCGTGCGCGTGATCACCGACCCTGACGGCAGCCACGCACGCCAGCAGGTCTTTGCCGAAGGCTGGCTGCAACCCGGCGAATCGGTCTGGGGCCGCCCCGCCGACGTGTTGCCGCTGCCAGACGGTTCGCTACTGATCAGCGACGATACCGCCGGCGCGATCTATCGCGTCACGTATTCAGCGCCGTAACACGCGGATGCACGCATGTCCGGCTGAACGGCTGCACTCACCTTGAGCCAGGTCCGGCGCATCTCGCCACCCCGCTTTCAGCCTGGGCGATCGTCCTCCACGTGACCACCCGCGCGCCGCAGGCGTAGAATGCGCGTCGGCCCGCGCCCCCGCGGCGCGCCGCTCCTTTCGACCGCCCGTCACTCTGCCCACGCGTTCATGCCCACCGCTGCCTCGACTTCCCCGCGCTTCAGATCCAAGACGCTCACCGCCGCGTTGGCGTTCCTGTTCGGCAGCCTCGGCGCCCACCGCTTCTATCTGTACGGCACCCGAGACATCTACGGCTGGGCGCATCTACTCGGCACGCTGGTCGGCATTCCCGGCGTGATGCTGCTGGTCGCGACCGAGCGCGCGTCGATCCTGGGCTGGGCGCTCGCGCCGATCGGCGCGGTTTCGCTGTTTGCCGCGTTTCTGGCGGCGCTCGTCTACGGGCTGCGTCCTGATCAGAAATGGGATGCGCAATTCAACACCCACACGCAACGCAAAAGCCGCTCCGGCTGGACGGTCATTTTCGTCGTGATCTTTTCGCTGCTGATCGGTGCGTTTCTGCTGATGACCGGTCTCGCGCTCGCGTTCCAGACTTACTTCGAAAGTCAGGTCGAAGCGGCCAAAGCGATTTCGCAGTAATGCCCCAGTGGCGGGACCCGCAGACGTTCCTGCGCGCTAGAAAAGCCTCAGTTGCGGACTGTCGCGCGCCGGTGCGCTCACCTGCTCGGCGCGCGGCGGCTCGATCCGGCGGAAATGCGACATGTCGAGAATGCCGCGGTCGCGCCCGTTCAACCCTAACCGGCGCACGGCCTTGTGAAAGCGCTGCCTGAGCAGATCCGCCCATAAGCCCTCTCCCTTCATGCGGGTCGAGAACGAAGAATCGTAATCCTTGCCGCCTCGCATGTCGCGCACACGGCTCATCACGCGCTCGGCCCGATCCGGGAAATGTGCGCCCAGCCAATCCTTGAACAGCGGCGCGACCTCCCACGGCAGCCGCAGCACGATATAGCTCGCATTGCTGGCGCCCGCTTCGGCGCATGCTTCGAGCACGCGCTCCATATCCGGTTCGGTGACGAACGGGATCACCGGCGCGATGCTGACGCCGACCGGAATGCCCGCCTCGCTGAGCGTACGGATCGTGCGCAGCCGGCGCGACGGCGTGGCCGCGCGCGGTTCGAGCGTGCGCGCGATGTCGGCGTCCAGCGTCGTGATGGTGATCGCCGCCATGAATTGCCCGCGCCCGGCCATCGGCGCAAGCAGGTCGATGTCGCGCTCGATCAGCGATGATTTGGTGATCGCCGCGAACGGGTGGTTGCGCTCGCTGAGCACCTCGATCACACGACGCGTAAGACGCAAGTCACGTTCGGCCGGCTGCCATGCATCGGTGGCGACGCCGAGCGCGATCGGCTCGGGTACATAGGATTTCTTCGACAGTTCCCGCTCGAGCAGTTCGGGCGCGTTGATCTTCGCGTAGATGCGGCTTTCGAAATCGAGCCCGGGCGACAAGCCCAGGTAGCTGTGCGTGGGCCGCGCGAAGCAATAGATGCAGCCGTGTTCGCAGCCCCGGTAAGGATTCAGCGACACATTGAACGGAATGTCCGGCGACGCATTGCGTGTGAGGATGGTTTTTGCGCGCTCCTCGAACACCTGCGTGCGCAGGACCTTCGGCTCCCCGTCTTCGTCGGCCGTCTGCCAGCCGTCGTGGACGGCTTCGCGCTGGTCGACTTCGTAGCGGCCTTGCAGGTTCGTGACCGCGCCGCGCCCCTTGCGAGGCGCCGGCGGCGCGATCGGAAATTCGGGAATGTCAGGGGTGTCGGGGTCGTCCACGGCGGGCCACGCAAAGCAAATGCAAACAGGAAGCGCCAAAGGAAAGCGGCGCAAAACACCTGTATAAATATACAGTGTTTACGCCGTTTGTCGAGCACTTCGTTGGTCGCTTGATGCGCGTCCCACCCCGTCAGTGAACCGGCACCTACTCGCCCACCGCGATCGTCAGCGTCTCCTTGATTTCCTCCATCACCACATAGCTCTTCGACTGCACCGCGCCCGGCAGCTGCAGCAGGATGTCGCCGAGCAACTTGCGGTAATCGGCCATTTCGCCGATGCGCGCCTTGATCAGATAGTCGAAATCGCCCGACACGAGGTGGCACTCGAGCACCTCGGGGATCTTCTGCACCTCGCGCCGGAACAGATCGAACATGTTGCCACTCTTGTGATCGAGCGTGATCTCGACGAACACGAGCAGCGCCGCGCCCAGCTCGGCCGGGTTCACGCGGGCGTAGTAGCCGGTGATCACGCCGTCGCGCTCCATCCGCTTGACGCGCTCGATGCACGGCGTCACCGACAGACCGACCTGCTCCGCCAGGTCCTTCATCGCCATACGGCCGTCCTGCTGCAGGAGCCGCAGGATCTTGTGATCGAGCTTGTCGAGAGCCCGCACGGGCTGGCGCTGGGTACGCATGGTGTTTTTTCTAAAAATGATGAAAATACGATAACAAAACCTGTCTCACTGTTAATAGTATAGCGGTTAACACTGGGCAAACGGCATTTCACCTCACATTGCAGCTCGCCGGATCGAATCAGATCGAACCTCCGACGAGCGCCTTGCCCTCACTCAATTTTTGGATATCTGGAGCAGCTATGCGAGTCGTCGTTTTGGGCAGTGGCGTCGTCGGCGTGACGAGTGCGTATTACCTCGCGCGCGCCGGTCACGAAGTGACCGTTATCGATCGCGAGGCCGGCCCGGCGCTCGAAACCAGTTTCGCCAACGCGGGCCAGATCTCGCCGGGCTACGCTTCGCCGTGGGCCGCCCCGGGCGTGCCGCTGAAGGCCGTCAAGTGGATGTTCCAGAAGCACGCGCCGCTAGCGATTCGCGTCGACGGCACCGCGTTCCAACTGCAATGGATGTGGCAGATGCTGCAGAACTGCACGGCGCCGCGCTATGCGGTGAACAAGGGCCGTATGGTGCGGCTGGCCGAATACAGCCGCGACTGCCTGCAGGCGTTGCGCGCCGACACCGGCATCGAGTACGAAGGCCGCACCGGCGGCACGCTGCAGGTATTTCGCACGCAACAGCAGTTCGACGGCGCCGCGAAAGACATCGCCGTGCTGCAGGAAGCCAACGTGCCATACGAGCTGCTGACGGCCGACGAACTCGCCAAGGCCGAACCAGCACTCGCCGCGGTGTCGCACAAGCTCACCGGCGGCCTGCGCCTGCCCGGCGACGAAACCGGCGACTGCCGGATGTTCACGACGCGCCTCGCGGCGCTCGCCGAGGAACTGGGCGTCAAGTTCCGCTACAACACGTCGATCGACGCGCTCGCGATGGCGGGCGGCCGCATCGCCGGCGTACAGTGCGGCAGCGAACTCGTGCGCGCGGATTCGTTCGTGGTCGCGCTCGGCTCGTATTCGACGCGCTTCCTCGATGGCATAGTGAAGATTCCGGTCTATCCGCTGAAAGGCTATTCGATCACCGCGCCGATCGTCGACGCGGCTGCCGCGCCGGTGTCGACCGTGCTCGATGAGACCTACAAGATCGCGATCACGCGCTTCGATGACCGGATTCGCGTCGGCGGGATGGCCGAGATCGTCGGCTTCGACAAATCGCTGCGCCAGGCGCGCCGCGAGACGCTCGAGCTTTCTGTGAATGACCTGTTCCCGGGCGGCGGCGACACCTCGAAGGCGACGTTCTGGACCGGTCTGCGGCCGATGACGCCGGACGGCACGCCGATCGTCGGTCGCACGCCGGTTCCGAACCTGTTCCTGAACACCGGCCACGGCACGCTTGGCTGGACGATGTCGTGCGGCTCGGGCCAACTGCTCGCCGACTTGATGTCGGGCAAGCAGCCCGCGATTCGCGCGGACGATCTGTCGGTGCATCGCTATCTCGGCGAGACCGCGGGCGAGCATCGGCCGGCGTATGCGTGAGTTTGAGTGCGTGCGCTGACGCGGCCCTGCCCGCGGCGCAGGCCGCAACAAACAGCAGGCGGACAAACAAACGGCGCCTCGCGGGGCGCCGTTTGCATTTCAATGTGCTGCCGCGATCGCGGCCGGCATCGAGGCATGCTCAGAACTGGTCTTCCGACAAAGCCAGCACGCCCTCGCCCCCTTTCGCGCTGACGATCGCCACTTCGAGCGCCGCCGCCTGCGGCAGCACGTGCTCGGCGTAGAACCGCGCGGTCGCGATCTTCGCGTCATGAAACGCTGGGTCCTCGTCGCGCTTCGTCGCCGCGGCAAGCTGCGCACGCGCCATCTGCCAGCCGCCCAGCACGATGCCCGCGAGCTTCAGATAGGGCACGCTGCCCGCGAACACCGCATTCGGATCACCCTTCGCATTGGCGACGGCGAAATCGACGACCGCGCCAAGCGCGCGCTGGCCCTGCGCGAGCTGTGTGCGCATCGATGCGAACGCCGCGCCCTGCTGCGCGCCAAGCGCTTCAACCGTTTCGGCGACGCCAGCGAGCAGTTCCTTCGCGACCTTGCCGCCGTCGCGCAGCGTCTTGCGACCGATCAGGTCGTTGGCCTGGATCGCGGTCGTGCCTTCGTAGATCGGTAGAATGCGCGCGTCGCGGTAGTACTGGGCAGCGCCGGTTTCCTCGATGAAGCCCATGCCGCCATGCACCTGCACGCCGAGGCTCGTCACGTCGATCGACAGCTCCGTGCTCCAGCCCTTCACGATCGGCACCAGATATTCGTAGATCGCCTGATGCTTCGCGCGCGTCGCATCGTCCGGATGACGATGCGCGATATCGCAGTGCGAGGCCGCGAGGTAGGCGAGCGCGCGCGACGCCTCGGTGAGGCTGCGCATCGTCGACAGCATGCGGCGCACGTCCGGGTGCTGGATGATCGCGACCGACTGCTTCGCGGAGCCGTCCACGGGACGGCTCTGCACGCGCTCTTTCGCATACGCGACCGCTTTCTGATATGCGCGATCCGAGATCGCGACACCTTGCATGCCGACCGCGAAACGGGCGGCGTTCATCATGATGAACATGTATTCGAGGCCACGATTCTCTTCGCCGATCAGCTGACCGAGCGCGCCGCCGTGATCGCCGAACTGCAGCACCGCGGTCGGGCTCGCCTTGATGCCGAGCTTGTGCTCGATCGACACGCAATGCACGTCGTTGCGCTCACCGAGCGAACCGTCTTCGTCGACGAGAAACTTCGGCACAAGGAACAGCGAAATGCCTTTCACGCCATCGGGCGCGTTCGGCGTGCGTGCGAGCACCAGATGCACGATGTTCTTCGCCATGTCGTGCTCGCCCCACGTGATGAAAATCTTCGTGCCGAACAGCTTGAACGAACCGTCGGCCTGCGGCTCGGCGCGCGTGCGTACGAGCGCGAGATCGGAGCCGGCCTGCGGTTCGGTCAGGTTCATCGTACCGGTCCATTCGCCGGAAATCAGCTTGGGCACATAGGTCTGTTTTTGCGCTTCGCTGCCAGCGGTTAGCAGCGCTTCGATGGCGCCGTCGGTCAGCAACGGACACAGTGCAAAAGAGAGGTTCGACGCGTTGAGCATTTCGATGCAAGGCGTCGCGATCAGCTTCGGCAGGCCCTGGCCTTCGTAGTCGAGCGGATGTTGCACGCCCTGCCAACCGCCTTCGGCAAACTGGCGGAAGGCTTCCCTGAAACCCGGCGTCGCAGTGACCACGCCATCCTTCCAGCTGCTCGGATTGCGATCTCCGTCGACGTTCAGCGGCGCGAGCACTTCGCCGCATAGTTTCGCCGACTCGTCGAGCACGGCCTGCGCGGTGTCGAGGTTCGCGTCCTCGAAGCCGGGCAGCTTCGCGATGTCTTCGAGTCCGGCCAGTTCTTTCATCACGAACAGCATGTCCTTGATGGGCGCCGTATAGCTCATTTCGGTTCTCCTCCCTTGATATGAAAAAAGGGCGCGGGACTTGGTCGGTCCTGCGCCCTTCGCTTGCTTTCGGCGGCCTCTTTCAGGCGCCGCGGCGCTTAGCCGAGTTCGCTCACGAGTTCCGGCACGAGGGTGAACAGATCGCCAACCAAGCCGTAATCGGCCACGCTGAAAATCGGCGCTTCTTCGTCCTTGTTGATCGCGACGATGACTTTCGAGTCCTTCATGCCGGCGAGGTGCTGGATCGCACCCGAGATGCCGACTGCGACGTACAGTTGCGGCGCGACGATCTTGCCCGTCTGGCCGACCTGATAGTCGTTCGGCACGAAGCCCGCGTCGACCGCCGCACGCGATGCGCCCAGTGCCGCGCCGAGCTTGTCGGCCAGCGGCTCGAGCACCTTCATGTAGTTCTCGCCATTGCCCAGACCACGGCCACCCGACACGATGATTTTCGCGCTCGTCAGTTCCGGACGATCGAGCTTCGTCACTTCGCGGCTCACGAACTGCGAGAGGCCTGCGTCGGCTGCCGCTTCGATCTTCTCGACCGCTGCGCTGCCGCCTTCGGCCGCGACGGCATCAAAACCGGTCGAGCGCACGGTGATGACCTTGATCGGATCAGCCGATTGCACGATCGCGATTGCGTTGCCCGCGTAGATCGGACGCTCGAACGTGTCGGCGCTATCCACTGCCGTGATGTCGCTGATCTGCGCGACGTCGAGCTTCGCGGCGATACGCGGCGCGACATTCTTGCCGTAGGCGGTAGCCGGCGCGAGGATGTGCGTGTAGTGCTTCGCCGCATCTTGCACAAGCGTCAGGACCGTCGCTTCGACGTTTTCCGCGAGGCCTTCGGCCAGTTGCGGCGCATCGGCGAGCAGCACCTTGCTGACACCCGCGATCTTCGCGGCCGCATCGGCCGCGCCCTGCGCGTTATGTCCCGCGACCAGCACGTGAATATCACCGCCGATCTTCTGTGCCGCTGCGATCGTGTTCAGCGTCGCGGCCTTGATCGACGCATTGTCGTGTTCTGCAATTACCAGGTTCGTCATTTCTCGGGTCTCCTCACAGCACCTTCGCTTCGGTCTTCAGCTTCTCGACCAGCGTCTTCACGTCCGGCACCTTCACACCGGCGGAGCGCCTGGGCGGCTCGGCGACTTTCAGCGTCTTCAGACGCGGCGTGACATCGACGCCGAGGTCTTCGGGCTTGACCGTTTCCAGCGGCTTTTTCTTCGCCTTCATGATGTTCGGCAGCGTTACGTAGCGCGGCTCGTTCAGGCGCAGATCGGTCGTGACCACGGCCGGCAGCGTCAGCGACAGCGTTTCCGCGCCGCCGTCCACTTCACGCGACACCGTCGCCTTGCCGTCCGCCACGACAAGCTTCGACGCGAACGTCGCCTGCGGCAGATTCGCGAGCGCGGCGAGCATCTGGCCGGTCTGGTTGGAGTCGTCGTCGATGGCCTGCTTGCCGAGGATCACCAGTTGCGGCTGCTCCTTGTCGACGAGCGCCTTGAGCAGCTTCGCGACGGCGAGCGGCTGCAGGTCTTCACCAGATTCGATCAGGATCGCGCGATCCGCGCCGATCGCGAGCGCGGTGCGCAGGGTTTCCTGCGCCTGCGCAACACCGGCCGACACGGCGATCACTTCGGTCGCGACGCCCGCTTCCTTCAGACGCACCGCTTCTTCAACCGCGATTTCGTCGAACGGGTTCATCGACATTTTCACGTTCGCGATATCGACGCCCGTACCGTCCGATTTCACGCGGACCTTCACGTTGTAGTCGACCACTCTTTTCACTGGCACCAGAATTTTCATGCACACGCTCCAAAGTTACGAATACGTCAACCCGATGAACATTATAGCGACTGCCCTCATGACAGCCGTGTCGCGGGCGCTTTGCGGGAGGATATCGCTCCTCAGCGGCGTGCCGGCAATACCGAACGATCGTTCTATTTTAATCTCCAAAAAACCCGGGAGACAACCCCGGGTTCCTACTCAGACCTCTAATTTCGCATTGCCGTCGTGTTCTGCGAGGTCCGCGGGCGTTGCATCACCAGGAGGTGATCACCGAGCCGCCGAATTTGCTGTCGACGAACTGCTTCACTTCCGGCGAGTGGTACGCCGCGACGAGCTTCGCGACCCACGGCTTGTTCTTGTCCGCTTCGCGGATCGCGATCACGTTTACGTAGGGACCTTTCCGGTCCTCGATCGCGATAGCGTCCTGCGTTGGCTTGAGGCCCGCTTCCATCGCGAAGTTGGTGTTGATCGCGGCGGCATCGACATCGCCCAGCGAACGCGGAATCTGCGCCGCGTCAAGCTCGACGATCTTTAGTTTCTTCGGATTGTCGACGATGTCGAGCGGCGTCGCCTTCAGGCCCGCCTCGGCGGCGCGCAGCTTCAGCAAGCCCTGCTTCTGCAGCAACAGCAGCGCGCGGCCGCCGTTGGTCGGGTCGTTCGGCACGGCGATCTTCGCGCCCGGCTGCAGTTCGGCGAGCGACTTCACCTTCTTCGAGTAGATCCCCATCGGGTACGTGACCGTATCGGCGATACGGATCAGCTTGTAGCCGCGATCCTTCACCTGCGCCTGCAAGTACGGGTCGTGCTGGTAGCTGTTCGCGTCCAGATCGCCGCCCGCGAGCGCCGCGTTCGGCTGCACGTAGTCGGAGAATTCGACGATCCTGATGTTCAGGCCGTTCTTCGCGGCGACCGTCTTCACGACGTCCATGATCTGCGCGTGCGGGCCGCCGGTGACACCAACCTTGATCGTGTCTTCGGCATGCGCCGCGGTGGTGGCGAAGAGCGTTGCCGCGCCGAATGCGGCGGCCAGCTTGAGAATGAAGCGACGTTGCATGATGGACCTTTTCCGAATCTTTATTAGCGGGCTTCCGAACGCCCTTGTTTATTTGTGGCTCAGACGACGCACGAGCCAATCCCCAAACGACTGCACCAGTTGCACGAACACGATCAGTATCAGCACGACCGCGAGCATCACTTCCGGCAGGAAGCGCTGATAGCCGTAGCGGATGCCGAGGTCGCCAAGACCGCCGCCGCCGATCGCGCCGGCCATCGCCGAATAGCCGACCAGCGACACGAACGTGATCGTCAACCCGGCGACCACCCCCGGCAGCGATTCCGGCAACAGCACCTTGAAGACGATCTGGCTGGTGGTCGCGCCCATCGCCTGGGCCGCCTCGATGAGCCCGCGATCGACCTCGCGCAGTGCCGTTTCGACCAGGCGCGCGATGAACGGCGCCGCGGCGATCGTCAGCGGCACGATCGCGGCCGCGGTGCCGATCGACGAACCGACGACAAGTCGCGTAAACGGAATCACCGCGACCAGCAGGATGATGAACGGCGTCGAGCGCACCGCGTTGACGATCACGCCCATCACGCGATTCAACGCGACGTTTTCGAGCACGCCCTGGCGGTTGGTCAAATACAGCAGCACGCCGAGCGGCACGCCGACCACAGCGCCAATCAGTCCGGAGACGCCCACCATGATGAGCGTCTCCCAGAACGACTGGACGAACATATCGAACATTTCACTCAACATGCGAGAGCTCCTCCACTACGACACCCTGCTCGCGCAGAAACGTGATCGCCTGCGCAACCTTGGCCGGATCGCCGCCCGCGAGTACCGCGAGCGAGCCGAACGCCTGCCCCTGGATTTCGTCGATCTGGCCGTGCAGGATGTTGAAGTCGAGCTCGTAGCGGCGAATCGTCTCCGACAGGATCGGCTGATCGACGCCCGAACCGGTGAACGCGAGGCGCAGCAGATGGCCGCTGCCGGTCTTCAACCGCTGCGCGACGCGCGCCTTCATGGCGGGCGGCAGCTCCTGCGCGATCACGTCGCCGATCAGCGCGCGCGTGACTTCGTGGTGCGGCTGCAGGAACACGTCGATCACCTTGCCCTCTTCGACGACGCGGCCCGCGTCGAGCACCGCGACGCGATCGCAGACCTGCTTGATCACGTCCATCTGGTGAGTGATCAGCACGATCGTCAGGTTCAGTTCGCGGTTGATGCGCTTGAGCAGATCGAGGATCGCGCGGGTGGTTTCGGGGTCGAGCGCGGAGGTCGCCTCGTCCGACAGCAGCACCTTCGGCTTGCTCGCGAGCGCACGCGCGATGCCCACGCGCTGCTTCTGCCCGCCGCTGATCTGCGCCGGATAGCGGTCCTTCTGCGCCGACAGACCGACGAGCTCGAGCAGCGGCAGCACGTTCGCCTCGATCTCGTCGCGCTTCATGCCGGCCAGTTCGAGCGGCAGCGCGACGTTCTCGTACACGGTGCGCGACGACAACAGATTGAAGTGCTGGAAGATCATGCCGATCTCGCGACGCGCGTCGCGCAGTTGCGCGGCGGGCAGCGTCGTCAGATCGCGGCAGTTGACGAGGATGTTGCCCTCGGATGGGCGCGTCAGCAGGTTGATCGTGCGCACGAGCGTGCTCTTGCCCGCGCCGCTGCGGCCGATGATGCCGAACACCTCGCCCGCCGGAATCGTCAGATTGACGTTGTGCAGCGCCTCGACCCACCCCCGGGACCCGGCAAACCGCTGGGAAACATTGCGTATTTCGATCATGGACAAACAAAAACGGCGGAGGCTGCCGGCGAGCATCGTGCTCCCGACAAGCGGCCGCCGTTTCTTTTATTGGGATTTGAGGTCGTCATTCTACCGCAGCGACGACATGCCCTTTAATAATCAATTTCGATCTTTTCATAACCTGCGGGCATTAGAGCCGCGCCTTATGCACGAAGCTCACGCGCTTCGCGCCGCTACGACTATGATCGGGCCACTCACCTTCAGCACAGGCCGCCGCCATGCAGACTTCTCCGAGCCACACCGTGCGCGCGAGCGCCGGCAGTCTCAATAAAGATGCGCCGCAGCGCGGGTCGGTGACGACCGGCGATGGCATCGAATTGCCGCTGTATCGCTGGCGGCCGAACGGGCCCATACGCGCGACGGTCGCGCTGCTGCACGGCCTCGCCGAGCACGCCGGCCGTTACGCCGCCGTTGCGGGCCGGCTCAACGCGGCGGGCATCGAACTCGTCGCGATCGATCTGCGCGGCCACGGCCACGCGCCCGGCAAGCGCGCCTATGTGAAACGCTTCGACGACTACCTGCTCGATGCGCAGGCGCTGCTCGACGCCGCCGCGCAAAGCTGTGCGCCGTTATTCCTGATGGGTCACAGCATGGGTGGCGCGGTGGCGGCGCTGTATGCGATAGAGCGCCTCGACGCGAGCGGGCGGCGCCTCGCCGGCCTGATCCTGTCGAGCCCCGCGCTCGCGCCGGGCCGCGACGTGCCGAAGTGGATGCTCGCGCTAAGCCAGGTGATCAGCCGCGTCTACCCAACCTTCCCGGCGATGAAGATCGACCCTGCGCTGCTCTCGCGCCTTCAGCCGGTGGTCAAAGCCAACCTCAACGATCCGCTCGTGCATCACGACGCGATTCCGGCGCGCACGGGCGCCGAGCTGCTGCTCGCGATGGCGCGCATCGAACGCGGACGCGCGAGGCTGCGCATGCCGCTGCTCGTGTTTCATGGCACCGACGACAAAGTGACCGAGCCCGACGGCAGCCGCGCGTTCGGCGAGCACGCGGGCTCGCCGGACAAGACGCTCACGCTGCACGAGGGTAGTTACCACGAGACGATGAACGACCTCGATCGCGATCGGGTGATCGAGGCGTTGGTCGAGTGGATCGAAAGGCGGGCGGTGGGACCGAGTTGACAAGACGCGGCGCTTGCTGGCCGTCGACTACCGCTTCCACTTCGGCGCGCGTTTGTCGATGAAAGCCTGCACGCCTTCGAGCGCCGAGTCGTCCATCATGTTGCAGGCCATCGTCTGCCCCGCGAGCTGGTACGCGGCTTCGATACCCATTTCGAGCTGCCGGTAGAACAGGCCCTTGCCCGCGCTGACAGCTTCGACCGGCTTCGCGCAGATGCTCGCGGCGAGCCGCGCGACTTCGTCGTCGAGCGCATCGGCTGGGGCGACGCGGTTCACGAGCCCCTGCTTGCGCGCTTCGGCGGCGTCGATGAAATCTCCGGTCAGCAGCATTTCTAGCGCGGCCTTGCGCGACAGGTTGCGCGACAGCGGCACCGACGGTGTCGCGCAGAACAATCCGAGGTTCACGCCCGATACGGCGAAGCGTGCGGTATCGGCGGCGACCGCGAGATCGCACATGGCGACCAGCTGGCAGCCGGCGGCGGTCGCGATGCCATGCACGCGCGCGATCACCGGCTGCGGCATGCGCTGGATCGTCAGCATCAGCTTCGTGCAGCGCGCGAACAGTTGCTGGTAATAAGCAAGCGATGGCGCCGCGCGCATTTCCTTCAGGTCGTGCCCCGCGCAGAACGCGCGGCCAGCGCCGGCGATCACGACCACGCGGGCATCGGTCTTCGCGATCCCGGTCAGCGTCTGCTGCAGTCCGTCGAGCAACGCTTCGGACAGCGCGTTGAACGCATCGGGCCGGTTCATCGTCACGCGCACGACGCCCGCTACGCGATACGCGTCGTGTTCGATCGTGACCAGCGACGCGTCGCCGGTGCTGGCGGGACTGGCGTTCATGGCTCGCTCCTCGGTACGTGAATGTCGATTTTCGCTCGCTGGCTTTCGAGCCACTGTCGCCGCGTGCAGTCGGGCAACCTCAGATCTCCGCCAGCGACCGCACGTGCGCGACCACGCTGCGCCCGAGCGCCGACAGGTTGTAGCCGCCCTCGAGACAACTGACGATGCGCCCACGCGCATAACGCCGCGCGATCTCGCGCATCTGGTCGGTGATCCACGCGTAATCGTCTTCGACGAGGCCCATGTTGCCGAGGTCGTCCTCGCGATGCGCGTCGAAGCCGGCCGAGATGAACAGCATCTCCGGCCTGAATTCGTGCAGGCGCGGCAACCACAGCATATCGACCGCTTCGCGCACGGCCATGCCGTTCGAACGCGCCGGCATCGGCACGTTGCACATGTTGGACGCCTGGTTGTCGGCGCCCGTGAACGGATAGAACGGGTGCTGGAAGATACTGCACATCAGCACGCGCGGGTCGCCCGAGAACGCGGCCTCGGTGCCGTTGCCGTGATGCACGTCGAAGTCGATGATGGCGACGCGCGCGAGACCATGCACGTCGAGCGCGTGGCGCGCGGCGATCGCGATGTTGTTGAAAAAGCAGAAGCCCATCGCACGCGCCGGCTCCGCGTGATGGCCCGGCGGCCGCACGCTGCAGAACGCGTTGTCGTAGCGGCCTTCGATCACCGCGTCGGTGGCGGCGACCGCCGCGCCCGCCGCGCGCAGCGCGGCCTGCCACGTGTGCGGATTCATCGTCGTGTCGGGATCGATCTCGGCGACGCCCTCGACGGGCGAGCGACCGCGGATGTAGTCGACGTGCGCCTGCGTGTGCACTCGCAGCAGCGCGGCCTCGTCGACGAGCGGCGGCGATTCGCGCTCGATCAGCGCGTCGATGCGGCTTGCGATCAGTTGATCCTCGATCGCCTGCAGGCGCGCGGGACACTCGGGGTGCCACTGCCCCATGTCGTGCAGCAGACAGTCGGGGTGGGAATAGAAGCCTGTTGCCATAGTTCGTGTTGTGCGTCTCTTCTACGGCGCGACGCATGAACTGCGCGCGCGGCGTGTCTCCGTCGAGCGGCGCGCGCCCCCGCGCGCCTCCATTCGTCAAGTTACCACACGACGCCGCTGTCGCCGATTCAGCACGGTTTTGCGGGAGTCGTCGGATATACTTCCCCGACCCGTTATTCGCCGTTTCGTTCCTGCCGCTTTCCGACTGCTTCCAGCCTTTCACGCATCGCGCTCACTGCTCACCATGACCGTCAAGCTTGCTCTGTCCGCAGGATCCCCACGCCACCGGCTTCGCCTCGGCACCCACGCCGCCTCACTGATCGTCGCATCGTGCATGTTCATCGCAGCAAGTCCCGCGAGCGCGCAAAGCGCCACGAGGAAAGCACCGGTGCAACTCGCGCAGAGCCAGCCGCAGCAGCCGGTACCGCAAGGACAGACGTTCGAGGAAGAGATCATTCCGCAGCGCTATGCGCACAACGCGAACGTCGATGCGTTCATCAACGAGATGGTCGCGCGCTACGATTTCGACGAAGCGTCGCTGCACGCGCTGTTCACCGGCGTCAGCTACTCGGCGACCGCAGTGAAGCTGGTCACCCCGTCATCGACGCCGTCGGTCAAGAACTGGCGCTCGTATCAGGCGCGCTTCCTCGACCCGGTGCGCGTCAATGCCGGCGTGCAGTTCTGGCGCGAGAACCGGGCCACGCTGCAGCGCGCGTATCAGGAGTTCGGCGTGCCGCCGGAGATGATCGTCGGCATCATCGGCGTCGAGACGATCTACGGTCGCTACATGGGTAATTTCCGCGTGCTCGATGCGCTGACCACGCTGAGCTTCGATTATCCGAACACCGCGAATCGCGCGGACCGCCAGGCGACCTTCCGCAAGAATCTCGAAGACTACCTGGTGTGGACGCGCGACGCGCAAATCGACCCGAACACGGTGCTCGGCTCGTACACCGGCGCGATCGGCATTCCGCAGTTCCTGCCGAGCAGCATCGTCCAATACGCGGTCGACTACGAAGGCAACAAGCGCATCGATCTGCGCACGAGCGATGCGGATGCGATCGGCAGCGTCGCGAATTATCTGCGCCAGAACGGCTGGGAAAGCGGCCGGCCGGTGGTATGGCGAATCGGCTCGGACGCGGGCAGCCTCGGTGTCGCGCAGGCCGCGGCCAATGGGCAGCCGGAGCCGCACTGGCCGCTCGACCAGTTGCTGCGTGCCGGCCTCGTGCTGAACGAGCCGAACGTCGACATTGCTTCCGAAGCGGGCACCCCGGTCACGGTGGTCGATCTGCCGACACCGGGACGCGGCACCGAGTTCGTGCTCGGCCTGAAGAATTTCTACGTGCTCACGCGCTACAACCGCAGCTTCTTCTATGCGCTCGCGGTGTATCAGCTGGGTCAGAAGGTCAAGGCGCAGATGCAAGCGATCGACGCGGCGAATGCCGCAAAAGCGGCCAACAACGGCAGCGCGTCGCAAGGCCAGGCGGATCAGTCGAACTCAGATTCGCAGTGAGTCACACCGCGAGTCGCCGCGGGCGCCTCGCGTTGAAAGACGCAAAAAAAGCGCCGGCTCGACCGGCGCTTTTTATTAGCTCGTGTGCCCGCGAAGGCGCCCGGCGACCCGCTTACGCGGGAAATACCCCCGTGGACAGATAACGGTCGCCGCGATCGCAGACGATGAACACGATCGTCGCGTTCTCGACCTGACGCGCGATGCGCAGCGCGACTTCGCACGCGCCACCCGACGAAATGCCCGCGAAGATGCCTTCGACCGACGCCAGGCGGCGCGCCATCGCCTCGGCCGCGGATTGGCTGACGTTCTCCACGCGGTCGACGCGGCTGCGGTCGAAGATTTTCGGCAGATACGCTTCCGGCCATTTGCGAATACCCGGAATACGCGAGCCTTCTTCCGGCTGCGCGCCGATGATTTCGATCTGCTCGTTCTGCGTTTTCAGATACGTCGACACGCCCATGATCGTGCCGGTCGTGCCCATCGACGACACGAAGTGCGTGATGCGCCCTTCCGTGTCGCGCCAGATTTCCGGGCCCGTGCCTTCAATGTGCGAGGCCGGATTGTCCGGGTTCGCGAACTGATCGAGGATGATGCCCTTGCCTTCGCGCTGCATCTGCTCGGCGAGATCGCGCGCGTACTCCATGCCGCCTTTGACAGGCGTCAGGATGATTTCCGCGCCGTAAGCGGCCATGCTCTGGCGGCGCTCGACCGACAGATCTTCCGGCATGATCAGCACCATCTTGTAGCCGCGGACTGCGGCGGCCATCGCGAGCGCGATGCCGGTGTTGCCGCTCGTCGATTCGATCAGCGTGTCGCCCGGCTTGATGCGTCCGCGCGCTTCGGCCTTCTTGATCATGGACAACGCCGGCCGGTCTTTCACCGACCCCGCAGGATTGTTGCCCTCGAGCTTCGCGAGGATCACATTGTTGCGGCTACGGATCTCGTCGTCGGGAAGCCGGACGAGTTGTACGAGCGGCGTATTGCCGACCGTGTCTTCAATCGTTTGGTATGCCATATGGGGTCTAGCGATCGATGCGCGAAAGAGTGTCTTCAGTCCATCGATTCTAAACCACGATCTCCGGCGCTGCCCTGCAGCCCTTCTGTCCGCATGGATGCATGGCGGTTGCTACGCAAAAAGCCCGCGGCTGCGAGCCGCGGGAAAGCGTGTGTACCAATCGATGCAATGGAACGTTCGCGAACCGTGCGCGCCGCAAGCCGCTCGTCAGCATGGCACGCGCAAGGCTCGCGGCCGTTTACTTCTTAACCGCCACTGCGGCGGCGCCCTTCTGCGTGGCGGCGGACGCGGCCGTAGCGGCCGGCTCCTTGCCCGCCGCAGCTGCCGCAACCTGCGTGCTAGCAGCCGCGCCAGCCGGTCCGACAGCGAGACCCTCCGCCTGCAGGCGCTCGATGGTGTGCCCGCCCATGCCCTTGACGCGCTTGCCGAAATCCGCCGCGTCCTTGAACGGGCCGTGCGCATTACGTTCCTCGACAATCGCTTTGGCTTTTGCCGGACCGATGCCCTTGATGCCGCGCAGCGCGTCTTCGTTAGCCGTATTGACGTCGACCGCCGCATACGCGTGGCCGAAAGCGGCGAGCATCGCCGCGGTAACCAGTACTTTTCGAAACATATTGGAATCTCCCTGTTGCCACTGGCCGGCGACCATCACCGGCCAGGAGATTCCAGTTTAAAGAGGATGACGTACGAATCACACCTGGCCGAACAGCCAACGCACGTAACGATCGACACCTTCCTGCACGCTCAGAAACGGCGCGTCGTAGCCGGCCGTGCGCAGTTTCGACTGATCGGCCTGCGTGAAGCACTGGTACTTGCCGCGCAGCGCGTCGGGGAACGGAATGTATTCGATCAGCCCGCGTTGCACCTGATCCGCGAGCGACAGCGCCGGCTCGTTGTTCAGCGCGCGCAGCGTGTTGACCACGGTGCTCGCGATATCGTTGAACGGCTGCGCGCGGCCGGTGCCGAGATTGAAAATGCCTGACTTCTCCGGATGATCGAAGAAGAACAGGTTGACCTTGACGACGTCTTCGACCGAGATGAAATCGCGCGTCTGCTCGCCGGCCGCATAGCCGTTGTACTCGCCGAACAGCTTGACCTTGCCCTCGGCGCGGAACTGGTTGAAGTTGTGAAACGCGACCGACGCCATGCGCGCCTTGTGCGTTTCGCGCGGACCGTAGACGTTGAAATAACGGAAGCCCACGATCTGGCTCTTCGCGGTGGGCAGCACGCGGCGAATCACCTGATCGAACAGGAACTTCGAATAGCCGTACACGTTCAGCGGCTGCTCGACCTCGCGCTCCTCGACGAAGCGGCTCGAGCCGCCATACGTCGCCGCCGACGACGCGTACAGGAACTGGACGTTCTGCGCGAGGCAGATGTCCAGCACGTCGCGGCTATAGCGGTAGTTGTTGTCCATCATGTAGCGGCCGTCGGTTTCCATCGTGTCCGAGCAGGCGCCTTCGTGGAATATCGCGCGCACCTTGCCGAAGTCGCCGCGCCTGAAGCGCTCGACGAATTCGGTTTTGTCGAGATAGTCGTCGATTTCGCAGTCGACCAGATTCCTGAACTTGTCCGCACGCGTGAGGTTATCGACGGCGATGATGCGCTGTTCGCCGCGCTCGTTGAGCGCCTTCACGAGATTGCTGCCGATAAAACCGGCCGCGCCGGTGACGATGACGGTCATGGTGATCCTGCGGTAGTGAGCTTCGTTCAGTCAACGCCGCGCGGGGTCCGCTGGTCCGTCGGACGACGGCGCCCCGCGGGCTGCATCAGGAAAAGAGTTCGTCGTAGTCGACCGTGGCGGTGCCCAGTTTGCCGACCACGATGCCGGCCGCGCGATTCGCGAGTCCCACCGCGTCGACGAGCGAAAGACCCGCGCCGAGCATCGCGGCGAGTGTCGCGATCACGGTGTCGCCCGCGCCCGAAACATCATACACTTCGCGCGCAACGGCCGACGCGTGCAGGATGCCATCGTCGGAGAACAGCGTCATGCCCTCCTCCGAGCGCGTCAGCAGCAGCGCCTTGAACTGGAGCTCGGCGCGCAGCTTCGTGACGCGCGCGATCAGATCTTCCTCGGACTTCCACTGTCCGACGACCTCGCGCAATTCCGCGCGATTCGGCGTGATCAGCGTCGCGCCGCGATAGCGCTCCCAGTCGTCGCCCTTCGGATCGACGAGCACCGGTTTGCCGGCCGCGTGCGCCTTCGCGATCATTTGCGTGACGTGCGTGAGGCCGCCCTTCGCGTAGTCGGACATCAGGATCACGTCGTACGATGGCAGCAGCTCGTCGAAACGCGCGAGGCCCGCGAGCAGCACCTCGTGTGCCGGCGAGTTTTCGAAATCGACGCGCAGCAACTGTTGCTGACGCGACAGCACGCGCAGCTTGATCGTCGTCAGCAAGGCCGGATCGCGTTCCAGATGCGGCGTGACGCCGCTTTCGCCGAGCAGCTGCACGATGCGCTCGCCGGGCTCGTCATGACCGACCACGCACAAAAGACCCGCCTGCGCGCTGAGCGCGACCGCGTTGCGCGCGACGTTCGCCGCGCCGCCCAGCCGATCTTCCTGGCGCTGCACGTGCACGACCGGCACGGGCGCCTCCGGAGAAATGCGGTTGACGTCGCCGAACCAGTATCGGTCGAGCATCACGTCGCCGACCACCAGCACGCGCGCCGCGTTGAGCTGCGCGCGCGGCACGACCGTGAGCTTCTGCGCCGTCGTGGACGCGGGCGCCGCGGGCATGGCCTCAGGCATCGACCGGAAGTTCAGAGGGTTGGGCATAGGGGCGTCCAATGGCGTGGTAGTCGATACCGAGCTCGGTCATCGCGTCCGGTTCGTACAGATTGCGGCCGTCGAAAATCAGCGGTGTCTTCAGCACCGATTTCAGATGCACGAAATCAGGACTCTTGAACTCCTTCCATTCGGTCACGATCACGAGCGCGTCGGCGCCGATCAGCGTTTCGTCCTGAGTGCTCGTGAACGTGAGACGCGCCAGCTGCTCCGGCGCAGCGTGCAGATCCATCGCGAAGACGCGACGCGCCTCGGTCACGGCGACCGGATCGTACGCACGCACGTTCGCGCCGCGCGCAAGCAACTCGCCGATCACGCGACGGCTCGGCGCCTCGCGCATGTCGTCGGTATTCGGCTTGAACGCGAGACCCCACACCGCGAACGCGCGGCCGCTCAAATCCTCGCCGAGCTTCGCGGTGATCTTGTTCACGAGCACGTCCTTCTGCTGGTAGTTCACTTCCTCGACCGCCTCGAGAATCCGCAGGTTGTGGCCGCTCTCGCTCGCGGTGCGAATCAACGCCTGCACGTCCTTCGGGAAGCACGAGCCGCCATAGCCGCAGCCCGCATACAGGAAGTGATAGCCGATGCGCGGATCGGAACCGATGCCGCGGCGCACCGCTTCGATGTCGGCGCCGACCTTGTCCGCGAGATTCGACATCTCGTTCATGAACGAGATGCGCGTCGCGAGCATCGCGTTGGCCGCGTACTTGGTGAACTCGGCCGAGCGAACGTCCATGTACAGCGTGCGTTCGTGATTGCGGTTGAACGGCGCGTACAGACGCTTCATCATTTCGCGCGCCCGCACGCCCGGTTCGTCTTCGTCGATACCGATCACGATACGGTCGGGGCGCATGAAGTCGTCGACGGCCGCACCTTCCTTCAGGAACTCGGGATTCGACACGACCGAGAAGCGATGCTGCGCGCTGCCGGCGAGCCCGCGTTTCGCGAGCTCTTCATTGATCACCGCGCGCACGCGCTGCGCGGTGCCGACCGGCACCGTCGATTTGTCGACGATCACCTTGAAACCATTCATCGTGCGGCCGATGTTGCGCGCGGCCTCGAGCACATATTGCAGATCGGCGGAGCCGTCTTCGTCGGGCGGCGTGCCGACCGCGATGAACTGCACGTCGCCGTGCGCGACGCTCGCGGCGACATCGGTCGAGAACGTGATGCGGCCAGCCGCGCGCGTGCGGGCGATCATCTCCTGCAAGCCCGGTTCGTGAATCGGCACGCCGCCTTTGTTGAGGATGTCGATCTTGCGCTGATCGACGTCGAGACAGAAGACGTCATTGCCGATTTCGGCGAGACAGGCGCCGGTGACAAGGCCCACATAGCCGGTGCCGATAATGGTGATTTTCATACGCTTTCCGGTGGAAGGTTCCGGTAATGAATGCCGCTCATGAGGCCGGCGATAAACTCGTTGCGAAATTCGCGGAGCGGTTGCGTCGCAATGAACGCCGACGCGGCCAAAGCCGCCCGTGCGGCGTCAACTCGACGCGGTAATCGGCTCGACGCGGCGCGGTGCATAGGTTTCCCAACCGCTGCATCCGGGGCACTGCCAGTAGAAAAGCCTCGCCCGGAAACCACAATTCTGGCACGTATAGCGTGGCAGATTCTTGGTGCGCTGGCGGATCAGTGTGTGCATCAGTTCGAGCTCGCTGCGCCGCGGCTCTTCGGCGACGGCCTGCTGCGCTTCGAGCAGACGCGTCATGCCGGCCAGATTCGGCGACTTCTGCATCTGCGTGCGCGCGAGCGCATGCGCGGCATCGGCGCCGCGCAGCGACGCGACGTACTGATACGCGACGTCGAGCAGATCGTTGCTCGGATGACGGTCGACCCACGTGGTCAGCAGATCGGCGCCCTCCTGCGCGCGGCCAAGCGCTTCATACGCCTTCATGATTTTCTCGGCGACGAGCGGCAGATACGCGGGGTTCTGCTCCTCGACGCCGCGCCATTGACCGATCGCCGCTTCGGACGCGCCGCCGGCCGCGTCGACGTCGCCGAACAGGATCGTCGCGCGCACGTTGGTCGGGTTCGCCTTCAGCGCGAGACCGAGCTGATGACGCGCTTCGTCCGGTTTCTTCTGCTGCAGCGCTTCCTGAGCAAGTTCGCAATGGAACTGCGCGATTTCCTTCTCGAGCGACGGCGCGCCCATCGTTTCGAGATGTCGCGCGGTATCGATCGACTTGACCCAGTCCTTCTCGATCTCGTAGATCGTCAACAGCGCGCGTTGAGCGCCGAGTGCGTAATCGCCCGCCTGCAGCGAGCGGAAGGTTTCCTCGGCACGGTCGAGCAGACCCGCTTTCAGGAAGTCCTGGCCGAGTTCGTACAGCGCGTGATCGCGCTCACTGACAGGCAGGTCCGCGCGGCTCAGCAGATTTTGATGCACGCGGATCGCTCGATCCGTTTCGCCGCGCCGGCGGAACAGATTGCCGAGCGCGAAATGCAATTCGACCGTTTCAGGGTCGAGCTTGACGACCTCGATGAATGCGTCGATCGCCTGGTCGGGCTGCTCGTTGAGCAGGAAGTTCAGGCCGCGAAAATAGGACCGCGGCAGGTTCGCGCTCTCGGACAGCAGCGTCTTGAGGTCGTAGCGCGCCGCCATCCAGCCGAACGCGAATGCGACGGGTATGACCAGCAGCCACCAGAAGTCTAGATCCATGCGATTAATGCAAATGTGCGGGAAAGCGAAAAACGAAAAGCCGCGCTCAGAGCGCGCGGCGCAACGGAGTTCAGATCAGCGGCGGCATCGGCGGCTGCTCGACGACGGCTGGAGTTTCGCGCGCCACGCGCAACTCGCGCCTGAGCCGGCCATTCTCCATGCGCAGACGTACGACGGCCGGCATCGCCGACACGAGCCCCGCGAGCAAGCCGATCACGAAAAACGCGAGACCGATCAAAATCAGAGGCGCCGACCAGACGTAGCCGGCGAGGAAATTCAGCGTAGCGGGTTGCGTGTTGGAGAGCGCCAGCACCAGCAGCAGCACGAACACCAGCACACGGATCAGCCAGACGATAAATTTCATGAATAGATCTCTTGACGGCAGTTGCGGGGTGACGCCGGCTCGATGACGCGTCGCGCCACGGTGTTGCCCGCGCCGAAGTGACCCGTATTGTAATGGATGACCTCGGGGCTGGGCAGCAAGTGGCGGGATGGCGCACTGACGGGTGATTCGCGAAATGCAAAGGCCGCACCGGAAGGCGCCCTCTTCTCAAACGATGGTCGAAAAAAAAGCGCCCGAAGGCGCTTTTCCTGGTCTTTTGCCGACTGGCTTTGGCCGCTGACGCTAGCTATGCCACGCTGCAAGACGCACAGCGGACTCATTAAAGGTCGTCATCCGGCTCTTCGGCCTTCAGCGGCTCGCCCGCGCGACGATCCACCCGCTCGCGCAATTCCTTGCCTGGCTTGAAGTGCGGTACGTACTTCTCAGGTACCAGCACCTTCTCGCCCGACTTCGGATTGCGTCCAACGCGGGAGGGACGGCGGTTGAGCCCGAAGCTGCCGAAGCCTCGAATTTCGATGCGATGACCTTTGGCAAGTGCCTCCGACATCGCATCGAGCATCGTCTTCACCGCGAAATCCGCATCCTTGAGAACAAGTTGCGGAAACCGCGTAGCCAGCTGGGCGACCAATTCCGATTTGGTCATACTGCAGCAGACCTCTCAGGCTTACTGGTTCTGGCCGTCGAGCTTGGCCTTCAGCAGCGCGCCGAGGTTCGTCGTGCCGGTAGCGGCTGCGCTCGAATCCGAAGCAGCGAGACCGCGGATGGCTTCCTGCTGCTCAGCCGAATCCTTCGCCTTGATCGACAGGTTGATGCCACGCGACTTGCGATCGATGTTGATGATCATCGCGTTGACCTTGTCGCCTTCCTTCAGCACGTTGCGAGCGTCTTCCACGCGGTCCTGGGCGATTTCCGAAGCACGCAGGTAGCCTTCGACTTCACCCGACAGCTGGACCACAGCACCCTTCGCGTCCACCGACTTGACAGTACCGTCGACGACCGAACCCTTGTCGTTCATTGCAACGTAGTTGCTGAACGGGTCGCCTTCGAGCTGCTTGATACCCAGCGAAATACGTTCCTTCTCGACGTCGATGCCGAGAACGATCGCTTCCACTTCGTCGCCCTTCTTGTACTTGCGAACGGCTTCCTCGCCGGTTTCGCTCCACGACAGATCCGACAGGTGAACCAGACCGTCGATGCCGCCCGGCAGACCGATGAACACGCCGAAGTCGGTGATCGACTTGATGGCGCCGCTGATCTTGTCGCCCTTCTTGAAGTTGCGGCTGAAGTCGTCCCACGGGTTCGGCTTGCACTGCTTCATGCCGAGGCTGATACGACGGCGGTCTTCGTCGATTTCGAGAACCATGACTTCGACTTCGTCGCCCAATTGGACAACCTTCGACGGAGCAACGTTCTTGTTGGTCCAGTCCATTTCCGACACGTGGACGAGGCCTTCGATGCCCGATTCCACTTCGACGAATGCGCCGTAGTCGGTGATGTTGGTGACCTTACCGAACAGACGCGTGCCCGACGGGTAACGGCGCGAGATGCCTTCCCACGGATCGTCGCCCAGTTGCTTGATACCGAGCGAAACGCGGTTCTTTTCCTGGTCGAACTTGAGGATCTTCGCGGTGACTTCCTGGCCAACCGACAGAACTTCGCTCGGGTGACGCACACGACGCCAAGCGATGTCCGTGATGTGCAGCAGGCCGTCGATACCGCCGAGGTCCACGAACGCGCCGTAGTCGGTGATGTTCTTGACCACGCCTTCGACGATCGCGCCTTCCTTCAGCGTTTCGAGCAGCTTCGCGCGCTCTTCGCCTTGCGTTGCCTCGATGACAGCGCGGCGCGACAGCACGACGTTGTTACGCTTGCGGTCGAGCTTGATGACGCGGAATTCGAGCGTCTTGCCTTCGTACGGGGTGGTGTCCTTGACCGGACGCGTATCAACCAGCGAACCCGGCAGGAACGCGCGAATGCCGTTGACCATCACGGTCATACCGCCCTTGACCTTGCCCGTGATCGTGCCGGTTACGAGTTCGTTGTTGTCCAGCGCCTTTTCCAGCGACAGCCACGAAGCCAGACGCTTCGCCTTGTCACGCGACAGGATGGTGTCGCCATAGCCGTTTTCCAGCGCGTCGATCGCGACGGAAACGAAATCGCCCGCCTGCACTTCTACCTCGCCCGCGTCGTTCAGGAACTCTTCGAGCGGGATGTAGGCTTCGGACTTCAGACCAGCGTTCACGACCACGAAGTTGTGGTCGACACGCACGACTTCCGCGGAGATCACTTCGCCAGCGCGCATGTCCTGCTTGGTCAGCGACTCTTCGAACAGAGCCGCAAAAGATTCGGTATTCGGGGTAGAGGTTTGCAGGTCGGACATAAAAATCAGAGTTTGCATGGTCTTCGCAACGCCTGGCTCACCGGACTGGTCAGCAACTGCGGCAAATACGCGAACGCCACGCGGGGTTAAAGGGTTAAAAAAACAACGCTTCGCGACCATCGCGAAGCACCTACCAACAACAGGACTGCCGCTGTCTGGCCACTACCGCATGACCGTTTCAGTTACGCATGCGGGACCAGCGCTTCATACCATTGCACCACCTGCTCGACCGCCTGGTCGACCGACAATGCGGAGGTATCAAGCAGTTTTGCATCCGCCGCGGGCTTGAGCGGCGCGGCCGCGCGCTGACTGTCACGCTCGTCGCGCTCACGCAAATCCCGGAGCAAGTCATCTATATTAGCAGAAAATCCTTTTTGGATCAATTGCTTATGCCGGCGCGTCGCGCGGGCCTCGACGCTCGCCGTCATGAACACCTTCAGCACGGCATCCTGAAAGATCACGGTGCCCATGTCGCGCCCGTCGGCGACGAGCCCCGGCTCCTTGCGAAACGCCCGCTGACGCGCCACCAGCGCGGTTCGCACCTGCGCGTGAACGGCGATCGCCGAGGCGCAGCCGCCCACTTCCTCGGCACGAATTTCGGTCGATACATCGACGCCGTCGAGCTGCGCGAGCCCCTCGCGAAACGTGATATGGAGGTCGTCGATCAGTTTGACAAGTGCGTCGACGTCGTCCGCCGCGATGCCGTAGCGCAGGCTCGCGAGTGCCGCGAGCCTGTAGAGCGCGCCGCTGTCGAGCAGGTGAAAGCCGAGGTTGGCGGCCACCATCGCGGCCACAGTGCCTTTGCCGGAGGCGCTGGGGCCGTCGATCGTAATGACGGGCGTCTGGTGAAAGGGACGGATCGGTTTCATCTAAAAATGTCGCACATCGGGCGATTCGCACGCGAATCTGGATTGCATCAGGGTTGCGCGAGCGCCGTGAAGCGCTCGAAATAATCGGGGAACGTCTTGCCGACGCACTTCGGGTCATTGATGCGGATCGGCACACCGCCCAAGCTCACGAGCGAGAAGCACATCGCCATACGGTGGTCGTCGTAGGTGTCGATCGCGGCATTCGGGATGAGCTTTTCGGGCGGCGTGACGACGAGGAAATCCTCGCCCTCCTGCACCTTCGCGCCGACCTTGCGCAGCTCGGTCGCCATCGCGGCGATGCGGTCGGTTTCCTTGACGCGCCAGCTTGCGATGTTGCGCAGCGTGGTCGTGCCGTCCGCGAACAGCGCGGCGACCGCGATCGTCATCGCCGCGTCGGGGATCAGGTTGAAGTCCATGTCGATCGGATCGAGCTTGCCATGGTCGTTGCCGACGCCGCGCACTTCGATCCAGTCCTCGCCCATCTGCAGGTTCGCGCCCATCTTGATCAGCGCATCGGCAAAGCCGACGTCACCCTGGATGCTCGCGCGGCCCACCCCTTCCACTCTCAGCGGGCCGCCGCCGAGCGCTCCCGCGGCGAGGAAATACGACGCCGACGACGCATCCCCTTCCACCATGATCGCGCCTGGCGACTGATAACGCTGCCCGGCCGGCACCACGAACTGGTGCCAGCCGTGACGCTCGACGTCGATGCCGAAGCGCGCCATCAGCTTGATCGTGATCTCGATGTACGGCTTCGAGATCAGCTCGCCGTCGACCTGCACGGTGGTGACGCCGCTCGCGGTGCGCAAGAGCGGCAGCGTCATCAGCAGCGAGGTCAGAAACTGGCTCGACACGTCGCCGCGCACGCGGATCGGCGCGTCGGCCGTGATCTGGGCGGGACGGATGCGTAGCGGCGGATAGCCTTCGTTCTGTTCGTAGTCGATCTTCGCGCCGATCTGGCGCAGGCCGTCGACGAGATCGCCGATCGGCCGCTCGTGCATGCGCGGCACGCCGTGGATCCGGTAGTCGCCGCCGTTCACGGAGAGGGCCGCGGTCAGCGGACGCACCGCCGTACCCGCGTTGCCGAGGAACAGGTCGGCCGTTCGCGCGGTGAACGCGCCGCGCGTGCCGGTCACGACGCAGGTGTCACCGTCGCGCTTCAGACGTACGCCAAGCTTTTCGAGCGCGGCGAGCATCACGCGGGTGTCATCGGAATCGAGCAGGTTCGTGATCGTCGTCTCGCCTTCGGCGAGCGCGGCGAGCAGCAGCACGCGGTTCGAGATGCTCTTCGAGCCGGGCAGACGAATCGTGCCGGACGCACGGGAAAAAGGTCCGAGATCGAGGAATTCCATGATGTGTCCAGTTTCCGGTTATTTGGACGCGTCGCTGGCGGCCACGCCAGCCGCGCGCTGCTCCTGCCACTGACTGCGCGCGACGCGCGAGCGCGCGAACACCGCTTCGAGCGCGGCGCCGTCGCCGGCCTCGATCGCCGTGCGCAGGCGCGCGAGCACCGCGGTATACGCGTCGAGTTCGTCGAGCAGCGCCGCGCGATTGGCGACGCAGACGTCGCGCCACATCTCCGGACTCGACGCGGCGATGCGCGTGAAGTCGCGGAATCCGCCCGCCGCGAACGAGAACTTCAAAGCGGCGTCGGGCGAACTGAGGATCTGTTCGACGAGCGCGAACGACAGCACGTGCGGTAGATGACTGACCGACGCGAACACGCGGTCGTGCTGCTGCGGCGTCATCTCGCGCACCAAGGCGCCGGTGGCGCGCCACATCGCCGCGACGCGCTCGACCGCTTCCGGCGCGTTCTCCGGCAGCGGGCACAGCACGACGTTGCGGTTCACGTACAGATCGGGCAACGCGGCGTCGACGCCGCTCGACTCGCGGCCGGCGATCGGATGGCCCGGCACGAACTGGCCGATCCGTGCACCGAGCGCCGCGCGCGCGGCGGCGACCACGTCGGACTTGGTGCTGCCCGCGTCGGTGACGATCGTGTTGGCGTCGAGATGCAGCGCGATGCGTTCGAGTAGCGGCTGTGTCTGCGCGACCGGCGCCGCGAGCAGCACGAAGTCCGCGCCCGCTAGCGCGTCGCGCAGCGCGGCGTCGTCGGTGAGCGCCGCGGCGCCGTCGATCACCCCGAGCGCCAACGCGCGCCCGCTCGACGCGGACGTCCGTCCCACCCCAACCACCGTGCGTGCCCCACCGGCCTTGCCGCGTTCACGCAACGCGCGCGCGAGCGATCCGCCGATCAGGCCGACACCGAAAATCACCAGCTTGTTAAAAGAAAACGCGGCCACGTCGCTCACACAATACGGACAATAAGCGCGCCGCTCCTGCCGGCCGACGCGCGGGATCAAGGAAGCAATGCTTACGCAGCGGCAGGCTCGGCAAGCGTCTTTTCGAGCGCCGCGAGGAACGCTCCGTTTTCCTCCGGCAGGCCGATCGTGATGCGTAGCCACTGCGGCAAACCGTAGTTGCCGACCGGTCGCACGATCACAGCCTGTTTCAGCAGCGCGAGATTCACCCGGGCGCCGGCTTCGTCGTCACCGCCGACGCGCACGAGCACGAAGTTACCTTCGGATGGCACGTATTCGAGACCGAGCTTGTCGAACGCCTCGGTCAGAAGCTTATAGCCCTGCGCGTTCAGCGCCGCGCTCTTTTCCAGAAATGCGCTGTCGTTCAGTGCCGCAATCGCCGCGGCCTGCGCGAGCGTATTGACGTTAAACGGCTGACGCAGTCGATTCAGCAGATCGGTCAAGCTGGGCTGCGCGATCGCGAAGCCGATACGCAGGCCCGCCAGGCCGAACGCCTTCGAGAAAGTGCGCGACACCAGCAGGTTCGGATAGCGGCGCACCCAGTCGATCGAGTTATAGCGCTTGTCCGCCGACAGATACTCGGTGTACGCCTCGTCGAGCACGACGACCACATGGCGCGGCAATTTGCAGAGAAACGCCTCGAGCGTCGGACCGTCGACGAACGTACCGGTCGGATTGTTCGGATTGGCGACGAACACGAGACGCGTGTCGTCGTCGATCGCGGCAAGCATCACGTCGAGGTCGTGACCATAGTGCACGGCCGGCACGACGATCGCGCGCGCGCCGACGCCTTGCGTTGCGAGCGCATAGACCGCGAACGAATACTCCGAGAACACTACCGCCTGGCCCTTCTCGACGAACGCGTGCGCGGCGAGTTCGAGGATGTCATTGCTGCCGTTGCCGAGCGTGATCCACTCGGCCGGCACGCCGTAGCGCGCGGCGAGCGCCGCCTTCAGTTCGAAACCGTTCGAGTCCGGATAGCGGCCGAGGTCGGCGATCGCCTGCGCCATCGCGCGCTGCGCGGATTCCGGCATGCCGAGCGGATTCTCGTTCGATGCCAGCTTCACGATGCTCGCCTCGTCGAGACCAAACTCGCGGGCCACTTCCGAAATCGGCTTGCCGGCGATGTACGGCGCGATCGCACGCACATAGGAAGGGCCGAAAGACGCTGTCATGAAAATCTCCGAACGACGATGGATCGTGAAATATGCGTTCGGGCAGTGCACTTGGCGCCGCCCGGACTGCGCTGCCAGCCCTTACCGGGCGCGCGGATACGAGCCGAGTATTTTCAGGAACGCGGCCTTCTCGCCGAGCCCGGCGAGCGCGGCGGCCACGGCCGGGTCGTCGCGATGGCCTTCGACGTCGATATAGAAGTAGTACTCCCACGTGCCGACGCGCGCCGGGCGCGATTCGAAACGCGTCATCGACACGCCGTGGCGCGCCAGCGGCTCGAGCAGCTTGACCATCGCACCGGGTTCGTTCACGACCGACACAATCAGCGAGGTCTGGTCGTAGCCGCTCGGACCGGTCGGCTGCTTGCCGATCATGACGAAGCGTGTGCGGTTGTGCGGATCGTCCTGGATCAGCGCGTTGGTGACCTGCAGGCCGTAGTGGATCGCGGCGCGGTCGCCGGCGATGGCCGCGACGGTCGGATCTTCGGCTGCCATCCGTGCAGCTTCCGCGTTGCTCGACACCGCCTGGCGCTCGAGATGCGGCGCGTTGGTCGACAGCCAGCGCTGGCATTGCGCGAGCGCCTGGGCGTGCGCGCACACGCGCGTGACGCCGGCGAGCCCGTTTTGCGTGAGCAGGTTGTGATGAATCGGCAATGCGAGTTCGCCGCCGATGGTCAGCTGCGTTTGCAGCAGCAGATCCAGCGTGCGCGACACCGCGCCTTCGGTCGAATTCTCGACCGGCACGACCCCGTAGTCGGCGGCGCCCGCCTCGACCGAGCGGAACACTTCATCGATCGACGGGCACGGCAGCCCTTCGATCGACTGACCGAAGTACTCATGCATCGCCTGTTCGCTATAGGTGCCGACGGGCCCGAGGTATGCGGCCTTGATGGTCTTTTCGAGCGCGCGGCTTGCGGCCATGATCTCGCGCCAGATCGCGCTGATGTGTTCGTCCGCAAGCGGCCCCGCGCTCATCTCCTGCAGGCGCGCGATCACCTGCATCTCGCGCTCGGGTCGGAACACCGGTGCGTTGAAATGCTTCTTGACCTCCCCGACTTCGAGCGCGACCGACGCGCGCTGGTTCAGGAGCGCGATCAGCTGCGCGTCGAGCGCGTCGATGCGATCGCGCAGAGGTTTGAGTCGTGTATTGAGTTCGTCGTCCATGCGTAAAACGGCTTTGCCGGGTAAATGCTGGAAAAGATGCGCACGCCTGCCGGTCAGTGTGGCTCAGGCACTGCGCTGTTCGAATTCCTTCATGTATTCGACAAGCGCTTTGACGCCTTCGAGCGGGACGGCGTTATAAATCGACGCCCGCATGCCGCCGACGGACTTGTGGCCCTTTAGCTGCACCAATCCCCGCGCTTTCGCGCCGGACAGGAAATCTTCGTTGCGCGACTCGTCGGCGAGAAAGAACGGTACGTTCATCCGGGAGCGCGAGCCACGCTCGACCTTGTTCAGATAGAAGCTGCTCGAGTCGATCGTGTCGTACAGCAGCTTCGATTTTTCGAGGTTGCGTGCCTCCATCGCCAGGAGGCCGCCCTGCTTCTTCAACCACTTGAACACGAGCCCGGCGATATAGATCGCGTAGGTGGGCGGAGTGTTGTACATCGAATTGTTCTCGGCGACGGTCTTCCATTCGAACGCCGACGGGCAGATCGGCATCGCGCGATCGAGCATGTCCTCACGCACGATCACGACCGTCACGCCGGCCATGCCGATGTTCTTCTGCGCACCGCCGAATAGCACGCCGTATTTGGCGATGTCCATCGGGCGCGACAGGATATGCGACGACGCGTCCGCGACGAGCGGAGTATCGCCGAGGTCGGGAATCTCGAAGGTTTCGACGCCGTGAATGGTCTCGTTGGTGCACAAGTGCACGTAAGCCGGATCGTCCGACAGCTGCCATTCCGAGCGCGCCGGCGCGCGGGTGAAGCCCTCGGCTGTCTTGCCGGTCGCGGCGAGATGCACGCTGCCGTATTTCTGCGCTTCCTTGAACGATTTCTCCGACCACGAGCCGGTGATGACGAAATCCGCGCGCGGTTTCGAGCCGAGCAGGTTCATCGGCACGATCGCGTTTTCGCCGAGGCCGCCGCCCTGCAGAAACAGGATGCGGTGGCTTGCCGGCACCTGCAGCAACTCGCGCAGATCGGTCAGCGCTTCCTCGTGGATCAACATGAATTCCTTGCCGCGATGGCTCATTTCCATCACGCTCATACCACTGCCTTGCCAATTCAGCATCTCGTCGGCTGCCTGGCGCAGCACTTCTTCAGGCATGGCCGCCGGGCCGGCGGAGAAATTAAAGACGCGCATGTGAGGTCCTGGAAGCGGGCGCGAAATAACGAAGTCGCGCGGGAATCGGCGAAAAGAGCTGCGAAATGGCTCGCCGAAAAAGATAATGGCCGTCTGCGCCAGTGCGCAAACGACCATTATCGCATTGTCGCCGCCAACCCGCCACGCCGGGTGGCCCAGCGGGCGCGACGACAGGCCGGCTGATCAGCGCAGCCTGCGAGCGGAATTTACTTGGCAGCCGGCTTGACCGATGCGACTTCCTTGTCGGCCTGGTCACGCGTTGCCTTGATCGATTCCGGCATGTACTTCTGCATCAGACCGTTCACGACGTCGCGGCCAACCTGGTCTTGCACCTGGATGAACTTGCGACCGGTCGGGCTCTTGTAGAACGTGGTCAGATCCTTGATTTCCGACGTGCTGTAGTACTTCGCGTACGCGTCGTACTGAGATTGCATCGCGTCCTGACGGAAAGAGTCGGTCGCGAACACCTGGCCCGCGCTGTCCACCAGCTTCGGCACCGCGTTCTTTTGCAGCGTCGGCACGGCGGCCTGCTTCTGCTTGTCCGTCATCGTCTTGTTCTCGGTCAGCGCGTCCGACAGGATTGCCGGAACGAGCT
This sequence comes from Paraburkholderia sp. Clong3, assembly GCF_050436485.1. Lineage (NCBI taxonomy): Bacteria > Pseudomonadati > Pseudomonadota > Betaproteobacteria > Burkholderiales > Burkholderiaceae > Paraburkholderia > Paraburkholderia sp. Clong3. The sequence continues at coordinate 30,856 of NZ_JBNDMH010000002.1, read as the reverse complement.
GCTTGGCCTGCATCTGCGCGCTGTTGCCGATTGCGCCAACCAGCTTCTGCGCATCGATGGCGTCGAGCAGCTCCTTGATGGCAGCTTGCTTGGCCGGATCAACCGGTGCTGCTGCGGCAGCCGGAGCCGCAGGCGCCTGGTTCTGCAGCGCTTGAGCCATGGCGAAGGTCGGCACGATGGCAGCCAGCAACATCAGTTGTTTGAATCGTTTTTGCATCACTACTCCCTAAGAGAAATTAACTTGAACTGCACGCCACACGGGAAGCGTACCGGCCCGATACGCCGTGACCCGCAGCGTAGCTTCAACGTATTAACTGAGACTGAAAGCCGCTGGCACGGATCAAGCCGCGCCGCCGCCCTCACCGCCGTTATCACCTTCAGCGGAGCCGTCGGAATCGCTTTCCGACTCGCCCTCGGCCTCCGCTACCTGCTGCAGACCGGACAGCTTGGTCCCTTCGTCAAGGCTGATGAGTGTAACACCTTGCGTTGCGCGTCCCATTTCGCGAATTTCCGACACGCGCGTGCGAATCAGCACGCCCGTAGTGGTAATCAGCATGATCTGCGCTTCCGGGTCCACGAGCGTCGCGGCAACGACCTTGCCGTTACGCTCCGACGTCTGGATTGCGATCATGCCCTTCGTGCCGCGGCCGTGACGCGTGTACTCGGTGATTGGGGTGCGCTTGCCGTAGCCGTTCTCGGTTGCGGTGAGCACCGACTGCTGCTCGTCGCCGGCCACCAGCAACGCGATCACGTTCTGGCCGTCCTCGAGTTGCATGCCGCGCACGCCGCGCGCCTCGCGGCCCATCGGACGCACGTCGTTTTCGTCGAAGCGCACTGCCTTGCCCGAATCCGAGAACAGCATCACGTCGTGCTGGCCGTCGGTGATCGCGGCGCCGATCAGGTAATCGCCCTCATCGAGACCGACCGCAATAATACCCTTGCGCAACGGCCGGCTAAATGCTTCCAGCGGCGTCTTTTTTACCGTTCCCAACGCGGTCGCCATGAACACGAACTTGTCGGCCGAGAACTCCTTGACCGGCAGCACGACCGTGATCTTTTCGCCTTCTTGCAGCGGGAACATATTGACGATCGGCCGGCCGCGCGAATTGCGCGAACCCTGCGGCACTTCGTAGACCTTGACCCAGTACACACGGCCGCGGTTCGAGAAGCACAGGATGTGGTCGTGCGTATTGGCAATGAACAGCGTGTCGATCCAGTCGTCTTCCTTCATGGAAGTGGCCTGCTTGCCACGACCACCGCGCTTCTGGGCTCGATATTCGGACAACGGTTGCGATTTCACGTAGCCCGCGTGCGACATCGTCACGACCATTTCCTGCGGCGTGATCAGGTCTTCGGTGTTCAGCTCGGTCGCGTTCAACTCGATCTTCGAGCGACGCGCATCGCCGAATTCGGCCTTGATGGACGTGAGTTCGCCGACGATGATCGCCGAAATGCGTTCCGGGCGAGCCAGAATGTCCAGCAGGTCAGCGATCTGCGCCATCACGTCGCGGTATTCGCCGATGATCTTGTCTTGCTCGAGACCGGTCAGTCGCTGCAGGCGCATCTGCAGGATTTCCTGCGCCTGCGTATCGGACAGACGGTAAAGGCCGTCGGTCTGCATGCCGAACGACGGGTTCAGTCCCTCCGGACGATAAGCTTCGCGACCGCCCGCCGACGCGTTTTCCGACTCGGCGCGTGACAGCATTTCGCGCACGAGCGACGAATCCCACGCGCGCGACATCAGCTCCTGCTTGGCGATCGGTGGTGTCGGCGCGGCCTTGATGAGCGCGATGAATTCGTCGATGTTCGCGAGCGCAACCGCGAGACCTTCGAGCACGTGACCACGTTCGCGCGCCTTGCGCAGTTCGTAGACGGTGCGCCGCGTCAGCACTTCCCGGCGATGCGACAGGAAGCACGTCAGCATTTCCTTCAGATTCAGGAGCTTCGGCTGGCCGTCGACGAGCGCGACCATGTTCATACCGAACGTGTCTTGAAGCTGGGTCGCCTTGTACAGATTGTTCAGCACGACCTCGGGCACTTCGCCGCGCTTCAGCTCGATCACGACGCGCATGCCGCTCTTGTCGGATTCGTCGCGGATGTCGGAAATGCCTTCGAGCTTCTTCTCGTTGACGAGCTCGGCGATGCGCTCGAGCAGGGAGCGCTTGTTCACCTGATAGGGCAGTTCATCGACAATGATCGCCATGCGCTGGCCGCGGTCGATTTCCTCGAAGTGCGTCAGCGCGCGCATCACGACGCGGCCGCGACCGGTGCGATAGCCGTCGCGCACGCCGGCCACGCCGTAGATGATGCCGGCGGTCGGGAAGTCGGGCGCGGGGATGATCTCGATCAGCTCGTCGATCGTCGCTTCCGGGTTTTTCAGCAGATGCTGACACGCGTCGACGACTTCATTGAGGTTGTGCGGCGGGATATTGGTCGCCATGCCGACCGCGATGCCGGACGAGCCATTGATCAGCAGATTAGGGATGCGCGCGGGCAGGATGGCCGGCTCGTTCTCGCTGCCGTCGTAGTTCGGCACGAAGTCGACCGTTTCTTTGTCGATATCGGCCAGCAGTTCGTGGCCGATCTTCGCCATGCGGATTTCGGTGTAACGCATCGCCGCGGCGTTGTCGCCGTCGACGGAACCGAAGTTCCCCTGGCCGTCGACGAGCATGTAGCGCAGCGAGAAGTCCTGCGCCATCCGTACGATCGTGTCGTAGACAGCGGTGTCGCCGTGCGGATGGTATTTACCGATGACGTCGCCGACGATACGCGCCGACTTCTTGTAGGCGCGGTTCCAGTCGTTGTTCAGCTCGTGCATCGCGAACAGCACGCGCCGGTGCACCGGCTTCAGGCCATCGCGGACATCGGGAAGCGCTCGCCCTACGATCACGCTCATCGCGTAATCGAGATACGAACGGCGCATTTCCTCCTCAAGGGAGATTGGCAGAGTCTCTTTGGCGAATTGATCCATTATCCGTATCTTTTACGTGCGAAGGCGGGTTTCGCCGCTTCTTCGCGTAAGCATTGCAAGCGCAACGCATCACGCGATTCTAACATGCCACGAATCCACGCCCGACGAAGGTACGTATACATATTAGAGGGGCGCCCGCCAACACCTCGCCGATCGCACAATTTCAGTCTCGTCAGGCTCGATTCCTGCATGGGACCAATTCGCCGCTCAGCCAGAGCCGGCGGACCGCTCAGACGAAAACATTTGTTGCGCATGCACCACAATTGGAGGGGGATTTGATCGGGGGCGGATTTTTTTTTCGTCGGAAGGGAACGATATGGCAAAATGCCAACGCACAAAGAGTCAGACACTGCTCGAAGTCTACACAAACGGTTTTTGTTCCGCACCAATGTTATACTTCGAGCAATGTATGACTGGTCTTCGTCAACAGGCTCGCAGTAAACCTGCGGTAATCTCAATTTCGAGAGGAGAAATATGAATAAACTTTCAAAGCTCGCGTTCATTGCAGCTACCGCAGTTATGGCTGCATCCGCCATGGCGCAGTCGGTGCCGGCGTCGCGACAAGCTACCAACGACAACTGGGTGAATGGTACTGGCGAATACGTGTGGATGAACGGCACGAACGAGCTTTGCTGGCGCGATGCATTCTGGACGCCCGCAACGGCTAACGCCAAGTGCGACGGCGCTCTGGTTGCTCAGGCTCCGACCCCGCCGGCACCGGTCCCTCCGCCTCCGGCTATCTCCAGCGAAAAGATTACGTATCAAGCTGATGCGCTGTTCGACTTCGACAAGGCAATCCTGAAGCCGGCCGGCAAGGAACGTCTGAGCGAACTGGCATCGAAGATCCAGGGCATCAACCTCGAAGTCGTCGTCGCTACGGGCCACACCGACCGTATCGGTTCCGTCGCCTACAACGACCGTCTGTCGCTGCGTCGTGCTCAAGCTGTGAAGGCCTTCCTGGTCAGCAAGGGCGTCGAAGCCAACCGTATCTACACGGAAGGCAAGGGTCCGCGCAACCCGGTTACCACCGGTTGCAACCAGAAGAACCGCAAGCAACTCATCGCCTGCCTCGCACCGGACCGCCGCGTGGAAGTCGAAGTTGTCGGTACGCCGAAGCAGTAAGCTGGAAAATTACCGCAGTATCGAAAGCCCCGCTTCGGCGGGGCTTTTTTTATGCGCGGGTACCGCGACCTGACGTGATGCGCGACGCAGGAGCGTCCCGCTCCGCTACCAGCGGCTCGCAGCTTGCATCAGCGCCCGCTACCCGACGCGCTTTTGCCGCTCTTTCTCTCGCCCTATATACTCAGGGTTTATCCTCGAGCGTCCGCTCACCGCTTTCATCGAGGCAGCCTTCACCATGACCAACGCCGATCCTCACGAACTACAGAAATTCAGCGACCTCGCGCATCGTTGGTGGGACCCGAACGCCGAATTCAAGCCGCTGCACGAACTGAATCCGATTCGTCTAAGCTGGATCGACGCCCACGCCCATCTCGCCGGCAAAAAGGTGCTCGATATCGGCTGCGGCGGCGGCATCCTGTCGGAATCGATGGCAGGTTTGGGCGCTCATGTGAAGGGCATCGATCTGTCGACGCAGGCACTCGGTGTCGCCGATCTTCACAGTCTTGAAAGCGGTGTAACCGTCGATTACGAAGAAATCGCGGCTGAGGCGCTGGCCGCACGCGAACCGGGCGCCTATGACGTGGTCACCTGCATGGAAATGCTCGAGCACGTGCCCAGGCCGGCCGCGATCGTCGAGGCCTGCAAGAATCTCGTGAAGCCGGGCGGCTGGGTGTTTTTCTCCACGCTGAACCGCAATGTCAAGTCGTATCTGTTCGCGGTGATCGGCGCCGAATACATCGCGCGAATGCTGCCGATGGGCACGCACGACTACGCGCGCTTCATCCGCCCGTCGGAGCTCGCCGGCTTCGTGCGCGCCGCCGAGCTGCGCACGGCGGACATCAAGGGCATCGTGTACAACCCGCTCAGCAAGCTTTTCGCGCTGTCGTCCGACACGAGCGTCAACTATATGCTCGCCTGTCGCCGCGACGCCTGAATTGCCCGAACCGCCCCGATCCGCCGTATCCGAAACGAACAATGAGCGACCCGACTCCCCTGCCGCAACGCGAAGACAACGACGACACGCTCGGCTTTTGCCTCGCCGTGCTTTTCGACCTCGACGGCACGCTTGCCGACACGGCGCCCGACCTCGCGGCCGCCGTCAACAAGATGCGCCACGACCGGGGGCTCGAGATGGTGCCGCTCGAGAAGCTGCGCCCGCTGGCTTCAGCCGGAGCGCGCGGACTGATCTGCGGGGCGTTCGGCATCGGGCCCGATCATCACGAATTCGCATCGATGCGCGAGGAGTTTCTCGCGAACTACGAAGCAGATCTGTGCATCGAGACGACGCTCTTTCCGGGTATCGCGGAAGTGCTCGACGAACTCGACGCGCGCGGCGTGCGCTGGGGCATCGTCACGAACAAGGTCGCGCGGCTTACCGAGCCGCTCGTCGCGCAACTCGGTCTCGAGGAGCGCGCCAGCTGCGTGGTGAGCGGCGACACGACCCCGCATTCGAAGCCGCACCCCGCGCCATTGCTGCACGCGGCGCGTGAGCTGGACATCGCGCCGGAGCGCGTCGTCTATATCGGCGACGATCTGCGCGACGTGCAGGCCGGTTTTGCCGCCGGCATGAAGACCGTCGCCGCGGCGTACGGCTATTGCGGCAACGACATTCCGCCGACACGGTGGCACGCGCAACACGTCGTAGAATCGACGGCCGAGTTGCAAACCCTGCTGCGCGACATCGGCTGACAAAGTCAGACAGATCGGCTGAAGGTCCCGGCCCGCACTCTTGTTAACCATGTTGCACCATTCAGCAGCCACCAAAGACGCACGACGCAGCCCTCGATCTATTGTAAAATCTCCTTTGGCTCACATATGTGAGCAACGAACCGCGGGGGCGACCTGGTTTCGACAGGGGTTGCGAAGCGGCTAGGGCATGTCGAGGACCCGTCACCTCGTTAATCAATGGGAAAAACGTAACTGCAAACGACGATACGTTCGCACTGGCAGCCTAAGGGCCGCCGTCCTCTGCCTAGTTCACTGACGGGCTAGTGTCGCAAGACCGGTAGCAATACCGACAGAGGTCATATACGTCAGTTAAGCCTTGGCGGCGTCACGACGTCCGGGTCGAAAATTTAGTGAACCGCCGTAGCGCAGCGTGTTCGTCCGCGTCGCTGTGGTTAAATCAAAAGACAGAACTAAACATGTAGAACTGGTCGTAGAGGACTTCTGGACGCGGGTTCGATTCCCGCCGCCTCCACCAAATACCTGGAACGTTCGCGATGAACGGCCCCAAAAAACCCCGGTAGCGTAACGCTGCCGGGGGTTTTTTATTTTCGGCACCGTCTGCGACGCTTTGCGGGCCGGCCACACATCTCCCCTTCACTCAACGGGGACGCACAACACGCCCCGGTAAATCCGCGGCCGTTGCTTATACTCGTAGCTCGAAGCGAGTCGTGATTCGTCAACCACGTCGCCAAAACAGGAGCCTGCGTCATGCGCAAGACCATCGCTCTGCTGGCCCCGCTCGCACTCCCCGTGCTACACGCCCGGTGCCTTTGCCGATCCGCCCAAACTGTCCGACGGCCGCTTCGTCACCGCTGACGGCATGACGCTCCACACGTTCGACAAGGACACCAGGCCCGGCGTCAGCGGCTGCATGAGCAACTGGCCGGCGGCCACGGCGGCGCCGACCGACAAGCAGGCGGGCGATGCAAAGGGGGACGGTTTCAAGGAAATCTGGCACATCGCCAGGCCATAAGAAGCCACTCCAGCCGGCAACTGGGCCGCCATCGCCCCCGCCACAAAGCACAACGCCGACCCAAGGGCCGGCGTTGCGTCAAACCTCGAAGCTCGAGCGAAGCCCGAGCCAATTCTTATTCGTCTTTCGGGCACTGCAAATTGCAGCCATTCGGATCTCCCATGTCGCCGCGCTTGCGCGCCTTCGAACGTTGGCCGTGCTGATACTTGTCCGACGGGGCGGACGCGGCGAACGGCATCTGCGGATGCTCGTTAATGCGGAATTCGTCGGTCAGGATGCCACCCGGCACGCCAGGCGAATTTTGCGCGTAAGCGACGGAGACGGTGGCACAGAGCACACCAGCCGCGGCAGCAGCGGCACATGCATGGAGAAGAGATTTCATGTCGGTTCAGCGCAGCTTGGCGCGCGGTAAAGGCGGATACGAAGCCAAGAGAGTAGCCGAAACCGGCGCGCTGCGCAGCCGCGCACGCCGAGCGCCACCGCTTTTCTGGTTACAGGCTCTTACTCCGCCGTTACGCGAGCGCGCCGCCGAGCCCCTCGTCCAGATCGACGAGCCTGCCCCGCAGTCGCACGGATCGTAGCCGGCGAGTTGCTCGACGCGTTGGTGAAACGCGCTGCCGCGCAACAGGTTGATCACCGTCGCGAGCGGCGCGCGAGAGAGGTGCGCGCGATCGCACGCGAAGTAATAGTCCTCGTCGACGATCGGAATGAAGTCGAGCCCGAAATGATGCGCGGCCGGTTCGACGCCGAAGCCTATGTCCACCATGCCGCTCGCGACGAACGCCGCGATCGCCGAGTGCGTCAGCTCGGTCGATGCATAGCCGTTGACGCGGTCCGGGTCCACACCGACCTGTCGCAGCGCGAGATCGAGCAGCATCCGCGTACCCGAGCCCGGCTGGCGGTTGACGAAACGGATGTCGTCGCGCGCCAGATCGCCGAGCCCGCCGATCCGCTTCGGATTGCCCTTGCCGATGAACAGACCCTGCTTGCGTCGGGTCAGATGCACGAGCACATGGCGTTGCGGATCGAGCCAGCGCCGGTAGGTATCGGCGCACACCGCGCGGAACTCGCCGAGCGGCAGATGAAAGCCCGCCAGATCGCACTCGCCGCGCGCGAGCGCACTGACCGCCTCGGCGCTGTCGCGGTACTTGATCTCGACCGGCAGATCGTTGGCGACCAGCGCCGTAACAAGCGCGGCCACCGCGTAACCGTGCGACGCGTGGATGCGCACGTCATCGGCGGGGGGCGCAAGCCAGCGGTTCAGATCGCTCGCCACTTCGCTCGCGAGCGCCTGCAAATTGCCGTCGAGCCGCTCGCCGCAGAGCCGTTGCCCGCGCAGCACCGCGTGACCGAGCTCGGACAACACCGAGCCGCGCCCACGCTCTTTCGCGATCAGAGGACCACCAAACCGCTCCTCGATGCTGCGCAGCAAGCCCCATGCGTGCCGATAGGACAAACCCTTAAGCGCCGCGGCCTGCGCAATGCTGCCAGATTCATCGACGAGAGCGAGCAGCGGCACCACGTCAGACAGGCTGGCCTCGCGGCCATCCGCGCCCTTCACCACCAGCTCGACCTGACATTCGATCCTGACCATATATGTTTGACTGTTTCCTATTGCGCGCGCCGGTCGGCCCGCCTATCTTTCGGCTATACCATATCGAATAAGCGAAGCATACGTGCATGCATTATGAATAACAAGTGCATATATCGCTTCGGAGGAGCCCCCCTTTGGACGATTCTCTCGCCACGGCGCCGGATCAGCTCGTGCAACGTCACGCGCAGCCGGGCCGCACACTCATCACGATCCTGCACGCGATCCAGGACGAACTCGGCTTTGTGCCACCCGCGGCGGTCGGACCGCTCGCCCGCGCGCTGAACCTGTCGCGAGCGGAAGTGCACGGCGTCATCACTTACTACCATCACTTTCGCACCTCGCCTGCCGCGCCCGTCACGGTGCAGCTGTGCCGCGCCGAAGCGTGCCGCAGCATGGGCACCGAGGCGCTTGCCCAGCACATCGAGGCGCACACCGGATGCCGCTTCGACACCGGTCACCATGACGGCGCAACGGTGGAACTCGAATCGGTGTACTGCCTCGGCCAATGCGCGCTGTCGCCGGCGATGATGCTCAACGGCACGCTGCACGCGCGCGTGTCGCCGCAAAAATTCGACGCGCTGTTCGCCGCTGCCCGCAAATGCGTGGAGGTGCCGGCATGACGCGCATCTATGTTCCGCGAGATTCGTCGGCGCTCGCGCTCGGCGCCGATGCGCTGGCCGAAGCCATCGCCAGCGAAGCCGCGCGCCGCGGCATTGCGATCGAACTGATCCGCAACGGTTCGCGCGGGTTGCTGTGGCTCGAACCGCTCGTCGAAGTTGCGACGCCCGAAGGCCGCATCGGCTATGCGAATGTCGACGTGGAAGACGTCGCCGCGTTGTTCGACGCGGGCTTCGTCGAGGGCGGCGAGCATGCGCGGCGCGTCGGCGTGGTCGACGAGATTCCGTATCTGAAGAAGCAGCAACGCCTGACCTTCGCGCGGATCGGCATCACCGACCCGCTGTCCATCGACGATTACGTCGCGCACGGCGGCCTCGAAGGCCTACGCAACGCCCTGCAAACCGACGCCGATGCCGCCTGCGAAGCGCTGATCGAATCCGGTCTGCGCGGCCGCGGCGGCGCGGCCTTCCCGGCCGGCATCAAGTGGCGCACGGTGCGCGGCGCGAAAGCCGCGCAGAAGTACGTCGTCTGCAATGCCGACGAAGGCGATTCCGGCACCTTCTCCGATCGTCTCGTGATGGAAAGCGATCCGTACGTGCTCATCGAAGGCATGATCATCGCCGGCGTCGTGACCGGCGCGACCGTCGGCTACATCTATGTGCGCAGCGAATACCCGCACTCGATCGCGACGCTCGAAGCTGCCATCGCCCGTGCGCGCACAGCCGGCTGGCTCGGCGACAGCGTGCTCTCGAGCGTGCAGCGTTTCGAGCTGTTCGTCGCGAAAGGCGCGGGCTCGTATGTGTGCGGCGAGGAAACCGCGATGCTGGAATCGCTCGAAGGCAAGCGCGGACATCGTCCGCGCAAAGCCGCCGGTGCCCGCACTCGTGGGTCTCTATGGCCAGCCCACCGTGATCAACAACGCGATCACGCTCGCCACCGTGCCGATCATCTTCGCGCGCGGCGCCGCGTTCTATAAAGACTTCGGCGTGGGCCGCTCGCGTGGCACGCTGCCGTTCCAACTGGCCGGCAACATCAAGCGAGGCGGCCTCGTCGAACTCGCGTTCGGCGTGACATTGCGCCAACTGCTCGACGACTTCGGCGGCGGCACCGCGAGCGGCCGGCCGGCGCGCGCGGTGCAGGTCGGCGGCCCGCTCGGCACCTATCTGCCGCCAAGCCAGTGGGACATTCCGATGGACTACGAGGCGTATGCGGCGATCGGCGCGGTGATCGGCCACGGCGGTCTCGTCGTGCATGACGACACCTCGAACCTCGCCGAGCTCGCGCAATACGCGATGCACTTCTGCGCGCTCGAATCGTGCGGCAAATGCACACCGTGCCGGATCGGCTCGACGCGCGGCGTCGAGGTGATCGCGCGGATTCGCAACGGCGACACGTCGCCGCGTCAGGTGCAATTGCTGCGCGATCTGTGCGACACGATGGTAGCCGGCTCGCTGTGCGCGATGGGCGGCATGACGCCGTATCCGGTGCTGTCCGCGCTCGATCATTTCCCTGAAGACTTCGGTCTCGCCGCCGATCCCACTGCCGACCACGCCACCAAAGCGGCCGCGGCCTGACTCCAGGAGTTCACCATGTCCGACCAGTTCAACTCCCCTGCCGGCGCCCCGAAGGAAGTCCCCCTGGGGGGCGGCTGCGGCTCAGGCAACTGCGCGTGCAAGTCGCAAGCCCTGGCACGCGCCGCCAACGCGTTCGCCGACGATACCGACTACGGCACCCCCGCCCGCCACTCGGACGTCGACGTGACGCTCGAAATCGACGGCCAGGCGGTGACCGTACCGGCGGGCACGTCGGTGATGCGCGCGGCGGCTGAAGCTGGCGTCAACGTGCCGAAGCTGTGCGCGACCGATTCGCTCGAACCGTTCGGCTCATGCCGCCTGTGTCTCGTCGAAATCGAAGGACGGCGCGGCTATCCGGCCTCGTGCACGACGCCGGTCGAAGCCGGCATGAAGGTGCGCACGCAGACCGACCGTCTGCAGTCGCTGCGTCGCAACGTGATGGAGCTGTACATCTCCGACCATCCGCTCGATTGCCTGACCTGCCCCGCCAACGGCGACTGCGAACTGCAGGACATGGCGGGCGTGACCGGCCTGCGCGAAGTGCGCTACGGCTTCGACGGCGCGAATCATCTGAAGGACCAGAAGGACGAATCGAATCCGTACTTCACGTACGACCCGGCGAAGTGCATCGTCTGCAATCGCTGCGTGCGCGCGTGCGAGGAAACCCAGGGCACGTTCGCGCTGACGATCACCGGACGCGGCTTCGAATCTCGCGTCGCGGCCAGCGAGAACCAGCCGTTCATGGAATCGGAGTGCGTGTCGTGCGGCGCCTGCGTGGCCGCGTGCCCGACCGCGACCTTGCAGGAAAAGTCCGTCGTGATGCTCGGCCAGCCCGAGCACTCGGTCGTCACCACCTGTGCCTATTGCGGCGTCGGCTGCTCGTTCAAGGCAGAGATGAAGGGCAACCAGGTCGTGCGGATGGTGCCGCACAAGAACGGCCAGGCCAACGAGGGTCATGCATGCGTGAAGGGCCGCTTCGCGTGGGGCTACGCGACGCACAAGGACCGCATCAAAAAGCCGATGATCCGCGCGACGATCACCGACCCGTGGCGCGAAGTCAGCTGGGACGAAGCGATCTCGTACGCGGCATCGGAATTCCGTCGCATCCAGGCGAAGCATGGCCGCGATTCGATCGGCGGCATCACGTCGTCGCGCTGCACGAACGAAGAGACTTACCTCGTGCAGAAGCTCGTGCGCGCCGCGTTCGGTAACAACAACGTCGACACCTGCGCGCGCGTCTGCCACTCGCCGACCGGCTATGGTCTGAAGACGACGCTCGGCGAATCGGCCGGCACGCAGACGTTCGCCTCCGTCGACAAAGCCGACGTGATCATGGTGATCGGCGCGAATCCGACCGATGGCCACCCGGTGTTCGCCTCGCGCCTGAAGCGCCGCGTGCGCGAGGGTGCGAAGCTGATCGTCGTCGATCCGCGCCGGATCGACATCGTCGATACGCCGCACGTGAAGGCGTCGCACCATCTGCAATTGCGGCCCGGCACCAACGTCGCGATCGTCAACGCGCTCGCGCATGTGATCGTCACCGAAGGCCTGCTCGACGCATCGTTTGTGGCCGAGCGCTGCGAAACCCGCGCGTTCGAACAGTGGCGCGATTTCGTCGCGCTGCCGGAGAACTCGCCGGAAGCGACCGAAGCGGCGACCGGCGTGCCCGCGCAACAGGTACGCGAAGCCGCGCGCATCTACGCGAGCGCCGGCAACGCCGCGATCTACTACGGCCTCGGCGTCACCGAACACGCGCAAGGCTCGACGATGGTGATCGGCATCGCGAACCTGGCGATGGCGACCGGCAACATCGGCCGCGAAGGTGTCGGCGTGAATCCGCTGCGCGGCCAGAACAACGTGCAGGGTTCGTGCGACATGGGCTCGTTCCCGCACGAGCTGCCCGGCTATCGTCACATCGGCGATCCGCTCGTGCGCACGCAGTTCGAAAACGCCTGGGCCGTCACGCTGCAACCGGAACCTGGCCTGCGCATTCCGAACATGTTCGACGCCGCGCTGCACGGCAGTTTCAAGGGTCTGTACTGCCAGGGCGAGGACATCGTGCAGTCGGACCCGAACACGCATCATGTGGCGGCGGCGCTGTCGTCGATGGAATGCATCGTCGTGCAGGACATCTTCCTGAACGAGACCGCCAAGTATGCACACGTGCTGCTGCCCGGCTCGTCGTTCCTCGAAAAGGACGGCACGTTCACCAATGCCGAGCGCCGCATCTCGCGCGTGCGCAAGGTGATGCCGCCGCTCGGCGGCTACGCGGACTGGGAAGTCACGCAGTTGCTGTCGCGCGCGCTCGGCTACGAGATGGACTACACGCATCCGTCCGAGATCATGGACGAAATCGCGCGGCTCACACCGACCTTCCACGGCGTGTCGTACCAGAAGATCGACGAAATGGGCAGCATCCAGTGGCCATGCAACGAGGACGCGCCCGACGGCACGCCGACGATGCACGTCGACACCTTCGTGCGCGGCAAGGGCAGGTTCGTGATCACGAAGTTCATCGCATCGCCGGAGAAGGTCACGCGCAAGTATCCGTTGCTGCTGACGACCGGGCGCATTCTGTCGCAGTACAACGTCGGCGCGCAGACGCGCCGCACCGAGAATTCGCGCTGGCATGACGAAGACCGGCTCGAACTGCATCCGCACGATGCCGAGGAACGCGGCATCAAAACCGGCGACTGGGTCGGCATCGAATCGCGCGCGGGGCAAACCGTGTTGCGCGCGAAGGTGACGGAGCGGATGCAGCCGGGCGTCGTCTATACGACGTTCCACTTCCCCGAATCGGGCGCGAACGTGATCACGACCGACAGCTCCGACTGGGCGACCAACTGCCCCGAATACAAGGTGACCGCGGTGCAGGTGATGCCGGTCGAGCAGCCGTCGCAATGGCAGAAGGACTATTCGCGCTTCAATAGCGAACAGCTCGAACTGCTGAAGCAGCGCGAGCCGGCCAATGCGGCCGCGGCCGTCACCGCGGGCAAGTGAGACGAGCCATGGACAATCGGAATCTGATCGACATGGCGAACCGGATCGGCGACTTCTTCGAGTCGATGCCCGATCACGAGGAAGCGCTGACCGGCGTCGCCGAACACATCCGCCGCTTCTGGGAGCCGCGCATGCGGCGCGCGCTGCTCGCGACGCTCGACGAAGCGCCGGACACGTATGACATCGCGCTATCGGACTTCACGCGCGAGGCGATCGTCAGGTATCGCGAGAAGTTGACGCCGGCGCCGGCCCAGGCGCCGGCGGCTTAGGCTCGGGCGGTTTCCCCAATCAACCAGGCGCGGCGGCGCGATCCGCTGCCGCGTGCGTGCCCATACCACGCAACAGGCGGCGCCAATCACAACGTCGCCTGTTCCGAGATCTCTCCCCCAACCGTAAACCACGCTTCGCAGTGCCGTACGAGACCGTGCAGGTCCGAGCCGGTGCGTCCGCGCGCGCTGATGTAGCCGTCGGGCCGCACCAGATAAAACGACGGCCGCGTGCGCCCATACGATTCGGACAACGCCGGGCCGCCGTCGCCGCTCGTATCGGTGACGCGCCAGATTCGCACCGCGTTCGGCAGCAGCCGCTCGACCTCGGCGGCGAGCTTTTCTACTTCGGGGTCCGGCGGCGGTGCATGTTTGGCGGCGGGATCGAGCGGCGTGCCATCGACGGGCAGCGGCGGCAACAGCAGAAACAGCGAGAAGAACGCCGGATCGTGCAGATCGAAAATGCAGCCGACGCCCGGCGCGCGCCCGAGCGGACCGTCGACGACGTGCACGAGCGCATCGGGCGCGCGCTCGCCCGCGCGCGGGCCGCCGTCGAGCAAGCGTTCGAGCGTCAGCGGACTGCGCCGGTACTGGATCGACAGCTCGCTGATCGTCGCGCGTGCGGCATCGCGCAGCGGACCGAACGCGGCCAGCACCGGCATCACGCGCTCGCGCAGCAGCTTCATCGGTCCGTGATCGGCCTCGGCCATCTGCGTGATGAAACCGGTCTGCCGCAGCACCTCGCGCTCGATCGGATGTCGCTCGGCGTGATACGTGTCGAGCAGGCGATCCGGCGCCGCGCCGCCGATCACGCGCGCGAGCTTCCAGCCGAGATTGAGCGCTTCCTGGATGCCGGTGTTCATGCCTTGTGCGGCCGCGGGGCTGTGTACGTGCGCGGCATCGCCGGCGAGGAAGATGCGGCCCACGCGCAGCCGGTCGACCATCCGGCTGTTCACGTGGAAGTACGCCGACCACGCCAGCTCCGACACGTCGACGCGCTCGCGCACGCGACGCGCGATCAGCGCCTTGCATTGTTCGAGCGACGGCGCCGGCGCCCGCTCCAGCGGCGGCTCGCCGAGCACCGCGGGGGCCGGCGGCGCGGCGCTGCCGGACGGCTCGACCGCATGATCGGCGATCAGACGATGGCGGCCGTGGCCCATCGGAAACAGCGCGACGAGACCGTCGCCCGACGCGAAGATATGGAACTCGTCGTCGGGCCAGTCGGTTTCGGCATGCAGGTCGGCGAGCAGAAAGGTCTGGTCGAAGGTCTTGCCCTCGAAGTTCAGGTCGAGGCGATGGCGAATCGAACTGTGCGCGCCATCGGCCGCGATCAGATACGACGGGCGCATGGCTTCCGTGCGGCCGTCCGCGCGGCGCAAGGTCGCCTGAACGCTCGCGGAGCCTTGCATGAACGCCACGAGCTCGACGCCGCGCTCGACCTTCACGCCGAGCGTCGCCAGATGCTCGGTCAGGAGCCGCTCGGTCACCGACTGGTCGAGAAACAGCAGATAGGGATAGCGCGTGTGCAACGGGTCGAAATCGAGCTGCGCAAGCCGCATGCCGTTCGAAGACAGATTCGCCACGCGAGCGCGATGGCCGAGCTCGAGAAACGGTTCGACCAGTCGATGCTGCTCGAGCAGTTCGAGCGTGCGTGCCTGAATGCCGATCGCGCGCGAGTAAGGGTTCGGCTGGGGCGCCTTGTCGATCAGGCGCACGGGGATGTGGGCGCGCGCGAGACTCATCGCTGCGGCAAGTCCGGTGGGACCGGCCCCGACGATCAGCACCGGCGACGCGTCGTAGGCGGCAGCGTCCATGCGGAACTCCGGAGGCAACAATGCGTTCCATATGCAAACAGACCCTAGTGTACGCCGCCGCTCTTGCGCACACGGGTGCGCTGCATCAATCGCGCGTCGGCAAGACGGGTCGCGCGGGGGTTCCATCCGTCGTTGCCCATGAACTCACGCTCCGCGCAAATCCGGGCCGCTTGCGCAAGTATGGGAAAATGCGCCCTCAGTCTGATTGATCCAAATGCCCTCCCCGTCATGCAACCTGTATTTGACCGCGCGTTCGCGGCGCATCGTGACGGCCGCCTCGACGACGCCGAACGCGGCTACCGCGCCACGCTCGACCACGACCCCAGCCACGTCGACGCGCTGCATCTGCTCGGCGTGCTGCGCCACCAGCAGGGCCAGCACGCAGAAGCCGCGGCGCTGGTGCGGCGCGCGGTCGATCTGCGCCCCGAAGACGCGGCGCTGCAGCTGAACCTCGGCAATGCGCTGAAGGCGCTCGGCCAGATCGACGCCGCGATCGAGCAGTTCCGCAACGCGCTGACGCTCGCGCCGACCTTCCCGATGGCGCACTACAACCTCGGCAACGCGTACGCGTCGCAAGGCCGTCACGAAGACGCCGCCGATGCGTTCGAACGTTCGCTGCGCCTGCAGCCGAACGACGCGTCGTCGCACAACAATCTCGGCAACGCGCTGCACGCGCTCGGCCGTCACGTGGACGCGATCGCGTCGTTCCGGCGCGCGCTCGAGCTGCGCCCCGGTCACGCGGGCGCGCTGAACAACATGGGCATGTCGCTGAACGCGCTCGATCGACCGAACGAGGCGGTGCCCTGCTTCGAGGCCGCGCTCGCCGCCGAGCCGCGCTTCGTCGCCGCGCACTTCAATCTCGCGAATACGTTCGATGCGACCGGCCGCCATGCGCGGGCAGTCGCGTCATTTGAAGCGGCGCTGCGTCTGCAGCCGAACCTGCCGCCCGCGATCTATGGCATGGGCAACGCGCTCGCGGCGCTCGGCCGTGCCGAACAGGCGCTGCCGTATCTGGAGCGCGCGGTCGGGCTCGATCCGCAATTCGCGCTCGCGTGGCTTGCGCTCGGCACCGCGCACCAGGCGCTCGGCGCGCACGCGGCCGCGGTGCGCGCGCTCGATCAGGCGTTGCGGCTGCGCCCGGATCTCGCGTCCGCGCATATGAACCGTGCGCTCGCGTGGCTCGCGATGCGCGACTTCGAGCGCGGGCTGCCCGAATACGAATGGCGCTTGCAAACCGTCGCGCAACCGGTGATCCAGACGTTGCCGCGCTGGCACGGCGAGTCGATCGAAAAACACACGCTGCTGATCCATGCCGAACAGGGTTTCGGCGACACGCTGCAGTTCGTGCGCTTCGTACCGCTCGCAGCGCTTCGCGCCGCGCGCGTCGTGCTGGAAGTGCAGCCGCAGTTGGTGCCGCTCTTCGCGCCCGTCGCGCAGGCATGGCGCGTCTCGCTGATCGCGCAGGGCCAGCCGCGCCCCGCCGCCGATCTGCAGATTCCCCTCTTGAGCCTGCCGCTGGCGCTCGGCACGCGCTACGACACGATTGACGCGCGCACGCCCTATCTGAGCGTGCCGCCGGCCTATGGCCGCAAATGGCGCGGCTCGCTTGGCGGTCAGGCGAAGCGCAAGATCGGGCTCGCATGGTCGGGGCGCATCCAGCGCAACGAAACCCGCACGATGCCGCTCGCCGCGCTGGAGCCGCTGTTCGCACTGGATGGCATCGACTGGATCGTGTTGCAGCCCGATCTGTCCGAGGACGACCGCGCGGCGCTCGACGCGCATCCGCGCGCGGCCGCGATCCATCGCTTCGACCACCGCATCGGCGATTTCGCGGATACCGCGGCGATCGTCGAGCGGCTCGACGCGGTGGTGTCGATCGACACGTCGATCGCGCACCTCGCGGGCGCGCTGCGCAAGCCGCTGTGGCTGATGCTGCCGTTCGCCGCCGACTGGCGCTGGTTCGACGGCGACACGCGCAGCCCGTGGTATCCCGGCGCGACGCTCGTGCGTCAGCCGCGGCCGGGCGCGTGGGATGAAGTCGTCGAGGTGGTCGCTAACGAATTGCGGCACGGGTAGCCACAGACCACGCGCCGCAAACAAAAGACCCCGCTAGCGCGGGGTCTTTTGTTTTCAGCACACGAAGTGAACCGTCAGGCCGCCCGATACTGATTGCGTGACTCCGGCGTGCGATACAGGAACAGCGTCGCGAGCAGACCGCAGATTGCCGCCACGCCGAGGACCAGGCCCGGCGCCGCCTTGTTGCTGGTCACGTGGATCAGCAGCGTGGCGATGGCCGGCGTGAAGCCGCCGATCGTCGTCGCGAGACTGTACGCGAGCGAGAAGCCAGCGGTTCGCACTTCGACCGGCATCACTTCGGTCAGCGCGACGACCATCGCGCCGTTGTAGCAGCCGTACAGGAACGACAACCACAGCTGCACGGCGAGCAGACGCGCGAACGACGGTTCGGCGACGAGCCATTGCAGCGCCGGATACGCGGTGAGGATCGTCAGGATCGTGAACGCGAGCAGCACCGGACGGCGGCCGATGCGGTCCGACAACGCGCCGGACAACGGCAGCCAGATCAGATTTGAGATACCGACGCAGACGGTGACGACGAGCGCGTCGATCGCCGACAGCTTCAGCACTTCCCTGCCGAAGGTCGGCGTGTAAGCGGTGATCGTGTAGAACGACACGGTCGTCATGACGACCATGCCCATGCCGCCCAGCACGATCGGGTAGTTCGCGAGCATCGACTTCAGGATCTCGCCCATGCTCGGACGATGCTTGCGCGCCGTGAACTCCTCGGTTTCCTGCAGCGAGCGGCGGATGATGAACAGGAACGGCACGATCAGACAGCCGATCAGGAACGGCACGCGCCAGCCCCACGCGAACATCTGCTCGGCGGGCAGAATCTTGTTGAGCATCACGCCGATCAGCGCGGCGAATACCACCGCGACCTGCTGGCTGCCCGACTGCCACGAGCAATAGAAGCCCTTGTTGCCCTTCGTCGCGATCTCCGACAGATACACCGACACGCCGCCGAGCTCAGCGCCGGCGGAGAAGCCTTGCAGCAGCCGGCCGAGCAGCACCAGCACGGGCGCCACGAGCCCGATGGTCGCGTAGCCCGGTATCGTCGCGACCGTCAGCGTGCCGAGCGCCATCAGGCTCAGTGTGAGGATCAGGCCTTTGCGACGGCCGTGATGGTCGATGTAGGCGCCGAGCACGATCGCGCCGAGCGGACGCATCAGGAAGCCCGCGCCGAACACGGACAGCGACAGCATCAGCGACGCGAAATCGCTGCCGCCAGGAAAGTAGGTCTTGGCGATCGCGGAAGCGTAGTAGCCATAGACCATGAAGTCGTACATTTCAAGAAAGTTGCCGCTGACAACGCGGAACACTGTCTTGACCTTGGATTCTTCGGTGGTGGAAGCGGCGTGGGTCGCTGTAGACATGACACTCTCGGATAGGCCCGCCGCCCTGTCGGACGGATCGACGCGGACGGTGACGAGCGGGCAGTTGAAACGATCCACTGCATTTGGCAAGCGGATGCCGCAGGCGGACGCACAGGTATAAGCAAAGTGCGCCCGCGGGCGCCGCATTCTGCTGCTCACGGCGCTCATTCGATATGAGGGTAAACGCTGAGCTCGATGTCGGGCCGATGCCACGTAATGTTACTGCTGATAGGGTCGACGCGAAACGCATACAGTTTGCTTACGCGCGACACCCGCGGGCGGCCGTAGACTGTCCGCGCGAGGCCATTCAGTCGATTACGCCGATGCGAACCACCCCTGCTCTTTCCCTGCGCCCCGCCACACTCGAGGACGCCGCGCTGATCGCGTCGATCCACAGCGCCAGTTGGCAGGCGACCTATCGCGGTCTGTTGCCCGACGCGTTTCTCGACGGCGAAGTCACGCGCGAACGCGCCGCCTATTGGGAAGCACGTCTCGGCGCGCCGGGCGGCGAGCGCCGCATCGTGCTGATCGCCGAGCTGGCCGGCGAGCCGGCCGGCTTCGTATGTGTCGAGCGCCAGCCCGAGTCCGCGTGGGGCGTGCTGCTCGACAACCTGCATGCGCTGCCCGGTTATCAGGGCATCGGCGTCGGCAAAACACTGATGCACGCGGCCGTAGACTGGACGCGCGCGCAAGGCGAGGCACAGCTGTATCTGTACGTGCTCGAGGGCAATACGGCGGCGATCGGCTTTTACGAGCGACACGGCTGGCAGTTGGTCGGCGCGGAGCCCGATCAGATGGGCGGCGTGGATATCACCGCGTTGCGCTACGTGTACCGGTTGAAGGCTTGAACGCCGTGGTTGAGCGTGCGTGAAGCGCGTGGCGTCGCGGGGACGGCGCGCGCCGGCGGTGTTCCTGTTTTCGGAGTCATCTGAACGGTGGACGACGTAGTTTCGAGGCATGATTTTCTGTTGCCGATGGCTTCATCGGCCCCCTACAAATTCCGTCACTGCCGCACCGGTGAGGCTGTCCGAGACACCGGAAGAAACCGATGACCAGCACGCCGCTCATCCTGATTGAAGGCGCATTCGCGCTTCCCCCTCTCCGTACGCTCGACCACCTGCCCGAACCGTTCGGCCGCGACTGGGCGTTGCTGTCCGGCGCTCAGCGCTGGCGAACCGGGCTCGATTCGCTGTATGCCGCGCTGCTGCGCACCGTGTGCATCAGAGATCAGCAGTTGCTGTCGTATGGGCAGTGGGTGTCGATCGACGGCGTGCTGACCGGCGTGCTGACCGACATGAAGCGGCCGGCAGAGACGCCCGTCGCGAACGCCACGCAGCCTGCCGGGGAACCGTCGCATACCGCGACGGCGGCGCATCCCGCTATGCAACGGAAGGTGCCTCAGGGTCCAATGCGAATCGTGCTCAAGGCCCGCTCGCCGCGAATCGCGCAGCGGCGCACTGTGCGGCATCGGCGAACGGTCGCGGCGAGTGCCGGCGTAATCGGCTGCGTCGCGGTGCTGGCGTGGTGGATCGTCGATCAGCCTCCGGCGCCGCGGCATATGGCCTCCGACATGCTGAAATCGGCGCAAGCTCTGATGCCCCGTCGTGATGCGCCGGCGCCGGTAGAAAAGCGTCGTGCGCAGCATCTGGTTGCGAGTCCCGAGGCACCGGTGATTGCGGAGGCCGTCACACCGGCTCCTGTGCTTCCGCCATTACCTGTCGACGTGGCCGCCGCCGCACCCGCGCGCATCGTGGCTTTGCCTCAGGGCACCGCCACGCGACATGCGTCCACCCCGCGTGACGCGATTCGCTCGTCGCCTCCGCGTCGTGCGCTTCGCGTGCAAACGCATCCGCTTCCGGTAAATCGCCATGCCGCGAATGACCCATCGCATGAAGCGCGCGTTCGTACCCGGTTCGGCGAAGACGGATACGCTGATGTAACGACGTTCGCCATGATGTCTTTGCGCGACGTCGCGCCGCTGCCGCGCTCCACCGTGTCGAACAATCTGCCGGTAAATAGCACCGAGTGGATGAACCACATATCGCAGCGTCGCGTCACCGAAATCCCGGAACAATTCGCGCAATGAGCGCCGCCGTTACTTCGGCGCAGGCAAACCCGCTTCCGTCTGCTGCTGCAAGCGCGTGACCGCGCTCTGAAGCTGACGCAATTGCGCCTGCGCGTTGTCGCGCTCCGCGCGCAGCGCGAGCGCCTCGTCGCGCGTCTGCCGCTGCCGGTCGTCGACCTTCGCCTGCTGCGTGCGGGCGACCTCGAGATCGGTCTGCAGCCGTTGCGCCTGCTGCTGCGATATCGCGATGCTGCCCTGCAGATACGCATTCTGCGCCTGCAACCGCGTGCGATGAATCTCGACGTCCGCGAGTTGCTGCGTCTGCTGCGCGAAACCGGCGTAGATCGCTTCCGCGCGCTCTGCCGAATCGCTCCTGATCACGCGCCAGAAATGCTTGTTCTGAAACAACGCGACGTAGTACGTCATCCGCAGCGGATCGAAGAACAGGCTCGCACCGTAGCTGCCGTTGTAGGTCGTGCGCAGTTCGCTGAGGGTCGCGTCGTGGATCAACTGGATCAAATCGGCGACGTCGCCGCGCGCGGCGGCGGGCGTATTCGCGGACACCTCGGGCTCAGCGACGGACTGGGGGCCAGCCTCTCGCGGCGCCACCTCCCCTGGAGCCGGCCGCGTGCCCGCCAGCGGCGCGCTCACGCTGTCCTGCTGTGCCACCGCAACACCCGTATGCCACAACGCATAGACACCGGCGAGCAACATAGCGCGCCGGATAACCAAGGAGTACTTCATATGCCTGCTCCACGCCGATCCAGAATGACGTTGGATTATCGCGCGGATTTATCGCGACGCGAAGCTCGTGGGCACTGTATGGACACGCTCGAAATCGAGATAGACGGTTGGCGCAGCGAACCACTCCATCCAAAATCACAGTCGCAAAATAAAGACGCCACCCAGCTCGCACTCCTGATTATTTCGAGAGAAGAAAACGCACTGCCACATAACGTGGCAGTGCGTCAGAATGGAATGGCTCCGTCGGGCTGCGGAAAACAGCGAAAGCGCGGGACCGATGCGCAACCACGCCGCGGACTCAACCTCGACCGCGCACGCCGCACCAACGCAAACCCGCCATGCTTAAAACCTCGTCTCCCGCGCGACCCGCAGGAACGTATCGAGCAACGGCGTGCAATCGAGCAGCTCCGGTCCGCCCGCGCGATGAAACTCCGGGTGCCACTGCACGCCCATCACGAACGGCGCGCGCCGGTAGCGCACGGCCTCGATGATGCCGTCCGACGCCGACACCGCCTCGATATTCAGATCGCGGCCCAGCGTCTTTACCGCCTGATGGTGGATCGAGTTGACGATCGCGTCGCGCCGTCCGGGGAACATGTTCACCAGCGTCGAGCCATCCGGAAAATGCACGCCGTGCCGGTGCTGATCGTAGTTTTCGTTGACGTGGGCGTTCGCGGTGGGCACTTCGGTCGCGATGTCCTGATATAGCGTGCCGCCGAACGCGACATTGATCAGCTGACAGCCGCGGCACACGCCGAGCACCGGCTTGCCCGATTCGACGAACTCGTGCAACAGCTCGAGCTCGTACATGTCGCGCACGCGGTCACCGGGCCATTCGTGGCTGGCCGCCGATTCCGCATACGTCTGCGGCGACACGTCGGCGCCGCCTTGCAGCAGCAGGCCATCGAGATGCTTCGCATAGTCGCGCAGACGGATGTTGCTCGGGTGCAGCATGCCCTGATGACCAACGGTCGGGATCATGAACACCAGCACGTCGCGCGACATCACCCAGTGCGCGACCGACTCCTCCAGATACTGCAGCGTCTTGCCGCGCAAGCCCTTCGCGCCCGGTTCCGGATGGAAGATGCGCGCCGACACGCCGATGCGCAGCGTGCGCTGCGTGATCCGCTGCCCCGCGCGATCGAACAGCTGCCGCGCGCGCGCCGCGATGATGCGGCCGAACACGCTCCACGCGGAGTCGCTCTCCTTCAGATAACGCGGTGGCGACGGCGGCAGCGCGTTGGGTGGCGGCGGGTTCGTGGCGCTGAAATCGGGTGCCGCGCCGAAACCGGGCGGCGGCGAGCCGGGCGCACGCGCCGCGGGTGCGGCGGCTGCCTCGGTGGCGATTTCGTCGTCGGTGGCGAGGTCCGCGGCCCTAATGCCGCCCGCGGGCGGCTCGCCGGCGGCCGCCGTCGGTTTGACGACTGGCTCGGGTTTCACCATGGTCGCGCCGCCGGCGTACGGACCAGCGCGCCGCGCTTCGCGCTCGTGCACCTTGGCTTCCTGCCGCGCGGTCGATTCGGCGGCGGCGCTGCGCGCCTCGGCCGCGTCGCGCAGCCGCGCCGTGCGCGGATCTTCGGGCGTGACCGACGATGCGCTGAGCGGATCGTCGGTCGACGACCTCGCGGTCGCCTCCTCGGCCGCCGGGCTCGTGTCTTTGGCGGCCGACTGGATGGCATCTTCATGCGACGGAGGAAGCGAGGCGGCCGGTTCGGCCGGCGCGCTGCTCGGCGCGGAGGAGGCTGGCTGCGGACTGCCGGTCGTGCCGGCGTTTTCGGGTTTGTTTTCGCTCATGACTGTCGGACGGGCGCCTTACACGCGAACGAATGAATATGCCCTGATTATCCGTCAGTGCTGCAGGCCCCGCAAATCCGCACACAATTGCTCACATTGTTGCGAAGCGTTACACCGACCCCGATGGGTCAAGGATCCGGCCGCTCTTCGAAGGTTTCCCGCAACGCGATCTGCATCGACGCATGAATCTTCACGCACCAGCGCCACACGAGCGCGAGCAGCAGCGCGGCGCACACGAGCACCGCGACGAGCAGGCCAGTCGGCGGCAGAATGCTGCCCGACAGCGCCGCCACCAGCAGAAACACGCCGATCATCGACACGATCGGCACGAGATCGGCGATCGCGTGACGCAGCGCGCTCGTGAAGCGTCCCGCGGTGGTCCCCTGCACGCTGACTTCGGCGAGCAGCAGCGCGAGCGACTTGGTCTTGCGATACACGGCCACGAGAAACGGCAGCGAAACGACGAGCGCGACGCTCCACTGCACGACGCGTTGCAGCGGCTCGTCGTCGAGCCAGTGCGCGAGCAGCCGGCCGCTATGCGGCGCGCTATACGACACGGCCAGGAAAATGGCCGCGACGAGCGCGAGATTCACCGCGATCTGCAATACGATCCGCCGCGTCATGCTGACGAGCGTCGGCTCGCCGCGCGCCGTGATCAAACTGCGCAGCCATTGCCCGTACATGCCGAACACGTTGGACAACGTGGCGGGCATCGCCTGTCCGATGCGGCGCGTGAGCGGATCGGCGACGCGGATCAGATATGGCGTCGTCAGCGTCGTCAATGCCGACACGGCGACCGCGATCGGATACAGAAACCCGCTCGTCACCTTCAACGTCAGACCGAGCGTCGCGATGATGAACGAGAACTCGCCGATCTGCGACACGGTCATGCCGACGCGCATCGAGGTGCGCGCGTCCTGCCCCGACAGAAACGTGCCGAGCCCGCACGACACGATCTTGCCGACGATCACCGCGAGCGTGATCACGGCGATCGGCCACCCGTAGTCGAGCATCACGGCCGGGTTCAGCATCAGTCCGATCGTCACGAAGAAGATCGCGGAAAACGCGTCGCGCAGCGGCGCGATCAGATGCTCGATCCGACGCAGATGACGCGACTCGGCCATGATCGCGCCGATCAGGAACGCGCCGAGCGCGATGCTGTAATCGAGCTTGAGGACCAGCAGACAGAAGCCGAAGCAGAAGCCGAGCACGGACACGAGCATCATCTCGTCGCTGCCCGTGCGCGCGACGTAGTTCAGCGCGCGCGGCACGAGCAGCACGCCGACCAGCAGCGACACCGTCATGAACAGCAGCAGCTTGCCGAGCGTGACGGCCGCGAGCCCGGCCGACAGCTGCCCGGTCTGCGCGATGCCGGTCAGCAGCACGAGCATCGCGATACCAAGAATGTCCTCGACGATCAGAATGCCGAACACGAGCTGCGCGAAGCTTTCGCGTTTGAGTCCGAGATCGGACAGCGCCTTCACGATGATCGTCGTCGACGAGATCGCGAGGATCGCGCCGAGGAACAGCGAGTCCATCGGAGTCCAGCCGAACGCGCTGCCGATCTCGTAGCCGATCCACAGCATCAGCACGATTTCCGACAGCGCGGCGACGATCGCCGTCGCGCCGACCTCGAACAGCTTGCGCAGGCTGAATTCGAGGCCCAGCGAAAACATCAGGAACACGACGCCCAGCTCGCCGAGCGTCTGGATCGTCTGTTCGTCGTGGATCAATTGGAACGGCGGCGTGTACGGTCCGATGATCACGCCGGCCGCGATATAGCCGAGCACCACCGGCTGCTTCAGGCGATGGAACAGCACGGTGACGACGCCGGCCAGCGCCATCACGACGGCCAGATCCTGGATGAAGCCGATGCCATGGTGCATGAGCGCTTTCCTTACAAACAGTAATCTCGAAAAGCGCAGTGTAGCAAACGAACCGGCCATCTTTCTGGCGAATTCGCGCGCCGCGTCGCGCCGCCAGTAGCAGGCCGCTCGGCCGCAAAACCTTGCTCTACAATGCGGACGGACCTTTCCCTTTGGCTCCGCACTGCTTCGCTCATGCGCCCGCGCTGCGCTCAACCGGATTTCTACCGACATCATGGCCACTGAATTCGCCCCGTTCCCACCGCTTGCCCAGCTTGCCGCCGATCTCGCCGCCGGCCGCACGACGAGCCGCGCGCTCGTCGAAACCGCGCTGGACCGGATCGCCGATCCGGCCGGCCAGGGCGCCGCCGTCTTCATGCACGTCGACACCGACGCCGCGCGCGCCGCCGCCGACGCGCACGACCGCCTGCGCGCGGCCGGCACCGTGCTGTCGCCGCTCGCCGGGATTCCGGTGTCGGTCAAGGACCTGTTCGACATCGAAGGCCAGCCGACCCGCGCGGGCTCCGTCGTGCTCGCCGACGCGCCCGCCGCGAAGGCCGACGCGGTCGCGGTCGCGCGTCTGAAGCGGGCCGGCGCCGTGATCGTCGGGCGGACCAACATGAGCGAGTTCGCGTTTTCCGGACTCGGCCTGAATCCGCACTACGGCCATCCGCTGTCGCCGTACCGGCGCGGCGTGAAGGGCGACGAGCGGATTTCGGGCGGCTCGTCGTCGGGCGCGGGCGCGTCGGTCGCCGACGGCATGGCCGCGGTCGCGCTCGGCACCGACACCGGCGGCTCGATCCGCATCCCGGCCGCCTTGTGCGGGCTGACCGGCTTCAAGCCGACCGCCGCGCGCATCCCGAAGCAGGGCGGCGTGCCGCTGTCGTCGACGCTCGATTCGTTCGGGCCGATCGGCGTGTCGGTCGCATGCTGCGCGCTGGTCGACCGGATGCTCGCCGGGCTCGAGCCGCGCATCCCGGCCGCGCGGCCGCTCGAAGGCGTGCGCCTCGGCGTGCTGACCAATTTCGTGACCGACGGCGTCGAGCCCGAAGTCGCGCGCGCGATCGATACCGCGCTCAAGCATCTGGAGGCGGCCGGCGCGATCGTCAGCGAGGTGCGCTTCGCGCCGCTCGACCGGCTGCCGGAGATCAACCGCTTCGGCTTTTCGTCGATCGAGGCGTATGCGTGGCATCGTCCGCTGCTCGACAAGCATCGCGAGCAGTACGATCCGCGCGTGCTCGTGCGCATCATGAAGGGGCAGCCGGCCAGCGCGGTCGATTATCTGGACCTCGTCGCCGAGCGCGACGCGATGCTCGACGAAGCCGCGCGCACGCTGTGGCAGCGTTTCGACGCGGTCGTCGCGCCGACCGTGCCGGTCGTGCCGCCGCGCCTCGCCGACCTGCTCAACGACGACGACGCGTTCGGCCGCACCAATGCGCTGATCCTGCGCAATCCGAGCGCGTTCAACTTCCTCGATAGCTGCGCGCTGTCGCTGCCGTGCCATCTGCGCGGCGACGCGCCGGTCGGCCTGATGCTGGCGGGCGCACCGCACGCCGACGACGCGCTGCTCGCGATCGGCCGCGCGGCCGAGGCAGTGCTGAAAGCGATCCGGTAGAGCGCGCCGGGGTTGGCCGCCCGGCGCGGTCGCCGCCGCGCCAATGTTCAGGCAATAAGTGGCGCGGCCGGGGTTCGCGCTAGAATCGCGGGCACCCGCCCTTTCGTCTCCGGAGCAATCGAAGATCCATGACTAACGACTCCGCAATGCTGCGCCGCGAGCGCACCCTGCTGGTTCTGCTCGGCCTGATCTGCCTCGCCCTCGTGGGCGGTGCGTTGTATCTGCAGTTCGGCCTGCGCGAAGACCCGTGCCCGCTGTGCATCATCCAGCGCTATTTCTTCCTGCTGATCGCGATCTTCGCGTTCCTCGGCGCGCGCTTCAGGCACTGGCGCGGCGTGCGCCTGCTCGAAGTGATGGCGGCGCTGTCGGCGCTCGCCGGCATCGCGACCGCGGCGCGCCATGTGTACATCCAGGCGAATCCTGGCTTCAGCTGCGGCTTCGACGCACTGCAGCCGGTGGTCGACAGCCTGCCCCCCGCGCACTGGCTGCCGAGCGTGTTCAAGGTCGCGGGCCTGTGCGAAACCGCCTATCCGCCGATTCTCGGGCTGACGCTGCCGATGTGGTCGGGCGTCGCGTTTATCGTCGCGTTCGTCGCACTGGTGCTGAGCCTGGTGCGCAATCGCCATCGGGTGTCCTGACGGCGGGCAAGCCTGGTCGAGCGAGCTTCGAACGCCGCCTGAAGCGCCGAACTCGCCGCCAGGACGCTTACCGATTCGCATCGCCAATGACGCCGGACTTCGTGTTGCCCATGCCGGGCACCGAAGTCCGGCGTTTTTTCTGCGCGACGTTCCGCGATCGCGCGCCGTTCCTGTCGGTCCCCGCTCCGCGCACGCAACTTCTCGCCTCGGCGCGAATCGTACCCGGATCATGACCGCCGCCGCATGAGCTTCATGCGACACGGGAAATATTTTCGGGCCGGGGTAGTGCTATCTTCGGGTATGGATGGCGATCTACGTGCGCGAGGCCGGCTTTTTGCGACCCCATGCGTAACGCGCGCCCGGTCCGCACTGTCTTCCGATTCGCCATGACAACGCAAACCATCCGCTTCTACCACCAGGGGTCCGTCCGCGAGGTCGCGGGCGTGCCGGCGACGCGCACCGTGCTGCAGCACCTGCGCGAGGACTTGCGCTGCACCGGCACCAAGGAAGGCTGCGCGGAAGGCGACTGCGGCGCATGCACGGTCGTGATCGGCGAACTCGATGCGCGCGGCGACCTCACGTTGAAGGCGGTCAACGCCTGCATCCAGTTCCTGCCGACACTCGACGGCCGCGCCCTCTTCACCGTCGAAGACCTGCGCGCCGCGAACGGCGCGCTGCATCCGGTGCAGCAGGCGCTGGTCGACTGTCATGGTTCGCAATGCGGCTTCTGCACACCCGGCTTCGTCATGTCGATGTGGGCGCTCTACGAGAACCAGCCCGTCAGCGCCGGCCTGCCGACCCGCCATGAAATCGACGCCGCGCTGTCCGGCAATCTGTGCCGCTGCACGGGCTACCGGCCGATCATCGACGCCGCGCAGAAGATGTTCGACTACGCGCAGCATCCGCGCGTCGCGCTCGATCGCGACGCGATCGCGGCCACGCTGCGCACGCTGCAACGCGAAGACACGTTCGAATACAGCGCGCCAGGCACCCGCGGCGCCGCCTTCGGCTCGCCCACCTTCCACGCCCCGCTCACGCTCGACGCGTTCGCGACGCTGCGCGCGCAGCACCCGGACGCGCGCATCGTCGCGGGCAGCACCGACGTCGGCTTGTGGGTCACCAAGCAGTTCCGCGATCTCGGCGATCTGCTGTACACCGGCAACGTCGCGGAACTGAAGACGATCGCGCGCGACGCGCAAACGCTGACCATCGGTGCGGCGGTCACGCTCGAGGACGCGTACGCGGCGCTCACCGCCGACTACCCCGAACTCGCCGAACTATGGACGCGCTTCGCATCGCTGCCGATCCGCAATGCGGGCACGCTCGGCGGCAACGTCGCGAACGGCTCGCCGATCGGCGATTCGATGCCGGCACTGCTCGCGCTCGGCGCCGATGTCGAGTTGCGCCGCGATCGCACGACCCGCACCGTGCCGCTCGACGCGTTCTACCTCGGCTATCAGAAGACCGCGCTCGCGGAAGGCGAATTCGTCAGCGCGCTGCGCGTGCCTCGCCCGGCCGGCGCGCTGCGGTTTCGCACCTACAAGGTGGCGAAGCGTTACGACCAGGACATCTCGGCGGTGTGCGCAGCGTTTGCGCTGCACGTCGCGGAAGATGGCACGATCCGCGCGGCGCGGGTCGCGTTCGGCGGCATGGCGGCGACGCCGAAGCGGGCCGCGCATGCCGAAGCCGCGCTCAACGGCGCGGCGTGGAACGAACCGACGGCCCGTCGCGCGATGGACGCGCTCGCCGCCGACTATCAGCCGCTCACCGACATGCGCGCGTCGAGCGCGTATCGGCTGAGGGTCGCGCGCAATCTGCTGTGGCGCCTCTACCTCGAAACGCGCGACGACGCGCCGCTCGCGCTCTGCGACGTGAACGCGTTCGCGTTCG
This sequence comes from Paraburkholderia sp. Clong3, assembly GCF_050436485.1. Classification (NCBI taxonomy): domain Bacteria; kingdom Pseudomonadati; phylum Pseudomonadota; class Betaproteobacteria; order Burkholderiales; family Burkholderiaceae; genus Paraburkholderia; species Paraburkholderia sp. Clong3. The sequence continues at coordinate 1,133 of NZ_JBNDMH010000002.1, read as the reverse complement.
AGGCCAACGCAGCCGTCGTGAAGGAGTCGCCGTGATGAACCGGACCGATGCCTTTATCGAACCCGCGGGCGCGCGTGCCGATCAACGCGAGGACGCGTCGATCGGCGTACCGCTGCCGCACGAATCCGCCGCGCTGCACGTGAGCGGCGAAGCGACCTACACGGACGACATCGCCGAGCTGCACGGCACGCTGCACGCGGCGCTCGGCCTGTCGCGCCATGCGCATGCGCGCATCGTGTCGATGGATCTCGACGCGGTGAGAAACGCGCCCGGCGTGATCGCGGTGCTGAGCGCCGACGATATCCCTGGCGAAAACAATTGCGGCCCGGTGCTGCACGACGATCCGATCCTCGCCGACGGCGAAGTGCTCTATCTCGGCCAGCCGGTCTTCGCGGTGATCGCCGAGAGCCACGAACTCGCACGTCGCGCCGCCGCGCTCGCGAAAAGCGACGACGTGATCCGCTACGAGCCGCTCGACGCGATCCTCACCGCCGCCGATGCGAAAGCCGCGAAGCAGTTCGTGCTGCCGCCACTGCATCTGCGGCGCGGCGACCCCGACGCGAAGATCGCCGCCGCGCCGCATCGACTGGCCGGCAGGTTCGAGGTCGGCGGCCAGGAGCAGTTCTATCTCGAAGGCCAGATCGCCTATGCGGTGCCGAAGGAAATGGACGGCATGCTCGTCTACAGCTCGACGCAGCATCCGAGCGAAATGCAGCAGGTCGTCGCGCACATGCTCGACTGGCCCGCGCATAACGTCGTCTGCGAATGCCGGCGCATGGGCGGCGGCTTCGGCGGCAAGGAATCGCAATCGGCGCTGTTCGCGTGCGTGGCCGCGCTTGCGGCGCAACGCCTGCGTCGCCCGGTCAAGCTGCGCGCCGATCGCGACGACGACTTTCTGATCACCGGCAAGCGCCACGATGCGGTCTACGAGTACGAAGCGGGCTTCGACGAGCAAGGCCGCCTGCTTGGCGTGCGCGTCGAAATCGCATTGCGCGCCGGCTATTCCGCGGATCTGTCCGGCGCGGTCGCGACGCGCGCGGTGTGCCACTTCGACAACGCGTACTACCTTTCCGACGTCGATATCGTCGCGCTGTGCTGCAAGACCAATACGCAGTCGAACACCGCGTTTCGCG